>NZ_QRGD01000009.1 GCF_003449015.1 Aureibaculum luteum | reverse complement strand
GAAGATACAAAAAAGTTATAAAACCAATATGATTCTTTTAAAAGAAAATGTTAGAAGTTATTAGACAGTCTGACGTTGGCTGTAATTTTGTTATTCTAATAAAAATTCTCCTGTAAAATGCTGCTGTTGCTTTTCGGGCAATGTATGAAAGCCTACCGCTTGTACATCTCGGAAGAGTCGTTCAAGTTCAAATATTCGGTAAAAACTTTGTCCACCTACTGTTTCCATGGCTTTATTGACAGTTTCCTTACATGCCTTAGCAACCAACGTCTTTCTAGCCAATATTTGGATACCTATACTATCGTCAGGCTGAAAATCTAAATTGTTAGCTATTGCAATCATGTCTTTATAAACCACTTGGGCCAATGTAAGGCTATTGTACATTTCGCCAAGTAAAAAGGTAATATGGGGTAGTTTATGTTGTTTTACTTTTAACTTTTCTAGTGTAATCTTCATCGCTTTCTCAGCAATTCCTATATAAGGAGCCATAATTAAAGGCAATGCAACTGTTAGAACTACATTCCAAAACATAGGAAATTCACCTTTTGCTCTTTTCATTACGATAGAATTGTCTGAAACTAGCACATTTTTAAGAGTTACTGTTTGTGAACCTGTACCACGCATCCCCAATGTATGCCAATCCTCTAATAATTGTATCCCATCAGAGTTCATGGGCACTGAAAAATGTAGCACTTGCCAACCCTCTTTTGGGTCATTATAAGGCATGCTAGTCACTAAAACATCTCCTATCGCAGATTGACTGGCAAATTGTTTTTTTGCAGAAACCAAATAACCTCCAGCTGTTTTTGTCATGCTTCCATTAGAGTCTAACCAATCACGTGCACCCGTACTAACCAATACTAGATTTTTTTCAACTACCTCTTTTAAAAATTCTGCTCCCGTACCCTGATGTATATACTTCCATATACTAGCTGCAAGAAGATGCTGATGCATAGAAAGTGCCAATGCCGTAGATGGACAATAATGTGCAATTTTTATCAATATTTCACACATATCCTTGAAGGAAACGCCACCACCACCCAATGGTTTTGGAATCATCGCTTTTAAATATCCATTTTTTTTTAATAATTGATAATTATCAACTACAAAGCTATCGTTATGGTCATGAGTAATTCCGTTTGTTGCCAATTGTTCTCCTAGCTCATCTATAAGATGCAACCATTTTTTTGAGGAAGATTTTGTTTCCTTATTTGTTTGAATATCCATAATTAGAAGTTGAATATATTTTTAAACTGTTATTAAACGGACAGCTGTGCTTTTTGAAATTTTAAAGGAGTTATCCCATTTTCATTCTTGAAAACTCTTGCAAAATGTGCCGGACTTTCAAAACCACAATCAAAAGCCACTTCATATATTTTTTGCTGCGTATTCTCTAATAATTTTTTAGCATGGGAGACTCTTTTTTTGGTAAGCCATTTTCCTGGTGATGTTTCGTAGGTACTATAAAAATCACGGTTAAAGGTACTTAAACTTCGATGTGTTAGTCTTGCAAATTCTTCTAGAGATAGATTATAAATAAAATTAGCCTCCATTATATTTTTAATAGATGGTTTTACAGGTTGTGAGATCTGCTTAAAATAACTCCCAATTTTAGGATTGGAAGAGAGTGATAACATGTTGACCAATAATTCCTGAAACTTAATTTCCATCAAATATTTTGAAGGCTTTTCCTCATTAAAAAAGCAGGCTAACAAAGAAGCAAAATAGGTGGTTAATATCCTATCTAATTTTAGTGGAATTACACTATCACTTGGTATATTTTTTTTAAAACTGCTTCCTATTTCTGGTTTTTGTGAAATAAAATCTTTTATATACGCATCAGGAATAAAGATAACCATGGCACAAAAATCTGAATCAAAAAACTTATGAATAATGTTAGCTCCTTTTTTTACAAAAAGCACCTCATTGGCATGAGCCATATAGCTATGTTCTAATGTTCGCCATTTCTTTTTACCCTCTAATACATAAATAAAGTAGTTTAAATGAGACCATGCCGTGAAAATCGATTTTTCCTCCATACATCGATATTCCGAAAACATAAGAGATGACACTTCAATTTTCTTGAATGTAGGATTGTTTTTTGCTATATCGTAACCGTTTCCCATAATTTTTAAATGAGGTTTATACCTTAAAATTACAATTTTCTAGAGGAATCAACTTATAAGAATTATATATCATAGGTTAAATTTATTTTTTACGCACTGTAAAATTGATCCCAACTCAATGAAATGCGTTACGCAACCAAAACACAAAGAAAAATAAAATGCTACTCAATTTTTGCAGGCTTTAAGATCATGTCATTTTCTGTTGCAAGTTTTGCAAACGCTTCCGCACTTAATGCAGTAGCCTGTTTCCCAGGTTCTGCACTTACTTTTTTAAAGAAATTCAATAAGCCATGTTTGGCATTTGGTATCGTAGCGAACACCAATTTTAAAGGTACATCTCCTGTATTTTTAAACGAATGCCATTCCCCTGGTGCTGTATACCATACATATCCTTCTTCAACAACAGTCTCTATCTTCTTATTGTTCTCGTAACTTATAACAATCCCCTTTCCTGAAAGAAAATAAGCAATCTCTTCTGTTTTATTATGTTTGTGTTCAGGTAGAGCTCCCCCCACTCCCAACTCATATTTAGCAAAACCTGAAGAAGCTTGAGGGTGACTTTCAGCATCCATATAAATTTGAAGCAATCCTCCAGAACCTAATTTGTCTTTACTTTCAGGAAACACCCACAATCCTTTTACATCTTCTGGTTTTAATATTCTTTTGCCGGGATCTGATTGAGGTGAATGACTATGCGTATGCGGTTCTATTTCTTCTTTGTGAATATGTGGTTCTATAACTTCTTCTTCAAGAGAAAGCTTGGCTATTTGATCATTAGCTTTTTTGTGATTATCCTTTTTCTTATCACAACCTTGAACTACGGTAAATATGATGAATAAGACACCTAATACCATTACTTTAATTACATTTTTATTTTTAATCATAATTGAATTTTTTAAGGTTATACACAGATGTATTATTTTATCATACAAAATTAAAAAGAAAATATATGCCTCAATTGACCAAGCCTTTCAAAAAATTGACTGAGTATGTCAAAATTACAAATTTGAAAGAAATTGAAAAATAAAGTTCTTATTCAATACTAACTGGCAAACAGTTGCTACTGAAAAAATATAAAGATAATAATTTGAAATTTATAGCATATTTCAGGACCAGACATTTAAATCAGAACCTTTTAGATACACTTAATCATACATATTTATATGATTTATTACACAAAAGAACACGATAATTCTGTAGAAATATAACAAAACGGTCTGTTTGCGTTAAAAACACCGCACTAATCATTTAAATCAATAGGGACTCCCTGATATCCTGTTAAGGTACCCCAAGAAATCATTGAAGAAGTAAAACCCTCTGGACGAATCTGTTCAACGATTTGTTCAGTATAAGGCATTGAAAGTTTTTTTACACGCACATAGTGATCATAAACCCTTTCAAAAATAGGTTGATATTTTCCACGACTTTTCTCTGATATTACATCCTTAAATTTTCCATACATATTGTAATATGCTACATCGTTACCTAGATTGTATTTTGCAAAATATTCGAAGCCATGCAAAAGTCGGTTGTCGAGATAGGCATATAAATCAATGTCCTGTTTCCAAGCTATTTCAGATATTGCCGCTAAATAGCCCAGTCCCATTTGCGAATGCCCCTGATCTCTTCCGCTTTCCTGACATTGACCGGTGGTAGCATCTATATAGCCCGAGAAGGTAGAGTAAGGTTGCACATTTGTGCCCATAACATGAGCAATCGCATCGTTAAACAGTTCTACATCATCACAAAACACAGCTATTGCCAATACCGAATTGACCATAGAAAGCCCCCAATTCCCATTAGAATTCATGCTATTGGTGTAGTAATTACTAATTAAGGGATAGAAGACATTGAGCATCATATCCTTGAACTGATCAACTTCATCCTCTGCCCAGTTGTCATACGTATAACGAATGATTTCTGCAGCATTACAGTATTTGTGAGCTATCATTCCTGCGACTAAATTATCATCTTTCCCAGTAATTGTTTTTATAGTGCCACTCCATGCGTTCAATATTTCAATGGTTTTTTCAGCATGTGCCTTATTTCCAGTAACCACCCATTGTATGGCATGACTATAGGCTGCTTCTGCATCATTACCGATTTGCGGATCGCCAACTCTATTGGCTCCATAACTATCGCGATGTACATGAGCAAAAGGTTGGGGTGTCCAATCCAATGAAGATCCTTTCCAGGCCACCATAGCCTTATAGGCACTCGACCAAGGCTCATCACTATTATTCACATGAGCTTTTATTGTATTAAGCTCTTCCCCACTATGCATGATACCAGGATGACGAATAGCTTCAACCGAATATTTTTCTGCTTCAACACGCGTATTCATTAATTGTCCATACGTATAAAAACTCATCATGAGTAACGTAAAAACTAGGAAAAGGGACTTATTATGTGTCATAATTACTATTTAAATAAAGATTTGTGGGTATTATCTATTAGCTGGTAACAACAAACTACAAGATAATATTTAAAATACTGCGGCCATAATATACAATAAGTAGACTATTTTTTGAGAAATAAAAACTAATTAATCTGCATACCTTTCTGCTCGTAAAACAATTTTTAAAGGTCGGAAATTCTCCCATATAGTACCTACTCCTTTTTTATTTATTTTAAAAAGATGATCCTTTTTAGTGCTAAATACGATAACCGAAAAAAGATTTTTAAGAAATTATTTCAGCATGACAAAAGTTTCATCTACTGTTAGCTCCTCAATACTGAAATTAATACTAATGAACATCATTAAGTAGTTTATAGATATTTAAAACTATAAACCATAAATAGTTTTCGAAATTTAATTTTATCTTGTAGTCTTATTTAAGTCGAGATATTTATGAGAACAGTTCTTCTAACCCTATTATTATCAATCTCTGTACTTTTAACCTATGGTCAAAAGGAATTTTCAAGCCATACGCTTCGTTTTTTTAAGAATAATATCGAAAATAAAATTAAAGCTTCAGAAATTTCAATACTTGTAGATGGAAATAAAATACCAGGAGAAAAAGTTGGTAAATTGTACCAATTTCCGAAAATAGATTCTACCAAAACATTTGAATTCATAGTTGAAATCAATAAGGTAGAATTCAAAGCAGGTCCTTATAAATCTTGGTTTTTGAATAGTGGGTCAGAAATTACACTTGGTGTATTAACTAAAATAGATGAGCTTCTTTCAGTTGCAGAATATAATGGAATGAAAAAACAGGAGGAAGATTTTGAACTCTTTTCAAAACGATTTTTCATAATAAATAATATGTACACCATAGACATTAAAGGCTACAAAAAAATTAAAAGGCTTGATTTCTTAATCATAAATCCGAATCAAAAAGGAGATGGAAGCTATGTTCTGACACAGAGAATAGTTGATCTAAAAAAATAAAAATAGTTTAACAATCTGAACTAAAATAATAAACAGCTATTTTACGGCACTCTTTCTAATAAGCTAATATTCACTACCTTTAAGACAAAAAAAATATGGCAACAATAAACACCTATTTAAACTTTAACGGAAACTGTGAAGCTGCATTTAACTTTTATAAATCCGTTTTTGGTGGCGAATTTACTTTCCTGGGCAGGTTTGAAGAAATGCCTGAAGGAGACGGTTATAAAGTAACTGATTCAGATAAAAACAAAATTATGCATGTTAGCTTACCTATCGGTAAAACCATTTTAATGGGCAGCGACACCATTGGAGATTGGGGACCTAAATTTGTACAAGGAAATAATTTTTCAGTTTCAATTACCCCAGAAAACACGGAGGAAGCTGATAAATTATTTACCGGACTTTCAACAGGTGGTCAAATAACAATGCCAATGGAAAATACATTTTGGGGATCCTATTTTGGTATGTTAACCGACAAATTTGGTATTAATTGGATGGTAAACTTAGAGCAAAGCCAAGCATAAAAAAACTATAGTTAATATGAACGAGAAGTCTTGCCTTTAAGTCATCGTTTTGAAGCTGGTGCTATACGCCTCATGATACTAACCAAAGATATTAATTAAATAGAATAAAAAGAGTGACAAGTGGGAATTGAGTTAAAAGACAATGAATAAAATTTGTAACTACTATACCGTGCTGTTGTAAATAATTGTTACCTTTTCACTCGTAAAAAACAAGTCAATAAGTAGAATACATATGAAATATACCTTAGCATTTGATGTTTATGGAACATTGATAAACACCTCTAGCGTTTTCAATTCATTAGAAAAAATGATTGGAGACCAAGCTACGGTTTTTATGGAAACGTGGAGATACAAACAATTGGAATATTCTTTTAGACGGGGTTTAATGGAAGCCTACACCGATTTTTCGGAATGTACCAATGATTCCTTAGAATTCTGCTGTCAATTGTATAAGACGGACTTAAGTAAAAAACAAAAGTCCATTTTAATGAATGAATATTCAGTGTTGCCCACCTTTCCTGATGTTGCAAAAGGACTGAAAGATTTAAAACAAGCGGGACATAAATTATTTGCTTTTTCTAACGGTAGCGAAAAATCGATTATAAAACTTTTAACAAATGCCAAAATTATTGACCTATTTGACGGCATTGTAAGTGTAGAAAAAATAGAAACGTTTAAGCCAAATCCATTGGTTTATAGTCATTTTAATACCGAAACAAATTCTTCTAAATCAGATTCTTGGTTAATTTCTAGCAACCCATTTGATGTCATTGGTGCCCTTTCCTACGGTATGCGTTCGGCATGGGTACAACGTAGTCCAGATGCTGTTTTTGATCCTTGGGGTATTGAACCCACAACCATCATCCATAAATTGACGGATTTAGCATCACAATTAAAAAAAACAAAGAGCTAATCAGCATCATTAATCCATGACCTTTTTTAAAAGAATTTTAAACTACCTCATTTGGACCCTAATATGCTTTTTGACTGGTTTTGCTTATATGCGTATTATCTTGGGGCCGAAACCAGCACCTTCTACAGGTTTTATGAAAATGTTTGATTGGGTATATGGAGCGGCTTTGATTCAGGTTGGTGCAATCATTGGTGGTATTATAGCCGTACTTTATATACTACTTGATATTTTTTACCTAAGAAAGAAACTGAACCATCGTAAAAATACCATAGGTTTACGGTTACTTATTGTTATTGGAATTGCTATTGCAGTAGGCGTAACTCATTATGTATTAGAAGAAGTGGTAGATGTTATTTAACATCTACAAACACGAAAAAGAACTCATGAAAAAAATACTTTTTTTTCCCCTTTATCTAATCTTCCTTTGCATAGGATGTAAAAAAGAACCCCCTAAACATGTTGAAAAAATAACAGAGAGTAAACCAACGGTAAGTTTTACATTTGATGATGGCATCACTTCCGATTTAGCAGGTTATCAATTTAAAGAATGGAATCAAATGATTTTGTCTCATCTCGAAAAAGAAAATCTAAAAGCAGTGTTTTTTGTGACGGGTAAAAACAAATTAAATGAAAAAGGTCAGTTCTTACTAAAAAACTGGAACGATGCAGGCCATCGCATCGCAAATCACTCTTTTACACATCCCAATATCAATTCCGACATAAATTCTGCTAAGCTTTTTGAAAGTGAGCTAAAAAGAACCGACTCCGTAATCTCCAACCTCAGTAATAGTATAAAGCTATTCCGTTTCCCCTATCTAAAAGAAGGTCAAAACCCATTAAAAGTAGATAGTATAAGAAATATACTGAGCCGTAATAATTACCAAAACGGATATGTTACCATTGATGCTTCTGATTGGTATGTAAATTCACGCCTTTTAAAAAGAATAAAAGAAGTAGGCATTGAAAAAACAGATATTGACCAATTCAAAGACTTTTATGTACAGCATATTCTAGAACGGGCCAACTATTACGAAATGCTTTCTAAAGAACTTAGCGGAAGACACATCAGCCACACCTTATTGCTACATCATAATTTGACCTCTGCCCTATTCTTAGATGATCTTATGCATAAATTCAAAGAGGAAGGCTGGAACATTATAAACGCAGAACAAGCATATCAGGATAGTGTATTTATGAACATACCTGCCTTAAAATTTGCTGGTGAAAGCTTAACTTGGTCTTTGGCCAAGCAATCTGGTAAATATGAAAAATCACTTAGATATCCTGCAGAAGACAGCAGGTATGAAAAAGAAAAAATGGATTCACTGGGTTTATAAATAGCGGTGTTAGATGTATTTGCTAACTTGGTTGCTTTATTAGAAATACTATGGATAATGAAATAAGAAAACCTTCATATATTAAAAATCCGGATTACATAACCGGTAAAAAGGACGAGGCAGAAGCGTACAACTTCACTTGTTTAACCTGTGAGGAAACATTACAATTGAATTATAAAAGGCAAATTGAAAATAGCTGGACAGGTAAAGGGACAAACCTGAATGAAGAAGAATATCTTCAACTCAGAAAACACTACCATATTGGTGTTGCAAACAAATCAAAAGAAGGTGGATTTCCTGTATTTGATAAAATCATTTGCAAAACATGCAACGCTGAATATTTTACATATATCGGAATAGATGAACCACTAAACAGTATGTATCAAATTCAAGTGCAAGGAATAATGAGAAATGCATCGAAAAACGTTGATAAATTATAGCTTAAACCATCCTATTTTAAGTATAACTATGCTCATTTCAACCTCTTACACGTCAACAACGCAATCCTAATTATTGATTATTTTTAAAAAAAAATTGATCATTATTTTAATTTTATCACAAAATATTTTAATTTTACCAAGGTCTACTCCCAATAGATACCTTATAAAAACGCAATAAGATGAAAAAAACAACAAAAAGAAAATCACTCCTATTACTATCCGCTGGTATGTTTGTAATTGCTACAGCACAAGTAGCTACCCATTACTTGGAATTAACTGATTTGGCAAAAGGTTCTTTTATAGGAATCGGAATCGGGTTGTTACTCACAGCATTATTTTTTGGTAATTTTAAGACTGCACAGTAAACCTCTTTCTTTCTAAACGCTATAGGTTATAGAAAGCTAAAACCTTAGGAAGTGGTAATTGATTTTTTAAACTGTTGAGGCGTCATCATTTCCATCTTTTTAAACTGTCTATTGAAATAACTGGTATTATTAAAACCGGACTTAATGGCAATTTCAGACATCTGAAAACTTTTCTTTTCCTTTATTAATTTTTTAGAAAATTTTATCTTTTCAGAATTAATATAATCTATAGGAGACACTCCCAAGGTATTCTTAAACTTTTTATGAAAATGAGAAGTACTCATACAGGCTTTTTCTGCTAACACATCAACCGTAATATCTCTATTGGTTAAGTTTTCTTTAATAAATTGAATAACCATACCAATTCTGGTATCGTTCAAAACATTTTGCGTATCACTTAAAATAAGAGCTTTCGCCTTTGTTTG
This sequence comes from Aureibaculum luteum, assembly GCF_003449015.1. Lineage (GTDB taxonomy): Bacteria > Bacteroidota > Bacteroidia > Flavobacteriales > Flavobacteriaceae > Aureibaculum > Aureibaculum luteum. The sequence continues at coordinate 159,008 of NZ_QRGD01000009.1, read as the reverse complement.
TAATAAACGTACAATTAGCTCTTGTATCATCAAGTCTAACAATACATCTTTAGATTTATTATTGTTTGTAAAAGTATATACCAAACGCTCTACTAAATGATTCACCGCTTGGTTATTGGTTAAATGAGAGGTGTTTGCGTCTAAATCCCAATTATTATTTTCATTTTCAATAGCCACATAGTTGTTAAAATTCAACACCACATCACTAATTTTCTTTTCATCTATACCTAATGCGAGACATTGTGTAGGGTTCTTTTCATTAGCAATAGGAAAATCAATTACCATGGGTTTACTTCTGGGCATTACCACAGATTCACCGGGAAAGAATTCAAAACTAGGCAGTCCTTCTAAATGCATTATTTTTTTTCCGGTAAGCATACTCGCTATTACAGGAAAGTCAAATGTGAGCTTTACTTTTTCTGCAATTTTATGAGTCTCAAAAATGTTTAACTCCGCATATTCAGCACTATAGGTAGTCCTGTTTTCTACTAACGTCGTTAGTTTTCTGTTCTTTCTATGCGATTGTAAGAGCTGACTCATACACAATAATACAAAAAATATTCAGAAAAGTAGATATGTTCAATTTATTAATAAATACGTTCAGTTATTTCTGATACCTAAATAATACCTTTATAAAAATGTTATATCCGTAATATTACACGGATTCATTATCAAATAATTAATCACTAAAAAAATATTTTCATGAGTTATTCGAAACCAAAATTTAAAGAAAAATATTCCAATTTTATTAATGGAAAATTTGTTGCACCGCTCGGTGGTCAATATTTTGAAAATACATCTCCCATTGATAATAGCTTAATTGCAAAATATCCACGTTCTCAAAAAGAAGATATAGAATTGGCTTTAGATGCTGCCAATGCTGCAAAAGAATCTTGGGGAAACACTTCAGCTACTGAAAGAGCAACGCTATTAAATAAAGTAGCCGATATTATTGAAGCTAATTTGGAAGAATTTGCATTGGTTGAAACTTGTGATAATGGCAAACCAATCCGTGAAACATTAAATGCTGATATTCCTTTAGCTGTTGATCATTGGCGGTATTTTGCCGCTTGTATTCGTTCAGAAGAAGGAGGTGCATCAGAACTAGATTCTAACACCTTGTCTATGAATATTAAAGAACCACTCGGTGTCGTAGGACAAATTATTCCATGGAACTTTCCGCTATTAATGCTATCATGGAAATTACCTCCGGCATTGGTAACGGGTAATTGTGTGGTGTTAAAACCAGCAGAACAAACCCCTTCATCAGCAACCTTGTTAATGGAGAAAATTGCGGATGTATTTCCTCCAGGTGTTGTAAATATTGTTCATGGTTTTGGTCCTGAGGCGGGTAAGCCATTAGCATCAAGTGCTAGAGTAGATAAAGTGGCCTTTACAGGAGAAACTACCACAGGACAATTAATTATGCAATATGCCTCTAAGAATTTGAATCCTGTTACGATGGAGCTAGGTGGAAAATCGCCTAATATTTTCTTTAATTCTGTTATGGATGCCGATGATGCCTATTTAGATAAAGCCATTGAAGGAGCGGTATTGTTTGCTTTTAATCAAGGAGAAGTATGTACAGCACCTTCCAGATTATTAGTACAAGAAGATATTTATGATGCTTTTATGGAACGTGTTGTGGCCAGAACAAATGCCATTATACAAGACAATCCTTATGATGTAAATACAATGATTGGTGCACAAGCCTCTAATGATCAGTACGAAAAAATACAATCGTATTTCAAAATAGGAAAAGACGAAGGAGCAAAAGTACTAACAGGGGGTTCTGCCAATAAACTAGAAGGCAACTTAGCTAACGGATTTTATATTAAACCGACCATACTTGAAGGTCACAATAAAATGCGAGTATTTCAAGAAGAAATCTTTGGTCCGGTAGTCTGTGTAACTAAATTTAAAGATGAAGCCGATGCCATAGAAATTGCCAACGATACCCTTTACGGATTAGGAGCCGGTGTTTGGACGAGAGATGCCCACCAATTGTATCAAATACCGCGTGCCATCAAAGCTGGACGTGTATGGGTGAATTGTTATCACGCGTATCCTGCACATGCACCGTTTGGAGGGTACAAAAAATCAGGTTTTGGTAGAGAAAACCATGTAATGATGCTCAATTACTACCGTCAAACAAAGAACATGTTAATTTCTTACGATAAAAACAAACTGGGTTTCTTTTAATAGATTCTTTTTTATAGCCAAGGCTGGATATTATATTCAGCCTTTTTTTAAACTTCATACCATGGAAAGAATAGCAATTACGAAAAAAGCAGCAATAATTTTACAACAATTAAAAGCAAAACATGGCGAATTAATTTTTCATCAAAGTGGTGGCTGTTGTGATGGCTCTGCTCCTATGGTTTTTGAAAAAGGAGATATGTATTTAGATGAAAGTGATATTCTTTTAGGAGAAATTGAGGGTGTTAATTTTTACATGAACCAAGATCAATTTGAATATTGGAAACACACCCACTTAACCGTAGATATTACCGAAGGTCGCGGTGCTAGTTTTTCCTTAGAAATACCGTTGGGACTTCGTTTCTTAATCCATTCAAGATTATTAACTGATGAAGAGAACGCCTTTTTTAATAAGTAGGTTCGGGTGACTTTTCTATAACTATAATAATTCCAAAATTTAGAAAAAACTATCATATACGAATAGTAAAATGATGGTGTCATTTTATTAGGTAAAACACAATTTATTTTACCAATATTGACTTCTTAACTACAAACTACTAAACCGTTTTATATAGTACTTATTCAATTTGATTCTAAATACAATTCTTCTTATATTTGATATTTAGTCGCTAAATATGCCCCTATTCAACTTATCCTTTTTCTAATTTAATTCTGGCATCTTTATCATTCGCATAAAAACAAACGCTTATGGTTCTAAATACTATTCGCTAATCAAATGCTATCATCATTTAAAATAAATACTATGAAAAAATTATTGATTATTGCCCTTTTTATTTTTATCGGAAAAAATATGAATGCTCAAGAAGTTGTTATTCCTGATCATATTAAACTTGAAACGGAAGAAGATTTTAAACAAAATGAATCCTTGGTTTTGGCGAGTATCGAATGGATACAAAACACCCCTCTTGACCAAGAAAAAGCGAAACGGAAACAAATAAATGCTTTTTTAATGCAATGGATGAGTGGAAGCCCAACGGTTTCAATTAAATTAGTTCAAGGTTTAGTGCCCTTAGAATGTGCTGAATGTCTAATGTCTTTTATGAGTGGTTGGACCAAATACAGTTTGGTAAACAATTATTCTAAAGACGATGAAAAGTGTACTTTAAAAGGTGTTGAGAGTACTATTGCCTTTTATGAGAAAAACAAATCTGAACTTGGAAAAAACGCCGATATTGAAAAACTAATTAAAAGAAAGAATAAAGGAAAATTAGAAAAGTTCGTAAAATCGAAAATATAAAAACAATTCATAACAATATCAAAAGCAATACATTACTATTATTACAAGCCAACATATGAGTATAAACATATGAATAACTCAATTATTAAACTAACCCAATTTACCTTATTTTTTATCATTTCTACAAGCGTATTCGCTCAAGACATTGCTTTAAAATCAAGGTTTGAGAATATTTTTATAAAGGCAGACACTTCTTTTGTAAAAAACATAACCATAGCTTTAAAAAAGAGTGAAGCAACAATTGTTTATCCTATTTTTTACGATACGGAACTCGAAAAAATTTCTGACATTAAAGTATATACAAAAAAAGGAAAACGTTTTAAACTGTTAAAAAACAATGAAGTAAATGAAGAAAATCTTGAACTTGATTATATTGCAAGTAGAAAAGTAAAATTAATTGTTGTTCCACCAAATGAGGAGGCCAGAATTACCTATACCCTTCAATGTAAAGAATTAATGTATTTTTCAGATTTGCGTTTTTTCTCTAATAATGAAATCGATACCTTAAAATATCAAATATCAGTTCCTGATTCTTTCCGCTTTATCCACAATACCATTTATAAAGATTCATTAAACTATTTATCTATTGACTCTGTAAAGTCTACTAATCTAACAAAATGGAATATTGAGGTAATTCCAAAAAAAATTGAACCCAATCCGTTATCATTCTTTGGAATTTATAGAAATATAAAGCAGCCTTTAATGAGAACCTTAATTATCCCTGCCTCTTATAGTGGCATGGAAAGAAAATATATGAACGATTGGTACCTTAAGAAGGTAGAAAGAAAAAGAGGGCTAGACGCTGCTTCTATTCAAAAAATAAATGAATTAACGAAAGGTGTAACTGACCCAATAGAGATAACGAAAATTCTCTATAATTATGTACAAAATAACATGAAATATGTTGCCATAGAAATAGGAATGGGAGCATTTATACCGACAGCAGCCAATGAAGTGCTTACTAACAAACAAGGAGATTGTAAAGATTTGTCAAATTTTCTATCCGAGGCATTAAACTATAAAGGGATTAGAAGTGATATTGCTTTAGCAGCTACCTACGATCATATTAGTGATTGTGATTTCCCTTCGTTAAGTTCTGCAAACCATGTTATATGTATCGCCTATATAGCGGACAAACCTATTCTGTTAGATCCTACTGATCCTATCCACTTTATGGAGACTCCCGTTCAAAGTTTACAAAATCGATCTATTTTAATTATTAATTCAGACGGCGGAGCTTTCTTTAAAGTAAATAGTTTTACACCACAGCAGAATTTAATTAACTACGAAATTACTTTAGATGCTAGTGCTAATAACGCACTTTTGGAAGGCATTTTTAAAGCAAACTATCATGGAATATCAGGTAATTTTCTAAAACGTGAGTTTAAATATGTAGGAAAAACCAAGGTCAACGCTACAGCAAAAAAACATTATGAATCCGTATTCGGAAATCAAACCATTTCTGATTTAAAAATCAACAATAATGATAATGCATTTGAGACGAAAGGGAAACTAGCTGTAAATGGAAAAATAATTAAAGATGGTGTTAATAGGTTTCTATTTATTGATTTTTTACCTAGAATCTTTGAATCAGTAGAGCGTGAGACTTTATTACAAGGCTCCCATATAGGTAGTCCATTCGATAAAAAAATAAATTTAAAGATTAAGATGGATGAGCCTGTTCAAAATTTTAAACCCATTGAGCATCGCTATTCCGATAATGGTGTTTCGTTAGTATTAAAAATATCAAACCCATCAGAATATATTATAGCGTGTAATTATGAATTTGTATTCGACCATATTTTTATCAATAAGGAAAATGTAGACATTACAAATGAGATTTTAATAGCATTTAAAAAGATAATTAATGAACCTATTATTTTTAAAAAAAAGAGCGAATAAATACTATATCTTGTGTATTATCTTAGCAATTAGCAATCTTTCCTTTGCTAATGATAGTATTCCTACAATTGAATTTCTAGAGCAATGTAAAAAATCTGATGCCTATTATAAGCATTCTTACACTGATGTTACTTACACTAAGTCTTGGTCTCGTTATAAAAAACAAATTTCTGTTAACACTAAGCTAGTCATAAACAATACTTCTGGTGTAGATGAATTCGCTTTTTTGAATTTGACCGAATTTATGAGTGATAACCTAAAAGCTATTAATGTAAAAACATTAAAAGCCGACGGTTCCATAGTCGAATTAGACTCTAGTTTAGTTTTTAAACGTAATTCAAAAAACAAAAAATTTGGGGCAATAAATTACCCAATACCTGGAGTTGAGCCCGGAGATACTATTGTAACTTCTTATATGTATACTCAGTACCTTAAGAAATATGAACTCAAGGATTTTGTAAATTTATACAGTAATGTACCCAGTTTTAATACTCAATATACCGTTAGAACTGACCCAGGTATTTATATGAGATATAAACCATACAATAATTTTCCAGAACCTCAAGTCATCTTAAATGACACCTTGTTTTACTGTGTTTTTAAAATGGAAAAAGTTAAAGGTATATCAGAAAATGAAAATAGGTGTTTACCTTGTGATTTACCATATGTGTATTATTCATTAGATAAGGATAAAAACAAAATTAGAACATGGAAAGAAGTATATAATCAAGAGTTTAATATTATCACTCAGCCTATTTCATTTGACACTGAGAATTCGTCATTTTATCGGAGATGGAAAAAAAGAGTACTTGGTCATGCGAAAGACAGTACTAAATATTATCAGTTTGAACTTTTACACGCTGATATTATTGAAAATATGCAAATGGAGCCTGCAAAGGAAGCTGAAATATTAAAAAATAGTGGTTATTTTCTTAAAGAGAAACGTTTTAACCCCTTCAGTATAAAACGTTTGTATAGAAGACTCTTAGAAGATTTAGAAATTGAATATTCCGCTGTTTTTGCTAGAAGTAAACGAACAGGAAAAATTGATCCCTATAATATTAGAATGGGTGAATTTGACCACGTCTTTTTTACCTATGATAATGGACAAGGTGCTTTAAATCTTCTATATCCTCATGAAGCCTATTTCAAATATCAAATTAATGAAATACCAACTTCTATCTATAATACTGAAGCTGTGATTACGAAACCATATTTGACTAAAAAAATTAAAAAAAGTGATAAATTTATCGGCTATGATTTAAAACTAGCTGAAGTAGATTCGGTAATAGTGAATATTATAAAACTACCTGGAATGAGTGCCCAGCGTAATTTTATAAGACAAATCTTCTATAATGAAGTAAACCTTAAAGAAAAGAATGCCACTTTTAAATATAAATTTAATGCATCTGGTGGTTTGTCTACAGATTTAAGAACCTTTTTCGATATGTTAAATGAAAATAAGGAAGCAAATGACTTTTACGATGCCTTGTCAGAATATGAGGGAAATGATACTGGAATACAGATTGATACTGTCATCTCAACTAAATTAAAAAACACATCCCCTTTTAATTATTATATTAATGCTGAGGGTACTCTTAAAGATGCTCTAATCTTTTTAAATGATAGCATTGCAAGTATTTCACTTGACAAGTTAATTCAGCACACAAAAATTGAAAGTGAAACTGACGATGACAATTTGAATTACTATCTTGATTATGGTTATACCGATTATCTCATGTTCATTTTAGAATTCCCTTGTACTATTGAAATATTAGGTTTTGATGATAGTAATATCAATTTTAAAAATGATTATGGAGCTTATCAATTTGAATTAAACGTAACAAAAAATAAGAAAACGAATAATAATCTTACCATAATTTCTAACTATAGTATTTTAAAAGATATGATTCCAAAGGACGGACAAGCACACTTAAAAGCTTTAAACAAACTTGTGAAAGATATTAAAAATAAACGCTTACTTGTAAAACTAAAGAATGTAGTTGACTAATAAACACAATTACCCACAAAAGTCAATCTTAACAACGACAAATCTTAAACCAAATTCATAAAATAGATTGTTTGTATAATACTGTCTATTCCTTGCGACACCTTCTTCAATAGCTTGGTAGTTTTAAAATTTCAAAATCCAAATCTATAGTCTCATATTTCAAATATATATTAAATCACCTCGAATTCACATTGGTAGCTTTATAGTTGACCAATGGATCCTATTTTTGACTTATTATAGAAATAACGACTCTCCCAAAATCTATTCTATAACAATTCACTTGCAAAAACGTTACTTATGATTATGAGAAGATACTTTTCCATACTATTAATTCTATTCATTTTTAGTAGCTGTGATGTTTCAACACTTTCTGATGCAGACGCAAAAAATATAGAAAAATTAAAAGTACATATTCAAATTAAAGATGGTGACAGAGAAGACGCTTTAAACCAAGTAAAAGTAGTACTGACGGATGGTAAAAAAAAGATAATTAATGAAAACATAAAAGTGTTATTAAATGGCTTTCCTTTGGAATTATATGTAAAAAACGAATTGTACTATACAAAAACATCGTTTTACCGAACGGATAGTTTACGCAGAAGCGATTCTTATTATTTTGAAATCATTTTACCTGATAGCACTACCTATCCTTTAGCTTATATAAAGCCTTTGATTCAAAACAGAAATACCGAATTTAATATCCCAGATCGTATCTCAACAAACGAGGATTTTGTTTTTAATTGGAATCATCTTTACACACCACATCATTTGGAATTTCAAAAAGGAACACTAGTTATTAAAGAAACTTCAGAAAATATAACCCAACACGGTTTTGGAGAAAGACAAATGGACACGCTAATAGTTGCCTCTGGTAACTATACCATTCCTAAATCTTATTTTAATGATTCTTTAACCATTCCAACACGTTTAGAAATTAAACTAGAAAGAATAGAATATGGTTTGACAAACCCTAAATTAATAAAAAATAGTACTATTGAGTACAACCGTACCCTTGAAAAAACAATACATTTTGACGAAAACTAAAAACATGAAAATAATGAACAAAATCTGGATATTTATACCTCTTGTACTACTGCTTTCTTGTAAGGAAAATGTTGAAAACGAAAAAGAAAACAAAAATAGCAACGAAGAAGTATCAAAAGACAGCATCGTTACTCAAGAGGCTGCTACCATTAAAGACACTCTCACTGTAAAAGAAAAAGTCACAAAACAACCTAATACTATATACATCGATACTTTAGATTTTGTAAGCTATAATGATGATGGAGATTATTATTTGCTTCATGCGAATAAGGGCAGTGATGCATTGAGTTTTATAAACAGTAAGATTGAGGATAGGGATTTTTTAAAAGGTGATATCATAGAAATTAAATGGATAAAAGATACCATTTACATTGCTGGTGAAGGCGATATTCCAATGCTAACAGAAGTAATTGTCAATTCTAAAAAAATTAAGGATGGCAATATTTCAAAATTCAGAAAACAGTATACCAAAAAACTTATAAATACTGCACCTGAAGAAAATAATTATACGCAAAGTTTTCTTGAGGATAGCTATTCGGTTGTAGAATATTATATTGCTAACACTACTAATGAATTCATAAAACAAAGTCTCCAAAACAACGAGCAGTTGGGATATTCCATAGAAACACGGACCAAAAACGACAAAGAGTATTCTGTATTCGGAATTTTTAACACTTTTGAAGAGAAAACCAATACTATACAATGGCTATACTATGAATATAATGATACCACTAAATTATATGAATATGACTTGCCAAATGACGAGCTTATAGAATTCAAATAAAGATTTAAAAATTGTAATTACATAATAGGCTTATAGTTCAAATAGCAATAAAATTAATGTTATAAGTAATTTAACAACGAAAAAAACTAATGAACAAACTCGTAATCACGTTAATATTATTAATAGCAAGCTTTAGCATAAATGCTCAAAATATAAGTAAAGATTCAATTATTAATTTTGATGAATTATCTGAAAATGAAATTTATAACATTCAAAATGAGGGTTGGACACTTACCTCGCTTGATAATAAAATTTCTTTAACTAATTTTTCAAATAAAGACTATATTCTTTTTTTTCCCATTCATTGCAAGGAATCAAAAATGCCTAGTTTTTTAATTGAATTTACAAATAATTATAGAGATGGCTATCGCGGTGGATTAGATTTTACTTCATCGAAATCAGAACGTTTTAAAAAGATCGTGTTTTTAATAGATGAAGAAATGTTCGAAAATCCGTTTAAAAATTATGACAAAGTCACCTTTGAAAACTTTAGAACGGCCTTAAAAAAAGGTACAACCCTAACCATTATTTTTTTTGACAATGAAATGAATCCTGATACAGGTAAAAAAGAACTAATATTAAATAGAGCGATTGATTTCAAATTAAACAACAATCATTTATTAGATGAGACTGTTGATTGCGAAAAGTAATACAAATCTAACATTTCTTAAAAAAGACCAATTCTCCAATTGTAACTTTTGAAAACCTATTTCCTATTAATTCATCTAGAAATCTTCTAATCTACCATACAACTATTCAAATATGGCTTAATACACCCCGAATTGACATTAACACCTTTTACTTAGTGTTTACTAAGTTACTTTTGAAGTATCAAAAAAAAGAACAATGACAAACCTTTTTAGAAAAATACTAGGATTAGGCCCTTCAAAGCCAACCAACGTAAGACCTCAGCAAACAAAAACGACTGTAAAACCTGTTGACCAAACAACAGAAGAACTGTCAGATTTAAATATATATCCTTCATTAGTTTCAGGAAAGACTACTGAATTTGACATGAATAACGAAATTGCTGCCGTCTTTTATGAGCGTGATTCTATTTATGCTAATATCTATACTACCTACGTAATGTTAGATGATATCAATTTAGATAAAGTAGGTGATCCACAACTACTCCATATTAAAACCGCAACTCAAAATGAAGACTTTTATAATATGCTTGTAGAAAAAGGAGCTCAAAACTTAGATAATAGGGCTGCTAATTTTGAGTTTTGGAATCCTATAGATGACAAATTACCGTATCAAGTTTTATCCTCTAAACTTTCTTTTATTGCATCAGAAAGTATCCTAAGTAAAAAGCATATGCTAGAAGCTCATAAAATGCTAGATTGCGATGAGTTAATGGTATCAATCCCCAGAAAAGGACTCATTTTTATAGCTGACAATAATTTAGAAGCTGAACATAAAAAGAACTTTATGAATATGCACGCATATTTAATTCAAGACAACAAATATAATTTAGAATTTTTATGTGAAGATATTTTTATGGTGAAAAATGGTGAAATTGAAGGTGTGTTAGAAATAAACCAACTTTCTGATTTAATGAGAAATAAATAGTCAATTTTTAATTTTTAACTTAGCCGTAAGAAAGGAAATATAAAATTATGAAAAAACAAATCATATTATTAATCACGGTACTTTTTAGTGCTACTTTATCTTATTCGCAACCCTGTCCTTTTACATCATTAAAAGTTTATCTAATTGATGATGGATCTGAAACTAATATTAGAGCAAGACCCAATGGAAAAATAGTGCTAAAACTTAACCACGAGCAAGATTATTATGCTGTAGAACTACTAGCAATAAAAAAGGAATGGTTTAAAATCAAAAAGATTAGAAGTATTGAGGGTAATAATATTAAAATCCCCGGTGACATAGGTTGGATTCATAAATCAGTAATCGGAGCGGCAACACGAAAAGATGTAAAACTATTAGACGCACCTATTAATGGAAAGTTTGTGGGAACTATAGAGCAAGAAACAGGTGTTAGCATACGCGATGTATGTTCTGATTGGGTTAAAATTGAATACAATGGCTTAATCGGCTGGATAGCTTCAGAATTGCTATGTGGCAACCCCGTAACTACCTGTCCGTAAAACGGAGTCTTTTCACTTTTAATAGAATTTACAAATAATTATCAATGGATTCCAAAATACAAAATTGTAAAAGCATAAAGTATTTAGCAATCATTATAAGCTAACAAACCCCACCGAATATGTATTCAACCCTACCGAATCAATATCGGTATATATAGCTTCACTGTTCTTACTATACATTTGATTTAAATAACAACGAAAAATTGTTATTAACACTTAAATAAAGGTCAATGAAGAAATTATTAACTCTCGTATGTATAATTCTTAGTTGCAATAGCCCTGCTTTTAGTCAAGAAGAAGAAAATTATTATGACAACTTATTAGCTACATCTTTTAAAGCGTATCAAGAAGTAGATATGAAACTGTCCAATTATATGTACTCATTCATAAAAGAACGATTTACGCAACACCTTAATGATTCTACTAGTTTTTCAAACCCGCATGATAGCCTATCAAAATACGTAAGTATTAGACGTTCTTCTGATGGTTTAGTGAAAACATACTCATGGAGTGAAAGAGATTACGGTTGTTGCCATGGTACAGAAACCTACGCTCAATTTAAAACACCTTCAGGCTCTGTAAAATATATTGACTTAGATGAAGAGCCAGAAGGATATGAAGAAGTGTTTATTACGGATTTACAATTGATAAAAATTAAGGAAAAATCATATTACCTTGTTCTTGGTAATGGTACCTGCTGTGGCGGCAAACATTATAGTACTGCGAGAATTTTTGAAATAAAAAATGATGCGTTGTACAAATGCGATAATCTATTTAATAACGAAGCAGCCCTTTATATTGGTGCAAATAGGTCACAAACCATAGCATTAAAATATGATTCTGAAAAAAAAATATTATCCTATAATAGTTATGGTGATCTTGATGATACTGGATTTTACGCAAATAAGAAAACCGTAATACTATTGAAATTAACAGAAAATGGGTTCAAAAAAGCCTACTAGAATATATAACCTACGATTACGAAAATCTCAATTATCTGCTATTCCGTAACGTCTTGAGGTATTAAAAATATCGCTTTTTAGACTTAACAGATAATAAAATTGATATTTATAAAATTCATATCTATGGCTCTTTATTTCAAATATGGATTAAAACACCCCGAATTAACATTAGCTCCTTTCATTCAGCCCGTTCACGATTACTTTTGATGTAAAGTTATTAAACAAATGATATAACTGACATATCAAAAAATAAAAAGATGAAAGAAAACATAAAACTAACTGCAAAAATTACTGGTAAGACGGCTCTTAAATGGGTTTTTATTTTCGCAACGGGTAATCTAATAACACTGATCACTTTTCTAATAGCACTTTTTAGTATTATTGAACTGGCGGGCGGTGGACACGGAAGTATTATTGCTCTATTTGTAGGGTTACTTTCTACAAACTTCTTTGCATTTCTCTTAATTTTCGGAGCTCCTATTTTTATCATTTTATATTTTATAATTGCAAATAAAATTTCAATCCAAAATGCAATTTATCTTTTATGGGAAGGTAAATTAGGTGATTACATCTCATCTAAAGTGGGAAATATGACTAGAACACTTACTCAAAAAGAAGGATGAAAAAAGGAACTTTCTGATAAAGCCGTATTAAAAGCACAACTATTTCAATCTGCTAAAAACGATGTCGACACTTCAAAATTTCAACGTAAAGTTATAAACTTTGGACTAAAAAAAATTAAACTTGATGACGTAAATTTTCAAGATAAAAACGTAGACCTATCTCATGTTATTACAGAAAAGTTCAACAATTTTATATCTGAAACGGTTAAACCATCGTTAAAGTTATTCTGGGGCTTAGTTCTCATTCAAATTGTGCTATTAATTAGCTCTATACTTATAAACTAAAACCGATCATAAACTAGCCCATCCGTAATGTCCAAAAAATTAAAAATAATTGTAGTTACACTAGTCGTGGTAATCATAACTACCATCTATTTTCTGATACAAACATCTGGAGTTTATTATAAATCATATAGCCCAGACGGACAATATAGTAGATATGCATCAGTGAACACTTATTTCTACAATGCCCCTTTCTCGAAATTTAGTGACCAATCAGGAAAAGTTTTTGTCTATGATGAAATTGAGAAAAAAATAGTAGGCTACGCTCCTGTTGAAATGATATCTAGTGTTGAGTATTCGGAATGGGATGAAACCTCTTTGAGCTCTCGTGGTGGTTATTCTATTGAACTACCTCGGAAAATAAATACCAATCTAGTTTCAAAATATCAAAAATCGACACCTGTACTAAATCAATGGAATCTCTCTATTCAGGGTGAATACTACAGTATTCATAAATCCAATCAGCGACTAACTGTTAAAGATAAAAACGATAAAATAATTTTAAAAGACATCAAATACATAGCTCAAATTAATAACGACAGTGTACAGTTACTGAATAAAAAAACAGAAATGCTGTATGTAAACAAACATTTAAAACCGTTTACAGAAGCCATTATAACAACACCTCCCTTCTATGGCGTTTGCGGTAATATATCTACTTACAGTCTAAAAATAGTAGAAAGCAACAACTATTATATTCTAAAAAAAGCGGAAAGCTTTACGAACACTAATTTTGATAGCTACAAAACTATAGATTCCATAAATAAAATCGATGTCAAAAATATCTATTTTCTAAATAATAAACGACAATTAGAACATGACGGTAACTTCCCCGCTTTAGAATATGTAATCATAGATTTTGGAGATTCTTTCGGAATATTTGAAGAGAAATATGGCATCCAATATTTTGACCATGTTGATAGTACAAAAAACCCAATAAAAGTAATGCGAGATGGGCTTTATGGATATTATAACACGACTCGTATTAAATATTTAGAGCTCCTCCCATTTGAATTCAATTTAGCTGAATTTAAAAATTCAAATGATAGAAAAGGTTATATAGACAGAAACGGAAACGAATACTATTAATAATACACATTTAAAATGAAAAACATACAAATCATTATTTTTTTAGCTTCATCAAATCTTTTTGGTTAAATATGGACCGCAGAAGAGAATGTTGATAAAAGCAATTTAAGTCCATGGAAAGTTGATAAAATAGAGGAATATGAAGGGGCTTACTTCTATGGAGAGTCTGAAGCAGAATCGGTATTTACTATTGCAATTTTCGGAAATTTAATAACTGCTCAATTAGAAAATGGAGATTGGAAAATAGAAAATGGAGAAGTAATTGGTTGGAATTCAAACTATACTAATTATACTAATGTTAAAATTGAAGGTAATAAATTCTATTCAGATGAAACCAATGGTGAGTTTGTAATTTACTTTTATGATAATAGAAGTATTAAATGCTTAAAAATGGAAAATCCACCTGTGCAAATGAGTAGTGATGGTGAATTTGAACTAGGTCTTTTCAGCGTCAACTTAGAGGAGCATAATTACGGTTACTACATTCAGACCAAATTTGAAATACTTGACTATAATCACCTAAAATCAATGTCCTTAGGAGAATTAATAATAATGAGAAATGAAATTTATGCTCGTTATGGTTACATTTTTAGAAAAAACGGTGCAATGGCTCTTTATTTTGAAAATCAAGAATGGTATAAGGGCGTTTATAAAAACATTGATTCCTTTTTAACCGCGATAGAAAAAAGGAACCTATTAAACATTCAAAAAATAGAAAAAGAAAAAATAAAATCTAATGAAAAATAAAGCATTACTCCTATATAGTATTCTGCTAATATCCACTATTGGTTCATGTCAAAATACGGACAAAACGGATATTAGCACATTAAAAGTAACATCAGAAATGATTGCAGAACAAGAGGCAAAATGTCTTGACACCTACTTAATTACAAAAATTAAAGACTATAACCGTGATTTAGACACCCTATCGGTAAAAGAAATTAAAAAATTAATCACCGAAAATTTCAAAAACCTTAAAAAAAATAAAGAAGATTTTATTTCTAGAAATGAAAATGCCCTTTATCAAGAAAACAACTATTTTGATTCTTTAACAAAACCTTATCTACTTACAGACGAGAAACTAACTGATAAAGAGAATACTCTTAAAAAGCTTGTAAATAACAATCATATAAATTACCGTGACACCATATTAAAAGGTATCTATTTTAACCAATCATTTAAAGAAAACAAAAGTTATATCAAACCTATAGTTAGAAATAATGGGAGCACTGTTTTTAAATTTTCATCAGAAAAAACCATCTACCCCTTCTATAATTTAAATTTCCATTCAGAAGAAGATGTTCAAATAACCGACATCTATTATCACGACAGTAAGGAAAATAGCCTACCAACAGCTGAAATCCATTTTCCATTAAATCCTATTAAAATTCCACAAATGAAACATGTGGATAGTGTTGCAATGTCTTTTAAAGTTAGATATCTTTCGAAAGTAG
The DNA here is from genome assembly GCF_003449015.1 of Aureibaculum luteum. Lineage (GTDB taxonomy): Bacteria > Bacteroidota > Bacteroidia > Flavobacteriales > Flavobacteriaceae > Aureibaculum > Aureibaculum luteum. Next base: position 143,286 of record NZ_QRGD01000009.1, on the reverse strand, counting down.
ATACACTCCACTTTACAAAAGCAGATATAGGGGTTCAAAAAGGAAAGGTAAAACTGCTTAAAATGGAAGACAATTATGTTGAATATGAACTACCTTATGATTATTATCCATATCATAAGGGCACCTTACTTGAAAAAGTTTTTTACAATAAAAAAGCACAAGTACTTGATTCAGAATATTCATTAAGTAATACGAACCATGAAACGGCTCAGGAATACTATCAAGATAATTTAAACCACCTACAAGACATTGTTAGTGCTATAAAAAATCTCAATACTAGAGAAGAAATTTATCTAACCTTACGCTATATAGCATTGAAAAATGCTAATATTTATTTAAGGAGTAGAGCAATAAATAGACATCTCCTTAAGGGTAACGTTTCTTCATTTACCTTGTATTTAGAAAACACAAGAGATACTATATCATTTTCTACAATTTTAAAAAATATTGATTCGGTAAAGGAAGTCTATGTCAATACGTTCGAAGAAAAAACAGAGTTTATAGATAAGAATGGTAAATTCATTTCTAGCATTCCACACGAAATCACTTTTTTGAAATCAAGCCGTGGTAATATCCAATCTACTTCTTACTTTCAAATATTAAATGAAAGTTACAAATTTGATTATTATTTTTTTAACAGTAAAAACGGTAAGTATAGAGCACTACCCTACTCAAACATGGAGTATTTATGTCCGTCGATATTGATGGTTAGCTCAAAAGATGATAAAGGTATTTCATTAGGTATTCAATTGATAAGTACGTTAGAGCCTAAAGTATTGACTGATGTTGCTTTTAATAATTTTAGAAACTTAAATTATTCAAAAGAGGGCATTGTAATGTATACAGACGGTAGCTATTACAATCTGTACGATCAAAACAATCAAATAATTACGCCATATACTTCAACACCAATTACTAAAATTACGCCTAAAAAAATCGAGTATTAAAAAATGAAACTAGATCCAATTTACACAATTAGCTTTTTGGCATTAACCCTATTAATGATCCATTTTTTTATTAAAAGATTATCTGGTAAAAAAGGTTGTATGACGTATGGTTATATTGGGTTAATACTATTTTGTATCAATGTTTTTGCTATTTTTTCCTGGGTATTTATGTACACCAGTACGAAAGACTTATATGCCATAACAACATCTGGGCAACAATATACTGCAACTGTGATTAGCTTCACAGAAGAACAGCATTATGATTCTGAGGACAATAGATATTATACAATGTACCAGCCCACAGTTGAATTTACTACTGAAGCAGGTAATGTAATTGCAAAAGAATTAGATTTCTCTACATCAGGTTTAGAAGTAGGAGATACTTACAAGGTGAATTATAATGAAACCAACGATAAAGTGATAACTTTAGGTTTTACATTAGTGATGAAACTAGTGGGTTCTTTTATTTTTTGCTTTATCTTCACACTACTTTTGGTTGGTGTTGTTAAATTTTCCTTAGGTCATTCTATGGAAAGCTATAAGGCCTTTACTTCTAAAATTGGTTTTCAATTTTTTATCCCATTTTTGATGATTGGTTTTAATCTTTTACTGATATATGGAATTTTCTATGGAAATGAAGTCCCTTTATTTGTTACCGGATTATTAATCTTTTTTTCTGTGATGCTCGGTTTGGGAACCTTAGGTTATTTAAAAATGATTTTTACCAAAGGTGAACCTAAAATGAAACGCGTTGGTGTTAACAAATGGGCTGGAGATTGGGAAAGTGACGGAGCTGAAGAAAAATATTATCAAGAGCGATACGAGAAAGAGAAAAAATGTAAAAATAAACGCCTTTAATCTACTTTAGATGATCTATAATATATTGCATTTTTTCAAAAAGTAAACCAACATGAATTCCGTCCATCAAGGCATGGTGAACCTCAACAGAGAATGGCATAATTTTACGATTATTTTCATGATAATACTTGCCAAAAACTATTTTAGGTATGCCAATACCTTTCTCATTACCATTTCGTGCATGTTTAAATCCCGTTATTGAAACCCAAGGTATTGTGGTACTATGAACAACAGCTATAGTATTAACATCTGAATCACCAACAATACCCTTTTTAAGATTTTCTATCGTCCTTAAACCATTTTCTATAAATTCAAAAATAGAAGAAAACGATTCAAAATGACAAAATGAAAATGTGTCATCATCATTTAAAACAGTAGAACTAATATCTATGTCTTCAAATGCTATAACCTTTCCATCATCTAATCGAAGTTTAAATTCAGGAATTTGATTCATTGCTTTATTTGTGACATACAAACCGGCCAGAAAAAAGGACAACTTATGGACTTTGCAAAAGCGATATAAATTGGTTACCTCTAGTGTAGCCGTGATATTAAAAAAAGGATCTTCATAATTTTTAAAAAAATTATACTGATTTTTTCTATCCCAATTTTCAATATCAATTATTTTCATGTGGTCGTCTTTCAAAAATTAAAAATACAAACAAAATAATTTAGTTTCATTCTTAATTTAAAAAAAATGAAATTCGCACATCAATTCTAAAATGAATAAAATCAATGGCTACTTTAAAACAGAACACACATTTATTAGCTTCCAAAAAACTAGTTGGATCTGTAATCTCAATTACAAAAAATAACGCCAAAGTTTCACTCCAAATTACTAAAGAAATGGTTGTAGATAAGTATAACCTGGCTCATGGTAGTTTTACTTTTGGATTGGCAGATTATGCGGCTATGGTTGCCATTAATGAACCTACCGTTGTATTAGGAAAAGCTGACACAAAGTATGTAAAACCAGTAATTCTAAATGATGAATTAACCGCTATTGCTGAAGTTACCACTACTAATGGTAAAAAAGTAACTGTACTTGTAATGGTAACTAATCAAAAAAATGAACTTGTTTTTGAAGGTAATTTTACGTGTTTTGTCTTAGACAACCATATTTTAGAAAAGTAATTTATTCCTTTTGGTTAACCGTATATGTTCTCCATTTTTCTATACACTGAACAATATCTTCAGGTATTTCAGAATTAAAACGCATAAACTCTCCAGTTGTTGGATGTTCAAAACCTAAGGTTTTAGCATGTAAGGCTTGCCTTGGTAATACTTTAAAACAATTGTCAACAAATTGCTTGTATTTAGTAAACGTCGTTCCTTTTAAAACGGCATTACCACCGTAACGTTCATCATTAAACAAGGTGTGACCAATATACTTAAAATGAGCTCTAATTTGATGTGTACGACCTGTTTCTAATTTACATTGAACTAGCGTAACATAACTAAACCTTTCTAAAACTTTATAATGTGTAACCGCATGTTTACCGTGTTCTCCATCCGGAAAAACGCTCATTTGTAAGCGGTTTTTTAAACTCCTACCTATATTACCTTCGATTGTACCTTCTTCACCTTCTACATTACCCCAAACTAAGGCATAATACAAACGCTCTGTAGTTCTATCATAAAATTGATTGGATAAATGAGACATGGCATGCTCGGTTTTAGCCACTACTAATAATCCACTAGTATCTTTATCAATACGATGTACCAAGCCGGGTCGTTCGTTTGAGTTTGTCGGTAAATTTTCTATATGATGGATTAATCCATTAACCAAAGTACCACTATAATTTCCGTGACCAGGATGAACAACCATACCCGCGGGTTTGTTAACTACCATCACATCATCATCTTCATAAACTATATCTATTGGAATATCTTCAGCAACTAATAAGTTTTCATGCGGTGGATGTGCCAATACTACACGAACAACATCAAATGGTTTTACCTTATGATTTGATTTTACAGCAACATCATTTACCAATACATTACCAGCTTTTATGGCTTGTTGAATTTTATTTCGAGTTGCATTTTCAATAAAGTTCATTAAAAATTTATCAACCCTCAAAGGATCTTGACCAGTAGAAGCAGTAAACTTATAATGCTCATACAAATCGTCTTCATCTGATTCTATTTCGTGTTCCAACATTTTATTGTTTAGAGGTTCCTTCATCAATTCCTTCATTAGTACCATCCCCAGTTCCGTCGCCCAACACCAAATCTATTAGCGAATTTTTTGGAACTAAATCTCCCATCTCTAATTCTTTGCCTTTATATTTCATTTTACGAACTACATCTTTACCTAAGTCCGGTATATATTGATATTTTCCGATTTTAAACCCAATAGATTTTAAATGTGTCTCCACTTGTCTTTTCGTTTTATTCAACAAGTCAGGCATTGCTATTTTTTTATAGCTAGATGGGTTTAGCGTTAAATATATTTTACGACCATCTTTAACAAAATCTCCCGCTTCCGGATCTTGATCAATTACCGACTTTGGCGGATAATCAGGATTGTAACTTGCAGAATCTTGAATCACAAAATTTAAATTAAGATTAGATAACGTAGTTTCAGTATCTGATAAAGACATCTTTTTTAAGTCTGGAACCAATATTTTTTGATCGTGATTTGTGGTAACACTCATCATGGCTTTTAGTCCAAAAATCAATGCAATCACAATAATCCCCATTAAAATAATGGTTCTAATAAATATTTTACTTTTTAAATACTGAAGTAGTTTCATAAATGTTTTGTTAACATTACAAACTTACACAAAAAAGAAAAAAGCTATCTATTTTTTTGATACTTTTGTTTATCAAATTATTAGAATGCAGAATATAGCTATTATTATGGGAGGCTATTCCTCCGAAGTGGAAATTTCTTTAAAAAGTGGAAATGTAGTTTTTAACAACCTAAATAGAACTCATTACACCCCTTATCGGGTTCATATTTTAAAAGAAAAATGGGTAGCGTTAGATGATAACAGCACCGAATACCCAATTAACAAGCATGATTTTTCTACTGAAATTAACGGAAAAAAAATCACTTTTGATTGTGTTTTTAATGCCATTCATGGTAACCCTGGAGAAAATGGTGTGATACTAGCCTATTTTAAATTGTTAGGTATTAAACATACCTCTGCACCTTTTTACCAAATGGCATTGACCTTTAACAAGCGTGATACTTTAAGTGTGGTAAAAGCCTACGGTATTAAAACCGCAACTTCCATTTATTTAAATGAAGGTGATACCATAAATGAAGACGCCATATTTAAAAAAATAGGATTACCTTGTTTTGTAAAACCCAATAATGCGGGTTCTAGTTTTGGAATTTCTAAAGTTTCGAAAAAGGAGCAACTCGCTGAAGCTTTAAAAACAGCTTTTAAAGAAGATTCTGAAATTTTAATTGAATCTTTTTTAGATGGTACCGAAGTTTCAATTGGTGTTATAGAGTATAAAGGTAAAGTAAAAGTGTTGGCACCGACAGAAATTGTTTCAGAAAATGATTTTTTCGATTATGAGGCCAAATATTTGGGTAAAAGTCAAGAAATTACTCCTGCACGTATTTCAGAACAAAAATTACAGAATGTAAATGCCGCTGCAGCACATGTTTATAAAGTTTTAGGTATGAAAGGTTTTTCAAGGGCCGAATATATCTTTATTGGTGATGAACCTTATTTTTTAGAAATAAATACCGTTCCTGGTTTAACAACTGAAAGTCTATTACCAATGCAAGCAAAAGAAGCAGGTATTTCTTTAACTGATTTATTTGGAAATGCTATTGAGGAGGCTTTAAGTTAAATACTTCTATCCCTCCGTCCTGAACAAATCGTCAGGACACCTTCTTTTACACAATGGAGTAACTAGCTGCAAATAAAATTTTAGTCAATAAAATTCAAATAGTATCTGGTTCCCCTCTTGTGCAAAGAGGGGAATGAATTCTGTATTTCACAGAAGAAAGGGGAGATAGATTTCTATCCTTCTCTCTCCGTAATCAATTAGTATTAATTCTTCTCCTTATTAAGAAGGAACATATTTATGCATGCGAGAGCCAAAGTATAAAGACGAGGTGTTTTATGAATCAACTTCAAATAATTTCCTAACTCACTGTAACAATTTCACCTAAAACACAACCTATACATACAATTACGAAAGATTATTGTAATTGTAATAACATTAATTTAAACCTAAGCACAATGACATCACACGAAATAGATTATACCATTTACGGAGAAGAAATGCAATATGTAGAAATAGAACTAGACCCACAAGAAGCTGTAGTTGCCGAAGCCGGAAGTTTTATGATGATGGATAACGGTATTAAAATGGATACTATTTTTGGTGATGGTTCTGGACAAACAGAAGGTGTTTTGGGTAAATTATTTTCTGCAGGAAAACGACTGCTTACTGGAGAGAGTTTGTTTATGACCGTTTTTATGAATGCTGAACAAGGCAAAAAGAAAGTTTCTTTCGCTTCTCCTTATCCGGGTAAAATTATTCCACTTGATCTAACTAATTTTAATGGAAAATTCATTTGTCAAAAAGATGCCTTTTTATGTGCAGCCAAGGGTGTTTCTGTAGGGATAGAATTTTCTAAAAAACTAGGAAGAGGCTTATTTGGTGGTGAAGGATTTATTATGCAAAAATTAGAAGGTGATGGTATGGCATTTATGCATGCGGGTGGAACGGTTTCTAAAAAAGAATTGCGTGCAGGAGAAAAATTAAAAGTAGATACGGGTTGTCTCGTTGGCTTTACCCAAAACGTTAATTATGATATTGAATTTATTGGAGGTATTAAAAACACCGTTTTTGGTGGTGAAGGCTTGTTTTTTGCAACCCTAACAGGTCCTGGAACTGTTTACGTGCAATCTTTACCTTTCAGCAGATTAGCTGGTAGAATTATTGCATCTGTACCAAGATCTGGTGGTAAAAGCAAAGGAGAAGGTAGTATCTTAGGTGGTATTGGTGACTTATTAGATGGGGATAATAGGTTTTAGACTATCTCTCCACTGATATAATAGTTCAATTCTCTTCCTTTAAAAAGAGGAGTGAATTTATACTTTCGATACCAAAAAAATACGTGGTGGTTTCTAATTACTTTTCTTTCTTTCCTTTATAAAGTCGCTAAGTATTTTACCATACTTAGAGTCTTTAATTTCTGGAGTTAGACTGTTATTAACGCTATCTATCCAAACAATATTTGCATCACTAAATTCAGTTAATGCAACAAATGGAGCCACTTCTTTATCACTATTGTTTATTGCGAAATTTATAGCGTATCTATATCTGCTTTTTAATAACCTATCAATAGCATTTGATACAGAGTCTATTCTCACCGTATCATTATCTCTTTTCGCTTCAAAATCAGCCTTTAATAAATCCAATCGCTTTCCGCTGTACTTATTTTTAATTTCATTGTATTCATTCAGCAGTTTTTGATTGCTTAAGCCATTAACCTCAGCAGCAAAATTAAATTTATCTAATTTAGTATTGATTGTTATGGTACCTTTTTCACCAAAGAATGCTATTTCTTTACTTGGCGATTTATCCAAGGATAGAAAATACATTTGAGGACTTTCAACATCACAGGTAAGCGTAAATGTATCTGTACCATCAAGTGCTATTGAATCAACAACAACAAATATTGAATCATTTTGTTTTTGAAGATATAAGGTACCCTTTTTCATATCTTTGATCTTACCTTGTACAATCATCGTGTTTTCAGATTTCTTTCCACACGCTACAAATAACAAGGTAACTAAGGCAATAACAATTGTATTTTTCATTGAATTAAGCTAAAATTTTCGGATGCAAATATAGTGGTCTTTACTTAATGTTTGAAGGTATTACGCACAAAGTATTCAGAATTCTGTCAAAAAAAAAAGTTAGAGTCATAATATAGGTATCCTCTTTTCTAATTTAATCAGTCTCAACTTTAGCAACTTTTTACTGAGCAACAATTTGCATTAAGATGGTACACGCAATAGCACCAACCGTACCCACCGCATAACCAAATACCGCTAACAAAACTCCAACGGTTGCTAATGAAGGGTGAAAAGCAGCAGCCACTATTGGTGCCGACGCTGCACCGCCAACATTGGCTTGACTACCTACAGCCAAAAAGAAATAAGGAGCTCTAATTAACTTGGCAACCAATATTAAAAGTGCCGCATGTATTGTCATCCAAACAAATCCAATAGCTAACAAACCTAAATTTTCAAATATTTGAGTTAAGTCCATTTTCATACCAATGGATGCTACTAGAATATAAATAAACACACTACCAAATTTACTTGCCCCAGCTCCTTCATAATTTTTTGCTTTTGTAAAAGATAATAGTATTGCAATTATGGTTGATAAACTAATCATCCAGAAAAATTCTGAATCTAAAAAAGTAAAGACATTCTTTGTTGTTGGATTTTCAATTCCTGTAACAACATTTGAGAAAAAATCGGCCAAATAACCGGCACCAAAATGAGCAAAACTCACTGTACCAAAAGCAATGGCTGCCATTATCATCAAATCATTTAAACTCGGGTTTCTTTCTATTTCTGCTGAATAGTTGGAAACTTTCTCCTTCAAGCTTTCTATTGCCGAAGTATCTGCTTTTAACCATTTATCTATACGTTTTGATTTACCAATACCAATAAGCACAATGGCCATCCAAACATTAGCGACAACAATATCAACAAACACCATTCCTCCATACAACTTCTGGTTAAAACCGTATATTTCTAACATTGCAGTTTGATTGGCTCCACCACCAATCCAACTACCAGCCAAGGTCGCTAAACCTCTCCATACGGCATCAGGGCCTGCACCACCAACAGTTTCTGGTGAAAAAAATGAAATTATTAAGATGGCTATTGGTCCACCAATAATGATCCCAACGGTACCGGTAAAAAACATGACTAAGGCTTTCCAACCTAGGTTAAAAACGGCCTTTAAATCAATACTCAAAGTCATTAAAACTAAAGCAGCCGGCAATAAGTAACGACTAGACATATAATACAAACTGGTACTATGTTCTGTGACTTCACCGCTGTCAGAAACCGTTTGCCATTCTGGAGCAATTAAACCTGTAGTTGTAAATACCGCTGGTAACATATACGCTACAAATAATGCAGGGACAATACCATAGAATTTAGACCAAAAACCTTGTTTTTTTGAAGACGTATAAAAAATAAAACCTAATGCTACCATTAGTAGTCCAAAAACAATAGTGTCATTGGTTATAAACGGGGATGTATCCATAATGTTTGTTATTCGCTATTTGTATTATTTATTTTTAGTATTCTTTATTCAAAATCAAGAGGTTCTTAGCAGCATTGAATTATGCTCTAAATATCAGAATTAGCTTATTGTCCTACCATAAAAATGGCATTACAAAACACCAACTTTCCGTTTTCCCAGAAACTTCTAAATAGTGGATTATCGGCCAAATAAATTACAGCTCCTCTTCCCATATCTTCTACACCAAAAACCAATGATTCGTCAATGTTTTTAAGGGCATTAACTCCTGCAAAACCACTCACTAAATCATTCTTGCTTTTTATAACACTCACATTACCTCCATCTTTTAAATAAGTGTAATGATTGCTATTTAAACGTAATGTATGATAGCTCTTTTGGTAACCAAAACCAAGTGGGTGGGTATTATCCATTGATGCTTTAAAAATACTTCCAGTAATGATATTAGATAAAGACTGTCTTTCTAAATTATCATAATCCTCTAAAATTAATTTTTCTTTCCATTCTTTATCCTCTTTCTCATTTTCTTTTTTATCATCTTCATCTTTAAATGTAGCCAAATCAAAATCGTCACTATCTGCAAAGGTATTTAGAGCTCTATCAATGGCTACTATTCGCCCTCCACTTTGAACCCATTTTTTAAGCTCACTCAATTTCTCCTTCTTTAAAATACTACCATATGAACCACTAGGTAAAACGAGAACATCATACTTATCTAAATTTATTCGCCCAAAATAGTCGGTATCTAAAACCGTTATTGGATATTTAATTTGTTGTTCAAAAAAGTGCCAAACTTCTCCAAAACCTAATGACGAAACACCATCGCCAGAAAGAACTGCTATTTTAGGAGCTTTTAAATAACTTACAGAACTAGACCCAAAATCTTTACCTTCAGAAACCAAACCTGTTGCAACACCTGTTACTACTCTATCAAATTTCTGAGTAGCTTCACTAACAATTTCATCGAACTTTTCACCTAATTTTTCATTACCTCTACGGGTAATTATTAAAGTTCCTGCATCATATTTTTTGCCTTCAACTGAAAAAGCCAATTGAGAAAACCTAACTTTCACTTTATGTTGTAATAAGTATGACAAAAACGAAACATCTGATGTACTATTCCATTTTGCCAAATAAGCATAAGGCTTTTCTACTCCAACTGGAGGTGCTCCTTTTACATCTTCAGAAACAGATTCCGAAACCAGCGGACTACTTAAAGCATAAGTCTCCAATCCTCTACTATATGGTAATGCCCACGCCGTAATATCATAAGTTAAAGAATCTACTATTTTGGTTTGAGGCTCAAACAACGCATTTATAAAATTAGATTTTGGCTGATTTGTGTTTATTACAATATCTCTTGAACTAATTTTTACAGATCTCGTTTTGTTACTTTGATAATCATATGCCTTAACCGAATTTGAAGCCTTAGACAAACCATATTTTATTTGATGACGATCTAATAATTCTTTTAAACTATTAATTTTATCCTTACCATTATTACCACTAACTACATAACTTTTGTATTTACCTTTTGGATTACTTCTAGCATTCTTAAAATAGGTAATAAATTCTTCTTGTAATTTATCCGCATTTAAAGAAGCCATTTCTATTGTCGATATTCCTGTAGTGTAGTGATGTGCGATTCTATCTTTTAACGTTAAAACGTCATCATCTGCAGTTGTAATTCCCAATCCTGCTCTTCCACTTCCACCTTGTTCATAGGTCATACCAATAGCTCCATTGTACAACGGATAAGTATCGCCATAGCTAGGATATAACAAATCAAATACCTCTTTTGTAAAATACAACCAGCCATTTTTATCGAAATACTTAGCGTGATTCGTTCCAATTGCTACTTGAAATTCTCGTTGAAAATCGGTTATTACCTCATGGTACGGTTCTGCTGCAGGAGCAAAATAATAAGGATTGTTAACGCCTTGTTCATGAAAGTCTACATGAACATGAGGCATCCATTTATTATATTCTTTAAGACGCGATTGCGTTTCTACTTGTGATGACCATGCCCAATCTCTATTTAAATCAAATAAATAATGATTTGCTCTTCCTCCGGGCCAAGGTTCATGATGCTCTTTTGAATCTGGATTTGTATTATAGGGTTTGTTTTGATATTGATTATACCAATTTACATATCGCTCACGACCATCAGGATTGATACATGGATCTATAATTACAATGGTATTTTCTAACCATTTTTTTGTTTCTGTATTATTGGGATCTACTAAAGCATATAAGGTTTTCATGGCAGCCTCTGTGCTTACAGATTCGTTTCCATGGACGTTATAACTTAACCAAACAATCGAAATGTCTTTCGCAGCTTCGCCTTCTAAAAGACCAATTGATTTTAAATGATTGGTTCTGATACTTTCTAATTTAGAAAAATTCTTAGGTGCTGTAATAAATGCCAACTGTAGTGAGCGATTTTCATATGTTTCGCCGTACTTCATAAGTTCAACATTTTCATTTTCGGTCGCAATATGCTTAAAATAATCTACTACTTGATGATGCCTAGTAAAACGATCTCCGAGTTCGTAACCCAAAAATTCATTAGGTGATTTAGATTGAGAAAATGAGAAATGAGAAATGAGAATAATTAGACTGAAGAGTATTATTTTTTTCATGGGGTAGTTTTATTGTTTCAAATATATACATAATGTTTATTATTTAAGATATACTTTTAATTAAAAAACTTAACCGAAATCTATACAATATTGAGTGTTGATTTATAGAAATATATAATGGAATGAAGTTACTTTGTAGCCTTTGGAAACAATTTTTATAAATAATAAATAGATTTAATCTTTCTTTTTAGGCTCTCGTTTAGCCTTTTTCAGCGTTTGTTGCAGCATCCACTCTATTTGACCATTGGTACTACGAAATTCATCCGCAGCCCATTTTTCAATAGCTTTGAAAGTCTCTTCATTTATCCGCAATGCAAATGCTTTCTTTTTTGACATAATACTAAACTACTTCTTTATCAATTTTTATTGATTGATAAATTTTGAAATTCCTTCGACTAATTTTTTACTAATTGGTACATCGGCTTTGGTATACGTGCTTATATTTTCCATTCTATCTTCACTTTCTACTATTTTAAAAACATGATTCATATTTTCAATTATAAGTAATTGAGAGTTATCATCTGCTTTATGTAATAATTCAGCATCTGCAACTGGCACCTGAATATCCTTAGTACCATTAACAATTAAAACGGGAATGTTTAATTTTTTAATTTCCTCTTGCGGATTATACTTCATCCAAGATCCCCAAAAGGGTTGCAATGATTTTCTAAAAACAGAAACCAATAACGGATTAAAATCCTCATCAATTTTCCCAGATTCAATAATTCCAAAGGTCTTTTCCATATCCCCTTTAAATAGAGGAGATTGAGCAGAAACCTGTTCTATTAGTATTTTGTCAATTGTTCTTCCTGCTCCTGCCAACGAAATAAAACCATCAACACGTAATTGGCCAGCAACCATCCCCACTAAACTGCCTTGCGAGTGACCAGCAATTGTAATACTAGAAAACTGAGGTAGATCCTTAAAATAATTTATCACAGCAATGGCATCATTAATAAAATCATCAAATGAAATATCTTCTTCTTTAAGTCCTTCTATTTTTGATAAAGCAATACTGCTTTTATCATAACGATAGGTAGCTATATTATTTTCCGAAAGACCCTCTGCTAATTGCTTTAAGTAATTTCCTTGACCGCCATTTCTATCTACCGTCCCTGAACCAGGAATAATAATTACCAACGGAACAATGTTAATTTTAGGTGACAATAATGTACCGTTAGCAGTCACTTTTTCGGATGGAATATTGAGCTCTGTTTCTATAAAATTGTTTTCTTGACTAAAACTAAAAAGAACTACAAAAAAAGCAATAAATACCAATTTTATTTTCATGCTGTAGGTTTTATAATTTTTGATTTATAAACATCAAGTATACGTTCTGCTTCAACTTCCTTCTGAGTTCCAATTAGCATTTTCTTTCCGTTTTTTAACACAATTTGAATACCTCTATTTCCCATAACATTAAAAGCTTTTCCACCAGATTTAAAGATATAACCTCTGAATCCCCATCCTCCATATTCAGTTATGGCATTGTATTTTCGTACATACACATTGCTAATATCATTCCAAACTATTAAATATTTCTTTCCTTGAAAAGGAGTAAAACGATAATGTATTCCTTTATCATCTATCCTAGTATGTAAAGTCATCATACGAATAAGAATAACGGCACCAGCTATCAATAAAATTGAAATTATCAAGGAAGTTTTAGCCGCTATATCATTACTAATATCATTAGAATTTACCAATACGGGAATTACCATGAACAATAGTGATGCAGCAATAATAATATAAATCCACCATTGACTAAACCGCTGTTGTTCTTTGAAGATTTTCATTTTTAAAATTTTAAAATTTATCTAATTACCTGTTTTTATCTCTTTCAAAAACAATACGAGCTGTATGTTCTGCTAAATGACAAACTCTCCAACCAGATTGAGCATGTTGATTTAAAGTATCTTCAAGTCTTTTATTATTACCTGTTAATCCTTGTTTCCAATTAATTACTTTGTATTCTTTCATATTAAATATTTAATTAAATAAAAACCCAATAATTATTAAGATTAAGGACAAAATAACCAAGGTGATTATAAGTTTTGTTTTCTTTTTGCCAAATATATATCCTGACATACCCTATAAATTTTAAGTTAGTGTTCCTGCATTTACAACGGGTGTTGCATCCTTATCGGAACAAAGTATGACCATCAAATTACTAACCATAGCTGCCTTTCTATCTTCATCAAGATCTATTATATTTTTTTTACTTAGTTCTTCTAAAGCCATTTCTACCATACTCACTGCACCTTCAACAATTTTATGTCTTGCCGCTACAATGGCAGTGGCTTGTTGACGCTTCAGCATCGCATTTGCAATTTCTTGTGCGTATGCCAAGTAGCCTATTCTGGCTTCTAACACCTCAATACCTGCCATTGCCAAACGCTCTGACAACTCCTTTTCTAAAGCTTCGCTTACCTCATTTACACTTGCTCTTAACGTAATATCTTCATCTAAACCTTCATCTGCAAAATTGTCGTAAGGATATAAACTTGCTAATTTCCTTACTGCTGCATCACTTTGTACTCTAACAAAGTTTTCAAAATTATCAACATCAAAAGCCGCTTTAAAAGTGTCTTGTACACGCCAAACCAAAATGGTACTTATCATTATCGGGTTACCTAATTTGTCATTTACCTTTACGCGTTCACTATCAAAGTTACTTGCTCTTAAAGAAATTCTTCTTTTGGTGTAAAAAGGATTTGCCCAAAAAAATCCATTATCCTTTACAGTACCTACGTATTTACCGAAAAGCAACAATACTTTTGAGGTGTTAGGGTTCACTAAGAAAAAGCCAGGTAGCAGAAATATTCCTATTACAACAGCGACCACAAAAACCATATCAAAAGCAACAAACCCGTAAATACCTCCGCATATTAAAACGAGGCTTAAAAACAGCATAAAATAACCATTGGGTACTTTTATAATTTTTTCTTCTTTCATATTATTTGATTTAGAATGATATTATTTTGATATCGCTAAGATATAACATTATTTTTGATATTTACAAATAGTATCACCAATTTATTTCTTACTTTTGTAGAAATATATTACTTATGATCTCAAAAATTTCACTTTTTATATCTGCACTATTTATTTCAAGCTCAATCTTTGCTACTTCTATAGAGTGGGGACCAACTGGACACAGAACTACAGGGAAAATCGCAGAAAATCATTTAAAGAAAAGCGTGCGTAAAAAGATTGATAAGTTATTAGATGGTCAAAGTCTAGCATTTGTATCGACCTATGGCGATGAGATAAAATCTGATAAAAAGTATAATAAGTTTTACACATGGCATTATGTGAATATGCCTTTTGACAAAACTTATGAAACATCAGAAAAAAATCCACAAGGTGATGTGGTTACAGGTATTAATAAATGTGTTGAAGTTTTAAAAGACGATAACAGCTCTAAAGAAGACAAAGTTTTTTATTTAAAATTGTTAGTGCATTTAGTGGGCGACTTACACCAACCTATGCATGTTGGTAGAGCTGAAGATAAAGGTGGAAATACAGTACAAGTACAATGGTTTGGTAAAGGCACAAATTTACACCGCGTTTGGGATAGTGATATGATTAATGAATGGGGAATGAGTTACTTAGAATTGGCAGACAACGAACAAGACTTATCCAAAGTACAATTAAAAACCATTCAAGCAGGTTCTGTAATTGATTGGGTAAATGAATCACATAATCTTACTAAAAAAATATATGCTTCTGTTGAAGTTGGTGAAAATTTACGTTACCAATATAATTATGATCACTTTAAAACCGTAAGACAGCAACTTCAAAAAGCAGGAATTAGATTGGCAGAATTGTTAAATGATATTTTTGCTTAATATATTTTAAACAAATTTTACATTTACTAAACATTATCTACTTGATTGTTTCTAATAATATGAGGATTTAAGTTTTCATAATTTCGACCAACAAAGCCTAAAGCACTTTTTAATATGTCTCCCATATTATTTGCTTTCTTAAATTCAACATCACCAGTAAGTTCTAATAAACCTTCTTTAAGTTCCGTAACTTTCTCAGGCGTTGATATTACATCTTTGCACATACAATCTAACACTTGGCTTAACCGGGTGTCCTCACTGGCCGCTCTTTTTGCTAATAGCGAACGTTCTTCTAATTTATATTGGTCAATAGATTCTTGACGAAGTAAGTCTAAAGTCATTTCTACCAATTTATTATTTTCTTTTAAAAACTGAGGTTTATACACCTTTGGATTCCCTTCAAAACTTTGTTGATCAAAATCGATTGCCCTGATTCTATAGAGTATTCTATCAAAATCATGAGTAAGTACCATTACATAATTATAAGAACGCATGTCACCCAACAAACGCACAAAACAACGTTCATTAAACTTTACAAACTCTTTAGCAATTGTCCTTTTATCCTGTTCTGAACACTGATCTAGATGATTTTCAATAAAAGTATCGCCTGGTATGCCAGAAATATGCTCTTCAATTAAGGTATCCTTATAAACTAAGAAATAAATGTAGTTTGGTGACAGTAAATGCTCTAATTCCAATCCATAAATACGAGATGCATCCGCACTCTTAACATAAAAATAAGTGTAGATATCATTTAAAATATTTCTCACCTTTATCCTAAATGGTTTTGAGTTACCAAAAGTGCAAAAATCTATACTATCAATATTTAAATAAGGAATCAAGGTATCACTACCATCTGCATTTAAAATAGTATAAATTTGCTTTAAACTGAATTCAATCTCATTACGCTCGTGCTCTGCAAAAAAAACACTAACCCATAAGGTATCATTCCCCTCTTCATCAAAAATTTCTATGGCTCCTTGAAAACGCAATAAATCATCATAAAAAATAGGAATCTTTATATTTCTACCATGCCTAGTCAAATAAGCAGAAAGCTTCTCCGAAATAGGAAAGCTTGGTTTTTTCTTTGACATTAATTTATGATTCATTCTATAATTTTGAAATTTTGTTAAATATAGTAATTAATAAACATAGAAATTAAGTTCTAGCTTATTGTTATTCTATTCATTTAGATAATATAAATATTCCTATCAAAGGTACATTTTAAGCTTATTTTATACTATTAATCCTTAAATAACAAAAGCAATAGGATAACCACAGTAGCGTCATTGTACTATTCTGTAAAATATATTGAATACTTTAGCGTTAAACACTTAACCCAAAAGATTAAATTAATGAAAATTTCATATTTCATAAAACTTTTAACAGTGATATTACTAGTTAGTATCTCAAATCAAGTTAAAGCTCAAGAAAATTCTGGAACCTTGCCAAAAGGTTTTGTTTATGCTAAAGAAGTAATTCCTAAATTAAGAACTGATTTACGATATTATTCTGAAAACAACTTTATTGGAAAACCTATAGATGGTTACAACAAGCCCAAGTGTATTTTAACCAAAGAGGCTGCTCAAGCTTTAAAGAAAGTACAACAGGACTTTGAAAAATTAGGTTTTGGCCTTTTAGTATTTGATGCATACAGACCTCAACGTGCTGTTAATCAATTTGTAAAATGGGCACAAGACACTACTGATACTAAAATGAAACATCAATATTATCCTAACATAGATAAAAAAGATTTATTTAAAGAGGAATATATCGCTGCTAAATCTGGTCATAGTAGAGGAAGTACGGTAGATTTAACTATTGTATCTTTAAAAACGGGACATATATTAGATTTGGGTAGCGACTTTGATTTATTTGATAAAAAATCTCATGTTAATTTTAAAAACGTAACCAAAAACCAGCGTTCTATTCGATTAATGTTGCAACGTAGAATGGTAAAATATGGTTTTAAACCACATGAAAAAGAATGGTGGCATTTTACATTAGCAAAAGAACCTTACCCTGACACTTACTTTGATTTCTCGATTGAATAATAAAATAAAAAAGCCGCTTAGTAAACACTAAGCGGCTTTTTTATGCTCTAAACTTTACTTTATTATTCCTTATCTAGGTTCTTGGTTAAGAAAAACCCTATCAATAAACCAGTACCCGCCATTAAGAAAATTGAGCCTGGCATGGCAACATCACCTTTAACATTAAAATTTGAATATAAAATTCCACCAATTACAATACCTGCACCAATTCCCATTAACAATAAGGCTAAATTTAATATAATAACTTTCCAAACCGGAGCCGCACGCTGTCTTTCTCGTGTAAATATTTTTGCATCTGCTCCTTTTTCAATTAATGCCATTCGTTCTTTATTTCTTGTCGTAAAATACAAATAGAAAATTCCGAATATACCTCCAAAAATTGCCGGTAATATGATTACTTCTGATCCCATAATTATTTAATTTAAATTGATTAATTTTATTGTGTTATGTTACTTATGACGAAGCTTTCTTTATTTTGGTTACAGATTTTTCTACATATTTTTTCCCAAATATTGTAACCAAAACTACTTTTTTGAAGTCATATGTATATATGACCGAAATAACCGACCAAGAATGTATTCTAAAAATACTTGATGGCGATACCCAAAAATATGCTGTTTTGGTGAATCGTTACAAGAATTTTGTATACACATTGGTACTAAGAATGGTCAAAAACAAGGAGGATGCAGAAGAGGTTAGTCAAGATACGTTTATAAAAGCTTATAAATCATTGCATAAATTTAAAGGAGAATCAAAATTTTCAACATGGATCTATAGCATTGCGTATCATACTTGCTTAGATAATTTAAAAAAGACAAAACGCAAGCAGAAAACAATTACTATTAATGAGTATACTGAACATCAAATTAAAAGTTTAGACAATGTCTTGGATACAATGGAACGAGAAGAAAAAAAATTGGCAATTCAAAATTGTATGCAATTACTACCAAGTGAAGACAGTTTTTTATTAACTTTATATTATTTTGAAGATTTAACCATAGATGAAATAGCTAAAATTGTTCACCTAAAATCTAATAATATTAAAGTAAAACTATTCAGAAGTAGAAAAAAATTGACAAGTGTATTAAAAGAAAGGCTATCACCGGAAACCATAGAGCATTATGCGTACAGAAGAAAATAAAAATATAGAAACGTTGGTTGATAAGTTAATGCAAGATGATGCTTTAACCACGACTTCCATGCAATTTACAAATTCTATTATGGCTCAAGTTGAGCAATTAGATCTACAAAAAGCATTCGAATATAAACCTCTGATATCTAAAAAAGTATGGTTGTTAATTAGTTTTTTAACCGTAAGTGCTTTAGTGTATATAGCTCGTTACGAAAACCTTACCCAATCTAAATGGTTGAACTATTTTGAATTCGATTTTAGCTTAAATTTCCTGCCTAATATGCATTTCTCAAACACTACTTTATATGCTACCATAATCGTTTCTATATTATTCTTAATACAAATTATTGTACTTAAAAATTACTTTAACAAACGCCTTAACATCTAAGTTGAGCTTACCAATTTCTTGTACTTATAAGTTGCTTTTTTAAGATTATCAGTCAAGTTTCTCAACCAAATTAGCTGATTATATAATAAATGTGCTTCTTGCAGATTAATGAGCATTTCTTCCTTTACATCAAGTTGACCTGATTTTATTTCTTGATCTCTTTCATTTGCTAGATTTGTATAATTATCTAACAATTCTTCTTTTGCATTTTCAATATTATCGTCTTGATTAATTTTTAGTTTTTTATTCTTATCTAAAATATTTCGAGCCTCTTTTAAATTATTACTTATATGAATAATAAAAATATCAAATTGTTCATTTAAAGAGGAAACTTTATGCTTTTGAATAAAACTACCCAAAGATGCAATAGCTGATATAATAGTATGATTTAAAGTAACTATATCATAAATAAGTTGATATTCTTTCTGCTTAGATTTCGGATCTTGTGTTACACGCTGAAATGCGGCATTTAATTCACTCATGGCTAAAAAAGCTTCTTTTCTAGGCATTTTATAATGTGTATTCAGTCCGTTTTTTTTGTTATATAGCTTTTGAGTTGCTAATAAATAATTATTGTTTGCTTTTAAAACAGCTAAAATATCGTGATCTAAGTTCTTGAATTCCCAAAGTGGCCAAAGTACATAATTAGCAATAACTGCCAGAATTGCCCCAATTAAAGTATCTAAAACTCGGTAACCAATTACTTCAAATGCATTGGGCTGTAATAAAGCATAAACAAAAATAACATGGAGTGTAATAAAGGCCGCTCCAACCTTATAACTTTGTTGAATTAAAGAGAACGCAAATGTTAATGATAAAACTGCCAACACCCCATAGACTATTATATTTTGTGTAGTGAAAATAATTAAAGCTGCAACAGCCGCCCCAATAATAGTTCCTATAATTCTATTTAAAGAACGCTCTTTGGTCAATCCATAATTAGGTCGCATAATAACAATTAGCGTCAGAATTATCCAATAAGCATTTTTTATATCTAATAAACTTCCCAATAAATAAGCAGCAACTACAGCTACACTTAACCTTAAGGCATGTCTGAATATGGTAGATTTAAAACTCAAATGCTCTAAAATGATAGAGAATCGATATTCTTGAAGTGTAATAAACTGGCTTTCTTCTTGTTTTTTTATCGATAATTTAGACGCGTTTTCTACATTTGCCATCACGCGTCTTATAGCCCTTATTTGATATAGCAACTGTTGTTGATATGTGTAAATATTACGAAGTGTTAAGGCTCCTTCCCTAGCCTCAGGCAAACCTACTTCTGCAACATAATTATCAATCTCTTTATGTGCATTTGCAAAAACGTTTAGTAATTCGTTTTTTGTAGGTATTTTATTATTATTGATTATTGCTTTAGACAACATTACTAAATGCTCACCCATAACAACATTAACATTACTAAAGGTCTCTAAATAATTTTTTTTAGTATTAAATAAATCATCAATCTTAGCGTAATCTAACGTGTTTGCCAATGCCAACTCCAAAATATCTATCAAAGAAATAAATATAAGTAGTCTTCTTTCTTCATAATGCGAACGACCTGTTTTCCTTCTGGTAATTAAAAGAGATTCGCGAAGCGTTTCATGTTTCTCGCTAATTTTAGTTTGAAGTTCTAATATTTTCTTAAACAAATCATCATGCAAATCGCGTTCCGTTAATAGCCGTCCTCGTAATTTTAAATATTCTCCCGTTAATTCTAGCGTATCTGATAATAACTTTTTTTGATCTTTTTTTGAAGAAATCCGTCTTAACAGTAACGAAATTATGAGGTACCACAAGCCTCCTATAATTAATAAACCTACATGTAACAAAATATCAATGCCACTTATATCCTTAACCGCCAAGGCTAGCACCATTGCTAACAAACCTGAAAATGCAATTAATGACCCTCTAAAACCATATACAGCAATCATGGCACTAAAAAAAGATAAAATTGCCAAAGCTATTAGTAGTACTAAAAAATAGGGTTTTGCAAATAGAATTAATAGGGTAACAATTGCGGTTAAGGAAATACTAATTAAAATACCATTAACTTTTCGCTTTAAACTTCCTGGAATATCACTAGGTGCGTTTACAAATGTTCCAAAAACAATAGGAACTATTATAGCAGTCTGACCAATAGAATAAAGTATAGCGATTGGCAGTGTTACAGCAATAGTTAATACAATACCTCTGTAAAAACTAGCTCCTTTTAAAAATAACTCAATTGATTTTAACAAGTTGCCTACCATGATTAAGTGACGCAAAGATAGTTTATTAGGGTGAGGATAGTTATATTCTATTTGCATGATTGTATGCTTAAATACCATCTGCTAACAAAATCAAGACTATGGTTCTTTAATTATTTAACATAGTTACCCCATAAAAAAACCGCCTTCCTATGAATTAGGAAAGCGGTTTGATATTTAAAAAGGTAAAAGAACTACTTCATCAACTCAAAACTACGTTTGATAAAACTTGTTAAATCCTTACCTTTCAATAAATTTTGAGATAATTTTGCCAAATCTAAGGCCTGATTCACATATTCTTCTTTTTTACCTTTAGATTTAATAATTTTCTGCATTAACTCATTATTGGTATTCACCACCAAATTATACATTTCAGGAAAATTACTCATTCCCATCATACCACCGCCACCAGTTTGGCTCATTTCCTTCATTCTACGTATAAACTCAGGTATAGTAATTATAAAAGGATTGGCATTTGAATCTAAAGCTTCTAATTGTACTGTATATTTATCCTTAGGCACAATTCCTTCTACAATCTCTTTTAATTTTGTTTTCTCTTCATCCGATAATTTTGAAATTTGTTCTTCGTCTTTTTTAATCAAATTATCAACAAAATCAGAATCTACTCTCGCAAATTTTATAGGTTGTTTTTCTGCAGACAACTCAGAATTTTCACCTTCAATTTTTTGAATTAAATGAGAAATTATAGGAGAGTCTAACAACAGTACTTCGTAACCTTTTGCTTTTGCTTCTTCTATGTAACCGTGTTGCTCATCTACATTAGTAGCATAAAGCAATACAATATTTTTATCTTTATCTGTTTGTGCTGGTTTTACTTTTTCAACCAACTCATCAAAAGTAAAATACTTATCATCTACTGTTGGAAACAATGCGAAATTTTGAGCTTTCTCAAAGAATTTAGGCTCAGAAAGCATTCCATATTCTATGACAATTTTAATGTCGTTCCATTTTTTCTCAAAGCCTTCTCGGTCATTTTTAAATAATGATTGCAATTTATCACCCACTTTTTTAGTGATATAGCTTGAAATCTTTTTTACAGCACCATCAGCTTGCAAATAACTACGTGATACATTTAATGGAATATCTGGAGAATCAATAACACCACGTAACATTTGTAAAAATTCTGGAACAATACCCTCCACATTATCCGTTACAAATACCTGATTTTGATACAATTGAATTCTATCTTTTTGCACATCTAAATTGGTAGTCAACTTCGGGAAATACAAAATACCCGTTAAATTAAAAGGATAATCTACATTTAAATGAATGTGGAATAATGGTTCTTCAAATTGCATTGGATACAACTCTCTATAAAAAGATTTGTAATCTTCATCTTTTAAATCCCCAGGTTGTTTCGTCCAAGCAGGGTTTGGGTTATTGATAATATTATCTATCGTAATTTGCTTATGTGGTTCGGTAGTTTCTTTACCGTCCTTATCCTTTATTGTTTTAGGCTCAAACGTAGGGTCATTTATTTCTTTTGTACCAAATTTAATTGACACAGGCATAAACTTGTTGTATTTCAACAACAATTCACTAATTCTGTGTTCTTCTAAAAATTCAGTAGAATCATCAGCTATATGCAATATAATTTCTGTTCCTATGTCTTTTTTCTTAGATTTAGTCAATGTAAATTCAGGCGAACCATCACAAACCCAATGTATAGCACCTTCTTCCTCTACATGTGATTTTGTTATAATTTCTACTTTTTCTGCTACCATAAAAGCAGAATAAAATCCAAGTCCAAAGTGTCCAATAATTCCTGAATCTTTGGCAGAATCTTTATATTTTTCTAAGAATTCTTCAGCACCTGAAAATGCAACCTGATTGATATACTTTTCAACCTCTTCTTTAGACATACCGACTCCATGATCGATAATATGTAATTTCTTACCTTCTTTATCAATTTTAACCTCAATTAGTGGGTTATCATAATCAACTTTTGTTTCACCAATTGTAGAAAGGTGCTTAAGTTTTAATGTTGCATCTGTAGCATTTGATATTAATTCTCGTAAAAATATTTCATGATCAGAATACAAGAATTTTTTAATTAACGGAAATATGTTTTCGACTGAAACATTAATTTTTCCTTTTGCCATAATATGTAAGTTTTAAATTATTTTTATAATAGTAGTTTGGTATAGTCAAAAAAAATACCAAGATCATTAAAATGACAAGATGGCAGATTTTCACATTTTAATGTCTCGGTATTAAGAGTACTCAGTATTTTATTTGCCAAAACGGTACACAAGCCCTAATTGAAAACTATTAAACTTTGCTGAAGAACCACTTGAGTATTGATCACTTTCTTTGAGAGATTCGGTGAATGCATAATAATACCTTGCTTCAATTGATAAATTTTTAATAAATTCATAACCAACACCAATTGTAGCTCCAAAATGGATATTATTAAAGTTTTTATTATCGGTTAATAGATAGCCAATCTCTGGTCCTAAGAAAACTTTAAACTTTTTTCCAATTTTATAGGTTCCCAGTAAAGGAACACGCAATTGGTCAAAATCATTTTTCACAGAGACATAAGTAATTTCTGGTCGCAAACCGAATTTTTCAGACAGCTTAAATTCAGCAAAGGCACCAAAGTAAATACCTTCATTAAAATTTGTATCCGTTTTTAGTCCACTATTCTGAAAAGAACTATTTGTTGCTCTTTCTGAATTGAAAAACCCAGCCTTAATTCCGTACTCCTCTTGAGCATTCGAATTAGTAATCATAGTGATCAGCACAAAACTGGTAAGTAATAATTTTTTCATAAGATTTGATTTTAAGATTAAGTCATAAAATTACGATGCAGTCTATCTAAAAAATTTGTTAATTAACCACATTTAACTTTTGTTAGTTAAATTAACTTAAATATAAATTCAATTAGATTACTTATCTTGCATAGTATTAAAAACAATAAACATGTACAATTCAAAAATTACAGGACTAGGTTTTTACGTTCCTGAAAATATTGTCACCAATGACGATCTTTCAAAACTAATGGACACAAATGATGAATGGATTCAAGAAAGAACGGGGATAAAAAGAAGACGGTGGATTCCTGAAGACAGCGACCTTACCTCAGCAAAAATGGGTGCTAAAGCTGCTAAAATTGCAATTGAACGTGCAGGTTTAACTAAAGATGATATTGATTTTATTGTATTTGCTACGTTAAGTCCTGATTACTATTTTCCTGGTTGTGGAGTTCAAATACAGGACATGCTAGACATGCCTACCATTGGAGCAATTGATATAAGAAATCAATGTTCAGGGTTTGTATATGCTCTTTCTACTGCTGATCAGTTTATAAAAACAGGTATGTATAAAAACATATTGGTAATTGGATCTGAATACCATTCTAATGGCTTAGATAAAAGTACACGCGGTAGAGGTGTTTCTGTAATATTTGGAGACGGTGCTGGTGCTTGTGTTTTATCAAGAACAGAAGATAACAATAAAGGTATTTTGTCTTCGCATTTGCATAGTCAAGGAAAATATGCAGATAAATTAATAGTAAAATCACCGAGTATAAAGCATTGGATACCCGAAATTTTAGCTTCTACAGAAGAGGATACTTCCTATTATCCATATATGGATGGCACTTTCGTTTTTAAAAATGCGGTAGTTCGTTTTAGTGAGGTAATTATGGAAGGCTTAACAGCTAACAATCTGACAGCAAAAGATATTGATATGTTTATTCCTCATCAAGCTAATTTACGGATTTCACAGTTTGTTCAGAAAAAATTTGCCTTAAGCGATGATCAAGTCTATAATAATATAATGGAATATGGAAATACTACTGCCGCATCTATTATTATCGCCTTAGCAGAAGCTCATGAAAAAGGTAAAATTAAGGATAATGATTTAGTGGTACTGGCTGCCTTTGGTAGCGGATTTACTTGGGGAAGTGTAATTATAAGATGGTAATATCTTTGAATAATTAATCGAAACAGTAAATTCATTATTACCATTCAATAATTATACTATTCTATATGTCAAGATTTTTAAGTAAAAAACTTCCTAAAACAATAACCTATGTTTTAGGTGAAATTTTGATCGTGGTATTAGGTATTTTTATTGCTGTTAATTTAAATAACTGGAATGAAAACAGAAAAGAAAAGCAAGAAGTAAATAAGGTTTTGAAGGCAGTTTATAATGATTTACAAACTGAAAAATACATCATGGTAATGTGGAAAAATCATTTAAACCACAGTATCGATTATCTTACTCAAGTTACTACAAAAGAAGCGATTCATTTAGACTCATTATCTATTTACCTTGATAGTGAATTCTATCATGCAAAAATGAACTCTGCATACATCAACTTAAAATCAGGCGGCAATTTAAATACCATATCCAGTGACACCATAAGAGGTGCTTTAACAGGATGGTATGAAGCAGGTTACGACTCCTTTGATGCCTTTTCAAAATCACATAAGGCCTTTATTTATAATAATGTTCGCCCTTACATTCTTTCAGAGTTTTTAATCGATAAAAATAATCTAGCAGATACAGTAATTGTCAGACAAAAACTAAAAGATAACATGTTATTAAATTTGATAAACTCTCAAATATCTGCTAATCAGAAAATAAATAATCAACTACTCGATACACTTAACATAAGTACCGTAATAAAATATGTAAAAAAAGAATT
Organism: Aureibaculum luteum; assembly: GCF_003449015.1. Classification (GTDB taxonomy): domain Bacteria; phylum Bacteroidota; class Bacteroidia; order Flavobacteriales; family Flavobacteriaceae; genus Aureibaculum; species Aureibaculum luteum. The sequence continues at coordinate 117,224 of NZ_QRGD01000009.1, read as the reverse complement.
AAATAAGTTCAATTAATAATCTAAACTGGTTATATAATTTAATTTGGTCTTCCAGATTTCTAATTGATTATTATAATTTTCAATATTATTCTGAACACCTTTTAAAAGCGGATTGTCAGCATTTGTATTTGCGAAAAAGCCCATGTTATTCTCTAATTGCTGAATTTCTCTAGTAACTTCATCAATTTTCTTTCTTACAAAAAGTTGTTCACTGTCAAGCTTTCTATAATTGTCTGTTTCTACATAACTATTAACCATATTCTTAAACTTTAACATGGCAATCTCTTTTTCATCTAAGTCTAACTTACCATAAAGTGAATTTAATGTTTTATTAAATTTTACTTCAATATGGTGCATATTATGTGGTAAATTTTCTAACTTATTCCAATCTTCTATATAAGAGTTAATAACCTCTAAGCTCACTACTTCATTTTCATCGGCTTGACTTTTAAGATTATCAAGCATTTCTTTCTTCTTATTAAAAGCTTCAATTTGGTCTTTATTTGCTTCGTCTTGTTTACCGTGTAATCTGTCAAAATAATGATTACAAGCATCTTTAAATTGTTTCCAGATTTTATCAGAAAATTTTCTTGGTACATGTCCAATCGTTTTCCATTCCGCTTGAATCTCCTTCATAACTTCAGTGGTGGCATCAAAATCTTCACTTTCCTTAAATGATTCTGCTTTTGCTACTAAAGCATTCTTTTTTTCTAAGTTACTATTTTGTTCGTTCTTTATATTTTTATAATAGCCATTCTTAAGCTTATTAAATTTTCTCGTAGAATCTTTAAATTCATTCCAGATTTTGTCATTTACATTTCGAGGTACCTTACCAATTTTAAAAAACTGCTGTCTTAGTTCTTCTAATTCTTTTATCTTTTGCTGCCAATACTTATGAGAGGTATTACTACTATCTTCTATTAAATTAGAAATTTTTTCAATAACTTCTCTTTTCTTATCTACATTCTCCTCATACTTAGATTCTAATACCTTTTGATGTTCATGTCTTTTCTCATGAATTTTCTTAGTTGCATTGCTAAAACGATCCCAAATTTCTTCACGATGTTCTCTAGCAACCGGTCCAACTTCTTCTTTCCATAATCTATGCAACACCTGTAATTCTTTAAAAGCAACATTTAAATCAGTCATTTCTGCTAATTCCTCTGACCTTATGGCTAGTTTTAGTTTTTCTTCTAAATTATGCTTAAAATCAAGATCTCTTAAGTCATTACTTAAATGTAATAAATCATAAAACCGCTCAACATGATGTTCATAAGTACGCCAAGTATCATTGTATTGGGCACTAGGAATTCTACCTACACCACGCCATTTTTCTTGAAGTTCCTTAAAATGAGCATACATGGTAGATGGCTCCGCATTATCAATAAGTTCTTTTAAATCTTCAATTAAAGTCAATCGTTTTGTTAAATTGTCTTTTTGTTCACTGGCCTTTTCGGCATAGAACGCTTCTCTTTTTGTTTTGTACTCAAAAAGTAAATCATTGTATGCAGATTTTATGGGCGTACTATAATAGAAATCAATCTCATTACCTCCATCAGCTATAAAAGCTTCTTTCTTTTCTGCCAATAGTTGACCAAATTGCTTATTGAAATTCTTTTTTATGGTATCAACATCAGTTTTGATGCTTGTTATATTATCAGTCTTTAATAGTTTTTGAAGTTCTTTAACCAGTTGCTCTAAATCTAATGTATCAAAACTTACTACTTCATCCTCCTCAGCCTTATCATTTGTTGTTTTAGAAACTATTATTTCCTCATTTGAAACTGTTTCTTCTTCTAAAACTTCAGATTTCACTTCTTCAGTTTCAACCTTTTTATCGTCAACTTCTATCGACTCCGTTTTTTCTTCAACAACTATTGGGATTTCTGTTTTTTCAACTTCCTTTTCAGAAATTGATTCAACAACGGCATCTTTTTTCGAATTTTCTACATTTTCTGTATTTGCTTCGGTTTCTTTTTCCGTTGATTTTTCGTCTTCTGTACTATTTGATTTATCGTCTAACATTATTTTAATGTTTAAGGGTTCCACTTTTAAAACTAAAAGTTTTTAAAGATAGTAATAGGATTGACAAAATGCAAACCTATTTATATATTTAGATACAATATTTTTTGTTTGGTTGCGTAAAGCACAGTGAGCCTATAAGTTCCAAATCTCCCAAGCTTTTTCAGCTTGTAATTCTAGCATTTTTGATCCATTTACAATTTTGGCTCCTTTTTGCTCTCCTTTTGCTAAAAAAGTAGTTTTGTCAGGATTGTAAATTAGGTCAAACAACAAATGTTTATCGCTAAGGTGTTCATAAGGAATATTAGGACATTTATCTACATCAGGAAATGTTCCTAAAGGAGTACTGTTCACAATCACTGTGTAATTACGCATTATTTCCTCTGTGATTTGATCATACGAAATCTGACCAGCTATGGGCGTACGAGATACTACTGTATATTCAATATTTAGTTTTTTTAGCACATACAATATAGCTTTTGATGCACCTCCAGTACCTAATACCAACGCTTTTTTATGATGCGATTGTATCCAAGGTTTTATAGATTCTTGAAAGCCATAATAATCTGTATTGAATCCGATCAATTTATGATCATTAGTTATTTTGATAGTATTCACTGCTCCTATTTCCTCTGCAACAGTATCTATCTTATCTAAAAAAGCTATTATTTTTTCTTTGTAGGGAATTGTCACATTAAAACCTGAAACTTCTTTCAAATTGATTTCTGAAAACTCAATAATATTTTGAAAATCAAAATTACCATATTCGTGATTGACTAAATTTAATTTCTTAAATTTTTTAGTAAAATAATGTCTCGAAAAAGAATAGGAAATGTCTTTACCTATCAATCCGAATTTTCTTTTTTTTAGCATTTTTTCCATAAAAATCAATTAATAAAACAATTCCAATTCCTAATAACATAAAAGTAATGGCCAACCATGTTTCTGTTTCTGTAAAATCGGGAATAAATCGTTTGTAGTTTTGTATTACTTTTTGCCCTTTAGAATCAAGTAAAAAACTATCATTATCTAATTTATAAACCGCACGTTTCCATGGCCAAACAATCCCCAAAGAACCACTAATAAATCCAATAATTACAGCTGTTACTAATTGATGCCAACGTTTTAATACATAAGCTAAAATTTGAGAGGTAAATACTAAACCAAAGACGGAACCAGCTCCAAAAACCCCTACAATCTTTAAATATCGTATTCTAACTACATCTTTTAAAAATTCAAAATCACCTTGAAAAATATCAATAATGGTTTTGTATAACATATTAACGGAATCAACTAAAAGCAATACATAGTTACCTAACAATATCAAAATAAATGAGCCTGATAATCCCGGTAAAGTCATTCCTGTCACACCAATTATCCCACAAAAAAATACAAAAAACAAATTGTCGTTTTCCTTTGCAGGGCTCATAAAGCTAATAGCAATGCCCACTGAAATTCCGAAAAATATTCCCATTATATTTTTAGTAGACCAATCTTTGAATTGCTTACTGATATAATAAATAGAGCCTATTATCATACCAAAAAAAGAACTCCAAACGAACAACTCGTAATTTTTTATAAAATAATCAAGAACTTGAGAAACCGTAAAATAACTAAAAATACTACCTGAAAAAATTAAGATTAAGAATTGTGCATTGGTATATTTATAAAAACTTTTAAAACGACCGTTTAACAATAATTTAAAAGCTTTTCCATTAACCTTTTGTAATGAATAAATCAACTCTTCATAAAAACCACCGACAAAAGCTACTATACCGCCAGAAACACCTGGCACTTTATTTGCCGCACCCATCGCCAATCCTTTCAAAAAAAGGAAAAACCTATCCGAAATGGTACGCTCTTTAGACATATTATGCGACTTTCACTTTTGAAAATTTTTCTAATCCGTAAATTACTAAAACACCTAAAATTGCCAACAAGCATGCCCAAACAATCTCAGGATCTCCACCATAATTAAATGGTGAAATACTTTCTTCCATAAAAGGAACTTCCTCTCCATGAGAGTTTGTACGCCATGAAAGAATTTCTTTCCAAGGCCAAATTTTATTTAAGGAACCTGCAATAAATCCTGTTAATAACGCCAAGGTAACGTTTCTATATTTATCAAAAAGCCATTTTAATACTCTCGAAAAGGCTAACAAACCAACTATAGCTCCTACAGCAACAGTAAATAGCGTTTTAAAGTCTCGTTCATCAATAGCCGTTATTACGGGTTTATAAGCACCGAGTAACAGAAGAATAAAGCCTCCCGAAATACCAGGTAATATCATCGCACAAATAGCCAAGGCTCCTGACATAAATAAAAACCATGTAGAGGTGTCATGAGCTGCAACAGGTGGCAAAATTGTAATATAATAACCGATAGCTGTACCTAAAAATAAAACCACCACTTTTAAAATATTCCATTCCCTAATTTGTTTTCCAACAAAAAACACACTTGCCAATACCAATCCGAAAAAGAATGCCCATAATAGAACCGGTTCATTTATTAGTAAATATTTTATGAGTTTAGCTAAAGAAAGGATACTAATTCCTATTCCCAACAAAAGTGCAAATAAAAAATTTCCGTTTATCGCCTTCCATGCGGCTTTAACTCCTTCCTTTTTTAAAATTTTTAATGCATTCAAATTGATACTGCTAATAGTATCCAATAACTCTTCATAAATTCCAGATATAAAAGCAATTGTACCACCGGATACTCCCGGTACAACATCCGCGGCCCCCATGGCAATTCCTTTGAAGGTAATTGCGATATATTCTCTTAAACTCCTTTGCATAAACAATAAAAATTAGCCCCAAATATAGTTAAATTGTTTGGAGCTATTTTTTAAGAAGTACTGTAATTTGATTTTTTAAATATTTGTACATTTGCAAAATCTAACTGGTTTAAACCAGTCCACTATCTAAACCAATAAGCCTATGGAGTATAGAATGACTATTATCATTCCCGTTTTTAATGAAATTGACAATTTAGATAGGATATTCAGTACGTTTACTGATTATTTTTCAAAAAGTAAAACCAAAAGTAAAGTTCTCTTTATTGATGATGGTTCAACAGATAAAAGTTTCGATAAAATTGTCGAAATTTGTACTGATAACCCTGATTTTGAATTCCTTAAATTTAAAGAAAATTGCGGACTAAGTGCTGCAATTAAAGCTGGTATAGATCATATTGACACCCAGTTAATTGGTTATATTGATGCTGACCTTCAGACCACACCATACGATTTTGATATCTTGTTAGAAGACATTGATAATTACCAAGCTGTTATTGGATTTAGAGGTAAAAGAAAAGATACCTTAAATAAAAAAATACAATCGTTAATTGCCAATAGTATTAGACGTGGTTTAATTAATGACGGTATTACAGATACGGGTTGTCCCCTAAAAGTAATCCATACTGAATCTGCTAAAAGAATTCCGTTTTTTAAAGGAATGCATCGTTTTATACCCGCATTAATACTGCTACAAGATGGTAAAATAAAACAAATTAAAGTACAGCATTTTGAGCGTATTGCAGGTCAATCTAAATTCAATATTTTTAACCGATCTTTTAAAGCACTTCGTGATACTTTCGGATATAGATGGATGCGTAGAAGGTATATTAATTATACCATAGAAAAGTCAAAAATCGGTTCATGAGCGATTGGCTTTCATATAAGTACGTCGTTTACATTATAGGTTTTGCTGCTCAAATTTTATTTTCAGCTCGATTGTTATTACAATGGATTCAATCTGAAAAAGTAAAAAAAGTATTAACGCCTGAACTGTTTTGGCAATTAAGTTTAATTGCTTCTTTTTTACTGTTTATTTATGGCTGGTTACGAGATGATTTTGCAATTATGCTCGGACAATCCTTAACCTATTTTATTTACATTAGAAATATGCAATTGCAAGGTTCTTGGAAAAAATTACCAATTTTTTTACGTGGTTTTTTATTCGCTTTTCCTTTTTTAATTGCTGTTTATTCATTTAATAATGATCAAATAGATATAGAACGTTTATTTAGAAATGAAGATATTCCTCTTAATTTATTAATATGGGGAAGCGTAGGACAAATTATTTTCACCCTACGATTTGTATATCAATGGATCTATTCTGAGCGTAAAAAAGAATCAACACTCCCTTTTGGGTTTTGGCTTTTAAGTTTAGTAGGTTCTTTAATGATTTTAAGTTATGCCATTATCAGAAGAGACCCTGTATTGTTTATTGGCCAATTATTTGGGTTTGTTATTTATAGTAGAAATATCGTTTTACTGTTAAAGCAAGATAAATAAAAACCCTTATTGGGTAATTCATTTTTAGAAAGATAATTAAAGTACATTTAGATGAAAAATAATTATAATTTTAACATATTTTTAATCATTGCCGCTGTTGCCCTTCTTATTAATGTGGGTTCGTATGGTGTATTAGAAAGTAGCGATGCTAGATATGCAGAAATTGGCAGAGCAATGTATGCAACAGGAGATTATGTTCATCCTAATTTATTAGATGTTCATCATTATCATAAACCTCCTTTTACCTATCAAATTACGGCATTGGGTTATGAAATATTTGGTGTTAATCCTTTTGGAGCACGGTTCTTTTTGCAGTTGGCTGTTTTGTTACAAATACTTTTAGTATATAAATTGACCATTTTACTTTTCAATAATAAAAAAACGGCCTTATGGGCATCTATTATTTATTTTACGTTTCCCTTGGTTTTAATTTCCTCTCGAAACTTGACTACTGATGCTTTTTTAGCCACTTTTGCTTTATTGAGTATTTACAGTTGGGTGAATTATCGTAAAACAGGATTTTTAAAATCGTTGTATGTATTCACCATAAGTTTAGCCTTAGGTTTTTTAACGAAAGGCCCTGTTATATTTATCGTCCCTGTTCTCTTTATTATATTTTATAATCGTACCGAAAAAGCAAAGCGAAAATTTTCTTTTCATCATATATTAGCATGGACCTTATTTCTAGGCATTGCATCTTCATGGTTTATCTATTTAGGTATTCAAAACCCAGCTTTTGTAGATTATTTTTTAGGCAAACAAACGGCTGATCGGTTCTCTAAAAATGCCTTTGGAAGAACCGAACCGTTTTGGTATTTCTTAGCTTTTGCTCCGGTAGTTGGATTACCTTGGTTTTTAGCTCTACTCTATTTATTAAAAGACCAAAAGAGCCTATTTAAATTTAAAACATTGCATTTTGCCTTGTTAATTGCAGTGCTTATACCGTTGGTATTCTTTTCAATATCCTCTTCAAAACGTATTTTATATATACTGCCATTATATAGTTTAATTGCTATTCTAACAGCTCATTTATTTTCAAAAATTGAAATAGGAAAAGTTAAAGTTGTAAACGGAATTATATTGGGGTTTTCGGGTCTCATCACCTTAGCGTTTATCGTTGCTCCATTTATTGATTTTGATATTGATTTTCCGTTTTATTTAGCCATTGCTAGTGCTGTCATTTTAATACTAATTATTGTTATTTATAATTCTAAAGTAGTAGAAGTAAAATCGAAACCTATATTCACTTCCTTGTTAATTGCTTTATTACTTTTAATAAGTAGCTCTGTTATATTTTCTAAAAATGAGTTAAAAGTAAATGGTACCAGACCGATAACTGATTTTATACTTCAAAACAATTTAAATAACAGAGCTATTTTAGTTTATAATACAAGAAAATCCGCTATTGCATTTGGCTTGAATAAATCTATTATTTCTTTATACGATGGCGATGAATCGTTAAATAGAGAAACGCAATTTGAAGAAGATTTAAATTGGAAAAAACACCTTATCAATCTGCAAAACCCTAATGAGTTTAATAGTTTACACGAAATCACTAAAAACCCAACGGTATTGTTAGTCTACAAAAAACCATTACCAGAAAAGTTACTTTGGTTACAAAATAGTTACAACTCTAAAAAAGTAATTGGAAAATGGACTATTTATTATTCGGAGCGTTAAGAAGATGCAATTAAAACCCTAACGGCTTCTAAATCATAAACTGAAGGATACAATTCTTTAATGATATGATGATAATCATAATCAATTTTTAAGGCGGCCTTAAGTAATACTAGGCCTTCTTTTTCTTTTTGATTTAAGATATGTAATCCAGCCAAACGATATTCAATCTCAGCAAAATCCTCATATAATTTTTTAGCCCTTAATAACACTGCAATAGCATCATCAAAATCGCCAATAAATTGCAATATATCCGCCAAGGCTATAAAAATATCCAAGGTATAGTCTTCCAAATCTAAACATTTCTGAAAGCCTTTTGTAGCCTCTTCGTAAAAGTTTAATTTTAGATTAATCTCAGCATAACGCATCCAATAGATTGAATTATCTTCATCTATTAATAAGGCTTTATTGATAAAATAAAGTGCCTTTTGATAATTCTTATTTTTAACATATAAATTGGTAAGAGCAAGCCACCCTTTATCCAACAAAGGATCTTCCTTTACCGTTATATTGTAATATTTAAGTGCTTGTTTTGTAACCCCCATTTGCTCATAGCAATTGGCAATTCTAAGATACGCAAATGACGTACCATCATCTAAGCTAATCGTCAATTGATAATTGGCTATAGCTTCTTCAAACCTTCCTAATTCCTCAAGTGTTTTTGCTTTTTCTAGATAGGCTCCAATAAAATATTCATCAATTAAAATGGAATAATCAAATGCATTTAAAGCCTCTGAAAAATTATCCATCATAAAGTACTGTCGACCTAATTGATGCCAAGCGATTTCGCTATATGGATCTTTCTCTATATAATTTAATAAATAATCAATAGCTTCTTTATGCTGATCTAGCATATCAAAACAATAAATTACATTATATAAAGCTGAATAGTCATCAAATTCTACTTCCAAACATTTGGCAAAATTTAATCGAGCTGTATCAAAATCTTCCATATACAAATACTCCATGCCTATCATAGAATAAACATCCGCTTCATCTTCGGTATATAAAAGTGCTTGATTCAACGCCAAGATAGCATCTATATGCTTGTCTTTTTTAGACAACAAACTGGCTTTATGAAGAAAAACTTGATCGTTTAAAGGCTCAATTTCTTCCAATTCAATTAATAACTCTTCTGCTTTATTAATTTTATCTTCATATAAGAGCACCTCAACAAAGGCCAGTTTTAAAGCTACAGAATCAGGATGTTGTCTCAACCCTAAATCTAAAGCCTTTTTAGCCAATGACATCTTACCAACATTCATATAGTGTATTATAATTTCTTCAAATTCAGTTGAATCGAAAAAATATACGCTATTTGTTTTCAACATTGATTCAAATTTTGATAATGGAATTTCATCATCATCACTTTGAAATGCGTGCATATAATCAGGTTTTCTTATGAATTTAAAATTACTCTAAACTCTTTTTTTATCAGGTGTACAGCCCAAATGTTGTTAACAAATTAATTAACACGTTATAAACCGTTTTATTTATTAAAAAAAAATGTATTTTTGTCCTACAATCAAAGGCTCGCACTGCTCTAATGGCAAAGAAGACATTACTTAACGCAAAAGATATTCACATCATCCTACATCGCTTGGCTTGTCAGCTCATTGAAAATCATAACGATTTTAAGGACACAGTATTAATTGGTTTGCAACCAAGGGGTATTTTTCTTGCCAAGAGATTAAAAGAAATTTTACAGAATGATTATAACATCTCTAATATTAAACTGGGACAGCTAGATATTACTTTTTATCGTGATGATTTTAGACGTAGAGATGAACCTTTGGCTGCCAGTAATACAACTATTGACTTTATTGTTGAGGACAAAAATGTGGTTATTATCGATGATGTTTTGTTTTCAGGTAGAAGTGTACGATCAGCCTTAACGGCTCTACAGTCATTTGGACGACCAGAATCTATAGAATTGTTAGTATTAATAGATAGAAGATTTAGTAGACATTTACCAATACAACCCAATTATAAAGGAAGACAAGTAGATGTTATTAATTCAGAAAAAGTTAAAGTGTCTTGGCTCGAAAACGATAAAAAAGATGCCGTTTACTTATTAAGCAATAATTAAAATGAAAGCGTTAAGCACAGAGCATTTATTAGGAATCAAATATCTCAAAAATGAAGATATTAATCTAATTTTTGAAACAGCAGACCATTTTAAAGAAGTAATTAATAGACCTATTAAGAAAGTTCCTTCGCTGCGAGATATTACTATTGCCAACTTGTTTTTTGAAAACAGTACACGAACTAAATTATCTTTTGAACTTGCCGAGAAAAGGCTTTCTGCAGATATAATTAACTTTTCTGCCAGTCAATCTTCGGTAAAAAAAGGAGAAACTCTTATTGATACAGTAAACAACATTCTTTCCATGAAAGTTGATATTGTTGTTATGAGACACCCCAATGTTGGTGCAGGTGTATTTTTATCTAAACATGTTGATGCTCGAATTATAAATGCTGGTGATGGGGCACATGAACATCCTACACAAGCCTTATTAGATAGTTATTCTATAAAAGAAAAATTAGGCACAGTTAAAGGTAAGAAGATAGTCATTATTGGTGATATTTTACACTCAAGAGTCGCCTTATCAAATATTTTTGCCTTACAATTACAAGGAGCAAAAGTAAAAGTTTGCGGTCCCACAACTTTAATTCCAAAACATATAACAAGTTTAGGTGTAGAAGTTGAGACCAATTTAAGAAAGGCGTTGGAATGGTGCGATGTTGCTAACGTTTTACGGGTGCAGCATGAACGAATGGATATTAAATATTTTCCTTCTATTAGAGAGTACACACAGCTTTTTGGCATAAATAAGCAACTGCTAGATAGTCTTGGCAAGAAAATTGTAATAATGCATCCAGGACCTATTAATAGAGGTGTAGAAATTACAAGCGATGTAGCTGATTCAGATCAGTCCATTATCTTAAATCAAGTAGAAAATGGTGTTGCAATTCGCATGGCTGTTATCTATTTATTAGCTCAACAAATAAAAAAATGATTATAGAAAAAACAGATATAGCAACTGTTATTACAAATGAAAAATTATCAATTCTTGATTTTTTTTCGAATTTCTCAAAAAAATATGCTAAATTTAAAAATGAGAATGTCATTCTTGATTTTTCTAAGTCAAAAGGGATAGATAAAGAAAATATCTTGTTATTTTTGCCAATTGTAAAACAGCATAAAAATAATGGCATGTCATTTGTTATTATTTTAAATGAAATTGAGGCAGATGACTTCCCCAATGAAATGATTGTTGTACCTACACACGTCGAGGCCTTTGATATTATAGAAATGGAAAATATTGAACGAGACTTAGGTTTTTAATATAAATGGGAATAATTAAATAAAACTTTAAATAGCTTATGGTAAAAAAACTACTCTTATTATTTTTATTGGTTTCACTTTCTTCAGCGGTTGTAGCACAACAGCAGAAAAAAAATGGCGGTACCCAAGAATCGGTTACTGCTCTTAAAGAAATTGCAGCCTCACCCAACCCTTTTAGCGTTACAACTAAAATTAAATTTCAAGCAGCTGCTGTTTTCGAAATTTTATTTTCAGTAAAAGACCTGATTGGAAACGTAGTTTATACGCAAAAGTATACTACAAAAGTTGGTGCGAACTCCATCCCCTTCTATAGAGACAAATTAGATTCGGGAATTTACATCTATTCATTAAAAACAAATACTGAAATTAAATCTAAACGTATTGTTATTAAATGAGCATTAGTTTGACCATATTGGGCTGTCATTCAGCTACTCCAAGGACATTTGCACATCCAACATCACAATATTTAGAAATTAATAACAGACGGTTTTTAATTGATTGTGGTGAAGGAACTCAGGTGCAATTACGAAAATATAAAATTAAATTTTCGACCATTGGTCATATCTTTATTTCTCATTTACATGGTGATCATTTTTTTGGACTAATTGGCTTGATTTCAACATTTGGACTTTTAAACCGCAAAAATGATTTACACATTTATGCTCCAACGGGCCTAAAAGAAATCATTATGTTACAATTGAAAACGAGTAATTCTTGGCCTCAGTTTGATATCATATTTCATGAGCTTAATAGCCCTAATAAAGAACTCATTTTTGAAGATGACAAAATGGAAGTATTCACAATACCATTAGAGCATCGTGTGTATACCAATGGCTTTTTATTCAAAGAAAAAGTTGGTGAAAGGAAATTAAATATGAACGCCATTAAAAAATATTCTGAGATTGAAATTTGCGATTATCAGAATTTAAAAGATGGTAAAGATTTTGTTAAAGCTAATGGTCATGTAATAACAAATGAGCAACTTACATTTAACCCAAATAAACCACTTAGCTACGCTTTTTGTAGCGACACCGTTTACAAACCTGAGATAACTTCTATAATAAAGAATGTAGATTTATTATACCATGAATCAACTTTTTTAAAAGACAGGCAAGAAACTGCTGTTAGAACGAAACACTCTACTGCAGAAGAAGCAGCTAAAATAGCTGAAGAAGCAAGAGTAGGTCAATTAATACTAGGTCATTATTCCAGTAGATATGAAGACCTCAACCTATTTAAAGAGGAAGCGGAAACTGTTTTTGACAACGTTACATTGGCAAAAGAAGGTAAAACTATTAAAATTGATAGTAAAGTTCCTGACAAGCTAATTATTGCTCATCAAAATTAAGCACTGACTTTTTATATTGCACTGGAGTTATACCAGTATGCTTTTTAAATGCTGAATAAAATGTAGATTTAGAATTAAAACCGGATTCTAGTCCAATACTTAATATTTTATAGTTTGCATACTCCACATCTTTTAAAAGTTCTTTTGCCTGATTTACACGATAATCATTGATATAATCGGTAAAACTGGTTTTATTTCCTTTATTAATAATTGATGACAGAAAACTAGTACTAATTTTTAACTCTTCGGCTAAAGATTCCAAACTCAACTTTGCATCTGTAAATTTCTTGGTATTATTAATATAACTATCAATCTCTATAAAATGAGCTTGTTGTTTATTATCATCCCTATTATCTTCATTACGTATTTTAACAGATTGATTTACATTTATTTGACTTCTTATTTGATTTCTAATGAATATCCTACTATTTACAAATCGCAGTTGATTAGTCCCGTGATATCCCAACCAATATATTAGAATCGATATACTAATTCTTATAGGGTCATAATATTCTGATGGATTAAACTTTGCAAGTTCGTGACTCTTATAAAGAGCAATTATCCATAATAAAACCAAACCCATAGAGAAAAATAGAAAAAACTTAATCCAATTTAAATTGTCGAAATTTAATATAAAGAGAAGTTCTTTTTTATAAGTAAAAATGATGTAAACCGAATAATAAAAAATTGAAATACTATATACAAATATGATAGTCTCTTCAATTAAATTGTATTGATCAATAAAACCATCTGTATATTCTTGGCTATAATTATGAGTATTTAAATAGATCAATAAAACTAGCCTTATTATTATAGCAACTACAAATAGAACAATTGAAAATACAAGGAACGATTTATACCTTTTGTTAAATTTCAAATAATTGATCAAAAACAAATAAAACATGGGTACTAAAAAAAAGTACCAAGGAATTTGCATGTACTTTATATAAAAATTGATGGAAATAAAATTCTTATTTATCAACCATGCCTGTAAATTATTAGCTGAAAGAAAAAAAATCGTCAGGTTCAAAAACAGTATTGCTTTGTTTGATAATTTATTTTTAAAAAAGGTAATAATATTAAATAAAAATCCTTGAATGACACCTGCAATAAGAAGAGTGTTCAACAAGTTAATACCGTTGGATTGCATATTTTGATTGGTACCAAGGAATAATAAATTATTTCTTTCTAAGTTAGCGACGAATTAAAACTCCTAATTACAAAAAATAAAGATATGTCAAATACATTTAAAAACATACAAATCCTACAGAAAAAACCGCTTTAACTATTGTATTCTACTAATAAATTTTCTGAAGAAGTTTGAAAATGCATAACAAAATTATTATTTTGTTTACCTTCCTGAAAGTTATTTACATCTAACACATTAGTTGTATTATTACCACTTACTACCCAAGAAACTACATGATATGCAGAGGCACTACCCAAACTACCAGCCCCACCCCTAGGTTAAAATAGTTTATCATCTATATAACAAAACAACCAAAAGTATTTTCGCCAATTTGGGCAATGGCCAATAGCGTAAAACACTAATCATCAATGTATTATAAAAATGTAAACAAAACGAGTGCTAATAATAGCATTATAAACTTTATAAAGTACTTCTTAATATTTATTTTAGAATTACATTATAAAATTATCCAGTACCAAAATGGATTTGGGTTATTGAGCTCACTTCATTAATTCCAGATTCAAATAATAAAAACCAAGTTTTACTTGAATTAACGATACTGTCTGATTGTCACTATGATTTAATTGAAAATATTAGTAAAAAAAACAATAAATAATCGTTTTATTTTTTCCGCTTTTTAAAATTCCATTGTACAATAACGCCAGTATTAAAAACAGAGTTAACCGAATTAAAGTTCTCCTCAAACTTTAATCCTAATGATATAAAATCATTAAATTTATATCTAACTCTAGCAGATACAGGTAAACCTATTGTAGTCCTTGGATTATCAATCAATATACTTTCATCACCTTCCCAATGATACCTAGTTGATTTAAATGAAAAATATCCGATGCCAGCATGTGCATCAATTGAAAATTTACGACCCAAAGAAAACTCTCGACCATATAATAAATTTAAAGAATAGAAATTATCGTGATTATCAAAAAAATTCACTTCGCTACCCGTGGTAGCCGAAAAAGTAAATAAATTACTTTTGTAAGCAAAACTTAATTCTCCGTTTATTACCAGACCAGATGTACTATTATCAAAATAAATACCAGGAGAAATCGCTATTGAATTCAAATGAAAAGATTCGCTATTGTTTTGAGACAATAACGATAAAGGAAATACAAGAAATAAAACAACAATTAAATACTTCATAAAGTTCTTTTTAAAATTATACAATAAAACTACAGAACTGTATTTCAAAAAAGTCCGAAATTATCGTTTGTAGATAAATTCGGACATATTTATTGTTAGTAATATGAAAAAAGGTCGGAAGTGGAAAGGCTGAAATATAAAACGAGATATTCAAAATTAAGGTTGAAAAGACCAGAAGACCGAGGACTTAAATTTTTTAAGTTTGAAATAAGTATTCTAATAAAAAGTTACGTTAAAAAAAATCCACAAAGCTAAACCTGAACTATTTAATTCGAAGCACGAAACCTTCTAACCTCTTAATACGCATCAACAGACAACATCACCAAAGTACATGCTACTTCAGCTTTAATATTATTCTCCGTTAACAAGGCTACAAATTCATCATTTTCAGCACCTGGATTAAATATTACCCGTTTAGGTTTTAACGATATAATATAATTATAATACTCTGTTTGCCTTCTTGGGTTCAAATATAAAGTAACCGTATCAATGTCTTTAAAATCGGGTTTATCTGTTTCAATAGGAACTGGCCCTACTGATCCATTTCTTAATCCAATCGCCCTTACTTCAATATCTTTTTCTAAAAATCTTTTGATGGCTACATAAGAGTACCTGCTGGGTTTGGTTGAAGCACCAAGGACTAATGTTTTTTTACTCATAAATTAGATTTGGCATTTAGTTTAAATTTTATGCTATAATATACAACTTTTTTCCATATTTAAATTGATACCTGTTGAAGTAATAATAATTTTTACTCTTAAAACTTTCATTAACTCCATTTTTTTTAAGATATTGCAGATTAAATTATAAAAATCAACTCCATTTATTATGAATAAAAAGCTACTAAACTTTATATTTTTGTTAACTCCAATTGCCATTTTTGCACAAGAAGGTGTAGATGAAAAAATTGATCGCATTTTTGGTAATGCTACAGGTTGGTTTGTTGATTTCATTTTTTATCAAATTCCTTTTTCTGAAGAGGTTTCAATTTATTGGGTATTATTCCCTCTTATACTTGGTGCTACTTATTTTACTTTTTATTTTAATCTTATAAGTTTCCGTGGTTTTTGGACTTCAATTAATATAGTTAGAGGAAAGTATGACGACCTTGAAGACAGAAAAAATCATAAGGTTGAAATGGCTAAACTAGAATTTACTGATGAAGAAGATAACCCTGATACCATAAGAGTAGAAGGACATGAAGGAGAAGTATCACACTTTCAAGCATTAACAGCTGCACTTTCTGCAACGGTAGGTTTAGGAAATATTGCTGGTGTCGCTATTGCCGTTTCTATTGGTGGTGCTGGTGCAACCTTTTGGATGATAGTAGCGGGACTTTTAGGAATGGCTTCAAAATTTGTTGAATGTACACTAGGTGTTAAATATAGAGATATAGAAGCAGACGGTACTGTGTATGGAGGGCCGATGTACTATTTAACCAAAGGTCTTAAATCTAAAGGTCTTGGTGGATTGGGTAAAGTATTGGCTGGTGTGTTTGCCGTTTTTGTAATTGGCGGATCTTTTGGTGGTGGTAATATGTTTCAAGTAAATCAAGCTTTTCAATTGGTAGAAAGTATAACTGGTGGTGACGCCTCTTTTTTACATGACAGAGGATGGATGTTTGGACTTGTAATGGCTGTTCTTGTAGGAATTGTAATTATAGGTGGTATTAAAAAAATAGCAAAGGTTACAGATAAGATTGTACCATTTATGGTGGTAATTTATGTTACAGCTTCTTTATTCGTTATCATTGCCAATTACGAAATGATAGGTGATGCTTTTATGCAAATATTTAATGGTGCCTTTAGCCCTGAAGGGGTAGCTGGTGGTGCAGTAGGTGTTTTAGTACAAGGATTTAGGCGTGCTGCATTCTCAAATGAAGCCGGTGTTGGATCTGCTTCAATTGCCCATTCAGCTGTAAAAACAAAATATGCAGCATCTGAAGGTATGGTCGCTTTATTAGAGCCATTTATTGATACTGTGGTAGTATGTACCATGACTGCTTTAGTGCTTATTATTACAGGAAATGTTACCGCCGAAAATGCCTCATTAAATGATGCACAAGCAATTTTACTTACGTCGGGTGCATTTGAATCTGCAATTTCATGGTTTCCATATGTATTGACAATTGCCGTTGTCTTATTTGCTTTTAGTACAATGATCTCATGGTCATATTATGGCTTTCAAGGTTGGGCTTATCTTTTCGGAAGATCAAAAAAAATGGAATATGCTTACAAGCTTTTATTCTGTATTTTTGTGGTAATCGGTGCAGCTGCGAGTTTAGGATCAGTTATTGGTTTTTCAGATGCAATGATATTTGCGATGATGGTTCCAAATATGATTGGTTTAGTACTATTGGCTCCCAAGGTTAAACAAGAATTAAACAAATATCTTGCAGCAATAAAGGCAAGAAAAGAAAGTTAATAATTCAAAAACAATATAATATGAAATCCCATTTCTGGTTCAATAAAAGCCAACGGAATGGGATTTTCTTTTTGGCATTAATTATAATTACCCTTCAACTTATTTATTTTTTTGTTATCCCTAAATTTGAAAATAATGACTCCATTGATACTATGGAAACGATTCAGATTCAAAACAAAATTGATTCTATTAAAAAAATTAAAATAGTCGAAAAAGAAAACAAATCTTTTCCAAAAATATATCCGTTTAACCCAAGTTATTTAACCGACTCTAAAGGGTATCAATTAGGTCTGAATACTGACGAAATTGACAGATTACTAACACACAGAGCAGCCGGAAAATTTGTAAATTCTGCCAAACAATTTCAAGAAATAACAAAAATATCAGACAGTTTACTGGCAGTAATTGCTCCCTATTTTAAATTTCCAGATTGGATTACAAATCCTAAAAAGAATTCTAATAAATGGAATAAAAAAGAGAGTAATACTTTAATTACAACTGATAATTCAATCGCAAAAGATAAAAATGAAGCTATTGTAATTAGCGATTTAAATTCTGTAACAGCTGAAGACCTGCGAACAATTAACGGTATAGGTGAAAAATTAGCAAAACGAATTATTGACTATCGTAAAAAATTGAGTGGTTTTTCTTTTAATACTCAGCTCTACGAAGTGTATTACTTAGATAAAGAGATTGCTGATAAGGTTTTGCTCAGATACAAAGTACTATCAAAACCATCTATCACAAAAATAAATGTAAATACGGCAACATTTAAAGAGGTACTATCAATTGTCTATATTGATTATGAACTTACCAAAAAAATATTCGAATATAGGGATGAAGTTGCTGAAATCCAATTGTTAAAAGAACTCAAAAAAATACCTGACTTTCCCAAAGATAAATTTGATAGAATAGCACTATATTTGGAGGCTCGTTAGCTGGTAATTTTTGAAGTATTAATCTATTAGATTCATACACAGAATTCCGTTAAACGAAAAAACAATTAAAACACTACTATGAATTTTGAATATTCTGAAGAACAAAACCATATAGCCGAAGCGGCTAAAGAATTTGCTGAAAAATATATTCGTCCACATATTATGGAATGGGATGAGGCACAAACATTTCCTGTTTCCTTGTTTAAAAAAGCTGGTGAATTAGGCTTTATGGGTGTTTTCATTTCTGAAGAATATGGTGGCTCAGGTTTAGGTTATCATGAATATATAGCTATTATTGAAGAAATATCTAAAGTTGATCCATCTATTGGGTTATCTATTGCTGCACATAATTCATTATGTACAGGTCATATTAATTACTTCGGTAATGAAGAACAAAAGAAAAAATGGTTACCTAAATTAGCTTCTGCTGAATGGATTGGTGCCTGGGGATTAACGGAACACAATACTGGTTCTGATGCCGGTGGAATGAATACCACAGCGGTAAAAGATGGTGATTATTATGTGCTTAATGGTGCAAAAAACTTTATCACTCATGGTATAAGCGGAGATGTGGCCGTTATTATGGCTAGAACAGGAGAAAAAGGAGATTCACGTGGTATGTCTGCTTTTGTTATTGAAAAAGGTACAAAAGGCTTTTCTTCTGGTAAAAAAGAAGATAAATTGGGAATGAGAGCTTCTGAAACAGCGGAACTTATTTTTGATAATTGCCGTGTTCATAAAGATAACTTATTAGGAATTGAAGGAAATGGTTTTGTCCAAGCATTGAAGGTACTTGACGGAGGTAGAATTTCTATCGGAGCACTGAGTCTAGGTATAGCAAAAGGTGCTTACGAAGCGGCTTTAAAATATTCGAAAGAACGTGTTCAATTTGGAAAACCTATAAGCTCTTTCCAAGGTATTTCTTTTAAATTGGCAGATATGGCCACAGAAATTGAAGCCTCTGAACTTTTATTACACAAAGCAGCTTATTTAAAAAACACGGGTAAAAGTGTTACAAAAATTGGAGCCATGGCAAAAATGTATTCCTCTGAGGTGTGTGTAAAAGTAGCCAATGAAGCTGTACAAATTCATGGTGGTTATGGTTATACCAAAGAATTTCCTGTAGAGAAATTTTATAGAGATTCTAAATTATGTACTATTGGTGAAGGTACTACCGAAATTCAAAAACTGGTTATTGCCAGAAATATTTTAAAATAAAAATTACTCGTCACTCCACGAAAAAAAAAGTGGAACTCGAAAACTTTAATACTATTTTATCTTAAATTTTTATTCTTCGTTTATGCAAGATATAGAAAATATTGAGTTAACCTATTTAAGTTTAGATGATTATCAAGAACTTAAAGAAGTAATGATTGCTTCTTACACCAATATGCCTGACAGCTATTGGAAAGAATCACAAATAAATACTTTAATTAGACTATTCCCTGAAGGGCAAGTCGTTATAAAAATCAACAATCAAATTGCCGGTTGTGCATTATCAATTATTATTGACTATGCTCAATTTGACGAAAAGAACACCTATAAAGAACTTACGGGTAACTATACCTTTAGCACGCATACTAAGAAGGGCGATGTTTTATATGGTATTGAGGTTTTTATCAAACCTGAATTTAGAGGAATGCGTTTAGGTAGACGCTTGTATGATTACAGAAAAGAGCTTTGTGAACGTTTAAATCTAAGAGGGGTTGCTTTTGGTGGTCGCATTCCTAATTATCATAAATACAAGGAAGAGTTAACTCCAAAAGAGTACTTAAACAAAGTAAAGAGGAAAGAGATTCATGATCCTGTTTTAAATTTTCAGATTTCAAATGATTTCCATCCCACAAAAATTTTAAAAAATTATTTAGAGGATGATAAAGCCTCTGACGCCTATGCTGTTTTATTAGAATGGGATAATATCTATTTTGAAAAACAACAAAAAAAAGCGAGTATAGTCAAAAAAATTGTCCGTCTAGGGTTAATTCAATGGCAAATGCGTCCTTATAAAAATCTAGACGAACTATTGCAACAAGCTGAATTCTTTATTGATGCCGTATCTGGTTACAGATCAGATTTCGCTTTATTCCCTGAGTTTTTTAATGCTCCGCTAATGGCGGGCAACAACCACTTACCAACTCCTGATGCAATCAGAGAATTGGCAGGATATACGGATGCTATTGTTCAAAAATTTTCTTCATTGGCTATTTCTTATAACATCAATATTATTTCTGGTAGTTTACCTGAAATGAGAGATGACAGGCTCTATAACGTAGGTTATTTATGCCGTAGAGATGGTACCATTGAACGTTATGAAAAATTGCATGTTACCCCTGATGAAGCTAAAGTTTGGGGAATGGTTGGTGGCAATCAATTAAAAACTTTTGATACCGATTGTGGTAAAATAGGTATCTTAATTTGTTACGATGTAGAGTTTCCTGAGTTAAGTAGGTTATTAGCAGATGAAGGTATGGATATTTTGTTTGTACCCTTTTTAACAGATACACAAAATGGCTATTCAAGAGTACGTAATTGTGCTCAAGCAAGAGCAATTGAAAACGAATGTTATGTAGCCATTGCGGGTAGTGTTGGTAATTTACCAAAAGTGCATAATATGGATATCCAGTTTGCTCAATCTATGGTATTTACACCATGTGATTTTGCTTTTCCCACCAATGGAATAAAAGCAGAGGCAACGCAAAACTCCGAAATGATTTTAATAGCAGACGTCGATATTGATTTGTTACGTGAGCTCCATCAATTTGGAAGCGTAAAAAACTTAAAAGACAGACGAAAAGACCTTTTTGAGTTGAGAAAAAAGTAAACGTGTTCAAATGCCACATGAAAATGTGGCATTTTTTTATTTTGACCTTGAGTAATATTTAATTCACAATGATTGAAAGCCAAACTTTTAAGAAAAAAAATTACACCGCAAGTCCTTTACCTGTAGACGAGTATGAAGATTGTACTTTTATAGATTGTATCTTTTCAAATACAGACCTCTCCTCCATTTCCTTTGTGGATTGTTCATTTGTAGATTGCGACTTAAGTTCTGCGAAAATTTATGCAACCATATTTAATGAAGTTGAGTTTACGAATTGTAAGCTTTTAGGACTGCCTTTTGACAGTGCAAACAAGTTTACTTTTATTGCATCCTTTACCGATTGTCAATTAGATTTTGCCTCTTTTTACCAACGTAAATTAAAAAATCAAAACTTTATAGATTGTAGTTTAAAAGAAGTTGATTTCTCAGGTGCTGAACTTTCTAATGCTCAATTTAAGAATTGCAACCTGGAAAATGCCAACTTTGAAAACACAAACCTTGAGAAAGCGGATTTTACTACCGCTTATAATTTTAGTATTGACCCTGAGAATAACAAGATAAAAGGAGGGCAATTTTCAGCCAACCAACTGGAAGGGTTATTAAAAAAATATCACTTAAAAATAAATTAAAATCTATTCATTCAGATAATAACCGTAATTTTTTTATAGATACTGACTAATATTCTCCAGTAATTTCCTCTTTTATTTCTACATTAATTACCTTTCCATATTTTTTGGCAATATCCTTAATGGCTTCTGTCTTTCCTATTAGGACAAACTGCAATTTATCTTTAGGAAAATATGTTTTAATAATTTCATTTGCTTTTTTTAAGTTTATGGCATCCACATTTTTTTCAAAATCATTAATAAACGATTTGTCAAAATCAAACCAAAACATTTCAGACAGTAATCCTGCTAACTGACCTGTAGTTTCATAATCCGGTGGAAATTGTCCTTTTACATAATTTTTAGCAGAAGTCAAGCCCTTTTCATCCAATCCGTTTTCATGTAGATTACGTAAGACCTCTAACGTTTTATCAATGGCCTGTTCTGTAGTTTCAAGAGCCGTAAACGTACTGATGTAAAAAGTACCACTATATCTGTAGGTATTAAATCGACTTCCAGCTCCATAAGTTAAACCTGAATTTACCCTCAATTCGTCATTTAACATGGAAGTAAATCTACCCCCAAAAAGCGTATTCACAATATCAATACCAATATAATCAGTATTGTTTCTACTAATTCCTTTACCTCCAATATAAAACGTAGTTTCTTTGGCATCCTCTTTATTTACTAATAGTACTTTAGCTTCACTATAGGGAACTACGGGCTGAGATGCTAAATTTTCACTTGTCTTTCCTTTTTTCCAACTTGAAAACAATTTTGAAATCGATTTTTTCATTGCTTTTGTAGAAAAATCTCCAACAATACTAATGGCAGCATTATTTGGTGAATAATGAGTTTTATAAAAGCTTTTTATATCATTAACAGTAAATTGGCTCACTGTAGATTCTAATCCGTTTATTTTATTGCTATAAACATGATTACCATAAATTAATTTATTATTATAATCTCCTATCACTGAACGAGGACTTTCCTTTTCTTGAGTTAAAGAAACCAACGTTCTTGCCTTTGCTTTTTCAAATTCAGTAACATCAAAAGTAGGAGCAATTAAAATTTCTTTTATTAGATTTAAAACTAACTCTTGATCCTTGGTGGCAAATTTAGATGACAAACCCGCATATTCTTTACCCGAATAAGTAGATATAGTTGCACCAACATAATCTAACGCTTCATCTAGTTTACTTTTAGTATAATTGTTAGTACCATGTTTTAAGGCATTGGCTGTTAACGAAGCAATACCCGATTGGCTACTATCGTAAATAGCTCCTGCAGGTAATATTACAGACACACTTATTACAGGTACGTCATGTTGTTCCATTAAATTAACGGTGAGTCCGTTAGACAATGTAAAGCTTTTATAATCAGGTAATTTATATGATTGTGCTTGTATATTTAAAGCCATTACAAGTAATGAACAAAATAAAATTGTTGTTTTTCGCATTGCTTTCATTATTCAGATTTTGATTTTTTTAACACTAATTATTCTTCAACATTGGCTTTTAGAACACCTACTGTTCTGTTACTTTTAGTAAAATATTTTTTTGTTACACGTTTAACATCATCAATCGTAACTTTGTTAAAATTTGCTGGAGCATCAAACATTTTTTTATAGTCTCCAAAAAAGAGTTCGTACGTCCCAATATTATTCGATTTACCATCAATAGTCTCTACTTGATTATAGAATTCCATTAACTTTTGATTTTTAATTTTTTGAAGCTCCTTTTCTGTAATTCCCTCTTCTTTGATCTTATCAAGTACATCATAAATAGTTTTTTCAACAGTATCTGTAGACACTTCTTGATTAGACACTACATAAAAATTAAAGAGATAAGGATCAAAGCTTAAGCCATAATCGGTAAATATTCCAATTGCCAATTGACTATCTACCAACGCTTTGTACAATCTAGAAGAATTACCACTCGTAAGAATAGAACTTAAAATATCTAAGGCGTAATAATCATCATTCTTCGCTTCAGGTGTATGGTAGCCTATCATCATATATGGTGCTGCTACATCTTTTTGAACCGTAATTCGTCTTTCGCCTGTTTGAGCAGGTTCTACAATAAAAACTTTAGGTGGCTCCGGCTGAGCAGGTATTGGTTCCATATATTTTTTTGCCAACCGTTTTACCTCTTCCGTTTTAACGGCACCTGAAATAACTACGACACAATTGTTAGGAGCATAATAAGTTTTAAAATAACGCTCTAAATCACCTTGAGTCCAATGTTTCATATCATCTTGGTATCCAATAACTGGCCAATGATAAGGATGCTCTTGAAAAGCAGTTGCTTGAACGGCTTCACCTAATGATCTCCATGGCGAGTTTTCAAGTCCTGTACGTCGTTCACTTAAAACCACTCCCCTTTCACTTTCAACCATATTTGGATCAATACTTAAGTTTGCGATACGATCACTTTCTAAATCAAAAATAGTTTCGAGTGCTGAAACAGGGAACCAATCGGTATAAACCGTTACATTTTCAGTAGTATATGCGTTGTTTGAACCTCCATTAAATTCCATGGTTTGATCAAATAACTTAGGTCCATACTTTTTTGCTCCATTGAACATCA
Organism: Aureibaculum luteum; assembly: GCF_003449015.1. Taxonomy (GTDB): domain Bacteria; phylum Bacteroidota; class Bacteroidia; order Flavobacteriales; family Flavobacteriaceae; genus Aureibaculum; species Aureibaculum luteum. The sequence goes on along the minus strand of NZ_QRGD01000009.1, from coordinate 92,804 downwards.
TATGTTCAAAAAAATGAGAAAGTCCAGTAATTCCCTGATGCTCATTACGACTGCCCACTTTATAGAACGAGTACATGTTGGCATTGGGGATTGAAAAATCTTCTACTACTAAAAATTTCATACCATTTTCTAGCGTAAATGTTTTCACATCATCAACCTTTATTTGAGAAAAAGTGATTGACATGCAAAAAAGCAGCATCGGGAAAATTATTTTTTTCATATCTATTAAAGCCTATTTATTAATAATCAAATATATTCAAAGATAAGTGAAAACATTTAATGTTTTTTAGGAGTTTGTTAAAAATGTGCCATATGTAATCTAACAAGATTAATAACTAATCATATGTTATTAAACTATTGATAGCCGATTTAAAACGCTTATAGCTTTACTATTAAATCAAACATCATTTATTTCGTGTAGTTAAATAGTAGTGAGAATGTATTTATTTAAAGCAGAGATAATTATATAATATGGAGTATACTAACTTGATAATCATTCTTTTGATTTATTTTAACCTAACAAGAACATTTACGATCTTCTTTCAAAAATATAATAAACATTCAATAGCCTATTTTTATATGTTTTAGACGCTTCTGAAACACTATTTAAATTGTAAGTTGTTATTTTATTTATAATAAAATTGTTTCTTAACCTCAGTAAAACACCTTCATCTAAAGCCTCCTTAGTCAATAACCCAAATTTATGCTCTATTGGTAACTTTTCCAAACCTTCATCTAAAGAAATGAAAGGAATTTTGCCGCCAAAATACCAAATCATTTCTGGCGAAATATAATTATTCCCATAAATTTTAAAACCCTGGCTTTCTGCTTCGATTTTAAGATTGGAAATGGAATTGTAGCTAGTGCTCTTAAAACTCTCGGCAAGCGGTAAAGCTGTCAACAATATACTCGCAAAAAACAGGACAGTTAGTCTAAACACCATATTCATATTTTTTCTTTTTAAATAAAAAATAATTAGAACACTAAGTGTAAATAGAACTATGGAAGCAAGACTGTAAGTAACCAAATGATTTGAAATATTCTCTTTTAAAAAGAGATATGCTAGCACTGGGAATGTAATTCCAATGGATGCAATTAAACCAAAATTAAAATAAACAGGAAATGTTTCCCGCTTATCAGTCATTGTTTTAAAACACCTCATCAAATAATCAATATAAAACCCAATATTTATTGCTAATGGAATTAGAATTGGCATTAAATATCTTGATTTCTTTTCTGGAATAATTGACAATAGCACCAATACTAAAAGTGTCCAAAGTAAGCTAAATTGATAGGCTTTTAAATGATTTACTCTAGATTTCAAATAGGGGTATAACAAACTGATAAACGCAATTATAGTCCAAATTCCACTTTGTGTAAAAAAGCTCCAATAATAATAAAAGGGCTTAACATTGTAGCTTGACCAATTATTGGTTTCATTTTCAGCAATAGCCTTAAACGTATCAACGTCTTGTAATCGTACATATAAAAACCACCAACCACCTACAATTACTGCTAGGATAATAACACTTAAATAGGACAAAACTTTCGTTTTAAAATGTTTAAATTTATAGGTAAAACCGTAAGCCAATAAAAAAGGAAGCATTAACGCATATATAGAAACTGGACCTTTGCTTAATATTGAAAATCCGATAAAACACCCCGCTATTATCGCATGTTTCCAATATCCCCTTTCCTTTTCAAACAACAGAAATAATTGATAAATGGCATAGCACATAAACCCATGTGCAAAAATATCCCACGGTTCTTCAATAATAATTCCAATAATATAGAAAGAGGTTATAGCAATAAAACTATTTTGTAAACTTTGTTTAGTGTCCATAACTAATAACTGCGATATTTTAAAAATGCCAATAGCAACTAGCATTACAAACATAATGGACGGAAGCCGCAAGGCAAAAACACTTTTAATTCCGAAAAGTATTCCTGAAAAAGCTGCAAGCCAGGTTGGCAATGGTGGTTTTTGATAACGTGGTACTCCGTTCATTGTCGTTAGGAACCAATTACCATCATTTACCATTTCTCGAGCTGTGATAAAATTTCTAGCTTCCATTATAGAAACATCTATAACATCTAAATTTGGTAAAAGCATAATTGCTGTAAACAAACAAAAACTTAAAACAGGATGTTTTTTAATAAGGTCTATCATGTTAATTGGTATAATAAATAAGATTTTACTTAATTAACAATCCTAAAAAGGATTGGTAAAAAACTTAATCTAACCTAAAATTTTAATTCTAAAATATGAAAATAAATTTTAGAAAATAAGTTCGAGACTTCATCTATCTATTGGGAATAAGTATCAGCTTTTATCTTTTAAATAATAAGTCGAACGCCTCCTAATTCTTCAATTCTATATGGAAATTTATCACCAGGGGAACCTATAAACATAAAATTCACGGGTACATTCCATTTTTTAGATAATTCTTGGATTAATTTTGGTGTAAACTCCCCCTCTATTTTTACAAAATCAATATTTATTTCAGGATACTCTCTATCTAAAAAATCAATTTCCATCTCAAGGTTTGGAGGAGATTTTTGACCTTTCCCTAAAACTGTCACAATTTTTATGCGTTTTGTATGTTCGTTTTTACCAACATAAAGCATCACTTTATTTAAACTGGCAATGTTATCACCTCTCGTAAAAAAAACAAACTCTTGATCGTTAATTTTATTTATTACATCTCTAATTTTTCTATCAGATGAAATTACAAACTTACGTATTGGAGAAAACAAGTAATCAATTGATATTAATACAAATTTCAACAACAAAGTTCTATTCAACATTGCCATAACAAACAAAATTGTAGGAATAAAATAATACAAAAACACCGAAACATTACTAGGTGAATTATCTTTAGGCGGTATTGAAATATTGCCAATTAAAGCAATGATAACCGCCGCAATTGCGACCAATACACCAAGCCAAGATGCCCTTTCCGGTCTTGGTAACTCACTCCTTTTAACTTTCAAAAGAATATTACCAATGCCAAATAACGCCATTACAGATAAAAATGAAATTGTATAAACACCAGCCAAAAGCTGCACTTCTCCTTTAGTAAATACTAATACAGAAATTGACAAAATCAGAAACATAATAATTATTCTGTAAGAGCTACCTTTTTTATTTTTCTTCAGAAAAAATGGTGGCATTATCCGATCTAAAGCCAACCTTTCTAACAACCCTGTAACTCCTACAAAAGAAGTTAAAACGGCACCACTCAATACCAAAAAGGCATCAACCGCGATTAAATCTGCAATCCACTCCCCTCCTACATGGCTACCCATTTCAATTAATAATGTATTTTGATAATCTGGACTTTGTAGCACTGGTAATGCAAATAAAGCTAATGCAAATACCGCCATTAACGGATTAATAACACTTACTATAATCCACATATTTTTTAGCGTTTTTGGAAAAACCCCTTTTTTCTGTTCTTCAACAAAATTTGCAGAACTTTCAAAACCTGAAACACCAAGCATGGATGCGGAAAACCCTAAAAATATAGCATTGGTAATACTACCATGTTCAAGTGGCCACTCCCAATTCTGAATAAATGTTTCTATACCATTCTGAAATAAGTAAAAAACAATAAATCCGACAAGTATTACTAAAGACCCTAAATGAAATATAAAAATACCGATTGCTACTTTAGCAGACTCAGAAATACCACCAATAACTAAAAAAGCGAATACACTCAGTAAAGCAATAGTTGATATGATAATTGGCATTGGAGGAACGATATGGTGCAAATAATGAATTGCTTCATTTGCAGATATAACTGCTGTTGCCATATACGATAAAAGTGTAAGTGTTGCTGCGAAAGATGCTGTTCGCTTACTCGTGGTATTTAATAACGCATTATACGCTCCACCATTTAAGGGTAAGGCCCCTACAACTTCTCCATATATTTTCCTGAATAGAAAAAGTACAAATGAAACTATTAATAAAGTTATCCATGCATACTGTCCTGCAAAAGCGATGGACAATGCAGATACATATAATACGGAAGAGCTTATATCATTTCCACTAATAGCTGTAGCTGCTAATTCACTTAATTTATTTACTTTCTTCATCTCTAAAGATTTATTGGTAAATAGGTTTGTTACATTCCTATTTCCTTAGCCTTTTTTAACATAAATTGATACGCCTCTTCGTAATCATTTTTAATTTCACCCTCAAGAATTGCCTCTTTAATTGCCTCTTTTAAGGTACCTATTTGTCGGCAAGGTTTTAAATTAAAAGTTTTCATAATTAGCTCGCCGGTAATTGGTGGTTGAAAATTACGAACTTGGTCACGCTCTTCTACATCGGCTATCTTCTCACGTACCATTCTAAAATTATTGAGGTATTGTTTTCTCTTTTTAGCGTTCTGTGTCGTAATATCTGCTTCACAATGTGTCATTAAATCTTCAATATCCTCACCGGCATCAAAAATTAAACGTCGTACGGCAGAATCAGTCACGTCTTCAGCCAAAATTACAGGTCTAGAACTCAATAACACTAATTTCTGAACGTATTTCATCTTTTCGTTCAAGGGCATTTTTAAGCGTTTAAATAATTTATAAACCATTTTTGAACCTACAAATTCATGCCCATGAAATGTCCAACCTATTTTTTTATCAAACCGTTTTGTGGGTGCTTTTCCAATATCATGCAATAAGGCAGTCCACCGTAACCATAAGTTTTCTGTTTTTTCAGAAATATTATCAACCACCTGCAACGTATGGTAAAAATTATCTTTATGAGATTGTCCTTTTTCTTCTTCCACGCCCTTTAAGGCCGTTAATTCTGGTAAAAACCGTCCTAAAAGGTGTGTTTTTTCTAAAAGCTTGAATCCTATCGATGGCTTTGCTGATAATAATATTTTATGCAATTCATCTACAATACGTTCTCTAGTAATAATATCTATTCTATCTGCATTTTTTGTAATGGCATTTAGAGAGTTTTCTTCAATAGTAAAATTCAGTTGTGTTGCAAAACGTATGGCACGCATCATCCGTAAAGGATCATCTGAATATGTAATATCGGGATCTAAAGGTGTTTTTATAATACCATTAGCTAAATCTTCCATACCATTAAATGGATCTAATAAATCACCAAAGCTACCTTCATTTAAACTTAATGCCATTGCATTTATAGTGAAATCTCTTCGATTTTGGTCATCTTGTAACGTGCCTTCAATTACAATAGGATTTCTACTCTCTCTAGCATATGATTCTTTTCTTGCACCTACAAATTCTACCTCAACCTCTTTATAGCGAAGCATAGCTGTACCATATGTTTTGAAAACTTGCACTTCTGGCTTATTCGGTAATAAATTGGCTACATGTTTTGCTAATTCAATACCACTACCTACGGTCACAATATCAATATCTTTGGCACCACTGTCTCTTTTCAATAAAAAATCACGTACAAAACCACCAATAACATAACTCTCTAAACCAAGTAGTTTAGAAGCTTTTGTTATGTATTCAAATATTTCAGAAGTAATTGCTTTTTTGTAGTTCTCTGGCATAAATATTAATCTCTAATTACGATAATCTCTCCATTATTAGAAATTTTTATTATTCTAGAAGGAATTGTCGTAATTTTCTCAAGTTGCAAATTTACCACATAATCAACCGCCTCCAAAATAGATTGATCAATTTCTTTAAAAGAATTAGGGGTAGGCATACCACTATTATTTGCTGAAGTAGAGACTAGAGGATGACCCATTGCTGCAATTATTTTCTGGCAAAAATCATGTTTAACAATTCTAATGGCCACCGTATTGTCTTTCGCGATAACGTTTTTTGCTAACCCAATGGGGTTGTTATAAATAATTGTAGTCGGCCTTTCAGAAGTATTGAGTATTTCGACAACTTCCTTTGAAATATCACTCACGTGCTTTTTAAGCATTTTGATACCATCAACGAGAATCACTAAACTTTTACTTTCGTTACGGTTCTTTATTTCAAATATTCTGGAAACTGCTTTTTCATTTGTAGCATCGCATCCCAAACCCCAAACAGTATCCGTTGGATAAAGGATTGTTTTACCCAATCTCAATATAGCTAAACTATTTTTAATTTCTTGTTTCACGAAATAGAGGTTATCACTTTTTGACCATTAGGAATTTTTGGTAATTCCAGATAATCACCGATAATTTTATTGTACTTCTCTGGCGTAAACTCTTTCTTGCAATCTTTAGGATAAAATGTTAGTTCTCCAAAATAAGTAACACCATCAATAGCGTAAAAATCTACTCTAACAAACGGTAGTTTATCAGCCAATGTTATGGATAATTTCTTCATCTCCTCAAAATTTGAGGGTTTAACTACATTTTCCTCTAAAAATGCCATATCAATAGATTTAAATGGAAGTTTATTCCAGTCCATATCATAATAACACCTCATGTGTTCTGCGGATCTATCAATATCTATTTGAATAAATTTCGGTACTCCATTAAAACAAAAAAACTTATAATCTGATATAGCATCTTTACCAGGTTCTTCCAAATATTTTTCACAAATAATTCTGGGCTTTATATTCTTGTATGCCCATTCATAACCGACTCTTTTATACTGACAATGTTGCATCCATTTTTGCATCTTTAACTTTACATCAGCTACATCTAACGTTGATTTATCTTTTACAATAATATTTAAACTACTTCCATGAACTCCTTTTAATACAAATTGTTTTGGAAATTTATCAAATTCAACTTTATCTGGAGCGTCATAAACGCCATATAATTCATTCAGGTATTGTGCTCCTATTTTTTCTTTAACATAAGTCCTAGACTCATATTTACAAGCTAACTGAGTAAGTAAAGGAACATGGTAATACATTTTTAACCATTGTAATTTTTCATTAAACTCAACTGGTTTATTTAATCTTAATGTTTTGCCTGTGTAATATTTGTATCTTAATTTTAACACCGTAGGCTTTGGTAAAAATTTAAAGTTTTTTAATACTCTGTAAATTATTTTCGTCATAAATACTATAGCTTGTAAAATTTAAATTTTTTACACATTTTATATTTTCTAATAAAATTTAATGGTTTTGACTTTAGTCGTTTCTTCCTATTCTCTTTTATAAATAAAAGTGTTGCATCAACAACTCTAGCACTCGATTTTCCGTCATCATACGGATGAATTTCATCCACATAACTCTTAATATTACTCATTAACGCTTTTGGTAACTCTAAAGCCGATAATATACTTTGTTTTATTTCATCTGCCGTCTTTATATTTATTAAATGCCTTTTAGGGTTTTTATTCTTATAAGTAACCACTGGTTTATATTGAATTAAAAACTCAGTAATTACCGAAGAAGTATCAGAAAGCATTACATCTGCTATTTTTAGTGGCTCTAAATCATTTAAATTTTCTATATAAGTAACATTTTTTTCTTTAATGGATTTAAATTTTTCAACAATTTTATTATCCATCTTAGGATGGAGTGTAATTAACCAATCCCATTTATTTAATTTAATTATTCTTTTCACCTCTTCAAATACCTCATCATCATGAGCTAAACTCATAGATTTAGTAAACGTTGAGGCTAAAAGTATTATTGGTCTTTTATTCTCTTTTTTTTGTGTTGGAAATAAATCATCAACTTTCGACCAGCCCGTTTCTATAACATCAAAGTGTTTATGTTTATATGATAACTTTTTAAATTCTCTGGTAGTTGAAGGACCTTGTGTACAATACAAATCAAATAATCCGCGAATTCTAAAATGACCTTTTTTATGACTCCTTTTGTCAACACTAAACCCATGAAATACCTGTACTTTTATTCCTGGAAAAAAATGTGGAATTTCATTGGATGATACTAAATTTATATCGGCATCAAATTCTAAGACCTCTTCTATAGAATTTAATAAGTAGTCATTTGTTTTTAAAAACTTCTTGTTTTCTTCAATTTCTATAAACCAAGCTACTTCATACCCCCTTTTTATCAATTCATCTTGCAAAGGTCTAACTATAGGAAAACCATATTTATAAGATACATATAATAAAAATTTTGGTTGTAGCATAGTATTATAATTTACTCCTTAAAATCCACAATTTAATATACCTTGTTAAAACGCCATTGGCATGAACGGTAGAGATAACAAAGCCAGGAAACCCATCTAAAAAGCCTAATCTTATAATATAATGTATTATAAATCGAGTAGGTGGTTTAATTAATATATGATAAAAGGTAACTTTCTTTCCCTTTTCATTCAGCGATTTCGCTTTTAGAGCTGAATAATGGTTTAATTTATTGACATAATGATCGTAACCACGATATGAATAATGTTCTAGCTTATTCTTTAAGTATCCAATATTTCCCTTTGCTTCGATGGTTTCATGTACCAATTTACCATCATACTTACAAAATTCTCTATTAAAAAGTCGAATTACTTTATCGCGTTGCCATCCACTATAATTTAGTTTTTTACCTAAAAAATAAAACGTTCTAAACACAAAAAAACCTACAAATTCATTAGGTTGATCTAGTGTCGTAATAATTTCTTGTCTTAGCAAGTCTGTTACCCGCTCGTCAGCATCAAGAATGTATATCCAGTTATGTGTTGCCCGCTCTATAGCATAGTTTTTTTGGGAAGAAAAATCATCAAATTCACGTTGTATAACACGAACTTTATTTTTTTCAGTAATTTCAATCGTCTTATCACGACTAAACGAATCTATGACAATAATTTCATCGGCAAAGCTAACAGAATCTATAGCAGCCTGTATATGAATCTCTTCATTTAGGGTAGGGATAATAGCTGTTATTTTATTTTTTCTATTCAAGCTCTGTCAGTTACAGCAAATTTAATATTTGTTTTATAATTCTTAGTATTAATTTAATTTATTGTAATAATTTTACAAAATGAAAATGCACATTGATCAAAAATACAAAGTATTAAAAGCTGATTTAGTTGAAACTATTTTAAATTTTAATTCATTTGAAAATGGTTTTGGAACTGGTAAAAGAAATAGCGTAAAAAAAATTGATTTACCCAATTTAACTGTGGTTGTAAAATCATTTAAGATTCCGTTTTTAATGAATCAAATTGCCTACAAGTATATTAGAAAATCAAAGGCAAAAAGGTCGTATGAGTACACCAAAAAGCTTACTAGTTTAAATATTCTATCCCCCACTCCTATTGCTTACATTGAATATTTTTCATGGTTTGGATTGAAACACAGTTTCTATATTAGCGAGTTCTTAGATTATGATTTCACGATAAAAGATTTACTAAAACAACCTAATCACCCTGAATTTGAGACTATTTTAGCAGCTTTTACGCGATTTACGTTTAAGCTACATGAAAAAGGAATTCATTTTTTAGATCATTCTGGTGGAAATACTTTGATTGTAAAAAACAATGACGGTTATAATTTTTATTTGGTAGATTTAAATAGAATGAAATTTGAACCCCTTTCGTTTGACCAAAGAATGGAAAATTTTTCACGAATTAGTCCAAAAAAAGAAATGGTTGAAATAATGAGCAGAGAATATGCTTCATTAATAAATCAACCATTTGAAAAAGTATTTGAAAGAATGTGGCATTATACCCACGTTTTCTTCAACAAATCACATCATAAAAAAGTAGTTAAAGACATATTACATGCCAAACATTTTCGTGATCTCTGCCATAACTAAACCGCCACGTCATATTCACGTAAAGCATCGTTCAATGATGTTTTTTTATTAGTACTTTCTTTTCTTTTACCAATTATTAATGCACATGGTACATTATAATCACCTGCTTTAAAAGATTTGGTATAGCTTCCTGGTATCACTACAGATCCCGCAGGCACCACACCTTTCGTAATAACTGGCTCATCACCAGTTACATCAATTATTTTGGTACTCATTGTCAATACTACATTTGCTCCTAAAACAGCCTCCTTCTCTACTCTTACGCCTTCAACTACAATACAACGAGAACCAATAAAACAATTATCCTCTATGATAACTGGAGCTGCTTGTAATGGTTCTAATACACCACCAATACCAACACCACCACTTAAATGCACATTTTTACCAATTTGAGCACAACTACCAACGGTAGCCCAAGTATCAACCATAGTACCTTCATCGACATAGGCTCCTATATTTACATAACTAGGCATTAAAATGGTACCGCTAGAAATATAGGCTCCATGGCGTGCTACAGCATTTGGTACGACACGAATTCCTTTTTCTTTATATCCTTTCTTCAATGGTATTTTATCATGATATTCAAAAATACCAGCCTCTAATACTTCCATTTTTTGAATAGGAAAATACAATACTACTGCTTTTTTAACCCATTCGTTAACTTGCCATCCAGATGAGGTAGGCTGAGCTACACGTAATTTACCTTCATCTAATAAGGCAACCACTTTTCTTATATTTTTTTGCGTTGATTCCTCTTTAAGCAATTCACGATTATCCCATGCTGCTTCAATATTTTTCTGTAATTCGGTCATTTTTTATGTTTATCTGTTTTTATTAAGTTATCACACAAAATGCAATGCATCGCATCTATTCATGATAACAATAACAATTCTACTATTGTTGAGGCAAATATAAACCCTTCATTTAAAATCGACATAATTTTAGTTGTTTATAACATAAAAGCTATTTTTGTATAAAATTTAACCACATATGGCCCGTATTTTAGCAATAGATTTTGGTAAAAAAAGAACAGGTGTTGCCGTTACTGACGAATTGCAATTGATTGCATCTGGACTTACAACCGTTGCTACACATGATTTTTTTGACTTTTTAGTCGATTATTTGAAGCAAGAAAAAGTAGAGCTTTTCTTGGTAGGTGAACCCAAACAAATGAACAACGAAGTTTCAGAAAGTGAAGCACTTATCATTCCGTTTATCAATAGATTAACTAAAGTGCATCCTACAATACCGATAAAAAGAGTAGATGAGCGTTTTACTTCAAAAATGGCTTTCCAAACCATGATTGATGGTGGTCTCAAAAAAAAACAACGTCAAAATAAAGCATTAATTGACGAAATTAGTGCGACAATTATTTTACAATCGTATCTTTACAACCTTAAAAATTAAATTTACAAATGGTATTACCCATAGTTGCATACGGAGATCCTGTTTTGAGAAAAGTAGGAGCAGAAATAGATAAAGAGTATCCCAATTTAATTGAGCTTATTGAAAACATGAAAGCCACTATGAAAAATGCTCGTGGTGTAGGTTTGGCAGCTCCTCAAATAGGTAAAGCCATTCGTTTGTTTATTGTTGACACCTCTCCATTTGCTGAAGATGATGACTTAAGCAAAGAGGAGCAAGACTTTCTGAAAAATTTCAGCAAAGTATTTATAAATGCTAAAATCACTTCTGAAGAAGGAAATGAATGGGCATTTAGTGAAGGTTGTTTAAGCATTCCCAATATTAATGAGGATGTTTTTAGAAATGAAAAACTCACGATTGAGTATTTTGATGAAAATTTCAAAAAACATACTGAACAATTGGACGGATTAGCCGCCAGAGTTGTTCAGCACGAATACGATCATATTGAAGGTATTTTATTTACCGATAAGTTATCTTCATTAAAAAAACGATTATTAAAGAAAAAATTAAATAACATAAGTAAAGGGAATATTGACGTTGATTATCGAATGAAATTTCCTAAAAAATAATATTATATGACATTAGAGAAAATTGTTGCTATTACTGGCAAACCAGGATTATACGAAATTGTTTCACAAACCAAAGGCGGATTGTTAGTACAGTCTTTAATTGATAAAAAAAGGATTCCGGTAAGTGCAATGCAAAATGTAAGTGTATTAAATGATATTGCCATTTACACCTATGAAGATGAAATGCCTTTGCGTATCATTTTTAAAAATATGGCAGAAAAGCTGAGTAATGAAGAAGCTCTTAGCCATAAAGAAAGTAACGATAAATTAAAATCATTTTTTAGCGAAGTACTTCCTAACTATGATGAGGAAAGAGTATATGCCTCTAATATAAAAAAAGTGGTTCAATGGTATAATGTTCTTGCTACTAACAAATTTGATTTCTCTTCTATTAAAGAGGATAGTAATGACGAGGAAGAATAGTTTTCAGTAGCAGTAGGAGTTGGCAATCATCGCTCACAAGCATTAATTAACATGTCATTCTGAATGTAGTGTAACGGAATGAAGAATCTTTTTAATCAAAACTTGCGATTAAAAGATTCCTCGTACCTCTGAATGACAATAAAACTATTAAATGAAGGCCAATAAAACGCAATAACTTAATACCCTAATACCCTAAAATTTTGTCTAGAAAAGAACATTTAGCAGCTTTTAACCGTCTATTAGATATAATGGATGAGTTGCGAGAAAAATGTCCTTGGGACAAAAAACAAACCCTAGAATCTCTAAGGCATCTTACGATTGAAGAAACCTACGAGTTGGGTGATGCTATACTTGATAACGACCTTGTGGAAGTTAAAAAAGAATTGGGTGACCTGTTATTGCACATTGTTTTTTATGCTAAAATAGGTTCAGAAACCAATGCTTTTGATATTGCTGATGTTGCCAATAGTATTTCTGATAAATTGATTCACAGACATCCACATATCTATGGAGATGTTGAGGTAAAAGATGAAGAGGAAGTAAAACAAAATTGGGAAAAACTAAAACTCAAAGAAGGTAAAACGAGCGTCTTAGAAGGTGTGCCTAAAAGTTTACCTGCATTGGTCAAAGCAAGTAGAATTCAGGAAAAAGTAGCGGGTGTCGGTTTTGATTGGGAAGAACCTCATCAGGTTTTTGATAAGGTAAAAGAAGAAATTTTTGAACTGGAAGCCGAAATAGAAAAAGGTAATACAGAACATATTGAAAGTGAGTTTGGTGATGTGCTTTTCTCACTCATAAACTATGCTCGATTTATAAAGGTAAATCCTGAAAATGCCTTAGAAAAAACCAATAAAAAGTTTATCAATCGTTTTCAATTCTTAGAAAAAGCCGCAAAAAAGGAAGGTAAAGCACTTTCTGACATGACCTTGGCAGAAATGGATGTGTATTGGGAAAAGTCGAAAGATTTCTTCAGATAATTCTAATTTAAAAAAGCCCAAAGACCTTCCAAAACAACTACAACTCAACTACCTCAAACACTATACCTTCATAAGCATTATCATTCCCAGCTTCATAAAAACAGCCCAAGTTTCCGTTAGAAAGTAATGTTAAATCTGAATACGCTGAGGCCCCTGCAAATAATGCTTTAACACTTGTCCAATTTTCGCCATTATCCAAACTCTTTTTGAGTGTCATATTCTCACGTTTATTTTCATGATCAGGGTTTAAAAAATACAGCACTGATTCCTTATTTTCATTTACTTTTAAAAGACTTGCTTGGCAAATGGGTTCAATCAACTTATTATCCGCATAAAGATCTCCCCAAGTCAAACCACCATCTTTACTAATCGCAATTTTTCTTGTTTTTTGAGTGCGGTCGTAGTTACGCATATTAAGCATTAAATTTCCATTAGTTAATTCAACTATCACACATTCGTTTACCTGATCTTGATTCGTTCGCCCACCTAATTTCCAGGTCATGCCATGATCGTCTGAATAAATAATATGGGAATAGTATTTTCTCGATTCTGCTTCAATATGATCGCAAGGAATTACAAGTCTTCCCTTATTTTTACCATTTTCTAACTGAATTCCATGCACTGGACCAGTGGTATACCAAGTCCAATTCTCCTTTTTAACCGATGTTGTAATTTCTTTTGGTGTTGACCAACTTTTACCATCATCAGTAGAAGTCAAGGTATAAATCCGTCGTGAATCCTTACTTTTTCCCGCAATTATTTCAAACTCATGATCTTCACCTAGATTCCATGTTGATAATAAATGTACAGCTCCTGTAATTTTGTCAACTACTGGAGCCGGATTTCCACAAACATTATCTCCATCATCCCAAATTACCATTAAGTTGCTCCATGTTTGGCCATTATCTTCAGACCTTTTCATTACCAAATCAATATTTCCTGTATCAGAACAGCCTTTTTTTCGCCCTTCTGCAAAGGCCAATAAAGTTCCTTCATTTGTGGTCACAATTGCAGGAATTCTAAAGCACTTATAGTCTTCTGAATCGCTTTTGAAAAGATAATTTAAAATTTTATTTTCCTGTATATTACCTACTTCTTTATCTGAAGTTATTTGCCCCCAAGAATTTGATATGATAAATAATAGTAAGGTATTGATAAAGATTTTGTTTGATCTGCTCATTTTAATTTATTCTAATTTAACTATTTTCAAATTCTATCTCTAAAAATATCTTCGATATATATAAAGCTATATATGAATAATTATTTTTCTTACATATTGTTCTATGGATATATACCTGGATTTCTCTTAATTCTTCACTTTATTTGGATACGCTGGTGTTTGTATTTCTTTGGGTGGATTTTGCTTTAATTGTTCTAACGCAACCTCAATGGCTTTTTCTAATTGTGGGTCATGACCCTTTACGATTAACTCTGGTAATTGTTCTACTTCAATATCTGGTGCTACACCTTCATTTTCAACTCTAAAACCGTCTTTTGTATAAAAAGCAACATTAGGAGCTGTAACAATACCTCCATCAATAAACTCAGGATAACCTAACACTCCAACTAAACCGCCCCAAGTACGTTTTCCTACAATGGTACCCAACTTAAATTTTCTAAACATCCAAGGTAAATAATCACCACCTGAACCTGCCGTCTCATCTGTAATCATCACTTTTGGACCTTGAATAGACGCACTTGGCGATTTTAAATCTTTACCATATCTAAAATTCCAATAAGCTTGTTCCGGACGCTTTAAAATATCGATATAATAATCGGCTAAAGAACCTCCACCATTGTAACGTTCATCAATAATAATGGCCTTCTTTGTTGCTTGAGGGAAAAAGTAACGTTTAAAATACTCATGACCTGCACCCGCCGTATTTGGTACATACACATAAGCAACTTGCCCATTGGTTGCTTTATCTACTTTTTTAATATTGCCTTCTACCCATTCTCTATTGCGTAAATTAAGATCATAAGCTATAGGTGTAACATTCACAACTCTTGCATTCGATCCATGGGCAGTTTTACTTATGGTTAACTCTGTGATTTTATTTGCTGTATTTTCAAAAAAGCTATAAAAATTAGCATCGGCCGTAATATTATTACCATTTACTGCAATGATATAGTCGCCTACTTCAACATTTACACCCGGTTCTGTTAAAGGTGAACGTAAATCAGGTGTCCAATTTAACCCTCCATATATTTTTTTTATTTGATACCTATTATTACTAATTTGATAATCAGCTCCTAACAATCCTCCTTGAATCCGTTCAGAACTATTCAAATGATCTCCTCTACTTGAAAAACGATGATGCCCGACTGCAATTTCACTAAACATCCATTCCATAACTCGGTATATATCTCCTTTAGTGCTTGCATATTCTATAAATGGTTTATACTTTTCTTTCATGGCATTCCAGTCCGCCCCATGCATATTGGGGTCATAAAAATAATCACGATTTACACGCCAAGCTTCGTTAAAAATATTATTCCATTCTTCTTTGGGATTTATCTTTACACTTATGGCTCCAAAATTAACAGGAGCTTCTTTGGCTTTTTCACCGACGTCTGCGACAAACCATGCCTCTTGGTTTTGATATAGCATTTTTTTGCCATTAGCAGAAATCTGAAAATCTCCAGCTTCAAATAATTCTTTCGATTCTCTATCCTTAAAATCAAATTTTTGTAAGGTAGACTTGTCGGAATGATACGAGGAAGCCACATAATACAATTCTCCTTCATTTGGAGATTGAAGGTTGTGATAATATCCTTTACCAATTGGCAAACTAATGATACGTTGTTGTAAACCTTCCCTGTCAATTTTTAAAACAGGCTTCGATTCTTTTTCTTTTTTACCTTTTTTATCTTTACCCTTTGTGTTTTCATCTTCTACTGCCACTGCTATTTCTTCAACGTCATTTTCTTTTGCTAATGGAGAAACAACTTCCTTTTGAAGTGTAACCAAATAAATAGAATAGTTCATTTCCATATCTATGTTAGACTGGTCAAACCAATTTACAACGGGACCCGCATCTGTAGAAGCTAGCATATACAAATACTTACCACTAGGATCAAAAATTGGTTCTGACACACTTGAAAGTCCATCAGACAAAGCATACGATTTATTGGCTTCCGTAGAATACAAAAAGGCTTGTTCAAAACTCGTTTCAATAATCTTGGTATATGAAACCCAATTAGAATCATGTGACCAACTGCCAAAAAGCTCACGCAAATCACCAGGAACAAACCTATCGTCTTGGGCAATTTTAACCACTTTTTTACTAGAAATTTCCGCAACATATAAATTCCTTCCATTGTCTATAAAACACAGTTTCTCACTATCAGGAGACCAATGAACATTAGCATAAAATCCAGTACCACTTAATGGAATTTTGGTAATTGTATTCGTTTTTATATTTTGAATATGTAGGCCATATTCGCCAGAATCATCAGAAAAATAAGCGATAAACTTTCCATTAGGTGACCATTCCGGGAATTTCTCATGCGTTCCTGCCGAGTTCGTCAAGTTTTTAACATCTCCTTTATTTGCAGGCACTGTGACAATTTCACCTCTAAAATCGGCAACCACTCGTGCCCCAGAAGGTGAAATTGATAAAGAGCGGATATAATCACTTCCTGAAACAAAACGAGGTCGTAATTCCAACAAATCTGTTGAAATATTTATAGTTAGCGTATTTACTTTATCAGAACTGACATCATAGATATGTAACAATCCCGCTTGTTCAAAAATAACGGCTCCGTTGTGAGCACTAATATCCAACACAGGGAAATCCTTATAGTCAGTGAGTTGTTTAATTTCTTTGGTGGTCGTTTGGTAACTATACAAGTTGAATTCACCATTTCTATCACTTTTAAAATACACCACATTATCCATCCATTGTGGTTTAGTATCGTTGCTACCACCTACGGGTTTTGCAATTTCTTCTACCTTATGGCTAGTTGTATCATAAAGCCAAATTCTTGAAACTCTTCCACCACGATAATGTTTCCATTGGGTAAAAGCCTCAGATAACGGTGTATATGCAATCGACTTTCCATCATCAGCATAAGACGCATGATACGCTGTTGGTATAGGCAGTTCTGTAACCTGTCCGCCATTTATGGGAATTGTATAAAGTTGTGCAAAACGGTTGGTATGGGTATTACGTTGTGAGATAAACAATACACTTTTTCCATCTGGGGTAAAATCTCTGACCAACTCACTATATGGATGATATGTCAACCTTTTAGGAACGCCACCACTAGAAGGAATGATAAAAACATCGCTATTACCATCATATTCGGCATTAAAAGCAATCATAGTTCCATCAGGCGAAAAAACTGGGTTAGACTCAATGCCATGATCTATCGTTAATCTTCTCGGCTCAGAACCATCTCGATTAGCTACCCATAAGTCTTCCGCATAAATAAATGCAATGTGTTTATCGCTTAAAGCGGGATTGGTCATTAGTTTTGTTTGTTGGGCATAACTGCTTAATACAGCACCCAAAACAACAATTATAAACAAAGGCACTTGGAGTAAATTTTTCATTTGGAAGGTTCGTGAAATTAGAAACACTAAAATAGTAAAAAAAATATACGCATCTCGTATGACTTAGTAAAGATTTAAAACTTCATAAACCCAGAACCAAAAAAGATAACAGTTAAAAAACTAAATTGAAGCATCCTAAATCAGATACTTAAATTTTTCCTTACAACTACTTTATTGCTTTGTAACTTAACAGTATAATTTCTTCGTCTTTATTTAGTAACTTTGACTTTGAACTAACATTTAGAAACACTTTTGAATATGACCATAAAAGAAATTACCAATTCACTTGAAGAAATTGCACCACTGCAGTATGCCGAAGATTTTGATAATGTAGGTCTGTTAGTTGGTAATTACCAAACCGAAGTAACAGGTGTTTTGGTTACTTTAGATACGTTAGAGACTGTGGTTGATGAGGCTATCGCAAAAAAGTGTAATCTTATTGTGAGCTTCCACCCTATTATCTTTTCGGGATTAAAAAAAATAAATGGTGCTAATTATGTTGAACGTGTTGTAGTAAAAGCTATAAAAAATGATATCGCTATTTATAGCATGCATACAGCATTAGATAATTCCGTAAAAGGAGTTTCTGCCATGATGGCTGAAAAATTGAATTTGGCTAAGACTAAAATTTTACTTCAAAAATCAGGATTCATAAAAAAATTAACCACCTATGTTCCAGATCAAGTAGCTGACAGAGTGCGTAGAGCCTTATTTGATGCTGGTGCTGGAGATATTGGTAATTATTCAAATTGCAGTTATAACATCCGTGGTTTAGGTACTTATAAAGGAAATGAAAATTCAAATCCTGCTATTGGTAAAAAAGGTATTTTACAGCAAGAAAAAGAAACATTTATTGGCGTTATTTTTGAAAAACATCTAGAAAGTGCTGTTTTAAAAGCTCTTTTAAACACGCATCCTTACGAAGAAGTAGCCTATGATATTGTTACTACTGATAATAGGCACCAGCATATCGGTATGGGTATGGTCGGCGAGCTTTCGGAAGCTATGAATGAGGCTGACTTTTTATCTCTTTTAAAAGAAAAGTTTAACCTTAAGGCGATAAGACATTCAAATCTATTAAATAAACCTATAAAAAAAGTCGCTGTTTTAGGTGGTTCAGGTAGTTTTGCTATTGATGCTGCTAAACACTCTGGTGCAGATATATACGTTTCTGCAGACTTTAAGTATCACGATTTTTACAAGGCTGAAAATCAGATTGTTTTAGCAGATATTGGACATTATGAGAGTGAACAGTTCACAAAAAATCTTTTGGTAGATTATCTTACGAAAAAATTCCGTAATTTTGCAGTCGTTTTATCAGGAACAAATACAAATCCTATCAATTACATATAAACAAATGGCAAAAAAAGAATTAACCGCAGAAGATAAATTAAGAGCTTTATACGATTTACAATTGATTGATTCTAGAATTGATGAAATTAAGAACACTCGTGGTGAATTACCATTAGAAGTTGAAGATTTAGAAGATGAAATTGAAGGTTTAAATACAAGGTTAACAAATTTCAATAATGATATTGAAAATTTGGAGACAAGTATTAAAAACAGAAAAAATACAATTGAAGAAGCTAAGAGTGCAATTAAAAAATATACTACTCAGCAGAAAAATGTTAGAAATAACAGAGAATTTGATTCCATCAGTAAAGAAATTGAATTTCAAGAACTTGAAATTGAACTAGCAGAAAAACACATCAAAGAATTTGCTGTAAAAATTGAGCACAAAAATGTAATTATTGATGGTGCTAAAGAAAAATTAAAAGATAAAAACACACATTTAAAGCATAAAAAAGGAGAGTTGGATGCTATTTTAGCAGAAACAGAAAAAGAAGAAAAAATGTTAGGCAAAAAATTTGCTGAATATAGTGGAATGATAGATGAACGTCTTTTAAATGCATATAGAAGAATTAGAACCAATGTTAAAAATGGTTTAGCAGTAGTGGCTGTTGAAAGAGGTGCTTCTGGTGGATCTTTCTTTACAATACCACCTCAACAAATTGTTGAAATAGCTACTCGTAAAAAAATTACTACTGACGAACATAGTGGTAGAATTTTAGTAGATGCTCAATTAGCAGCTGAAGAAAAACAAAAAATGGAAAAGTTATTTTCTTAATAACTTACCGCAACTCAATATTTAAAAACCCATTGACTTTGCTCAATGGGTTTTTTCTTTTTATTTTGCAGACAAATACAAACAAGTGAGCGAAAATACAGGAACACGCATAAACAAATACCTAAGCGAAGTAGGTTATTGCTCTAGAAGAGCAGCTGACAAGTTAATCAATGAAGGGAGAGTTACCATCAATGGTAACGTACCTGAATTGGGAACAAAAATTAAACCTGAAGATGAAGTTAGAGTAAATGGAAAACTCATTTCGGAGCCCAAAGAAAAACCCGTTTACATTGCTTTTAATAAGCCCATTGGTATTGTTTGTACAACTGACTCGCGTGTAGAAAAAGACAATATAATAGATTATATTAAATATCCTTCTCGTATTTTTCCTATTGGTAGGTTAGACAAGCCAAGTGAAGGTCTTATCTTTTTAACGAACGATGGCGATATTGTAAATAAAATATTACGTGCTAGAAACAATCACGAAAAAGAATACATAGTCACTGTTAACAAACCCATTACCAAATATTTTATTCAAAAAATGAGTAATGGTATTCCTATCTTAGATACAGTTACTCGTAAATGTAAGATAGTACAACTTAACAAGAATCAATTCAACATTGTTTTAACACAAGGATTGAACCGACAAATACGTAGAATGTGCGAACATTTAGACTACAGAGTAACTAAATTAAAGCGTGTTAGAATAATGAATATCACATTAGACACTCCTGTTGGTGAATGGCGTTATTTGACAGATAAAGAGCTTAACGAGATTAATCGATTGGTAGCTGACTCTGCTAAAACTATTGATTAACTATTTTTTGTAAGTAAGACTGGCCTTCAAATTTAGTTTTTGTTGTTTTCAAAAACAATTTCTGAAATTTTAGAACTAAATAGTTTTTGAAACCGCTCTGGAAATTCATCCTTAAAATAGACTTTTTTATTTGTAAAGGGATGTGTAAAACGTAACGAATACGCATGTAAATACAACCCCTTACCTTTTAAAATCAAGTTTTCAATACCATAAGTGGCATCTCCAAGAATCGGATTATCAATACTTGCCAGATGCTTACGTAATTGATGTCTTCTACCTGTTTTAGGCTCCAATTGTACCAGATTAAGTTTATCAAACCTTTCTGAGAAAACAGCATCTAGTTTTTTATAATTCGATTGTGATGGTTTGCTATCAATTGTAGTCGTAATTTTTCCATCACTATCCATTTCACCAATAGTCACGGCATAATAAGTTTTCTCAACTTTTTTATCTTCAAATAACCTATTTAAAGCACGAATACTACTACTCGTTTTCCCTACTAATAAAACGCCTGTGGTTGCATAATCTAAGCGATGTACAGGTTGTGGTGTGGTAGCATCAGATAGGTTACTGTATTTAATATTTCGTGGTAATGCATTGGCAACTGTTTTAAAACTATTACCACTGACTAAAATACCTGCAGGCTTATGAAGCACAGCCAAGTGTTCATCTTCAAATAGAACTGTAAGCGGAAAGATGAGTTTCTTATTTGTACCTACTTCCTTAGGGATGGTTAAGCGTATGCACTCACCTCCATGTATTATTGTGGCTGTAGTTGCACTAACATCATTAACCGTAACATACTTTTTCTTAATTACTTTCTTTAAAGCTGATTTCGTTAAGGCAGCAATAAAAATACCAACACCATATTCCTGTAACCTCATTGGAGCAGGAATTTCAGGTACAATATGTATTTCTGTTGGATTGATTTTGTTTTAAATTTAACTAAGAATAGCTGTGATTTATACACGGCAAAAGGTTTGCTTTTATTCAATTTGTAAAAGCTCAGATGAAATCGTAGTCACTTTTAATTTTTTAAATAATTCCTTATCAGGATTATATATATTTATAACGTTCTCTTTTTCAATGTATTCCCAAAAACCTTTTTCAATATAATGAGCATCCACTGGAGATAACACCAAGTATTCACATTCATTATTAATCATAAATGCATAGGACTGTCTATATAATGATTCAGGAAAAGTTGTATAGTCAGAGGGTCTATAAATTCCATAGTCCTCTTCATAGGATTCTAACCAGGTATTGATAAATTCACTAGGATAATTTGGATTCAAATCTACAGCATCTGAGCTACAAGATATTGTTATAAAAATTAATCCAAATATAAAGGGTACTATCTTTTTACTTTTCATTTTTGATAATTTCAACAATAAACTACACTAAAACTTACCTCAACGTATTTATGCTAACCTACTTCAAACTTGCTAAACTCGCTTTCAACGTTTCAATTTTAGCAACAGCATCGGCTTCTTTTTGCTTTTCACTTGCTACTACTTGATCTGGTGCATTAGAAACAAAACGTTCATTCGATAGTTTTTTCTGTACCGATTTTAAAAACCCTTCCGTGTAATTTAACTCTTCGGTTAGTTTTTTAATTTCGTCTTCAACATTTACAGCTCCAGCTATTGGAATAAAATACTCATTCGATTTTACTCTAAAAGTTAACGCTCCTTGCACCGCTTCACTAACGGTTTCTATACTCTCTAAATTTCCTAATTTTTGAATAACATCATCAAAAATAGTTGCAGAATTTTCGTTGTTTAATATCGAGAATCCGATTTTTTCTTTGAAAGAAATATTTTTCTCTTTTCGGATATTTCTAATCCCTGAAACAACCTCTTTAGTGAAATCAAACTGTTTTATTAAATCCGTATTTATAATTGCATTCTTAGGCCATTCGGCAACAATTAAGGCATCCTCAGGACTTCTCTTCTCAATAAATTGCCAAATTTCTTCCGTTAAAAACGGCATAAACGGATGCAATATTTTTAAATTATTTTCAAAAATAGCAATGATACTTTTATAAGTTTCAGCATCAATAGGTGCACCATAATTTGGTTTTACCATCTCTAGTAACCATGAGCAGAAATCATCCCAAATTAATTTATAGGTTGCCATTAAGGCATCTGAAAGTCTGTATTTACTAAAATGATCTTCAATTTCAACCAATGTCTCTTGAAAAGTAGCTTCATACCATTCAATAGCTATTTTACTAGAATTAGGTTGCTCAATAGTTGCATCAACTTCCCATCCGGTTACCAACCTAAAGGCATTCCAAATTTTATTGGCAAATTGTTTTCCTTGTTGGCACAACGCCTCATCAAACATTAAATCGTTACCAGCTGCTGCACTTAACAATAAGCCTACACGAACACCATCAGCTCCATAGTCTTCAATCAATTTTAAAGCGTCAGGTGAATTACCTAACGACTTACTCATTTTACGTCGTTGTTTGTCTCTTACTAATCCTGTAAAATATACATTCTCAAACGGTCTTTCATTTTTAAACTCATAACCCGCAACAATCATACGAGCTACCCAAAAGAATAAAATATCTGGACCTGTTACTAAATCATTGGTTGGATAATAGTATTGAATATCTTCATTTTCAGGATTACGAATACCATCAAAAACACTCATTGGCCATAACCAAGAAGAAAACCAAGTATCTAATACATCATTGTCTTGTCTTAAGTCTTCAATTTTTAGATTTTGATTTTTAGTTCTGGCAATTGCTTTTTCATAAGCCTCTTCCCTACTCTCAGCCACTACAAAATCTTCTTTACCATCTCCAAAATAGTAGGCCGGAATTCGTTGGCCCCACCATAACTGTCTAGAAATATTCCAATCGCGAATATTTTCCATCCAATGTCTATAGGTATTTTCAAATTTTTGTGGAAAAAACTTAACCTCATCATTTTCTAACACCGCTTTTATCGCTGGCTTGGCTAATTCTTCCATTTTTAAGAACCACTGATCAGACAAACGTGGTTCGATAACCGCTTTTGTACGCTCAGATGTTCCTACTTTATGTAAATGACTTTCTGTTTTTACCAAAAAGCCTTTTTCTTCTAATTCTTTAGAGATTTCTTTTCTTACTACAAACCTATCTTTACCTTGATAATGTAATCCAAAGCTATTTAACGTAGCATCTTCATTAAAAATATCAATAACTTCTAAGTTGTGTTTATCTCCTAAATTTTTATCATTTTCGTCATGTGCAGGGGTTACTTTTAAACAACCTGTACCGAACTCTATATCTACATATTCATCTTCAATAATCGGTATTACTCGATCACACAAGGGTACAATTACTTTTTTTCCTCTTAAATGCGTAAAACGCTCGTCATTCGGATTAATACAAATTGCAGTATCCCCTAAAATGGTTTCCGGACGTGTAGTAGCAATAGTTACTTTTTCATCACTATCAACAATGTTATACTCTAAATAATATAAATTTCCTTGACGTTCTTCGTAATGTACTTCTTCATCTGACAAGGTAGTTTTAGCTTCAGGATCCCAATTTACCATTCTAAAACCTCTGTATATCATGCCTTTATTGTATAAATCAATAAAAACTTTAATAACAGACTCACTCATGTCATCATCTAATGTGAATTTGGTTCTATCCCAATCACAAGAACAACCTAACTTTTTTAATTGTTCTAAAATAACACCACCATATTCATCTGTCCAATCCCAAGCATGCTTTAAAAATTCTTCACGAGACAGGTCATTTTTTTGAATGCCATTCTCTTTTAGTTTGGCAACTACTTTTGCTTCTGTAGCAATAGAAGCATGATCTGTACCAGGTACCCAACAAGCATTTTTACCCTGTAAACGTGCACGTCTTACCAATACATCTTGAATTGTATTGTTTAACATATGGCCCATGTGCAAAATTCCAGTTACATTTGGAGGCGGAATTACAATAGTATATGGTTCTTTTTCATTAGGTGTTGAATGAAAATAATTGTGTTTCATCCAGTAATTGTACCATTTACTTTCTACTTGGCTAGCATCATATTTAGAGGGAATACTCATATTTTGGTATAGTTTTTGAAAACAATTAGCAAAGTTACAATTTCTAAACAATACAAAAATAAATTAGTCGTTATAATTTTATATCTTTATACTTTAATAAATTACAAATAAAAATGAAGAAATTAGCAGTATTATTATTTATCGGGTGTATCAGTTTTTCAATAAATGCCCAAGAGGAAACTACAGCAACAAAAGTAGATCCTAATGCCCCAAAGTTTAAATTTGCAACAAAAAATGTTGACTATGGCTCAATTGAAAAGAATGCCGATGGCGTGAGATTATTAAAATTTACCAATGTTGGTAAATCACCTTTAATCATATCTAGAGTAACAGGTAGTTGTGGTTGTACAGTACCTTCTGCACCAAAAGAACCTATTATGCCGGGCCAAACTGGTGAAATAGCAGTAAAATATGACACCAACAGAGTTGGCCAAATAGCCAAATCAATAACAATTACTTCTAATGCTGATAGACCTAAAATTGTTATACCAGTTCGTGGAAATGTAAAAAAAGAAAGTAGCCTAACCAAGTTAGAAAACCATGAAAAAAGTATGGTTGCTACACCAGAACAATAAAAATTTATTTTACCTCATCTAGAACTGATAAAAAATCATTTCTGAGCTCCCTATAGGAGAAGTGAAGTAGAAAGTGGAAGGCACTATGCTTTCAGAGAAATTAAAATAGTTTTAAATTTAGAGTTTTATATACTATAAAAGCGACCAACTTTGGTCGCTTTTTTAATTTTATAAAAAAAAATAATATTTTTAGAGGAGTTTTTTAAGTTTAAACTCAAAGTTTAATTCTACGCCATTCCGCTCAACTAACAATTTTATCTTTTTACCTTCTTTACTAGAAAACAAATAAGTGATTTCTTGAAGTTTGTAGTTATAAGAAGCCTTTCTGTTAATTTCTAAAATGATATCGTCTTTTTGTAAACCTGCTTGATAAGCCGGTGAATCTTTTCTTAGTTCTGCAATTTTATAGGATGGTTTCAAAGAATACACATAACTATACACCATTTGAACCGTTGCACGATCACTACCTTCAGAATTCGATTTTAATAGGTCTGATTGCCTCTCTTTTACCATCTTACTTCCATTATGCATCAACTCAATACCACTCATATTATATAAGAATGGATCTTTAAAATATTTAGATGGTTTTTTAATGGTCAATCTTTTGTTTGGATAATCATAAACAATTCTAAACCGCTTTAAGATTTCTGAACCTAATGAACCATTTCTCTCTTCATGCCGATATGCTTTTTCGATAGAACTATAATTAGGATAGGCTACATTGGCATCTTTAAGTATATAAGTACCCAACATTATTTTTTTTATCTTACTTCGTTTACCATATACATTACCGCTTAACCCTCTTCCTAAATAATCATTAAAATGTTTTTCTGGAATAGAAATATCTAAACTAGATTCATCAAAAAGCCATAAGGCATCACTACCTCCAGAATCTATTAATAATTTAACAGGTATTTCTTTATCAACATCAACTGATGCATAGATGTATGGTTTATTTTTATAAAAATGCAATTCAAAATCTTCACAGCGTCTACAATCTTTATAGGTATAGGTATCTGGATTGTAAAACTTTACGCGTTGCGTAGCATAATTAATTTCAACAATAAAATCTCTAAATAAATCGCCACCAATAATTCCGTTTATATCAATGCCCAAACGTGAAGAAAGGTCTAAATTTTCACTTTGTATAGCATAGACCATATGCTTGTCATTAAAAATCTTACCCAGTTTAAAAGTGTTATTTTTAGATTTTACTGCATTAACATGATCCCCTTCACCGAGACCTCTTAAACGTATCTCTTCAACATTATTAAGGTTTAGCGAATCTTCTAATTTTAGATTGATCAGTAAAGAATTATCAACACCAGTATCTAATAAAAAATTCAGCTTTACATCATTCACTTCAATGGGAATAATAATTAAATTATTAACCATTTTAAAAGACAAGGCATAACTATCCTTATTACCCAGAATATTAAATTTATCTTGAGCAAAACTGTTACTAACAACAAACAGTACTAAAACAATATGTAAAAATCTGACTTTCAAATTTATAAAATGAATTTAAGTATTCTTAAAAATAGTGAATTATTCAATAAATTCCTATTTTTTTTAAGACTTTAACTTTTTAAATGACTTATTTTTAAGAATTTGACTATCCATTACTCAACTCAAACCTTTAAATTTAGTAGCCATTCACCTTTGAAATTATGATGTTTTAATATTTTATTTTCTAAGGTAGAAATTGAATAAAATTTCGCAATTTTGTTCTACGAACAGATTTTAATTATAGTTATGCCAATAGTATCAAAAAAAGGAAGCTTAATGCCGCAATCTCCAATTCGAAAATTGGTACCATATGCTGAGAAAGCTCAAAAAGCAGGTAAAATCATTTATCATTTAAATATTGGTCAACCCGATATAAAAACACCCAAAATAGCCTTAGACGCAGTAAAAAATAACTCGTTAGAAATTCTAGCCTATTCTAGATCAGAAGGTTCTGAAGTGTATCGTCAAAAAATAGCGGATTATTATGCTAAAAATGATATTCATGTTAAACATGACGATATTATCGTAACTACTGGTGGTAGTGAGGCTCTTCTTTTTGCATTTGGTAGCATTATGGATGTTGATGATGAAGTAATAATACCTGAACCTTTTTATGCCAACTATAACGGATTCTCAACCTCTTCAGGGGTTACTATTGTGCCTGTGGTTTCTAAAATTGACGATAACTTTGCCTTACCTCCTATTGAGGAGTTTGAAAAATTAATTACTCCAAAGACAAAGGCTATTTTAATTTGTAACCCTGGCAATCCGACAGGATACTTATACTCAAAAGAAGAAATAAAAAAACTAGCTGCAATTGTAAAGAAGCATGATCTCTTTTTAATTGCCGATGAAGTGTATAGAGAATTTACGTATGATGGTTTAGAACATTATTCGATACTACAAGAAGAAGGTTTAGAAGAAAATGCTATTGTAATTGACTCTGTATCTAAACGATATAGTATGTGTGGAGCACGTATTGGTTGTTTAGTATCTAAAAACAAGACCTTAATACAAACGGCATTAAAATTTGCCCAAGCACGTTTAAGTCCACCTACATTTGCTCAAATTGCTAGTGAAGCGGCTTTAGAAACACCACAAAGTTATTTTGATGCTGTTATTACAGAATATGTAGATCGTAGAAATACATTAGTATCTGAATTACAAAAAATTGAAGGTGTAAAGGTAGGTACTCCAAAAGGAGCTTTTTATTGTATTGCTGAATTGCCTGTAAAAAACACCGACCGTTTTGCACAATGGCTTTTAGAAGATTTTGATGTTAACGGTGAAACAATTATGGTGGCACCTGCAGCTGGCTTCTACTCTACTCCTGGGGTGGGACTCAACCAAGTAAGAATTGCATATGTACTAAATAAGGAAAGTTTAATCAAATCAGTTGCAATATTAAAAGAAGCTTTAAAAGTATACAAAGACTAATGCAAATTCAACATAACATTTCTTTACTGCCCTATAATACGTTTGGTATTGATGTAAATGCCAAACAATTTGTTTCTATCGAAAGCATAGAATCTTTGTGTATCCTTTTAGAACAAGAAAAAGATTTTTTTATACTTGGCGGAGGTAGTAATGTGTTGCTTACAACAAATATTGATAAATTAGTAGTTCATATTGCCTTTAAAGGGATAGAAATTGTTGAGCAAAGTGACAGCGATGTAATTGTAAAAGTTGCTGCTGGTGAAAACTGGCATCAGTTTGTATTGTGGTGTATTGCTCATAATTTTGGAGGTGTTGAAAACATGTCACTCATACCTGGCAATGTAGGTACAGCTCCTATCCAAAATATTGGTGCATATGGCGTTGAACTAAAAGACACGTGTTTAACTGTTGAAGCCGTAGCAATTGAAACTGGTAAAACAAGAACCTTCACCCATGCGGAGTGTGCCTTTGGCTACAGAAACTCCGTTTTTAAAAACCAATTGAAAGGTAACTATATTATTACCAACGTATTTTTTAAACTTACCAAAAACAAACATCAATTAAATAGTTCTTATGGGGCTATTCAGGCAGAATTGAAAAAAAACGGAATTGAAACCCCTACTATAAAAAATATTTCAGATGCTGTTATCGCCATCAGAAAAAGTAAATTACCTGACCCAGCAGATTTGGGTAACAGCGGTAGTTTTTTTAAGAACCCTGTTATTTTAGCTTCTGAGTTTAAGAACCTACAAGAAAAATTTCCAGATGCACCCCATTATAAGGTATCTGATACTGAAATTAAAGTGCCAGCAGGTTGGTTGGTAGAACAATCAGGATTTAAAGGTAAACGAATTGGAAATACTGGAAGCCATAAAAACCAAGCTTTGGTATTGGTTAATTATGGTAATGCTACCGGAAAAGAAGTATTGGCTCTATCAAAATTAATTCAGAAAACCGTTTTTGATAAATTTAATATTGCTATTGAAGCCGAGGTTAATATTATTTAGGTCATTTTGACGTTTTTATAATATATGCTCTCTTTATTCTAAAATTCATCTTCTTTTTACAACTTCATCATCTGAAAATGATCACATTTAAACCATCGTTTTGTTCTTGCGGAAGAGACCAACACGTTGGTAAATAGTAAGCATATTGATCATAGTGATATTACAAATGATGCGAAAAAAATTATGAAAGTTTACACCAATGATTAAAATAGTAAAAGCAAGTATTGAGCATTCTGAATTAATTGCTGAAATTGGAAAAAAATCATTTTTAGAATCTCACGGAAACAGTGCATCTGCAGAAGATATTAATAGTTTTGTTTCTAAAACTTACAACACAAAGAATATATCTAAAGAGTTTGAAAACACGAAAATTCAATATCATATAATCTATTTCAACAATAAAGCTGCTGGATTTTCAAAAATTCAATTGAATACGCCTAACAAAGACATCAATGAGTTATACGTAACTAAATTGGACCGGTTATATCTTTTAAAAGAGTTTTATGGACAAAAATTAGGCACGAAACTCTTTGATTTTATCATTCAATTATCAAAAAATCAAAATCAAAAAGGTATTTGGCTAGCGGTTTGGGAAGAAAATCTAAGAGCTATACATTTTTATACGAAAATAGGATTTAAGATTATAGGAAAATATAATTTCAAAATATCAGAAACACGATCAAATCCAAATCACATAATGTTTCTTAAATACTCATAATAGTAGCTAACAATATTTAAACTTAAATGCTAGATATAGCTCACTTGGAAAATTCCTTCGGAATTTCGTCATTCGCGTTTTATTTAGTAAATTCATTGCTCAAACCACACAACTAACCATACAAGAACGGTTGTACGGCATTAAGAAAATTGAATACTAAAATTAAGCAGTACAAAAAGCAATGATTTATGAGTATTATTCGAGTATTTTTCATTCTGATGATTGGGGCTTTTGCCATTAATGCTCAGGCAAAATCTGAAGTAGAGATTAGAGTTAACTTACAGGGTTACCCAAACAATATGCCAAAAAAAGCGGTTATTCTTAGTAAAGGAGCACTTAGCAATCCAATATTGATATTAAAAAATGAGAAAGGGGTAACACTAAAAACGTACAAAACCATACTTCATGCAGCGTCTTGGCATCCATTTTCTCATTATTATACGGCAGATTTTTCTGATTTTAAAATTGCAGGAACGTATCACTTTGAACTAAATGAACACCAAATTAAAAGTCAATTTTTTACTATTGGTGCTTATCCTAAATGGCAAGAAAATGTCGTTAGCTTTATAAGAACACAACGTTGTGGTTTTAATCCGTATACCAAACAGTTCTGCCATCAAAAAGACGGATTAAGTTTCTTCGGCAAAAGGTTAGATTCTACCAGAATTGATGCTACTGGTGGTTGGCACGATGCTGGCGACCAATTAAAATATCTGATAACGAGCAGTAACACGACCGCCAGATTGCTTATGGCCTATCAAATGAAACCAAGCAGTTTTCAGGATAAGGTTGATGCTAGAGGTCTAAAAGGTGTAAATAAATTACCTGACGTACTAGATGAAGCAAAGTGGGGCCTAGAATGGATCTTAAAACTTCATCCAAGTCCCGATGAACTGTATCATCAAGTTGCAGATGATAGAGATCATAGAGGCTTTAAATTACCCCATGAAGAAAATGCCGATTATGGATGGGGACCAAATAATTTTAGGCCCGTTTATTATGCTACAGGTAAGCCCCAAGGACTTTCCAAATACAAAAGCAAAGCAACAGGAATTGCTAATTTAGCCGGTCGTTCGGCTGCTACGCTAGCATTAGGGTATCAAGTGTTTAGCCAGTTTAAGGAATATGAAGTGTTTGCTCAAGCCTGTTTAAAGGCTGCACACGAATTGTACAACATGGGCAAGCAGCAAGAAGGTTACCAGCAAGGTAACAGCTTTGGAGCTCCGTATCGCTATGAGGAAAATACTTGGGCGGATGATATGGAATGGGCTGCGGCTTCCTTGTATAAGATTTCTAAAAAGAAAATATTTCTTAAAGATGCTAGAACTTATGCTAAAATCATTGGTAATTGGTCTTGGATGGAGCGAGATACTGCCAGCCACTATGAAATGTATCCCTTTGTAAACATGGGGCATTATGCCTTGTGGCAAGTTGGTGATTCAATAGACAAAAAAGAAATGAGCTCGTATTATGAACACAATTTAGAAAAAATAAAAAAGAGAGCAGAGAAAAACCCGTATGGGGTAGGCCATCTGTTTATTTGGTGTTCTAATAATCTGGCTGCTGCTGTCGCTACACAAGCAATGCTGTATGAAGAAATGACAGGTTCAAAAAAGTACCGCTTTCTCATGCAAAACCATATGGATTGGTTATTAGGATTGAACCCTTGGAATTCGAGTATGATTACAGAAATTCCAGAGAACGCTGACACACCGGTAGATGTACATATGCCATTTTGGAGAATTTATAAAAAGCCTATCAAAGGAAGCCTTGTTGATGGCCCACTTTGGTCCACCATTCACGATAAAATGATTGGAATTACACCGTCTGAACCTGATGAATACGCTCATTTACAACCTAAACACATTAAGTACATGGATGACTGGGCAGATTATAGTACTAACGAACCAACGTTGGATGGTTCAGCCGAATTACTTCTAATTTTAACCAAATTAAGTAGTGAATAAAATAATTTTAAGTTTACTGTTTTCTATAATCAATATATCTCTTTATGCACAACGTATAGTTGATAAGGAAGGAGCAATAGTTAGGTCTGATACCTTAAATAAAAATATTTACCTATGTTTTACAGGTCATGACTATGTTGAAGGTTTTGAATCTGTATTAAACGTTCTAAATAAACAAAAAGTAAAAGGGTCATTCTTTCTTACAGGTGATTTTGTAAGGAATAATGAGGGTTTAGTAAAAGACATTGCGAAACAGGGGCACTTTGTGGGAGCTCATTCTGATAAACATCTCTTGTATTGCGATTGGACTAAAAGAGACAGCCTTTTATATTCAGAAAAACGTATAAAAGAGGATATATTACAGAACCTTCTTGCTTTGAAAAAGCTAGATATTCATCCAAAATATTTTATGCCACCCTATGAATGGTACAATAAAAAAGTAGTGAAAATAGCTTCACAATTGAACCAAACCACAATCAATTTCTCTAGTGGTACACGTTCCAATGCGGACTATACAACCCCTGACATGTCTAACTATATCTCAAGTAATGCTATTTTAGAAAGTATATATAGCTATGAATCATCAAGCAGTATGAATGGATTTCATTTGCTTATTCACCCTGGTACTAGCCCAAAAAGAAAAGATAAATTATATTTACAACTAGATGATCTAATTACTAATTTAAAGAAGGAAGGCTATCAATTTTCGAAGTTTTAATTATTAGAAAAGTGGAGTGTGATTTGGAAAATATCAATTATTTTTAATGAAAAGGAAAATAACAACCAGACAACATTAAATATATAACCGTTTGATATGGGAGTGCTTTGAAACGCTACATATTCCAATAATTATAGCACATTTGAAGAGACACCTAGATTAACTTAGTAAAGTTGATAATTATCATAGATAAAAAAGCACAACCATTTTACTTTTGATAAAGCCAAAAAAAAAATGGAAATTCTAAAACTTACCGATAAGAATATTCAAGATGAACATATTTGTTGTGCAATAAGTGACAAAAAATGTAGGGATGGATATGAAAAGAAAAAAGAGTGGTTAAAGAAAGAATTTAAAAATGGTTATAATTTTCAAAAAGTTGACGTTCGAGGAAAAGTTTTTATCGAATATGTACCAATAAAAAACTCTTGGCTTCCATTGATTGGAAAGAATTTTATGGTCATAAATTGTTTTTGGGTTTCTGGACAATTCAAGGGAAAAGGTAACGGAAAAAGATTATTAGAACAATGCTTAGCCGACTCAAAAGGAATGGACGGTATTATTGCAGTTTCGAGTGATAAAAAAAGACCTTTTATGACTGACCCAAAATTCCTCAAACATCAAGGGTTTGAAATTATTGACGAGGCAAAACCTTACTTTAAACTATGGGGATTAAAAACAAATCCCAATTCTGAATTTCCAAAATTTATGGAAAGTGCAAAATCAGGTAATTGCCCAAATAATAATGGAATTACAGCATACTATTCAAATACGTGTCCATTTACAGAATTTTACACAAATGAATTATTGAAAGAATATGCGAAAAAGAAAAATATTCCTTTAGAAATTAACCACATTAAATCTCAAGAAGAGGGTCGAAAAATGCCCATTCCTTGGATTATAAATAGTGTTTTTTACAAAGGAGAATTAGTCAGTTTAGAAATGAAAGTAGAAAGACATTTGGAAAAACTGATTGGATAAAAAAAACGTGCTATAAAGTTGCTTAATTAATACAATTTTTCGTGCTTAATTTAAAGTTTCAAGCTTAACCAAAGTCCGCCATTTTTTTTGGACTTGGCAATTAATAAAAGGAAATGGATAACAAAAGAGTATTGGTTGCTGGAGCAACAGGATATTTAGGACAGTATATTGTTAAAGAATTGACCAAAAGAAAATTTGACGTTCGTGTTTTAATTAGAAAAGAGAGCCAAAAAAAATTGTTCAATGATGTAAATGATTTTTTCATTGGAGAAATAACTGATCCGAAAAGTTTAAGTGGAGTATGTAAAAATATTGATTGGGTGTTTACTTCAGTTGGTATAACGAGACAAAAAGATGGTCTCACCTACATGGATGTTGACTACCAAGGAAATGCTAACCTTTTAAATGAAGCCAAACAATCAGGTGTAGCTTCGCTTCTATATGTTTCTGCCATCGGTGGTGACAAGCTCAGATATCTTAAAATTTTCGAAGCGAAAGAACGGTTTGTAGACGAACTCAAAGATTCAGGATTGAATTATACCATTATGCGACCCAATGGTTTTTTCTCTGACATGAGAGATTTTCTAGACATGGCAAAAAAAGGGAAAGTGTACCTCTTTGGGAAAGGTGATTTTAAACTGAACCCTATACATGGAGAAGACTTAGCCCAAGTTTGTGTTGATAAGATAAGTTCAGACCAACACGAAATTACCGTTGGCGGCCCTGATATGCTTTCTCAAAATGAATTGGCTAAACTCGCTTTAAACGCATGGGGTAAAAAACCAAAAATAGTGCATTTACCTGATTGGATTCGAAAATTCATCATTTGGAGCTTAAGGACTTTTACTTCCTCAAAAACATATGGCCCCATTGAATTTTTCCTGACACTAATGGCTTTTGACAATAAAGCAGAACAATTTGGAAAACATCATTTAGTTGACTTTTTTAAAGACGAAGTAGAAAAGAAAAAAAAACTAATTACAACAAAGAGCGGTGTTAAAAAGCCAGCAAAACCACATTAACTTACCAATAAAGCACATTTATAATTCTGGTCTTTAGGAAACCTTGATTTAGCAATAGTAAAAGCCTGTTTTAATAACTTATTACAAACAATAATTAAGAGTAGTTTTTCATTTGTGTTATTGCCATTTTATGGCTACATTTGGTAGGCAGTCGCTAAATAAAACCCTACTCCACCCCAATTGAAGTGCTGTTCGTTTTAGCTACGTAATTACTAAAATAAAACTATACTAATTATAACGGGGATAAACGTATTGCGTTTGTACAATAGTTGTGTGCAATTTGGGGAATTTGGTAATTATACCAATTTTTGGTATATTTGATTTAAATTAGTACTCAAATGAATAAAAACACATCAATATCACTCGGAAATTATTTCGACCAATTTGTGCAAAGTAGCATAAGCCAAGGAAGATTTAAAAACGTTAGCGAAGTTATTCGTGCAGGATTAAGACTTTTAGAAGAAGAAGAAAGTAAAGTCATTGCATTGAAAAAAGCAATTCAAGAAGGAATTGACAGTGGAATAGCTCACGACTTTGACCCAAAAAAACATCTTGAATCTCTAAAAGCGAAAAAGCACCCGAATGGCTGAATATAAGTTGACTAATAAAGCTGTTGAGGATTTATCAAAGATTTGGGATTATACATTTGAGATTTGGTCGGAAAAACAAGCTGACAAATATTACGCTGATCTGATTTCTAATTGTCAAGAAATTGCAGAAAGCCCAGACATAGGGAAATTCTACGATGGAATATCAAAGCAACTTCTCGGAATGAGTGCAAATCGACATATAATATTCTACAGAACTTTGAACGAAAATTATGTTGAAATAACGAGAATATTGCACGAAAGAATGGATTTGAAGAAAAGAATAGCTGAATAAAAACTGCACACAACAAAGTACTGTGCTAAATAACCAGTAAAACCACATTAGTTTACCACAAAAGTACTTTTATAGTTCCCATCATATATTAATCTTGATTTAGCAATCGCCAAAGCCTATTTTAATAACTTATTACAAACAATAATTAAGACTAGATTTTCATTTGTGTTATTGCCATTTTATGGCTACATTTGGTAGGCAGTCGCTAAATAAAACCCTACTCCACCCCAAATGAAGTGCTGTTCGCTTTAGCTACGTAATTACAAGAAAAACTATAATAAACATAACAGGTATAAACGCATTGCGTTTATACAATAGTTAATAGTCATTAATTCGGAGGTTCGTAAAATCCAATGTTTATGGAGAGAAATAAGATGTAAAATAACCGTGACATTGATAAAAAAAGGGGATTACCTTCACCCACACCGACTTTAGATTCAGGGAATCGAGTAAATCCTGATTTACAATCGTTTCACGATATAAAGTCGAACTGAGTTCAAGGTACTGTTTTATTATGACAAAGTCAAGTTTATTGGTCTGTACAGTCTTCCTCTCTACGTTTTTTAGCTCTAGCTAAAATCCATAGAGGCAAGTTATTTTACTTACTAACTCAAAGGAAACTGCCTTTGAGTTCCGATTAACAACAACTAACGTATGTGTAAAGAGAATAAAACTAACGTTTTACTATCTTTACACATACGTTAGGGTGCATTACGACAAAAATCCGTTGAATTCAAAAAACTGAATGACAAGAATAAGTTTTAATAAGAGCAAAATATCAGTTCAAAATATTGGAAAACAAAGATTTTGGTTTGGAATTCTAGCAGGTTTTATTTCAGCCTTATCAATTTCCTTGGCTTTTAATCAAGCAAGAGAAGTTTTTCGGTTTTTTACGAGTACGTCAGCCGACTTATTAATTTTAGAAAATCAAGAGTTAACCTTTTTTAACTACTTTTTCGCTTCACTATCAACTGTATTAGGACTTGCAATTTGGATTTGGATGGGTAATCGAACTCGTACAAGAAAAATGGACAAACTTTATAAACAACTGTCAAGAACAAATGCTTTATTAATTTTTTGGTTAATCTTAATGATGATTGCTCGATTTGGTTCGATATTGCCATTTATATTGTTTGGAACTCCAGGTTATGATAACCAGTTAAATCTATATAATGATTATTGGATTTTATTTGTTCTTATTCCAATTGTATTTTTTGCTCAAAGTTGGTTTTCAGTTAGACTTGTTTATCGAGCAGGAAAATGGATATTTCTTTCATTACTTATTTGTACGATTACAGCATTTACACTTTCTAAAACAAGTACAGTTGACCAAGAAAAACTTAATAATGCTTATTTTAAACGATACGAAAAGGACTATGAATACATTGACAAAGAAATCTCTAAATCGAAAGTAAATTACGGAATTGAATACGACAGTAAAACAATTGAAATACTTAAAAAATGGCACGCTGAAAGTTCCGTTGAACAAGTGAACAGTATTAAAACAGCCTTTGCAAAAGGGAATGAAGTATCAATTGACACTCTTGTTCTTCAGAAAATTGTAATCCATAATTTTAAAAGAGGAAGTTGGTATAATCATAGACGAAATTCTTTAGAAAATTGGCCTTACGCATTACCAAAAGACATTTTAAAACAAATTGGTTACTTTGAAAGTAATTCAAACGAAACAAAAGAACTTTTTGATATTTTGAAAGAACAGATAAATTTAGTTAATACACCTAGAATTAAATGGGATGAATACAAAAACTATACAGAGACAGAGAGAAGAAAGAGTATTGGTGTAAAATATAATATTCCCGAAATACTTATTTACCAATTAACAGAAGTACGTGATAGCCTAATGAATATGGAGAGATATTCTGAATTGAATAAAATATTACCTGAAATAATAAAGGAAAATAAGAAAAACGCACCCTAACAAAGTACTGTGCTAAAAAACCAGTAAAACCACACTAATGCACCAATTAAGCCTGTCTATAATTATGGTAGTAAGCTACTCTTGATTTAGCAATAGTAAAAGCCTATTTAAACAACTTATTACAAACAATAATTAAGACTAGAATTTCTTTTGTGTTATTGCCATTTTATGGCTACATTTGGTAAGCAGTCGCTAAATAAAACCCTACTCCAACCCAATTGAATTACTGTTTGTTTTAGCTACGTAATTACAAGAAAAAACTATACTTATTATAATGGGAATAAATGTATTGCGTTTATACAATAGTTAGGCAACATTTGAGAAATGACGAAGCAAGAATTTTTATTCCATCTAAAGGGAGCAAGTTTAGTATCATTGAAATTTGCGGAAAATTATGTAAAAAACAAACTGACAACTGATTTTAAATACAACGTGATTTTAAATGCTTCAACTGACAATCCAAATCTAACCCAATTTGACATTTATCCAGAGGATGATGGAAAAATGAACTTGGATTTGACCGACAAAGAAGTTGTCGAATTACTATATCGGAATGGAAAAGTGCCAGTTTGGATTGACATTAATGTGCTAAAATCGAGCAGGAAAAGCACAACTTTCAATCTGCTTTGTGCTGGCAGATATTCGGATGATAAGAAAGAATACTATTATAACGATAATGGTTCTGGTCCATTCGGAATTAAAAGTCCAAAATTACCAATTGGATATAAAGAAGGACGAAAATTTAAACTTAATTGAGATTTGGAAATATTATATAAACTTTTACAAGTCCTATGTTTATTCGGATTTATTTACTTGTGGAACCGCTTTATTGTTAGATATATGATTAAAGCATTGGTTGGGTTTCACAAAAGAAATAATCAAAAAAACATTAATAGACAGCCAATAAAATTTCTAATCAACAATGAGGAAAATATTTATAAGATTTATGCTTCTTTATTTTGGTTTGGAGCACTTGTAATATCCTATGGGATTTTATTTAATTAAAAAACGACCGCTAACAAAGTACTGTGCTAAAAAACCAGTAAAACCAAATTAATTTACAACAAAAGTCCTTCTATAATTATGGTAGTAAGGTAACCTTGATGTAGCGATAGCAAAAGCCTGTTTTAACGACTCACAACAAACAATAATTAAGAGTAGTTTTTCATTTGTGTTATTGCCATTTTATGGCTACATTTGGTAAGCAGTCGCTAAATAAAACCCCTACTCCAACCCAATTGAAGTGCTGTTTCTTTAGCTTCGTTATTACAAGAATAAAACTATTATAATTATAACGGATATAAACGCAATACGTTTATACAATTGTTAATAGTCATTAATTCGGAGGTTCGTAAAATCCAATGTTTATGGAGAGAAATAAGATGTAAAATAACCGTGACATTGATAAAAAAAGGGGATTACCTTCACCCACACCCACACCGACTTTAGATTCAGGGAATCGAGTAAATCCTGATTTACAATCGTTTCACGATATAAAGTCGAACTGAGTTCAAGGTACTGTTTTATTATGACAAAGTCAAGTTTATTGGTCTGTACAGTCTTCCTCTCTACGTTTTTTAGCTCTAGCTAAAATCCATAGAGGCAAGTTATTTTACTTACTAACTCAAAGGAAACTGCCTTTGAGTTCCGATTAACAACAACTAACACTATGTAAAGAGAATAAAACTAACGTTTTACTATCTTTACACATACGTTAGCAAACATATCAAAACTAAATGCGAATATTAAACTTAATAATAATAATACTATTTATGACTAGTTAAAATTTGAACATATAATAAAATAAAAATTGCCCAAAACACTTATAATTGATTGCAAGTAATAGCTTACTTCTATGAATACGTTCACTAACAAAATCATAACTTTTCTGATTTTAAATATGGTTTTTAATTGCTAAATTAGATGCATAATTACGTTTGTAATTATATGCACCAACATTGAAGTGTATAAACCTAACTAAGCCAATTGTAAAACATATGAAAGTAACAAAACTACTTTATACAATTTCCCTATTAATAATAGGCACTTTTATTTCTTGTGATCATAAAAAAGGAGTAAAGGAAAAATTAAACTCAGCTGAGGTAGTTATTTATGGTGGCACCTCTACCGGAATTTCCGCCGCAATTCAATCCGCTAGGCTTGGAAATTCAGTTATAGTAATAGAACACACAAATCGCCTTGGTGGTCTTACCACTGGTGGTCTAGGTCAGACTGACATCGGAAATAAAAGAGTAATTGGAGGAATTGCTCGTGAGTTTTATCAAAACATAAAAAAACACTATCAAGATTCTACCAATTGGAATTGGCAGCGAAAATCTGAGTATTTGGATGGAGGACAAACACGTTCTAACAAAAAGGAAGATGCTATGTGGACTTTTGAACCTTCAGTTGCACTCAAAGTATTCGAAAACATGATCAAAGACCTTGATATACAAATTGTTTATAACCAGCAACTTAACCGAATATCTGGTGTTTCAAAGAACAATGGCTTTATTAATTCCATTACTATGGAATCAGGTAGAACGTATTCAGGTAAAATGTTTATTGATGCCACCTATGAAGGTGATCTAATGGCAGCTGCTGGAGTGAATTACACCATTGGAAGAGAATCTAATTCTCAATTTGGAGAGTCTCTAAATGGTGTTCAGGCCGAGCACATCAGTAAAACATTACTCGGCACAAAATCAAATAATAGTATTTACCATAATTTCATTGATGGCGTTGATCCTTATATCGTAAAAGGAGATCCTTCAAGCGGGCTTCTCCCTTTTATTACTGAAGGAGGCTCAGGAATAGACGGACAAGGTGACAAACGAATACAGGCTTATTGCTTCAGAATGACGTTGACTGACCATCCAGAAAACAGGATACCATTTACGAAACCAAAAGATTATGACGAACTTGAATATGAGCTTCTTTTCCGTAATTATGAAGCTGCTGTCGGTCCCATAGAAAAAATGTACACTTATGGTGATGCTTTGGTTCCATGGATAAATTCTGCTATGCCTAATCGGAAAACGGACACCAATAATCAAAAGGGTTTTTCGACTGATTTTATTGGACAGAACTGGGAATACCCCGAAGCTTCGTATGAAAAACGTCAAAAAATTGTAGCACGTCATCTACACTATCAACAAGGATTAATGTGGACCTTAGCCAATCATCCACGTATTCCTAAAAAAGTAAGAGATAAGGTGTCACAATGGGGAACATGTAAAGATGAATATGACAGCGAAGATGGTTGGCAACAACAATTATACATTAGAGAAGCACGCCGAATGATTAGCAATTATGTAATGACTCAAAAAAACTGTGAAGGAATTGAAATTGTCGATGATCCTATAGGAATGGCTGCCTACGGAATGGATTCTCACCACATTAAACGCTATGTAAACTCAAAAGGTTATGTATCAAATGAAGGAAATGTAGAAGCTCATGTTAAAGCACCTTTTCCTATCAGTTACCAATCAATTGTACCAAAAAAAGAAGAATGTTCTAATTTGATTGTTCCCATTTGCCTAAGTGCTTCACATATTGCATTTGGATCAATTAGGATGGAACCCGTATTTATGGTTCTAGGTCAAAGCTCAGCAGTTATTGCTAGTTTGGCAATAGAAGAAAATAAGGCCGTTCAAGAGTTGAAATATAATAAGATTAGAGAAATGTTGATTAGACAAGAACAAATATTAGAATAAAATAGTACCACGTCATTTTATAAAAAGTAATAAAACGCTCCTTATACCTGCCGTAAAAAATCAATTTGACACCATCAAAAACATGTACATTCCGAAGAATAACATACAAACAGATAAAAAATAAATAATTGATTTTATAAAACGATTTAGTTTTGGAACAATAATTACTTCTAAAAATAATTTACCTATTGCGACACATTTGCCGTTTCTAGTTTCTGAAAACGAGAACAATATTATATTAACCTCTCACTTCGCCAAAGCAAGCGCACAATGGAAAGATATTGAAAAAAGTAAAGTTTTAGTTATTTTTAGCGAACCTCACGCCTACATTTCCCCAAAAAATTATGAGAAAGAATTAAATGTACCCACATGGAATTATATTTCCGTCCATGCCTACGGACAATGAAAAGTTATTAATGATTATGACAACGTATATCAATTATTGGAAAATACAATTGAGAATTATGAAACTGAGTACAAACAACAATGGAATAATTTACCGCAAGAATTTAAAATAAAAATGATAAAAGGAATTGTAGCCTTTGAAATAAATGTTACTGAAATACAAGCTAAAGAAAAGTTGAGCCAAAATAAAACAGCGAATGAAAGGAGAAATATTATCAATTCACTTTCAAATAGCACAGATTCTAATAAAAACGTAATTGCCGACTTTATGAAAAAACACTTGGATGAATAAAATAACCACTTACAACAAAGAACTGTGATAAAATGCTTACTCAAATTTCCCCTACTCCTAAATTGGGAAGTTTTAATTACTAAAATAGTTGATTAAGAAACATAACTAATTTTATAAAAATTATTATTGTAAATGATTTTAAACTTTTATGACTTTTCACTTTCTTTTCACAAAATTCATGGCATTTAATATCAATTGTAATATTTAGAGTTTTTCTTTCGTTAGCAATATAAATAATAGTTTTTCTTTGAACGGTATTACATGTTCCAAAAAAGATTATTCAAATTTTAAAACAAGTAAAAAACCAACGTTTTAATGGACATTACCTATCAATACAACGAGCCTTCTACAATTACAAAAGGAAAGAACGGAAGCGAAATCTTTTTATCTCACTATAACGAGTCTTTTGAAGAAAAAGAAGTCCCTTGTTTCTTTTGGGGAAAACTTAAAGAACCGTATACCATTGCTAGAAGCCTACTAACGCTATCTAAAATTGTAGCTTCTAATTTTATGCCTCTTGGCAGTGCATTACGAGATCCTGTAATTACCGCCGGAGGAGAAAAACTTCGTTTAGAAGGTTTTTCATCGTGCTGTAGCGTTTACGGAAAAGTAACTATTTTACCTGAAGCATTAGATGGTGAGTTTTTACAACAGGGCACTACAAACGTAGACTTCAATACCGAAATGATTGCTGCATTAAGCAAAATTAACAAAGGTGAACATGTCTTTTTTTCAATAGGAAAAAAAGAGTTTGTCATGCAAAAACGAGATCATAAGGTAATTGAGAAAAAAGTTTCGCTCCCTATTCGATGGATTAAAGGTATGGCAACCGTACAGTTGTTAAGTGCAGCCATGAAGGAAGTAGCCGTACTAGATAAATTGCAAATACAATTACTTTATAGAGCAATACCCAAAGGAGATGTTAAAGATGATTACTACTTAAGCTTTAGAGGTAAAAAACCGGCTCTATCTCCAATAAACACAAAGGGAAGTATCTGCATTGGTGGTATTCATCGGTTGCGACTCTTAGAAAATCTACGTCCACTTGCTCAGAAACTTATAATTTATACTACCGAGTCAGAACAGGCTACCGCTTTTCAATTTGAACTCCCTAAGGTTCGCTTTACAGCCATACTTTCAAGAAGTTTTTGGAGAGGGTTTTCTGGAGAAGGAAATACATTAGAAAATTTGATAGAAGATATTCCTGAAGAATGGATGCAAAAACTAAATACTTATGCTCATATTAATGAAGAATTTTCGCCAGATGACCCTATTTTAAAAGACCTTCCTTCTATCGAGTTTAAAAGTGTAGCTACACGTCTTTCGGCCATGGGTTTGCTTGGTTTTGATTTAAATGAAGGTAACTACTATTACCGAAAACTACC
The DNA here is from genome assembly GCF_003449015.1 of Aureibaculum luteum. Lineage (GTDB taxonomy): Bacteria > Bacteroidota > Bacteroidia > Flavobacteriales > Flavobacteriaceae > Aureibaculum > Aureibaculum luteum. The sequence goes on along the minus strand of NZ_QRGD01000009.1, from coordinate 49,622 downwards.
TTTTAAAATGAGTAGCGTAGAAAGTTTAAATCCGCGATACAAAAATGCACTCAAACTTATAAAAAAGGGGGACTATGAGTGGGTGAAAAATTCAGATGAAGAAACAGAAACAAAAATAAAAGGTAGCGGTCTTTTTCATAAAGTAATTATTACGCCTCATAAAACGTTGTGTACCTGCACATGGTTTGCCACTCATCAAACAAGTAGAGGTGCATGTAAACATATTCTGGCAACACAAATATTAAAGAATAATACTGAAAAAGAATTAAAACAATTACTTGAAGAATTTGAATTATGAAAAAAATTTGTAAAGACTATGAACTCCGTATAAAAAATGAAGAAGTAACAGGTACTTGTAATTGGATCAAAGGAAAAGTATGGGAAGAACGGAAATATCTAGATGAGCATTTGCTAAAGTTGTCTACTGAGAATTATACTGCAAAACAAAGTCTTATACTTCGTATTGTGGCTAGAATACACACCAGTGTTTTAAATATAAAAGAACTAGATATAGATTTACAAGCACTTGATGATGTTGATATTGCGGAATTAATTGTGTTTTATAATTTAGAAAATCCTGAAAAACGATATCAAGAAATAAAAGCTGATATCGCATCTCCGGAAAGTTTTTTAACAAGAATTCCGTACAGCGTAATTAGAGAATTATACAACCGAGGAAAAGTCCCTTTTGATCGTCAAATATTTGTGGCCTGCTTAACACGATTCAACGTATGGCATGGAGCCAGTTATAGCAAGGATTTTAAAGAAGACATGAAAGAAAAATTCTATGCTTTCTTTCCTCAAGACGATTTTACAATAGACATATTAATGGCTGTTTTTGAAATGGAATTGGGTGTAGATAGTGCTTTCTTTTTAGATAGAGAATTTAATATAGCTGCCATTATTATAGAATTAGTAACTAGTGGTCGCATACCTAGAGCCACTATTCAGCAAAAGCTATTTGAAGCCTTTAATAACCCAACGCTTAAACAGACCACGCATGGATGGGCAAAAAACATTTATAGAGATTTAGCTTTTACAGCTGAAGAAAATAGTGTTTGCCAAAATCAATTGATACAACTATTATATAATGATAGAAATTTACTTGTTAATTTTGGATTACAAGAGTTAAAGAAAATTGCGAACCACAAATCATTTGACTGGAACCTTTTTATAAATTCGTTAGATGGCATTGTCTATTCAGAAAAATTAACTGGTGGACTAAAAACGGCTTTGGCAATTCTTTACAAAGGATTAAAAAAAGACAAAAACCTCGTTGAACTATGCTGTGTAAATTTAGCCCCTATTTTTATTCAAGAAGATAATAAAGTACAATTGGCTGCACAAAAATGTTATGAACTTTTACCTGAACCAAATGAAGAGGTAAAAGACGCTCTACTTCCTTTTATAGACACAATGCATTCTGAAGTAAAGTCAGCATTGAGTGCTTTATTGGGAGAAAGCGAAGTTGCTGTTTCTTATGACACATATCAACAAAAAGCATATATTCCAGAACCATGTAATGCCAAAAACAAGATACAGTATATAGATAATGAAGATGATTTCATTTTTCTAACTTCTAAAGTGCTTAAAAGCAATGATGTGTTAGATTACGAATTATTTTTAGAAGGTATTCTTAGATACTATAACCTCAAAGACACCAATTATAAAACCTTACAACCTACATTAAAACAAGCCAAAAGAATTGCAGAAGAACAATATTTAGATATTACAGCTCGTGTCGGTGTACATCATGTTATGGTGGCTGAACTTATTTGTATGTGGCTCTCGCCTACTCCATCAAATTTCAGCATGGAAAAACAGGAATGGGAGCAAAAAGTAAAAAAAGAAGACCGTTTTTTATATACTGCAAATAGATGGTATGCGTTGTATTATCGATTTAAAAGAGTGGTCTATGTCTTAGATCAAATTCAGCTTAAAAAAGTACTTCCATTGTTGAGTATACCAACCCATAACCATTTTGAAATTGATCCTATTGTCTTTTTTGAACGCTTAGAACTTTATAAAAAAGCAAATCAAATACCCGATGAAACTGATTTCTGTTCTGCAATGTGTAGATTAAACAGATGGTCTCCGATACCAAAAGAAAGACCTTCTATATCTCAGGAACATGATGACATTCTTGCATTTTTATTAGATGACAAGGCCAGTTTTAATCCCCAAAAAATAAAAAATCTAGATTCCATTTGGCTAACGGCTTACGCTCTTAAAAATCCGAACAAAGCGATTGAAGCGACCATATCAAAACATGAAAACCAAGATTGGTATAAAACGCCTACAGAATGGGACTGGAACGTTGCACGCAGATATTCTGATGATCGAAAATATAGCTGGGCATATTTAGTACAAAATATAAAACATACAGATATTTATACCGTAAACGTTACTCAAAATGGTTACTTAGAACATCACTTAACCAATACAGAATTTATTATTGCAGATGTAAGCCATTGGTTTTCTAGAGATGGATATTTACAAGACCCTTTATATGTAAACCTAATTTTAAACGCATTTAACTACCTGTCAGATATAGAAGCCAGCGAAACAAAGTCTATTTTAGAAGTAGTAAAATATAACGCAGAATACCCAGTACCACTTCATAAAGCAGGCTATTTATTTCTTACTTTATCTTTATTTTGTAGCAAAACACCCATTCGTACCGGTGCTTTTGATTGGTTAGAGTTGCTTATAACGCATCAGTATTTAAATTTGGATGAATTCACATTGGCCACATCTAAATTGGTTGCCAATGAAGCAAATGCTATTCCTATGGCACGTGTTGCAGAACAGTTTGATCGTTTATTCCAATTAAAAGGCGTGTTTATAGATGTTTTACATCAAACTATTGAAGTAATTCTTACCAAAATTAACCTTGAAAACATCCCCAAAGGCTTTAGTAAAATTCTGCATTACTATTATGAAGTCTTACAGATTGTAAATAAACCCATACCCAAAAATATAGCTGTAACACTACATAAAATGGAACAGATAAATTCTATTAAAAAAGAAGTGAAAAAAATATTGAGTTTATATGAATAAATAATAGTTAAACTCTTTAGTTATTTATTAGGTGTACTATAAAGTCATTGCTGATTATTTTTTGACGAAGCCTAATAATACACCATGAAATACCTAAAAAAAAATCTAATTAATTGTACCTTGCCAGTCTATATAAAGGTGAAAAAAATGGTAGAAAATAGAATTCTCAATTTTATTAATGAGGTATTAGAAAATATGCCTACGGGCTGGTTGAGTATGACAACTCATCGATTAGATATTTATGATGAAAAATTGGCAAAAACTCAATTTTTAGAGCAGTTTGAAACGTTGTTTAATGATCATAATTCTGAAGCTGCAGCACTGAATGATTTACCTACTGCGTATGATTATATTCGTTTAGGTCATCCTTTATCTTGTGTACTCGAATGGGCTATTGCGAAATTACATGATTTAAAATCAGAAAATGTAATCAGCTTTTCATCTAAATCAGTTCCAGTTTTGGCTGTGCTAAGAAAAAATTTATTAGCTCATAAAAATACACAAATTGTTTATACAGATGCTTTACCAGCCTTTTTTGATGCTGAAATCATAAAACGTGTGTATGGTTACAACTTTGAGCTAAAGAAAGTGGAAAACACAGATGACATTTCTGAGTTTAAAGGAAGTACAATCTTTATTTCAGAACAAGATCAAATTGGTGCAATTCATACAAATCCAAACATTGACTTTTTCATAGGGCTTTATGGACAATTGGGTAGTATTTTAGTTATAAATGGCAAACAAAATGAAAATTATGTTTCCGATATTCAGCATGTAAGACGAAGAGAAACCATCGCTATGACGCCAGCTAATGCTCTCGCTGCTTTAAAGTCGCTTGTAGCAAAATCTTCTATCGAAACTAAGAAAAATATTAGCGAGCCTAATAAAACAAGTGTATTAGATTCCATTGTAAAAATTACAAATACAACTACGAAACCACTCGTGGCTTCAAGTGGATTATCCATTCAATATGCCATTATGATGGGGCTTATTCATGATGCATTAGAAAATCATAAAGGAAAAGCAATCAAATTCATTGTTCCTCCAAATTGTTATGGCGGTACAAATGATCAATCCAGACGTGTTGCCGCTTGTATTGACAATGTTGAAATAGTAGATTTACCTGTAGATGGTGATAATGATATGGTACAAAGTATTACTATCGTTTTAGATAAAATTGCCAAAGAAGATGCTATTCCATACATCATAGCTGAAATTCCAACAAACCCAAGAGTTGAAGTTCCTGATTTAAAAAAATTAAAAGAAGCTTTACGTAAAGAAAGAAAAACTCCAACGGGTAATATAGCCATTGATCCTGTATTTATTTTAGATCAAACATTTTGTCCAAATGTCCACTTTTTAGGCGAAGGTGACATACTATCAACCGTTAGGACTATTTCCTTTGCTAGTGGCTCAAAATTCCCTAGTGGTGGAAAATGTACTGCTGGCTACTGTGTAGGAAACACAAAAACGGCAACATTGATGGACAAAATAGAATTGCATCTAACAATTTGCGATAATGAAGCTACAGCTTTTCAATATGAGATATTAGCAAAACAGTTGCCTTCTATGAATCAAAGGATAATTGATGCTTATAAAAATACGCGTGAATTTGTAAACTTTATTCATGACGTATTACCAGATGCGAAAATTAATTTTGTTTCAAAAGAGTTGGCAGCACAAGGATTTACCCCTTCTGTGTTTTCATTAGATCTTCCTACAAAAGGAAAAACTGATGAAGAAAAAGAGACCTATAAGAGAGCTTTGAATTTAAAATTAATCAATTTAATGATTACAGAGATTCCTGATGAGAGTAAGTTCTGTGTGAGCTACGGTCAGTTAAAAGGATGTTATTGGACAATACCAGCCACCTCAACACAAGGAACAACCAAAGAAGGTGATAAAGATTATATTGTACGTGCCTCACTTTCTCCAAATATGGATCTTGACCTTCATAAAAAAGTCTTTTTAAAATTTGTTGAAGGTATTTAGATAAATTGAAAGGTGCCAAAAACGTCATATTTGAGGCGTATTGTGGTATAATATATATGAGGTAACATCAAATTAAATCATAGCTTAACCAAATACAGTATGCTATTAACGAATAGTGTTTTAGGCATTTAAATAACAACTATTTTCGTTTCATGAAAAAACAAATTGCAATTATAGGTGGCGGACCATCAGCTTTAGTATTGGCTGCTTTTTTAGATGCTGAAAAATTTGCGATTACTATCTATGAAAAAAACAAAACGGCTGGTCGTAAATTTTTAGTTGCTGGTAAAGGCGGTTTTAACTTAACACACTCAGAATCGATTGATAAATTTATTAAACGGTATACTCCAAATAATTTCTTAGAGAAAGCATTACTTGACTTTACCAATACTGATTTTAGAAATTGGCTTGATCAAATTGAGATTTCCACCTATATAGGAAGCAGTAAAAGAGTGTATCCTACGGAAGGAATCAAACCTATTGAAGTGCTAAATGCCATTCTCAATACCCTCAAAGAAAAAGGAGTCATTATCAAATATGAGCAAACTTTTTCTGGTTGGGATGATCATAATAATCCTATACTTAATAATATATCAACACAAACAGACTATACCGTCTTCTCATTAGGCGGTGGCAGTTGGAAAATTACAGGATCTGACGGCATCTGGCGAGATACTTTTTCTAAAAAGGGAATCAAAACAAAAGCATTTCAAGCCTCAAACTGCGGATATCAAATTGATTGGAAACCTGATTTTATTAAAAAGCATGAAGGAACTCCTTTAAAAAACATCACTATTACTTGCAATTCCAGTACTCAGAAAGGAGAAGCCGTTATTACCAAATTTGGATTAGAAGGAAATTCCATTTACGGATTAAGTCCACAAATTAGAGAACAGTTGAATGCAAAATCAAATGCAACGATTTTTATTGATTTTAAACCTTCGCTTACTGTAGAAAATGTTCATTCTAAACTAACATTATCTACTTATAGAAATACCACGGAGACCTTAAAAAAAGAACTAAAACTAAGTACATCTCAAATTGATCTATTAAAAACATATCTACCAAAAGCATCCTATTTAAATATAGATACATTAACCAAAAACATCAAAGAATTTCCATTAGAAATAACGAATACCGCTCCTATTGACGAAGCCATTTCTACCGTAGGAGGAATTGATTTAAAAGCTATTTCTAAAAATTTTGAACTTGTAAATTTACCCCATCAATATTGTATTGGCGAAATGGTAGACTGGGATGCTCCTACTGGAGGATATCTATTACAAGCCTGTGCAAGTATGGGCGTATCATTAGCGAGACACCTAAATAACAAGGAGTAAATCAATAATAACTTTTGAATTTTTTCCAAATACTTTTTTAAGTATTTATGATGATAATATTGGAAAAATTTTAACCGCATTTTACTGCTCACTCATTATCTTTCATTAACTTAGTTCTGTTAAAAAACATCACTTTCATAAACACATTTATTATTGTTTTCAACAGCATTAGCCCTATTAAAAATTAAGGTTTACATTAAAAAAAATAAATGTTAAAAAGAATAACCTTGAACAAAAACCAACCATGAAATTAATTAAAAGCATCCTAATTGTATTTGTAATCATTTTAAATACACCACTAACAGCTCAAGAAACTGGATTTTCTGACTTATTACAAAATATTGACTCGAGAGAAAAAATAGAATTAAATGGCATGTGGGATATTATTGTCGATCCTCTTGAGAATGGTTATTACAACCATAGATTACAGGTAAAAGATGATGGATACTTTAAAAATAAAAAAATGGAATCACCTTCTGACCTCATCGAATATAACTTCGATACCAGTTCGCAATTGATGGTTCCTGGTGATTGGAATACACAAATGGACAAATTGTACTATTATGAAGGTACCGTTTGGTACAAAAAAGACTTTAATTATACCATTGATAGTAATGAATTGGCTTTTTTATATTTTGAAGCTGTTAATTATGAATCTATCGTTTATCTTAATGGTGAACGTATCGGTTCTCACGTAGGTGGTTATACACCTTTTCAATTTGAAGTTACTGATAAATTGAAAGAAGGAAATAATTTTGTAGTTGTAAAAGTAGATAACAAACGAAAAAAAGAAAATGTACCTACCGTAAATCAAGATTGGTGGAACTATGGAGGAATTACAAGATCAGTACATTTGGTTAAAACGCCAATATCGCATATAGCCGATTATTCAATTCAGTTACCAAAAGGAAATACCAAAACTATTGAAGGTTGGGTGTCTGTTAAAAATGGAAAAGATGGTGATGCTGTAAATGTAAGCATCCCTGAACTTAAAAAAAATGTAAATGCCGTTGTACAAAATGGTATCGCTAAATTTTCTATGAAGGCGAAGCCAGTGCTTTGGGAGCCTAAAAAACCAAAAACGTATGAAGTCATTTTAAAAACAGCAACGGATAAAATTACAGATCAAATTGGATTTAGAACCATAGAAACCAAAGGCACTAAAATTTTATTAAACGGAAAAGATATCTTTTTAAAAGGGATCAGTATTCATGAAGAAGCCCCTTTCAAAACTGGACGTGTTGTTTCTAAAGAAGAATGCAAAATACTGTTAGAATGGGCAAAAGAATTAGGTTGTAATTTTATACGATTGGCACACTACCCTCATAGTGAAACAATGGTGCGTGAAGCAGAAAAAATGGGCTTTATAATTTGGTCTGAAATACCAGTGTATTGGACCATACAATTTGAAAATAAAGATACCTATGCGAACGCAAAGAATCAACTTACCGAAATGATTTCGCGTGATAAAAACCGAGCTGCAATTGTTTTATGGTCAATGGCCAATGAAACACCTGAAAGTGAGGCACGATTGTCTTTTATAGAGAATCTAGTGGAACAAGCTAGAGAACTTGATAATACCCGATTAATTACCGCTGCTTTAGATACGCAAGGTTATGGCAAAGATGAAAACTTAATAGAAGATCCTCTTGGAAAAGCTGTAGACGTAATTGGTATAAATAATTATTGTGGATGGTATGCTGGATCAACCGAGAGTTGTTCAAAATTAAAATGGGCTAGTGCCTATAACAAACCTATGATTATGAGTGAAGTTGGTGGTGGAGCATTATACGGTTTACATGGTGAAAAGAATGAACGTTGGACAGAAGAATATCAAGCAGAGGTCTATAGAACCAATATTGAGATGATGAGAAATATTGATTTTTTAGCAGGTTTATCTCCATGGATTTTGATGGACTTCCGTTCTTCAAGACGTCCTTTAAAAAGAATTCAAGATGATTTTAATAGAAAAGGGTTAATATCTGAAAAAGGAATGAAAAAGCAAGCATTTTTTATCCTACGTGACTATTATCTAAAGGAAAATAATTAAAACCTAGTAATGTTTGTTTTATAGATTAAAAGTTCAATTTGCTAAGTGAGATAGTGCTTAATAATTAATCTACACTTTCAATACTATTTTCAAAAAGTAAGCCACCTTTATACATTCCTTTTAAAACAGGATGTATGTCTTTGCCCAGCTTTGTCAAGCTATACTCTACCCTAGGTGGCACTTCTGGGAATACTTGCCTGTGAATCAAACTATCTTTCTCCAACTCCTTAAGTTGTTTAGAAATCATACGTTCACTAATATCAGGCATTAATCTAACCAATTCACTATACCTCTTATCTCCTTGAAAAAGATGTAAAATGATGGTGCCTTTTCTTTTCCCCTTAATCGTATTTATAAAAGTATCAATAGGACAATAACTTTTTTTCATTTTTTTTTATGCTTAAACACTTTATAAACAGACAAAACGGAACAAAATGTTCGTTAGTGAACAATTTGTAAGCTCTTGTATATCAGAATATTTTGACCGAAATTTGTTGTAAAAGTAAGTAAAACATATAGAAACAGCAACTATGAACAAGCAATCAAAATACAAAGCCTTTAGAGTAGAAGAGAAAGATGGAAACTATATTTCTTCAATTAAAGAAATACCTTTTACGCCATTGCAAAAAGGTGAATTACTAATTAAAGTACACTACAGTTCTTTAAACTACAAAGATGCGTTGTCTAGTATTGGTAATAAAGGCGTAACGCGAAATTATCCACACACCCCAGGAGTTGATGCGGCCGGTACAATAGTGTCATCGGAATCTAATAAATTTAAAGTATCAGACCAAGTTATTGTCACCAGTTACGATTTAGGAATGAATACAGATGGTGGCTTTGCTCAATACGTTAAAGTACCAGAAGTTTGGGTGGTTAAGCTACCAAAAAATCTTACCCTGAAAGAAGCTATGACTATTGGAACGGCAGGATTAACTGCAGGAATGTCAGTATTAAGATTAAGTGAAATAGTTAAGCCCGAAGATGGACCTATTATAGTTTCAGGTGCTAGCGGAGGTGTAGGTTCTTTAAGTATCTCTATACTAAACAAACTTGGCTATAAAACTGTGGCTATTACAGGTAAAGAATCTGAAATTGAATTTTTAAAGAAACTTGGAGCTGATGAAATTGTATTGCGAAAAGATTTTGAAACAATGGACAAAAAGCCCATTTTGAAGTCAAGTTTTGCTGGAGGTATCGACACTGTCGGTGGTGTTATTCTAGAAAACATCATTAAATCTACACATCCAATGGGTGTTGTAACTTGCTGCGGAAATGTTGCATCTCCAAAGCTTGATTTAACCGTTTTTCCTTTTATTTTAAGAGGTGTTACGTTAATTGGTATAGACTCTCAAAACTACCCAATGACCTACAGAGAAAAAGTATGGAATAAGTTATCTAAGGAATGGAAAAATGACCGATTAACCGAAGCTGCTGATGAAATATCTTTAAATGAATTAAATGAAAAGATTGCTTTAATGTTAAAAGGAAAATTAAAAGGAAGAACTGTGGTTACACTAGATGTGTAAAAATACACCCCTAAATATTGCATCTAAAAAATAAAAACTTAAATTTCAACATTGAAAAGTTACGTTTAATCAGGCGTAACTTTTCATTTTTAGTCATCATTATCATTTTTGTATCATTATAAAAATTGAACAAATAAAATTAACCTTAGAGCTTTAAGGTTATGTAAAACATAGAAACAAAAAAATGATTCCAACCACTATCGAATTTAATATCCTTTACATTGCATATGCGGTAATGTTTGTTTTTTTTAGCTTATAACTTGTTCTCGGCTGAACATAAAAACTTTTACAAATGGAATGCTTTATGTTTCGCAATTTATTCACTAATAATGCTATATGTACTTTTAGATTCTACTAATATAAGATATGGAAATTCACTTGGTGTATTATTTTTTGGAGCCATATTCGTACTTTCTCATGTTGTAATTATGGGATGTATAAAACTTTACAATACATCTAAACTTGAGAAAACCATTACCTCTACTGATGTTCAAAAATAATCCCCCCTATTAACCAGTCATTTATCGTTAAAGCACTAGAGAACTCATATTTTAATTAACCTCAGCTTTTATCGTTATATTTGAATAATCCTTTTACTAATATCAGAATTTGTAGTAGTAGTATGTTGGAAACTAAAATAACATTTAGAATACAATGAAATTAACCACTAACCCAAAAACTAAAGAAGTTTTTAACGCTTATCCACTAGAGGTTCAACAACAAATGAATCAATTAAGAGCTTTAATTATAGAAGCTGCTTCCGAAATTGAAGGCCTTGAAAATTTAGAAGAAACTTTAAAATGGGGAGAACCTAGTTATCTATCCAAAAACGGCAGTACTGTTAGAATCGATTGGAAGACTAAAACACCAGAACAATTTGCCATTTACTTCAAATGCACTTCTAAATTAGTAACTACTTTTAAAACAATTTATAAAGACACATTTGAATTTGAAGGGAATAGAGCCATTGTTTTTAAACTTAATGACAACATCCCAGAAACCGAATTAAAGCACTGTATTTCAATGGCTTTAATGTACCATAAGATTAAGCATTTACCCCTACTTGGGGCTTAAAAGACTAAAATTTATAATTTTCTTATTCAAAAAAAATCTTTTACTATTAAAAACTAAATTTTCTAACTTTTCGGTTATTATAAAACAATTAAAAACAGTCAATATTAGTTAGTCATAAAACGAATTGAAACTTCTAAATGACCGTAATTATAAAAAGTAGCTCAATATTTTGCATTTGAGCCATCAACTTATGGAAATGCGTCAATTAAACTTCTCATTTATAGCGTATTTTGTAATAGCAAAAAAATAATTCATTTTTACACACAACCCTTCAGTAACTAAGGCATCATTAATTAAGTCGGAACTAGCCGAAAAAAGACTCAAAACTGAAGTAGGTAAAACTTAACAATATCTCAATGAAAAAAGCACTATTATTAATATTTTGTACGGTTTTAATAGGTTTTACAACAAGTTGTAATGACACTGATAGTTCAGGACCATCTATTATTGCGTCAGGAAATATTTCCTTAACTACAGAAAATGAAATTCCAATTGTTGAAAACAGAGATGAAACGGGAACATTTTTATTGGTTTTAAATTCAGAAAATCAAATTGAATTTTCAATTGTAGTTAATGATCTTTCAGCAAGCGATGAATTAACAGTGGCACACTTACATACCGGCGATCCTGTTTCTACAGGTGCACCTGCTATTAGCTTAGTAAATGGTACCGATATTGTGTTTCAAGGCAATGAAGCCACGGGAATTGTACAATTAACAGAGGCACAAGTGGAAACACTATTAGGCGATGATGTATATGTTAATGTACATTCAACTGAAAACCCTAATGGATTAGTTCGTGGTCAATTGGACCAAGTAATAGATGAGGCCTATAATGTAATGTTATCCCCAACTAATGAAATTCCTTCGATCACAGACCGAAATGATAGCGGAACTGCAATTTTTAGAATTATAGGAGATAAAGTTTATTATAATGTATCTGTTACAAATTTACAAACAGGAGATGCCATTACTGCTGGTCATATGCATAGCGGAGATGCCACTGTAAACGGTGACGTTCAAATCAACCTTGAGTTGACTGATGACACACAATTGGGTGTGACTAAAACTATGATCTTAGATGCTGATATGCTTTCTACAATAAAAACTGATGCCCTTTACGTTAATGTACATTCAACCGATTATGCTGGAGGTTTAATGCGTGGACAAATAAGATAATAAAGTATTTTTATACCGATGATAAGACTGTCAGAAATGATAGTCTTTTTTTTTACCTTCAATTTCCATAATAATTGTAACTTCGTTAATCCTAAACCTAAACTACGCTCTTACAGATGAATATACTAAAAATAACTGTCATTTTTTTTTCGTTTTTATCAATGTTAAGTTGTACAAAGCAACCTGATTATGACATTTTAATACAAAACGGTAAAATAATAGATGGATCAGGAAACACATTTAGTATTGGAGATATTGGCATTAATGCAGATACTATTACTGCCATAGGCGATTTAAAAAATAAAACAGCTAATCAGGAAATTGACGCTACTGGTTTAGTGGTTTCTCCTGGCTTTATCAATATGTTAAGCTGGGCTTCCGCAGCATTAAATACAGATGGACGATCTCTTGGTGATATAAAACAAGGTGTTACCCTTGAAGTTTTTGGAGAAGGAACTTCTATGGGCCCAACAAAGAAAGTAGATACAGTAAATAATACTATAGAATGGATTTCTTTAAACGACAAATTAAATGCCCTAGTTGATAAAGGCGTCTCTCCCAATATTGCTTCTTTTATCGGTGCCACTACGTTGCGAATTAATACTGTGGGTTATGAAGATAGAGCTCCTACAGAAGAAGAATTAGACTCCATGAAAATAATGGTATCACAGGCGATGGAAGAAGGTGCCATGGGTATCGGTTCTTCATTGATTTATGCTCCTGCCTTTTACTCATCCACCGAAGAATTAATTGAAATCTCTAAAGTTGCTGCAAAATATGATGGGTTATACACCTCACATATCCGTAGTGAAGGCAATAAATTATTAGAAAGTATCGATGAACTCCTTCGAATAGCTAAAGAAGCGAATATTCGAGCCGAAATTTACCATCTTAAAATGAGTGGAAAAGACAATTGGTATAAATATGACGCCGTTGTTGCCAAAATTGACTCTGCAAGAAAAGCTGGATTAACCATTACCGCCAATATGTATAGTTATATTGCAGGTTCAACAGGTTTAGATGCGTCCATGCCACCATGGGTTCAAGAAGGTGGTTATAGCAAATGGGCAGAACGTTTACAAGACCCTAAAATTCGTAAAAAAGTATTAGAAGACATGCGGAAACCTGCTATTGAATGGGAAAGTTTAATGCAAGCTGCAGGCTCTGCTGAGAAAATGATATTGGCCGGATTTAGCAATGATAGCCTTCGATATTTAACTGGAAAAACCTTAGCTGAAGTAGCTAAAATGAGAAATACTTCACCCGAAGAAACCGCCATGGACTTAGTAGTACAAAACGGAAGTGATGTGAGCACTGTTTATTTTATGATGTCTGAAGAAAATGTAAAAAATCAAGTCGCTTTACCTTGGATGAGCTTTTGTTCTGATGCAGGTTCTTACGCAGCTGAGGGTGACTTTTTAAAATACAGTACACATCCACGTGCTTACGGTAATTTTGCAAGGGTAATAGGTAAATATACTAGAGATGAAAAAGTCATCTCTCTAGAAGAAGCCATCCGAAAATTAACTTTTTTACCTGCTTCTAATCTCAAAATTAAAAAACGTGGTAGCCTTAAAGTGGGCAATTATGCCGACATTGTTGTTTTTGATTTTGACAAAGTCCAAGACCATGCCACTTTTGATAAACCACACCAATATGCAAGCGGAATGGTGCATGTTTTTGTAAACGGTACACAAGTATTAAAAGATGGTGAACATACCAATAAAAAGCCAGGAAGAGTTGTGCACGGTCCTGGTTATAGAAAATAAACCCTAAAATGAACTGAATAATGACTCTTAAAATTACAATGACGACAGGTTTACTTCTTCTTTTTTTTGTAGCGATTAGTTCCTGTAAAAAAGAAACATCTCAAAAAGAAAACCTTGAAACAACAATCTTATCGCAGATTGATTCTATTGACGGAACAGTAGCCGTTGCCTTTTTTAATCTCTCAGCACCAGAAGGCAGTCTGTTTATAAATGTTGATGAAAAATTTCATGCGGCTAGTACGATGAAAGTCCCAGTGATGATTGAACTTTTTAAGCAAGCAGCTGAAGAAAAATTTAACCTAAACGATTCTATTCTCCTAAAAAATGAATTTAAAAGTATTGTTGACAGTAGTTTGTATAGTATGGACGTTATCGATGACAGTGACGATATAATCTATAACAAAATTGGTTCTAAGGTCGTTATTAGTGATTTAATGTATAATATGATTACCGTGAGTAGCAATTTAGCTACTAACGTATTAATCGAATTAGTGGATGCCAAAAAAGTAACGGCGACCATGCGAGATTTAGGAGCTGAACACATAGAAGTATTGCGTGGTGTAGAAGATCAAAAAGCATATGATAAAGGTTTAAGTAATTCCACAACAGCCAGAGATTTAATGCTTATTATGAAAGCAATAGCAAATGATAGAGCGGGATCTCAAAAAGATTGTGCCTCAATGCTTACCATTTTAAAAAACCAACAGTTTAATGATATGATTCCACTGTATTTACCTAAAGAAGTGAAAGTAGCTCATAAAACAGGCTCCATAACAGGTGTTCATCATGATGCTGGAATTGTGTATTTACCAAATGGTCGTACATATGTATTAGTTTTACTTTCTAAAAATTTAAAAGATTTTGACAAGGGCACCGATCAATTGGCGAAAATTTCTAAGACCATTTATGATTATGTCAGTACTAATTAAATTAACTACATTTACTTCCATACTCTAATATACAAACTCGAAATGAAAAATTTTTCCATTCTCATTATACTACTTGCTATAGGCTGTAAACAGTCTCCAAAAGTTTCAAAAGAAGTACAACGTTGGCAAACTCAAGCAGAAAACATTGAAATTATTCGTGACAATTTTGGGGTACCACATATTTATGGTAAAACAGACGCTGATGCCGTTTTTGGTTTACTATACGCTCAATGTGAAGATGATTTTAATCGGGTGGAGCAAAATTATATTTGGGCTACTGGTCGCTTGGCAGAAGTTGAAGGTGAAGAAGCTTTATATAGTGATTTGCGTGCAAAATTATATATGACCGAAGACGAAGCCATTGCTAATTATGAGAAAAGTCCGGAGTGGTTAAAAAAGTTATGTAACGCTTTTGCGGATGGAATCAATTATTATTTGTTTACACATCCTGAAGTTACACCGAGATTATTAACCCGTTTTGAACCTTGGATGCCCATGTATTTTAGTGAAGGCTCCATTGGTGGCGATATTGAAGGTATTTCAACTAAAAAAATTGAAGCGTTTTATGGAAACGAAAATGCCACTGATAAAATTGCATTTAATGAAACTGAAGAACCTTTCTTAGAAAAAGAACCTGCAGGGTCTAACGGATTTGCCATTTCAGGTAAGCGTACAGCATCTGGTAAAGCTATGTTACTTATTAACCCACATACTTCTTTCTTTTTCCGTGGTGAAGTTCATGTGGTGAGTGAAGAAGGTTTAAATGCTTATGGAGCGGTTACTTGGGGGCAGTTTTTTGTGTATCAAGGATTTAATGAAAAAACGGGATGGATGCATACCTCAACCTATACCGATATTAAAGATGAATTTTCAGAAGACATTACTAAAACAGATAACGGATATACCTATACATACGGAGACGAACAACGTCCTGTTAAAGAGCTTGAAGTTGCCTTGAAATACAAGGTTGGCGATTCTCTAACGGAGAAAAAATTTAAAATGTTTAGAACCCATCGCGGTCCAATAACACATGCCATAGATTCCAATTGGGTAACAACCGCCATTATGTGGGATCCCGTAAAAGCCTTGGAGCAATCCTTTACACGTACCAAACTAAATGGACATCAAGAGTTTAGAGAAATGATGAACATCCGTACCAATTCTTCTAACAATACGGTATATGCTGATGCGGGTGGAAATATAGCATATTATCATGGTAATTTTATTCCAAAGCGTAATGTAAAATTTGATTATACCAACCCTGTCGATGGTAGCAATCCTGAAACCGATTGGAACGGGTTGCATACTGTTGATGAAAACATTACGGTGATAAATCCTGAAGTGGGTTGGATTCAAAATTGTAACTCTACCCCTTTTACAAGTGCGGGTGAAAATAGTCCTAAACAAGAGGATTACCCAAATTACATGTCACTTGATCGTGAGAATTTTAGAGGTGTACATGCCATCCGATTATTAGAAAAAAGTAAGGATTTAACGATTGATAAACTGATAACCATGGCTTATGATCCTTATTTGCCTGCTTTTGAAATTTCTATACCAGGATTAATTGATGCTTATGACAAATCTTCACCAAAAGATCATAAATTAAAAGAGGCTATTGATGTTTTACGTAAATGGGATTTTTCCGTTTCTAAAGAGAGTGTCGCCATGTCTTTAGCTCATTTTTATGGTCAATTTTATCTCCGTGAAGGTAATTTTCCAAATGGATTAAACGAAATGGAAAAAGTTGCTTTTATGGGAACAAAATCGCCTTTGGTAGAAAGATTAACGATGTTGAAGAAAAGTGTTTCTCATCTCACTGAAGATTTTGGAACATGGAATACCCCTTGGGGAGAAATTAGTAGATACCAACGCTTAACGGGTGCTATTGATCAAAAATTCGATGATAATGCTCCGAGCATTGCGGTTGGCCTAACAACTTCAAGATGGGGTGCTTTGGCTGCATTTGGAATGCGTTCTAGACAAAAAACAAAACGTATTTATGGCACCAGAGGTAATAGTTTTGTGGCTGTGGTAGAATTTGGTGATAAGGTAAAAGCGAAATCAATGCTAGCAGGTGGACAAAGTGGTGACCCCAATTCTCCTCATTTTGACGATCAAGCTCAACGGTATGCGGATGTAAAATTTAAAGATGTTTCTTATTATCGTGAAGATGTAGAAGCCAAAGCTGAAAAAATATATCATCCGGGAGATAAAGAATAAGTAATACCTTTTAATAATCAATGGCATTCAAAAAGTTAAAATATTGGTTTAATCAGGAACTTGCAAAAATGCTTTCAGATAAAATTCTTAACGAAGATTCCAATTTTCCAAAAGACAAATTTGTTAGTACTGTGGTTGGTAAAATTGATACTTTAGAATTAAAAGATCGTGTTGAGCTCATTGCTGATGCCTTCCATACACATTTAGGAAGTTCAATACCTGAAAACATAAAAATACTTGTAACAATATTAGGTCCAGAAAACGAGAAAGAGACAGGTATGTTTACCAATTATTATTGGATCATGCCTATTGCTAAATATGTTGAAAAATATGGTTTGGAACATTTTGATGTTTCCATGAATGCCATCGCAGAAATTACCAAAAGAAATACAGGAGAATATGCTATTAGACCTTATTTAGTTAGTTATACTGACAAAACATTGGATGTATTAACAACATGGTCTCAACATAAAAACAAACATATTAGAAGATTGTCTAGTGAAGGTGTCAGGCCACGATTGCCATGGGCAAAGAAATTGGATCTATTTATAGAAAATCCAACAACTATAATTCCCATCTTGAATAATTTAAAAGATGACCCTTCCAAATATGTTCAAAAATCTGTGGCTAATTGTATCAACGATATCTTAAAAGACAACCCAGAAATTGGTAGAAGCTTAATAGAAAAATGGAATGTGAATCCTACTAAAGAAAGAAAATGGATTATAAAACACGCCCTAAGAAATTTATTAAAAGCTCAAGACCAATGGGCATTAAAAATTATTAAATAATCCAATTGCTTGTTATAGTAATAATATATAAAGACGTCATGCAGAATTTGTTTCAGGGTGACGTACATATCATATTAGGTTATAAACAATTTAATTTAAACAATCAATGAAAACTATAACATCAAAACGTTACCTTTTTATTATTACACTACTATTCATAAGCTTTACGTCATGTAAGAATGAAAAGATAAAAAGTGAAAAAGAGTCTCAAATCGAAAGACAAGAAACTGTTGTTCAACCTAACATCGACGCTGTTGCTATAGCTATAATCAATGGAAACATAATAGACGGAACAGGTAAACCAGCATATACATCAACTATTTATATAAATGCAGACAGTATCTTTTACATCGGTAATTTGACCAACCCTGAGTTGAAAATTGGGTTAACAATTGATGCAAAAGGCAAAACTGTGAGTCCGGGATTTATAGATCTACACGCTCATGGAAACCCTTTAAGTACTCCTGATTTTGAGAATTTTTTAGCCATGGGTGTTACCAGTATTGTATTGGGTCAAGATGGTTCTAGTACTAATAGTAAAGATTTAAAAGGGTATTTAGACAACGTTAATGAACAAAATTTAGGCGTAAATATTATTGAATTTGTGGGGCATGGCACCTTGCGAAATTTAGCAGGCATTGGTGTCAAATCTAAAATTAATGAGGTTCAATTGGAAAAATTAAAATCATTATTAAAGGAGCGTTTAAAATATACTTTTGGTTTGTCAACGGGATTAGAATATGCACCAGGTTTATACGCTGAAGAAAGTGAATTAGTAGCCTTGGCAGCAATAGCAGGTGAGCAAAACAAAATGGTAATGAGCCATATGCGTAATGAAGATGATGATGCGGTAATAGAATCTATTAAAGAATTGAGCCGACAAGGATCAAATGCACGTGTTCATATTTCTCATTTAAAATCGGTTTACGGTAAAGGACAAGATCGAGCTATTCAAATTTTAGATACCATCAAAAAAATCAGAAAGTCTGGAATTCAATTAACAGCCGATATGTATCCATATATGGCAAGTTATACAGGTATTTCCATCGTATTTCCTGATTGGTCAAAAACACCTCAACAATTTGCAATAGCTAAGAAAAACAGGAGAAAAGAATTGGAAGATTTTATTAGAAACAAAGTGAATTTACGAAATGGACCAGAAGCGACCTTATTAGGTTCTGCTCCTTATACTGGAAAAACATTGGCCGAAGCAGCTGCTTCAAAAAACAAACCGTTTGAACAGTTTTTAATTGATGATTTAGGTCCGCAAGGTTCCTCTGGGGCATATTTTGTAATGAATAAAGAATTACAAGAAACCTTTTTAAAAGACCCGATTATTGGAATCTGTTCTGATGGTAGTAAAACAGGTCATCACCCTCGTGGACATGGTACATTTGCTAAAGTTATTGAGACCTATGTGGTAAAAGATAGTATCTTAAATTTAGAAGAAGCTGTACGTAAAATGACTTCATATGCCGCTGAAATTTTACAACTAAAAAAACGTGGAACACTTACCATTGGCAACAAAGCAGACATTCTCATTTTTGATCCTAAAAACATAAAAGCACCTGCTGATTATGTAAATCCACATCAATTAGCAACAGGTTTTGACCAAGTGTTGGTTAATGGAAAATTAGTTAGGGATCATGAAAAACTTGCAGTTGAATTAAGTGGAAAGGTGTTGTTGCCAGAATGATATTTAATAATTCGGTATATTTGGGTGTAGTAGGTAATCTAACAAATGAACAAGAAAGAAGAAATAATTTGTAGGAAAACATTGTTCTGGATTTCCAGTGCAGATGGAAATGAAGATTGGTTTGTTGTCGGAATGGATGAATATTTAGCTGAGTTACATTTTTCGGAAATGGAAGGGTATGAACTAGAATATCTATCAAGTAAAGTAATATGTAAAGTGGAATTCGAAGATAGAGATTGTTTAGAAAAAGATGTGTATTTCCCATCTCATGAAATGCTTATAAAAAATGGATTTCATTTAATCTCCGATGAAGAACCAATGATTTTTTGGAAAGATGGGATTAAATATTGTCAAGGAGATATAAGAAAAAATATCATTATTGAAAATGAAAAAAACCAAAAAGGTGTATATATTATTTCTATAAAAGACTCTGGATTATTTAAAATCGGACTAACAAAAAATATTGAAAAAAGATTAAGACAATTACAGACTGGAAATCCATTTGAGTATAGGTTAGTGGAATTTTTCCACACTCCAAAATTCAAGGAGCTAGAGAAAACATTACATAAAAAATACGTTAAAAATAAATACAAAAACGAATGGTATTTATTGACTAGTGCTGAACTGCTAGAGGCTTGCTATTTTTCTAGAGAATATATTGGACGTCCCTATGCTAATAAAGATTTATTTGAAAACACAAAAATAGATAGAATAGAGGGAGATACTAGTGATTTACCATTCTAAAAAAGGCTATCTACAACAAAACCTATAAAAATTCGGGCTTCAGACTTAATTGAAAGGTTTATATATTTTTAGGAAGTCCGGTAAAAAAATCTATCCTAATTCACCTCCAACTTATATCCAATACCGTGAACGTTAGTTAATTTAATAGTATCATCGGCTTTTAGTTTCTTACGTAATTTAGAGATATAGGTATCTAAACTTCTACCCACAAAAACACCATTGTCTTCCCAAACCTTTTTCGTCAATTCAACACGTTTTATAATTTGGTTCGGATTGGCAGCAAAAATAGCTAGTAACTCACATTCTTTTTTCGAAAGGTTGATTTCTGTACTCGCTTTTACTAATTTACTCTGCTCCGGATAAAATTGAAAACTGCCAATAGTAGTATTAGTGCCATTTATCCCTTCTGCTTTTAAACGTGGTTTTCTTTTATAAGAAACTAATTGAAAAGCGAGGAAAGCAAGGATTATAAGTAAATACAATACTATTTTTTTATTGAGAAAAGAAAATGTGTTATTGGTAAATCGTACTTCAATCGTATAACACCTTTCTGGTAAAAACCTTCCTGCACAAGGTATGATATCGTTTTCAGTTTCATTTTTTATCTCATAACTATAGGCTACTTCTTGGTCTGCACATTGAATAACGGCAACACGATAATACTTAGGAAGTTCTAATTTATGAAAACTGCTTTTTATAACTGAAACCAAAGTGTTTGGTTCAAAAGTAAGCGAATTTTGAAAAGATAGTTTATACTTTGATTTTTTTAATGCAACAACTGGTAATATTAATGAAGTTGTGTCATTGTTTGAAAGGAGTAATTGATTACCGGCATCACGTAAAGAGATTTTAACTACTTCTGAAAACTCTTCATTATCATCATCTGAATCCAACAACATCCATGTTGCAACCAAAGCGGTTATCAAAACTATAAAGGAATAAATAAATTTGCTACTCATAATTACTTCAAATAACATACAATTTCATAAGGTTTCATAATTATTGACACTTCTTTTACATTTTTTTGACACTTTTAACCTGAAGTGATAATAGTTTTACGGCATAATTAAATGATTAATAACAAAGATAAAATCGACACATTATGAATATTCCTGTAAAAACAATTATTAGAACTATTTTCTTTACAATAATAACCTTAATTGCTATTACTACGACATCTTGTGCTCAGACTAATGAAGATAAGCTTGATGCTCTCATCAGTACTTATGCTGATTATGGAGAATTTAATGGAACGGCACTAGTTGTTGAAGAAGGAAAAGTTATTTATAAAAAAGGTTTCGGGTTGGCCAATATGGAATGGGACATTCCAAATCAACCAGATACAAAATTCAGAATTGGTTCCATTACCAAACAATTTAGCGCAATGCTGATTATGCAATTGGTTGCTGAAAAAAAACTCGACTTACATACAACTATATCAACCTATCTACCCAATTATCCTAAAGAAAATGGAGATAAAATCACCATTCATAACCTGCTTACACATTCTTCAGGAATTCCAAATTCTTACGAATCAACCAAACAAAAAGCATTTAGGCCTGATAATTATAAACTAACGGAACTGGTACAGGAATTCTCTGCACTACCGCTAGAGTTTACTCCAGGAGAAAAATTCAGTTATTGCAATGCTGGTTATAATTTATTAGGTTTAATTGTCGAAACCATTACTAAAAAGACATACGAAGAAGTTTTACAAAACAAAATTTTCACACCATTAAAAATGACTAATACAGGTTTTGATAAGCACAGAGCCCTTCAAAAAAATAGAGCTTCAGGATATTTTAAAAGTTGGGGAGATTATTACAACGCCAATTATGTAGATATGTCTACTGCATCCGCGGCTGGAGCACTTTATTCCACAGTTGAAGATTTGTACCGCTGGGATCAGTCTTTATATTCAGAAAAGTTACTAACTAAAAAGTATATGGATTTGGTATTTACTAAACATATCGCTGACCCCAATTATGGAGGTGAATATGGATATGGATGGAGTATAAAAAACAAGCTTCTAGGAAATTCAAATAGTAAAGTAGAAACTGTCACCCATGACGGTACTATCGACGGGTTTTGTGCCATCTTTACACGCATTCCTTCTAGTAAGTCAACAGTGATCCTTTTAAGTAACATAAGGAGAGCTCCACTAAATGCGATGACCAAAGGCATTATGGGTATTCTCTATGGGAAAACGTATGACTTTCCAAAAAAATCAGCTGCTTATTCCTTACTTGATGGGATAAATAAGAAAGGTACAACTAAGGGAATTGAACATTATAAATCCATCAAAAATAATGATACATACTATCTCAGTGAAGATGAAATAAATATAGTAAGTTATAAATTCTTGCAATCTGATAGACCTAAAATAGCAGCTGAAGTGCTTAAAATCGGCATTGAATCGTATCCGCGTGCTTTTAATCTTTATGATAGTTATGGCGAAGTGCTTTTGTCTTTGGGAGATACCATTAAAGCAATCAAAAACTATAAAAAATCGATAGAATTAAACCCAAAAAACGAACATGGAATAAAAATTTTAAAAGAATTGGAAATTAATTCTAATGAACTTGAAAAAGTAGATCTAAACTTAATAAAAACGGATAGTACTTGGGGCCAAGAAATTTTCATTTTTCCGATACATTTTGCCCCTGAAATTAAATATGAAGGCTTTGAAGACATTCGTTTTGCAAAAGGTTGGGCAAAAGTAGATAGTGATGGCTTTTGGACATATGCTTTCGCATGGAGTGTAAAAGCTAATTCAGCCTTATCAGAAAAAGAAATAGAATCAAATTTACAACTCTATTTTGATGGTTTGATGACGGGTGTAAATAAAGATAAAGACAAAATACTTCCAAAAACATTGGCTCAACTTGATAAAAAAGAAGATACCAATAATAAGATTATCTATACGGGAAAGATTTCAATATTTGATGCTTTTACTACTCAAAAAAAAATGACACTAAATGTTCATGTAGAAAACTATTACCTAGAGAGAAAAAAGAAAGCTGTAGTTCTTTTTAGATTTTCACCCAAATACTTTGAACATGACATCTGGAATAAACTAAATGAGGTAAAGCTTCGAGATACTATTTTAAAAAAATAAAACCTAAATTATAAAAACATTTAAAATGAGACAACTCTTACTATTATTACTAGCTCTATCACTATTTTCTTGCAACGAAGAAAACAAAAATCCCAAAATTGACTGGATTCATGTTGAGAGCGGGACTTTTACACAAGGTAAAAACCAATATGTAATTAATTCAAGTTTTGATACCATAAAGGGGTTTACCAGTCCCAATAGAGAAGTGAAATTAAGTAGCTTTTATATCAGTAAATATGAAATAACAGTAAAACAGTTTAAAGAGTTCTGTAAACAAACCAATAGGGAAATGCCAAAACGGCCCATCAAAACTGCATATGCTGAAAAGATAAATACTGACGATTGGGTTGATGAACACCCAATGCTGGCAACATGGGAAGAAGCTGATGCTTTTGCAATTTGGGCAGGTGGAAGACTACCCACTGAAGCAGAATGGGAATTTGCCGCAAAAGGAGGAAATAAAAGTCAAGGATATACATATAGCGGAAGTAATGATGCCCGCGAAGTAGGTTGGGTTGGTGAAAATTCTGACAGTACGTTTCATAAAGTTGGTCAATTGAAACCAAACGAATTAGGTATTTATGATATGACTGGTAATATTAGCGAATGGGTTTCAGATTGGTACAACCCTGAATTGGATGAGCTAAATTCAGTTGAAAACCCGAAGGGCCCAGAAATTGGTAGAGACAGCATGAAAATATCAAAAGGAGTAAGTTGGTTTTATGATGCTGTAGATGCAAAAACCAATACACCTTTGCCTTTTGGTATTCATATGCCCGAAGTGCGATATCAATCTCCAATACTAACTAGAAACGACGGTTTTGGGTTTAGAATTACTAAAGATTAGTAACTGTTCTCGATACACCATAAAACTGTGGCACTCGAACTGACCCCGTTTTTATTTTGAATTTGTACTACCAACAAACTTCTTTACCAATAAACTCAGGGTTTTTCCTGCTTTTTTTGCTACATCCTGAACTTCTTCATGAGAAACGGCAACCACCTGACCTTCTACTCCTAAATCAGTAACGATAGAAACACCAAGGCAATTCATCCCCATATGTTTGGCAACAATTACTTCAGGTACGGTGCTCATACCAACAGCATCAGCTCCCATTAATTTTACCATTTTATATTCTGCTGGTGTTTCAAAGGTTGGACCTTGTAATCCTAAATAAACACCTTCTTGTAAGGTGATGTTTTCTTTTAAAGCAACCTCTTTAAGCTTCGCTATCATTTTTAAACTATAAGCTTCATGCATATCTACAAAGCGTTGACCAAAACGATCATCATTCTGTCCTCGTAAAGGATGCTCTGGCATCATATTTATATGATCTTTGATAATCATTATATCACCTACTTTATAATTGGAGTTCACACCTCCAGAGGCATTTGAAAGTATTAAGTTTTCAATACCCAAATATTTCAATACTCGAATTGGAAAAACGACCTCTTGCATAGACCAACCTTCATAATAATGAAATCTTCCTTGCATGGCAATTACCTTTTTACCTGCCAAGGTTCCATAAATTAAAAATCCAGAGTGCCCAGGTGTTGTAGATCTAGAAAAATGAGGAATTTCTGAATATGACAGTTTTTGTTCAACTGATATACTATCAACCAAACCTCCCAATCCCGAACCTAAAACAATTCCGAAATCTGCATTTAAAAATCCTTTTTCCTTTAAAAAACTAACTGTTTCTTGTACTTTGTTCCACATAATCTGTAATAATCCTATTAAAATCTCCTTGATGCTCTATAAAACGGGTTTCAATGGGTAAGTAATACACCTCAAATTTGGTGTCTATAAAGCTCCTGACATAATCTTTTTCAGTAGTTAAAATTATTTTCTTATCCGATTGAATACCTTCAAACGTAGTGCTTATTTTTTCAATATCCTTCTCTGTAAAATTGTAATGATCTGCAAACCTTAAGTGCTGAACATTAACCTTTTTCAAATTCAAAAAATCAAGTAACGGTTCCGTTTTCGCAATCCCCGTAACTAATAACACCTTGTACAAAGATAAAGTATCTAAAGTAATTGTAGTCGTTTTTGAAATGATAGTCTCGCTATATTTAATCCTAGAAAAAAAAACCGTTTGATGAACCTCTGCTTTTAATTTTTTAGTGATTTCGAATTGTTCCTTTTCATTTAATTCAGAGGGACATTTGGTAACCACAATCAATTTTGCACGTTCTGCCCCACTCACCTTTTCTCTTAGATTACCCGTGGGTAACATTTTATCATCAACATACAAATCATTATATGGGGTAAGTAAAACATTTAAACCAGCTTCTACTTTTCTGTGCTGAAAAGCATCATCTAATAAAATAACCTCAGGCTTATCTACTAATTGAGTTAACTGTTGAATACCATTTACTCTATCTGCATCTACTGCAACAATAACCTCTGAGAATTTCTTATAATACTGTATTGGCTCGTCTCCTATTTCAGATGCAGTACTTTTTGTACTTGCTATGATAAATCCCTTCGTACTTCTTTTATACCCTCTACTTAAGATAGCAACCTTATACTTATCTTGTAATAGTCTTACTAAATATTCTACTTGAGGTGTTTTTCCTGTTCCTCCAACACTTAAATTCCCAACTACAATCGTCGGAATATCAAACTGTGTTGATTTTAGAATTCCTTTATCATAAAAAACATTTCTTGCGGATGTAATCTCCCCGTATAATAAAGAAAAAGGATATAATATTTTTCGCAAGAAACTCATAGGTGATAAATACTAATTAATAGCCAACGTTTTCAACAATTTCTAAACCATAACCAATAATTCCTACTCGTTTCTTAATTTGATCATCATTTGATATTATTCTTAATTTAGAAATACCTATATCATGTAGAATTTGTGCACCAATACCAAAATCTTTAGTATCTGGTTTAATTTTTGGTACTCTAGTTGTATTGTCTTCTTGTATATCTTTAATCATGTTAAGCCTACTTAACAAGTTAAAAGATTGATTTTCTTGGTTTATAAAAACAATTGCCCCTTTACCTTCATCATTAATCATTTTAAACATGCGACTAAACATATCATCTGGCTTACTCGTTAATAATCTAATAATATCATTATTAATTAATGTTGAGTTTACGCGAACCAAAACGGGCTCATTTTCACCCCAATTTCCTTTCGTTAAAGCCAAATGCACCTGACTATTTGTAGTTTGTTTATAAGCTCTAAGTCTGAATTCTCCAAAGCGTGTTTTTAAAGGGAAATCTTCTACTTTTTCTATTAAAGAATCGTGAAGCATTCTATAGGCAACTAAATCTTCAATTGAAATAATTTTTAAATCAAATTTCTTGGCAACTTTCAATAATTGAGGCAATCTTGCCATTGACCCGTCTTCATTTAAAATTTCAACGAGTATACCAGCCGGTTTTAAGCCTGCTAACCTTGCCAAATCCACAGCAGCTTCTGTATGTCCAGTTCTTCTTAAAACCCCTCCATTTTTAGCTCTTAACGGAAAAATATGCCCTGGTCTGCCTAAATCGTGTGGTTTTATATCGTCTTTAACTAAAGCTTTTATGGTTTTCGCTCTATCATGCACAGAAATACCAGTTGTACAACCATCTCCAATTAAGTCAACTGAAACTGTAAATGGCGTTTGATGCAAAACCGTATTGTCCTGAACCATCATCTCTAAACCCAACTCCTCACATCTGCTACCAATAATTGGTGCACAAATTAACCCTCTTCCTTCGGCGGACATAAAGTTAATCATTTCAGGAGTAACCATTTCTGCAGCCGCAATAAAATCACCTTCATTTTCACGATCTTCATCATCAACTACGATGACTACCTTTCCTTTTTTTATATCAGCAATTGCTTCCTTTATGGTATTCAATTGTACTTTATTTACTTGTGTTGAAATCATCACTTAATTACTTTTTTATCTTTACTATTAAAGAGGTTTTTAAAAAATTTGGTAATTGGGTTTAAAAAAGTATCTAAATTAAAGATACCTTTTTCTTTGGTAGCTCTTATCATCAAGAAAATACCAAAGGGTAATAAAATAATTGTAGCCATCCAACCTCCTAATGAAGCTGTTACCGTACTGGCCCACGCCATATTTCTACCTAACGTAGAAATAAAGAAATAAATAACAAATATTAAAATTGCCATAATCATTGGAAACCCAAATCCTCCTTTTCGGATAATTGAACCTAAGGGAGCTCCAATAAAAAACAACACTAAACAAGCGAAAGAAAATGCCAATCTTCTATGGTATTCAGTATCATAGACATTTAAAAATTTACGTTTGTTTTTTAATACAGAATTAAACCCGTCAATATCATCTAATGTATTTTTAGAAAGTTCAACAGCATTGTTTAATAACTGACCTTTGCCCTTATCATCAAAATTTTCTAAAATATTTTTATTAATTTTAGAAAAATCAGTGGTGTCTTTATCTTTACTTTTAATACCAGCCCTAACCAAAAATATTTTTGCTTTAGAGGCTATATAATCATCAAAGGGCACTTTCAGCGAGTCAGAATAATAATTGAGCTGTTTTAAACTCAGCATTTCCCTATCTTGTTTATAATCTTTAGAGTCAACATTGCTCATATCCTCTATATCTATATTAATTAGAGCTTCTTTAAAAGTTGTTTTTGTACCTGGTAATGCTGCCCCATTTTTATAATCTGGCCTCTTTTCTGGCAATTCTTCGTAACGATGTCCATTTTTTAAAATAAGCGTCATATACTTACTTCCTTTCTCTGTTGTAATTTCTCCTGTTTCTGCAGTAATTATTTTTACATTGGGCTGATTTTGATCCAAATCAGTATAAATGAGAACATTTTTAAGGAGGTTATCATCTTTACCATATTTTTCGTCAAACTTGATACTGTACCCTGGAATTTCATCATTAAAAGTACCTGGTATTAAGGCAAGTGCAGGTTCCGTTTTTTTTAAATCGGACAACATATTTTTAAATTTAAATGCTGCCCTTGGAAAGGCATAGTTTAAAAATAAAAAATTTAAACCACTTAATAATACCATAAGAATTACGAGAGGTCTAATAAAACGTTGTAAAGAAATACCAGCAGATTTAACAGCTGCAAATTCATAATTTTCTGCTAACGACCCTAAAGCCATAATCGAAGAAAGCAAAATAGCAATGGGTAATGCCAGTGGAATCTGCATTTGAGCTATATAGCCCAAAAACTGTATAATATGCCCAACACCAATACCTTTTCCAGCAATTTTATCGAACTGTAACCAAAGTACTTGCATTACAAGTACAAACAGTATGATAAAAAAGGTTGCTAAAAAAGGTACTAAAAAACTTTTTAGTATGTATCTGTTTAAGATTTTCATGCGTTTTAATCTTTTTAATTAATTCAAATTTAGTTAATTAAAAAATTGAGAACGCATGTAACCGCTACGCTCTCGCACTAAAAATTTTAAACATTTTACTTTTTTAAAGTAATTTTTAAAATTTCTTAATCCTCGTTTCACATAAAATGTTTTAATGAAATACAAAAGTAAAGCTTAATTCGGAATAACATAGGCGAAACATTGGAGTACTTATAAACTTATATAAATTCCAATTTATTACGAACTATAAGCAATGAAAAATTCCAGTTCAATCTAGTTACGAAATAACCTTATAGATCATTTATAATATAATTTTCATATTTAGATTTATCAAAAGTGAAAAGTGTTTTTGATATTGCTTGATCCGTTTTAAATTCAGAAACCGTTAGTGTAGTAACCGTTCCGTTATTACCTGTTTCAATCAATTTATAAATATGATTTGTATTAATATCAACACCTAATAAGATCTGCTTTATATCAGAATTACTATCAATCGGTATTAATTTTATATACTGTATTTTTCTACCACTTAAGTCTTGAATGATGTCCCATTTGTAATTGAATCCTTTTTTATAGAATGTGAAAAATTTTGAAGGTGTAATTGTGCCTTCTTCATTATCTTCAGCATCAGAAATGTTAACCTCTTCATCTTCCGTAATAATAGTATAGGTTTTTTTACCATCAAAAAACTGATTTGTACCTAAGAAATTAACATTGTACAAATCTCCTTTCATAGTCACATCACCTCTTGTTTCTTGATGTACCTTTTCTTTTGTATTGTCTAGGTTATACTTAAACTGAATATAAATATTTTCATATTTACTTATTTTATTAGAAACATCATCTAATAACTTTTTTGCTTTTGCATCATCTTGTGCAAACGCAAATGAAATACTTAAAATTAATATAACGGTTGTAATTATCTTTCTCATTTTATTATAATCTTATCTATTTAAATCTTTTTTTACAGCCTAAAGTCCTTTTTCATCCTTTAATAATTGCTCTAGAGCTAAAATATCTGCCACTAAAACTTGTCTCGCTTTACTTCCTTCAAATTTACCTACAATACCTGCGGCCTCTAATTGATCTATGATTCGCCCAGCTCTATTGTAACCTAATTTCAATTTTCTTTGTAATAAAGAAGCTGAACCTTGTTGTGCATTTACAATTACATGACAGGCATCTTCAAACAGTTCATCTCTATCTGACATGTCTATATCAATACCTGTGCCACTTTCTTCACCAACATACTCAGGTAACATATGTGCACTAGCATATGCTCTTTGCGAACCTATAAAATCCGTTATTCTATCTACTTCTGGAGTATCAACAAAAGCACATTGCAACCTTGTTACCTCATTCCCTGTTGAAATTAACATATCACCTTTACCAATTAACTGATCTGCTCCTTGTGCATCTAAAATGGTTCTAGAATCAATTTTAGAAGTTACTCTAAAGGCCACCCTTACCGGGAAATTCGCCTTAATAATACCTGTAATAACATTTACTGATGGTCGTTGCGTTGCCACTATTAAATGAATACCAACTGCCCTTGCCAACTGTGCCAAACGAGCAATAGGTGTTTCAACCTCTTTACCTGCCGTCATAATTAAATCTGCAAACTCATCAATTACTAATACAATATAAGGTAAGAAAGCATGTCCGTTTTCGGGATTTAATTTTCTTGTCTTAAACTTTACGTTATATTCTTTTATATTTCTTACATATGCATCCTTAAGCATATCGTAGCGATTATCCATCTCAATACACAATGAATTCAATGTGTGTATAACTTTGGTTGTATCTGTAATAATCGCATCTTCACTGTCTGGTAATTTGGCTAAATAATGACGCTCAATTTTATTAAATAGGGTCAGTTCTACTTTTTTGGGATCTACCAATACAAACTTAACCTCTGCTGGATGTTTTTTATAAAGCAAAGAAGTTAACACCGCATTTAAACCAACTGATTTACCTTGACCTGTAGCTCCTGCCATTAGCAAGTGAGGCATTTTAGCTAAATCTATTACAAAAGTTTCATTCGAAATTGTTTTACCTAACGCCAACGGCAATTCCATCTTAGAAGTTTGAAATTTCTGCGTTGATAATACTGATTTCATCGATACAATAGTCGAATTTTTATTTGGCACCTCAATTCCTATCGTTCCTTTACCAGGAATTGGTGCAACAATACGAATACCCAGAGCCGCCAATGACAAAGCAATGTCATCTTCTAAATTTTTAATTTTAGAAATTCTTACTCCAGCTTCTGGAACAATTTCATATAATGTAACTGTCGGCCCAATAGTGGCTTTAATATTTGCAATACCAATTTTATAATTATTTAAAGTCTCAACAATTTTATCCTTGTTGGCTTCAAGTTCTTCTTGGTCAATCGTTATATTCTCATTGCCATAGTCCTTTAATAAGTCTAGGCTGGGGAATTTAAATTCAGAAAGTTCTAAAGTTGGATCGAACTCACCAAAGTCATCAACTAATTTATTGGAAAGACTTTCCACAAGATGATCTTCTTCAAACGTTTTTTCAACTTCAATCTTCACTTCTTCATGAACAGTAGGTGTAACTTCCAACTTATTTGGTGTTACTTTTACCTCTTCCTTAACCACTACTTTAGGTTCTTGTTTTTGAACAGGTTCTACTTTCTTTTTAGCTACTTTTAATTCTAATTCTGAAATTGGTTTTTCCGGAATAGTTTCTGCTATATAGCCTTCATCTGTTATATCATCAATACCAACACTTTTAGAAGATTTTGTCATCCTTTTAGGAAGATTAGCTTTTAAACTTTCTGGTGTTACTTTAAATTTAGATATCACATAGGCCAAGGCTGTAAAAAGTAAAATTAAGAAAATACCAATTTTACCAATAAAATCTATGAGATAGTCGTTAATCTCAAAACCGATAACACCTGATAACAAAGCATTTTTCGGAAAAAAGAATCCTACTGCAACCGTCAACCAAATCATAAAAACAACGCCCCAAAACCATGCCGTTCTCATGGCCTTAAACGAAATATTAAATAAGATATAAAGCCCAGAGAAAAACAATAAAAAAGGAATAATAAATGCGGAAACACCAAAGCCTTTATAAATAAAAAAGTGACTCATATTTGCCCCAATCTTTCCTAATAAGTTTTTGGTCTCTGCCAATCGATCAGAAAATAAATGCAATTGACTTTGATCTGCCTTCCAAGTATTAAAGAATGATAAAAAAGATACTAATAAGAAGATACCAAATAGTGCTAAAAAAATTCCAAAAACAAGATGTGTCTGTTTACTCTTTAAAAAACTAACAATTCCGTTCTTTTTCTTGGTCTTTGATGCTGTTTTAGTTGTTGTCTTTTTCTTTTTTGCCATTTGTAGTTAAATAGTCAGTAATCTTTGATTTTAAGCACATTAACTTAAACAAAATTTGCTTGAGCTAATTGAGCGACAAAAGTACACAAAATAATAGAGTTATTAATTTTGTTACGAAAGTTTAAGAAAATTTTGGAATATAAATTATTAAACCAATAATAACGGCAATAATTGCAGCAAAGGTTGCTGCTCCAGCAGAAATATCTTTTATAAACCCTATCCTTTTATGGTAGTCTGGATGTATAAAATCTGAAAGCTTTTCAATACCTGTATTTAAGGACTCTGCAACTAAAACCATTCCAATAGCCAACAATTGAAACATCCATTCAGTAGCAGAAATTTGCATTACAAAACCAAAAATGGTTATTAGTATTGCAATAGAAAACTGCACCATTATACTATGCTCTGTAGTAATTAGTAAAACGGCCCCCCTTAGAGCAAATTTCAAACTTCTCAGCCTGCCCTTTAAAAAACTATCGTTCGGATTTTTCATTTAATTAATA
Source organism: Aureibaculum luteum (assembly GCF_003449015.1). Taxonomy (GTDB): domain Bacteria; phylum Bacteroidota; class Bacteroidia; order Flavobacteriales; family Flavobacteriaceae; genus Aureibaculum; species Aureibaculum luteum. The sequence continues at coordinate 16,910 of NZ_QRGD01000009.1, read as the reverse complement.
TTTCTACATCAATCAAAAGTTTCGCCTACACACAAAGAATCTACTACTTTTTATGTGTAGGCGAAAATTATTTTTTAAACTAATAATTCAAACTATTAGCTATGTAAAGCTTCTAATGCCGCCTTATAATTTGGTTCGTCAACTATTTCTGGTACTTGCTCTTCATATATTACCTTACCTGATGCATCTAAAATAATAACGGCTCTTGAATGTAAATGAGCTAAAGGTCCATCAGAAATTGTTAATCCATAATCCTTACCAAAATCACCTGTGGCAAAATCGGACAAATTAATTACATTTTCAATTCCTTCAGCACCACAGAATCGTGCTTGTGCAAAAGGTAAATCTCTTGAAATACATAAAACTTTTGTATTCTTTAGTTCTGATGCTTCCTTATTAAAATGTCTTACTGAAGCTGCACATGTGCCTGTATCAACGCTTGGAAAAATATTTAATATTACGTTAGAACCTTTATAATCTGATAAGGTAGATTCTGAAAGATCCGTTTTTACCAACTTAAAATCAGGAGCTTGTGCTCCAACTTTTGGTAATTCACCTGTTGTGTGTATACTATTTCCTTTTAAAGTTATTGCTGCCATAATTATTGTTTTATCTTTTTCCAAAAATACATTAAAAATTAAATAATTTTGACGTTTCCTAAGGTTTTAAATGACATTACTACAAGTATTAATTAATTTTTAACAAAATCACATACTATTTTTATCTACTTTTGACAACTAATGTAACCGAAAACCTAATCTTCGGTATAACTATTGATATATAGTAGCAATGTATTTAAATCGTTTTATACAACCTCTCTTTTGCCTGATCCTATTAATAGGAAGTGGCTATCAATTAATTGCACAACTAGATTCTGTTCCAAGAAAAACAATCCTTTTAATAAATGATAATCAAAAAGTATTAAAAACAATCGATTTATCTATTTTAGACACTTCTGAAAAAGAATCCATTTTTAATGTAGAAAAAAAGCCTTATTTACTGGGGTTCAAGTCAAATGTTGATAAATATTTTAACCCACCTGAAATTTCAAAGAAAAAAGTCTCTAATTTTATGACTAGTTCTGGACTAGATGAAGATGAAGATGACATACTCACAAAAAAATACTTTAACGGAAAAGATGTTAGTAATGTAAAACGTTCTAGCGACTTTAGTTTAGGAACGTTACATAGTAGTTCTAATACGGTGAGAATTGAAGTGAGAGACCATAGTCTTGTTGACGGAGATAGAATACGTGTTTTCTTAAATGAGAAAATGTTAAAATCTAGTATAAGTTTAAAGGGACTCTATTACATTATAAATATAGACCTTATAAAAGGTTATAATCGGATAGACATTGAAGCCCTTAATGAAGGTTTTTCTGGTCCAAATACGGCAGAAATTAGAATCTTCGACGAAAAAGGATATTTGCTTTCTGAAAAAGATTGGAATATTAGAATGGGACAAATAGCAACGTTAGGTGTTGTAAAAGAATAATAAATATTGTACACCTATGGAACTATGATTATAAAGAATACAATATAAATTATTAAATAACCTAACCAATTATTTATTAATATAACATTTAAAATAAACCTAGGTCATGACCGAAAAGCACCAACTATTAACCGACCAGCAATTTGAACAGCAATTCGAAAATTGTACTTTACCTCCAGTACTTGTAACCTATGAAGCCCATTTAAGATTGGCATATATTCATGTAAAAAAACATGGTATAAAAAAGGCCGCAATTACTCTTTACTCGCAACTCACTGCTTTTAACACTAATTTTGGTAACATTCTAATTATTAGCAAAGCATCTATTAAATCTTTTGTCAAATTAATTAGCTATTTTATATCAAAAGCAGCCACTACTAGTTTTAGAGAATTGATGTTAGAGTTTCCAGATTTAAAAACACATTTCCTCACTTTATTAGGTCAACCTAATCAAACAGAAAATAACTTCGAAGAAACAGAAACTAGGAATGATATAGTTGGATTTAGTTCTTTGTAATTGTACTAATTATTAGATTAACTTGAAACTAATTTACAAATCGCTTAGTTACCTTTTTAAATCATCTACAAAAGAGGAGTGTCATAAAATATTAATAAATTCTAATTTTTATTATGAAGGTTTGTCGCAGAACAAGAAAGAAACCTTTCTTGTTAGAACCTTAATTTTTCGCTTTAGAACCAATTTCGATTCTAAACCTGATTTTATATTGACGCAAAAAATGAAAACCATTATTTCAAGTGCTTTTGCTCAAATAACATTTGGATTAAACATGCACACCTTATCCAAATTCAATCATGTATTTGTTACACCTTCATCATATGCTTATAAGCATAATAATGTACTTTTAGATGGCGATGTAAACTTGCGTACAAAACGCGTTAACATGTCATGGCCTACCGTTAAAAAAGGGTTTGAAATAAATGATGATGCATTAAATTTGGCCATTCATGAATTTGGACATTGTTTGATTTTTGAAAATACTGCAAGATCCTATTTGAGTAGAATTTTTAAAGAAAGTGCTTTTGAAAAATGGAAAAAGCATGCTCATTTAAAGTATCTGAAAATAAAAAATAAAGAAAATGTTGTTTTAAGAGATTATGCCGGAAGTAATTTAATTGAACTCTTCTCTGTTTCATTAGAAACATTTTTTGAAAAACCGCATCATTTTTATGATAATGAACCTGAGTTATTTTTAAGTATGGTTATATTGTTAAACCAAGACCCTAGAAATAAACCAAACCCATTAGAATTAAAATAATAGTATAGCTACTCACATTTATTGATAGCTCATATTCTTTATAACCATTTATTTACACTATCTGAGAGTGCATTGCGTTATTTAAAAACGTAACAAGAAGGTTACTAATAAATGAAAAGTATTTCCAATTTTATTTTCAATATTTCTTCAAAAAAATTAGCCATTTTAGTGGTAATACTTCCTTTGGTATTAATGATTCTACACACAACGCTTTCAGTAACAAATCAAAATATAGAGACTTCTGGTAACACTATTAAAAATTTTATTTCAACGTTAACTTCGACCATTAATTATCTCTTTTTAATTCCCGTTTTAATTATAATAATTTGGTTAAAAGGTGCAGTACAGTCTGTAGGTCAAAAAGATTTAGGTATTCCTTTTAAATGGTTTCGTATTGCATATCTGTTTTTCTTTTTTTATCTAATTTTTAATATCGGCTTATCTTCCGTACCAATAATAAAAGAAGAATTAAGCTATGTTTTTTATGCTCTTTCGGAGTGGGTTAATAGTGTAGGACTCTTAATTTCTTATCCAATAATTTGCCATTTTACCGCAAGAGCAATCTATATTAAAAAAGATAATGACACACCAACAATTACAAAAACCATAGGCTATACCCTATTGCTTATATTTTTACCGATCATCATTCCTTTTGCTCACAATTACTTTAGCTCTATAAGATCAGAAAACCGTCAATTAGTTCTAATTTATTTAATTGCACTAGGTATTTTAACACTATTGGCAATTTCGGTTTTTGTGCTCGCTATTTTAGGATTAGGATAAGCCTTATCTGATTTATAATCCTTAAAAGAATCCGTTAATTTTTCACAGGATAGTAATACAGCTTCTATTGAGCCATCTACGGAACTAGCAGCTATTTTATTTTTATTTAACTTTTTCAATTCGTCTTTTGAAAACTTTTTTTTATCATTTTTACGTTGAATAAGCTCATTAAAAGAATGATTCAATTGTTCTAAATTTGAATAATAAACTGTAGTATTATGATTGAATTGCTTCAGGTCAGATTGCTTTAACTCTGTTAACTTGTTAAAATTAGATTCAATTTTGTATTGTAAACCTGCTAATTTTTCTACTTTTAAATCATTATAAGTACTAGAACTAAGAAGGGTGTTTAAATTATCCACATCCTTTTTCCCTACTATTGCTAAATATTCAACTTCTAATCCTGCTTTATTCAAGGAGTATAAATATTCGTTTTCTAAACTTTGAGCTATTTTTTCGCTTTTTATTCTTAAAATACTATCTGCTTTTTTAAATTTAGAATAGATGTCTATAGTTAGTTTATGCAATACACCTGCCTGATTATATTTATCTTTTTTATATTCCTTCTTAGTATAATAAGACTTACAGCTATTAATGGTTACCGCAAAGGCTCTTGCATTTATTTTATAGGATCTAATTAAAGGATTTAGCTCTTTCAAAACGGGTAATGTGATGGCACTATCTAAAAGCTTTAAAGAATGTATTTGAGAATCGTCAATTTGAGAAAATTTAACAATTGTATCTAATTCCATTTTATCCGGGTTACTACCAAACAAACTGATATAATCATTATAAACTTCAAAAGCTCTAACCGAATAATTAGTAAAGCTTTTATCAATAGAAGCAATTTTTATTAATTTTTGATCATAAGCTGATGGTTTCTGTACAGAAATGTTATTTACCTGATTATTCAAATTTTCATCAATGTTATTATTACAAGCATAAAATACAATTGAAAAAAGTGAGAGTACAATTATTCTTTTTAGTATCATGGTATAGTCTTTATCGTTTAAATGATTTCAATCACAAAACTAAAGGAGCTAACTCTACATAACACCCCTGTATTTAGGGTTTTTATGATAAGGTAATCCGTAAGATCAAATTACCAAAGAATAAAAAAACGTTTCTTAAAAGCAAAAAACCCAAAGCAAAATACTTTGGGTTTTTATTATTTATTTTACAATAATAAAATTAGCTTTAAAAGCTTATTCTATTTATATGATCAATTATAAATGAATCACTTCATCATATGCATCAGCCACAGCTTCCATAACAGCTTCACTCATTGTTGGGTGAGGATGAATAGTTTTTAACACTTCATGACCTGTAGTCTCTAATTTTCTACCCAAAACAGCCTCAGCGATCATATCTGTAACACCTGCTCCAATCATATGACAACCTAACCATTCTCCATACTTCGCATCAAAGATTACTTTTACAAATCCTTCAGGGTTTCCAGAGGCCTGAGCTTTACCTGATGCAGAAAAAGGAAACTTACCAACTTTTAATTCGTAACCCGCTTCTTTAGCCTGAGCCTCAGTCATTCCAACAGAAGCAATTTCAGGAGTAGCATACGTACAACCTGGAACATTTCCATAATCTATGGCTTCGGGATTTAATCCAGCAATTTTCTCAACACAAGTAATACCTTCTGCAGAAGCTACGTGAGCTAAAGCTGGACCATGAACCACATCACCAATAGCATAATAACCTGGTAAATTGGTTTGGTAAAAATCATTTACTATAATTTTATCTTTGTCCGTAGCAATACCAACATCTTCTAAACCTATGTTTTCAATATTCGTTTTTATTCCAACAGCTGATAAAATAATATCTGCTTCTAATACTTCTTCGCCTTTTTTAGTTTTAACAAACGCTTTTACTCCACTACCTGAAGTATCAACCTTAGTAACACTACTTTCAGTCATTACTTTTATACCTGACTTTTTGAAAGAACGTCCAAATTGCTTAGAAACTTCTTCGTCTTCTAAAGGCACTAAATTCGGTAAATATTCAACTATGGTTACTTCAGTTCCCATTGAATGATAGAAATAAGCAAACTCAACACCAATTGCCCCAGAACCTACAACAATCATTTTTTTAGGTTGTTTTGGTAAAGTCATTGCTTCTCTATAACCAATAACTTTTTTACCATCAATAGGTAAAAATGGTAATTGACGAGAACGAGCACCCGTTGCCACTATAATATGATCAGCTGAATACTCAGTAACTTTATCATTAGTATCAGTAACATCAACTTTTTTTCCAGCTTTAATTTTTCCAAATCCTTCAATTACGTCAATCTTATTTTTTTTCATTAAGAATTGAACCCCCTTACTCATACCATCAGCAACATTACGACTCCTTTGAATTACCGCAGAAAAGTCCTTATCTATTTCTTTGGCTTTTAAACCATAAGCATCCACATGTTTTAAATACTCATATACTTGAGCACTTTTTAATAGAGCTTTGGTTGGTATACAACCCCAGTTAAGGCAAATTCCACCTAATTTTTCTTTTTCAACAATAGCAACTTTAAAACCTAATTGAGATGCTCTAATTGCAGTTACATATCCTCCAGGTCCGCTTCCTATGATAATTACGTCGTATTTCATTTTGTAATATTTATCTTTTTATTCTTAAATCTTTATAACAGATACTTTATTTAAAAAACTCGATTACAAATTTAATCAAATTTTATTGCTTTTACAGGGTTAATCTTACTAACTATATAAGATGGAATTAACAACATTAGCAAACATAAAATTAATGTACTAATGTTAAGTATTAAGACCATATTAACACTGATATAAACTGGAGCCTCATTTACATAGTAATTTTCAGGGTTTAGTTTAATAAAGCCAAAATATTTTTGACTTAATAATAGGCCTATACCAATAATATTACCCCAAAATAATCCTTTTACTATTAGATATGAGGCGTTATATAAAAATATTTTACGAATACTCCAATTAGAACTCCCTAAAGATTTTAAAATACCAATCATTTGTGTGCGTTCTAAAATTAATACAAGCAACGCCGTAATCATATTAATACCCGCTATCAATATCATGATTATAATTATGACAATAATATTTGTATCAAGAAGATCTAGCCATTCAAAAATAGGTGCATACTTTTCAGAAATGGTTTGTGCATTGAGTGTAGACCCCACTTGATTATAAACTTCTGTCCCTTTTTCTTCTAATTGATCAAAATCATCTAATATCACTTCAAATCCTCCAATTTGATCTGCTTCCCACTTGTTTAACCGTTGTACAGTTTTGATGTCTCCAATAATAAAATTTTCATCAAATTCCTTATACCCTGAATTATAAATACCCACAACTGTTGGTACTCTTCTATTGGGTGGAGAACCGTCATCTTTTATAAAAAATAAGTTAAACTTATCATTCAATTTCAGATTCAGTCTTTCGGAGATAAATTTAGATATTAAAACATCATTAGATGTTTTATCTGTAATATTTAATAGATGTCCTTCTACTAAATAGGTTTTGAAAAATGACCAATCAAAATCAGTATTTACACCTTTATAAATTACACCTTCAAAATTTGATTCCGTTCTAATTATTCCTGCCTTGGTTGCAAAACTCTGAACGTTTTTTATTCCTTCAACATTTTTAAATTCGGGATAGAAATCTTGATTTATAGAAATTGGGCTTACAGTAATTTGAGAATTATTATCCTCGTAATTCGCAATTTGAATATGACCATTAAAACCAGATATTTTTTCTTTAATCTTTTTTTGAAGACCAACAGTAGTGGCAATAGAAATTAGCATGATAATAATTCCTAAAGCAATTGCCGTTATAGCAATTTTTATAATTGATGAAGATATACTACTTTTATGCTGTTTACCAGTAATAATTCTTTTAGCTAAAAATAACTCGTAGTTCAAACCTTATGATAAATTTCAATTTCAAAAATACGTATTTCTTTTGGGTTTCTATTTTGGTTTTCACATTGATTTCATGTAAAGATAAATCGGCAAGTGAAAATACAATAAATAACACCCAAATTAGTCAAAATACAGTACATGACAGCTTGTCACTATCAGATATTGCTAGCGATATAATAATTTCTACACCAGTAAATTATCTAAGTTCAATTAAACAAAAACGTATAGGGATTGTAGGTAATCACACGAGTGTAGTGAAAAATAAAAAAAATGATTTTACGCATCTTGTTGACACCTTAATTTCTTTAAATATTGATATTAAAAAAGTATTTGCACCTGAACATGGCTTCAGAGGTAAAGCAGATGCTGGTGAAAAAATTGCCGATGGTAAAGATCCTATTACAGGCTTACCAACAATATCATTATATGGTAAAAATAAAAAACCATCTTATGAACAGTTAAAAGATTTAGATATTATAATTTTTGATATACAAGATGTGGGTACAAGATTCTATACATATATATCAACTTTACACTATGTGATGGAGGCTTGTGCTGAAGCTAATATTCCTGTAATAGTAATTGATCGCCCAAACCCGAATGGGCATTATATTGACGGACCAATGAGAGAGGAAAAATATAAGAGTTTTGTAGGTATGCATCCTGTACCTATTGTGTATGGAATGACAATAGGTGAATATGCACAAATGATAAATGGTGAAAAATGGCTAGAAAATGATGTAAAATGTGACTTAACGGTGATGCCTTTAAAAAATTATACACATCAAACACCATATAGTCTCCCTATTAAACCCTCACCAAACCTTCCTAATGACACATCAATAAATTTATATCCTAGTCTATGTTTTTTTGAGGGTACTGAAATAAGTGCTGGTAGAGGTACTGAAATGCAATTCCAAATATTTGGAGCTCCATTTTTACCAAAGGCAAATTTCACTTTTAAACCGCAATCAAATGAAGGTGCTAAAAACCCTAAATTTAAAGGTGAGTTGTGTTATGGAAAAGATTTAAGAACTGTCAAAAAGTTAAATTCTATTAATTTGGAATGGCTTATTGAAACCTATAATAAAAGTAAGGATAAGGAGAATTTTTTCAACAGCTTTATGCCTAAACTAGCAGGCACAAAAAAAATGCAACAACAAATTGAACAAGGATTAACTTCAAATGAGATTAAAAAAACTTGGCAAGCAGATATTGAAAACTTTAAAAAAATAAGATTAAAATATTTAATTTATAATTAATGAAGAAGTTACTTTTTGTAATAACAATCCTAGCATATAATTTTTGTACCGCACAATCAGCTCCTCCAAAACGATCTTTACCACCTCCTTCTAATTACCAAAAGGAGAGTGACTCTGCTAGTGCTATAGCACTTCGATTTTTACAAAAAGAGAAAATTCCTGGTTTAGCCATAGCCGTTTCTAAAAATGATGGTATCATTTATTCAATCGGTTTGGGATATGGAGATCTAGAAAAACAATCTAAAGTTGATCCTGCAAAAACACAATTTCGAATTGCGAGTATCTCTAAATCACTAACTGCTTTGGCTTTGGCTAAACTAGTAGAAGACGGGAAACTAAATTTTAATACAAGTATTTATGCATATTTACCTAATTATCCTAAAAAGAAATATGATTTTACAGTAAAACAAGTTGCCGGTCACATTGCAGGAATTAGGCATTATAAAGGAAAAGAGTTTCTACTAAACAAAAAAATGAATATTACTGAAGGCCTAAGTATATTCAAAAACGATCCTTTATTATTTAAACCAGGTACAGATTATAAATACAGTACTTATGGATGGAATTTATTGAGTGAAGTAGTTCAAAAAACTGCCAATCAACCTTTTTCTATTTATATGAAAAATGAAGTTTTTGAACCCTTAAAAATGAATAATACAGTTTTAGAAATAGCAGATTCAATTGTACCTCATAAAACTCAATTTTACAAAAAAACCAATGCTGGTGATATAATTATTGGCCCTGTGGTTAATAATGAATTTAAAGCTGCTGGGGGTGGCTTTCTATCAACAGTAAATGACCTAATTCTATTTGGTAATGAAATTATCAACCCCACATTAGTAAACAATAAAATTGTAACTGAATTGGTAACATCACAAGTAATAAATGATGGTAAAAAAACCAATTACGGTATTGGATTTGCTACAAATACTACAAAAAAAGAAACGCATCGCTATTCCCATTCTGGCGGAGGTATTGGAGCCTCTTCCCTCCTATTAATGTATCCAGAAGAAAAAGTAGTTATCGTTATTTTATCAAACTTATCTAACGCTAAAATAAAGGAATTGGGGAATCAATTAGAACAGATATTTCTAAAATAATCGTAAAGATTATTTCGTGGGTGTAAAATTACTATATAAATATGTGATTTCATCGTCAGCCATATTTTCTACATAATCTATAGAAATACTTTTTGGAAATCCAAATTGCTCATCGTATACTACATCAAAATAATATACTGTTTTTACATCAAATTGTTCTATAAAATCAAAAGCTTCATCAATTGTTTTAGCACCATCAAAAACCATTTGGTAGGTTTGCCCCTTATACAGTTTAGAATCATCGTAATAAACAGTGTCTTTTTCGTTACTAGTCACTTTAGTTGTCCATTCTAACAATCCACCACAAAAACAGGAGGTATTCTCTTGAATGGTATAATCTTTAAATTGGAGCTTTTCCCATTTGGCTTTGGCTATTTCAAAATCACTAATAGCTGCTTCATCATCAGTATCACATGAATTAAATGAAACTAATAAAACCAATAAAAAAAATGCTTTGCGTACCATAGTAATGAATTGATACTATTAAGATGTTAAAAAGAAATATGGTTGCGTAAGAAAATTCCTAACAAATCTTATAATGGTAATTTTACCTTCAATTTTTCAATAATATTATATACAGCGGGACAAATTTCAGTGTTTTTTAAGGTAAGATTTGTTAACTGAATAAACTTTTTTCTGTTCGTATGTGGATATTCACTGCACGCCTTAGGTCTCACGTCATATATCGTACACGTATTATCACTTTCATCCAAAAAAGTACATGGTGCTTGCTTTAGTATCATAAAATCATCCTCATCTTTTTCTAAATAAGTTGAAATGAAATTAATTTCCTTCATTCTAAAATGTTTAGAAATTCTAGATATATCCTTATTCGTAAAAATTGGACTTGTTGTTTTACAACAATTTGCACATGTTAAGCAATCAAATTTTTCAAATTCATCATCATGCGACTCCTGCATTGTCAAATCTAACTTCTTAGGAGTTTTTTTTCGGAGTTTTGCAAAATACTTCGTTGTCTCCGTTTTTTTCTCTTTACATAACTCTGCTAAATTTTCTGGTGTTGCTCTCATCCTTATTTAAACCAAAGCGTAATTCCCTTAATTTTTGCTAAATCAGGTATTTGCTCCAATTTAATTTTTTGAGTACCAAAATCTTTTACACCTAACTCTTTTTTATCAATAGTAATGGTAGCATTTAGTTCATCTACAAATAAAACAGCTGTACTAAAGGTAGATTGCACCTTATTCACAGTATAATTATCTACAATATCTTTAAAAACTCCCTTTACACCTAATCCTTTAGTCGTCTTATAGGTTTTATCATAAATTTGGATATTCTCAATAGTTGAAGAGGAGTCTTGCTCTGTTTTAGGAACAATGGTTAATAAATGATCTCCTTCCTTACTATATACTAAATATTCATCATAAGATGCTTCAGCAACGTTGTCTTTACCTAAATGTGATACAATTGAATCGTTTTTAAATATTGATTCTAACTCCTGTATTTGAGTCATCCCTGTTATTTTACCTACTTGCTCTTTAGCTATAGTATAATTTGTTTCTTCTTTACATTGAATCATGGTTAACGACACAACACAAATTAATAGTACTAACTTTTTCATAAAATTTTATTTATTTCATTGCTTTTTTTAATATTCCCAAAACACCTCTCATAAATGTAGCACTCGTCAACAATTTAACAATAGGATTCATTCTTGTGCTACTTCTTGTTGAAGTTTTACGACTTGTTTTAGATTTTGCTTCTTTCTCTTTTACTTCTAATTCCTCCGCTCTCTCAATTTTTTCTCCTAATAATTCATAAGCACTTTCTCTATCTATTTCCTCGTTATACTTTTTTGCAATTTTAGATTGAGCAATTAATTCTTTCAACTCTTTATCTGTTAAAACATCCATCCTACTCATAGGAGCTCTTAACATTGTTCTTGCTAATGGAGTGGGAATGCCTTTCTCATTTAAACAAGATACTAACGCCTCTCCAATACCCAATTGAGTCAGTACTTCAGCGGTATCATAATAGTCAGAATCAGGATAGTTTTCTGCTGTGAGTTTTATCGCTTTTCTATCATTTGCAGTAAAAGCCCGCAATGCATGTTGTATTTTCAAACCTAATTGCGACAAAACATCTGAAGGAACGTCTTTAGGGTTTTGAGTCACAAAATAAATACCAACACCTTTAGATCGGATTAATTTTACAATACTCTCAATTTGATTCAATAATGCTTTTGATGCTTCATTAAATATTAGGTGAGCCTCATCAATAAAAAGTACTAATTCAGGTCTTCCAGAATCTCCTTGCTCAGGAAAAGTATCATAAATTTCGGCTAATAACTGCAACATAAAAGTTGAAAACAACTTTGGTTTATCTTGAATGTCCGTTAATCTTAAAACAGAAATCATTCCTTTGCCATTATCATCAACCCTTGTTAGATCACTAACCTCAAATGAACGTTCTCCAAAAAATAATTCTCCACCTTGCTGTTCAATTTCTACAACTTTCCGCAGAATAGAACCCGTTGAAGATGTTGAAATTCGTCCATACTCACTTTCTAATTCCTTCTTGCCTTCTTGTGTTGCGTATTGTAATACCTTTTTAAAATCCTTTAAATCTAATAACGGCAATTTATTATCATCACAATATTTAAAGAGTATAGCAACTATACCACTCTGAGTTTCTGATAAATCCAAAATTCTTGATAATAAAACAGGACCAAATTCTGAAACTGTAGCTCTCAATCGCGTACCATCTTGCTCAGATAAAGTTAAAATTTCAACAGGAAATCCTCTTGCTTCAAACGGCAAACCAATTTTAGTATGACGTTCATCAATTTTAGCATGCCCAGGACTTGCCTTCGCCAAACCACTTAAATCACCTTTTACATCCATCAATAAAACAGGAATTCCCTTTTCAGATAGATTTTCAGCTAAAACTTGCAGCGTCTTTGTTTTACCTGTTCCAGTTGCCCCAGCAATTAAACCATGTCGATTTAATGTTTTTAATGGGATGTTTACAAAAGCTTCAGTAACCGTTTCTTCGCCTAACATTGCAGAACCTAAAGTTATATATTCTCCTTTCGCTTTATATCCTTCGTTTATATAATTAAAGAATTCATCTTTTTTGCTCATAATTTTTCAGTGTCATTTGAGACTATAAAAGTAAGATTAAAAAATTAAAGTGAGAATCCAAATACTAAAATTATAGCATTATTAACACAATCCGACTATCTTTGCAACATGATAGATGATAAAACGCAACAATTATTAAATAAAGGTGAAATTCTACCATTAATGGAAGAGTTCTATACCATACAAGGAGAAGGCTACCATACAGGTACAGCAGCTTATTTCATTAGAGTTGGAGGTTGCGATGTTGGGTGTCATTGGTGCGATGTAAAAGAAAGTTGGAATGCAGATTTACATCCTGCTACAATGACAAATCTAATAGTTCAAAACGCAAAAAAATATAGCGACACCATAGTTGTTACAGGAGGGGAACCTCTGATGTATAACATGGATTATTTAACAGAACACCTTCAATCAGAAGGATTAAAAACTCACATTGAAACTTCAGGTGCATACACCTTAACAGGAAAATGGGATTGGATTTGCCTCTCGCCTAAAAAAAATAAATTACCATTACAAGAAGTTTATGATAGAGCGAACGAGCTAAAAGTAATTATTTATAATAAAAATGACTTCCAGTTTGCAGAAGAACAAGCTAGCAAAGTTGGTAATGATTGTGTTTTATTTTTACAACCAGAATGGAGCAATCAAGAAAAAATGACACCTATGATTGTTGATTATGTTATGAGTAATCCAAAATGGAAAATTTCATTACAAACACATAAATATTTAAATATCCCTTAAGAGAGTGTAAGGATTGTATTGTTTTTTCGACAATTACGTAATATGCTACGAAATATTTTAAACATATTACTCGTAATAATAGTTTGGTCTTGTCAAGATAATTCTCCAGTTAGTGATGAATTTGAAATAACTGAACAAGAAGAGTGGACTATAAACAATAATAATATTACTGGAGGTAAAGGTCTTTTTGACTTAATGAATACCCCAAATTTTAAATCTGTCAATGAAATTAGTGATTTAAACGACAGCTCAAAAGTCGCACTTATAAGCTTTAAAAAGGAAGTTCGTGTTTATCCTTATTATTATACAAATCATTTTGAAATCATAAATGATTTTTTCGACGATCACTATATCGCTGTATCTTTTTGTCCATTAACAAAAAGTGCCATTTGTTTTAATAGAAAAATTAACGATAAGATTTACAACTTAATAGCTTCTGGTTATTTATACAAAGATAACATGGTTCCATCTGACGAAAATTTGACAATGTATTGGTCTCAAATGCTTATGAAAGGGATAAAAGGAGAATTTGCTGATAAATCCTTGGATAATTTTAATTTAATAGAAACCCATTGGAAACTTGTAAAAGATTATTTTCCTGATGCCAAAGTTTTCAACCACAATATAAAAAACAAATCTATTTTTAAAAAAAGAGCTGAATCAATCTTGGGAAATGCAGATTTTACATATGGTATTTTCAATAAAAAAATTGATGAAGAAATTGAACTTTTCAAATATGAAAATTTCTCTATTGGAATACAATCGGTAAGCACTACATTAAACCAACGGTCCGCAATTATTATAGGGAGTAAAAGCATGAAGTTTTTCACTTCATATTATGAACCTCAAAATGTTACATTATCACTTTTGAAAGAAGATAAATTCCCAAATATCATTACTGATTCTAAAGAAAATATTTATAATATTTTTGGATACGCAGTATCAGGTCCCGATGCTGGAACGCAATTAGAATCTCCTAAAGCTTATATAGCTCAAAACTGGGCATGGAAAGATTTCTTTACTATTCTCAATATTAATGATTAACTATCTAAAGTTGCAAGTCTAATATTTACTAAGGACAATATTCTCTCAAATTGTTCTTTTAACCCCATATCACTATTATCAAATTCAATAGCATCCTCTGCTTGAATAAGTGGAGAATCTTTACGGGTAGAGTCAATATGATCTCTCTGTTGAACGTTTTGTAAAACTTCTTCAAAACTGACTTTATCTCCTTTATCTAATAATTCTTTATAGCGTCTAGTTGCACGTTTTTCTGCAGAAGCAGTCATAAACAACTTTAATTCAGCTTCAGGAAAAACAACAGTACCAATATCTCTACCATCCATTACAAGTCCTTTATCCTTCCCCATTTCTTGTTGTTGTTCAACTAACTTTCTACGTACTGCTGAAATCGCAGCAACTTTACTTACCATACGAGAAACTTCCATAGTCCTAATTTCTTTCTCTATATTTTTATCATTCAAATACATCTCTGAAAATTTCAGTTTTTCGTTGTACTTAAATTTCAGGCTAATTTCTTTAAGATTTTTAATTAACTCTTCCTCTTTTAAAAAATCAGCACTTACATAATTATGTTGCATTGCATAAAAAGTTACAGCCCTATACATAGCTCCTGTATCAACATAAGCATATCCTAATTGTTTAGACAATTGCTTGGCTATAGTACTTTTACCTGTAGATGAAAACCCATCTATAGCAATAATTATTTTTTTTGACATTACTTATTAAAATTTTTCTTGGCTAAATTAATATTCAAGGTAAATGTATTTGTATTCGTTACCGGATGGTATTTCGTAAAAGCATAATTAAACTTTAATCTACCTAATTGTAAACCGAACCCAGCCGATAGTCCAGCAAAAGTTCTACTTTCTGTTAATCGTAATTCCTTACCTCTCCTAAAGCTATAGCCTAAACGCAAATTAAAGACCTTGTCAGGAAAAAGTTCTGCTCCTACCACTACATGCCTAAAAGCATTATCTAAAAATGAAATATTATCATTTGAAGTTTCTCCGTCTATACTCGTTTGACTATCAGATGGATTCCTTACAGCCACATTCCACTTTTGTAAATTATCAAGAGTGACATGCCATTGTAATGGAACATTAGTCAATCTATAAGATGCACCCACAGCAATTTCTAAAGGTAAAGTTTCTCTTTCCTCATCAAAAACATTAATCTGATAACCAATATTCCTTATAACTCCTGATATTATAAATGGTTTATTATCATTAAAATAAGTTAAGCCAAAATCAACGGCTATTCCATTTGATGTATAATTTTGAATACTAGAACTGATATATTTTAGATTAGCACCAGCGTGAAAATTACTTTTAGGAATTCTATAAGCATAGCCAACTGACAAAGCAAGATCTTTTGCCTTAAAAGTTCCAGTTTCTTGACCATACTCATCTGCACCGATAAACGTTCCATAATTTACATAGGTAACTCCGGCATGTAATGTACCTATTCGTCTATTAATTAAATGAGCAAATGTTGCTGAACCATAATTAATATCAGCCAAAAAATCAACATAACTAACAGAAGCCTGATTGTCTATTTCTTTGTTTATAGTTGATGGATTCCACAAAGGTTGATTAACATCATCATATAACGTTAATACTTCACCACCTAAGGCAGCCTGTCGTGCTGACGTACTAACATTTAAAAAATTAAATACGTTTTCACCTCCCACTTGTGCAAAAGTGAAGTTTGAAATAGATAAAATCGCTATGATTAAAATATGTTTCATTAGGTTTCACAAAGAAACTAGAAAAATGGGTTATAATGTAATTATTTAATAATATTTTCAATTTTAGCAAAAAAAATTCTCATTATGTTATAATGAGAATTTTAATAATTTTCATTTATTTAAAATGAATATCTTCTTCTATTTGTCCAAATTTTTCGCTTCGCAATAGTATTTGTTATAACAATTGCAGTTATATTCTTTCCGTTCTTTTCTTTAATCGCTTTCATCTGTCTCTATTTATTTTTGTTTTACTATGGTTTTGTTTTACTAATGCTTATTTAAATTAAGCTGATTATTCTCAAAAAAATACCTACCATTTAAAATGATAGGTTATATAAAAAAGTTACAATATTAGTGAGTCTAAATAACCCAATTAAAATCATAAAAAAACCTTCATTAAATTAATAATGAAGGTTTAAAAGAAAGGCGACGACATACTCTCCCACCTAGTGGCAGT
>NZ_QRGD01000008.1 GCF_003449015.1 Aureibaculum luteum | reverse complement strand
AACAGTTTTTCTTGATATTTTTTTTTGCCTTGCATAATACAAGATACTAAAAATCACTAACTTGTGCAACAGGCACACCGTATATAAAAAATTGCTACAAAGTGTTTAATCCATTGGCTTTTTCATATATTTATGGTCTGGGTTAATCCGAAAGATTCGTGCTTATCTACCCGCAACTAATCTTATACGAGACCGTCAGACTGTCTAATAACCTAATTTAATAACTTTGATATTCGGGTAGGTGTCTATAAAAAAATTGAAATACGCGATTCTCAACGATTGGGATTTAGTTATTAGACAGACTGCCGTTCTAAACAATAAAAATTAGGCGTAAGTCTGTCTAATTAAATTACTGCATAAATAACGTTCTTTACAGGCGGTACATTTAAATGGTTTCACACCTTCAATTGGCTGGTATATAACTTTTTTCTTTGTGCATATTTCACACTTTTGGTATAATAATGTAACACCTACCCAACCAGAACCTTTTGTACCTGCCATAATTTTTATAGTTAAGAACACCGTGTATATTTAAGCGTTCGGTTAATTTATTTAGTTTTTTATTAATCCTGTCTTTTGTGCTTTCTGATTGTGTATCTAATTTAATGAATTACAAACTTAAGCCGTATAAAATTTATTGCTAGTTCTAGCCTACCTACGAATCCCGAAGCGTCGGGACTCGCAGATTTTCTATTCGGTTTCTATTTGATAAATTACGTGCATAATCACGCAACAACCCATATACAAACACGATGGAACACATTCAGCAAAAGCTGACCAAAATTGCTTCAAGGCATATTTATTAAGTACAGCTCTCGCAGCCTAATTAGGGAAAATGCGAGTCATCAGTAACTAAAAGCAATTTGGTTTAGCAGGTCGTTGTGGGTAATTGACCAACATATAATAAACTAAGAATTTATTAATCAAAACAAGTAATGATTCATAAGTTCAACAATCACCAGTAAGTTTTTCGGTTCTAAGGTTCAAGGATTAATGATACAATCTGTTCAATAGCTTCTTAACTAATATCCAAATATGAATCCATTTTGTGTTGAGCATTTAAAGGGATATATAATAATATAAAGAATAATGTTAAACGCATAAAATTGTATTTTAAATTAAATAAATTCTAGTCGTTTAAGCCAAAGTGCCATACTATGGCGGACGGTATGAAACTTTTATTATTTCTTTGCTACAACAAAATAACTAGATGCCCCTTTATATAACTTTTCAGTGTTTATTGTCTTAAAACCTCCATTAACCAATAAATCATCTAACTCGGAGCTTTTAAGTCTTCTAATAGGAATTGGGATTACTCCAATTTTGCATAATATCCGAACAAGCTGAATCTGAATATTAACTAAAAATGCCATTTTATCCCGTAAACAAGGTGTTACAGAAATAAATAACCCCTCAGGTTTTAACAATTCATATATCTTTTGCAAAACTACCTGGGGATCAGCCACTGTGTGCAACATATTGAAAGCCAAAATCACGTCAAACGATTCCTTTTTGTACCTTTTATCAAAAATATCCGTTTGCGAGAAATTTATATTTTTAACTTTACTAGCGATTGCTTTCCGTTTTGCAATTTCAATCATCTTAGATGATATATCAATAGCATGAATCTCTTTCACCTTGTTAGCAATTTCATGGGATGTAGTACCTGTTCCACATCCATAATCCATGACAATATTACTGCTGTTGAGATACTTTTTAGTGAGCTCTCGAGACTTACTATGAATATATTCAAATCGTTCCTCTGTCTTGTCATAGTTTTCTGAAGCTTTATCCCAGAACACTACCGATTTACTTATTTTCTTCATCATTCTTAATTATACTTTCTAGTTTAACAACTTTTAAAAGTGGAGATTTTTTCGTTTTCATTTCAATCATTAATCCGCAAAGCTTCACATGCAAACCCCTTACTTAGAATTAATTGAATGACATTTTTATCTATTAAGATAAAAGAAACAACACAAAATACATTGTCCACATCTTCCGTATCTACCGATCATTTTGAAATGCACGGATGCGAGCTGAAATAGGGTGCTATCCATTTAATTAAATGAGGAGAACCTAGGTTTGTTTTAAATACTAATACATTCATATTCGATTACATTATCTTTCGCTTTTTGAATTTGTCAAAACTCAGCAATCACATTGGAAATTTGATCTGGAATACTGACTTTGATGTTTTTCGAAACATTTGTCGAAAAAGTCACTTCATTAGTTGTCAAAAACGTGTGCTGAAAATGGGAATAATTCATGATAGGCATAAATGGATGACCCAATAAAAGAGCCTTACTTCTTGGCAAACCATATGTAATATTTTCCGTATCGAAGCCCAACCAAGTGTTGATTGTTAAGAAATTATCATTGCATTTACCCAATAACATAGCTAACATCGGACTTATGATTTCCTTTTTAAATTGTCTGACACCTTCAAACACATAAAAGTTGTCGTAGACTTTTTGATCTTTCAATGTTTCACGGATAGCGGAATGAATTGATTCAATTGTTTTGAATAGATCGTGAGGATAGATTGGAACCTCATAAATTTCAACGCCAGAAGCTCCATTTCCAATATAGTAATCTTCAAATACTATATTCCCTTTATCTGATTTCATTCTTGAACGTATATCAACAATCAAATTGAACCCAATCACTTTATCTTCTTGATAAATTGACATATACACCAAAGCCAACATCACTTCAAAACCAGAACACCATCTAAAATCGTTGTTATAAGACTTTTTGATTTTATCAATTTCTTGCTGGTTTAATCGAAACTTGACTTCCCTAAACCAAATCCCAGCACCCCAGAGTAGACCGTTAACAACCATTTTTGCCAAATAAAATCCAAGGTTCGGATTGTACGCATTCACCTTTTCGGACAATTTCTTATCTGAGTTTATTTTATCAAATATTTGCTTATTATTCAGAGTGTGTGAAAAAGAAAGTTTATTATTAACGTCTGTGTACTTTTTTTTCAATTTTTCTGTATCTTGTATACATGCACACGTTTCTGACAATAATTTAAGAAAGATATTAGCTGAGTATGTATCAAAAACAGTGTGGTCCATGTAAAAAACGATAGAGAATTCTCCATAATTGACATAGTGATGAATAGTCACCAAAAGAATTGGGATATTCAACTTTTTTATTTTAGAAAAAGGATTATGTGCAATAAAACCAGGAAATTGCTTCCGAAGAATTTTTGAAAATCTTCTCTTGTCGTTAAATAGAACACTTGGCGGCTTTTCGTATATTTTTTCATCTTCAAAGAATTGATACATCATGCCATCATTATTGGTTTGGGAAATTGAGTATCCAGGGATTGACGTGGATTCAGTATCGTCCTCCCATCTTGATGAAACGAACTGGAATTTAGAGTTATCCACTAAAAACTGTAGAGAATCCTTGAGAGAGCTCAGGAAGTCTCTCATTTCTTTACTATTTTCAATCTTGAATACCCATTGAAAAGGAGAATGAGCCCTGGAATTGTTAGTATCTAAAGCACATGTCTTTTTCTCAACCATAAACGCATTATTTCGTCTACTGATATAAGCCTCTTCCACTTTCTTCATCATTTTTATAACTTTTTATTTATCAAAAAATTAAAATGCCAACACGAGTCTAATCACTTTTAAAAGTGGAGGCTTTTTCGTTTTTATTTCAATCATTAGTCTGGCAAAGCTTCACATACAAAACTCTTACTTAGCATTAATTGAATGATATCGTTCTCTATTAAGTTTAAAGAAACAACACGAAGCACATTGTCCACATCTTCGGTATCTACCGACCACTCCGAAATGCATGGATGCAAATTAAATAAGGGTGCCATCCATTTAATTAAAGGAGGGGAACTAAGGTTTGTTTTAAACACCAATACATTCATATTTGTTTACTTTTTCTTTTTGAATTGGTCATTTAAAGGATCATATTTAAATACGTCATCCAGAGAAACATCAAATACATTGGCAATTCTAAAGGCTAGTTGTAGCGTAGGAGAATATTTTCCGCTTTCGATAGCTGCCACCGTCTGTCGAGTAACCCCCACTTCATCTCCCAACTGCTGTTGAGTCATTTCACCTTTTAAAAAACGTAACATTCTTATCTTATTTTGAATATGGTCTTTGCTCATGTTAAACTCCTTTTTTATAAAAATAGATTTTCCAAACGTCACTCATCAGAGTTGACAAAAAACCAAAAATCAAAATGGTTATAAACATATATTGGACTGAATAACCCATAGAGGCAGGAATCATTGAAACCATAAATCCAAATATTGCAATCCAATGACTGTAACGATCTGATTTCATTTCTATAAGCTTATCGCGTTCATCCATAAACTCTAAATCTTCTTCATCCATATTTCTATTCTTTACTTTTTTGAAAATTGCAAACAAAATGAACAAGATGATTTTTGCAACAACCATTAACACTGTCAATTTTAATATGAAAATTCCCCAAAATTGAATATCCAAAACCTTTGACAGAGTAACATCACCTTGAATTCCAAAAACATAAAATAGATATCCCCCCATTAATAAAATGGTTGTAACGAAATTAAAAACTGCTTTTTGTACTGCTATTGCCATTGTAGATGTTTTTTTAATTTAACTATATTAACTTGATGTATAATTAATATTACACAAAGTTAAATATAATTAACTTAATGTTAAAATATATTAACATTTAAATTTCCTAATATTAACGATAGAAGTATTAACAAGATAGTTATAGATGTGTTGAAAATAAAGGTGTAATAGCTCAAACTCCTTTGATTACTACTCTTTTCATCTATAAAATTAATAAAGGCTTGAGGTGCCTTCTCCTGTCTCAACAAAATTTTTTAAGCTTTTCGTTGAAAACATTTCCTAAGCTAAGGCGTAAATTTCAATGCAATTCAAATCGAATATTAAGAAGAACTGAGTTATAATTCTTAATTATCCATTCTTCCACATTTTAAAGTTTCATAAAACGAACGTTATATAAGACAATCAAGTATCATTTAATTTTACTCTAACAAAATATATAATTAAGATGGTTTTAGGAATTAACTAGAAATTTCTAAATTATTAAGTTTTACTTAGAGCATCCTTATATACCCAATGATTATTTTCTTTTACAAAAAAAGATTTTTCATGTATAAAATTTAAGTTTCCTTTTTCTAAAAAAAAGGCTTTAAACTCAACAGTATTCACTGTTGAGTTTAAAATGTCTAGCTTTATCCATTCCACAGAGTTAGTCCAAGCTAATATCTCTTTTTTTTCAAACTTAGAAGGTTTAGTTGAACTATGATGACTTTCTTGTAGATATTCAATATGAGCTAAAACAAATGCACTATATCTAGAACGCATTAAAATTTCTGCTGTGGTTACAGAATGTATATCCTGATGTGCTTTTTTGCAACATTCATCATAACGTTTAGAAGGATTACAAGGACATTTCATTTTTTTTAGTAGTTTTGATGTTCTCCAAATAGTTTGTAGAGATTAAAGGTATTTTTAAATGCATAAAAATAGAAAACTATTTCTAGTACAGGCTTCTGTTTTGGCATTTAAATAGAAATAATTATTAAATTTATGGCATGCCAATAATAACAGACACACCACCAGATATTGTTCAAGAGAATCTTGAATTATTACGTAATGATCTTAATGAAAAGATTCCGTCAAAGAAGTTAGATGAAAATTTACTAATTGCAACCTGGAATATAAGAGCATTTGGAAATTTGACTAGAAAATGGGATTCTGATAAAGATGACTCACCAAAAAGAGATTTACATTCTATACTTTGCATATGCGAAATAATTAAAAGGTTTGACGTCATAGCTATTCAAGAAGTAAAATCAAATATACGAGCTTTAAGAGACACTTTAAAAGTGCTTGGTAGTAACTGGTCTTTAATTCTCACCGATGTCAGTAAAGGAAGCTCTGGTAACGGAGAAAGAATGGCGTACCTCTTTGACACAAGAAGAGTTCAGCTTTCCGGATTAGCAGGAGAACTAGTTGTTCCCAATGAATGGACAAAGGGGCTTAAAAAGGATGTATTACAAGAACAATTTGTTCGAACACCTTATGCAGTTAGCTTTAAATCTAATCATCAAACTTTCATATTAGTAACACTTCACATTAAATATGGAAAAAAATCTAGCGAAAGAATTAGCGAGTTGAAAGGAGTAGCAAAGTGGCTATCTGATTGGGCCGGTGATATAAATGCCTATCATCAAAATTTAATAACTTTAGGTGATTTTAATATTGATGAGCGAGGTGATTTATTAGACAAGACTTTTTTATCTGAAGGGTTATTCGTTCCGGAACAATTACAAAGTAAAGACACTACGAGGTCCATATTCAATGAAACAAAATACTATGATCAAATTGCCTGGTTTAACAACAATAAAAAAGTCCCTAATCTTTCACTTAAATTTGAAAAGGGCGGCAATTATGATTTTGTAGATGTTGCATTAAAAAATCGAAAACTAGAAAAACTAAGTTTGTCATGGCTAATTTCAGACCATTACCCACTTTGGGCTGAGTTTAAATTATAGTAACTATAGTTTAAGACATATTAAAATTCAGTTGAAGATTTCAACATTTCATTTAGAAAGTACTCAGGATGTTGGTCATGAGATTCATCATATTAACATTATCAAGGATAGGTATATTTAAATTAAGGTTTATGAATAAAACTTCAAATAAACGATAAATTACAGGCAACAATATTTCTTATATTTGTAGATATATATATTGGATAAACAAATCATATATATCCACTTACTTACGGTGTTTAAAACTTATAATTGAAAGAACAATACGAAATAGAATTTATATCCTTTAAAGACAAACTATCCTCTTTTATTTTCAGACTTGTTACTAATCGACAAGATACTGAGGATATTGTTCATGAAACATACCTTAAAACATTTGAAAAATTAGATACATTTCAAAAAAAATCTTCATTTAAAACTTGGGTTTTTACAATTGCATTAAATAGCTCAAAAAACCATTTAGAAAAACAAAAAAGATGGAAGGAAAACGCCCAAGATTACGGTGCAAGCCTGCATTCAAAATCTCATACTCATTTCGAAAATTTTAAAAACGTTTTTCAATCTTCACCTGAAAAAGAGTATGAAATAAAAGAACATATCAATTATTGTTTTAACTGTATAAATAAAACATTACTATTAAAACAGCAAGTTTGTCTGTTGCTGAAAGATGTGTATCATTTTAAAGTTTCGGAAATAATGCAAATCACAAATTTCACAGAAGGAATAGTAAAACATTCATTAGCAGATGCAAGAAAAAATATGATTCGCATTTTTGATGATAGATGTGCTTTTGTAAGTAAAAAGGGAGTTTGCCATCAATGTACCGCATTGACAGGTGCTTTGAACCCTAAACAAAATGCTCATATCAAAGCCCAAGAATTAAAAATTGTGCAAGAGGGAAACTCAATAAATAAGGAATATTTACTTGACTTGCGACTAGAATTAGTGGGTGGAATAGACCCTTTGAATTCTGAAAATACAATCATCAACAGTTATATGCTCGAAAACTGTGAAAATTGGGTAGAAGAAGGAATTGAAAAAAAAGTACTCGAATCTCGTCCGAAATGATCTTCTGATTTGTCTAAAGCATATAACTAAAATAGATTTAGACAAAATGAAGCAATTTTTTAAAACATTTGTAGCCTATTTCATTATTACATTTGTATGGGCAACATTTTACAATGAAGTATTATTTGATAATGCTTTAAATTCAATGGCTGTAGGATGGCGAGATACGCCGCTTTTTCAATTTGGCTTTTTAACAATGATTATTCAGTCTATTGCAATTTACATACTGTATTCAAAATTTTATGAAGGCAAAAATCCTTTTAAGGAAAGTTTTACATTAATATTTTTAGTTGGTGTATTTGATATTTGCTATGCTTCATTTATTGAGCCAGCAACTTTTGAAGTTAATCCAGTTTGGAAATTTGTCTTAATAAAACTATTCTATTCAATCGTACATTTTTCATTAGTTGGTTTGGCTATGGTTTATGTATTTAAAACTAAAAAATAATATGCAATATTTCACAAAAGAATATATCGATTTTTTCAAAGATTTATCGAACAACAACAATAAAGAATGGTTTCACGACAATAAAAAACGCTATGAAAACAGCGTAAAAAAACCGTTTTTAAACTTTGTTATTGCTCTAATTGAAGAAGTAAGTAAAATTGATAAAGAAATAAATCTAGATGCTAAAAAATGTATAAGTCGTATAAATAGAGATATTCGGTTTGCAAAAGATAAAACGCCTTATAATTTGCATCTTAATGCTCATATTACAAAAGGGGACCCGAAAAATAATCCTTATCCAATAATTGCTATTCGCTTTGGTGGATTTGAAACTGGCATAATGAGTGGTCATTTTATGCCAAGTAAAGAAAGATTGCTTAGTATTCGTAATCAAATAAAAGCTAATCCTAAGATTTTCAGTAAATTATACTCGGATAAAAGATTTGTCAAAAGTTTTGGTAAAATTGAAGGAGAAGCAAATAAAAGAATCCCTATTGAATTTCATGAAATTTTTGAAACAGAACCTTTGGTCGCAAATAAACAGTTTTATTTTATGTCGGAGCAAAAACCAGATTTCATTACTAATTCTAATTTAATCTCAACAATTATGGAACATTGGGAAGCTGCTAAACCTTTGAATGAGTTTATAACCAAAGAAATAAAACAATAAATATGGCGTATGATGAATTTTTAGCGGACAGAGTACGACAAGCCTTAAAGGAGAAGAAAACCTCTTTTGAAGAAAAGAAAATGATGGGAGGTCTATGTTTTATGGTAGATGACAAAATGTGCATTGGAGTGGATATCGACAAAAATACAGGGTTTTCAAGACTCATGGCAAGAATTGGAGATGCTGAATACCAACAAGCCTTACAAAAAAATGGTTGTTCCGAATTTAACATAACGGGAAGAGCAATGAAAGGTTTTGTTTTTGTTTCTACTGACGGTATTGATATGCAAGATGACTTAGAATATTGGGTTCAATTATGCTTAAATTTCAACCCATTGGCAAAATCAAGTAAGAAGAAACCTTCTTCCAAGACATAACTCAAATACAACTTTCAATAATTAACATTTCAAAAGTCCCAAAAAACGAACCTTTTTTGGGACAATGAAATTTTATTTTTAACTTGCCTTCCAAGAGTCTAAATAAACGATTCAATTTATTAAAAATGATAAATTTAATTTTACTTATAATATTAGCACTATTGACCGAGATCATGTCTTACCTTACATAGGTATTCAAAATATAGTATCTTAAGAAGAACTGAGTTAAAAATCTATTTAAATTTCCAAAAGTTTCATAAAACGTCCGTTTAAAGCGTCAGTTCTATTATAAGAATACATTAATTTGACAGCAAATACATGAGATAGATAATCATTGATTAATTTTTTAATACTGTTACAATTATCAAAAAAACAACTAGCTTTAAGAAAGGCCACAACCTAAAATCCTTTAAAACCAACAAATGACAGATAGATGACACTAATATGTCGTTATTAAAACAAGCATAAAGCTATACATTTGTGCCAAATTAAATTTATGGAAACACGGTCAATCGGAAAAAATCTAATCTATCAAAGAAAGTTAAAAGGATATACACAAGAAGAATTATCAGAAAAAACACAAGTTACTATTCGAACTATTCAACGTATAGAAAAAGGCGATGTTAATCCCCATCTTCAAACTGTAAAATTATTGGCTACTGCCTTAAATATAGAGGTTGAAGATTTATTGATATTAGAAAACCCCAACGAAGAAACGTTACTAAAAAAATGGTTGATCCTATTACACGGGACACCTTTTCTTGGTTTTATAATACCATTGGCCAATATACTCTTCCCATTATTTCTTTGGATTCACAAAAGGGAGGACAATAAAGTCTATGACATTCACGGTGTCAAGATTATTAATTTTCAAATCACAATGACAATCCTCTATCTACTTTCAATTGTGGCATTGTTGACAATTGAAAAATGGGGCTTTTTACTTTTTATATCTGTAATACCTTTTAGCGTTGTTGTTATGCTTTTTAATATTATAAAATCACTTAACTCACACAAGTGTTATTACCCCCTATCAATCCCGTTTATAAGTAATAAAAAAAGAAATCTATCAATAAAAATGATAGCTGTTGTGTCAGTAGTAATGATATGCTTTACAAGTTGTTCTGACAGGGCTAATCAGAATATTATCCGTTTAGATGGCTCGTCAATAACAAAAAATGAATTAGATTCCCGCATCAAAACCCTTGTTGATACAGCCGATGTAACAGGATTTACGGTTACCATATTTAACCAAGACTCTGTTGCTTATCAAAAAGCATTTGGCTATTCAAACTTTACAAAAAAAGATAGTCTAAAAATTAACCAAGTGTTTTATGGAGCTTCTTTAAGTAAAGCTGTTTTTGGCTATATAGTAGCACAACTTGCCAACGAAGACATTATTGACCTTGATAAGCCCCTACAAGACTATTTGGATGTTCCCATTCCCGAAATGTATTTTGAAAAAGAATGGAGAGGCTATAAAAATCTAACTGATGATGAAAGGTATAAAGAAATAACGGCAAGAATGTGCTTGTCGCACACGACGGGCTTTCCTAATTGGAGATGGATTAGCAGAACAGGTCAATTTGACCGAGAAGGTAAAATCCAATTTTACTTTGACCCAGGAACAGACTATAGTTATTCCGGAGAAGGAATTGTATTGCTACAAAAAGTAATTGAGAAAATTACTGGAAAAGGACTGGAGCAATTGGCAAAAGAACGGGTCTTTGACCCTTTAGATATGACTATGACAAGCTATGTATGGCAAGAACGCTTTGATAACAACTATTGCTCTGGACATACAACAACGCAAACAGTAATTGATAAAAAAACTGAAGATGAGGCAGGAGCTGCTGGTTCTATGGAAACAACACCTGTAGATTATTCAAAATTCCTAACGAAAATAATCCAATTGAGTTCACATAATTCAGATATTACCAAACTGATGTTTGCACCCAATATTCGGATTGATTCAAAGCAACAATTTGGCCCAGAGTCACTTGAAAATACAAATGCAAATGATAGCATAGATTTGAATTATGGTCTGGGTTGGGGTATTTTAAAATCGCCCTATGGAAAAGGGTATTTCAAAGAAGGCCACGCAGAAGGCTTTCAGCACTATTCCATTCTATTTCCAGAAAAACGTATTGGGATGCTCTTAATGTCGAATAGTGATAATGCAGAAGATATTTTTAAGGAAGTTCTGGAATTCGGCATTGGCGATATTTACACACCTTGGTATTGGGAAGGCTATATTCCCTATGATATGAAATAATAAAACACTTACATTTAAGTGCTAAAAATAGACGCAAACCATTTATAAAATTTGTTCTTAATCTTAGTGTAACGAATAGAAAAACAAATAGTCTTTAAAGATAACAAATCAACCAACTATGAAAATAAAACACTTACTTCTATTACTTTTAGTGACAATCCAAAGTTGTAAATCACAAAAAAGCATAGATGTAGCATCTACTAAGAGTACTTTTCTACAAGAACAGATAGAAATAGGAACACCTATTTGGAACTATTTACGCTCAAATCCATACACACTAAATTCGTTAAATGAAACTGATTTTACTCATAAAATTGATTCCTTAAAAAGTATTTATGAGGCACAGTTGAATACATACAGAGGGAAACTTGATAAAACCACATTTAATGATGAAACCTTGTCAATTAATTATGCCTTTGACAAATTCATTCTCGAATATCCCCAAAATCACGAAAACTTTACAGGAGAAAAAATAGCTTTATCAAAAAAAAACCAATATCGGTTAAGCGAAAATCTTAAAAAGTTCAACGATATAAATTTACTTTCCAATGAGGCATTAACAGATTATGTAGCATCCTATATTTCAATTGAATCTAACAAGAAATTGAAAAATGGTACGTATGACAAACTGGATAATCAGCAACTGGCTGCCGATTGGAATACTATTGAAACAACATTTACAAATCAAGATGTAAATGATTTTTGGAAACAAAAATATTTGTACAATCACATAGACAACTTGGGGATTAAGAACATTGACAAGTTCTACACAGGTTTTATTACGTCTTGCAAAACACAAGAATATACTTCCAAGATACGCAGCATCTATGATTTAAGTAAAAAAGCGAGAGCTTCCCATCCTATTGAGATTTATAAAAAAGTTGATGGTTTTGAATTGGAAATGCACCTTTTCTTACCAGACACATCTGTTTTTAAAGGAAATAGACCCACCATCGTTTACTTTCACGGAGGAAGTTGGTCGGAAGGAAAACCTGATTGGTTTTTTGAAACCGCGAAAGAATATGCCAAACTAGGTTGGGTTGCTACGGCGGTAGAATATAGAATAAAAGGAAGACAAGGCACGTATCCATTTGAAGCTGTTAAAGATGCCAAATCTGCCATACGATGGCTACGGGAAAATTCAAAAAACTATAACATTGACCCGAACAAAATTGTGGCAATAGGAAATTCGGCAGGTGGCCATTTATCCATAGCTACAACCTTGGTCGACCATTGGAATGAAAAAACGGATGATACTACTATAAGTCCCATACCGAACGTAGTCATTGTAAATTCTGCCGTCTATGATGTAACGTCCAATAGTAATAAATGGATTACAGAATATGATGAGAATAAGGATTTAGTAAAAGAAATATCCCCAAATAACCTTATTAAAAAAACTGTAACAAAGTTTCTCTTAATCCACGGGGAGCAAGACAGAAATTGTCCTTACAGTACAACTGTTTATTTTTATGAGAAAATGAAGTCTTTAGGAAATAATGTAGAGTTACATTCAATAAAAGAGGGTTCACATTGGATTTGGTATGACAAAAACTCTAAAGAGGTAGCGCGAATAACTAGAGAATATATCGAAAAATTAGACTATTAATAAAAACAATTCGGTACAAACTGTGTATGGTATAATAGTTTACTAACGAAAAATTAAAACACATGAAAAGCATAAAAGCAACTATTGTTCTTCCTTTATTGTTGTTTATTGCTTGTGCCGTACAAGATAATGCTAGATTAGTTGAATTGGCAAAAAATGATCAATCTGATAGAAAAGAATACAATGCAGAAATAGAGAAGAATGATGCAGAAAGATTGCGCGAAGTAACTAAAATTATACAGAATGGTAAATTAAGAACATCAAATGATTTTTTTAATGCAGCTATAGTCTTACAACATGGCAGTCAACCATCAGATTATAAAAAAGCTAATGAACTGGCTAGAAAAGCCGTGGAAATAGATGCCAATAACCGTGTTGCACAAATTCTCATTGCACAATCCATGGATAGGTATTTATTAAGTATTAACAAGCCTCAAATTTATGGGACACAAAGAAAAGAAATTGGGGAATTAGAATATTTACGAGACATTGATACCACACAAATTTCTGATGAAGAAAGAAAAAAATTAGGAGTACAAACATTAAAGGAAAATCTGGATTATTTTAATTTAATGCATCACAAACAAGAATCTAATATTTTAAATTATATACCTTCCGACTCACTTATTAGAGTTTATTTCCCAGAGAAAAGAGCAGACTTAATAGGAACATTTGAGGAATTATTGTCTAAAATTGAGTATCCTAAAGCTGCATTAGAAAATAATATTTCAGGAAAAGTTTTGGTTCAATATACAATAACAGCAGAAGGAAACACCAAAAACATTATGGTGATTGAAGGCATTGGTTATGGTTGTGATGAAGAAGCTAAAAGAATTATTCAAGAAGCCAAGTTCAAGAATTTCTTAAATCAGGACACAGAGCGTAGAACCAGAATACCCTTTGAAATACAAAACTAATCCCACACATAATTCATTACTGTGGACTTTTCCAATTTCAAGATCTTGTGATAATCCAATGTTGTTCTTTTGCGAAATTCATCGCTACATCGTAGCAACGAATCTCTACAAAAAACCGTTGTAAATAATTACCAGATCAAGTAACCAGGTCATATATATTGATTTAAGCATCTTATAATCAATAAATGACAGATAGGTGACACCAATATGTCGTTATAAAGTACAGATTTCACCAATAACTTTGCAGTAGATAAAATATAATCATGGAAACACAATCAATTGCAAAAAACTTGGTGTATCAAAGAAAGTTAAAAGGTTATACTCAAGAAGAATTATCAGAAAAAACACAAGTTACTATTCGTACCATTCAACGTATCGAAAAAGGTGATGTTAACCCACATCTTCAAACTGTAAAATTATTGGCTACTGCCTTAAATATAGAGGTTGAAGATTTATTGATATTAGAAAACCCTAATGAAGAAACCTTACTAAAAAAATGGTTAATCCTATTACATGGCACACCTTTTCTTGGTTTTATAATACCATTGGCTAATATACTCTTGCCATTGTTTCTTTGGATTCATAAAAGGGAGGATAATAAAGTCTATGATAATCACGGAATCAAGATTATCAATTTTCAAATTACAATGACAATCGGTTATCTATTTTCAATTGTAGCATTGTTAACAATTGAAAAATGGGGCTTTTTACTTTTTATATCCTTAATACCGTTTAGTGTAATTGTTATGATTTTTAACATCATAAAATCACTAAACTCTCACAAGTGTTATTACCCTTTGTCCATTCCGTTTATAAGCAATAAAAAAAGAAACCTATCAACAAAAATGATGGCTGTTGGGTTAATAGGAATGATGTGCTTTACGAGTTGTTCTGATAAGCCTAATCAGAATATTACCCGTTTAGACGGAACAAAAATATCCAAAGATTCTTTAACAGCAAAAATTAATCTATTGATGGAAAACGCAAATGTACAAGGTATGGCTGTGTCGGTTTTCAATGAAAATAAAACGGTATATCACAGAAATTTTGGATATCAAGATTTTGAAAAAAAAATAAAATTAAATGACTCAACCAACATTTATGGAGCTTCTTTTAGTAAAGCTGCTTTTTCGGTATTGGTAATGAAGTTGGTAGAAGAAGGTGTTATTGATTTAGACACGCCTTTGAAGTCTTATTTGCCAAAAAAAATATATGAATATAAGCCAGAAACAAAATGGCATGATGATTATTCTGCTTTAAAAAATGATAGTTTATACCATAAAATAACAGCACGAATGTGCTTAAATCACACTACAGGCTTCGCAAACTCTAGGTGGATGGAATCCGATTACCAACTACGCGTAAATAGAGAACCAGGGACTCGATATGGGTATTCAGGCGAAGGGTTTATTTATTTACAAGTCGTTTTAGAAAAATTATTAGGAAAAAACTTGGAAGAACTCGCACAAGAAATAATTTTTAAACCTTTAAAAATGAATCGTTCCAGTTATAAATGGTTACCTAAATTCGAAGAAAGCTTTGCATACGGACATAATACATTGGGAGAAAAATATGTAAAAGATAAGGACAATGAACCCAGAGCTGGTGGTACTTTAGAAACAACGTCCGAAGACTATACTAAATTTTTAGAAGCTGTACTACAACATAAAATTATTTCAAAAACATCAAGGGATAAAATATTCAGACCTCAAATTAGAATTCGTTCTATAAAACAATTTGGTCCATTGGCTCTTAAAGACTCTACCCTAAATGACAATATTCAATTAAGCTATGGATTAGGTTGGGGAACTTTACGCACACCATATGGAATCGGAGTATTTAAAGAAGGTCATGGCAATGGTTTTCAGCATTATTCGATACTCTTTCCACAAGCTAAAAAAGGAATTATGATTATGACGAATAGTGATAATGGAGAAAGTGTTTTTAAAGAATTATTAAAATTCGCAATAAAAGACACCTATACGCCATCGGAATGGGAAAATTATATTCCCTATAAAAAAGAATAAAAATTACTGTTTAGCCAATAATTTAAAACAGCCAAATTAGTAACAATTATTGATTTGAATCGTCCTATTACTAAATAAAAACATTTATGAAATTCAGGTTCTTAATTCTCATTCTTTGTACAAGTATAATTACGGGATGCAATCAACAAACGACTGAATCAATTGCCCCAAGTTCTTGGATTGGAACAGTAAAAATGGGAGATGCGAATCCAGAAGTAGTTTTCAATATTTTCAAAGATAGTTTAGGACAACTAGCGGGAAATGTTGGTGTGCCGAGTAAAGGTGTTCAGGGCATCCCTTTGAGTAAGGTGTATATTAAACAAGATTCAATCATTTTAGAAAGTTCTGCTGCACAATTAATTTACAAAGGGATTATTGAAAATAATGGAAAAACTATAATTGGCAAATGGATAGAACCTACAAATACATCCCCACTTATTCTAGTGCCATTAACCAAAACAATTGACTATGATAATTTTAAAAAAGAAAATACATCATCTTTAGATTTAGAATTCACTAGTGAAAACTTTAATTTTTATTCAAAAAAAGAAGATTCGAAAGTTCTGGAAAGCTTATCAAAAGCACTTGAAAGTAATTATTTAAGAATAACAGAGGATATGAAAACTAGCTTTAATTCAAAAATCGATGTTTTCATTTACCCAAATATTCAATCATTTCATATTGCTCTAAACGTGCCCGATGCACCTGATTGGGTTGTTGGAGCAGC
This sequence comes from Aureibaculum luteum, assembly GCF_003449015.1. Classification (GTDB taxonomy): domain Bacteria; phylum Bacteroidota; class Bacteroidia; order Flavobacteriales; family Flavobacteriaceae; genus Aureibaculum; species Aureibaculum luteum. Next base: position 276,441 of record NZ_QRGD01000008.1, on the reverse strand, counting down.
GAGTAAAAATGAGTTAAAAATGGTAAGCCCTTTAAATCCTGGGAGTGAACATACGTATGAATCACTTATGAAAGCAATTGTTCACGAGCTGACCCATACAATCGTTCTGAATTTCAGAAAACAAGGGCTTGGAGGTTTGCCAAATTGGCTCAATGAAGGTTATGCTTATTACGAGGCAAATCAACTTGACGAAGTTCAACGTAAATTAGTCCAAAATCAAATACTTAACAAAACAGTTCCATCTTGGAATGAATTAGAAAAAGCCAATAATTATCAATTTGGAGATATGAACGGATATCCGGTTTCGTCAACAATTATCGAATTTCTAGTAAAATCTTACGGACTTGACAAATTAAAGCAATTTATTATTGAACCAGAAAGCGTTGAAAAAATTTATAAAATGTCTAGAAAAGACTTGGAGGTTTTATGGTTGAAATATTTAAAACAGGGTTAGGGTCATAAAAAACCGAGCCTAATTATGAAGATTCTCAATTAATTCATTGTTAGGCAACAAGCTAAAAATCGAACTATATTTAAAATTCAGGCAACCATTTGAAAAGTTATTACGTCTATATAAATAAGATACTTGTAACCGAACTTTAAAACCAAAAGAATATGTTAGAAAACCCAAAAGTGAATATCAAAATTAAACTTGCTTCATTGTGGGCTTCTGTAACTTTCTGTTATTTATATGGAGACTATTTTGAACTGTATACGCCGGGAAAAATAGATAGTTTGCTTTCAGGCGATAATATTATGGATAGTCCCACCACATTGTTAATAGCATCAATAATTTTGGTAATTCCATCGGTAATGGTTGCACTTTCAATTTTCCTTAAACCAAAAATAAACCGAATTCTGAATATCGTATTTGGAATACTTTTTACTATAATGATGGTCGGGATAGGAATAATGTCAACTAACGAATGGTATTTATTTTATGTCTTTTTAGCGTTTTTAGAAAGCTTTATTACCGCGTTAGTCGTTTGGTACGCTTGGAAGTGGCCAAAAGAAAAAATTATATAATAATGGAAATAGCGTCACGAAATAAAAAAGCAAGAATTGCGGGAATATTATATTTATTACTTGTCATTTCTGGATTTACATACCTTGTATATATTCCATCAGAATTGATTGATTTGAAAAATGCCACAAAAACAATAGAAAATATAAGAAGTTCTGAACATTTGTTTAGACTTGGAATTGTAACTGCAATCTGCTCTTCTCTTATTTTTATGTTATTACCTTTAGCACTTTACAACCTTCTAAAGAACGTAAATAAAGTTTCAGCAAAATTTATGGTTCTTTTTGTAATAATAAGTGTACCAATTTCTTTTGTAAACATTTTAAACAAATTTTCGGTATTAACCTTAATCAATAAATCCGAATATAGACAAAAAATTGGACAAACGGAATTTCAAACCCAAGTAATGCTATATCTCGAAAATTATAATAATGGAATTCAAATTTCACAAATATTTTGGGGACTTTGGCTTTTACCATTTGGATATTTAGTTTACAAATCTGGATTTCTTCCGAAAATTTTAGGTGTGCTTTTAGTGGCAGGATGTTTTGGGTATTTAATTACATTTTTAGGAGGTTTCTTATATTCAGATTTCAATAAAACGATTATTTCTGACATTTTAGGATTTCCAGCACCAATTGGAGAAATCGGAATTTGTTTGTGGCTTCTAATAATGGGAACAAATAAACTAAACTTTAGAAAAAAATTGCAATAAAAGAATAACAATCAATGTGAAAAAATAGAACCGAAAAAAGTCGTATATAATTTAATGCTAGTTCTAGCTTAATTACGAAAATCCTATCGGATTTTCTATTTGGTTTCTATTTGCTAATTTACGTGTTTAACCACGTAACTAATTATACAAGAAACACGCTAAACAATATAGAAAACAATGAACAGAATAATTACAATATTCTTAATATATTTCCTTTTTTCAACAATAACCAACGCTCAAAATATAGTTATAGAAGGGGTAATAAAAGACTCGGAACAAAAAGAAGCATTGCCTTATGCAAATATTTTTTTGCAGGAAAATTATTTTGGCACCATAAGTAACCAAAACGGACAATTTAAAATTGTCATTCCACAAGAAAAAAGAAATGATAGTTTAGTTGTCTCATATATAGGGTTCAAAACACAAACCTTTAGTATATCAAACATTAAAAATCCTTTGGAAGTGTTTTTAAAAGAAGACGAAACAACTCTTAAAGAAGTAGTAATTACTGGATATACGGCAGAATCAATAATAAAAAAAGCAATAGAAAAAATACCAAGTAATTACTTTTCTAAACCTTATAAATCCAAAGGGTTTTACAGAGTTACATCTCAAAAAGATAATAGCTATATACACTTATCTGAAGCTGTTTTTGGTGTTTATCAATCTAAAATTGACAATCCTAAACAGCAATTTAAGTTGGAAAAGATGCGTGCCATAAAAGATGAAAAAGCATCTCAAGGAATCGATTTGGGTCTAAAACCAAATGGCATTTATGATTTTGATATTATGAATAATTTAGACGAGATAGAATTATTAAATAAGAAGGGACTGAAACGACATACCTTCAAAATTGAAGGTTCAGAATTAATTAATGGTAAAGAAGCTTACAAAATCACTTTCGACCAAAAGGACATTAAAAAATCTGGTTATAAAGGTTATATGCTCATTGATAAAGAAAGCTTTGCCTTTGTCTATTTCAATTTCGGCTTAAGCCCAAAGGGGATTTCTTATTACAAATATGGAGATGCATCTACAAGAGCATTAATGAAAATTGTAGGTGTAAATATTGATATGAGCAGAAGCAATTATCAAATTTCATATAAAAAATTCAAAAATAAATATTACCTAAATAACGTAGGTAATGATGCTACTTTAACTTTTCAAAGTGAAAGAGAACATTATAATTTCACAACTGACACAAGGGTAGATTATTTGGTAACAGAAATTAAAACCGATAGTATTTCGCCCTTTTCTAATGATGAAATATTAGGTAAAGGAAAATTAATAGAAGAACAAAACTCAATTTATGATGCTAAATTTTGGGAAGATTATACTATTATTCTTCCAACAAATGATTTTAATGAAATTGCAAAAAAATTAGAAGCAAACAATAAGGCAAATAATTTTAAGGTTGAGATTGAGGACAAACTTTATAAATTACCAAAAGACAAAAAAGTGAGAATAGACTCTATCCTCACTTTTTACAATCAAAAAGACTTATTTAATGGTAATGCATTGATTTCTTTTGAAGGAAAAACCATTTTTCAGAAAAGCTATAATAACGATTTCACAAGTAATAAAGCAAATTCTCAATTTAGAATTGGTTCTTTAAGCAAAACATTTACTTCAATGATAATTGCCCAACTGGAGAATGAAGGCAAATTAAATTATAATGATGAAATTAAAAAATATTTACCAAACTATCCAAATGGTAATGTTACAATAAGCCAATTATTGAGCCACCAATCGGGAATCCCTAATTTCTTATCGAATAAAGCATATCTTCCACAGATATTATCGAATAAATATTCCATTGAGGAAGTTGTAACTCTATTTTGTAGTGATACATTAGAATTTGAATCTGGAAGTAAATTTGAGTATTCCAACTCGAATTTTGTCATTTTAAGTTTAATTGCCGAAAAAATCGTTGGAAAAAATTTCAAAGAAATCTTGAACCAAAATATATTCAAACCACTAAATATGAGCGATACTTATTTTGGAGAAAGTACTGATAAAAAGGCTCTTGTAACTAGTTTTATGTATGGAAACTCTGAAATAAAATATAATTCTCAAAATGTAGGAGGAGCTGGTGGAATTACTTCGACAACTTCTGACTTATTAAAATGGAGTAACGCCCTCAATAACGTACAATTACTTCCTCAATCAAAATTAGATAATTTATTTAAACCACAGGCTGAATACAATGATTGGGATGCATATTATGGATATGGTTGGATGATTGACAGATATATGTTTTCTTCCTCAAAAAAACACAAGATAAATTATCATCCTGGAACCGATTTCGGATTTTATTCAATGTTCGTAAAACAACCTGATTCAGGAATTACCATTATATTATTAAATAATACGGGAGAATTCCCAAGATTTGAAATAACCGAGCTAATATTAAACGAATCGAACAAATAACTTGGCCTAATAATATCTATAATTTTAATATTGCATTCCTTTAAAAAAACTACATTTATAGCCTCAATAGAACATTCAGTGTAAATCAACACATATGCCAAACAGCCCTATCCTTTTTATTACGAGGACTTAAGAAAAGTATTTTTACTAGTCTGTTGTGTTTCTATTGCAAGCTTTTTGTTTTCTTATCTATTTGAACCTTTCTCTATAAATCCGGCTGAAAACAAAATTAATGGTTTTTGGATTGTTATTTTACACGCATTTATTCCGATTCCAATTGCGATGGGCTATCTTTTTTGCTCAACAGAATAGTAAAAAACACAAGCCGTTGGACACTCGGAAAAGAATTTTTGCACTTATCACTCATACTGCTCATTATCGGTCTTGTCGATTTTTTACTTCGTGATTTTATTTATACCAATCCCGATAATTGGTCGTTGCGTTACCTTTGGGAAGAAATTCGGAATACATTTTTGGTAGGCAGTTTACTACTTGCAGTTATATTGCCGCTAAACCTTGAGCGACTCTTGTATCGACATTTGAGTTTTTTGAAAAGGCTACCAACGTATCCATCAACAGCAACAATCAGTAATTCTGTACACATCGACACACCTATTGCGGGAGAACAATTTGAATTAAATATGGACAAGTTTCTTTTTGCAAAAGTAGAAAGCAACTATACTGAAATTGTTTGTAGCAACACAAACGGGTTCGAAAAATCGTTAAAACGTTTGACATTAAAAGAGCTGGAACAACAACTCAATCCCTTTTCTTTTGTTTTTAAAACACACCGTTCCTATTTGGTAAATCTGAATTCCATCGAATCCATTTCTGGCAATGCCCAAGGATATATGCTTCATTTAAAAAATTATTCTGAAAGCGACATTCCTGTATCTCGTTCTACGATTCAAGAATTTAATAGCATTTATTCCCATCGAGATACTCACTAATTTGTATTTCATCACTCTTGCTTGTTGTTGGTCACTTAAACTCTCGCTGAATTGGTTTTGTCTTTATTTTTGTGAGCATAAAACAATAATGATGTTATTTTTTTGTGATGAAAAAGCACATAATAAAAAAACAGAAATTAAAAATAATTTATGAGTGACTACATAAAAATCGGATTAAAAATCACTTGGTTAATTGTATTGACCTATTGGTCTATTTCAGGGTTTTCTGCCAAAAAAGTCAAGAGCCAAGAGCCTATTCTGAAAAGATTTCTCTTTTATTGGCTTCCTTTAATTGTTGCAGGATTATTGCTCGGTCCAACAGAATGGTTTATGCATATACTGATAAGGGAAAATTTTGTCGAGCACACCAATTTTGTTGGTACAATCGGTCTTACAATTTGCATATTAGGAGCAATTATCACTTGTTGGTCAAGATACAGATTAGGTAATAATTGGAGTTTGTCCGTGCAAAACAAAGAAGACCACGAGCTGATACAAAGTGGATTGTATAAAATTGTACGACATCCAATTTATACCGGATTCTTGTTGCTTTTTATCGGAAACGCGATAATAGTTGGAGATTATCGAGGAATTATAGCAGTTCTAATAGTTTTTATATCATTTTGGTTCAAACTTACAAAAGAGGAAAAATTACTGACCGAGAATTTTGGAAATCAATATCTTGAATACAAAAAAAGAACAAAAGCCTTAATACCTTATATTCTTTAATTAAAATTGACTCAAAAAGTGAAACCTAATGAATAAACAAACCAAATTGTTAGTTTTATTATTTTGTATTATAAAATTAACTTTACATTTAGTAGCGGACACTCATTCGGGTTTTCAGGGAGATGAGTTGTTACATATTGAAGTTGGAAAACACCTTGCCTTTGGCTATATGGAATTTCCACCTTTAATCGGTGTCATAGCATATATTCAGAATCTGTTTTATTCCAATTCCGTTTTTATCCATCATATTTTTCCTCACATTGCAGCCATACTCATCATCATTTATTTGGCAAAAACCACCATTGAATTGGGAGGAAAAAACAAAGCAATATTTTTTGTGCTGTTTGCTATTATTATAGCACCAGGCTTTGGGCGTTCACAACAACTTTTTCAACCGGTGGTTTTCAGTCAGTTATTTTGGGTCTTGGGGTTTTACCAACTGGTAAAATTTGTAAAATATCTCGATAGAAAATCGTTATGGTATCTTACCATATTTTGCATTCTTGGCTTTTTAACAAAATATGACAGTATCTTTTTTCTTTTTGGACTGTCGGGAATATTACTTTTTCAAAGAACAAGAACAGCTTTAGTCACACACAAATTTTGGTTAAATATCATAGTTTTTCTACTTTGTATTGCACCAAATATTATTTGGCAATTTTCAAACGATTTTCCTTTACTACAAATGAGAGACAGGCTTTACCAAACACAATTGGATAAAATAAGCAGGTTAGAGAATTTAACAAGTTTATTAATTGCAATTAATCCGATAGTAACTTTGATATTGGTAATTCCTACAATTTTTTATCTTTTCAAATCAAAAAGGCAAATTGAAACTCGGATAATATCAATCACAATAGGAATGTCCTTTCTACTACTTTTGTTTAAAAACGGTAAAACTTATTATTTCTTCCCGATTATATTAACTCTCTTGCCATTTGGAGCATTATTTTGGGAGGAAATAGTAACACCTAAAAGAAAATGGATAATTTATCCTATTTCGGTACTAATGATTTTTGGTACTGTGCTTATCCCTTTTGGAATGCCTATTTATAGCTTTAATCGTTATCTTGAAAAGGTCTATCCATTCGAAGAAAAAGAAATTCAAGGTGGTGAATTTGGGGTAAAATATGATGAATATTATACACAAGACAAATGGAAAACAACAATACAAGCGTTAAAATCCGTTTATGACGGTTTACCCAATAATGAAAAAAAGAATACTCTAATTTGGGGAAAACATTATGCACAAGCTGGAGCTGTGAACTTGTTCGGGGAATCATTGAATCTTCCAAAAGCATTTTCTTATCACGGAAGTTTTTACAATTGGACATCAAAAGGTAAAATGCCTCATACTCTTATCGCATTGAGTTATCAAGTTGGAGATTTCTTTAAGCCTTATTTTGAAGAAGTGACTTTGGTCAGGTCAATTTATAATCCGTATGCGGATACCGAGGAAGAACTATATCAACGGATATATATCTGTAAAAATCCTAAACAAGATTTCGAGAAAATGAAAGTCCTGTTTAATAATAGAATATTTGAATAAATTTAGTAATTGCTTTTGCTCTTTTCGTCAGATTAAGAATATTGGAATATTACATTACCATCAAATGTTAAACACAAATTGATATTAATTTGTATAAATTTTAATATTGCGTTCCTTTTAAAAAAAACCTACATATATAGCCTCAATGCATTAATTATAAAATCAAAGCTTAAGCCGAACAACCATATCCTTTTTATTAAATGGACTTAAAAATAGTATTTTTACTCGTCTGTTGTATTTCTTTAGACGTAGTCCTATAAAACGAACATTTAATAAGACAATCAAATATTATTTATAACTTGCTTTCCAAAGTCTAAATAAACGATGAAAAATATTTTAACCTTGATAGGACTTGGAATAATAATTTTTAGCTGTTCGAAAAGAAATGTGATTCGAATTCGAAGGTAAAATCATTACTCGTTCAACAATTGAAAAACCCTCACACGAATGAAGGATGGTTCGTGCCAACAAAAAAAGCAATTGAAGGACTCACGTTAGAACAATCTAACTTGAAGGATAGCACAGAAAATCATTCGATTGGAGAATTGGTTTCTCATTTGATTTTTTGGAATGAAATGAATCTCAAAGAATTTAAAGGAGAAAAAGTACCCGAATTTAAAGCTGGCAATAAGGAAACTTTCAAAAAGAACAATGGAACGGATTGGGAAAATGCAGTAAAAAAATTAGATAGTATTCAAACGGAATGGGAAAAATTGACCGAAAATGCAACAGGGGAACAAATTATTGAGTGGAATACAGAAATTGTCAATATGACAGCACATACTGCTTATCACACAGGACAAATTATTTATATTAGAAAACATAATGGTTGGTGGAAATAATCAATTTTTAAATTGGAATACTAATCATTTACAGGAATAAGATTTTACAATTCAAAGAATGAAGTTAAAAGTCTCATAAAACGAACATGGCTGTTGTAGAACTCCAATAAATATCAATTAATTAAAAATGATAAATTTAATTTTACTTATAATACTAACATTATTAACCGAGATTATGTCCTTCTTAAAAATGTAGAACATTTAGAAGAACTGATTTAAAAATCTGTTTATATTTCCAAAAATTTCATAAAACGAACGTTTTATGAGACTATGACATTTACGCTAATTCTTAATAAACGATAGTTCGTGCATCTACAACTTCATCTCCCTATTCCCATTTTTCTCTTTAATCTGAACAGACAATTTTTCTGAACTTCCTAAAGTAAATTTAGGCATTACAACCACAAACATGGTAGTTTTTCCATTCACAAATCTATTTGGAAAATTATAGATATATATAGGTTGAATTTTTAATTGCTGAAAAGATGACTTCATTCTTTTATTGGCATTCACACTATAAAAATTAATATAATCTACTTCAAAGTCTATTCCAGACCTGTTATTAATCTCAATGACAGCGTATACTTCAGAACGGTCATAAATCAGCTTTTTTAGAGAAAACAAAATTGCATTACCATGTTTAACCTTTTGAACTGGATGCCTTTTGGTCAACAAATGTTCACTAAATTTTTCAAAATATTCTTTTCTATATTGATAGGGATTCAACAATTCAATTTTCAATAATGAATCTTGCTTTACTATTTTATTTATGTCTTCCACCTTTTTTGGAATTTCATTTCCAATACTATTTGTTTTGGGGATAAAATAATTCAATTGTTGAAGCTCTTTGTTATAAGCAATAATATAAGAGAAAACAGAACCATCATCACCAATGACCAATAGATTACTGGTTGCTCCAGACTTTGCCTGTAACAAACCTAAATACTGTTCGGTTTCTGTGTTATAAGTAAACACAAAATGCTGTGAGCCTGTAATTCCTTGTCGTATTGGAGTTGGAAAAAATAGGGCAACACTCTTTTTGTCATTGGCATAAATAGTGTCCAAAGATTGTTGTGTTTGGGATGTAACTGAATATGCTAATAGTATTATTGAGATGTAGATTTTCATTTGGATTTGTTTTAAATGTCCATTATGGAGCTTAACGAGGTTTTAAAATGAGTTTGTAATTATTGATGATGGTTACTTTTATTTTTCGGTTATGTCGTTGAAATACTTTGGTTACACTTCCCAATTGTGGCACTCCGGGAATATTCACTTCGTCTATAAGTTCTCCAGCAACTTCTTTGGCAATTTCACCCCTAAAACTATTTTCCACATAAATGCCTTCACTTCCATCTTGTAAGTCAAAAGCTTTTAATTTGGTGGGTTCGTGATTGATGTTTTCAATTTCAATCATGGCCCTATTGGGTTGAAATTTTATAAATCCATAGATAAGTGAGTTTTTGGGAATAAGCTTGTTATTAATGACAGCATCCTTTGTTAAACGCATACGCAAGCGATAATCTTTTTTGACCACTTGATTGCCATCCACTTCAACATAAATGGCTTTATCCGTATTGGTTTCCTTTTTTGAGTTCTCGTTTGTTGTTGGATCTGATGCAAAAAATTGCTCATGTTCTGTTCCCATCCTTTTAGCGGAAGTAAATAATTCTTGAAGCATCTTCAATGAATCTTTGAATCTATCGACTGGATTTGTATTGGTATGTGTTCTAGTGGAGTTCCTATTTGAATACTGAATTTGTCCATTTCGGTAAATACTATCAATGATGCGTTGCTTTTCCTTATCTATAAACTTAGGGTCATACGTTCCTGTGGAATCTAACAAACGTTCATCATAAATACTTGGTGCATTGGTTTGCCTCACTTCTTTTAAATCGTTGAGGGCATCAAGTTTTGATTTATACTGTTTTTGTTCGTCTATAAGTTCTGGGACTGGGACTTCATTATTCTCTATGACCGAATCCTCATCTTTCTTAAATAAAGTCGTTGCATATGCTATTATATACAGCAGAATGGAAGCAAGAATAATAATGAATACAATTTTCTTTTTTTGGATTTTCATAATTTGTGATTTTAATTGGATGCTACACTTTTTTTCAAGGTCTTTTCAAAAAAGTTGGTGATCAATAATCCATGTGTATTGTTGGGGAAATTTCGCTCGACATGAATCAAACTTCCCGTAGTGGTCAACTCGTAAGTATCAACCATAGTCCCACGGTTAATTTCAAATAGTACTATACATTCAAAACGATAAGGCTCTTTTTGTAAATCCACATTGGATTCAATTCGGATTACACGTTGCACCAATGAATACTGTAACAAACGGTTGTAAACGCCATCAGACTTTTTTTGTCGGTAAATGGCATCTACGGTGCTATCTCCTAGCCATAATGCTTTCGATAAGTTCTTTTCGTAATTACTGGCATCTATATTATAGAAATAAGTATGAAACAGTTCCAAATGTGCTTTGGTTTCAACTTCCAGATTTTCTTTTTGTGAAACAAGCTGTAAGGGTATTACATGACCATCTGTATTGACCATGTAAGCATTGTTTACGGATTTATTATAGAGATGGACTACCATAAATACTGAAACAATTGCTACGCTAGCGGAACTAATTACCACAGATAAAACAATAAACCGATTTTGCTTTAATAGCGAATAAATATTTTCATAGGGTGTTTTCATTCTTGTTTTTTATTGATTTTTTAAGCATTATTTTAATTGTCAAATGTGTCTTAGACATCCTTAGCCAGTAAAGAGTCTTAAGGTAAACGTGGTTGCCCTACGGTACAATCTGAATTTTAATAGGACTATAAAACCTATTGAACCAAACTCGATCAATGGTGCGAAATACTGCTCTCCCCAATCCGTTCCAAAGAGGTTGTTCCAAAAGTTGGTGTTGATTTCCGTATAAATGTTATTGATAAATACATTTACGAGAAAAAAAGCAGGAACGAGCATATATACTCCAGCGTAAAGCTTAAAGAAATTATAAGCCATTTCTCTAAATTTTTCAAATACAGCCAGACTTATAACCAAAGGGAAAAAAGCTTGCATAATGCCCAACAGGAAAAATCTTTCTGCCAAAAACAACGGATAGATAAACAAATCCAACAGCCATAGAAATACAGCGATGATAAAGGACAATATCCTTAGTCCAAAGAATGGGGTTACCAATGCTTCATATAACAAGGCCATGGCTTTCTTTGCAGCATCAATGATCCCAACATTTGTTTCAATATCAATGTCCTTTAATTGTAAAGGCAATAATGCAGGGGCGGTATCCGCATATTGGCTTTCAATAGTTACCAGAATGGAATCAAAAACACCTAATAATTGCGTTGAGAAAATGACAAGAATCACTACGGCAAAATTCTTTGCTAGTTCCGCAGGAGTTAATCCCCAAGTATAACCTTCTTTGGTTGCCACGCCCTCATTGTACTTTTTAAGTATGTTGACCAAAAAGAATAGCACTGCCAAGGTTTTCATCCCTAGGATGGTATAATGGGAAAATTCACTGCTTTTAATGGTTGTAAAAACGGCATCTATATATTCCAGCCCCATGCTGCTTTGTAGAAGGATTGACATTGCTTAATATTTTGCTTCCCTGTTATTGATTTTATCCTGCATTTCCCTAAAGGCAATGATCTCTTGGTACAATCTTGTCTTTTGATTGATTTCCGCTACCATTTCATTGGATTCAGCTTCTTTAGCTTTAATCATTTCCAAACGCTCTCCATCGGTCATTTTCAGATTGTCGTTTGATAAAATTTCCTCGATAAACTCAACACTTTTTATCGCATTATCGATAATGGCGTTAAAGGATTCTGTAATGCGTTCTATTTCCTCAGGTTTGACATAAGGCGAATTCAAGATGGCTTTTAAGTCATCTTTTACAACATTAAACAAGCGTTCATTGTTTTTTGCCAATTCTTTTACGGCTTTTAATTGCTTGATAACATTGCTTACTTTTTCAATATTTTCTTTTTGTTCCTCTAGAAATTTTACCGTTTTCAATAGTTCATCGGTTTGCTTTCCTGCTTCGGTCAACGCTTTCCCCATTTCAACATAGCTTGTGTGGTCATAAACAGGCTCTCCCTGGGCCGTGCCATTGGCACACACAAGTATTATTATTGTAATGGATAATACAATTGCACTAATATTGTTTTTCATAGTTTTTGATGTTAGGGGCATTACCCGATTTGAATTTTAATTTATTTTACTAAAGCCTTCAATGACGATGCCTGAGGAATTGGTTGATGGCTTTTTCCATATCTTGATGTTCCTCGTAGAGTTTCATTATGGCCTCATTCTCTACTCCGTCTGTGAGGTAGGCTGCATAAACTTCTGGCGGAACTTCCAACCTAAAAATATTGCTCTCTTTACCAATTTTGATAAACATCTCTGTATATTTCCGTTCACCTGTCAAATTGTTCCTAATGGACTTTAGTTGATTAAGGTCATGTGAAGACAGATTTAGTCTGTTTTGTAATTCTTCATAGCCTTTTTCATTGTATAGACTGTAAATGACCTGAGTGTTTTCTAAGATACTGGCAGACGTGGCATTGTTTGGCAATTGGTTGATGGATTGCAGAATTATACCGATAGCTCCATTTTGTTTACGGATAGCTTGGTAGTAATATTCCACACTTTCCAATACATTATCAAATTTGAGCTGTTTGGCAAACTCATCAAAAAGGATGATACCTTTTTCCGCTTTATTTTGCCAAATGGTGCGTTGAATAGCAGACTTGATCAATTTCAACATGACCGATAATATTTCTTTATTATCCTTGACTTCATCTAGTTCAAAAACAATTAAGCGTTTGTCTTCAATTCGATAAGTTTGGTCTTTATTCACATTGAACAAAAAACTGTAGAGTCCATTCCCCACATATTCAGAAAGGATGTGCAGAAAATCATTTAGGTTTAAATGCCGTTCATGAATGTTAAGGGTATTCAGTAAACTATTCTTTTGAGCTTCCACGAATTTATATAAGGATGCCAATGAGTGGGAGCTGTTTGTTTGCTGATAATAGTAATGCAGTACTTTTTTCAACGCTACAGATTGTGATTTCGAGGCTTCTTTTTTTGAAGCTAATAGTTCTAATAAAAAAACTGCTAGGTCTTCCAAACGCTCAGGATCTACATCGGTGCCATTAGCACTTTCGGGTACATAAAATGGGTTGATACCCAAATTTTTACCATGCTCGTAACGCAGAATCACATGATCATTGGGATAGAGTTTGGCAAACTTCGCATAGGAACCTCCCAAGTCGATTATAACTATTCGTGTGCCACTTTCAAAATACTGCCGTAAAATATTATTGGCCAAAAAAGATTTCCCTTCTCCTGTGGGAGCGAATATGGCAAAGTTCCTTGCTTTGATGCGTTTCTTTTGTTCATCCCATACATCTTTCAGAACTGGAATGTTATGCTGCCTGTCATTAAAAATGACGCCAGTTTTATCCGATTGATAATTGGTATTATTGATATACATGCATAGAGCATGTTTTAAATCAGTAACATAAACATCTTCATTGGAAAAATTTGAACTATAACAAAAGTAACTGTTGACGAAATAGTGTTTTCGTTCTTCGCCTTTTGGATAATAAGGTATAATATCCAATTCCTTAAACTCAGCTTTAATATTCGAAGCTATTGTTTCTAGCTCTCGGGCTTCCCGAGACCAGAAGATAATGTTGAGATGTCCTCTTATAATTTGTGAGGTTTCATCTTCATTGATTTGACCAAGGATATGCTCAATCTTTTTTAGCACCACACGGTTTTGTGTTCCAAAATTGATACTCTTCTTCAGTTCTTCAATCTTCCTTTCTAAAAGTTTTCTCCATTTGTGTTTATCATCCAAGTATAAGATTTGATTAACGATGTGGTTTTCATTGATACCCAGTCCCAATCCATCGATAAAACCTTGATGGAAAATAAAATCGTTGGAGGTAAATTTATCATTTGGTTTACTGCTTTGAACCGAATCGCCAAAGCACAGTTCACTATTTACAGCCATGACATCAAAATGATGGTCTCCAATGGCGATATCCGAACTGTTCAACAAAACATCTGTATCGAAATCTTTATTAAAACCGTTAAAATAGGTACTGGTTAAGAATAGAATTTCATTCTCGTTCAATTGTAACAATGACACCTTTCTGCTATTGTTGACAAAAGAAACGGCATCATTGACGGATGAAATAAACGCCTGAACATTATGATCCAATTCCGTATGAATGCTTTTTTCAACATCACGAAAAGGATTGGTGTATTTGGAAGCATTTAATGCTTTGTTATGTGGCAGGATAAAAAACAAATAACAATGATGTTGTAAATATTCCCTTCCTTTAAAATAGTCGTTAGTCGCTTTTTGCAAAAAACTTTGATTGAGCAGTATTGTTCCCTTATAATTAGCTTTTTGGTAAATATCCTGCTTATGAACAACCGTGGCAGTTGGCAATGATTTGAATGCTTGAAACCAAGTACCGTGTAATTCTTCAAAGTCTTTTTCGGAAAGTGAATAGACTTCAGGAAGTATTGTTTTGTAGCATAGAATGACATTCCCATTATTGGCAAAAACAAAATGCCCTTGAATATCAACTATGGGATGGTATGCAGAGAGGTTTATTTTTTTCATAGATTAATTTTGATAAAATTCTATTTTATGAGTGTATGCAAGACAGGCTTTTTTATTACTAATTGTTTTGGGAAACACTTTTTTTAAATAAAAATGAGAAGGGTTTTTAGTCATATATATCAGAGCGATGTATAAGACAATGTTGAATATCAGCACTGTCAAAATCACAATGAATCCGAAAGAGAAAATGATGACCATCAATGAGCCGATAATGGAAGTCATCATCAAGGCAAAGAGTGAAATGGATAAGCCCATAATCTCGGCTTGCTTTCTCATATTTCTATATATTTCAAATTTTCTCATACTCACAAAGTTTTTAATATTAATAAAGCCACTATGAGGCCTTAAACTACAATTCCGATTAAATAGGTAAAGATGCCTACGACAGCTCCTGCAATAAGGACAAAGACCAATACGCGCGTGATCCCCTTTTTTAAATCCGAATTTTCTCCGAAGAAATGTCCAGCATTAAATAAGAAGCCAATTAGGAAAATAACACCTAAGATGATTGGGAAAATGGAGCGAACGGTTTGAGAAACATCATTTACGGAATCTTCGATACCTCCTATTTGTGCAAAAATGGTATTTGAGATAAATAATACTACTGAGGTCAATACGGATGATTTTTTCATAAGAAATCTGTTTAAAATTTTTATTTGATTTTGATATATTAAAAATAATGTATATTGTTATTCAAAATACTGAATATCAGTTATTTGTGAATAAAATTAATTTTAAGTAAGATTATATTCCTTTGATGCAGATTGTCATCAAATGGTATTAGAATTGGAAAGTACTATGTTAATAACTATAAAATTTTGGAAGAGGCCATCCCTCAAAAACGTCATTTTTTTGATGTTACTCTTGCAACTATGCTTCGTTTTCGGACAAAATGAAACATCAAAAAGAGTAATTGTAATTGATCCTGGGCATGGTGGAAAAGATACAGGTGCAATCGGTTTCAAAAACATTCAAGAAAAAGATGTGGTTTTGAATATTGCAACTGAAATAATCAGGCTAAATGAAAAATTGTTTGATGGCAAATTCGATATCTATTTGACACGATATACGGACACCTTGATTTCACTCTCTGATAGAAGTAAATTAACTAAAGAATTAAAAGCTAATGTTTTTGTCTCTTTGCACTGTAATGCTTCTCAGGTTATTTCAAAGGGAATGGAAGTCTATGTGCATAATACGGGCAAACCTTTTACCAAAACTTCAATTGCTCTTGGTTTTTCTGTCTTAAATGAAAGTACTGAAAAACTAGGTATTAAAAAACGTGGCGTAAAGTTTGACAATTTTCAGGTATTAAGGGAAACCATTGAGTATTGTCCGACTATACTTATTGAAACCGGGTTTATAACGAATAGTGATGAAGGGGATTATTTTTTAAAAGTTAAAAATATCAGTGCGATGGCTTTGTCCATTTTAATGGGATTGTATAATTATTTAAATATGGAATTATGAAAGCATTTTTGGTTGAGATTATTAAGAATTTAAAGGCAATTATGACCACTTTTATTAAAGAGATCAATTCAATATTAAAATTGAATAGGGAAAAGAATTAGTCGTTAATTTAAACTTTTAACTCAGTTCTTTGTAGAGAAACGTTTTTCTGCCATATTTTTTAATTTTCTGTATTCAATTTGGCGTGAGTTTTTAAAGTTTCCTTGATTATTTTTGTTGGAACTTCTTGGTTAAATTTGATTTGTACAGTTCCTTTTCCTGTTATATAACCATTGTCTTCAAACTTTTTTCGTTCTTCATCGCTTAAACCACCTTCACTAAATCCTAGACTTACGTGTTTCGAGTAAGCAGCAAAACCTGTTAAAACTCCATTGAGTTTGTAATTCGGGACGTTCCACGCAATTCGTTCTTCTGCTTCTGGAAATGACGATTTTATTATTTCTTGAAGTTGTTCCATTATCGGTTGAGATTTCTGGTCTGAATTGGCTATATATTCTTCAACGGTTTTCGCTTTTTTCATTCACTTACTTTTTAATAAATGCAATCTATAATTAACCATTCTTTCAATCAAGTCTTACGGAAGTGGTTTGTTCAATGGAAATTGAACAGAACCTTTTCCTCTTTTAAATTCATTCAATTCTTTATCAAACTTTTCCATAGTTGTCGGATGCGGATAAAATCCAACGTACTTTTTATAACCGGCAATCATAATCTGTTGTTCTCGTTTTCCGCCATTTATTAATGAGTAAGCTGGAATATTGTAATTAAATAATTCAGTAGTATTTGGTTCAACATTTAGAATACAGTTCTTAAGTACCAAAAGAGCTTTCTTTGTATCTTTTGGTTGAGTATTAAAATATTCATCAACAGTTTTAAAATTACTTGTTTCGCTCATAACACCAATTACTTTTCTGCAATTACATATTTTTTGAAATTATCAAGAATTGCTTGCCAGCCTTTTTTTTGTAGTTCATCTGAATTTGTTCCTTCCGCATCAAATGTTTGTTTTAAATGCACTTCATTTCCACTTTTTGAAAATTCAACGTCAACATCTCGTCCGTCCGCAATTTTATAAGAAATCAATTCGTTTGGAACTACTTTTTCATATTTTCCTGTAAAATCAAAACCCATACTTCCATCCTTGGCTTCCATTCGAAAGTTAAATTCTCCGCTTTTCTGTAAATCATTTTTTGCATTTGGGCAACACCATTCATTAGATGCAAAATTCCATTCGGTTATATGCTTTGGTTCTCTATAAAGTTCCCAAACTTTTTCGATTGATACTTTAATTTTTGTTTGAACTGTAATTCTATCTTTGTTCATTTTGTTTAATGTTATTTGCTTCTATTTTGCTCTTTTAAATTTAAAAAGTATTCTCTTGTTTCCTTGTCAAATTTTTCAATTGCATAACGAAGAGTTGTTCTAGGCATTTTTTCAGCGTGTTTACCTAGGAACTTTTTTAGCTTATCTTCATCTCTCTTTCCTGCTTCCCTAATCCAACTTCCAACAGCTTTTTGGACATATTCGTCGTTGTCATAAACGAGAATTTCTGCAATGCTAAAAGTGTCTTCTATTTGATTTTTCCGAATAAAATAATAAGTACTAACAATTGCAGTTCTACGTTCCATTGGATTTTTGGACTTTGCTAAATCATATAACACCTTTTTGTCCTTGTTGTGTAAATACCCTCCAATTACATAAGGTGCACTTCTGTCAACCAAACCCCAATTATCAATCCAACTATGATTGTCAATATACGCTCTGTATATTTCTTTCTTTTCTTCTTCGGAAGTTTTCTTATTACGTGCTTTCCAATCTAAAATTGAAACAGCTCCAAGCCTATGATTATCATTTTTATCTTTTAGTAATTTCACGACCTCAAATACTGGAATTTGCTGATATTCTTTAGCTAAAGAAAATATCTCCCTTTTCGGAATTTCTCCCGAATAATCTTGACTGATTATTTTTAGAGTTTCAATAAATTCTTTTGCGGTCATTAGATTTTTTTTTCAAATGTTGCACAACCTAAAATATATGACAAGTAGGACAGAAAACAAGTAGTTATTTTCGGTTTAGCCACAAGTCAAATCTTTTGTGTTTTGTTTTAATTTATTTTTCTAAAAGCCAAATCAAAAGATTTGGAGACCTCGTAAATACGCCTAAGCCTTTGTTTAAGAACCATTTCGCCCTATTTTTTCATATATATTGTTTGCAACCGAGCTTTCTTTCCGATGATTGAAAAGTTTAATGCCTGTGTAAAATATCCATAAAAAATAAAAGAAAAATACAATTCTTTGACCAAGAGCAGGAATGTTTGGAAATATAAATGCCCAACTGCCAAATAATATTGTCAACCAAGTAAAAATTAATGTTGGTTTAATTGCTTGTTTCCAGTATTCGCTTTTTCGCATTTGCTTTGGATAAGTAAATGCTCCAATTAAAAAGAAAATATAACTTCCAAAACTTCCCATTGTATGCAAAAGCATTGTCGTTGATTGTCGGTTGTCAAAATCGCCAGGGAAGATTCCTGATACTGTCATAAATACACCGCTTAATAAAATTCCGTAAAGCGGCAATTTACTTGATTTTGTGATAGTGATATTTTTATAAAGTCCAATAGCAAAAATAGCGATTAAAATTCCTGTAAGAATATAGCCGAAAGAATTCCACAACCATTTGTTCGATGCATCGAGTGAACCAAGTTCGCTAACAGCTTTCGTAAACATTGAATATTCCGGACGAATTGATGACATGATAATATAAACAGTCAAAAACAATATTGGCGTTACAATTCCGATTATTCCGTAAGTTTTGTTAGTCATCTTTATTTTTTTTGTCAAAGATATTGATTTGGACTGTTCCTAAATTTGATTTAAATCAAAAAATGCCCTTTGTCGACCTGACCCTACTCAAAGTTTCTTGTGTCATTCCTAAATGGGATGCCAACATTCCAAGTGGCACTCGTAGCAATTTGTTTTTTGAAGTTTGTTCAAAGAATTGGTAACGTTCTTTTGCAGAGTTGAACTGAAGTGAGATAATACGCTCGGACTGTTCCAAAAAGAATTTTGAAATCAGCATTCTCCCAAACCTTTCCATTTCAGGAAAATCTTTAAAGCATTCTTCGAGGTCGGTTAAGGAAATTTTAACGAGTTCTGTTTCTTCTAAAGTTTGAATATGGAAATGGTCGGGAATGTTCTGAAGAAAGCTGTAAATAGAAGTTATCCATTCATTTTCAGCGGAAAAGTTATCTGTAATTTCTTTATCTCCTTTCTTGTAATAAATTCTTGCAAGTCCTTTATTTATAAAATAAGTATTTGAACAAATTCTTTTAGGCTTATGAAGATAATGATTTTTAGGAAAAATCTCAATTTCACAAATTGATTCAATTCGGTTTTTCAGCTCGTTTGAAACAGAAATGAAATTGGTAATATGGTTAATTAAACTTTCGATAAGGTTTGTTGGTTTTTTCAGCCTTGTTGCTAATGTTTATGTAAAAGTAAAGTTGCGTGTTTACTTGCGAGGATTTTCCGAGGGGAAATCAGACGTTACAAACACGCAACGATCTTTGATTAAGTATTAAACCGTAATTGTTTTTATACGGTGTTAGTTTTTATTCGTCCATTAGTCGCCTATGATAATTTATTTGTCCAAGATGATAAGTCAAATGGTTTATTAAATGAACTAATAAGTATTCATTTGTTTCTACTTTTGGAAACTTTAAAATAGGATAATCTTTTTTTAATTCTTCGTCTGTAAGAGAGACTAATGATTTCTTAACCATTTCGATGGTGTCGTTTATACTATCAATCAACTCTTTTCTTGGAACGTTTTTATTGATAAATTCAAGCTCTCTATTCCTAACATAGTCTGTTTTCCCAATTTCTTTCCCAATAAATGTGTGTAAATTTCCAATTAAATGAAGTGTTAAATTACCAGCTGAATTAGAAATATTTTTTTCTATTCTCCAAATATTTTCTTCATTCTTATAAAGTTCTATTTCAGTGATTAACTTCTTTAAGTCTCTTTCAAAAAAAAATATTAATTCGTTTTTATTCATTTGTTAAATTTTGTATTTTCAATAAATTACTACCAACGTTAAGTGAAAATTGAGCTTTAGCGACTTTGATTAAATAGCTTTGTGAAGCGTTAGCGAAGACAGACTATTTGACCAATGCAATTTTACATAGAGTTGTGTGCTTTTATTTTTTTAATTTATAAATGCTCTAAATTAAAAAAATAAAAGCAACCGTTGTTCATATTCTGTAAGATTTATACCACCAACTTTTTCGTAAATGCCCGAATCTATGGAATATACACTGGCGTGTATGATCCGTTGGTGTAGGGATCTTAATCAGCGTTTTCTATTCGAATCAAAATATCACAATTACGCTTCATTTTTGACTTTGTCAATAATACTATTGAACTTATCAAAGAAGACAATACTGTTTTAAAGTACCACATGTTATGTCAAAAAAGCAGAGATATTCTTCCTAAAATTTTCACCAATAGGAATTTCAATTTGCCCAATTTCAATATCATTCTTTGTATAAGCAGTAATTTTGTCTTTATTGATAATATAGGAACGATGTACTCTAACAAAGCGTTGGTCTAACTTGGTTTCAAAAGAGGAGATACTAGATTTGGTAACATGATTTTCTCTAGCTAAATGTATTTTTACATAATCCTTTAGACTTTCGATATACAAGATAGATTCTAAGTGAACTTTTACTTGTTTACGATCTTTTCTAATATAAATAAAGGCATCTTTACTTTCTGATGAAGGAACTGTAATGGGAGTTATTACACTGCCTCTTTGCAAGGTCCTAAATTTTTCTATTGCGTTAAAGAAACGTTGAAACGTAATGGGTTTTAAAATATAATCTACTGCGTTGAGTTCAAAGCCTTCAATAGCATATTCCCTATAGGCTGTAGTGAAAATAACTTTGGGTTTGTGTAATAAATTTTTAAAGAAGTCTGTACCTTTTAAAACGGGCATTTCAATATCTAAAAATATCAAATCTATGGTTTCCTCTTGTAGTATCTTACTTGCCTCAATAGCACTGGCATAGGTTGCTACCAATTCAAAATCAGCTAATTGAGACAAATGGTTTTTTATTAAACCTCTTGCCAATTCTTCATCATCAATGATTAAGCATTTGAACTTCATTTGACTGGCAATTTTAAATCAACATTAAACCGATTATTTTCTTCTTTTATTGTTAAAGAATATGTTTTATGATACAGAAAGTCTAATTGTTTTTTGACGTTAGAGAGGCCGATGTTTTCTTTTTGAGTTGTCACATTGTTTTCGGCAATTGAATTTACGATATTGAAATGAATATTATTTCCTTTTAAATGTATCTCAATATTAATAAAAGCTTTTTTTAATTCTTGAGAAACTCCATGTTTAAAAGCATTCTCAATAAAGGTTAAAAGAATTAAAGGTGCTATATTAACTCTAGAATCGACATTTTTATCAAATTGAATTGTAACTCTACTCCCATAACGAACTTTTTCTAGGGCGAGGTAATTCTCTATTAATTCAATTTCTTTTTGAAGCGCTACATATTTATTATTGCAGCCATATAACATATAGTCCAACATCTCTGAGAGTTTTGCAATGACCTCAGGAGCTTCGTCAGATTTATCTAGAGTTAAAGCATATAAGTTGTTAAGTGTATTAAATAAAAAGTGTGGATTTAATTGATGTTTTAAGGTGTTGAGTTCAGATGATTTTTTTTGCTCGTTCAGTTGCATGAGTGTTTGCTGCTCTTTATAAAATTTAGCAATTACTAATAAGGTAGTTGGCGTTAAAAACTTAATAGATTTACCTGCAAACTTCTGAATGTTAATACTGTAGCTCCAAAACCCTTTAATAGAATCATACTTAGTAAGAGTCTCTGTACTTACAAAATATTTAGGTTGATAATAAAACTCGATGATGTAAATGAAAAGCATATAAGCAACTACCAATAGCAGAAATAAACCTATACTAAACCTCAAATATTTTTTTGTATTTAAATACCTTGGTATTAATAAATAAAGGCATGGATAGGCTATAACTATTTGTATGGAAATTAAAATGGTTCTAAATTCTATTGCCTGTTTGTAACTTCCATAATATTCAATGTCTATTGTAAGAATAAAATAGGTGTAAACAACAAGCCAAAATAGTATATGTTTAACAAGTGGAATACCAAAAAAGAAAGGTGTGTTTTTAATGCTACTCATCAGCGCACTAAAATACAACTTTAATAAGCCTGCACGTTAAAAATCGCTCAAATATGAATTGCAGAAGTTATATAGGTGAATTCCATAGACCAATCTTCTATTCTTCAATTTACACCTTTCTAAAGATAGAAATGTCTATTTAGTCTATTATTCAAAGTTACAATCGAATCATCCAATAGATTAGCCATTCAAATGTGCATTATGATACATAGCACCATGTTTAATTTTAATTTGAATAAATGAAGAGAGTTGTAATTCTTTTAATCCTTTTTTTAGCAATTTTTAATATTCGTGCTCAGTCTGAGTCGGACAAGATAGTTTTTAATAATACTAATATTAAGTTAGATGGAGAGTTAAATGAACCCATTTGGGATGAACTTGATATACAGGGTGATTTCATAAAATACATTCCTGACAATGGAGATTTAGCTGCTAATAAAACGGTGGTTAGAATGTTTCATAATGGAAAAAATCTTTATATAAGTGCCGTTTATCACGACACGACTTCTGATGTGCAAATAGGCTCTTTAAAACGAGATGCTATTGGAGAAACAGGTGCGTCTAGTGATTCTTTTTCCATCGTTATTGACACCTATAACCTTCAACAGTCTGGGTATTTCTTTATTGTTAATATGGGAGGTGCATTAATAGATGCCTTGGTATCTAGAAAAGGGGATGGTTTTTGGGTAAGTACCAGCTGGAATACTGTTTGGAATGCTAGAACGTCTGTAAAGGGAAATTTAAAATACTTCGAAATAGAAATTCCTTTAAAGGCCCTAGGATATAAAGAAGGCAATCCAAATTGGGGAGTGATGTTCCATACTCGTGATATTAAAATCAACGAATGGACAACAAGTACCCCGATAGAGCGAAATTATCGTCAATTTGATTTACGATTTTCAAAACCCTTTGTAGTTGAAAGTTTATCAGAAATTAAATCTTCTCGTTTTGCTGTGACCCCTTCTGTAACTATGAATTATCAAGAAGATGTCGTGAAGGACGCCAAAGATTCTAATTTTAAGCCTAGTTTAGATATTCAATATAATCTGAGTTCTTCATTAAAATTAGATGCTACAATTAATCCTGATTTTTCACAGATAGATGTAGATCAACAAGTAACTAATTTGAGTCGTTTTGCCCTATATTTTCCAGAGCGTCGAAATTTCTTTTTAGAAAACAGCGATCTTTTTAATAACTTAGGTGTAGATGGCGTAAATCCCTTTTATTCCAGAAGAATTGGTGCTGATAGTGATATATCATTTGGATTAAAGTTATCAGGAAATATTGCCAAGAAAACACGTGTAGGCGTACTTAATGTGGCCACCAAAGAAGAAGGTGCTATTTCTTCGAAAAACTTTAGCACCTTTGTGATTCAGCAACAACTTTCCAATGCATTTACAGCCACGGCGTTTCTTGTGAACAGACAAGAAATAGACGGTTATACATTTGTAAATGATTATAACAGAGTTGGAGGCGTTAACCTAGATTATAAATCAAAAAACAAAAAATGGACAGGATTGGCCAATTATGCAGGTAGCAATACCAGTGATATTTCTGGTGCTAATAATTTTTACAATGTAGGAGTTTGGTACAATAATATAAATGTATCTGGTTTCTCTGGGATTAGAAAAGTTGAAAAAAATTATATTACTGATGTTGGTTTTGTGCCTCGTTTGTATAACTATGATGCTAATTCAGAAAGTGTCATAAGAGAGGGGTACACAGAATCTAGTGGTCAATTTACGTTGGCTAAATTTTATAAAGACTCTAAAAAAATTGATAATTACCGCTATTTTAATTTATCAAATAATACATATTGGGATGATAAGGGTAATGTTTCACAATCTACAAGTGTTTTTAATAGTGAGCTTACGTTTAGAAACCAGTCTTCTATTTATGGATGGGTAACCCATGAGTATGTAAATTTAAAATATGCATTTGACCCGTTGAATAATGGAAATGCCATAGCGGTCGATCAATATAATTATGTGAATTCTGGTTTAGAATATTCTTCTGCAGACAATAAAAAACTTCAATATGGGGGTTCCTTTAGTTTTGGTAGCTATTATAGTGGTCAAAGAAGCCGTTTCGCGGTAGATATGCAGTACAGATTAATGCCCTTAGCAAGATTTCAATTGAGGTATGAGCGTAATGATATTGATTTAAAAGAATTAGGAAGTGATACGTTTCATTTGGCACAATTTACTGGAGAGGTTTTCTTTTCAAACCGATTAAATTGGACTACTTATGTGCAATATAATACCCAGTACGACAATTTTAATATCAATAGTCGCTTACAATGGGAATACAAGCCATTGTCTTATATCTATTTGGTGGTTTCAGATGACTATAATCAAGCAATAGCGCGTCAAAGTTTGGGAGTTGCATTTAAGATGAATTATAGATTTGATTTTTAGGGATTGATATTTGTGACCTAGAAAAACTAGATCGGTTCGTAAATAATTTTCATATCAATTCGCTATTTCTTTATCTGCTACTATTTTTTTATTTTTCCTTTGGTATAGCGATAAAAGGTTCGCTGTAACGTCTAATTACTTTGTCATTTTTATACATAATGTTTAAAATGATGTCGCCTATATTCAGGACGGAGCACTTTGTTACCCAACGTTAAGATATTATTAAGTTATGCAGTTTTTATGTAAATTAACTTTATTGTGGTTATCATTCATTTTTATCAATACGAATTTCATAGATACCAGGCATTCCACTCCAGTCCCATTTGCCAAATGCCGTTCCGTCTTCATTAAACTTATAACTAGAATTTCCTTGGTAGTAATTCCCATTATCTGCTGTGGTTTTCCAAGTACCTTTATAAGAACCGTCAGGTTGAAGTTTATGAAAACTATTTCCTTTTCTGTTTTCTCCTTCAGAAAAATAATGGTAATCCGTAGTAAGACTCACATCATTTAATGTTACGTTATCAATTTTCACATTGCCAACGCCTTCGATGTAGTATGAATAATTTTCATAATTTTTTTGAAATAATTTGACTCCTTTTTCGTATGTTTTTTGAACATCCTGATGTTTTTGAAAACTGAAGAGGAATAGTAAAGAGCTGCCAATTAATGCAGCTCCTACTAGTGATTTTGTAATTGTAATCTTCATAATAAAATTCTAAAATTGAAGTTATCGTTATTTATTTTTCGGAACCTCCAAATGAGTTAAAAAAGATTCTTCAACCATATATTTACTCTTTTTTGTTCGGTATTTAGTTGCATCTTTATTAGATTTCCATTCTATAATAACAATTTGATTGGGACCTTTACCGTTATTTAAATCTTCATATCCAGCTATTGGAAAACTTAGTACAATTTTGCCATTATATTTTTTTGCCAACGATTTGTTTTTATCTTCATCAATAGGCATATCACTAAATATTGTTTGTATTTCATATATTTTATCAGAATATAAAGTGAATTCAAAATCCTTCTCCACACTCACAATATTTTGTTTTAATTCTGTCCAAATTTTCTTCCTCATAGGTGTGAGTTCCGAATTTGGTAATTCTTTTAAAAATGCTTGAACTGCCATCATACTTGGCCAAGTGTATAATCCAAAAAAGTTATTAGGTTTGTAATATCCAGAAACAATTTTATCAATTGTTAAATTGGCTAATGGTTTAAATCCATTTTTTGCGGCTACAGGAAATACTTTACCAAAATAGTCATTCATTAGGTTTCCAACTTCTGGCTTCGTTGTAGAAGATATTACCAGAAATAATTCTCCTTTTTTTAATTTAATTATTTGACTGGTAGATTTTTCCATTTTCGCGTTAGATTTTTTTTTATGACTCATTTGCATCTCTTGTTGAGAATTGCCATCAAATGTGATTAAGAATGTTGCTACAAGTATTGCCGTTGTTAATAATAATCTTTTCATTATGTTTTATTTTGTTTGAGATACAAAACTAATTGAGAGTAGTTGATAATAGAAAATTGAGTGGTAATCGGGAATAAAAAGTTGTAGATGGGATTTTATTTAGAGAAAGCGATATCTGTTTTGAGATATTTGTGAATATTGGAAGTTTTGTTTCTGGAAACAGGTATTTCAAATGTATGCTCTTTTAGGGTCAATTTCATTGATTTTCTATTCCCTTTAATTTGGTATGGAATATTTGTATTGATGATAAACGAGTTATGGCACCTGTACAGTTGATGATTTATAGTCTGGTCTATAATTTTGGAGAGTGCTACTCTCAAAAAAGTTTCTTTTACTTCTCCATCTTTCTTCCAAACAACTTTCGAATAAATGTTTTGTGCTTCAATGTATAGTAAATCAAAGATATTGATAGATAATTCTTCTTTGGTTGAAGAAGCTATAACCATCATCTCTCGAACAACTTGAGGAAACTCGTCTGATAAAACAGGAGGGCGTAATAAATTTAACCTCTTTTTATATTTATAAAATTTTCTACTTTCTCTAAATGTTTTCCATGCGGGGTGGGTTAACACCATAATAAACCCTATTCTTTCTTTATAAAATAATTCAAGATAGTTCATTCCTTTTTCTATTGCGTCTATATTAAGATAGGCAATAGAAGCTTCTCTGTAATGATTTTTGTAGGTGTCTTTGTTTAAATTTGACACTACTTTTTTTATCCATTTATTTTTCTTTTCTTTTAACCCCATTCTATGATACAGTGCTACCTGTGCAGCAGGTGAATGTATCACCCTTGATGCATTGTCTGTGATTAATTTTTCAGCTAAAGCAAATTCTTTTGTTTCCATATACACCCAGAAAAGTGCATCATATGAAGCATCAGAATCAGGAGCAAAAGAAAGTGTTTTTTTTAATTGTTTTTTAGCACCTACATAATCACTTGCTAATAGTAATGCAAACCCATAGGTGCTGTTCATTTGAATGTTAAAAGGATTACGATTTAGAGCATATTTGAGATATTTTAAGGCTTTTTTATACTCACCAATCACGAGTAAATAAAATGAGTAATAGTAATGCGTTTCTGAAGAATGGTTATTGATAGTAAATGCCATTTGAAAAGAATAAAAAGCTCCTGAAATATCAACATCATTGATAAGTTTAATAAGTGCCAAAGATAAATGTGCTTCCAGTAAGGAAGAATTCAATTTCATGGCTTTTAATGCTGCAGTTTTTGCAGTACTATAATTTTTCAGTATGTTACCTTTTTGAATTCCGGCCAATAAAGACCAGCAATTGGATAAACGTGCATAAGCCAACGCAAATTCTGGCTCAATTTTTATTGATTTTTCAAATAAGGAGATAGCCTTTTCTATGTTATTTTCATCCCAAAGGTTCCAATGATGTATACCTTTTAGATAATAATTGTAAGCATTCGAATCTATTTTAATGTTGTTCTCTATGAGTTCCAGATTTAAATATCTAATAATTTTAGCCGAAATGTTGTCAAGTAATTTGAATAGGTTAGTAGTAGGCTCATCAAATTTTGAGGAAAACAAACAAGTACTATCTTTACCGCTTATAATTTGTATGGTTATTCGTACTTGATTATCTGAGGCTAATAATGTCCCCTCCATTAATAAATCAGCGTTCAATTTTTCGTAATAATCAGGTACTTCACTAAAGGAAGATGTTCTATTTACAGAAATAATTTTCAGTTTTTCTTGATTAGTAAGCAGGTGTGTGATTTCTATAGGAATAGCAGAGCAGAGATAAGAATACTCCGTTTTTTTTGAAATGTTTTTGAAAGGAAGTATTGCTATACTTTGCATTGGTTTTGTAGATAAGTTTCTGGATGGTCCATAATGTTAGGTAACGTATTCGTGGATGATGTCGTTGCGTGTTTAAGTAACTAAAATAACAAAATTGAACGAACCAGTGGAAATTCCGAAGGAATTTCCAAGAAATCACAGAACTAGCAATTAATTATATACAACTTAAGTTTGTAATTCATTAAATTAGATACTTAATCAGAAAGAATAAAAGAGAGCATTAAGGTTAATGTATACGTTGAAGCTTAGACTTCGACAACATTGATAATCCTCACTCTTTTTGTTCATCTTTTATTTTTTTTATAAGGTATTCAAGAATCTCATTCTTCAATTTTTACGCAGATTTCTTACAGTTCTATGAGGCTTTAAGACCTCGATTTTAAGTCGTTAAAACTCGCGTAGGTTGTCCTTTCAAAAAACATTTTATTAGGAATAAAGATATTAAATATTTCGGAATTGGCCTTAGTCATTTAGTTTTTGATGATACAGACTCTTGTGGCAATTACTATCAGTTTAAAAACAATGTTTCAGGCTTTAAGAAGTTTAGCAACCACTTAGATTTAGATAGTCATTGTGTTATGGAAGCCACAGGTAATTACTTTCCAACTTTACTTATAAACTTCTCTAATTCCAGCTCGTTTATTTCTTCAGTTATTGTATGTAAACTTCCGATATAATTCATTCCTAAATATTTTGCAGTTTCTGAAAACGGAAGCCAAAAAACATCGCCTAAATTATTTCCAATTGAACAACTAATTCCAGCCATATTTTTTCCACGTAATTTTCGTCCAAGGTCTTTTTCAATTTCTAACAAATCAGTTATTCTGTCAAAAAACACTTTCATAATTCCGCTCATTGAATACCAATAAACTGGTGTTGCAAAAATCAGAGTATCATATTTGTCAATTATTTTCCGCATTAATTTTATATAATCATCATTTTCATATTTATGTTCATAATCGTAATATCCGAAATTATAATCGTTCAAGTCAATAATGTCCCAATTTGATTTTTTTAACAGTTCATTCGTCAGAGTTTTGGTATCTCCATCATTTCTTGAGCTTCCTGTAATTATGACTTTTTTCATTCAGTATTTCGATTTTCCTCAAATGTTTTGCAACTGTTAGTATAACAGCATTAGCGGATTAAACCGCACCTGCCTTTCGGATAACAATATACTGAATTTAAAGCAATATCGGTTCGAGTTTTCACCCGAACCGATATTGCTCTTTTACATTGTTATATGACTTTTTATTTTATTTTTCTTTCAATCTCACTAATGGGTAGGTCGTTTATACTTGCGTAACGTTTTGTCATTAATCCATTATTGTCAAATTCCCAATTTTCGTTTCCATACGCTCTAAACCAATTTTGATTAATATCTCTATACTCATACTCAAATCGAACTGCAATTCTATTTTCGTGAAAACTCCATAATTCCTTTTTGAGTTTATATTCCAGTTCTTTTTGCCATTTTAATTTTAAAAAGTCTTTTATTTCATTTCGTCCATTAAGAAATTCTGACCTGTTTCTCCATTCGGTATTCATACTATAACCCAAAATAACTTTTTCGGGGTCTTTTGTATTCCAAATATCTTCAGCCAATTGCACTTTTTGTTTAGCTGTCTCAAAAGTAAAAGGCGGTAATGGGAGTTTCATTTCCATAATATTTAATTATAGGTTATTATATTTATCATTTTTAAAGCAACACCTGATGCGGATGCAGGATTTTGTCCTGTAACTAAATTCCCATCATTGATAACAAATGGTTTAAATGGTTCTGTATAGGAAAATATGGCTCCTTGCTTTATCAATTCTTCATCAAGCATGAATGGAATTACATCTCCTAGCAAATGTTTGTCTTCCTCTTCCTCTTTTTTTGTAAATGAATTAATTTTTTTTCCTTCTAGTAAGTTACTTCCATCAGATAATTTAACATTAAGTAAAGCTGTAGGCCCATGGCAAACAGCTCCAATAACTTTTCCATTTTCATAAACGTTTTTAATTATTTTTTTTACTAATGGATTATTTAACATATCAGTCATTAAACCTAAACCACCAGGAAAGAAAATGGCGTCATATGCATCAATGTCTACATTAACTAGTTTATGACTAAAATTCAGTCTTTTAAATCCATTACTTTCTTTAAACTTCTTACTGATTTTTTGAGACGAATTGTAGTCTACAAATGGTGGGGTTCCTCCCAAAATACTTGCGAAATCTACTGTGTATCCATCATTAATAAATTCAAAATAAGGATCGGCAATTTCTGAAAATTCGTATCCAGCAGGGTGTTTCCCTGTACCAGTTATATCGGTGCTGGTCACAATAAAGAGTATATGTTTCATTTAATTTTTTTCTTAATTGAGAATAGAGGAAACTCTAGTTTTTAGGCTAGAGTTTCCTCTATCTAATACTATTATAGATTAGTAGTTATAATGTGGGGATTTCATATCTCTACTTGCGTCTTCCACAATTTCCCCATCAAAAATCTTTGTTTGAAAGCTTACACCAAAAGCTCTTGGTTCATTTGGAAAATAGTCCCATGCGAATTTTTGAGCACTTTCTAATGAATTAAATTCATATAAACCACCTACCGTGTTAGAATTTAAGCCTGAAAGCCAAGTTTTTCTAACAAAACCTTCTTGCTTTTTAATTCCTTCATTAATTTTTTTCCAAGCCACTTCTGTAAATGGAACCGAAATTTGCAACTCTGTGTAAACGAAAACTTTTTTTAACTCACTCATGGTTTTTATGTTTTTTAATCATCTAGCTGAATTGCCAAATGATCTTACAAAGTTGATGAGTATTGAAGATTTAAAAGTTGTCCTATGACAACGTTTCATTTAGTTTTGAGCGAAGTTTACTCAAGGTTGAATTTGTCATCCCTAAATAAGAAGCAACTGCTTTACTAGAAATTCGAGAAAGTAATTTGGGCTCATGCTCCATCACCCATTTGAGTTTGTCAATTCCTTCCATGCCTAAAAAACTATAAATACGCATTTGAGAATGAATAAATGCAAATTCTATAAATTGATGATAAATGCTTGCAAAAGAGGGAGTAGTGTCAACTAATTTATAAAAATCATTGCGTGAAATTACTAACAATTCTGAAGGCTCCAATGAAACCAAACAATCTCTAGACGGTTTTTGAAGAATGAAACTAGTGTTTGCAGAGATGATACTATTTTCCAAAGCAAAATATCCTGTTATCTCATTTCCTTTATTATCTATTTCGTAAAGCCTTAAACATCCCTTTTTAATAAAATAAAAGTGATTACACACCTGCCCAAAATTGCATAACATTTCATTTCTCACCGTTTTAATTGGTTTGAAACAAGATGCTATTTTTTCTAATTCTTTCTGCTCAACGGCTACACGATTTTTTATGTAATTTTCCAGCTCTATATACACTTCATTTTTTTTTAAATGCAATCAAAGTTATTACAAATTGACTCAACACGAATTGTTTTATGACATTGTTTTTGTAATTCGAAAATGACTGAGATGTTTGTTGGAACATTTTATTAAGAGACATGCAACATACGTATAACCCTATTGTTGTTATATCGCTTATATATACAAGTTATTACTTTTTGAATGAGTAATCCAATTGCCTACCGTTATTTTGATCGTTTATTTAAACTTTGAACTTTATATTAAACACCGAGATAGTGTCCTATCTGTAACATTGAATATTAGTATCTGTGATTTGGACTCATAGTTATTTAATGAATTTTGGCAGATCTCTTCGACCATGTAAAACTCTTACAATTAGAACATGATCGGAATGAATTTTGTAAAAGACAAGATGATAATTTACTTGTAAACTATATATTCCTCTTTTTAATTCTACACGTTCTTTTCCAAGATTTGGACTGCTGGCAATTTGAAAAAAGGTTTCCTCAATTTCGGATAAATACTTTATGGCTTGATCAAAAGAATGTTCTTTTTCAGTATAATCAAAAATACTGTCTAAATCTTGATCTGCATCTTTCGATAATTGATAATTAAAATTTTTATCAATCATCATACTGTTTTCCTAGACCTTTTTTTAGACTTGATGATATCCTGAACTGAACGTTTACTGATGCCGCTATCTAGACCCTTCTCTATTTCATTACGTAAATCAGCAATTACTTTATCTCTATAAATTTGATGTAGTCTTATTGCATCCCGAATTACTTCACTATTGTTTTGGTATTCTCCGGTAGCAACTTGCTTAGAAATATACTTTTCCTGTTCTTTTGTAAAACTTATATTCATACTCAAATATATAAAACATATCCATATTTAGCAAATTAAGACATATTTATTTTAATTTATTTGTTATTGTTCGGTAAATTCTCACTAAGTCCCGATACTCCTTATCTCAAATCTTTTCTTCAATTCCGGCATTAATTGAAACGTTTTATAAAAATTTCTGTTCTATGTTGTACATTGGTTTCTAATCTTCATAATTTATCTTATTGGATATAATATTTCTTCATTAATTAATATTAGTAATAAAAGTTTAAAAACAGGACGGTACTAGTACTTAATTCATACCCCCTAAATTTGTTACTTTCATCAGTTTTTTTGTTCATTTGGGTCATTTTATTAAACTCAGAGAGAATATATAAAATATTAAAAGATGTTAAATATCAATTATAAAAAGTGGAATAATATACTAGGCTGGGTAGTTTTTGGAATTGCAATAATAACCTATAGTCTAACTTTAGAGCCAACCGTTAGTTATTGGGACGTTGGTGAATATATAGCTACCTCCGTAAAGTTACAGGTTGGACATCCGCCAGGAGCACCTTTATTTCAAATGCTAGGTGCGTTTTTTGCAATGTTTACCACAGACCCTGAACATATCGCAATGATGACTAACTTTATGTCGGCCTTGTCTAGTGCTTTTACCATCCTCTTCTTATTTTGGACGATAACCATTCTAGCAAAAAAAATTATACTAAAAAATGGTAATGAAATCAATCAAAGTAGTGCTATTGCAATTTTAGGCAGTGGCTTGGTTGGTGCATTATCATATACATTTTCAGATAGCTTTTGGTATAGTGCTGTTGAGGCTGAAGTATACGCCATGTCTTCTTTTCTAATGGCTTTACTTTTTTGGCTAGGCTTACGATGGGAAACAGAAATGGACAAACCCAGAGGGCATAAATGGTTATTGCTAATTGCTTTTGTAGTAGGTTTATCTTTTGGCGTACACATACTTTCTCTACTGGTAATTCCGTCTATTGTATTTATTTATTTTTATAAAAGATATCAAAATATAACCTCTAAAAAATTCATTATTGTCAATATAATTTCCGTATTGGTATTGGCATTTGTTTTTAAATTTTTATTCCCCTACACCTTGGCTTTTTTTAGTGTTTCGGAATTGTTTTTCGTGAATAGTATGGATATGCCGTTTAATTCGGGTAGTATAATTGCAGGTTTAGTTTTAATCGCCATCTTTTATTTTACCATACAACATACGCGTAAAAAGAACTTAATAAAGACTAACCTTATCGTTTTATGTTTGCTTTTTATTATGATAGGCTTCTCATCTTGGGTTATGTTGCCAATTCGTGCCAATGGAAATACCACCATAAACGAAAACAATCCATCAAGTGCAAGAGAATTATTAGCTTACTACAACCGTGAACAATATGGTAATGCTAATATTTTTTACGATTCATATTATTCTGAAACACGTCAACAAGACCCGAACAATCCTTATCGTGATGATAAACCAAAATACGAAAAGGATGAAAAAGCAGGTAAATATGTTATCGTAAATCGTTATAAAGATGCCCGTCCAAATTATACCGACAAACACAAAGGTTATATTCCGCGTATGGTTGACCCCAATGTTGCTCAAAATTATAAAGCCATTGCAGGTATTCCGCTAAATAGTAAACGAAGACCCACTTTTGGTGAGAACTTAAGCTTTATGATGCAATTCCAGTTTGGCTATATGTACGGCAGGTATTTTATGTGGAATTTTGTAGGTAGGCAAGATGATATTCAAGGAAATCTCGATAACCACGGTAATTGGTTAAGTGGTATTAATTTTATTGATGAAATGCGGTTGGGCGCTCAACGTAATTTACCAGAAGAAGTAAAAAACAACAAAGGAAGAAATACCTATTTCTTTTTACCATTACTATTGGGAATAATAGGGGTGTTATTCCATATTAAATTCGATAAAAAGAATTTCTATATCCTTTTTCTCTTTTTTGCTTTTACAGGATTGGCCATTATATTCTATACTAACCCCAAACCTTTTGAACCTCGTGAGCGTGATTATGCCGTCGTAGGGTCATTCTATGTCTTTGCTATGTGGATTGGTTTTGGTGTATTGGCTCTCTATCAACAATTTAAAGACAAAATCAACCCAAAAATATTGGCTACAACTACCAGCGTTGTTTGTTTATTAGCTGTACCAATTTTAATGGGCTTTCAAAATTGGGATGATCATGACCGTTCAGGGAAATACGCTGCTAGAAATAACGCTAAAGCCTATTTAGATTCTACACAAAAAAATGCCATTATGTTTACCATTGGCGATAATGACACATTCCCGCTCTGGTATATGCAGGAAGTAGAGGGTTACAGAACCGATATTAAGTTAATTGTATCTAGCTATTTTGCTACGGATTGGTATATAGATCAACAAAAAAGAAAAACCTATTTGGCAAATCCTATTCCAGGACAATTGGTGCATGACGATTATAAAACAGGCTCGTTAGATGTTGCATTTTATTATCCAAATTCAGCTTTTAAAGACACCATAATGGATATTAAAACATTTATGAATTGGATAGCCAGTAATGATTCTAGAACCTTTGTAGATTTTGATGAGGATGGGTTTCCTGAAAAGTATTATCCTACGAATAAATTAAGAATTCCTATTGATAAAGAGGCGGTACTTAGAAACAATATTGTACCTCAAAAAGATGCAGATAAGATTGTACCCTATATTGATATTGAAATTGATAAACGAGGGATTCAAAAACACCGCATATTAATGCTAGACATTTTAGCTCATAACGATTGGACCAGACCTATTTATTTTACAGGAGGAGCTAATGCTGATGATGAATATATTTGGCTTAAAGACTATTTACAGCTGGATGGGTTGGCCTACAAGTTTGTGCCAATTTTAACGTCAAGCAAAGGTTCTCGTGGAAGACCTAAGAGTGTTTTGGGTATTGGTAGAATTGATACCGAAACTATGTACAACAATGTAAAAAAATGGGATTGGAAAAATAGCAACGATGATATATATGTAGATGTTGAAACACGTAAAAACGGTATAGTTTTTAGAAATAATTTAGTACGATTAGCTGAAGAATTAATCAAAGAAGGTAAAAAAGATAAGGCAGAAGAAATTTTAAATTTATCTATTGATAAAATGCCTGTTAAACGATATGGTCACTTCCAAATGGTATTGGGATACCCCGAAGCTTATTATCAAATCAATAAAAAAGAAAAAGCAAGAAATGTAGTCAACACATTGGTTGATATTTTTCAAAACAGGATAGAATACTATAGTGGATTGGATAATTATGGTATTTCACAACATTATGATGATATTGAAGGTACCTTAATAATGTACAATAATATACTTACCACTGTAGACGAAAATGATAAGGAGTTTGCTGATGAACTTAAAAAAGGGTACATCAGTTCTATACGCTCTTTAGAGGGAGTAATTGAATGATAATATAATTTTTGTTTAACTAAGTGAAAGTAAAAAAAATAAAAGTTAATAAAGTTAACTATGAAAGAATAAATTTTCGTTAATCAACAAGTATAGAGCTCTTTTTACGTTGTAATTGTTATGAATTAAATAGTGTATTTAAACTTTAGATAGCAGGTTAAACATAAAATTCCATTGTACCAAAAAACGGTGGTTTTAAGGTACTAAGAAATATCTCAAACTACTTTTAGTAAAATAGTTCCATTTGCCGTTCTTTTTAATAGTTCTGGTAATTCACCTTTTACGGAACTAAAATTGAAGTATAAATTTTAAGATTTTATGTAAAAGATATTGTTTGTTTAAATTTTTAGTTCTACGCCGAGATAGTGTCCTATCTACAGCATTAAAAATTATGCAAATTGTCGCACAGCTGTGCGAGAATTTGCATAATCATTTTTTTATTAAGTCTTTTGGTGGCCTTTATTTTAATTTTGTTTCGGGTCTTTGTAAACCATCGTTTATTTGAACTTTAAGGCATTTAATCTTATGTATTGAGCAATAGCTAAGATAGCGATAAAATAAAACCAAGACAAATAACCTTCAGTGATAGCCCAAAATGCGAAAGGAGATGATATGATTAGCCACTCTATAATAAAAAGGTTCTTTAGTTCATTTCGTTGTATTTCATTGTTTAGACCAATGATTTCTATAAGAAATATTAATAATAGTACAGGAGGCCAAAATATTATTCCATAAGTAAAGAAAGAGAACATAGATCCTAATATACCTATTTGAAAAATATTGCTCCAATCCCCTTTTACATTTATACAATCTATAGTTTCTGAAATCATACCAAGAATAATAGTCCCAAATAAAAGAGTTACAAAAATTACCCAAATGGTTTTAATAATTCTAACTTTCATCGTTTATTTAGACTTTTAACTCAGTCTTTGTTTTACCCAGTTATTTTATTATTAATTCATATTGGTACCCTTCCTTTACAGTAAATGCTTTTGTCATTTTATCATTATTTCTCAAGTATATAGCATCAGTTCCATAAATTTTGATCATTTTGATATTTCTAAAATTTGGATGAGTACCTATTCCCATTTCTAAATCTAATGTATCTTTGGATTGGACAATTGAGGTCACAATGAAGTTCGTTGTGTCAATTTCAAATGACGTCCTTGTATTCTCATTGTTGTAAATCACCTCAGGCATAAAACTGATGTTACGTTCAATATTTTTTAGTATTATTTTTTTATCATATTCAAATATAACTTCTATCGATTCGTCAGATTTATTAATGATTTTGCATCATAACCTGGATCACAAGATTGAAGAGTAAATACTAATAAAAATATTGAAATTAATTTTCTGTTCATTTATTCTAATTGGATACAACATATATATAACCAAATTGTGGTTATATATATGTTGTATCCAAGTTATTATTATTTGAGCAAATGATGTAAAAGGCAGCTATTATTTTATCGTTTATTTAGACTTTTAACTTCTTTGTTATACGTCGAGATAGTGTCCTATCTGCAACATATAATTTATGAATCGTTTATTTATATTCTTGTTTGTGATGTAATATTTTTAAAATATAGACCACTTTATTTTTAATTATAAAGTGAATAGAATATTTAAAATCATCAAAATGAACTAATCTTACGTTTCTATAATAAAATCTAAATAGAAAAGGATTCGCCTCTAAATATTTAATTTGTTTTTTAAAATCACTATCAAAATGCTCTTCTAAATTGGAAATTTTATAGTAGCATTTTGCTATTGAAAGTTCTCTTTCAGCTTCTTTAGAAACCTTAATTTGATAAGCCATTTCTAATCATTACATCATTAATACTCGAAAATTCAATTTCATTATTGTCAAATTTATCTAATAAATTGTCCATCATTTTTGTGTATTCTTTTGACGGAACTTCTAATTTACTAGCCTCTTTAATAACTAAATTTTCTAGATAATTTTTCAAACTTCTTTGCTGTTTTTTTGCTTCTGTCTCTAAAGCATTAATAATAGCTTCGTCTAAATGTAGTTCTTTTCTTACCATAATTTATAATAATTTCGTACAATATACGTATAAATAACGTAACTTCAAAATATTTTATTATAATTGAAGATTTTAAATGTTAGAGTAGATCTGCTTCACTTGTTAATTATCTTATTAATGTTCGTAAAATTCTTACTAAGTCGGTTACTCCTTAACTCAAATCTATTCTCCAGGAACTACTTTAATCAATCATTTATTTAAACTTTAATAATGAATTATCGACGTCTATCTCTACTTCCCTTATCAAATGGAACTAAATCAAACAACAGACGCATTCTTGATCGCACTCGATTTCCACACCATTATTCCAGTTCTTGAGCATTTAAACCAAATTAGTGGTGGGTTGAGTAATTGTAGTATGTGAAATCCAAAAATCGTATTGGATTATATTTAAACTAAAATATTACTTCTTAAAATTTAAATGCCGATTCCATTAATTCAATTTCTTTAGTTGAAATACCTATTTTAATAGCCACATTTGTCCAATTACTAACCGCATTTAAAACTTCACTAATGATTTCATCCCTTTGAGCCTTATCTAATCGGAAGTACTCCCCTTCACTTTTTACTAAATCAAAATCTAACGCATTATTATCCATATCTATATTAAGTGCGAGACCATCTTTATCTATAGATGGGTTTATGTCATATGCAGGTGATAAAACCCACCCTTTATCAGTTAAGATAAAACCATGATTTCTTAAATGATCATCTGTATTTGAAATAGCAATATTAAAAACTATACGCCACCAAAGTTGGGCTAAGTTAATATCAATATTGACACCATAATTTTGAATAAATTCTGCAATTTCAAGATAACTTGAAGTCTTATCTCTAATTGTATCTTCTGTATTTCCGGTCATGGTAATAGCTGATGCAAAATGAATTCGTCCACCTCTATGACGATCAAAACGCTTTGTGAAAAAAGTACGATACTTTACAGATACCTTTTCAATTTTAGATAATGACATTGTAATTCCTGCATCGATTGCCAATTGATATGCTAGATATTCCCAGGCCGCCTTATCAATAGTGTCGTTCTTAGAAGGAAATTTAGCTATCCAAAGGTTTTTATCATCATCAAGAATATTCGCTTTTGGCCTAGCACCACCAAGAGATGAGCCTGGTGCAATCAAAATAGCCAAACATTTTTTAATTTCATTATTATTATCATTTTCAAAGGCGTCAGCTGCAGCTTGTAATTCTCTAATAGACGACCAAGGTGGTGTAGGACTATGATCATCTTTATCAAGAAAGGAACCATTTAAATCTGTTTTAAATCGTAACGCTCTCATCCTACTCACATCATAGACTCCTAATAAAAAATCTATTTCATAAAGTGTTCTTGGTTTTTCTTTCTTTTCTTGAGCTACTCGTCGCCTCATCAATGTTTTTCCCCAAGTATCGGGCATACTATCTAGAAAAATGCCAAAATTTTATTTATTATTAGAGTATTGTGATCCTGAGAAAAATTGAATATCAGGATCTATCAACATTCTGTTCTTTGACTTTAGCCATTGTTTGCCATACTCAAAACTAAAAGCTTTTTTGCCTTTGGAAAAATGAGCCGATAGTATACCCATAATTTCGGGCTCAACCATAGGTTGCCAATGTGCAAATACATATATGTCAAACTAATTTGTGCCATTTGTTCTAAATTACAATAATTCTAAATCTTGCAATTTTCTTCCAAATTCGTCATCAGCTGCCAACTTTAAAAAATCATCTTGTAGTCCCAATGTTCGAAATACATTAAAATATGCACCAATAGCAACACTTGGGTTTCCTTTCTCAATTTGGTATAATGTACTCCTAGCGATGTCCGCCCTCTCTGAAACTTGAATTGTTGTTAATTTCCTTCTCTTTCTTGCCAACTTTATATTCTCTCCCATTTGATTAAGAATCTCTTTATATTTAGGAAATATGATTTGTTTTTTATTGCTCATAATAAATTAAATGATTGTTATTATACACAAATATATTTTATCTGATTGAAATAACGAACATTTGTATATATTATTTTCTCTTATCAACACTCTCTTTATCAAAAGCTATCAAATTAAATAACTGACGCATTCTCGATCTCACCCGATTTCCATACTTTTCTTCTAACTCTTGGGCATTAAGATTGGTACTTGCATGTGTTATCATCTTATGATTTAAAAATGAATCATAACGAGAAAGAAGAATTTCTCCTAAAACGTTGCAGTCAGTTCCGAAATATCGTCCTGAAGGTTCTACCCCCAAATCATCGAAACAGTATGAATTATTGTTGCCAAAATGCTCAATAGTGCTATAACCTGTATGATTAAATGCAAACACTATATTTCTAGCAGGAATTACTTTGTAATGTCTTTTGAGCGGAGTGATATATTGCAACAGTTTCAGTAAACTAGTTTTACCACACCCTACTGGCCCTATTAACAACAGCCCCTTGCCCATGTCAATATTAAGTTTTTTACAATTCTCCGCTTCTTTAATAAAATAATTACATAGTTTAAAAACGACCTCATAATCTTCATCATAAATTTTAAACTTGTTTCCAAAAAGCAACTTTCCTTTTACATTGAGGTAAATCAATATTTTATCAAAATTGTATAAAATCTGATTGTTTTTTAATTCACCCAGTGAGTATTGCATACTTCCCTCAATAATAATATGTGGATTTTTATTTTTCATAAGGGTTCATCGTAACTTTTATTGGTACTCGTCTTTAAGTTGTCTTGAAATGGGACAGTTGCTTTCTGTTTTCCTTTTTTCTTAAAACTATTTTTATTATTAATTTTTTGTTTTGATATGTTTGTATTGTTTATTCCTGTTTTGATATGTTTATCTTTAGGTACCACCACTTGTTCATAGCTAGTCTCGATATTGGTATGGTAATGGTCTACAGCTTGTTCATTGCTTGTCCCAAAATTGAACATGCTAATTTTACTCCCTCTAAAAGGATTATGAGAAGGCTCATATAAAATATAATTCCAATAACTAAGTTGTTTAATAGAACGATGATAAGTTGATTTTGAGCCCAATTTAGATAAATCCATTACCTCTGCACGATTGATATAAAAAGTGGATTTAAAATGATAACTATTCCAAATCTGAAACAAAGCCATATACAAACTAATATGGCTTGGATTTAAACGATTGTCTTTTGAAAACAATTCTAGAACACCATTGAGGTGTTTGATATAATTAATATTTTTCAAAATAGACTAGAATTTATTATGAATCCTGTTTCGTTCTAAGACTTTGCAGATTTCTTCGTAATCATAGTACAACACCCCTCCTATTTTGGTATAAGGTAAAGTTCCATTGATTCTTAGATTTTGTAAAGTACCTGGAGAAATGCCTAGGTACTCTCTAACCTCTTGTGATTTGAGCCACTTCTTTGTGACTTGCCCCGATTGATTTTGCAATAGTCTCTTAAATTCATCTAGCAATTCCATTTTGAATTCTAGGAGATCTTCTGTTGTAATAATTGTTGCTGCCATATGTATAAAGGTTTTTAAAA
The DNA here is from genome assembly GCF_003449015.1 of Aureibaculum luteum. Classification (GTDB taxonomy): domain Bacteria; phylum Bacteroidota; class Bacteroidia; order Flavobacteriales; family Flavobacteriaceae; genus Aureibaculum; species Aureibaculum luteum. Next base: position 234,829 of record NZ_QRGD01000008.1, on the reverse strand, counting down.
CAAAGCCGCCATCGGTTTTCATTTTTTAAATGACGACTTTGCTCTGATTTAGCTCACAAACTTTACTATTTAAATAAATAGCTATTCGTGAATCTTCGATTTGACTTTCGTTCTACAAATTTGATAAGATTTGTTATTTTTTTTTTACACCACCACCGTAGGTCTGGTCTTTTTTTAACATATAAATCATAAATTTTATGTTTATTCATGATAGCATCAAGTTAAAAACCAAGTAGTAACATTAAATTTAGGTTTATTTAGCGGTATGATTTATTGATCTCACTCATAAGTCCTTCTATCATCTCTTCCAAAAATTTTGTTCTTGATTTCTGCCGATTCTTAATTTCAGAATATATTTTATAGATGTCATTCAACTTGATATTAAAAATGGATTCAAGTTCTCGCTGAATTTCAACAATATCCGTTTTTCCATTGTTTATTGTCTTCGCGGCATGTAACGCATAAATTAATTCTGTCAACTGGGTTTTGGTTCCTGTCCAATGTAAAGTTTTATTATGGTGCATCGGTTTACCGTAACGCATAAAATCATCTATGCTTTTAAATTTTGACTTTAAATACTCTAGAAGTTGGTCGTAAGCTTTTATTTTGGCAATCAAGAAATCATGATGTGTATAGAAACTTGTATCGGTATAACCAGGTTGCAGTTCACAACTATATGATTCTTTAATGGGTTTAATTGTGAAGAAAAGTTCATCAAGATTTGTCAATTCTAAATTGATATATTGTACCAAAGAATCGTGTTTTTTGAAGAATTTCTTAATTTTGTGCTCCTGTCTTAGAATATAATCTCTTTGTGAATTAATGGATAATTCTGGAAACTGCGATTGTATTCGCCTCAATTCTGAATAATAAATAAGGTTTTTTAATACAAGATTTTTATAATTCTTAAAAAAAACTATTTCCTCCTCCATACTATCAAATTCGTACAAAACAGTATATTTTTTAAGCTTGGATAGTGTTTTTCTACATAGAACTATTGCTTTATGGATATAATTAAAATCCATAAATTCTACTTGCTCAATAACTTTCATATATTGTTTGAAATTATTGACAATAGTTATATATTCTTTTTCATTCACAATTTAATATAGATTAAGAATCTAAAATTTTAGTGTTAAATACTCTAATATTCTAAATAAAAGTATTCGTTTAAAGGTGGTTACCTTTGTTGCAACGTAGTCATATATTCCATAAAATAATTATCCTTTGCTTGCACAAATGCGTGATTCGAAAATATAGTGGCACCTACTTTTCTTTTTTCGAAAGCTGCTGTCAGGCCAAAGTCTATAGTTTTAAACTTACTTTCCCAGGCTCTTTTAATAGTTTGATATAATAGTTGTCTGTATATATTATAAGTTCGACTTAATTCATAGTCCATACCTACCACAACTGGAACAAACGTATGATCATCATTTTTATAACAACACATCATACCAACTGGAGTTTCACTAGAATGAGAAGTGTTACTTTTAAAGTATAATAGTAAGAACTCCCAGTTCTTATCTTCGTTCATATTCGTAAATAAACTTTGGGGATATGCAAATGTATTTAGTCCTAAGTTGTTATGCTTTACATTTAAATAAAGCTGATAGATGATCCCTACTGTTTCCTTTTTGCAGGTATTCTGCCACTTTATATCAAAATAACCTTCAAACTTTTTAATATCATTTTTAAAATGACGTTTAGATCGATTGGACAATGAATTTAGATATTCAGCTTCCGAATTCCATTGAATATTATTAATATAAGCCGCATCTGGCATTTTAATTTTAACGAAACCTTGCTCGTGAAACAGATCTGTAAGTTTTTCATCTTTTTCGAAGAAATCCCTTAGCACGATCATTTCTGAAGATTTTACATTATCAATTATATGTATCTTTTTTAACATTAATAAAACTGCTTCTTTAGCGTATAAGCTTGTGCTATCTAAATAAAAGTGCTTTCCTTCTGTTAATAATGACCCCATACTAAGTACATAATTAGACATGTAATAGTCATTATTCTTTCGTTTTTCTTCTACCTGAATAGATACCGATTCGGGTGCTAGCATATCCTCTTTCCAAAGTGCTCTGGTAAAAAATGTTGCAAGTATAGGTTTGTTATCATCATCTGTAACTAAAATATAATGAAACTCCCAATTGTGTTCCTTTTCGTTATTGTTGCTAAATGTTCTTTCTAAAAATTCCATTCCCAACCAATCAAACACACTTCTTTGTCCCATGAGTCTGTTCCAAATAGACTTATCAAGCTTTTGAATACTTGTTTCGTATATCAGCATCAAACTTCCAGTGTTGATAGTTTCTATAGTTGTTCTTTCACTTTTCAATCGAAATAATTTTCTGATATTAGTAGTTGTAGTGTTAGTATCTTCCATTGCCTTTGGAAAATGATAATTCATTACTTTTACCAATTCACTTATCTCCTTCAATTGGTTGTTTCTTGAAATCGTAATTCTAACGCCAGTATTGGTAACGGGTACTGCTGGAAAAAGCCCCAAATTGACAAAAAAGCCTTCCTTGAATAGTCGTTTGACAAAATTATAACCAGTTATCGGCAATCCAGTTCCTATATAAAAAACAGGACTTGTGTTGTTATGAATCACTGGCAAGTCTGTTTTGGACAATAATGAACTAAAATGTTGTGTTCTAAGTTGAAGATCTTCCTGAAGTTCATAAATTTCTTGAGAAAGATGAATATTCGCGGAAGCAATAGCTGCGGCTACAGATGCAGGTTCTAATTGTGCTGAAAAAGTTAGTGGTCCTCCAAAGTTCTTTATTTTATTTCTAAGTTTATTATTCTTACAAATTAAAACTCCCCCGCTAGCTCCAAAGGACTTACTCAGCGTTGCCAAAAGAAGACAATTTTCTGGTAAATCCTTATAAACGCTCATTACATAACCCATTCCATTTTGTCCACACCAACTCATACCATGAACGTCATCAAAATACAAATGAAGTTTTGGATATTTTTTAGATAAGTATTTTAACGCTTCTAAAGGAGCAAAATCACCAAACATAGAATACACACCATCAGCCATATACCAAATTCGTTCAGAAGAATTATACAAACTTTTGATTCGTGATTCTAGCATATCCATATTATTATGACGGATCATTTGTACTGAAACACCTCTTAACCTTAACATTTGGGCTGCATTTTGTACACTCCAATGCACCTGATGGTCTAAAATGACCGCATCTTTATCATTTACTGCAGATGGTATAACTGCCATATGACCTAAAGTACTGTTCTTTGTAATTATTGCAGGAATACCATATAATTCCTGAATTTTAGATTCCAGTTCTGCATATAAAGGATGAGAAATATAGGTTTTAGATAGAGGAAATTGAGTACCGTAATTATTAATGGCCTTTATGGCGGCCTGCTTTAACCTTTCATCATGATCCAAGCCTAGATAGCTCGTCGTTCCAAAATGAAATAATTTACTCCCTTTAACTGTAATTATTCCTTTCTCAAAGTTTTTATCTTCTGCATATAAATGTACAATCTGTTGCTTTTTAGCATTGCCAATAACTTCATTTACGGTATCCAAAAAGTTGTTATGATTAATCTTAGCCATTAGGTATAAAATTTAAGTGTTGATATTTATTTTACACCAAGCTATCTAAATTTGTTAAGAATAGAAAAGTCATTTCACTAATATACCTGCTTTAATCCCTTAGAATTAAAACAAAATCCTTTTTAGACAATAAGCATTAGCTATTTCTAAAAATTAAGTCCTTTAGTTTGCCCAAATGGTTACAAAAACCAGCAAAATAAAATAATTGTTCTAACTTAGGTATCTAAATGTCGCTAAAATGAATGATATTAATCATACAGAGCATGCTAATTTTTGGATTAAAAATGAAATCCTACATTGCACCTATAAAGAGATTAAGTTACTTGATTTAGCAACTGCCCAATCAATTGTTAGGGACCGCTTACAATTTCAACAAGAGGTTTCCTATCCTGTATTTTGTGATATAAGAAATGTAATGAGCTGGGAAAAATCCGCTCGAGATTATTTAGCCAAAAACGGGTCTGTATTGGCAAAAGCCGTTGCTATTTACGATGACAGGTATATAGCTGAAGTAATGTCAAAATTCTATTTAAACAAAAATAAACCGTTGGTACCTTCAAAATTATTCAAAAACTATCATGAAGCCATTGAGTTTTTAAATAATTTTTTGTAAAACAATGAATGTTAGTATAGACATAACGCCATGTTAAACACCTTTGATAAAATAAGAATAAACAATATCTATAAAATGCTATTGGAAATGTCAGAAGGCAGGTTCTCGTTTCAGATTGAGAGGAATGATATTGATGATGAAATTGAGGCTCTAGTGGTCTTGGTTAATTTAATGGCTCAAGAGATTCAACAAACATTGCGATATTATAGCCAATTAAATTCCCCTGAGAGTATTTTTCAATTTGTCCAAATGATTTTTATTCTTGACAGTAACTTCCAAATCATTTATGTAAATGATGATGTTATGAATCACTTGATTAAAGATAAAAAAGAATTTATTGGCCAATCATTTATAAAAATATTGTGTGATAATTCAACACATGACTGGAAGCGAATTGCAGATAAATTACTGATAAATAATTACTATCAAATTAAGAAAAAACTACATTTCCAATTTGATAAAGATTTAACAAAAGAGGCAATCTGTAATATAACGTCTATATATCATAAAGAAAATAAAAATCAATTTATATTAGTAACAAGTTTTCAATCTAAAACACAAAGTCAATTTATAGAAGATGGATTATCATTAACGTCCAAAATTCTATCAAGAAATACTATTCAAAAAAAGGAAAAACCTAATATTTTGAAAAATGAAAAAGATATAAAAATCATTCAGAAAATACATGATTATATTTTGCAACACCTTGAAACACCATTACCATCATTAAGAATTCTGGCACACAATTTCGGTACGAATGAATACAAATTAAAATATGGTTTTAAGCAATTATACAACATTACCGTTTTTAAATTTTTACTTGATGAACGCTTAAAGAAAGCAAGTTTATTAATTGAAAACACAAGCTTATCAATGAAGCGTATCGCTATATTAACTGGCTTTAAAAGTATGCCCCATTTTTCAAAAGTCTTCAAACAGAAATTTGGACGTTCACCAAAGGCATTTCGAAACATGTCTGGATTGCATTAATAATAAGTTCTAAAACTACTCCTTCAAACTTTCACTTTCACTCACTTTGCATATAATCCTTTATGAATAAGTGAACATTCCTTAAAAATAAATGATAGTTCCGAATTTTATCCTGTAAAATAATTTCAACGTGAACATCAAAAAACAAATAAAAAAGAAACTACTTATTGAATTACTCATTTCAATGTGTGTGATACTATTTGTATATGCGGCTATTAGTAAATTTTTGGATTTTGAAAATTTCTTAGCACAAATAGGGCAATCTCCTGTTTTGAGTTCATTTACAAATTGGGTGGCGTGGATAGTTCCCATAAGTGAATTGATAGTTGCAATTTTATTAATAACACCTAGTTATCGCCTCATCGGACTTTTAAGTTTCTACAGTATAATGGTCATGTTCACCACTTATATTGTGGTTATCTTAAATTTTAGTGACTTTGTACCGTGCTCTTGTGGGGGAATATTGGAATCATTAGGCTGGAAGCAACATCTCATAATGAACATTTCGTTTTGCTTATTGGCCCTATACCTACTATTCCAAATGACAAAAACAACATCAAAAAATTTCGATGATGAACATAAACTAAATAAACATATTAAATAAGTTAAATGAAAAAGAGAGTCTTAACATATTTTTTATTGAGCTGTACTTTTTTAGGAGTAGGCATTGTTGTTTTATTATTTATAGTTTCTGAGAATACTATGCATCGCAATAATAGTTTTATTCGTCGTATTCCACCACATACAGTAGAAATATTAAAATCTCTTGACTTAAAATTCAATTCATATTATATAGCAGGAATGACAGATCAAACTATATATCTGGGAAATACTACAGCTCCATTGATCATTACCGAAATTTCATTAAAAACATTTCAACTAAAAAAACAACAAATTGTTCTTGATCAAATGCAACTCCCATATCGCTCTGTTCGAATTGAAGTAAAACCTCCTTATTTTTTTGTAGCCGATGGAAGTGTGCCAATACTGTTCAGAGGAAAAATCACTGATTGGAAAGCTCTAAAATTATCAAAAGATCTTGCTTACTTTTCTCTTTGGACCACAATTGACTCCACTTCTTTTGGAATTAGATCACTCAGTAGTAAAAATCAAGAGCAAGTTTTAGGTACACTTTACAAAAATCAAAATTATCAGGTAAAACTATCGGCTGACCTCTTGACAAAACAATTAGATGGATATTTTGATATGGATGGTCAGCTCCTATGGAATAGCAGCCTTCAACGACTAGTGTATATGTACTATTATCGAAATGAATACATTGTATATAATTCAAAATTGCATTTAGATTATAGTGGAAAAACTATAGACACGATTAAAATGGCTTCCTTTAAAGTTGCTAATCTAAAAACAACTAATCAAAAAAAATTGTTAGGCAACCCTACATTGGTTAATAAAATAGCGACTACCAATGCTGAACTTCTGTTCATTAATTCAGACCGATTAGGTAGGTTTGAACCAAAAAACATATTAAAAAAAGCAAGCATTATAGATGTTTATAATTTGGGTAATGCCACCTATAGCTTTAGTTTTTATATTTTTCATGAGAAACTTGAAAAAGGGATAAGCATAAATTCATATAAAGATTTATTTGCTATGATAAGTGGTAATCAATTATACATATACAAATTACAAAATAATTACTTTCATAAGTAATCAAACGCATATTGATCGATATCAGGAAATAAGGTTGAAAACCTGTAGAAAAGAGTAAACCATAACAATTAAAAATAATTAATATGAAATCAAATGTTTTTAAGAAAGTACTATTGCCAATGTTGGCATTATTCATGGCTGTAGGTCTGGCTTTCGCCACCAACAGTTCAGAAAACACAAACAACGCTGCAACTGTCCCTGGTTATATTTTCCAGAATGGTATTTGTGAGCAAGTCACAACTTGTGATCCAGCAGGAATGTTAGATTGTACCTATTCGGGTGATCAAGTTTACTCCAAAATTAATCAAACAATTTGTGGAGAACCATTGAAATATAATCCTTAATAGTTAGGTATTTTAATGTAAGGCGTATAGCATTTATACGCCTTTTTTTCGTTTACAAATAATAATCATTTCAGGATTTTAATGGTTGCAACAAGATCTTTTTGATTAAGAGTTTTCTATTTATAAAACCATTTTAGTTCTTTCACATCCTATCACCCTTTCTCAACCATTCTAATTTTGTCCTTTATCTATTTCTAAAAGACATAATTCAAGATGGCTTTTAGTAGATAGGTCATTTACACTATCTATTACTTTTTTAATACTATTTTTAATATTATTTAGCTCGTTAAATAGTGCACTCCGACTATAACTACTAAAGAAATACTTATTATACGCTACATAAATTGATTCTCTCTGGTGCTTTTTGGTCTCATGCTTAAGAGTGTCTATTAGATAAAAGATATATGCTATTTGGATTTCTTGACGAAAGAAATTTATTTTTATGGATTCTTCTTCAAGCTCTTTCCACAAACCAGCGTTCAAACCTTGAAGCATATCCACAATGTTATAATTACTATTTCCAGATATGCCATTTTCCTCAAGAGCTTTCAACTTTGTTGTGGAAAACAAGTTTTTAAGTATTTTTCTCTGTTTTCTAGATATTATTTCAATCGTACTGTTTATAAACCCACTTTTATCATTCATCCCATGGGCTTCGTTCGCAATGAACCTTCCTGTAATATCATCACGAATCATCCACAAAGGTGGGTTAAAAGCTTCTTTATTTAAGAATTTCAGAGCCTCCTTTTGACGATTATAAGGAATAGCAGTATATACCGAACCTTTTTGAGCATTTGATTTGTATTGAATCGTATAACCACCTATGAGAGATTCCACATATTTCATCTGATCTACCCAAAGATTAAGTGTCTCAATATAAAAGCGTTTCTTCACTTTATCATCTCGTTCATTTATAGCTAAATCTGGTATTAAATTTAGGACTCTTTTTAAATTCTTTATACCCAACTCTGCCGATTTTATCGGATTATCATTATCTACAACTTCATTTATTGTTTCTGGCCCAATATTTTGGACTTCCAAATTATATCTATACCATGGTATTGTATCCTGCTCCCTAACTATTTTTTCTAAATATGGCAATTCGTCATCCGGCATATTAATGTTGGAGAATTGTGTATATGCCCAACGGATATTATAAAGATCTGTCGGGCCAACTTTTTGATGTAATAAATTAGGAGGTATATTGTCTTCGGGTTGTACAATGAAATTTTCTCTCGCGTAATTCATTATGCTAGGAGTATGTCCCATTTTTTGAAGCCATTTTTTATTTCTCATTTTTTCAAATGGGTAAGTATATTCACCAAAATTAGCATCCTTTATACCAAAAGCATGTCCCGTTTCATGGGCTGTAAGCGATTGGATGATCTCACCCATTAGATCATCAGGAAAAGGATATTGTTGTGCCCGTTTATCTAATGGACTACATCTAGCAAAATATTTATCTACAATAACATCAATCATTCCTAACAATATATCTGATTTAAGGATCTCTCCAGTTCTTTGATCTACAATTCTATTTACTGTTCCAAAACCTACTCCTTCATGTCCTCTAAATTTTGATCTATTCTTCCAACGAATAACAGAATACCTCATACTATTTATGGACCAATCTTTATCATTTACTGGAGCCTCTTTTACAATAAGAGCATTTTTAAAACCAGCGGCTTCAAAGGCGGGCAACCATTCATAAACACCTGCCTTTATATAAGGTTTCCATTCATTAGGAATGGCAGGGTCTAAATAAAATATAATCGGTTTGATGGGTTCACTTAAAGTTTGAGATGGATACTTTTTTTCTAATCGCCATTTTGCTATAGAAGCTCTTTTGGATTCATTTAAAATATTGGAAGTTCTATCTTCACTATCAAAACCTATTCTATGATCATACAAACGTGGCATCATGGGTTCTGGAAGCAACATAACACTAAAATTAACAATGTTAGTTATTGGACCTTTTTCTGAAGTTATAGTTGTCGTTGTTTTTACCTCAACGGAATTGGCGAAAGACTTCACTTCATCTATAAATGTGGCATCCTTGACAATGGACTTCCCTCCATCTTGGAGGCCCTTTGGGGTTTGTAAAAATAAATCAGTAGCATCAATAACATAATTCGATTGATTATTCCCAATTGTCAAAATGGGAAAACTAGCAGCTGTTATTTTAATATCATAATTCCCTTCTAATAATTGAATTGTATTCCCTGCTTTAGATTCCGTTTCTTGAATAATAATTTGGATAGTATTATTCCGTTTATTTAATTTAATTATGTTTTGTTTGTCAAAACTTGAATTATTATGATTTACAAATAACAAATCTTTACCTAAGATGTTATCTGAAATCTCTAAATAGATTTTGTCATTCAAAAGATGAGTAGAGATAAAACCTTTTTCTGATATCGCTTCAATTGTGATTACTTCTTTGTATGGTTTTAACTTAGTATTGCTTTTTTGACCAAAAGTCAAAATAGCATGAAAAGACAAAACTATCGAGAAAAGAATAGAGCTTATTTTTTTCATTTATTTACTATTTTATAAGAACTGCTTCAATCTGCCTTTAAGCATATTGAAGCAGTTTGATTAGCACTATTAATATCCAGCGTTTTGTGGTGATAAATTTGGATTCACTAACAATTCATTCTCGGGTATAGGCAGTAATAAATCTTTTGATTCCCAGTTTGGTTTTATTAATGAAAGTATTGATTCTGCTTTCCCGGTTCTTTTTAAGTCAAACCATCTGTTTCCTGATTCCGTAAATAGCTCAACCCTTCTTTCTTGAAGTATAGCATCAATGAGCTCCTCTTTAGATATATTAATTAGATCTTCTATACTGGCTCTTTGTCTAATTTTATTTACATCATTCAATGCTCCATTAAAGTTTTCAAGATGTGCCCTTGCTTCTGCCCTAATGAGATATAATTCTGCTAAACGAAATATTACGGAATACTCTGTCGTAGAAGTCGTAGATGTATTTTTATATTTATTAGCATGGTACCAGACATCTGCGTTGTTAGCTATTGAAGATATCCAGGATGTCTTTCTCATATCACCTTCTTCGAATGCATTTAAAATGGATTCATTCAATGCCATTAATGGTGGCGGTACACTTACAAAATTAAAAATTGATGCTTCTAACGTATTGTATCCTTCAAGTTTTGGTTTAAGTTGCCAAATGGAGGTAGTACTTCCTTTTAGAAATACCTTGGACAAATCGGTTTCCCAGGAAAATAAACTTGTATTTTCAATAATTGAAGTACTCTCTGATTCCGCATTCTGCCAATCTTCCATGTACAAATAGACTTTGGATAACAAAGCTGTTGCAGTCCATTTATCAGGTCGAATTCGCCCTTCTAAGGCTCCACTTGTACTTAAAAAAGATTGAGCTTCTTTGAGGTCGGCTACGATAGCTTTATAAACTTCGTTTTCCTTCAACCTTGATATCCTACTATTTAAAGTGTAATCCGTTTGAATAACGTAAGGAACATCTCCAAAAAGGTTTACCAAATAAAAATGGGTCAACGCTCTAATAAAAAGGGCTTCGCCTTTGATTTTCTGAATGGTTTCAGAGGATAAATGACTATTATTTGTAATTCCTTCTAAAAGACTATTTGCCATATAAATAGTATAGTAACTCTTATTCCATAATTGCTCCTCTGAAGTATTGCTTTGAAGTAATACGTGGTTATAAAATGCATCCAATGGTTGTCCGGGTGTTCCATAATACTCTAATTCGTCCGAATACAGCCCCATTATAACATTTAGACCGTTCGAATTCCCTGTTAGCAATACATTATCTCGTAAGTTAGCATAGATAGCTGTTAAAGCCGCTAATGCTGTGGCATCATCTTGAAAGACGACTTCCCCACTAATCTGATTTTCTGGATAATCGACTTCTAAAAAATGATCGCACGAAATCATTAAAAGAACTAGCAACATGAAAACGATTAGCTGTCCCCAATTACAATTCATGCGATTCATTAAAATTATATTTTCCTTATTGTTTATTTTGTTTTTCATAATGTTAAAAATTAAATTGAACTCCCATAGTTAATCTTCTAAGCTGTGGTAAATACCCTAATACTTGCTCTGGATCTCCACCTTTGAATGAAGTAAAAGTCAGTAAATTTTGACCTTGTAAAGTCAAGAGACACTTTGTGTTTTTCAGCCATTTTTGAGATAGTTGGTACGAAAATGATATATTCTTTAGCTTCAAATAGGACGCATCGGTAACAGCGGCATCACTTAGTGTAAATTTAGAGTAGGCCAAAAGAGCTTGATAATCGCTTCCTGAAGTATATCGCTGCATAGTACTAACATCTCCTTCTTGTTGCCATCTATCTAAACTCTCTGTAGGCTGATTTATCAGGAATCCGGCAGGAGCACTATTGAAATAATAATTATACCCATTTTGTTTAGTGAACTGAAAAAAGAACACCAATTTAAAATCCTTATAGGTTAGTGTATTGGTTAGACCACCGTAATATTTAGGGGCAAGATCTTTGGTCTTCTTTCTGTCTTCTACAGAACTAATAGCACCATCCCCATTATAATCTTCAAATTCAAAAAGGCCAGAATCTGGATTGACACCAGTTAAGTGATATAATTTAATTATGGTCAATGGTTGACCAATTACATATTTATTGGCATAAGCAGAATTTTCTAGACCATCGTAAGAGATGAGCTTATTTTTAGGAATTGTAAGATTAAAATCCGACTCCCAAGAAAAGTCACCCTTTTGTATATTTCTAGAATGCAACTCAAACTCCCAGCCAGAATTAAGAATGGTGGCATTCAGATTGGCTTGGATATTCTGAAACCCTGTCGTTCCTGGTAATGGTACACCAACCAATTGATTCGAAGATGTATTTCTAAAATAGGTGGTTGATAAAAGAAATTTATTTTTCCATAAACCAAAATCAAAGGCAAGGTCAAGTTTCTTATTTTTCTCCCAAGCAAACAAAGGGTTGAATAGTCTTGTTGGCTCCAACCCAACAATTCCACTGTATATATTATTTGAAACACTATATGTGTCAAAATATTGATAATCTCCAATCTGGTCATTCCCTGTTATACCATAGCTTACTCTTAGTTTTGCCAAAGACAATGTAGGTATTGTATTTTGAATACCACTTTCTTCTGATAAAATCCACGCTGCTCCAACTGCTCCAAAATTGGCATATCTTTTCCCTGGGCCAAATCGACTAGAGCCATCTCTTCTGCCTGTTAGATTGATGATATATTTATTTTCCCAATTGTAATTAATCCTTCCATAAAATGCTTGGTAACGGTATTGATTTTTATTTTCGCCAAGAATATAAACATTGGAGGCGGCACTAAGATTTTGTAGTAGGTTATTATTTGTAAAACCGGCTGCTAACAAAGACAATTGCTCGCTGTTTTGTTCTTGAAAAGTAATTCCTAAAATAGTTTTAAACATACCTTTACCAATAGGAAATTGATAATCCAATTGCGGCTCGATACTCCAAGAGTGTCTTTTGCCTTTATTGGTGAAAATATTAGAATTGGCACTTGTCAATCCATATGCGGGATTGTAAATGGTATGCGGATTCGTCTTCCCTTCTTCAATTCGAATATCATTATATCCTAATCGCGAACTTATTTTAAAGTTAGGCAAAAGCTCGTAGGATAACACAGCATTACTCATCAAGCTAATTATTTCGTTTGAATACGCCCCATTAAGTTGTGCCAATGGATTTGTCCATGAGCTATTCTCCCAATTTAAATTCCCAGATTCATCATATAGTTCTGGGGCATTTGGAGATAGTGTACGTGCGGATTTAGACAAATCCAAACCTGGTTGATTATTATTTTCAGTAGCATAATTAGCCGTAAAGTTTAGTGTAAACTTATCATCCAATGAGGAGTGATTTAGTGACGCTAATACTGTTCCTCTTCTATAACTAAAATCTTTAGGGAATACTGTAGACTCTTTACCATAAGTTCCACTAATATTAAAATGTGTTCGATCACTTCCTCCAGACACAGTTCCTTGATAATTTTCAATATGTGCAGTACCACCTATTAACAAATTTTGCCAGTCCGTATCTCGAGTGTTACTCCAAGTTCCATTGATATCATAAGCATTAAACGGATAGTCACTAATGCCATCATTATCAAATGCTTCCTTTCGCATTTCGAGGAATTGCTCAGTATTCATTAGTTTTATCTTTCTAGAAATATTAGCTAATCCTGAACTAACACTAAGAGAAAAGGTAGTCCCTCCTACTCTATTATTTTTTGTAGTAATTAATACAACACCATTGGCACCTCTTGAACCATAAATTGCTGTAGCATCTGCATCTTTCAAAACTTCAATAGAAGCGATTGATGAAGTTGGCAAGGCATTTAAAGGGCTAATAAGTGCTCCAGGCATAATAGACCCTGAGCTACCATTATAACTCATGGATCCAGAATCATAGGGTACGCCATCAATAATATAGAGCGGTTCATTACCCGCAGCTATGCTATTTTGTCCTCTTATTCTTACTTGAAACCCTCCACCTGCTGTTCCTGTATATTGTGTAATATGAACTCCAGACAGCCTGCCCTGCATTGCTTCTAAAGGGCTATTGACAGGTTGTGTTTCAATATCCTTTGAACTTATTCGAACGATACTGCCTGTTTTTACTTTGTCATTAGTTTTATAATAGCCAGCATTAATGGACACTTCCTCGAGTTCTGTGCTTTCAGAATAAAGTAACACATCAATTCTAGTTCTGTTATTTACTAGCTCTTCAACTGTACCATATCCAATAAAAGAATATGTAAGTACTTCTGTTCCTTTTACTTGAATGCTGTAATTTCCATTTAGATCTGATGTGGTACCTCGTGAGCTACCTTTTACATGTATTGTAACTCCATTAAGAGCTCCATGATCATCTGTTGTGGTTCCAGATACGCGGTAAAGATCCTGTGCATGAACAGTATAGATAATTCCTAAAAAGATAAGTATAGGCAAAGAAAATCTTACCCACTGGTAAGAGTGTAGGTTATTTTTCATAATTTTATAATGATTTAATGAAACGTTAATTTGTTAGTTTATTAACTTTCTCTTTCGCGTAAAAACGAATTGGAGAAGTTTGTTTAGTATTTATTCATTGGCATTAATTTTAGTTAATGGCTATATTTACTCCATTCCTCTTTTATAAAACCTATCTATTTCTAATAGAAAGACTTAAAAGATTAAGGATAAATAAATGCGTATTAGGCTTTTAAACTTGGTGTGTCCAGGTACAACTAAAAATGAAAGATTCGTAGATTATGGGATAAAAAGTGGAAACAACATCTGGAAAAAGTATAGCGTGAATCCCATAACAAAATGCCTATAATTGGGCTCTTTGGCTTTTTAATAAAGAGAATGTCGAATAAGCTAACTTCCGACTTATACCTCATCCATTCCGATTTTAAATGGAATATTTGCATTTCAACTCGAGTATTTGGTATAAATATATTTAACAAAGTCTCATTAATTAAAAGTTATTTTAATAATTACGAAACTCAAGAAAAACGGAAACTGGTGCTAAGAATTGTTGAATATATTGCCAAAAAAAGGCGTAGAACTCAACTTACTAATCTGAGGTACTGGTATACCCACACATAATAAGAGAGTCCACGCCCGGGTCGTGAACACCTTGCTTATTATCCTGTGTGTTAAAAATTACCAGTTTTCAGATCAGGATTCAAAGCGAATGCTTCTATTTTTTTATAAGAAGAATCGCAAATGTATTAATTCAATTACAAATATAACAATTATTTTTTAATAGTAACCTGTGGGTTACCAAAATATTTCTTTTTAACCTTGAATTTTATGATCATGAATAAAATTGATTTTATTAAGGAGAAAAAGATATTCGGTAAACATGTTCGTAAGCTGAGAAAAACTATAAAAAGTTCTGAATATATAAATAGAAATATCTCTCAGCAAGAACTGAGCGATCGTAGTGAATATATTTCAAAGAAAACAATTGGAGAAATTGAACGTGGTGAAACTAATCCATCTTTTGAAACTCTATTAATATTAGCTAAAGTTTTGGAAGTCGATCCTAAAGAATTATTCGACTTTGAACTGGAATAATTAAAAGAAGTGCTTATTAAATGGCGTAAGCTTTTATTTCATAAAATTCTATTTAAAAATAGATTTCACCTCATTATGAATTTTTAAAAAATTTTCGTCTAGGTTTGTATTGTTAATTTCTCTCGCGTCAGGGAAGCTTCGTTTAATTTTAGGATGTATGAATTGCAACCTTTTGTCCTTTCCATCTGCAAATACAATAAACTCCCCTTGTTTTAATCCAAAAAAAGCATCAGCTCTCGTTTTAGCTACTTCCTTTTCACCATGTGTAACTCGAGTATCAAAATTTAAATTATACCCTTTATTTACACTTCTGGTTTCTTTTTTTACAATTTCAAAAAAGCGTTCGTAATACTTTGCTGTATCAGGATCATTTGCCTTTCCAAAAAACTGATAGGAAAGATTACTTAAAATAGCACGGCTTGCCCTGTCTCCGTACATCATATCGTTTTGTATTTTATCTTGCAGCACATATAGGGTTACGATATCATAACTCCTCAACGTAGCTGGAATCCTATGCATATTTAACAATCGAATGGTAGATGCCTCTTCCAACAACACAAAGGAAGGATTTTGACCACGTTCACTCATCTGCTTGGTGATAGTGTGCATGATAGTGGCAATAACAGGAGACAACGAAGCTTCTTTCTTAGGATTGTTAACAATAGAAATGACTGCCGGATTTAGAGGATTATTAACATCTAATGGAATTTCATCGGCAGAGAGCACCATAAATATTTTTTTTGTACTAATTTTTTTAAAGGCATTGGCCAAGGTACTTTTTACGCCTGCCGTTTGACGGTCCGACCCTACCCCACTTATAAATGCGTCTGCCATGGCTTTAGCTGTCAAATCTACTTTTAAAAAACTAATGAGTGCTTTTGTTTCTAAATGCTGGTATAATGCAATTAAATGTGGAATGGTACAGTAATCCTCATAATCTGTTTTGAGTCTCCATATTAAACCACCTATTAAGCCTTCTACGGCATCTTTAAAGAATCGTGACGTACTGTTGTTATCCGATTCTTTTAATTCCAAAAGATTCTCTAATAACACCCTTGATATTTCATAGACACTTTCTTCATCTGGTAAATACTTTGGAGCAATGGGATTCACCCTATGATAAATGGGGTCAAAAGAAACAATATAGAAATCAGTACTACTTTTTTGAAATATGGGATATGCCATTTCTGTGATTTCAAAATTCTTGTAATCGTGAAGGACTCCGCAGAATTCATTGTTACCAAAATGTTCCAAAAAATTATAGACCACACTTTCTGTTTTACCACTACCCGCTGAACCAATTATAGAAACCCCTCTGCGAATATTGTCCAATACAAAACGAGCGCCTTTTGTACTGAGTACCATCCTATATTTTTTATTTTTCTTACCGGTACTTTCTTCTTTGGCAACAAAAACATATAATATCATAAAGAAGAACATGAAAGGGAGGGTTAGATATAACAGCATCTTTGAAAAACCCGTTAAATCCAGAGCCAAATAACCAATACTAGATATACTGATTATACATAGACACATCAAAAAGAAACCTAAACGCACATACCGTATAATTAAATAAGCTATACTACATACCAATAGCACGTAAAAAGTCAAACTGTAGCTATTTTCCATAATTGAAATTCTTAAAAAATTAGTATTAAATACCTATTGAACCAGAGTTTATCGCTTTACCCACTCCATTTTTAAGTTTCATAAACGCTTTATATGCCAATTGCACCTTATTGGTAGGTATATTAGGAATATTTACCCCAGCCTTATGCAGTAGTTTAAAAGCCATTTGTTTTTCGTTTGTAGGCAAGCCCACGAGTGTGGCAAAAAATTTTTTAGGATTTTTTATAAACATGTTTTTTGCCTTATAACTTTCTACGAAATTCCGATTGTAACCAAATGTAGTGTCAAATCTCTTTTCAGCCGATTTATAAAATTTTTCTCTATGGAATCCCTGTTTTACTTTTTTTCCATTTAAAATGGTTTCAGATTGTTTATATTTTGATCCTGGGGACAGACTAAATGAATTGGAATTATCTTTTCTGCTTACAATGATATGAATATGGCTCTGGTAACCTTCCTTTTGCATTCCTCGAACAATGCGTCTACCTTGTTGTTGGTGTGGAGCTTCCTTTTCTAGTCTAACTATTTCTTTTTCCAGATTCTTGACATTTCCAATGGAATTACTTCCTTGAATATTTCTAATTTCGTTTTTAAGCTGGAGTATTTTGGTTGCATAGGGTTGATTTTCTTGTATCTTTTTATCCTTTCCTTTATAAGTACGCTCATGTTCCATCTTGGCATAATATTTAATATTGTCCACAGTAATTTTTTGATCCCTATAGAAGGCATCAGCATAATCCTTCATAATTTCTCGTACATACTTACGTAAATGTTTTGGGTTATTCTTAATGTGATTTAATTCCCTTGAACTAGGACTTACCACCATTGAATAAAACTTAGGGTCTTTTTTGGACAGTTTAGAAGTATTACCATCGATTTCAGCAATCACTTCTTCTGAACTAACTTTATCATTATACTGGTTAAAAAAGTTTTCCTGAAGCTCTACACTTTTATCCTCATTTTCTTTTTCCAAATAATTGACAAAATCACGAACGCTACCTTTATAGTTTGTTCCCGATTGCTGCTTTGTAATGGTGATATACATGCTTTATAAATTTTGCAATGTTCTTTTCAATTTTGTGAGTTCCTCTTCGCTGAGCTCCAATTTAAAATAGTTTTTCCCGAAACTACTTTTTACTGTTTTGACCTTATTCAGTACATCTGAAAAATTCTGTTTTACCAAATTCATTTTCTCCGTTAATCGTTCATACCGGATTTTCGGTACAGTTGTATTTTCAACAGGTTTATTTTCTAATTGCTTATCTGCAAATTTCTTTTCGACCATTAAAGGCTCTTTTTTTTCTTGTTTTAGATTTTCTTCGAACAATGATAATAGCATAGCTGTGGTCGGCTTGGTCTGTTCCTTTTCGATGCTTTTGATAATCGCAATGATAGCTTCTGTACGTTTCCTGTTTTTTATAATTTCTTGTAGCATGCTCCTTTCAAATTTATCAGACGGTAAAAAGCCATGCCATTCAAAGAAGTCCATAATTATCCTAATACTTTCAGAATGAGACTTTGATATTTTCTTAGAAAACATCCGAAACCGCTTCGCTATCGAAGACTTAAAATTTACAGTGCTATACTTATAATTGTATTTACCTTTAACTATCATTTTACGCCAAACTTCTTTAATGTTTTCAGGTGTTAAGGTTCTATTTACTCCAAACTTTTTTAATGTTCCTAAATTTTTTAAATCATAAAACCTCCATAAACACAAGACTTTGCGAAGCAAAATAAAATATGTAGCGGTGCTTTGCACGCTACCCTCTTGCTTCTCCATTTCGTCACGCCAAAGCGTGACAAAATTCTCGAACAATCTGACTATCGTCAATTGCTTTTTAAAGGTATTTTAAATCTCTAAAAAATAAAAATGCAGTATGTTCTCAAATGGTTCGTTTTGAAAACATACCCTAGTATTTTGAAAAATTCATCACTTAAAGACGTCAATTTTTCAACTATTGATGCGTTAAAATTTTAAAAACGGAATAAAAAAGCCCTTGAATATTCAAGGGCAAATTAGCAGGTATTTGAATGTTATATATTAAAAACGTATTGAAAGAAATACAGGTTTTTAATTGCTTCCTCTTCTAATATTTCATTATAATTTAAATGATATTCTTTGGCATATGCTTTAAGGTTCTTACAAAATTTACTTTCAATATCTTTCTTTGAAATTGAAAGTAAATAGTCTTGGGTTTCCTTGTCCAGATTGTTATAATTAATATTTATCATAACCTTAGTTTTTAAAATTACAATATTCCATTATCTGCAAAACTATAAAATTGACCACTAGGGGTAATTATCAAATGGTCAAGTACTTTAACATCTAGATATTTAGCGGCTTTCTTAATCTTTTGGGTAAGCTCTTTATCCGCTTCACTTGGATTTAAATTACCGCTCGGGTGATTATGAGCTAAAATAATTCCTACCGTAAGTGATTTTAAAACAATGGCAAAAAGTATGCGTATATCTACCAAAGTACCCGTAATACCACCGATTGACAATTCGTAAACACCTTTTGCTTTATTGGAGTTATTCAAGAATAGCACCTTAAAAGTTTCATGTAAGGCAATGGTGTCTTTATCCCAATTATCAAAAAGCAATTTTCTGGCATCATCTGAACTTTTAATCGCTTTTGAACTCATTATATTTCTTTTCTCTTTGTAACTAATCCGTATTTCGTTAACTTTGACTTTCATTGGTTTTTTTTTAAAATTAATGATGAAAAGAGGGTGATTATCTCCACAGTAGCACCCTCTTTGTTTTAACTCGATTAATTACTTACTCGGATTTCCGTTTAATAATAGAATTTCATTTGCTATGACTTCTGTCAAATAGCGTTTATCCCCTTCTTTGGTTTCATAACTTCGTGTCTTTAGTTGACCGACTATGCCAATTTCTTTGCCTTGGATCACATACCTTTCAATAATGTCTGCGGTCTTTCCCCAAGCTATGACTGTGTGCCAATTGGTGTTCGTTTGTCTTTCTCCCTTACTGTTTTTGTAGTTTTCATTGGTTGCCAATGATAGTCGGGCTACTTTTTTACCACTTTCTAGATTAGTAATCGTTGGTTCTTGCCCAACATTTCCGATTAACTGTACATGATTTTTAATTGTGCTCATATTTAATAATTTAAAAGGTTAATAATCCCCTCCCGACACTTCGGGATTGATTAACTGAAATCAATTTTAAGGGGTGTTTGTATAATTTCTTGCGTGCATAGCACAATAGATGAAGTGGGTTTTGTCAAGACTTTTAGAAAATAAATCAGGAGTGTATACGACGTAGTAAAATCCTTAGATTTTCAAGGAAGTAGAAACCTTATTTTTGGCTAAAACTTGGTATAGTCTTTACAAGATCCATAATGGCATTAGCGATTCTTTTAAAGCCATTTGTGGCGAGAGTGATACAGGCTAGTTTAGTGAACATAACAAATGGGTTTAATTTAGAATTGGTTATGTCATACCTGTTTTTTGTTGTCCCAAAAAACAACAAAGGCTTCCTCTATTATAAACCCTTTAAAATTGTGAGCCTAACGCTTGGTTTTTAGAAATAACTAATAAAGACTAAAGAAGTCTTTGTTGAAAATTTCGTTAAGAAAATAAAGCGATTGGCTTTCCGATGAAAAGCGAAGTTGATTCACGGTTTTAGCTTGGGAATGTAGCGATCTTTCCCAGCGTAGCAGGAAGGGTTAGTGGAATTGACGGCCAAAATCATGAATCAGTTTCAAGACTTTAGTAAAGAAGCTCATTGCACTAAATATAGCTTTTGCGAAATGCAGGGAAATGTGCTGAGTGGCTCATTAAAAATTAAGATCTATCTTAAAGTGAATATTTTGAATTTGTTGGGTGATTAAGCACTTAATTTTCGGTAAAGCATGAAGCCATATTTTAAGTATTTTATGTCTTATTTTTTAGACTCATTGATGTTCGTACGTTCGTTCTATTTCCTGCGTTTAGTTTGGGGAATGCAGACCAATTTTATTTCCTTCAGAGTCAAGAAATAGTGCATAATATCCACTTTCATCCGCGTGAAGTGACTTAGGAACAATTATTTCGCCCCCATTATTCTCAACTTTATCAAGAATGACTTGAAGATTATTTCCTCCATTTAAGTATATGGTTACGCCATTAGCCGAAGGTTTATACCCTTCCGCTCTAATGATAACCCCTGTAACCATTTGTTCTTCATAAGGGAATATTCCCATTTCCATTTCGGGCATTTCCATTTTCTCGATGTCAATGTCTAAAATTGCTTGGTAAAAATTAACTGCTCGTGAAATATCCGTTGCTGGAATTTCAAAAATTGAAATATGAGTTTTCATTTCTTTTGTTTTTTGATTAAGGTTAGACTCAACCGAGATAGGTTCGGTTTTAGATTTGTTTTGATTGTTACAGGCCGTAATGCTAAAGGAAAGAATTATGGCAGTACAAAGGATCGTTTTTTTCATATTGTCCTGTTTAAATTGACAAGACAAATTTAGATTACTTGCAAAAACTAAAATTGTATAAATGCGTCACGTTGACTATTTGTAGAAAAGGGTAGAAAGTACCATATTTTCATTTCCTAAAAATTTTTTCGGGTTTATCCCTGTAAACTCTTTAAAGTCTTTTATGAAATGTGCTTGGTCGTAATATTCACTCTCATATGCAATGTTTGTTAGGTTTTCCTTCTTTTTGTTGAGCAACATTTTTAGAGCAGTTTGTAGTCGGATTACTTTACCTAATTGTTTTGGACTAACACCAATTTGTTTTATGAAATTTCGTTCAAGTTGTCTCCGTTTTGATAAATCTTCTTTAAGAATAGTACGTATCGAAGCACTTCCGTTTGTTGCTAAAAGGGCATCAATGGTTGTTTTTACAATATTATCAATTGTTATTTTTTCATTTAATTTGTCTAAAAGAAATTTTTCAATAATTTCTATACGCTCACTACTATTTGTAGCTTCAATTATTTTTCGTTCCAATTCATTAGTGGTTTTTTCTCCGAACAATAATTTTATAGGCGTTTCCTTATTTGCCAAGTTCTTAATCGGCATTGTTACAAAATTCGCAAAACCGTAAGGGTAAAAGCGAATTGCAAAAGTATTCACGTATCCTGTGGGTTCGATATAAAAAGGGTCAATTGTCTGTCCGAGAACCATTGCACGAGGTTGTATAATAAATTCATTTTCCGAAGTGTATCGTTTAATGTCGTCTCCTAGTATAAAAGCCATTTCAATTGTTCCGTCTGGAATTATCCGTTGTTTTTGTGCATCAGATTCTGCAGAAACTTCTAAAGTCCAATAGCAATTGACAAGAGATTCCAAATCAGAATTTGGTTGAAATGTTTGGTATTTCATTTATTGATGTTTTTTTCGAAAGGCGCACAACTTGTTATAAAAGCTATAAATATAATATTATCCCATAGAAAAGTTAGATTAAGCAACTTTTTATTGAGAAAAGCAAAACTATCGGCTTTCCGACGAAAAGCGGACTTGATTCACGATTTTGACTTGGGAATATGGCATTCCTTCCCAGCGTAGCGGTTAGAGTTAGTGGAATTGAGTGCCAAAATTGAGGATTAGGTCCAAGACTTTTGAAAACAAGCTCTTTGCTCCTAATGAAGCTTTTTTAGAAATGAAGTGGTAAAATGCTGAACGGTTTATAAAACAGGTTATTTTTTTGAGAGGAGTAAGTAAATATGCTTTGCCCAAAGAGACGATAGTAGTGAATTGGGAATCTGACTGGAAAGGTTTAAATTATAAAGAGAATACTTATAGTTTTGCCAAATCTTCCAATTTTTTAAAAACAATAACTTTATACATAACACTGATTGGGACTTTAGTATTTTCTATTAATAAATGTGTTTTGGTTGCTTTTGTCACTCTATCCAAATTGATAATGTATGATTTATGTGTACGTTGAAAATGTTCAGATAACAAGGTCGTAATATTAATAAGTGTTTCGGAAATCAGATACATTCTTGAATCTGTAAATATTTTCAAATAATTTCCAAAACTCTGAATGTACAGAATAGATTCAAATGAGATATTAACAGGCATGCCATCATGCTTTATTTGAAGTTCTTCAGATCCTATATTTTTTTTAGTTTGTGTTATATTTGAAGTTGAGACTTTGTTTATTGCTTTCAAAAAACGTTCAATTTTCACAGGTTTCAATAAATAATCTACAACGCCATAATTATAACTTTCTAATGCATACTCTGAAAAAGCCGTAGTTAAAATAACTTTAGGTGGCTTTATCATAGAACGCAAAATTTCCATGCCATTAAGTTGGGGCATTTCTATATCAAGAAAAATGAGATCAAGGTGATTTTGCTGGATAAAATTGATGAATTCAAGTGGATTTCCTGTACTCACTACTAATTCAAAGTTGTCAATTTTAGAACAATAATCTTCTAACACTTTGCGTGCTAATATTTCATCATCGACGATGCCAATTCTAATCATTAATTATTTTTTAACATTGCAGTTGTTAAATCAATAGATAAATTTACACGATATAGGTTTTCTTTATCATCAATTTCTAATACGTGAGCATTAGGATATAATAGATATAAACGTCTTCTCACATTTTCAAGACCCAGTCCTATTCTTTTCGATGTAGAAACCTTGGAAGGCTTTGAATTATCCACACAAAAATAAAGGGTTGAATTTTTTATAGTTACAGAAATATCAATTGTACTCTGTTCGTTAGTACTTTTAGCGCCATGTTTAACAGCATTTTCAACAAATGGAATTAGCAACATTGGAGCAATTTTGAAGTCCGAATAATCTCCTGTAATTAAAAAATCAACAGTACAACGTTCACTTAATCTTTTTTCTTCAAGTAACAAATAATTTTCTATAAACTCAAGCTCTTCTTTTAATAAAACGGTATCTTTTTTAGAACTCTCTAATTGATATCTCATTAATTCTGAGAGCTGCATGACAAGATCAGGAGTTTCTGGAGATTGCTGCCTGGAAAGTGAATAAATACTATTTAATGAATTAAATAAAAAATGGGGATTCACCTGCTCCTTTAAATAGTTAAGCTCTATTTCTTTTTGCAATTTATCTTTTTCACTATTTTCTCTTTGAATGATTATATTTCTTCTTACAAAGAAAGCGGCCATTCCCGTTCCGGTAGTATATATTAGAAAAAAGATCATTTTATAAACACCATACCATCCATCCTTCCCATATCCTTTCAAATATGCTCCAAGAAATACACTCCCAATAAGAAGTATCATATATAAAAAATAGCGTCTCTTATCAAAAAAAGTTGGAATGAAGATAAAATGATTTATCCAAATGATGGCCATAATGGCAATTGTATAATTCAGACCATGTAAGAAAAAAGAATAATTAGTATCAAATCTATCCTTAACCGCCCACATACTTAATATCTCAAGTATAAGTACCAATAAAAGGGCGCTAATATTTATAAGGATAGTATTTTTTAAAGACCTGTTAAGCATATATTCATTTAAAAATTGGTTAAATATACCATCTATGTATACAAATTATCTTAATTATTATACAAAAGCCTGATATCAATGATGAAATGGTTTTATCATTTAATTATTGGGTTCATCCTGTTTAAGCTTGAACGCATTGATTATAATATACCTTTATCCAGTCATTAATTAAAAGTGTAAAACTACGATACACTTAAGATTGCCAGAAAAAACAGTATTTAGCAAGTCGTTAACAAATATCTATAAATAATAAAAACTATGAAAAATAAAATAGGAATACTACTTTTAATGCTACTTATACTAACAAATAGTAGCTTTGCTCAACGAAGTGAAAGTAACGCACCAGAGGCTAAAGCCGCTCAAATCGAGGCTACGGTAGATAGAATGGGGAACTTCTTTTGGGATATTCCAATTCTAGAAAAAGCCTTTATAAGTAACGAACCATCAGATAGAAAAGATGGAATACCTGTAGGTGAATTAGGCATCGATGGTGGTAACAAAGCGATGATTCTAAAGCTCGCCCAAGAAATCGCTGACACTATACATGGTAAATTCGATAGCTTTCTTATTTCACATAAAGGGAAGCTGATATTTGAATCCTATTACGCACGTGGTCGTGTCAATCTGCCACATCCACAGGCGTCTGCAACTAAAGCTTACACCAGTTTCTTACTTGGCCGAGCTATTCAGTTGGGTTATTTGTCTATTGCGGATTTAGACAAACCGTTGATCAGCTTTCTCAAAGACCTTGACCCGACAAAATTAGTTGCTGGTGCAGAAAAAATCACCCTGCACAGAGCGCTGACTATGAGTTCTGGCATCCGTATCAGTGAAGAACAGAGAGAAGAACTCAATAAAAATCCTAGCCAGTTAAAAGGACAGGGAAAAGTTCAAGCTTTACTCGAACATAGTGCACAGATCACAGAAGAATCCCAAAGTTTCAAATATGGAGGTGGTCCAGATTTGGTGATGCAAGTTATTGAAGCCGTCGTTCCTGGTGGTGCCAAAGACTTTATTAAAAATGAATTTCTAGGCAAATTGGGCATCACGAATTATGGCTGGCACATTAATGATGTTACAGGCTTGCCAGAATCAGGTTGGAAACTTAGCATAACATCGCGTGCTATGGTGAAGTTAGGACAGTTGGCTATCAATAAAGGCAAATGGAATGGCGAACAACTAGTGCCAGCAAACTTTGTGAATAAAGCTATTCATAGAATTGTTCTCGATAGCGATGATGAAAATTTCTCTGACAATGGCAATATCTCTAATACCGGTTACGGCTATTTCTGGTGGCAGGCAGACA
Source organism: Aureibaculum luteum (assembly GCF_003449015.1). Taxonomy (GTDB): domain Bacteria; phylum Bacteroidota; class Bacteroidia; order Flavobacteriales; family Flavobacteriaceae; genus Aureibaculum; species Aureibaculum luteum. Next base: position 209,095 of record NZ_QRGD01000008.1, on the reverse strand, counting down.
TGAAAGCCGGCAATAAGAACTATTTCAGTACATCTGCTCGAGGTGGTGGTGGTCAGTATATCATTCTGATCGAAGAGCTTGATTTGATGGTTGTGACCACTGCTCATAATGGTCGTGATGAAAATACACTGCAAATAGTGGCAGATAGAATTTTACCCGCTTTTAGTAAGTAGTAGTAACAAGCATTCTAGAAATCTAAACAATGAAAAAAATACATTTTATTTTAACACTTGTATTTGTACTATTATTATATGCTTGCGGTACTAAAAAACAGAAAGTAAACGATTCTGATTTCCCAAGCTTAGCGAATCCCTTTTATGGGCAAAAACCACCAGGTTCGATTCCTGAAATTTTTGCTCCTCGTGTTGTTACGACAGAGAACGGTGAACTAAATGCTGACTTTTCACCAGATTTAAAAGAGTTCTATTTCCGCAAATATGATGAGGGATTAGAAAACGATGCCTTGGTTGCCCTTCAATACAAAGATAATCTGTGGACCGAAACTTTTGTGGTACCCAGAGGCGAGATTTCTCCTGACGGTCAGATACTGTACATAGGAAACGAATATAGGGAGCAAACCCATTCTGGCTGGTCAGAGGTGAAAAGTCTTGGCGCACCGTTTGATTCTATTCCCATTATGCGCCTTACAGCTTCATCTAAGGGGACTTATTATTTTGATGATGTGTCATCCTTTGCTGAAAAGCCACCTATAGTACATATTCGTTATTCACGATTAATAGACGGCAAACATGAAAAACCGAGAACATTGAGCGTTGATACGGGAACAAATTTGAAATTCCACCCATTCATCGCTCCAGATGAGTCCTACATCATATTTGATAGTAAACTAGAAAACGGCAATGCTGATTTATATATTAGTTTTCGTCAAAAAGATGGTTCATGGGGAGCTGCAATTAAGTTAGGCAATAAGATAAATACAGAACTTTCAGATGTTTATGGCAGCGTGACATCAGATGGGAAATACTTTTTCTTTACACGGACGCTTAGTAATGGTAAGAAAAATACAATGTGGGTAGATGCTGGGTTTATTGAGGCACTCAGACCAAAATAGGTTATTCAAGATCATATTACCCCGTGGATGATTTGACTTGGATACAATAATTAATAAAGAGTTTTCTTCGCTTCCAATCGGATTTGACCAAAATATAAATTTCAAACACAAAAAAGAAAATATGAAAACAACGAAATTATTAATATTGTCATGTGTTTTATCGCTAAACACTGTATTTGCTCAAAAAAATAAGGTAAACGACCCTGATTTTCCACCTTTGGAAAATCGCTATCTCGGACAAAAACCACCAGGTTTAATTCCAGAAGTTTTTGCTCCTGATATTGTTTCGACTGAAGCATATCTTGAAACTGTTGTTACGTTTTTACCCGATATGAGCGAACTCTCATTCACTAGGTCTGGTGGTGACTATAAAGAACCTAAATTGTTTGTGATGTACTACAATAATAATAATAATAATAATAATAATAATAATAATAATAATAGATGGAGTAGGAAATCTATTTCGTCAACCGATATCAATAAATATGAGGAACGATTCAACCCTAGTGTATCAGAGATAAAAAGCCTTGAACCTTTCGAAGATATTCCCATCGTAGGTTTCTCGGTCTCATCTAAAGGGACCTATTATTTTTATGTTTTAAATTTCAATGATGGTGGCAGTGGGTATATGAGTTATTCACGCCTTATAAACGGCAAATATGAAAAGCCTCAAAAAATGAGCGAGGCGATTAACACAGGAAAATATATTGCCCATCCTTTCATTGCTCCAGATGAATCCTATTTAATATGGGATGCTGAGAAAGAGGGAGAAAGCACTCCTGATATCTATATTAGTTTTCGACAGAAAGATGATTCATGGGGAACAGCAATTAACATGGGAGATAAGATTAACACACCACGCTATGAACAACGTGCCAGAGTTACACCCGATGGAAAATATTTATTTTTTTGGAAGGGAGATGTAAAGACAAGAGAAGATGGCAGTAGATATGCGATAGGAAGTCCTTATTGGGTAGATGCGAAGATTATTGAAACACTCAGGCCCAAAGAATAAGCCATAAAACCCCAGACCCTTTTAAAGCCACTTCGCTTTTATGTCTTTGTATTTTGTTCTTCCGATAGGAATAAGAGTCGCATTTTTAAGCTCGGCCATATATTTGCTCCCGGGTTTTATTATAATTCCCTTTACTTCAGATATCTTTACTAAGTATGATTTATGAATACGATCAAAAGTATGCGATAACAGTTGTTCTAATTTTTCGAGTGATTTGTCATGCAGTTCTTTTTTTCCATTCGCTAGAAAGAGTTCTGTATAGACACCAGCTCCTTTTATGTAAAGTACATCTTCAATAGGTATGAGTAGTATCCTACCTCTTTTTTTAATTGCTAAAAGTTTTATCTTATTGTTTTCTGTTTTTTCTTTTTTAATTGCCCGATTAAAAGCTTGCTGCAGCCTATCTCTGTTAAAAGGCTTAGGTACAAAATCCAAAACACCATATTCAAAAGCAGTAATTGCCTGATTTTTATTGGCAGAAATAACTATCGTGTGAAACGATTCAGAAACCACTGTAGTGAGCATGTCAAAACCATTATCACCGTTTAGATTCAAATCTAAGAGCACAATATCCAATGCGTTATTTTCAATGTACCGCAATGCCTCTTGGAGCGTATTTATATGTTTTAATGATTTTAAGGCATTGCCAAAAATATCACGAGTCATTCGTTCAATTCTTTTGGCGATTCTTGATTCATCTTCAACGATTAATATGTTCATATTCCTTAGGTATATATTTTCACAGTGTTTTTCCAACCGTGATTTGTTGGTTCAGAGGTGAATTCCCATTGGGAATGATAACTTTCTGTCAATCTAGCCTTTATGTATTTTAGCCCTGTGCCTTCTTCTCTATTACTTGTTACTTCTCTCACAGCTCTAGCAAACGTTAAAAAGGTATAACACTTGTAATCATTATTAGATTCAAATATCAGCTTAAACTTAATACTGTTATCTTCCAGAGGTAAGCTATGCGTAATTCCGTTTTCCAAAAGCGTATGAAGAATTCCTGGAGGTATTTCTTGCTCAAGGTCTATGCCTTCTTCTTCCCAAGAATAGTTGATTTCTTTCCTGTACTCCATAATTTCAAGATGAGTACGACAAAGTACTATTTCTTGAGCAATAGGGATCAATGTTTGATTTTCTATCTGATTAAATAGATCAAATTCTTTGGCCAACGCTTCTATGAACAAAACTCCTTTTTTTGGAGATTCTTCCACCCAATCTATCAATGAGGTCAGAGTATTCATTAGAAAGTGAGGTTGAATATTCTTTTTTAGTAACTCCAGGCGTAGTCGTGAGGATTGAACTAAAGAATTTTCATAAGCCAGCCGTTGTTCTTTAATTCTAAGAGAAAGCAAATAAAACATGCCAAGAAGGATTAGACTGAAACCCGCGAAAAGGCTTTTGTTAAATGGTGTGACAAAACCAATAGGCACTGATAGTAGGACTGTTAATAGTACTAGTCGAGCACCTTTCAACTTTTTATAAACTCCAAACACCACAATCCCAAATGAAAACAACCACATGCTGAAGGCCATATTATTGGCTGTCAATTCGAAGACATGTTTAGATAGAAAAATATACAATAGAACGCCTGCATAAATGGTCAGCAGCAATTTTCGTTTAGGAAAAGGGAACTGCTTGGAAAAATAGAGGGGAATTAAAAAGGAAATACCAAGCATAAGAATGCCAATGATTCGCAAGCGTATAATATGCATGCTATAATGGATGGGCATATAGGCTTTACTGAACTCTGCCAATATCAAGACAAAAAAGAGAAAACAGCTAACACTGAAAATCAGTGTAGCATACTCCTTTTTGTTACTTAAAAACAGAAACAGAAAATAGAAAGAGGCGATTAAAAAAGCTCCTGCAAAGAGATGCATATAGGAAGATTCGATCAGCCGGTCGGTTAATATATCATCATAGTAATCTATTTTCAGTTCATCAATTCCTGCATGATCCGGGAAATAATAAAGACTTGACCGTATGGACAATAGATGCTCCCCCTCTGCTGTTAGATGAATAGGAATGCTAAAAGTGGCCCACATTTTACCTTCAGGCGGTAGTACCCCTTCCTGACCTGGATTCCCATTTTTCCCAATCAATACCCCATCCCAAAAAACCTCATACTCTCCATAGACATGTAACTGAAGACCATATAGATGTAATGACTCAGGGGCCTTTAAAATTTCAATTTTAGTTCTGGACCAGAAAACTTGACCGTCTGGCACTAATATTATGCGTTTTTCCCAGTCCATGTCATTCCAGTCTTTCCCGGCCCACTCTTGTTGATCTCCAACTTGAAATACAGTCTGGTACTTTTTGTAAACAGGTCTTTGAGAACAAGAAGACACAAGTAACATAGTGCATACTAAAAGTAAGTATAGTAAAGATCTTAAGTTCATTTTGACGCGATTTTTCTGACGCAAGCTAATCATTCCCCGATGGTTTCTTTGAGTAGTTCATTAGGTTATAGAGCAGTTGGCAAAATTTACATTGAATTCATGAGAGAAAAATACAACTTTTACAAGATTGAAAATTATCAAAAACACATTGAAAACAATGAAAAAATCACATTTTATTATAATACTCGTATTCGCACTATTTTTAAATGGGTGCAGAAGTATTAAAAAACCGTATTCAAAAGATAATGATTTTCCAACCTTAGAAGAGCGCTATCTTGGGCAAAAGCCACCTGGCTTAATACCCGAATTATTTGCTCCGGACTTAATTCAAACAGAACATAGAGAAGCAGCAGCTGCCTTTACACCCGATTTAAAAGAGTTCTACTTCCGCAGAAGGGGTGGGGAGTATAAAAATAATACGTTAGTTGTTATTCAATACAAAGATAATCGATGGATTGAGTCTGTTGTGCCACCCTATGCAGGAGAACCATTTATTTCTACTGACGGCAAGATTCTGTATTTGGGCAGTAAATTTAGAGAACGAACCATCTCTGGTTGGTCAGATGTAAAAAGTCTTGGCACTCCATTCAATGACATCCATATCATGCGGCTTACGGCTTCATCAAAAGGAACTTACTACTTTGATGAGGCAACTAGAACGGGCTTGGGTACACTCCGATATTCACAACGAATAGGCGGAAAACGTGAAACACCTAAAGCCTTACCCAAGGAAATTAACACGGGAAAATGGAACGCCCACCCCTTTATTGCACCAGATGAATCCTATTTAATATGGGATGGTGAAAGAGAAGACGGTTATGGGAATTCTGATTTGTATATTAGTTTTCGACAGAAAGGTGGTTCATGGAGCGCTGCAATAAACTTAGGAGAAAAGATAAACACAGAATTCGAAGATGCATTTGGCAGTGTGACACCCGATGGAAAATATTTTTTGTTTCATAGATCTAGATCTCTTGGCGATGGTAACCAAGCAGATATATTCTGGGTAGATGCACAATTCATTGAGAATCTCAGACCGAAGTAATAAACCATATAATAATAATAATAATAATAATAAGAAAATATGAAAATATGAAAATATGAAAATAACGAAATTAATAATATTGATATTTACTATATCGCTTAACACGGTCTATGCTCAAGAAAATAGTGCAAACGATGCTAGCCCTCCAACCTTAGAAGATCGTTATTTTGGAGAAAAGCCACCGCGCTTAATTCCTAAAGTGTTTGCTCCTAACATTGTTTCTCCAGAGGGGCTTTTTGAAGGAGGTAGGCTTTCTCCAGATAAGAAAAGTTATTATTTCACTAGAAAAAATGGGAAATATAAAGAACGCACATTTTTTGTTATTCGCTATGAAAATGGGAGTTGGGGAAACGAATCTGAAACCGAACTAAAATGGCCCAGATTCTCTAAGGCTGGAGATACTTTATACGGTGGAAATAAATATAGAATTCGAACCGACACTGGTTGGTCAGAATATAAAAGTCTTGGACCACCTTTTTCAGATAAGCATATCATGGGGATATCGTTTTCAGACAAAGGAACTTCTTACTTTGATGAATTTGGCTTTGATCAATTTAAAAAACCTGATACAATTGGGGCTATCAGTTATTCACGGATTATAGACGGCAAATATGAACCTCGTCAAAAAATGGGCAAGGAGATTAACACCGGAACATGGATTGCCCACCCTCACATTGCACCGGATGAATCTTATTTGATATGGGATGTTAGAAGAGAGGATGGATATGGTGGTTCTGATCTCTACGTTAGTTTTCAAGCGAAGGATGGGTCATGGCTACCAGCAATTAACATGGGAGCTCAAATAAACACAGAACTCTCGGAAAGTAGCGGACATGTGACGGATGATGGAAAATATCTATTTTTTTCGAGGGGAGCGTGGGAGGTTAAAGAAGATGGAAGTGAAAATTGGGTTGGAAAACCATACTGGGTGGATGCTCAGATTATTGAGAATCTCAGACCCAAATAGTAAGCATACGAGAACATCATCTCTGGGGAATTAATTGGTTATTAACCAAACGTAGACCATATGATCTTGAATGAAACTATTATAAAAGAAGACTTCAATTAAAAAATTTATAAATATGAAAACAGTATCTCAATTCTCTTAATCATAGTTCTTTTTCAATCTTGTGAAGAAGAATCGAAGATTGATAATACCTTTGATTTAATTAAAAGGCAGAAACTGGTCTCCCAACTCAGGTTTACATAGAGGGTGATTCAACATGGTCTATTGAAGAACGTATGAAACACTATGGTATTATGGGTATTAGTATTGCTGTAATTCATATTTAAAAATTGCATGGATTAAGGGATCAGTTTTTAATAACCACAGCGCCCTTCGCTTTACTTGGTGGTTTAATTTTAAGAAGGCTAGAAACTGTTGGAGTGACATCTAAAGCACTTATGACTCCTATATTTTTTTGTGAAACTTTAGGTCCAAAAGCATAAAATATGGCGTGCATATTTCTATCGCCTCCTAGATTACCATGTACACCAAGTCCAGTCTCGTTCATGAAACCAGAACTTAAAAATCGCTGTATATTTTCGTTTAAATGTGCATAGGCGTCCTTATTAAAGGAATTAGGAATAGTAACTGGTATTCCAGAAACAAGTTTGGAAGAAAGAGACCAGCCAATTCTAGCACTTACAAAAATGTCTCCTGACCTATTTGAATGGTTCAACTGTAAGTTTTCTAACTCTGAAGTTTCGAGAACAACTGAAAAAATAGGCGAACCCGTCAGTGGATCTTTCAGCTCCTTACAAGCTTTTGAAATTTTTGCAATATATTTGGGAAGCTCACTTTTTGGAACAGTACCATTTTCTTGTCTTCCTTTTACATTTACATAAATATGTGCTGCGGGTCCTGAACTGTACGCTCTTGCTTCGATTGAATCTCCCGTGATGGATATTCCATTTTCTTCCAAAAGTCTATTGATGAGCACTACTGAATGGATAGGAGCGACACCATGATCCGAAACTATAATAAAATTCACGCTCTTGGGAGCAGCTTGCATGAGTTCATTGAGTAGATTGTCTATTGTTTGATAAGCCCATACCACATAATTATCGTATCGTTTTCGTCTTTCACCTTTTTCCATGTTGTAATCTAACTGCCTCGAATCTTTTAATAGAAATCGATGCTGTACATCATCAATAAGCGTAAAGTATCCACTCAGCAAGTCCCAATTGTTCTCGTTTATATTCGCCAATAATAAATTTTGATAATATTTTACTAAACGTTCGGCTTGGTCAAACCACATTTGTTCGGTCATCAAACCTTTATTGAGCTTCATATTATCCTGCTCGCATGGCCACATTCCGACTTCATTTTCCATTTTTTCTTTAAATGTATCTGGGCTAGAAGGGTTGAAACCGATTGCTCCAAAATAAACTTTAGATTCGGCAGTTACAGAATTTAAATCCATGAGATAAGACCAACTCAAAACTTTTTGTCCATTTACATCAAATGAAATTTCTGACCATTCATTGGCTTTCAATTTTCCTGCATGACCATTCTCTAGATTTTCGTCAAAGTCAACTATAACTGTATCGTAGTTAATAATATCATCAAAGGTACTATCTGCAATAAAACAGAAAACGGGAACATCACCCCCTTTGAATAATTTAAAAGCGGCAGTTGTTTGTGAACTAAGTTTTCCTATACGCTCAAATTTAGAGGAACCATTAGTCATGATTATTTCGCCCAGAAACATTGATTTCACAACAGAATTGGCCAATTTTTTCCCATATCCAAAAGTTCTGGTTCCCATTCGGTCAGAAGAAGAATTGTCTTGACCAACAGCATTTATATTTGTAACATTTTTACCTTGTCGCATTACGGCACTCCACAACGTTTCGGTTTCTATCGGAGCTAAAAAACCAGAAGTTCCTCTAGGTGATTTTATTTCTTCTCCCGGCAATAATATATTGTTACCTACAATTCCATGAACGTTGGGTTGCACACCAGTAAATAAAGAAATATGCGAAACTGCCGTTGCACTAATGCTAACTGGGATCATACTTTCTGCGTAAGTGCCTTTTTTTCTGATAGTAGAAAATGCACCGTTTTTTTGCAAAAGATTTCTGTCGAGTAAATCATCTAGAATCCAATCTGCCGCACCATCGATTGATATTAGTACAACTTTAGAATCTTCGGTTTTTTCTTGACCAAAGGAAGTGACACAGCTAAATATTAATAAAAAGGAACATGTAAGTGTAGGGAGAATTTTAAGGTTCATCTGATGTATTTTTATTGCTAAGGTCGAACCAGAATCTCTTTACATACCTATCATTTAAGTTCTTATTTATATCTTTTTGCTATTCATTCTGTATTCTAAAGGGGATATTCCCGATAGCCTTTGAAAAAAACGAGATAAGTTATTGGGTTCACTAAAATTTAAGTCCAAAGAAATTTCAGATATCGTTTTGGTCGTGAAAAGTAGTTCGTTTTTTATCTCCAGTATTAATCTTTGTTGAATCAATTCCTTTGAAGTGACTCCAAATTGTTTTTTCACTAGGATGTTCAATTTGTTGCGTTCAATATTTAAAAGGTTAGTGTAATCGCTAACCAAATGAAGATTTCTAATATTTTCTTCCAAGATGTTTTTAAAGGAATAAGCAATAGAGTCTGCAAAAGAGGATAACTGAATATCATAAAAATCTGCATATTGACGATTTAGTTTTGTTAGAACAAAATATAAGAGTGAACGGATAATATGACGACTATCTTCCCTAAAACTTTCAATTTCTTTAGTTATCAATTCTAAACTGTAGGTAATGGTATTATATTCATCTTTATCCATTTCGAAGAATTGTGGTAATACAGCATTGTAAAAAAAGTGTAGTTTGTAGACAAATAGTTTATCTGAAAAGAAATTTGCCAGAAAATCATCTTTGAATACTAAATGATATCCCTGAGCAGATGATATAGCATTTGTTTTCTTTTGATTTGGTGAATTGCAAAGAATGGTATATGGTTTTAAAGAAGTATCGAAACCATTAATGTTAATATGCCCTTTACTGTTTTTTAGGAACATAATTTCGAAAAAATCTGTAGTATGCACTTTAGGTTCAAAATAATTTGCAGACCGACCTTTCAACGAATGCAAATCCATTGTTAGTTCATGTCCATATTTCTTTTCATCAAATTTAAACTTGCGCATTATATTAAATTTTACTGAATTCCGTTTTTACTCTGCTGTTTTGTCTGACTCAATCATTAATTCCGTCCACTTTCATAATCGGGCGAACTTCCATTCTCCATTTTCCGTCCTCAAATCTTGGGTCAGATTTTGCAATTTCAATCGCTTCTTTTAAATCCTTTGCTAAAATGTGGTAATAACCTGAAATAACCTCTTTGGTTTCGTTAAATGGTCCGTCTGTAAAACTACCATTTTCAAAGGATAAAATACTGCCTTGCATTTCCAAAGGTTGGGCAGCTTTCATTTTTCCTTGGCCAACCATTCTTTTTATAAATCCTCCAACTTTTTGAACGTGTTCTTGTTGTTGTTCTGGCGAAAGGTTCGCTACTGGATTTCCTTCGCTTCTAATAAATAACATAAATTCATTCATAATTGATATTTTAAGTGATTGTTTTTTATTTCCATAATGTTAAAATTATTGCTGAAGTTATCAGCATTGATAGCGTATGGAAAATATCTAAAATTAGTATTCCTAAAGGTAGTTTTGCAAATTTGTAATGGGGAATACTATCTGGTAAAGTAACTCCAAACCAAATTAAGGTGGCTAAACCTATTGCAGAAACTATATTATTTGTGTTAGTCCATAACAATATAAATGCCATCATAAAAGACATAAAGAAAGCAGTTAGTAAAGCTATTAGATGAGGCTTTTTCCCCATCGCTTTTATCTGTTCAGGATTGGTGTTTAATAATTTCATCCATTTGGTGCCAAATAGAAAAGGCGAATACCATAAAAAACCAATAAATTGAATAACGAATGCTGTGACAATTACAGCTATATAATTGATTTGTTCCATAATTATTTAATTTATTCCTTCGACTTTTTTAATTGGACGAATTACAATTTCCCAACCCTCTTCCTCGAACCTTGGGTCTGCTTTTGCAATGTTTATCGCTTCTTCCATATTTACAGCTAAAATATGATAATATCCAGCGATAACTTTTTTGTCCTTGTTTAGTTGAGTTTCACTAAAATTACCTTTGTTACTTGATATTTTAGTTCCTTCCATTTCTAAAGGTTGCGCGTCTTTTAGTTTTCCTGTTCTCGCTAAATTTTCAATGTAAGCACCAACTTTTTGAATATGTAATTTTTGCTTTTCGGATGTTAGGTCGGTAATTCGATTGCCATCTGAATAGACATAAAACATAAATTCTTGTTGAACTTCTTCTTTGCTGTCAGTTTGAGAATAGCTGTTTGAAATAGTCATAAAGACTATCAAGATGATAAAAATTTTCTTCATAATTTGTTTTAATTAATAGATTATACCCTTATAACAATTGAGTTTATTAAATAGGGACAACTTCTATTAATTTTTTTTGAAGCAATTTTATATCTCGTTTATTTTTGGTCAAGGAAATAGCAGTTTTATAGCTATTTTGAGCTTTTTCCGTTTCGTTTTCCAATTTGTAGAGTTCGGCTAAAGTTGAATGAAAAAGATGGTTTTTGTCAATTTCGGTTTGTTTTTCAAGATTTTCCAATTCCGATATTGCTTTTCTGTTTCCTTTTACTTTTGAAAGTGCAACAATTCTATTCAGTCGTATTATTGGTGTGTCTTCTAACTCAATTAGGCTGTCGTAAAGCGATAAAATCTCTTCCCAATCCGTTATTTCATAGCGTGTTGCAATACAATGATTGGCTGAAATAGTTGCCAAAATTAGATAAATAGAAACTTGGTTTTCGCCAATAGCTTCATTTAGATAGTTAATGCCCTTATTGATTAATTCTTGATTCCAATTTTTTCGGTCTTGTTTGTCCATTTCGATAATGGAATTGGTCGAATTCATTCGTGAATCAAATCTTGAAGCGTTTAAATACATCAGTGCCAAAAGAGCGTAGCAATCAGGTTTTTTTTCAAGAATTTCGCTGTTTACCAATATTTCGCATAACCGAATTGCCTCAAGACACAAGTCGTATCTTATAAGTTCATTTTTTTGGGTTGGACTATAACCTTCATTAAAAAGCAAGAAAATCGTTTTTAAAACAATCGGAAGATTTTCATTTAGGTTGTTCGGAAGTTTAAAACTCACATTGTTAATTCGCAATTGCTTTCGACCTCTTACCAAACGTTTGTTAATAGTTTCGTTAGATGCGAAAAAAGCATTTGCTATTTCCGAAATACTAAAACCACAAAGGATTTTTAAAATCAAACAAATTTTTGAATTTTCAGAGATTTTTGGGTGGCAACAAACGAACATCATTTTTAACTGCTCGTCAGAAATCAGTTCTTTGGAAATTTCCAAATTTTCTAATTGTTCCGAATTTTGTTCAATTGTTTGGTCATTGAATTCCGATTGCTGTTTATTTCGTTTTAGGATGTTGAGTGTTAGGTTTTTTGCAGTTGTATACAACCAAGCCTGTGGGTTCTTTGGTATTCCGTTGTGTTGCCAATAATCAACTGCTTTCAGTAAAGTTTCCTGTACAATATCTTCCGCAGTTTGGACATTCGCTGTTCCGATATATTTTGTAATAACAGAAACCATTTTTCCGTATTCATTTCTAAAAAAATGTTCGGTCAATTCTCTACTATGTTTCTTGTTACTTACTTTCATTTTTTAAATTACTTACAAGGTTAAGTTTAAAAAACGTAGTACCATTAACAAGTACCATCGTTACGGTTTATAACGAATACTAAAAATAATATTTTGCTTTTATTTTTCATTTGAATGCCAAATTTTATTTTTAACCATTGTTGTATGTAGTGCTTTTCCTTTTTCTTGATTTAACTGTTTTCAGGTAACGCTAAAAACATTTCTTTTTTAGTTTTCATCCAGTTTTGCATATCTTCAGAACTTTGAGATTTCATATTCTCTTTCATTTCGTTCATAACTCGAATATGTTCTTTGTCGCCTTTTTGAAACATTTCCATTCCGTGTTTTTTACTTTTTTCAATCATTTCTTCAAAAGTGTTAGCGTGAAACTCCTTTTCGCAAGGTCCGCCTAATTGTTTACAAGTCATTGTTTTCATAATTATATAATTAAAAGGTTAATTTATATGCTCTAACTTATCAGATAGATCAATTTACAACTAATTTCTAGATACTGCCTATGTTGCTTTTCTATTAAAATCCAACGCTTTATCAATCCAATATTCCAAGTCCTTATCCAAATCAAATCCATTCGGAATTATGAAAACATACCCTTTCATTGGTCTGCCTGTAAAGTCCATTGGTAAACAAACATCTTTTTTTATTTCTGTTTCGTATGCTTCTGTTCCAATTTTCACCATTAACAGGCTGTCTCCATATTTCTTATCTATATGGATTCCACAACACATTTTCTCGTTAACCATAAAAATCAATCCTCCTATCATTTTTTTGTCGGAAAACTGGACTTTCTTTAATTTTAGTATTTGTCGGATTCTATCGCCTAAATGTTCATCATATGCCATTATCAAAAGGTATTAATTTTCGGTATAGGATTTTAGTCCTCCAAGAAACTCCTTGATTCCTTTGTCAGATTGTTTACGCATTATAAGAGTGTCAAGAACCTTACCTAAAAAACCAAATTTAACTTGATAATTCATTATTTGTTTGACCTTCACCATATTTTCTTTTTGTTCAAAAGTATAGGAATGGTTTAAGTTTTTAACTGGAAATGAACAATCTGTCAATTCATAAGTCAATGCTTCATTCTCTTTTGAAACCGTACATTTTTCCTCAAACCAGTTTTTACCGTCTTTCATTGTTACTTTTCGAGAAGCTCCAATTCCTTTTGTTGTTTGTGACAGCACCGTACATTTTTTAACTGTGGGGTCATATTTATCCAATTCTCCGACATTTGTAAGTGCCTCCCAAATTTTATTAATTGGTGCATTAATTGTTATTTCGTTTTGTATTGTTGCCATAATATCTATATTTAATTTCTGTAAAAAGGGACTTTTTCAAGATGACTTAAGCCATTTCTTTTCTAAATTCTTCAGCATCATAATAAATTTTGATGCTCTGTATTTTTCCGTCTTTTATTTCATACCATTCACTCATATCGAGTTGAACGGTTTTACCGGAAGGCATTGCAATGTCCATAATAACTTGAGTGATTACAAAATTTCCGGCTTCTAAAACCTGTTTCATTTCGTTTCCTATTATCATTGGCATAAAGCTTTCATTTAATTTTGCGAACGCTTCCAAACCTTTTACTTCGTCAACAGGTCCTTTAAACATTACATTTTTTGCTACTGCTTCTTTCCAAGAATCAGTTCCTGATATCAAACCTTGTCCGAAGGCTTGATATACTTCCATTGGTGTTTTTCCCATTACTTTTTATTTTACAAACCGCAAATTTAACTTGCAATTCCGAAGCGAAGTTACAATTTAACTTTGATAATACAAGTTAAATGAAATTTTTATTTATCTTTGTCTTATGAAAACACGCTCACATTGTCCGATTAATTATACGCTTGAACACTTTGGCGATAAATGGTCTTTGTTAATTATTAGAGATTTGATGTTTAAAGAAAAAAGACACTACAACGAATTTTTGGAATCGGACGAAAAAGTCTCAACAAGCGTTCTTGGTGATAGATTGAAAATGTTGGAACAAAACGAAATCATTACGAAAGGTGAGGATGAGGTAAAAAAATCACGTTTTAAATACAGTCTTACAAAAAAGGGAATTGGTATGCTACCTATTCTAATTGATATGATTGTTTGGGGTGGGTTTTATGATGATAAAACGGAAGCAGGAAAAGTCTTTATAGCACAAGCAACTAAAAGCAGGGAACATTTAATTTCTTCAATCCAACAGAAGTTGGAAAAAGAACATTTATCTAATTAGATGATTTTCTTTGTCAAATCTTGACTTTGATTTCTGGTTAGTTAAGTCCATACTTTAAATTACTGTTAAGGTTGTATCACATTTAACATTGTTGTCTTTGCCTAATCTGTTTCTAACTTTCAATTTTACGTTTTCGTCGGATTCTTTCTAAAGATATAAAAAAAAAGAATTGTAAATATTAGATAAACCACAGTAAGCGAAATAACTATTTCTGAATGTGACTGGATGCTAGAAACAACTTTGAATAAGGCAATTGCACCAACTCCAAAATGCATTAGATTTCCAACGACAATAGGTCTATTATAAATCCCTCCTATTAGCGTTCCTTTTAGCATCCAGTTTAGCATTCCAAATCCCAAGTATAATGAACTCATAAGCATAAAAAAAAGTATTGTAATACTATTAGGTTCAACAGATAGATAGTCGGCTATTTCATTTGGTAAAAAGGAAAGTACGCCTCCAATTACCCCCATAAACAAGGCACTTGTGGACATTACTATTTTTGTATTCATAATTTTCTTTATTAAACCGCTAGTTGTTCATTTAAGTCTTTTAGTTGAGCTATTAGTTTATCTAATTGTGCCTGTTGCTTTTTTATGGTTTTTGGTCTAAAATAAAACGCATTTATAGCGATCCAAAAAAGAACGATGCCATAGGTGAAAATAGCCCAAGGCAATGTCATTCTAACTACATATTCATACATATAAAGACCTAGTCCTAATGAAAGTAAAATGAAATACCCATTTAATAGGGTTGTTTGTTGAAATCGTTGCTTTTCTTTTAGAATTAGCAATTGTTTTAACTGTGCTTTCGCATCTAACTCAAGTTGATTACCAAATAGGAATGGCCTCAATGTATTGTGGAAAGCCAGGTATACAATCATGGCTATAATGCACAGAAGAATTCCAATTTTTGTGCTTAAAAATGTAGGTTGATAATAAAACCAAACAAAACTGATGATCATACAAGTGGCGAGTAATACAAAGTTGGCTACAATTAGTTTAAAGCGTGTTTTTGTTTTAAATTGATTGGCTTTTTTTATTAGTTCATCTAGTGCTGGAGTTTCAATTTTTTGTTTATTCCAGTACTGTTTAAAGTCTATGTTATCTTTCATATTGCTGGAATTTTTTGGTTAATTTTTCTTTTATCCGATGTATTCTTACTCTAACATTAGTTTCTGAAAGGCCAACTATTTTTGCTATTTCCCTTTGTTTCAATTCTTCCAGTTCCAATGATATGATGATACGTTCAATTTCAGGCAGTTGTGAAATACATTTGTATAAAAATTGTACTTGAGGTTCGCTGTTGAATTCAGTCTCTTCAAATATTTCCCTTGGAAATTCTGATTTAGGCATCTTTTTATCTTTCCTAATTTGACGTAAGCAGGAATTCACTGCAATTCTAAATATCCAAGTACCAATGGAAGATTCTTCTCGAAATTTAGGAAGTTGTTGCCATACTTTTATAAAGGTTTCTTGAGCGATATCTTTAGCTACGTCAGGATCATTCATATACCCCATGCACTGCCGATATACTTTTGGCCAATATTCGTTGTGAATTTCTTCAAATGTCATTATAAAATCCAAGCTTTTAAAGAATCAATAAACTGATCTTGTTGGTCAATAAAAACATTATGAGAACAATTATCCATATACTTAAAATTATGTTTTGAAATAATATTTTTGAGCTTCATAATTTGCTCTTCCGAATATAGACCATCTTCAGTCCCGTAAAGCCCAAAAACTTGAGTTTTATTTTTCAGTACGTCATTCAAGTCTTGTGTTAAATCTATTGAAGTATAATTTTCATTTTCCCAAAAACCTTTTGGTGCTTGAAAGGTCATTGTCGCACCTTTAGCCACAAATAGAGGATTTGTTTTTAATTTTGTGTAAATGACCAAGGCTTCTTTTGAGGGAGCTTTTGGTGTGTAAAGACCATTTTGCATGGCGTGTCCAAAACTATATGAGCTATATTCTAAAGAATATTTATCCATTTTTTCAAGCATTCCAATGTACATTAAATTGATGCTATCTTTTTTATTTTCGTAGATACTTTTGGAACTTTTTATAATGGTAGAAAATGTTTCTTGTAAAGATAATGGTGCTGCGACCAGAACTAATGATTTTATTTTTTCTGGGTACTTCTCCGTGTATAATGTTCCGATTACGCCTCCAAAACTATGCCCGATTAAGGTTGCGTTATCCAGGTTGTATTTTTTATAGATGGCATCTAAATCATCATATGTTTCTTGAAACGTAAATTTTGCATTTTGATCTGGAGATCGACCTTCACCACGTCTGTCATAAACAATGACATAAAATCCGTTTTCACTAAGCCTCTTAGCCGTTGAAATTTCAAAACCTATTGAATTGTATCCTGGACCACCATGAAGATAAATTAGTGGTTCATTAGTTGGGTCACCAAATGCTTTTGAATATATTGATTGAGAATCAGCAATAATTGTTGTTAATATAAATGCGACTAATATTATTGTTTTTTTCATCATATACCTTATGTTTTCATTTAGATACAAAAAATGTAAAAATGTTACAAAATATTTTTGTTAACGTTTAGTGTAAGAGTGGCAGTAGAATAGAACGCACTTATATTTCGAATAAAAACATATTCAATAGTAAGCTAAAACGGTTTGAGTAAGCTCCCAAACCGCGATTGCTTTTTTACTTACCAAAGCACAGGCTTCATGAGTTCACTCTCATATTCCTGTCAAATGAATATTTTCCACTTCCAATAATTGTTAATGCTATCGCTATTCCAATCCATAAGATGAAGTATTCATAGCCTTCTCCAGCTTGATTACCAAACCAGTTCATAAAGAACCCGTTTTCAAAGTGAGAGGTAAATGTAATTCCAAGTGCTAATAGAATATAAGAGAAAGCAACAATTCTTGTCGCAAAACCTGCTAATAATACTATTGCACCAATTGATTCAAGTATGATTACTAAAAATCCGATAATCCAAGGTAATCCAACCGTTTCAGTAAAGAATTCCATTGTTCCTAAAAATCCATAGCCTCCGAACCAACCAAAAAGTTTTTGAGCTCCGTGTGGAAAAACGACTATTGCAAGTGCAGTCCTCAATATAAATCCTATGTATGAATCGTCTGTTTTAAATATTTTGTTTTTCATAATTTTTGGTTTTAATAATTGTAGTAAAATTTTTCACAGATGATTTGACCGTCTTTCCATTTTTGAACAGAAACTTGAGTGTAGTTTCTTTCTCCCCAATCTATATGAGTGTAGTCATAATACCATTCAACCATTGAGACACCCTCGCCAACACTAACCTTTAAAGGTTTTGCACCTCGAAATTCTACGATTGAGGAAAAAAATTCCTGTTCCCGCTCTCTATTGTTTTCTTTTCCGAGAGTTGGTGGATTATCGTTTTCTTGCATTGAAACGTCTTGATGGTAATACTTCTCAAAAGCGTCCATGGCTTTTCCTTGAAGCACTAAATCGTTCAGGTCGCTAATTTTTTCTAATAAACTTGTCATAACTTATATGTTTAAATTAATAATACAAAGTTCTATGACTTGTTAGCGAATAAAAATAAGGAAGGTTATAAAATAAGGTTAATCTATATTACTATTGTTCAGCAATAATTTGACCTCGAATTTTACTTAAAAATTCTTTTGTGATTCCTAGATACGAAGCAATCAGATACTGTGGAACTCTTTGTTCGATTTGCGGATAAGTTTTTTTGAATTCTATATATCTTTCTTTTGCAGGAAGACTGAAATTTCTAACAATGCGTTTTTCGGATGCCACAAAAGCCTTTTGTATGATAATTCTAAAGAATCGTTCAAGTTTTGGGATTTCTTGATATAACAATTCCATTTTGTCGCTAGAGAATTGAATGACTTCAGTGTCTTCGATACATTGTACATTATAATCAGCTGGTTTTTGTGTCAAAAAACTACCAAGGTCGGCAGTCCACCAATTTTCAATGGCAAATAGTACAACGTGTTCTTGTCCCTCGTTGTCAACGTAAAATGTTTTGAGACAACCTTTGATGACAAAACTTTCAAAACGGCAAATGTCGCCTTGTTGAACGATGTATTGTCCTTTTAAATATTTTCGATGGATCGTATTCTCCAATAATAGATTATTTTCGATCTGTGTTAAATTTACATAACGATTGATGTATTCTATAAGTCGTTTATTGTTCAATGTCGGTTGTTTTTTTGTAGAATCTTATGTTTTCATTTGAAAACAAGTAAGGTTAAAATTTTTCAAATTAATTTTAGCTCACATTCATTTCAGTTTTCGGTAATTGTTAGCTGAAGATGATTGTTAATTATTTAGTATGCTAATTATTTCATTCAAGGCAATTTTAGCTTCTTTCATAACGGGTAGTATAGGCCAAATATGTGGCATATTCATTCCCACAATAATTTCATGATTAACTTTTGCTTTGACAAGTTTTTGAATTGCTAATTTTTGATCCGGATAAGTAATATCATTTTCTGCAAGAAAAAGTATTGTTCTAGGGAAATTTTCGAAACTTCCGTATAATGGTGAAATCATTGGGTTTTTCAAATCATTATTCTCGACACACATTATTTTCGCACTCAAAACACCATTTTTAGACATCATGGGGTCAATGTAATCTACTTTTTCAATTTCAGGGTTAGACATGCTTGCATCCATAACAGGTGATATGAGAATTATTTTACTCGGTATTTCAATATTCTTTTTAATTAGGCGTTGCATTAAGCTTGTAACTAGAGTTCCACCTGCAGAATCTCCGATAAAAGAAATTTGATTTGGTACATAGGTTTTTAATGCTATTTCGTAGACCGAATCTATATTTTCTGATATAAGTGTTATTTTATTTTCAGGTGCTTTGGGATAATTGCACATCCAAATCTTATAATTTGTTTGCTCAGCGACTCCTTTAATAGTATCCCAATGGTGTTGTCCTGGACCAGAAATAAACGCACCTCCGTGAATGAATATCAAAAGTTTAAAGGAATTTTCATCTATCCCTATTTCAGTAATTGAGGTATCTGAAACTTTAAAGTTCCGCAATCGATTATGTTTAAAAAATTTACCTTTCGGATGATGTACATCTTGTTTTCTAATTTTTTTATAGTTAATCGGGTCTTTACTAAAATCACTTTTAAGTCCCTTTAGTTTAATAACCAATAAAGTAATATAGTAGGATAGGCTTTGTTTCATTTTTAGTTTTTTTTAACTAAACATAGTTAAGGTTATAAGCCGGTTTGTATTTGAAGAGTAGCGATAAAAAAAAGGCGTTAACTATTCGGATGAAACACAAGCCATATTTGAAAATTTAGCTACTTTTCAAAAATGTTAAAACCTTTGTGTTAGCAAATACTTCCGCTATTTTTATATAGGTTGTTTTTCGTTCGGCTTTCTCAACGCTGTTTTTTTACTCCGCTCAAGGTTTAGTCAGTTTATATTGGCTCCCACAATTCAATTTTATTGTTGTCTTTGTCTAAAATATGCACGAATTTTCCATAATCGTAAGTTGCGATGCTATCAAGCACAGTCACTCCGTTCTTTTTTAATTTTTCCACAAGTCCTTCGATATTTTGAACTTGGTAGTTAATCATAAATTCCTTTTTAGAAGGTAAAAAATATTCATCTCCTTTTTTAAATGCTTTCCATTGAAGAGAATTTACAACATCAGGATTGTCCATATCCCTGCTTTCAAAATTCGATGAACCCCAATCGTTAGTTTCTATTCCTAAATTCTCTGCATACCATTTCTGCGTATCGTCTGGATTGTCAGAATAGAAGAAAATTCCTCCTATTCCAGTTACTTTTGGCGTATTATCGGTTTTTGAGGCTGGCTTTTCTGTTTCATCTTTTTTGTTTGTCATATCGTTAGTTTTTTTAGTTTTCGAGTTGCAACTTAAGAGTAAAATTACAATCAAAAAAGTTAGAATTATTTTGTTCATATCGCTAATTTAATTTTATTCAATATTTTTATGGTCGTTGTCTGATCAATATCTGCTAACTTGTTTTAGGCATTAAACTTGGTAAATGAACTTCAGATAAGAAGAACCCTGTTGCTTCTTAAATAGACTAACATCAAGCTGCTAATTTATACGGTAATGGTTATTAGATATTGTTTATTTCGGATTCTATATTCACCCATTTTACTTTCCAATTCTTTTCAAGATGTTCTCCAGTTGTGAAAAAAAGAAATTTGTTGTCAGGTGTTACATATGGGTTTCCTTGTCCTTTATTATTAATTTTAGTATTCAGTTTTTTAGTATTCATCCATCCACCTTTTCCGTCATTATAGCTAATCATTAAGTCCAGTTCGTTTCCAATCGAAGCAAATATTAGGTAATCTCCTTTTGGTGAGACATAGGGTGTACATTTTTCTAATTTTGAACGCATTGATATTAACGTCTTTTCGGCATTTTCAAACCTACCATTCACATTTTTTGATTGATAAATATCCATTTCACTATAGTCTAAATTACTTGTGTGGAAATATAGGACTCCCGAAGCAGTAATCGTAGGATGAGAAACTAACTTGTCTCTCAAATTTTGAATATCAATAAAAACTGGTTCATTCCATTTTCCGTTAACCTTGTCCGATTTCCAGATGTGCCAAGTTTGAAGAACTCCACTAACATGAACAGGTCTTGTTGAACTGAAGTAAAGCGTATTTCCATTTGGCGAAAAACTCATTCCGTGTTCGCTATATGTACTGCTAAAGAAAGCTTTTTTTGGTTCAGTCCAATTTTCTTTATTTCTCTTTATAACGAAAACTTCAAATTTCTCAAAGTTTTTATCAGAAATGGTATAATAATATTCTTGTAAGTCAGGACTAAATATTCCTTTATGAATAAGTTTGTTATGAGGAATTAAATTTTGCTTAAACGCAATCGGTATATTGTTTGGGATTTTTTCGTTTAAAAATTGCATTTTAGTATTTTCTGTCTCATTTTTACAACTCAAAAAGATAATTGTAAGCAGTAAGATAATTTTATATTTATTCATTATATAAGTAATGCTGACTGTATTTTATATCGCACTTGGTATGTAAAAAAGTTACTAACTTTTCAGTTTGGCACAAGTCAAATTTTTAATTTCCCCCTTATTAGTTTAAAAATTTAGTTTTCATTCAAATATACCGTAATTACGTTTAAACATCTAATAAGCTATATATGGTGTTAACCACCTTTATTTTTATTAAGAGCCAGAATAATAGCTATAATCATATTCAGTTTTAAATTGCGAACTGAATAAAAACTCTTCTTTAGATGGGAATTTCATTAATTTTAACTGAAAGTTTCCTTTTATCAAAAACTCATCATCATTTATTTCTTCTATTGATTCTATGTAGAATTTATTTTTTTCGTCAGGCATTACAACTAAATCGGTACCAAAAGTTGATAAAAATATGTCTTTATCTATATTTGGATATTTCTCAATTATATTAGTATAAACGTTCATAGTTATTGCATCATTACAATAAAAAGTACCCTCTTTATTGTTTTCAATATAATCCTGATCACTTTCAAATCCTTTTATGTTATATATGCCCAATTGTAATTTAGGAGGTAGAGTTTTTTTTGTGCAATTAAATTTAATTATAAAATTCTTTTTCCCAAAAACATCTTTAGTAAATTCAATTTTCAATTCATTAATTAATCCTGATACTGTACTACCTCCACCACTAAAATCACAATAAGTTTCTTTTATTTCTTTGCCATTTATTTGAGTTTTCAGATAGGTTTTTGATTCATTATTATGATCTTGTTTATCTGTGTTTTCAATAAGTACTTCATTCCCTTTTGAAGTTTTAGAATTGTTTTTACAAGAAGAGGTTGTTAGAATTAATAATAATAATAATAATAGGTTTTTCATTTTTCGTTTGTTTTTAATTGTGTAACGGTTAGTTTATGAAAAGTAGGCGATTTTGAAACACTAAACTTTCGGATAAGCATTAAGTTTGACACGAGCCAAAAGTCTTTAATTTAGCACAAATTTGCCTATTTTATATATATTGTTAGGCGTATATTCTTTATTCATTTACAGATATATAAGTTTCTACTTCTGCATTATCTCCATCATAATATTTTTTCCCATGAATAGTGAAATCTGCTTTATAAGCTCGAGTTTGGTTCAAGTCATTATTTCCCCATATTTCCATCCAAGTATTAACAACAGCTTCTGGCATTTTCCCTTTTGAAACAAATTTTTTATATGTTTCTTTTTCTATTAATATTGCTACAAAACCTTTGGGTATGTTTTCTAACGAACTTACGGGCAATCCAATTATTGTTGTGTATGCTCCGTTAAAATCGGTTTCATAATCCGTGTAAACGGCATAAATATTATCATTTATTTTGTTCGGAACTTGTTCTTGGATTTTTTCACCCCAAAACCTCTCCCATATTGCTTCTATGTCTTTGGCCGATTGTCCGTTTTCATTGGTTGTTCTTACGGAAATTCCGATTATTTTATATTCTTTAATTATTTGATTGTTCATAATTCTATTTTCTGTATTTCTTTGTATTGATACGCCTTTACATCAAGTTTATATTTCATTCACAGATACGTTAATCTAACGTAGTACTTTTCTGTCATTTGATCTCGTAATATTTCTTTCCGATACCTTTAAATTTTATACATTTCAGTTTTTACAACTATTACTGTTGTTGTTGGTTCATTTTTTACCTTTATGTAGAATTATCCAAATTAGAATACAAAAAGTTAATGTCAACAACGTGAAGAACTTCTCGAAATTAGTTTTGGCTAAAATATTTCCAACAGTATTCAGTCCAAATAACACAAAGAATATCCATAACGTAATATTGATAATTTTCATTGGTATAAACTCTCTTATATATTTCCCTTTTAGAAGAAGGATGATGCATAAAAAAAGGTTTATTAGTATTGAAATAGTTTCAAAAGCATACATCTGAGTGTCATTTTTAAGCCTCCCTCCCCAAGTTATTTCATATGGAACTATTTTTAGAATAATACTTATATGAAAAAGTATTACTACTACAAGCATCCATAACATTATTTTAATTGCAGTTTTTTGATTCATTCTTTTTTATTTTATTTGAAATGACATAAAATTTCCTTTGTTCTATATTTGGCAATGTATTCGCATACGGTTTGTTTTATGGCTAAGTACTCAAGTTAGTAAATAAAACATAAGCCAAAAAAAGTCCTATCGGACTTTTTTAAGTTGCTGATTATCATAAAAAAAAACTACGCGTGGTTTAAGTTTGGTTTTAATAAAATATAAAATTTAAAAATTCAACAGTTCCCGATTCATTAATTGTAGTTTCTTTTTCTGCAACAACTTTAGAATCAACCTTTATTTCCAGCTTAATGACGTATGGATTAAAAGGAATTCCAACTCCTCCCCCCGAGTTATCTTTGTAATGAATACCTAAACTTGTAGAATAAGGAATGGATTGAGATAAATAACTTTTCGCATTAGGTAAATGTGATTCACTATATGATGCCTCTAATATATTTACTCCATCACCTTCAATAGTGTATTCTATTTCGGACAAACGATTATCATCTGATGATGTTATAGAAAAAGTAATATCCTTATTTTGAGGATAATTATCTCTTGGGTCATCATCCGAAGAACAAGAAATTGTTAAACATACTAATGTGATAATTGCTAATAATCGTTTTTTAATCATAACTGTTTATTTATTTTTATTTTTTTATCAAGAATTTATTCTTCTTGTGCAACCATAGGCCCTAATTTTTTACCGCCTAACAAATGCATGTGCAAATGAAAGACAGACTGTCCTGCATCTTCATTTATATTTATGGAAAGCCTATAACCAGTTTCAGAAACACCTTGTTCTTTGGCTAGTTTTTTAGCCACTAAAAATAGTTTGCCTAATAGTAGCGTGTCTTCTTCGGATACTTCATTAATTGTGTGAATTTCCTTTTTAGGAACAATTAATAAATGCACTGGTGCTTGAAGTCGAAGAGGAACAAAGGCAATAATATCATCATCTTCATACACAATGGTAGCCTTAATATCTCCATTAATTATTTTTGTAAATACAGAACTCTTTTTAGTTTTTTTCGTTTTCTTTTTTTGATATTCTAAACTCTGACTTGAACAAATTGAAGTGGTTAATAATAAGAGCGTGAAGAAAAAAGTTGAATTTTTCATTATGTTTTTTTTCATTGCTTAGTTTAATTTTTGTTCATTATTCCACCAATTCCATTAGCATCTTTCTACCTCCAAAGTCAATTTCTTGTTTCAGTATTTTTCTTGTTGATGTGTCTATATAATAGGTGCTTACAGCAGTATTATTTGAAATATCATCTGTAGTTTCTACTTTCCAAACAGATCTCTCCTTCCCATTAAAATTAATAGTTATTTCTTCTGCATTTTTAATGGTTGCAGTAATTACTCCTATTTCGGCTGTAGGATTATAGTCAAAAATTGAAATGGTCTTTGAGTATCCATTCATTAATGGAAGAAATCTTATTAATTGAGGATAAAAATTACTATCAAAAAAAGAGGTCTCCACTTCTTCAGAAATTTCGGTTTTGGTTTCTGTTTTTTTATCCAAGTAATAGCCAGTAATTTTTTCTCCGAATTCTAATACCATATCTCTTTGCTGATTGTATGAGGAGTGATATTTAGGCTCAAAGTTGAGTGTTCCTACAATCGTACTGTCAATCCATTTTGTAGGTGACTGTGCCATATCAACTGTTGTTATAATATATATATTCTTTTTTTTCTTCTGGATTTCTGTATGTACTTTTCCAATTTGTACTTTAAGTGTATCTTGAAACATAAACCAATCCATCTGTGATGTTTCGGACTTAATTAGTTTATTGATAGCTGGATTATTTATTGGACTTAATAATGTTTCCTGGCTAAATACATTAACAGAGACACTCAAAGTAAATAGTAGAATGTAAAACGTTTTTTTCATTTGTCTAATTTTTTGTGGGAATTTTGATTATTTAATTTTTAAATAAAATGCACAGCGTAATTACGCTGTAAACTTAGGTGCTATTAATTTATCTCTTATTAACTTAAGTGAATGTAGGTTCCTCAAATGAATAGTAAAATGTAAGGTGATTTTTCATTTTTTGATGTGCAAAGTGTTTTAAACATTTTTTCCTTTTAGATACATGAAATATCAAAATGTTACATTTTTTTAAATCAATTAGTTCCGTCCTATGTCTATCATTTAAATAAATATTTATATCCTTTTACCACTCACAATAGTCTTTGAAAAGAAAAAAGATGAATGGTTTTTTTAAAATTTAAATCCAAAGTAATTTACGTTATTTCTCATAATAGAATTACGTTAGTACTATGCTTTAAAATCTTATTACTCTTTTAAACTTCGGGTTTATTTAAACCTATAGAATGGAGAATAACAAGAACAAAGTTACTTATTAGGCATGTTAGAAATTTGTAAAAATCGGACGTTTTCGTTGAACTAGAGGTTTTTCAGAAACAATCGGTATTAATTATTTATATCCGCATATTTCTAGTCGTTTTCCCGAACTTAAGTTTGTCCAATTTTCACTGTCAAAATTGTGCCCTTTAGGGCTTGATGAACGATTATTTTAAGTAATTTAAATTTTAGATATTTTTTCATGCTTCTTTTAATTATTTACGATTTCCTTTTAATTTATTAATTTGAATTGAAAAATAAGCTAGCTAGTTTATGAGGTAGACTAAAGAATAGGTTTTTTGTTTCTTTTGATGATGCATTTCTGTTCATTGTTACAGCCACTGTTAAATTATATTCTGGCACCAAAATCAACATTGCTGTTGAACCCATTGCTACTCCTCCGTGATGAATAATGTTCACATCGTGTCCATCTTTATGGATGTTTTTTTTCATATCGTTTCTCCAGCCCATACCATAATTATCACCATTTATTTGACCAGAACGAAGTCTTACTGGCTCAAACAATTTTACGGTAGTTAATGAGTCTAGTACTCTATAATTAAGAACAGCATTCCCCAATTTTACTAAATCGTTTGTCGTTGAAAGAAATCCACCTCCGGCCCATTTTACACTATTGTTAACCTCGTAAGATTCTTTAATTTCTCCATTTTCTATCTCGTAAAACTTTGCTACATCCTTCCTGTTATTATTCTTTCTGTCAGCTTTGGTCTGAGTCATTTGTAAAGGTTGAAATACGTTCTCTTGCATAAAGGGTAAAAACTTTTTTTCTGAAGCCGTTTCCATCATTGCACTCAACAATGTATAGTTGTATGAGCTGTAGCTAAAGCTTGAACTGGGTTCAAAAAGCAAATCGTCATTGTTAAAAACGGCCACACTTTCCTCAATTGAAGTATATTCATGATTATCGTAATATTCCCAAATAGGAAAACAATAGCAAGTTCCATAATTTCTGATTCCTGATGTATGTGAAGCTATTTGCTGTAATGTTAATTTAGATAATTTATTACTTGCATATGGTACGTAGTCTCCAACTAAAGACTGAGTCTCAAGTTTTTTATTCTGAATTAAAATGCCTAAACCAACAGATGTTAAAGCCTTTGATGTACTGCCAATTCTGAATATAGTAAGTGAATCTGCAATAATTTTATTTTGAACATCGGCATATCCAATGGTATTAGACCAGATATTAGTATTATTTAATCCAATGGAAGCTGATAAAGCAGGTGTTTTAAGTTTATTGAATTCTGATAATAATAAACTGTCAGCTTGTTTTTTAATTTGATTACTGTGATTTATATTTAGTTGTAAGTGCTTAAAACCCTCTAGCTTTTCTTTTCCAAAATTATGAATGATAATAGGTTTAAATAAGTGGTAGCATAATACGAGTATTATAACTACGGGAACTGAAATTTTTATTATTTTTTTCATGATACATTTATTTTATTCTATGTCATTCTTACAAACATAAATCTGAATCTATTGTGTGGGGAAGGTTTCAATTTAAATTCAAGTCAAAAGTATCAGATAGATATATACTGTTTTTATAAAGTAGACGAACTTAAGATATCAAATGACGGACATAATATTACTTATAAAAATAAAATCAATCAGAAGTGAATCCTATTCTGTATGTTGCTATCGTGTGTTGGTCTATTTAAAGAGTTTCCCTGATTTTATTCTATATCTTTGTGTTCTATGAAAAGTAATAAATCAATTATTGATGAAATCATTCGGAATAGAACAATTAATCATTTATTATTTTGGGTTTCACTTTTATTTATTTTCATTACAATAGCAAAAAGTTCTGGACCAGGCTCACTTAATACATACGCGATTATTTATCTTTCAATGCTGCCAGCTCAAATAATGGCAGCTTATATTTTAAATTATTATCAAATACCGAAATTGCTTCTAAAGAAGAGATATTTGTTATTTTTCTTATCTTTAATTTTTTGTGTATTTATCTTTTCTGCTTTAGGAAGAATGGGTATTGTCTATGTGGCAGAGCCATTTGTTAGAGAGGATTTCGTACAGGAATCTCTAAGAGAGATTTTATCAGATACTAAATATTTATTTTCTATCTATTTTCCTTCAGTTTATATTTATGCATTTATCATGTTTATAGTTAAAATGATAAAAAATAGATTTGAGGTAAAACATCAAATAGAGATTTTGAAAAAAGAAAAAGCAACAAATGAACTTAAATTTTTGAAAGCACAGATTCAACCCCATTTCTTATTTAACACACTCAATAATCTATACGCTTTAACCCTAATCAAATCCGATTTGGCACCAGAAATTGTGTTAAAATTATCCGCTTTATTGGACTTCATTTTGTATCAAAGTGATGAGCCTACTATATCAATTAATCGTGAAATAAAATTGATACAAGGATTTATCGATTTAGAATCATTGCGTTATGGTGATAAACTAGATTTAGTTTTTGAGCATCATGTGGATAATTCGAATACAAAAATTGCACCCTTGGTGTTATTGCCAATTATTGAAAATGCATTTAAACATGGATCAAGTGGAAATCCTGATTCTGCGAAAATATATATAAAATTATCTGTTGTAAGTAATGCACTCAATTTTGAAGTCTATAATAGTAAACCAAAGATTCACGCACATGCTATTGACCCTAATAAATCCGGTATTGGAACTGTTAATCTTAAAAGACAATTAGAACTAAATTATCCAGAGAAGAATCAATTAGAAGTAAAAGATTCTTTGGATAGTTATCTAGTGAAATTATATTTGGATTTAAAATAAAAATATGGAAATAAGATGTTTAGTTATAGATGATGAACCTTTAGCTCTCCAGGTGATACAAAAACATTTGGATAAAATTCCTGGTGTTGAAATTGTAGCGACTTTTCAAAATCCAGTAGCAGCTTTTGACATGATAAAATCGACTAAAATAGATCTTATTTTTTTAGATATAGAAATGCCTTTGTTATCTGGAATAGACTTTTTAAAAACTTTGCAGAATCCGCCAAAAGTTATTTTTACGACGGCGTACAGGAATTATGCTACTGAGAGTTATGAGTTGGATGTTGTTGATTATTTGTTAAAACCTATATCGTTTCCTCGTTTTTTAAAAGCTCTAAATAAATATAAGAATCTTGTAAATATGACAGTTTCGGAATCTATAATAAAAGAAGTTGAAGTTCATGATTATTTGTATGTGAATTCTAATAAAAAATTTATTAAGCTAAACTTCGAAGAAATACTTTATGTAGAAAGTTTAAAAGATTACGTTAAAGTATATTTAAATGATTCAAGTGTTATTACTAAGGATTCAATTAGTAATTTTAAACATAAATTACCTAAAGAATTTTTAAGAATTCATCGCTCATTTATTGTGAATACAAATAAAGTTACAGCGTTTACTAAAGTAGATGTTGAAATCGGTGAAAGAGAAATACCTATTGGTGCAAGTTATAAGGATGATGTTATTGAGTTCTTGAAAGATTTCTAGTGTTTTGGTTTTGGACTATTAAATTTTGCTAATAATGGTCTTTTTCCAACCTATTAGAACATTGGCAATATGGTTTTTTGGCTTAGAACAGCCCTATAGTCGTCAGGCTTGATAAGTTAGAGGCATCACGTATGTACTGTGAGAGGTTTAGGGGTGAAATCCCCCTTTACCTACTCGCCTGTCTACTTCTTCATTTTTTCATAAAACTTTCTCCATTCCGAAGTGTCGTATATCAACTTTGATTCTTTTATGAAACCATCTTCAACCCTAAACCATTCCGTCGCTGTGTTTGATTCTAGACCTTCAATAGATGATTTAAAATCATAGAAAACGGCTATCCAATTTCCATTTTCAGCAATATTAATAATCTCTATCCCTGTAATAACGGCTCCAATTTGTTTTGCTAATTCAATAAATTCAGTTTTAGAATTTAGTTCTACCATAGGATTTTTAAATTTATAATCATCTGTTAGTAAATCCAAAGATTCTTGAATCTGTGCAGGATTATTAAATCCGTTTAAAAATTTTTTTACAATTTCTTGATTTGTCATAGTGTTACTTTGATTTTGTTGTGCATAGCCATTAATTGAACATATTGTAATTCCGATTATAAATGCATATTTCATTAATCTCATAATTATCTTTTTAATTTAGAATGAGACAAATTTCTGAAATCTATAGGATTCTAATCTTGGTAAAAACCAAGATTATTAAACTTTAACTGTATTGATTAATTTGCTGAAGTTAGTAGCGTCAATTCGTAAATAAGAAGCAATATCTTTTTGAGAAACCATATTTAACAAGTGTGGGCTTCTCTGGATAAAATATTTAAAACGAGTTTCTGTATTGAAAGCCATCAGTTGATGATGCCTCTCTATAATACCTAATAAAAATTGTTCTGTTATTTTTCTAAATAGCGTTTCAAGTTCTCTATTTTCTTTTATTAATTGTATATGTTTTTCATATGATAAACGTAATAATTTACTGTCGGTAATTGTTTCAAGGTAATATTTTGAAGGTGTTTGCGTAAGGAAAGATTCCATAACACCGCTAAATGAAGGATTATAAGCAAAGAACATTATATGTTGTTTTCCATCATTTAAATAATATGATTTTTGAATACCTTCTTTCACAAAATATATATAGCGTTCAGTTTTCCCTGATTCAGTAATAATTGTTTTTTTTGGTATCTTGTATTCGGACCAATATGAAATATACTCATCTAGAAGATCATTATTTACTTTATAAATATTTGATAGAAATTTTCTCAATCGTATTTTTTTCAATTATAGCCATCGTGTTTATATGGCCCGTTATATTAGTAAGAACTAAGTTAATAAAAGAAAACGAACCTAAGGAAAATCCGTGGAATTTTCCGAAGACGCCTAGAACCAGTATTTAAATACACACTTTGTTATCAAACGTATTTTAGATTAGTAGCAAAATTCTGTGTGCTAAATTTATTGTTACTTGTTAAAAATTAACTGGTCTTAATTTATCAATAATTTCTGTGCTTACCCAATAGAAATTTGATAATTCACCCGCTTCGTTAGATCTACTAAAAAATAAATATTCACCATCTGGCGTGATACTTGGACACCTTTCGTTAAAATTAGAATTTACTTCATTTCCAAAGCTGATTGGATTTGTCCATGTCCCGTCTTTTTCTTTAAAGCAGACATAAATATCTGCATCATTTCTTTTTTCATTCTCGTTGTTTTGATTCTGTACCAGCAAATACTCTTGAGATGGAGAAATAAACCCGTGATGACCAAATTCAATTTTAATTTCCTTTACATCGGGATATTCCCCGTTTATGCTGGGTGCATGATTCATTTTTATATTTGACACATTGGTATAAAAAAGATCTCCATTTTTAGCTTGATTCAAATAAAACACTTGATCATCATTTATAGGTGAATCAAGCAGAATTGCATCACTCCAGGAATCCATCAAACGGTTTACATACCAAATTTTAGTATCTGTATTATCTGAGGTATCGGCCGTAAAATAAATCTTGTCATCGCTAAAACTGACAAATGGATACACTTCGGCTTCTTTTTTCCCTTTTGTAAAATTTGCTTTTCTAGGATTTGTCCATTTTTTGTCTTCGAGTTTTGAGAAATAGATAGATGATGATTCTTCATCTTTTATATGTGCTGAAAAATATACTTCGTCTAAATCAGGAGAAACTGAAATACTATGTGCATTCCTTCCATTGATGGAGACAATTCCAGGAGCGAAAACTTCTGGAATTAAACCTGGTGGTTTTTGTCCAAAATAGATTTCTTTTGTAATTGGTGATTCATTGTCTTTTGCTTTCTGATTTTTTTGTATTGCAAGCGCTTAAAACCATTGCAAAAACAAGTACAAAAATACTAAGTTGTAGTTTCTCATTGCTTAAAATTTTAAAATGTTTTGGTATATACATTAACATGAATACGCAATGTAAACGTTAGTATGTAAGGAGTTTTTTTATTCGACTATTTTTATAGCTATTTAATTTTTAGTAAAATGCACTTCGTATATGAATTTCAAACCTAGCTACATTTAATGTATTTCTTATTAACTTAAGTGAATGTATTTGTGTTGTTTTTGGTAGGTGAGATTGTCTAAAACAAACCTTTCGATCGAAAGGCAGTTCAAAAAAATATTTTATCCGTTATGTTTAGTCTTTTTTAGTTTTTGTTAACACAAGTGATAGAATTAAAAATAAGAAAGCTATTCCAAAGCCTAAAACTCCAATATTAATTCCTAATATAGTCTTTTCACTTCCATCTAAATATTTCATAGAACCACCATAACCATCTTTTAATAGGAATGCTAATAAAAACCCTCCGGTAACTATAAGGCTTAATAAAGCACTTAATTTAACCTCTTTCTTATACCAAACTAACCACAAGCATAAGGCTCCAATACTTGAGTTTGTAATCAATTGCCAGACTTCATGGATTCGAACATGAGGTGTCCAATCTGGATTCCAAATATGCGTATCACTGATGTCCAGAAAAGGGACTACAATTGCATATAGAAATACACTAAATAGTATTGCTGTTTTTTTTATCATTATTATTTGTTTTTTAGATTAAACACTACTGATGTTATATGGCGTAATTTATTTCAAGCTTTCTTAAGTTTGAGAAAACCTTTTTTATCAATAAAGTTGCTATTAAGAATTTTCATGAATTTCGTTTCTGAATTCTTGATAAAAAGACAAAACGCCAGTTGGGTCTTCAATTTGTGGCCAATGTCCAATATTTTGTGTAAGTAACTTTACATTAGGGTTTGGAATTAGTTCTTTATATCGATTGGCCATATGAATACCAGAATTAGGATCAAATGGTCCATTGATAAAGCACATGGGAATTTTTGTATTTTGCATTGCACTTATCCATTTTTCTTGATGGTTTAATTTTTCAAAAACTAACCTCCCAATCAAATATGCGATAGACTTGCCTTCATTATAATTTAAAATATCCCAGAATTGATTAATGAGTTGGTCGGTAGGTTGGGTGTTTGGACCAAAAATTGGTCGTATCGATTTTTCTAATTTCTCTTTAGATAGCAATTTGCTCAATAATTTCCCAATAGGCTTGGGAGATTGTGAAAGCAATCGTTGTATCATCCTAGGTTTGTAACTATCCATAAACAAACCTCCGTTCATAAATACTAATGATTGTATTTTAAAGCAGTTCTTTGAATCTATATCCCTAGCTAATAATTCTTGTGCAATACTGACTCCTAAATCATGTGACAGAACATGAGTTTGCTTAATGCCCCAAAATCCGATTAAAGAATTGACTATTTCACAATGTTCATGAAAGCTGTAGTCATGATCTTTAGGTTTATCTGAAAATCCCATACCCAAATAATCAAAAGTAAAAACGGTGTATTTTTTTACTAGATCATCCCAAACAGATTTCCATTCAAAGGTGTTGAAAGGATACCCATGTAGAATTAAAAGGTTTGGGCCACTACCTTCTTTTATATAAAATACTTGATGACCGTTTACATTTACTATTCGACCTTTGTTCTTCCACGCAACCACTTCTTTGTCCATTCCCAGTTTATTATGGTTTGTAATACGACAAAGTTACTTCTTAGGAATGATAGAAATTTGTAAAAATCGGTCGTTTTCGTTGGTAGATAGGTTTTTTGGAGTGTGGTTGGTATACTTTTTTATTTCTTTATTAAAATGGGACCTATCATAATAGTTTTGGTTTGATAATAAATCTCCTTTTTTAATGTCTTTGTATGCCGCTGAACATCGTAATATATTACAATAGCTTTTTAGTGAGAGACCGAACATTTGAGTAAAATATCTGTTTATTTGCCTGCTAGACCAAAATACTTTATCAGCATAATAACTCACGCTGTGATTGCCCTTAGTATGACTTAATAATCTGAAAAGATTAAGTTTTCGATTGTCTTGATTATCTTGTTTATTGACTTCCTGACTTATTATTGAACTTATTTTATCAATCGTATCTACGTTTTCGAAAAAGTCTAATTCATTTAGATTCCAAAAATCATTGGGCAATTTTTTTTCGGAGTTTAACAATGGAGCAATACTTTCACCGAATATATATTCAGCAGCTTGTAACTTGAATTGAATTCCGAAAAGTTGATGATTTGTTGGGATAACAACATCAATCTCTTTTGTATAGGTTCCAGTTAAAACGGTGCTTTGGTATTTGTAATTATCAAAACGAACGATAGTATCAAAAAAACCGTCAGGCAAAATTGTGTAATCAATGTTTTTTAATGAATCGTTATCTAGCCACCAAAAACATCTAATGTACGGTTTCAAATTCTCATTGACCGCTTGCTGGTGGTATGTCATATTCTATAGTTTATAGTTTATTTCAATTTATGCAATATAATCTTTATTGACCTCTTCCAATATTTTGGTGCCAGTCAATAATTATTGAATACCAAATGCTGTAAATATAGTTTCATAAAATAAGTTAAAATTACGACTAAAAAGAACTACAAATAGAACTGGTACTATAGATCTCCAAGGCCGTTCATTCTAGTTTATATAAACAGCCATTTTACGGAACAAGTTGATGATATATATTATACTAATTATGCACCAGTGCATTACGCATAACCTTCTTAAAATCCCTTAAAAATTTAAGCGTTGTATTATTTACGTATAATTTTTCGTATTTTAGAAGAAATGCAAAGTCTTTGATTGCCTTATAATTTACACCCTTAAGAAATATCTAAAAATAACCAATCCCATTAGAATTGGGAATAATTTCAAGTGTCAAACAGAGAACTAATTGTTTATCATTTTGGATTGCCAAGAAATTGGAATTAGAATTAGAATTAGAAATTTAATCTTTTAAGATTAGATAATCTTAATACATTTCTATCTAACAATTTTACAACAAGAAGTCATGATTAAAAACAAGACTTTTAATTAATATTTTTAGCACTTGACTCAAATCAAAATTTAGTTAATAAAAAACAATGCATAATAAAAGAAATCAAAAAGGTATATCTTTTTTACACCTCAACCCCAAATACACCAGTATTTACAGGGCTTTCAAGGTATTGTGTCGGGGAAGTAGTCAATAATTTTATTTTTACGAATACTGTATAAATTTACACAAAAAATTAGTTGACGTTCGATTTCTCAATCAAAATATCTTAGCATATCTCACCTCCATTGTCTCTTTGTAAAGCGTTTTCATATTTTCAGATAGAAAAGAATTTTTAATCCATTTTAAACCTTCTGATTTTAATTTATAAAATCTTCCAAATACACCTTCTATCTGTTTTGAAGTGAGATTTAAATTATCCCCCAAAGCCTTAAAATCTATTTTTTCCAATTTATTCTTCCTACCATTCAGCGTTAAAGCCATTTCTTCTTTATCCTCAGGATTTACAATAGTTGCATTCAACAAATCATAAGCTGGAGCCAATGACCATCCAATATCAGTTTCTATCATCGAGAAATTCTTCAAATGCATATCATTATTACCAGTAAGAAAACTGAATAATGTCAGCTCAAAAAAGAACAATTTATCTAATAAGGTATTACTAGAATAATTGCCAAGTGCCTTACCTATTTTTTCTGAAGAACTTTTGTATTTATCAAAGGCTTCTGTTATTTGAAACATGTCCAGCATGTGTTTCTTTTCTCCACCTTCTCTTCTGTCAATCCGTTTGGTTATATAGGATAATTCGCCCGATTGTAAACGGATTAAAGAAGATGGTACTGTTTGTATTCCGAAGGATTCCGCTATACGCATGGTGAGATGTTCATTGGCGGGCATTTCTGAATAATCATTTGATGGTGGTTTAAAAATATAATTACCACCTAAAGCCCCAACTATGGTTAATCTACTATGAGCAAGCTCATTGGTTTCATCTATTAAAGACATAGATAATTTGGGCTGAACCCCTGGAACTGTGATACTCCTTTCAACTACATTTTTAGCCAACTCTGCCATTTGATCAAAATTGTAAGGTAGTGCAGGAGCTTCTTTTTGACCAAAAAAAGTTAAGCTACATTTTTCATGAAAATCTACTTCATTTTTTAATCGTTTGTAACAATATAAACACTTATTCCTCATCTTTTTCTATTATGGGTACGACACTTACTGCTCCTATACAATTTTGACAACAGGCCAAAAGTAAGCCCATTCTGTCATTCTTATTTATTTTCCAGTTTTTGGAGGCTATATCTAATAACCATCCTTCGGGAATTAGCCCTTCAAAAAAAGAGAAAAGTCGGTTACTTACATGGGGTTCTTTTGTTACAGGCATAGTAAACGTAATGAATTGTTCTGGATGATTTATTACGTAATCATCGGTATACTGAAATATACACTCGCCTTCATCTGTTTCTGTTAAAACACCTGCCAGAACATCCTTATAAAATATATTGGCTCTTCTCATTACTCTCGATTATCTGATTCGTCTAATTCTCGTCTATCAACAGCTGCTAATTGATGCCCAAACATTCGTAAGACAAGATTAACCTTTTCCATATTTAGATTGGTCTTACCTTGCTCAATTTTTCTTACTACTGTTAAAGCAACACCTGCACGTTCAGCAAATTCTTCTTGTGTAAGGTTTACAGATTTTCTTCGTTCTTTAACAAAACTTGCTAGCTCTTTCATTATATGCTTTTAAATATAAACGAAGTAAATATACAAAAATTATATGTAATTAGATATAATTATAATAATATAATCTAATTTATATGTATTTACATATAAATATGAGATCATTATAAAATTGTTTTAGATTTGCCGTATTGGTACTTATTAACATAATAGTAACCTATAATCTAACAACAGAAAACAAAGGTTTACATCATATTTACACCACAAGCAGCGGTAAACCCAGTGTTCATAAGGGTTGAAATATTTTGTATTGGAAAATAATTATATATAATTAAAAATAATTTTTTAGAAAGTCTTTATAAAATTACTTCATCCAAACATAAATGTTTTACTAGTCCTATTTAGAAAATTTTATAAGATACAATACTTTTCATTTGAAATAATGATAAAAAGCTAACGAAACAGCACCTTATTCAAACATCAAAAGAAAATTAACTTACGAATTTAACACTTCATCTGGTCCTTGATAATTAAAATCATGCAATTCACAATCTATCG
Source organism: Aureibaculum luteum (assembly GCF_003449015.1). GTDB lineage: Bacteria > Bacteroidota > Bacteroidia > Flavobacteriales > Flavobacteriaceae > Aureibaculum > Aureibaculum luteum. The sequence goes on along the minus strand of NZ_QRGD01000008.1, from coordinate 172,024 downwards.
TGTTGCTCAATTTTGGGCACTAATCAACTTTTTTTAAGTCTAACAATATATTGCTATACTACTGATAATTAATTATTTGTTAAATATCATTCAAAACATTTTGCAATGTTAAAATGTGTCATTATTATAACTAATATTGCAGATTATTAATACCTATAAAATGAAAAGAAATTTTTTAATATATTTAGTTGTTTTTACTTTTGGTTACGTTACTATTTACGGTCAGCAACTTCCTTTTAAAGTTAAAAATACTCAAATTCCATTACGCCAATTGATTGATTCTACCTTACAATTGAAATTGGAAAAAACTATTAATTCCAATAAACAATGGAAAACTCTTATTGATCAAAACAAAATGGCAGTTGGAGTTGTAGATTTAAGTGATGTCGACCATATAAAATTTGCTAGAATTAACGGTAATAATATGATGTATGCGGCAAGTTTACCAAAAATTGCTGTATTATTGGCAGCCATGGATGCTTTTGATTCAGGGGAATTATTAGAAACTCCTGAGATTAAAAAAGATATGAAATTAATGATAAGTAATTCCAATAATCAGGCTACGACCAGAATGATAGATCGACTTGGGTTTAAAAAAATTGAAGAAGTACTTACAAGTGACCGTTACGATTTATATGACAAAGAATACGGAGGTGGACTTTGGGTAGGAAAGCGTTATGCTTCTGGAAGTGGAAAAACCAATAGAGATCCATTAAAAAACTTAAGTCATGCCGCAAGTGTTACACAAGTCTGTAGATATTATTATTTATTAGCTCAAGGTAAATTAGTTAGTGAAGCAAGATCAAAACAAATGCTTGATATTATGGAGGAGCCAGCATTACATCATAAATTTGTCAATACATTAGATAAAATTGCTCCGAATGCTCGTTTATTTCGTAAATCTGGTTCATGGAGAACCTATCACTCAGATTCTATTTTGGTTTGGGGCCAACCGAGTAGACGCTATATTTTGGTTGCCTTGATTGATGATGCTAATGGTGAACAAATCATTAGAAAACTGGTTGAACCTATAGAAGAAGTATTAAATATTCAGTAAAATCCAAATAGAGTTGAATTAAGTTTAATGAGTAAATCTCTAAAATTATACATAACAAGGGTTTTTGATATTAAAGAAAGTGAGTTGCATAAGACCTTATTATTGCAACTTAATATATTCTTAATTATTACGGCATTACTTATTGTCAAACCAACAATTAATTCAATTTTTCTCTCAGAACTAACGAGTAGTGCTCTTCCATTGGGATATGTTCTAACTGCAATTGTTGCCATGATTGGCTCCTTTTTTTACAATAAGGCTTTAGAAAAATATGCCCTCAATACGATTATTCAAAGTACAATAATAGGTTCAGTTATTTCACTCATTATTTTTGGTGTTATCTTTAATTTTAAGACTAATCATGGTATTTTATTATACATACCTTATGTATGGGTAGCCATTTTCGGGCTCTTAACAGCCTCTCAGTTTTGGATTCTAGCCAATTTAGTATATAATGTGAGAGAGGCAAAACGGGTCTTTGGTTTTATTGGGGCAGGAGCCATAGCCGGTGGTATTTTTGGAGGATATCTTACTTCAGTGTTAACTAATATTATTAACACCGAAAGTTTACTGTTTGTGGCCGCTTTATTGCTCATTTTTTGCATTCCAATAACGAAATATATTTGGAAAAATGAAATTGAAAAACTAAATAATTTTCAAATTTCTATTCGATCAGATTTTAAAGAAAAGTCTCCTTTAAAACTAATTAAACAATCAAAATTATTAAGTCTTATTGCCATTGTAATAGGTATTAGTGTATTTGTAGCAAAATTAGTTGATTATCAATACAGCGATTATGCTTCTAGGTTAATCGAAAATCAAGAAGATTTAACCTCATTTTTTGGCTTTTGGTTTTCTACATTAAGTGTAATATCATTAGTAATTCAGTTATTTGCTACCAAAAGACTGGTAGGTGTTTTTGGAGTTGGTAATTCCTTATTATGGCTGCCTTCTGGCATTTTAGTAGGTTCGTTTATTTTATTGTTCATTCCACAATTATGGGTAATTGTATTAATTAAAGTAATTGAAGGTAGCCTTAAACAATCAGTTAATAAAGCGGCCACAGAGTTACTTTCTATACCCATACCAATTGATATTAAAAAGAAGACTAAAACTTTTACTGATGTAGTAGTCGATAGCATTGCCACAGGATTAGCAGGTTTAACATTAATATTTTTTATAAATGGTCTCAAAATTTCTTCAACTAATGTCAGTTTAATTATAATTACATTAATAATTATTTGGCTTTATTTTATATATAATTTACGAAAAGAATACATCGTTTCATTTAAGAAATTATTTGAAAGTACAGCTGTAAAAAAAGAAAAATCAGCTAAAGAAGAAATAAAAGTAACTTCAATAGTTGATACCGTAATTAGAGTTTTAACTGTAGGCACCGAAGGACAAATTATACATATGCTTCAAAAAACATTAGAGGTCAAGGACGAACGATTTTCACCTTCAATAGAGTCACTTTTAAATAATGAATCGCCAAAAATTAGAGCTTTAGCTATTGAGAATCTGTATTTTTTGAGGAGAAAAAATCTCAGGTCAAAAATTGAATTGATGATTAATGATAAAGACCAACACGTTACAACTTCAGCATTTAGATATTTGCTTAAAAGTAATGATGCTAATATTATAGAATTATTTAATAAATATTTAAATAGTAGTGATAATACAATTTCAAATGCGGCCTTGGTGGGTCTCGCTCAAGAGCTGCGAAATAATAAAACTTTACAGAATAAATTTTCTTTAGAAATTAGACTACAAAAGGCATTAGAACAGTATAGAATATTCACTAATAAAACAGAAAAAACAAATAAATTGTTAGCCATTTTAGAAGCTATTGGCGATGCAAGAATGGCTAATTTCTATTCAATTATTTCCGACTACTTAGTTTCAAAAGATAATGAAATCTTAGAAACGGCAATTATAAGTGCTTCTAAAACGCTAGATGCTCAATTTATTGATCCTATTATATCTCATTTATCGATTAGAGAAACAAGGAAAGTAGCTATTGAAGCTTTATATAATTATGGAGAATCGATTATAGATATACTGTTTGAAAAGATTAAAAGTGAAAAAAATGATTCAGAAAATACAAAATACACCATTCTGGTTATTGAAAAATTTGCATCTCAAAAAGCGATTAATACACTAATTAAACTAACTGAAGATACTGAACATGCTTTAAAAGTGTTGGCAATAGAAGCCGTTAAAAGATTGAAATGGAGATATGGTAACTTACTTATAAAAGATAGATTGGTAATTGATAAAATTCTGGATGAATGTCAATTATATCAAAATACACTATCTGCCGTTTATTCGCAGGTTATAATACAATTTAAAAAGAAAGAGGAAAAACATCAAAATATAGAAGAACAAGAAGCAAGAAAAGGATTAATATCTTTACTAGAGCATCGTCTTGATAGACAATTAGAGCGAATTTTTAAATTCTTAGGTATAACATATCCTCCAAACGATATTGAGCCCTTATTAGATATCATTTTAAACGGAAAGGAAGAACAACGTATTCATGCCATTGAGTTTTTAGATAATATACTTGACATTCAACTAAAAAAAGAACTTATTCCAATTGCTGAATCGGTTCTGGTTGATTCGTTTTCAGAAGATAAAATCAAAAAACTTCATTTAAAAATATATAGCGAAACCGAGTGCTATAAAATTTTACTAAGCAGAAAAGACATAAAACTTAAGTTTGCCGTATTATATCTAATCGAAAAATCTAAAGACCGTAAATTTATACCTTTAATTAAAATGGCAACTATAGATTCAAATGAGAAATTAAATAAAATGGCATCTCAAATGCTAAAAAATTTCAATTAGGATTTTTCTTTAATTGCTTTATCAACACTTCCCGCCAAAAACATATGGTCACTCGCAGAGTTTTTTCTCAATACGTTGGTCATCAGACATACCATATAAGTAGTTCCATCAGGATGTTCAACAATGGCTACTGAATTCATAAAATTTTGAATATTACCTTTATATTTACCACAAGCTTCTCCTTTAGATCTATCGCACTTATAAAGACTCCCCGATTTAAAATACACTGCCGCTTCACGCAATTGCGGTGCTTGTGCATAACGTATTCTCCTGTCGGTCATGTACATCAATCTTTTAATCTCTAAGCTCGATTTTTCGTCAATTACTTTCCCTTGTTCTAATTGTAACATCCATTTCATGAGACCTAAAGGTGAACCTATACTGCCATCTTTGGCACCAACATATTGATTGGCTCCTCTAGTAAAAAAAGTTCCTAATCGCCATTCATCAAAAGTAATTCCTAATTCCCTCAATGGTAAATTTACCACATCATTTCCTAAATTAGTGATATCATTTTTTGGTGTGTTTTTAAAATAATTCGCAGCTTCATCTTCTGTCAAAGCGGGATACTTGTCACCAAAAGCTGCCATTAATAAAACTTCACGCCAAACAACGCTTGCAGCTCCATTATTACTTACTGACAAGGCATGGTCTGCCCATTCAAATAATGTAAACACATCACTAGCAATTACTTGTCTTTTAACTAATTTGTTGGTTTCAATATTAAATATAGGTACTGTATGCTCATCAGTTAATGCCCATTGACCAGCTTTAACGGATTTTGTTTTCAATAAATTAGTTCTTTTTTCATATGAATCTGGATATATTTTGGCTAATTGATAAAACAATCCTGTAATTACTGCAAGTTTACCAACACTGCCCGGTTGATAACCTCTGGTTTCATTTTGTTGAGCGTAACGGATACTCTTAGGGTCAGTGATATCAAGAACAGTGATAGAATAACTCTTATCTAATCTTGGGAAAATAGCGTCAATTTTTTTTTGTAGTAATTTATCTACTACCAATAGACTTTCGGTAGCATCTTTTTTTCTTGAAACTAAATGTAATTTAATATCATTGATTGATTTATAGGCACCTGGCGGTAATCCAGCATCAGGCAAATCGCCAGCTATTGACAATTGCAACCTTTTTAACCTCTTAATTCCTGAATTCTGATAGCCATCAATGGGATAGTTATTAGGTATGGTAAATGCCATAAATCCAAATGCTACGATTAATAATTTAATATTTCTCATCATTTTTTTATAATTGGATTGCTAATGAAATTTCTTTTTTCTTATTTATTTTTGGGGTAATAGAATCTAAATATTCTGAACCTAATGCTCTTTTATTTTCAACAAAAGGACGGATTTGAAATAACCAAAGTTTATCATTTTGAAAACCTAATTCCACATCATAAGCTCCATTATATGACGATTTTGTTTTTTTTGGGATTACTTTTCTAATCGTTGAAGCAAAATCTCTAATTTCATTAATATTCTTTTCATTGAGTATTGACTTTTCAAAAGTAGTCACCTTTTTTCCAGTACCACCTTCTTTTGGTAGTGTGTTTTGATATGCTTCTCTTGCGGGAGAAATCAACCTATAACCTGTTTCGGTTATTACATAGGATTCAGCCGACTGACCGTCTACAGCTCCTCCAGCTCCTCTGCTAAATGCAATTGTTAAATCATCATCAATTCCAGAGGTGATTCCTTTTGTAATCAAAACACCTGAATAATCAACATCTACAGAAGGAATAACCAAAATAGAAGGAAAAACATTTTCAGGGTTCAACAAATATTTTTGTCGCCATTTAAAACTTCTCTCTGTATAAGGCGATGCCCAAACATCTTTTATACCTTGGAAAATGATATTTTTGTCTAAGACATTGAAGATAGTAAGATTTAAACCTGCACCAGTAAAATCCTTAAGATCTTCCATATTAGTGTCGCTTCTTAAAAAAACAGGGACTTCTCCCATAGATTTGCCTAAAATATCTTTAAACCCTTCTTCTATATCCCTCGTAAAAGCAGCACTTAAAGGCATCTTTTTAATAGCTGCACGTAAAATCTCCAATTGTCTTAATTGATAATTTTCAACTTCCTCTTCAGAAATATTCGCATTTCTTTTTTTATCAGCTTCCACAAACATTTCACTCAAGAATTGCCAATACGTTTTACTTTGTTCTGGCATATGCTGATTCATATGTTCTCTAAAAATTCCGAATGGAATGACAAACCCTTCTACAACTTTTTCAGGAAAAAGGGCCTTTAATTGACCTAAATTAGCGGCTTTAGGGCCACAAAGCTTACCTGAATCATTGGCATTAACATTTTTTAAATTGATTATTTTTTTCTGATCTAAACGAATTTCTTTAATAGGAACTTCTATTTTATCTTCACTTCTTTTCTTAACTGAAAATAAGGCTTTCTCTTCTGTAGACATTTCAGCCTCTGTTTTCAAAATCACATTGCCCCTATTAGAAACTGCATAGAAAACTTTTTTGCCACTATAAGCTATCAAATCTTTTAGATTTTGATCTGAAAGAGCTGCATTAGGAATACCCAGATTCCTTGCTAATAATTGTACATGCGATACTAAATTCCCTTCTGAAACTGTGGCAATTCCGGCTACTGGCTTTAAATCAGCAGGAGCACGTTCAAAAATATAGATCTTATCTCCAGAAACTTTAATATCATCTGGCGAACCGTTAACAACCACCAATTCTCCAAAAGCATAACCGGGATTTAAACCTCTGAATGTACTTTGGTTTTCCAAGTTTAAGATTTTATTTGTTAATGAAGATTCTTTTGCTAAAAATTCACCTAGTTCACCAACCGTCTTACCTAATTGTAATGCGATGGACGCTCTTATCCTATCATCAATAAAACTATAAGCTAAAGGTTCAAATGCATTATATATATTAACTTCTTCTTGATAAATTGCTTTTACACTTGCCGCACTCCATTCTACCAAACTGCGAGCTGTTTCTAATTTTTCGGTAAGTTGCTCTAAAGTTAAGGTCTTGGTTTCACTTACTTTTAAGATAGATTCAACTTTATTCCATTCCCATAGTTCTATAGCTCCTGTGCCAGTTGCAGCTTTTCCCAGCGTATAAATTTTTTCCAATTGTGCTCCTAAATTTTTAGGTTTCCAAAGAGCCGATTGCTTAAATATTAGCGATTCTAGTTGAGCAGCTATATCTAATATGGTTAATTTATCAAGACTATTTTTTTCAAAAATGATATCTTTTCGTATCTGTAATAAAAGTTCTGCACTAGCTTTTGCTAATTCATCAGGTTGATTATTATTTGAATATTTTGTACTAAAATTCTTTAACACTTTTACTAAAGTACTGCTAGAAGTGATTTTCTTAGATATTTGATTTATGTTTTTTAATTCTTGTAACTCATAAAAATGACTCATCGTTATCACTAACTCATCAATTTTTTTGCTAATACTAATAGAAAAATTTTTAGAATTACTTTTTTTAAATTCATTTACTTTATCAATATCTCCAATTTCAGGGTTATTATGAATCTTCACGCGTAAATCCATAAATCGAGTATATTGATCAGAGATAACTTTAGATTGAGAACGCATTAATTGAGCGAGATTGTCGTCAGAATTATGAGGAATATCTTTTAGTGATTGCATCACAAAAAAATAATCCTTTTCTATGACTTCTTTTTTGGCGAGTAGCCATTTATAGAACTCTATTCCCCATGCGGCTTCATCTTCAATTTGAAGTGCCCCTCTATAAAACTGACCTTTTCGATTGATCCAACCATTATCAATTCGAGCTAAATACTTACCAATTTGATACTGCTTTAGTCTAGAATGATTGTGACTATTATCCCAAAATTCAACAATATCAGTATATGCCAGTATTTGTCCTATATAAATATGATTACTTTTAGCTAAAGCAACAACTTTATCTTTATAAGTGGCATGTTGTATACCTCCAATCTTTTCAGGGCACGGATCTTTTGGGTCTCTTGTACTACCATCATTACAGAACCAACGAATGCTTTTATATGGTCCTCTTATGTCGCTCTTGTAAAAGTTAATTTGATCGCTAATTTCTTTGTTGGTAAGTACTTTCTGACTTAGAACTTCCTCCGAAGTTAAAATAGATACTGCAATAAATAAAATAAATAATAACCGTTTATTCATTATGTAAATAATTTAGATATAATTTGTTTAGAATGAAGCAAATATAGTTCAAATGTTGTTCCAAAATATATCTAAATAAATATTTAATAGAAGATTAAAAATAGGGCTGTAGTTGGATAAGTTGTGTCAACTTTAATCCTATAAACAATCCTCAATAGATATTTCCATACAAAATGATGAAATCTATAAATTAGCAAATGATTCTAGACAATAGAAAATTATTTGTGTTTTTAAATCAAGAACAAATATATTTTTAACTAAGAACAACTAAAATTGTATCTCACTTTTATTATACAACCTATAATACCCTTATATTTATAGAGCTTATTAAAAATTGTATCAGCAAATAAAGTACTGATTTTACACAAAAAAAAGATAATGTCTAGTTTACATACTATAAAATTCAATCAAATTTGCTTCATAATATTGATCCCCTAATTTGGCCAATAAATTCCGAATCACATTACTGTCACCATCGATCGCCAAAGCAGAATAACCTACATTATTCAATTTTCCTAACCTTAAATCAATAATATTAATATTTTTTGAAGACAAAGCGGATAGCAATATCAAGAGCACTCCAGGAGCATTATTATGCTTGGTTAGTATTACTTTATCACTTAATGCCAAATTCAATTTAACACCATCCATTTCTAATAAATAAACACCTTCTCCGTAGTAATTGGGTAATTGGGCATTCTCCTTATAGGTCAAATTATGAAACAATTCAGCACTTGCACTTGTACCATTTACAAAGTCAATAGCACTTTGTACATCACCTTTAGAACCTTTTATCGATAAAAATGCAACTGCAGTACCATCGTTATTAGATTTTAGCCTTGCTGTCTCAACATTTATACCTTCAGAAGCCAAGGTATTAAATAGCGAAGAAATGACTCCAGGCTTGTCTACATGTTCAGAAAACAATCCATTTACAGTTTCGTTAGTTGACATTGGAATTTCATTTGTAACTGTTATTGATTTTCCCCATTTACGGATTCGAATTGCATTATAGTCACCCATTCCAATAGAGTTTTTATAGATGTCTAAAAACTCCGAAAATGAGCCCCCAAAAGAAAAATCTGGCATAATTCTTCTATGTGCTATATCCAATCGTTGATTTAACAATTCTATACCTTTATTTAATACGGTATATTTAACTTTTAAATCGTGATTATCATAAATGGTTCGATTCTCAGGAATTAATTTAGAATAACTAACATAGCTCTCGTATCCAGCTTCCTGAATATACTCTAGACTCTCTTTAAAATTTAAGCTATAATAACGTACATGATGCGTATCTGTTCCAACACAAACCGGAATTTGAAGTTCATTTGCTCTTCTTAATATACTCTGAATCGGATAAACACCTACACCTTTAAATTTACCAGCCATATCTACATCTATTGAAAGATTTCGATCGGCAATCAACTCTAATAATGTTCTGACTTTATTTGCTAAAGGATGTGAACTCGTCTCAAAATTCAATAATGCTTCAGGCATATCAACATTCAGCTTCGGTAAATCTATATGCCCAACAATTTGAATCATATCACCAAAACATTCAATCATTTGAATAGTTTCATTAAAATAACCATCCCAATAGGCCTCCAAACTTCCTCTCATTTCCAACAATTGAAGAGCTTCTTCTTTTGAACCATCATAAGGCAATCCTTCTGGAGCAAAATGAACTGAGCCAATAACATAATCAGCACCTTCTGCCTGAAATATTTTTGAACGACTCCACTGCAATCCTAAATCAGCACCCATCCATTCTAACTCAACACCGTATTTAATATTTATTTTACCTTCGTACTTTTTACGAAGACCTGCAATTCGTTTTGGATAATTTAAATAAGATCTATTGCCACGAATAAACTTTACGTTTGTTTCTCTTTCCGCTATATATCTAAAATTTGTTAAGCGAGGAGAGTGTATTATAAAGGTAATACTTGGATGGTTTGCTTCTATTGCTTTATCAACAACTTTTTCTAATTTATCAATACCATGCTTTACACGATCTTGCTCGGTTCCGGCATGAATACCATGTGTCTCCCAAATAAAGTCATTCAGTTTTTTCATGTGTTTATGTTTATTGTTTTAGCGGACACATGCTGTTCGCAAATAATTCCCTTGGGTGTTAAAAACTATTAGCATGCTCGTTTCATCAATCAATTGCTTTAAATTTTGTTTACTGACTTACAAAATTAACGATTGGTTTAGAATTAATGGCTAAATTTTCATTTGTTTTGAATTTAATTCAATAGCATATATCTATAATTCGACTTTCATAAATGTAATGTGACTAGATAACACAAGTATTATCAATACTAAAATAATAGTTTTTAGAAAACAATAAAACATTCATTGTCAAAACATAACTCTATTTTTGATGATAGTTCATAAAACTAAATAACAAGTAGCCACCTGTAAAAAATAACCAAAAATGTACTATTTTAGTGATATTTCCCTCATCAACTCTCTTATGTTTAAAACGTTATTAAGATATAAGTCACGATGTAATTATGATATGGAAATTAATAGATGTTGTCTAGTAAAACCTGTATTAGTGGTACAAAAAATTATAAATAAATACCAACACAATCTAAATCATACTTAGTTTCTCGCAAAGCGTTGATTGATTAGAATAATCATTTTTTAACAAAACATTTAACTATTACCATGCTATTTATCATACCTTTGTAGCACTGATGAAACAACTATTTTTCAAAATATCATCCTTTTTAATGGCAATTGTAGTTCTATTCTCTACAATGTCTTTTACTGTGGATATGCACTATTGTGGCGATTCTCTGGTCGATTCTGCAATTTTACATAAAGCAGAAAATTGTGGAATGAAAATGCAAAATCCTTCATCTGAAGATTGTAACATTACAATAAAAGATTGCTGTTCTGATAAACAAATAAGTATTGATGGACAAGTCGAATTAAATATATCTATAGATACATTAACTTTCGACCAACAATTTTTTGTAGCATTATTTGTTTATTCTTATAGTAACATTTTTGAAGAATTAGAAGAAAATATAACGCTACATAGAGATTACACTACCCCACCCGTCATAAGGCAAATCTACAAGCTTGACGAGACGTATATAATTTGATTTTTAAATAATAGACTTTTTTATCCAATGGATATTTTCCATTAGGATAATTCTTTGTATGCGGTGTTTTCTTAACACCATTTTCTAATTGTTTAATAATCAAAGTCAATGCTAAATAAAAGCATAAAATTTCTAATAGAAAACAAACTAGTTGCAGTATTAATGCTTATCCTTTTTATAGGATGGGGTACAGTCAATGCTCCTTTTAATTGGGATACTGGTTTTTTACCAAGTAATCCGGTAGCTGTTGATGCTATACCAGATATTGGTGAAAACCAGCAAATTGTTTTTACAAAATGGGATGGTCGTTCTCCTCAAGATATAGAAGACCAAATCACGTATCCATTAACCTCATCACTTCTAGGAATTCCTGGTGTAAAAACTATTCGTAGTTCCTCAATGTTTGGATTTTCAAGCATCTATATCATTTTTGAAGAGGATATAGAGTTTTATTGGAGTCGCAGTCGTATTCTCGAAAAACTCAACTCATTACCAAGCGGCTTACTACCTGAAGGTGTTAATCCTGCTTTGGGGCCTGATGCCACAGGATTAGGACAAATATTTTGGTACACGCTAGAAGGTCGTGATGAAAACGGAAATGTAACGGGCGGATGGGATTTACAAGAATTGCGAAGTATTCAAGATTATTATGTGAAATATGCACTATCGTCTGCAAGTGGTGTTTCAGAAGTAGCCTCTATTGGTGGATACGTTCAGGAATATCAAATAGATGTGAATCCCGAATTGATGCGTCAGTATAAAATTGGGCTGAATCAAGTTGTAAAAGCTGTTAAAGAAAGTAATAAAGACATTGGTGCACAGACATTGGAAATAAACAAAGCTGAATACTTGGTTCGTGGCTTGGGTTATATAAAATCTATTACCGACATAGAAAATGCGGTTGTCGCCTCCGAAGATTATACAGCAATCAAAATTAAAGACATTGGCAAGGTGTCTTTAGGCCCTGCAGCCCGTAGGGGAATACTAGATAAAGAAGGTGCTGAAGTAGTTGGAGCTGTTGTAGTAGCTCGTTATGGTGCCAATCCGATGGAAGTCATCAATAATGTAAAGGAAAAAATAAATGAATTGAGTGCTGGGTTACCTTCAAAAGTATTGGCCGATGGTAGCACATCACAAGTAACTATTGTCCCTTTTTATGACAGAACGGAACTTATACAAGAAACGTTGGGAACTCTTAACGAAGCTCTTACTTTAGAAATACTAATTACCATTTTGGTCATAATTATTATGGTTTTCAATCTTCGTGCATCTATCCTGATATCTGGATTGTTGCCCGTCGCTATTTTAATGGTATTTGTAGCCATGAAATTCTTTGGTATTGATGCTAATATTGTGGCATTGTCAGGAATTGCCATTGCCATTGGTACGATGGTAGATGTTGGTGTCATACTTTCAGAAAACATCATTAGGCATATGGATGAGGATACGGAAGGTTTACCCATAAATACCGTCGTTTATAATGCTACAGCAGAAGTTTCTGGAGCAATAGTAACCGCAGTAATGACAACGATTATTAGTTTTATACCTGTGTTTACAATGATTGGTGCGGAAGGAAAATTATTCAGACCATTAGCTTTTACGAAGACATTTGCACTAATTGCTGCACTGGTAATCGCACTATTTTTAATTCCACCATTTGCTGCCTCCATATTTAAAAAAGTGAATCTTAGAAAAACAACAAGCTATATTTTAAATAGCTCGCTTATAATTCTGGGTATTATAACGCTATTTTATGGGTATTGGATTGGTATTTTATTAATTGGTTTTGGAATTGTTGCGTTTTTAAAAGGAAACAATAAGCTCACTGATAAAAAAGCAAACCTTATTAATATTATAATCTCTGTATTAGCAATAGTCTTTCTTTTAGCTGAGTATTGGAGACCTTTAGGAGTTGATAAAAGCATCATTTTAAACCTCCTTTTTGTTGCCATTATATGTTTTGGTTTGTTAGGTACTTTTCTGCTATTTCAAAAAAATTACAAGCATATTTTAAATTGGGCATTACACAATAGATTATTGTTTTTAATCATTCCAACTTCACTCGTAATTTTCGGTTTTTATATCATGAAAAACACTGGCAAAGAGTTTATGCCATCCTTAAATGAAGGCTCCTTTCTTTTAATGCCTACTTCTATGCCACATGCCGGAGTTGAAGAAAATAAACGTGTGCTTCAGCAATTGGATATGGCTGTTGCTAGTATTCCTGAAATTGAAACTGTAGTTGGTAAAGCAGGTAGAACAGAATCTGCTCTAGATCCTGCCCCATTATCTATGTATGAAAATATGATTCAGTATAAACCTGAATATATATTAAATGAAAAAAGAAAACGTCAACGCTATAAAGTAAACGATGAAGGATTTTTTAAATTGAAAGATGGTCGATTGGCTATGGATGGCAGTGAAAGGTTAAAAGAATTGTCAGGTCGAGTTTCACGAGGTACGAGTGATGTATCGAGACCAACTTCTCGATACAATTCTGATGAAAAATCAGAATTGCTCGAAGTGACAACTCATGTTTCTAAATCTCAACTCATTCCTGATGATGACGGAGAGTTTTTCAGAAACTGGCGACCAGAAATAAATTCGCCTGACGATATATGGAAAGAGATTGTGAGCGTCACCAAATTACCAGGAGTTACTTCCGCACCTAAATTACAACCCATTGAAACCCGATTGGTAATGCTTCAAACGGGAATGCGTGCACCCATGGGAATTAAAGTAAAAGGGCCAGATTTAAAACAGATTGAAGCTTTTGGAATTCAATTAGAAACTATTTTAAAACAAGCTGAAGGTGTTAAGCAGGAAGCCGTTTTTGCTGATAGAATTGTAGGGAAACCGTATTTACTAATAGACATTGATAGAGAGAAAATTGCACGTTATGGTATTTCAATACAAGATGTACAAGATATTTTAAAAGTAGCTGTTGGTGGCATTGTTTTAACCCAAACAGTAGAAGGAAGAGAACGTTATGGTATTCGCGTTCGTTATCCAAGAGAGTTACGTAGCAATCCTGAGGATTTAAAAAGTATTTATATTCCTGTTCAAAAAGGTAGTCCTGTACCTTTAAGCGAATTGGCAACCATTAGATATGAGCAAGGTCCACAAGTCATAAAGAGCGAAGACACCTTTTTAGTTGGTTATGTATTATTTGACAAGATGGATGGTTTTGCGGAAATAAATGTCGTTGAAAGTGCACAAGCACTTATTAAACAAAAGATAGCATCAGGTGAATTGGTCGTTCCAGAAGGAATTAGTTACAAGTTTACAGGAACGTACGAAAATCAATTGCGTGCTGAAAAAACCTTATCCGTAGTGGTCCCTTTAGCACTAATGATTATTTTTTTAATACTGTATTTCCAATTCCGTTCTGTTTCAACATCGCTTATGATTTTTACTGGTATTACGGTAGCGTTTGCTGGAGGTTTTATTATGATGTGGTTATTTGGTCAAGATTGGTTCTTGAATTTTAGTCTTTTTGGGGAAAACTTAAGAGACCTTTTTAATATGAAGACTGTTAATTTAAGTGTTGCTGTTTGGGTAGGTTTTATTGCCTTATTCGGAATTGCAACAGATGATGGTGTGGTGATGGCAACCTACTTAACGCAAACTTTTGATAGGGAAACACCTTCAGATAAAAAAGGAATTAGATTGGCAACATTAGAAGCAGCTGGAAAACGAATTAGACCATGTTTAATGACCACAGTAACTACCGTCTTAGCATTACTTCCTGTGTTAACATCTACAGGAAGAGGTAGTGATATTATGATCCCTATGGCGATTCCAATTTTTGGAGGGATGATCATCGATATTACATCTTATTTTATTGTTCCTGTTTTATATAGCTGGAAAAAGGAATATCAACTTAAAAGATTAGCAAATGAAAAATAAACAAATGAATATAAAAGGAATCTTGATTCTTAGTTCATGTTTCATGAGTCTATTTGTCAATGCACAGCAATTAGAAGATTTTATTCAAGAAGCATTGGTTAACAGTCCTGAAATCCAAAAATTCGAATTGCAATATGGCATTGCTTCTGAAAAAATAAATGAAGTAAACGCGATTCCAAATACTGAATTTTCCGTTGGTTATTTTGCAAGTGAACCAGAAACGAGAACAGGTGCTCAACGTTTCAAAGTGTCTGCCAAACAAATGATGCCTTGGTTTGGCTCAATTACGGCAAGGGAAAATTATGTAAGCTCTTTGGCCGATGCTAAATATGAGGATATTGTAATTGGAAAAAGAAAATTACTCGCCTCTGTTTCGCAATCCTATTACAATTTATATACTAATGAAGCAAAGCAAAAGGTGTTAGTACAGAACATTGAATTATTAGAAACCTATGAAACTTTGGCATTGACTTCAGTTGAAGTTGGTAAGGCATCAGTTGTAGATGTATTGCGGTTACAAATGCGTCAAAATGAAATGCAGCAATTATTAGATGTATTGCATCAACAATATTTAGCAGAACAAACTAATTTTAATAAACTGTTAAATCGGGATAAAGATATTGCTGTAAATATGATTAATGAATTATTGATTCCCTCTGAGATTAACCTCATCAATTCAGAAAATTTAGCCCTGCATCCAGAGTTGATTAAATATGACAAACTCTATCAATCTGTTGAACAGTCCGAGTTGTTAAATCAAAAAGAAAGTAGTCCGATGATTGGCTTTGGATTGGATTATATCAGCGTTGATAAACGACCTGATATGAATTTTAGTGATAATGGAAAAGATATTGTAATGCCAATGGTCTCAGTATCAATTCCGATTTTCAATAAAAAATATAAATCTCAGACCAAACAAAATGAGTTGCAACAGCAGGAAATTACCGCACAGAAACAAGAGCGATTGAATAATTTGGAAACTATTTTGGATAAAGCGGTGAACGATAGGATTTCTGCAACGATCAGTTACAACACCCAAACTAAAAACTTAAAACAAGCTAATGATGCCGAAGAAATTTTAATTAAAAGTTATGAAACTGGAACTATTGATTTTAATGATGTTTTGGACATTCATGAATTGCAGTTGAAGTTTCAAATTAATCAAATAGAATCTGTAAAAGCTTACTATTTGCAAAATACTATTATTAATTATTTAACGAGCTAAAACTTTTTTAAACGAGGTAATATTCATGAAATATTTGGTTTAACTCTGTAAATAAAAAACATAAACAATGAAGAATTTAATATATACATCTCTACTTATTTTATTGGGATGCCAAACGGTTTTTGGTCAAAACCTTTTTGAACAGTCGCGTGAAGGGAACAATGAAAATCTGCCTGTTCACGAGTACACCTTGACCATCAAGGAAGAAATGGTAAATAAAGCAGGAAAAGAGGTAAAAGGAATGACCGTAAACGGATCAATACCTGGCCCAACCTTGGAATTTATCGAAGGCGAATATGCCGTTATTTATGTGATAAATGAAATGAATGTGGAAACATCCGTCCATTGGCATGGTATTATTATTCCTAATTTTTATGATGGTGTTCCCTATTTGACCACACCACCCATTCGCCCAGGTGAAACTTTTAAATATGAGTTTCCCATAACACAGGCAGGCACCTATTGGTATCATTCCCATACCATGTTGCAGGAACAGAGCGGTGTTTTTGGTTCTCTTGTTATAAACCCAAAAGAAAAAACCTTGGATTATGATAAAGATTTGGTATTGATGCTTTCAGACTGGACAAATGAAAAACCAATAAATGTACTGCGAAACCTAAAACGTGACAACGAGTGGTACGGAATGAAAAAAGGAACATCTACGCCGTTAAACCAAGTTATTGCCCGAGGTGCGATTGGTGCACAGCTCGATTTTTGGAGGCAACGGATGGAAGGAGCTGACATGGCGGATATTTATTACCCAGCCTTTTTGGTCAATGGGAAACAACAGCCCGAATATCCGGATTTTAAAGTGGGAGAAAAAGTGAGATTTCGAATTATAAACGGCTCGTCATCTACCCAATTTTGGATGACTTTTGGGGGAGACACGCCTACTTTAGTTTCTGCCGATGGTCTTAATGTTGAACCAATACAAAAGAACAAAACGTTCATAGCTGTTGCGGAAACTTATGATTTTATTATAACCGTTACACAAAACGGAAAGATTGAGTTTAGGGCAATGGCACAAGATGGTTCAGGTACTGCTACTGCATTTATTGGAAACGGAAAAGTGCTTCCTGCGGAAGTAGTTGAGAAACCCGATAAAATAAAAATGATGCAGCAAATGGCAAAAATGGATATGAAAATGGGAGCACACGCTTTTAAATTCCAACCCAAAAAAGATGAACGCTTTGAAATGAAAAAAGAATATGGGATGCAAATGGATGGAATGAATATGGATAAAACAGTCGAAATAAAATTGAAAGACGACAAGAAGAAAATGGATATGCCCAAAGATTCAGAAATGGCGGATGATAATATGAAAATGCAACATTCGAGTAACAAAGGAATGGATATGTTTTCAGAATATAATTATGATTATTTGAAGTCTCCAGAAAAAACAACCTATGACAAAGAGGTTCCTGTTAAAGAAATACTATTGAATCTTACCGGAAATATGAATCGCTACATTTGGAGTATGAACGGTGTGCCGCTTTCGGAAACCGACCATATTAAAATAAACCATAAGGAGGTTACACGAATAACTTTAAACAACCTCACGATGATGCACCATCCAATGCACTTGCACGGACACTTTTTTAGGGTCATCAACAAGAACGGAGAATATTCGCCTTTGAAGCATACCGTTAATGTGCCACCGATGGGAGAAGTTACAATAGAATTTTATGGCAACGAGTATGGAGATTGGTTTTTTCATTGCCACATTCTGTACCATATGATGAGTGGGATGGCAAGGGTTATCAGTTATAACACGCCAAGAGACGACCGTTTGAACGGTTATCCCATTAGTGGATTGCTTACCGAAGCCGATAAATATTATACGTGGACCATGGTGGATGTGGCATCGCATATGACTGAATTTAATTTTACAACCTCAAACATCCGAAACCAATTTAATGTGATTGCAGAATATGGATGGAATGAAAATTTGGAAGCAGAGGTTACCTACGAACGTTATCTACACGATTATTTAAGTGTGTTTGGCGGTGTTAATATTGAAAATGAAATGGAAGATAGTCTGGATGAACTTTCAACCACAGCAATTGTAGGAATTCGATATTTAACGCCTTATCTCTTTAATCTCGATGTGCGTATCGATAATAAATTGAGGCCACAGATTAGTTTGAGCCGTGAAATACTCATTTTCCCGAGAACCGCCATTTTCGGCAATTATGAGTACCAAGCAGATTTTGGATGGGTGGACGACCTTCCTATAGGGGACAATTTTGCAAACGAAGTTGTTTGGAACGCAGGTGTCGAATATTTTTTATCACGAAACTTTTCATTGATGGCAAGCTACGATAACCGTTTTGGTGCAGGTGGTGGACTATCAGTAAGATTTTAATAAATTAAAAACGAGTATTAATTAAAATTAAAAAACAATGAACTATTATTTTAATAAAACAGTCAGTGGAACATTTGAAG
Source organism: Aureibaculum luteum (assembly GCF_003449015.1). Taxonomy (GTDB): domain Bacteria; phylum Bacteroidota; class Bacteroidia; order Flavobacteriales; family Flavobacteriaceae; genus Aureibaculum; species Aureibaculum luteum. The sequence continues at coordinate 153,234 of NZ_QRGD01000008.1, read as the reverse complement.
AGGTGATTGAAAAAGTCACAGTAGCCTTGAAGGAAGAAGGTTTTGGCATTCTCACGGAAATAGATATAAAAGAAACCCTCAAGAAAAAACTTGATGTTGATTTCAAGAAGTATAAAATTCTTGGTGCCTGTAATCCACCCTTTGCCTATAAGGCGTTGGAAGCAGAGGATAAAATTGGAACCATGTTACCCTGCAATGTTATAGTACAAGAAATTGAAGAAGGAGTTATTGAGGTAGCTGCGGTAAACCCAATGGCATCAATGCAGGCTGTGGAAAATGAAAAATTGAATGATATAGCCAATGAAATAACTTCAATGCTGGAAAAGGTAATTGAAAAATTATAAGGCTTTTTTAAAGGATACATGCAAAATATAAGTATAAACTTAAAACAAAATGAAATGAACTTTTCAAAGAAAAATCACGAACACAAAAACAACAATAAAAAAGTTGTGAGTAAAAAAGTAAAATTAACAACAACAATTATGGTAATGGCTTTTGTAAGCCTAACAGCAATGTCTTGTAAAGACGGCAAAAAGGAAGAATCTAAGGATACCATGCATTCTGAAATGAATCACGATGAAAGTATGGATCACGACAATATGAGTGCATCCAATGATAAGATGGATTCAAATGCACAGAATTCAGATGCCAAACAAGTCTTGGCGGATTATATGGTACTAAAGGATGCTTTAGTTGCCACTGAGAAAGATGAAGCTGCAAAAGCTGGTAAAAAGTTAGAAAGCACCTTAAAAGGATTTGATGTGAGTAGCTATACTGCTGAAGAGCAAAAAGAACTTAAGGACATCATTGCTGATGCCATAGAACATGCGGAGCATATTGGTCAGAGTGAAATGGACCACCAACGTGAACATTTTAAGACATTGAGTAAGGATATTATAGATATGGTCGCAATCACAGGAACGGACAATACTTTATATCAACAATTTTGCCCTATGTACGATAAAGGGAGTGCTTGGTTAAGTATGAACGAAGACATTAAAAATCCTTATTACGGTAGTAAAATGTTAACCTGTGGAAAAGTACAAAAAGAGATAAACTAAATGAGAATTGTGAAACTCATAGCATTGGTTTTATTGGTGGCTTTTGTGGGCATACAGTTTGTGCCCACAAAACGAAACCAAAGTGAGATTGTGCCAAAAACCGATTTTTTGTTGGTAAATAATTCTCCAAAAAATATCAGTACACTATTGCAAACATCCTGCTATGATTGCCACAGTAATAACACGAACTATCCTTGGTACAATAAAATTCAGCCAGTAACATGGTTTCTAGAACACCATATAACTGACGGAAAGGACGAATTGAATTTCAATGAATGGGAAAACTATTCCAACCGGAGGAAAAACAGCAAGTTAAAATCAATCATCAATCAAATTAAAGATGATGAAATGCCACTTTGGTCATATACTTTGGTACATCAGAATGCTAGTTTATCTGAATCTGAAAAAACATTGGTAATTGATTATATGGAGCAAATTAAAGACAGTTTACAATAAGCCCTGATGTGGGAAGGGAATGGATTTTTTTCATTGCTAATTAGTTAAACCCCTTCCCAAGTCAGGCACTAAAAAGACCAAGATGAAAGATTGTTGCAAAACAATGCGAAAAAAATTGAAATAAATAAAGATTTAACAAATGAACCGTTTAAAATTAAATACTCAAAAACTCTCATTATTAGGTTCTATATCATTAGGCACAGGCGTGATGATAGGTGCTGGTATATTTGTGTTAATGGGGCAAATAGCCGAATTGGTTGGAGATTTATTTCCAATTGCCTTTATTGTAGGAGCTGTGGTGGTAGGATTTAGTTCTTATTCGTATGTTAAATTTTCAAACGCTTATCCTTCTTCTGGAGGTGTAGCGAAATTTTTAACCAAAGCATATGGGCCAGGTACTGCTGCGGGTTCTTTTTCTTTGCTAATGTATGTGTCAATGGTTGTTGCGGAGAGTTTAGTGGCTGGGACTTTTGGGGCATATGCTTTACGTCTATTTCCACAAGAATATGCGGGTTACGCCTCTGTTTTAGGGGTGGTCCTTATTGGAATTGCATATATTGTAAATATTTCAGGTAATAAGATTATCGAAGCAACTGCCACCTTTACTGCAATTATTAAAGTCGCGGGTATTGCGTTGTTGGCTATTACGGGTTTGGTTGTTTCGGGTTTACCTACTATTACGGGTAATTATTTCACTTCCAATAGCCAATCCTTACCTCAAGGTTTTGGGTTTATAGCTGCATTAGCTTTATCTATTCTTGCTTTTAAAGGATTTACAACCATTACTAATCAAGGAGGAGATATTAAAAACCCACACAAAAATGTTGGACGTTCTATTATTATTTCAATTGTTATTTGCACAATTATCTATGTCGTTTTGGCATTATCTGTCGCAGGTGCTTTAAGTGTTGAAGAAATTATTATTGCAAAAGATTATGCTTTGGCAGCAGCTGCAAAACCAATATTTGGCGAATGGGGTTCTGTACTGACTATTTTTCTTGCTATCATAGCAACTGTTTCCGGTGTAATTGCCAGCGTGTATTCTGCCTCAAGAATGTTAGGAATGTTAAGTAAAATGAAACAAGTTCCTGGTCTGAATAGAATAAGAAGTCTTAAAAATCCTGCTTTAATTTTTACCGTTTCTTTGGCAATTCTCTTAACTATTTTGTTCGACTTAACTCGAATAGCTTCAATTGGTGCTATTTTTTACTTAATAATGGATATAGCTATTCATTGGGGACTTTTTAGACACCTAAAAAAAGAAGTAAAATTTAATCAAGTTATTCCAATTATTGCCATTCTAATGGATGTAGTTATTTTGACCGCATTCATTTATTTAAAATATTTAAACGATCCTTTTGTACTAATAGTAGCAGGTATAGGGATCGTTCTTATTTTCCTTTTTCAATTCCTTTTTATGAAATCTCATACTGATAAAGACGGAAATATGAATATGGAAATGAATGAAGAAGAAATGATGAAAATGTAAAAATCACTATTAATATGAAACATAAATATCACATACACGGAATGACCTGTAACGGTTGTCGTAATCACGTTGAAGAAACACTTTCTAAAGTTGACGGTATTTCTTCTGTTACCGTTAATTTAGAAAAGGCAGAAGCTATCATTGAAATGGAAGTTCATGTTCCCATTGAAAAATTTCAAGAAGCGTTAAAAAATGATGGTGGAAGCTACAGTATCCATAACCTTGGAGAGCATACGCATTCCGAAACCAAAAAAGAAGAAAAACCTAAAGGTAAAGGAACTGGTACTTTTTATTGTCCCATGCACTGTGAAGGAGATAAAACATATGACAAATATGGCGATTGTCCTGTTTGTGGTATGGATTTAGTTGAAGAACAAAATTTATCAGCCACAACAACAGAGCAATGGACCTGCCCAATGCATCCAGAAATTGTAAAAGATGAAGCGGGCTCATGTCCTATTTGCGGTATGGACCTAGTCCCCATGCAACCAGACCTATCCGCAGAAGAAAAAACGTATAAAAAGCTCTTAAAGAAATTTAGAATAGCCACGTTATTCACGTTACCTATCTTTTTAATTGCAATGAGTGAAATGGTTGCTAACAATCCATTATATGATGTAATGGAACAAAAATATTGGAATTGGATTCAGTTTGCATTATCTATTCCAGTCGTGTTTTATGCCACTTGGATGTTTTTTGAACGTGCCTATAGAAGTATAAAAACTTGGAATCTTAATATGTTCACACTTATCGGAATTGGTGCGGGAGTGGCTTGGTTATTTAGTGTCTTCGGAATGTTTTTTCCAGATGTTTTCCCAAGTCAATTCAAAACCGAATCAGGTGCTGTTCATGTCTATTTTGAAGCTGCGACTGTTATTCTTACACTAGTACTTTTAGGTCAACTTTTAGAAGCTCGTGCACATAGTAAAACGAATTCAGCGGTAAAAGAATTGCTAAAACTAGCTCCTAATAAAGCCATAAAATTAGTAGATGGTGAGGAAGTTGAAGTAACCATTGAGGACATAAAATTAAACGATATTTTAAGAGTAAAACCAGGAGATAAAATTCCCGTAGATGGGGCGATAACTGAAGGAGATACAAGTATAGACGAATCAATGATAACAGGAGAACCCATTCCTGTAAATAAAACCGTAGATGATAAAGTAAGTAGCGGCACAATTAACGGTAATCAATCCTTTTTGATGAAGGCTGAAAAAGTAGGTAGTGACACTTTACTTTCTCAAATTATTCATATGGTTAATGATGCCAGTCGAAGTCGTGCACCTATTCAAAATTTGGCAGATAAGGTGTCTGGTTACTTTGTGCCAGTAGTTGTTCTAATCTCATTGATAACCTTTGCTGTTTGGGCAATTTGGGGTCCAGAACCCATTTATGTTTATGCCTTTGTTAATGCTATTGCCGTATTGATAATTGCGTGTCCCTGTGCCTTAGGATTGGCAACACCTATGTCAGTAATGGTCGGTGTGGGTAAAGGTGCTCAAAGCGGTGTCTTAATTAAAAATGCAGAAGCCCTCGAAAAACTAGACAAAGTAGATACATTAATCATTGATAAGACAGGAACGATTACCGAAGGAAAACCAACAGTTGAAACTGTAGGTTCTTTTGATGCTAATTTTAACGAAAAGGAGATTCTCCAATATATTGTATCATTAAACAAAAATAGCGAACATCCATTGGCAGAAGCAACAGTAAAATATGGAAAAGAGCAAAATGTCGATCCCGAAGCATCGGGACTAAAATCAGATGGGTTTAGTGCAGTTACCGGTAAAGGTGTTGAAGCCACTATTAACGATAAAAAAGTAGCACTAGGTAATCCAAAAATGATGGAATATGCTAATGCCGACATAACCTCACAAATGAAGGCAGAAGCTGAAACTTATCAAAAGCAGGGGAAAACAGTTTCTTATTTATCGATAGATAAGATAGTTGTTGGTTATGTAGTTATAAGCGATAAAATCAAAAAAACAAGTGCAAAGGCGATTGCAGCCCTTCAAGAGAGAGGTATTGCAGTCATTATGCTCACAGGCGACAATCACAATACTGCACAAGCTGTTGCATCAGTACTTAACCTTACTGATTTTAAAGCAAGTATGTTACCTGAAGACAAACTCAACGTGGTAGAGCAATTACAAATTGAAGGTAAAATAGTCGCTATGGCGGGTGATGGTATTAATGATGCTCCAGCCTTGGCAAAAAGTGATGTTGGTATTGCCATGGGCACTGGTACAGATGTGGCTATTGAAAGTGCAATGATAACCTTGGTTAAAGGTGATTTACACGGAATCGTTAAAGCAAGAAATTTAAGTCATGCGGTAATGCAAAACATAAAGCAAAATCTGTTTTTCGCACTTATCTATAATACAATAGGAATACCAATTGCTGCGGGTGTACTGTTTCCATTTTTTGGGATATTACTATCACCGATGATAGCTGCTTTAGCAATGAGCTTTAGCTCTGTTTCTGTCATTGCCAATGCATTAAGATTAAAAAATATTAAAATATAACAAAATGAAAAAATATATAATTTACATTGGAATACTAGCTGTTGGATTGGTTTTAGGATGGGTTCTATTTGGTAATTCGTCAAATAAGGAAACAGGGCATGATCACAATGAGGTAGCTGAAACCAATCAAATGTGGACCTGTTCCATGCACCCTCAGATTATGAAATCAGAACCAGGTAATTGCCCTATTTGCGGAATGGAGTTAATTCCTGCGTCAAGTGGTGCAGATGGTTTGTTGGCAGATCAATTTAAGTTAACTGAAAATGCAATGGCTTTGGCCAATGTACAAACATCTATAGTGGGTAATGGTAAAGCAAATAGTAATGCCATAAAACTATCAGGAAAAATCGTTGAAAATGAAGAATCGAATGCGGTTCAAGTCAGCTACTTTTCTGGAAGGATTGAACGGTTAAATGTTAGTTTTACAGGTGAAGAAATTCGAAAAGGGCAATTATTGGCCACTATTTATTCCCCTGAATTATATGCGGCTCAACAAGAATTATTAACAGCATCTTCATTAAAAGAATCGCAACCAGCTTTGTATAAAGCTGTAAGAAACAAATTAAAACTATGGAAACTTTCTGAAAACCAAATCAATAAAATTGAAACCTCCGGTAAAGTTTTAGAAAATTTTCCTGTTTACGCGACAGTATCAGGGACCGTTTCAGAAAAGTTGGTAGAGCAAGGAGAATCTATAAAACAAGGTCAACCACTATTAAAAATAGCCAATCTAAATACGGTTTGGGCAAATTTTGATGTTTATGAAAATCAGATTGATTTATTCAAAAAAGGGCAAGAAGTGTCAATCACAACCAATGCATATCCTAACAAGGAATTTAAAGGTAAAGTTTCATTTATAGATCCCTCATTAAACACACGAACTAGAACTGTAAAATTGAGAGTTGTATTAAACAACTCAAAAAATAATTTTAAACCAGGTATGTTTGTTGAAGGTGAAATTGATGGTGTTTCTTCTAGTAAAGGAGAAGTGTTAAGTATTCCGTCCACGGCGATTCTATGGACAGGAGAACGATCGGTAGTTTATATAAAAACAAATCCCAATGAACCTGTTTTTGAAATGCGTGAAATAAGATTAGGAAATCCGATAGGAGAAAATTATGAAGTGTTAAGTGGATTAGAGAATGGTGATGAAATAGTGACCAACGGAACTTTCACAATTGATGCCGCTGCTCAATTACAGGGTAAAAAATCAATGATGAATAAAAAAGGTGGAAAAACAAGTACTGGCCATGAAGGACATCTTGGAATGGAAGCCTCAACTAGTGAAAGCAAAGAGCATTCTAAAATAAATGAACGCATTAAAGTGTCTGTGAAATTCCAAGAACAATTAAAAAGTGTTTATGAAAACTATATAAATTTAAAAGATGCATTGGTCAATGATGACTCTAAAATTGCAACAGAAGCAGCGGCATCCGTTGTGAAAAGTTTGGAAAAAATCGACATGAAATTGCTGTCCGATCATAATGCTCATAACCATTGGATGTTGTTACAGCGTCAAATAAAAACGGCAGCAAATTTAATTGCCACTGAAACAGGAATCAAACAACAAAGAAAAGATTTTGAACAATTATCGTCACACTTAATAAGTGCTGTTGAATCATTTGGTATTAACGAAAAAGTATATCGCCAATTCTGCCCTATGGCAGATGATAACAATGGATCGTATTGGTTAAGCAAAGAAGAAAAAGTATTGAATCCCTATTTCGGTAAGGCCATGCACAATTGTGGTAATGTGACCAGTATCATTGAATAATAATTATTTGAATAAAAACAAAACCAAATTCTTACTTAAGGAAAATAAAAGAATACATCCTATTTTATTTATAATCATCTAAAAAAGACTAATGTTTACAATCTTATTAATATAATATATCTTGTAATAATCATTCTTATTTCGATTGGTACATTTCCCTTTTGAAAGAAAATAATAAATTTTAATTTATTTAGAAAAATAATTGATATGCTAATTTTGCATGGTATGGTATTCTTGCTCAGACACCTCATTACCTTTAACATCAAAAAAATAAGGTTTATTTTTTAGCTTCATTTTTACATATGTATTACTAAAATAATATGTATCTGCTTCATCATAAATTATAGGAATAACAATTTGCCCATTTGAGTTTATAAATCCGATTTTACCTTTTAACTCTACCCTCGCTAATTGGCTTTCAAAACCTGTAACTCTATCATAAAGTAATGGAATTACAAGTTTACCAGTTCCATCTATAAATCCATATTTATTCTTACTTTTTACGATCGCACTATTTTCTAAAAATGGATGTACATCATCATAACCAACAGGCGTGAATACCTTTTTATTCTCTAAATTGATAAAGTACTCCTCTTGATCCCAACTCTTTTCCACTAAAAACAAGCCATTGCTAGAGGCAGTATGTTGGACATATGAATATTCAATTGGAATTATCACTTTTCCGCTATAATCAACAAATCCGTACTTATCATCTCTTTTTACTCTAAAAAACCCATTTTTATAAGCTAGAACTTCGTCATATATCATTGGAACCACTATTTTTCCCAAACTATCTACTACACCATGCGTACTATAGTGTCCAATTTTATTTTTAATTTTATTGTTGGTTAATGGTTGTTTATATCCATAAGCTAATCCCTGACTAAAACTAGATAAATTTATATATTCACAAGGAATAATTGATTCTCCTTTACGATTTATATAACCGCGGTAATCTTCCTTCTCAACTTTAATTAATCCGTTTTTATCGTCCAACCTGCCAAGCTCGTCATATGTAGTAGTTGTAATTTTAGCTCCATTAAAGTCATAAATCTCCCATTGCTCCTCTTTTTTTAATCTGAATAGTTTTTGGCCTTCCCACATTTGAGCTTCATCATATATAGGTTTGACAATTTCTTCACCTTTGGTATTGAGATACCCTTGATTTAATAAATAACTATAATCATCTTCCTCAATTCTTATTTCTGCTACATGAGCAATGCCATATTTAAAATCTGAAACATAAACATAGTTGTACTTGGTTAACTTTTTTCCTTCGTTACTAAACAAAGCATATTTACCTTTTCCATCCTTTTTAAAATAAGGCAACGTATCTTTTTGTGCAAAACAATTTAATGAAATACCAATAAGGAAAAGAATAAGTGATTTTTTCATTTTAATAGGTTTCAATAAATAAAAACAGTTTAATGTTATATGATATAAAAAATGTATTTACATTTAAATCTGATAACGAAAATATTTTAATGCATCACGAACAAAGCTGTCGACAATGGCTTGCCCATCAATAACACCCTATATTATTGGTGCAAATACTAAAAAATAAATAATATATTTTACTATTTTATTTGACACCTCTTTAGTAAACAAGATCATAAGGTATACAACTAAATAATAAACAAAAAGAATTCCAGACCCTATACTAAGAATCGGCCTCCATGCTCCCATAAATAGCATAACTATTGTGGCGATTAGCAATATGCCCATAATTATTATAACTATAATTTTTTACTCTTTTCATTCTTTTTATTTTAGTAAGCTACTACTATTTATAAGGCTATTAATATTATGTATCAAAAGTAGACCTTATATATTTCTAACCAAATTATCAATGTTTATTTGCAGAATGCTAATTTATATTTGTATGATTAAAGAACAAAAAAAAACCGCTAATAGCGGTTTTTTTTATTAGAGTCTGATCTAATGAATTATTTTTTCATTTTCTTATGTATCTGTTCTATAAGTTCTGTTGTAGAACTATAGGTGTCATCATTTTTTTTGGCAATTCTAATTGCTTCTTTTGCCAAAATTAACGATTGCTTAAGGTTACCTGTTTTAAATAACAGTGCCGCATAGGTATCTGTATTAAAATAATCTTTATCTAGCTCTATAGATCGCTTAACCATCTTAATTCCTTTTTGTAGAATAGCTGCATCTGTTTCATTCTCATAGATATCCCAAGCCATATTATTAAGTTCAAATGCATCATTCCAGTCAATTTCTTCACCATTAATAATCTCTTTGGTTGAAACTAATTTATTATCAGAATTATATTCTTTTATTGTTCCTTTACCCGCTTTCAGCGTTCCTTTATCCAAGGTTTTTCCATTTTCATCAAAGTAGGATATTACTTCAATAATTTTACCTGCTTTCCATAATTGGATCTTTTTTATTTGACCATTATCATAATAAGAAGTCCATTTTCCATATTTCCTATCATTTAAATAATTACCTATTTCAATAACGTCACCACTCTCATTATAAAATTCCCATTCACCATTACGTCTATTTCTATAATAATTTACACTTTCTACTGCAGCATCACCCGCGACTTCAATAGCATCACTTGCGGCTTCAGCAACCGCCTCAATAGCACCTTCTTCTATTTCAACATATTCTATTATTTCTTCCTCCACTTCTTCCACTTCAGTCTGTTCAATCTTATGAGAGACATCAAGAACGGTATCTTCACTTTCAAATGCATTGCTATTTATATCATTATTTTCCCATTTGCTAATTCTGACATCTTCTTTATAGTTTTCAATCTTAAACAATTGGCCAGATTCCGTGTAATAATTCCATTGGCCATGCTTTTTACCATGTGAATAATCACCTTCTAGTTTTTCTTGCCAATTGTCATATTGCTGTTTCCAAGGACCATCCTTTTTTCCATTTTCATCAAATCCACCTGAGACCATAAGTCTACCATTATCATAATATATTTCATTGCTATATATTACGCCATTATAATACCTTGTTATTTTCTTATTTGTACCATCATAATAATACTCATTCCAAGTTCCTATTTTTTCTCCATTCTCATAAGATCCATATTCTTTAAGTTCTCCGTTTTGATAAAACGACTGATAACTTCCATTTTTTTCACCATCTTCATCAAGAATGATTGTCGTTTTCACGTTGCCATTACCCCAAAAGGTTTTTTCTTCTTGAGCATGCAAACTCGCTGCTAAACAACTCAAAATAATAATTAAGATTCCGTTTTTTTTCATTTTAATAATTTGATTACGTTTTAATAACCTTTTTGTAAGGTGATTATTGTTTTATGAGATTGTAAAATTAGGCTTAGCTTATCAATCATCAATGAGCAAATGTATATTTGTTTATATTGAGTCAATAATCGTTTGATGCCCTATTTGTAATTTGGAGGCTCTACTTAAAATTAAGTTCTAGTATCATAAATTTTTCATGACTCACATTTTGTGAATTTTAAAAGTTATGATTTAATCATTAATGAATCTGTAAAATAGTGTTTGCTATCTAAAAAGTGCTTATTAATTCTAAATCCACTTTGTTCTGCGAGATGGTCTAATTCATCTAAACTATATTTTTTAGATAATTCTGTCCATATCAATTCATCATAAGCAAAATTAAAACGCTCGTTTAACTTTTTAAGTAGTACTTTCTGATTACATAGACTTACAATATAGCTACGTACTTCACCATTTAATGGATTATAATGACAATAAAAATCGAAATCGTCAATTTTAAAATCACCATCAAACTCTCTATTAATTCGTTTCAACAAATTAATATTGAAGCGTTTGGTAATTCCATGTTTATCTAAATATGCATTTTGTATAATTATTGGATTTTTCTTTAAATCTACTCCAAGTAAAAGGGCATCTCCCTTTTTCATATTTTCATTAAATAATTTTAAAAGATTTAGGGTCTCTTCCTCCGTATAATTACCAATATTACTTCCTAAAAATAATAACAAACTCGGAATGTTAGTTTGAACATTTTCTTTTGACAACACCTCGAAGTAATCACCAACCCTCGGATGAATAGATAGTTTTGGAAGTCTCTTTTTTAAATCTGCCGTCAACAAATCCATAGCACCTTGAGAAATATCAATGGGTACATAATGAAAATCTATATGATTATGTACCAAGAATTCCAATAATTTAAAAGTCTTTAATCCGTCACCAGCACCTAATTCTACGATATTGAAAGTCTGCTTAAAATTAACCGCATCAATTATTTGTTTGGCTTGTAGCGATAGAATTTCAAACTCACAATCTGTTAAATAATACTCTTGCATCTCCATAATTTCTTGGAATATGCGACTACCTATATCATCATAAAAATATTTAGAAGATAAATGTTTTTCTTTTGCAGACAAACCTGCAACAACGTCTTTTGCAAATGTATTATTCATGTATCGCTTTTAGTTTTTCTAAAGTGGTTGGTATTAATTCCGAAATGGTAGGATGTAAAACCACAGAATCTCTTATTAATTTATAGGATTTTTTAGCGTACATCACATTTAAAATACTAGTAACAATTTCATCTCCGCCTGTACCTAAAACACTAGCACCAATAATTTGATCGGTATCCGCGTCTACCAAAATACTCATAAAACCATACGTTTCTGCTTTTTCTTTGGCCCTGGCAATTCTAGACATTTCACGTTTGCCTTCTAATACATTTATTCCTTTAGAAAGTGCTTCTGCTTTTGTCATTCCACAACGACCTAATGGTGGATCTACAAATAATCCATATGTAGATATTCTATCAGAGATTTTTCTGCTCTTATCAGCAAATAAATAATTTTCAACAATTTGATAATCATTATATGCCGTATGTGTAAATGCTCCTTTTCCGTTACAATCTCCTAATGCGAAAATGCCTTTCACATTAGTTTCGCAATAGTCGTTTACATTTATAAAACCTCTTTCATTTACTGAAATAGTTGTATTTTCTATCTTTACAATGTCAGTATTAGGCTTTCTACCAATGGCTAATAACAAATGAGATCCTGAAACTTCAACATCATCATTTATCTTTAAAGAAACTTGATTCCCATTATAGGAGGGTGTTATTTTTTTTGCATTTAAAACAAATTCTATACCATCAGCTTTTAAAAACTTTAGAATTTCATCGCTAATAGCAATATCTTCTCTACTTATTATACGCTCACCTCGTTCTATAATAGTTACTTTACTTCCAAAACGCTTAAATATTTGTCCAAATTCCAATCCTATATAACTTCCACCAACAATAATAAGGTGCTTTGGAAGCTCTTTTAAGTTTAAAATAGAGACATTGGTTAAATGCGGAATATCTTTATATTCATCAGGTACAAATGCTCGTCCACCTACATTAATAAAAATTTCATCAGCCGTTAAAATTTCATCATTTACGCTTACTACATTATCTGAGACAAAATGAGCTTCCCCTTTAAAGAAATGAATATGTTTATTATTTTCAATGGCACTATGTATACCTTGTACTGACTTTGCAATTAAGGCATCTTTTCTATCCTTTATGGCATTCATATTGGCTCTAAAAGAGCCTTCAAAATCTACACCAACATCATTACTATGTTTAATATCCCACATTCTTCGGGCACTAGCCACATAGGTTTTAGTTGGGGTACAACCTACATTTAAACAGGTACCTCCAACATGTGTTTTTTCTATAAATGCTACTTTCTTACCTTTTGATGCTAATGAAAATAGCAATGGTGTACCCGCTTGACCTGAGCCTATAATGATACTATCAAATTTTTGTTTCATATTTTATATTTATGTTGTGCCATTTTAAAGCTGAAATAGCTTAACGTGAGCCGAGCCTAATACCAGAGAACATCCATTGTAAGCTAGAATGAAAAAAGTTTCTATACGTCTTTCTACTGTGGTTTTTTGGTGTTGCTATGGAGGCTCCTCGTAATACTTGTAAATTCACCATAAATTTTCCGTTGTACTCACCTAAAGCTCCATCTGCTTTAGTGAAATTTGGATACGGTTGGTAAGCACTTGCGGTCCACTCCCAAAGTTGTCCGTAATTTAATTGGTCAGCTGCTATTTCCCATTCAAATTCAGTTGGTAAACGCATTTTTTTCCATTCTGCAAATGCATATGCTTCATAATAACTAATATGCATTACAGGTAGATTAGGGTTAATATCTTCCAATCCATTAAATTGATAATATTTCCAACCTCCTTTAGTGAAATGCCAATATAAAGGTGCTTTTAAATTATTTTTCTGAATAAAATCCCACCCTTCAGCATGCCACAAATTAAAATCCTGATAACCTCCAGCTTCCATAAACTCGAGGTATTCTTTATTAGTCACCAATTTATTTGAAATTTCAAAAGGCTGCACATACACTTTATGTACACCTAACTCATTATCAAAACAAAAGTCATCACCTTTATACCCAATCTCATAAACACCTTCTTTAAAAGGAATGAATTTTTGTACTTGTTTTTCTTCTTGAAGAAAAATATCACCATCATATTTAGGAAAAGTAGGTTGATTTCCTAAAATATATTTGATATCATACACCAATAATTCTTGGTGTTGTTGCTCATGATTAATTCCAATTTCAATCAATTCTAAAAGTTCATCTGATTGATTCTCTTTTAACAATTCATTTATATGCTTCGTAACATATTGACGATACTCATAAACCTCACTCACCGTTGGCCGTGTCATCAATCCTCGATTAGGACGTAAAACGCGTTCACCTGCATTGTTGTAGTAACTATTAAATAAGTAGGCAAAATCATCATCATAAACAGGATAATTTTTTTTAAACTTCTTGAGTACAAATTGTTCAAAAAACCAAGTAGAATGAGCCAAATGCCATTTTGGTGGCGACACATCAATAATGGGCTGAACAGAATAATCTTCTATCACCAAAGGTTTACATATGTTTTCTGTTCGTTTTCGGATCTCATTAAACGTATTTAGTATTGCTATTTTCAAAGGAATTAAAATTTATATTTATTGATCGTTTTTATGTTAATCTGCCAATTGCATATTTTCACTTTTTACATAATCTGAAAATTTATCCAACAATAATTTTAATTTAGGATTTATAAAGGTTTTGCAAAAAGGTTTTTCTGGATTTGTTATATAGTAATTTTGAATTTGTACTCTTGATGCCTTAAACGCAATAAAGGGCACTATTTTTGTAATAATTTTACTTTCAAATCTCGTTTGTAAATTTCTTAGTATTGTTTCACTCTCTTCATATTGGGCCGTAGAAAAAGTATAAATTGCAGATCTATATTTATCACCCCTGCTATGGTAAACTGTACTCTTATGGGTATGTAAATGAATTTCCGTGAGAACATTCAATGAAATTTCATTATCAAAATGAACAATAACAGCTTCTGAAAATGAGTTGTTATCCCCATTAGAAGCAATCCACCCCTGCTCTACTTTTACTACACCTTTTAAATATTGAAACACAGCTTCTGTACACCAATGACAACCTCCTCCAAATCCTATTTTATGTAAACTATTCAAATTTAAGCCATGAGCGTTACTAAATTCAATTTTATAATTAAGTACTATTTGTCTAATAAATAAGCCTAATACTAACCTATTAACTTGATACTGTTACATCTTTCCAGAAGGCTACGTGATTTTTTATTTGTTTTGCCGCTTCCGAAGGGGTTTTGTAATACCAACCAGCATCCTTCGATACTTTACCGTTAACCTCTATGTCGTAATAGGATGCTAGACCTTTCCAAGGACATGTACTTTCATGTGAACTTTCTTTAAAATATTGAATATTCAAACTCTCTAATGGAAAGTAGTGGTTGCCTTCTACTTCTATAGTGTTATTACTCTCAGCTATAATACTATTATTAAATATTGCTTTCATATTATGTATAGATTTTAATTTTAAACTGCCTTCTATTAATCAATTATAGAAAACTTATTTAGACTTTTACCTTTGGTTTATAAAGCATTCCGTTTTACTTAATAATTGCTTTATAAACGCATACTCCAACTATTTCATTTAATAATAAATAGTATTGAATCTTTTAAAAATAACTATTTATATTTAATAAACATAATTTAGTTTATTTTCAGTCACCAATTTGCAATAATGTATTCTCACATTATTTCAGATATATAGGTTTATAATACAAATTTTTGAAAGGTTTTAAAATAGTATATTTGATTTATTATAATTACGGACTTAAATTTTCATGGAAGTTAAAAAAGGTAATACTACAATTGTATTTGAAAACTGGGTCAATCAGTTTAGTGATGCTCTTTATTCATGGGCATTATACAAGACTTCTTCTAAAGAAACAGCAGAAGATTTAGTTCAAGATACCTTTGTGTCTGCTTTTCATAAAATAGATAGTTTTAAAGGAAAAAGCCAACCCAAAACATGGTTATTTTCTATTTTGAATAATAAAATCATCGATTTTTATCGTAAAAACGCGAAAATTAAAAAGCACGAATTTAAACTATCCGAAAAGGCAGGGTTTCAATTATCTGATAATTTATTTAATGAAACTAATGGCTGGAAAACAAGAGAAATAGACCCTATTTGGGATCAAGAAGAGGAATTATTAGACAACCCAGAATTTAATGGCGTAATGGCTGCTTGTATTGATAATTTACCAGAAAAATGGAAAACCGCTATCACTTCAAAGTATTTAACAGATAAAAAGGCGAAAGAAATTTGTCAGGATTTGGGGATTACCGTGTCGAATTATTGGCAGATCGTGCATAGAGCTAAACTTTTACTAAAAGAATGTTTAGAAACAAATTGGGTCTGAAAAGAAGTAATGTAATGAAAAAGATACTACAAAAAATAATGAATAAATTAATTAACTCTTGTAAAAAAACAACTGAGTTAATAGATAAAGAGGCTATTTCTAAATTATCTTTAACAGAAAAAGCACAATTACAACTCCACAAGTCTATGTGTAATACATGTAATGCATATGCACATCGTTCAAAATTTTTAGACAATGCTATTGGTAAATTATTTAACCATAACACTCCACATAATAAGGCGAAACTTTCCGATGATAGCAAATCTAAAATTCTTGAAAAACTAAAAAAATAATAATTTTTAATATTTTTTGTCAGGAAATTAAAACTCAGAGTCTATTCTTTTGTAAACCAAAAAATAGATAATAAAATGAGTATCACAAAAAAAATAGTAATAGGTCTCGGTATCGTGATTATAATCATTGGCATTATTGGAGCCATGATGTTTTTTAAGCCACAAAGAGATGTACAAAACACAAAAACAGATTTCAGTTATCAGGCAAGTGAAATCGTAAATGAATACCTTACGGATTCAAATAAAGCAAACAATAAATATTTAGACGAAGAAGGCAATTCTAAAGTTTTAGAAATAGAAGGTCTTGTTGCTAAAATCTCTGAAGACTTCAATAATCAAAAAGTAATCCTTTTAAAATCTGCAACGGATAAAGCCGGTGTAAGCTGCACTTTTACACAAGACACAAACGAACATACATTAAACATTAAAACAGGTGACAAAATAACCGTAAAAGGTGTGATTCGATCTGGGGCCGCATTTGATGCTGATTTAGATATGTATGAAAACGTAATATTAGAAAAGTGTGATATTATTTCTAAATAGACAAGTATATAAAAAGTATAACAATAATAATTAAATTTTAAAATAAATGAAAAAATCATTCTTAACAATCGTAGCATTAGTAGCAATTACAGTAAGTTCATTTGCTCAAAAACAAGTAAGTTCAAAGACGCACATGAAATTTTTCTCTACGACACCCGCAGAGGATATTGAAGCGAACAATTACAAAGCTGTAAGTACATTAGACACAAGTACAGGAGATCTTGTATTTTCAGTACCAATGCAAAGTTTTGAATTTGAAAAAGCCTTAATGCAAGAACATTTCAATAGTAAAAAGTTTTTAAATACAAAAGCCAATCCTAAGGCAAAACTAAAAGCAAAAATTATTAATCTTGGTAATGTTAAATTTAACACTGATGGTTCTTATACTGCAAATGTGGAAGGTGATTTAACCATAAACGGGGTTACAAAACCAATAAAAGAAAAAGTAACTTTTAAGATAGAAGGAGAAAAAATTAATCTTACTTCTAAATTCAACCTTACGTTGGCAGATTATGAAGTGGCTTTCAAAAAAGGAAAACCTTCAACAAATATTGCTAAAACCGTAGAAGTAACTGTTGAAGCAAATTTTTAGTTTTTGATTTTGAGTTTTTAGAAAGGATGCATAGCGACCTTTCTAGTAAATACCAGTGAGTATTATTTTCACTGGTATTTTTCTATTAATTTAAGTAATGTGTCAGTGCATTTATTTTTGCTGTCTTTCATTAAAATATAGGTATCAAATCCAATTTGAAACTTTCTATAAATTGAAGTATGAAAATTTTTTGTCAAGAAAATTTAAACGAAATAAAAAAGGTATTGCAACAATTAACAAATGAGCAATATAACTTTCCTTCCAACACGTTATTTGGAGCCACTATTGGGCAACATGTAAGACATATTTTAGAGTTTTACCAATGTGTTCTATCGGGTATAAAAACGAATACAATTAACTATGACAGCCGTAAGAGAAATCCTTTAATTGAAACAGACACACACTATGCAATTCAAATAATTGATAATATAAATACTGGTTTAAAAACAATTAATTCTGATAAGTTGCTCATTCTTGAAGGCGATTTTTGTGCTGTAGAAGGAAAACAAATAAAAATACAGACTTCTCTTTTAAGAGAATTAGCATATTGTTTAGAACATAGTATACATCATCAAGCATTAATTAAAGTTGGTTTATTAGAACTAAATAGCATATTCTTAATAGAAGACACTTTTGGATTGGCACCAGCAACATTAAGATACAGAAAACAATGTGGAAAGTAACATTTCGATTATTGGAATGTTGGGTGAATACAACTTTATTAGCAACAAAAACGTTTTGAAGATGAACTTTTATTTCTCGCGTTTCTTTTTATTAGAATTTTATTTCTTATTAATAACCAGTTCATTAGTAAGATATATAGTACCGTTTGTTCTTTTATTTATTGTTCTTTAGTATCCTTTTAAATTTTAAAACGTATTCCAGTTTTAAAATAGTAAAAGTTGTTCTTATTGACCGTAGTTACCGTATTATGTTTTTTGTCTTTTAATTTGGCACTACTACTAATGATATTGGCGAGGTTTGCATAGAGTTCCAGATGTTTGGTAATTTTGTATTCATATCTAAAACCAGCAATGATAATGGACATGTTTGCCTTACTTGCGATATCTTCATCATTCACTAAAAGTCCATCTTGAATATTGGCTGTAAACCCGTCCAATTCGGCGACCAATTTAACTCTAGATTTTTCAGACAGATGGTATTGCAAATTTGATTTAGGAACCCCTAAATTATAAGACCACTTGGGATGAAATTTTCGATAATAACTAATAAATGGAAGTGGAAAGGGAATTCCCCTATTTTCTGAATAGGATACACCGAGAATCAACCGATAAGGTTTAGACACTGTACTATCCTTTCTTTTGTCATTAATAAAAACTAAATCACCTGAGAACACCGCATCTTCAAAGGTTAATTTCTTTACCAAATTCGAGCTATAACCCGTTGATAAGCGGACTCCAACACGCCAATTATCATTCATCTTGTAGGTATAACCTAGGTTTAGGTCTAGTAATTGAAAGTCCTCAATGGCATCGATATCAAAATTGGTAACACGTTTATCAAAAGACAATTCAATTTTACTGTAGTCCAGCCCTACCAATAAAAAACTATCCTCATTTAGTTTTATGGGATAATTGAACAAACCTCTAAAGCGGTCGTAACCTACATCTGAATTACCTATTGGTAGTCTTGTATAATCTATTTTAGCAAGGTTAGACAATTGTGCTGAGCAAAGCATTGTACCCATTAAAAAAATGATTACAATTTTAAATAAATTTTGTCTCATATGTAATTTCTAAAGTAGCTATTTTACAAGGTTTATTATGTTTCGAAAAGTAGAAATTATATTTTTTTAACATACTATTAAATATAGTAAATACATAGTTCCTTAAGAAACCAATAACTGATTAGCCTTAATCCAATTTTATAACTTAAGAAATCTGATTATTAATTATAGTACTGGCAATAACAAATTATGAAAGCAGTTAAAACAACTCCTTTATAATTTGTTCTTCTGTAATACCTTCTGCTTCTGCCTTATAATTTTTCACGATTCTATGGCGTAAAATAGCTTCTGCAACCGCTTGTACATCTTCAATATCTGGAGAGAATTTACCATGAATAGCAGCATACCCTTTCGCTGCAATTATTAAGTTTTGTGAGGCTCTTGGACCAGCTCCCCAATCTATATAATCATTTACAATTTGTGCTGCTTTTGTAGAATTAGGTCTTGTTTTAGAAACCAAACTTACGGCATATTCAATTACATTATCCGCAACAGGAATACGTCTTATTAAATGTTGTAAATCCAATATTTCTTGAGCAGAGAAAATAGGGTTAATTACTTTAACCTCATCGTTTGTTGTACTTTTAACAATATCCACCTCTTCTTGATAGGTAGGATAATCCAAAAATATAGAAAACATAAATCGATCCAGTTGTGCTTCAGGTAATGGATAGGTCCCTTCTTGTTCAATCGGATTTTGCGTTGCCAATACAAAAAACGGAGCATCTAATTTATATTGATGTCCTGCTACAGTAACTGACTTTTCTTGCATTGCTTCTAATAAAGCAGCTTGTGTCTTAGGTGGAGTTCTATTAATTTCATCAGCTAAGACGATATTAGAAAATATCGGTCCTTTTATAAATTTAAAATGTCTATTCTCATCTAGTATCTCACTACCAATAATATCAGAAGGCATTAAATCTGGCGTAAATTGAATCCGCTTAAAATCTAAACCTAAAGTTTGTGAAATAGTATTTACCAATAAAGTTTTAGCTAAGCCTGGGACTCCAATAAGTAAAGAGTGACCTCCACATAAAACAGAAAGCAATACATGGTCTATTGCATCGTGTTGGCCAATAATAATTTTACCAACCTCTTGTTGAAGTTCTTTATACTTTATTACTAAATTTTCGACTGCTGCTACGTCAGACATTGACAACTATTTAATGAATTAATGTATACTACTAATGAATTACGAGTTCACTGACTATTGAGTACTTTCTTTTTTCCAATTGTTTTTAAAATCACAATTGCTATAGTCTTTATTTATTTTAATATAAGTATCTCCTATTTTATCTTTAGTCCATTTAGATATAGTTTCTTCTTTTTTCTTTTGTAAAGCTAGGCCTTGTATTTTCACATAATCCTTAACTAAATCAGCCGTATGTGCATCCGTTCTAGATTTCATTAAGATTATTTTATACATTTCTTTTCCTTCTCTAGTTCTATCTAAAAACACATCAGTTACTTCTCCTTTCTTTAAGGTGCTAACACGTGCATATAGCGTAGGATCCATTCTTGTTAAATCGAACTTAGAGTCATTCGTTTCAGGATTCATTAATAACCCCTTATTCGCTTTTGTTTCTTTTTCTTCAGAATACTTTACAACTGCATCATCATAAGATATCTTTAATTTTAAGATGTTTATTCTAACATTTTCTAAAGAATCTTTTACTTTTTCTTTCTGCTCATCAGTAACTTCTGGTTGCATTAATAAGTGTCTGGCATCACGTTGTTTCCCCTTTACCTTTTCAACTTGTAAAATATGATACCCATAATCAGATTTAAAAGGCTCAGACATTTCACCTTCATCTAAACTAAAGGCCGCTTCTTTAAATTCTGTTACAAATTGACTTTCTCTCGTAATGGTATACAATCCACTATTTTCAGTTACACCAGGATCTTCTGAAAACAATATAGCTTTCATTTTAAAATTACTACCATTTTCAACGTCCTTTTTAATTTCCTTAAGTTTATCAATTACTCTTTCTACTTCCTCTTTAGATGGCTCTGCATACATTACAATTTGTTGTAATTCAATTTCTGCACCAATTTCAGGTAAATTATTTTCGTCTTCTAAACTTTTATAGTAATTCCGAACCTCTTCTGGGGTAACATCTACTTCTTCTGTTAATTGAAGTTGCATTTTTTTAACCATTAAACCTTCTTTCTCAACTTCATTAAACTCCTTTCTAAGATCAGCCATATCATTAAATCCATAAAACGAATAGACTTTTTCTTCGGAGCCTAATTGTTGTAAGAAATAAGCGATTTTTTGCTCTACATTAGTATTTATCTCAGCTTCAGTAACGACAACACTGTCAATTACGGCATGATGAGATAATAGTTTTCTTTCCATAATTTGCTCTAGCATTTCACAGTCAGATATATCTACTTTACCTTCACTTTGCTGTTCAAATTCTAATTTATACGCAGCAATTTCAGATTCTAATACAATGTTTTTTCCAACAACAGTAGCAACACCATCTAATTTTACTCTTTTTTGAGTTTGAGTAGAATCTTGTGCTTGCGTTGTAAACGTAAATCCTAATAATATAAGTACTATAAACTTTTTTAACATATTAATATATTTGAAATTCTTTATTTTTAATAGCATCTTCAGTTAATGTTTCTTCAATTTTCTTTAATAACTCAAGCTTCCGCTTGTGCAATAACATTTGTTTTATGGTAGGTATGGCATAACTCATTGGAGCTGTATCATTCCGCAATAATACATCTTTAATTTCAACTAGATAAACCCCTATTGAATCTTCTTTATGAATAAATTTATTTTTCTTTAAAAAATCATTTTTATCATAACTTTTTAAGAAAGAGGCATTCTTTAAAACATCATCATATTTTATCCAAATAGAATCATTTAAATTATGAGATTTTAACTGTAGTTCTTGTTTCATAATTTTAATATCAGAATCATGTTTATCATCTTTAAATAAAGAAATAAACTCCTTTGCATTATTAATTTTTTCATCAAAAAAGATATACCTAAATTTAACAAGAGCTTCATTCAATTTAAAAATCTCCGTATTATCTCCATAAAACCTTTCAATATCCTCTTCAGTAACTAGTGTATCTAATTCTTGTTTAACTACTGCTTCTTTATATTTGTTTATCAATAAATCTTGATGATATTGATTTACCAATGTATTAATGTGCTCTTTC
Organism: Aureibaculum luteum; assembly: GCF_003449015.1. GTDB lineage: Bacteria > Bacteroidota > Bacteroidia > Flavobacteriales > Flavobacteriaceae > Aureibaculum > Aureibaculum luteum. The sequence goes on along the minus strand of NZ_QRGD01000008.1, from coordinate 130,782 downwards.
TCTTCGTGTAGATTAATTTTAGCTTTTTGAACCAATAATTGTTCTCTGGCCCACTTATTTATATAATTTTTTACAAAAATCAAACTATCTTCTTTTGAAATATTATCAGGCAGCAGTTCATTAAGATCTTTTTCATATAAAACATTTTCATAGACTTTAGCTACAGGTTTCCCTTCATTTTCAGATCGTTTACACGAAAAAATGGCTAAGGCTACTACTATGTATATGATCCTATAATTCAAATTAATTTTGTTTTTGTTTAATCATTTTTTTTAAAAGCTTTTTATTAACTTTTACTGGATATTGTTTTTTTAATTCTACAATCCAATCCTTTTCTAACTGTTCTTGAAAATCATTGATTACCAAACCACGAGCCTTCTTAAATTGCATAGGTTCTGATGGTAAAATCTTTATCGTTTTAACAACCACAAAGTTATTCGTATTTTCTTCATAGACATCAGAAACTCCAATAGAATCTAAAGAAAAGTTCTTTGGGAATTTTTTGTGATTTTCTTCTAAAATTCCTTTTGTAAAAATAACATGTATTAAAGGGTTTTCATTTACCGCTGCTTTTATCTCATCTAGACTTTTTCCAGACTCAAGCATACTTTGAACAACATCAGCTTTTTCTTTTACGGTACATGATGCTAAAATAACATCTCCTCTTTTCTTTAAAATATATTTGCTTGAATGTTCATTAAAATACTGTTGTAACGCAACCGTATCTTTTTCTGCTTTCTTCCACACTTTGTCTTGCAAAAGCTCAAAAAGTAATAAACCATCTTTATACTCTTGCATTGTAATAGCGAAATCCGCTTCTGTTTTTTCTAAATTGGCCTTGAAATAATCAAGTACTTTTAATTCTACAAAACTATTATAAATCTCTTTCTGATTTGTATTTTTCCCATTACTATAAGCTACTAATTCAGATACTTTGATCGTATCCCCATTAATTGTAAAAAGATCCTGATCTAACTTTTTATTGAGCTCAAGCGTATTATTTTTTAAGAACAGCAGTTGTAATTCTTCATCTTTATTTATAGTATAAGAATTCATTAGTTTTTTTACCACTGACTTTCCTGCTCTTTGAGAACGTTCGTTCTTTTCAATTTTCTGAACCAACTCCGCTCTTCTACTTTCTAAATCTGTTATGGGATGTTTCTTTATTAATTTTACAATGTGCCATCCATAAACGGTTTTAAACGGTTTGGAAACATCATTAACTTCTTTTATAGAAAACGCCACATCAGAAAATGACTTTATCATTCTATTGGCACTAAATTTTGGCAGTGCTCCTCCGTTTAAAGCTGATGTTTTATCGTCCGAATGTAAGTTCGCTAAAAAATGGAACGGACTTCCTTGCTTCACTTTAGCATATACCTCTTCAATTTTAGTTTTGGCATATAGTGAATCTGTAGGGTTTTCCTTTATCATAATATGAGCTACTTCAACTTCGCCTTTAGATTCTCTTTTATTATTTACTTTAACAATATGATATCCAAATTGGGTTCGAAACGGCATTGAAACCTTATTTACCTCTGTATTATAAGCAGCATTTTCAAAGTCATATACCATATCAAAAACAGTGAAAAACCCTAAATTACCACCATTTTGTTGAGCTGATGGATCTTCAGAATACTCCTTAGCTACTTCCTCAAAAGGTTGCCCGTTTACAACTTTTAACCTCGCTTCAATTATTTTCTTATATGCTTTTAAAGTGTCAGCAGGTGAAGCCTTTTTAGGTACTCCAACCAAAATATGACTGGCATTAATTTCTAACTGACTTCTTTCAAATGCCTCTTGCACTAATGCTTCTGTAATTTTACTATCTGTTAAGTAAGGAATAATTAATTGCTCTCGATAAGAATTTAACTCCTTTTTAAATGATGCAACCGTATCATACTTAAGGTCATAAGCTTGTTTTAATTTCAGCTTATAGTTAACATATAAATCTAAATATTCTTCGACAGATTTTTTATTTTCCTCTGCAACGATATCTCTGTTTTTATTAAAAACTCGCGTAAACTCATCCTTATAAACAGGTTCATTTGCAACAGCAAATAGTATATCTTTTTTGGTTTGTGCCCCAATGTAAAAATAGTTTACAAAGAAAAGACAAATCAATAGGTTCTTTAAATTCATAAAAAGTTTAATGTTGTAAATTCCGATCGTTTAGAACGCCCAAAAATATTTTATATTTATATATAATCCTGTTAAAAATATCACAAAGATATAACACCTTCTACTTTGGCAACTTCTTTATATTTTTCAATAATTACATCTGCATTAGCCATTTGAACTAAAATGGATAAACTGACATATTTACCCGTTTTCGAAGTTTTCTTCTCAATTACGGCTCCTGTATGATCAAACATCACTTCAATTTCTAACATCTTACTATCATCTGCAGGGATAATAAACTTATACAAATATTTTGTAGGAAACTCAGTAGTTTCTTCTAATCTATGCTTTAATTTTTTATAAAATTCAATTTGTTCGCTCATCACTTTTTTTATAAGATATAAGGCAATTAATGTACCATATCGAGTTGTCATTATATAAAATGACCAATCACTGACAAAAATACAGATAAAATTTAGTTTCTTTGTTATATGACAAGCAATCTAAAAACTTCTCCAAAAAAAATTGTAATCACTGGAGGCCCTGGAACAGGTAAAACTACTTTAATAAACGAACTAGAGCGTAGAAACCTTATCTGTATTCCTGAAATATCAAGACAAATCACTTTAGAAGCAAGGTCTAACGGTATTGAATATTTGTTTTTAAACGATCCTTTATTGTTTAGTAAACTACTGTTAGAGGGAAGGGAAAATCAATATTTAGAAGCTCTAAAATTGGATGCTGATATTATCTTTTTCGATAGAGGTATTCCAGACATTCATGCCTATATGAATCATACCGAGACTCAATTTCCCAAAATTTATATTCAAAAAAGTGAAAAATATAAATATGATAGTGTGTTTTTACTGCCTCCATGGGAAGAAATTTACACCACAGATGACGAACGTTATGAGAGTTTTGAAATGGCTACCGATTTGTATCAACATTTAAAACATGCCTATACCGAATTAGGATATAACATCTTAGAAGTGCCTGTAGGCGAAATAAATTTTAGAGTTGATTTTATTCTAGACAATGTGAAACCTAACTAATGGAAACTGCAAGAACGCTACTGAATACCTATTGGGGCTACCCCAACTTTAGAGCTTCGCAAGAACAAATTATTAATACCATTTTAGAGGGTAAAAATGTAGTTGCTATTTTACCAACTGGCGGTGGAAAATCTATCTGTTATCAAATACCTGCATTATTAAAAAAAGGAGTTTGCTTAGTTGTATCGCCTTTAATTGCATTAATGAATGACCAAGTAAGCAATCTAAAAGAAAAAGGTATTAAAGCCATTGCTATCACTTCTAATCTAAATCAAGAACAGGCCATACAAGCATTTGATAATTTACAATTTGGTAATTATAAATTCTTATATGTTTCACCAGAAAAATTACAATCAGATTTTATTCAACAAAAACTAAAACAATTAGATATTAACCTAATTGCTGTTGATGAGGCTCACTGTATCTCTGAGTGGGGCCATGATTTTAGACCTGCATATTTAAAAATTCCTGCAATTAAAGAATTGGGTATTGATGCCCCAATACTTGCCTTAACCGCCACAGCAACCCGTCGTGTTTTAGACGATTTAATGAAAAATTTAGAAATAGAAGATGCTACTGTTTTTAAACAATCATTGGTTCGAAAAAAATTAGCTCTAAATATATCAAGACATGAAGATGTATATTTTGAGATAAAAAAGCTACTTAAAAAAAGTAACAATACAACGATTATTTATGTAAATAGCCGTCGACGTGTACAAGATTTTAGCAATCATTTAAACAAAAATAATTTTAAAAGCTCGTATTATCATGCGGGGTTATCTAATGAAGAAAAGCAACGTTCTTTTGATAATTGGATGGAAGAAAAAACACCCATAATGGTAGCGACCAATGCTTTTGGAATGGGGATAGACAAAGATAATGTTGAATTAATTATCCATGTCGATTTACCTTTTAGTTTAGAAAATTATATGCAAGAAGCTGGTAGAGCCGGTAGAGATGGTAATGACGCCAGCTCCATTCTTTTTGCGAATGATCACACTATCAATAACCTAAAAAATCAGTTTCAAAAAGGTGTGGTAACAACTGAATTTGCGAAAGAAATTTATAATAACTTAAATCAATATTTTTACATTGCATTTGGAGAAAGACCAGAATATCAATTTGAATTTGATCTTGCTACATTTTGCCACACTTATAAAACGAATATTTTAAAAACATACAATGCTTTAAAATTATTAGAACGAGAACAAATACTTTTATTTAACGAAGGTTTTAACAAACAATCTATGTTAAAATTTATAATGCCTCCAAACCGGGTATTAGATTATGCGGAGCGAACCAACAACAGTCTTGTTAAAATAATTTTGAGAACGCACGGAGGTATTTTTGATAATTTTATAAAAATTAATGAATCTGTTTTAGCAAAAAAATTAGAGACACAAGTCTCAACAATTAAAGGCATGTTGATAAAACTAGAAAAAGATGGTTTGCTCAAATATAAAAACAATAAAAACACAAGTGAATTACAGTTTTTAGTTCCAAGAGAAGATAACAGAACTATTAATGCCATTTCTAAAGACATTAACCAATATAATAGTATAAAATTAGAAAAAATCAATGCCATTATAGATTACGCGGAAAATGATACTATTTGCAGAAGTAAATTGCTACTCAATTATTTTGATGAAAAATTAAAAGTAAACTGTGGTGTTTGTGATGTTTGCTTAGCTAACGATTCTATGGCAACAACCAATACCAATTTATCAAATCAAATTTTAAAACTATTAATGGTAAAAAAACAATTGTCTAGTAAAGAAATTGCTACCCTTTTAAATGTCCCTTCTTCTACCCTATTAAAGAGCCTACAAAACCTATTGGATACTGATAAAATAACTATAAATTCGCAAAATAAATTAGAACTAGTACCAAAATGACTGATGTTAGAATAGTATTTATGGGCACACCCGATTTTGCTGTGGGTGTATTAAAAGCCTTAATTGAAAACAATTATAATGTAGTAGGCGTAATTACCGCACCTGACAGACCGTCTGGTAGAGGGAGAAAATTAAATCAATCTGCTGTAAAAAAATATGCTTTAGAGCAAAACCTACCCATTTTACAACCCACCAATTTAAAAAATGAGTTATTTCTAAAAACACTAGAAGAACTTAATGCCAATTTACAAATTGTAGTAGCTTTTAGAATGTTACCTAAGGTAGTATGGCAAATGCCAGCAATAGGCACTTTTAACTTGCATGCATCTTTATTACCAAACTATAGAGGAGCTGCACCTATTAATTGGGCAATAATTAATGGTGAAACAACAACCGGAGTCACTACTTTTTTTATTGATGATAAAATTGATACGGGTGCTATCTTATTAAAGGACGAGATTTCTATTGATAAAAATGATACAGCTGGAACTTTGCACGATAAGTTAATGGAGTTAGGTAGTGGCCTTGTAGTAAAAACTGTAAAACGGATTGAAGAAGGCAAAATTGAAACCACTCCGCAAAATCAATTTGATGAGGATCAATTAAAAGACGCTCCAAAGATTTTTAAAGATACTTGTCAAATAGATTGGAACAAATCATTAGATGATGTTTATAATAAGATTAGAGGCTTAAATCCTTATCCTGGAGCTTGGACGGTTCTTACTAATAACAAGGAAACTTTTGAAATGAAAATTTTTAATGCAAAAAAGGAAAAAGAACAGCACCACCATTCTATTGGAAAATTAATTGTTGGTAAAGCAGAATTGAAGGTTGCCTTAGATAATGGATACCTTATTATTGAAGAGTTACAATTACCAGGTAAACGTAAAATGAAAGTTGGCGACTTACTCAATGGTTATAAATTTGACCAAAATGCACAAGTTCAATAATATTGTGTAGGCAAAGCTAGATTAACAAAAAATTAACACGAATGCCTATTATCACTGACTTAGCGTTAAAAAAATGGATTAGAAACCCATGGTTATTAACAATTGACCCCGTTTTATTAACAAAATAAGACTTTTTTATAGGTAAAACTTGCGTTAACCCTTATAAAATCTATATTTGTTCAGCTTAAACAAGCAATTAATTATTAATCAATTTTAAATTTAAAAAATTATGAACAAATCAGAATTAGTAGAATCTATGGCTGCAGACGCAGGAATTTCAAAAGCAGCTGCAAAAAAAGCATTAGATTCAGTTATGGGTAATGTAGAACAAACTTTAAAGAAAGGCGGAAGAGTTTCTTTAGTAGGTTTTGGTTCTTGGTCAGTTTCTAAAAGAGCTGCTAGAGATGGAAGAAATCCTCAAACTGGAAAAACTATCAAAATTGCTGCTAAAAATGTAGTGAAATTTAAGCCAGGTGCTGAATTAAAAAGTTCTGTAAACTAATTTTAGTTCACACAAAAACTTAAAGGCTCTCATTTTTCAATGAGAGCTTTTTTTATGTCTATTTCTTTATTATTTACTTCTACAATTACTATTAGGAATCAATATTACTATTGAACACAATCATCTAATGTAATTTTTTTCCTTAAAAAAGAATCTCCCTTATTTTATATAATCCATTAATACTGGTCAATCACACCCATGTATTTCTAATAAAAATTACTATATTAGAGGGTAATTAAATAACTTATGGGACAAACAGAATTAACAAAAGGCAAATTGCTTATTGCGGAACCCTCAATTTTAAACGACACCTCATTCAATAGATCTGTAATATTATTATCTGAACACAATGATCAAGGTTCAATCGGTTTTATAATTAATAAGCCATCACAGTATGTTTTAGGCGATTTATTACCAGAAATAGATTCTGATCTTACCATTTATAAAGGTGGGCCAGTTTCTGAAGAAAATTTATATTTTGTGCATCGCGTACCACATTTAATTCCTGATAGTATTGAAATAACAGATGGTATTTTTTGGGGAGGTGATTTTGAAGTTGTACAAGAATTATTAGTAAAAGACGAGCTTGAAAAAGAAGATATCCGCTTTTTTCTGGGTTATTCTGGATGGAGTAAAGATCAACTTCAAGACGAATTAGAAACTACTTCATGGATCGTTATTGAAAACCAATACCAAAATATATTTGGAATTTCTGACCAATCTTTTTGGAAAGATCAATTGATGAAATTTGGTGGTGAATATAAATTATGGGCAAATGCCCCCGAGAATCCGAGTTTGAATTAAAATTTATTTTATGAATATAATGGCTATAAACGCAATGCGTTTATACCATGTTGCGCAACATTTGTCACAACCAATCCGAATTATGAAATATAAATTTAATTTATGAAAATAGAATTCGCAAGAGGGATTATAATTATGTTCGGAATTTTTATTATTGTAACTGGATTTATAATGCTTTTTAATCCAAAAAAAGCAAGAAAGACATTAAGAAAATTTGCCAGCACCAATTTTATAAATTATACAGAAATCACATTACGACTCGTTGTTGGAGTAGCTTTTATTTTATATTCGGATTTTTGTAAATTTCCAGAAGCATTTAAAGTATTAGGGTGGTTTATGCTGATTACGGCATTGATACTTTACTGTGTTCCCAGAAAATTACATCATAAATTTTCTACAGGAAGTGCTGATATTATTAAGCCATTTTATTTTAGACTTATTTCGCCCTTTGCATTTCTATTTGGTGGATTGATTATTTATTGTGTAAATTGGATATAAGTACAAACAAAAGTGTTAAGAATAAAAAAAACTTGCACAAAAAAGTATAAAATTAATTGCTAGTGCAAGCTTACCATAAGAAAACCCTCCCAAGTTAAAAGCATGTTGGGACTAACTTTCTATTCCGTTTAAATTTGTTAACTTCCGTGCATAATCAGGCAACAATCCAAGAACTAGCCAATTATTATAATGATAACCACAACCTTGAAATTATACATATGAAATATTTAGTCGTATTATTTTTTGTTTTAGCCTCTTGTAAACAATCCCCAGAAAACAAATCAGAACCCAAAACATTAGACGAAATTCATAACCAAGCCCTACTAATTGATTCACATAACGACATTCTGCTCCATACAATGGAAAAAGGTTTTGTAATTGATGACGACCTATCAGGAAAAACACATAGTGATTTGAACAGAATGAAACAAGGTGGTTTAGATGTTCAATTTTTCTCCGTGTGGAGTGATGGTAATCAAGTAAACCCATATAACTATGCCAATGCACAAATAGACAGTTTAGATGCCGTAATTAAAAGAAATCCGACTAAAATAGTTAAGGTTGCCAATACCGAAGAACTATTAAAAGTTGTAAAGCAGCATAAAATAGCAGCACTCATTGGTTTAGAAGGAGGTCATCAATTTGAAAATGATATACATAAGTTAGACACACTTTTCAATCGCGGTGTACGCTACATAACCCTTACTTGGAATAACTCTACACCATGGGCAACAAGTGCCTCTGATGAAACAAATAAAGACGGTACTCTTAATTCGGAAGGTAAAAAAGGATTGACTGAATTAGGAAAGCAAATTGTCTATAAAATGAATGAATTGGGTATCATGGTTGATATTTCACATGTTGGAGAGCAAACCTTTTGGGATGTTATTACGACTACTACAAAACCTATTATAGCCTCACACAGTTCTGTTTATACTATCTGTCCTCATCCAAGGAATCTAAAAGACGATCAAATAAAGGCAGTTGCAAAAAATGGTGGCGTTATTCAGATTAATTTCAATTCTGGCTTTATAGATGCTACCGTTGCTAAAAAGGAAGAAAAATTTCTTACAAAACATAAAACTGAAATAGATTCTTTGAAGCAACTAGGTATAAACCCTTATGTAGCCGAAGAATCAATGTATTCTAAATATCGTCTAGAAACAGAAGAATTAAAAGCTCCATTTCATCTAGTTATTGATCATATTGAATACATCATCAAATTAGTTGGAGTTGATTATGTTGGTATTGGTTCTGATTTTGATGGTATTGTTTTACCTCCTAAACAATTAGATGACGTTACAACATATCCATTAATTACAAAAGCATTAATAGAAAGAGGGTATAACGAAAAAGATATTTATAAAATACTTGGAGGAAATATCTTAAGAGTATTAAAAGCAAATGAATAAAAAGAATGCAACTTCTTACCTATTTTCAAAATTGAAAACGCAAATATCCTTAACTCATGTCTAGTTAAAATGTAATTATTTTACTCTCTACATGTATTACACAAAGAACCTAACGGTTACTTTAGCAGTTCATCACAATGACTTCTTTAAAAGAAACAGTTACAAATATTGATAGGATTACAACCAATACAATTTAACAAAATTTTTACCTTTTATTTGGTAAAAGAACTAAATTTGTACCGTCTAAATAAGACAAAAAAATAATGCGTACGAGACATCAATTTTTGATTTATCTAAGAGTTTTTTACTATGATTGCAATTAATAACATATTTTCTAAAGTTCAAATAGCTTAAAATGAAAAGGTGGAATCAAATACTTAGTGTAGTTCTACTCATTTCAGTGTACTGTTTTGGTATATATGTTCCTGCAAAAACATCTTTATCTTCAGACACACCAGTAATTGAACAAAAAAGTGAACAAAAGGAGTTTTCAACGACTCTTTCTAATGTTCTTTACCCTCATACGCAACAATTTGAAAATTTATTTTCTGAATTTACAGAATTTACATTGCCTATTTTTAAATTGGGTAGTGAAGGCTTTTGGGCCGTTTTCCGCTCAAATGAAATACTGCTTAATGCAAAATTTAAACAGTATAAAAGTCATCTAAAAACACAACTGATTCGGTCTAGAAAGACTGATCTCATATTTCCTTTCCATAATTTTTGGTAATTTTTTTTCGTTTAAGCTACTTTTTTCGTAGCTACATTTAACGTATTGATATGTTGTGATTTATCACTTCATACAGAAATTATTATATCAAAATTTAAAAAACATACCATGGATTTAGGAACAACCATTATAGGAGGAGTAAGTGTTGCAATATGTGCAATGCCCTTCGTATTAACAAATAGAAGTAAAAAGAAAAAAGTAAAACAGCTATTAATTTCGCTTAAAAATCTAGCGAAAGAACACAATTCTGAAATAACACAGCATGATATCTTCAAATACTACGCTATTGGTATAGACGCGTCAAAAAATTCCGTTTCTTTTATATTAAAAACAGAGGAAGAAGAGCAATCCTATTTTATTAACCTCTCTACGATTAAAAAATGCGAAATCGTTAAGGTGGGTAGTTCAGGTGCTCATTCCGATAAGGATATTGACAAACTTGACTTAAAACTTAGCCCTGTCGATAAGAATAAACCCGACATTATGTTGGAGTTTTACAATGCTGAAGTTAGCTATCAATTGAGTGATGAGTTACAATCAATAGAAAAATGGAATAAAACAATTAATAACTTGCTGCACAGTAAATAATGCAGCTCAGTAGTAAATAGTATATATAAGCAATAGCAGTAAATCAATTATTACAAAGTATTATTCGTACTTGAGTTAACTTTGACCTATTATTGATAAGTTAGAAATAGAGATTTGCTATTGCTTATATATTAAACAACTTGAAATAATTACCTCTGACAAACACGTATCAAACTAAAAATGAATTAGATAATGCTAATTTTAGCAGGGCTTTTTGAAATATCAATTTATGCTTTTTTAATTAGTCCGTAACCATTGCTCTCTGTTCTCCTTAACTTTTTTACTTACCTTTTCTTGTAATTTGGTGCTATAATCATTGCTGGCCTTAAAAGTAAATTGCGTTTCTCTTTGCTTACCAAAACGATTATAAATTAATTTTACAGTTTGGTTAGGTTGAAACTGCCCAAAATATGTTGCATCTTTAGTTTCAGCGTTTATCACCATATCATCTAATGAAATCAATTCATCACCTAATGCTAACCCAGCATTATAAGCAGGCCCACCTTCTATAGGGTTTGAACTTATTTTAAAGTTACCTATATGAACTCCTAAATCTAATTCATTCTGGTTAGATTGATTAAAATCAACTCCAACCGAAGCCAATAACGTTTTATAAGCTGGCATTTTACTCTCAAAAATATAATTAGAGAAAAAATCTGTTGCAAATGTTGCTCCCGCATATGTAGTCAGAACATTTTGTAAATCTCTAACCGTATAAGGTATTTCATTACGACCATAAGTTTTCCATAATAATTTCATGAAATCATCTAAATTTTTGTTTCCATCTAAATCTCTCAGAGATAAATCAAGAGCTAAGCCCAACACACTTCCATACGTATAATAGCTAATAAAAGTATTTTCTCTATTTACAGGGTCAACTGATCTAGCTGCATCTACAAAAGGAGCTTGATAACTCATTTCTATTGGGGTAAAATACTTTCGTGCAGGCGAATTCCATACATAATTAAGTCCACCAGATAAACCTTCAACATACTTTTTCTCCGTTATTAATCCCGCTCTACATAAAATTAGATTGGTATAATAACTTGTAAACCCTTCTGCAAACCAAAGCTCGCCAGACATATTAGCCTCAGTATAGTCAAACGGCTCTAAAGTTTGTGGTCTAATCCGTTCTACATTCCAGCAATGAAAAAACTCGTGCGAAACGGTACCAATATTTCTTTCCATTCCACCTTCAGCTAAACTCCTTGTACTGGTTACTATGGTAGAATTTCTATGTTCCATACCATCACCAGAAGCATTGGGGATATAACATGCCAAAAAGGTGTATTCTCCAAAATCATAATCAGGTAATTCTCCAAAGACTTTTTGCTGTTCTAAAACTACTTTTTTTACTTTTTCAAAATAGGTATCAAGCTCAGCCTCTGTTCCGTTATGATGTAGTGCAAAGTTTATTTTTAAATCTTTCTCCCCGTTTCTAACGATAAAACTTCTAACAGAATGGTTGCTAATTTCGGTCGGACTATCCATGAAATAATCTAAGTTTGGAGCATAAAAAGTGTTATTATCCAACTTTTTCAATTGTGTTGCCACTTTCCATTTTAAATCTTTACGAACATCAAACTTCACCTTAATGGGTCTATGTTCATAATCAAGAGCATACATAAATGTAGCTGGAATGTTCAAATGAGCATGCGTTTCATCAATCTGACTATACGTACCATCTCCCCTATTTCCGAATAGTGTGTACGTTACTTTTACGGTTCCATCATGACTACCAATGTTCCATTGATGAGGGTCAGAACGTGTAACTGATAAGGTATTACCTTTGCTATCTAATGCTTTAACATTGTATACATTCTTTGCAAACTCATGCACTGCATACCTTCCTGGTGATGTTCTACTCATTCGCAATTGCAACACTTTATTTTCTAGATTAGAAAACACTGCAGTTATTTGTGCCTCATGTTGCTCAGCCTTATCAAAGGATATGGAATATTCATTTGATGTTTGACTGAAACCAGTAAATGATAAAAGTAAAATTAGTAAAACGATCAGAATTCTGTTTTTCATTTTTGTTATTTAATTTAAATTTTAAGTAGATAATTATGCATTTGGTTAGGGTAAGATCTAACTAATTAAATTACCGTCAGCATCCCATTTGGCTAATTCTCCACGTTTAGACTGATCTACACACTTTGCCAACCAAACAGCATCATATTCAAACCCATGTGCCTTTAACACATCCTCTGGAACGCCATCCCAAACATTTGGCGTATTTCCTTTATAGCCTAAGTCTTTTATTCCCATTTCAGTAGTGTAGTATCCCGTTAGGGTTAAATTTCGCATACTGGTAAAGAATTTTTCTCCTTGATTATGTTCAGGTTTTGTTTTTTTGGGATAGGCAATTAAATCGCAAATGGCTAATTGCTCCTCAGTTGAACACCGTTTGAATTCCTTTCCATTATTTTTATTGCTATAGCTATCTAACCACATGATACCACCTCGTATAGGTACTTGTTGGTAGGGCATGTCTTTCATAATAAACTCTATAAATTCAGGAACTTTTGCATCTGTTGCGGATCCAAAATCATCGTTCTTTGGCAAAATAATATCACAAATAACAGCAATAGTTTCTAACTCATGTTCATTAAAAAATATTTCTTCATGAAGCCTTTTATCTCTAGCTTTTTCGTCTGGAGTACGTCCGTAAAAAGGTGTATTCTCCGCTTTAGGTAATGCAGCTGTTGCACTATCTTCTTTAGGAGCACAGCCTTGTACTGTTAAACCTACAGCTACAGAACCTAATAATAACGACTTAATAGTATCTCTTCTGTTCATCATACTATATGTTTTGTTTATTTAATTGATCAACTATATAATCGCATGTTCTCCATGATAAGGCTAAGATGGTCCATGTTGGATTTTTATCTGCCTGCGAAACAAATGGTCCACCATCAACTATAAAAACATTATCAACATCATGCAATTGCATATATTTATTGGTCACTGATTTTTTAGGATCATTACCCATACGGGTTGTGCCTACTTCGTGAATAATCTGACCTGGTTTTAGTAAACCATAATCTCTATCTGCTCCGGGTCTTTCTCCGCTAATCACTTTACCTCCCATTCCATCTATAATTTCATCAAAAGTTTCAACCATATGTTTGGCCTGTAACTTTTCGTGTTGCGACCAAGTATAATTAAATCGTAAAACGGGTATACCCCATTCATCTACCATGTCAGGATCAATTTCGCAATAATTATCTTCTCTTGCAATACATTCTCCTCTACCCGCCATGCCGACAATAGAACCGTAAAAACGTTTAACATCATCGCGTAAAGCATTGCCATAACCACCTATTTCTCCGCCAATATATTCGTTAAGATTGTTGGCGTTAAAACCAAATCCGTATGACGGCATACCCAACCCTCCCCAAACTTCAACATGATACCCTCTCGGAAAATCTAACTTTTTATCATTACCCCACCAAGGTGAATATACATGCATACCACCTACGCCATCTTCATTATAAATTTTACGATTCATTAATTCTGGCACAAAGCCGATACGGTCAGCCCCAGTAGAATCATGAAGATATTTACCAACCATTCCGCTACTATTACCTAAGCCATTTTGATGTGTTTTACTTTTTGAATTCAATAAAATTCTTGCTGTACTACATGCTGAAGCCGCTAAAACAACTATTTTAGCATTAAGTTGATATTCTTTTCTATCTTTTTTATCGATATAAATGACTCCTGTAGCTTTACCACTATCATTTGTAACTACTTCTCGCACCATAGCATCTGTAAACAACGTTATTTGTCCACCAGATTTTTGAGCCGGAAAAATAAGACATGATCCCGATGAAAAATCGGCATAAACACTACAAGACCGACTACATTGGTTACAGTAAAAACAGATTCCTCTATCTTCATTTATTTTCTTGGTAAGAATGGAAAGTCTTGACGGAATAACAGGAATACCCATTTTTTCGGCACCCTTTTTATAATACATTTCATGTAATCTTGGTTTGGGAGCCGGTAAAAAGAACCCATCTGGCTCATTTGAAATACCTTCTTTACTACCAAATACACCTATTAACTTATCTACCTTGTCATAATACGGTTTTACATCTTCATAAGAAATAGGCCAATCATCACCTAAGCCATCATGACTTCTTCGTTTAAAATCTAAAGGACCAAATCGCAATGAAATTCGCCCCCAGTGATTAGTTCTCCCTCCTAGCATTCTGGATCGAAACCATTCAAATTCAGTTCCATTTTTTTTAGTGTAGGGTTCCCCTTCTATATTCCACCCTCCATAAGCAGCATCAAATTCACCAAAAGCTCTTGTAGAACCTGCTCCTCTTCGCGGAGATTCATAAGGCCATTTTAATTGATTTTTTTGTTCTGGATCAGCAGGATCAAAATGAGGACCTGCCTCTACAACGGCTATATTTAGACCAGCTTCTGAAAGAATTTTAGTAGCCATTCCTCCTCCTGCACCAGATCCTACTATAATTACATCAAACTCTTTAGGTGATTTTTTTATTTGCATATATGATGATTGATTTTCATTGAACTGACTTAAACTTTTCGCTGAAATGCAAATAATTTAAGTCAGTTCTTCAAATATAAGTAATCTAACTTACATATTATTTTACCTTAACAATAAAATATTTATTAAATAGTTTTAATATTGCATAATAATAGAACTTGATGAACTATATCTTATATGACGGAAGTGTACGGACCAATTTGTTGCCATTTACCTATACACGCCCTGTTGCCGATATTAGAATTGGTATTTTAACCATTAGAGAAAAATGGGAAAAACACTTAGGTCTAACTACTACCACACTAACTGAAGACTATTTAGAAGAAAAATATCCAATGGTTGAAATGGAAACCAACGTAATGTTGAATGCCTCATTTTTACCATCGGAAAAATTAGTAGAAATGGTACAAGGTTTAGCAGAAAACGAAGCTATCTATTATAATGATGAGATTGTTGCCTTTTTCACCTCTAGTTCTCAAGAAGAAGTTGATTTTGATTCGTATAAGGTGATTAACTATGATGAAGAATTACTTCAAATAAAGCACACATGTGATATTTTCTCATTAAATGAAAAGGCAATTCAAAGTGATTTCAATTTAATTACCAAAGGCAGAAAATCAGAACCTATACCTGATACTGTAAATTGTATCAATAAAGAAAATATTTTTCTAGAAGAAGGTGTAGAAATAGACTTTGTTACGCTAAACGCTTCAGCAGGGCCTATATATATTGGTAAAGATGCTAGTATTTGGGAAGGGTCTTCTGTAAGGGGTCCATTAGCTCTTTGCAATAATGCTGTCATAAAAATGGGTACAAAGGTTTATGGAGCTACCACTTTGGGACCTTTTAGTAAGGTTGGTGGCGAGTTGAGTAATGTTGTTATTTTTGGATATTCAAGTAAAGGTCATGATGGCTATTTAGGGAATTCTGTAATTGGCGAGTGGTGCAATCTGGGAGCGGATACTAATAATTCAAATTTAAAAAATAATTATGCACACGTTAAATTATGGGATTATGAAACTGATTGCTTTGAAAGCACAGGTTTACAATTTTGTGGTTTAATGATGGGCGACCACTCTAAATGTGGTATTAATACGATGTTTAATACAGGTACCGTAGTTGGTGTTAGTGCCAATGTATATGGTAGTAATTTCCCTCGAAACTTTATTCCTTCTTTTTCATGGGGTGGTGCCTCTGGTTTTACCGAATATAGAATGAATAGAGTTAATGACGTAGCAAAAATGGTAATGCTTAGAAAGCATGTGGTTTATACAGAGCAAGATCAAAGAATACTACAAAGTGTTTTTGAACTCTCTCAAAAGTACAGAAACTATAAATAAATTTCGTAAAAAACACCTCGTTTAGTATCAATTTTTACCGTAAAATCATCTTCAACTTATATGCTAAATTAAATAAATAGCACTTTTTTTATTTTATTTTAGTTTTTTTTATTTATCCCCTTCTTACAGTTACCCCTATTTAAAATACTGTTTAACAAATACTTACAACAAAAACAAAGAACTTATATCTAATTCAAATAGTTAAATAATCCTTAAAACAGTACTATTTATTGCATAGTACTGTAACAAAATATTAATACTCTCGTCTATTAAGTGTAAATCATTTATAAACATATAAAATAAATCAAGAATTATGAGAACAATAGCAAATCAAGAGAAATTAACTTTAGGAAAATCTTCAAGTCGCATTTGGAACAAGAAAAGAAGATACAATTAATCAAAAAGAATAATAAAAACTAATATTATGAGAACAATAGCAAATCAAGAGAAATTAACTTTAGGAAAATCTTCTAGTCGCATTTGGAACAAGAAAAGAAGATACAATTAATCGAAAAGAATAATAAAAACTAATATTATGAGAACAATAGCAAATCAAGAGAAATTAACTTTAGGAAAATCTTCTAGTCGCATTTGGAACAAGAAAAGAAGATACAATTAATCGAAAAGAATAATAAAAACTAATATTATGAGAACAATAGCAAATCAAGAGAAATTAACTTTAGGAAAATCTTCTAGTCGCATTTGGAACAAGAAAAGAAGATACAATTAATCAAAAAAAATAATAAAAACTAATATTATGAGTCCCGAAGTTTCGGGATAAAAAATCAAGAGAAATTAACTTTAGGAAAATCTTCTAGTCGTATTTGGAATAAGAATAGACGTTATAGATAGAATAAAACACCTAACCTTTAAAACTTTAAATTATGAACACAATACTCAAAACAACAAATGAATCTTGGAAAAATACACTATTACCTTCTACTAAAATTAGAAAAAAAATACTTTGGACTAACTATAAACACTATAATTTCTAACAGCGTATGAAAAAGATTCTATCAAACAGCTAAAAGATAAGCCATAACTGACTTATCTTTTTTGTTATTTAGCATTATTTATCTTCCTTATCTGGCACCGGATCATAACCACTTCTACCCCATGGGTGGCAACTAAAGATTCTCTTTATTGATAACCATCCTCCTTTAAACAGTCCATGTTTTTGCAAAGCTTCCACTGTATAGTGAGAGCAAGTTGGCGTAAACCTACAACTTGCTGGAGTATATGGCGAAATGGCCGTTTGGTAAAACCGTACAAGTAATATAAACGGATATGTAAGTATTTTTTTAATCTGATAGTGTATTTATATCGAAAAAGTGGTTCCCTCTTTTCCATCCTTTAATTGGACACCAGCATCTGCCAATTGATCTCTTATTTGATCAGACAATGCCCAATCTTTATTAATCCTAGCTTCATTACGCATATCAATCAACAATTCTACAACATTACTCAACTTTTCTGAACTATCCGTTGAAGTAACATTTTCTAGACCTAAGACATCAAAAATAAATGTATTAAATGTAGCCTTAAATGTTTTTAAATCATCAGATGATAAAGTCTCTTTTTTCTCCACTAACAAATTTATTGTTTTTACACCTTCAAATAAATTTGCGATTAAAATGGGACTATTAAAATCGTCATTCATGGCATCATAACAACTTTGAATCCATTTAGAAATATCTATTGAAGAAGATTTGCTTTCTGGTATATTGTCTAATAAATTAACTGCATTCATTAAACGATAGTACCCTTTTTCAGATGCCACTAAGGCATCATTTGAAAAATCTAAAATACTTCTATAATGTGCTTGTAACATGAAGAAGCGTGCTACAGTAGCTGGAAAAGGCTTACTCAGAATAGAATTATTACCCGTAATTATTTCTTCAGGTAAAATATAATTACCAGTTGATTTTGCCATTTTTTTTCCATTCAAAATCAACATGTTACCATGCATCCAATATTTAACAGGAGTTACGTTATTATGAGCTTGAGCCTGTGCTATTTCACATTCATGATGTGGGAATTTTAAATCCATTCCTCCTCCATGAATATCGAATTGCTCACCTAAATATTTAGTGCTCATAGCTGTACATTCCAAATGCCAACCCGGAAAACCATCGCTCCATGGTGAAGGCCAACGCATAATATGCTCCGGTTGAGCTTTTTTCCATAAGGCAAAATCTTGAGGGTTTCTTTTTTCTGATTGACCATCTAAAACACGTGTGTTATGAATGGCATCCTCAATATTTCTTCCACTTAAAATACCATAATGCTCTTTCTCGTTATACTTTAAAACATCAAAATATACAGAACCATTAACTTCGTATGCCAAGCCTTTATCAATTATACTTTTTATAATCTCTATTTGTTCAATGATATGCCCCGTAGCCGTTGGTTCAATATTTGGTGGTAATAAATTGAATTTTCTCAATACATTATGAAAATCAACAGTGTATCGCTGAACGACTTCCATAGGTTCAATTTCTTCTAAACGTGCTTTTTTAGCAATTCTATCTTCACCTACATCAGCATCATTTTCTAAATGCCCAGCATCCGTAATATTTCTTACATAACGTATTTTATACCCTAAATGTTTAAAATAACGATACACTAAATCGAAAGACATAAAGGTTCTAACATTACCTAAATGCACATTGCTATATACCGTAGGTCCGCAAACATACATACCAATATAACCTTCGTTTATTGAAACAAAATCTTCTTTCTGATTAGAAAGAGAATTATAAATTTTTATTTTTTGTTGTTTATACAACTCCATAAAATATGCTCTTTTTTAGAAGCTCTAAAGGTAACAACATTTTAAATAGTGTCAGGTCGAAAATTTACAAAAATTAAAACCAATTCTTTTGAGCCCCTTTTTATTCTTTTCTTGTCGGTTGATGCTTAGGCATCTCCTTAATAAAAAAAACAAAACTATCCTTCAAAATTTATTTAGTACATAAAAACCTGTCCATTTCCGACCTGCCACTATGAACTAAAAAACCACTAAATTTAATAAAATTTAGTGGTCCATTTGAGTTAGTTTTTTTTTGATAGCTAATTGAGGAAACTTAACGTTCCGTATTTTACATTCATTTTAAATTTAGCATCTTTTGGTGCCTTAATTATTATTGTTCTTTTAACTTTTACTTTTTCTCTGTCTTCCAAAACTCCAATAATTATATTTCGTTTTTTATTAATATCAGCCTCGTGCTTTTTAAAATCCCCTCTAATAATAACTTGATTTTTTCTTTGTTTTATTAGTTCTTTTCTTTGTGTTATCTGATTTTTCATCATCTCTTTTCGCTGTTCTGCATGTTTCTTCTGTTCCTCTGCCATTTTTTCTAGTTCCACCTTTAATACTGCTGAATGTTCTTCAATTTTTTCAGCTTCTTTTTCCCAATTCACTTTGTTTTTTTCTAAATTCTCTTCCATCTCTTTTTGCCATTTTTTTAAATAGCTCTTGTCTGTCTTATATTTTTCATAATCAAATTTGGGTAGAGCATCCTCAAAATGAAAATCAAAATCAAGCATAACAGGCAATCTTGGAGATTCTGGAAAAACCATAATATCGTTGTTTAACGCTATCAAATTATCTAGCTCTAACTCTGGAAAACTATATTCAAAATTTTGAAGATCGTTACCGTTTCCATTTATAGTTATATTATTTATATCATTTGAGAAAAAGTAATTACTAGAAACACCATTAGATTTAGATGTAATTTCTACTTCACTTTTATTACCAATGGCACTAAATTTCCAATTATCTAATGTTCTTTCTGCTCTTTCATCTTCTGCTCCTTCTACTTCTATAATGGCTTCAATACTTACTTTGTTTTTGCTCCATGTTTCAATTTTAACATCTGTATTTCTTGTATTTACATCAATTATGACATCTTTGTTAGTATTAAAGTCCTCATTGTATGTTCTTCGATGGTTTTGTGCACCAATGGTTGTACTAACCATTAACAGTAACCCTATTGTTTTATATAGTATTGTCTTCATTTTGAATTGTTTTATTTGATTTAATTTCTTTGAGTTTATCTTTTAATTCCAATAGAAGTTGCAACCTTAATTGTAAATTATTTATTAATGCATTTACGATGTTTTCATTAATATCGTCAGTAATTAGCTTTTTACTCAATACTTTATAGTCATCTGACAACACTGATACTTTTTCTAAATAACTATCTAGTATTTCTTTATTGTCGTCAGTGACTTCAATACCGAGCATTTCATAATTGATAGCCGTTTCA
The DNA here is from genome assembly GCF_003449015.1 of Aureibaculum luteum. GTDB lineage: Bacteria > Bacteroidota > Bacteroidia > Flavobacteriales > Flavobacteriaceae > Aureibaculum > Aureibaculum luteum. The sequence continues at coordinate 110,091 of NZ_QRGD01000008.1, read as the reverse complement.
TAGTTGTTTTCGATTTGTTTTAATTCTGGAGATATAGCGGCTAGATCTATTTTTTCTTCAATTACATTTGTTTGTATGTCATTATTTCCAATTAAAAAATATCCAAGACTTATCAATACTAATATAGATGCGGCTATTTTTAGAAAAAAATAATTTTTGCTTTTTTTAGGTTGTTGTTTTTGCAACCTGTTTTCAAACCGTTCTCTATGATTAGATAACATAACTAACTTTTCATCTTCATTTTCTTTTATGATGTCTTTTATATCTTTAAGCATAGTTTTTTTGTTTTAGCATTTCCTTTAATTTATTCTTAGCTCTAAATAATTGTGATCGCGATGCTACTTCGGTTATATTTAGTATTTGAGCAATTTCTTGATGATCGTAACCTTCTAATAAAAATAACTTTAAGGTAATTTTATAATTTTCAGCCAATTGTTCAATCGCATAATAAACTTGATCTATAGAAATGGAACTTTGTACCTTCCAATTATCCTCATCTGATAATTGTAAATGATTTTCATTTATTTCAACAATTGTCAGTTTTCTCCTTTTTAAGTGATCTAAACATTGATTGATTACAATCTTCTTTAACCAAGCTCCAAAGGCAACACTTTCATTAAATTGATTTAAGTTCTGAAAAGCTTTTATAAAAGATTCCTGCATCATATCTTCAGCTTGAGCTTTATCTTTAGTAAAATTAAATGCAGTTTTAAACATTGCGTCACAATACAAATCATAGACTTTCATCTGTGCTTTAGAATTGTTCTTTTTGCATTTTTTAATTAGATCTGTATGCAAGAATTTGGTTCGATTCATTATAGCAATTGGCTATTTCTATTCGTTCAATTATTTCTGAAACTCATATTAAATACGATGAAAAAAAAGTAGTGTTGCACTTTTATCAAAATATTATATTAAATCTACAACAATTCCCTCTTATTACTATAAATAATAGGTGGGTACAAAAGAATAATTAAGAGGGTAAGTAGATGTGAATATATTGTAATCGAGAAAGAAAGTAGTGTTAAATAATAGTTGTCCCTATTAATAAAAGCATCGTAAAATCAAAAATATTAGACCTATGAAATATTTGTAGTTATTAGCTGTAATGACCTATTGAATCAATAAAAGAAAATTGTAATTATTCTACAATTTCTAATTCAAATATTAAATCTGTGTCTGGTGGTATCGGTCCACGTCCTTGAGTTCCATAGGCTAAATGAGAGGGAATAAAAAGCATCACTTTATCTCCAATATTCATTTTTTGTAACCCTTCTTTAAATCCATGTATGAGTTCAGCATCTGGACTATAATCCATTTTTTTAGGATTATAACCACCTCTTGCTTCTACTTTAGGATCATATTTTAAATAAAGTTCAGCTATTTCTTTATTATTGGTCGTAAACAGTTCCCCTGAATTGAAATAACCCGAATAATAAACATTAACGGCAGTTCCTAAGCTAGGTTTTTCTCCGTCTCCTTTATTTATAAAATATATTTTAAGTCCCGAGTGTAAACTATCAGCATTTACCTCATAAGTTTCCTTTTGCTTTAAAAAATTAGTTTTAGCCGTTTTGGCCATTTCTACTTTTATTTCAGCTTCTTTTTCTAATTTCTTAAAATAGTCTCCAAAAATTTTAGGAGCGTTAAACTTTTTTGATTCATTTCCTATTCTAATAATTTGGACTTTGTTTATTACATCATCCTTAGCAATAGAATCTAATACTTGTACACCTTCTACAACACTTCCAAAAACAGTGTGCACTCCATCTAAATTCGAAGCTTCTTTTAAGGTTATAAAAAACTGACTCCCATTCGTATCAAAACCAGCATTAGCCATTGATAAAATACCCTTTTTGCTATGTGTCAGAATTAAATCCCCAATTTCATCTAATGGAAACTCATCTTCAAATTGATACCCTGGTCCTCCAGCACCAGTTCCTTGAGGATCGCCACCTTGAATTATATAATCTTCAACAACGCGATGGAATAATAATCCTTCATAAAAATGTTTATTCCTAAATCTTTTAGCAACATAAGGGTTTGTACCTTCTGCTAAAGAAACAAAGTTTGCCACCGTAATTGGCACTTTTTTATAATCTAATTGCACTAAAATAGCCCCTTTGTCTGTTTGAATATCTGCATACAAGCCCTCCTTCAAATCAGTATAGTTGTTTGATTTACAGGAAGAGATAGCAACTACTACAATTAGAAAAAGGATCTTAGCTATTCTCATTTTATTAATTTTTGAGAACTTTAGCTAAAGTAACCGTATATAGTAGCGGCTGGTTAGAATTAATTTTTTGATATCCTGAATACCCATATGCTTTATGAGATGGAAATAGAAAAGTAACCGTCTCTCCTTCTTTCATTAATTTAATTCCATCTTGTAAACCAGTAATAAGTTCCTGCTTATCAACGAGATAATTTTTCTCACCTAATTCTTCTTTGGTATAAATCGTTTTATTATTAACATCCTTAATTTCATAGGTAAAAATTACTTCATCTCCAGTTTTAGGTAGTTCATTTATTTCAGCATTTTTGATATTATAATAATACCAAAATCCTTTTTCAGAAGTAATATATTCTTTTGTAGTGTCAGATTGCATTAATGCAATTAATGCCTCTTCTTCTACTTTATTTATAATTTTATTTCGCTCAATTGACTCTTCTAAAAAAGAGGATGTTTTCTGTACTACTGGTTTCCTGGGTTGCGGAGTTGTACATGAAATAATTAAAGCAAGTAAACTTATGCTAAACCCAATGGTTGAAATATTTTTAATTTTAGTATTCATAAGAATTTTCTAATTCATTTTTATAATCTGGTAAAAGCTCCATAAAATGTTTCACAGTATCTTGCAAAGGAATTTCGCTTCTACCTCCTGCGGCATTTAAATGACCACCACCATTAAAATGATTACGGGCAAATTCATTTACAGAAAACTTTCCTTTAGATCGTAAAGACATTTTAATAATACCCTGCTTTTGATCTTCAATAAATATAACGGCAAAAACAATACCTGCAACGGACAATCCATAATTTACAAAACCTTCTGTATCTCCTTTTTTAAAATTCTTACTATTTAGTTCCTGCTGAGATATGGTAATAAATGCTGTTCTATATTCATGCATTACCTTTAAATTGCTTAATGCTGTACCCAGTAATTGCAAACGACTATAAGAGTTGGTATCATATAAACGGTTATGTATTTTAGTATGATCAATACCTACATCCATCAAATTGGCTATAATTCGATGCGTTGTACTTGAAGTCGCTTGATATTTAAACGAGCCTGTATCAGTTAAAATTCCAGTATAAATACAACTCGCAATATCTTTATCAATACTATCTAATGCATTTACTTTATCTAAAAAATGATAAATCATTTCACACGTAGAGGCTATAGAAGCATCTGAGTACATATACTTGGCATAATCATCTGGTTGTTCATGATGATCAATCATTATATATACAGGACTAATACGCTCTAAAACATGCTCCATTTGATGCCCTACTCTATGTAATGCATTAAAATCTAAGGTAAAAACAATTTCGGCATCTTCTAAGAGCTTAGTACCTTCATCAACATTTTCGTCAAATACAATTATTTTATCTTGATTTGGTAGCCATTTTAAAAAATCAGGACAATCATTTGGAGAAACTACTTTAACTTCATGATTTCCCATTAATAAGTAACGGTATAATGCTAAACTGGAGCCATATGCATCGCCGTCTGGATTTCTATGTGAGACAATAACTATTTTTTTAGGAGTAGATAACAACTCCTTTACTTCTTGTATATCTTTCGTATTCATTGCTCGCGAATATACAATATTTTAATATTTTTTCTCCTTTTGTATTAAAACAAAAAGTTAAAATGAATTCGTTATTTTTAATAAAACGATTACTTTTGCATTTCAATAAAAGAAAATTTAAAAATGACAACAAACAGAACATTTACAATGCTTAAGCCTGATTCAATTGAAAAAGGTAATATTGGAGCTATTTTAGAAAAAATAAATGCTGCCGGTTTTAGAATAGTAGCCATGAAATTAACCCAAATGACGGAAAATGATGCTAAAGCATTTTATGCTGTTCATAATGAAAGACCATTTTTTGGTGAGTTAGTTGAATATATGACACGTGGACCTATTGTTGCAGCTATTTTAGAGAAATCTAACGCGGTAGACGATTTTAGAGCGTTAATTGGAGCTACAAACCCAGAAGAAGCAGCAGAAGGTACTATTAGAAAATTATTCGCTACATCTATTAGCGAAAACGCTGTACATGGAAGTGATAGTAATGAAAATGCAGCTATAGAAGGTGCTTTTCATTTTTCCGGACGTGAGATGTTTTAATATTAGATATAATATACTTTAGGTATTAATAAAACTAACTTATAACTTAACAGAAAACATATAGCACAAAAAAATGCCTCGTAAATACGAGGCATTTTTTAATTTAATAAATTGTAGATTAAGTAGTCTTAATACTTAATTGCTTTTTTACTTATTTCTGTACCATTTTCAAAAGTAGTATTCAAAATCAATACTGTACCTCTTCTAATATTCTGAGTATTCACTCTGAACTCACTTTCATTAGGTAACATATTCACTAGTAATCTACCAGTGACATCATACATTTTTAATTCTTTTACTATGGTTTTAGATTTTACTAACAAGGCATCATCTTCATTAATAACTACAAAGTCATTGTTTAAATCAAAATCATCAACACCTAAAGTTGCTTTAGTAAATTGTAAAGTAAATCTATTATCATGATATCCTGTTACGGCAGAGAAGTTATAATCACCCTGTTTCAAATCATGAGTAACATTTAACTCATTGTCAACTAAATAAATATCGTTATCAGTTAATGATGCCCCTTCAAAACGATCAATACTAATTTTATAAGTAACATCAGCTTCTTCAATGTAGGTATTAAAGGCCAATGGTACTTTTTTCTCTGCTGTAAAACTACTCAACCCCTGAATACCATATTTCAAAGTATCAATTTTAGAGTATAAATTTATATAGCCCTCATCAATTTTAATACCATCATATGCTCTATCAAAGCCATCTGTTGCATCCTCAATAAAACCAACTAAGATTTGACTAAAAGCTCCGCCTGTACTACTTTCAACATTTAACCAGATTCTATCTCTTTCATCTGTTTGGGTACTTTTAGTGTCTACACCTCTAAAAAATTGTGTGTTATCACCTTTCCTTCGCATTTTATCAGTAAAAGTTATTTTCTCTATATTCGAATTTGTCTGTACCATAAAGCCTTGTCCTGAACCTATTATTCCACTAGGTACTTGTCCACCAGGATTTGAAACTGCAGGTAAACCAGATAAACCTCCTAATAAATTATATGAAGCATAATCATCATCAGTATATTGTGCACCAGTTGAACTCAAATTGTTAGCTGTACTATGAGTCCAAAACCAGATTGTACCATTAATAGATGCAGCATTATTAGAATTAGAAATAAACAAATCAGCATTAATAGCTGACGGATAAGGATTACCCACTAAGTTTAAATCATCTAAATCATTACCATTATTATTAAAAACAACATCAATTGCTGTAGTCGTTGGAGAACTATTACCAAGTCCATCTCCCGATAAATTGACAGAACCTGTTTTAGGTTTCCCGGTAAAAGACACGGTAGCTTTAAAATCAGCAGGATATGGGTCACTTTGAGGTCCTTGTGAAATATATCCCTTACCCGATTTCATGGTAAGTCCAGTTGATGAAATCCATTCACCAAGTGCTTCATCACCTCCATATTCAATAACATTTGTAGCCGCTTGGTTCCAATAATATAATCTTGATTGGTGATATGTTGGTGCTCCAAATACCGTTGACATATTTGACCCTTCTACTGGCGAAGACCAATAGGTATAATCATTACTATCACTTAATTCTGTTGTCGTTTCATATTTTGTAATGGTACCTGTTATAGTAACAGGAGAGCCACCAATGTTTGATGGGTCTAAACTATTTACAGTATACAAGGATTCTTGGTCACCAAAATTAGCTGTACCCGTAATCGTCAAGCTTTTATTAACCTCTACATAATTGCTAGTTCCTCCATCCATATTCAAGGTACCCGTAACCGTTAAATCACAAGACGCAAAAGAGCCATCTGAGGCATTATAAGTAAAAGTACTACCAATCACAGCTGCTCTTGTTTTATCAGGCACACCCTTATCCCATGAAGTTGTCCATGTTGTTGTTCCACTTTCGTGAATCCCTAATGCCATATTCGATTCATTGTCTGCATTATCTACTTCACTTAAAGACACTTCAAGATAATCCGTTACTAATAAACCTGACGGACCAGTTGCCACGCTAAAAGTTATTGTTGGTAACTCTGTAGTTCCACAACCTTTAATAAAACTTTTATCTAATCCCCAATTTGGTGGTGTACCAGTTTCTTGTACTACCCCCATAATATCAGTGCGATCATTATAACAATTATCTTCAAAAGATGTAGAAATTAAAATTATATCGTTACCATTAAAACTACAAACTTCTGTTGCTTCAGCTGTAATTGCCACTGCTCTATTACCTGCTAATGGTAAAACAGCACCAGTTCGACTATACAATCTAACATCTCCTGCGGCCATGTCTCCAATTATAATAAATTCTTGAGGAGATGATGTTTCTAAATTACCATCAGTTAAAGTAGCATTAGTATCCTTGTACAACGCCAAGTAGTATTTTCCAGAAGGTACAAAATTTGAAGAAATATTTGTTACTTCAATCCATCTATCTGTATTTATACCAGAACCTTCATAATATTGAGTTATAAGCAATTCACCTGTTGGAGGTAAATCAATCGCATTACCACTTATTGCAAAATTATAAGGGGTTTCTCCGTTTGTAGAATTATTATTTATACTAATTACAGCCTCTTTTAGACCAATTGTACTTGGATCAAAACGAACTGTAAATGTTGTTGAAGCACCTGTTGCAATCGGTGTTGTAGGATTAGCCGTAACTGTAAAATCAGAAGCATCAGCTCCTGTAACACTTACAACTGGTGATACACTAGTTAAAAACAAGTCAGCTGTACCATTATTTTCAATAGTAAATATTCTTGAAAAACCATCTACCGTTTTTATATCTACGTCTCCAAAATACGTATGGTCTAATTCCGTTAAATCTGGACTCAAATCACCATCAGCAATTTCTACACTATTACCAAAAACATCCATATTTGGCGATGCGGCAATACCTTCACCTGAAACTTGATAATAAAAAAATGGAACTATAGTTGTATCATCACTTTCAATTTTGATATATGAATCAAGCGGGGCTGCAATAGAAACAGGACTAAATTCAATATCATAATCAAAACTAAATCCACTAGGAATAGTAAATGGAAATGTAGTACCTGGTGGCAATACAAGATTGTAGTGTGGATCAGGAGATGATAAAAAATCAATACTCGTAATGGATAAATCTGCACCTCCATTATTTATTATGGTATATTGTCGTGAAACAGTTTCTGAATTTGCAACTGCTTGTCCAAAATCAGTATTATCACCTGAAGATGTATTATGGAAATTATTTATTTGAACACTGTCATCACCTGTTAACACAAGCTCAGGCGTAGCAACTCCTCCAGTTCCCTTTACTTCAAAATAATAATCTTCAGCTGTTGGTACTGGTGAAGCCAAAATATCTATTACTCGGAGATGCACTGTTACCGTCTGATCACCAACAGTGGTTGGTTCAAAAGTCACTGAAAATGTAGATGTAGTTCCAACGGGGTCAACAATTGAAATACTTCCTGGAGTAGGTGAATTTATAGCAAAATCTCCAGTTAATGCTGTTGGTGTTTGGACTATATATTGTGAAGCCGCTAACGTTGTGAACGTATATGTCTGACTCGTTGAATTACCAACATTTACAGTACCTAAATCCGTACCATCTGCAGTTATAGGAGTATTTGTACCAGGGCTGGAGCTTGTAGTGGGTATGACCTGTAAAGTTGGACTACCACCACTTACGTCGCCAAATTGTGCATGAATAGACCCTATTGCAAAAACTGCAACTAGAAGCGTACATAGTAATTTTTTCATCATTTTTTTATTAGTGTTACCGTCTTTAGAGACTTTTTCTTATTTCGCAAATATACTAATTATAAACAAATGTTAATTAAGCTTAACACTTTTTATTAACATTTTATTTAACTTTTCATTTAACAATTTTACAATTTTTTCTTTTCCATAACTTAGTTCTTCTCGTAATACGGAAGAATTTAGCTTTACGGTTAAAATACCATTTCTAAATTGCACATCGCTTGTATAACTAACTACACCACTTCCCATTACCTCTTCCCAAGCTTCTTTTATTAATACTAGATCAATACCTTTTTGCAATTTATTATCTTGCAAAACATTATCCATAACATCTTTTATGGACAAAAATTCGTTATTTCTTCTGTTGCTCATAGTCTAGTTTAATTCAAACATTTTATACGATTGATCTGTTTTTTTAATTACATTTTCAGTCCTTTCTGCATGTGTATCTGTAATAAATATTTGACCAAAATTGTCATCATTAACCAAATCTACAATTTTTGACACTCTATTTTCATCTAATTTATCAAAAATATCATCTAATAATAATATTGGGGTCTTTTTTGATTGCATTTGAATAAAATCAAATTCCGCCAATTTCAACGCTATTAGATAGGTTTTTTGCTGTCCTTGCGATCCAAACTTCTTAATAGGATACTCCTCTATACTATATAACAAGTCATCACGTTGAATTCCTACCGACGTGTACTGTAAAACCCTATCTTTTTCTAAACTTTTTTGCAATAATTCTTCAAAATCTGTTTTTTCTAACTGACTTTTGTATGTAAAACTAACATTTTCCCCTTCACTACTAATGTGTTTATGCCTTCTTTCTAATATTGGGGCAAAATCTTCTGCAAAACTTTTCCTTTTTTTATAAATTCTATCACCAAAATCAATCAGCTGTTTATTATAAACTTCAATATTCAAAGCATCGAAGGTATGGTTAGATGCGAAATATTTTAATAAAGCATTACGTTGTGATAACACCTTATTATAACTAATCAAATCTTGTAAGTAATTTTTATCGGATTGGGCGATAACACTATCCATAAATTTACGTCGAACATCACTACCTTCACTTATTAAATTCGTATCATTCGGAGAAATGATAACTACGGGAATTAACCCAATGTGTTCAGAAAGCTTTTCATAATCTTTCCCATTGCGTTTCACCACTTTTTTTTGCCCTTTTTTAAAACTACAGTTAATTAACTCTTCCCTTTCGTCAAGATTAAAAAGACCTTCTACCACAAAAAATTCTTTTTCATGTTGAATATTCTGGCTTGCTATACTATTAAAATACCCTTTTGTAAATGCTAAGTGATAAATGGCATCTAAAACATTTGTTTTACCAACACCATTATAGCCAACAAAACAATTTATTTTAGTATTGAATTCAAATGCTTCCGCCTCAAAATTCTTATAATTAACAAGGCTAATTTTCTTTAAATACATACTTTATATGAAGTTCATTGCAAAAAAACGAAATTTACATCAATAATAAGAATATTATATCATAAAAAATTATACTTTTGCACCCACAAATTTTGACATAGAAATGGCAACATATAAGAAAAAAGGTAATAAGGCTAAAATTGATAAGGTTTCTAAAGTAGAGGAACAAAGCACAACAGCAGAGGTATTTAATACCCTAGACGAAACGGCTTCGAAATCTGAAAAATGGATTGAAAAAAATAGTAAACCATTAATTATTGGATTCGTAGCACTTGCGGCCTTAATATTAGGTTATTTAGCTTATAACAAATTTGTTAAGGAACCAAAAAGTATTGATGCAGCAAACGAATTGGCCTATCCAAAAAGCTTTTTTGACCAAGCCGAATCAGGTTCTGCTACAATAGCGGTAGATTCTCTTTATAAATTAGCCCTTAATGGTGCTGACGGCAAATATGGCTTAATTGATATTATTGATAATTACGGAAGCACAGATGCTGGTAATTTAGCAAAATATATGGCGGGTATTTCTTACTTAAAAACCAATGATTACGAAAATGCTGAAAAATATTTGAATGCTTTTTCAACAGATGATGAAATTTTAGGTGCTATAGCGGAAGGTAACTTAGGTGATCTTTATTCAGACACTAACCAACCAAAAGATGCTATTGACAGTTATATAAAGGCTGCTAATTTTAAAAGTAATGAGTTTACTTCTCCTTTGTATTTATTTAAGGCCGGTAACATTGCTATGGACTTAGAAAATTACACGAAAGCTGAAGAATTGTTCACTAGAATAAAAAATGAATATCCTAATTCTGATGAAGGACTTAAAATTGATATTTATTTAAATAGAGCTAGATTAGCTGCTCAAAATTAAGCCTATATGGCAACTACAAACTTATCAGATTACGATAAATCAGTAATTGGCAATGCTAAAAAATTAAAATTTGGTATTGTTGTTTCCGAGTGGAACACTTCAGTTACAGAAAACCTTTATAAAGGTGCTCATACTACATTATTAGATAATGGAGCTGTGGATGCTAATATTATAAGACTGAATGTACCTGGTAGTTTTGAATTAGTTTACGGAAGTAAACACCTACTAAAACAAGGTAAATTTGATGCTATAATTGCTATTGGATGTGTGATACAAGGTGAAACCAAACATTTTGATTTTGTTTGCGAAGCTGTTTCACAAGGCATTAAAGATTTAAATATTCAATTTGATGTACCTACTATTTTCTGTGTATTAACGGATAACTCAATGCAACAATCTATTGATAGATCAGGAGGAAAACATGGTAACAAAGGTGTAGAATGTGCAGTTGCCGCCATTAAAATGGCAACATTAGCATAGTTTTAACACGTATTTTCCCTATTAAATTTTGATTGCCCCTATTTATTTCTGTAAATTTGATTTTGGTTTAATTTTTGGTGTAAATAAGCTAAATTTATAATTAAACATTCACTGTTATGGGATTTATTAAACGTAAAAACAAAAAATTTGAATATTCTCCAAGATATTATAAAGGAGAGGGCAATCCATATAAGATAGAACATAAGTTTGACGAATTTAGAACAACTGTTGGAAAAAATTCTCTCAAAACAAAATTCACCAATGCCTTTGAAGAAACAAAAAGCTCAAAAGGCATCAATAAAACAATAGCAATTACAGTCGCTATTTTAGTGTTTATTTTTCTCTATATAATAGATTTTGATCTATCCATTTTTCAAATGAAATAAATGTCAGATATTATTCAACTACTTCCAGATCATGTTGCCAATCAGATTGCTGCCGGCGAAGTGGTTCAACGTCCTGCTTCCGTTGTAAAAGAATTGCTAGAAAATGCAATAGATGCAGATGCAACGGAAATAAAATTACTCATTAAAGATGCTGGTAAAACCTTAGTTCAGGTTATTGATAATGGCAAAGGTATGAGTGCAACTGATGCTAGATTATCATTTGAACGCCATGCTACTTCAAAAATAAGAACCGCAGAAGATTTATTTAATTTAAATACCAAAGGTTTTCGAGGTGAAGCACTGGCTTCTATTGCGGCTATTGCACATGTTGAAGTTAAAACAAAACAAGTAGATCAAGAATTAGGTACGCAAATAAAAATTGAAGGTAGTACCATCCAGAATCAAGATGTTATTGCTACACCAACAGGTACAAGTATAGCAGTTAAACACTTATTTTTTAATATACCCGCTCGTAGAAATTTTCTTAAATCCAATTCGATTGAATTACGACATATAAAAGATGAATTCTATCGTGTAGCCCTTACCCACCCCGCTATTGCATTTGATTTTTACAGTAATGATAGTGAGGTACTGAATTTAAACAGCAGTAATTTACGTCAGCGAATAGTTGCCGTATTCGGAAAAAAAATAAATGAAAAACTAGTCCCCATTCAAGAACATACAGATATTATTACTATTGAGGGATTTGTATCAAAACCAGAATTTGCCAAGAAAAAACGTGGTGAACAATTTTTCTTTGTAAACAATAGATTTATCAAAAATGGATATTTACACCATGCGGTAATCAATGCTTTTGATCAATTATTACCACCAGGACATCATCCTTCCTATTTTTTGTATCTATCTGTTCCTCCTAACACAATTGACATTAATATTCATCCTACAAAAACGGAAATAAAATTTGAGAACGAGCATGCTCTTTATGCCATTTTACGATCTACCGTAAAGCATAGTTTAGGACAATATAATGTGGCACCCGTATTAGATTTTAATAGAGATGCCACTATGGATGTTCCTTATTCATTTAAGGATAAAACATCTGTTTCTACACCACAAATAACCGTTAACCCAAGTTTTAACCCATTTGAAAGTGAGTCTAACTCAAAATCATATGACAAACCAAAAACGGCCCAATGGGATTCTTTATATTCAGGAACAGAAACAGCACTAGATGTGCAAGAAATTGAAGTGGAGGCTGATGTTGTAAATAAAGATTTATTTAATTCTTTAGAAAACGAAATAAAGGCAAAAACACTTCAAGTTCATAAAAAATATATACTTAGTGTTATCAAATCAGGTGTTGTGTACATTAATCAAAATTTAGCACATCAGCGAGTTTTATATGAAGAGTTTTTAACGAAAATGACTATTGAAGACACTTCTAGTCAACAATTACTCTTTCCATTAGAAATAACATTTAATAAAGGTGATATTACACTTTGCAAAGAAATTCAACCTGATTTAGAAAGTGTAGGCTTTCAATTTGACAAAATTGACAATGATACCATTACGTTAGACGGAATTCCTGTAAATGTTAATCAAAACAATGTGCAAGGTTTATTTGAAGAGCTTTTTGAAGACATTAAAAACGAAATACCCGATTCTAGTTTCAGTCAATTAGACGCGATAGCTAAAAGCCTTGCAAGAAGCTTAGCTATAAAAAATGGAACCAAGCTTAACAGTAAAGAACAAGAGGAGTTATTAGAACAATTGTTTTCATGTAAAGAGCCTAATCAGTCACCATTTGGTAAAAAAACATTTATTACACTTTCTTCTGAAGAAATTCAACTTAAATTTGACAATTAAACCCTTTATAAATAATAACAATGGGAAAAATAACTGATACGGTTAAACATATCATCATAATAAATGTGCTACTCTTTCTTGTAGCTAAATTTGCTTATCCGCCTTTACAGGACCTATTTGCTTTACATTTTCCTACAAATCCAGCATTTGGTATTTGGCAATATGTTACGCATATGTTTATGCACAGTCAACAATCGTTGATGCACATAGGTTTTAACATGCTAGGCGTTTGGATGTTTGGTAGTCCATTGGAACAACTTTGGGGTCGTAATAAATTTATTTTCTTTTATTTTTCTGCAGGTATAGGTGCTGGATTAATCTATAGTGCTGTCAACTACTTTCAATATACAAGTATTTACAATGATATCATTTCTATGGGATTTAGCAGTGCTGATATTCAGAATTTATTAGATACTGGAGGTTCTTCTTCAGGAATATTTGATAAGTTTTCTCAAGAAGAATTACTAAAATTCTACAGGCTTTATAACACCCCTGCTGTTGGTGCATCTGGAGCTCTTTATGGCGTATTGGTCGCTTTTGGAATGAGTTTCCCAAATGCTAAATTGGCTTTAATATTTTTTCCCGTGCCTATTGCGGCCAAATATTTTATTCCAGTTTTAATTGCATTGGATTTATTTTCAGGCCTAACGGGATATTCAATTTTTGGAGATGGTGTAGCTCATTTTGCCCACGTGGGTGGTGCCATTGTGGGATTAATAATTATGTTGTATTGGAAAAAGAATCAGTTTAAAAGGTGGGATAAATAAAATACATTGAACACTATAAAAGATCAAATATTATACAGAATAAAATCAGCAAACATTGCTGAGCAGATCATCTATGCCAACATTTTATTATATATAATTACTTTATTATTTAAAGTGTTATCTAGTTTTATGCAATGGCATGATAATTTATTTGTTAACTGGCTGTCTTTACCTGCAGATTTTAACCTATTTCTAACAAAACCTTGGACCCTAATTACGTATGGGTTTTTACATGCTGATTTTTTACATATTTTATTTAATTTAATATTCCTATTTTATATTGGAAACCTATTTTTAGATTTCTTTTCAAAACGTGATTTTTTAATTTATTATGTATCAGGTATTGCTGTTGGAGGTATAATTTACCTTGCTAGTTATAATTTTTTTCCGGCTCTAAAAGGAAGTAATGCCGTTTTATTAGGTGCATCAGCCGGTGTAACTGCAATTCTAGTAGGTATTGCTGCTAAGGTGCCCAATTACGCTATCCATTTGAGGTTTATAGGGGCTGTAAAATTATGGCATATTGCGGTAGCCATGATCTTTATTGACATTATTCAATTACCTATAAATAATACAGGCGGGCACTTGGCACATTTAGGTGGTGCTCTAATTGGTTTTTTACTCACTAACCAAGCGAATAAAGGAAAGAACCTACATCAGCTTTTCGGATCAATTTTTAAATCAAAAAAGAAAGAGTCGTTGAGAACTGTTTATAAAAACCCTAACCCTCAAAAAAGGGCGAAAAATAATGCAAATGATCAGCAAAAGATAGATGCAATTTTAGATAAAATAAGTAAATCTGGTTATGAAACATTAACGCAACAAGAAAAAGATTTTCTTTTTAAGGTTGGTAAAAAATAACATAGTAATTTTATATGGTGAAGAAACTATCATTTTTTAATAAAATACTATTTATCATTAATACAATTTTTGCGATTGCATTAATTTTTGCTATTCTTTTACCGCGATTATCTCCAAATAAATTTGGTGTATTTTCTTTATTTAGTATAGTAGTTCCTGCTGTTATAATTATAAATATACTATTTGTAGTATATTGGATATTAGTAGGCTTCAAAAAACAACTTTTACAGTCTTTTATAGTATTGATAATATCCTATTTTTTTATTCCTCAATTATATAAATTTAATGACAATATCAATCAAGAAGATTCTAATACCATAAGCGTAATGAGTTTTAATGTTAGAAAATTTAATATGTATAAATGGATAAAAGTGGATGATATAGAATCAAAGATTAAAGATTTTGTTGAAAATGAGGATCCAGATATTTTAGCATTACAAGAATATAGAATTCCTAAAAACTTTAAATTAAAATACCCCTATTTCAGCAACCCTACTTTAGAAAATTATTCTGACTCTATTCAAAATAGCAAACATAGAATTGCTTTAGGCATATATTCGAAATATCCCATTGTAAAACAAGGTATAATTAAATATGCTAGAACATCAGCAGCAGCAATGTTTGTAGATGTTGTTAAGCGTATAGATACAATAAGAATTTATACTTTTCACATGGCCTCTTTAGGAATTGTACCAAATCAGCATTACTTTGGGCACGATGATTCGGAAAAATTAGTAAAAAAAGTACGCCAATCGTTTAAAGTTCAGCAACAACAAATAGACTCCTTAAATAAGCATATAAACACCTGTAAGTATAAAGTAATAGTAACAGGTGATTTAAACAATACAGCCTATTCATGGGCTTACAATAATGTTAAGAATAATTTTAAAGATACATATTTAGAGGCTGGTGAAGGTTTTGGAACTACCTATAAGTTTAATAAATTTCCTTTACGTATCGATTATATTTTTGTGGATAAACACTTTAAAGTGAAGTCGCATAAAAATTATGGCATACAACTTTCAGACCATTACCCTATTATGGCGACCTTAGAACTTATCAAATAAATTATTACTGAAATGTTTCCGCATTCCATGATCAACGTTATGACCAAAACCGTTTGGCAGATTCCTTAGAGCCTTAATTTTGATTGTCATTGTGATCATACTCAATATTATAAAAGAAGTTGATACGGCAACGAATTGAGTTTGAAAGGGTAATAATGATTTAGCTATCATAGCTCTAAGTAATACCTTTGTTCTGGTATCTGTAAATCATCACTCACAAAATTTTCAATAAACTGAAAACCTGCATTTTTTATCATCTTTAACGAGGCAACGTTTTCTGTGGCTACAATTGCAATTAAATTTTCCATTTTTATTGATTTACAGTAAGCTATCAAACCGCTAAGAACTTCTGTTCCATAGCCATTCCCCCAATATTCTTCTAAAAATCGATACCCTATTTCATCGTTATTATGTTCATCTTTGACCAATGCAACAGTACCAACAAATAAACCATCTTCAATTCTTGAAATTGCATAAATAAAAAAATCATTCTCCTCTTTATCATAAAATTCAATTAATTTGGGTAATTCTTCCATATTCTCCTGATAGGTCATCGGTCTCCCTCTAACATATTTCATCACATTTTTATTCGTCTGCATTTTATTAAAAGCTTCAAAATCTTCCATTTTTAAACTTCTTACTAGCAGCCTTTTTGTCTTAAAAATTGTCATTATTATATATTTAATACTATATATTCATCAAAAAACCTGTTAAATTGTCTTTTCTTGATAGTCCCAGTTTTTTACGCAGTCTATATCGTGCTAGCTCTACTCCTCCTTTTGATATATTCATAACTTCAGCTATTTCCTTTGTTGACATATTTATAAGTAAATAGGTAGATAAATCTAATTCACGTGGCGTAATATTTTCATATTTATCTTGTAAGCGTTTCAGAAAATCAAAATGTACATTTTTAATATGTTTTTCCAAATCCTTCCAACTTTTGTCTGCATTTATTTCTTTTAAAACACTTTTTTTAAGACTGTGTAATTGCAATTTCGTTTCAGGACTTATTTCTGAAGTTTCTAATTTTTTCAATTTATCAATTATTCCATTTAAAATTTTATTCTTTTTTACAACTTGTAATGAATTACTTACCAACTCCTTATCCTTAGCTAGAATTCTTGTTTGTAATTTATCTCGATTTAAATCCTCAATTTCTTTCTCAAGCTTATACTGCTCTGATATTATTTTTGCTTCTTTTTCTAAATAGCGTTTTCGGTGTTCTAAGGTCTCGTAATATTTATCTTTTCTAATTTTTAATTTCATCCATAAAGAAATAAAATATATACTCACTATGATAAACAATGAATAACATATATACGCTAAATAATGTCGATACCAAGGAGGATAAATTCTGAATTTAAAGAGTGTTGGGTCAGAAACATTATTATAACTGTTTTTAACTCTAACATGCATTTGATAATCATTCTCAACTAAATTAGTATATTCCTTCATTGCATTTTTCGTCCATAAACTCCATTCTTTATCAAATGGATCTAACTTATAGGAATACAATATAGGCTCTCGATTATATTCCGGTGAAGAGAATGTGAATTTAATATTGTTTGACTTATACGGAATCTTTATATTGAAACTACTTTGTTGAGGATTGCCCTGCATTATAGTATCTTTTTCATAAATAAAACTTCTGATGACCGCTCTTGGAACTGATATTCTATTTGAAACAGTGGTATCATAATGTGCAAGTCCATCAATTAAACCAATAAAAATATTTTTATTATCCTTTGCATTAATTGACAAGTAATTAGGCACTAAATTACCAGTTAAATTAGAAAATGGTTTAATTATATTGGTATAGTCTCTATTTTTGTTTTTCATTAACACCCCCAAAGACTCATCAAAAACATACCATAAATTACCTCGTGCATCTTCTATTAAATTATTTATCGTAGCTACATCCTTAAAATAATTACTCAACTTTCTATCTTCAAAAAATCTATCTTGCCCTTTAGAATAGGAGTAAAAATGATTATTTGTTTGAAAATAAACTTCATTATTGATTCTTTGTAAACTATTAATCGCACTAACAGTATCATTAAATTTAGTTATGGTTTCTATGGAGTTAAACTCTTTATAATCTTCGGAGATCTCCATTTGATACAATAAATTATCTCTTTTCAACCATAAAAAGTTACCATCATGTTCAAATATATTTGAAGCTTTATCAAAATCACCAATCTGATTTTTGTAAACTAACCCAGTTTTTGTTTTTTCAAATATCGAAAAGCCACCATAATTAGAACCAATAATCAAATTCCGTTGATCTGGTATTTCTTTAAATCCATAATAGCCAATATTATCAAGTACTTTGGCTACCTTGTTATTCTTTATTAGCATGGCTCCCCTATTATTTGCACATACTAAATCATCACCAATAACTTGAATATTCCATGTTTGTGCCGTTGTTCCTTCAACCAATTTAAAGGAGTCATCCGAAAAAGTATTGTTCAATAAACGATAAAAAAGACCTTGATTTGTGGCTACATATAAATATCCCTTATAAATAACTGTACCATATACGGTACTCAAATTTTGACTCGAACCGAAATAGGTAAAAGGAGAGTTTATACTAACATGAGTAATTCCATTATCTAAACCTAACCAAAGATTACTATTACTATCAATAAATGAGCTAAGAATTGTATTATTTTGAAGTCCTTTATCTAAGTTAATATGTTGTTTTATTTTACCATCCATATTACATATGATAATTCCATCCAATACAGTATTAAATACTAAAGAAGTGTTATTAATTGTTATTCCACCAAGTGTACTATTCTTCTTAACAAACTCATTCGCTTCCGTATTCCAAGGTTTAACTATTTCATTTTGATAGGTATACAATCCCTTTTCTAATAAAGTAAAAAGTAATGTATTATTTGGCATTTTTAATATACTCCAAATCTCCGTGTTTTTTAATACTTCAGTACCCTTTAGTGCTATTAAAGCACCTTTTACATATTCAAATACCCCATACTCGATGTCTTGAAAATAAAGATTATTATCAACTAAAAATGAGAACTGAAATCGTTTAGGTGCTTCAAGCGTCTTTATCTCATTGTCTTTGAAAATATATGCCTTATGAAAAGCCTGAAAAATAACTTCATCATTAAATATATGAATCTTCCAAATAAAATCAGTTGGTTTACTTTCGGTACTATCAATTAATGGTAATAATGATTTAAATACAAGTTTTCCTTTTAAATTAGATTCAAAATAACCAAATTGATTATAACCACCAACATAAATACGTCCATTTGTTCTATCATATTTTACACTTCTTATGTTAGAAGAATTAGGAATTTTATATAATTGCCATGAATTTCCATCAAACTGAAGCAACCCATTATTATTGGCAAAATAAATATTACCAATGGTATCTTGATCTATTTGCCAATTTTGAGTACCACCATCATAATCTGTTTTTGTAAAATTATTAATTTTTGGTAATCCATTATTTTTAACCTGACCACTAATGCCTTTTACACCAAAACATAAAAGAATTAAAACTAAATAAACTGATAATTTATTACTAAAAAAAACCATTTAAATTATATTGATTAAGAAATAAGACCCTTACACCAAATGTAGTGTTTTATTTTTAGCTTTAACATAAAATTAATGTATTTTAACATTTTTATCAATCTGATTATTAATATTATATACCTATATTGATGTGTTTTTGTATAATAATATTTCAAGTAATGATGTGTTTTTGTATAATTAATAAATTTAATTAAAAGTTAAATATTGGTTAAATTCGTACCATTATTAACTCAAACACTAATTATATGAAATTCAGAAAACATTATGTTTTACTCTTTCTATCTATGTTTATATCTTGGATGGTAAGTGCACAGTCTGTTACCGTTAATGGTACAATTAAAGATGGTAGTGGTGAACCTGTTCCTGGGGCCACTATTCTAGTAAAAGGAACAACACAAGGAACAACATCAGATTTTGATGGAAACTATCAAATTGATGTTTCGTCCGAAGGTGTACTCGTTTTTAGTTTCGTGGGATTTACCACGGTTGAAGAACCTGTAAATGGAAGAACTGAAATTAACGTTACCTTAAATGAAGATGCTCAAGCCTTAGATGAAGTAGTAGTAGTTGGTTATGGTACACAAAAGAAAAGTGTAGTAACCGGTGCTATATCTAGTATCAAACAAAGTGATTTAGAAGACTTACCCATAACAAGGGTAGAACAATCTCTACAAGGTAGAGCTTCTGGTCTTACAATTGCGTCTAATTCTGGTCAACCAGGATCTTCTTCAACTATAAGGGTTCGTGGTATCACAACATTAAACAATAACAATCCGCTTTGGGTGGTTGATGGTGTTGTTGTAGATAATGGTGGTATTGGTTATTTAAATCAAGCAGATATTGAATCTATCGAAGTTTTAAAAGATGGTGCATCTGCTGCAATTTATGGTTCTAGAGCCGCTACCGGTGTTATTTTGGTAACTACCAAAAAAGGTAAAGCTGGTAAAATGAGCGTAAATTACAATGGATATGTTGGTGTTTCATCACCTTCGAGAAAATTGGATTTATTAAATGGAACAGAATATGCTACGTTAAGGAATGAAGCTTTAGTAGCTGGGGGTGGTTCTATATTATTTGCAAATCCAGAATCTTATGGACAAGGTACTGATTGGCAAGAAGAAATATTTAATAATAGTGCAGTACGTCAAAGCCAAGAATTAAGTTTAAGTGGTGGAAATGAAAAATCTACTTTTTATGTATCTTTTGGTTTAACAGATCAAGAAGGTATTGTAGCTACTCAAATTTCAAATTATATTAGACAAAATATTCGTTTGAATTCTACTCACAAGATTACTGATAAAATTACTTTCGGACAAACAGCAGCTTATTCTCATGAGAAAGTAGTGGGAATTGGAAATACAAATAGTGAATATGGTGGGCCATTGGCTTCAGCCATTAACTTAGACCCTTTAACTCCTGTTGTAGAAACTGATCCTGTTTTAGCGAATCAAGCTCCTTATAACAATGCTGGTATTTTTAGAAACAGTAATGGCGACCCTTATGCTATTTCAAGCTTTGTAGGACAAGAAATGTCTAATCCCTTGGCTTACATACAAACAAGATTAGGAAACTATCAGTGGTCAGATAATTTTGTTGGAAATGCTTATTTAGAAATAGAACCAATTGAAGGATTAAAAATAAGATCAACTGTCGGTGCTAAATTAGCCTATTGGGGTGAAAATAATTTCACTCCTCAATCTTATTTAAACTCTGCATTTGTTGTAGGGCAAAATAGCATAAATAAACAACTCAACAGAGGTTTTGCTTGGAACTTAGAAAATACAATATCTTATGATAAATCTATAGACGAGCATAATTTTACTTTATTACTTGGACAAGGAACTTATGTTGAAGGTATTAATAGTGGAAGTTCAGTTACTTATTCTGACATCCCGACTAATGACTATAAGGAAGCCGCCTTTGTTAGTGGTCATCCTTCAGATAAAATTACTTCTTCTGCCTACAATGGATATGAGCATACCGTTTATTCATTATTTGGAAGACTAAATTATAATTATAAAGAAAAGTATATGTTTACGGGGATTATCCGTAGAGATGGATCCACAAAATTTGGTGCGAATAATAAATTTGGTGTTTTCCCATCATTTTCTGCAGGATGGAATCCCGTATTAGAAGATTTTTGGCCAGAAAACAATGTTGTTAATCAGTTTAAAGTAAGAGGTGGTTATGGTGTTGTTGGTAATGATTCAAGTGCTGATTTTTTATATTTAGCAACAATAGGTAGTGGTCGAAATTACCCAATTGGCACAGCGGGTAGCGTAGTGGCAGGTAACAGTCCAAATGCACCGTCAAACCCTGATTTAAAATGGGAAGAGACTACTCAAATAAATATAGGTTTTGACACAAGATTGTTTCAAAATTTTACTTTTACTTTTGATTATTATAATAAAAAAACAACTGGGATCTTACAAACGATTGTGTTACCTGGTTATGTTGGTGCCACAGGAAATCCTTGGGGCAACGTAGCAGATATGGAAAACAAAGGTGTCGATTTGGAATTTGGTTACTCTAAATCTTTTGAAGATTTGAAAGTTTCCGCAAATGCAAACGTTGGTTATGTTCAAAACAATGTAACCTTTTTAGGAGCTGGAGTTGAATTTTTAACTGGAGGTGAAAGTATTCAATCAAGTACCTATCCAATCACAAGAACCCAAGTAGGGCAACCCTATAGTTCATTTTTTGGATTTAAAACGGATGGAATTTTCCAAAATCAAGCTGAGATCGAAGCTTATACTAATGCAGATGGAAGTTTAATTCAACCAAATGCAGTACCAGGTGATTTTAGATATGTTAATGTTGATGGAGAAGGAACTATAACTTCGGATGACAGAACTTTTATTGGTAACCCATTACCTGATTTTACTTTTGGATTTACAGTAAATCTTTCCTATAAAAATTTCGATTTTATGGCTTTTGCACAAGGTGCAGTTGGTAATCAAATTTATCAAGGTTTAAGAAGATTGGATATTGGTAGTGCCAATTATCAAACAAATGCTTTAAATAGATGGACTGGAGAAGGTACTTCTAATTCTTATCCTAGATTGACCACAAATGACACGAATTTGAATTTTAACAATCCTTCTGATTTTTATTTGGAAGATGGAGATTATTTAAGATTTAAAACAATTCAGTTAGGTTATTCCTTACCAAATACTGTCATTGAAAAATTAGGATTGGCTAAAATTAGATTATATATCACTGGAGAAAACTTATTTACCTTTACAAAATACAGTGGCTTTGATCCAGAAATTGGAGGTAATGTATTGGGTATTGACAGAGGGTATTACCCACAAGCTAAAACAGGAATGTTAGGTATAAATGTTCAATTTTAAAAAAAATAATATTATGAAACTAAAAAATATAAAAATTATAGTTGGGCTATTAATGATATCGCTTATGGGCATTTCATGTAGCACTGATTTTATCGAACTAGATCCAAAGTCGGATGTGCCTTTAGAGGTAAATTATTATTCTAATGAAGCGGAAGTATACTCTGGTGTTATCGCAGTTTACGATATACTTGGAAAAGAATCGAGTACCTTCGAAAATATGATCACGATGATGAATGCAGGTTCTGATGATTTTTTCGCAGGTGGTGGTGGTGCTACAGATGGTACCGGAATTCAATCTTTTTCAGATTATTCTATAAGTGAATCTACTATTCCTGGTAGTTTTTGGAACAGTTATTATGAAGGAATTTTCAGGGCTAATGTCTTACTTACTCAGTTACCAGAAGCACCCATAACTGATGCCAATAGAGTTCGTTATACTGCTGAGGCTAAAACATTGAGAGCCTATTATTACTTTCAATTGGTCCGCTTGTTCAAAAATGTACCGTTAATTCTTGACCGAATCGCTACGGCTGACATATACAATGTACCACAGGTAGCACCAGATGCTGTTTATGCACAGATTGAACAAGATTTAATAGATGCTAAAACCGGATTGCCAAACACTTTAGCAGATTTAACTACTGAAGCTGCACGTTTAACTAAAGGTTCTGCACAAGCATTATTGGGCAAAGTATATTTGTATCAAGGTAAAAATACTGAGGCTGCAACCGAATTAGCAGAGGTTAACGGAACACCAGGTGGTACAAGTACTTATGGTTACAAGTTGATTGATAATTTTGCAGACCTATGGAGTATTGACAATAAATTTAACTCAGAAAGTATCATAGAAGTTGCTAGTACCGATAAAGCCAACGTTGGTTGGGGTGAATGGGGAGGTGGACAAAATGATGGTAACACCATAAACACCATGGTAGCTCCAAGAAGTATTTCAAGACCCAGTGGTTCAACTGCACCAGATTATGCATCTGGGTGGAGTTTTAACACGGTTACATTAGAGTTATATGAGGTAATGAAGGATGACCCAAGATTTGAAGCTACCATTGCTGATTTCAAAGCTTTAAAAGAAGCAGGGCAAATAGATTATATTCCTGGCTATAAAGACTCAGGATACTTCCTGAACAAGTTTATGCCTTTAAACTCTGAAGTAACAACTGGTGGGGGTGAACCGATTTTAAACTACAGACAAAATGTTTATGCTATCCGTTTAGCTGACACCTATTTAATGGAAGCTGAAGCTTTAGGAGCTTCTGGTGCAAGAGCACAAGCCTTATTAGATGCTGTTCGGGCAAGAGTAGGATTATCATCAATTCCAGTTTCTTTAGATGTTATCGCAAAAGAGCGTAGATTGGAATTAGCGGGTGAAGGTCATCGATTTTTTGACTTAGTAAGAACAGGAAAAGCTGCATCTGCATTAGCAGATAGAGGATTTACAGCTGGTAAGAACGAAATTTTCCCAATTCCTTTAAAAGAATTAGAAAATACGATCATTGAACAAAATCCAAACTACTAAACTTTAAATAAAATCTTATGAACTTAAAAATAAAATTTAACAAATACCTATATCTTTTTATAGGTTTAATGGGCTTGGGAACTATTATAGCTTGCCAACCCGATGATTTTGGAGGTGGCAATGGTCTGGGAGATTCTAATGTTGACGCTTCCTTTACCATTACACCCGTTGATGGAGAAATAAACAGATATATGTTGGAGTCTCAAACAAGCGGCGTTATTGCCTCAAAATGGGATGTTGGCGATGGTGTTTTTGCTGGTAAAATGAATCAAAAAGTTTTTTTTCCAGATAAGGGAACTTACACAATTTCGCACATTGCAATAGGTAAAGGAGGTCTTACGAACACAACTTCACAAGAGTTAGTGGTATTACAAAACGATCCTATTGCCGGTAATATAGTACAAGGAGGTAAATTTATCGACACCGATGATCATGACAAATGGACCATTCATGAAATAAGTGATTCTGGTGCCGAATGGAAATTAAATGAAGGTAGTGCTACTATTTATAGCACTTCAGCTTGGGCTCAACAAGGTATTTATCAGGCTATTGAAGTTGAAAAGGATAAGACTTATTCAATCGACATGTTAGTTTCAGCTGAAGGCGGCTTTATAAATACGTGGTTCGAAGTCTATGCAGGTACTACCGAACCAGTTTCCGGTGTAGAATATAAAGATAATAAAATCATGGGCTTAAGTACATGGGATGGTTGTGCTACTTCCGCTTTTTCAGGGAAGTTATCTAGTGTGGGCTGCGTAAATAATTCCAATTCAGATGCAATAGATAACACCGTTTCATTTAATGAGTCTGGTACTATTTATTTGTACATAAGATCTGGTGGTGAAGTATTCGATACCGCAGGTATTACAATTAGAAATTTTGAAATGCGAGGCAGCGAATAAAATTAAAACAAATATTTATTTGAGTTAGTAAAGATTATAGCCCGTAGTTCTAAAGATTGCGGGCTATTTTCGATTTTAACAATTCAAATTACTTCCTTTTTCAATATAAAATATTTAAAAAAATGAAACTAAAACACATCTATTTTGTCGGTTTATGCTTCGCATTACTTTCATGTAATGATAAAACAGATACCAAAAAAAACAACCCTGAGCAAAGTTCTACCACTAATGAATTTACTACTAAAGATAAAACTATTATTATATACACAACTGCAAACAATACGAATTTACGTCTCACGAAAACGGATAATTTAACTTTTCAACCTGCAACACAACCCAAAGAAACAGAAATTTCTGTATTTGTAAATCCAAATAAAACATTTCAAACCTTTATAGGAATCGGTGGTGCTATAACCGATGCGAGTGCTGAAGTTTTTGCCAAACTAAATGCAGACAAACAGACGGAATTTTTAAACGCCTATTATAGTAAAGAAAACGGAATTGGTTATTCCTTATTAAGAACTAGTATTCACAGTTCTGATTTTGGTTCTGCCAGCCATACTTATATCAAAGAAGGAGATTCTGCATTAATATCCTTTTCCATTGAACATGACATGAAATATCGCATTCCGATGATGAAAAGAGCAATTGAAACAGCAGGTGGCAAATTATTGACCTATGCCTCTCCTTGGAGCCCTCCTGCGTTTATGAAAAGTAACAAGAGCATGTTAAAAGGAGGTACCTTACTTCCACAATACTATCAGAGTTGGGCCACTTATTACACTAAATTTATAAAGGCTTATGAAAAAGAAGGTATGCCCATTTGGGGAATTACCATTCAAAACGAACCTATGGCAACTCAAACTTGGGAATCTTGTATCTATTCAGCCGAAGCAGAACGCGATTTTTTAAAGAATTACTTAGGTCCTACTATGGAAACTGAAGGTTTAGGAGATAAAAACATCGTAATATGGGATCATAACAGAGATTTAATAACACATAGAGCCAACGTTATTCTATCTGATCCAGAGGCTTCTAAATATGTTTGGGGTACCGGTTTTCACTGGTATGAAACGTGGACAGGTGGTGATCCAATGTTCGATAACTTAAAAGCAGTGAATGAAGCTTTTCCTGATAAAAAATTATTGTTTACAGAAGGCTGTAATGAAAAATTTGATGCTGAGAAATATCAATATTGGCCTAATGCTGAACGTTATGGAAATTCTATGATTAACGATTTTAATAGTGGTACTGTAGGCTGGACGGACTGGAATATTTTATTAGATCAGAATGGTGGGCCTAATCACGTAGGTAATTTTTGCTTCGCTCCTATTCATGCAGATACAACTTCTGGAGAATTGATTTACACACCTTCGTACTATTATATTGGACATTTTTCAAAATTCATCCGCCCTGAAGCTAAAAGAGTTAGCACAGCCGTAAGTAGAAGTACCTTAATTAGCACCTCTTTTCTAAATGATGATGGAAACATGGTGACCGTTGTAATGAACAAAAGTGACAAAACGATTAGTTACAACTTATTTGTTGGCCAAGAAAAAACAGAGGTTGAAATTCCACCTCATGCTATGCAAACATTACTTTACTAATAAAAAAAATCTTTGAAAATGAAACAAATCATCTTAAAACCTATCAAAATAATACTAAAGAATCTATCATTTCTACTTTTAGTAGTGTTGCTTGCTAACTGTAGCTCTTCTAGCGATAAAGAACCTATTGACGAACCAGATGAGCCAATATTAACAAGTGATATGGATTTCTGGTTAACAAAAGGAGATCGTAGCGTACTTTTGAGTCAACAAGAAACGGTTTTAAGCTTTGGTACTAAACCGAATAATTATCCTCAAATTGAAATAAACGAAGGTAAAACCTTTCAAACGGTTGATGGATTCGGATTTACATTAACAGGTGGAAGTGCAATGGTAATAAATGAATTATCATCAGAAAAGAAAGCCGAATTATTACAAGAATTATTTGGCAATGGTGATAGCGATATATCTATTAATTATATCAGATTAAGTATTGGTGCTTCTGATTTAGACCCTGCCCCTTATAGCTATAATGATTTGGAAAGCGGTAAAACAGATTTAAACTTAGATAACTTTAGTTTAGATGCTGATAAAAGTGGTGTAATTTCCTTATTAAAAGAAATATTAAAAATCAACCCAAACATCAAAATTATGGCAACTCCTTGGTCGCCTCCAGTTTGGATGAAAGATAATGACAGCTTTAAAGGTGGCAGTTTACAAACGAAGTACTATGAAGTATATGCCAATTATTTTGTGAAATATATCCAAGATATGGAAGCAGAGGGTATTATTATTGATGCCATAACGCCACAAAATGAACCATTGCATCCTGGAAATGTACCTAGCTTATTAATGACTGCATCAGAACAAATCAATTTTATAAAAAATAACTTGGGACCTGCTTTTAAGGCTGCAAATATTACAACTAAAATAGTTGCCTATGATCATAATTGTGACCAACCAGAATATCCAATAACTGTTCTTAATGACGTTGATGCTAAACCTTTTATAGATGGTGCTGCATTTCATTTATATGCTGGTGATATTAATGCCTTAACTACCTTTCACAATGCACATTCTGATAAAAATGTGTATTTCACAGAACAATACACTGCATCAACTGGAGAATTTAAAGGAGATTTAAAGTGGCATTTAAAAAATGTAATTATTGGTTCTATGAGAAATTGGAGTAAAACAGCATTAGAGTGGAACCTTGCTAATAATACTTCTTTCGAACCTCACACTGATGGCGGTTGCACTACCTGTAAAGGAGCAGTAACCATTAGTTCTGGCGGAAATTTAACTAGGAATGTAGGTTATTATATTGTTGCACATGCCTCTAAATTTGTTCCGTTAGGCTCTACTAGAATTGAAAGTAATATTACGGGAGATTTAAACAACGTTGCTTTTAAAACTCCTGAGGGTAAAATAGTACTAATTGTAGAAAATGATGGTGCTACCAACCAAGTATTTACGATTAAGTACAAAGACAAATGGGTTATTGCAGCTCTAGATGCTGGTTCCGTTGGTACTTTTGTTTGGTAATAATCAAAAATAAAATCTTATTTACAAAATGAAAAACTTAGTCTTATTTTTGTTTTTAGTAATGTTTCATGTTGCTACATCTCAAAGCTTTTTGCATCGCGATGGACAAAACATTGTTGATAAAGATGGAAACAACATATTGCTTAGAGGTTTAGGTCTTGGTGGATGGATGGTTCAAGAAGGTTATATGTTGCAAACGGGAGCCTATGCCGGCCCACAACATGTTATCAAAGAAAAAATTATTGATCTCATTGGGGAAGAAAAGACAAAGATATTTTACGATGCCTATTTAGCGAATGGTATTACTAAAAGAGATATAGATTCTCTTGCGGCATGGGGCTTTAACTCTGTTAGATTACCTATGCATTATAACTTATACACACCTCCTATCGAAGATGAAACAACTGATGAAATTACGTGGATAGAGAAAGGATTTAAAATGACTGATGATGTACTCGAATGGTGTAAAGAAAATAAAATCTATCTTATTTTAGATTTACATGCGGCACCTGGAGGTCAAGGTAAAGATGCCAATATTTCAGATTATGACACTTCAAAACCTTCACTTTGGGAAAGTGATGCCAATCAGAAAAAAATGATTGCTTTATGGCGAAAATTAGCAAATCGCTATAAAGATGAACCATGGGTTGCTGGTTACGACATTATTAATGAGCCTAATTGGGGTTTTACAGGCCAAAATAAAAATGGCTGTGACGAAACATCAAATGCTCCTTTAAGAAAGTTAATGGTTGCTACTACCAAAGCAATCAGAGAAGTTGATAACAATCATATAATTTTTATCGAAGGTAATTGTTGGGGAAATAATTACGAAGGTGTTTTACCTGTTTGGGATGACAACATGGTATTAAGCTTTCATAAATACTGGAATTATAACACACTAGGTTCTATTCAACAAATGTTAGATTATCGCAAGCAGTACAATATCCCTATTTGGCTTGGTGAAAGTGGAGAAAATTCTAACGTTTGGTTTAAAGATGCCATTAGCTTAGTGGAAAAAAATAATATTGGTTGGGCATTTTGGCCAATGAAAAAAGTAGATAATATAGCTGGTGTGACATCCGTCACTATGAATCCTGATTTTGAAATTATTAAAAATTATTGGAAAGATGGCGGTGAGAAACCTTCTGAAGCGTTTGCTTTTAATGCTTTAATGCAATTGGCCGAAAATTACAACATGGAAAATGTTACAATAAAACCCGATGTAATTGACGCCATGTTCAGACAAGTAATGACAAACACTACGATCCCTTTTAAAAAACATACTGTTCCTGGAATTGTATATGCTACGGAATATGATTTGGGAACAAACGGTTATGCATATCAAGACGAAGATTTTATTAACTATAAAACAGATACAGGAATTCAAGGTCCATGGAATAAAGGAAAAAAAATGCGGAATGATGGTGTTGATATCCAACTTTGTAAAGATGATAATTCAAATGGATATGAGGTTTTTGACATTCAAGATGGAGAATGGTTACAATATACTGTTAACGCTATAGAGAAAGGTTCTTACGACATATTAATTCGATATTCAAGTACTATTAAGGAAGCTATAATTCATTTAGAAAACGAAAAAAAGCACATCTCAAAACCATTACTACTTACGAATACAACTGACAAAAGTGCAATTTATAAAATCGTAACTTTTAAGGATGTAAAATTAGTAAAAGGAGAAAACAAACTTAAAGTAGTTTTTGACAAGGGCGGCATTGCTTTAAATTATTTAGAATTTAAAATAAAAAAATAAAATTCCATGTATAAAATAAAGTCATTATTGTTCGTATTCTTATCAATAGCAATTTTATCATGTAGTAGTGACAGTGATAACGACGAACCTGCAACTACAAAACCATCTAACCTTTCAATTATCGGAAATATAACTGGAGTAGACAACGAAAATCCAAATGGAGATGGTAGCGGAATAGTAAACTTCACTATTAATGCCACAAATGCGACTTCTTATAAAGTATTGATAAATAATGAAACCTTAGATTTAACTCAAAACACATTTAGCTATACCTTTACTAAAAAAGGAACAAATGACCATACTATTATAGTTTCTGCTTACAACGCTAGTGGATTTACGAGTACAACATCTACCTTTAAAGTCTATGTAAATGATGTGTTAGCCTTAGTATGGCAAGATGAGTTTGACCAAGATGGTGCTCCAAATGGTTCTAATTGGGGCTATAATATTGGTAATGGCGATAATGGATGGGGTAATAGCGAATCTGAATACTATACAGATCGTTTGGATAATGCACAAGTCGAAAATGGACTTTTAAAAATTACAGCTAAGAAAGAATCGTATGAAGGTTTTCAATATACCTCAGCACGACTATTGACTGCTGGTAAGTTTGAATTTACGTATGGAAGAATTGATGTAAAAGCTAAATTACCTGCCGGTGGCGGTCTCTGGCCTGCAATTTGGATGCTCGGAGCCAATATAAATACAGTCGGCTGGCCTACTTGTGGTGAAATTGATATTATGGAATATGTAGGAAATAATCCGGGACATATTTCAAGTGCACTACACACCGCTTCTAGCTCAGGAGCAACAGTTAATTATAAAGCAAACACGATAACGAATGAAACTACTGAGTTTCATATCTACTCAATGGTTTGGACAGAAGAAAGTATTACTTTTTTATTGGATGATGTAGAATATTACACCTATAATCCAAGTACAAAAAACAATCAGACATGGCCATTTTCAGAAAAACAATTTATTATTTTGAATGTTGCTGTAGGTGGTAATTTAGGAGGTACTATTGATCCCGATTTTATTACATCAACCATGGAAGTTGATTATGTACGTGTATATCAGTAAACGTAACTATTTTATATATGTATGAGATAAAATGAATGCTATAAAAATCAAACTGAGTTTTCTTTCATTAAAAGAAACTCACTATTAAACTTTTTGTACTTTTGCATTTTATCAAAGTAATGGTATGCCTATACAACAAAAAGTCGCTTTTTATACACTCGGATGTAAATTAAATTTTTCTGAAACCTCAACAATTGCTAGAGGTTTTCAAGACAAGGGATTTACACGGGTAGACTTTAGTGAAAAAGCAGATATATATGTGATTAATACCTGTTCAGTGACTGATAACGCAGATAAACGATTTAAAACTATCGTAAAATCAGCTCTAAAACAGAATGATCAGGCTTTTCTAATTGCTATTGGATGTTACGCCCAATTAAAACCAGAGGAACTAGCAAAAGTAGATGGGGTTGATTTGGTTTTGGGTGCTACTGAAAAATTCAATGTTACTGATTATATAAATGATCTCTCAAAAAATGACAAAGGAGAAGTTCATTCATGTGAAATTTCAGATGCTAATTTCTATGAAGGCTCCTACTCTATTGGCGATAGAACACGTGCCTTTTTAAAAGTTCAAGATGGTTGCGACTATAAATGTACCTATTGTACGATTCCTTTAGCTCGTGGCATTTCTAGAAGTGATACCTTAGAAAATGTTTTGCAAAATGCAAAAGAAATTTCTGAACGCGGTATTAAAGAAATTGTATTAACTGGGGTAAATATTGGCGATTATGGTAAAGGTGAATTTGGTAACAAAAAACACGAACATACTTTTTTCGAACTCGTGCAAGCCTTAGAAGATGTTGTAGGCATACATCGTTTACGTATTTCTTCTATTGAGCCTAATTTGCTAAAAGACAAAACGATTGACTTTGTAGCGAATTCAAAAACTTTTGTACCTCACTTTCATATACCCTTGCAAAGTGGTAGCGATGATTTATTGAAGAGAATGAAACGTCGTTATTTAAGTAATACGTATACAAACAGAGTTAGACAAATTAAAGAAACAATGCCCAATGCCTGTATTGGAGTTGATGTTATTGTAGGCTTTCCTGGAGAAACTGATGCACATTTTTTAGAAACATATAATTATTTAAATGAACTAGACATATCTTATTTACACGTTTTTACGTACTCTGAACGTCCAAATACGGAAGCTGTTTTAATGGATCAAGTTGTCCCAAAAAATGTACGTCATAAACGTAGTAAAATGCTGAGAGGTTTATCCGTTAAAAAACGTAGAGCCTTTTACGAAAGTCAATTAGGAAATGATTTAATAGTATTGTTTGAAAACGAAAACAAAGAAGGTTACATTCATGGTTTTACAGAAAATTACGTTAAAGTAAAAACACCATGGAATCCTGAATTGGTAAACACCCTCCATCCTATTAAATTAAGAGAAATTGATGAAGATGGAATTGTTAAATTTGATTTTGTAAAACAACCTGATTTTGTAGCATGATAGAAAAAAAGCACCTCTATTTTGTGCCAGGTTTAGCGGCTAGTCCAGAGATTTTTGAATACATAAAACTACCTAAAGAACACTATGAAATTCATCATTTAGATTGGTTAATACCTGATACAAAAGAAGAAAACATTCAACATTATGCAAAAAGAATGTGTGATCGAATTACACATAAAAACCCTATTTTACTGGGAGTATCTTTTGGTGGTGTTGTTGTTCAAGAAATGAGTAAGCTTATTACAACAGAAAAAGTTATTATAATTTCAAGTGTAAAATGTAAAGATGAAATTCCTAAACGTTTAAAATTAGCTAAAATAACAAAAGCATATAAACTCTTTCCTGTAAAGGCTGTTACCAATATTGAAAGCTTAGCAAAGTATGCCTTTGGTGATACTATAAAAAAGCGTGCAGAACTTTATAAAAAATACCTCTCCATGCGAGATGATAATTATCTACCTTGGGCAATTCATAACGTATTAAACTGGTCTCAGGAAATACCATTACCCAACATAATTCATATTCATGGTAATAATGATAGTGTATTTCCCATTAAACATGTCAAAGGTTGTAAAGTTATAAAAGGAGGTACGCATTCTATGATCATAAATAAGGCAAGACCTATTTCTAAGTTATTGCTAGAAGTAATTTAGTATCTTTAACGCAACATTATTCCCTACTTGAAATAAAAAACAATACTCTATTTTAAAAGAATAAACCTTAAATTTAAGAAGTCGAACTATACTTATGAAGATTGAAAAAACATTTATCAAAGATTTACTAATTATTACACCTAATGTTTTTACAGATGAAAGAGGTTACTTTTCAGAAAGTTACAACAAAAGAAATCTGGAAAATTTAGTTAATGATGAATTTGTACAAGACAACGAATCTCTATCACATAAAGGAGTACTTAGAGGTTTGCATTTTCAAGCTCCACCATTTGCACAATCTAAACTCGTTCGTGTAATTACGGGAAGTGTTTTAGATGTTGTTGTTGACTTAAGAAAAGATTCGCAGACCTATGGACAACATTTTAAGCAAGTATTATCGAATAAAAACAAGACACAACTATATGTACCTAAAGGATTTGCTCATGGTTTTTCAGTACTCGAAGACAATACCATATTTAGTTATAAATGTTCAGATTACTATAATAAAGCCTCTGAAAAAGCAATTTTATGGAACGATAGCACGTTAAATATAGATTGGCAAATTAAAATGCCAATTATTTCTGAAAAGGATAAAATTGCAGAAAATTTCGCTAATTTTGTATCACCCTTTTAACAATCCCCAATATTATGAATAAGCCTCTTCGCATACTAGTTATATTAAGTGTTATTATTTTAAGTGGTGTTTTAATAAATGCTGCACAGCAAGACAGTGTAACTGAATATGAAAATACAGATACAACTGAAGTTACTGTCGAGCACGATAAAATAACAAGTGATTCTTATAATATCAAAGCAATAAAAATTCCAGAAAATCTAGAGTTTGCTGGCGAAAGAGTTCCTTTGGAGAAAGATTACATTAAGGAAGATGTCGATAGAGAATTTTTAGTGAATACCTATTGGCAATCGAATGGTCTATTATGGATTAAACGTGCAAATAAATACTTTCCAATCATAGAACCCATTTTAAAAGAAAAAGGTTTACCAGACGATTTTAAATATATAGCGGTTATTGAAAGTAATTTGATGAATGTAACCTCACCTGCCGGAGCAAAAGGCTTTTGGCAACAATTAAGTGGTGCAGCAAGAGAAAATGGCTTGGAAGTAAACAGTAATGTTGACGAACGTTATCATTTAGAAAAAACGACTCGTGCAGCTTGTGATTACTTAATAGACGCTAAAAAAACTTTTGGTACATGGGCTTTAGCTGCCGCAACGTATCATTCGGGTAAAGGAAATATTAATAAATACTTAAGGGAGCAAATGGTTGATAGTTATTATGATTTACTATCAGGCCCTAATACAGAACGTTATTTACCTAGAATTTTAGCAGCAAAGTATATCTTAAGCAATCCTAAAAAATATGGTTTTCAATTTGATGAGTCTGATTTATATACCTATCCTGAGCATACTACAATCAAAGTGGATACAGCTATTTCGAATTTAGCACAATTCGCTAAAGAGCATAATACAACTTACAGGGAATTGAAAATTTTAAACCCATGGTTACGTGAAAATAAATTGAATAATAAATCACGTAAAGTTTATTATATAGATATACCTAAGTAATCAATTTAAAAGATTTGATATTGCTCTCTGTTATAGAGGTTATTCCATTTAATAGGATGCCATTTCTTTTCTTGCAATTTCAAAATCTGACATAATTTCATTAACAATTTCAGAAGCTGGTTTTATGGTATGGATTAAACCTGCTATTTGACCTATTTCTAATTCACCTTCTTCTAAATCACCTTCAAACATGCCTTTTTTGGCTCTGGCTCTACCTAATAAACTTTTTAAGTCATCGATTGTAGGATTCTTTTTATACAAATCTTGAACATCATTAAAAAACTTATTCTTTAACAAACGAACGGGAGCTAGTTCTTTTAACGTCAACTGCGTATCTCCTTCCTTGGCCTCTACTACTTTTTGTTTAAAATTAATATGCGAAGAGCCCTCTTCACTAGCCACAAACCTACTCCCTATTTGAACAGCATCTGCACCCAATACCATAGCGGCTAACATTCCTCTTCCAGTGGCTATTCCACCAGCAGCAATAAGAGGAATCTTTATTTTTTCTTTTACCATGGGGATTAGCGTAAATGTAGTAGTCTCATCACGACCATTATGTCCACCTGCTTCAAAACCTTCAGCTACAATAGCATCAACACCAGCCTCTTGAGCCTTTAAAGCAAATTTCAAAGAACTGACAACATGCACTACAGTAATACCATTTTCTTTTAGAAAAGAAGTATACGTCTTTGGATTACCCGCAGATGTAAAAACTATTTTAACTTCTTCGTCAATTATAATTTGAAGTAGTTCTTTTATGTTAGGATATAACATGGGCACATTTACACCAAAGGGCTTATCAGTTGCTTTTTTACACTTTTGAATGTGTTCCTTTAATACATCGGGATACATAGATCCAGCTCCTATCAATCCGAGTCCACCAGCATTACTCACCGCTGATGCTAATCTCCATCCACTAGCCCATACCATTCCTGCTTGGATTAATGGATATTCTATGTTGAATAATTTTGTGATTTTATTATTTTCTAACATTGATTTAATTTAAGAAATTACTCCAGAACCTAACAACTCATCATCTTGATACCAGGCCACAAATTGACCTTCAGTAATAGCAGATTGTTGATTTTCGAATTCCACATATAGTCCTTCACTCATCTTATATATTGTAGCATTTTCCAACGCTTGCCTATATCTAATTCTAGCCTTTACTTGTAATTGTTGACCATCCTTTAATACCAAGTCCTCACGCACCCAATGAATTTCATCATTATTTACAAAAAGAACATTTCTATAGAGTCCTTTATGGTTTTTCCCTTCACCAGTATAAATAATATTTTCGTCAACATCTGTTTCTATAACAAAAAGTGGTTCTACAGTTCCACCAACAGCCAATCCCTTCCGTTGCCCTTTAGTAAAATAATGAGCACCTTGATGTTTACCAACTACTTTTCCATCATTTAAATGATATTCATATTTTGTAGCTTTATAGGCCAATTCCTCTTCTTTAGATTCAAATTTAGTTTTAGATCTATTAAAAACTGGAGCTTCATTAGGTATTTGAACAATAACACCTTCTTTAGGTTGTAATTTTTGCTGTAAAAATTCTGGTAGACGTACTTTACCAATAAAACATAAGCCTTGTGAATCTTTCTTTTCTGCTGTAATTAAATCTAAATCAGTAGCAATTTGTCTAACTTCAGGTTTCGTTAGTTCTCCAATAGGAAAAAGTGTTGTAGCCAATTGTTCTTGCGATAATTGACATAAAAAATAAGATTGATCTTTATTAGCATCCTTACCAGCTAACAATTGATAAGTTTCTTTACCATTATTCTCAATAATACCTTTACGACAATAATGTCCCGTTGCTACAAAATCAGCACCTAGTTCTAATGCTATTTTTAAAAAAACATCAAATTTTATTTCTCTATTACACAGTACATCAGGGTTTGGCGTTCTTCCTATTTCATATTCACGAAACATATAATCAACTATACGTTCCTTATATTCTTCACTCAAATCTACAACCTGAAAAGGTATTCCTAATTTTTCAGCAACTAGCATGGCGTCATTACTATCTTCTAACCATGGACATTCATTAGATATAGTAACCGAATCATCATGCCAATTTTTCATAAATAAGCCAATAACTTCATACCCCTGTTCTTTCAGTAAATAGGCGGCAACACTAGAATCTACACCTCCTGAAAGTCCTACTACGACTCTTTTCATTTTTAATTCAATTTAAATGCAAAGATAAGCATAGCGAAGGATATAAAAAACACCTCATTCATTAAGATGCATTGTAGAAATACAAATTCAATTTTTACTAAAAAAATGTTAAAATTCACATTTTGTTTAACTTTTTTACAAAATGTTTAAACAGTATTGAAATTTATTTATATATTTGTCGAAACTTTAAACATAAAAACGATGAAAAAACTATCAAAATTATTACCAGCATTTCTAGCCTTATTCCTTGTATTCTCATTTGTATCTTGTGATGACGATGACGATCCTAAACAACCAGAAATTAAAACCATAACTGATTTTGTGCAAGCCAATGAAGCCAATTACGGACTTTTACTTGAAGCATTGACTAAAGCAGATGGAGGATTGGCAACAGTACTTGACGGACCTGGACCTTTTACAGTTTTTGCACCAAATGACGCTGCATTTACAGCCTTTCTTTCTTCTAACGGTTTTGCAAATATTGATGCCGTACCAACTGACGTATTATCACAAATTCTTTTAAACCATGTTGTTAGCGGTGCTGTTAAATCAACAGGTTTATCAACTGGATATATTGAAACCTTATCTACACTATCTCCTGGTTCAGGAAATCTAAATATGCATGTAAATACTGAAGGCGGAGTTACTTTAAATGGTGGAGCCAAAGTTACTGCTGCTGACAATGTGTTAGAAAATGGAGTGGTTCATTTAGTAGACGAAGTTATTGGTTTACCAACAATTGTAACTTTTGCAACTGCAGATCCTAATTTCTCAACGTTAGTTGCTGCTTTAACAAGAGCAGATCAACCTGATTTTGTAGCCACGTTGTCTACAGCAAATGGAACAGATCCTGCACCTTTGACAGTTTTTGCACCAACCAATGATGCTTTTGGAAGTTTATTAACTGAATTAGGAGCTTCAGGACTGGATGATATAGATGAAGAAACATTGACTGCAACTTTACAACATCATGTTGTAGCGGGTGCAAATGTTTTATCCTCAGCTTTAACAGATAATATGACTGTTGGAACTCTTGGTGGAAATATAACTGCAAACGTTACTGGAGGTGCTACATTAACAGATGCTAACGATAGAGTAAGTAATATAGTGGCTGTGGATGTTCAAGCTGCTAACGGCGTAATACACGTAATAGACAAAGTGATATTACCTCCATTAAATTAAAATATAGTTTGGTTGGTTAGTTAGTTTAAAGGCCTTAACACCATTGTATTAAGGCCTTTTCTATACTAAAAATTTAATTTTTTTCTTGTTTTTTTGGACGTTCTTTCTTTTTGTTCGGTTGTTCTGTACTAATTAATTCTCCATCTACATAATTCTCCCAAGTACCCACTTTCTTATCATCCTTAAATTCTCCTTTTGTTGTAAGTTCACCTGTTTTTCTATTATAATAAACCGCTTTTCCATTTAACAAACCATTCTTATAATTAAAATGTTGATATAAATACCCCTTGATAGAATACTTTCTGTAAACACTATCCAATTTACCATCCTTAAAATACCCTACTTCTGTAGGTTTTCCTGTATTATAAAAGGTTTTATAGTCTCCTTCTAACTTACCATCGACATAATTTTCTTCTGACATTATTGTTTTACCATCATCATGAAAATATTGCCACTTCCCTACTCTTTTTTTACCATCCATTTTTCCACTACTTAGTAATAATCCTTCATCACTGTAAAAGCCAACATCAGCAATGTCATCATTAGTCTTATATTTTTTTATTACATTCGGATAATCAGACTGAGCCGCTGAGTAATATTTAAATGTTCCTACTTCCTTACCATGTTCAAAGGTACCTCTATAACGAATCCGACTATTACTGTAATACTTTTTCCAAACTCCATGTCTCTTTCCATTTTCATCTAATTGGTTGCTATCATCTTGTGAGAATGACAAATGAGAGCCCAAAATTGCGACTATCAAAAATATATAGGGTAGTTTAATTTTTTTCATAAACATTGTTCTTTTCTATTTCGTTAAACAAATAATGTTCCAACTCTAATTTTTATAACAATTTAACGCAACATTCAATGATAAATTATAGAGATAA
The DNA here is from genome assembly GCF_003449015.1 of Aureibaculum luteum. GTDB lineage: Bacteria > Bacteroidota > Bacteroidia > Flavobacteriales > Flavobacteriaceae > Aureibaculum > Aureibaculum luteum. Next base: position 71,003 of record NZ_QRGD01000008.1, on the reverse strand, counting down.
TAAAGAATATTATTAACTGGTATACAAAAAAAAAGTTAATATTTATAATATTTTCCTTTTTTTTCTGTTAAAATACATCCAAAATGTGGCGATTAAAACAGTTTTTAATTCTTAATGTAGTCTATGAACGCAGTTAAAAATATGAATAAATATTCTTTAATAAAAGAACTTAACATAATACCCAATACAAATAGAGAAAGTCTTAAGAAACTTTCAAAAATAATTCTTACAGACCAGTCTTTATTTGAATCATTGGTGGAAATATCATTTGATTATGATAATGATATTTCATTAAAAGCTATTGCTACATTAGAGATAGTTGTTGAGCAACGTCTTGATTGGATCGCTTATAATTTATCCTATTTCACAAAGAACATTTCCAAATTAAGTGATGAGAATGCTATTAAATCAGTATCAAAAATATGTAGTTTAATAGCCCAAGAATATACGTCTAAATTCGATTCGCCAATTAAACTGATATTAACACATGAACAATTATCTGAAATAATTGAAACGTGTTTTGATTGGATGTTAAAAGATTATAAATCGAATACCAAAACCAATGCAATGGACACATTATTCTACATTGGTAAAAAAATTGGATGGATTCATTATGAAATGAAATTGATAATTAATAAAAATATTTCGAATGAAAGTGCCAATTATGCGTCAAAAGCTAAAAAAGTATTGGATTTAATTGAAAAAACAACCGTTGCTTAGAAAAGCTCTTAATTACTTTTCTGTTCATTAGTTTTCATTTATTTTTACAGTCTAATTTAGACTAAATGATCCTTAACGAATTAAGTGCCGTTTCTCCAATTGATGGTAGATACAGAAATAAAATATCAAATTTAGCTCCTTTTTTTTCGGAAGAAGCATTAATAAAATATCGTGTTAAAGTTGAAATTGAATATTTTATCGCGTTAACCGAAATACCACTTCCGCAATTAAGTGATTACGATAAAAACACAAATACTGCATTACGTGCAATTTATATAGATTTTTCAACAAAAGATGCCCAAAGTATCAAGGACATTGAAAAAGTCACTAACCATGATGTAAAGGCTGTTGAATATTTTATAAAAGAAAAATTTGACATTTTAAATTTACAGAAGTTCAAAGAATTTATCCATTTCGGACTTACATCACAAGACATAAACAATACTGCAATTCCACTTTCTATTCATGATGCTTTTGATGCCGTTTACTATCCGGATTTAGCAACATTAATTGAAAAATTAAGAACCTTATCTAATGACTGGGCAGAAATCCCCATGTTAGCACGTACACATGGCCAACCAGCATCACCAACTAGACTAGGTAAAGAGTTTATGGTTTTTGTAGAACGTATTGAACAACAAGTCAAGCAATTACAGAACATACCGTATGCCGCTAAATTTGGTGGAGCAACAGGTAATTTTAATGCTCATAAAGTTGCTTATCCTACTATAGACTGGAAAAAATTTGGTACTAATTTCGTAGAAAATGTCCTGGGTCTACATCATTCTTTTCCTACCACCCAAATTGAACATTACGATCATATTGCTGGTATTTTTGATGCTTTAAAGCGAATAAACACAATAGTAATAGATTTAGATAGAGATATATGGACTTATATTTCTATGAATTATTTTAAACAAAAAATAAAAGCTGGCGAAGTAGGCTCTTCTGCAATGCCACATAAGGTAAATCCAATAGATTTTGAAAATTCGGAAGGTAATTTAGGAATGGCTAATGCTATTTTTGAGCACTTGTCTGCAAAACTTCCAATTTCTAGATTGCAACGTGATTTAACCGACTCAACTGTACTAAGAAATGTGGGCGTTCCTTTTGCTCATACATTAATTGGTTTTTCTTCCACCTTAAAAGGACTTAGCAAGTTATTGTTAAATAAAGAAAAATTTGAAGAAGATTTAGAAAACAATTGGGCTGTTGTTGCGGAGGCAATTCAAACCATTTTACGTAGAGAAAGTTATCCAAATCCATATGAAGCGTTAAAAGGATTGACGAGAACTAATGCTGTGATTAATCAAAAATCAATGGCTGACTTTATTGATAGCTTAGATGTTAATGATAGCATAAAAACAGAGCTAAAAGCAATTACTCCGTCTAATTACACGGGAATTTAATGCGATATTTAATTGTCATATTAACTTTTATCCTCATTTATTCTTGTGCTAAACAAGGAGATGTAAATCAATTTAAAATTGGCACATTTAAAACCCATTTAGATGATTCAGATGCTACATCTGTTGCTTTTAGAAATGAAAATATTCAAATTGAAACTTATGACAATGTAAAGGATACTTTTGCTATTAAATGGAATTCAAACTTTGAGTATGAGTTGACAAAACTAAAGCCAAAAACGCAATTAGACAGTACACCATTTATTGTAAAAATAACAGGAATTAAAGACAATTCCTATTCTTTTACTGCTCATTATAAAGGTTCTAATTTTAAACAAAAAGGAACGGCTATTAAAGTTCTAGACACTAGTTTGGAAGGACAAAACGAATAATAATTAACAATTATTAAATTACAATTTAGAAAATTATGGCTACAGGATTTTTTGCCTTACTTGATGATATTGCAGCTTTGATGGATGACGTTGCCGTTATGGGCAAAATTGCTACAAAAAAAACGGCTGGAATATTAGGTGATGATTTAGCCGTTAATGCAGAAAAAGCATCAGGCTTTATGTCCTCAAGAGAAATTCCTGTATTGTGGGCAATTACAAAAGGTTCTTTTCTGAACAAACTAATTATCTTACCTATTGCTTTTTTATTGAGTGCTTTTTTACCTTGGGCGGTAACACTAGTATTAATTTTAGGTGGTGTTTATTTAGCCTATGAGGGTGCTGAAAAAATATATGAATTTTTTGTACCTCACCATCATGAAGTAGCTGTTATTGAAGAAAAAGAGCTCACAAAAGAAGAAGTATTAGCACTTGAAAAAACAAAAATAAGGTCAGCCATTATTACAGATTTTATTTTATCTATTGAAATTGTAATTATTGCACTAGGTACCGTACTCGACAAACCCCTTCTCACGCAAATAATGGTAGTTTCGGTGGTAGCTATTATTGCAACAATTGGTGTTTATGGCATTGTAGCCCTAATCGTTAGAATGGATGATTTAGGCGTCAGGTTTATTAAACTTAGTAAAGACAAGAAAAACATATCCTATTATATTGGTACATTTTTAATAAAAGCGTTACCAATGGTGATTAGAGCGTTAGGTATTATTGGAACAATCGCTTTATTATTAGTAGCGGGTGGTATTTTTGTTCATTATATTGACTTTTTTCATCATCTTTCAGAGGACTTATTATCATCTGTACCATCAATTCTGAAAGAGTTTATTTTTGGGCTAGTCATTGGCTTTGTTGCATTATTTGTTTTAAATAGTTTTAAATTTATCTGGAAAAAAATAAAGAAGTAAAAAACTATTTAAGATTTTAGTATCTTTGCAACTTGAGAAAAAAGTATTCACATAAAATTCTATCTACATTTGTAGCTATAGTTGTTCTTTTGCCCTTTGCATTTCAAACACTACATGCTTTAGAAGGTCATGAACATTATTTTTGTAATGCGAAATTAGAAAAACACTTCCATAAAAAGCAAATTGATTGTCATTTTTACCATTTAAAAATCACCTATAATTCATTTGATTTTAGTAGTACCTTTACGTTAATCAAACCCCACATTTATTTTCAACTTTTTGATTCGTACACTCAATCTTACTTTTATTCATTTGAGAGTACAAAATCTTCAAGAGCACCCCCTTCTATTATTGCTTAATTAGTTTTTTATCAACGCATTAACAATAATAAAATTTACAAAAATGAAAATTTATTTATCTATACTTATGGTATGGTGTGGCCTTGTATTACATGCTCAACACACGCTTTCAGGAAAAATTATTGACACCAATAACCAGCCTCTTATTGAAGCCGATGTTTATGCTCCAGAGTTGCATAAAGGCACAATAACAGATATGGACGGTAATTATATCTTAAAAAATTTACCAAAAGGCACTTTAACAATTGTTATCGGTTATGTCGGATTTAATTCAAAATCCGTAACTGTAGAAATTACTGAAGAAAGAACGGTATTAGATGTAACCTTAGAAGAATCTGTCTTTAATATGGACGAAGTCATATTATCTACTCCATTTAATAAATTACAAAGCGAAAATGTAATGAAGGTAGAACACAAAACAGTTCAACAATTACAACGCTCGGGAGCAGTAAGTCTAATTGAGGGTATTTCTAATGTTGCTGGGGTTTCTCAAATATCAACAGGTATGGGTATTGGAAAACCTGTAATTAGAGGTTTAAGCGGTAATAGAGTGTTGGTTTATTCGCAAGGGGTTCGTTTAGAAAATCAACAGTTTGGTGATGAACATGGGCTTGGATTAAATGATAATGGTGTTGAAAGTGTAGAAATTATAAAAGGTCCGGCTTCCCTTTTATACGGATCTGATGCTTTAGGAGGGGTCTTGTATTTTAATCCTGAAAAGTATGCTAATGCGAATATTACTACTGCCACTATTAGTCAAAAATATTTTACCAATACTATGGGAAGTAATACTTCATTTAATTTTAAATCTTCTTCTGAAAATATAAAATTTATAGCGTCTATGGGCTATAACTCTCATCATGATTATAAAATACCAGATGGAACACATGTTACCAATTCTCGATTTAATGAGTTTGACGTAAAATCTGCTTTAGGCTTCGAGTTGAAAAATTTCAGTTCTGACAATCGTTTTAATTTAACCTCATCAAACATCGGTATCGCTGAAGAAATTGGTGTACAAAACTCTAATATTATTCCTCAAAACCCGTATCAAAGAATTGACAATTATATTATAAGTTCTCATAATCACATCTATTTTAATGATTCTAATCTAGATATCCATTTTGGTTATACAGCTAATAACAGAAGAGAATTTGAAGAGGAACATGAACATGAAGAAGAAGAAGAAGAAGAAGAAGAACATGAGGAGGAAGAACATGAAGAAGAACATTTAGAACCTTCATTACAAATGAAGCTTAAAACATTTACTTATGATGTTCAATATCATTTACCTACAATAGGTCAGTTTGAGAGTATTTTGGGTGTACAGGGTTTAACACAAAGCAATACTAATTTTGGAGAAGAGTTATTAATACCCGATGCTAACATGAATGATTTAGGGGTATTTGCTATGGTAAACACAAAATGGGATACTCATTTTTTACAAGGAGGCATTCGCTTTGACACAAGAAATATCAATACTGAAGAACATCTAATAGAACATGAAGGAGATGTGCACATATTTGAGGCCATTGATAATTCATACAACAGTTTTACCGCTTCTCTGGGTTATAAAACCACATTGTTTGAAAAGGTAGAGACTCGATTAAATTTAGCTACTGGTTTTCGTGCTCCTAATTTAGCAGAGTTGACTTCAAACGGCATACATCATGGAACAAATAGATATGAAATAGGAAATTCTGATTTAAATAACGAACAAAATTATCAAATAGATTTAGCATTTGAATATAAAAACGAACACATTGAATTTTTTGCCAATGGTTTCTTAAATGTGATAAAGAATTATATATTTTTAACTCCTACAGGAACAACTATAGACGATATTGATGCCTATACATACATACAAGATGACTCGAAGTTGTATGGTAGTGAATTTGGTTTTCACTTACACCCTCACCCTTTGGATTGGTTGCATTTAGAAAGTAGTTTTGAAATGGTTATTGGAAAACAAGACAATGGAGATTACTTACCACTAATACCGGCAAATCAGTTTAATAACACCTTACGCGGTGAGTTTGATATTAAAAACTGGATTTCTAATGGCTATGCATCCATAAAATTGGAAAGTGTATTAAACCAAAACAACGTGGGACTGTTTGAAACAAAATCTGATGGTTACCAATTATTACATTTAGGTCTTGGTGGAGATATAAAAATTAACAACACTAAGTTTAACCTCAGCTTTACACTTAACAACGCCTTAGATACAGAGTATATTTCGCATTTATCACGTTTAAAAAGTGAAGGCATTTATAATATTGGAAGAACAGCAATGTTAGGCCTAAAATTTAATATTTAGTCTGAATAACTATCGTAATTTTATTATTTTTAATTCTTAATAAAATTACGATAGTTTAATAAATACATTAACTATAACAACAATCAGTATATTATTTAAGAATTTTAAAGCTACATGAACTATCATAAAACTTAATGAGAAAGGTTCATTACTCATTTCGGTAAAGTAATTGTTTTGAATGGGTAATTTGTATGAATTAACATCAAGGTCTTAAGCTAAATTTTAGAATTTATATAATTCGTTTTCAACTTCATTTTATATCTTCGTGGTCGTTCTATCAGCTTTAATATAAAAGATAAAATAAAAACGTTGTGTTAAAAAAATAATGCGAACATTATGTCTTTTAACGTTATGCTACTATTGGATAAACGGTTACAAACAATTATAAATACTTATTCTATAAACTCATATGAAAGATTTAAAAAATAAAAAAGCAATAATCACCGGTGGTGGAAGGGGACTTGGTAAAGCTACAGCTATTGCGTTTGCTAAAGAAGGAATAGACGTTGCTATAACTGGAAGAAATGAAGCTATTTTAAAAGAAACAGTTTCTGAATTAGAAGCTTTTGGTATTAAAGCAATTTATTCCGTATTTGATGTAAGCAACTATGAAGAAGTCAAACATAGTATTAAAAGTATCATAAAAACCTTAGGATCAGTTGACATTTTGGTAAATAATGCAGGAATTGCAGCATTTGGGACTTTTAACGAAATGGAAGTTAGCCAATGGAGCCAAATTATTCAAACTAATGTGATGGGGATGTATTATGTTACTAAAGAAATTTTACCCTATTTAATAGCTGAAAATGAAGGTGATATTATTAATGTTTCATCTACAGCTGGATTAAATGGAAATGCCAGTACATCAGCTTATTCTGCATCAAAATTTGCAGTTATTGGAATGTCAGAATCCCTAATGAAAGAAGTTCGTAAAAATAATATTAGAGTTTGTACACTAACTCCAAGTACTATAGCATCTGATATGTCAATTGAACTAGGTATTGCAACCAAAGATTCTCAAGATAGTGTTTTACAACCTGAAGATTTTGCTGAATTAATAGTTGCAGGATTAAAACTACCAAGAAGAGCAATGCTTAAAAGTGCAGCCTTATGGTCTACAAATCCTTAATTCAATTAAAAGTACACTAATTTTACAATCCGTACACTTTGAAAGCAACCTTAAAAGATAAAAATTCTTAGAACCAAATACAAATAGTGACCGAGCTAAATATAAAGTGAAATTATAATACTTTTAACATTATCTTACTTTTAGCTACGGTTTCTTCCCATTCATTTTCAGGGTTACTATCATTTGTAATACCGCCACCAATATAAATTTCAATAGTATTTTTTATAAGTTGCATACATCTTAAATTAACATATAGATTTGAAGTTCCTGCTAAGTTTAATTCTCCTAAAAATCCAGTATAATATTCACGGTTATAATTTTCATTTTGTAAAATAAAATCTTTCGCTTCTTGCTTAGGCACTCCGCACACAGCTGGTGTTGGATGTAATAAATTAATTATATTTTTTAAAGTTAGTTCAGGTGATAATTTTCCTGAAATATCAGTACGAAGGTGCAGTAAATTTCCAGCTTTTGAAGTATAAGGTTTAGAGACCCTAAAATCATTTAGTACTCGTCCCTGCTCGAATTGTTCTAATATAAAGTCTGTGACATGTTTTTGTTCTTTTATCTCTTTCACTTTCCATACTACATCTTTGTAGTCTGAATCGTGACCTGAAGAATAATTTTTGTTATCAATAACCTGTGTACCAGCCAATGCCATTGTAGCAAACGTAGTTTTACTAACCTTTAACAAAGTTTCAGGCGTAGCTCCTAACCACAACCCCACTTTAGGATGAAACCAACAATACACCAACGCATTACTATAACTTGTAAGTAGTTTTTTAAAGGTTTCAACTAGGTTAAATTCTGAAGTAGGAATAGCCTGCTTTCTAGAGAGTACAACTTTTTTATAATTATTATTTTCTAAAAATTTAATTCCCTTTTCAACCAATGCTATATGACTCGCTTTTGAATTTTCTAAATTCGATACCATTGACAAATCTTTTTGGTTATCTATAAAGCGAGCATTGGTAAATTTAGAAGCGTATAATTCAGATTCTGATAATGGAAATAAAATAGAAGGTAAAGCATTGTCAAAAGGTGCAAAAACGAAACCTGAATCTAAATAGTCTTTGGTATTACAAAGGTCATTATTTGTTTGAAAAAAACCTTTAACAAAATCACTCTCAGCCTGCCTATATACAACAAAAGGTTTTTTAGTTTCAAAAGCTTGTTGAACCTTAGCGAAAAGTTCATTTATAGATTTATTTTCAAACATTCTATTTAAGTGTTTTTAAAATTTCACTTTTTATCAAATCAAAATTTGACCAAACTAATTCATGACCAACACCTTTAATGGTGATCATTTTAAATTTATCTGTGTCAATTTTCTGTTGTAAAAATATTGAATTCTCATAGGGTACAATCCAATCAGCATCACCTTGAATATTTACAATTGGTGAAGGACTTTTATTCCATAATTTCTCATACTTAGGTAAATCGGATACGTGTGAATATTTTTCTTTCGCTGCCGCTTGTACTTTTTTTGGAAGTATCCATCGTGTTAATTTCCAATCATATATTTTTAATCCCCAAAACATAGGTTCTAATTTAGCATTTACCGCACTTGCCAAAGATACTTTATACTTGTAATTTTTGGGTGAAGCCAATACTATTGAGCCACCATAAGAATAGCCTATTAGTATAATTTTTTCTGCGGAAATACCATTAGTAACCTTATTCAAAAGGCCCAATTCAAACGCTAGAGATCCTTGAACATTAGCTGTGTTTTCTGTACCATACCCTACCCTATCATAACTCAGCAAATTAGCCTTTGCATTTAATGTACTATCCGTTAAATACTCTTTATAGTCTAAAAAATCTCCTGGTGAGCCATGTACAAAAACTAATGTTGACAAACTCGTATCAATTTTTTGCTGCATTTCCACCGCACGATATTCAAACCCATTATACGTTTTGTGAATAATATTAGGATGTAAACCTGTTATAGTTAATTCCTCTAAGGCTTTTTTATCAGATGTTGGACTTAAAAAAATATGAGCAGCAAACACAACACTAATAAAAAATACCAAAAGAACAATAGCGATAAATTTTAAAATCTTCTTGATTCTTTTCGGCATCATTATCCTTTTCTATTCAGAACAATTACAGTAAGCTTACAAATAGAAATCAATTTTTCTTGTTCATCAACAATTCTAATTTCCCATAATTGTGTTGTCCTACCTTTATGGATAGGTTTGGCTATGGCGGTAACTACCCCTTCTCTTATACCACGAATATGGTTTGCTGTGATTTCCAATCCACGTATTTCTTGCGTATTGATATCAATAGAAAAATGAGCTGCTGTACTACCTACACTTTCCGCTAAAGCCACTGAAGCACCACCATGCAACAAGCCTGCTGGTTGATGCACTCGGGCATTAACAGGCATAGTAGCGACTAGATAATTCTCACCAATATCTGTATAAACAATATTTAATGTTGCCATCAAGGTATTCTCTGTACGACTATTTAGTTCTTCTAATAATGCTTCTTTATCCATAAAATAGTTCTATTTGCCGTAAAAGTAATGAAAAGACTATTAAAGAAAAAGTTACTTTCAGTTCTTATTATATATAACAAATACATAACTTTGCCCCAGATAAGAATGCTATGATATATAAAATTAGATTGATATTAGATACTGAAGAAGATGTTGTAAGAGATATAGCTATTGGTTTTAACGATTCATTAGAAGACTTGCATAATGTAATTACCAATGCCTTTGGTTTTGATGGTACAGAAATGGCTGCTTTTTACCTTACGGATGATGACTGGAACCAAGGTGAAGAAATCCCATTATTTGATATGAACGAAACTGAAGCTAATATTTCTATGCAAGGTTTTATTCTTAGAGATATTTTAACTGAAGATAAGAGTAAATTACTATATGTATATGATTTCTTTTCAATGTGGACATTCTATGTGGAGTTGATAAGTGTCGAAGAAAAGACGCCTGAAGTTGAATTACCAAGTATTTTACTTTCAGTAGGTTTGGTGCCTAGTGAAGCTCCCGATAAGGAGTTTGTCAGTGAGGATAGTTCTAATGGTGATGATGATGATGATGACTTTGATGCCATGGAAAATTTTGATGATTTTGACTTCGATAACTTCGATGAGTTGATGAATTAAAAAAGACCGCCTGCCTCTACGTAAAGGCAAGATCTTGCACGCTTAATTCAATTTTTTGAGATTTAAAATTCTTGATTAGGTTAACTAAATAAAGTAGAAAATCGTTTTTTTCTGTTACGAAATTCAATTTCGTTCGTCTTATTTAATGTAATCAAACAATCACAATCTTGGAAAACATCTTATCCCTCAGAAATTTAGATAAAAAATTTGGAAGTGTACATGCGGTAAATAACCTATCCTTTGATATTGAAAAAGGCAATGTTTATGGCATTTTAGGTCCAAATGGTAGTGGAAAATCTACTACTTTAGGAATCATTTTAAATGTTGTTAATAAAACCTCTGGAGAATTCAGTTGGTTTGACGGAAACATTTCTACACATGAAGCTCTAAAAAAAGTTGGAGCAATTATAGAGCGTCCTAATTTCTATCCGTACATGACAGCGGTTCAAAATCTAAAACTTATTTGCAAAATCAAAGGCGTTTCTTATGATAAGATTGATGAAAAACTAAAAGTTGTTAATTTATTTGAGCGTAGAGATAGCAAATTTAAAACCTATTCTTTAGGTATGAAACAACGATTAGCTATTGCCTCTGCCCTATTAAATGACCCTGAAATTTTAATTCTTGATGAACCTACTAACGGACTAGATCCGCAAGGAATTCATGAAATTCGTAAAATTATTAAAGACATTGCTAGTAATGGGACTACCATTCTATTAGCATCTCACTTATTAGATGAAGTTGAAAAAGTATGTTCACATGTCGTTGTAATCCGCAATGGTATTAAACTTTATTCTGGAGCTGTTGATGGTATTACAGCAACAAATGGCTATTTTGAATTAAATACAGAAGCCGAATCAGAAAAACTATGGGAGTTATTAGAAAAGCATCCAGCAATAGCTAGCGTAAAAAAAGAAGATGGAAAATTAATTGCCTCCTTGGAAAATGAATTGTCAGCATCTGAAATCAATGCGTATTTATTTAAAAACGGAATAACGCTATCACATTTAGTGAAACGAATGCCAAGTTTAGAGCAACAGTTTTTAACCCTTACCAACAACAACTAACCCATAAGCTACCAAATAATGTTACGACTTTTAAATATAGAATTTCACAAACTAAAGCACAATAGAGCAAGTAGAGTGCTCACTATCATCTACTTTGCATTACTAACATCAATTGCATTAATTGCAGCTATAAAATTTGATATTGGTGTTATAAAATTCCATTTAGCAGATCAAGGTATTTTTAACTTTCCGTATATCTGGCATTTCAACACCTATATGGCATCTATCTTTAAGTTCTTTTTACTCTTGGTAATTGTTTCTATGATGGCAAATGAGTATAGTAATAAAACATTGAAACAAAACTTAATTGATGGTTTAAGTAAAAAGGAATTTATTCTTTCAAAATTTTATACTGTAATTGTTTTTGCGGCAATTTCTACATTTTTCGTATTTGTAGTATCAATGACTTTAGGGCTAATTTATTCAGATTTTAATGAGCTGAGTATTATATTTTCTGATCTAGATTATCTTTTTGCCTTCTTTATAAAATTAACTGCATTCTTTTCGTTTGGTCTTTTTATGGGAATTTTAGTAAAACGATCAGCCTTTGCGGTTGGAGGTATTCTCGTTTGGTTTTTTGTAGAAAGTATTTTTAAGTTATTTCTATTTTGGAAATTTAATTCTGATAAATTGGCTTCAAATGATACTATTAGTAGTGACTCATTATCTTCTATTGGTGTAAATGATATCATGCAATTCTTCCCATTAGAGTCTATGGCTAACTTGATAAAACAACCTTTTACAAAACTAAATGCGATACAAACCGCAGGGAAACAATTAGGGCAAAATTTTGCTTTTGATGTTAGTGTACATTGGTATCAAATTGCAATTGCTACTGTTTGGATATTTATCTTTATTTATGCTTCATACGCCTTATTAAAGAAAAGAGATTTGTAAATCTCAATTTTTAATTCAAAAACACCTAAAACGCTTAGTTGCTATTTTAAATGATGAACAAAAAAAATGGGTATTGTTTATGAACCAATACCCATTATTTAACTAACTAACTCAAATAATATACTACAAATTTAAGGTAGAATTTTTTGATTAATGTTAAATTACTATTAAACAATTAATGATTAATGTTAATAATTGTTAAAATTTTAAGATTTAAATTGAATTATATGGAAAATTACTATTTTCGATTAGAAGCCTAGAAATCTAAAACAGTAAGTTTTCCAGAAAATCGTGTATTTTGAAAAAAGTATTGAAGTTCTATTCAAAAAAAAATGGGCGTTGTTTATGAACCAACACCCATTATTTAACTAACTAACTCAAATAATATACCGCAAATTTAAGGCGGAATTCATCGTTTAATGTTAAATTAGTATTAAACAATTTATACTTAGTGTTAATTAATGTTAACGATAGCGTTATAGAATATATACATCGTTTTTTTATCAAATTACAAACTACAATATTAATTCCTATCACTTCTTATTAAAGGGATTGCCATATGCCTTTAATACAAATTAGTTCGTTATTTTTGTAAAATGCAATTCGAATTAAAATCAGAATTTAAGCCCACAGGAGATCAACCTGAAGCTATCAGACAACTTACAGAAGCCATAGCTTCCGGTGAAAATTATCAAACTTTGTTAGGTGTAACGGGTTCCGGTAAAACTTTTACCGTAGCCAATGTAGTTAATAACATTCAACGGCCTACCTTAGTATTAGCTCATAATAAAACGTTGGCGGCACAATTGTATTCTGAGTTTAAACATTTTTTCCCTAATAATGCGGTTGAATATTTTGTATCCTATTATGATTATTATCAACCTGAAGCCTATATTCCTTCAAGCGGATTGTATATTGAAAAAGATCTTTCCATAAATGATGATATTGAACGTCTGCGATTAAGCACTACATCTTCGTTGTTATCTGGTCGTAGAGACGTTTTGGTAGTTGCCTCAGTTTCTTGTTTATATGGTATCGGTAATCCGGTTGAATTTAAAAAGAATGTCATACATATTGAGATTGATCAAAAAATTCCTCGTACTAAGTTTTTACATCAATTGGTTACCAGCTTATATTCTAGAACAGAATTTGAGGTAAAAAGCGGGACTTTTAAAGTAAAAGGAGATACAATAACTATTTTCCCTTCCTATGGAGATTATGGCTATCGTGTTCATTTCTTTGGTGATGAAATAGAAGAAATGGAAAGTTTTGATATTGTCAACAATCAAATCATTGAAAAATTTGAAAAACTAACTATATATCCTGCCAATTTATTTGTGACTTCTCCAGATGTATTGCAAAATGCAATACATGCAATCCAGGAAGACATGGTGAAACAGGTGGATTATTTTAAAGAAATAGGTAAACATCTTGAAGCGAAACGTTTAAAGGAACGTACCGAGTTTGACTTAGAAATGATTCGTGAATTAGGGTATTGTAGTGGGATAGAAAATTACTCACGTTACCTAGACGGAAGACAACCCGGTACAAGACCCTTCTGTTTATTAGATTATTTTCCTGATGATTATTTAATGGTAGTAGATGAAAGTCATGTTACCATTCCGCAAACCCATGCTATGTATGGTGGTGACCGTTCCAGAAAAGAAAATTTAGTTGAATACGGATTTCGATTACCTGCGGCAATGGATAACCGTCCATTAAAATTTGAAGAATTTGAAGAAGTCCAGAATCAAGTAATTTTTGTGAGTGCCACACCAGCAGATTATGAATTACAAAAAACAGAAGGTGTTTTTGTGGAGCAAGTAATTCGTCCTACAGGGCTGTTAGATCCAGAAATTGAAATTAGACCAAGCTTAAATCAAATTGATGATTTAATTGAAGAAATTCAATTACGTGTAGAAAGAGATGAACGAACTTTAGTTACTACCCTTACCAAACGTATGGCAGAGGAATTGACAAAATATTTGAGCAGAATACATATTCGTTGCCGTTATATTCACAGTGATGTAGATACATTGGAGCGTGTCGAAATAATGCAACAACTTCGTAAAGGTTTGTTTGATGTGTTAATAGGTGTAAACCTATTACGTGAAGGGTTAGATTTACCCGAAGTTTCTTTAGTTGCTATTTTAGATGCCGATAAAGAAGGTTTTTTACGTAGCCAGCGATCCCTGACCCAAACTATTGGTAGAGCAGCAAGAAACATTAATGGTAGAGCCATTATGTATGCCGATAAAATCACCAATAGCATGCAATTAACCATTGATGCTACTAACGGGAGACGTGAAAAACAAATCGCTTACAATACAAAACATAACATTACCCCAACGCAAATTAAAAAGAGTCTAGACGATAGTTTAAGTAAAAACAATATTAGTTCTTTTCATTACGATGCAGCTGCTACAAAAGCGGCTGAAGAGGATTTAGAATATTTACCAAAACCTGAAATTGAAAAACGAATTAGAGATCGTCAAAAAATGATGGAAAAAGCAGCCAAAGCGTTGGACTTTCTAGTTGCCGCACAGTTAAGAGATGAAATAAAAGTGCTGAAAGAGCAGTTGTAAAGTATTTTAAGACAACCCTAATTTACAGCTTTACTTGTTGTAAATAATATGAAAATAAAAATCTGAATTATAGTTTGTTTTTTTATACTTCTTCTCATAAAATAAATAACCACTATTTCAATAATTATACAAGAGTTTAGATATTACATTAATAAAATTATTTATTGAATTAAATTCTAACTAAAAAACATTAAATTAGACTCGTATTAAATTAACAACCTAATCTATAAATTATGGTACCTTTTATTGTTATCGGCGGAATTATCGTTCTAATTGCACTTTTCCTTATTTCTGTTTTCAACAAATTTGTAAAAAATAAAAACGTCGTTAAAGATGCTTGGAGTAATATAGACGTTGCTCTTAAACGTCGTTATGACCTAATACCCAATTTAGTAGAAACGGTAAAAGGATATGCTAAACATGAAAAATCTACCTTAGAAGCCGTAATTAGTGCTCGTAATGCTGCAATGGAAGTACCTACAGGTGATATTAATGCTAAAATAAAAGCAGAAAACCAGTTGCAACAAACCTTACGAAGTATTTTTGCATTGAGCGAGGCTTATCCTGATCTGAAAGCCAATACTAATTATTTAGATTTACAAGAAAAACTAAATACTATAGAAGAAAATCTTGAACGAAGTCGTAGATATTATAATGGTACGGTAAGAGAAAATAATACCTATGGAGAAAGTTTCCCTGGAGTTCTTGTTGCCGGAATGTTCAACTATCAACATTTTGACTATTTTGAAACCGATGAAGTAAGTAGAGAAAATGTAAAAGTAGAATTTTCATAAAAACTTTGTATTTACAGACATAAATGTTTGTGAATTAGATTTATTTTTAGACATGAAGAAAATTCTAACTATATTCTTATTAATTTTCACATCTGCCTTAGGGTTTTCTCAAGATTTTACGGTTGATAGCTGTTCGGTAGATATTTTTATCAATCAAAAAGGATATTTTGATGTTGTAGAAAATTACAATCTGAATTTTGAAGCTCAAAAACATGGTATTTTCCGTACAATTAATACCGAATATGATCTAGTAACCTACGATCAAAAGAAAGAAAAAAGAAAAATTAGAATCAGTACTATTGAAGTTCCTGGATATAATTTTGAAAAACCATTCGATTTTGAACAACGGTTAAGTAAATCTCTAGAGATAAAAATTGGCGATAAAGATAAATTCGTAATTGGTCCTCAACAATACCAAATAAAATATCGTGTCCACAATGCCTTTCTTTTTGAAGACAACCAAATCAGTTTTTATTGGAATATAAAACCTGATGGATGGAATGCTAGTTTTTACAAGCTGAATTTCAAAATACATGTACCTAAAGACATTCCCTTAAATGCAGATAATTGCTTCGTTTATTCTGGACCTACAGGTACTACTGAAAAAAGTGATGCGTTTGTTTTATCATATAAAAATAATATTTTTTCAGGTACAAGTAACCCTGATTTTCAATCAAACCCAGGCGAAAGTGTAACCATTTTACTTAACCTTCCTAAAAATTCTATTGCAGAAATAAAACCGTTATGGCCTTTTTGGACTAATTACGGCTGGTCTTTTATTGTTCTGGGGTTGATAGCAGGATTCTATAATGTTTGGAAAAAATATGGAAAAGATGATGACGTAGTCAGTACAACGAGTTATTATCCGCCAGAAAACATTGATCCACCCATGGCTGGTTTCTTAATAAACGATAGAAACGATACTTCTGATATTATATCATTATTACCCTTTTGGGGAGCTAATGGTTATTTGAAAATTGAAGAAATTCCAAAGGGAGGTCTATTTAGTAAAGCTGATACTAAACTTATAAAGTTAAAACCATTACCAAATTCCGCATCTTCGTATGAGCATGAAATATTTGATGGACTGTTTGGTGGTTCTTTACAACTAAGTAATAAAGGTAAAACGAAAAGTTTTCTTAACGATATATTGGGAGTTGAAACAGTTAAACTAAATGCTAATGAAATATTGGTCAGTAGCTTAAAGGAGACTTTCTATACCACAATGGCAAGTGCCGGAAGCATGTTAAAAGAAAATGCTCAACTTTATTATGAGGCTGAATCAAAAAAAATAAGAACAATTACCTATATCCTTTTGATGTTAATGGCGATAGTTTTGGGATTAGTTGGATTATTTTTCTGGGGTCCAATAGCCACCATCGGTATCGTAATTACTTGTGTTATGCTTATTTTATTTAACACTTATATGATTAAAAAAAACAGTAAAGGAAACAAAGTGTTTTCTGAATTAAAAGGCTTTAAACAGTTTATAAAAATTGCGGAAGAAAATAAATTAAAAATGCTATTGAAAGAAGATCCAGGTTATTTTGAAACCACAATGGCATATGCTTTAGCATTTGGAATGTTTAAAAAATGGGCCAATAAATTTGATGCCTTAAATATAGAACCACCAAATTGGTATCGTTCAACAACGGGTAACTACCTATCAATGAATAGCTTTTCAAAATCGTTTTCAAGTGCTATGTCAAACACAACCTCTACTATGGTAAGCTCCCCTTCCAGTAACAGCGGTGGTTCTTCTGGTGGTGGATCATCAGGTGGTGGTTTTGGCGGCGGTGGCGGCGGAAGCTGGTAAATAGCTATTTTATACCTAAAAAATAATATCATTTTTTTTTCGTAATATCGTAAATTGAAATTTCTAATAATCAACAACTACTATTAACTCAATTTATTTTTATGAAAAAACTTTTATCCCTATTAGCAATAGCTGCTGTGCTTGTAAGCTGTAATAGTACCAAAAAGACAACTTCAGCTACTCCTGCTAAACCAACTTTAACGGTTGAAGATTACGCGAAATCAATTACGGCCGAAGAATTAAAAGAGGCACTATATGTTTACGCATCAGATGAATATGAAGGAAGAGATACTGGCGAACCAGGTCAGAAAAAAGCAATAGAATTTATAAAGAAACATTATGTCGCATTAAATGTACCTTCAGCTTTGCCAAATGATGAGTATTTTCAAAAAGTACCATTAGAACGTACAAGTTCTCCTGAGGTTACAGTACATATTAATGGTAAAGATTATAAATCAGTTGACGATTTTGTTTCATTTTCTGGAAGCAATGGAACAATTAATGCTGAAGAAGTAATATTTGTTGGTTACGGTATTGACGATGAAAAATATTCTGATTATAAGAATATAGATGTTACTGGTAAAATAGTATTGTTCAAAAATGGTGAACCAAAAGATAAAGACGGTAACTATATTATTTCTGGAACTGAAGAAAGTACTGGAAAATGGTCTAACATGCGTCAAGAATTTAGTTCTAAAACGGATATTGCTAAAGAGAAAGGTGCGAAAGCCGCTTTATATTACAATCCTGATGCTTATGCAAATATTGCTAAACGATTTGGTTCTGGAAGAACTAGAATGGGTCTAAAGAGTACCGAAAAAAAAGATAGTGAAATAAACTTCATGTTGATTAATACTTCATTAGCTGAGGCTATTGTTAGTGATATTGCAACAAATTCAACATCTAAAACAGTAAAAGTTCCAGCTGTTTTAACTTACAAATCAAATGTAGAGGATTTTAATTCTGAAAATGTAGTCGCTTATATTAAAGGATCCGAAAAACCTGATGAATATGTTATTATCTCTGCTCATTTAGACCATGTTGGTGTAAAAGATGGAAACGTTTATAACGGTGCTGACGATGACGGTTCTGGTACGGTAGCTATTTTAGAAATTGCAGAAGCTTTTAAAAAAGCTGTGGATAATGGACAAACTCCTAAAAGATCAGTTGTATTTCTTCATGTAACGGGAGAAGAAAAAGGATTATTAGGTTCTCGTTATTATGCGGATGTTGATCCTATATTTCCTCTTGAAAATACAGTTGTTGATTTAAATATCGATATGGTTGGTCGTTCTGACCCAAAAAGAACAGAAGGTGATAGAAATTATGTTTACCTAATTGGTAGTGATAAATTAAGTAGTGATTTACATAATATTTCAGAAGAAGTAAATAAAAAGTATACCAATGTAGAATTGGATTATACATATAATGATGAAAATGATCCGAATAGATTTTACTATCGTTCAGATCATTATAATTTTGCCAAAAATAATATCCCTGTAATTTTTTATTTTAATGGAACCCATGATGATTATCATCAACATACAGATACTCCAGACAAAATAGAATATGATTTATTAGAAAACAGATCTCGTTTAGTTTTTCACACCGCTTGGGAATTAGCAAATCGTGATCAGCGTATTGTAGTTGATAAACCCACTGAGAAAAAATAATAAATATAAAATAATAAAAACCTTGTTCTAACGGCAAGGTTTTTTTTATGCTTCAAATTAGTTTAAATTTGAATCTTATGAAAACAGCTACAGTAACAGTACTGAAAAAAGAATTAAAGTATAAATCTAATGACGAACTTTTAAATTTATGCTTAACATTATCTAAATTTAAAAAAGAAAATAAAGAGTTACTCACCTATCTTTTATTTGAAGCCTCAGATGAAGAAGCTTTTATTCAGAGTGTAAAAGATGAAGTTTCTGAATTATTCAATCAAATAAACACCGCTAGCTACTTTTATATTAAGAAAAGTGTTCGTAAAATTTTGAGAATGGTAAAAAAATACATCCGCTATTCAAAAAAGAAAGAAACTGAAGTAGAATTATTAATTTATTTCTGTACAGTACTAAAAGAAATGCATCCTTCAATGGAAAGAAACACCAGTTTGTTAAATATATTTGACAGGCAAATTATACTCATAAAAAAAGCAATTGGTACATTGCATGAGGACTTACAATACGATTATAATATAGAATTAGAAGAGATTATTTAGAAAAGAGAACCCATGTCAATACTTCAAATTGAATTATCAGAATTAGAGAAAGCAATTATACATTCAGATAAGCTAGCTTCCAATGTGTCTTCGAGTAACATCGCTTGGCATATTGATCATTCCTTAAAAGTAATTCATAACGTTAGCATGGTAATAATAGCTTCTGATCCTTCTAAATACAAATGGAGGTTTAACAAATGGAGATTTATAATCTTTTTAAAAGGTTCTTTTCCTAGAGGTAAAGTAAAAGCTCCAAAACATGTTCGCCCTCCTGAAATTATTAAATTAGAAGACTTAAAATCACAACTAAAAGAGGTTCATAAAAACTTAACTGATATAGAAAAACTATCTTCTAAAAGTCATTTTGAACATCCTATTTTCGGACAATTACACTTAAAAAAAACAATTCGTTTTTTAGAGTTGCATACGACGCATCATATAAAAATTATAAACGATATACTTAAAGCCCTTTAAAATGAAATACCTTAGTCTTATGCTGATTATTACTACTGTTATTGGTTGTAAAAATAATACACAAAAAGATATAAAACCTTCTTCAGAAAATGAAAAACTAATCTCCTTTTTTGTAGGTACCTATACAGATAGTTTAAGTGAAGGCATTTATTCTTATTCGCTTTCGAATAGTGGTAACATAAAAAAAATAAAACTGGCAGCAAAAACGGAAAATCCATCCTTTTTAGCGAAATCTGCAGATGGTAAATTCTTATTAGCCGTAAATGAAATTAATTCTGTGGATAGTATGGGCACTGTGGAGGCTTATAGAATTACAGGTGACAGTTTAGCGTTTATGAGTAGACAATCTTCAGGTGGGGCACACCCTTGTTTTGTAGGTGTAAATAAGAATGGATTTGTTTTAACGGCCAACTATTCAAGTGGAAACTTGGGCCTGTTTAAATTAAATAAAGAGGGTGATTTGTCAGACTTACTCGATAAAAAGCAACACTACACAAATAATCATGTAGAAAAAGGACAGTGGGAACCTCATGCACATTCTGCCTATTTTATAAATGATTCACTCATTGTATCAGCAGATTTGGGAACAAATGATCTTTGGTTTTACACTTTAGATACCGTACAAAATAAATTAAAAGGAACCATAGTAGAAACGTTGAGAATTGGTGTAAACCCTAAACCAGGACCGAGACATATTGCATTTCAACCACAAAAAGATTGGATGTATGTTATTAACGAATTGAATAGTACCATTGCTTTGATTAAGAAAGGTGAAAATGGAAAGTACATGGTACAGTCTTCAGTTTCTACCTTGCCAGATGGTTATTCCGAAAAAAGTTTCTGTGCAGATATTCATATTTCTAAAGATGGAAAATTTTTATATGCTTCGAATCGCGGACATAATAGTATCGCCATTTTTGAAATTAATCAAGAATCTGGAGAGTTAACAGCTATTGGATATGAGTCTGTAAAAGGTGATTGGCCTAGAAATTTTGCTCTTTCTCCTAATAATAATTTTTTATTAGTGGCTAACCAACGTTCAGAAAACATAGTGTCATTTAAACGAGACAAAGTAACGGGATTACTAACATTTCTTGAAGAAATTAATGTGCCTTCACCCGTTTGTATTCTGTTTTAATTTCCTTGAAGTGATTATAAAATAAAAATCCCGCCAATTGGCGGGATTTTTATTACGCATTCAATTTCTAAATAATTATTTAGTTACCTTTTTTATAATCTGCTAAGAATGTGGCTAAACCAATGTCAGTTAACGGATGATTTAACAATCCATCTATTGCACTAATTGGACCTGTCATAACATCTGCACCAATTTTAGCACAATCAATAACATGCATGGTATGTCTAATTGACGCTGCTAAGATCTGAGTATCGAAACCATAGTTATCATAGATTAATCTAATTTCTTGGATTAAACCTAATCCATCCGTTGAAATATCATCTAAACGACCAATAAATGGTGATACATAAGTAGCTCCCGCTTTTGCCGCTAATAAAGCTTGTCCAGCTGAAAATACTAATGTACAATTTGTTTTTATTCCTTTATCAGAAAAATACTTAATCGCCTTAATACCTTCTCGTATCATTGGTATTTTTACTACAATTTGAGAATGTAGTTTTGCCAATGCTTCACCTTCTCTTACCATTCCTTCAAAATCTGTAGAAATAACTTCAGCACTTACATCTCCTTCTACAATTTCACAAATAGCTTTGTAATGGTTTATAATATTATTGTACCCTGTGATTCCTTCTTTAGCCATTAATGTAGGATTGGTAGTAACACCATCTAAAACACCTAATTCTTGGGCTTCTTTAATTTGATCTAAGTTTGCTGTATCTATAAAAAACTTCATGCTTTATCCTTCTTTAAGTTTAATTAAGCAAAAATAAACCTGTGATAAATTTTGCTTATTAAGATAACGTTTAACTTAATAACATATTACTGAAAGCATAAATTATTCAAAATATTAAACATAAGTACGTCAAAGAATAATTAAAACCAAAATGAAATAGAGTATCCGAAAATTTCTTTAAAAGAATACTAACACCTATAATTTATAATGGTTCATTAGTAATTTTTCATACCAAGAATCTGGTAAAATACGTTTTAAAACTATTGAAAACTTCTCCATAAACCCACCAACTTTGTAATGAATTTTTGGTTGTTTTTGCTGTATGATCTTATAAATAGAATGAGCCATCACTTCAGGGTCTAGCCCTCCATCAACATGTTGATCCAATAACGCTAAGTTTTCAGCATACTTTTCTTTATATGCAGAAGTATCAAAAACAGGAGTATGATATCTACCTGCCGCAATATTTGTAGCAAAATCACCTGGAGCCACATTTGTAATATGTATTCCAAATTCTTTAACCTCCATCCGTGTAGCTTCGGTAATGACCTCCAAGGCACCTTTACTCGCTGAGTAAATTCCGCGAAAAGGCAAGCCCATATAACCAGCTATTGAAGTAATATTGATAATTAACCCAGATTTTTGTTGACGCATTTGAGGCAAAACTACTTTCATCACATCAATAGGTCCAAAAAGGTTCGTATTAAAAACAGCACGCATCTCATCAGTAGGCGTATCTTCTATAGGCCCAGTAATACCCATACCTGCATTATTGATTAATATATCTAAATGGCCTTCATTTTTTACAATTGTATCAACTGCTTTTTCAATAGTACCAACCTCTAGTACATTTAAAGCAAGCATTTTTACTCCATTTATAACGGGTTCTTTAGGGTTACGACTCGTACCATAAACAACCATTCCTTTTTGATGTAAATATTCGGCTATACTTTTACCAATTCCTGATGAAGCACCAGTAATTAAAACAACTTTTGACATGCTATTTGTTTAAAATGTAAATGTAAGAAATTATTAAATGAAGCTATTGTGGATAATTTGATTTCTTCTGAAGCTATTCAACCTACTATATAAGTTAAATAAAAAATGGGTAAGCGACCTACATCACACCGCTACGACCTAATACCTTTGCTGCATTCCTGCCCTGGAGGATTCAAAGGGAGCTGGTTGTGTAGGACTTACCCACGGCAAAAATACAATCAATTTAGTTCTCTGCAAGTTTTTTTTGCAATATTTTAATCTTTAAATAATAAGATACTAATTCTTAAATATTTATATTTGCTCCACTAACCAAAAAAACTCAAAACAATGGAAAATCAAGATAATTCAAAAAGAAAAAGTGTAATGATGAACTATGGTTTATTATTAGCTTTTTTTACAATTATTGTAAGTGTAATTAATTATGCTTTTGGTAATGCTTATGAACCTCATTGGTCAATTAATGTTATCTCCTTAATTGCAATGGTTGTTGCGATTTTTTTAGGAATAAAAGAATATAAGAAACAAAATGGTAGTTTTTTATCCTTAGGACAAGGACTAAAAGTAGGTGTTGGTATTGCCTTAATTTCCGCGATTATCTCAGCAATCTATATTTATATTTTCGCAAAATTTATTGAACCAGATTTTGTTGATAATATTATTGAAATACAAAGACAAAAATTCTTAGAAAACCCTAATATGGCTGAAGAAATGATAGATACTATAGGGGAAAACACACGACAATATTTCTTTGCTTATACAATAGGTTCTATTTTAATTTTCAGCATATTTCTGGGTTTTGTAGTGTCTTTAATTGTTTCATTAGCAATGCAAAAAAAAGAAGATCAATACTAAACAACGAATAGAATATGAACATTTCAGTAGTTATCCCACTACTTAACGAAGACGAGTCATTAAGCGAATTATATGTTTGGATTGCAAAAGTTATGCAAGCCCATCAGTTTAGTTACGAAATTATCTTTATTGATGATGGTAGCACAGATAATTCTTGGCAAGTTATCGAAGCTTTATCAAAAAAGGACTCCGCTGTCAAAGGAATTCGTTTTCAAAAAAACTATGGTAAATCTCAAGCTTTAAATGCTGGATTTAAAATAGCAAAAGGTGACGTAGTTATTACTATGGATGCGGATTTACAAGACAGTCCTGATGAGATTCCAGAACTTTTCGAACTGATTACTGAAAACAAATTGGATCTCGTTTCTGGTTGGAAAAAGAAACGCTACGATTCTAAAATTAGAAAAAATATACCTTCAAAACTGTTTAATGCAGCCGCAAGAAAAACATCAGGTCTAAAACTTCATGACTTTAATTGTGGACTTAAAGCTTATAAAAACATCGTCATTAAAAGTGTTGATGTTTATGGCGAAATGCACCGATACATTCCTGTTTTGGCAAAAAATGAAGGTTTTACTAAAATTGATGAAAAAGTAGTACAGCATCAAGCCAGAAAATATGGAACTACAAAATTCGGAATGGACAGATTCGTTAACGGATTTTTAGATTTAATTACCATTTGGTTTTTGTCCAAGTTTGCAAAACGCCCTATGCATTTGTTTGGTTTATTGGGTAGTTTTATGTTTTTTATCGGATTCTGTTTTGCATTATTTTTAGGTATAGACAAAATGTTTTTCAATACTTCAGGCAGATTACTTACAGAACGACCTCAATTTTATGCTTCCATTGTTGCTATGATTATTGGTACACAATTATTCTTAGCAGGATTTTTAGGTGAGCTTATACTTCGTTCTAAACGGAATGATGAGCGTTATAAAATTAGCGAAGTAGTTTAAAAATGATTCTATTTTTTATGTTACGTTAGTTATTATAAAAACTTCTTGTGTCGCATTATTGTATTGTTACTATTTGAATCTTATTTTTTACCATTTAATTCTTTCAATTAATCCTTATATTTGTTTAAAATTATACCTTATGAGCACTCAACAAATTCTAGAAAAAGCCAAACAATGGTTAGTTGCACCTTTTGATGCCACTACCCAAGAAAAAGTACAGAAATTAATTGATAATAATGATGAAAACTTAACTGAAAGTTTCTATAAAGATATGGAATTTGGTACCGGTGGTATGCGTGGTATCATGGGTGTAGGTACTAATCGTATCAATCAATATACGTTGGGTAGAGCTACACAAGGCTTGGCAAATTATTTACGTCAAACCTTTCCTGATAAAGAACTAAAAGTTGCCATAGCTTTTGATTGTCGTCATAATAGTAAATCATTAGCAAAAATAGTAGCTGATGTACTTACAGCTAATAATATTAGAGCCTTATTGTTCGAGGACTTAAGAACAACTCCAGAACTTTCTTTTGCAGTTAGACATTTAGGTTGCGATGCGGGCATCGTTTTAACAGCTTCACACAATCCTCCAGAATATAATGGGTATAAAGTATATTGGAACGATGGTGGACAAATCGTGCCACCACACGATAAAAAAATAATTGACGAAGTAAGCTCAGTAAATTTTGATAAAATTAACTTTAAAGCCAATGAAAATTTATTAAATATAATTGGTAAAGAAGTTGATGACGTATTTAATAAAGCGTCTGTTGCGAATGGTACTTTTAACACTCCAAATAGAAATAAATTAAAAATTGTCTTTACTTCATTACATGGAACTTCTATAATGTCAGTTCCTAAAGTGTTGAAAATGGCCGGCTTTAAAGATGTACATATTGTTAAGGAACAAGAGAAACCAGATGGCGATTTCCCTACTGTCACTTCTCCAAATCCAGAAGAACCAGCTGCCTTAAAAATGGCAACTGATTTAGCCGAAAAAATTGGTGCTGATATTGTAATAGGTACTGACCCTGATTCTGATAGATTAGGTATTGCCGTTAGAGATTTAGATAATAAATTAGTGTTACTTAATGGAAATCAAACCATGGCAGTAATGACTGACTATTTAATTAAGCAATGGCATGAAGATGGTCGATTAAACGGAAACCAATTTGTTGCTACTACCATAGTTTCTACTAATTTGATTGAAAAAATCGCACAAAGTTATAATGTTGTCACTAAAGTTTGCTTGACAGGATTTAAATGGATTGCAGATTTAATAAGAGAAGCAGAAGGCGAACAGGAATTTATTGGTGGTGGTGAAGAAAGTTTCGGATATATGGTAGGCGATTTTATTCGTGATAAAGATGCTGTAACTGCCACGCTACTAGCATGTGAAATTGCTGCTCATGCAAAAAATAACAATTCAACAATCTATAAAGAATTGTTGAACTTGTATTCTAAACATGGGTATTACAAAGAGTCTTTAATTTCATTAACAAAAAAGGGAATGGATGGGGCTCAACAAATAAGCCAAATGATGGTGGATATGCGAAATAGTCCTTTGAAAAATATAGATGGATCGCCAGTAGAATTTTTATTTGATTATGAATCTTCTATTTGTACAAATTTATTAACTGGTGAAAAAACAGCTATAGATTTGCCAAAATCTAATGTGTTAATTTACCAAACTAAAGATGGTACAAAAGTAGCTGCAAGACCTAGTGGAACTGAACCTAAAATTAAATTCTATTTTAGTGTTAATCTTCCTTTAGAAAAAACTGAAGATGCTACTATTGTTGACAAATTACTCACTCAGAAAATTGATAGAATCATCAAAGAGATGAAATTAAATTAATGGAGTATTTTAAAAAGATTTTACGCTTTGCTTATCCTTATAAAATATATGGCATATTAAATATTATTTTTAATGTTTTATATGCCTTATTTAGTGGCTTATCTTTTATGGTATTAATGCCATTATTGAAAGTTATATTTAATCCAGAACTTAATCAAGTTACTAAAAAACCAGTTTATGAAGGCATTACTTCTTTATCTGATTTTTTTAACAATTATGTAAGCTACCAAATTACATCAATTGCTGGTGATGATAAGTCAAAGGCATTGTTAGTGGTTATTGTATTGATTATGGTCGTGTTTTTCTTAAAAAACATATTCAATTATTTAGCCATGTATTATATTACGTTTTTACGAAATGGTGTTTTAAAAGATTTAAGAAACCAACTATACAAAAAAACAGTAGAATTACCCCTCTCCTACTTTTCTGAAAAGAGAAAAGGTGATATTATGGCAAGAATAGGTACAGATGTTTTGGAAATACAACATTCCTTTCTTTCTATTTTAGAACTACTGTTTAGAGAGCCGTTGACTATTATATTTACAATAATTTTTATGTTAACACTAAGTCCTCAGCTTACTTTATTTGTTTTTATTTTTATTCCCCTTTCAGGATTTTTAATTTCTTTAGTTGGTAAAAATTTAAAACGAAAATCGGATAGAGTGCAAAAAGAACAGGGATACTTTTTATCTTTAATTGAAGAAACATTAAGTGGGCTTCGTATTATTAAAGGTTTTAACGCTGAAGGTATCTTTAACAAAAAATTCAATGAATCAACAAGTAGATTTAATAAATTCTCCAATAGTTTATTAAATAGAACAAATTTAGCGAGCCCAACTAGTGAATTTTTGGGTATAGGTGTTATTGCTGTTCTTTTATGGTATGGTGGTACTTTAGTTTTAGTTGATAAATCTTTAAGTAGTGAAGCTTTTTTAGCTTTTATGGGCTTAGCATATAACATTTTAACTCCCGCAAAGGCTATTTCTAAAGCGAGTTATAGTGTAAAAAAAGGGAATGCTGCCGCAGAACGCGTATTAGAAATTATTGAAACTGAAAATCCTTTAAAAGATAAAGAAAATGCTATTGTAATTGATGGTTTTTATACTGATGTTAAGTTTGACCATATATCATTCAAATATGATGAGGAATTTGTTTTAAAAGATTTTTCACTTACAATTCCCAAAGGGAAAACCGTGGCATTAGTTGGACAATCGGGTAGCGGAAAATCGACCTTAGCGAATTTAATCACTCGTTTTTATGATGTAAATTCTGGCAGTATCACTATTGACGGATTGGACATTAAAGATTTAACCATAAAATCTTTGCGTGCTCAATTGGGTATTGTTACTCAAGACGCCATTCTATTTAATGATTCTATAAAAAACAACCTCCTTTTAGGTGATGAAAATGCTAATGATGAACAAATTATAGAAGCTTTAAAAATTGCTAATGCTTGGGAATTCGTAAGTGAATTACCAAAGGGAATAGATACTAATATTGGTGATTCAGGTGGTAAGCTCTCAGGCGGACAAAAACAACGCTTAAGCATTGCAAGAGCCGTTCTTAAAAACCCCCCAATTATGGTGTTAGACGAAGCAACATCTGCATTAGATACTGAATCAGAGAGATTAGTACAAGTTGCGTTGGAAAATATGATGAAAAATAGAACGTCATTGGTTATTGCTCATCGTTTATCAACAATTCAAAAAGCAGATACCATTGTAGTACTTCAAAAAGGTGTTATTATGGAGCAAGGTAAACATTCAGAATTAATGGCGAATAACGGTATCTATAGAAAACTAGTTGAAATGCAGTCACTAGGATAATTAATTAAAGTTCAAAGCTACTTTTGATCCAAAATTTAAAATCCTAATCTTTAAAATCTGAAATATTGAACAAAACAATTGATAGCCTAAAATGGCGTTATGCCTGCAAAAAATTTGATGAAACAAAAATATTGTCTGAAGACAAAATTGATATTTTATCCGAAGCATTTAATCTAACGGCAACCTCTTTCGGATTGCAACCCATAAAAATGCTTATCATAAAGAATAAGGAATTGCAAAAACAATTGATGACGCATTCTTTTAATCAAAAGCAAATAGTTTCAGCATCACATGTATTGGTTATATGCATTCAGGATTATTTCACTTTAGAAGATATTGATAAATATTTTGATCTTGAAAAAGAAATAAGAGGTACTTCAGAAGATATTATAGAAAAGTATAGAACACAATTAAAAGATATATTTTCAAATAAATCAACCATCGAAAAACAAGAGTCAGCTATCAATCAAGCATATATAGCCTTGGGGAATTTAATGACCGTTTGTGCCATAGAAAAAATAGATGCCTGCCCAATGGAAGGTTTTAATGCACAGAAATTTGATGAAGTTTTAGATTTAAAAGAAGACAGCTTAAAATCAGTTTTAGTTTTACCTGTGGGTTACAGAGCCGATGATGATTTTATGAGTACCCTAAAAAAAGTAAGAAAACCTGTTGAAAATACAGTCATAAGGAGGTAATTATTAATTCTAATAGAATTCATAGAACGGAGGAATTAATTCATCTTTAACCACAGTTTTAGATTTAAAACGGGCTCTTCATTAACAAGTTGACAATTAAATTGATTAATAAACGATTAAACAAGATAGAAAATGAACAATGAAATAAGAAACCTAGAACCCAAAGCTATTTGGAACAATTTTGCTGATTTAAATGCTGTACCTAGAGCGTCTAAAAAGGAAGAACGTGTTATTCAGTTTATGGTAAATTTTGGTAAAAAATTAGGTTTAACCACTAAAGTAGATAAGGTAGGTAATGTTATCATCACTAAACCTGCGACAGCGGGTATGGAAAATAAAAAGACCGTGGTTTTGCAGTCCCATTTAGATATGGTACATCAAAAAAATAATGAAACCAATTTTGATTTCAGTAAACAAGGAATACAAATGATTGTTGATGGTGACTGGGTAAAAGCTAAAGGCACTACTTTAGGAGCAGACAATGGTTTGGGGGTGGCTACCATAATGAGTATCTTACAAAGCACTGACATACAACACCCTGCTCTTGAAGCTTTATTTACTATTGATGAAGAAACCGGAATGACAGGTGCCATGGGCTTGGAAGGGGGATGGTTAAATGGAGAAATACTTTTAAACCTAGATACTGAAGATGATGATGAAATTGGTGTTGGTTGTGCAGGCGGAATTGATATTACCGCCTCAAAATCATATAAACCAGTAAGAACTTCTGATAATGTTACCGCTTTTAAAATAACCGTAAATGGATTACAAGGTGGACATTCAGGTATGGATATTCATAAAGGTTTTGGCAATGCAAATAAACTCATGAATCGTATTCTCTTTGATTTAAAAAAGGTAATGTCTATTTCAGAGATTGACGGAGGTGGTTTACGAAATGCCATTCCAAGAGAAAGTAATGCTACTGTTGTAACGAATAATTTAGATGACTTCACGGCTCAGTTTAATGCAATTTCTAAAGCAATAATTGCAGAATATAAATCGATTGAAAAAGATATAGAAATTACCTGTAATGGTTGCGACAAACCTGTAAATGCCCTTTCAAAACAAGATCAAAATACATTATTGAAAGTTATATATGCAATTCATAACGGTGTTTTTAGAATGAGTCCTGATATTAAAGATTTAGTAGAGACTTCTAATAATGTTGCTCGCGTCTTGGTTAAAGATGGTCAAATTAAAATACTATGTCTTACACGTAGCTCCGTAGATTCAGGTAAAGACAATTTAGTAAACACCATCTCATCTGTATTTGAATTGGCTCATTATTCCGTAAGAACCTCAGGTACTTATCCTGGATGGAAACCAAATCCTGATTCTAACATTCTAAAAGTGTTAGAAAAAACCTATCAAGATTTATTCAATGAAAAACCTCACATTATGGCCTGCCATGCAGGTTTAGAATGTGGTATCTTAGGACAAAATTATCCTAAAATGGATATGATTTCTTTTGGTCCAACGATAAAGGGAGCACACTCACCTGATGAAAGAGCAAGTATTAGTTCTACACAGAAATTTTGGAAATATGTGTTGGAGATTTTGAAAGAGATTCCAGAAAAGGCTTAAAACCAAAGAATACCATTAAACTCAATATATGTTTAATGGTATTCTTTTTTATTGTACTAAATATTGACAATTAATTGTCCTCTAACGCATAGCCAAAATCCTTTCCTTTTCTTACTTGAGATACTCCTTCTGTCATCCACTTTGGAGCAGGAGCTCCTTTTAGATAATGATCAAAAAATTGCATCATTCTTATGGATAAATCTTGTCTATTTTTTTGCTTTCTTAAATTATGTGCTTCGTTATTATAAACCAATAACCAAGCTGGTTTATTTAGTCTACGCATCCCCATAAACATTTCAATACCTTGATAGTAAGGTACCGCTCCATCGGCATCATTATGCATCATCAATAATGGCGTTTCAATCTTCGGAATACCAAATACAGGTGAATTTTCTACATATAAATCAAAACCTTCCCAAAGCGTCTTACCAATTCTACTTTGTGTTTTTTCGTATTGAAAGGCTCGACTTAAACCACTTTGCCAACGAATTCCTCCATAGGCGGATGTCATGTTACTTACGGGTGCACCTGCCATTGCCGCTTTAAATTTATTAGTTACTGTCACTAAATAAGCAACTTGATAACCACCCCAACTCTGCCCTTGAATAGCCATATTATCACTATCTATATATCCTAATTTTTCCACGGCATCAACACCAGAAACAATACAATTATATGCACTTTGACCAGGCTTACCATCTGTATAAACAATATCTGGTACGAAAACTACATAATCATTACTTACCAAATAACTCATATTTACAGTTGAAGCACTTGGTCTTGGGGTATGATAACTATTTAAACTATTACTACGTTTTTCATAGAAATAATTTATTAATGGATATTTTTTAGTGGCATCAAAATTCTCAGGTTTGTATATAATTCCATCCAACTTTGTACCGTCATATGCCGTCCAATTAAATTTCTCCGAAGTTCCCCATAAAAAATCTTTTTGCTGCGGATTAGCATCAGTAATTTGTCGCGATTTTTTACCATCGAAATAGTGCAAATCTGGAAAGACTTTAAAATTCTCCTTAGTGTATAATAAAACATCTGCTTCTTTTGCTTTTCTAAATCCACCTAAAAGCATTTTATCGGCACTTACTATTTCTTTTGCTCGATAACTTTTAGCATTAAGTCCTACAATCGAATTTGTTTTATTTGATCTGTCAAACACATCTACTAATAACTGCTTTTTAAAATAAGAGGCTTTATTTCTATTTTTTACATCCAAACGTAAAGTTCTGTATTCAAGATTCTTTTTCCTTCCATCTTTAGTTATATTTACTGGTGACTTAACACTCTTTAAATCAACTTTCCAAATATCAAATTGGTCATTTAATAATGCAAACCCCTCTTTATCAAAACCACCAAAACCATAAGATCCGGCTGTGGCTGGATGATCATCTTCTACATCATAAAAAGGAACACCAATATTTTGAGTTAAGTTTATTTTTTTATTGTTCGTTAAATTTAATGCCCACCAATGTTGACTCTCCCCATTAAAATAAACAGCAAAATTACCATCAGGTGATAAATACGGACGAGCAGAAGTACCTTCCATTGCCAATTCTTTCATACCCGTTTCCGTATTTATAATATAATAATCTGATAACCAAGGGTACTCCCAAGAACGTTCCACATCATAGGGACTAGAAGAATTTCCTAATACATATTTCTGCTCTTTATCAGTATCAAAAAGCATATTATTAATTGATTCGTCTTGCAATTGTACTACGTTGTCATTACTCAAATTAATGAAAGATAAATAGGCTTTATCCTTTAAAGATGCTAATTTTGATTTTTGTTCAGGTTGTATTAACTTATCTTTATAATTCCAAACATCAACTTCTGGAATTTCTTCTTTTAATAACGTTGTGTCGATATCATAATTGACTATGGGTTTAGAATAAAAATATAACCGTTTTGAATGTTTAGAAAAATAAGGGTTTTGAGCTCCACTCAACTCCCAATCTGTACGTAAATTCTTTCCTAACGTATCTGTAACTTGTTTTAAATTATTCTTTGTAAGATAAAATAATTCATATTTTAAGGAATCTTTCCCTATAGAATCTTTAGCAGATAAAAAAGCTAAATAATCACCTCTTTTATCAATTGCTAATCTATCATATGCATACTTACCTGTATCAATAACTTTCTCATTGCCATCAGCAAAATCATATTGATAAATACCAATATCTCCTTTCTTTTTAGTTTTGGTTTTTGTAAAATATAAGGCGAGTGCGTCTTCTGCTAATTTTAAAGATTTGATATAAAAAATAGTATCGGAAGTTTTACTTATAAGATTATAAACCAAGGCATAATCGGCTTCGAGTGCAGGGTTTTTAGTTTTTATGCTATCTTTTTTCTTTTCTTTAGCATCCTTAGACTCTTTAGATTTCGTTTGAGTTGTATCTTTTGGTGGTTTTAAGTTTTTGATTTTTTCAATAATAAGCCAATCATTATATTTTTTGGGTACATCAAAACTTTTAACTCTTAAAATACTATCTATAATTTTGTTAGCGGCCACATCATAAATTAAGAGCTTATTTTTAGACTGTTTGTCTTTTTTTACCTCTTTTTTCTTCTCTGCTCTGATAGTTTGATAATCTGGTTTTTGAAGAAAGAATACAAATTTATTATCGTTAGAAATCTTGGCTCCACTACCATTGTGAAATTTACTAGATTTACCTGTTTTTACATTGTAAATTTTCAAATAGCCATCTCCTCTAGTTGTTGCTGTGCTCACAGCAGTAACTACTAATTTACCGTTGTCAGAAACTTGGGGACTTTCTATTCTTTTCCACAAATCATAATCATCGTGCGTAAGACTTCTTTTTTGCTGAGCGTAACTCAATGAAAAACTCAATACTATTAAAGATAAGGTGATCTTTTTTAACATAATTATAAGGGGTTAATTGAACCCTAAATATACAATTATATATAAAAATTGAATTAATAACGGGGCTGAAATATTGAAAATAGGAATTTCATCTCTACTATCCCTATAAATTTTAGGACAAAAAAGTAATATGACAATAAAAGTAGCGTTGAAAAGCATTTTATAATTTAAGTAAATAATGCCATTGCACTTCTTGTCCTTATTTTAAAATGTTAGACCAATAAAAACATAATTACATTCTTAAAATATAAAGCCCACTATGTTTTTGTTTAAAATCAAGGCTCTTATAAAGGCTTATGGCTGCTAGTCGTTTCTCATTACTAAAAAGTAAAATTTCCGAAAGTCCTTTTTTCTTACCTTCTTCCAACAACTTATTCATTAATTTTCTACCCAGACCTTTACCTCTATAATTACTATCAACCACCACATCTTCAACCCAACCTTTGTAACCAGAAATAACAGCATAGTTGCACATTAAAGCCATACCCGCTAATTTATCACCATCCATACAATAGGCAAAAACAATATCGTTCTTTGGGTTAAACAGTGTCGCTAAATCAATTTGATTAATTTCTGAATTTAATTCACCGAAAAGTGCTTTAACTTGTTTTGATAAATTCTCATTGACTTCAGAAGCTTTTAAAATGGAAACTTTCATGGTTATATTGTTTGTTTTGTGAGAAAAGACTGTTTTACATTTTAAAGATATGTAATTTTTTGATAGACAGAATATTTCATGTTAAGTACATAAAGAAATTGAATACAAAACTGAGACAGCGTATTCAATAAATCGTTATTTATTTTTTAATTCGTCGGTTTCCCAACCTCAAACCACCTCACTAATAATACGTAAAACGTCTCACTTTAGAAATATGTTTTGCCAATCTAATTACCTGATGGCTATAGCCATATTCGTTATCATACCAAACATAAACAATTGCATTTTTACCATCATCAGTTACTATAGTAGCATTACTGTCAAATATTGCAGGAGCCGAAGCACCAACAATATCAGAAGAAACCAATTCATTACTTAACGAATATTGAATTTGCTCTACCAAATCGCCCTCCAAGGCATATTTTTTCATTACCGAATTAAGGCTTAATTTACTGGTTGAATTATCTAACCGTAAATTTAAAATGGCCAAAGATCCATTCGGAACTGGTACACGAATTGCATTTGATGATAATTTTCCCTCCAAAGATGGTAACGCTTTTGCAACCGCACTACCCGCACCAGTTTCTGTAATTACCATATTTAAAGCTGCTGCCCTACCTCTACGATACTTTTTATGCATATTATCTACTAGATTCTGATCATTGGTATACGCATGAATAGTTTCTAAATGTCCACTTATTATACCAAAACTATCCTCAATTACCTTTAAAATTGGAGTAATGGCATTGGTGGTACAAGATGCTGCAGAAAAAATTGAAACTTTATCAGGATCATAATTAAAATGATTAACACCATGCACTATATTAGGTATCTCTTTTCCTGGAGCCGTAAGTAAAACCTTGTCCGCCCCTTTACTTAATAAATGACGACTTAACGCTTCTTTATCTCGAAAAGCTCCTGTATTATCAATAACAAGAGCTTCATTTATACCATATCTGGTATAATCTATATCTTCAGGATTACGAGCAGAGATCATAAACACAGTTGTACCGTTTATGATTAAAGCACTATTTTCAACATCTGCCTTTACTGTTCCCGGAAAATTACCATGAACAGAATCATTTCTTAATAAGGAAGCTCTTTTTTCTAATATGGTCTCTGTGATTTCTCCTCGTGTTACAATAGCACGCAATCGCATTTGCTTGCCTTTGCCTGTTCTTACCATTAATTCTCTAGCTACTAATCTGCCAATTCTACCAAAACCGTATAGTACAACATCTTTAGGCTCAATATCATCAGTTTTTTCTGCTCCTTTTAATTTGTCATTTACAAAATCGATTACATCCTCATCTTCTTCAGTAAGATGAAACTCATAAGCTAGTTTACCAATATCTAATTTTGCAGGTGGTAAATCTACTTCTTGAATAGCCCTAGAGATTTCAACAGCATCAAAAATAGAAATGGGTTTTTGCACAAACTCACTTGCATATTCTATCAAGTTTAGAATTTCACTTACATTTCTATTGATTAATTGGTTTCTAAAAAGTATCAATTCTATGGCATTGTCATACCAGAGATCACTAATAATTTTAATAAATTCAACCGTGGCTCGTCTTCTATCGGCCTGAAATGCTAATTCTGATTCGTAGGTGTGGTCTAATGACATTGCTTATTTAGTTTTATTCTCTTTCATTACAAATGAGAAGTATTTTAATACAAAAGTACTATTTCAAACGTTTTCGTAAAAGTTTTAGTTTATTTTCAATAAAAAAATCCCCCAACAAAGTTGAGGGATTCCTATTAAACCATTAATACTATTAGTTTCCTACAGCTATTCTATAATATTCTACATAACCTTCACCTTCACTATTTAACACTTTAACAATAACCTGTTCTCCTTTATGTTGTCTTAAAATATCTTCGGCATCTTGTACCTCATAGATTTTCGTATCTGCAATGCTTAAAATAATATCTCCATCTTTAACACCATTCTTTCTTAAGGTTGAACTTCTTACTCTTTCTAACTGTAGCCCATAATTAATTCTAAATTTCGCAGCATCTTTTTTGGAAATTTTATTTAAACTACCCAATAGATTTTTAGAATAATCTAATTCATCTATGGTTTCCTTACCAAATTGGTTCCCCAATTTCACTTCAAACTGTTTCTCTTCATTATCTCTTAAAACAGTAACATTAATTTTATTTCCAGGTCTTTTCGTACTTAAGAAGCCTTTCAAATCAGCAAACTTGTTTATTTTAATGTTATCTATTTGAATAATGATATCATTCTTTTCAATTCCTGCTTTAATTGCTCCTCCGCTCTCAGTTACACTGGCCACTAAAACACCTTGGGTCTGATTTATATTCAATTCTTTAGCCAATTCTCCGTTCAAATCTGCAGATTGAATACCTAAATAAGCAGTACGCACGTCTCCAAACTCCATCAAATCTTCAATTACTTTTTTTGCAATATTAGAAGGAACAGCAAAAGAATACCCTACATAAGAACCTGTTTGAGAACTAATTGCTGTATTAATCCCTACCAATTCTCCTCTAACATTGACTAAAGCTCCACCACTATTACCTGGATTTACAGCTGCATCTGTTTGAATGAATGATTCTACCATTTTACCTCCGGAAATATTAATATTTCTAGCTTTAGCACTAACAATACCTGCGGTAACCGTTGATGTTAAATTAAACGGATTACCAACTGCCAATACCCATTCGCCAACCTTAACATTATCTGAATTTGCAAAAGAAACAAATGGCAAATTTTCAGCATCTATCTTTATCAAGGCAATATCAGTATTTGGATCAGATCCTATAACTTCAGCTAAATATGATTTCTGATCATTCAATGTGATTTGCAATTCCTTAGCTCCATTAATTACATGATTATTTGTAATTATATATCCATCAGGAGAAATGATTACGCCAGACCCTGTACCAACAGTTGTTCTTCCTCCACCACCTGCTCCTTCACCGTAGAAAAACTCTGCTAAAGGATTTGACTTTGACACAGAAGTATTTTTAACATGCACCACTGCATGAACGGTAATTTCCGCTGCTTTTGTAAAATCAGTTGCCTCTGCAATATAACTAGAGCTCGGTATATTATAATTCGCTTGGACTATTTTAGGTTGATTTGAGGATTCACTACTATTTATAATTTCAGTATTACCTAAAACAAATACATAGGCACCTAACGCAATAACTCCTCCTAATAGGGAAGCGAAAACTAAACTTACTATTTTTTTCATTTTCTAAATATTTTATATTTTTAAAATCTCTTTCTTATTAACATTCAAAATTAACAACTTATTTTATGGTAAAAACCACTTTAACGATACTTTAACGCCGTTATTAACGGTACTTTAACAAAAAACAAATCAATTGGGCAGATTAAAAAAATGTTTACATTTGCACCATGAGTCAAATTGAATTTTACAAATATCAAGGTACAGGAAACGATTTTGTTATGATTGATAATCGCCAACAACAGTTTCCCAAAAATGATACCAAATTAATAGCACGACTATGTGACCGAAAATTTGGCATAGGAGCCGATGGTTTAATACTATTGGAACTGTCAAAATTGCATGATTTCACTATGAAATATTATAATGCTGACGGAAATGAAGGAAGTATGTGCGGAAATGGAGGGCGATGTCTCGTCGCTTTTGCAAAACAATTAAAGGTTATTGAAACCGATACAATTTTTGATGCTGTTGATGGCTTACATGAAGCTCAAATTAAAGACGGTATCGTTAGTTTAAAAATGAAAAATGTAGCTGATGTTGAACAATTTTCAGATTATTTGTTTTTAGATACGGGGTCTCCTCATCATATTGCTTTTGTAGATGGTATACAGAATTTTGATGTTTATAATACAGGGAAAAGTATTAGATATGGTGCTCCTTATTTTGAAAAAGGAACGAATGTAAACTTTGTAGAGCAGCAAAATGAAAATACTTTTAAAATCCGCACCTATGAACGTGGTGTAGAAGATGAAACCTTAAGTTGTGGTACGGGTGCCACAGCAGTTGCCATAGCTGCACATCATTCAAAAAAAACAAGTAAAAACAATGTTTTTTTAGAAACCCTAGGTGGAACATTAGAAGTTTCTTTTGACTCAGATACTAATTCTTATAAAAATGTGTTTTTAAAAGGTAAAGCAACAATGGTATTTAAAGGTTTATTTGAATTATAATAAAAGATGCGAGCATTAACAGGAAACAACGTTCACTTAAGAGCTTTAGAACCAGAAGATCTAGAGTTTTTATACGAGATTGAAAATGATTCAACTTTTTGGGAAGTTAGTAGTACAGAAACACCTTATTCTAAATATATTTTACAACAATATTTAGCAAATGCCCACTTGGACATTTATGAGGCGAAACAGCTTCGTTTGGTTATCGGTATTAATAAATCTGACGAACCTATTGGTTTAATTGATCTTTTCGATTTTAATCCACAACATAAACGTGCGGGAATCGGCATTTTACTATTAGAAAAGGAACAGCAAAAAGGATATGCCTCTGAAGCTTTAGAATTGTTGATTGATTATAGTTTTAAAAATCTAAACTTACATCAATTATTCGCTAACATAACCAAAGACAATAAAAAGAGTACAAAACTGTTTAAAAAGTATCATTTTAAAGAAATTGGTATCAAAAAAGAGTGGATTTTTATGGAAGGGGAATTTAAAGATGAAGTTCTATATCAATTACTGAACTCCTAAAACCATTTGGAGTAGATTCTAAAAAACACTAATAATTACAGACTAATTAGATTCTTTAAATATATCTTAATGAAGCTTAAAAAAATAATTCTAGCCGTAATTGCAATACTCCTTATTGGAGGAGCACTAATTGCCTATCAATTCTACGGAAAAATATACGGTACCAATGTAAAAGAAGATACCGCTATTTTTATTCCCACAAATGCTACTTTTGATGAAGTAAAAGAGGTTTTAACTCCTGTTGTGCGTAATATTGATAGTTTTGTTTGGGTAGCCAATCAAAAGAACTATCCTAATGTTATAAAATCAGGTAAGTACCTTATTAAAGAAGGAATGAGTAATAACGCCTTAATTGACTTATTACGCAGTGGAAAACAAACGCCTTTAACACTGACTTTTAACAATCAAGATACTTTAGAAAAATTAGCTGGTAGAATAGCAGCTCAAATAGAACCTGACTCACTTCAAATATTAACAGCCTTAACAGATTCTAAATTTTTAGCTAAAAATCATTTTACTAAAGCTACTGTCTTAGGTCTTTTTATACCTAATTCTTATGAGTTCTACTGGAATACTTCTGTTGAAAATTTTAGAAATAAAATGTTGAAAGAATATGACCGATTTTGGAATACAGATAGAATTGCAAAGGCCAAAAAACTGAATATGTCTAAGAACAATGTCATTACCTTAGCGTCTATTGTTCAAAAGGAAACGGCTAAAGTAAGTGAACGACCTACAGTGGCTGGACTTTATTTAAATCGTTATAGAGATGGTTGGGCATTACAGGCCGATCCAACCGTAATATTTGCGTTGAAACAAAAACATGGTCAAGACTATGAAGTAAAGCGTGTATTAAATGCTGATCTTCTAATTGACTCACCTTACAATACCTATAAAAATACGGGCTTACCTCCTGCTCCAATTGCGATGCCTGATATTTCTTCTATAGACGCGGTGTTAAATTCTGAAAATCATGAATATTACTATATGTGTGCGAGTATATCAAATATTGGGTCTCATGAATTTGCGAGAACACTATCTCAGCATAACCTAAATGCTAAAAAATACCAACAATGGCTTAATAAGCAAGGTGTGAATAGATAATTGTTATTACTTTTACCGCTCAGATAAAAGTATTTTGTTTTGCATAAAATCAAAAATTTGTTGACAAAGATTAGCTCGAGTGATACGTCTATGATGGATTGTACCAAAAATTATTCTTTTCAAGTAAGCTCAATTAGAACTATTTTTATCCCGCTTTTTATATTATTCTATTGTTTTTCATCGGTAGCTCAGCATAAGTCAACTTTTTGGACAAAAGCTGATAGTCTTAATGTTAAGAGAAAAAATGCCGTTTATATAACAGAAGGATCATTAGCTAGTTTAGCTTTATTAGGTATTCATCAGCTATGGTATGCTAATTATGATTCCTCATCTTTTCATACTATTAATGATAGTAATGATTGGTTACAAATGGATAAGGCAGGACATACCATGAGTGCTTATTATGTAGGTAAAATGGGGATGAATGTTTTAGATTGGGCAGGTGAAAGTAAAAAGAATCAATTACTATACGGTGCAACCTTAGGTTTTGGCTTTTTAAGCGTTGTAGAAATCTTTGACGGGTTTTCGAAAGAGTGGGGATTTTCACCATCAGATATTCTAGCAAATGCGACAGGTGCTGGTCTTTTAATAGGACAAGAATTATTATGGGATGAACAACGCATTTTAATGAAATACTCTTTTCATACTACCAAATACGCAAACCGCCGACCTGAATTATTAGGTGAAAACATTTTGGAACAAACCTTAAAGGATTACAATGGCCAAACGTATTGGCTATCAACCAATATATGGTCATTTGCAAAAGAGAGTCGTTTTCCTAAATGGCTGAATATTGCTTTTGGTTATGGAGCCGATGGTATGATATCTAGCAACAATGATTATTTTATTGATAATGCTATAATAAATAAACCACAGCGACTCAGACAGTTTTATTTAAGTTTAGATGTCGATTTATCTAAGATAAAAACACAATCAAAATTCCTAAAAACAATCTTCTCAACGATAAACTTTATCAAAATACCAGCCCCAACATTCGAAATAAACTCCAATGGGCGTACCAAATTCCATATGCTATATTTTTAAACTGTTGATTTCTAAATGATTAAAAATTAGGTTAGTTTAAATAAATTGTTATATATTTGCCGACTGATTTGAAAAATGCGTTTAACCCCTTTTAATGCATCAACAATGAAAAAGAAAACTAGTAAACTATTAGTATTATTAGTATCCATTTTTACGATATACGGATTTACCGATATGTATAAAATAGAAACTAAAACAGCAAAATTCAATGTGCCTAGTGCAGATTATTTTGCTACCGTACCTCAACTTGCAGAACCTTTTGTTGATTTTGACTCTCCTAATATTGGTAAATCCTTTATTGGTTTTAAAGAAGCATTGGCTTTTAAAGAATCGCAAGGAAAGTATAACAGCATTAACACCTATGGTTATTTAGGCAAGTACCAATTTGGTAAAGGAACTTTAAAACGGTTTAAAATCTACAATACTGCTGAATTCTTAAAAGACCCTCAATTACAGGAAGAAGCATTTTTAGCTTTATGCTCTGTAAACAAATGGATCTTAAAAAGAGATATCAAAAGATTTGTAGGTAAAACGATTAATGGCGTTAAAATTACTGAATCTGGTATTTTAGCTGCCGCACACCTTGCCGGTGCCGGTAATGTAAAAACGTATTTACGGAGCTATGGTCAAATAACTTTTGAAGATGCATACGGAAGTAGCATAAAATATTACATTAAGAAATTTGCTGGCTATGACACTTCGTTTATTGAAGCAAACAGACATCCTGTTCTATAAAAGGCTGATTTAAACTTAAAATCACAAAAATAATTCTAACTATCAACGAAGATCCTCAATGTTACATTGGGGATTTTTACATTTTATGAATAATAAAAATAGCAGGTCTTTTATGTAAATTTACTTTCTGCCTCTTCCAAT
This sequence comes from Aureibaculum luteum, assembly GCF_003449015.1. Taxonomy (GTDB): domain Bacteria; phylum Bacteroidota; class Bacteroidia; order Flavobacteriales; family Flavobacteriaceae; genus Aureibaculum; species Aureibaculum luteum. Next base: position 28,829 of record NZ_QRGD01000008.1, on the reverse strand, counting down.
CATTTACGGTCATTGTCTTAATATATTCTGTAGACAATGTGATATCTACTGCGATACATAATTTTGTTTGACCAGAAAGCGTTTGCTTTAAATCTTCAAGCAATTTCTCGTTGCGATAGGGTGTTTCGATAAAAATTTGTGATTGGTTTTTATCGAAAGATAATTTCTCTAATTGTTTTATAGTTTTTTTACGCTCTCCCTTTTCAATGGGTAAATAGCCATTAAACGCGAAGCTTTGTCCGTTTAAACCCGATGCCATCATTGCCATTATAATAGAAGATGGCCCAACTAACGGAACAACACCGATACCTTTTTGATGTGCTAACTGCACTATTGAAGCTCCCGGATCAGCGACTGCAGGCACACCTGCTTCTGACAACAACCCTACATTAATACCTTCAGAACAAACGTCTAAGTAATTTTGAATCTCTAAGATATCTGTAAATTTATCTAGAAGATATATCGTTAAATTGGGCTGTGACTTTCTAGGTGATATTTTTTTTATAAATCGTCGAGCTGTTTTTTCATTTTCAACGATATAATGATCTGTCCGCTCAATTATTTTTTTCACAGACATCGGTAATACTTCCAAAGGTTCATTGTCACCTAAAGTAGTAGGAATTAAATAGAGTTTCCCTTTACTATTCTCCATCATTCAGTGTATTAGCAATTATTGCACATGATTTATCTAGCATTTGATAAACATTTTCGAAACCACGTTCTGTATCATGATACGGATCTGGAACATCAACATTTTCATTTGGAAACAATTCATTAAGAATCATTTTAACCTTAGCCCTATCATCTTCATTTCTTGCTAAACTTAAAATATCGTCTCTATTAAAGGCATCCATTACATAAATTAAATCGAATTCATCAAAATCTGATTGTTGAAATTTTCTACAACGCTGATCTGTAATGTCAATGTTATATTTTTTAGCAACAGCAATAGAACGACTATCAGGTAATTTACCAATATGGTAACCTCCCGTTCCGGCTGAGTCTATAAAAACTTTTTGAGAATCAACTTTAGATTTTAAAATACCTTCAGCTAATGGTGAGCGACAAATATTACCGAGGCAAACCATTAAAATACGAGTCATTGCTTTGGTATTAAAATGACAACTTCTTAGTTATATCTTCAACGTACTTTTTAAATTGCTTATCAGTTTCGGTAAGGTTATCTACAGTTTTACAAGCATGTAATACCGTAGCATGATCTCTACTTCCTATTTGAGAACCAATACTAGCTAATGAAGCTTTAGTCATACGTTTTGCGAAATACATAGCTAATTGACGAGCTTGCACAATATGCCGCTTACGCGTTTTAGATTGTAGCGTCGTTACGTCCATTTCAAAATATTTAGAAACTACTTTCTGAATATAATCAATAGAAACTTCACGTTTCGTGTTTTTAACAAATTTGTCAACTATCTGTTTAGTAAGAGCTAACGTAAATTCCTTTCTATTAAAAGAAGCTTGGGCAATCATAGATATAAGTACTCCTTCTAACTCCCTAACGTTCGATTTTATATTCTTAGCAATATATTCAACTATCTCATCAGGCATCTCTACACCATCTCTAAATAGTTTTTTCTGTAATATTAAAATTCTTGTTTCATAATCAGGTGCCATTAATTCGGCTGATAATCCCCATTTAAAACGTGACAACAAGCGTTGTTCAATATCTTGCATGTCTACAGGAGCCTTGTCGGATGTCAAAATTACCTGTTTACCATTTTGATGCAAATGATTAAAAATATGGAAAAATACATCTTGCGTACCTGATTTACCAGATAAAAACTGCACATCATCAACAATTAAAACATCTATCATCTGATAAAAATGAATAAAATCATTACGTGTATTTCCCTTTACAGAATCTATATATTGTTGTGTAAATTTTTCAGCAGAGATATACAATACTGTTTTTTCCGGATATTTATCTTTAATATCAACACCAATAGCATGAGACAAGTGCGTTTTACCTAAACCAACACCTCCATAAATCAACAAAGGATTAAACGAAGTACCACCTGGTTTATTAGCAACTGCCATACTCGCAGATCTTGCTAAACGGTTTGAATCTCCTTCTATAAAACTATCAAAATTATAATTTGGGTTAAGTTGAGATTCTATTTTCACTTTCTGAATACCTGGAATAATAAAAGGGTTTCTTAACTCTCTTTTATCAATTTCTAACGGTACGGTTATTCCCTGACTATTAAATGGCTTTCTATTAGAGCTTGGTATTTTTACCGTATGCGGATTTTTACTACTATAAGCATTTTCCATCCTAACATCATACACTAATTTAGCATCATCTCCTAACTCCCTTACCAAAGCAACTCTCAACAATTTAATGTAATGCTCTTCTAACCATTCGTAGAAGAACTTACTCGGAACTTGAATAGTTAACGCTTCTCCAGCTATTTTTACGGGTAAAATCGGTTCAAACCATGTTTTATATGCTTGGGGCTTAATGTTATCTTTAATAAAAGACAAACAATTATTCCAAACTGAAGTAGCAGTTTTACTCATTCTAATTATTTAGTTTTGTTAGTTTAAAAAAGAGCTTAAAATTGGGGTTATGCTCTCTCTTATTTCGAGCTACAAAAATGTGAATAAATTTTATTATAAAAAATTTTTTTATCCTTGTTTTTCAACTTTTTTTTTATTACACTCGTCTTCAAATATAGCAAATTTATGTTGAACCATGAAATAAATATTAGAGTACGTTACGGAGAAACCGATCAAATGAAATATGTGTACTATGGTAATTACGCTCAATACTTTGAAATGGGTAGAGTTGAATGGCTTCGCAACCTAGGTTTGTCTTATAAAAAGATGGAAGAATTTGGCGTTATGCTTCCCGTTATCAATATGAATATTAACTATTTAAAACCTGCTAAATATGACGACCTACTTACCCTTAAAACTACTTTGATAAAACTACCTGGATTTAAAATAGATTTTGCCTATGAACTTTACAATGAAGCGGATGAGTTATTAACAAAAGCAACTACAACTTTAGTTTTTATTGACATAAAACGTAACCGACCAACGAAAGCTCCTGAGTATATTTTAGAAAAAATTAATCCTTATTTTTAATCAAATAATTTTCCAATGTATATGCCTTGATTCTTCTAAGACTAATTGCAACTTTTTAGCTTCACTTTTTCTTATGGCAATTACGAATTCGCACTTCATTTCCATTATTTGCTCTATTATATCCGCATTTGTTTCTTTGATAATTCTCATTACAACATTCATTTGAGCATATTCAAAAGATAATTGAAACTTCGTATTTATAGTCTTGATCACTATTTTCGATGACTCCAATGCAAGTTGTGCCGCCGTTTTATAAGCATTCACTAAGCCTCCAACCCCCAATTTAGTACCACCAAAATAACGAACTACTACGACCAAAACATTCGTCATGTCTTTGGATAGAATTTGCCCATAAATAGGTTGGCCTGCAGAATTATTAGGCTCACCATCATCATTTACACGATAATGCACATCTTCTACACCAATTTGCCATGCATAACACCAATGTCTCGCCTTATGGTGTTGACTTTTAAGGTTATCAACAAGTTGCTTTACATTTTCTTCATCAATTAAAGGATAGGCATAGCCTAAAAACTTACTACCTCTATCTTTAAATATTACTTCTTCCGAAGCTTTCAATATGGTTTTATAGGTATCGATATTTATTATTTTAATGTTTACTCAAATTTAATTACAAAACCTTTGGAACCAAAATTTTTAATGAATCAGACTTAATTTCTTTTTTTGAAATTTCAACACCTTTAATATAAGGAGCTCTTACTCCATCATAAAAAGTTGAATTTCCAACAAAAACCCTCGCTTCATCCCATAAATTAGCCTCTATAAAAGATTGTAACGTTTTAGCACCTCCTTCTATTAGTACTGATTGAATTTCATTTTGATATAAATAATTACAAATTTGCTGAGGAACATTTTCTGAAAAATTAATTTTACAATAGACTAAGGCTTCCTCTTCTCTGTTTTCGACTTCATTAAACACGATGGTCTTATTTCCCCCATCTAAAACATGACAACTATCTGGAATTCGTAATTTTCTATCTAATACCAATCTCAACGGATTTTCTCCAGCCCAATCTCGCACATCCAATTTAGGATTGTCTTGCATCACGGTATTAGTACCCACTAAAATAGCAGGTTCCTCAGCTCGCCATTTATGCACCAATTGACGTGAATATCGGTTGGTAATCCATACTGGTTCATTTTTTACAACTCTTTTAACAGGAGCAATAAAGCCATCTGTTGTTTCTGCCCATTTTAATATAATAAAAGGTCTTTTTTTATTATGAAAAGTAAAAAAGCGACGATTTAACGCAATACATTCGTTTTCTAGAACACCAACAATTACCTCACAACCCGATTTTCTTAATTTATCAATACCTTTTCCTGCAACTGCCTCAAACGGATCTACACATCCCACAACAACTTTTTGAAGTTTATGCTTAACAATCAAATCAGAACAAGGAGGCGTTTTTCCATAATGATTACATGGCTCTAAACTCACATAAAGTGTTGATTTTTGCAACTTACTTTTGTCTACCACTGAATTAATCGCGTTTACTTCTGCGTGATTCCCTCCATATGGGCTGGTAAAACCTTCTCCAATAATAGCATCATCGCATATAATAACACAACCCACCATGGGATTAGGTCTTGTTAAACCCAATCCGTTTTTTGCCAATTCTAAACAGCGTTTTATGTATTTTTCATGTATCTTCACATCGCAAAAATACAGATTTAAAAAGATATGATTATTCGAAAAATAGAACCGAAAGATAATCAAGAAATAGAACAAATAATTAAAGAAACTATATTAGAATTTGGCTTACCTACTAATGGTACTGCTTATGAAGATATAGAAACCACAAAAATGTATGCGTCGTATCAAAAAAACAAAGAAGTTTATTTTGTTATAGAAAACGAAAATAAAATTGTTGGTGGTGCTGGAATTAAAGCTTTAAAAAATAATACTGAAGGCGTTTGCGAACTTCAAAAAATGTACTTCAGCCCTATTGCCAGAGGTAAAGGTGTAGGTAGCGTCCTTATAAAAAAATGCTTACAAGAAGCGAAAAACTTCGGATTTAGTGCATGTTACATAGAAACGGACCCGAGAATGGAGGCGGCCATACACTTATACAAAAAGAATGGTTTCACCTCATTAGAAAGCTCTTTAGGTGATACTGGTCACAGCTCATGTAGCGTTTGGATGCTAAAAACTTTATAAATGAACTTATTACAATTAAAATCTCTTTTTATAGATGAATTAACGGACATTTACCCTAAAGATGAAATTTTATCAATTTATTATTTATTAATTGAAGGGTTTTTACAATTACAAAAAAAGGAAGTTTTTTTAGAGCCTACTATTGAATTATCTACTCAGCATTTGAGTCAATTTAAAAATTCTATAGCACTTTTAAAGCAAGAAAAGCCAATTCAATATATTTTAGGGAATACAGAATTTTGCGGCTTTATATTTAAAGTTAATGAAAATGTGTTGATTCCCAGACCTGAAACAGAAGAATTAGTCAATTGGATTTGTTCAGATAGGATTTCTGAAATTTCAAATCAAAAAGATACAGACAGTAGCCGAACATCAATATTAGACATTGGAACTGGTAGCGGTTGTATTGCGATTAGCCTCGCTAAAAAATGCCCTAACACTAAGATAAGTGCTTTAGATGTTTCCAAAAATGCTTTGACTACCGCAAAGGAGAATGCAAAAGTAAACGATGTTGATATCAATTTCATTGAACAAGACATTGTAAACTTACCTCGTAAACTTAACACTACCTTATTAAAAAAATATGACATTATTGTAAGCAACCCACCATACGTTCGTGAATTGGAGAAAGAAGAAATGCAAAATAATGTATTACAGAACGAACCTCATTTAGCCTTATTTGTAGATAACGATAACCCTCTTTTGTTTTATGAGAAAATCGCAGAATTTGCCAAAGAGAACTTAACAGAAAATGGATTGATTTATTTTGAGATCAATCAATATTTGGCTTCTGAGACCGCTCTTTTATTAGAACAAAAGGGATTTGAAATGATTGAAATAAGAGAAGATATTTACGGAAACAAAAGAATGTTAAAAGCAACTAACAAATCAAATCTTTAATTAACTTTGCAAATTAAATTTTGCGACATTAATGAATAATCTTAAAACAACAAATACATTATTGCTAATTTTAGTAGTACCTGTAGTATTCTATTTATTAAATATACTCTCATTTATTTTTATACCATTGGTATTCTCAATGTTTATTGCATTATTATTTTTACCATTGTTGCGTTGGTTACAAAAAAAAGGAATAGCTAAAGCGATAAGCATCTCCATAGTTATACTTATAATTATAGGTGGCCTAAAAATTATAGCCGAACTGATACAATTATCTAGTAGGGAAATAATTGCTACAAATGAAGCTTTTATCGAAAAAGCCCAGATAAAATTAGTAGCTATTTTAAATTCTTACCAAGATATTTTTGGAGTTGAACAAGGGGCAGATACTAATTTTTTAAACCACTTTCTTAATAAAGACAATTTCGGCTCAACCATTAGTTATATTGGTAATACGTTAACAATGACTTTGATGACTGCATTTTTCGTTGTTTTATGGCTTGCTGAGTCTATTAATGTTCAAAAACTCATGAACAATACCATCCTTAAACAAAAGCATACTTCTGTAAAGACTTTTATGAAAATTGAGAAAGACTTAATAAAATTCATTAAAGTAAAATTTTTAGTGAGTTTAGGTACAGGAATTTTTACTGGATTAGCATGTTACTTTTTTGATGTTAGTTTTCCAATTTTCTGGGGACTGTTCGCCTTTGTCATAAACTTTGTTCAAATGATTGGCTCCTTTATAACTGTGATTCTATTAGCTTTATTTGCTTTTGTAGAATTAGATCCTAATAGTATTTTACTATTTTTTGTCTTAACAATTACGGGAGTACAAGTTTTATTCGGAAGTATTTTAGAACCAATTTTTATGGGGAAATCATTCTCCATAAATATTATTACCGTATTGGTAATGTTAATGTTTTGGGGCTTTATTTGGGGTGTTCCAGGTATGATAATGTCTATTCCTATAACGGTATTCATAAAAATCATATTAGAACAATACCCAGAAACAAGAGGAATAGCAAATATTATTTCCGGAAACGACACCGTAATTCCGTTACCTGTCAAAAAATAATACCCGCTCTTTAAATTTAGATTTCCTTTAGATTCTTTGAATATCTTTAGCTCTTAAACGCTAAACACATTTCCCTTATATGTGTTTTTCTTTTAAAAGATATTACGATTAATTTGATTGAATTCAGCCCCTACTTAATCGTGAAAAATTTAATTGAAAATTATTAACGCTAACATTATGAGGAGCTGTATTGCTTTATTCTTGACTTTTTTTTTCATAACTTTTACGTATTCACAAGATTTAGGCTACGGTCTTGTTGCAAATGATTTAACCAACAGACCAATGCAAAATATTGATAAACCGGGCTATCTTCAAACCATTACCGACCCTTCTTTTGGCACCACGATTAGACGTATTACAAATGCAGCTAATGGTGAAATTATAAAACCAATGTATAGCACCATACAAGCTTGGAATGCAGATGAATCTTATATGCTTGTTTATCAAGTTGGTAAAGGTCACTTACTTTTAAACGGAACAACTTATCAATTTATTAAAACGTTAGATGTTAAGCCAGATGATATAGAACAACTATTTTGGGACTTTAACAACCCCAAATACTTTTACTATTTAGAAGCTACGTCCGATGATTTTATCAAATACAATGTAGACACTAACTCTAAAGAAATTTTAGTCAATTTAGATACAGCATCAGGCTGCAATGGTAATATAAGTTTAGGTAATGACGTACAAATGATGTCATGGGACTCTGACATCATTAGTTTTAGGTGCGATAATAGCAGTGCTTTTTATTATAAAATTTCAACAGGAGTAACAACCTCATTTAATATCAACACTATAAATTACCTTGCCCCTATGCCAACACCATCAGGCAATTACTTCTACCATGATAAAATATCTTACAATTCGGCTGGAAATATACAAACCACATTAAATGAATTAAAAGGCGAACATTCTTGTATGGGAAAATTAGCGAATGGGAACGATGCTTATTTCGCCGTTGCCTTTGACCCAACATCACAAGGTGGTTGTACAGGAGATATTGTGGCTCATAACATGGCAAGTGGAGAATGCTTTTCAATTATCAGCGAATCACTAGGGTATAATTACACACAATCGGGTACTCATATATCCGCACTGGCACATAAAAACACACAACCCGGATGGGTAGCAGCATCTCTGGTTGGCTATAAAGATGGTGGACAAAATGGACAAACACTATTGGATCAAGAGCTGGTCATTGCCAAAGCGGATAAAAACAACATTAAAGTATATAGAATTGGTCATCATAGAGCTGACGAAGATCAATTTGATTATTGGGGTGAACCACATGCTGTTTTAAGTCCTACCGGCACTAGAGTGCTTTTTGGATCTGACTGGAGTGGCTCTGATGATGGCAAATCGATAGATTGCTATGTAGTAGAACTACCCATATATAACTCAGCATTAGCCGTGTATGATAATATCTTAGAAAATTCAATAAACATATATCCTAATCCCGTTAAGGATCAAATCACCATCGATAATGATAGTGGGCAAAAAATTAAGAACATCGCCTTATTTAATATGAACGGGCAGAAAATTAAAACGTTGAACCTAACTAATACTACAATTAATGTTTCCACTATTTCGGGCGGAATTTACTTATTAACCATACAACTTGAGAATACTATAATAAACAAGAAAATTGTTATTGAAAAATAAGTTAGTATTAATATTAGGTTTCTTGACTGTTAACCTATCACATTCTCAATAAAAACTTATTCGAAATACATAATTTCGGTCATAAATTGTATTATTTTTGTAGCTTCAAAAATAAATTAAAATAATTATGTCTTCGAAATACAATCAGTGGTATCATCCCTACACTCCAGCAAAAAAATTCAGTAAAAAAGTTGCCTATTTTAGTATGGAATTTGGAATTGACCAAGCTTTAAATATATATTCAGGTGGTTTAGGCTTTTTAGCCGGTTCACATATGCGTTCAGCTTTTGAATTAAAACAAAACCAGATCGGTATTGGTATGTTATGGAAATATGGCTATTATGATCAAAACAGGAATGAAGATCAAACCATGAAAGCTGATTTCACTGAAAAACATTTCGATTTTTTAGAAGATTCAGGCTTAGAGGTTGAGATAAAACTACATGATAATCCTGCTGTAAAAGTACGAGCAATGGTACTAAAACCAGAGATCTTTGGTACTGTGCCTATCTATTTGCTAACCACTGACGTGGAAGGAAATGACCATTTATCTAGAACTATTACCAATCATCTTTATGATTCTAATGAAGTAACACGTGTATCACAAAGTATCGTTTTGGGTCTTGCTGGTGCAAAAATTGTTGAAGCCTTAGGAGGAGCAGATGTTTATCATTTGAATGAAGGCCATGGTTTACCCGCTTTTTATTATTTAAGAGATCAAGGTGTAAAAAAGAGCCAAATGGTTTTTACTACCCACACTCCAGAAAAAGCAGGAAACGAGGAACGTGAAGCTCGTTTCTTAAACCGTTGTGGATTTTTTGGAAGAAACTTATCTAACGATGAACTATCGAAAGAAGCTGTTAATGGAGGAATGATCAATTATACTGTGTCAGCCTTAAGAATGGCAAAAAAATCAAACGCGGTTTCTAAATTGCATGCTAAGGTTTCTCAAGATATGTGGAAAGACTTTAAAGGTGTGAGTAAAATTATTCCTATAACCAATGCTCAAAATCAAAAATTTTGGCAAGATGATAAAATAAAGAAGGCCGCTAAAACTAAAAACGCGAAGGCATTTACCAAAAGAAAAACGGAATTAAAATCAGATTTATTTTCCGAAGTTTATATGCAAACAGGCAAACAATTTGATCCAACTATTTTAACAATCGTTTGGGCACGTCGTTTTGCAGGTTACAAAAGAGCTGACTTATTACTTTTTGATATTGAGCGTTTTGAAAGACTCATATCAAATGAAAAATATCCGGTACAAATTATTTGGGCAGGTAAACCTTATCCATTTGATTATGGAGCTATTGATAGTTTTAATTATTTAGTGAACTACTCAAAACCTAGAAAAAATATTACCGTACTTACTGGTTATGAAATTGAATTATCAAAAAAACTAAAAGAAGGTTCAAATATCTGGTTAAATACGCCAAGAATAACGAGAGAAGCTTCTGGTACCAGTGGAATGACTGCTGCAATGAATGGATCTGTAAATGTATCTACTAATGATGGATGGATACCAGAATTTGTAAAAGATAGCAAAAACTGTTTCGTTTTTCCTGAAGTAGATCATAATTTACCTTCTTGGGATCAAGATAGACTGGATAGCGAAAGCCTTTATGATATTTTAGAAAATAAAGTATTACCTACTTACTATGATTCGCCAAAAAAATGGCAAGAAATTGTATTTAATGGTATTGATGATGTACTTCCAGAATTTGGAAGTAAACGTATGGCAACACAATACTATAAAGAGCTTTATTAGTTCTAATTGACTTTCGTTTGTTAATGATAAATAACAAACGAAAGTCTATATAAAATGCACCTAAAATAATATGAGAATAGATATAATTACTGTTTCACCTGATCTTATTAAAAGTCCTTTTGAGCATTCAATAATCAAAAGAGCCATTGATAAAAAATTGGTGGAAATTCATTTTCATAATTTAAGAGATTATGCAGTTAATAAATATGGAAAAATAGATGATTCACCTTACGGTGGAGAATCTGGCATGGTGATGATGATTGAACCCATTGATAAATGCATTTCAAAGTTAAAATTAGAGCGGAATTACGATGAAGTGATTTATATGACGCCAGATGCCGAAATGCTCAATCAACAAACAGCAAATACGTTATCTTTAAAGGAGAATATTATTATTTTATGTGGCCATTATAAGGGTATAGATCATCGTGTACGCGACTTATTAGTTACTAAAGAAATTTCAATTGGCGATTATGTACTCAGTGGTGGCGAATTAGCAGCTGCTGTTTTATCAGATAGTATTATCCGATTAATACCCGGAGTTTTAGGTGATGAAACCTCTGCTTTAAGTGATTCATTTCAAGATGGGTTGTTGGCTCCTCCCGTTTATACAAGACCTTCAGAGTATAATGGATTAAAAGTACCGGCAATATTACTATCAGGTAATTTTCCTAAAATTGAAGAATGGCGAACAGAAAAAGCTATAGAAAGGACAAAAAACATACGGCCTGATTTATTAAAAAAGAGTGAAAAATAATTTTAACATTTCACAACTCACTTCAAAAATAATTTATTATATTTGCACACTCAAAATCAACCTCTGACGAAAATCGTGAATGTTGATCTTTGAAATTTTCTCAAAATATAAAAAATGGAAGATTTAGTAAAATTTGTACAAAACGAATTTGTAGCAAAAAATGAAATTCCTGAGTTTGCTGCCGGAGACACAATTACTGTGTATTATGAAATTAAGGAAGGTGAAAAAAAACGTACGCAATTTTTTAAAGGTGTAGTTATTCAACGTAGAGGTTCTGGTTTATCTGAAACTTTTACAATTAGAAAAATGTCTGGTACTGTAGGTGTTGAAAGAATATTCCCTATTAACTTACCTGCAATTCAAAAAATTGAAATAAACAAAAAAGGTGCCGTAAGAAGAGCTAGAATTTTCTACTTTAGAAAACTTACTGGTAAAAAAGCTAGAATTAAAGAAGTACAACGCTAAACAATTAGTGTTCAATATATCAAACCCCATTTCTTCTAAAGAATTGGGGTTTTTCTATGAGCTTAAGTTTTTAACAAATGTTAATAAACCCCACTCAAAACTTATTAATAACTAGAAGTCTACATTTTTTTTAAATCCATATTACTTAGTTATCTTTGAGATAAGATTTTAAAGTAAACATCTGATTTAGATATTACGTTTGGTATTCGTACCAGACAATAGCTCAAACTAGTTTACTAAAAATCTGAAAAGAACGTTCTTTTTATTGTTTTAATACAAAACCTTTACCAAGTGTTTAGCATGAATAATTGGAATTGTCACTGTTATTAAAACAACTTAAAATGCAACTACAAGCATAATGATACAATTTAGATTGTAACATCTTACTGATTGTAAATGTATTTTAAAGAAATTTTTAACTGAGTACACTATTTTTTAATAGTCATTATGATTCGCAAGTCATCATAAACTTGAGTTAACTATTTCAGCTAATAGCCATAATTGAAATTAATTTCTGTTATGGCTTTAGTTTTTTATAAAAGTCTTACCCATTGATAACAGCTATTTCTATTGTTTTTAAAAATCATAAGAAGTTCCCTCTATTTACTCCCTATATTCAGTAGCTCTATTTCACTTCTTTACAGGGGATATTTTTAACCGCTACTTGATTATTTTTATTGAATATTTTATTAATAGTAATGCAAGGCAGTTTTATGCGTTATATGTTACTTCTAACCTTTCTAAAATCATACTACTACATGATACATCCTATAAAATAATTTTTAATCATATTGACCATAACCTGTTTTAGTTCTTTTACAATAGCTCAAAATTTAAAATTAGCTACTGAAAAAATAATTACACCCGAACTAGGTAAAAGTCATGATATTTCTGAAAGTGGCATAAAAGTATATCAGAAGATTCAAAGTAAATTAAATCGTATTCAAAATGATTATGAAACGATGGGGCCTGAAGGAATATCGAAATTAGATGTTGAATATTTAGAGTTGCATGAAATGGATACGCCACCCAATTCAACGGATACTCCTGGTTGCAGTTGGTATTGTGCTGCATTAATAAATAATGTTATCGCCAGCAGTACGCTTGACGATTCTGATACCTATAAAGCATGGAATATCCATGATTTTGACTTGTCCAATACTTGGGCTACAAATAAAAACAGAGGTATTGGTGAGCAAATTACTTTTGTTTTTGGGAAAACAAGAACGTTATCAATTCATCAAATACAAATTTATAACGGATACCAAAAGTCAGAATCTACTTGGAAAAATAATAGTAGAGCAAAAAAGATAGCCTTAAGTATAAATGGTAAACACTATGCTTACCTTGAACTTGAAGATGTAAGAAATGTTCAAAAATTTACTATTGATGTTCAAAAATTTTTAGCAGATACCAGTCTAACTTTTGAATTTAAGATCATGAAAATCTATCCTGGAAAAAAATATGAGGATTTGTGCATCTCTGAAATTAATTTTGATGGTACAGGAGATCATTAATAAATGTTAGATAAAAAAAAGAAATTTCTTACACGTCCGTTATTAACATTTGTTTATAACTGTTGTTCATATCAAGTTAACAAATTACATTACACAATTCACACAATTCAAGGCTTTTAAGTGTACTTTTAACCACTTGAATCTAAATTCAAAATAATAATTTACCCCTTTTTGTTTTTTATTTTGAAAATACTATGAGTTTTAGATTCAAGATGTATTGTTCTTAAACTTTATGTTAACATGGTGTTTAGCACACGATAGATAATATCAATAAAAGAGCATCAACTAAAAGCACCTTTTTATTAAAGGTGCTTTTTGCATATAAAGAAATTGAAGTAAAATGCTAACAAATTCTTAAATCATATAGAATTTTATGCTTTTATGTGTAGATTTGCTTTCGCTAAATCAAAAAAAATTAATTAATATAAAAGAGTACATGTCAAAATCAGCATCTATTATCTATACAAAAACAGACGAAGCTCCTGCATTAGCAACGGCTTCTTTTTTACCAATAGTACAAGCATTTACTAAATCTTCGGGTATTACAATTGAACCCAAAGACATTTCTTTAGCTGCAAGAATTTTGGCGGCTTTTTCAGATTTTTTAAGAGAAGATCAAAAAGTCGTTGATGCATTGGCTGAATTAGCAGTATTAGTTAATAAACCTGAAGCGAACATAATTAAATTACCAAACGTAAGTGCTTCAATTCCGCAATTAAAGGCTGCAATTGAAGAATTACAATCTAAGGGTTATGCCCTACCCAACTATCCGGATGAGCCGCAGAACGATGAAGAAAAGAGTATCAAAAGTCGTTATGAAAAAATTAAAGGTAGTGCTGTAAATCCAGTATTACGTGAAGGAAACTCTGACAGAAGAGCTCCAAAAGCGGTTAAGAATTACGCCAAAAGAAATCCGCATTCTATGGGAGCTTGGTCTTCTAGTTCTAAAACACATGTTGCAACGATGTCTCATGGTGATTTTTTCCATAATGAAAAATCAGTTACGCTTCCAGAGTCAACATCTATAAAAATATTACATACAGACAATCAAGGCAAAACAACCGTTCTAAAAGAAAATTTAGAATTACTAAAAGGTGAAATTATTGATGCTACTGTAATGAGTAAAAAAGCATTGATTGAATTTTTAGAAGAACAAGTAATAGATGCTAAAGAAAAAGGGGTGTTATTTTCTTTACATATGAAGGCTACAATGATGAAAGTCTCTGATCCTATTATTTTTGGTCATGCTGTTCGTGTTTTCTTTAAAAATGTTTTTGAGAAACATGCCGCTGTTTTAGATAAAATTGGAGTTGATGTTAATAATGGATTTGGAAATTTACTATCTCAATTAGATGAATTACCAGAGGCTACTCGAAAAGAAATTGAGGCGGATATTGAAGCTGATTTAAAAAATGGACCTGCTCTAGCAATGGTCAATTCTGAGAAAGGTATTACAAACTTAAATGTTCCTAGTGATGTGATTATCGATGCATCCATGCCAGCAATGATTAGAACTTCTGGACAAATGTGGAATGCTGATGGAAAACAACAAGATACAAAAGCTGTGATTCCTGATAGTTCATATGCAGGTATTTATGAAGCTACTATAGAATTTTGTAAAGAAAATGGTGCATTTGACCCAACAACTATGGGTACAGTTCCAAATGTAGGTCTAATGGCTCAAAAAGCGGAAGAATATGGCTCTCATGATAAAACTTTTGAAATAGAAAGTGATGGTAAGGTTCAAGTTATTGATACAAACGGAAACGTTTTATTAGAACACAATGTAGAACATGGTGATATTTGGCGTATGTGTCAAGCTAAAGACGCTCCAATCCAAAACTGGATTAAACTTGCCGTTGATAGAGCAAAAGCAACTCAAATACCAACTGTATTTTGGTTGGATAAAAATAGAGCTCACGACGCTGAATTAATTAAAAAAGTAAATCAATATTTACCGAACCACGATACCTCAGGACTAGAAATTAAAATTCTTTCGCCAGAAGAGGCAACATTATACACGCTAAAAAGATTAAAAAACGGAGAGGATACTATTTCTGTTAGTGGTAACGTACTCCGTGATTATTTAACGGACCTTTTCCCTATTTTGGAAGTAGGTACAAGTGCTAAAATGCTATCTATCGTTCCTTTAATGAATGGTGGTGGTTTATTTGAAACGGGGGCGGGTGGTTCTGCTCCAAAACACGTGCAACAATTTTTAAAAGAAAACCATTTAAGATGGGATTCTTTAGGCGAATTCTTAGCATTAGCAGTATCCTTAGATTATTACGGAAATGTAAATAATAATGAAAAAGCTAAAATTTTAGCGGAAACATTAGATGACGCTACCGATAAGTTATTGGAAACAAGTAAAACCCCTTCACGTAAAGTAGGTGAACTAGATAACCGAGGTAGTCAATTTTACTTAACCTTATATTGGGCACAGGCTCTTGCTTCTCAAACTAAAGATGCTGAATTACAAATGCATTTTAAGGCTGTTGCAGAAGAATTAAAGTCTAATGAAAGTAAAATTGTAAATCACTTAAACGAAATACAAGGTGTAGCTGTAAACATTGATGGATATTACGCTCCGAAAGAATCTTTAGTAACTGAAGCAATGAGACCGGACAAAATATTTAATGACCTTATAAGTAGCATTTAGCAATTTTAAGAGCATATTAACGAAATATCTCACTGCTTCAATTTCTTTTTTACTATTTTTGAAAAAACGATCAACCCACGTATGTCATGAATAAAAAAAAGCTTGCAATTGCAGCTGGTATTGTTATACTTATAATAATAGGTTATTTTTATTATCAAAAGGAAAATGACGAAAATATATCGCTCACAGCAAAAGTACAAAAAGGAACTTTTAAAAACGAAGTAATTATATCTGGCGAAGCTCAATCTACGAGTTCGAAAGATATAAATGGTCCTATAAACGCCAGACGACATAATATCTATCAGCTAAAAATACAAGATTTGGTAGCTGAAGGTACTGTCGTTAAAAAAGGTGGATATATAGGTAAACTAGATGCATCTGAGGTTAATGGGAAAATTAACGACGCCTTATTAAATTTAGAAAATGCACAATCTAAATATACACAGCAGCAGTTGGACACTACCCTTTCATTAAAACAGGAAAGAAACGGAATTAAAGATTTGCAATTTGAGATTGAAGAAGCTAAATTGGAAGCAAAGCAATCTATCTATGAGGCTCCTTCAATAATCAGACAATTAGAGATAAAACTTGAAAAACTTGATAGAGATTTAAGAGAAAAGAAAGAAGATTACTCGATCAAAAAAAGACAAGCTAATGCCAAAATGATTGAAGTTGGCACTGAAGTTTCCAAAATCAAAAAGAAAATTGAAGAATTAAACAGTTTACAAAAGGAATTTACTATTTATTCTGAAGATGAAGGGATGGTTACTTATGTTAAGGACTGGAATGGTACAAAAAAGAAAGTTGGTTCTACCATCTCTCCATGGGAACCTGCAATTGCTAGTTTACCAGATTTGACTAAAATGGAATCCAAAACGTATAGTAATGAAGTCGATATTAGAAAAATAAAAAAAGATTTAGTCGTTAAAATTGGTTTTGATGCTTTTCCCGATATAGAACTAGATGGTATTGTGACTGATGTTGCTAATGTAGGTGAAAACAAAAGAGGATCGGATATAAAATTATTTCAAGTTTTAATAAAATTGAATGAGATAAATAAAAATATTAGACCTGGAATGACAACATCTAATCGCATTCTAACGCATGAAGAAGAAGATGTACTTATGGTACCTCTTGAGGCTATTTTCTCTAAAGATTCAATTAGTTATACTTTTGTAAAATCAGGATATTCTATCAACAAAAAGCAAGTTGAACTTGGGTTAGCCAATAATGAAATGGTTATTATTACCAAAGGACTGGAAGAAAATGATGTTGTTTACTTAAACAAGCCAGAAAATTCAGATGACAATACTATAACGCTATTGCAAAAATAGAATGGTAGATAAAATCTTTATAGAAAAATTAAAAGCCAATTTTAGTGAAGCCTATCGCGTAATAATCACGAACAAAGTAAGAACCTTTTTAACGGCGTTAGGTATAATTTTTGGTGTAGCTGCAGTAATAGCGATGTTAGCAATAGGTAACGGAGCTGAAAAAGAAATCTTAGCTCAATTGGAGTTAGTGGGAGTTAACAATGTTGTTATTACTCCTTTACCTGACAATGAAGATTCAAGTAATAGCGATGAATATGAAGAGGTAGGTGAAAATAGTGAACCAAAAAGGTTTTCTAAAGGTCTAGATATTTTAGATGCCCTTAGTATACAGAAAAACATTCCTTCGGTAAAATTAGTGAGCCCAGAAATTATTTTAGATACCTATGTAATTAATAATGGCAAACAAAATTCGGTAAAACTTATTGGGGTTAGCCCGCTTTTTTTCAAAGCTTCTAACATTGATATTGAAACTGGATCTAACTTCTCAGAATATCAAACTTCAAATGCCCTTTCTGTTTGTATTATTGGTAAAAAAGTAGAGAAAAAATTATTCACCGGAGAAAGTGCACTCGGTAAAAATATAAAGGTAAAAAATGTTTGGCTCCAAGTTGTAGGAATTATTGAAGATAAATTAATTTCAGAAAAAGCTCAAGAAAATTTAGGCATTAGAGACTTAAATCAGGATGTGTATATACCCATAAAAACATTTTTAGTTAGATATAGGGACCGAAAAATTATTACAGACAATATAGACATTAGCAATTTTCAAAATCAAAATACTGGGCCTAAAAAAAGGTTTCCTAGAGGAAATTATCATCAAATTGATAAATTAACAGTTCAAGTAAACAACACAAATGAACTTCAAGCTACAGCCGATGTTTTAAGTAGAATGATTAAACGGAGGCATAATGATGTGTTGGATTTTGAAATTACCATCCCCATACAACTTTTAAAACAGCAGCAAAAAACGAAACAAATTTTTAATGTTGTGTTAAGTATAATTGCTGGTATTTCTTTATTAATTGGAGGTATTGGAATTATGAATATAATGCTGGCTTCAGTGTTAGAAAGAACCAAAGAAATTGGTATTATAAGAGCCATTGGGGCAACTCAAGAAGATGTGATTTTACAATTTTTATCAGAATCTGTTCTTATTAGCATTGGTGGTGGAATCATAGGAATTATTGTAGGAATTATTGGAGCATATGTAATTCAATTTGCAACTGGTATTGAAACCATATTATCGATTAATTCAATAATATTATCATTTTTTGTAGCAATAATTATTGGAATTGTCTTTGGAATTGCACCAGCTAGAGCAGCTGCTAACAAGAGACCCATTGAAGCTATTAGAGATGAATAAGCACCTTGTATAATAATACTTTACTTTCTGTATTTATCATTTAATATGCAAAGAGGAAGCTATATGAAATAAACAATAATAACAACCATAAATAAATAAAACCAAGGGGTTGGCTAAATTTTATTCAAATGAAAAAAATATTACTCGTACTTTTAGTTACTTTCCCATTTATAACTTTTAGTCAATCGAAAAAGATAACGTTAAACGAAGCTATAAAAATTGCTAGGCAAAAATCACCAGACTATAAAACCAACTTAAATAAAAATCAATCTAGTTATTGGCGATTTAAAAATTACAAAGCTAGTTTTTTACCTCAATTAGAATTAAGTGCTACCTTACCTGAATTCTCTAATTATACCAAAAGAATTACGAATGACCTAGGTGAAGATATATTTGTAAATCAAAACCAATCCAGAATAGAAGGTAACTTATCTTTATCTCAAAATATTCCTTATACAGGAGGTACCTTATCGGTTGGCTCTAGTCTAGAAAGAGTTGATATTTATGGAAATAACGAAAATACGGGTTATTCAGTCGTACCGTTTTCCTTAAGTTATTCTCAAAATTCAATATTTTACAATCCCTTTAAATGGAATAAAAAAATTGAACCTCTTATATATGAGGAATCAAAGAGAGATTTTATTGAAAATATGGAGCAAATTTCTTTAAATACTTGCAGTCGTTATTTTGACCTTCTCAATGCTCAAACACAATTAGATATCGCAGAAAAAAACTTATCTAACCAAGATACATTGTTTCAAATTGCAAAAGGTAGATTTAGAATGGGCAAAATTGCAGAAAACGATCTGTTACAAATGGAACTTGCTCTTTTAAATTCTAAAAATAAACTTACAACAGTTTCTATTTCGTTAAAAAAGGCATCACAAGATTTTGCCCGTTATTTAGAGCTAGATTCCGAAAATATTCTATTAGAAATACCAAATAAATTATCACTTTTTACTGTTGATGTTGAAAAAGCAATGGCAGAAGCTCAAAACAACAGAAAAGCTGTAATTGAATTTAGAAGAAGACGTTTAGAGTCAGAAAAGGAATTGGCAAGAGTTAAAGGTAGTAACAAATTAACGCTTGGTTTGAATGCTAATTTCGGAATTTCTCAACAAGGTGATGTATTTGATGAGCTGTATCAAAATTACAATAAACAACAGTATTTTTCTTTATCTGTTGGACTACCCATTTTTGATTGGGGCGTTTCAAAATCGAGACGTAAAATGGCAGAAGCTAATTTAGACTTACTCAATAATAATATAGAGCAGGAAAAACAAGCTTTTGAACAAGAAATTTATTTGCATACGCTGAATTGGTCCAATCAAAGAGAATTTCTATTAACCTCTGAGAAAGCTCAAGAAATAGGAAATAAAAGATATGACATCACGAAAAAAAGATATATTTTAGGAAAAATATCAATTACTGATTTAAATTTAGCACAAGAAGAAAAAGACAAAGCTGCCGTTCAATATTTAAATTCTTTACAGAAATTTTGGGTAGATTATTACATCTTAAGAAAATTAACGCTTTATGATTTTTTAAACGATAAAAAAATAACTTCAGATGCTATCTTTAATGAATAAAATTTAGATCAATTTTAAGGCATAATAAAGAAGTAATAAGCCAAATCAATTGTATAAATTCTATTTATTAAAATTTAATATTATATTAAATAAAAGTTAAAAGCGGCTTTCAAGCGGCTTTTTTTAATATTTTTACTTGAAAATTTGATAATTTGAGCAAACTAAAACTAACTTCACTCCTATTTCTTTTATTTTATGGGACTCACCTTTTCTCTCAAGAAAAATTCACATTAAGTGGAACTATTTCAGAAAAATCCAGTAATGAAACGCTTATCGGAGTCTCAATTGTTTTTCCCGAGTTACAAACTGGTACCACTACGAATGAATATGGGTTCTACTCTATAACATTACCAGAAGGAACATATAATGTGCTCATAAGCTATATAGGTTTTAAAGATATTGAAACGAGTATCATTTTAGAAAATGATATTTCTAAAAACTTTAATTTAGAAGAAACTACAGAAGCACTAGATGAAGTTATCATAAAAGAAAATGTCGAAAAACTCAATATCAGAAAACCGCAAATGAGTGTTAATGCACTAACTTCCGCTACAATAAAGCAAATGCCTGTGGTACTAGGAGAAGTTGATGTTATAAAATCTATTACATTATTACCCGGAGTTACTAATGCTGGTGAAGGATCATCTGGGTTCAATGTCCGTGGTGGTGCTGCAGATCAAAATTTAATTTTATTAGATGAAGCAACAATATATAACTCATCACATTTATTTGGTTTCTTCTCCGTTTTTAATCCCGACGCTATAAAAGATTTAAAATTATATAAAGGAGGTATACCTGCTAGATATGGTGGTAGAGTCTCTTCCGTTTTAGATATCTATCAAAAAGAAGGGAATAGTAAAACATTTCATGCCAATGGCGGTATAGGCATTGTTTCAAGTAGGTTACTGTTAGAAGGCCCATTAAAAAAGGACAAAGGATCTTTTTTACTCGGTGGTAGGGGTTCGTATGCTCATTTATTTTTACCCCTTTTTGATCTTGACAATGTGGCTTATTTTTATGATTTAAACACTAAATTAAGTTATAAATTAAACCCAAATAATAATATATATTTATCTGGCTATTTTGGTAGAGATGTTTTTAGTATTTCTGATAGCTTCCAAAATACCTATGGAAATACCGTCGTAAATTTTAGATGGAATCATCTATTTTCAGATAAATTATTTTCTAATGTTTCATTGATTTATTCGGATTACTATTATGGGTTAAAATTAAATTTAGTAGAATTCAATTGGAATTCAGGTATCCAAAACTTTAATGTTAAATATGATTTTAAACACTATTTGAGTAATACATTTAAATTAGAATATGGTTTAAATAGTATTTATTACAAATTCAATCCTGGCGAAATTGAACCGTCAACGCCAACTTCAGGTATTAATCGTTTTAAGTTAATAGACAAATATGCTTTTGAAAATGCATTATACATTGATGCTGAACATCAGCTAACTGATAAGTTAGCCCTATCATATGGATTGAGATACAGTTCCTTTATTCGCTTAGGGCAGGACGAATTAAATATTTATGAAAATGATAATCCTATTATTTTTAACGAAGCCCTTCAGATTTATGAGAAAGCGGAACCCATCGGAACGCAATCACTAAAAAGAAGTGAAACCATAAAATCATTTGGTAATTTAGAACCTCGATTCTCATTAGCTTATCAACTAAATGATGTCTCATCCGTAAAGTTGAGTTATAACAAAATGAGTCAGTATTTGCATTTACTATCTAATACCAGCTCACCAACGCCTTTAGATGTTTGGGCTCCTAGCGGTAAATACATAAAACCTCAATTGCTAAATCAATACGCTATTGGATACTTTAAAAGTATTAATGATGATAAATATTCGGTTGAAGTGGAAAGTTTTTTTAAGGATATTAAAAACCGTATTGATTATGTTGATGGAGCAGATTTAATTGCGAACAATGCTATTGAGCAAGTTATACTTAATGGTGAAGCAAGAGCTTATGGTTTAGAATTTTTATTGAGAAAAAATCAAGGAAAATTTAAAGGTTGGTTGGCTTACACCTTATCTCGATCTGAACAAAAAACTCCAGGAAGAACAGTTTCAGAAATTGGTATAAATAATGGCAATTGGTATAAAACAGGATATGACAAAACCCATGATATTTCTTTAACCGGAAGTTATGAGTTGAATAAAAAATGGACCTTTAGCTCTAATTTTTTATTTCAAACGGGTCAACCCACTACCTTCCCTAATTCGCAATATCAATATAATGGTGTTACTATTCCTAGTTTTACAGCTAGAAATGAATTTAGATTACCATCGTATCATCGCTTAGATATTTCAGCGAATTATGTACCAAAGCCAAATAAGAACAAAGGGTGGCAAAGCGAATGGGTTTTTGGTCTTTATAATATTTACAATAGAAAAAATGCCGCTTCCATAAATTTTAGTACTAATAATGAAACTGGGGTTAACGAAGCCACACGATTATCCATTTTCGGTATAGTTCCTTCTATATCTTATAATTTTAGATTTTAAGAAGATTATGAAAAAAATATTGTTTTTTATTGTGTTGATTGGTTTTATATCTTGTGAAGATGTTATTGATGTAGATTTACCTCAATCAGAACCAAGACTGATTATTGACGCCTCAATCAACTGGCTAAAAGGAACTTCCGGTAGTTCACAATTGATTAAGTTAAGCCTTTCTGCTCCCTATTTCGATACAATTATTCCTCCTGCTAATAATGCTGAAGTTAAAATAACCAATTCACAAAATACTGAATTTGTATTTGCCGAAGAAGGTGATTCTGGGTATTATACAAATAATACATTTAGCCCTGTTATTGATGAAACATACCAATTAACAATAGTTTATAATAGCGAAACCTATATTGCCTCAGAAACCTTAAAATCTGTTAGTCCAATAACACGCATTGAGCAAAGCCAAACTGGTGGTTTTTTAGCTGAAGACTATGAAATTAAAGCCTATACACAAGATCCTGAAAATGAAGACAATTACTATCTTCTTGAATTTTCGAATGATATACCCACATTACCTACGTTAGAAGTTTTTAAAGATGAGTTTGTCAATGGTAATGAGATATTTGCCTACTTTTCTGATGAGGATTTAGAAGTTGGTAACGAAATAAAAATAAGGTCTTATGGTACTTCTGAGCGATATTATGAATTTATGTTTATACTTTTACAACAGACAAGTGATGGCGGTGGAGGGCCTTTTGAAACGCAACCAGCTACTGTGAGAGGCAACTGTATTAATACAACAAACAAAGAAAATTATCCATTAGGCTATTTCAGATTATCAGAAGTAGATGAATTCACATACGAAATTCAGTAAGTTGAATAAAAAATAATGTATTTTTGAATTTTAAGTACTAACCACAATAATAAAATGAACTTTACTAAAACCACCGAACAAGACTCTAATTATACTCATCTTGACAAGATGAGTATTAATGAATTGTTAACCAATATAAATAATGAAGATAAAACAGTAGCTCAAGCTGTAGAAAAAGCAATTCCGCAAATAGAAAATTTAGTTACACCAGCTGTTCCTAAATTGAGAGATGGTGGACGTTTGTTTTATATTGGAGCAGGCACAAGTGGTCGATTAGGTGTTTTAGATGCCTCTGAATGTCCTCCAACTTTTGGTGTTCCTTTTGATCTTGTAATTGGTTTAATTGCAGGTGGCGATATTGCTATTAGAAAAGCAGTTGAAAATGCGGAAGATTCTAAAACGCAAGGCTGGAAAGACTTACAAGACTATGATATTTCAGATAAAGATGTTGTAGTAGGTATTGCAGCATCAGGTACAACACCTTATGTTATTTCTGCCTTAGAAAAATGTAATGAAAAAGGAATTATTACAGGTTGTATTAC
This sequence comes from Aureibaculum luteum, assembly GCF_003449015.1. Classification (GTDB taxonomy): domain Bacteria; phylum Bacteroidota; class Bacteroidia; order Flavobacteriales; family Flavobacteriaceae; genus Aureibaculum; species Aureibaculum luteum. Next base: position 4,548 of record NZ_QRGD01000008.1, on the reverse strand, counting down.
TTGTAATGATGCAAGTCCATTAGCATTAACTGCAAAATATCCTATTGTTGTAGTTGTAGGGCCTGAATTTGTTACAGGTAGCTCACGAATGAAGGCCGGTACGGCTCAAAAGATGGTGCTAAACATGATTACAACTACCATTATGATTCAGTTAGGAAAAGTAAAAGGTAACAAAATGATTGACATGCAGCTTTCTAACAATAAACTAGTAGATAGAGGTCATAAAATGTTAATGAAAGAACTTAATATTGAAAGACCTTTAGCAGAAACACTCATTAAAAAATATGGTAATGTTAGAAATGCCATAAATAATTATCTCCTTGAAAAAGAATAAACCCACATTATTTGGTGCATTAAAATTTTTAGGCATAGCCTTTCCGCTGTTTTTTATTGCCCCAGTAGTTATTACAATTGGGTTTAAAGCTTTGAAAAAAGATGGTAATTATATATTTTTGATTTTAGGGTTAGCCTTAGGGTTAGTTGCAATTTTGTCAACTGCATATGGCTTAATGAAAATTTCAAGATTTATTTTTGACAAGGATGAAGCGAATGATAAGAGCTAGAATTTTATTAACAAAAATTTTTCATTCCGAACATTGGCCTACCTATCTATTCTATGTTCCCCTTATCCCCTATTTCTTATATAAATCAATTTTAGCCAGAAGTTTAACTTTTTTTTTAGCAGTAAATCCAGCTATTAAATATTCGGGGATGGGTACTGAATCTAAATATAAAACCCTTGGTTTATTACCTGAAGCTTATATCCCTAAATCCTTACTAATTTCTCCAACTACTGAATTTAATTCAGTTTTAGATTCTTTAAAAAAAGCACAAATAATTTTTCCCTTAATAGCTAAGCCAGATATTGGTTTTAGAGGTTTTTTGGTTAAAAAAATTGACACCATAACTGATTTAGAAAATTATCTTAAAGAAATATCAATAGACATTATTTTACAAGAATATGCAGCATTTACTGAAGAATGTGGCTTGTTTTATTATAAAATTCCAGGAGAAAACAAAGGTAAAATTACTTCTATTACATTAAAGAAATTTATTACTGTTACTGGTAATGGTGTAGATAACTTATCTCAATTAATTTTAATTGATAATCGTGCCTTTTTATACTATAAGTTATTTCAGAATTTACATAAAAACAAACTTAATACTATTCCTAATAGAGGAGAAATTATAAGGCTAACGGTTATAGGAAACCATTCTAAAGGAACTCAATTTGTTAATGGGAATCATTTAATTGATAATGAATTAGAGCAATTTTTAGATAAATTAACTGCAAATATACCCGATTTCAACTATGGTCGTTTCGATATAAAATTTAAAACATTAGATAAACTAAAAAAAGCGAAAGATTTTAAAATACTTGAACTTAACGGTGTAATTGCGGAACCTACCCATATTTATGACACTGATAAATCTAACTATTTTGTGTCTCTAAAAACAATCTTAAATCATTGGAGAATAATGAATAAGATTGCCAGAAAAAACCATAACAACTTTAAAATACCTTACCCTTCACTTATTCCTTTTTTAAAAGAAATGTTTTGGTTGAAAGCATATGCTCAATTACTTAAAAAACATTAAAATAAGTATAATACCTCCCATAATTAACCTGTGTAAATAATATGCACGCATAATATTATTGAAATTTCGCCGTTTTCCCAATACAACATAAGTGGAACTATGAAATTACTAACCTTTTACGAATAACCCAAAATTTTATCTTAAGTAATAAAATAATTTCTGATTTTAAAATCTTTCATCATTTTTAGGTTTTAGGGAGTTATTACTAATTATTTGATGCTAAGTTAACCAAATTGATAAAAACAGCTGTATAAATCTGTTTTATTGATAGTCTAACTTTTTCATTTCCAATTATTTTACAAAAAAAACAATAGCTTTTATTGGGGAAGAACACCATTGAAGTTGTTACATCATTAATTAACAGTTATGCATGCATAATAATTTCAATTTAAAAAAGATAAAAAAAGTAAATACCCCTGCTATGAAAATATTTAAATTTTTATTCCTTCTTCTAGTTTCATCTGCTGTCTACGGTCAGGTTAAAATAGGAGAAAACCCAAATACTATAGACTCTTCTTCTTTATTGGAGCTAGAGAGCTCTAACAAAGCATTTGTTTTGACAAGAATAACCAACATTGAGATGAACAATATGACTCCCTTAAATGGAGCATTAGTTTACAATACTGATGAAAAATGTGTTTTTCAATACTCCACAATCTGGACCAATTTATGTGATACAGGTACTGATAATCAAAAATTAAGCTTTGATTCAAATACCAACATCCTTAGTTTAGTAGATGGTGGTACGGTAGATTTATCAAAATTCATAAATACAGACGATCAAAAATTAAGTATCAACAATAACATCTTAACTTTAGAAGATGGTGGTATGGTCGATTTAAGTAATTACTTAGACAATACAGACAATCAAAAAATATCGGATTTTAGTTTAGCTGGTTCTATGCTTACCATTACATTAGAAAATGGTAATACACAAACTGTAGACATTGCTAGTTCTAGTTCTGATGATCAAAAATTAAGTATTGATAACAACATTTTAACGTTGGAAGATGGTGGTACGGTTGATTTAAGTAATTACTTAGACAATACAGACAATCAAAAAATATCGGATTTTAGTTTAGCTGGTTCTATGCTTACCATTACATTAGAAAATGGTAATACACAAACTGTAGACATTGCTAGTTCTAGTTCTGATGATCAAAAATTAAGTATTGATAACAACATCTTAACGTTGGAAGATGGTGGTACTGTCAATTTAAGTAATTACTTAGACAATACAGACAATCAAAAAATATCTGATTTTAGTTTAGCTGGTTCTATGCTTACCATTACATTAGAAAATGGGAATACACAAACTGTAGATATTGCTAGTTCTAGTTCTGATGATCAAAAATTAAGTATTGATAACAACATCTTAACTTTAGAAGATGGTGGTACGGTCGATTTAAGTAATTACTTAGACAATACAGACAATCAAAAAATATCGGATTTTAGTTTAGATAACACAACCAACACTATTACATTAACATTAGAAAATGGTGGTACTGAACAAATTGATTTAACACCAATCCTATTAAAAGGAGAAAAAGGTGATAAGGGTGATGATGGAGATTCAGCGTATCAAGTAGCTATAGCTAATGGTTTTTCAGGAACTGAAGCTGCATGGTTAACTTCTTTAGAAGGAACTGATGGTACAAACGGAACAAACGGTACTAACGGTGTAACGGGTGCTCAAGGTGAAAAAGGTGACACTGGTGCAAATGGTACTAAAGGAGATAAAGGTGAACAAGGTGATGCTGGTATAAATGGTGCTGACGGTGCAACGGGTGCTCAAGGTTTAACAGGTGATACTGGTGCAAATGGTACTGACGGAACGAATGGTACTAAAGGTGAACAAGGTGATGCTGGTACAAATGGTATCGACGGAATTAACGGTATTGATGGAACAAATGGTGCTGACGGAACTAATGGTACTAAAGGAGATAAAGGTGAACAGGGTGATGCTGGTACAAATGGTACTGACGGAACGAATGGAATTAACGGTGTAGACGGTGCATCAGGTGCTCAAGGTATCCAAGGTGAAAAAGGTGATGCTGGTACAAATGGTACTGACGGAACTAATGGTACTAAAGGAGATAAAGGTGAAAAAGGTGATACGGGTGCAAATGGTATCGATGGTGCAACAGGTGCTCAAGGTATTCAAGGTTTAACAGGTGATACTGGTACAAATGGTATTGACGGAACGAATGGTACTAAAGGAGATAAAGGTGAACAGGGTGATGCTGGTACAAATGGGACTGACGGAACGAATGGTGCCGACGGTGCAACAGGTGCTCAAGGTATCCAAGGTGAAAAAGGTGAAAAAGGTGATACGGGTGCAAATGGTGCTGACGGAACTAACGGTGCAAATGGAATTGATGGCATTGACGGTGCTCAAGGTGATGCTGGTACAAATGGTACTGACGGAACGAATGGTACTAAAGGTGATAAAGGTGAACAAGGTGATACTGGTGCAAATGGTACTGACGGAACTAATGGAATTAATGGTGTAGACGGTGCAACAGGTGCTCAAGGTATCCAAGGTGAAAAAGGTGATACGGGTGCAAATGGTGCTGACGGAACTAACGGTGCAAATGGAATTGATGGCATTGACGGTGCTCAAGGTGGTGCTGGTACAAATGGTACTGACGGAACGAATGGTACTAAAGGTGATAAAGGTGAACAAGGTGATACTGGTGCAAATGGTACTGACGGAACTAATGGAATTAATGGTGTAGACGGTGCAACAGGTGCTCAAGGTATCCAAGGTGAAAAAGGTGATACGGGTGCAAATGGTGCTGACGGAACTAACGGTGCAAATGGAATTGATGGCATTGACGGTGCTCAAGGTGGTGCTGGTACAAATGGTACTGACGGAACGAATGGAATTAATGGTGCAACAGGTGCTCAAGGTATCCAAGGTGAAAAAGGTGATGCTGGTACAAATGG
>NZ_QRGD01000007.1 GCF_003449015.1 Aureibaculum luteum | reverse complement strand
ATACATAACTTACCGTATAACTTGTACTAATCGCTAAGCCTGATAATACAATACTACCGTCTGTTCCTGAACATACGGTTGGATCATTTGAACTGTCTAAGACAATGACTGCCGTAGCTGGATCGCTTAAACTTGTACTTAAACTATTACTGGTACAACCTGCACTTTCTACATTGATTGCCGTATATGCTCCTTGTCCTAAACTTCCGATGGTCAACTCACCTGAAGCATCACTACTAAGTGTTGCTGTTGTGGCTGCTGCTCCATTCAATACATAACTTACCGTATAACTTGTACTAATCGCTAAGCCTGATAATACAATACTACCGTCTGTTCCTGAACATACGGTTGGATCATTTGAACTGTCTACCGCAATCGTCGCTGTTGGTAATATAACATCATTGGTAAAACTTGCCGTTGTAGATGTACAATCTGTATTTCCTGCTGATACCGTATAAGCTGTACCTGCTGTGGCTCCTGTTACTTCTCCACTTGCATTTACACTTGGTCCTGCTGGACTAAAGGTATACGTTAAACTTGCATTGTAATTTGTTATCGTAGTCAACTCTGCTGCTGAACAACTTGCTGCTGTACTACTTAATGTTGGTACCGCTGGGGTAATCAACATTACATCATTGGTAAAGCTTGCCGTTGAAGATGTACAATCCGTATTTCCTGCTGATACCGTATAAGCTGTACCTGCTGTAGCTCCTGTTACTTCTCCACTTGCATTTACACTTGGTCCTGCTGGACTAAAGGTATACGTTAAACTTGCATTGTAATTTGTTATCGTAGTCAACTCTGCTGCTGAACAACTTGCTGCTGTACTACTTAATGTTGGTACCGCTGGGGTAATCAACATTACATCATTGGTAAAGCTTGCCGTTGAAGATGTACAATCCGTATTTCCTGCTGATACCGTATAAGCTGTACCTGCTGTAGCTCCTGTTACTTCTCCACTTGCATTTACACTTGGTCCTGCTGGACTAAAGGTATACGTTAAACTTGCATTGTAATTTGTTATCGTAGTCAACTCTGCTGCTGAACAACTTGCTGCTGTACTACTTAATGTTGGTACCGCTGGGGTAGCATTAATCGTTACACTTTGAGCTGAACTATTTGAACAAGTTCCCGGCGTAGTATAAGTAATTGTATATGTATTAGCTGAAGAAGTACTTAAATCGATAGCACCTGTACTTGCATTTAATGACAACCCAGCTGGGCTACTTGTAAAGGTTCCTCCTGAAACACCTGTAATAGTCGGTGTTGGATCTACATCATCTTGACAATATGGTGAACCTGCATAGCTAAAAGTAGCATTTTCTAATGGGTCAATTCTTACACTAGTTGTTGTTGTATCACTACAAGTACCATCACTAAAACCATAAGTTACGGTGTAGGTTCCTTGAGCACTTGTCTCTAAATTAATTTGACCTGTACTACTATCAATAACAAGTCCTGTAGTTGAACTATACGTTCCTCCAGTTTGACCTGTCTGAGTTACATTAGCCGAACCGTTAGCACAATAAGGGCTTCCTCCATAAGAAATAGTTGCTGTTGGCAATGCATTTATTGTTAACGTAACTGGTGTTCTCGTCGCACTAGCACAACTTGAAGTTGGGTCAATTCTTTCTGCATAATAAGTTGAACTACCTGCACCTGTTTGGGTGGGACTAGCAACGCTACTTCCACCTGCTATTGCATCAAACCAAGTAACATTAGTTGTGGACACTAATGCATCATTAGCATCCAATGTTTGACCTGAATTACACTCCGCTATATCTCCGTTACTTACCGGAGCAACTACCGTACTTTTTACCGTTATCGTAACCTCATCATAATCATCTTCTGCAATATTAATTGTTCTAAGGCTTAAATAAGTTGTAGCTCCTGTTTCTGAATATTGTATACGGAATTGATTTTGTAAAAGAGCGGGAGGACTTGAAATATCTCCAGCTGTAATCGTATAACTAGATGTAAAAACCCATGTTTCTCCCACTTCAAGTATACCATTTGTTACTCCGCTTTCCGATGGACCAGTCAAAGCCAAGGTTCCAGCATGAGGAAACATAACACTGCTATACGTGGTAGGGTTCAAATCAGTATCTCCATTATTGAAAACTTCAGCCCTAAAATTTAGGACAGTACCTGCTTCGGAGACTGATGTATTTCCAGACGTTTCCACAACACTAATAGCAGTAGAATAAGTTTGAGCATTAACACTAAACGCAAAAAGCCCCATTAAAAATAATAAGGATATAGATTTTTTGAATCTATTCATTTTGGTTATGGTTACTTGATTAAAATTTTTCATGGTCATTTCTTTAATTACCATTGTTTGGGGTTGAATCGGGGTCATTTAACGAACTATTTGTTATTTCTGCCTGGTTAATAAACTCACCGCAATTGTCTACGATAACACTATAAGTCAAGCTAATTGAATCTCCTATTGGTAATGCAAATCCACCTAAATCCCAAACAAACTCACGTAAAGCACTGAAAGTAGCTGAACCTTGGGTTGTTGTATAATTTGGATGGTTATATGTAAAATCCGTTGGAATAATATCCTTAACCACAATGTTTGTTGGTACCGAAGTACCATTATTGGTAACGGTTAAGGTAAATATAATATTGTCCCCTTGATTTGGGTTTGAATTATTTGTAACTTTTGAGAGATTTAAATCTGAATTACAGACCGTAGCTATTTCGGCAATATCACAAATACAATTGTTGTTGGATGTATTAACTACCAGCAACACATTACAACCTCTTGCAATGGCCACTGAAAAATCAATAGTATCATTAATTGTATTACCAGCGGCAATAGCCATGGCTACCGTTTTGGATCCTAATAGTACGTCAGAAGCATCATATGAGCCATTGTTATTTACATCATCATATGCCGAAACGACAGTACCTGAAGCTAAATCAATCAATGAAGTGTTTTCCAAACTAAAGCCAGCAGTAATGTCTAAATTACCACCATTAACTGTAGAATTTACTGTGGTTGATGAGATCGACAAGGTGCTTTTTTCAACTGTAAGTGGCTCGTCTTCTTGCGAAGTAATACTATTAATTGCTGGACAAGTTGCCCCTCCAGTTGCTGAACAGTCAATAGATTGTTGAACTCTAGTTGATACATTTAAATCATAATTGGTACAAGACACATCACCTGGAGAAACCACCTCAACTTCAAAAGAAAAAGAAATTGAAGAGCCTGAAGCAATTCCATTTGGCATAGTCCAAATTAATTCACGTTTGCCTGTAACAACATTAACTGTTACTGCTGGTGCTCCTGCAGGGCTGTTAATTCCTGCGACAAATGAACCCGAAACATAATTAAAAGCTTCATCAATAGTGGCTACAATAGATTCAATGCTACCATCAGTTGTTACCCCTTGATTTATTATTTCAACATCAATTACTTCTGTTTGACTACATGCTTGTAAGGTATTATCATCAGAAGTTACCGTCATTGCATATTGAATGTTTGAAGGAACTTGTGTTACATTTACTGGATTTGTTTTTATTTCGCTCTGACCTTGAGAAGGGTCAATTGGATCTCCACATGAAGACTCTCCGTTCATTTGAGTTCCTATTTTACTACCTGAAACATAATCACAATCAAAACTAGTGTCAAAAGTCAATTCAAACTCGTTTGATGCAACTGCAGATACTCCTGGTAGTCCATTCGTTCCGCTAATTGGTGATGTTATTCCAGAAATATCAACTGTATACGTATTTGTTGCTACATTATGACTTACTTGAGCAGGGTCTACTGTATATGCAGTTCCATTATAATTTAATATTCCAGTAGTATTATCTAAAGTCATCCCTATAGGGAATCTAATTTCAGCTGATAATGCATAAGCATACCCATTAGCTGCATTATTTACTGACACCTCGTAAGGTACAACGCTACAAAAATCATATGTAGCTGGCGGAATACCCAATGTTGTACTTACATTTATTGATGGTTCTTGCGTTGTTAATGTTAATGGAATTGTTTCTGTATTACAAATATAATTACCTGACCCACCAGTTACCGGATATCCTGTATCAGGATCTGTAGGGTAGTTGGCACAATTTTGACCTACAGTAACATCAAACGTATCCGTATCACACACTGTAAAATTATCAGATCTTATTTCTAAATTAAGACCTACAGCGGAAACAAAACCTATTTGAGCCCAATATTTTCCAGTACCATAACCCGTCAAAGGGATTTGCGTAGCACCGATCCATAATGTTGGTACTATATTATTATTTGGCACATCGATGGCCAACCAAGTATTATTTAAAATACCTCCACCTGAACTTGTATTGTTTATATGAACATCCCAAATTGCAGCATTTGTTTCTGTGGAAACCGTAGGAGTCGCTGAACTTAAAGTATAACTTAATGGAATATATTGAGTTGGTCTAGGTATATCTTTTCGAGTAGGATTTACTATTCTACCTGGATTGGTTACATTTCTAAAATATTCCATTTCAGAAGTTGGTAATATTGATATCCCAAACCTTTCTCCAGAATACGACCAATTGCTTACATTACAATTTGGCACTACCTGAAACTTAACTTCTTTGATTCCCCAACTTACCGTAGCTTTTCCTCTTGTCCAGGTACCTGGATTAATCCATGAATATTTATTAAAACCTGGTTCAAAGTTATACGTGATAATCGGGTCGGTTATGGGTTGATTTGTTTGATTAGGATACGTATTTTGAAGAGAACTACCAGGAACATAATCTACACCAACAGGCACCAAAATATCTACTTGTTTTAAATGAGCAATATTTCTAAACTCATTTGGGAATAAATCGCCAATTTTCGAAAATCTAGCAACAGAAAAGCGTGCTCCAGTATCAATAACATCACAACCGTCAAAAGTAGTACTCTGTTGTCTTAAATCTGTTCTTAAGGTATCATAGTATTCTAACATTCCTAATTCTTCCGTCAAAAAATTACAGGTATGCTCTGTTGTATTTCCTAGAGAAATTACAGGTGAAGATGCTAAAATACCAGTTAATGATTCAAATGATGTATCAGTAAATGACGCATCTTCAGAAACTTTTAAATCTACGTCAATAATATATCTAGCTCCAATACTTGGATTTGTTAAAATAAAGTCACCTCCACGTAAGTCTATCTCGTGATTGGTTTTACCTCCGTTATCTTCCGTATAACTGTACTGACTCAAATTGGTTGAAACGATAGACGCACCGCCACCCGCTGGCTGATATTCTATACTTAACGCCTTAATACCTCCATCTCCTTGGGTACCAAACCAATCATTAGTATCATATTCTAATAATGCCTTTAAAGAAGTTAAGTTATTTTCACTTACATCTACTTCTAAATGCCAACGTACCATATCTCCTTCTAAAATATGATCCGTTCTTATTCCGGCAGTTGCTGCAGTTACAGAAGTAGTCTCTGTATTATCTGTAAATCCAAAAGTAGTTCTATCTAAAGAAAAATTTGACACACAAACTGAAGGCCCAGGAGACCCACAACTTACTGTAAATGTTGGTCCGGCACCACATAAATCTATTGGTTCATAAGTAGCGTCACCTTTTAAATGGTACTCATAATCGATACTACCTATAAAACTTCCAGCACAAGCAGGATCAACTAGTAAGGGTATTATTGGATCATAGGCTAGGTTATTTCGATAATTAGTGGGAGCTGAATTTGAAGCATAAATAGCTAATCCTGTACCCACATTAAAACTTACTAAATTAAATGGTTGTCCACCCCATGTTCCATTTCCATTTGGAATAATTCCCACAGGTATCGTATAATGTACTTCCCAATATAATCCTGCAATATTTAAAGTAGATATACTTGCATTACTCCGTTGCTCTATTTGAAAGTCGAAAGTACTTCCTGCAACTAAATTTGAGCTTCCAGTTGATGAGTTCTCAATTAGCGATGAATGCTGCATATTATAAAAACTCCATGGTCTCCAACTTTCACTATTATTCATTGGCACGTCCAACGTGGTCGTTTCACCACATTGATCTTGATATTCATGAGCCCATCTTACAATAGCGTAACCTCTGTACATTGGATCACAAGCAGTATCGTTAGCTGTGTCAACCAAATAATTATAAGTCAGCTCATTGGTTAAAGTGAATGAATTACCAACAGGTAAATCATCAAAAACCCCATCACCATCTAAATCTTCCAACCCTACTCCTGCTCCATCGGGATCTGTTGCAAACTGAAAACTGGTTTCACTCCCTTGTGCACCACTATTTGCAACCGTATTGCCATTAACACTAAAATTTGACCATGAATAACTTGTAAAATCTGACGGCGTATAAACAGCACCACCGTTAGAGAACCCTAAGTCTAATGATAAATTATAAATATCTCCAGAACCTGTACCATCATTTCTCAATAAGAATTCCGCAGTATCTGAATTACTTGGGCTTGGCCATGCTCTTTTAACAACCTCTGTATACAACTCAGGTGCACCAGATGCTAAGGCAATACCCGAAGTAGATGTGTTTCCTGTTAAACAAGGACTGCTAGCAGCAATACATGCACCATAACCCGCTCGATAGGAAATTGTTTCTCCACCACCAGTTGGACAACCTAATAATTTGGCCGCAATTGTAATATCAATACTCTCATTTTTTTCAAACTTATTATCATTATCTCCAACGGTTGCTATATCAGCAGTAGTTAATGCAATAATATTAGTTACCATTCCCCCCGAAGGACTTCCCGAAATAAAAGTTCCTGTACCCGTATAGGTAATCTCCACATTGGTACTATGTGTTATATATGCATAGATATTACTACTATAAGCATTAGCACTTACAGGATCATTACCAATGGTAAATGTAAAATTTTGTGTATCGTTAACGTTAAGTGAGGCCGAGGATGGAACAATGTTAGAATTTACTTCAAGAACAGAATACTGAACAGTTGGATAATCAACCGTTTTATTTATTGCTGGATTACTAACCAAAGTATGTGTAAGTTCAGGATCTAATACAACCGTACAGCCTGTTAGAACTGAATATTCAATATCTATAAAATTTGAAGGGCTTGCTAAAGCAGATACAATATTAAATATTGGCTTTTTTAAATCAGTATCATCAACACTTACTCCAGATGCTGGAGATACTAGCGATATATATTCAGACTCGGATGGTAACTGAACTGCAATTTTTTCGTCTGCAACAGTGGGGCCATAAACTCTAAACTTAAAGATCTCTTGATCTCCACAAGCAATAACTTCTGTTGGTAAATCAGTTCCAGGGGTTACTTGAATACTTTGTGCAAAACTTTTGCCAAATGCTAACAATAACATTGTCACAAATATTATTCTAAACTTCTTCATTTTGAATACACTTTCGGTTTGGGGTACGGTAGTAACACCCATTAACGCATAGTTTTGACTATAAGTATGAAACAACTGAATAATATTTATTACTACTTCTTTCAATATTATTTTTTTATTTATTATTATTTGGTGTTGAATCTGGATCTAAAACATCACTATTAATAATTTCTGCCTGATTCTTAAATTCACCACAAACATCAACCGTTAGCGTATAAGTTAACGTTATTGAACTGCCTGAATTTAACACGTAAGCTCCTGCATTCCAATTTATTACCCTCGTACCTGGATTATATGTTACCGTTCCTTGAGTTACTGTATAATTAGCAGGAATATGAGTGTATGTAAAATCTACGGGAATTATATCCTGCACTTCAATGGCTGTTGCTGATAATGGACCGTCATTTGTAATAGTAATTGAGAAAGTGATGTCATCTCCTTGATCAGGATTGCTGTTATTGACCGTTTTAGTTAATTCTAAATCTGCTTGATTTAAAGTAGGAGTATCAGTTGTATTTGAATCCTCAGTTTGTGTTGTAGTAACACCTCCATTTACAGTTGGGTATGTTATGGTAGCGGTATTTGAAATAAATGCTGGCAATAAAATATTATTGTCTACAATCACTCTAAAGACCACAGTAGCTGTTCCCCCGTTGCCAAGAACTACTCCACTTGGTTGTGACGCTGAATTAATTGTATTTACAGTCTCAAAGGGCATATCTCCACCAATATCTGTAAGGGCATTTCCGTTTAAGGTTGTAGAGTTTGCCACATAAGTTGTTGCTGTGGGAATTGCATCAACTAATGTAGCATTGTTGGTCGTAAAATTTCCAGAGTTGGTTACTACGATAGTGTATTCTAAAACATCTCCAGCCCTTACTAAGGTGGCCGGATTCTGACTTCGTGTAATATTTTCAACCGATTTAACCGCTGCTAAATCAGGATTAAACATTGGTGAAGCACAAGAACCTAAATCATATACACTCGGACTCACGGTACCTAAATTTGTTCCAGCTAATGAAGGAGAAGAAAAATCAATAGAATATACAACTGTACCATTACTTGCCGTTGTAATTAAGTTTCCAGTCGTATCAAAGGCTACTCCAACTGCTCCATTTGGGCCTAAATTTCCTAAATTTTTAGCTGTTAAGGTAGAGGTGTCGATTACGTATAAATATGAAGCTCCTGATCCTCCAACTGATGAATATAAAAGCAAACGTCCGTTACCGTCAAAGGCCATATCTCCATATTGCAGTGATGGACCAATAGTATCACCGCCGTCAAATACTAGCACACCTAAATCGGCAGCAGGTCCAGGAACTCCGACATTTACACGACGTAAATGACTAGAGCTATCAACATAATATACATTTCCAGCAGGATCGGCAGCAGTTCCAACGATTAATCCAGGTAACGTTGCCCCTGTATTAGTTTGTGTTGCCCCGTTAAAACTATATAATGGTGCTGAACCAAATGTAGCATTATCATAATAAACATTCCCATTAGCACTCACCGCTAAGGCTCCTGCGTTTTGCGGGGTAGTAAATACAGAGGTCATTGTGGTACCAGATAGCGTATAAAGTTGATTTCTACCCGATGAAAATGCTGTAGCATAAACATCTGTACAATCACTATTAAATGAATCTCTAAAATCAACATCACCCCCAGTGGCCGCGTCACCATCTTCATCTGGTAAGATTACAGGTGCAGTTAGCGGGTTATCAATTGTTCCTCCTGGATCAGAATAATCAGCTGTTGCATCTGTTGCATCGTCTAAACCATCTCCATCTGCATCATTATTCGCTAGCGTAATTCCAGCTTCAGTTGTATCATTTGCACCTTCATTATCTGAATCTAAGTCTAAATAATCAGGATTATCTGTACCGTCTGTATTTGTTGGAGTGAGCCCCCCGGGTAAATAGGCAGAATTTAGTCCGTTATTTGTTGAATATGTAGCTGGACTATCTGGATTAGGAGGTATATATCCTAAAGTTGTTTGTGCCTCAACATTATCAGGTATGCCGTCATTGTCGGCATCTAAATCTAGGTGATTAAATATACCATCTAAATCAGTATCGCATCTATAGAAAATACCTAATCCTACTGCTTGGTCACCTGAGAGAGATGATGAAACTTTATATGTAATTTCTGAAGCATTGTTAGATACAAGAACATCAGTTCCGTTGACACTATTAAACCAATTTACTGTTGCAGTGCCTAAACCTGCAATATTAGGAGATCCTAAACGCTCTATAGATTCCCAAACAGTTCCATTAGTTGTAGCTGAAATATTTTCATCTGGATTGAGTGTTGCTTCTGCATCAATACCAATTAAATTCAAAGGAACACTATTCCCTAAGGCATCAACAGCTGTTGCTGTAAGCTTAAATTCTACCGTATCTGGAAGATCTATAAAGTGCAGTGCTTCGTTTGAACCTGGCGTATTATATAATTGATGAAATTTATTACCCGTCCAAGTAACATAATCTTTTGGCCTCATTGTGGAAGCAGAAACTTGATTAACAATATCCGAAACAGTTACTGTAACAATTAAATTTGAATGTACAGTAAATTGCATAGTATCGCCATTGTCTAGACCATCACTAAAATCTGGACCTGAAAAATCAAATAGGTAAATTTGGTCTTGATAAGCACCAGAACCTGATGTAGCATTACCAACAATAGGCATATCACAATTAAATTCTTCCGTATCTAAAATACCGTCATTATCATCGTCAATATCAACAGCGTCAACAACCCCATCACCATCTGTATCTATTCTATTATCATCGGCATCTCTAAAATCAACATCACCCGTAGTGGATGCATCATTATCAAGGTCAGGTAAGGTCAATGGAAAACTTAACGGATTATCTATAGTTCCTCCTGGATCTGCATACCCGTTTGTTGCGTCAGTTGCATTGTCTAAACCATCACCATCTACATCAAGGTTCTCAATTGTAATTCCTGCCTCTAACGTGTCAGTCCCTCCTTCATTATCAGAATCTAGATCTAAATAATCGGGATTGTCAGTTCCATCAGTATTGGTAGGGGTTAAACCATTGGTATAATTTGTAAATACACCATTTGCATCAACTGTGCCACTTGGAGCTGTATAACCTATAGTAGTTTGTGCCTCTACATTATCTGGAATGCCATCTCCATCACTATCTAAATCTAAATAATTTGGTATGGTATCAGAATCATCCGTGCTTTCTGCAATGGTATAATTGATACGTTCATCATAAGGATCATTTTGTACTGAATCAGGTAACCCATCTACTCCTACGGGCCCATTAACCTCACCATTGGTATGTGGTTGATTATGTCCTGCTTCAACAGCATCAAAAATTCCATCATTATCTGAGTCTAGATCAAAAGCATCAATAATACCATCGCCATCTGTATCTTGACAGGCACCATTTTTAACCAATTGAACATTGTCTAAGGATGCACCTGCACTTGTATTTGGTGCTGGTGGAGTTGCCTGAAACGACACTGTGGTAGCAGTAGTTGTAGCCACAAAAGATACTTGATAATAGTACCAATTCTTTGGGCCGATTATGCCATCTATTTCACCTTGTGCAATAGTGGTTAGGGTTTGACTTTCCAAACTATTTGCACCTGAATCGGTGACATCAACATCTAGTGTTACTGTACCGCCCACTGGGTGACCTACATCTTCTCCCCAATAAAAAGAAAGGTTATACGATTGACCAACTTCAGTGGCTACAGTTTGTGAAATAGTGTTGTTAACTCCGCTTGAATGCTGATTATTTCCTAATACATCAATATATTGACTTCCGTCATAAGAATCTGCAAAATCATCTGAAGTCCAAGAAAAACTTCCACCACTAACCCAACCATCTAAATTATGGTCTTGATTCCATCCATATAAACTATATGAATTAATAGTTTGACCGATAAAAGTCCCTCCTGACTCTGTATTTGGTCCAGGAAATTCTGTAGTACTAGAAAAATCTTGGGCATCAAAACTTCCGTTAATTAATAAATTGCCACAACCTTCATCAGTATCTAAAATACCATCATTATCATCGTCAACATCGTCAACATCAGCGATGCCGTCTCCATCATTATCTGGACGATTATCAATTGCATCTCTAAAATCAAGATCCCCTCCTGAATTCGCATCGCCATCAGAATCCGTAAGAATTACGGGAGCATTTAAAGGATTGTCTATCGTTCCTCCTGGATCTGAATACCCATTTGTTGCGTCAGTTCTATCATCTAGTCCATCTCCATCTGCATCAACATATCCTAGGGTAATTCCTGCTTCTGTAGTATCACTCCCACCTTCGTTATCTGAATCTAAATCTAAATAATCCGGATTATCTGTTCCGTCAGTATTTTCTGGCGTAAGCCCTTCTCCAGAACCTGCTGAAATTTCATATGCATCATCTAAACCATTACCATCAGTATCATTTCCACTTGGAGGTGTATAACTCAAAGTGGTTTGTGCTTCTACGTTATCAGGGATACCGTCGTTATCTGAGTCAAGATCAATAGAATTTGAGAGTCCGTCTCCATCACTATCTAAACTCGTGCAACCCGACAAAAAGCTTTTATCATTTATGGCAATAAAACTTGGATCTGCATTTGAAGAAACTTCGTAATGCAACACCGCTGCACTTGTTATTTCGGCAGCTGTCAATCCAAAATCCGACAAATCAACTCCTGAAAATCGAATACCCTTCTTCTCGTTTGTCCCGTTTTGATTGTCCCCAACACTATATTGGTCAACAACATAATTACCCATTGAAGAAACGGTGTTCCAATTAACATTTACCCCATTTCCTAAATAGTTTCCATTAACATCTAATACATAAAGTCGATTATAAGTTGAACCACCGGGTTGAGCTACTTGAGTTACTAGAATATCAATTTCACCATCATTATACGCTGTAGGTTCTACTCCTTGTAAATTAAAAAACCAAGTGTTTCCAATATTCGCCAGGGCATAAGCCATATTTAAACCTCTAGTTCCTGCCGATAAGTAAGGGTTAAAAGGTGCTCCTCCACTTGTCAATAATGGACCAGCCGCGGAACTTGCATTTCCGTCAACCAATGCTGCTTCCAATCGAACCCCATTATCTATAGATGTAAAAGGTGATATCGCAGTAAATGTAGTTTCTTCAATTGCAACGTCTCCAGACCCATTTCCATCAGTATCAAGTTGATCATAGAATCCATTTGAATTTGTATCGAGTAATCTAGCATTAGGAACGCCTGTTGGATAAATCTTACCTCCTATTTCAAATGCTAATAAATGAAAATCATTATCAGGTTCTATTGGGTTAATTGATCCAACTGCAGAAGTCCAATACGAACCATAGTCCGTATATAAGGAAGTTCCATGGGCCGTAACATCAGTCGTTGACGGAAGAGTTCCGGGGCTTAAAGAAATTTCACATTGATCTTCAATAACATCCAAAATCCCATCGTTATCATCGTCTATATCACAGACATCATTGATACCATCCCCATCAGTATCTAAACCAGACGGATCTGCACATGGCTCATAAACCGTAACGGTAGCAGTATCACTTTTACCAGAACCTGGACAAACTGTTACTGTTGCATCTGAAATGGTATATGTAAACGTTGTACCCGGAAACGCTGTTGCAGCACTATAAGTATAGGTAACTAATCCAGTGGCAGCGTTATCTATTACAACAGATCCTATCGTAGGCTGGGTTATACTTTCAATTGCAAAACTATCCCCATCCGGTTCAGAATCATTATCAAACAAACTGATTTGAACAGAAACGGTGTTTCCATACGCTACAGCTTCAACATCATCGTTTGCTATTGGAGCATTTGGATTTTGTAAAGTTTCTGCATCAGTGGTGGTTATTGAGTAATGATTTGTACCTACAATTGTACTCGGTTGTGCTACTGCCGTGGCTATTAATCTTGTAATTGCACCAGCTGCATTATTATAAAGGTTTGGATAATGTACTTCAATTAAATAGGGTTGACCCTCTCCAAGTGGTAACCCAAAATGAACTAATGGAGATTGTTGGGTTCCATGTCCAAAAACACCATTAACTTGGCGTAATCCACTAATAATATTTCCATCACAATCCTTAATTAAAACATTTGTACCGATAGCTGTTCTTCCAGAAAACCCACCCGTTGTACCATCAGGATTTCTATCTTCAGTGACATCAACAATAAGATGATTATTTCTATTTGTTGCAGCAAGGTTATTTATGTATAATTGATTGGCACCTCCATTGATATTTATATAAATATCTAAATCTCCATCATCATCAACATCAACCATTGTAGTGCCCTCACCATCGGCACTGGAATTAAAAGTTGCAGCATCGAGATTAAAGTTCATGGCACTACCACTACCAATTGTTCCGGGTACAGGGGTAGGACTATTTAATTGATTGATATATAAATAACTTCTAGAATTACCAACCAATATGATATCAATATCTCCATCATTGTCAATATCTCCACCTGCTAAGGCATCTATACGAGCAGATGAAGATGATGCATTGGTATTAGCAGGTTGTGGTAATCCTGGAAAAACTGCTGCACCTAAAGGTATAAAGACACCACCATCATTTCTAAAAATTTGAGTTGTACCGTTTTCTGTCCAAACCGCATCTAAATCACCATCGTTATCTAAATCCCATAAGCCATTTCCTCCTTTATTTGCATTTTCAGCTTGAGCTAAATCAGCACCATTATTAAAAGTTCCACCTTGATTTAAAAAGAAGTCATTTTCACCCCGCTTACGCATAAAAATATCTACCCAACCGTCATCATTCACATCCGCAGCCGTTCCATAATCACCGTCTGTTGCAAATTGATTAAGTCCGAATTCAGTTACACCAGCTCCATTACCTGTTGTAATATGAGTGAACAAGGATGCCGGAGCAGGATTTACTGTAGTATGCGTAGTATGATTGATATAATTATTTCTAAGCAATTCAATTCCAAAACTATGATTATCAAAAAAGATATCTAAGTCACCATCGCCTTCAAAATCAAAAACACCAACACCTTCTGAATTTATAGGATCAATTTGTATTGTAGCGTCTGTAGTTCTGCCTACAGTAATAGGGGCTGTTCCTCCAATACCATCTCCAAAGGTTCCGGATGGGTTTTGAATAAATATCTGTAACGCTTTTAAAGTTCCTGTACTAGCATCTGTATTCATTATAAAATCTGGCCGTCCATCATTATTTAAGTCGCCCCATACAGCCTGTCTTTCTGCTTTTTGACTTAACATTCCAGGAGCAAGTGTGTTTTGAACATTTGTAAAATCGGGCGTGCCTGTACCAATACGATTGTTACGCATTAAATAATTACGCTGTGAGGTGCTATTTATTAAAACAAGAACATCTAAATCGCCGTCACCATCATAATCGGCCCAGGCATGACCTCCATCCTTGGCTCCATTAATATTTAAATTGTACGAGTTAGCACTCTCACTAAAAGTAGTTTGTGCTACTAACGGATATGACACTAATAACACAAAGGCTATTAAAAGTGCATTCAATTCTTTTTTTAGCTTGGTCAAAATTGATTTATTTATTATTAACGTAATTTTTATTTACATAAACAACGAACTTTAAATGATTAAAACCATACTCATAGAAAAACCTTACTCCACTTATTAGTTCCGGTAAGTTCACAAGTAATTTTAACATTTAAAGCGTGCTACTTAAATAAATTTGCTAAAAAAAAGATTACTCCAATAAACCCTTTCAATTCTCCACTTATTACTAAAGCAAATATAGATAGCTAGTTTCGTAATGTTAATAAAATGTTAATAACCTTAATTAATTGTTAATAACTTCACTTGTGATTGTTAACAACATAAACGTACCTAACTGATTATTATTGCGTTAACGCCATTATTGAAAATTACTTTTTATCAACAAAACAGTTGATATGAATACATTATTAACTTCTTTAACTATTGAATTGAAAACTATCGAATTAAACGAAACCATTTTATCATAAAAGAATCAATTAACCTCCATTGCTTGGCGTAGAATCTGTATCTGATTGCGAACTACTAACCACTTCCACTTTATTTACAAACTCGCCACACACATTAACTGTAACTGTGTAAACTAATGTTAAACTACCACCACTTGACAAAACATAAGATCCTAAATCCCAAGTTAAAGCACCAGTACCTGAATTGAAAGTTACCGTACCTTGACTAGTTGAAAAATTAGGATGTGTATAATTAAAATCACTTGGTATTATATCTCTAATAATAATAGCATTTGCAGCAGACGGCCCGTCGTTTCTTAACGTTATGCTGAAGGAAATATCATCACCAACTGCGGGAATTGAATTGTCAACTGTCTTTTTTAAACTTAAGTCAGCATCACAATCTTCAATAGTTAAAGCAACTACCGTTCTTGAAGCACTTTCACAATTGGTAGTACTGTCCGTACTACCTGCGTAATATATTATTGTTCCAACTGTATTTAATGTCGGACTAGCTACAACATTACCACCATTTGCTGCGTCATACCAAACAAGATTTGATCCCGTTGGAGTGGTTGCTGTTGCCGTAAGTGTTTGTATTGGAAAAGTAGCACATTCAGTTTGATTTCCTCCACTTACAGGAGCAGCAGGGAGTGGGTTTTCAGTAAGTGTTATTAGTGTCCTTGAAGTACTTGTACATCCATTAACAATTAATCTAGCTTCTGCATAAAATGTCCCTGACCCAGAAGGAATATAGGATGTATTACCAGATAACAATGGTATTCCAACAGTAGATCCAGCATACCAATCTACAGTTTCTCCAAGACCAACATTTGCTGTTAAAGTCGGAATAGATTCTCCAGCACAATAATTGTCATCTCCTCCACTTGATGGAGCTGCAACCACTGGACAACTACAATTTGGTGCAGTAACAACCAAAGAATTTGTGCACGTATCTGTAACTGTTAGCGTTACATTTGTACCAGTATTTATACCAGAAATAGTCCAATTATTTCCTGAGGTGCTTGTGACCGTACCTTCCGTACTTGTAACTAATCCACCACTCACAGTAACCTCAACACTATATGTTAATAAATCTAAGGAACAAATAGGCCCATTTGATATTGCTATTGTTGGTGCAACATAATTAACCGTTACAGTTGATGTATCCTCTGTTGAACATGGTGACGTTGCTGCTACCGTATACGCATATGTTGTTACGTTTGGTGACAACGCTGGACTCCATGTTCCACCTGCATCTTCGCCAGTAATAGCTGCTTGTAATTGTGCTATAGTTGCAGTACCATCTACACATAGATCTAGAGTACCATGGTTTCCTGCATTCGGTTGTGCTTGATATGTTACCAATACTATTGATGCATCATCTGTTGTACATGGTGATGTTGCCGCAACCGTATACGTATATGTTGTTACGTTTGGTGCCAACGCTGGACTCCATATTCCGCCTGCGTCTTCGCTTGTAATCGCTGCTTGTAATTGTGCTAAAGTAGCAATATCATCCTCACACAAATGTAAAGCACCATTATTCCCCGCATTCGGCTGTACTTGTACTGTTAAAACTGCAGTTTCTGATATTACAGAACCACAACTAAAAGCACTATCTGAAATAGTTACACGGTATTGATAATTGTGAAAAGATTGTACTGGAGTAATAACATTTAAAACCGCCGCCGTTGCTCCATTATACACTGAACTATTACTAATATCGGCAAAAGTAAAACCTCCGTCAGTGCTCACTTGCCACTGATATATTAAATTTGAGCCTGTAACCACAACTTCAAATCTAGCATTGTCACCATAACAAATAGAATCATCCGTAGGTTGATCAGTAATTACTGGAATTGCTCCTGCTTCTTGAAAATCATAAGTGTTGTTTGTATTCAAGTCATCTGGAGTAGTATAACCATCTGATCCACTAGTTACAACCCCATTCAAATTCACTGTCAGTCCAGAACCAAAAGTTCCAGAACCTAAAAGACCATTAGAATCACCATCCGTAAATCCAGCTTCATCAACATCATTACAGCTATCGTTGTCAGCATCTAATTCATAAGCATCATATACTGAGTCACTATCTGAATCGCTAATTGAATAGGTTATTGAAGCTCCTGAAGTATCATTATTTTCAATTAACGTAAATAATCCGTTGTCTCCAAAAGAAGATGCTGGTCCATCAATTACACCATCGTTATTACTATCATTTACTCCTGAGACGTTTAAAGCACCACTTTCTTCCAAGTCATATATACCATCATTGTCCGAATCTAAATCTAAGGAATCAGGTATACCATCAAAATCAGAATCGACATCAACACAGTTAGATAAAAAACTTGCATCATTTACCACAAAAAATGCTGGGTCAGCATCAGAAGATATCTCCAATCGCAAAGCGACTGCATTTGCTATTTCTGCAGGTGTTAAATTAAACTCAGAAAGCTCAATTGCTGCAAAACGTATGCCTTTAGATTGATTGCTACCACTTACTGAATCATTCGTATTGTATTGATCTACCAAATGATTACCCATTGAACTCACCGTATTCCAATTTACAGTAACTCCATTACCAATAAAATTACCTGAATTATCAATAAGATGCAATGTATTGAAGGTCGATCCTCCCGGCTGAGCTACTTGGGTTACAAGAATATCTTGAATTCCATCACCATAAGCACTCGACAATATCCCTTGGATATTAAAATACCAAACATCTCCAATATTGGCAATTGAATATGCCAAATTTAAACCTCTAACTCCTTGATTTAAATAGGGGTTAAAAGGTGCACCTCCAGATGTTAAAAGTGGGCCAACAGCAGCCGCGGTATTTCCATCTAAGGCAGATCCTTCTAAGCGAATACCCGTATTAATATCTCTAACTGGTGTAAGTGCCGTCCACGATGTTTCTACTAGAGTTACATCTCCTATTCCATTACCATCAGTATCTAAGGCATCGAACAATCCGTCATTGTCACTATCAATTAACCTACTATTTACTACCCCAGTAGCGTATGTTTGACTCCCTATTTCAAAAGCTAATAAATTTGAAGTATTATCAGGTTTCAATGGATTAATAGCACCAACTGCTGAAGTCCAATAACTATTAAAATCTGTGTACAATCTTGAACCTAAACTAAGAGCAGCATTTGAACTAGGAGGAACTCCAGGAGATATACTAACTTCACATTGACTCTCTTCTAAATCAGGTATACCATCATTGTCATCATCTAAATCAATTCTATTAAAAATACCATCGCCGTCAGTATCTATATCTACTAAAACAGTTATTGTAGCTACTGTTGAGGTAATAGAACCACAAGCATAGGTTACATTATTAATTATAACTCGGTATTTATTATTATCAATAGAAGTGGTAACTCCTGTAATTACAAGATTTGCTGTATGGGCACCAGAATAAATACCCGTATCACTTAAGTTATTAAAAGTAACCCCATCGTCTGTACTCTCTTGCCATTGATACGTTAGATTAGAACCAGAAGTGACAACACTAAAACTAGCAGATTCAGTTTCATAAACACTTATATCTAACGGTTGACTAGTTATGGTTGGTAAAGAACCTGCTTCAGTATAATCATAAATGGTATTACTATTTGCATCTGCAGGTGTTGTATACCCGTCTGAACCACTAGTTACTACCCCATTTGAATTCACCGCTAACCCTGAACCAAAAGTCCCTGAACCTAAAAGTCCATTAGCATCTCCATCTGTAAAACCTGCTTCATTTACATCATTACAACCATCATCATCTGCGTCTAATTCTTGGGCGTCAATGGTAATATCACCGTCAGAATCAGCCACTGTATAATTTATAGTTTCTCTATCTGGATCATCTTGTACAGCATTTGGAACACCATCTACTCCAACAGCACCATTTACCTCCCCATTTGTATGTGGTTGATTGTGACCCGCCTCAACAGCATCATAAATACCATCATTATCACTATCTAAATCAAAAGCATCGATGACTCCATCATTATCAGAATCTTGACAACCTCCTGTATTTACAACACTCACATAATCGATATCTGCTCCTGCTGATGAAGAACCTGCCGGTGGTGTCGCTCTAAATTGTATCCTTGTTTCTGTAGTAGTTGCCGTGAATGTTTGACTATAATAATACCAAATTCTTGGTCCAATTACTCCAGCTATTGGACCTTGAGCTGTGGCTGTAATGGTCTCATTAATTAATGGATTATTAGCTGCGTCTAACACATCTACATCTAAAGTTATAATGGCACCATTGCCATGACCTACATCTTCTCCCCAATGAAATGAAAATGTATATGAATTACCGGGTATTGTATTAATAACTTGTGATAAGATACCGTTAACACCACCTGTTACGTTGTTACTACCTACAACGTCTATGTATTGATTTCCACTATATGCAGTTGCAAAACTACTTGATGACCATGATGGACTTTGACCACCAATCCAACCATCTATATTCTGAGTATAGTTCCATCCATATAAAGTATTCGAATTATATGTTGCACCTATAAATGTGCCTGAAGTATCGGTAAATCCGTCTGGAAATACAATAGGATCTGAAAAATCTTGAGCTTCAAAACTACCGTTAATCACCAAGTTTCCGCAGCCTTCATCAGTATCTAAAATACCATCGTTATCATCATCAAAATCTTCAGCATCTACAATTCCATCATTGTCATTATCGGGCCTATTATCTAGTGTATCTCTAAAATCTACATCTCCACCAGAATTGGCGTCATTATCTGAATCAAGCAATGCTAATGGACCTGTTATTGGATCATCAATGGTTCCACCTGGATCTGTATAACCACTTGTATTTGCATCAGTGCCATCATCTAATCCATCATTATCTGTATCAACACCACTAAGGGCAATTCCAGCCTCGGCCGTATCGTTTAAACTGTCATTATCTGCATTTGTATCTAAATAATCAGGAGTATCTGCTCCGTCCGTATTTTCTGGTGATAAACCACCTATATAGGCAGAATTTAGACCATTATTTGTAATATAATCTGATGCTGTATCTGTATTTGGGGCAGTGTAATTGGTTGTTAATTGTGCCTCGATATTGTCTGGAATTCCATCACCATCACTATCAAGGTCCATGTGATTTGGAATACCGTCGTTATCAATATCCAAGTTGGCACAGATAGAATCCGCATTAAGCGTGCAGAAATTGGCGTCTAAATAATTAGGAACACCATCTGAATCTGAATCTGCATTTGGGTCACTACCATTAGACTCGGTAGTATCTAAAATTCCGTCATTGTCATCATCCAAATCATATTGATCTGCTACCCCATCATCGTCTATATCACGTAAAATTGAAAAGTCAACTGATGGAACCTCGGTAGTGTTATTACTATCTGTCTGATCTTGACTATTTGATGCAGTATTCGTGCGATCCAAACGCTGTTCGAGACCCAATATTTCATTAGCCACTGCCTCTATGGTTATCGTTTCTATTTGACCACTAGTTAGCGTTCCAACAGTCCAGTTCGGTGCTGACCAAGAGCCAGTACTTACATTAATAGTAGAGATACTCAATCCAGCAGGTAATACATCATTCACATTTACATTTGTAACGTCATAAAGCCCTCTACTTTCAACCGTGATTACAAATGTGATCATATCTCCCACAAGTACCTCCGTTTTATCAGCGGTTTTATTTAGAACGATATCAGGAGTACAGTAATATGCTGAAATTGGTTGCGAATCATAGGTACACCCTCCTTTGGTTACACGTACAAAATAATCTCCAGAATCTGTTGGATCATAGGTTGGGTTTGTTGCACCAGGCACCAATACTCCATCATCAAACCACTGGTAAGTTTCGAAATCTTTATCTACAACTTCTACCGTTGCTCCAGGAAGACACCCTCCTCCTACAACTTCCAAATCAATAACAGGAACGGTATCAAATCCTGAAAAATAACCCGCAATTCCACGTGCACCATTAAAGCCTAAAAACCCAACCGCGACTGGACCTGTAGAAACTACAGAAACATTGCCCGTGAGGCCTGATAGATAAAACGTTTTCCAATCTGGTGAGCCAGCCACAGTTTGTTCTGCAGGTAATGTAACCACACCTGTCCCATCCGTAACAGTAATATCGGCGTTAGCTGTAGTGGTTGATGCTATAATGAATAAACCTCCTGCAGCTGTAATACCTGAAATATCTTCAATATCATGAATGAAATCCATGGTATCAGGCATTAAACAATTTACAGGAGCTACAAAATTCAAACTTACCGTATGAATTCCGGTGTCACCAGAAATTACTTGATATGCATATACATCTTTAGTAGAAGACACAAACATATTATGTCCTACAGTAGTGCCTGAATAAAAGCTAGAAGGTATTTCTACATAATCTCCGACCCCAATGTTAGCATACGCCGTAGCACTGCCATTAACATAAATGTTAGTATTTGCTTGCGTTCCTATAATAACAACAAACTCATTTGTTACACCTCCATTACCACGAACAAAAACATATTCCTTTCCCAACTTATCTTCTGGTACGGGTTGATCTGCACCAGCATCTCTACTTCCACTACTAGGATTTACACCAAAATTCAGCATTCCATTACTTATAGCAATATCTTTATCTGAAACTATTGAAGCACCAATCCAGCCATCAATATTGGCTGTAGTTGCATCTTTTGAAGCTTCTAATACATACGACTCCCCTGCTTCTAAAATAAAAGTTAACGAATTTGCTGTTATGCCATCAATTGTGCCTCCCAATCGAAATTCACAATTTGGATTATATCCACTTATAGTTACTTCCGTATTATCTTCAGTAGCCATAATACCCAAAGTGGCACTCATTGAAGGATGATTCGCCTCTATGGGTGCACCTCCCCATTTAAAAATCTGCCCCAACGCAGCCCTTCCTTTAGAAGTAATTGAGGCGGCTTGCGAACCTGATCTCCCTCTATAATTAACATAAAATTTTTGCCCGCCAGGAGCCTCAAACTTTAAACCACTAGAGGTTAATACAGACCCTGTATTACCATTATTCACCAAAGTTATGTTGTTATCTCCATTGCCCAGACCATAAGCAATTGGAGAAGATTTGGACAGTGATAAAGAAGCTATTGCTGTAGGATTGGTTCCTTGGAATACATTTACTGTAAAGGTTGTAACTTCGGGAGTTGACAAATAAATGGTTTGTTGCTGTATGGCTACGTTATTGCTATCCTGTTTTAAAGGAGGTAAATAATGTAAATCACTTAATTGAGTATACCCAATTTGGGTAAAAACGAATGCGATTACTAAAACAAATAGCTTCTGAAATTTTGGGTCCACTTTTTTCAAGAATTCTTATTTTTAAACAGTAATATTCAATTATAACCACCTCATTCTGAAAATTCCCAGCATGATTTGTTATTTTTTTTATAAAACTTCATAAGTTCAAGGTTATAGAACACAACCTTTAAATACCCAAATAAATAGGGCACACTGAAAAATGGTAAAGCTACCAACTCAACATCAAAATTAACGCATACAGACAACCACCATTGGTATAATCAAACCAAACGTGAGATACATCTTTACAATCAGTAAAATTTACTTTAAAGGAACGGCCTCTTTAGAAAGTATACAGTTTCAGCCGATTGGAACTAGAATATGAATAACACCTATATGTATAGCCAGTGCTTTAATTCTATTTTAGATTGGTTAAAACAGACATAATTATATAAAATAAGCCACAGTACGGTTACAGGTTATTTCACAATTCAAATCAAAAAATAATTATTGATTTATATTACAAAATTGATTAACATCAGTAACTCCTTTTTATTTTTCCACTTATTACTAGAACGAATATATACACCTTATTTTAAATTGTTAACAATATGTTGATAACCCTAAATAATTGTTAATAACTCTAAAAAACCCATGCAACAGATAAAGATAAACACCTGTTTTATAGCATTTAAAAAATAAACAGACTGAACCTAAATCTACAGGAATGAAATGAGACACTTTTAGATTAATACTACTTATAAAAAACGGTATTATCGTCCGTTATTTGGTGTAGAATCAGGATCCGTAGCTGCATTATTTATAATTTCAGCTTGATTCTTAAATTCACCACATACATTAACCGTAATAGTATAGGTTAAAGAAATTGAACTGCCTGAAGCTAAAACGTAAGCTCCAACATTCCAATTCATAGTTCTAGTACTTGTGTTATAAGCAACTGTCCCTTGAGTTACTGTATAATTGGCAGGAATATGAGTGTATGTAAAATCTGCTGGAATAATATCTTGTACTTCTATAGCTGTTGCTGATGAAGGGCCATCATTTGCAATTACAATTGTAAATGTAATACTATCTCCTACATCTGGGTTGCTAGCATCAACCGTTTTTCTTAAACTTAAATCTGCTTCGCCAATTACATCTCTAAAATCAACATCTCCCCCTGTGGTTGCATCACCATTAGTATCAGGTAAAATTACGGGGTTTGTTAATGGATTGTCAATTGTTCCGCCTGGGTCTGCATATCCGTTGGTTGCATCTGTAGCATCATCTAAACCATCACCATCTGAATCACTATTTGCTAATGTAATACCCGCTTCAGAAGTGTCATTTGCACCTTCATTATCAGAATCTAAATCTAGAAAATCAGGATTATCAGTACCGTCCGTATTGGTAGGTGTTAAACCACCTAAGTAGGCGGAATTCAAACCATTATTTGCAATGTAAGTAGCAGGACTATCAGCATTCGGAGCAATATATCCAATAGTGGTTTGTGCTTCTACATTATCTGGAATACCATCATTGTCACTATCTAAATCTAACGCATCAACAACACCGTCTCCATCGGAATCTATACAAGTACCTGCAATAAAATCAGAATTCACAACCTCATAAGGTTGAGAACCTTGTCTAATTTCTGCCGTAAAAGTATAAGCACCTCCCTGATCCCAATACACAAAATCAATAGGATAAAATCCGCTTGCAGCAATAGTGAAATTACTATGAGTTCTTGTAGTTGGACCTTGATTTGCGTCATAAATAGCAACAATATTTCCATCAATTATTACTCGATACCCGTCATCTGAACGAACTCGCATATTATAAGTGCCCGCCGCTAAATAAATAGAACCATTCATCAATATGACACCTCGACTGGTATTACCTGGATCATTACTTAATGAAGCAGCATCACCTGCCAAGAAATTTTGCAAGTTAGTACCATTACCTATTCCTCCACTAAATTGAGGATAATCTATATTCGTTGCTATAAAAGTAGCATCTGGCGTTCCAGAAGTAGCTGCTAATGCAGACGCCACATTGTTTACTGTTCCATTTGTTCCATAAAATTCTCCATTTAACCCACCACAACCTTCTACAATATCCAAAATCCCATCATTATCATCATCTAAGTCTACTTCATCAACTATTCCATCATTATCTGTATCCGGTCTATCATCTACAGCATCACGATAATTTACGTCACCACCTGTTAAAGCATCTGAATCAACATCAGGCAATACTTGGACGCCACTTAAAGGATTGTCAATAACCCCTCCAGGATCTGAATAACCCGTTGAAGCATCAGTGGCATCATCTAACCCATCACTATCTGAATCGCTATTTACAAGAGTTATTCCTGCTTCAACAGTATCATCCGCCCCTTCATTATCTGAATCTGTATCTATATAATCAGGATTGTCAGTGCCATCCGTATTTTCTGGTGTTAAACCACCTAAATAAGCAGAGTTAACTCCATTATTCGTGATATAATCTGATGCTGTATCTGTATTTGGAGAATTATAGTTAGCTGTTAACTGTGCCTCTACATTATCTGGGATACCATCACCATCACTATCTAAATCTAATCGGTTTGGGATTAAATCTCCATCTGGATCTGTATCACCTTCAATTGTATCTAGAATTCCATCATTATCATCATCTAAATCTACAGAATCAACAACGCCATCTACATCACTATCTGGATCATTATTGTTATTTCCAGGACTAGCTATTCTAGCTGAAGCATCGCTATCAAATGTTGGTAAATAACCCGTACATCTACCTGAAGCTTGGGCACTTGTTGTAGGCTCCCAACAACCAGACACATTACCATCTATACCATTTGAACTTAAACTAATTGACTGTCCGTTACCGGCATTATCCAATGTGTTTTGAACACTATCATCCCAAAAAACAGCTAATGGTGGTTGGTTTATTCCATTATTTACTCCATAAGCTACATAATCAACCAAAGTAGTATTGGTATCATAAAGCCAAATATCGTCACCATTATTATTAAGTTTTGTACTATTTCCCAACCAAGCCTGAAAGGAAGCATTAGGTGCGTTTTTGGACGCATTCTGTTGACCTATCCAAACTACGGCATAGTCGCCTGGCTGCAAAATAGTAGAACCTAAGCACACTTGCGAACCTGAACAACTAAAAGTAAATGGATTGGCACTATTGGTAATACTTCCACTAAAATCAGTTTCATTATAGATTAATAAATTACCATCAATCAATTGCCACCCCGCTAAATCTACAGCTGTAGACCCCGCATTATAGAGCTCTATAAATTCATCATTATCGGTAGCACCCCCTGCAGTTTCATCAAACAATACCTCATTTATTACAATATTGCCTTGTTTATTTGCAGCATCTAAACACAAAGTAAATGTACCTGCCGAACCGGAATTTGTAACATCAACCGAAATATAATAGGTACTGCCAGCGATTAAGCCAGGCACTCTCAAAGTTACATCAGCTGTTCCACTTGAATATCTTGTACTACTGACTTCCGTAGTGCCATCAGACTCCCAGATAGCAAGTTGTGTATTGCGTTGATTGCCTTTGACCCCTCCTATATCTACCGTTATATTCAATTGATCATTTGAAGGAGCTATAAGTTTAAACCATCGGTTTTGTCTTGGCCCACTATTATTCCAATGAGTTCCTGCATTTTTATCTGGTGTAGCACCACGAGTATCATAAATAGCATCTGCCGAACAACTGTTTATAAGGGTTGTTACATCTATTGCACCTTCGTAAAAATCATAATCAACAGCATCTTGTATACACAATGTAAAAGTTCCATCAGTATTTGTATTATAACTATCTACCGAAATATAGTATGTTTCGCCTACCGTTAGACCGACATAGCCCACATCAATATCACTATCTGACGCTGTAGAAAAATATCGCTCACTATTGAGCTCAGTTATACCATCATCTTCCCAAAGTGCTAATTGTGAATAACGCTGACTACCTTTAACTCCACCAATATCAACAGTAATATTTATCTGATCTGTAGTGGCTACAAAGCTAAACCAACGATTAAAATTTGGGCCACTATTATTCCAATTACTTCCAGCATTTTTATCTGGTGTAGCACCGCGAGTATCATAAATAGCATCTGTTGAACAAGTGTTTATAAGGGTTGTTACATCTATTGCACCTTCGTAAAAATCATAGTCAACAGCATCTTGTAAACATAGTGTAAAAGTTCCATCAGTATTTGTATTATAACTATCTACCGAAATATAGTAGGTCTCACCTATGGTTAATCCGACGTAGCCCACATCAATATCATTATCTGAGGCCGTAGAGAAATAACGTTCACTATTGAGCTCAGTTATACCATCATCTTCCCAAAGTGCTAATTGTGAATAACGCTGACTACCTTTAACTCCACCAATATCAACAGTAATATTTATCTGATCTGTAGTGGCTACAAAGCTAAACCAAACATTAAATAATGGACCACCATTGTTCCAATTTGAACCAGCATTCCCATCAGCAGTTGCATTTATTGTTGTATATGTTGCATCTGCAGAACAACTATTTATTATTGAAGAAACATCAATAGCATTGGCATAGTCATCATTTGCTGGTTGAGCATTAGCCATAATTGTCAGCAAAAAAAACAGACTAGTTAAAATTACATTTTTTATAGCTACTTCACTTTCCATTAAAAGGTTATACATACGAGCGTTTCCGTTCTGTGTTGCATTTTTAAATTCCAAATTGCATTGATTTTAAAACAACATCAAAACAGCACTTGCAAATTTTAGAAATTTACAAATACACTTACTGATTATCAGTTTGTTAAAATTTTGTCAGTAACAACTGTTGGCTGTTAATAACGTTTTCCACTTTATTACAAGGGTTTTAACGCCATCACCAATATGTTATTGTGTTTTAACAATGAAATTTTGATTTCTAGAACCTCTTTTATTTTAAGAAAGTATACTCTTTTGAATAGCTAATTCTATCCAGAAATTTTTCACAAACGTAACGAGTATTTCAAAAGCATTAGATACGTTAAAAAATAAGATTACTAAAAAAATTAATGTAATGGATTTAATATTGGAAAGAATTACATAAATAATGATGACTAATTAGTCATCTCTATAGATTTTAGGTAAGAAAGTGATTCAAGTCATTTTTAATAGTTAAAATTTTAACCCAAAAACACTTCAAAAAATAATTAATTACTAAGAGTGATTCTTAATTACCATTATTGGGTGTGGAATCAGGGTCAACTTGCGAACTCTGGATAATTTCCACCTTATTAACAAACTCTCCACAGACATCAACAGTAACGGTATAGGTTAATGTTAAACTACTTCCGCTAGTCAAAACATAAGCTCCTAAATCCCATGTCAACGCACCGGTTCCTGAATCAAAAGCTACCGTACCTTGGCTCGTTACAAAATTAGGATGTGTATACGTAAAATCACTTGGAATTATGTCTCTTATAATGATAGAATTGGCGTCAGATGGACCATCGTTTTCTAATGTAATTCTAAAGTTAATAGCATCACCTACATCAGGAGTTGAATTATTAACGCCCTTTTTTAAACTTAAGTCCGCTTCACAATCTTGTAGCGTTAAAGAAACCGCTGTTCTTACCGTACTCTCACAGGTTGTTGTATTGTCCGTACTTCCTGCATAATAAGTTATAGTTCCAACAGTATTTAATGTTGGACTTGCTACAACCTTACCACCGGTTGCTTCATCATACCACACTAAACTCGACCCACCAGGAGCTGTTGCTGTTGCCGTAAGTGTTTGTGTTGGGATAGTTGCACACTCTAACTGATCGCCTCCAGTTGCTGGTGCATCAGGATTAATTGGATCTGAGAGTGTTACACTTAACGGAGTTCCTGAGCATCCAAATAATGTTGCAACTATATTTGTGTAAGTGTCGGCACTTAGACCTGTAATTAGAATTTCTCCGCTAGCATCAGCAGTTAAAACAGCTGGTGTTTGTGGCCCTCCACCATCTGAATAGCTTACTCTATAATTGGTTCCAGCTACTAAGCCGGTTAAGGTGATGGATCCATCAGTACCACCACATGTAGTTGGACCAGTCCCTGAGGCTGTATATGAAACATCTGGAACGGTTAAGGTAACGGGTGTAGAAGTTGTAAGACTACAAATAAAAGCACTACTACCAACTACAACTTGATATTGATATCCATTCATACTCTCTAAAGCACCAGTAATATTCAATGTAGCATTATTAGTACCTGTATATACCCCAACATCACTTAAATCAGTAAATATTGAACCTCCATTTGTGCTTATCTGCCATTGATATGTTAAATTTGTACCTGAGGCCACAACACTAAAAGCACCGTTAGTACCTTCACAGATGGGTTGGCTTGTTGTTTGGGCCGAAATAGATGGCAAGGTACCTGCTTCTTGAAAATCAAAAACACTATTAGAATTACCGTCGGCGGGAATGGTATATCCATCCACTACATTTGTTCCTGAAACTAATCCATTAACATCAACTATAGTTGCTAAATCTGCTAAAATCCCATCTCCGCTATCATCAGTAAAGCCTGCTTCAATTACATCATTACAACCGTCATCATCAGAATCTATCTCTTTGAAATCATAGATACCGTCTCCATCGGAATCACTAATTGTATATGTTAATAAACCACTATCAATAGTGATTTCAATAGTATCAAAAACACCGTTTACACCAACATTCGTTGCGTCAGCTCCATCAATTCTACCATTATTATCCGTATCTTCAACACCAACAACATCGATACCCCCAGCTTCTATAATATCAAAAACACCATCATTATCTGAATCTAAATCTAAACTGTTAATTACACCATCACCATCCGTATCTAAAATAGCTACTACCCCATTGGCATTTAAGGCAGACCCATTGGCTAAAGCATAATCTGCATCCAGATAATTTAAAATACCATCACCATCATCATCCTTATTAGGATCAGAGGTTAAACAAGAGAAAATGTTTAAAGTTGGAATAGTTTCTGCAAAAACATGTGTACTTGACGCCCCAAAATTAGGCCTATTAGCAGATGTAAATATAGTAGTACCATTAACATCTATACTATAGCCTGAAGTGCCATTAGAATCTGAACTTCCTGGATTATTAAGACCATTTCCCGTTCCTGAATCAAAAATAGTAAAGGTATAATTACCTGAAGTTAAAACACTGCTGTTTGAAACGATAGTTTCATCCGAATCAACGTAAGATCCTCCACTTGCAATAATATTGGCCGATGCATCAGTTAGAACCCAGGTGGTTTCATTTTCCTCATTATCTAAATCAATAGTAACTTTAATAGTGGACGACGGTGGTGGACCTGTAATGGGATCAGCACTACATAATTCCTGAGTATCAGTAATACCATCATTATCATCATCAAGATCTTCTAAATCTAAAATACCATCAGCATCATGATCAACATCTGTAAATGGAACTGAAGTTGTAGAAGACTGATCGTCTTCACCAATAGTATTATTATTTGGAAAAGAATCAGGATCAAAATTATTACTAGCGGTAATTTCAGCCGTATTTTCATACAAACCAGTTCCATTGACGGTCGCCGTAATTTGCAATGTGGCAGAAGTAGCAGTATTTAGATTTGCAATTGCCCAAACTCCGGTACTAGAATTATATGATCCTGCACCATTATCGCTAACATAAGTGTAACCCGATGGTAATTGGTCTATTACTTCAACCCCAGTCGCATTGCCAGGCCCATTATTGGCTACTGTAATTGAAAAAATAACAGTATTGCCAACTACTGGCGTAGTATTGTCTATTGACTTTAACAAACTTAAGTCTGCTGTGTCATCCGTATCATCTCTAAAATCAACATCACCCCCTGTATTCGCATCTGCATCTGCATCTGGTAGTGTAACCCCACCTGTTAATGGATTATCAATTGTACCACCTGGGTCAGTATAACCTGAGATAGCGTCAGTTGCATCATCAAGCCCATCACCATCCGCATCTGTTCCTGTCAAGATTATGCCAGATTCCAAACTATCATCAAGTAAATCATTATCACTATCGGTATCTAAATAATCAGGATTATCAGTACTATCTGTGTTAACGGGAATCAATCCTTCACCTGAACCTGGAGTATTTTCATACCTGTCGTCCAGTCCATTTCCATCACTATCTAACGCATCAGGTGGTGCATAACCAAGTGTTGTTTGTGCTTCTACATTATCAGGAATACCGTCACCA
This sequence comes from Aureibaculum luteum, assembly GCF_003449015.1. Lineage (GTDB taxonomy): Bacteria > Bacteroidota > Bacteroidia > Flavobacteriales > Flavobacteriaceae > Aureibaculum > Aureibaculum luteum. The sequence continues at coordinate 293,158 of NZ_QRGD01000007.1, read as the reverse complement.
TCTGAATCCAAATCCAAATGGTTTGGAAGACCATCGCTGTCGGAATCAAGATTCTCACAAATCAAAAATGCATTTAAAGTGCAAAAATCAGCATCAAGATAATTTGAGACACCATCACTATCTGCATCCGCAAGAGGGTCCAATCCATTTGATTCGACAGTATCCAAAATACCATCATTATCATCATCTAAATCTGCAACATCAGAAACGCCATCACTATCGTTATCATTGAATGTAATATCTCGATAATCAACATCCCCTCCTATTAAAACATCTAAATCTGCATCAGGAAAGTTATCGCTTTGGGTATCATCCAATGTTCCATTAGGGTCAATAAATGTATCTCCTGCTATACCATCATCGTAGGTATCATCAAGTCCATTGGCTCCTAAAGTTCCATTAGTTTTACCATCAGTATCAGTATCTGCAGTGCCATTTCCAGCTTCAACAATATCAAAAAGTGTATCTCCATCGGCATCTAAATCTAAATAATCAGGATTGCCTGTTCCATCAGTATTTACAGGAACTATTGTAGTACCACCGTTGTTTGTATCATAATTATTATCTAGCCCATCGCCATCAGTATCTATTCCAGCTAAAGCTATATAACCAACAGTTGATTGTCCCTCAACATTGTCAGGAACCGTATCATTATCTGAGTCTAAATCAATATAGTTATTCAGTCCGTCACTATCTGTATCAGGAATAGCAAGTGGGGTACCTCCAAGTAGGGTATCAAGGTTACCATCTCTATTATCATAAAGATCAATTGCATCAATTATTCCATCTGCATCACTGTCATTACCAGTACCTGTACCATATCTTCCATCTCCATTATCATCTACTCCTGCGGCTTCTAAAACATCGGTAATACCATCGTTATCTGAGTCTATATCATGATAGTCTTGAATTCCGTCACCATCTGTATCTACAGGCGTTAAACCAACACCTAATAACACCAAAGGAAGTCCATTCAGATCTACTTCAGTAACATCTAATACACCAGTACCCGGCATACCACTACTGTCTGTATCGGCTGTACCACCAGCCTCCGTATAATCTGAAATTCCATCATTATCACTATCTAAATCATCTTTATTTGACACTCCATCTCCATCAAAATCACCCGTTCCTTCAACAGTATCAAGAATTCCGTCGTTATCATCATCAATATCTGTAGTATCGGCTAAACCGTCACCATCATTATCTGAATTATCTAAATCTCTCCAGTCACGATCTCCCGTACCATTCGTATCTGGCTGACTAAAAGGTGTTTGACCTCCATTTGTAGCATTATTGGCCGCGGTACGTGTAGGTTGTAAATCAAAAATATCAGCAAGACCATCATTATCTGCATCATTAAAAGCAGCTAAATCTAATATACCATCATTATCAAAATCATCTTCACCGGGCCCTGTATAAAAATTTTCCAGAATATCATAAGGATCAGCTCCTAAACCGTTAGGGTCATCAGCATCGGTATCTGCATAATCAGGAGCACTACCACCATCGGTATTGGTATAGCCGATCCCAACACCACCATTGTCCACATCATATGCGTCATCTATACCATCGCCATCGGTATCAGTTCCAAGTGGAGCTTGATAACCAATGGTAGGTTGCCCTTCTGTATTATCAATAATACCATCATTATCAATATCGATATCCAGGGTATTGTTTACACCATCACCATCTCTATCTTGGTAAAAACCAAACCCGCCAATTACATTTCCTGCTTCATCTGGATCGTTGGTATCAGCAAGTCCATCACCATCAGTATCTACAGGAATTCCTGTTCCTACAACACCATTGTTATCCCCATCAGTTACCTGAAAATTACCCTCAAAAGTATCAGGTAATCCATCACCATCTGAATCTAAATCGAGGTAATTTGGAATTGAATCTGAATCTGAATTTAAAAACGTCGGTAAAGCTGTTTGAACATCTATTGTATCATGCCAACCATTACTATCAACATCTACAAATCCATCTATTTGACCATCATTATCTACATCGTTATAAGTAGCATTATTTGAAAATGCTTCGGTAGTATCTGTAATACCATCATTATCGGAATCTACATCTAAGAAATTATACAAGGTGAAACTCGAGTTATTATCATAGGCTGCATCAGTGTTGATGGGCATAACTGCTAAAATACCGCTATCTGGAGATGTTTCAACTTCATCCGCTAAACCATTTGTACCATATGATACTGTATCAACCAAACCATCATTATTTGCATCTGTAAATCCTGCTTCAACTACATCTGGTATTGCATCATTATCGGCATCTAAGTCAAAATGATTTGGAATACCATCTCCATCAAAATCATAGATTTGTTCAATACCGGGAGTATCATCTCCAATAGACGCATTAGTATCGTCTTCATCTAAATAAGCCAAAATACCGTCACCGTCAATATCGGCTGAAGGATCGTTTCCTCCTGCTTCAATGGCATCAGGAATTCCATCATTATCATCATCTAAATCAATAATGTCTGCCACACCATCATTATCTGTATCAACTTCTACTGCCACCACTACTAAGCCCACATCACAAAGTGCAGGTGTGTTGGTATCGCATATTTGGTATTCGAAGGTATCCGTGCCGAAAAACCCTGCATTTGGTATATACGTTATTTCACCCGTTGATGTATTAATAGAAACTGTACCGTTAGATGGAGCCAACAAACTTGTGTTATTAATTGAAGAAATATCAATATCGTTTTCAAGATCCGAATCATTTACCAAGACATCTATTACAACACCTGCAACATTATCCTTTACAACTAATGATGAGTCATCTACCGCACAAGGTATGGCGTTAATAAAAATAATATCTGACGTACAAGCCAGTATAGGATCTATCACAAGCTGATAAGCACCAGGTGTAGTAATTATTATATTATCCAACCCTACACCACTTGCAATCATAACGGGAGTGGTATCGGCATCTTCATACCAAGTGTATTCTGCGGTGGCTGAAACAAACTCGGCCTGCAATACCAACGTTTCTCCTGTTAGACAGCTATTAAAATCACCCGGGTCTGTTACCGCTGGGTTACTTAATGTAAGTGTGGCAGCGTCTGAAGTTTCTGGTGAACACCCATTAACCCCATTAGCAACAATTACACGATACTGATTGTTATTTAACACAGATGAAGCACCAGTAATATTTAAAATTGCTGCATCAGTATCTGAATAAACCACTCCATCACTTAAGTCCGTAAATGTTGAGCCTCCATTGGTACTAATTTGCCATTGATAGGTCAAATTCAATCCGGATGCTATGACACTAAAGTTACCATTTTCGGTTTCACAAATTGTTTGATTTGAAGGTTGTGTATCAATTGAAATACTTGTTAAAGTAATCATTGTTGTTGCAGAAATATTTAAAACAGGGTCACCTACAGTGCCCCCATACTCTACGACATACCCTTGTGCTTGATATGCACCAGAAGTAGATGTTGTATTCGGCAAATCATTCCAAGAACCTGGTGAAGATGTTACTGAAACATCCGTTATATGTGCATAATTTTCTTGACCAGGAACCGCTGCACCACCCGGATAATCATTCGGTTCATTTGCATTCCAAAATGCAAAATTAGTCGGCGGTACTGTTATTCCACCAATATTTCCACTCCAAAAAGGCGTTCCCGTTCCTCCATTGGCTAGACCTTCTGGACCCGTGACCCATCTCCAATCTCCTTCAGTGGCGGCATCAGTTGCTCCTATCCATCCTACACCAGTTGCTTGAGACCCAGAAAAATCGGCCTCAACTTGTGATGTTAATGTAGCTAGATAACCTTGTAATCCAAAATACGTCCGAGCATTTGCGGCTGCATTCGCAGCAGTCCAAGATATATTCGGTTGGGTTACAAATTCATAATAGTGATCCGTTGGAGGTAAATAATTCGCGGTACCAGAAGTAATTGAAAATTGTCGAGTTCCTGTAGCACTAGCATTATTACTAGAATATTCTACCGCTAAAATTGCCACTTCAAACTCGGCAAATGTTGTAGGCCCTTGTAGGGTAAGTTCTCCTTCTGTGACGTCAAAACTCGCGGTAATATTAGGATGGGTTCCTGTAAGCGTTAATAAATCTTCTCCAGTTACATAACCCGAGGAAATTTGAATATAAACAGCATCTGTTGTAGTATCATCAGGATCTGTAAGAGAAATACTTGTAGCAATATTTTGTGAATTACCAGGACCCGGACATAAAAATTCATTTCCGACTGCAGTTATTACGGGAGGAGCATCTACAGATGGTACAATTGATTCCGTTAAATTATCTGTTGTAACATTGCTATCCGTTTGATCGGCATTAACGGCCGTTATTGTATTTGTTATTGTCGATCCAGCAGTACCAAAATTTACTCCAGCTACAATATTCAACGTAGATGTAGCACCAGTATTTAAAGTACCAATGGTCCAAACACCTGTGCCAGAAACATATGCACCATCATCACTCACATAAGTGACCCCACCAGGCAATAGATCTGTTAGCGTTAAGTTGGTTGCTTGTACAGGACCATTATTCGTAATCTCTAATATATAAGTAACATTATCTCCCTCATTTGGTGTTGTATCACTTACGGTTTTAATTACCGCTAAATCTATCGAAGTTATTGGGGCTGAACCAGAATATTCTACTCCAAAATCTGCGTTACCACCGTTATTAGTTCTACAATCCCATCTGTTTAAAACTATTCTAACCTGACCAGTAAAAGTTGACGTAAATGTAACTGTTGAAAGAAGATTACCACCTCCAATATCATCATTATATCCTACAAATGCTCCCCCAGATTCATTGTATAGTGATAACTGAGTGTCAAAAGTTCCATTTGGAGCAGTACTTACCCTATAATTACCTCCATTGACAACATTCATTAAAAAATAATCATTAGCTCCTAGATTAGCAGTAGTTTGTGTTGCTGCAGATGGCGTTACGGTAATGCCTGAATTCGTTCCTCCAAATCCACATTGTGCATAACTATTGGTGGCAAATAACAATATAATTACCAGAAGTAAATTTAAGCAATGTTTAAAAGTATTCAAATAGTTTTCTTGAGCAGAAACAATACCTTTAGAACATTTTACAAAAAAAGTAATTAGCGACAGACTTACCCTATTAATCAAATTTATATTATTTAAAAATTACGTACACAATATTCGTACAGACATACTTAGATGTTAAGACGTAGTTTTAACAATAAGACATACTTAAAATATTTAAATGTTCTATAACGCTCCTAACCGCATAGAACTCCCTTATTACCGTGTAGGTAAAATGTATACTATATTTCTGAAATATAAAAAAATATACTACTTTCTCTATTCTTTTAACTTTTGATTCTTAATTTAAGAAATCAATTGAATTTCAGCTTCTTAGCAAAGATATGTAATTTCATATCTCATTTATAGCTTTATGTTAACAACTACAAATGATTGTTAATAATTTAAGTTTCCTAAAAACCTACTAACTATTAAAATTACAGCAATAATCTTTTAACTTTTTAATTTTCTACTTCTTCCATTTTAGCCTATATTTGCACTTATTTAGAACGAATCTATATTAACTATGATACAGGTATCTGAAATAGCAAAAAAGAAAGTTATTGAAATGATGAAAGATGACGGTTTTGATGCCGCTACTGACTTTGTGCGTGTTGGCGTTAAAAGTGGTGGTTGCTCTGGCTTGTCTTATGAATTAAAATTTGATAAGGAACAATTTGAAAACGATAAGATTTTCGAAGTAAATTCGGTAAAAATAATTGTAGACAAAAAGAGCTTTTTGTACCTTGTGGGTACAACATTAGATTATTCCGGAGGACTAAACGGTACTGGATTTGTATTTAAAAACCCCAATGCGAACAGAACATGCGGTTGCGGGGAGAGCTTTTCACTTTAAAAAACTAGAATGAGTAAATATACAGAAGACGATTTAAAAAAAGAGCTAGAGACAAAAGAGTATGAATACGGTTTTTATACAGATATTCAATCTGATAAATTTCCTGTAGGATTAAGTGAAGATGTTGTTAGAGCTATTTCTAAAAAGAAAAATGAGCCTACCTGGATGACGGATTGGCGTATTGAAGCTTTTAGAATTTGGGAAGCTATGACAGAACCCGATTGGGCTAACGTCAACTATAAAAAACCAGATTTTCAAGCAATCAGTTATTATTCGGCTCCAAAAGCCGCAGACCCTAATAAATCATTAGATGATGTAGATCCTGATTTGTTAGAAATGTATCGAAAACTTGGTATTTCTGTTGATGAGCAAAAGAAACTACAAAATGTTGCAGTTGATATTGTTGTAGATTCTGTTTCTGTTGCCACTACTTTTAAAAAGACATTGTCAGAGAAAGGCATTATTTTTATGCCAATATCTGAGGCCATTCAAGAACATCCTGAATTGGTTAAAAAATATTTAGGCTCTGTTGTGCCACAAACTGATAATTTTTATGCCGCATTAAATAGTGCTGTATTTAGTGATGGTTCTTTTTGTTACATTCCAAAAGGCGTAAAATGCCCTATGGAATTATCAACTTACTTCAGAATTAACGAAGGAGGAACAGGTCAATTTGAACGTACATTAGTAGTTGCAGACAAAGGTAGTTATGTAAGTTACCTAGAAGGCTGTACTGCCCCAGCAAGAGATGAAAATCAATTGCATGCTGCTGTAGTAGAACTCATAGCACTTGATGATGCTGAAATAAAATACTCAACAGTTCAAAACTGGTTTCCTGGTGGTAAAGATGGTAAAGGTGGGGTTTACAACTTTGTGACGAAACGTGGATTGTGCGAAAAAAATGCGAAAATATCATGGACACAGGTAGAAACGGGTTCTGCAATTACTTGGAAATATCCGAGTTGTATTTTAAAAGGGGATAATTCTGTTGGTGAGTTTTACTCTATTGCTGTTACTAATAATTATCAGCAAGCAGATACGGGCACAAAAATGATTCATTTAGGTAAAAACACCAAAAGTACGATTATCTCTAAAGGTATTTCTGCAGGTAAATCTCAAAATTCTTATCGAGGATTAGTTCAAGTAAATTCTAGAGCAGATAATGCTCGTAATTTCTCGCAATGCGATTCCTTATTAATGGGAAATGACTGTGGAGCTCATACTTTTCCATATATAGAAGTGAAAAATAAAACGGCTAAAATAGAACATGAGGCAACCACCTCTAAAATTGGTGAAGATCAATTGTTTTATTGTAATCAAAGAGGTATTGGCACAGATAAAGCCATTGCGTTGATTGTAAATGGTTTTAGCAAGGAAGTTTTGAATAAATTACCAATGGAATTTGCTGTTGAGGCTCAAAAATTATTAGAAATAAGCTTAGAAGGAAGCGTAGGTTAACAAGTTATGGTAGAAGCAACCAATTACATCTATCTGGCACTATTAATATGCCTTCAATACCTTGGCCTTCAGTATGAGTCTTATCAAGTTTCTATTGATTTTACGAAAGAGGAAGGCCTTGAGCAAAGAGCACCAGCTGCATTTGGCTTTAAAAAGATTGAAGACAAAACAAATCAGTGGATGGTAATTTCACCAGATCAAAAACATAAAATCCCACTAACAATTATTAAAGATAGTGTGACTGATTTTGAAGGTGGAAAAGCGAAAACGGCCAACTTTTCTGAGATTAATTTTAACAAATTAGATAAACAGAAAGACACTATATTTAATAAGCAAAACGTGGCAGTTGCCACAATAATAAAAAATAATAAAAGCATCGAATTTAAAATCTTAGACAATAGTTTCTATGAGCAAATTACGATAACCATTATAGAATAAGACAATAAAGAATAGCTACATGTTAGAAATTAAAAATTTACACGCCAACATAAACGATAAAGAAATACTTAAAGGAATTAACTTAAGCGTTAAGGCTGGTGAAGTTCATGCCATTATGGGCCCAAATGGTTCAGGTAAAAGTACATTATCAACTGTAATTGCTGGTAAAGAAGATTACGAAGTAACGGAAGGAAGTATCTTTCTAAACGGTGAAGATTTAGACGATATGGCACCAGAAGATAGAGCACATAGAGGTATCTTTTTATCTTTTCAATACCCTATTGAAATTCCAGGAGTATCGGTTACCAACTTTATTAAAACAGCCATTAATGAAACCCGTAAGGCTAATGGTCTTAATGAACTTCCTGCAAAGGATATGCTTCAAAAAATTAGAAAAACCGCCGAATTATTGGAAATTGATAGAAAGTTTTTATCTCGCTCCTTAAATGAAGGGTTTTCTGGTGGAGAAAAAAAGAGAAATGAAATCTTTCAAATGGCCATGTTAGAACCAAAATTAGCCATTTTAGATGAAACTGATTCTGGTTTAGATATTGACGCCCTTAAGGTTGTTGCCAATGGTGTTAATAAATTAAAAAGTAAAGACAACGCCGTTATTTTAATTACGCATTACCAACGTTTATTAGAATATATTGTTCCTGATTTTGTACATGTTTTACACGATGGTAAAATAGTAAAATCTGGAGGAAAAGAATTAGCTCTTGAGTTAGAAGAAAAAGGATACGACTGGTTGAAATAAAATGATCTTATGGATTTAAAAGAAAAATTAATTACTTCATTCTTAGTTTATGAAGATAAAATAAGTGCTGATGCAGATGGAAAATTACAAGATATCCGTGCAGAGGCATTTAGCCGTTTTGAAAAGCAAGGATTTCCTACAAAAAAAGACGAGGAATGGAAATATACCTCTTTAAAGTCAGTTTTAAAACACGATTATAAGATTTTTCCAAAAATAGAATCTGCAATAGAATTTAAGAATGTAAAGAATTACTTTTTACATGAAATTGATTCTTATAAAATTGTTTTTGTAGACGGTGTTTATAGCTCATTTTTATCAGAGACTACTCATGATGGATTTGATATTTGTTTGCTTTCTGCTGCTCTTTCAAAACCAAAATATAAAATGGTTATTGACCATTATTTTAATACTATTGCAAGAAAAGAAGACAGCATTACCTCTTTAAACACAGCCTTTTCTAAAGAAGGAGCTTATATCAATGTACCGAAGAACACTGTTGTACCAAAACCGGTTCAAATTATTCATTTTTCTACAGGAATTGAAACTGATGTTTTACTACAACCCCGTAATTTAATAGTTGTTGGTGAAAATTCGCATGTACAAATTGTAGAGCGTCATCAAAGTTTGAATGAGAACGTTGTATTGACTAACTCTGTTACCGAAATATTTGCAGGAAAAAGAGCTATCGTTGATTATTATAAAATACAAAATGATAGAAAAACAGCCTCTTTAATTGACAGTACTTATGTAAAGCAATTGCAACAAAGTGTTGCTTCTGTGAATACATTTTCTTTTGGCGGTAGCCTCACTCGTAATAATCTAGAGTTCTATCAAGAAGGAGAACATATCACTTCTAACCTCAACGGAATTACCATTATTGAAGACAAACAATTAGTGGACAATCATACACTTGTAAATCACAAATTTCCAAATTGCGAAAGTCACGAATTGTATAAAGGTATTTACTTTGATAGCTCTACTGGCGTTTTTAATGGTAAAGTTATCGTTGATAAAGAAGCACAAAAAACCAATGCATTTCAGCAAAATGATAATATTCTTATTGACGACAAAGCATCAATAAATGCTAAACCGCAGTTAGAAATTTTTGCTGATGATGTAAAATGTTCACACGGATGTACCATCGGACAATTGGATGAAGATTCTTTATTTTACTTGCGTTCTCGTGGTATTCCTAAAAAAGAAGCGAATGCTTTATTACTATACGCTTTCGCGAATGATGCCTTACAAAAAATTAAAATACCCGAATTAAAAACTAGAATTACCAAGATTATAGCTCAAAAACTTGACGTTAGTTTAGGTTTTGATGTTTAAAAAATCGGAATAAAAAAACTAAAAAACAGTCAACATTACTTGTTGACTGTTTTTTTTATTTAGCCTACTTTTTTTCTACTGAATACTTTTAATGATATCTCTTAAAAAAGCATTAAAATCAACAATATCTTCTCCATTTGTCAATCCCATTCGAACAATTACTAAGTCCTTAGAAGGAATTATAAAAACACGTTGTTTTTGAAAACCATTAGCAGAATACACCTCTTTTGAAACATCAGGATATTTACCTCCAGCATTTAACCAAAAATGACCACCATATTCACCATCTGATCCATTGGTAGGTGTTTTTACGTAATCTACCCATGAAAGATCAAATACTTGTTCACCATTCCAATTGCCTTTATGCAAGTAAAGCAGTCCGAATTTAGCCCAATCGCGTGTATTTGCCCATCCGTAAGAAGAACCAACGTAATTTCCGTCCATATCAGCCTCTACAAGCATGGAGTGCATACCTATTTTATCAATTAGGGCAGCATACCAAAAATCTAAATACTCTTGATGTGAATTAAATTGTTTTCTTAAAATTCCAGAAAGTAGATTGGTAGTTCCAGAAGAATAATTCCAAGTTTCATTAGGCTTTCCAATTAACTGTTTATCCTCTTGAATTTTAGGCATATTGTCAGTTAAAAATAGCATTTTTGTAACGTCAGAGATTTCTTTATAATTTTCTTCCCATTCCAATCCACTATTCATGTGTAATAGATCATTGATTGTTATTTCCGCTCTTTCGTCATCTTTCCAACTTTCTACAGGTGCTTTATCTTCAACGTTTAGCTTTCCTTGTTTTTGTAAAATGCCAAATAAGGTAGCCGTTATACTTTTGGTCATAGACCAGCCCGACAACTTAGAATTTTTATCAAACCCATTTGCATATTTTTCTGCAATTATCTGATCTTTGTACACTACTAAAACACTCCTCGTTTGTTTTAAATCATTATTGCTGAACATACTATCAACAGCCGTTTGTAGCATATTATAATCAACATTCTCCATTATTGAATCTTTCTGCTCTTGATCTCCATAAGGAAAAGCTAATCCTGAATCTAATCTATTTCTCCTTGGTTTTAAGTAGGCTTCATTTTCATCTGCTCCTTTTGGAACCAACACAGCTCCTAACCCATCTCTATAAATTGCTTTTCGGGTTAGTAATCCGTAAACGGAAGCCGTAGCTGATTTCTCTTTTTCATTAATCTCATCAGCGGCACCATTTATTGGTGTAAAACTATTATCAATACTATCTGTAAATTCAAAACTTCTATCAGCCAAAAACACGGATGACGCCATGTTTTTTGCAGAATATCCAGCAATCATATTTAATCTTGGATAATTTGTATACACAACGTAAACAAGGGCTAAAACAGCTAATAATAGGATGTACTTTATTAATTTCTTCATTAAGTGGTTTTTTCAATTCTCTACAAAAATAGAATTTAATTTGTTAGGTAAAAAAAATCATTTATCTTTGTTAACCATTTGGTTAAACCTTATAGTTAAATATGAAATTAAAAACAAAAGATAGTAACACGGAAACAGACATTTTAAATGCCGCAGAAGTTATTTTTCAACGCAAAGGTTTGGATGGAGCACGAATGCAAGAAATTGCCGATGAGGCTGGCATTAACAAAGCCTTATTACATTATTATTTTAGAAGTAAACAACTACTTTTTGAAACTGTTTTTCATAAGGCATTTTCATTAATTGCCCCTCAAATTAAATCTATTTTAGACGACAATTCTTCCATTGAAGACAAGATTAAAAATTTTACACACAACTACATCACTTTTATTTCTGAGCATCCATATTTACCCAATTTTATTTTTCAAGAACTCAACAGAAATACAGACTTCATTTCAAAGGTCCAGAAAACGATTGGATTTCCAACTATCGATAAGTTTAAAAAACAACTTGAAAGAGAGGTGAAAAAAGGAACTGTTATACCCATAAAAGCAGAGCAGTTATTCATCAATATTTTAGCCTTGAACATCTTTCCCTTTTTAGCCAAACCATTAATCAAAAGTATTACAAATACCGACGAAAACACTTTTAATCACTTAATGGAAGAACGTAAAACGGAAGTCTCAAATTTTATTATCAATGCAATAAAACGGAAGTAATGAAAAACATAGCACTCATTTTACTTATACTATTCACTATTCCAATGTTAGCACAGGAAGAAATTTCTCTTGAAAAGTGTTATAATTTGGTGACTACGAATTATCCATTAGCAAAACAACATGAGTTATTGGCCAAACAAAACTCATTAGACATTGAAACCATTAAAACAGAAAAACTTCCTTCAATTGATTTAGCCGGACAAGCTACCTACCAATCTGACGTCATTGAATTCCCATTTTCAATTCCAAACATCACCGTTGAACCCTTAAACAAAGATCAATATAAGGCCACGTTAAACGTAAATCAATTAATTTATGCAGGTGGGGTTGTAAATGCGACTATCGAATTAAAAAAAGCAAATCTTAAAACCCAGCAAAAAGAAGTTGATGTTAGTTTATATTCTTTAAAAAATAAAATAAACCAAGTCTACTTTTCCATAATCCTCTTACAGGAAAAAACAGCATTACTCACCTCCAAAATAAAACAATTAGAAGCCAAATTAAGCGAAATAAAAGCAGGAATTCAATACGGCATTATATTGCCTGCCTCTGATCAAGTTCTAGAAGCTGAAATTTTAATAATTGAACAACAAATGCTAGAAACGAACCTCAACCGAACCTCGCTAATTTCTACCCTATCGTCATTAATTGGCAAGAAATTAGATAACGCAATCAAATTAGAAAAACCTTCGTATAACTTGAACTTTGCTTCAACTATTCAAAGACCAGAGTTAAATCTTTTTGAACTTAGAAAAGAACAAATCAATAAAACAGAAGTACTTACCAAGAAGTCAAAAGCTCCAAAACTGGTAGGTTTTGCCCAAGGTGGATATGGAAACCCGGGATTAAACATGCTTGACAATTCTTTTCAAACTTATTATATCGTTGGACTAAAACTGAACTGGAATGTATTTGATTGGAATGCCAATAAAAAACAAAGACAATCCTTAAAAATCAATAAAGACATAATTGACAATACTTCTGAAGTTTTTCAACTAAACACAAATATTGAATTGGAACAACAAAAATCAGAAATTGAAAAAATAACATCTTTTATTGCTACTGATAAAACTATTATTGAATTACGAAAAAAGGTTTTAGCAACAGCAGCATCTCAATTAAAACATGGAGTAATAACATCGTCTGCCTATATAACTGAACTGACCAATTTATACGAGGCAGAAAATAACTTAAGTACACATCAAACATTACTGTTAATGTCAAAAGCGAATTATCAGGTTACAAAAGGTTTATAGACATAACAAATAAACATAAACAACTATAAAATGAAAATCATAAAGAAAATAACAGCCTTAAGTGTCATTATAGGTTTTTTAATTTCCTGTAATAAAAGTGATAAAGCAGATGGCTACGGAAATTTTGAGGCAACTGAAATAACCATATCAGCCGAAAATAACGGGAAATTAATGCAATTTGACATTGAAGAAGGAGCTATACTAGAAATAGATCAATTTATAGGTTATGTTGACACGTTAGCTTTGTATTTAAAAAAAGAACAACTTCGCGTTTCTAAAATGGTAATTGGTTCAAAATCTAAAGGCGTATTATCACAAATAAATGTATTAAACGCACAACTGAAAACGGCAACTACTAATAAGAATCGTGTAGAGAATTTAATCAACGAGAATGCCGGAACACAAAAACAATTGGACGATGTACTTGGTGAAATTGATGTTATTAAAAATAGAATTAGGAGTGTAGAAATCCAAAATGCTCCTGTGGTAAACGAGTTAAAAAGCACTGATATTCAAATACAACAAATTCAGGATCAAATTGCCAAAAGCAAAATTTTCAATCCCATAAATGGAACGGTTTTAACGAAATACGCAGAACCAAATGAAATTACAACTTTTGGAAAACCACTTTACAAAATAGCAAATTTACAAACCATGCAATTACGTGTTTATGTAAGTGAAACCCAATTGCCAAAAATAAAAATAGGTCAAAAAGTAACTGTAAAAATTGACGACGAAGACACTATGAAATCTTATGATGGCGTAATTAGCTGGATTGCCTCTGAAGCCGAATTTACACCAAAAATTATCCAAACTAAAGAAGAACGCGTGGCACTAGTGTATGCGGTAAAAGTTGATGTAACAAATGATGGTAGTTTAAAAATTGGTATGCCAGCAGAAATGTGGATTGAAAAAAAGTAAACAGTCTTCAGTTGACACTAAGCAGTAAAAAAGATTTAAATAATCAAAATAACATGAAAAAAATAACATTTTTAATGATTGCATTTGCACTTGTTATTGCCGGATGCAAAGAAACCAAAAAAACAGAAACACCATTACCCGAACAACATGAACAACATGAAGATTCCCAAAAAAGTAGTGATTTAACCAATAGTTGGACAGAAAAAATAGCATTGGATGGAGATAAAAAATGGATAGCTAACAAAGAAACAAATAGGGGTGTAATCGCCATGTTATCGCTTATTAAATCTGACAAAAGCAATACTATTAATGAATACAAAAAACTGGGTGCTGCTCTAAATAAAGAAAAAAATACAATCATTAAAGAATGTACTATGAAAGGTCTTTCTCATGATAATTTACATGTGTTTTTAATGCCATTGATTGATAAAATTGAATTACTTCAAAGCACGGAAGATTTAGAAATTGACAATACACTTAAAGTAAGTTTAAAAAAGCATTTAGAATTATATCACACCTATTTTGAATAAGAAATAATAATGAAAAAAGTTGCCGCAATACTCGCTCTATTTATTGGCTTAATGTCCATTTTCGCAGGATCTAAAGTTCTATTAGGTATTGACACCAAACCCTATACTATTCTCAACTGGTTGGTGATTTACAATATACTATTAGGCGTGATCTCAGTTTTAACTTCCTTATTGATTTGGCGACAAAAGCCATCCGCTAAAACGATGATCCTCTATATCTTATTAATACATACGCTTATGCTACTATTTCTCTACTTTATTATTGATACTGTATCTTCAGAAAGTATTAAAGCAATGCTTTTTAGAGTAAGTGTTTGGACTTTAATTTTTGTACTCACCACTTACCCTAGTAAGCGTAAAAAGTTGAACGCCAATAAACCTGCCGCTCATGAGCATTAACCTCGAACATATCAGTAAAAGTTATGGAAAAATTGAAGCCCTAAAAGACATCTCTTTTAAAGTGCATCCAGGCGAATTATTTGGGTTAATTGGACCCGATGGTGCTGGTAAAACAACCTTATTTAGAATTTTGACAACACTTTTAATTGCTGATGAAGGCAAGGCGAACGTCACAGGTTTCGATGTTGTAAAAGATTATAAAAATATTAGAAAAAGCGTGGGTTACATGCCTGGAAAATTTTCTTTATACCAAGATTTAACTGTGGAAGAAAACCTTACGTTTTTTGCAACTATTTTTGGAACAACCATTGAAGAGAACTACGAATTAATCAAAGAAATTTACGTTCAAATTGAACCCTTTAAAAAACGAAGGGCTGGCAAACTTTCTGGGGGTATGAAGCAAAAACTGGCGTTATGCTGTGCTCTAATTCACAAACCGAAAGTATTGTTTTTAGATGAGCCTACCACTGGTGTTGACCCCGTTTCTCGAAAAGAATTCTGGGAAATGCTCAAACGATTACAACAAAAGGGAATCACCATTCTGGTTTCTACACCTTATATGGATGAAGCAGCTCTGTGCGATAGAATTGCATTGATTCAAGGTGGTGAAATTTTAGAAATTGACACACCCATTAATATCGTTAAACATTATCCTAAAGCAATCTATAACATAGGATCAAAAGACATGTATGAACTGCTTCAAAAACTAAAAGGATTTGAAAACACCTATACCATGTATCCGTTTGGAGAATTTGTTCATTATACAGATAAAAGAGATGATTTTAACCCAAATGAATTACAACAATACCTTGAAGAAAACGGATTAAAAGAGATAACTATAGAAAAAACGAAAGCCACCATAGAAGATACTTTTATGGAACTAGCAAAATGATGCAAGAAAACAACGTCATACAAGTAAAAGAATTGACAAAAAAATTTGGAGATTTCACCGCCGTTGATGCCATCACATTTGACGTAAAAAAAGGTGAAATATTTGGGTTTCTAGGAGCAAATGGTGCTGGTAAAACCACCGCCATGAAAATGTTAATTGGCATTTCAAACCCAACTTCTGGAGAGGCAAACGTAGCCGGTTTCAACGTTTTTACCAATGCCGAAGATGTTAAAAAAAACATTGGCTATATGAGTCAAAAATTTGCCTTATACGACGATTTATCAGTTAAAGAAAACATCACTTTTTTTGGTGGTATTTATGGTTTATCTAGAAAAAAAATTAAAGAAAAATCAAATGCCTTAATTAAAGAATTAGGTTTAGAAAAAATTGCAAATCACTTAGTAGGTTCCTTACCCTTAGGTTGGAAACAAAAAATAGCTTTTTCAGTTGCCTTATTACACGAACCAAAAATTGTGTTTTTAGACGAACCAACAGGAGGTGTAGATCCTATTACCAGAAGGCAATTTTGGGAAATGATTTATAAAGCATCCCATGAAGGCACCACCATTTTTGTGACTACACATTATATGGATGAGGCTGAATATTGCGATAGAGTATCTATTATGGTTAATGGTAAAATAGAAGCTTTAGACACTCCGAAAAAACTAAAAGAACAATTTAATGCAAAAAGCATGAATGATGTGTTTTTAAAATTAGCCAGAGGATGAAAAGATTTATAGGCTTTGTAAAAAAAGAATTCTACCATATCTTTAGAGATAAGCGTTCGTTATTTATCCTTTTCGGAATGCCTATTGCTCAAATATTACTATTTGGGTTTGCTATTACAAACGAAATTAACAATGTTGATATCGCTATTTTAGACCACTCAAAAGATGTAACAACACAGGAAATAATCCATAAAATTTCTGCATCAAATTATTTTAGTATCCATCAATTTCTCGAAAAAGAATCAGACATTGAATCAGTTTTTAAAAAGGGCAAGGTTAAAGCAGTATTAAATTTTGAAAAAGATTTCAGTAAGAATTTAATCAAAGAAAACCATTCAACCATACAAGTAATTACTGATGCTACAGACCCCAACACCGCCAATACAATTAGTAATTATGTAAATGCCATTCTTCAAAGTTATCTAAAAGAACAGAACAAAAATAGTAAAACACCCTATCAAATTATACCTCAGACACACATGGTCTATAATCCAGAATTAAAAAGTGTGTACATGTTTGTACCTGGTGTAATGACTATTATTTTGATGTTAGTTTCGGCCATGATGACTTCCATTTCGATTACACGCGAAAAAGAATTAGGAACTATGGAAATTCTATTAGTTTCTCCATTAAAACCATTTCAAGTAATTATTGGCAAAGTGTTCCCTTATATTTTTCTCTCCATTATAAATGCTGTCATCATTATCGTATTAAGCATTTTCATTTTTAAAATGCCAGTTCAAGGTAGTTTGTTTTTATTAGGAGTAGAAAGTGTCATCTTTATTATAACATCACTGGCTTTAGGTATTTTAATTTCAACCATTTCTGCAACACAACAAACCGCAATGATGATTTCTTTAATGGGATTGATGCTACCCGTTATTTTATTATCTGGTTTTATTTTTCCGGTATCAAGTATGCCGGTACCGTTACAGGTTATCAGTAATATTATTCCCGCAAAATGGTTTATTATTATTGTTAAAGGAATTATGCTAAAAGGCGTAGGATTGCAATTTATTTGGAAGGAAACGTTGATTTTATTAGGAATGACAGTGTTTTTTATTGGCTTGAGTATCAAAAAATATAAAATTAGACTGGAATAATGAAGCGATTAGGATATATCATACAAAAAGAATTCAAACAGATTTTTAGAAACAAGTCTATGTTGCCTATTATTTTTGTTATGCCATTAATTCAACTGCTAATATTAGCAAACGCAGCTACCTTTGATGTAAAAAACATCAAATTTGGATATATTGATTACGATCACAGCTCAACATCACGAGCCCTAATTGAAAAATTTCATGCTTCCACCTATTTTAATGTGGTTGCAAATTATCCATCGCAAAAATTAGCAAATGAGTCCATGCAAAAAGGCAGTGTTGATGTACTATTAGAAATTCCATCTTATTTTGAACGTAATTTGCAAAACGAAAAATTCAATAATTTAGGTGTCACTATAAATGCCATTGATGGAGCGGCCGCTGGTGTAGAAAATGTATATGTAACTCAGATCATTCAAAGTTTCAATAAGAAGCTTATGATCGATTTATTGCAAGTATCTGATCAGTCTCAAGTACAACCCATTAATATTACGACCATACCCTCCTTTTGGTATAACAAAACCTTGAATTACAAAACCTTTATGGTTCCCGGTATTTTAGTGTTGTTGGTTACTATGATCACACTTTTTCTTTCGGGTATGAATATTGTTCGAGAAAAAGAAATTGGCACATTAGAGCAAATTAATGTTACACCCATAAAAAAAAGCCAGTTTATTATTGGTAAACTTTTCCCTTTTTGGATTATCGGTTTGGCTTTGTTAACGGTTGGACTAATTATTTCAAAACTTGTGTTTAATGTTCCTATGGTTGGTAGTTTGGTATTAATGTATTTTTATACTTCCATTTATATTTTAGTCGTTTTAGGGATCGGTTTATTCATTTCAAACTTTACAGATACACAACAACAGGCCATGTTTATTGCATGGTTTTTTATGGTCATTTTTATTTTAATGAGTGGCTTGTTTACGCCTATTGAAAGTATGCCAAAATGGGCACAATACCTTACGGAATTTAACCCTATAAAATACTTTGTAGAAGTAATGCGAATGGTAATGTTAAAAGGTTCTGGGTTTGTAGATATTATTCCACAACTCTCCAAAACACTTCTATATGCCATTGTTATGAATGGATTGGCGGTTTGGAGTTATAAAAAAACCAACTAATTTTTTCTTGAAAATTAACAGACCAAAGCAAATAAAAGCATTTTCTATTTTGTAGTTTTGTATTTAGAATCATTCTAAAAAAGACATATGTTTGATATTGAAAAAATAAGAGCCGATTTTCCTATTCTAAAACGAAAAGTGAACGGTTACCCGTTAGTATATTTAGACAATGCAGCTACGTCTCAAACACCTCAGCTTGTAATTGATTCTATTGTAGATTATTACAGTAATTACAATGCTAATATTCACCGAGGGGTGCATACATTGAGCCAAGAAGCAACTGATGCTTACGAACAGGCTCGTCAGAAAATACAGCATCATTTTAATGCCGAACATGCCCATGAAATTATTTTCACTTCAGGTACAACACATGGCATTAATTTAGTAGCAAATGGATTTTCTTCAGTTTTAAAAAAAGGAGATGAAATTATTGTATCCGCTCTGGAACATCATTCCAATATTGTGCCTTGGCAAATGCTTTGCGAACGCACCGGAGCTATTTTAAAGGTAATTCCGATGAATATGGAAGGGGAATTAATAATGGATGCCTACGACAATTTACTTTCTGACAACACCAAATTAGTCTTTGTAAATCATATTTCTAATGCATTGGGTACCATAAACCCGATAAAAGAAATCATACAAAAAGCCCACAACGTTGGTGCTGCAGTTCTTATTGATGGAGCACAAGCAACCCCGCATATTAAAGCTGATTTACAAGATTTAGATGCCGATTTTTATGTAGCCTCTGCTCATAAAATGTGTGGACCAACGGGTGCTGGCTTTTTATACGGAAAAGAAGAATGGCTGAATAAATTACCTCCTTACCAAGGTGGTGGTGAAATGATTGCCGAAGTTTCTTTTGAAAAAACTACCTATGCGGGCTTACCTCATAAATTTGAAGCAGGCACACCTAACATTTGTGGTGGTATTGCTTTTGGTGTTGCGATTGATTATATGAACAGTATTGGTTTCGATAATATTGCCAATTATGAAAATGAATTATTAAAATACGCCACCGATAAACTTTTAGAGATCGATGGACTAAAAATTTACGGCCCCGACGTTGCGGGAGCCAAAACTTCAGTTATTTCCTTTAATATTGAAGGAATTCATCCTTATGATATTGGCTCAATAGTCGATAAACTAGGTGTTGCTGTGCGTACGGGTCACCATTGTGCTCAACCTATAATGGATTTTTTCAAGATTCCCGGAACTGTACGTGCTTCTTTTGCTTTTTACAATACCAAAGAAGAAGTTGATACATTGGTAGCCGCTGTGAAACGAGCTAAAGGCATGTTGAGTTAACTATTTTCTCCCAAAATCGGCAGGAATTTCGCCCCACGCTTTGGTTTCCCATTTTAAAACAGGTGTGGTATAGGTATTTTCTTTTAACCACTTTTCGGCACGTTTAATCATGTCGAATAAAGGTTTGTTTTCGTCGGTAATTTGCAAATTGGTGCGGCATTGTCCTTTTTTAGCCCAACTCATAGCAATTCTGGAGTCAGAGTAAATAGGTAAATCAATCTTCTTTTGTTTTAAATACCCCAATCCATGAACCAAAGCTAAAAACTCACCAATATTGTTAGTGCCTTTTTCAAACGGGCCTTGAATAAATAATTGAGACTTTGAATGTGTTTCTACACCTCTGTACTCCATTTTTCCAGGATTTCCACTACAAGCTGCATCAACCGATATAGAGGGCACAATTGGCTTCCCTATTTGTTTTAATTCCGCTGCTGAGAGTATTATTTTTTTTGTATCCTTCCCTTTGTAGTCATCATAATTTCCTTTAATGGCTTTTTCTGCTGCCTCTTTAGAAGCAAAAGATTTATATTGAGCTCCTGCAAAACCATCAATTTGTTTTTTACACGTATTCCATGAGGTAAAAACGCCTGTTTTTTTTCCTCTCCACACTACGTAAAACTTCTTTTTAGCCATTTTTAATTAGAATTCTATTTCTTATTTTTTTGCTTAATCAATTGTCAGGTCGAGCGTCCCGATTAATTCAGGAGAGACCTAGTTATAAACAGTGTATTGATAACCTCTCGACTCCGATCGAGGTGACACTAGGTGACATTGTCCTGATTGCTTTTATGTTTAAGAATTGTTTCTTCAATTACCCTAGGAAAATGTTCATATTCTAATTGATGTACCTTTTTAGCAACATCAGTAAAGTTATCATTTGAAGTAACCGCTACTTTCGCTTGAAAAATAATTGCACCTTCATCATAATTTTCATTTACAAAATGAATTGTTATTCCAGTTTCATCTTCTTTGTTAACAACAACTGATTTATGCACATTATCTCCGTACATTCCTTTCCCTCCATATTTTGGTAATAATGCGGGATGAATATTTATGATTTTATTACCGAAAGCTTCAATAATATTTTCAGGAATCTTCCATAAAAAACCTGCCAAAACAATATAGTCTGCTTCCGTTTTTAAAATATTTAAAACCTTATCCGATTTATAAAACGTATCTCTATCAAAACTATAACTACTGACATTCAGTCTTTTAGCTCTTTCTAAAACTTTGGCATCCTTCTTGTTTGACAGCACTTGTGTTATAGCAATAACATTACTTTTTTGAAAATACTTGATAATATTCTCGGCATTGGTTCCGGAGCCTGAGGCCAAAATAACAATTCTTTTCATTATTAATGTGTAAATTTGTATCACAAAAAAAAGAATTATTATTAACAAATACCGAGGAATAATCTAAAAGTTAAACTATTTTTTTTAAATTAGTCCTCATATTTTATTGGCAAATGAGTTATTTAACTTAAAGTTTTATATTTTTGCCAATAATTAAATTAAAAAATTATAAAAATTATGTCAGACATTGCATCAAGAGTAAAGGCTATTATCGTTGACAAACTAGGCGTTGACGAAAATGAAGTAACTAATGAAGCTAACTTTACTAACGATTTAGGAGCAGATTCTTTAGATACTGTAGAGTTAATTATGGAATTTGAAAAAGAATTTGATATTCAAATCCCAGACGATCAAGCAGAAAACATCGGAACTGTAGGTCAAGCAATCAGCTATATAGAAGAAGCTAAAAAGTAATCTAAAGATACTTAAACAGGAGTTACAAGCAAATCATTATCGTGGTTTGCTTGTATCTTTATCATCAATCAAAGAACCTTTCTTATTCATATGGAATTAAAACGAGTAGTTGTAACCGGACTAGGGGCTTTAACACCAATTGGTAATACCGTTGACGCTTACTGGAATAGTTTAGTAAACGGCGTTAGTGGTGCTGCACCTATTACCCATTTTGACGCAACCAAGTTTAAAACTCAGTTTGCATGTGAAATCAAAAATTTTAATCCTACTGACTTTTTTGACAGAAAGGAGGCACGTAAAATGGATAAGTTTACCCAGTATGCTATGGTAGCCTCTGACGAAGCTATTTTAGATTCAGGATTGGACTTAGAAACCTTAAACAAAGAACGCGTAGGCGTAATTTGGGGAGCAGGTATTGGAGGTCTCGAAACTTTTCAAAATGAAGTTTTAAATTTTGGAAGTGGAGATGGTACACCAAGATTCAACCCTTTCTTTATCCCTAAAATGATTGCCGATATTGCCCCAGGTAATATCTCAATCAAATATGGCTTTATGGGACCCAATTATACTACAGTTTCAGCATGTGCATCTTCCGCAAATGCGATGTTCGATGCTTTGAATTACATCCGTTTAGGACATTGTGATGTTATTGTTACTGGTGGTAGTGAAGCTGCCGTAACTATGGCAGGTATGGGTGGTTTTAACGCCATGCATGCATTATCAACTAGAAATGATAGTCCAGAAACAGCTTCAAGACCTTTTGACGCCACTAGAGATGGCTTTGTATTAGGAGAAGGTGCTGGGGCAATTGTTTTGGAAGAATATGAATATGCAAAAGCAAGAGGAGCAAAAATTTACGCTGAACTTATTGGTGGTGGTTTATCTTCTGATGCTTATCATATGACGGCACCTCATCCGGAAGGAAGAGGCGTAATTGTTGTGATGAAAAATTGCTTGGAAAACTCAGGTTTAAAACCTGAAGACGTTGACGCTATTAACACACATGGTACTTCTACTCCATTGGGCGATGTAGCAGAACTTAAGGCTATAAAAGAAGTTTTTGGAGAACATGCTAAAACCATTAACATCAACTCAACCAAATCCATGACTGGGCATTTATTGGGTGCTGCTGGTGCTATTGAAGCTATTTCCTCAATATTATCTATAAAGCATGGTATTGTTCCTCCAACAATCAATCATACTACTGTAGATGAAAATATTGACCCAAGCCTTAACTTAACACTTAACAAAGCTCAAAAAAGAGATGTTAAAGTGGTTATGAGTAATACCTTTGGATTTGGAGGACATAATGCATGTGTAGTTTTCAAGAAGCTAGACGCTTAAATAGAAAATGAGTTTTATTAGCAACATCTTAAAATCTCGCTCTGAACAGGACGAGAAATTTTTGGCTACAATAAGAAAAATTCTAGGTTTTAGACCGAATGATCTGAAATACTATAGAAAAGCATTCACACACAGTTCTGTAAAAAAAAAGACGGAAAAAGGAATCCCTTTAAATTACGAAAGATTAGAATTTTTAGGAGATGCCATTTTAAGCTCAACAATAGCATTATACTTATTTAAAGAAATTCCTGCAGGTTCTGAAGGAGACCTTACTCAATTACGTTCTAAAATTGTAAGCCGTGAACACTTAAATGAAATTGGCAGAGATTTGGCCTTAATTAATTTAATAGACAGTAATGTACCAAAGAAGAATTTTGGTGACAATGTACATGGTAACATGTTTGAGTCATTAGTAGGTGCTGTTTATATTGATAAAGGACATGAAGCTTGTCAAAAATTTATTAATAGAACAGTAATTGAACCATATGTTGATATTGAACGTTTAGAAGGCAAAATTACCAGTTACAAAAGTGTACTTATAGAATGGTGTCAGAAAGTTAAAAAACATATTAATTATGAAGTTTATGAAGACACCGGAAATGATACTATTAAACACTTTAGTGTAAAGTTATTTGTAGATAATAAGATTTTAGCGAAAGGAAGAGCAACATCTAAGAAAAAAGCGGAAGAAATAGCATCAAAACGTGCATATTTTAGATTACAAGACGTAATTTCATTATAATTTACAATTCGTGCAATTTACTACAAGGATTTCGTAAATATTTTCTCTTTTCTATAAAACAATCATTATTTTCGCATAAATTGTTTTGATTATGACTAAAGTACTATCATTAGGATTTGAATTTGAACATGATTACACCTTAATAGCAATTAATAGTACTTTAGAAGATTACAGACTTGCCTATTTACTGAATAGAGAATTTAATATCAGATTGAAATGTCAACCAGAGGGACTTTCATTTAAAGACAAAAACTGTACATTTACTTTTTTCGATTATGAATGTAGTTCTAGTTTCAGTTCATGGTCATTATTAGCCAATAAACTCATTTATACATCGGTGAGTATTAATGCAAATGATTTGTTTAAAGAAGAATCTAAAATAAATTATTTAATTAATGAAAAAAAAGAAATTGATTATTTTCTAAAAATTAATGGAGAAACTGAATTCGATGAATTTCAATTGATCAAAAAAATAAAAAGTATAAAAGGAGTAATAACTTCATTTAATGTTATTCCACAAACCTTAAAATCTAAAGATTATTTAATATTTTAATATATGCGAAATAGAAAAAAAACAAAAATAGTAGCCACCTTAGGACCAGCTTGTGATACATATGAGATCATAGAAGAAATGATGACTGTAGGGGTTAATGTTTTTAGAGTGAATTTTTCTCATGCAGATTATGAAAATGTAGCTGAGAAAATAAAAATGATAAGAGAGATAAATCAGAAATTAGGTTATAATGTAGCCGTTTTAGCTGATTTACAAGGCCCTAAATTACGCGTAGGTGTAATGGAGGAAAAAGTCAAATTAAATAAAGGAGACCAATTTATATTTACTACTGACAAGTGTGAAGGAACTAAAGAAAGAGCCTACATGACTTATCAAAAATTTCCTCAAGATGTAAAACCTGGGGAAAACATTTTGGTTGATGATGGTAAACTTTTATTTAAAGTTATTAGCACTAATGGTAAAAATGAAGTACTTACTGAAGTTTTACGTGGTGGTAAATTAAAATCTAAAAAGGGTGTTAACTTACCTAATACTGCTATTTCTCAACCTGCACTTACAGATAAAGATAAAAAAGATGCTCTTTTTGCTATAGAAATGGAAGTGGATTGGATTGCACTTTCTTTTGTAAGACATGCAGAAGATTTAATAGAGTTAAGAGCATTAATAACTGAACATTCTGATTTTAGAATTCCTATAATGGCAAAAATAGAAAAGCCAGAAGCCGTTGCCAGAATTGGAAGCATTACACCTCATTGTGATGGTTTAATGGTTGCCAGAGGTGATTTAGGTGTTGAAGTTGAAATGGAAAAAGTTCCATTAATTCAGAAAAAATTAGTTCTTCAAGCTAAAAAAGCTAGAATTCCTGTAATTATTGCAACTCAAATGATGGAAAGCATGATTACAAGTCAAGTTCCTACAAGAGCTGAGGTAAATGACGTTGCCAATTCAATTATGGATGGTGCAGATGCTGTTATGCTTTCTGGCGAAACATCTGTAGGAGAATTTCCTATAGAAGTAATTCAAAAAATAAGATCTATTATAGAAAATGTAGAAGACTCTCCATTAATTACACGGTCTGACTCTTTTATTAGAAGTGTAAATGACCGTTTTATTTCTAAAACAATATGTTACCAAGCAGCTAAAATGGCTGATGATATAGGAGCTACAGTGATAACAACTTTAACCAATAGTGGTTATACGGCGTTTCAAATTTCTGCATGGAGACCAAAAACTCATATCATGGCTTTTTCTAACAACAGAAGAATATTAGCCATGCTTAATTTATTATGGGGCGTAAAAGCTCACTTCTATGACGAGATGAAAAGCACCGATGACACCGTAGATGACATTAACGAAATAGCAGTAACAAAAGGGTATGCCAATAAAGGAGATTATGTTATAAACATTACCTCTATGCCTGTAAAAGCACACGGTATGGCAAATACTATGAGAGTTAGTCAAATAGAATAAAAATACTACAATAAATACCCTTCTATCAGGAGGGTATTTATTTTTTACACATAAATTTTGAATCTTATTAATCGTTACAAGATTACCCTAAGGTCAAAATTCCATCTTATTTAATAAACATCATTTTAATGAAGAAAGTCCTATTAGGCATAATTATTACCCTGCTTTTTGTTTTCGTTTTTCGATATTGCGAAAATAAAAAAGATGACAAGTCTATTTTGTACGAAAACTCAATGTTAATACAAGAGCAGATTAAAAATGTGGGTAAACTTATTGTGACGGAAGGACATTTTAGTGAGGTTTTTAATTACAAAAATTCAAAAGCTTTATTTACCGACTATATAACATCAGATAAAAAGGCAATTGTAGTAGTGAACGCTGATGTCACAATTTCCTATGACCTTAGTAAGATTGAGTATAAAATTGATGAAGCTACCAAGACACTCCAAATAATTAGCATACCTAAGGAACAAATTTCTATTAGTCCCGATTTAGAATATTACGATATTCAAGCAGACTATTTTAATCCTTTTGAAGCCAAGGATTATAATGATATTAAAGAAACGATTAAATCGTCTCTAATTAAAAAGTTACAGAACTCTGATTTGCAAAAAAATGCAAAAACGAGACTGTTAGAAGAACTTACCAATTTTTATGTATTGACCAAAGAATTAGGATGGACTTTGAAATATGAGGAAACTCCAATTACGGATGAAAAGAATCTCTTTGAGTTAGAGCTTTGAAAATAAGTAGGAAATCCGAAAAAGAGAAGTTCAAACAAAAAAATATGTTTAGCTAACTAATCATATTACCCTCTTCAACTCCTTTTCCAACAATTCGATTCCGCCATTAATTAAATGAGCTATCTCAGTATTTTCCGCCAAGGATTCTAGATAATTAATCATGTTTCTTTTAAATTGAGAATTTTCATTATAAACCAATTCTGCCATTTCTAAAGGTAATAACCAATCATTAGGAAATTCTAACTTCAACAAAATAAATATTTCTTCTAACCGAATATAATTAAGTCTTCCTTTCTCTCTAATTTTACGCACTTCGTCATATAGTCCATGTAGCTTTTTATCTTTATTTGAATATTTAATTTTATGTGTCTTTTCTTTGGGAACGTCATAAATTAAACCAAAATTTTCAGGATCTGCAACACCGGAATAAGCGGAAACAACTTCTTTACCCACGGCCATATCAAAAATACCCCAGTTAGGATGAAATAACACTTTTTCTTTATGTTTAACAGTACAGTTTTTGAATGAAATAAGAATTATTTTACCTTTCAGGTTTCTTTTACCAGTTATAATTTCACCTGTTACATTAATATTACCTTCAAACTTAAGATTCACTATTTTACCTTCGTAAATACCATACGCCTCTAAATCTGTAGGCGACATATCTTCAATGGCTATATTTATACCTTTTAATTTACCAATAGCAGAACCAAAACCATCGGCATGATACGACTTACTGTGCCCAATCAATTCTTTATTTTTATAGGCTAAAGCCGTACCTCCATTTGTTTTAAAATAAACAGGATTATTATTTTCATCACTTATTACATCCTCAAAATTCCCAGAAATTTGTATCCCTGTACTTAATTCAATTGTTCCTAAAATTTTAGAATCTATCAACTTATTCAGTCCTTTTAACCCTCCTTTTCGTAATGCCATTTTATTAGCATACTCTTCTAACACCATACTTAAATGAGCAAAATCTGGAGTTACAAATAACTGAGGCTGTGGTTTTGTGATATCAAAATCAGTATCCGCTGCTTCTATTGAATACGGTACTTTTTTTACTTTTTCACTCATACACCATTGACTTTCTCCTATGGAAGACAACAACCCTGCACCATAAATTTTAGAATTTTCTAATGAGCCTATCAATCCATATTCAACAGTCCACCAATGTAGGTTTCTGATTTTTGCCATTTCACTCAACTCTGTCATGCTTTCAACTACTTCAGCAACTTGTTTATCCGCTTTAATAATCTCCTTTTCGCTAGTATTCGGATCTTCCTTTATGATTGATAAATGCCTGATGGCTTCATATAATTCAAAATCTTTAGCCGATGAAATAGCCTTACTTCCAATTTCTCCAAAACGTCTTAAATATTCAGCATATTCTGGATTCGCAATGATAGGAGCGTGACCTGCCGCTTCATGAATAATATCTGGAGCTGGTGTATATTCTATGTGATCAACAGTTCTGATATCGGCAGCAATAACTAACGTATTGTAAGCTTGGAACTCCATAAAAGCATTTGGAGGTATAAACCCATCTACCGATACTGCTGCCCAACCCAAGTCTTTTAAAATCCGATTCATGCCTTGCATTCTTGGGATTGTATCTACAGAAATACCCGCTTTTTTAAGACCTGGGATATAAGATTTATGTGCCACTTTTGACAAATAATCAACATTTTTTCGCATTACATACCGCCAAACTGCCTGATTTTGACTTGTATATTCATTATATGGCTGTCGTATTACAAAGGATTGTAAGTGCTTGGGTAACCTAGCAATAATTTTGTTTGACTTAAAATTCATTAGTGTAATTAGTGAGTTTGATTTGTAAAGTTAATAATAATTAAACTTGCACTTTTAAATAAATTGTATCTTTATTGCAAACAAAACGAAATTAAAATTATTATGAGAGGAAGAGGTGGACTCAAAATCAGGTTACTTATTGGTGCGGGTATAATTCTATTTACATTATTTAATTATTACTCAAAAAGAGAAACTAATCCATATACAGGTAAAAAACAAAGTATTGCACTAACCACTGAACAAGAAATTGCTCTCGGATTAGAAAGTGCTCCACAAATGGCACAACAACATGGTGGCTTATACCCAAGTCAAAAAGATCAGGACATTGTTGATAGAGTTGGGAATTCATTAGTTAACAATAGTATAGCAAAAGAAACACCATATCAATATGATTTTCATTTATTAAGAGATCCTAATACTATCAATGCTTTTGCTTTGCCCGGCGGACAAATATTTATCACTTATGCCTTGTATTCACAACTGCAGAATGAAGACCAATTGGCAGGTGTTTTAGGACATGAAATAGGACATGTAGTAGGTAGGCATTCGGCGGAACGAATTGCCAAACAGGGCTTAACACAAGGAATTATTTCTGGTGTTTTAGTTGGTGGTGGTGATGGTACAGGCCAAATGGCAGCAATGATTGGAAACGTTATCAATATGAAATATGGACGTGGTGATGAATTAGAAAGTGATGAATTAGGCGTCAAATTTATGTTAGATGCCGGATACCAACCTGAAGAAATGATGGGTGTAATGGAAATATTAAAAGCGGCAGCAGGCCCAAATAGGACTCCCGAAATGCAAAGTACCCACCCAGATCCAGAAAATAGAATTGAGAAAATTAAAGAGGCGATAGAAAAATATAGGAAATAGAAATTAGAATCCTTCCAAAAGCAGGGAGATAAAAGTATAAACTAATAATTATTTAAAGGAGTTTCGGTGGAGCTGTATCGGCAATGGTTACTTCGTTAAAAAACAACAAACGAAGTAGAGTCAGTACGTTTGAAAAACTAAAAGATTATAAAAGTATTGATTACAGAGAAGGTAAAATTGACAAAAAAGCAACTCCGGAACAACTCAGAGCTATTAGAGAAAAACTTCAAAAAGAGAATAGAAAAAAACGAATAATCACAATAGTTTACTTTGTTGTTTCATTTACTATAATCATCCTTCTTTTAAATATAATTAAATTTAAACAGTAATGTTTTTGATACACATTCTAAAGAATTAAAGTTCCCCACTCAAGAGGGGAACCTAAAGTGCTAAAAACTAAAATTCATTTACTAGAATTAACCTTAAGCCGTAAAAAATAACCACTCCATAAAACAAAAAAAAAGCGAAATGTTACCATTTCGCCTAAAGGAAATCTCCGTAAATCTGTAGGAGTAAATAAAAAACTACTTTCTTTTTCTTTTTTCTTTTTTCTTAGCTTTTAAAGCACCCTCTATTATTTTATAAGTATCATGTGCTTTTGATATTTTAGCATATTTTAAGGCTGTATACCCCTTGTCTGATTTTACTTTCAAATTAGCTCCATTAGCAATTAACAGCTTCACAATATTCACATTATTATATCTGGCCGCGTACATTAAGGGTGTCATTCCAACTGATTTTTTATTAATATCTACACCTGCAGCAATCATACTTTTAACAGCATCATAGTTTCCTGTAGTTATTAATTTACAAAAAGCATTGACATTGGTGCTATACACGATATTGAGATTCATACTACTTCTTTCCATATTAGAAATGTTATTATCCATTTTAACATTTTTAATGGTGTCATTTACTGGGTTTGCATGAACTGCTAATCCGAAAACGAGTGCTGATAATAAAATTAGATTTTTCATAAGTTTAAATTTTAGTAATTGTTAGATAATAAAATAATTATAAAATTAAGATCGTATGTAACCGTTACGCTCTCACATTAAAAATTTCAACATCACTTTTCGGGAAGTTATTTTTAAAATTTCTTAATGCTCGTTTCATAATATATTTAGATTTAAGTTACAGTATAAAGACGAGGGCATTGCGTATTTCGTTACTCGCTCCCTTCACAATTAACCAAAGTTTAACCATATCTTAATAAAATGTTATTGCATTAAAACAATTGTTAAAACCAACTACAACGTTATTGTTATTAATCGTTTTCAATTACTGAATTCCCTTTTAAATTTCTTAAATTTGTGATTCAAGTTAATCATTATGAATAAGAAAGTTATTTTAATAATCCTAGATGGATGGGGTATTACACAAAACCCAAAAGTATCAGCAATTGCACAAGCTAAAACTCCTTTTATAGATTCTCTATTTAAGAAATATCCTAATGCCAGTTTAAGAACTGACGGCCTACATGTTGGCTTGCCAGAAGGTCAAATGGGAAACAGTGAAGTCGGTCATATGAATTTAGGTGCCGGACGAATTGTTTATCAAGATTTAGTGAAAATAAACAAAGCGGTAGAAGATGGAAGTATTGCCCAACAAGCAGAACTTCAAAAAGCGTTTTCTTATGCTAAAGAAAAAAAGAAAAATGTCCATTTTGTAGGCTTAGTTTCTGATGGAGGAGTACACTCACATATCAATCATGTTAAAGGGTTAGTAACTGGGGCTCATAATTTCGGTTTACGCTCATATGTTCATGCATTTACAGATGGTAGAGATGTTGATCCGCATTCTGGTAAAGAATTTATTGCCGAATTAAACAATCATCTAGCACAAAACAATGGTCAACTGGCTTCAGTTATTGGTAGATATTATGCAATGGATAGAGATAAACGTTGGGAGCGTGTTAAATTAACTTATGACGCCATGGTTAAGGGCATTGGTACAAAATCACACAATGCTATTGAATCTATTCAAGAAAACTATGACAACGGTGTTACTGATGAATTTATCAAGCCAATTGTTATGGTTAATGATAAAGATCAGCCAATATCGACTATTAAAGATGATGATGTCGTTATCTTTTTTAATTTTAGAACGGACAGAGGTAGACAAATTACGGAAGCTTTATCTCAAAAAGATTTTCCTGAATATGACATGAAGAAACTTAATCTGTATTATGTTACCATGACTAATTATGATGATAAGTTCAAAAATGTTCATGTAATTTATAACAAAGACAACTTAGTCAATACCTTAGGAGAGGTTTTAGAAAAAAATAACAAAAAACAAATAAGAATAGCAGAGACGGAAAAATATCCTCACGTAACATTTTTCTTTTCTGGTGGTAGAGAAGATGAGTTTGTTGGTGAAACAAGGTTAATGTGTCCATCTCCAAAAGTGGCTACATACGATTTACAACCAGAAATGAGTGCAAAAGATATTACTGCCGCTATTATTCCTGAATTAGATAAGAAAGAAGCAGATTTTATCTGTTTAAACTTTGCCAATACAGATATGGTTGGTCATACTGGTGTTTTATCTGCTGCTATAAAAGCTGCAGAAACAGTTGATAAATGCACTGAAGAAATTATTGAAAGTGTATTAAAAAACGACTATACTGCAATTATAATTGCAGATCATGGTAATAGTGAAACCATGATTAACGAAGACGGTTCTCCAAATACGGCACACACTACCAACCCAGTTCCAATCATTATTGTTGATAAGGAAATCAAAACAGTTAAGAGTGGTATTTTAGCAGACATTGCCCCAACTGTTTTAAAATTAATAGGTGTTGATAAACCTGAGGTAATGGATAGAGAATCATTAATTTAAACACAAAATAGAGCCCAAAATAAAAATATGAAGAAAATAATTTTTGTGATTACCTGTCTGTTTTTTTTTAGTGGATACACTTTTGCACAACAAAAAACGACCATTAATAAGCCAACCTATTTAGAGGGTATTACCACACAAAATGCATTTAAAGAAGCTCCATTTGCCTCATGGTTCAATCGTAATTATGATAATTACAAACTTGATGAAGCCACTGTAAAAGAAGTTAAAAAACATATTAAAGGTATTACTATAAAAGCCTTTATGGGCACTTGGTGTGGTGATAGTAGACGTGAAGTTCCTCATTTTTATAAATTATTAGAAGAGGTAGGTTTCGATGAAAGCAATCTAGAAATGATTGCTGTGAACAGAGGAAAAAAAACGGCTGATAACTTACAGGAAGGCTTAAATATAATCAGAGTACCAACTTTTATTTTTTATAAAAAGGGCAAAGAAATTGGCAGATTTGTAGAATATCCTAAAGAATCTTTAGAAAAAGATATATTAAAAATCCTTAAAGAAGAGCCATATAAGCATTCATATGATAAAAGTTAATTTGTAATTTTAGATACTAAAAGTAATTGTTATCAGTTTAGTATTTTGTAAAACAGAATATTGGCTTAAATTTGCAAAAACTTTAATAACTCTAAATGATTCCAAAGGACCCTTTAATAATTGCTATTGATTTTGATGGTACCATAGTAGAAGACGCGTATCCTAAAGTTGGCTCACCTAAAATATTTGCCTTTGAAACTTTAAAAGAATTACAAAAAGATGGACATAGATTAATACTATGGACCTACAGACATGGTGAACGTTTGCAAGACGCCGTTGATTTTTGTGAAGAAAATGGTATCCATTTTTATTCTGTAAATAAAAACTACCCCGAAGAAAAATTTCAAGGAAAAGTAAGTAGAAAAATCAATGCTGACTTATTTATTGATGATAGAAATATTGGTGGTATGCTAGGCTGGGGTGAAATCTACAAGATCATAAAAAACAATCCTAACGCGGAAGTACCAAAAAAGAAGAAAAAGAGTTTTTGGAAATTTTAAATACGCGTTCTTGATTTTAAAGTTTAGGTGTCTACACATTAAAACACCATAAAATGCAATTTTTCGTAAATATAACTTAGAATACTCCTTGTTTTTGAACGCAACTAACGCTTTTAAAAAAAACGAGTACGTTCGATTTTTTTTCATTCTAATATTTAATTTACCTTTGCACTTTACACGTATATAATGATTAAAATAAAAACTAGAGAAGAAATTGAATTGATGCGAGAAAGTGCATTAATCGTTTCTAAAACACTAGGTATGTTAGCCAAAGAAGTTAAGCCAGGTGTTTCAACATTACAATTAGATAAACTAGCTGAAGAATTTATTAGAGACCATGGTGCTATACCCGGGTTTTTAGGCCTATATGATTTTCCAAACACCTTATGTATGAGTCCTAACGCACAGGTTGTTCATGGATTTCCAACAAAAGAACCTTTGAAAGAAGGTGATATTATCTCTATAGATTGCGGTGCCCTAAAAAATGAATTTTATGGTGACCATGCCTATACTTTTGAAGTTGGTGAAGTTGATGAGGCTACCAAAAAACTTTTAAAGGTTACAAAAGAAAGTTTATACATTGGTATTCGTGAATTTAAAGCGGGTAATCGTGTTGGTGATGTTGGTTTTGCAATACAAGAATATTGTGAAAACCATGGCTACGGTATCGTACGTGAACTTGTTGGTCATGGACTTGGTAAAAAAATGCATGAAGGCCCTGAAATGCCAAACTATGGCAAACGTGGTAGAGGAAAGAAATTTAAAGAAGGTATGACCGTTGCCATTGAACCAATGGTCAATATGGGTACACATAAAATTAAACAGCTAAAAGATGGTTGGACAATTCTAACACAAGATGGTCAACCTTCTGCACATTTTGAACATGATGTTGCTATCGTTGATGGCAAACCTGAGCTTCTTTCTACTTTTAAATATGTTTACGAGGCTTTAGGAATCAAAAGTAATGAAGAGGATGAATTTAGACACGAATTCCACTAATTATCTCGAAAAAACAAAAATTTGAAATCATTTTCACAAAATTTAGTAAACTAGTTTCCAAACAAAATTATGACCAAACTATTATTTAAAGAAGAATCTTATAAAATAATAGGTCTATGTATGGAAGTTCATAAGGAGTTAGGTAAAGGGTTTAGTGAAATTATTTATGGTGATTCGTTGGAAATTGAATTCAAGAAAAATAACATTAACTATTCTAGAGAAAAAAGATTTAAAATTGTTTATAAAGGTGTCACATTGCCTCATTACTACATTGCTGATTTTATAATTGATGATAAGATTATTGTTGAAATAAAAGCAATTGAAAGTTTAACAGGTAGTCATCTAAAACAAACATTGAACTATTTAGCAGC
Organism: Aureibaculum luteum; assembly: GCF_003449015.1. GTDB lineage: Bacteria > Bacteroidota > Bacteroidia > Flavobacteriales > Flavobacteriaceae > Aureibaculum > Aureibaculum luteum. The sequence continues at coordinate 258,316 of NZ_QRGD01000007.1, read as the reverse complement.
TACAAAAATTAATCTTGGATTATTAGTTAATTTTGGAGAAGATAGTTTAAACTATAAAAGAGTTATACTTTAATATTTAATTAGTGAAAATTAGTGAAATTCGTGTCTTTTTTTAAATACATATTAAATACCATTCCTCGTCCTTTTTTAATAAAAGCAAGTTATTGGGTTAGTCCCGTTTTTGCCCTATACTTAAAAGGATCAAAATACACCGACCCTATTGACGGTAAGCGTTTTAGAAAATTTCTACCTTATGGTTATGGTACACAACGTCCGAATGTATTATCACCAAGCACATTGTCTTTAGAGCGTCACAGATTACTTTGGTTATACTTACAAAATGAGACGAACTTTTTTGAGGATTCAAAACCTAAGAAAGTTTTACATATGGCACCAGAACAGTGCTTTTTAAAAAGATTTAGAAAATTAAAACATATTGAACTCATTACGGCTGACCTCTATTCGCCAATAGTAGACGTTAAAGCTGATATTTGCGACCTTCCCTTTGAAGATGATAGTTTTGACATGATTTTCTGTAACCATGTCTTAGAACATATTATAGACGATAAAAAGGCGATGCAAGAACTCTACAGAGTTTTAAAACCAGGAGGCACGGGAATCTTTCAAATTCCACAAGATTATTCAAGAACAACAACTTATGAAGATTTTACCATAACTTCACCCGAAGAACGTGCCAAACATTTTGGACAATATGACCATGTGCGTGTTTATGGAAGTGATTATTTTGATCGTTTAAAAGCTGTTGGTTTTAAAGTTAACGAAGTTAATTATTCGCAAAAATTATCTGAATCTGAAATGGATAAATACAGATTGATGAAAGGTGAAATTTTACCCGTATGCACTAAATAGATATGAAATATTAGACTTTTACAACTCCTTTATATCATCTGATAAGATCCAACCAATTTTACCGTCAGCAATTTTAATTTTTTTCCAGTTATCTAAACTTTCCAACACCTTTACTTTAGTACCTTCGTGTAGTTCAAAACTAACTTCACTAGATGCTGTGGGTGCAGTTTTGACTTCTGTTTGTTGAGCAAAAACTATAGCTTCCGTGTTGGCTTTTTCATGCTTGTAATTTTGGAAAGCAAAGGCAACCATTAACAAGGCTAAAAATGCACTTGCAAAGCTTGTTATAAAGTACAATCGTTTACTACCTGTACTATATGAAAAGTGATACAATAGAAATAACAGGGCAAATAGAAACGATAAGCCTATGGCTAACCAAGCCCATGTGTTATAAGTAAATCTCATAACAACCGATTGATTTAACTTTTGCAATAAAGTCTTTGGTAAAGGCTCTATATTATCTATAGCCATGCGTTTAGCAAAAGATAAATTAAAAGCAGCATCTGTATAATTTGGACTCTGTTGCAACACTTTTTCATAATAATAAATAGCAGGAGCTATTTTATTCATTTTATAATAGGTATTCGCCATATTATAAAATAAATCATCAGAATTTATATTATGTTTTTCTATCTGCTTATACACCTCTAAAGCCTCATTGTATTTTTCACTTTGATACAATTTATTTGCTTTTACGAAAAGGCTATCTGCTTGGGTCGCAAAGACTCCAATTGATGATAATAACAATATGAATAAAATAATTTTCTTCATCTATAGTTGCTTATCTATTTTTACAATTACTTTTCTTGCTGCTTCATACTCTTGCTTCATCATTACGTTTGTAGTTGGCGTATAACGTGCATAATCACAACTATCAAACACGCTAATAAACTCACTTATAGTGTCATTATCAACTTTACGTTCACTTAGTATTTCCTTAATTTTATCTTTACTAATATCAGCTGTTTCTACTTGTAACTTCGCTTTTAGATAATTATGTAAGGCCTTTTCTAATGCCTCATAAAACTGTTCTTTATGACCTAATTGTTTTTTGGCTTGAGATAAGAATTTTTTGGCCAACTTATCTGCCTTACGTCGTTTATTACCTATAATATCACTATCTCTTTTTTGTTTTTTCATCCCAATAAATATTCCAAAAGGAATTGATAATAAGGGTAAAATCAATAATAAATAAAACAGATCTGATTTAAAAAAGTCTTCAGAATTTTCATGAGATACCATGGTTGCATTTGTACTAATAAACCGGATATCCTTGGCATTAGAAATTACGTTTTTCTTTGTAGTTGAAACAGCATTTTCATCTGCTCGTGTTTTTCCTTGGGGTGCATTAATAATTATTGCATCAGAAGTGATTGTCTTATACGTTTTATCTTTTAAACTAAAATAGGAAAACGTGGTTGAAGGTATTTTATATTTACCTCTGAACTGTGGTACCACTGTATATTGATCATAAACACTTCCGGAAAATCCACTTATGGCAGTTCTTATATTTTCCTTATGTTCTGGCTCGTATTTCTCTAATCCAGTTGGTGTTTCAATTTTAGGCAATTCCACCATTTTTAAATTCCCTTTACCCGAGACTTGAACTTTTATTTGTGCTGCTTCATTTGCTTTAAGTTCACTTTTATTAGTCGTTACTGTAAAGTCATAATCACCTACGGCACCTGTAAAATCTATAGGCTTATTAGCCAATGGTAATGGTTTCACCTCTATGGTACGCTCACCTGTAGTGGCTGTAAAATTAACATTTCTGGTAATCATATTTCCCAGTAAACTTCGTCTCCCAATTGGTACGCCAGCTCCTACTTCCATTTCTAAAGGGCTAATCGTTAATTTTCCCGATTTTTGAGGTATCAAGACAACCTTTCTTAAAACAGCATATCTATGTGTTTTTCCTTGAAATGTTCCTTCCTGTCCATTGGATTGTTTCACTTCAATGCTCTGATTCCAAAAACCATTAAAAGACGGGGAACCTGTTTCTCTATAATTTCTAACATTTACTTTACTTACATCGACATAGATTTTATAAACTACTGAAATACTCTCACCAACATAGGGGTTTGAATTAGAAACCTCGGCAATTAAATGTATATTTTGTGAGGCGATATATTTGGGATCATTAGGATCTTTTGGTATCTCAACAGCATTAGTAACCGTAATTTTTACAGTATTACTTTTTATGGTTTTTCCATTTAATTCAATGCTAGCAGAAGGAATAGTAATAACACCTTTCCTTTTAGGCTGCAACGTATATGAATATGCCATTTCAAATGCTTTTTGCCCATTAAATTCAAAAAAATTTGTGGCCTGCATTGGACCAGCTAGCTCGGTAAAATCTTTAAAATTAGGTGCTGTAAAATTATCTCCACCTTGCTTATTGAAAGTAAACGTAATACGCAAACGTTCATTTACACCTAATCTGTCCTTACTGACAGAGGCTTTAAATGACGTTTCTTGAGCCCAAACAGATGGGCTCAAAAAAAGTAGTATGGCTATTATGTGAATGTTTTTAAACATTAACTCTTTTCAATTATGGTATTAATTATATCTAACATGGATTGCAACAGTGATTTTGACTCACTTACTACCAATCTTTTTCTTGTTTCACTTTTTTCCCTTTAGCCTTTTTCGCATTTACCTTTTTCTGGGTTTTATTCTCTTCATTGTTCATGGCTTCTAACAACTGTTTTACTTGCTGAGGAGATAATTGGCTAGGATTTGGTTTCGGTTGTTTTTGATCCTTATCCTTGTCGCCCTTATCATCTTTTTTATCTTTATTCTGGTCTTTATTTTCGTCCTTGTTATCTCCCTTTTTATCCTTGTCTTTATCTTTATCCTTATCGTTCTTGTCTTTATTATCCTTATTTTCTTTATCCTTATCTTCGTTCTTGTCGTTCTCTTTTTTGTCCTTATCCTTATTGTCTTTATTATCTTCCTTTTGGTTTTGCTCTTTTTTCAATAATTTTTGTGCCAACGCTAAATTGTAACGTGTTTCATCATCTTTAGAACTATTTCTCAATGCATTTTTATAAGCTTCAATAGCTTGAGCATATTTTTTTTCTTTTAACATAACATTACCCATATTGTGGAATGCCTCTGCTTTTGATAATTTATCTTCAGATGTTTTTGAAACCAATTCGTACATTGGCAATGCTTCTTTGAACTTTTTTTGTTGATAGATAGCGTTACCTAAATTATAATTTGCCTTTTCATAATTAGGATTTTTCTTCAACGCCTTTCTATAATTAGCTTCCGCTTCAACATAGTTCTCTTGGTCATAAAAGTCATTCCCTGTTCTTACAATTTCCTTTTCATCTATCTCAACTTTCGGTTTTTGATCTTTTTTTTGAGCAAAAATTAAAGTAGTATTGATAAGTAGAAATACGATTAAAACCTTTTCCATACTATTCTTTTTTTTCATTAAATAAATTCAATTTCTGAATCCATTTCGTTTTTTTATTGAACATTAAAGCATCAAATATCAAGAATAAAATTCCCAATCCAATAAACCATTGAAATTGATCTTTAAAATCAGAAAATTGTTTTGTTTCAAATTCTTTTTTATCTGCTTTTAACAATAAATCATTAATATAATCTACAGTTTTAGTAGTGTTCTCTCCGTACAAATATTCACCGTCACCATCGGTAGCAATTTTTTTCAAGGTCTGGTCGTTCATTCGTGTTATAACCACTTCACCTGCTCTATCTTTTTTATACCCAACCAATGTACCATTTCTCTTTATAGGTATAGGTCCACCATCAGCATTTCCAATACCTATGGTAAAAATTTTAATGCCTTCTTTGGTTGCCTCATCGGCTATATAACTAACGTTTTCATCATGGTCTTCTCCATCAGAAATTAAAAACAAATACCTGTTGGTCTGTTCATCGTCATCAAAATAACTTTTGCCTAATTTTAAGGCTTCGTTAATTGCAGTACCTTGTGATGATACCATATCAGGATCTGCGTTTTGCAAAAACATTTTTGCCGCAGCTTGGTCGGTAGTAATTGGTAGTAATGGATACGCATTACCAGCATAAATTATTATTCCTACTCTATCACTCCCTAACTTGTCAATAATTCTTGAAATGATTTGCTTGGCCTTTTCTAATCTATTCGGTGCAACATCTTCAGCCAACATACTTTTAGAAACATCTAAAGCAAAAACGACATCAACACCTTCTCTCTTAATTGTTTTAAGCTTTGTTCCCATTTTAGGATTTACCAATGCTATAATTAAAAAAGATAATGCCAATGCTACCATTAACATTTTAAAAAAAGACTTAAACGGAGATATTTCGGGACTCAATTTTTCTAATAAGCCACTATCAGCAAACGCTTTCTGTTTTTGTTTTTTCCATAAAGAAACTAACAAATACAGCACGAAAAGCACGGCTACTGCAGCGAAATAATAAAAATATGTCTTTTCTTCTAATTGATACATTTGTGCTATCCTAACCTTCCCAATGGGAAGAAATTTTTTAAATAAAACTTTTAAATACTGTGTTTCTTAATAACATTTCAAATAAAATCAGAAAGCCAGCTAATAATACTAGTGGACGATATCTTTCTTGATAATTATAATATTTGAACTCTTCTATTTCTGTTTTTTCTAATTTGTTGATTTCATCATAAATTGATGCCAATTTTTCATTATCAGTGGCTCTAAAATATTTACCCTCTGTTTCATTGGCAATAAACTTTAATAATGGTTCATCAATCTCAACGGGTTGCATCTTAAAAATTAAACGCCCATTAATATCTCTAGCTACAGGAAATTCTGCTCTTCCGTTAGTTCCAATACCAATAGTATATACTTTTATGTCTAACTCTTTAGCCAACTCTGTTGCCGTTTTAGGATCAATAAATCCTGAATTATTTACACCATCCGTTAATAGAATTATCACCTTGCTTTTCGCTTTACTATCTTTTAATCGATTAACAGCAGAGCCCAATCCCATACCAATGGCAGTACCACCATCTAAATCGCCCCATTTTAATCTACTTATGGTATTCATAACAATACGTTTGTCACTGGTAATTGGCGTTTGTGTAAAACTTTCACCTGCATAAACCACAATACCAATACGATCATTCGGACGTTGACTAACAAAATCTTTCGCTACAACTTTCAATGCTTCCAATCGATTTGGGCGTAAATCTCTCGCCAACATACTTGCTGAAATATCTATAGCCATTACAATGTCAATACCACTAGTTGTTTTAGTTTTTTTACTCACCTCAACATTTCTAGGTCTGGTCATTGCTAATATTAAGGCCGATAATGCCAACAAACGTAGCACATTTAATAGCGGCTTTAATTTTGCCAAGACTGACGACCCTTCAAATCCTTTTGTACTTGAAATGGTTAATGTTGCTTTGTCTTTCTTACGCACAACATAGTACCAAATGGCAATCAATGGTATTAATAAAAATAGCCACAGAAATTCTGGATTTGTCAGTTCTAAGTTATTCCACAGCTTCATCTTCTTCTATCGATTTTTTAACTTTATCAATTATATTTTCTATACGCTTTTCATTTTCACTCCTAAAATAAGTGTTCTTAATATAGATACTACCAAAGTATATAAATGGGAATAAAAATGACAAAATAATTAAGAACCTCGTAAATCTTTTTCTTAGTCTATTATCCTTCTTAAAATTCTCATCGTTTTTAATAAAATCTATTTTATCTTTTATTTTTTGGCTATTTGTTGATTTAGTAACTACACCTTTCTTCTTTAAGAAAACCATACCACGATCTAAAAATCTACCTGTGAAGATTGTTTCAATGATAACAACCAATAACAATATTGGCAATGTCCAAATAATCCAAACCAGAATTAATAAGCCATTTAGAAAAGGGATTTTACTAAATATTCTACCATACTCATTTATTATTTTCCAAAAATAACTCTGACGTCTTAAATGCAATTCTTTACCAACAGGAGATAATTTAACATCAACTCTCTGTAAACCATAATAAAAAATGTGATAAACCCATCTGTATAACGTAACTGTTTCCGCTGCATCTTCGTTCGTAATTGAGCATTTTGGTTTATTAACAACTATTTCAGGTTTAGTAGTTTTTATGTCATCAATTATTTTACTTGTTGAGTTTCGATGCAATTCAATCTCATTTGACAAGGGTACATATTTGGCAAACTTCACTAAATCTGCATCTTTCAATAAGCTTTGTAATTTATTGATGGTATCTACTGGAATATTCAATGAGCTTGAACTATTAAAATCCATAATGGTTTCCATCAATTCATTAGTTGTTGATTCTAATGCTGGTATTTTCAATTCACGCTCTATATATAACCTAACAATTTCAGTCAACTCAACGTAATATTGTTTTATTTTATTTTTCTGCCACAATTGCTTATCATCTAACTCTTTTAATCGCTTTAAAGCAAGTTGATAAGGTGGTATTTTAGCTTCAAGCTCTTCTTCCGTTTGTTTCTTTCTAAATACAAAATATAGAATTAGTGCTAGTAGAGCTAAACCTCCTAAAATCCACCATAAATAACTTTTAAAATCGTCAAAAGTGTAGGGTTCATTTTGAACCGATTTAATCGGAAACATACTTTGTTTCAGTGTATCAACAGCAACCGTTGATACATCTACAACAACAGAGTCCGTTAAATACTCTTGACTCCACACCGTAATTTTTTGTTGTGGAATCGTATAGCTACCACTATCAAAACTAGTTAGTAAATATTTTCTTACCAATCGGTTTTTTAAAGTATCGATATTTAAATCTTCTACTATTTCAATTTTACCAGCAGGATCTAATTTCAATTCAGGAAAAGTTACTCCAGTATCTATATTGTCTACCGTAATTTGATAGTTTATTTGCTCACCAATTCTTATAATCGTAGTATCTACTTTTACAGAGACCTCAGGTTCTGATTGAGAATATGACGATAGGCTAAACAATACAACAAGCAACAACATGGTTTTTTTCACAGACAATTGTTGTTGTGACAAAAACACACCACTTGTCCCTATCAATTGAGGGGATTTTGTGTTGAATATTTTATTAATCTTTTTCACTAAGCTCCTTTACGTTTAAAATATCCTAATAATTTTTTTACATAACTTTCATCAATACGTGTATTAATAACCCCAGCACCACTTCTTTTAAAAGTGTTTTCAAACTGATCTACCATTTTTAGGTAATTTGCCTTATAACTATTTCTTACTTTCTTGGAAGAGGTATTTACTAAGACTGTTTTACCGCTTTCTGCATCAATCATTGGCACCATACCTAACGATGGTAACTCTTTTTCATATCTATCGTAAAGTCTTATACCTGTTACGTCATGTTTTCTTGCTACGATTTTCAAAGCATTATCATAGTCATCATCAATAAAATCAGATAAAATAAAAACAATGGCTTTTTTCTTCATCACATTCGATAAATACCGTAAGGCCTGAGCGATGTTTGTTTTTTTACTTTTTGGCTGAAACTCTATCAGTTCTCTAATAATTCTTAAAACGTGTGTTTTTCCCTTTTTGGGTGGAATAAACAACTCTATATCATCAGAAAACAATAACAACCCTACTTTATCATTATTTTGAATTGCCGAGAAGGCTAATGTTGCACTAATTTCGGTAATGGTTTCTCGCTTAAATTGTTCTGTTGTTCCAAAATATTCAGATCCACTTACATCAACCATTAATACCATAGTCAACTCACGTTCTTCTTCAAAAACTTTAATAAAAGGTTCGTGATAACGTGCTGTTACATTCCAATCTATGGAACGAATATCGTCTCCAAATTGATATTGACGCACCTCAGAAAAAGTCATACCTCTCCCTTTAAAGGAGCTATGGTATTCTCCTGAAAATATATGATCAGACAACCTTTTTGTCTTAATCTCAATTTTTCGAACTTTTTTTAGTATTTCTTTTGTATCCACTTTTTCAGTCAACAGATGGCAGTCACAGTTGGCAGTTAATATAGAACGTAAATTAAAAAATTTAGGTTACTAAATACTGAACACTGAATAATGCCAACTAATTTTTAAGGTACTTCTACTTCGTTTACAATTTTGTTGATAATATCAACAGAGGTAATGTTTTCGGCTTCTGCTTCATAGGTAATCCCTACTCTGTGGCGTAATACATCATGTACAACAGCTCTTACATCTTCAGGAATCACATAACCTCTTCGTTTAATAAACGCATAACATTTTGATGCCATAGCCAAATTAATACTACCCCTTGGAGAGGCTCCGAAACTAATTAATTGCTTTAAATCTGGTAATCTATAGTCTTCAGGAGAACGGGTTGCAAAGACAATATCTAAAATATATTTTTCAATTTTCTCATCCATGTAAACCTCTTTAACCGCTTCACGAGCAGATAAAATTTCTTCAAGACTTACTACAGCATTTACTTTCTCATAACTACCTTTTAGACTATTACGCATAATCAATTGTTCTTCGGCTAGTTTAGGATAATCAATAACCGTTTTTAGCATAAAACGGTCAACTTGAGCTTCTGGCAACGGATAGGTTCCTTCTTGTTCTATAGGGTTTTGAGTAGCCATTACTAAAAATGGCTCTGGCAACTTAAACGTAGTTTCTCCAATGGTAACTTGATGCTCTTGCATCGCTTCTAATAAAGCTGACTGAACTTTGGCGGGAGCTCTATTAATCTCATCTGCTAGTACAAAGTTTGCGAAAATAGGACCTTTCTTGATAGCGAAGTCATTATCTTTCATGTTATAAATCATTGTACCAACAACATCTGCAGGTAACAAATCGGGTGTAAACTGAACTCTACTAAAAGAACCTTTTACGGCCTTCGCTAAAGTATTAATGGCTAATGTTTTTGCCAAACCCGGCACACCTTCTAACAATATATGTCCATTTCCTAACAAACCTATAAGTAATCTTTCAACCATATGCTTTTGGCCAACAATTACTTTCTTCATTTCTAGCGTTAGCAAATCAACAAAAGCACTTTCTTTTTCAATTTTTTCGTTGATAGCTCTAATATCAACTGTTGGGTATTGTTCTTCCATACTTTAATTAAAATTAATACTTATTTTCTACACTAATTTTACCGATAGCAAACTTAGCGTTTAAGAGAAGGTTATGTTGTTAAAATTTGGTTAAAATAAGGGGGTTCAAAAGAAATTGGGAATTTTTTAAGGGGATTTTACCTTAAATGTTAAAATTTTCTTCAAAACTATTGTAAATATTACCCCTATATAAAAAATAAAGCATTAATACTGCTCATCATCATTTGGAAAATCACCGCTTTTTACATCGGTTATATATTTTTTAAAAGCACCATCCATTTCATTATATAAATCTAAATATCTACGTAAAAACCGCGGACTAAATTCATGAGTCATACCAAGCATATCATGCGTAACAAGCACCTGACCATCAACGTTTCCAGCACCGATTCCAATTACAGGTATGGTTAGACTTTTAGCAACTTCTTCAGCTAATTTAGCAGGAACTTTTTCTAATACAACTGCAAAGCAACCTAAATCTTCTAATAGTAATGCATCTTTTTTTAACTTTTCAGCCTCTGTATCTTTTTTGGCTCTCACAGTATAAGATCCAAATTTATAAATGGATTGTGGTGTTAATCCTAAATGGCCCATAACAGGGATACCAGCAGATAAAATTCTTTTTATGGATTCAGCAATTTCTTCCCCACCTTCCATTTTTATAGAATGTGCTCCAGATTCTTTCATTATTCTAATCGCACTATCTAAGGCATTTCTCGAATTACCTTGATAACTTCCAAAAGGTAAATCTACTACTACTAAACATCTTTCAATGGCTCTTATTACAGAAGAAGCATGATAAATCATTTGGTCTAAAGTAATAGGCAATGTGGTTTCGTGACCTGCCATTACATTAGAGGCAGAATCTCCTACCAAAATGATATCTATACCTGCGTTATCGATAATTTTTGCCATGGTATAATCATAGGCCGTTAGCATAGCAATTTTACGATTGTTACGCTTCATTTCTACTAAAGATTTAGTAGTAACTCTTTTATATTCTTTTTTTGCTGTTGACATATTATGTAGCTAAAAGTCTTTTGACTACAGACCAAAGTCTATACCTCAAAAGACCGATTATATTTTTTCTGATTTCAAAAATAGTTAAAAACTATATAATGACTGGTCTTTTAATCAAAGATTAAATTTCAGTGACTATTAGGCTTTCTGTTTTTCATAATTCTTACGCGTACATTTTGTTTTTATCAATTGATTTACTTTTTAATGTCATACTTATTTAATTTTAATAGTACTCCATAAAACAGCACCACCACTGTTTAACCTTTATGAAATATAGGTTTTTTAAAAAAAGTGAAGCATTAAAATAAATTAAAAAATATATTATCTTTAATGAGTCTAAATAAGAATTATTTATATATTTGCACCTTATTTGTAATTAATCTAAATAAGAATTGAAGACACTACCTCTATTATGTTTATCTTTTTTCTTCAGTATGAACAGCTTTTGTTATTCATCTGAGAGTGATAACCTAATGAGTTTATCTGGTAAAGTCAGTTACAAAAATGGTTCGCCAGTAGAAATGGCATTGGTTTACATTAAAAAGCTAAATAAAAGTACTTACACTGACGGAAATGGAAACTTTATTTTTTCTAATGTTCCTCCTGGCATTTACTCCGTATTTATAAAAACTTATGAGACTGAAGGCATCACAATCACAGTAGACCTTAGTAAAAAATCTGACCACTTATCGGTTGTTCTAAAAAATGATCAAGGAATTGCCCTAGACGATGTTATGGTAGTTAGTAAATCGAAGGGAAAACTTATCAAAGAGAAAGGTTATGCTATAGATGTTGTAAACACGCAAGAAATGGCAATTCAGAACTTACAATCTACCGAGCTTTTAAATCGCACATCAGGAGTTAAAATTCGACAGTCAGGTGGATTAGGTTCGCATACCCATTTTAACCTTAACGGACTTACAGGCAATTCTGTCAGAATTTTTATTGATGGAATTCCAATCAGAAATTATGGCGAATCTTTTTCATTATCAAGTATTCCACCGGCTATGATTGAAAGGATTGAGACCTACAAAGGTGTTTTACCCGCAGCGTTATCTGAAGATGCCTTGGGAGGAGGTATCAATATCGTTCTTAAAAAAAATATTGGCACTCATTTAAGTGCTTCCTATTCTTTTGGTTCTTTTAACACGCATCAAGTCAATATCGATGCGGGGTACAGAAACCCTGAAACCAATTTCAATGTTGACGTTTCGACATTTTACAACAGTACAGATAATAATTACGAAGTTTGGGGAGATAATGTATATGTTATTGACCCCAACACTGGAAAAGTTGAATATGTAAGAGCAGAACGTTTCCATGATGATTATAAATCTAAAGGTCTAAAAGCCAATATTGGTTATACTTCAAAAAGTTGGGCCGATGAAATTACACTTGGTTTAATGATTTCTGATATGGATAACGACATACAGACTGGGCCAACTATGGATATTGTTTATGGAAATAGAAGAAGCAAACTCGACAGTAAAATGGCTTCTCTAAAATATAGTAAAAACGACATCCTATTTAAAGGCTTGTCTGCAAACACATTCACTTCATTTTCACGCACAAATAGAATGGTTATAGATACCATGTCTGTAATGTACAATTGGCTAGGTGACATAATTAGCGATGATGAAGGTAATCCTATCAATTGGCAAAGTAATGGTGGAGAAGCTGGAGATGCAACTTTAGAGAATAATAAAGAAGTAAATGTTGCTAATAGAACAAATATTTCTTACCAAATACTTCCACATCATAAAATTGGAGTGCATTACTTTTTCAACCGATTTACGAGAGATGTTAATGATCCTTTACGACCACAGTCAATCCAAGACTTCTCAGATACCCGCTATCTTACGAAACAAATAGCTAGTGTTACTTATGAAAGTGATTTTCTAGATGAAAAACTAAAAGGAAATCTATTTTATAAATATTACAAACAACATGTTAAACTTTTAGACCGTATTAGAGAAGACAACGAGATTAAATCGTTGATAAATGAAAATAATATTGACTTTAATGGTTATGGACTTGCTCTATCTTATGCTGTTTCACCAAAAATAACATTATTAACCTCTGCAGAAAAAGCAGTGCGTATGCCTGGTGACTCAGAACTTTTAGGTAATACAAGTGGAGGAATAGAACCAACTTATGACTTACTACCAGAAAACAGTAATAACTTTAATTTGGGCTTTCTTTTAGGCACTTACACCCTAAACAAACATAGTTTTAACTTAGAAGCTAACTATTTTATTAGAGACATTAGCGATCTAATTATTAGAGGAATAAGCAATAGTATATCGGATACCTACGGTTATGAAAATCTAGGAAAAGTTAAGAGTTCAGGTTTTGATGCAGAACTAAAATACAATTACGATAATCGTTTTTTTGTAGCGACTAATTTTTCCAACTTTAATGCCCGTTACAATTTAAGATATGATGAAAATGGTTCCGAATACGGCCATTATGGCGATCGATTACGAAATACACCTTACCTCACTTCTAATACTTATATAGAATACAAGTTCAGTAAATTATTTAAAGAGAACTCTAAATTTTCGGTCAATTATAATTTCGGATATACGCATGAATTTTTCAGAAACTGGGAGAGTTATGCCAGTACAGGAAAAGCCTATATACCAACACAAGCGATACATGACTTTGGAGCTTCATATACAGCACCAAATAATAAAATTACCCTAAGTTTTAATGCTAAAAATATTACAGACGAACAAGTTTTTGACAACTGGGCAATGCAAAAACCTGGTCGGTCTTTTTACATTAAACTAACCTATAGACCCATATTTTAAATCATATAAATCAATATAAATTATTTCTATTATTATGAAAACAAATCTAATATCAATAAGCAAATCATTGCTATTATCAGCAACCTTAATAGGGGCACTATTTACAAGCTGCGACTCAAGTGACGATCCAGAAGAACCGATTCCCGTAGGGAATCAGGAATATTACAATGTAGCTTTTGGAGTAAGTTCAGAAGGAAATTCTGGTACTTATGCACAAGCCTTCACGGATATATCAAATGGAAGCATTTCATTTGACGGAGAAGGTTTTGAGGTTCCTTCTGTTCGTACAGCAAGAATTTACGGATCACCATCTGGAAAATATTTATATAACCTAAGTTATGGAGGTGGATTTTTATACAAATATGAAATAAAAGGAGGTTCTAATTATGTGCAACTAGAAGAAACCAATGTACAAATTGCAATGGGTACGGCGTACCCAAGATGGAAAGTACTTAATGCTGATGATGCTCTTGTACATACCATAAACACTGAGCACATTTATGTAGATGATGTCTATACGCATACTGATGCAACTGCAGTTTTACAACGTATTGAATTAGCTGATTTATCATTGGCAGAAAAGTCAGAAGTTATTATTCCTCAAACGGAAGATGGCTTACATATTTGGAGAATAGACAATCCTACTATCCAAGGTGGTAAGGCATACTACGGTGTTGCCAAGAGAGGTTATGACCCAAATACTGATGAAAATATTAACACAACTGATTATAAAGCCACAACATTAGTAGTTGATTATCCATCTTTAGAAAATCCAACTTTATTAGAATCTGAAGTAGCTCAAGGCTCTACATACGGCTACCGTGCCCCTGTTTACCATACTGATGAATTGGGAGATATTTATCATTTAACAGCCGAGCCTGCTAAAATAATTAAAATTAAAAATGGAGCTTATGATAACTCTTATGAATTAGATTTATCAACTGCTTTGGGTATGACTAACGTTGGTGCTAATGGTTGGTACTATGTAGGTAACGGAATAGGGTATGCTCCATATTACGATGCTACAATAGGAAGTGGAAGTGACGATACTACGCCTTGGGGTGTTGCTAGAGTCGACCTATACAATAAAACTGCAGTGAAGTTAAACCTACCTAATAATTTATGGATGTGGTATTATCAATCTGGTGTTTTAGGAAAAGATGGTAATTTCTATATGGCTATTGCTCCTCTTGGAGAATCAGGTAACATCTATATGTTCGATCCACAAAGCACATCACCAGATGGCTTTACAATAGGAGCCGAACTTGATAATGGTGCAGACTCATTCTACCTTGGAGTGTATTAAATTCTCATTTCTTTACTGCCCGATTTGATTATCGGGCGGTATATTTAATCTTAACTTATGAAAAAATATTTTACATTAATATTATTAGTTATTGCCAGTACAATTACAGCACAACAAACTAATATTTTTTGGAATCGCGACTTCTGGAAACCAACGACCACAATTGCTGATGTAGTACAAAAAGTAAAAGAAGGTAATGATGCCACAGCATTAAGCTCAAGCAACTTTGACGCTACTGTAAATGCCATTTTAGCCAATGCATCTGATGATGTTATTAAACATCTATTAAGCTATGATGGTAACGATGTTAACAAGATTACTCATGACGGTCGAACCTATTTGTTTTGGGCAGGTTTAAAAGGGAATTTACCTGTAATGAAACACCTTATCAGCAATGGAGCAAAAACGGACATCCTTGATGATAAAGGAAGTACTGTTTTACTTTTTGCAGCTGGAGGTGGACAAACGAATCCTGAACTTTACAACTTGCTTTTAGCCAACGGTGCCACCATAAATGAAACCAATCCAAAAGGTGCCAACGCATTACATCAGCTGATTGGTAGAGCCAAAAACTTAAAAGAGTTAGACTATTTTACAAATAAAGGGTTAGACTTAAATAGTAAAGACAAACTAGGACATAATGCTATTGATTATGCCGCAAAAACAGGAAACAAAGAAATTATTGAACAATTGATTAAAAAAGGTGTTTCGTATAAGGACACTAATTCAGATGGTAGTAATGCTATTTTAATAGCTTCCATTGGAGGTCGTGGCAGTGGCAATAGTTTAGAATTTTTCAAGTATTTAAAAGGGCTAGAAATTGAAGCAAATATTTCTGATAAGCAAGGTGTAAACCCAATGCATTATCTAGCTTACAAAAATAAAGATGTAGCTATTTTTGACTATTTTTCTGAAAACGGTATACCAATAACAAAGGCAGATAATGAAGGTAATACACCGTTAATGAATGCTGCTTATAGCAATGACTTGGCAATAGTAAAATATTTTGTTGATAAATATGAACATATAAATGCAAAAAATGAATTTGGCAAAACAGCACTGACTAATGCGGTAAGACAAAATTCATTTGAAGTGGTTGAATTTTTAATCAACAACGGAGCAGCTATAAATATTATTGACGAAAATGGAAATAATCTAGCATTCTACTTAGTAGATTCTTATTCAAAACGTAATGAAAAATCTTTTAACCAAAAGTGGGATTTACTTACAAAAAAACAGCTGAATTTTACCCATATTCAAAAACAAGGCAACAACCTGTATCATTTAGCCGCAATTAAAAACAGCACGTCCATTTTAGATAAAATCGCTAAGCATAAACTGAATATTAATGCTAAGAACAATGATGGACTTACCCCTTTGCACAGAGCGATAATGACCGCCAAAAATGTAGAAATAATCAAACATTTAATAGCGTTAGGAGCCAAAACAAGCATTTTAACAGACTTTGAAGAATCTTCATATGATTTGGCACTAGAAAACGAGCTTTTAGATAAAAACAGTATTGAATTTTTAAAGTTATAAATTGTGAATAATCTCGGAGCTACTTTGAGATCCATTGAAAAACCACGCTTGCCATCGTGGCAGGCAATAAATATAAATACATGAAATTAAAATTATTTATTTTAAGCATCGTAACGTTACTAACGCTTGCTGCTTTCAGTCCAGTAGCCAAAAGCACCTCTTACAAATGCATGATTCAGCTTATTAATTACAATGGTGAAGGAGCTTATATTGCCGTTTCATTATTGGATGCTAAGGGCAATTACGTAGAAACTTTAAATGTAATTGGAGATGATAATGAGTGGTATCACGATTTAACAAATTGGTGGAAATATTTTGAAAACACAACCAATACTATCGATGCAATTACTGGAGCCACAATTAGTGGTGGAGAACGTACCATTAAAGTCATTAAAATTGATGATGACAAATTAAATAAAGGATATAAAATTCGTTTTGAAACTGCTGTTGAAGATCAAAAATATGTTGCAGATGATGTAACTTTTGAATTGACTTCAGAAAGTGTAAAAAGTAAAGTAGACGGTACAGGCTATATAAGATATATCCGTATGTTACCACAGAAATAAGCTCATTATGACATTATCAGTTTGGAGGTACAGTCATCTTGTTTTGGCTGTATCTTCTTCTATTTTTATCTTACTCGCTTCCATAACTGGAATTATATTAGCATTTGAGCCCATTTCAAATCGTGTACAACCTAACACAACTAATAATTTAAACGAGATTACTGTTGCTGAAATAGCAACTACACTTCGTGAAAATTATACTGAAATTATCTCTGTAGAAATTGATAAAAATGATTGGGTTACCGCATCAATTATAGATGAAGAAGGCAATAATGAAATCTTCTACATTAACCCTAAAACTGGAGATAATTTAGGAAAACCTACTGAAACAAATTCAATATTTCAATTTGCAACCAACCTACATCGTTCGTTATTTTTAAAAAGTATTGGGCGTTTCTTTATTGGATTAACCTCTTTATTACTTTTTTTAATTAGCATAACAGGAATTTTCCTAATCTTTAAAAAGCAAGGAGGCTTTCCTGGCTTTTTTAGGCCAATTGTAAAAGAAAAATTCAATCCGTATTATCATACCCTATTTGGAAGATGGTTGTTAATTCCAATACTCATTATCACCATAAGCGGTGTTTATCTTTCATTAGAGCAGTTTGCTATTATTCCAAAATCAAAAATAGTTCATCAAGAAGATACCCTTTTTGCAGAAGAGCCGCTATTAGCATTGTCGCAATTTGAAATATTTAACAACACCAAATTATCTGATGTTCGCAAAATAGAATTCCCTTTTGCAGAATTTCCAGACAGTTATTTTTTACTGCAATTAAAGAACAAAGAAGTATTAGTTAATCAATTTAACGGTACTATTGTTAGCGAGTTTAACTATCCCTTTACCGCATTAATTTCTTATTACAGCCTGATTTTACATACTGGACAAGCCAGCATTCTCTGGAGTATTATTTTACTACTTGCCTGTATAGGGATTCTTTTTTTCATGTATTCTGGTTTTAGCATTGCCTTGCAACGCAGAAAGTCGCGAATTAAAAATCGCTTTAAAAAAGATGCTTGTGAATATGTAATCCTTATCGGTTCCGAAAATGGAAATACATTTCATTTTGCAAATGCCCTTCATTCAGAATTAATAAGACTTGGCAAAAAGTCGTTCTTAGCAGAATTAAACAGCTACAAAAGTTACAAAAACATGCAACATTTAATTGTGATGACGGCGACTTATGGTAAAGGAGAAGCTCCTACAAATGCAAAAAAATTCAATGCATTATTACAAACACATCAACAAGGTAAATCCTTTGATTACTCAGTTGTAGGTTTTGGTTCGTTGGCTTATCCTGATTTTTGTCAATTTGCATATCATGTTGATGATATGTTACAACAACATGCTAACAGTAACCGATTGGATAATGTTTTTACAATTAACAATCAGTCCTTAGAATCTTTTAACCAATGGTTACTGCAATGGAAAGACAAGGAAAATTTAGATATAAGATTACCTGAAGCTATACTCTCAAAAAAGAAGCGGAAAACCTACACATTTGAAGTCACAAAAAACACGAAAGCAGATGAACAATATGATAACACTTTTTTGATTCAGCTAAAGGTTACCTTGGGTAAAGTAAGGTTCAAATCTGGTGATTTACTATCAATTGTAAGTGATAAAGACCATAGAGAACGTCTTTATTCAATTGGGAAATCAGATGGAAACACCATCTTAATTAGCGTTAAATTGCATGACAAAGGATATATTTCTAATCATTTAAATAACCTTAACATAGGCGATAAAATAGAATGTAGTATTGTAAAAAATAAAGGCTTCCGTCTTCCTAAAAAAGCAAAAAATGTAATGTTAATTGCTACAGGAACTGGTATTGGCCCATATTTAGGCATGTTGCATGAAAACAATGAAAAATCAGGTTTACATCTTTATTGGGGTGGAAGGAAAAAGGAATCTTTTAATCTGTATAAAAAGGAAATAGATGCACAACTAGAAAAAGGAAACTTAGCGTCACTACGATTGGCTTTATCTCAAGAACAAGAGGAGAAGTTATATGTGCAAGATGTATTAAAAGAAGATGGTGAAAAGATTTCCGAAATTCTCAAAAATAAAGGTGTTGTTATGATTTGCGGATCTGTTGTTATGCAGAAAGACGTTACCAATACGTTAGATGAAATTTGTAAAAAATACCTAAAAAAATCACTTAGCTATTATCAAAATAAAGGTGCTGTACTGATGGATTGTTATTAAACTTCATCTTCATTAGCCTCTTCATCCTCCTGAACTATATTCGGAAAAATTAAGGGTACAAAACCTCTAACAGGTTCGTACAATTCTGATTCCTCTATTTGCTCCTCTGTGAGAAAAGGTATTGTTCTATTTAATTTACTAAATACAACTAAAACTACGCTTAAAATCAGTCCAATCTTAGCTGCACCGAATACACCTCCCATAATTTTATTAAAGGTTCCTAGAGCAGCCACGTCTGCAATTTTAGTCAATAGTTTACCAGCCAAAGAAATTGCAATAATGATTACTAAAAAAGTTACAGCAAAAGCAGCTATTTGAATCTGTTTGTCATTCCATTCTACACTTCTC
Organism: Aureibaculum luteum; assembly: GCF_003449015.1. Classification (GTDB taxonomy): domain Bacteria; phylum Bacteroidota; class Bacteroidia; order Flavobacteriales; family Flavobacteriaceae; genus Aureibaculum; species Aureibaculum luteum. The sequence continues at coordinate 238,580 of NZ_QRGD01000007.1, read as the reverse complement.
TCTATATAACTAGATGCAAAATGTGAAAAATGAATAGCTCCGTAAAGTCCTAATGCCAAAGCTGCTAATCCGGCAACTTCTACAAAAAAACCTTTCATAAATCCACGGACCAATCCGAAAAGTAACAAGGCGGCTAATATTATATCTAAGGTATTCATAGGTTAGGTTTAAAGCTCAAAAGTAGCGGTTTGAGATTTAATAGGACAATTTAATTTAAAATCACGTAATTATAATACCTCTTCTACAGCGATATCTTCATCTATATAAACCAACATCTTCTTAGCAACTGTATAGCCCAATTGAGATACAACATTGGCATAACTATTCAGTTGATGATGGTATTTTTTTTCTGGTTTTCCTGTTTTATAATCGATTATTGTGGCATTATTATCTTCGTCAATCACCAAACGATCTGGTATAATAATCTCACCTAATTCTGTAAAGATCTCACGTTCGTTATAGACGGTATTGTTCTGCTGATAATAACTTTCTAAACTTGGATGTGATACTATTTGATGGATTAAACCACTAATAGTTTCCTTGTCACTCGCAATAATATTCCCTAAACTCACATATTTTTCAATAACCTCTTCAATATCATCTGCAGTTTTAATCTGAGACATCAATTCGTGAATTAAATTACCATATTTAATAGATTCACCTCGCTCACTATCCCATAACAATGAAGAATTTGCCACAATGGCAATGTTATGCGATTGCCAAGAAGTACTCATTAATTGATTAAATTGTACCGTGTTTTTCTTGTCCTCAGGTTTAACAGAAACTCTTTCTTTATTTCCAAAAACATATTCGGTTTTTGTCTCACTCCATTCGCCTTTTTTATCCAAGAAATCCATTAAAAATTGAGAAGAAGAAGAAGGTTTATCCTTTAACGTTTTTTGCTCTCCAATAATATATAATTGCTCAATTGCTCTTGTAAAAGTGACATATAACAAATTAATATTATCTAATTCCTTTTCATTTCGATAGGATTGATACAATTGCTGGCCTAATTCGCCAATATTCTCTAACGATTTACTCTGATTGACCAATAAAGTCTCAAAATTATTAAAGTCCTCAGGGTTTTCAATCGAATACCAACCTTTAGACCCCATATCTCTATAAATATCTAAATCGAAAGGAAAAATAACTACTGGAAATTCCAGTCCTTTAGACTTATGAATGGTCATAATCTGAACGGCATTTTTTTCTTCAGGCACTACGATACTGAGCTTATCTTTTTTATCTTTCCAAAATTCTAAAAACGCTCGGGTATCCGTCGATTTTTTTAGTGAATATTTTAATACCTCATCTAAAAAGAATTGTAAATAGGCATCAGAAGTTTCATTAAAATTAATGCTTCTTAAAATATATTCAACACTTTCATAAAGTGGTAATTGTCCAATCTCTTTAGGATCAAAGTCAATTTGAAAATCGTTTAAAAACTGAAATAACTCAACGACAGATAAGTCAATTAATTCTTTAAAAAACAAGTGCTTATCACTAGTCACACCTAAATGATTATATAAAAAATAGAGCAGGTTAAACTTCGCCTCCTTATCGTTGTTATTTTGAAGATATGTTAATACATCAATCACATAATTAACCTTTTCAGAATTCTGTAATAACAATGTTTCCGAACTGATAATATCGACATTATTTTCTGTTAAAAAATTGGCAATAGCAACGCCATGTTTCTTTGTTCTTGTGAGTACACAAATTTCATTTAATTGAAAATCTTCCGCTGCATTTTTTATAATCTGAAGTACTTTTTCTCCATAAGCCAACCCCTTTTCGTCAGCAACTAAGCCTTTTTCAACAAAAGATAGTGAAACATATCCGCCCACTTTATTGGTTTGTTGCTGCTTATTCTCATTAAAGTAAATATCCTTGTAATCAACTTCATTAAAATAATTAGAAATGTATTGAAAAAAGTTGTTGTTAAAATTAATAACCTCCGTATAACTTCGATAATTAGTTTCTAAAGACCGTAACTCCTTTTTTATATGAAAAGGGTTATGAGCATGAGTATCTCCTTCTTGAGCCAATTTAAGGAACTGTTCTGGCTCACTTCCTCGCCAACGATAAATGGACTGTTTGGTATCGCCCACCAAAAGCAATCCGGTATGTTCTTGAGACAAGGCATTTTTTATTAATGGAATGATATTATGCCATTGCAGCAAGGAAGTATCTTGCATTTCATCAATAAAATAATGCTTGAATTTTTCACCAATACGCTCGTAAATATAAGGTGCCGGTTGGTCTTGTAAATTTTTACTTATAAGTTGATTAAACTCGGCATTTAAGCGAATATTCTTTTCTTCTTTTATCTCGTTTAACGTCTTGTTAATACGACTTAATACTGCAAGTGGTATTAAGTTCTTAAGAAAAAGTTGCTTTAAAATATATTCTTGATATATTTTTTCAGACTCAAAATACAAGGAGCTTAATTCAGAGGCTACACCATCAATGGCTGCTTTTATATCGGGCGATTTTGATTTTGCATAAAACTCTTGATTCGTTACTTTTTCTCTTAAGCTATTTACACTAAAAAATTTGGCCTTTTCTAAATTGTAAGCTATATTTTTAAAATGATTGGGTAACATTGACCTAAAAAAATCATTGAAATTCAATCCCAAATTTTCAATAATCTTTATACCTTCTTCACCAATTGACTTGAATTGATTTTCTAGTAATTTTTGATTTTTAAGTAACTCATTTTTTAAGTCAATAAAATCTTTTATTGGTTTTTCTTGAATTTTTTCGAGCTGTGTTTTATCATTTTCATTCAATAATATTTTTGCAATTTCTTTTAGCTCTCGCGTTATATCCCACGACTTATCATCATCAGTTTTCTGTAGAGCAAAATCGATTAAAATAGTTGTTAATTCAGCATCTTCACCAATTTGAGAAATAAGTTGATCTACAGCCTCGTCTAATAACGAATTGGCATCCATTTCAACATCAAAATTAAGCGACAGTCCCAAATCATGAGCAAAACTTCGAATTAACCGATGCGTAAAACTATCAATGGTGGTTATATTAAATGCAGAGTAATTTTGAAGAATAGCATTTACTACTTTTTTGGAGCGTTGATGTAATGCAATATCATTTACAATTATTCCTTCCTTTAAAAAATCAGCTTCTATGGTCTTGAAAAGATCCGTTTTATTTTTTAAAATATCAGGATTAGAAAACGCTCTTAGATTTTCTATCACCCTTGTTTTCATTTCTGCCGCGGCTTTATTGGTAAAGGTTACGGCTAAAATATGTTGAAAACGATACGTCTCTTCCGTTTCTAATAAAATCTTTACATAAGACTTTACAAGCGTAAATGTTTTACCACTTCCTGCGGATGCATTATAAACTTGAAATGTTGATGGTTGCAAATCGATTTTTTTATAAAAGTATATTATATCAAAACAATCGCCAAATTTGTGCAACTAAAAAAGTAACTACAAAACCCATAATCACAGGTAAAACTGTGGCTACGGTTGTCCATTTTAAACTGTTTGTTTCTTTGTATATGGTATAAATAGTTGTACTACACGGGTTGTGCAACAAGCTAAATAACATCAAATTAACCGCTGTTAGCAAGGTCCAACCTCCTGATCGTAATAAATCACCAGTGGCATTTACTGAATCTAATTCAAACATAATTCCCGCACCTTCACCTCCTGTAACACCGGTAACCAAAACAGTTAACATTAAAATAGTTGGTATAACAATTTCATTTGCTGGAATAGCTACAATATAAGCCAATAAAATAACTCCATTTAAACCAAGTAGAAAACCAAAACTATCTAAAGAATCTATAGTCCATGCGGCGATACTTTCATTACCTATATAAATATTTGAGATTAACCATATTACCGCACCTGCTGGAGCCGCAAAAACAATAGCTCTCCATAAAACAATTAAAGTTCTGTCTATTAATGAAGTATAAATTGTTTTTAATACTCTTGGAGGACGATAAGGTGGTAATTCCAAATTAAAAGTAGAAACCTCTCCTTTTAACACCGTTTTCGTTAGAGCCCAAGATGTTAAAAACATAAAAAATATTCCTAAAATTGCAATTCCAATAACCGCTGACATAGAAGCAACGGTAGAAAGAGAAGAAGGAACTACAGCACCTATAAAAATAGTAGCTATTAATATCTGAGTAGGCCAACGACCATTACACAATGAAAAATTATTAGTAATTATTGCAATCAAACGTTCTCTGGGACTATCAATAATTCGTGTTGCTACTACCCCTGCAGCGTTACAGCCAAAACCCATACTCATCGTTAATGCTTGTTTACCATGAGCTCCAGATTTTTTAAACAAATAGTCCATATTAAATGCTACTCTGGGTAAATATCCAAAATCTTCAAGCAATGTAAATAACGGAAAAAAGATAGCCATAGGCGGCAACATTACAGCAATAACCCAAGCAACAGCTAAATAAATACCATCAATTAAAAATCCGTCTAACCACCAAGGCATTCCTATACTCGCTGCCAATCCTTTTAAAAAGGGATGAACAACATCTAACAATACATCAGCTAACATAGCTGATGGGTAATTAGCACCTATAATTGTAATCCATAATATCAAAGCCAACACTAAAAACATGATTGGAAATCCCCACGTTTTACTCGTTACAATTCTATCAATCTTCGCATCTAAACGAAATTTTTTCTTCTTATTATCTTTGCTCACAGATGCACTTGAAATTTCAGAAGCATCTGCATAAATACCCTCTGCTAAGCTATCATGAAAATCGTCACCAATTTTCCAGCGTAAATCTGAGGATAATGTTATTAAATTTTCTATCTCGTCTTTATTCATTTGTTATTTTTAAGCAAATTCACCTGTCCTTAACGCTTTTAAAATACGATCATCACCTTCCAATAATCGAAATGCAATCCATCTACTATTGGGTATCGTTGGAAATTGTTTTTTTATCTCTGTACTCAACTTTTCCACAGCATCTTCAATTTTTTTTGGTACATTTTTTATTCTGTGTGGTTTACAAATTATTTTTCCTGAAGCCACCTCGCTTATCGTTTGTATTAAATCAGGAATCCCTTCGTTAAATCGAGCACTCGTTGGCACTACTGGTATTCCCAAATCTCTAGAGAGCGTTCTTTCATCTATTTTAATGTTATTTCTTTTGGCCTCATCCATAAGATTTAAGCATAACACTGCTTTATCTGTAATCTCTAATATTTGCAATACTAAATTTAGATTTCGTTCTAACCTACTGGCATCTACAACAATTACCGTTACATTAGGCTTTCCGAAAAGAATAAAATCTCGTGCCACCTCCTCATCTTGCGATGTAGATAGCAGCGAATAGGTTCCTGGTAAATCAACCAATTTAAATTTACTGTCATTATACTCAAAAGCACCTTCAGCCCTAACCACCGTTTTACCAGGCCAATTTCCCGTATGTTGACGCAAACCGGTTAATGCATTAAAAACGGTACTTTTTCCTGTATTTGGATTACCCGCTAAAGCGACTACATAGTCAATATTATCGGTATGAACACCTAACTTTTTTAATCCTTTCGCATTAAATTGCGGGCAAGTTTCACAAGCACTATTTACTTTATTTTCCATTTTCTATACCCTTTTTGATGAGAATTTTAGAAGCTTGATCATGCCTTAAAGCAATGCTGGTACCTTTAATTAAATAAGCAATAGGATTGCCAAAAGGGCTCTCTAAATCGATGCTTATTTTAGCTCCCCTTACAAATCCTAAATCCAATAATCTTCTTCTACTATCTCCTCTACTTTCTTTTGAAATTCCTATAATAGAAGCCTCTTCATTATCTTTTAAACTAGATAATCTGGCCATATTCTCTTCCAATGATTCTTCTTTTTCAAGAAGCGTAATGGTAATATTTGCCGCTACTATTGGAGCCAGAACAAACTCTTGACCTTCCGCATAAAAAACCACGCGTTCTTTATTATTCTCTATAACTCTTATTTGAGAACCAATATGAATTTTCTCTGCAAGTATTTGTTTGTAAATTACATCAGGCTCATCTTCTATATGCACTATTCTACCAACAGAACCAACTTTTAAAGATGACAAAAACTCACCTTCTAAATCAGCCACTTTTCCTAATTTGGTGGGAATAGGATCTCCATGTGGATCATATTGAGGATTTCCTAAACGTGTGGCTAACAAATCTGTTTCTTCATGACTCAATTTATGCTCCATGTCTTCTGCTCGAATGTGCCACTCCACTTTATCAAAACCTGTTTTTTCAGCCAAATATTTTTCCCAAAGCCTATGCACTCTAACAATTCGCAATGCATAATCTCTACCCGAATCGGTTAATTTTAAATTATCACCATCAAAGGTTATCAATTCAATTATTGTCATTTTTTTAACCACATCAACAATAGTTCTATCATTAAATTTCAATGAATTATTCAAATCGTGCAAATTCATTTCCTTTCCTGAATTTTCGATGTGATATAATTGTTTTAAAACATCTTCAATAACTATTTTTTCGTTTGATTTTAAATTATTCTTAATGACCCAAAACCATCCTGACTTTGGTCTAAATAATAAATAAGATATCAAAACCAGTCCGAAAAATATTAACAATGCATGTGTTGGATTATAATTCATTTTTTTATTAAATATAAGTTATGAGCCGCTTTTTGTGAAATTAACATCTCCTTTTTTCCAACTTTAATAGTTAAAGAATTATCAAAAGGCTCTTTAGCAAGTACCGTAATTTTTTGACCTATTGCAATCTCGTTTTTATCTAAATATCTTAAAAATTCGTCTGACGAATCTTTAACCCCTAACAAAGTACTTTCTTGGTTTACCTCTAAATAAGACAATTGAATTTTTTCCCTTTTGGTAATGTTACCATCCTTATCTGGAATAGGATCTCCATGTGGGTCTATCGTTGGAAAATCTAAAAATTCATCTAGCTTATCCACCAAATCGTCTGACTTTATATGCTCTAGCTGTTCTGCAATTTCATGCACTTCATCCCAAGCAAAATCTAATTTATCTACTAAAAAACATTCCCACAAGCGATGTTTTCTTACCAAATAAACTGCAATTCCTTTTCCCTCTTTAGAAAGTTGAACACCTTGATATTTTTTATAAACTACTAGTTTTTTATCAGATAACTTCTGCACCATATCCGTTACAGATGATGCTTTTGTGTTCATTTTTTTTGCAATAGCGTTCGTGCTAACCCCTTTGGGCTCAAGAAGCTCAAGATGATAAATCGATTTTAAATAATTTTCTTCAGAAGAACTAAGCATATAATAATTTTGACTATGCAAATATACGTTTTTAATTTTATTAAATATATTTTTAGACAAACCTAAAAATATATTTATATTTGTCAAAATATTTAAATACAATTTTTAACTATGTTCAGAGTATTTACCCTTATTTTTATAATGCATACTGCCGCTCTATTCAGTCAAACCAGTACTATTTCGGGATTAATTACTAGTAAGGATGGGCCTTTACCTTTTGCAAATGTTTATTTATCTGGCTCAAAACAAGGAGCGGTTACAGACGAAAATGGACTTTACACAATACTAAATGTTAAGGAGGGTTCATATACCATTTATATTTCCTTTTCAGGATACAGTACCGCAAAAAAGAAAATAAATGTTACCAATACTCCATTAAAAATAAACTTCAATTTAAAAGAAGATATTTCTTTAGAAGAAGTGGTTATTTCAGGTACTTTAAAAGCCGTGAGCCGATTGGAAAGTCCCGTACCTGTAGAAGTCTATACTCCCACTTTTTTCAAAAGAAACCCTACACCAAGTATCTTTGAAGCTTTACAAAATGTAAATGGCGTGCGTCCACAATTAAACTGTAATGTCTGTAACACAGGAGACATTCATATTAACGGATTAGAAGGGCCATACACTATGGTTTTAATTGACGGAATGCCTATTGTTAGTGGACTATCAACCGTATATGGTCTATCTGGAATTCCCAATTCATTAATTGAACAAGTAGAAATTGTAAAGGGACCTGCTTCTTCTTTATATGGCAGCGAAGCTGTTGGTGGACTTATAAACATAATTACTAAATTACCAGAAAATGCTCCGCAATTTTTCTTTGATGGAAATGTCACTTCTTGGGGAGAATTTAATGCAGATTTAGGGTTTAAGTCTAAAATAGGAAAAAAAGCAACAATGCTATTTGGAGCAAATTATTTTAAATACAGCAACTTAATTGATAATAATAATGACAATTTTACTGATGTGACTTTACAAGACAGAATCTCTATTTTTCAAAAATGGGATTTTAAACGTAAAGACGACCGAATTTTTTCTCTCGCTGGTAGGTATTTTTATGAAGACAGATGGGGTGGCGAAATGCAATGGAATAAAAGCTACAGAGGAGGCGATGAAGTTTATGGTGAAAGTATTTACACCTTTCGATATGAGCTTTTAGGTAAATACCAATTACCCATTAAGGAAAAAGTGATGCTTTCTTTTTCTTATACCGACCATGACCAGAATTCTATATATGGAGATGTTCCATATTTAGCTCAACAACGTATCGGTTTTGGGCAACTTACCTGGGATAAAACATATAACAGTCACGACATTTTATTTGGTATTGCTGCACGTTACAACTATTATAATGACAACACTCCAGCTACTAATACGGCAGATGAAGTTACCATTCCCTCCTTATTTATTCAAGACGAGATTGCTTTTAATAAAAAACACACACTCCTTTTAGGTGCTAGATATGATTATGATAGCAGACATGGTACTATTTTCACACCACGATTAGCCTATCGGTTTAAACCTTCAGCAGATGCTATTTTAAGACTTAATGCAGGTACAGGTTTTAGGGTTGTTAATTTATTTACCGAAGAACATGCTGCCCTTACCGGGTCAAGAGAGGTGATTATAAAAGAAGACTTAAAGCCCGAACGTTCTTATAATGTGAATCTTAATTTTCTTCAAAAATTTTACACAAAAAATGATATTATATTTTCAGTAGATGCTTCTGCATGGTACACTCATTTTACAAATCTAATCTTACCAGATTATGATACGAATCCAAATGAAATTATTTATAGTAATCTTAACGGATATGCTACTACAACAGGCATAAGTGCAAATGTTGATGCCGTTTTTAGTAATGGATTAAAAGTAATGGCAGGAGTTACTCTTCAAGATGTTTCAAAAACTGAAAACAGTATAAAAATCAATCAAATTTTAACTGAAAAGTTTACTGGTACATGGTCAGTTTCTTACAAGTTTTACAAACCAAATATCACCGTTGATTACACAGGTAATATTTATGGACCTATGCGACTACCATTACTAGGAGAGCTTGATCCACGAAAAGAATATTCACCAGTTTGGAGTATACAAAATATTCAATTTACTTATGATGGCTTTAAAAACATTGAACTCTATGGTGGTGTAAAGAACTTATTAAACTGGACACCAAACAACGGAAATCCTTTTATCATTGCCCGTGCAGATGATCCATTTGATAAGAATGTACAATTTGACACCAACGGAAATGCCGTTGCCACAGCAGACAATCCATATGCTCTAACTTTTGACCCTGCATACGTGTATGCTCCAAATCAAGGTATAAGAGGTTTTTTCGGGCTCCGTTATTTATTACATTAATTTTTTACCTATTTTTGATTCAGTAGAATCAACCCGGCATATACTTCGGAATTCCGTTTTATAGTCATCAATTCTTTTTTTTCATGCTAACAAATCAAAAATCATTATTTAACCTTCCTGAATCCATAACATATCTTAATGGAGCTTACATGTCTCCGCAATTAAAAAGTGTTGAAAAAGCAGGACATGACGCAGTATCAAAACAAGGCTTTCCGAATGAAATTGGTGTTGACGATTTTTTTAACGGTCCAGAAATGCTAAAAAAAGCTTTTGCAGAACTAATTGATGTGCCCGATTTTAACAATACAGCAATAATTCCTTCCGCCTCGTACGGTTTAGCAAATGCCGCTAATAATGTAAAACTTGAAGCTGGTGACGAAATTATAATAGTAGATGCTCAATTTCCTAGTAATGTTTATGCTTGGCAAAAAGTAGCAGCCCAAAAAAAAGCAACAATAAAAGTAATTGCCACTCCAAAAAATCTCACAGGAAAAGGCAAAGCGTGGAATAAAAATATATTAGATGCCATAAACAAAAAAACTGCTGTGGTTAGCTTAGGTCCAATTCATTGGGCAGACGGTACAATATTTGACTTAAGGGCTATTAGAGAAAAATCAAAATTGTATAACGCAGCATTAATTATTGATGGCTCTCAATTTATTGGAGCCGCTCCATTCTCCGTTAAAGAAATTAAACCAGACGCCGTTATATCTGTGGGTTACAAATGGCTAATGGGTCCGTACGGATTAGGTATGGCCTATTATTCTGACGATTTTAACGATGGCGAACCGCTTGAAAATAATTGGATTAACCGTTATAAAAGTGAAGATTTTACGCAATTAGTAAATTACAATCCTGGTTATCAACCAAAAGCAGGACGCTATAATATGGGGGAATGCAGTAATTTTATTTTGGTTCCGATGCTAACTGAAAGCATCAAACAATTATTAAAATGGCAACCTGAAAATTTTCAAAATTATTGCAATTCTATTTCAAAAAAAGGGATTTCCAATTTGCAGGAATTGGGTTGTTCTATTGAAGATGATGATTTCAGAAGCAAACATCTATTTGGTGTTTACCTACCTAAGTATATTGACTTACAAAATTTAAAAACAAAATTTCAACAAGAAAATATTCATGTTTCTTATCGTGGTGATGCAATCAGAGTTTCACCTAGTGTTTATAATTCAGAAGCCGATTTTGAAAAATTTGTGAGTTGTTTTAAAAACAAATAATAGACCTAAAACTCACCTTTCTTTTATGAATTTCTCTAAATACAAAGCAAACAATCAGTCAAACCCAACATCTGCAATACTGGGGTTTCTATTTATTTTTTTAATATCAGTATTTCTAGGTTAGCTTTATAATTTGACCTATTTAATTCCTATAATATATTTCAACGTTGTTATAACCGTTGCATTAGGCTTTGCGGTAGCATTTTCTGTTCAAATAGCAGGTAAAATATTTAAAATTACAACAAGAGCAAGAAGACTTTACTTGACTATATTTTCTTTAATTACAGTCTATTACTCACATTGGATTGCCTTTATTTTATTTACAACAACGGGAAGTATTCCAAACGCATCCGAATTCATTAGTTATTTCTTTTATCCTAATAACTTCTTTTTAATAATTGGTGAAATTAATACCTATGGTACCTGGAGTTTTGGTACTATGGAAGCCCCTGTAAATGGGTTAATACTTACCGCTATTTGGCTTATTGAAGCCATAATCATTTTCTTTATAGCTATTAGATATACATTGTTATTTCCTGAAAATCCCTATTCTGAAAAATTCAATAAATGGTATACTAAATTAACTTTAGATTATGATTTTAACTCCTTTTATTCAGAAGATAAAATAATTACAAATCTAAAAGAACAGGGTATAGATTTAATTAGCAATGCTGAAAAAGGATTGGCGTATAAACATTCAAAAATTTCTATCTTTTTTCTTAAAAATGAAGAAAATCAATATCTCTCAATTGATAACATTTTTATAGAGGTAAGAAATAAATCTAAAAAAACAATAACGCCAATGTTAAGTCCAATAAAAATTACGAATACTGACGCTCAGCAATTAATTACCAAATTTGGAACTAAAAAGGCCTTTTATTTCGATTTTTAAACTATTTGCTTTTATTTACTGCTTTAATTGCTTGTGTAAATTCATCGAGGTCTTCGTCATTTAACACAAGGTGAACGGCTTCATCACAAATTGTTTCTACATTAGCTGTTGGAAAACCTAAACCTATAGCAACACGTCTCAACACAATCATTTCAGAACCCGTAACTTCATCATCTGCAAAAATCATTTGCGTCAATTTAAACAATCGTTCAATACGCTCATCGTAACTATTCGGTGGACGAATAGCAAATTTATCAGCATCTTTTACTATTTCTTGATACTTCTCATCTCCAATTTCAAATGTTTTTGACAATTTTTCTAATAGTCCTTTTTCAGAATCTGTTAGTTTTTCATCAGCCAAAGCTAATTGAACAATATTGGCAAAATGGCTCAAATTATCTTTTTGAGCACCACTTGAATATAAATCTGATATTGACATGTCTAATTTTTAAGTTGTCAAATATAAATAAACTGAGGATATTTTAATAAGGTTATTTATAATTTTATCTTTGCACCTTCACACTCGATTACCATTTGGCTAATGAGTTTAAAATTCTAAACAATTGAGCAAACAAGCCATTGTTAAACTTTATGAGCAATCTGACAACGTAAAGCAAATTGCTACATTATTAAAACAAGAAAACCAAAAGCTATTTTTATCGCATTTGGCAGGTTCTTCATTGTCTTTTGTTATTTCAAACACTTTTTTGTCGGTTGAAAAACCTTACTTACTCATCTTTAACGACAAAGAAGAAGCTGCTTATTATTTAAACGATTTAGAGCAACTGTTAGGGGACAAAAATGTACTTTTTTATCCTGGTTCTTACCGTCGTCCCTATCATCCCGACGCTTCGGGAGAAGAAACTGATAACGCTAATATTTTATTACGTTCTGAAGTACTTAATCGGATTAATTCTCGTAAAAAACCTGCAGTAATAGTTACTTACCCGGATGCTCTTTTTGAAAAAGTAGTTACCAAAAGTGAATTGGACAGAAATACCTTAAAACTGAGTGTTGGTATGGCAATTTCGCTCGACTTTGTCAATGAGATGCTTTTTGAATATCATTTTAAACGTGTTGATTTTGTTACTGAACCTGGAGAATTTGCAGTAAGAGGTGGTATTGTAGATGTTTTTTCTTTTTCTAATGATGAACCTTATCGAATAGAATTTTTTGGCGATGAAGTAGATAGTATCAGAACTTTTGATATTGAAACGCAGCTATCTATAGAAAAATTAAAGAAAATAAGTATTTTACCGAATGTTGAAAATAAAAAACTTCAAGAAAAACGAGAGAGTTTTCTAAAATACATTTCTAGCAAAACAGTTGTTTTTGCGAAAAATACAGACTTAATTTTTGATAGCCTAAACGGACTATTTGAAAAAGCTAAATCGGCATTCTCAGAGCAAAAACAGGTTGTAAAATTAGCGGAACCTGAAGAATTATTCTGCGATGGCCATTATATAAAAAATCAGCTCCAAGAGTTTAACCTGGTTACTTTTGGCAATAAACAACACGGAGAAAATCAGGCCATTGAAATTTCATTTCAAATTAAGCCGCAACCTTCATTTAATAAGCAGTTTGATTTATTAATTAACAACCTTAATAAAAACACCAAAATTGGCTTAAAAAATTATCTTTTTTGTGCCAATGAAAAGCAGGCTCAACGTTTTCACGATATTTTTAAAGACATTGACGAAAATGTTAAGTATAAAACCTTGGTTTTTCCAATATATGAAGGGTTTATAGATAATGATTTAAAAATTGCCTGTTATACAGATCACCAAATTTTTGAACGCTATCATAAATTTCGTTTGAAAACTGGGTTTTCTAAAAAGCAATCTATTACGCTTAAAGAATTAACCAATCTAGAAATTGGCGATTATGTGACCCATATGGATCATGGAATTGGTAAGTTTGGCGGACTGCAAAAAATAGATGTTGAAGGTAAAAAACAGGAAGCTATAAAACTGGTTTATGGAGATAGAGATATACTTTATATCAGCATCCATTCACTACATAAAATAAGCAAGTTTAGTGGCAAAGAGGGTAAACCTCCTAAAATTTATAAATTGGGTTCTGGTGCTTGGAAAAAACTCAAGCAAAAAACTAAAACTCGTGTTAAGCAAGTTGCATATGATTTAATTCAACTCTATGCCAAGCGAAAATTACAAAAAGGGTATCAATCTAAACCCGATAGCTATATGCAATTGGAATTGGAATCGAGTTTTATGTATGAAGATACGCCTGACCAATTATCGGCTACGCAAGATGTAAAGTCCGATATGGAGAGTCAACAACCTATGGACAGATTGGTCTGTGGTGACGTTGGTTTCGGCAAAACAGAAGTCGCCATTCGTGCAGCCTTTAAAGCGGTAGATAACGGGAAACAAGTTGCCGTATTGGTACCTACAACTATTTTGGCGTTCCAACACTTTAGAACATTTTCTGAACGGCTAAAAGATTTACCCGTTGTGGTAGATTATATGAACCGATTTAGAACTACCAAACAACGAAATGAAATTATTAAAGGTCTTGAATCTGGTAACATTGACATTGTTATTGGTACACATCAATTGGTAAACAAGAAAGTGAAGTTTAAAGACTTAGGTTTATTAATTGTTGATGAAGAGCAAAAATTCGGCGTTGGTGTAAAAGACAAACTAAAGACTATAAAAGAAAATGTGGACACATTAACTTTGACCGCGACGCCTATTCCGCGTACCTTACAATTTTCATTGATGGCCGCTCGTGATTTATCAGTTATCAATACAGCTCCACCCAACAGACATCCGATAGAAACAAATGTTATCCGCTTTAGCGAAGAAACTATTAGGGACGCCATTCAGTATGAAATTTCAAGGAGTGGACAGGTGTTTTTTATCCATAACCGAATAGAAAACATAAAAGAAGTAGCGGGACTCATACAACGCCTTATTCCAGATGCTAAAGTTGCCATTGGTCATGGACAAATGGACGGAAAGAAGTTAGAACAACTCATGATGGCTTTTATGAATAATGAGTTTGATGTACTTGTTTCTACAACTATTGTGGAAAGCGGACTAGATGTGCCTAATGCGAACACTATTTTCATTAACAATGCCAATAATTTCGGATTGTCAGATTTACATCAAATGCGAGGACGTGTTGGACGATCTAACAAAAAAGCCTTTTGTTATTTTATAACACCTCCATATCATATGATGACGGATGATGCCAGAAAACGTATTCAAGCATTAGAAGTGTTCTCTGATTTAGGTAGTGGATTAAATATAGCCATGAAGGATTTAGAAATTCGTGGAGCTGGAGATTTATTAGGTGGTGAGCAAAGTGGTTTTATTAATGATATTGGTTTTGATACCTATCAGAAAATACTAAATGAAGCCATTGAAGAACTGAAAGAAAACGAGTTTAAAGACTTGTATAAAGACACTTCAGATAAGCCTAAGCCATTTGTAAAAGAAATTCAAATTGATACGGATTTTGAATTGCTTTTCCCCGATGATTATATCAACTCCATAACGGAAAGACTCAAGTTATATAACGAATTAAACGACTTAAACACCGAAGAAGAGCTTAACATTTTTGAACAACAATTGATTGACCGTTTTGGTGAATTACCAGTACAAGCTGAAGATTTATTGAATAGTGTTCGTGTAAAATGGCTGGCAAAAGACATTGGTTTTGAACGCCTCATTTTGAAGAAAAAAAGAATGATTGGTTATTTTATTTCCGATACGCAATCGAGCTATTATCAGACTGAAATGTTTACCAAAGTGTTGCAATTTGTTCAAAAAAATCCAACTACTTCTGTAATGAAAGAAAAGGAAACCAGAAACGGTTTACGCTTGTTATTGACTTTTATAAGAATTGATTCTATTGAAAAAGCGTTGGAAGTATTGCGTAAGGTCTAATTCATAATTATTATATATTTTTAGACTGCAATTTTAAAACACTTTACCAAAGTGCAAACAATTAAATTTTTTATACTTTCTATTCTCAGCATTGTAGTTCTTTCTTGTAGTTCTTCAAAAATAGTACAGAAAGAAATAAACCAACAGTTTACTGATTTTACAGTTGATTTTGACTTTAAAACAAAATCTGTTGACTCTGCATTAAATAGTTTGATTAATTTACCTGTAAGACAACGAGAAGAATCGCTAGTCTCATACATGTCAAAAGGCTGGATGCCTTCTTATAACTTTCAATTTAAAGAAGTTTCTTATACCTATAAAAATAATTCAGGCAAAAAATATAAGATTCGCTTTTGGGTAACACCTGATTATTTATCCATCGGTAATGACGACGATTTTGTTAGAATGCCGCTAACGCCTCAAGCAGCACAATTGTTAGCAGATCAATTTCATTGTGCATTACCCACTACAAAAATGGTGGATGAAATTTACAAAAAAGTCTGTAACTGAAATACAATCTTTCTTTATTGAAAATCAAGGTAAAAAAGTTTGTGGTCGCTTTCAACAAACCCAATTAGACACCATTACCATAGAGATTCCAGAACAGCTTTTATTTCAACAAGTGTCTTATTCTAGAATGTTTTTATTGGCTTTATTAATTACTATGGGTGTAACCCTAATGAGCTGTAATACTAATGGTAAAAAACAGAAAATTAATGAGGTGATTGTGCTGGATAGTATTACTAACCCTCAGAAATCAATCGATAATGAAATTGATTCATTAAACATAAAGACCAAAGTAGACAGCGTTGCTAAGTCAGACACTAATGGAGAAAATAAAAAAGATGCTTTAATTGAAAAACCATCAAAACCAATACCAATACCTCCACCACCAATTACTACTGTTGGCATGACAGTATTGAGACTTCCAGAAGTTATAGAACCAGTAAAAATTATAGAAAAAGATAGTTTAGTTTGCAAGAGCAAAGACAGCATAGAGATCATTGAAATAACAGAAATTACTGGTGATGTTTTTATTGAACCTTCGGTTTTTGGTTTGATCGAAGAATCACCACCTACATTTAAAGGGTCAACAGCAAAAACAAGTTATGAAAAGAAAGAAGAATTTACTAAAAAAATAAATGAGTTTGTGCTTTCTAAATTTGACACTACTTTAACGAGCACTTTAAATTTAAAAGAAGGAAAACATAGAATTATAGCCACTTTTAAGATTGATAAAAATGGGGAAGTTCAAGAATTAAAAGTCTTTGCTCCTCATAATAAACTTAAAGAAGAAATTGTAAGAATTATAAACGAATTACCTCAATTTAAACCCGCCACGCAAAGAAACAGACCTGTTCCTATTAATTACACTTTACCTATAACATTTATGGTAGAATAACTATATTTGGTTTGGTTTTTGACTAGTTCTCAATACGCCGCCCGAAAAGCGAGGCACTCGAACCAACGTTTATATATATTAACATTATGATTAAGAAATTTTTACTTTTACTTTTATTAGCAACTGCTTTTGCTAACGCCCAACATACCATTACTGGTAAAATGCAACCTAATGCTGATTTTGAATGGATGATTTTATACCATATGCAAGGAGCAAAACAAAACTATATTGCTAATGCTGATATCAAAGAAGGAGCATTTTCCTTTACATTATCCGACACATTAAATGTGGGTATTTACCGTTTGGTGTACGATTTACAAAATCAACTTTTTATAGATGTTATTTATAATAATGAAGACATTGCTTTTACATTTAATCCCGAAAATCCTAATAAAGAAATTCAATTTTCAAGTTCAGAAGAAAATAAATTGTACTATTCTTATTTGAATAAATCTGCTGGAATTCAATACACTTTAGACTCGCTACAAGTGGCCTATTTTAGCACTCAAAATAAACCTAAAATCAACGCTTTATATCAGAAAAAACATGCCGATTTAGTCGAAACACAAGAGCAATCAGAGAAACAATCAAAAGGCAAACTTGCTTATCATTTTATAAAAGCAAGTGGGCGTTATAATGCATCACAACCTATTGAAAAACCAAATGATTATCTTAAAAGTACAAAAACACATTTTTTCGATACTGTTGATTTTAATAATGAGACCTTGTTGGGTTCAACTTTTATAACCGACAAAATAAACGACTATATTTTTTACTTGAATGCCTCTGATGACTATCAAGTTAACAATCAACTTAAAAAAGAAGCGATTACAACGGTAATTACAAAAATTGGAACAAACTATCGCTTAGCGAAAGATATTGAAGAAGTTCTATTATATAACTTCACACAACAGCAAAATGTACCTATAGTTCGATTTATACTAGAGAATTATTACAATAAACTACCTGCTAGTTATCAAGATTTAGACTTTAAAAAAGATGTTGAAGTTAAAATTAAAACAGCTATTGGTAATAAAGCACCAAATATCAATTGGACTATTAACAATGTAAAGAACGACCTCTATAAGTTATCAGGAAGTGACACCTACCTAGTAATTTTTTGGAGTTCACAATGTGGACATTGCCTAAAAGAAATTCCTGTTCTAAACGACTATTTAAAGGGAAACACAAAAATCAAAGTTATAGCGGTTGGTATGGAAGAAGAAACTAGTAAACCGATCTGGCAAAAATTAATTTTAAACTACCCTTCGTTTATAAATGTGTATGGAGCACACAAATGGAAAAATGAATTTGCTCGAGAATATGGAGTAACCTCTACTCCTTCCTATTTTGTATTAGATGCTAACAAAAATATTATGGCAAAACCTGATACTATTGAGGATGTGAAAGCATTTTTTGAGGGAAATAAATAAACCCCTCCGCCTAACGGCACCTTCCCTTGAAAAAAGGGTAGGAAATAATATGTTTTTTGTTCCATTTCATAACGCAAAAACACTCGTGCTGACAGTAGTTTATGAGCGACTAAAAATGATAAAAAGCATCTTCTAAATGCTCAATTTCAAATTTATTTTTATCATTTATAATGGCAATAATATCAAACCGTACATTAACATCTAAATCTTTAGAAACTACATAATGGTCGGCAGCCATAACGAGTAATTTTATTTTCTTTTGGTTTACAAAGTCCTGCGGTAAACCAAAATCTCGTGTAGAACGCGTTTTTACTTCAACAATGGCTAAAACATCGTCTTTTTGTGCTATAATATCTATTTCTGCCTTTAAATATCTATAATTGATATCGCGAATTTTATATCCATTTTTTTTTAAATAGGCAATGGCCAACTCCTCCCCTTTTTTTCCTAATTCATTATGATCAGCCATAATTTATAAGTTTAACATGATATATATTATTCAGGAATTGTAAGTTTAAAGAAAGTGTTTCACCCTCAAATGCCCTTCCCTTTGGCGAGGGTTAGGGAGGCGATTTTTCTATTTCTCAAACTTTACAACCGTCTTACTTCCTTTAACTTTCATTTCAATTTTTCTTCCTAGAATCAAGGTACGGTTATCTGTAATATGACCTGCTGGGAAATCAAATGCTACTGGAAAATCATATTCTTTTACAGCATCTAAAATTATTTCTTCATAAGTCATTCCAAATTCAGAAGCATCGGTTTTTCGATCGGACATTCCACCAATAATAAGCCCTTTACAGTTTTCAAAATAGCCCGCTCTTTTCAAGCTTATCATCATTCTATCAATATGATACAAAGCTTCACCAACCTCTTCCAAAAACAAAATTTTACCATTAGCATCTATCTGCGATTTTGACCCTAACATACTATATACCAAAGATAAATTACCACCGACAACTTCGCCTTCAGTAGTACCTTCACGATTAAAATCAGATTCAGCAACTCTATACGTTACTCTTTTACCAAAAAAAGCCCTCTTCAACGATTTTAAGGCTTGTCGCTGTTCTTTACTATCAGGTTTGTAGGTCAATGGCATTATACCATGCATCGTTTCAATACCCATAATGTGCACTTCATTGTGAAAGGCCGTTATATCTGAAAAACCAATAATCCATTTAGGATTTTGCTTAAACTTTGTAAAATCAAGATCATCTAAAATCCGAATGGCTCCATAACCACCTCTAGCACACCAAATCGCTTTTACATCATCATCATCTAAGGCTTCTTGAAAATCAGCCAAGCGTTCTTCATCAGTACCGGCAAATCTAAAATATTGATTGAATAAGTTCTTACCTAATTTCACTTTCAGTCCCCACTTTTTTAATAAGTCAATCCCATTTTTAACACCAACTGAATCTCTAACAATACCTGCTGGAGCTACAATCATTACCATATCACCTTTTTGTAAAGTAGGTGGTTTAATCAATGAAGTATTACTGTCATTCTGTGCTAAAAGCGTTATTGAGATAAATAATAAGAAAACGCTAAAAATTTTATTCATGATAATTTTAATTGATGGGGTTTTGTGTAAAAGTATATAAAATGCTAAATATAACTAGTGTTATGAGTGCTTTTTCTTACTTTTGCCCTACTAAAATTGAGGAATGAACACACCGAAAAGATATACTATTACTGCAGCTTTACCCTACACAAATGGCCCCGTACATATTGGACATTTGGCCGGAGTTTATGTGCCCGCAGATATTTATGCCCGTTATCAACGTTTACAAGGTAGCGATGTACTTTACATATGCGGCTCAGATGAGCATGGCGTACCCATTACTATAAAGGCGAAAAAGGAAGGAATTTCGCCTCAACAAGTGGTTGACAAATACCATGAAATGATTAAAAAATCATTTGCTGAATTTGGAATTTCATTTGATAATTATTCACGTACTACGGCTAAAGTACATCATGATACTGCCTCTGATTTTTTTAAAAAACTATATGAAGACGGTAAGTTTATTGAAGAAACTAATGAACAATTGTACGATGCGGAAGCCAATCAATTTTTAGCAGATCGATTTGTTGTAGGTACGTGCCCTAAATGTGGTTTTGAAGAAAGTTATGGCGATCAATGTGAAAATTGCGGAACGAGTCATAATGCTACGGATTTAATTAATCCGAAATCAGCTATTACTGGAAACACACCTACGTTAAAAGAAACAAAACACTGGTTTTTACCTTTAGATCAATACCAAGATTGGTTAAGAACTTGGATAGTTGAAGGGCATGCCAATGACTGGAAACCTAATGTATTGGGCCAAGTAAAATCTTGGTTAGATGACGGTTTAAGACCTAGAGCGGTAACTCGTGATTTAGATTGGGGAATCCCAGTTCCCGTTGAAGGTGGTGAAGGCAAAGTGCTTTATGTTTGGTTTGATGCTCCTATTGGTTATATTTCATCAACAAAAGAATGGGCAGAACGTACCGGTAAGGATTGGGAACCGTATTGGAAAGATGAAGACACCAAATTATTGCATTTTATAGGTAAAGATAATATCGTTTTTCACTGTATTATTTTCCCGAGTATGCTTAAGGCAGAAGGTTCTTATATTTTACCTGAAAACGTACCCGCAAATGAGTTTTTAAATTTGGAAGGAAATAAACTTTCCACTTCAAAAAACTGGGCAGTTTGGTTGCACGAATATTTAGAGGATTTTCCTGGCAAACAAGATGTGTTGCGTTATACACTAACTGCAAATGCACCTGAAACTAAAGATAATGACTTTACTTGGAAGGATTTTCAAGCAAGAAACAATAATGAGTTAGTTGCCATTTTTGGGAATTTTATTAACCGTGTGGTGGTGTTAACTCATAAGTACTATAACGGAATTGTACCCAGTCCGAATGCATTTAGCGAAGTAGATGAAGACACCTTGATGATGTTAAAAAAATATCCTCAAATTATTTCAAAATCTATTGAAAGATACAGATTCAGAGAGGCTCAAAACGAGTTAATGAATCTTGCCAGAATGGGTAATAAATATTTAGCGGATGAAGAACCTTGGAAAGTAATTAAGCAAGATGAAGAACGCGTAAAAACGATAATGTTTGTAGCACTTCAAATAGCGACGGCACTTTCAATTTTGAGTGAGCCTTTTTTACCATTTACTTCTAACAAACTAAAAGGCATGTTGAATGTCAGTTCAAGCACCTCAACTCCGCTTGGCACAGGCTCCGAAGAAATGTCATGGAACAGCGTTTCTAAAGAAAATGTTTTACTAAAAACAGGCCATCAAATAGACAAAGCAGAATTGTTATTCGCAAAAATAGAAGATGCTGAAATTCAAATTCAATTGGAAAAGTTAGCGGCTTCAAAGAAAGCCAACGAACTAGAAAACCAGTCGGTTGAACCTCAAAAGGAAACCATTGAATTTGATGATTTCACAAAACTAGACATTAGAATTGGCACGATTTTAGAAGCTGTAAAAGTAGCTAAAACGAAAAAATTATTACAGTTAAAAGTTGATGTTGGTATCGATATTAGAACCATCGTTTCTGGTATTGCTGAAAGTTTTAGCCCAGAAGACATTATCGGAAAACAGGTCACTGTACTAACCAATTTGGCTCCACGTACTATTCGTGGTGTAGAAAGTCAAGGAATGATATTAATGTGCGATACTTCTGACGGAAAATTGGCATTTGTAGAACCTGATGCTAATGTTGTAAATGGTGGACAGATATCATAAACAATTATAATCATGAAATTAATAAAGATAAGCTTAATTATACTTACAATTGCCTTGTCTAGCTGTAGCACAAAGAAAAAAATAAGTGAAAAAAAAGTAGAAGAAACGGTTATTGATATGCATAACAGTATGAATTCTTTAGACTGGAGCGGCACTTATCAAGGCAACTTGCCTTGTGCAGATTGTGAAGGCATTCAAACCGTTCTTATATTAAACAATGATTTAACTTTTCTTAAAAAATCAAAATACTTAGGTAAAAAAGATACTATTTTTGAAGATAAAGGTTCTTTTTCTTGGAGTAAAACCGGACAAATAATTACGCTAAACAATCAAAATACTGAACATTATTTTGTTGGTGAAAATAGGATTTGGAAATTAGATGAAAACGGTAATAAAATTACAGGTGATTTAGCTCAACAATATATTTTCAACAAACAAAATTCACAACTTACAGACAGACATTGGAAATTAGTCGAATTGTATGGCCAAAAAGTAGACTTTGACAAGAAAAAAGGTAAACAACCTTATTTAATTCTAAGACCTGAAGAAGAAAACAAAATTTATGGTAATGCAGGTTGTAATCGCTTTTTTGGCACTTTTGAACTTAAAGAAGGGAATCAAATTGTTTTTTCACAACTAGGTGCCACAAAAATGTATTGTCCAAATATGGAAACTGAAACTCAGTTTTTAAAGGTTCTCAATACTGCCGATAATTATTCGCTTAACGGAGAAACGATGACTTTGAACAAAGCGAAAATGGCTCCGTTAGCAAAATTTGAAGTGGCCTATTTTTATTAGAATGAATTGTTTATGAAAAAAGTAATACTATTTATTTATGCCTTATCTATAAGTTTTTCTTCATTTGCTCAAGAAGAAATAATAACATTTAATAATTATTTAAAAACTTCAAAAGCACATATTAAAGAGGTCATTCCAATAGTAAATGAGCAAAATCAAGAAACTTCACTATTTATTACAGATGCCAAGCAAGCATATGGTTATTTATTTGATAGTAATTTTAAAATAATTGATGAAATAGTTTCCGACAAACGGAGTCGAAAATATAAAACAATTATTGGCAGTAGTATCTATAACGGGAATTATACAATTTTCATGACCAATAAGAGAAGAGATAAATTTGCTTCCTTATTATTTTCTTATGAAAACGACAATTCTAATGTAGCTGAAATACCTTTAGAATTAAAAGACGAAAAGTTTATTCAAACTGTTGAATACAATAATAATTTCTACATCTTAACTATTGTCAGACGTACTTCGAAATTGAACGTTTATGTCTTCGAAAAAGGTTCCCAATTTGTAAAAAAAGAAATCGATTTATCACAAGATTTCGAGGAAAAAGAATCACTCTATAACCTTTTGACAATATCTGCCGACGGTAGTTATGGTTTAAAAAAATTAGTGGATATAAATAAAATTGAAGAAATAAATCCAAATGCCATTGAAATTACCTCTGAAAAAACAAAAATGTATAAACGAGGTTCGGAAATAATATTCTCATTTGATGAAAATGAAGATTTTACAAAAGTTGTAACGTTAAGCTTAGATTCGTTTGATTACGAAGTTATTGAATTTGACAAACCGTTTAAAGAGACCCATTTAAAAGAAACCAACACCTTTATTAATGGTGACAATATTTATATGGTAGCCGCCACTAAGAAAAAATTTAATTTTTCTATTTATAGTTTTGAAACAGGTAATTTAATAAAAGAATACAATACTACTGTTGATGAGGTTATATCATTTAAAAATACTCCCTTAATTCAAATTGGAGGGGAATTTGATAGTTACAGAGAACTCGAAAAAACAAGAAAATTTCTAAGAAAAATAACCAATGGTAATATTGGAATATCTGTTTTTAAACATAACGATACATATGAAATTTCTATTGGAGGTAAACAAGAAGTAAACTCAGGAGGTGGCATGATGATGCCGATGGGTATGGGTCTGCCCATGGCTACTTTTGGTGCAGTTACTGTTTTTTTTAATCCAGCTATGTTTGCATACAATTCTTATTCTCGAACTAAATCCATACAATTTAAAGGGCTTTTTGATGATAATTTTAATCACTTAAAAGGGGAAATAGAAAAAAATGCCTTTGACAAAATAAAAGATTATGAAGATGAAAATAACTTGTCATCAAAAGGGAAGTCACTTTTCAGGTTTAAAGATTATTATATTTTAGGGAATTACTCTCCTTGGCCAAAAGAAGAATACACGTTAGCCTTGTTCAAAGATTAATTTTTCAATTCTACATTATTACACTTATTTAGATTTAATAAAAATAACTATATTTGTAGTATTATTTTATGATCTGAATAATTTTGGGTAAAAAGAAGAAAAAAAAAGCGATTAAAAAGTTACAAAAATTAGGTCTTATACCTGATAAAGTAAAAAGTGATTGCTGTAAAAAATTCAAAAAAGGCGAACAAAAACGTTGTAAAAAATGTCCTTGTTTTGATTTACATAAAAAGGTAGCATAACTTCTATTTTAATCAATATTTCTGCGAGATAGTTTTTATATTGCATGTTCAATTTAAGCAATGCAATTACTCAACTACATAAGATCTTTTACCAACCTTCCTGATAGAGGAATACAAAACACAATTGAATTATTAAATCAAGATTGTACCATTCCGTTTATATCTCGGTATCGTAAAGAAGTAACTGGAAACTTAGATGAAGTTCAAATTGGCGATATTGTCAAATACAAAGAGCAATTTGAAACCCTAGAAAAACGTAAGCTTTCTATTCTAAAATCATTGGAAGAACAAGGGGTTTTAACTGATGAACTCAAACAAAAAGTAAAATCAACTACCGATTTAACCACCTTAGAAGACCTTTATTTACCGTTTAAGAAAAAACGTAAGACAAAGGCCGAAACTGCACGGAAAAATGGACTAGAACCGTTGGCTAAAATTATAATGAGCCAATCCCACAGTGGTGACATCAATTCTATTGCCAATAAATACCTTAGAGGTGAAATTACCTCGGTTGAAGAGGCTTTAGAAGGTGCCAGACACATCATTTCTGAATGGATTAACGAACGAACCGATATCAGAAATAATATCCGTAAACAATTAGAGCGTTTTGCACAAATTACAACAAAGGTTATTGGCAGTAAAAAAGACGATGAAAAAGCTCAAAAATTTAGAGATTATTTCGATTGGTCAGAAAGTTTAAGCAGATGTCCATCTCACCGTTTACTCTCTATTTTAAGAGCGGAAAAAGAAGGGTTTATACGTGTAAAAATAGAAATTGACAATGATAAGGCTTTGTACAATATAGAAAACCGTATGGTCCGTACTAATGGTGAATCTGCCAATCAAATTATTATCGCAATCCAAGATGCTTATAAACGCTTATTGTTTCCTGCTCTATCCAATGAAATATTAAGTCTAGCCAAAGAAAAAGCAGACGAGAGTGCCATTCTTGTTTTTGCTAAAAATCTCAAACAGTTACTATTGGGTGCCCCTTTAGGCGAAAAAAATATATTGGCTATTGATCCGGGGTTTAGATCGGGCTGTAAAGTGGTTTGTCTTAACGCTCAAGGTGGATTAGTACATAATGAAACTATTTACCCGCATGCTCCACAAAACGACAATATAGGAGCTATTAAAAAGATAAGTTCTTTGGTAGACGCCTATAAAATTGATGCCATTGCTATTGGGAACGGAACCGCATCTCGAGAAACAGAACACCTCATCCGTAAAATCAGATTCAACAAAGACATACAAGTATTTGTGGTTAGTGAAGCTGGAGCTTCCATTTACTCAGCATCTAAAATTGCCAGAGATGAATTTCCTAATTACGATGTTACCGTAAGAGGTGCCGTTTCTATTGGTAGAAGGTTGGCTGATCCTTTAGCAGAATTAGTGAAAATTGATGCTAAATCTATTGGAGTAGGGCAATACCAACATGATGTTGATCAATCAAAATTACAACAGAGCTTAGATACTGTGGTGGAAAGCTGTGTAAACACTATTGGTGTAAACATTAATACCGCCAGTGAATCTTTGTTGAGTTATGTATCGGGTATTGGTCCAAAATTGGCAGAAAATATTGTTGAATACCGTGAAGAGAATGGTGCTTTTACGTCAAGAAAGCAAATAAAAAAAGTGGCTCGCTTAGGCGATAAAGCCTTTGAACAAGGAGCCGGATTTCTACGAATAAAAAATGCCAAAAACCCATTGGATGATTCCGCTGTGCATCCAGAAAGTTATGCTATAGTAGGAAGAATGGCAAAAGAAGTAAAAAAGGATGTGGAAGACTTAATTGGAAATTCAGAAATATTACAAAAAATAGAATTGCAAAAATACACAAGTAATACAGTAGGTTTACCCACTTTAACCGACATCATTTCTGAATTAGAAAAACCAGGGTTAGATCCGCGTGAAAAGGCAAAAGTGTTTACTTTTAATCAGAACATTAAAACTATAAACGATGTTAAAGAAGGACAACTCTTACCCGGAATTGTAAATAACATTACCAATTTTGGTTGTTTTGTGGATATTGGTATTAAAGAAAGTGGATTAATACACGTTTCAAACCTTTCTGATTCTTTTGTTAAAGACGTGAGTGAACATGTTACATTACATCAACAAATTATCATAAAAGTATTAGAAGTAGATGTTGCTAGAAAACGAATACAATTAAAATTACATAAATAAATATATCGTTTTACGATAAATTTATATTGATATTTGATATTTTTTGATATATTTGTATCAAATTTAATAATCATGACAAAAAATATCATATTAAACATTGCCGTTTATATCTGTAAATTTTTAAAATTAACCTATTTACTATTGCTCATTGGGGTCACCGTAGTTTTTGTTCACTATCAAATTAACCCAAAGTCTTATGATTCAGTTTATTTTAATGAAAAGTCTAATAAAACCTATGAATTTAAGATAAAACAATCATCCCCAGACTCTCAAGTCAATAAAGAAATAGAAATGAATAAAATGACTGCCTTAAATAAAATAAAAACAGGCTCATTGTATTTTTTATATCTGAGACTGGGAACTATTTTAGTGTTAAGTTATCTCATCACAAAACAATTTCAAATCGTTATAACGTCAGTTAAGAAAATGGAAACATTTAAAAAGAACAACGCTATCTCATTTAAACGAATTGGCATTTACTTGTTCATTATTTTTATAATAACTTCGTTCTGGTCAGTTCAATATTTATTTGGAGATAAATATTATGAAATTAATAAAATTGAAATATCATTAACCCCACTTATATGGATGCTGTTGTCATTCATCATGGCTGAAATATTTAAAGAAGGACACAAAATATCTGAAGAAAACGAATTAACAGTATAGATGGCAATAATAATAAACTTAGATGTGATGCTAGCCAAACGTAAGATGTCAGTTACTGAGTTGTCTACACGTGTTGGGATAACTATGGCTAATATTTCTATTCTTAAAAATGGAAAGGCAAAAGCTGTTAGGTTTTCAACATTGGAGGCCATTTGTGAAATATTAAGTTGTCAACCTGGAGATATATTAGAATACAGAGAATAAAAAAGACCTCATAGTTTTTAAAAATTTATGAGGTCTAAATAAATTAAAACTTTATAAACTTAAATCCGTTTATGCCGAATTTCTAGCTGCATTAATATTTCCAAATAAAGATCGGGTTACTAATTTTTCATAAATCTTTATTTGTTCTTCATCTTTAGGAGATTCTTTTTCCAATTCTTGAATCTTCTTTAAAGCGTATTGTTGTATTGTTAATAAAGGCAACACTATAGATTCTCTAATGTCAATTGAAGCCTTACCTGCAGGTTCATTTTCCATTAAGGCCTTAGAACCCGTTAGTCTTAACAACAAGGCTTTTGTAGTTTGATACTCTTCATGAATAATATCCCAAAAAGGACCAAACTCCGCATCTTCTGACATATATTTTGTCAAATCGAAAAATGATTTAGACAATGACATCATACTGTTTTCAACCAACGTTTTAAAGAATTTTGAATTTTTATATAAAGCTTCTACTTTATCAAATTCACCATTTTCTTCATATTTTTTTAAGGCAGTTCCTACACCATAAAAACCAGGAACATTTTGTTTTAATTGACTCCAAGATCCTACAAATGGTATCGCTCTTAAGTCTTCAAACTTCAACTCATCTGACTTACCTCTCTTACTTGGCCTACTACCAATATTTGTTTTTGCATAATATTTCAACGTACTCATACGCTCTAAATACGGTACAAACATGGGGTGATTCTTAAAATCTACATATTTTTTATAACTGATGTTTGCCATTTCTTCCATTACCACCCTGTCAGCTTCGTTCATTGGTAAATTGGTTTCCAATTTATTATCAATACCTGAACTTATCAATTGCTCTAAATTGTATTGAGACGAATCTAAGGTTCCAAAATTAGAACTAATAGTTTGCCCTTGTATAGTCAATTGTACTTGCTTAGCCTCAATCGTTGGACCTAGTGATGCATAAAACTGATGTGTTTTACCTCCACCTCTAGCTGGTGGCCCACCTCTACCATCAAAGAAAATAACATCAATATTATATTTCCTAGAAACTTCTGTTAAACGTTCTTTGGCTTTAAAAATAGCCCAGTTGGCCATTAAATACCCACCATCTTTGGTTCCATCAGAAAAACCAAGCATAATTAGTTGTTTGTTTTTACGCTCTTTTAAATGTTGTGCATAGGCTGGATTCATATATAATTCTTCCATCACCTCATGAGCAATTTCCAGATCAGGAACCGTTTCAAATAGAGGCCCAATATCAAGGGTTAAATCATCCTTAAAAGCCGCCAATTTTAACATTGCAAACAGTTGCATAACATGTAATGTACTTTGTGTATTACTTATGATATATCTATGTACTGCTCGTTCACCATTATTTTCTTGAATTTCCTTAACAACTTTAATGGTATCGAACGTCTTTAATAGATCTTCATCATTAAATTGCGATACATCAACACTACCTTTAACTTCAGATAAAATTTTCACTTGCTCTTTAGCCGTTAGTTGAAAATAATCTTTTGGAAAAATAGCACTATTAGATGCTATTAATTCTTCAGCCAACGTATTAAAAACACCTTCGTGCACACGACTATCCTGCCTAATATCTAAAATGGCAAAATGATAACCAAACAATTTTATTTTATTCAACAAACTGTTTATTTCTGTCAAATACAACGATTGATGTTCTTCAACAACTAACGTTCTAATGTCTTTTAATTCTGCCTCAAAATCATGTAAACTTATTTGTGGCGAAGCATCTTCATCAACAAAGCTATTATATAATTTTCGCTCTAACTTTCCTAAACGCTCCTCTAATCCATTAAAAGTCAACTTTCTTTTTAATTTTCTTACATCTCTGTAATAATTTTTAAGAATGGTTTCTCTTAATCTGTTCGCTACTTTTCTCGTAATTTGAGGGGTTACAAAAGGATTTCCGTCTCTATCGCCTCCAGGCCAGAAACCAACATTGATAATGTTATTATCAATATCTTTATTTTCAAAAATATTTTGTTGAATATAATCGAAAATAGAACCGAATGAATAATAAAACACATTTTCTAAATACCAAATCAAACTTACCGCCTCATCATAAGGAGTAGGTTTTTTCTTTTTATAAAAAGCAGTTTTGCCCAATTGTGCAAGTAAATCGGTAATGGCTGTTAAGTCAGTTTCCTTTATTGCTTTCGTTAAATCAGTAATGATTCCCAATATACTACCAGGATAAAATTGTGTTGGATGAGCCGTTAGTACAATACGAACTTTGAATTCTTCTAAATACTGTCTCAACATCTCCAATTGACTCTCAGCTTTGGCAGTTTCTTTCAAACTTCGCAATGTTCCAATACCATCCATATTATGGACTACTGGAAATGCGGCATCTTCAATAGCATCAAACAATACTACCTGTCTTTCGATATATTGAATAAAACGAAACAGCAAATTAATTTGACTTTCTTTATTTCGTCTTGCCTGATATTTGCTAAAAAAGGTATCTACAATGGTAGTTGGATTCTCACCATTTTTAAAACCATTTTTACAGGTTTCGTGAAACAAAGGCAATAAAACGCCCGTCTTCGTTATAGAATCAAACGGCAATGTCATAAAAATACTATTGTAAATTTGATATTTAGACAATACGTTTTGATTGAATCTTTGTAATCTTGGTTGTACAGACATATTTTGTGTTATATTTTGGTAAAAATACTAAAGCCAAAGTGATTGCAGATGGCTTCTTTTAATTTTTATGATATATTTAATTTTTTGAAATTCAAATTACTTTTTCATTATGTTAATCAATAATAACAAAGTAATCTATAATATAACTATTGTAGGTTTATAAAAAAAATTCAGGGTGCATTATTGTCGGCTTCTTCTGATTCATTTTTTTTCTTATCACTCTTTCTAGGCGATAGTTTATAAATTAAATACCCGAAGCCTATCACAAAATGGAGGATTACCACCACCATTATAAAATAGAACCAAAAGTTTGATATTGCCATTGTTCGAAAAAAATTAAGCTGTCCGTAAAGATACGGAGCATTTTTCATTTTGGTCAATTTTAAAATAAAAAAGACTTTCTTTTCGAAGCTATTATTTAATTAAATTGAATTTAAAACCAACAAACGCAATGCTAATTATCGTGAAGAGTATAATTAAGTAATAAAACGATTCATTGTGAATTTTTTCGTCAATATATTCATCGTAATCCAACCCAACATCAAATAACTTACCATTATCGTTGCTCATGTTATATACTAACGGTGTTTTATAGCGATGATAAAATTTAGATAAAAAGTTGGGACTCTTTGCATCTTCAAGGGCTGTCTTTTTATAGATAATGGAAACGGTGTCGCCATGTTTCAAGTTTAAGTTTCTCATTCTAGATTCACTAAATGAGTTACTATTGCGTACAAATTGCGGCGAACGAAAGTATATAGGCTTGTTTTTTACGGAAAAGGTTCTTTCTGCAAAAACAACTTTTCTAAGATAACGAGGCCAAGGCATTTGATAAATCAGCTTTGTATATGCCGAATCGATTACTACCTCCTCTGTAATAAAATCTTTCTCAGTTAATTGAGCTGCTTCATTCTTTTGGTAATTGGCTTTTAAAAATACACTACCAATAAAAACAGCCATTGTAAAAATAAAGGCTATCAATCCGAAAAGAATCCGTTTCCATAATTTGGGTTTTGACTTTTTCATTTTGGATCGATAACCTTTTTAATATTATTCTGGTCGTTGAACCTCTACCTCTTCTTCTGAATCTCCACTTGCCCCAATAAAGAAAAGTACGGCACCTAGCACTACAAGTCCTATTCTAATGATCCAAGCTGTAGTTTCTCCCCAAGCACCGATCCAACCAAGGATTCTAAGCTCATAATTAAAGAAATATAAAATAATTGATGCAATTCCGAAGATTGCAATGTATCCTCCTATTTTTGACATAATTTTTGGTTTTAGCTAAACTATTAAACGTTTCAAATGTATAAAACTTATGTTTCCAAAAAATTAGGCAACCTATATTCGCGGCTTATCGAGGAATATTTAGACTATTTGAAGAAATATTTATAATTAAAAAGACCGCCTAGCAGACGGTCTTTCACTTTTTCTCGCTCAAAGCGATTTTCCGCCTCTAGCATTTTGTAGAACTATAACGCAAATAATGGTTAAATATTTTTTACAACTTTTATTTATATTATTAAAACATGATTATTAGTAAAATGCTTAAGTAACAAATAGCACATACAACTTTACTAAGTGCTTCATTTTTAATAATCTAATTTTAAATGTATGAAAATAATTAAATTTTAACTGAACCTATTTAGATTGATTCAAAATAACCCATATATTTGCACGAAA
The DNA here is from genome assembly GCF_003449015.1 of Aureibaculum luteum. Lineage (GTDB taxonomy): Bacteria > Bacteroidota > Bacteroidia > Flavobacteriales > Flavobacteriaceae > Aureibaculum > Aureibaculum luteum. Next base: position 206,408 of record NZ_QRGD01000007.1, on the reverse strand, counting down.
TTTCACCAAAACGGGTTTGAGTAAAAAACATATCTTTACTTTATTATCACTTTTTTTCACCTTTCTTGTATCTTCTCAAGAGGAAAACCCTACTACAAAAGATTCTGTAAAAATTGAAAATTTAGAAGAAATTATAGTTACGGCAACTAGAACGTTTAGACAATTATCTTCACTCCCATTACCTGCCCAGATTATTTCTCAGAAAGACATTCAACGCTCTAATTCTGTTCGTTTAAATAATATATTAAATGAACAAACCGGATTAATAACGATACCCGATTTTGGTGGTAGTAAAGGTATTCAAATGCAAGGTTTAGATGGAGCATATACCTTAATTCTTGTAGATGGCGTACCCTTGGTAGGTCGTTTAGCGGGTACTTTAGACATTAGTAGAATAACTGTAGGTAATATTAAACAAATTGAGGTAGTACGCGGTGCTTCTTCTAGCCTCTATGGCAGCGAAGCTCTTGGTGGTGTTATTAACATTATTACAGAAACTCCTAAAAATGGTTTTCATGGAAACCTAAATTATAGAATAAGTTCATTTAACACACACGATTTAGGTACAACATTAAGCTACAAAAAAGATAAATTAGGTATTAGTACGTTTTTTAATAGATATAGTAGTGATGGTTATAGTTTAACTGATCGTAACGAGCTAAGTACTGTTGATCCTTTTCGAAATTATACTATTAACCCCAAACTAACCTATAAATTTTCGAACAGAACTGATTTGATTGTTGCTGGTAAATATTACAATCAAAAGCAAGATTATGTTGCCTCGTCATTATTAAAAGGTGAAACAAAAATAGAAGATTGGAATACACATATTAAATTAAACAATAAATACAGTGATACATGGAGTAGTTATTTTGAATTCTATGCTACCCAATATAACGCCAATGAATATTTAGATGATGCCAATTCTACATCAGCAACTGATGCTTTTTATAAGCAATTGCTAGTACGTCCAGAAATTAGAGCAACCTATAACCCGAATGATAAATCATCATTTATCGCTGGTACTGGCTTTAATAATGAAACTTTAGATAGGACTGATTTTTCTGAAAAGCCCGTTTATAATTCACCATATGCCTATTTACAATATGATGGTAATCCCACAGAAAATATAAATATTATTTTAGGTGCACGCTTTGATGGCCACAGCGAATACAAATCACAGTTTAGTCCAAAAGTAGCATTACGCTATGGAGTAAATGATAAACTAGCTTTAAAAGGATCTATAGGTTACGGATTTAAAGCTCCTGACTTTAGACAACTCTATTTTAACTTTACAAATGCCACTATTGGTTATACACTTTTAGGATATAATGCAGCCCCAGATGCCATAAAAGCTTTAGATGAGCAAGGTCAATTAGCTATAATTTCTATTTCATTAGATCAATTTGATAGTGAATTAAAACCTGAAAACTCTGTGAGTATAGATTTAGGCTTTGACTATAAAATATCTACAACACTTAAGTTAGACCTGAACTTATTTAGGAATAATATTGATGATTTAATAGATAATAAAATAGTTGCAACCAAAACGAATGGACAAAGTGTATTCAGTTATTTTAATATAAACAAAGTTTACACACAAGGTTCAGAATTTAATATCACTTGGAGGCCTGATAATCAATTAAAAATTACTGGAGGTTATCAATTGCTATATGCAAAAGATAAGGACGCAGAAAAAGCATTTAAAAATGGAGAAGTATTTGCGAGAGTAGATGCCAGCTCCCCTTCATTTCAACTCAAAAAGGACGATTACTTTGGTTTGTTCAATCGTTCTCGTCATATGGCAAATTTAAAAGTCTTTTATAATATTCCTGAATGGAATATGGATACCAACATTAGAGGAACTTACCGAAGTAAATATGGTTTAAATGATAAAAACGGTAATAGTTACTTAGACAGTTATGACGATTTTGTAGACGGCTATGCAATTGTAAATGTTGCCGTAAACAAAACCATTTATAAAAACTATAGATTAGGACTTGGTATTGACAATATTTTCGATTTTACGGACCCCCAAAATATTGGTAATATACCAGGTAGAATTCTTTACGCAAAACTTAATATTCAATTATAATTTATAACACTAAATAAACATGAACTTTTCAAAGAAAAATCACGAACACATTACAAAAAATAGTAATTCTATGAGTAAAACAATAAAACTTTTAATAGTAGTAGCATTATTTGTAGGATTTGCATCATGTAGCGATGATGATGATGATCCAACTCCGTTAGTAGAAGTAAAATCTGAAAGTATAGTTAATTTACATGCACCAGTGGAAGGTGGAAGCCAGCAGGGAGCTCCTACTTTTTCAGGTGAATTTACAAAATTCGATTTTGCAACGGGAACAACCACAACAAGTGATACAGAATGGGATATCGCCTTTAGAGGACTTTCAATTATTGTAAATGGCGGTACGTCCGCGGGTGCAGTAGATGAGCCAGAAAGAACCAAAGAAGCCTCAGGATATATTACTTCTGGTACTTTGGCTAGTGTTACTGAAGTAAATACATCATTACTAAAAGAAGACTCAAATGAAGGTTATGTTTTGGGCGATTGGTATACTTATGCAGGAGACCCTACACATTTAATCAATCCTACACCAGGAAAAATATTGGTAGTTAAAACTAGAACTGGAAACTATGCAAAAATGGAAATTTTGAGCTATTATAAAGATGCTCCAGCAGAACCAGATGCATTTACTGATGAAAGTCCTTATTTTACTTTCAATTATGTTTATCAACCAAATGACGGTGTAACAACCTTCTAAAAAAAAAGAAGCAAAACCACTTTATTATTGGATTTGAAATCTATTTAAAATAGTCAATAAAAAAGCCAGATACATTTAATTGTATCTGGCTTTTTTATGGATTGTAAACTAGCTATTACGCTTCGCAACTACTACACTCTTTCTTTTGTTTAAACTTCTGAGCTGCATTCATACTGTGTTGATAGTACAATGACTTTAAGCCCATTTGCCATGCTGTAACGTGTATTTTGTTGATTTCCTTAACAGGAGTATCTGGGTGTATAATTAGGTTTACCGATTGCCCCTGGTCAATATGATTCTGACGATTGGCTGCTTGATAAACAACATCCATTTGATCTATTTCAGGATATGTTTTAAACACCTCTTTTTCATTTTCACTTAAAAACTCTAAATGTTGCACTGAACCATCCCGTTCACGGATACTATGCCAAACACTAGTCGTATTTTGACCTTTCTCCTCCAATAACTTAACTAAAAATGGATTTTTAATAGTAGTTTTTACTTTCGCAATATCTTTTACATATATATTCGACCAAATTGGCTCAATACCTTGAGAAACTTGTCCTAATATAAAAGCGGATGATGTTGTTGGTGCAACAGCATTCAATGTCGCATTTCTTCTTCCGTATCCTTTTAAAACCGCTGGCTCTCCAAATTTATCAGCTAATTCAGCAGATGCTTTGTAAGATTTTACTTTAATATTTTTAAAGATCTCGTTGTTTAACATGTACGCTTTTTCACTATTAAATGCTAGATCCTTGGACTGCAATAATGAATGCCAACCTAAAACGCCTAGACCTAAAGCACGATTGTCTTTTGCAAAATTATAAGCACGCTCCATAAATAAGAACGTTTGACGGTCTTCACGACTATCAGAATCGCGATATCTTTCTAACTTCTCAAGAAATTCTGAAATTACCGCATCTAAAAAGTAAACCATAGTTTCAACAGCATCTGTATCTTTCCACTTATCATAATGAAGCACATTTACTGATGATAAAACACATACAAACGACCAATCATCATTTGATGGTAACATGATCTCTGTACATAAATTACTAGCGTAAACTGTATGTTGTTTATCTTTATAAACATCGGCCGCAAAATTATTAGCGTGATCTTTAAAGAAAATATAAGGATACCCCATTTCACCTCTACGTTGTAAAACTTTGGCCCAAATGGTACGCTTATCAGCATCACCATCAATCATTTCTTGCATCCACTTGTCTGTAACCGTTACACCGTGTGTTAACTCTTGAATTGGATTACCTTCAGTACCAATTTCCAAAAATTCCATAATATCTGGATGCTCTACAGGTAAGTAAGGCGAAAAACGACCACGACGTATAGAACCTTGGCTAACGACATCTACCATAGATTCAAAAAGTTGCATAATATGCACTGCTCCAGACGCTTGTCCGTTATCTGTCACTTCAGCACCACGACCTCTTATCTTTCCAAAATACCCTGAAGTTCCACCTCCAAGTTTAGACATCATACCCACTTCTGATTGGGTATAAAGTATATTACCCATATCATCGCCAATATGCGAACCAAAACAGCTAATTGGCAAACCTCTTTCTTTACCGAAGTTTGACCATACTGGTGATGCTAATGAGAAAAACCCTTCTGACATATAGCCAAAGAATTTATCTGAAAAACCAGGCATATCTAAAATTTGTTCTGCTCTATCAGCAATTTCTCTAATTCGTTGCTCTGCATTTACGCCTTCTGATAAATAGCCCGAATTTAAAAAATTACGACTATGTTCATTTAACCATTCAAAACCGGTTTCTTTGGATGGAGCTAAATTTTTAAGCGTTTCTTTTCTTGCTTTTAAAAGTTGTTCGTTTAATAAAGTTGTCTTTGTTGATTCTTGTGTTTTGTTTAAGTCGTTCATTAAAATAAGTCGTCGCTGGTTATACTTTTTGTTCTTTTACTATAGTTGATTGATCGTTTTACGAAAAAATCGCCATGTTTGGTGCCAATAATTTCATCATCAAACCACTCGGTTTCGTTTAATAATATTTCGTCTACTTCAAATACTTTCTCAATGCCAATACTTTCTAAAGAATTGTTAAAACGTTTTTTGATAAATTCATTTACCAAGGCTTTTGGTAGAAAATCTAGTTCGCCTGCTTCAAAAATCCAATCTACAATACTGCTTTCAGAAACAAATGCTTCTCGACACATGTCTTGAATCATTTTGGCGTGATCATCATCAAACCAATCAGGATTTTCATCTTTAATTATTTTGATAATATCAATACCAAAATCACCATGAATTTGTTCTTCTTTAGATGTTGCTTCTACAACATTTGAAATACCTTTTAACATGTTTTTATGCTTGTTAAAAGCCATTATGATTAAAAACTGAGAAAACAATGATACATGTTCGATGAATAATGAGAAAAGCAAAATAGATTCTGCATATTCTTTATTATCTTCACTTTTGGCATTCTTTAAAGCAGTTTCCAAATATTGAACCCGTTTCATAATTACAGGTTTTTTCTTTAGGTTCTTAAATTCATCGTTCAAACCTAAAATTTCAAGTAAATGTGAATACGCATCATGATGACGCACTTCACTTTCTGCAAATGTTGCACCTACTGAACCTATTTCTGGCTTAGGCATTTTATGATAAATATCTCCCCAAAAACTTTTAACGGCTACTTCAATTTGAGAAATTGCCAACATTGTGTTTTTTATCGCACTTTGCTCTACTTCAGTTAAGCGAGTTTTAAAATCTTGAACATCACTTGTATAATTATATTCAGTATGAATCCAATATGAATGACGAATTGCCGAAACATATTCATAAAGTGCTGGATACTCGTAAGGTTTTAGGTTAATTCTCTTTTCAAAAATATTCGATTTACGTTTTTGAGCTTGCTCATTTCTATAAAGAATATACCCTTTAGCAACATCAAAAAAGCCACTTTCCATTAACTTGTTCTCAACAAAATCTTGTACTTGCTCAATGGTAGGCAAATAGTCTTGATGTTTTGCTTTTCTCTCTAAAAGAGATTGATAAACACTTTCAGTAATTTTTTCAGCATCATCAATATCTCCATGCTCAGCGGCTCTCATTGCTTTAAAAACCGCTTGAGTTATTTTATATAACTGAAACGATTCTTTAGTATAATCCCGTTTTACTAAATGCGTAATTTCCATGGCAAATTTATTTTAAAATACTCGTGAAGTTGAGGACTGTAAAATTGCTGTTTTATCGCTTTCATTTCACATACCTAAGATTATCTTTTTCCAATTTTTATTAACATTGTGTTAGTATCACTTCAACAATATTGATTTACAAACGTTTAACTGTCAATACTTAATTTGCGTAATTAAGTTCACAAAAATCTATTATTTACATTGACTTTTGTACTTGTTTGAAACTAACAACGTTGGCAAAAATTTCATTTATCCACAACCGTCTTAGCAGTCAAAATTTTATTAACAAATGTTTTAAATTAATCGTAAATTTGTTTTTCAAATGAAAAAACTCTTCAGTTATATTTACCCAGTTACCAAAAAAATAACCTCTAAATTTAGTGGCGATTTGGAAATTACTTGGTACAACGGCATTAAGCACCTAAATTCTACAAATGCCAACTATTCATACGGCTCTCTGCAGAAAATATTAAAAATTGGCTTGCAAAAAATTGATATTAGTACTTGTAAAGAAATCCTTATTTTAGGAATGGGAGGTGGTAGCGTAATAAAAACCTTACAAAACGATTTCAATTATCAACATAAAATTATAGCCGTAGAAATTGACCCTGTAATTATAAAAATTGCCGACGAAGAGTTTGATGTTAAAGAAGGTGAAAATCTTTCTATTATTTGTGATGACGCCGAACTTTTTATGCAACTAAATACCAAAAATTTCGATTTAATAATCATTGATTTATACATTGACACTAAAGTGCCCAGTCCATTTTTAGAATCTCCATTTTGGAGAAACTTAATGAACGCTTCTTCTACTATTTTATGCAATGCTTCTTTGGAATTGAAAGATGGAAATAAAATTGCCAAAATTGTACAATTATTACAAGGCAAAAACTATGATGTTGCCCTTGAAGAAAAAGTTAATGGCTCAAATACATTGCTTATTGCCAATAAAAATATAAAATAAAACAGACCGCTCAGTATAAAACTACTAATAAACTACTGAATTTCAACCTTCTAAAACCCAACTTAACACCTGAAACATACTAAAGATTTAAATTACCCAATCCTGGATAAGAACTAGGATAAAGCACTCCATCTTTTAAATTAAACAGACCTTTACAAGGATCGTTGATCATATCGAGGTGCCCGTCTAAGTCAGCATAATGAATATTAGGTCTAGAAAGAGCAAAATGCAAGCCTGCTGAAATACCTAAACCACACTCATCAATACACCCCACCATAGCTTCTAGTTTTGCCGATTTAGCCACAGAATTTATGTGCAACCCTTCTAAAATACCACCTACTTTCTGCAATTTAATATTCACCATATCTATATGCTCATTTTGAGCGAGACGAAAGACATCTTTTAACGTTTTTAAACTTTCATCAGCCATTACTGGCAAGTGCACATTTTGGGTCACTTTACCTAATTTTTCTTCATTTTCTACTAATGTTGGTTGTTCAAATACTTCTATTCCAATTTTTTTAGTTCCTTCTACAAATTCGATAGATTCAAAAAAAGAATAACCTTGATTTCCATCAAATCGTAATTTAATATTTGGATAAGCTTCATGAATTTGCATCATTTTTTCAATATCTTCTGACACATTTAGTCCACCTTTAACTTTTATAATACCAAACCCTTGTTTTACAAATTCTTTGGCTTGTTTCAATGTTTCTTGTATTGGAAGAATTCCAATAGTGATACTTGTCGCAATACTATTACGATAACCTCCCAAATATTCATACAACGGCACGTCGGCTTTTTTGGCGATTAAATCATGCAATGCCAAATCTACCATTGCCAAGGATGATGACTTTTCTTTTAACAATACTTTTAAATCCGCTAGTATTTTAGCATAATGAAATGGGTTTTTACCTTTTAAAAAAGGAATGATGATATCATTAAGAGCTGTTTCTACCGCTTCAGGAGTTTCATTCGTAACTACCGGGTCTGGTGCTGCACAACCGTACCCCACCAAAAGGGAATCGGTTTCTATTTTTAGAATAAAGTTAACAGATTTACTTATGGTTTCATACGCAATGGTATAAGGTTCTGATAATTTAATATCAAAACGTTGGTAAGATATTTTATTAATTTTCATTTTATTTAAAAGCTAAGCGGACTGCTTGATTAATAACGATGTACTAAAATTAGAAGCAGACCTAAATATTTAAAACACCTAATAGGACCAAGTGTTAATTTGATAATGTTATACGTTACTTTCATCCTTATACGCTCAACGATTATTTGATAAAATTATAAAGAGGAAAATAACGTATACAACTTCAGTGGTTATTATAATTTAAATTTTAACAGGCCAATTAACTCGTCAGCTCCATAAGCTAATACATCAAAAGTTGGTAATCCTGTTTCTTTTTCTACTGCTTCGCAAGCAGGTAAAATTTCATCTGCTGTCATTTCTTCATGATTTATAGTAATTGCAATTACTTTTTTACCTGAAATAACCTCAATAGCATTTATTTGCTCCTTTATTGAATGCAATTTATATCCAGGAAATCCATCATACTCAACACGTTTAGGAGCATGTTGCAAAATAACATAATCTGGTCTTCCAGCAGCCAAAATTTCAAATCCACCTGGATAGGCAGGATTCATTAAACTTCCTTGACCCTCAATGACAATAACATCAGGCTTTTCATTGTTGTAGGCACTGACTACTGCGTGTTCAATTTCTCCAGAGACAAAATCATTGATACAACTATCCATAATCATAGAATACTTCGCTCCTTGCATCCAAGCAGTTTGACCAGTTCCTATCATTTCCGATTTTAGTCCCGCTTTTCGAAAAGCATGAACGATAATCCAAGCTGTGGTGCGTTTACCAATGGCAGAATCTGTACCTAAAATGGCTAATTTTAAACAATTAACTTTTTCTATATCTCCTGTAAAAAAATGTAGTTGATCTCTATCTGGAGTTTTACGTACATCTCTAATAGTGCAATTATTTTCAGCAGCTAACTTTGTTAGCACTTTATCATTTGTTAGAAAATCATGTAATCCACTATCAACATTCCACCCCATTTCTAAGGCTTTTTTAATAGTATCTTTAGCCTGAATTGGCAAACGACCTCCATCAGGAGCCAACCCAATAACCAAAGATCTAGGTGTATTATTCGTTTCTGTCAGCTTCTTTACAGCACTTTCAATACTTTTAAAAATTGGTATATTATTTGCCTTTCCATCCAATACTTGCCCAGCATCTTGCCCAGCATAATTACCATCAATAACACCAACAACGTCGTATCGTTCGGTAAAACGAACTAATCCGTGAGCCGTTTTTCCGTTAGGCGTATTAAAAGCATCGTCACAATAAACTAATGCTTTTCCATCAATTGAATTTTTCATCTTTAACTAATTTTATTTAAAATTTTGCAGTGATAACTGCCACAAATCTATCAGGTTTAAAGTTTAATTTTTCATCTAATTCTAACAAGGCAATAAGACCTGCTGTAGCCGCTGGCAATATTTTTATCCCTTCTTTTTTCAATAAGAACGAACACATTTCTTTCATTTTTTTATCACTAATATTGAATGCCTCACCTTCCGATTGTTGTAAGGCATATAACGCCTCTTCACCATCAAAACTGTGCCAATTAATTAAGGGTTCATTGTATTTTGTTTCTTTTATAGCTTCAGGGTTTAAATCTTTACAATAGTCTAAGCCTTGTTTAAAAGATTGTACAATAGGATTTTTACCAGAAGAAGATCCGGCAATCATTTTAGGAATTCTAGAGGTTTTCCCTCTTTTGTAAAGACTTACAAATCCGCGATAGATACCGGCAAACAAAGTGCCGTTAGAAACCGGGGCAGCACAATACATAGGTGCATCACCTAATTCTTCAACAATTTCAAAAGCGATTTGTGAATAGGCTGAAATTTGCAAAGGTGTATTTACGCCTCCTGGGTTGGCATCATACCATCCATTTTTTTCAGCAATTTCTGTGCTACTCATAACAACATCTTCATAACTTCCGGGCAAACGTATAATTTCTGCATTGAGTGACTCCATTTCAACAATCCGATCAGTATGATAGGTTTCTGGTATATAAATTTTACATTTAATGCCAGCAAGATTTGAAGCTAATGCCATTGCTACACCATAATTACCACAAGTAGCTAAAGAAATTACATCAAACTCTCTACGCAATGCATCATAAACTTGAGCAAAAGCTATGCGATCTTTTTGAGTACCCGTTGGATTGTCTCCTTCATATTTAATATACAATTGACGAATATCAAACTCACGTTCCAGCGTTTTTGCTCTATTTAAACCTGTATCTCCAGATTCCAAATTAATAATATCTTCGAAACTTTCTAATCGATCTATCAATGAATTGCTTTTATCTTTAACAAATTCACATAGCTTATAAGCTTCAGAGGACACTTTATTTTCCGAGGTTTTTACACCATCTTTTAAATCCATTATGGTATCTAATTAACTAAGCTAAATTACTGAAAAATAGAACATCTACTTAAAATATTATTAAGTATTATAAGATTACTTTTTAGTGTATTTAATCAAGGTTTATCTGAATGTAAACGGATAAATTGTATATTGCATTATATACAATTATGAACATGAATTTTAAAAGTATTCTTTTTTTTGCTTTTTGCTGCCAAATTTCCTTTGCACAATTATCTGATTTAACATTAAATGTGATGAATCAATTAAATATTAATGTAGAAGATTGTGATGGTTCCTTCGCCGAAATGCAATTACCTTACAATACAGATGAAACGGTTATTGTAATACCCAAAATAGGAAAACTAGAAGAAGATTTTACAGCGTTAGATAGTTATGTCGTTTTAGTCAACAACAAAACGAAAGAAATTAAAAGTTTATTTTTTGAAAGCCACGAAACAAGTGGTTGGCAATCTGACGCGATTTTTATTTATGACATTAGTATTGATACAACTTCCTATTTAATTGATAAAAACACAAACGCATTTGGTGTTGTTTTACATGAAAGAAGCATGTCGCAACCGAATCCCTACTATGCAAAATCAATTTCATTATTTATCAGTCAGGGCAAAGAATTAAAAAATATTTTAAAAAACTACCCTATCTATGAATCGATAGGCGAAACCGACATGAAGTGTTATGGAAAATTTGAAATTGAAAGCAGACAATTTTCAATATCTAAAAACGCAACTAATGGCTTCTTAGATATCGTTGTTGATATTACCAACAAAACTGTTGTGTATGAGGAAAGCAAAGGTGAATGTGAAGACAAGGTAACTTCTGTGCAAACTGAAAAAGTTATATTGACTTATGAAAATGAGAAATATAAACAACAATAATCTATGGAAAAATTATGCCCCGAATGTGGATCAAAAATTATTGGCCGTCAAGATAAAAAGTTTTGTTCTGATTATTGTCGTAATGCTTTTAATAATAAAGTAAACAGAGATAGTAAAAACCTAATTAGAAACACCAATAATCGCTTAAGAAAAAATTACAAAACACTTTCAGATCTTAATACAACAGGTAAAACAAAAGTAACCCGAGCAAAATTATTGAATCACAATTTTGATTTTACCTTTTTCACATCAATCTACACTACAAAAACTGGAAACACCTATTTTTATATATATGACCAAGGTTATTTACCATTAGAAAACAATTATTATTTACTCATAAAAAAAGAATGAACCCCATGAAAAAAACATTACTAACTTCCCTTTCATTACTAGTTTTTACCTTAAGTTTTAGTCAAGAAATTGATAGAAAATCAACCCATCAACAACATAGTGAAGAATTTGGATATACTAAAATATTAAAATCTTCTTACAATCCAAATGGAACAGATATAATCCCGCTTCAAACAAAAAAATCTACAAACCTATCTAAAATAATATTTGGATTTCTACCCTATTGGGAATATTCTAGTGGAGCCCATGACAACCTTCAATATGATTTACTTACACATATCGCGGCATTTGATTTTAAAGCTTCCGCTTCAGGTACAATTACAAACCCTTCAGGCTGGCCATGGACAAATGTTATTAATGCAGCACATACTGAAGGTGTAAAAGTTATTATGGCTGTTACTAATTTTAACAGTTCTCAAATTCATACATTACTTACGAACTCGACTTCTAAAACAGCATTATTTACTGCTATAAAAAACACAATAACAACGTACCAATTAGATGGTGTTAATATTGATTTTGAAGGCTTAGACTCTGCGGATAGGGGTTCTCTTATAAATACCTTTATGGCCGATTTAACAAGTTATATTCATTCAAATTTACCCGGAAAAGAAGTTTCTTTTGACGCACCCGCTGTCAATTGGAGCGGTTGGGAACTTAATGATTTGGCCGAAGCTGTAGATCAGCTCATAGTTATGGCTTATGACTATAATGGTGGAGTTCATATACTGCTGCGGTAGCTCCTTTAACACATCCCAGTGGAGGTATTAGCGTAACTAAATCGCTTACTAATGACTACGGTGAAGCCATAGCTAATTACCCTGAAAAAATAGTACTTGCAGTTCCTTATTACGGCAAGCACTATAAAACTTCTTCGAGTTCTGCAGGCTCTTCAATAACATCATATGAAGGTTCCACTTTCTACCAAGATACTGCCATAGAATCTGATAATCATGGTGGCGATGTTTGGAACGCAAGCTCACAAACACCATATTATGCGTGGCAGTCATCCGGTGACTGGCATCAAGTTTGGGCTGACAATGAGCAAAGTTTAGATTTAAAATATAGCTTAGCTTTAAGTAAAAACTTAGGGGGCATAGGTATATGGGCGTTGAATTATGATGGTAATAGAAGTGAATTGTGGGACTTGATTGACACAAAATTTAGTAGCATACTTGCCGTAGATGATTCATTCATAAAACAGAGCTTAAAAGTATATCCCAACCCTGCTAAAGACAACCTTACAGTTTCAAATAATGGTATAGATATTACAAGTATCGAAATTTACAACCTATTAGGACAAAAATTAAATAGTTACAACCCTAACAGAGAGATTCTAGATATTTCAGGACTTAAAAGTGCGGTTTATTATCTGAAAATTAAGGATGAAAATGGTAATAAAGCAACTTATAAAATAATTAAATCTTAAACTGAACTGTATGATATACAATACATTTTACATCAATAATGATGTTGGTGTGATTTATCTTTGCTAAAGAACAATAAGATGTTTATAACTCTAAATACCAGCAACTTAGAATCTATTTAATAATTATTTTCCTTTTTTAGGGGGAATTTCTCCTAGTAAATTGTTTCATATTCGAAGCAACGTTATAAACAACGCTTCAGTCGAAAACGGGAAAATTGCTATGAAAAAGACAATAATTTAACCGATAGACTCATGTCTCCTTTCTCCCCAGAATTAAGACAAAAATTAGTTTAAGTTGATAGTTTAGTTAGAAAAAATAAACCCCACGTAGCGTGGGGTTTTTTTGTTTAAAAAACCTCCGTTTACCTGTAAAGAAAACTTCCCAATTCAGAATTAATAATTATATGTAGTAACAAAATAGAAATGAATTTAATATGCAAAAGAAAAATTAAATACGAATCTGTTTTGTAATCGACAGCAAATAAAAATGGTGGTAAAATCACTTTTCAAAATAACAACTAAAATTAATTATATTTTTATATACTGTTTATCAGTTTGTTATAATTTTTAAAACATTTTATTTACTTTTTTAGGGGGAATTTCTTAAAGCTAATTGTTTCATATTCGAAGCAACGTTACAAACAACGCTTCTGTCGAAAACGGGAAAATTGCTATGAAAAAGACAATAATTTAACCGATAGACTCATGTCTCCTTTCTCCCCAGAATTAAGACAAAAATTAGTTTAAGTTGATAGTTTAGTTAGAAGAAATAAACCCCACGTAGCGTGGGGTTTTTTTGTTTAAAAAACGATAATATAAATCATTCTTCAAAAAATTAATTAAATACGATTGTTACCATAACTACACTTAATCTTACCTAAACATTAACCTTCCATCAAAATTAAAACCACTAACACCTCTGTAATTTCAAAATAAAAACAATCACTAACACCTTTATACCAAATAGTTAAAAATAATATTTAAAAATATCGCTTTCTCAAGGGGGAATTTTATGCTGTAGATTGTTTTATAATCGAAGCAGCGAAACAAACAATGCTTTAGTCGTAATAAGTGGAAATTTTATGATAACAAAAAAAATTACCATTAAAACTTTATCTCCTTTCTCCCCAGATTAAGGAAATCCTCAAAAGGGATTTAGAAAAATTTTAATATAAAACAGTATAAGAATTAGTTTAAGTTGATAGTTTAGTTAGAGAAAAATGGCCCCGCTGAAGAGTGAGGCTTTTTTTGTTTATAGAATAAATTAATGACCATTCTCCTTCTAACTTTTTCTAATGTACCAATACAATGATAACGCTTCCTTAATTTTACTTAATTCAACAAAAAAATAACCATAAACTTCATCCCCAACTTCATTATCACATTCATAACTAAAGAAAAAAAAATACAACTTAAACCAACTAAAAATCAGGCATTTAAAAATATTACAGTAAAAAATTTCATTTTAAAGGGGGAGTTTTATGCTATAGATTGTTTTATAACCGAAGCAGCGAAACAAACAATGCTTTAGTCGTAATAAGTGGAAATTTTATGATAACAACAAAAAAATTACCATTAAAACTTTATCTCCTTTCTCCCCAGATTAAGGATATCCTCAAAAAAGGATTTAGAAAAATTTTAATATAAAAAACAGTATAAGAATTAGTTTAAGTTGATAGTTTAGTTAGAGAAAAATGGCCCCGCTGAAGAGTGAGGCTTTTTTTGTTTATTGACTAAATTGAAGACCTTTCACCTCCTAACTTTTTCTAATGTACCAATACAATGATAACGCTGCCTTAATTTTACTTAATTCAACAAAAAAATAACCATAAACTTCACCCCCAACTTCATTATCACATTCATAACTAAAGAAAAAAAATACAACTTAAACTAACTAAAAATCAGGTATTTAAAAATATTACAGTAAAAAATTTCATTTTAAAGGGGGAGTTTTATGCTATAGATTGTTTTATAACCGAAGCAGCGAAACAAACAATGCTTTAGTCGTAATAAGTGGAAATTTTATGATAAAAATAAAAAAAATTTACCATTAAAACTTTATCTCCTTTCTCCCCAGATTAAGGAAATCCTCAAAAAAGGATTTAGAAAAATTTTAATATAAAAAATAATAAGAATTAGTTTAAGTTGATAGTTTAGTTAGAAAAAAAAGCCCCACTGAAGCGTGGGGCTTTTTTTTATTAAAAATTTAAAAGTTTTACTTCCAGTTCTCTCCTTTTTGTTTTAGAGCTGCAATAAGAATGTCTTTTTGACTTATCTGTCCTATTAGCTTACCGTTCTCTACAATAGGAAAACGTCTGTGCTTCGCTTTTAAAAACATATCAGCTGCTTCAAAAATATTCATATTTCCATCAATAGTATCCACATTTTTCACCATGTGCTTATCTACTGTATTATTATCCATTGGCATGTTATAATATCTGCTTTCTGAAATGTGCTTAATACAATCTCCTTCCGAAATAATACCGAGTAATTCATTATTTTCGTTAACAACTGGTCCACCTGAAATTCTATTTTGAATTAAAGATTCTATCACCTCAGAAACGGGTTGGTCTGGTTTAAATGTAATCAACTTTGTAGTCATGTAATCAGACACTAAAGCTGGTTTTAATTCCTCTTTTTGAGGTTGAGATCTTTTGCCTTGAAAACTTTTGATTGCCATAACTTAATATTTTTAGGTTCGTATAAATATAACATAAATTCTTTAAAAATACTTACTTTAGTCAAAAATCCATTTTCAATCAAACCTATAATCAGAATGAAAAAATACGCTTCAGCCATTTCATTTATTATAATTACAACAATCATTTACTTGTCATTCAGTAGCTTAATGCCAAAAGAAAAATCTGATACAACTATTCCACTTAACGAGTTTTCGAGTGATAGAGCTCTCGTGCATTTAAAGGAAATAACCCAAAAACCTCACTTTGTAGGTACTACAGCACATAAAAAAGTACAAGAATACATAGTTAGTGAATTAGAAAAACTAGGATTAACCACTGAAATTCAAGAGCAAGTAGCTCTCAATAAAAAGTGGAGAGCGGGCACAAATACACAAAATATCATAGCAAAAATAAAAGGCACTGATAATTCAAAAGCATTATTGCTTTTAACCCATTACGATAGTGCTGTTCATTCTTCTTTGGGAGCTAGTGATGCTGGAAGTGGTGTCGTGACAATTTTAGAGGGTCTAAGAGCATTTATGACAACTCATAAAGCTCCTAAAAATGATATTATTATTCTAATTTCTGATGCCGAAGAATTAGGTTTATTAGGTGCAAATGCATTCGTAAATCATCATCCTTGGGCTAAAGACGTTGGCTTGGTTTTGAATTTTGAAGCAAGAGGTAGTGGCGGACCCAGCTATATGCTCATGGAAACTAATGGGGGTAACAAAAAACTAATTGAACAATTTGCAAAGGCTAAGCCAAAATATCCAGTTGCAAGTTCGTTAATGTATAGTATTTATAAAATGTTACCTAACGATACTGATTTAACTGTTTTTAGAGAGGATGGTAATATTCAAGGCTACAATTTTGCCTTTATAGATGACCATTTTGATTATCACACAGAACAAGATAGTTATGAACGCTTAGATAGAAATACATTAGAACATCAAGCAAGCTATTTGATACCGTTGCTAAATTACTTTGCGGATGCTGATTTAACCAATCTCAATTCAGATAGTGATAACGTATATTTTAATATGCCTTATATGGGCATGATATATTATCCTTTTTCATGGGTATTACCAATGATTATAATATTCAGCTTCGTATTTCTAGGATTGCTAATTTTTGGAATTTCAAAAAAAAAATTAATACTTACTCAACTATTTAAAGGGTTTATTCCATTTATATTCTCCTTGCTAATTTCTGGGTTCTTCACGTTTTTCGGTTGGAAATTAATCCTCAAAATCCATCCTCAATATCAGGATATTTTACATGGATTCACCTACAATGGCCATTGGTATATTGCCTCTTTTTCAGCTTTAACTTTAGCCATTTGCATAATTATTTACAATCGTTATTTTAAAAAAATAGAAGCTAAAAATTTAATAATCGCCCCACTATTCATTTGGATTATCATCAATATAACGATCAGCATTTATTTAAAAGGTGCTGGCTACTTTATAATAGCAGGCATATATGGTATAATAGCCTTAGCACTACTACTGTTCTCAAAAAAAGAACATCAATCCGTTTTATTAAGCGTATTATCAATTCCTGTTTTATTTATCTTCGTCCCTTTAATACAGATGTTTCCAATCGGATTGGGATTAAAAATGCTAGTAGTTAGCAGCATTTTCATCGTACTACTATTTGGTTTACTCGTACCTATTTTTTCATCTTATAAAAACATAAAGAAATTAGGACGATTGTTTCTTGCACTTTCATTGCTTTTATTTATTTCAGCAGCATTTAAATCAGGCTATTCCATTGAACAAAAACAACCAAATAGTATAATCTATGTTTTAGATGCAGACAAAAACGAAGCTTATTGGGCTAGTTATAACAAAAAAACTGATGAATTTACAAATCAATTTTTGGGTGATACCCCCACAGCAGGAGGTTTTGATAACTCAACAACGGCCAGTAAGTATGGCACGAAAATAAAATTGCATAAAAAAACAGAAGTCAAAACTATAATTCAACCCCAAATAGAAATTAGCAAAGACACAATTATTGATGCATTCAGACATATAGATTTAAAAATAACGCCTCAAAGAAAAATTAATAGAATAGAGTTACTTTCTACCAATGCCCTTTCCTTTAAAACCTTTATTGTAAATGGCGAATCGCTGCCCAATAGAAATGATTCCGAATTTGTATTTAAAACCAATAGCCAAGTTTTAAGCTATTATTTTGCAAATAATGACGCGTACTTATCAATTCGCTTTTCAATTCCCAAAGAGCAAAATCCATCATTTATAATCTATGAAACCTCTTATGATTTGTTTGAAAGTATGGCTTTCGACATTACACCAAGAACAGAAACCATGATGCCTATGCCTTTTATAATAAATGATGCCATAATTGTAAAAAAACAGATAAATCTAGACTAAAAAAGTAAGAGAAAGATTATATTTGTAGCTCAAAATTTTTTATAAAACATGACTACAATCAACGATTTCAATTTCAAGAATAAAAAAGCATTAATCCGAGTAGATTTTAACGTGCCTTTAGATGAAAACTTTAAAGTAACTGACACTACAAGAATCGAAGCTGCAAAGCCAACTATTATAAAAATATTGGAAGACGGAGGTAGTTGTGTTTTAATGTCACATTTAGGTCGTCCAAAAGGAGTTAGTCCTGAATTTTCGCTTTCTCATATTGTTGATACCGTAAGTGAAATTATTGGTGTTCAAGTAAAATTTGTTGATGACTGTGTTGGTGAAGAAGCTGAAAAAGCCGCTGCTGAATTAGAACCTGGAGAAGTATTATTATTAGAAAATTTACGTTTTCACGATGAGGAAAAAAATGGAGATGTTGACTTTGCTAAAAAACTTTCTAAGCTTGGTGACATTTACGTTAATGATGCTTTTGGTACAGCTCATAGAGCCCATGCATCTACAACTGTTGTCGCTCAATTTTTTAAAGGTAAAAAATGTTTTGGTGCCTTATTAGCCAAAGAAATTGTTAGTATAAATAAAGTTTTTAAAGACAGTAAAAAGCCAGTAACCGCAATTTTAGGTGGTGCCAAGGTTTCTTCAAAAATCACTGTAATTGAAAATATTTTAGACAAGGTAGATCACTTAATTATTGGTGGCGGTATGAGCTTTACTTTTATTAAAGCACAAGGTGGTAGTATTGGCGATTCTATTTGCGAAGATGATAAACAAGAATTAGCATTAGATATTTTAAAACAAGCCAAAGAAAAAGGTGTAAAAGTACATTTACCTGTAGATGTTATCGCTGCTGATGCTTTCAGCAATGATGCCAATACGCAAGTAGTAGATATTTTTCATATACCAGATGGATGGCAAGGTGTTGATGCTGGTCCAAAAACTAATGTAGCTTTTTCAATGATTATAGCTCAATCAAAAACCATTTTATGGAATGGCCCCGTTGGTGTTTTTGAAATGCCAAAATTTGCTAAAGGAACTATTGAATTAGGTAATGCCATAGCTGATGCTACTGCTGATGGAGCTTTTTCTCTTGTAGGTGGTGGTGATTCTGTTGCGGCGGTAAAACAATTCGGTTTTGAACACAAAGTAAGCTATGTTTCAACAGGTGGTGGTGCCATGTTAGAGATGCTAGAAGGTAAAACTTTACCTGGGATAGCGGCTATATACGAAGACTAATTGGTTTACATAAACTATTTTAAAGACAGAGTTTCATTAATATAACTCTGTCTTTTCTATTTAAAATAATACAAAAAGTGAGAAATATTTATATAGATCTATTTCTCATCCTCCCAAATTAACAAACATTAAAACTCTTATTTCATGAAGTACAACAAATTACCAGAAACTAATATTGAAGTTAGTAAAATCTGTTTGGGTACCATGACATGGGGACAACAAAATACCGAAGCCGATGGTCACGAGCAAATGGATTACGCCCTAGAACAAGGTGTTAACTTTTTTGACGTGGCAGAGCTTTACCCTGTTCCAGCAAAATTAGAAACATATGGACGTACAGAAGAAATTATAGGCACTTGGTTTAAAAAAACGGGGAATAGAGATAAGATTATCTTAGCAAGTAAAATTGCTGGAACTGGAGCCTATACGGAGCACGTCAGAACAACTGGATTTTCAAGAGAAGCCATCACAGAAGCCATTCATAATAGCTTACAAAGATTGCAAACCGATTATATTGATCTATATCAATTACATTGGCCAGAACGACCTGTAAATTGTTTTGGTGTTAGAGACTACCCCTATCAGGTAGCTTCGCAATGGGAAGATAATTTTGCTGAAATTTTAGAAACCTTAGATGGTTTTGTAAAACAAGGTAAAATTAGACATGTGGGACTTTCTAATGAAACGCCTTGGGGAACCATGCGATATTTAGAAGAGGCTAAAACAAAAAAATTACCTAGAATGGTTACCATTCAAAACGCCTATTCTTTATTACACAGAATTTTTGAAACGGGACTTTCAGAAGTAGCTTTAAGAGAAAATATTGGCTTATTGGCATTCTCTCCAATGGCATTTGGAGTGTTATCTGGTAAATATTTAAACGGAAAAGCCCCTAAAGATGCTCGTATAAATCAATTTCCTGTTTATAACAGATATAGTAGCCCAGAATCCTCGAAAGCAGTTGCTGAGTATTTAAAAATTGCTCAGAAAAATGGATTAAGTTTAGCTCAAATGTCACTTGCATTTGTAAATCAAATGCCATTTGTTACTTCTAATATAATTGGGGCAACAAAAATGACACAGCTTAAAGAAAATATTGATAGTATAAACATTGAATTATCTGAAGAAATTATTGCCGAAATTAATGCTGTGCATGGCAAGATGCCAAATCCAGCAGCTTAGTTATGAACCTAGAAGAAGAAAATAAAGAAAAGCGTAAAAACGCTTCATTAACTATTGCCGAATGGTTTGGATTTTTCTTGTTGCCTATCAATCCGAACAGGAAGTATATCTCCAAAAGAGATTTTAATGATGATCAAGTAGATCGGTTCAGAAATCACGGCTTTGATAAAAAAATAAAACAAGCTGCTATTGCCAGAATTTTGGGTGTATTATTTTACATACTAATAATGATTATTCTATTCGCAAAATTCTAAGAATTCTAACCTCTAATAACCCAATTTCTCTCTAACTCTACCCAAAACTTCACTAGCCACTTTTGTCGCCTTAACAGCACCAATTTCAAGAGCTTTATCTATTTCATCTAGGTTATTCATGTAATACTGGTACAACTCACGTTCTTTAGCGTACTTTGTAATTAGCAAATCATAAAAAGCTTGTTTGGCATGTCCATACCCATAATTACCACCTAAATAATTAGCACGCATATCTGTGATTTGACTTTCATCAGCTACTAATTTATACAAGGCAAATAAATTACAAGTATCTGGGTCCTTAGGCTCTTCCATCGGAGTGCTATCTGTTTGGATTTTCATAATCACTTTACGTAATTTTTTATCATCCAAAAATAAATTAATCTCATTGCCACGTGATTTGCTCATCTTTTCACCATCCAAACCAGGTACAATCTTCACATTTTCTTCTATTTTGGCTTCAGGTGGCACCAATGTATCTCCCATTTTATGATTAAAACGATTGGCCACATCTCTACTCATTTCTAAATGTTGCAATTGATCTTTCCCTACAGGCACTACCTCAGCATCATACAATAAAATATCTGCTGCCATTAACATTGGGTATGTAAATAACCCCGCATTAACATCATCTAACCTGTCTGCTTTATCTTTAAAGCCATGTGCCAATGTTAAACGCTGATAAGGATAAAAACAACTTAAATACCAAGATAATTCCGTTACTTGAGGCACGTCACTCTGGCGATAAAAAACCGTTTTATTTATATCTACACCAAATGCTAACCATACTGCTGCTGTGCTATACGTATTTTGCTTTATAATAGCTCCATCTTTTATTTGTGTTAATGTATGCATGTTCGCAATAAACAAAAACGAATCATTTGATGGATCATTAGACATTTCAATGGCTGGTATAATTGCTCCTAACAAATTGCCTAAATGTGGTGTTCCGGTACTTTGTACCCCTGTAAGAATTCTTGACATAACTTATTTTTCTAAAGCAAAAGTACAAATCACAAATCACAATATTTCAAATTCTAAAAAACAAATTTCAAAAATAATATTCCCGTCTTTTTTGAGATTTTAAATTTACACATTGGAGTTTATACAGATTCCCTAAATTTACGCCAATGAATTTTCTAAAAAATATTTTTCGCGTATTTTGGCGTATTTGGTTTTATGGATGGGTATTTTTTTCAATCCTCGTTGCTTTACCCGTTTTAATTGTAGTAATCTCTTTCGATAGTTTATATCCTACTTTTTTTAAAATTGCTAAGGCTTGGGGTAAAACCATCCTCTTTGTGATGGGCTTTAAACCTGTAGTTGAGACAGAAGAAGAAATAATTCCTGGTAAGAGCTATTTATTTATTGCAAACCACGCCTCTCTAATTGATGTAATGTTAATGTTGTCAGTAATGAAAAACCCAGCCGTGTTCGTTGGTAAAAAGGAATTGGTAAAACTGCCCTTATTTGGATATGTTTTTAGAAAAACAAGTATTTGGGTGAACAGAAGTAATGCTGAAAGTCGGAAAAGAGTATATATTTTAGCCCAAAAGAAATTAGATCAAGGCTTAAGCATTGCCATTTTTCCTGAGGGGTTAGTACCTCATGAAGACATTGTGTTAAGTGAGTTCAAAAATGGTGCTTTCCGCTTGGCAATTGAACATCAAATACCAATTGTTCCCATGACTTTCTACGATGTAAAAAAACGTTTTTCATGGACATTTTTTAGTGGATGGCCAGGGAAATTACGAGTAAAAATTCATAAATTTATCCAAACAGAAGGTTTAACTGTTGACGATATGGAATCCATTAAAAAAGAGGCTTTTGACACAATCTATATGGAATTAATTAATGATATCAACGATGAAAAATGAACATCTAACATATTATAATTCTACCGAAGAAAGACTAAATGTACTTACACATGCCATTGGATTAGTTTTAAGTATTATAGCCTTAGTCGTTTTGATTATTCATGCTAATAATCATGGAACTGCAAGACATATTGTAAGTTTTTCTATTTTTGGAGCGAGTTTGATCTTGTTGTACTCTGCTTCTACTTTTTACCATTACGCTCAACAGCCAGAACTACGTAAAAAATTAAACATTTTAGATCATGCTGCCATTTATGTACTTATTGCAGGGACCTATACTCCTTTTACGCTCATAACCTTAAAAGGACCATTAGGTTGGACAATCTTTGGCATTACTTGGGGAATTGCCCTTGTTGGAGTTTTTCTTAAATTATTTTACACCGGAAGGTTTGAAAAAATTTCTACCGCAGCTTATATTGGTATGGGGTGGATTATCATTTTTGCCGTAAAACCATTACTAGAAAATTTACCCATAAACGGATTATATTGGTTGCTGGCTGGTGGCGTATTTTATACCGTAGGTGCCATTTTATACAGCATTCCAAAAATAAAATACAACCATACCATTTTTCATGTATTTGTATTATTGGGTAGTTTTTCGCACTTTATGGCGATCTACTTTTATGTGTTGCAGTAAATTTTAAACCGCCTCTTTTTGATGTAGTAACCGCGTTAACTTTATTGATAAATCCAATAAGATGATTTTGGCATTACCGTTACGTTCAATATGATAAATAGCATCGTTAAGCTCTTTAGTGATCTCCATAATATTACCACTATGAACAAACGGAGCAAATTTATCTAAATCGAAACTTGTGGTATAAGGCTCTAAGAACACCAGCGAATTTGCGGTGTAATTTTTCAATAAAGCTTGTCTAAAAAATTGGAGACAGTAGTTTAAAAAACTTTTCTGAACCTCTCTACCGTTTGATGCAATAGCATCGCTCCAAGCAATCAGCTCTTGAATTACGGCAGCATTGCCTTTTGCTTTAAAAGCGGTTCGTACCCAAGTAATAAACCATTGTTCAAATTGCTCATCGCTTGTTGAGTTATGTAAAATATTTCTTGCTTTATTCCAATTTCCATCTGCTTGATGAGCAATCTTTACAGCTTCATTTTCCGTAATATGCTCTCGTGCTATTAAAGCTTCCTTAATATGATTTTCACTTAAAGGATTTAATTTTACAATCTGACAACGAGATAATATGGTACTAATAATTTGCTCTTCACTCTCGGTAACCAACAATAGAATAGTCTTGTTTGGTGGTTCTTCTATTAGTTTTAGCAATTTATTGGCTGCCGCAGTGTTAAGCTTCTCGGCCATCCAAATAATCATGACCTTATAACCACCTTCGTACGATTTCAAAATCAACTTTTTTACGATTGCTTCTGCTTCATCTACACCAATTTGACCTTGTTTATTTTCAATACCTAAATGTGCGTACCAACTTAATAAATCGCCATATGGGTTATCATTTATAAACTGACGCCATTCTTCTAAAAAGAAATCACTTACAGGGTGTCTTTTTACCTTATCTGTTGTGGCTACGGGAAATGCAAAATGTAAATCAGGATGACTTAAGTTGTTAATCTTTGTATTACAGGCCTGGTCACCTGCATTATTTTCACCGTCAGTATTATTACATAAAATATATTGAGCATAAGCAATAGCCAATGGTAAAGCACCTGTACCTTTTGGTGCAACAAAAAGTTGTGCATGGGGTATTCGGTTCCTTTCAACACTATAGATAAGTTGTTTTTTTACTGTTTCTTGATCTATAATATTTGAAAAAAGCATTTATTTTTTTACGATTTTAAATGATTTTGAACTTCCTGTAGTTTTATCACCAATGTTTAGAAAATACAACCCTTTAGATAAAAATTGTAAATTTAAACGATCAGAAAAAACTTCTTTTTCAATTACTTTTTGACCTAATTGATTAAATATAGCCATATTATAATCCGCTTGATCAAACGTAAAACCTGAAATTTTTAATTCATCCTCAAAAGGATTTGGGGCTACTGAAATTTGTGCTAATTTTTGATCTTCAACTCCCAAAGTAGCAGCAACTTCAAACTCGTGAGTAACTTTTTGACCTTCATAGGTTACTTCTAATCTCCATGTACCTAACTCAGAAAGATCGTTAAATCTCCAATACCAATAAGTATTAGATGATGTAAATGAATAAGGAAGAAGGCGACTCCAATTATTTTGAATACTACCGCTTGGAGCATACAGCCTCCAAAAAGTCTTAGTATTTACAAGTTGATCCTTTAAATACACTGCCATATAAACATCCGTATTTGGTAAAAATTTATTAGCTAAATTCGTGTTCTCTACTTGCGGGCAAGGATTGTCAAAATTTGGTGCAGCACTATGTGTTAAAACTGCATTTATATTTGGATCGTAATAATCAGGTTGGTCTTGCCACCAACTTGTAATATTATTACAAGTCCCGCTAAAAGGATCAACCAAATTACTGTTACTATCATAAACTTCAAAGTGCAAATGAGGTCCCGTAGAATTGCCTGAACTGCCTATTATTCCTAAAAACTCTCCTGCTGTTACAGTATCTCCAACACCTTTTGTAGTCAAACTTCCATTTTTTAAATGACCATACCAGGTTCTACTGCCATCACTATGTTGTACATAAATTGCATTCCAGGAAGCATTTGAATTAGAAGCACAACTCTTATCAAATTGACCATCATTTTTATATACAATTTCACCTGGAGCCGCAGCCACAACCTCAGCTAAATTATTTTCCATTTGATACCAAGAAAAAGGCCATGTAAAAATATCAGTACCTGAATGATTGTAACCAGAACTAGTGTCATATGTATTCGTTCCACAATTATAATCCTGCACCTTATCGGGAAATGTAGCATCATGGTCTACATAATTAGAAATAGCCCAAACATCGTTAAAATTGCTCGTAGCTGCCTTTTTAACAGGCCAAATAAAAGTTGGAGCTGCTAAACTTGCTTTTTTTATCGACAATTTACCTTGTTTTATTAACTTGGCTACATTAACTTCTACTTCAGTATTAATGTTCGCTTTGGCTTCTTCCGTAATACAAGCTAAATTATTTGGATTAAACAGAACTTCACCACCATTTGCTTCCCCTATAGTTTGGGAAAAACAAGTGAAAGGTAGTAGCGACAAAACAAGCAATAATCTTTTCATTATGGATTCGTTTTATTGTAAGTGTATAGGTGTCAAAAGTACTAATTTTTAAATATAATTTTATTAACTTTTAATGTTATGAATTATATTTATATTTACAAATTAATAAAACATTAAAACGAATCAGTAGAAAATCTATTGTGTTTTAATTGAAAACGAATTTACATTATACTCATTCTTGAGTATAATTATAAATATAACATATAAAATATGAGCTGTAATAGTTGCTCTACGGATACAAATGGTGTACCAAAAGGATGTAAAAGTAATGGAAATTGTGGTACTGGAAGTTGTGATAAACTAACAGTTTTCGACTGGCTTTCAAATATGACATTGCCCAATGGGCAATCCTCTTTTAACATTTCTGAAGTACGTTTTAAAAACGGGAGAAAGCATTTTTTTAAAAACACAAAAAATTTAGCCATCGCTATTGGTGATGTTGTGGCTGTAGAATCTTCGCCAGGACATGATATTGGCACCGTTTCTTTAACAGGAGAATTGGTTAAAATTCAAATGCGTAAAAAAGATGTAGGTTTTGACAGTGAAGAAGTTAAACAAATCTACAGAAAAGCCTCTCAACGCGATATCGAAGTTTGGCAAGCTGCCAGAGACAAAGAACAGGAAGTTCAACGAAAATCTAGATTAATAGTTTCTAGATTAGGTCTTAAAATGAAACTCTCAGACATTGAATTTCAAGGAGATGGTAATAAGGCAACTTTTTACTACACTGCTGATGATCGTGTAGATTTTAGACTGTTAATCAAAGAATTGGCTTCAACTTTTAAAATAAGAGTTGAAATGAAACAAGTGGGGCTGCGTCAAGAAGCAGCTAGATTAGGAGGAATTGGTTCTTGTGGTCGCGAGTTATGCTGTTCTACTTGGTTAACTGATTTTAGATCTGTAAGCACCTCAGCCGCTAGATACCAACAATTATCATTAAACCCGCAAAAATTAGCTGGACAATGTGGTAAGCTTAAATGTTGTTTAAATTATGAATTGGATTCTTATTTAGATGCATTAAAAAATTTCCCAAAAACAGATACTTGGCTTCAAACTGAAAAAGGAACAGCTGTTTTCCAGAAAATGGATATTTTTAAAGGGTTGCTCTGGTATGCCTACAAAGACAACCCAATGCAATGGGTTGATTTAGAAGCGGAGCAGGTAAACGAAATCATCAAAATAAATAAAGAAGGAAAAAAAGTAGCTAGTTTAGAAATGTATGCATCTAAAATAAATATTCCTGCCGAACCTGAAGCTGCTTTTACAAATGTTGTAGGTCAAGACAGTTTAACTAGATTTGACAAAAACAAAGGAAATAAGAGTAACAAAAGAAGAAAAAACAGAAATAATAAAAGAAAATCTCCCCGCAAAAATGCGTAATATATTAGGCTTACTTTTCGTTTCAATAGCATTAATTTCATGTAATGATAATTTAGTTTTCAATCAATACAAGTCAATGCCAAATGCTGAATGGCATAAAGACTCTCTTGTCAAGTTTGAATTTAGTCCAATTGATACTATTTCTAGAAACAATGTATATATAAATCTCAGAAATAACAATGACTATGGCTACAGTAATTTATTTTTAATTGTAGGGATTGATTTTCCTAACAATTATAAGGTTGTTGATACGTTAGAATATGAAATGGCAGATGTAGACGGTAAATTTTTAGGTGAAGGCTTAACCGATCTGAAAGAAAACGTTTTAGAATTTAAGAGCAATGTAATTTTCCCTACAACTGGCACTTACAACATCTCCATACAGCAAGCTATGCGTGAAAGTGGAGAAGTTGATGGAATAACATCGTTAAAAGGTGTAACTGATGTAGGTATACAAATTGAAAAAATGAACACTAATGAGTAAAAAAAAACCAGATAACACGGCTGCATTTAAAAAATTTACCAAATGGCTTTGGATACTGTTTTTAGGTGGTTTCGGATTTATAGCTCTTTTGTTTTTTCTAGGCTCTATTGGCGTTTTTGGTCCTTTACCAACTTTTGAGGAACTTGAAAACCCTGAGAATAATCTAGCTACAGAAGTTATTTCTATTGATGATAAAACATTGGGGAAATATTTTAATGAAAATAGAACTCCAATAAAATACAAAGACATTCCCGAAAATATAGTAAAAGCCTTAGTCGCTACTGAAGATGTGCGTTTTTACGAACATTCTGGTATTGATTTTTATGGTACTACTAGAGCTTTTATTAAATTAGGAAAAGATGGTGGAGCCAGTACGGTTACTCAACAATTGGCAAAACTGTTGTTTCATGGCGAAGGATCTAAAAACCTTATAGAAAGACTTTCACAAAAAATTAAAGAGTGGATTATTGCGATTAGATTGGAGCGTCAATATACCAAGGAAGAAATTATTACTATGTATTTTAACAAGCAAGATTTCTTATACAATGCTGTTGGTCTTCGTTCCGCAGCTCGTATCTACTTTGGCAAAGAACCTAAAGAGCTAAAAATGGAAGAAGCTGCTGTATTGGTAGCTATGCTTAAAAATCCAAGTCTTTACAATCCCCACAGAGAAAGCAAAAAAGAAAGGACTTTGTTACGTAGAAATGTGGTGCTTAAACAAATGGAAAAGAATGGGGTAATATCACTAGAAGAGAAAGATTCTTTGCAAAAATTACCAATGGTAATTAATTTTTCTCCAGAAGACACAGGTTATGGTGTTGCCACTTATTTTAGAGAATATTTACGAGGGTTTTTAAAGACTTGGGTAAAAGATAATAAAAAACCAGACGGTACCGAATATAATATTTACCGTGATGGACTAAAAATTTATGTTACCCTAGATTCTCGCATGCAACAGTATGCCGAAGATGCTATGAAAGAACATATGTCAAACCTACAACGTGTATTTTATAAGCAACAAAAAAAGAATAAGAATGCTCCATATTATGATTTAACGGTAAAGGAAATTGAACGGAATATGGAGTCTGCAATGAAACGCTCCAATCGATTCCGACGCATGAAAAAAGCCGGAGTTTCTGAAGCTGACATTAAAAAATCGTTTAACGAAAAAACAGAAATGCGTATTTTCTCTTGGAAAGGAGATATTGATACCATTATGACTCCAATAGACTCTATTAGGTATTATAAATATTTTATGCGAGCAGGATTGATGTCTATGGAACCACAAACGGGTCATGTAAAAGCATGGGTTGGTGGTATAAACTATAAGCATTTTCAATACGATATGGTAAAACAAGGTAAACGTCAAGTAGGCTCAACCTTTAAGCCTTTTGTATATGCTACCGCAATCAATCAATTACAAATCTCTCCATGTGAGGAGTTTTCAAATACTATCTGGACCATTCCGAAAGGAAAATATGGATTAGATAAAGACTGGGCTCCAGCCAATGCAGATCATAAATATGGTGGATTTAAAACCTTAAAAAATGCATTGGCAACCTCTACCAATGTTATAACCGCTCAGTTAATTGATAAAACAACACCTCAAAACGTTGTTAAATTAGCAAAAAACTTAGGAATTGAAA
Organism: Aureibaculum luteum; assembly: GCF_003449015.1. Lineage (GTDB taxonomy): Bacteria > Bacteroidota > Bacteroidia > Flavobacteriales > Flavobacteriaceae > Aureibaculum > Aureibaculum luteum. The sequence continues at coordinate 177,007 of NZ_QRGD01000007.1, read as the reverse complement.
GTGATATTCTCGCAGTGCCTTCAATAGCATTGGGTACTGTAGATTTATCACTATTTGAAATGACTGGTGCATACAATACGTTTCCTAGTAAAGGAATGTATGTAAAACCAATAATGATATTACGTATTGAAGATAAAAATGGAACGGTATTAGAAAATTTTACACCAGAAACCAAAGAGGTAATGAGTGAAGAATCTGCCTATACCGTAGTTAACTTATTAGAAGGTGTTACGCAATATGGTTCTGGAGCTCGCTTACGAAATGCTGCTAGAAATTATCCAGATAGTATTGTTTCAGGTCACCCTTATAAATTTAAAAACCCTATTGGTGGTAAAACTGGTACTACACAAAACCAATCTGATGGATGGTTTATGGGTTTTGTACCTAATTTAACCACTGGTGTTTGGGTTGGTGGTGAAGAGAGATCTATACATTTTGCTGATATTGGAAGAGGTCAAGGGGCATCAATGGCACTACCAATTTGGGCATTATATATGAAAAAATGTTACGCCAACAAGGATCTTGAAATTAGTGATGGTGCTTTTATAAAACCAGCCAACTTTGACGTTGAGTTAGATTGTGATAAATATAAAGAGAAGCAAGAAGAAAATCAAAATACTACTGAGGTAGATCCTGAATTTTAAATAAAATGAAATGATAAATAAGGTTGTGAAAAACGTTGAAGATGCTTTACAAGGGGTTCAGTCTGGAATGACCTTAATGTTAGGTGGTTTTGGGCTTTGTGGTATACCCGAAAATAGCATCTCTCAATTGGAAAAATTAGGTGTTACTGATTTAACTTGTATTTCTAATAATGCAGGTGTTGATAATTTCGGTTTGGGATTATTACTGCAAAAACGCCAAATTAAAAAAATGATTTCCTCATATGTTGGCGAAAATGATGAGTTTGAACGTCAGATGTTAAGTGGTGAGTTAGAGGTAGACCTTATTCCACAAGGTACACTAGCTGAAAGATGTAGAGCAACGGGGGCAGGAATTCCTGCATTTTACACACCTGCAGGTTATGGTACTGAAGTTGCTGAAGGTAAAGAAACACGAGAATTTAACGGTAAAATGTATGTACTTGAACATGCTTTTACACCCGATTATGCCTTTGTAAAAGCTTGGAAAGGCGATACTGCTGGAAATTTAATATTTAAAGGAACAGCACGGAATTTTAATCCACTTATGGCAATGGCTGGTAAAATAACTGTTGCGGAAGTAGAAGAACTTGTTCCTGCTGGAGAATTAGATCCAAATCAAATACATACCTCTGGAATTTTTGTACAACGTATTTTTCAAGGTAAGGATTATGAAAAAAGAATTGAACAACGCACTGTAACTCCCAAATCTTAAACTATGGCATTAGATAAAATAGGTATAGCAAAAAGAATTGCTCAAGAGTTGAGAGACGGTTGGTATGTTAATTTAGGTATTGGTATTCCTACGTTAGTGGCAAATTATATTCCTAATGGAATTGATGTTGAGTTTCAAAGTGAAAATGGTTTATTAGGCATGGGACCCTTCCCTATTGAAGGCGAAGAAGATGCTGATTTAATAAATGCGGGTAAACAAACTGTAACCATTTTAGACGGAGGTTCTTTATTTGACTCTGCCAATAGTTTTGCTATGATTAGAGGTCAACATGTACAACTAACGGTATTGGGAGCAATGGAAGTAGCTGAAAATGGAGATATTGCTAACTGGAAAATTCCGGGTAAAATGGTGAAGGGAATGGGTGGTGCTATGGATTTAGTAGCCTCTGCCGAAAATATAATTGTTGCTATGATGCATACCAACAAACATGGCAAATCTAAATTACTTAAAAAATGTTCATTGCCTTTAACTGGTGTGGGTTGTGTTAAAAAGATTGTAAGTAACCTTGCTGTATTAGAAGTAACTGAAAACGGATTTAAATTATTGGAGAGAGCTCCAGGTGTGTCTGTTGAAGAAATTAAAAATGCCACCGAAGGCAAATTGATTATTGAAGGTGATATTCCTGAAATGACAATTAATTAACAACATTACATATTAATGAATATTATTTCCTACAACGTAAACGGTATAAGAGCTGCATTAAAAAAAGGGTTTATGACCTGGTTACAAGCCGCTAACCCAGATGTAATTTGCATCCAAGAAACCAAAGCTCATAAAGAACAATTGGACTTAGAAATTTTTGAACAAGCAGGTTATCATTATCATTATTGGTTTTCTGCCGAAAAAAAAGGATATAGTAGTGTTGCTGTACTTTCAAAAACAAAACCGAACCATGTTGAATATGGAACAGGTATAGAATCAATGGATTTTGAAGGAAGAAATTTACGCCTAGATTTTGATAATGTTTCGGTAATGAGTTTGTATTTGCCATCAGGTACTAATGATGCTAGATTGGGTTTTAAACTCAATTACATGGACGAGTTTTTAGATTACTTAGAAACTGTTAAAAAAGAAATTCCGAATTTAGTTATCTGTGGCGATTATAATATATGCCATGAAGAGATAGATATCCACAATCCTAAAATGAAAGGTGTTTCAGGATTTTTACCTGTAGAAAGAGAGTGGATTGGCAAGTTTATTGATAGTGGTTTTATAGATACTTTTAGACATTTTAACAAAGAACCTGATAATTATAGCTGGTGGAGTTATAGAGCCAATGCAAGAAACAATAATAAAGGATGGCGTATAGATTATTGCATGGCCTCAGAACCTCTTAAATCGAATTTAAAGCGAGCTTATATTTTACCAGAAGCAAAACATTCAGATCATTGTCCAATTGGAGTGGAATTAGAATTTTAACTTATATTTAAAGTTAGAGTAAAGAGAACACACTTAATTGATTAAAATTATCCCCTTGAGGGGACCTTAAGGGTGTTTTGTAACAAATTAAAAAACAAAAATCATGAAAAAAATAGCTTTATTTATCCTAACCTTAACTTTATTGAGCTCTTGTGTTTCTAAAAAAGTATATACTGAACTTGAAGAAAAATACGACAAACTAAGAGGGAGTAACGAAGCTCTATTTAGTGAAAATCAAGATTTGATAGATCAAAAAAAGGACTTAGAAGAAGCTCGTTTAAAACTACAATCCGAACTAGATAATTTAGCGGAAGAAAAAGAACGAATTACCAATGCAGTAAATCAACTGGAAGATAAAAAAAACAAACTTCAGGCAGAATTTGAAAATCTTGCCAATGATAGTGAACAACAACTATCTGCAAAAGCAGAAGAAAACAGAAAACTATTAGTAGAATTACAAGATAAGGAAGCAAAACTTAAGGAAGAAAGTGAACGTTTAGCAGAATTGCAAAGTCAATTGAGTGAACGTTCAGCAAGAGTAGATCAACTAGAAGGCTTAATAGCTGCAAAAGAAGCCGCAATGCAACAATTAAAAGATGCCGTTTCAGCCGCTTTACAAGGTTTTGAAGGGAAAGGCTTAACTGTAGAGCGTAAGAACGGTAAAGTGTATGTTTCTATGGAAAATAAACTATTATTTAGTTCTGGTAGTTGGGCTGTAAATAGCGAAGGTAAAAGAGCTGTAAACAACTTAGCAGCCGTTTTAACTGAAAATCCTGATATTGATGTATTGATTGAAGGTCACACAGATAATGTTCCGTATGGAGGAAAAGGGGTGTTAATTGATAACTGGGATTTATCTACAAAAAGAGCGACAGCCATTGTACGTATATTGGTAGACAATAATGTTCCTCAAAAACAAGTTACCGCAGCCGGCCGTGGTGAATTTATGCCAGTAGCTAGTAATTCAACTTCATCAGGAAAAGCAAAAAACCGACGTATCGAAATTATATTAGCACCAAATTTAGATGCTATTAATGAGTTACTGGAAGAGTAGAAATGTTTAGTCTTAAGAAACTAAAACTGCTGATTGAATTCTATAAAAGTACGTTACTCTTTAGTCTTAGTTTTTTTCTTTTTTTAAGAGTTTCACCTTTAATTTTTCCGTCGATATTTGCTATTGACACAACAACTACATTTTTTAGCGGAAGCTTTATTGGACTTTTATTTTTCTTAATCCTTAAAGAGACTAGCAAATACAAAGATTACTTCTTTTATATAAATTGTGGCTTATCTAAAATACAACTATTCGGTTTTAGCTTCTTCGTAAACCTCATAATTACTTTAATCTTAAAATATATATTAGGATGAAAAGTATATTAGAAGCAGACAGCATAGAAAAATCGTACAATCAAACTACCATTTTATCAGATGTTTATTTAAAGTGTGAAACAGGTGATATTATTGGCGTTTTGGGTAGAAATGGATGTGGTAAATCGACTTTAATTAAAATTATTTATGGGATTATTCCTGCTGAACATAAATTTGTTAGAATCGATAATAAAATCAGACGCAAGGCATATAAATATCCTAGTGAAATCTCCTATTTACCACAAGATAATTTTATACCTAGACATTTTAAAGTTTTAAAAGCAGTTCAATTATTTCTATCAAAAGAAACGGTATTAGAGTTCATTGATGATTCATTCCTTAAACCATTATTAAACCATAAAATTAGAGAGCTATCAGATGGTGAGTTGAGATATCTTGAAATTAAACTAACCCTCTTTTCAGATTCAAAGTTTGCCTTATTAGACGAACCCTATAATGGTTTATCTCCTTTATTGATAAATTTAACAAACCAACTTATTATAGAGCGAGCTAAGCATAAAGGAATTATACTTACCGATCATAATTACAATAACGTACTAAAGGTCTCAACACAATTGTATCTGATTAAAGATTGCTCCACAAAAAAAATAAAGAATAAAAAAGAACTAATTCAGTTTGGTTATTTGAATGAGGGGATGTTGTGATCTATTTTTTGACGTTTATTTAATTTTTGACTTTAGCGTACTAATACCTGTCATTAACCATATTGGACAAGTACTCGTTAGTGCTGTTAATATCATGATTACAGCAACTGCATATAAAACATAATCCCATGGACTTGCCACTTGATGTGTGTATGCGGCCCAAATGGCAACCACTGCAATTATTAATCTTATAATTTTATCGATACTACCTACATTTTTTTTCATGTTAAAAGAATTAATTACTATTAATAATCTGAACAATTTCAGTAGCCTGTAAAACTCCCGATTGACGCCAAACTTGTTTACCTTTTTTAAACAAAATTAGAGTTGGCACACCTTTTACCTGAAATTTTGAAGCTACTGCTTGGTTTTTATCAACATCTATTTTTACAATTTTTATCTTGTCTTTAAGCTGCTGTTTAACTTCTTTAAGAATAGGTGTCATCATTTTACAAGGACCACACCAATCTGCTTTAAAATCAACCAAAACAGGAATATCTTGGTTGATAATTTCACTAAAAGACGCCATTTTATACCTTTTCTCCCATTCTACCCGTAGCACAACTCACAAATGATTTTGCTTTATGCATAATGGTATTCGTATCACCAGCTTCTGGATAGCCCATTTTAGATAGTTTAGCTTTCACACTATCTAATACAGTTTCATTTTCTGAATCTACACTTACTTTTGAGGTTTCTAAATCGATATTTACTTCAGAAACGCCATCAACTGAAAGTATTCCTTTTTTAATTGTATTGGCACAGCCTCCACATTTAAGGTTAAGTATTTCTATTGTTGTCATTTTATCTTTATTTTTCTATTTCTAAATTTTCTTTTGACCAAGCTAAAAAACCGCCTTGAAGGTCATATATTTTTGTAAACCCAGCTGCTTTTAATTTGGAAGATGCATTGGCACTCCTCTTTCCACTTTTACAATATACATAAACAGGTTTCGACTTGTCTAAAGATTCCATTTGCGTCATAAAATTTTTATCAAAAACATTAATATTTTTCGAGCTTTTTAAATGTCCCGCATTATATTCTTTTGGAGTTCTAACATCTATAAGTTGTACTGTATTATTTTCAACTTTAGCGTTAAAATCTACTGGTTTAACTACCTCTACTGTAGTACTCTTCTCATTACTTTGCGAGCTGTTTTTACAAGAAAACAGCAACGTTATTACTACAAAAAGGCTTAATGTTAAATTTTTCATTTATATATTTTAATTATTATTTATGTTATAATTCACTTTACCATTACTTTTGAATCTTACCTACCAACTCTTTAAAAACTCTATACGTATTTCTCAATACAATTTCTTCTATGCTATCCCTTCTAAGAAAACAATCGAAGTGACCGTAAGTTTACAACGTTGATGGACAAACATAGTCCGTTTTATTAATACTTGATTCTTTAATGGCTCCATAACCACCAGCAATATCAATAACGTTGTGATATCCTCTTGCTTTTAAGATAGAAGCTGCAATTACAGAACGATATCCACCTGCACAATGCACATAAAATTCTTTATCTTTAGGAAACTCAGAAATATAATCATTGATAAAATCTAAAGGTGTATTAGGTACTTCAACTATATGTTCACTGGCATATTCCCCCGGCTTTCTAACATCAAAAATAGCTGTTTTATCATCCATTTTATGTTCCAATTCTTCTACAGAGATAGACGTTAACGTATCTATTTCCTTACCCGATTTTTTCCAAGCTTCAAAACTTCCATTAAGGTAACCCAACGTATTATCAAAACCAACTCTAGATAACCTAGTAACTGTTTCTTCCTCTTTTCCTTCTGGAGTTACTAATAGTATGGGTTGTTTTACATCTTTTATCAAGGCTCCAACCCAAGGTGCAAAACCACCTTCTAAACCAATAAAAATTGATCTAGGAATAAATCCCTTAATAAATTCTGATTCATGTCTTACATCTAAAATTAAGGCATCAGTATCGTTCGCTACTTTTTCAAAATCATCAGGAGATAACGGTATGGTACCTTTACTCAAAATCGCATCTATACTTTCATACCCTTCTTTATTCATCTTTACATTTAAGGGAAAATATTGTGGTGGCGGTAATAAACCATCTGTAACTTCTTTTACAAATTCTTCTTTGGTCATATTTTCCCTTAACGCATAATTGGTCTTTTTTTGCCCACCAATAGTACCTACAGTTTCTTTACTTAAATTCTTTCCACAGGCAGAACCTGCTCCGTGTGCTGGATAAACAATAACATCATCCGCCAACGTCATTATTTTAGTTCTTAAGCTATCGTATAAGTAACCCGCTAAATCTTCTTCAGTAAGCACACCCGCTTTTTGAGCTAAATCTGGACGACCAACATCTCCTAAAAACAAGGTGTCACCACTAAAAATAGCATGGTCTTTTCCATTTTTATCTTTTAAAAGATAGGAAGTACTTTCCATCGTATGACCAGGTGTGTGCAATGCCGTAATAGTAATATCACCTAATTTGAACACCTCTCCATCTTTAGCGATGTGAGATTTAAAGTTTGTTTTAGCAGTAGGGCCGAAAACTATGGTTGCTCCCGTTTTTTCCGCCAATGTTACATGTCCACTTACAAAATCAGCATGGAAATGTGTTTCAAAAATATATTTGATTTTTGCTCCGTCTTTTTCAGCTTTGTCAATGTAAGGTTGCACCTCTCTTAAAGGGTCAATGATAGCAACTTCACCGTTACTTTCTATATAATATGCACCTTGAGCTAAACAGCCGGTATAAATTTGTTCTATAATCATATTTTACTTTTAATATTTATCTTGCCTATTTTAATCAGAGGCGTAAAATTCTCAATTTTGCAAAGATACTGACTAATATAAGAAATTAAAGTAACAAAAATTACAAAGAATTGTTAAGGGTTATAAGGGCGTGACTTATAAAAAGATTCAAATTCAAATTTCCTATCTTCAAATTGATTGGGCAAAATTTTAAAGTTTTGAATTCGGTCTACTCTAAATGCTCTATAATCATTTCGTAAATGACACCACGCAATTAGAATCCATTTATTGTCTGTGGCAAATATGGCACATGGTTCAATAACTCTAAAAGTAGCATCAACTTGATCTGCCTTACGGTAATTAATTTCAGTTAAATTAAAATTAGTAATGGCCAATTGTAATTCGGAAAGAGCATTACTGGAAATTATTTCTTGTTTAAAATCAAAAACTCGAATTTTACTATGTAGTAATTCGCTTTTCTGTTGGATAGACGTTCTAAAAACCGACTTAATTTTAGTCATCGCTTCCTCAAAATCACTAACAAACGATGCATCATTTGATTTGTTTACCAAATGTTGAGCAGTAATTAACGCATTGGCTTGTTTTTCAGTAAACTGAACCGGTGCCACAACATAACCATCCATTAAGCTATAGCCTCTGCCTTCCAAAGTGATAATAGGAACGCCAGCAACTTCTAATTTTTTAATATCTCTATAAATGGTTCTAATACTAACTTCAAATTTTTTAGAAAGCTCCGTTGCCGTTAAAATTCGTTTTGATTTTAACAAGGTTAATATGGCAATGAGTCTAGAGAGTTGTTGCATGATTCACAAATATAGTAAAAGAAAAGAGGCAAGATTCAAGATTTATTTGTCCAGATTCTTACCTCTTTTTTTCTCGTCTCTTATTTATTAAGACATGGAGTGCAATGCTACTTTGTTACCTTCCGTATCTTTAAGTAAGGCAAAAAATCCATTTTCACCAATATCTGTTTTTGGTAACAAAACCTTACCTCCAGCACGTTCAACGCGACTTAAAGGAAGACTTAGATCATTGCCTCCATTCAAATAAACAGTAACACCTTCCATAGATGGTTTTGCATCTTCACCTTTAAAAATGGCTCCACCTACCCCTTCCTCTTCAGGTTTATAGTCAAATACACCATATTCCATGGTAGCGTCTGGCATGGGATGATCGGTAATTCCAATTCCCAACACTATGGTATAAAACTTTTTAGCTCTGTTATAATCCGTTACAGGAATTTCAAACCAACTGATTGCACTTTTCATAATTTATAGATTTTTATGGTTAAACATAATGCAAATGTAGCCGTGGTTTTGACAAATGATGTCAGGGGTTAAAAAAGTTTGTTCATCGTAAAAATGAATGGACTAAATAGTCAAATAAAAAATGAGTTTGTTAATTTACCTGATCTAAATACTGCGTATATTTTCTCTCTTGATCGAGATTATCTTTATTCAGATAATTATTTACGGCTTCTTGAATGCTCATAAAACAATTTTCTACTCCAATCTGTTTTATTAGTCCACTTTTAGCGAAAGCATCCCTTAATGGGCCTTTTATATTTGTAAAGTATATTTTAATTCCTCTACTATTGTATTTTTTCAAAAGTTCATTTAAAGCGAAAACACCGCTACTATCAATATTACTTATAACTTCTGCATCGATAATAATAAGCCTTAAATCTTCTCCTTTTTCATAAACTAACTCGTCCAATTTCTCTTTAAAATAATTGGTATTCGCAAAATATAATTGCGAATCGAACCTAACGATTAAAAATTCTTTATCAATTTCAACATCATTAAACCGCCCTTTATTTCTGTAAAAGTGAGCTGTATTGGGCACCTTACCTAATACTGCCATATGTGGTCTTGAAGTCTCAAAAATAACTGCAAAAATAGAAACCATTACACCCACCATAATCCCTTCTTTTATTCCGACAGTTAGCGTAATAATCAAAGTAACCAACATCATTATAAAGTCTTTCTTATCGGTTTTCCATAAAAACCTCATGTCTTTGACTTTTATCATGCCTAAAATTGCAGTAATAATTATGGCGGCAAGTACTGTTTTGGGTAAATAATAAAAAACTGGAGTCAAAAATAAAATGGTTATTAAAATAAACAAAGCAGCAACCACATTAGACATTGCTGTGTTAGCACCGGCTTCTTTATTTATTGCAGATCTAGAAAAGCTTCCTGTAAAAGTATAAGCTCCAAAAAATGACCCTACCATATTACCTAAACCTAATGCAATTAATTCTTTATTTGGCTTTAAACTGGAATCAATTACATCTTCATCTAAGGTTTTTGCAATAGATATTCCTTGTAAAAATCCTGTGAAAGCAAGTGTTAATGCTATTGGCAGTAACTTTTGCATAAGCGACACATCAAAACGGTGCATTAAAAATGGAGGTAACCCTTTCGGGATATCTTTTACAATTTCAACATCAGATAGGTAATTGCCGAACCATTTCATAACCAAAATACCTATAATAACGACCAATAATTGACCTGGTAATTTTTTATGTATTTTTTTTAATCCATAAATAATTAAAATTGACCCCAAACCAATCAATATAGTGTTCAGATTAATTTCAGTTATTTTTTCAAAAAGATTTACAATTATAGTGTGAATTTGATTACTTCGTGCTACATCTAAACCTAATAAATCTTTTAACTGACTAAAGGCTATTATAATAGCAGCGGCAGATACAAACCCGGTTAAAACAGGTCTTGATAAAAAATTAACGATAAAACCCAGTCGAAATATACCCACTAAGAATTGTAGTACACCCACCATTATCGTGAGTAGCAAAACTGTAGTAATATAATTATCTGTACCTACAATTGCTAATGTAGATACTCCGGAAGCAATAATTAATGAATCTAATGCTGTAGGACCAGTGGATAATTGTTTAGAAGTTCCAAAAATAGTATATATCAATTGCGGAATTAAAGCCGTGTATAAACCATAAATAGGTGGTAAACCTGCAATTATGGAATAGGCAATTCCTTGAGGAATTAAAATAATACCAATAGTTAAACCAGCAAATATATCTCCTCTTAAAAACGAGGTTTTATAGTTTGGTAACCAATCTAATATTGGGAAAAATTTATTCATGTAATACATTATTACCCACTTTTAACAGCTATGTTAAATTCAGTTGGCATGTAATTTTTAACTTAATATCTTTACTTTAGCAAAAGTAATGCAATTGAACTGATTTAAATAAAACGAGATGCAAATAAAACTATTGCTTTTTGGCATTGTTAAAGATATTGTTGGTAAAAACACAACAGAATTAGAAATAATTCCCAATACAACGATAACCGATTTCAAAAGCATATTGATTGAACAATACCCAAAACTCGTTGCTTATAAGAATTTTTCAGTAGCCGTTAACGAAAACTATGTTGATGATACATATTTAATCAAAGCCAATGACGTAATTGCCATCATTCCACCAGTAAGTGGAGGATAATGAAACACATATTGAATTCTTTACAAAGTGGAACAAAAATCTTACTTAAATTTATGCTCTCAAATATTTTTTATCAACATAAAACGTACCGAATGGTATTATAGAAGCAGCCAAGACAATTAAAAATGTCTTGTTATCCCATTTATATTCCGATTTTACCAAAAAAGCCAAAACTACATACGCCACAAATAACAAACCATGTGGCATTCCAAACATTTTAACCCATGATTCATCATGACCAATATATTTTATGGGAGTTGCTATAAAAAGCAGTATTAAATACGACAATCCTTCTAAAATAGCTACAATTTTAAATGTGGTCTTCATTGGTTTTTTATCTTAAATTATGGTCTGCAAAAATAGGGAATTTCAATTCTATTTATATCCAAAACGCAGTGTCTTTCAGCAAATTTTAACAATAATTAAAGAAAACAGCCTCTATTTTTAACAAATTCTTATTATCCAAGCCCATTTTAAAAATTTAGGTTTGCTCATAACTAAATCAACCTCAATGAATATTAAAATCTCACTACTCCTTTTTATTAGTTGCACTATCGCACAAGCTCAAATTACAGGGACAGTTACCGACGAAAACAATACGCCTTTACCATTTGTAAATATTTACTTACAAGGATCATATAATGGTACAACCTCAAATGATGATGGTATATACCAATTAGATATTAATAAAACAGGTAATTACACTATCATTTTTCAATATTTAGGGTTTAAAACATTAAAAAAAGAGGTTAATATAACAGCATTACCTTTTGAATTGAATATCGTTTTAAAAGAGGATGCTTTAGCGTTAGATGAAGTTCAAATAAGTACTAAAGACAATCCTGCTCATCGAATTATCAGAGCTGCAATTGCTGAAAAAGATAAAAATTTAAAGAAAACGTCCAATTTTACGGCCGATTTTTATTCGCGAGGTATTTATCGGATTAAAGATGCTCCTGAAAAAATTATGGGTTTTGAATTGGGTGACCTCGGTGGTGGTCTAGATTCTACAAGAAGTGGCGTTGTTTATCTTTCTGAAACGATTTCTAAAATTACCAAGAGCGAAAAGGAATTTAAAGAAAACATATTGGCTTCTAAGGTCAGTGGAGATGATAGTGGTTTTAGTTTTAATCAAGCATCTGAAGTAAATTTTAACGTTTATACGAACTTAATAAACCTCGGCGAAAATATTGTTTCACCAATAGCGAATTACGCTTTTAACTATTATAAATACACCTTGGTTAATAGTTATTATGAAGGTGAGTTTCTCATTAACAAAATAAAGGTTGCCCCTAAAAAAACAACGGATAATGCCTTTACGGGATTCATCTATATTGTTGAAAACAGTTGGGAATTTTTTGCTGTAGACCTTTCAGTTACTGGTAAACAAATACAACAACCTATGGTTAAAAAGTTGACATTAAAACAGAGTTATTCTTATTCTGAAAAAGACAAAATGTGGCCACTATTTTCTCAAAGTATTGATTTTGTTTTTGGCATGTTTGGCATTAACGTAGATGGACGTTTTACAGGTGTATATAGCGATTATAATTTTCAACCCAACTTTACAAAAGCCACATTTACCAATGAAATTCTTTCAATTGAGGACAAAGCCAATAAGAAGGATAGTCTTTTTTGGAAGAATATGAGACCCATTCCGTTAACCGCCGAAGAAATGAATGATTATCAACTAAAAGACAGCATTAAAGAAATTAGACAGTCAGAAAAATACTTAGATTCCATAGATCTTAAGCGGAATAAATTCAAAATAATGAATGTGCTAACTGGCTATAATTATTCGAATACTTATGAAAAATGGGGTTTAAACATTGGCTCACCAGTCTTCAATTCTATGTTTAATACCGTGCAAGGATGGCATACCAATATGGATATCTCTTATTATAAGTATTATAAAGACGAAAACAGAAGTTTTAATATTAGATCTAAAATAGATTATGGTTTGTCAGATGACCAATTGAGATTGAGTGGTGGGTTTACCTATAATTTTAATGGAAAAACCAATTCTTATGTAAGTATAAATGGTGGTAGAAAAATTATGCAATTTAACGAATCAGAACCCATTGCCCCTATAGTTAATGCGGTGAGTTCCTTATTCTTTGAAGATAATTATGCAAAATATTACGATAAAACTTTCGCTTCTATTAGTGGAGGAAAAGAAATTTTTAATGGCTTACGAATGAACTCTTCAATTAGCTACGAAAACAGAAAACCTTTATTTAACAATGCCGATTGGGTAATTCTGAACAAAGATGATGAACAGTACTCTTCTAATAATCCGCTAGAGCCTGATAATTATACATCAACCCCTTTTGACGAACATAGTATTTATAAGTTTTCGTTAGGTGCTACCATTAAATTTGGACAAAAATATATTTCTTACCCAGATCGAAAAATAAATTTATATGAAACCAAATATCCTGCTTTAAACATCGGATATACTAAAGGTTTTGCCGCGAGCGAAAATAAATATAATTATGATTTGGTACAAGCACGACTATATCAAGATTTAAAATTTGGCAATAAAGGAACCTTTTCTTATAACATAAAAGCAGGTAAATTTTTAAATACTGATGAACTTTCCTTTACAGATTACAAACACTTTAATGGAAATCAAACCCATGTAAATCTAGATTTGAACTATATCAATAGTTTTTATTTGTTGCCTTATTACAATTTAAGTACAGACAATCAATACGCAGAGTTCCATGCTCAACATCATTTTAATGGCTATTTGTTACGAAAAATTCCTTTACTAAATAAATTGCAATTTCAATTGGTTGTTGGTGCTAAGGCTTTATTTACGCCTGATAATAAACCTTATTCCGAATATTCAGTTGGGTTGGATAATATCGGCTTCGGTAAATTCAGATTTTTACGTGTTGACTATGTACGATCTTATTTTAACGGCAAGGCTACTAATGGTGTTGTGTTTGGCTTGAGTTTTTAAAACCCCTGAATTCAGGTATAAATAAGCTTTATAATTGCTTAATTTTGGTTTATGGAAAACACCTCAATACATGTTACTACAGAAAAACTGAATTTACAAGCGTGTTACGACTTTGTTCAAGATGCTTCTTGTGGCGGAATTGCCCTATTTGTAGGTACTGTACGTAATTTAACAAAAAGTAAGGAAGTTACGTTATTAGATTTTTCTACCTATAAACCCATGGCAATTAAAGAAATGCAGAAAATAGCTGATAAAGCCTTGGTCGATTTTGACATTTTAAAAATAGCCATTCACCATGCTGAAGGTGAGTTACAAGTTGGTCATATTCCAGTAATTATTGCTGTTTCTTCAGCTCATAGAAAGGCCGCTTTTGATGCGTGCCAATACGCTATAGATACCTTAAAAGGAACAGTTCCAATCTGGAAAAAAGAACACTTTGTGGATGGTGAAGTATGGGTTAATGCACATCCATAGTTGAGCTTCACTCGGTAACTTCGAAACAAAATGTATTTCGTTTCTTGTTAATCCAAAAGGTAGGGAAAATTGCTATGAATAAAAATATGAAAACAAAATTCCTCACCTTTTTTCAAGGGGAGGTGCCCAAACGTTTTTTTAAGACTTACTGAATTTTTAAGGGCGGAGGGGTTGGTGTTTTTTTTAAATTTTAAATATGAATAAAAACTTTACAATATTAATAATAATCTTATCCTTTTTTTCTTGTAAAAAAGAAAAACAAAACCTTTTTGTTATCAATGAAACTATTACTATTGAGACTGAGGTATTAGATTATTCTGATGAGATAAGTCACATTAAGGCATTTGCAAAAAAAGGCAATTACAACAAAGACATTGCTTTTATGATTGATTATAGCATACATAGCGGTAAAAACAGATTTTTTGTGGTTGATTTAAAAAAGGACAGTATCCTTAAAAAAGAGTTAGTATGCCATGGTGATGGTAAAGGAAAAAATACTACAGGAATTCCAACAGTTTTCAGCAATAAGAGTGAAACCCATTGTAGTTCGTTGGGAATGGCGGTTATGGGCGAAAGAGCCTATAGCAGTTGGGGTAAAAATTATAAATATTGGATAGATGGTCTTGAAAAAGACAATAGTAATATGCGTAAAAGAATTGTGGTGTTACATGGCTGGAAAGGAATGCCAGAAAATGAAACCTACCCAAACCCCATTGCAACTAGCTGGGGCTGCCCAACAGTTTCTGTGGATGTTTTAGATGAATTGGATGTACTTTTAAAGGAAAATAAAAAAGTGTTATTATATTCGTTTGATTGAAAACTCTCAATTATGATCTTGAAACATGTTAAATTTTACATATTTACTTTTCATATGTGAAGGTAGATATTTATGTATTTGATTTAAAATTTCTACATCCTTTTTTTGATCTTTCCACTTATTGTATAAATTTTTAGACACAAACCATGTTTCTACATGCCTTATTAAGACGTCACTAATTAGTTTTATTTTTTCTTTTTCATTATAATTAGAGATTTTATCTAAATCAAACTTACCTTTTAATTTTTTTTCTGAATGACAACCTAAAATCACGTTAAGTTTATCCTTTTGGGGAATAAGGTTTATGAAGTTCGAGCTAACAATGGGTGGTAGCGATTTCCTTTCTAACAGATCTTTTTTAAATTTTATTTTTGAAGCCGAGCTAAAACTAGTTGATGTACAAATTTCGATTTTTGGTAATGCAAAGTGGATAAATTCAAAACTGTTTGTCCCTTTTATTAAATCACTTTCAAACAACTGTTTGTTAAACCTTCCAAATTTAGTAGCTAAATCAAAACCACTATTCAAATGATAAAAAGTTTGTTTTATTTCGTTGGTCAATTCATTGGATTCAAATATGAGTTTATACCATTTTAAATTATACTCTTGCTTATAGAGTTCACTTAAAAAACCTCGATAAGAAAATAGAAGTTGATTTCGATTTAGTGATAAGTCAACATTTTTAGATTCTATTTCTTCGAAAATTTTATTATCACATTCATTACAAAAACCCCAAAAAGTTAGAACATCTCCCTTCTGTTTTATTCCCTTTTCTTTAAAATCGTATCTTCTATTATCTTTAATATACGGATAAATGTTCTCAAGCTGAATAACTTCACCATCACCAGAAGCAATTTCTCTAATTGAACCTTCCTTTTGTTGAATATGTGATCTAATAGCTACATTTTCACAATCAGGATTATAACATTTTTGACTATTAGATCTAGCCTTTCTTCTTAACTTAACTAAGATTCCCTTCTCTTTATTAGTCATAATATAAATTATACTATTTCCATTTTCTTCAACAAGAATGAAGCATTCATGTTTTTACAAACACCCGTTTTTAGTCGGTAGTCAAAATGAAGTTCGTCATTGATGATTTCGGCATCAAAATAGTAGTTTTTTATCGCCGTAAGTTCTTTTTCAATTTCGCAAAGGCTAAGGTCGTGTGTAGCAATAATTCCTGTAGAATTTGAAGCAACTAGTTTCTGTACAAACTTTTTAGAACCAATAGCTTTATCGGTACTATTGGTTCCTTTTAGAATCTCATCAAGTATTATAAAATAACGATCAGATTTTATTTGCTCTACAATAAACTTTAAGCGTTTTAATTCCGAAAAGAAATACGACTCATCATCTGCTAAAGAATCTGTAGTACGCATGCTTGTAATTAATTTTATAGGAGAATACTCAAATGATTTTGCACAAACAGGTAAGCCCATATTTGCCATGACTATGGATAAAGAAACGGTTCTTAAAAAAGTACTTTTGCCCGCCATATTTGCCCCAGTAATGATAAAAAATTGCTGGTTTTCAATGGTATAATCATTATCAATACGATTGGTGGTTTTTAACAACGGATGTCCCAATTGCTGGGCTTGAATTACGTTTTTATCTCCATTTAATTCTGGATACACATAATTGGGGTTGTTAAAAGCAAAATTTGCCAGACTATTTTGGGCATCAAAAAAGGCAATGACCTTAAACCAATTTTCAACTTTATCTCTATACGTATTTATCCAATTTTCAATTTTAAATGCCTGATTGGCATCCCACAACAATAACCCATTACCAACAAAAGCCATTATCATATTATTACGCTGGTCTAACGCATCTAAAATTTTTGAGAATTTTTTAAAAATAACCGACGCTTTTTCACTTTCCGTCTTTATTGCTTCTTGCTGTCCTATTAAAATTTCAGATGTAAAACTAGAACCTTCTATCTTATCTAACAATTTATGATATTGCTTAAACGTATCCTTTGCTTTTCCGGCATCATCATAAATAGCATTCACCTTTTTTAAATAAGCACCCGCAATACCTAAGCCAATAAAAAACCAAACCAATAAAAAATGATAGGAAACAACGTCAACACTTATCAAAACAATCAAAACCAAAGAAATTAAAGCAAAAACTCTTGGTAAAAACGCCATGAATTTAGGTAAACCTGGGTTGTAATTATGGATCCATTTTATAATATGCTTCGCCGGATGTTTTACATTAACCAAACTGCCAATAGCTGAAAATTCTTGTCGCCATTTAGGTATTTTAGACAATTCTTTTATTCCATTTTGCTTTTTATCAATATCATCAATATTATTCAATGTTAATTGATTAGCAAACTCTCTTGCTCCTTCTTTTGTTACTGTTCGATTGGCAAATTGATAAAATGATCCTTTTCCAAAAAGATCAATATCATAACTATAATAATGATTTGGGTTTTCATGTTCAGTACCCGCATCTAAATCGAGATAATTACCATAAATAATCTCAATTTCCGTATTATTTATTTCTAATAGCTGTTTGATAAAATCTCTTTTGTATTGCAAATCTGTATGTCTTAGCACCAAATACAAAAAAAGAGCAATGCCTATAATTGCAATTGCTGCTACTATTTTAAGGTTTGCAAAAAAGAGGTAAATCCCCAATGCTATCGCTACAAAAAGCAATAATCTAATGGTACTTGACAGAGCCAATTTCTTTTTTAACGTACTTAATTCTAGTTCGTATTTTGTCTTTTCAGACTTATAAAATTCTAATGGTTTTTGCATTGAAGTGGTTTGAATTTTTTATGTTTAAGCGAAAATTAATTATTTTTTTCTCAATTGAAGTCTTTTTTTGACTTGCTTAGCAGGGCTAAGGAAGGAAAAAAAGACAAAAAGTGAGTGAAAAAAAGCAATTTTTTAGCAAATAGAATAAGTTTAAATCATTTCATTCAATAATTGCTTATACCTCCTTTGAGACTTAACATCTTCAAATTAGGATATTTTTCTTTAATTTTTTGAGTTGCCGTATAACTGCTAATTCCTTTTTGACATATAAATATAAACGTTGGTTGGTCCAGTAAATCTAGACTTTGCTCTACGTGACCAACGATATCATCAAATGCTGACAACGGTATTTTTGCATCGACTGTAAAAGGCAAAGATGTTGAAATATCTTCTATTACAGAAATTATTTGAACCTCGTTTTTGATTTTCGAATTTATAATTTGTTTTAATTCATTACTGGCTATTAACAATGACAAATCTTGAGTTTCACAATTGGCATCAAAATAACTATCTTTTTCAAATAGTTGTGAAATTCTTTCTTTATCAAATGTTCGTTTTAGCTTCATTTTGTATTGTGAGTTCTCCAAACTATTATAAATGAGCAACACATCAGTCAAAGGATTTCCAATTCCACAAACCAATTTTAAAACCTCATTAGCTTGTAACAATCCAATAATACCAACAATAGTATTTAAAGTGCCTATTTCTGAGCAATTGGGAATGGCATCCTTAGAAATTTCTGGAAAAGCATCACGAAGATTGGCACTAAATTCACTGGTCTTTTGCTGAATATTAAAACTAGCTACATAACCGTCAAACTTATAGAGTGAACCATAAATAAATGGTTTGTTTTTTAACACACAAACATCATTCAATAAGTATTTGGTGGGCAAACTATCGGTACAATCAATAACATAATCAACACTTATCAATAATTCAAATATGTTCTTTTTGTTAATAACAAAGTGATGCTCAAACACCTCGGTAAACGGAGCAATTTTTCTTAAATAGCTCCCTAAAACCGCTACTTTTGACTTCCCTACATCTCCAGTAGTAAAAAACAGTTGACGGTGTAAATTAGTAATGTCTACCATGTCAAAATCTACCAAATGAATAGTGCCAATTCCACTTCCCGCTAAAGAAGTAGCAACTGAATTTCCTAAACCACCACAACCCACAATCAAAACACTTGTTTGTTGTAGTTTTTGCTGTCCGCTCTCACCTATTTCAGACAACGTAGTTTGACGTTTGAACAATTGTTTAGCAGTTTTATGCATTTATAATTCTTTTTCCAGATTCATTTAATCGATAAATTTCGTCATTCATAGAATAATAGGCATTCAATTTATCTAAATAATTAGCATATTGTAAATCTCCAAAACCATAAACTGTTTCAGTACGTTGCCACAACAACATTTCTCTGATGATTTGATTTTTGTTTAAGTTTTCTCCATCAATAAGTTCTAACATTTTTTGTTGGATTTGATTCAGGCCGTTTGACTTGGGAAAACGTTCTAAATGTTGGATGATAGCCATTTGAAAATAGGCAAAATCAGGTTTTTGATTAAAATCAAAAGCCTTTAATTCTTCAGGATTATTATTAACATAGATTTCCCAACATTTTTTCGCAAATAAAAGTTTTTTGCGACTTAATTTCTTTTTCTTACCTAATAATTGAGGATAAGATTTAGCATCATAATCGCCTAACGTTTGTAATTGATCTTTGCCATTTTCTTTACCTGTACAAACCAAATGATACATTACAGATTTATCGTAACTCTCCAATAAATAAGTACATAATGCCATTAGATTTATTTGACAAAACAGATCATATTCAAACCATAAAATAATTTCGTCATATTTAGCAACATTCTCTAATTTAACAATCTCTTTAATGGTTTTGTCAAAGTATTCTAATTTGCCAATACCCAAATCATTCTCAAAATAGTTATATCGTTTTTTCCAAAATTCATCACTACCTACTTCCTTACAGATCGGACCTTCACAAAGCATTTCTCGCCAAATAATTACATCTCCTTCAACTTGAGATTGACTAAAAATAGAAGCAGTGCTATCACCATTTAAAATATGTAATGTCTTAGCCATTGATTTCCTTTATGGCTTGTTGATACTCTTCTGGGGTATTTATATTGCGTATCAATTCATCATCAACCTCAACAATTTCAACCTCCGAATTTATCAATACTTTACGCGGACATGCATACCCTTGTGCTAAATAACCCAACAATATTGGATATGCTTTTGGCTCATAAATGGTAATTAACGGTTCTACAAAAGTTTTGGATTTCCCTTTTATTGCAGTCGCCATTTTTGAAGGGTTCCGATGCTTTAAAAGTAACTGAATTACTTCAGAATCTACAAAAGGTAAATCGCTAGCAAATACCAGCCAAGCTTTATTCGGATCATGTTGAAACGCAGAACATATAGCTCCAAATGCACCTAAATTGAAGAATTTATCTTCTATTATTTTGTCAACTTCTGAAGACATACCACTTGCAACAGAAATATAAGTGTCTAATAAGTTTCTTTCTAGTAATTGTACGGCATGATGCCTCTGTGGTTTACCATGGTAATCTAACTCCGTTTTATCTTGACCCATTCGAGTACTTTTACCACCGGCCAAAACCAATCCATTAATTGGTGCTATTTTTTCTTGAATTAAATTATTGATATGTCTAGCAATGGCATCTTCTTCAGTTATTGAATAGGCTTTAATATTTCTTATATATGGAAATTTTTCAAGTAAACAATCAAAATAATCAACCTCGTCATTCAATTTAATAATGAATTGAATTCGTGTTAATTGATCTAAACGTTTTTTTACAGAAGCCACCTTTTCATTGTCTAAAAATAAGATCTGCTTTTCTCCTTGATAATGGTTGCCATTAATAAATACTAAATCGTGTTGAGATAAACGAATACGTTCGTTATACTCGTTTAACTCAGTTTTTATTGTGGTCTCTAAACTACCTGAATGATGAAATACAAAACTATCAAAATCTTGTTGCGTCTCCGAATCTCTATGCGAAGCATCTAAATAGCCAATTTTAGCCTCTTTTTGAAGTTTTTTACTCATTTTTTGAACAAAAATGGCAATTACGGAGCATTTTGTGCCCAAAATAGCAATTTCATTTGGTGCGAAGTTTTCATTTTCACGCCTTTTTAATTTTGTATGTTTTTGGTGTTTCTTTTCCTCCATTACTTAACCTTTAAAATCTGATTTACCTCCCGTTTTTTCTAACAACTTAACCTCTTTTAATATCATATGTTGTGAAATACTTTTACACATGTCATATATGGTAAGAGCAGTAATTGTAGCTCCGGTTAATGCTTCCATTTCAACTCCAGTTTTACCTTCAATTTCTACAGTACATAAAATTTCCGCATGTTCATCATCAATAACATCAATGTCTATATCAACACCATTAATAGCCAGTGGATGGCACATCGGTATTAGATCTGAAGTCTTTTTTACCGCTTGAATCCCAGCCACAATAGCCGTTTGAAAAACAGGCCCTTTTTTGGTGGTAATATCGTTAACTTTAAAATTAGAAACGACTTTCTTACCTAAGAACAACGTAGCTATAGCAGTGGCCTTACGTTTGGTAATGGCTTTATCGCCAACATTTACCATTTTAGGCTGATTTTTCTTGTTGATATGTGAGAATTTGTTCACTTCGATGTTATTTTTTGACCTCACAAGTGTTGACGCTGATGTGTCAGACTGAAAGGTATATTGTTTATTAATACTGTCGATATCTAATCAAAGGAAAAGTTTCTCCTTTTCTAAACTCCGTTTTATCGGCTGGCAATTCTAAAAAACCATCTGCATCTGCTAAATTAGCTAAATCTCCTGAACCTTTACCTTTTACTGGCGTTCCAATTATCCTTCCGTTTTCATTTTGTAGACGTACTTGTAAAAAATAAGTTAATGCTGGTTGGAAAGTGAAGTCCTCTGAAAGGATAGCATGATCTTCATTTACATATTGAATTCCAATTGATTTTCTAAACCAAGGATAAAAATATTTTAAACAACCTACAAAAGTAGAAACAGGATTCCCTGGAAAAGCAAAAATTGTAGTTTTATGATTTCCATTACCTATTTTCATGTCATTTATCCTAAAAGGTCCAATGGCCCCAAACCAGAAGGGTTTTCCTGGGCGTTGTTTTACTTTATGAAATTGTTTTTTAACCCCTAACTCTTCTAATATTTCGGGTAAAAAATCAAATTTCCCTTTACTGACGGCACCACTAAAAAGCAACACATCATAATCTAATAAATATCCTTCTATTTTTTGTTTCAAAATGGCTTTATCATCGTTAATATGGGCTGTATCTGCCTGAATTTTCAACTCCTGTAAAAGTGCCACTAACATATAAACATTACTCCTTCTAATTTGATGATTTAAAGGAATTTTATCAACCTCAATCAACTCATCACCTGTAGAAACAATCATAACTTTTGGTTGTTTGGCTACTTTTACTGTTGCCTTACCAACAGTAGCTAGCACTCCAATTTCAGCTGACGAAATTATAGTGTTTTGTTTTATCAATAAATCATCTTGCTTTCGATCTAACCCTTTTCTATGAATGTTTTGACCTTGCTTTATAGTATCAGTGGATAGTTCAGCTTTACCGTCTTTAATCTCTACAAGCTCGTATGGAATAACTGTATCTACATTTTTGGGTACCACAGCACCTGTCATCACTTCTATACAATTCTGTTGACTTTTTAACGATAATTGTTCTGCCCCAGCGGCTTGGATGCTTTCAATTGGAAATGTGATATCCCCTTTTTTATAAGTATCATAATCAATAGCAATACCATCCATACTGACTCTATCAAATGGAGGGAAATCTCTATCTGCACCAATGTGTTCCTTTAAAACACGTCCTAACGACTCCATAAAAGGAATTTTTTCAACACCGAAATCTTGAGATTCTGCTAAAATTATTTCTAATGCTTTTTCAACCGTTATCATAAAATATGACTGTTTTAAACTTAAACCCCAGTACTGGAGACATCTGTTTCTATTTACTTAACCTCCTATTGTAGACATACTTTCCGAAACATCATTATTTCTATTGGCCTCTGCTATAAAACCATTTTTAGGTTTTTGCTTGACAATACTCATAAAAAGCTGCTTTAAATCATCATTATTTGCTCCTTGGCGGATAAAGTCTCGTATGTTAAAAACACCATTATCAAACAGGCAATTTTTAAACATTCCGGTTGACGTTATCCGTATGCGATTACAATCGTCACAAATTGTTCTAGTGAATGCAGGAATGATTCCAAATGCCCCTTTATAATCTTGTACTTTAAAGTTATGAGAAGTTGATGATTTATCTGATATTAAAGGAGTAATGTTGCTATAATTGGATTTAATTTTATTTAAAATTTTATTGTAATTCCACTCCTCCTTCATGTTGCGTTGCCCCTTACCATTAAAAGGCATTTCTTCTATAAAACGTACTGCTAAATTTTTATGTTTAGTCAATTCAATAAAATCTATGATTTCATGTGTGTTAACATCCGATTGCACCACGCAATTCAGTTTTAAATTTAAAGTGCTCCTTTCTAGGGCTTCCAACGTTTTAAAAACATCATCAAAAACATCACGTCTTGTTATTTTTGCAAAATTCGCTTTGTCTAAACTATCAATACTCAGGTTTATAGTTTTTACTTTTAAAGCTTCAAGCTCTTTAATATGATTTACAATTAAAACGCCGTTGGTAGTGATATTAATTTCTTCCAATTTATCATTAAACGAAAGCATTTCTAAAAACTTGATAAAATCTTTACGTACAAATGGCTCTCCTCCTGTTAAGCGAACTTTATTAACACCTAGTTCACTTAAAACTCTGGTTATTCGGTACATTTCTTTAAAAGTAAGTAGTTCCTTCCTGTCAACGATATCAATGCCATGTGCTGGCATACAATATTGGCAACGCAAGTTACAACGATCAGTTACTGCCAATCGCAAATAGGAAATTTGCCTACCAAAATTATCGGTTAACATAATTATAATTTTAAAATAGAATTATTGGTAAAGATAAGAAAGAAAACATTGCCTAGTTTGGCATCCACTTTTTAACTCCGTGATATACAAAAGCACCTAACAAAGCTCCAAATACAATAATGAGAATTGCCAATACTCCCCGACCCAATAAAATAAACATAGGTCCAGGACAAGCACCAACTAAAGCCCAGCCTAAACCGAAAATAATACCACCAAACAAATTAGCTTTAAAAGCATTCTTTTTAGGCGGTATAATAATTTGTTCACCATCCTTATTTTTTAAAATACCTTTTTTGAATAACTGAATAATAAGAATACCTAAGACTACAGCAGAACCAATAACGCCGTACATATGAAAGGATTGAAACTTAAACATTTCATAAATTCTAAACCAAGAGATAACTTCTGCTTTGCTTAGTATAATACCAAATAAAATACCTACTATAAAAAATTTTATAAATTTCATCTTCTAAAATATTATCGGAATAAATACCCATGTCATTATTAATCCTCCTACGAAAAACCCAATAACTGCAATTAATGATGGAATTTCTAAATTGCTTAGCCCAACAATAGCATGACCCGATGTGCAACCACCTGCATAACGTGTACCGAATCCAACTAAAAATCCACCCAGCAATAAAACTAAAATTCCTTTTAAAGAAAATAATGCATCTAATGAAAAAATTTCAGCTGGTAAATAAGATTGTCCGGCATTTTTAATACCTATCTCTGACAAATCCTGAATCGTTTGAGGATTTAAAGCAATAACCTCGTTTGGAGTAAGCCATTGATATGATATAAAACCGCCTATAATTGCTCCAAAAACAAAAATTAAGTTCCACGTATTTTTTCTCCAATCAAGTTTAAAATAACTATTGAATTTACCAGCTCCACCAATAGCACATATCGTTTCTAAATTTGAAGACACTCCAAATGTTTTACCAAAATAAAAGAGTAAGAACATAACCAAAGTAATCAATGGACCTGCGACATACCAAGGCCAAGGTTGTAAAAAGAATTCAATCATAATTATATTTTAATATTCAAGAACTTCTATTTTATTCCTAAATAGTTTAATTTTTTGTTCGTTTTCAAGTTGTTTTAACAATCTAGAAATAACAACCCGTGATGTGTTTAAATCTTGAGCAATCTCTTGATGCGTTGTTGTCAAGGTTGTGCTTCTCATTATTTTTACCTTATCAGTTAAGTATTTGAACAAACGCTCGTCCATTTTCTTAAAAGCCAACGTATCTATAGCTTCAATCATTTCTGATAGACGTGTATTGTAACTATCAATTACAAAAGTTCTCCAAGATTTATATTTGGCTAACCATTCATCCATTTTTTCAACAGGTATGAATATAATTTCAGAATCCATTTCTGCCACACCTCTAATCTCACTTTTTGCACCGTGCAATCCACTGCCAAAAGTAATGGTACATGTATCGCCATGTTCTAAGTAATACAATACTATTTCATCTCCCTTAGTATCTTCGTGACTAATTTTTATTGCACCTGAAAGTATTAATGGAATCTTATCAAATTTATCACCTAAATCTAATAATAGTTCATTTTCTCTAACTTTTTTATAAACACCAACCTTTATGATTTCGTCAACAAGTGCCTCCTCAAAAACTACATTAAAATAAGATGTTAATTTTTCTTTAATCATGATGTTCAGAAAATTAGTTATTGATGTAATTCATAATTTTTTGGGTAGAACCTATATTGTTCAAAATATACCCTTTGGCAATATTACCTTTATTTTTACGAAAATCGTCATCGCTAAATAATAAAGTTAATGCAGCATCAAGCTCTTCCGCATTTTGAATAGATAGACAAGCTTCAAGTTGAAGCAAATCTTTGGCTTCATTAAATTTATGATAATTTGGCCCAATAATTATTGGTACTCCGAAAGTCGCTGGTTCTAATACATTATGAATTCCAGTTCCAAATCCACCTCCAACATAAGCAATATCGCTATAATTATAAATCTTAGTTAGAATTCCAATTGTGTCAATAATTAATACCTGAAATTCACTTAAATCTTTATTCTCAATTTCTGAATACAATAGTACTTTTTTGTTTATGCTTTGTTTTAATTTATCAATTCCTTGAGTATTGATATTATGCGGTGCAATGATAAACTTTTGATTCTGTTTTGATTTATTATTAATAAAATTAACCAGCAATGCTTCATCTTTAGGCCAAGTACTACCGGCCACTAAAGTTGTTTTATTATTTTTAAATTTTTCAGCAAAACTAAGGTCAATTTCTTGCTTCGTAATTTCATAAACTCTATCAAACCTTGTATCTCCAGAAAGCGTTGTATTGTTGAACCCTATTTTATTTAATAATTTTACGGATTCATTGTTCTGTACGAAAAAGTGATCAAAAGTCTGTAGCGATTTTCGCATCCATCCTCCATAACCTTTAAAAAAAGATTGATTTTCTCTAAAAATTCCCGAAACCAAAATAGTCTTTATCTGCTTTTTTCTAAGTTCTTTTAATAAATTTGGCCAAAACTCATATTTTACAAATACTGCTATCATAGGGTCTACAATTTCTACAAACCTTTTCGCATTATTTTTTGTATCTAAAGGTAAATAAGTAACTACGTCAGCTACTTCATAATTTTTTCTAATCTCATACCCTGATGGCGAAAAAAAAGTTACTAATATTTTAGATCCAAAAAATTGTGATTCTGAATTTGTAGTTTGTCTTTTTATTTTTTCAATGATTGGCCTTCCTTGTTCAAATTCTCCCAATGAAGCACAATGAAACCATATAACATTAGCCTCAGAGCCAAAATTCTTTTTTAATTGAACAAAAACATCCTTTCTGCCTCCAACAAAAAGAGCAATCTTTTTATTAAAAATTGCAATAATTTTAAGCAAAAAACCTACAATGTAAACCGCTATGTTATATAAAAAATACATAAGATTTGGCTAAAATATGAATTTGTAAGATTAGGCGTTAAATAATTTGTAATTTTGTGCGTTTATTGTTAAAAACCATAACGAATGAAACCAATTGAAATGGTTGACTTAAAAAGTCAATATAAAAGAATTAAAGGGCAAATAGATACTTCTATTCAAAAAGTAATTGATAATACTTCTTTTATCAATGGACCCGAAGTAAAACAATTTCAACAAGAATTAGAAGAGTACCTCAACGTTAAACATGTAATTCCATGTGCCAATGGCACGGATGCTTTACAAATTGCCATGATGGGTTTAGGCCTTGAGCAAGGAGATGAGGTAATTACAGCAGATTTTACTTTTGCTGCAACTGTTGAAGTTATTGCATTATTAAAATTAACACCTGTGTTAGTTGATGTTGAAGCAGATACATTTAATATAGATATTGAAGCTCTTAAAAAAGCGATAACTCCAAAAACTAAGGCTATTGTACCTGTACATTTATTTGGACAATGTGCAAATATGGAAGCAATTTTAGAAGTCGCTCAAGAACATAACTTATATGTTATTGAAGATAATGCTCAAGCGATTGGTGCAGACTATACTTTTGCTAATGGTACAAAACAGAAAGCAGGAACCATTGGAAACGTAGGAACCACTTCATTTTTTCCTTCTAAAAATTTAGGTTGTTATGGTGATGGTGGTGCTATTTTTACAAATGATGACGATTTAGCTCATAAATTACGCGGTATTGTAAATCATGGAATGTACCAACGATATTATCACGATGAAGTAGGTGTAAATTCCCGTTTAGATGGTATTCAAGCGGTTGTACTCAGTGCCAAATTACCACATTTAGATGCCTATTGTAATGCTAGAAGAAATGCTGCTAAATATTACAATAATGCCTTTAAAGCTTCTAAAAATATTATTACTCCTTCAGTGACTTACAACTGCAATAAAAATGGCAATGAGATTTGCGACACCTGTAATTGTCATGTTTTCCATCAGTATACCTTAAGGGTAGTTGACGTTGATAGAAATGCATTACACCAGCATTTATTAGATAATAACATACCATGTGCTATTTATTATCCAGTGCCTTTACACAGTCAAAAAGCATATGCTGATAAGCGTTATAATGAAGCAGATTTTCCAGTTACAAATGAATTGATAAAATCGGTTATTTCCTTACCAATGCATACAGAGTTAGAACATGAGCAGCAAGATTTTATTGCTAAAACGATATTGAATTTTATAAATAAATAATTATGAATTTAACTGTAATAGGTACAGGGTATGTAGGTTTAGTGACAGGAACTTGTCTAGCAGATATGGGTAACAATGTTACTTGTGTTGATATTGATGAAGACAAGGTAAAGGCCATGAAAAATGGTATAATACCTATTTATGAACCCAATTTAGAAGAACTTTTTAATAAAAATATTGAAGGGGATAGATTACACTTTACCACTAATTTAAAGGAAGCAATTCAAAATTCATCAGTTATATTTTTAGCATTACCTACGCCGCAAGACGAAGATGGATCTGCTGATTTATCTTATGTTAAAGGTGTTGCCCATGATTTGGGTAAAATGATAAAAGGTTATAAAGTAATCATTAATAAAAGTACGGTGCCTGTAGGTACATCTGATATTGTTAAAGATATAATTTCGAGTCATACTAATGTAGCGTTTGACGTCGTTTCAAATCCTGAATTTTTGCGTGAAGGTTATGCTGTAAAAGATTTTATGGAACCTGAGCGTATAATTATTGGTTCAAAAAGTAAAAAGGCTAAATCTATTTTATCAAAATTGTATAAGCCTTTCATTAGCACAAAACGACCTATCATCTTTATGGATGAACGTTCGTCTGAACTTACAAAATATGCTTCGAATTGTTTTTTAGCGACTAAAATCACCTTTATGAATGAGGTTGCAAATCTCTGTGAAATCATAGGTTCAGATGTTGATATGGTAAGAATTGGTATGGGCTCAGATTCGAGAATAGGAAACCGCTTTTTATACCCCGGTATAGGTTACGGAGGTTCTTGTTTTCCGAAAGATGTAAATGCTTTAGTAAAATCTAGTGATGAAGCCAATTACGATTTTAAAATTTTAAAATCAGTTTTGGATGTTAACGTCCAACAAAAAAAATCTTTAGTTCCTAAAGTATCTCGTTATTTTAATAAAAATTTAAAAGGTAAAAAAGTTGCCATATGGGGATTAGCATTTAAACCCAATACAGATGATGTAAGGGAAGCACCGGCTATTGATGTAATTAACGAATTGTTATTACAAGATGTTAAAATTACAGCATATGATCCTGAAGCCATGCCAAATATCGAACGTATTTATGGTGATAAAATCCAATTTGGAAAAAATGCCTACGATATTTTAGAAGATGCGGACTGTTTGTTAATTTGTACCGAGTGGAGCGAATTTACACAACCAAGTTTTGAAAAAATTAAAAGACTTTTAAAAAACCCTATCATTTTTGACGGTAGAAATATGTTTGATTTAGATGCCATGAAGCACAATGGATTTCATTATGAGTCAGTTGGAAGAAAAATTGTAAAATTACAATAGCTACTTATGAGCAAAATATTAGTTACCGGAGGTCTTGGTTTTATAGGTTCACATACTGTTGTTGAACTACAAAACGAAGGTTATGAAGTTGTTATAATTGACGACCTATCTAATACCACAATTGATGTTTTGGATAAGATAATTTCAATTACAGGTAAAAAGCCTTTATTTGAAGAATTAGATTTAAAGAACAAGCCTTCCATTCAGGAATTTTTTAAGAAGCATAAGGACATACTAGGTGTTATTCATTTCGCAGCCTCCAAAGCGGTTGGTGAAAGTGTTGAAAAACCTTTGAAATATTATCACAACAATATTTCAACATTAATTTATTTGTTGGAAGAAATGACTGTCAATAAGGTGAATAACTTTATTTTTAGTTCTTCATGTACCGTTTATGGTCAAGCTGACACTATGCCTATTACCGAAAGTGCTCCATTCAAAACTGCGGAATCTCCTTACGGGAACACTAAACAGATTGGAGAAGAAATTATTTCTGATGCTTCTAAGGTTTCTGATTTAAATGCCATTGCGTTACGTTATTTTAATCCTATTGGAGCTCATAAAACGACTAAAATAGGAGAGCTACCTATTGGAGTACCACAAAACTTAATTCCTTATGTAACACAAACAGCAGCTGGAATGAGGAAAGAACTTTCCATATTTGGTGGCGATTACCCAACACCAGATGGTACCGCAGTGCGTGATTATATTCATGTTGTTGATTTAGCAAAAGCCCATACGGTAGCTATGAAAAGATTATTGAAAGGTGATAATAAATCAAATTTTGAGGTCTTTAATATTGGTACAGGCAAAGGTAGTTCAGTTTTAGATGTTATAAAGGCTTTTGAAAAGGCTACAAATAAAAAATTAAACTATAAAATTGTTGATCGCCGTGAAGGTGACATTACAGAAGCTTATGCGGATACCACTTATGCTCAAAATGAGCTGAAATGGAAAGCTGAACTCAGCTTAGAAGATGCATTGGCATCTGCTTGGAATTGGCAAGAGACCTTGAAATAAAAAAAATCTTATTTTCGTCGGAATAACATAGACATGAAAAACATATTAATTACTGGAGGAGCTGGATTTATTGGAGCTCACGTTGTTAGACTATTCGTTACTAATTATCCTAAGTATCATATTTATAATTTAGATGCATTAACCTATGCAGGGAATTTAGAAAATATCGCAGATATTTCTGATGCTTCAAATTATTCTTTTGTCAAAGGAAACATTAAAGATATAGACTTTATTAATAATCTATTTCAAGAGCATAAATTTGATGGGGTAATTCACTTGGCTGCTGAAAGTCATGTCGATAGATCCATTACCAATCCCAATGATTTTATTGAAACCAATGTGTTGGGAACTGCTAATTTATTAAATGCATTTCGCGATTTATGGAAAGACAATTTCGAAGATAAATTATTCTATCATGTTTCCACAGATGAAGTATACGGTTCCTTAGGTAAAACAGGATTGTTTACTGAAACCACATCTTATGACCCTCAATCACCTTATGCTGCTTCTAAAGCAGCATCTGACCATGTAGTTCGATCATTTGGAAACACCTATAAATTACCTTTTGTAATAAGTAACTGTTCTAATAATTATGGTGCAAATCAATTTCCAGAAAAATTAATTCCATTATTTATCCACAACATCAGAACTGGTAAAAATTTACCAGTTTACGGTGATGGAAATTACACAAGAGATTGGCTTTTTGTTGAAGACCATGCCAAAGCAATCGATTTAATATT
Source organism: Aureibaculum luteum (assembly GCF_003449015.1). GTDB lineage: Bacteria > Bacteroidota > Bacteroidia > Flavobacteriales > Flavobacteriaceae > Aureibaculum > Aureibaculum luteum. Next base: position 145,575 of record NZ_QRGD01000007.1, on the reverse strand, counting down.
TCATAAGGGTAAACTTGCCGATACTTATAATATTGGTGGATTTAACGAGTGGACAAACCTGAACTTAATTAAGGTATTGTGTGAGCAAATGGATATAAAATTAAATCAACCTGAGGGAACTTCAGCAAAATTAATCACTTTTGTAAAAGATAGAGCGGGTCACGATAAACGTTATGCTATCGATGCTACAAAACTTAATAAAGAATTAGGTTGGAAACCTTCTGTAACTTTTGAAGAAGGCTTGTCTAAAACCATTGATTGGTATTTAGAAAACGAACAATGGTTGAACAATGTTACATCTGGTGCTTATAAAGATTATTATAAGGAAATGTACGAATAACACATCTTTAAATATTTAATTATTCAATTGATCGTAAGCTGAATTTTGTTGATTAAAAGCCGCATCAATATTTGGAGTTTTTTTTGGTTTTCTTCGTTTTAAAGGAATAATTATACTAGCACCAATTATTCCACCTAGCACACTATATTGAAAGTCTTTTTTACTTCTTGTACCATTGAACCATTTAGGATCAACAACCTCCTTTAAATACCCAACAACTGAAGCTGTTGCAGCACCAATTAGCCAAGCTTTTAATTTGCTGTTTGTTTTCTTATAAACTAAATAAGAAGTACCTCCACCAATTATTGCTCCTACAATAACATGTTCTGGATGTCCTTTTTCTGAAATAATGATTTGTCCATTTGATGGATAATAAATAAAGAGTATTAAAAATATTAAAATATATCGCATATGTAAATATAAAATATTTTATTTAAAGGCATTCAATCCTGTTACATCTAGCCCTGTAATTAACAAATGGATATCATGCGTACCTTCATAAGTAATTACAGATTCTAAATTCATCATATGCCTCATAATAGAGTATTCACCTGTTATTCCCATACCTCCTAACATTTGCCTCGCTTCTCTAGTTATTTTTAACGCCATATCAACGTTATTCCTTTTTGCCATCGATATTTGTGCTGAGGTTGCTTTTCCTTCATTACGTAAAACGCCTAACCGCCAAGCCAATAATTGAGCTTTTGTAATTTCGGTAATCATTTCAGCCAACTTTTTCTGTTGCAATTGAAATGCTCCAATAGGTTTACCAAATTGCATACGCTCTTTCGAATATCTCAACGCAGTATCGTAACAATCCATTGCCGCTCCAATTGCTCCCCAGGCAATTCCAAATCTAGCGGAATCCAAGCAACCTAATGGTGCTCCAAGTCCAGATTTTTTTGGTAATAAATTCTCTTTTGGGACTTTTACATTATCAAAAATCAATTCTCCGGTGGCTGAAGCTCTTAAAGACCATTTATTATGTGTTGTTGGTGTTGTAAACCCTTCCATACCACGTTCTACAACAAGCCCGTGAATTCTACCCGACTCATCCTTAGCCCAAACTACTGCAATATCAGCAAATGGTGCATTAGAAATCCACATTTTTGCTCCATTTAGTAAATAATGATCTCCTTTATCTTTAAAATTAGTCACCATTCCTGAAGGATTCGATCCATGGTCTGGTTCTGTAAGTCCAAAACAGCCCATAAATTCACCAGAAGCTAATTTGGGTAAATATTTTTGACATTGAGCTTCGTTACCATATTTCCAAATAGGGTACATAACTAAAGAAGATTGTACAGATGCCGTTGAGCGTACACCAGAATCACCACGCTCTATTTCCTGCATAATTAATCCGTAAGAAATTTGGTCTAAACCTGCTCCTCCATACTCTTCAGGAATATATGGTCCAAAAGCACCTATTTCAGCCAATCCTTTAATAATTTGAGTTGGGAATTCCGCTTTTTGAGCATAATCCTCTATTATTGGTGAAACTTCTCGCTTTACCCACTCTCTGGCTGCATCTCTAACCAATTTATGTTCATCGGTTAATAAATCATCCAATTGGTAATAATCTGGGGCTTGAAATAAATCTTGTGACATTTTCTTAATATTTAGTATTCAAAAATAACGATTTAAGTCATTTTATTGTGTTTTTTTCTAAATAGTTTATTGACTACATTTGTTTATATAATTTAAACATTAATATACTTTTAACCATTACTACCTTAAAGGTAATGGTTAAAATCTTAATGTGAGAACAAGAGCAACAACTAAATACGTTTGCTCTTAAATTTTAATTATCTAGTTATTTATTAATTTCAAAAACTAAATCAACTGAAATTTACATTAAAAAAAGAAGAAAAGCTGAAAAGCAAAATCCTTATTGGAGAACTATTTGATAAGGGAAAATCCTTATCAAAATTCCCACTACGTTTGGTATATTTACAATCAGAACATTCTTCTAATTACCTAATAAAAGTAGCCTTTTCAGCCCCAAAACGTAGGTTTAAAAAAGCAGTGGATAGAAACAGAATTAAACGATTGATGAGAGAGGCTTATCGTAAAAACAAGCATATTTTATACAGCAGCATTGAAGAAAAGCATATTATTATGTTTACCTATTTAGACGAAAACGAGTTAAAATACGTTGAAATAGAAGAAAAATTGATACTTTTATTAAAAAGGTTATCTGATAAAATCAAGTCTTGCCAGCATGAAGAGAGTTAAACAACTAGGAATTATTACTGTATTGATTACTGTTTTAACAGTATCGGTTGGATATAAATCTGACTTTTTTGAAGTCGCCAAACAAATAGAAATCTATACTACATTGTTTAAAGAACTAAACATGTACTATATAGACGAGACTAATCCTGCCGAATTAACAGAAGCTGCAATAGACCACATGTTAAATGAATTAGACCCTTATACGCGGTTTTATGATGAGCAAGGTGTAGAAAAAGCAAGAATAAATGCCGCATCAGATAATGGTGGAATTGGTGCCAGTACAAAAATAATTGATAATAAATTGTTTATAGCTGAAGCTTATGAAGATGCTGCAGCAGATAAAGCTGGATTAAAAACTGGTGATCAAATTATAAAAATAAATGAACTTGCACTTAGTAAAATCCCTGCTATAGATGCCATGTCAATGCTTAATGGTAATCCTAATTCTAAAGTTAGTTTAGAGTTAAAAAGACAAGACAAGACTTTTATCGCTACTATAAACAGAGAGGCCAATGAATTTGACCCAGTTCCTTACTACAGAATGTTAGATGACCAAGTTGGTTATATCTCATTTATTAAGTTTAACACAAAAGCGTCTTCTAGTGTAAAAGCTGCCTTTGATGATTTGAAATCTCAAGGAATGACTAAATTGGTTTTAGATATTAGAGGAAATGGTGGAGGATTACTAAATGAAGCCGTTGAAATAACGAACTTTTTTGTTCCAAAAAATGAAGTAGTTGTTACTACCAAAGCTAAAGTAAAAAAGTGGAGTGATACTTATAAAACGAAAAGAGAGCCTATAGATTTAGATATTCCTATTGCCGTTTTAATAGACCGATATTCTGCGTCAGCCTCTGAAATTGTTGCCGGCTCTTTACAAGATTTAGACCGAGCTGTTATTATCGGTGAACGTTCTTTTGGAAAAGGTTTAGTGCAACGTTATAGAAAACTAACCTATGGAACACAGCTAAAATTAACTATATCAAAATATTATACGCCTAGCGGAAGATGTATTCAAGAATTAGATTATACTCATAAAAATAAAGATGGTGAAATTCCAAAATTTTCAGAAATTAAACGGAATGCCTTTAAAACTTCGAATGGTAGAACCGTTTATGATGGGGGTGGAATTGAACCTGATATTAAATTATCTAAAACAGAAAGAACCAATGCTACCCATGCATTATTAGAATCTGATGCTATTTTTATGTTTGCTAACACTTTTACAAACAAAAATAAAAGTATTGATGCTACAGAAACATTTAATCTTAAAGAATCAGATTATCAAGATTTTATTAATTATCTAACCGAAAATAAAGATGCCTTTAAAACGGAAACAGATAATAAATTATCAGACGCTTTAAAAACGGCTGAAAAAGACGGTTATAGTGAAAGTATAAATAAAGAATATCAAAATTTAATTTCAAAAATTAATAGTGAAAAAATTAAAGAATTATCACAAAATGAATCTGAAATAAAAGACGCATTAACCAATGAAATTGTTAGACGATACTATTATAAAAAAGGAGAATATATCCATAAAGCATCTCATGACAAGGCAATAATTGAAGCCGTACAAATCTTGAATGATGAAAATAAATATCAAAATCTTTTAAAATAATTTTTTAGTAAGTATTTTGGTATCTTTGTTCAAATATATATTTGAATGAATACTTTAAAGCCAACCAAATCTCAAGAATCTTCTAATGCTATTGAACGTATGTATACCGCTATGCGGCATTTGTTCAATCGTGGATTTTACAAACCCATGGGTGTTTCTGGGCAAACCTTACGAGAATCTTTACTGCTCTTAAGACCAGAAATATACGGTTCTATTGCAGATGTAAATACTGAACTTGATGGACTATTATATGTAATTGAAAGATTACCAGAAGGGATAGAAGAATGTCAATTTATCAATCTAACTTCAGACGAAGGCTATAAAGATTCTCACTACACTCCAATTATACCTGAAAAAAGACGAAGAAATTGCTACAGAATCGATAAAGATCAAATGAATATTGAAATTACGAGAGGGCGTTCTGATATTTATGATGTATTAACGCACTTGACTTTCCTATTTATAGAATCTCATAAAATAAAAAATAATATACTAATAGACGAAGAAGGTATAACCATTAGAGAATGGATGCATTTGGAAGAGGTCGTATTAAATAATAAAGAATTATCAGATAATGAGAGAGAAGTTCTGATTACCCATTTGGCTAACATTTTGGGAAGAACTTTTATAGAGGTTAAGCAAATAGCTCAAAATTTTGCAACAAAAGAAAACCCAAATAAATTCTTCAATTGTATTTTTTGGATGGGTAAATTAGCTCTTAACGAAACCTTATTAAACAAAAAAAGGACAATTGTTTTTAGCACTTCGCTTCGCGAACGCATTGGTCATCATATTTATGGAGATAAGTGGGCAAACAGTATAAAAGAAGTCTTAGATAAAAATAATTTAATCAAAAGACCAATTCATATTATCAGTGCAAATATGCATAGTGTAATGAATTCTATTTACGCTCCAATAATTTTGTCTAAAGAGGCTAAATTAAATGAAGGAATCGCTTTATTTGAATTACTTAGTAAAAAAGCAAACGCTTCTTTACAAAAAAAAGTAAAAGAACATGCGTCTCAGAACGGTTTAATCTATGTAAAGGATACTTCTGGAACAAATATTAATGTTCAAATTATTGATACTGCAAAAATTAATTTCAAAGGTTCTAAATATTCATTTTCAAAAGAATTATCCGAAGAAAAAAAGCCAATTATCATAGTAATGGATTATGCCTTTGGAGAACAAGCATTTGAAACCTTAGACGAATTGTTAAAACCATTCATTTGCAAAAAGGAAAAAACGCACCATTTAAATGTGGAATCTGTTTCAATAATGGGTAAAGCAGGTATTTTACAAGGTGGTAAAGGTGATATTATGATTCCTTCTGCTCATATTTTTGAAGGTACCGCGGATAACTACCCATTTACAAACGAACTTAAAAAAGAAGATTTAGAAGGTTTTGGTCTTAATGTTTATGAAGGCTCTATGGTTACCGTACTGGGAACCTCTTTACAAAATAGAGATCTATTAGAATTTTTCCATAATTCTACTTGGAGAGCCATTGGATTAGAAATGGAAGGTGCACATTATCAAAAAGCTATACAATCAGCTTCAAAAATCAGAGGAAACATATCAGAAAATGTAAAAGTTAGATATGCGTATTATGCTTCAGACAACCCTCTAGAAACTGGTGGCACTCTTGCCTCTGGTGGTTTGGGCACAACTGGCGTTAGACCCACCTATGCGATAACGCAAAAAATATTAGAACAAATTTTATCAGCTTAAATTAAGTACAACATGAGTCAACAAAATAATCAAAAAGACGAAGAGGTAGATTTAGGCAATCTTTTTAATGCTATTGGTAAAGGATTTCAAAACCTTTTTAATGCTATTGGTCAATTTTTTATGAGCTTATTTCATTTGCTTATACTGGCATTAGTCTTTATTAGAAATAATGCCATAAAACTAGGTTTGGCTATTGTTTTAGGGGCTATTGTTGGGTTTGTCTTAGACTTAAACAATCCGAAACAATTTTCCTCAACAATGATTGTAGAACACAATTTTAATAGTGCTCAACAATTGTATAAAAACATAGAGTTTTATAATGAATTAGTAAAACAAAAAGATTCTGTTTTATTAGCAGAAGCATTGGATATTACGGTAAGTGAAGCTGTTAAATTAAAAGGGTTTTACATTGGCCCAATTAGAAATGAAAATGAAAAATATGAACTTTTTGATAAATTTGTTAATGAGGTAGATACTGCCACAGTGAGCAGGATTGACTTTAAAGAATTTAAACAAGGGTTTACGGACTACGATTATAAGTACCATCAAATTAAAGTTAAATCTTTAAACAATAGTATTTTTGATAAATTGAGTACTCCTATTGTGAATTCCGTTGAAAGTAACCCGTATTTTAATAACCAAAAAAAGATAAATGATCAAAATTTACTTCAAAACGAAAAGGTTTTGGTTAAATCTTTAAGTGAAGTAGACACATTAAGAAACATATACAATGAGGTTTTAATTACAGAAGCTAAAAAAGCCGAAACAGGAACCAATATTACACTAGCTCAAGGTGCAAAAAAAACAAATGAACTTGAGCTATTTAGTGAAAGTTTAAAGTTAAATAAAGATTTAATTAGTAATAATAAAGCAAAAGCTGAAACTACAGACATTTTAAATGTGGTTTCCTCATTCAGTAAAGTCGGGGTAAAGGAAAGTAGTCTATTTAAAAAAAATACATTTCTATTGGGTATAGGCTTTGGTTTATTGATGTTGTTATTTATTTTGTTAAGGCAATTAAATCAATATTTGATTGATTATAAAAGATAGGTTTTAACCTTCATTTGTATTATTTTAAACTTTTCAATAAAAAGTGAAAAAAATTGGATATTAAAAATAAAATAAAATTTCAACTCAAAAAAGTTTTTAGTAACTTAGGTATTGAAGTTACAAAAAACATGAGATATGATAGGCTCACTACTCTCATCATTAAAAATGAATTAACAATCACTTCAAACTGTCTAGATATCGGATGTCACAAAGGAGAAATTTTAGACCAAATATTATCCGTTTCTAAAAAGGGTAAACATTACGGGTTTGAACCAATACCACATTTGTATGATAATCTTATCAAAAAGTATACTAATCAAGTTACTATTCTACCCTTTGCACTGTCTAATAAGGAAGAGGTTTCTGAGTTTAAAATAATTAAAAACTCATTAGGATATAGTGGTTTAAAATTAAGAGAATACAATGTGAAAAATCCTATTATTGAAACCGTCAATGTAGAAGTTAAAAAATTAGATTCGATTTTACCTAATGATTATAAAATTGATGTTATAAAAATTGATGTTGAAGGAGCTGAGTACGATGAATTAGAAGGTGGTTTTCAAGTACTAAGCAAGAATAAGCCATTAATAATATTTGAATTTGGAAAAGGGGCAAGTGAATATTATAATTCAACTCCCACCATGATGTTTGAAATAATAAAAAAAATTGGATTAAAAATATTTAGTTTAGAAAATTTTATAAGTAAGAGAAATTCACTTTCACTAAAAGAATTTGAAAAAATATATAACGAAGGTACTGATCATTATTTTGTTGCCAGTATCTAAAAAATGATAACTAATGAGAATTTGTATAGATTTAGATGGAGTAATTAGCGAATTAAAACAAGAAGGTCAAACTTACCTTGAAGTCAATCCAATTGAAGGGGCAATTGAAAAAATAAAAAGCCTAAGAGGCGAAGGGCACTATATTATAATTAATACTGCTAGACACATGAAAACTTGTGGGTCTAATTTAGGTTTGATTAATGCTAGAATTACCAAAATGACATTAGATTGGTTAGAAAAACATGATATTCAGTTCGATGAAATCTACTTTGGTAAGCCATGGGCTCAAGTATATATAGATGATAATGCTTTTAGGTTTTCGGACTGGTCATCTATAAATGGAGATGGTAGTAATTTTCCAATCTCTAATGAACAAAAAAATAAAAAGAAACGATGAATTTTATAATCCCAATGGCTGGCCATGGTAAGCGTTTTAAAAAGGCTGGATATAAGATTCCTAAATACTTAATTGAGGTAAAAAATAAAAAATTATTACAATATTCTTTAGAAAGTTTACCTTTAGAATTAGCTACAAATATTGTTTTTATTGCTCTTAAAGAGCATCAGGAAGAATTCAATATCAAAGAAGAAATTAGAACTATTTTAAAAGATATTAATTTCAAACTTATATTACTAGATAGCATTACTCAAGGTCAAGCAGAAACTGTATTAAAAGCTAAAGATCATATCGATTATAAAACAGATTTAATTATTTACAACATAGATACCTATTTTAAATCTGACACACTTAAACGCAAGTTATTAGAGTTAAATTTAAAAAAAGATGGAATTTTGGGATCTTTTAAAAGTAGTGGTACCAATTGGAGTTTTGCAAAAACAAATAGTCAAGGTATTGTTATTGAGACAGCAGAAAAAATTCCAATATCACATAATGCTCTCACAGGATTTTACCATTTTTCAAATCCTTTAGATTTTATTTCTACGGCTGAATATTTCATTTCTAAAGAAGAAAAACATAAAAATGAATATTATGTGGCACCTATGTATAATAGACTAATTCAGAGTGAAAAGAAGTTCGTTTTAGATTTTGTCTCAGATTTCATAGCTTTAGGCACACCAGAAGAAGTTGAAATATTTAAAAATAGCTAATGAAAGGAATTGTTTTAGCAGGTGGAAAAGCTGACCCAAGTTTATGCCAAATTTATGGTGATATTCCTACGGCATTGATCCCTATTTACGGGAAGCCAATTATTTTCTATATTATTGATCAAATAACTACACTTGATATTTTTGAAGTATATATCGCGGTAGGATATAAATCTGATAGAGTAAAATTATTGATTGATAATTATTATTCTGCCAAAGTGAAAATCAACTACATTGATGTTGATTACAGTAAAAAACCAGGCACTTCACTTTATAAAGTATTAAAAAAAATAGGACATGGAAAAGTTTATATTTCATTAGCAGATACTATTATTGATGTTAATAAACAATTAATTGCTAATGGGGACATTGTATTTTCATCAAAAAATTTTGACAGAAGCAGTAAATGGTGTTTAATTTCAAAAAACAAAGCTGGACATGTTGTCCATTTTATTGAAAAAAAGCCCGTTAAAAACAAAATTAAAAATGAAGCATTAGTTGGAATATATGTTTTAAATGATATTTCAATAATTACTAAATTGGATTTTGACCAAATTAACTTTGAAATATCATACCTTTTAAAAATATATAATAATTCCATCGCTTTAAAGGTAAACTTGGCTAATCAGTGGCTAGATTTTGGTCATTTAGACAAATACCAAAAATCAAAAAAAAGATTATTAGAAGCCAGATCTTTTAATTCATTAACATTTGATGATTTATTAGGAACCATAACAAAAAAAAGTAAATTTAAAGAAAAGTTAATTGCTGAAATTAATTGGCAATTACACTTACCTAAATATCTTAAGGTTCTTTCTCCTCGTATTTTAGATTATGATATAGATAGTGAAAACCCATTTATTACAATGGAATATTATAGCTATCAAACAATGACCGAAATATGGTTGTATGCTACCTATAATCACGAAATATTAAATAAAATAATCGATAAAATTATTGATATACTATTCCTTTTCTTCAATGAAAAAAGACTAGTTTCCAAAGCTGATTATGACACTATATATATTAAAAAGACTGAAGAAAGAATAAAAAAAATCATTGATCTGAATGATAATAAATTCAATTTATTTTTAAATGGAAATGAAAATGGTATTTTAGAAATAAACGGTAAGCAATACAAAAGTTGGAAATTATTAAAAGATCAAATCTATGGAAAAGTAAAAGATTTTTACAATGAAAATCACAACTGTTTAATTCATGGAGATTATTGTTTCTCGAATTTATTGTATGATGTAAATAGTGGTGTATTAAGAATAATTGATCCTAGAGGTTCATGGGGTGAAAATGAGAATGGCGATATAAAATATGATTTAGCAAAACTGAGACATTCTATTTCTGGAGATTATGATTATATTGTAAACGACCTTTTTTCATATAGAATAATTGATTATAAAGTAGAGTATCAAGTTTTTAGTAGAAAAGAAAATAATCTCGTAAAATTACATTTTGACTCCATTATATCAAATAAATTTAACTTAAAGCACATAAAATTAATAGAAGGGCTTTTATTTCTAAGTATGGTGCCCTTGCATTCAAACTCTAAAAACAGACAGCTTTTAATGCTTGCTAAAGCAATAGAATTGCTTAATTTAGATTGCTAAATGCAAAAACTATTAAAATTTTTTAACGTAACTAAACTTTTCGTTTTTTTAAACTACGGAGCGTTGCTAGTTGGAGTCTTAAATACATATCTAAGACCAAAATTCTTTTCTCAATATTTTTCTGAACAAAACTTTGCTTTTTTAACAATTACCTACGGATTAGCAGTATATATAGGCTTTTTAGATGGAGGAATTTCTAAACCATTATATGTCTCATTAAGGGAAAAATTCATAAACAAGAAAGATGGTATTTCGCAACAAATAAAACAGACCTTTTCGTTTTATTTAATACTTTTCGCCATAGTATTACTAATTTTTTCATTTGTTCTCTTATTCTTCTATTACCAACTACAAAACAACTTAAGTCTAATTTTAATATTTTTATTAGTATTTAATCTTACTGTAAATTTTCAGATTTCTAACTTTAAGAACATTCTTCTTGCTGTAGATGAATTTGAGTTTTTTCAGAAAATAGAATTTTTTAGACGAATCTCCAACCTTCTAGCAATTTGCTCATTAGTAATTGATACATCATTCATTTTGGGTGTGTTATTAAGTAATGTAATCATAGTTGTTTTATTACTTTTTTTGAAGAAAAAATTAAATCAAAAATACAATTTGGCTAATCGATTTTTATCTATAAAATGGCTTGAAATAACAACCTTTTATAGGCAATATTTTGAACAATCTAAAAACTTTTTTCAATTCACGGTTTTTGAAACAATTATATACAATAGTGGCTTTATAATAATTCCATTTTTCTATGATGACTTTAACATTATCCAATACGGATTGCTCATTACAATTTTTAATGGAATATCTATTTTTTCAAGATCTATTGTTGACATTTCAATCCATGAAATGACAAAAACATATCTGGCAGATAACTTAAAAAAATCGAAAAAAATATTCCATTATTCATTGCTCATCTCGCTAATTATGAACCTGCTTATTTTTCTTGTATTTATAATATTTTCAGAATTTATTTTTGATATCTGGGTCGGTCAAAAATATATATTTACCCAGTTAATGTATTTGGCTTTATTTATAATGTTAATGGGAAATGCTATACAGCATGTATCAGGAACCATACTGGTTTCTTTGAAAAATAATTTTAAAAAGGTTAAGTTAATAAGTAGAACAATATTAATAATAGTACTATTGGCTCAATTTGGAGTAATAATAGTAAAAGGGAATATTTCCTTATTTTATTTTATGACCTCAATTATTTATTTCTTTGGTGCAATAGCTTATTTTTACAGTGCCTTAAGTCTATATAAGGCAGAAAAGTAAAAAGCGATGAAACTTCATGCAAATAACTGTAGCAATACCGGTATATAATAGAAAAGAACATATTTCTGAGTGCATTGATTCTGTTTTAAAACAGAAGGAAAATTCTCAATATTCTTATTCTGTTTTAGTAATAGATAATTCATCTACTGATGGAACTATAGAAATATTACAAGAATATTCTAAACATAAAAAAGTAACAGTAATTTATAATTCCATAAATTTAGGAATGGCGGGAAATTGGACAAAATGTTACAAAGAATCACAAGGAGATTATACGTATCTACTACATTCAGATGATTTGATGCTTCCAAATACTCTTTCCACCACAGCTGATTTTCTATTCAAACATCCAGAGTGTGATTTTGGCTTTGGAAATGTTGATGTTAACAAAAACAATAGAATCACTAAAAATGTATTTTCTCTAAAAGGAAAGCATTTTGAAATATTAGATAATAATTGGTTACTAAACCAATATTTTTACAGAGCATCACACCCATGCCCTCCGCAAACTTGGTTTATAAGAAAAGGTATAATAGAAAAGTGTGGTGGATTTATTGAAGAAACTATTTGTTGCGATTTTAATATGTCGTTTAAAATAGTAGCATCAAGTTTTAAAATTGGTTACATTAATAAAAGCCTTTCCGAATGGATAATACATGATAATAATGCTGGAGGTGGGGATATGAGCAAACACAAAGAGCATTTAGTGCGAGCTATTGAAGAAATTAAAAATCGACATGCAGAATATAACCTGGATGAATTGAAAATGAATCAACTCCAATCAGAAGTAATACGAGAAGAAGCTTTTCATTATTTAAAATTTGGGAAAAATAAAATAGCTAAATCTTTAATTAAACAATTAAGGAGTATGAAAGTTTACTTTAAATATAAACTTCAACCTAAAGATTATCTAATTATATTATTTGAACATACTAACTTAAATTTAATTAATCCATTATATAAAGCGAAACAATTTTTTAGATTATAAATCTTGTGAAGATAAAAGTTCTCATATTATGCCTAATTTTAATTCTAGCAATTTACCAAGATTTTCCTTTGGTAAACTATTTTGGTGAGCTAGCCAGATCACCAATTGTATTTCTAAGCCCTCTTTTTTTAGGGTATCTTTTGCTTTTTAAAAAATTAGATATTTCAAAATATACTCAAAAATATTTAGTCTATTTGGTCTATTTGATCATAATATCAATTATTTATAGTATTGTTATAATTATAAAGAATCAAAGTATATATGTATTGGGGGAAAATATAATAATTAAGAATCTAAAAATGTTGGCTTATCCCATAATAGCCCTAATATTTTACCAGTTTATTTACACCCTGTTTTCTAAAAATAAATTAAATTTCAATGACCTTTTGCAAGCTATATTTTTTGTTCAATTATTTTTAATAATACTGTTAATTTTTGAAGTAAATGTATATAAAACAAATGAAGTGTTTTTACCTTTTCTTCATGCGTCCACAGAAAAGTATTGGAGAATAAGGCTATTAACCTATGAGGCAAGTTGGACAGGAACCATAGTTATAATTTTCACGCTACTACCAGTGTATTTGGTTAATTCATTAAATAAACAAAAAAGTTATAAATTATTGGTTTTTATTACCTCAGCTTTTTTCTTTTTGTATTACACCATTCATAGTGAGTCAAAAGGTTACTTGATATTAGTTTTAATCGCTATTTTACCAATGTTATTAAAGCAAGTTTATCAAAACAAAAAATATAGAAAATATTTCTATTTGTCATTGATATTTATCTTAATGGTTGCTACAATTATATACAATCCATTAAAAGAAGAGATTTCCAAACATTTTAACACTAGCATTACATTCGGAACTCGATTATCTGGCTATTTGGCTTCTTTGCAAACTTTTATTAAGAATCCGTTTGGTGTTGGTTTCGGAGCCTATTTGGATATTTATGTTTCTAATTTACGATCTATAGTTAATCTAGATATTATGCAGCAACTTAATTTAAATGAGATAAAACAATATTTACATTCCTCTAACTTTTTATCATCAAAAACTTATTTTTTTGATCATCTAGTTTTTGCTGGTATCCCTTTTTTACTCTTTTATTATCTATTTTTTATCAAAAGGTATAACCAATTATCAAAATTGAAAGGTGTATACTTGGTTAAAATAATTTTAGCTTTTTTAATTTTAAGTAGTATAACTTATACTACTTTTAGTATAAAATATGAAGTATGGTTCTTCTTAGCAATAATTGATGTAATCGAAAAAAATAAAAAACTTGAGGATGCTTAATATTTTGATAGTTTCTGGTTACTCCCCTTATCCCACAATGCATGGTGGAGCATATGACATTTGGGAGAGGTTGAAAGGAATATCGAAACAAGAGCATACGGTGGATTTCATTTTTACTGATAAAAAGAAACCCTCAGAAATTGATTTAAAGATTATCAATGAAAAGGTTAATGAAGTTTTTTTTGTAAAACGTAAAAATAAAATAAAATATCTTTTTTTTAAAAAACCTATGCAAGTGCTTTCTAGAAAAAACTTGGTAGAACTTAAACTAAAAAAGCATTATGATTATGTGATTTTAGAATCTGAATATGTAGGGGAGATATTAAATAATAAAACATTAAAAGCCACAAAAGTTATATTGCGGTCTCATAATAATGAAAGTTTGTATTTCAAAAATTTATGCTTAAGCACCACCAATTTGATAAAAAAAATATACTATACTTCGGATGCAATAAAGTTTAATAATTATTCTAAAAACATCTATAATACAGTTAATAGAATTTGGTTCATTTCTAAAAAAGAAGCTTTAGAATATTCCAATAAAAAAGGAATTCATTTACCTGCACCAGTAAATTTATCAAGAATGAAAGTTCAAAAATTAGAAGGTAAAAATGTATTGTTTGTCGGCTCTTTATTTATGCCAAACAATATTGAAGGGCTGATGTGGTATTTAAAAAATGTTCACAAGGAAATTTGTAAGAAAAACCAAGATTACAAACTAATTATAGCAGGCAGTACAGGTAGTGTTTCTGAAGATAAACTTATTAATTTATTTCAAAAACATAGTCAATTAGAACTGATCTTAAATAAAGAAAATTTAGATGATATTTATACCAAATCATCCGCTTTTATTAATCCAATGCTCCATGGTACAGGTGTTAAGATAAAATCAATAAACGCAATTATCAATGGGCTACCTTTGGTTTCAACTACAATTGGAAGCGAAGGAATCGGATTAATTGATAAAGAAACCTTTTTACTAGCAAATACGAGTAACGACTTTATAACTTCAATAAATACCCTTTTAGCAAACAAGGTAAACAAAACTAGTTTAGCAAAAAATGCACAAAATTTTATTATTGAAAATCATTATCTTCCTATTTTAGGAAAAGAACTTGTATGATAAGTCTAAAAAAAATATATAATTATAGTTTTATTTTATTATCATTATTTCCAATAATGAGTTTAAAATTAAGCGGTATAAGTATTGCCATTTGGTGTTTACTATCCTTAACTACATTTGTTAAAGAAAAAACCATCATAAAGGTCACAAAAAATGATCTTATTAGTATTGTAATTCTATCGTTACTCTACATTTTTTACATTGGTAACTATCTATTTACATTAGATGTAATTTTAATTAAAAAATTAGAAACCTGTCTGTCTTTTTTAGTTCTACCACTATTTATTATATTAAATAAATCAAATATTAGTAAAAATACATTAAACTATTCGTTGGTAGGGTTTTTTATGGCAAATACCATTTTAGCATTGATTTCTTGGTTTAAAATATTTCAAACAGGTTTTTTCAAAATGTTGAATGATAATAATTACTACCAACCAGTTTTTAGAAATATATTTTCCGATACAACAAACATTCATTTACCCTATTTAGGTTTATTTTATGTTTTTTCAATTTTTATAGGAATTTATTCAATTCAAAGAGAGTATAGAAAGTATACTATTGCTATCAGGTCAATTATTTTCCTCATATGCATACTTTTATTCATTTCTATGCTATTTTTTACTGCTAGAATGGCTCTATTATCATTTATTATTGTTTTTATTTATTGGGCTTTTAAATCATTTCAAAATAAACGACTATTTGCTAGTTTATTTATTAGTTTAGTCCTGCTTACTTCAATAATTGTTTTATTAACACCTATGAAAGAAAGAATCTTTGAGGCAATACATACAAAATTCGAATTGCCTTCCGAAAAGCTGAACGATCAAAGTGAGCATGTAAATTTTAGGTATGGAATTTTATATTGCTCAATAAATGTTATAAAAAATAATTGGTTAATTGGGGTTGGTAAAAATAATGTACAAAGAAAACTTGATGAATGCTATGACGGATTTACATATAATAATTATGATGACTTTAAACAAACGCAATACAATTCTCATAATCAGTATATTGATCTCTGGATTGCATATGGAATTCTAGGAATGGTACCCCTAACTATAAGCTTTTTCTTTGGCTTTAGTATCAATAACAATTTACTATATAATATATTTTTATTATTAATATTTTTAGCATTACTGACAGAAAATATCTTTGATAGACAATTAGGTGTTATTTTTTTTACGTTTTTTAATTCATTATTTTTTATAACCAAAACGAAATGAAAGTTGCAATAATTCATTACTGGTTTATTACTAAAAGAGGTGGTGAAAAAGTGGTGGAATCACTTTTAAAAATTTATCCAGATGCTGACATATACACCCTGTTTTATGACGAAAAAAAATACGATAAATCCTTAAAAAACCACACGGTTTATACTTCTATTTTAAACAAATCCTTTTTGAGGAAACATTACCAAAAAATATTTCCCTTATACCCGTTAGGAATAAAATCGTTAAAACTTAAAAACAAATACGATTTAATAATTTCTTCCGAATCAGGTCCTGCAAAAGGGATTAATATTGGCGAGAATACACCGCATATATGTTACGTACACTCTCCAATGCGTTATTGTTGGAGTCACAAAGAAATCTATCTTAAAGCAGTAAACCCCATTCTTAGACCTCTGATGAGTTTCTTCCTTAATAGGCTCAAAAGCTGGGATAAATCAACAATAGATAACGTAGATTTATATTTGTCAAATTCAAAAAATGTAGCGAACCGTTTAAAAAAATACTATCAAAAGGATTCTGAAGTAGTTTATCCTCCAATAGCAGATGATTTATTTATAAAACCATTACCTACAGATACTCAAAAAGATATATTTTTAAGTTTTGGAGCCATAACACCTTATAAAAGAATAGATTTGTTGGTTGATGTTTTTAACAGAAACGGAAAACAAATAGTAATTATTGGAGATGGTTCTGAAAAAGAAAAATTAGAAAAAAAAGCTAATAACAATATAAAATTTAAGGGAACTCTATCTTGGGAAGATATTGAAAACTACTTTGCACGATCAAAAGCATTGTTATTTCCCGGTGAAGAAGATTTTGGAATGATTCCTTTAGAGGTAATGGCTTACGGTATTCCGGTGATTGCCTTTAAAAAAGGAGGTGCTTTAGAAACCATTATAGAAAATCGAAATAATATAAAAGAATCAACTGGTCTATTTTTTGACAATCAAAATATAAAATCAGTAGAAAAAACAATAGATTTGTTTGAAAAAGAAATTCAAAATTTTAATCCGATTTTGATTAGAAATCATGCTAAAAAATTTAGTGAAGAAATATTTATATCTAATATAAAAAAACAAATAAAAAAATTCGAAAATAAATAATGCCATTAAGAAAATATAGATATTCATATTTAATAAGACCTCTATTCGTCTTGATTGATATACTCATTATCATTGGCGTAATTTTCTATATTTCTGACCCTGAATTTTTCAATCCTTATTTTCTTACTTACATCATTCTTTTT
The DNA here is from genome assembly GCF_003449015.1 of Aureibaculum luteum. GTDB lineage: Bacteria > Bacteroidota > Bacteroidia > Flavobacteriales > Flavobacteriaceae > Aureibaculum > Aureibaculum luteum. The sequence goes on along the minus strand of NZ_QRGD01000007.1, from coordinate 127,904 downwards.
TGGCTAATTATTGCCTTTAATACTAACTTTTATCAAGTCTATCGTTTTACCAAGACATTTCGAGTGTTTAAGTTACTATTTATTCAGTTTTCCTTATTCTTTTTAGGCTATTTTGCTTATTTCGGTGTTTTCAAAGAAGGTGTAGTTGTTCATAATCAACTGTTAGTCCTTTCAACAGTTATTATAAGTATTAGCTTATTTAAATTAATTTCATTCTATACCCTAAAAAAATATCGATTAGGAGGTAAAAATTATAGAAGGATTGTTATTATAGGATATGATGACACTTCTAAAAGAGTAATTGAATTGTTCAATAAAAAATCAAGTTTAGGATATCGATATATGGGGTTTTTTTCGGATAAATATTATAAAAAGGAAGCTTATTTAGGCAAGTTAAATGAAAGCTTCAATTATATACTCACTAATAATATTGATCAAATTTACTGTACACTTTCTAACCTAAATAGGCATGACGTCAAAGAGTTTACCAAATTTGCTACTAGAAATAATATTATCATTAAATTAATACCAGACTCAAATGAATTGTACAGCAAAAGTTTAGGAGCTGAATATTATGACAACCTACTGGTTTTAAATGTTAAGAAATTACCTTTCGAAATTCTTGACAATCGCTATATAAAAAGAACTTTCGATATCATTTTTTCATTGTTAATAATTATTTTAGTCATGTCTTGGTTAACACCATTGTTATGGGTAATAGTAAAATTAGAATCTAAAGGACCATTATTTTTTAAACAAAAAAGAGAAGGCAAGGAAGGTGAGCAATTTATTTGTTATAAATTTAGGTCAATGAAGATAAATAATTTGTCTGATAAAATCCATGCTACTAAAAATGATGCTCGGGTTACACGTACTGGATATTTTTTAAGAAAAACTAGTATAGACGAACTTCCTCAATTTTTCAATGTATTAAAAGGCGAAATGAGTGTCGTTGGACCAAGACCTCATATGAGCAGTTTATCAATAGCATATCAAAAGGAAATAGACAGTTATGTTCAACGATTTTCGGTTAAACCAGGTATTACTGGCTTAGCTCAAGTTAGTGGATATAGAGGAGAGGTACGAAAGAAATCGGATATAAAAAATAGAATTAGGCTAGATATTTTCTATATAGAAAATTGGTCATTTTTATTAGATATTAAAATAATTATACAAACAATATTAAATGTTTTTAAAGGCGAAGAAAAAGCATATTAATAAAGCGTAATGGTAGAAAAAATTAAATTAAATAACAAAATAATTACCGCTACTATTGTATTGTACGAAGAAAATTTTGATGAACTGTCTAAAACTATTGCTAGTTTTTTAGCTACGCCATTTCCGAAAAAACTATTTTTAGTAGATAATTCAAAAATAGACGTATTAAAAGACAAATTTAAACATCCTGATATAGAATATCTATTTGTAGGAGAAAATATTGGATTTGGGAAAGGACATAATAGAATTCTTGACAAAATTAAAAATTATTCAACATATCATCTAATATTAAATCCCGATGTGGTTTTTGAACCAACATTAATTCCAGAACTCATCAATAATTTTAAAAAAATTAATAAATTAGCCCTAATCGCACCAAAAGCAGTTTTTCCTAACGGAGAACATCAATATACGAGTAGAAGGTACCCAACATTATCTGAATTAATCGTAAGAAGATTTCCATTTTTAAAGGCTATTTTTCCAGAAATCATTAAAAAAGGAGAATACAGAGACAAAGATTTATCTCAAGCTTTTAATCCCGATTTTATCCATGGCTGTTTTCTCTTATTTAAGACAGATGCATTTATTGACCTCAAAGGATTTGATGAAAGATACTTTTTATACATGGAAGATGTTGATATTTGCAGAAAAATGGACCAACAGGACATGAAAAAATTATATTTTCCTGATGTAGAGATTGTTCACGTATTAAAAAAGAAATCTTTAAAAAACTTTAAGCTGTTTACCTATCATACTATTTCAGTATTTCAGTACTTTTACAAATGGCATATTAAAAAATAATAAAAAAAATGAATATTTTAATTTTAGGTTCCGGCGGAAGAGAACATGCTTTTGCCTTAAAACTTTCAGAGAGTAAAAAAATAAATAAGCTTTTTGTTGCACCAGGTAATGCGGGTACTGACTCTATCGCAAAAAATATTGCTATAGATCCGACCGATTTTAATGCTGTAAAAACATTGGTTTTAGCCGAAGCTATTCATATGGTAATTGTAGGTCCAGAAGCTCCTTTAGTCGCTGGAGTTCACGATTTTTTCTTAGCTGATGTTGACTTAAAAGATATACCTGTAATTGGTCCTAAAAAGGACGGGGCTATGCTTGAAGGAAGTAAAGACTTTTCTAAAATATTCATGGAAAAACACGGTATTCCTACTGCTAAATATCAATCTTTCACCAAAGATAATTTAGAAGATGGTAAATGTTTCTTAGAAACTTTAAGTCCTCCATACGTTTTAAAAGCAGATGGACTTGCCGGCGGTAAAGGTGTACTAATTTTAAATTCATTAGAAGAAGCAAAGTCTGAACTTGATGATATGCTAACCAATCAAAAGTTTGGTGAAGCCTCTAATACAGTTGTTATTGAGGAATTTTTAGACGGAATAGAATTATCTGTTTTTGTATTGACTGACGGAAAAAGTTATAAAGTGTTGCCCTCAGCTAAAGATTATAAACGAATTGGAGAAGGAGACACAGGTTTAAATACTGGTGGTATGGGTGCTATTTCACCAGTTCCTTTTGCAAGTGACGACTTTTTAAATAAAGTTGAAGAACGCGTTGTGAAACCTACTATAAATGGACTACAAAAAGACGGAATTGATTATCGCGGTTTCATATTTATCGGTTTAATGAATATTAAAGGTGATCCTTTTGTGGTTGAATATAATGTTAGAATGGGTGATCCAGAAACAGAAGTCGTTTTACCAAGGTTAGAATCTGATCTTTTAGAATTATTTGAAGGTGTAGCAAACCAAAATTTGCACGAAAAAACATTTTCTTTAAAATCACAAACAGCAACAACAGTAATGTTAGTTGCAGGTGGTTATCCTGAAGCCTATGAAAAAGGCAAAGAAATTACTGGGTTAGAAAACGTAACTGAATCTATTGTATTTCATGCGGGTACAACAACTAAAAATGGTAAAACCATTACCAATGGTGGAAGAGTTATGGCTGTAACATCTTTGGGAGATACAATTGAAGAAACTCTAAAAAAATCATACGATAGTATAAATAAGATTCATTTTAAAGACATGAATTATAGAAAAGATATTGGGTTCGACTTGATTTAATTATTTAAAATCAAAATCACGATAAATTCATTTTTTATTAGAAATTTTATTTTTGTTTAACATCTGTCTTTTATTGGATAAGACTCTAAGAATATGTTCATAGTGACATTTCTATTTTATTGAATTATCTATAATCAGCTTATACCCTATGCCACTAAAACATTCAAAAAAAATTTTGGTTGCACCCTTAAATTGGGGCTTAGGTCATGCAAGTCGCTGTATTCCAATTATTAATGCTTTAATTGAAAGAAATTTCACACCTATCATTGCCAGTGATGGTGCAGCTTTAACATTGCTTCAAAAGGAATATCCCGAATTAAAATTTTACGAATTACCAAGTTATAATATTACATACAGCAAAAGGAATACTCAAAAACTACAACTACTGTTAGGAAGTCCCAGTGTTATAAAAGCGAGTTTATCTGAACAAAAAGCAACTCAAAAAATTCATAAAAAGGAAGAGTTATCTGGTATTATTTCTGACAATAGATTTGGAGTTCGTTTATCAGAAATACCATCTATTTATATTACACATCAAATTAATGTACTTTCAGGTAGCACCACTTTAATAACTTCCAAAGTACATCAAAATATTATAGCCAAGTTTGATGAATGTTGGGTTCCTGACCATGTTAAATCAAATCTTTCAGGTAAATTATCTTCAACAAAAAATAGTAAATTAAATATCAAATTTATTGGTCCGATAAGTAGGTTAGAAAAGAATTCATCTCCTAAAAAATATGATGTATTGATTGTTTTATCTGGGGCTGAACCACAACGAAGCATCTTAGAAAAACTTCTAATCTCTGAACTAAAAAACTATCCGAAAAAAGTATTGCTTGTTAGAGGTGTTTTTAACACTGTTGAATTGCCGCAAATTGCAGAAAACATAACTATGGTTAACTTTATGCTCAGCAACGAATTACAGCAGGCTATAAACGAAAGTGAAGTGGTTTTGGCAAGATCAGGATATACTACTATCCTAGATTTAACAAAATTAGATAAGAAGGCCTTTTTTATTCCTACCCCAGGGCAACATGAACAAGAATACTTAGCCGAAAGAATGGCTGAATTAAATTTAGCTCCCTATACAAAACAAGACGATTTTAAAATCGAAATGCTTAATAAAGTCACTGATTTTAGTGGACTCAAAGATATTTCTGAAGCTGAAACAATACCTTCCGCTTTATTTAAACTTTTCGAGAGTAAATGAAAAGGTGGAACCTTTACCTACTTCACTTTTTGCAAATACTTTTTGATGATGTGCTTCAATAATATGTTTTACGATAGACAAACCTAATCCAGAACCACCTTGTTCTCTAGATCTACTTTGTTCAATTCTATAAAAACGTTCAAATATTCTTGATAGATTACGTTCAGGAATGCCTTCTCCTTCATCTTTTATATGGATAATAAATTGCGAATCGGAATAATTTTTAATACTTACTGTATTTTGACTCTTCATCTTACCATATTTAATGGAATTTTCAATTAGATTTATGACTACTTGTTCTATTCTTTTTCTATCTCCCTGTATTAAAATAGGGGTATCATAAACTTTATCAAATTGTAAAGAAATATTGCGTTTTTTAGCCTGAAAATCTAGTAATTCAAACACATTTCGAATTAATTTGACTATATCGAACTGCTTTAAAGATAGATTTAGATTACCAGATTCTAGTTGATTTATCATATCTAAATCCTCAACTATGCTCACCAATCTTTCTAATCCAATATTAGCTCTATTTAAATATTTATCTCGAATTAATTTATCGTTTATAGCACCACCTGATAAGGTTAACAGATAGCCTTGCACAGTAAATAAGGGTGTTTTTAATTCATGTGATACATTACCTAAAAACTCTCGTCTATATTCTTCTCTTATCTGAAGCATTTCAATTTCTAAGAGTTTATCTTCTGCAAACTTTTTTACCTGTTTAGAAAGTGTTTCCATATTGGTAGTAACACTTCCTCTATCTAAATTTTCAATTTTAGACACAGAAACATCATCATAAATGTTTTTAATTCTATTATAAATGAAATACTCTACCCTATATTGAATTACAACAAACGAAAAAATAAAAATAGAAAGTGCGGTTAATAACGCGAGATTATAATTAACATGATGTGTTAATACATACGTAAGTATTAATGCCACCGAAAATGCAAAAATGGTAATGTATAATGAAGATTTGAAAGCGAATTTATATGTTTTTTTCAACTTCAATTTGTAGAAAATTTATAACCAACACCTTTTACCGTTTTAAAATACTTTTCACCTACTTTTTCTCTGAGTCTTCTAATATGAACATCTATAGTTCTACCTCCAACAATTACATCATTACCCCAAACGTTTTTCAAAATAACATCGCGTTCAAAAACCTTATTTGGTTTAGAAGCCAATAATGCCATCAATTCAAACTCTTTACGTGGCAGTATTATTTTAGTATTATCTTTTTGAACAAAATACTCTTCACGATTAATGATAATGTCTCCAATTGTCATTATAGTGTTTACTCCTTCTTCGTTATGCCTTACACGTCTTAAAAGAGAATTTACCTTGCTCACCAAAACTTTTGGTTTTACGGGTTTGGTAATGTAGTCATCGGCACCTGCATCGAAACCTGCAAGTTGCGAGTAATCTTCACCTCTTGCTGTAAAAAAAGCAACAATAACGTCTTGTAGTTTATCTATTTTTCTAATTTTTTGACAAGCCTCAACACCATCCATTTTTGGCATCATAACATCTAATAGAATTAAATGTGGAATAATCTCTCTTGCTTTTTCTATGGCTTCCAGCCCGTTGGTCGCTGTAAATATTTGATAACCTTCATTTTTCAAATTATAACCTACTATCTCTAATACATCAGGTTCGTCATCAACCAATAGTACTTTTATATTTTTTTTCTTCATTTTACACTTTAAATTCCCTCAAAATTAAGGATTAAAAATAATTTTATAAACTTAACAATCTTTTAACTTGGTAATATTAAGTTAACATTAAGCTTTGAAAAGAATATTAACACCTTGTATTTGTGAGCGTTATAGATATAATTAGCACAAATTATAGCAGATCGTTTTTACTTCAACCATAAAAGTTATTCACAATTGTTTTATTTTACTTAAATGTACACAATATTTATCTAATTTTGAATCACTTAATTCAATTTAAGTGCAATCAACCAAATTTGCCGAAAATAATTAAATACGTATGAAAAAAAATTACTTTTTTTTAATATTATTATTGGTAACTACTTGTTTCTATGGGCAAATTGCAGATGACAACGAATCATCACAAAACAATGCTGTTCAAAAAACAAAAGAAATTAAGGATTTCAAAATTTTCCCTAACCCTGTTGTTAATGGAAAATTATATATACACACTTTTAATAATGCCGACAAAAAAGTCCAACTTTTTAATATCTTAGGTAAAGAAGTGTTAAATATTACCCTAAGAGGTAAAGAATTGAATGTTTCTAAATTTGATTCTGGTGTTTATATTCTTAAAGTATTTGAAAAAGGAAGTACTTCAATTCGCAAATTGGTTGTCAAATAACGCAACCCAACAACCTGATTTTTAAAAGTGAACTTTAATTAGTTCACTTTTTTTGCTTTAAATTGACTATATTTATGAATGTTAGTTGTCAATTCTAAAAAATGCTCAATAAAATAAAATTAGAGAATATCTTATTCCTGGATATAGAAACGGTTCCAGAAGTAGCTACTTTTGCCGAGCTTTCTGATTTAAAAAAAGAATTATTTGCTAAAAAGACAGAATATCAGCGTAAAAATGAAATTTCTGTTGAAGACTTTTACGACCGGGCAGGAATTTGGGCCGAATTTGGAAAAATAATCTGCATTTCTGTTGGGTATTTTGTCGATTTAGACGGAAATAGAAACTTTAGACTTACTTCTTTTTCAGGAGATGAAAAACAACTCTTAATTGATTTTAAACAGCTACTAGATAACCATTTCAATAAAGATCATCATTTACTGTGTGCACATAATGGAAAAGAATTTGACTTTCCATACATAGCACGTCGTATGATTATCAACAGTGTGCCTCTACCTTCAAAGCTAAATTTATTTGGTAAAAAGCCATGGGAAGTTGCACATTTAGACACTTTGGAATTATGGAAGTTTGGCGATTACAAACACTATACTTCATTAAATTTATTAACTAATATTTTAGGAATTCCATCACCAAAGCAAGATATTGACGGCAGCCAAGTAGCTAACGTTTTTTATGAGGAACATGATTTAGATCGGATTGTTAAATATTGCGAGCGAGATACGCTCGCCGTAGCCCAATTATTATTACGTTTTAACAATTTAGAATTACTACAAGAGGATGAGATTGTTACGATTCCATCTTCATAGAAATCTCTAACCAACGTTCTTCTTTAGAAGCTATACTGTCAATAATTTGCTGTAATTGTTGAGAAACTTCATCAATTTTATCACTTTCTACCTCATTGTTCAAAAATTGTAATTCAATCGCCTCTTTTTGTTTTTCTAATTTTGAAATATCCTTTTCTAATTTTCGAAATTCTTGTTTTTCGTTATACGATAACGTTTCCTTACTAGTTGACGTGGCCTTTATATTATCATTAGCCGAAGTACTTTTATCCGTAACTACAACCGCCGAAGCAGTATTTGGTTGTGAATCTTCATATGTTCTATAGTCAGAATAATTACCCGGAAAATCAGTAATTAAACCATCCTCTTCGAAAACAAATAAGTGATCTACTATTTTATCCATAAAATACCTATCGTGTGAAACCACTAATAAATTTCCAGGATAATCTAATAAAAAGCTTTCTAAGACATTTAGAGTTAATACATCTAAATCATTGGTAGGTTCATCTAAAATTAAAAAATTAGGATTTTGAATTAAAACAGTACACAAGTAAAGTCTTTTTAACTCTCCTCCAGATAGTTTTTCAACAAAATCGTATTGTTTCTTTCTGTCGAATAAAAAACGTTCTAATAGACCACCAGCAGATATTTTCTGTCCTTTTGCAAGCGGAATGTATTCACCAAATTCTTTAATGACCTCAATTACTTTTTGGCCTTCTTTAACATGAATTCCCGATTGGGTATAGTAGCCAAATTTTACAGTTTCACCTAGAATAACTTTACCAGAATCTACTGGCATTTTACCAGTTATCATATTTAAAAAGGTAGATTTACCAGTACCATTCTTTCCAATAATACCAATGCGTTCTCCTCGCTTAAAAACATATTCAAACTTGTCTAAAACAACTTTGTCATCAAAAGCTTTAGAAATATTATGTAATTCCAAAATCTTACTCCCTAAACGCTCCATGCTGATTTCCAACTGGACTTTGTGATCATTTCGTCGTTGACTGGCTTTTTCTTTTATTTGATAAAAGTCGTCAATTCTTGATTTAGACTTGGTTGTTCTTGCCTTAGGTTGACGACGCATCCAGTCTAATTCCTTTTTAAACAGGTTTTTGGCTTTACCAACGGTAGTTTGCTCAATAGCAATACGTTCTTCTTTTTTTTCTAAATAATAAGAATAATTACCTTTATATGTGTAAAGTTGACCTTCGTCTAACTCTATAATTTCATTACAAACGCGTTCTAGAAAATACCTATCATGCGTTACCATAAATAAGGTGATTTTTTCCTTTTTAAAGTAGTTTTCTAACCACTCTATCATCTCCAAGTCTAAATGGTTTGTAGGCTCATCTAAGATTAATAAATCAGGCTTACTAATCAATATTATCGCTAATGAAAGTCTTTTTCTTTGTCCACCCGATAAATTACTGACTTTTATACTTAAATCTTCTAGCTTTAATTTGAATAATATTTGATTGTATTGGGTTTCAAAATCCCATGCTTGATGTTGTTCCATCAAGTCAAATGCTTTTTGATATGCTTCCGAATCATCGGGATTCTTCAATGCATTTTCATATTCGTGAATTACCTTTAAAATAGGGTTATCAGAACTAAAAATAGCCTCTTCTATAGTTTGCTCATCATTGAGTTCATCAGTTTGAGATAAATAGGCAATTCGTAAATCTTTTCTAGAGACTACTTGACCAGTGTCAGGAGTATCATTACCTGTTATAATATTTAAAATGGAAGTTTTACCTGTACCATTTTTGGCAACAAAGGCAATTTTTTGGTCTTTATTAATACCAAAAGAAACATCTTCAAAGAGCACTCGCTCACCGTAAGATTTAGAAATATTTTCAACAGATAGGTAGTTCACATCACTTTTTTAAGGTGTTGCAAAGTAAGCAAAGTTTTCTTACCCCGAAAGGTATTCGTATTTGTTTAAGAAATGTAAGGTTATTCTACCTTAAACTCAGCGTTAAAGTCTTTTTGATACGCTTCCCACTGCTCTTTTGTAGTTACATCTTTATGTTTATCAGTGGCAAACAATTTTAAGAAAATTTCTAACTGATTTGGTGCGTGATAACCTGTAACTGGAGCTATTAACTCGGCTTTTTCATCTAAAAAAACTATTGTTGGATAGGCTTGAACCCTTAAGTGCTGTGCAAATTGATGTTGACTGTTTCTTCCTTTTTTAGAGGCATTGTATGCGGGATTTCCGTATTCTTTATCTTTAAAATTAATTGTTTCACCACCTTCAGCATTAAATTTTACAGCATAATAGTTTTCATTAACATAAGCGGCAACATCTTTATTTTGAAACGTATTTTTATCTAACATTTTACAAGGACCACACCATGTAGTGTACATATCCATCATAATTTTACGTGGTTCTTTTTCTTGAGCGGCAACAGCTTCTTCAATAGTCATCCAATTAATTTCACCTTTTTCTTGTGCCATTCCATTAAAGGAGTACGATAAAATTGCTAATAGTAATACAAGTTTTTTCATGCTGATGTTTTATATTTTGATAAATAAGACGCAAACAATATGCCTAAATTACAAAACGGTGTATTCAATACTTTATTTTATTTGACTCCGTGCATTAATTTTTTAAGCACCGGGTTTAATAGCATTGAAATGAGACCTATTCCGACAGGGATAAGTGTAAATATTAAAAAGAATGTACTTAATGAATATTCTGCCGTAATTTTATCAATCATTCCTCCCATTGAACCAGCTGCTTTATTACCAATGGCAATCGCTAAGTACCAAATACCAAACATAAATCCAATCATACGTCCTGGAACCAATTTACTCAAATAAGAAAGACCTACTGGTGAGATACAAAGTTCACCCATAGTATGGAATAAGAACGCTAAAATTAAAAACACCATGCTTACTGATGCTGTTTTGGCACCTTGTGGTATTCCCATGGTACCAAACACCAAAATACCAAATCCTAAACCAAGTAAAACCAGTCCAATTCCATATTTCATTGCGACACTCGGGTTGTATTTACTTTCCCACCATTTTGAAAAAAGAGGAGCTAAAGTTATTATAAAAAATGAATTCAAAATTCCAAACCAAGAAGCTCCAACTTCAGTTACATCTTTACTAAATTCATTACTAACTTTATAATAAACAACGTACCAAAGAAATGCAAAAGTGAGACCTAAAATTATATTGGAATATGGAATTTTTGAAAATGTCTTTTTAAATAATAAATACAATACCCAAGTGATAATAGCTAATGGTACAATAGTAAGAATTGTATCTATAACTTTAAATATCGTTGCAGCCGAGCCTACTAAAACTCTATCTGTGTAATCTCTAGCAAATAATGTCATAGACCCTAAAGACTGTTCAAAAGCGGCAAAGAAAAATACCGTAAAAATTCCAAAAATAGACACCGCAATAATTTTATCTCTTACTATTGAATTATACCTTAAAATTCGTGTTGTAATTAAAAATAAAAATAATACTAATGCCAATATAATAGTAAAGTTAGAACCATCTAAACTACCTACATTAAAGTTTAATAAATTAATATTTCCAATTTTTGACATGGGGTCATTGAACAGATAAAGAACTCCTCCAATTGTAGACAAAATAATCAATATTTTATCTATTAAAGTAAAAGGATTCAACTTTTCTACAACCTCAGTTAAATCATGTTCCTTTGGACCTTCTTCATTAATATTTTGAGGCAATTCTACTTCGTGAATTTTTGAAGGTCGTTCACCTATCATACCGAACAAATCTTTGGCTAACCAAAATTGTATTAGCCCACCCAGCATAAAAATTCCCGCCAATCCAAATCCATAACTCCAGCCAAGGTTCTCAGCTAAATACCCACATAACATCATTCCAAAGAATGCACCAGCGTTTACACCCATGTAATATATTGTATAAGCTCCATCTTTTTTGGATTCCTTTCCTTTATACATTTCAGATATCATTGAAGTCATATTAGGCTTAAAAAAACCAGTACCAATGACTAACAAGGCTAAACCCAAATATAATGACCAAGTGGTCTCAAAAACCATAAAAGCATGACCAAGCATCATAATAAAACAGCCAATGATTACTGCCCATTTGTAACCAGTTATTTTATCTGCTATCCATCCTCCAAGAATTGGAGTTAAGTATAATAATGATGCGTAAGTTCCTATTAGTGATAGTGAATTTTCTCTTGACCATTCCCATCCAGGATGGTCACTTAATAAAGGAGCCGTTAAAAATAATATCAATAATATTTTCATACCATAGAAAGAAAAGCGTTCCCACATTTCTGTAAAAAATATTACAAATAGTCCAGCCGGTTGGCCAATAACTTTGTCTTTAAATAGGTTTTCAATATCGGTGTTCATGGTAGTATTATTTTAATACAAAAATAAAGGAAATTCTTTTTATTGTTAATGCACATTACCCATTAATTTCTTCATTAATGGAGAAAAAAGTAATACAACTACGCCTGCACCAAGAGCATATTGAGAAATTAATGCAAATCCATCTGTATAAACGCTTAATGTTTCTAAACCACCTACGTTAACGTCAGTACTTTCAATAGCAAGTTGCTTAGATATAAAACCTACTATTTGAAAGGCATAGGCTGATGACAAAAACCAAATTCCCATCATAAAAGCAACAATTCTTTTCGGAGATAAATCAGTTATTTTTGATAAACCCACAGGTGACATAAAGAGCTCACCTATCGACAAAATAAAATACATAATAAAAAGAAAAGCAAAAGGCACCATTCCATTTTCGTCAGCACTTCCTTTACTTAATGATAAAATATAAAAACTCAAGCCAGCCAAAACAAGCCCTAGTCCAAATTTATAAGGTGTTCTCGGATTTAAATTACGTTTAGATAAATAAGCCCAGAGTAATGAAATAGGTATAGACAATACAATTATTACTAATGAATTTAGTGAGTTTGTTTGAGCAGGATTCATAATACCATCCAAGTTTACATTTCTATCAGCAAACAAGGTAATTACACTACCTGACAATTCATGAAAACCCCAAAACAAAGTCATAAAAAATGTTATCAACACAGCCATAAAAAGCTTTTTACGATCTTCAGGTTTTGACTCAAAAATTATTTTTGTTAAGAAAATAACGACACCAATGCCAATTAAATAGAAAAGAATATTTACATAATTCTTATCTCCTAAAAAGGTTCCTTTTACTCCAAGAGATTGATAAGAAGCCAATAATGAAGCTATTACAGGAACAAATAAAACAGCAACAATTGGTACGAATATTTTTTGTGGTATACTTAAAATAGGCTTTTCATAAATTTCCTTACTTGGAGGCAATCCTTTATCTCCAAATACATTCTTTTTTATACCACTCCAAAAGAAAACTAAACCAGTTAACATTCCTATACCAGCTAATCCAAATCCATAATGCCAACCATATTTTACAGCTAACCATCCACAAATTAAAGGAGCTGCAAAACCTCCAATATTTATTCCCATATAAAAGATAGTAAATCCAGAATCTTTTCTTCTGTCACCATCCTTGTATAAGGAACCTACGAAGGTGGAAATATTTGGTTTAAAAAACCCATTACCAACAACTATAAATGCCAATGCTAAAAAGAAGGCAACATCATTTTCTATGGCCAATACAAAATGGCCAATTGACATTAAAATTCCGCCTAAAAAAATAGAACTTCGCATTCCTAATATTTTATCAGAAACTCTACCTCCAATTACTGTTGACGCGTAAACTAATGAACCATAAGAAGCATAAACGGCCGCTGCTGCTATATCTTTTTCGGATAATGCTTTAAATATTTCTTTCGTCATATAGAGCATTAACAATGCCCTCATTCCATAGAAACTAAAACGCTCCCACATTTCGGCAAAAAATAAATAAAATAACCCTGTAGGATGACCTAACGTTTGTTTTTCAAAGGGTTCATTGCTAATATCTGACATAATTAATTGGGTTTACTTTAAATATTGATTAAATAGACATTTTAAAAAGTGTTTCAAGTTTACGGAAATTAAGTCGAAAATTGGTGTAAAAAACTGATAATTTAAGTTTGAATAGTATCTTTACCACAGAACTAAATGCAAATTATAGATGTCTAAGACTATAACGGGGTTTTCTAAACTCGATAAAGAAGAAAAAACAACCTGGCTTATAAATAATTTTTTATCTGACTTTCCAGAGTCACATTCTGTTTTAAACCAATACCTCAATCCAAATAAAAAATTACAACAATTACATGATGAATTCATTGAGAATTCCATCTCAAATTACTATTTACCCTTCGCCGTAGCCCCCAATTTTACAATAAACAATAAGGCCTATGTTATACCTATGGTCATTGAAGAGAGCTCAGTTGTAGCAGCAGCATCATTAGTGGCAAAGTTTTGGAGTAAAAGAGGTGGGTTTAAAGCTGAAGTTTTGTCAACCACAAAAATCGGCCAAGTACATTTTATGTATGCTGGTGCGTATCTAAATTTAGAAACATATTTCAATGCTATAAAACCAACGTTGTTAAAAGCTACGGAATCCATCACAAAAAACATGCGTAAACGCGGTGGTGGAATTTTAGATATTGAACTTAGAGATAAAACATCTGATTTAGATAATTACTACCAACTCCATGTTACTTTCGAAACAAAAGATAGTATGGGAGCCAATTTTATTAATTCTTGCTTAGAAACGATTGCCAATACTTTCAGAAAAGATGATGTAGAAATAGTGATGAGTATTTTGTCAAATTATATTCCAGATTGTTTGGTCAAAGCTGAAGTAAGCTGTGACATTGACGATTTAGGTGAAAACGGGATGGAGTTTGCCAAAAAATTCTATCAGGCATTACAAATTGCCCAAGTTGAACCTTATAGAGCAGTTACACATAACAAAGGAATTATGAATGGTATTGATGCCGTTGTTATCGCTACTGGAAATGACTTTAGAGCTGTTGAAGCAGGTGTGCATGCTTATGCAGCAAAAAGTGGTAAATATAAAAGCCTAAGTCAATGTACAATCAATGATGGTGTTTTTAAATTTTGGATAGAAATTCCATTAGCATTAGGTACCGTTGGTGGGTTAACTAATTTACATCCGTTATCAAAACTATCTTTAAACTTACTGCAAAACCCTTCCGCTAAAGAATTGATGATGATTATTGCCGTTGCAGGATTGGCTCAAAATTTTGCAGCCTTAAAAGCCTTAACCACTACTGGCATTCAGAAAGGTCACATGAAAATGCACTTGAATAATATTTTAAATCAATTGGAGGCAACCAAAGATGAGAAAATGATGCTTGTAAACTCATTAAACAACCAACATATTACTTACAACTCAGTGAATAAAGCACTACAACAATTAAGAGTTCGGTAGTAATCAACATAATCTTAATCTATCGTTAAATAAAAACATTCTATACGATTCAACCGACTATTAGTCTCAAAATTTTTATATTTGAAATTCAGAATTGAAAATTCAATTCACAAAAAGAGTTTAATCATAAAAAAATATAAAATCATGGCTTTTGAATTACCAAAATTACCATACGCATATGATGCGTTAGAACCAAATATTGATGCACGTACTATGGAAATACATTACACCAAGCATCATGCAGGATATACAAACAATCTAAACAATGCAATTAAAGGCACTGACTTAGACGGAAAATCTATTGAAGATATTTTAACAAATTTAGATATGAGTAATGCAGCTGTTAGAAATAATGGCGGTGGGTTTTATAACCACAGTTTATTCTGGGAGGTTATGAATCCTGAAGGTAAAGGACGTTTATCAGGTCCATTAAAAGAAGCTATCGAATCTGCATATGGAACTGTTGATGCTTTTAAAGATGCTTTTGCAAAAGCTGCTGCAACACGGTTTGGTTCAGGATGGGCTTGGCTATGTGTTCATAAAGGTGGTAAGGTTGAAATCTGTTCAACACCAAATCAAGATAACCCATTGATGCCAGATGTAAGTTGTGGAGGTACACCTATTTTAGGTCTCGATGTTTGGGAACATGCTTATTACTTAAACTATCAAAACAGAAGACCTGATTATATCAATGCATTTTTTAATGTAATCAACTGGAATGAAGTTGAAAGACGTTACGATGCTGCTAAATAATTAGTAAATAAAAATAAATTAATTGTATTAAAAAGTAATGATTTGAGAAATTCAAATCGTTACTTTTTCTTTTTTGAATGAAGCTATGCATAATAAAACAAGAGCTTATATTGCCGCTTTTATTGTTGCTCTAATTTATGGTATAAATTATACGGTAGCAAAAGATGTTATGCCAATGTACATAAAACCATTTGGTTTTATTGTAATACGTGTATTAGGTGCTACAATACTATTTTGGATTTTAAGTTTGTTTACCACTAGCGAAAGAATAGACAAGGCTGATTTTTTGAGAATATTTTTGGCTGCACTATTTGGAGTCTGTATCAATATGCTTGCTTTTTTTAAAGGTTTAAGTATGACTAGTCCAATAAATGCATCGGCTATCATGGTTTCTACACCCATTATAGTATTACTACTTTCAGCAATTATTTTAAAAGAAAAAATAACTATTCCAAAAGTTGTTGGTATTCTAATAGGTTTAACGGGAGCAATTATTTTAATAGTTTATGGTAAAAGTGCTGTACCTGGTGATCATCCAATTTTAGGTAATCTTTTCATTTTTATAAACGCATCTTCGTACGGTTTATATCTAATAATTGTTAAAAAACTCACTGTTAAATACAATCCTTTAACTTTTATAAAATGGCTATATCTCTTTGGTCTTCTCTTAGTTATTCCTTTCGGAATTAGCGAAGTGATAGACATACAATGGAATAATATTCCAACATCAATATATTACAATATTGGTTTTGTAATTGTTTTTACCACCTTCTTTGCTTATTTGATAAACTTATTTGCGTTAACCAAGTTAAAACCCACAACATTAAGTGCCTTCGTTTATTTACAACCTGTAATAGCAACTGCTTACGCCCTTCTTACTAAAAGTGATACGCTAAGCAGCGTTAAAATTTTAGCAACCCTTTTAATTTTTGTGGGAGTTTATATGGTAACCTCAGTTAACAGAGCTAAACAATAGAAGCCTGTTAACATATTTTACGTAAATTTGCGTGAAACTTACCCATATTATATGATACAATCTATGACAGGATACGGTAAAGCCGTAACTGAACTATCTCAAAAAAAAGTTACCGTTGAAATTAAAACGTTAAATAGCAAAAACTTAGATTTAAACGTTAGAGTACCGTCAATGTACCGAGAAAAAGAACTCGAAATTAGAAGTAAACTTTCACAACAATTATTTAGAGGTAAAGTAGATTTTTCAATTTATATTGAAAGTACGGGTAGCGAAACAACCTCAACAATTAACCAAGAAGTTGTTAACAGCTATATAGACCAATTAAGAAGTATTACAGAAGTGGCTTCTGAAAGTTTATTAGAAATAGCTATGCGATTACCCGATGTATTAAAAACAAACCGTGAAGAGTTTGATGAAACAGAGTGGACAGAGATTGAAAAAACCATTGATGAAGCCATTGATGAGGTATTGGTTTATAGAGCCGATGAAGGTGCTGTCTTAGCACATGATTTTACTACACGTATAAAAAACATTCAAAAACTATCTGCCGAAGTTGTTGATTTAGATATTCAACGCTTGGCTCAAGTTCGAGAACGTATTGAAAAAGCAGTGTCTGATTTAGTGCAAAATGTAGACGAAAACAGGTTTGAACAAGAACTAATTTATTATCTAGAAAAATTAGATATTACAGAAGAAAAAGTTCGTTTAAAAAATCACTTAGATTATTTTTTACAAGCATTACTTAGTGAAGAATCTAATGGTAAAAAGCTAGGTTTTATTTGCCAAGAAATTGGTAGAGAAATAAACACAACAGGTTCTAAATCTAATTTTGCTCCAATGCAAAAAGTTGTGGTACAAATGAAGGATGAATTAGAAAAAATAAAGGAACAGTTACTAAATGTTTTATAATCAAACGCTATAAAATACATACCAATCAGTATTATTTTAACATAACAGACTGGTAGTTAACGCTAATTATTAACTCAATTAAATAATTAAACACTGCTAAGTATTTATTAGTGTTTCTAAAAAGGTAAAGAAATATATGTCTTCAAGTAAAATATCTAATCAACAAAAAGGTAAACTCATTGTGTTTTCTGCACCATCAGGATCGGGAAAAACTACAATTGTAAGACATTTGTTGGGGCTAAAAAACCTGAATTTAGAATTTTCTATTTCGGCTACTTCCCGTGAACCTCGTGGTGAAGAAATTAATGGTTCTGATTATTATTTTATTAGTACAAAAGGTTTTAAAAATCATATTAAAAATGATGACTTTTTAGAATGGGAAGAAGTCTATAGAGATAATTTTTATGGTACATTAAAAAGTGAGGTAGAACGAATTTGGGCATTAGGAAAACATGTAATTTTCGATATTGATGTTGCTGGTGGATTAAGGATAAAAAAGAAATTTCCTAAAGAAACGTTGGCCGTTTTTGTAAAACCACCAAGTGTTGACGAATTGAAAATTAGATTAAAAAAACGGAAAACGGAAAGTGAAGATCGCATTAATATGCGTATTGCAAAAGCTTCAGTTGAACTGGCTACTGCTCCACAATTTGATAAAATTATAAAAAATTACGATTTAGCAGTTGCCTTAAATGAAGCCGAAGAGTTGGTTGCTGAATTTGTGGGAGCTAAAAATGTAATTAAATGAAAATTGGCTTGTACTTTGGGACTTTTAACCCTATTCATGTAGGACATTTGGCCATTGCCAACCATATGGTTGAGTTTTCTGAATTAGACGAAATTTGGATGGTGATAACACCACATTCTCCATTTAAAAAAAAATCGACCTTATTGTCAGATAACCATCGGTATCAATTGGTAAACCTTGCTACGGAAGACTATCCAAAATTGAGACCTTCAAAGATTGAGTTTGACTTACCTCAGCCCAATTACACCATCAATACGCTTGTTTATTTGGCAGAAAAACACCCGCAACATCAGTTTAACTTGATTATGGGTGAAGATAATTTGGCTTCTTTCCATAAATGGAAAAATTATGAGGTAATTCTAGAAGGATACAATATTTACGTATACCCTAGAATTTATTCTGGTGAAAAACCTATAACTAGATTTGATAATCACCCAAAGATTCATCCTGTAGATGCTCCGATTATGGAAATATCCTCTACGTTTATTCGTAAAGCTATTGCCAATCAGAAAAATATACAACCGCTATTACCTTGTAAAGTTTGGCAGTATATTGATGAAATGAACTTTTACAAGTAATACTAGATGAATTATGAAAATATATAATTTTGCGGTTTTATAAACCATTTTAAAATCAAAAAACCGTTGTATATTTGTTACTAACTAATGGCAAAAAAAAAGGAAAATAAAGCAAAAATTAAAGAGAAACTTACGTTTAAATACCGTTTTGTGGTATTAAATGAAGATACTTTTGAAGAACGTTTTTCTTTTAAACTCAACAGGCTTAATGTTTTAATATTAAGCTCTTTATTTTCAGTTATTTTAATTGGTTCTACCATTTTTTTAATTGCCTTTACTCCGCTAAAAGAATACATTCCTGGTTATTCTTCTACAGCTTTAAAAAGAAAAGCAACTGATTTGGTTTATAAAGTGGATTCTTTACAGCAAAAACTAGCCGTAAATGATTTGTATTTACACAATATTCAACAAGTACTCACTGGTAAAGTTAAAGATATTGCTGTAAATAGAGATTCTATTGAAGAACAACTTCGTATTGAAGATGTTAATTTAGATTCCAAAATTTCACCTTTAGATTCTATATTTAGAGAAGAAGTTGAACGTGAAGATCGGTTTAGTGTTTTTGAAAAAGCTACCAAAAAAACAGATTTGGTATTCTTTGCTCCTATTTCAGGTAAAATAACGGATGTTTTTAATCCCAAAGAAAAACATTATGCAATAGATATTGCCGTAGAAAAAGATTCTCCGGTAAAAGCTGTGGCTGATGGCACCGTAATTTTTACTGGGTTTACAGCAGAAACTGGGTTTGTTATTATTTTAGAACATGCAAAGGGATTTTTATCTGTATACAAACACAATTCATCTATACATAAAGAGCAAGGTGATATTGTAAAGACCGGTGAAGCAATTGCTAATGCAGGTTCAACTGGCGAGCTTTCAACTGGCCCTCACCTACATTTTGAGCTATGGAATGATGGTTTTCCTGTAAATCCCCTAAACTTTATAGATTTTAAATAATGAATGTCAAATCTATTTTAGCGAAACCTATTGCTAAACGGATCCAAAATCGGGTCTACAAATGGGCTGCAAAACCCAAAAAGACGCAAGAAAAAGTCTTTAAAAAACTAATTGCTCAAGCAAAAAACACCGCATTTGGTAAAGATCATAACTTTGAGAATATTAATTCTTATCAAGATTTTAAAGCGAATGTTCCCATTAGAGATTATGAAGATTTAAAACCATATGTTGAACAAATTCTACAAGGTAAATCTGATGTATTATGGCGGGGTAAACCACTCTATTTTGCGAAAACTTCTGGAACTACCTCTGGTGCTAAATACATTCCTCTCACCAAAGAATCAATGCCTTTTCATATAAAAGCGGCCCGCAATGCTTTATTAATGTATATCGCTGACACTGGTAATGCTGATTTTGTTAATGGTAAAATGATATTTCTTCAAGGCAGCCCCATAATTGATGAAAAAAAAAGTATAAAAACAGGTCGACTATCAGGCATTGTTGCACATTTTGTGCCTAATTACTTACAAAAAAACAGAATGCCAAGTTGGGAAACCAACTGTATTGATGACTGGGAGACTAAGGTAGATGCCATCGTTGAAGAAACAATACAAGAAGATATGACTTTAATTAGTGGAATTCCTTCTTGGGTACAGATGTATTTTGAAAAATTAACAGCAAAATCAGGTAAAAGTATTAGCGAAATTTTCCCAAATTTTAATTTATTCGTTTATGGTGGTGTAAATTATGAGCCCTATCGGAATAAGTTTGAGAAAATGATAGGTAAAAAAGTTGATTCTATTGAACTTTTCCCTGCTTCAGAAGGTTTTTTTGCCTATCAAGACAAACAAAATGAAAAGGGAATGCTACTCCTATTGAACGGTGGCATTTTCTATGAGTTTATAAAAACAGATGATTTCTTTGATGAAAACCCGGAGAGAATTACTGTCTCTGATGTAGAACTGGGAGTAAATTATGTAATGATAATTTCAACTAACGCCGGTCTTTGGGCATACAATATTGGAGATACCGTTCAATTTACCTCGTTAAAACCATACAGAATTATAGTTTCTGGAAGAATAAAACACTTTATTTCTGCATTTGGTGAGCATGTTATTGCAAAGGAGGTTGAACATGCTTTAAAAGCGGCTACAGAAGGAACAGGCATATCAGTAAACGAATTTACCGTTGCTCCACAAACCAATCCAGATAGTGGACTACCTTATCACGAATGGTTTATTGAATTTGAAAAAGAGCCCGCTGATATGACCGATTTTATCAGTAAAATCGACCGTGAAATGCAAGAACAAAACTCGTATTATTACGATTTAATTGTCGGAAATATTCTACAGACACTTAAAGTAACCAAAATAAAAAAAGACGGTTTTCAAGATTATATGAAATCTATAGGTAAATTAGGTGGACAAAATAAAATACCAAGATTATCAAATGACCGAAAAATAGCAGATAAGTTAACAGCAAAAAGAGTACAATCTTAAAGCTCCTAAACACAAAAAAAATCACTCTTTCACTTATTTTTCATTAACACACTAATACTTAAAATCAATGAAAATTATATCTCTTAATATCGGTGAAAAAAGAACTATTCAATGGCGAAATAAAATTGTTGAAACGGGCATCTTTAAGTCACCTGTGCAAGAAGCAATTTATTTAGATACAGAGTTTGTAAAAAATGATGCTATTGTAGACAGGAAACACCATGGCGGTATTGATAAGGCGGTTTATGCCTATGGAGAAAATCATTATCATTATTTTAAAGAACTACACCCTAATTTAGATTGGCAATACGGCATTTTTGGCGAAAACATAACATTCAATCAGTTAGAAGAAACCAAAATACATGTGGGTGAAATTTATCAATTAGGTGAGGTCAAAATTCAAGTTACCAAACCTAGAGAGCCATGTTATAAGTTAGGTATTCGATTTAATGACCAATCAATTGTTAAACAGTTCTGGAATTCTACTAAATGTGGTGTCTATTTTAAAGTACTAAAAAAAGGTAATGTAACTGTTGATGATGAACTGATATTACTTGAAACAGCATATGAGAATCCTACAATTGCAGAAGTGTATCACTCAAAGAAACATAAACAATAAATCGTTTTATTTCTAAAAAACAAAAAACCCGAGTTTTTCAACTCGGGTTTTTTAGGTCAATTGATTTTGGTTTTCGAAAATTATTTTTTCAATAAATCTCTAATTTCAGCTAATAAATCTTCTTGAGAAGGTCCTGCTGGTGCAGCAGCTTCAACTGGTTTCTTAGTTTTATTGTAAGCTTTTACTATCATGAACAATACAAAACCAACAATAATTAAATTAATAATAGTATTGATCCATGCTCCCCATCGTACAGCATTTTCAGCTTTTACGACAGCACCATCCGCAGCTAATTCTGCAGGAGATAGTACGTATTTCAAACTAGCAAAGTCCATACCTCCAGCAAAATGGCCAACAACAGGCATAACAATATCATTGACAAATCCGTTTACCATAAGACCAACGGCACCAGCCAAAATAACAGCAACGGCAAAGTCTATAACATTGCCTGACATAATAAAATTCTTAAATTCTTTTAACATTTTAGTTTTATTTAATAGGTTAATAGGTCGTAAATATACAAAAATTTAACATTTACTTAACAATTCTTTTTATACGTTGTGAAATTGCTGTTATAATTTCATAAGGAATTGTATCAATAGCGGATGCTAAATCAATTATTGTCTGTTGATTATTAAAAACAATCACCTCATCTCCTTCTTTACAATTAATATCCGTAACATCAACCATTACCATATCCATACAAACATTACCAACTATGGGAGCCTTAGATCCGTTTATAGTTACATACCCTTTGCCTTTACCGAAAGATCTATGGATACCGTCAGCATGGCCTATGGGTATGGTTGCTGTTATAATTTTTTTATCAGCAGTAAAACCTCTATTATACCCGACCGATTCTCCTTTGTTAATAGTATAAATCTGAGATATGATAGATTTTAATGAAGCTACATTCCTTAATTGTTCCGTATATTTTTGGTCATTACCAAATCCATAAAGGCTGATTCCTATCCTAACCATATCAAAATGAGCATTGGGATAATTTAATATCCCTGAAGTATTAGCCATATGATATATGGGTTGATAGTTTAGTTTTGATTTAAATTTATCAATAATTTTGTTAAAACTATTAATTTGGTTCTCTGAAAATTCTCTTTCATTTAAATCTTCACTGGCTACAAGATGGGAGAATATAGATGCTATTTTTATTGATTTTGTTTTTTTTAAATAATCATCAATTGTATCAACATCTTCTATTTTAAAACCCAATCTATTTAAACCGGTATTAAATTTAAGGTGTATGGGATACTCTTTTTGATTTTCAGATTCCGTCAAGTCAATAAAAGCTTTTAATACCCTTTCACTATATAAATTAGGTTCTAAGCAATGCTCAATTAAAAGGTTAAAATGAACAATTTGCGGATGCAAAACTAAAATTGGAGTTTTAACACCAGCTTCACGTAATGCAACGCCTTCATCAACATAAGCTACCGCAAAGTAATCTACATTTAGTTTTTCTAAATGTTTCGCAATGACACATGCGTCTGATCCATATCCATAAGCCTTTACAACCGCTAAAGTTTTTGTATTAGCCTTTAATTTTGACTTTATGTATTCAAAATTATGCTGAAGTGCATTTAGATCAATTTCTAAAACCGTTTCGGCCGTTTTAGTCATTTACAATTTTGATTTAGGTGTAATTTTTTCAGCATCTTTAACCTCTACATGCTTTAATTTTTCTCGCAATATTTCTTTATAATAGGCAGCTCTACTTAAGGGTTCATACTCTTCCGTTTCACCTAGAAACACCAAATTATCATTCTTTATTTTTCTATGACTATAATGTGCTAAATTTCCAGTTTTAGTGCAAACGGCATGTACTTTAGTAACATATTCAGCAGTAGCCATCAATGCGGGCATGGGTCCAAACGGATTCCCTTTAAA
The DNA here is from genome assembly GCF_003449015.1 of Aureibaculum luteum. Lineage (GTDB taxonomy): Bacteria > Bacteroidota > Bacteroidia > Flavobacteriales > Flavobacteriaceae > Aureibaculum > Aureibaculum luteum. The sequence goes on along the minus strand of NZ_QRGD01000007.1, from coordinate 103,919 downwards.
ATCCATATCTAACCCTGCTACTATAACTCTAACACCTCTGTTTGCCAAGTCATTACAAACAGCTACAATTTCATCATCAAAAAACTGGGCTTCATCTATACCTACTACATCGACATCATTCGCTAAAATTCTTATGTTTGCTGCTGCTGGTACTGGGGTGGAACGGAATTCATTAGCATCATGAGAAACAACATTTTCATCATCATAACGTGTATCAATTTCTGGCTTAAAGATCTCAACTTTTTGTTTCGCAAATTGAGCTCTTTTTAGTCGACGTATTAATTCTTCCGTTTTACCAGAAAACATTGAACCGCAGATTACCTCTATCCAACCAAATTGTTCTGCCTGATTTACTGTATTTTCGAGAAACATTTTGTAATTTTAAGCGTTGTAATATTAGTAATATGTTTTGTGATTATAGAATCATAACAAATCTATTAAAAATTAGTCCTACAACATAAATAAAATTATCATTTTATGCACAAAAAACTGGAAGCGGAGCTAGTGAGCCTAGCTCATAGTATTTTACAAATGAAAAATAAAGATGATGTTTTGGCTTTAAAAGAGAAGGCAAGATTAGTTTATGAAAAACTTTGTGTATTATCATTTGTAGATGATTACATTGTTACAACTCCAAATCTTAAAAAAACAAAAGAAGAACTAATTAAAGAAGTTCAGACTAAAATTGAAAATCAAAGGATTATAACTCCAGTAGTTCATAAAGTTGAAACATCTGTAAAAATAAAAGAGAAACCAGTTACTCCAAAAAGAGAGGTTGAAGAAAAAAGCATGTTTGAACCTACATTTGACAAGGTTAGAATTGACATTAGAGAATTAAAAGCTAATCAAATAAGTTCGAAAGAAGAGTTTAGAGATTCTATTTCTGCAGACAAAACATCTACACTTTTTGACGACGATGACAGACCTGCCGAGAAAAAAACATTGAATGATAAGATGTTTAATCAGACCATCCAGATAGGTTTAAATGATAGAATCGCTTTTGTAAAGAATTTATTTAATTTTAGTCAAGCCGATTTTAATAGAGTTTTATCTCAGTTAAATACCTTAAAGACTGAAAAAGAGGCCAAAGATTTTATTTATAATCAAATTAAACCAGATTATAATTGGGCTGGAAAGGAAGAGTATGAAGCGAGATTAATTAATATTATTGAAAGAAAATTTTCGTAAAAAATGCAAGCATCAAAATTTAACAATTTATTTGACAGTGTTATTAAAAAATATCACTTAAAAGATTCCGTTGATCAATCTTTTGAAAACCCCTTTAATAAAAATACTTTAGAACATTTACTGTATAGAAAATGTTGGATTGACACGGTACAATGGCATTATGAAGATATAATACGTTTACCAGATATTAATCCTGAAGAAGCATTGACTTTGAAACGAAAAATTGATGCTTCAAATCAAGATAGAACCAATATGGTTGAATATATTGATGGTTATTACTTTGATAAATTTAAAAATATTACAATTGAACCACAAGCAACCATTAACACAGAAAGTCCGGCTTGGGCAATCGATAGGTTATCGATATTAGCATTAAAAATTTATCACATGCAAGAAGAAGCGAATAGAGCCTCTGCTTCTGAAGAACATAGAGTAAATTGTCAATTAAAGTTAGATATTCTTTCGGAACAACGCGTTGATTTAACCACTGCAATTGACGAGTTACTGAATGATATATCACTAGGAAAAAAATACATGAAAGTCTACAAACAGATGAAAATGTACAATGACGATGATTTAAATCCTATGTTGTACGCAAAAAAATAGAATAATTAGTAGAGATTGAAATTAGATTAATATCTCATCAAAATCGATAGCCAAATTTAAAATTGACACTGTTAATCATATTGTTAAGGCCTAAATTGCTATTTTCCGCTGCGTTAAAATTATGTCTATAAAAAAAATTAGCATATGCATTTTCGGTAAAATCATATTGTAAACCTATTTCTGCAGAAGATCCAAGACCAGTCGAATTTAATAAGTTACCATAACGGTAAATATTACGTGTAGCATAAACGCTTGGCCCTGCAAAAACACTTAATTTTTGATTGATTTTATACTTAAAATGGACGGGTAACTCAAAGCTCATGGCGTCAAAATTATACCCAACACTAATGCCATTTTCTATAAATAATTGGTCCGTAATTTTTGTGGTTGAAATGAAATTAGCATTAAAAATACCGTCGCCAACTTTTATATCTGAATTCTTCTCTTTTTGAGCATAAGAAATACTAAGAACTAAAGAAAATAGAATTAAAATGTAAATTTTCATCTCCTAAGAAGTTATGTACCCCAAATTTCACTCCTAAGTTATTCAAAATTTCTTTAATATATTTATTTTCCCTTCCTTTTAACGTTTCTATTAGTATGTGAAAAACTAACCTAACAATGCTTTTAATGCTGCAATTGTTTTTTTTGCATTTCCAACAAAAATTTTATCGCCTACAATAATAACGGGGCGTTTTAAAAAGGTATACTCCTCTAAAATAAGTTGTTTATAGTCTTCCTCAGTCAAGCTTTGGTTTTTTAAATCCATTGCTGTATATTTTTTTGCCCGCTTATTAAATAGTGCTTCATAACTATTAGTCATAACATACATTTCTTCCAATTGACTAACAATTACTGGTGTTGTCTTAATTTCTTGAAGCATAAAATCATCAGTATTAATTTCTTTCAAAATTCTTCTGCAGGTATCACAAGTTTTTAAAAAATATATTTTTTTCATTCTATCAGATTTAAAATTTAAAACTTTAATTTCACGCTAAATTAAAAAATATGGAGAAACAATTTGATATTTTAAAGGCAAATAGATTATTAATTTTAAAATTAATTGATAATTACTCATTGGAACAACTCAATAAAATACACGCAGGGTTTAATAATAATATAGCTTGGAATATTGGTCATTTATTAGTTACACAACAGATACTCTGTTATAAATTTTCTGGATTACCAATGTATATTTCTGATAAAATTATTGAGAAATATCGTAAGGGTACGGTACCTGAAAATGATATGACAGCACAAGAATTAGAATTTATAAAATCGCAATTACTTCAGTTAGTAGATCAATTTGAAACTGATTATAAAAGCGGTATGTTTAAATCTTTTACTTCATATACCACAAGTGCTAACGTAACTCTAAATTCAATATCAGATGCCATTGAATTTAATAACTTTCATGAAGGTATTCATTATGGTTATATTTTAGCTATAAAAAACAATCTTTAAACATGGATTATTTTAGTATAGCAACCGTTCTTATAGTATTATCTGCTTTTTTTGGATATTTAAACATAAAATTTATTAAACTTCCTGATGCTATTGGGTTAATGCTAATTACCATTCTATTCACCTTGGCAATTTTAGGATTAAGTTTTTTTGATGACACTTTACTTTTAAAGGAAAAAGAATTTATTTCTCAAATAAATTTTGAAACCGTTTTATTGGATATTATGCTGAGTTTTCTGTTGTTTGCAGGTGCTTTACACACCAATTTTCAGCAATTAAAAGTACAGCGAAAACCCATTTTAATCTTTGCCACATTAGGTACTTTTATATCTACGTTTTTAACGGGAATAATAGTTTATTACTTGTTGAAAGTGTTAAGTTTTAATGTTGATTTTATTTATTGTTTGCTCTTTGGCTCTCTCATTTCTCCAACTGACCCCATTGCTGTATTAGGAATTATGAAAAAAGTTGGAGCTCCGAAACAATTAGAAACCAAAATTGTTGGAGAATCTCTTTTTAATGATGGTGTAGGTGTTGTTATCTTTTTAACTATTTATCAAATTGCTAAAGGAGGGCAAGAAATTTCAATTATTAATGTTTCTAAATTATTTTTAGTAGAAGTAGGTGGTGGTATTGGACTTGGTTTAGCTATTGGTTGGTTAACTTATAGACTATTAAAAAGCATTGATGATTACGCCATCGAAGTAATTTTGACTTTAGCTGCTGTAATGGGTGGTACACTAATCGCTCAACACTTTCATTTATCAGCTCCATTAGCGATGGTTACAGCTGGTTTATTAGTAGGAAATGATACAATTAGACAATCGTCAATGAGTGAGCTTACAGAGCAATATGTGGACAAATTTTGGGAGTTGATTGATATTTTATTAAACACCATTTTATTTGTAATGATTGGTATGGAAATGTTGGTGTTAACTTTTAAAGTCGAATATGTTTTAGCAGGATTTTTAACGATTCCTATTTTGCTATTAGCCAGATACATATCGCTATTACTACCCATTAAAATTTATGCTAAAAAACTAAATTTTGTACGTAAAACAAATTTAATCATGACATGGGGCGGTTTACGTGGTGGAATCTCAATAGCTTTAGCATTAAGTTTAACACAAACTATGGAACGTGATTTATTCTTAGTAATTACCTATGTAATTGTTGTGTTTTCAATAATAGTTCAAGGTTTAACTGTAGGGCCATTGATAAAAAAAATAACTGATAAAGATGAAATTTAATACAAAAACTATACATGGCGGTCAACAACACGACCCAGCTACAGGAGCTGTAATGCCTCCCATTTATCAAACTTCTACCTATGCACAAAATAGTCCAGGCAAACATAAAGGATATGCATATTCTAGAACAGCAAACCCTACTCGTACCGCTTTAGAGAATAATTTTGCTGCCATAGAAAATGGCACACATGGATTTGCTTTTTCGTCAGGTTTGGCAGCTATTGATTGTGTATTAAAACTATTAAACCCAGGAGATGAAATAATAACTGGTGACGATTTATACGGCGGTTCTTATAGAATGTTTACAAAGTTATTTCAAAAATATGGATTAAAATTCCATTTTGTAAATATGGAAGATGCCTCTAATATCGAAAAATTTATTAATAAAAACACTAAGCTGATTTGGATAGAAACACCAACAAATCCGTTAATGAAGATAGCTGATATAGAACAAATTTCTCAAAATGTAAAAGCAGTTGATGATACTATACTAATTGCAGTTGACAATACATTTGCCACACCATATTTACAACAGCCATTAGAGTTAGGAGCTGATATTGTAATGCATTCTGCTACTAAGTATCTTGGTGGTCATTCTGACCTTGTTATGGGTGCTTTAATGGTGAAGGAAGAGAAATTAGCTAAGGAAATTCATTTCATACAGTTTGCAGGTGGAGCTATTGCTGGACCACAAGACAGTTTTTTAGCATTACGTGGTATAAAAACCTTACATTTAAGAGTACAACGTCATAGTGAAAATGGATTAGCTATTGCAAAGTATTTAAGTACACATCCAAAAGTTAGTGAAGTTTACTATCCTGGATTAGCGAATAGTAAAAATTATAATATTGCTAAAAAACAAATGAAAAACTATGGCGGAATGGTTTCGTTTAAATTAAAAGATGAAAGCCAAGAAGCTACTTTTAAAGTACTTGAGAGCTTTAAACTATTTACTTTAGCAGAATCTCTGGGAGGTGTAGAAAGTCTAGTAAATCATCCTGAGACAATGACACATGCTTCTATTCCGATAAAAGAAAGAGAAAAAATGGGTATAACTACCAACCTCATACGATTAAGTGTTGGTATTGAAGATATTGATGATTTATTAATTGATTTAAAAAATGCTCTAGATTAATAATTTCTAGCAAATGTATCCATATCAATAACAACACCCACACTAAAATAAATTAAGGTATCATTAAATTTACTGGATTCATCTTTTTTAGAATCTAAACCATCAAATTTATCTGTAAAGAAGTATTGCCATCTAGCATCTAAAACTAAATCAAAATTGTCAAATTTATAACGAGTACCAGCACTCATAGTCATAGAAAATGCATTTTGCTTACCTACATATACTTGGTCTTGCCATTTTTCAGGTAAAACGGAAGGATTAGTAGTCCAATCTCCTAAATCAGAAGTAAGTTCTGGCGTAAACATATTATACTGAAGTCCAGCACTTACATAAGGTGCAAATCTGTCATCATCATTAAATAAAAGACCATAATCTTCTAAATTTTTAAAATAATACTCTAGAGCTGTACCAAAGTTAAGAGATTTAGTTTTACCATGCATGGCTCTCAACTCGTTAACTATCGGATTTGAAGCCCCATCGTCTACATACTGACCTTTGTGCTCTAAACTATTATTAAAATAGTAAGACACTTCTGTTTTCAGTTTAAAATGGTCAGAAAAATAACTTGCTCCATTTCTCCAGTTATAATTACTCCCGTAAAAACTTAAATAATGTACCGCAGCAATACCAAAACTAGTAGCCGTACTACTAGGTAAATGATGTCTTTCACCATAATCAGTCTGCATGGTAACGGGCCCTGTTGTTATACCAAATTCGTGACTTAACTCAAGCTGAGCAAAAGTTTTAGTCATCGAAAATAGTATGATCAATGTAAGTAATTTATAATGTAGTCTCATGTACTCTCCCTTTTGGGTCGCAATTTAGTAAAAATTATGCAATGGCATTATTTAAAAACAGTATTAAAACTTAATTTTATTAAAAATATTGTTTCTTTTTTAACATTTAATCCTTTGGATTCCAAAAAACAGCCTCAAAATTCGAGATTTTGGCGTCTATAACTTCAACTCCTTCATTTTCTAATAGTTGCTGCATTAGATTAATTCCATCAAAATGATGCTTCCCAGTTAAAATACCATTTCTATTCACAACCCGATGAGCCGGTATGGTATCATCTAGATGGCTAGCATTCATGGCCCAACCTACCATTCTGGCCGATTTGGCAGCTCCCAAATATTTAGCTATTGCTCCGTATGACGTTACTCTACCATAAGGTATCTTTCGAGCTATTTTATATACTTTTTCAAAAAAACCATCTTCTGACATAAGTTAAAAAGACTATTATTACTTATAAAGCGTCCTAAATTTTATATAAGTTATGGCTTTATTTTGTTCTAAAAACTGATTTTCATAAAAAGTTTTAATCTCTGTTGCTTCTAGAGGGCTATAACTGTTAATATAAATGTTATGATGTGCATATATAATTTCATGATTCCCTTCTTGTAACAAACCTAACGTATAACCATGTAAAAACTCACTATCCGTTTTTAGGTGCATAACACCTTCATCAGTAAGGATTTGCTGATATTTTTTAAGAAACTCAGGATTTGTCAACCTATGCTTCATCCTCTTATACTTTATCTGAGGATCTGGAAAAGTAATCCAAATTTCACTAACCTCATTAACACCAAAGCACATATCAATTAACTCAATTTGAGTACGTAAAAAGGCAACATTATCAAGTTTATCATCTAATGCTGTTTTAGCTCCACGCCAAAAACGTGAACCCTTAATATCAATGCCAATATAATTTACATTTGGATTTCGCTTTGCTAAAGCAACAGTATATTCACCCTTGCCGCAACCAAGCTCTAAAATAATTGGATTATCATTTTTAAAAAAAGTATTCCATTTAGATTTTAAATGAAATCCCTCTAAAATTTCTTTTCGAGAAGGCTGTACAACATTTACAAACGTTTCATTCTCGCGAAAGCGTTTTAATTTATTTTTACTTCCCAAAATTTACTTTATTAAAGACTATTTTCTCTTTCGTGTTTAAACATTTTACTCAACCAATAAAATGCTGCCATAAAACCTATGATAACAATAATAGTGTTTAAAATATTTGATGACCACCAACCATGTATTGATCTAAAATAATCATACGGCACAAATAAAACATTTGTGAAAAAATCGCCTAAAGCTCTAAAAATATTGTTTGCAATCATATCTTAAGTATATTTACAGGGCAAAAATATGAAATATTACCAATGATTGCCAATTTTTTTAATAAATCAACACCTGTAACCACTTTTACCATTTTTATTTTAATAACATTGGTGATTTTTGTTTCAATATTCTCTACAGCTGCCATTGATTTTAGCTTTACATTCTTTTTAAAAAAATTAGCAGTACTGTCTTTTTTAATGATTACTTTGTTATTAGTTCAATTTATTACTAAAAAAAATGGATTAATTAAAGACAATGCCTTTGATTTACTTTTAATGGTACTTTTTATTGCCATGTTTCCTAGTGTAATAAGTGAATTTAAATTATTAGGAGCACACATAGTACTATTATTAGCTTTTAGGAGAATTTATAGCTTAAGAACAGTTAAAAATCCAAAAGAAAAATTATTTGACTGTTCTTTTTATATTGGTATAGCAACAATAATATATCCTTGGTGTATTTTATTTATGGTGCTACCTTATGCTGCCATTATTAATTTTAACAAGCGTACCATTAGAAATGTACTAATACCTTTTGTAGGACTTATAACACCTTTTATTATTTATGCATCTTACTTAATGTTACTTGACAAGTTCGATACTTATGAGATGGATTTTACAACAAACTTCGTCTTTACGAATTACAATTCATTAAAATTACTAATTCCATTGACCTTATTGTTAGGATTCATAATTTGGGTGATTTTTCCAACTACTTTAAAAATAATATCAATTAATAGTGATCTTAAAAATGCTTGGTTTGTATTAACAGTTCATTTAATAGTAAGTATTTTGATAATTATACCTGCACCTGTAAAAAATGGTTCAGAATTTTTATTTCTATTCTTTCCAACCGCCGTTCTTTTTACAAATTATTTGCAAATGGTTAAGGAAAAATGGTTTAAAGATGTGTTTTTGTATTTATTTGTTGCGGCCGCTATAGTTTCAATATTTCTATAAGTTTCTAAAGTTTTTCACCATAACATAAATCACCAGCATCGCCTAAACCTGGTACAATGTATCCTCTAGAATTTAATTGATTATCAATAGTGGCTATCCATAAATGTGTATTTTCTGGAAAAACTTTTTCTACATAATTTATACCTTCAGTTGATCCAATAACAGAAACAATATGAATTTGTTTTGGTGTACCATGATCTTTAAATCCTTTTAGTACATTTTCTAAGGTTTTACCTGTTGCTAACATAGGATCTGCTAACAGTAAAATTTTATTATTTAAAGATGGTGAAGCCAAATAATTAACAATGACTTCAAAATCATCCTTACCATCTGGATGATGCCTGTACGCAGAAACAAAAGCATTTTCTGCATTGTCAAAATAATTTAACAATCCTTGATGTAAAGGAAAACCTGCTCGTAAAATAGAACATAATACTAAATCATCTTGCAATACTGAAACCTTCTTATCACCCAATGGAGTTTGTATGTTTTTTGACTCAAAATCTAAGGTTTTACTTAATTCATAAGAAAGAATTTCGCCAACACGCTCAATGTTTCTTCTAAAACGCATACTATCTTTTTGAATGTCAGTAGCTCTTAGTTCCGAAATAAACTGGCTTAAAATTGAATTTTGTTCTTCAAAATTGTGGAGTATCATAAAAATTAGGCTTTGTACAAAAATACAATTTTATAATTCACTTTTTTGTTATATTATCTCAATTCACCATATATTAAATACCTTTTGAAACATACATAAGTGGAAGTAAAATAATCAAAGACTTAAAAACGTTCTTTACCCATAAGAGATTAAAACATGGAAGTATTTACAGATTTTATGTCAGCAAACCCAGAGTATGGTTATTTACTTGGAGTCGCAGGATTTCTGCTGATAATAATAGGCTTAATACTTGATTGGGATTGGGTTGTAGAACCTGGCGGAGGCTATATTAATATTGCCTCCTTTATTCAAATGTTTGGACGTAAAACGGTTCGCATAATATATGGTTTAATTATGCTTATTGGAGTTCTTATTTGTTTGTATGGCTTTTTTACGTATAACCCGAGTTTATATCCAACGTAAATTTCAGTTCATAATTAATGGATATCCTATTTTTTAAAACAATGATAATTTTTTAAAATTGTCGTATATTAACAGCCTTAAACATAAAAAACTAAAAATTAAACTATGGGATTATTTTCATTTATTAAAAACGCTGGTGCAAAAGTATTTGGCATTGGCAAAACTACAGAAGAAGAGGCATTAGAAGATGCAGCGAAAGCAACTGAATTAGCTCGTGTAAAAGCAAGTAAATTGGTTAATGCTGTTGAAGCTTTAGGCTTTGGTGTAACCGATTTAGACATATCTGTTGATGGTGATTTAGCACTTGTTTACGGTGAAGCTGAAAATCAAGCTACTCGTGAAAAAATAGTTTTAGTTGTAGGTAACACAGAAGGTATTGCAAGTGTTGACGACAGAATGACAACTGCTATTCAAGAACCTGAAGCTCAATTTCACACTGTTGTTAGTGGGGATACGCTTGGTAAAATTGCAAAAACATATTACGGAAACGCTATGAAGTATCCTGTAATATTTGAAGCTAACAAACCTATGTTATCAGATCCTGATAAGATTTATCCAGGACAAATGTTACGTATTCCAGCTTTGGACTAAAATAACACAAGTTATGATATCAAAAAACCTCCAAATTGGAGGTTTTTTTAGTTTCAAATAATACCATATGGACTTTAAAATAATTGATAATAAATTTGAGTTATATTTCATTTAGATGAAATAGAAAATATAAGCATAGTTTTGACTATGGTTATATTTTATGTTGAAATATAAAGGTAATAGAAACGAATTTAATCGAGTATTTTAATGACTATTTGGTATGTATCTATAAATGAAAACGAAGCCCTAATGAAATATTATGTTGTTCCACTAGTGCATCTTTAAAAATTGGATTTAAGTCATACTTTAAATAGATTGTTGTATCTCCAAAACCAACATAAGTACTTAATCCGTATATAAAATTCGGGGTGTTGTAATCTCTCTTTATCTTGTCTTTAACTTTATCGCCATCTATTTCATATTTTAATTTTTGACGTGTACCTAAGTTAAAACCACCATAGCCACCAATTCCAAATTTGAACTTTTTATATGTGGAATATCTGATACTTTGCTCTGTTTTTTTAACGTTTGAAGGACCAAACTCAAAATGAACGGGAAATACCAAATTATCCATACGTAATTTTGATTTTTTTAGATCATATTGAAACTCTTGTAATTCTGTTTGACCATCGTTACTTACAAAGTATTGATTATCTTTAGGTTTTAAGCCATTAAACTGAAACGAAAGCCCGTAATTCAATCTTAAAAAGTTGGAATTTTTAAATACACGTGTTTGCCACTCCCATCCTAATTCAAAAAAGCGACTCCCTCCCACTTTATATGGAGAGTCATCTAAGGACTCATTTTCAATCAAAGCGTTATTTAAACCCACAGCTAAAATTAAAGCTGAAGTCGTTCTATTATCATATTTCACTTTTTTAGGGCTTCTATCATTAATACTTACTCCAAAAAGGGTGTTATTATTTTTATCTTTATCACCAAACCCAATTACGGCTGTTACACCTCCAGGCTTAGGATCAATTATGCTTTCAACCATTTTACTTTTACCATTATTTCGTTGTAAAAGATCTATTTTATTATCAATCAAAGCAATTTTATGCTCTATGTTTATTGCATGAATTTTCGCAGCATTCTCCTTTAAAATATTTGCTTCTTCAAGGCTAATTTCTTTACTTTTTAAAACTTTATTAATATTTTCAACCTTTCTTTTAAGAATAGCTTTCTCTTCTAAAACAACCTGACCTTTCTCATTTTTTAGGCTATCAATTTTAGAATTACTTTTCTCTTGTGCGGTTAAATTTAGGGTGCTAAATAACATTAGCAAACCTATTACATAGATACTTTTGTTCATTTTGTTAATTTTTTTTAAATATTAATTTGAATCGGCAAGGGCATTTTTTGTTTCTAATATTCCTTTTTTAAGCAAGTCGAAAAGCTTGTCTTTTAAAGGCTTCTCTAACTCTCCTTCCACCTCGTTCAGTAATGTCATTGCATCAACAGAACCGTCTTGGCGAAATATTTTATTTTGAAGTATTTCCTTTTGGGCTTGTAGTATTAAAGAATCAACCTCCATATCTGTTAAGATGTTCTCATTTTGTTCAAGTTTATCAACCTTAGCTGCTACTTCAGCAATTTTTTGTTGTATTATTTCTTCTTGACTAAACACAACTTTGTCATTTTTAACTTTCTGTTGAGGTTGAACTATGGCAATCGCATTACCTTCATTTATTATTGGTTTTTTAATTTCTTTTTCTAACCTGTCAACTTTTTCTTTTTTATAAACTTCTTTAGTATTAGTTGGCGTTACAACCTCTGTATTTGCAATTTGATTTTCTTCAACTTCTTTTGCTAATGAATTTGAATCCTTTTCTATAATTTCAAGATTTTCTTTATTAGTGTCAACCACAGTATCACTATCATTACTATCAGTTTTATCATAATTGAAATATATTGTAGAAATAATGAGTAATCCTGCAAAACTTGCCGCAACACCTAACCATATATAGCGAGTTTTCTTTTCATTTTGAGGTGGTTCTAACTTATTAGAAATTTTGTTCCATGCATTATCAGCTGGTTGAATTTCTCGTCTATTTAGCTCCTCTTTTATATGTTGTTCAAATTTATTTTGTGCCATAACCTATAATTTTCTGCTGCTTTAATTTTTCTTGAAGCATTTTTCGTGCTTTAAACAATTGCGATTTCGATGTGCTTTCTGTAATACCTAGCATTTCGGCAATTTCTTGATGTTTGTAACCCTCAACTGTATTTAATATAAATACTGCTTTATAGCCTGTTGGCAACGCATCAATTAACAACTGAATATGAGCAACGTCTAGTTCAGAAGTATACGTGTCAACATCCTTATTTCTTTCAATAATATCGTCGTCATAAACCACAAACTGTTGTTTTCTAAGGTGTGAAATAGATTCCCTTACCATAATTTTCCGTATCCAACCTTCAAAACTTCCTTGGTGTTTAAAAGAACTTAAATGCTTAAAAACTTTTACAAACCCATCAACCATAACATCTTCTGCAAAATGCAAATCATTAATATACTGTCTACAAACACTTAACATTTTTGGTGCATGTTTTTCGTACAACGCCTGCTGTGCTTGCCTGTTTTCAGCAGCAGCCTTTTTAATCAATTGCTTTTCGTTATTATAAAATGGTATAATTTTCAATTGTTTTGTTTTCTATTTATATAGACGCAGTGAAATTAAAAATAGTTGCCTGAAGTAAAATAAATTATCAAAATAATTCAATAAGAGCGGTGTTTAATTGAATCTTCTTAAATTATTTTTAGTGAAATTCCACTCTGGAGTATATAAGTATTGCAAATTTTCAGCATCATACCAAGGTGAAATGTTCGTATTCTTAAAGTTCTTTAAAACATGTATTTCTTGTGCAGGCATATAACTCTGAGCCAATAAAAACAGCTTTTTACCCTCTTTGTTTTTAGCAACATCTACTACAATTACAGCATGACCCGGACTACCTCCTTGAATAAAAACATCGCCTATTTGTATTTCATCGACATTAATTTTTTTCATCTCTTTCTCTAATGACAAGGTTCCTGCATAACTAAAAACCATAGTTAAGTATTTATCGAAACTCGTTCTTGAGTCACTCTTTGCACCTCCATTATACCAACTTACTTTATTCCCTTTTACAGAAATACGTTGTCCGTTTCGCCATTTATTATACTTCGCGTTAAAACCATTGGTGAAATTAAAATGAATGCTATCATATTTCTTTTGCTGAAAGAGATAATCGGCTCGTAAACGCATTGTGGCATCTGCACATTGCTGCAAATCACGCTTACCAACGCTGACATCAAAAATAGCAGCATGCACGTCTTGACGGTTCTTTAAATTACCATTATAAAGCTGAACTTGCTTGCCATGTTCTTTTAAAGGATGGTTTTGTAAAAAATAACCGAAAGATTTTTTTTGAAGCGAATCCCTTTTATAGCCTTTCGGCGGATGAATTCTAGTTTTTAAGGTATTTCCGTCAGAATTTATTAGACGCTGCTGTACCGTTGGAACAATAGCGATACTCAAGGAATTTTTTGATACACCTTCCTTTTTACAGGAAAAAAGTATAATTAACAAAACAATACTTGTAACTTTTTTGATCATGAGATTAGACTATCAACTATTATTCCATACAAGTTTACAAAGCCAATTAAATGATCTCCTCAATTTTATCGACTACCATTTGTGGATCAATATTACGCATTACGTCTTCATAACCTTCAAAGACTTTATTACCATAAATGGAACATGGTAACTTAGGATATTTCTCTAAATCTGGTAAAATTTGACGGTTATGGGGTTGATTAAAAGGGGCAAACCCCGCAAACGGATGTGTTACACCCCAAATAGTTAAAGTTTTAACCCCTTGCATAGCTGATAAGTGCCCGTTAGCAGAATCCATACTAAGCATACCATCTAAATTTGAAATCAGCGACAATTCTTCTTTAAAATTTAACTTTCCGGCTACAGTAAGAGTATTTATAAAACGCTTTTCTAAATCGTTTAAGGCCTTTATTTCTTTATCACCACCTCCAAATAGTATTATTTTATAATTGTTAGACGCCGATAGTTTATCAATTACCTTTTCTATTAAATCTAGTGGATACATTTTTCCTTGATGTTGTGCAAAAGGAGCAATACCAATCCATTTTTTATGATCTAAGCCCACTAAATCATTTATTTTTTCTGATAATATTGACTTTTCCGGAAAAACAGGGTTTATTAAATCAAATTCATATCCTAACTTTCTAAATACATCTGCGTAACGTTGCTGCGAAGTTTTTAGCTGTTTAAATATCTTATTTTCAACACGTACTAATGCTTTTTTTTCTGCTCTACCCTTATCAATTACTGCCTTTTTTATTCCAAAAAGAAAAAATTGTAAAATTTTTGATCGTAACACATTATGTAAATCGGCTATTGCATTGAACTTCAATGGTTTCAATTCTTTGCTCAACTTATACAAACCCATAAGACCCTTATGTGTTCCTTTTACATCTGCCGCGTAAAAGTGCACATTAGGAATATCATCAAACAAAGGTTTGAGAAAAGCCCTAGATATCATGGTGATTTTTACTTCAGGATGCCTTTTTACTAACGCCCTTAAAACAGGAACAACCATAGCTACATCACCCATTGCAGAGAGACGAATAACTAATATATGTGATAATTTAGAGTCCATAAATTTCGAATAAAAATACTAAAAATAACCCCTCCAATATAAAAAAATCCCACATAGTTTTGAAAACCATGTAGGACGTAATCTTTAATTATATTTCAAAAATTGAATACTAACTATTTACAATTTTCTCTTGATGTTCGATAGACTCTTGATGGATAGATTTGAATATTTTTTCTATAAAATCTTCACTAAGCCCGTTTTGTTTACCTTCATTAACCATTCCCTGCATAACTTCTGACCATCGACTACGTTGTAAAATAGCAACATTACTTTCTTTTTTCACTTTACCAATGTTTTCAACAACATCCATTCTATCGGCTAATAAATCAATTAATTGTTTGTCTAACACATTGATTTGAGCTCTCAAATTATTTAATTTATCTAAAGAATCTTTTTCTTCGACTCTCCCTTTACGAACTTTAAGCTCTTCAGTAATTTCATTTAATCTAGCTGGTGTAATTTGTTGTTTAGCATCACTCCAAGCATTATCAGGGTCAAAATGCGTTTCTATCATTAAGCCTTCAAATTTTAAATCTAAAGAAGTCTGACATACATCAAATATACCTTCACGCTCACCACAAATGTGAGAAGGATCATTAATTATTGGTAATGTTGGAAATCTTTGTTTTAATGCAATAGGAATTTGCCATTGTGGAGTATTTCTATATTTCGTCTTTTTAAAAGAAGAAAAACCTCTATGAATAGCTCCTAAATTTTTAATTCCCATAGTATGTAAACGCTCAATAGCACCAATCCACAATTCTAAATCAGGATTTATAGGATTTTTTACCAACACTATTTTATCAGTACCTGCCAATGCATCTGCAATTTCTTGTACAGCAAAAGGATTTACAGTTGTTCTTGCACCAATCCAAATGATATCAATATCAAATTCTAAAGCTAACTTAGCATGCTCTGCATTAGCCACCTCAACGGTAGTTAACATTCCTGTTTCTTCCTTTACTTTGGCCATCCATGGTAATGCTTTTACACCATTGCCTTCAAAATTTCCAGGACGTGTTCTTGGTTTCCAAATACCTGCTCTAAAAACAGTAGCATCCGTTTCTTTTAGTTGATGAGCTATTTTTAAAACTTGCTCTTCCGTTTCTGCACTACATGGGCCGGCAATTACTAAAGGATGGTTTAACTCCATCTTCTTTAACCATGTTGAAAAGTCTACTGATTCCATAATTTCTTCTGTTTGCGATTAAATACTACTGCGTATTATATTTATTATTAATTGTTTTTTACGTATTGATTTCTAGATGCTTAATTACTTAACAATACCATCTAGTATGTTTTTAATTCTGTTTGTGTTCTCCATAATATTAAAAACCTCCTCATTTGAGCCCTCTTCAATCTTATTTTTAAAGGTTTCTAGGTTTTTAATATACTCGGTTAATGATTTTAAAACGTTCTCTTTGTTTTGCAAGAAAATAGGTGTCCACATTGCGGGTGAACTTTTTGCCAAACGAACCGTTGATCTAAATCCACTCCCTGCCATATTAAAAATATTCTTTTCATTTGGCTCAATTTCTAGTACCGTTTTACCCAACATAAATGAACTTATATGCGATAAATGCGAAACATAAGCAATGTGTTTATCATGCTCGTCAGCTTTCATAAAAGTGGTTCGCATTTCTAATTTATCAAAAATTTGTAATGCTTTTTCTAATATTTTTTTATCGGATAACTTTTTTTCACAAATTATATTAATCTTATTGGTAAACAAACCACTAAATGCTGCTTCTGGACCTGAAAACTCAGTACCAGCAATAGGGTGGGCTGCGACATAATTCTTTCTATTGGGATGTTCTTTGACCTGATTACAAACTTGTCCTTTCACTGACCCAACATCAAAAACTAATGTGTTTTCATTAATTTGGTCTAAAACTGATTTTGTAACTGGCGGTATAGCATCGGCAGGAACAGCAACAATTACAACATCTGCTTCAGCTAGAGTTGAATCCGTACCAATTTCATCTATTATACCCAATTCCAACGCTTTACTAGTGTGATTTACATTTCTATCAATTCCAATAATATGATAATTACCATATTTCTTGAGGTCAATTGCCATTGAACCTCCTATTAACCCTAAACCGATAACAACTACTTTTTCCATTTAATTAGCTCTCAATATTCGACTTAATACTTCGCTTAAAACTTCTTCTGTAACACATAATGAAAGTCTTATATAGCCTTCTCCATTAGTTCCAAAAATAGTACCTGGAGCTAAAAACACATCATAGGTATATAATAAATCATCTGCTGTTTGCACTGCTGTTAATCCAATTGGTAATTTTGCCCAAACAAACAAACCAGAGGCATCCTTGTCATATGTACAACCTAACGCATCGGCAATCTTCCAAGCTATATTTCTACGTTTTTCATAAATAATATTTAGGTTATTAAACCAACTATTATCCGATTGTAAGGCTGCAATTGCTCCCTGTTGAATGCCATAAAACATTCCTGAATCCATATTACTTTTTACCTGTAAAACCGTATTCATATGCTCAGCAGAACCCAATAACATACCTACACGCCAACCTGCCATATTAAAAGTTTTACTGAGTGAATTTAGCTCTAACGCCACCTCTTTTGCTCCATCTATATTTAGAATACTAAGCGGATTATCATTTAAGATAAAACTATATGGATTGTCATTTATTAAAATAATATCATACTTTTTCGCAAAGGCAATCAGGTTTTTAAACAACTCTTTTGTTGGCTTTTTACCTGTTGGCATATGAGGATAATTTACCCACATTAACTTAACTTTAGACAAATCAGATTTTTCTAAGGTTTCTAAATCAGGTAACCAATTGTTTTCATCCACCAAATCGTAATACACAGGTTTAGCTTCTAATAAATTAGTAACTGAAGTATATGTTGGATAACCAGGATTTGGAATTAAAACTTCATCACCTACATTTAAAAATGCCATCGAAATGTGCATTATGCCTTCTTTGGAACCCATTAAAGGCAAAATTTCATTCTCTGGGTTTATATCAACATCGTAATATTTATTATAGAAATTAGAAATGGCAGCTCTAAACTCTGGTAAACCTTGATAACTTTGGTAACCGTGAATATTATTTTGTTCCAACGCATTCTGCATTGCTCTACTTACAGTAATTGGTGGATCCAGATCAGGACTCCCAATACCAATATTAATTATAGGTTTGCCAGCTGCCTTAAGCTGACGAACTTCCCTTAATTTACGAGAAAAATAGTACTCCTTTACGCTATTTAATCTGTTGGCTTTAGCTGTCATGCTTACGTTTACTTTGTTGGTATTCTCCTATTACTTTTAAATCACTCACTTTATTTTTAACTTCTATAATTGCCTTCTGAAATTGTTCATAATCATCAAAAACAACATCTGCAAAAAAAGAATAATTCCAAGGGTTATCAATAATTGGTAACGATTGTATTTTGGACAGGTTCATATTAAAGTTTGCAAAAATACGCAATACCTCAGACAAACTTCCTGTATGATGGTGTGTTACAAAGCGTAACGATGCTTTATTAACTTCGTTTGTTGTATGAATATTACCATTGCTTTTCTTTAATATAAAAAAGCGGGTATAGTTTAGCTTCCTTGTCTGTATTTCACTTTCAATGATATTCAAATTATATATTTCAGCAGCCATATTACTCGCAATAGCAGCAATACCCATCAACTTTTTATCTTGTATTTGTTTTGCAACCTCAGCCGTATCACTTTCTTCAACCAATTTAATATTTGGATAATCTCTAAAGTATTTTCTACATTGTAATATAGCCATAGGGTGCGACCATACTTCTTTTATGTCTGATAATGACTGCCCTTCTAATGCCATTAAATTATGATGAATAGGTAAATGTACTTCACCATGTATTCTTAAATCGAATTCATCAATCAAAGCATAATTTGATAAAATAGAACCTGCTAACGTATTTTCAATGGCCATAACCGCTCCGTCTACTTTATTTGAATTCATTAGTTGAGGCATTACATCAAAAGATAAGCACTCTGTTAAATTAACATCTTCACCAAAATATTGATGAGCCACGATGTGGTGAAATGAGCCTAAAATACCTTGAATAGCAATATTCATGTTTAAAAATTTACAATTGAATTGGTTAAAACTTAATCTATCCTTAAAAAGTTTAAATCAATTCATAAAAAAAGCCTCGAATTAACGAGGCTTATATATGATTGTGTTTATAAATTATTGTTCTAAAACACCAACAAAGCCTCGCTCCATCTTATAAAAATAAAAGAAGTAGAAATAAGCTTGCCAAGTGTTAAATAAATTCATTTTCTCTGTTTGAAAAGACAAATCTATTATTAAAAATTTAATAAACAAATTATTTTTAGTGATATATACTCTTTTTTATTGAATTTTCAATAATACCTAACTTTCATTTTTAATAAAAGACTAAAAGATGCCCTCAGCCTAAATTTTAGTAAAAGTTATTTTCTCGTTTATTATAAAAAAGCAACTTTAGCAAAAAAAGAATTAATAAGTTTAACTTTACACAATAAGCAATAATCTTTTTTAAAATGACCATCAACCCAATCAGCACATTCAAGTTTGCAGTATTAACCAGCATTTTGTTATTTATGACATCATGTAAAACTGAACAAAAAAACGACAAAACACCAACGGAAGAAAATAAAAAACCCAATATTGTTTTTATTATGTCAGACGATCATGCTTATCAAGCCATAAGTGCCTATTCTGATAAGTTAATAAAAACTCCAAATATTGATAGGCTTGCCAATGAAGGTATGCTTTTTAACAATGCTAGCGTTACCAACTCTATTTGTGCACCTTCAAGGGCAGTTATATTAACAGGAAAACACAGCCATTTAAATGGAAAGATTGATAATTTGAGTGCCTTTGATACCACCAATGTCACTTTTCCACAATTGTTGCAAAATGCGGGTTACCAAACGGCCATGTTTGGTAAATTACATTTTGGTAACAATCCGAAAGGTTTTGATGAATTTAAAATCTTACCAGGACAAGGAAATTATTATAACCCAAAGTTTATAACTCAAAAAGGTGATACCACGATAAATGGTTATGTAACCGACATTACCACGGACTTAGCTCTTGATTGGTTAAAAAACAGAAGAGATACTGAAAAACCTTTTTTATTAATGTATTTGCACAAAGCACCACATAGAGCTTGGTACCCAACTGAAAAATATTATAAAGAATATACCAAAAAGACATTTCCATTACCAGAAACTTTATTCGATAATTATGAAGGTAGAGTGGCTGCAAAAACTGCTGAAATGAATATTTTAAAGCATATGCATTTGGCATATGATAACAAAATTGATCAGGAAGTTCTAAAAAAATTAAACATTTTTGATCGAATGGGAAGGTCTGAAACAAAACGTATGACTCCTGAACAACGTAGTAGTTGGGATAGTGTTTACAATCCTATTATTGCCGATTTCGAAAAGCGATACCCTACGATGGACGATAAACAACTAATGGAATGGAAATACCAACGTTATTTACAAGATTATTTAGGCACTATTGCTTCAGTTGATGATAATGTGGGTAGAATGTTAGATTATTTAGATGAAGAAAAATTATCAGATAATACAGTTATTATTTATACATCAGACCAAGGTTTCTATCTTGGTGAACATGGTTGGTTTGATAAACGTTTTATGTATGATGAGTCTTTTAAAACACCTTTATTGATAAAATGGCCCAACAAAATTACAGCGGGCACCACAGAAGATGAAATGGTGCAAAACCTTGATTTTGCTCAAACCTTTCTTGAAATAGCTGGTGTTAAAGCACCTGATGATATGCAAGGTGAAAGCCTAGTGCCTCTTTTAAAAGGTCAAAAAGAAAAATGGGACAGAGATGCTGTGTATTATCATTATTATGAATACCCTGCAGAACACGCTGTAAAACGCCATTATGGTATTGCTACTAAAGAATTTAAAATCATACATTTTTATCATGATATAGATACATGGGAATTTTATGACCGTAAAAAAGACCCACAAGAAATGAATAACCTTATCAATGATAAAAACTATGCTGATGAAATTGCTGAAATGAAACAAAAGTTAAAAGAAACTCGAGAAAAATATAAAGATTCTGAAACGTTGGATAATCAATATATTGAATTGTATAAGGATTTGAAAAGACATTAGTTTATAATAGTAAAACTTACTGGAGCTAGGAATAAAGTTAATAATGATTAAAAAAGTTTACTCTTTTATATATTATTATGTATATAGATCAATAAGAAAAAATGATAAATCAACTGCAGCGATGGTTTTTGCGACAATAGAAGGTTTCAATATTTTGGTCATTTTTAGTTTTATTAAAAAAATATTGGATTATAATGTGTACGAAAAGTTAGGAAAACTATTGTTTGTTTTTATATTTATTCTTTTATTAATTTTAAATTTAGCAATCATTTATTATAAGAGTTGGTATAAGGACATTATAAATAAATATGAAGATTTCTCAGATGAAGAGCATAAAATGAACTGGAAAATCACTTTAAGCTATATGTTAGCCTCTTTTCTATTAGTTCTTATTATCCCCCCTGTTCTCGCGAGTTTGTAAATGGTGGTTTTTTTAGACCTTACCTCTTCTCCAACCTATCCTTACCATCAGTTAACCATTCCAATGAAAAGCTTACAAAAGGATTTTCAGTATAATTATCCTTTTCAAAAAACAAACCAATATCGCCATTTTTAAGAATGGTTAAAGAAGAATATGCAGAACTTCCACTATACACAGTTTTCCCTTTTGACCAGGTTTTACCTTCGTCATAACTAATTTTTACAGTGAGATTTTCTCTTTGGTCTTTACTATTGGCGTTAGAAAAAAGCAATCTATTCTTTTTATAACCATCTTCAATGGAAGTATATCTTATTATACTGGCATTACAAGCAGGGTCAATCAACTCGGGTTGTGGTTTGGTTTTCCACGTTTTACCATTGTCTTTAGAAGTATGGATATAACGCATTCCCGCTTTACTGACGCGAGCATTAATCATTAATGTTCCGTCAAACAATTCAATTATTTTAGATTCATCTGCTGGTTTTAAGGGACTATCTATAAAAAACCATGACTTACCATGATCGTTACTGCCGAAAACATGCATGCCGCTTTCTAAGTTAACCATGCAATGCAGTAATCGTCCGTCTTTAGTTTGTATACCTCTCCCTGAGGTTATAAATTTAAAATCGTTATGCCATTCTGGTTTTGCAATTTGGGAGGTAATATCTTCAGGTTTACTCCATGTTAGCCCATTATCAGAGCTTTTGGCAACATGTAAATAATAAACATTTAACTCCTTGTCCAAATCCATATAATTATAGAACATAAAAATTTCATTGGTTTTAATATCCACAATCATAGAAGGATCTGAGGCTGATTGTCCATATGGAAAATCGACTACACGTTCAATAGCTGACCAAGTTTTGCCGTTGTCTGAGCTACGCCTAATAACGATATTAATTTCCTTACTCCATTTTAAATCACCACAAGAAGGTACACGCTCGTCAATAGCGGCAATTAGGTCTCCGTTTGGAGCAGTAACTAAGGAAGGTATACGGTAACAACTAACACTATCAGCCATAGCATTATTAAATAAATCTTCATATTCAATTATACCTTCTGCTACTTTAGTATCTTTATTTTGACCAAAAGCGATTGTACTTGTTATCGTTATTAAAATTAGAATTATTTTTTTCATTATTTTTTTGATTAACCGTAAAGTAACATAAAGTAACAAGGGACGTCATTCTGTCCCGAAGCCTCGGGAGTTTCAGAATCTCATAATGCTGTAAATCAAACTCATAAGATGAGACCCTGAAATAAATTCAGGGTGACGTGGAAACCATATGACAAAAAACGGATATACAATTAATTTTAAATTAATCCAATATAACAGCTTTTTTTCAATTTCATTTATTTTTTCAAAGTAGATTTTTTTAATTAGTAGTACAACCACGCTATTATGTATTAAAAAATCAATTATTTCTTCTTAAATTGCTAAACATTGATTATTTTTTGTCTAACTCACATTTCTTCCCATCATGAAAACTGTATTTTATGCATTTCTTTTATTATTTATAGTAAAATTAGATGCTCAAGTAAATGTTACCTATCAGAAACCTTCAAAAGAA
The DNA here is from genome assembly GCF_003449015.1 of Aureibaculum luteum. Classification (GTDB taxonomy): domain Bacteria; phylum Bacteroidota; class Bacteroidia; order Flavobacteriales; family Flavobacteriaceae; genus Aureibaculum; species Aureibaculum luteum. The sequence continues at coordinate 80,668 of NZ_QRGD01000007.1, read as the reverse complement.
ATATTAGATTTAGTTGATGTGCCTTTAGCTCCATCAGTTATAATGGATGCTAATAAATCGATTATGGTTTTTTTATACAGAGATGCTTTTAAAACCATTGCTGAACTTTCTGAAGATGAACTGCGTTTAGGAGGATTACGTATAAATCCTAAAACTAATATTGGTAGTAGAACTAACTACTATAACAATATTAAAATGAAAAGCTTAAGTAATAAAAATGCAGAATTAATACAGGTTTCGGGTTTGCCTGAAAATCCAAGAATTGCCAATTTTACTTGGAGCCCTAATCAAATGAAGATTGCCTTTACACAAACAACACCTGAAGGGGTTGAATTGTGGGTTATAGACATCGCTTCTGCAACTGCTAGAAAATTAACAGATGCAAAAATCAATGCCAACATGCGAGATGTTATCAATTGGTTTGAAGACAGTGAATCTATTTTGGTAAAAATGCTTTCTGAAGATAGAAAAGAACTGATTAATACGAGTGAAGCAATCCCCACGGGTCCAACAGTTTCTGTTAATGATGGTAAAAAAGCTCAAAACAGAACCTATCAAGATTTATTGAAGAACCCTAATGATGAACATAATTTTGAACAATTGGCACTGTCAGAATTGTATAAAATTTCTTTAAATGGAGATACACTGAAATGGTTAGAAACTGATATGTATGGATCTATTACTTTTTCTCCTGATGGTAAATATGTAATGGTAAATACTATTCAAAAACCATTTTCATACCTCGTTACTTATGGACGTTTTCCTTCTATAACTAAAATTTATGCTAAAAATGGTATGGAAATAGCTCAAGTCTTAGAGTCTCCATTATTGGAAGACTTGCCACAAGGTTTTATGGCTGTTAAAAAAGGTAGAAGAAACATGAGCTGGCGTTCTGACAAACCTTCAACTCTGATTTATGCGGAAGCATTAGACGAAGGCGATCCTGAAAACAAAGTCGATTTTAGAGATGAAGTTTTTCAACTAGAAGCTCCGTTTAAAGGAGCGGGTAAAAGTATTTTAAAAACTATAAATCGTTATTCTGGTATTCAATGGGCTAATGACAATGTTGCTATTGCCTTTGATTATTGGTGGAATACTAGAAACACCAAGACCTACATTTTTAGTCCCTCCGATGCTTCTCAACAATCGGAAATTATTGAGGACAGAAATTACCAAGATGTTTATTCAAACCCGGGGCGTTTTGTTACCAAAAGAAATGAAATGGGAAAATCTATAGTAGCTGTAGATAAAAATAATAATTCGTATTTAATTGGTGACGGGTATTCTGACAAAGGTCAATTTCCGTTCGTAGATAAACTAAATTTAAAAACAAAGAAAAAAGAACGGGTCTACCAATCTGCATATACTGATAAGTTAGAAGATATTTATGATTTTGATGTAGATAAAAATGAATTACTGGTTCGAATAGAATCACCAAGTGAATACCCTAATTATTATTTTAGAAAATTGCGAAATGAAAAATTAATGCAATTGACTGCTTTTGAGAATCCCTTTAAGGCTATTCAAAATGTTCATAAGGAAGTTATTAATTACAAACGTGAAGATGGATTAGATCTTTCTGGCACATTATATCTTCCAGTTGGTTATGATATGGAGAAAAAAGAAAAAATGCCAATGATTTTATGGGCGTACCCAAGAGAGTATAAAGATAAAAGTAGTGCTTCTCAAAATACAAGTAATTCTAATGAGTTTATTTCTCCATATTGGGGATCTCCAATCTATTGGGTAAATAAAGGTTACGTAGTGCTAGATGACGCGGCATTTCCTATTGTAGGTGAAGGTGATAACCAACCAAATGATACCTTTAGAACGCAATTGGTAGGTAATGCCAAAGCCGCTATTGATGCCGTAGATAGTTTGGGCTATATAGATAGAAATCGTGTTGCTGTGGGCGGACATAGTTATGGTGCATTTATGGTGGCCAATTTATTATCACATTGTAATTTATTTGCAGCAGGTATAGCTAGAAGCGGTGCTTACAATAGAACATTAACACCTTTTGGGTTTCAAAGTGAAGAACGTAACTACTGGGAAGCTCCAGAGGTTTATTACACAATGTCGCCCTTTATGCATGCTGATAAAATGAAAACTCCATTATTGATGACACATGGTATTGCTGACAACAATTCTGGAACTTACCCACTACAAAGTGAACGTTATTTTAACGCCCTAAAAGGATTAGGAGCAACGGTAAGGTTAGTTATGCTTCCAAAAGAAAGTCATGGTTATAGAGCAAAAGAAAGTATCTTACATTTGCTTTGGGAACAAGACCAATGGTTAGAAAAATATGTAAAAAATAAATAATTATCTGGCCAATAAGATATCCCTCTTTAAAAAGAGGAGGGAATAAAGTTTGACCATAAAATGATAATTATTATATAAGTACATTTTGAAAATCCTCATTTGAAATTCAGAAAAATTAAAATCTTAAAAAACAACTTGAGTAAAGAGACCTTAAAGATTCCATAGTTGTGAATTAGAACAAGGTTAATATTTAATATTCGATTCTATGATTAGACCGATAGTAATTATACTCTTTTTATTTTTTACCCAAGAGCTTTTCTCACAAGAAATATCGCCTCTAAAATCTTTTTTGCCCAATAATTATTTAGCAGATAATCAAAACTGGTCTATTTCTCAAGATGAATCAGGGATAATTTATATTGCAAATAGTGCTGGTTTATTGGTATATAATGGTGCCTCATGGAAGTTATATAATACTCCCAATGCTTCGGCTATGCGTTCAGTAAAAGTAATAGATAACCGAATATATGTAGGTTCTTATATGGAGTTTGGTTATTATGAAAAAAATGAATTTGGAGAACTTGAATTTACAAAACTAAGTGATGCAATTCAAAATGATATTTTGGAAGATGAGGTGTTTTGGCAGATTGAGCATTATAAAGATTGGATATTGTTTAGAACAAAAAAGCGAATTTATTTTTACAATCTAAAAAGCAAAAAGTATAAATTTCATACAGTTAATACAACACTAAACAGCTTATCTGTTTTTGATAATCAAGTCTATTTTCATGTATCCAAAGAAGGTGTTTATACATTACAAGAAGGCGTAGAAAAATTAGTTATTGTTGATACATTGGTTAAGAATAATACGGTAATTAATCTATTCAATTATTCAAATGCGTTAATATTGGTAACCAATAATGGTATTTTTAGAATGGTTAAAAATGCTATTGAACCGATTAATATAACGCTGAATACTGTTTTTAAAAACACAACAATCTACACTGCCATTCAATTAAATGATGGTAGTATAGCTCTTGGAACTGTTTCTAATGGTTTAATGATTGTAGACTCTGAAGGCAACATTAAAGATCATATAAAACAAGAAAATGGATTAACCAATAACACAGTACTTTCGCTTTTTCAGGACAAAAACAATACGGTTTGGTTAGGTACAGATTACGGAATTAATTATGTAAACATTGATGCTTCCTTAAAAATTTTTTATGACCGTAAAGGTCAAATTGGTACCGTATATGATGCTATTAAACATAACGAATACATTTATTTAGGAAGTAATCAGGGGTTGTTCTATAAACGCTATAAAAGTGCAGATGAATTCAAAATTATACCTAATACATCTGGGCAAGTTTGGACATTGTTTGAATATGATGGTATCCTGTTTTGTGGTCACAATTCAGGAACTTTTATAATAAAAGAAAAGAAAGCAATAAAAATTGCAGATATACTTGGAAGTTGGCTTTTTAGAGAGGTGCCAAATCATCCAGAATTATTATTTCAGGGCAATTACGATGGAATTCATGTCCTAAAACGAGTTGATGATAATTGGGTATTTCAACATAAAATTAAAGGGTTTGATTTTTCGAGCCAATTCTTCGAATTTTCAAATGATAAGATTATATTGAATCATGAATATAAGGGGGTGTTTGAACTTAAGTTCAACTCAGATTTTACTGAGTTCACCAACGTTAAAAAGATAGAACATTTTCTGTCCTATCAAAGTTCAGGTCTAAACAAATATAAAGGTCAAATTTATTACGCGAGTAAAGAAGGGTTTTTCAAGTACAACACTGAGACCTTGAAATTTAATAGAAATGATTCTGTTTCAAATTATATTGGTGATGATTTCGTTTCTGGCAGAATGAGTATTACAGACGATGGTATTTGGATGTTCGGTAAAGATGAATTGATAAACTTAAAACAAGGTCAACTCAGTAATCATTTGGAGTTAAGAAAAGTGCCATTTCCAACTACGCTTTTCTCATCAATGAAAGGGTTTCAAAAATTAACTAAAATTGAAGATAATAACTATTTAATAGGATCATCCAATGGCTTTACCCTAATGGATGTTAATCATGAAAACCGTAAGGAATTTAAAATCGAAATCAACGGCATCATTAATTATAGTAGGCAAAATAACTTTTTAAAAAAGCTTTCCATTTCCGACAATCAAGAGTTTAAATATAATTCTAATGGTTTTGAGATTAGTTATGCTGCAATCTATTATAATGCTATGTCTCCAGTTCTTTATCAAACCCGCTTGCTGGGTCAGGGAACTCATTGGTCAGATTGGTCAACGAATTATAAAACCACCTATCAAAATTTACCTAACGGAAATTACACTTTTGAAGTAAGAGCTAAAGTTGGCGAAATCCAATCAAATAATGTCGCCCAATTCATGTTTACAATCAATAAGCCGTGGTATCAATCAGTACTAGCCTATATTACATATTTAACTTTATTATTGCTTATCGGATATGTTGTCCATATTAATTATAAAAAATATTATAAAAAGCAAAGACAGCATTTATTAGAACGTAATAAACGTGTTTTGGCATTAAAAGAATTAAAAGCCAAAGAACAATTTATGAATATTGAAAAAGAGCAATTGCAAAAAGATATTGACCATAAAAATAGAGAGCTAGCAATTTCAACAATGAGTATTATAAAAAAGAATGAAATATTAAATAGCATAAAAAAGGAGTTAATCATTGATAACTCTGATAATACTAACAAAAAAGTGATAAAAATTATTGATAGTAATATTAATAACAATAAAGATTGGGAGTTCTTAGAAAAGGCTTTTAATAACGCCGATAAAGATTTCCTAAAGAAGATTAAAAATATCCATCCCAATTTAACACCAAATGACCTTAGGTTTTGTGCCTATTTAAGACTTAATTTATCATCAAAAGAAATAGCTCCATTACTTAATATTTCAGTAAGAAGTGTTGAGATAAAAAGATATCGATTACGTAAAAAAATGAATCTTCCACATGAAAAAGGTCTTATAAACTACATTTTAGAGATTTAAAAGCTACAACATTTAATAAATTCACCTCAACATTACCTCAACATTCAGCTGTATTTATGATTTTAAGACCATTTTTGTAAATTTTTATTTACATCTAATGGTCACCCCTCAAATACATCCTACATCACCAATCAACACTATAAAGTGTCTTAAATTACCCCCATTCTTTGCTATATTGATATGCATCCATCTATAATACCGTATATTTTTTGTTGAGGTGCTTTTTCTACATTGTATTATGTTATGACGTAATTTTAAAATATCAAATAATATATATATGAAATCAAATTTATCATTAATCATTTTTATATGTTTCTCTGTCGCCGTCTTTGGACAGGATTTGGAAATAAAAGGATCAGTATTTGAGGCATCTACCAATTCACCGTTACCTGGTGTAAATGTAATTGTAAAGAATACTAACACCGGAGTTACAACCGATTTCGATGGAAATTTTACTATTACTAACAGAAAGGTTGGTGAAATCTTAGTTTTCTCATTTATTGGATTTGTCGAACAAGAAGTAACTATAACTGGAACCAACTTTTTAACAATTCATCTTCAAGAAGATGCACAGTCATTAGATGAGGTTGTCGTGGTGGGTTATGGAACACAGCGTAAAAAAGAAGTTACAGGGGCGGTTTCGGTCGTTAGTGCTGCAACTATAGAGAATTTAAAACCTACACGAGTAGAACAAGCGTTACAAGGTCAAGTGCCTGGTGTTAATATTACAACACAATCTGGTTCCCCTGGTAGTGGTGCTAATATTAGTATTAGGGGTATTTCTACCAATGGAGATAGCAGACCTCTTATATTAGTTGATGGAAACGTAATTGAAGACCTCAGTACTATAAACCCTGGAGATATACAGAGCATCAATGTATTAAAGGATGCTACAGCAGGTATATATGGGGTTAGAGCTGCAAATGGTGTTATTTTGATAACCACAAAAACTGGTAGAAGGAGTATGTCACCAAAATTGGAATTCTCTTCTTATCTAGGTTTTCAAGAAACGACTAGAAAGATCCCTGTTTTAAATGCTACTGAATATGCAATAATTAATAACGAAGCTTTTGCTGCTGGTGGAATGACACCTAGGTTTACAGATATTTCAACGTTAGGATCAGGTACTAATTGGCAGGATGAAGTTTTTGAAACTGCTCCAATTTCTAATTACAGTATAAGTTTAAATGGAGGTGGTGAAAATTCATCTTATAGTTATGGAGCCAATTATTTAACTCAGGATGGTATTGTAGGAGGCGATAAGTCAAACTTCAATCGTTTTTCTACCCGTTTTAATTATAATTTAGATTTTTTAAAGAATTTTAAATTTAATTTTTCTACCATTTACACAGATGCTAATAAAAATAAATTGTCTGAAAATGCATTAGGTTCAATTTTATTTAATGCCTTAAACATGGACCCCACGTTAACTGTATATGATGCGAATGGTGAATATACTTTAGCAGAAGGTCTTGGAAACGAAGTTATAAACCCTCTTGCACAAATTGAAAACACATACGATAGAGACGAAACTGATAAAATCAGTTTTGTCGCTGGGCTAAATTATAATTTCTTTAAAAATTTCACTGTAGAAACCCGTTATCAATTCAATCACGCTTTAGTAAATACTGAAATTTTTTCTCCTGAGGCATTTTATGGTTCTGGTAAAGTATTTAATAAAGATAGAAGTGAATTCCAAAAGATAAGAAATACGTTTACTGACTATACTTGGGATAGCTTCATTACTTATGAAAACACAATCGCTGAAAACCATAACGTAAAGGCATTGTTGGGCATGTCTGTTTTTAAAACCACAGGAACTTTCTCTAATTTTAAAGGTTTTGATATCCCTGATAATTCTTTCGAAAACGCTAGCCTTGAAAATGTCACAGATAAAGAAGATCTTTTATTTGAAAAGCCCAAAAAGTTTGATCAGAGGTTATTGTCCTATTTTACAAGAGTTCAGTACGACTATAAAGGTCGAATCTTATTTTCTGGTGTTCTAAGACGTGATGGTTCAACGAGGTTTGCACCCAATAATAGATTTGGTTATTTTCCATCTGCATCTATAGGTGGTATACTAATTGACAATGGTAATACTGTAAATTTCTTAAAACTTAGAGCTAGTTACGGTATAATCGGTAACGATAGAATTGGCGACTTTAGATATGTTTCATTATTAGATGGAGAAGGAGTTTATGTGTTTAATGAAACAAGAGCATTCGGGGCTGCCGCCAGTGCATTATCAAACCCTGAAATTAAATGGGAAAAACAAAAAACATTAGATATTGGTGTTGATGCCAAATTTGCAAACAATAAAATTGATATTACGTTAGATTATTTTAAAAGAGAAACAGAAGATTTACTATTAGTACCCTCTGTTTCTGGAATATTAGGAGTTTATGCTCCTGGTGCTTCTGCTCCAACAATTAATGCTGGAACAGTAGAAAATAAGGGAATTGAATTTTCTATAGCCTATAAAGATAAGCTTTCAGAAAACTTTGATTTTAACATAAGCTACAACTTTACAACACTTAAAAATGAAGTTTTAGCCGTTAGTAGTAACACAGACTTTTTAACTGGCGGACAATTTGGCGTAGGTCAAGAGCCCCCTTCAAGAATGGAAGTTGGTTTTCCTATAGGTTATTTTTATGGACTTCAAACCAATGGTGTTTTTCAAAATCAAGCAGAGGTTGATGCACATGCCACTCAAGCAAATGCATCTCCGGGCGATTTAAAATATCTAGATATAAATGGTGATGGAGCTATAGATTCAGATGACAGAACGAATTTAGGAGATCCGATACCAGATGTTACTATGGGATTAAATATTGGGTTCAATTACAAGAATTTTGACTTTGGTGCGTACGCATACGCTTCGGTGGGTAATGATATTGTTCGTAATTATGAAAGACAGCAGAACCAAACCAACAGAGGAATCCAATTTTTAAATAGATGGACTGGTGAGGGTAGTACGAATACTTTTCATAGGGTAACAAATGGTGCAAACTCTAATAGTCTATTCTCAGATTTTTATGTAGAAGATGGCTCATATATTAGAATTCAAAATGTACAATTGGGTTATACCTTCGGAGAGAAATTTAAAGAAGCCACTGGCATAGACAACGTTAGAATTTATGCTTCAGTAAATAACTTATACACATTTACAGAGTATCGTGGTTTTGACCCTTCTTCATCATCAGGAGACCCAATTGGAGGTGGTATTGACTTTGGATTTTATCCTGTTCCTAGAACTTATTTGTTTGGTATAAATATTAAATTTTAAGATTATGAAAATCAAAAAAGAAATAATAAACTATATAAGCATTATTGTATTGATGCTTGTGTCACTTTCGTGTAGTGATAGTTTTGTTGATGTTAAACCAGAAAGTGAAAATTCTGAGAACTTTTTTAATTCAAGTGAAGATTATGAGCGTGCATTACTTGCCGCTTATGACCCCTTGCAATCAACATATCTAAATGTAATGTTAGGAGAAATAGCTTCTGATAATACACTTGCGGGTGGTGAAAGTGCAACTGATGTACCAGGTATTCAAGAAATAGATGATATGATCCATACACCAGTGAATGCCCAACTTAGAGATATTTGGGGTTGGATGTACGGAGGAGTCAATAGAGCAAATTTTATAATGGAATTTCAAGATAATCTTGATTTTTCCGGTAAAACTGAAGTTCTAGCACAAACTCGATTTTTAAGAGCCTATTATTATTTTGAATTGGTAAAATGGTTTGGTGATGTGCCCTTAGCAGTTGATAAAAGAATATTATTTGGAGAAGAAACGAGTCTTGATAGAACACCAAAAGCTCAAGTTTATATCCAGATAGAATCAGATTTACAATTTGCAGCTGATAATTTACCTGTTACACAAACACAGGCTGGTAGAGTTACTAAAGGAGCTGCTCAAGCCCTTTTGGGTAAAGTATATTTGTTTCAAGATAAATTTTCTGAAGCTGCTACAATTTTAGAACAAGTAATTGCTGGACCATATGATTTAGTTGGTGATTATAGTACGCTATTCGAAAATGATAACGAAAATAATATTGAATCCGTTTTCGAAATTCAATACACAGATGAAGAAGGTGCTGGGTTTGGCTGTTTACAGTGTAGTGAAGGTAATGTAGCTGTTGGCTTCAACGGGATACGTAATTATGATGGTCCTATATTTGAGTCGGGCTTTAGCTTTAACGTTCCTACGCAAGAAGTTTTTGACGAATTTGAAGATGGTGATGGAAGATTAGAAACGGCCATTTTAGATATAAATGCTTGGTCAGATTCCAATGGAGCAACTTTTGTTACTGGGTTTGAACATACAGGATATTATAATAGAAAATATATTTCTCGTCAAGGTGATGCCAATACTGGAGATCAAAATCTGACCAACCCAAATAATTATAGAGCAATTCGTTTTGCTGACGTGCTCCTTATGTCGGCCGAAGCCTATGCTCGCGGTGGATTAGGAGATGGTACGGCTAGAGAATATTTAAATAGAGTGAGAACACGTGCAGGTTTAGCTGATGTAACCATTAGCGGAACCAATTTAATAGATGCTATTTATCATGAACGTAGAGTGGAATTGGTTGGTGAAGGACATCACTTCTTTGACTTGGTTAGAACGGGCAGAGCTTTACAAGAAATTGATGGATTTGTTGCTGGTAAGCATGAAATTTTTCCAATACCATCTATAGAAATTGAATTGGCCGGTAATATCTGGTCTCAAAACCCAGGATATTAATACTAGAACTTATGCAAAAAATAAAATATACAATCGGTTTATTAATTTTCTTTGTTTCTTTTACGGGATGTGAAGAAGAAGATAACTTCAACTATTTAGACGAAGTAACTGCTCCAACTAATGTTTCAGCAGTATATGATATTACCCAAGATAATACGGGCACAGTAACTATTACACCTAATGGTGATGGGGCCACTACATATAATATCTATTTAGGAGACAGTACAACTCAACCTATACTTGTTAAACAAGGAAGTAGTACAACCCACATTTACCCCGAAGGTTCTTTTACTATAAAAATAGAAGCTATAGGTATTACTGGTTTAAAAACGGAAGCTTCTCAAGATTTAGTTGTTTCATTTAAAGCTCCTGAAAATCTAGAAGTACTCATTGAAAATGATCCAGCTATTTCTAAACAGTTAAATGTTACAGCCACAGCAGATTTCGCTACTATGTTTGATGTTTATTTTGGTGAAGAAGGTAATGACGATCCCGTGACAGCTAATATTGGTGAAATGGCTTCTTTCGTTTATCAAGAGCCAGGTACTTATACAATTAAAGTTGTTGCAAAGGGTGCTGCTATCGAAACTACTGAGATTACACAAGAATTTGTAGTTACTGCGATTTTACAACCATTAGTTGCGGCACCTACCCCAACTAAATCACCAGAAGATGTTATTTCTATATATAGTGATGCTTATGATAATCCAGATCCTATTAATTATTATCCAGATTGGGGACAATCAACATCATTTACTCAAATTAATGTTGATGGTGATAATATGATTCAATATGGTGGATTAACCTATCAAGGTATTGATTTTTCTTCAGTTCCTTTGGACGCTTCTGCTATGGAGTACCTTCACATAGATGTTTGGACTGCCGATAGTGATTTTATCGCAAAATTATCTCCAATCAGTACTGGACCAAATGAAACAGCTTATGATCTGAACTTGATTGCAGATCAATGGACTTCATTTGATATTCCATTATCATTCTTTACAGATCAGAATCCCCTTGTAGATTTAAGTGAAATTATTCAATTTAAATTTGATGGTATACCCTCTGGAGGTGGTACAATTTTTGTAGACAACCTTTACTTTTATAAACAACCAGTTGTAGCAACTGCACCAGATGTGGTAGCTCCAGATCCAACCTATAATGCCAGTGATGTTACCTCTATCTTTAGCGATTCTTACACTAGCATTGGTATTAGTGAATTAAACCCCGATTGGGGCCAAACTACGACCATAGCCACTGTTAATGTGGGTGGAAATGATATTTGGTTATATGAATCTTTGAATTATACAGGTATCGTTACTGACTATGGAAATCCAACCAATCTATCAGGCCGTGATTTTGTTCATTTTGATTATTTTACACCAGATGCTGAAAAATTAGGATTGAAATTAGTAAATACTGTCGCTGGTACCGAAGATATAGAATTTGTTGAAACTATTGTAAAAGGTACTTGGGTAAGTGTAACCATTCCTCTTGAAAATTATGCATTTGACAGATCAGCCGTAACACAACTTCTATTTGATACTGACGGAGGAAGTGCAAAAGTATATATTGATAATTTGTATTTTTATTCTGAACCAGATAGTACACAACCAACCGTAGAAGCTTCAACACCCAACATTGGTTCTAGTGATGTTATTTCTGTATTCAGTGATTCATATACGAGTGTTGGTATAAGTGAGTTAAACCCAGATTGGGGTCAATCAACGACACTAACAGATGTTAATATCGGTGGAAATATTATTTGGAAATATGAATCATTGAATTACACAGGTATTGTGACAGATTATGGTAATCCAACAGATTTATCTTCAATGTCTTATGTACATTTTGATTATTTCACTCCAGACGCTACTACACTTGGATTAAAATTAGTAAATACGGTAATTAGTGCAGAAGATATAAAATTTGTTACTGTTAAAACAGGAACTTGGGTAAGCGTAACTATTCCTCTTGAAAATTTTGCAGTTGATAGATCTGCAATTACACAATTGCTTTTTGATACTAGTGGTGCAAGTGCAACTGTATTTATTGATAACTTATATTTTCATAATTAAAAAAATAAAAAAATGAAGACATTTAAATATTTTATAACAGGTCTTTTAGGCTTATTATTAGTAACTAGTTGTCAAGATGACACCGCTGATGTAGGTGATATTACTGCTCCTTCAAATGTTGTGATAACCACAGAGGTTGTTGGTATAGATGCCAATAATCCAAACGGAGATGGTAGCGGAACAGTTAATTTCAAAGTGAATGCTGACAATGCTTTAGCTTACCATTTTGTCTATAATGGAGAAACAACTCTCGCTCCACAAGGAGAAATGACTTATGATTTTGCCATTACAGGTCTACAAACGTATACCGTAACCGTAATTGCATATGGAACTGGTGGAAATTCAACGAGTAAAACGGTACAATTAGAAGTACTTGCTTTATACGAAGCTCCAGCTGATTTATTAGATATGTTGGTTGGTAATACTTCCAAAACTTGGAGAATAAAATCTGAAAGTGCACATTTTGGTTTGGGACCTGTTGGAGGTGGTGTATTTGCTGAATGGTTTTCGGCAGGAGCTGAAACTAAAGCTGGCACTGGTATGTATGACGATAGGTATGTTTTTAATGCAGATGGAACTTTTACACACATTACTAACGGGACTGTTTTTGGACGAGAAAATCTTATAAATGAAATAGGAGGACCTGGAGATGGAACTGCTGATGGTGCTGATATCTTGAATTACTCCTATGGTGATTATACAGAAGGATGGTCATTAAATGCACCAGGAGGTATAGAAACACTCAGCTTAACCGGTCTAGGTTTTATGGGCTATTACACCGGAGGAAATCATAAATACGAAATATTTGCTCGATCAGCTAGTGAAATGACTTTAAGAACTACTGATGGTAATGGAGAATTTGATTGGTGGTTTGTTTTAACATCTGATGATGGGTCAGAACCAACAGCATTTGTGTCTGAATTTAATAATTTATCATGGTCAGATGAATTTGATACAGATGGATCTCCTGATTCTGCTAAATGGGGGTATGATATTGGTGCTGGTGGCTGGGGTAATAATGAAGTACAAACCTATACCAACGAATCTGCAAATGCAATTGTTGAGGGTGGTTTTCTTAAAATTAACGCCATAAAAGATGGAGTTATGTATACCTCTGCAAGATTAAAATCACAAGGTCTGTATGATTTCACTTATGGTCGCGTAGATGTAAGAGCTAAATTACCTGCTTCTGCCGGTACTTGGCCTGCTATTTGGATGTTGGGTGCAAATTTTGAAACCATAGGTTGGCCCGCAAGTGGAGAAATTGACATAATGGAGCAAACAGGTGGGGATAAAAATTCCATACTTGGCACATTTCACTGGTTAGATTCTGGAACAAATACCAATGCCTCTTATGGTGAAACTGCTACTGAAAATACTTCTACCACAGATTTTCATATCTATTCATTGGAATGGACTACCGATAAAGTGATTGTTTTAATTGACAATGTTCCTTATACTACATTAGCCAATAATGCCGATTTACCGTTCAATGCAGACTTCTTTTTAATTCTCAATATTGCTATGGGTGGTACTTTAGGTGGTGATATAGATGCTGCGTTTACACAAGATACAATGGAAATAGATTATGTTAGAGTTTATCAATAAATATTTAAGTTAGTTATAAAGGTCGTATGAAAGAAACATTCGGCCTTTTTTAAATTTTATTATGAAAAAAACAATTATCACACTCGCATTTTGTGTTGTACTATTTAGTTGCAACGAAAACAAAACGGAATTTAGCTCGAATGAAAATCTAATCGATCAAAAGATTGATTCATTATTGAAGATAATGACCTTAGAAGAAAAAGTAGGTCAAATGAATCAATATAATGGATTTTGGGACGTAACTGGTCCAAAACCTGATGGCGGTGACGCGGCAAAAAAATATGAACACCTTAAAAAAGGCTGGGTAGGTTCTATGTTAAATGTAACCGGTGTAAAAAATGTTAGAGCTGTTCAGAAAATTGCCGTTGAAGAATCTAGGTTAGGCATTCCTTTAATAATTGGGTTTGACGTTATTCACGGTTATAAAACATTAAGCCCTATTCCACTAGCTGAAGCAGCTAGTTGGGATTTAGAGGCTATACAAAAATCAGCGGAAATGGCTGCTGAAGAAGCTTCTGCAGCAGGTATAAATTGGACCTTTGCACCAATGATTGATATTTCTAGAGATGCACGCTGGGGGCGTGTGATGGAAGGTGCAGGTGAAGATCCTTTCTTAGGAAGTAAAATTGCTGAAGCTAGAGTAAATGGCTTTCAAGGAAAAGATTTAAACGCACATAATACCATTGCTGCCTGTGCAAAGCACTTTGCTGGCTATGGATTTTCTGAATCTGGTAGAGACTATAATACGGTTGACGTTGGCACATCAACACTATTTAACACTATTTTTCCACCCTTTAAAGCTGCATCTGAAGCGGGTGTTAGCACATTTATGAATTCATTTAATGAATTAAATGGAATTCCAGCAACAGGTAACACCTATTTACAACGCGATATTTTAAAAGAACAATGGAAATTTGATGGTTTTGTAGTTTCAGATTGGGGTTCAATTATAGAAATGAAAGCTCATGGATTTGCTAAAGATAAAAAGCATGCTACTGAATTGGCCGCTAATGCGGGTTCTGATATGGACATGGAATCTTATGCATATGTTGAAGAGTTAGCTAATTTAGTAAAAGAAGGTAAAGTTAAAGAAGAATTTATTGATGATTCAGTCAGGCGAATCTTAAAAGTGAAATATGAATTAGGATTATTTGATGATCCCTATAAATATTGTGATGAAGCAAGAGAGAAGGATGTTTTAGGAAGTGAGAAAATGCATAATGCTTCATTAGATATGGCTAAGAAATCAATTGTACTATTGAAAAATGAAGGTAACCTCCTTCCTTTGAGTAAAAAAGGGCAAAAAATAGCTCTTATTGGACCATTAGCTGCAGATAAAACGAGTCCACTTGGTAGTTGGCGTTTGGCTGCAGATGATAATACAGCCGTATCCGTATTGGAAGGTCTCGAAAAATATGATGGAAACAACTTAACCTATGCCAAAGGAACTGATTTGACTCTAGAACAGCCTGAATTTATAAAAGAATTAAAAATTAACACAGCCGATAAAAGTGAATTTGGTAAAGCAATTACTGTTGCCAAAAATGCAGATGTTGTAATCATGGTATTAGGAGAACACGGTTTTCAAAGTGGTGAAGCTAGAAGTAGAGCTGTATTAGATTTACCAGGACTGCAACAGGAATTACTAGAGGCTATTTTTAAGGTAAATAAAAATATTGTACTCGTATTAAATAATGGTAGACCGTTAACAATTAACTGGGCTGATAAAAACATTCCGGCCATAGTTGAAGCATGGCATTTAGGAACCCAATCTGGTAATGCTATCGCACAAGTTCTTTATGGTGATTATAATCCAAGTGGAAAACTACCCATGAGTTTTCCTAGAAGTGTAGGGCAAATACCAATTTATTATAATTATAAGAATACCGGAAGACCTGTGTTAACTGATCCAGGAATAGTGTTTTGGTCACATTATTCAGACGTAGAAAACACACCATTATATCCGTTTGGTCACGGTTTAAGTTATACTTCATTTGTATATGAAAATCTTAATATAACAGATACTTTTAAGACCAACGGAACTATTTCAGTTTCGGTTAAACTAACAAATACAGGAAAGACAAAAGGTAAAGAAGTAGTTCAACTATATATTCAGGATAAATTTGCTAGTATAACTAGACCTGTTAAAGAATTAAAAGGGTTTCAAATGGTTGAATTAAATCCTAACGAAACCAAAGAACTCAAATTTTCATTAACTAAAAAAGAGTTAGGTTTTTATAACAATACTGGTGATTTTATAATAGAGTCAGGTGATTTTAATGTTTATATAGGCGGAAGTTCAAATACTGTAATTGATGCTCAGTTTAATTTAAACAACTAAGGATGCATAAATTGAACATTCAAATATTGCTGCTTATTGTTGTTATCTGTTTCTTTTCTTGTTCACAAAAAAAGGAACTTATTTGGGAAGAAAATTTTGAAGGAATTTCACTTAATGAAGAATTTTGGAATTTTGAATTAGGAAATAGTTGTCCACAATTATGTGGCTGGGGAAACAATGAATTACAATTATATACCGAAAACAATCACCTTATAAAAGATGGTTACTTAATTATAACAGCAAAAAAAGAAGATTCAATTTACACTTCAACAAGGATAACAACTAAGGAAAAAGTTGAAATTCAATATGGTAAAATTGAAATAAGAGCTAAACTTCCAGTCGGTAAAGGACTCTGGCCAGCATTTTGGATGTTAGGTTCAAATATTGACAAAGCCAAATGGCCATTATGTGGTGAGATTGATATCTTAGAATATGTAGGTAAAGAGCCAAGTAAAATTTTCAACACACTACACACTAAAAACAGTCATGGAAATACAATAAATACTAAAAAAACGCATATTGAAGGAATTGAAAAAGGTTTTCATGTTTACGCAATTGAATGGACTAAAGACTATATTAATTTTTTTGTGGATAATCAGTTGCACTATAGCTTCTCTCCAGAAAATAAAACGGAAGACATTTGGCCCTTTGACCAACCCTTTTATATGCTAATTAATTTAGCCATTGGTGGTGGTTTCGGTGGTCCGGAGGTAGATGACGCCATCTTCCCGCAAGAGTTTGTTATTGACTATATTAAAGTGTATAAATAAACTTGATAAACAAACAAAAGGTAGCATCACAGTTTTATTTTAAAAGGAAGACCAGTGCTCGGAAAATATGTAAAGAATAAATAATTACCACAACATAAAAAAAACCACCTTGATTAAGGTGGTTTTTTTATCTTTTGAAAACTTAAGCTTACCGATTTTATACGTTTTTAAAAAATAATGGTTAGAAATTACTTTATTATAAGTTTAACAATACCATCAATGTCATCTTCAACTTTACCTTGAACATAAAGAAACGTTCCTTCTTTCAGTTGCTTAAACTTCACTTTGGTTTTACCATCAAAAGTAGTTGCTGAACGAATTTTTTCGTTTAAATCTGGAATAAAAATATACGGTTCTGAAGTTGGGTTCAGTATATGAACATATAAAGTCTTATCTTTTTTAGTTATAGTTCCCCAATCTTGTGATTTAATAACACCTCCTCTTGTACCATAAATACTTTCTCCATATTTAGAAGTCCATTCACCCATTTCCTTTAATGAATTAACAAATTCAGGTTGAATTTCGCCATTTGGCATTGGACCAACATTCAATAATAAATTACCATTTTTACCCGCTGCATTTACTAAAAAATGAATGAGTTGTTTTGTGGTTTTAAATTTTTTATCATTAATATCAAAACCCCAAGTTTTTGCCATTGTAGCACAAGATTCTAGTGGTAGTTGACTTACTTCAACACCATGACTAAATCCACCTTTGTTTTCTCCTGGCAAGTCTCTTTCAAAAGTTTGAATATCTTCTCCTGGAATTGGTTGGATATGATGATTATTGGCTATTAGTGTATTAGGACTTAATTCATGAATTAACGAATAAATTTCATCATAATGCCAATTGTCTTTTTTTCTATTCCAATGTCCATCAAACCAAATGCAACCAATTTCTCCATAATTGGTCAATAATTCTGTTAATTGGGCTTTCATAAATTTGATATAACTATCCCAATCTACATCTTCTATTTTTTTACCAAAACCGTAGTCTTCTCTACCCCAATCTAATAATGAATAATAGAAGTTTAACTGTATGCCTTCTTTTTTACATTCTTCTGCCAATTCTTTTAAGGGATCTCTACCAAACCGAGTAGCATCTATAATGTCATAATCTGTTGCTTTAGAATCAAACATACTGAAACCATCATGATGACGAGAGGTGATCGTAATGTACTTCATGCCTGCTGACTTCGCAATCTGAACCCATTCCTTTGCATTAAAATCTTGCGGGTTAAAAACTTTTGTTAATAACTCATACTTGTCTTTTTTAATTTTTTGTTGATACATTACCCATTCTCCATCTCCTAATACACTATAAACACCCCAATGGATAAACATACCGAATTTCATGTCCTGAAACTCTTTTCGAGCTTTTAAATTTTCGGCGGTGGGAACATACTCAGGCATTGGATAGGAATATTGCTGTGCACTCACAGTAAATACAACGATACTAAATAAGGTTAAAAAAATTTGTTTCATAATATATATTTTAGTTTTTGAGTTCTATTATTTATTTGTATTCATTAAGGGTTCTGGGCCCATTTCTAATTCTAAAACACCGCCTTGGGTAATCTCTTGGTGCGAAATCCAATAACGTTGTAATGGTTTGTCATTTAGCTTTATGGATTGTATGTAAATATTGTCTTTTGAATTATTATTTGCAATAATTGTAAACGTTTTCCCTTTATAATAATTAGCATCTAAATTTATTTCAATTTTATTAAACACAGGACTTGAAATCTGGTATTTATTATCGCCTGGAGCAATAGGATGGATACCTATTGACGTCAATACATACCAAGCGGATAGTTGCCCTACATCTTCATTACCACATAATCCATAAGCATCTGTTCCATAGGCATCATTACAAATTTGTCTTGTAATTTTTTGCGTTAAATAGGGTACACCCGCTTCATTCAACATAAAAGGAACATGATGTACGGGTTCATTTGGGTGGTTGTAATAATTGTTCCAGAGAAAATCTTCTGGTGTTTTTTCAAAGAAAGAAATCAATTCATTTTTAAAAGCTTCTTCACCGCCCATTAATTTTTTCAAACCATCAATATCATGCGGTACAAACCATCCTTGTTGAAACGGATTACTTTCAATACAACCCTGACCGTGGACAGTTTTTCCTTTCCATTCTAACCATTTTCCAGTACTGTCTTTGGCTCTAAACCAATTCACTTCATCATTCCAAATATTCTTATAATTTTTACTTTTTTTGAAATATTCATCAGCAATAGCGTCTTTACCTAAAGATTTTGCCATAGTTGCCAATGCCCAATCTGAATACGCATATTCTAAGGTCTTAGAGATGTGATTATGTGAATACCCCAATTCACCATTACCTGTATGATCAACTGTGTTTTTAGAAAATTCGAATGCTTTTTCTATATCATAATTTCTAATTCCCTTTTCATAAGCGTCTACAATTACTGAAACTGCTGGGTTACCTAACATACAACCTGAATACGAATTCAACATTTCCCATCTTGGCAGATAGTTATTACCACTCAATTCTGCCATTTGTAATAGAGAATTAATCTCATCGTTTACTAATGTCGGATTTATAATAGTTTGCAAAGGAAATTGAGAACGAAATACATCCCAGCCACTAAAAATAGTTCGGTAGGTAAAATCTTTCGTTTGATGTACTTTTTTGTCGGCACCTATATAATTACCATTAACATCTGAAAATGTACGAGGATCAATCATGGTATGATACAAAGACGTATAAAAAATAGTTTTCTCATCAGCTGTACCTCCAGAAACGACTACATCTTTTATGGCATTATTCCAAAGGTTACGAGCTTCCTCTTTTGTTTTATCAAAATCCCAATGCTTAATATCATGTTCCAAATTTTCTTTCGCACCCTCTACACTCACAAAAGAGACACCACTTTTCACCAACACTTCTTCACCTTCAGTCGTACTAAAATTAGTGAAAAAGCCAATATGCTTACCTTGTAATTCACGCTTACCTCTTATAATTTCAGCGTCTTTTATTGCTAATTGGTAATCGTCTTTTCGGATAAAACGCATTTTTCTTGGAACATCAGGTGTTGCTGCATTCCAAAAACCATAGTCTTTTAAAGGTTTACTAAATTGACAATAGAAATACACCATATAATCGGCATTACCAGCACCAGCACCCCAACCACCGCCTTCTGGTGGACATTTCATCCATCCTGAAATGGTATTCTCATTTTCTACTTTTATATATTGCTCCGTAGAAGTACCCCCGACTCTACGCGAAAGGTCAATCTGAACTCTTGAACTATCTTGTTTAGGGTATGTAAATCGAATAATTCCAGCTCTTGGTGCTGCAGTAAGCTCTGCTTTTACCTTATAATCATCTAATGTTACCGCATAATAGCCTGCTTTAGTTACTTCAGTATCATGGGTAAACCGAGAACGATAACCACTTTCAGGATCATCAGATACACCTCTATTAGTTTGGAGTTTTCCTGTCGTTGGTGTTACTAAAAAATTACCTAAATCGCCAAACCAGCCTACACCGCTCATATGCGTGAAACTGAAACCTTCAATCGTAGGATGTTCATAAGAATAACCTGAGCCATTATCGCCATCAGAAACCGTATCTGGGCTCAATTGTACCAATCCAAAAGGAGTAGCTGCTCCTGGAAATGTTTTGCCAAAACCGTGTGCGTCCTTAGTTTTTTTACCATAAGTTATGGCTCCAATGATGGGATTAATATAATCTACAGGCTGTTTTTCTGTTGCAACTGACTTTTCACTTGATGTTGAGGAAGAACAAGAAATAGTCACTAAAGAACTTAGTGCAATACCAATGATTAGTACTATTATTTTTGTTGTGCTTACACTCATATCTACTTATTCTAAACTTCTTTAATAAAACTATTTATCCGTTTTAAAAATATCAATCACCACGTCATTTTGTTGCATTTCACCTGATGTACTTCTTCCGTTTTTTACAATTTTTTCTAACTTCGCTGTCATTTTCTTTACCAACTTTGGATGTTTTTTAAAGACATTGGTAGTCTCTTCTTTATCCTTTTTCATGTTATACAATTGTATTTCCGGAAGGTTTTGTTTTCGTGCTTTAGGATCTCTTGGATCTGTCCATCCCCCAGAGCCTGGTGTCAATTCTAATTTCCATTTTTTATTTCGGATAGAAAATTTACCATTTATGGAATGATGTACAACTAAGTTATAATCGGTTTTTGCCTTCTTATTTTTGAGCATTGGTAAAATACTATAAGAATCGACGCCCTTGTCTTTTGCAACCTTCAATCCAATAACTTCAGCACAAGTAGCCATTAAGTTGGTTTGACAAATTAACTTATCATTTATAGAATTTGACTCAATTTTTCCTGGCCATCTTACTACGAATGGTATTCTATGGCCACCTTCCCAAATATCAGATTTAGAACCACGAAAATCAGCACTTGGATAATGTCCAAATTCCTTTTCTAATTTTTTACCCTTTGCTACAGGATACGAACAACCATTATCACTTGTAAAAAAAACGATGGTATTATCTTCAATACCATTTTCTTCTAAAGCTTTTAAAACACGACCAACGGCATCATCCGTTTCCATAACAAAATCGACATAATCGCCCATTCCGCTTTTACCCTTCCATGCCTCAGATGGCACCACTGGACTGTGTGGAGAGTTCAATGCTAAATACATAAAAAATGGGGTTTCACTTTTGGAAGCTTTAGAAATATAATTTGTAGCATTATCGGTTAAAAACTGTAACATTTTAACTGGTGGCATATGATCTATAACCTTATCATCTTTGATTACCGTACTCATAGAGGCAGAATGATGAAAACCGACGTAAGAATCAAACCCACGAGAAACAGGGCCGTTTGGTACATTTGCTCCAACAGGAGCATCTACTAATTTTTTCCCTTCATATAAATTGTAAGGTTCTCCATCGTCATCTAAAAAACTAAAACCTAAATGCCATTTTCCTATGGCCGCGGTTGTGTAACCTTCTTTTCTTAGCATAGCAGGTACGGTCTCACGATTTTCGTCAATTAAAGGTTCAAATTCATCACCTCCCCTTAAAACGCCTTCTTGCAATCGTGATCTCCATGCATAACGCCCCGTTAAAATGGCATATCTTGAGGGTGTGCATACGGCAGATGCAGAGTGTGCATCTGTAAAAGACATCGACTCTTTTGCAAATGCATCTATTTTAGGAGTTAGAATTTTTCCTTTTACAGGATTTAAAAACTGTACATCTCCATAGCCCAAATCATCACAAATAATATACACAATATTTGGCTTTTCTTGTGCTGACACAGAAGACAGCACCAGCATAAATAAAACCGTTAATTTAAATTTTCGCATCATTTTTTATTTTAATCTTAGTTCAGTAATCTCTCCTAATAAATCCCCTTTTTTATTAAACAAACCCGCTTTTAAAAGTGTTCTTGGTGTTGTTTTAAAATCACGTTCATATTTCGTAGCATTTATCGTTGGGTCTTTACCATCTGTAGTATAATAAATAGCATAACCAACAGTTTCCGTTTGTAAATACACAATAGCCTCGTTATGTAATTGATCAATAGCATATGACGGGTAAACACTATATATACTTTTAGCCACATTTACATTTGCTCTTTCTAATCTTTTAAAATGCCACTTTTCTAATGCCGATTGAAAACGCGACCAATCTTTAACTTTTGGTTGACTCCATGAAACTTCTGCACTTGCCAAAGCACGCGGATATAGCATATACTCACAATGTTCTTCGGTTGGTGTAAACTCTCCCCATAAGCACGTTTCATTTCCTAAAACCCTTTTGGCTTCTTCTGCAGTTAATTCTGATGGAATGGGTTCATGATTATACACTTTTGATAACGGTAATACCACATTTGGACCTTCAGGCTCCATAAATGAGGGACCTTGCACTTGACTTATATAGGAATAGATATAAGATGTCATAATGGTTGGATAACCTTCTCTTGGTGCTTGTAATTGTGGTGAATGACGACCTCTACGCCACGCCATAATTGTAGCACCTTTGGCACCTTTTCCACTCAAAATCTCATCCCAACCAATCATTATTTTCTTTTGAGCTGTAACTATTTTATTAACTTTCTGAATAAAATGACTTTGTAGTTCTTCTTCATCCTTCAAGTTATTTTCTGTCTTTACTTTTTGACAGTATGGACATTTTTTCCAGTTTGTTTTATTACACTCATCGCCACCAATATGTAAATATTTTGATGGAAACAATTCCGCTATTTCTTTTATAACGTCTTCTAAAAATTCATACGTTGTTTCTTTACCTGCACACAAAGCATTATCTGGTGCTTTACCGCCAACAGCAACTTCAAAATTAGCTTTGGCATCATCATAACAAAACAATTCAGGATAAGACGCTATTAATGCCTTACTATGCCCTGGCACATCTATTTCAGGTATCACTTCAACATTTCTAGCTTTGGCATAAGCAATGACTTCTTTTATTTCTTCTTGCGTATAAAAACCACCTACAGTTTTAGGTTCTTCGGAGGTTGCTGGTTTACGAGACCACCATGATATACCTGTTCTATCAGCTCTCCAAGCACCCTTTTTGGTTAGGTTGGGATATTTTTTTATTTCAATTCTCCAACCTTGGTCATCTACTAAATGCCAATGAAATTTATTTATTTTATAAGAAGAGAGCACATCTATTTGCTTCAAAATAAATTCTTTAGGTTGAAAGTGACGAGACACGTCTAACATTACTCCACGCCAATTAAATCTGGGATTATCTTTTATTAAAAGATTAGGAATTTCTATCGATTCTGTTTTTCCTAATGGTATCGCTTGTCTTAACGTTTGAAAACCGTTAAAAAAGCCGGCATAATCTTTCGCTTTTATTATTATTTTTAAATCAGAAACTTCTAATGTATAGCCTTCATGCTCAACCGATGCTTCTTTTGTAATTTGAAATTGAATGTAATTTGAATTAATTTTAGGGCGTTTTGATTCTGTTTTTAACATTAACCCTGTATCCTCTTCAAGTTTCGCTAACAAATAAGGTTTTAAATCCTTTTGAAATTTCTTTGGAAGAAAAATCTTAGTGGTATTTGTCAAGGTGAAATTACCTTGATTCATTACAACAGATTCTGGTTGTGGAATAAACGTATTTTTATTTTCTTGAGCATTAGCTGTAACAGCTAAAACAAAAGATAATAGTATAAAAATTAGCTTCTTCATGTTTTTAAGTTTTCTTCTATCAATTGAACTCAATTTTTAATACTCAATTTTAAAAATGCCTCTTCCGTTGCAAGAGGTAACATATTGGTTTTTCTTGCCCCTTTTGGTCCTCCACAACAGTTCAATTTTTCATCTGGCACGTTATAGAGACTATCTACCGTTTTTTTGTACTTCGGCTGAGCGTCTTGGTCTGGAAGACTACTCAATATGTTCTCAAATTTTTCTATTGTTTTTTTTACTTCTGAGGCTCCAATAAGGTTCTTAGTTTCATATGGATCTACTTCTAAATCGAACACTCGCACTATATTTTTTAATGTATCTGTATACACTTTATACTTTTCATCTCTAAGCACACGGTCTCTGAACGTAAACCAATTTTCCATCCTATCATTATCACTTATTTTTGCAGTAAGTCCTCCCATAGAAAGTATCCAATCTCTCTTGCTCTGCTGACTTTTTCCTTGCAAAACCTCTGCAAAGGAATAACCAGTTGATTTTGAATTGTCTTCTACTCCTGCTAAATCTAATAGTGTTGGATAGATGTCCGTAAAATCAATTAATGCATCAGATACAAATTGTTTTTTATCTGGAGTTACTACTAAGAAAGGAGCATTGATACCATTTTCTGTTAAAAACGATTTTCCACCTCTCACATAAACCGAATCTCGTTTTCCAATAATTCCATTTGATGTACCATTATCTGTAGTGAATATTAAATATGTATTATCCAAGATATCTAATTCCTTCATCGACTTTACTATTTTCCCAATAATAAAATCTGTATAGCGAACCATAGCTTGGTGCTTTTGGTATTTGGTTTTCACTTCAGGTTCCTGAGGTGTATGTACAAATGGAGAATGTGTTAAAACCATTGGGTAATAGATACACATTGGTTTTTCTTTATTCTTGGTCATGAATTCAATTATAAAATCAGAAAATATATCGGGTCCAAATTCACCCTTATACGTTTTACTTCCGTTTTTGGTGAAAATGTAAGGATCCCAATATCGATTTTCACTAGGTTTATTACCAGATTCATAACCGGTCCACATACAGTATTCTTGAAAACCTGCTTTTTCCATAGCCTTGGGTTCAATTCTAAAGTCATTAATCTGCCATTTTCCTGCTATACATGTAGCATAACCTTCAGATTGTAACGCTTTTGCAAAACTTGGGTTTTTATCGGCATCAAAATTTACACCATGCCCCCATCTTGGGACATCATAATGGTTTATCCATCCGCTAGAATATGGATATTGCCCCGTAATTAATGCTACTCTACTTGGTGTACATTGCGGCATTGAATAAGCATTATTAAATATAACACCCGTTTCTGCCAACTGATTAATATTTGGTGTTTTAATTTCTGTAGCTCCGTAAGTTTCTATCCATTCTTTACCCAAATCATCTACCATAATAAAAATGAAATTTGGTTTCTTAAATGTCTCCGCAGAACTGCAGCCAGCTAATAAAAAAAAGAATAAAATAACTAAAAACTTATTCATTATAATTTCTATTAAATTTGAACAATTAATGTGTTAAAAGATTTAGCATCTACAGATGCCGTTATTACTTCTTCACCTAAAGTTACATTCAACGCTTGCATGCTATCCTTATCGTTATAAGTAAGCAATACTATATTGTTTTCAGACTCATTGTAAAAAGCTATCGTGTGATTATCATCGCCACTTGCTGCTAACTTTACAGAACCAGGTTTTACATAGGCACTTAAATGTTTCATTAAATAAAATTCAGGATTGTAAACAATCGCTCTTGTTTTACTGTCAATTGAAATCATAGAGTTTTGTTTCCATCCCCATTGGCTTTTTCCAGTTTCATCTAAAACCATATTCCAATACATATAAGAATTTGCACCATTTTCAAAATAATGTTTCATTAAATCGAAGGTATGTTCTGCCGCTTTCCAATCATTAGAACCATCACCACACTCCGTTTCTGTTTGCATCATTTGCATTTCTGGGTATTGAGCATGCACCTCTTTTATGGCCCCTTTACCTGCCCATTGAAAACCAACACCTGTAACGTAATCTTTAGTGTTCTTATATTCTAAAACATCATTTACACGTTCTATTTGTGGACGTTCAATAGTACCCAACCAAATGTCAGTATCTAAATTTTCTGCTTCAAATTTTGGACCTAAATAATCCGCAATAAAAATTCCTAAATCTTGAGGTTTCCATACGCATGATGGAAAATTCTGAGCTGAATTAGGTTCGTTTTGTACATGAACCGCACTGATATCTATTCCTTCTTTTTGATATGCTTTTACAAATTTTGAAAAGTATAGTGCATATGCCTCCAAATATTCTGGTTCCATAATAAAGCGTGAAACCAACTCTTCTGTTGAACTTAATTCTAAGGGCAAATCATTAACTTCAGGATTCGCTTTACAAGCATAATGTTTACTATGTTTCATCCAAGATGGCGGACACCAAGGTGACGCCCAAACTTCGATTTCAGGATTTATTTTTTGAGCTTCTTTTATGTATGGAATCAATCGCTTTTTATCACGATCAATAGAGAAGTTTTTCATTGTAAAATCTTCTGGAGTTTCGTTAAGGCTATACCAATTTACAGCATAATCGTTTGCACCAATTGGCATTCGACAAATATTGAATTTACATCCATTTTCAGTATCAAATAAATCATTTAAAATTTGCTGTTTTTCCACAGAGGTTATCATACCTAAAGCCTCCCAACCTAATTCGTTGAAACAACCTCCAAATCCATCAACAGTTTGTTGTGTTTTAGTGATATCTAAATTAATATTGATTTTTGGTAAACCTGCTTCGGTTATACCTGTATATGTTTCGGTTTCCCAAAGCTTATCGTTTGTAGAACTTACCCAGTCTACTTGAATTTTAGATTCTTGTTTACATGAAAAACATGTTAGTACAACGGCAATAATGGTTAATTTTAATACTTTCATCTGTTTAATTTTATTGTTTTTTTATTGTCAGATGTAATTCGCCATTAAACATCTTGGTAGTATTACTATTTAGATATTATGGCTCATTTCATGACTAATTATTTTACGTTTAATATTCCTCTTAGGCGAATATCTTTTGATGATGCTCCTATCATTATTCTAAAATCTCCAGATTCAACTAATCTCTTTAAATCTTTATCTAACATTGATAATTCTTCTGGCCCTAATTGAAAAGTCACCTTTTGATCTTCTCCTGCTTTTAAAGAAATACGCTGAAATCCTTTCAATTCTTTTATTGGGCGTGCTACAGAAGCGAGTTCATCACGGATATATAACTGAACCACTTCATCTCCATTTGTTTTACCAACATTCTTTACCGTACATGTAATATTTACGCTGTCTTCAGGCTGAATATTATTTTTGCTAAACTTTAAATCGGAATATTCGAAAGACGTATAACTTAATCCGAAACCAAAAGGAAACAAAGGTTGCCCTGTTAGGTTATGATAGTTATCACCTCTACCTGTTGGCTTATTATTATAATACAATGGGCATTGTGCCTCATCTACAGGAAAAGTTATCGGTAAGCGTCCTGCTGGATTTTCATCACCAAATAAGATATCTGCAAATCCATTTCCTCCATTTTCTCCTGAATACCATGCCATTAATATACCGTCAACATCTTGTTTCCAATTTGCCATGGTTATTGCACTACCTCCTACCAATACCACAACTGTTGGTTTACCTGTTGCCACTACGGCTTTTATTAATTCTTCTTGATGACCAGGAAGTGCCAATAATGCACGGTCTTGAAATTCTCCTTCATGGATACCAGCAACCACAACGGCAACTTCACTTTTTTTAGCTATATCAACGGCATCAACTATTTGTTGTTCCCATTTATTTTCAACAAAAGCATCCCAAACCAGATTGAATTTTGCATTACCGGCAGATTCATAAAACTCAATTTTTATATCATATTCTTTTCCTTTTTCGAATGAGAATGCCTTTGTGATAGAATTATAGGATTGTTTTTGCCAGTTATCAATAATCAATTTTCCATCTAAATAAAGACGATAGCCATCATTACCTTCAATTCCTATATTAAAATCTCCTGTTTTTGGAGCTTTTAATTTACCTGTCCATCGTACTGAAAACCAATCGTAAGGTAAATCTTCATGTGGCGAAAACAGTGTCCATCCAAACTTAATTTGCTTGTCTATACGCTCAACTTTTGGAGTGCCACTTAATTTAATATTATCAAAATAAGCACCTTTTAATCCATTACTTATGTTGCCTTTCTCATCTGTTGTTGACAAATAATCTGATGGTATAGCCTTGTGCTTTTCAGCTTTTAATGAAACTCCGGGAGCATATAAAACATGATCCTTGCCTATTTTATTTACAACACCATCATACATAGAAATAATGTTATTTCCCGGTCCACTGTACCCTCCTAAACGTCCTGCTTTTACATCGTAACCTATAAGTGCTACTTTTTTAGTTGATTTATTTATCGGTAAAATCTCATTTTCATTTTTCAATAAAACCATTGATTTATAAGCCGCAATTTTTGCTAATTCTCTATGATTTTTATGTCCATTCCATTTGGCAGCTTCTTTAGCGTCCACATATGGATTTTCAAATAAACCCAATTCAAACTTAGCCGTTAAAATTCTGCTTACTGCTTCATCAATAGCATGAATATCTACCATTCCTGTTTTATAAGCTTCCCAAAATAATGGATAATGATTATAACTGGTTTGAAACATCACGTCCAATCCTGCTTCGACAGCATCTTCGGTTGCTTCAGCATAATTTTTTGCCGTAAAATGCAATACATTAGCTCCACCTGTAGCACCTGCATCTGATATTACAAAACCTTTAAATCCCCATTCTTCTTTTAATTTTTTACGTAATAACCATTCATTAGAGGTACATGGCGTGCCATCTAAAGAATTATATGAGGTCATAACTGATCTTGCTCCTCCTTTTTGAAAAACAGTTTTAAATGCAGGGAAATAGATTTCTTCTAACAAACGTTCATTAAAACTAATGGGATAACTATCTCTTCCACCTGCACCAACGTTAGCAACAAAATGTTTTGGTGTGGTTATTACTCCTTCCTTTTCAAACTGACTGATAAATGACAATCCCATTTGCGAAGTTAAATATGGATCTTCTCCATAGGTTTCTTCTGTACGGCCCCAACGAACATCACGGGCAATGTTTAATACTGGAGATAGTATTTGACGAATACCTCTCGTTTTGGTTTCTTTTGTTATGGCACGAGCAACATCACTAACTAATGTAGTATCCCAAGTTGCTGCTAAGGCTATTGCTTGTGGAAAAGTGGTAGCTCCGTCTCGGGCTAAACCATGTAAGGCTTCATTAAAAGGAATTATTGGTATTCCTAAACGCGTTTCATCCAAAAAATAATGTTGAATTTCATTTATTTTATTGGCCATTTGTTCTGCACTACCGGAAGAACCATAGTCCATCATTTGTTCAGCAATATTATCTTTTTTCCCTTTTGAAGATACTTGAAAACCAAAAACACCATGTTTATATTTTTCTTTACCATCACTTAAATCACCAGGAATCATAAACATTTGCCAGAACTTTTCTTCCAACGTCATTCTGCTAAGTAAATCACTTACACGCTCCTCAACTGATAATTTAGAATTTTTATAAGGTGGTTTTTTCTTATCAGAAAACGACAAAGAACTTATAATAAGAACTATTACCGTTACAACTTTTATAAAGTGATTTATATTTTTCAAGCTTTGCTATTTTTTAATTAAACTGATGTTGGTTTTCTTTTAAATCTGCATCAAACTTATCCATCATTTTTTGCAATTTTTTTACAATCTTAGGGTTTGATAACGCTACATTTTTACTTTCTGAAATGTCGGTTCTTAGGTTGAACAATTCTACTTTATCCTTAACAATACGTAACTTCCAATCTCCTTTTCTGACAGCTTGTAGTGTCGTTTCTGAATAATAATAAAACCCCTTGTTTTTATGAGGCGACTTTGATTTTTTACCAGATAATAATTTCCATATATTTTTACCATCAATTGGTTTTTCAGAAAGCTCAGCTCCCGTCAAATAAGCCAATGTAGGTAGTATATCAATTGTTGAAGCTATTTCTTCAGTGACAGCCCCTGCTTTTATTTTACCTTTCCATTTGGCAATCATAGGCACACGCATACCACCTTCGTAGGTTTCAAATTTAAAACCTCTCAATGGTAATGCACTTCCTCCTTGTCCATCTTTTAAATTCCAAGGACCATTGTCTGAAGTGAAAATTACCAACGTATTTTCATCAATATTTAGTTTTTCTAAGGTTTCTAATATTCTTCCCATGCTCCAATCAATTTCTTCAATAACATCCCCATATAAACCTCTTGCACTTTTTCCTTTAAAATCTGGTGAAGCATATAATGGAATATGTGGCATGGTTTGGGCAACATACAAGAAAAATGGTTTGTCTTTATTTTCTGTAATAAAGTCAATGGCACTTTCTGTGTATCTTTTTGTAAGCGTTGTTTGATCTACAGGATATTCTATAACCTCATCTTGCTTCATTAATGGCACTTTTCTTCCTCTCCATTTTTGCTCACGAAGGCTATCAATTGTCATACCTTCTCTAAAGAGGATATCTTCTGAAACCTTTGATTCTGGATTCACAGACATATCGTTACTAAAAGGAATACCATAATAAGAATCAAACCCTTGTGTAGTTGGTAAGTATTGTGATTGATCTCCAAGATGCCATTTTCCAATACAAGCTGTATTATATCCTTTTGTTTTAAGCATATCGGCAATAGTAAGTTCTTGATTTGACAATCCCCCATCTAAATTTGGCCATAACACTTTAGGCACACCAACTCGAGGTGGATAAGAACCCGTAAGCAAAGCCGCTCGCGATGGAGAACAAACAGAAGATGCCGAGTAAAAATCTGTGAATTTTATACCCTCATCAGCCATTTTATCTAGGTTTGGCGTTTTTATTAAAGGAGAGCCAAAAGCACCAACATCTTGATACCCTTGATCATCAGTAAAAAATATGATGACATTCGGTTTAGACGAATCTTTTTGTGCGATAACGGGAAAATTATTACTAAAAAGGATAATTAACACCCCTATTAAAACCTTATTATATTGCATACTATTTTATTTATTTTGCGTTTAGCATACCGTCAAACGTATACTTTTTTCCAACTTTAGTGTCA
The DNA here is from genome assembly GCF_003449015.1 of Aureibaculum luteum. Taxonomy (GTDB): domain Bacteria; phylum Bacteroidota; class Bacteroidia; order Flavobacteriales; family Flavobacteriaceae; genus Aureibaculum; species Aureibaculum luteum. The sequence continues at coordinate 49,395 of NZ_QRGD01000007.1, read as the reverse complement.
AATTCAATAAGCTTATCTTTGTATTGTAACTTACATTTTGAACCTTTTTTTGAGGTAACAATTACCTCTTGTAAAAGGGAGTTCTCCCATTTGAAATCTAACTCAAACCCACCTCTTGCCACAACACCAGAAATAGCTCCTTTAGGTAATGCATCTGGTAATGCGGGTAATAATTCTATTTTACCCAAATGACTTTGTATCAACATTTCAATAATCCCTGCTGCGGCTCCAAAATTACCATCTATTTGAAATGGCGGATGTGCATCAAATAAATTTGGATATGAGCCTCCACTAATTTTTCTTTCTGGTATTTCTGCAGGACTTAATAAAACGCCTAATAATTTGTAGGCTCTGTTTCCATCTTTAAATCTAGACCAGAAATTTACTTTCCATGCCAAACTCCACCCTGTTCCGTTATCACCGCGAAACTCTAATGACTGTTTTGCTGCCTTCATCAATTCCGGTGTTTCTTCATAATTAATTTCGCTACCAGGATATACTGCCCATAAATGGGAAACATGTCTGTGATGCGATTCGGGGTCATCTTTATCTTCTAACCATTCTTGTAATTGTCCGTGTTTTCCAATTTTATTAGGTGCAATTTTAGGAATCATGACTTGGAGTTTTTTTGAAAACTCTTGATCCGTATTTAAAATAGTAGATGCTTCAATAACACTTTTAAACAAAGCTCTTATTATTTGATGATCCATTGTAGGGCCAGCTACCATACCCCCTATTTCCGGAGAATTTGATGGAGAACTAATTAAATATCCTGTTTTTGGATCTTTATAAAGAAAATCCTTATAAAAAAGTGCTGCATCCTTTAAGATTGGATAGTATTCTCTTAAAAAAGCCTCATCTTGGGTAAACAAATAATGTTCCCAAATATGTGAAGCAAGCCACCCACTTCCTCCAAGCCAAAGGCCATGGTTCGCATTATTTACAGGTGCTGCACCACGCCAAATATCAACGTTGTGATGAACAATCCATCCATTTGCATCATAATGCTCTTTAGCAACATTTTTTCCCGTAATTGATATGTCTTTGATAAAATCAAACAGAGGTTCATGACATTCACTTAGATTCGCAATTTCTACTTGCCAATAATTCATTTCTAAATTTATATTCGTCGTATAACTACTAAACCAAGGTGGTCTCAATTTATCATTCCATAATCCTTGTAACGTTGGAGGTTTAGTACCAGGACGGCTACTTGCAATCATTAAATAACGACCATATTGAACATACAAAGAAAGTAGTTGAGGATCGCTTGGGTTCTTCCAAAAATCAAAAATTCGTTTATTAGTTACCTCTTTAGATTTTCCATTATCACCAAAATCGATCTGAAAACGATTAAATAAAGATTGATAATCTTTGATGTGCGTATCTTTTACTTTTTTATACTTTTTAGTCTCAACTTTTTCCAACGTCTCCTTTACGAGCTCTTGAGGATTTCCCGAAACATCTTTAAAGTTTTTATAATTGGTTGCCGCTGCTAGATAGATCGTAGCTCTTGATGCATTTGCAATTGAAAGCTTTCCATTTTTTGATTCTATTTTACCATCAGTTTTTACTTTTATAGTTGATACCCCTCTTAAAACACCATCCTTTACGTGAACTTCCAACGTTTGCGAATTTGCACTTGTGGTAACTTGCTTTTCTTCATGAATTGCATCTAACCAAATACTAAAATTCAGTGCTTTTGATTCACTTGCCGTTAAATTAATTGTAATAACTTGATCTGGATAACTAGAAAGTACTTCGCGTTTGTAGATTACATCATTAACCTTGTACGAAACTTTACTAACCGCATTGTTAAGATCTAATTCTCTAGCATACTCCGAATATTTTTCATGGCCTGGAAAATCAATATATACATCACCAAATGGTTGATAATGAATTTGCTTCAAAGGCACACTCATAAATTCTTTATTCCCTAAATCTTGAGCTTCTCTTTGTTTGCCATCAGTCAATAATTGTCTTATTTCTCCTAAATATTTATAGGCACCTTTATGAGCATAATCATGTGGTTTTCCAGCCCACAATGTTTCTTCATTAAACTGAATATGTTCTTGAGATACATTACCGTAAATCATGGCTCCTAAACTACCGTTACCTATAGGCAAAGCTTCTGTCCATTTTTCGGCAGGACTCTCGTAGTATAACTTCAACTGTTCTTGTGATTGAGCTGTATTAAAAAACAAATAGCTGCAAACACCCACTATCAAAAATTTTACATTCTTCGGTATATTAATCATTCCAGTGTGCTTTTATAATATCATGAATTTCCTGATTATCAGGATCGGTATCTCCTAAAGCTTCTCGTTGCTTCATAATTTCTACTTTCATTTCTTTTATGATTTCTTGATATTCAGCATCTTTGTAGGCATTATGAGTCTCCTTAGGATCTTTCTCTAAGTCAAAGAAATCCCAATATTTTTTAGGTTGATTTTCTTTAGTGTACCCGTTTTCTTTAAGCCCATTTCCGTAATAAAAAGCCAGTTTATAACGTTGACCTCTAATACCAAAATGCCCTGGACGGTCAATTGAATGGTCCCAATAACGATAGTATCCATATTTACGCCAATCTTTCGGTGTATTCCCTTTTAAGTTTTCTCGGAAGCTATGCCCTTGCATTGTTTCTGGATATTCAAGACCTGCATAATCTGCAAATAATGCTGAGAAATCCGCATTTTCAATAAGATCAGAATTTCGAGCACCAGCAGGAATTTCTTTTGGATATCGAATAACAAAAGGCATATGTATTGATTCTTCATAAATCAATCGTTTGTCAAACCAACCATGTTCTCCTAAAAAATACCCCTGATCTGCAGTGTAAATTACAATCGTATTTTCTGCTAACCCTGATTCGTCAAGATACTTTAATAGCTTTCCAATATTATCATCAATAGCCGCTCCACAACGCATAAAGTCTTTTACATATTTTTGGTACGTTTTATAACGTGCTTCATCATTATTTAAACCATCAACAGTAAAGGGTAATTCGGGATACTTCATATAACCTGGCACATTATCTGGATCTTTTGAAGCTAATAAATATCTCTTTTTCAAATTATCTACCGACTGTCCTTTAAATGATCGCCCTGTTGTTTCTGCTCCTTTATCGTAAAATGTACTTGGAACAGGAATGTCTTCATCTCTATATAAATGACTAAAACGTTCCGGGTAATCAAAAGGTTCATGTGTTGCTTTAAAGTGACACATGGTTATAAAAGGTTTTGTAGTATCTCTATTTTGAATCCAATCAATAGTTTTATCTGCAATAACATCCGTACTAAACCCTTCATATGGTTTGCCACCTTCCATATAGTCTTTCCAATTTTCTTTCGTTTTTAATATAGGATCCCAATACCTTCCTTGTCCTGGTAAAACCATATAAAAATCGAACTCATCTGTAGGTTCTTGCTTCATGTGCCATTTACCAATAACTGAAGTTTGATAACCACCACGTTGCATTACTCCTGCAATAGTTGGATGCTCTGTAGGTAAACCTGCACCTAATGTGGTGACACCATTTACATGACTATATTGCCCTGTTAATATGGTTGCTCTACTTGGTGTACAAATAGAATTAGAGACCAAACAATTATCCAAAACCGTTCCTTCTTCTGCTAAGCGTTGAATATTTGGTGTATGAACATAGTCCTTTAAAATACCATCATAAACACCCCAAGCTTGTGATGTATGATCGTCAGCCATTATATATAAAATATTTGGACGTGTATCTTTCTTTTCTTGTTTAGGTTCTGTTTTATTTTTACAGCTAATTGTTAAAATAAATAGAGACAGTGTCAGTATTCCTAAATAAAATATTCTTCTTTTTTGCATTTGGTTTTAATTTTAATTTATTACTTCTAAATTTATGTATATAAAATCTTCCGATGATTTTCCTATTCCAATTTGGTATAACCCTGGTTCTACAACTTGCTTGCTTTTTTCAAAGTCATAAAATGATAAATCTTCTCGTTTAATGGTGAAATTTACTTGAATTGTTTCTTCAGGATTTAATGAAACTCTCTTAATCCCTCGAAGGCTTTTTAAAGGTCTTACTTCATTACTTTCCAAATCTTTTATATACAATTGAACAACCTCATCTCCTTTAAATTTACCAATATTAGTAATGTCGACACGTATAGATGTTGATTCTTCTGCTTTTATTTTTTGATCAGATAATTTTAAATTTTTATATTTAAATTGAGAATAACTTAATCCATATCCAAAAGGATATAGCGGATTACCTTTAAAATACCTGTATGTTCTGCCTTTCATACTATAATTTACAAATGGAGGCAAGTCTTTTATAGATTTATAAAAGGTAATTGGAAGCCTACCTGAGGGGTTATAGTCACCAAAAAGAACGTCAGCTATGGCAGTTCCTCCAAGTTCGCCAGGATACCATGCTTCAACTATGGCGGGTAGATTTTCATCTTCCCAATTAATTGCTAAAGCACTTCCATTTAATAAAACTAAAATAACCGGTTTACCTGTAGCATGCAATGCTTTTAAAAGTTCTTTTTGCACGTTTGGCAATTCAATATTTGTCTTATCACCACCATCAAAACCCGTTGAATTCACTGGCATTTGTTCTCCTTCTACCTTTGGTGAAATACCTCCAACAAAAACTATAACTTCAGCTTTTTCAGCTAGTTCAATTGCTTTTTCAAATGAAGTTTTACCTGGAGACATCCACATTAATTCTAATATAGCAGAGTTCTTATTGTGATAATATTCGACAGTAATTTGGTGCTTTTTTCCTTTCTCTAAGACTATTTTTTCTTTTAACCTTTTGCGTGTTGGTTTGTTCCAATTATCAATAAGCACCTTTCCATCAATAATTAATTTATACCCATTGTCACTGCGTAAGGCAAAAGTATATTCTCCAGAAGTATTTACTTGGATATTCCCTGTATATTGAATTGAAAAATTATCTTCATTTAATCCTTTTACTGGTTCCGAATTCCAATTTGAATTTATGGTCTCTTCTAATCTTGTTTGGATGGGTTTACCCGATAAATCGGTATTATCAAAATAATTGGCCTGTAAACCTACTTTGTTCTTAAAACTTAAATGTTTTGAAGGAATTAAAGTCAGTGAAGATTCATTAGATATTAACTCGCAACCCGACTCATAAAACAATTTAGTGTTTTTAGAAATTTTATTCTTAATCCCTTCTAAAGGTGTAAAATATTGAGAAGGAAATCCATTATAATTTCCCAATAAGACATCTAAATTATTAGCATTTGGACCAATAACAGCAATAGATTTCAGATCTTTTTTAAGTGGTAATGTTTCGTTTTCATTTTTTAATAAAACGATGGACTTTCTAGCCGTTTCTAGTGCTAATTTTCTATGCTTATCAGAACTCACGACACTTGTAGGTATACTCGCATAAGGCAAAAGCTCCTCGGGATCAAACATCCCCAATTTAAAACGTGCTTTAAATAGTCTTTTTACCGAAATATTTATTTCATCCTCGGTTATATCTCCTACTGCAACTGCGTTTATTAAGTATTTATAACGAGACCCACAGTTTAAATCGCAACCCGCTTTTACAGCAACAGCGGCAGCTTCTTCTTTAGAATCTACATAGTTATGATAGTCATGAATATCGCGTATTGCATTACAATCGGAAACTACATAACCTTTAAAACCCCAATCTTTTCTTAAAATATCATCTAACAATTGATGACTCGCACAACAAGGTTTTCCCATATATCTATTATATGCGGCCATAACAGAATAGGCTTTTCCTTCTACAATACAGGCTTCAAAAGCGGGTAAATAGGTATCGTATAAATCTCGTTTTGTTGTTGTTGCATCAAAAAAATGTCTTTCAGGTTCTGGTCCGCTATGAACCGCAAAATGCTTCGGTGTTGCCACTAGCTTTAAATATTTGGAATCGTCTCCTTGCATGCCTTTTACAAAATTGACTCCCATACGAGCTGTTAAATAAGGATCCTCTCCATAAGTTTCTTGGCCTCTACCCCAACGTGGGTCTCTAAAAATATTAATATTTGGTGTCCAGTATGTGAGCCCCTTATATCTACCAAAATCATTATTTTTTAATGCTTCATGGTGCTTAGCTCTTGCTTCATCTGAAATTACAGATGCTGAACGATAAATTAAGTCGGTATCAAAAGTTGCTGCTAAACCAATAGCTTGCGGAAACACAGTTGCTTTACCTGCTCGAGCCACACCATGTAAACATTCATTCCACCATTCATATTCAGGAATATGAAGTCTTTTGATTTCTGGTGACTTATTCATCATTTGAGAAACTTTTTCTTCTAATGTCAATCTAGAAACAAGATCATCTACTCTAAAATCAATACTTAATGATGCATCTTCAAATGGAAATTCGTTTTGCTGACCAAAACTTACGTTTACATAAAATTGTAATAGTAAGAACCAAAAAAAATGTAACTTTTTCATATCTAAATTATAAAAAAACTTTTAAAACTATTGGATAACTTCTTCCGTTAATAGTTGGAATTGTTATGGTGGTGTGCTCATCTGTTTGCACAAACTTTACTTTTGTTTTTGTATCTAATCGGTAAAGCTTTTTCAGCTTACCAGGACCCATTTCATTCTTTAACCCAAAGGTCGGAATTATTAGTTCGCCTTTTGTTGGATTCATAATCAAAATATATAAATTATTACCCTTTTTAGTAAATCGAACCTCATCAGAAGCATATTCTGGTGAAGCAGTAGTTCGCTGATTATAATGTTCTGCTGTTTTTTTCTTTTCAACAATATCATCACCTGCATTTCTTATTTCTCCACCACTAGTCGTTTCTGATTCTCCACGCACACTTTTACCGTCGCCATAAACTTTCCATGGTCTTGTTCCATAAATAGCCTCTCCATTTACCTTTAACCAATCGCCTACGATGTTAATGATAACTTCTTGTTCTGGCGGTATAGTTCCTTCAGGGTTTAACTCAATATTCAATAACAAATTTCCATTTTTGCTAACCGCTTCAATTAGCATTTCTAAAATGGTTCGAGCATTATGGGTTAAGTGTCGGTCTTTTTTGTAAAACCAATCGGTAAATGTAATTTCAGATTGCCAAGGTGTTGCTCTTAAAGTATTACTTCCGCCACTCTCAACTTCTGTAACCGTACCTGGAACAGGGGCTTTTAGTAACATAACAGCATCAATCTTTCCTTTTTCTTTTAAACTGTTATTATACATTTTAGCACTTACGGCCTTACCGTGTTCTCCATAAGTAAAATTAAAGCCGTCGTAATACAAAATATCTGGCTTGTACTTATTCACTAATTCTAAATGTCGTTCTTCCCAATTCTGTTTTATTTTCTCTACAATCTCTGGTGTTCTATTTTCAGGAATTGGACCATATAAATCAGCGGGATCATAACCTTCCCACCACTTACCTTTTCCGTCTTCTTTGGTTAATCTACCATCATAAGGCACATCTTTGTATGCTCCACTTTCATCAGCTCCAAAAGCAGGCAACCACCAATTTAAAAATCGATTATCATGACTGGTTACTCCAAACTTCATACCCTCGGCTCTTGTAGCATCAGCAAAAGCTTTTATAATATCTTTTTTAGGCCCCATATTTACCGCATTCCATGGATGATGTGATGAATTAAATAAATCAAAATGATCGTGGTGATTGGCTAGGGCTACAATATATTTTGCACCATTTTTTTTTGAATATTTAATAAGAGCTTCGGCGTCAAATTTTTCAGCTTTCCAAGCATTTATAATATCTTTAAAACCAAATTCTGATGGGTGACCATATGTTTGTAAATGATATGGATTTGCCATTTTACCAAACTTCTGACGCCCAACATCTTTCATGTACATATGTCTGGCATACCAGCCGCCACCTTGCTCAGGAACACTTTGGGGGCCCCAATGAAACCAAATACCGAATTTGGCGTCTCTAAACCAATCAGGGCATTCATATTGGCTTGCTAGTTCATCCCAAGATAATTCCTTTTCTTGTGCAATTGTTACATTAGTGAATAGTAAAAAAAATAGAATTGTAAAAAATAAGTTGAAAACAACCGTCTTTTGATCCGCAATTTTAAAATTTCCATTATCTAAAATAAGAACCCTCATGATGAATTATTTTTTAAAATTATACGCTTCAGGATTATCGTAGAGTCCAAACTCCTTTTTATCTAATTGTGCAGGGTCTCCTATCTCTGTAATTAGTTTTTGTAATTCATCCAATAACTCTTTTTTAACCGCTGCAAAACCTGCTATTTCTGATAAATTATTAAGTTCCCATGGGTCTTTTGACAAATCAAATAATTGGTAGGTAAAAACGTCGTGTTTTGCACTTACAATGAGTTTAAAATTGCCTTTTCTAACTGCTCTATGGCCACCACCCGGATTATGCGTGCTGTTTTTATTTAATAAATCTCCAGGCCAAGAATTGTAAGCATATAACATACTATTTCTTACTTCTTTCTTTTCCCCTTTTAATATTGGCGTTAAATCTTCCGTTTCAATAGATTCAGGAATATTAAGTCCAGTTAATCCACATAACGTTGGAAACACATCATGTAAATACACTAAAGCATTATTCTTTACATTTTTTGGAATAGTGGGTCCACTAAAGATTAAGGGAACACCAACGCTATGCTCATAAACGTTTTGTTTACCTAATAAGCCATGTTGCCCTAATGCCAATCCATTATCACCCGCAAATACAATTATGGTATTATCCGCTTTCCCAGAGGCTTCCAATGCCTTTAGAACTCTGCCTATCTGTGCATCAGTAGCAGTAATCATCGCATAGTAATCTGATATCTCTTTTTGAACTCTAGCTTCTGTTCTTGGAAAGGGTGCCAACATTTCATCTCTAATTCTATCATCTGCAATTTCAAAAGGATGCTTTGGCATAAAGTTATCAGGTACAGTTATATCTTTAGGTGGATACATATCATGAAACTCCTCTGGAGCTGTACGTGGATCATGTGGTGCAGTAAAAGAAACATACATTAAAAATGGATCTTCATTTTTATAATTTTCTAAAAAACCTACAGCTGCATCAGCAAATAGCTCGCTACTAAATTTTTCTTTATTCTGATAGGGTTTAGACCAGCCTTTTTCTGGAGTATAATCTTTTACTTTTGTTCCAAAATGAGTGGTCATCCCTCCTAAAAAAGCAGACTTAATTTGATTAAAACCACGTTCTAACCAAATTTCACCATTGTGTTGCTTTCCTGTTGCAAATGTTTCATATCCATTTGATTTAAAATATTCAGGAAAAGTTAATAAATCGCTTTTTCCTCGTTCTTCTTTAGGGAATGCAAATTGTGCATAAACATTGGGTTCGATATTAAAAAAATAACGACCCGTCATTAACATGGCTCTACTCGGTGAACACACCGCTGCAGTTGCTCCTCCTAAAATATATGAATTGGTAAATGAAGTTCCCATTTTTACCAATTTATCCATGTTCGGCGTCTGAACATCATACTGATTCATTGCTCCTATAGTTCCCGCACGTTGATCATCGGTAAAAAGAAAAAGTATGTTTGGTTTTTCAGCTTCTTTTTGTTCGGGTTTTACTTCTTTACACCCTGATGCCAATATGCCTAAAAGAACCAAACAGTACACTATATTTTTGTTCATCACCATATTTTTATTTCTTTTCTTCTTTTGCCAACATCTTACCTACTTCCAATAAAATTTTTGCAGACTCTTTGGGTACATTACCATCGCCGTCAGGACCAACATTTAATAAAAAATTACCCCCTTTACCATTGATATCTTTTAATTTTTCATAAACTTCTTGTGGGCTTTTCCAATCTGTATCTTTTATTTTGAAACCCCAAGAATCATTCATAGTATAACATGCTTCCCAATAGTAATCGACTTTATCTTCTAAATGAAATTGCTCTGGTGTTCCGAAATCTTTTTTGAAAATTTTTCTTTTGGAAACACGATTATTAATAATAATACTTGGTTTCAATTCTCTGATGTATTGATACAAATCATCTCCATCTTCTAAAGTCCACCAATCTACCCAATCTCCATCAAACCAAATAATATTGGTATCGTAATTCTCAATTAATTCCTTTATTTGATTTTTTAAATATTGAACATATTCTTCTTTTTTACCTTCATGCATTTTCGTCATTCCCCAACCCCAATCTTTACCTTCTTTTACATATTGTGCACCTTGGTGCCAATCTGTAATACTATAATAAGTTCCAAAAACAATCCCTTGTTTTTTACATGCATCGGCTAATTCTTGAACAAAATCACGCCCTTTCATAGGCGTATTTGCTATATCAAAATCGGTATATTTAGAATCCCACAAACAAAATCCTTCATGATGTTTGGTGGTTACTACTAAATACTTCATTCCAGCTTTTTTTGCCAATTTCACAATCTTATCAGCATTAAAATCTTTAGGGTTCCATGTATTTAGTAACTTAACATATTCTTCTTGAGGAATATTTTGATTCCCTTGAATCCACTCCGCATATCTACCTTCGTCATTACCTTTGTAAATACCTCCAAGCTGACTGTACAATCCAAAATGGATAAACATTCCATATTTAGCATCATTAAACCATTGCATTCTTTTACTAAAATCCGTCTCAGATTCTTCTAAATAATTAACTGTTTCTTGAGCATAACCGGAAGTTATAAGTATCAAAAACATAAAAAAAGTTATCTTTTTCATTGGAAAGGTTAATTTAATACTATTTTATTTTTACAAATTTAAACAACAGAATTATTCAAACTTTAATGGTAAAAATGTTTGATCATTACTCATTATAAATATGAACTTTAGTTCTTAAAAAAGTCCTTTTTTACATTGCTTCTAAAAGTAATCGCCACACTAAAACATGAATAAAACATTTTAGAATCTATATTGATTAAAAAATAAGATGCTCTATGAATTAATTTTTCAAACAAACTCTCAAAAAAAAAGCTTCTTTAAAAGACTACCCTAAAAATATTGAATTCTTTATCTCTGTGAGCTTCTTTTCGACCAATAACTTCATAAAGTAGATAAAAAAAAGGATTTTTATAAATTGTATTTAAACTATCTGAAACTTAATTTCTGATTAAAAAGAAAATATTAACTTAAAATGCAGTAAAGAAGTATGTATCAATATACAGTACATGTCATATTTTAAACCCTTCTGTTTCTTTTGACAAGAAAAAATAAAAGGGAAAACTTTTACATTTTCCCTCTTATATCAAACTCAAATAATTCTCTTTTTTATTATTGTTCCCAACCTGGATTTTGAGTTAGGTTTGTATTAAGTACTAATTCTTCTGCAGGTATAGCGAGTAAATAATCTCGCTCTGGAATAAAGCCAAAACCTTCTGGCATAGACCCAGCATATGGATCAAGGTAACCATTTTCATCAACATCTTGAGATCCTGAAACATCCGATATCAGAGTCTCAAAATAAGCACCTTTTGGTCTTTTGCCAACAAAAAGCTTATGAGCCCCCCAACGCATTAAGTCATCCAATCTAAAGCCTTCATTCATTAACTCTACAACTCTTTCTCTTCGTACTTCTTGAATAATAGGTGATATAGTATGACCATAATCTGGCCAATTTGGGTCTGTAACGGGTGCTAAAGTAAGTTTAGCAGTTGGATTAGCAATAAAATCAAAACCGGCTCTTTCACGTAATGCATTGATAGAGATATCTAAATCCCCTTGCGTTATGGTTCCTAATTCTGCTTTAGCTTCAGCATAAATAAGTAAGGCTTCACCATATCTCATAAGAATTTTAGCTGTATTTCTTGTGAAATTACCCGTAGTAGCATCTAATTCTGGAATTCTATATTTTTGACCCTCATAGGCACCAACACTCTCACTTATATTTGGTGCTGTCCAAGAGACTATAGAGTTATCAATATTAACACGAACTACATCTCCTGGAACCATAAGCGTTTCAGCAAGTCTTGGATCTCTATTTGTCTCAATGTTTGCTAGCTCAGTATCAGTTGTAGGTAGTGTACTTATAGCTGTAGGCAAACCATCTATACATAAATAACTGCGAATAGCATCTAATGCATAAGAATATTTATTTGGCCAAAAAACTTGAGCATCGTTACCAAAAGAATTTCCTAAACCAACAAAATCATATTGTTTCCAAAGAATAATTTCGTTATTAGCACTCAGGTTCGTTTGGTTAAACAAACCGTTATAGCTAGAATGTAAGCTTCTTGTGCCTCCATCTATAAGGTCTTTAGCGGCATCGGCAGCTTGTTCCAAATAAGCAGTACCGTCAGAGCCTGGGACACCAAAGGCAGTTCCATTGTGATATTTTTCCCAGGTACCTTCGTAAAGTGCAATTGTGGCTTTTAGTAATTGAGCTGCTTCTTTACTTACACGAGGCTGACTTAGACTAGCTTTTGTTTTAAGTAATGAAATAGCCATATCAAGGTCAGCAAGTATAAAATCAGCTACTTCATTTCTTGGTGATCTAGCTCTATATAAAGCATCTGTATCTAAATTATCAAAATACTCTTTATAAATAGGAACGGCTCCATATTTTTTTAATAAATCATAATAAAAGTAGGCTCTAAAGAATAATCCTTCGCCTTTAAATTGATTAATATTGGCCTCTTCACCCACAGCTTTATCAACATTTGATGCAAAATAATTTGCTTGCCTTATTTCATCCCAACTCCAAAGTGATCTGTTAGCCTCGTCAGGGATGCCTTGAGTGCCATTTAATCTAGATCCTGCACCTGTTCCCAACCCGAAATCTGTACCTGTATCAGGCATTTGAGCACTACCAAAACCTACACCAGACCATCCGGGTAGCTTATTATAAAAAGAGTTTGTATACAACTCTAAATCACTTCCTGATTTCCAGAATGCTGGCTCTGATATTTCATCTAGGGGAGTTCTTTCCAATATATCATCGTCACACGACACCATTAAGATTGCCGAGCATATTGTTAGAATATAAATTATTTTTTTCATAATTAGTATAAATTAAATTTTAAAATGAAACATTAATTCCTGCCGAAATGGTTTTTGATAAAGGATAAGAAGAACCTCCACTAAAAGTACCTCTAACGGATTCAGGATCATAAAATAAAAGATCTGATACTGTTAAGAGGTTTTCTCCTGTAACAAAGATTCTAAATCTATCAATCTTATATTTTTCTGTTATATTTTTAGGAATTGTAAATCCAAGTTGTACAGTTTTTAATCTAGCATAGGCACCATTCTGTAAATAATGGTCAACTGCAGATTTGGTATTTTTATTATTTCTACCACCATTCTGTGCATAAGGTCTAGCAAAATACGAATCTGTATTTGGACCTAGAGGACTTGTGGTATTTTCTGGTCTATAATAATCTAAATGCTCTTCATACACATTAGAATGGAATGGCCCTTGTGCTGGTCCTAAGAATTGCTTCTTATAATTACTTTGAATAGGATTAATATCTCTTTTTCCTACCCCTTGTACAAACATATTAAAGTCTAGACCTTTGTAGCTAGCACCAAGTGCAATTCCATATTGGTATCTCGGCGTCGTGTTTCCTATTACAGATAAATCGCCATGATCATCTACTGTATTATCACCAATGTCAATAGCATCATCACCATTTAAATTGGCATATCTAGTATCACCTTCTTTATAAGACCATGGACTATGCCATTTTTGGCTTACAAGTGCTGTTTGTTCAGCTGCTTGTTCATCACTTTCAAACCAGCCATCCCAAGTAAAACCCCATATATCTCCAAGATCTTTTCCTGCAAAACGATCATTAAGTAATGCTGTTGCATTATCGAATTCTACAATGGTTTGTTTATAATCAGTAAGTGAAACTCTAATGTTATAATTAAAGTCTCCTAATGATTGTTTCCAAGATATTTCGGTCTCCCATCCTTGAGTTCGTGCAACACCACCGTTTACTAAAGGAAGTGCTCCATCTGCTGTTCCTAGCACAGCTGGTAACGAGGGTCCTCCAGTTGCCAAATCTGTAATATCTGAACGAAACCAATCAAAAGAGAAACCTAGTTTGTTATTTAATGCTAAAATATCAATTCCAACATCGGTTGTTTTTACGGTTTCCCATGTTAGGTTATCATTTGGAAGTGTTGATTGTACGTTAGCCGTATATTCTCTTTCTCCATTAAATAGAAAAGAACCAAGGCCTACAGGGATTCCTGTAATATATCCATAGAGCCCAACATTCTGATTTCCAAGAGACCCTTTACTAGCTCTTAACTTAAACATACTAATGTCTTCAATTGGCCAAAAGTTTTCTTTTGCAACGTTATATCCTAATTCAAAAGAAGGAAATCCAGCCCACCTGTTATCAGGTTCAAACCTTGATGTACCATCTCTACGGTAAGTTACTCTTGCAATGTATTTTTCTTTATAATTATATCCTATTCTACCAAATACACTCTCCGTTGACCAATGCGTTATCACATCTGTAACCGTTTGCTCACCTACAGCAGTAGATATTGATGGAACCTCATCTGATAATACGCCAGCTGCATCTGCGTTTAAATTGTATACATTATAACGTTCACTTTGATACCCTACGGTAGCGTCAAAATTATGACCACCAATGGATTTACTATAACTGGAATATAAATTAGGAGACCAATAGTCATTTGTAGACAATCGAGGTCTAATTAGTGTTTGATCTCTCGAAATTTCTACTTTAGATTCACCATTTGGACGTTTCGATTCATATTGTGTAGAAGAAAATACCGTTTTATTATTATTTGTTCTATAGTTGTATTCTAAGTTAATAAACCAATCTTTAAGCGGTTCTATAACAACTCTAGGGAGTAAGACCAATTGGTTGCTTGTATTCACTTCACTAGAATGTTGCCAACGCGGGTAATAAGCAGCTGGCATCGGCTCTCCCCAAGTAGGGTCTACAATAGGCATAGTAGGTTTTAGTTTTGATAATTGATCAAATACTCGACCTCTACCAAAACCAGGATCCCATGGGAACTCGGCATCACTTCTTTGTAATTTAGTTAAAAGTTCGAACTTTAACCATTTATTAGGTGATGAAGCTATTTTTGCATCTAAATTATATCTGTCAAAAGTATTTTCTGCAACATCAAATAAACCATCTTCTGAGTAAACTCCTGCCGATATGTAATAATTTAGTTTTTCATCACCACCTCTAAAACTTAGGTTGTGCTTAGATTTTTTTGCATAATCTTTAAATAGAAAATCTTTCCAGTCGGTTGCTGCACTACCACCAAGACCTCCACTATTTACAACCCAATCGGTATCATTGTTTTTGCTAAGTGTTGTAGGTGCACTACCTGGGTTATCTAAATTTTGTTGTATCCATCCTATAGCTTCTTCTGAAAAATACCAATTTTCTTGGCCAGTCATATTAAACCTTGAATCATTCATTACATGAGCATATGTTACTGCGTCAGATTGTTGTGGCCATTGAGTAGGGGATGAAAGGGAGAAGCTGTTAGAATAGTTAACTTTCATACCACCTTTCATGTTTTTACCACTTTTAGTGGTTATTAGAATTGCACCACCGGCAGCTCTAGAACCATAAATAGCAGCTGAAGCTGCATCTTTTAGCACTGAAACCGTTTCAATGTCTTCAGGGTTAATGTCATTTATATTCATTACCGCACCATCTATAAGTACTAAAGGTTCCGAATTTACTATATTACCATTAGCTCCACCATCATTACCTGTACTCGTTAATAATCCTCTGATGTTGATGTTTTGTTGAGCTCCTGGTTCACCTCCACTTTGAGAATTAGTAATTACAAGCCCTGATACAGCCCCTTGTAAACCTTGAGTTACACTTGCAATAGATCTGTCTTCGAAAACCTCAGCGTCTATTTGTGCAACTGCTGATGTTACAGTTGATTTTTTACGTGTACCATAACCAACAATGACTACTTCATCAAGATTTGCTGTAGATTCCAAAAGTGTAATTGTGAGTTCAGTCTGGTTTTTAACTACTATTTCTTTAGTTTCAAATCCAACAAAAGAAATTTCTAAGATTGCATTGGCATCTTTAACATCTAAAGAAAACTTACCATCAAAATCTGTTTGAACACCATTAAGAGTCCCTTTTTCAACAATACTTGCCCCAGGCAGAGGTTCACCGCTTTGATCAAGTACGGTACCCGAAATTGGAATCTTTTGATTTTTAAGTTCGTTAAGCTGTTTCGGATCACTTTTTTCGACAATAATAACATTATTCTCTGATAACCTGAACGAAGTATCACCATTAGAAAAAATGTTGGTAAGTAGTTGATTCAATAAAATTTCACCTTCTTTTAAATTAACTTTAGGAGCATCTTTAAATAGTTCTTGTGGATATAAGAAACTAAATTTAGATTGCTTACTTACAACCTTGAAGACCTCATCTATAGACATTTCCATGTCTTTTTTGATTTTAATTTTCTGCTGTGAATAACTATCAACAGTGTTGAAACTAAAAACGGTAGTGCATAATAGAAAAATAAATGCTCTCATAATAAATAGTAGTAGCCGACTTCGAGTGAAAGATCGGGCATTGATAAAATTAATTTCCATAAATTTGAATTGTGTTAGTTAAACTTATTAATTAATACATAATCTCCGGGATGAAGTGAAACGGCCAAATTTCAATGCTTCATCCCTTTTTTTATTTTAGTAATACTATCTTGTTCTTTATTTCATATTCTTTAATTATTCCAAAATTTTCAACAATATTGAGAACCTCATTAATGTTTACATCCTTTCTTAGCGATCCGTTAAAACGTCTTTCTTGAGCAGCTTTGTTTTCAAAAATAAATTCAACATCATACCAACGAGAGAGTATGGTAACAATATCTTTTAGGGGTTTACCCTCAAAACTAAAAACGCCTTCTTTCCACGAAATTTCATTATAAACATCTACTTTTTTAACAGTTAATGTATTTGTATCAAGGTTAAGATTTAATTGCTCATTTGGTCTTAATCTTTTTTTCTTATCATTTACATTTAAATCAATTTTGCCTTCCACAAGGGTTGTATATATATTTTTTTCTTCTTTATAGGCCTTTACATTAAATTCTGTACCAATAACTTCAACTTCTTGTGCATTACATATTAAGTTGAACTTAGAGCCGTTATGATTAGAGCTTGGTGAAACAACAAAATAGGCCTCACCATAAACTAGTTCTACTTCTCTAGTTTCACCAGTAATAAAATTTACAGGGTATTTTAATTGGGTTGCAGAATTAAGCCATACTTCAGTATCATCAGATAGCTTTAAGTAAAACTGACCACCACGAGGAATAGTAAGGTAATTATATACTATTGATTTTTTTGTATCTGCCTCAGAAGAATAAGCCAATTTTTCTCCATTACTATTGACATTTTCAGATTGGTAATTTTTACCTTTTCCCAATGTAATATTAGACCCATCTTCTAATGTGAGCACAGCCTTATTAGTACCAGGTTCAATAATTACAGGTACAGTATCTTCAGAAATATTTTGAGTAGGGATATTAGATAGATAGCCTTGTTGATAGTAATAGCTTAGCCCTAAAACGAAGATGGCTGCCGCTGCATACTTCATAAAAGATCTAATTCTTTTTTGTTTAATAACAGATTTGTCCTTACTAATTCTTTGCAACAATACTTCCTTTGCATCAAGTTTATCTTGATTTTCTAACGTATATAAAATGGAATAATGTGTGCGAACAAATTCTTTAAAAATTTTGTAATTATTTGGTTTTTTTACCCAGTCTCTTAATTGATCTAACTCTTCTGCATTGGCAGCCTTGTTAATATATTTTACAATGAGATTTTCTGTGTTTTTAGAAATCATTTGGATAAGTTAGTTAATATAATTAACCACCCCATTTTAAATACCCTATGTTTTTTTAACTTTTTTTTAACGATTATAAGATTAAAAAAATGAAATCACTATTTTTGAATAATTATTTTACGATATCGTTTTTAATAATGCCAAAATATTTCATTATTTTTTATTACGAATTTTGATTATTATATCTTTTCAGACTATTAGTAATTATAAGGGATTGATTAATTTTTACAGAATCTAAATTCAGAATTTAAAACCATTGGTATTAACTAATTTCACTTCGTTTTTTTAGATGTTTTTGAAAAACAAAATATTTAATGTTTTATACATTTGAGTGACTAATCTTATTTATGAATTTGAATACTAATTTTGAAAATAATACATTTTTAATTGAATCTCTTAAGCAAGGAGATGAGAAAGCCTATTCTCATTTAATTGAAAAATTTCATAAAAAGTTGTTCATCTATGCTTTTTCGCTCACAAATAATAAACCGCTTGCAAAAGACGTTTTGCAAAATGTTTTTTTAAATGTTTGGATTTTTAGAGATAAACTCGATTCAAAACTTTCCATTAAAAATTTTTTATATACTGCTACTTATAATGAGTTTATTAGGCAATATTGGAAGAATCAATCCACCAAAGATTTAGAAAATAAATATGCTCAAGCCTTAAACGAGGTGATAGAAGAAACGGATGAGAAATCAATTAATACATTAATATCAATTGTAACCCAAGAAATTCAAAACTTACCGAAAAAATGTAAAAAAGTTTTTCTATTAAGCAAGGAAGATGGTCTTACAAATATGGAGATATCTGAATATTTAGACATCTCCATAAAAACAGTGGAAGCTCATATTTCAAAAGCCTATTGTATCATTAGAGAAAAAATTGGTGAAAAAACAAGTAGTATATTGTTCTTACTTTTTCCTAATAAAAAAACATCTTAATTTTTTTGACCTATATCCTACTTTGATAAGTATATAAATCAAAATATCTACCTTTTTTGGCGATAAGCTCGTCGTGTTTGCCTTGTTCTACAATATTACCATCTTCAATAACTAAAATTTGATCTGCTTTTTGAATGGTACTTAACCTATGAGCAATTACAAAAGTAGTTCGGTCTTGCATTAAAACCCCCAAACTTTTTTGAATGTACGATTCACTTTCGGTATCCAAATTAGAAGTTGCTTCATCTAAAATAATAACTTTCGGATTTGCCAATAAGGCCCTAGCAATTGAAATTCGCTGGCGTTGACCACCTGATAATTTCACTCCTCTTTCGCCAATTACGGTTTCTAAGCCATCATCAAATCGATCGGTAAATTCATTTACATAAGCTCCTTTAACCGCGGCTAATAATTCTTCTTCGGTAGCATCTGGCCTAGGGAATAATATATTTTCTCTTATAGTGCCTTCGTATAAAAAATCATCCTGTAAAACCACAGCTAAATGCTTTCTAAAACTATTAAGATTTACCTTAGCTAAATCCTTACCATCAAGTGTTATTTTTCCTTCAACAGGATTTAAAAATGTGGCTGCTAATCCTGCAATGGTACTTTTACCTGAGCCTGAAGAACCCACCAATGCGGTAACGCTTCCAGAAGAAGCTTTCAAAGAAATGTTATGTAATACCTCCTTGTTTTCTTCATAACTAAAAGAAACATTGTCAAAAATGATATCTCCTTTTATATCCTCTAAAACAATTGTTCTCTTTTCCGGGTTATCTTCTTCGGTCATATTCATCAACTCTTGTGTACGGTCTAAACCCGCCATGGCTTCGGTAAGTTGACTTCCAATATTACTCATCTGAACTATAGGTGCAACCATAAACCCTAACAATAAGGTAAACTGAACAAAATCACCCAATGTCATTGAGCCGCCCATTATATAATAACCACCTAACCCCATGATTCCAGCAGATGCTAATCCAATTAGAAATGTAGATGAACTTGTAATTATAGCTGTAGCAGTCAAGCTCTTTTTTACATTTTGAAATAATTTATCAACCCCTTCTTCAAAGGTTTTATTCTCTTGCTCTTCAGCATTAAATCCTTTGATGACTCGAACTCCGTTAAGCGTTTCTGTAAGGCGACCCGTTACCTCAGCATTTATTTTTCCACGTGCTTTAAAAATTGGACGAATTACACCAAAAGCTTTCAGCATAACAACTGCAAAAATCAGCACAGGTACCAACACGACTAATGTCATTGTGGCATTTATTTTAAGTAACCACACAAAGGATAATATGGCTGTTATTGAACCACCTATAAGCTGCACCAACCCTGTTCCTACCAGGTTTCGAACACCTTCTACATCCGTCATAACGCGAGAAACCAAGGCTCCAGATTTATTATTATCGAAGAAATTTATGGGTAATTTTAATAATTTACGTTGCACTTTTGCTCGTAATAATGATATTAAATGTTGAGCTTCTACACTTAACAATCTTGTTAATGAAAAAGAGGTTACTGCTTGAATTAATAATGCACCCACTACGATAATTATAAGGGTGTATAACCCACTCATATCTTTATTCGGAACAACATCATCAATTAATGTTTTGGTCTGAAGCGGAATAACCAACCCCGCCAAACTCTTCAAAATAATTAATATTAATCCAATGGATACAATTTTTCTTCTCGGCCAAATAAATTCTTTAAACGCCCATGCAAACGATACTTTCTCTTTTTTACTCATGCTACCTTATTGACTAAAATCGAGCCAATTTATTTTGGCTGACAATTAGGCATAAAGTTACACTATTCATTAGTTTCTAAATAATCAGGATAAGAGGATTTAAAAAATCGATAAACCAAAAATTAACTTAGACAATAAAAAATTAGAAAAGAAGATAATTTATCGAAACACCCTTCACAACTTTGAATAACTATCTACACTGTTGGTAGTAATAAATCAAAAAAAATATTTTTACATGATTGGAGCATATTAGTTCAATTATTGGAAAACAAATAAAAAAATTCCCGACCTTTGTTTTTGCAATTTCTAATTTATTTAGAATCAAAGGAAACCATAATTATAATCGAAATGTTTAAGAAATTAACCCCCTGCTTCATACTACTTTTTCTTTTTTTACAAGTAGCTCATTCTCAAAAAAATGTTACGGTAAACGAACTGAAAAAGCATATTAATTTTTTAACTTCAGATAAGAATGTAGGTCGATATCCTGGTGAAAGGACTAATAAAAAAGTGGTTAGTTATATTAAAAAACAATACAAACAGTCTGGAGTAAAACCATTAAAAGGCAGCTACAAACAAACGTTTATGGCTCAACTAAGAGTCAAAAAGGATGAGCCAAAAAAACCAGAAGTAAAAACTTGGAATGTAATTGGTATTATTGAAGGGTCAGACCCTAAACTTAAAAACGAATATGTGGTTCTTGGGGCACATTATGATCATTTAGGCCTTGGAGATGGACCTTCGTCAAAGTCTGAAAAAGTTGGAGTAGTCTATCACGGTGCTGATGATAATGCCAGTGGAACTGCAGCCCTTTTGGAAATAGGTGAAAAAATTGCTGCTCATAAAGATACACTAAAGCGAAGTGTGATATTGATTGCTTTTGGTGCTGAAGAACAAGGGTTGTTGGGCAGTAAGTATTTCGTTAACAATCCCATTGTTCCCTTAAATCAAATCAAATTAATGATAAATATGGATATGGTTGGCAGACTAAATGAGCAAAAACAAATTTATATGGGTGGTGCGGGAACATTTGACGGCGGTATGGAATTAATGAAAAAATTAGGTCCAAAGCACGATTTATCTCCAGTTGTTAATGCAGGGTCTGTTGGTGGCTCAGATCACGTTTCATTTTATAAAAAACAAATATCTGTAATCGGACTACATACTGGCGGGCATCCTCAGTACCATACTCCTGAAGATACTGCCGATTTAATTAACTATCTAGGTGAAAAAAAAGTTTGTGATTATATTTATGACGCTATTATAAATGTTGCGACAAGTACTTCTGAAATAAATTTTATTCCACAAGATTAAAAATTATTTAGATTTTAAAAACACTTTACATATCTGACATTACTCATTTACTCTATTTAAAATGACTTTTTCGATAATGAACGCTAACGAAGATGATTTCAAAATTATTGAGTTATAGGATTATCTAAAACCTTTAGTAACTTTCTTTTTATCAGATCGTAATTTTTAAACAAAATAAAATGATTGGCATTTTTTACCGAAACTGTATCGAGAAACTCATTTGGCACTTTTGATATTATAAACTCCATATTTACATAAGGTACAATTTTATCTTTTTTGCCGTGATAGTACGTAATTGGTGTTTTAATATGTTGCCAATCTTCTGACATTTTAGTTAATTCGTCAACATGTGTCCATTTTTCGCGGTCTGAAACTCTCAAAGCCTTTGAAAAAAGCCACCGTGTCGCTTTCCAATGTGCCAGTTTACCTAATGCAAAGAACTTTTCATCTTTTGGAGAAACTGCACCAGCAACCATTAAATTATTAGAAATAGTTGGATGTAAATAATTCATTTTTCCAGCAATTGCCACTCCATAAGACCAGCTTACTAATATTACATCATCAAGTTGCTCGTTTTCAATAATTGTATAAATACTTTCAGCTTGTGATGTGATTGAAGTTTCCGCCTTTCCATAATCAGAATACCCATACCCCAAGCGATCAACCGTTATTAAATTAGCTTTTTTATTAAGATCGATATCTGTTACATATTTAAAATAATCTTTACCAGCTCCAGGTGCACCATGAATAAATATAATGGTTGGTAACGATTTATCAATTGTTTTACTCGCAATAAACCGGACTCTTTTTCCGCTATAATCTTCGTAATAAATTCTAGCCTTTAGATTTTCTTTTCTAAATATATTTTCAATTTTTCTATCACTAACCTTAAAGGTAAAGCAAGAACTTAACATTATCAATAACAACATTGATAAGATTAGAGACTGTTTTTTGTAAATATATTTAACTATTTCATTCATTCTTAAAGCAATTGGTTCAAAAGTATCGAAATTTTAGAAAAGATTTGTTTCTTTGTAAACTAAACAATCATCTATGTCAATAGAAGTACAAAACATTAGCAAAACTTACGGAGCACAAAAAGCCTTAGACGGTATTAGTTTTAAAATAAACTCTGGTGAAATTGTAGGTTTTTTAGGACCTAATGGTGCTGGTAAATCTACCATGATGAAGATTATTACTACCTACATCAATGCTTCTGATGGGGTAGTTCTTGTAAACGGACATAACGTAGCAACTGAACCCATGTCAGTAAAACAGTCTGTTGGGTATTTACCAGAACATAATCCGTTGTATTTAGACATGTATGTAAAAGAATACATACAGTTTAATGCTTCTATACATACTATTTCTAAATCAAGAATTCAAGAGGTAATTGAGCAAGTTGGTTTAACACCTGAAGCTCATAAAAAAATTAGTCAATTGTCTAAAGGTTATCGTCAACGTGTAGGTTTGGCAGCTGCATTATTACATGACCCTGAAGTGCTAATTTTAGATGAGCCAACTACAGGGTTAGATCCTAATCAACTGGTTGAAATAAGAGGATTAATTAAAGAAATTGGCAAAACAAAAACGGTATTGTTTTCAACGCATATTATGCAAGAAGTTGAAGCCGTTTGCGACCGGGTAATTATTATTAATAAAGGACAAATTGTAACTGATAAAAAACTGAATGAACTTAAGTCTGATAAAGAACAAGTTATTGAAGTTGAATTTGATTTACGTGTTGAGCCTCAATTAATCAATCAAATTCCGAAATTGAAAACTATTGAAAATATCCATGATAACATCTGGAAACTTACTTTTAACACTAGTAAAGACATGCGTCCTGCTATTTTCGACTTTGCTCATGATAATGGATTAAAACTACTGCAATCTTCTATAAAAAATCAAGATTTAGAAAGTTTATTTAGAAGTCTTACGAAGTAGAATCCCCTCCTAACCTCCCCCAAGGAAAGGCACTTTTAGCAATTAGTTTACCGTATCCTTCTTCTTTTTCTTTCCAAAAAGATTTTTTAATGCATCTTTCGCTACGTCTTCAACTGTAGGTTTCGGTGTAGGTTTCGCTACTGAATCAGTAGAAACAGCTGTTGAATCTTTAGCTTTTTCTTTACCGCCAAGTAAATCTTTTAATGCATCGCCAACCTTATCTTTTCCTTTCTCAATCAATTTATCTTTTTGTTTTGCCACCAATTGCTTTGTTAAATCAGTCACTGCTGATTTCATATCCGTTTTTACCGTAGGGTTTTTAAAACTACCTGAAATTATAGCATTAACCGGTATTTTAATGTTCTCACTGTCTTCTTCTTTTAATTGTGCTAAAAGTTTTGTTACATCAGTCCCTAAATACTTCGCTGGCACATTTACAACCGCTTTATAACCTAATGTATTATCAAAACCATGACCACCACTGATGTCAATTTTAATATCTTCATAATTAATAGAAAAAGGATGCACCTCTACTTTACCATCTTTAAACGATAAAGCTGTTTTTAGATCATCTAAATTCAATTTTTTAGCGTCTAAAAAGGTGAGTTGGTCTTCTAATTTCTGTATTAATGGAGAGTTTTCTGATGAAAGCTTTGAACTTAACAACTCCGCAGCAGCCTTACCAGACAAAGTGCTCAAATTGGGTGTAAAATCATTATTTAAAAACCCTGAAAGGCTAATATTTGTATTTAATTTTCCTTGAATTATGTTGGCAATTGGTGCCAATGCTTCTAACAAACTCAATTGTTTAAAAGATTCATCAATATTTAAACTTTTCATGTCCAAATTCATTGCAAAAGTAGGAGTTGCTGACTTCGTAGACACATTTCCATCAAAACCAATGATACCATTAAAAAGATTGGATTTCATGTTTTTTAACGTCGCTGTTTGATCTTTGATTATCAACGTACCTGACACATTTTTCAATGTTAGGTTATCATACAATACCGTATTTGCTTTCGCATCAATAGTACAGTTTAAAAAAGAGGGTATTTTAATACTCTCAGTTGCTGCAATTGGGGTTTCTTTATTCTTTTCTCCTTCTTTTTCATTTACCTCAGCTACCATAAAATCATTCACCGAAAAAGTATTAGAGTTCAAAGAAAAACGGCCTTCCATGTCTTCTTTATTAAAGAAAAAACCAATTAAATTATCTATACTACCGGTTGCTTGAATGTCTGTTTTTCCCAATTTAGCATCAAAACTATTTAGCTTTACAGATTTGGGATTTAACGTTAATGAGGTTTTATCAATTATTAATTTATCACTAAGCTCTGCCGATACATATTCAAAATTCTGCAATGAAAAAGTACCTGAAGTTCTCGTGTTTTCATAATTTCCTTTTTCAATAGAATTCATGTCAAATGCAGTATTGGCATTTATAGATAAATTCCCTTTCAAATCTTTTACAGCTTCCGCAGGATATACCTTTTCTAAATTTGCCAAGTTTATTTTTCCATCCAAATGAGCTTTAACCTTCATGTTTTCTGTTACTTCTGATAATTTAGCAGACGCATTAAACACCTCTTTGTCTATACGAAAAGATAGCGTATCAATAGTTACATAGGTATCTTTTACCAAACCTGTTTCATTAGCAATCTTTGTATTTATGTTAATGTTTTCCAATGATTTTGGCAAATCAGGATACTTAAAAGAAGCATTATCCGAATTAATTATGATATTAAACTTCGGTATATGAGTGTCGTCAACCACACCCTCAAAATTACCAGTAACGTCAAAATTACCTGTTGTAGTAACCCCTTCAATATTTTTAGAATACACCTCAGGTATTAACGCCAAAAAGTTCTTAAAATCTGATGATGGCGTTTTAAAATTGATAGCTACTTCTTGGTTGTTATCATTAATTTTAACAAACCCATCAAAAACTAGAGGCAATTGATTAATTAAAGCCTTGTTTTCTAAAAAACTGAATTTATTTTCGTTTAAATCAATACCAATTAAAGCTTGTAAATCAATTTTATTGTTGTTAAAATAAGCAACACTATCCAGTTCAAATGAAATTAATCCATCCGTTTTTGTATCTAATTTAGAAGTTGCTGCTGATAAATTCCCTTCTCCTTTATGGTTAAACTCTTTTAATGAAAACGACATTTTACTCGATGCATCTGTATAGGAAATTTCACTATTGGTAATACTATACCCCTCTAATTGCAACTGTAAAGGATCTGACTCAGTAGTTGAAGTTGTTTCTGTTTCACTTTCTTTTGCAATATCATAATTAGCATTTCCATTTTCATCAATTTTAACCGCTAATTTTGCACCATCTATTGCAAATGTAGTAATGCTAATATCAGAATTACTTTTAAACAACTGGCCTATTGGTAATTTTAAATTAATTGATTTTGCTTTAAATAAAGTGTCCCCTTCAAAAGGAGAATTATTTACCAATGAAGTATTGTTTAAAGAAACTTCAGCACTCGGAAAACTACTCCAAATACTTAAATCAGCATCTTCAAAATCTAACGTAGCATTCAAATTATTGTTGGCTGTTTTCTTTACCAATTCTATAATTTTTCCTTCAAAAACAATGGGAATAATAATTACTGCAGCTATTAGAACAACTAAAAGTATCCCTAATATTTTAAATAGTTTTTTCATGTATTTTTATGCTTATTTGTCTTTAATTTTGATAAACTTTATTCAAATGGTAAAATATAACACTTTAATAACGCATTTTATCTCATAACATTTTATCATTAACTCAATTGACAAAAGTAATTTTCATTTACTATTTCTCATGTTAAGAAAAGCGTAAAATATTGTACTTTTGCAATAAATTTTAACGCATGGATATTTCTGTTATTCCCAATATTAAACATACAAATAGTAATAACTTTTTTCTATTGGCTGGGCCATGTGCCATTGAGGGCGAAGAGATGGCTTTACGAATAGCTGAAAAAATTATTTCAGTAACAGATAAGCTAGAAATTCCCTTTATTTTTAAAGGTAGTTTTAAAAAGGCTAACCGTTCTAAAGTAGATAGTTTTAGTGGAATTGGAGATGAAAAAGCCTTAAAAATACTTCAAAAAGTAAGTAAAACTTTTGGAGTGCCTACAGTAACTGATATACATGAAAGTGGTGATGCTTATCTCGCCGCTCAATATGTTGATGTCTTACAAATTCCCGCATTTTTAGTTCGTCAAACGGATTTAGTCGTTGCTGCTGCAAAAACGGGTAAGGTTGTCAATTTGAAAAAAGGACAATTTATGAGTGCAGAAAGCATGAAACATGCTGTAAATAAAGTGATTGATAGCGGTAATGAAAAAGTTATGATAACCGATAGAGGTACTATGTTTGGGTACCAAGACATGATTGTCGATTTTAGAGGAATTCCTACAATGAAACAATTTGGAACCACTATATTAGATGTAACCCATTCTTTACAACAACCAAATCAGACTTCAGGTGTAACTGGTGGTAGACCAGATATGATTGAAACCATCGCTAGAGCTGGAATTGCCACAGGGGTTGACGGATTATTTTTAGAAACTCATTTTGATCCTGCTAATGCCAAATCAGACGGTGCTAATATGTTACATCTAGATCATTTGGAAAAATTACTTACCAACCTAGTAGCCATAAGAAAAACCATAAATACTCTATAAATAGAAATACTGTAATGATTAAAAATAAATTTTTTCTAAGTATCATTATATCTTTGATCACGCTAAGTCTTTTGGCACAAGAAACTAAACCTACAAGATATACAGCTAGTAATAAAGGTAAATTTTTTGTGAGTTGGGGAGGCAATAGAACCTCATTTACCAATTCAGACATCACTTTTAAAGGGGCTGATTATGACTTTACGTTGACAGATGTAAAATCTCACGATAAACCTAAAGGTTGGCATATTGACTATATTAATCCTGGACGGATGACCATTCCTCAAACTAACGCGAAAATTGGATATTTTATTAATGAGCATTATACGGTTGCTATTGGTTTAGATCATATGAAGTATGTGATGACCCAAAATCAAACTGCACAAATTGATGGTGACATAAATATGCCAATTACTGAACCTGGAGCTGTTTTTAATGGCTCGTATAACAATGTACCTATTCAATTAACTGAAGATTTTCTAAAATTTGAACATACAGACGGTTTAAACTTTATCTATTCTGAATTTTCGAGATTTGATGATATTTCCTCTCTTTTCAATATTAAAAATACGGATGTATTTCAAGTGAATATTACCGAAGGAATTGGTGCTGGTGTTTTGTATCCTAAAACCAATGCTACACTTTTATCAAAAGAACGCCATGATGATTTTCACATTTCTGGATATGGTGTTGCGTTAAGTGCAGGATTACATCTTAATTTCTTAAAATATTTCTATATAAGGGGTGATTTAAAAGGAGGGTTTATTGAAATGAACAATATTAGAACCACTAAAACCAATGCTGATAGTGCTTCTCAATCATTCTTTTACTTTCAAAGAGTAATATCTCTAGGAGGGATTTTTAGGATATAGATTGCAATTTTTTAGCTAAAATACTGTTATATAGTTTATTGTGAGAAACATAACACTATACCTGTTGCTATTTTTGTTTTTAAACAAAAGCTATGCTCAGCAATTTGATATTGCTGGACAAATGAATAATATCCATTCTCCAATTGCTTCCATAAAAACCATGACGAATGAATATGATGCTGTTGACGCAAGAGTAAAAAGCTATAGCTCAGATTACAACAACTCAGCAGCCCTAGCGGAACAAATTCTCAAAGATTTTACGACGAAAAAAGATAGAATTAGAGCCCTCTATACTTGGCTTTGTATTACAATTAAATATGACATGGCTTCCTTTTCTAAAGGACAGACTGAAATTGGTTTCAGTTATACCTCTAAAACGGATTTTGACCGTAAAATGAAGGCTATAAACAATTCTATTGTCCATAAAACACTTCAGACCAAAAAAGCAATTTGTGAAGGTTATGCCCAAACGTTTAAAGAAGTTTCAGAATACTTAGGTATTGAATGTAAATTAATTGGAGGATATGCTAAAGGTGATGTTAGTGATATTAATACTATTCCAGAAGCAGAAAACCATGCGTGGAACGCTGTTAGAATTGATAAAAAATGGTATTTGGTTGATGCTACTTGGGGTTCAGGTTATACCTATGTCAACAAATGGTTTGCTCAATTTGACGATTTCTATTTTTTTCCTGACCCTGATCAATTTGCCCTTACCCATTATCCTTCTGAAACCGAATGGTTACTAACTGAATCTAAACTGACTCTAAAGCAATTTTATAGCAAACCCATTTATAAAAATTCTTTTTTTCTTAATAAATTGAAATTAATTTCACCAAAATTTGGTGTTCTTGAAGAAGCAACTAAAACCGATATTACATTTTTAATGGGGCACTTACCTGAAAACATGAATTTGTTTTATGCGTTTAAGGGCGATAGATATAGTAAAAAAATTGAACCTGATTGCAATAGTAATCAATGTACCTTTAACATTCCATTTACAAAAACTAGTAATTCGGAATTGTATATTTTTGCCAATCAAAGGCCAATTTTAGAGTACTATGTTAGGCTAAAATAATAGAGTAGTTATAATTTGATGTCATTCCGAGGTACGAGGAATCTTTTTAAATGTAATAACAAATATTAATGAGATTCCTCGTACCTCGGAATGACAAAATACTATTGTTTACCTACCCACACTTAGACATTCCGCAACTTTTGCATTTTAAACAACCTTCTTCAAAAACCAACCCTTCTGGGTCTCCACATTCACTACATTTTTTGTCCTTTACTATGGCATCTTTAGGGATAAAGCGTTTTAAAGCTCGTGCAACACCATTTTTCCATGTATTGATATGATCGTCATATAAATTTAAATTCTGAATTAAATCAACCACGTACGGCATTGGCATGCCATGACGTAACACACCAGAAAGTAATTTGGCATAGTTCCAAAATTCTTTATTGAAAGATCTAGACAATCCTTCAATAGTCGTTTTATAGCCATCACTATCTATATATTGAAAATCGTATCTGGATTCTTCACTTTCATCTCTATTTTTTATTACCCAACCTTTTTCAACCCATTGTGGTAGGTTAAAAGCATCTTTCATTTTTCCTGTAAAAATCTCATAAGGTTTTCCGTCAATTAAACCAATAACTGCTAACCATTTTTCTGATTCATTGTGAAATCTAATAATTTCAGCTTCAATTCTATCTGGTCTTTTAGCCACTATAGTTTCTTCTTGATATCCTTCCTTTTTTTCTTTGCTTTTTTCATCTGTTGATACCAAAATACCGCTTCTTGAACCATCTCTATATACGGTAATTCCTTTTAAGCCTTGCTTCCAAGATTCAATATAAATATCTCCAACTTTATCAACAGTAACGTCTGATGCTAAATTAATGGTTGAACTAATTGAATGTGTGGTGTATTTTTGAACTAAAGCCTGCATTTGAACTCGTTTGTTCCAGTCAATTTCAGGAGCAGTTGCACCTGCATATGGACTGTCTTTAACTTCAGTTTTACCGGTTGTATTCATCCAAGTTTCAAACTTTTTATGATAAACAGTAAACTCTTCAAAAGCGTCTCCTAATTCATCTACAAAATCAACTTTAGAATTTTCGTCATTGGTATTTACTTTTCTACGACGTACATAAGATAACAAAAACACAGGTTCTATACCTGATGATACTTGTGCCAACATACTTAATGAACCCGTTGGAGCTACTGTACTAATTGAAATATTTCTTCTTCCGTTCTGCATCATTCTATCATACAAATCTGGAAACTCATTACTTATCATTTGAACAAATTCGGAAGTGTCTTCAATGTTTCTATTAAACACTTCAAATTGCCCTCTGTTTATCGCCATATCAATACTGCTATCAAATTCGGCTACGAATTTTTTCTTCATAATGGCATCAACCACTGATAAAGCTTCATCTGTATCAAATTTAATTCCCAAAGCGGCAATAGCATCTGCTAAAGCAGTAAAACCTAAACCAGTTCTTCTTCCTTTTTTACCAGTTTCTGATAATAATTCCCAAATATCTTTTTCTGTACGTTTGATATGATCAGGTTCTGGATCTGCTTCAATTTTTGCTAAAATTTTTGCTGCAGCCTCCAATTCTAAATCAACCAAATCATCCATTAAGCGTTGTGTTTCATATACAACCTCGTAGAATTTTTTATAATTGAATTTTGCTTTTTTAGTATATGGGTCTTCTACAAAACTGAACAAATTCACTGCAATTAAGCGACAACTATCACCTCCTTGCATAGCAATTTCAGAACATGGATTTGTAGAACTATTTTTAAATTCAGGATACACTGATGATGTAGAATAGTGATGCTGTCTATCCCAAAATATCAAACCAGGTTCAGCTGAATTATGAGCACATGTTATAATTTTTTCCCATAATTCATTAGCATCAATTTCTTTGGTATATTTTGGTTCTGAGCTTTCGATAGGCCATTGCAATGTAAATTTTGTATTGTTTACTACAGCATTCATAAAAGCATCAGATAATCTGATAGAAATATTTGCACCTGTAATCTTAGTTAGGTCTTGTTTAATAGTAATAAAGTCTTCAATATCTGGATGTGCAACATCCATGGTTAACATTAACGCACCACGACGACCATTCTGAGCAACTTCACGAGTTGTATTTGAAAACCTATCCATAAACGATACGGCTCCTGTAGTTGTTCCTGCCGCATTTGATACCAAAGCATCTTTTGGACGTAACTCAGATAAATCTACTCCTACTCCGCAACGTCTTTTAAATAATTGTGCTAATTGCTGATCTGTATAACAAACACCTCCGTATGAATCTACTACTGATGGTACCACAATACAATTTGAAAGTGATGCTATTACTTCCTTATTACCCAAACCGAACATTACACTTCCTTGTGGAATTACATATTTGAAATCCTTAAAAAGATCATATATTTTTTCAGTGGTTAATGGTTTTCGAGCTTTTCCATAAGTTGATAAATTATCTGAAACGTTGTCTGTTGGAATGTAATTTTTTTCAATTCTACCAAACTCCTCTGCCATTCGCAAATGCATCTCATCAGGAGATTTCTCCTTGTATTTTCCAGTTTTGTCTTTGAGACAATACTTGTTAATCCAAGTAGTAGCGGCTAGTTCGTCACCTTTAAAATAGGCTAATGAGCTTTCTAAAACTTCTTGATAATCATAAATTTCAGCTTTGGTTTTGGTAATTTCTACAGACATAATCGATTTTTATTGATATTTAGAGCTGTCAAAATTAACCTAGAAATTTACATGTTCCTGAATAGGTTTTGAAATTTAATAACAATGAGAGGTTGAAAACTTTTTAATGAATAAAACTGTAAAAAGTGATTTTTTTTTGGTAATTTATTCAGCAATTATTCCTCTGCTTTAAATGCTAATGGTTAAACATTTTAACCTTAACGAAATAAGCATCTTTAGGTACTTTTATTAAAATAGTTTTATCAATATCCTAGTACTTAATACATGGACTCTTCAAAATAAATTGTTAGAATGTGAAATGTAATTAAACTTTTTCATATCATAAGTTGAATCTTTTGTTTATAAATAATTGAATTTTTATAAATATTTTATTTCATACTTATAAAATATATTTTAAATTTACGTTCATAATAAAAATGAAAAAAGAGCAGCTGAAGACTGCCCTTTTCCGATGGTAAGATTGAATTAAGTATCCTAATGAGAGAGCTTATTTTCAATCAGTGTATATAATTGTACTTGTTCCATCTTTATCAAATTAAAATCAGAAAACAGGTTGGCAATTATGCCAGCCTTTTTAGCTTTAATTGATTTTGTAAAATTAACCTAGAAATTTACATGTTCCTGAATAGGTTTTGAAATTTAATAACAATGAGAGGTTGAAAACTTTTTAAGGAATTAAACTGAAAAAGGAATTTTTTTTTAGTAATTTATTCAGCAATTATTACTCTTCTCTATATGCTAATGGTTAAACATTTTATCTTTAACGGAATAAGCATCTTTAAGTACATTTATTAAAATAGTTTCATCAATTTCTTCCAATGATGAATATCGTAATGATTTAATTACTTTGCGTTTGGCTGTTGTTAAATCTTCTAAATGAACCGTTATATCACCTCCATTCCAAAAGCCTAAATCTACGAATTGCTCCTTTAAGTTCACATTCAAATAACAAAATGGTTTGTTGTCTATATAATAAAAGGGGATTCTGTATTTGTATTTTAAATCAACTTCTGAAATAGTGTTTTCAATAATTATCTGTAAGTGCAATACTATAGAACGATAAGGTTCAGGTTGATTTAAAATGTAATTTTCTGCTGGGTTCATAATTAAACAAATCAATTAATGCCATTTAATAATCACAAAGTAAATAAATTCTTGCACATTTCAAATATTCTATTAACTTTGCATTTCAAAGTACTTTTATTATGAGTGAGAAAGATTATTTAAAAGACATTTCAGAGATTAAAGATATCATGAACCGTTCAACACGGTTTATTTCATTAAGTGGACTCTCAGGTATATTGGCGGGAACCTATGCCTTAATAGGTGCATATATTGCCTACATGTTATTAGGAGATGCTAATTATAATTTTGACTATTCTACTGAAATTCTAAAAACGAACTACACAACACTTAGCTCTTTAAAAAATTCATTAATAGGGGTTGCTTTAATTGTTGCTTTTTTATCTGTGATTTCAGCCTATTTTTTAACAAAGCAAAAGGCAAAAAAGAATAATGAAAACATTTGGACACCAGCTTCTCGCCAACTAATTAGTAGTTTTGCAATACCAATGATTACAGGAGGCGTATTTATCTTTCTTTTAATTCAAAAAGGTATTTATGGCATTGCTGCACCAGCAGCTCTTATATTTTATGGATTAGCTTTAATCAATGCTAGTAAATACACATTAAGTCAAGTCCGATTTTTAGGAGTATTAGAAATCTTATTAGGATTATTAGCATTGGTATTTTTTGGTAATGGATTGTTATTTTGGATTCTTGGATTTGGCATTCTACATATTATCTATGGTGCATTGATGTATTTTAAAATGGAGAGAAACTAAAAAGTGAAAGACATAATTAAAAATATAAACAAACTCTTTGATCATAGAATCAGACTAGGAATTATGTCTGCTTTAATGGTTAATGACACCCTCGACTTTAATACGTTAAAAGAATTGCTTGATGTTACCGATGGTAATTTAGCGAGTCATATTAAAGCATTAGAAAAATCAGATTATATTAAAATAAGAAAATCATTTATTGGTAAGAAAACCAATACAAAATATAATGCAACACATTTAGGTACATTAGAATTCAAAAAGCATTTAACTGCCTTAGAACGAATCATCAATAATAAACTTTAAAATTTTTTACCTAATTACTTTGTATTTCAAAGTGCTTTTAAAATAAAAAAAATGAACAAAAACATTCCATTAATCGCTAGTTCTCTAATCTTTAGCTTATTATTCTTTAAGCAGAATATTGGTTTAAATTGTCTATTATTCTCAATGCTTACAATAGCACTACTCTTAATATTTAATACCAAGCAATTTAAAACAAAAAAGGTGCTAACAGCTGCACTCGTTTTTTTAGCCACCGCAACCTTTGTCTTTATTTACAACGCTACGTTAAGTATAATATCAAGCATTGTTGCCTTTTTTTATCTTTTAGGAACATTAAGTGAAGTAAACTCCTCCGTTTATATTCAACTCCTTAATGGCTTTTTCTCTTCAATTGCTTCAGGTTTCTCAATGTATTACAATCGTTTCTTAGAAGAGACAGAAGCCGTAAAAAAGAAAAGCATCGATTACGTTTACTGGCTAAAAATGATTGGAATACCGACAATAGTGTTGCTCATATTTGTAATCCTATACCGAAGTGCTAATCCCTATTTTGATGCACTTTTAAATAAAATAGACTTTAGTTTTATCAACTTTCAATGGATCTTATTTACCATATTAGGCTATTTTTTACTGTTAAACATTACAAGTCCAATTACAATTGAATCCGCTACGGCTTTCGACTTAAAAACAGATAATAATCTCAACAAAGAAGACATAAAACCACAATCTAATGAAAACTTGGGTCAAGAGAACCAATTGGGAATCATTTTACTCGTGCTCTTAAATATGCTGATTATATTCTTCTTAGTTACCGATACTATTTATTTAACCAATCTAACAGATTTAAATGCGTCAGACCTCTCAAAAGCCGTTCATGAAGGTGTCTATGCCTTAATAACATCAATAGTTTTTGCCATCGCTATCATACTTTACTTTTTTAGAGGAAACCTCAACTTTTACAAAAAAAACAAAAACTTAAAAACACTAACCACACTGTGGATTTCCCTTAACATTGTCCTTATTTTATTTACAGCATATAAAAACAATCTTTATGTTAATTTTCACGGTTTAACTTATAAAAGAATTGGTGTTTTTATATATTTATTGTTATCAATAATTGGCTTATTAACCACTTTTATAAAAGTATATGCTACCTATAATTTCTGGTTTCTTTGTCGTAGAAATATCAGTATTGGGTTTGTAGCATTAATTTTCTCTTCTACCATAAATTGGGATAAATTAATCACAAAATATAACACGCAACACGCAGAGCATATAGATTTTGATTATTTAATAGACTTGTCCGATAATAATACACTTACACTTAAAGAATATTTAGATGTTATTACAAACGAACCACCTATATCAGCTCAAAATCAAATAACACATAAATACAATCAGTATTGTAAAAATTTAGAAGACAACAATTGGCAAGAACTCGTTTTTGACAATTTAATATTTAAGCCATGAATGTTGGTACACAAATAATAAAAACGGCCTTTAAGTCAACACTCTTGGCAACATCGTTACTCTACTTCGTTATACTTGGTTTAAATGGAGTACAAATTTCAGACCCCATTCCTTTTCTACCTATTTGTCTAATCGTAATTTTTATTTTTAGTATGCTAGGCGTAAGTTTTACCATTGTTCCCTTTTACTATCTTGGTAAAAAAGATCAATTACCTAAAATAGGTAAGCGATTTTTTCCTTTATATACAATTTTATCTTTTTCATTCTGTTTAATGTTCATTACAATATCTGGTTTTATGGCCGCAATTGTTATTCTCGGTATTGCCTATATTACAGCAATGTTTGCATGGATGTGGTTTTTTTATGTTGAACACAAATAAAAATAATTCAAAGTAATTGAAAAAGACAAAAATTTATCTTAGAATTTTTTGGGTAGTACTTGTACTTATAGGGTTAACCTTATTCTTTTTATATCCTGAGAGGTTTACACATGACTCGCTTTCTGCCTTTGTAAAAGAAAATTCAACGAAAATATTTTCTACATATATCGCAATTTGTCTTATTCGGGGTCTTTTCTTATTACCGTCTACTCCATTTATTTTTGCTGGCGTTCTTCTTTTTCCAGAATCACCATGGACTGTGTTTTGGATCTCCATGTTTGGAATAATGACTACTGCCATTTACCTCTATTTTGCTTCTAAATTTTTAGAATTTGGAAACCTTTTTGGTCAAAAACATAATTCAAGAAAAACCAAAATAATAGAAAAATTAGACAAACATGGGTTTTGGGTAGTTCTTGGTTGGTCTTTTTTCCCTTTAGTTCCAACAGACTTGATTTGCTATATTGCAGGTTCTATACGCATGAACTTTATAAAATACATTTCAGCAATTTTTATTGGGGAATCAATTCTTGTAGCATGCTATATATTTCTAGGAGAAAGTATATTAAAATTGATTTGATTATCGTAAATAACAATCTAAACCGTGCGTTTTTTAGCACCCTCTAATTATCCCTTCGTTTTATCTCTTTAACCAAATGCTCTAAGCCATTTAGTTTTAATTCATAAACCAAACCGAGCATCATCCCTAATTTTCCTTTCGGGAAGCCTTTGGCATGATACCAAACAACATAATGCTCTGGCAAATCTATAAGGTCTCTCCCTTTAAATTTACCATATGGCATTTTAGTGTTGGCTAAATCGATAAGAAATTGTTTGTCTTGCATTATAGTTAGTGCCTAGGCATCCCTAAAGTTCCCTCGAGGGGACAATTAATTCGTATTTTTACTCTTTACCGTCAACGTAATCTTGAAGGTATTTAAAATTTTCAGTGAGTTTACCGTTCTCGGTCATTTTTGCTCGCTTTAAAACACCGTCTTTATCATCATTAAAAAATGCCGGAATTACATCTTTTAAAAACATGTTTCCAAATCCGCGACTTGCATTATCAGGTAATTCGCAAGGCAAATTATCTACTGCCATTACAACTATAGCCTTAGCATCTTTATAATCAATTTCTTGACTCGTTTCAGGATTATACCCATAGACCGGATCAGCAATTGTAGAAGGTCGGATAGTTGGTGCAACCGGACCATCAATATCACAACTAATATCTGCAATTACTTTTATATTAAAAGTATCCGATTTTGTGTTGTCATGTGTAATTATATACGGAGCTCCTTCACCATAAAAATGGGCAGCAATATATAATTCGCTTACCGCTGCAAAACGCATAAATGATGATTCGTACTCACTCGGGTTTTCGAAAAAATCATATTTATCTAATTCCTGTCCGTCTTTGCGAGCATTATAATCTAATACATCTAATTGTACATATACCGGTTCCTTAAAATCCTTTTCTAAATAGTCATTAACTGAAACTTCTTTAATTTTTAAGATTTCCAAAATTTCCTTTACTCCAGTACCTACCTTACCTGTGCCCGTTACCACAATTTTAATTGCAGGGACTTGATTTTTCTGTAATTCCTCCTCTAATTCTTTACCATTTTTTAAACTGTCAGCATTTGGCAAATTTATACCTCCAAATTTAATACCATATGCTCTAATAGCATTATAGGCCCCTACAACACCCGCGTAATAACCAAAACCTATTAATCGATTCCCACGACTATCGGTAATCGTTTCATGATCATAAAAAGTAATATTTTTATCGAGAATGGCTTTTAACAAAGCTCTGTTATAGGGTTGTTTTTTTATAGTATGTGAAAAGAAAAAATAAGATTTGTTGGCAATTAAACTTTCTATGGTAGCTTCTTTTACACCTAACATCACATCACAATCTGAAATATCTTCAGAAACCGTAATACCTAACGCTCTATACTCTTCATCTTTAAAAACTCTAATATCAGAAGATTGAACAACTACTTCTGCATTAGGATAAGTTTCTAATAACTGACAACAAGCCTCGGGCGATAAAACCACACGACGATCTGGCGGACTTTTAACTTCTTTTATTATAGCAAACTTCATATGTTAGGTTTTGGTACAGATTTTGTTGCAAGGTATTATGAAATAAGGTATTTAACAAGTTTTGATTTCAAAATTATAACTATCTTTGTAAATTAAATAATAATTTGGGGGCGACTGGTTTTGACAGCAAGACCAATTGAACTGTAAGCATGTCGAGCAATGAAATAGTACTCGTAAAACTCAATTTCAACACTTTAAACGGCGAGAATAACTACGCTTTAGCTGCATAATCCGAATTACAGTAGGATTTAGCCTCGTCTCTACTAGGTAGAGAAGCTTTATGTCTCCTGACAGCCTTTGTTAATGGCGTTCAAGTTTGAGACATCGTAAAAATTGACATAGAAATGCTATACTTCGCTAGTGTTTTGAAACTAAAGAAGATAAGCTAAAAGTGGGCGGTTGTCGGTCAGCTTTTGGACGAAAATTAAACGATGACTATGCATGTAGAAAGCACTTTAGTTGCTTGTTTGGACGAGGGTTCGAGTCCCTCCGTCTCCACTTTTATAATACTAAATGATAACAAAATCCTGTAAATCGTTGATTTACAGGATTTTTAATTTTCATTGATATCATTTAATAGCAATTAATAGCATAAAAAAGGTGAGCAATTCGGTGAGCATTAATAATTTAAAATAATGCTCACCGATTTAGCTATAATAAACTGTATATTAATTAGTTACAAATACACTTTTTTTACCTATTTTCTTGGTATTTCACATTTTTTTACATACTTTAGGTGAGCATAAAATGCTATTTTATGAAAAATACATTTTCAGTCTTATTTTATCCAAAGCGTAGAGACAGTGATTTACCTGATAAAGCCTCTGTTTATATGAGGATTACGGTTAATGGGAGACGAAGTGAGTTAAGTATTAATAGAAAGGTAAATGTGTCAAAATGGAATCAAAAAGCAGAGAAATTATCGGGCACAAAAGAAGAAGTAAAGGATTTTAATAATTATTTGGACGCGTTAAGAAACAAAATTTACGCTATCCATCAACAACTTTTAAGACGAGATATAAAGATCACTTCAGAAGCCATAAAAAATAGTTATTTGGGTATCGGTGAAAATCAAATGATGCTATTAGAGATTTTTGAAAACCATAACGAACAAATGGAGATGCTAATTGGCAAAGAATATGCGCTTAGCACGGTTAAAAAATACAAAACGGCATACAAACACGTTAAAAATTTCTTAGCGTATAAATTTAAGCTAAAGGATATTCCAATAGAAAGGATAAATCACAGTTTTATTACAAATTTTGAATTTTACCTAAAGAGCGTCAAAAATTGTAATCACAATTCAACTCTAAAGTATATTAAAAACTTCAAAAAGATTATAATCATTGCCCTTTCAAATGGGTGGATTGACAAAGACCCGTTTATAAACTATAAAGCTCGCACAAAGATAGTGGAGCGTGAATTTTTGACTAAAGAGGAAATTCAATTAATGTTATATAAAAAATTCCATGCTCCAAGACTCGAACTAGTACGAGACATTTTTATATTTTGCTGCTATACTGGTTTCGCCTATGTTGATGTTAAAAAACTAACAAAAAATAATTTAGTTAAAGGAATAGATGGAGAAATGTGGATTATGACCAATAGAACTAAAACAAATACACCTAGTAACATTCCATTACTCCCAACAGCTCTAATGATTCTAGACAACTATAAAGACCATATTGACGTAATAAATGGAGACATTTTATTACCAGTTTTAAGTAACCAAAAGTCTAATGCTTACTTAAAGGAAATTGCTGATTTGTGTGGTATTACAAAAAATTTAACCACACACCTTGCTCGTCATACTTTTGCAACCACAGTTACACTTTCAAATGGTGTCCCGATAGAGTCAGTGAGTAAAATGCTAGGTCATAAATCATTGAGAACAACACAGCATTATGCTAAAATTTTGGACAGAAAAGTCTCTGATGATATGGCTATTTTAAAGTCAAAACTTATTCATTTAAATAAGAATGATAAATCTTATTCTGAGAATAATAATTAAGTCTTTAATTTTTATTTTTTTCATTAGCCAATATTTTTTGAAAGTTGGGAAATTACTTCAAATAATCTAGTCTTAAAAAGTACTTCGATCATGAGGAATGCAGATAAGTGCAAGATGTGTTTTTGTTCCCACAAAAACAACCTTGTCTGCTCCCGAAGGTCGCAAAAAAAAGACAGTACATTAAATGAATTAGCAAATTTTTTTTAATTTAGTACTCTTAAGTTATTCTAAGAATAACTTATTCTTTTTCATAGCAATTTTCCCACTCCTTTTTTATTTAAGGGGTGGGATTTTATTTTAACACAAATAAATAGTTGATAAATTATTTTATTAATGAAATCAACCTCTATATTAAAATTAAACAGAAAAACGTTTTTAAACTTGTGGATTTGGAGGCTGGTATTTGCGGATGAGAATCCACCAGTTTAAAAATGAACCAAATCCGCTCGAGCGGATGCGGTAGTTTTCACTCCTCTCAATTTGACATAAAAAGCAACAAACTTTATTAATTGTAACATTTTTACTGGAAAAAATTACCTGTTTATAGGGTCTCCAGAGCTTTTTACTGGAAAAATGTGACAATAGAGATTTTCATAATGAACATAATTTACTGAATTTCAGTAAATTAACAAACAGTAACATCGCGAAGCGTGTTACCCTCTTGCTCTTCAAATCCGTTCGCAAAAAGCGAACAAATTTTCAGACAAATAGTTAACTATTGCTTAAATTTCTTGTGATTCATATATTCTTGCCATAAAATAAGGATAAATTTTTTTCTTCCATTCTCTTTCTTTGTCAAAAAACCATATTCATATACAAACAGGTAAACATCTCCTTTTTGATTTTTCCAGTAATGCGTGAAAAAATTTGGGTCAAAGCCTAAATCTATAATTATTTCTGTTCTCACGGTTGCTTTGCCCGCCTTATTATATTCTTTTAAAATTTTTCGGTTTAGTTTCAATTGATTATCAACTTGGTTAAAAAACTTTGGAGCCTGTTCTTGCGACAATTTATAATGGTATGCACTTTTACAGTATTGATCACAGAATTTCTTGTCTGATCTTCCCTTGAGTTCCTTATTACAGGATAGACATAGTTTTTGAATTTTCATATAATTTCAATTTTAAAAGTACATTATACGTATATTATTCATATAGTATACGATTATTTAAGTATTTAAATGTAATATTGAATAAAGTAGTAAGTCAAATGGAAAAATCAATAACCCTTAAACACCTATTAATACGAAAACAGCAATGTATTGGACTACAGTTTTATACTGATAAAGTAGTACAAGCATTGATAAAAGAGTTGCCAAGCCCTAAGTGGAGCAAGGAGTTTAACATGGTCTATATCTTAAACACTAAACAGAACGTTAACCTTGTATTTGAGAAATTTAGGGGTGTGGCTTGGATAAATGGCAATTATTTTTTTCAAAATAACACGCTGAGAAATGATAATGAAGATGTTGATTTAGACTGGTTCAAGAAGCGTGAAAAGAAAGAAGGCTATAGAAAATGCCCCGAAGAATACTTAAAAAAACTTGAACTTAAAAGATATGCCAACAATACGGTCAAGAATTATGTGTCATGTTTTGAGTCGTTTATAAACCATTATAAAGATTCGGATCTATTAGATTTAAATGAAAATGACATTAGAGACTATTTGCAAAAACTAATTAAGGAAAAGAAGTCAAATTCATCTATAAATCAGACGATCAACGCCATAAAATTTTATTATGAAATTGTACTTGGCATGCCCAACAGATTCTATACTATTGAAAGACCAAGGAAAGAAGAAAAATTACCAAAAGTTCTATCAAAAGAAGATGTTTTGAGTGTAATTGAACAAACCAACAACATAAAACATCGTTGCATCGTTAGCTTACTATACTCGGCAGGTCTTAGAAGAAGTGAATTGTTGAATTTGAAAGTGGAAAATATCGACAGTAAAAGAATGTTGATACGAATTGAAGGGGCAAAAGGCAACAAAGATAGATATACTTTGCTTTCAAAAACTTTTTTAAAAGACCTTAGGCTATATTATAGAGAATGGAAACCCAAAATATATCTATTTGAAGGCCCTAAAGGAAATCAATATTCGGCAGAAAGTGTGCTCAAAATAGTAAAACGAGCAGCTAAAAAAAGTGGTATCAAGATGAATGTTACCCCACATGTTTTAAGGCATTCTTTTGCAACCCATCTGCTTGAAAACGGTACAGATTTAAGATATATCCAAGCCTTGCTTGGGCATAAAAACCCAAAAACTACCGAAATTTATACACATGTGGCGACAAATGTTTTTTTACAAATAAAAAATCCTTTAGATTTGTAAGGATATATGGAGTATATAGGTAACGGTACTTATATCCCTTCGTTAGCAGCAATTACAGAAATGACAAAACAGACCGCATTTGATTTTTACACCTCTTTGGAAAAACAATTTCCAAAAATTAAAAAATTACAGATACTCAAGGGAATTGACCTTGAGGAAGACGGATTTGAAAATTCTGGAATAATGACCAAACTAGCGGAAGAACTAACTCAATTTGTTTTAGATGGTGAACTTCAAGAAGCAATCCAATTTATGAACAATGTGGAGGAAGCATTCAACAGCTCAGAAGATACCGTTACTAATTATTTGTATACGGACTTTTTAGTGACAATTATGGAACAAAAAAAGAAACCTAGAGAGTATTTAAAATCAATAATGGGAATTAAAACGAAAGAACATTACAAAAACCTTTTTTCATTTTATCGAGAAATTGATGTTTAATATGAAACAAGAACTAATTGATT
Source organism: Aureibaculum luteum (assembly GCF_003449015.1). Taxonomy (GTDB): domain Bacteria; phylum Bacteroidota; class Bacteroidia; order Flavobacteriales; family Flavobacteriaceae; genus Aureibaculum; species Aureibaculum luteum. The sequence goes on along the minus strand of NZ_QRGD01000007.1, from coordinate 6,439 downwards.
TTATAACAAATAAGACTCATCTGAAAGTTGATGAGATAAACTCTGAGTTAAAATTGGCTGAAGACATTGGATTCTATGGACTTGATGCAATTAGTTTCTTTGAAGAGTTTTTTGAGAAATTTGAAATTCAAAACCTTGATGAGTTTGATATTGATTTACACATTGATGGCAGTGTCGACTTTGCACCACGCCCATTAAACTGGATTAAAAATATTCTGATTAAAGAAAGAAGAAAGTATTTAAAACCTGATGTGACTATGGGACACCTTGAAAAGGTAATCGAAGCTGGAAAATGGATTGATAATAAGTAAAAAAGCTGCTAACAATGTATATAAAACATAGCTATTATAGGCTTTTCGAGAGGTTTATGTGTATTTGGGAAGACCTCCAAATTTTTAAATTTGGCTTTTAATAAAATAAAGATAAAAAGAAAAATTTAAAAATTCGGCTCAGTGTTTAATTCGAAACGATTACGTCTTTTAACACGCTACGTTTCATATACGAGACGTTGTGCCTAATTAAAGAAAACAAATGAAAAGAATATTTATACTGTTAATTTTAAGCCTATCAATTCAATATACTTTTGGACAAGCTTGCGGAATATACAGAATTAAATATGTCGGAAATATAAAATCGGAATCACTAAAAATTGAAAAAATAAAACTTCCGACAATTGAATTTCTTCACGGATTAGAAAATGAAAGTTCTGAAAAAGGGTTTATCGAAATTGAACCAATCGCGAACGGAATTGATATTGAATTAAATTCACCTCTGACTTCTCATCTTTTTGGGAAAACGGAAAACCTACTCAAATTCTATAAAACGAAAAGAGAAAATATCCCGATTATCATTACAGTTATTGAGAACGGAAAAAACAAAGAAATACGGATAGAATTGACTTGGAATAACATTCAAATTAAGAAACTCGAAGATGAAAATTTTGGAAATATATTTGAACGAAATCTGAACGAAATAAAAATAAAATAACTAGGCACAACACCGTGTATATTTAATTGCTAGGTTCTCGCCTATTCGGAAAATCTTAGCAGATTTTCTAATCCGTTTTTGTTTACTAAATTAGTAACTTACAAACGCAACTAAGCATACACAAACACGTTGTGCTTCATTACCAGGAACCGCTAACCAATGATTAAATTCTTTAGAAAAATACGCTACGACCTTATGGAGAAAAACAAAACTGCCAAGTATTTTAAATATGCTATCGGAGAAATTGTACTTGTAGTTATTGGAATTTTAATTGCACTTTCAATTAATAATTGGAATGAAAACAGGAAAAGTGAAAATCAACTTAGCACCATTTACAATGAAGTTGAACAAAACTTAAAGTCTGACCTCTCAAATATAGATGACGTTATAAAACGATATGAACAATTAGAATTGAGAATTGAAAAATTCATTACAGAAGGATATTCAAGTATTCCTTTAGATTCAATTAACGCAACTAATTATTTAGATTTTACTACCATCCCAATTGATATAAATAGTTTTATAGCCTTTGATATTCAAGATAAAGGTATTGGATTACTTAAAACCTATAATGACTTTAACACTAGCGGAAATAAAGACCTAACAAATGAAATTATTCAGTTCTATAATATTGATGAATCTTTAAATTTGGTACTTGATAAATTAAAGGAAGAATCATTTAATAATATAAAATATATTGAACAATTCTCTTGGTATTCAGACCATATGAATATGAAATACAATCCAGGAACGATAGCTTTTTTTGCAAAGAGTAAAATTTTTAAAAATAAGGTTGTGACATATAGATTAATAGCGATTGAAAATTTTTTGCCTATGTTAAGATATTATAAAGAGTCAGCAACTATATTATTAGAAAAAATAGAAACAGCTTATTAAAAATGTAGTAGGTTATTAGACAGACTGACATTAGCAAAAATTTAAAAAACCAATAGATATGAATAAAATAATACTTACATCAATTAGCATAATTTTTGCTTGTAATTCAATTTTCGGACAAACTAATGATGACAAATACGCAAAAGATGTAAAATCAGTAGATGCGATAATAAATGCATATTATGATGTTGTTTCTGGCTCGAGTAGTGAACCTTGGGAGTTTGAAAGAGATAGTTACATTCATTCAAAAAATGCTTTTATTACAAGAATTGATGAAAATGGAAAAGCGAAAACTCATTCTTTGGAGGCGGAATATATACCAATTGGATTATCACCAAAAGAGAATTTTTATGAAAAGGAGCTAAAAAGAATAGTTAGCAAGTTTGGAAATATTGCGCAAGTTTGGAGTGCATTTGAAATACGAACTGACCTAAAAACTGAATCCAATATTAGAGGTCTAAATAGCGTTCAACTTCATTATGAAAATGGAAGATGGTTTATAGACAGTTGGACTTGCGAAATGGAATCTGAAAAGAATAATTTAGTAACTGAATTTTTGAATAAGGAATAATAAACTTTTGCTAAGATGTATAAAACCATTGTGCTTTACTATCAGAAACCGCTAACCAATGATTAAATTCTTTAGAAAAATTAGACAAAACCTGCTGACTGAAAATAAATTCAGCAAATATCTGATTTACGCGATTGGCGAAATTGTACTTGTTGTAATTGGAATTTTGATTGCATTGTCAATCAATAATTGGAACCAAGAACGAATTCAGAAACTTGAAGAACAATCCATTGTAAAGAACATTCATACTGAATATTTGCAAAACAAAGCGATTATAAAAAGAAGAATTGAGGAAAATGAATTATGTGAGGCAGCCCTCAGACAATTAATGAATAATATAGGCAAAGACGAAGATTATCTTAAAAAGCAAAATGTTGATAGTTTACTTTTTTATGCCTTTGACCCTCCTATATTCAGACCCTCGGAAAATACCATTTCTGGTCTAATACAATCGGGACGTTTGGAATTGCTCCAGAATCAGGAATTGGTTAATTTAATATATAATTGGGGACGAACGATGAAAGCATTGACAGATAGAACAACAAGATTTACCGCAAAATTAGATAACGAGATTTTTCCCTATTTATCAAAAAAATATTCCTTTAAAGATATGGATGCCTATGGTCCATTAAATTGGAAAGAAAAATCAAACCTGAAGGTGGATAAACTTCAAATTTTTAAAGAAATTGAATTCGAAAACAATACTGACGAATTTTTATACTGGATTGCAGATAACAAAAACCTATTTATAGAATTAGACCTATTGATAGATAAAATTCTTAAGGAAACTCAATATGACTAAATTATAAATAACGAAAGCACAACAATGGCTATAAGTAATTGCTTGTTCTCGCCTACTACTGAAAATCCTCGCGGATTTTCAATTTGGTGGGTACTTGCGAAGTTAAGTATTAACCCACGCAACTACTCATAGCCGAGACCGTTAGGCAATATTTAAATAAACCAATTATGAAAAAACAAAAACTATCAATTACAACCTTATTATTCGTTCTAATTTTCAGTATGATAGGTTGTTCGGAAAAGGAAATGAACAATCTAGAAAGTAATATTCTAGGAACGTGGGACAAGGATTGGAATAAATCTTTGGCATATGTTGAATCAAAGCCTGAACTGAAAGACTATTTATTTGGATTGAAAATGGTTGCAAAAATGCAAGGGAATCACAAATACAGTTTTAATAAAGATAGAACGTTTGAATTAATTTTAGGTAAAGAAAACTTAGCTGGAGAAAAAAGCGAAGGGATTTGGAATATCAGTCTAGACAGTATTCTTAAAATAGAAACTACTAAATCTACTAAAAGTGGAGTATTTAGTGGAGGGAAAAATACTGAAAATGAAATTCTAACGTACAAAATAATATCGCTAGATTCAGATATAATCGAATTGAAACAAATAACTGAAACGCTCAGCGAAGTACCAGAATTTATGATAAAAACTGAGGAGTAAAACATTGCCTAACAAAACCTATAAACAATACGGGCTTTGGGCTTAAACGCTAAGGTCTGTGTTTATTTATAAGGTCGCGAAATCTTTGGGATTTCGCTTTGACACAAAAAAAGAAAAAACAAAACCAAAAGATTTCGCTATGTGCATGGCGGAAAGCAAACGCTAGTTTGCTCCCGTACTGTTCATAGCTAAACCGTTAGCTAATATTAGAAAAAATCTAAATGAAGAAAAAAGATCCCGTTTTAATAGGACTAATTGTTCTCTCCATAATACTAATAATATACTCTCTTTTTTACTTTATAAATTATTACTCATACAATGATTTACTTTTTCATTTTCCAGAAAGTGTAGATGATAAAAATTTAAAATTACCACCAAATGAAATTGGAGATAGTATTGGAGGGGTATTAAATCCAATAATTGCTTTTTCAGCATCTGTTCTTACATTTTTGGCTTTCTATATTCAGTTTAAAGCAAACAATGAACAAAGGAAAATTTTTCAGGCTACAATAAAAAAAGAAAAAACAATAGAACATAATAGACATAAAGCTAATATTAATATTTTTAAAGCTCTTATAAACTCAATGACAGAATATTATAACAAATCTGGAGATTTGTTAATTGAGTTTATAAACAGAGAAGAAGAAAATCCTTTAGAAATTAATTATTATGCATTTCTTACAAATTCTAGCTACGAAAATTTTAACAAATTAAACTTACGTGATATTTATTCTTCAATAGCTTACTCATTTGAAAATAACGATGAGAATGAAAATTGGGAGAATAATTTCATTGACACTCTTACTATTGTTGACTTCTACCACAAACTAATAACAGAATTAAAAATAAAATTTGAAATACACGTTAAATCAAAATCAGACAACCTAAATTCTGTTGGTGAAGTTTTAAACAAAAACATTGGTGATATTTTATCAGACCCATATTTATCATCCTTTGATGGAATTGAAGACTACATAGCTATAGTGTATAATAAAGATAATTCATTAAACCCTATAATACCTGATAAGGAATTTAAAGGAATAAGTTTCTCTAGACTTCAAGATGAATTTTTCAAAAAGTTTCTAACTAATTTAAAAAAAGAATATGATAAGGAAAATGACCCGAAATTTAAAAAACTTTTAGAGTTATATAGTTTTGAAAACAAACGAATTGGAAAAGAAAAATTTCAAACATTAAAATATATTGAAAATTTAAAAAAGCAACATTCTAGATTTTCTGAAGGAAAAGAGTTCGATAAAATAAAAGAATTTCTTGAAAGAATAAACATTAGCTAACACTATATAAAAAACATAGGGCATTTGTGCTTAATCGAAAGTTGGTTGTCTATTTCCGAGGTCGCCAAATATAAAATTTTGACATTTATAACAAAAAAGATAAAAGCAAAATATTTATATTTGGCTAAGTAACAAGCCGGAAAATAGTGCTTATCACCTGCCCTACGATTTCTTATATTTAACGTTGCCCACAATATGAAAAAACTCATCGTAATAACTTTAATTCTGACTTTAAACTCGTGTTTATTGTTTAAAGAAAACGGAATTGAAATGAAAATTAAAAATAACTCGAGTGAACCGATTACAAATGTTGAATTCACAACAACGGAAAAACTTGAAATAATAAAAATTGACAAAATTGAGCCGAATGAATCTATAACTGAATTTTTATCAATGAAAAAAAACAAATCTGACGGAGCTTATTCTCTGACATTCAATCGTACAAATGGAAAAAAAGAAATAACTGGTGGTGGATATTATACGAATGGAGGTTCACTTGACCATTGGGTTGACTTTAAAGTGGAAAATGACACGACGATTGTAAAATTTGATGCACCTATATATTGAAAAAAATAATCCGAATAACACTAATCTCATTTCTAACTTTAAGCTGTAATTCTAAAAAGAAAACGGAACTGAAAACTTTTGAGCAAATGGAATTAAAAGATTACACCGAAGAAGAACGAAAAAAGGAATTTCAATATCTGAAAACAAATTTATTTAACGGACTTGAAAACCTGAATGACGGATTCGACTCTGAATCGATTTACTATTTCTCAGAGTCTGACTTTGAAATCGTGCTTAACAAAGCAGAAAAAAACGAAATTGCTATTTTCGGAATTGAACCTTGGCTAAACGGAGATTTTTATGATGTTTTGAGTTTCGAAGAATACAAAACTGTTGCGAATGACCCAAAGTGGTATAAAAAAGCATTTAATGAATTTAAGAAACGTGAAAAGAATTTAATGTATTCAGCAAGTTATCAAGTACCGAAAAAGTTGCTTGCGGAATAAAATACTGTGGGCAACACCGTATATAATTTATTGCTGGCTTCTCGACTATATACGAAAGTCCTCGCGGACTTTCTTGGTCGGTAATTATTTACTAAATTAGTTGCTTGAAACACGCAACAAACCATATACAACAACGTCAGACTGTCTAATAACTTCTAACATTTTCTTTTAAAAGAATCATATTGGTTTTATAACTTTTTTGTATCTTC
>NZ_QRGD01000006.1 GCF_003449015.1 Aureibaculum luteum | reverse complement strand
ACTGCCACTAGGTGGGAGAGTATGTCGTCGCCTTTCTTTTAAACCTTCATTATTAATTTAATGAAGGTTTTTTTATGGAATAAACCTTCATTTACGTTTTTAGACAAAAAAATATCCAATAGTTCTTAATAATTTTTAATTCTTCGGCAAAAAAAATATTTATATGTGAATATTAAGTGGTAGTTTTAAACCAAGGAATAATTTAAATTTACAGATTAATAAAAAACAAATTATATTTATCATAATTAAAATTTTAAAATATGAATATTAAATTAAGCTTAGCAATGATACTATCTATTTTATTTTTAAGTTGTGCTTCTTCGCAAAAGACAACAAACCTATTTAATGGTAAAGATTTATCAGGATGGGAAATTTATGGTACCGAAAAATGGAGTGTTGAAGATGGCTTATTGGTTTGCGAGAGCGGTCCAGATAAACAATATGGTTATTTAGCAACAGAAAAAGAGTACAAAAATTTTGAATTAACGGTGGATTTTAAACAATCAGCAAATGGAAATAGTGGGGTATTTTTTAGATCAAGTATTGAAGGTACAAAAATAGCTGGTTGGCAGGTAGAAGTAGCTCCGCCTAAGCATGATACTGGAGGAATTTACGAATCTTACGGGAGAGGATGGTTAATAAAACCAGACACAGAAAAAGACAAATATTTAAAATTTGGAGAATGGAATACTATGAAAATTCATGTTGTAGGAAATACTGTAACCACTTGGTTAAATGGAAATCAAATGATCAAACTACAAGATGAAAAGATAGGTGAAGCTAATGGGAAAATAGCTTTACAAATTCATGATGGTGGTGGAATAAAAGTTTTTTGGAAAAATATAAAATTAAAGGAAATAAAATAAAATTTAATTTTCGAACATTTAAAATTTAATTTTTAAAGGATATCAATAGTATTTAATGAGATTATTTCTTTTTCCATGCTATTTGGTGTTGTTTTGAACTCTGTTTTAAAATATATTTGATTTTTACACCCAACACTGAATACAGCTTCAGAGATATTGAATCCTATTTTTACAATGATGATGGTGGACTTTTAAATCGTATAGATCTCACATATAGAACTAATAATTTACTGGTTATATCTTTGTGTTTTCTATAATATCTGAAAAATATATGTGTAGCATATTAGATAAATCTTCAAGTTTAAAATTAAAAATATCTAATTGTAGATCTATCTGATATATTAAACGTTCCATAAATATATCTTCTTTTGATTTAGAAATATTTTCATTGGATTACTTATAGGGTCAGTTTTGTAAGGCGAAACTATTTTTTCATTATTGTTAATTATATTCTTAATTTTAAACTGTAGTTCATTAAAGTTAAAAGTTTTTTTTAATATTCTACAGTATATATTTTAAGTCCAATTAGTCGAAATCTTAGTGGTTAAATGAATTATAGAAATGTGAGAAGTTGTTTTTTATCAAGTTTTAAACATTTCTATACCATCTATCATGGGCATCATAGTATCACTTATTACTAAATCGGGCATATTTATCTTAGCTAATAATATTATTTTCTACGATCCAAAAGGTATTTAATTACTCTTTGTTTAGATCAGTTGTTAAATCAAAAGTCAAGAGCTCTTGGTGTTTAGTTATTTGTTTTATTGATTCTTTTTTAAACTTCCTAATTACTTTTTCATCCTCATAAAAAACATTCTAATAATTACTTATGATAACTGAAAAACGAGTTCCTTTTTAGATAAAGAAGAAACATTTAAATCCACAATTAATTCAAAACACAGGTTGGGAGTAATTAAACAAATTAGTTAAGCAAGTATTCAATATTGATAAAGATTTCTTTATAGTATAAGACATCCTAATTTATAGTAATAATTGAGTATTTTTATAATTCATATCAATTAGGTTTTGAATCGTATATTTAGAAGTGTCAATATAAAAAAAAAGGCAATTACGACATTATGTCCGTATGTGTAACTTACAAAAGCAAAAACTGAATTAATTAAAATATAGAGTGCTATTATTTATGATTAACTTACATTTAAAATTGAATATTATATTGGGTATATTTTTCTTTATTATAATTTTTAGTTGTAAAAAAAATGAAAGTCAAGAAAAAGAAAGGTCAACTAAACCAAATATTGTTTTGATAAATATTGACGATCTCGGTTGGCGAGACGTAAGTTTTATGGGTAATGATTTTTTTGAAACGCCTAATATTGATGCACTCTCAAAAGAAGGTATGGTTTTTACCAATGGGTATGCTTCCGCGGCAAATTGTGCCCCAAGTAGAGCCAATTTAATGACTGGTCAATGGCCGCAACGTCATGGAATTTATACCGTTGGGAATTCGGATAGAGGCAAATCTAAATTTAGAAAATTAATTCCTACTAAGAATATAACAACATTAGCCGATCGTTTTTTGACACTTCCAGAAGTGCTAAAAAACAACGGATATTCTACTTGTCATGCGGGTAAATGGCATTTGACAGATAACCCATTAGACAATGGTTTTGAAATTAATATTGGAGGAAGTCACGTTGGACATCCTTCAAGTTATTATCCACCATATAAAAATGTGGCTTTAGAAGCCGAGGAAGGTAAAAGGCTTACTGATTTGATAATGGATAAAACTATTGATTTTCTAAGAACTAATAACAGACCATTTTTTCTTAATTATTCACCTTATTCAGTTCATACTCCTATACAACCAGTAAAAGAATTGGTAGGTAAGTATAAAAACAAAGTTTCAATACAAGGGCACAATAATGCTGATTATGCGAGTATGATAGAAAATTTGGATGCTAATATTGGACGTTTAATTTCTATTTTAAAAAAGACAGGAGAATTAAAGAATACTTTTATTGTATTTACATCTGACAATGGTGGGCTGTATTCGGTGAGTAAACAACATCCGTTAAGGGCGGGAAAAGGGAGTTATTACGAAGGTGGTATTAGAGTACCTTTCTTTTTTGTTTGGCCTGATAAAATAAAAAGGAATGAAAAATCTGAAGAACTTATTTCAAACCTTGATTTGTATCCAACAATTTTAGAAGTTGCTAATATTGAAAAACCCAAGGATAAAATTTTAGATGGTCATAGTTTAATAAAGCTGCTTAAACAAAAACAAACTAAATTAGATAGGTCTTTATTTTGGCATTTTCCAGTTTATTTACAAGCTGTAGTAAAAATAAATGAAAATAGAGATGCTAAGTTTAGAACACGTCCGGGTTCGGTAGTTCGAAAAGGAAATTGGAAATTGCATCATTACTTTGAAGATAACACTTTAGAACTTTTTAATTTAGAAAACGACGTGGGTGAGCAGAATAATTTAGTATATAAAAAACCTGATATAGTAAAAGAATTATTGGTGTTGTTAAATAATTGGAGAGAGAAAACCAATGCTCCAGTACCTAAAGAATTAAATTTGGAATATGAACTTAATGCAAATAATTAAAACTCAATGAACTGCTTAATAATAGAAAATTAAAGAATTATGAAAAATAGTATATTTAAAATTTGTTTCGTTGGCTTGATGGTATTGGTTACTTCTTGCAAACAAAAAGATACGGTAGAAATAGCTGTTACAGAGGTAAAACCAAACATTATTTACATTTTAGCAGATGATTTAGGCTATGCCGAATTAGGAGCTTTTGGTCAAGAAAAGATAGAAACTCCGAATATTGATGCTCTCGCTAACACAGGAATGCGTTTTACGCAACATTATACAGGTGCTCCGGTATGTGCACCTGCCAGATATAATTTGTTAACCGGTAAACATTCGGGTCATGCTTATGTCAGAGGAAATGATGAATGGGCACAACGAGGTAAAGTTTGGGATTATAGAGCTATGGAATTAGATTCTACTCTTGAAGGGCAAAGGCCAATTCCGATGAATACAGTAACTATTGCAAACAAACTCAAGGATGCTGGTTATACTACTGGTATGGTAGGTAAATGGGGACTAGGTGCTCCTCATACTAACTCGTTACCCAATAATTTTGGATTCGATTATTTTTTTGGATTTAACTGTCAACGACAAGCACATACTTATTATCCTGTTCACTTATATGAAAATAAAGTAAGATATCCATTAAACAATGATACTATTGCACCAAATACAAAATTAGACAAAGGTGCAGATCCTTATGAATCTTCCAGTTATGCAAAGTATAATATGAAGGATTACGCTTCAGAAATGATGTTTACTAAAATAACGGAATTTGTAGAAAAAAACAAAAAGGAACCTTTTTTTATGTATTGGGCTGATCCAATTCCTCATGCGGCATTGCAAGCCCCAAAACGCTGGGTTGATTATTATGTTAAAAAGTTTGGAGTAGAGGAGCCATACTTAGGTAATAGAGGCTACTTTCCTTCAAGAAATCCACGTGCAACGTATGCTGCAATGGTTTCTTATTTGGATGAAAATGTTGGTAAATTGGTTGCACAATTAAAGAAAGAAGGAATTTATGAAAATACGCTTATTATTTTCACTTCTGATAATGGGCCAACTTATAATGGTGGTACCGATTCACAATGGTTTGATAGTGCAAAACCATTTAGGAGTGAGTATGGTTATGGTAAAGGTCATTTATATGAGGGGGGAATACGAATACCTATGATTGCTTCATGGCCAGCTAAGATTAAATCGGGTACTGAGTCTGATTTAATTTCGGCACATTATGATGTAATGGCCACGCTTTCAGAAATTACAAATCAAAGTAAACCTGAGAGTACAGATGGTATAAGCTTTCTTCCAACTCTTTTAGGTGAAAAAAGCAAACAGAAGCATCATGAATTTTTGTTTTGGGAATTTCCAGAATATGGAGGTCAAGTAGCTATAAGGATAGGTGAATGGAAAGTAATAAGACGTAATCTTAAAGACAAAAAAGCTGAGCCAACATTAGAGTTATATAATTTAAATACAGATATTAGAGAGGAAAATAATGTTGCAGATAAGCATCCGGATATTTTACAAAAAGCTGCTAAAATATTTGAAACAGAACATACAAATGCTGAAGTTGAACGTTTTAGAATACCGTTAGTTGAAGGAGGATTATTAACTAACGAATAAACTTTTCAAATGCCATTAAATAGAAGTAACCTTATTATATAGACTATGAATACACGAAGAAATTTCATCAAAAAAGCCACAATAGTAAGTGCTGGTATTTCGGTATTACCAAATTTAACCTATGGTTTTAGTACAAATAAAGACAAATTGAAAGTAGCCTTAATAGGTGTAGGTCTTAGAGGTACCAACCACTTAACTAATTTATTGCAACGAGAAGATGTTATTATAACGGCTATATGTGATGTTGATCCTGCTAGAATAAAAATTGCAGAAGAACATATTAAAAAACATAAAAATCCAAAAGTAAAAATTTTTGGAAAAGATGATTACGATTATAAAAACCTATTGGAGTTAAAAGAAATTGACGCAGTTATAATTGCAACACCATGGTTATGGCATACACGTATGGCAGTTGATTCAATGAAGGCAGGAAAATATACAGGTTTAGAAGTTTCAGCGGCTAATACTTTGGAAGAATGTTGGGATTTAGTAAATGTTCATGAAGAAACTGGTTCGCATTTAATGATTTTAGAAAATGTTAACTATCGCAGAGATGTATTGGCTGTACTCAATATGGTAAAGCAAAATGTATTTGGTGAAATGATACATTTTAGATGTGGTTATCAGCATGACTTGCGTTTTGTGATGTTAAACGATGGTAAATCGGCTTATGGTAAAGGAGTAGAGTTTGGAGATAAAGGAATATCAGAAGCAGCATGGCGAACACAACACTCGGTTTTACGAAATGCAGATGTGTATCCTACACATGGTGTTGGCCCCATTGCGGTCATGTGTGATGTAAACAGAGGGAATCGAATGGTTTCATTGACCTCTCATGCTACTAAGAGTAGAGGGATGCACAATTATATAGTAGAAAATGGAGGGGAGAATCATCCAAACGCAAAAGTAAATTTTAAAATGGGAGATGTAATTACATCTACCATAGAAACTGCAAATGGAGAAACCATTATTGTAACCCATGATGTGCACTTGCCAAGACCATACTCACTAGGTTTTAGGGTTCAAGGAACAAAAGGACTATGGGAAAAAGATGGAGATAGAATTTATATTGAAGGACAGTCTAAAAAACCACATGTATGGGACGATTCAAAAGAATGGTTAGAGAAATATGATCATCCCCTTTGGAAGAAATACGGAGAGCACGCTTTGGGTGCAGGTCACGGAGGTATGGACTTTTTTGTTATCAACGCATTTGTAGAATCAGCAAAAGAAAATATTCCTCCACCAATGGATGCTTATGATGCCGCAGCTTGGAGTGCAATTACACCATTATCAGAACGATCAATCGAAAATAATGGAGAACCACAGGACTTTCCAGATTTTACAAGAGGGAATTGGATTAAAAACAAACCCTATAACTGGATGAAAGGGACTTTTTAATTTTTATATTCTGTATCTTTACATCAGATTTAATAAATTATTATATGGATAAAGTGAAACCCACACTTGTAATTTTAGCAGCAGGAATAGGTAGCCGTTACGGTGGATTAAAACAATTGGATACATTTACTTCAGAAGGAGATACAATTTTAGATTTTTCAATTTATGATGCTTTAAGGGCTGGTTTTGGAAAATTTGTATTTATCATCCGTAAAAGTATTGAAAACGAGTTTAAAAGTGTTTTTGATAAAAAATTAAAAGGAAAAGCTAACGTTGAATATGTTTTCCAAGAAGTTGAAAATGTCCCTGTTGCATATCAAAATATTGGTAGAGAAAAACCTTGGGGAACTGCCCATGCATTGCAAATGGCTAAAGATGTTGTCCAAGAAAATTTTGCCGTAATTAATGCGGATGATTTTTATGGTAAAGAAGCTTTTGAAGTTATGGCAAATACGTTGTTAAAAACAGATAAGAATTCTTATTCGTTTAATATGATGGGGTATTTACTTAAAAATACGGTTTCTGATTATGGGTTTGTTTCAAGAGGAGAATGCCAAGTTAATGAATCTGGGTATTTATCTTCTGTTATTGAGCGAACACATATTGAAAAAATAGACAATAAATTGTTGCGTAAAGACGATCATGGAAATTTTATAGCTATAGATGAAAACACAGTTGTCTCAATGAATTTTTGGGGATTTACACCCAAATATTTTGAATTTGGAGATGTGCTTTTTAATGAATTTTTAGTAGCAAATAAAACGAATTTAAAAGCTGAATTTTATATCCCTTTAGTTGTCAATTCTATTATAGAATCGAATAAGGCTACCATAAAGGTATTAACATCCAATGCAGAATGGTTTGGAGTTACTTATAAACAAGATAAAGAGTTTGTACAAAATGCAATAGCTCAATTAAAGGATAAAAATATTTATCCAACACAGTTATTTTAAAATTCTCATTTATAATATAATTATAAACAGTAAAGTCTTTTATTTAGGACTTTAACGGATGCTTTGCAAGTTTAATTAAATGGTCTAATTCCTTATTTTGACCTGTTACAAACAATAAAAAGAATAATGGTAAATTAGTAAGATGTATTAAAAGCAAACCGAATGTATTAGAAATGTTTTTCATGTAATTGTATTTTATTATATAACAATTTTCTGTTTAAAACTCCCACTCCATAATTGAAAAAAGTTTAACTTTATCAGATAATCTGATTATAAATTTTCTCTAATTATCAAATAATGAAAAAAATAATACTACTTTTTCTTATATGCAGTGTGTTAAGCACCGTTTCTATTGCTCAAAAATCACCAAAAGTTAATCTTAAAAAATTAGATCAGTATTATTCTAAAATGGTCAAGGATTGGGATTTACCTAGTGCAACAATTGGTATTGTAAAAGATGGTAAATTGGTTTTTACGGGGAGCTATGGTGTAAAGGAAATCGGGAAAAATGACAGGCCTGATGAGAATACTAATTATGCTATTGCTTCTAACTCTAAAGCATTTACGAGTGCTATTATAGGAATGTTGGTTGATGAAGGGAAATTAAATTGGGATGATAAAGTTAAATACTATTTACCCTATTTTGCGGTTTATGATCCATGGGTGAGTGCTAATGTAACTATTCGTGATTTACTAAGTCATCGTGTTGGTTTGGGTACTTTTAGTGGTGATGTTATTTGGTATAAATCGGATTTAAGTGCTGAAGAAATAGTAAAAAGGATTCAATTTATTCCTAAAGCTTATGATTTTAGGGCAGGTTATGGATATTCAAATGTAATGTATATTACTGCTGGTGAAGTTATCAGAGCTGTTACAGGTAAAAGTTGGGCGGAAAATGTGAAGGAAAGAATATTTAATCCTTTAAAAATGGAAAGAACGGTTACAAATCCTGATAAATTGGATGAATTAGGGAATTATGCAACTCCACATGCCAGAGAAAAAGATGTTAATATACCTATTGATTGGGTAAATTGGGAAGAAATAGGTGCCTTAGGAGGTGTAATTTCTAATGTAAATGATATTTCTAAATGGATGATCTTAAATCTGAACAATGGAATAAACGGAAAAGACACCTTGTTTTCAAAACTAGCAAGAAATATGGTTTGGACACCACACAACAATCATATGGTTGACCAAACAAAAAAGAATGATTTTAATCGTCATTTTAATGCCTATGGATTAGGGTGGGGCTTGAGTGATTATCATGGAAATTTACGTGTTGGTCATACAGGTGGTTATGATGGAATGATTACAGCAATAACTATGATTCCTGATAAAAAGTTAGGCGTTGTGGTTTTAACTAACGGTATGAAAAGCCCAATTATGGCGGCTACTTATTACGCATTAGATCAGTATTTGGGTGAAGAAACTGTTGATTGGTCTGCAAAAATGTTGGCAAACAATAATCGTAATCAAAAAAGTGATACAAGAGTAAGTGATAGAAAATCAAAAAGAGTAATGAATACAACGTCATCTGTTCCTTTGGGTGATTATGTAGGTACCTATAAAAGTGATATTTATGGTGATATTACCATAAGTAAATTAGGGGATGATTTAAAAATGAAATTTGAACATTCACCAGATTTATCAGCAACATTAGAACATTGGCATTATGATGTTTTTGAAATTAAATGGGATGTAAAACATGCTTGGTTTAATTTTGGGACTGTAAAATTTAATCTAGATAATAATTTAAAAGTTCAGGGACTAGATTTTGATGTACCTAATGATGATATATTCTTTGAAGAGCTAAAACCTTATAAAGTGCATTAGATTTTATTTTGGCGACCATAAAAAAAGGCATTAAGAACAGGGATTACCAGAAATAGAATATCGTAAATAAAAATTCCTCCTTTCAATTGAAAGAAGGAATTTTTATTTGTAATTATTGATATAAAATTTGATTATGATCTATCTAAGAACAGAAGATATTAATGAACAGACAATAAATCTCCACTACCTTTGGTAGCTAAGTTCGTACGTCCCATTAAAAATCTATCAACCTCTCTTGCTGCTTCTCTACCTTCTGATATTGCCCAGACAATTAAAGATTGGCCTCTACGCATATCTCCTGCCGCAAAAATATTTGGCACATTGGTTTGGTATTTTGTCGCTTTATAATTACTTCTAGCGTCTGTTTCTAAGCCTAATTGGTCACTTAACGTAGCTTCTGGACCTGTAAACCCAAGGGCAAGTAAAGCCAAGTCACAAGGCCAAGTTTTTTCAGTACCTTCAATTTCAATTAGCTGAGGACGTTGACCTGGAACCATTTTCCATTCAACATTTATTGTTTTTAAAGCAGTTAATTTTCCTTCTTTATCTTTAATAAATTCTTTAGTGTTGATAAGCCAGTTTCTTACTACACCTTCTTTGTGAGATGAAGTAGTTTTTAACTGCAACGGCCAATAAGGCCAAGGTGTAGTTGGTGAACGATGTCCCGGAGGTTTAGGCATAATTTCAAAATTCACTACAGATTTTGCTCCATGACGATTAGAAGTACCTACACAATCAGAACCTGTATCTCCACCACCAATTACTATAACATTTTTGTCTGTAGCCATTACTTGGTCTTTTACTTCTTTACCAAATAATACTTTAGTTTGCTGTGTTAAGAAATCCATTGCTTGTACCACGCCCTTTGCATCAATTCCAGGAGTTGGTAAACTACGTCTTACTGTTGCACCGCCACATAAAACTACGGCGTCAAAAGCTTTTAAATCCTCAACTTTATAATTTACTCCAACATTTACATTTGTTTTAAATATAATTCCTTCTGCAATTAGAATTGCCAAGCGACGATCTATAATTCCTTTTTCCATTTTAAAATTAGGAATTCCATAGCGTAATAAACCGCCAATAGCATCATCTCTTTCAAAAACGGTAACTAAATGTCCGGCTCTATTTAATTGTTGAGCTGCTGCTAAACCAGCAGGACCAGAACCAACAACGGCAATGGTTTTACCCGTTCGTACTTTTGGAGGGTGTGGTTTAATCCAACCTTCTTTAAAAGCACGTTCTACTATACTTTTTTCGATATTTTCTATAGAAACAGGATCTTCAATAATACCTAACACGCATGATTTTTCACAAGGTGCTGGACATAAGCGTCCTGTAAACTCGGGAAAGTTATTCGTTGAATGTAATAACCATGATGCTTTTTGCCATTCTCCTTGATAAACCATATGGTTAAAATCGGGAATTAAATTTCCGAGTGGACAACCACTATGACAAAATGGAATACCGCAATCCATGCAACGCGAGCCTTGTTCTGTAATTTCAGACTCATTCAATGGTACCGTAAATTCCTTATAATTTTTTACACGATCTTTTACTTCCGTGTACTTTTCATCTTGTCTTTCAAACTCTTTAAATCCTGTAATTTTTCCCATGACACTATGCTATTGTTAATTCTTCAACTAATTGTTCTTCTGTCTCTAAACGTATTAATGCTCGTTTGTATTCTGTAGGCATCACACGTACAAAATTACTTAAGCTAGTTGCCCAATCTGAAAGTAATCTCTGACCTTTTTTACTATCGGTATAGAGTACATGTTTTTTAATTAAATCTTGTAAATCTAAAGCATCTTCTGCTGAAATTTCTTCAAATTCAATTGTTTCTTGATTACATAATCCATTTACAAATTTGTTACCAGGATCATACACATAAGCTACACCGCCACTCATACCTGCAGCAAAATTTCTACCTGTTTTACCTAAAACAACCACTTTACCACCGGTCATATATTCACAGCAATGATCTCCAACACCTTCAACAACTGCAGTTGCTCCTGAGTTACGTACCGCAAATCGCTCACCTGCAATTCCATTAATATAGGCTTCACCTTGTACGGCTCCAAATAGGCATACATTACCAACGATAATATTTTCTTCAGCTAAAAAGTCAGCTGTTACTGGTTTCTTTATAATTAGTTTTGCACCTGAAAGGCCTTTACCAAGGTAATCATTCGTATTTCCTTCTAGGGTAAATGTTAGACCATGTGCTCCAAATGCTCCAAAACTTTGCCCTGCAGATCCTGTAAAATTAATATTCAAAGTGTCTTCAGGTAAACCTAAATGACCATAAATTTTTGAAATTTCATTACTAACAATTGCACCTACAGTACGGTTTACATTTTTAATAGGATATTCTAGCGTCATTTTTACTTTTCTGTACAATGCCCTATGTGAATCTTTTAAAATTGTAAAATCTAAAACCTTATCAAGATTGTGGTCTTGTTGTTCCGTATTTTTTACAATTAATTTACGATAAGATGAGGGTCTATGTAAGATACTGGATAAATCTAATCCTTTTGCTTTATAATGATGTATGGCTTTATTCGCATTTATTTTATGCGTTTGGCCTACCATTTCTTCTAATGTTCTAAACCCTAATTGAGCCATAATTCCTCTAAGTTCTTCTGCTATATAGAAGAAGAAATTTATGACATGTTCTGGTGTTCCTTTGAAGTTTTTACGTAATTCTTTATCTTGTGTAGCGATGCCAACAGGACAGGTATTTAAATGACATTTTCTCATCATAATACATCCTGACGCAACTAACGGAGCAGTAGCAAATCCGAATTCTTCAGCACCTAATAAAGCAGCTATAGCAACATCACGCCCCGTTTTTAATTGACCATCACATTCTACAACAATTCTACTTCTTAATTTATTTAATACTAATGTCTGTTGTGCTTCTGCCAAACCAAGTTCCCAAGGTAAACCAGCATGTTTTAAAGATGTAAGTGGCGATGCACCCGTACCACCATCGTAACCTGAAATTAGAACAACATCAGCTTTTGCTTTTGCTACACCTGCAGCAATTGTACCTACACCAACTTCCGAAACTAATTTTACATTAATTCGAGCTTCACGATTGGCATTTTTTAAATCGAAAATTAACTGAGCTAAATCTTCAATAGAGTATATGTCATGATGTGGGGGAGGAGAAATTAATCCTACAAATGGTGTTGAATTACGTACAGCAGCAATCCACGGATACACTTTTTCACCCGGTAATTGACCACCTTCTCCAGGTTTTGCACCCTGTGCCATTTTAATTTGAATTTCTCTGGCATTTGTCAAATAGTGAGATGTAACTCCAAATCGACCAGATGCTACTTGTTTTATGGCCGAGTTACGGCTATCTCCATTACTATCTTTTTGAAATCGTTTTCTATCTTCACCACCTTCACCAGAATTAGATTTACCTCCAATACGATTCATGGCAATTGCTAAATTTTCATGAGCTTCTCTTGAAATAGACCCATAAGACATTGCCCCAGTTTTAAATCGTTTTACTATTTCTGTCCAAGGTTCAACTTCTTCAATTGGAATGGGATCTAAATTATCAAATTCAAATAAACCACGAATGGTCATTAAACTTTCTGATTGCTCATTAATGGCATTTGCATAGACATCATAACTATCTTGATCACTTAACCTAACGGCTTGTTGTAATTTAGCAACAGTAGTTGGATTAAATAAATGCTTTTCACCTTTACGTCTCCATCTATATTCACCACCAATGTTCAGGCCTAGTTTTCTGTTAATTTTATTATCTGGATAGGCATTTTTATAGCGTTGATTTATTTCTTTTTCAATTTCATATAAACCAATACCTTCTATTCTTGAAGTTGTGTATGGGAAGTATTTTTCTACAAATTGAGAGTTAAAACCAACAATTTCAAAAATTTGAGAGCCTCGATACGAATGTAACGTTGAGATTCCAATTTTGTTCATGATTTTTAAAATACCCTTTCCAATGGCTTTATTAAAGTTATCAACTGCTTTTTGCTCATCTATGCCTTTAATAAAACCTTCTTTCACTTGTATTCTGATAATTTCATTTACCATGTACGGATTTATGGCACTAGCACCATAACCAAACAATGTGGCAAATTGATGAGGCTCACGTGGTTCAGCAGATTCAATAATAATGTCAAAATAAGAACGTTTTCGCAAACGATTCAGTTGATGATTTACATAAGAACAGGCTAATAATGCAGGAATTGGAGCAAACTCTTGGCTTACACCTCTATCCGATAGAATAATTATATTTGTTTTTCTTTCTATTGCTTTTTCAATCTGAACAATAATATTTTCTAAGGCATCTTCAAGTCCGTTTAGACCTTGTGCTTTTGGATATAAAATTTCTATAGTTTCCGCTTTAAAACTCTCAATAGAAATCGATCTGATTTTCTCTAAATCGGCATTTGAAATTACTGGATTTTGAATTCTTAATTTTCTACATTGTCTTTCTGTAATACTAAAAATATTACGGTCTTTACCTAAGTTAAGGCTAATGTCAGTTACAATTTCTTCACGAATACCATCTAAAGGAGGGTTCGTTACCTGAGCAAATAATTGCTTAAAATAGTTTGATATTAATTGAGGTCTATCTGATAAAACTGCCAAAGGCGTATCAATACCCATTGAACCTAACGCTTCTTTACCCACAATGGCCATCGGCGTAATTACTTCTTGAATATCTTCAAACGTATAGTTAAATAAGCGTTGTCTTGTTTTGATATCTAAAGTTTCAATTGGGCACGTTTCGTTTGTATACGGAACATCTTTTAAATGAAGTCTTTTTTTATCTAACCATTCTCTATAGGGCCTTTCTGAAACAATTTTACTTTTTATTTCTTTATCATTAATAATACGACCGTTATTCATGTCTACTAAAAACATTTTACCGGGCTCTAAACGTCCATGACTTTCAACATCAGACGGATCGATATCTACAACACCAATCTCAGAAGACATGATTAGTTTTCCACTTTTGGTAACTGTATATCTAGATGGTCTTAATCCATTTCTATCTAATAAGGCACCAATATAATCACCATCTGTAAAAGGTACTGATGCAGGACCATCCCATGGTTCCATTATACATCCGTTGTATTCGTAAAAAGCTTTACGTTCATCAGACATTGTTTGGTGTTTTTCCCACGCTTCAGGAATCATCATCATCATAATTTCAGGCAAAGAACGTCCTGTATGAGTTAATAGTTCTACGACCATGTCCATAGAAGCAGAATCGGATTTTCCTGGAAGTATAATTGGGAATAATTTTTCTATTTGTGGACCAAAAACATCACTTTTCATGATTTCTTCACGTACACGCATTCTACTCACATTACCACGTAAGGTGTTAATTTCACCATTTTGACACATAAATCGGAATGGTTGAGCTAACTCCCAAGTAGGCATTGTATTTGTAGAGAAACGTTGATGGACTAATGCCAAACGCGTAACTAAATCTATTTCTTGTAAATCGGTATAATATGGCCCAATATCTTCAGGCATAATAATACCTTTGTATATTAATGTAGTATTAGATAAACTAGGTAAGTAAAAATACCCACCTTCAGATATTTTTGATTTTCTAATACTATGTTCTGTAATTTTACGGGCAGCATATAACTTAGCTTTAAAAGTTGCTTCGTCTATACTCTCATCTTTACCAATAAATATTTGTTCAATATTAGGTTCTGATGCTAATGCTATTTCTCCTAATTGGGAAGAGTCTACAGGTACTTGTCTCCATCCTAATAAAGTAAGCCCTTGTGCTTTTATTTCTTTTTCAAACGTGTCTTTACAAAACAGGTATTGATTATTTACTTTAGGTAGAAAGACCATTCCCACAGCATATGCTCTGGCTTCAGGAATTGGAAAATCACACACACGTTGAAAATATTCATGAGGAATATCAATTAATAGACCGGCACCATCTCCAGTTTTTCCATCAGAACTTACACCTCCTCTATGTTTTAATTTTACAAGAATTTCTAAGGCATCGTGTATGATTTGATTCGTTTTCTCTCCTTTGAGATTACAAATAAAACCTGCACCGCAATTTTCATGTTCAAATTCGGGTAAGTATAGTCCTTGTTGCTTCATAAATTATTATTAGGTCTACAAAATTAAGCAAAATGGCAGGAATAATTTATGATATGCAATAGTATGTTGTAAATAATGTGGTAATAAGAATATTTGACCAATATAAATTAAGGACTCTAAATTTAATAGTAATTAAATTGCCATATTGATAATGTAGCAATAGAAAATACACGGCTAAACCCTTGTTTAACCGTGTAAAATTTAGAAATAAGACTAACTTAAACTTTTAATGTTCGTTCATTCTAAAATCAGGATATGCATCCATACCATGTTCGTGAACGTCTAAACCTTCAAGTTCTTCTCGCTCGGAAACTCGAATTCCGACTGTTTTCTTTAATGTAAATAATATTATAAACGATGTTAATATACAAAATACTGCATAAGCCGCTACTCCAATTAATTGGCTGACAAATTGTGCTCCACTGGCTAATTCTCCAAAAAGGCCAACAGCTAATGTTCCCCAAATTCCACATATTAAATGTACAGCAATAGCTCCAACAGGATCGTCTAATCTCAATTTGTCTACTAAAGCAACACCAAAAACAATAATGGCTCCAGCGATACCTCCAATTAAGATAGCATCCATAGGGCTCATTTGGTCGGCACCGGCTGTTATGCCAACTAAACCACCAAGGATACCATTTAAAAACATGGTTAAATCGTAGTTTTTATATTTTAATGTAGAAACTAAGAAGGCAATTACACCACCTGCGGCGGCAGCTAAACTAGTATTTACTAATGTTAAAGATGTTAATGCAGGGTCGGCAGATAGAACAGATCCTCCGTTAAAACCGAACCATCCCAACCATAGAATTAAAACACCAGCTGTTGCTAATGGTATGTTGTGACCTGGAATAGCTTGTGGTTTACCATTTTTAAATTTTCCAATTCTAGAACCTAATAACCAAACAGCTACCAAAGCAGCCCATCCTCCTACAGAATGCACTAGTGTTGAACCGGCAAAATCATAAAAAGGAGTTTCTAATGTTTTTAAAAATCCACCACCCCAAAACCAAGAACCAGTAATAGGGTAAACAAGGCCTACGTAAATGATTACGAAAATCATAAATGGCCCTAATTTAATCCTTTCAGCAACCGCACCAGAAACTATAGTAGCAGCAGTAGCAGCAAACATTCCTTGAAAAAGGAAATCTGTCCAATAGGTATAACCCGCATTGTAAGCTAGGTCTAAAGTGCCTTCAGCATTTAATGGAGCTTCTAAGCCAAATCCTGCAAAACCAATAAATCCGTTAAATTCACCTGGATACATTAAATTGAAACCGACTAGGCAGTAAAGTAATAATCCAATAGTTATAATAAATATATTTTTAAATAAAATGTTGAGTGTGTTTTTTTGTCTTGTTAATCCGATTTCCAATAATGAAAACCCAAGGTGCATAAAAAATACTAGTGCCGTACAGATCATCATCCATACATTGTTAATTGTAAGTAATTCCATAGTTAGTTGTTATTTTGATTTTTTCTTTAAAGTTTCTCCGCCTTTTTCTCCGGTTCGTATACGATATGCTTCTGATATGTCGGAAACAAAAATTTTACCATCTCCAACATCTCCGGTTGAAGCAGCTTCCAGTAAGGCTTTAATGGTAATTTCTTCAAAATCATCATTAACTACTATTGACAAGTATCTGCGTTGTATGTCTTGAGTACTATAGCTAACACCTCTGTACACGTGTGCTTCTTTTTCATTACCCAATCCGGTTACGTCCCAATAGGAAAAAAAGTTAACATCAACGTTGTGTAATGCTTCTTTTACTTGGACGAATTTTGATTTTCTGATAATTGCTTCTATTTTTTTCATAATATCAAATCTTATATTGTTTAGTTTGATTCAATAATAAGAAAATATTTAGATTTTTCAATCTAAATATTTTCTTATTAATTGATAAAGGTCTCCCTTGCTTGAGTTTTAATATAAATTTTTCTTATTCAATTTCTCTTTGTCTTTTTCCGTGGTAAGCAATTGAACCGTGCTCTGAAAGATCAAGACCAGTGATTTCTTCTTCTTCCGTAACTCGTAAACCGACAGTTTTCTTCATTATGATTAAGAAAACATAAGATAATACAACTGCCCAGAATGCATATGCCAATACGCCAATGGCTTGAGCTCCAAGTTGAGCAGCTCCACCGCCATTAAATAATCCGATACCTGCATCACCGTCTATACCCCATAATCCTATTACTAATGTACCCCATGCACCACAAATTCCGTGAACAGAGATAGCACCAACGGCATCATCAATTTTTAATGTTTTTTCAATGAATCCTATTGAATAGACGACAAGTATACCACCGACTAAACCAGCAAGTACAGCACCACCTTCTCCCATGTTTCCACATCCAGCAGTAATACTTACAAGACCAGCAAGTGCTCCATTTAAGGTCATACTTAGGTTTGGTTTTCCATCTTTAATCCAAGTTAATAATAATGCACCAATTGCCCCTGCAGATGCTGCAAGATTGGTTACAAGAATTACTTGAGAAGCAGCAACTGCATCAGCTCCACCCCAAGCTAATTGAGAACCTCCATTAAATCCGAACCATCCTAACCAAAGTATAAATACACCTAAAGTAGCGTACATTTGATTATGTCCAGGTAATTCAACAGGTTTGCCATTAATGTATTTTCCAATTCTTGGACCTACCATCCAAGCGGCAACTAATGCTGCCCATCCACCAACAGAGTGAACAATTGAAGATCCTGCAAAATCAATAAATTCAGCTGGCATAAATGAAGCGGTGTTTAACCAACCGCCATTCCATTCCCATCCTCCTGCGATTGGATAGATAAAAGCAGTTAAGACGATACTAAATATAGCATAGGTTGTGTATTTTGTTCGACCAGCAATTGCTCCAGATACGATAGTTGCTGCTGTGGCGGCAAAAACAGTTTGAAAGAATAAATCAGCAGCACCTTGAGAAAAAGTTAAGCCTCCCCAATGGAAATAACCTCCACCAGAAACATCTGAACCGTACATCAAAGAATATCCGATAAACCAAAAGGCTAAGGAGCCAACTGCGATATCTAGAAAGTTTTTCATTGCAATGTTTACTGCATTTTTAGAATCTGTCATTCCAGATTCAACAAGGAAGAAACCTGCTTGCATAAAAAATACAAGAATTGCTGCAATAACCATCCATAACATTCCCATGTCGTCTTTCGTGGCCATTTCAACTACTTCCGCAGTGTCTTGTATAAAAAGAGGTAAATTTAATATTGACATAATTATTTGGTTTTTAAGGGTTAGTATTAAAGATTAAGCAAAGCATGTAACCATACTTGCTTTGCTTAATCTTTTAAAGTATTAGTCAAACTTGTAAATGGCTGCCAATGTAAATGCAGATAAGCTATTTGCAGCTTCTCCTTTAGAATTTACATAAGGCTCATTATTGTCAACATTACTCCAAGAATCTAATCTGATTTCTGGCTTAATAATTAAGTTTTCAATTGTATAGCTAGCTGTTAGGGTTGTAGCAAATACACTTGGTAAGTCATCAAAATCTTTTGAGTGATATCCAAAATACTCTCCTCTTAAACCAATGCTAAAAGAATCAGATGTGGCTAATTGTGGATATAAAGCAGCTCCGTAAAAACCTTCATCATCACTTGTTTGGTATGCTCCGTTAATTCCTAAGAAGAAACTATCAGATAAATCGAATCCACCTGTATAGTCAACTTCAAAACCTAAACCACCATAGTTACCACTATCATAGTAGAAGTTTAAGTATTGACCAGAATAACCTATTTGAGCACCAAGTGAATATTCGCCAGTTGTAGAAACGTCATTAGTATCCCAAGGATTCATAATTGCAAGCATTAAGCTAAAATCTTCAGATAATGTAAAGTCTGCTTTTAAACCAAGATGTGAAAAAGGACCGCTTGAAAATAAATAAGAAGTACTATAGTTAAAGTTTGCTACAGGAGAGATAACTTCATATCCTAAAAACGTATTAAAACGTCCCATAGTTAATTTAGTACCTTCAGAAACATTCCAATAAACGTATGCTTGATTAACGATACCGTCGATAATATCACTATTAAAAGTTGCAGCAGCACCTCTTGGTCCTGAAACCAGATCAAGAACAGCACCTATTTTCTCTCCTTCGTAACTCACAATTAGATTACCCATTCCTAAAGCAAAACCTGATTGATCTGCAAAAGCAGTTCCAAAAGACTGGTCTAAATCATCAGAAGTAGATAAATAAGATTGGTAGTAAGCGTCTACTGAACCAGAAATAGAAAGTTTACTTTTCTTCTCTTCTCCTTCAGTTTGGGCAATTGCATTTATACCACTTAATAGTATTGCTAATGTTAAAATACTTTTTGTAAATCTTAAATTTTTAAGTTTTGATTTACTTTCATGTTTTTTAATTAATTTCATAAAATTGATTTTTAATTTGAATAATATATTTTGTCTTACAGCGGTCAAATGTAAAAATTAATTTGAATAAAAAAAGGGGGGTCTCCTTTCGGAAACATGAATTTAAATTATTATTAATAAAAATTTAAGGGGTATAACTTTAAAAATATAATATTTAACGAATTTTATATGTGAAAAATAGGGGGTGTGAAAATTTTTACAATAATTTTGATGATATGATAAAAATGCAGTTTTAAGAAAAAAATATCATTTTCAGTAAAATTGTGTAGTATTTTAACTGATAAAATGTTGATTGGCAGTTTATTTGTGTAAATAACATATTAATACATTAAAAACAGCTCACATTTGTTACATATGTGATATTGTGGAATAGTTTTTAAAGATTTATATATATTGCATTATTAATAATGGCATGTATTTATGAAGTATCAATTTACCTATTTGATTAATTTACAATTCTTAGGCTTTCGTTTTCATGGTTGGCAAAAACAAACCAATGCTAAAACGCTGCATGAAATGGTTGATAAAACCTTATCTTTTGTGTTTAATCATGAGAATTATAAAACGCTAGGGGTGGGTAGAACAGATGCTAAGGTGTCTGCTAATAACTATATTTTTCAGCTTTTTTGTGATGAAGAATTAGATTTGAAATCATTTATGAAAGATTTGAATTCAAATTTCCCTCCAGATTTTAAAGGATTAGCTATTGAAAAGACTACAAATGATTTTAATATAATTCAACATCCTAAGGTTAAGGAATATTTGTATTTCTTTTCTTTTGGGGAAAAAAACCACCCTTTTGCTGCTCCTTTTATAGTAGGGTTAGAAGAATATTTGGATATTGAGTTGATGAAACAAGGAGCGAAACTATTTAAAGGAGAGCACTTTTTTCATAAATATTGTACGCAACCTTCAGCTCATACTATTTTTAAACGAACTATTGATTGTTGTGAAATTGTTGAAAATGACATCTACACTGCCAATTTTTTTCCTGAAAAGAGTTATTGTTTACGTGTTAAGGGGAGTGGGTTTTTACGATATCAAATAAGGTTGATGATGGGGGTATTGTTTAAATTAGGAAAGGGGGAATTGGATTTAGACTTTATTGAGCAATCCCTGATGGAAAATAATGACCGTAAATTTTTTCCAACTATTGCACCAAGTTCTGGATTACAATTGTATGATTTGGAATTTAATAATTCTTCAAGTAGTAGTTAATTTAAAATTTATTTATTCTTTTTTAATGACTTCAGGTGTGTTCATCCAATATTTATTTTCGCCATTATATTTTGAAATACAGTTATCAATGAGTGGTTTATCAATTAAAAAACAGCTGTCTTTAAATTTTAAACTATCATTAATATCTAATACAAATAATTCTCTATACTGCTGATATTTTAATATTCTTTTCCTGCCTAATAAATTTCCATTGATGTCTTTAAAGTTTGAAATTTTAGCAGTAGCTCTTGCTATTTTATAATTTTTACTTTTGAAATTAACTATTATGGTTTTATCCTTAACAATAATATCTTCAACCTCCAATTTTTTACCCATCACCGAATAAAAGGTATAAAAATCTTTATTATTGACGGATTCCTCATCAACTATATTACTCATTCTAAACTGTAAATACGTAGGGTGTAATTTGTAATCTAGTATTCTAAAATAGCTCTTATCGGTTTTATCAACAATATTGAATGAGTTGTTAAATGAAATATATTTTAGATACATTAAAGAATCGATAGATTGTTCTCGTCCATATTCCATTGCAATGTTAAAAATCTCATTATCATCTTGCTTGTTAATGCATTTGTAAATAATTTTATGGATGGCAAAATTATTGGGTTCAACATACAGCTCTCCTAATATATTAATCCAAGGTGCGGTTTTGAGCTTGTTGTTTGAAAATTTATGGTTTTTTAATAAATCTCGAGTTAATTTATAAATGTAAGAAAATGAGTTTGTGTTATAGTTTCTAATGGCGTCATGCACACGGAGAATAAAAAGTTCATTACCACCTTGATCAGGTATAAAGGCGTCAGTGATAAATTTTTTAGAATCTGAATAATTTACGGGATTTAGTGTGTCATAAAGTATCGGTAAATCCTCTCTTAAAAAATCTGTGTTTACTTTATAGTCTAATAATCTATATTTATTTAGGTTACTATTCGCATCAAAACCATTATCGAATGTGTGAACGATGCCTTCATTCAGATTTATATATTCATTCTTGTGTTTTTGATAGTCTCTGTAATAAGAGACATAAGTAAAAGGATCAGTAGGGTAATTTTTTGATATATTTTTTATTACTTCTTTAATCACCTTTTTAGATCTTATCTTGTCTTTAAGGGTTGTTAATTTAACTTCGCCTAGTGTAAAAATGGCTGGTTGCAAGTAAATATTATTTACATCATTTATTTTGAATTTGCTAAACGCTATTAACTGTCTGTTGTAACCAATGAATGATATTGATATAGTATCTGACAAGAAATTTGGTCTTATGCTGATTCTAAAATCACCTTCTTCATTTGCAGCAAGTCCTAAGTTATTATTTGCTAATAATACAGTAGCAAAGGGTAGTGGTTCTTTGGTCTTAGCATCAAATACTTTTCCATTAATAAAGTCTGAAGATTGCCCAAAAAAGCTTAAGGAAATAAAACAGAACAAGAAGAAAAATAATGACTTTTGAATGTTGGTATTCATGTGGTTGATAGTTGGAGATTGCTTTATATTGCGACTAGGTAGTGCACAAAAATTGTACCGTTTTTCATATATTATTTGTTGTTTTAAGATATGTTTATCATTGGATTAATTATAACGAGCTCTGGATTTTGGATGTCTAAAGTAAAATTAATTTATTTGAGTTACATTTTAATGATTTAATCGTCATTAATATATGCGTATCATTATTATATGTTTTCTATTAATTTTTTTTAATTTGAATTCTCAAGAAATAAATAGAAATGAATTTATGGGTTCTTGGACTTATACAGGGTGTAAAATAATGAGTTCGTATTGCGGGGGTTTTCCGGAATCAGAAGAATCAGAAGATGATGAAGTGTTTCAACTTGAATTTTATACCTCAGGTGATTTTCGGGTTGTTAATCAAAAAAAAAGATGAATTAACACAAAGTGAAAAATTTGGGCTATGTGTACTTTTTGAAGAAGAAAAGTTAAAAATGAAAATTGATGATGAAGAAATAATCTTTAAAATTGAAATAAAAAACTTTACCTGTCAACTAAATGTGCTCAAGTCGAATTTATTAGAAGCGAAAAGTAACATAATTGTATGAATCTTAATGTGTTCATACAATTATGCTTAAAATATTTTAATCTTTCAACACGCTTCTCGAAATTACAATCTTTTGAATCTCGCTTGTTCCTTCGTAAATTTGGGTTATTTTGGCATCACGCATCATTCGTTCTACATGGTATTCTTTTACAAAACCATAACCTCCATGTATTTGCACGGCTTCCACAGTAACTCGCATTGCCATATCAGCAGCATAAAGTTTAGCCATAGCACCAGATAAGTCATAATTTGCATGTTGGTCTTTGTCCCATGCAGCTTTCATACATAAATGTCTGGCCGCTTCAATTTCGGTTGCCATGTCGGCTAATTTAAAAGCTATCGCTTGATGTCTGCTAATTTCTTTACCAAAAGCTTTACGTTCTTTAGAGTATTGTAAAGCCAATTCGTAAGCACCAGAAGCTATACCTAAGGCTTGTGATGCAATTCCTATTCTACCTCCTGCTAAGGTTTTCATGGCAAATTTGAATCCAAACCCGTCTTCACCAATTCTATTTTCTTTGGGTACCTTTACATCAGTAAATAATAAGGAGTGGGTGTCAGACCCTCTAATTCCTAATTTATTTTCTTTTGGGCCTAATTCAAAACCAGGCATTCCTTTTTCGACAATTAATACGTTTATGCCTTTATGTCCTTTTTCTACATCCGTTTGAGCTATTACTAAATAAACACTGGCTGTACTTCCGTTGGTAATCCAATTTTTTGTACCATTTAAAATATAATGATCTCCTTTGTCAATTGCAGTTGTTTTTTGTGAGGTTGCATCACTACCAGCTTCAGGTTCACTAAGGCAAAAAGCACCAATTATTTCTCCAGTAGCTAATCTGGTTAAGTATTTTTGTTTTTGTTCTTCAGTACCGTAAGTTTCAATTCCCCAACAGACTAAAGAATTATTCACAGACATTACTACAGAACAGGATGCGTCAACTTTTGAAATTTCTTCCATAGCCAATACATATGATATCGTGTCCATTCCTCCACCGCCATATTTTGGTTCAACCATCATTCCTAAGAATCCCAATTCTCCCATTTTTTTGATTTGTTCTGTTGGGAATTCTTGCTTGTCGTCACGTTCAATTACTCCAGGTAATAATTCTGTTTTAGCAAATTCACGAGCAGCATCGCGAATCATTATATGTTCTTCAGTAAGATTAAAATCCATTATATATTTATTAGTGAGATTAGAATTTATGACATCAAATATACATTTTTTATAAAAATCTTGTTGTATTTTTACGGAATGAATAATATTTGGTAAAAAATTAGTGACTATATTAGTAACTAATATGGTAAGAATACTAACTTTTTAACTTTAAAATTTAGTTTTTAAATATATGTTTTTACTTTAAGTGTTCAAAAGAAATTTAAAAAATAATTCAACCTTTATTTAAATAATATTATGAATCAGTTATAGCTACATAGAATGTGTTTTGTTTTAAGAGAAGCAAGTTTGTCTTGCATAAAAGATATTAATATGTAATTGAATTATAATAGAAATGAAAGAATTATTAAAAAAGTACGAAGATAAACAACCAGAAATAGTTTTCCATTGGCAAGATGCAGAAACAGAAGCTGAGGGGTGGACCGTTATTAATTCACTGCGTGGAGGAGCTGCCGGTGGTGGTACAAGAATGCGTAAAGGATTGGATATGAATGAGGTATTGTCGTTGGCAAAAACCATGGAAGTTAAATTTACGGTTTCTGGTCCAGCGATTGGTGGTGCAAAATCGGGAATTAACTTTGATCCGAATGATGTAAGAAAAAGAGGCGTTTTAGAACGGTGGTATAAGGTTGTGTCTCCTTTGTTAAAGCATTACTACGGTACAGGTGGCGATTTGAATGTTGATGAAATTCACGATGTAATTCCACTAACAGAAGAGTGTGGAGTTTGGCATCCTCAAGAAGGTGTTTTTAATGGACATTTTCAACCAACAGAAGCTGAAAAAATTAATAGAATTGGGCAATTACGTCATGGAGTAATTAAGGTAATAGAAGATCCGAAGTATACACCAAAGATTTCAAGAAAATATACAGTTGCTGATATGTTAACGGGCTATGGTGTTGCCGAAGCTGTTAAGCATTACTATGACATTTATGGAGGCGATATTAAAGGGAAACGAGCTATTGTTCAAGGTTTTGGAAATGTAGGGTCTGCGGCTGCTTACTATTTAAATCAGTTAGGAGCAAAAATTGTTGGTATTATAGATAGGAGTGGAGGGGTTATTAATGAAAATGGATTTAGTTCAGAGGAAGTACGACAAATGTTTCTTAATAAAAGAGGAAATATGTTGGTGGCTGAAGAGATGATTCCATTTGAAGAAATGAATGAACGCATTTGGACAATTCCAGCGGAAATTTTTATTCCGGCAGCGGCCTCAAGGTTAGTAACTAAAGAACAGATTACGTCAATGATAAAAACGGGATTGGAAGTTATTTCACCTGGAGCAAATGTCCCTTTTGCAGATAAGGAAATTTTCTTTGGACCGATTATGGAATACACGGATAAGCAAGTGAGTCTTTTACCAGATTTTGTTTCAAATTGTGGTATTGCACGTGTTTTTGCTTATTTAATGGAGAGTAAAGTTGAAATTCCGATGCGAGATGAAGCTATATTTAATGATACTTCAGAAACTATTTTTAGAGCCCTAAAAAAAATATATGACTTACATCCTTACAAAACAGATATTTGCAAAACAGGTTTCAGAATTGCGTTGGAACAATTGATTTAATTTTATATATTTATGCCAAATTAAAAACCAAACGATGACGGCAGTAATTATACTTATTTTTGTATTGGGTTATTTAGCAATAACTCTAGAGCACCCTTTAAAATTAGATAAAACTGTCCCGGCCTTGCTCATGGCAGCTTTAATGTGGGCCTTGTTGGCAATTGGTTTTCATCAAGGTTGGTTTAATGTTATTGATGGTCATGAAAATGTTTTTGATTTTTTAGGAGCACATGATAAAGAACATGTAGAAGAAGGTTTTACCAACATGTTACTACATCATTTAGGTAAAACAGCTGAAATTTTAGTCTTTTTGATTGGAGCAATGACAATTGTTGAAATTGTTGACCTACATCAAGGTTTTGATGTTCTTAAGAGCTGGGTAAAGACTACAAGCAAGAAAAAATTATTATGGATTTTAGCAATATTAGCCTTTATTTTATCTGCCATAATAGATAATTTAACGGCAACAATTGTATTGATAACCTTACTGAGAAAATTAATACCAGAAAGAAACGATAGACTTTGGTTTGCAGGTATGATTGTTATAGCAGCTAATGCTGGTGGAGCGTGGTCTCCGATAGGAGATGTAACAACCACTATGTTGTGGATAGGTAAAAGAGTTTCAGCTTTACATTTAGTAGAAAGATTAGTTTTACCATCAATAATATGTATGGTGATTCCGGTATTTGTTGCTACGTTGCTGCCTGCATTTAAGGGTAACGTCGATACAGATCCTAATGAGTACAACGAGGCAAATAAATCTTTATTAAGTAGTAAAACAATGCTGTTTTTAGGATTAGGAATGATTGTTTCTGTTCCAATTTTTAAAACAGTTACACATTTACCTCCTTATTTAGGTATGATGTTAGCTTTAGGTGTTGTTTGGTTAGTTTCTGAATATATTCATCCAGAAGAAGATTTTACAAATGAACGTAAACATTTGTACTCTGCACATAAAGCATTATCTAGAATAGAAATGTCTAGTATCTTATTTTTCTTAGGTATTTTGATGGCTGTAGCGGCTTTGGAAGCCTTGGTTTATGGAAGCGTAAATATTGATGGAGTTGAGGTTCAAGTGGGTACATTAAGATATGTTGCTGAAATACTCAATAGTGCCATACCTAATCAGTCCGTTGTAATCTTTATTTTAGGTATTTTAAGTGCTATTATTGATAATGTTCCTTTAGTGGCTGCGTCAATGGGTATGTATGATTTGCCAATGGATTCTAGTCTATGGCATTTAATTGCGTATTCTGCAGGAACAGGGGGTAGTATGCTTATTATTGGTTCTGCTGCTGGTGTTGCCGCAATGGGTATGGAAAAGATAGATTTTATATGGTATTTAAAGAATATTACATGGTTAGCGGCTATTGGTTTTATAGTCGGTTATTTTGTTTTACTCTTTATGGAAACATTGTAAAAATATAGGTCCCGCCAAAAGGCGGGATTTTTTTTATAAATCAAACAATTTTTATTAAAATATTTCGTTACCTATTTATTATCCCTAAAACTACTACTATTATATGTTACTCACAATCCAACAAGGTGTTGAAACAGCTCAAGACAATTTAGAAGAACTTATTCCAGAAGAAAAAACATTATCTATTTATGACCTCATAATGGATGGTGGACTTGGTGGTCAGATAATTATCGCCATTTTGGTAGTACTTCTTGCTATTGCACTTTACATTTATTTTGAACGCTTTTTAGCTATTAAGGCAGCCTCAAAAACTGATAAGAATTTTATGAATCAGATTCGAGATCATATTTCGAATGGCAAGTTAGAAGCTGCAAAAATTTTATGTGCACAAGCTTCTTCTCCAGCCTCTAGACTTATTGAAAAAGGAGTTTCTAGAATAGGTAAACCATTAGAGGATATTAACACTGCAATTGAAAATGCTGGTAAATTAGAAATTTACAAATTAGAAAAAAACGTAAGTGTTATCGCAACTATTGCAGGGGCCGCTCCAATGATTGGATTCTTAGGAACCGTAATTGGAATGATTGTTGCAATTCATGAAATTGCGAATGCAGGTGGACAAATTGACATCAAAATGTTATCTGACGGTTTATATACAGCCATGACTACGACTGTTGCCGGATTAATAGTAGGTATTATAGCATATATTGCCTATAATCATTTGGTTGTTCGTACTAATAAAGTAATTTATCAAATGGAAGCACAATCGGTTGACTTTTTAGACCTTTTAAATGAACCTGCATAAAGATGGATTTTAGAGGTAGAAATAAAGTAAGTCCAGAATTTAATATGTCGTCAATGACGGATATTGTATTCTTGTTATTGATATTTTTTATGTTAACTTCAACATTAGTTACCGTAAATGCCTTAGACATTTTATTGCCAAAGGCGTCAGGTAAAACTGAAAATAATAAATCAGTGGCAGTGAGTATCACTAAGGGATTAGATTTTTATATAGATAGAGAAAAGGTAAATGAAAAGGATATTGAACAAAGTTTATTGTCAATTTTATCTACTCAAGATAATCCAACTATAGTTTTACGTGCAGAAGAAGGTGTGCCGATTGAGAAGGCCGTTAATGTATTAGATATTGCCAATAGAAATAAATTCAAAGTAATTTTAGCGGTTAGACCGAATTAAAATGGAACTTTTAGATACAGAATACAAGCGTAAGTCAGCAATATTAACTGCCATTATAATGGGGATAATGTTGTTTTTGATTTTTACCTTCGGGCTAAAATATTTAGATCCGCCAGAAGAGTATGGTATTGCTGTAAATTTTGGTACATCAGATGTTGGTAGTGGTAATACTCAGTCAGAACCTGCACCATCATCATCTGCTTCTCAAGAGGAAGTAGAAGAGGTTGAAGAAGTTGTTGAAGAAGTTCAAGAAGTCGAAGAAGTTCAAGAAGTTCAAGAAACACCAACAGAGGCTGATGTTACGCCTTCGAAGGCAGAAGATGTTATCACAAATGATAATGCTGAGTCTATAAAAATAAATAAGCAAAAAGAAGCTGAAAGAAAAGCAGAGGCGACTAAAAAGAGAATAGAAGACGCAAAACGTAAAGCGGATAGAGAGGCCAAACAAAAAGCAGATCAAATTAGAAAACAGAAAGCTGCCGAAAAAGCTGCTAAAGAAGCAAAAGAAGCGAAGGATAGAGCCGAAAAAGCTGCTAAACGAGAAGGTTTGGATGGTATGTTCGATAAATTAGGAAAAGGAGATGGAACGGGCGGAACTGGTAGTGGTGGCGATGGTGATGATGGTAAAGCTGGAGATAAAGGAAACCCTAATGGAGATAAAAATGCGAGTGGATATTACGGCAATGGTGGTGGTGGAAGCGGAGGAAACTATCGTTTAGGAAATAGAAAAGCGACTTCAACTCCAAAGCCAACTTATGATTGTAATGAGCAAGGAAAAGTTGTTGTTAGTATTTCGGTTGACAAGAGTGGACGTGTTTTAGCCGCAACTGCAGGTATAAAAGGCACAACAAATTCTGCTCCATGTTTACTTAAAAGAGCTAAAGAAGCTGCTTTAAAAACAAAATTTAACTCAGATACCAATGCTCCTTCAAAACAGGTAGGTTCTATTATTTATAACTTTTCCTTATCTAATTAAAATTGACTTACAAAGCAACATTAGATTGGATGTTCTCACAACTTCCAATGTATCAACGTCAAGGCAAAATTGCATTTAAAAAAGATTTGACCAACACCTTATCTTTAACAGCACACCTTGGTAATCCACATCAAAAATTTAAAAGTGTACATGTTGCGGGAACGAATGGTAAAGGTTCAACAAGCCATATGATAGCGGCTGTTTTGCAGGAAGCTGGTTATAAAGTAGGATTGTACACTTCACCGCATTTAAAAGACTTTAGAGAGCGTATTAAAATAAATGGTAACTGTATTTCTGAAAAAGAAGTTGTTCAGTTTATAAAGAATAATAAGACTTTTTTAGAGCAGCAAAAATTGTCATTTTTTGAAATGACAGTTGGATTGGCTTTTGATTATTTTGCCAAACAAAAAGTTGACATTGCTATCATAGAAGTTGGTCTTGGTGGTAGATTAGATTCTACGAATATTATTACTCCAGAAGTTTCTGTAATTACAAATATTGGATTTGACCATACTCAGATGTTAGGTAACACGTTGCCTGAAATAGCCTTTGAAAAAGCAGGTATTATCAAAAAGGGTATTCCAGTTGTAGTAAGTGAACGGCAGCCTGAAGTACAAAATGTTTTTTTAAAGCGATCTGAAGAATTAGCGGCACCAATTTATTTTGCTGAAGATGAGGTTACTGAAGATTATAAAAGTGACTTACTTGGTCTTTACCAGCAAAAAAATAGTAAAGCAGCTGTTCAAACTTTGTTAGTTTTAAGAAAGCAAGGATTTAAAATCTCGGATAAGGAGATTAAAAAAGGACTCTTAGAAGTTGTAAATAATACGGGTTTGTTAGGCCGTTGGCAAACGTTAGGCCATAATCCATTAATAATTTGCGATACTGCACATAATAAAGAAGGCTTAACTTATGTCTTAAAACAATTGGCAGAACAAGTTTTTGAGAAGTTGCATATCGTTATTGGAGTCGTAAATGATAAGGATTTGAGTAGTGTATTGCCATTATTTCCAAAAAATGCAATGTATTATTTTTGTAGACCAGATATTCCTCGAGGTTTAGATGCTGATGAGTTACGTATTGAAGCGAGTAGTTTTCAACTTAATGGATTATCGTATTTGTCTGTATTACAGGCTTTAAATGCAGCAAGAAGTAACACAAAAAGTACAGATTTAATTTTTGTAGGAGGTAGTACATTTGTAGTTGCTGAGGTGGTTTAAAATTAATTTAATTTTTTATTAAAAAACCTTTGTGATAATGAAAAACTAATTTATATTTGCATCCGCTTTAGGGCAATAAGTCCTCTAGTAATTGAAATAGGGCAATTAGCTCTCCCGACGCTTCGGGAGGTTCAGAGTCCTTAAGTATTGAAATAGGGCAATTAGCTCAGTTGGTTCAGAGCACCTCGTTTACACCGAGGGGGTCGGGGGTTCGAATCCCTCATTGCCCACTAAAATAGTAACAAATTTCATCAAAAACCCGTAAACATCAATGTTTACGGGTTTTTTCATTTTTAAGAATATCAAATAATACCAAATAACACCATATAAAATCATTTTAATCGGGAGGAATTCGGGAGTCATTTTTGAAAGGGTATTTACTCCCGAATTGGCTGTGAACGATTGCTATTACTGGTCGCCTGATTTTTTTTTGTAAATTTTAATTTGTAACTTTCGTGAAAAACCAACACGAAAAGTGAGTCTTTCTCTCTCCATAATGTATCATATTAGAAAAGCCAAAGGAAAATCTGACGGCTTAGCGGGTATTTATTGTAGAATAACTGTTGATGGAACAAGGGCTGAGATGAGCATTAGTCGGAAAGTCCCAATTGATAAATGGGATGCTATAGTAGGTAAGGTGAGGGGTGTATCAGCAATTGCTCAAGAGATAAATGAATTGATGCGAAGTGTTGAAAATGCAATTTTGGATAAACAAAGAGAACTTATAAAGCAAGGTGTTTTGTTTAATGCAACAGATTTGCGTGATGCGTATTTAGGAAAGAAACAAGACTATAAGAAGATTTTAGATTTGTTTAAAGAGCATAATGATAAAATCTATCGATTAATAAGTACTGGTGAATATGCTTTAGGAACTTACAAACGTTACGATACAGTTTGTAATCATCTTGGAGAATACATTAAATTGAATTATAAATGTTCAGATATTCCTATAAAAGATATAGATTATAAGTTCATTGAAGGCTTTGCATTTTTTCTTAAGTCTGAAAAATCATGTGCAAATAATACAACCCTTAAATACATTAGGAATTTTAAAAAGGTTATGCGTATTGCTCAAGCGCATAATTACATTTCCAAAGACCCGTTTATAAATTGGAAAATGAAAAAAAAGATTGTAAATCGGGAATTTTTATCTGAGGATGAAATAAAAAGAATGGCTGAGAAGGAATTTGAGATGGATCGATTAAATCAAGTAAGAGATATTTTCATTTTTGCATGTTTTACTGGTTTGGCTTATGTCGATGTTCAAAAACTTACTCATGATGATATATTGTTAGGTATTGATGGGAGTAAATGGATAAAAATTAAACGAACTAAAACCGATACACCGAGTAGCATCCCTATATTACCAGAGGCACAACGAATTTTAAATAAATATGTTGATTATCCCCAAAAGAAGATTACAAACAAATTACTTCCAGTTGCAAGTAATCAAAAAGTAAATGCTTATCTAAAGGAGATTGCTGTTGGTTGTAAAATTAAAAAGACATTAACCTTTCATTTGGCTCGACATACTTTTGCAACAACAGTAACACTCTCAAGAGGAGTTCCCATAGAAACGGTAAGTAAGATGCTTGGGCATACAAACCTTTCTACAACACAACACTACGCAAAAGTACTTGACCTTAAAATAAGTAGAGATATGCTAGCTTTGAAAAATCGAGAAAGTATTTTGGGAAATTCGATATCTAAAGAATATATCTAATCATATAGCTCGTCATACTTTTGGTAATATTGTAGGTGATAGGATTTATCCGTTAATGTTACAGAATTTATACCGTAATAGCGATTTAAAAACTACTTTAAATTATCAAGTAAATTTTATTCATAGGGATGCAGGTGAGGCGTTAGATAGTGTTATAAACTTCTAATAGATAAATTTTCAAAAACATCCAACTTCACAGATTTATGCAATTTCAGTTGAGTGTAAAGTCAGTGATGACATGCAAAAATGACAAGAACAATTCCAAGAAAAATCATCAGGAAATAATTCAATCAAAAACAAAAGTAAATAGTTTTCAAAAAATAAATTATTTAAAGAAACAGTTGTCGCCTTTTTGCTCAAAGTTGTCACTAACTTGTCCCAATTTTGGTCAACCGCTTTTTTTGTTTTGAAAACTTTCAGTTCATAAAATTTGTATCGATTTGATATTTTACTTTTTTTGAAAAATATTAAAAATAACTTGAAAAAATAGGCTTGCTTTTTTCTTTTTTCAAGTTTAGCCTTGTTTGTATTGTTTATTAATGTTTTATAATGTTTGTTTATAGATACCAGTGCTGGTCCATGGCTAGTCCAAATTTTGATCAAGTATCGGTACACAGGTTGTCCCGATTTTGGTCTACAGAGGATTAGAACTGGTTCATAGCTTATCCTTATTTTGGACATGTTGACCATTAATATTTTTTGCACTATTTTAATCACGATTGATATGTTAAATATTATTCTCATTTTTAAATTTTTCAAAATCATTTTTGGTTGTATTTAGTTTAAAATAGTCTTTCCCCAAGGTTCGTTTTTCAAGGCTGATTTTATTTAAAAATTTTCTGACTTCAAATCTGAACCCATTGAGTTCTTTTTTCATTTTGTAATAATTATCCCGATAATAGGTCAATTCTTCATCTTCGGTAATTAAAATAGGATCCATAAATTTCTTCTCGACCAACATGGGTACTTCTTCCTTTGCCTTTTCCTCAAAAAGAGAAAACAACATCGCATTAGTAGGTTTGGTTTGATTTTTTTCAATATCTTTAATAATGGAAATGACTCCATTGATTCTTTTTTTGATCAGGTTTTCCAGAGTTTGCATTTTTGGGCCTAACGATTCATTAGGTGAAATCCCATGATTCTCAAAAAATGCAATCATCAAACTTAAAGTCATGGACTGTGACTGTGACATCTTTTTACAAAAACGTCTAAATTTTATTGCTACGGATGCCTTAATTTTAAAGGTTTTAAACCCTTCTTTTTCATATCCTTTGTCCATTTTTTAGTAAAATATTTATTGATTTTAAAGGGCTGGCGTTGTTTTTTAGTAAAAAACTACTCTAACATCAGTATCAATAATTTCAAATGTTTTTTTAATCAACTGTTTATCAGTTAATTAAAAATTAAAATAATATCGTAACATCGCGAAGCGTGTTACCCTCTTGCTTCTCAATTTCGTCCCGATTTCTCGGGACAAAATATTCGAACATCTGATTAACATCAGTTGCCTTTTACAAAATTCAGATTCCGAAGTTCTA
Source organism: Aureibaculum luteum (assembly GCF_003449015.1). Taxonomy (GTDB): domain Bacteria; phylum Bacteroidota; class Bacteroidia; order Flavobacteriales; family Flavobacteriaceae; genus Aureibaculum; species Aureibaculum luteum. Next base: position 323,407 of record NZ_QRGD01000006.1, on the reverse strand, counting down.
TGTTTTGTCAACATCATATCTACCCATTGAAGAGTTATCGAATGACATAACTTTATAGTCGAAATCTAAAAGTCTAATACTCATTAAAGATATTTTATTTATTCAAAAAATGGAAATGCAGCTTATTGTCAAATGGTTCACTTTACCATCAAAAAATAAGATTTAAAGAAAATCATTCTTCAAAGACGTCAAGTTTTCATAATTGGTTTGTTAAAGTTTTATAATATGAAATAAAAAGAGTGGAAGAATTAATAATTACTCATATGAATTTTAACTGAAATCAATTTTAAGGGGTGCATGTTTATTTTCCCTCGTGTATAACGGAATAGATGAAGTGGGTCTTGTCAAGACTTTTAGGAAATAAATCAGGAGGATCTGCAACGTAGTAAAATTTTTGGATTTTCAAGGAAGTGAAACCTTATTTTTTTCTAAAACTTTGTATAGTCTTTACAAGTTCCATAATGGCATTAGCAATTCTTTTAAAGTCATTTGTGACAAGAGCGTTACAGACAGTTAAGCGATCAGAACAAATGGGTTTAATTTAGAATTGGTTTTGTCATGCCTGTTTTTCGTTGTCCCGAAAAACAACAATGGCTACATCTATTATAAACCCCTTAAAATGTTTAGCTTTCCTGAGAAAAAGCGGACTTCCTTCTGAAGTTTATAAGATTAGATAATTTCATCTAATAATAATCTTGCTAAGAAAAAATTTATTGAAAATCATAAACTTCGGAAGGGTATCCAAGATTTTTTTAGTGATGCTCTTTTCCTGAAATGAAGTGCAACGGAATGGAAGGGAATGTGCTGAATGGTAATATATAAATGAAATTATATATTATAATTAACCATACCGGGTAAAATGATTTAATTAGCTCCAGTACTTATAGAGCAAAATCTTAATCATTAGAATGTGGAAAAAATGTATTGAGAAATACAGAAAATATATCTAGAAGTACATTCAATATTTTATAATCAGTAACTTTGAATAATGTTATCGATTTTGATATAATTGAGAAAATATTATTTGAGTTAGTTTTTATTTAAAAGTCGCCTACAATTTATTTTTGGGCGACTTTTTTAGTAATAAACTTTAATACGATTTTGGCGAAAGCACCTCTGGGTTTTTAAATATCACAAATGGAAATGGCTTCTTTTAAGGCGTTTAATTTATTGGTATAAGTTGGGATAAATTCTTGAGCAACAAAACCATCATATCTTGTCTTTACAATAGCTTTCATTATTGCAGGATAGTTCAATTCTTGACTATTATTTATTTCATTTCTACCTGGTACACCTCCCGTATGGTAATGAGCGAAATATGTATGATATTTTTGAATCGTAGCAATAATATTACCCTCCATAATCTGCATATGGTAAATGTCATACAACAATTTAAAATTGGGAGCTCCAATCCTGTCAACAAGCTCAATGCCCCAAGAAGAATAATCACATTGATAATCAGGGTGATCAATTTTACTGTTAAGTAATTCCATAACAAGTGTAATGTTTTCTTTTTCTGCTTGTTTTATTATTACATCAAGTCCTTGAGCACAATTTTCAAAACCTATTGAATCACTAACCCCATTTCTATTTCCAGGAAATACAATCACTTTTTTTATTCCAGCATGTGCCGCTTTATAAATGAGTTCGCTATATTTTTTTTGTAAACAGGAATGGTTCTTAATGTCGTTAAACCCATTACAAATGTCTGTAAAAGTATCTGTAGCTAATGAACATACTAGACCATATTTTTGAACGATTTTCCATTCACATGGTTTTAAAAGGTCTATGGCTTTAATGCCCATTGTTTTAATTTTTTGAGCGAATAAATCCAAAGGAATGTCTTCATAACACCATCGGCAAACGGAATGATTAATATTACCTTTTAGTAGTTGATTGCCAATTTTGACGGAAGGTAAATTCATTTTCTAAAAACTAAAGTTATTAAAGAAAGTAGGGGATAAGTCCATATTATCTTATTTATTCTTTCTTAAATTTTGCTCCCATTCCCATGAAGAAAGTGTCATGTCATCCAATGATAATGTTGCTTTCCATTGAAGCTCTTTATTTGCTTTCAATGGGTTTGAATATAATTGTGGAACATCACCTTCTCTTCGTTGATCGAAAGAATAATTAAGTTTTAATCCAGTTGTTTTTTCAAAAGATTGTATAACATCTAAAACGGAATACCCAATACCTGTTCCCAAATTATAAACCTCAAAATTTGATTTTGAACGTTTATGCAAAAGTCGATCATAGGCCAAAACATGAGCTTTGGCTAAATCTACAACATGCAAGTAATCTCTAACGGCAGTTCCATCGGGTGTATCATAATCATTACCGAACACTTTTAGTTCATCTCTAAGACCAGCTGCAGTTTGGGTAATAAAGGGCATTAAATTGTTCGGGATTCCACTGGGTGCTTCTCCTATTTTTAAAGAATTATGAGCTCCTATTGGATTAAAATACCTTAAAGAAATAGCATTGAGTGATTCAGAAACTTTTGATAAATCTTCTATAATTTCTTCCGCAACTTTTTTAGTATTCCCATATGGAGATGTTGGTCTTTTAGTTTGGGCATTTTCCGTAATAGGTAGCGTTTCTGGTAAGCCATATACGGTTGCAGATGAAGAAAATATTAAATTGGAAATTCCATAGGTTTCCATATTTTCTAAGACATTCAGCAAAATGTTTATATTATTTTGATAATATAGTATGGGTTTTTGTACACTTTCACCTACTGCTTTTAATGCAGCAAAATTAATAACTCCACTTACATCTTTATGACGTTCAAAAAACGATTTAGTCTTTTCATTGTCAGTAAGGTCAATTTGTTCAAATTCGGGTTTGGTACCCGTAATTTCTTTGATTCTATCTAGTACTGAAATATCAGAATTACTCAAATTGTCAACAATGACTACATTAAATCCTTTTGTAATAAACTCTACAGCAGTATGTGAACCAATATAACCTGTACCACCCGTAATAATAATTTTTTGTTTCATTTTAATTTATGTATAAATAGTATTAATTCCAAAAAACAGAATACAATAGTACAAGGATTATCATTACAGCAAATGCCCCAATATTAAATAATGGACTGGTTTTAAACAAGCCTTTTTTAATATCAATTCCTTTCTCATCATCTTTACCTTTATGTTGTATTAAACTGGCTATAATTATTACGACCATCGTCAGCAAAACAGTATATCCCATTTGATGCATAAATGGAACATCAACAAATACAGAACTATTTGACCATCCATTCGGAGCAACTTTAAAATACATTGCAATTGGTATGGAAGCTAACGCACCAATAATCGCTGCTTTATTTGTAGTTTTTTTCCAAAATAAACCTAGCATAAAGACAGCTAAAATACCAGGACTAACAATACCTGTATATTCTTGAATGAATTGAAAGGCTTGATCTAGATTACCTAATTGAGGAGCCAATAATGCCGCAATTATTAAGGCTACACCAGCAGAAATTCTTCCCATACCTACAGTGCTTTTATCACTTGCATTTTTGTTAATATATTGTTTGTATATATCCATGGTAAATATTGTAGAAGTTGAATTTAACATTGATGCCAAAGAGGAAACAATTGCGGCGGCTAACGCTGCAAATGCCACACCTTTAAGTCCTGTTGGTAAAAATTGTAATAACCAAGGGTATGCTTTGTCAGCTTGTTCTAATGACGGTAAATTTTTAAGACCGGCATCACCAAGGTTTGCCATAATTTCTGGATCATTTATCATTACATAAGCGGTAATACCTGGGATTACAACAATTAATGGAATTAATAATTTTAAAAATGCGGCTAATAAAATTCCTTTTTGTGCTTCTTTTAAAGATTTAGCAGCTAAAGTTCTTTGAATAATATATTGATTAAAACCCCAATAATAAAGATTCGCAACCCACATACCACCAACTAATACTGCGATACCTGGCAAATTTTTATATTCAGGATTTGACTCATCTAAAATCATAGCAAACCGTTCTGGAACCTCTTCGTAAACTCTTGAAAGCCCCGCCACAAATCCGTTTCCTCCTGAAACTGTATCTAAGGCTAAATAGGTTGTAACGAGACCACCTAGTATCAAAAAGATTACCTGAATAACGTCTGTCCATGCTACCGCTGATAAACCACCATAAAGTGAATATGCAGCCGCAAAGAGTGCGAGACCTAATACTCCATAAACCATAGGAACACCCATTATGGTTTCCAACGCTAAAGCTCCTAAATATAATACAGTTGTTAAGTTAATAAATACATATAATGCTATCCAAAATACAGCTAAAATGGTTTTAAGATTCGTAGAATAACGTTTTTCAACAAATTCAGGAATGGTATATAACCCCTTTTCAATAAAAATGGGTAAGAAATATTTACCAACAATTAGCAAAGTAAGTGCAGCCATCCATTCATAGGAGGCAATGGCTAATCCAGAAGCAAAACCTGAGCCCGACATCCCTATAAATTGCTCAGCAGAAATATTCGCTGCAATCAAGGAAGCACCAATTGCCCACCATGGCAAAGATTTACTTGCTAAAAAATAATCTTCAGCATTTTTTTGATGTCCTTTTTTGTCACGTGATACCCAAAGTCCAACACCTAAAATAAGTAATGCATAAGCTATAAAAATAAAATAATCCCAAAATCCGAAATTTGCTGTCATAATTAATAATTTTTTTTATGTGTTTTTAATACTAGTCCCTTCATTCGGCATCGCTTCAAATGCAGTAAGTTTAATTTTGTATTTATCAAAATAGGCTTTCGAGGCTTCTTTTATGAATGGTTCAACAGCATCTTGATGAATAATATTAATAGTGCATCCACCAAAACCACCACCCATCATTCTTGCCCCAATTACTTCATCATAGTTTTTAGAAAAATCAACCAGAAAATCTAATTCAGGGCAACTCACTTCATATAAATTCTGTAAGCCTTCATGAGTCTTATACATGTTTTCACCTAGCTTATGTAGAAGTGATTTTTTTAAGGCTGCTACGGAGTTTAAAACACGTTCTTTTTCTTCAACTACATAGGTACATCTTTTGAAAATAACTTCAGAAAGTTCGTCTTTAAATTCATTTAACATGTCTTTAGAAACATCGCGTAAAGTATCTACTTTTGGATATTTTTGTTTTATAACCGCTACACCTTCTTCACATTGACTTCTTCTAATATTATATTCTCCAGAAGCCAAATTATGCGAAACATTTGTATTTAATAGTAAGATTTTAAAGGGTTCTATTTTAATAGGAACATATTCAAAATCTAAAGATTGGCAATCGAGAAGAATCACATGGTCTTTCTTGCTCATTACAGATGCAAACTGATCCATGATACCACATTTGGTTCCAACATAATTATGCTCTGCTCGTTGAGACAATTCTACTATGGTTAGTTTTGATAATTTCAAATCAAACAATTCATTCAAACCAAAAGCCAACCCACATTCTAAAGCTGCTGATGAACTGATACCTGAACCAACAGGAATATCACTATCTAAAACACAATCAAATCCTTGTAATTTATCAGTCAGCTGCTGTATTTCATAAATAACACCCAACACATAGTTTTCCCATTGTTTTTCACTTTTTTCAACAGCATCGAGTTCAAAACTAAAGCCAGTATCGAAATTATTACTATGAATAGAACAGGTGTTTAAACTGCCATTTTTTTTAAATTTAAATTGAATTTTTTTATCAATAGCAGTGGGTAAAACAAAACCATGGTTATAGTCCGTGTGTTCACCAATAATGTTTATCCTACCTGGGGAATCTATTATGAGATCCCAGTTACTTGGGTTAAATTCTATTTCTTCCATATTTAAAGTGATTTTAATTGTTCCGCTGCTGATTCAGCAGTAATATCTCGTTGAGCCATGGCAAACATTTCATATCCCACCATAAATTTTTTTACAGTTGCTGAACGTAATAAGGGTGGATAAAAACTCATATGCCAATGCCATTCTTTATAATAGGCCCCGTCTGTTGGTGCTTGATGTATACCCGATGAATAAGGAAAAGAAGTGTCAAAAAGAGCATCATATTTTTGCGTTAGCGTTTTTAATTGCTCTGCAAAATCTCTCTTTTCTTTATCTGTTAATCCTAGTATGTTTGTCATTTGTCGTTTAGGTACAATCATAGCTTCGTAAGGCCAAACGGCCCAAAAGGGAATAAGCGTTACAAAACTTTCATTTTGTGAGATTACTCTAACATCTTCCTTTAATTCTTGCTCGATATAATCTTGTAATAATCCTGTACCGTTCTTTTCTAAATAGTTTTTTTGTGCGGTTGTCTTTTTTTGAACTTCTGTAGGAATGGAATGTTGTGCCCATATTTGCCCATGTGGGTGTGGATTACTACATCCCATGATAGCTCCTTTATTTTCAAATATTTGCACATAGTTTATATCTTTATCATTTCCCAATTCTGTAAACTCGTTTTGCCAAGTGTCAACTACTGTAACCAAATCATCAATCTCCATATCAGGAATGGTTAGCGAGTGGTTTGGCGAAAAACAGATCACCTTACAAATTCCTTTTTCACCTTCCGCATGAAGTAAGCCTTCATTGTATTCAAAAAGTGGAGTGTCTTCTAAAAGAGCTCCAAAATCATTTTTAAAAACATAGGTGCTTTTATAATCTGGATTCACCTCACCGTTAATTCTTGTGTTGGTAGGACAAAGAAAACATTTTGGGTCGTAGGTAATCTCCTCTTTTTTTGCAGACGTTTCCGTTTTACCCTGCCAAGGTCTTTTTGTTCTGTGTGGTGAAACTAACACCCATTCTCCTGTTAAAATATTAAATCTACGATGCGGATGTGTTTTTAGTTGTGATTGCATAATTATTATAGGTTTCTTGAAAGCTAATATGTTAATATGAATGTTTAATCAGTATTAAAAGGAAATAATTCTGACTCAGTACTTGCTTCTCTCAATATTTCTTGAAATTCAGCAACAATTTCTGGATGCTGATCTGCAACATTGTTGGTTTCAGAAACATCATCAGCTAAATTATAAAGTTCAAAGGCACTAGGGTTTTTGGTGTTCATTTTATACCAAACACCTTTCCAATTACCTTTTCTAATTGCTTTTCTTCCTCCTTTTATATTAAATTCCCAATATAAATACTCGTGTTGTTTTTGATTTTTACCTTCCAATAAAGATGGCAAAAATGAAATCCCATCAATATTATCTGGATTTTTTGCATTTGTTATTTCAGTTATTGTTGGTAATACATCCCAAAATGCTGAAACGTGATTAGAGACACTTCCTTCATTTACTTTATTAGGCCAAACTACTATAAATGGAGCTCTAATTCCGCCTTCATATAAATCTCTTTTATAACCTCGAAATTTACCATTACTGTTAAAAAAGTCAGGATTCGTACCACCTTCTGGAGAAGGGCCATTATCGCTTGCAAACATAATAATGGTATTCTCTGCAAGACCTAATTCATTTACCTTATCTATTATCTGACCTACATAAGCATCGATTCTAGTTATCATAGATGCATAGGTTGCTAAAGGCTTTTCTACTGGAGCATACTCATGTAGTACTATATCTGGACCATAATCTGACGTGTATTTATTATCTACAGTATATGGCGTTTCTTTAAACTTACCATCGAATAATTTAAAGATGGAATCGTTAGGAGAGATAATCTCTGCATGTGGCAATACTAAAGAAATGTATGCAAAGAATGGTTTGTCTTTATTGTCTTCTATAAATTTAAGTCTATGTTCCTGAATTTTATCTGGAGCATAAGTAACTTTATTAGTCCAATCATTACCTTCTAATGAATCAATTTCTTGATTATGATTCAAATATGGTGGATAATACCTATGGGCTAAACGCTGACAGTTATAGCCATAAAATTCATCAAAACCTTGATTATTTGGATCACCTTCATTAAAACCAAGTCCCCATTTTCCAAACGCACCAGTTACATAGCCTTTTTCTTTCAAAATTTCTGCTAGCGTTACACTATTTGCAGGAAGTGGAACTTGACCATCTTTATTCGGCATAAATTGTTTGTTACCTCTAATTGGTGTATGTCTTGTATGTTGACCAGTCATTAACGTAGAACGCGAAGGTGCACACACTGAGGCTCCACTATAATGTTGCGTAAATTGCATTCCATTAGCCGCCATTTTATCTAAATTCGGCGTTTGGATAATTGTCTGTCCGTAAGATCCTAAATCGCCAATCCCCATATCATCAGCTAAAATGTATATGATGTTTGGCTTTTGATTTTCAACTATAGTTTCCTTTTGATTTTCTTTTTTTTCTTGAGCACATGAAATTAATGCTATTAAAAGTAGTGTACTTAATAATATTGCTTTAACTCTCATATGTATCATATTATGATATTGACCTTATCTAAAGATGACTTCTTTGACACCCTTTTCAAAATCTACTCCTCTTAATAATTCGAAAATTTTGGTCATTTCTGCTAGTTTTTCAGGATTAGATATAGCTAAATTATTTTGTTGACCTACATCTTCCTTCAAATTGTAAAGTTGAAACTCTGGCATATTACCAACTTCAATACCTACTTTTTCTCTAAAATTTTTGCCTTTGTAAGGAGGTATCATTAACCAGTCTCCATGTCGTAAAGCGGTTTTTCCTGTGGCTTCAATGATTAAACTTTCTCTTCCTTTTTCTGATTTACCTAATAAAACTTCAAGTAAATCTTTACTGTCAGTAGTTGAATCTTCCGTGCCAACTAAATCTGCCATAGATGCTAATAAATCCATTTGACAAACAATAGCATTTGAAGTTGCTGGTTGAATCTTACCTTTCCAATAGGTGATAAACGGGACTCTTGTTCCCGCTTCAAAGATGCTATATTTCCCACCTCTTAAGCCTCCTTTAGGATCATGTTTCCCTAATTTTTCAACAGCGTCATCATAATATCCGTCATTCAATACGGGCCCATTATCACTTGAAAAAACGACTAGCGTATTTTCTAATATTCCTTCCTCTTCTAAAGTTTTCATAAATTCGCCAATACACCAATCTGCTTCTAAAATAACATCACCTCTTGGTCCCAATCCAGACTTACCTACAAAACGTGGATGTGGTGTACGTGGCACATGAGGTTGTTGCATGGCATAATACAAAAAGAAAGGTTTATCCTTATGATTTTTCACATAATCTTGTGCTTTAGTCAAGAAATGATCCGCCATATCTACATCACTCCATTTCGCAGAATCTCCTCCCTTCATAAAACCAATTCTTGGGATACCATTTACAATACTATTATTATGACCATGATGCCATTTCATAGTTGTCATTTCTGGATTAGAAATTGCTGTAGGTTCTCCTTCAAAATTATTCTTATAATCTACAGAAATAGGATCTTCAGGATCTAAACCAACAACATCTCCATTCTCTATATAAACTGTTGGGACTCTATCTTGGGTGGCGGCCAAAATATAAGACGTATCAAATCCAACCTCATTCGGTCCAGGAGATATATGTTCATTCCAATCTGTAATTCCAGAACCTAACCCTAGATGCCATTTACCAACAATGGCGGTTTGATAACCTTGGCCTCTAAGCATTTTTGGTAAGGTTTGTTGCTCTGTGCTAATTAAAAGTGGTGCAGTACCTGGTAATATTTTAGCATCCTTATTTCGCCATGGATACATTCCTGTTAACAATCCATATCTACTAGGCGTACATGTTGCTGATGTTGCATATCCATTTGTGAATCTTATACCTCCAGAAGCTAATGCATCGATATTTGGTGTTTGCAACTCAGTTGCTCCATAGGAGCTAATATCTCCATAACCTAAATCATCAAGGTAGATGACAATAATGTTCGGTTTCTTTGATGTAGTATCCACATCATTTGCCTTTTCTGCGAGTTTGTCTTTACAGCTTATAGCAAGTATTAAAAAAGTGGCTAAAAAAAATGATTGTTTTAGGTTTTTCATATTTTGAATTTGATAAGCAAAAATAAAATTTTCAATACTAATTTTATCTCCTGATTTATCTCAAATCTAAGATAATACCCCATCTCATTTGGAGATGGGATATATATTTAATAGAAATTAATTACCTATTACGGTTATAGGTTTGTGTTATTGTCCGTCTCGCTTAGTGGTAACGGTTTATAATCTCGCGATTCATTGTAATTTTGTGCAGCATCTTTAAACTCATTTTCCCCATCAGAATAAAGTTCTTTTCCAGTAACTGATCTTGTCAACAAACTATTCTTTCTTGTTGCAGTAGCTCCACCATCATTTTTAACATACTCGTAATCAGATAAATAATATTTCATTCCATTTAATTCTGAAAATCTAGCTTGGGCATTACCCCATCTTCTTAAATCTATATTCCTAGAAGAAACACCTTGAACATTTAATTCTAATGGTCGTTCAACATGTCTTAAATGCTTTCTTAAAGTATTTTCATCAGTATATGGTAAATTTGTAACAGGTTCATTCATAACATACGTTTTACTTGCATCTACAACTGGCCCTAACAATGCCAATGCCCAACGTTCACGAATGGTATTTATGTCGCTTAGTGCGTCAGTTATATTACCCGTTTCTAAATAGGCTTCGGCTCTCATTAAATAAACATCTGCTAAGCGATTGATAATTACATTTTTACCAGATTTCCATGTGGAATTACCAACATTTTTTTCATGATCTGTAATGTCATGATTTGTATACTGTTTAAAAGCTGAAATTTTATTGTTGTTGAAAGTTTCTCTAATTGCAGCTGTAGGCTTATCATAATACTCAGTATGTTCATCATTTACCAGTGCAATCATAGAGGAGGCTCTTAAGGATATATTATCCGTGATCCTATCGCGTCCATTATACCCTAAAACAGTATTTCTTGCATCCAAAGGATCTAAAAATTCTGTGGAATACGCGTCAGTTAACCAAGCAGCTGCAACATAATGTTCCGGAGCTCCTCCACCTCTTCCATTTGGAGCAGAATACCTCGCGTTTCTAGTATTAAAACTTTCTTCGTAAAACTGAGACTCTTCCGGTTTTAATGCAACTGAGTAATTAATCTCGAAAATTGATTCTGAACTAAATTCTCCAGCTTGAGTATACATATTTTTTACATTGTTTCCTGTTAAAAGAGCATAACCATAATCAGAATTATTAATTATATCGTCAAAATAAACAATAGCTTGATCATATTCTTTCTCATACAAATGGCTTGTCCCTAAAATAGTGGCAGCAACCCCTTTGTCTACTCGAGACTTCTCATCAAAAGCAGCAGGGAGATTATCGTAAGCATATACTAAATCCTCTCTGAAAAATTTAATTACATCTTCTGAACTTGATGTAGATTTAGAAATTTCGTTTATTTCTCCTGGAACTTTATCACGTATTATGATTTCACCATTATTATATATGGCGTGTAAATAAAAATGACACATGCCTCTTAAAAGTCTTGCTTGTCCCATTTGTTCTGTCCAACGGTCATTACTTTTCAAAGTAGCATCCATACTTTCAAGTCCAGTAATTAGCTGATTTGATCTAAAAATTACTTGATACAATGCATCCCATTGTCTATTAAAATCAAAACTTCCTGAGTTATAAGTATGAGCGTAATAAGGTGTAACTCTTGCATTTGGTCTTGGGTTATTTAACCTAAGCAAAGAGTGAATTGCCAAATCAGAACGTAAAGATTCTGACCAAGCGTTAACGATATATGTATCTAACATACCTCCATAGACACCGGTTAAACTCGCATCAGACTGTTCAAGATCTGCATAGTAGATATCAGTAGAAACTTCATTTGGATTAACTTGATCCAAGTAATCACTACATGATTGTAAAAAACTGGTCATTACAATCAAAACAATTAATTTATTTTTAAAATTTTTCATTTTGTAAATTTTTTATTTATTAAAATCCGATGTTTACACCTAAACTGTATAGAGAAGAAATTGGATATCTTGAGACATCTAGCCCTCTACTTGCAACATTTCCCCCAATTTCTGGGTCATAACCATCATAATTTGTAATTGTAATTGGATTTTGAGCAGAAACAAAAAGTCTAAATTTAGAAATGTTTATTTTTTCTAAAACGTTTTTAGGTAGTGAGTATCCTAAGGTAACTAATTTTAACCTCAAATAATCGCCATTCTCTAACCAATAATCAGTATTTCCATTATGATTAATATCACCCTTAGCTCCACTCCAATTGGGTATGTTAGAAGTAGAATTATTTTCAGTCCACATGTTACTTAAATCTGGATGACGACCAGCAATATAACTTACTGCTTTGTTACCATTCATAATTTCTGAACCTACACTTCCATACCAATTCATGGCTAAATCGAAATTTTTATAATTCCAATTCATATTAAAGCCGATTTCAAAATCTGGTAACCCACTTCCTTTATAAACTTTGTCCGCAGCGGTTATTTGACCGTCATTGTTTGTATCTACATACATTAAATCTCCTTTTTGAGCACTTTCTCTTCCTCCAAGTTGTTGATAGTCTGCTAACTGAGCATCTGTTTGAACGACCCCATTCGTCTCGTAAATAAAGAAAGCACCTGCCTCATAGCCTGTTGCAAAAACAGTAATTAATGAATTCTGATTATCTCCAGTAACCAAAACAGAATTACCATTAAGAATAGATGGGATATCATTAAAAATACTTGTAATTTCATTTGTGTTTTTAGAAAAAGTAGCGTTCAACCTTAAGTTGCTTTCTCCTATTTTCTGGTTGTATCTTGCTCCTAATTCAATACCCTGATTAGTCATGTTACCCACATTTAATACTACGTTTCGATGATCGAAATTATCGAAAGGGGCATTACCTGTTTGATTAAAAGCTCCGGAAGAACTTGGATACGTAATTGGAAATAACATATCTTCTTTTTTAGTATTATAATATTCAGCCGTTAAAACAAACTTGTTTTTTAGAAAACCTAAATCAATACCAAAATTTATTGATTTTGATGTTTCCCATTTTGCTACTTCATTCGCATAATCTCTAACTGCGGTTCCATTACTAAAAGATCCATCATTGTCTGAAAAAATATAATCAGCAGCCTGTCCTATGGTACTGCTAAAAACATAATCCGCTATGGCATCATTACCTACTTCACCATAACTTGCTCTTATTTTAAAGTTATTTACAATATGATTGATAGGCTCCCAAAAATTTTCATCTGACACATTCCATGCTGCAGAAGCTGATGGAAAGAAACCCCAACGATTGTTAGGTCCAAATTTAGAAGAACCATCATAACGTCCTAAGACTGAAAACAAATACTTTCCCTTGTAATTGTATTGTACTCTTCCTAAGGTACCTACACGAGTGGTGTTGTATCCAGATAAACTATTTGTTGTTGGATTAATAGTAGCAGTGTTCAATACATTAATATCATTATTTGATACCCCTTGTTTTTGACCAAAGAAACCTTCAAAAGTATCTTCTTCCAACGTTACGGCTGCTAATAAACCAATGGTATGTTCTCCAAATTTCTTGTTGTAATTCAAACCAGCATCCCAACTGAATTTTGATAATCTTTGTGCTTCACTATTCACAAAACTTTTTGTCGGATCAGTTTCCGTATCATCAAAATCATCAGGATTTACAAGTGTATATGCTGGGACAAATTGTTTTTGCAATTGATTTCTTACAGAAACTCCTACACGTGTATTGAAACTCAAATCATCCGTTATTCGACGTGTAATATCTAAACTTCCATTTAAAATATCTCTACGAAACAAATTCTCTCTTTTAATTGCTTGAGCCAAGTTATTTAAAGGGGTTGTTACAGGTCCATCATCTGAAGTGAAAATGGCTTCGGCATCTGGATCAATCAAAGGGAAATAAGGTGAGTAACGACTAGCTACTGCGAGTAATCCATTACTCGAGACTTCATTTTTTTCAAGGGTTACAGCTATACTTGTATTTATCTTCCAATTATCAGTCGTATAGGTTGTAGAAGTACGTGCATTGTATCTTTTTAAATAGGAATTTATTAACGTACCTTCTGTATTTAAATATCCACCTGAAAAATTATAGGTTAGTTTATTCGAACCTCCAGAAACATTAAGAGCATAGTTGGTTGTAGTAGGATTATTATTTAATACATATTGACTAAAATCATTATCATTATCATACCATGTTGGGTTTGCATCCAAAATGGAAATATGATTTGCAAAACCTAATGTCTCTTTTACAGTTTCAAAAGCTATTTGCTCACTAGCATTCATTAAAGGAGCACTTTCAGCTAGATTTTGAACACCATAAGTATGTGTAAAATCAATTTTCATAACACCCTCCTTACCCTTTTTTGTGGTAACTAAAATAACACCTGCAGCTCCTCTAGAACCGTAAACGGCTGTTGATGCTGCATCTTTTAAAATGTCAAAAGTTTGAATTTCATTCATATTTAAACCTGGATTTCCTACTTGAGGTATGCCATCTACAACCCATAGTGGAGAATTTGCTCCTGAAGTCAATGAAGTTATCCCTCTAATTTGAATACTTGATTGTGCTCCAGGTTCTCCAGAGTTAGAAACCACAGAAACACCAGCAACTTGACCTTGTAAAGCTGAAGCAACATCTGAGGTTACATACTGATCTATATCTGCAGATTTTACCTGAGCAACGGCACCTGTTAATTCTTTTTTCTTAACAGTACCATATCCTATCACTACAACCTCTTCAAGGCTCTCGGCTTGCGGTACCAGTATTACATTTAATTTTGCTTTCGTTACTGTAACATTTTGGTTTTCCATACCAATAAAACTAAATATCAATACATCTCCTGTTTTGGCCTCAATTGAATAAAGTCCATCAAAATCTGATGTTGTACCTGTTAATGTTCCTTTTATTTGCACCGTTGCACCTGGAATTGGTGAACCGTCTTCCGAACTTGTAATTGTTCCTGTAACTGTCAAACCTTGAGTTTGAGCCCAAATGTTACTTTGTAATAACATTAATAAAGTAATGAACAAATACCTGCTCAATAATTTATTAGTTAGTAGTTTTCTTTGTTTCATAAAATTAGTTTTAAGTTAAATATTTGTTGAGTATAATTAGATTAATTTTTATTTAAATTTTAAATTCGACATCGTTTCATCCGTTTCCAATACTGCTTCATTTTTTACTTTGCCTTTATAAATATTGTTTTGAAATTTTATATTTTTAGAACGTTTAACTTTAAAAGCAGGATTTTTCGGGTGAAGTCGGGGAAAAGTTTCTGTATTGGTAATAGTATTTCCTTTAAAAACAAGACCGTCCAAATTAGTAACCTCAAGAATTAGATTATCAAATTGATTAAAAGTATTGTCAACAATTTCTATATTTTTAAAGGCTATATTCTTATTATCATCATCTGTGTCAAATCGAATTACACCACGGTCTTTTCCACCATGTTGACAGTCTTGAAATGTATTATCTCTAATAACAACATTGGCTGCATTTCCAGATTCGTACCAATGACCACTTTCTACCGGTATTAAAATTGCCTCCATTTCAGTACTAAAAAAGTTATTTTCAATAACGGTGTTTACAGGATTGGAAATCAATAAACCTCTTGCTCTGTTATTTCTTATGGTACAGTTTTGGACTAATAAATTTGGATACCCATCAAGGTTTTCTACTAAATCTCCTGGTAGTACATCAGCGGGTAACTTTTCGTTTAGCGTTATAATTTGGTACCTATTATTAATGTATTCAATACTTTTTATTGTAGCTTTTTGATAAGCGAAAAATGAATTACTCAATCTAACAAAACCTAAATTATCATTAGGTTGACCGATTACAAAAGCTTTTTGTTGATGATGCCCCATTCTAACACCAATTCTATATTCATCTAAAACATCAACGATTTTTTGATAAGTACCATGGATATTAGAAGCATCATCCAATTGATTTTCAAATGTGCAATTTTTTAATACCACTTTTCCTCTGCAACCAACAAAATGAGTTGCATCTGCAGTAGTAGATACCATTCGTCCTTGGGATGGTGTAACATTAAAATTGTCCAAAATAAGATTCGCAGAATTTTCTGCGATAATACCCATGCCTCCTGCATGATGTACATTTACATTTAGAGCATTAAACCCATTAGTATGTTTTACGCTAAACGCAGGTGAGACTCTATTTAAACCTTGTTCACCTTTCATGGACAAAATATGACCTACAGGTGGCATTTTTTTAGTGTGACCATAAACTCGAAGCAATCCTGGTTTTAATTCTTTAACTGTAACACGATTTTCAATACCTATATTCTTATAGCCTACATCGCGTTTATCATATTCATACTTGTATTTAATATTATCTAAATTATTGGTGGTAGTCGATTTTGATTTTGTAGTAATATTTGTATAGGCTTCTGTATCAAAATAAATCGCTTTTCTTTTTGGATCAAATAAGATAGATTGTCCAATGGTATGTTGATAATATTCTTTTATAAAAAACAATTCACCATTGCGGATATCATAAGGGTATTCATCAGAAATTTGCATATCAAAAGTTTTATTGACTTCATCATTTGCTACAATTAGCCCTTCACTATGAAATGATTGGTACCAGTCAATAGATACATTCTTTATACTTATATTTTTACTTTCATCAATTAAAAATGGAATCATTACTCCATGAAATATAAACGTAGACCCTTGACCATCTATAGTTAAGTTTTCTATATTAAATATTGGGAAAGGTGTATTTACCATCAAGTCACCATGATTTGATATGTAGCAAAATTTTTCAAAACCTTTGTCTGGATAAAAATGATAGGTTCCTTTTTCAAATTTTATTTCTGAAATCGGTTTTTCATTAGCCTTTAGAATTCTTGATACTAAAGCTGGTGTTGCATCTTCAGCAATACCTAAACCAAATTCTACCACCTCACCTTTTGGCATTTGTTGACTATAACAACTGAGATTAAAAAGTAATACCGTTGATAGAAGAATTCTTGTAATGTTTTTATGTATTGACATTAAAATTTGATTTATTGTGCTTTTACAGAAGTAAATATCATTCAATTCATCAAAGCATGTGTATATACGCGTACATAAAATGTATTTAACAGTAAATTAACAGTAACCCCCTGTAAATGTTGAAGTTTTCAGACCTCGAGATATTATTTAAAAAGCAAATTAGTCGATTTTAAACTCATGGCTTCCCCTCAAACCTGCTGCATTTGCATTTACAATTATCGTTTCTTTAGTATTACCTAATTGTAATACTGCGGTTGCAATTCCTGCTTCTGCATTTACGGCATCAACATTCATCACTTTTGCACTTCCATTAATTTCTAAAGTGATGGTTTCAGTAAAATCAGGATTTATAGTACCATTATCATCTATGGCAGCAACATATAAGAAAAGAATATCATTTTGACTTGCAGCTGGTGTCTTACCACTTTCATCTAACCAAACTTTTAACTTTGTAGGTTTTTGAGGTGTAATTACAATATCTTCAGTGATTTTTTTCCCATCAACAAACCCCACAGCTTTTAATGTCCCTGGTTTAAATTCATTTAGGTTAAATGTGTAAGGTGGATGTTTTAAATTCTCAGTATTCTTTCCTGAATCTGGTTTCTGTTTGGCAATTAATTCATCGTTGAGGTATAACTCAACTTCATCTGTATTTGAGTATACTTTTATATCCGTTGGCGATTTATCATTCCAATAGGTAGCAAGTTTTAGCACAGCGACATCATCAATATCACGCTGACTCTGATAAAAATAATAAGCTAATTTTGGTAATCTAAAAAGATCCATCAAACCAGAACGTTCTATATCATCATGATAACCACGATTATAATCGTACATTACCCAATAACTATCCGAATAAGCTCGTGTACTTAAATTATCATTATGAGCTTCTTGTACATTAATAGCTTGACGCATCATTCGTTTTTCTCCATAACCTCGTGCTTGGCGACTACTCATTTCTGTTCTCACATCATTAGGTAATTTATCTTGATTTAAACCTGCGTTTTTAGAATAGTATTCCCAATCACCATATTCTGAAACTGTAATTGGCATTTCTTTATAGGGATGCGGTCTCAATATTCTGTGTTGGCGTGCTTCTAAGTAAATATCATATACATCATCCTTCCATCCACATGAATATACATGGTCACCAGGATATTCTGCATGTGTAATGTTATTTAATTCTTCCATAAAATAAACCGGCATCTCTTTAGTTTCATTGAGCGATACTTCCCAGCCCAAAACAGATGGATGATTTCTATCTCTTCTAATTAAGTTTGTTGCAGATTGATAACAATAATTTCTAAAGTCTTCGGTATCATTATAAAACTGCCAACCCATTATGGCGTCAATTACAACAAGACCTAGTTCATCACATGCATCCATAAATGCTGGAGATTGTGGATAATGTGACAGACGGATATAATCGAAACCGCCATCTTTTATTTTCTTAGCATCTCTATATTGTGCGTTGTCTGATAATGCATAACCGATGTAGGGATATTCTTGATGGCGATTAACACCTCTCAAAAATGTTTTCTTACCATTAATGTGAAGCTGATGCTTATCATCAAAAGTAAATTCTCTTATACCAAAGTTTGTTGTTTGTTGGTCTATGACTTTTCCATCTTGAAGTACTTTGGTTTCTAAGCTATATAAATTTGGATGTTTTGGCGACCATAATTCAGCATTAACAATTGTGATTTGCTCTGTTAATTCAATATCTTTTCCTGCTTTAATTTCTATATTTGAAGATGTCTTTTCTTGTATTATCTTTCCATTTTTTAAAATTGTTTGAACAAGTTCAATAGATTCTGTATTTTCATATTCATTAATAACATGTGTTTTTATATTTACTATAGAGGCAGCTTCTGAAACTTTAGGATAAGTAATAAAAACACCTCCTCCGGCAATTTTATTTGCTAACACAGGATGTGAGATGTAAATTTTTTCTTTTGTAGTTAAGTTTACTTTTCTGTATAATCCACCAAACATATTAAAGTCTAATCGTTTTAATGGTTTTGGGCCAGTAACTAAATTATCAGTATTGTCTAATCGTATGGCAACAATATTCTCTGCTCCAGGTTTTACATATTTCGAAATGTCCATTATAACTGGTAAATAACCACCTTGATGGTCCTTAACTTCGATGCCATTTATCCAAATTTTAGAATAATTCATAGCAGCTTCAAGCTCAAAGAATATTTTTTTATCCTTATCGCTTTTGGGTATTGTAATTCGTTTACGATACCAACAAATCCCTTGCCACTGATTGTTCACAGTTAAAGGTTCAATATTGGCTGTATGTGGTAAGTTTACAGTTTCCCATTGAGAATCGTCATAAGCAATCGAATAAATACTTTCATCTAACGCTCCTGTTTCATTAATTTTACTAAATTTCCAATCCTCATTAAGAGGAGTTGCTTCTACAATGTCATTTTTTTTACAAAACTGAAGTGTTAAAGTTGCAACTATCAATAATACTATTCCTTTTAAATATTTCATTTCTTTTTATTCTTTAGATACTTTTTATAGGTTGCTCCCCATTTTTTAAATCCAACTTCTACACCGTCTTCCATTTGTTTACGAACATCTGGATGTTCATCTATTATCCATTGCACCAAATCCACCGTACTTTGAACAGATTTTGGTTGGTAAATAGCACTTACTGGCTTCATTAGGCTATCTAAATCTCTAGTTTTTGCTCTCATTTTAACCAATATATCGGCATATTCAGGATTGTTAGCTAAATTGACCAATTCTTGAGAATCATTTATTAGATTGTATAATTCTTCAACGGGTTTAGAATCTTCAAAGAAGAATTTTTGTTCCTCTGTGAGTTTTCCTTCTTTTTTAAGTTGACGCATGATATGAACAGCAGGCCGATAAAACTCTAAATAAGCTTGATGAGCATCAAAAGGAATCTCTGGTTTATCGTTTCTAATATACTTCCATTCATCAGAGGTAATGGCTCTTGATTTTTCTTCAATTTCATCCCATAAATCACGTGCTCCATAAGCATATTCTCTGTTAAAATTGGCATCAAACATGGGTTGTCCTGTCATATAGGAAGGGATATCAATTTTAGCAAAATTTAAAATACTAGCAGTAATATCTGTGGCACTAACCACATCTTTTCTAATTTCACCGCCTTTAAATTGCTCTGGGTAAAAGACAATCAATGGAATTCTTAATCCCGGGTCATGCAAATAACCCTTTCCTCTAATATTACAACGACCGTTGTCACCAATAAAAATAACAACAGTATTAGTTGCCATTCCTTTTTGTTCAAGCTCTTTAAAAATCATTCCGACTTCATTATCCATGTATTCTATTTGGTCTAAATATTTAGCCCAATCCAAACGAATGGCTGGATGATCTGCCATATAAGGAGGCATTTCAACAGCATCTGCATTTACAGGATGTTTAGATTTTTCGCGAACTTCATCCCACCAATCACCACGATGCGTTACTACTAATTGAATTTGTGCAAAGAAAGGTTCATCTGCTTTTTCAAAATTGTCGTACTTATCAAACAATCCAAATTTTGTTTCTCCATCCCATGCTCCTAAGGGTTCATGTTTAAAATTAACATCAATTTTACGTCCCTTTTTCATAACGGAGTGGTTACCCAAAATAGTTGTATACCCAGCTTCTCGTAATTTTTGAGTCATAGGCGTAAACTGTTTATCTAAAGGAACTTCTCTATTGCTACGATGGTTATGAGTATTTGTTTTTACTTGATGCGTACCAATCATCATGGCAGAGCGACTAGGTGAGCAAATTGGGTTGGTTACAAAGGCATTGTCAAAACGAACACCTTCACTTGCCATTTTATCTAAATAGGGTGTTTTTACATTCGGTAAACCATAACAGGCCAAATCGGTACTCATATCTTCTGCCATAATCCAGATGATATTAGGCTGTTTATTTTCTATGACCTCCGCTTTTTCAGCTTTTTTTTCTCCGCAAGACATTAAGGATATAATCAGAATACTCGAAATGATGTAATTAATTTGAATTCGCATATTTTTTACTTAAAAATTCCTCCTGAATTCGGATAGTGCTCCATTTTCACACTTTCTGTTTTCAAGATATTATTCATTTTTTCTACTATTTCTGGAAATTGAGATGATAAATCATGGGTTTCATTAATATCCTTCTCTAAATTGTATAATTCAGTTTTGTATGAATTTGCAATTCTAACGGCTTTCCATTTACCCATTCGTGCGGCTTGTTTAAATCCTTTTACTGAAGCTCCTTCTTGAATTTCCCAATACAAATGCTCGTGTTGCTTTTGATTTTCTTTACCAAATAATGTTGGTAAAAAAGAAATACCATCGGTCTGTGTTGGTGGTTTCACTCCTGCAAGTTCAGCAAGCGTTGGCATTACATCGTAAAAAGCACTTGGGTGTTTACTTGTGGTACCTGCTTTTATTTTATTTTTCCAATAGGCAAACATGGGTTCTCTAATTCCACCTTCATATAAATCGCGTTTATACCCTTTTAAATTACCAGAACTGTTGAAAAATTTGTAACTATGATGATTTTCATTGGTTGGACCATTATCACTCGTAAAAATGATTAGCGTATTTTCAAGCTCTCCCATTGCCTCTAATTTATCAAACAATCTTTTTATTTGAGAATCTAACATCGTAATTCGAGCAGCATGACGCCTTTCTATTTCTGGCCATTCTTCTATTTTATCCGCATATAGATCTGTTTTTTTTAAGAAAAATTCATGTGCATGGGGTGTTCTATAAGACATATATAAAAAGAAAGGTTTGTCATTATCTTTTTTGTCTAAATAATCAAGTGCAAAATCAGTTCTAAATTCATCTAAACAGGAGTAATTATTGTAGTTGTAGAATATTGAATCTTGATTGTTATTCACCCAATGCACACGTTCGTCAATTTCTTTTCCATTTTTGTCCTCGCCCCATTGTTCTTGTACGGCATAATCAAAACCTCTTCCTTTTGCCCAAGTTGAAATATCTTCTGGAATCCCTAAATGCCATTTACCAATCATTGCAGATTGGTACCCTGCTTCTTTTAACATTTCGGGTAGTATCACTTCCGATTTTTTTAACGGTACTCTACCATATTTATCTTCATATTGCCCTTTATTTCCGCGAATACTCACATGTCCAGTGTGCATTCCAGTCATTAAGACTGCTCTTGAGGGTGAGCAGACTGCTGTTCCTGCATAAAAATCAGTAAATCGCATCCCTTTTGAAGCTAATTCATCTAAAAATGGTGTTTTAATCTCTTTTTGACCGTAACTTCCTAATTCACCATAACCCATATCATCGGCTAATAGAAAAACAATATTCGGTTTTTTAGTTTGAGCCTTGCTTTCTATTTCTTTTTTATCATTTTGACATGAACTATGAGCTATAACAAACAATAATACTAAGGTTATCCATCTATAATTTTTCATTAACTATTTATTTAATATTGAGGAACTGCTTCAGCTTCCCAAGCAGCTATTTCTTTTTTTAGTTTGGTTTCTATTTCCAATCCTGTACCTATCAACTCATTTTGCTCACTAATGTCTTCTGAAACATTGAAAAGTTGAAACTTTCCACTATGGTATTTAACCAATTTCCAATCACCTGAAATTACTGCAGCATATTGGTCTTCATAACTTCTAAAGAAATAGAGGTTTCGTTTTTCAATATTATTACCTTTTAAAATTGGTAGTAAACTAACCCCTTGAATTTGATTGTCTTTGTATTCTTTTCCTGAGGCTATTTCAATTAAAGTGGGATACAAATCAATAGACTGAACAGGAATATCACTTTCTGTATTTGCGGTTGTAACTCCAGGATATTTAATAATAAAAGGCACTCTTGCTCCACCTTCTCCCAATGTATTACCCCCTTTTTTACCTCCACTCAAAGGTGCATTGGTATAAGCTCCACCTTGATCTGATAATAAAATAATGACTGTATTATCCGCAATACCTTTATCTTCTAATGCCTTTCTAACGCGTCCAATGGATTCATCCATTGCTTCAACCATAGCGGCATGATCTGCATATTTACCTTGTAAACCAGCGTCTTGATGTTTTTTAAGAAGATCTTTTCTACCAATAGACGGTCCATGAACCGAGTAGTACCAGAACGATAACATAAATGGTTGGTTTTTGTCATAATCGTTTATAAATTCAACAGCATTATTGATTAATACATCAGTTAAATAATCGCCTTCTTTAGGTCCTGAATTTAAAAAATCTTTTGGGTCTTCATCAGGTTTGAAAAATGGGTAATAATAGTTTTTGGGATGACCTGCATTAGTAGTTCCGTAGGCTTCGTCAAAACCTTGATCCGTAGGGTAACGTCCTACATGACCTAAATGCCATTTACCAATGAAGTAATTGTAATAACCAAACTCTTTAAGCCGTTCAGCATAGGTAATCTCCTCAAGAGGTAAATAATTACGTGAAGGCCGTTGAACGGGATCTGTTGGCCATAAATTATATTCTGCATCTGGATCATTAGGATCGATTGCGATATGCCTTGGCATACCCAATCTTATAGCTTCCTTTCCAGTTAGCAAAGACAATCTACTCGGGCTACATGTAGGTGTAGGAATGTAGGCTCTGTTGAAATCTAACCCTTCTTTTTTTAGTTGATCAATATTTGGCGTATTAAAAGTATTATTTCTAAATCCAACATCTGACCAACCATAATCATCAATAAATAACAATACGATGTTTGGTTTCTCTGATTTTGATTCAACGTCTATTTTTGATTCGTTATCCGGTTTTTGATTCTTACAAGAAGTAAAAGATATAACTACAGATATAACTATAACATTTAATAATATTTTTTTTATGGTCATTAGTATCTGGATATTTAATTAGATAATGTAAATATCTACTGAATATATCAAAAAATTGTTTCTTTAAGTTTAGAAAATGTCTTTAGGCGTAAATTTTATATTGACAGTAACGATTGTTTAAGTTACGCATACGCATTTAAGAATTATGTGTAATATGTATCGTAATTTTAATGATATTTGGATTTTAATATTAAAACCAATTGAAATGAAATATTTAAAATTAACTATTGCTGGTTTAGCCATGTTTGCATTTTCTCAAACTTATGCTCAAGAAGTTGACGCTAAGGTGAAAAAGAGATTTGAAAAAGCAGACACAAATAATGATAAGTCTATTAGCCTAGAAGAATTGACAGTTTTTTATGATGGTAAAAAAACTAAAAAAGGAGATCCTTTTAATGCAGATAAAATATTTGCAAAAAAAGATACAAATGAAGACAAAAAATTATCATTTGAAGAGTTTAATGCTAAGGGTACAGCTAAAGGAAAGAAAAAAGGTAAAAAGAAAAACTAATCTTTTTAATGTTTTATAATTAGAATCGTTTTTTTGTACAGTAAGTATAGGTTTGTAAAAAAATTTACCTCAATCATTTTGACTTACTTAAGTCTTTGATTGTTGTTTTAATATTTTTTAAAGTACAGAATACGCATAATGAAAATAATTTATTCCATTTTAATAAGCAATATCAATAAATCGCATAGAACCTGCTGGAATTGTAAGTTTAATTTCCTTTCCAAACCTTAAACTTTCTTTACTCAAAATATCAGTTGCCGATACAGGCATTTTATTTTGAAACTTTATCGTAGCTTCTCTTTTTTGAGGATCAAGATATCCTTGATCTACTATAATTAATCGGGTGTGAGAATCATCAATTTTAATGGCACTCCAAGATGCTCCGTTTACAACAATATTAAGTTTCTTTTCGCCAGCTTCTACCGTTTTTATAATAGTATCACCAAATTGATCTGCTGATACTTTGTTTTCGCCCTCATATCCAACTTTTGCATTAGACACAAAATAAGGCACATTGGCTTTTTCTAATTTCACCTTACTTTCTATGGGTGCTACTGGTACCATTCCATAAGGTAATTCTGGCATGTAGTTGGTCCAACGGTATTTTACACCTAAAGCTACATTAGAGAAATCGTATTCTGGAATACTCGTTCCAGCCCAATGCATTTGAGAAACTGAAAAAACTGCATTATCATCATCAATTTTATATTGATCTATTTTATGATGATTATCTACACCATGAATCAATTCTTTATCTACATCTTTTATAAGAAGCCAAGAACCAATAGACTGAATGTTTTCAGGTTCAACAATAGGAAGCACTCCAGATTTCATTAAAGCAAATAATACGTTTAAACCAGGTTCTTCTACAAAACCACTTGTAGAAACCACACCATATCTTGCTCCATATGCTGCCATTATTACGCCTTGTCTTAAATATGGCGATACTGAATTTTGTCCGCCTGGCGACAATGGTCTCCAACTTGTAGGGTTATCATCAATTAGTCGCATTGCATAATCATTTACATAACCTCCTGAATGCATACCAACACGACCTGCTAAATTTAAGTCTTGTGTGCGATTACTTGTGTCTTCAGAAGCAGGTGCTAAAATATCGCTATATTTCTTTGAGAAGAACATGTCTTTCCATAATGGTAAGTGTGAAGTTGCAGCCCAAAACATATTTTTATATCTAAAGTATAGTTTTGCCTTATTATTTTTCCGGATTGCCTTAGCAAGTCTTGGCATATATTCCTTTACATAATGAATAACTCTAGGATCTTCAACATTCGCCATTTCTGCATATACAAAACCATAACAGGTATTTGGTGCAACTTCTAATATTTGCTCTAAAGTTTCAATCTGAATATAAAACGGATCATTTCCATGACCCGCCCAAAATGTGAATGGTTGACCTTCTGCTTCAAAATCTCTAGCCATTTGTATTATATCTTCTCTTGAATCTTGGTATTTACCACGCTTATCTTTTTTTAAGGCAACATCTCCCATAATTGCCACTAAATGCGATCGATCAGTAGATTCCTTAGGTGCTTTTTGAATCACAAATGTAATATCTCCACCATCTAGTTTTTCTAGCCTAGAATCGGTATTACTTTTTGTAATCATAACCCATTCTTTTTCCGATTTAGTTTGATAACTAGGTAATTTAAAATTTAGCGTTTGCTCATAAAGAGTGGCAATATTTTTTTCGACCTCGAGCATTCTGCCTTCTTTATTATGGTTCGTCTTAAACCAATTATCTCTTGTTAAATCGTAAAAACAAATCGCATTGCCTCCATCTACAGTTCCGCCAGCTATAAGTTGATTCGATTTTTGTTCGACTGCAAAATCACTAAACACCATTTTACCATAACGTTCGCCTGATGATTTAATTAACTTTCCTTTGTTATCTAAAACCAGTAAAATGCCACCATGCTGAAACATAATTTCATTTCTACTTGGTAAAAATGCTCCTTGAGAATGTGCATAACGCTGTGTTTGTTTATTATTGCCTTGATATTCTGCAATAATGTTGAAGTCACTATCTAAAGCTGTAAATAAAGGTTTAAACTTATCGTCTCCAAAAAATAAGATGTCGTCTTTTTTATCCCCATTGATATCAGCAATCGTAATATCAGTAACCATTGCTTTTGTTAATTTTTTTAAATACTTTTCCTTATCATCAACGCTTTTAATGACTACTTTTGAATTGGCATCCATGAACCCTAAAAACTCCCAACGGAATTTATCATAACTGTACGTCATTAGAAAAAGGCTTTCTGTTTCTGAGTTGACAAAATTACCAGCTTCCAATTTTCTAACAACACCTTCAATTTTCGTTTCTGAAACTAGCTTTCCCCTAGTATCTAATTCATATAATGTACGATCATTTCCACCTGCAAAAATCTGAACATTACCTTTGTTTTTAACAACTGCAACTTCAGAAAAACGTACTTTATGATCCGAAGCAAATTGCCATAATAGTTTTCCTGAACTATCGTAACAATAGATGTTTCCGTTGGCATTTGCAACTAATAAATCATCATTACCATCATTATTAATATCTGCAGCTTCAATTTCGAAAAGCACAGCGGGATCATCGGTAGCCACTCGCCATAGTTGTTCTCCTCCTAGCGTATACGAAGAGACGCTTCCATCTAATTCTCCTATAAACAATACAGATTCCCCATTTACTGAAGCAACAATAGTATGTCTAATAGCATTTCCTTCTGTTATAAAGTGCTGTGCAGAAATCGTAAATGCTATTAATGCAAAAACGAAAGCCATAAATATTTTTTTCATTTTAAAAGATTATAGAATTGGATTATTAGACTTTAAAAAATAAGATTCGTTTAATGTGTGTCGATAAAAAACAAAACATAAATATTAGTTCGTTTTAAAATCGTAGCACTTATTATTACTTTACACCCCTAAAGTCCCCTCAAGGGGACAATTATCCCAAGTTTAATTATAGGATTGTCCCCTTGAGGGGACTTTAGGGGTGTTTTCAAAAAAAGATGCCATTTTTATCTAAACTGATCATACTCAGGATTAACTTTTGCATTTTTAAATCGTGGTCTGTCTTTCCATAAATTAAATGTCGCTTCTAACTGAGCCGCATCTTCTGGATATTGCCCTTTATCATCCGTATCTTTTATCCAATTTTCTAAAACGGTTCTGTGTTCTAAAAGAACTTTAGAAAATTCAGGATTTTCAGCCAGGTTATTCATTTCATCTGGATCTGCTTTTAAATCATATAACTCTTCAACAGGTCGTACTCCAAACCAATGTTTTTCTTGGTATGGGGTTAATTTACCTTCTTCATGAGCTTTTTTTAGATCCTTTACAATTGGCTTATTATCTCTGTAGCCCGCCTGCATCATTGGTCTTTCTGGAAAAAAGTTTTTAATATAACGGAAGTCTTTAGAAACTACAGTCCTTATTCTGTCAATGGTATAATCACATCTATCTCTTGCTCCTATAACATATTTTGACTCTTTAAAGTCTTTAACAAACAAATCTTTACCGTCTAAATATTTTGGCATAACAGCTCCTCCCATGGCTAAAGTTGTAGCCGACACATCTAATAATGATACCAAATCGTTTCTTACAACACCTGCTTTTAAAGCTGGATGATTCCCCTTAATCATTAAGGGCACTAACAAACCGCCTTCATAACAAAATTGTTTATGACGAAGAGACGTTGGGCTTCCATGATCTGAAAAGAAAAAGATGATAGTGTTTTCCAGCTCGCCATCTGCTTCCAATTGTTTTAATATATTTTCAACCGTAACATCAGACCCTCTATTTGCATTGTAGTGTGTTGTCCAAGCTTCGCGTTGCGATGGGATATTAGGGAAATAAGGAGGCAAAGGCACATCGTTTGGCTCTAATTTCTCACCTTCTCGAACATACTTAGCATCTTTTTTTCCACCCATTATTTGTACTTGACCAAACCAAGGTTGACTTTTGTCAGGTCTTGAACTCCATACGTAATTCTTTACCGTCATGTAATCAATAGCATGATTTCCTTGCCAACCGTTCATCCCTGCCTTATAGTTCTCTTTTGTACCCACATCATATAAAGCTCTTCTATCATAATGGAAATTATAATCATCTTTTCCACTATTAAAGGTAAAATATCCGGCATCCTTCATTAATTCAGGAATGGTTTTCATGTCTTTAGGTAAAAGAATACGTAAATCTTGAGGTACAATACTATCATCGGTAAATCTACTCGATCTATGATTATGAGTTCCTGTTGTAGTTTGCATAACACCTGTAATAAATGCAGATCTTGCTGCAGAACAAACTGGAGCACTAGCATAAGCACGTTTAAAAAGCACGCCTTCACTAGCCAATTTATCTATAACTGGGGTATGTCCAGCATTTATAGAATCTCCGTAACAGCCCATAAAAGGCGATAAGTCTTCAGCAACTATCCACAGGATATTTGGTTTTTTTTCGGCTACTTTCTTTTGTGAATTACAAGAAAAACAGATAACGCATACAACTAAATATAGTAAAGTTTTAGATAATGTAAATTTCATTTTAAGTATTTTAAAGATTATAAATCAAAGGTAAATAACGGACAGAACACCTTGTCGTTTGACGTAATATTAATGTCGTTGATAGTTTTTAACACATTAATTCCAAAGTAACGGCAACCAAACGGTCATCTCTGCTGTACCTCTATTGCTCCAAGAATAATAAGGTACAAATTGCGTATTGATAGATTCCCATTGTACATTATCAAGTTCATGATACATCCCTTCTTTTTTATCTTTTCGAACTTTAAGCGTCCCTTCTATTGCTGTAATTCCTCCTAAAAGATCTTTTTTGTAGGTTGATGTAAACTTTGTGTCTAATGGTAAATACATATCTAAAATACTTGTGTTTTCAGGTAAGTCGGGTGTTTCAAGACAATACACAAGTGGTCCTCGTTTTATAGCAACTTGATTTCGAACTTCTTCAATCTTAGCATTTCCTTCTAATAAATTCACATCCATAGGCATGTCAATGGCAATGACATCTCCTTTTTTCCATTTCCTAGTAATTGTAACATATGTACCTTCTAAAATTTCAGTATCTACAGATTTTCCATTTACTTTAATCGTAGTGTCTTCTGCCCATTCTGGAATTCTTAATTGAATATCAAACACATTCTTCTTAGCCTTTTTTATGGTAATGTTTACACGTCCTTCCCAAGGATATTGTGTTTCTTGAGTCAATTCAATTGCAGAACCATCAAGTTGTTTAGTGGTTAGTTTATTTCCTCCATACAAATTAACTGCAATGCCATTTTTAGTTAAACTATATGCCCAAGCTGAAGATTTAGCAATCGTCCTCACCAAATTTGGTGGACAACAAAAACATGGAATATAGGGCACACGATTTGCATAATCTGTTATTCCCATTTTATGGTCGAATGTCCGTCTAAGTGGATTTGTGTAAAAATAATCTTTCCCTTCTAAACTGATTCCTGATAAGCCACTATTATACAAAACCAATTCCATAACGTCCGCATACTTTGATTCTCCTTTTACACTTAGCATTCTTTGGTTGAACATTGCATTACATAAGTTAGCACAGGTTTCATTATATGCATTTTGGTTATGCATTTCGTAATCTATCGTAAATGCTTCGTGTACAAAATCTCTGTGAGAAGAACCTCCATCGTGTTTTTGACCGCATGCTCCGGTCACAAACATTTTTTGATTCACAATATTACCCCAAAGTATATCTAAAGCATCAATTAGTGCTTGTTCTCCTGTTTCAGCATAAACATCTGCTGCACCTGCATAATAATACAAAGCTAAAACCGCATGCCCAACAGCTTCTTTAGATTTACGTAATGGTGTGCGTTCTTGAGTCATATCTCCAATGTTGTTGGTATTTACACTTGGATCTGGTTTTAATTCAGACTTACCTCTCATATTGATAAAAATCTCAGCCAACTCTAAATACTTTCTATCCTTTGTGGTTCTGTATAATTCAACCAATCCCATAATTTGTACTTGATTAAATCCGAAACGTGCTAATTCCTTTGGTTGTGGCTGAAACGTTTCATATAAATTGTTTGCATGTTTTATGGCAATGTCTAAAAAATTGCGTTTTCCTGTAATTCTATAGTAAATTGAAGCCGCAATGTATAAATGTCCAGAATTGTACATTTCATGATATTTCCTTTGAGAAAAAGGTTTAATGTTTTTTAGTTGAGTCTGTGTTTGCAGGTATCCATTTTCTAATTGAGCTTTTCCAATAATGGCAATTATTTCATCTAAATCAGTGATGATTTTTTCATCCTTATTGATTGCATAGATGTACATGGAAGCTTCCATCCATTTATAGAAATCACCATCATGCCAAAACATCCCTTCATGTTTTCCTTCTTTTAGACCCGCCGCAATTTTGAAGTTATTTAAAGCATGACCTGTATCTCCTTTTAGAAGTGTTCCCATATATGGAACCATGACTTTTTCAGCAACCTCAAACTTATCTGCCCAAAAACCATCTGTCCAAACGCAATCTCCAATATTGATACTTTTGAATTTTACAAACTCACTATTTGAATTGTCTATAACACCTTTTTCTTGTGCTAATAGTATAAGTGTAAAAAAGAAACTAAGTATTGTTAATGTTTTTTTCATCATAATTATTGTTGAGCGTTAAGTACAAATTCGAAATTGTATTTCCCTGAAGGAATTACAAACTGTGGTAAGGTTTCAGACAAGGTTCCATTAACACTCATTTGAATTAAGTTTAAATTCAGTGTATAAAAACCTTGTTCATTTAAATCATAAATATGTTCTGCGTCTTGAATATTTTTTGCGGCATAAGGCCAGATTGAAAACCCAAACGTTGGTAATCCCTGAAATACTAAATTGTTCTTTTTACTTTCTGAAAGTTTTAACCATTTTACTTCAGAGCGATTTCCGTTTTCTTGTGGATAAATGTAGTTGGTAAATAAATCGTCCGTTTTAAAGGTAAACTCATCGACTTCAGCACCTCTTTTTCTATCTCTATAATTTTCATGAGGTCCTTTTCCGTAGAATATTGTTGCTGTGTACGTTTTTGGCACTCCAATCGTCATTCCAAATTTCACTAAACTTGGGAGCGATTCGTTAGCATCCATGCTCATTTTCACGATTAGTCTACCATCACTTAAGAAACGATAATCAATGATAAGCTTGACTTCATTATTAAATGATTGAGATACTTTAATTGTGATTTCATTATCAAGATTACTGTCAATTTCAACGGAATCTATTTTCAATTTATCAATTAAAAATTCCCAGTACGCTCTAGACTTTCTGAAATCCTTACTGCTTGCCCCACGTAAATCATTATCTATAGGTGGACGAAAAAAATCTGGTTTTAATGGCGAAGCTATTTGTTCTCGATTATTGATTTTGAATGAATTCAATTCGCCATTTAATTTTGAAACCGTTGATGAAAATCCTTTTCCTGAGACCATAATTTCTTCTGTTGTTTCTAATGCTGAAACTTTTGATTTAGATTTTGACTTATAGTCACTTGGTAATTCACTAGCTTTTAGAAGCATTTGATCTTTAGCAATTTCGAATCCTTTATTTGCCCAAAAACGATTCTGTTTTTCGTGTACTGAAATACGTATCCAATACTCTAAATTTGATTTAAATTTTACATTTTTTAATGGAATGCTTAATTCTGAAGACGAATTGGGTTTAACATCTACGTCTTTTAAAATTCCAGATTGCAATTCGTTTCCATTTTCAGAAAGTGACCATTTGACTTCATAAGCATTTAAATTGGTGTCATTTAAATGATTAATTGCTGTAAGCCTTCCGTTCTTAATATCGATAGCTGTAAAGTTGAAAGGCTGATGAATATATTTTACTTCCCAAGCGTGTGGATTAGGTTTTCCATCTGGCGAAAACACGCCATTAATACAGAAGTTCCCGGCATTTGGTACATCACCAAAATCGCCACCATAGGCATAGAATTGTTCTCCTTTTTTATTTGTTTTTTCTAATCCTTGATCTTTCATATCCCAGATAAAACCACCAATTAAATTCGGTTTAGAATTAATAAGATCCCAATATTCACCCAAACCTCCAATTGAATTTCCCATAGCATGTGCATATTCGCACATTATAATTGGCCTATTAATGATTGTGCTTTCAGACATTGCTTTTAGCTGATATATTTCTGGATACATTCTACTTAAAACATCAACATATTTAGGGTCATCAGGATTGGCATGTGCTTTCCCTCTAAAAACCTTTTGGCCTTCTTCACCTTCTTTATAATCTGGATGTGTTGGTTGTCCTTGAGCACCTTCATAATGCACAAAACGAGACACATCATAATCTTTTACCCAACCTGCTGCTGCTGCAAAAGCAGGGCCTGTTCCAGCTTCATTACCTAAAGACCATGAAATAATACTTGGATGATTTTTATCTCGGTCTACCATTCGCATTACGCGACTCAATATAGGGATTGCCAAACTAGGTTGTTGAGGTGCATAACTGCCCAAGTGGTGTGTTTCAATATTAGCTTCATCCATGACATATATACCATATTTATCACATAAATCATAGAAATAAGGATCGTTTGGATAATGAGATGTGCGAACTGCATTAAAATTGAATTGTTTCAACAACTTTACATCATCTTCTAAATCCTTTCTTGTTAATGCTTTTCCTCTTTTTGGATGATGATCGTGACGATTAACACCTTTTATTTTAACCGACTTACCATTAATAAGCAATTCGTTTTCTGAACTGAATTCAATTTTTCTAAATCCAATTTTCTGACTTCTAGATTCCACTAACTTTCCTGATGCATCTTTAACATCGAAAACTAAAGTGTATAAATAAGGGGTTTCAGCAGACCATTTTTGTGGGCTTTTAATTTCTGCTTCTAAAAATGCAAATTTGGTAATATCACGTTGAGGCCATCTTTCAAAATGAACATTTTCTATATTACAAGACATTGGTTGCTCTAAAACCTTATTGTTATGTGTATCATATAATTCGGCAGAGATTGTCCATCCTTTTAATTGGTCTTCATTTCCTTTCATCCATAAATGCGGACGGATTTCTAGTTTGGCGTTTTCATGCTTACCATCGAATTCAGTTCTGACAAAAAAATCATTTAAAGAAATTTTTGGTTGTGCTAACAACATCACTTCTCTATGTATACCACTTAATCGCCACATATCTTGATCTTCGAGATAACTGCCATCACTCCATCTAAATACTTGTACAGCAATTCTATTTTGTCCTTCCGTTAAAAAATCTGTTATATCAAATTCGGCTGCTAATCTACTTCCTTGACTGTAACCTACTTTTTTTCCATTTATCCAAACATAAAATGCAGAAGACACACCTCCAAAATGAAGAATTACGGATTGCTCTTTCCAATCTTTAGGAATCGTAAAGTCTCTATAATAACTACCAACAGGATTGTCTCGATATTTTTCTATAAAAGGAAATTGTGGTGGATGCGGCCCCATGTAATTGAAATTCCGCTTTCCGCCATTTTCAATATCTGGTGTAAAGGGATAAATAATATTAGTATAAATCGGTTGACCATAGCCTTGAAGCTCCCAGTTTGAAGGCACAGTCATATCTTTCCACTGATCTGAAGTGCCTGAAAAATCTTTACTTATGAAATCTTTAGGTCTATCCGCAGATTTTTCAACAAAATTAAATTTCCATAATCCATTTAGGGGTTGCATTCTCGAAACATCTCGATTTCCATTTAATGCTTCTTGATGATTGGTAAAAGAATAACTTGGTACGCGAGCACGCAGTTTATTTTGCTCAAACATTAATTCATTCTCCCAATCATTTTGGGAAAAACAGAACTCAATACATAAAACCATCAAAAAAACAATAGAAAATCGAAGTTTCATAATTAAAGTCTTTTGTGTTTATAAAAATAAATAGGATTGATTAAAATACCATAAAACAATTTATCCTAATCCTACCCTTTATTACCCTTCAATGTTTAAATCATTCCGTTATAAACCCTTGTTTGCCTTTTAATCCTGGCTCATCATACTTTTTTAACTGCTTAAACAACTCGGTTTGCATCATATTTGCTATGTCTTTATAGTCCTTATGGTAGTAAAAGTTAATCAACTCATCAGGATCCTTTTCTAGGTCGAACAAATAGGGCTTTTCCTTTTTATCAATAACTAATTTATAACGATCATTTACCGCAGTTACCCACCATCCACCAGATTTGGCGTAATATGTAATTCTATCACTATCGACTACTTTTTTAGTATTTGTAAAATCTTTAGAGGTATCTAAACCATGAAACTTAGCATCAGTTTTGACATTCATTAAGCTTAAAATCGTTGGTGCAAAGTCTACATTTGTATACGCTGTATTAATCACTTTATGGGCTGGTATTTTGTTAGGATAACGAATAACAAATGGAATTCTAGCAGAAGCTTCATAGGGCACACCTTTATTTCTACGGTTATGTTCAAAAAACATATCTCCATGATCTGAAGTGAAAATAATTATAGTGTTTTCCACTAAATTATTATCCTCCAAAAATTTAAGAATTCGACCTACACTATCATCGATATGACTTACCATACCGAAATACTGTTTTAAAGCACTTGTTTCTTTTTTATTCTCAAAAGATTTTGCTCCAATAGTTTCGTTCTTAGTTTTATCTGTTGCCCAAGACGGTTTAATAGCTGTATATTCCGATGCCATTGTTTTTGGTGCTTCAATTTTTAAATCCTTATACATTCTATCATAAGGTGGTCTCGCAACATCTGGCGTATGTGGATCTGGAATGGATAACATCAACGCAAATGGTTTGTTTTTATCTCGTTCTAGAATTTCGAGTGTTTTATTGGTAAAGAAATCTGTTACATGAACGAACTCATCCTTATTTAATTTGGCCGCAACCTTTTCATTAATTCCAGTGATTACAGAACCGTCTTGAGAAAGTTTGAAATAGGGTGCATGTCCACCACGCATCATATAACGGTTATCATCAAAACCTGCTTTATACTTAATATTAAATGTGTATTTCTCATGACCTGCTAAATGCCATTTACCAACGTATGATGTTGCGTATCCTTGAGCTCTTAGAATAGTTGCAAACGTTGGTACATCTTCTCTAATATGAAGCCCATTTTTAGGTGCTCCTGTTGCTTGCGGATATAAACCCGTCATTAATGAAGCACGCGATGGTGTACAAACGGGAGAAGAGGCATAGTAACTCGTGCTAATGGCACCTTCATCTGCCAATCTATCAATATTTGGCGTTGTCGAATTATTCCCTTTTCCCCAAACAAAGGCTTGATCTTCTGTCAATAATTTTTGATAGCAACTTAATGTTCTGAAGTTGTGCTCATCGGTGTGAATGATGATGAGGTTAGGTTTCTTTTTAACGGTTGTTTGAGTTGTTTTATTCCCTTTTTGTGCATTACAAGACAAAAACATGCAACAACAAACGAATAATGATATTTTTAAAAATTTTGAATTCATTTTTTAAGTTTTATATAAGACTAAATCAATTTGACTTATAATTTCAACATTGGTTTAATCTAAAATTTCAAAACAGAATTTGGTGGTAAAGGCACCATATTGTTTTTTCGCCAATCCACTAATTCTACCAATAATTTTGTTGTTAATTCTGGTTGTTCTTCAACGAGATTATGACTTTCTTTTTGATCGTTTTTTAAATCATATAGTTCCAATTTACCATCCGCTAAAAATTGAATTAACTTATAATTTCCTTTTCTAATTACAGAACAAGTACCATGTTTATATTGACTTGCTAAATGCCAAAACAAGGGTCGTTCTTTTAGAGATTTATCATCTGTTTGAAATAAGCTAGTCATTGAAGCACCATCTAATTGTCCATTATAATCTTCAATTTTTGCTAAATCCATTAGCGTTGGAAAAACATCTAACCCCGAAACCGCAACTTCACTTCGTCTTGGTATTACCTTCTTTGGCCAATTCACCAACATTGGTACTTTTATTCCACCTTCGTAAATATCTCCTTTTGCTCCTCTTAATTGCTTATTTGCACTTGCTATTCTATGGTAACCATTATCTGATGTTAAAATAATTATGGTGTTTTCTCTAAGTCCGTTTTTATCTAAATAGTCAATTACGCGTTGTATATTATCATCAACAGATTCTAGCATTGTGGCATATTTTGCCATTAATTCCTTTGCTTTTGCGTTCTTACCAATACCTTGACCTAAAACTGAATCAACAGGTTTAGTCATATATTTTTTATACATCTTTTCACTACGCGACTTAATTGGTCTGTGAACTGCATAAAAATTTAAGTTGATTAAGAAGGGTTCTTTTTTATGAGAATCCATAAACGCAATAGCATCGTCTGTAAGTCTATCGGTTAACCAATTATCGTCTGTTTTTTTGTCTATAAAAGGATTGCTAAATGGTGCCCAATAACCTCCTGCTTCACTTTTATAACCACCTTCTTCAAATCCAGGATCACCTCTAAATGTGCCTCCTACATTTTTTATAAAACCTCTTCCTTCAGGATAATACTGACTGATTTCTGGTTGTTTATGTGCTGCTACCCAACTATAATCTCCAGGTTCTGGTTGTGTCAGTTTTTGATGAAATGGAAACTCCATTGACAATTCTTTCTCTGGATATGGACCAACAATATGCCATTTACCAAGATGAATAGATTTATATCCAGCATCTGCCAAGGGTTCTGCATAGATTGGATGTTCTTTCCCAACTGTCCAACGTGAAAAAATATTTTCTTCCGCTGTTCCCTTTTCAAGAACAGGTACTGTATAAACTCCAGTTCTGAAAGATTGTTTTCCTGTAAAAATTGCAGTTCTTGATGGCGAACATGTGGGATACATATACGCATTATCTAACACTAAACTTTCTTTAGCCAAAGCATCTAAATTAGGTGTTTCAAAATATTTTGAACCGTTAAAACCTACATCAGCATAGCCTAAATCATCCACTAATACAAAGACAATATTTGGTTTTTGAGCTATTTTCGTATGAGAAGGTTTTTCATTTTTACATGAATAAAAAACAATAACAACAAATAGTATCAAATAGTTTTTCATAGCTCTATTTATTTAAAATAATTAGCTTTTCTCCAAATGCCTTACCTAAGCGTTTTTGTCCTTCGGCATTATAATGGACGTTATCCATATGTTTAGGATAATCACTCCAACTCGTATCCGTTGTTGTTTTAACGATATCAACATTTTTATCTGAATTAGCCACATCTTCCATAGCTTTCCGAACCATTGCTGGACCTTTTGCTTTATACTTTCCGTATCTTGAATTTATTTGTCCGATTACAAATGGCATGTTTATAATACCAAATTCATCTCTATAACTTTTAATCAAAATTTTAAGATTCTCTTCGTAAGTTGTTGCACTAATTTCTTTTGCTGCATCGTTTTCCCCTTGCATCCAAGCTAAGCCAATAATTTTATAGGTTTTATTTTGAGTTTCTAATGCTTTCAAATTCTCCTTTATATCTTGGATATGCAAATTGTAAAGCTGAATTTTTTGCTTTTTCTCTTTTTCAACAGCTTTCGCTTTTTCGGCTGTCCAATTTGGGTTCCATGCACCATACAAAGCGGTTCCGCCTTGAGAACGCTTTATCAATAAAAATTCTTGATTTGGATTGTTTTCCGCTAAGGTTAACCCTATAAATATCTCTGGACCAAAGCGTTTTGTAAATTCATATTTTTCTGATGGTTTATTATCGTAATAAGAGAGTGGTTCTACTTTTCCTCCGTTAAAACTTAGTGAAACTCGACTTGAAACTTTTTCAATTCTTTCAATTTCAGAAGCGTTTAAATTATCAAAATTTCCTGCACCTTGCATGTTTGATTGACCAGCTAATAAAACGACGTGTACATCTTTTGAATCCCCAATTTTTGATTTAGAAGCATCTACTTTAGCTGTATTACAACTTGTAAAAATAAATATCACTAGGATAAAAGTGTAGAAATAATTCTTCATGTTTTAGTTTTTAGTTATTTCAACAAAATAGACATCGAAAGGCTTTAATACTGGCGTTTTGCTAACCTCAATTCCATCAATTAGATCTTTGCAAATAATAGCGTCACTTCCATTAAGTGTGATATTTAATGTAGCATCTGATTTTCCAACATTTACCACAGACAACACGTTATTACCTGCTTCATTTTTAATGACTTTCCAAATACAACCTTTAGTACCAATGGCATTTGTTTCTTCAACTTTTACTTCTGGTAAACTATTTTTATCTTTTAAAATGGATAATACTTTGTTCTTGATTTCCAAAACTGAATTCAGCATTAATAAAATTCCTTTTGAAGCTTTTAATTCTAATAAAGCTTGTCCATATTCATCTTTCAACAGACTTTTATTATCTAGGATAACTGTTCCACCGTTATCGAGATAATTCTGAAGTGATTGAAGCTCTTCTTTAGTAACATTAGGAGTATTGTATACAACTACGATATTCCAATTACTGTTATCTTGTTTTTTAATAATATTCTGCGTTACGAAGCCCAAAGGTGTACCTTCAAAATGCAATGCTTCATACATTTTGAATTGATTATCCATATGATTACCATTATTTATGGCAGACGTTTTTGAATAAAACAAACGTATTGGCTTACGTTGTCTTTGCATTGTCATAATAGCTTCAGCATTGGTATTTAAATCTATTAAAGTCATTGCCACTTCGTTAGTGACTCTTGGTTGCTGGTTATTAGACCCTGCATAACCCTTGCCAGCTCTGTCAGTAACTTCACCATCTGCTTTACGAGGCCAAAACCAAATTTGACTTGCTGTCATTCCGTAAGAATGTGCCAACCAAAACGTCGCTCTAGCATAACTTGGATCTAGGTATAAATCTCGAGAACGTACTGTAGATAAGTAGTGTAATTCTGAATTGAAGTTAATTTTATCTGAACTTACAGATTTTAAGAAATCGTAGCCCATGCATAATTCTCGCCACTCAAAAGCATATTTTTTTTGCCATTCATGTGGTTTTCCCCAAGTATACTTGTGGTCTGCACCAGAATCATTACCGATAATGTCACTTAAATCTGTTAGTGCTTCAAAATCGATACCATGAGCTCTCATATTATTTGTCCAAAGATTTGGCATTATCTTTAAATGTACTTTGGCTTCAGGGTCGTGAGTTTTGACTTCATCTTTTAGAAATGTATACCATTCCGTAACCCTATCCATATTAAAAGCTACCCAATCATACCAAATTGGTGTTCCCTTTAAGCTTATATCTAAAGGGATATTGGCTGTTATTGTTTCGAAACTAGTAAAATTTGTTCTCCAGATTCGATTTAGTTCTGAAATACCATGATGCTTATGCTGCAGCCAATCTTTAAACTTAGCAATTGTATATTCTGAAACGGGACCTGAAGCCCAAGGTTTCTTTTTCTTGGTTTTATCGCTGTAGGCATAAAAATGAGGTTCATTACACAACATATAACCCAGTTGTGTGAATTTTTTACCAGCCATTTTAGGAACTACTGCTCCCAATAAATACTTTTGAAGCTCTCTAGCACCAGGATTATCTATATCGTAAGCTGTATAGGTATCTTCACGCATTTTGAAACCTTCTTCATACTTTTTTGTTGTCCAATCAGGAACATTTTTATGGTTCATAAAAATAAAACCAATAGAGCCATCTGCTTTAGAATCTAGTTCATTAATAACTCGTGGGTTAACAGTTCCGTTTGAATCTATAACTTGTGGTGGTGTTAAGAAAAAACCATCTTGATTTCCATGATATTCGTTATACAATTTCCCATCAGGTTTCCAAGTATAATCTGCTAAAAAAACAGGTCTGTTGTTGTAAGTTATTTGGTCTCCTTCAACATTTACTTTGGTCCAATCTACATTTGGACTTGGTTTTCTATAGATTTCTTTTGAAATTAATTTTCTTAAATTACTTTCTGCTTTATCGAGCATTAAGTAGATTTCTTTTCTCTCGAAAGCTGGTAAATCTTGTGCTAGTTTTTCAGCGTCCGCTTTATAAGATGGTACTTTTTTGAAGAATGTTACGTTGGTCTCCACATTTTTTTCATCCCAATTTGCAAATTTTAAAAATATTTCAGCAGTTCTTATAGTTGTTTTTTCTTTTAAAACATCGATTCCTTTTTTTTCTGCTTTTTTAATTAGATTTTGAAGTGTTTCAATTTTATCATTTATACCAGTTGGCACATTTTGAGCTTTACAAGATGTAAAACTTAAAAAAACTACAATTATGAATTTGAAAAGTCTCATCTCTTATTTTTTAAGTCCTTTGTTCTTTTTAAAAACCAATGTCTTTTTTGAAACATCATCTGCTTTCAAGACATTTTTACAATCACCTTCGTAAATATTATTAGTGATTTCAATGTTGTTACAATTAATTAAATCAAACATAAAAGCGTCAGGATATTGCGGTTGTTCAGTGGTTGTTTGTTTGATGGTGTTGTTTTTAATTATTAATCCATCAACACGATCAGCCCAAATAATTCTGTTATCAAAGGTTTCAATGGTGTTGTTTTCGAATAATATATTTCTATCATAAAGCATTGAATCATCAAAAGTTTTACCAAGTCTAGGCGAGACTTTTAAAATCGCATGTTCTGCTCCACCATAAGCACAATGAACAAAACGATTATTCCGTATTACAACATCTTCTACATTGCCGGACTCGTACCAATAGAATGTTTCACCACGTAACATAATTGAAGACATCATTGATGATAAATCATTATCTTCTATAATTATTTTTTTAGGTGTTTTAATGATGATATTTCTCGCTCGATGATCCCTAATAGTATTTCCACGCATTGTAAATGTTGGGTTCCAAGTTTTGTTCTCTAAAATATCTCCTGGTTTGAGGTCTGAAGACAATTCATTTTTAAACGTTAATTCTGTATAAACATCATTAATAACTTTCACCGAAGACACTTTGTTTTCTTCAGCTCTTTGTGGATTAGGGCTTTTAATAAACCAAATTTCATCATCAACTCCCGCAAACTCAAAACCCAATTGCTGGTCGTGTCTTAAAGCAACTCTAACCGTATTTTTATTTAAAACTTTATCAACTTCCACATAAGTTCCATGCACATTGGTTCCATCGTCATACATTCCTTCTAAACGACAATTTTCTATTAGAATATCCCCTTTACAATTTGCAAAATGAGTTGCATCTGCAATAATAGAAATGACTCTATCTGAACTTTCACGAATATAGATTCCACTATTTAGGATATTGATATCTTCAGACCTTTCGAACAAGAATCCCATGCCTAAAGCATGATGAATCACAACGTTGTCAATTGTTATATTTTTTGAATTTCTAACTAAAAAAGCTGGTGCATAACGATTATTTTTTTTATCCCCTTTTGACTGTAAAACAGTTCCTACTCTAGGAAAATGTTTCATGTTTTTATCATAAAAACGTAAATTTCCGTTTGATAATTTTTCTACGTAATTTGGATTTAAAGATATATCCCAAGCACCATAATCGACTGCTTTGGTTTCTTTGTTATGTGACAAAGTACTTCCTAATGCTGTGAAATTAAAATGATTAATTCCAGGGAATTCAATTTGTCCTTTTGTTAGTTTCCAAGAAAAGCCCTCGGTATAAGGTTTTAAATCAAAATATTGTTCTTCCTTATTTACATCAATAACATCACCTTGAAAAGAAAACGGAATATCCCAATCTAAAGTAAGATTACTAATATTGATTTTATTACAACCTTCAAATACAAAAGGTGCAGTTTGCCCTCTAAATATAAATTCTGAACCATTGCCTTCTATTTCAACTGAATTAAAACCTTCAAAATTGAAAATTACTTTCTTAAAACCGTTACCATGATTGGTAATATGCATGTATTTACCAACTGCGTAATCAGTAAGAAATTTATAATTACCTTTTTCAAAAACAAGTTTTATATCTTTTCCTTTAGAATTTTCAATGACTTCACGAATTGTCATTGTCATGTCTCCATCTGTATGCTTTATATGGATGACTTCGGCGGCATTTGAAGTACATGATATTAAAAATCCAAATAATACGATTAATGTTATCTGCTTAATTTTTTTCATATTGATTTTTATAAATTAACACCACTTCCTTGTAAAGAAGCATCATGACCCCACATAATCATCCATGGGTCTTTCGTTTTGGTTTGAAAGGCTTTCATTTTACCTTTCATAGTATTTAAAATGTCTTGGAAAGAAGCGTTAGTAGCTAAATTATTCGACTCATTCGGATCTTTACTTAAATCGTAGAGTTCAAATTCTGCTCTAAACAAATAGTCTTTCACTGTTTTTGGTCCAAAAAATTCTATATTATTTCTGTAAATGGCTTGCCAAGTTGAAGATGCCCACAAATCTGAAGCAAAAGGATATTCTAATCGATAAGCAATATTCCAAATGAGTTTATAGTTTTCACTTCTTACAACACGCATTGGGTAATACATAGTAATTTCATGAAAGGTATGTGAGGCATATATCTCATTCCAACCTTCAAACTTTTCTTTTCCCATGATATCATAAAATGAATGCCCATGGAATTTATTGGCATCAAAATCAACCTTTGCCATATCAAGAATCGTAGGTGTTAAATCTACCCATGAAATCATAGCATTACTCGTCAATCCTTTACTATTCTTTGTCGGATCTTTAATGATACATGGTAACTTAATTCCAGGTTCATAAACTGTAGTTTTAGCTCCTGGAAAGGCCATTCCGTTATCAGAAATATAAAAAACAATAGTATTATCTGCTTTCCCTGTTTCTTGCAACATTTGCATTAATTTTCCAAAACCTTGATCAATTCGAGATATGCTTTGGTAGTACTCGGCAATTTCTTCTCTTGTCTGTTTCGTGTCAGGTAAAAAGGCTGGCACAAGAACATCTTCAGGGTTGTAAGTAATAGTTTCAACATCTTTATAACCTTCTTTTTTATTTCCAAAACTATTTGGTGTATCCCATGGGTCCGGTTCAAAAGGATGGCCTCTGTGGGGGTCATCCGTACAGAAATATAAAAAGAAGGGCTTGTCTGATTTTAATACATCAGCACATTGCTCTGCCATTTCAACCGTATTTCTTGGATCTGCTTCTAAAACTTGGTCAAAATGATATACTTTTTCTGGTGCCACATGATATTTACCTATGCGTGCTGTTTCATACCCTGCTTTACTTAATAGTACTGGAAGTGATTTGATAGTATCATATGTGCTGAAATGATGATAGTCATGCACATGACCATAAGAGCCGGTAGCATGACCAAATTTTCCTGAAAGTATTACAGAACGACTAGCAGCACAACTGGCACTGGTACAGTATGCATCCGTAAATACGATACCTTCATTTGCTAACTTATCTAAATTTGGCGTTTTTATAACTGGATTACCATATGCACCTATTGCGTCGGTACCATGGTCGTCAGAAACAAAAAGAATAATATTTGGTCTATCAGTAACATTAGTATTATTTTCTGCTACTTCCTTTTGTTTCGTATCACAACTATTTAAACTGATAATAGTTACAAGTACTACTATTTTGACGATGTATGTTTTCATATTTTTCTATTAAATATCAGTCAATCTTATTTTAATTCGTTTTCCAGTTCAATATCTATAAAACGAAAACCTCCTAAGGGAATATCTATTTCAACTTCAGAGTTTACATTAGGTTTAAACTCTTCATTGTTTAAGATATCTTTGATTTTTACTACTTTAATACTATTAATTTTAACCGATGCAGTAGCTTTCTTCGGATTAATATAGCCATTTTCGACAATTGTTAAACGTAAATGTTTTGGTGAAATTTGTG
This sequence comes from Aureibaculum luteum, assembly GCF_003449015.1. GTDB lineage: Bacteria > Bacteroidota > Bacteroidia > Flavobacteriales > Flavobacteriaceae > Aureibaculum > Aureibaculum luteum. Next base: position 279,252 of record NZ_QRGD01000006.1, on the reverse strand, counting down.
CAACTACCCATCCCACATTACCAGAAACAGTCAATGGTAACAAAACAGCACTATCTTCAATATCTTTTTCAATTACCTTGTAATAATCACTAGGTTTATAAGTGGTCTTACCATCTGCGGACATATAATTCTTACCATCTGAATAATATTCTTTTAATTTACCTTTGTACCATGGGTTAATATTTTCTTCCAACGGTTTTCTAACGGCATCTTTATCTACAAATACACCATTTTGTGTCGGAGTAATTAAAACCATTCCGTTATTATATTTTGGAATAAAATTTAAACGTCGTTCATTTGCTCCGGCAGCATATCTTGAAAAATCCCATTTAGTTAAAGGAGCTCCTGGCCATGTGCCATTTAACCTACTAAAAGCAAAATCATCTAGATTATCTCCATCCTTCTTGAAAAAGGTCAACCATTTTACATTACTTGAACTTTTTAAATATTCTTCATTAGGGTTGTTAATACTTAAGTGTACAGGCGAAAAACTTAAAATATCAGAGCGTTCTGGTACGTATAGTGCACCTTCAGCTATTAGATCCCATAGTAAACTCATATATTCTTGATCGACTGGAAAGTTATCAATGTACTGTGCACCACTAGATATTGAATACACCATGGTTCTTAAAAAATGGTTGGGTAGCGTTTGATTTGAATGTTGACGCAAACGATCAAAACTAACGTTATCTCTAGCACAACGTGCTCCCCAACTATCAACAGAGCCACTTGCCCAAAGTCCCAATCGAGATGTAAAACTAAGTTCCATAGATTTATCTGTAGTTTCTTCCATTGCTGGAACAAATACGTTTGCATATTTACCAGCAACTAAAGGTTCCCACATTGGCATATATACATCAGCTTGCCAAAACAAATGCTTATTACGCATGTACAAATTACCATTTCGGGTTGAAGCATAATTTGCTAAAGGCCAATACATTTCATTCATCACAAAATTAAACTCTTCTGAAGAATCAACTACTTCTGGATAAATTAATACTGTTTTATTTCCATTGGCAAAATCCATACCTTTCATAGTGGTTGAAACTTGATACATAAATGGATCATTACCATGTCCTCCCCAATACGAAATACCTTTACCATTAGACTTTTGATGCTTTTTCTCTATTATATCTAAAACATCATTTTGAGATAGTATATATTTCATTCTACCATCTCGCTTATTTTTATAGATCTCACTTGTCATAGTAGAACGATCCCAATTTTCTTTATCAAAGTTTCCTCCATTTAAAAATATTGGATTGCTATATTTCGCTTCAATCCTTTCAATAGCTTCTGCTGCACCTTGTTTCTTTCTGTTTTCAGACATAAAATAGACTGGAGCTGATTCTTTTTGATAAGATGGTTTTTTATAGCCTTTTAAATTCTGTTTGATTTCTGCTGAATTAGTCAGTATCTCCTGTATTTTTCCTGGTGGATTTAATTTTTTATAACCGTTTTTCCATTCTTTATTACTAAAATTAATAATATGAATGGCACTGCCACCACTTTGTGCACTTGCTAATATTACTTTGTTAGAATTAGGATCTTTAAACATATCATTAAAAGAAAACCGTGTTGGTATTACTTCGGCAGCAGCTTGTGGTTCTCCTATATTTGAAATAATAATATTACTTCCAAATAAAGACATATACGCGGGTTTACCATTATTATCAATAACTTCTGGCTGAATAACACGATACATACCTCTCTTTAGTGAAGCCTTATCTTTAGCTTTATTTAAATCTTGAACACTTTGTTTATTAGGAGATTTTGTGTCAATAATACGGAAAGTCATTCCTTTTGCTTGAGCTCCAGTTCGGCCTAATAAAATTTCACTACTCCCATCAGAATTAGCATCAACTACTCTTAAATCGCCATATGGTCCACGTTTTTGTACACTAACAGTTTCAAATGGCAGCTTTTCCAAAGGATTAAATAAATAGATTGACCCATCCCCATTCATACTATTCTGAACACCATGAACAATTAAAATATCTTTTCCATTAAGCTTTCCTGGCCTTAGAAAATTTGTTATGTGCAAACCTGAAGGTGGCAATTCTTTATGTGATTTGCCAAATGGTTTTTCTATAGAATATGTTTTTGAAGGTATTTCGCTTACCATTTCTCCTTTTGGTGACACATAGTAGAAACTGTTATCATATCCTCCACAAACCACATAAGCTTCGTTCTCTTTATTTATAACACATACGGAATACATTGGTGCATCATTCTGCTTAAATTGCCAGAGTAACTTCCCTTTGTTATCTAAGCAATATACAGTGCCATCTGCATTGGCTGCGATAATTTCATCATTACCATCATTATTAATATCAGCAGCCCAAATATCATGATTCATAAAACCAGATAATTCGTTTTTCCATAGTGTTTTTCCATCTAAAGAAATCCCTAAAATAGTACCTTCGTAGCTACTGGCTACTACGTAAGTTTTATTCTGGTTTTGTGCAGTACGCACTTTTGAAATTGTAAACCCTGTTTCAATACTATAAACAGCAAATTTATGTACTTCGTCGTTAGATGGCTCAACTTGAGTTGATGCACAATTAATGCTTAAAAACAAAATGAGTATTGTTATTGGAAATTGAATTAGATTCGTATTCATAGAATAAATGGTGTTAATATGCATTTTAATTATTAATAGTAAATTAAGGTCTTTAATTAAAATTAAATGTATTTCAGAATATATTATATGTATTCTTAAGTAAACATGTTATAATTCCAACCACACTTTAAATCTATTATTAGATGTTATCTAAAATCAAAATTACATACCAAGTTTATTGGTCTTTATAGATTCATTAAGAAATTTAATTCTGAAATTACTAACTAGATTCGTGGTTTTTTCTAGTTTCGGCAGCATATTTACCTGGAGAAATATTATATTTTTCCTTGAATATTTTTGTAAAATGGGTACGGCTCTTAAAACCGGTCATTGCATAAACTTCATTAACAGAGAGTCCTTTTTGTGCAAGAAATTCTGCTGCTTTTTTTAGTCTGTACATTTTCAAGAGTTCAAAAGGAGTTTTATCAGTCAATACTTTTACTTTTTGATAAAAATGGGTGCGATTTAAATAGAGTTCTTTGGCTAAACTGTTGAGGTTAAAATCCTGATTATCGAGATTCTCTTCAATGAGACTGTATAGTTTTTCTAGAAATGCATTATCATTTCTGTTATTCTTATTGTTTTCCTTAGTCAATGGTATTCCAACCTGATAGCGTTCGCGGAGTTGTTTACGATTGGTAAGCAACGCCTCAACATTAGTGACCAATTGCTGTACGTTAAATGGTTTTTTTATATAAGCATCAGCTCCATCTCTAATGCCTTGAACATGATCCTTTATGTTGGTTAAAGCCGTTAGTAAAATAACAGGAATATGACTTGTTTTTAAATTTGATTTTATACTAATACATAACTCTAAACCATTAAGTTCAGGCATTTGAACATCACTAATTACAAGATCTGGCCATTCATCTTCCATTGCATCAATACATTCCTGGCCATTCCTAAAGTTTTTAATGATAAAGTACTTTGAAAGTACTTCTGATACAAAATTTCTCATTTCTAAATTATCTTCAGCATAGAATATCAGTGATTTAGTAAATTCACCACTTACTTCTATAGTAGAAGGAGTAAAACTTTCAATAAATTGATTATCAATTTCAACCTCTTCCTCTTTTGGTAATACTAATTCTTCAAGTTTGTCTGATGCTAAGTGTTTTTTAACAACTGGCAACCGCACCGTGATTATAGTATTCTTACCAAGTTCACTTTTAGCATTAATAAATCCGTAATGCATTTCAACTAATCTTTTAGAAAATGCCAAACCTATTCCAGATCCGCCTATATGTTCAGTTTTCTTTTTATATGACTGATAAAATCGTTCAAAAACATGTGGTAAATCTTCTTCCTCTATACCTTGCCCTGTATCTGAAACTGTAACGATTAAATCTTTGTTGTCACTTTTATAATTTATAGTAATTGTATCATTTGTTCGTGTATATTTAAAAGCATTATTTAATAAATTATTTAAAATTTTTCCCAATTTATCTTTATCTGCAGCTATAATAATGGGGGTTTCACCACCATCAATTATAAGTGATTTATTATCTGTTTTAGCTAAAAATTTGAAGTCTTCAACAAGCTCAAGAATAAAATTATCAAAATTAAAACGAGAGTATTCCATTTTTAAAAGGTTTGCATCTGCACGTCTAAAGTCTTGGACTTGATCAATCAATTGTTGAATTTTTTTTGATTGACGCTGCATAAGTTTCAACTTACTAGTTACATCAGCATTACCCTTAAACCTATCTGATAAGATGTTGATAGGGCCTGAAATTAAAGTTAATGGTGTTTTTATTTCATGTGAGATATTAGAAAAGAAACGTAATTTTTCTTCATTAACTTCTTTTACATTATTAACTGCTAACTTCTCAATTTCTACTTTATAGTTTAACGCCTGGATTTTAAATAGTCCACGACCTATAATATAAGTCAATAAAACACCTAAAAGAGTGTAAATAAAGTAAGCTAATTTTGTGTTCCAAATGGAAGGTTTAATTATTATTTTTAATTGCTTAGGTATCGTCCATTCATCTAAAGAGTTAGATGCCATTACATTAAATTCATAATCACCTGGTTGAAGCCCACTATATTGAATTGTGTTCTGACCTGAAGGAACTTCAATCCATTCTTTATTTAAGGGTAATAATCTATATTTTAAGTTATGATTTGCTGGATTTGAGTAATGCAAACTAATTAGATCGATTGAAAACACATTTTCGTCATGTTTTAGTATAATTTCATCTAATTCGTTTAAACTCCTTTTTAGTAAAACTCTTCCATCAATGGTATCTCCTAAAACGATTGTTTTATTATATATTTTAAAGTTTTCGAATTGAAGTAATGGTAAGTCTTCAGTATTTGCAATTTCATTAGGATTAAAATAGCAAAGACCATCTAAACCAGATAATACAATAATTCCATTATCCATCCTCTTTGCAGCAAACCAGAAATCTTCAAATGGTAGTCCGTCGGATTTATGAAACTTTTTAAATTTTTTATCTATAGTATTAAATTTATTCAATCCAATATTGGTGGCCACCCATAGATTATTTTCATTATCAAATGAAATACTTTTAACCACGTTATTAGACAATCCGTTTTTTTCGGTAAAAGCTATAAATTCAGGTTTCGTATCACTCTTTAAAACTTTACAAATACCACCTCCCTCAGTACCAATCCATAATTCTTCATTAGGCATTCTTAAGATTGAAGTAACAAAATTGCTAGAAATGGAATGTTCGCTTGTTTTATCAATTATATATTGATTTATTTCTAGTTTCTCAATGGGTTTATTTATTTCATTATATACCCTAAATAGACCATCTGACCCTGTACCAACCCAAACATAATCATACAGTGGATCGGCATAGACATATCGAGCAAGCGTCAATTCATTATTCTTAAAAAAATTATTAGTATTGAGAGATTCTACCTGCGTTACAACATCAAATTTATTTATTGATATTTTATAAACGTCATTATTTGTCCCAATCCAAATATTTCCAAATTTATCTTCTGAAAAGGAGCGAATGGCAATCTCATTGGGATTAGAAATATTTGGAAATGGAATCTTTTCAAATTTTTTCGAATTTTTCTTAATTCGATGCAACGCTTTTTCATCATTGATTCTTATCCAAGTGTTATGCTTCGAATCAACAAATACCGCTGAAATTGATAAGTCTGAACTCTTTGGTAATTTAAATGGTAACGGTTCAAATTTTTCATTTTGCGTATTAAATAATGCCAATCCACCAAAATTTGCAGATAAAAAAACGCGATTATCATCAAAAGGAGCAATATGAGTGATGCTGTTTGTTTGTAATCCTAAATCATAATCCATATCCGTATTATAACTATGAAAAGGATTCTTATTAATTTTAAACTGATACAAACCTTCGTTAAAGGTTGCAAACCAACAACTATTTCTAGAAGTTTTAAGAAAACCGCTACCTCTTAAAATTTTAAGACCATCATTGAATTTTGTAAGTTTAAAAGGAGTTTTTTTTATAATTGCATCTATGTTATCGATATGAATAATACCTTCATTTAACTCACTTAACCATAAATTACCTAAGGTATCCAACATGGCATTATTAAAATGGTAAGTGTTCAATATTTTCTCTTTAACAGTAAAGGAGTAAGAATTGTTAATAGCATTAAATTCAATAATGGCAATACCTTTGAATAGCGTAGCCAGAACCGTATGATTATCAATTTTAATAATTGATTTACTATGATTTATGTCAATATCTGATATTTTCTGAAAGTATTCAGTTTCAGAATTGAAAAGTATTAGACCTACAGATGTAGAAAAGATATAATTTGAATTTTCTAAGTATATTCCGTTGTAAAATTTTACGTAGGCGTTAGTTACATTCGTTGGTTGTGAATAATTTTTAATTAAAGAATAGTCTTTGTTAAAGACAAGGATTCCATTATTTTCGGTAATGGCTAAGATAAATTTGTTTTCTTCTGTAATAATTATTTTACGAATAATAGGCCCACGTGCACCTTTTCCAGATAGTTTATTGGAGTAGATTTTTTTGAACTTTTTTTGCGAATAATTGAAAATAGTAATCCCCTCATCAGTACCAATCCAAATATTTCCATTTTTATCTTCACTTAACGCTCTGATACGGTTGCTTGTTAAAATATCGTTATCTAACGTATTTTTATAAGTATCTAGATGATATCCATCATATTTGTTAAGTCCGTCGTAAGTACCAAACCATAGATAACCCTTAGAATCTTCAAGAATGGAAGTAACCCCATTGTGTGCTAACCCATCAGAAATATCAATCTTTTTAGAATACTCGAGTTCAGTATTTTGGGCATATAATCCACTCCATGTGAAAATTAATAGTAATAAAAATGTATAAATTCTTTTTAACATCTGAGGTTAATCTAAAAAATAACGCTAATCATATTGTTTATGCTTTTATAGTATATAAGCTATTAGGTATCTAAAATAGGTATTATACTATTGATTTGTATGTACATTTTATAAAAGTATTGATTTTTAATAAATTTTGAGTAGTTGAATTTTATTTTTTTCTTTTATTATTGACTTGATAATAGTAATCACAATCTAAACATGTTTCAATTACAGGAACTAAGAAACAATAACAGGGGAAAAGTAAAATTTTATTTTTTTGGATTCCAATTTATTTTATTAAAAAATATAAATGAGAAATACGTTTTCCAATGAAAAATGTCTATTAGATATAAGTATTTTGAAAGTTAATTAGCTTAATATACGGGCATTATTGAAATAGAATAACTCTTACTACGCTCGAGTTATTTCCAGTTCAACAACACTTGAATCATCATCATTAAATTTGATTTATTCAGCAAATCAAATTAATTCAATCTGTAGTAAATTATATGTATTTGTATTATCTTTAGACCAAGATTGAGGTTAATTGAAAACAATCTAGTATAATATAAAAGGTCGTTATTCGACTATCAAATATCATTTCAGTTTATAAAACACTGTAAAAAAGATACTTACAAGACAGGTTTGAATCCTGTCGAGGTCACTTTAAGCATAAAACCTGTAATTGAAAAATTGCAGGTTTTCTTATTTTTGAATGATTGAAGTGTAACTTCAGAATCAAGAAAAAATAATAAAAGCGGTAACGCTTTGCGTTACAGTTTTATATTTACAGAAGAGAGTTTATTCAGGAAATGTAATCCTGTCGAAGGTAATCCTGTATAATAAAGCATAAACTCTGCATTTTGCGTTTTGTCATTGTGTTATTTTCAATCCTGAACAGTCGGGTGGAGCTTTATCAGTAATGGCGAAGCCAATCCTGTAACATGAAACAAAATCAAGCTCACTTGAATATACAAGTTTAGATTTTTTATTTTCAATCTCGAACAGTTGGGAGGAGCTTTGTCAGGATGATTGAAGGTTGTTCTTCAATTTACAGAATAACAATTAAACATAGTTAAGTTAAGTCGTTTTAATACTAGTTCCTTCACTCGGCATCGCTTCAAAAGCAGTAAGTTTGATGTTGTATTTATCAAAATAGGCTTTCGAGGCTTCTTTGATAAAAGAGGCTACAGCATCTTGATGAATTATATTTATGGTACATCCACCAAAACCACCACCCATCATTCTGGCCCCAATTACTTCATCATAGTCTTTAGAAAAATCAACCAGAAAATCTAATTCAGGGCAACTCACTTCATATAAATTCTGTAAGCCATCATGAGTCCGATACATGTTTTCACCGAGCTTATGTAAAAGTGATTTTTTTAATGCTGCTACTGTGTTTAAAACACGTTCTTTTTCTTCAACAACATAAGTGCATCTTTTGAAAATAACCTCAGAAAGTTCGTCTTTAAATTCATTTAATAGGTCTTTAGAAACATCACGTAAAGAATGTACTTCTGGATATTTTTTCTTAATAATTTTCACACCCTCTTCACATTGACTTCTTCTGATATTATATTCTCCGGAAGCCAAATTATGTGACACATTTGTATTTAAAAGTAGAATTTTAAAGGGTTCTATTTTAATAGGGACATATTCAAAATCTAAAGATTGGCAATCGAGAAGAATCACATGGTCTTTTTTGCTCATAACAGATGCGAATTGATCCATGATACCACATTTGGTTCCTACATAATTATGCTCTGCCCGTTGAGACAATTCTACAATGGTTAGTTTTGATAACTTCAAATCAAACAATTCATTCAAGCCAAAAGCCAATCCACATTCTAAAGCAGCTGATGAACTTATGCCCGAACCGACAGGGATGTCACTATCTAAAACGCAATCAAACCCTTGTAATTTATCTGAAAGTTGTTGTATTTCATAAATAACACCCAACACGTAATTTTCCCATTGCTTTTCGCTTTTTGCTACTGCATCTAGCTCAAAACTAAAACCTGTATTAAAGTTATTACTATGGATATTACACGTGTTTAAGCTTCCGTTTTTATTAAATTTAAACTGTATTTTTTTATCAATAGCTGTGGGTAAAACAAAACCATGATTATAGTCTGTGTGTTCTCCAATAATATTTATTCTTCCAGGAGAATCTATAATTAAATCCCAATTACTTGCATTAAATTCTATTTCTTTCATATCCTTGAATGAAGTTTAAGTGTTTACTATTTGGTTCTTTGTTTATAAATAAATACAAAACCTTTGTTAATGAATCCCTTGATAAGGTCTATAATGATTTTAATTTTTCGGCTGCAGATTCAGCAGTAATATCACGTTGAGCCATGGCAAACATTTCATAACCAACCATGAATTTTTTTACCGTTGCAGATCTTAACAATGGCGGATAAAAACTCATATGCCAATGCCATTCTTTATAATAGGCTCCGTCTGTCGGTGCTTGATGTATCCCAGAAGAATAAGGAAAAGAAGTGTCAAAAAGAGCATCATACTTTTGTGTAAGTGTTTTTAATTGCTCTGCAAAATCTAATTTTTCTTTATCCGTTAACCCTAATATGTTTGCCATTTTTCGTTTTGGTACAATCATAGCTTCGTAAGGCCAAACGGCCCAAAAAGGAATTAAAGTTACAAAACTTTCATTTTGCGAGATCACTCTAACATCTTCTTTTAATTCTTGCTCTATATAATCTTGTAATAATCCCGAACCCTTTTTTTCTAAATAGTTCTTTTGTGCATTTGTCTTTTTTTCAACTTCTGTAGGAATGGAATGTTGTGCCCATACTTGCCCATGTGGGTGTGGATTGCTACATCCCATAATGGCACCTTTATTTTCAAATATTTGCACATAGTTTATATCCTCAGTATTCCCTAGTTCCGTAAACTCGTTTTGCCAAGTTTCAACTACTTTCACCAAATCAGCTATTTCCATATCTGGAATGGTTAGTGAATGATTCGGAGAAAAACAGATCACTTTAGAAATTCCTTTTTCACCTTCCGCATGAAGCAACCCTTCTTTATATTCAAATAGAGGAGTGTCTTCTAAAAGTGCTCCGAAATCATTTTTAAAAACATAAGTATTTTTATAATCTGGATTAACTTCACCATTAATTCTGGTATTAGTAGGGCACAGGTAGCATTCAGGGTCGTAAGGTATTGCCTCTTTTTTAGTAGAAGTTTCTGTTTTACCTTGCCATGGTCTTTTGGTTCTGTGTGGTGAAACTAACACCCATTCTCCAGTTAAAATATTATAACGACGATGCGGATGTGTTTTTAATTGTGATGACATATTTCTATCTTATTAAATTGTTTTACGCGTAAATAATACTTAAGTCAATAGCAAACTCCATATTAGAGTAAAAAAGATGCTATTTCCACTTCTAAATGAAAAGAAGTAAAACCATTACTACAAAAATAATTAATATAAAACTGAAAATCATACATTCTTTATTAATGTAAGTTTTTACAGTGCTGAACTTTTTTAGCTATCCTATTTATTATTCATATAATAGTTACAGTATTACAAAATTATCGAAAGTTGGTAATATTTAGCTAGGCAGATATTACCATATAATTAATTAATATTACCTCTTTGTGAACCGCATATATGTTAATTATTTAAAATCAATATAAAAAAATCCTATATTTGTTAATAATGAAACTCGTAATTAAAAATACTGACACTCTTGTTCATAAGCGACTGAATATCCTTAAGAAGGATGTTGCTTGCTTAGAAGCGGCTTGGCATTATCATTCGCAATACGAACTTTTATACATCTCTAAAAGCACTGGAATACGTTTTGTTGGTGATAGTGTTTCTGATTTTTCAGCTGGTGATTTAGTGTTGGTGGGTCCTTATTTACCACATCTTTGGAGAAATGATGCATCATATTATAGTGGTGAAAGAACTACTAAGGTAAACACGATTGTAACAAAGTTTAATAGAGACTTTATTGGCGAAGGTACTTTTAACAATCCTAATTTTTCTAAAATTAGTAAATTGTTAGAGGACTCTAAATATGGAATATGTTTCGATAATAGCGTTAGTAAGAAACTACATGATCAAATAATTAAACTTCCAGATTTACCAATTACAGAGCAAAGCATAAAACTATTAGATATTTTACATCAACTATCTATTACAACAAATAAAGTAATGTTGTCCTCTTCTGATATGCGACAATATACATCTGAAAATTCTGACAAGCTAGATCTTGTTTTAAAGTTTATATCTGATAATTATGCAAGTCGTATTACTTTAAATGATATTGCTAATGTGGCATGTATGACCACGAACTCTTTCTGTCGCTTTTTTAAAAAAATGACAAACAAATCTTTCACACAGTTTTTAAACGAAGTACGCATACGGAATGCCTCTCGTTTACTTGTGCAAGGTAATATGCCAATTTCTGAAGCTTGTTATCTCGTAGGGTATAATTCTGTAACAAATTTTCATAAGCAGTTTAAACAAATTATGAATTGTACTCCTAAAGGATATCGTAAAACAATTTAATTCTTCAATAGTTTTTTCTAAAAAGCCTGATGGGGTAAAATAATGTAATTTTTAGGTAAATGCCATTATTTTCTACACAAAACATTTGTCTTACTTTGTATTCACTAAAGTGCTAATAGTCTAATAATGTATTTAATAAAGAAAATATAAAGACTTATAAGCACTACAGATTTAATCGAAAAATTTAATTTACTCATTCTAACTTAACTCAATTTTATGAAAAAAATTAGAAACCTAGACGGACAAATAAATTATTCCTTATTGGATAGTTTAGTATTTAAACGGTCTCTAAAGAAAGTGCTTTTAACAGTGCTGACCTTTACATTTGGCCTTACTCAAGTTATTGCTTTGAATACAAATTCAAACAATGACTTTGATGACGACACAGCGGAATTCACATTCCTTAAACAGCAGACTCAGATTACAGGGGTAATTTCTGACGCTGATGGACCTTTGCCTGGGGCAACCGTATCTATAAAAGGTACTACCGTAGGTACAACATCTGATTTTGATGGAAATTATGCTATCGAAGCCGAAAATGGAGAAGCCGTTTTGGTTTTTTCTTTTGTGGGTTACAAAACGCAAGAAATAGTAGTAGGCAGTCAAACAGCTATTAATGTTACCTTAATTTCAGATTCGCAACTTGATGAGGTAGTTGTAATTGGTTATACCTCTAGAAAAAAAGGTGATGTAACAGGATCTGTTAGTACAGTAAGTTCTGAAAAATTAGAACAAGCGGGTAGTAAAGATTTAGCAAAATCGCTGGCCGGTAAAGTTTCTGGTTTAATTATTTCAGACAGAGGTGGATTACCTGGTTCAACTAATGCTGCAGATTTAACCCTATTAATTAGAGGTAAATCTACATTGGGTAATAACTCCCCATTAATATTAATTGATGGAATTACAGCAGGTAGTTTCTCTCAATTAGCACCACAAGACATTCAAAGTTTAACGGTATTAAAAGATGGTGCTGCTGCTATTTATGGTGCACGTGCAGCAAACGGTGTAATTTTAATTACAACGAAAAGAGGTAAAACAGGTAAACCAAAAATTAGTTTATCAACGTCTTACAATCTCTCTTCCTTTTCTGCAACGCCAACCTTAATGAACTCTGAGCAGTTTGCAATTTACAATAATGAAATTGCAGAAAGGGCAGGAACTGCACTACCTTATTCTCAGCAACAAATTGATGCTTTTGCTTCAGGGAATGGTACGGATACAAATTGGCAAGATGAGACTTTTGCAGATAGCTCACCTGAATCAAGAACTTCGCTTTCAATTTCTGGAGGTAGTGAATATGTAAAGTATTTTGTGAGTGGAGATATGGTAAGACAAACGGGTATGTATGATTCTGGTGATTTAAAATTTAAACAAAATCAAGTAAGATCTAATATAGATATTAAAATTAGTGACGATATAAATTTAGGTGTTGATTTATCTGGTCGATTTGGTAATACTAAAGAACCTGGTGTTGATGATGGCTATATTTTTAAACACATATATACAAATTTTCCAACAGAAGTTGGTATATATGACAATGGTTTACCAGGTTGGGGTGGCGAAAATGGTGCTAATCCAATTGTTATGTCTAGTGATGAGTCAGGTTTTGTTGAGACCATTAGTAATGATTTAAGAGGTAAAGTTTCTTTAAACTTTAAGTTAGATAAGTTGGTCGATGGGTTAGAGCTTAAAACATTTGGAGGGTATAGAAGAATGAATAACGACACCAAATCTTGGTACACACCTTGGTCGGTTTATAACTATCAAGAAAGTACAGATGAATATATAGAGCAACCAGGATTTTCTCAAAGAGGTAATGAACGTATTTTACGTGAGAGCTTTTGGAAATACGATGAGTTAATGTTAAATGCTACATTACATTATAATAAAACATTTGAAGATCATACAATCGGTGGTTTTATAGGTTATGAACAAACAACTTCAGATCAACGTAGTTTTTGGGTTGAAAAAAGGGGGTTTCCAGATTCTGACCACTCTGAATTATTTGCTGGTGACGCTGAAGGTCAAACATCTTACGGAGAGGCTTTTGAATGGGGAAGAGTGAACTATTTTGGGTCATTATCTTATGATTATAAGAAAAAATATTATATGGATCTAACCTTGCGTTATGATGGCTCTAGTACTTTTGGCCCAGATAAAAGATTTGGTACCTTCCCAGCTATACAAGTAGCTTGGTCTATAGATAAAGAATCTTTTATGGATGATGTAGATTGGATAAACGCATTAAAATTAAGAGCCTCATGGGCAAAAATGGGTAATGACCGTATCGGTGGATTCCAATATTTAACTAGATATGATTATGCAGGTGCATTAGGTGCACAACCTAATTATTATAATTTTGGAGGTCAATATTATAATGGTTTTTCTAGTATTGGGGTTCAGGCAGCTAACCCAGATGTAACTTGGGAGTCAGCTGACATGAAAAACTTAGGTCTAAATTTTACTTTATTTGATAATAAATTGTCGGGTGATATTAACTATTTCTACCAAAAAAGAGAAGATATTTTAATTACAAGAAATGCTTCTGTTCCTAATTTTACAGGGTTAACTTTACCTCAAGAAAATTTAGGAAAAGTGGACAATTATGGTTGGGAACTTGAATTAGGTTGGAATGATGAGATAAATGATAACCTTAATTATAATTTAGGATTTAATTTTACAAAAGCAAAAAACGAAGTAAAATACTTGGATGAAGCTGCTGATGTATCAGATGCTTTAAAGCGAGAAGGGCATTCAATGGATTCTTATATAGTTTATCCAACCAATGGTATTTTTAAAGATCAAGCAGAAATAGATGCTGCACCTGCAACTTTAGCAGGTACTGTTCCTGGTGAACCTTATTATATAGATACTAATGAAGATGGTAAAATTAACGCTGAAGATAGAGTTCGTACATACTCTTCAAATGTGCCTGAAATACAATACGGAATTTTTGGAGGTTTAAATTATAAGAGTTGGAATTTCAATTTCTTATTTCAAGGACAAGCGAAAGCTAAGATGTGGGTGTTTTTCGAAGGACAAGGAGCTTTACCTGATTTCATATACGATCAAAGATGGACTCCTGAAAATACAGATGCTAGATATCCAAGAGCATTTGCTGTTGGTGATTCTTACAGTGCTAACCGAAACAGTGATCCGGGGAATTTCCAAGGAGCTGATTTATGGTTACGCGATGCTTCGTATGTAAGGTTAAAAGAAATAGAGTTAGGCTATACGTTTACCAAAGATAAAATTAAGTTCGGAGATGTTAAAGTGTATTTTAGAGGTTATAATTTAGTAACAATGTTCTCTGATGTGTATGATTTAGGGTTGGATCCAGAAGCCGCTGGATATAACAGCTTTAGAGGTAGTACTTACCCTTCTTTAAAAACATATACGTTTGGATTAAATTTCAATTTTTAAGAATAATAATTGTTTAAAAAAACACAAAAAAAATATAAAGAGATGAAACATATATTAATAAAATATGCAATCGTACTGTTCGCTGTTTTTTCATTAGTGAGCTGTGAAGATGTACTAGATACAGAAGCAAAAGATGCTTTTGCTGAAGATCTAATTTATAGTGACCCTGATCAAGCTGAAAGAGTTGTTTTTACAGCGTATAATAGTACAGAAAGTTGGTCTATAAACCGTTTTCAATGGTGGACATTTAGAATTAATATTGAAGGAGCCTCATGGGAGGGTAAATTTAATTTTAAAGATTTAGACAATCCTTATAAAATGAGAGGAGGATGGTCACCAAGTAATGCCGGATTAGCCTTTAATAATAGATGGGCTAACTCTTGGGATTATGTCAGATTAATAAGTGAATTTTTGGGTAAAATTGATGATAGTCCTGCTATGCAATCAGATCCAGATAAAGTAAATATACTTAAAGCAGAAATGCAGTTTTTAAGAGCCAATATTTATTCTAAATTAATAAAGTATTATGGAGGTGTTCCAATTATGGAAAATGCTTTAGGATTGGAAGATGATTTTAATTTACCAAGAAACTCTTATGAAGAATGTGTTGACTTTATTGTTAGGGAATTAGATGCAGCAGCAGCTGTGTTACCTGAAACACAGCCAGATGCATGGTTTGGAAGAGCTACAAAATTATCTGCGTTAGCAGTAAAATCTCGTACTTTACTATATGCTGCTAGTATATTACATGACCCAAGTACAGTTCCAAATGGGCCTTTATACGATTATACTAAAGGTAGCAAGTGGCAAGATGCTTCCGATGCTGCAAAAGCGGTGATTGATTTAGTAGGTGCTCGTGATTTGATTGCTGTAGCAAATGCAACAGAGTATCAAAACTTATTTTTAACTGCAAATCAAGATATTTTATTTGCAAGATCATATGGTAGTTTGTATGCTGAAATGGCAAATGATATTAATACTTTGCCAGACCAAGCACAATCTCCTAGTGGTTATGGCGGATGGGGATTGGTTTCTCCATCTCATAACTTTGCGTTGGAGTTTAATATGGCTGACGGAACAACAACTGGTGGTGCAACATTTGATGCTACAAAGCCAAATGACAATAGAGAAATGAGATATTACGCGGATCTTAATTTTCAAGGAGCTAACTTTAGAGGACGTTCTGTTGATTATGCTTTAGCTGATAACCCAAGTGTGGCAACACCCGATGGTTTAGATTCACCGAATGGATTGGGTAACACGCTACATTCTTCTAAAACAGGATACAATATCAGAAAATTTCAAGATGAGAGCTTATCAGCATTGACAGATCTTTCCGCTGATCGTCCATATATTTTATATAGATTATCTGAAGTTTATTTGAATTATGCTGAAGCACAATATAATTTAGGTAGTGAAGATACAGCTCTTGAATATGTAAATAAAGTTTCTTCTAGAGCTCTACAACCAGATATTACAGCTTCTGGTTCAGATTTATTAGAAGCAATAAAGAGAGAGAGACGTATAGAACTTTGTTTTGAAGGTCATAACTTTTTTGATGAAAGAAGATGGATGGAACAAGACCATATTGGAGGCTATGATATTAAGGGGTTAACATGGAAAAAAGCTGCGGATGGTTCTCTATCTTTTACTGAAGGGACGGTTGTTAATAGACCTTGGTTTGATTATAGATATTACTTGCCTATTCCGCAAGCGGAAATAGAAAAAGCTCCGGCACTAGATCAAAACTTTGGGTATTAATAAAAAAGTTTAAAAAATATAATTTGAATTAGAGATTAACATTTCTCACAAGTTATTATTTAAGTTAGTTTAAGAACCGAGGGTGACAACCCTCGGTTTTTTTGTCTAAAAAAATTCTAATTGATACGATAAAGACCCTATTTATGAACTCAAAGGCTAATTTAAAACCTACAAAAAAACGCTATAATATACTGGCATTAATTTTTGGTACTGTCGTTATTAATTACCTAGACAGAACCAATATTTCAGTAGCTGCTTCGGCCATAAGTGAATCTATGGAACTAAGTACTGTTCAAATGGGCCTTATTTTTTCCGCCTTTGGTATTGCCTATGCGGCATTACAGATTCCAGGAGGTATTATTGTAGATAAAGTACGTTTAAGGCTACTATATGCTTTAATGCTGTTGTTATGGTCAGTGGCAACTTTATTTCAAGGATTTGTAAGCTCGTTTAAAGTTTTATTGGGCTTAAGAGCAAGTATTGGTGTTTTTGAAGCACCATCATATCCTGCAAATAATGCCATTGTAACAAAATGGTTTCCTGAAACTGAACGGGCTTCAGCTATAGCAATATATACTTCAGGGCAATTTATTGGACTAGCATTTTTGTTTCCCGTTTTAACATTAATTCAGGATAGAGTAGGTTGGAGAGGTTTGTTAATTATTTCTGGTGTTATTGGAATAGTTTGGTCAGTTGTTTGGTATATATTTTATAGAGATCCAGATCAGCATAAAACTGTGAATGCATCTGAATTAAAATTAATTAAAGATGGAGGTGGTTTTGCCCAGAAGAAAGACAAAACTGATAAAAAGGAAAAGTTTAATTGGGATGATTTTTTTGAAGCTTTCAAGCATAAAAAACTTTGGGGTATATACATAGGTCAATTTTGTATGGGGTCTATGTCTATCTTTTTTTTAACATGGTTTCCAACGTATTTGGTAGAATATCGTGGACTTGATTTTATAAAATCTGGTTTTCTAGCTTCAATTCCATTTTTAGCTGCATTTTGCGGTGTCCTTTTAGCTGGGTTCTCTTCAGATTATTTAATAAAAAAGGGTAGAACTCCTGAATTTGCTCGAAAGGCTCCTGTATTAATTGGTTTGTCATTATCAACACTAATCATTGGTGCCAATTTTACCGATAGCACGTTCTTTATAATTTTATTCTTAACAATTGCCTTTTTTGGTAACGGCTTGGCTTCTATTACTTGGGTATTTGTATCTTTAATGGCACCAAAGCGTATTATTGGGCTTGTGGGTGGAGTTTTTAACTTAATTGGCGGTTTGTCCGCTGTAATTGTTCCAACAGTAATTGGACTTTTAGTTCAAGACGGAGATTTTAGTCCTGCTTTATTTTTTATAGGTGGACTTACTATAATTGGATTTTTATCATTTTTATTAGTGGTTGGAAAAGTAAAACGGATAGAATTAAAGGAAGTCGATGATGACATAAAAAATATAGAATAATGAAACGAGCATGTTCAAAAGTTAATTTCCCAAAGGAATCATTATTTGCGAACTGTCCCGATCCCGAAGCGTCGGGACGGGAACCATTGAAAAACAATAGAATTAAACACATGAAAATAACAGCTATCAAAACATTTCCTGTAAATATTGCAGGTAGAAGTCAGTTAAATATAAAAATTGAAACTAGCACTGGTATCTATGGTTGGGGAGCATCAGGATTAACAGGTAGAGAATTGGCCGTAATAGGCGTAATTGAACACTATCGCCCTTTATTGATAGGTAAAGATCCAAGACAAATTGGAGCTATTTGGCAAGATTTATATCGTGGACAATATTTTGAAGGTGGTCGAGTGCTCACCGCGGCTATTTCTGCAATAGATATCGCATTATATGATATCAAAGGAAAAGCACTTGGAGTACCAGTATATGAATTACTTGGTGGAAAGCAACGTGATTATGTTGAATGTTTTGCTTCGCTAAGATTTAGCAGTAAAGAAGAATTAATAGAAAAGTCAAAAACATTACTTAAAGAAGGATGGCCAATGTTACGTTTGGCACCTGCAGAATATGAAGAAGGAAAATATGACTCAATTTTTGAGCCTAGAAAATCAATTGCAATTGTTGCTGAATGGATAACTGCTTTGAGAAAAGAGATTGGATCTACTCCAACTATTGGAATAGATTATCATCATCGGCTATCTGTACCTGAAACAGTTTCTTTTATTCAAAGTATGCCCGTGGGTACACTCGATTTTATAGAAGAACCTATAAGAGATGAATCTCCTGAGGCTTATGAATGTTTGAGAAAAATGGTTAATGTACCATTTGCAATAGGTGAAGAATTTGCGAGTAAGTGGCAATTTTTACCTTATATAGAAAAGAACATTACCCAATATGTTAGAGTAGATGTTTGTAATGTTGGTGGCATTACTGAAGCAATGAAAGTAGCTTCAATGGCAGAAGCACATTATATAGATTTACTACCACATAATCCAATTGGTCCAATATGTACCGCAGCAACTATTCATGTTGCAGCTGCGAGTCCAAATTTTACTTGGTTGGAAGAAATGAATACGCCAGTTGATAATCCAGGTTTAGATGATCTAAATTATTATCCTATTCAACCTAAATTAGAAGGTGCACGCTATAAGGTCTCAGATAAACCTGGACTTGGTGTTGAGTTCAATGAAGAATTGGCAATTAAAGAAGGTTTCGTTCCTGTAGAAACACCACGTCTAAAAAGGAATGATGGTTCATATACCAATTGGTAATCAATTGCTTAAACGGGCATTTATAAAAACGATAAAATGAAACAAAATTACTTTAGCATGATATTTTCAAAAAATCGATTAGTAATATTTTCGATGCTGCTTTTCGTTACAATCAATTCTTTTGGGCAAAAATCTTTATTAAAAAAAGAGAAAAGACCAAACATAGTTATCATGATGACCGATGATCAAGGTTATGGCGATATTGGTGCTCATGGCAATCCCTATTTAAAGACCCCTTATATAGAAACAATTGGTGAACAGGGAATTGAAATGACCAATTTTATGTCTTATCCAAACTGTTCCGCGTCAAGGGCAGCTTTGTTAACGGGTAGATATCCTTATCGCACAGGAGTGACTGCTGTTACACAGGTAGATCATTTTATGAATACTTCAGAAGTAACCATTGCCGAAATCTTGAGTGATAATGGTTATAGAACAGGAATATTTGGCAAATGGCATGTGGGAGATAATCATCCAATGCGTCCAACAGATCAAGGCTTTCAAGAAGCATTGGTGCACAAAGGAGGTGGAATAGGTCAAGCTGCTGGGCCGGCAGGGAATACTTATTTCGACCCCGTATTAGAACATAATAATGTCTCTAAAAAATACAATGGATATTGTGATGA
The DNA here is from genome assembly GCF_003449015.1 of Aureibaculum luteum. Classification (GTDB taxonomy): domain Bacteria; phylum Bacteroidota; class Bacteroidia; order Flavobacteriales; family Flavobacteriaceae; genus Aureibaculum; species Aureibaculum luteum. The sequence continues at coordinate 259,197 of NZ_QRGD01000006.1, read as the reverse complement.
TATTTTTACTGATGCTGCGTTAGATTTTATAGATAAAAAAGATAATAGACCTTTTTTTACTTATCTAGCAACTAATTTACCTCACTTTCCATTGCAAGTTCCAGATAAAAAATCAGAACCTTTTAGAAAAATGGGCTTACATGAGGATAATGCATTAACATACGGAATGATTGATAATATTGATACTAATGTTGGACGTGTACTAGATAAATTAAAAGAATTAGGAATTGAAGAAAACACCATTGTCATCTTTCTTTCTGATAATGGACCAAGGCAAAGAAGAACAAAAAATGATGTGTATCCTGGGCGTTGGGTTGCAAATCTACGAGGCACTAAAACAAGTGTCTATGATGCGGGTATTCGGGTGCCGTTTTATGTAAAATGGCCAAAGCATTTGTCTATTGATAAGCAAACCAATGTTATGGGAACCATGATAGATATTTTACCAACTGTTTTAGATGTTGCGAAAATAGATATACCTAAAAGGTTAAAAATAGACGGTAAATCGTTACTGCCATTATGGACAAAGGATGATGCAAGTTTGCTTAAAAATAGAAAGTTTTTTGTTCAAATGCATTATGGCCCTACACCATTTAAATATATGCATTTTGCAGTAAGAACACAAAAGTATAAGTTGGTGAGTCCTCATGATTTTCCACATGGAATTTTGTATCAACCAACCGATGATGAGTTAGAAAAAGTACTCTCAAATTTAGAATTGTATGATATTGAAAATGACCCCAGTGAGAGAGTTGATTTGGCGAGTAAACATCCAGATATCGTTGAAAATTTGCTTGAGAATTATGAAAATTGGTTTGATGATGTAACTCAAGAAAGAGACTCGAAAGGGATACAAAGAATATATTTGGGTAGTCAGGCCCAACCTATTGTTAACCTTTCAAGATTTGATTGGGGAGGCCCAAGAGTTATATCCAAAAATGAACTTGGGTATTGGAGGGTTAAAACAGAAGAAGGTTTGTATAAAATAACCATAGACCTTGCAGAAGTTAAAGCAGATGGAGTAGCTCATATTAAATACGAGAATGTTCATGTAACTATTCCAATACAGAAAGATCAAAAAAATGTAATTTTTAACAACGTTAAAATCCCTAACGGCATTGGTAATTTTCAAGCTTTTATAAAGGTGGGGAGATTAGCAACTGGACCTTTATTCGTAAATGTTGAACGATTGGATATCTAGTAATTTTTCAATACTTATCTTAAAGCAATTATTGTAAAAGGTAAAATAAGATAGACACAGGGTAAATTTAATTATTAGGAAAACCTCAAATTTCGTTTAATTTGACATAAGAAATTCCACATGCTTTATGTAAAGCATTTTATAGGTAATAGAATCTTAAACAATTAAAAAGAAATGAAAAATATAGTAGCCCTTTTAGTTTTTGTTCTTGCGTGTTTTAGTATCAATGCTCAAGAAAAACCGAATATAATTTTCCTGTTCTCTGATGATGCGGGTTATGCTGATTTTGGTTTTCAAGGGAGCACAATTATGAAGACACCAAATTTGGATAAACTAGCAAAAAGTGGAGTAACATTCACTCAAGGTTATGTGTCAGCTTCTGTTTGTGGCCCTTCTAGAGCAGGTCTGATGTCTGGTAAATATCAGCAACGTTTTGGTTATGAAGAAATCAACGTACCGGGTTATATGAGCGAGAATTCCAAATTTTTGGGAGACGACATGGGGTTGCCATTAGATCAGGTTACCATGGCTGATTATTTAAAGAATTTAGGATACACTAATGCCATGTACGGAAAATGGCATTTAGGTGATGCTGATCGTTTTCATCCCTTAAAAAGAGGTTTTGATGAATTTTACGGATTTAGAGGTGGTGATAGAAGTTACTTTGCTTATAAAGAAGTGCCAAAAGGACATTTAGATAAAAGGATGGAAAATGGTTTTGGAAATTTTGAAGAGCCAAAAGCATATGCAACGGATGTTTTTGCAGATAAAGCAATATCCTTCATGGAAAGAAATAAAGACAAACCATTTTTTATTTATTTAGCATTTAATGCGGTGCATACGCCCATGGAAGCTACTGAAGACGATTTAAATAAATTCCCCAATTTAACAGGTAAACGTAAGGAGGTAGCAGCTATGACATTGGCTTTAGACCGTGCCTGTGGCAAAGTGTTAGATAAGTTAAAAGAATTGGGTTTAGAGGATAACACTATCATTGTATTTTCCAACGATAATGGCGGTCCTACAGATAAAAATGCATCAATAAACTTACCATTAAGTGGAACAAAATCAAATCAATTAGAAGGAGGGTTAAGAGTGCCTTTTTTAATAAGTTGGCCAAAACATATAAAAAGTAATATAAAATATTCTTATCCCGTAAGTACTTTAGATTTATTACCTACTTTTTATGCTGCTGGTGGTGGTAATGTTGCAGATTTGAAAGAAGTGGATGGAGTTGACCTTGTACCTTACATTACAGGCAAAAACGACACTCGACCTCATGAAACACTATATTGGAAAAAAGAAAATCGGGGTGTTTACAGAGAAGGAGATTGGAAGTTTATCCGTTTTCCAGATAGACCTGCTGAGCTTTACGATATGAGTAAAGATACTCCAGAATTAGAAGATTTGGCTAATAAGTATCCTGAACGCGTAAAAGATATGTATAAAAAGCTCTTTAAATGGGAGTTAACACTAGAACGTCCTATGTGGATGTTAAAACGAAAATTTGAAAAAAACGATTTAGATAGGATGGATCGCTATAGAACACCTGAATTGGTAAAAAAAGAAACGTCAGAGCCTATAAAGAATTAATAGATATTTTCAATCTTTAAAAGAATGAGAGTACTAATCTAACAATCAAAAAACACATAATATGATATTTAAAAGAACTTTTAATCTTATTTTAATAGTAGGTCTTACTGGGCTTATATCGATTGGTTGTGAAGAAAAGAAAAAAGACGGGTTAACTGAAAATGAATCAGAAGAAACAAATCTGACAAATCAAGAAGCTACCATTAATCCTTTTTCTGACCCAGAAAATAAAGAAGGTTGGGTACTAAACGAAGAAATTAGTGATGAATTTGAAGGGACAACAATTGATACCACGAAGTGGTTTATTGAAGGTCAAAATGGTGATTATTATATTTGGAAAGGAAGAGCACCTTCTCAATACGCACCTCATAACGTTGTGGTTGAAAATGGGAATTTAAAATTAAAAACGCAATGGGAACCAGATTATAATTTTGTAAAAGAAAGTTATGCAGATGGAGCTAATAAAGATACTTATGGAGTTCATGAAGGTAAGCCACTACCTGTAACAACCGCAGCTATAGTAAGTAAAAAAAGGTTCTTAAATGGGTATATGGAAATAAAATCGAAAGCACCAAAAGCAGCCATGACAGCAGCGTTTTGGGCCATTGGTTTTGAGCAAGAGCTAGATATGTATGAACAAATGGGAGTACCAAAAATTGCTAAAGAAGGTTCAATAACTAACAATATGAATAGAACTGCTATTCACGATTGGAGTCCGCCTTCAACGAGACCTACAAAAGCATTTGGATATGATGAGATATTACCTTACGTCACCTCAGATGATTTTCATATTTATGGTGTTGAATGGGGTGAAGATTATCTTAAAATTTACAGAGACGGAAAATTTGTTCACGGATTTACGCAAGACGAATTAGGTACAGATTGGGTATTGAACAATCCTATGGAAATTTGGATAGACTCAGAAATTTTCAAGTGGATAGGCGTACCTCATAAAGAAGAATTACCAGCAACTTTCGAAGTGGAATACATGAGGGTTTGGCAAAAACCTTCTGATAATTTATTGGAAAAAGATCGTGCTTTTTACGGTTTTGAAGGGCCAATTTTATTTGAAGAAAATCCAAAACCTTTAACAATGGTGCCAGAAGACGCTGATGCGAATGATTATCAAAAATTTTGGTTATTTGATGAAGGGTCGTCTAAATATTTAAAAATAACAGAAGGACACTATGCTAGTGGAGTAGAAAGTCTACAATTTTTTGGATTTGGAAAAAATGATTCATTAAATGTAGATAAAGTAGTTGCTAAAACACCAGAAGGGGCTTTAAATATACCCGCAGGTACCTATAACTTGTCAGCTAAAGTTTGGTTAGATCAAGGTAGAATTACAGATACTATTCATGTTACACTAATGAGTCCAAAAACGGATTTAATGTTTACAGGACTAAAGGAAATGCCTAGACTACAATGGATAAACGTGGAAACTGCGTTTTCAAGAACTGAAGCATCTACAAAAAATGATGGTATAGCGATCGAAATTCGTAAAGAAGATTTACCTAAAACAAAAGCAGCTAAATTATTTATTGATGATATTGTTATTAAAAAAGCAAACTAAACTATGAACTTGAAAAAATACATCTTTTTAGCAGCGTTCGGTGTAATGACAATGGCTTATTTGAGTTGTTCAGCACAGAAACAAAAGGGTATCACTAATAATAGCAATGAACAATCTACACCTATGCCATTTTCAGATCAAGAAAATAATGGAGGTTGGGTTTTAAATGAAGAAGTTAGTGATGAGTTTGAAGGTACCGAAATAGATACGGTAAAATGGTTTGTAGAAGGTTTAAATGGAAATTATTATATCTGGAAAGGTAGAGCTCCATCACAATTTGTACCACATAATGTAATAGTAGAAGATGGTAAATTGAAACTAAGAACGGCTTGGGAACCAGATTATAAATTTGCACAAGAAGCCTATGCTGATGGTAATATGGGGGCTTCTACTTACGGGGTTTACGAAGGTAAACCATTGCCAATTACTACGGCAGGAGTACTTACAAAAAAAAGATTTTTAAATGGATATATGGAGGTAAGGTCTAAAGTAGGTAATGCGGCAATTACAGGTGCGTTTTGGGCTATTGGTTATGAGCAAGAGTTAGATGTTTACGAGTTAATGGGCAATCCTAAAAACAAAAAAGGAAATATAAGAGAAGATTCTTATTTAGCGACAGGCCATGATTGGAGTCCGCCAGCACAACGTCCAACTAATGTATTTCAACATACAGAAAATTTACCCTATAGAACTGCTGATGATTTTCATGTATATGGTGCAGAATGGGGTATCGATTTTTTAAAGCTTTTTATTGATGGAAAACAAGTACATCATTTTACACAAGACGATGTTGGTACAGATTGGGTATTAAATAATCCAATGGAAGTATGGTTAGATTCAGAAATATTCAAATGGTTAGGCTTGCCGCATAAAGAAGAGTTACCTGTAGATTTTGAAATTGATTATATGCGTGTTTGGCAAAAACCTTCAGATAATTTATTAGCAAAAGATAGAGCATTTTATGGCTTTGAAGGTCCAATTTTATTTGAAGAGAATCCAAGGCCGTTGACTATGGTGCCAGAAGATTCTACACCAAATGAATATCAAAAATTTTGGTTAATAAAAGAAGATTCTATAAAATACTTAGCTATTGTTCATGGCGATTATCATACAGGTGTAAATAGTTTGAGGTTTTCAGGCTATGGAAAAAATGAGCATTTAGAGGTAGATAAAGTAGAAGCAAAATCACCTGATGGAGCTTTAAGGCTTCCTGCAGGAGATTTTATATTATCTATGAAGCTTTGGTTAGATCAAGGTCGGGTAGCAAATAAAATTCATGTAACTTTAGGTAATCCTAAAATTGAAGTAGTATTCGATGGGTTAAAAGAATTACCGCGAAGACAATGGGTTACCGTAGAGCAAAAAATTTCAAGAGCAAAGGCATCTGAATTTGATGATTCTTTAACTTTAGAAATTAGGAAAAGCGACCTCCCTAAAACGAAGGCGGCAAAATTATTTATGGATGATATAGCCATAAAAAAAGTTAAACATTAAGAATATACATTGATGAGCACAGTTTCAAAACTTCATAATAAGGCAATTACAAACACTTCAGAAAGCCCGTTTGTAAAATTAAAAAGTATCAATTTTGGCGATTGTAAATGGACTTCAGGTTTTTGGTCAGAAAAAGTTAAGAATGCTGAAGAAAAAATGCTTCCATACATGGGAGATTTATTGTGTGGTGACATTGGTCATGGATTAAACAACTTTAAAATAGCTGCTGGAGAAAAAGAAGGCGAACATAAAGGTTTTTTTTGGCATGATGGTGACTTCTATAAATTTATGGAAGCCAAAATGTACATATATGGCTTGACTAAAAATGCTTCTTTATTAAAAGAATTAGATGAATACATCGAAATTATTGGTAAAGCTCAAGAGGATGATGGGTATATACATACGTATGTTCAAATCACAAAAGGTGTAGACCGCTTTGAGAACAGAAAATACCATGAAATGTACAATTATGGACATTTGTTTATTGCCGGTACTGTACATTATCGTTTAACGGGACAGCCCAACTTCTTGAATATTGCTATTAAAGCGGCTGATTTGTTATATACATATTTTATGCCAGATACCAAGCATTATCAGCGTTTTGGATTTAATCAAACGCAAATAATGGGCTTGGTAGAGCTGTACAGAACTACAAGAGATAAAAGGTATTTAAAGCTAGCTGAAAAATTTATTAATAGAAGGGGAACCTTTGAAATAAAACACGATGATACAACTGAAGGTTATCCTATTGGTGATATGGTGCAAGAAAGAACACCATTAAGAGAGTCTAAGGAGGCCGTGGGGCATGCGGTGTTAGCTTTGTATTATTATGCAGGTGCAGCTGATGTTTATGCTGAAACTGGAGAGAAAGCCTTAATCGATGCATTAGATAAGTTATGGGAAAATGTTACAGGTAAAAAAATGTATGTAACTGGTGCTGTTGGCCAAGCACATTATGGTGCGTCAACTAGTTTAGATATGATTGAAGAAGGTTTTATCGATGCGTATATGATGCCAAACATGACAGCATATAATGAAACCTGTGCCAACCTTTGTAATGCTATGTTTAGTAGCAGAATGATGGGGATTTACGGAGAATCTAGATATGCAGATATTATTGAATTGGTATTGTATAACAGTGGTTTGTCAGGTATTAGTTTAGAAGGAAAAGAGTATTTCTATTCAAACCCTTTACGAATGGTTAATGATACCAGAGATTATGATGCACATGCAGATGTAACAGAAAGTCCTGTAAGACAACCCTATTTAGAATGTTTTTGTTGTCCACCAAACTTAGTAAGAACAATATGTAAAAGTTCGGGGTGGGCTTATAATTTATCTGAAAATGGAGTTGCTGTGGTGTTATTTGGAGCAAATAATTTAGATACAACACTATTAGATGGTTCTGTAATAAAACTATCTCAAGATACAGAGTATCCTTGGAAAGGTTTGGTAAAAATTACAATTGATGCATGTAAAGATTCCGCTTTTGAAATCAAAGTTAGAATTCCAAAATGGGCTGTTGGTAGCACATTAGAAATAAATGAAAAAGAGGTAAACGTTGATGTGAAACCAGGAACTTTCGCAACTATAAGTAGAGCTTGGAAGGCTGGCGATACTATTACCTTAGATATGCCCATGGAAGTGACTTTAATTGAAGGTCATAATAGAATAGAAGAAGTAAGAAACCAAGTGGCTGTAAAAAGAGGTCCAATTGTATATTGTATAGAAACTCCAGATTTACCTAAAGATACATCAATCTTAGATGTGTATTTTAATGGTAATGATCAATTTGAAGCAGTGCATAAGGATGGTTTTTTAGAGGGCGTAACTGTAATTAATACAGAACTTTTAATTAGAGAAGATAAGAAAGATGATATGTATCAGGCGGTTAAAAAACCATCTTGGAAATCTCATAAAACACAACTTGTTCCTTATTTCGCTTGGAGTAATAGAGGGCAAGCAGAAATGACTGTTTTTATGCCAATCGTTTGGAATAATTAATAATAAAATACACTTTTATGTACTTAATAAGCAATATTACAATATCGAAAAAGAGTAGCGTTTGTAGTGTTTTAATGCTCCTGTTAATCCAAGTTTGCCTTACTGCACAAACGAATGTACTAAAAAACACTTTTACCGAAGTTTTTAAAGAATTTCCAAGACAAGAAAAAGACTTGCGTAAATGGGACTCACCTGTAATTGCAGATTTAGATCAAGACGGGCATCTAGATTTACTTATAAATGATCATGGTTATGCAGTGCAAATGCAATGGAATAACAACGGTAAATTCACTAATCCATATGATATTATTATGGGAGATTTACATGGTATTTCTGTAGGTGATTTTGATAAAGATGGTAATTTAGAAATTATCATGTCACGTGGTGGAGGCTCTGGTAGTAATGCTAGAAATTCTAAGATATTTCGAGTTACTAAAGATCGTAATTTTATTGAATTAGGCGATTTTAAAGAGCCTTTAGCAATGATGCGAGGTCGTACAGTTGCATTTATTGATGGTGATAACGATGGTGATTTAGACTTACTAAACTTTGCTTTTCCGGATGCTACTAAAAAAGGAGAAAGTGAAAATTATATATATGAAAATAACGGCAAAGGGCAATTAATTCTGCATTCAACATTGCCTGCAATAAAAATGAATGGTCAAAAAACCTTAGTTACTGATTTTAACGGTGACAATAATTTTGATATTATCTTATATGGTAATGGTCCATTAAAGGCCTACTCAGGAAATGGAGATTTGTCGTTTGAAGATGTATCGAATAAACTATTTCCTGAAAAAATTGAAGATGTTACCGCTATTGCTGAAATTGATTTTGATAATGATGGCGATTTTGATTTATTCATTACTCGAGGTAATGAGTTCGCAATTGGTGAAACTTTTTTTGATAAAGAATCCAAGACTCTTGGTTTTTTTACCAAACGTGGTGCTTTTCAGTTAGAAGACTTGGAAGTAGGAGATGTTTTAAATTTAGAAAATTTCCAATCGCAATGGCCAAATAATGATACATATTTTATTGGAGAGGCTTCTTATGATTATGAGTTTGAAGGTGAAACCCATTCAGGTAAAAATATTAGATTGGTTAATAGTGATGCACTTGGTTTTCCAGATAATGCAGATTATAGTGAAAAAAAAGGTTGGTATATTGGTTATGTGGGCAATAGAAAATGGCGAATAGCAGGTTTTCTTTGGGCTCCTGCCACTGGAGTTGTTCATGGTGTAGAGAATTATCCAGACGGAAAACATCCTGAAGGCTTCAATGATATTCTATTAGAAAATACAGGAAAGCGATTTAAAAATGTTACTAAGGAATTTGGTTTGTCAAATAAAGAGCATACAATGGCTGTTAGTGTTGCAGATTTTGACAATAACGGATTTCAAGATTTACTTGTAGTTAAGCGAGGTGATTTAATTCACGCTAACGCGTCCATTATATATTTAAATTCAAAAGATTCAGGGTTTAAAAAATTGGAAAAACATAATGTTATTTCTCCAGAATTAGGAGCCATTGGTATGGCAGTTGAAACATTTGATTATAACCAAGATGGAAAAGTAGATGTTGTACTAGGTAACGAACGCGGCAAATGGCATTTGTTTAAAAATGAATTATCTGCAGCAAAAGATAATAATTATATAACGGTTGAGGTTGGTAATTCTAAAACCGAAAAAGCATCTGCCTTAGGTGCTTTAGTTGAAATTGAGTCATGTGGAAATCATCAAATTCAACGTGTTGGTAGCACTGGAGCTTCATATTCGCTAAGTCATAATAATTTTGTGAATTTTGGTCTAAGTAAGTGCAAGACAATTAAGGTGAAAGTAACTTGGACAAACGGTGAAACTGAAAATAAGACAATTTCATCAGTAAATAAAAAGATTAAGATTGGGATTTAATCAATCTAAAAACAAACTAACTAAACATCAATCACTATGAGTTCATTCAAAAGAAATGCCTTTACATATTCTACCATCGTTGCTATGGGAGGTTTTGTGTTTGGTCTTGATGCCGCATTAATTTCGGGAGCATTTAAATTCATTACAGCTGAATTTAATTTAAACCCTTGGCAGGTAGGAGCTTTAGGTTTTGGACCAGGTATTGGTGTATTGGTAGCATTGCCACTTGCTGCTTGGTCTAGTAACAAATATGGGAGAAAAGCAACATTAAAAATTATTGCTGCCATGTACTTAATTTCAGCGTTGGGCTCTGCCTTTGCACCTTCATTTGCAACCTTGTTTGCGGCACGTTTTCTTGGAGGATTGGCTTTCAGTTCCATTACATTAGCAGCCATGTATATTGGTGAAATAGCACCAGCAGAATGGCGAGGGAAGTTAGTGTCTATGACCCAAATAAATATCGTAATTGGTTTAACCGCAGCTTATTTTATAAATTATTGGTTGTTACAAACTACCAATTCTAATGCAGAGTGGGTTACAACATGGGGTTTACGAGAATATACTTGGCGATGGATGCTAGGTATTGAAATTGTTCCAGCTTTAATATGGTTAGGATTATTATATATGGTACCTCGAAGTCCGGCCTGGTTAGTTTACAAAGGGAAGTACAATGAAGCAAAATTAACCTTAGCCAAAGTTATTCCAGAAAGTGAAATTGAAGCACATGTTGCTGAAATGAAAGAAAGTGTTGAAAATAGTAATCAAGACAGGTCAGTTGGAACCCAATTAAAAGAGATCTTCGGTAAAAAAATGCGTATTGTGGCTATCGTGGCCTTTACCATGGCTATCGTTCAGCAATCGACAGGTATCAATGCCGTACTAACTTACGCACCAACCGTGATGGAGCAGTTAGGTTTAGGTCAAAATGCCGCATTTGAGCAGGCCATTTGGATAGGATTAGTGAGTGTAATTTTTACTATTTTATCATTAGTATTGATAGATAAAATGGGTAGACGACCTATGATGATTTGGGGATTGATTTGGGTTATTTTAAGCTTAGGAGTTTGTGCTTACGGATTTGGTACTGCAAAATATGAAGTTACTAATGAAGCTATTGCAGAAATGCAAGATATTCAGGATGTAAATAAACTAACCACTTTGGTAGGCAAACAATTTGCCACAGATATTGAATTTAAAGAAGCGATTAAAAGTGTGATGGGCGAGATTTCTGCACGAGATAATTCGAGTGTGTTTTTACAGAAGTCTGCCGTATTAAACGCCACATTAATCTTGATAGGAATTTTAAGTTTTATTGCAGCATTTCATTTTTCTGTCGGACCGATAATGTGGGTGCTGTTGTCTGAAATTTTTCCAATTTCTTTAAGGGGTATAGCCATACCATTTTTCGCTTTACTTTCTAGTACTATCAGTGCACTAACTCAATTTTTCTTTCCCTGGCAACTCGCAAATATGGGGGCAAGTACCATATTTTTGTTTTACGGAGGACTAGTATTTATAGGCTTGCTGATACTATTTAAGTATTTGCCAGAAACAAAAAATTTAACCATTGAAGAAATTCAAGCAAAACTTCAGGTAAAATCCAAAGAATAATTATTTTAAGTTAAGGTTAATATAGTACGCTTTAGAGGTAAAATTAATAAGTCATTTCGAGTAAATCTGATTTACATTTGGGTACTTAAAAAGAGTTCTATAATGAAAAATATTCTATTTACTATTTTCAGTTTAATAATTATCAATTGTTGTGTAGCTCAGCAAGCTACGGTTTCAGTTGAAAAGAATTATAATAATTGGCAATGGGATAGTGTTTTTGTAGCAAAAAACAAATACATAAGTATAGCGGTTGTGCCTAAGGCTGCTGGAAGAATTCTTGAATATAATTTAGGAGACGTTCCATCATTATGGTTAAATCCCAAGATGTTTGGTAAGTCTTTTGCTCCAACAGATTTAGTAAAGAAAAACGAATGGCGAAATTTTGGTGGTTATAGATTGGTACCCTTACCGATAGAAAATTGTGCTATCAATAGTAATGGAGATAAAACGCAACGTTGGCCACCGCCTGCAATTATTGGTGATAGTCCTTATAATGCAGAAATAACTACCAATGCTGAAGGTTATAAAAGTATAAAAGTAACTTCTGGTATTCAAAACTTACCTGTTCCAACCTATAACGGCAAAACGAAATTATTTAATCAACCAGCTACAATTGATGAACAATTGCAATATAGTAGAAGTCTATATATTAAACCGAATAGTAGTTTGGTTTATATCAACCACACGCTAAAAAACGCAGGAGATAAGACGATAAAAAGAGGAATTATGACGTCTAGTCAACATGTTTCTCGTAGTAAACCAGAATTAGAAGACGGCGAAAATTTTTTAGCCTATGTTCCTTTCGATAAAAAATATAAACTTCCAAATGATAAGCAGTACGAAATTATGGGCACGGCTGATTCGAGATGGAGGTATGTAAACAGGAACAGAATGCCTATTGATAAAAATAACCCAGAAGATGTAAAACGTTTTTATAATAATGGTACCAACTGGACGGGTGAAGTTGCACCTGGAGTTTTTGAAATGCATTATGATTATTATTTAATGAGTGGATTTCATATAATCTCATCAAAGTCTTGGGTATGCTATGTAAATAAAATTAATAACACAGTCTTTGCTAAAATTTTAGAACCCTATAATCCTTCATTGGAATATGACCATGGTTTAAATGTATCCATATTTATGAGTGGTATGGAAACAGGCTATCTTGAAACTGAAGTAAAAACGCCCTTGTATACGCTCCAACCAGGTAAAAGTTTTGACTATAAAGAAATTCATGGAGCTGCAAAAGTTTCTTCATTGCCTGTTCTTGACGTAAATGAAACAGGTGTTATCACAAATAAATTAAGTTTTGATACTAAAATCAATAAATTAAAGGGAAGTTATGGTGTTTTTTATGAAGGAGATGCAGTAGTTCGTTTAATGGATAAGTCAAATAGTATTATTAAAGATATATTTCTCCAAAAGGTAAATCCTTTAAGTGCTTTCAGGGTTAGTTATACGTTAGAAAAACACAAGAATGCTTCTAAAGCTATTATTTTAATTAAAGATAGCAATTCTAATGAACATAATCTTGATGAAGTAAATTTGAAAATACAGTAGTGTTAATATAAATTAATTAAACTAAATAATATGAGAATCGTAAATATCCTTTTTCTACTTGTGTTAATTGTTAGTTGTAAAACTAAAGAAGTTGCGGAAGAAGAACCGAATAAAAAACCTAACATTTTATTTCTTGCTATTGATGATTTGAGGCCCGAAATAGGAGCATATGGTTCTGAGATAGCCATAACTCCAAATTTAGATAAATTAGCGAGCCAAGGGTTGTTGTTTAACAATGCGTATTGTCAAGAGCCTATTTGTAGCCCTTCAAGAGCTAGTTTAATGACAGGGGCAAGGCCTGAAACTATTAAAGTAATAGAGAATTTTACTTATTTCAGAGATCTTAACCCAGATATTTTAACCTTACCTCAATATTTTTGGGCCAATGGTTATGAAACAACCAGCACAGGGAAAATTTACCATAACGAAAAGTATGGCGATGCCAAATTATCATGGAGTAGAGAGCCTGCATATGATAAAATGACTATAGAAAAAAGTAAAACGCCTGGAGGGTATGCTCTTCCTGAAAATCAAGAACTTTTCAGAAAAAGTACGGCTGAGGTAATAGAAAAATATGGTAAAAATGCACCTAGAAATGGTCTGGGTAAAGGACCTGCTTATGAAAAAGCAGATGTGTTAGATACGTTTTACGAAGACGGATATAATGCAGAGTTGGCCATAGTAACTCTAAAGGATATGTTAGCTGAAAATCCTGATAAACCATTTTTTTTAGGAATGGGGATGAAAAAACCACATTTAGATTGGTTGGCACCAAAAAAATATTGGGATATGTATAACCCTGATGATATTAAATTGGCAACACAAACTTCTGGACCTGAAGATGGTGCAGCAATGGGACTTCATCCATCATTTGAATTAAGAGCAAGATATGGTATTCCTAAAAAAGGGCCAATAAGTGATGAGATGGCAAGAACTTTAAAACATGCTTATTTGGCTAGTGTAAGTTATGTCGATGCTCAAATAGGAAAAATGATAAATGCTTTAGATGAAGCTGGCGTTCGTGATAATACGATAATAATTGTTTGGAGTGATCACGGATGGCATTTAGGAGATATGGGTATTTGGGGTAAAGCAACTAATTATGAAATTGCCACACGTGTTCCATTAATAATATGGACACCAGATATGTCAAAATCGGTACGGGGTGCAAAATCTAATGCCTTGGTAGAGCTTGTTGATATCTATCCTACCATTACAGAATTGGCAGGTCTTCCATTGCCAGAACATTTAGAAGGGCAAAGCTTTGTTCCGTTATTAACTAATCCTAATAAGGAGTGGAAACCAGCAGCTTTTACCCAATTTCCAACACCGGCATTACGTGAATGGGCTGCAAACCCATTGTCAAAAGGTATGAGAGAAACTTATTTCGGACCTTTAATTGAAGAGGTTGAAGGAAAAATAAAAAAACAACAAGGTGATAAATGGGATAGAGACTTGTTTGAAAATTATTTAATGGGGTACACTATGCGAACAGAACAATATCGTTTTATGGTATGGAGAGATTATAGAGACCCAGCTGCAGAACCCGTATTTTTTGAGCTTTATGACCATAAAAATGACCCTAATGAAACGAAGAATATAGCGGATGAAAACCCAGAACTTGTTGCAAAACTTTTGGAACAATTTAATAAAGGTTGGAAAGGTAATATGGCCAATGTAAATCCGTAATAAACACTAGAAATGAAAAGCACAACTATTGCGGTTTTTATTCTGGTACTGTTTTTTCTTTCATGCGAAAAAAGTGAGCATCAGAATAAGATTGATACAGTGATAAAAAATAAGTTTGAACCCGCTTCTGATCTATCTAATAATGGAAATTGGAAATACTTAGAAGCATTAAGTGATGAGTTTGATGCTGTCCAATTAGATGAATCAAAATGGTTAATTCAGGGAAGAAATGGAGTCTTTCAATCTAATTTTAAAGGGAGAGCTCCCTCTCAGTTTTCAACAGAAAATGTAAAATTAGAAGATGGGAAATTGAAGTTAGAAACCAGATGGCAACCCAATTATAATTTTAACCCTAAAGTTGATAAAGATGGAGATCCATATGAAAATATTACTACTGCAGCGGTAATTACAAAAAAGGATCTGCTGTATGGGTATATTGAAGTAAAAAGCAAAGCCGCTGATGCTGAAGTTACAAGTTCGTTTTGGGCAACAGGAAATGGTTCTGAATTTGATTTTTTCGAAATGTTTGGAGATCATAAACAAGCAGAAAAAGAAGCCAACGGAAAAGAACGAGAATTGTGGTGGTCTATTCATGATTGGTCTTCTACAGGTGGAGGTAAAACTACGTATACAGAATATCACGATTTAGGATTTAGAGTAGCTGATGATTTTCATATTTATGGATATGAATGGAGTGAAGAAGGGGTTGCAATTTATATTGATGGCAAGTTGTTTCGTAATGTTTCAAAAGAAACAATAAATGCCCATGACGATGTAAAAAATAATAATGGAGGTAATGGACCTGAGGATAATTTTGTGATTACAAAACCGGTAAAAATCTGGTTTGATCAAGAAACATTTCCATGGCATGGCGTTCCAGATTCAAAGGAAGAAGTTGGAGAAGATGGTGCTGTTGATTTTGAAATTGAGTATATAAGAGTTTGGCAAAAAAAGTAATACGGAAAATAATAAAAAACACATGATTATGAAAAAAATTATATTAATTATAATTGGGGTTGCTACATTCATAGGTGGCTGTTCTCAGCCAAAATCAAAAGAAATAGCGAAAGTTGATAAGCAAGATGAAATTGTAGAAAGACCTAATATTTTAGTGATACTTTGTGATGATCTGGGGTATTCGGATGTTGGTTTTAATGGAGCAAAAGATATTAAGACTCCTACATTAGACAAATTAGCTAAAGACGGAACCATTTTTTCTTCAGCTTATGTTGCACATCCTTTTTGCGGACCGAGTAGAACTAGTTTAATGACTGGGCGATATTCTCATAAAATTGGGGCCCAATTTAACTTACCACCTAATAGTGAGACCATTGGTAAGGGTGTTGATTTGAATGAAACATTTATAAGTAAGGTTTTACAAGAATCTGGTTATGAAACGGGAGTTATGGGTAAATGGCATCTCGGTTCAACGCCTCAATATCATCCTAATAATCGTGGCTTTGATGATTTTTACGGATTCCTTGGTGGTGGACATAAATATTTTCCAGAGGAGTATTTAGCTACTTATGAAAAACAAAAAAAGCAAGGTGTAAAAGTTATTTTTGAATATTTAGTGCCGTTAGAACACAATGGTAAAGAGGTGCGTGAAACCGAATATCTAACAGATGCACTATCTCATGAAGCAATTCGGTTTGTGAAGGATGCGTCAAAAAAAGAAAAGCCATTTTTCTTGTACCTTTCTTATAATGCTCCACATGTTCCTTTAGAAGCAAAGAAGGAAGATTTAGAAAAATTTGCAGCTATTAAAGATGAAAAACGAAGAACCTATGCTGCCATGGTCTATGCTGTTGATCGCGGTGTAAATGAAATTGAAGAGGCCTTAAAGGCAACGGGACAGTTTGAGAATACGCTAATTGTTTTCTTAAGTGATAATGGAGGTAAGACTACCCAAGGAGCTACCAATTATCCTTTAAGTAAGGGTAAAGGCAGTACTCAAGAGGGTGGTTATAGAGTGCCTATGTTTTTTCATTGGCCAAATAAAGTGCCAGCTGGAAAACGTTTTGACTATCCCGTATCTGCTTTAGATTTTTATCCAACTTTTGCAGGACTTGCAAATGCTAAAATTCCTGAAGGAAAAAAGCTAGATGGAAAAGATATTTGGAATGACTTTTTAGCTGGAAAAAATGCACACAAAGATGAGAATATTTATGTTTTACGTCATCGTGAAGGGTATACCGATGTTGGTGCAAGGCATAATCAATGGAAAGCATTAAAAGTTGAGCAAAAACCTTGGCAATTATTTAATATAGATGAAGATTTAGCTGAAAAAAATGACCTAAGTGATAGTCATCCTGACATCTTAAAGGAACTCGTGTTAAAGACGGAAGAATGGAGTAAAACACATATGCAACCAAAATGGTTTCACGATGAAAAAACAGGCATAGAATGGAGAAAAGATAGTATGCCTCATTTTGATAAAACCTTTAGTCTAATACCTTAATTCATTGATTTTTTAAGATGATAAAAGGGGTAATATATGATTAGTTTAAGATAAAATTGTGAATATTAACGAGTAAGAAATGGTTAATTTTATTTCTTAAAATTAAAGGTTAATTGTTTGCTTAATAAAGGCTGCATTAATAAAGATTATAATTATGACAATTGAAAAAATAGAAGCATTTGTCCTTAAAGACACACTATCAAAAAGTTTTTTCTTTTCGCAATGGGAATATTCCGAACGGTGTATATGTATTGTTAAAGTAACAGCATCTAATGGCCAGTATGGTTGGGGCGAAGCTTATGGTCCTGCAACAATGGTACAAGCTGGTATTAAACTTTTAAAACCCACCGTTATTGGTGAAAACCCGTTAGAAAATGAAGTCATTTGGAACAAAATGTACCGAAAGACCTTAGATTTTTCTAGACGTGGTGTATACATGGCCTCTTTAAGTGCAATTGATATTGCTATTTGGGATTTAAAAGGTAAAATTTTAAATCTTCCTGTTTCAACTTTATTAGGTGGAGCTCATAGAAAAAAAATACAACCCTATGCAACAGGTTTATATTTTACAAATCATAACGATTTTTCGGATGGTTTTGTTGAAGAAGCTAAACTTTATGTTTCTCAAGGATATAAAGCTATAAAAATGAAAGTTGGTCTTGGTATTAAACAAGATGTAGCTAATGTTAAATTAATTAGAGAAACTATAGGGCCAGATATACAACTTATGGTCGATTCTAATCATGCCTATACGTTTAGAGAAGCCGTTGAACTTTTAAGAAAAATAGAAAAATATGATATCGCTTGGTTTGAAGAGCCAATTTCACCTGAGTTTTATGAACAATATAACGAGTTAAGACAACGAACAAGTATTCCTATAGCTGGTGGCGAATGTGAATATTTAAGATTTGGCTTTAATGAGTTAATCAAAAATAAATCAGTAGACATTCTTCAGCCAGATATTTGTGCAAGTGGAGGTTTAACTGAAGCAAAAAGAATAGCAGCTTTAGCAAGTACAAATGGTATTGATTTAATACCTCACACATGGGGTACTTCAATTGGCTTGCATGTAGCTTTGCATTTTATAGCGAATATAGAATCTATTCCTGGAAGAATGTATCAACCCGATTTTTTGATGGAATTTGATCAAACAGAAAATGGTTTAAGAGACAATTTATCGTTCCCAAAATTAAAGATGAAAGATGGTATGTTAGAAGTTCCTAATAGGCCAGGATTAGGTATTGATATAGATGAGGAAGTTTTACGTAAGTATGCAATCTGTGAAACATCTAAACAAGATGTAATTGAAAAATATTAAAATAAAAAACGAATGAAAACTCAAAATTTCGGGTATAAAAAATTATACATTGATGGTCAATTAGTTGATGCGGTTAGTGGGGAAAGAGAAGATGTTATTTGCCCTGCAACAGGAGAAGTAATTGCACAGGTAGCTAAAGCGGGAAAACCAGATGCCGAAAAAGCATTGATATCATCACAAAAAGGTTTTAAATTTTGGTCTAAACTTTCATTAGAAGAAAGAACAGTATGGATGCTTAAATTGCGTGATGCGATTTTAGAAAAAGAAGACGAGTTAAGAAATGCCATGGTGCATGAAATGGGAAAAACCTATGCAGGTTCTGAAGAAGATATTTTAAGACTTACAGAAGCATTAGAATGGTATCCTAATGCAATGAAAAATATGAGGGAAGAACAGATTCCTGATTATGAAGGAACACATACGCATAAAATGATTTCTAAACCAGCAGGAGTGGCCTTAGCTTATTTAGCATGGAACTTTCCGTTATTAAATGTTGGTTATAAAATAGGGCCAGCATTAGCTTCTGGTTGTTCTTTAATCATAAAACCGTCCACATTAGCACCATTATCAGCCTATATGGTTGGTGAAATTTTACATAGTATCAATTTTCCGGCAGGAGTTGTTACTATTTTAGCAGGTTCTAGTAGAGAAGTTGCAACACCAATGACTACAAGTAAAATACCAGCAGTAATTACTATGATTGGCTCTACACAAACGGGTCAAAGAATAATTGCTGATAGTACAACTTCAATCAAAAAATTAGGAATGGAATTAGGAGGAAATGCTCCTTTTATTGTTTTTGAGGATGCAGATTTAGATTTAGCTCTAGAACTTGCAATTGGATTGAAATTCGGTAATACAGGTCAAATTTGTGTGGCTGCAAATAGAATTTTTGTTCACAAAAGTATCTATGATAAGTTTTTAAAAGCGTATGTAAAAAGAGCTTCAGAATTAAAAATAGGTTTTGGTGTTAAAGAAAATCAAGATGTTTTTATGGGGCCCTTAGCATCTAGAGATGCTAGAGATAGAATGTTTGAATTAATAGAAGATGCTGTAAGTAAAGGTGCTACATTAGAATATGGAGGTAAGATACCTGAGGAATTACCTGAAGGAGGAAACTGGTTTCAACCAACAATAGTTTCAGGCACTACAACAGAGATGAAATTGTTTAGAGAAGAAATTTTTGGACCAGTAGCAGGTGTAATGCCTTTTGATACTGATGATGAGGTTTTAGAATTAGCAAATGACACAGAATTTGGTTTAGCTTCTTACATTTTTACAAATAATAACAAGAGAATTGAAAGATTTACAGAAGATCTAGAATTTGGAGAAATTCAAATTAATGGTGTAAAATATGCTATTTATTTACCACATGGTGGATTTAAAAATAGTGGTCTTGGACATGACTGTTCTCATCTCGCTTTAGAAGATTATTTAGTTAAAAAACGTGTAACTTCAGCATTATAATTATGAGTAAAAATGTATTACAAAATAGTTTAAAGGAGGGTAAAACGGTATTTGGCCCTTTTTGTAAAATTCAAGATCCTGCAATTGTAGAAATCGCTGCATTAAGTGGTTTTGACTTTGTAATTATTGATATGGAACATGGTCCTTTCAGTATTGAATCGCTTCAGAATATGATTAGAGCTGCTGAAGCTAGAGGAATTACTCCAGTTGTGCGGGTTACAGAAAATTCTGAGACACTAATTCTTAGAACCTTAGATGTTGGTGCTAAGTGCATTCAAATACCTCAAATATGTAAAAAAGCTGATGCTGAAAAGGTAGTAAGGGCTACTAAGTTTTATCCTAAGGGAGAAAGAGGGATGTGTCGTTATGTAAGAGCAGCAGAATATACAAACATTAGTGCTCCAGATCATTTTGGAAAAGCAAATGATGATATTACTACCATTATTCATATTGAAGGAATGGAAGGTATTAACAACTTAGAGGAAATTGCACAAGTAGATGGGATTGATGTGATCTTCTTGGGGCCTTATGACTTATCTCAGTCTTGTGGAGTTCCTGGTCAGGTTAATGACCCTAAAGTAGTTAATGCGATGAAAGGTGCTGTAGAAATAGCTAAAAAGTATGGCAAGTTTATTGGGACTTTTACTGAGTCTCCAGAAAAAGCAAAGATGTGGAAAGATATTGGAGTACAATATATTTCTTATTCGGTAGATGTTGGTTTAGTTATGAATTCTTTTAAAGAAATAACAAGTCAGTTGAAGGGTTGATACAGTCTTTAGTCAATATACCCATAAACACTATTTCTTATATTATTTTTTAACTGGTAGTTATAAATTGCCTTTAACTTAACTTAAAAAGTTGAAGAGTAAATTTCTCATAATTGAGAAATACGTTTTCTGTAGAATAAGCCTATTTTATATAATTATTTCAAAAGCTAATCAGCTTAATTTCCAGTTCAACAAGCCTTAAATGAAAATCATCAATTTTATTGACACTATTGTGTTCACAACATTTTTATATTAACGGATAAGAAGTATTCACAAACTTTGATAGTAAAGTATGGTAAATAATATCTTTTTATGGAACTCAAAAAATTGTCCACGATATTAATTTATTTTAATAATTAAAGAGACTTTTTGCCATTAAATGATATTTTAAATGTTAAAGTATGTTAAAGTTTTTACAATCGGGAGGAATTCGGGAGTCCTATTTTTTCGACCCTTTGGAAGCCCTTTTGAATGCTCAAATCTTTAAATTTTGGTTGTTCTCTCATTGCCCACATCAATCACAATCCCGCAACAGCATAGCTGTTGCGGGATTTTTGTTTTTTCAGAGTGCAAAGCTCGCTTTGCAAAGCTGAGAAAACAAAAATCACAATTAAAAGCGATAGCTTTTAAAAGGATTGTATTTGCAGAAGTGGTCTTACTAGGGATCTACGCAGTTAATCCCATCTAAACGATAATCTCGCTTTACAAAGCAGGAGAGAAATAAAAAATCCCATTAAAAGCGATAGCTTTAAAAGGGATTGTATTTGTAGTAGCGGTCTTCCTAGTGATCAATGAAGTTAATCCTCCTTGCCCACTATATTAAGCCTCAACAATATGTTTATCAAATACTTAAGTTTTTTTTATTTAAAAAATGTATTATTTATGTATTATTGAGCTTTAATTGTGGTATTAAAACTTGAATTTTGAATACTTCTTTAATAAATAGCCTGTTTTAAAACTGTTTATATTATAAATAACTTCAATAAATAATCATATTTATTTCTTTTTCTGAATTTAAATATGAGTATTTAAAATAAATGACTGCACTAATAGTTGCTCAAGAAAGAATATAGAATGGATATAACGACCTATTAAAAACACGCCAGAATTTATTTCAAGAATCCCGTGATTGTTTTTATTGTGTCTCTGTTATTTTAAAAGGGAACATTTTCTAATGCTTTAAAAGCAAATTGCTTATTTAAAAAATCTTACAATTCATAGATAAAATAGCCCCCATCATTGATTTTACTTTTAAATGAAATTTAGAGGTCTTTTCTTTATAGTGTAAATCAAAAGGAAGAGAAATGTCTATAGTAAGTATTAACGGTTGTATAGGATGTGAAGAATGCATAAAAAGCTGCCCTACCGATGTTATTAGACTGAATCGAGACACAAAAAAAGCGGAGATTTTATATCCGGAAGATTGCCAGATTTGTCATTTATGCCGTATGTATTGTCCAGTTGACGCTATCACTATTTCGCCTGAAAAATCAATACCAGTAATTGTATCATGGGGTTAATTATGAATAAGGAAAGTAAAATATACAAATTATTACCACTTATCTTGGTATTTGTCGGTGTACCTTTATTGCTTTGGGCTTTAGGTGAATTTCCTAAACGGTCGGTATTTAAGGAATTGTTATCGCTAATCATCATTTTAACCTTTAGTCTGTTATTGGGACAATTCTTTTTAACAAGAACAAATAAAATTCTGGTAAAACAAATAAAAATGTCTAGTGTACTTAAAATACACAAATTCATAGGTTATGTGTTTATTATCATTATTATGGCACATCCTTTTTTTATAATTCTTCCGAAATTTTTTGACAACACTAAAACGCCGTTTGAAGCATTTACAATTTTGCTTACTAGTTTTAATAGTTTGGGCATTGTTTTGGGCATGGTTGCCTATATGATTATGCTTATTATTTTAATAACCTCCTTCTTTAGGTTTAAACTGCATTTACAATATAGAACTTGGAGAAAAGTTCACGGTTATTTGGCCATGCTTTTTATTATAACTGCAACGTCACATGTTATCAACATAGGACGTTATAATAGTACTTCATTTTCAATTTATTATTTAATTGTTGTTGCAAGCGGAATATTTTATCTATTGAGAATCTACCTTTTTAAATCTACCAAAAAAGTGATAAAAAATGACTGAATCAAAAAGAAAGAATAGTATATCACGTCGAAGTTTTATAGCATTGGCAGGAGGTGCTGCTGGTGCCGCCGCTGTAGCCTCCTTAGGATTACATCTAGATTGGGAAACAAATAATCCAAAAGTAGATATAGATGCTTTAGGTCTTGATACGTTCAAAACAGAAGTTCTGGTGATAGGAAGTGGTATGGCAGGATTGTTCGCTGCAGTTAAAGCACATGATGCTGGGGCCAAAGTGTTGATGGTTTCAAAAGGAAGACTAGGCTCATCTGGTCTAACCCCTTTTGCAAAAGGGATTTTTGCTTATGACCCGGCCAAAGAAACATTGAGCATTGATGAATTTGTTGCAGCAGTTTCGCGTTCAGCTTTAGGCACTAACAATCCTGTTTATACAAGGCAAATGGCAGAACATTCATTGGCTAGGGTAAACGAACTCAAAGAATGGGGGTTTTTCGATTCTACGCTATATAATAAAAGTTTTAGCAAACCTATTGAAGAACGTAATATTCCAATTCAAGAGCGTGTTACCATAACACATTTAGTTAAAGAAAATAATAAACTTGTTGGAGCAGCAGGTTTTAGTATAGATAAAGAAAAAGTCATTATTTATGAAGCTAAAAGTATCATTTTATGTACTGGGTCGGGTGGTTTTAAACCCAATGGTTTCCCAATCTGTGATCTTACGCATGATGGTACTGTAATGGCTTATAATATTGGTGCCAAAGTTACTGGTAAAGAATGGAATGATGGGCATCCTGGAAAAGCTAAAAATGCAGCTGCTTGTTATGATGGTTGGGGAGACATGTTCGAACAAAAACCCGGCACCACAGGTATAGAAGTGCACCATGATTTAGGAGTTGATATGAATTATGTTGCTTATACAAATGGAAGTCCTCTAAAAATGGGACCTCCGGGGTCTGGAGAAAAGACTGAAGTTAGTGGTGGACCTTTTGTCCCTGAAGAATTTAGTCGTCAAAATTCAAAACCACCTGATAATGGAGATAGAAAACCGCCAAAAGGAGGTCATGGAGATGGAGCACCTCCTGGAATGGGAGGAAGTATTGTGGGAGGATCTTCAGCCGGCATGGCTATACATAAATCTGAAGGCTTGGTGCCTATTAATGATCAATGCGAATCAAATATTCCTGGGCTATACGCCGCAGGTGATGCCTTAGGTTCTTATATGTCCGGGGGTATCTATACGCAGATTGGTTCATCATTGTCAGGATCTGCAGTTCAGGGCGGCGTTGCAGGAGAAGCAGCGGCCAACTATTGTAAGAACGTTGAAATTTCACATATTTCAACATCAAAAATTGAGGAAATACAGGAGGAAATTTTAGCTCCTTTAAAAAGAGAAGCTGGTTATAGTCCCGCTTGGGTAACACAAACGTTGCAAGGTATTGTAATACCTAACTTTGTATTGTACATTAAGAAAGAGAATATGTTAAAGGCGGCCTTAGCTTATGTAGAAGAGTTAAGAGATCACCATATGCCCATGCTTAGAGCTGCAAATATGCACGAACTGAGATTAGCTCATGAAACTGCTAATATGATTGTAAGTGCAGAAATGAAACTAAAGGCATCCTTAATGCGAAAAGAAAGTAGATGTAGTCATTATCGTTTGGATTATCCTGAAATGGATCCTGAAAATTGGGAGGCCTGGATCAATATATTTAAAGGGGATGATGGAACCATGCAATTTGAAAAACAACCTTTTAACAGTTGGTCTGCTTAAGATATTTACAAATAAGTTTTTTTCATATTCATTTGAGTTAGTTAGAAAGGATCGGTCTATTTTTTAGGTCGATCCTTTTAATTTATAATACTTCTAAAGAGTTCAATTTCTATATTTTTAACCCAATCTTATTACTAAAGTTCGTTGATGTTTATGCCCAATTGGTAGATGAAAAAGTCCTAAACAATGATTGCTTTTTTCAGTGAACATTCGCTATACTTTCTTTGTGCCATTAATTAGTAATAAATAATATAATACTAAGAAAATAAAGACATGAAAACGACAACAAAATTATTAAGCTTAATTTTCGTAACTGTGTTATTTTTAGCAATAACAAGTTGTGATGAAGATGAAGATGATATTGTATCAACATCAGAAGATATACTAATAGCAAATACAAATAAATCTGGCACGGCTGAAGGAGATATCAATAACACAGGTGCCGATGAAGATGATTTAGTAGAAAATGCTACTTTTGAAAATACAGTTCAAATTGTATTTTCAAATACATCAGCAACCATCACAAACCCCGTTCCTGATGATGTGGTAATTACACAGGATGGAGCTGATGTGACCATTAATTCATCTATCTCAAAAGTGGCTTATGAAATATCAGGTATAACAACCGATGGTATGTTAAAAGTTTATAGTGATAAAAAATTCAAATTATCATTAAATGATTTAAGTATTACCAATACCGATGGTCCGGCCATTAATATCCAATCAAAAAAAACAATTTTTGTTGAATTAGAAGGTACAAACAATTTAACTGATGCAACCAGTTATAGCAATATTCCTGATGATGAAGACGCAAAAGCAGCCTTTTTTAGCGAAGGGCAATTGGTTTTTAGCGGATCAGGAGCTCTAAATGTGGTAGGAAATTACAAGCATGGTATTGCAAGTGATGATTATATTAGGGTAATTAGTGGAACAATTACGGTATCTCAAGCGGCTTCTGATGGTATCCATACTAACGATTACATCATTGTAGATGGCGGTATGCTTAATTTAACAGCAGATAGCGACGGTATGGATTGTAATGAAGGGTATATAATAATCAACAATGGAACATTCAATATCAATGCCGTAGATGATGGCATTGCAGCATCATATGACATTGACGATGAGGATGAGCCAGATGATACTATTACACCTAATGTAACTATAAATGGAGGTGATTTTGTGATAAAGACTTCTGAAGGTGAAGGTATAGAATCTAAAGGAATAATGACCATAAATGACGGTACAATTAGCATCAATTCATACGATGACGGTCTTAATGCGGGTGACAACATATATATTAATGGAGGAAATATTTATGTTTACGCCACGCTTAATGATGCCATTGATAGTAACGGAGGAATTACCGTTACAGGTGGTACAACCATTGCCATAGCAGTTCGTACCGATGAGCCCGATGGTAGTTTTGATTGTGATGATAATATATTTAAAATAACTGGAGGAACCATTTTAGGGTTGGGATTAAATACATCCTTTCCAACAGAAAGTGAAAGCACGCAAAACACAGTAATTTTAGATGGAGTTAGTGCAAATACCATATTAAATATTCAATCAGAAGATGGAACAGAAGCTCTTACTTATCAAGTACCATTTAGTGTTAAAACAATTATTTATTCCAATGCGAAATTAGAAACAGGCGAAACCTATAACATTTACACAGGAGGAACTGTAAGCAATGGTACAGAAATTAACGGTTTATACACTTCTGGAACTTATAGCGGAGGAACAAATTCAAGTGATTCATTTATTATAAATAGCACAGTAACACAAATTGGTGGAGAACTAGGGCCAACAGGAGAGCCTGGAGAAGGTGGAGGACCTGGAGGGCCTGGAGGTAATTAATCACTTTACTGAAACCATAATGAAGTAGTATGGTTCTTCCTATTAGGAAAATAAAAATTTTCATTTGAGTTAGTTAGAAAGGGTCGGTCTATTTTTTAGGTCGATCCTTTTATTATATAACACAACTAAAGAATTCAATTTCTTCATTTTTAACCTAAAATTATCAATCATGTTCCTTGGTATTTATACCCAATTGGTAGATGAAAAAGTCCCAAACATTGATTGCTTTTTTGAATGAACAATAGCTATCCTTTCTTTGCACCATCAAATAGTAATACATAAAACCATTCTAAAAATACCAAACATGAAAACAACAGATGTAAAAACAACAAAACTATTTAGCTTATTTTTTGTAGCGATGTTATTCTTAACAATAACAAGTTGCGATGATGATGATAAAATTACAGATGAAACAACCGAAGAAAATTTACCTAATATTTCTGGTTTCCCTATTGTTGGAACCAACCAAACAAAATTCTTTAATAATACAACAGAAACTACAACTCAATCTGTAGGTGATGATTTTTATGGTCAGAATGCAAATTATCCGGGTGAAACACCAAATTATGAAGATAATGGAGATGGTACAGTGACTGATATGGTTACAGGGTTAATGTGGGAACAGTCTTTTGACCACAATGGTGACGGTAGTATTGATGCTGATGACAAATTATCATACGCTGACATACTTGCCGTTGTAAACACTACTTCTACAGGGGGCTATAGCGATTGGCGTGTTCCTACAATTAAAGAGATGTATTCTCTTATGATGTTTAGCGGTCGCGATATAAGTTCTGTTCAAGGAGACGATACTTCAGGTTTAATTCCTTTTATTAATACCAATTACTTCGACTTTGCTTATGGTGATACAAGTGCTATGGAACGCTTAATTGATGTGCAATGTGCTACTACAGCAGTTTATGTAAGTGATGAGGTTAGTGAAACCGTTTTTGGAGTTAATCTTGCTGATGGTCGAATAAAAGGCTATGGAACTGGTTTTAATGGTGGGGACAAAATGTTTAATTACTTATTGGTACGCGGACGTGAAACTTATGGCGTAAACGAATATACTGATAATGGTGATGGTACAATTTCTGATACAGCAACAGGTCTAATGTGGATGCAAGATGACAGCGGAACTAGCATGGTTTGGCAAGATGCATTAAGTTATGCGGAGAACTTTGAATATGATGGATATACGAATTGGCGTTTACCCGATGCAAAAGAATTACAAGGAATTGTAGATTATACAAAATCTCCAGCAACATCTAATTCTGCAACTATTGATGATGTCTTTGATAGCACGGTAATTCAGAATGAAGCTGGTGAAGATGATTATCCTTGGTATTGGAGTAGTACAACCCACGAAGCCGAGTCTGCAGATATGCAAGGTGGATGGGGAGTATACATAGCTTTTGGACGCTGTATGGGTAATATGGGGACTGATACATGGACAGATGTTCATGGTGCAGGAGCCCAACGAAGTGACCCTAAAGATGGAGACCCAAGTGAATTTGAAGAGGGACATGGCCCACAAGGAGATGCGGTAAGAATATACAATTATGTAAGATTAGTAAGAGATATAAATTAAGTCTTAAAAACAATAAAAAATACCATTGAAAACAACCTTTCAAAAGTTGTTTATTTAAGGCATTTTGTAAAGAATTATTTTTCATAGTTAATTTGAGTTAGTTAGAAAGGGTCGGTCTATTTTTTAGGTTGATCCTTTAATTATATAACACATCTAAAGAATTCAATTTCTTCATTTTTAACCTAAAATTATCAATCATGTTCCTTGGTGTTTATGCCCAATTGGTAGATGAAAAAGTCCCAAACATTGATTGCTTTTTTGAATGAACAATAGCTATCCTTTCTTTGCACCATCAAATAGTAATACATAAAACCATTCTAAAAATACCAAACATGAAAACAACAGATGTAAAAACAACAAAACTATTTAGCTTATTTTTTGTAGCGATGTTATTCTTAACAATAACAAGTTGCGATGATGATTATGACACAATTTCAGAAACCGATACTGATACAGAACTAACAATAAACGACTATCTACAGATTGCAACGGGACAAGTTACTTTATATGATAATGACGGGGCAGTGGTGAGTAACATAAGTTCTGGTGAAGAATTTTACGGACAAGATGCTAATTATTTAAAGGGAGCTTCAATGGATTATGCCGATAATGGAGATGGAACAATAACTGACAACAACACGGGGTTAATGTGGCAACAAGTTCCTTCATCAGATGATTATACTTGGCAAGAAGCAATAGACTATTGTGATGATCTAGAGCTTTCCGGTTATAATGATTGGCGGATGCCTACTTTAAAAGAACTCTTTTCGATTAGTGATTTTAGTTCAGGATGGCCATATTTAGATACTGATTATTTTAATTTGGCAAGTGGTGAGGTAACCAAAGATGAACAATTTTGGGCCAACAACTATTATGTAGGTGTAACTGTTGAAGGCGGTAGTAATGCAGCCTTTGGTGTAAACCATGTTACAGGGCATATAAAGGCATATTCAGCGACAGCAAGCGGTCCTGTTGGTGGTAAATATGTTAGAGCTGTACGTGGTGGCGATTATGGAACTAATGTATTTACCGATAATGGAGATGGTACAATAAGTGATGCTAACACTGGTTTAATGTGGGCACAAGATGATGATGGAATTACCTTAGACTGGGAAGATGCTTTAATATATGCTGAAAGTTCAGAATTAGCAGGTTATTCAAATTGGCGATTGCCAAATGTAAAAGAATTGCAAGGAATTGTTGATTATTCCTATTCCCCAACAGCAACTGACGCTTCAAAGGTGGGGCCTGCAATTGACCCTCTATTTTCTTGTACACAATTGTCCAGCGATGTTCAAGAAGCGGGGTATGATGATGATTATGGTTATTATTGGACAGGTACTTCTGCTCCATTTACGAGTGGCGAACCTTACTATTATGCCTGGTATGTTGCTTTTGGTAGAGCTGTAAATGGCGAAGGTGAAGATTTTCACGGAGCAGGTGCGGTAAGATTTGACACCAAGGATGAAGACGGGCCAGCAGGAGAGGATGCTGAACGTTATTATAATAATGTAAGATTAGTAAGAGATATAAATTAATCAATAAATATAAACACATGAAAATTCAAAAAATAACAAAGACAATATTGATTTTAGGGATAGCACTGATTTCAGTTGGAGTTTATGCTCAACCAGGAGGTGATAGAGGTCAAGAGGGCCCTCCAAAACTTCCTTCAGACAAAGAAATAGTAACTATGGTCAGTGATTTAGCTACAGATATTGATTTGTCAGATTTACAAGAAGCGACTGTCTTGCAGCTTTATAAAGATCATTTCACAGAAGTTAAAGAGAAAACAAAATCTGGAAGACCTAAAAGGGAAGAAATGGAATCCTTAAAATCAGATTTTGAAGCTAAAGTCAAAGAAGCATTAACTGAAGATCAGGAAAAACTTTATATAAATTATTTGAAAAAAAATCAATCTCCAAAAAGGAAAATGAGATAATATTTGAGTTAGGTTAGTTTATCCCCATGTTTAAAAGTTTTATGAAATTTATAAACATGGGGATTTTTTCCATTTCGTAGATAAAATCATCCATTTCATTGATTTCTTTTTATTTCATGACACAAAATTCGGTGTTTTGCAGTATTAATTTAATCAATAACATCATAAAGAATAATTAATTATGAAATGAGCATGTTCAGAGCGTTGTCACCCAAGGGAATGATCAATAGCGAACTGTCCCGATGCTTCGGGATGACCATTTAAAAATAATAAATATAAGACACATGAAAAAAGTAAATTTAAGAATTCCACTCCTAGTTAATGTTTTGTTTATAGCCACTTTCTTATTTGTAAGTTGCTCTGATGACGATTCAGTTACGGAAACAGAAGTAGCAACACAAGTAGGGGTAACTTTAGATGATCCAGATTTTGACCCCACAGATTGGACAGACGCAACACATAGTAAAAGTGCAGATGCAGATTTTGATGAGGTATTTGATAATACTACAGTAAAAAGATTTGATTTTGTAATTTCTGAAAGTAATTGGGAAGCCATGCTAGTAGATATGACAAGTCTTTATGGAACTTTTGGTCAAAATAGTAGTGGTCCTGGAGGGTTAAGTGATGTTGACGAAGACCCAATATTTGTACCCGGAGAAGTTTTCTATAATGGCAAAGAATGGTACAAAGTAGGACTACGTTTTAAAGGTAATTCAAGTTTACAGACTGCTTGGCAATCTGGTATTTTAAAATTGGCATTTAAAATGGATTTTGATGAGTATGAAGATGATTATCCTCAAATAGACAATCAACGATTTTATGGATTCAAAAAATTCAGTTTAAAAAATAATTATGACGATAGCTCATTTTTAAGAGAAAAAGTTGCTGCAGATATTTTTAAGGAGGCGGGGTTAGCAGTTTCTAATACAGCTTTTTATACTCTTTATGTAGATCATGGAGATGGTCCTGAATATTTCGGATTATATACACTGGTAGAAGAGATTGATGATACCGTAATTGATACTCAATTCTCTAGTGACGACGGTAATCTTTACAAACCAGAAGATTATGGAGCTAGTTTTGCAGAAGGTACAATTAATGAGGATGGTTTTGAGAAAAAAACTAATGAAGATGAAGCTGATTGGTCTGATATTCAATCTGTGTTTACAGCTTTGCACGCAACAACACGAACAACAGATCCGGCCTCTTGGAGATTAGGTTTAGATGCAGTATTGGATACTGATGTGTTTTTACATTATTTAGCCGTAAATACGGTAATACAAAATTGGGACACCTATGGTAGAATGGAACATAATTACTATCTATACAATAATCCTGATAATAATCTATTGACGTGGATTCCTTGGGATAATAACGAAGCTTTACAAGAAGGAAAACAAGGAGGTTCTTTAAATTTGAATTTCTCTAGTCTATCAAATAACGATTGGCCTTTAATAGAATATTTATATGCAGATGAGGAATATAAGGCAATTTATGATAATTATGTTCAACAAACTGTAAACGGGCCTTTTTCAACATCTTACATTCAAAATATATATGACACATATGCAACAATAGTTGAGCCCTATGCAACCACTGAAGTTTCTGGATATACATTCTTAAATAGTAGTGGAAGTTTTCAGCAAGCAATTACAACTTTAAAATCGCATGCTTCAAGTCGTGCAACGGCTGTTGGAAAATACTTGAATTAAGATTAGTTTTAATATCTTTGTTTGTACCCAATTTATGAGTATGAACAAAGATATTTTTAATTTTTTATAAAATTTTGCACTTACATTTAAAGAATGAAACTTATTAAAAAGCAATACAATTTTAATTTTTTTGAGCCTTTTATCATTATCGCATTTTGGATATTGTTATTTGCTTCACCGTTGCTTTTTGGCCCCTTTGAAGACGGAATAGACTGGAATCATATTTTTGAAGTCTGGAAAAATAATTTACCACTATTAGGACTGTATTTAATTCACCGGTTTTTATTAATGCCTAAATTGTTTTTTAAGGGTAAAAAGGTCTTTTATTTTGTAATTACATTAGGAATAATTATTACCATTACATCTGTTCTTTACATTTTTGGGGATACTACAGGTCGGCAAAAAATGACTCCTCCAGAACGTGTTGAAAGGCATATTGAAAATTCTCCGCAAAGAATTTCTGAAATGGAACCACCACCACCTCCCCAATCTATAGAAAAAAATGGAGGGCGAATTCCTGTCTATGCCAATTTTATCATCTTAGCAGTATTATTAGTAGGTTTTGATGCAGGGTTGCAAATTTCAATGCGGTGGTCAACACTGGAACAAGAAAAAACGAGTCTTCAAAAAGAAAGTGTAGAAAACCAGTTGGCTTTTTTAAGAAATCAGATCAGTCCTCATTTTTTTATGAATACTTTAAATAATATTCATGCTTTGGTTGACATTGATACCGTAGAAGCTAAAGATGCCATTATTAAACTCTCAAATTTAATGCGTCATTTGCTCTATGATTCAGAAGAAAAATTTACACCCATTAAAAAGGAAGTGAAGTTTATTCAAAGTTATATAGAATTGATGCGACTTCGTTTTTCAGATAAAGTAAAAATCAATGTAGAAATCCCTTCAGAAATCCCTGATACATCAATTCCACCATTATTGTTCACTTCATTATTGGAAAATGCTTTTAAGCACGGAATAAGTTATAATAAAGAATCATTCATTACTATAATTATGAATTTTACAGATGAACAATTGCAGTTTTCAATAGAAAATAGTAATCATGTTAAAGAGCGTGATGGAGCTTCTGGAATTGGTATTGAAAACACTAAAAAAAGATTAGCTTTACTGTTTCAAGAGAGTTTTGATCTGAAAGTTTCAGAAACAAAGGGTATTTATAAAGTTAACTTAAACATTCCAATATGATCAGTTGCATAAACATTGACGATGAACCATTGGCGTTAAAACAAGTTGCGAGTTATATTTGTAAAACACCTTTTTTAGAGCTAAAAGGCAGTTTTGAAAGCCCTCTTGAGGCCATTTCTTTTTTACAAGATAATGCCGTTGATTTAATGTTTGTAGATATAAATATGCCGGATTTAAACGGAATGGATTTTGTAAAATCGTTAAACAGTCCGCCGAAAGTAATTTTTACAACAGCTTACAGTGAATATGCTCTGGAAGGTTTTAAAGTTGATGCATTAGATTATTTGTTAAAACCAATTGATTATGCTACTTTTTTAAAAGCTTCTAATAAAGCAAATGAATGGTTTGGGAATCAACAAAATGAAAAAGAAGAATTAAAAAGTGATGATGATTTCTTATTTATAAAATCTGAATACAAGATTGTAAGAGTTAAATTGGATGACATAAAGTATATTGAAGGTATGCGAGAATATGTTAGAATTCATTTGGTCAATGATAAACCAGTGATGACTCTTCTGAGTATGAAATCGGTTGAAGAGCAACTACCTAAGAATAATTTTATGAGGGTACATCGTTCTTTTATTGTTAATTTAAAAAAAATCACGACTATAGAGCGTAATAGAATTGTTTTTGATAAGATTTATATTCCTGTTAGTGAGCAGCATAAAGAAAAATTTCAAAAATATTTGGATGCTAATTTTTTGGTTTAATAGAAAAATACTCCCGTGATTCTAATGTTGTTGGAATACTCTTAATAGTTGGCATTCTTGATATAAATTCAGTCATGTTGCCATAGTTATCATATTTATATGTTTTTTTATGAAATAATATGCCACCCGATTGATAAACACTTTCTTCAATTATATTTCCATTTTTGTTGTACTTATATATCTGTTTTTCGGATATTGAAGTCCCTGAGTTATAAATCAATCTTTCAATCTTTTTTCCATTTTTATTAAAAAGGTATAAAACCTTATATTCAATATTCCCAGCGGTGTCAAATTAAATTTAACCTGAAGTCATAATAACACAGGGATTCATTTGTCGTAGGTTACTCACTATATTTTACTAGTAAGCTTTTTTTTTATAAATCATCGATAATTGAATTAAAATGAAATACAATTAAAAATTATTCCCTAACAAAATATTCCTTAAACTTTTTCACAAACAACTCATTGTTACCCTGAATAAAAGGAATCAAATAAAACTCATATTGATGGGTTTTAGTCGGGTCAATTTGATATTCTTTTTGTGGTTTAGAATACCAACTGTCATCACCAGCTAAGCCACGTTGCTGTAGGTCAATATTTAACTGGACTAAGTCTTGTTCTTTAATATCAATGGTGTGTTTACTGAAATTTGCATTAGGGTTTTCTTTGGAATAATCTAAGTCTGCAGTAATATCAAAATCTTCATTTGGTGAATGTGAAGCTCCTAACCCTAAGTTTTGTTGGTTACTTTTGGAGGATACTACAAGTAGACCATTTGCATTTTTATCCGCAAAGGCTACCCAGCGAATTCCTGTTTTATAGCCGTTTTCTTGTGGTCTAATATAAGGTACGTACTGATCACTAACGGTAGATTTATACAAATCTGTAATCGCTGCCGCTTTTCTGTCTTGATAATTTTCAAAAGGCCCATTACCGAAAAATGTCATCTGATCAAATTGTTTTTGAATTTGCATACGCATTCCTACTCTAGGGATATCTGATTTTTCTTTACTTGCACTTAAAACATTTCCAATTTTAATAACGCCTGAAGGAAAAATGGTGTAAGTGGACTGAAACTGTGTATCAACTCCTGGTAAATTATAAGTTACGGTAACTACAGATTTTAGAGGATCCGTTTTTTTATCTATAATAAAGTCCTGAACTTTATATTCCAACGAGGCTTTTTTCCAAGCTATATTTTTGACGTGCATAGCATTACCTAAATCATTATCGGTTGGTGCTCTCCAGAAATTCGGTTTCGGACCATTTTCCCCTTTAATATACTGTGTATCTTTATAAGTATAAGTGGTAATTTTTCCTTGAATTTTGTCAAATTCAACCATAAAATCATCATTAAATAATATCAATTTTTGTTTGTCTTCTTTTATATTCACTTTACCAGTTTGGTCAAGGTTAGAAGGTTTCCATTCGGTTTTATTGAGCAATTGAATTTGTTCATGGGCTACTTCAAAATCTGCGGGTAAAATTCCCCATTCATTCTTGGTCTTTGCAGAAATTTCAACAAAATATTCTGTATTTTGTTCGGGTTTTATACTTTCTAATGATATGCGTACTAATTTTGAAGTATGTGGCACAACATCAATACTTTCTATTGGTATTGTTGTAATTACTTTACCATCAGCCTTAATTATAGCTTCAAAATTAAAAAGAGATAAATTGGTAAAATCATATAAGTTTTCAATCAAAACACGGATTTCATTTTTTCTAGTGGTACCTTGGTTTTTAAAATTGATAAACTCATGGGCTTTTTTTACTTCATACAATGCGGGTTGTGGAGTGCGGTCAGGAAATACGATTCCGTTATTTAAAAAGCTATTGTCAGTTGGCATATTTTTACCAAAATCGCCACCATAGGCATAATATTTTTCACCTTTTTCGTTTGTTTTCCATATGGATTGATCAACCCAGTCCCATATAAAACCACCTTGTAGGTTAGGATATTTCTCAATTATATCCCAATAGTCTTGGAAGTTACCTGTGCTATTTCCCATGGCGTGAGCATATTCACTCGGAATAAAAGGGCGGTCTGTTAAATTCTTTCCTATATTTTCAAAAGAGGCAGGACTAGGGTATTGTGGTACGATAATGTCAGTATTCCAATCCATATCAAATAAATTTCCGTCTTCATCTTTATAGGGTCTTTCGTATTGTACAGGTCTTTTTGAAGCGTCTAAACTCTTAATGGCTTTATATCCATCATAAAAATTGATGCCGTTTCCAGCTTCGTTGCCCATACTCCAAATTATAACTGATGCATGATTTTTGTCTCTTGCAACCAAACGTGTCATTCTATCTATATGTGCATTTTTCCATTCTGGTTTTTTAGCTAAAGAATGTTTGCCATAATACATACCATGTGATTCAATATTAGATTCATCAACTACATAAATTCCATATTTGTCACACAATTTATAAAATAATTCTTGCTGAGGATAATGGCTCAATCGAACCGCATTGATGTTGCTTTGTTTCCAAAGTGTAATATCTCTTATAATCTGAGCTTCACTGACCACGTGTCCAGTTTCTGGATTATGTTCTTGTGTGTTCACACCTTTTAAAGTAATTCGTTGACCGTTTAGCAATAATAAACCTTGCTTTATTTCAACTGTTCTAAACCCAATTTTGGTTGGAATGGATTCAATGATATTTCCTTTTTTATCTGAAGTCGTTATCAAAAGAGTATATAAATTGGGGTGTTCAGCTGACCATGATTTTACATTATTAATAGTTGCAGAAAAGATTACTGAACTGGGCTCTGATAATTGAAATTCTTTCGTTTTACTAGTAATTTCTAGGTTATCGTTATCAAGAATTTTATAGTTGACTTTAATTTTTTGTTTTTTTATGTTATGATTTTCTAATTCTATTTTTAAATTGAATTTACCATTCAGGTAAGATGCGTCTAATAAAGATTGTACTTCAAAATCTTTAATGCGAGTTTTGGGTTGTGCATAAAGGTAAACATCTCGCTCAATACCGCTGATTCTCCAGAAATCTTGACATTCCAAATAAGATCCATCTGTCCATCTATAAATTTGTAAAGCAATACTGTTTTTACCAGATTTTAAATGTTTTGTGATATTGAATTCTGCTGGTAATTTACTTCCTTGGGAGTAACCAACATAATTTCCGTTAACCCATAGAAATCCACCAGATTTCATTGCACCAATATGTATAAAAACTTCTTTTTGATCCCAATTATTAGTTAGTTCAAAGTCTTTTCTATAAGAGCCTACTGGATTATAATCATGAGGGACTTTTCCTGGGTTTTTTGGGTATATTCCATCAATAAATTCCATTTCTTTAGAGACAGGTGCTTTAAAATCAGAAAATTCATATTGATGATTTACATATATAGGTATACCATATCCTTCAACTTCCCAGTTGGCAGGTACTTTAATGTCGTCCCAATTTGTGAGGTCCGTATCTGGCTTCATAAAATCTAATGATCTTTGATTGGGTGATTTTACCCATTGAAATTTCCATTGACCATTTAGAGATTGGTAATTTGTAGAAATATTTATATCATTACTTAAAGCTTTATCTGACGAAGTGTAAGAATGAAAAGTAGCATGGCCATTTTCTTTATTCTCAGAAATTACAGCGGGGTTTTCAATATAATGATAAATGTTTTTTTGTAAAACTTGGGAATTTAAAAAAAGGGATGTTAATAATAATAATGGAAAAATAAAACTTTTCATAGTGAGTTAATTGGTTGGGTGGATTCAAACAGTGTATTTGTCAAATTTTAATAATGGGTAAATTTAAAAAGGTCGATTATAAACCAACCATATTCTAAATGAACTCAAATATATTTAAAAAAATAATGTAATGAGGTGTTCACAATAAATTACATCGTAAATGTAATATTGAATAAAGTGCTACCCTACCAATAATTAGATGGATAATGATATTTTTTTTGCCTAAATCAAATATTTATAATCTCATTTGTATATTTTTACAAAACCCAAAACCCAAAACCCAAAACCCCATAATTGAAACTACATCGATTAAACAGAACGAGTACAAATGATAGTTCCTTCACAATAGCTCATGATGAGTATCCATTTTTTTTAAAAGTATGGCATCATCATCCAGAATTAGAACTAGTTTTAATATTAAAAAGTACAGGTACACTTTTTATTGGTGATGGTATTATTAATTTTAAAGAAAATGATGTTGTTTTAATTGGGGAGGACATACCCCATATATGGCTGAACGATGAGGTTTATTTTAACGAAGATTCTGAATTATCTTCAGAAGCGATTGCAATTCATTTTAATAAATATTTTTTAGGAGAAATTTTTTTAGATATGTTTGAAATGAAAAGAATTCTCCAAATGATACATCATTCAGGACAGGGGATTAAATTTTTTGACGTAAAGAAAGAACTTATTGAAGATATTGTAAGCCTAAAGTCATTTGATCCTTTTATTCGCATTATAAATTTCATTAAGATACTCCATAAGTTATCTAATTCAAAATCTGAAAATTTAGTTAGTTCAGGTTATATTAAAACTTTCAATAAAACTGAAAATAGAACTTTAGATAAGGCATACGAATTTATTTTTAACAACTTTAATCAACCTATTACTTCAATAGATGTTGCTAACGCTGTTAATATGAATAGTTCTTCATTTAGTAGATTCTTTAAGCGTATGCATAGAAAAACATTTACTGCTTATTTAAATGAATTGCGAATAGGGTTTGCTTGTAAATTGTTAATAGAAAATAAACAAAACATAACATCAATTTGCTATGAATGCGGTTATAATAATATTTCCAATTTTAATAGACAATTTAGAAAAATAAAAGAAATGTCACCTACGCAATATGTTAAGATTCATTCGAATTAAACTATTTACAAGCAAAAAAAGTATTAGTATTATAATCTTTAGTATTTGTTATAATTACTCGATAATACTATTTTTACTTGTTTTTAATTTAGAGTAATGATGATGATTATTACTTAAAATTCTTTAGAATTTTTTTTTCATTTTAAATGAATACTTTTTAGGTAAGGATTTTTAGAATATAATAAAGGCAGATTCTAATATTTAATGCTATAAGTGATTTAAATAGGTAATAACTAAAAATATAAACGGTAGATATTTATGTATAGATTTATTATAAGATTATTGTTTTGTTTACTAGTGTTAAATGCATGTGACAAAAAAGAAGATGAACTACAAATCGGACGAGCTGATATAATTCCTAAACCAATAAGTCAAGTAGATGGTGAAGGGCATTTTGAAATAAAATCAACTTCAATAATTACGGTTGAGAATGAAGAGCAGCGAGTTATAGTATCAAAATTTTTTAGTCAATTTCAAAAAGTAGCAGGTTGGATTCCTGAAATTGAAATAGGAGGGCAAGGTGATATTAATTTTAGTACCGATAAATCTATAAAGCCTGAAGGTTATACTTTAAAAGCAACTACAAATAGCATTACTATACAAGCAGCAACAAATACTGGGTTTTACTATGCTTTACAAACTTTAAAACAATTATTACCCATAGCTATTTATAAAAAATCACAGCAAAGTATTCGTTGGGGTATACCGGTTGTAACTATTGATGACTACCCAGCTTTTGGTTGGCGTGGTTATATGCTTGACGTTTCTCGACATTTCTTTTCAAAAGATCAGGTAAAAGATGTAATTGATTTTATGGGAGAACTCAAGTTGAATAGATTTCATTGGCATTTAGCAGATGATCAAGGATGGCGAATAGAGATTAAGAGTTATCCAAAGCTTACAGAAATTGGAGCTTGGAGAATGGATTACAATCATACAGATGAAAATAAATCTGATTGGTGGGGCAGGCCTGCACAAAAACCGGGAGAAAAAGCAACTTATGGTGGTTTTTATACTCAAGAAGATGTCAAAGAAATTATTGCTTATGCCAAAGATCGCAACATTGAAATTATTCCTGAAATTGATATGCCGGGCCATGCTCAAGCAACCATTGCAGCTTATCCAGAAATAGGTTGTGTTAATGCTTTGCCTTATGTTGCCACTGGAGGTGTTTTTAAAAATAATACGTATAACCCTGGAAAAGAAGAAACTTTTCAGTTCGCGGAGAAAATGTTAAATGAAATAATGGATTTGTTTCCTTATAAGTATGTACACATTGGTGGTGATGAGTGTAATAAAGAGCAATGGAAAGTAGACCCTTTTGCACAGCAAAGAATGAAAGAGGAGAAACTAAAAGATGAACATGAATTACAAAGTTATTTTATAAAAAGAATTGAAAAGATTATCAATTCACGTAATCGAATTATGATCGGTTGGGATGAAATTTTGGAAGGTGGTTTGGCTCCTAACGCTACAGTAATGAGTTGGCGAGGAGAAAGAGGTGGTATAGCTTCTGCAAAGGCAGGTCATGAAGTAATTATGACGCCAAGTAATTATTGTTATATAGATTTAAAACAAGGTCATGACGATTTAGAACCTAATTTAGGATATTCACGTTTATTACTTTCAAAAGCTTATAGTTATAAGGTTATTCCAGATACCTTAAATACGGAAGAAGGAAAATTAATAAAAGGAATTCAAGCGAATTTGTGGACAGAATCTATAAGTGATTGGAGTAAACTTACCTATATGACTTTTCCTAGAGTTTATGCAATTGCTGAAACGGCATGGACACCTCATGAAAAGAAAAATTGGAATGATTTTACGAACAGGCTTTTAACGCAATTCGATAGGCTTGACGCTCAAGAAGTACGGTATGCTGTAAGTGCTTTTAGTCCTTGGATAGATCATAAAGGAAATGGAAAAGAGATTGAAGTAACAATGAAAACAGAAGTGGAAGGGCTAACTATTCATTATACGTTAGACGGTACAGAACCTACTTATAAATCGCCTAAATATGAAAAAGGTTTAACGATATCAGAAAATTCAGAATTGAAAGCAAGAGCATTTAAAAATGAAAAAGCCGTTGGGTATATTTCTTCTAAAACGTTCCCTGTTCATTTGGCTAAAAATGCCAATGTTGTAAATGAAAATGAAAATGGAAAGGAAATTAAAGAAATGACGGATTTAAGTTACGGGGCTCTTTCAAAAGGGGATAAAGCATGGTATCATTTTTCTAATAAGGTTGAATTGACTATTAATTTAGGCAAAGAGACTGAAGTAAAAAAAATACAATTTGATGGGTTAAGATTTACCATATCAGGTATTTATCCACCAAAAGAAATTGAAGTTTTTGGCTCCGTTGATGGGAAAACCTATACGTTATTGGCTAAAAAAGAACAATTAGAAGAGGCATCAGAACAAGGAAGAAATAAGGTAAGTACAACTATATCTTTTGATCCTGTTAAAGTGAAAATGTTAAAATTTAAGGCAAGCGGTTTTGAGATAATTCCTGAAGGACATCATAAAAGTGGAAGCTCTTCACAAATATGGATAGATGAAATTGTAGTGAAATAACTTAATATTATTTTATCCTTACGGATGTTTTAGGTCATGAATATGACGGAGCACATTCTCCTACTTAAGGAAGCGTAAAGTGGACTGAGTAATAATTAGATGTGAATTGTTAGACTTTAGAAAAGAGACAAATTATGTAATTTATTGAATTCTGACGGGAGAAGAGCTTTTTAAAATGGGCGTTCATATTTAAAAAAATAGCGTCACCCTTTTAAAAATGAAATTCAAATTAAAAATTTTAATCAATAAAATAATGAAATTCAAATTTACTTTTTTAATTGCTATTTACTTTTTTGGATTTGCATTAAGTGCACAAGAAGATAATTACGAAGAAGCCAAAAAAGCCCTATCAGAGAGGCCTTATCCGCAATGGTTTAAAGATGCTAAATTGGGTATATTCATCCATTGGGGATTGTATTCAGTTCCCTCATATGCAAGCAAAGAGGGGTATTCTGAATGGTTTTTGAGAGGAATGCAAACTAAGGGAGTAGAGAGGATGAAATTTGTAGAAGATATTTATGGTTCCAATTTTACCTATAAAGACTTTGCTCCACTTTTTAAAGCTGAATTATTCAATCCTGATGAATGGGCTTCGCTTTTTGAAAGGGCTGGAGCCAAATATGTAATGTTGGTCTCAAAACACCATGATGGATATACACTTTGGCCGAGTAAATACAACAGAAATTGGAATTCTGTTGATGTTGGACCAAAACGTGATATTGTGGGGGAATTGACAGAAGCCGTACGAAAAACCGATTTAAAAATGGGCTTGTATTATTCACTTAGTGAATGGAATCATCCGTTACATCGTTGGTACACAGATCCACATGATAGTATTGGTAAATATGTGGATGAATATATGATTCCACAGTTTAAAGAATTAGTTAGTACTTACAAACCTACCTTAATTTTTTCAGATGGTGAGTGGTATAATACAGCAAAACAATGGCATGCCCCTCAATTAATCAATTGGTACTATAATTTAGTCGGAGATGAAGCTATTGTAAATAACCGTTGGGGGCATGGTTTAGATACCGGTTTTTTAACACCAGAATACAGTTCTGGCATTAAAGAAACTAATCGTCCTTGGACGGAGGTTCGCGGTTTAGGAAGATCATTTGGTTTAAATCGGAATGAAGATTTGGAAGCCTATGGAACATCAAAAGAACTGATTGAACGTTTTGCTCAAGCCGTTGCAAATGGAGGAGGTATGATTTTAAATGTAGGGCCAAAAGCTGATGGGCAAATTCCAATGATTCAACAAGAACGTTTAGT
Organism: Aureibaculum luteum; assembly: GCF_003449015.1. Taxonomy (GTDB): domain Bacteria; phylum Bacteroidota; class Bacteroidia; order Flavobacteriales; family Flavobacteriaceae; genus Aureibaculum; species Aureibaculum luteum. Next base: position 216,897 of record NZ_QRGD01000006.1, on the reverse strand, counting down.
ACAGTTGGGAGATTGGTTAAAAACTAATGGTAGTGCAATTTATGGAGCAACAGCTTATCAAATAACTGAAGAAGAAAAAAGAATAGAAATAGAAGGTCTTGATGAAAATATAGATTTTAATTGGGTGCGTAATTCGCCTATGAAAGGTATAAAAGAAGATAATTTCACTATAGAGTGGAGTGGTTATATTGTCGCCCCAAAAAAAGGAAAATACACTTTTGAAACCAAAGCTGATGATGCTGTAGCAGTCTATATAGATGGAAAACTTATTATAGATCAAAATTATACCGCATCTGGAACGCAGTCTGAAGTTATGGATGCAAATACCACTGCTTCAACGAAAGGAATAGTAAACTTGAAAGAAGGAGTAGCATATCCGATTACTATAAAATATCAAGAAAAGAAGCAAAATGCTTCGGTAAGTTTGTTTTGGGAAAGTAAATCAATAGAAAAGCAAATTGTACCGACAACGGCATTTTTTCAAAACAAAGGAAAAACAAAAAAAGGTTTAAAAGGTGTTTACAGTTCTATGAAAACGCATTTGTGCTATACCCAAAACAATGATAATGTTTACGCCATTAGTTTTGAATGGTACGATGATGAAATCGAATTAAATATTCCGAATCCTGGTAAAACGGCAAAAGTAAAACTTTTGGGCCTCGGCAGAAATTTGGATTGGAAATACGTAAATGAAAAATTAATTATTGATACCAGTTCTATAAAATATGATGAATTACCATCACATGATGCTTGGGTATTTGAGATAGGCTTATAATTGTTTATCATTTCAAATGTTTTCTTTAGTCGAGACCTGAAAAGAAAATTTATAGAGAAATGTTATCAATTTATTAGTTCATTCGGGCGGAATGAGCTAAGAATAACAAACCGAATCTTACAGGTAATACATATGAATAAATTAATAATAACAACTACAATGACAACTATAAATTTATACCGACATACATTTTCCTTATTTCATAGAGGGCTAAAGGCTGTGTTTTTTATTTATATGTTTTTATTATTAATATCATGCACACAAGATAAAGTTGAAATAGATTCACTGGTAATGCCTGTTTCCAACACCATCAAAATAGATGTTGATGACTCTAACGATTCTATTCTATTAAAAGCGGCACATGTTATTCCAACTCCTAATCAATACGAAGCTTTAAAAAATGAATTTATTGCTTTTATTCATTTTGGACCAAACACCTTTACAAGGATGGAGTGGGGAAATGGTATGGAAGATCCAAAAATATTTAATCTCCAAAAATTGAATACTGACCAATGGTGTAAAACCATGGCTGCTGCTCAAATGAAGATGGTTATTATCACGGTTAAACACCATGATGGTTTCGTTTTGTGGCAAAGTCGTTATACCAAACATGGTATTATGTCGACACCTTTTAAGAATGGAAAAGGCGACATTTTAAAAGAGTTATCAGCATCTTGTAAAAAATATGGGCTAAAATTAGGTGTCTATTTATCTCCAGCAGATTTATTTCAAATAGAAAATAAAGACGGACTTTATGGAAACTTGAGCGAATATTCAGAACGTACAATTCCTAGGGCTGTTGAAGGTCGTCCATTTGAAAATAAAACCACTTTTAAATTTAAGGTTGACGATTATAACGAGTATTTTTTAAATCAACTCTTTGAATTATTAACCGAATACGGCTCAATTGATGAGGTTTGGTTTGATGGGGCTCATCCTAAAAGAAAAGGAGGACAAACTTATAATTACATGGCATGGAAACAACTTATTACTACTTTGGCACCTAAAGCGGTCATTTTTGGTAAACAAGACATCCGTTGGTGTGGTAATGAGGCAGGAGGAACGAGAGATACTGAATTCAATGTAATGCCATACGCTGAAAACCCTCAGGAGATGAATAGCTTTGCTGATATTACTGGTGAAGATATTGCCAGTAAAGAGAAATTATATGAGGCCAAATATTTGCACTATCAGCAAGCAGAAACAAATACCTCAATTCGTGAAGGTTGGTTTTACAGAGATGACGATAAGCAAAAAGTTAGAAGTGTCGATGATGTTTTTGATATTTATGAAAGATCGGTAGGAGGTAATTCAACTTTTTTATTGAATATTCCGCCAAACAGAGATGGTAAGTTTTCTGATGAAGATGTTAAAGTATTGAATGAAGTAGGTAAACGCATTCAGGAAACTTATGGCAAAAATTTATTCGAAAACGCAACGGGTTCAAACAATGTATTGGATGAAGATTTAAGCAGTTTCGAAGTATTAGATTCTGTAAATAATGAAATTATTATTATCATAAAAGATCCAATTAAAATCAATAGAATTGCACTACAAGAAGCCATTGCAACGCATGGTGAACGAGTTGAAAAACATGCTCTTGATGCTTGGATAGACAATGCTTGGAAAGAAATTTTAACAGCAACAAATATTGGTTATAAGAGAATTTTACGATTTCCAGAAGTGAATTCAAATAAATTTAGGATTCGAATTTTAGAATCTCGTTTTTATCCTGCTATTTCAAATGTTACAGCACATTACTATAAGCCTAAACCACCTCAACTTGCAATCACAAGAGATATAAACGGTTTCGTAAGTATTCACCCTAAACGACACGATTTTGGTTGGAAACCTCATGGAGAAAATGCTTCTGAAAATATTAATTCGGGTATTAAAATGAGATATACAACTGATGGAAATGAACCAACGTCTGATTCAGAAATTTATATAGAACCGTTTTTATTGGAATCTGGAGAGGTAAAAGCCAAAGCTGAGGCAAATGATGAAAAAGGTAGTTTAACAATGCAGTTATTTGGCATTGTGAAAAAGGATTGGAAGGTTATCGGAGAGGACAACTCGTCTGGGAAACACAGCTCTAAATATGCAATTGATGAAAATTCTAAAACCTATTGGCAATCTGGTCCAAAAAAGCATCTCAATTTTATAAGTATTGATTTGGGAAAAGCCCAAAACATTAAAGGATTTATCTATACACCTCAAAAAGAACACAATGAAGGCATGATAGAAAAAGGTGTTTTAAAATCAAGTAAGGATGGAAAAACTTGGCAGTTGATCGATGAATTTGAATTTGGTAATCTAATTAATGACCCAACTCCGAGGACTCATTATTTTAAAGAAGCAATCACAACAAAATATATACGCATTGAATCTAAAGTAATAGCTGGTGGTGGAAAAACAGCAGCTATTTCAGAAATAGATTTGTTACAATAATAATTTAATGAGAAAATTTTTTAAATATAAAAAACAAGATCTAAAATGGATCTTTAGGCTTAGTATTTTATTGTTGATGTTTATTGGGTGTAAACCCATTGTATCTGATTTATATGTATCAAAAAATAATGATTTCTCTGACTTTAACGATGGGAAAATTGTTTTGAGCACACTTGAAGAAGCAATCAATAAAGTAAATAGGTTAAGAAATAATGGAAAACTTCATCCTATTACAATTCATCTTGAAGCTGGTGAGCACCGAATAACTTCACCGATTAGGATAGGTAATGAACAAGGATCTTTAAAACTGATAGGAGCGGGAAATGACAAAACTATCATAAAAGGATCTAAAAAGTTAAATTTAAGTTGGCAAAAGCATAACAGTGCTATTTGGATCGCAAAAGTTGAAAAAAATGAAATATTTGATGCCTTATATATCAATGGAAAACCGCAAATAATGGCACGTTATCCAAATTATGAAGAAAACGGAGGTCATTGGCAAGGACATGCAGCTGATGCTCTATCTAAAGAAAGAATAAGTTCTTGGAACAATCCTATTGGAGCTTTTCTTCATGTAATGCATAGTGGTGAATGGGGTGATTTTCATTATAAGATTACTGAGATAGATGAAAATGGAGAAGCCAAATTAATTGGAGGACATCAAAATAATCGTCCATCAAAAATGCACGAAAAATACAGAATGGTAGAAAATGTTTTGAGGAATTGGATAGTCCAGGTGAATGGTATTTAGATACTCATGATAATTTATACTATTGGCCTATGGAGAATATAGATTTAGCTAATACTTTGGTAGAGGTTTCAGAACAGAAACATTTAATTGAGATTGTAGGCACAGAGGAAAAGCCCGCAAGTAATATTGAAATTAGCAATTTAAAATTTGAACATACGCAGCGAACATTCATGGAAAAATACGAGCCATTATTAAGAAGCGATTGGACAATTTATCGAGGTGGGGCTATTTTTATTGAAGGTGCAAAAGATATAAAAATTGAAAATTGTGAATTTACTAATTTGGGAGGTAATGCTATTTTTGTCAGTAATTTTAATCGTAATATCGAAATTTCAAATAACCACATTCATAATATTGGAGCTTCAGCAATTTGTTTGGTAGGCTCTCCTGAAGCCGTACGTTCGCCATCTTTCCAATATAATGAGTTCATGCCGCTACCTAAAATGGATACTATTAAAGGACCAAAAAACAACAAATATCCAAGTAATGTATTGGTAGATAATAATTTAATTTACAAAATCGGTCGTATAGAAAAACAAACCGCCGGTGTTGAAATTGCTATGGCAATGAACATAACAGTTAGTAATAATAGCATTTATGATGTTCCCAGAGCAGGTGTTAATATTGGGGACGGTACTTGGGGTGGGCATATCATAGAGTATAATGACGTTTTTAATACGGTGTTGGAATCTGGCGACCACGGTGCTTTTAATTCTTGGGGAAGAGATCGTTTCTGGCACCCTAACAGAGAAACAATGAATGGTATAGTTGAGGCAAACCCTAAAATGCCAACTTGGGATGCTACCCAAACCACTATCATTAGAAATAACAGGTTCCGTTGTGACCATGGTTGGGATATAGATTTAGATGATGGGTCGTCCAACTATCAAATTTATAATAATTTATGTTTAAATGGAGGGATTAAATTGAGGGAAGGATTTAATCGTACGGTTGAAAATAATATTACAATTAACAATGGATTCCATCCACATGTTTGGTTTAAAAATAGCAACGACATTTTTAAAAGTAACATTGTTTTTACGGAGCATAGAGATATCCGTTTACAAGAATGGGGAAAAGAAGTCGATTTTAATTTTTTTCCCGACCAAAAAACTTTATTGGCAAGCCAAAATAAGGGGGTAGACAAACATAGTATTTTTGGGAACCCTCTTTTTGAAGATGCTAAATCAGGAAATTACAAGTTAAAAAATAATTCACGGGCTTTTGAAATTGGCTTCAAGAATTTTGATATGACAGGTTTTGGCGTAAAAAATAAAAAATTAAAAGCCTTGGCTAAAACTCCCAATACACCAATTATATTTTTTAGTGGAGTTAGTGAAAAGTCTTCTGTTTATGAATGGTTGGGAGCAAAAATAAAAAATATAACAACAATTGAAGAACGTTCAGCTGCAGGTTTAAACAAAACAGCAGGAGTTTTAATTACCTCAATTGATGAGAATGGTATAATCGGTAATTCTTCTTTAAAAGTTGGTGATGTTATTATTTCCTGCCAAGGTTTAGAAATAAATGAGTTTGCAAATTTAATGAAATCGTTTCAAAATGATAGTTGGCTAGGTAAACTTGATCTATTGGTTTTTAGAAATCAAAAAGAATTGAAAATTGAATTGCCTCTAAAAAAATAGTATAAACTTAACATATAAATAATTTAATTAAAATGAAGAAATCATTAAAGACAATATTATTTTTAACTTTTTTGAGCCTAATGTTTTCTTGCAATGATAAAAAAGAGCACGAAAAAGAGATCATTCAAAATCCTCCAAACATTATCTACGTCCTTACGGATGATTTGGGTTATGGAGATATTGGAACGTTTAATTCTAATGGTAAAATAAAAACTCCAAATATCGATCAATTGGCAGCAGATGGAATTAAATTTACTGACGCTCATACTTCATCAGCAGTTTGTACTCCTACAAGATATGGAATTTTAACTGGCAGATATAATTGGAGGAGTCCGTTAAAAAATGGAGTGCTCACTGGTGTGTCTAAGGCATTAATTCCAAATAGTAGAACCACAGTTGCTTCTTTGTTGAAAAAACAAGGATATGAAACGGGCTTTATTGGTAAATGGCATTTAGGTTGGGATTGGGCTCTAAAACAGGGGGATTCTGTTGGTGGTACAGGCTGGAATGCCGATGATTATGATAATATAGACTTCTCTAAACCTATAAAAAATGGACCAAAAGAATTAGGGTTTACCTATTCTTATGGGCATTCAGGCTCTTTAGATATGGCACCTTATGTATACGTTCAAAACGGAATGCCTACGGTAATTCCAGATTCTGTTACAGTAAATAAAGGGAAGTATTCTTGGTGGCGAGAAGGACCAACAGGTTCTGATTTTGTACATGAGGATGTTACCCCAAATTTTTTTAAAAAATCATTCAGTTATATTGAACAAAAGGCTAAAAGTGACAAACCTTTCTTTTTGTATTTAGCACTACCATCACCGCACACACCTATTTTACCAACCGAAGAATGGCAAGGTAAAAGTGGATTAAATCCATATGCTGATTTTATGATGCAAATTGACCATTATATGGGGCAATTACTACAAACAGTTGAAGAGGAAGGTATTGCAGAAAATACTGTTATAATTTTCACAAGTGATAATGGATGTTCTCCTCAGGCCAATTATAAAGTTTTGGCTGAAAAAGGACATAATCCAAGTGCTATATACAGAGGTCACAAGGCTGATATATTTGAAGGTGGGCATCGTGTTCCTTTTATTGTAAAATGGCCAAAGCATATTAAACCCAACTCTAGTTCTGATAAAACGATATGTACTACGGATTTATTGGCTACTGTGGCCGAATTAACAAATACAGAACTGAAAGATAGTGAGTGTGAAGATAGTTATTCAATGGTTCCACTTTTTTCTAGTGAAAGCGTTACCAATTACAGTCGTGAAGCTACTGTTCATCATTCCATCAACGGAAGTTTTGCGATACGTAAAGGAAAGTGGAAAATGATTTTTTGTCCTGACTCAGGAGGTTGGAGTGATCCGAAACCGAATTCTGAATTGGCAAAAACCTTACCAAAATATCAACTCTACAATTTAGAAGAAGATCCCGAAGAAGCGAATAATTTATTTAAAGCGAATCCTGAAATTGCTAAAGAATTAAATAGTTTAATGGTTTCAACAATTGAAAATGGCAGAAGTACAGAAGGAGAGTATCAACAGAATGATGCACCGATGAACGGTAAAGTATGGAAGGAAATAGAGCGGTTTAGTCTTTTGAATAAAAAATAATTAAATAGAAATACTTAAAGTCATGAGAAATATCAGTTGGTTATTACTATTAGTTATCTGTGTTTTTGGTTGTAAAAAAAACAATGAAAATTCAGAACCCGAAAATAAAATTGTAAAAAAGCCTAATATTATTTTTCTGTTTTCTGACGATCAAAGTTTTAAAGATGTCCATGTATTAGGTAATAAAGAAGTAAAAACGCCTACTATGGATAAACTGGCGGAAGAGGGGACTACTTTTACGCATACCTATAATATGGGTGGATGGAACGGTGCTATTTGTTTAGCTTCAAGAGCAATGGTCATAAGCGGACGGTCAGTATGGCGAGCTCAAGCAGTTTCAAAAGAGTTTAGTAAGAATAATGAACTAGATAAGACCTGGCCAAGGTTAATGCAACGTGCGGGTTATGAAACCTATATGACTGGAAAATGGCATATTTCAGCTAAAGCGGATTCTATTTTTAACCATGTAGGTCATGTTCTTCCAGGCATGCCTGGTGATAGTCCTGAAGGATATAATCGACCACAAAATGAGAATGACACGCTATGGAAACCATGGAAAAGAGAATTTGGTGGGTATTGGAAAGGAGGCAAACATTGGAGCGAAATGATAAAAGATGATGCGGTGTCTTTTATTGACAGTGCGGCAACCAAAGAAAAACCATTTTTTATGTATATCGCGTTCAACGCTCCACATGATCCGCGTCAATCTCCGAAGAAATATGTAGATATGTATCCGTTGGATAGTATCGCTATTCCTGACAGTTTTATGCCCATGTACCCTTATGCCGAAACCATGGGAGCTGGGAAAAACCTGAGAGATGAAAAATTGGCTCCTTTTCCTAGAACTGAATATTCCGTAAAAGTAAATAGGCAGGAATATTATGCATTAACAACCCATTTGGACGATCAGCTAAAGGACATAATTAATACCTTAGAAAAACAAGGTCTTATGGAAAATACGTATATATTTTTCAGTTCTGATCATGGTTTGTCAGTGGGTGAACATGGACTTATCGGAAAGCAGAATATGTATGATCATAGTATGCGAGTTCCTTTAATGATTGTAGGACCCAAAATTCCAAAAGGCAAAAAAATAGCTACTGATGTTTATATGCAAGATGTAATGGCCACAACACTTGAGTTGGCAGGAATTGAAAAACCAAAATATGTTGAGTTTAATAGTTTAACAAATCAAATTGATGGTACTGATTCTAAGGGTAGTTATGATGCTATTTATGGAACGTACGAGAAAAAATCTCAAAGAATGATAAGAAGGGATGGTTATAAATTAATCGTTTATCCTAAAAGCGAGAAAATTCTTTTATATAACTTAAAAGAAGATCCACAAGAGTTGAAAGATATAGCAGCAGAGCCTCAGAGTAAAGAAAAAATAAAAACCCTTTTTGTAGAATTAATGGAGTTACAGAAACAAATGGGAGATCAATTAGACTTATCAATTATTTATAAAAACATTTCATGAAAAGAACAAGTAAACTTTTAATTCTTTTTCTCTTAACTTTTTCTGTTGGGTTAATAGCCCAAGAACCTATAAAAATTGCTTGCGTCGGTAATAGTATTACTTATGGGGCTGGAGTCGTTAATCGTGAAAAAAACTCATACCCTGCTCAATTACAGGAATTGTTAGGTGATAAATATGAGGTGAAAAATTTTGGAGTTAGTGGTAGAACGCTTTTGAACAAAGGAAATCACCCATATACTGAGACTAAAGCTTATAAGGAAGCTCTTAATTTTATTCCTGATATTGTATTTATGAAGTTGGGTACTAATGATAGTAAGCTTGGAAACAGGGTTTATTTAGGTGAATTTGAAAAGGATTATCAAGATTTGATTCAATCATTTAAAAACATAAATGATAAAATACGGATAGTTTTGTTGCTTCCAGTACCATCTTTTACAGTAGATACTACCAAAATTTGGAATCCTGTAATAAAAAATAAAATTATTCCTTTGACGCAGTCAGTGGCATTTAATACGAATGTTGAGGTTATAGATTTATATCATTTGTTTGTGGACAAAAAGGATTTATTGCCAGATGGAATTCATCCCTCTGGATTAGGTCAAACCATTATAGCTAAAAGATTGTATGAAGTAATTCATCAAGAGCAAATGATGTCGATAAACTTTTTTGAAGATAAAAATAGTGCCATTGAAAAAAGCGAAAATTTTTACGGATATTCTTTGTTAAACTTTAAAATTGACAGTACGCAATGTAAAATTGTTGTACCCAAAAAAGTGGCAAAAGGAAACCCTTGGGTTTTACGTGCAAGATTCTGGGGACATGAGCCGCAAACTGATATTGCATTACTGGAAAGAGGTTTTCATATTGCATATTGTGATGTTAGTAGTCTTTATGGGAGCAAATTAGCATTAAAGCGGTGGAATAATTTTTATAAATTAATGACGAGTTCAGGTTTGTCTAAAAAAGTAGTTCTAGAAGGAATGAGCCGAGGTGGATTAATAATTTACAATTGGGCTGCGAAAAATCCTAAAAAAATTGCTGCTATTTATGCAGATGCCCCAGTTTTAGATGGTAAGAGTTGGCCAGGAGGAATGGGCCAAGGTAAATTAAGTAAGGGAGACTGGGGGCGTTTTAAGAAGGTGTATAAGTTGAAAAATGAAAGGAAACTAGAGAGGTTTAAAGACAACCCGATACACAAAGTAAAAAAAATAGTAAAAGGAGGTTATCCAATGCTACATGTGGTAGGAGATGCAGATAACGTAGTCCCTATTTCAGAAAATACAACACTATTTGAGAAGAAAATTAATCAGTTTTCAGGTGACATTGAAGTAATTCATAAACCAAATACTGGTCATCATCCACATAGCTTGCAAAACCCAACACCTATTGTTGACTTTATTTTGCGGGCTACAGATCAAAAAGTGAGTTTTGTAACAATTCCATCACCTTCTGCTGAATATCGTTCAGCTGCAGGATGGACTAATGGTACCGATTGGTGGGCACAAGCTCATGATATTGATTCTGTAGTTCAGACACTTAAAAATATCGATGTACTAGTTATTGGTAACTCTATTACTCAAAGTTGGGGGAGTAGTGGTAATAGAAATTATATAAATAGTAATACTGGTACCGAAGCAGCTAAAACATACTTTAAAGATATTACTTGGATGAATGCTGGTATTTCTGGTGATAGAACGCAGCATGTTTTATGGCGAATTGAAAAAGGAAATTATGAAAATGCAAATCCAAAAATGGTGGTAGTAACAATTGGCGTCAATAACTTTAGAGATAATAATGCTTTTGAAATTTTTGAAGGTATAGAAAAATTGATAGCACTTACTCGAACAAAATTTAAAAAATCAAAAATTGTCGTGTTAGGACCGTTACCAACAGGAATAGATCCTACCCAGAAGACAAGACAGAAATATAATTCAGTTCATAAATTGTTAAGTGCGTTTAAAACGCCAAACAAGGTGAAGTACTATAACCTTATTTCATTATTCATTGATGAAAAAGGGTTTTTAAATGAGGATTATTTTTCTGGAGATGGTATACATTTAAAACCTGAAGGTTATGCTATTTGGGGTAAGTTTATTAAAGAAAAATATGAACAGCTTTTGGAGGAAAATTAAAACATATCTGAAACGGACGATGTTCAAAAGAATTTTCGTAAATCAAAATATAAAGAAGATCTGAGAAATGAAATTAAGTATAAAAATAGTAGTTGTTCTAGCATTAAGTAGTATAATTTCTTGTGCTCCAAAAGTAGCACCACCAGAACCATTTGGACCAATACCGTCACAACGACAATTGCAATGGCACGGGATGGAATATTACGCATTTATTCATTTTAACATGAATACGTTTACGAATATGGAGTGGGGTGACGGTAGTGAAAAACCAGAACAGTTCAATCCAACGGAATTGGATGCTAGGCAATGGGCAAAAACAATTAAAGATGCTGGAATGAAAGGAGTCATAATTACAGCTAAACACCATGACGGGTTTTGCCTATGGCCATCAGAATATACAGAGCATTCGGTTAAAAACTCTCCATGGAAAAATGGAAAAGGTGATGTTCTTAAAGATTTATCAGAAGCTTGTAAAGAATTTGGTTTAAAGTTAGGCGTATATTTATCACCATGGGATAGAAACCATGAACAATACGGGAAACCAGAATATGTTACGTATTTTCATAATCAATTAAGAGAATTATTGACAAATTATGGTGACATATTTGAAGTTTGGTTTGATGGTGCTAATGGAGGTTCTGGGTATTATGGAGGAGCAAATGAAACTCGAAAAATAGATAATAAAACTTATTACCAATGGGATAAAGCCGTTGAAATTGTAAGAGAGTTACAGCCTAATGCTGTTATTTTTGGAGATGGTGGCCCAGGCGTACGTTGGGTAGGTAATGAAGAAGGATGGGCAAATGAAACCAATTGGAGTTTACTCAGAAGAGATGAAGTTTATCCTGGTTATCAGAAATACAAAGAATTGCGTTCTGGTCATGAAGACGGAACCCATTGGGTACCGGCAGAATGTGATGTGTCTATAAGACCAGGTTGGTATTATCATAAATCTGAAGATACTCAAGTGAAATCCTTAGAACATTTGGTTAAAATTTATTACGAATCTGTGGGGAGAAATGCTTCATTGCTAATGAATTTACCTGTTGACACTAGGGGCTTGGTTCATGAAAATGATGTGAAGCAATTGATGGCCTTAAAAGAGCAAATTACTAAAGATTTTTCTGAGAATTTAGCTAAAGATTTAGATGTAAAAGCTACAAATGTAAGAGGAGACAATTCAATGTATAAGCCTGAAAATGTGAATGATAATAATGATGAAACGTATTGGTCAACTAACGATTCAATTACAGAAGCATCTATTACATTGTCTTTTAATAAGCCTACCGAAATTAATAGAATTTTATTAGAAGAATACATACCCTTAGGACAGCGTGTAAGTAAATTTACTGTAGAAGCAGAAGTGGATGGCGTTTGGAAAGTAATAGATACACAAACCACTATTGGAGATAAGCGTATTTTAAGGTTTAATGTGGTTAAGACCTCAAAAATAAAGCTGGATATTAAAGGAAAAGCAGCATTAGCTATTTCAAATATAGAATTGTATAAAGCTCCACATTTATTAACTGAACCTATTGTTACTAGAGATAAGGAAGGCACAATAACAATGAAAGTAGCGGATAAAAATATTGAAATTTATTATACAACAGATGGTTCAGAGCCAGATACCTCTTCATTAAAGTATAATAATGCCTTTTTTGTTGATCAGCCTACTCAGCTTAAAGTGATTGGTTATAATCCAGAAAATAAAGAAAGGACTTCAGTAAAGCAGGTCTATTTTGATATTAGTAAAAAGAATTGGAAGGTTTTAAAAGTGTCTTCAGGTAAGATAGAAGAGGCTACGAAGATGATTGATGATAGTTACATGAGCTCTTGGGTCTGCGATACTAATAATAGTGGACCTAATGAAATTGTTATAGATTTAGGTAACGTGTACAATTTGTCAGGCTTTACATATATGCCTATGCAAGGGCGTTGGCCGGCTGGAATCATTTCTGATTATGAGTTTTTAGTAAGTGAAAATAATAAAACATGGAAATCTGTATCTATTGGAGAGTTTGGAAATATTAAAAACAACCCCATTGAACAGATTATAAAATTCCAATCATCTAAAGGTCGCTATATTAAGCTAAAAGGGATTAAAAGTGTAGACCATGACGGAAAAATGTCTGTTGCTGAAATAGGGGTGATTACAGAATAACATAGTTTCAATAATAAAAATAATGAACAGATAACTAAATTAAAACTCTAAAAATAGACACATGAAAAAAAGTATATTATTAATAATTGCCATCTTCTTTTTTAATCAGGCATTTGCAGAGATTTGGCTACCCTCTATCTTATCTGATAATATGGTTTTGCAGCAAAAATCTGAAGTTACCTTTTGGGGGTGGACTACTAATACCAATGAAAAAATAACCATTACGCCTTCTTGGAATAATATTTCCGTAGAAATTAAAGCCTATCAAGGAAAATGGCAAGGAAAATTAACCACGCCTAAAGCAGGAGGAATTTATACTATAACGATACAAGGTCACGAAGAAATTAGTATTAAAAATGTGCTCATTGGTGAAGTTTGGTTGGGTTCTGGACAATCGAATATGGAGTGGACGCCGGCTCAAGGCCTTGTTAATGCAGAAGAAGAAATTAAGAATGCTAATTATCCAGAAATTCGGTTTTTTCAAGTGTCTAAGCATATTGCAAATACGCCCCAAGAAAACACGAGAGGTAAGTGGATTGTTTGTAGTCCTGAAACTATGAAAAATTTTAGTTCAATTGCTTATTTATTTGGCAAGAAATTACATAAGGAGTTGGGTATTCCTGTAGGATTAATAAGTAGTAATTGGGGAGGTACCCCTATTGAAACTTGGATACCAGAACAAATGATGAACGGTAATAAGTCACTACAAGAGGCGGCAAAAAAAATCACACCAAGAGCGTGGTGGCCAAATAAAACCGAACTAGCATATAATGCAATGATTTACCCACTAATAAATTTTAATATAGCAGGTGTTATATGGTATCAAGGAGAGTCTAACCGGCAAAATGCACTATCTTATTATAAATCATTTCCTTTATTAATTGAATCTTGGAGAAAAGCATTTGGTAAGGAGTTTCCTTTTTATTTTGTACAAATTGCACCTTATAAATATGACGACCTACAAGGAATGGATGCTGCGGTGGTCAGAGATGCTCAATTACAAACCATGTTAACAATACCTAAGACTGGTATGGTGGTTACAAATGATATAGGTAATTTAGAAAACATTCATCCCATTAATAAGCAAGATGTAGGTTTGAGATTGGCCTTATGGGCATTGGCAAAAGATTATGGTAAATCAGATTTAGTATATAGTGGGCCCATTTATAAATCAATGGAAATCAAAAAGAAGAAAATTATATTGAATTTTGATTATGCTGATAATGGTTTATTACAAAAAGGAAAGGTGTTAAACGAATTTTATATTGCAGGTGATGACCAGAAATTTTATCCAGCCAAGGCTAAAGTAGTAGGAAAAACCGTCGTCGTTTCAGCGAAAGCAGTAAAAAAACCAGTTGCTGTTAGGTTTGCTTTTACAAACGGAGCTTTACCTAATTTTTTCAATAAGGAAAATTTACCTGCGTCGGCCTTTAGAACAGATAATTGGGAAATTGAATTAAAATAACAAGATGAGAAAACCAACCAAAATTTTAATAATATTTATCGTATTTTTTGCTTTAATCTCATGTCAAAAGGAAGAGGTAAAGCAACCCGTAACAGAAATTTGGTATGCCCAACCTGCTACTAAATGGATGGAAGCCTTACCTGTAGGTAATGGCCGTTTAGGGGCTATGGTGTTTGGTGACCCCAATCATGAACGTATTCAACTTAACGAAGATTCACTTTGGCCAGGTGGTCCAGACTGGGGTAATTCGAAAGGGAATAAGGATGATTTAGAGCAAATTCGTGAACTTTTGGCAGCAGGAAAAGCTCATGAAGTTGATCAACTAATAATAGAGAAGTTTTCGTATAAATCAGTTTTAAGGTCGCACCAAACTATGGGCGATTTGTTTATTGATTTTGAAGGAGAGAACGAAGTAACCAATTATAAGAGATCTTTAGATTTTGATAATGCTATTGCTAAAACTGTTTATGATTCAAATGGATATCAAGTTACGCAAAAAGTTTTTGCTTCAAACCCAGATGATGTACTCATTGTAACATTAGAAAGTAAAAATCCCGAAGGTTTAAGCTTTACTATAAAGATGAATCGTCCAGAGGATAATGGGCATAAAACCGTGGAAATCTCAAACCCTTCTGAAAAAGAAATCAGTATGAAAGGAATGGTAACTCAATATGGTGGTAAAAAGTTTTCAGAACCATTTCCTATTGATTATGGTGTAAAGTTTGAAACACGCTTAAAAGTAAATAATAATAGTGGTGAAGTAATTGCAAAAGATGGAATTTTAGAATTAAAAAACGTTAAGCAGGCTACCCTATATGTAGTAGCAAATACTTCTTTTTATCATGATGATTATGAGACTGAAAATACTAAAACTCTAACAGACGTTACTGAAAAATCGATTAAGGAATTACTTGATACTCATAAAAAGGATTATCAGGAACTATACAATAGAGTTGATTTTAATCTGGGTGATGCGAGTTTAGATAGTTTACCTACGGATGTACGTTTAAAACGTATAAAAGAGGGTAATGACGATCCAGATTTAGCGGCTAAGTTATTTAAGTACGGACGCTATTTGTTGATAGCTTCTTCACGTGAAGGAACAAATCCCGCAAATTTACAAGGGTTATGGAATGAACATATACAAGCTCCTTGGAATGCAGATTATCATTTAAACATTAATTTACAAATGAATTATTGGCCGGCTGAGGTAACTAATTTAAGTGAATTGCATACTCCATTTTTCAATTTTTTAGATAAAGTATTTGATAGAGGAAGGATTACCGTAAAAGAGCAATATGGTATTGAAAGAGGTACAGTTGCTCATCATGCTACAGATTTATGGGCTACACCATGGATGCGTGCAGAAAGGGCTTATTGGGGGGCTTGGATTCACGGAGGTGGATGGTCAGGCCAACATTATTGGGAGCATTATCAATTTACTGAAGATAAAGTGTTTTTAGAAAAGAGAGCCTATCCTACGTTGAAAAGCTTATCTGAGTTTTATTTAGATTGGTTGGTTTGGGATGAAAAATCAAAGACTTGGGTTTCTAGCCCAGATTCATCTCCTGAAAATTCATATTTAGCGTCGGATGGAAAACCAGCAGCAATATCTTTTGGTAGTGCAATGGGACATCAAATTATTGGAGAAGTTTTTGACAATACGTTGGCTGCAGCTGAAATTTTAGGAATAGATGATGATTTTGTGAAAGAGTTAAAAGCTAAAAAAGAGAAGTTACATCCAGGTGTCGTTATTGGTGAAGATGGTAGAATATTAGAATGGAATGAACCTTACGAAGAACCTGAAAAGGGACATAGGCATATGTCGCATTTATATGCACTGCATCCGGGTGATGATATTACTTCGCAAACTAAAGAAGCCTTTGCCGCGGCTCAAAAAACAATAGATTATCGATTAGAGCACGGTGGTGCCGGTACAGGTTGGAGTAGAGCATGGATGATAAACATGAATGCTAGGTTGTTAAATGCAAAATCTGCCGAAGAAAATATTGCAAAATTTATGCAGATTTCAGTTGCTGATAATTTGTTCGATGAGCATCCTCCATTTCAAATTGATGGAAATTTTGGCTATACGGCAGGTGTTGCAGAATGTTTATTACAATCCCATGAAGGGTTTTTAATGATATTACCATCGCTTCCTAATAATTGGAAAATAGGTAATGTTGAAGGATTAAAGGCAAGAGGTAATATTATAGTTGATATCGTGTGGGAGGATGGTTTATTAAAACAATTAAACTTGGTGCCGTTAACCGATAAATTGGTGAAAATTAAGTACAGTAATAAGGAAGTTGAAATTCAATTAATAAAAAATAAAAAAACATCATTAAATGAAAGTCTTGAAGAAATATAACAAAATTAAAGAGGTAATGAAAAAGTCTGTAATTTGTATATTTTTATTGTCCGCAATGTTTTCTTGGTCTCAGAATGTTGATTCACTAAAAGTAGAACAGCAAAAAATGCAATGGTTTAAAGATGCCAAATTGGGTGTTTTTATACATTGGGGATTATATGCTGTAAATGGAATTGATGAATCTTGGTCATTTTATAACGGTTATATTTCTCATAAAAATTACCTTAAGCAAACAAAAGGATTTACGGCTAAAAATTATAATCCTGAAGCATGGGCCAAATTAATTAAAAATAGTGGAGCAAAATATTCTGTAATTACTTCAAAACATCATGATGGTTTTGCTTTATGGGATACAAAATATGGAAATTTTAATTCTGTGGATGCCGCTACATCAAAAAAAGATGTATTGACACCATTTGTAACTGCACTAAGAAAAAATGACCTTAAAGTTGGTATTTATTATTCGTTACCCGATTGGACTTATAATGATTATACAAATTTCACTAGAGATTCTATTCGCTATAAAATTCAAGATGAACCAAAAAGATGGAAAAAATTCTTGAACTATTACCAAGGTCAATTAAAAGAACTTTCTGACAATTATAATCCAGATTTATATTGGTTTGATGGTGATTGGGAACATAATTCGGAAGAATGGCAAGCTCCGCAAGTTAGAAAGATGTTGTTGGATAAAAACCCAAATACAATTTTGAATTCTCGTTTACGAGAACATGGAGATTATGCGACTCCAGAACAAGGTATGCCTATAACTAGACCCAAAAGTAAGTATTGGGAATTATGTATGACTATAAATGATTCTTGGGGGTATCAAAAGAATGATCACAATTATAAAACTACCAACCAAATTATCGGAATTTTCGCTGATGTTATTGGCAATGGAGGTAATTTATTATTAGATATTGGGCCTAAAGGAGATGGTTCAATTCCAAAAGAACAAGTTGAAGTGTTGGAAGGATTAGGTAAATGGACTAGTAAACATAAAGAAGCTATTTATGGTTCTATCGCAGGCATACCCAAAGAACATTTTTATGGACCAACGACCTTATCAAAAGATAAAACAATGTTGTATTTATTTGTTAAAGGAGACCCTAAAGGTGAAGTTGTTATTAGAGGTTTAAAGAATAAAATAAACCGTATTTGGGTAGTTGGTGATGGTACTAAACTTTCTCATAAAGTTGTAGGAAGCGTATATTGGAGTCATTATCCTGGTATTAAGTATATTCAAGTACCAGAGTATGTGTTAGATGATGAGATGACTGTAATTGCTGTCTTATTAGATGGTAAGGTTGATTTATATCGAGAAGACGGAGCAGTAATAGAAAGTAATTAAAAGTAAAATTAAATAGTAGTAGATGAAACGTAAATTAATATTTGTAGTTGTTTTTATTTCTTTATTGACAATTTCTTGCAGTAAAAAGATTGTACAACAGAATAGTCATAGTGAGCCAATAACAAAGCATGTAATTCTAATAGGTTCTGACGGTTTTGGTGCTTATGCTTTTGATAAAGCTAAATTACCGAATTTAAGAATGTTAATGAAAGATGGTGCTTACTCTCTGAAAGCGAGGTCAGTTTTACCATCTTCTAGTGCTGTAAATTGGGCATCAATGATAATGGGTTCGGGTCCAGAGCTGCATGGCTATACAGAATGGGGTAGTAAAACGCCTGAATTACCATCTCGTATTATTGGAAAAGACAGTATTTATCCAACAATATTTAGTTTGATAGATGAGCAGTTGCCTAATGCAAAAATGGGTGTTTCTTACACATGGAATGGTATTGGGTACTTGTTTGAAAAGAGTATTGTAGATCTTAATTATAACGGAGCATCTGATGAAAAAACAATAAAAACAGCTATGGACTTCTTTTTAAAGGAAAAGCCGGCATTCACTTTTATACATCTTTCACATCCTGATAATGAAGGGCATGAAATTGGTCATAATACTCCTGAATACTTTACTGCTGTTGAAAAAGTAGATGGTCAAATCGGTGGTGTTATCAGTACTTTACAACAAAATAATATGATGGATGATACCGTAATTATTTTCACTTCAGATCATGGTGGTGTAGGCAAAGGGCATGGAGGTAAGACTTTACTAGAAGTTGAAATACCTTGGATTATCTATGGTAAAAACATTGCTAACAAAGGAAAATTAGAAAAGAGTATTGTAACCTATGATACTGCACCAACTATAGCCTATCTGTTAGGATTAAAAACTCCCGATTTTTGGAGAGGAAAAGCTGTTAAAGAAGTAGTGAAATTATGAAAAAAAACTATTTACCGTATTTGACATTAATTCTTTTATTGATAATTAATTGCAAACCGAAAGATCATCAAGAAAATGAAATAGCAAAAATAAATCGTCCCAATATTGTCTTGTTTTTAGTAGATGACATGGGGTGGCAAGATACTTCTGTTCCATTTTGGGATAAACGTACACCTTTTAATGATTTGTATCATACCCCAAATATGGAGCGTTTGGCCACTGAAGGTATGAAATTTACGCAAGCTTATGCAACCGCAGTGTGTTCACCAACACGGATAAGTTTAATGACCGGTATGAATGCAGCTAAGCATCAAGTTACCAATTGGACTTTAAATAAAGATGCTTTACAACCTATGGAGTCAAATCATAAAACATTATCATTTCCAAATTGGAATGTAAATGGTATGAGTCAGGTAGCAGGAGATGAAAACGCTGTTTATGCCACACCATTGCCACAGGTATTAAAAGATGCGGGTTATTATACAATTCATTCAGGAAAAGCACATCTAGGAGCAATTGGTACACCAGGAGAAAACCCATTGAATTTAGGTTTTGATGTAAATATTGCAGGTCATGCTGCGGGAGCACCTGCAAGTTATTACGGAATGGAAAATTTTGGCAATGGTAAAAAAGGTAAAGAGGTATGGGCAGTGCCTGGGTTAGAGCAATACCATGGCAAAGATATTTATTTATCAGAAGCTATTACATTAGAAGCTCTTAAAGCCATTGATACTGCAGTGCAAAATAAAAATCCTTTTTTTTTATATATGTCCCATTATGCAGTTCATTCTCCAATTATGGGAGATGATAGGTTTGTTCAGAAATATTATGATAAAGGTATCGATTCTATAGAAGCTAAATATGCCTCAATGGTTGAAGGTATGGATAAAAGTTTAGGAGATATTATGGATTTTATTGATAAAAAAAACATAGCAGATAATACCATAATATTATTTATGTCAGATAATGGAGGATTAAGTGCTGTTGCCCGTGGTGGCAAAAAACACTCCCATAATAAACCACTTAATAGTGGTAAAGGTTCTGCTTATGAAGGAGGTATACGAGAACCAATGTTGGTGAAATGGCCAGGAAAAGTGAGTGAGAAATCGAATACAGATAATTATGTAATTATTGAAGATTTTTATCCAACCATTCTTGAAATGGCGGGAATTGAAAATCCTAAAACAATTCAAAAAGTAGATGGGCAGAGTTTTGTGCCAATTTTAATAGGAGAAAGTCCTAAAACAAATGAACGTCCATTATTTTGGCATTATCCAAATTTTTGGGGAGCATCAGGTCCTGGAATTGGTGCCAGTAGTGCAGTGCGTCTAGGTGATTGGAAATTAATTTATTTTTATGAAAATCAGAAATTAGAATTGTATAATATTATTAAAGATATTGGAGAGCTAAATAACTTAGTCGAGATAAATCCTGAAAAAGCTAAAGCATTGGCAATTATTTTGACAGACTATTTAAAAGAAGTTAAGGCTCAAATTCCCGCAGATAAAAAAAATGGAAAACAGATCCCTTATCCTGCTGAGGTTTTAAACTAATTAAAACAAATAGATATACTGTACGTTATATATTAAATATTTTAATCAACAACCAATTATAAATGAAATCATTCCTAAAAATAGTCGCTCTACTCAGTATTACCTTAATTCTAAGTTTTACATTCATAGCTGAAAAAGCCAATGATTGGCTAATTGATAATACAGTTTATGAAGCTCAAGTTTTTAATAAAGGCAAAGACATTGTATTGACTAACGGTCTTATAACCAGAAAAATAAGGATGAGTCCTAATGCAGCTACGGTTGAATTTCGGAATGATGTTACTGGCGAAAATATGTTAAGAAGCATTAAACCAGAAGCAGAAGTTACAATTGATGGTAAGGTATATGCGGTAGGTGGATTAACTGGACTTAAAGAACACGGTTATTTAAAAAATGAATGGATTGATGACTTAGAAACGGATGATTCTGCTTTTCAGTTTAAAAATTACACCAATAATCCAATAGATAGAAAAATAAAATGGAGTAAGAATAAGGAGTTTAATTTAGCTACCAAAGGATTTGCTACAGGAAGAGAAATTGTATTGGAATTTAAACATAAATCACCTGATTTAAAAAAGATTAAAGTATTTGTACATTACGAAATTTATAATGGGGCTCCATTAATTTCTAAATGGATTACTATTGAGAATAATAGTGATAAAGCGGTTACTGTAGATGGATTTAAAAACGAAATGTTGGCTTTTCCTGAACCAGAAAATGCTGTTGATAAACCAGAGCAATGGTTACGTCCGAACATGCATGTAGAAAGTGATTACGCTTTTGGTGGATTTTCAGCAAGTTCAGCCAACCATACTATTTTTTATGAAAAAGATCCCGAATATACTTCGCAAGTTAATTGGAACTTGGAAACGCCGTGTTTACTTGAAAGTAAATTAAAAGTTGGTCCGGACAAACTTTTACAACCAAAGGGAACTTTTGAAAGTTTCCATACTTACGAACTTTTATTAGATGGTACGGACAGAGAACGGAATTCGTTAAGTAAACGAAAAATGTATCGTTTATTGGCTCCATGGTCAACTGAGAATCCAATTTTTATGCATTTAACAAGTACAGATTCAACAGAAGTTGTTTCTGCTATAGATCAATGTAAGGAAACCGGTTACGAAATGGTTATTTTAAGTTTTGGAAGTGGGTTGAATATGGAAGATACCACGGCTGTAAACATACAAAAATTCAAAAACCTAGCAGATTACGCTCATGGTAAAGGTATTGAATTGGGTGGGTATTCACTTTTTTCAAGTAGGAAAATAAATGATGCTGTTGATGTAATTGATAAGGAAACTGGAAAACCAGGAGGTGCTAAATTTGGAAATGCTCCATGTTTGGCAAGTGAATGGGGAGAAAGTTATATTGAAAAATTGAAATATTTTTTAGATAAAACGGGATTTGATTTATTAGAACATGACGGTCCATATCCTGGTGATTTTTGTGCTTCTACAACTCATAAACATCATAAAGGTTATGAAGATTCACAGTGGGAACAATGGAAAATGACCACTGATTTTTATCATTGGCTAAAGGACAAAAGAATTTATTTAAATGCTCCAGATTTTTATTATTTAAACGGTTCAAATAAATGTGGTATTGGGTATCGAGAAGTAAATTGGTCTTTACCTAGAGAGCAGCAAATTATGTTAGGTCGACAAAATATTTACGATGGTACCTGGGAAAAAACACCTTCGATGGCCTGGACATTTGTCCCGTTGACTGAATATCATGGAGGGGGAGAAGAGGCTACTTTAGAGCCATTAAGCAAACATTTACTCGATTATGAAAAACATATGGTTCAGAATTATGGTTCAGGTGTACAAGCTTGTTATCGAGGTCCACGCTTATATGATACAGAAAAAACAAAAGAACTGGTTATTGAACAAATAGATCATTATAAAAAATATAGAGAAATTCTAAATTCAGACATTATTCATTTAAGAAGGCCAGATGGAAGATCTTGGGATGGATTTATGCATGCCAATCCTAATAATTCTGAAAAAGGCTTTGTTATGTTATTTAACCCTACAGAAAATACTATAGACGAAGTTATAAAAGTACCATTATATTATACCGGTATAACGGAATTTGCAACCATATCCGAAAAAGACAAGAAAAAAGGTAAAAAATACGAGTTGAATCGAAATTATGAAGTTGATTTAAGTGTGAAAATTCCAGCAAATGGATATACTTGGTTCCTCATAAAATAGAAATGAAAACGCAACTATTTTTTATTTGCTATTTCTTTCTTTTTACTATTATGGCACAAAAGAAAGAGGATGATTTATACTTATATGATCGTTTTCAACCTATTGCCAAAGAAAATATTTTCAATACACCTAATTTTTACAATTGGGGAGGCTCAATCATTAAAGATAAAAAAGGGAAGTACCATCTTTTTTATTCTCGATGGAAAAAAGAGTATGGTTTTTTAGGTTGGTTGACACATTCAGAAGTTGCCCATGCAACGGCTAAAAATCCTACTGGTCCGTGGAAATATAGGGAAACGGTTTTAAAAGGACGGGGCGAAGGTTTTTGGGATGCTATTACGGCTCATAATCCGAAAATAAAATATTTCGAAGGGAAATACTATCTTTATTATATAGCTACTAATCTAGGCGTAAATAACTACACAGAACAAGACCTGATTGAGACAGCCAAAACAGGCTATAACCATGCCAATTGGAAAATTTTAAGACCCAATCAGCGTACAGGAGTGGCCGTATCAAATTCTTTGAATGGGATATGGGTTAGACAAGATAAGCCATTAATTGAGCCTAGTGGGCCTATTACTACCTTAACCGTAAATCCAGCAATTGAGAGAGGAAAGGACGGTAATTATTATTTAATTGTAAAAGGAGATAAACCTAATGAAACTCGATTTATTAGGAATCAAGCTGTAGCGGTTTCAAACAGACCCGATCGTGGTTTTGTAATTCAAGATAATCCTGTGATTGATTATTTAGACACCGAAGATATGTCTGTTTGGTTTGATAAAAATAGAGAGCGTTATTATGGTGTTTTTCATACAAATGGCTTTATAGGTTTGATAACTTCTGAAAATGGACTGGATTGGGAAAAAGCTACAGAATACGTTCTTAAATTAAAAGAAATCGAACAAAATGATGGCACATTGATAAAACCTGACAGAATGGAACGTCCATTTATATATCATGAAAATGGCGAACCGGTTTTACTTATGGTTACTGTAAAAAAAGATGATGAATCGTATTCTGTTTTTATTCCTATTGAGAAAAAGAGCTCTCCTAAACCCAATAAACGTCAATTGGCATGGCAAGAAGCCGAATTAGGTGTGGTTTTTCATTATGATTTACATGTTTTTGATAATAAAAAATATGGACAGGGTAATAATCGAATTGATCCGGTTGATGACTATCAAATATTTAACCCAGAACATTTAGACACTGACCAATGGGTAAAGGCCGCCAAAGATGCCGGTGCAACATTTGCCATTCTTACAGCTACCCATGAAACGGGTTTTGCTTTATTTCAATCAGATATAAATCCTTATAGTGTCAAAGCGTTAAAATGGCGAGATGGTAAAGGTGATGTTGTAAGAGATTTTGTAGCTTCTTGTAGGAAATATGGAATTAAGCCTGGAATTTATTTAGGCATTCGATGGAACTCTTTTATGGGAGTTCATGATTTTAAGATAAATGGAGAGGGAGCGTTTAAAGAGCAACGACAAAAGTGGTATAATAAAATGGTTGAAGGGATGGTCAAAGAAATTAGTACCAATTATGGTGAATTGTTCGAAATCTGGTTCGATGGAGGTGCAGACCATCCTAAAAATGGTGCACCAGATGTATTGCCGATCGTGCGAAAATATCAACCCAATTGTCTTTTTTATCATAACGGACAATTAGCAGAGGCACGCTGGGGAGGGTCAGAATCTGGTACAGTAGGTTATCCTAATTGGTCCACTTTTCCTTACCCTGTTACAGGGGCCGGTGAGAGTGCTAAAAAAAATATTGCTAAGGATAATTTTAAACTATTGAAACACGGAGACAAAAATGGTAAATTCTGGGTGCCAGCAATGGCAGATGCCCCATTACGAGGATATAACGGACGTCACGAATGGTTTTGGGAACCTGGTGATGACGCACATGTTTTTCCTTTAGAGAATTTGGTGGAAATGTATTACAAATCAGTTGGACGGAATGCAACATTGATTATGGGCCTAACACCAAACCCAGATGGTTTATTACCTGAGCCTGATGTGCAACGCTTAAAAGAATGGGGTGATGAAATTAAAAGACGTTTTTCAAACCCAATTGCTACAACTTCAGGAACAGGTAATGTCGTTGAATTGAAACTAGATAGACCTACTGAAATTAATCATATTATCATTCAAGAGGATATTAAATTTGGTGAACGTATTAGAAAATATCAAGTGGAAGGGCGTTTCAATGGAAAATGGAAAATTATCATCAAAGGAGAAAGTATTGGACATAAAAGAATTGAAAAATTTGATAATATAAAGCTAAGTCGAGTAAGAATTCGAGTATTAGCTTCAGAAAAGCAACCACAAATTAAAAAAATCAGTGTTTATTTAGTAGAATAAATTTCTTTATAATTATGAATACGCGTAAAAATAAAGTAATAGATAAAATTTAATTCTAATTATCCTTCCATAGATAATTTAAATGAAAAGACATTTGACCGTTTAATTGTTTCTAACCAAGGAGGAATCCAATTAGATGTAGTAGAATCAATAATTAAACATTTTAACGGCATAAATGCTTTTCGAAGTCGTTTAGATGTCAATTGTAGAATATTATATGAAATATTCAATTATTTTAGTACATTACCATCCTTTAAAAATCAACCTATAATTTATAATTTATGACAACCCCTTCTAAAAGCAACAGTAACTTAATACCAATGCTGATTATTGGAGCTATGTTCTTCATTTTCGGATTTGTAACTTGGATAAATGGAGTTTTAATTCCATTTATGAAAACTATTAATGAGTTAACAGATACACAATCATATTTAGTGGCATCAGCTTCTTACATCGCCTTTGTAGTAATGGCTTTACCATCATCTTATCTGTTGAAAAAAGTAGGATATAAAAAGGGTATGTCCATTGGTTTAATATTAATGGCTGTTGGAGCATTGGTGTTTATACCCGCGGCCGAAGCCAGAACCTATTGGATGTTTTTAGCTGGAATCTTTATTCAAGGTACGGGTATGACCTTATTACAAACTGCAGCAAACCCATATATAACGATATTAGGACCTATTGAAAGTGGAGCAAAACGGATTGCAATGATGGGTATTGCCAATAAAGTGGCAGGATCTTTAGGCTCAATAGTTTTTGGAGCATTACTGTTATCGGGTATAGATGATATAAAAGATAAAGTGAGTACTGTTTCTTCAGATGAAAAGATGCAACTATTGGATACTATGGCCAATAGTGTAGTAGTGCCATATATAATAATGGCAGTAGTATTATTCCTTTTTGGTTTATTAGTTTTAAGAGCACCATTACCAGAATTAGAAGGTGATGAAGACGAGGAAGTTGCTGAAGGTGAAACGGCTAAAACTAGTATTTTTCAATTCCCACATTTATGGTTAGGTGTATTAACGTTGTTTGTTTATGTTGGTGCAGAAGTAATTGCTGGTGATTCTATAATTGCCTATGGTTTATCAATAGGTATCCCCGCAGCTGAGGCAAGTAAATTCACCTCCTTTACGTTAGGAGCAATGGTGTTTATGTATGCTCTCGGTGTATTTTTGATACCAAAATATCTAAGTCAAGGCCTTGCGTTAAGAATTAGTGCAGTACTTGGTGTTATCTTTTCAGTTTGTATTTTATTAACTACTGGTTTTACTTCGGTATTATTCGTAGCTTCTTTAGGTATTGCAAATGCATTGGTATGGCCGGCAGTTTGGCCTTTAACCTTACATGGATTAGGGAAATTTACCAAAACAGCTTCCGCTTTATTAGTTATGGCAATTTCTGGTGGGGCGATAATTCCACCATTATATGGTAGATTGGTAGATTCTGGTAAACATGAATTAATTGCTAGTGGTATTTCTGAAGCTGAAGCAATGGCAAGTTCTGCGAATAGTAGCTATTGGATTCTTTTACCTTGTTATATAATTATTTTATATTATGCTGTTTGGGGGCATAAACTAGGTTTTAAAAAGAAATAAAATTAGGGATTGTCCCTTTGAGGATTATCGAAATGGAAAAATATTTTTATTGAAGATACCGAGCAGAGTTCATTAGGGGTGTATTTTCCTTTTTTAATAAGATGTTAAAATGAAAAATAGAGTTGAATCTGTAGATATACTAAGGGGTTTAACCATAGTCGCAATGATTATGGTGAATAATCCAGGAAGTTGGGGGAGTATTTATCCACCACTTATGCATGCAGAATGGCATGGGTTGACACCAACTGATTTGGTTTTTCCTTTCTTTTTATATATTGTGGGTATTTCAATTTCTTACGCGTATAAAAACAAGCCCAATACTTGGTTAACGTATAAAAAAATAACCATTAGAGGTTTAAAATTAATAGGCTTAGGCTTATTCTTAGGATGGTTTTTGCCTTATTTTCCGTTTTTTAAAAGTTTTGAATCACTAAGGTTTCCTGGTGTTTTACAAAGAATAGGTGTCGTGTTTTTTATTGCAGCTATTTTATTTCTAAATTTTGACTGGAAAAAACTATTAGCCATTGGTTTTGTCATTTTAGTTGGCTATTGGTTGTTTTTAGGCTTTGTTCCATTACCTGATGGGGAAATACCCACTTTTGATAGGGCTTCAAATAATTGGGCTAATTATATTGATTTAAATGTATTGGGCAATCATATGTGGAAAGATGATTATGATCCAGAAGGTTTGTTAAGTACGTTACCCGCTATAGTTACCTGTATTATAGGAATTTTAATAGGAAAGGTGTTGGCTTCAAAAGAACTCAAGAAAACACAATTTTTATTAATTATTGGTGCTATGTTATTACTTACAGGGTATATATGGAGTCTTTGGTTTCCGTTAAATAAAGCTCTTTGGTCAAGTAGTTTTGTGCTCGTAACTAGTGGCTGGGCAACACTAATTTTGGCCATAGTTTATTATGTGACCGATGTTAAAAAAATAAAAATTGGTACTATTTTTAAATATGTAGGAAGTAATGCTATTACCATATTTTTCTTGTCAAGTTTTATAGCAAAAACGTTCTATCTTACTAAAATAGGGGAGAACCAAAGCATTCATTCATGGTTATATCAAACCTTTTATACAAGTTGGATTTCTATTGACAAATTAGCATCACTAATGTATGCTTTAACGGTAATAACCTTCTATTTAGTTTTAGGATACATTATGTATAAGCGGAAGATTTTTATTAAGGTTTAGTATTTTTATTGATTACATTTATTTTCTTAAGTTTAAAACCATTAATTTCACCTAAACTTTACCCTTATGAATTCTCAAAATTATAAAAACCACGCTCGTTTTAGCCCAGTTTATCATTTTTTTGCAATACCACTATCTTTAATTGTACTTATTGGTACCATTGTTAATGTTGTAAAATCATCAGAACAAAATTTTTATAGTGCCACTTTATTAGTAATGGTTGCTCTTCTTTTAATATTGGCCATGCTTTTTGCTCGTACTTTCGCGTTAAAAGCACAAGATAGGGCTATCAGGGCAGAAGAAAATTTAAAACATTTTGTTTTATCAGGAAAACCATTAGATAGTAACCTAACGACTCGTCAAATCATTGGTCTACGTTTTGCTTCTGATGAAGAATTTCCAGATTTAGCAAAAAAAGCCGTAGCCGACAAATTATCGGAAAAAGAAATCAAGAAATTAGTAAAAAATTGGAGAGGTGATTATTACCGCATATAGAGACAGTTTGATATTTTAATTTCAAACTGTCTCCTGTTTTTAATACAACTTGTATTCAGGTGATTTTATGCCTTGCATTCGTAAGGCTACTAATGCTTGCCCTCTATGATGTGCTGTATGCTCACCAATAAATTGAAATGCTTTTTCTTTTGCAAAAGCTGGTTGTTGGGGGTCAAAAGGAACTACAAATGTTTCAGCCAATTGTTCATCACTCATGTTTTGAAAGGTAGAAATAACCAAATTATATGATTCGGAAATTGCTTTTAAACAAGCTTCCTTCGAAACTCCCATTTCCTTTTCCATTTTTGCGGCAGCAGCAAAATCTTCTTGACTTGGCATCGGTTCTCCCTTTACAAATAAAGCAATTAAAAATTTTGACGAGGTAGCAATATGAGCCATTTGTTCTCCAAAGCTTCTTACAGAGTCCGTTGGTTTAAACGTATATTTTTCGGCAGGCATAGCCTCTGCTATTTGAAGTGTATACGCCTTAGAGCTACTTAATACTTCAATATATGCTTTTACGTTAGTGTTTTTGGTAATTTTATTTTCAACTTTAATAAAAGCAACGGTACTCATTACAAGTATTCCAAGGGTAAAATAAATAATAGATTTTTGATTCACAATTAAAAAATTGCTCTTTTGATGCTCGTGATTTTTTTTTGAAAAGTTCATAATAAATTAGTTTAGTTTGCATTAAAGATAATAATAAAAATTTAACTCATTGGTAGTGAGTAAGTTTGACTTTTTGGATTTAACATGCTAATACCCTTTTATTGTCTTTAGTATTTTTCGTAATATTACAGTACAAAACCAACCTAATGGAAGACGAAAAGAATATTTCTGAAATTGATATAAGTTCTAAAGTTACACATAACAAAATAATAGATAATAAAGAACTTAATATTTGGGAAGCTTTGACTCCAGTTTTAATATTAATGGCCTTGTTAGCCTATAATATTTTTTATAAAGAAGGGGAATGGTTGGGTGAATATTCAAATCAATTTATTTTGTTAATTGGTGGAGGTATAGCTGCCATAGTCGGATTTTTAAATAAAGTTCCTTTAAATATAATGCTTACCGAAATTTGGGAAAACTGGAAAAGTGTTTTTGTTCCCATAATGATTTTGTTTTTGGTTGGTGCTTTGGCTGGTACTTGGTTGGTAAGTGGAGTTATACCAGCAATGGTGTATTACGGACTTCAATTATTAAGTCCCAGTATATTTTTACCAGCATCTGTTGTTATTGCAGCTGTTATTTCAATAGCTACAGGTAGTTCTTGGACCACTTCAGCCACAGTAGGTATTGCTTTAGTTGGTATTGGTACTGCACTGGGAATTCCTACAGGAATGATTGCTGGTGCTGTAATTTCAGGAGCTTATTTTGGTGATAAAATGTCACCTTTAAGTGATACTACAAATCTTGCTCCTGCCATGGCAGGCACAGATTTGTTTACGCATATAAAATACATGTCAATTACAACTGTACCTACAATTTTAATAACTTTAATTGTTTTTGGAATACTAAGTACTACCATAGAGACTAATGGTAATGCTAACGTTAGTAATTTATTAGATACTATTAAATCCACTTTTCATATAACACCTTATTTGTTTATTGTACCATTAACGGTTATCGCTCTGATATTATTAAAAACAAAACCTTTGATAGCTTTAAGTGCAGGTGTCTTATTAGCCGCTGTTTTTGCATTTATTTTTCAATCAGATGTTTTAAGTAGTTTGTCTGAAAGTAATTTTCAATCCATAATTAATGCAGTATTCGTAGATACTGAGATTGTTACAACAAATGAAAAATTGAATGAATTATTTAGTTCTGGAGGTATGGAAGGTATGCTTTGGACCATCTTTTTAATTATTTGTGCTATGGTTTTTGGTGGCGTAATGGATGGTATTGGTGCGTTGGCCAGAATTACAAAAGCCTTATTAAGTTTGGCATCTTCAGTTTTTGGCTTATTTTCTGCAACAGTGGTAAGTTGTTTAGGTTTAAATATTGTGGCTTCTGATCAGTATTTAGCCATAGTAATCCCTGGTAAAATGTTTAAAAAGGCTTATGAAGATAAAGGTTTAGCTCCTGAAAATTTAAGTAGAACCTTAGAAGATTCAGGTACGGTAACTTCAGTGCTAATACCATGGAATACTTGTGGTGCTTACCAATCTAGTGTTTTAGGTGTTGGTGTAGGTGAGTATTTTATCTATGCAATTTTTAATTGGTTAAGTCCTTTTATGACATTAATTTTTGCTGCATTGAATATAAAAATTAGAATGCTAGCTGGTAAGGAAATTAAATAAAGAAATTCCAAACCAAACCAAACCGAATAACAAAATCTCTATAGGGATAATTTGGAGCTGAATAATAATCTGCCGTTTTACCAAAACTAGAATTAAAGTGCTCAAATTTTAGATAAAGTCTTGTGCGTTGTACTTGTGCATTTATAAAAAAATCTAATACTGGGTAACCACCAATTTCCTGTTCGTTTTGTAAATAAAATTCTGATAATACAGGGTTATAGCTATTGGCATAATATTTAGTAAAATAGTTTAATGTTACGCCTGTTTGAAGGTATAAAGGATCACCTTTAAATAAATGATCAGCAAAGTATAAGGTGTTTCTAGTTACTAACTCAGGTACTCTAAAAACAGAACTTCCTTGGGCTACTTTTTGATACATTATAGTATTATCTAATGCAAATTTACCCAATCGTAATTCTTTAGATATTTTTAATTTAAGGTAATTTACAGTAAAATCTGTCTGACTAGGAGAAGTAAAACCGACAGTAGCAGTGTCTCCAAAATAAGCGTAATTATCTATTTGTGTAATTTGTGCAGAAGCGTTTAAAATTCTATCAGATTTTAAATCGAATAATAAGGTTCTTGTA
This sequence comes from Aureibaculum luteum, assembly GCF_003449015.1. Lineage (GTDB taxonomy): Bacteria > Bacteroidota > Bacteroidia > Flavobacteriales > Flavobacteriaceae > Aureibaculum > Aureibaculum luteum. The sequence continues at coordinate 185,415 of NZ_QRGD01000006.1, read as the reverse complement.
CGTTCATTTTTTAAGCTTCCAGACCAATTGAAATTGATATAATTACTTTGATTTAATTCAAAATTTAAGTTTGGTGATTTACTGTTTGTCAATAATGTGCCTTTAAAAGTAAAAAGACTGTCTTGTTTATATTCAGCAGAACCCTTAAAATAGTTGCCAACAAGGTCTCCAGATAATGTTGTTGCAGTTTCTACATTAATGTTGAATTTCTTAAAATTGGTTTGCCAAGCTCCACCAATTGAAACAGAATTCCCTTTTATTGATGATGGAACTAAGTCATCACCAAAATAAACGGCACTATTATAATTGTAATTATAATTAAAATGTGTTGCTTTAAATTGTAGCTCACCCAATACCAAAGGCGATTTTAAAGCAACAAAGCCTTCATTTTTTAATGTAATATAGTTTAATTTATCAGCAATACTTGTATCAAAAGCATCTCCAAAAATACTATTTGCAGCCGTTTGTGTGAAGTAATAATGTTTGCGTTCGTAATTGAAAATATGCCCAACTTTTAAATAACTCTTTTTATGACGTACCGTATCATTTCGTTGCCAAATTTTATAATTGTGATCTAAATAATACCTATTTCCACGTAAGGAGCTTAACCCGTCTTCAAAATTTGTTTCTAATCTACCTCTATCACTAAAATTAGGATCTTTACTTTCAAAATAGGATAAAGATAACTCTGGTAATCCTCCATTATCTTGATTTGATAGGTCTTGTGCCGTTATATGAGCATTTAAATTGTAGGCATCATTTTTAGTTTGATAACTATATGTAAAACGCATGTTACCATGGCTACTTAAAGTACTTCTGTATTTTCCTAAGGAACGTAATCCTTTATAAGCAATAGAAATATTTTGACGCTCAGAGGTGTTAAAAGTTAATAGTGCATCTAAAAATTGACCTTGCTCTAAGCCCGTTCTATAGGCCAATTCAGAAGTGGGAGTAGGTACCTTATAATAGTTGATGTCTTCTATTTCATAATAGTTAAAATGCATGGCTCTATTTCCCATTTCAGGAAATAATGAAACTTCAGAAAAATCATAGCCTAAACTATTAAAAGTTTGTCCTTGATTTTGAAAAGCTAATAATTCGAAATTATCTTTACGTAAAAAATTAAATATATAATCTTTATTTATTGTTAAGGTAGTATCAATATATGTGGTATCTCCTTTATAAGAAATTTTTTTATAATCTGTATAATGTGTTTTTCCACTTAGTTGTACATCAATCATACGATTATCTCTTACAGAGTCTCTTTCTGATAGATCTTCTCCATTAATTCCTCTTGGTGAATTAATAGGGTTAATTTGAGAGTGTATACCAAAGCTGAAGCAAAGGGTTAATAATAAAAAAAAGTATTTTTGCATAAACTAATAATTGCAACAAAGGTAAAATAATTGTTTGATAAAATTTTGCCAAAATTTCGTATTACTTTTGATATATAAATAAGATTTATAATATGTTACAATTAAATTATTCAGGCTTTGAATTAGAAGTAGGTACAGATGAAGCGGGGAGAGGTTGCTTGGCAGGGCCAGTTGTGGCAGCCGCCGTAATTTTGCCCAAAAAATTTAAACATTCTTTTCTTAATGATTCAAAGCAGTTGACTGAAAAGCAACGCGTTCAATTAAGACCCTATATTGAGGAAAATGCTTTAGCGTATGCCGTTAGCTTTGTTTGGCAAGATAAAATTGATGAAATAAATATTTTACAGAGTTCTATTTTGGCAATGCATCAGGCTATAGATCAACTCTCTTTAAAAGCTGAATATATAATTGTAGATGGTAATAAATTCAATCCATATAAAGAAGTACCACATGAAACTATTGTAAAGGGTGATAGTAAATTTATGAGTATAGCCGCAGCTTCAGTATTAGCAAAAACCTATCGCGATGAGTATATGAAAAAACTTCACGATGATTTTCCACACTACAATTGGAAACAGAATAAAGGGTACCCTACTAAGCAGCATAGGTTGGCAATTAAAGCGTTTGGAACAACAGAACATCATAGGTTGACATTTAGGTTATTGTCTTCATAATAGAAATTTTAGCATAGGGGGGTTTTCCCCCATTTTATAAGTGCTACTTGACTTGACCGATTTATTTTCTTACTATTGGTAATAGTAAGCCCGAAAGTAAAATGCAAAAGGTAGAATTGAACTTATAAAAGTATAATTATGAAAAATATAATATTAGGATTGTGCTTGTTTTTCACACTACAATTAGTAGCTCAAGATTGTAATTTCTTAATTCTAAATGAAGGTACATTATTAGAATATACCCAATTTAATAAAAAAGGTAAAGAGACTTCGAAAAGTACGCATAAGACTGAAAACATAAGCAGTGCGGGTGGTAAGATTTCAGCTTTAATTAAAATGTCTACTTCTACTGGTAAGGAAGATGAAACATTTAGTTCAGAATATAAAGTGTTATGCACAGATGGTTTGATTGCAATAGATATGATTCGTTTTTTTGATAGTAATCAAATTTCTAATTATAATAGTGACGACTTTACAGTTGAAATGCAAGGAGATATACTCGAGTTTCCTAATAAAATGAAAGTTGGTACTAATTTGAATGATGGGTCAATTACGGTAACAGTATTTAATAATGATTTAAAGATTGTTACAGTAACGATGGATATTACCAATAGAAAGATTGTGGGAAATGAATCAATTACCACTAAAGCAGGAACATTTAATTGCATTAAACTGACTTATGATTTTGAAAGTAAGATAGGTTTTATAAAAGTGAAAGGTAGCGGTGTAGAATGGCATAGTGAAGACAAAGCAATAATTAAATCTGAATCGTATAATAAAAAAGGGAAGTTAATAGGTTCACAAGAATTAACTAAAATTAGTAAATAGTTTTCTTAACATAGAAGAATAACTGTTATTCAAATTGAAAATTCAAAAAGGTAATACTACATTTGCCATTCTAAATTTTCAATAACATGATTAAAAGAAACAAGGCATTTATTTCAAAATTTATTATTCATAAGGTAGGTAATAAATTTAACGAAGCTAAAAATGTGTATTCAGAAGATGTAGTAACGTTTGATGAAGATAGCTATAAATTAATGCAGCCTTTTTTATTAAAACCTTTTGGTAACTTAACAGAGAGTTATCGTTTTAACCATCATGCAGATATTAATTTAAATGAAATTAATAGCTATGCCCAAAACATTTTTAAAGAGGAGAGTTCATTTATTGAAGTTTCAAAAAATGTAGTTAAACATTTATTTGAACAGTCTAATTCGGCTCAAATAAAAACAGGTGACGTTATCATTGCCTTATTTGAAGATATTGAATACAGAGATGTAAATACGCAAGCGTTGGGTATTTTTAAAATTGAAAACAAAGCCGACTTTTTTCAAACCTATTTAGAGGATAATAGTTATGATGTTTTTGTGCAAAAAGGGATAAGTACAAAAAGAGTTGATAAAGGGTGTTTGGTAATCAACTCTCAAGATGATGCTGGTTATACTGTTTTAACAGTAGATAACAATAATTACGACGCTCAATATTGGATACAGAATTTTTTAAATATTAAATTCGCTGATGATAGTAATAGACATACTCAGGTTTATATAGATTTGTGTAAAGACTTTTCTGAAGAGGTTATAAAACAAGAATTTGGTAATCAACAACAAAATCAGTTTTTAGCACAAACCATTGACTTTTTTAAGGAAAATGAAACGGTTAATGTCGACGATTTTAAAGAAACCGTTTTTGAAGAAGAGGGCACAAAAGAATTGTTTGAAGGTTATAAAAAACAATTTGAAGACACAAATGGTGTATTGGTTCGCAATCAGTTTTCTATTTCAGAAGCGGTTGTAAAAAAACAAAAGAAAAAGATAAAAACAGAAATTAAATTAGATACAAATATTCAAATAAAATTGGATATTGATGCTCCAGATGCAGCTGAAGAGTATTTAGAAAAAGGCTATGACGAAGTGCGTAAAATGCAATATTATAAAGTCTATTTTAATGAAGAAGATTGATGCAAAAGGTCACATGAAGAACCTTTATGGTCTTACTTTTAGTATACAACAACAGAAAAGTACCATGAATTAAATATTCACTTGGTCCTTAACAAAGGTTACTTCAAACACATCTGTAAAGTGTTTTAATATTTTAGATTTTACTTCTTCAATATTTAATGTTGAACCCAATTCAACTTCCATAGAGGTAACCGCTTTACCACGAATACCACAGGGAATAATATGATCAAAATACCCTAAGTTGGTATTTGCGTTTAAAGCAAAACCATGCATCGTTACCCAACGACTACTTCGCACACCTAACGCACAAATTTTACGGGCAAATGGAGTGCCAACATCTAGCCAAACCCCTGTTTCACCTTTACTTCGCTCTCCTTTAATTCCATATTCAGCCAAAACCCTGATAATAGTTTCTTCTAAAGATCGCATATACTTGCCAATATCATTAAAGAAATTATCTAAATCTAAAATAGGGTAGCCCACTATTTGTCCAAAACCGTGATAGGTAATATCGCCACCTCTATTAATCTTATGAAAGGTGATGCCTTTGTCTACAAGTTGTTTTTCATCTAGTAATAAATTATTTAAATCGCCACTTTTTCCTAAGGTATAAACATGCGGATGCTCTACAAATAAAAAATGATTAGGCGTTTTAATACTTAAATTATCATTTCTATTTTTCCGTTTTATTTGAATAATAGCATCAAATAATTCCTCCTGATAATCCCAAGTATCCTTATAATCTTTTGTGCCTAAATCTTGTAGTTGTATGTTTTTATTTTTTATTTCCAATTGTCTATAATAATTCCCTTTCCTAAGGGAAGGGTTAGGGATGGGATTTTTATTTCAATTTCAATGTAAAATCTAGTAATTTCGGGTGTTTTACTAATGAGTCCATTGGTACTTCAATAGTTAATGTTTTACCATCGTTACTAATACTGGCTTCTTTATGTGAAACACTTTTAATTTTTTTCTCAAAATGATAAATTAGTTTATACATGCTACCATCTAGAAAAGAACCTGATTGTTGTATACTTTTATCAACTTCATTTTCTTCTTCTGTCGTCAATTTTTTTGGAATAGTTTTTCTAACGAAATTATTACCATTTAGGCTAAAAGTCACATTTGATTTGTTCATCAAAGGGGCATTACCTTTGTTTTTATTTACGGACATTGCTTTAGTCAGTTTTTCTTCCATATTCTTTATTTCAGAAACATCTTTAAAGTTTAAACCAAAATCCATGAGCATTTTGCCTTTTTCATCATCAACCTGAAGGTGCAAATTCATATCAGCTATGGCTTTTATAGCCGCCTGTTCTTCTTTAGACAATTGTGCAATACTGTCTTTTTTCTCTTCTAAAATATCTTTAAAATTGAAGGTGGTGTCTATCGATTTTGAGGCAGCTGTAGAGTCTTTTGTACCCATGTCTTGCATTTCTTGCATCATTTCGCTCATATCAATTTTAAAATTGTAGGTTCCACTACCATCATTATTAATATGGATTTCTTCTGTAAAAGCACAGCTGGTCAGTAAGAACAATAAACTAGTAACAATTAATAAATTTCTTAACATAGTAATTTTAATTTTTAGGATTATTCAAAATAATTAAAGCTGCAATTACCCCAGGCACCCAACCACATAAGGTTAAAAGGAATACAATTATCATTGATCCACAGCCTTTATCTATAACTGCCAAAGGCGGACAAATAATTGAGAGCAATACTCTAAAACAACCCATAATAATTTAGTTTACAAAGATAGTAGAATTTTATCTACCAATAAGACGTGGTTTATAGTGTTTTGTTACAAGTTTTTGTTTAGAAAATATCATATCTTTGCCGCCAAATTAATAGCATTTATATGGCATTGTCAGAACAAGAAATCGTAAGACGAGAAAAATTACAAAAACTTCGTGAGTTAGGAATCAATCCTTATCCAGCAGATTTATATCCATTAGATCATACTTCTAAGAAGGTGAAATCTGAATTTGAAGAAGGAAAAAAGGTTATTGTTGCTGGACGATTAATGTCACGCCGTATACAAGGAAATGCCAGTTTTGCTGAGTTGCAAGATAGTGATGGTAGAATACAAGTCTATTTTAACCGTGATGAAATTTGTACAGGTGAAGATAAAAGTAAATACAACACTGTCTATAAAAAATTATTAGACATTGGCGACTTTATAGGAATTGAAGGGGAGTTGTTTCTAACTAAAGTTGGCGAAAAAACGATAAAAGTAAAGAATTTTACGCTTTTAAGTAAAACACTAAAGCCATTACCATTACCTAAAGTAGATGCTGAAGGGAATACACATGACGAATTTAATGACCCTGAAATGCGTTACCGTCAACGTTATGCAGATTTGGTAGTAAACCCAAATGTTAAAGAAGTATTTGTAAAACGTACAAAGCTTTTTAATGCGATGCGTAAATATTTTAATGACGCAGGTTATTTTGAAGTTGAGACGCCAGTTTTACAGCCAATTCCAGGAGGTGCTGCGGCAAGACCATTTGTTACGCATCATAATAGTTTAGATATGCCATTGTATATGCGTATTGCTAATGAATTATATCTGAAAAGATTAATTGTCGGAGGATTTGACGGTGTTTATGAGTTTTCTAAAAACTTCCGTAACGAAGGGATGGACAGAACGCATAATCCTGAATTTACAGCTATGGAAATTTATGTAGCGTACAAAGATTATAATTGGATGATGGAGTTTGTAGAAAACCTATTAGAATATTGTGCTGTTGCCGTAAACGGAACCTCAGAAGCTACTTTTGGAGAACATAAAATTAATTTTAAGGCTCCTTACAAAAGAGTAACAATGACCGATTCTATTATTGAGTTTACAGGATTTGATATTACCAATAAATCAGAAGATGAAATTCGTCAAGCTGCTAAGGGTATGGGTATTGATGTTGACGAAACTATGGGGAAAGGGAAGTTGATAGATGAGATTTTTGGAGAAAAATGTGAAGGTAATTATATACAGCCTACGTATATAACTGATTATCCAAAAGAGATGAGCCCGTTGTGTAAAGAGCACCGTACTAATCCTGAACTAACAGAGCGTTTTGAATTGATGGTTTGTGGTAAAGAAGTAGCAAATGCCTATTCTGAATTGAACGATCCGATTGACCAAAGAGAACGTTTTGAGCATCAATTAAAATTAGCTCAAAAAGGTGATGATGAAGCTACAGAATTTATAGATTATGACTTTTTACGTGCATTAGAATATGGTATGCCACCTACATCTGGATTGGGAATTGGTATGGATAGATTAATCATGTTTTTAACCAATCAGCAATCCATTCAAGAAGTATTATTCTTCCCTCAAATGCGTCCAGAAAGAAAGGCTATTGAAATGACAGAGGAAGAAAAGGCAGTTTTAAAACTACTAAAAACAAACTCTCCAATAGATTTGAATGTACTGAAGTCACAATCAGGTTTGAGTAATAAAAAATGGGATAAGACCATAAAAGGGTTGACCAAAAATAAATTAGCTGAAGTCTCTAAAACGGAGGAAGGTCTTTTTGTATCTGCAGTTTAAAACTTTTTAAGTCCATAAAGTCAAATGATAAAAGCAATCAAGAAGAGTAAGATTACATATTGTCTTCTTTTTTTGTTGATTAATTCGTTAAATTCTTTTTCTCAAGAAGAACATAGAGACATTTATGTATTTGAAAGAAATGGAAAAAAAGGATTGGTAAACAATAAAATGGAAATTGTTGTGGATCCTGTTTATGAACAATTGGGTGGCTTTACCATATCTTATTATAATAAAATCCATCAAGATGGGTTGCTTGATGTTTGGCGATTAGGCGACAATTACAGCGTTGGTGATTATATTGTTTTTAAATTGAAAGGGAAGTATGGCGTGATGAGTTTAGATGGTCAGCACCTTGTTAAACCTCTATATGATGAACTTAGATACACCGCTGTTTCAGGAGTGTTTAGATACGAAGAAAATGAAATATTTGGACTTGTAAATAAGAATGGAGAAGAGTTTTTGAAAGCTAATTATGATTTAGTTTCTCCGGAGGACAAGGAAAATATTATCGTTAAACAATCGGATAATTATTTTTTAGTTGATTACAAAGGGAAGCTAATTTCTAAAAAATTTAAGCATAGAATATTCTCTTACGATAAGAATACTGATAACTTCATTTTTCAATTGGATAAGAAATATGGTTATAAAAAAAGTCATGGCGACCTATTGTTTGATACTATTTTTTATTCCGCTTTTTCTTTTAAAAATGGTAAAGCTAAAGTAAGAAAGGATGCAAATGGAAAATTTGGGTTTATAGATGCCAATGGAAAAATAATTATGCCTCCAACTTATGAGTCAATTTATTTAAGTGGAGACTTTGATGGTTATTATATTCGTAATAAAGATTACAAGTACGGACTTTTAAATAAAAACATTCAACTATTGCTGAAGCCAGAATATGATGACATAGGTTCTTTTAATAATGGATATGCTTTTGTTAAGAAAAATGATAAATATGGATTTATTAATGAAAATGGGAAATTAATTATTCCAATAATTTATGAAAGAGTGAAAGACTTTTCAGAGGGATTGGCTCCAGTCAAACTAAATGGAAAATGGGGTTTTATTAATAGTGATCATAAAGTAGTTATAGATTTTAAGTTTGAAGGTTCAAATATCAAACCTTTTTCTGATGGATTAGCAGCTTATGAGCAAGAGTATAATAAATGGGGATATATAAATAAAAAAGGGCAGTTAGAAATTGGGTCTATTTATAATGGAATAGTTACAAAATTTATTAATGGAGCTGCAATAGTGTATTTAAAAGGTGATAAATATCTATTACATAAAGATTCAAAAAAATTTCTTTTAAAATCAAAAAGAGATGAGCCAAAGATTGAAATTATGGAGGTAGATAGTAGCGAACATAAATAACTAAGCATTAAAATGAGAGAAGAACAGTTAAAAATGTGGGATGATAGGTTTGCGAATCAAGAATATACCTATGGTGTAGAGCCCAATGCTTATCTTAAAGAGCAATTAGAAAAACTGCAACCAGGCAAAATACTTTTCCCTGCTGAAGGTGAAGGGCGGAATGCTGTGTATGCAGCCAAGTTGGGTTGGGATGTTTCGGCATTTGATTTAAGTAAAGAAGGTAGAAAAAAAGCTCTTAAACTGGCTGAAGAAAATAACGTTACTATTGATTACCAAATAGGTGAATTGCCAGAATTGAATTACCATAAGGGACAATTTGATGTTATTGTACTCATTTTTGCTCACTTTAATGCGGACATACGATCAGTATATCACCAATTATTAAGTTCCTATTTACGCAAAGGTGGAATGTTAATTATTGAAGCTTTTAGTAAAAAACATTTAGAATACAGAACTAAAAATCCAAAGATTGGTGGCCCAAGAGATTTGGAAACACTATGTTCAATAGATGAATTTAAATCTGACTTTAGCGATTTTGAAATTATTGAATTGGAAGAAAAAGAAATTGATTTGGATGAAGGACTTTTTCACGTTGGTAAAGGTTCAGTAGTACGGTTTGTGGGAGTTAAGAAATAATCATATTGAAAATAATTAGATTTTTTAAATTAGACTTTATTGCTACAAAACATTGGTATGTATAATTATCGCCTTGAGTTGAGTTTAGAGAGTCGACTGAATTCGAAATTTTCATTTACAGAATATTTATAAGTACCCTTTGTTAAGGTTTAAATAAAAAAAACTTTCAATTTTTAAACCAACTATAAAAATTATAGATTCAAAACAAATTGTTTGTCCAGTCCTAGATATATACAATTTAAAATGTAATTTTAACATTCAAAATAGTCATTTTAAATGCAAAACAAATTTTATTTAAAACTTTTATGTGTCTCTTTACTGTTTTCTATGTATTCTGTAAATGCTCAAACAAAAAGAATATATCATAAAAACTGGATAGATTTTAATAAAAACGGTCAGAAAGATATTTATGAAGACCAAAATCAATCTATAGAGAAAAGAATAGAAAATTTGCTTTCTTTGATGACAGTTGAAGAGAAAACAAACCAACTAGTTACGCTTTATGGTTACGGTCGTGTTGCTGAAGAAGAAATTCCTACAGCTTCTTGGAAAAATGAATTATGGAAAGATGGATTGGCTAATATTGATGAAGCTTCTAATGGAGTTTCAGAAAAAGCACAATTCACTTTTCCTTATAGTAAACACGTTTGGGCTTTAAATAAAATACAAACCTTTTTTATAGAAGAAACTCGCTTAGGTATTCCGGTAGAATTTACCAATGAAGGTATTCGTGGATTAAACCATGTAAAAGCCACCTCATTTCCTGCACAAATTGGTATGGGGTCTACGTTTAACCCAGAACTATTATACAAAACGGGGCAAGTTATTGGCAAAGAAGCTTATGCCTTGGGATATAATAATATATATTCACCTGTATTAGATGTAGCAAGAGATCAACGTTGGGGTCGTATTGTAGAGAGTTTTGGTGAAGATCCATTTTTAGTTTCAGAATATGGTGTACAAATAAGTAAAGGTTTACAAGAGCAGGGTGTTGTTAACTCGTTAAAACATTTTGCAGTGTATTCGGCTCCAAAGGGGGGGCGAGACGGTCATGTTCGTTTAGATCCACATATTACTTGGCGTGATATGCATTTAATGTATTTATATCCATTTAAACGTGTCATTCAAGAAACCAATATTATGGGCATTATGAGCTCTTATAATGATTACGATGGTGAGCCTATTATTGGTAGTCATTATTTTCAAACCGAACTTTTACGAGACACTTATGGATTTAATGGCTATGTAGTTTCAGATAGTGATGCCCTAATTTATTTATACAACAAACATCACGTTGCCGATTCGTATAAACAGGCCATACAACAAGCTTTAACGGCAGGTTTAAATGTTAGAACCACTTTTAATCATCCTGAAAATTTTATAAAACCACTTCGCGAATTAGTGAAAGAAGGCGGTATTTCTATAAAGCTTTTAGATAGTCGTGTAAAAGATGTTTTACGTGTTAAATTTAACGAAGGGCTTTTTAATAATCCGTATAGAGATGAAAAAATTGCTGATAGAGTCGTTAAAAATGAAGCTCATAAAAACATTGCACTTCAGGCTTCAAGAGAATCTATCATCTTGCTCAAAAACAAAAACAGTATTTTACCTTTAGATAAAAATAAGCTGAAAAACATTTTAGTTTGTGGCCCTACAGCAAAATCAAAATCGAGCTCTATAAGTAGATATGGTGCTTTAAAAACAGATATTATATCTGGTTTTGATGGCATAAAAAACTATTTAAAGGATGACATAGAAGTAACCTATGCAAAAGGTATAGACTTAAAAGACAAAAATTGGCCAGACTCAGAAGTGTTCAATGTGCCCTTAGATACTGATGAAGAAGCTCAGATTAACGAGGCTCTTTCTATGGCAAAAAGTGCAGATGCAATTGTGTTATTTGTTGGTGAAGATGAGAAAATGGTTGGTGAAAATTTAAGTCGAACTAATTTGGATTTACCTGGACATCAAAAAAAATTATTAACGGCACTTTCTAAAATTGGAAAACCGTTAATCGTTGTTCTTATAAATGGTCACCCATTATCTATAAATTATGCAGACCGACAAGCCGATGCTATTTTAGAGGCTTGGTTTCCAGGAGAATTTGGCGGACAAGCCATAGCTGAAGTTATTTTTGGTGATTATAACCCTGGCGGAAAATTACCTGTTACTGTGCTTAGAAGTGTAGGGCAAATTCCTTATAATTTTCCATACAAACCACATTCACAAAGTGGGCAAGCAAATGAAGGTCCCAACGGAACCGGAGATAGCCGAGTGGTTACTGAGTTATATCCTTTTGGTTTTGGCTTGAGTTATACCAGTTTCAAATACAGTAATTTGAAAATAGATGCTAATATTACATCAACATCTGGCACTGTTACAATTAGTTTTAATGTTGAAAATATTGGCAGTACGGCTGGTGATGTAGTACCACAACTTTATGTTAATGACGATACGAGTTCGATTACCGTTTACGAATGGCAGTTACGCGGTTTTAATAGGATTTATTTAAAACCAAAAGAGCAAAAAACAGTAACCTTTATCTTACAGCCTAAAGATTTAGAACTTATTAATAAGGACAGAATATTTGTTGTTGAACCTGGTAAGTTTAATATTGCCATAGGAAATTCCTCTAAAGACTTTCAATTAAAAGACAGTTTCGTAATAATAAAATAACTATGAATATCAATTGTATTAAAAACAGCCTTTTAATGGTTCTATTCGCTTTTTGTATAACATCTTGCAAAAAGAACAATACGCAGCATTTTGAAGCAATCTCAGAAACAAAAAATACAATAGATGTATTAAGTTATGTTGACCCGTTTATAGGTACAGGTTTTCACGGTCACACGTACCCTGGACCAGTTATGCCACATGGAATGGTGCAATTAAGTCCTGATACCAAACTTAATGGATGGGATGCTTCAAGTGGTTACCATAATGATGATGCAACAATTTATGGCTTTTCACACACGCATTTAAGTGGTACAGGTATTGGTGATATGGGAGATGTGTTATTACTTCCATTTACGGGTACAAGTAATGAAAAACCTGTGGCTACTTTCAGTAAAAAAAATGAGCATGCCGAAGTTGGAGTATATTCAGTAAAATTTGATAACTATCAAGTAAAAGCAGAATTAGCCGTTACTGAACGCGTAGGTATGCACAAATACACCTATTCTAAAGATGCAAAAAAACGATTACTATTTGATCTTGGGCACACCCTACAACGTACTTGGAGCAACAGTAATATTGCAAATGAAATTGAATTTGTAGATAATAAAACAATCAGAGGCTTAAAACAAACTACAGGATGGGCAAATGATAATAAAGTCTACTTTTATGCTGAATTTTCTAGTCCTTTTCAAATTGAAACTGTAAATGTTGATAGTATAAATACAGACACTTCAAAAAATATATATAAAGCGACAGATATCTATTCATATTTAAATTTCGAATCTCTTGAAAATGAATCTCTATTTGTTAAAGTAGGAATTTCTTACGTAGATTATGATGGTGCCAAGAAAAATTTGAAATCAGAATTGCCACATTGGGACTTCAATAGAGTAAAACAAAACGCAAAGGATGTTTGGGAAAAAGAACTTCAAAGAATTGCTGTAACTACAAAAAATAAAGAAACCTTAATTACGTTTTACACGGCATTATACCATAGTATGATTGCTCCAATGATTTACCAAGATACAGATGGTCGCTATAGAGGTATGGATAAAATAATTCATCAAGCTCAAGAAGGTCAAGTCAACTATACTGTATATTCATTATGGGATACTTTTAGAGCTTTACACCCATTAATGACTATTATAGATGAACCAAATGCAATCAATTGGGTAAACAATCTATTACTAAAATACGAACAAGGTGGTTTGTTACCCAAATGGCCACTAGCCTCGAATTATACAGGTACTATGGTAGGTTATCCCGCTGTTGCCAATATTGCAGATGCCTTAACGAAAAATTTAAAAGGTATTGATAAAGAGTTGGCATTAGAAGCCGCATTGACTAGTGCATCTTACAATCTAGATTTATTAAAAGCCATTAAAGAACCTAGAAAAGAACGCTTAATGACGTTGCATAATAAATTTATTAATGAAGGCAAACATATTCCTTCAGATAAGATTGGAGCTTCAGTAACTTATGGTTTAGAAAATGCCTATTATGATTGGTGTATCGCACAAATTGCAAAACAAAATAATAACAATGATGTTGTTACAACATTTGAAAAACGTGCTTTAAACTACAAACTTTATTTTGATGCTGAAACGGGTTTTATGCGTGGTAAAAATGAAGATGGTAGTTGGGTAACACCTTTTAACCCGAAGTACTCAAATCATGAAAATTCAGATTATGTTGAAGGTAATGCATGGCAATGGACCTGGTTTGTGCCACATGATATTGATGGTTTTTCAAGATTGTTTAAAAACAAAGAGCAATATATTGCAAAATTAGACTCGCTTTTTACCACTTCTTCAATTATAGATGGCGATAACGCCAGTGGAGATATTACAGGTTTAATTGGACAATATGCACATGGTAATGAGCCCAGCCACCATATTTCTTATTTGTACACTTATGCAGGGCAACCTTGGAAAACACAAGAACTGGTTGATCAAATATTAAAAGAATTTTATACTACAAAACCCGATGGTATTATTGGAAATGAAGACTGTGGGCAGATGTCGGCATGGTATATTATGAGTGCTATGGGTTTTTACCAAGTGGCTCCAGGAGACCCTACTTATGTTATTGGCAGACCTTTGTTTGATACTGTTACCATATCTCTAACCAATAATAAAGCATTTACTATTATTACTAAAAAAAACAGTGCTGAAAATAAATATGTTCAAAAAGTGACTTTAAATGGAAAAGAACTTAAAGACCTATTCTTTACACATAATGATATTAAAGCAGGAGGTACTTTAACTATAGAGATGGGTAATAGTCCAAAAAAATAGTTATTAAGTTCCTATTTACGTAAAGGTGGAATGTTAATTATTGAAGCTTTTAGTAAAAAAAAACATTTAGAATACAGCACTAAAAATCCAAAGGTTGGTGGCCCAAGAGATTTAGAAACGTTGTATTCTATCGAAGAATTTAAAACTGACTTTAAAAATTTCGAAATTATTGAGTTGGAAGAGAAAGAGGTTGAGCTAAATGAAGGGCTTTTCCATGTGGGTACTGGTTCTGTAATTCGGTTTGTGGGGCGTAAAAAATAAGGCATCTACTTTTATCGAAATAATCAGCACTACGGCATTTATTATTACCTCCTTATAACATAATGGCTTATAGACTACTATAGTTGTTATTTGAAATTTATTATTTTTAATTTAAGTTAATTATATTTGAAATTCATTTAGGGCATATGAAAAAGATTATATTCTTATTTGTAATTTTAAGTTTCAAACTTTCTATTGCACAAGAAACAATTGGTTTGGTTTTTAATGATGTTAATAATCCTAAATCAAATGGTTATACATTATTTAATACCTTGTCAGATGATAGCGTTTATCTCATTAATAATTGTGGAGAAGCGGTTAATCATTGGAATTTCTCAGGTCAAATAAGTAGGCAAGCTTACTTATTGGAAAATGGAAATTTATTGCAAGGCAATAGTTCAAAGGCAGATATAAGAGATTGGAATAATAATGTACTTTGGAGTCTCAATTATATGGAGGTCCTTGGTTTTAGCATACACCATGATATTGAACCTTTGCCAAATGGTAACTTTTTGGTATTAATTAGAGATCCTTATACCAATGTTGAAATGTTTGCAGAAGGTAAGGACACCTTTTTTTCTGAAGATTCCATTGATTTAGAAAGAATAGTAGAAATTGAACCTGTTGGTATTGATTCCGCTAAAATTGTTTGGGAATGGAAACTTTTTGATCATTTGGTACAAGATTTTGATAACACGAAACCTAATTTTGGAACTATTTCGAGTAGTCCTCAATTATTGGATATGAATTACAATAATGGAAACTCTTTTAATCCTATACATGCAAATGCAATTGATTATAATGAAGACTTAGATCAAATAGCATTCTCATCAAGGCATTTAAGTGAAATTTTTGTTATAGACCATAGTACTACTTCAACCGAAGCAGCATCGCATTCAGGTGGCATTTATGGTAAGGGTGGAGATTTTCTTTGGAGATGGGGAAACCCTGAAGTTTATGATCAAGGAACTGTTAATGACAGAAAATTAGGAAGACAACATGATATTAAATGGATTACTGATGGCCCACATCAAGGTAAGATGTCGGTTTTTAATAATGATGGGTATGGATCTGATTTAAGAGCGTCATCTATACATATTATAGATCAGAATGATAGTAATGGTGTATATAGCTTAGCTTCAGGTAAATTTTTTCCAACTGATTATTATTGGTCTTATGATGGCACCATCTTAGATGAATTAATGATTGAATCTTCCAGAAGTGGAGTGCAAATAATGTCTAATGGAAATGCTCTAATTAATGAAACTGGTCTTGGCAGAATTACAGAAATTGATGCCTTAGGAAATGTGGTTTGGGTTTATATTATTCCTATAAATGAGAACAGTACTTTTAGTCAATTTGATACACCTATTGGTAATGGATCTTTTAGGGCACATAGATATCCTGAAAATTATGCAGGTTTCAATGGCGTCGCTTTTAATAATACTGGGATTATTGAAGATGTAAATTTTATTTCAGATAATTGTATCCATACGCTAACGGTCGATAATTCGTATTTTAATGATTTACACGTTTATCCCAATCCTACTAAAGATGTACTTAATTTTAATAAACGTATTGATGAATTTCAAGTTCATGATGTAACAGGGAAAGTTGTCCTAAATAGAACGAATGCTGAATTTATAAATTTAGAAAATTTAACAGAAGGATTATATTTCATCAAAATTTCAGTTGAAGAAAATTCTGAATTCATTAAAATTCTAAAGAATTAAAGTCAACTAATAAAAACCTAGCGTTTTTTATTTCAGTTTTAGAGATGTTATTTATGATGATGAAGTAAAATCATTTGGAATATTATTAGAGGTTTCAAGTATATAAATAGGAATGAAAGCACAATTCAATCTCTCTTGAAGTGGACAATAGTTTTGATTGCCATTTTGACTCAAAAAAAAACCTTAGATTTACCCAATATCAGCCAACTACAAATGAATCAAACCACCATAACGCAAAAAATCGGACTTGTTTTAGGGCCTGTGGTTTTTGCTTTAATTTTATATTTTTTCCATCCAGAAGGCTTGTCTAGAGAGGCCAATGCAGTACTTGCTGCGACTTTATGGATTGCCATTTGGTGGATAACCGAAGCCATACCTATTGCTGTAACGGCATTGTTACCCATTGTGTTGTTTCCACTTTCTGGTGGCTTAGATATTGCATCAACAAGTGGCTCATACGGTCATAAATACGTGTTTTTATATTTGGGTGGTTTCATAATTGCTATTTCCATTGAAAAATGGAATTTACATAAACGGATAGCTCTAAATATTATTAATTTTATAGGTTCTGACATTCGGAAAATTATATTAGGTTTTATGCTCGCAACGGCTTTTCTCTCTATGTGGATTTCCAACACAGCTACTGCGGTTATGATGTTACCGATTGGGATTGCTATTATCAAACAGTTAAAAGACAACCCCAATACCGTTGAAGATGAAAATCGCACTTTTGGTAAAGCATTAATGTTGGCAATTGCTTATAGTGCTTCTATTGGCGGAATGGCGACTTTAATTGGGACTCCCCCAAATTTGGTTTTGGCAGGTGTAGTTGAAGAAACTTATGGATATGAAATTACTTTTTCACAATGGTTTATTTTTGGTTTTCCTATCACTGTAGTACTCCTTTTTATTTGTTATCAATATTTGACCAAATTTGCATTTACGTTTAAGCAAAAAGAATTTCCTGGAGGTAGAGCGGAAATTAAGAGACTTTTACAAGGTTTAGGTAAAATTACTTATGAAGAAAAAGTAGTATCATTTGTTTTTGCATTAACAGCTTTTTGTTGGATAACACGCTCTTTTTTATTGCAAAAAATAGTACCTCAATTAGATGATACTATTATAGCAATAACATTTGCAATTGTATTATTTTTAATTCCATCAAAAGATAAAAAAGACAAACTTATAAATTGGGACGAAGCTGTAAAATTACCGTGGGGAATTATTTTGCTGTTTGGAGGAGGTATGGCATTGGCAAAAGGTTTTGAAGTTAGTGGTCTTGCATTTTGGTTAGGTAGTCAAATGACTGCATTTGGCGGGTTAACTATCATTTTATTGATATTAGTTTTAATAACGGCGGTCAATTTTTTAACTGAAATAACATCGAATTTAGCAACAACGGCAATGTTGTTACCGGTTTTAGCACCTATGGCTTTAACAGTTGATGTGCATCCATTAGTATTGATGGTTGCAGCCGCAGTTGCAGCCTCTTGTGCATTTATGCTCCCTGTAGCAACACCTCCAAATGCTGTAGTTTTTGGTTCTGGATATTTACGAATACCAGATATGGTATCAAAAGGTATTATTATGAATGTTATTTCCATAATTATCCTAACCCTATTTGTATATTTTGTTTTGCCAGAATTATGGAATTTAACCGTTGAAGGTTTTCCTGAGAATTTTAGAAAGAAATAGCACATAGATTGAATCTTAACGATTTCTTTAACATTTCATTAAGAATTAATTAATCATTATTCAATAATTTCGTTTTTTTTAAGATTAATTAACCCTTTCATTCAAATAATTTATGTTCAAAAGACTACCTATTGCCATAACCGTTGTAGTAATGGCATTATTAACAGCTTCTTGTTCTAGCTCAAAAGAGGCTAGTAAATCAAAGGCTAAAGCAGCTCAAACCGCTAAGAAACCACCAGCAAAAAAAGGTGCTATTCAAGAGTATAGCAAAGTAATTACCAAAGAAGCAAAAACAGATGAAGGTTTGTTTAAAGTTCATGAATTAGATGAAAAGTACTTTTATGAAATTCCAGATTCTTTATTAGAACGTGAAATGTTAATGGTAACACGTATTGCTAAAACGGCATCAGGTATTGGTTTTGGTGGAGGTAAACAAAATACGAAAGTTGTTCGCTGGCAGAAACATGGTAAAAAAATAATTGCAAGAGTAGTTTCCTATTCTGTTGTTGCTTCAGATTCTTTACCAGTGCATGAGGCTGTTGTAAATTCAAATTTTGAACCTATTCTATATACTTTTCCAATCAAAGCTTTTAGCAAAGATTCTACGGCAACAGTTATCGATGTAACCGATTTTTTCAACAAAGATGTTAAAGCCTTAGGTTTACCTGATAGGTCTAGAAAACAATATAAAGTATCTCGTTTAGATGCTGATAAATCTTTTATTGAAAGCGTAAAGAGTTATCCTACTAATATTGAAGCAAGACACGTAAAAACATATATGGCAGGTTCGCCTCCATCTAATTCAAGTACAGGTACTATATCTATTGAAATTAATAATTCAATGGTGTTATTGCCAAAAGTGCCAATGAAACGTAGAATGTTCGACGAAAGAGTAGGATGGTTTACCTCAGGTCAAACAGATTATGGGCTAGAAGCTCAAAAAAGTGATAGAGTTACTTATTTAGATAGATGGAGATTGGAAGTTAAGGATGAAGATATTGAGAAGTTTAAAAGAGGAGAATTGGTTGTCCCTAAAAAACAAATTATTTATTATATAGACAGAGCAACACCAGTAAAATGGAGAAAATATATTAAGCAAGGTATTGAAGATTGGCAAGTTGCATTTGAAGCCGCAGGTTTTAAAGAAGCAATTATTGCAAAAGACCCACCAACTGTAGAGGAAGATCCAGAATGGACTCCAGAAGATGTACGATATTCTGTAGTAAGATATTTAGCTTCTCCAATTCCAAATGCAAATGGACCTCACGTAAGTGATCCTCGTTCTGGAGAAATTCTAGAATCTGATATCAATTGGTACCATAATGTAATGAGTTTATTAAATGGATGGTTCTTTGTTCAAACGGCTGCCATAAACCCTAATGCTCAAACTGCTGAATTTAAGGATGAGGTTATGGGCGAATTGATAAAATTTGTTTCGTCTCACGAAGTAGGGCATACGCTTGGTTTACCACATAATATGGGGAGTAGTGCTGCATATGCAGTTGACTCTTTAAGGTCAAAATCGTTTACTGAAAAATATGGTACGGCACCTTCAATAATGGATTATGCACGTTTTAATTACGTTGCTCAGCCAGAAGATAAAGGAGTTGCTTTAATGCCAAATATTGGTGTTTATGACAAATATTCTATTTCTTGGGGGTATAGACCTATTTTAGAAGCTAAAACGGCGGCAGACGAAAAGAAGACGTTGGATTCATGGATTTTAAAACATGCAGGAGATTCAATGTATCGATTTGGAAAACAACAAAGTGGAGTAATTGATCCGAGCTCTCAAACAGAAGATTTAGGTGACGATGCTATAAAAGCTAGTGATTACGGTATTGCTAATCTTAAGCGAATTGTTCCTAATTTGATAAAATGGACAACTAAAACAGGAGAGAACTACGATGATTTAGAGACGATGTACGGACATGTACTTTCTCAATTTAATCGTTACATGGGCCATGTGTCTTCAAATATTGGTGGTGTTTATGAATATTATAAAACATCTGACCAAGAAGGAGCGGTATACACTCATGTAGGAAAAGAACGACAAAAAGAATCATTAAATTTTTTACATAAAAATTTATTTGAAACACCTAAATGGATGATTGATGCTAACATTTTTAATAAGTTTGAAAGTGCAGGGGTTGTAGAAAGAGTGAGAGGAGTTCAAGCAAGAACCTTAAATAATATTTTAGATTTTGGCAGAATGGCTAGAATGATAGAAAATGAAACACTAAATGGTAATAAAGCCTATAATTTAGTAGACATGATGCGAGATTTAAGAAGAGGTATTTGGAGCGAAGTTTATAATGGACGTTCAATTGATACTTATAGAAGAAATTTACAACGTGCCTATATCGATAGAATGGAGTATTTAATGAAGAATGAACAAACTTCTATTCCACCTCAGTTTAGAAGATGGGTTTCTAGAACCAATGTAAATGTAAAAGAATCTGACATTAGACCTATTGTAAGGGCAGAGT
This sequence comes from Aureibaculum luteum, assembly GCF_003449015.1. GTDB lineage: Bacteria > Bacteroidota > Bacteroidia > Flavobacteriales > Flavobacteriaceae > Aureibaculum > Aureibaculum luteum. The sequence continues at coordinate 164,687 of NZ_QRGD01000006.1, read as the reverse complement.
TAAAATCTTTACAAAGATCAGTAAGATCGTCTGCAGCAAATTCTTCAGGAATGAAAAGAATTCATTTACAAGATGTTGTTGAGAGAATTGAAAATATTTTAGATCCAAAATAATTGAGATTAAAAATTATATAAATCCGGCCTAGGTCGGATTTTTTTTGTTTTTAAAATAAATGTTTAATTCTAAATATAGTTTTGTACATTTGCAGCCCAATAAAAAGAATACATATGAAACGAGCCAACTAAAATCAATTTAACAACGTTGATTTTTTAAAAGGCGAACTGCATATGACCGATTAAAAACAAATAAAAAGAGTACATATGAAACGAGCCAACTAAAATCAATTTAACAACGTTGATTTTTTAAAAGGCGAACTACATATGACCGATTAAAATAAATAAAAAGAGTACATATGAAAGGAGGTGCGACATTATGCTAATAATTCCAGTAAAAGATGGTGAGAATATCGATAGAGCGTTAAAGCGTTTTAAGAGAAAATTTGATAGAACTAAAACTATGAAGCAGTTGCGTGAACGTAAAAACTTCTCGAAACCTTCAGTAGTAAAAAGAGCTCAGATTCAGAAAGCTCAGTATGTTCAGAATATCAGAACAGTAGAAGAGCAAGGTTAGTAATATAAACCTAATAATATATAGGTATATATTTTACTAAATATAAGTTAAACCGTTAGTAAAAACACTACAGATTTTGTAGCTTTGTTTGCTAACGGTTTTTTTATGTCAATAATCCACTTTATAGATTATCTCACTTCAGAGAAAAAATACTCCCCCCATACCGTTAGAGCTTATCAAGATGATTTAATGTCTTTTAAGTTATTTTGTCAAGAAACATATGATTCCGAACTATTATTAGATGTTAATTATGGTCAAATTAGGTCATGGATTGTAGAAATGGTCAATAAAAATATTTCCAATCGAACAATTAATAGAAAAATAAGTAGTCTAAAAACATATTATAAATTTTTAGTAAAATCAAAACAAATAAAAGAATCTCCATTATTGAGCCATCAAGCATTAAAAGTGTCAAAGAAAATGCAGGTTCCTTTTTCTCAAGCTGAAATTGAAGAGGTACTCGCTAATTTAAGTTCAGAAGACACTGATTTTGAGTCTATCCGAAACAAATTAATTGTTGAGTTGTTGTATTCAACGGGAATGCGACGTGCAGAACTCATAGAATTAAACTTAGGTTCTGTAAATTTACACAATGCAACGTTAAAGGTGTTAGGTAAAAGAAATAAGGAAAGATATATTCCATTGTTAGATTCGGTTCAAAAAACACTAACTATTTATCTCACAGAAAGAAAGCAAATGGCTTATGACATTGACTATTTATTTATAACAATAAAGGGCAATAAAATATATCCGAACCTTGTTTATAGAATAATAAATGAGTACTTTAGTAAAGTCTCTTCAAAAGTTAAAAAAAGCCCACATGTTATTCGACATTCATTTGCAACACATTTATTAAATGAAGGGGCTGATTTAAATTCAGTAAAAGAATTACTAGGGCATTCAAGTTTAGCGTCAACACAAATTTATACGCATAGTAGCTTGAATGAATTAAAAAAAGTTTATAACCAGGCTCATCCAAGGAGCACTAAAACCTAAAATAGATATGAAAGTAAACATTCAATCAGTAAATTTCAACATAGATAAAAGTTTAAATGATTTTATTCAAACTAAAATAGACAACTTAGAAAAGTATTATGACAAAATAATTGGTGCTGAAGTATATTTGAAAGTACAAAACACAAGTGAAAAAGAAAATAAAATAGCTGAAATTAAGATGCTTATCCCTGGTGATGAGCTAATTGTAAAAAAGGAATGTAAAACATTTGAAGAAGCTATTGATTTAATTGCAGAAGCCTTAAGAAGGCAGTTGTGTAAGAAGAAAGACAAGCAAAGATCGCATCATGTGTAATTTTTTAAAAAAAATAGACAGAAAAGTTTTGTAAGAAAAATAAAACTTTATACATTTGCACACCGTAAGAAAAAGCGGTGTGTATTTATACACAAAAAGCCGATGTAGCTCAGCTGGCTAGAGCAGCTGATTTGTAATCAGCAGGTCGTGGGTTCGAGTCCCTCCATCGGCTCAATAGTATTGAAATTAGTTCTTTGAATTGAAATTTTTTGGGGAGATACCAAAGTGGCCAACTGGGGCGGACTGTAACTCCGCTGACTACGTCTTCGTAGGTTCGAATCCTACTCTCCCCACTAAAAAAAATTTCTATTTATAGTTTTCAAAGCTTATCTTTGAAAACTATAAAGAAAATTCAAGATTTTATTGAAACACCATCTCTATAGTAGTATAGAGTAAAATGCGAGAGTAGCTCAGTTGGTAGAGCGTCAGCCTTCCAAGCTGAATGTCGCCGGTTCGAACCCGGTCTCTCGCTCTAAGCAAATTGGCTTAATAAATTAAGTTATTTTGCTCATTATCTTTGAGTTATGGTTCAGTTTTATACGTTGAATCATATAACCTGATTAGCCGGTGTAGCTCAGGGGTAGAGCGTTTCCTTGGTAAGGAAGAGGTCACGGGTTCAATTCCCGTCATTGGCTCAATAGTAAAGGAAGAATAACTAAATATATATAACTAAGATTTAAAATTAATAATCATGGCAAAAGAAACTTATGACCGTTCCAAACCACACCTAAACATAGGTACAATAGGACACGTAGATCACGGTAAAACAACTTTAACTGCAGCAATTACTAAAGTATTGTCTGATAAAGGATATTCTGAAGCGAAAAATTTCGATCAAATCGATAATGCACCAGAAGAAAAGGAAAGAGGTATAACGATTAATACATCTCACGTTGAATATGCAACTGAGAATCGTCACTATGCACACGTTGATTGTCCAGGTCACGCGGATTACGTGAAAAACATGGTTACAGGTGCTGCTCAAATGGACGGTGCTATTTTAGTTGTAGCTGCAACTGATGGTCCAATGCCTCAAACTAGAGAGCATATCTTATTAGGTCGTCAGGTTGGTATTCCAAGAATGGTAGTTTTCTTGAATAAAGTTGACATGGTTGATGATGAAGAGTTATTAGAGCTAGTTGATATGGAAGTTAGAGATTTGTTAAACTTCTACGAATATGATGGTGATAATGGGCCAGTTATTTCTGGTTCTGCTTTAGGAGCTTTAAATGGTGAAGAAAAATGGGTGAATTCTGTTATTGAATTAATGGAAGCTGTTGATACTTGGATTGAATTACCAAAACGTGATGTTGATAAGCCTTTCTTGATGCCGGTTGAAGATGTATTTTCAATTACAGGTCGTGGTACTGTAGCAACTGGTCGTATTGAAACTGGTGTTGCAAATACTGGTGACAGTGTTGATATTATTGGTATGGGAGCTGAAAAGTTAACTTCTACTGTAACTGGAGTTGAAATGTTCCGTAAAATATTAGATAGAGGTGAAGCTGGTGATAATGTAGGTATCTTATTAAGAGGTATTGAAAAAGAAAGTATCAAAAGAGGTATGGTAATCTGTAAGCCAGGTTCAGTAACTCCACACGATAAATTTAAAGCTGAGGTTTATATCCTTAAGAAAGAAGAAGGTGGACGTCATACTCCATTCCATAACAATTACCGTCCACAGTTCTATGTAAGAACAACTGACGTAACAGGTACTATTAACTTGCCTTCTGGTGTAGAAATGGTTATGCCTGGTGATAACTTAACTATTACTGTTGATTTACATCAAGCGATTGCAATGAATGTTGGTTTACGTTTTGCAATACGTGAAGGTGGTAGAACAGTTGGTGCTGGTCAGGTGACTGAAATATTATAAGACACCATTAGTTATTAGTTAATTATATATATAGGTATAATAGGTGCTCCTTTTTAAGGAGCACCTAATATTCTATACGGGTGTAGCTCAGTTGGTAGAGCACCGGTCTCCAAAACCGGGTGTCGGGAGTTCGAGCCTCTCCGCCCGTGCAATAGTTAAAAAAATAGTGTTTTCAAAATTCAAGCCTGTCCTGAATAAATTTGATTAGATATTATCACAAAAAATATATATATAATGGGTATTGTTACATACATTAAAGAATCTTTTGAAGAGCTAAACCATAAGGTTACCTGGATATCTTTTACAGAAGCTCAAAAATCTACAGTGGTAGTAGCTCTATTTACTGTTTTATTCGCTATAGCAGTATTTCTTGTTGACAAGGTATTTCAGTTAGGTTTAGAACAATATTTTAATCTATTTAATAAATAATATGTCAGATTCTGTAAAGAAATGGTATGTAGTGAGAGCTATTGGAGGTCAAGAAAATAAAGTTAAGACTTATATCGAAAACGAAGTTGCTCGTTTAGGTCTTTCAGATTATGTTGATCAGGTGTTGGTACCTACAGAAAAAGTGATACAAATACGTGCTGGAAAAAAAGTAAATAAAGAAAAAGTTTATTTTCCAGGGTATATAATGATTCAAGCTAATTTAACAGGAGAACTTCCTCACGTAATTAAATCGGTTACTGGTGTAATTGGATTTTTGGGTGAAGTAAAAGGTGGAGATCCAGTTCCTTTGAGAAGATCAGAAGTGAATAGAATGTTAGGTAAGGTTGATGAATTAGCTGTGCAGAATGAAAATGTGGCTATTCCTTATATAAAAGGAGAAACAGTTAAAGTTATAGATGGTCCATTCAATGGTTTTGATGGTACTATCGAAAATATAAATGAAGAAAAACGTAAACTTGAGGTTATGGTTAAAATCTTTGGAAGAAAAACTCCATTGGAATTGAGCTATATGCAAGTTGAGAAAATATCATAAATGTTACATATTTAAGACTTAATTTAAGTTTCCATTAAATTATTGTCTAAACTAAAGTTTAAAAAATGGCAAAAGAAATTAGTAAGGTTGTAAAATTACAAGTTCGTGGAGGAGCAGCAAACCCTTCGCCACCTGTTGGACCTGCTTTGGGTGCTGCCGGGGTTAACATCATGGAGTTCTGTAAGCAGTTTAATGCTAGAACTCAAGATAAACCAGGCAAAGTGTTACCAGTGGCTATTACTGTTTATAAAGACAAGTCTTTTGACTTTGTTGTAAAAACACCACCAGCTGCAGTACAGTTACTTGAAGCTGCGAAAACTAAAAAAGGATCAGGAGAACCAAATCGTAAAAAAGTTGCGACGGTTACTTGGGACCAAATTAGAACCATTGCTGAAGATAAAATGGTTGATTTAAATGCTTTTAAAGTTGAATCAGCAATGAAAATGGTTGCGGGTACAGCAAGATCAATGGGAATAAAAGTTAAAGGAAACGCTCCTGCTTAAACTTTATAATTTTATAAAAAAATGTCGAAATTAACTAAAAATAGAAAAGAAGCTAAGGCCAAAGTGGATGCTACAAAGGCATATTCTTTAGAAGAAGCCTCTGTTTTAGTAAAAGAAATATCTAATGTAAAGTTTGATCCATCTATTGATGTTGCGGTTAGATTAGGAGTTGATCCTAGAAAAGCAAATCAAATGGTTCGTGGGGTAGTAACATTACCACATGGAACAGGTAAAGATGTGAAAGTACTTGCATTGGTAACACCAGATAAAGAAGAGGAAGCCAAAGCGGCGGGTGCTGATTATGTTGGTTTAGATGAATACCTTCAAAAAATTAAAGGAGGATGGACAGATGTTGACGTAATTGTTACAATGCCAAGCGTTATGGGTAAATTAGGTCCTTTAGGTAGAGTATTAGGCCCACGTGGTTTAATGCCTAACCCTAAGACTGGTACCGTAACTATGGATGTAGCAAAAGCTGTTGCAGATGTTAAAGGTGGTAAAATTGATTTTAAAGTTGATAAAACTGGAATCATTCATGCTGCTATAGGTAAAGCGTCTTTTGATGCCGATAAAATTGCTGGTAATGCTAAAGAATTGTTTACAACAATAATGAAGTTAAAACCAACAACATCTAAAGGAATTTATGTAAAAAGTGTCTTTATGTCTAGTACGATGAGTCCTAGTATTCAAATAGATACCAAATCAGTTGTATAGCAAGTTAAAAGTTTAGAAAAATGACTAGAGAACAAAAATCACAAGTAATAGACGACTTAACAAGCCAATTAGCTGATAGTAGCACAATATACCTTGCAGATATTTCGGGCTTAGATGCTTCAAATACTACAAAATTACGCAGAGCTTGTTTTAAAGCTAATGTAAAATTGGCAGTTGTTAAAAATACCTTGCTTACTAAAGCAATGGAAAAATCTGATAAAGATTTTGGAGAATTACCAGAAGTTTTAAAGGGAAATACCTCTATAATGATTTCTGAAGTTAGTAATGCTCCTGCAAAAGTAATTAAAGAATTCCGTAAAAAATCTGACAAACCAGTTCTTAAAGGAGCTTATATTGAAGAGGCTATTTATGTTGGTGATAACCAATTAGATGCACTTGTAAATATTAAATCTAAAGAAGAACTTATTGGTGAAGTTATCGGATTGTTACAATCTCCAGCTAAAAATGTTATTGGAGCATTACAATCAGGTGGTCAGAAATTATCTGGAATCCTTAAGACTTTATCAGAAAAATAAAAAGTACGCACTTATAATCTAAATATTAAAAAATTAAAACAAACAAAAATGGCAGAATTAAAAGATTTCGCAGAACAATTAGTTAACTTAACTGTAAAAGAAGTTAATGAATTGGCTAATATATTAAAAGACGAGTATGGTATTGAGCCTGCAGCAGCTGCAGTAGCAGTAGCAGGACCTGGTGCTGGTGCTGGCGATGATGCAGCTGAAGAGCAATCAGAATTTGACGTAATTTTAAAAGCAGCTGGTGGTTCTAAATTAGCAGTTGTAAAATTAGTTAAAGAATTAACTGGTTTAGGTCTTAAAGATGCTAAGGAATTAGTAGATGGTGCTCCTAAAGCAATTAAAGAAGGAGTTTCTAAAGAAGAAGCTGAAGGTCTTAAAACATCTTTAGAAGAGGCTGGAGCTGAGGTTGAACTTAAATAGGTTCAGTCCCCGAATATCGGGCTAGACAATTAAGGTTTAGGTCATTGCGTGTATGCGTAATTGGCCTAAACCATTTTGCGTATATATTCGTTATTTAAAGTTCATCATTTTTTTAATTAAAAAATTTCTCCATTGGCAACAAATACAAGTACCGAAAGAGTAAACTTCTCATCTGCAAAACTAATTACTGATTATCCTGACTTTTTAGATATTCAAGTAAAATCGTTTCAAGATTTTTTTCAGTTAGAAACTAAGGCAGACCAAAGAAGTGACGAGGGTTTATTTAAAACTTTCTCAGATAATTTCCCTATAACTGATACCAGAAATCAATTTGTATTAGAGTTTATAGATTATTTTGTTGATCCGCCAAGATACTCAATTCAAGAATGTATCGAAAGGGGTTTAACGCATAGTGTTCCATTAAAGGCAAGACTTAAATTGTATTGTACTGATCCGGAACATGAGGATTTTGAAACTATTGTACAAGATGTATATTTAGGTACAATTCCTTACATGACACATAGTGGTACTTTTGTTATAAATGGTGCTGAACGTGTTGTGGTTTCTCAATTACACCGTTCGCCAGGGGTTTTCTTCGGTCAATCTTTCCATGCTAATGGTACTAAATTATATTCTGCGAGGGTAATTCCTTTTAAAGGTTCTTGGATAGAATTTGCAACAGATATCAATCAGGTAATGTATGCCTATATTGATAGAAAGAAAAAATTACCTGTTACTACTTTATTCCGTGCTATCGGATATGAACGTGATAAGGATATATTAGAAATATTTGATCTTGCTGATGAAATAAAAGTTTCAAAAAGTGGATTGAAAAAAGTTTTAGACAGAAAGTTAGCTGCGAGAGTATTGAAAACTTGGCATGAAGATTTTGTTGATGAAGATACTGGTGAAGTTGTTTCTATTGAGCGTAATGAGATTATTTTAGATAGAGATACTGTTCTTGAAAAAGAACATATTGATGAAATACTTGATGCTGGAACTAAAACCATTCTTTTACATAAAGAAGACAATGAAATGGGTGATTATGCTATAATCCATAACACCTTACAAAAAGATCCTACAAATTCTGAAAAGGAAGCTGTAGAACATATTTACCGTCAATTACGTAATGCTGAGCCGCCAGATTATGAGACAGCAAAAGGTATTATAAATAAATTGTTCTTTTCTGAACAACGTTACAATTTAGGTGAAGTTGGTCGTTATAGAATGAATAAAAAATTAGGTTTAGACATTGATATTGAAGAACGTGTCTTAACTAAAATTGATATTATTACGATTATCAAGAATTTAATCAAATTGGTTAATTCTAAAGCGGAAGTTGATGATATTGATCACTTATCTAACCGTCGTGTAAGAACTGTTGGAGAGCAGTTAGCAAGTCAGTTTGGTGTCGGTCTTTCTCGTATGGCTCGTACCATTAGAGAACGTATGAATGTGCGTGATAATGAGGTGTTTACACCTATTGATTTGATTAATGCGAAAACATTATCATCTGTAATTAATTCGTTTTTTGGAACGAATCAATTATCTCAATTTATGGATCAAACGAATCCATTGGCTGAGATTACTCATAAAAGAAGATTATCAGCATTAGGACCTGGAGGTTTATCTAGAGAAAGAGCTGGTTTTGAGGTACGTGATGTTCACTATACTCATTATGGTCGTCTTTGTCCAATTGAAACTCCAGAGGGGCCGAATATTGGATTGATTTCTTCACTAGCTGTATATGCAAAAGTGAATAACCTAGGGTTTATTGAAACTCCTTATCGTGAAGTAGTTGATGGTAAAATTGATATTACTAAAACGCCTATTTATTTAAGTGCAGAAGAAGAAGAAGGTAAAAAAATTGCCCAATCTAATTTAGATTTAGATGATGAAGGTAGAATAGAATTAGAAAAAGTTGTAGCAAGAGAAGAGGGTGATTTTCCATTAGTAACTCCAGAAGAAGTTAATTACATGGATGTTTCTCCGAATCAAATTTCTTCGATATCAGCTTCGTTGATTCCGTTCTTAGAACATGATGATGCCAACCGTGCATTAATGGGATCGAATATGATGCGTCAAGCAGTTCCATTGATGAGACCTGAGTCTCCAATTGTTGGTACTGGTTTAGAGCGTAGAGTAGCAACGGATTCAAGAATTCTTATCAATGCCGAAGGTAATGGTGTTGTAGAATATGTAGATTCTGATAAAGTTACTATTAGATATGACAGAACAGAAGAGGAGAGGTTAGTAAGTTTTACAGAAGATAGTAAAACCTATAATCTTATTAAATTTAGAAAAACAAATCAAGGTACCTCTATAAACTTACATCCTATTGTAACCAAAGGAGATAAAGTTGCTAAAGGTCAAGTACTTTGTGAAGGTTATGCAACCGAAAAAGGTGAATTAGCTTTAGGTAGAAATATGAAAGTAGCCTTTATGCCTTGGAAAGGGTATAACTTTGAGGATGCAATCGTAATTTCTGAAAGAGTTGTTCGTGAAGATATTTTTACTTCTATTCATATTGATGAATATTCTCTAGATGTTAGAGATACTAAATTAGGTGCTGAAGAATTAACAAATGATATTCCAAATGTTAGTGAAGAAGCTACTAAAGATTTAGATGAAAATGGAATGATAAGAATTGGTGCTGAAATTAAACCAGGCGATATTCTTATTGGTAAGATTACTCCAAAAGGAGAATCTGATCCAACTCCAGAAGAAAAATTATTACGTGCTATATTTGGTGATAATGCTGGTGATGTTAAAGATGCTTCTTTAAAGGCTTCTCCATCATTGAACGGTGTTGTTATCGATAAGAAATTATTCCAAAGAACAATAAAGGATAAAGCAAAAAGAAGCCAAGACAAAGAAGATATTGCAAAATTAGAGGCTGAATTTACCCTTAAGTTTGATGATATTAGAGAACGTTTAATTGATAAACTTTTTAGTCTTGTTAATGGTAAAACGGCACAAGGTGTATTAAATGATTTAGGTGAAGAAGTTTTTCCTAAAGGAAAAAAATATACGTTGAAAATGTTAAATGCAATTAGCAATTTCGAGTACTTAACTAAAGGTACTTGGACAACTGATGATCATTTAAATAAATTGATTACTGAATTAATTCACAACTATAAAATTACTGTGAATGATATTCAAGGGTCATTACGTAGAGAGAAATTTACAATTACAGTTGGTGATGAGTTACCAGCAGGTATTGTAAAACTTGCTAAAGTTTATATTGCGAAAAAACGTAAACTTAAAGTGGGAGATAAAATGGCGGGTCGTCACGGTAATAAAGGTATTGTAGCTCGTATTGTACGTGCTGAAGATATGCCTTTCTTAGAAGATGGAACTCCTGTTGATATCGTATTAAATCCATTAGGTGTACCTTCTCGTATGAATATTGGACAAATTTATGAAACAGTGTTAGGTTGGGCTGGTCAGAAATTAAATCAAAAATATGCAACACCAATTTTTGATGGTGCTAGTATTGATCAAATTACTGAATTAACCAATAAAGCAGGTGTACCTGAATTTGGACATACGTATTTATATGATGGTGGTACAGGTGAGCGTTTTGATCAACCAGCAACAGTAGGTGTAATTTATATGATTAAATTAGGTCATATGATTGAAGATAAAATGCATGCACGTTCTATTGGACCATATTCATTAATTACACAACAACCATTAGGTGGTAAAGCACAATTTGGTGGTCAACGTTTTGGTGAGATGGAAGTATGGGCATTAGAAGCTTATGGAGCATCTGCTACATTAAGAGAAATCTTAACCGTAAAATCAGATGATGTATTAGGTAGAGCCAAAACTTACGAATCTATCGTAAAAGGAGAACCAATGCCAGAACCTGGTTTACCAGAGTCGTTTAATGTATTAATGCACGAGTTAAAAGGACTTGGCTTAGACGTTAGATTAGAGGAATAACAATCAAACTGTGGAGTTTTGGCTCCACAGTTTTACAATACATTTTTACATTTTAATTGATTGCATAATATATCATGGCAAAACAAAAAGAAAAATACACTGTAAAAAAATTCAATAAAATTTCTATTGGTTTGGCTTCGCCTGAATCAATTCTAGAAAAATCTAGAGGGGAAGTTTTAAAACCAGAAACCATTAATTATCGTACGCACAAACCAGAAAGAGATGGTTTATTTTGTGAGCGTATTTTTGGCCCTATAAAAGATTATGAGTGTGCTTGTGGTAAGTACAAAAGAATTAGATATAAAGGAATTATTTGTGATCGATGTGGAGTAGAAGTTACGGAGAAGAAAGTTCGTAGAGATAGAGTAGGTCATATTAATTTAGTAGTGCCTATTGCACATATTTGGTATTTTAGATCATTACCAAATAAAATGGGTTACTTATTAGGATTACCTTCTAAGAAATTAGACATGATTATTTACTACGAACGTTATGTAGTAATTCAACCAGGTAATGCTAAGAATGCAGAAGGTGAGTCTTTAGAGAAAATGGACTTCTTAACTGAAGAAGAATATTTAGATATTTTAGAATCTCTTCCTCAAGATAATCAATATTTAGATGATTCTGACCCTACTAAGTTTATCGCTAAAATGGGTGCGGAATGTTTAATAGAACTATTGTCTAGAATAGATTTAGATTCTTTATCTTATGAATTAAGACATAAAGCAAATACTGAAACTTCTAAACAACGTAAAACTGAAGCTTTAAAAAGGTTAAATGTTGTTGAGGCTTTTAGAGATGCAAATTTAAATAGAGAAAATAAGCCAGAATGGATGATTATGAAGGTGGTTCCAGTTATACCACCAGAATTACGTCCGTTAGTGCCATTAGATGGTGGTCGTTTTGCGACTTCAGATTTAAATGATTTATACCGTCGTGTAATCATTAGAAACAACCGTTTAAAAAGATTGATGGAGATTAAAGCTCCTGAAGTTATTTTGCGTAATGAGAAACGTATGTTACAAGAATCTGTAGATTCATTATTTGATAACACACGTAAGTCATCTGCAGTAAAAACAGAATCAAATAGACCTTTAAAATCATTATCTGATTCATTAAAAGGTAAACAAGGTCGTTTCCGTCAAAACTTATTGGGTAAACGTGTTGATTATTCTGCACGTTCGGTAATTGTTGTTGGACCTGAATTGAAATTATTTGAATGTGGATTGCCAAAAGATATGGCAGCTGAATTATACAAGCCTTTTGTAATTAGAAAATTAATTGAAAGAGGTATTGTAAAAACAGTAAAATCTGCAAAGAAAATTATAGATAAAAGAGAACCTGTAGTTTGGGATATTTTAGAGAATGTTTTAAAAGGACATCCTGTATTATTGAACCGTGCTCCAACATTACACCGTTTGGGTATTCAAGCTTTTCAACCAAAATTAATTGAGGGTAAGGCTATACAATTACACCCACTTGTGTGTACTGCATTTAATGCGGATTTTGATGGGGATCAAATGGCGGTGCATTTACCATTAGGACCAGAAGCTATTTTAGAATGTCAATTATTAATGTTGGCTTCACATAGTATTTTGAATCCAGCAAATGGTTCACCGATTACTGTACCTTCTCAGGATATGGTTTTGGGTCTGTATTATATGACCAAAGAGCGTAAAACTGATGAAACTTATACAGTTAAAGGAGAGGGAACTACTTTTTATTCTCCAGAGGAAGTAAATATTGCTTTTAATGAAAAGAAAGTAGATCTTAATGCAGGAATTAGAGTTAGAACTAAAGACTTTAATGAAAATGGAGAATTAACAACACAAATTGTTACAACAACAGTTGGTAGAGTTTTATTTAATGAGGTGGTTCCTGAAGCAGCTGGATATGTAAATGAGGTATTGACAAAAAAATCACTGAGAGATATTATTGGTCGTATATTAAAAGTGACCAATGTGCCTACTACAGGAGAATTTTTGGATGCGATAAAAGGAATGGGGTATCATTTCTCATTTAAAGGTGGTTTATCATTTAGTTTAGGAGATATTATTATCCCTAAAGAAAAATCAGGAATGATTGATGATGCCAACGAGCAAGTAGATACTATTACTGCTAGTTATAATATGGGTATGTTAACGAATAAAGAACGTTATAATCAAGTAATTGATATATGGAGTTCTACAAACAATAAGTTGACAGAACTTTCTATGAAACGATTGAGAGAAGACCAACAAGGGTTTAACTCAGTATATATGATGCTTGATTCTGGTGCAAGGGGTTCTAAAGAACAAATTCGTCAGTTAACAGGTATGCGTGGATTAATGGCGAAGCCTAAAAAATCTACAGCAGGTGGTGGAGAAATTATTGAAAACCCTATTCTTTCTAACTTTAAAGAAGGATTATCAATTTTAGAATACTTTATATCTACACACGGTGCTCGTAAAGGTCTAGCAGATACCGCTTTAAAAACGGCAGATGCTGGTTACTTAACACGTCGTTTGGTAGATGTTTCTCAAGATGTTATTGTAAACGAACACGATTGTGGAACGTTAAGAGGTCTTGAAATTTTCCCGCTTAAGAAAAATGAAGAGATTGTAGAATCTTTAGGAGATCGTATTTTCGGTAGAACTTCTTTAAATAATGTTAGAAATCCTTTAACAGATGAAATCATTGTTGGTGAAGGAGAACAAATAGATGAAGATATCATTGCTGTTATTGAATCTTTACCAATAGAAAGTGTTGAAGTACGTTCAGCATTAACTTGTGAGGCTTCAAGAGGTATTTGTGCGAAATGTTACGGTAACAGTTTGTCAACTCGTAATATGGTTCAAATTGGTGAGGCTGTTGGTGTAATTGCAGCACAGTCTATTGGAGAACCTGGTACACAGTTAACCTTACGTACTTTTCACGTGGGTGGTATTGCAGGTAATATTTCTGAAGAGAATAAATTAACGGCTAAGTTTGATGGTGCTGTTGAAATTGAAGACTTGAATACAGTTGAAGGTCTTGATAATGATGGTAATAAAGCAGATATTGTAATTTCTAGAACATCAGAAATTAAAATTCTAGATAAGAAAACGGGTATTACCTTAAGTACTAATAATATTCCTTACGGTTCTTACCTATCAGTAAAAGATGCTAAAACGATTAAAAAAGGAGATGTTATTTGTCAATGGGATCCTTATAATGGTGTAATTGTATCTGAATTTAAAGGTAAAATCGGATTTGAAAATATAGATCAAGGTATTACTTATGTCGTTGAAGTCGATGAACAAACAGGTCACCAAGAAAAAGTAATTTCTGAATCTAAGAACAAAAAAGTAGTTCCTACTTTATTAATATTAGATGCTAAGGGTGAAGTGATAAGATCTTACAGTTTACCTGTAGGTGCTCACTTAATGGTTGAAGAAGGAGAGAAAATTGATGCTGGTAAAGTATTGGTTAAAATACCTAGAAGATCTGGTAAAGCAGGTGATATTACAGGTGGTTTACCAAGAGTAACTGAATTGTTTGAAGCTCGTAACCCTTCTAACCCTTCTGTTGTATCAGAAATTGATGGTGTGGTTTCATTCGGTAAAATTAAGCGTGGTAACCGTGAGATTATTGTTGAATCTAAATTAGGTGATATTAGAAAATATTTAGTAAAACTTTCTAATCAGATCTTAGTTCAAGAGAATGACTTTATTAAAGCAGGTATGGCATTGTCTGATGGAGCTGTAACTCCAACTGATATTTTAAATATTAAAGGACCTGGTGCTGTTCAAGAATATTTGGTAAACGAAATTCAAGAAGTATATAGACTACAAGGTGTGAAGATTAATGATAAACACTTTGAAGTTGTTGTTCGTCAAATGATGCGTAAAGTAAGAATTATTGATTCTGGAGATACTATTTTCTTAGAAAATCAATTGATTCATAAAAACGACTTTATTCATGAGAATGATGAAATTTACGGAATGAAAGTTATTGAGGATGAAGGTGATTCTGAAACCCTAAAACTAGGTATGATTATTTCTTCACGTAAATTAAGAGATGAAAATTCTATTTTACGTAGATCTGATAAAAACTTAGTGGTAGCAAGAGAGGCAATTCCTGCAACAGCAGAACCTATCTTACAAGGTATTACAAGAGCATCACTACAAACGAAATCATTTATTTCTGCTGCATCTTTCCAAGAGACAACTAAAGTATTAAACGAAGCTGCTGTAAGTGGTAAAATTGATACCTTAGAAGGATTGAAAGAAAATGTAATTGTTGGTAAGAGAATTCCGGCAGGTACTGGTATGCGTATGTATGATCATATGATTGTAGGATCTAAAGCAGAAATGGAAGAGAACTAATTATGGCAGAAGATAAAAATAAAGAAAATCAATTAAATATTGAATTAGATGAGAGTATTGCTGATGGCACTTATGCTAACCTAGCAATTATCAATCATTCTGTATCTGAATTTGTGGTTGACTTTGTTAACGTTATGCCAGGTACACCAAAGGCTAAAGTAAAGTCTAGAATTATTTTAACGCCACAGCATGCTAAACGTTTAGCAAAAGCATTGGCAGAGAATATAAATAGATTTGAAAATGCTCACGGTGAAATAAAAGATTATGAACAACCTCCAATTCCAATGAATTTTGGACCGACAGGTCAAGCATAAATAAGTTAAAAGCCTCCAATACATATTGGAGGCTTTTTTTATATCTTAGTTGTTATGAAGGTTAAAAGGCTTTGGACCTACCCATTACTGTTTGGAATTATTGGTGCTTTATTAGGATTGATATTACGCTATGCTTATACAGGTTCTTTTAGTGGTTTTCCATTTAAGAATGTGTTGCATTCACATAGCCATGTAATGCTATTAGGCTTTATTTTTAATGCACTTTTAATTACTGTCTGGTCAACGTTTGTAATTGAGATCGATAAAGCTACCTATTGGTTGTTTTTGATATTACAGCTATGTGTTGCTATTTTTTTAGTAGCATTTATTCTACAGGGATATGCTTTTTACTCCATTTTGTTTTCTACTATCCATTTATGGGTAAGTTACATATTGTTAATTCGTTTATGGCGAAAGCTTGATTCTAATAATAAACAACAAAATTTAATAAAACTAGGAATTGTATTTCACTTTCTGTCAAGTATAGGTCCGTATATGTTAGGGCCACTTATGGCAATGGAAATGCAAAATTCACCTTGGTATCAGCAAGCTATTTTCTTTTACCTACATTTTCAATATTTTGGCGTGTTTTTAACATGGATGTTGGCTGTGCTATTTCATAAAGCAAAAATTAAACTCAATAAAACTCAATTATTAGTCCTTACTGTTAGCCTAGGTTTTCTTTTTGCACACTCATTAGATTTTAGTTTTAATCATTGGCCAATTCAATTATTTGGTAGTCTTGGATCCCTAGGGTTGTTTGGTTTGTTATTAAGTTTTGTAAAGCAATTCAGTACCTTAAAACACAACTATAAATTCCTTTATTTAGGTGTTCTAATAATTGCTTTTTTGAATGTTTTAGGGAGTGTTCCTGCAATTGCTGATTTAGCTGTAGAAAGTAGGTTTATTTTAATTGCCTGGCTTCATTTAATTTTCTTGGGTATTTACACCCCTTTTATTTGGTTGTCATTACCAAAAAAAGTGCATCCAATAATTTGGTTCTGTTATGGCTTAGTATTGTTCACCTCTGAAATAGGATTACTCTTTCCTAAGTTTATTAATAATTGGACTACTGTACCTATAATGTGGTTTTTGTTTTTTAGTTATTTAGGTATATTTTTATGTATTTGTTTGGTACATATTGCTACTATGTTGTATTTGAGAAAAACAAATGTCATTATTAAAATGTAATATATTTATCGGTATATAGAAAAATTTTAATATTCATTTACTACATTTTACTATTTACAAATTCAATTACTTCCTTTTCAACGCGTAAAGCATTGTTATATATCTTATCAGCTTTAGCTATGATTTCCTGAGCAAAATTTCTGTCTTTTAAATCCTTAGCATTAATTTTCACATTAAAATAGGCACCAATAACTGCAGTTCTTGCACATAACACTCCAACTGCAGCATCAGAAAGTGAACTAGGTAAACCCTCCTTAACCATGGTTTGCATTACTTCCATTGAATTATAGGCTGTTTCCATAACTTGAAATGGAATTTCAGTAGCATATTTTGTAGCAACTTCAATTGCTTGTCTTCTTAGTTCTTTTTCTTCAGCGGTACTCTTTGGCATCCTAAAGCCGTCAATAATTTTACCAAAAGCATTCGTGTCTTCATCTACTAAAAAGAGTAATTTAGTTTTAAATACTTGTCCTTTTTCTGCCCAATCTGAATAATATTTCCATTTATCATCCCAACCCGCTTTATGAGAAGATAAGTTGGCAACCATAGCCCCTAAAGCAGCACCTAATGCACCGGTATATGCGGCAATAGAACCACCACCAGGAGCAACGGATTCACTTGCGGTTATGTCAGCAAAATCAGATAAAGATAAATCAATAAGCTTTTTACTTGCATCTTTATTCAAAACATACTCTATTATCTTTTCCTGTGGGTTAAACGGTTTTAAATCATCTAACCCTAGCGATTTTATAGTGATTTTAATTTTTTCATTTTCAGAAATACCTAGAGAGCGTTGTTGTTTTTCTAGAAAATAATCGGCAGCAGCCAACATTGCTTTAAGTGGAATAAGCCCAACCAATTCAGACCCTGTTACTCTCAATCCTCTTTCCTCGGCATTTTTTGCCGTTTCATCAAAAGCGATGTGCATTGGGGTGATTGAAATATTGGTCAAGTTATATGAAATTTGAGCAATACCATATTCTTCAATATACCAACCAATACCTTTCACCGCTTTTAATTTACCAGGAATACGAACGGGCTCTCCATTATTATCTATTACTTTTTTACCCGTAATCGGATTTCCTTCTCTTTTAATTCTTCCAGCTTCACGCATATCAAATGCGATAGCATTGGCTCTTCTAGTAGATGTTGTGTTTAAGTTGATATTATAGGCAATTAGAAAGTCACGTGCAGAAATTGCTATGGCTCCTGTTTTTGAAACACTGTCATTAAATTCGGCTGGGCCAAAATCAGGTTTCCATTCAGGGTTTATTAATTTTTTAGGTAAGCCTTCATATTCTCCAGCTCTACAATTGGCCAAATTTTTACGTTTATTTTCTTTTGCTGCGGTCTCATAAAAATAACCAGGTATTCCAAGTTCTTTACCCACACGGTCTCCTAATTTATGAGCGTATTTTGCTGTTTCTTCTAATGTAATTCCTGAAATTGGTACTAAAGGGCAAACGTCGGTGGCTCCAAACCTAGGATGTTCGCCTTTTTGATGACGCATATCAATTAATTCTGAAGCTTTTTTAATCAATTTAAATGCAGCTTCAATAACCTGTTCGGGTTCGCCTACAAAAGTAATTACGGTACGGTTTGTGGCTTTTCCAGGATCAATATCTAGTAGTTTTACACCTTTAACCGTCTCTACAATATGTGCTATTGTATTAATTTTTTCGGTATTGCGACCTTCACTAATATTGGGTACGCATTCTATCAATTGTTTTTGCATCTTATTACACTTTACAGGTTATGAATATCAAAGTTATATTTTGTTTTTGAGATATTCCAATATTTAGGATTATAATACTCATTCTTATAACGATAAAAATATTTAAATCAATGAATATAAGTGATTAAAATTCCTTAGTTTTGCGGCGAATTTAAAATAATATAAAATGAAAATAGTGAAATTTTTTACAGTTATATTAATGTCAACTGTACTTTTTTCTTGTAACAGCCAAGGTGTTACAAAAAAGGCATTAAAGACTGAAATTGATTCAGTAAGTTATGCATTAGGGGTAAATATAGCTTCTAGTTTAAAACAAACTTTTGATAATCTTGATACGGATTTAGTATTGCAAGGTTATAGAAATGGAGCTGATTCACTGAATATTTTAATTCCTGCTGCAAAAACTGATAGTATTATTAGAGCTTACATGCAAGGCAAACAAATGGCAGAACAAGAAAAACAACAAGCTGAAGCTTTAGCAAAAGCTGAAAAAGATTTTGCATCAATCAAAGCGGAAGGTGAAAAATTCTTGGCTGAAAATAAAACAAAAGAAGGTGTAAAAACAACTGCTAGCGGTTTGCAATACATTGTTTTAAAAGAAGGTACTGGTGAAAAACCAGGTGCTACTTCTAAGGTAAAAGTTCATTATCATGGAACTTCAATTGACGGAACTGTATTTGATAGTTCTGTAGATAAAGGAGTACCCGCTGAATTTGGAGTTAACCAAGTTATAAAAGGATGGACAGAAGGATTACAGTTAATGCCTGTTGGTTCTAAATTCAAATTCTTTATTCCTCAAGAGTTGGCTTATGGTGCTTTTCCAAGACCTAATGGACCAATTAAACCTTTTTCAACTTTAATTTTTGAAGTTGAAATGTTAGAAATTATTAAGTAATAATAGCAAACAAATAATATATAAAAAAAGGAGCGATGTTTACATCGCTCCTTTTATGTTTTATAAAGTGCTAATTGTTTAATAAAAAAGCCTAGAGTACACAAACGAGCAAAATGAACGTTATTTTCATCATTAGAATAACTGTTCTCGTTAATTCAATTTTGTTTACTCGGTTTATATTATTTTTTTAAATTGTTAGTAGTAGCTTAACCTAACAATAATCCATCAAAACCTATTTTTAATCCTTTTATAAGTATTAGTCGATATAAAGTTTATTTTCTAATTATAGTTTTAAAAACTTATATTAAAATCTAATCTAATTCGGTTTCCAGTTTCTTTGTCATTACCGGTTGGTATAATTTGGTCCACTATAAAATACCTTAATTTTAGATTAATGTTTTTATCAATAGCATATCCACCAGCTATTTCAAGACCTTTAAAATTTGTTAACCTACCATCAGGTGAACCTTGTGAAGAATAATCCCATCTTGCCCAGTCATTTTGTGATAAAAAATCAACAGCAGCATACTTTTCTAAATAAGTATGGGTTAATTGCACTTTCCAGTCCCCTTTTTTTGCTAAATCCCCTATACTTATATTGGATACGAAACCTTGTTTTTCATTTTTAAATTTTTGAGGAATTGAGTCTTTATTATTATAATTCTGAGTATTATAATAATAATCAATGCCAGCTATAACTTTAGGTTGATTGATTAATTTTATAGATGCACCAACATGGGCTATAGAATAATCTAATACATAGGTTTCATTACCATCAGGGATATTAGGCATTTTATTAAAACTATAATAAGAAGGGAATATTTTAATTCTGTTTTTCCAATGTGTGGTAACGAGTTGTACTCCTTGAAAGTAACTATCCGACTCTAGAGATTTACCTTGGGTTGTCACAATAAAATGACCTGTATTTATTTGTAAAGATGTTAAAAATTTATTTTCAAAATTAAATTTACCTGATAATGCAACACCTTCTGGAAAAACATTATCGCTCCAAAACAGTTCATTTTGCTTTTCAAAAGGAAAAGCATTTTTACCAACCCAGGCAGAAAACCATTTATAGTTGAATTTGGCATAAATTTTTTCAATAGCAATTGGTAAAGTACCGAATTCTTTAAAACCATCACCTAATGTCAATTGAGGATCCTGCTGCTTTTTGGGGTCACCTGTTCTTATTCTAATTCCTGATGATAGCCAATCATTATATGTATAGGAAACCCCAAAACGTGCTCTATAACGCAGACGCGTTCGATCATCGCGATAAACACCTGAAGAATTGAGAGATTTCCAATCCTGCTCTATTCTAAATCTAAAATCTCCCATAAATGAAAGTTTTTTTATAGTATCATTACTTTGGGCTGATAAAAATACGGGAAGTAGTACTAGGAGTAAAAAGTATAATGTTTTTTTCAAGATGAGAATTGTTATATGATAATAAATTGGTTTGATTTAAAAACGAAATTAGCAATATTTTAGTAAAAATCAATTGATTTTTACCTAGAGTTAATAATTAAATATCAACCATAATCATGGAGAAGAAAGCCATACTTGGTAATGCTTTTATAACTAATTAAATTTACTTTTTATTTTCATCAAAATCAACTAAAAGTCCGTTATGAATCCATTCGGCTAAGGCTTCTCTGTTTTTATAATTAAGAATTCGTTTTTGATCTTTTTTATTTTTGATATTGCCCAATTCAATATATACCATGGCAGGTAATGTGCTTTTTATTAAATATAACCCCCTAGTGCTTACTGAACCATCGTATATTCTATTTGGTTGATGTTCGTTATATTTATCTCTAAAAGAATTATGGATATTTTCGGCTAATTTTTTTCCACTTTTACTTTTACTGTCGTGATAGAAAAAAACATCAATATTTTTATTCTTATTTCTGCTGTCAACATGTGTAACAATTAATCTTTGGTAAGCACCTTTATGTTTTAAAAATAAATTATTTACTGCTTTTGTTCGTTGTCGTAATCGCAATTTCTGGCTTAAAGGAATTGGGTTTTCGGGGTAACAAAACTCATCATGATCTACTTCTAATATTTTATCATCACGAATTCCGTCATTTTTATCTTTAATAATTAGATAAACCTTTGCTCCATTAGATATGAGCATATGAGCTAATCGTAAAGTTACATCATATGCATATTCATCTTCAGAAATAAGCGTACCATTATAGTTCTCCATAGCACCGGGATCAGGACCGCCATGTCCAGAAATTAAATAGTAAATAGCACCTTTTAATTTTTTATTTTCTATAACAATAGGATTGTAGTTTTTACCAAAAATAGGATCGTAAATTTTCTCTAGTGATACAATGGTGTCAATTGTTTCTGAAATCGTTTCAGGAGGAACAGAATCAGATATTTTAGGTATTTTTATAGCAGCAATACTGTCTTTTTGAGTTAATGGAAGGATGTAGGTTTTCCCTATAAGCAAACCATTATTTGTTCTTAAGTTTTTTTTATTTAATTCTATAAATTCTTTAAGATACTTTGTCGGTTCTAAACCATTTTTTCTAAGGATAGAATAAACGCCATCACCGTTAACAGCTATCACCGTTTTATGTGATGTTTGAGCAATAACAAAAATGTTTATACCAAGGAAAAAGAGCAAGCAGAATATTTTTCTAAGCATTTATTAATTACTTTTTTTGAATTATTTAAAACCATATGCTATTCTCATTTTTAGAAATAGCCATATTGAAAATCATTATAATAGTAGGCGAAATTAATAATTTTTATAGAACCATCAATAGATTCAACGATAGAGGTTTCAAAATTAAATATTAATTGAATTAAACAAAGCTCTTCTATGTAACAAAAAGTCTAAACCAGTTCTATATTTGTTTTCCATCAATGAAAACCATGTCAATCAGATTACTACCAAAAGCATAAGGTAGAAAGCCATAGGAAGAAATTTCTTTAGTGATTATTATGTTTGCTTTTTTGCCTTTGGTAATACTACCGTGTGTGTCTGAGATATTCATTGCATAGGCTGCGTTAATAGTAGCTGCATTAATGGCTTCTTCAGGTGTCATTTTCATTTTAATACAAGCGGTACTAATAACAAAATTCATATTGCCACTAGGCGTAGAGCCTGGGTTGTAATCAGTTGCTAAGGCTAATGACAATCCCGAATCAATCATTTCTCTTGCAGGTGCATAAGGAATGCCAAGAAAGTAAGAGCAGGAGGGAAGTGCCACAGGCATTGTAGTACTGTTTTTTAAGGTTTGAATATCTTCTGTTGTCATAACTTCAAGATGATCAACGGAAAGTGCGTTGTATTTAACACCTAACTGAATGCCCCCAATGCTGTTAAATTGATTCACATGTATTTTAGGAATTAATCCATAAGTTTTGCCGGCAACAATGATTCTCTCTGTTTGATCAATAGAAAAATATCCTTTTTCGCAAAAGACATCAATAAATTCGGCTAAGTTTTCTGACGCTATTTTAGGTAACATTTTATTGATTATTAAATCCACATAACCTTCTTCATTATTTTTGAATTCAGAAGGAAACGCATGAGCACCCAAAAAAGTGGCCTTTATGGTTATTGGATAATTTTCCGCTAACTTTTTGATAACTCGTAATATTTTAAGCTCAGCCTCTGTTGTTAAACCATATCCCGATTTTATTTCAACAGCACCAGTGCCCAATGCCATAACTTCTTCTAAGCGTTTAGCAGATTGCTTATGTAAATCATCTTCACTAGTTTGCTGTAATTTCTTTGCTGAATTTAAAATACCTCCTCCTTTTGCAGCAATCTCCTCATAGGTTAATCCGTTAATTCTGTCAACGAATTCACCTTCTCTATTTCCGGCATAAACAATATGTGTATGACTATCGCACCAAGTGGGAAGTACCATTTTTCCTTGGGCATTAATTACTTCATTTACTGGAATTTTATAAAGATCATCCATTTTACCAAAATCCTTAATTAAACCATCATCTATCAATAAGAATGCATTTTTAAGGGTAGGTAATGTTTTCATTTCAGAACCAGAAACCCTGCTCACTGAACCATCTCTAATTTGCAGCAATTCTTTAATATTCGTAATAAGTGTAGGCATAATTGGCTATCTTTACCGTAAAGATAACGAAATATGTTAGAATTAAGTAAGAGTGAATATGCTTCATTTTTTCAGCCATATGTTGATATTTTGGGAGAAAATTCAAAAGGTGTCATTAACAATTTAGAAGATTCTTTAAATAGAGCATTACTTGTTTTGGAAAATATATCAGAACCAAAACAATCCTATCGATATGAAGAAGGTAAATGGACAATAAAAGAGTTGGTTCAGCACATAATTGATTCTGAACGTGTTTTTGGTTATAGAGCTTTAACTTTTAGTAGAAATGATACTACACTTTTACCAGGGTTTGATGAGAATGATTTTGTTAAGTATTCAAATGCTAATGATAGATCTTACGGAGAAATGTTAGAAGAATTAAAGGTAGTAAGATTATCTACTATTTTACTTTTCACAAGTTTTGATGCTTCTGATTTTATAAATGTAGGAGTAGCAAGTGGTAAATCGATGTCAGTCAAAGCCTTAGGCTATATCGTATCAGGGCATTTATTACATCATTTAAAAATCATTGAAGAAAGATATTTAATTTAATGTTCTTTTGAAGTAATGAAAATGTAATAATTAGGCTTTTGTTTACGTTATTTAATAAAAATACGCTAGACATGAATAAAAACTTCGACTCTGAAAGTGACGAATCTTTACGTCCCAAAAAAAATAGAAAAAAGAATATTAAACCTTACAAAAAAGATAAATATACATTATCAAAATTGATAGAGTATGAAAATTATCTAAATACTATTGAATTATTTAGTAAAGGAAATAACAATTTAGATTTTCAGTAATTATTCTTATATTTGAGTATAGACTTATCTTGACTTTTTTTAATAAGAAAAGTTAAGATGGGTTTAATATCTTAATCTTAGAATTATGAAAAATATACTTATTATTTTCTGTTTATTATTTTCGATTTCAATTTTTTCGCAAGTAAAAAAAGTTGTAAAGGAAGATAATTCTGTACCTACAAGTATTTTTGCAGCTAACTCGCTGATTTATCAAACAGATAAAGAGAGTATGGCTTCTTTAAATTTGAATTATCTTAACCTTTGGATTATGGATTTTAGTGATGATTCTTCCTTTTCTAATGCAAATAGAATTAAATTAGATTTAAGAAATTTTGGAAGGCACATTACCTATGAGGATTTGTCTGACAACTTTAGGAGAACTGAATTTAACAATTATAATGTTTCTGTAAACAGCGATCATTTTATATGGTCTATGTGGGATACCAGAATACAAAAGCAATGGCAACAACAATTAGAAAAAGCTAAAAATTAATACGCCGTTTTATCTTCTTTTTCTGTCCATTTGTTAAAAGCTTCTAAAGCAGTAGTTCGAGCTACTTGTTGAAAAGGAATACTACGTTTATCAAAAGCTAAATCAATTTCTTTATAAATAAAGGCATCATCAAACCCTATATTGGCAGCATCAGTTTGACTACAACCAAAATATACTTTATCTGGTCTAGCCCAATATATTGCACCTAAGCACATAGGACAAGGTTCGCATGATGTGTAAATAATACAACCTTCTAATTGAAAAGAATTTAAATGTTTACAAGCATCTCTAATAGCCGTAACTTCAGCATGTGCTGTAGGGTCATTATTCGAAGTTACTTTGTTATTTCCTCTTCCAATTATTTTATTATCTTTAACAATAACACAGCCAAAAGGACCTCCTTCATTAGCGTTCATTCCTTTTATAGCTAATTGAATAGCTTCACTCATGTAAAGTTCATGGTCAGGCAATTTTTTAGTATCTGATTGAGCTTTCTCAGCTTCACCAGGGAATTTTTTATTGAAATTATTACACATTATAATCTAATTTGAGATAAAAAATGAGACATAAGAAATGTTTACAATCTCATGTCTCAAGTTTAATATTTAATTAAAGTCCACTAGTCATTTCCTCAGGTTTTACCCATTCGTCATATTGCTCAGGAGTTACATAACCTAAACGAACAGCTTCTTCTTTTAAAGTTGTTCCATTTTTGTGAGCTGTATTGGCAATTTCAGCAGCTTTATAATAACCTATTTTAGTATTTAAAGCAGTAACTAACATTAATGAGTTATCTACTAATTCTTTAATTCTAGGTCTATTTGGTTCTATACCTTTTGCACAATTTTCATCAAATGAAGCACAAGCATCGCCTAATAATCTTGCAGATTGTAATACATTGCTCGCCATAACTGGTTTAAAAACATTCAATTCATAATTTCCTTGCATACCACCAACGGTTACTGCAACATCATTACCAATAACCTGAGCACAAACCATTGTTAACGCTTCAGCTTGGGTTGGGTTTACTTTTCCTGGCATTATAGAACTTCCAGGTTCGTTTGCCGGAATTATTAATTCGCCAATACCTGAACGTGGTCCAGAAGCCATTAATCTAATGTCATTAGCAATTTTGTTTAATGATACGGCTAATTGTTTTAAAGCTCCGTGTGATTCTACTAAGGCATCATGTGCAGCTAATGCTTCAAATTTATTTTCAGCAGTTATAAAAGGTAGCTCAGTAAATTCAGCTATTTTTTTTGCTACTAAAACATCATATCCTTTTGGAGTATTTAATCCTGTTCCTACAGCTGTACCACCAAGAGCAAGTTCTGAAAGGTGAGCTAACGTGTTTTTAAGAGCTTTTAAACCATGATCGAGTTGAGAAACATATCCTGAAATTTCTTGGCCAACAGTTAAAGGCGTAGCATCCATTAAGTGGGTTCTACCAATTTTAACAACATCCGAAAAGTCTTTAGCTTTTTTATCTAAGGTATTTCTTAATTGTTCTATACCAGGAATGGTGGTTTCAACAATCATTTTATAACAAGCAATATGCATACCTGTTGGAAAAGTATCATTAGAGGATTGCGATTTGTTTACATCGTCATTCGGTTGAATTGTTTTTTCACCTTCACCAATTTTTTTACCAGCAATTTCATGAGCCCGGTTCGCAATAACTTCATTCACATTCATATTGCTTTGTGTACCTGAACCTGTTTGCCATATTACTAATGGAAATTGATCATCTAATTTGCCTTCTAAAATTTCATCACATACTTTAGAGATTAAATCACGTTTTTCTTCAGTCAATACACCCAAATCGAAATTTGCATGAGCGGCTGCTTTTTTAAGGTAGGCAAAACCGTAAACTATTTCTAAGGGCATAGAAGCTGAAGGCCCTATTTTAAAGTTGTTTCTTGAACGTTCTGTTTGTGCTCCCCAATATTTTTCAGCAGGTACTTTTACCTCGCCCATCGTATCTTTTTCTATTCTGTATTCCATTGTAAATAATATTTAAATGCTTTGATATTTTGTATTGTTTATCAAAAACAAAGTTACAAAATATGTACTTCATAAGCATAAAAAAAAGCCAGCATTTGCTGACCTTTTTTTATAATTAATTTTAAATTTTATCCTCCAAAACCTTCACCTTCATCATTGTCCATTCCACCTTGACGCTCTTGTTTTTTCTTTTTCTGATTGAAACGATAAGTGAATGCTAGATTAAAACTACGTTGTCTCCATTGGAATTCACTGTCACTATTAAAAGTAGGTGTAAATGACTCCATAGAGCGTTTACGTGTATTGAATACATCACTTATATTAAAGGTAATGGAAGCCTTTTCCTTTAAGATGTCTTTACTAAAGGCCAAGTCTGTTGAAAACATGCCTTTACGCTTGTTTTGAGCATCTTCACTAGGCCCCATATAAAATAAACGTGTTTGCCAATCTATATTTGCTGGTAAAGTTACTTTATTATTAAATCTGATAAACCAACTTAAATTTTCAGCTCCATAATCAACACCGTTATAGTCTCCAATAGTTTCAGAACTGAAAAGATTAAAATTTCCATTCATGTTCCATTTATTCGTAGGTCTATACGTAACTGTAAATTCTAATCCAAATCTGTTATTGGTTGCTAAGTTTATAGGTGTACGTCTAATAATTGGTATATCAGTACCACCAACAACAGCCGTTTCACCAGTATCCTCGCTAATAAATGTAAATACATCAGTTGCTTTTTGATAATAGATAGACGAATTTAATGTCAATTTTCCAAATCTATTTAAATAACCAAGGTCAACGGTGTTAGAGTAACTTGGTTTTACATCGGGATTTCCTTGAAATAAGTTTGTAGCACTACTTCTTGAAGGAAAAGGATTGATATATCTAGATCTTGGTCTTCTTATACGTCGGTTATATCCAAAAGTTATACTCTGTTTTTCGTTGAGTTCATATCCTAAATTTACGGTAGGAAAAAAGCCAGAATAATTTTGATTTGCATAATTTTGGTTTGCTCTTTGCTCAATAGTAACATCAGTCGTTTCGAAACGTAAACCAAGTAAATAGGAAAATTTATCTTTTAATTTACTCCCAAATTGGGTGTATAAAGCATTTACGTTTTCTTTATAAATTAGGTTATTACTTACATCACCATTAATGCCAGACACACCAAATTTGTCAATGGTATCTAATCTGTAATCAGTATCTAAGTTGTTAAATTCACCGCGATAACCAAATTCAAACTGGCTTTTTTCGCCAATTGGTAAAACATAATCCGTTTTAATTAAAATTTCTTTTTGAGTTTCGTAAGTACGTACTTTCTCGGCGTCTTCGCCATCTTCACTAATAAGTGAGTTTTCGTCTTCTGTGGCATTTGAATATTGAAAATCGGCAGTTAATTTATGTCCATCAGTTTTAAAATCTTTATTAAAATTTAATGAAAATTCAGTTGTCTTGTCAATATCATTTTCTGGATCAAAACGCAAAGATTCATTTAGTAGAGCTCCATTTACGTCATATTCCTTAATTTTATTTGTTGTTTCGCTATCATTATCTCTGTTACCTAAAAGTACCGCTGCGGTTAATGACGCAGATTCCGTTAGGTAATACTCAACCCCAAAATTAGTATTAAAACTATTTCCTTTTCTTTCGGTATCTCTAATTTCATTTAAAAAAGTATCTGGGTTATCAGCAATAAAATTACCATCATCATCATATTCTTTATTAAAATATTGTGATTCAGTTGTAGATAAACCTGGAGATTCTCTATAACTATAACTTGTGGTATTAAAAAAGTTAAAGTCGCCTGTTCTATAATTAATATTTCCAGAAATTCCAGCTTGGTAAGGATAACCAACATTGGTAGTTATAGAGCCGTTAAGTCCTTGTAATTTACTTCTACGTAAAATAATATTTAATATACCACCAGTACCTTCCGCATTGTATCTCGCAGATGGAGAAGTAATAACTTCAACTTTTTCAATAGCGTCTGCTGGTAATTGACGTAAGGCATCGGTTGAGTTTAATCCAACCAAACCAGAAGGTTTTCCATTAATCAATATGGTTACATTATCATTTCCACGCAAAGCGACATTACCTTCAACATCAACGGAAACTGAAGGTACATTATCTAAAACATCACTTACGGTACCTCCTCTAACGGTTAAGTCTTTACCTACATTATATATTTTTTTATCTAATTTAATTTCTACAGTAGTTTTTTCAGCAATGAGTTCAACTTCATCTAAGGCCTTACTGTCAGCACTTAATATGATTTTACCCAAATTTAAATTGTTATTAACTACTTTTTTTGGAAGACTATATGATTTGAAAGAAATAAATTCTACAGATATGTTATAGGTTCCTTTTTTTGCTTCTACATTAAAATTACCATTCTCATCAGTTAAACCTCCAGTTACTTGATCGCCATTTGTTGGTCTTAATACAATAGTGGCATATTCTAAAGGTTGATTAGTATCTTGATCAATAACTGTACCCGATATTTCAACTTTTTGCTGAGCATTTAGGGTAAAAGCAATACTGGTTAATATAAAAAGTGATAAAATATTTTTTAATTTTTGCATAATTATAAATTGATACTTTTTTATGGGTTGAATTACGTTTGCTAAATTTTGACAAAAATAGATACTTAATTTTGGAGTTCATATGAATTACTGTTAACGATTGTTAAGATAAAAATGAAGTTGTGAAATACAGCTTTAGTGATATAATGTGTTGTTATTCAGTGTTTAAAGATAGATTTCAGGAATAGTTTCTTTGTTAAATAAAAGTTAAAAACGAAGCTTTTAGGAATAAGAGAATAATTGGAATCCTTTTTTCATATAAAAAATTGCCAAGTATTTTTAGAATGTGAAAAATATATATTATTTTTGACGAAATATTAAATAAATAGAAGGCAATATGGAATTTCAACAATTTATAGGATTTTTAATTTTTCTAGGAGTATTTACTATGGGATTTTGGTTGTTGATATTTTCTTTAACCTTTATTGTACCTTATTGGCTTTTTGGAACCATTATGGAAAATATAAAGTTAAAGCGTGAGGCTAAAAAGAATAAAAAATAAATTTAGTTATAAATAATTTATAAAAAGGGGTTGATTTTTTCAACCCCTTTTTACATTTTTAAATCTTGTTTATCTTCTAATTCATCTTTCTTTACCTCTTTACTTCTGTCTTTTTTACTCTTACCATTTTGTTTAAATTGGTAAGTAAATGCTAAAGAAAATTGTTGGTTAAGTCTTAAACTTCTTAATGTATTGCTATTTGCTTCTAAAGTACGTGTTGTAAAAGCCTTCGTTTTAAAGGCATCTATAACTTTAAAAGTAAGCATTCCTTTCTTTTTTAAAAGCGAAGTACTAACAGTAAAATTTGTAAAGCTGACCGTTTTGTATTTTGCCAAGCCATTTATCATTGGTGATTGATAATAATGTTGTACTCCAAAACGGAGACCATTGTTTAAGGTAATCAATGCTGAAGCTTCAGCATACCAAACGGTATTAGAGATATTATAGTCCTCGTCTAAGGCTTTTGTAGTTTCTTCTCTGTAAGGACTAACATACGTGTTAAATCTCAATCCTTTAAAAGGAGTGTAAGTAATATCTAAATCAACGCCTACACTTAGTTTATTTCCACTATTAATGGGTAGCCTTTTAAAAGTTTCTAAACCTTCAGCATTTTGCCCTGCACTTTGTAAGACAGTTAAAAATTGCTTTTCAGCGTAAGTAGCATATAATGATAAGGTTATCAATAATTTTTCAAAACTCATATCATATAACAGTTCAAGGAAGTTAGTGTAATAAGGATCTAAATATGGATTTCCAACCGACTGATAACGCTCGTCAATTAATGAGATAAACGGATTCACTTGATAAATTTCGGGTCTATTTATAGATCTACTATAGTTTAAGGAGAGATAACTTTCGTTTTCAAATTCGTAACCAAATGATGCCGATGGAAAAAAATCAGTATAATTTTTAGTATTCTTATTACTAGTTTTAGTTCCAATGGAAACATCGGAATATTCAGATCGTAAACCTAATGCATAAGAAAAACTTCCGTGGGTTGCTGTATATTGAGCAAACAAGGCATGTACTTTTTCGTCATAATTTACTAAATCAGTAAATCCACTAATCGTTTCGTAATTACTACTATTTGCGTTTAACTCAGAGACGTTATAATTGTTTTTATAGAATCGTAATGTACTTTTATAACCTAGTTCTAAGATTTTATCTTCAGTAAAAGGTAAGGTGTAATCTAACTGAAATAAATAGTCATTTAAATCCTGATCTTTTAATACAATTTGTTGATTGTTTTCTAAATTAGGTATAAAAGTATTTTCTAATATATCAGCCGTATTATCAGAAATGGTAGAACTATATTTAAAATCAAAAGACAGTTTCTCTCCTTTATTGTTCAGTTTGTTGGTATAATTAAAAAGGCCTTCTAGTTTAGTAATATCATCGCGGTCATTTACATTTCTCTTGGTCGATTGTTTTATTATTTTCTCAGAATCAAAATCGTCCAAACTTAAATCGGAATTATAATCCTTATTATGGTTGTTGTATAAGAGTGAAACAGTTAAACTATTCTTATTGTTTAAATAAAAATCGCTTCCTATGGTAAATAAAAAACTATTCCGTTGATTTTCGTCTAATCTTTTCTGTTCAAAAAAACCTAAAACATTTTCGGAAGTATCAAAATAAGTTTGGTCTATATCGGTATGTAATATTTTTTTCTCATTATTAAAACTAAGGGTGCTAAACAAATTTACATGATCAGTACTTTTATTCAAAAATATGGACCCACCATTATTATCAGGTATTCCGCCATGAATATCAAAAGAGCCACTAAATCCTTGACCTTTTCTTTTTTTAGTGATTATATTTAGAATTCCGCCACCGCCTTCAGCACTATATTTTGCTGAACGTGTAATAATTTCAACTCTGTCTATATTATTTGAGGGCATTGCACTCAAAACATCAGATCCATTCCCTAAGCCAAAAAGAGGTTTCCCATCAATTAATAGTGTCGCAGAAGCACCTCTCATATTTACATTTCCATCTTGGTCAACAGTTACTGATGGAGTATTGTTTAATACATCTAATCCATTTCCTCCATTATTAGAGACATCTTGTGATGATCTATATATCTTTTTGTCTATTTGAAATTCCGTAAGACGCTGTTGTCCCTTAATTTCTACTTCGTTCAACGTTTCAGTGTTGTAAAACAATACAATGGTACCAAGGTCAATTGATTCAGTTACATTCTTGTTTTTTATAATATAAGGGTCAAAAGATATAAATTCAGCTTTTATTAGGTAATTATCTGGTAGAATATCAATCGTAAAATTTCCTTTTTTGTTGGTAGTGGTGCCTAATAAAGTAGAATCCTTTTTAAAAGAAATAGTCGCAAATTCTATCGGATTACTCGTGGCTGCGTCAATTACTTTGCCCGTAATCGTTATCTTTTCCATAGGCTCTTGGCCTAAAGCAGATAATGAAAACGTGATACACAGAAGTAATAAGATTGATTTTTTCAATGCAATTTCCTTTACTTACAAAGTTAAGGCATTAACATAAAATAAAAAATAGTGGTTTTTGGGTAGTTTATTTTAAAGAAATTTATTTTAATAAAGTGGTAATGTTTTCAGGTGGTCTACCTATTACAGCTTTATCACCTTTAACTACAATTGGTCTTTCAATTAGTTTTGGGTGTGCTGACATCGCTTTAATAATTTCAGTATCAGAAAGGTCTTTCCCTTTATAGTTTTCTTTCCAAATGGCTTCATTTTTCCGAACCAATTGAATAGGTGAAAAGTCTAATTTTTTTAATAAATCTTTAATTTCTGCTTCAGAAAGTGGATTTTTAATATAATCAACCACCTCAAAATCTTGTTTTGAATTTTTTAAAATCTCTAGTCCACATCTACTTTTACTGCATCGATTGTTATGGTAAATCTTCATCTCTTCGTTTTATTTTGAAGTGCTAAACTATAAAAAACTAAGATAACATCATATCTTTGCAATCTTAAAATTTATAAATGATAATTACTGATACGCATACCCATTTATATTCTGATCAATTTAAAGATGATCGAGATGAAATGATTCAAAGAGCTTTAGATGCAGGGGTTTCTCGTTTTTTTATACCTGCAATTGATTCAACTTATAATGATGTCATGTTTCAATTGGAACATGATTTTCCTAAAAATGTCTTTCTGATGATGGGGTTGCACCCCACAAGTGTGAAAGAAAATTATAAAGAGGAGTTGCTATTGGTTAAAGATTGGATTGATAAGCGTAATTTTTATGCCATCGGAGAAATAGGAATAGACTTGTATTGGGATAAATCATTTTTACAACAACAGCAAGATGCCTTTAAGACTCAAATAGAATGGGCAAAACAAAAAGAATTACCAATAGTAATTCATTGTAGAGATGCTTTTGATGAAATTTTTGAAATATTAGAAGAGGTAAATGATGATAAATTACGAGGAATTTTTCATTGTTTTTCAGGAAATATAGAACAAGCTCATAGAGCTATTTCTTACAATATGAAATTAGGTATTGGAGGTGTTGTAACTTTTAAGAATGGTAAAATAGATCAATTTTTAAATCAAATTAACTTAAAACATATTGTCTTAGAAACAGATTCACCCTATTTGGCACCAACTCCGTATCGTGGAAAACGGAACGAAAGTAGTTACATTATAAATGTTTTGGAAAAACTGGTAACTATTTATAACTTGAGCCCTGAAGCAATTGCTAAAATCACTACAAAAAATTCAGAAAACGTATTTGGAATTTGAAAGCATAACATATTATAAAACGCCTATAGGAATGGCCAGAATTGTTGGAGACAGTCATGGTATATCATCTATTACCGTTATTGATGGCAATGAAAAAAGTTCGACTAAAATTCCTAAATGTCTTCAAGATTGTGTGCAGCAGTTAGATGAATATTTTTTAAAGAAAAGGAATT
The DNA here is from genome assembly GCF_003449015.1 of Aureibaculum luteum. Classification (GTDB taxonomy): domain Bacteria; phylum Bacteroidota; class Bacteroidia; order Flavobacteriales; family Flavobacteriaceae; genus Aureibaculum; species Aureibaculum luteum. The sequence goes on along the minus strand of NZ_QRGD01000006.1, from coordinate 130,879 downwards.
CATTTAGTTTGAAATTGAATCCACAAGGAACAGAATTTCAAAAACAAGTTTGGCAAAGTTTACAACAAATTCCATACGGAACAACGCGGTCTTATCAAAAACAAAGTGAAGCGTTAGGTGATGTTAAAGCAATTAGAGCAGTAGCTTCCGCTAATGGGAAAAATCCACTGTGGATTGTTATCCCTTGTCATCGTGTAATTGGTTCTGATGGTTCACTTACAGGCTATGCAGGTGGTTTATGGAGGAAACGTTGGCTATTAGAGCATGAAAATCCACCAGAACAACAGTCATTGTTTTAAAGTACAAAATGCGAGGTGAGAAAATCTGGAAGAAAAGAGGAATCATAAAATTAAATGACATTTCAACCCCGAAGCGTCTGGAGAGTAATCTTATCAATAGAAATACCACTTTTAAAAAGATTCTTCAATACGCTTTGCTCCACTCTGAATGACAAATCAAATTAGTGTTCTTTCCTTATAAATGGAGTAAATGAAATACTACTTTGAATAAAGTCCCCTTTAGGGTTATCGAATTGAAAATGTATTTTCAGTGAAGATACCGAGCATAGCTCACTAGGGGTGTTTTATTATTCCGTTTATTCTTAATATCAATCCTTTCGATTGTTTAAAATACCCTATTTTTACCATCAAAACGCTTCGATTTAGTGAATAAATTCATTTGCATAATTGTAATTTTAATTGGTTCTTTTGTATACGCTCAAGAAGGAGCTGAGCGTTATAAATCGAAAACATTTCAAGTAGTTTCAGGTACAATTCAAATTGATTCAATTAGCATTAGTCCTTATAATTTTAGAGTATTAGATGACTTAAAGCAGCAAATTGATAGTCTTAATTATAGTGTTGATTTTGCAACTTCTATATTGATTTTAGATCATTTAAAATACCCAACGATTACAATTGAATATAATGCTCTTCCTACGTTTTTAACCAAAACCTATGCTGTTTTTGATAAAGGATTAATAGTACCGAAATCGACAGATTTATCGCGTTTATATAGTGTAAGAGGCAGAACTAAGAATAAAACTTTTGCTCCTTTTGATGGATTAAATACGAGCGGGAGTATATCAAGAGGGGTAACTGTTGGTAACAACCAAGATGCTACTGTTAATTCAAATTTAGATTTACAGATTTCAGGTCGGTTATCAGATAAAGTGCAATTAAGAGCTTCAATTACAGATAGTAATATTCCTTTACAAAATAATGGTTATACCCAGCGTTTAGATGAGTTTGATCGTGTGTTTATTGAACTTTTCAGTGATGATTGGAGTATAACTGCAGGAGATATTAATTTACAAAATACGGAAAGTCAATTTTTAAGATTTAACAAAAAAGTGGCAGGACTTCAACTTGATGTAAATTTAGAAAATGAAGAAAGTGATGTGAATTTATTTGCGTCAGGTGCATTGGTTAGAGGTCAATTTAGCCAAAATCAGATTTTAGGTCAAGAAGGTAACCAAGGCCCTTATAAAATTACGGATTCAAATAATGGGACTTTGGCAGAGCAGTACATTCTATTAATTTCTGGTTCTGAACGCGTTTTTATAAATGGTGTCTTAATAAAGCGTGGTGAAAACAATGATTATATTATTGATTATAACACGGCAGAAGTAACGTTTATGCCAACTTATCCGATAACTGCAGATATGCGAATAGCTATAGAATATCAATTTGCTGATCAAAATTATACACGATTTGTGACCTATAATGGAGCTGCATATGAAACCGATAAATTTAAGATAGGCTTTAATTTTTATAATGAAAATGATGCTAAAAATCAACCTTTACAGCAAGATTTAAGTAACAGTCAAAAACAAATTCTTTCCTTAGCAGGAGATGATACTGCTCAAATGAATGTTTCTTCAGCTTACGCTGATGTTTATGAAGAACATAAAATTCTATATAAAAAGGAATTCCAAAATAGTGAAGAAATTTTTGTGTTTTCTAATGATGAAAATGATGATTTGTTTAATGTAAGGTTTACTTATGTAGGTGCAAATAATGGCAATTATCAAATTCAAACCACCATAGCTTCGGGTCGAATTTACGAATATGTTACTCCGGTAAATGGAGTTATGCAAGGTGACTATGAACCTATTATACAACTAGTAGCTCCTGAGAAATTACAAATAGCAGTAATGAACATGAGTTATAACCCTAGTTTGAAAACGAGCTTTAATTCAGAAGTTGCCTATAGTGTTAATGACAAGAACCTTTTTTCATCAAATAACGACTCTGATAATAAAGGGGTGGCGGCTAAGTTAAATTGGCAACAACTATTATCTGATGGAAAATGGAAATTAAACAGTAATGTAGATTATGAGTTTATTCAACAAGATTTTAAAACCATTGAACGTTTTAGAAATATTGAGTTTACACGTGATTGGGATATAATTAATCCACTTGGGAATCAACAGTATTTAGCTGCAAGTTTAAATTATACAAATCCTGAAAAAGGAAAAATGATGTATGAATTTAATTGGTTGAATTTTAGCGAAAATTACTCAGGAACTAAACATAACTTTTTAAGTGATTTAAAATTTAATAAAACAAAAATAGATGTTAAAAGTAGTTACTTAAATAACGATTCAGACCTTACTCAAACTGAATTTTTTAGAGGCTATGTAGATGTAAAACAGCATTTTAATAAAAGTTGGATTGGGGCAAGATTAAACAGTGAAAGTAATGAGCGTAAAGATAAATTGACCAGTACACTTTCTAGTTTAAGTCATAAATATATAGAATCTGAGGCCTATGTTGGCGTAGGAGATACCGCTGAAGTTTATGCAGAATTGGGTTATAAGTTTAGAACCACAGATAGTGTACAAAACAATCAATTGAAACGTGTAAATAATGCCAATACTTATTTTTTAAGATCGCAATTAATTCAAAATGCAACGGCGAACTTATTCCTGTTTGTCAATTACAGAACCGTAAATCATGAGAATTCTAATGAAAAATCAACGAAAGAAGAATCCTTAAATTCTAGATTGTCATATCGCCAACAATTATTTAAAAATGCCATCATATTGCAAACGGTTTATGAAACCAACTCGGGTAACTTACCACAACAAGAATATAGCTATATTCAAGTAGATACTGGACTCGGTTTTTACACTTGGAATGATTATAACGGTAATGGTATACAAGAATTGGATGAATTTGAAACAGCACAATTTCAAGATGAAGCTAATTATGTAAGGGTATTGTTACCAACCATCAATTTTGTAAAGACGCATAGGAACAAGTTTAGCCAAAGTTTAACCATTTTTCCATCTAATTGGAGTGTACAAAAAGGATTTAAAAAAGTATTATCTCATTTTACCAATCAATCCTTTGTACTGATTGATAGCAAAAAGCAACGAGACGGAACAAATTTTGAAATTAATCCGTTTAATATCAATAATGATGTGTTGTCGTTAACTTTTAATTTAAAAAACAGTTTGTTTTTTAACAGAGGGAAACAAAAATATTCAACTACATACACCTATATCACTACAAAGAATAAAAATTCCTTTTCAATTGGAGATCAAGAGCAAGCTTTAAAAGCACATCAATTATTGTTTAACCATAAAATTGGTAAATTTTGGCTGTTTGATTTTAAGACTGCACTTACTGAAAACAAAAGTGCTTCAGAACAATTTACGAGTCGTAATTATACCTTAGAAAATACAGAAGTTAACCCAAAAATATCTTATTTGTATAGTAAAAATTCACGATTAGAAATGGAATACTATTTTAAAAGTAAAGACAATCAATTAGGGGATTTTGAAACCTTAACTTCTCATAATTTTGGGGCTAATTTTGTTTTTGCTAAAAATCAAAAGTATTCCATTAACTCTTCAATAAATCTGGTATTCAATAAATTTGAGGGTAACTCAAACTCAGCAGTGGCTTATCAAATGTTAGAAGGTTTACAACCTGGAACGAATTATACTTGGAATTTAAGTTTACAAAAAAGAATTACTTCATATTTAGATTTAAACATCAATTATTTAGGTAGAAAATCAGAAACGGCAAATGCGATTCATACGGGTACGGTGCAATTGAGAGCGAGTTTTTAGTTTCATTTACTAATTTTTTATTAAATCAAAATTTAAATAAAGGCGTTTGAAACTTTAAACTATTTTCGATGACAAGCCAGATTACTATTAACAGAAAATTAAAACCAATAAGATTCCAAAGCGAGTTTCTCTTTATAAAAATATTAAAATAAATGATAATTATATTTACAATTAGCGATGTTAAAATAAAAAGGTAAAAATACTTAAGTTCATCAATTGTATTTGAAAAAAGTTTATCTGAATAATCTTTATTATTTGACTTTAAGGCAATTACATTATGTAAAAGTAATGTGTGTTCAAGTTCAACTTCATTGGTTTGTTTTGTACGAAAATCTATACGTGTAATGTAAAAAACGTAACCTTTACTCGTTTTACATTTGTATCCTATTGTTTTATATGTATTAGTTTCTCTTGAGTGTTCTAATAGTTTTTTAATCTCAACGACGGAATCATTTATTGTAGTTTTAGGCAAAATAAAAATATCAACAAATATGATTGATATAAGTAGAGCTACTAAAGTGAATAATGATAGAACAAATTTATTATTCGTAAAAATGTTTACAAACCTACTTGGAAAGGTTTCTAAAAAATGCTCTATTTTTATTTTAATACTCAATCGACCTTATGTCATTTTGTTAAAAAAAAGTGTTTTAATAAATTGATTTGCTAAAGTAATTAATAAGCAAGTGAATAGCAACCAAAAGAGTAGGCTAATAGTGAAATAATATTACAAAGAATTATGGTAATGTAATTTAGGGTACAAAGTTTTAGATAAAAAATACCGATCAGCGAAGCCTCCTGAGTACGCTGTACATCAACCATCAATTTATGTAAAAATCATTAAACTCCCATCTTTCATTTTTTATTTTTTGTAGCCCCTATTTTTGGAATAAGTATGACAATTTCATTTGGGGGTGAATTTCATATCGGATACATTATAGGTTTATTTCTTTTTTGTCTATTAGGTTTTTATTTATTACGTATTTCATTATGGAATACCTATGGTGAAGAAATCATCGTTTTTAATAAATCTACCATAAACTATGAAGCTGACTATGGCTGGTTTAAAGATGGAAGGAAAGTGATAAATGTTGAGCATTTAAATTACACCATGAGAATTATTGACTATGAGGAAGATAAAAAAAGTGCTTTAATTATTAGCAATAATGACGATACAATAGAATCTGTTGTTAAGATGGACAATGATGAGTTAGTAGAGCTAATTCAATTACTGACAGACAATTAAAATTCAGAAATCATCATGAAATTTGTTTGATTTTTTTCTAAGTATTCAATCTTGTAATGTAAAACTTGTTACATAGCTTATTAGAAAAAAGTGTAACTTCGCAGTCAATGACAAAATTAATTGCCATATTATCTTCAGGATTAATCCTTTTTCAGAGTTTCAATATTAGTATTGATGATATCTCTAAATTAAAGGTGCTGCTAGAACATGCAGAATACCATCAGAAGAACTATGGCGATACTTTTATGGAATTTTTGGTTGAACATTATAGTGATGATGATATTAAAAAAGGTAATAACCATGAGGAACACGATGACTTACCATTTAAGCATCATAATCATAATTGTTCGCACGTTAATGGAACATTTACATTTAGACCAATTGTTTATAATTTAGATTTTAAACCGTTTGTATCTATTCCTTTTAATTTTTTTTACAAAGATTCTATTTCTTGTTTTGAAAAACCTTCTGTTTTTCAACCGCCCAAATTGGCATAATTCATACTCCATATTTTAAAAGCTCACAAATGATTTTCATTTGTGTATTATTAATTATTTTTAAAATGAATTATGTTAGAATACATCATAAAATTTAGCTTAAAAAACAAGCCAATTATTTTATTATTTATTGCATTTGTTATTGGGTTTGGAATGTTTTCATTAACTAAAATTCCTATTGGTGCAGTACCCGATATTACCAATAATCAGGTACAAGTCATTACTACTTCAAGGAATTTATCAACACAAGATGTGGAGCAATTTATTACCTATCCTATAGAATTAGAGATGGCTAATTTACCTGGGGTTGTTGAAATACGTTCCGTTTCAAAATTTGGTTTATCAGTAGTTACCATCGTTTTTGAAGACAACTTAGGCACCTATTTACCAAGACAATTAATTGCAGAAAAGATAAAATCTGCTTCTGAGAAAATACCAAAAGGTTTTGGGGCTCCTGAAATGGGACCAATAACTACGGGTTTAGGTGAAATTTATCAATACATTTTAGATGTAAAACCAGCCTATGCGGATAAATACTCAACAACTGAGCTACGTACTATTCAAGATTGGATTGTAAAAAGACAGCTATCGGGTATTCGAGGAGTTGTAGAGATAAATACATGGGGAGGCTATTTGAAGCAATACGAAGTGGCTATAAATCCCACAAAATTAAAGGCCATGAATATTGCTATTGCTGATATTTATACAGCCTTAGAAAAAAATAATAGCGTTGCTGGTGGTGGATATATCGAAAAATCTAACGAGGCCTTCTTTATACGAGGGGAGGGTTTAGTTAAATCTTTAGTGGACATTGAAAATATTGTTGTTAAAAATACAGAGGGCAACCCAATTTATATAAAAGATATTGCCATAGTTGGCTTTGGAAGTGCTACACGTTTTGGTGCAATTACAGGAAATGGTGAAGGCGAGAAGGTCCTTGGACAGGTAATGATGCTCAAAGATGGAAATTCTAATGAAATTATTACAGCGGTAAAAGACCGTGTTGCTTCCATTCAAAAAACGTTACCTGAAGGGGTTTATATCAATGGATTCTTAGAACGTAGCGAGTTGATTGGAAAAACCACGTTTACAGTGGCAGAAAATCTGATTTTAGGTTCCCTCATTGTTATTTTTGTAGTCGTTTTATTATTAGGTAACTGGCGTTCTGGTTTGGTAGTGGCATCTGTAATTCCTCTTAGTTTACTCTTTGCAATTTCATTAATGTATATTTTTGGTATAGATGCCAATTTAATGAGCTTAGGGGCTATAGATTTTGGTATTATCATTGACGGTGCCGTTATTATTGTAGAGTTTATTGCCTTTCAAATAACATCAAAAAGCTCACATATTTTAGCGTTATCAAAAGAGGAACGGCAAGGTGAAATAGATCAGGTTACACTAAAAGGAGCTTCAAAAATGATGAACTCTGCCATCTTTGGTCAATTAATTATTTTAATTGTTTTTATTCCAATCTTATCATTAAGTAGTGTAGAGGGAAAAATGTTTAAACCCATGGCATTAACATTTAGTTTTGCCTTAATTGGAGCAATGCTTTTCTGTTTAACTTATGTTCCAGTAATAGCATCTATATTTTTAAAACCAGCGAAGCAAAGTGATAAGAATATCTCTGTGAGATTGATGAAGTTTGTGAATACGAAATATAAACCAGTTATTAAATGGGCACTTTTTAATAAAAAATTAGTAATAGGTCTATCAATACTTTTGTTAGTAGTAAGTGGTTGGATTTTTAGTAGAATGGGAGGGGAGTTTGTTCCAACGTTAGATGAAGGAGACTTTGTTATTCAACCCGTTTTAAAAACAGGAACTTCATTAAGTAAGACCATAGATATTACTACTAAAATAGAAAATATTTTATTAGATAATTTTCCGGAAGTAGATCAAGTAGTCAGCAGAATTGGTGCTGCTGAAGTACCCACAGATCCAATGTCAATGGAAGAGAGTGATGTTATTATTAAACTAAAACCCAAAAAGCAATGGACGTCTGCTTCAAGTAAAGATGAACTGGCAGATAAATTTAAGGAAGCTCTCGCAGTAATTCCAGGTATGGAAGTCGAATTTACACAACCTATTGAAATGCGATTTAATGAATTGATTACGGGCGTAAGAGCAGATGTTGCTATTAAAATATTTGGAGAAGATTTAAATATCCTAGCTAAAAAAGCTGATGAAATTAAAAAACTAATTACAAATGTTGATGGTGCTTCAGATATCATTGTCGAAAAAGTGGCTGGTTTACCGCAAATGAGTGTAACTTTTAATAGAAGCAAAATTGCGAGGTATGGGTTAAACATTGCCGATTTAAACCAATTAATAACCATGGGCTTTGCAGGTGAATCTCTTGGAAGTGTTTTTGAAGGTGAAAAGCGTTTTGATTTGGTTTTACGTTTAGATGCTAATCATCGTAAAGATTTATCCAGCCTTCAAAATTTATATGTTGATACTCCTAATGGGCAAAAAATTCCGTTGAGTGAATTGGCAGAAATTAAATATTCATCAGGTCCAGCAAAAATTTCTAGAGATGATACAAAACGTCGAATTGTAGTCGGTATTAATGTTCGTAACCGAGATTTACAATCAGTAGTAGATGATGTTCAGGCAATAATTGATGAGCAATTAAAATTACCTCCGGGTTATACAATTACTTATGGTGGTCAATTTGAGAATTTGCAAAGTGCCAAAGATCGTTTAAAAATTGCGGTGCCTATTGCCTTGATACTTATTTTTATTATGCTTCATTTTGCTTTTGGATCTATAAAAGAGGCCTTAATGGTTTATTCTGCTATTCCTTTAGCTGCAGTTGGTGGAGTATTGTTACTTTGGATGCGAGGGCTGCCCTTTAGTATTTCGGCAGGTGTTGGTTTTATTGCCCTTTTCGGGATAGCAGTATTGAATGGTATTGTATTGATAGAACATTTTAAAGAGCTAAAAGAGCAAGGTGTTAAAGATATTAATGAACGTATTTTACGAGGAACTTCTGAACGTTTGCGACCTGTTTTATTAACCGCCATGGCTGCTGCATTGGGTTTTTTACCCATGGCTATTTCTACCAATGCGGGTGCTGAGGTACAAAGACCATTGGCAACGGTAGTAATTGGAGGTTTAATTACGGCAACTTTTTTAACGTTGGTAGTATTACCCGTTTTATATGCTTGGTTCGAAGATAAAAAAGAAATTAAAATGAACAAAAAAGGAATTGCATCTATAATAATAGTGTTGCTTACTGTAAGTGTAAATGCACAACAAGAACCCTTAACTGCGGATAAAGCGGTAACATTGGCAATAAAAAATAATGCCGAGCTAAAGGCATCGGCATTAATGGCTGATAAAAGTAATGCCCTAATTGGTGGTGCTTTTGATTTTGATAAAACAACTGTGTATTATAATTATGATGAAAGTAATTTGGGTAGTAATAATTTGCCTTTAAGAGTTTTTGGAGTACAGCAAGATTTTAAGTTTCCTACCGTTTATTTTGCCGATAAAAAAGTTGGTAAGGCAGATTATAAAATGCAACAGTCTAAATATAACATTAAATTAGAAATAGTAAAACGTAACGTGTATTTAGCATATTACGATGTTGTTTACGCTCAAAACAAAGCAGCAAAGTATCAATTCTTAGATAGTTTGTATGCCAATTTTGCAAAAGCAGCGGAACGTAGATTTGAACTGGGAGAAACTAATTATTTGGAGATGATAACTGCAAAATCTAAACAACGGCAGTTACAAACATTATTTAAGCAAGCGAAACAAGAAGTGGTTTTAATGAACGAACAATTAAAAGCAGTTGTTCAGGTCGATAGTATTTTGGTGCTGTCACAACCATTGGTAAAACTACCAGTGCAACGTATTGCTATAGATGATAATGTGGGCTTGAATTATTACCAAAATGCGGATTTTTATTATAAAGCCTTGCAGCAAAAAGAAAAACAGAGCCTGTTACCTGATTTGAGTATCCAATATTTTCAAGGCTCAAACAGTTCTTTAAATCAGCAAATGATAGGCTATCAGTTCGGTATTAAAATTCCATTATTATTTGGAGGTAAGTCGTCAAAAATTAAAGCATCAAAAATTGCTCAAAATATTATAAAAGAAGAGCAAACAGATTATAAAGTGAAGTTAACAACTAGTTATGCAAAACTGATGGCCGAACTTAATCAATATAATGAGGCCGTAATGTATTATGAAACGCAAGGAAAACAACTTTCAGAAGAGATTATTAAAACGGCAGAACAAAGTTTTAAACATGGTGAAATTGACTTTTTTCAATACATACAAAGTGTTGAAACTTCAAAGGATATTGAGTTAACCTATTTAGAGAACCTCAATAAATACAATGATACTGTTATTGCCATGAATTATTTAACCTTATAGCACCTCATTGGGGGAAGTAGGAAAAGGTATTATTTCTTAAAAAAAGGAATAGCTAAATATCAAACATTTAAAATTAATTTAAACACATGAAAAATTTATATATTATTTTATTCGCACTCTTTTTATCAGCTTGTGGAAATTCTGAAAAACAAGAAAATGATGAAGTAGTAACTTCAGGTACTGATTTAATTGAAGTTACTAAAGCTCAATTTGAATCTGAGAAAATGAAATTAGGTTCGTTTACAGAGCAAGATTTTAATAAAAGTATAAATGTAAATGGAATGATTGATGTTCCTCCACAAAATAAGGCCAAAGTAAGTTCTTTTTTAGGTGGTTACATTAAAAGAACACCTCTTTTAATTGGCGATAAAGTTAAAAAAGGGCAGTTGTTAGTTACCTTAGAAAATACTGAATTTGTTGAATTACAGCAGCAATATGCTGAAATAACAGAACAGCTCAATTATTTGAAATCTGAATACGAAAGACAAAAAACATTGTTTGAAGAAAAAATTACTTCTCAAAAAAATTACTTAAAAGCAGAAAGTACCTATAAAAGTGCAATGGCACAATCTAAGGGATTACAACAAAAATTAAGGATGATGAATATCAATCCTAAAGCTGTTGAAAATGGTAATTTTACTTCTCAAATAAATATATTTGCACCAATAGAGGGTACAATTTCAAAAGTAAATGTAAGTAATGGAATGTACGTATCACCTGCTAATACTATTTTGGAAATAGTAGACACCGACCATTTACATTTAGAATTGTCTGTTTTTGAAAAAGACATCTTAAATGTTAAAAAAGGACAAAAGGTGTTGTTTAAAATATCAGAAGCTTCAGATAAAGTGATTATGGCAGAAGTGCATTTAGTGGGTACAACAATTGATGAAGCTAATAGAACGGTTAAAGTACATGCACACTTAGAAAATGAAGATATTAATTTGATCGTAGGTATGTTTGCCGAAGCCCAAATTATTACTAATACTAAAAAAGGTTTGGCGTTACCTGTTAATGCTGTTGGTGAAATAGGGAATGACTTTTATACCTTAGTTGTAAATAATAAAAATGATACCGGTTATAATTTTGAAAGTATAAAATTAGAAATAGGAGATAAAACGGAAGCGTATATTGAAATTTTGAATAGTGATGTTTTAAAAGATAAAGAAATATTGGTAAAGGGTGCCTTTATGTTATTGAATGAAGGTTAATTATTTTAGGTTGACAATATACAGTGATATAAAAAAGCAACCAATTTCTTTTTCGTGCATCTAAAAATGGTATAACATTTAATTACTTATCTTAAAATCAATCAATGAAGAAATTAATCGCAATCCTATTTTTATTAGTTACCGTAGTAACATTTGCACAAAATGATGATGTGCCTGTAAAGAAACATGAATTAAAGGTCAATGCCTTGAACATCATTGCTTTTAAAGCAGTTGATTTTTCGTATGAGTATTTAATCGATTCTGAATCTTCTTTTGGGGCTTCATTATTAATTAATTTACAAGATTCTGATACTTATGAGGATGGACCTATTTATGAAGAAAAATTTGCCTTCACCCCGTTTTATCGAAGGTTTTTTGCTAGTAAATATGCTTGGGGATTCTTTTTAGAAGCTTTTGGTATGTATAATGTTCAAGATGACTATGATGGCAGATATTATGATTATATAACTGATCCTTATATCGAGCAAACATCTGTTGATGAAACTTCTCATAATGTTGCCATAGGAATCTCTGTTGGAGGTAAGTTTGTTAGCAGTAAAGGTTTTGTTTTTGAAATTTATGGAGGAATAGGTAGAAATATCTATCAATCAAATAAAGATTTCGCAACGGAATTAGTACCTAGGGTAGGGGCTTCATTAGGATATAGATGGTAGTTAAATTTTTTACGTTGGTATAGCATAAGCATTCGTTTTATGAAAAAAATAATTTTAGTATTTACTCTTTTATTTTCATTGTATACTGATGCACAGAATGAAAATGATTATGTCAGACGAAATGAATTAAAAGTAAATGTTTTTAATCTTATTGGGTTAAAAGTGGTCGATTTTTCCTATGAACACTTATTAAATGAGCAATCTTCAGTTGGAGCCTCTTTTTTCTTCAATTTAAAAGATAATGAATTGTCTGATTTTGAAGATGTATTTGAATTGTATTACAACGAAAAATTTGCCTTTACACCCTACTATCGCTACAATTTTTTAAATAGATATACCAGGGCCTTTTTTATTGAGGGCTTTGGAATGTATAATGTTCAAGAAAACTTTAATAATTCAGGTTATGAAAATGAATATGACCCTGTAATTGAAGATTTCGAAGCTACTTCAAATAATTTTGCAATAGGTGTTTCCGTTGGTGGAAAGTTTGTCAGTGGTAAAGGATTTGTTTTTGAAATCTATGGAGGAGTAGGAAGGAACCTTTATACTTCAAATGATAATATAGCTACAGATTTTGTCCGTAGAGTTGGAGCTTTAATTGGATATAGATGGTAAGTTTTTTAGTATTAAGAAATTAAAGACTAGGACTTCTAATGAATTATATAAAAGAGAAACCCTAGTTTTCTATTTATATCAAAGCACCATTGGCTCCTATTACTTGACCTGAAATCCATTTGGATTCATCACTTGCTAAAAACAAAACAACGTTGGCAATGTCAATTGGTTGTGCTAATCTATTAAATGCATTCATTGCACTTAGTTTTTCAATAAATTCTGGTGTTTTACCATTTAAAAATAAATCTGTTTCTGTAGCTCCAGGGGCAATGGCATTTACAGAAATTCCTCGACCTATTTCCTTAGAAAATACTCGTGTCATTTGCTCAACTGCGGCCTTTGAAGCAGAATATAAAGCATAGGTTGGGAACATTAATTTGACTGTACTTGAAGATACATTAATAATATTTCCATTGTCAGCCAATTTACTTTCAGCCTCTTGTAGGGTGTTAAAAATTCCTCGAACATTAATGTCAAATTGTTTACTGAAATCTTCTTGTGTATTATCTTTTAATTTTTTAGAAATCATGATGCCAGCGTTATTAATTAAAACATCAACTTTACCATATGTCTCAATGGTTTTATCAAATAAATGAATAACTTGATCCTTTTGACTCACATCTGCTTTTATGGAAATAGCTTTACCGCCATTTTTTAAAATGCTCTCTACTGTTGCTTGTGCTTCAGCTTCACTATTCGAATGATTTACAACTACTTTAGCTCCATTCTTAGCTAAAAGTAAGGCAATTTCTTTTCCTATACCCTTAGAAGAACCTGTTACAATAATTACTTTTTTTTCTAATTTCATAATTTAATTTTAGGTAAATTATTTATCGTTTTCAATTTGTAAATAGATAACAATGCTAGAAAAATTGCTATAATTACAAGTACTATTTTTGGTTCTGGTCTAGCAAAAAATTCAAGACCTAATGCTGTTAACATCGTCACTAATAAAAATGTATAAGCTATTTTACCAATCGTTTCGTTTTTATTGAATATAAAAATAAGTACAAGTAGGGCTAAGCCTAATTCTGAGATTCCGGTAAATATTCTAAAAAAATCGGCATCTAAGTGAATGACTTTTTCAAATTGGATAAACCCAGCAGTACTTTGAGGTTTAGCCAATAATTTAGGAATTGCAAAAAAGGTCATCACAGCTATTGTAATAATATTGATTATTTGATCTATTATTTTCTTCATTTAATTTTGTTTTAAGAATGTGATTAAATCATTCGGTTCTGCTCTGTTTCTATAATCAGCATCTAAAAATGCATATTTAATAACTTTATCTTGCCCTATAATATAAGTAGCAGCGAGTGGTAGTTCAGCCTTGTCATTGCCATTATATTTGCTCAATTCAAAACTATTTTCATAAATTTCTGCAACGTCATCAGTTAATTTAAAAACTACTTTATATTGATGAGCGACCTCATTATTGATATCGCTTAAAATTTCAAATTGCAATTCGTTTTTTTCTTTGGTTGTAATTGAATTATCTGGAAGCTCAGGGGTTAATGCCAATAAACTAGCACCATATTTCTTAAATTCAGAAAGTGATTCTTGCATGTAATGTAGTGTCATGTTACAATAGGGACACCATCCACCGCGGTACCACATTAATATGACGGGGCCCTTTTTAAGTTCATCAGATAAAGTTATGTTTTTGCCAGATGCATTTGTAAGGGTAAAGTTAACGGCAGTATCTCCTACTTGCAAAGCGTTGCTTACAATATGACTATTAACTACTGATTTTATTCCTTCTGCGTATTTTGTTTTTTTCTCAATGGAAGCAGATGCTGCAAAACTTGCTTTACGATCTTTTAATTCTTTTTCTAAAGGTCTTTCTATGCTATTTTGTTTCATGATCATTTTTGTTTTTTACACCATCAACTATAAATAGTAAAAATGTTTAGCACGGCTATGTCGCTATAACGAAGTACTCTATTTATGATTTATGAAATAATATGGAGCTATTATTTTAGTGCAATTAATTTTTTAGTTATCAATGCTAAATCTGACTCGTTAATTTCGGGAGTAGGGGCTAATGGATATAATTGTGCTCCAGGTCTACTGATAAAGGCTGCTCTCCAATTTGCCCAAAGAGCACCTGCAATATCCCAACCATGAGCCGCAACTAATAAGCATTCATTGGATGCAATACCCATTTTTCTGGCTGCCCAATCGTAAGTATCGGCATGTGGTTTAAATTTGCCAATATCTTCTACACTTAATCTGTCGTCAAAAAGGTCAAGTAGTCCGGCATTTTTAAATTGTGTTTCAACACCCTTGTTTGATGAGTTTGTAAATGACACCAATTTATATCCGGCATTTTTTAATTCGGCAAGTGCTTTTTTTACTTCAGGATGTGCAGGCAACGATCGTATCGGACCTAAAATAGCTTCTTTAGCTTCCGTTTCAGAAATAGATATATTATTGTTTGATGCTACCATCTGTAAAGCTGCAGCACCAATTACTCCAAAGTCTTTGTATTGCCTTCCTACAGTGGAGACTAATGAGTATTGCAACATGGTTGTAAACCATAAGGGTAATAAATCACTTCTATTTCCAAGTGCTTTTCCAACACTATTTTTCATAGCCGTTAAGTCAAGCAACGTTTCGTTTACATCGAAAAAAAGCACTTTAGGTCTATTTATAAAGTTGTTCTCAATTTCACTTTTAACGTTATTTTTGGCAAAACCAAATTGAGGTATGGCCGCACCAGCTAATCCTACTAGTGCTGTTTTTTTGATAAAATTTCTTCTGTTATTTTCCATTTTTTTAAATTTTTATAAACATTCTATTGCATATGTTTTAGATGCAAAGAATTAAGGTTTTAATTGTTTTAAATATAAAGAGAGTCCCATAATGTAATCGTCAAGAATCAAATCGTCAACGTAAAGTTTTCTAAGTCCTCTAATGCCTTCAAAAGCACTTATTAAATAAACAGCAACCGCTTTACTAGAAATAGTATTGTTAATTGAATTTTCCTTTTTTCCTCTTTCTATTAATGCTACAAGAGCATTTTTCCAGTTTTCAACGATACTTTTTAGTGCATTTTGATAGGCCAATTCATAATCGCCAATTTCATTAATAAAATTATTCATTGGACATCCGTGTTTCTTATCATAAAAAGGAAATGATTTTATTCTATTTAAAAAAGTTGATTCTATTATTTTAAAGGCATCTCCAGATTCACTTAAAGGGAATATCATACCATCATAAACTCTTTTTTGTATTTTCAACCCAATAACTTCTAGTCCTAATTCTTTTTTGTTTTTATAATGATGATAAAATGCACCTTTTGAAAGCGTTGTCGCTTTCATTATTTTTTCAATACTCGTCGTTTTAAAACCCTTTTCGTAAAATAGGTTAAAAGCTTTGTCTATTATTAATTGTTTGGTCAGCTCTGACTTTAAATCTTGTTGCATGATGCAAATGTACATTAAAACATACCTATACGAATGTTTTTAACTATTATTTAACTTTGATTAACTCTTATAATCACAAAATTAAAATTTATGCAATTTAATTATTTAACAAACAGGTTGTTAGGATTGTTTGGGTCTGGGCTCTATTTCATAGAAATTTCATCCATAAATACCCAAGCATCTCCTTTACGGATATGCCATTCAGGCAATTTCCCTCTGTTTTTCGCAGTAATTTTAACAAAAGAAACATTTTGTGCAGTAAATTTGGCTTCTATTCTTTTTATAATTGGAGCTCTGGACTTAATGGATATCAACGCTTGGTTAAAAACAGTTTCATAA
The DNA here is from genome assembly GCF_003449015.1 of Aureibaculum luteum. Taxonomy (GTDB): domain Bacteria; phylum Bacteroidota; class Bacteroidia; order Flavobacteriales; family Flavobacteriaceae; genus Aureibaculum; species Aureibaculum luteum. The sequence continues at coordinate 114,399 of NZ_QRGD01000006.1, read as the reverse complement.
GTAATACCATCTTCAGAAACAGCTATTGTTACCTCAGTTGGTAACATTACAGATGTAGCATCAATATGTTGAAAAAAGTTCAAACCAATATATGATAGGTTATTCGATTCGCCTAAATCGATGGTTACCTCAAAATCTTTTTTAGGAAGGCCCTGCCAATTAGGGTCATCGCCACGTGCGTTGGCAAATTTATTGTTAAATAAGGCCTGATCACCCCCGCCGTTGTAACTTTCATTATATGGGTTGGTGTAGGTAACTTTACATTTTTCACTGAAACCAGTTGAGAACATTTTTATCAATGGAAATCCAATAGGTTCATCTTTACGAAACGCTTGTGCATACAATTCAATAGGAGCAGAAAAACGAATTGGTTTTGAATAAATTTCTGTACTTGTTGTTGGAGCAATTCCATCTAAAGTATATTTTAAATCATAGATGCCCAATTCATTTTTTAATTCTAACACAAATTCCTTACTGGTTTTGTCATAAGTAACTTTATAATCTGGTGAAACGGCACTGCCTGCAAAATTATAATTTAATGCTGTGAGCCTATCAAAATGAATATCTATTCTCTTAATGAAATCTTGTTCATTTTTTTGATTCGGGTTAGTCCAAAGAGCTTCTGATAATGCAGCTATTCTTGGCAACATCATATATTCAATATGGCTTAAAGTTTTAATTTGTTCAGTCCAAAGATTGGCCTGTGCACCAAGGATATGATGCTTTTTATCTGCTGTAATATCTTCAGGTACAGGATAGAAATTATAAACACTAAGCAGATCGTTATAACCGCCCCACGAAGGTGGCTCATATTCACTTTTACCTTGGTTATGGTCAAAATACAACGGAAAACCTGGTGACATAACTACATCATGACCTGCATTGGCAGCTTCAATACCGCCTTCAAATCCTCTCCAAGACATTACAGTAGCTCTTTCAGGTAATCCGCCTTCTAGAATTTCATCCCATCCAATTAACTTTTTGCCTTGAGCATGTACAAATTTTTCCATACGTTTTACAAAATAGCTTTGTAATTCTTCGCCATCATGTAAGTTTTCGTTTTTCATTCTTTTTTTACATTTTTCGCAACTCAACCAAGTGTCTTTACCTACTTCATCACCACCAATATGTAAATATTCGTATGGGAAAAGCGGTACAACCTCGCTGATAATGTTTTGTAAAAATTCAAAAGATTTATCGTTTCCTGCACAATAAACGCCTGATGTTCCAAGACCATCACAACTCAATTCTGGATAACATTGTAATGCTGCTTCAGAATGCCCAGGCATTTCAATTTCAGGAATTATATCAATATAACGTTGGGCAGCATAGGCAACTATTTCTTTTATATCGTCTTTTGTATAGAACCCTCCATATACTTCACCTTCGCTATCTTTATAAGTAGTCTCAAAATTTTCCCATGGTGTACTATTTTCTTTAACTTTTCTCCATGCTCCCTTTTTGGTTAATTCTGGATACTTATCAATCTGAATTCTCCAACCAATACCATCTACCAAATGCCAATGAAACTTATTCATTTTATGCATTGCCAAAATATCAATTACTTTTTTAACGGAGTCTTTTCTTAAGAAATGACGAGAAACATCTAACATCATACCTCTCCAACCAAATTCTGGAGCATCTTTTATATTTACAAAATTTAGTGTAGGTTTTGTTATCAATGTTTTCGGAGTAAGCATCTGTTTTAAGGTTTGAAGACCATAAAACAAACCTTGGTAAGAGTTTCCTGTTATTACAATACCAGTTTTGGTTATATCTAATTGATATCCTTCTGTTTTGGTTTCTTTTCTAGTTACCAATAATTGGATAGCATTTGTTTGAGGTTCTGTTGAGGTTTTAAGATTTAGATGAAAGTTTTTAGCTAAAAAGGCATTCAGTTTTGAAGCAATTAATAGACTCTGTTTTGAGTTTTCTACTACAATTGTCGTTTTTTCTGCGATTGTAAAAGTCCCTTCTTGGTAGTTTATTTCGTTTGGTTGTGGAATTATTCCTGTTTTTTCGATAGGTTGCGTTTTACACGAAATTGCTATGACTAAAGTGCACAATATAAGTAGGTTGAGAAGTTTCATAGATTTGGAATTCGATTTTTTATTTTAGTTTACTACCAATTGTAAAATATATTATTGTTTCAATGAAGTTGAAAAGTAAAACTACAAATACCCAAACCACTTTTTCATTTTCATTAAACTTTCTTTTTGAAATATCTACCTAGAGTCAAATTTAAAAACAATATTTACCTTCCATATTTCTCATACAATTCTTTATAATTATTCATAGTATCAGCATCCACAGTAATTCCATTAGTATCAACTAAAAGCACATCATCCATGTTTTTCTTGATTACCGCCTTCGCTCCTTTATCTTCATTTAAGGAAACTAATTGTTTAACATGTTTACGACTAAAAATTGCAGGAACACCAATCGTAGTATCTTGCTTGGTAGCTATTATTTTAGTGCTGTTTTCTGTAAATTTACCAATCATTTTGTTGTAATGACTTGCCATTAATAACGGTTGATCTGCTAAAGTAATTAGAATACCGTCAAACTGAGTAGGGGAGTTGTTTATAAAATTCATAGCACAAGCAATGGATTTTCCCATACCTAATTCCCAACTCTCATTTTCTATAATTTCGATATTAAAATCTTTTATTTCTGGCCGAATTACTTCACTATTAGCTCCTAAAACGACATAAACGGTAATAACATTCGCTAATAAACCTTGTTGAATAGCATTGCCTAATAATGTAGTTTTTTTCCATGGTAATAGTTGCTTTATGCTTTTCATACGAGATGAAGCTCCGGCAGCCAAAATAACAATGGCTATATTTTGTGGTTTTACAATTGATTTCACGGTCTAAGATAGGTAATTATCAGTATGAATTCCTTGTTGTACATTTTTCAGTGAAGTTGGATTTGCACCGCGAGTTACGGCAAGTATTTCAGCACAAATAGATAATGCAATTTCTTGTGGTGTTATCGCTCCTATATTTAATCCTGCTGGGCTGTGAATTTTTTCGATAAATAGATCATCAACAAGAGGATTGTGTTCCATATAATCGTTAAGTAAAGTTTCTCTTCGTTTTACAGAACCTAATACACCAATATAATCAGGTATTATTTCTTTCATCGCCATTAAATATTGAAAATCTTTGGCGTAATTGTGAGTCATTAAAACAATCGCAGTTTGCTCTTTAATAATAGAGTTGTCAAACAAACCAGGAGCTTCATGAAGTATTTTGTGAGCACCAGGAAAATCTTCAATGGATTTTGGGTCAGTAGGGGAAGTGATAATAATGACATCCCAACCTAATGAAGAAGCAAAGATACAAAGTTCAACAGCATCATGTTCCGCACCAATAATGACCAATCTAAAACATGGTTTCAAGGTCTGATTAAAAAGATTGTTGGAGGGGTTTTCACTTTTATTTACAAATTGGTTAAAAGTAAACTCTAGAGAATCATCAAATAAAATTGTAGAACCGTAATTTTTATCAGCATCAATCTTTTTTGAAAAATAACTATTGACAGTAAAACTTTTGTGCTGATCTAAACTAGAATTAAATGCATCAATAAAACTAGGTTCGGGATTAAATAATTCTAGCAAAATATATAATGTACCTTCACATCCCAGTCTATAGCGACCATCGTATGTCATTACTTTCGGAGTTCCTGTTTTAAAAACAGAAAACGATTGTTTTAATATTTCCTTTTCCACACAACCACCGCTAACAGCACCAATCATAGTACCATTTTCGATAATGAGCATCCGTACACCCGGCTTTCTGTATGATGAGCCTTCCAAGGCTACAACAGTGGCAATAACGCATTGTAATCGACTTTCTATTGCTTTTTGAAAGCTTTTTATTATTTTTTTAAATTCGTGAGTCACTAAATTCAGTATTAAGGACGAAGGTTATCGAGACACCGCAGTACTAGCGTGGTAATCAAACTAACATTTCAATTTGTTTTTTCTCAACCAAAAATTTTTTCACTAGCATTAATAAAAGGCTGTTTCGTAATACGAATACCCGTTGCAGCTTTAATAGCATTTGCTACAGCTGCACTTGCTGGTGGTAAAGCAGGTTCGCCTAGACCCGTTGGTGCTATTTCATTTTTAATAAAATGAACTTCAACTTTCGGTGTTTCTTTCATTCTTACCAAACGATAATTATGAAAGTTTGTAGACTGCGGTACACCCTGTTTAAATTCTAAATTGCCATACATAGCGTGGCCAATTCCATCAAGTACACCACCTTCCACTTGGTTTCTTGCTCCTAATGGATTTACAACAATACCACAATCTAATACACAAGTAACTTTTTTTACTACAGGTACGCCAGCTTCCATAACCACATCAGCCACTTCGGCAACATGCGTATTATGGCAATAATATGCCGCAAATCCTTGATATGTGTTTTTGTCTACTTTTCCCCAATTTGATTTTTCTACAGCCTCGTTTATTACGGCTTCTAAACGTTCTGGCGAATATTCAATGCGTTCATCTGTTGTACCTTTTACATTTTGTAGTAAATCTAAACGTAATTGAATTTTATCAACATCCATAGTTTCAGCCAATTCATCAAAGAAACTTTGTTCTGCAAAGGCTAAGAAATTAGTATAAGGTGCTCGCCATGCTCCTGTAGTAATATTACTTTTATAATTAGCTATATCTACTTGGTAGTTTTCTATAGCACCTGCAGGAAAAAAGTTGGAAATTAATCCATACATATTACTATTTATAGCCGCTTCTTTTAAATGATATCCAGTAACTTTACTATCTTTTATGGCAGCACTTATGTTGTACTTAATGGCGGGTTTATAAATACCATCAGCCATATCATCTTCTCTTGAAAAAAGTACTTGTATAGGTTTTTTTGCAATATTTGATATTAAAGCCGCTTCTATGGCAAAATCACCATATAATCTTCTTCCAAATCCACCACCCATACGTGTCATTTCTAAAGAAACATCTTTAATATCTCTTTCTAATTCTTTAGCAATTCTATTGGCAGTACCTGCTGGAGTTTGAATGGGACCTACTAATTCCACTTTTTTATCTGTGACGTCAGCGAAAAAATTCATAGGTTCTAAACAATTATGAGGTAGGAATGGAGATTCATAAGTACGTTCCAAAACAGAATCTGCTTCCTTAAAAGCTTTATTAATATCACCATCTTTTCGGAGGGTTTCAAATGTGTTTCCCGCTAATAAATCAAACAATATTTTGTCATGATCTTCGGTGCTTTCTAGAGTTGTATCTTCTTTCCAAGTAGCTTTTAAATTTTTTTTGGCTTGCATGGCAATCCATGTACTAGTTGCTAAAACAGCTATTTTATCCCCAAATTGAAAAACGTCAACCACACCTTCTTTGGATTTAGCTTCGGCATCATCAAAAGAAACTAATTTTTGCCCAAATGCTGGTGGTCTCATTACCGAGGCATATAACATACCCTCACGTTTAAAATCGATTCCAAATAAAGATTTACCAGTTATAATTTCATCAACGTCAACATTTTGAACATCTTGACCGATGATTTTAAAGTCTTTAGGATTTTTTAATTTGACATCTTTGGGTACTTCTAATTTTGCAGCATCGAGCACTACTTCACCATATCCTAGTTTTTCGCCTTTTTTGTTAGAAATAACCCCGTTTTCCACACTACATTCCTTAGCGTCAACTCCCCATTTTGCAGCTGCCGCATTGACTAACATTTGCTTGGCGGTTGCTCCTGTTTGCCGTAACGGTTCCCAACCATGTCTAATGGATTGACTTCCGCCTGCTACTTGTCTTTGAAATACATCCATATCTAATCCACCTTGGACTACATGAACATTATCCCAAGAAACATCTAATTCCTCAGCAATTAACATTGGCATTGACGTTTTTACACCTTGTCCAATTTCAGGATTGGGTGCAAAAATGGTGACCATTCCATTGTCTGCTATTTTAATGAATCCATTAAAATCATTAAAATTAAGTTTAGATATATCAATTGCAGGTTTTACCTTAGGTTTACATGCATTGAATAAATTAAACCCAATGATCATTCCTCCTCCAGCAAGAGCTGATGTTCGTAAAAACGATCTTCTATCTATGTTTTTCTTTTGTGATTTCATCTATCTCGGAATTAACTATTAGCAGTGGCTGCTTTAGCAACAGCTTTTTCAATACGGTTATAAGAGGCACATCTACAAATATTACTATGCATGGCATCTCTAATTTCATCGCTATTTGGTTTAGGGTTTTTCTCTAAAAAAGCAGTGGCTGTCATAATTTGTCCCGCTTGGCAGTAACCACATTGTGGAACATCAATTTCTTTCCAAGCCAATTGAACAGGATGATCTCCAGCTTCAGAAATACCTTCAATAGTAGTTATGGAATTATCAACAACTGATGAAATTGGTAAAGAGCAACTTCTAACAGGTTCGCCATTTAGGTGGATGGTACACGCACCACATTGGCCAATACCACATCCGTATTTTGTACCTAATAGGTTTAGATGATCTCGTAACACCCATAAAATAGGAGTATCTTCACTTACCTCTATGTCGTAAGATTTATTATTTACTTGTAGTTTGAATTTTGCCATTTGAAGATTGTTTAGTTAAAATAAACCAATTACTTGTGATAAGTTATAGAATTCTAGCAAGTTAATAAAAAAATAAATGCGGTTTGATGAATTTAACAATCTGCGATAATATATTATGAACAAAAAAACGCAATAAGAAATACTTATTGCGTTTTTAAAATAGAATTGATTAATCTATTTAGTTCATTTTTTGTAACCAATGCTTAACGTCAACTTCCTTTTTGATAATTTCTCGTAAATCTTCAATTTTAACACGTTTTTGTTCCATTGTATCTCTATGTCGAATGGTTACTGTATTATTTTCAAGGGTCTCATGATCAACGGTAATACAAAAAGGTGTTCCGTTAGCATCTTGACGTCTATAACGCTTACCAACGGCATCTTTTTCATCATAAAACACGTTAAAATCCCATTTTAAATCTTCTACAATTTGTTTCGCAACTTCTGGTAAACCATCTCTTTTAAGTAATGGTAAAATAGCCGCTTTTGTAGGTGCCAATACTGCTGGTAACTTTAAAACGGTTCTTGTGGTATTGTTATCTAATTCTTCTTCTACTAAAGCATTTGAGAATACTGCTAAAAACATTCTATCTAAGCCTATAGACGTTTCTAAAACGTAAGGTGTGTAGCTTGCATTTTCTTCATGATCGAAATACTGAAGTTTTTTACCAGAAAACTCCTCATGTTGTTTTAAATCAAAATCTGTACGCGAGTGTATTCCTTCTAATTCTTTAAATCCGAAAGGGAATTTAAACTCTATATCGGTTGCAGCATCTGCATAATGTGCTAATTTTTCATGATCGTGAAAACGATAATTTTCTTCGCCCATACCCAATGATAGATGCCATTTTAAACGGGCTTCTTTCCAGTGTTTAAACCATTCTTTTTGAGTTCCTGGTTTAATAAAAAATTGCATTTCCATTTGTTCAAACTCACGCATTCTAAATATGAATTGACGTGCAACAATTTCATTTCTAAAGGCTTTACCTGTTTGAGCTATCCCAAAAGGAATTTTCATTCGTCCTGTTTTTTGGACATTTAAAAAATTGACAAAAATACCTTGAGCCGTTTCTGGACGTAAATATAAATCCATTGCAGAATCGGCAGAAGCCCCAAGTTTGGTGCCAAACATTAGGTTAAACTGTTTCACTTCAGTCCAATTTCGAGAGCCAGATAAAGGATCTGCAATTTCTAATTCTTCAATTAGAGCTTTGACGTCTACGAGGTCTTCTTTTTCTAAAGATTTCCCCATCCTAGTTAAGATACTATTAATTTTTTCTTGATAACCTACAACACGAGGATTGGTGCTTACAAACTCTTCTTTGTTAAATGAATCTCCAAAACGTTTTTCAGCTTTAGCTACTTCTTTATTTATTTTGCCTTCTATTTTAGCACAATAATCTTCTATCAAAACATCAGCTCTGTAACGTTTTTTAGAATCTTTGTTATCTATTAATGGATCATTAAAAGCATCAACGTGACCTGAAGCTTTCCATGTAGTAGGATGCATAAAGATAGAAGCATCTAAACCCACAATATTATCATTTAATTGCACCATGGCTTTCCACCAATAGTCGCGTATGTTTTTTTTAAGTTCAACTCCGTTCTGAGCATAATCGTAAACGGCACTTAAGCCATCGTAAATCTCACTACTTTGAAATACATAACCGTATTCTTTAGCATGAGAGATAACTTTTTTAAATTGATCTTCTGGTTTTATCATGTTGCAAAAATAGAAAATTATACATGAATTGATTTAAACTTTTTGCGTTTAAACTAAAAATATTATTTTTTTTTTCAATGGACAGCTTTTTTGAGGTCTAGAGTAGAATTTCAAGAGGAAATAAAGGCGAAAATGGAGTTCTATAATATCGTTTAGTCAAAGAGATAAAGTTTAAAAAACTAGTTTATGCTCTAAAATAAAAAAGTGTAACTAGTTTACCTAGTTACACTTTAATTTTTTATGTTAGAATTTAAAATCTTACAAACCTAAAAAGGCATCTTTTAATTCTAATTTAGCAGCACCTACAATGTTGCCTTCTACATATACTTTTACAGTATAATTACCTTTTACAAATTTTTGAGGAATCTTTTCTACAAACATTACGACATCTTTATCAAGATTTTTATAATCAACAACATCAGTGTCAGTATATGGCATTTCCTTACCATCATTGGCGGTAAAAGTTCCTTTTTCGCTTAAAACTTTACCACTTGGGTTTTGAATAACAATATATGCCGTTTTATCACCAGGTGTAGCAATTTCGTTTCCTTCAATTCTAAAAGTTACACGAATAGCTTCTGCCTTTTGAGCTTTAGTAGTTTCTGCATACTTACCATTACCTCTTAATCTCATAGCCATTGCAGCTACAGAGTTAACCCTTAATGCACCACCAATTTTTACTTTTTCAGATAAATTTACGTTTTGAGCCATCAAAGTGTCATTTGCATTGGTTTGCTCAATTAACTTACCTGTTATGCTATCTCTTTGAATGGTTAAATCATTATTTACTAAAAATAATGAATCAGCTACACTCATTAATCTTTCATTAGTTTTTTCTAAATCTGAAATTTTCCCTCGGTAACGTCTAATTAATGACCAGTTGGTACTTTTTAGATTTTGAACAGAATCTTTAAAAGCGATAATTCTATCTCTTTCAATAGTTAATTCTTCAGACATTGAATTGTTTTGAGCAATAGCAGTGTCGTATTTTTCTTCCATAGCAGTTAAGTTACCTAAGATTTGTTCTTTTTCTTGATTCAAGAATTCTTCAGAGGCTTTAAACTTAGAAGTAGTACGCATAGTGTAAACACCTAACCCGACAAGCAATGCTAATAATATACCTATTATAATTTTTTTGTTTGAAGATGATTTTTGTTCTTCCATAGTGAAAATAATTAAAGTTTTAATTTAGAGTTTGTTAAATACTTATGTAAGCAAAACGTAAATTTAGAAAAATATTGTATTCAGCGTTATCTTTTTTTGCATTTATATATAAAGGCAGGAGGTATATTTCTTATTTCAAATTCTAAATCAACATTGCTATATATTTTTTTAAATTTCTTATAATAGGTTAAGCTATATTGATATTGTAAGAAGCAGCCATCATCTTTTAGTTGAGCATAACTTTCGTCAAGAATTTTCTTTGTAACGTTGTCAGGAATGTTAGTGAGTGGTAAGCTAGAAACGAAATAATCAATATTTGAAATGTTTAATTTTTCGCAAACCGATTTTATATTTTCACATGACTCGTTTAAAACAGTTAATCTGGAATCTTTAAATGTTTTTAAATGTTCATAGAATTTTTCATTAATTTCAAAAGAGATCAATTTACTGTCTTTATTTAATTTTTTAAGAAGTTCTTTTGTGAAATTACCATTACCTGATCCATATTCAACAATCACATTTGTTTTTGTGAAATCAACTTCTTTTAGCATTTTATTTATTAAATATTTTGAACTAGGAGCCACAGTACCAGAAACTTTAATATTTTTAATGGCTTCTTTTATAAATGCTTTTTTTGTTTTCAATATCGTATCTTTAGTGAAATATCAGTTAAATTCACGGAATAATTGTCAAAGATGCGATTTTTTAGAGATATTTATCACTTATTTTTTCCTAAAATTTGTGTATGTTGTAAAGAACAATTGTTACAAAATGAAGAGACCTTATGTTTAAAATGTAGATTTGAGCTCCCAATAACAGATTTTATTACTGAAATTGATAATAAAGTAGAGAAAGCCTTCTTCGGTCGTTTGCCTATAGAATTTGGAGCATCATTGTTTTATTATAAAACGAAAGGCGTATCTCAACAACTTATCTATCAATTAAAATATAGAGGTCAGCAAGATATAGGTAGTCTATTAGGAAATTGGATGGGAGCTCAATTGAAAGAGAGTCAAAGGTTTCCAAAAGTTGATTATATAGTTCCCGTTCCATTACATGCAAAAAAACTTAAGAAAAGAGGATATAACCAATTGACTATTTTTGGATTGAGTTTGTCTGAAATCATAAAAACACCTTATTTAGAAGATGTTTTAGTGCGAAAATCAAAAACGGAAACACAAACGTTAAAACAACGTTTTGACCGATGGAAAAACGTACAAGAAATATTTGATGTAAGTACTTCTAACTTTTTCGATAATACGCATGTGTTATTAATAGATGATGTTATTACAACGGGAGCAACCTTAGAAGCATGTGCTAATCAAATATTAAAATCAAATAATGTAAAAATAAGTATTGTTACAATGGCTTATACCGAATAGATTATTTCTTTACTTTTGCAACAAATTAAAACAATGAGGAAACAACTTTCTGTACTTTTTGGACTTTTACTTTTGGTGCTTTTTTTAACGGATTGTGCTAAAAGGGGAAGACCTACTGGTGGAGATAAGGATGAGGATGCTCCATTATTGGAAAAATCTTTTCCAGCAAATTATTCTACAAATTTTAAAGGGAAAGAGTTAAAGCTAATATTTGATGAATATGTGAAGCTGAAAGATGTAAACACTCAATTAATTATATCACCTCCTTTAAAGAACAGTCCTTTAATTACTCCAATAGGTACGGCTAGCAAAACAATTACTATAAAAATTTTAGATACGTTAAAAGAAAATACAACGTATTCCTTTAATTTCGGACAGAGTGTAACCGATAATAACGAAGGTAATATTTTTAATAATTTTAAATTTGTTTTTTCAACAGGACCTATCATAGATTCTCTTATAATAAATGGTAATATAAAAGATGCCTTTAATAAGAAAACTGATGAGAATGTGACCGTAATGCTGTATGAAATAAATGAGGCTTTTAAAGATTCAGTTATTTATAAGGAAAAACCCTATTATGTAGGTAATACCTTAGATTCTACTGTTTGGGAAATTACCAATATAAAAGCAGGTGAATATTTGCTAATGGCGTTAGGTGATAAATCTAAAAATTATACTTTTGATCCTAAAGAGGATAAAATTGGTTTTGAACAAAAGAATATTACAATACCAACAGATTCGAGTTATAGTATTAAATTATTTAAAGAAATACTTCCTTTTAGGTTTACAAGACCTTTTGAAGTGAGCAAAGGGCATATACAGTTTGGATATGAAGGCCTAGCAGACAGCATAAAAATAGAGCCTTTAAGCGTTATTCCTGATTTTAAAAGTGTATCTAGTTTTGAAAAAGATAAAGATACATTGAATTATTTTTTTAAAGGAAGTGTGGCTGATTCTATTCAATTTAAAGTGTCTAATAGAAGAGTTATAGATACCGTAATTGTGAAATTGCGTTCAAAAAAAGTAGATACACTCCGATTAACAAAGTTGAACTCTAGTGAATTTCAGTTAAAAAATCAATTAAAAATTTTAAGTAATTTACCATTAGCATCAGTAGATACAACTAAAATTGATTTTTTCGATCAAGATACTATTTCAGTAAAGTATGACATGAAAATTTCAGAGGATAAATCAGAACTTATTTTCGACTTTGAGAAAAAATACGATCAAAAATATTCGATGGAGATTTTACCTAATTCTATTTTTAACTTTTTTGAACAAAGCAATGATACTCTAAAATATAAATTTAGCACGAAAAAAGTAGAAGATTACGGTAAGTTATTTGTCACTTTAAAAGGTGTTCAAAAGTTTCCAATTATTGTTCAGTTACTATCAAGTAAAGAAAAAATTGTTCAGGAAATCTATGCTATTGAAGAGCAACAATACGATTTTATTGATTTATTGCCTGGTAAATATTTTCTAAGAGTTATTTATGACGAAAACGAAAATAAAATATGGGACACGGGTAATTTTCTGCGTAAAGAACAACCAGAAAAAGTAATATACCTTGAGTTTACTAATGATGTAAGGGCGAATTGGGAAATGCCAGAGTCGTTTATTTTGGAATAGAATTTAAAACGAAAATTTTACATTTTAAATAGCTGTAGTTTTACAACTTATTTAAGTAACATTTGTTCCATTAAATTCTTTTAATATGTTAAGTCTAAAGCCTATCTTTGTATTTAGAATGAATATAAAGAAGTGAGAAAATTATAGCAAAATGAAATTTAGTAAAGAAGATATATACAATGCGTTAGATAGCATTACGGCACCTGGTGAAGGTAAAAGTTTAGTTGAGAGTAAATCTATTGGTAATATCGTAATTTTTGGCAATGAAGTTGTTGTTGATGTGGTTATTAGCAATCCTACTTTACAGGCTAAGAAAAAAGTGGAAGTGGAAATAATGAAGGCAATTCACGACCGTGTTTATCAGAAAATTGATGTGAAAGTCAATGTGAAAGTGAATGCCCCTGCTCCTGAAAAAAAGCCAAGTAATTTAATAAAGGGTAAAAAAATTGAAGGAATTCAAAACATAATTGCCATTGCTTCTGGTAAAGGAGGAGTTGGTAAATCAACTATTACTGCTAATTTGGCCATTACTTTATCAAAAATGGGATTTAAAGTTGGTGTTTTAGATGCCGATGTTTATGGACCATCAATGCCTATAATGTTTGATGTTGCTGATGAAAAACCAATTGCCATTACTGTTGATGGACGCTCTAAAATGAAGCCTATTGAAAGCTATGGTGTAAAGTTATTATCTCTTGGGTTTTTTACACAACCTGATCAAGCAGTTATTTGGAGAGGACCAATGGCGTCAAAAGCTTTAAACCAGCTTATTTTTGATGCAGAATGGGGAGAACTTGACTTTATGTTGATTGACTTGCCTCCAGGAACTGGTGATATTCATTTATCCATCGTTCAGGCAGTTCCAATTTCTGGAGCAGTAATAGTGAGTACACCGCAAAAGATTGCTTTGGCAGATGCAAAAAAAGGAGTAGCGATGTTTGAACAGAAAAACATTAGCGTTCCGGTGTTAGGAATTGTTGAAAATATGAGCTACTTTACACCAGCAGAATTGCCTGATAATAAGTATTATATCTTTGGAAAGGATGGAGCTAGAAATTTGGCGGATGATTTAAAAACAGCATTTTTAGGAGAGGTACCACTAGTACAGAGTATAAGAGAAGCAGGAGATGTAGGACATCCAGTTGCGTTACAAAATGACACACCTTTGGAGGAGGCTTTTATAAATATCACTAAAAATTTGGTAACCCAACTAGTAAAAAGAAATGACGATTTACCACCAACTGAAGTTGTTAAAATAACAACTATGGCAGGTTGTAGTGCCGTAAATAAATAAGAGAATGACAGCAGAAAAATTAAAAAACGAAGTAGAAAAAGCATTGGCAGAAATTAGGCCTTTTTTAGAGTCTGATGGTGGAGATATTTCTCTTGTTTCAATTGATAAAAATATCGTAAAAGTTCAGCTATTAGGAGCGTGTATTGGCTGTTCTGTTAATCAAATGACCTTAAAGAATGGTGTAGAAGCCACAATTAAAAAATACGCTCCACAAATTAAAGAGGTGGTTAGCGTTAAATAATTTTGGCTTCCTAAAATTTTAGGACTCAAACCATTAAAAAAATAATCACTATCTTTGAGTTTGAACAATTGTATATACAATGCAAACTTCTTTTACAGAATTATTAGTACTTCTTAAGCTTCTGATGAAGCGAAATCCTGAATGACGTTTACTTTTTCGTAAGTAAACTTTTTACAGAACTCATATTGACTTTTTTTTCCAATTGAAAATGAGTTTTTTAACTTAAAACATTTTTAATTATGCCTAGATATCATAAATTGGGTAAAATACCTCCTAAAAGACACACCATTTTTAAGAACGATTCAGGTGATTTCTATTACGAAGAACTTTTCGGAACAATTGGTTTTGATGGAATGTCATCTTTGTTGTACCATACACATAGACCAACGCAAGTTAAAGCAGTATTGAAATCTTATGATGTTTCTCCAAAAATAGCTGTGGAAAAAAATATGAAATCATTGAGTTTAAATGGTTTTAATGTTAAAGCAACAGCCGATTTTTTAGAGAGTCGAAAAATAATGTTAGCTAATAGTGATTGCTATATTGCATTAGCCGCTCCACAAAAATCAGTAAGAGATTATTTTTATAAAAATACCGATTCAGATGAAGTATTGTTTATTCATAAGGGGTCTGGAAAATTACGAACATTTCTTGGGAATATTGATTTTGAATATGGCGATTACCTGGTAATTCCAAGAGGAATGATTTACCAAATTGAATTTGATACTGAAGATAATAGATTGTTTATTGTGGAGTCTAAGCATCCTATTTATACACCAAAACGTTATCGAAACTGGTTTGGACAACATTTAGAGCATTCTCCTTTTTGTGAACGAGATATGCATCCACCAAGTGAACTGGAAACTTTTTCGGATAAAGGAGAGTTTATCCTCAAAGTGAAAAAACAAGATATGATACACGAATATGTGTATGTAGGTCATCCCTTTAGTGTTGTGGGTTGGGATGGTTATAATTATCCTTATAAATTGTCAATCCATGATTTTGAGCCAATTACTGGGCGAATTCATCAGCCGCCACCTGTTCACCAAACTTTTGAAACTAGTGCTTTTGTAATCTGTTCGTTTGTGCCTAGATTGTATGATTATCATCCTCAATCTATTCCAGCTCCTTATAATCATAGTAATATTGATTCTGATGAGGTGCTGTATTATGTTGATGGCGATTTTATGAGTAGAAATAATATTGGCATTGGTCAAATTACGTTGCATCCGTCAGGAATTCCTCATGGTCCGCACCCAGGAGCAATGGAACGTAGTGTTGGTCAAACCAAAACAGAAGAATTGGCAGTTATGGTTGATACTTTTAAACCGCTCATGGTTACAGAAGAAGCATTAAAAATTGATACAGGAGATTATCACACCTCTTGGCTAGATGAAAATCATTAAAAAGAAAACATGGCAGATATAAAGAATTTAAAAGATTTACAAAATACAGAATATGGTATCAAAAAAATATTTGAAGATGCCGAAGATTTTTTGCCTTTACTGGGTACCGATTATGTAGAATTATATGTGGGGAATGCCAAGCAATCGGCACACTTCTATAAAACAGCATTCGGGTTTCAATCAGAAGCTTATGCGGGATTAGAAACAGGTGTAAAAGACCGTGTTTCATATGTGCTAAAACAAGATAAGATCAGGTTGGTGTTAACTACTTCGTTGGTTAAGGGTGGCGTAATTAATGAACATATAAATGAGCATGGTGATGGTGTGAAAGTAGTAGCTCTTTGGGTTGATGATGCGACTAAAGCTTTTGATGAAACTACCAAAAGAGGAGCGAAGCCATTTTTGAAACCCACTAAAGAAGAAGATAAAGATGGAGTTGTAATTCGGTCAGGGATTTATACCTATGGTGAAACGGTTCATGTATTTGTAGAACGTAAAGATTACAAGGGTCTATTTTTACCTGGCTATAAAAAATGGGAATCACATTACAACCCAGAACCTGTAGGATTAAAATTTATTGACCACATGGTAGGTAATGTGGGATGGGGAGAAATGAAGCAATGGTGTGATTTTTATGCTAAAACCATGGGCTTTGCACAAATCATCTCCTTTACGGATGATGATATTTCAACTGAATATACGGCATTAATGAGTAAAGTAATGTCAAACGGTAATGGTAGAATAAAATTCCCCATAAATGAACCAGCCAAAGGTCAAAAGAAATCGCAAATTGAAGAATATTTAGATTTTTACAATGGACCGGGGGTTCAGCATATTGCCGTAGCAACTAATGATATTGTAAAAACAGTAGGAGCAATGCGAGATAGAGGTGTGGAGTTTCTATATGTACCAGATACCTATTATGATGATTTGCTGGAACGTGTTGGTGAAATTGATGAAGATGTAGAAGTGCTAAAAGAGCATGGAATTTTAATTGATAGAGATGAGGAAGGTTATTTATTACAATTGTTTACAAAACCAGTAGTGGATAGACCTACTATGTTTTTTGAAGTAATACAGCGTAAAGGAGCACAATCTTTTGGTGTTGGTAATTTTAAAGCTTTGTTTGAAGCGATTGAAAGAGAACAAGCCAATCGAGGAACTTTATAAAATCATTACTCCGAAAGAAAGAGTTCAAACTTTTAATTCCCCTCCTTTTCAAGTAGGGGTGCCCGCGGGGTGGGGTGGTTATTGTTGTCTATAAATCACTCAGATAATCAATTTAAGTATCTCAAGTTGAAGTGTATCTCTGGATTTTTATTTCCTAATTTGTAAACATTATCGACAACCTTTTTTATATATTCCAAGATTAGGATTGAAGATGTATCGCTTTTGAAAAAATGTAAATAAATTAAATTTAGTTTCCCTTTATATTCTGTCATTTCTAAATTTTCAGATAACTTGTAATTTTGGTAGTAGATGTTTTTGCTTAATTTATTCTTGTTAAAGAAAATGAAAACTACATAGCCATTTTTATAATTTCCGATATCGACATTGCCTCTTTCAATCCATATAGGAACATGTTTTAGACTATCGACAGTTAGAATAATTCTTTCGTTATAGTAAAGTTCCATTTGAAGATGCCTTAATTTAGCATCTTTAATGAATTTTTCAATAAATGCCTCTGGCATTTTTGGTTTGTATGGAAAAAATTTTTTAAAGAAAGACATCTATTTTTTGAATAAATTAATTCAATATCCTCTTCACCAACTTATCTTTAGCCTCTTGATCATCTCCACACAACCATTGTATTACATTATCTTCCCACATAGCGTCCTTTTCTGCTTCACTAATAATATTTCTATCAATAGCCAAGTCTAAAATTTTACCGGGATAAGAAGATTGTTTAACACTTTCCATTTCGCCTAAAGGATATGGGTCGTCTAGGCCAATT
This sequence comes from Aureibaculum luteum, assembly GCF_003449015.1. Lineage (GTDB taxonomy): Bacteria > Bacteroidota > Bacteroidia > Flavobacteriales > Flavobacteriaceae > Aureibaculum > Aureibaculum luteum. The sequence continues at coordinate 96,992 of NZ_QRGD01000006.1, read as the reverse complement.
AAAACTTGTTTGGCTCCTTGATTTTCTATAAGTAATTTCAGAGAACCTGTATCATGCACTAGGGTGTCAAAAAAGATGTTTTTATGTCCAACAGCAGCTCTAGGATGGTAATCACCTTCAAATAAATCAGGTCTACCATCAAAACCTTGAATCCGTCTTCCTAGGTTGATTTGTGCTAACTGTCCACCATGAGCAAAGCAAGTTCGCATATTTGGAAATCGTTCTTGATACCCTTTTATAGTAAAAAAGTGATACGCATCAGCACATTGAGCTAGCATCCAAATGAGATGAAAACGCCAAGATGTATTTTCTAATTTAATGAATTTTTCACCATCATAGGGGTGGATTTCCACCGCTAAATTCAATTTACTAGCCAATTCAAAAATAGGCTCATTTTCTTCATCAAAAATACAACGCCAAGTGCCAATAGTATCCATATAATGTGTGGGTAAGCAAAGCAATTGCATGCCTTGTTCAACGCAACGTTCAATTTCCCAACAGGCACCTTTTACAAAACCTGGATGTACTACAAATCCGCAAGTAAATTTACTAGGATGTTCTTGTTGAATTTTAGCGTTAAAATCATTTTGAAAACGCAATGCTTTTTTCATTTCTTCAACACGTAGTCCATTTCCGTATAACTGTGACAAATTAAGTACCACGGCATGGTCTATTTTGAAACGCTCCATCCAAGCTAATTTTTCGTGTAAGAAGAAACTAGAATCGGTTACAGGTCTGCTCCAATCTTTTTGAAGCATAAATTTCCGGTCTTTATCTACCCAAAAAATACCCTTATCTTTCATGTATTGAGGTATTTCCTCTGGATAAGGTAGTAAGTGTGAATGTCCGTTAATACGTAATTTGCGTTTTTTTTCCATCATGTCATTCCCGTGAATTCGGGAATCTTATTAATGTTAGTTAAATTATTTTATTAATACTGTCATTGCGAGAAGCATAAACGAATTATATCTATAAGTTGTAATTATGGATGCGACGCGGCAATCTCATTAATGTTACCACTACTCTATTTTTACTTTTTTTGGTGGCTCCATAACTTCACCACAATTTGGACACGAACGTTTCTTTTTGTCCGTATAATAAGTGTCAAAAATTACAGGCATATCGGTTTCAATATTTTTTACGGTAAAGTCTTCTTCGTATAATTTGGTAGTACAATTTTCGCAAAACCAAAGTAAGGCATCTCGCATCCCTTCAGGACGTTTGTATTCAATTACCAAGCCTACAGTATTGGCACCACGTTGAGGAGAATGTGGCACTTTTGGTGGTAATAAATAAATATCACCTTCTTTGATGTGGACATCTTTTGGAGTGCCATTGTCTATAATTTTTAGTACAATATCACCTTCTACTTGATAGAAAAATTCTGGTGTTTCATTGTAATGATAATCTTTTCTATTGTTTGGACCTCCTACAACCATCACTATAAAATCACCATCTTTCCAGACTACTTTATTGCCCACAGGTGGTTTTAATAAATGTCTGTTTTCTTCAATCCATTCTTTAAAATTTAAAGGAGAAACTAATTTGCTCATGATAAAAGCCCCTCTTAATCTCCCCGAAGGGGAGAAACTCAATACGGGAAAATTGAGTTGTTATTAAACAATGTTTTTCAAGTATAAATGTACAAAATTTTCGCATCGAAATTTCCCTTCCCTTAGGGAAGGCTAGGATGGGATATTACAATGATTTCGTTCTGCCACCATCTACAGGTAAATTAATACCATTGATATAACTAGCAGCTTCCGTAGCTAAAAAAGCGACGGCATTTGCTATTTCTCCTGGTTGTGCAAAACGTTTGGCAGGAATACCATTCTTCATAGCTTTTGAAATTTCTTCAGGTTTTCTGCCTGTTTTAGTCGCTTTATTATTGATTATTTCAGTCAATCTGGTGGTGGCCGTTGCTCCAGGTAAAACATTATTTACGGTAATACCATATTCTCCCAATTCATTAGCTAAGGTCTTACTCCAATTGGCAACAGCACCTCTAATGGTATTACTCACGCCCAACCCATCCAACGGTTGTTTTACTGAGGTTGAAATAATGTTAATAATTCTACCAAAATCAGCTTCTTTCATTTTTGGAACTACTGTTTGAACCAATATATGATTCGCTTTTAAATGTTGTGTAAAAGCACTTTCAAATTCTGATAACTCTGCGGATAAGGCAGCTCCTCCAGCTGGCCCCCCAGTGTTGTTAACTAATATGTGATAAGTGTCAACTTCAGCGAGTTTTCGAGCTACTTTTTGCCCTAATTCTACAGGGTTTTGAAAATCAGCCACGATATACGAATGATTTTGATAGGTGTTTGGTAATTCTGCTACTACCTGTTTTAATTTTTCTTCATTTCTGGCCACTAAGGTAATATTAGCACCCAATTCTGCCAATGCCATGGCACAGGCTTTACCAATTCCTTGTGTGCTACCACAAACCAATGCATTTTTGTTTTCTAATTTTAAGTTCATTCCCATCCCAACCTTCCCAAGGGGAAGGAGTTTTATTTTAGATTAATAATTTGATTTTTAGTTTCACCCAAGTTCCTTCCCTTCGGGAAGACGGAAGATGGGCTAATATTTTATACACACATTCTTCGCTTCTGTGAAAAAGCGTAAGGCTTCAAATCCGCCTTCTCGTCCCATTCCCGAGGCTTTTATGCCGCCAAAAGGTGTTCGTAAATCACGTAACATCCACGTATTTACCCAAACTATTCCAGCTTCGAGCTGATTGGTCATTCGCATGGTTCTAGACAAATCATTTGTCCATAAAGTTGCAGATAGCCCGTATTTAACATTATTTGCCATTTGTAAAGCTTCATCGTCACTTTTAAAAGGCATAATAGTAATCACAGGGCCAAATACTTCTTCTTGATTTATCCGACAATCGTTTGTTGTAATTTCAATAACTGTGGGGTCCAAATAATATCCATTTTCATAATCGGTGACGGTTACCTTTTCTCCACCACATAAAACATTTCCGTTTTCTGATTTTGAAATGTTGATATAATCTAAAACTTTTTCAAGATGCTCTTTAGAAATCAATGCTCCAATATTCGTATCAGAATTGGAAGGGTGTCCCACTTTTAATGCTTTTACTTTATTTATAAAATCCGTCTTGAATTTTTCATAAATAGATGCTTCTACAAAAATGCGACTACCGCATAAACATATTTGTCCTTGATTGGCAAATGAAGAGCGTACGGTAGTTTCTAACATTTCCGTATAATTACAATCGGCAAAGATGATGTTTGGGTTTTTCCCTCCTAATTCTAACGATAATTTTTTAAACATAGGAGCGGCTATTTTTGCAATTTCTGCTCCTGTTTTGGTACCTCCTGTAAATGAAATGGCTTTAATTTTAGGATGTTCTACAATAGCTTGCCCAGTTGTTGTTCCTAATCCGTGAACTATATTTAAAACCCCTTTTGGGAGTCCAGCCTCATTTAGTATCTCTCCAAGTAAAAAAGCGGTCATTGGCGTGACTTCGCTTGGTTTGGCAATTACACAGTTACCAGCAGCTAAAGCAGGGGCAATTTTCCATGTAAATAAATAGAGTGGAAGGTTCCACGGACTGATACAACCCACAACGCCAATTGGTTGGCGTAAGGTATAATTGATGGCGTTTTGTCCAACACTCTCGTGACTCTCACTTGCAAACTGCGTAATGGCATTTCCAAAAAAACGAAAATTACTCGCCGCTCTTGGAATATCTACTGTTTTTGCCAATGAGATAGGTTTGCCATTATCCTTACTCTCTGCTTCTGCAAATCGATCTAAATTGACTTCTATTAATTCTGAAATTTTAATGAGAATTCTACTACGTTCGTCCAATGTAGTTTGCGACCAAGAATCAAAAGCTGTTTTCGCAGCTTCAACAGCATTGTCTATATCTGCTTGAGTTGAATTGGGAATTTGTCCATAAACTTCACCATTGGCGGGACAATAATTATCTAGCCATCTATCTTTAATGGGAGGCGAAAATTTTCCGTTGATGTAGTTTAGGATTTTGGTCATTATTAACTTATTTCTTTTTTAAACTCACGTTTTACACCCCTATGAGCTTCGCTCGGTAGCTTCAAAACAAAACACATTTTGTTTCTCACTAATCCTCAAGGGGACAATCCTACCAATTGTAATTATTTCAAATCTCAAATCTTTTTATAAGCCATTACCTTAATCTCCACCACTAAATCTGGATGTGGTAATTGATGTACAGCAACAGTTGTTCTGGTTGGTCCCGTTTCTTTGTTAAAAAATTCAGCATAGGCTTTATTATAACCTGCAAAGTCATTCATGTTGACTAAGAAAGTAGTAACATCAACAATATCTTTTAAAGTAGCACCTTCATTGGCTAAATTTCGTTCAATGTTTTTTAGTACTTCACGGGTTTGAACTTCAATGTTGAGGTGTTTTGTACCCATTTCGTCAATAATATCAACACCAGCAATGGTATTGTCTGGTCTTCTTGAACTGGTACCAGATACGAATATAAAATCACCTACACGCTTGGTATGTGGGTATGCTCCTCGAGGTGTTACTTTGTTATCCATATAAAATCCCATCCTAGCCTTCCCGAAGGGAAGGAACTCCTAACTGGGTGGTTAAGAATGTTTTTATTGTTGAATTAATATTTTAAACATAAATATAGGGAAATTTTGCGTTTAAATCCCCCTCCCTTTGGGAGGGTCGGGGTGGGATTTTACATGTTTTTTGCAATCCTGTCTTCTTCTAAAATGTTTTCTGTTTCAGTTTGTACCTTTTTTAAAATTATTGCTAACTCTTCTTTAGAGGTTTTTTCGGATATTGAAATGTCATGATCTGCAATCATATTTAACATCGCCTTATCTTGTGCTCTTCCTTGGGTCATCGCTTTATAATATCCGATATTTTCATTAAAAGTAACTAATGAATATTTTGAAGAATATTCAGTTGGAAAGTTTTTTTCTAAGGCCATTTCTAAATTACGCTTTTCTCTAAAGATAGCGTTGTTTACGTGACCTTTCATTTCATGAAAATTATCTATGGCTAAATCAGCAATGGCATCGGTATCTATTTTTCGCGATTTTTCAAAGGCTTTAAAAATACTTTCCCAATCTTGTGCATCATCAAGGTATTTATCAAATTCAACCACATCCTCAAAAGAAGCATTCATTCCTTGACCGTAAAACGGAACAATCGCATGAGCAGAATCTCCCATTAATAAGGTATTTCCTTTATAATGCCAAGGAGAACATTTTACCGTACCTAAAGGTGATGTAGGATTTTCAAAGAAATCATCAATGAGATTTGGCATCAATTCCAAGGCGTCTTTAAAGTATGTTGTAAAGAATTCTAGTACTTTCTCTTTAGTTGTTAAGTTGTTAAAATTGTATTCGCCTTCCGAGTAACTTAAAAATAAGGTTACCGTAAAACTACCATCTAAATTGGGTAATGCAATAAGCATAAAATCGCCTCTTCCCCAAATGTGTAAGGCATTTTTAAAAGCTTTGTAGCCACCATTTTTGGCAGGTAGAATACTTAATTCTTTATAGCCGTGCGTCAAATAATCTTGGCTAAAACTGAATAAGAATTTTTTACCTAAATAGTAACTTTTTCGTAAAGAAGAACCTGCACCGTCCGTTCCAAAAATGATATCTGCTTTTTTCGAAACCTCAGATTTTGTTTCATATTGGTAAAAATGAGCTATGGAATTTTCAAAATCAACCTCAGTAGATTTATGATTAAAATAGATGGTTACGTTAGGTAATGCTTCAGCTTCATCGAGTAACAAGGCATTTAAATCACCCCGAGAAATGGAATTGATATATTCATGTTCTCTACCGCTATAGGGTGCTAAAACAGTATTTCCTGCTACATCGTGCAACATTCTACCATTCATTGGGATGCATAGCGGTTTAACCTTTTCTTCTAAACCCACCAATTTCATTGCTTTTATACCTCTATCTGAAAAAGCAAGATTGATGGAGCGTCCTGCACTGATATCAACTTTACGTAAATCGGGTCGTTTTTCATAAACACTAATGTTATAGCCGCGTTGTCCTAAGCGTAAGGCGAGTAATGAACCACAAAGTCCAGCACCTACTATGAGTATGTTATTTTTTTTAGTCATTTAGTATCTCTTTCAATTTTTCAACCATAGTATATACATCTAGATATGTATTGTATAACGGAACGGGGGCACAGCGTATAACATCTGGCTCTCTCCAGTCACTTACAACACCACTCTCTGTGAGTTTATGATGCAATTTTTTGTCTACATTTAATACCTGAATGGATAGTTGACACCCGCGTTCATAGGGATCTTTTGGTGTTATAATTTTTATATTTGGATTGTTTAATTGTTCAATTAAAAATTCAAAATAGCCTGTTAGTTTTTTCGATTTTTCAACCAATCTATCCATTCCTACTTCGGCAAACATATCTAAAGAGGCTCTAATAGCTGCCATAGATAAAATGGGAGGATTGCTTAATTGCCAACCTTCAGCTCCAGGTAATTGATCAAATTCATCACGCATATTAAAACGTGTTTCTTTGTTATGGCTCCACCAGCCTGTAAAACGGTTTAACTCTCTATCATTGGCATGACGTTCGTGTACAAAACAGCCAGCGAGACTTCCCGGGCCTGAGTTTAAATATTTGTAAGTACACCAAACGGCAAAATCAGCACCAGAATCATGTAGGTTTAATTTTACATTACCAGCACCATGGGCACAGTCAAAACCAACCATGGAATCGTGAAAATGAGCTAAGGATGTAATTCTTTTTAAATCAAAATACTGTCCTGTATAATAATTAACGCCACCAATTAATGTCAAAGCTATTTCATCACCATATAGGTCGAAAATAGCTTCTAAATCTTCATACCTAGCCAATTCATTTCCTTTGCGTGGCTTCCATAAAATTATACCATCTTTTTCATCAAATCCGTGATGTCGCAATTGCGATTCTACGGCAAACTTATCAGAGGGAAAAGCATCTGCTTCAATTACTATTTTATATTTCGTTTTTGTGGGTTTATAAAAGGAAACCATCATAAAATGCAGATTTGCTGTTAACGTATTCATCACGATAACTTCTATGGGTTTTGCACCTACAATATTTGCCATATTTTCAGTTAAAAATTCATGGTAATGTAACCATGGATGCTTACCTTCAGTATGCCCTTCAACACCTAGTTCAGCCCATGCTTTAAGTTCTTCTTCAACATAAGACATGGTTGATTTTGGTTGTAATCCTAAAGAGTTCCCTGTAAAATAAATGAGGTCGTTTCCGTTTGTGTCTTTTGGAATGTGAAATTGATTTCGATACGCAGATAAATCATCTGACTGATCTTGCGTTTTAGCATATTCTAATCCTAATTGATAATCTGACAAGGTTGTAGTTTTATGATTTAAACAAAAATAAGAATTTATAAACTAATTAGGCTTTCTAGATATATTTTATATCTTCGTTTTATGAAAAAAATAGTACTCTTATTTTACTTGTTTGGTTTTGTTTTGATTGCTCAAGAATCTAGAACGACCTTGCTTAAGGTTGAAAAACAGTTTCAACAAACTTATGTGTCAGATGTTTTAAAAGTAGAACAGATTCCCAATAATCCTTTTATAGCTTTTTCTATTCGCGTTTCAGGTAATGCTATTTCTAAAGCCATTGAAGCTGTTTATTATAAGGATATTAATAATGAATGGCAGTTGTTTCCTGTTGATGAAAACAATTTTGAAGTCAATAAGTATCATGCCATGGCCTATCTGGATGTTAAGAGTGAGCAAACGCAAGTAAAAATAATTTTGAAGGAGCAGGCAACGCTAGATGATATAAAATTCAATTTTTATTATCCCTATGAAACAGCGTTTTTAGAAACGAAAGCACAAAAGAAAAGTGGTAATTTAAATACTGTCAAAACGAAAACATTGGCCTCTTGTAATTGTGCCGCTCCAACAGTAATAACAAGAGCTTCTTGGTGTCCCAATAATGATTGTCCACCAAATTCGAACCCAAGTTCTACAGATGTTAAGTTTTTAATAGTACATCATACGGCAGGAGCAAATACCTCTTCAGATTGGGCTGCAGTGGTACGTTCTATCTGGAATTATCATGTAAATACTAACGGTTGGTCAGATGTGGGATATAATTTTTTACTGGATAAAGAAGGGAATGTTTATGAAGGGAGAGAAGATGATACGACAGGAGCTCATTTTTCAGGGCATAATGGTGGAACTTCAGGGATGTCTTTGATGGGAACCTACACTACGGTTACCCCAGAAACCGCAATGATTAATAGTCTTAAAAATTTGTTGGTATGGAAAGCCTGTGTAAAAGGTATAGATCCTATCGCAACAAAGTATCATGCTTCGTCAGGATCGTATATACAAACAATCTCTGGGCACAGAGATGGTGGTAGTACAGAATGTCCTGGGCAAAAGGTTTATGATATGTTACCAACTATTAGAACGGAAGTTGATGGTATTCTTAGCGGTTGTGTGGCATTAGGTATAGATGATGAGCTACTTAACAAAGTGAAAGTCTATCCTAATCCTTTTTTAGATAAAATTGCAATTGAGACTTCTTTTTTGGATAATGAGGTGTTAGTAATAAAATGTTTTGACGTAACAGGTAGAATGGTTTTTGAAGATGGTAATGCCACTAAGAAATCAAAAGCAGAAATTGATTTATCATTTTTATCATCAGGAGTGTATTGGTTGCAACTAAATATTGATAATAAAACAGCCCGTTTTAAACTGATAAAAACTTAAATTTGAACCGTATTAAAATTTTAAATATGAAAAAACAAGTATTAGTATTCGCATTGATCTTAGCAACCTTAACAATGTATGCTCAAAAACCTAAAACTATTGAAGGAAAGACCAAAAATTTAAAAGGTATTACTTCATATAATTTAGAGTTTGATTATTCGGATGTACAGATTCCTAAATACGATTCGGAAGAAGAATTTTTAGAAGATAAAATGGCGAAAAGGGAAGAAAAAGAAGCTGGTACAGGTGAAAAATTTAAAGAGTCTTGGTTTGCAGACCGCGAAAATAGATATGAACCAAAGTTTAAAGAATCTTTTGATAAGAGGTTTGATGAAGGTGAGTTTAACGTAAGCAAAGACAATACTGAAGCTAAGTATACTATTAAAATTCACACCACTAAACTTTTTGCAGGATATAATGTTGGTGTTTGGAGGCAAAATGCAGAGATAGATGCGGTTTTAACAATTTATGAAACTGAAAATCCTTCTACTATTTTATGGTCTGGTAAATATTCTAAAGTTCAAGGAGCTGGAGCTATGGGTTTTGATTATGATTCTGGTTATAGAATTTCAGAATGTTATGCAAAACTGGCTAAGGAATTTGCTAAAATGTTAAAAAAGGTTTCGAAATAATTTTATCTCCGCCTATTAGGTAACAATGGTGGCGGTTCTCCGGTAAAGGGATTCCATCTACTAATGCTTTTGGCTTCCATACCACTTGCACTAACCACGGAACGGTCACCATAGCGTTCACGCATTTTATCTATGGCGGTACTTAAATTTATTAATTTCTCATCATCTTCAAATAAGTTGATTTGATGTCCGCCTTCAACCAAATGACTAAACTTAACACCAATTAATCGTACTAATAACCGTCTGTTATACAGTTTTTTAAATAAGTCTAATACCACGGGTAAAATAGAACTGTCTAAAGAACTATAAGAAATTCTTTTTTGTTGGGTGTAAGTTTGAAAATCAGAATAGCGTATCTTAAAAGTAACACAAGCCGTTAATTTATGACCCCGTCTTAGCTGATATGCCAAATTTTCAGTCATAGCAATAATAATACTTCTTAATTTTTCAACATCAGTAGTGTCTTTGTTAAAAGTACGTTCGGTAGAAATTGATTTCCGTTCGTGGTATTGTATCACAGGGCTGTTGTCAATACCATTGGCTTTTTTCCAAATACTCAAACCATTTTTACCCAATACTTTATGCATCAATTGCATGGGCATTTCTTGTACAGTTATAATACGTTTGATACCTAAGTCGCATAACGATTTGTAAGTAACTTCGCCTACCATGGGTATTTTTCTAATAGATAACGGGGCTAAAAAAGGTTTTTCGGTTCCCTTTATAATCTGAATTTGATTATCGGGTTTGGCTTCGCCCGTAGCAATTTTTGATACGGTTTTATTAATGGACAGTCCAAAAGAAATAGGCAACCCTGTTTCTTTCATAATGCGTTGTCTTAATTCACTTGCTAATTGATGACATCCAAAAAATTTGTCCATTCCCGTAAGGTCAATATAAAACTCATCAATAGAGCTTTTTTCATATAAAGGCACACTTTCTTTAATGACTTCGGTTACATTTTGCGAAAATTTAGTGTAAATACCAGAGTTACCTCTTAGTACAATTGCTTCAGGGCATAACTGTTTTGCCATACGCATAGGCATAGCAGAATGGATGCCAAATTTTCTAGCTTCGTAACTGCACGATGCTACAACCCCTCGGTCAGAAGTACCGCCAATTAATACGGGTTTACCTTTTAATCGATTATCTAATAAGCGTTCACAAGACACAAAAAAGGTGTCTAAATCCATATGTACAATAGCTCTGTCTCTTTGTGTCATGTTGTAATTGATTTCGGTTTGTCTGAATACCTCGGGTCTTCAATAATAGCTAGCCTATGCATAGAACTAACTTCTATATTTATGCAATCAAACTCTTCTAATACTTTGCCAATAATAGCATAAATACCTTTTCCCCTAAAGGGATATTTTATTGCTGCGGGCGGAAAATGTACGGTGTCTATAAAATCGCCATCACGATCTAAAAACGTACCAAAATACATCGTCTTGTTATTCGATGTTGCTGTACGTTTTGTAGTTACTAAATAGCCTTCAATCGCTATCGTTTTGTTTTTATAATGCGGTAAATGTATAGCCCTTGAATTATTATATTGAGGCTTTGTCAATAATTTAAAAGGATTACACAATGGGAAGCCTAACAATTCAAATTCGTCAAAGGCATTCTCTAACTCAGTACTTTTCAGTTCTGGAGTTTTATAAGAAATACGCTCTGTTTTAAATAAAGTAATACTATCTTCTTGTAATGGTACTTTACTTATTTTTAAATGTGCTTGCCATAGTAATTCGCGTTTATTTATTCCTGTAAATCGAAAAGCATTAATTTTTATTAAGATGGAAATTTGTTCTACTGAAATAGAAACACGTTCTATAAAGTCATTTAAGCTTTTAAATAATCCATTTTTTTCTCGTTCTAAAAGGATTTTTTTAATGGTATTAGATTCAAAAGATTGCAAAAAACCATATCCCAAATAAATGGTTTTATCACGTACAATTGTTTGATTATAACTGGTGTTAATACACGGAGCTTCGATAATAGCTCCGTGCATTCTGGCTTCATGTACATAGAGTTCTACACTATAAAATCCACCACCATTATTTAAGGTAGCTACCATATATTCAATAGGGTAGTACGCTTTTAAAAAGAGGCTTTGGTAACTTTCAACAGCATATGAAGCGGAATGTCCCTTAGCAAAAGCATAGCCAGCAAAACTTTCAATTTGTCGCCAGATTTCACTGGTTAAAGTTTCTGGTTTATTATCTTTTTTACAATTGTCAAAAAACAATTGTTTTACTTTTAAAAATTCATCTCGAGAGCGGAACTTACCTGACATTCCACGGCGTAACATATCTGCTTCGCTTAGGGTTAATCCGCCAAAATAATGGGCAACTTTAATTACATCTTCTTGATAGACCATTACACCATAAGTTTCGGGCATAATGTTTAAAAGTACCGGATGTGCTTCTTTTCTACGTTCTGGATACCGATATCGTAAAATGTATTCTCGCATCATACCCGATTTTGCTACACCAGGACGTATTACAGAACTTGCAGCTACCAAGCCTAAATAATTGTCAACTTGTAATTTCTTCAGTAACATTCGCATGGCTGGAGATTCTACATAAAAACAACCAATAGCTTTGGCATTTTTAAGCAGGTACTTAATCTGTCTGTCTTCTTTAAATCGTTTGATATCATGAATGTCTATGGCTTCTTTTTCAGGATAATTATGGTTAACAATTTCAACAGTATCTTTTATTTTACCCAACCCACGTTGACTTAAAATATCGAATTTATACAAGCCAATATCTTCGGCAACTACCATATCAAATTGCGTGGTGGAAAATCCTTTAGGAGGAAAAAAGGTAGCACAGTAATAATGAATCGGTTTTTCAGAAATTAAAATTCCTCCCGCATGTATGCCTAAATAGTTGGGAAATCCTTGAATATATTTGCTGTAGGTAATTACCAATTGTGATAATTTATCTAACGTATTAAAATTATATTTTCCTCTGGTTAATATATCCATTTCTGATTTCGGTAACCCAAAAACCTTACCCAGTTCTCGTACAGAAGCCCTGAATTTAAAAGTGTTGTAAACAGCTATTAATGCTGTGTTTTTAAAACGTTTAAAAATAAATTGAGTAATATCATCACGGTCTGTCCATGAAAAATCAATATCAAAATCAGGTGGGTTTTTACGATAAAGATTGATAAAACGCTCAAAATACAAGTCTAACTCCACAGGGTCAACATCTGTAATTCGTAAAAGGTATGCTACAATACTATTGGCACCACTACCACGGCCTACATAGAAATAGCCTTTGCTACGGGCATATTTGAGGATTTTCCAATTGATTAAAAAATAAGAGACAAAGCCTTTTTGTTTGACAATATCTAATTCTTTTTTTATCCGATTATAAATTGTTTCATCGGGGTTTTGATAGCGATAATTCAATCCTTGATAGGTGAGTTTTTCTAATAAGCGATAATCTAAACTTTCACTATTGGTATATGATTTTTGGTTGTTAGGAACCTTTTGAGAGAAGTCAAAATCAATTGTGCAATTGCCTAATAACTTTTTGGTATTTTTAATTAATTCAGGATAATCAGCATAAATAAGTTTTAGTGTACTGAGCGATAATAATAGATCTGTTTCAGCTCCTTGTTCGCTTGAAGGGAGCTTGCTTAATAAGGTATTGTTGTCAATAGCTCGTAAGAGTCGGTGTGTGTTAAAGTCTTTTTTATCCTGAAAAGAAACGGTCTGTAATACCACCATTTTTTCACGACTGTTATTCCATTTTGAAAACTTTAAATGGTTGAGGTCTTTGGGTTTAATGCCTAAATATTCATTTTCTTTTAAAATGTAATCTTTATCTTTTTCAAAAGGATAAATAACAAAAGTATCATTGATGTATTTAGGTTGCTCTGGAATTTTCAAGGTTTTATCATGTAAAAAAGTAGAGAGATAAGTGTTGATTTTTTGAAAACCAGCATTGTTTTTTGCCAAGACTATAAATTTTTGTTCTACTCCATCTCTGAAATCAACACCTAAAACAGGTTTAATTTTTTTTTCTAATGATAAACGCACAAGATCTAAACATGCCGAAGTGCTGTTAATATCCGTCAGGGCAATGGTATGCAAGTTGTTTTTAACTGCTAAATCCAATAAGTTTTCTGGACTTATAGTGCCGTAACGAAGGCTATAATATGTATGACAATTGAGGTACACGTTTATTCTTTATAATTTTTTTACAAATTTAGTTTCATTATGAAACAATTATTGTTTAATTTTGAAACATTATGAAATAAACTATCTAAAATTCTAATATAATGCTCAGATTTTAAATAGTGAATTCCATTTGACAGATAAAAAAAACATAAAATAACAGATGAATTATATTGCAACAAACATTCGTCACCTAAGGGAATTAAAGACTTTTTCGCAAGAGTTTTTTGCTGAAGAATTAGAATGGTCAAGAGCCATGATTGCTTCTTTTGAGTCGGGTAGAACAGAACCTTCAATTGATAAATTAATTGATTTGTCTAAGTATATAAAGATTCCGATAGATACCTTGATTAAAGTCGATTTAAGAAAAACGAAAGATTTATCATTTATAGATATTGGGAATAAAAGAGTATTATTTCCTATAAGTGTTAATGAACATAATGAAGAGCTTATAGAAGTAGTAACCATAGAGGCTTCCGCGGGTTATTTAAACGGCTATTCTGACCCTGAATATATAGAGCATTTACAGAAATTTAACTTGCCTTTTCTGCCTACAGGCACGCACAGAGCATTTCCTATAAAAGGAGATTCTATGTTGCCCGTAAAAGATGGTTCTTTTATCGTAGCAAAGTATGTCTCAGATATTGAAGATGTAAAAGATGGTAGAACCTATATAGTACTTACCAAAGACGATGGGTTAGTTTATAAACGTGTTTATAATAGAATTAAAGATCGGAAAAGTTTGCTGTTATATTCTGATAATAAAAGATACGCTCCTTACGAAGTGAAAATAGAAGAAGTATTAGAAGTATGGAAATTTACATGTTGTATCAATACTCAAGAGTATAGTAAAGAAGAGTTGAAACTGAGTAGCATTGTAAATATGTTTCAAGAGTTAAAAGTAGAACTAAGAGCGATTGATAAAACAGTTGCGTTGTAATGAATAGGATTCATGATATAAAAAAACAATAATTTTATATGGGGCAATGTCGTTTAGTTAAAGTAAATTATGGTCAGTTCAATCGGAGTCAAGAACTTATCTCGCGTATATATAGGTTTCGACTTCGCTCAACCTGATAACTGTAACAACTTTTACTCTTAATTAATGATTTTGGGGTTAAGGGAGGCTTTTCCCCATATCAATTAAATGGGCCATAGAGCTTACTGCTCTATCGTGTTTTTTTACAAAAGGATTGGTTTCATCCCAAACATAGCCCGCTAAAACAGCACAAATTTTTTCTTTAACTTCAGGGTTTTCAGGCCTGTGAAAAAATAATGTTTGTAGGTTTTCTGTATACCATTCTTTCACATACGTAGAAAATACATTTACACCTTTTTTAATATAATTGGTATATTCATTTTCCCAATCTACACTTTCGCCTTTTAATTGTCGCTCTACTAATTTAGCTGCCAATAAAGAAGACTCGGTAGCAAACGCCACACCAGATGAAAATACAGGATCTAAAAATTCAGAACTATTTCCTGTTAATACATAGCCATCTCCATACAATTGTTTAACTGACTTTGAGTAGTTTTTGATACAAATAGGATCAAATTCAAAATCTACATCCTTAAACCGATTATAATAATGTGTAGATAGTTTAAGCATTTCAGAAAACATTTCTGAAGTATTTCCTTTATAAGATTCTATAAATTCTGTGGGGCCTACGATACCTAAACTTGTTTTTCCATTTGAAAAGGGGATAACCCATAACCAAACCTGTGGCTTTACAATGTCAAAAGTAATGAGCGTGCCTTCAGTTCCCTTAGGTCTATTTGTATCAATTACATGTGTGAAAATAGAAGAATGCTTTGGTAGGGTAGAGGGTTTGTCTAAATCTAACAATCTAGGTAAAACTCTACCATAACCGCTAGAATCTATAACATGTTTGGCATTGATTATTTTTTCTTCACCGTTGTTATTTTTAATAATAGTTTTTGAACTTGAACCTTCAAACTCAATATCAGTAACCGCCCACTCAAAAGCAATAGGCACACCTTTTCTTACAATTTCATCCGCCAAGGCTTTGTCAAAATCTGCTCTAGGTGCTTGCCAAGTCCAGTCCCAACCCTCAGTATATTTTTTACTAAAATCAAAAAGGCAAACTTCTTCTCCACGTATAAAACGTGCACCTCGTTTTTTTTCAAAATTCATGGCGTCTAAACACTCAAAAAGACCAACTTCTTTAAAGTGTTCCATTGACTTTGGTAATAAACTTTCACCTATTACAAATCTTGGGAATTTAGATTTTTCAACCACTAGAACTGATAATCCTTTTTTATGTAAATAGGCAGCGGAAACACATCCGGAAGGACCTGCTCCAATAATTAAAACATCTACATTTTCTGTATTCATTACTAATTTTGACTAAGTTCTGTGTAAAAATATTAAATTTGTCGCTTCAATATATCAAAAAAGTGAATTATTTACCAATAAACCCTGTAGTGAATGCTTAACATTAAAGGAGAATTAGATTTAAAAGATTTTTACGAAGTAATTTTTAATAAAAGTAAAATTGAACTTGATAAGACCTTACTAACG
The DNA here is from genome assembly GCF_003449015.1 of Aureibaculum luteum. Taxonomy (GTDB): domain Bacteria; phylum Bacteroidota; class Bacteroidia; order Flavobacteriales; family Flavobacteriaceae; genus Aureibaculum; species Aureibaculum luteum. The sequence continues at coordinate 80,861 of NZ_QRGD01000006.1, read as the reverse complement.
AGGGTAGAAAAGAGTTTTAATTTCTTAAAAGAGTTCTCCGAAAACAAAGTGATTTATGGTGTAAATACCGGATTTGGGCCCATGGCTCAATATAAAATCAAAGATGAAGATAGAATTCAACTTCAATATAACTTAATTAGAAGTCATGCCTCTGGTGTTGGTAATCCAATCCCTGAAATGTATGTAAAAGCAGCAATGTTAGCTAGGTTAAATACCTTAAGTTTAGGAAATTCTGGTGTACACCCATCGGTTGTTAAATTGATGAAAGAATTTATAAATAGAGATATTACACCTTTAATTTATGAGCATGGTGGTGTAGGAGCGAGTGGTGATTTAGTACAATTGGCACATTTAGCTTTGGTATTGATAGGTGAAGGAGAAGTTTTTTATAAAGGAGATCGTGTATCAACTGCTGAAGTTTTTAAAATTGAAGGATTAAAACCAATTACTGTTGAACTACGTGAGGGGTTAGGGTTAATTAACGGTACTTCAGTAATGACAGGTATTGGTATTGTAAATGTAATTTATACCAAACGATTATTAAACTGGGTTTTAAAATGTTCATCTGCTATTAATGAAGTGGTAGAGGCGTATAGTGATCATTTATCAGAAGAGTTAAACAGCACTAAAAAACATAAAGGGCAGCAAGAAGTTGCCAAAAGAATGCGAGAGCATTTAAAAGACAGCTCATTAATAAGAAATAGAGAAGAATATTTATACAATGCTAATGAAAATAGCACTGTATTTAAAGAGAAGGTACAAGAGTATTATTCGTTACGTTGTGTACCGCAAATATTAGGTCCTGTTTTAGACACTTTAAAAAGTGTACAAAAAGTATTAATTGAAGAGGTTAATTCAGCTAATGATAATCCTATAGTTGATGTTAACAAACAACAAGTATATCATGGTGGTAATTTCCATGGTGATTATGTTTCTCTAGAAATGGACAAATTAAAAATTGTTACTACAAAAATGACCATGTTGGCAGAACGTCAATTGAATTATTTATTAAATTCTAAATTGAACGATATTCTACCTCCATTTGTTAATTTAGGACAATTGGGATTAAATTTCGGAATGCAAGGTGTGCAATTCACAGCAACTTCTACAACAGCAGAAAGTCAAACCTTGTCTAATCCGATGTACGTGCATAGTATTCCAAATAATAACGACAATCAAGATATTGTCAGTATGGGGACAAATGCCGCACTAATGACTAAAAAAGTAATTGAAAATGGGTTTGAAGTAGTTGCAATTGAAATGATTACAATTATACAAGCTATTGAATATTTAGAATTTCAAGATAAAGTTTCGTCAACAACCAAAACGTTATTCGATGCGGTTAGAAACCTTGTACCTGCCTTTAAAGAAGATATAGTGATGTATCCATATGTTGGAGCTGTCAAAAAATACTTGATGGAAACAAAGAGTAACTAAATTTTTAGTAAATTGAACTCATTAAGTGGAGTTCTTTGCCAGTTGTAACGAATTTCATACAGGTTATACATAAAAAGCAGAATTATTCAATTTAATTTCTATTTTTGAAATAAACTCTAATCATTATGAAAAAAATACTATTTATTTTAGTTGTGGCTCTTATAAGTCAATCCGTTATTGCTCAAAAAGCGGCTTTAGTTGTTCAAAAAAAGAAAGTTGGATTTATTAAACCAGATGGTTCTTGGATAATTGAACCTACCCTTAAAGATGCTGGTAATTTTGCAGATGGGTTAGCACCTTTTAAAGAAGGTAAAGAATGGGGGTATATCAATGGAGAAGGAGAGGTCGTAATAAAACCAACATATGCAAAAGTTAAGAGCTTTAATAGTGGTTTAGCCATCGTGTTGTTGAACAAGGAATGGATGTATATTAATAAGAAAGGTGAAAAAGTTGAAATGCCCGACTCTAAAGAGCTTTATAGTTTTGAAGACGGAGTAGCATACATTAAGCAAAATGATCTTGTAGGTTTAATTAATCCAGAAGGAGAGATCCTTTTAGAGCCTACTTATGATAAAATTTATGCCTTTGAAAATGGGCATGCCAAAGTAAAAAAAGGCGAATCATATGGCTTAATAAATACGATGGGTAAAATTGTTTTACCTGCAGAATATGAAGGTTTAGGAGTTTGGTCTGAAGGAAATCTTACTGCTAAGAAAGATGGTGTAAGTGGAATGATCGTCGATGGTAAATTTACAAAAGTTGAAGGTGTGTTAAAAATTTGGGACTTTCGTGATGGTGAAGAATTAACGTATGCCAATGATGCCTTAAAATTAGTTGGTTTTATTAATAGAAAAGGAGAATGGGTAATCAAACCTAACTATAAAAAAGTAAGAGGGTTTTATAATGGTTTGGCTCCCGTAATGACGGTAGATAAATGGGGGTATATTAATACGAAAGGAGAAATGGTAATTCCTGAAACGTTTAGAGATGCTGAGATATTTAGTGAAGACGGTTTGGCACCTGTAAAAATGGATAAGCTATGGGGGTTTATTGATACATCAGGAAAACTAGTTGTTGACTATGACTATGAAATTTCTAATCGTGGATTACTTGCTGTAGGACTAATCTTTGGAAAAGGCAATGAGAAAGGTTTTTATAACGGCTTAGCAAGAGTTAGTAAGAAAAAGAAATGGGGTTTTATCGATACTAAGGGTAATGTATTAAATAATACTTGGTTTGATAGAGTTGAATCATTTACAGATATAAATAAATAGTTAATGAAGTGTGCATTAGTAACAGGAGGTTCTAGAGGAATTGGAAAAGCAATTTGTAAAAAGTTGGCAGAAGATTCTGATTACCATATCTTAATCAATTACAATTCAAATAAAGAAGCGGCATTAGATACTTTAAAGCAGGTGCGAGAGCTGGGTAATACTGGTGAAATTATTCAGTTTGATGTAGCAAATGCCGATGCTGTAAAAAACGCTCTAGATACTTGGATTGATGCAAACGAAGGTTCAATTATTGAGGTGTTAGTAAACAACGCAGGAATTACCAAAGACGGTTTGTTTATGTGGATGCCTGCTGAAGATTGGCACAGTGTTATCAATACAAGTTTAAATGGTTTTTATAATGTTACCAATCATTTAATTCAAAAAATGTTAAGTAATCGCTACGGTAGAATTATTAATATGGTTTCTGTTTCGGGTGTAAAAGGTACACCAGGACAAACCAATTATTCTGCAGCAAAAGGAGCAATTGTAGCCGCTACAAAAGCTTTAGCTCAAGAAGTAGCTAAACGAAAAATAACAGTTAACGCGGTAGCTCCTGGGTTTATTAATTCAGATATGACCGCCGAGTTAGATGAAAAAGAATTGAAAAGAATGATTCCTGTAAACAGATTCGGTGAGGCCGAAGAAGTAGCTGATTTGGTTTCGTTTTTAGCTTCTAAAAAATCTTCTTATATTACTGGTGAGGTAATTAATATAAATGGTGGAATTTATTCATAATTGCTGAAAGAAAAATGAATAGAGTTGTTATAACAGGAATGGGTATTTACTCTTGCATAGGGAGTAATTTAGACGAAGTAAAAGAATCTTTATATAAAGGGAAATCTGGAATTGTATTTGATGCCGAACGTAAAGAGTTTGGTTACCGTTCTGCACTAACCGGAATGGTTGCAGAACCCGATTTAAAAAAGTTACTTTCAAGAAGACAACGCATTAGCATGGGCGAAGAAGCTCAATTTGCATACATATCAACCGTTGAAGCCTTAAAAAATGCTGGAATTTCTCAAGATTTTTTAGATATTAATGAAGTTGGTATTTTATTTGGCAATGATAGTACGGCACGGTCAGTTATTGAATCTATAGATATCGTAAGAGAAAAAAAAGACACTACTTTAGTGGGGTCAGGAGCTATTTTTAAAGCGATGAATTCTACCGTAAACATGAATCTATCTACTATTTTCAAGTTAAAAGGAGTGAATTTTACGATTAGTGCTGCTTGTGCTAGTGGTTCGCATGCTATTGGTGTTGGCTATCATTTAATAAAAAGTGGGTTACAAGACACTATAATTTGTGGTGGAGCTCAAGAAATAAATAAACTAGCCATGGCTAGTTTTGATGGTTTAGGTGTGTTTTCAATAAAGGAAGAAAATCCTGCAGAAGCATCAAAACCTTTTGATGTTGAAAGAGATGGCTTAGTTCCAAGCGGTGGTGCAGCTACAGTAATTTTAGAGAGTTATGATTCAGCAATAAAAAGAGGAGCTCCTATTTTGGGTGAAATTATTGGTTATGGATTCTCATCAAATGGCGATCATATTTCAACTCCCAATGCTGATGGTCCTACCAGAGCCATGCAAAAAGCAATAGACGAAGCTAAAATAGATAAAAAAACTATTGATTATGTTAATGCTCACGCCACTTCTACACCAGTAGGTGATGCTAATGAGGCGAAAGCAATTTATAATATATTTGGTGATAATTGTCCTTATATAAGTTCTACAAAATCTATGACAGGTCATGAGTGTTGGATGGCAGGTGCAAGTGAAGTCGTTTATTCAATGTTAATGATGCAACATTCATTTGTAGCCCCTAATATTAATTTGAAAACACCAGACGAAGATGCTGCAAAATTAAACATTGCTAGAGAGACTGTAGATAAAAAAATTGATGTATTTTTGTCCAATTCTTTTGGGTTTGGCGGAACAAACTCGGCATTAATTATTAAAAAGATTTAATTATTACGGTTATGAATAAAGAAGACATCATTAGTAAAATTAATGATTTCCTTATAGATGAATTTGAAGTTGAAGAGGATGCAATTAGCCCTGAGGCTAACTTAAAAGAAACATTAGAGCTAGATAGTTTAGATTTTGTTGATCTGGTCGTTGCGGTAGAATCTAATTTCGGAGTAAAACTGATTGGTGAAGATTTTGTAAACGTGATTAAACTTCATGATTTTTATAATTTAATAGAGCGGAAGTTAGCTTAATATAATCTGTTATGGCACAATGGGAAGGTAAATCCAGAGGTACCGTTTTAGGTTATAGAATATTTATTTTTTTTATGAAAAAGCTGGGCTTACGTTCGGCTTATTTTATTTTGTACTTCGTTGCTTTTTATTTCTTGATATTTTCTCCCAAAGGCACAAAAGCTTCCTATAATTATTTTAGAAAAAGGTTAAAATATTCCTCAATAAAAAGTGTCTTCAATGTTTATAAAAGTTATTATAAATTTGGACAAACCATAATTGATAAAGTAGCCATTAGATCGGGATTACGAAATAAATTCACTTACGATTTTGATGGTATTGATAATTTAAAACAACTCATTGCTAATAAAAATGGCGGAATATTAATCAGTGCTCATGTTGGTAATTTTGAAATAGCAGAGTTCTTTTTTAAAGAAATTGATTTCAACTCACAAATCAATATTGTTACAACTGATCAAGAGCATAGTGATATAAAGGAATATTTAGAGTCGGTATCAGAAAAATCAAGCATTAAATTAATATTGATAAAGGAAGATTTATCTCATATCTTTGAAATCAATTCAGCATTAGCAAATAATGAATTAATTTGTTTTACTGGAGATAGATACTTTGAAGGAACTCGTTTTTTAGAAGAGCATTTATTTGGAAAGGAAGCGAAGTTTCCAGCAGGCCCTTTTTTATTGGCTTCTCGCTTAAAAGTACCCGTAGCGTTTGTTTATGTAATGAAAGAGACAAACAAGCACTATCATTTATATACCCGATTGGCAACAGCAAAAAAAAGAGATGCACAGGGGTTGTTACAGAACTATACAGAAAGTATAGAGTGGATTTTAAAACAATACCCGTTACAATGGTTTAATTATTTCGATTTTTGGGAAGATAATAAATAATATGAAAAACGTTTTAGTAATATATTACACACAGTCTGGGCAGTTGCTAGAAATTGCTCAAAATGTAGTACAGGAACTGGAAAATTCAAATAATGTTTCCGTTTCATATCATCAAATAAAACCAGTTGAAGAATTTGGTTTTCCATGGAAAGCAGATAAGTTTTATGATGTTTTTCCTGAATCATTTTTACAAATTCCATGTAAATTGGAAGAACCAAATCCTGAAATATTTACGAAGAAATACGATTTAGTTATACTTGCATATCAAGTTTGGTACCTCACACCTTCTGTACCTATAAACTCATTTTTAAAATCGGAATCTGCTAAAAAAATAGTAAAAGATACACCCGTTATAACACTTATAGCGTGTCGTAATATGTGGATAAAGGCTCAAGAAAAAATGAAGCATTTATTAATTGAAAACCAAGCGAATTTAGTTGGTAATATTGCGTTGGTAGATAGAAACATAAATCATGTTAGTGTTATCACTATAGAAAAATGGATGATGAATGGTAAAAAGGAAAAGTACTTAGGTGTTTTTCCAAAACCAGGGGTTTCTCAAAAAGATATTGATGAATCTGTTAAGTTTGGCAAACCAATATTGGAAAGCTTAAACAAAAATGACTATACATATTTACAAGATAACTTATTAAAAATTGGAGCAGTAGTGGTAAAGCCATTTTTAATTACAATGGACAAAAGAGCCAATGTTATTTTTGATAAATGGTCTAATTTTATCATCAAAAAAGGCAAGCCTGGAGAACCAAAAAGATTAAAATGGGTTCGGGTTTTTGATAAATACTTAAAATTTGCAATTTGGTTCTTCGGACCAGTACTTTTTATTGTATTTTTGCTGACCTATTTACCTTTTATAGGTAAAATTAAAAAAGATAAAAAATATTATGCTTCTGTTAAACTAAAGGGTATATCTAATACTTAATTTAATAGTAGTTTCCTTAAAAAATATTACTTTTAAAGAATGAATGACGTCTACATAACTAGAATTGCAAAATTTTTACCTAACAACCCTGTTCCTAATGATCAAATGGAACAAAAATTAGGTATTCTAAATGGAAAATCTTCCAAAGCTAAGGGTATAGTTTTACGAAATAATAAGATTAAAACGAGGTATTATGCCATTGATGAAAATGGTGAAATTACTCACAATAATGCACAACTAACTAAGGAAGCTGTAGAGCTTCTTTGTGATGAAGATTTTACGACAAAAGATATTGAATTATTATCTTGTGGTACCTCTAGTCCTGATCAAATATTACCATCGCATACCGCAATGGTTCATGGCTTTTTAAAGAATAGAAATTTAGAAATAAATTCACCTTCAGGTGCATGTTGTTCAGGAATGAATGCATTAAAATATGGATTCTTATCTGTTAAAGCTCATCAAGTTAATAATGCCGTTTGTGCGGGTTCTGAACGTACTTCTTCTTGGATGATGGCGAATACTTTTGAAGAAGAGGTGAACCATTTAAAATCGTTAGAAGAGCAGCCTATAATTGCTTTTAATAAAGAATTTTTACGTTGGATGCTTTCCGATGGTGCAGGTGCTGTTTTATTAGAAAGTGAACCAAAAGGGAAACAACCATTAAAAATTGAATGGATTGAAGGATATTCATATGCTCATGAGCTAGATACATGTATGTACGCTGGTGGAGATAAATTGGAAAATGGCCAGTTAAAGCCTTGGAGTGAGTTTCCAGCTCATGATTGGAGTGAACAATCTTTGTTCGCCATGAAACAAGATGTGAAATTATTAAGTGAAAATATTTTAGTAAAAGGCGTTGATAGTTTAAAACATGCTTTAGACAAGCATAATGTGAAACCTGAAGATTTAACCTACTACTTACCACATATTTCATCTTTTTATTTTAAGGATAAATTGTATGAAGAAATGGTAAAACAAGATTTTGTAGTACCATTGGATAAATGGTTTATGAATTTAGAAAAAGTAGGAAATGTAGGAGCAGCCTCTATTTACATTATGTTAGAAGAATTAGTAGATTCTGGAAAATTAAACAAAGGCGATACCATTTTATTGCATGTTCCAGAAAGTGCAAGATTTGCTTATAATTATGCACTTTTAACTGTTTGTTAATTTGAATAATGATTCCTTAAACATACCGGTAACTAATTTAATTCCGCAAAAAGCACCGTTTGTAATGGTTGATAAATTATTACACTATACGGATAGCGAGGTTACTTCTTGTTTAACAATTTCAGATGCCAATATTTTTACTAAAAATAATACGTTTACAGAACCTGGTTTAATTGAGCATATGGCTCAAACAGTTGCACTGCACACCGGGTATAAATACCATTTACTAGATAAACCTTCTCCTACTGGATATATTGGATCTATTAAAAGCGTAGAAATTCTTATCTTGCCCCAATTAAATGATACGTTAGAAACAACGGCTTTTATTTTACACGAAGTAATGGGGGTAACTTTAGTTGCCATTAATGTTAAACTAAATGGTAAATCAATAGCTACTAGCGAAATGAAAACAGTAGTTGCAAAATAATTGGATAGCACTTCAAGTCATATTGATATTAAAAACTTTCTACCACATAGAGTTCCTATGTTAATGGTAGATACTTTATTGTCTATTGATGATGAGAGTGTTAAGACTAGTTTTTCAATAACGTCTGATTGTATTTTTGTGGATGAAAATGACCTTTCGGAGTCGGGTTTAATAGAAAATGCAGCTCAAACATGTTCGGCCATAGTAGGTAAAAGTTATTTTGATGAGGAAGATGTTGAAGGAAAAAACACAAAGCTTGTAGGTTTTATAAGTGGTGTTAAGTCGTTTAATATCATTAAATTGCCGCAATTAAACGAGACAATTGTTACCACTGCAAATCTTATTTCAAGATTTGATGCTGATGGATATAGTATTTGTGCATTGAATTGTATCATTGAAAATACAGAAATTGTTTTAGCTAAATGTGTAATGAACTTATTTATTAAAGAAGTAAAATAAGCTATGAAAAAGAGCGAAGTTCCACAAGACAAAAGTAATTTAGAGTCCGCTAATTTTCGTGAACTCTGTTATGCCGTTGATGAAAATGGTGAATATACTACAGAAAACAGTACAGGTTGGGATCCGAAAACCATCGCTTTAAATAATGCCATACAAGATATTAAAGAACGAATTGACGCTGCAAAAAAGAGAGTAGTAGCAAATGAGTCTAGTCCAATTGATTATTACATGGAAGTTAATAAAATGGATTTACCTATTTTGGCAAGTTATGTAGGACTCTGGCAATGGCGTGTTAAAAGACATTTTAAGCCTCAGGTTTTTAAAAAATTAAATACTAAAATATTACAGAAATACGCAGATGTTTTTGATATTACCATCGAGCAATTGCAGGATATTGATAAAAACATATGAAGATAGACTTTACACATCATCAATCTGCACATTGTGAAAATGGGGTGGTTTCAAACTTACTTAAACATAAAGGATATCAAATTAGCGAACCAATGGTATTTGGTATTGGTTCTGGTCTTTTCTTTGTATACATTCCCTTTTTAAAAGTGAATCACGCTCCTGTGGTGAGTTTTAGACCCATGCCAGGTATCATTTTTAAACGCTTTGCTCAACGGGTAGGGATAAAAGTGAAACGCTTTAAATTTAGAAACGAAAGTAGTGCGGAAAAGGCTTTAGAAGCGGAATTGCAACGTAATAATCCTGTTGGTTTACAAGTTGGCGTTTATCATTTGTCTTATTTTCCAGACGAATATCGTTTTCATTTTAATGCTCATAACCTGGTTGTTTATGGTAAAGAAGAGGATACTTATTTAATTAGTGATCCTGTTATGGAAACGACAACCACATTAACCAAAAAAGAATTAAATAGAGTACGTTTTGCCAAAGGAGCCATGGCTCCTAAAGGCCATATGTATTATCCTGTTCACTTCCCAAAAGAATTGCAATTGGAAAGTGCCATAAAAAAAGGAATTAAAACGGTTTGTCGTGATATGCTAGCACCTGTTCCCTATGTTGGAGTCAGAGGTATGCGAACCATAGCTAAATTGATTCGAAAATGGCCAGAAAAGAAAGGTGTAAAAGTAGCCAATCATTATTTGGGGCAATTGGTTAGAATGCAAGAAGAAATTGGGACTGGCGGTGGCGGATTCCGTTTTATTTACGGTGCTTTTTTACAAGAAGCAGCGGTAATATTAAAAAATCCTAAATTAAAAGAATTGTCTTTAGAAATTACTGAAATAGGCGATTCTTGGCGTGATTTTGCTATTGATGCTTCACGAATTTATAAAAATAGAAGCTCTGAATTAGATGCTTATAATAAAGTAGCCGATCAATTAGTAGCCCTTTCCAATAGGGAAGAGGTATTCTTTAAAAAATTAAAGAAAGCGATATAAAATGACTGACGCTGTTATTCAAATCGATACGGTTTCCAAAAAATATAAAGGAGCGGATAATTACTCCATCCATCACTTGGATTTAGACATTGAAAAAGGTGAAATTTATGGTTTATTAGGTCCGAATGGAGCTGGTAAAACCACGTTGATTTCTATGTTGTGTGGTTTGCTGAAACCAACGGCTGGAAAGATCAAGATTAACGGACTCTCATTTAAAGAAAATGCCAAAAATATTAAGCAGGCTATTGGTGTTGTTCCTCAAGAATATGCCTTGTACCCAACATTATCCGCCTATGAAAATTTGATGTATTTCGGAGCGATGTATGGATTATCTGGTACTACTTTAAAAACAAAAGTTATTGAAAGTTTAGATCATTTAGGACTCTCAAAATTTAAGAATAAAAAAGTGAGTACTTTTTCTGGAGGTATGAAAAGACGTGTAAATCTTATTGCAGGTATTTTACATAAACCAGAAATATTATTTTTAGACGAGCCCACAGTAGGCGTAGATGTACAATCTAAGAATGTAATTATTGAGCATTTAAAAATGTTAAATGCTAATGGAACTACAATCGTTTATACATCACATCATTTAAATGAAGCAGAGACATTTTGTACGCAAGTATCAATAATTGATAGTGGTACAATTGTTGCCTCAGGGACTCCAAAAGAGCTTATCGACAACACAAATGATGCTCAGAATTTAGAAGATGTATTTATTCAATTAACAGGTGAGGCTTTAAGAGATTATGCGTAAACTGATCAGTTCTACATATAAAGAAATGTTACTCTTATCAAGAGATTTGGGTGGTTTGGTTATTCTTTTTGTCATGCCTTTGGTGTTGATAATCACCATTACTTTAATTCAAGACAGTTCGTTTAAAACGATAAATGACGCTAAAATTCCCATTCTTTTTGTAGATCAAGATAATGGAGCAATTTCTGCTACCATTTTAGAAAATCTGAACAAAAGTGATGCCTTTGAAATTGTAACCAAACAAGCAGGAAATAATTTCACAGAAGAAGCAGCAAAGACAGCTGTGTTGAAAGGAAAATACCAACTCGCCGTAATTATTCCACAACATTTAAGTGCCGACTTAGATAAAAAAGTAAATCAAAATGTAGCCAAAATTCTCAGTGAATTTGGCGTAGATGATGAGCCTAAAGTTGCCGATGAGGTTATCTTAAATAAAGAAATTAAATTATATTTTGATCCTGCTGTTCAAAAATCGTTTAAAAATGCAGTAATGAGCAACATAGATAAAATGATTTCTAGAATAGAATCGAAATCTATTTATGAAGCTTTTCAAGCGGAATTAAGTGAGGGAGAACCCAACGAAGAAAATCCATTATTGACTGAAAATAATTTCGTTTCATTTAAAGAAATAAATCCCAAAGAGGGGCGAGGGGTAACCTTACCCAATTCTACACAACACAATGTACCTGCGTGGACGCTCTTTGCCATATTTTTTATTGTCATTCCATTATCTATAAATATTGTAAAAGAAAAAAATCAAGGAACGTTTGTTCGGTTACGGACAAATCCAGTTTCCTATTTAACAGTGCTGGGTGGAAAATCGATTACCTATTTAATAGTCTGTTTAGTTCAGTTTTTATTAATGTTAGCAGTAGGTGTTTATGTATTACCAATGTTAGGTTTGCATGCTCTTGAAGTTGGTTCTAACTTTTTCACCTTGTTTGTAGTTGCTTTATTTTCAGGATTGGCAGCGATTGGTTTTGGTATTTTATTAGGCACATTATCAACCACACCAGAACAGTCAGCTCCGCTAGGAGCTACTATGGTTGTTATTTTGGCCGCTATTGGCGGTGTTTGGGTACCTGTATTTTTAATGCCTAATTTTATGCAAATCATATCAAATATTTCACCAATGAATTGGGGATTAAATGCGTTTTATGATGTTCTACTTCGTAATGGTGGAATTTTAGAAATCTTACCAGATATTGGACTGTTATTATTGTTTTTTATTATAACAGTTGGGATTTCAGTATGGTATGATAAAAGGAAACGGGCGGTTTGATTTTAGTAAAATAAATATTACTAACAATATGATTGATAGAATGATTAAGAGATTTTCCTTTGTTATATTAATACTGACTTCATTCGCTAGCTTTGGGCAAAAATCATTTAGTTTTGAGAGTAAAATAAACTCTGAAAAGACTTACAATCAGACCATGATAATGACTTCAGTAGACACAATGAAGTATTTTAATGAAGGCACTTTATTAGAAGATAAAACTACGGAAAGGCGGAGTTCAACAGAAGTCTCACGGACTTTAACTACAAAAAAAGTCAATGAAAAAGATGAAATTCCTGCCACAATTGAACTTGGTAAAATAATTTCAATCGTAAATGGAAATAAAACTGAAAATGTACTTTCAGGAACTTTAGTAAAAGGTATTTATAAATTTAGAAATAAATTTAAGGTTGATGAAGTAATTTCTGACAAGATAAATGATAAAATAAAAGAGAGTATAAAATATGCTTTAGAAAATGTAAAACCTGATATTGATTTTCCAAAAGAACCATTGAAAATTGGTGATAGCTTTGAACATAAAATGCCAATGACTTTTCAAGTTAATGATGGGGCCAGTTTGGTTGTGTTTGAAAATATTAAAATTTATACTCTAAGAAGTGTGATTATGGATATTGCCATTTTTGATTTAAAAGAAAAATTTCAGATTAGTACTGAAATTGAGCAAGTTAATTTTGATGGAGAAGGAAAAGGTAGTGGAATTGTAGAATTTAATATCGAGGAAAATCAAATTATTAAAGATAATTCAAGCTTCATTCTAGAGTTTAATATGAAAGTTAATAATAGTGTTACTATGTATTCAAAATTGAATACAAATTCAGAGAAAATCATGATTATTAATTAATTACGAATCTATTAAATATTTTGATTTAAAATAGGAAGTATTTTTATTTCTATAAAAAAACAATCTTATGAACGAAAAAATGAAAGAAAATGCCGTAGCGTTTTACAAAATGGCATACGAAGGGAATCCAAGAAAAGCTATAGAATTATATGTAGGAGCAGCATACATTCAACATAATCCTGATGTAGCAAATGGCACGGAAGGTTTTATAGAATATTTTGAACGCATGCAAAGAGAATATCCTAAGAAATCAATTGAATTTGTCCGCGTAATCTCTGAAAATGATTTGGTTGCATTACATACGCACCAAATATGGCCTGATAATGATGAGTACGTTACGATGGATTTTTTCAGATTTGATGCCAACGCAAAAATTGTTGAACATTGGGATGCGATTCAGCAAATACCAAAAACTTCAGCAAACGAAAATAAAATGTATTAAATTTACTACAATCCATAAGCTAATGAAAAGTATCACTTACACGTCAGAAATACGCATTCGTTTTAATGAAACAGATCCGCTTGGTATTGTATGGCATGGTAATTATATTACCTATTTTGAAGACGGTAGAGAGGCGTTCGGAAGGTCACATGGAATTTCTTATTTAGATGTAAAAGCAAATGGTTTTGCAACCCCGATAGTGAAATCTTCTTGTGAGCATAAATTACCGTTAAAATATGGTGATATTGCTACCATAGAAACCACTTTTGTAGATTCACCAGCGGCAAAAATGATATTCACCTATAAAATATTTAATCCCGAAGGTAAAATTGTGTGTACGGGTGAAACCATTCAGGTTTTTACAGATGATAATGGTGACTTGGCTTTAACGGCTCCTAAATTCTTTGAAGATTGGAAGCGTAAAGTTGGTTTGTAAAGTACTAAATGGCTCCTCCCTTCAGACGAAGGGAGGTGACTTCAGACGATTTCAGTCAGAAGTCGGAGGGATTGAAAAAGCTTAAATTATATATATCTTTAATATATTTCGAAAAGACATCAATTGCAACGTATTATTGTCAGGTTGAGTGGAGTCGAAACCTAAACCATTCTACCATCCAATAAATTAATAATTCGTGAACCATATTCAGCATTTTTTTCTGAATGGGTTACTTGGATTATAGTTACTCCTTCTTTATTTAATTGCTTAAAAATTTCCATAATTTCTTCACCTTGTTTGGAGTTTAAATTTCCTGTAGGTTCATCAGCCAATATTAATTTAGGATTCCCAATTAATGCACGGGCAACACCAACCAATTGTTGTTGACCTCCACTTAACTGCATAGGGAATAATTTTTGTTTACCCACAATATTAAATCGGTCTAGCATATCTGCAACAAGAGCTTTTCGCTCAGAACCACTTATTTTTTTATACAATAAAGGCATTTCTAAGTTTTCATAAACCGTCAATTCATCAATTAAATGATAGGCCTGAAAAACAAAACCAATGTATTGTTTGTATAAGTTCGCACGATGCTTTTCCTTTAAGGTATGAACAGATTCATCCATAAAGTTGTATTCACCTTCATCAAAACCATCTAACATGCCTATAATGTTAAGCAAGGTTGATTTACCCGAACCCGAAGGTCCCATTATAGAAATAAACTCTCCTTCCTCAACTTCTAAGTTGAAATCTTTTAACAAGTAGACCCGTTGTCCACCCGAATTTACCCATTTAAAAATTTTGTTTAATTGTAGTAACATTTTTTATCTTTTTTTGTAATCTCGTGGTACGAGAGATCTGTTTAATTTTTTCTAAAATTTACTCATCTTTTAAAGCTTCCACCGGATTTGCCACTGCTGCTCTAAAACTTTGCCAACTTACGGTTAGTAAAGCAATCAATAATGCTGAAACACCCGCTAAGGCAAATATCCACCAGCTGATGGTTGTTTTAAAAGCAAAACCTTCCAACCATTTGTTCATGGCGTAATACGAAATTGGTACGGCGATTATAAATGCAATTCCAACCCATTTTACAAAATCTTGATTTAATAATTTTAGTATTTGACCAATAGTTGCACCATTTACTTTACGGATGCCTATTTCTTTTTTACGCTGTATACACGTATAGGAAGTTAATCCAAAAAGCCCCATGGAAGCAATTAAGATAGCAAGAATAGTGAAAATTTGAAATGCAGAGCTGAACTTTTTGTCTTCATTATATTGTGCCTCAAACTTTTTGTCTAAAAAAGTATAATTAAAAGTGCTTTGCGGAAAAACTTGTTTCCATTTATTTTCAATATCGGTGATAGCTGCCGTATATCCTGAATTAGAAGACACCTTGTTATTAAATTTTACTAATAAATTATTACTGCTTGTATCGTGAATTATAATCATAGGTAATACAGAACTTTTCAATCCAAAATGATGATAATTTTCTACCACACCAGAAATTGTCCAATTGATGCCAAAGAATGTGGCAACCTTTCCAATAGCATCACTTGGAGCTGCAATTTCCATTTCTCGCATTGCGGATTCATTAATAATGATTGACCTACTTTGACCAGCTGCATTGTTGGTGAAAGTACTTCCGCCAAGAAACTTGATATCTAATAAATCAAAATATTCAGGTTGTGTGGCATAGCCGTAATAGGTTTTTCTGCTGTCTTCAGTTCCATTAGGGTAGGTAAGACCAACGAAAGAATTTAATTCGTCAAAACCTCCACCAGGATAGGTTTGCGTTCTGGCAACAGCAGTTACGAATGGAAATGCTTTTAATTCATTTTCAAGTGTTTTGTATTTGTCTCTGACCAACGAGTCTGATAGTTGAGAAAGAAATTCGCCTTGAAAACTAATGGTTTCATTCAAATTAGCTCCAATGGGTTGCTTTTGTAAAAAATCAATTTGTTTGGTTACGACAATGGTACCAATTAACAATATAATGGTGGCCATAAATTGTAGAATAATTAATCCTTTACGGATATTTAAACCGCTTGCCGATGTTCTTACTTTGCCTTTTAAAGCCTTAGAAGGGGAGTAGCCACTTAATAAAATTGCGGGATATAGTCCAGCAAGTAGTATACCCAATACAAGAATTCCGATAATAGGTAAAAACTGAGTAATCATTGAAGATTGTAAGACTAATTGGCTACCCGTTATACTATTGTAAACAGAAAGCATAAAAACCGTCAATATAACAGCTAGTACAATTGCAATAAAATTTAGAATAATCGATTCCGATAACGATTGAAAAATGAGTTGTATTCTTTGTGCACCTGCAACTTTACGAATACCTACCTCTTTTGCTCTTTCTAACGATTTTGTAGTAGAAAGGTTAACATAATTAAGCCATGATAAAATGAGAATTATAAATGCAATTGCTGTCAAAAATTTAATTCTGCTGAGACTACCATTTGCTTCCGCTTCATATGGTTTATCTGAATATAAATGAATGCTTTCCAAAGGTTCTATATTGTACCTTTCGTCGGGGTCATCTTCAAAGTCAGAGGCAATTACCTTATTTTTAAGTAAGCTGTAGTTCGCTTTCTTATCTACATTTAAATAGGTAAAAAAATTGCAATGTCCCCAATTTGGTGCTACCTGATCATCTGACGCCCACCAATTTGCAAAAGTCTCCATAGAGATTAAAAAATTGGTTTTCATATGGGTATTATCGGGTATGTTTTTTAAAATACCTTTAACTGTTAATAAAGCTTCTTCTCCATTGTAAAAGGCAGAAATGGTTTTATCAATAGGGTCTTCATTACCAAATATTTTTTTTGAGAAATCTTTGGTTAACACGATCGTATTGGGAGTTGCTAAGGCAGTTTCTTTTGCCCCTTTTAATAAAGGATAGTTAAAGATTTTAAAATAGGTAGCATCTGCCAATGCTCCTTTGTTCGATTCAAATACTTTTTCATCTCTTTTAAAAGTAATCTTTTCAAAACGATACAATCGAACTTGCTCTTTAACTTCAGGGAATTCCCGTTTTAAAGTTGGGCCAATAAGATTTGCAGTTTGAGCATCTGAAGGCTCGAAGGTCTCACCTTCTTTGGCATCCATAAAGACACGATATACATTCTCTGACCCCTCAAACTTATCATAACTCATTTCGTAATTTACGTAAAGCATAATCAGAATAAAAGAGGCAATACCAATAGCTAAGCCAGTAATGTTTATAAACGAATAGAGCTTATTTTTAAGTAAATATCTTAGTGCAATTTTAAAGTATAGTTTGTACATAATATTTTTTTATTCTGTTTTTAAACTTTCTACAGGATTACTATTAGCAGCTGATAAGGTTTTAATACTCATGATGAGGATAGCAACTAAAATCATAATGAATCCACTTATTAAAAATACCCACCAACTCATACTTGTTTTATAAGTAAAGCCTTCTAGCCAGTTGTGTAAACCATACCAGGCAACCGGTGCAGCAATTGCAAATGCTATAATTACAAGGAGTATAAATTCTTTACATAATAAAAAGTTCAATTGGGTTAGTGATGCTCCCAATACTTTTCTTATACCTATTTCTTTGGTTCTTCGTTGTGTAGTATGAATTACTAAACCTAATAAACCTAGACAACTTATTAAAATAGATAATCCGGTTGCCCAGTTAAGTAAAACGGATGTTTTCTGTTCTTGTTTGTAAAAACGCTTTATGGTTTCATCCATAAAAGTCAATTTGAATTCCGAATCGGGATATATGGATTTCCAAGCACTTTCTATTTGTGAAATACTTCGTGACCATTTATCAGAATTTTTAGTCAGAAAGGAAAAATGAATGGTGTTAAAACGTGACACATTTGCTCCTAAAAATGCCATTGGTTCTATTCCCGTTTTTAATGATCGTTGATTAAAATCTTTCATTACGCCAACAATCAGATGCGATTCATCTCCAGTTTTTACAGATTTATTTAAAGCGTCTTGTGGATTCTCAAATCCCAACTTTTTCATATACGCTTCATTAATTACATACTCACTTATACTGTCATTTAATTGGTTTCTACCAGCTAAAATTTCAATGTCATATAATTTTAAATAATTTTGATCGCCATATAATAATTGCAAGGGTGTTCTAATTTCATTGTCTCCATTAGTAAATGTGGCATTGGTTGAACTTGTGCTGAATGAAGCCGGTGTATTACCACTTAAACTTACAGCTTGTATGATTGGTAGAGCCTTAATTTTACTCGTTAACAACATGCGTTTTTCTATCTCAGGACTTTCCCATGGAGTTCTGATAGAAGCAACTGCTTCTGTTTTAAAACCCATATCTTTTGATGCTAAAAAGTGAATTTGTTTACTTACGAGGAGGGTAGCAATAATGAAAATTTGTGCAATAACAAACTGAAATACAGTTAAGTATTTTCGTAGTGAAGCATTATCACCTTTATGTGAAATTTGACTTTTTAAAACGGCTATAGGTTTGAATTGTGATAGGACTAAAGCAGGGTAGAAGCCCGATAAAATAGTGATTACAACTAGTAGTAGTAGCATAAAAGTTATTACCAATGGGTCTGAAAATAATTCAAAACTGATCCCTTTGGGTATAAAGTCAGAAAATACTTGTAACAGCCAAAATGATAGGAATAATGAAACCAAAGCCGCAAAAATTGTAAGTAAAAAAGTCTCACTTAAAAATTGAATTATTAATTGTTTTTTAGAACTCCCTAAGGTTTTTCGTATTCCAATTTCCTTTGCCCGTTGTGTTGCTTGGGCAGTATTTAAATTGATAAAATTAATACAAGCTAGTAAAAGTAAAAATAAAGCGATGTAAGCTAAATTTATCAAAACAGACTTACTTGCTTGTCCTTCACTAAAATCAAAAGTGTAATAATTTGAATTAAAATGCAAGTCGCTTAACGGTTGTAAATGAAATGTTCTTTCTTGTCCAAAAGCAGCTTCATCTGGATCTTTATGTTCAACTGCAAGTTGGTTTAATACTAATTGGACATTGCTAAGTTTAGTGTTTTTTGATAGTTTTATAAACAATTGCGATGCGGAGTTTGTGTTGTTCCAGTTACTATCTTTTATTGAACTGGTCATGTCAGATTGATTCGCTGTTTTCAGAGAAATAAATTCTTCAAAAACGATATCGGTACGTTCCTCAAAATTAGCAACTATGCCTGTTAATTTAACGGGAATAGTATCATTATAGATAAGGTCTTTACCTATAATTTCATTCAATTCTGTATTCGGAAAATATTTTCTTGCCCTATTTTCCGTCAACACTACTTCATTTGGGTTTTCTAATACACTAACTTGAGAACCTGCGAGCCACTTATAGTTGAATAATTTAAAATAACTGCCATCAGTGTATATTACAAATTTTGGATTTTTAAATAATTTATCTGCACTGCTGTTTTTAATGTGAAGAGGATAGGTTGTAAAGATTGGAGCAACAACATCTAAACCGGGTGTGTTTTCATTTAAAGTGGTACCTAATGGAACCGCTACACCTGGATTGTAAAACACTCCATCAGAGGAAGAAAAGTCGCTTGTAATGCGATAAATACGATCGCCATCTACATGAAATTTATCAAAAGTGAAATCGTAAAAAATGATGGCTCCAATTACAAAAGAAGCACTTAGGCCAATAGCCAATCCAACAATGTTAATTGCCGCAAAGAGCTTGTGTTTTTGCAAACTCCTCCATGCTATTTTTAAATAATTTTTAAACATAATTGTTTTTTTATGTCATTTCCGCGAAGGCGGGAATCTGTTTAAATTTAGTACTACATTTTTAACTTTATCGGGCTTTATTTTATTCTGTTTTTAAACTTTTTAAGGGTTTTATCAGAGCGGCTCCGATGGATTGATAACTAATAGTCAAAATTGCAATGAGTAAGGCAATAACACCTGCTCCTAAAAATAGTTCCCAACCAATATCTATTTTATATACAAAATCTTCAAGCCATTTACTCATCATATACCATCCAATGGGTATAGCAATAAGTATGGCAATGAAAATCAATTTTAAAAAATCTAATGTTAAAAGTTTATATATACTTTTAAAAGGTGCACCCAAGACCAATCTGATACTGATTTCTTTTTTACGTTGTTCAATCATAAAAGCAGAGAGTCCGAACAATCCTAGACAGGCTACTAAAATAGCAAATAGAGCAAAACTGTTAAATATTTTCCCCATACGCTTAACGTCTTCATGCATCTGTGCGAATTTTTGATCTAAAAAACTATAGTTAAAGGTTTGGTTAGGTACATTTTTGGTCCAAACAGAACTAATAGAACTTATGGCTTCAGAAATATTTCCTGAATTCAATTTAACTGAAAATGCACCGATGTCATTGCCAATAACAAGAGCTAAAGGTTCAATGTTATCCTTCAAAGATCTAAAATGAAAGTCGTCCACTACTCCTACAATAGTCCAATCTGAACCATTAGAAATTTGTTTTCCAAGTGGGGTATCTAAACCAAGTGCACTCGCCATCTTTTTATTTATAATAATTGAGTTTATTGAATCTGAAGAAAATTCTTTTGAAAAATCACGCCCATCAATAACTTTAATTCCTAGTGTTTTAATATAGTCATAATCTACCCGCCAAATTTGCGAAGGGACTCCCTGTTGTTCATTACCTACTCCAGATTTTCTAAATGAATTACCATTTCTTTTGGTTCCTGCAATTGGTAAATAGTTACTTTTAGTTACTAATTTTACCGATGGTAATTGCAAAAGCTGTTCTTTAAAATTTTCCGCTTTACTATCTAGTACAGAAGTACCTTCTATTACTAAAACTTGTTCTTTTTCATAGCCTAATTCTTTGGTTAATACAAAATCCATTTGTTTGTAAATAACAAGTGTTCCAATGATCAAAATTACAGAAGTAGCAAACTGAAATACGACTAGACTGCTGCGTAGTCTCACGCTTTTACCGCCAATACTCATATTTCCTTTTAAAACTAAAGCAGGTTTAAATGAAGATAAATAAAAGGCAGGATAGAGTCCTGCGATTAATCCTACTAATAGGGCAGAAGTCAGTATTGTTGGGATAAACCACCAAGCATTCCAAGGCATTTCTATAGTTTTAACAGCTATTGAATTGAATATGGGTAATAATAACCAGGCGAGAAACACACCGATTACAAATGATATTAAACTAAATAAAATTGATTCTGATAGAAATTGGGATACCAAACTATTTCTGAAAGCACCAACGGTTTTACGTAAACCAACTTCCTTAGCTCTATTGGCTGATTTAGCCGTTGATAAATTGATAAAATTGATACATGCTAATAGTAATATAAATCCTGCAATAGCAGCAAACAACCATACAAATCTTATATCACCATGACTAAGATGATCAAATAATTCAGAATCAGTTTTTAAATGGATGTCTGCTACGGGTTGTAATAAAAACTTGGCTTTTTCTAATGATTCCAAATGAGTATTATACCCTCGTTTTTTTAATGCAGGTACCATATGATTGGTTATTATGGAATACATTTTATTCTCAAGGGTAGTTATATCCGTATTTTTTGAAGTTTTGATGTAAGTGAGATAATTGTTATTGATCCAATTCATCTGGTTATCATCAATAGTCATTAGAAAATCGTAATGAAAATGTGATTTAAAACTACGCTTGGCCATTACACCAGTAATTTTGTATGGATTTTTAGTGTTACCGTCTAATATAATTGTTTGACCAAGAGCATTTCCATTTGGAAAGTACTTTAAGGCCTTTTCATTAGAAATTACCAAACTACTAGGTTGTGTTAAGGCATCTTTTACTTCTCCTTGTGAAAAAGCTATTTCTAATACTTCTAATAACCCTTGACTTGCGAAAATAAAACCGTCATCATTATAATTTTGAGATTCATCTTGTAGTTGTATGGTTTTTTTACCAGCACCAAATAGTTCTCCTGCATTGTATTTTCCGGCAAGTTCTATTTCAGGATAATCACTTTGTAATTGTTCTGCAAATGGTAATTGAAAATGAACACTTTTTAGTAGCTCTCCTTCGTGAGGAAACGCTACGAGTACTCTATATATTTGATCTTTACTTTTATAATGTTTATCATAGCTTTGCTCATCTATTATAAAGAGTGAAATAAGCAAACAGGCAGCAATCCCAACTGCAAAACCTCCTATTTTTATAGAGGCAAAAAGTTTGTCTTTTTTAATACCTCTCCATGCTATTTTTAAATAATTTTTAAACATTTTTTTTAGTCTTTATGCCATTTCTGAGAAAGTGGATTTTTTTCAATTTTATAATCATTTTTTTTTCTCGAATTGACTTCTCTATTCCGTTCGTAAACTTTTAACAGGATTCGCTTTTGCTGCTTTTATAGCTTGAAAACTTACCGTTAGTATAGTAACCAATAATGCACCTAGTATTGCCAATACGAAAATCCACCATTTTAAAGCTACACGGTACGGATAGGCTTCTAACCATCCGTTCATTACATAATATGCTATGGGTATTGCAATAAAACAGGAAATTATAACCAACTTTAAAAAGTCTTTAGACAGCATATTCCAAACATTAAATATGGTTGCACCCAATACTTTACGAACACCTATTTCTTTAGTGCGTTGTTCCGCCACAAATGATGTTAAACCGAAAAGTCCCAAACAACTGATAAGAATAGCTAGCCCTGTAAAGACTCCTGATAACGTGCCAATACGTTCTTCAGAAGCAAATTTTTCACCATATTCTGCATCTACAAAATCATATTGAAAAGGAATGTCAGGAAAATGTGCTTTGAAGACTTTTTCTATTGTGACTAAATTTTTACTGGCACTTTGTTTCGGGTTTAATCTTAAATTGTAATAACTAGAATTACCGTGCTTGTCAAAAACATATACACCTTGCTTAACAGGTTCATAAGGCGACTGTGTAATCATGTCTTCTACCACACCGATTATTTTCAATGGTGGATTTGGGTTTTCGTCACTATCATCTCTGAGAAATTTACCTACCGGATTTGTAAGTCCCAAATATTTTACAGCGGTTTGATTAATCAAAACAGCATTAGAATCGGTAGCAAACTCACGTGCAAAATCACGTCCCTCTATAATTTTTAGATTAATCGATTTAGCATATTCATAGGTAACTTCTGTGTAAGCAAGATCTTCTTGAAACCCCTCAGGTTTGCCATCCCAAGTATATCCACTTCTGTTTGACCATATTTGTGTAGTAGGACTACTGGAGGCTGACATTTCAATCACTGCACCAGAATTTAAAAATTCGCTTCGCATTAAATCATATTTACCTTGAAAGTCTTGACTGTATGTCGGAATTTGAACCAATCCTTCTTTGTCGTAACCTACAGGTCTGTTTTTAGCATAATTTATCTGTTGCATAACAATTACTGTCCCTATAATAAAGGCAACAGAAACCGTAAATTGAACTACTACCAAAATTTTTCTGGGTAAACCTGCATGTTTGCCAGTTTTAAAAGTTCCTTTTAAAACATCAATAGGCTTGAAAGAAGATAGGTAAAGTGCGGGATAACTACCTGCCAATAATGTTGTAAATAGTATAAAAGCTAAAGATATTAGCCAAAAGTTAACATTGCTCCACGGAAATAGTATCTCTTTTTTTGCTAGGTCATTAAATCCGTTCAAAGAGAATAAAATTATTAATAATGATACCAAAAAAGCCAGAACTACCACCAAAAAAGACTCACTTAAAAATTGGTATATCAACTGTCCTTTTTGAGAGCCAATTGATTTTCTGATACCTACTTCTTTAGCTCTTTTTTCTGAACGAGCAGTGCTTAGGTTCATAAAATTAATACATGCTAATAATAGTACAAAAGCACCAATAATAGCAAATAACCAAACATATTTTATACGTCCACCTCCATCGTTTTTACCATTTTTAAAGCTGTTTCTTAAATACCAATCTTTCATAGGAAATAGAAACAATTGTGGATTGAACGCTGCAGTGTCTTCGTTTAATGTTTTCTTTACATCTTTAATAGTAGTAGATACTTTATCCATATCAACGTTGTCAGCCACTTGCACAAACATCTGAAAAGAGTTATTGCCCCATTGGTCTTCTGAATTTTGTACCCATTCTCTTGTAGCCACATATTGTTCCCATGGAATGATATAGTAGGTGTCGTTAAAAGTAGTATTAAGAGGAATGTCTTTGTAGACACTGGAAACCACTAAATCGTCCTGATTTCTAACTTTTACAACTTTACCAATAGGATCTTCAGTTCCAAAAAGGGCGTTTGCAATTGATTCAGATAGCATGATGGAATTTATTTCTCTTAGACCATCTTTTTCTCCTTTTATAATTTCTAAATTTAATAATTCAGGAGCGTCTCTTTGCATATAATTTCCAGACTTATAAAGACTGGTTTCTTTATATTTTAGATACACTTTATTCGTCCATGACGACATTATTAAATATTTAAAACTACTTCCATAATCTGTTCTTAATGCTTTTTCTAAAGGTCTTGGAATTGCAGGGCCAGTGCCCGTATTACCATTAAATGTTTGGGATTGGAATACAATGGCTATTTTATCTTTATTTTCAAAATGATTATCATAGGAAAGCTCGCTCTGAACCCATAACCCAATAATTATGGTTACCGCTATGCCTAAGGCTAGTCCGCCAATATTTATAGCAGAATATCCTTTATTTTTAGCTAAATTTCTCCAGGCAATTTTTAGATAGTTTTTAAACATGGTTAATTGTTTTATTAATGACAATAGAATTTTTTTTAAAAGAGTATGCAATTGTCATATTGTCGCTTTAAGTATTCTGAATTTGTTATACCTATAGTTGTGCCAAATATTTAATCGATTGTTTGTTAGGTTTTTATAAGAAATTAATTTTTAATTTTTTTTTAATATGTAAAATAATTTGACAGAAAGTGTCCAATATTTTTACAGTTCTTTTGAAATATTTCAATAGAAACGTTTACTAAAACATAGAATCCAATTTTAGTAAAGATTGCTTAAAACAATCATCTGATTAAAGAACGCCTTAGGCTACCTGTTCGCTTTTTATTCAGTTTTTAAGCTTTTAACAGGGTTTTGCATTGCTGCTTTTAAAGTTTTAACGCCAACCGTAAATAATGCAATTAATACTGTTAATAATCCCGCAAGGGCAAAAATCCAAATACTTAAATCAATTCGATATACATAATCTTGAAGCCATTGATTCATTAACCAATAGGCGACAGGTGCAGCAATAACAAAAGCAATTGCCACTAACTTAAGAAAGTCTTTGGTCAATAAATAAGTTATTGAAGAGATGCTGGCACCCACAACTTTTCGCACGCCAATTTCTTTAGTGCGTTGTGCGACCACCAATAATGAAATGGCAAATAGACCAATACAACTAAGAACAATGGCTATAATGGAGCCACTAGTAATCATCGTTGCCATAATTTTTTCACTTCTAAAAGTACGATCAATATTATCATTTAAAAAAGAGCCTAAAAATTTGGCATTGGGCTCTAACGTTTTCCAAGTTTGTTCAATAGCGTCGTAAGATTTTGATAAATTTTCTGGAGCAACTTTTACATAGGCATAATACAGATCCCAATCTGTATTCATAAAGAATGTTAACGGTTCTATAGACTTGGTTAATGATTCAAAGTGATAATCTTTAACGATGCCTAATACTTGATATTTAGTGCTGTCACTCATCATAATGGTCGCATTCAATGGATCTTCTTCATCAAGTTCGCGAGCCATACTTTCATTAATTACCATTCCGAGTGCATCACCAGGATATTGCCTATCAAAACTTCGTCCTTGTATAAGTTCTAACCCTAAAGTTTCTATATAATCATAATCAACTACGAGCATATTTGTTTTTACAACTCTTCCTTTATATTCAAAGCCTAAACGACTACTGAATTGACTGCCGTCTTTACCCAATCCTAAAATATTATCTGAGGCAGTGACGCTTATTATATTAGGATTGTCTTTAAGTTGATCACGTAATAAATTAACTGCTCTCCGGCTGTCCATTTTTCCTTCAATAGGAAAAGCTACAACTTGCGATTTATCGAAGCCAAGGTTTTTATTCCTCATAAATTCTAACTGACTCCATAAAACCAATGTGCCGCTAATTAATAAAATAGCAATTGAAAATTGTACTACCATGAGTACATTTCTAACTATATTTTTTCCGTTAGTTTCCACTTTGCCTTTAAGGGATTGAATAGTACTTAATTTACTCATAAGTATTGCCGGATAGCCTCCCACTAATAGCGTTACCAGTACTATTACAACTATAAATAGAACAATGTTTACGGGGTTGGTAAACATACTAAAGGTAACATTGGTTCGGAAAATTTCTTGAAAATCCTTTAAAAAGACAATGCTTAATCCAATACCAATAAATAACGATACAATAAATAGCATTAAGCTTTCGCTCCAAAACTGAAAAAATAGTTGCTTTTTTTGTGCTCCTAATGTTTTTCTCATTCCAATTTCTCGCAAACGTTGTGTACTCTTGGCGATGCTCATGTTGATAAAATTTACACAAGCAATAAAAAGAATTAAAAAAGCAACACTGAGCACTAAATAGGGTATTGTTCTACTTATTTTAGCATAGCCATTTTGAAAGTTGGTATAATGTATGTCCTTTAAAGGCAGTAGGTTAATAGTAAAATAGCGACCATTGGCGTCAGGTTGTGCTCCATCTCGTTTAAGGTTTTCAACGGACTCTTTATAGTGCAAATCAACAAAAGGGTTGGTACGGTCTTCAAACTGTTGTGCATTTACCTCATTTTGCAATTGTACATAAACATCGTGATATTGAGAATCCCATTCCTCTTTATTCTTAGTATAACTTTGATGGTTTTCAAAACGAATGGCTAAACCAAATTCTAGAGAGCTATTCGATTTTGTGTTTTCAACAACCGAAGCCACTGTGAATGGAGTTTCTTTTCCATTTATAAGGATATTTATGGTCTTGTCTATTGCATTTTCATCTCCAAATAATGCTGTTGCCATTTTTTTAGAAAGTGCGACACTTGATAGTTCTTTAAGAGGATTATCAGCATTTTCTGCAAACTCAGGAAAAGAAAACATAGTAAAGAAATCAGTATCAACCCATACGGTACTCATATTAATTTCTTTATCCTTATAAATAACTAAAGCACCATCTTGTAGATAACGTGTAACTTTTGAAATGCCTGGAACTTCTTTTTTAAGAGCATTTGCAAATGGAGCAGGTTGACTTGTACCAGCTTCTGGACCTCTAGGAGTTTGTATCTCATTATAAACCTTATAAATGTTATCACCATTGGTGTGAAATTTATCATACGATAATTCGAAAAAAGCCGCCATTGAAAGTAAAATAGCAACACCGAAAGCAACCGATAAACCTATAATATTTAAAAGGGTAAATGTTTTGTCCTTTTTCAAATTTCTCCAAGCTATTTTTATGTAGTTTTTTAACATGATATTTAAAGGTTTTACTCTGTTCTTAAACTTTTAACGGGATTAGAAAGTGCAGCTTTTACCGCTTGAAAACTAACGGTTATTAATGCAATTACAATTGCCAAAATTCCTGAAATGGCAAAAATATACCAACTAAAATCTATTCTATAGGCAAAATTTTGTAACCATTCATGCATCAGCCAATAAGCGATAGGGAAAGCGATTACAATGGCTACTACAACCAGTTTTAGAAAATCCATAGAGAGCATTTGTGTAATTCCCATGATAGTAGCTCCCAATACTTTTCGAATTCCAATTTCCTTTTTGCGTTGTTCAGCAGTGAACGCCGCTAAACCAAATAGACCTAAACAGGCAACGAAAATGGCTAAAATGCTAAAAGTGAATCCTAATATTGCTGTCTTCCGTTCTTGTGCATATAATTGTTCAATGTTTTTATCTAAAAAGATATATTCAAAGGCGGAATCCGGATTTATTTTTAGAAATTTAGATTCTAATTGATCCATGGTGTTGGTCAAAGAATTACTATTGAAGCGTACCAATGCAAAATTTTTGGCTTCAGTTTTTCGGTTGTGAAAAGCATACGCTCCAATGGGTTGATGCAGTGATTCGAAATTAAAATCATCTACGATACCTACAATAGATACATTACCTCTAAAACCTTGGATTATTACTTTTTTTCCAATCGATTCTTCGGGAGTATATCCTAAATAATCCAATGCTTTCTTATTGAGAACCACTTCTGATATTGTATCACCTTGTTGTTTTATCAGCGGTAACGTTTTACCTGCTATTAATTTTAGTTTTAATAAATCGATAATTTGAGCATCTGCACGATTGGTTTGAATTTTTAAACCACTTTCATCATTTTCAGTTTTAAATAACATTCTACCACTTACGGTAACACCAGGAAAACCCTGTGCCATGGCAATATTAGAAACCATGCTCAGCGATTCATATTCTTGAACTAGAGCTTCTTTTTTGTCATTACCGTTAACTGCTGTTGTAGAAATAGCGACCACATTATCTGAATCAAAACCTAATTTTTGATTTTGCATAAATTGTAATTGCTGATATATTACGAGTACCCCAACAATTAGAATTATAGAGGCTGCAAATTGTAATACCACCAAACCTTTTCTAATATTAATAATACTTGAACCGTCCTTTTTTGTTGAGGTTAAAGCTGAGTTTGGAGAAATACTTGAAAGATAAAATGCGGGGTAAGATCCTGCAACTAAAGTGACAATTACCCAAAATAATAGTATACCTATTAGGACTTGCGGCTTAAATAGCAATGAAACCTCTAATTGTTGAGCCGTTAATTGATTAAAAAGTGGAATGAATACTACAGTTATAAAAACACCAATTACTAATGCTAATAAGGTTATAATTCCTGTTTCAGCATAAAACCGAGCTATTAAGCTTTTAAAGGAGGCTCCTAACGTTTTATTAATTCCAACATCTTTGGATCTTTTTGCAGACTTTGCCGTCATTAAGTTCATGTAATTAACACAGGCAATCAATAATATGAGTATTCCTAAAAAAGAGAGGTTGTTTATTTCGTCAATATCTCCGACTCTTTTACTGTAAGAATTTGAAAAGTCAGCAGAGTAAAGGTGAACTTTTTCTAAGGGCTGTAACGTAAAGTGAAACCATTGCCCTTCTTTATCTACATTCTTATCTAAAAGCGACTGTAATTGACTTTCTGTATTTGCTTGTAAAATGTTTTCATTTAATTGTAAGTAGGTTTCAAAACTAGAATTTCCCCAACTTGGATTCTTAAAAGCGAATGTGGAGCTAAAAGAAGCTATTGCATTACAGTGTAAGGAACTGTTTTCAGGAAAGTCTTCAAACACGCCAGTAACTTCCAATTTTTCATCGCTATCAACTACGATAAGTTTTCCCATTGGATCAGCATCTCCAAAATATTTTTTGGCAGTGCTTTTTGAAATTGTAATAGTATTTGGTCTCGTTATGGCAGAAGAAGCTTCTCCTTGTAGGAATTTAATATTAAATATCTCAAATAATTCAGGGTCACACCAGTATAATTCCTTTTCAAGAAAAGTAGTATTGCCCACTTTGACGAATGCTGTTTCACCAAAACCATGTTTCAATATTCTGGCGGCATATTTAACATCGGGTATGTCATTTTTAATGGCTGGAGTTAAAGCAGCAGGAGCCGTACATAAAATTTGCTTGTCATAACTTTCATTAGTATTTACAAGAACGCGATATATATTTGCTTTATTAGAATACATGGTATTATAACTCCGCTCATAGGTAATAGAAAGAAAAAGTAGAATGGTTATAGATAAACCTAATGCCAGTCCTAAAATATTAATTATTGAAAACATTCGGTTTGTTTTCAAATTTCTCCAACCTATTTTTATGTAGTTTTTTAACATGATATTAAAGTTTTTACTATTTATATTCTATACGCCCTGCACATGATGATTACTTTCTGAGTTCGTTGGACTAAATAAGTCTATTTATCTAGTTTTATTCTGTTCTTAAACTTTTTACAGGATTGGCTACGGCCGATTTTAATGATTGAAATCCAACAGTTATTAATGTTATGATCAATGCAAAACCACCAGCGAGAGCAAATACCCACCATTGGATGTCAATTCGATATGTAAAATCTTCAAGCCATCGTTCCATAAAATAATAAGTAATTGGGGAGGCAATCAAAAAGGCGATTCCTACCAATTTTACAAAATCTTTGGTCAATAATTGCACTACAGATTTTATACTAGCACCTAACACTTTGCGAATTCCAATTTCTTTCTTCTTTTGTTCGGCTACATATGAAATCAACCCAAAGAGGCCTAAACAACTAATTAGAATGGCTAGAATAGTGAAGACAAACGAAATTTCACCAAGTCGTTTTTCTTCATCATATAGCTTTTCAACCTCTTTGTCAACAAACCTATAATCAAATGGGACATTGTTTACTGTCGTTTTCCATTGTTTCTCTAAATTGCTAAGTAATAGCTCGTAATTCTTTGTTTCAGTGCGAAGGAACAGCCAATTAGGTTCGCTTTCTTTGTGCAAAAATAATGGAGCTATTTCATCTTTTAAAGAAGCGTAATGAAAATCGGCTACCACACCAATGATTTCCATTTCATAGGTTTCATCTCCAAAACTTTGAACAAGTTTTGAACTCAGAGCCTCCTCACGTTTTATATTGAAGGCCTTAAGTGTGGCCTCATTTACAATTATCTGATTAGTAGTATCTGCTTCGCGAAAATCTCTTCCTTCTAAGATTGGAATGTCCATTGTCTTAAAGTAACCGTCACTGACGCCATTTCGTTTTACGA
This sequence comes from Aureibaculum luteum, assembly GCF_003449015.1. Lineage (GTDB taxonomy): Bacteria > Bacteroidota > Bacteroidia > Flavobacteriales > Flavobacteriaceae > Aureibaculum > Aureibaculum luteum. Next base: position 50,079 of record NZ_QRGD01000006.1, on the reverse strand, counting down.
TGGTATTCTTTTCTCTACTTCCACCAGGCAAGTATAAACCGTTATCAGACAAAACTATTTCGGACGGTGTGTAATTACCGCTGGATACTTCAAGTACACCAGGTATATTCAAAAATGCAGTCTTGATAGATTCAAACTTACTTGATGCTTCGTTGGTACCTATTCGTAAGGCCAATAGATTTTCTTTATTAAAACCAAGGTCTTTGTTCTGGGTAAATCTAAACTGTTGAGTTACTACTATAACCGTGGCTACTAGACTTATAGAGACCACAAACTGAAAAACTACTAATGCTTTTCTGAAGTTACCGTTTCCAGATTGTAATATAGTCGCACTTTTCAGGGCTTTTATAGGGTTTATCGAGGATAAAATTACTGCCGGATAAATACCAGCTACTAATCCTGTAAAAATCCCTAAACCGAACAATAAAGCTGTGATTTTCCAATTAAAAATATTTAAATAAGTCAATACTTCTTGAGTAAGTTCATTTACAAAAGGCAATAGGAAAATAGTAATAGGAATACTTATCAGCATTGCAAATACTGACAAGAGTAGAGATTCTCCTAAAAATTGTCGCATTAATGCTTTTTTTCCTGCACCTACAACTTTACGTACCCCAATTTCCTTTGCACGTTTACTTGCCCTAGCCGTACTGAGGTTTATAAAATTAATACAGGCTACCAATTGGATGAAAAAGGCTAACGTCAATAAAAAATAAAGATATGTTATATTTGAAATTCTACCAATTTGATTTTTGCGGCCTTCAGAATACAAATGAATATCGGTTACCTTTTTTAACAATAACTGTTTATTATCCATTCCTGCATCTGATAAGTTTTTAGATCCTCTACGATCGATAAAAGCAGGTAGTTTTTTTTGTAATAGGTTAGCGTCAGCATTAGGGACAAGTTTTGCATAACTATACACAAAATTATTGGTGGCAAAATCTTCAAAAGTCTGAACAAATGTACCCATTCCAGGCGTACTCATACTCACAATGTAATTAGGGTTGAGATGCGATTTGTAAAAATGCTCATCGAATACGCCTTTCACTGTAAGTGTTTGAGCATCTTCACCGCTACCCCAAATAACAGCCTTGCCAATGCTATTTTGATTACCAAACATTTTATTGGCCAAATTTGAGGAAAGTACTATCGAGTTAGGTTCATTTAGAGCGGTCTCAATATCACCTTGTAAAAATTTGAAATCGAATATTTTAAAAAAAGTAGAGTCGGCCATATAGCTTCTTGGCTCATAATAGGACTCTTTATTTTCTGCGGCACGGATTAAATTACTATAAAAAACATCTGTTAGTACTACCCGTGTAACTTCTTCAACTTCGCCAAAATCTTCTTTTAGAGCAAAGGCTATCGGTGGAGAAGCTGCTGCAGTGTCAAAACTTTCCTTACCATCTCTCTCTATTATGGTCTCCACGCGATAAATAGATTCAGCATTCGTAAAGTCTTCATCAAAGCCAAGTTGGGCAAAAACATAAAGTAAAATGGTCAAGCAGCTTACTGTGCCTAAGGTAAGACCCAACAAGTTGATAATGGTCTGTTGCTTGTTTTTTACAAGGTTTCTCCAACCTATTTTTATGTAGTTTTTTAACATGATTTTTTTATATTTTAAAGTGTTTCTTAAACTCGCCTTGCATCATTCCAATAGCTATCGGGATCTGGAGGCTCCTTCACTAAAAAGGTCTACTAGACCTTTTTTATACCTGCGGTCCTATTCTGTTCTTAAACTTTTTACAGGATTAGAAAGAGCAGCCTTTACGGCTTGAAAGCTTACCGTCAATAAAGCAATACAAATCGCGACCATACCTGCAATTGCGAAAACCCACCAATTAATTTCTATGCGATAAGCAAAGCTTTGTAACCAGTTTCGCATCACCCACCAGGCAAGAGGTCCGGCAAGCATCAAGGCAATCAATACTAAGCGTACAAAATCTTTAGACAATAACGTTACAATTCCAAGGACACTTGATCCTAGAACTTTGCGTACACCAATCTCCTTACGACGTTGCTCGGCGGTATATGCCGCAAGTCCGAACAGTCCTAAACAGGAAATAATTATGGTAAGCAGTGCAAAAATCCATGAAAGGTTCCCCACTAGTTTTTCACTCTTGAACCTTGCATTAAAGGCATCATCAACGAATTCAAATTCAAATGGAAATGCTGGGTTATGTGTTTTCATTACATTCTCCATAGCTGCAAGTGTTTTGTCAATTGCCACATCAGACTTCATTTTTACGTACATATATCGTGCATAATCGTTATAATTGAAAAACATTACAGGGTCGCTGGTACCATACATATCTCCATAAAGAAAGTCTTTGACTACCCCAATGACGGTATAAATTTCACCTCGTGTTATCGTCTTGCCAACTGCACTCCCTTGTCCCATTAATTTGGCAAAAGATTCCGTAATAATTGTATTGGTACTGTCTTTTGCTATGCTGTTGCTAAAACCTCTTCCTTCGACAATTTCCATACCTGCCGTTTCCAAAAAATTGGAACTTACGAATCGAAATGAGATAAGCACATCTTCCGTATCGGTGCCTCCTTGCCATTGAAGACCAGAGCCATTATTACCTCCCGACAAAATTCGAGAATTGTTCAATGCAACATTTTCGATCGCCCCAGAGGCAATCATATCTTGTTTTATGGGTACAAAATTTTTGATTACATCACCATTTACTGGCATTCTGACTAGAAGTTCACGACTATAGCCCATATCCCTGTCTTTTACATGCTTTATCTGTTGGTAAACTATAATGGTACTTATAATGAAAACTATGGAAACCGTAAACTGGGTAATCACCAAACCTTTTCGAATTAGCGAAGCTCCCCCTTGTTTTACACTCGTACCTTTAAGTACATCAACAGGTTTAAATGAGGATAGATAAAAAGCGGGATACCAACCAGCAAGAAGACCACAAACGATAGTAATTGCCATTAATGGAACTAGGTGTTCTCTATTGAAAAGTCTAAGAACTAATTGTTTGTCTACGAGAATATTGAACTGTGGTACTAATATCCAAAGTAAAATTATACTGACTAAGGTTGCCAAGGTTGCCGTTATTATAGCCTCTGTCATGAATTGGGAAATAAGTTTTCTTTTATCAGAACCTAGTACTTTTCGTACTCCAACCTCATTTGCTCTTCTTTCGCTCCTTGCGGTGGAAAGATTCATAAAGTTGATACAGGCAATTACCAATATGATAATAGCGATAAGGGTAAATAACCGTACATACGTAATTTGACCTCCTACATTTTTTCCACCTTCAAAATTAGACCTCAGGTGCCAGTCTTTCATTGCATGTAAAAAAGCATAGGTTTCTTCATGTTCTGTTTTTTCAGGAAGCATTTTGCGTACTTTAGCATCTACTACTTGAAAATCGGCTTCAGCAGAAAGCTCCACAAAAGTGTCGGAAAAATTATTCCCATATTCTTTCATCCAATCTTTATCGGCAGCAAATCTTTCAAAAGGGGCAACCCAATCAAAACCATAACTAACATTATTCGGCAAATCTTTAAAAACGCCTGAAATTGTGTAATTGGTATCATTGTTTACACGAATAACTTTACCTAAAACGGATGTGCCTTGGCCATATAGGGCAGTTGCGGTTTTTTTAGAAATGACGATGGCATCGACTTCCTTAAAGGCATCTTTAGTATTTCCTTCAATAAAAGAGAGGTCGAAAATGCTTAAAAAATCTGGATCAGCGAACCTTCCATATCGACCTATTGCTTTTTCATCGATAGTGAATAGGAGTTGATTGCCCATCGATCTAGAGCTACCTATAATACCCGGAATCTCTTTTTTCATGGCTTCGGCCAGAGGTCCAGGTGTAGATTGATAGAAGGTACGCCACTCTCCTTCATATTGCTGATTAGTAGGCAAATAGTAAATAAGGTCTTGGTTTTGAAAATTAGTATTGAAACTTAATTCGTCTTCAACCCATAATAATATCAAACTAGCACAGGTGATACCTATGGCCAATCCGAAAATATTGAGAAAGCTATAGCCCTTACTCTTCCAAAGATTTCTCCAAGCTATTTTTATGTAGTTTTTTAACATGCTTAGTTTTATATCATTCCCGTGAAAAAGGGAATTTGTTCAATTGAATCTCTATTTTTTTTTAATTTTCTTCGGTTTTTAGGGTTACTCAGCTATTTTCTGAATAGTAGCTTCACCAATTACAATTCCTTTATTTACATTAGGGTTTCCTTTATAGGCTACAACGGTTTCACCATATGCGGTTACCTTTAATTCTTTAGATACATTCACTCGGTAACTACCTTCTCCGTAAGCTGTAATTTTAGTACTATTGCTTACGACACCTAAGGTGTTTATTTTTGCTTCACCATAGCCTGTTATTTTTTGTCGGTCAATAGATCCTTCATTGATAACGATATAACTTTCTCCGTACATTGTTGTTTGCAATGTTTTTAGATTTACTTTATTGATTGTGATTTCAGATTCTCCGTAAACTTTTAAGGTAAAATCTTTTTGATCAATAGGGCTTATACATGTGAATTTTTCTTCGCCACGTAATGACAATTCGTCAATATGTTTATAGGTAACAGTTGCCGTAACTATCGTTCCATTGTACAACGAACGTGTACGTTTTTTGCCGTTTTTATAATATTTTTCGTTTTCAGTAACTTCTTTCGCTCCCTCCAAATAAATACGTAAAGTTTTGCCTTTGACTTCAATGTTCAGTTTATTTTTGTCCACTGAAATGGTTTCTATTTGTAAACTTTCAGTATCACCTTGAATAAAAGTTACTGATATATGTGGACTCACAACTATCTTATCAAATGGTTTGACAGTTCTTGTTTCTGATTGAGCATTTGCATTGCTCAAACCTAGAAATAGAACGGTTAAAACTAGGATGGTTTTAAGATTCTTATTTTTCATAATTTTATTAAATTTTAAAATTGTTTTTAAACTGCCCTATGCTTGCAGGCTCCTTCACTAAAAAGGTCTACTAGACCTTTTTTATACGTTCAATCCTATTCCGTTTTTAAACTTTTTACGGGATTAGTAATTGCGGCTTTTATACTTTGATAACTTACTGTTAGTATAGCTACTGCTATCGCCAAAAAGGCAGCCAATGCCAATATCCACCAACTAATTTCTATTCTATACGAGAAGTCTTCTAACCATTTATTCATAGTATACCAGCCCAATGGAAGTGAAATTAATATACCAAGACCTACCATTTTTAGAAAGTCAGTAGTAAGGCGATAGGTTATTTGACTAATACTAGCCCCTAATACTTTTCGAATACCAATTTCTTTTGTGCGTTTTTGAGCATTAAATGCTGCAAGACCAAATAGACCAAGACAGGCAATAAAGATGGATAATATAGTAAATACCATAAAAATTCGACCTAATCGTTGTTCAGCATCATAGCTAGTATTGAAAGCATCATCCATAAAACGATAACTAAAAGGTTGACCTGGTGCTAATTTAGTCCAGATACTTTCAATGCTTGAAATGGTTTGTTTAAAATCTCCAGCTTTTAATTTTATGGCTAAAGTTCCTGTTGATTTGTCTAGAAAAAGGCCAAGAGCATTAATATTTTCTCTTAAAGATTCAAAATGAAAATTTTTAACGACACCTATTACAGTAAAGAATTTGGATTTTTCAATTTCAATTTCTTCTGAGATACGCATCCCAAGTGCCGCCTCGGGGTTTACACCTAATCTTTTTAAAGTAGATTCATTAATAATAACTGCGGTTGAATCCGTGAGGTGCTGTTTGTCAAAATTACGACCGGCAATAAGCTTCATACTTAAGGTAGGTATATAATCCTCATCCACATACCAGGTGCCCATTTGAATGGCTTTATCTTGCTCGATGGCTCCTTCTTCAAAAAACGAACTACTGGAACGAGATGAAGGTACTGGTAAAAAACTACTAAAAGTAGAACTTTGTACTTGGCCTAATCGACCCACTTCTTCTTTAAAAGCTTTTACCTGTTTACCTGCTGCATACGTGTCATTGATCAATAAAACTTGATCTTTGGTAAAACCAAGATCTTTACTTTGTATAAATTTAAGTTGTTGAAATACGACCAAGGTACTTACAATTAGAAAAACGGAAATGGCAAATTGGAATACAACCAAAGCATTCCGAATATTTCCTCCTCCAACGCTGGTATGACTCCCTCCTTTAAGGGTTTTTACGGGCATCAATCGAGACATGAAAAAGGCAGGGTAGCTTCCTGAAAATAGTCCTAGAATAATAGTTGCCACGAAGAGTATTAACCAGAAAATCGGATTTGTAAATGGTAATGAAATCGCTCTACCTGAAAGTTCATTAAAAAGAGGGAGTACAGTAATAGATAAGGCAACGGCCAATAATAACGATATTAGAGCAATTAGTCCAGATTCAATTAAAAATTGTTGAATCAGTTCTGTTTTATTAGACCCCAACGTTTTTCTTACGCCTACTTCTTTGGCTCTTTTTAAGGAATGAGCAGTGGAAAGGTTCATAAAGTTTACACACGCCAAAATAATAAGGAACAATCCTATAAATGATAGGATATATACGTTTTGCATACTACTATTGGAACTCATCTCAGATTCACGTGCAGAATACAGATGAATATCCGTTAATGGCATAGTATGGTATCTGATTGAATTGCCCGCTGCGGCAAACGATTCTCCAGTCATGCCTGGAAAATATTTTTGTGCCCACGGCAGCATATATTTTTCGAGCATGCTTGCTAAAGGTATTTTTATATCGTCGGCATTTGCACTCGGTATCAGTTTTATAAAGGTATAAAAGTTGTTACCGCCCCAATTATTCTCTCTTGAGGCAACATGACCTGCCATTGCCATAAAAACAGAATAATCTTTCAAAAAAGAATTCGTTGGTAAATCATCTATAACTCCAGTTATGGTATAGGTGTCGGTATTATTCAACAGGAGGTTTTGGCCAATAGCATTTTTTATACCAAAATGTTTTTCAGCAGCAGTTTTTGTTAAAACTAATGTATTAGGCTGAGTCAAGGCAGTCTTTCTGTCACCCGAAAGTAGTTGAATACCAAACATATCAAAGAAAGTGGAATCGACAAATGTGGTTTGAAGCTCTTTTGAATTGTCATTGGTTTCACTTTTTCGAAGCAACATACTTCCTTTAGTTCTGAATCTAACCGTGTTTTTAACCTGTGCAAAGTCATTTTGCAATGCGTTGGCCATTGGTGCCGCAGCCTGTGCGGACTCCATTTCGGCCCCGCCAAATTTTATATCTGTATCTATACGATAGATTCGATCGGAATCTGCAAACATTTTATCGAAACTCAGTTCGTCATGTACAAAGAGTGAAATAAGAATCGCACCTGTCATCCCAATAGCCAAACCAAAGACATTTAGAAAGGTAAAGAAAGGTTGTTTCTTTAAATTCCGCCAAGCTATTTTTAGATAATTTTTATACATGATTGTTCTTTTTTGTATTGATGAAACAGCTGAAAATTGATTAATAATGTTTAAACTCTAGCTTCCATAGCTCTATTCTGACTTTCTGTTACAATTTGACCGTCAAAAAGATTTACAATTCGGTGTGCATAATGAGAATCTCTGTCAGAGTGAGTTACCATTACAATTGTAGTTCCTTCTTGGTTTAATTCCGTTAGTAAATTCATTACTTCAATCCCGTTTTTAGAATCTAAATTACCTGTAGGCTCATCGGCAAGAATCAATTTAGGGTTGGTAACTACCGCTCTTGAAATGGCCACACGTTGCTGCTGACCACCGGAAAGTTGTTGTGGAAAATGCTTTTCACGATGTGCTATTTTCATACGTTCTAACACGGCCATTACTTTTTGCTTGCGTTCACTTTTATTCATTTTTAAATAAATTAAAGGCAACTCCACATTTTCATAAACAGTAAGTTCATCAATTAAGTTAAAACTTTGAAAAACGAATCCTAAATTACCTTTACGTAATTCAGTTCTTTGACGCTCTTTTAAGCCTCCAACTTCATGGTCGCTGAATTTGTAGCTACCTTCGGTAGGGTTGTCGAGCATACCAATGATGTTTAACAAGGTAGATTTACCACAACCAGATGGTCCCATAATGGCAACAAATTCTCCAGAAGCTACGTTCAAGTTGACGTCATTCAATGCTAATGTTTCAACTTCTTCGGTTCTGAAACTCTTTTTTAAATTTTGGATTTTTATCATTTTATTTTTGTTTTAATTCCCCTCTCCTAGAGGGGTGTACCGCAAAGCAGGGCGGGGTGTATTTTTTGTTATTTATAATTATTTACTCACTACGCAAACTTTTTACAGGATTTACAATAGCCGCTTTTGTTGTCTGAAAAATCAATGTTAGAAGCACAATTGTTATTGTAATAATTCCTGCAATGGCGAAAACCCACCACTTTATATCTATTTTATATGCAAATTCCTGAAGCCATGTACTGGCACCGTACCAGGCAAAAGGGGTGGCTATTAATACCGCCAAGACCACCAGTTTTAAGAAGCTTTTTGAAAATAAAATTATGATAGAACTAATCGAAGCTCCTAGTACTTTTCGTATCCCAACTTCTTTAATTCTTCTTGCAACAGCATGTTCAATCAATCCAAAAATACCCAATAAGGCTAGAAACATACTTATCAAACTAAAGAATACAAACAATTTTCTAAATTTGGCTTCTTTGCTGTATTGTTGTTCAAGTAAATCGTTCACCCAATTGATACCCAATACTCTATTTGGAAAAAATTGCTTCCAAACGTTGTGGATTGCTGATAGTGTCTCTCTTTCATTTTTAGGATTTACACGTATTAACATACCTGAATATTTTGAAGGTGCAGTGGCAAAAATTATGGTTGGTTTCAATTTGTTTTTTAGGGATTCATTATGGAAATTATCAATTAATCCTACCGGGCTAGTTTGAGTTCCCTTTAACTCAATATCTAAATCGTTAACTTGGAGTATTTTTGCAGTATATGCCGTAACTAAAGAAGAACGAAGAGCTTTGGCAGAATCTTTTTCTTTAGCATTGAGAGAATAACCTTCCCACGACATTTTATCAGATTGAAAAGAATTATCGAACAATCTTCCTTTTTTTAAATGCAGCTTTAATGTTGTAGGCAAATCGGCATCACCTTGTATAACATTTATAGCTATTTGCTTATTTTCATTAATTGGATCCTTGATGTTTAAACCCATAGATCCAGCACCACGGCTTGGAATCCAATCAGTGATGCTTACGTTTTTAACAAAAGGTAGTTTTAATAATTCAACTTTAAAACTTTCTCCTTTTCCATTCCAAGATACAAAATCAATAGCGATAAGGTTGTCCTTATCATAACCGATATCTCTAGTATTTATAAAGTTTACTTGTTGTTGCACGATTATCAATCCGATAAGTACCGCAATAGATATAGAAAACTGCACAGTTACTAAACTTTTAAGCACAAAATTACCACTGCTTTTATTGCCCGAACCAAGAGTTCCTTTTAAAGCAGATATAGGTTTAAAACCCGAAATGACAAATGCTGGGTATAAACCAATTAAAAGACTTATAGCAACTATGATCAAAAAAACAATGACAAATAAATATTTTACGGTTACGAATGTTATTGTTAAATTATTGCCTAAGAAACGCTCAATATATGGAAGCGAACCGAAATAAAATAATACTCCAAAAACTGTGGAAATCATAAAAAAAAGTAAAGATTCCGTTAAAAATTGGAAAACCACATTGCGTTTGCCAGCACCCAAAATTTTTCGAACCCCAATTTCACGCATTCGGTATACTGTTCTAGCCGTTGTAAGGTTTATAAAGTTGATGCAAGCAATAATCAATAATAAAAGAGCAATTCCACTTAGTATAAAAATAGTGCTATAGTCCCCTTTAACAGGCTGATAATCGGCAAACTGAGAATGTAGATAAACATCTTTAATAGGTTGAAATTCGAATGTAGAAGGTTTTTCTTCTTTTACAAGACCAGCATACCATTTGTCCACTTTGGTCGTAAGTTTATTTACGTCAGTACCTGGCTTCAAAATCGTATAATAGAATGAAAAAGTATGCCAATTCTGATCAAAAGATTCTATTCTTGATGGTTTTATGAGAATTACATCGGCTCTTAAGTGCGTGTTTGATGGAATATCTTTGATAACCCCTGTAATTTCATATTCTATTGGCTCATTCCGATAAGGAGGTAAATGATAGATAATTTTTCCTACAGGATTTTCTCCAGGGAAATACTTTTTTTGAAAACTTTCGGAAATGACCAAATTATCCTTTCCCTCTTTAAACTCTTTCGGTGTTCCAAATAAAATGTTAAAGTCGAATAATTTCCATATTTCAGGGTCGGTTTCAATACTGGTCACTTTTATAGTTTCTGATGATATCTTTTCTTTTTTTAATTCAAGATCAGAAATATAAACACTTGAAACCGCTTCAATTTCTGGAAAATTTTCCTTCATTGCAGGATTCAAAGCAGTCATTGCTTGTGGGAATTTGTCATTTTCACCACCACCATCAAACTTAGTTAGCACACGATACAACCGATCAGCCTTGTTCCATTGTATATCATAAGAAAGATCGTCAATAACCACGGTTATCACCAGCATACTTGCATATAAACCAATGGTAAGCCCGATGATATTTATAAATGAATGCATCTTGTTTTTAGCAAGGTTTCTCCACGCGATTTTTAAATAATTTTTAAGCATTGTATTTATATTTTCTCTATTCTATTTAAGAACAATTCGCTCTGCTTCCCCAAAACTATCATAATTAGAAGTGATTACTTTTTCACCAGGTTCTAATCCTTCTAACACTTCGTAATATTTTGAGTTCTGTTTTCCTATGCGAATGGTACGTTTAATGGCTTCGTCGTTATCATTTACAACAAAGATCCATTGCCCACCTGTGCTTTGAAAAAAGCTACCTTTCGGTAAGAGAAGTGCGTCACTTGAGGCTCCTAATTGCAATTTGATATTATAAGTTTGACCTGCACGAATCGTTTCTGGTTTTTCGTTGGTAAAAACAAGATCTACCTTAAATTTCCCATTTCTAACTTCAGGATATACTTTTCTAAGACGCAATGGAAATTCTTTACCATTTCGTTCTAAACTAGCTGATAAGTCACGTTTTACACGATCAATATAGTGTTCGTCAATGGTAGCTTCAATTTTAAAATCAGTCAATACGTTTATTTGTCCAATACGTTCTCCTTGTCCAATATTTTGTCCAATTTCAGCATCTAAAAATCCGAGTTGTCCATCAGCAGGAGCACGTACATTCAAATGATCTAGACGTTCATATACCATAGATAAGGTTTTACGCATACGTTTTAAATCGGTATCTAAACCAGATAATGAAGTGATCCGCATTTTATCATCTTGCTCCGTTTGTAGTTTTACAATTTTTTGTTGTTTTATCGCAAGTTCATAGTTCTCTTTAGTTTGTAAATACTCTTCTTTTGATATTAGTTCATCTTTGTACAAGGCTTCGTTTTGTTCAAAATTTCGTTTTGTTTTGGTAAGGTCATAATCCGTTGTAGCTAACGATTTTTTACCACTTACTTGACGTGAATCAAATTCTAATTTTGTAGATCGTAAATTATTTTCCTTTAAAGCCATATTACTTTCACTTGCTAAAATTTGCTCATATAAGTTCATGTTTTCTAGCTTCAGAATAATGTCTCCTTTTTTAACCATGGTACCTTCTTCAATCAATTTTTCACTTACACGGCCACCTTCATAAGCATCCATATATATCGTAGAAATTGGAGCTACAGTACCATTAATAGTAATATAGTCATCAAATTTACCTTGCATAACTTCCGCAATAGATAATTTATCTTTCTCTGTTCTAAAAGTAGACATTGAGCTACTAAAAATCAGTTTCCATGCTGCAAATGCTATGAGTAATCCTAAAGCGATATATCCGTAATGCTTTGGTCTTAATCCTTTTTTCTTTTCAAGTTTTATATCCATTATTATTGTTTAATCGTTATTTCTCTAATTTTTAGTCTTGTTTCTTTTGGCTTAATCTTTATTTCAATACGTGGACATCTTAAGGTCCAATCGTTCACAATTATATTTTATTTTTAAATTCAAAAATCGTTAATCATCAATCGTTACTCGTTAATTTTTTTTATTTCCATCTCCAGTCTTAAGACTTCAAACTTTTTTCTTCGTACCTCGTACCTTCTTTAACTCTGAACTCATAACTTTTTTAATTTTTATCAATACTATCAAAAACTGGTAATCCTTTATAGAAATCAAGCGTTTTTTCAGTGACTTTCAATTGTAATTTTACTTGTAAGTTTTCATTTTGAGAAGTCGTATATAAGTTTTTCGCTTGATATAATTCTATGGCATTTATCATCCCCTTTTCATATTTCTTTTGTGCAATGGCAAATGTCAACTCTTGGGCTTTCATTTTTTTAGTACTTTGCTCAGACTCTACAGTAAATGATTTTTGATCTTGTACTAATTGTTGAATCAGCTTGTACAATTCTTGTTTTTGTATATCTAAATTATTATGGGCACGTTGAAGTTCAATTTTTTGTTGTTTTATATTTGAACGACCAGACCAACGGTTAAAAATAGGAACAGTTACAGAGATCCCGACATACCTCGAAGCATTATCTTTAAATTGAGTATTGAATGGAATAATATGGTCGGTATCATCAACATTAGTTTCGTAATAGCCGGTTCCATATCCTGCAAATAAAGATATGGAAGGGTATAAGTTACCTCGTGCAATAGCAACTTCTTTTTTAGCAGCCTCTGTTCTTAACTTTTCAGCCTTAATAAAAGGAATAAAACTAGTTGCTGTGTTATAAATAGTATCTAAGTCTGTAACTGGAGAATTGCTTTCTGTTGCTGTTATTTCGTCCAATGCTGTATTGATAGTGATAGATGTTTGACCTTCTAAATTCATTTCTTGAATCAGTTTTAATTGGGCAGTCTCTAAACTATTTTTACTTTGTGTTGCCGCCAATTGATCTGTTAATAATACAGATTCTGCTTCGTATAAATCAGCACCAGCCTTTAAACCTAATTCTACCTTACGCTTTACTAAATTGTAATTGGTTTCAGAGACTTTTACCTGATCTTCAGAAATAAGTAATAATCCTTCATAAAAGCGAATGTCATAAAAGGCAGACATTACCCTAAAAGCCAATAAATATTTTTCTTGTAATACATCTTCCTTTGCAGCCTTGTAGAGAAATTTAGAAGCTTTTATGGAATTTAGTTTTTGAAACCCTTGAAATATATCTACTGAAGAGCTTAAAGAATAATTATTAGAGAAAAAGTCGGTATTAATAATGTCATTGGTAAAACCATTAACCGAGCGTCCATAACGTATGTTGTAATCTGATGACCCAATTAAATTAGGTAGTAAATTACGAATAGACTGCTTGTACGTTTCTTTGTTAGAATCACTGTTGTATTTAATGTTATTCAATGCTAAGTTGTGCTCAACGGCATAGGCTACGCATTCATCTAATGTCCAAGTTTTTTGTGCACTAATAGTGTTGGCTATTAAAACGAAAAGTAAAAAAAATATATGTTTTTTAAGGGTCATGTTTAATTAATATTCAAGTTTAGAAAACTACTTTTATTTATATGATGCCAAAAGGTATACTAATGTTGTGCCATGTTTTTATTTAAATGTAAATCAGTGTGTTATGATTTTTTATGATTTGTGTTGTAATTTATTTGTAAAATATTTTGACAATAAGTGTAAAAAAATTTTACACTTATTTAAAAACTTAAATCTTTGTTTGTACATTTAAAAAATATTAAACTAATAAAGATGACTGATGGAAAAATTTTAATAATAGATGATAATAAAAGCGTGCTAAGTGCTTTAGAAATATTGTTGCAATTTGAATATAAAAGTATTGAAATACTTTCAAACCCGAATCAGATTTCATCGCTTAAGAATCTTACGGACTTTGATATTGTTTTATTAGATATGAATTTTTCTGCAGGTATTAATTCTGGTAATGAAGGTTTGTACTGGCTAAAAGAAATTAAAAAGAAATCACCTGCGGTTTCAGTAATCATGATGACAGCCTATGGAGCGATAGATTTAGCAGTTAAAGCCTTGAAAGAAGGTGCCGCTGACTTTGTGTTAAAACCATGGAATAATGATAAATTATTAGCCACTGTAAAATCGGCTTTTTTATTACGTAAATCGCAAAAGGAAGTCCATCAATTAAAAGAAAAAGAGAGTAGTTTAAAACAACTTATCAATCAAGATAAAAATTATATTATTGGTAATTCAAAGGCTCTTACGTCCGTTTTAAATCTTACTCGAAAAGTGGCTACTACAGATATTAATGTATTGATAACTGGAGAGAACGGTACAGGAAAAGAGTTAATAGCTAGAGAATTACATCGAATGTCGCCTCGTAAAAATGAAGTGTTTATTAATGTAGACATGGGGTCAATATCTGAAACTTTATTTGAAAGTGAATTATTTGGGCATGCCAAGGGATCATTTACAGATGCTAAAGAGGATAGGATAGGTAAATTTGAAGCTGCAAATGGTGGAACATTATTTTTAGATGAGATAGGAAATCTATCGCTACAAACACAGGCTAAATTATTATCGGCCATTCAAAATAGAATAATCGTACGTGTAGGGTCTAATAAACCAATCTCAGTTGATATTCGCTTAGTTTGTGCTACCAATTGCAATTTGGAACAAATGGTGAAAGATGGCATATTTCGTGAAGATTTGTTGTACAGAATTAATACAATCCATGTGGAAGTGCCTCCTTTGCGAGAACGCGATGATGATGTGTTGTTATTGGCTGATTTTTATTTAAATAAATTTGCGGCTAAATATGGAAAGCAAGGATTGAGATTAAATGCCATGGTCCAAGATAAATTTAAAGACTATGGTTGGCCTGGTAATGTTCGCGAATTACGACATGCCATGGAAAGAGCTGTTATTTTATGTGATGGCAATGTGTTAAAGCCAACAGATTTTTCTTGGTCAAATAAAACGATACCATCTAACGAAACGACTACAGCTACCCTAGAAGAAATGGAGAAAGTGATGATTTCTAATGCTTTAAATAAGCATGATGGTAATTATAGTGCAGCCGCAAATCAATTAGGGGTATCTAGACAAACATTGTACAACAAGATTAAGAAAATGGACAACTAATGGCGAGTAGAAATTTTTATATACACATTATTTTAAGGGTAACTTTTATAACCCTTACCGCTTTAGGTCTCGCTTTCTTATTTACAAAAGGGTATTATGTAGTTTGTTTTTTTATGCTTGGATTCTTATGCTTTCAAGCATGGCAATTGGTCTATTATATTAATAATATCAATAGGAAATTGGCCTACTTTTTTGATGCCATTAAAAATGAAGATTTTACATTACATTTTCCAGAAAAAGACCTTATTGAGTCTTTTCAGAGCTTAAATCAGAGTTTGAATAGAGTTAATGCTTTGATACAAGACGTGCATCTAAAAAAACAAGAACAAGAACAATATTATCAAGAAATTTTAAAGCATTCAAATATTGGAATCTTAACTTTTAATGAGAAAGGACATATTATTTTTTCTAATCCTACCGTTGAAAAATTATTAAATTATAAACCTCTGAATCATATAAAACAATTGGCTCAAGTTGATAAAGGATTGTATGCGTTATTTGAGGATTTAAAACCGTTTGATCAAAAATTATATCAGCTCACAAATGAAAGAGAGAAAACCCAATTAGCT
Organism: Aureibaculum luteum; assembly: GCF_003449015.1. Lineage (GTDB taxonomy): Bacteria > Bacteroidota > Bacteroidia > Flavobacteriales > Flavobacteriaceae > Aureibaculum > Aureibaculum luteum. The sequence goes on along the minus strand of NZ_QRGD01000006.1, from coordinate 34,341 downwards.
ATAAAATCGACTTCAATAAATATTAACAAACAAGAGCTTTTGTTGGTAGTAATTCAAGATATTAATAAGGAGTTGGACGAAAAGGAAACGGATTCTTGGGTAAAATTGATACGCGTACTAACTCATGAGATTATGAATACCATTACGCCCATAACCTCAATTTCAGAGTCAATTTTAAGGTATTTTAAAAAAGACGATAAAATGGTTAATGCAGATACCTTTGAGGTAAAGCATATTGAAAATACAATAAAAGGACTGGAGGTTATCAAAGAGCAAGGTAACGATTTAATGAGTTTTGTACAGTCGTATAGAACATTATTGAGCGTTCCAGAACCTGATAAGGAAATTGTTGAGGCGAAGAAGTTACTAAGTAAGGTATTGGTTTTAATGCAGCAAGATGGTGTCAATAATAAGGTAGAAATAAAATTAGACATTAGTCCTGATAATTTAGAATTGTTTGTTGACAGTAAGCAAATTACACAAGTAATGATAAATTTAGCTAAAAATGCCTTACAGTCTTTAAAGAATAAGGAAAACGGCATTATTAAAATGTCAGCAGGAATTAACAACGCAAACAAAAAATACATTACTGTTACTGACAACGGATCTGGTATAGCTCCAGAACTTATAGAAGAAATTTTTGTTCCATTTTTTACAACGAAAAATTCAGGAACGGGAATCGGTTTAAGCCTTTCTAAACAAATTATGCAGCTGCATGGTGGTAGCCTTATGGTGCATTCTGTTCCAGATAAGAATACCACCTTTGTCTTGACTTTTTAAAATAAATTAGAATTCAATTTTAACTGTGTGTTTCAACAAAATACTTTTAATTACTTTTGCAACGAATAATTTAGCGATAAAGCGTGTCTCAAACCTATCTTTCATACAATAATATCATCTCAAGTCTTGGTTTTACTACGGCTCAGAATATTGAGAATATCTCATTAGGGAATTCTGGTATTGAAAAAATAGATGACAAAAAGGTGTTACAAACACCCTTTTATTCCTCTTTGATAAAAACAGATCAATTAGATGCTGCTTTTCAAAAATTAGGGAGTAGTATTGATTTTACGCGTTTAGAAAAAATGATGTTCTTATCCTTAAATGATGTTTTAGAGCAGTCTAACTTAGAAATCACAGCTAAAACGGGACTTATCATTTCAACGACAAAAGGAAATGTAGATGTCTTAGATACCCATTCTCAATTCCCAAAAAAACGTGCATATTTGGCTGAATTAGGGAAGCAAATACAACAATTTTTCGAATTTAAAAACGAAGCGATAGTAGTCTCTAACGCTTGTGTATCCGGAATTTTAGCAGTCTCAGTGGCAAAACGAATGATTGAGTCTGGTGTGTATGATAATGTACTTATTGCTAGTGGAGATATTGTTTCTGAATTTATTTTATCAGGATTTCAATCGTTTCAAGCTATAAGCGACGCTCCTTGTAGACCTTTTTCTAAAAATAGAACAGGAATTAATATTGGAGAAGCTGCTGCTTCGGTTTTGGTAACCTCCAAAAAGGAAAACCTATCACCAGACGCAGTAGAAATATTAGGAGATGGCTCTTGTAATGATGCCAATCATATTTCTGGACCATCAAGAACTGGAGAAGGATTATACAGAAGCATACAATCTGCTCTGAAAGAAGCAACGATAGAAACGAGCACCATAGATTATATTTCGGCACACGGTACAGCTACTAATTATAATGATGAAATGGAGGCCATTGCTATTAATAGAATGGAATTAAGTGATGTGCCCGTCAATAGTTTAAAAGGATATTATGGCCACACGCTGGGAGCATCTGGTTTGCTAGAAGCCATAGTCGGAATGCAATCGGTATTTAATAATACCTTATATGCTTCTTATGGTTTTGATGAACTTGGCGTTTCTCAATCTATAAATGTAATAAAAGAAAATATAAAAAAGCCATTGCAAACTTTTTTGAAAACAGCATCTGGTTTTGGCGGATGTAATACAGCCGTAATTTTTAAAAAAGTGCATTAATTTGAAAATAGAAAATTACATATCAAACTATTGCCATATAAGGAATAACACAGTTTCGGTGAATGGAGAACTCATATTTAAAGAGGATTCCAATAGTGAATTTGCTGATTTTTCTAAAAAAGGGTATAAACAATTGAATTTAAGTTATTCAAAATTTTTTAAAATGGATAACTTAAGTAAATTAGCCTTTTTGGGAGCTGAATATGTGTTAAATGCAACTAAAATTGACGCTGATGATAATGTTGCTATTGTACTGACAAACAGGGCTTCAAGCTTAGATACAGATAGGAAACATCAAGGGAGTATTCAAGACAAGGAAAGTTATTATCCGAGTCCCGCTGTATTTGTATATACGCTCCCTAATATTACTATTGGCGAAATAAGTATTAAACATCAGTTAAAAAGTGAGAATGCTTTTTTTATCTTTGACGCCTTTAATGCTGATTTTTTGCATGCATATGCAAGTAGCTTATTAGAAAAAGAGAAAGCAGAAAGTGTGCTTTGCGGATGGGTAGATTATGATGGAGAAGCTTATGATTGCTTTATGTATATGGTATCCCAGAAAGGACAGAGGAAGCATACAACTAACGAATTAAAAAACCTTTATAAAAATAAAGATTAGATGGAAGGATTAAAATTAGAATTAAAAGAAAAAATTATAGAGCAATTGAATTTAGAGGATGTTTCAATCGAAGAAATAGGAGATGATGATCCTCTTTTTGGAGACGGATTGGGATTAGATTCTATTGATGCTTTAGAGTTAATTGTAATGTTAGATAAGGATTACGGTATTAAATTAACCGATCCTAAAGAGGGAAAGAAAATTTTTGAATCAGTTGCTATTATGGCAACTTATATTACTGCAAATAGAACAAAATAAATGTCTAAACGAGTTGCCATTACTGGAATGGGTATTGTTTCTTCAATTGGTAATTCAGTTGAAGAGAATTTGAATGCTTTATTGCAAAGTAAGCACGGTATCTCTAAAATTTCTAGCATAAAAACACGTCATATTGACGAAATTATGGTCGGTGAAATTGATTTGTCAAACGAAGAATTGATAAAGCAATTGCGTTTACCTGAATCTCAAAATTATTCCAGAACAGCTCTGTTGGGGGTAGTTGCAGCCAAACAAGCCGTTGAGAATGCTGGGATTTCTGATATTAATGATTGTCGTACAGGTTTAATATCTGCTACCAGTGTAGGAGGTATGGACATGACCGAAAAGTATTATTACCAATATTTAGAAGATGAAACCAATCACAAATATATTGGTGGTCATCATGCGGGTGATTCTACCCATAAAATTGCAGAACAATTAGGAATTACCGATTTTGTAACGACAATTAGTACGGCATGTTCTTCATCTGCAAATGCGATAATGCTAGGTGCTCGAATGATAAAAGCCGGTAAATTGGATAGAGTAGTGGTAGGCGGTGCAGATTGCTTATCGAAATTTACCATCAACGGATTTAAAACCTTGATGATTTTGTCAGATACCTACTGTAAACCTTTTGATAATGATAGAACAGGTTTGAACTTAGGTGAAGCGGCTGCATTTTTAGTCTTAGAGTCTGATGAAATAGTTGCAAAAGAAAATAAAAAAGTTCTGGCTTATGTTTCCGGTTATGGAAATGCGAATGACGCTTTTCATCAAACGGCTTCATCTGATAATGGTGAAGGAGCTACATTGGCCATGCAAAAAGCTTTTAAAGTTTCGGGAATTTTACCGGAACAAATAGATTATATAAATGCCCATGGCACAGCAACACCCAATAACGATTTATCGGAAAGTATTGCTATACAACGTGTTTTTGGAAGTAAAATTCCTGATTTAAGTTCAACAAAAGGATTTACTGGGCATACATTGGCTGCTGCGGCAGCAATAGAAGCGGTGTATTCTATATTAGCTATTCAACACAATCTTATTTTTCCGAATTTAAACTTCAATACAGCGATTGCTGAAACAGGCATTGTACCCGTTACCGAAGTAAAAGAGAAGCCTATCAATTATGTGCTTTCTAATTCTTTTGGTTTTGGTGGAAATTGCTCAACCTTAATTTTTTCAAAAAACTAAATGAAAAATTGTTATATCAATGGATTGGGGTGTGTTTCTGCACAAAAAACTACTGAGAGTGGATTCTTAGATGATATTGTCTTTTATGACACTAATATTTTACCGGTTATTAACCCTAATTATAAAGAGTATATTCCACCTGCAGCAGCGAGAAGAATGGCAAAAGGTGTGAAAATGGGTGTTGTGGCTTCAAGTTTAGCGTTAAAAGATGCTCATGTAGAAGTTCCTGATGCTATAATTACAGGCACGGGAATGGGCTGTTTACAAGATTCTGAAAAATTTGTAAGTGCCATAATAGATAATGATGAAGAATTTTTAACCCCTACTTCTTTTATTCAATCTACACATAATACAGTTGGTGCTCAAATAGCCTTAGGCTTACAATGCAAAGCCTATAACTTTACCTATGTACATTCCGCAATTTCTTTTGAATCTTGTCTTATTGATGCTCAGATGAAGTTTAATGAAGATGAGGCATCAACTATTTTGGTTGGTGGTGTAGATGAACATGGTAAACATACCAATGATTTGCATCGTTTGATTGGTCACATTAAAAAAGAAGAAGTAGGTAGTGCAGATTTAATTCATTCGAATACAGACGGTTCTATCTTCGGAGAAGGAGCCATATTTTGTACATTGTCAGATGAAAAAACGGAGCATAGCTATGCAAAATTAGTGGATGTTGAAATATATAGTCAACTTAGTGAAGAGAATTTAGAATCTAGAATTAAAACATTTTTAGAAGCAAATAAATTGTCTATTGATGATATAGACCTTGTTGTTTTGGGTAATAATGGCGATGTTACTTTCGATTCGTATTACAAAACGATAGAAGAAGGTCTCTTTAAGAAAACACAGCAAGTTTATTATAAACATTTGTCTGGAGAATTTAATACAGCCTCTGCATTTGGATTTTGGCTGGCTTCCAAAATAATTAAGGAACAAGAGATTCCTACTTTGGTTAAAATAAATGACCAACCTAAAAAGACCTACAAAAATGTACTTCTTTATAATCAATATAGAGGCGAAAACCACAGTTTAGTAGTATTACAGTCATGTTAAAATTTGGCAGAGTAAATAGCTTTTTTTTTATACTGGTGTTGCTTGTTTTGTCATTTGAACTTCCTAAATTTTTATATGTTGTTCTTTTTATATGTTGGTTGATTGTAACTTGTATAGGTTCATTTCATATGCGATGGAACTATCATGTCAATGCTCTAAATTCAAATCCGAAGACTAGTAAAAAACAAGTGGCCATTACTTTTGATGATGGGCCGAATTCAGAATTTACACCTCAAGTCCTTACTGTTTTAAAGAAATACAATAGCAAAGCTTCTTTTTTTTGTATTGGAAATCACATAGAAAAACACCCCAAATTAGTGCAACAAATAGTTGCTGAAGGACATGTCGTTGGTAATCATTCTTACAGTCATTCTAATACTTTTGATTTTTTTTCAAAGAACAAAATTGTTGAAGAAATAATTAGCACTAATAAATTGATTTACAATTTATTAAAAGTGAATAGCAAGTTGTTTAGACCCCCTTTTGGAGTTACTAATCCTGCCATAAAAAACGCAATTAAACAAACGAATCTTCAAGTTGTGGGATGGAATGTGAGGTCTTTCGATACAAAAATAAAAGAACCCAAAAAGATTCTAAATAGAATTACAAAGAACCTAAAAGCTGGTGATGTTATTTTATTACATGATTCTAGTAAACGAACCGTTGTGGTTTTGGAACAATTATTGTTATTTTTACAAGAACATCACTATGAAACCGTAACGGTAGATGAATTATTTGAAATTGAAGCATATGCCTAAATTAATACTTATCCTTTTCTTATGTCTTGGAACAGCAAGCTTCGCACAAAATGCGATGACTGCTCAAGAAATTACAAACTTTAAACAACGTGTAAAAGCAGTTGCCCAAAAAACAAAGACAATCGGTAGCGATTTTGATCAATACAAACACATGGAGTTTTTGTCAAATGACATTAAAACTTCAGGAAAAATGCTATTTAAGTCGCCAAATTTGGTAAAATGGTCATATACAAGTCCTTTTCAGTACAGCGTTATTTTCAAGGAAGACAAGCTGTTAATTAATGACGAGGGGAAAAAGAGCGATGTCAATATCGGCTCTAACCAATTGTTTAAAAAATTGAATCAGCTCATTGTAAAAAGTATTAGTGGTGATATGTTTGATGCTGCTGAATTTACTATGAATTTCTCCAAAAACGCTGAAACGTATATTGTTACGTTTGATTCTAAAGATGAGGAACTTAAAAAATACATCAAACAATTTGTGTTGCATTTCGATACTCAAAAACATACGGTGGTTGAGGTGCGAATGATAGAACCTTCTGATGATTACACACAAATTGTATTTAAAAACCGAAAAGAAAATCAAGTGATAAAAGATGAGGTTTTTAGGAATTAGTTTTATCGTAATTTTACTGTTCACTTCTTGTACTGTAGCCTCTACAAAAGATTTTGTGCTTGTGGAAAATTCAGTAGAAAAGTATAAAAATCCTTATTTCGCAGATTATTCTAAAGATTATGTTTATAAGGCAAATTTTGAAGTGTATGGACGTACTTTTGGTGGTCTTTTAATCATTAAAAAATTAGCAACTGAGCATCATAGAGTCGTTTTTGCCACAGAATTTGGTTCTAAAATGATGGATATGGAACTTAAAAATGATGTGTTTACCATTAACTTTATCGCGGATGATCTTAATAAGAAAATACTCATCAATACCTTAAAAAAGGATTTTAAAATTTTACTCCAAGAAGAAATTCGAGTTGATAAAGCCTATCGAACCACAGCAGCTACTATTTTTCAATTAGTTGATAATAAAAGATTTAGTTACTATTATATCAGTAAGAAAAACCAACAGTTGGTACGCATTTTACATGCTTCTAAATCCAAAGAAAAAATTATTTTCACCTTTGAGAGTAAGAAAGGTAAAATAGCTGAAAACATTTTAATAGACCATAAAAATATGAAGCTAAAAATTAAATTGAAGCGTATTGATTAGTGAACTGATACAATTAAGATTGAAGTTTTGTAGGAGTAAGGGCTCTTAAAAATCAACAAACCAATCTCTATTCAAAAAGAAATTCTATTTTTACCAACTATTAATACGTTATAAAATGTTACTCAAAAATTTATATACAATACAGTCTTTTGAATTTACAGAAGGTCAATTGGTTTCTGAAATTTTCATAAATAAAGATCATGATATTTTTAATGGTCATTTTCCTGGTAATCCAGTAATGCCTGGTGTTTGCATGATTCAAATCATCAAAGAATTGACGGAAAAAGCGTTGGAGAAAAAGTTGTTTATGGAAAAATCGAGCAATATTAAATTTATGGCGTTGATTAATCCTGAAGAAAATAACACTTTGGTATTAAATTTGAATATCACTGAAGAGGAAGGTAAATTTAAAGTAAAGAACATTACTAAAATGGGCGACACAGTAGCTTTAAAATTTAATGGTCTTTATAGAGAAGTTTAATAATAGCGATTTCTCGATACATTTTCTTCAACGCTATCGCATTGAAGAAAACACTCGAAGTGACGTTAGTACATTTCTCGTCCGTTCGAGTGATGCAAATGGAAATATTCGGGCTCCTGAGAAGACAAAGCATCGTATCGAGAACCGAGTGATGCTAGTAAAAGTTTAATGTCTATTAAGGGGTAGTAAAAAACAACAAGTAAAAACATGACAAAATTAATACTATACTTATCATTTTTTATAGCAATCACAATTAAACCTACGGTTGCAGAAATTCGCGAGCTCTATATAAAATCTGCAAATTCTGAGGAAGTCGCTAAGGACTTCTATCAAAAATTAGAAAGTGTTAAGGTTACCGATGATGCAACACTGGTGGGTTATAAAGCAGCTTCTTTAACGGTAAAAGCAAAATTTGAATCTAAAATAAAAGACAAAAAAGAGTATTTTAAAAAGGGAGCGGCAATGTTAGAAACGGTGATTGCAAATAATACAAATAACATTGAATTGAGACTCATTCGTTTAAGTGTTCAAGAGAACTCACCAAAAATATTAAAATACAAAACCAATATAGATGAAGATAAAACCTTTATTTATAGTCAATTGCCACATATAAGGAATGCCGCATTAAAGAAACATATTAGAGGCTATGTTTCACAATCCAATGCTTTTTCAACCGAAGAAAAAACTGTAATTTCGAAGCTTTAATGTAGTCCTTAACGTTTCGTGCAAAATCCCGAGAAAATAACTCAAAAAATAACCGATTTTAATTGTTGTGTCCTAATTCCGACCTACAACAACCAAGCTACGTTAGATCGTGTTATTCAAGGTGTTTTATATTACACCAATCAAATTATTATCATAAATGATGGTGCAACGGATTCAACTAAAAGGATTCTAACTCATTATCCGAAACTCACCCAAATACATTTAGAAAAAAATAAAGGAAAAGGCAACGCCTTACGTTTGGGGTTGCATAAAGCAGAAGCCTTAGGTTTTGATTATGCCATTTCTATTGATTCTGATGGACAGCATTATCCAGATGATATTCCACTATTTCTTGAAGAGCTAGAAAATTCTGAAACAAAAGATTTACTATTAATTGGTGCTCGGAATTTGAACGCCAAAGGCATGCCCAGAAAAAACAGCTTTGCCAATAAGTTTTCTAACTTTTGGTATTGGGCAGAAACAGGTTTTACGCTACAAGACACACAATCGGGATTTCGATTGTATCCCGTTAAGGAGATCAACAAAATAAAATTTTTAAGTACTAAATTCGAGTTTGAAGTAGAGGTGATTGTAAAAGCATCGTGGAATGGTATTGAAGTTAAAAACATACCCATTCGTGTGTTATACGATCCTGATGAGCGTGTCTCACATTACAGACCCTTCAAGGACTTTGTACGTATTAGTGCTATGAATACATGGTTGTTTACAATCGCTATTGTGTATATTAAACCACGCGATTTTTATAGAAAATTCAAAGAAAAGGGATTCAAACGATTCTTTAAAGAAGATTTAATTGGGAGCGAAGATTCTAATATAAAAAAATCACTTTCCATTGCTCTCGGTACTTTTATTGGAATTTCACCTTTTTGGGGATTCCATTCTATTTTATCCATTGTAGTAGCAGCAGCCTTAAAATTAAATAAGGTCATTAGTTTTGCCTTTTCAAATGTTAGTTTCCCTATTTTTATTCCTTTCATTCTTTATGGAAGTTTAAAGTTGGGTGGTTTTATGTTGGGAAGAAGAAGCTTAGATTTACATCAAATTGATGAAAATTTTAAAATTGGGGTTTATCTTTTCCAATACATTGTGGGGAGTTTTGCCTTAGCTTTTATTATGGCTGTGCTTTTCGGATTAGCGGGCTTTATTTATTTACAGATTAAAACGGGTAACAAAAAGAAAGTAAAACATGGATAATTTCTTTTATAAGACGTATCGTGTATTGCAAAAACAAAAGATTCTCTTTGCCAGTATCTTCTTGTTGTTACTATTTTTACTAGGGTTTTTAGCTTCTAAACTGCAATTTGAAGAAGATATAACCAAATTAATACCCAATTCTGAAAAATCTGACATCACTAATAAAGTCCTGCATAATGTAAAATTTGCCGATAAAATCATTGTTTATCTTGAAGCTAAAAATAAAGCTGATGTTAATGAATTAACTGCTTATGCCAGTGAATATATAGATAGCATTCAAAAACAAAGCAGCGAATTTATCAAAGAAGTACAGGGTAGAATAGGAGATGACGCCATTGATAAAACCCTTGGTTTTATCAATCAGAACCTACCATTGTTCTTAACTGATGCTGATTATGAACAGATTGAAGGTCGGTTGCAAAAAGATAGTATTGATGCTATTACCAAAGCAAACTACAAAACGCTCATTTCTCCAACCGGAATCATTGCAAAAAAAACCATTTTAAAAGATCCATTAGGCATTACTTTTCTAGGCTTAAAAAAGTTAGAACAATTAAAAGTAGACGACAATTTTGAAATACACAACGGGTTTTTAGTCAGTAAAGACCATAAAAACCTTTTACTGTTTATTGTGCCAGAATTGGCAGCCAATGAAACCGCGAATAACACAGAGTTTGTAGAGCAATTGTACCGTATTCAAGAGGCATTGAATGCCAAGTACCGTGCGTCCGTTTCTAGTGAATATTATGGTTCTACAGTAATTGCGGTAGCTAACGCCTCACAAATTAAAAATGACATTCAATTTACCATAAGTATTGCACTATCGGTATTGGTATTGATACTAATTTTCTTTTATAGAAAGTTGTTAATTCCCATTATTCTCTTTATTCCCACTATTTTCGGAGCCTTATTGACGGTAGCTGTTTTATATGTAGTAAAAGGTCAGATTTCTGCCATTTCGTTAGGTATAGGTTCTGTTTTATTAGGTATCACATTAGATTATGCCTTGCATATACTCACTCATTTTAGAAATAATAATGATGTAAAGCAATTGTATAAAGATGTTGCCAAGCCCATTTTAATGAGTAGTATTACCACAGCCATGGCATTTTTATGCTTATTATTTCTAAAGTCAGAAGCTCTTAAAGAATTAGGAATATTTGCTTCGGTTAGTGTTTTAAGTGCCTCTGTTTTTGCGTTGTTGCTCATTCCACATTTGTATCGTTTTAAAACAGAAAAAAGGCATTCAAAAGCAACACTTGTTGATAAGGTGGCAAGGTATAAATTTCAACATAACAAGGTGTTGGTTTTCGGATTGCTAATTGTTTTTGTAATCAGTCTTTTTACCTATCGTAATGTGATTTTTGATCAGGATATTTCAAAAATGAATTATCAAACGGAAGCCTTAAAAAAGACAGAAAAGAAGTTAGATACCTTATTGAATATGGCATCTAAATCAATATACGTTACGGCTTATGGAAATTCTGTAGATGAAGCCTTATTGGCTAACGATGCTATTTATAAAGACCTGGTAGATTATAAGTTAAAAGATTCTATATTGAGTTTTAGTTCTGTAGGTTCTTTAGTGCTTTCAGAGCAGTTACAAAACCAGAAAATACAACAATGGCGTCAATTTTGGACGGCCGATAAAAAGCGATCTGTAAAAGAAAACCTTATTGAAAGTGGAACTGCTATCGGATTTAAACCAACTACTTTTAATGGTTTTTATAAGCAGTTGGAAAGTGATTTTTCTGTAATTTCTTATCAAGACTATCGTCAATTGAAGTCGCTTTTTTTAGATGAATTTATTTCAAACGACACTTCTTTTGCAACGGTAGTTTCTATGGTGAAAGTACGTCCAGAAAATGTAAAGGAGGTGGTGTCTACCTTTGATAAATTACCACAAACGGTGGTTATTGATCGTCAACATATTAATGAAACGTTTTTAGGTAATTTAAAAGATGATTTCAATAAGCTTATCGGATATTCATTATTGGCGGTCGTACTTATTTTATTGCTTTTTTATAGAAGTATAGAGCTGACGTTGATTACTATTATTCCCATAGCATTAACTTGGTTGGTTACTATTGGTGTCATGGGCTTGTTCGGTATTCATTTTAATGTTTTTAATATTATCATTTCTACCTTTATTTTTGGACTCGGAGTCGATTATAGTATTTTTATTACCAATGGCTTGTTAAAAAAACATATTTATGGTGTAAAGGAATTACCGACATATAAAACGTCTATTTTATTATCGGTAATTACCACTATTTTGGGGGTAGGGGTGTTGATTGTCGCTAAGCATCCAGCATTAAAATCCATTTCTGTGGTTTCTATTATTGGCATTTTATCTGCTGTACTCATTGCTTTTACCATTCAGCCGGTACTGTTTAATTTTGTTATTGGTTGGCGGACTAAAAAGGGAGTTGCTCCATTACGATTGCGGACTTTTCTACACGCCATGTTGCTGTTTACTTTTTATGGCCTTGGCGGGATGATTTTATCAATAATAAGTATTACCATTTTACCAATCATTCCTATTTCTAAGAAAAAGAAGATGAAATGGTTGCACAATATCATGTCAAAAATGGTAACTGCAACGTTGTATGGCAATCCTTTTGTGAAAAAGAAAGTAATAAATCTACATCAAGAAAAATTTAACAAACCTGCGATAATTATTTCCAATCACGCCTCATTTTTAGATACGTTAACGATTGGAATGACCACACCAAATGTTATTTACTTGGTAAATGATTGGGTATATAAATCACCTGTATTCGGTTTACTAGCTAAGGTTGCTGGGTTTTATCCGGTGTCAAGTGGTGTAGATGGTAGTTTAGAACATTTAAAGGAGAAAATCCGTCAAGGGTATTGTTTGGTGGTCTTTCCAGAAGCGAGACGCTCCTTTATCAATAAAATTGGACGGTTTCATAAAGGGGCATTCTTCTTGGCTCAGCAATTAGAATTGGATATTTTACCATTATACTTACATGGAAACTCAGAAGTGCTACCCAAACGGGATTTTATCATTTATGATGGTAGTCTGACCGTGGTTGTTGGTAAACGGATTGCCTATGATGATACTGCATTTGGAAGCACTGACCGTGAACGAACCAAGAAAATAGGAGCGTTTTATAAACAAGAGTTTCAGAAAGTTAGAGATGGTATTGAAGATGCTGATTATTATAAGGACATCTTATTTAGTAATTATCGCTATAAAGGGGCAACTCTTTTCAATGCTGTTAAAAATGATTTTAAGGAAAATAAGATGCTTTATCAAAAGATTTCTGATCGTCTACCAGCAAAAGCAACTATTGTACATATAGCCAATGACTATGGGCAATTAGATATCTTGTTAGTATCTCGATTTTTAGATAGAAAAATAACAAGTTTTATCTCAGATAAAGAAAAACGTACAATCGCCAAAAACTGCCATACAAATCAGCGTCGAAATGTTGATTATTTGAACGATTTTGGTCAGATTTCATCAAAAAAGGCTGATATTTTGGTGATTTCAACTAAAATTAGCGATATTTCAGATATTAAGACCCTGTTAGAAATGCAGACACAAAATGTACTTTTGGTCCAAAATGATGCTTTAGTAGCTGCGTTTGTAGATAAAGGTTATCAAATACAGTATCAAGACCAATCTATTATTGATCTTGTTTTACAATACAAGTAGTGTAATGAAAGAAAAATACGACGTAGTAATTATTGGAAGTGGTTTGGGTGGACTCGTATCTGCAAATATTTTGGCTCGTGAAGGCAAAAGTGTTTGTGTGCTCGAAAAAAACAATCAATACGGCGGTAATTTACAGATATTTTCTAGAGATAAAAGTGTTTTTGATACCGGTGTACATTACATTGGTGGCTTAGATAAAGGTCAAAACCTTTATCGTTATTTCAATTATTTAGGCATCATGGATGGACTAAAATTGAAGAAAATGGATGAAAATCAATACGATGTTATCTCTTTTGATAATGACACGGTTGAATATCCACACGCACAAGGTTATGATAATTTTATTACCCAATTGAGTCAAAAATTCCCTGAAGATACCGATGCTATTCAAGCGTATTGCGATAAGATTAGAGCAACTTGTAATAGTTTTCCATTGTACAATTTAAAACCTGGGGATACCTATTATGACAACACTACGCTGCTTAGTCTAAAAATTAGTGATTTTTTAGATAGCATTACTGATAATGAAAAACTAAAGTCGGTGTTGGCAGGTTCTAATTTTTTATATGCCGGTGACAAAGATAAAACGCCATTTTATGTACATGCCTTATCGGTAAATTCCTATATACAAAGTTCGTATAGATGTGTAAATGGAGGGAGTCAAATTGCGAAATTATTAATTAAAAAATTGAAGGAATTTGGTGGTGAAGCCTATAAACGTAGTGAAGTAGCTTCATTTGGTTTTGAAAATAAAAAATTAGTTTCAGTACATACAAAAGCGGGTAACGAAATCAAAGGAGATATGTTTATCTCAAATATTGAACCTAAACACACTGTAAAAATGTTAGGAGATGATCGTCTTCGAAAATCATATACCAATCGGATTTCAAATATAGAAAGTGTAATTTCTGCTTTTAGTATTTACATCGTTTTTAAGCCTAAAACGTTCAAATACATGAATTACAACTATTATCATTTTAAAAATTATAAAAAAGTGTGGACTGCCGCTGATTATGATGCGGAGAGCTGGCCAGAAGGTTATATGGTTTCTATGAGTGTAAAGCAAAATAAAAACGAGTGGGCAGAGAATATGACGGCCATTACTTATATGCATTACGATGAAGTGGAGCAGTGGGAAGATACTTTTAATACCGTTGCCGAAAAAGGGGAGCGGGGGCAAACCTATGAACAATTTAAAGCAGATAAAATTGAATTAATGTTGGTGGAGCTAGAAAAGAAATTCCCAAACATTAGAGATTGTATATTGTCGGTATATGCATCAACACCACTTTCGTATCGTGATTATATTGGGGTTAACCGTGGTTCAATGTATGGTTATGTAAAAGATGCTGACAGTCCTATGAAATCGTTTTTATCACCAAAAACCCGACTAAAAAATTTGTTATTTACAGGGCAAAGCTTAAATATGCATGGTATTTTAGGGGTAACCATCAGTGCTGTGTTAACCTGCTCTGAAATTGTAGGAAGAGATAAATTATTAGCAAAGATTGTTAAAGCAAACGAATAGTATGAATCAAGATGCAAAAATTCCCCTCCTTTTTAAGGAGGGGTGCCCATCTGATGGTTTTGAATAGAAGAATTATTATGGGTGGGGGTGGTTAAACTAAATATAATCGATGTCAATTGTACCCTTGAGGATTAGTGAAAAACAAAATGTATTTTGTTTTGTAACTACCGAGCGAAGCTCATAGGGGTGTTCACAAAGTAAAATTGATACATAAAACCAATTATTATGTTTTTTATTAAACATCATGGACGGAGGGGTTTAAATTACAAACTACTAATTTTATTAGGACTAACCCTCCTAATATCCTCTTGTGGTGTGAAAAAATCACTCAGAGACCAACCGAAGCTAGCCGGCTACAACAACAATATCCCAGAAAGAATACAAATCAACGATTCTACATTTACAGTGGGTAAAAACCAACTCCGCAAAAATAAACACGGACTCTGGGAGCTATATATTAAAGGAGATCCGTTAGAACGCGGACTCGCAAACGGTAGCTTAACACGAGAATTACTTCAAAAACAAGAAAGTATATTTTTCTCTAAAATAGAGGAGATGGTACCTTCTAAGTTTAAGCAAATGCTATTGCGGAAGTTTTTGGCTTGGTACAATAGAAAGCTCTACTTGAACATCGTTGATGAATATAAAACCGAAATTTATGGGGTGTCTCGTTATTCGGGCGATGCTTATGACTATGTAGCGGATGATTATATGCGAAGCCTATATTTACATGGAGCTCATGATATTGGGCACGCGTTAAAAGATTTGGCCTTGGTAGGCTGTTCTTCTTTTGCAGTATGGGATGATAAATCTGTAGATGGAGGTTTGCTCATTGGTCGAAACTTCGATTTTTATGCGGGTGACGAATTTGCCAAACAAAAAATTATTGCTTTTGTGGCTCCTGATACTGGGTACAAATACATGTCCGTTACTTGGGGAGGAATGATTGGCGTAGTATCAGGTATGAACGATCAAGGGCTAACAGTGACCATTAACGCCGGAAAATCGGATATTCCATTGGTAGCAAAAACACCAATATCCTTATTAACACGAGAAATTTTACAATATGCTTCTACAATTGAGGAGGCCATTGCTATTGCTAAAAAACGCAAAGTATTTGTTTCTGAAGCGATATTGGTAGGAAGTGCTAAGGATCATAACGCGGTTACCATTGAGGTCTCACCCAATAATTTTGGAGTGTATGAAGTTGCCAATACCAGCCAGCTATTATGTTCTAATCATTTTCAAAGTGATGCTTATGCCAATGACGAAAATAATATCAAGCAGAAAGCAGAAAGTCATTCACAATACCGTTACGACCGGATGGAGGAATTACTTACTGAAAATGAAAAAATTGATCCTAAAAAAGCCGTGTCTATTCTCAGAAATACCAAAGGCTTACACGATAAAGATATCGGTTACGGAAACGAAAAAGCCTTGAACCAATTATTGGCACATCACGGTATTGTATTTCAACCAGATCAATTAAAAGTGTGGATTTCTACCAATCCATATC
This sequence comes from Aureibaculum luteum, assembly GCF_003449015.1. Classification (GTDB taxonomy): domain Bacteria; phylum Bacteroidota; class Bacteroidia; order Flavobacteriales; family Flavobacteriaceae; genus Aureibaculum; species Aureibaculum luteum. The sequence continues at coordinate 18,091 of NZ_QRGD01000006.1, read as the reverse complement.
AGTTGGGTGAATTTGTGAGTTATGATTTAAATAACGTGTTTGAAAAGTTTGACCCGCCAAACGTCAGGTCAGACAAACAGAATTTTAAAGAAACTATTTCAGATGAGCAATTAGACATTCCTGCGGATGATTTTATCAAAACCAAAGCCTATAAAAACTATGAACGTTATCGCCAATTAAGACATGAATTAATGGCTGTAATTGATACTAAAGGCAAGGCTAAATCAACGTTGTTAACTGCCTTAAAAACGGCTAATCCTGAATATTGGGAAGCCTATGAATTAGTAGGTAGATACTATTATGATAAAGGCTATGACGCCGCCGCATTGATTGAATTCAAAAAAGCACTCACCAAAGAAATTACTACCGTACCAGATAGAGAAAGGATTGAAAAGTATATCAGGAAAATTGGGAACTGATAATAAGATGTTTACAATAAAAACGGGCGGTTTATTAACGGTTTAGAGGCAATGAATTTTAGAAATAAATACAAGTGTAGTACACTTGTAATTAAATATTGTTAAGCTCAAAACTGCATAATTGTTTTCATTCATCTCTATCATACGTTACAATTATCAAAAATCGAACTGTTTTTTGAAAAAGGACATGGCATCTTTTTTCCAATTTGATTCCCCAATATGACTATCATTTGGGAATATTTTAAACTCTTTTGGAGCATTTATTTCATTAAACGTAGAGAACCCTAATCTAGGAGGACAATCATCATCCATCAATCCTGTTGCATAAAAGGTTGGGCAATTTATGTTTTTTGCAAAGTATTTGGTATCCAAAAAGTCAAAAGTATTTACTGCGGTTTCAAAATCACAAGCATAATTATAATATTTTAGATAACTTTTGAGTTCATCTTCTATTAAAGTTCGAATTTTTATGTGATTCTTTAAATCGGCAGGAAAAGGGTCAAAATATGCACAAGCACTTACAAGTTCAGGTGCTAAACCTGCGACCATCAATGATAACCCACCTCCTTGGCTACCACCAATAACTCCAATCTTTGATTGGTCAACTTCATCTCTAGATGATAAAAATTCTAAAGCTCGTATGCCGTCCATGTATATTTGTCGGTAAGCAATATTATTTACATCACAAATATTATAACCTATAAATCCAGGAACGGGAAAATCCGTTGTAAAACCCGTTTTACTCAGTCCATGACCTCTTACACAGATGGCCAGTTCTATTACATCATCTTCAGCTTTTAAAAATTCATTTAAATATTCAAAACCATAGCCATATCCTGGTAAATTTAGAATAGCTGCATATTTTTTCTTTTCTTTTGGTACGAAGTAATAACCGCTAATAGTAATGTTACCAATTGATTTCATTTCTACCACAAAACCATTTCTTTTCTCAGTACATAGACTATCTACCTTCGTTATTTTGTATTGTGGCTCTACTGCATGTAATTCATTTAGAGCTTTATTCCAATACTCGTAGAACCCTGAAGGAGCTGTAGATGATTTTTTGATTTTAGTAGGAGATATTGTAAACCAACCCATAGTACCTGTATAACCTTGATCTTTTAGAGTTGCTATTATTTCATAAAAACCTGCAGGAAATTTTTCCTGTTTTAAATCAATAGTTTGTACTTGCTTTCCTTTTTTTACTGGTATTTTTTTTATGAGTAATGTATCAAGATAATCGTTGCGAATTAATAGGTTTATATTTCCGTCTGAATTGGCAGTTGTATTAAACTTAAATGATACTTCTTGAGAATCATTAAAAAGATGCTGATTGGCATTAAAAAGTAATTCTATTTTTGATTTAGGAATTGAATTTTCAGGATTCAATAATACCTTATTTTGACTTTTTCCTCCAGTATAAGAGTAGTTAGAACAACCAATAGTTATGGTGTTATTTTGCCCGAAATTAAGGTACTCCTTTGGTATCTTTATTTTTTTTGATTGATAATCAGGAGTTGCAGACCAAATAAATTTGGTAGTAAAATTTCCGTCAATATAGTTTCCGTTAATATATATATCATCAACTTTTGATAATAGATTAACCTCAAGTGTATAATCAATTGGTGTTTGTGTTTTTAGAATATGAAAAACATTAGAGAGTTCTCCAGATGGGCTTAAGTAAGAAAGCCCTTGTCTTTCCCAAGATAATAATAAGTTAATTGATTGTTTCTTATTTTTAATTGAATCTTTGTTTAAAGTAAGCTCCCAATCATAGGGCATTAGGTTTTGAGAAAAACCATTGGTAATAATTAGGAAGAAACAACAAACTGAAAATATTTTTAGCATTTATTCTTTTTATAGCGTACAATAAGCTGCTAATTGCAGTTTTGATTTGCGAGTGAAAAGGTAAGGCTTTAATTCAAAATTATTTTAGAAAAAGACAATTATAAATGAGGTAAAAACATCTAACCTAAGTATTGGGAAGTCTATGAATTGGTAGGCAAGTACTATTTCAAAAAAGGCTATAATGCTGCCGCTTTAATTGAATTCAAAAAAGTACTCACCAAAGAAATTACTACGGTACCAGATAGAGAACGGATTGAAAAGTATATTAAAAAAGTAAACTAATAGTGCCCTTTATTTATACAGCATTTGTATCTATACGTCCGTTCGAGTGATTTTCTCCCGAAGTTTCGGGAAGACAATTGTATCGAGAACCCTAATAAAACTGCAAAATTTTAACGATACATTGTATAAAAAAGAAGAAAGCACTTTATAAAAATAAAGCACCACCTTCCCTAATTACTCCACTTCGTATATATTTTTAAAAATCGATCCCCACCGAAAATTGCCACATTCTATTTTTAGGTTCACCTTCATCATAAATCTCTCCCATACCTATATGGTAGCGAATCCCTAAACTAAATCCGGAGTGCATTTTGATACCACTACCAACATTAAATCCCCAATCAAATCGATCAGGTGTTATATCAGATTCCGCATCAAAAAGATTAAAGCTACTATCGTACGTTTCTTTATGAGATATGGCATAACCTACTTGAGCACCACCTTCCAAAAAGACTTGCTTAATGGGATATAGTTGTAACATTACCGGTACATTAATATAATTCAGTTTTTGAGTGTAGGTGCCTGAATCATTTTTTAATTGATATCCTTGTTGCGAGTACATGGCTTCCACTTGAATGGCCATCAAACTATTAATGGAGGAATTACCATATACACCTAAATGAAAACCATGGCGTTGCCCTGTTTCTGTTTCACCATCATAAGTAACGGCAGCGAGGTTATAACCTCCTTTAATACCAGTAGTTGAAGTGCCTTGTTTTTGATTTTGTCCGCTTAGGCTTAAAATAAAGCCCATAAAACCTATTATAATTATTCTTTTCCTTATCAATTCCATATTCTTATTTTATTGAATAGTTATTTTATTGAATAGTTATTTTATTTAATGGCTGCTTTATTGCAGCTTTAGTATAAAACAACCGTATGGCAAAAAGTCCTGAAACAAAATGCTGTTTTATTTAAAATGCTTTTCTTTTTAAAAAGAAGTGGTCAATATTTTTACTGCTTTTGGTGGTAAGTAGTATTGCGAAAAAAGCTTTAATTGAATTCAAAAAAGCACTCACCAAAGAAAATATTACCATGCCCTTTTGGATCAAAAAACGGCTGTCTTTCTACGCTGATAGACAATACTTTACTATTATCCCGAAAATGTGTTTTAATAAAGTATCTTTGCATTATATTATTTTTCTGTTAATATTAATTCTCATTCGCACAACTTCGGCGAACTTATAAGGCTTTATTTCTTAAGCTCTTCTTTGATTAACGGAACTCTGGTGGCCAACTTAATGCCTGATTGCTAGTAAATAACTATCTAATAGTGATTTTAATCTGACGCCTTGCTCATCTCATTACTCTGCAATCCGTTTCTATTCAATAAAAACATGGCTCTATTAAAAATGGGGGTAATTGGTACCTCAAAAAAAGAAGATGAAAGGCGTGTGCCTATTCATCCAGAACATCTTAAAAGACTACCTGAGCAGATTCGTAAACAACTCATCTTTGAAAAAGGTTATGGCAAGCCCTTCAATTTTACGGATAAAGAAATTAGCGATTTAACAGGAGGTATAGCCTCTAGAAGCGAAATACTCTCAGATATTGGTGCAGCCATTATTGCCAAACCTATTTTATCTGATTTAGAAGAATTAGTAGAGGGCGGTATTATTTGGGGCTATCCGCATTGTGCACAACAAAAGGATATTACACAAATAGCCATCGATAAAAAATTAACATTGATTGCTTTTGAAGATATGTATGTGTGGGGTCCTAATGGACAAATGGGGAGACATACATTTTATAAAAATAATGAAATGGCCGGCTATAGTGCCGTTATCCACGCACTGCAGTTGAAGGGAATAGATGGTCATTATGGCAACCAACGAAAAGTAATTATTTTCAGTTTTGGTGCGGTAAGTAGAGGTGCTATTTACGCTTTAAAAGCACATGGGTTTAGAGATATTACCATCTGTATTCAAAGACCTGAGTTTGAAGTAAGAGAAGAAGTTTTAAATGTACATTATGTCCGTATTAAAAAAGGTAACGAAAACGAGCCAAGATTAATTGTGGTGGAACATGATGGTGCAGAACGCTCGTTATTAGACCTAATTAATGAATCTGAAATTATAATTAATGGAACTTATCAAGATACGGATAATCCGATTGATTATATAAAAGTCGATGAAAAATCTAGCTTGAAACCGGGTACACTTATTATCGATGTAAGTTGTGATGAAGGGATGGGTTTTTATTTTGCCAAACCAACTACTTTTAAAAACCCAATGATTGAAATTGATAATATTGATTATTACGCTGTAGACCATACCCCAAGTTATTATTGGGAAAGTGCCTCCAGATCTATTTCTGCTGCATTAATGGTGTACGTACCTATGGTAATATCTGGTCGTGACAGTTGGAATGAAAATATGACCATTAAAAATGCCATAAATATTGATCAAGGAGTTATTGTAAAAGATACCATCCTTAGATTTCAGAATCGGCAAAAAGAATATCCGCACCGAATACAACTGAGCATTGTATAGCAAAGCGAAAACTAAAGAGTTGCATTGCATTTTATTTTTTATAAGCCCTATTAATTGAAGGAGTTCGTAAATAAAACACGACTCCATAACACGAATACAAAACCAATTTATGAATACAGATATAGCTTTACATAAACCAGAACCGATGGTATCTGGAAAACAATTAGAGGCGTTTAATCGCAATTCAGATATTAAAAGTACTGTGAGAGCACTTGAAGCAGGTAAGCCTGTATTAATTACAGCGTTTTATAGTAACGGAATGGTTCTTTTGAAGGAGATACAGTTGTATTTAAAAAGAAGGATGCCTAACAAAACGTTTAAAGAGCAACGTGAGTTTCGGGCGGCTTATCGTAAAATGTCCAACCTGATGCTCATAGAAATTGTTGCTCATAAATTGAATGTAAAAAAAGCACCGTCTATTGGTTGGTTGGCAGAGTTGTATCCGGAAACGAGCGACTTTATATTAACTTTTCCTCAGGTTCAAGGCCTAAATAGCTCTTGGCAGTCCTACCAAAATGGGATTTCAATTCCTGTATTGCGGAATAAGATTCATCCTTATTATGGTACGTATTATCCAACACGTTTTGATCATTTAATACTTTTTGACAATTGGTTAAAACGTTATAAAGGAGTTAAGAAAACAGCAATAGATATTGGAATTGGCAGTGGAGTACTGGCTTTTCAAATGGTAAAGCATGGTTTTCAAAAAGTTTTTGGTACAGATACCAATCCGAATGCAATTGTGGGACTCACCGAATTTATGAAAGACACCAAGTTGTCTAGAAAGGTAGAATTAAACCTTGGACATCTTTTTGGGAAATGGGAAAAACAAACCGAATTGATTGTTTTTAATCCACCATGGTTACCCGTATCTGAAGTGTTAGAAAACCAGGACGAAGCTATGTATTACGATAAAAAACTTTTCCCTGAATTTTTTAAAGCTGCTGAAAAAATGTTGTTACCTGAAGGAAAGATTGTGATCTTATTCTCTAATTTAGCTCAAATAACAGAGGTTACTAAAGACCATCCCATACAAAAGGAACTTGATAAAGGGGGGCGATTTAAATTGGTGAACTGTCTTAAGAAAAATGTAAAATTGTCTTCTGATAAAACAAAACGAGACCAATATTGGCGTTCTACTGAAGAAGTTGAGCTGTGGGAGTTGGCAAAAAAATAAATTGTTGAGGTTTTAGAGAAAACAGAACAAAAGGATATAGGGAAAAGCGATTTACGGACCGAATTGGTGTAAATCGTTTTTACTCCGCCATCGTATTCGGGTTGTGTTTAATTTTGAAATTACAAGAGTTGGCTATAAAACACATGGTGTTGGCTTCTTTGTGTAAGGCATTGGCTTTTGCAATTTGACTCGCATCTGTTATGGTTACAGAAGGGTTGAGGGTAACCTCCGTAAATCGTCCACTTCCGTTTTTTGTTTCTTCCATTATTCCCGTAGCATTATCTTCATATTTTGTAACTACTATGTGATGTACAGAGCATAAATGCAAATACCAAAGCATATGACAAGCAGACAAGGAAGATAAAAAGAGGTCTTCAGGATTATAACGCGTGGCATCTCCTAAAAAAGAAGGGTCAGAGGAACCTTTGATGTTGGCGTATTTTCCTTCAGCCGAAATGGTATGGTTACGGTTAAAAGCTTTGTAATTTAAGGTGCCTTCACCTTCATTACCTGTCCATGTTACGTTTACTTTGTAATTGTGCTTTTTCATAACTATTAATTTTTTGTCAAAACTTGTTTCAGGGTAAAGTCAACGCTTGTCTATTTTTTATCTGTTGTTTACTTTTTGAGGAACGAGTTTTAATGCGGCTCTATTTTTATTAATCACAAAAAGACAAGATGAAACCACCCACCAAGTATCTATTGCAAAAGTAATTTTCTGTAAAAAAGGTAGGTAATAAAACCCAATTTTAGTCTGAAAGCTTAAAAATACGATAATGCTCAATGTAAAGCAAAAGTACATCAGTCGTTTTAAGCCTTTATTTTTGAAACGTCGCAACTCTATAAATAATGGAATCATTGCCATTGTACCTAATACTCCAGTAAAAGTTACCATTAAATCATGATAGGGTGTAAACATAAAAAGAAGTGCCGTCATTGATGCTATTCCGAAATAGGTAATCATTTGTGTATTCCGATTTTTTTCATTGAATACCTTCGGTAAAATATAGAAAAAAGAAATCATGGTTAAACTGAGAATCAAATGTGAAATGACTGCAATGGGACGAGCATTGTTTATAGCACCGCTTTCTGTGATAGGGTTCATGGCATCGCACAAGAAGTTGTTAGCAAAACTATACCCATTATTGGCATTTGGGTAATTATAAGATCCTCCAGGATAGGCAGACGCAGCAAAGTAAAATACGATGAGGTAGAGCCCCAAACCGAAGATTGGAAAATAGGGGAGGTATTTGGTGTCGAATTTGTTCATTTATTCTTACTGAAAAAAGTAAGCGGCAAATATAGTTTTAAAACAATGGTTAACCAAAATACCAACAACAACTACTGCTTATCATAAAAACTTGTTTTTTTCAGTACTTCTTAAGCGTATAATTCAATAAATATAATAATTAATTAGAAAGGTCAAAGATAAAATGAACCGTACACGATGTCATATCGCCGTCATTGTTAAAGTCATATTCCCCACTATCAGTTCCCCCATTTAAGGATAGAGTGGTGCCGTCAAAAGTGTGACCGTAGGTATCCCAATCATCAGAATCAGAATCCCAGACAATGGCAAAATAGTATGTTTTTTGCCACTCCTCCCAAAACATTTCACCAGTTATGGTATAAGCATTCCGATCTATAGGATCTATTGTCATGGTAAAGCGACCATCTGATTGCACAGACATACTGACGGTTCCGCCTTTTTCAACGACGTCTACGGAAACGGTGCCTACACTAAATTGGGCTTTGGTAGCATCCCAGTTTCCTGTGAGTTCGCTGATCTGGAACGGTCCATCTTTGGTAAGTTGCTTGTCTATGGTATCGTCATCATCTGAACTACAAGAAAAATTAAGGGAGATTAACGCGATTAAAAAGAGATAGGTGAACGTTTTCATGGCGATATATTTAGGAAGAAAGGAATGTGCACCCTTCTGATTAACCCTTTAAATGTATTGAGACTTACTGTTGTCTGCAATGATATGCATCAGTTGGTTGGGATGCGTATTTCTGAATGTTGAGAGACGTGCTGACTAGGATGTGGGCGATGCGTTTATAGTTGTGTTTTTATCTGTTACGCCTAAAAAGATAGTATTATTTTAAAAAGGCTAGCATTTTTTCATTCACTATTGCTGCTTGATCAATAGATAAAAAATGCCCTGCATTTTGTATCACTTCACCTTTCCCTTTGGGTAGCATATTTGCAATGGCAACTGTTCTTTTTTCATTAATCATATCGTCATCACCAATTAAAACTAAAACAGGCATTTGCAATGATTTTAATTCGTCATTAGAAAAAGGTTTCATGCTCGTTATAAATTTGTTTTTAGAATCTTTTTCTGTAGCTAACTTATATTGCTTTAAGTAGGCTTCATTAATATTTGCAACATTGCTAGACATGCTTTCTAGGCTCTGTGCAATTTGTTTTTCCTTTGAAGAAAGTAACGTAACAATATTTTTAAATAAATCGGCACTTGGTTTAATCCATGTAAACGTCTGAGCGGGACTTAATAAGATTAAGCTTTTTATGTTTTTCTGATTGTTTAAGGCAAGGTTAACGGCCAACCAGCCACCTCGAGAAGCACCAATTACATGAAAGCTTTCTAACTCTAAAACAAATAAAACTTCTTTATACCAATCAGTAACTTGTTCTACACTTTCAATATCATTATACAAATGAGATTTTCCTAGTTCTAAAATAAAGTCAATGGCAAACACACGATGGTTTTTGCTAAGTGCTTCAATATTTGGATACCACATCGTGGAACTAGCATTCATTCCGTGAAGTAATACAACCGGTTCTCCATCTTTAGGGCCACTTACAATAACATGTGCAATACCATTTGTTGTAGCAATATATAATTCTTCAAAAGAGACATTCCATAATTTTAAAGTTTCGTCATAGGCTTCAAAATAAGCTGAATTTGAAGCAGATGCTTTTGTAATATAGTCTGGTGTTTTTTTATAGGTATCGTATTTATCAGTACAACTCATAAACAAAAGAAAAAAAATAAGTACGAAAAATAGTCTCATAAAATGGATTTTACTTATAAAAATCTAACTGTAATTTTGGGTAATAGTACACAATTATAATGTTATTTGTATGCATTTTACCTATTGAGAAGGGTATACATGTTATATAACATAGCAAAATGTTTTAAAATCACTACCTCCGATCCAACACTATCCGCTAAATGACCACTATTTATGAGTATCCATTGCTATTTTTGATTTATAAATGTAGGGATAAAAATATCATTAACTACAGCAAATGGTAACATCTGTTCATCTGAATTATAGGCACCACCTGTAAAAATAGCAACCATATCTAATTCGGGTAGCACGATAATATATTGCCCTCCATTACCTGTTGCGGTTTTAGAAACAAATACTTTCTCGTTTACGGTAAACGGAATATTCCACCATAAATAACCATAATCAATTGCTGTAATTTTAGTTTTTGGAAGGGTTGATTCTTCTATCCATTTTTTCGATACCAATTGTTTTTCGTTCCACTTACCCTTATTAAGTAACAATTGTCCAATTTTTGCCAAATCACGTGAAGTCATATATAATCTCTGACCTGAAGGAATAATCTCTTTATTGGAAGTATGGCCCCAACGTACATTGGTAATACCTAGAGGGGTGAATAAATACTGCTCAGCAAACTTATCAATTGTCATCCCTGAAGCCTTACTCACTATTTCTGCTAATAATATCGTGCCCATAGAACAATAATTTGAAACGGTTCCTGGCTTATTCAACATGGGAAGGTTAAGTGTGTATTGAATCCAATCCTTTTTTTTATGAACTTTATCTTCTTGTCCTTTTGATTTCTTATCCCAATCATTGCAATCGAGCCCTGTTGACATTGTTAGCAAATGTCGGATTGTAATGCTATCTTTTCGTTGGTCACTATTTTTATTTGGCACTACTTGGAGATACTTTGATATTGGGTCGTCAATACTTTCGATAAATCCATTATCAATCGCAATACCCGTTAATAATGATCGAATGCTTTTTGTTACGGAACGAAGATCGTGAGGTTTGTTTACAGAGTTTCCTTTAAAGTATTCTTCAATAATTAGTTGGTTGTTTTTCACCAATAGCACACTGTGAATTTCGTTTTGCCTCGTTTTTATTTGGTTAAACATCTTATAAACTAATGTGGTGTCCACCTGTTGTGAAAGCAGATTCGCTGTTTTCCATCCATCATCAAGACTTTTGGGTTGAGTATACATATATGTATGTTGTCCATGGCAAAGCGGACTTATACATAAGATGAAAATTGTAAATAATGTTATATTTTTCATGGTATAGGGAACCAATTATTTTAATTATAAAACGGTTATTCTTTTTACAACAATAAATAGACCATTATTCAATTAATGCAGTGTGTTCTTAATTTTTTTAGCGTGTTTTTTACAAATGCAAGAAGTATCGTATTGAAAACGATGCATAAGGTTTTGTCAACAATATAGATAGTACAGGTTTTATTGCTTTACCTTTTTTGTTGATTTGTAAAGGGTGGCTTCTGCTAAAGGGTTTATAGAATCATATGCTCTAGAGTAATATTCCACTTTAATAGTGTTTTCATTAATTTTACTTACAAAGGCTTCAACACCTTGGTCACAGTTTGAAATACCATAGGCGATATTTTCTTTAAACACGATTTCTTTTTTGTTCTCTTTTAATAACGTCCAAACGCCTCCGCAAGCTAAATCGGGATATTTAATGCTAATATGTTCTTTGTCAGTATAAATTAAGTTGACTTCCCAAGTTTCACCACTAACTTGATTGCCTGTTCCTTCCCATTTTCCTACTAACCATTTAGAGCTGGAACAGGAAGTGATTAGAAGTATAAATGGCAATAATAAAACTGTAAATTTTAAATTTTTCATGGTATAGGGAATAACATTTTAGAGACTTGTTGTGCAGCTTAATTAAGCCGTCAACCTTGGTGTTCGTCCAAAGTTAATATATTGGTGCGAATTTCCCGTAAAATATATTACCTAATGAAATTAGTTTGTTGAACTACGTTATTTTTCACGCTGATATTTATAGCTACAACCTTCAATACAAATGGGGCCGCTCGTTGGGGTAAGGATAAAGTATTTGGAGTACATTTCGATATCGTAGGTAATTATTCCATTTTCATTTTCTGATGGAGTTTCAAATCCGTCACAGTCATATTCTAAAAATAATTTATTATCATCAATCGAAAAACTTCCAGTACTACATTCTGTAAAGTTGTTCGAAGAAAATGTGCCATCATTATAAAATTCAATTTCTTCACCATTTTCTAAATCAACCCAGTATTGGGGTCCGCCTGCACTAATATAAGCTTCATTTTGTTTCCATTTTCCCTCTAGTAACGTTTCATTGGCTGTAATGGGTTCATCTGTGGTATTATCACAAGCAATAAACAATGCTAAAATTTAGAATAAAAAATACGAAATTTTCATAGTTATGCGTGTTTAGTCTTAAGATGTTGTTAACCAAAAATGGTTGCTTTTATGAATATATTTTTTACTCCATTAAATTTAACTTGAATAAAAGTCCAATCAATTATTCAAGTGAAGTGTAAGGATATGCAATAACACATTTACATGTTTATTTTCTTGTTTGTTTTAAATTTTTATATCGAATCAAAATAAAATAAGACTATTATAATGAAAGCCAAACTAACCGTAAAAATTGAAATCCTCTTGATATATTTTATCATTTCTTCAGTTGTAATACTAAAATAAGAATAGATTTCGCTCTTGATTAAAAATGTAATAAAAACGGTATTAATAATTATCCCAATTATGAACTCGCCCATATCACTTTGATCTGCATACTCATAAAATGTTATAAATAAAAGTATAGATATAACTGAAGTCACTCCAGAAATTAGATAATTGGAAAATAATAATATCCATCCCCACTTTTTTTTATTGTATAAAAGAAATACTATTACAACTAAATAAATGAGTCCTAAACCGTAATAAATAATTGTAACAGAATCTAGATATGCGTTTAATGATGTTAAGATTTCAATAAAAACCCAAACAACTTGGATGCCCACAAGAAACAAAAAAGAGTTTATCCATTTTTTTGGTGTTATATCTTCACCATTAGAAAAATTGGTTTAAAAAAATCTATTGCTTTTTCCTGAAATGAAGAAATGTAATTTAGCGTATCTGTTTGTTTGTCTTGAGCTTTATTAAAATGTAGCGTGGCATAATTTATATCTTCTTTACTTATGTTTCTTTCACTAATAATTTCATGAGCTTTTTTGACAGATTCAATTTCGTAAATGCCGGGATCAAGAGTGATTTCAATAAGTTCTTGATTTGTTAGGGTTCTTAAATATTTGGAGTAATCTTCTTTCATTTACTTCCTTTCCAATATATTTACTTGTTCATCTTCGGCTTTATAGCGAATGGCGGTATACGATATGATTTTCCAAGCATTATCTTTTTTAATTAGGGTAATGGTTGCTTTTGCAACACTTTTTTCTCCAGAAGGGCTGGTCCAAATTTGGTCAAATGCCACCCAAGCTAAATTTGTATCATAATAAATATCATAATTGGTGTTTTCAAAAGTAGCTGTTATGGGCTCAGGATGCTCCTTAAAAAAGGATTCTAATTTTCCACCATTGTTAGCCCAACCTCTATCTTGAGAAAAACCTGTATCATTTACATTTAAGCGTAATACATCATTAGTATGGTCCCAGTACGATGCCCATTTCTGATAATCTTTCTCCATATAGGCATAAGTTTCTCCTTCTACCAAGGTTTTAAGGGTTTCTTTTACATTTTCTGAAGCTGGTGTTTTTTCGTTGTTGCAAGAAAAGAATAATGCAACACACATTACAAAGAGGTATTTATTCATATTGGGTTTGTTTTAGGCTAATTTACAAATTTGTTTGTGTTTTCAAATGTTTGATATAGTTATTCAAAAGACCTCTTATTTGTTCGGCTGCTACGGGATTTGCTGAATGTACTTTAAATTGTAAATTTCTTAAATCTAGACCAGAATCATATACTAACCATTTAGCTGCAGCCAATCCATCAGGTGCTACTTTCCCATCTGTACCAAGCCCAAGATCGTTATCAAAACTTATGTAATTTGGTAGACCGTTTTTCTTGATGTATTTCACAAACGCCTCATAAGTTCTAACAATATCAAATTCAGCTTCCATTGATTTGTCATAAACCATTTCGATAATACGAACATCATCTAAAAATAATTTTTTCATTCTTCAGTTGTTTTTACAATTTGAGGATTATGTAGTCGATAACTTTCAGAAACCCAAAGTTCACCTAATGGTCCAGCAGGACTCAAACCACGTTCTTCGGCTCGTCTCATGCTTTCAGGGTCATCTATGTCAACCGTCATGTGGTCAGGACAATTATTATCGTCAGACGAACAATTAAGGCCAATGATAGAAAATGAAATCAATAATACGGTTTTATAAAGTTTTGTCATTTTTAGTATTGAATTAATTTAAATGATACCGGATTTACTAATTTACTAAATTTATTTTTTCAGGCTTCGGAAACTCAGCCAATTTAGTGAAGTCTGTTTTCCAAAAATCAAGTTCAAATAAATTTCCGTTTTTGTCTTCCGTTAATGTAATTAAAACATGAACTCCATCCGAGTCGCTAAATTCAGCTTCGACGATAACTTGCCCAAATTCTGCTTCACCGTCAAGATTAAAAGAGAATGAACCCATTTGACCATCTTGCATAGTCCAAGCTTTTTTAGGAATTTCTTTTTTAATGTCAGGTATTAAACTTAACAAATACCTTGTCAGTTTAAGTTCTTCTTGAGTTAAATTTCTTCTTGAGTTCATTCTTTTTTAACACTATATGATAGAAACTTCTTTGTAAATAATTTCATTTCTTTCCTTTTTTTATAATAATCAATTCCTAAAATTAGAGTAAGAAATAGTATCAAAATGAATGAAAGAATCCAGTTACCTTTTAATAAAGAAAGAAAACATATTATAGAATAAATTAATAGAAAAAACTTATATAATAAAGGGTTTTTGTTAATAGATTTTGTCTCAAACTTACTGTGAGAATTTAGAACTCCTACAATTTTGTGGTTTACGATAAAATCAGACCGTGTTAAATCAAATCGGTTTTCTTGAATTTCTCCTTTATAATAACCTGAAGCAATTAATTTATTTAGAGTTTGAATTGATTTCTCAGATTTAGTAATTAATTGGCTCATTATTGTTGTGCCTTTCGTGTTAGGTTGCTATTAGGTGCCTATTTCAAACTTTTAATTTAGTAAATAAATACAGGATAGGAAACCTATATTCGTAAGTAAACTACACCTAGCAATAAATTAAATATGCTGTTGCCAATAGTTTATGAGTTTATTTTTCAAAAATGGCGACTGCTCTAACAGGAGAACCTGTTCCTCCTTTTATTTTTAAAGGTAAGCCTATAAATCTAAACCTTCCTTTGTCAATTAGTAAATGAAGGTTTATCATATTTTCATAATGTGTAAAATTTAGTTCTCCACAAATATGATGAACTTCCTTATTTGATATTCCAGGAACTCCAGGTGACATCGTTTCAACTCCAAAAGCGGATATTTTCTTTTCTCCAAGCCATCTGGCTGAATCAGTTGTAATTCCGGGACCATTACTCCAATTTTCACTATTAAAATTTTTTCGATAATGGTCTGTATAAAATAAAACGGTATCTCCTTTTTTTATTTTTAAACCAGCTTTTTTACAAGCCTTTTCAATTTCTTTTGGTTCAATTAATTCTTTTAACCCTTTATGCGAGAAATCTAAACAGATACCTTCTGTATAAAACATTGATAAAGGCATTTTGTCAATTGATTTTCCTTTATGCTGAATTTCCATATGGTTTATAGCGTCAACATGAGTCCCGGTATGTTCACCTAATTCTAATTTATGGACAGCAGGTGTTTTTGTCTTTGGGTTTTTTATACCATTCCACTCTTCGTGAGTATTATGAATAGTCATTTTAACCTGTGGAAGGTCTTTATAAACAGGCATCCCTTCGTAAATTTCTTGACTCAAATCAATAATTTCTGTCATATAGTATGGTTGCTTTTTTAATTGGTGTTTGGTTTGCTTCTCCAGTTGACTTTGCTCGTGTGTTACATGTTTTAAGAATCTGATTTAGGCAATAAAAAACTAACTTGTTTGCAAGAATAAAACATTAATTTTGAAGTTCTTGTTTAATACTTTTTACAGGTAATAGTTAACATACGTTTTTCTCAAATATAAAAAATATAGTAGTAATAATAAAGAAAGGAAAGCTGAAAATATTTACGGTATACCAACCATTATACCACTTATTTTTTACATCTCCCTGGTTTTTAACCCAAATTCCGTCCGATAATTCTCCACGATGCATTTGAAAAGCTTCTCTTTTAAATACTTCTTTATAAAACTTAATAATTCCTTTTGTAATTAATAATGTCAAGAAAGGGGAAAAGGTTATAAGAATACAATTAAACTTACAGAAGTAATTCCAATTTAGTATTTCCATAATTGCTCCAATAAATCCAATTCCGAATGTGATTTTAAAATATCTATTGTAATATTTATTTTCTTTTATGTCTTCTGAGAATGTTACAATCAACAAACTAAAGAGTAGGAAAATAAGAATTATCAAATAAAAGTATACTTCGGAAAGAGTCATTTTGTTATTTATTTGGTCTCTACAATTATTTTAACAACTAATTCAGCAAATACAAACCGAAATAGCTTGCAAAATGCCACTATAAAATTGGAGTTTTCCAATTTCGTTTATTGTAAAGTTAGGTTTTAGCTTTTTAATTTGTTGTGTTGTTTTATACGGTTTGATTTGTCAGTTCGGTTCGGGATTTGTCATTAGACTCGCACTAGCAATTAATTATACACATCTTAAGTTTGTTTTTTAACTCAGTTCTTTGTTAGCAAAAGTTTTTTATTTTTGGTTAATTAATTTCATCGCTTTCTCAATATATAAATTATTGTCATATTGCAATGCACTCTCTTTTATTTCATAATCTAATTTTAATCCTTTTCGTTGTACGCTTTCATCATTTGGATAAAATGCTCCAACTCCTGTATAGTCAATTGTGGTACTATCGATGAGCGGTATTTGATTTCTATTCATCACTGCACCAAAAGTTTGTTCTCCAATAGTTGTACAGTTTGGTGATGCTTGAATTGCCATTCCCATCCACTCTGCTTTACTTGCTGTTGTTCTATCGACTAATAGGATTATTTTCCCTTTAAAATAGGCTTTATTCCTCGTTCCAGCTTCAAAAGGATTGTTTATGAAACTCAAAGCTGTGTTTGAACCATAATCGCCATAAGACGGTTTTATTGATGTAAGTGCTTTTAAAAATGTGGTTTTTTCTGGATAAAGGTGTTTCGCTATATCTGATGCGCCAATATTTCTTGGATAGTTTCTCAAATCTATAATTACGCCTTTAAAAAGGTTAAAATGGTTGAATGCTTGCTTTAATTGCTTCTTGTCAATGTAGTTTAAATTTATATATCCAATTTCTGTATTTAACTCCTTCCAGTTTTCAGTTTTTGAAGGTCGTAAACGCATATATTTTTCGGCGGGATATTTTAGAGGACTTAATTGGATGTATTGCTTTATGTTTTGACCGTTTGTTTTTAATATATTAACAAGAATTGAATCTTTAGTCGAGGCTAATAAATATGTTTTTTCAATAGCTCTTTTTAAATAATTTTGATTTGAAACGCTTATTACATCAGAAAATTTACTTTGATAATATTCATTTAATGTTACACCATTTATTGCGTAAACAATATCTCCTTTAGATAAAGAATCCTCTTGAAACACTTTTTTGTTATAAACGGAAGTTATTACTAACGAATCATTTATTATTTTCCCTCCGAAATTTGGAAACTTGTTTAATAAATTAAGTGTGTAACTGTATCCATAATCTGAATGTGAATCATTTAATTTACTGAACAAATTCTCTTTAGCTTTTTCAAAATTTTCCTTTCCGCTTGAAGTGAAGTCTGATATTAATTGATTTAATACCTTTTCCCAAGGTGTGTCAGTCAAGTAAATATTTACATTCCAATATTTCATTGCATTCCAAAATGAAGCAAGAAATAATAGTCGATGCTCTTTTTTAGAATAATCAAAATTTGCTAATGGAATTTCATTACTAAAATCTACTGAACTACTTAATTTTTTAACCTTTGCATAGTAGTTTTTGTAATTGGTATTTTTTCTCAACCGATTTAGCAAACCAAAAAGTTTGGAATTATAATTTGATTCATTAATCCATTCGAAATTATAATTTTTGGTAAAAAGCTTATCCTGTGAAATATTTTCTTTTGCTACAAGTTTATCTATCCCATAACTTTCTATCCAATCAATCATTTCCTTATCAAAAGCTTCCTTTGTCTCAATTAATTCTAACTTTTGATATTCCTTAATAAACTCTTTATTGAAATTAAATTTTCCATCACTTATTTCTGGGTGATAATATTTTAATAAGCCCCAAATTTTAATGAAGCTCTCATTTTTTTCTATTTCGTTTACTTGACTAAATGTGTTTGCAAAATGAAAGCATAGACAGAATAATAAAATATATTTCATAGGTTGATTCAATTTTTGCTAACGGTTTGTATAACTAAAGTTGCGTTTTGATAAACGCATTTATTTGTTGGTTAAAATTAATATTATTTGCTGTTAGAATCATTCTATATTCCTCAATTTAGCAATTTTGGTTATACGTTGTGTGTGCCCAGCATGGGCATCTTTTCCTTACGAAAGTAAAGAATTAATCTAGAGGGTGCAAGTCCCTTATGGGCATGGGTAACGCCCTGAACCATTAGTAAGCTGCAAGGTTGCTAA
>NZ_QRGD01000051.1 GCF_003449015.1 Aureibaculum luteum | reverse complement strand
AGAAAAATAGAATCTTAGAGTTTTGAATCAAATATTTTGGTTGGGTGAAGCTTCAGGAAACTCAAACCCTAATTCAGGGCTCTCCCCAGTGAACCCGGGAGGACAAAAAGACAAATCTGAAGGGTAAAGCTTTGCTGATCTCAAATTCTGAATACACCAGGCCGATCAGCTCATCAAGGCACATCTTTCTATCCTTTCAGAAAATTGAAATTCACATTTTGAATTTTTAGGGTTTTTCCGACAAATCCTAATCCGGGACGAGATCCAGTTTTCAGCATTTCAAGTGGTAAGACCTAAATCTTTTCTATTTCCATTTGAAGTACTCTTTAAGATGTCTCACCACACCAAGCTTGAAGGGGCTGATAACTTCCGAGCATGGAAGTATAGGATTGGGTTAATCCTGGAAGAAAATGAATTGGACACTTACATAAGTGAAGAGGTCCCTGTCCTAGAGGGAGAAGAGGCTAAGGCA
>NZ_QRGD01000050.1 GCF_003449015.1 Aureibaculum luteum | reverse complement strand
GCGATATGTCCGCAGCTAAGGTGCCGATTCCGGTGAAACTCACGCCGTCCACCACTCCAGTCAACGTCAATCTGAGCGACCCATACGTTGATCCCGTTACAGGTAAGCGTTATCGCGATGTTGCTACGGTCACGCCAAATTCCGATGGCAAGACAGCCACGTTGACGACAGGTAAGCAGGAGGTGGATGCGAACGGCAATCCGGCGACGGATCCGGCGACTGGTAACGGCAAGGCTCCGGAGAAGCAGGACGACCAGTGCTCGGGCCATGAGACGCGCATGGGTTGTATCGAGCAAGGCGAGATACCGGATGGTCCCGATCTCAAGGAGCAGCAGGTCAACGTGAAGGTCACGCCGGACAGCGGTTGGGGCGCAGATACCGCACCGTGTCCGTCTGATCTAACCGCGTCCATTCACGGCATGCCGATCTCTTGGTCGCTCAAACCGGTCTGTGACGGTGCTGACATGTTCCGCCCGGTCATCATCGCGTGCGCATGGTTGGGCGCTGCGCTGATCGTCATCGGCGTAGGCCGTAAAGGGGAA
>NZ_QRGD01000049.1 GCF_003449015.1 Aureibaculum luteum | reverse complement strand
AAGGCTCTGGGCGGTCACATTGACCAATGTACTTGTTGTAAGAAGATACATGTGTCGTACAACTCTTGCAGGAATCGACATTGCCCTACTTGTCAAGGACATAAACGAGAACAATGGATCCAAGCACGGGAAACAGAACTATTAAATGTGCCTTATTTTCATGTGGTGTTTACCATTCCACACGAGTTGAATAGGTTTTGTTTGTTATATGGCAAAGAGATTTACAAAGCTTTGTTTAGATCTGCATGGCATACGATAAAGCAATTTTCTAAGACAGAAATCAAAGTAATTCCAGGTATGATAGCAGTACTACACACTTGGGGGCAGAACTTGAGTCTGCATCCACATTTACATTGTATCGTTCCTAATGGCGGTGTTACAGAATCAGGGTATTGGAAACAGGGCAAACAAGACAAAAAGTTTTTGTTTTCTGTAAAAGCGATGAGCAAAATGTACCGAGCAAAGTTTATCTCAGAGATACGAAAAGAACAACTACCCATACCAAAACAGACCTATGATAAACTGTTTAAAAAGAACTGGGTGGTCTA
>NZ_QRGD01000048.1 GCF_003449015.1 Aureibaculum luteum | reverse complement strand
AAGGCTCTGGGCGGTCACATTGACCAATGTACTTGTTGTAAGAAGATACATGTGTCGTACAACTCTTGCAGGAATCGGCATTGCCCTACCTGCCAAGGGCATAAACGAGAACAATGGATACAGGCAAGGGAAACAGAACTATTAAATGCACCTTATTTTCATGTGGTGTTTACTGTTCCACATGAGTTGAACAGGTTTTGTTTGTTATACGGCAAACAAATCTATAAAGTATTGTTTACATCCGCTTGGCAAACGATAAAGCAATTCTCTAAGACAGAGAACCAAGCAACCCCAGGAATGATAGCAGTACTTCACACTTGGGGGCAGAACTTGAGTTTACATCCCCATTTACACTGTATAGTTCCTAATGGAGGTGTTACAGAATCAGGGTATTGGAAACAGGGTAAACAAGACAAAAAGTTTTTGTTTTCTGTAAAAGCGATGAGCAAAATGTACCGAGCAAAGTTTATTTCAGAGATACGAAAAGAACAACTACCCATACCAAAACAGACCTATGATAAACTGTTTAAAAAGAACTGGGTGGTCTA
>NZ_QRGD01000005.1 GCF_003449015.1 Aureibaculum luteum | reverse complement strand
CAGCCGTTCTTAAAATGGTTGAAATCAAGTCAATTATTGATTTAAAAGAGTGTTTTTACTGCTTGTGCAACGATTACTTTTGTTAGCTTTAGTTTTATTCTTCAATAACTTCTAAACTATATTCAACATATTCTTGCCACTTATCATATGGAATACTATTATGGGGTGAATTTATTAGTAGTCTATTCCAAGGTTTCCATTCATTAGTCAATTCTGTATTTGTAACTAATTGATGTTCTAGTAATCCTTTAATAAAATATGGAGGCAAAGGCATAGGTAAATCTCTTTCAATGCTATTTTTGTACAAAGTTATTTTATGAGAAATAATATTGTTGTTTATAATAAATAGAAAAAGACCTCTATCCCAAGATTCTTGATAATCTATTAAATCACCATTTTCATCATAGTTAGGTTTTAATAGCTCATTGTCTTTTTCATACTCAAAAATACGATTCATCAATGTGTCATTAGTCCATTGATAAAAGAACTCAGCAGCCATAAGTTTATCCGCTATTTCTTTCTTTTCGTCCCAAAAATAGTTTTCCTTATAATGGCCATCTGGAAAGATAATTAACTCTAACTTATTAAAACGTTTAGATTTATCATTTAAATTTTCTAAGTAAAGTTCTCTATTATAATTGGTAAAAAACTTATATTCTTTAGGCTTTACATCTAGCCTTATAAACTCTTCAGATAACAAATAATAAATATTTCTATTTAGTGACTGTTCACTAAATATAAGAACACATTTTGCTTTCTTCCAATCATAATCTGAAAGGTTATTCGAAAGAAAACTAATGAATTTATCTATCATTTTTTTTTAATTAAAGCTAACAATTGTATATAGCAATACGTTTATACCCGTTATGGTTTTAGTTTTCGCTTAAACAAAAACTAAATTCAAATTATATGAATTGAAAAATTGAGTATTTGTTAGCGAACACTTTCAAAGTTAAAAAAATAATAGCAATAATTGTTTATGGTCTTACTATTTTATAAACAGGTATTATAATTGTATTTATTTACTTTCTTTTAAAACCATATCAATGGTTATGGCACTTGATAGTATTGCCATTTTATTGGTTACATCGGTATAGCTTGAATTAAAATCAACATTATATTTGTCTGCTGAAGTGAAAATTTCTTTCATAGCACCATTCCATTTTTTACTTATGGTTCCAATAGGTTTGTCGTAACCGTCTTTTATTTGAAAGTTCCATGCTTTCCAATCGCCATTGATTACAGCCACAATTTGCCCAGATGTATTAACTATTTTAAAAGTGGGTTTAAATAATTTAAACTTCTGTTTTATAGAACCAATAGTTTTGCCTTTAGCATCATCAATAACTATGGTTGACATAAAGAAGGTCCATCCTCTAGATATTGTGGTTTGTAAATTACCAGAAGTATCTTTTATTTCTAGTTGAAAAGGCAACATGCTTTTATTTAAGAGTAAGCTCAGAGCTTTTTGTCCGAACGATAATTTTTGGTTTACAGAACCAATCTCTTTTCCTTTGTCATTAAATACCTTGTAACTATTTTCAAACTTAAAATAATTAACTTTTTCATCAATAAAATAACTGTTTGATTCAAAAAAATTGGAGTTCATCTTTTTTATAGCTTTAATTTCTTTTCGAACTATGTGGCTATTCGTTTCGCCCCGTTTTTTTTCTTGGTAGCTAGACTCCAATGTATATGCTGCTCGTTGCTGTTTTTACGAAAGGGTATGGGGTATTCAAGTAAAACAATTGGCACTTTGTAAAAAGAGCCAAGACTTTTATTAAGAATTATACTGCTTTGTTTTTAATCACAGATCTTTATTGAGTGCAGACTTTATTCAGATTTTTCTAGTTGTCCTACTTTATTCCAAGTGGGGTCAATTTCCATACTTATGTTTACATAAATATTTCCACTTTTTGTTTTTAGTGTTGTTCTACTTTTTAAATTTCCGTCGATTTCTTCTGGTTTTAATTTAAACATTGCACCAGTAATTGGATCAATAATTAATCCAATGGTTCCTCCAATTAGCACATTTCCGATATACCAAGCATTAAATTTTTTAACTAATTTAGTTTCATATGATTTATATCCGTCGAGTTTCACAATTAACTGATATTCTTGATTTCTTTTTAGTTTTTTTTCAATTGGTGTTTTTCCAATTTCAATTTCGTTAATATAAACTTTGGCAGAACTTGGTTCTGAAGTTATTCCTACAGTTTGTCTTGAGCCAGAAATAATTGTTGCACAGCTGGAAAGTAATACAATTAAAGAAAGTTGGATCGTCTTAATAATAATTTTCATTGGTAGGCTTTTTTAGATTTAGTCAAGTTTTAATTTGTATTGAGGTAATGATGAAACATCTCCGGTATATTTATATAGTTCAATTTTTAATCGATAGCAAGTGCTCCATAAATTAGGCTTTTTCTTATCTATCACTTTTACAATATTTGCTCCATTTATTCTTGCTTCATTTCTTGCTTGATTCATTAAACTATTAAAACTACAGTCCGTGGTAAATCCGGAATCTTGAAATCTCAGTTCACCGACTTTAACAATATTTTTTGGCAAAATGTGTTCGATGTCTAAAAGTGCTACTTTTTCATTAATTGACAATTTAGATTGTGGATTAGTAAAATTTGAGGAAATTTTTGGACTACAACTTGTAATTCCGATTACTGTTATTAAAATCAGAATTTTATTCATTTTTCTCATATGGATGTGTTTTTCTAGTTTACGCATAATTAATTGCATAAACGGAATCCGTTTATACGCTCTTTAGTTTTAAGTTCCGCCAAAACAACATCTAATTTTTAAAGAATATCTATAGAAAAGATAAGTGTTTGTTAGCGAACTATTCAAAGTTAATGAATTTCAACAAATGACTTTTAAAATAGTGTATTGTTTTATTCACAATTACGGTTTGTATTGTGTTTCTAAAAACTATGGAGATACTGAATTAATAAGTTCAATAAAAAATTGGGGTGCCGTATGTTTTACTGATGATACGCTTGGTTATGAGCCAATGTGTTTCCACAATTAACACAAGAGCCAGCTGCTCCTGAGCCTCCAGCACATCCTTTACTACAGGTGTAATGCCAAACTCCATTTGCATTAGTAGCACTTGTTGTAGTAGGTGGTACAACAAAGGGGGCATTTGCATTAGGGCCTGTTGGTGTTGGTGTACTGCCACCATGATAAACCGTATTATGTACTAAGGGGTTTCCACAAGTCTCACACTTACCAGCCGCTCCAGCACCACCAGCACAACCACTTAGACACGTAAAATGCCAAACGCCACTTGCATTTTGAGCAGGTTCTCCTGTAATAGATTTTGTCGTTTTAGCCTTAGGTGCTGCTTTTGGGTCAATTCTACAAGAATATAAGAAAGTGATTGATATAAATAAAAGGATTAAGAGAGTGCTAAAATATTTCATAAAATGGGGTTAATCGAGATTTGTTAAGTATATTTATGTGGTAAAAATACATTATTTTTTTTATCATTTACTGCTCCATAAATAGCTTTAACATTTTAAATAGTAGTGTAGCTGTAACATCCTATTTTAGAGTCGACTTTTCTTTACTATTTTTACAATTCTACTGTAAAAAATCTCTGATAAATTCCAGTTGTAGCCGTCAAAATTTGTAGTACTCATAAATTGAATAACTACGGTGTCAATATCTTTATGGTATTTTGCAATGCTTTGGTAGCCAGGTACCAATCCGGTATGGTCATACTCGTAAATAGAACTGTAGATTTCTTGTTCGCCTTTGTCAAACACAGTACCTTCATTTAATGCTCGTATAAATGTGCCCACATCTTCGGCGGTAGCTAACATACCCACATCATCTGTTTTAAAATCGTCGTCATACCCTACATAATAGCCACTCATAACATCATCTATAGCTACCTCACTCAAAGATCCAAACGTATTTTTCAGCCCAAGAGGTGTTAAAATAACTTCCTTTATATATTGATGGTCATCATAACCCACTGTTTTTTTAATAAGCCTACGGAGTAACAAATAATTGGTGTTTGAGTACCCATAATCAGTATCGGGTTTAAAGGTTGGTGGCATATCTAATGCATACGCAAGGGCTTCTCCATTATTTTTTGACGGATTATCCCAAAAATGGGGATGGTCTACGTAATTGGGAATGCCACTACGATGTTGCACCATCATTCTGAGTGTGATTTTATCTGCATATTCAATTTTTCCTACCAATTCAGGAAAGTAATGGGCAAGGGTTTCATCTAAAGACAAATGGTTGTTATGCACCAGCTTTGTAATGGCAACCGCCACATATAACTTACTTATACTCGCAATCTTAAATAATGATGTTGGATCGGCTGGTGTTTTTTCTGCTCTGTTTTTATATCCTGCTGCGTAAAATGCCGGCGGCTTGCCTGCTTCATCAATATACACAATCATTCCGTCAAACCCGTACGTTATCGCCTCATTTACTTGTTCTTGAACGGTATCTGGTAAAGGTATTATCCATGCTTTTACAAGAATCCACGGTACAAAATACAGAGAGCCTATACTTGCCATAATAAATAGGATTCTCAGGAAGCGTTTTATTTGAGGTTTCATAATAAAGTCATATTTTGCAATCACTCGTTTTTTTATGCAGCTATCGTAAAATTTAATTGCTAATTAAAAAAGTTGACCATTTAAATACCTTTTTCATTAAGTGACAATGTATTCAAAGTTAATGAATTAAATTTTAATTTATTTTTTACGCATATAGAAGTGTTTAACGCATTGTTGATTATTAATTCAAGTATTTTTATGCTTTGATTTGCTCATAATAATCCAATACATGTTTCGGAATTTCAAGTTGTTGAGGGATACCTTTATCAGAAATTGGATATTCGGCAACTTGCTTTATCGGAACTAAACCTGCCCAAACCTCTAATTCATAATCTTCAGGTTCGTCGCCCACACCAACATCTCTAATTTTTGCAGAAGCGGTTTCAATGGTCATTTCTACCACTAAGGTTCGGTCTATTTCTTCTGGATGCATAGGTCTAATACCATCCCATCTTCCTTTCATCATATGTTCCATAAAACAAAAAAGAGCAGCCTCTTTTTCTTTTGGATTTACTATTTTTTTTACGGTACCAAATACCGTTGCAGAACGATAGTTTACAGAATGGTGTAAGCCAGAACGTGCCAAAACCAATGCATCTAAATGCATAACGGTCATGCTCATTTGTTTTGCTTCTAATAAAGCAAGTAGCATTCTGTTGGCTTGCGAGCCATGCAAATACACTTTGTTATCTTTTCTTCCATAAGCCATGGGCAATGTAATGGCTCCGCCTTGGTAAACATAACTCACATAGCCTATAAAACCGGCATCTAAAATGGTGTTGATTTTTTCAACATCATATGTAGCTCTAATTTGTCCACGCTTTACTCTGTTTAATTTCGATTTTGAATACTCCTTCATAATTATCTTTTTTCTGGTGATAGGTTTTTAAATTTTTCTGTATTAATTTTCGCTTTTTCCAACTCTTTTGGTTTAAAAACACGTTCATTTGAAGCAGGGTGTTGCCTTATTTCTTGGTGTGGCCTAATAGGGCGTTCCACAAAATTACCTGAACAACTCGGACATACATTTTCGAAAATGTCAAGTGCACATGTTTTGCAATACGTGCATTCAAAAGAGCAAATCATGGCATCAATGGCTGTGTTTGGTAAATCTTTGTTACAATGTTCGCAATTGGGTCTTATTTCTAACAAACTATTTCTGTTTTAAATTGTTTTTATGCTATTTTGTTGAGTATACTCATATTATATGATGACCAAAATGCAGTGCCAAACTTCATATTGTCTTTGAGTAAACCTTCTATTTTAAATCCGCATTTTTCATAACATTTTAGGGCTTGGGTATTGAAATCATGCACACCTAAATCTATACGATGTAGCTTTAGTTCTGTAAAACCGATACAGACCAATTCTTTGATTATTAAACTTCCAATACCTTTGTTTCTAGCGTTTTTATCGCCAATTAAAACCCGGCAAATTCTTGCACTGCTACTTCTTAAATTGATTGCATTTAATTCGGCATGACCAATAACTGCATTGGTGTCCGTTTGAATTACTTTATAGACCAACCTATCGGTACTGTCAAGATACCTATCAAGTTGATTATTGGTTATAGGATAATCAAATATTTGTCCACTAAAAAGTACCATTTGCTCTTCTGAAGTAATCCAATTGATTAATCTGCTGTAATCTGCTGTATTAAATTTTTCGAGATGAATCATAGGACGGTTTTGTTTTACACTTCAAAAATAATATATTTGTGGACTGTCATAATCGTCCAGAATAGATATAATTAGTAGTCCAGATGTTTCCATATAAAACCAGTATTCAATTTGATAGAAATAGCAATCAGGCGTTGTATTTACAACTGTCTAATCAAATTATTCAGTTTATAAAAAATCAAACCTTGGCACCTACCACAAAGCTTCCTGGTAGTAGAACCTTGGCAGCACAACTAAATGTGCATCGGAAAACAATTGTTGCCTGTTATGAAGACTTGTTGCTTCAGGGTTGGGTAGAAAGTATTCCTAAAAAAGGAACTTTTGTACATCGTAATTTACCTGTACTAAATCAGCAAAAATTAGATGATGATGTCCTTTCCGATTTAAAAATGAATACAGGATTTTCTTTTTATAAGAATAATATCTCACCTAAAAATCTTCCTAAAAGGAAGGAAGATTTTATGTATTTGGATGATGGCGTTTCAGATGCGAGATTAACACCCATGGATGAAATTGCAAGAACCTACCGACGGATTTCTTCTAAAAAAAACGTTTTTGAACACTTGTCTTACGGTTCTACATATGGAAATGATACGTTGCGAGAAGTTTTGGTAGCTTACTTAAATGCCACCAGAGGTTTGCATATCTCTAAAGAAAATGTATTGATAACGCGTGGTAGCCAAATGGGAATTTGGTTATCGTCACAATTGTTACTTCAAAAAGATGATGTGGTGGTGGTTGGAAACACCAATTATTTGTCTGCAGATATTACTTTTTTAAATCAACAAGCTACCCTAGAACGTGTTTTGGTGGATGAAAATGGAATGCAAACTGATGCCATTGAAAAGCTCTGTAAACGAAAACAAATAAAGGCGGTGTATGTTACTTCTCACCATCATCACCCAACAACCGTAACACTTTCAGCCAAAAGAAGAATTCACCTTTTAAACCTTGCAAAGCACTATAATTTTGCCATTATTGAAGATGATTATGATTACGATTTTAATTACAATCACGCTCCAATATTACCATTAGCGAGTCACGATACCAACGGAAACGTAATATACATTGGTTCGGTTTGTAAAACGGTGGCTCCAGTTTTTAGAATTGGTTATTTAATTGCTTCAAAAGAGTTTGTTGATGAAGCTTCTAAATTAAGAGGTATTGTAGACAGGCAAGGAGATGCCTTACTGGAATTAACATTTGCTGATTTTATAAAGTCAGGCGATTTAGATAGGCATATTAGAAAAGTGATGAAAATATACCAGCAACGACGCAATTTGTTTTGTAAATTATTAAAAGATGAATTGGCCAGTTGTATTGAGTTTGATACGCCAATAGGAGGGATGGCAGTTTGGGCCAAGTTGAATTCAAATTATTCTTGGGCAACTGTTGCTATAGTTGCCAAAAAGTACAACTTAGAAATTGGCAATTGGCAACGATATGATAGTGCTAAATTAGGTCACAATTGTATCCGTATTGGTTTTGCATCGTATAATGAAGCAGAAATTCAAGAATTGATACGCCGATTTAAGAAAACAATGGAGGAAATTAACACCAAAGAACAGCTGTCCTAAACTTTTTTCATACTTTAGCCCTCTCACATATGTATTGCATGACGCCAACTATTGAAACTAAATCTACTGCTGAAATTCAACATTTTCAGGAAGATAAATTACAGATATTATTAACATATCTTCAAGCAAATTCTAAGTACTATAAAAATGTATTTGCCACTCAAAATATAGCTATTTCTAGTATTAAAACACTGTCAGATTTAGCTAAAATTCCAGTAACTACCAAAGATGATTTACAGCTCCATAACGATGATTTTTTATGTGTGCCTAAAAACGATATTGTAGATTATGTTACAACTTCGGGTACCATGGGTAATCCCGTTACATTCGCGTTGACTGATGCTGATTTAGATAGATTGGCCTATAATGAAGCCATTTCTTTTGCCTGTGCTGGTGTTACTAAAAATGACACTGTGCAGCTAATGACAACGATGGACAGGCGATTTGTGGCAGGTTTGGCTTATTTTTTAGGGGTTAGAAAACTAGGAGCAAGTATTATTAGGGTAGGAGCGGGTATACCTGAATTGCAATGGGATTCTATTTTAAAATTTAACCCTAAGTATTTAATTGCAGTACCTTCTTTTTTATTAAAACTGATTGCTTATGCCGAGGCCAACAATATAGATTACAATGCGTCTAGCGTAAAAGGAGTAATCTGTATTGGAGAGTCATTGCGTAACGAAGATTTTTCATTGAACCTGTTGGCAAATAAAATAACTTCAAAGTGGAAAATTGACTTATTTTCTACCTATGCGTCCACAGAAATGAGTACGGCTTTTACAGAATGTGAAGCTAAACAAGGCGGGCATCATCATCCTGAACTTATCATTACCGAAATATTAGATGACGATAACAATCCTGTAAAAGAAGGGGAATATGGCGAATTAACCATTACTACCTTGGGTGTTGAAGCGATGCCATTGTTGCGTTTTAAAACTGGAGATATTGTTAGAGAGCATCGAGAACCTTGTACTTGTGGTAGAAATTCATTGCGTTTGAGTCCTGTTATGGGAAGAAAAAAACAAATGGTAAAATACAAGGGCACCACGTTATATCCACCTGCTTTGTATGATTTATTAAATGATTTTGATGCCATTGAAAATTATATCATAGAAATTTCTCATAATGACATTGGTACGGATGAAATATTGATAAAAATTGGTACAGAATCACCTTCCCACGAATTATTAGACCGTATAAAAGACCATTGTCGTGCCAAGTTAAGAGTATTGCCAACGTTAGAAATACATGATATTGAGTCTATTAATGCCTTAAAATTTCCTAAAATGAGCAGAAAGCCCATTTTGTTTATTGATAAAAGATAATTTTGTATATTGATTGGAAATGCTATATTTTTAAAAAAATATTGTTGCGTTAAGTCCATGATGTAGGTAAATTAACCCTTATTTTTTAACGCTGTATCACTAGATACAACGAGACTAGGGCCAATAAAAACAGGTATAATCAAACAATTGTATGACAATAACCAAAGAAATTGCTACTATATTTGAAACCATTGCACCTTACAATCAACAACAGATTGATGCTGCCTTGCAATGGTTAACTACCAATACTAAATTTAAAAACGGTGTTCAATATATTTATCCTGATTGGTCAGATGAGGAAATTGTATATAAACTTAATAAATGTAACAATTGTGCCGATTTTCAAGTCAATTTTATTGAACCAATGATTCGTTCGTTGATTGAAAATTCTATTAATAATTTACACATTACAGGCTTAGAAGACGTAGCCAAAGCTGGGAATAACTTATACATTTCTAACCATCGTGATATTTTTTTAGATTCAGGTTTGTTGCAATATACCTTGTATCACAGAGGGTATCCGTTTACCGAAATCTCTTTAGGCGATAATCTTATTGTAAATTCTGTGATGGAGCGTGTGGCAAAACTGAACAACATGTATACGGTTTTTAGATCGGGTACGCGGGTTGAATTGTTGCAGAATGCCAAGAATTTATCTGCCTATTTACGATATTCAATTGCTCATAAAAAAGTTTCTTCATGGATAGCTCAGGGTAATGGACGCACAAAAGATGGTAACGATAAAACCTTTCCTGGGCTGGTGCGAATGCTGTTAATGAGTGGTGACAGTAATCTGAAACAATCTTTAAAAGACTTGCAGATTGTAATTTCTTCAGTATCTTACGAATATGAGCCTTGTGCGGTTGAAAAAGCAGTGGAGTTACAGACAAAAGATGAGTTAGGAGGGTATAAAAAGGCGAAATTTGAAAATGTCAATAGCATTATTAAAGGTGTTGAAGAGTATAAAGGCGATGTGAGTTTGCATTTTGAAAAGCTAAACGAAGAAAAAATTGACTTTTCGGGCGATTTAAAAACAACGGTTAGGGCCATAGCTGATGAAATGGATAGATTGGTGTATAAAAACTACAAGTTATTTAAAACCAATTATATGGCATATGATATATTGCATAAAACCAATCTCTTTGTCGATTTTTACACACGTGAAAACTTAAATGAATTTAAAAAATACATACAATCTCAAAGTAATGACCTTGATATTCAAGAGCGTTTACTAAAGATGTATGCAAATCCCGTTATAAACAAACAACGAAATGTTAACTAAAGTCTATGGCAGTGCTGTTTTTGGCGTAGAAGCTACTACAATTACCGTTGAGGTAAATATTGATAAGGGTATCGGTTATCATTTGGTCGGTTTGCCTGATAATGCGGTAAAAGAAAGCAATTTTAGAATTGCTGCCGCTCTGCAAAACAATGGCTATAGCATTCCGGGTAAAAAGATTACCATTAATATGGCTCCTGCCGATATGCGTAAAGAAGGCTCTGCTTATGATTTAACCTTGGCAGTAGGTATTTTAAAAGCTTCTTCACAAATTAAAGGTGATACCATTTCTGACTATTTGATTATGGGCGAGCTCTCCTTAGACGGAAGTTTACAGCCTATACGTGGCGTACTTCCAATCGCAATTAAAGCTAAAGAAGAAGGGTATAAAGGTTTTATTTTACCAAAACAGAATGCAAAAGAAGCTGCAATTGTTGAGGGGTTAGAGGTGTATGGTGTAGAGAATATAAAAGAGGTCATTGATTTTTTTGAAGGGAATTCTACCTTAGAAGCTACTATTGTTGATACTAAAAAAGAATTTGAAGATAATTTAGAGCATCCTGAATTTGACTTTTCAGATGTAAAAGGACAGGAATCTATTAAAAGATGTATGGAAATTGCCGCTTCTGGTGGTCATAATATTATACTAATTGGTCCTCCAGGTTCTGGAAAAACCATGTTAGCCAAGCGGTTACCGAGTATTTTACCACCAATGACCTTACATGAGGCCTTAGAAACAACTAAAATACATTCTGTTGTGGGTAGGGTACAAGCAAACTCAGGGTTAATGGGGCAACGTCCGTTTCGTTCGCCACATCATACAATAAGTGATGTAGCATTAGTCGGAGGTGGAGCATATCCGCAACCGGGAGAAATATCATTATCTCACAATGGTGTATTATTTTTAGATGAATTACCAGAATTTAAACGTACGGTTTTAGAGGTAATGCGACAGCCATTAGAGGATCGGGAAGTAACTATTTCACGTGCAAAATTTACAGTTACCTATCCCAGTAGTTTTATGTTGGTGGCGAGTATGAATCCAAGTCCAAGTGGTTATTTTAACGATACTCCAGGGCATGTAACTTCTTCACCTACAGAGATGCAAAGGTATTTAAGTAAAGTATCGGGTCCATTGTTAGATCGGATAGATATTCACATAGAAGTACAGCCTGTGCCTTTCGAAAAACTCTCTGAAGAGCGAAAAGGAGAGTCTAGTAAAGTGATAAGAGAGCGGGTAACCATGGCACGACAATTGCAGACTAAAAGATTTGAAGGCAACCAGAAAGTGCATTATAACGCACAGATGAATGTGAAGCAAATCCGAAAATATTGTAAGTTAGATGCGGCTTCAACGTCTTTATTAAAAACGGCGATGGAACGTTTAAATCTATCTGCTAGAGCCTACGACAGAATATTGAAAGTAGCAAGAACCGTTGCTGATTTAGATAATTCTGAAACCGTAAAGCCCGATCATATCTCAGAAGCCATTCAATATAGAAGTTTGGATAGAGAAGGGTGGTTAGGATAATTTTCACTAAATTTGAGCCCATAATTCGTTTGATTTTTAGTTAAAAAACAAAATTTCGATGCGTTTATATAAAACAACCCCTACAACAATGAAAAATTTATATTTATTACTGATGTTATCGGTGGTAATTTCAGTAAATGCCCAATCAAAGGCAAGTAATAAAATTTTAACAGAGACAGAGTGGATCAATAAGGATTTAGATTATATCCGCTTTGACAATGATGCTGTTATATATAATTTTGACAATACCAAACAGGAAGTTCAATTTGATTTAGAGAATAAGAATTTATCGTTCAAAATGAACTATAGATTGGCTGGAGATTTTAAAACGGAAGAATTTAAATTCAAAATTAAAGAAATCAATAAGAATAGATTGGTAATTGTTCCCGTGAACACTCAGAGTAATGATAGTTATAATAAGTTAGAAGCGAGTGCTTTGGCAAAAGAAAAGCAATACGTCTTTTATAATAGAGGAAAACTATTGTCTAAAGTTAATTTTAAAACTTTAACCTTTCATTCTTCTACCTGTTTTGGTACGTGTCCGTCAATGTCGGTGCAAATTAACATAGATGGTACCGTGTTTTATCGTGGTAAAAATTATGCAGAACCTCATGGTGATTTTATTGGAAAGTTGAGCAAGCAAGAAATTTATGAATTGAAGAAGATTCTAAATAGAAGTCAGTTATCAACCATAGATAAGGATTGGAAACAAAAATCTAAACGTAATGATACGCCTAGATATACGTATATTGTTGATTTGTTTGATGGAGAAAAGATAGAGATTAATACCAATGACCAGCATCCTGTTTTGGATAAGCTTTCGGACTTTTTATTAAATATAGATAAAAAAGTTGAGTTAGAATCAGCAAGCGAGAGTCATGATTTTGAAAAATCAAAATTGAGTTTATATAAGATTTCTCAATAGATTAGAAGTTCACTTTTTTAATAAGAATTTATAGATGTAGTGCGTTTTGGCGGATGGATAGATGTGCTTAAATTCTATATATAGTTATAAAATATGAGGTACTTTTATGCATTGTTGTGTTTGTTGATTATTGTAAGTTGTAAAAAACCGGACTCAGAAGCACATGTACAGCCTCCCGAAAAGCAAATAGCTAATGCTCCTATACCTCAACTGACCTTAAAAGAAGCCAATCATTTAGCATCGCTGCCAATAGGTTGTATTGAGGTTGAATATCCAAATAAATTAAATCAAACCATTGGTGATGCAGCTGATTTACAAACCCCTTCAGCCTTGCATCCTGCGTTTTATGGTTGTTTCGATTGGCATTCATCAGTGCATGGGCATTGGAGTTTGGTAAGTTTGTTAAAACAATTCCCAACACTAGATAACGGTGCTGAAATCAAGGAGAAATTGCTCAAAAACATCTCTAAACATAACATTTTAAAGGAAGTTGCTTATTTTGATAGGGAGCATAATACATCGTACGAACGTACATATGGATGGGCTTGGCTCTTGAAGTTAGCGGAGGAAATTCATACGTGGGATGATGAAACAGCCAGAACACTAGAGGTGAATTTACAGCCGTTAACAGACTTAATCGTTCAGAAATACATAGAATTTTTACCGAAATTAAAGTATCCTATTCGTGTCGGAGAGCATGCAAATACGGCATTCGGACTTTCATTTGCTTATGATTATGCTAAAACATTGAAAAATATTGAGTTGGCAGAGTTAATTGAAATACGTGCTAACGATTTTTATTTTAAAGATGCAGATTGTCCTATTTCTTGGGAGCCAGGTGGTTTTGATTTTTTGTCTCCATGTTTAGAAGAAGCGGCCTTAATGAAACGTGTTTTACCTCAAGTTGAATTTAAGAAATGGATGGCAACATTCCTTCCTCAATTATCTAATAAAAACTTTACACTAGCCGTTGGTGAAGTTTCTGATAGGAGCGATGGAAAGCTGGTGCATTTAGACGGGGTTAACTTTTCTAGAGCTTGGAGTTTGAATAAAATAGCTGAAAGTATACCTGAATATAAGCACCTTCAAAATATTGCTAATCAACATATTAATAATTCATTACCAAATATAGTTGGAGATAGTTATGAGGGTGGGCACTGGCTGGGTAGCTTTGCAATTTATGCCTTAAATTCTATTCCGGTTGATTAAAAATTGGTTCAAAAATATAGGTCCGGGTCCTTTAGTTGCTGCCGCTTTTATTGGCCCGGGTACTGTAACCTTGTGTACAATAGCGGGGGTTCATTTTGGATTTGCATTGCTTTGGGCAATGGTCATGTCTATCATTGCAACGGTTACGTTGCAAGAAATGTCTGCTAGATTGGGAATTATCACTCAAAAAGGGCTTTCTGAAGTCATTAGAACTGAAATTAAAAATCCAATCTTTCGAAAAATTATTATCATTCTCGTGTTGTCTGCTATCGTTATTGGTAATGCAGCTTATGAAGCTGGTAATATTAGCGGTAGTGTGTTGGGTTTGGAGACTGTTTTAAAAAATCATAGCCTAGAAATAGGGAGTTTACATATTAACGTTTTTAGTCTTGTTATTGGTCTTGTGGCCTTTTTGCTGCTGTATGTTGGTAACTATAAATTACTTGAAAAAGTATTGATTACCTTAGTAACTATAATGAGTGTTGCTTTTTTAATAACTGCTATCCTGACGAAGCCTGATGTAACCGAAATAATAAAAGGAATATTTATTCCGAAAACACCAAAGGGTAGTATATTAACCATTGTAGGTCTAATAGGGACCACCGTAGTGCCATATAACCTTTTTCTGCACGCTAGTTTGGTAAAAGAGAAATGGGGACGGCAAAGCGATTTAAAATACGCCAAAAAAGATACGATTATTGCAGTAGTCTTGGGTGGCTTGGTTTCTATGTGTATCATCATTTCCGCAGCTGCTATTCAGCACCAAGAAGTGAACAGTGCGGCCGACTTGGCGTTAGGTCTAGAGCCTTTGTTTGGTAGCTTTGCAAAATACTTTTTAGCCATTGGTCTGTTTGCGGCAGGTATCACAAGTACGATTACGGCAGCATTAGCTGCTGCTTACGTTGCAACAGGATGTTTAGGTTGGAAAACGGAACTGAAATCTGCTAAATTCCGAGCAGTATGGATGTTTATTTTGTTTTTAGGAGTGTTGTTGTCTTCGTTGGGGATAAAGCCAATCGAAATCATCAAATTTGCTCAAGCGGCAAACGGAATGTTATTGCCTGTAATTGCTGGATTTTTACTCTGGATAATGAATAGAAAATCAGTGTTGGGTGACTTTAAGAATACAAAACTTCAAAATAGCATTGGCTTAATAATTTTAGCAGTAACCATTTTTCTGGGATTAAAGAGTATCTTTAAGGTGTTTGAATTGATATAATCACGATGAATCTATTTACGTTAGACATAAATTGCGACGTGGGCGAAGGGGTAGATAATGAAGTGGAGCTTATGCCGATGATTAGTAGTTGTAGTATTGCTTGTGGCGGTCACGCCGGAGATAGTGCTACGATAAAAGAGGTGATACGTCTGGCGTTATTACATCGTGTGCATATTGGTGCACACCCTTCCTATCCTGATAAAGCGAATTTTGGACGAAAAGTGATGGAAATTCCTTTTGTGAAATTGCAACAAAGTCTTGAAGATCAGATAAATGCTATTCATGTTGAGTTGAGGAAGTCAGTAGCGACAATGAATCATGTCAAAGCTCATGGGGCATTGTATAACAAAGCTGCTATTGACGCTGAAACCGCTCAATGTCTTATCAATGCGGTTAAAAATACGACCAAAGATGTGTGGCTTTATGCTCCTTATGGCTCTGTTTTGGCAGAAATGGCACTAGAACAGGGGTTGAAAGTGCGTTATGAAGCGTTTATCGATAGAAATTACAATGCAGATTTAACCTTAGTTTCACGATCAGAGCCTAACGCCGTGATTCTTGATGCTAAGAAAGTACTCAAACATTTGTTAAGAATGGTTACCAAGCAAAAGGTGAAAACTATCGATGGGGGTATGGTGAAAATCAAAGCTAAAACCTATTGTATTCATGGTGATAATAGTAACGCACTTCGCATACTAAAATACCTCTCAAGAAAATTACCTAACTTCGGAATTAAAATTGGCTAAATGAGTGCATTCAGACTGACATATAAATGCTATGGAAAAAGTGCGATTCTAATCGAATGGCCGTCTAAAATTGATAAAAAAATATGCGAAGATGTTATTTTATTCAAAAATAAAATCTTAAATAATAGCTCTAAAGAAGTAGTTCAAGTAATCAACACATATTCCTCATTAACAATTATGTATGATAGTACTATAAATATTATCTATGACGATATTTTGGACTTAAAATCGCTCTATCAGCAAGAAATTGACAGTGAAATCACTAAAAAATATAGGTGGGAAATTCCTGTTTGTTATGATGCTCAATTTGGGATTGATTTAGAAGAGGTAGGGTCTGAAAATGAACTTACCAATCGTGAGATTATTGATCTGCATTTGTCTCCCATTTATACTGTTTATTTCATTGGTTTTTTGCCGGGATTTTTATACTTGGGTGGTCTCGATAAAAGACTGCATATTCCAAGGAAGTCAAACCCTAGATTACGTGTTGAAAAAGGAGCTGTAGCTATAGGCGGTGTTCAAACTGGAATTTACCCATCAATTAGTGCGGGAGGCTGGTATGTTATAGGTAATTCGCCTATTTCATTTTTTAATGTGAAAGCAAAAGAGCCCTGTTTTGCGAAAGCTAGTGATGAAATTCAATTTAAATCCATAGGATTATCGGAATATAATAAGATACAATCTGAAGTTGTAAAAGGAAAATATAAACTTAAAAAAACCGAAATATGATACGCGTAATTGCTCCGGGATTTTTTACTAGTATTCAAGATCTAGGTCGTTTTGGTTATGCAGATATTGGTGTTCCTAACGCTGGTGTAATGGATCGGTATTCGGCTCAGCTAGCGAATCAGATTATTGGTAATTTACCATCTGATGCACTTATAGAAATTGCTTTAGGTAAGACTATATTGTTATTTGAAAAACAAATAGTTATAAGTGTTTGTGGTGCTGATTTTTCTGCTAAATTAAATGAAAAGCCAATCGATTTAAACAGGTCGATATTGGTGTCAAAAAAAGATGTTTTAACTTTTGATAAACCTATTTATGGAGCCCGTGCTTACGTCGCTGTGAAAGGTGGGATTCAAACCGATATAGTGTTGGGTAGTCGAAGTTTTTATCGTGGCGTTACGCAACAAGGGTTGCTGAAAAAAGAGGATGTTTTACCTATAGAAAAGGGGGGCAATACGAAGGCACAAAAGAATGCGAGTGTAAAAATTGAGATGGAGCATTTTACAGATAGAAACTTGTTGGTATATCCCGGTCCTGAATATGAATTGTTGAGTTTTAAACAGAAAACGCAATTAAGAACTGTTTTGTTTTCTATTTCTAGTGATAATAACCGAATGGGCTATCGTTTAGAAGGGGTTATTGAAAATGAGTTACCCTCCATGTTAACATCTGCGGTGTTACCTGGAACGGTCCAGTTAACGCCTTCTGGTAGGTTTATTATCTTAATGCGAGATTGCCAAGTTACGGGTGGTTATCCTAGGGTATTGCAATTGAGTGAAATGGCCATTAACAAATTAGCACAAAAACCTACAGGAGATAAAATTCAATTTAAATTAGAGGTTTAGCGATTGTTTTCATATTTCTATTGACTTCATTATTTCTTCCATCTTTTTTAGATAAATTTGACGTTTTTAATGGGTGGTTCAATCAGCCTATGCAAAATTATTAATATAAATTAAAATATTTTTTACATGAAAATAGTAATAAAGTTAGCGGTATTATTGATGGTAAGCGTTTTATTTTTATCAATGATACCTAGTGATGTTGTTGTAGAAAAAAGTAAGGATGATTCTTCGAAAAAGAAATTTTCTTTTGCCGCATGGGGTGATATTGGAAAGGGGACCAAGGAAGAGCAAATGGCAAAGATGAAACAATTGGCAGATGCAGGGTTAACTGATCTTTTGCCTGGAGCAGGCAATGATAGGCTTAAAGAGCTGATTAAGATGGGAAAAAAATATGGGGTAAGAATACATGCTTGGCATTGGATGATGAATGTTGGTGGTAATGCTGAGTGTAAAAAGCACCCAGATTGGTATTCTGTAAATAGCTTAGGGCAAAATTGTTTAGACTACCACCCTTATGTTGGTTATTATAGTTTTTTAAGTCCATTTTCTCCGGGTGCACGTGATTTTATAAAAAAAGGTGTTCGAGAGAAAGCAAAAATAAAGGGCTTGGCCTCTGTGCATTTTGATTATATACGATATGTAGATGTTATACTTGGGGCAGATTTACAAAAGAAATATAAAGATAATGGAGAGCCTTTGGTGCAAGACAGAATACTTCCGCAATATGATTTTGGATATCATCCTCTGGCTAGAAGAGAATTTAAAGATAAATTTGGTACTGATCCCATTGATTTAGATGATAAAGAAGAAAACCCGGCTTGGCAACAATTCCGAATGAATGCTATTTCTACTTTAGTTGATGAATGTGTTGAAATTTGCCATGAGGAAGGTACTAAGGCGTCGGCAGCTGTTTTTCCTTTTCCTCAGCTGGCTCGTGAATATGTAAGACAAGATTGGGGGCATTGGAATTTAGATACTTTTTATCCTATGATTTATAAAAAAGATCATCAGGGTAATGTGAATTGGGTTGGTTTTGCAACTAAAGAAGGGGTGCGTGACTTAGATGCTGGTCAAGAACTAATAACAGGAATTCTGGTTGGTCATTATGGCAACAATTATGCTGATTTTGAAGAGGCAATTGTTCAGGCACATGACAACGGAGCTAAAGGAATTGCCTTTTTTATGGCGAATTCGCTTGATGACAAACATCTCGCTATCATCAAAAAGTATGATACAAAATATAATAAATAGAACGTCAAAAATCTTTTAAAATTGAACTCCTAAGCGGTTCAGTTCTTGAGTTAATTGTTGAGCATTGTGGAAATGAATGCCGATAATACCTAAGGATTGAGCCGCTTTTACATTATCTAAGTTATCATCAATAAAAACAGCCTTTTCAGGTGTTATGGTATATCTATCTAAGATTATTTCATAGATTTTGGCAAAAGGTTTTCTTGTTTTTTCAGTACCAGATACTACAATACCCTTAAAGTCTTGCAAGAAATCATATCGCTCTAGAGCTACAGGGAACGTTTCTGCACTCCAATTGGTTAAAGCATACAATTGTGTGCTATTTGCTTTTTTGAGCTTATTTAACACGTTTACGGAGTCTTTTATTGGGCCACCCAACATATCTGCCCATCTGTCATAATAAATTCGAATCCATGCTTCGTATTGCGGGTATTGTTTAATTAAGAGTTCTGTGCCATCCTTTAGCGAACGTCCTGCATCGTGTGCTACATTCCAGTCCATAGTGCAGATTTCGTTCAAAAACCAATCTACCTTTACTTCATCGCCATCAAATACTTCTCGATATACATATTTGGGATTCCAATCTATCAAAACGCCGCCTAGGTCGAAGATTATAGTATCTATTTTGTTCATCTTTAATCTAGTTTTATGACTTTACCATTTGTGTTGTAAAGATACCTGTTTTGATTCTTGTTAAAAGTACTGTCTGCAAAACTTTGCTGTTTTTTTTCTAATGGATAACTAATATTAGCCATGTCTAACAGGGTATTAAAAGTATTGATAGACGATATTTTAAGATGTTGATTTCTTTTTAAATCAGCTACTTTTTGAGTGTAGTTTTTGTTGTATTTATCTGAAGTCCATATTATTAATGGGATTTCAAACTCATATTTTGTGGGTTTTACATAACCGTGAAGTAATTTGTTTTTGTCATCATCATATAAATTTTCACCATGGTCGGAAATATAATATACAAACGAATTTGATCTCTTTTTTTTAAGTTGTTCAATAAAATTATGCAAAACAAAATCTGTATAAAGTATGGAATTATCGTAGCTGTTAATCAGAGCTTGTTTGTTCGAAAGACTTGTTGTGCTTTCAAGAGAAAGACCTCTAGTTAATGCTGGTTTAAATTGATTAAAAGTTTCTGGGTATCGGTAATTATACCTAAAATGACTTCCGATAGTGTGAATTACTATAAATTTTTTAGAATTGCTAGTGTCTTGTAAAATTGAATCTAAAACGGGAAATATTGTGTCATCATAAGTTGCGGCATCTAAAGAAATGGCAGTATTTTTATAAACATCGGCCAAACTTGAGTAAAATCCAAATACACTACCAACGCCTATGGATTGGTTTGTAATCCAATAGGTTTTAAAACCAGCTTCTTTAAAAGCATTAATTACAGCGGGTTCGTTAAATTTAGCCTCTAAATTATTTGGTGTAGCTCTAGTTAGAATAAAAGGAATACTTATTGAAGTTAAGTTTGCGGCTGAACTTACATTTGTAAAAGGAATTACATTTTTAATGGTATCTAAGTATGGGGTGGTTTTTCTTGAATAGTTGTATACGCTAAAATTATGTTTTCTAGCAGTTTCACCTATCACTAAAACATAAATTTCAGACTCTTTTAGTGTGTCATTTTTTACAGCACCAAACTTAAAATCTTTAATGTTTTGTTTGTACGCTTTCCTTTTCTTAATGCCGTTTGATACACTATTTAATTTCATCACAATATCTAATGGAAAAACTTTACCGAATTGAACATTCAATGAAAAGTTTGCTAGACCCATAGTTTCAGACCAATTGTCGTGTAATGTACGAGCTGCATTTATGTTTCTAATATATAAAATTCCAATTATTACAATTGAAAGTATTCCGATAGCGATCTTTTGCTTTTTGAAAAGTTTGAACTCTTTTTTAAGCTTAGTATTTAACCAGACTATTATAAAAAGAAAGATAATTGTATATAAAACAATTTGTAAATTTCCTTTAATGAGCTCGGATACTTCATGGTAATTGGTTAAAAATAATAAATTTATTGATTCTTCTGATGAAGGAGCTTTATAATAGTAAATCATTGAAAGCTCAAAAATGATTAAAGGAAAGAGAATTATTGTAAGCCATCCAAAATATTTTGGCTTTAAAAAGGCTAAAGGGAGGCTAATTAAAATACCGCATAAAATAAAGAACACAATTTTTTTTAGTCCCGAAGCGACAACGGAATCTTCTCCTATTAAGATCAATAGAAGGTTGGGTAACATTACAATTAACCATAGTAATGCCAAATAGAAATATTGTTTTTTACGATTCATTTTTCTGACCTGCCGCCATCAAAAAGGCTTTGATAAAACCATCTAAATCACCATCCATCACAGCATCTACATTTCCAGTTTCATGACCTGTACGTACGTCTTTTACCAATTTATAAGGGTGCATAACGTAATTTCGAATCTGAGAACCAAAATCAATTTTCATTTTATTCGATTCTATTTC
The DNA here is from genome assembly GCF_003449015.1 of Aureibaculum luteum. Lineage (GTDB taxonomy): Bacteria > Bacteroidota > Bacteroidia > Flavobacteriales > Flavobacteriaceae > Aureibaculum > Aureibaculum luteum. The sequence goes on along the minus strand of NZ_QRGD01000005.1, from coordinate 349,432 downwards.
ATCACGTTTTTCACGTTGCTTTTGTAATTCAATTTCGTAGAGTTGCGATTTTAACATCACCATGGCTTTGTCACGATTCTCCAATTGTGAACGTGTTTCAGAATTGTGAATTACAATTCCTGTAGGGTGGTGGGTTAAAATAGCTTTGGTTTCTACTTTATTTACATTTTGACCACCAGCACCACTTGACCTGGCAAAATCCCATGATATATCAGCGGGATTAATTTCAATTTGAATACTATCATCCGCTAGAGGATATACGTAAACTGAAGCAAATGAGGTGTGACGTTTCGCATTACTATCAAAAGGGGAAATTCTAACGAGTCTATGTACCCCGTTTTCACCTTTTAAATAACCAAAAGCGAAGTCGCCATCAATTTCTATAGTTACGGTTTTTATTCCAGCTACATCACCACTTTGAAGGTTGAGTTCTTTTACTTTAAAACCTTGTTTTTCGCTCCACATTAAATACATTCGCATTAACATTTCGGCCCAGTCACAACTTTCCGTTCCGCCGGCACCCGCAGTCACTTGTAATACGGCACTTAAATTATCACCTTCGTCAGAAAGCATGTTTTTAAACTCTAAACCTTCCAATAGGCTGTTTGCCTTATGGTAGCTTTTCATGATTTCTTCTTCAGAAGATTCACCCTCTTTATAAAAATCAAATAGAATTTGCAGTTCTTCTCCATGCGTAATCAGTAGATTGTAATCTTCTACCCATTTTTTCTTTTCACGTAAAGATTTCATCAATACTTCAGCGGTTCTTGGGTTATTCCAAAAATCGGGATTAGAAGCTTTTTCCTCTTCATTACTAATTTCAATCAATTTCTGATCGATATTTAGGTAATCTTTGAGCTTGATTATTCGCTCGTCAATATCTTTTATGGTTTCTTGTGTAATCATAAGTAAAACAAAATTAAACTAAAAAATGAGATTAGATAATTTAAGTAGCTTGAATTTGTGTATTTAAATTAGTAGTTTTAACCAAAATATCTAACCCATGAAAAAATCAACTTTAGCCTTGCTCTTATTCTTATTTTTTCAATTTGGTCATGCTCAATTCTTTAAAGATAGCGAGAATGTAACTAAATATGAAGGCTATTTGAATTTCTATTATGATGAAGGTGAGGATAAGATCTACTTAGAAATAAAAGAATTAAACAAAGAATTTTTATATGTAAACGCGTTGTCTGAAGGTATAGGTTCTAACGATATTGGTCTAGATAGAGGGCAATTGGGAGATGGTGTTGTGGTGAAATTTAAAAAAGCGGGGAATAAAATTTTATTAATTCAGCCAAATTTATCATATAGGGCTATAACGGATAATGTAGAGGAAAGAAAGTCTATTGAAGAGGCTTTTGCAAAATCGGTGTTATTTGGATTTGTGATTAAAGAAGAGAAAAAGAAGAGCTATTTGGTAGATGCTACCAATTTTTTAATGCGAGATGCTCATGGTGTGGCCAATAGATTACAGCGGAATGCTCAAGGGAATTACAGTTTAGATAAAAGCCGCAGTGCTTTTAATTTAGAGCGTACCAAGGCTTTTCCGAAGAACGTGGAATTTGATGTAATGTTAACTTTTAAGGGGACTGCTAAGGGATTTAATATAAGAAGTGTTACGCCAGATGCTTCGTCAGTTACAGTGGGTCAACATCATTCATTTGTTGAGTTGCCAGATAATGATTATAAAACGAGAAAGTACGATCCACGTTCGGGTTCTTATCCGATGAGTTATATGGATTATGCAACACCTGTAAATGAGTCTATTGTAAAACGATTTATCTACCGTCACCGATTAGAAAAAAAAGACCCTAATATAGCTGTAAGTGAAGCTATAGAGCCTATTGTGTATTATTTGGATCGTGGAGCTCCTGAACCTGTTCGGTCGGCGTTGTTAGAAGGTGCTAGTTGGTGGAATGAGGCTTTTGAAGCAATTGGTTATAAAAATGCTTTTCAAGTTAAAATGCTTCCAGAAGGTGCAGATCCATTAGATTTGAGATATAACGTAATTCAGTGGGTGCATCGTTCTACCCGTGGTTGGAGTTATGGTGGTAGTATTTCTGACCCTAGAACGGGAGAAATTTTAAAAGGCCATGTAAGTCTAGGTTCTTTGCGTATTCGTCAAGATTTTTTAATTGCACAGGCCTTGCAAGCTCCATATGCTACTAATAACACCGATGATAATTTTGCATTGGAAATGGCATTGGCAAGAATTCGTCAATTGGCAGCTCATGAAGTGGGGCACACCATTGGTTTTGCTCATAATTTTGCGGCAAGTACAAAAAATAGAGGTTCAGTAATGGACTATCCACATCCACAACTTAAATTAAAAGAAGGAAAGATAGATTTTTCAGATGCTTATGCAGTTGGTATTGGCGACTGGGATAAAGTTACTGTAGCTTATTCGTATCAGGATTTTCCCAATGGGCAAAAAGAAGAGGATATGTTGCCGCAGATATTAAATAATGCATTTATGAATGGAATGCGATATATTTCAGATCAAGATGCGAGACCTGCAGGTAGTGCACATGCTTATGCTCATTTGTGGGATAATGGATCTGATCCAGCTAATGAATTGCTTGAGGTATTGAAAATAAGAAAGAAGGCAATTGCTAATTTTTCTAAGGATAATATAAAATCAAAAGAACCTTATTCTGTGTTAGAGGATGTTTTTGTACCCTTGTATTTTTTCCATCGTTATCAAACCGAGGCCACTGCTAAAATGATTGGTGGATTGGATTATAGTTATGCTGTAAAGGGAGGTAATTTGCAAATAGTAAAAAGAGTAAGTGGGGTTATTGGACGTAAAGCTTTAGATAATTTATTAAAAACAATAGCAGTAGAAAACCTTGCGATTCCCGAAAAGTTATTGAATTTGTTTCCACCAAGAGCTATGGGGTATGGTAGAAGTAGAGAATCTTTTAAAAGTAAAAATGGGGTTTCTTTTGACCCTTTTGGAGCCGTAGAAACCGCTTCAGAAATGACCTTGAGCTTTTTATTCCATCCGCAAAGAGCTTCACGTTTAGTGCAGCATAAAAGTTTGGATGCTTCACAATTGGGACTTATTGAAGTAATTGATGAAGTGATAAAAGAGACCTTTAAGAAACAACATGAAAATACATATCATCAGGAGTTGCAAAATATAGTGAATGCACAAGTATTGAATCAGCTATTTGCTTTAGCTGCACATGAAGATAATTACCCACAAGTAAATGCCATAGTTAACACAAAACTTAATGAGCTTGAAAGTTGGTTGAACTCGTCAAAAACAACCGAACTTCAAAAAATGATAAACACCCAGTTTGTAAATAATATCGAAAAATTTAAAAAGATCCCTGCTAATTTTAAAAAGATAAAAGCACCAAAAATTCCTGATGGTTCACCCATTGGGATGGAGTAGTGACTTTCATTATTAGAATATAAATCCCTCTTTTTTTATAAAAAGGATGCGACAAGAGGATAGGGTGTAATTAACTAAAACAATTAATAAAAATGCAAATAAATTTATTATCAGATACAGTTACTAAACCAACTGAAGGAATGTTAAAAGCCATGTTCAACGCTGAGGTTGGCGATGATGTTTTTAACGCTGATCCAACTGTAAATCAACTACAAGAAAAAATAGCAAGACTTTTTGGAATGGAAGCTGCTTTATTTTTTCCATCAGGAACAATGGCAAATCAAGTGGCTGTTAAAATACATACCCAACCTGGTGAACAACTTATTTGCGATAAATGGAGTCATGTTTATAATTATGAAGGCGGTGGGGTATCTTTTAACTCCGGAGTGTCCTGTAATTTGATTGATGGTGATAGAGGCATGTTTACAGCCGAGCAACTCATGGAAAAAGTGAGTAACAGAGAAGATATTCACCAAGCAATTTCAACGTTGGTAACCATAGAAAACACAGCGAATAAAGCAGGTGGTGCGTGTTGGAATCTAAAAGAGCTTAAAAAAATTAAACAGGTTTGTCAACAACAAGACTTGGCGATGCATTTGGACGGAGCAAGGTTATACAATGCGTTAATAGCTAAAAAAGAACGACCACAACAATACGGAATTATGTTTGATACCATTTCCATTTGCTTATCAAAAGGATTAGGCTGTCCAGTGGGTTCATTGCTTTTAGGTTCAAATGAACATATTAAAAAAGCGTTGCGTTATAGAAAAACAATGGGCGGTGGCATGCGTCAAATTGGTTATTTAGCAGCGGCTGGAATCTATGCCTTAGATAATCATGTAGACCGTTTAGTGGAAGATCATAACAATGCGAAAAAGGTTGGAGCTGCTCTTGAGGCTTCCAGCTATATCAAAAAAGTAGAACCTGTAGAAACTAACATTGTTATTTTTTATACTAATGATGATATTGATGATACTGATTTTGTAAATAATTTAGCATCAGAAAATATTTTAATTACAGGAATGGGACAAGGTAAATTGCGAATGGTATTTCATTTAGATATTACTAATGAAATGGTTGAACATGTAGTACAGGTATTGCAAAAATAAAAATGAAGCATTAAGCCAAGCATTAGGCATCGCGTCTGTTTGCAATATTTTTAAAAATAAAATCTAAAAATTGGTGAAACGGCTGAAGAATAAATAGTCTTATCGCTATCGTATAAAACGTCAAAACGAAGTCCTGCAGAAAAATTACCCATTCGGTAAGCAGCACCTAGATACAATGACGGATAGTCAAAATTTGTTTTATCAAAGGCAATTTTTTGGGTTACAAACAAATGCTCGTACTCCACTGAAAACTGTAAATTTGGTATCGGATTAATTAAGGTTATAAGCCCTGCACCATACACATTCGATTTTACGTCTCTGTATTTAGAGTATAAGTAACTCAAGCCTGGACCAGCGGCAACGTATTGATTGAAGTTGTAAATAGCACTTGGCGAAATAGAAAGGGTAGTGTAATTATTACTGAAATTTACTCCTAAACCACCACCAAATTGAACATTATCCCAAAAATTAGGTTTATCGTCATTTTGTGAAAATATACACGCAGATGTTAATAGAAAACAAACTATAAGTATCTTTTTCATAGTATTTTAAATTATTTTTACGAAAATAGCGAAATAATTGAACTAATGAATACGTAGTTACATTATTTCAAAAAATCATTCAAATGGATGATGATGATGATGATGATAAATTGAATAATTTAAATCTACCATTAATCTACCATTAATCTGCCATGCATCGCCTCTTTTTTTAAATTTAAATAATATAACAAAATGAAAATACTAGCCGAACTAATCTTAATCGTATTTACAACATTAGCATCTGCTCAAAGCGATGTTTCAAAAACACTAACAGAAATTGCTGCGGCTCCTTCAGCTGACCGCATTGAAAAAGATGTACGAACGCTTGTCAATTTTGGAACACGCCATACGTTGTCAGATACAGTTTCAAAAACAAGAGGTATTGGTGCTGCCCGACGGTGGATAAAGTCAGAATTTGATAATATATCTAAAGCATGTGATGATTGTTTAGAAGTTAGTTATCAGCGTAATTTAGTCCCAAAAGATAATAGACGAATTGTTAAAGATACATATGTTGTAAATGTATTGGCCACTCAACGAGGTACAAAATACCCTAACAGCTATATAATTATGTCTGGTGATATAGACTCCCGTGTTTCAGATGCTAATAATTTTACTTCAGATTCACCTGGAGCTAATGATAATGCCTCGGGTATGGCAGGAACTATTGAAGCAGCGAGGGTGTTGAGTACATATAGATTTCCAGTTTCTATTATTTATGTGGGACTCTCAGGGGAAGAACAAGGTTTATTTGGTGGACAACACATGGCAAAAGTGGCAAAAGAAGAGGGATGGAATATTGTTGGCGTTATAAACAATGATATGATTGGTAATATAAAAGGTATTGATGGTGTAATTGATAATAGTACATTTCGCGTTTTTTCTGAGGCAATTTCTATGGCTACAACAGATAAACAAAGAGCCGTTATGCGTTATTATGGTGGTGAGGTAGATGGACCATCGCGGCAATTGGCAAGGTATATTGATAAAATCACAGATGATTATATGACTAATTTGGATGCTATTATGATCTATAGATTGGATAGGTTTGGGAGAGGTGGACATCATAGACCTTTCAATGATGCAGGTTTTACAGGTGTTCGCATAATGGAAATACACGAAAATTATAATCAACAGCACCAAGATATTCGTACAGAAAATGGTATTGAATATGGAGATGTAATTGAATCTGTTAATTTTGATTATGCTTCAAAATTGACGGCTGTTAATGCGTTGACTTTAGCTTCATTGGCTTCGGCACCGTTAGCTCCGAAAAATGTGAAAATTGGTGGGGCAGTGCAACCCTCAACACGTTTACAATGGGATGAAGTTAAAGATGATCATTTAATGGGGTATAAAATTTATTGGCGAGACACTACTTCGCCCCAATGGCAACACAGTCGGTTTGTAGGTAAAGTAACAGCGTATACATTAAAGAATATAGTGATAGATAATTATTTATTTGGTGTTGCAAGTATTGGAAAAAACGGTGCAGAAAGTTTAGTGCAATTTCCAAATAAATTGATTGAGAGAGACTAATGTTAAAGTTTTCTTAAGTCTGTAATATTATTACTATTGCTTCGTCTTACATATAAAATAAAGTATATGATTCCTAAGAGTGTTTTTTTGATTTTGACAATAAGTCTTTTTTCTTGTAATATGAAAGCAGATGAGGATAGCGAAAATACAACAGTGGCTATAACTGAAGAGATTGGTGATGGTCATGAATTGGCAACTTTTGGTAATGGATGTTTTTGGTGTACAGAAGCCATTTTTCAGCAATTAGAAGGTGTAAGTAAGGTTGAGTCAGCATATGCTGGTGGTGAGGTGAAGAATCCGTCTTATAAAGAAGTAAGTTCAGGTTCTACAGGTCATGCCGAAGTGCTTCGTGTAGTTTTTGATCCTAAAGTTATTTCATATACGGAATTGTTAGAAGTGTTTTTTAGTACACACGATCCAACAACATTGAATAGGCAAGGAGCAGATGTTGGTACACAATATCGATCCGCTATTTTTTATCATAATGAAGAGCAGAAGAAAACTGCAGAAGCGATGATTGAGGCCTTGGAGGAAGAAAATATATTTGATGATCCTATTGTAACAGAAATAACTGCGTTGAATAATTATTATCCGGCAGAAGATTATCATCAAAATTATTACAACAATAATAAAACCCAAGGGTATTGTAGAGCGGTTATCAACCCTAAGTTAGAAAAATTTAAAAAGCAATATAAAGATAAGCTTAAAAAAGGTTAAAGAGTTGGTTGATTTTTGGTTTGAAAGATTTGTCGAAATTCGTTTTTGGCAAATCTTTCTTTTTTTACGGACTTTATGTTTGTCTTAATTGCTCATTTGATGATCACACTTTATGATAGAATTTTTTATCCTTTTAGTTTTGCAATCATTTAATTATGCATACCTTTAATTATTAAAAAATATAATTTATGCCGTATAAGAAATTTGAAGAATACAATATTAAAGTAACAGAGGATATCAAAGAGAAATATCATTCTATTATAGAAAGTATTGGTGAAGATATAGATAGAGAAGGTTTGTTGAAAACGCCAGAAAGAGCCTCAAAGGCAATGCAGTTTTTAACCTCAGGTTACGGTATGGATGCGGAAGAAGTTTTGAAATCAGCTTTGTTTAATGAAGATTATTCTGAAATGGTAATTGTCAAAGACATTGAATTGTATTCTTTATGTGAACATCATATTTTGCCATTTTTTGGTAAAGCTCATATTGCCTATATCCCTAATGGGAAAATTGTAGGGTTGAGTAAATTACCGCGTGTTGTAGATATTTTTTCGAGACGATTACAGGTGCAAGAACGATTGACCGATCAAATTGTGAATGCTATTAATAATGTGCTAAGGCCTCAGGGGGTTGCTGTCGTTATTGAAGCTTCACATATGTGTATGATGATGCGGGGTGTGCAAAAGCAAAATTCTGTAACAACAACTTCAGCTTTCAGAGGTACTTTTAAAAACAACGAAACGAGAAATGAGTTTTTGAAATTGATAAGTTCTAAATTATCGTAAATTCAAAAATAGAATTAACACCACAGTGTCCAAGAAATAAATAGAAAATAAATGAGACTCTATTTTAATGTAAATTAAATAAGAAAGCTTGGATTATATACAATCTAAATTCAACAAACGTACTACAATTAAAGGCTAACAAGTGTTTTTGGCATTTTTATTGCTATACTACTAGTAAATAAAGATAAACATGAATACCATAGAACCAGAAATTATAGAACCAATAACTCAAAGTAGTAATCCAACAAGCAAGTTTGGATTATTAGCATTAAGTATTTTATTTGACGCAGTAGGTATGCTCTCATTTGCTATTCCAGGAATAGGAGAATTTAGCGACGTTATATGGGCTCCAATATCAGCACTATTAGTTTTTAAGATGTATAAAGGAGCTGTAGGGAAAATTGGAGGGATGGTTTCTTTTATAGAAGAAATAGTACCAGGCTTAGATTTTATTCCAACATTTACATTAACCTGGGTTTACAAATATGTAATTAAAAAAGGTAATGTTTAAAGATTTATTATTTAATTAACATAATTTTTTTTAACTTAGTAAACGAATTGTAAAGTGCAATTTAGTTTTGTTTTAACAAAAAACAATTTAATAACCAAAAAACATGTATCATGAGTGAATTAGCAGAAAAATTAGCTAAATTAAAAGAGAAAGCAGAGTCTCAATTAAAAGAATCAGGCGTGTCAAAAATTGACACCGCATTAGTAGATGATTTAGTAAGTAGAATGAGATTAATAGTAAGTAATAAAGATGCTATTTTAGTATCGGGTACGGATCCAAAAGAATTGGAAACGGTAAGAAAGAATTTTGTTGTAAAAAAATTGGGTGTTGACGATAAGGGAAAGGGAGAAGCAGCAATTAAGAAAGTAGCAGAAAAAATGTCTGGTATCAAACAAAAAAATAGAGTTGCTTTTTACTATATGGTTCAAAAAGAATTGGGAAAATAGTTTTAAAACACACTAAATACCAAAGAGTTACTTTTTAGTAGCTCTTTTTTTATGGTTTAATAAATCGTTTGAATCCTAATCTACTTAACATTTTCTTTTCAAAATTCCAGAAAAATTCAAACTGCCCGAATAACCATCCATAAATTAATATCAGTACTTGGTAAAATGGAAATACAAGTAGTATACGTAATGGTCTATAAATCCATGGATTTGTAGTTGCTTGAGGTAGACCTACAAATTCCAAAATGGGTTTCGCAATTATTAGCGAGGTATAACCTGTTATTGAGAATACAACTAATATGGCAATTACTTGTAGGTTAGAAGTCAAATTCCAACGTTTTTTTAGTTTTTCAAACATGAGTGCAAAATTACAATTTAGATCTGCAATAAAAAAAGAAAAATATGCACAAAAAAAAGGTTGAGCAATGCCCAACCTTTAATTATAAAATTGTAAAAACTTATTTGAATAAACCGCCTAAAATACTGCCTATTCCACCACTTTTTTTACTTCCACTACCTAAAATCATTCCTGCAACATCATCAATTACACTTCCATCACCATCAGCATCTAACAAACGGGTAATCATGCTTTGTTCTTCAGGGCTATCATCACCACCTAACATTCCACCAAGTAAATCACCTAAACCGCTTGTACTTGTAACTCCTTGTTGACGAGATTGTTTACCTAATGCTCCCATAATAAATGGTGCAGCTACTTTTAATATTTGCATAGCCGAACCCATATCCAAACCACTTGATTTGCTTACTGCACCAGCTACATTTTGTTCTTTTCCTCCAAATACGTGACCTAAAATTCCTGCACCATCATTTAATACATCATCATCAATTCCACCACCACCTAGTATGCTGCCTAAATTATCTAATATACCACCACTGTGTTTATCATTGTTTAATGCACTTAACAGGCCTGATGCTCCTTCAGGAGTTTTTGCATTATTTTTCATTGCTCCTAAAATCAATGGTAATGCAGCACTCAATGCTGAAGTTGTTTTTGCTTTGTCTTGGCCTAATTGTTGACTAGCTCCATTGATTAAAGTTTTTCCTAAATCACTATTTAATAAATCTAATAAATTTGCCATTTTTTGTTTAATTGGTTATTAAAAATTGTGTTACAATATACAATTTATTATTTGATGATAATAAAAACGGCTAAATTGTGTTTTTCAGGTTCAATTAAAAGCCACATCAAGTATTTTATAAAATTAATATCTTTTTTTATATCTTTCAGAAAATTTTAAACCCAAGGCGAATGAAATTGCATTAATGAATTCTTGATATTTCTGTTTATTTAGAATAGTATTAAAATTTTTTAATGAGAGGGCAGCGTGTTTTGATAGGTTCTCAATTTTAATTTCATTTATAACAAAGACTCAATTGTATGAAAAAAATAGCATTGCACTGGCAAATATTAATAGGAATGATTTTAGGGGTTGCCTTTGGATGGGGAATGACGAATTTTGAAGGAGGTGGAGATCTGGTTGAAAATTGGGTAAAACCTTTTGGGAATATGTTTATTAATTCCTTAAAATTAATAGCGGTACCATTAATTTTAGGATCCTTAATTAAAGGTGTTTCAGATCTGAAAGATATTTCCAAACTTTCTAAAATGGGAGGTAGAACCATTGGAATCTATATAATAACAACAGTAATTGCAGTTACTATAGGGCTTGTGTTGGTGAATTTAATTAAACCAGGTAGCTCAATCACGGAAGAGACGAGGATGGAGATGGTGGATAGTTATGGTGGTGATGCTGCGAAAATTAAAGCAAATGCAGATCTACAAAAAGAAAGCGGTCCGTTACAAGCTCTTGAAGATTTAATTCCATCAAATATTTTTAAAGCAGCAACGGATAATGGCAGTATGCTACAAGTGATATTTTTCGCTATCTTTTTTGGAATTGGAATGATTTTAATACCAGAGAAAACAGCAACACCTGTAAAAAAATTCTTCGATGGTTTTAATGAGGTTATTCTCAAAATGATTGATTTGATTATGTTAGCAGCTCCTTATGGTGTGTTTGCATTGTTGGCGGCTTTGGTGGTGGAATCACCTAGCCTAGATTTATTCAAAGCCTTAGGCTGGTATGCTATAACTGTAATTGTAGGTTTGGCTTTAATGATAGTAGTATATAATATTATAATGTATATGTATACTAAAAGAAGTCCGAAATCTTTTATGGAAAATATGGCACCCGCTCAATTATTAGCATTTTCAACAAGTTCGAGTGCTGCAACCTTACCGGTTACTATGGAGCGTGTTACTGAACATATAGGAGTTGAAGAAGAGGTGGCTAGTTTTGTTTTACCCATAGGAGCCACTATTAATATGGATGGTACTAGTTTATATCAAGCAGTGGCTGCCGTTTTTATTGCTCAGGCTTTTGGTATGGATTTAAGTTTTGGTACACAGTTGGGTATTGTGGCTACCGCGACATTAGCTTCAATAGGAAGTGCTGCTGTTCCTGGTGCAGGAATGGTTATGCTTGTTATTGTATTGGCTCAAGCGGGAATACCTGAAGCTGGATTGGCATTAATTTTTGCTGTTGATAGACCTTTAGATATGTGTAGAACTATTGTAAATGTTACGGGCGATGCTACTGTCGCTATGGTTGTTGCTAAATCGGTCGACAAGTTAGGTGATCCTCATGTTAAAGAATGGAATGACGATTATAAAAAGAAATAAATGAAGTATTGGGTAACTAAGGGTAGTTTTTTACAGTTTATAATAGTAACATTAAAAGTATGAGTACGCCATTAAAAATAAATAAACCACTCGTTTCAGTTGAATGGCTTTATGAAAATAAGTCTGCACCAAATTTGATAATTTTAGATGCTACCCTTCCTAAAGTTGGACAACAGCAATCAGCATCAAGTAAAATTGAAGGTATTAGCAACGCTCTTTTTTTTGATATAAAAAACATATTTTCTGATAACTCAGCACTTTTCCCAAATACCGCGGTAACACCCGATGTTTTTGAACTAGAAGTTCGTAAATTAGGAATAAACCATGATGATGCTATTGTGATCTATGATAGACATGGTGTGTATTCAAGTCCACGAGCGTGGTGGTTGTTCAAAGCCATGGGGTTTAACAATGTTGCCGTATTAAATGGAGGGTTACCTGAATGGAAAAAAGCAAGTTACCCTAGTGAAGCACTTAAGGAATATGATGGAGCACTCGGCAATTTTAAATCCAGCTATAAATCAAGAGCTTTTTACGATTATAAAAAGGTGTTGGAAGTACTGTCGGATAGTGAAAAAATAATTTTAGATGCTCGTTCTTCGAACAGGTTTAAAGGTACAAGTCCTGAACCTAGGGAGGGATTGCGAAGTGGTCATATTCCGAATTCAAAAAACTTACCTTTTACGGAACTTATTAATGATGGTAAATTAATATCCCAAACGGAATTAATTCAAAAATTTGATAATTTAATTAATAGTGAGTCCGAATTAATCTTTTCGTGTGGCTCTGGAATTACAGCTTGTATTTTAGCACTCGGAGCAGAAGTTGCTGGTTATGAAAACTTAACCGTATACGATGGTTCATGGACGGAGTGGGGGAGTTTACATCAATTACCTATTGAATCTGATTGATTATAAGTATATCTTAGTTCGTGTAAAACTTATCCTATTACATTAAAAACCTTTCTTTTAGCTCTTTTGTTGGAATCATACAACTGTCTTTTTTTCCAAACCATTTATATCGGTTCTGAGCAATAAGTGTGTAAAAAAAATCTCTGATAAATTTGGGAACTATTATAAATACATAACTATATTTCCATAATCCACCTAACTTTCTGGAAACCTTAAGGATAGCTGATGATTTGTCGTGTATTTTACCATTGTCTATTAAAATAATCGAATCAAAATCAGAATTATTCTTTTTAAAGTGTAACAAAATATCTTGGGCGGCGTCTGATTGTAAAGAAGCAAATATAAAATGATTATTTTTGTCTCTAGTAATGATAAATTGAACCGAGCTATTACAGAGGTTACAAACGCCATCAAATAGAATAATTGATTTGTTATTTAAATTTATCATCAAGTAAAGTTACAAAATGATTATCGATTCGTCTTTAAAAGTAATAAGAGTATAAAATACCGTACACATTTCTTAATTTAGTATAAAAATTAACCATAATGATCGAAATAAAAAATCTTCATAAATCTTACCCAATGGGTAAAGAATCACTACATGTATTGAAAGGACTTAATTTAAAAATTGAAGAAGGAGAGTTTGTGTCTATTATGGGGTCTTCTGGCTCTGGTAAATCAACGTTGTTAAATATTGTAGGCCTATTAGATGTTCATGATGAAGGAGAGTATATTTTGGATGGAGAGCTAATTGAAAATTTGAATGAAAAGAAAGCCGCTGTTTTACGTAATAAATTTTTAGGATTTGTTTTTCAATCCTTTAATTTAATCAATTATAAAACGGCGTTAGAAAATGTATCAATGCCATTATATTATGCTGGTGTTGGTAGAAAAGAACGTCAAAAAATTGCCATGGAGTACTTAGAGAAGGTAGAGTTAGGTGCATGGGCAAATCATTTACCAAGTGAGTTGTCTGGGGGGCAAAAACAACGTGTAGCTATTGCCAGAGCTCTGGTTACAAAACCCAAAGTGGTTCTAGCTGATGAGCCAACAGGAGCATTAGATTCAACAACTACAGACTCAGTGATGGATTTATTAAAAGACATTAACAACGAAGGTATGACCGTTTTTGTAATTACACATGAGGAAGAAGTTGCTGAACAAACAAAACGTATCGTTAGGTTAAAAGATGGTGTAATTATAAGTGATGAAAAAGTTAATCAGAAAGTAAAAGCTTAGATATGTTTGACTTAGATCGTTGGCGAGAAATTTTTCAATCTATTAATAAGAATAAACTACGGACATTACTGTCGGGGTTTACCATTGCATTTGCTATCTTATTATTTACTATTCTTTTTGGTATAGGGAACGGATTGCAAAATACATTTAAACGTGAATTTGCCGGTGACTCTATGCTTTCAATTTATATTTGGGCTAATAAGACTACTAAACCCTATAAGGGACTTCAAAGTGGAAGACAAATTCAATTAGAAAATAGTGATATTGATTTTATCTTAGATAAGTTTGATAATAATGTCAATACAATTAGTCCAAGAATACAACAACAAGTTCAAGCAGTATATAAAGGAGAACAAAATAATTATACCTTAAGAGCGGTATATCCTAGTTATCAGCAATTAGAATCGGCCGAAGTTGAAAGTGGAAGGTTTTTAACGATGTTAGATTTACAACAGCGAAAAAAAGTAGTGGCTATTGGCAGATTGGTTGAAAAAGATCTATTTGGACAATTAAGTGGGTTGGGTAAAGATATTAATTTAGGAGGTATTTCATATAAAGTAATTGGTACTTTTTCTGATCCAGGAGGTTCCAATGATGAAAGATATATTTATGCTCCCTTTACAACCATACAAAGGTTATATGGTAATACAGATAAAATTGGTGATGTTGGCCTTACTTATAACCCCAATTTAAACGTTGATCAAGCAATTGCTTTCGGAAATAAATTAAAGAATGCTCTTAAAGATAAGCACGATGTATCACCTAGAGATCAGAGTGCCATTGGGTTGTACAATTATGCAGAAGGGAATAAACAAGTTTCTATGATGATGTTAGTATTGAATGTAATAATCCTTTTTATTGGTATAGGTACACTTATAGCAGGTATAATAGGTATTAGTAATATTATGGTGTATATAGTAAGAGAGCGTACCAAGGAATTGGGAATCAGAAAAGCACTAGGGGCAACTCCGGGGTCTATAATAAGCATGATATTGATGGAGTCTATATTAATTACTGCTATTGCAGGATATGTAGGATTGCTAATTGGTACTGGTGTTTTAAAACTAATTGGTGAAAGTTTAGAAAAATATTTTATAACCAATCCAAGTGTTAATACTGGGGTTGTAATTGGGGCGACTATCACTTTAATAATAGCAGGAACCATAGCAGGGTATTTACCTGCAAAAAGAGCTGCACGTATTAAACCTATAGACGCATTAAACGATAACTAATGATAAAGTTTTTATTTGATAGAGATACTTGGCAAGAAATATACGGTAGCATACGTAAGAATAAATTACGTACGGGTATTACTATTATTGGGGTAATGTGGGGTATATTTTTATTAGTAGTATTGTTAGGTGCCGCAAGAGGTATGGGCAATAAATTTGATACTATTTTTGGAGATTTTGCCACTAACAGTGTATTCATTTGGGGGCAACAAACCAGTATGCCTTTTAAGGGGTTTCAAGAAGGCAAACAGGTACAACTTAAGCGTTCTGATGTTGGGAAAATAGAATCAGAGATAAAAGGTATCGAATACATTTTACCAAGAAATATTTCTAATGGATTGGTAGTTAATGAAACAAAAACCTTGACAACAGGAGTTTTTGGTGATTATCCCTTGCTTGATGTTTTACAAAAAAAACACATGGTTTTTGGAAGATTTATTAATGATAATGATATTGAAAAGAATAAAAAGGTTTGCGTCATTGAAAATGACACGTACAAACAATTGTTTGATAAAGGGGTAAACCCAATAGGAACATATATTACTATTAATGAAATCAGTTATCAAGTGGTAGGCTTGTATAAAAATAAGATGCGGATGGGTGGCCCTCAAGGCGGAATTCATATACCATTTACAACATTTCAACAAATTTATAACCAGGCAGATAATATTGGCTGGTTAATGGTAACAGGTAGTGAGGGTTTTGAAATCAGACAAATGGAAGAGGACATTAAACTCATGCTAAGAAATATACACAGTATACATCCAGAAGATGAACGGGCATTTGGTAGTTTTAATATGGCAGATCAAATAGCGAAAGTTACTGGTTTTTTAATAGGAATGCAATTTTTAACATGGTTTGTAGGTATAGCTACTTTAATTGCAGGTGTATTTGCTATTGGTAATATACTCTTGATTACTGTTAAAGAACGAACCAATGAAATTGGAATAAGGAGAGCTTTAGGAGCGAAACCTAGTGAAATTAGGAGGCAAATTATATTAGAATCCATATTCTTAACAACCATAGCAGGTGTATTAGGAATTATTTTTGGAGGATTAATTCTAATGTTAATTAATGCTGCTTGGGGTCAAGGTGATGATGCAACGTTAGTCAATCCAACTGTAGATATACCAGTAATTATGATTGCCTTTATTACATTGGTAACCTTGGGTACATTGATAGGTTTGATACCTGCTCAAAGAGCGGTTAGTATTAGACCAATTGAAGCCTTGAGAGAGGAGTAAATTTAGTAGGAAGTAAGTCAGTAGCAGGTAAAAAAGAGTAAAAAATAACAATAAGAGAATAAAAATCAATCAACTGAAAATAAATTTAAAATGAAGAAAAAAATCATATTTGGTATAATCGCAGCAGCATTTGTGTTAGTTTTAATATGGTTCGGTAAAATGAATAGCAAACCGGCTGTAGATTATGAAACAGAAAAACCTTTTAAAGCAACTATTGAAAGAAAAGCAGTAGCGACTGGAAAAGTTGTGCCCGTTGAAGAAGTTGAAATAAAACCTCAAATTTCAGGTATTATTGATAAAATATTTGTTGAAGAAGGGGCTAAAATTAAAAAAGGTGATCTTATAGCTACAGTAAGAGTGGTGCCAAATGAGCAGTCGTTAAGTAATGCGAGAGGTCGTATAGGGAGCATCCAAATTCAATTGAATAATGCAAAAATTTCTTATGACAGAAATAAAGGTTTATTTGATAAAGGTGTAATTTCTCGTGCAGATTTTGAAAATATTGAATTGGCTTATAGTCAAGCGAAACAAGATTTACAAAATGCTCAAAATGATTATCAAATTATCAAAAAGGGTTCTGCTGGTTCAGGTGGAACGGCCAATACAAATATTAGAGCTACAACTTCTGGTATGATCTTAGAAATTCCTGTAAAAGAAGGGTATCAAGTTATTGAAACCAACAACTTTAATGCGGGTACTACGATCGCTTTTATCGCAGATATGAATAAGATGATCTTCGAAGGTCAAGTAGATGAAGCTCAGGTAGGTAAGCTTAAAGAAAATTCTGATATTGAAGTAGTTTTAGGAGCTATTGATAAAAAGAAGTTTCCTGCGAAGTTAACGTTTATTGCTCCTAAGGGAACAGAAGAAAATGGTGCTGTTCAGTTTAAAATTAAGGCAGATGTTTCTTTAGATGACGATTATTTTGTAAGAGCTGGGTATAGTGCAAATGCCGATATCGTTTTGGAAAAGAAAGATAGTGTATTATCTATAAAGGAAGCTTTATTACAATTTGACAGAAAAACTGAAAAACCATATGTTGAAGTGAAAACGGGTGATGATACATATGAGAGAAAGGATATTGAAATTGGTATTTCAGATGGTATAAATGTCGAAATAATCAGTGGAGTAACTAAAGATGATGCTATTAAAGTATGGAATAAAGTTTCAAAAAAATTAGATGATGATAATGAAAATAACTAATTGATCTGAGCTTAATTTTAAGGTTAAAACCTAAAAGAAAAGGTTAGTTCATTGCTAACTCAAATAGTATTAGTTAACGGGCCTCCATTTTTTATTAAATGGAGGTTTTTTATTTCATTTTTTTGAAAAAAAATAATGCCCTTCCCTAAAAAAGAAGGATATATAAATTTATTTGAAATTTTTAAATGGCGAGATAGTTCTTTTATGTAGTTAGACTTTCCGTCTTCTACTCAAACTTTAATTAACCTATAGTTCTCGTTGCATCATCCTTAAAATTACGTGGAGGAGTTGCAATAGTAAGCCCTTTTTTGTTTTTGAGGATATGAATTACAAAAACTGCTTTGCAATTTTTTCAGCCTTTCTACTTTCAGAATAATCATAAAAACCTTCACCAGATTTTACGCCTAATTTACCCGCAGTAACCATATTAACTAATAAAGGACATGGAGCATATTTTGGGTTTCCAAAGCCGTCTTGAAGTACTTTTAGAATCGATAAACAAACATCTAAACCAATAAAATCAGCTAATTGTAATGGACCCATTGGATGAGCCATTCCTAACTTCATTACAGTGTCAATTTCATAAACACCAGCCACACCTTCGTATAGAGAATAGATAGCTTCATTTAACATGGGCATTAAAATTCGATTGGCAATGAACCCTGGATAATCGTTAACTTCAACAGGCACTTTATTAAGCTTTTCAGAAAGAGCCATAATGGTTTTGGTTACTTCATCAGAAGTTGAGTACCCTCGAATAACTTCAATCAATTTCATGATTGGAACAGGATTCATAAAGTGCATACCAATTACTTTATCCGGTCTGTTAGTAACAGACGCAATTTTAGTAATGGAAATAGATGAGGTATTTGTTGCCAATATCGTTTCTACATTACAAATAGCATCTAATTCTTTAAAAATATTCAATTTTAAATCGACATTTTCAGTTGCGGCTTCAATAACTAAATCGCAATGTTCAACGCCTTCTTTTATTGAAGTAAACGTTTTAATATTCGCTAACGTTTGCAGTTTGTCTTCATTGCTTATTTTCTCCTTGGCCAACATTCTATCTAAATTTCTAGTAACTGTTGCTATTCCTTTATCTAGAGAATTTTGAGAGATATCAACTAAATGTACTTTATAACCAAATTGAGCAAAAGTATGTGCAATACCGTTACCCATAGTTCCGGCTCCAATAACAGCTATATTTTTCATAGAAAATTGTTTAATTTTTGATTTGTTTTATAATGTAACGCAATGTTATTGAAAATTACATATACTGAGACAGGATACTTAAGTTGTACGTATAATAAATTAAAAACTATCAATGATCATTTGTGCCACACGTAATGCTTTCGCACCTTGTCCTAAACTTACAACTGGTCTTGTATCGTTACAAATTGCTTTTGCGAAGGTTTCTAATTCATCTAAAATAGCGTTGTTTGGTTCAACATCGGGATTTTCAAAATAAATCTGTTTCTTAACACCTTCAGCATTTTGAAGAATCATAGCAAATTCATCTGGATTTTCAGGCACATCTTTCATTCGAACCACTTCGCTTTTCTTTTCTAAAAAATCGACAGAAATATAGGCGTCTTTTTGAAAAAATCGTGCTTTACGCATATTTTTTAAGGAAATTCTACTTGCCGTTAAATTGGCAACACAACCGTTTTCAAATTCAATTCGAGCATTCGCAATATCTGGTGTTTCACTAATAACTGAAACACCACTTGCATATACATTTTTAACTTCTGAGTCCACCACACTTAATATAATATCAATATCATGGATCATTAAATCTAAAACAACAGGAACATCCGTTCCGCGTGGATTAAATTCGGCTAACCGATGTGCTTCTATAAACATTGGATTGTTAATCGAATCTTTTACAGCAGTAAAAGCGGGATTAAAGCGTTCTACATGTCCAACTTGCCCTTTTACATGATATTTACTTGCCAAGGTTCTAATAGCTTCCGCTTCTGGCACAGAGTGCGTAATGGGTTTTTCAATAAAGATATGCTTGCCTTTGGTAATCGCTTCTTCCGCACAATTAAAATGAGAAAGTGTAGGGGTTACAATATCAACTACTTCAACAGCATCAATCAATTCGCTTACTGTAGGGAAAAATTTATATCCAAATTCTTTGGAAACATTCGTTGCATTTTCAATGTCAGCGTCGTAAAACCCGACCAAATCATATTCTTTTGATTCTTGTAATAATTTTAAATGAATTTTACCAAGATGCCCCGCACCTAACACACCAACTTTAAGCATAAATTAAGATTTTAAACAAAGGTAGTAAATAACACTTTTTTAATTGTTTTTTTATGAGAATATTTATTTACTTTGGTAAAATTATGAGGCAAGACAACCCCAAACACAAAGGACTTCGTAACCAGTTAGTTAAAACTGTTAAAAGTAAAGGCATAAAAGATAAAAATGTGCTTGATGCGATATCAAAAATTCCGAGACATCTATTTATGGATTCTGGGTTTATTGATTTTGCTTATCAGGATAAAGCATTTCCAATAGCAGCAGATCAAACCATTTCACAACCCTATACCGTCGCATTTCAAACGGAACTGTTGCAAATAGAGCCAAAAGACAAAGTGTTAGAGATAGGTACGGGTTCTGGTTATCAAACTGCCGTTTTAGTAGATTTGAAAGCCGAAGTATATAGTATCGAACGACAAAAAGAGCTGTTTGAAAAAACTAAAAAGTTCTTACCTAAAGTAGGTTATGTTGCTAAAAAGTTAAAATATGGCGATGGTTATAAAGGTTGGCCTGAATTTGCTCCTTTTGATAAAATTATTGTTACCGCTGGTGCTCCTTTTGTGCCAAAACCACTATTAAGTCAATTAAAAATAGGAGGTAGGTTAGTTATTCCTGTTGGTGATGATGTACAAGTTATGACTTTGTTTATTCGCAAAAGCGAAAAAGAATTTGAAAAACACGAGTTTGGAGATTTTAGGTTTGTACCCATGTTGAAGGAGAGTGCAAAATAAAGCCAGCCCTAACTCTTAAGAAAGGTAGGGATGGGCTTTTTATATTATTTAATACCAGTTACGGTTTCTTTCTTAGGATATTTTACGGAATAATTTAGCTTTACCGTTTTTGACGCTCCTGGATTTAAAGTTAGCTTCCATAACAGTTTTCCAATTTCATTATCAAATTCAGCATTGCTTTTTTCTAAAAGTTCAACTTCAATACTTTTATTTCTTGATACTGGTATTTGATCTAGAATTTCTAAATCTATCTTAATGTTCTTTTTGTTTTTGACAGTAATTTCATACCCGAAAGTTTCTTTTGTATTACTACCAACAAATTTAGAAGAAGTGTATTCTTGTAAAGACTCTCTGCTTACATTAATATTGTTATCTCTCCCTAATGAGAGAAATAATTCTTCTGAAGTAATATTGGTATTGATGTAAGATTTACCTACATAGGCACCTTCAAAAAATAGATTTGCCGTACCAGAAACAAGATTGTATTTACTCCAATTACTTATTTTGGCTAGTAAATAAACACCTTTATCTTTTTTAGGAACGGTATGATAAACATATTCTGTGTCTAGCTCATAGGATTCTAGAGGTAAAATTTGTTCTTTACCATCACTTTTAATAGTTTGTTTGTTTTGAATTTTAAACTCTGTACTTAATTGATTTTCATCAACTTGTGTGTTGTAGTTGTAGCCATCATCAAATTTTTCTTCTATTCTTTTTGAACTTGACTTTGACAACATGTTCATTTGCCCCTCTATTGGTGAAGCAACTATTTCTTCGACGGCAATTTCGTCTTGTTCATTATACCTCATTGGTGGTGCAGGTACATAAACACTGGCGTACAAGGGACTTAATATTGGTCTATCGTTGTTTTGCACTGGGTTTCCAGTAGATATGGTAAGATCAGCATCTTTCCAGTCAATGTTTGTGCTTTGAAATACATTGGCTTTGTATTTTAATTGGACATTGTTTTCAATTCCGTTTGAACGTAAATCGTATAAGGGAGTCCAACCTGCATTACTAACGATATAAGTAAATTTTATTTTTGTGTTGGTCGCTTTTTTAGAAGTAAGTTGTAAGACAATATTACCAGTAGGGCTGTTGTTACTTGCACTATTTAGTTCATTTAACTGGTTTTGTGTTTGTGTATATTCTTTATTTATAACTAACTCTTGTTTCTTTAACTTAATTAATTCTTTTTTTATTTCTAATTGTTTGTCTTTATATGAATTCACAAGGTTTATTACTTGCGTTGGTGTAAATGAAGTATTGGCTCCACCTAAATCTTTATTTGCACTCAATATTTCTTCCATTCCTTTATAAATGGCTCTTTGGTCGTTAATCCATAAAAGTTCATCTCTTTTAGTTTCTAGCGTTATTTTAAGTTGTTCAATTTCTGGATTATCTTTTTTCTCAATCAAATAATTTCGTTGGTATTTGGCAGAGAGTAGGGTTACATCATTTCCATTAGTTAATTGAACTTGTAAGCTATTCGGGTTTATATATGGTGAAATATTGGTTAAAACAATTTCTTGATTTCCTGAAATTAAATTGGCCGAGGTTTCTCTTTGAATTTCAGCATTTTTCTTATAAACTTTTACTGTATTAATTTTTGAACTAACTAGGTTTTGCGAAAAGATAGTTATACTAGCTAGCATAAATACTGTGATAAAAATGTGTCTCATAGTGCTTTTTTTATATAAATTTAAGTGCTAAAAATGTATTGATTAATTGACTTTTAGTGAATGTGCCTTTTGGTTGAGTAAACTACCTCAATGACTTTGTAAAGTGGATTTGATAAATTTGATTGCCATTTAATTTATACCGCCTTCAAGCTTAAATCCATATTATATACGGAGTGGGTAAGTGCACCAGAAGAAATATAATCTACGCCGCATTCTGCATAATTACGTAAGGTGTTTTCATTAATACCACCAGAAGATTCGGTTAAACATTTATCCCCAATTAAGGCAACCGCTTTTCGAGTATCGTCGTAATTAAAATTATCAATTAAAATACGATACACACCATCAGATTCTAATATCTCTTCAATTTCTTGAAGATTTCTAGCTTCTACAATAATTTTTAAGTCACGGTTGGTGTCTTTTAAATATTTTTTGGTTTTATTGATAGCTTTGGTAAGTCCACCAGCAAAATCAATATGGTTGTCTTTAAGCATAATCATATCATACAAGGCAAACCTATGATTTTCGCCCCCACCAATTTTTACCGCCCATTTTTCAAGAGCTCTAATACCTGGTGTCGTTTTTCTCGTATCTAAAATCTTAGTTTTTGTACCTTCCAATAAATCTGCAAATGATTTCGTTTTGGTAGCAATAGCACTCATTCGCTGCATGGCATTTAAAACCAAACGTTCTGCTTTTAAAATGGATTGCGAGCTGCCTTGCACATAAAAAACAATATCTCCATATTTTACCTGACTGCCATCTTCAATTAACGTTTCAACTTTTAAATTAGGATCTACATAATTAAATACCATTTTAGCAAATTCAACTCCTGCAATAACGCCTTCATCTTTTACTAGTAATTTTGCCTTTCCTTTAGCACTGAATGGAATACAAGCCAATGAACTATGGTCGCCATCACCTACATCTTCTCTAATGGCATTAGTTATAATAAGGTCTAATTCTGTACTAAATTGTTGTTCGGTTATCATATTCAAATTTTTGTGAGGTAAAAATAACGATTATATTTACCTAATTAAAGTTCAGAAAGGTATTTTGATGAAAAATTGAGGTACGATTCAATTTTTCTGCAATAAACTATTAATATGTTGGTTTTTTAAGTTCCTAAATTAATATTGATAAAATGAAAATAAAATTGCTTGCCATTGGTAAAACCGATGATAAAAATTTAATAGCCTTAATTACGATGTATCAAAAGCGGTTAAAGCATTATATTAATTTTGATTTAGAAATTATTCCTGATATTAAAAAGGTAAAAAATCTAACAGAAAATCAACAAAAAGAAAAGGAAGGAGAGCTAATTTTACAACAGTTATCTCCAACGGATGTATTGGTTTTATTTGATGAAAAAGGGCAGGAATTTAGATCGATACAGTTCTCTAAATTTTTGCAAAAGAAAATGAATTCTGGTATCAAACAATTGGTACTGGTTATTGGTGGACCCTACGGATTTTCAGATGCAGTTTATCAAAAAGCACAAGGAAAAATAGCATTGTCAAAAATGACCTTTTCGCATCAAATGATTCGATTATTTGTGGTAGAGCAATTGTATAGAGCGTTTACCATATTAAAAAATGAACCTTATCACCATGAGTGAATTCTTAGCTATCCATATTAATGTAAAACTTAATTCCCCTCCTTTTTTTAGAAGGGGTGTCCAAATCCTGTTTTATAATTGGTTAAATTATTAAAGGTGGGGTGGTGTTAAGTTGCCGAAAATCTCAAAACATCTTCAATCAATTCTAATTCTTTGTTTGAAAATGTCAAGTTTTCTAGTGCTTTTACATTTTCCTTTAATTGATCAGATGAACTAGCACCTACCAAAACAGAAGTTATACTTTGTTGAGCCAATAACCAACCGATTGCCATTTGAGAAAGTTTTTGCCCACGATTTTTGGCTATTTCATTCAATTCTTGAATTTTATTGATATTGTTTTGAACCTGCTCTTCATTTAAATAGGTAAAGTTCTTCCCAGCACGTGAATCTTTAGGAATACCTTTTAAATATTTATCCGTTAGCATTCCTTGGGCTAAGGGTGAAAAAGCAATGCAACCCACGCCATTATCTTCCAACGTTTTTAATAGACCATCTTCTACCCAACGGTCAAATAAAGAATACCGAGCTTGATGCAGTACAAAGGGGACTTTCAATTCTTTTAGAATTTTTGCAGCTTCAGCCGTTTCTTTTGGTTCATAATTTGAAATTCCTACATACAATGCTTTTCCTTGTCTAACAATATCCGATAGGGCAACCATTGATTCTTCAAGAGGAGTATCTGGATCTGGTCTGTGGTGGTAAAAAATATCGACATAATCTAAGCCTAATCTTTTTAAACTTTGATCAATACTAGCAATTAAGTATTTACGAGATCCTAAATTGCCATATGGGCCGGGCCACATATCGTAACCCGCTTTGGTACTGATAATTAGTTCGTCTCTATATTGTTTAAAATCTTTTTTAAAAAGGAGTCCAAATGTTTCTTCAGCAGAACCAAAAGGAGGTCCATAATTATTGGCTAAATCGTAATGGGTAATGCCCAGATCAAAAGCGGTGCGTAAAATATTTCTGGCGTTAAACATATTGTCAACTTCACCAAAATTATGCCACAAACCCAATGAAATAGCAGGTAAAAGTAAACCACTTTTACCACATCTATTATATTTCATGGTATCATATCTCTTAGAAGATGCCATATATTCTGTAATACCTGATTTATCGTTAATTTGCATAATATTTTTCTAATTCGTTAAGGTGTATTTGCTTCTCATTATCGCTTAATAATGAATATTGAAATGAATTTTTAGCCAATTCATATAAATCCTCTTTCGTTAAGTTTAGAGCTTTTTGAACATCAATAAAATTCTGATTGAGTTGTCCTCCGAAATAAGCAGGATCGTCAGAATTTAAGGTTACTTTTAATCCTAATTCCATCATTTTTTTTAGGGGATGGTTTTTTAAATCATCCACAACCTGTAACGCTGTATTTGAAAGTGGACAAACTGTTAAAGCCATATCTCGTTTTATAATTTCATCAATTAAAAGCTGATCTTGTAAACAATTGTTACCATGATCTATCCTTTTAATTTTTAACACATTGAGTGCTTCCCAAATATATTCGGGAGGACCTTCTTCTCCGGCATGAGCCAGCGGAATATATCCTTCTTTAATTGAAGCTTCAAATACACTTTTGAATTTTGAAGGCGGATTACCTTTTTCAGAAGAGTCTAAGCCCACAGCGGTAATTAAGCGTTTAAAAGGTAGCGATTGTTCCAGCGTTTTAAAAGCATCCTCTTCAGATAAATGTCTCAAGTAACTCATTATTAATAACGACGAAACGTTTAGTTTTTCTTTAGCGTCAATACAGGCCTTTGAAATTCCATTAATAACGGTTTTAAAAGCAATACCTCGTTCTGTATGGGTTTGCGGATCAAACATTATTTCGGTGTGCCTAATATTTTGGTCAGCACACTTTTGAAGATAACTATAGGTTAAATCGTAAAAATCTTGTTCAGTTATAAGAACAGACGCTCCTTGATAATAGATATCTAAAAAATCTTGTAAACAATCAAATTGATATGCCAATTTTAATTGTTCAACGGTGTCGTATTTTAGTTTAATGTTATTTCGCTCTGCTAACGTAAATAATAATTCAGGTTCTAGCGTTCCTTCAATATGCAAATGTAACTCTGCTTTGGGTAGTTTATTTATATAATTAATCATAATCAAAGTTAAAACAAATTTTAATATTTACCTTAAAATAACGATATTTGTAATATGTTAAAAAAGATTATTGTCGGCATCATTTTTATTGTATTGCTGTTGTTTGTAATCCAATACATTTATCCACAAAAAATGAAATTGAAAGTAGGAGACTCTGTTCCAATATTTACTTTAAAAGACCAAGATAATAATGACGTTAATGTTGCCAATTTTATTGGTGAAAAAGCAATGGTCATTTATTTTTATCCTAAAGACGATACGCCAGGTTGTACAAAAGAAGCCTGTAAATTTAGAGATGAGTTTGAAGCTTTTACAGATTTAAATGTAAAAGTAATTGGTATCAGTTCTGATGACGTTGAATCGCACAAAAAATTTGCTAAAAAATATCGATTGCCATTTACACTATTGGCCGATACTGAAAATAAAATTAGAAAGCTTTTTGGTGTACCAAAGAGTATGTTAGGTTTAATTCCTGGGAGAGTCACTTATATAATAAATAAAAAAGGAAAAATAATTCATATATTTAATAGTCAGTTTGGAGCTGAAAAACATATCACAGAAGCATTATTAAAACTTAAAGAAATATAAAAATGAGCATACAATATCCATTAAAATTTGAGCCTATTCTAAAAGAAAGAATTTGGGGAGGTAAAAAACTAAATAGCGTCCTAAATAAAGTTACTGATAAAGAAAATATTGGTGAAAGTTGGGAGTTGTCAGATGTAAAAGGTGATGTTTCTATAGTTGCTAATGGTAAATATAAAGGTAAATCATTAGAATTTCTTATCAATGAATATAAAGACACCTTACTGGGTAAAAAAGTTTATAAAAATTTCGGAAACAATTTTCCGTTATTGATAAAATTTATTGACGCTAAAGAAGCATTAAGTATACAATTACATCCAAATGATGCGTTGGCAAAAAAACGTCATAATTCTTTTGGAAAAACGGAGATGTGGTATGTAATGCAAGCGGATAAAGCGGCTAATTTAATTGTAGGTTTTCAAAAACATTCTAACAAAGAAGAGTATCTAAAACATTTAGAAAATAAGTCATTGCTAGAAATTCTTAATGTTGATGAAGTTGAAAAAGGTGACGTTTATTTTATTCCTACAGGTAGAATTCATGCTATTGGTGCTGGGGTTTTATTGGCTGAAATTCAACAAACAAGTGATGTTACTTATAGAATTTATGATTGGGATAGAAAGGACGATCAAGGAAATGGAAGAGAGTTACATACGGAATTGGCATTAGACGCAATAGATTATTCCGCCATTGACACGTATAAATCAGACTACACGTCAGAAGTTAATGCAAGTATAAATATAGTTGATTGTCAGTATTTTACAACGAATATTATTGAATTGGAAGGTAAAATTTCAATTGATAATTCAGCTAAAGACTCATTTGTAATTTATATGGCGGTAGATGGTAACGTAACAATTTGTTATAATGATGACAAAGAGATTCAATTAAATAAAGGAGAGACGGTATTAATGCCGGCTTGTCTTTCTCAATATGTTCTTAAATCAGAAGAGAAATCTGAAGTTTTAGAGGTTTATATAAAATAAAATTTTAACGCAAATTCTATTGGTTTTTATCTTAAATTTGCAGAAATTATAAAATAAAAGTTATGGCAAGTGTAAAAAACTTAAAGAAAGATATTAATTACGTTTTATCAGATATTATTGAAGAGTGTTATATGTGGCAAATGTTACAAGACGATCCAAAGAATGTAGATAAAGCTGAAAAAATTATAGATGAAGCTATTGCTACTTTTGATGAACTGATTGTAAAAGTAAACAACAAAGATGTAGATGATAAAAAAGCTCATTTTAAAGCGTTAAAATCAGAACTTCAAACAAAAGGAGAAACGCTTTTAGCAAAGATTGAAAAACTGTAATCTATAGTCACTAAATGTGTTATAAATTTTAAGAAAAATTTTAACACATTGTGATAAAATAATTGCCTAACTTTATCGTTGATGAATTAGTGAATGTCATTTATTTCTATGAATATTCATGATATCAATTAAACCCATTAACGATATGGCTAGAGCAATTTTTGAATACACTAAAACGGTCTTGAAAAAGGTGAGTTTTAATGTGGAATTATTTTGTAAAGAATTAGAGAAAGCTTTAAATAGGTTATTACCCTATGAGATTGATGAATTAAAAATTTGGCTACAAGAGTACACGGTAAATAAGCCTGAACTTTATGTTTGTATGAATATTGTCAATCCAAAAAGATAGCTCAGATTCTAGTTATCTTTTAAGTGGACTTATTATTTTAACATCATTAAAGGCAATTACGCCCCTAATTATACCATCAATTACTTCTTTTAAGGCATCAATTAATTGTATTTTTAATTGTGACTTATGATATATAATACTTATTTCTCTAGAAGGAGTAGGGTTTTTAAAAGATTTCACCAATTTTTTATCATTTTCATTTAAGTCCTGGGTTTGTAAATAGGGTAGTAGTGTCATACCTAACCCTTCTTTTGTCAATTTTATCAAAGTATCAAAACTCCCGCTTTCTAATCTAAAATGATGTAGATCTTCTTTTTTCAAACTATTGCATAAGTTAAGAATATTGTCTTTAAAACAATGTCCGTCTTCTAACAATAATATATCGTCAATATCTAAATCTTCAACGGATAATTCCGTTACATTAGCAAGGCGATGATTACTATCTAAAAAGCCTACAAATGGCTCGTAATATAGTGGTCGTTCTTTAATAGAAGCAATTTCTAACGGAGTGGCAGCAATACCCGCATCTAAATGACCGTCAGATAATTTTTTAACAATATCTTCTGTTGTTAATTCTTCAATAACCAAATTAATTTTAGGGTATTTTTTTAAAAATGTTTTTAAAAATAATGGAAGTAATGTTGGCATTACTGTAGGTATTATTCCTAATTTGAATTCACCTCCTATAAATCCTTTTTGTTGATCTACGATATCAGTAATTCTATTACTTTCATTAACAATAACCTTGGCCTGTTCAATTATTTTCTCACCAATTGGGGTAAGTTCAATTGGTTTTTTTTTACGATTGAAAATAATAACATCTAGCTCATCTTCTAACTTTTGTATTTGCATACTTAAGGTTGGCTGAGTTACAAAACATTTTTCGGAAGCCAATGTGAAATTTTTGTGTTCTGCAACAGCAAGGACGTAGGTGAGTTGAGTAATAGTCATTTAAAATGATGTATAAGTTTTGGCTATAAAAATATAAAAACTATCAATCATTATTATAATAATTATTAAATAAGTTAAGATAAATTTGTATTGCGTTAAAAGGGTAAAATATTTAAACTCATATTGCGAATGATAAGAATAAGTATATGTTCTTGAATATTTTAAAAGCGGTTATTTAGATGTATTACTCAATCGCATTTAAAGCAAAAATTAATTATAAAATAAAATTTAAAATAGTATGGAAACAACAACATTAGGATTAGATGAAATTAAAGTAAATGAATTAGCAACAGAATTAAATGGATTGTTGGCAAACTATCAAATATATTATCAAAACTTAAGAGGGTTGCATTGGAATATTAAAGGGAAAAATTTCTTCCAATTACATGAGAAATTTGAAGAATTATATAATGATTCTCAATTGAAAATTGATGAAATTGCTGAACGTATTCTAACTTTAGAAAGTACACCCTTACACACTTTTGATGATTATACAGAACTCTCAAAGGTACCTGTAGGAAAAAATATTTCAAAAGATGTAGAAGCAGTAACCTTAGTAGTAACTTCACTAAAGCAATTAATTCAGATTGAGCGTGTTATATTAGATAAATCTGGAGAAGCAGATGATGAAGGAACAAATGCCATGATGAGCGACTTTATTTCTGAACAAGAAAAAACAGTTTGGATGTTAAAAGCTTGGTTGGCTTAATTTATTAGGGATTACTCAATGTTTATTCGGTAATAAATGCTACCTCTACCTAAGCACTGAGTAATCCCAATAATTCTAAGAATTCCAGAATTTTCGCTTCTTATCGAGAAGAGCTTCTTGTTCTGCATATTCTTCAGGTGATAGTACTTTTAAAAATGAAGGGTGCTGTTCAATTGCATATTCTAATTTTTCTACAATATCTGCAATTGAATCATTTTCATAGTCAATATCCATAGGAGGTTTTATAACCATGGATTGTAAAATGTTTCGCTTTTTTAGTTGTAAACCTGTTTTGTCATAGGCTCTTCGAAAACCGTCAATCACTATAGGTATTACAATAGGCTTCGCTTCTTTTATAATAAATGCTGTACCTCTTCTAATCGGTTTAAATGGAGTAGTTGTGCCTTGTGGAAATGTAATAACCCAACCATCATTTAGAGCTTTTTCTATATTGCTTATGTCAGACATTTTTACCTGACGATTTACGTTTTTGCCTTTACTTCGCCAAGTACGTTCAATAGAAATAGATCCTGTGTATGCAAATATTTTCGGTAATATTCCCGATTTCATGGTTTCAAGAGCGGCAACATAGTAGATATTTAATTTAGGTTGCCAAATGTATCCTACATTTTTAATAGAATCATCTCTACCGCTTAAAGCGGCATTAAAAACATGGAGCATTGCTGCTACATCGGCAAAATAGGTTTGATGGTTTGAAACAAATAAAACATTTTTTCCGGGTAAATTTCTTAGTATATCAGTGCCTTCAATTTCTAATTTGTTAAAACCTTGATATCTCCCATGCGATATTAGTCCAAGTACTCGTATTAAGAACTTTTTTAAAAATAATGCATTACCAAAAGGGTCCTGTTTATAAAATTTCATTAAGGTTAAAATAGGTTGTTAAACATCAAATTTACAAAAGATATTACTAATTAATACATTTAAATAAGTCTTTTATCTCACTCAAAATCATTGCAGTAGCACCCCAAACCACATAACTATTTAATTTAAAGCAGGGTACATCTATATTTTCCATATAAGATGTGGTCATATTTTTTGTACTTAAAGATTTATCATCAATTAAATCGCTCACTAAAACTTCAATTAGCGTTTCTACTTCATAATTAATGGAAAAAGTAGGTGTTTTATTTAGGTAGCCTAAAAATGGGTATACCCAAAAGTTACTAGGGGGTATGTATGTTTTGGTCATTTCTCTTAAAATGATTACGTCATTTTTATCGATCCCAATTTCTTCTTCATTTTCACGAAGTGCGGTGTCAACTAAACGTTTATCACTTTTATCTTTTTTACCTCCAGGTAAACTTATTTGAGCGGCATGTACTCCTTTATAATTAGACCTTAAGGTCAGTATAACTCTAGTGTTGTTGTTTTCGTCAGGATAGAATAATACCATAACGGCAGATTCTCTAGGGTTTTTGTTTTTGATGTCGTTTAAAGAAAATACTTTTCTTAATTCAGGAGCCATTTTAAATTGTGATTCCTCGCCACCAAGTCTTCGCTTTTTAAGATTATTAATTTGTGTTAAAAACGAGTTGAAGTCCATTTAAATTTTTAGTTTTACGGAGAATTTATTCAAAATTACAATTTATTATCTTGAAAGGATTCTAAAAATAGTTCGACTTAAAAAAAAATAATTATTTATGAAAATAGGTATCGTGTGTTATCCTACTTATGGTGGTAGTGGAGTAGTTGCAACTGAATTGGGTATAGCGTTAGCAAAAAAAGGACATGAAGTACATTTTATTACGTATAATCAGCCTGTTAGGTTAAATGCACTATCTAATAATATTCACTTTCATGAAGTCTTTGTAGAAGAATATCCACTGTTTCATTACCAACCTTATGAATTGGCTCTCTCAAGTAAATTGGTAGCTATGGTAAAGTTACATGATATTGAGCTCTTACATGTACACTATGCAATACCTCACGCTTATGCAGCCTATATGGCAAAACAAATGTTGAAAGCGGACGGTATTCATATTCCATTTGTAACCACCCTCCATGGTACAGATATAACACTAGTTGGAAGTCATCCTAACTATAAAAATGCAGTAGAGTTCAGTATTAATAATTCTGATGCAGTAACTGTAGTTTCTGAAAGTTTAAAAAAGGATACCTTACGGTTATTTAATATAAAAAAAGATATAAAGGTAATCTATAATTTTATCGATTTTGAAAAATATGATTCTTTAGATAATGAACCTTGTTTAAGAGGAAATCTAGCTAATAAAGACGAACGAATTATTACGCATATTAGTAATTTTAGACCTGTAAAACGCATCCCTGATGTTATTGATGTGTTTTATAAAACGCAACAAAAAATTAAAGCTCAATTATTGATGGTTGGAGATGGACCTGAAAGAGATGCTGCTGAAAAAAAATCTATGGAATTAGGTATTGCAGATCATGTTAAGTTTTTAGGTAATAGTGTAGAGTTGGCAAAAATTTTATGCTTAACAGATTTATTCTTGTTACCGTCTCAAACAGAAAGTTTTGGTTTGGCGGCATTAGAAGCAATGGCGGCCAAAACACCAGTAATTTCCTCTAATTCGGGTGGATTACCAGAGGTTAATATTGAAGGGAAAACAGGATTTTTAAGTGATGTTGGTGATACCGATGCTATGTCAAAAAATGCTATTTATCTTTTGTCGGATGATGAACGATTAGAAACGTTTAAAAACAATGCGTACCAATTTGCAAAGCGATTTACTATTGACAAAATATTACCTGAATACGAAGAGGTTTATAGAATGGTAAAAGAAGGTTGCTGTTAATGTGAAAATGAGTTTCAATAGCTATTGAAATTGAATCTAGTAAAAAAAATAAAAAATAATGAATAAACAAACCACGGCAGTTCTTTTGAATCTAGTTATTTCTCTTTTGGTTTTTACTTTAATTTGGATTGTGTTGAAGTTTGTGGTTCATATTGAGTCTAATATTATATTAATTGTGATTACGGCCTTTTTGACGAGAATAATTTGCCCAACGATTTCATCTGTTGAAACTCAAAGTGGAGAACAGATTCAACTGAAGTCAATTTTTAGTAAAAAAGTATTTCTAATAAATAATAAATAAAAAGTTTGAACTATAAGTGTATAATTTTTGATTGTGATGGTGTATTAGTAGATAGTGAAGCTATTTCTACACAGGTTATGGTTGATTTACTAAAAACAGTTGATTATCATATTGATATAGAAAAGGCTATTGATTTATTTACAGGATTGGCATTGAAGGATAATTTTACCCTTGTAGAAAAGAAATTGGGTAGAAAATTACCTGAAGATTTTGAGGAAACTTATAGAGCCTTGTCTTTCGAGGCATTTCAACGCGATTTAAAACCCATAAAAGGGGTTCATACTTTATTAGATAAGCTTACTATTCCTTATTGTGTAGCTTCTAGTGGTCCGATAAACAAGATAAAATTGAATTTAAAGGTAACTAAATTATCACATTATTTTAATGATAATATTTTTAGTTGCTACCAAATTAACAGCTGGAAACCTGAACCTGATATCTTTTTACATGCAGCAAAGACTATGGGGTTTAAACCTGAAGAATGCGTTGTTATTGAAGATAGTTTACCAGGAGTAACTGCGGCAAAAGCAGGTGGTTTTGATGTGTATGCTCTTGAAAACGAAAGTAATAAAACAATGTTGGCTGGTGTTGAAGTTCCTATTTTTACTGATATGAGTGCCTTAGAGCGTGTTTTAGGGCTTTAAAATGTTACTAATAATTCTCTCTTAATTACCTACTGCTATTAAGGCCAATTAAAACAAACGTTGATCTGCCACTTTTCGCTTATCATATTTTATATCACTAAGTACAGAAGATTTGATACCAATAAAGAAATAATAGGTTGTACTATTACCAAAAGGCACCCAGTTAAAACTCATACGCCAACTGTCTAAGTCACGTTCAAAACTTAAGTTGGTATATGTAACTCCTCTATTTTTAAAATCGTACCCAGAAGAAAGTCCAACGCTCCATTTAGGTGACAATTCAATGTTACCTGAAAATTGAAGTGAGTTATTTGAAAGCTCATTTTGCCTAGTTGAATTTGAATACCCAACATTATACCTAAGGCTTAAAGTCCATGGCAGTGTGGCTCCATATAGATTTGCTACCTTGGTTTTACTTTCTTCTTGGTCGTCTTTTACGTTTCTAGTGGTTATATCACTTCCGAATAAGCTATCCTCATCTCCCTTATTTCCTTTAGGAGGTTTATTTTTATCCTCTTTGGCGTCTTTTTTATTAAATATATCACTAGAGATAGAATAACTAGCAGACATGTTTGCCTGAGTAAGTCTAAATAAACTACCGTCATTATTTATATTATACGTGTTAATTCTTCTACCACTAGCACTTAACGCATAAGGGTCTAATGTAGCACTTGCATTCAAACTTAACTTATTGTCTAATATAGTAGTACCAGCGGTCATCCTAACAGGGCTCCAATTTAAAGAGTCAGCCGCAATATTGTAACTTGTTGAAAAATTCAGATTGTTTAATAATTTAATCTTTTCAGGTTCTGTTGCCGTGGAATCTTTTGACATCATTTTAGCTTCGAAAGTGTTGTTAAGACTAAGGCCAATGCTACTCGATAATCCCCTCGAAGGTGAACCATAAATACCTCCATCAAAACGACTGTATTCTAAAAAATCATCATCATCTTCACTTTGTTGAACTTCATCGTAAAAATTACTAAAGTCGGGTCGGTAATTAAAAGAAACCGAAGGACGCATTACATGACGTATTGCCTGTAATCTTCCTTTTTTAAAATTAAACATCCCGTAAAGGGTTGTAGAAGCTGAAACTCCAGCAGAGTACTCTCTAAAAGCATCAAATTGATTTACAGTATCTTTTTCTATTTCATCTAACTCGGCATTATATCTTTGTTCTACCGTTTTTAAATACCAAACTTCATTGTAATTTGCAGATGGTGAAAGCGTTATGTACTTCAAAGCTTTCATATTAGTACTAGCGGAAACCGTATGTTTTGCTCCAGAACGAGCATCTTTAAACATGTCAGATTTTAAAAACTGATCATCATCCGTAGAGATTCTATTCTGAGCATCAAAACTATAACTTAAACCAAGACTTTGAATGGGGTTTTTCTTTGCACCTGACTTAGGGGCAAAGGGATAAATTCGGTCCATTCCAATTTGTAATGACGGTAAGGTCATATCAATTTTTTCAGTATTTGTATTTTGACTATGCGTCATGGCAATATTCATATTGAAAGGTGTACCTACAAATTTTTTGTAAAAATTTATTGAGGAGTTGAATGTATTTGTTACAGTCTGACCAATGTTGTACTCATTTAATGATTCTCTAAAATACTGACTGCTTCCTAAATTAACCGAAACTGAAAATCGAGAATTAGGAGAGGCTTGCTGTGACGGGCTATGTGACCAGCGTAAATAAAAATTATTTCTCTTATTAAAAGTACTAAACCCACGTTGTCCTGTTATTAAATTTTCAAAGCGTAAGTTAAAATTCCCTGAGAAACGATACCTGACGGCATAATTAGACTCAAATCGCATTCCCCAACTACCATTTGTGTATACATCACCTAAAACAGCAAGATCTATATAGTCGCTAATGGCAAAATAATAGCCACCATTTTGAAGAAAAAAACCTTGACTGCTATTTTCTCCATAAGTAGGAATCAAAAAACCAGAAACAGATCGTTCTTTGGTCAATGGTACATAAAAGAAAGGTAATATAGCTGGTGTGGGTACATCTGCTAATTTTAATTGAGAAAGACCACCTACAATTTTTTTACCTGGAACTAATTTAATATTTCTGGTAATAATTTCGTAATCAGGTTTGTCTTTAGTAGACGTTGTAAAATGAGCTCTATCTAAATAAAATACCGAGTCGTTTTCTCTTTTAGTAATTTCTCCTCTAACAATGACACCTTCTTGAACGGTTTTGGTATTGTAAATAATTGCTTTTTCATTTTTGAAATTATAAATCAATGAATCTTGTTCACTTTCTTGACCAGCCTGTTTAAATTGAGGTTTTTGGGTATAAGCACCACTACTATCAATTATTCCCTTGGCATAGGCTAAATTTTTATCATAATCGATCTTTATAATCCCAGCTTGTAAATCAATATCTTGATATAATATTTGGGCATTATTATATAAAATTGCGGTTTTATTTTCAAAGTCATTTTTAATATAATCGGAAGCTTTTTTTAGAATAGAATCATCTAAATACTCTTTGGGTTTAAAAGAATCTATTTTGGTGGTATCTATTGCTTTTAAAGAAGCTGCATCAGGAAGTTGAATAGTGTCGTTAATAGAAAACCCTTTTAGACCTATAATAGTATTTTTTAATGGTTCAAGAGAATCTCTCTTTTGAGTTGTGTTTTGAGCGTTTACAAATAGGCAACCTGTCCCTAAAAAAAGGAAAACAAAAACTATATACTTAAAATTTGATTGCAATGCTATAAATAGTATTTTTGTAAACGTTAAATTTGGCTTAGTTTTTGAAACTACAAACTTACATATATTTTTTAAGTGGAATAAGCTAAAAAATAGTTAATAATTAATAATTTTATGAATACTCCTTTGTTTAAAACAACAATTAAAAAGTTTTTTTTGTTGTCATTTGCTTTTCTTCTAGTATTACAAGCCAATACTGTTTTTGCTCAAAAAAAGTTTAAAGTAGTTATAGATGCTGGTCACGGAGGTACAGATCCTGGAAATTTAGGGAATGGATATTTTGAAAAAGATATTGTTTTAAAAATAGCTTTAGAAGTAGGTAAGCTGTTGAAATCTGATGAAAGTTTTGAGGTTATCTACACACGTGACGATGATACTTTTATCGAATTAGATCAAAGAGGTAAAATAGCACAGAAATCAAAAGCTGATTTATTTGTTTCAATCCACTGTGACTCATGGGTTAAATCCTCTGTGCATGGTGCTGGTACATTTGTACTGGGATTAAGGGGTAATAATGGTAATTTTAGAATTGCACAAAAAGAAAACTCGGTAATTTTATTGGAAGATAATTACGAAGAGAAATATGATGGTTTTGATCCTAATTCCCCTGAATCTGTAATTGGAATTACATTAATGCAAGAGGAGTATTTAGACCAAAGTTTAACTATTGCTAGTTTGATACAAAAAAACATGGTAAATGATCAAAAGCGTCATGATAGAATGGTTAAGCAAGACAATTTTTTAGTGCTACGTGAAACTTTTATGCCAAGTGTGTTAGTTGAAACTGGGTTTTTAACTAATAAGGCGGAAGGAGCCTATTTAGACTCTAAAAAAGGGCAACAAGAAATGGCCAAATCAATCTTTAAAGCCATTAAGTCATATAAAAAACAAATTGATGCCAATACTGTTGTAGAAGTAAAGGCTAAGGTGAAGCCGAAAGTAGATACAACTCCAAAAACAAGAATTGTAAAAGGGGTTGATTTTAAAGTTCAAATTTCTTCAAGTACAAAAAGAGTAGCTACAGCGTCTTATAATTTTAAAGGCTTAAAAGGTATAGAGAGAGTTAGGGTAGGGGCACATCATAAATATTATTATGGCTTAACCTCTGATTATAATAAAGCAGTGGACTTAAGAACAGAAGCGAAGGCTAAAGGATTTAAAGGAGCATTTATTGTGGCCTTTAAAAATGAGAAAAAGATTTCAGTAAAGGATGCCTTAGCATCGAAGTAAAAATTCACGCTTAACTTTCTACTCACGGAAATAATTAGTAATATTGCTTCTTATTAAATAATTTATGGTTAAAATTTCTAGAGAATTAAAAACAGGAATAATTGCAGTGCTAACCATTGCACTTTTTGTTTGGGGGTTTAACTTTATAAAAGGGAATAATCTTTTTGAGAGTGGTAGAAAGTTTTATGTAGAATACGAAAATGTTCAAGGACTTTCTGTTTCAGCTCCAGTCACTATTAATGGGTTAAAGGTTGGTGTAGTTGATCGGATTTATTTTCATCCTGAAAAAGTAGGTGTACTCGTTGTTAATTTTTCTTTAGAGAATGATTTTGCATTTACTAAAAATAGTATTGCCGAAATTTATAGTCCCGACTTTATAAGTGGTAAATCCATAAAAATACTTCCTGCATATGGTGGTAGTAATGCTGTTTCTGGTGACACATTAGCAGGTAATATAGAAGCTGGTATTTTAGGTGCATTGAATGATCAAATTGCACCATTACAATCTAAGGTTACTAGTTTTTTAACTAATGCTGATACACTTTTGATAGGTGTTAATGCTATTCTTAATCCTAAAAAACAGTTAGAAATAAAAGAAGCTATTACTTCTTTAAATTCAATATTATCTACATTTAAAACGGCCTCAAGATCATTAGATAATATGTTGGCGGAAAACGGTAAAGTAGATTCTATTTTAACAAACGCCACCATAGCATCTCATAATTTGGTTAGTTTAACTGACTCCTTAAATGAGTCGCAAATTAAACAGACCGTTCAGAAATTACAAGGTACTATTACTAAGTTTAATGGTATTCTAACAAATATTGAAGATGGTAATGGTTCTATAGGTAAATTACTTAAAGATGAAGGTCTATATAATAATCTAGAGGCGGCTTCAAAAGAAATGGAAGAATTACTTTTTGAACTAAAAGTTAACCCTAAAAGATTTGTTCATTTTTCATTATTTGGAAAAAAAGCAAAAGCTTATACACCCGAAGTTGAAGAAATTAAGTAGTAGAATTTTCACTTATTGTGTATAACTAAAACCTTCAATTTTACTGGTACTAAGGTCTACTTATTGCAAGCAATAAAAAGTTGTTAAGACATAGTTAATAACTAATTGGGAGTAAACTACATATCGTAAATATTATTCATTAGTTTTACTACATGTTGAATACATGAGCAGTCAACGCTTACGGTGTTGATATTCAATATTATAATCTTTAAATTTGATGTTATAAAATGTCAGTTTATTGAAATTTTGCACTTGTGTTTTTGACATTTTAAACCTAAAAATAGAAACATATAAAACAACATTACGATCTAAGTGCAGTACTTACCTAACATACTTTTTGCCATTTTATTAATAATTGGTATTGGTTTTTTTGCTAAAAACGTAAAAAAATTAGTGCGTAATATTAAATTAGGCAAAGCTGTTGATAGAACAGATAATGCTAGTTTACGCTTAAAGAATATGATGAATATTGCTTTAGGGCAATCTAAAATGGTAAGACGCCCTATTGCAGGAATTCTTCACATCATTGTTTATGTCGGTTTTATCATTATTAATATTGAAGTTTTAGAAATTATTATTGATGGACTTTTTGGTACTCACAGGGTTTTATCATTTTTAGGTGGCTTTTACGGATTGTTAATTGGAATTTTTGAAATTCTAGCTCTTTTGGTTTTAATTTCAGTAATTATTTTTTGGATTCGTAGAATGGTTATTCGTATTCCTAGATTTTGGAATAAGGAAATGAAAGGCTTTCCTAAAAATGATGCCTTATACATTTTGTATTTTGAAATGATTTTGATGACATTGTTTTTAACAATGAATGCTGCTGATACTGGTTTTCAACAAGCTAATTCTGGCAATGTTATCAGTCAGTTTATAGCACCCTTATTTAGTGGTTTTAACCCTGAAACATTACATGTTATTGAGAGAACAAGTTGGTGGCTGCATATCGCCGGAATTTTAGTTTTCTTGAATTATTTATACTATTCAAAGCATTTACATATTTTATTGGCTTTTCCTAATACCTATTATGCTAATTTGAATCCTTTAGGAGAATTTAATAACTTACAATCGGTAACTGATGAAGTTAAGATGATGTTAGACCCGAATGTAGATCCTTTTGCCGCACCAGATGAAAGTGAGGTTAATGATGATAGTATGCCAGAAAAATTTGGAGCTGAAGATGTTTTTGATTTAAATTGGGTCCAGTTACTAAATGCTTACACTTGTACAGAATGTGGTAGATGTACTTCTGTATGCCCTGCTAATATTACAGGTAAGGAATTATCGCCTAGAGCGATTATGATGAAGACTAGAGATAGGTTAGAAGAAGTGGGAAAAAACATTGACACTAATGGAAAATTTAAGTTAGATGATAAAAGTCTATTTACAACAATTTCTGATGAAGAAATTTGGGCGTGTACCTCGTGTAATGCATGTGTAGAAGAATGTCCTGTAAATATTGACCCTTTATCAATCATTATTGATATGCGAAGATTTAAGGTAATGGAAAAATCAGCTGCTCCTCAAGAATTGAATGTAATGATGACTAACATAGAGAATAATGCTGCCCCGTGGCAGTATAATCAATTAGATAGATTAAATTGGAAAGATGAAAATTAGCGAATAGCAAATTCATTTTACAAAAAAAACGGATCATTAAAGAATAAATTTTACTGATTTGTTATATAAAAAAGTAACCATTCAAGTCTTGGATGACGGGAAAAATTAAAAATAAACTCTTAATTATTAAGTAAATATTTTGCTTAAAACTTAAGATTTAGTAACTCTAAATAGTATATTATGAATGTACCTACCATGGCTGAACTGACAGCCCAAGGCATACAACCCGAAGTTTTATTTTGGGTGGGATGTGCAGGTAGTTTTGATGATAGAGCAAAAAAAATCACCAAAGCTTTTGTTAAAATTTTAAATAAGGCCGAGGTAAATTTTGCTGTATTGGGTACAGAAGAAGGTTGTACTGGAGATCCTGCAAAACGAGCAGGAAACGAATTTCTTTTCCAAATGCAAGCCATGACCAATATTGAGGTTATGAATGCCTATGAAATAAAAAAGGTTGTTACCGCTTGTCCCCATTGTTTTAATACCATAAAAAATGAGTATCCACAGTTAGGTGGTAAATATGAGGTGATGCATCATACTCAGTTTTTAAAATCTTTATTAGATGAAGGTAAAATTTCAATTGAAGGAGGTTCTTATAAAGGAAAGCGAATCACTTTTCATGACCCTTGTTATTTAGGTAGAGCCAATTGTGTTTATGAAGCACCAAGAGAACTAATTCGAAAGTTAGAAGTTGAATTGGTTGAGATGAAACGTTGTAAAAGTAATGGTTTATGTTGTGGAGCTGGTGGAGCCCAAATGTTTAAAGAACCTGAAAAAGGAACTAAAGATATTAATGTAGAACGTACGGAAGAAGCCTTAGAAATAAAACCTGATATTATTGCTACAGGTTGTCCGTTTTGTAATACAATGATGACAGACGGGATCAAGAGCAAAGAGAAAGAAAATGATATAGAAGTATTAGATATTGTAGAACTTATTGCAAATGCACAAGATCTATAATCTAAACCTAAACTAATTATGCCATATATTAAAGATAAAAACTTAGTGAATATTTATGAGGAGGTTGATAAAGCGAACCAAACCATAAATAAGTTAAATAACCTTCTCAAAGAAGAAGAGGAGAATAATTCAATACTAAGAAAACACAGAGTTATTTTAGGCTTATTTGGCTTATTAGCTTTAATACTTTTTTTATGGTCTTTTTTACCCAAAACGAATGAATTCGATAATAAATATTTAATAAAAAATAATCTATCGCTTATTGATAATGATACACTGCATACTTTAAAAGAAGCAAAAAAAGCTGTAATCCAGGTTAAAGAAAATGCCCAAGGTATAGTGGGTGAAACCATAGTTTATAGTATACAAATTGGTGCTTTTGCTAATTTTAAAGCAAAGCTATTTTCAGATGATTTAGCACATATGAAAGAATTTGTTGATGGAGATTTAAACAAGTACGCTATAGGGAATTTTGTGAGTTATTCTGAAGCAATAGTCTTGAAAGAGGATTTAAAAAGATTAGGTTTTACGGATTGTTTTATTATCGCACAATCTTATGGAGACCCGGTAAATATCCGAGAGGCCTTAGAGTTAAGTGAGGAAACACAATATTTAAAATAGTAATTAGTCCTTAACAAAATTGTTAATTTTTATATTCTTTAAGTTTGTAGTCATAAGCTTAAGTCTGAAATTCTTTTGAACCTTAAATTTCTATATTTTAATCATTAATCTTTTGAATCCAAAATCTACAGCTTTTTTAAAAGCCGCTCGTTTACGAACATTACCTTTATCACTTTCTGGAATAATTGTAGGAAGTTTTTTGGGGTATGCTCAGGGATATTTCGATTGGAAAATATGTCTCTTGGCATTAGTAACAACAATTGGTTTTCAAGTATTATCAAATTTCGCAAATGATTATGGTGATGGAGTAAAAGGGACTGATAATTCAGATAGAAAAGGCCCGCAAAGAGCATTACAAAGTGGTGTTATTACTCCGAAAGAAATGTTAAATGCCATTAAAATTACTGGAGTTATTACTTTTTTTATTGCTGTGGTTTTGTTGTATTTCGCTTTCGGTAAAGAACATTTCTACTATTTTCTGTTATTTCTTCTTTTGGGTTTGGCAAGTATCGCAGCAGCTATAAAATATACTATGGGTAAAAAG
Organism: Aureibaculum luteum; assembly: GCF_003449015.1. GTDB lineage: Bacteria > Bacteroidota > Bacteroidia > Flavobacteriales > Flavobacteriaceae > Aureibaculum > Aureibaculum luteum. The sequence continues at coordinate 307,037 of NZ_QRGD01000005.1, read as the reverse complement.
GCTTATGGATACAGTGGATTCGGAGATGTTTTTGTCTTTTTATTTTTTGGTTTATTAAGCGTCGTAGGGAGTTGTTTTTTATATACGAAACAGATTCAATGGTTCGTTTTTCTTCCAGCAATTTCTATTGGTTTATTAAGTGTTGGGGTGTTAAATTTGAATAACCTTCGTGATCGCATATCTGACACAAAGGCAAATAAAAAAACGTTAGTTGTTAAAATGGGAGAAAAATTAGCTAAGTATTACCATTATAGTTTGTTAATTGTAGCATTTCTAACGGCATTATTTTACGTAGTTATTCATTATAAATCACCTGTACAATTTATATTTTTAATTGCATTTATACCTATTTCCAATCATTTACTTACCGTATATCATAATAAAGATGCCACTAAACTAGACCCTGAGTTAAAGAAATTAGCCTTAAGTACTTTTTTATTCGCCATTCTTTTTGGATTGTCTCAAACTTTATGATAAAAGTCATTCTTTACGCATATCAAAAATATTATTTTTGTATCATTAAAGGAAGTAAGTGAAATTAATATATACATATCTTTTTATCTTTTTATACGTTGGAGCATTGATTAGACCCATTGTTCCGGTAATTGACTATAATTTGAATTATGATTATATAGCCAAGGTATTGTGTATTAATAAAGACGAACCAGAGCTTAAATGTAATGGTAAATGTCATCTTGCCAAAGAAATAAAGAAAACACTTCCTAGTGATAATCAGGACAAACCATCAGGATTACCAGTAATTGATTTTGATAAATTTCCTATAACTTCTCATGAAAATGATCATTCTAAGCTAAATGCATTTGTATTTTTAACACGAAATAATTTGTTTTCAAATAAAATTGGAAAAATTAAGAAATACATTGAAATTCAATTTCAACCTCCAGAGTTTTTAGTTTAAATAGTTACAATTATCCATTTCCGTTTACAAACAATTTTTTACAGTATTCTCAATCTTTTTTTTAAAGATATTGTCTGTATTAGAATGGTGTATTGCTGTATGATTTTTTTTTAATTATAAAATCTCATATGTAATAATCAGAGTAATTGATTAATAAAAGCTAAAACATAAATTAATGAAAATATATTTTATAATGATACTATTTTTAGTATCATCAACTAATGCATTATGGTGTCAACAATCCATAATAAAAGGAAAAGTAGTAGAAGCAATAACCAATAAACCCATTGAAAATGCCTCTATTCAAATTAAAAAACCAAATGAAATAGTAAATTCTGATATTGATGGAAATTTCACCATAAGTGCTAAAATTGGTGATGTACTCATAATTCGGCATTTGAGTTTTGAATCAAAAGAGATAATTATTGAAACTAGCAAGTTGTTTATATATCTAGATGTAAAACATATAAATTTAGAGAATATAATAGTAGAGGCCGATGTTCTAAAAGATTTATCGCAATCTAAAGTTGTTGTAGATCATGTTAAAAGTACTACACAACCCAGAAATGTTAGTGACTTATTTAGAGACATACCAGGCTTTGGTATTCAAAAAAGGGGAGCATATGCTTCAGAACCATTTTTTAGAGCATTTAAGTATGAACAATTGAATGTTCAGCTGGATGGTGGTATGAAAATTTTAAATGCTTGCCCAAATAGAATGGACCCAATTACTACGCATATTATTTCCGATGAAATTGAAAGAATAGAAGTCGTAAAAGGTCCTTATACAATGCGATTTGGTCCTAACTTTGGGGGTATTGTAAACTTAGTTTCTAGAAATCCAAATACCTTAGCAAATGGTATTCATGGTGATGTTGAAGCTGGTTATGAAACTAATGGAGATAACCTATCTACAAGAGGAAGTATCAGCTATAAAACAGATCAATTCGATATTTCCTTAAATGGTGAGTATCGTGATTATGGCGATTACGAAGACGGTGATGGTACAGTTGTTCCATCATCATTTAAATCAACAGATTATTCCGTGAAATTAGGTTATAATCCAACAGAAAAGCAACGTATTCAATTAAGTTGGAGGCAGTCATTTGGTAGAGATATAAAACATGCCGGATTACCTATGGATTCTCCTTATGATGATAGCTTTTTAGCAGGACTAGATTATAAAGTTACAGATATATCAGACCTAATTAGTTCATTTTCAGTTAAAGGGTTTTATTCTGATGTAGATCATTTAATGACCAATGAAAATAGGCCTAGTTTTAAAATGACAGAGGCAGCTTCAAACGTGTTTTCAACAACTTATGGGGGGAAAACAGAATTGGTATTAACACCAAATGATAATCTTTTTATTTATACAGGTGTAGATGCTAACCTTATAGGAAGAGAGGGAGACAGGGAAAGAACAGTTAAGATAATGAACGGAAATACTTTAGCAACTCCTAAAATTTTTACGGATAAAATATGGCAAGATTCTAAATTGAATGATTTTGGCGTTTTTGTTGAAGGTAAGTATAGACTAACGAATCTTTTTACCTTAACAGCAGGATTGCGTTCCGATTTTGTAAATGCATCTATAAATGATGCGGAATTAGACTTTTTACAATTATATGGAGGTGAAATTGGTGATTCTAACGAAACGAATATAAGTGGTACCGTTTCACTGAAATATAAATCAGAAGATGCTCAAGTGCAAATTGCTTTAGGACGAGGGGTAAGAACAGCTTCGATGATAGAACGCTATATTAACCATTTTAGCGTAGGAGTAGATCCCTATGAATATGTAGGAAATCCAAATTTAGATCCTGAAATTAATAATCAAATTGAAATTTCCTTTAACAAGAGATTTGATAAAATTGAAGTTGGAGCTAGTGTTTTCTATTCCCTAATTACAGATTATATTGTACCTGTAGTAGACGAAAATATTTCGCGTAAATTCATGCCTAGTGCTCAACCTACATTTGCAAAACGGTTTATAAATATAGATGAGGCTACCCAATCTGGATTTGAGTTTTATTTCAACTATGAGATTAATAAAGACTTTAAATTCACAACAGATATTTCTTATACATATGCACAAAATGAGGAATATGAAGAACCATTGCCTCAAATTACTCCACTAACTGCACATGCTGGTTTACAGTACGAAAAGGAAAAATTTTGGACTCGTTTAAATTCTAGATTTGTTGCAGCTCAAATTAGAACATCAGAAAGTTTTATGGAAACAGCTTCTAACGACTTTGCTACATTCGATTTTAGTATTGGTTTTGTACCGATTGAAAATTTAACCGTAGGAGCATCTGTTTTAAATATATTTGATACAACGTATTATGAACATCTGAATTTTTCATATCAAAATTCTGATTTGCTTTCAGGAAGAATATTTGAACCTGGTAGGAATTTTACTGTAAAAGTGAACTATAAATTTTAACTTTTTTTATAATGTCAAACTGTGATTAGAAGTAATTTTAATTACAGTTTTTTTGTAAATTGCATTATCTCATATATATACATAATGAAAATCACGTATCTCGGACATGCTACTTTAAGCATTGAAACACAAGGAAAAACAATTATTGTTGACCCATTTATTACAGGTAATGAATTGGCTAAAAACATCGATATTAATGCATTAAAAGCGGACTATATTTTACTAACCCATGCCCATGGCGATCATATTTTAGATGTAGAAGCCATCGCAAAAAATACTGGTGCGAATATTATTTCAAATTTTGAAATTGTAAATCACTTTGAAGCTAAAGGTATTAAAGGGCACCCTATGAATCATGGAGGTACTTGGCAATTCGATTTTGGAAAACTACATATGGTTAATGCCATTCATACAAGTTCTTTTCCCGATGGTAGTTATGGTGGTAATCCGGCGGGCTTTGTCCTAGAAACAGCAAATCATAAAGTTTATATAGCTGGAGATACTGCGTTAACATATGACATGAAATTGATCCCTATGGTCATCGGAAAACTAGATTTAGCTATTTTACCCGTTGGTGATAATTTTACAATGGGCACAGAAAGTGCCATTGTTGCTTCCGATTTTGTGGAATGTGATAAAATTTTAGGTTGTCACTTCGATACTTTTGGTTATATAAAAATTGACCATAAAATAGCTGTGAAAAAATTCGCTGATAAGGATAAAGAGTTGATTTTACTAGAAATAGGTGGTGTTATAGAATTGTAAATGCTTTATGCTAATTGTTTTGGGATTTAACTATTTTAAGAAATGCAATGCAGTCTCAAATCGGATGGTTTATATCTCAAGTCTTATGAAAAATTAGTACCCTCGCCAAGAATCGAACTTGGATCTAAAGTTTAGGAAACTTCTATTCTATCCATTGAACTACGAGGGCAATTGCCTTACAAAAATAGTATATATTTGTTGTTTTTAATACAGAAAATGAAGGCAAATTATAAAAAATACATTCTCAATTTTAAGCAGGCCAGCGGTACTTCTCGCGGGATATTGCATACCAAAGAAACTTATTTTTTATTCATAAATAAAGAGGGTCAGAATGGCATAGGGGAGTGTGGTCTTTTTAAGGGGTTAAGTGCAGATGACAGACCAGATTATGAAGAAAAACTGCAATGGCTTTGTAATAATATAAATTTAGAAAAGGACATACTAATAAAAGAATTATCTGAGTTTCCTTCCATTCAATTTGGATTAGAACAAGCATTAAGCTCGATTCAAAATAAGAATAAATTTATGTTGTTCCCCTCCGAATTTACAAAAGGTAACGCTTCAATAGCTATAAATGGCTTAATTTGGATGGGTACTGCTCATTTTATGAAGCAACAAATTTTAGAAAAATTAGCGGCAGGATTCACTACGCTAAAATTAAAAATTGGGGCTATTGATTTTGATGCCGAAATAGAACTTTTAAAATCTATTAGAAAAGAGTTTAAGGCATCTGATATCGAGTTAAGAGTAGATGCAAATGGAGCTTTTACACCTCAAAATGCATTAGAAAAGTTACATAGATTATCAGAATTTGATTTACATTCCATTGAACAGCCTATTAAAGCAGGGCAGTGGCAAGAAATGGCTTCTTTGTGTGATAAAACACTTCTACCCATTGCATTAGATGAAGAATTGATAGGAGTATTCAATTCAGTAGAAAAGCAAAATTTATTGGAAACTATTAAGCCTCAATATATTATTTTAAAACCCAGCTTAATTGGAGGTTTTCAAGGGAGTAAAGATTGGATTGAAATATCAAATCAATACAATGTGTTGTGGTGGATTACTTCGGCACTTGAAAGTAATATTGGACTAAATTCCATTGCTCAGTTTACATATAGCTTAAATACAACAATGCCGCAAGGGTTGGGTACAGGAGGATTATTTACCAACAATTTTGAATCACCTTTGCAAGTTAAAAATGGAAAGCTTCATTATAACCCTAATTTAAAATGGCAGTTTAGTTTTTAACTCTTATTTTTGAAAATCAAAATTGAAAGATGAATTTTATACAACAAGCATATAAAGGAAGAAATGATTGGTGGATGTATGTACTTACATTTGTTTCAATTTTTGTAGGTATTCAGTTTGCAAGTATTCCATTAATGGTTGCAGGATATTTTGCTGTAGATGGCGATATGGATTTGTTTAGAAAAGAAGCTGCGGATAATTTCATGAAAGCAGGTATTGACAACAATTTATTTTTAGGATTGATGATTTTTACCTTTATCGTGGCTCTCTTTATTTTATACTTTTTTGTAAGATTTGTGCATAAGCGTAGCTTCAAAAGCTTGATTACTTCTCGTTCTGAAATTGATTGGAAACGATTTTGGTTTGCATTTATACTTTGGGGAGGTATAGTTTTGGTAATGTCTTTAGTTGGTGTGTATTTATCTCCAGATGATTTTGTATGGAATTTTAAACCTATACCGTTTTTTACATTGGTATTGGTTTCCTTTTTATTATTACCATTTCAAACAAGTGCTGAAGAATTGGTATTTAGAGGCTATTTAATGCAAGGCTTAGGAGTGTTAGCTAAGAATAGGTGGTTTCCGTTAATAGTGACTTCTACTGCGTTCGGCCTTTTACACGGAATGAATCCGGAAGTTGAAAAATTAGGATTTGGGATTATGGTATTTTATATTGGAACAGGTTTCCTTTATGGAATTTCTACCTTAATGGATGAAGGAACTGAACTTGCATTAGGTTTACATGCTTCAAATAATATTATCGCGGCATTTTTAATAACAACCAATTGGTCCGTATTTCAGACAGATGCTCTATATATAGATACTTCGGAACCGTCTTTGGGTTTAAATACATATTTACCTGTATTTATTATATATCCCATTTTGTTATTCATTTTTTCAAAAAAATATGGCTGGACAAATTGGAAAGAAAAATTATTTGGTAAAGTTGAAGAACCAGTTTTAATCGATTAGTGATCTCCTTAAGGGGATTGAAGGGGCGTTTATCTAATGCACAACAATAACTACCATAAAAACTTTAAACTCAACGGAACATCTTTTGTTTCGAAGGAAGAATTGATGTCATTTTCAAAAAATATATCTTCAAGTATTACTACTTTTTTAGAAGATTGGTTTGATGAAAGTAAAACTGTAAACGTTCAAACTTCTGGTTCTACAGGAACTCCTAAAAGCATAAAGTTAAAGAAGGAATATATGGTCAATAGTGCCATAGCTACAGGTACTTTTTTTGATTTACGAGAAAATACAACGGCTTTATTATGTCTTTCTACAGATTATATTGCAGGAAAAATGATGTTGGTAAGAGCTTTGACGTTAGGATGGCATTTAGACGTGATAGAGGCAAGTTCTAGTCCGTTACAACAAATTGATAGAACTTATGATTTCTGTGCAATGGTGCCTTTACAAGTCCATCATTCGCTAGAGTATTTGGATAAAGTAAAAAAACTTATTATAGGCGGTGGTGCAGTAGATAATAATCTGTTTGAAAATTTACAATCGGTTTCAACAGAAATATTCGCTACCTATGGTATGACAGAGACCATTACACATATTGCTGTAAAAAGGCTAAATAATCCATCCCTACAAGGAGTAGCTTTGAAGTCCTCTAATTACGAAACTCTTGATAAGGTTACTATCTCAAAAAATTCAAGAGGATGTTTGGAAATTGAGGCACCTGAAATTTCTGATGAAATAATAACTACCAATGATTTGGTTGAAATTATTACTAAAAATGAATTTAAATGGTTAGGGCGTGCTGATAATGTTATTAATTCTGGAGGTATAAAGTTAATCCCTGAACAAATTGAGGAAAAATTAGCAAAAATAATTCATCAACGTTTTTTTGTAGCAGGTGTTCCAGATGATATACTAGGAGAGAAGCTGATATTGATTATTGAATGTGAGAAAAAAGAAAATAAAGTAATTGATCAAATTACCACTTTACGGTATTTAACAAAATTTGAAGTACCGAAAGAAGTATATTTTATTGATAATTTCATTTTTACTGAAACAAAAAAAATTAATAGAAAGGCTACTCTTAATTCAGTTGAAATCAAAAAATAAGCATTATCTCAATTCACTTTTATTATTTCTTGTAAGCTAATAGGAGAGCCATCTTCATTAAATCCTTCAAGTCTAATCTGATAATATCCCGTAATGTCAGATGCGTAGAAAGAAAGTTGATTATTTTTTTTAGGCAACGTTAGATAAGGTTCCCAAAATAAAATATTTCTATAATCTGGTATTCTATCGAAGTTTGATTTATTATCATAGACTTGTTTATAGTAGTGCTTTTTAACTAATGGTTTAAAAAGATTAATTTCTTTTACAGAATTACTTTGTGCCAAGGTTTTATAATTACCCTGTTTTGTTTCAATTGAAATAATACCTTGATATATTTTAGATCCATAAACATATTGCGATTGAATAACGTGTATTTTGTCTATATTATTCGGATTATACGCAAGTGCTTCCTCATGATTTTGTACTAAAATGCCATCTATAATAATCATAGGTAATAATTTGAAGTTTATCTGGTTTTCGGAAAAGATAACATGCATTGTACTTTTCTTATTATGTTGTCTAACAAAAACATTAGACATAATTTCTATTGCTGTTTCTTTTACTGAAGGAAATCGGGTGTAGTCATCTAACCGGTAGGTCTGTGTAATTTTTGATTTATAAAAAGGCTCTATATGAAAAATACTATCTTCATAATCTAATTTAATTGATGAATATGAATTTTCAATTTGATTTTGAACACTACGATTGATTATTATTTTTCTCATTGCTGGAGTAACTTTAAATTTTGAAAACTCTAGGTCTTTTAACACTAAAGGAGTGTGTTTGTCAACATATAAATTATATTCTTCGTTTTGCATATCCAATATTTGAAAGATGGCACTATTGTTTGGATAGTTATTATTTAAATAGGTGTAGAAAGAGCCATTATTATTTGTTGTTGCAATTTTAAGCTGAAAATTTTTTCCTGGTAATGAAATAGCTACGATACTATTAGAAACGGGCTCCTTATTAATATTTAGAACTTTACCACTAATAAGTTCACCTCTTAGTTCTGGTAAAAAGGTTATTTTATTCCGGTTTTTAGATTCAAATAATTTGGCATAATTTACGGAAGTAAACATGCGGGGTATAAAAATAGAATCAATTTTAGCAACAGAAATTGAATAGTTACCCAAATTATTTATTGGATCTGAATTGCTAATATTTAATTCGACCTTTTCTCTTAATCCATATTTCTTTTTTAAAACAGATAATGTTACATAATTATTAGTATTTCTAATTCCCGAAATGGTTTGCAATGGGTCAATTAGCGTATGGTTAGTGATTATATCTAGGGAATCATTTTTAACAAAAATATCAGGTCTATTTTTTTCAAATGGATTAATTATAAACATATCATTTTTAAAAATATTATTTGACCAATTACGCATCCAATGCGTATATGCTATTAATTTATAGTTACCAGATGCAATGTCAGCAGGTATAAAAAAATCTCCAGAACTAACGCCATTTTCTAATTTGATTTTGTGTTTGAAAATGGACTTTAAATCGTTGTCAATTAACTCTAAATATGCTATTTTACTCAGGGTACTTAATTTTTCGGTGTTGGTATTTATGCAATATAATTTATAATATATGTTTTCACCAGAGACTAAAAAACTGGTGTTAAAATGTACGAAAACATGTTCCAGAGGGATAATTGGCTGCTCAATTTCCTGAGCATTTATTTTGTTAAAACAAATACCCAAAGTAAATATAGTTATGTAAAAATATTTATTCATACCAAAAGTCTGGTTTAACATTTGTTCCTATTAACGTGCAATCTCCACAAGCAGACGGTACTAATTCGTAGGGAGCAGTAGCGTCTCCTGTTTCTAGATAAAAGTTTACTCCACCATTTTCTAATTCTGTCACCAAATCTGGTGGACTATTCTCTTCAGGTATAATTGATGGTTTGGTTGAGCCACACGTCGAAAAATAGGGTGGTAAATTTTCACCAACAAATAAATCTTTATAATTAAAATACATTCTTTTTTCAGATACTGAAGAGACATCAAAAATTCCAATAATTTTTCTATCACTATCATTTGATGAACGCATATTACCTTCAAAAAATCCTGGTTGATTTTGAGCAATACCATTCTGAGGTGTAGAGAACTTCTTTAGGGTTTTAAAATAGGTGTAGGTATCAATTGATTGTACATATTGCTTTACTAATATACTGTATCGGTGCGAAATAATTGGATTCTCATTATTTATAAACCTTATTTTGAATTTTCCTACTCTATCTTCGAGTAAATCAGTTGTTTCAGTTAAAGTTATTCCGGTTGAAAACTCGGTTTTATAACATATTCTTTTTTCTGTATTTTTTGGAAGAAAATCAAATTGATATGGTGGAGTACTAGACGTCATAATTAAGTCAAATTGTGACCATTTTGGGGCAATTATTTTATAGGTTTCTTCATATTCATATCTATAATAATTAGAACCGCCTGTAGGGTCGTAACTATCTATAAAGATAGAAACACCATTTTCGTTAAAATTATTTTTACCACGTTCTACATAAACACTATCTATTTGAGAAATAGCAGACAATGGTATTGCTTTAGATTCATACGTGTTGTTATCAGAAGTTGTAATGAACAATTGGTAGATTTTACCAGCTTCGGCAGCAAATGGTATATTAGAATTATATTCACCTGAAATAAAGGTTTCAACAAAATCAATTCGGCCTCCTTTATCATCGGTTATGTAAACAACAGCATTGGTTATTGCCTGGGGATTTACTTCTTCAAAAGTGAATGAACTTGATAGTTTAATTTGGTGTATCTTAAATTCATTGGTAATTAAAGCTTCAACCACAAGTGCATTTTCAAACCCTATAGTTTTTACATCAAATGTGTCTATACATGAATTAGTAATAAAACCTAAGGTTAATAGTAATATTAAGGTATGTTTTTTTAATTTTTTCATTTAATATAATCTCATTTTAAAATTTAAAATTATAAGTAATTGTAGGTACTGGTACAGAGAAAATAGAACTTTTATAACCTTTTATAGCTCCGTCTTCTGTCACAAAATATACTGAAAAAGGATTGTTTCTTCCTAAGACATTGTAAACAGAAATGTTCCAAAAACTATGAGCCAATTTTTTAATTTTATGATTGCCTTCAATATTAATACCTAAATCTAATCTGTAATAATCTGGTATTCTGAATTTGTTTCTTTCACTGTAAAAAACATAATCTTCGCCTTCAAATTGATATTGACCTATTGGATATGTAATGGGTCTACCAGTTTGATAAACAAAGTTTGCTGAAAAACTGTATCGTTTTGTCAATTTGTAGTTAGCCACAATACTTAAATCGTGTGGCTTATCAAAATTAGAATCAAAATAATTACCATTATTAACACGGTTCTCACTAAAGTTACTGTTTAGTTTAACCAAAGATTTAGAATAGGTATAACCTATCCATCCGTTTAGATTACCTTTTGTTTTTTTAAGTAAAAACTCAACGCCATAGGCTTTTCCATCTCCTTGTAAAATTTCTGTTTCTATAGAATTGTTTAATAACAATTCTGCCCCAACCTTATAATCTAAAGTATTTTTAATTTTTTTATAATAAGCTTCTAGGCTTAATTCATACATGTTTCCCTCAATGTTTTTATACAGACCAAGTGCATATTGATTAGCCCTTTGAGGTTTTATATTATAATCAGAAAGTTTCCATGTATCTGTTGGCGAGGCTGTTGTGTTATTAGATAAGGTGTGAATAAATTGATAGTTATTATTGTAACTAGCTTTTATTGAAAGACTTGGACTTAAAGAGTATCGAGCTGATAGCCGAATTTCAGGACCTCCATAGTTTTTTACAACTTCATTTTTTTTATAATTTAAAGTATCTATTCCAGTAGCTTCATTTCTGGGTAAATCATCAGCATACGCTATTTGACTTGCTTTGCCTAAAAAGGCATAATTAGAGTATCTTAAACCTGCATTAATTGTAAAATCATCATTTATATTATAGTCATCAGAAACAAACAATGCCGATTCTAATGCTCTTTCTTGGTCAATGGTTGTTGGTATTACAATTGAATTACCTCCATTTGGTGTTTTTTTACCTGGTTTGTTATTGTATAATTTTCCTGACAATCCATAATCAAAAGTATGCTTACTATTTGGTTTGTAAGACATTAATAGCTTAAGTTCCGTTTCTTGAACTTTATAAGCAAAATCAAAGTTGCTATTTCCATTGCTACTTTCATAATCAATATTAAAGTTATATTTACTATGTGCTAAAATGAGACTGGCTTTATTTTTTGTATCAAATTTATGGTTCCATCTCAATGAAAGTAACATATTACTATAGCCATAAACAGAATCTGATGCAATGCTAAAATCATCTGAACTGTAATATGCGGTAGCAGAAAGGTCATTGTTCTCATTAAAAGTATGTGTGTACTTAAGTATGGCATCATAAAAAGAGGCATTGCTATTTTCTAATTTTTTTTCATTAGTAGCTTTTAAAAGCCAATCTGAATATGTTGCTCTTGCTCCAACAATTAAAGATGATTTTTCTTTAACAATTGGAGTTTCAAAAGTTAAGTTACCCGTTACCGGACCAATAGAACCTTCTCCTTTAAATTTCTTAGTATTTCCTTTTTTAGTATTAATATCAAAAACAGAAGACAATCTACCTCCATATTTTGCAGGAATATTTCCTTTATAAATATCTAAACTTCCTGTAGTATATGGATTCAACGCCGAAAATATCCCAAAAAAATGAGTGGGGTTATAAATTACAGCATCGTCTAATAGCATTAAATTTTGGTCGGTTCTACCTCCTCTAACATTGTAACCAGCCGCTGCTTCACCGGCAGTAGAAATTCCCGGTAGGGTAGTAGCCACCTTTAAAACATCTCTTTCTCCTAAAACTAACGGGATTGTTTTTGTACTTTCAATTTGAATTTGAGTAATTCCAGTTATTGATTGTCTTATGTTTTTATCTTTATTTACATCTATAACAACTTCATCTAAAATTTCTGGATTATCGGCCATACTAAAATTATAAACACCATTATTATAGATAATAATTTTAGCCCTAATATCTAACATACCAATTGATTTTAACCTTACATAATTGATACCAATTGGCAGTTTTATAGAATAATTACCATCTAAATCTGTAATTGTATTTATATTATGATTAGGTACGCTAAAAACCAAATTAGGAATTGGCATTTTAGATTCTGAATGCACAACTTTACCAGTAAGAATAAACTCCTGCAAACCATCATTTTTATTCTGTTTACCTATTCTAATGGTTTTTAAGTTAGTAGTGTTGTTTGTTCTATTTTGAGAAATAAAAACTGGTTTTTTTCCTTTAGATTCTGAAAATTCATTTTTATCCTTTTTTAATGGATCACTTGGTAGTTTATCGTAAATAATATTGTTTTGAGTTAAAATGATTTTATTTTTTTTCGTTATAAAATAATTGATTAATGTTTGCTCAAAAATATCATCTAAAATTGAAGAGAGTGTTGTGTTGGAATATTTTCCTGAGATTCTATAATTGTCATTAAACCAACTGTCAATATAATAAAAACGATAATTGGTTTTTTCTTCAATTACTTTTAAAACATCAGTAATACTTTTGTTACCATAATCAATGGTAATTTTTTCAGAAGCATTTTGGGCTACTGCAATGTGAAAATTTAATATTAAAACGATTAAAGTTAATTTTTTCATTTACTCTTCTTCTATATAATTTTCAATTTGTTGGATTATTTTTTTAAAAAAAGTATTCTTACTTGATTTTTTCAAATGTTTATTTTTTTTGTAAAGGAGGTTAATTTCTTTTTTTAGACTTGGGAAGGTGTTTTTTAGATCTTTTTTATTATTAACTTCGTAATAAACCGTGTTATAAAGCAAAAAGTTCTTCTCTTTTTTTAAAAAATTATCGTAGATAAGATTTCCCTTGATATATTCTTCTTTTTGCTTATAGTGTTTCGTGTAAAAAACGAATTGGCTACCAATTTTTGTAACTTCATAGAAACCAGTTAGTTCAAAGTATTCATTTTTAACATTCAAAAAATAAAAATTCTTCTCATGAATAGTAAAGGCATTAACAAAACCTTTGTTAAGTTGAACGTGACTATAATTTCCAGATGAGTTTTTAAGTTTGGCTATGATCTCATCGTTATAAATATCATACTTTATTGATATATCATAAAAATTTTGATTTTTAAACGCTATTGTTCCAGTAATAAAGTCATCATTTATAAAAAAGTTATGATTTTTATTTTCAGTTCTATACGTTTTAGTATAAAGTTCTCCATTGAATAAATCTGTATTCTCTTGACCTATGCTTTTGTCAAACCAATTATAGTAGTTTTTTTCGTCAAGATTAGGCTGTGCTAAAGTAATTGTGCTATTACATAAAATAATAAAAAACAATAGGTAACGACCAATAAAGGTATAATTCATATTAAAAAATAATATCTATTTATTCTAATGAGCTAATATAGAATAATTTATCCAATAGATTGTCTATGCAGATTTTTTCAGTTTGTATTCTAGATGAATTACTTGAGGAGAAGTTCGTATTGATTATTGAAATTAAAATCCCAAATGCTGCTTTGATTGTCTAGTGCGATTCAAAAGAGCAGTCAATAGTAAATTTAAAGAGACTCAATAAATATGAAGTTCCAAAAGAAATATATATTATTAAAAAGTTCGTTGAAACGGAAACAAAAAAAAATCCAATGTACTTTGACATTGGATTTTTTTTTTAATAAGAAGAAATAGGTCTATTTAAAAAAATCTGAAAGACTGCTGAAAAAACCTCTTCGAATTTCAGGAGCTTCCATTCTTGATCTTTCATAAAATACTTCTAAATCTTTTAGTTCGCTTTTGTCAAGCCAAATGCCGTGACCATTAACACAAGAATCTATATAGATTTGAGAACAATAGCCATATTCTCTACGTTCCATTTCTCTATCACATTTTGGACAATTTAGTAAAGGCTGATCTTTAGATTTTGCCATCAATATAGATTTACCTACATAATCAGGTATGCGAGCTAATTCTTCCTTGTAATCATTTATTTTAACGTCCTGAATTTTTTCTAATTCATTAGCATCAAGCCAAATACCTCCACATTCGTTACACGCATCTACTTCTACAGTATTTTCATGCATTCTTTTTTCTAATTCTGAACCATCAATTGGACATTTCATATTGTACTATTTAATGTTTTTATTTTTTTCTCTATTCTCTATTCTCTATTCTCTATTCTCTATTCTCTATTCTCTATTCAACCAATACCCATTCTCCTTTTTCAATTAAAGGAATAGCTTGCTTAAATTTAACTTCTTTACTTTCACCATTCATTACATGTTTGATGGTAACACGCTCATTTCTTCCTATTTTACGTTCTTGACGTACAATAGTTTCGGTAACATGTTGTTCTTGTGTTTGATTGGTGCTTGTATCTTGAGTAGGACTGTTATAATCCGCTTTGCTAACTTGTACTTTTTCTCGTTTTTGCTCTTTAGCTTGAGAAATTTCTTGAGCATTTTGATTTGGTAATTCTCCTTTAAATAAGAATGACAACACTTCTTTATTTACCTTAGTCAACATTTTTTTAAACAATTCAAACGCCTCAAATTTATACACTAAAAGTGGATCTTTTTGTTCGTAAGTGGCATTCTGAACGGACTGTTTTAGCTCATCCATTTGACGTAAATGATCTTTCCAGGTTTCATCTATAATAGCTAATGAAATATTTTTTTCAAAATCGGAAACTAATCCTTTTCCTTGCGATTCATAAGCTTCTTTAAGATTAGTAACCACATTTAGAGTTTTAACACCATCCGTAAAAGGTACTGCTATACGTTCATATTGATTGCCTTGTTTTTCGTAAACATCTTTAATCACAGGGAATACAGCTTCAGCGTTACGCTCAACTTTATTTTGATAGTGTTTATAAATAATTCTAAACAGTTCGTCAATTAAATCTTGCTCTGGTTTCGTTTCAAATTCTTCTTTTGTAAACGGAGAAGAGCTTGAAGAAAAACGAATTAGTTCAAATTCAAAATTGGAATAATCATTAGAAGCTTTGTTATCTATTACAATAGTTTCACAGGTATCATAAACCATATTTACAATATCAACCTGTAAACGTTCTCCATACAATGCATGACGACGACGTTTATAAACCACTTCACGTTGAGAGTTCATAATATCATCATATTCTAACAATCTTTTTCTAATACCAAAGTTGTTTTCTTCTACTTTTTTCTGAGCTCGTTCAATAGATTTTGAAATCATAGAATGTTGAATCATTTCACCTTCTTTCAATCCCATTCTATCCATCATTTTGGCAACACGTTCCGAGCCAAATAATCGCATTAAATTATCCTCTAAAGAAACATAAAATTGAGAAGATCCTGGATCACCTTGACGACCAGCTCTACCACGTAATTGTCTATCTACACGACGAGAATCATGTCGTTCAGTACCAACAATGGCCAAACCACCTGATGCTTTAACTTCAGCAGACAATTTAATATCCGTACCACGACCAGCCATGTTTGTTGCAATTGTTACTACACCAGGATTACCTGCTTCGGCAACAATATCAGCTTCTTTCTTATGCAATTTTGCATTTAATACATTATGAGGTATTTTTCTGATGGTTAACATTCTACCTAATAATTCAGAAATTTCAACAGAGGTTGTACCTACTAATACAGGTCTTTTTTCTTCAACTAATCTTACAATTTCATCAATGACAGCATTGTATTTTTCGCGTTTAGTTTTGTAAATTAAATCCTCTTTATCCTTACGCACTAAAGGAACATTAGTTGGTATTTCAACCACATCTAATTTGTAAATTTCCCAAAACTCACCAGCTTCAGTTACGGCAGTACCTGTCATACCAGAAAGCTTGTTGTACATTCTAAAATAATTTTGCAGCGTAACAGTTGCATACGTTTGCGTTGCATCCTCAATTTTAACATTCTCTTTTGCTTCAAGTGCTTGGTGTAGTCCGTCAGAATAACGACGACCATCCATAACACGACCCGTTTGCTCATCAACAATTTTAATTTTGTTGTCCATGATTACATACTCTATATCTTTTTCAAATAGGGTATAGGCCTTTAAAAGTTGATTTAACGTATGGATACGCTCACTTTTTATACTAAAATCTCTAAACAATTCTTCTTTGCCTTTGGCAATATCTTCAGGAGTTTCATTTTCCTTCTCAATTCGGGCAATTTCCATACCAAGGTCAGGTAGTAAAAAGAAATTATCTTCTTTATCTTTTGTACCTGATAATTGCTCAATACCCTTATCTGTTAACTCTATAGAATTATTTTTTTCATCAATAACAAAATAAAGAGCCTCATCAATTTTTGGCATTTCTTTATTGTTATCCTGCATAAAATGATTTTCAGTCTTTTGCAGTAATTGTTTTATACCTTCTTGACTTAAATATTTTATTAATGCTTTATTTTTTGGTAAACCTCTGAATACTCTTAATAAATGAATAGCACCTTCTTTTTCATTACCTTCTGCAATCATTTTTTTAGCATCAGCTAAAACACCAGTTAGAAAAGTTCTCTGTTTACTTACAATATCATTAACCTTTGGTTTTAACTCATTAAATTCATGTCTATCACCTTGAGGTGTAGCACCTGAAATAATTAATGGAGTACGAGCATCATCAATTAAAACTGAATCTACCTCATCAATAATGGCAAAGTTATGTGGGCGTTGCACTAAATCTTTCGGTGCATGTGCCATATTATCACGCAAGTAATCAAAACCAAATTCGTTATTTGTACCATAAGTAATGTCAGCGTTATAGGCCTTTCTTCTGGCATCAGAATTAGGTTTGTGGTAATCGATACAATCAATACTTAAACCATGAAATTCAAATAAAGGTCCCATCCATGCAGCATCACGTTTGGCTAAATAATCATTTACCGTAACTACGTGTACACCGTTTCCAGTAAGAGCGTTAAGGTATATGGCTAATGTGGCAACTAATGTTTTACCTTCACCCGTCATCATTTCAGCAATTTTACCTTGATGTAATACCGAACCACCAATCAACTGTACATCATAATGAATCATGTCCCAAGTAATTGGTTTCCCAGCAGCATCCCAAGAGTTACTCCAAATAGCATAATCATCCTCCAAGACAACGTAATCGTTATCGGCAGATATTTCTCTATCAAATGGTGTTGCTTTTACTTTTAGCGTTGTGTTGTTTACCAAACGCTTTGAAGTTTCTTTAATTACAGCAAATGCTTCAGGCTGAACATCTAATAATACTCCTTCAGAAGCTTGATAAGCATCTTCATTTAGTAAATCAATTTCTTTATAGATTTCTTCTTTACGATCTATATTAGAGGTTTCAATCTCAATATTTAATTCAGCTATTTTATCATCAAAGGGTTTTCGAGCCTCCTTTATTTTTTGTTTAAATTCTAAAGTCTTACCCCTTAATTCATCAATAGAAAGTTTTTCCATTTGGCTTTCAAAAGCCCTAACGTTAGTTACTATAGGTTGTAATTCTTTTAAGTCTTTTTTCTTTTTATCGCCCACAAAGACTTTAAGGACTGAATTTAAAATACTCATATGTTTCTATTTTATATTGAACTAAATCAATATTTTGATGTGTTTTTTATTGTAATTCTTATACTATCAATTAATTTTTTTAGATTTAATCAGTCTAGAAAAACTTAGACCTAAACCTAATCCAATTAATAAACCTGAAATAAAATCGATGCCATCATTGTCAAAAAGGTAAATTGATAATAGACCTACGGTTATAATTATCAAACCAAAAATTTCGATTTTACTCATAGTCAATACTTTACACAAATATAAGAATCTGTGTTTTATAGATAGTTAATTTTTATATAAAAAGGTGAATAAAAACCAAAAAAAAAGTCTCATTACGAGACTTTAGATTTTTTAATATTCATCTTCATTCCATAGGAAATCTTCATCCGTTGGATAGTCCGACCATATTTCTTGAATAGACTCGTAAGAATCATCTTCGTCTTCAATTGCTTGCAAGTTTTCAACAACTTCAAGCGGTGCACCAGTTCTGATAGCGTAATCAACTAACTCGTCTTTGGTGGCTGGCCAAGGAGCATCACTTAAGTAAGATGCCAATTCTAAAGTCCAATACATAATTGTAATATAATTTTAATATTTTGCAAAAGTAATTTTTTTAAGCACAAAAGCAAGTTTTTTATGTATTATTTTTCAAATTATAAAAGAACGTTCTTTAATCTTAATAAATTATCATCAACTTAATTGGTTTTAATAACGAATACAGGTTGATGTTGCCATTTTTTTTTACTAGAAATCCAAATAGGCTTTCTAAACTAATTTTTACTAGGTAGCCAAGGTATCTCCTCAACATGATTATCGTAAGTCAATTTCCGTGCCAATACAAAAAGGTAGTCTGATAGTCTATTTAGATACATGATTATATGATCATTAATAGGGTCATTTTCATTGAGCTGAACAGATAAACGCTCAGCACGACGACAAATGCATCGAGCTATATGACAAAATGACACAGTTTGGTGACCGCCCGGTAATACAAAATGAGTCATTTGGGGTAATGATTGCTGCATTGTATCTATTTCATTTTCCAAATATTGGATGTCAGACGCTGTAATTTTTGGAATATTTAAACGTTCCTTACCATTTTTTAAAGTTTCCTTTTCAGGAGGCGTGGCTAACATAGCACCAAGTGTAAACAATTCATTTTGAACTTTTAGTAGTGTTTTAGCTGTAGGTTCCGTAATTTTTTGATCTTTTAACAAGCCAATGTGCGAATTTAATTCATCAACAGTACCATAAGCTTCAATACGTAAATGATATTTAGGTACACGGGTGCCTCCATAAAGTGAAGTTTGCCCTTTGTCTCCAGTTTTTGTATATATTTTCATTCATTCAATGTTTTATAATATTCTTATTATAAATAAGCTAAATGTTTCCAGGCATTGTTAAGCTCACTTAGAAACTTTATGATATCAAGAGTTTTGAAACGCCAATGTTTGTTCTAACTTATTTAAGTTACAAAGTTATTGACTTATTAGGTGATTAAAAAATTTAAACGAGATGGGTTTTCAAAGTAGGTCTAATTAATTTATAAGACCAGACCATTTTAAAGTGATCATTATAAGTATTAAAGATACACCTGCTATAAATAGGGCTTTTACAACCTTATCCCAGAATTGGGGACCATAAGGTTCTGAATCTTCGTTTTTATCGAAGTTATGACGAAAGTGAGGCATAGTCGTTTTGTTTGAACTCAAAATTAAGGCATGTTCGTTTAATAGAAAAGTGAAGTAATCAAATTGGGGGAAAACCCTAGAGCAAAAAGGGGAAAAATCCCCTATGTTATGATGGAAAAATAATTGTAACTATCTTTGTGTTATAATAAAATGTAAATGCCCGAAACAATTTTTAGTATTCTATTAGGTATTGGCCTGGCGGCTTCGGTGGGTTTTAGAATATTTGTACCACTTTTCGCATTGAGTTTAGCTTCGTATTATCAGATTATTCCCTTAAATGAAAATTGGGAATGGATAGGTAGTTCTGCGGCTATGATTACGTTGGGTATTGCAACTGTGGTTGAAATTGGTGCCTACCTTATTCCTTGGTTAGATAATTTATTAGATGTTGTTGCTGTGCCTTTGGCAGCCGTTGCAGGTACCGCAGTAATGTTATCAACAGCGGCCGATTTAGACCCAATAATAACATGGTCTTTGGCAATTATTGCAGGTGGAGGAACGGCTACTGCTATTAAAGCATCTACAAGTACGGCAAGATTAACAGCAACAGCTACCACTGGTGGTATTGCGAACCCCATAGTGTCAACAGTTGAATCAGGTACCTCAATAATTATGGCTGTTTTAGCTTTTGTGGCTCCAGTTTTAGCCATAGTTTTTGTAATTATTATATTGTGGTTATTATTTAAAGTATTCAAATGGTTTAAGCCAAAAAAACAGATAGATGGATAACAGTGCACAACAAAACGGTATTTTTAAAACATTACAAATTATTTATGGAGCTTTAATTGCAGGTATAGTAGTATTCTCAGTTGTTGCTTTTATCCTAATTGATACACCAGTATACGATATAGATATTACCAATATTTTTACAATAGTGGTACCGATTATGGCTGTTGGTAGTATCTTTTTTAGTGATTCTGTATACCAATCTATGGTTAAAAGAATTTCACCAAATAATACTTTAAATTCTAAATTAGCACAATACCAAATCGCAACTATTGTAAAAGGTGCTTGGTTAGAGGCCCCCGCACTTATTGCTATTGTTGCAGCTTTTCAATCGAATAATATCATCTTTTTATTCGTTTCTATACTTATGGCCGTCATTATGTATTTAAAATTTCCCAAAAAAGAAATCTTTAAACAGGAAGTCAAATTGAGTTTTGAAGAAAAAACGAAATTCGATAGATTTTAAGACTTTAAGAAAGTAGACCGTTGGCAGTAGCAGTAGGCAGTCTTTTATGTGCAATAAAGTATATTTTTACTTATTTTTATAAACCTTTGTGAAACTCATACTATCTCTGTGGAATAATTTCAAGTAAAACTATTCAACTTTCAATCTTAAATTCAGCATTAATTTCAGATATTTGCAGCTTATTAAAAAAATTAATGGCACAAAAACCAAGCATACCTAAAGGGACAAGAGATTTTTCACCAACGGAAGTTACACAACGAAACTATATTTTTAGTGTTATTAAACAAGCATTTGAGAATTACGGATTTCAACCTATTGAAACACCGAGTTTTGAAAACTCTTCAACACTCATGGGAAAGTATGGCGAAGAAGGAGATCGATTGATTTTTAAGATATTGAATTCAGGCGATTATTTATCTAAAGCAAATGAGACGGCTTTAACTGAGAAAAATAGTAATGCTTTAACAACTTCTATCTCCGAAAAAGCACTTCGGTACGATCTTACAGTGCCTTTTGCCAGATATGTTGTACAACACCAAAACGAAATTGAATTTCCTTTTAAACGTTATCAAATGCAGCCCGTTTGGCGTGCAGATAGACCTCAAAAAGGACGTTTTAGAGAGTTTTATCAATGTGATGCCGATGTAGTGGGAAGCACTTCATTATGGCAAGAAGTAGAATTTGTACAATTGTATGATGACATTTTTACCAAACTAGGATTAAAAAATACCATTATAAAAATAAACAACCGAAAAATACTTTCTGGTATTGCAGAGGTTATTGGTGCTTCTGATAAATTGATTGATTTTACAGTTGCTCTAGATAAGTTAGATAAAATTGGTAAAGACGGTGTCATTAAAGAAATGCTAGGTAAAGGCATAACAGAGGAAGCCATTAAAAAAGTAGATCCTTTATTGCAATTGCAAGGAGATAATGATTCTATGTTAAAAGAATTGAAAGTTATTTTAAAAGATTCCGACCAAGGTTTGCAAGGTGTTTCTGAACTAGAGTTTGTTATTAATAATGTAGCAAAACTAGGTTTAAATACCAGTAGTTTAAATCTTGATGTTACGTTGGCAAGAGGGTTGAATTATTATACAGGAGCCATTTTTGAAGTTGCTGCAGACCAAGTGAAGATGGGATCTATTGGCGGTGGTGGAAGATATGATGATTTAACTGGAATATTCGGATTAAAAAATATGAGTGGGATAGGAATCTCATTTGGATTAGATCGGATTTATCTAGTGTTGGAAGAATTAGGTTTATTTAAAAAAGTTGAATTGCCTAAACCAAGGATTTTATTCATCAATTTTGGAGAAAATGAGGCTTTTTATTGTTTAGAAACGATTAAAAAATTGCGTGAAAATGACGTAAAATCAGAGTTGTATCCAGACACTGCCAAACTGAAGAAACAGATGAATTATGCCAATAAGCGTGATATTAATTTTGTCGTTCTCGTTGGTGAATCTGAATTAAAAGAAAGTAAGTATACTTTAAAAAATATGAAAAGTGGAGATCAAAGTTCTTGTAATTTTGAAACCTTACTTAAAGCAGTAAAGAATTCGTAAATTTGCAGTGTCCCCTTGAGGGGAATTTAGGAGTGTTTTTACAATCCGAAAGGATAAATATATTTCATTCCAATATTGATAATTAAAAGATTAAAGAAAATGTTTGAAGGAAAAAACGGTAAAATTAATTCCGAAATTATGGAAGACGAAATAGGTGATAATCATATTGCAACTACAGCAACAACACCTCTACGCGATGATGCTTTTGAAGTATCTGATACTGATAAAATGCTAGCTATTGAAGAGAATATGGCTCAGATTTTACATACCTTAGGTATGGATCTAACTGACGATAGCATAAAAGGCACGCCACGACGAGTGGCTAAAATGTTTGTTCAAGAAATTTTTTCGGGCTTAAACCCTAAAAATATGCCAAAGGCGTCTACTTTTGATAACAATTACAAGTATGGCGAAATGTTGGTAGAAAAAAATATTACGGTATACTCTACCTGTGAACATCACTTATTACCAATAGTTGGTAGAGCCCATGTCGCTTATATTTCAAATGGAAATGTAATTGGCTTATCAAAAATGAACCGTATTGTAGATTATTTTGCAAAACGACCACAAGTACAAGAACGTTTAACAATGCAGATTGTTCAAGAACTGCAAAGAGCATTAAATACAGAAGATGTTGCTTGTGTTATTGACGCCAAACACTTATGTGTAAATTCACGTGGTATTCGCGATGTAGCAAGTAGTACTGTAACTTCTGAATTTGGAGGTAAATTTAAAGAGGCTGCCACCAAACGTGAGTTTCTAGACTATATTAAGTTAGAAACAAGCTTTGAGTAAGTTTATTAAAAAAGTGCCTTTATTGTTTTGGGGATTGATTCCTCTTATTTTAATTTATGGTTTCTTAAATAGAGAAGAAGCTTTAGACATTAACATCTATGATTCTTATTTTATTTTTCAGTTATATTTTGTTTTAATACCACTTTGCTTGTATTTGTACCTTGTTGGTTTAGGGTATTATTTATCGTATCACAGTAATACGTTTAAACCCTTGAACTTTCTTACGATAACGCATGTTTTTTTAACAGTAATAGGTCTATTAATTTTATTTTTCGTTCCTCAATCTCCTAGTTTTTATTCAAATGATTTAAATGCTAATGCAAGGTATATTATGTTATATCAAAACTTACGAAAGTTTGCTGTCTTAGGAGTTGTGTTTGCCCAGATTATGTTTTTAATTAATCTTACTATTAGTATTTTCAGAAAGCGTTAGAGTCCTAAGCTAAAGCACTCAAAAATTGCAACGTATCAATGCCATCTGCATAATCGGTTAAGCTAGGTTGTTGTGTTTCTCCAAACTTTACGGCGTTTTCTATGGTATTACTAACCACACATTGTATTTGATCTTTATCCGCCTCAAGTTTAAGTTGTAAAGAAGTTAAATCGTCATAATACTCATAGAATGCTGTAGCAATAGGCGAGGAGTAGCTATTATCTTCCTTTATCATAAAAAAGCCATTTTCTAAGATATCAAATTCACTCATTAGATATACAGCCTTATTATAATCATAATTGTTTTCGTATTTTTTATAATTGATAATGTCCTTATATTCAAAAATAGCGTTAAAAAAAGGATCAAAATTATAACCTTTTGGTACATATAATTTAGAAATACTTCTACATCCTAAGCCGAAATACCTAAAAATATCTTCTCCAATACCTTTTAATTCATCTAAACTGTCGTTTTCCGTAATTACAGCAACACTATTTCTATTGTTTCTTATAATATGAGGTTTATTACCAAAATAATATTCAAAATACCTAGCTGTATTATTACTTCCTGTCGCTATAGTCGCATCAAAATCGGTTAGTTTACCATCCGTAAAATCTATAGTTCCTTTAAATTCGGGTTCAACATATTCTAAATATTTGGCCAATAGAGGCAGTAAATGCTTATCATTCGATGATTGTTTAATACGAATAGCATGCCCTGAGATTAATACAGATAAAAAATCATGAAAACCAACTAGAGGAATGTTTCCTGCCATAATTACGGCTATCGTTTTAGGATTGCCGTTAGTCAAATTATACGAAGAAGTCCAATTTGTTAAGGTTTCTAAATTCAGTAATTTAGTCCAACTTTCTATTCCATAAAGTACATTTTCTTTTGTAAACCAACTATTAAATTCTTGAGCTCTGTTTATTTGAAGTTTAACGGCATCAAAAAAGAGATCATTAAGCATTACATTCTCCTTTTTCTCCATTTTATCTTGAGAAAATTGACTTAAAAATTTCCCTAATTCAACAAAAGCATTGATTCTTTTTTCTAATATCATTTTCAGTTTTTTATCGTTTGTGTATAAAAATAAGTATGATTTTTGTAACCTTAGCCTTGTTTTCTCTACCCAACACTGCGTAAAAAAATAGTAAAGCTATTATTCTGAAAATATTTTTGGCTTAATCCGCTAAAAAAATTAGCAACAACTAAGTTAAAATACCACACTTCTTTTTAAACAAGAATTTTGTAACTTTGTAGCAAATTTAAAGTAAAAAAACAAATGGCAATTATAATAACTGACGAATGTATAAATTGTGGGGCTTGTGAACCTGAGTGTCCAAATACTGCAATTTACGAAGGAGCCGAAGATTGGCGTTATAAAGATGGTACGTTGCTTGATGGTGATGTGGTTTTACCTAATGGAAAAAAGGTAAATGCAGGTGAAGATCAGGAGCCTGTAAGTGATGAAATATATTTTATAGTACCAGATAAATGCACCGAGTGTAAAGGGTTTCATGATGAACCTCAATGTGCGGCAGTTTGCCCCGTAGATTGCTGTATACCTGATGATGAACATGTAGAAAGCGAAGAAACATTGTTAGAGAAGCAACGTTTTATGCATCCGGAGTAACGATGTGTTCAGTTACCTATTGGTGTTTTTTTGAAGTGAATTCAAACGTTATGTCAATGAGGTAATCGTCTAATAGATTTATTTTAGAGCTGTTCCTTCAAATTCAATTCGGGAATCTTTAATAGCTACAAGTTCAGATAATTCATAAACATTTTTATAGCCATAGCCGTAAAGGTTAATGTAAGTGGGTATATTTAGAGCTAATGCTAAGTTCTTTTCTTTAACGGGTAATACCATTTTTGTAGCAAAATGAATGAGGTCATTGTCAATATTATTGTTGCAATATATTAATATTTTTGTATTGGTATCAGGTATTAAATTTCTCAGATTTTTATGGGTAAAGTCTGTAAAATCTAAGTGAATAGCCCCTTTAATATGTTTTTGTTCATAACGTCTATCTGAACGCGTATCTAATAGTACTACATTTTCATGTGTACTCATCGCTAAAAAATCATCAAGATTTATTAAACGTTCTGCTCGGTGATTTTCAACTTTATTTACTAAGGCTTTAAAATCGTCAAAACTAACTCTTGACGGTGGGGTAGAAATTTGTTGTTGTGCATTTGATAATTGGCCAACAGCTAAAAGGATAAAAAATATATTTCTCATTTTTTCATGTTTTAATGTGATCAAAAGTCTATTATATCATTATAGTATCCAATTGATAATGAGTAACACTACCTTTTCAATGCGTAAAAGATGTTTTTAAGTTTTATTTAGAATTTGCATTTTGTTTTTTATAAAAACTTAACCCTATATTTGCACCTCGAATTTTTAGAAATAATAAGTTATGAAGGCAGGTATCGTAGGGCTTCCAAATGTAGGTAAATCCACACTTTTCAATTGTTTATCGAATGCAAAGGCACAAAGTGCCAATTTTCCATTTTGTACTATAGAACCAAATATTGGTGTTGTAAACGTTCCAGATAAACGTTTAGAAAAATTAGAAGAACTCGTTAATCCAGAACGTGTTTTACCAGCAACCGTTGAGATAGTTGATATTGCAGGATTGGTTCGTGGAGCAAGTAAAGGGGAAGGGTTAGGGAATCAGTTCTTAGGTAATATTAGAGAAACAGATGCAATTATTCACGTATTACGTTGTTTTGATAATGACAATATCATCCATGTTGATACTACCGTTGATCCAATTCGTGATAAAGAAACGATAGATATTGAATTACAATTGAAAGATCTTGAAACGGTTGATAAAAAGCTTGAAAAAGTAAAACGTACGGCTAAAACAGGAAATAAAGAAGCTCAAAAAGAAGAAATTGCATTAAATAAAGTGAAGAAATCATTGGAAGCAGCTGTTTCTGTTCGAGCTGTTGAATTAACCTCAGAAGAGCGAGAAGAATTTATTAAACCTTTACAATTACTGACAGACAAGCCTATTCTTTATGTTTGTAATGTAGATGAAGCTTCTGCTAAAGATGGAAATGCATATGTAGAATCAGTAAAAAAAGCAATTGCCAATGAAGATGCTGAGGTAATTATTTTAGCTGTAGCAACAGAAGCAGATATTACGGAACTAGATTCTTATGAAGAACGAGAAATGTTCTTAGATGATTTAGGTCTCGATGAGGCAGGTGCATCTAAATTAATTAGAGCTGCCTATAAACTATTGAATTTACAAACGTATTTCACAGCAGGAGTTAAAGAAGTAAGAGCATGGACCATCTTAGTTGGAAGTACTGCACCACAAGCAGCAGGTGTAATTCATACTGATTTTGAAAAAGGTTTTATTCGTGCAGAGGTTATGAAATATGACGATTTTGTAGCATATGGTAGCGAAGCGAAAGTGAAAGAAGCAGGAAAGTTATCTATAGAAGGTAAAGAATATGTAGTTCAAGATGGTGATGTAATGCATTTTAGGTTTAACGTTTAAGTTAGATTTAAATAATCGGTTAAGGTTATTTTTAAAATAGCTTAATGCATAACATGTGTAATGTATACATGTGAAATGAATAGTAAAAAGTCAAAAGCCGTTAATCATTATACGCCAATCAAAAAATAAGCATGAAGTTTGATTTAAAAATAACTGATACTACTTCCAAAGCAAGAGCAGGTACCATTACAACTGATCATGGGGTAATAGAAACCCCTATTTTTATGCCTGTGGGTACTGTGGCATCTGTAAAAGGTGTTCATCAACAAGAGCTTAAAAAAGATATTAATGCTGATATAATTTTAGGAAACACATATCATTTGTATTTACGCCCAGGTACTAAAATCTTAGAAAAAGCAGGTGGTTTGCATAAATTCATGAATTGGGATAGACCCATTTTAACAGATAGTGGAGGGTATCAGGTGTATTCGCTTTCTGGTAATAATAAGATTAATGAAAAGGGTGTCAAGTTTAAATCGCATATAGACGGTTCAATGCATTTTTTCACCCCAGAATCATCAATGGATATTCAGCGAAGTATAGGTGCTGATATAATCATGGCATTTGACGAATGTACACCGTATCCTTGTGAATATAATTATGCTAAGAATTCAATGCATATGACGCATCGTTGGTTAAAACGATGTATCAATCATTTAGTGAAAACACCGGAAATTTACGACTTTAAGCAGGCATTTTTTCCAATTGTTCAAGGGAGTACATATAAAGATTTACGAAAACAATCTGCTGAGTTTATCGCTTCAATGGGAGCTGAAGGTAACGCCATTGGTGGACTCTCTGTAGGTGAGCCGGCTGAAGAATTGTATGAAATGACAGATATTGTTTGTAGTGTGTTGCCTGAAGATAAACCACGTTATTTAATGGGCG
Source organism: Aureibaculum luteum (assembly GCF_003449015.1). GTDB lineage: Bacteria > Bacteroidota > Bacteroidia > Flavobacteriales > Flavobacteriaceae > Aureibaculum > Aureibaculum luteum. The sequence goes on along the minus strand of NZ_QRGD01000005.1, from coordinate 278,884 downwards.
TTGGTACACCTATAAATATTTTAGAAAATATAGCTTTAGGTGTTGATATGTTTGATTGTGTAATGCCAACAAGAAATGCTAGAAATGGTATGTTATTTACGGCACACGGTAGTATTAATATAAAAAACAAAAAATGGGAAGATGATTTTTCTCCCATAGACGAAATGAATATTACATTTGTTGATACTGAATATTCTAAAGCTTATTTACGTCATTTGTTTGTTGCAAAAGAATATTTAGCGAAGCAAATTGCAACCATACACAATTTAGGATTTTATATGTGGTTGGTTCGTGAAGCTAGAAAACATATCTTAGCAGGAGATTTTACCACTTGGAAAAATAAGATGGTAAAACAAATGGATAAAAGATTATAATATAAAATAATAAAAAGAGCAGGTTTGTTTTCGCCTTTTAGAAGGTTATTTTGAATTTAATTCAGAATTGTAAATAGTCAACATCTCATTTTATTAGAATCTGAAGAAATTTAGATTGACAAAAATTTTAACTTTAAGATAGCTATTAGGTTGAGATGAGAATTCTGGATAAATACATACTAAAAAAGTACTTTACCACTTTTATTTTTACATTACTAATTTTGATACCTATAACTGTTGCTATAGATATTTCAGAAAAGTATAGTAAATTTTTAGATCATGCGGACTTAGGTGTAGGAGAAATTATTAGCAATTATTATATTCCTTTTATTATCAATTATGGAAATACATTTATGCCATTGGCACTTTTTATTTCCACCATATTATTTACTTCAAAATTAGCTTCTAATACAGAAATTGTAGCTATTCATAGTGCAGGTATTCCCTATAAAAGATTTTTAAAACCCTATTTATTAGGTGCCATTTTAATTGCACTTATATCTTTAACTGCCAACCATTTTTTATTGAATAAATCCAATAAAACTCTTGAAGATTTTGATGAAGCCTATATACGTAGGGAGAAAAAAACCAAAACATATGTAAACGAAGCGAATTTACAATTGTCAGAAAATGATATTGTTTACTTTAAGCGTTTTACTTTTTCTAGAAACCACGGAACTAATTTTTCTTATCAACACTTTGATGGTCTTAATTTAAAATATATACTAACCGGTAGAACTATTAAATGGAATACAAAGGATAGTACTTATACCATAACTAATTATACGAAACGTTGGATTGGTAAAAAAAATGATAGTATTGAATCTGGTAGAAAGCTCGATACCACTTTTAATTTTATGCCTAAAGACCTATTGTATGTCGACTATTTGGCTATTGAAATGGCATCTCCTGAATTATATGCACATATAAAAGAATCTGAAAACAGAGGTGTTAAAAATCTGAATAAATACAAAGTTGAATTGTATTCTAGAACCACATTACCAGTCTCTTCCATAATATTAACGGTTATTGCGGTTTCCTTGGCCTCTAGAAAAAGAAGAGGAGGTATTGGTATTAATTTAGCAGTTGGTGTTAGTTTAATGTTCCTATATGTGTTTTTTATGAAAGTAACCGAAGTGTTGGGAGCTTCAGCAACGTATAATCCATTATTCATGGTGTGGATACCTAATATTTTATTCGGAATTGTTGCAGTCTATCTCTATTTTAAGGCTAAGAAATAATGAATGCTATTACTAAAAATTATTTTCATCTTCACTTTATAATTTTTATTTGGGGATTTACAGCTATACTTGGTGCTTTAATAAGTATTGATGCCATTCCATTGGTTTGGTTTAGAGTAACCTTGGCTACATTATTTTTATATGTTTTTATTCGGTTAAAGAAAGTAAAGATTCAAGTTCCTTTTTCTGTGTTAATAAGATACATTTTTGGAGGAGTATTGATTGCAATACATTGGATAACTTTTTTTTATGCCATTAAAATAGCAACCATTTCCATAGCTTTAGCAGCCATGTCAACGGGAGCTTTGTTTGTTACTTTAATTCAATGGACAGTATTTAAGAAAAAACTAATACCCTATGAATTGCTGTTTTCACTATTAGCAATAGTTGGGCTTGTCGTAATTTTTAATGCAGAAGGTCAATATTTTATAGGTATTGTAATCGCATTATTATCCTCTTTTTTATCGGCTTGTTTTTCAATTTTAAATTCCAATTTAATTAAGAATAATTCGGCAACGATTATTTCTTTTTATGAGTTGTTTTTTGCTTCCATTTTTATTGGAATTGTTTTGTTAGTTAATGGAACTATTGATGGTCAATTCTTTGTGCTTTCTAGTAGAGATTGGCTTTATTTATTGCTTTTAGCTTCCGTTTGTACGGCCTATGCCTTTGCCGCATCAAACCAAGTATTAAAAAGTGTAAGTCCTTTTACAATGATGTTAAGTATAAATTTAGAACCTATTTACGGAATTATCCTTGCCATTATTATTTTTAGAGAGAAAGAAATAATGACTACAAATTTCTATTATGGAGCATTACTTATATTAGTAACGGTTATTCTAAATGGTGTTATTAAATTAAAAAAGAAGCATAAAACTACTGTAGTTTCTAAAACTTAAATTACTTTCTCAGTGTCACTTTCGTTATAAAATCAACATTTTATATCTTTTATTCACGAATGTTTCAATTTCCATTATCTTTGTAAAAATCAAAAAAATAGCTTGTGAGTTTAATAAAATCAATTTCAGGAATTAGAGGTACTATCGGAGGTACAGTAAATGATAATTTAACACCTGTTGACGCCGTAAAATTTGCGGCTTCATATGGCAGTTGGTTAATAAAGAGGAATAACAATTCGAAAAACTTGACAGTTGTAGTGGGTAGAGATGCTCGTATTTCAGGTAAAATGGTAAGTAGCTTGGTGGCTAACACTTTGGTGGGAATGGGAATTAATGTGATAGATTTAGGTTTATCAACAACACCGACTGTAGAGGTTGCTGTTCCGCTTGAAAAAGCAAATGGAGGAATTATCTTAACGGCTTCTCACAATCCAAAACAATGGAATGCTTTAAAATTATTGAATGAGAAAGGTGAATTTTTAAATGCTGCTGATGGTGCTGAAATTTTAAATATTGCAGATTCTGATGGGTATACGTTTGCTGAAGTAGATGATTTAGGTACGTATACGAAGTTGTCTGGTTATATGGATAAACATATTGAAGAGGTATTAAAACTCGATTTTGTTGATGTTGATGCTATTAAAAATGCAAAATTTAAAGTAGTTGTTGATGCTGTTAATTCTACGGGAGGAATTGTAATTCCTAATTTATTGGAAAGGCTAGGAGTAGAATGTGTAAAGTTATACTGTGAACCTAACGGACAGTTTCCTCATAATCCAGAGCCATTACCTGCACATTTAGTTGATATATCAGAATTAGTAGTTAAAGAAAATGCCGATTTAGGAATTGTTGTAGATCCTGATGTAGATAGATTAGCTTTGGTTTGTGAAGATGGATCTATGTTTGGTGAAGAATATACCTTAGTAGCTTGTGCAGATTATGTTTTAGGATTGGCAAAAGGAAATACAGTGTCAAACCTATCCTCATCAAGAGCCTTACGTGATGTCACTGAAAAACACGGTGGCACTTATAAAGCAAGTGCGGTTGGTGAAGTAAATGTAGTTGAATTAATGAAAGATACCAATGCTATTATTGGTGGTGAAGGTAATGGAGGTATAATTTATCCTGCATCTCATTATGGTAGAGATTCATTGGTTGGAGTAGCCTTATTCTTATCACATTTAGCGAAATCAAAAATGAGTTGTAAAGCATTAAGAGAAAGTTACCCGAGTTATTTTATGAGTAAAAATAAAATACAACTTACTCCTCAATTAGATGTTGATGCTATTCTAGCTCAAATGGCTGATAAATATAAAGACGAAGATGTAAATACGATAGATGGTGTGAAAATTGATTTTGCTAACGAATGGGTGCATCTGAGAAAGTCAAATACAGAGCCTATCATTAGAATTTATACAGAAAGTGGTTCTCAAAACAATGCAGATCAGCTTGCAAAGAGAGTTATGGATGAAATAGCAACGATTGCTGGAATATAAGTTTACAAAAGAGGATTGAAGCGTAAAAATGCGATTAACCATCTTTGTATTAAAATAATTTTCATGAGTATTGTCCCCTTGAGGATTATCGAGAAACAAAATATATTTTGTTTTGAAGATACCAGCCAAGCTAAATAAGGGTGTTTTTTAATTGATTATAATAAACACTAAAATTAAATGTAATCCAATGAGTAATAAATCTTCTTTAGAGTCTTATTTTCAACAGTTCAGAAAACATATTATTGGAGTAGACCAATACTTTGAATCACCGTATGGTAAAAAGAAAGTTATTTATACGGACTGGACGGCTAGTGGTAGATTATATAGACCTATTGAAGAAAAAATAATGAATGAATTTGGTCCTTTTGTGGCCAATACGCATACGGAAACTTCAATAACAGGTTCCGCAATGACACATGCTTATCATAAAGCAAGAGCTATTATTAAACAACATGTGAATGCGAAGAGTTCAGATTGTTTAATTACATCAGGAACAGGAATGACAGGTGTAATTAATAAATTTCAACGTATTTTAGGATTGCGTGTTCCAGAAAGTATGCGTGATTTTACAAACGTACCAGAAGATTTAAAACCTATTGTTTTTATAACACATATGGAACATCATTCTAACCATACTTCTTGGTTGGAAACCATTGCAGATGTTGAGGTAATTCCTTGTGAAGAAAAAGGGTTGGTTTGTTTTAAAAGTTTTGAAAAATTATTAGAAAAATACAAGGAGAGAAAAATAAAAATAGCTTCAATTACGGCATGTTCTAATGTTACTGGAATTAGAACAGATTATCATAGAATGGCAAAAATTATTCATGCTTATGGTGGTTATTGTTTTGTCGATTTTGCTTGTTCAGCTCCTTATGTGTCAATAAACATGCATCCGGAAGATGAAGCGGAAAAGTTAGATGCTGTACTTTTTTCACCACATAAATTTTTAGGTGGTCCGGGTACTTCTGGTGTGTTAATTTTTTGCGATGAATTGTATCACAATACGGTGCCTGATAACCCTGGCGGAGGTACAGTTACCTATACCAACCCGTGGGGAGATCATAGGTATATTGAAGATATAGAATTAAGGGAAGATGGAGGAACTCCTGGTTTTTTGCAAACCATAAGAATAGCATTATCTATTCAGTTAAAGGAAAAAATGAGTTCTGAAAAAATATTAGCTCGTGAGCATGAGATTAATGAAATAGTTTTTGAAAAACTAAAAGAGATAGATAACTTACATGTATTGGCCGCAGAACATGAGGATAGATTGGGTATTTTTTCCTTTTTTATAGACGATTTACATTATAATCTTGGTGTTAAGTTATTAAACGATAAATTCGGAATTCAAACCAGAGGTGGTTGTTCTTGTGCTGGAACTTATGGTCATATTTTATTACATATAGATTTGCCAACTTCTGAACAGTACAAAGCAAAAATTGAAGAAGGCTGTTTAATTGAACGTCCAGGATGGATTAGAATGTCAATACATCCAACCATTACCAATGATGAGGTTAATTACGTTTGTGAAAGTATTAAGGAATTATGTCTTAATTTTAATGAATGGAAAAACGATTATAATTACAATGCCGTTTCCAATGAATTTGAATTTATAGGTAGTGACCAATATGAAAAGCAATTGGTAGAGAAATGGTTTGAGGTTTAATAGATGTAATTGTCCCCTTGAGGGGACTTTAGGGGTGTTTTTTAATTTTTTTAGATGCTTATTTGTATTTATTTAAAACCGCAGACTCTAGACTTCTTTTAGTCCTAATTTTCTTTTAGCAAATTTTTTCCCTGATGTTTAAACCTTTTATGCGTCCAAAAATAAAATTCTGGGTATTCTTTAACTTGTTCTTCAACTTTTCTTAAGTAAATATCTGTGATGTCGTAATCTTTAAATGTTTGTGGTTTATCAGTAATCAATTCAAAATTAACCTCATAGTACCCACGTTTTACACGTTTGGTTTTAAAAAACACCACAGGAAGATCATATTTTTTTGCCAAGTGCTCAGCACCTGTGTGTATTGGTAAATTGTCTACACCTAAAAAGTGCGACCAATAATGTGCTTTAGAAACTTGCGGCGATTGATCACCTAAAAAACCATAAAGAGATAATCTATTCTCTTCGGTGTTTTTATTCATCACAGAAAAGATGTTTTTGGTGTTGACCAAGTTCGTGTTAAATCGACCTCTCGTTTCTATTATTTTTTTATCGAAGTATTTATTATTTATCTTTTTATAAACGGCATAGCCATTAAAACTAACTTGCGTATTTAATAAAAAGATCCATTCCCAATTGGCATAATGTCCACCCATTAAAAGACTACTTTTATTTCGTTTTTCAAGGTCTTTCAGCACATCAATATTGCCAATTTTATATCTTTTTGCCAATTGTTTTTTCGAAATTGTAAACAGTTTTATTATTTCAACAAAAACATCTACAAAATGTCTGTAAGATTTTTTAGCAATACGCATAATTTCTTCATCAGACTTTTTAGGAAAAACTAATTTTAAATTATCGAAAACAACTTTTTTTCGATATCCAATGATATAGTAAAGTAAATAATAGAATCCATCAGAGATAAAATGTAAAACTCTGAAGGGTAATATAGACAATAGCCATATAAAAGGATAGACAAGAATATAACTTAATAATTGCATAATCAATATAAATAATTCTTCGATGATTGCACCGATGTTTCCTATTTACCTCTCCTGTGGAGAGGTCGCAATTATTTAAGTAATTGCGGGTGAGCAAAAATAAAATTATCAAATTTATTTTGCGACAAATATCGTTATATAATTTATCTTTGAACAAATTATAAATACAAATGAATTACGCTGTAGTCGCATTAATAGTCATAAATGTATTAATTTCTTTAAAAGGATTTTCTGATAGATCGTTTTTTGAACGTTATAAATTTCAAATTGGTCCCATTTTAAACGGCGAGCAGGTTCGTCTGTTTACTTCGGGGTTCTTGCATGTAGACCAAGCTCATTTGTTTTTTAACATGTTTGCTCTTTATATTTTTGCTGATCCTGTAATTGATCAATTGGGCGTTTTTAAATTTGTAATTATTTATTTAGGAAGTTTGTTAGCGGGTAGCACTTTAGCATTGAGTTTTCATAAAAAAGATCCTTATTATAGTGCCGTTGGTGCTTCTGGTGCGGTCATGGGGATTATCTACGCGGGTATTATGCTAAATCCTGATATGAGGTTGACTTTTATTTTCTTCCCGTTTTTTGATATTCCTGGGTATGTATTTGGTGTAGGGTATTTACTGTATTCTATGTATGGTATGAAAAAACAATTGGGTAATACAGGTCATAGTGCTCATTTAGGTGGAGCCGTAGGAGGGTTTGTATTAACATTGGCTTTATATCCAGAGGTTTTTATGCAAAATAAGACCATTACAATTGTCCTTGCAATCCCCATAATACTGATGTTTGTGTTCAAAAATAAGTTAGAGAATAATTAATATTAAAATAAAATAATTTTTTGTCAATTATTTCATTTTTTTTCTACATTTGCTGTACTATAAAAACTAAGTGATCAGTTTTCCATTTTTCGATTACAATCTAAGTTTGAAGAAGTTAGATTGTAATGTGCAACGTTTGTACGACGAAAAAATTATGGTTTCTTCTTCCTATCTCGGATTTAATAATCTGAAGTTTATTCGCTTAGCGAAAGGCTATATGTATATTCTTGTCTAATTTTTATATTATTTTTTTTAACTTGAAGAATAAATAATATAAAAATTTAAAACTAAGAATGAATACAAAATATATTGATTTAATAAATCAGACATTTGATTTCCCTCAACAAGAATTTAAAGTAGATAAAGACCAATTACTTTTTCATGATATCGATTTAATGAAATTGGTAGAAGAGTACGGATCTCCTTTAAAATTCAGCTATTTACCAAAAATTTCAGAGAACATTAATACCGCAAAAAGTTGGTTTGCAAAAGCCTTTGAAAAACATAATTATAAAGGTAAATACCATTATTGTTATTGTACAAAAAGTTCACACTTTAATTTTGTTCTGAACGAAGCTTTAAAAAACGACATTCATATAGAGACGTCCTCTGCCTTTGATATTAATATTGTTGAAAAACTAATAGAAAATGGTAAAATCAAAGACACGGATTACATCCTTTGTAACGGATTTAAACGTGAACAATACGTATTAAATATTGCACGATTAATTAATAGTGGACATGAAAACTGTATTCCTATTATTGATAATTATGAGGAAATAAGTTTACTAAGTGAAGAAATAGACGGTAAATTTAAAGTGGGTATTAGAATTGCTTCTGAAGAAGAGCCTAAATTTGAATTTTATACAAGTAGATTGGGTATTGGGTATAAAAATATTGTACCTTTTTACAAAAATCAAATACAAGACAATCCGAAGGTATCGTTAAAAATGCTTCATTTTTTTATCAATACTGGTATTAGAGATAATGCCTATTATTGGAATGAGTTGTTAAAATGTTTGAAAGTTTATGTTAGCTTAAAAAAGATTTGTCCAACGTTAGACAGTTTAAATATAGGTGGAGGCTTTCCAATTAAAAACTCGCTAGCATTTGATTTTGATTATGAATATATGATTGATGAAATTGTAAATCAAATTAATTTAACCTGTCAGGAAGCTGAAGTTGATGTACCTAATATCTTTACAGAATTTGGTAGTTTTACAGTAGGAGAGAGTGGAGGTGCTATTTACAAAGTATTGTATCAGAAAAAACAAAATGATAGGGAGAATTGGAATATGATTGATTCGTCATTTATTACAACGTTACCAGATTCTTGGGCCATAAATAAACGTTTTGTAATGTTACCTATTAACAGATGGAATTCTAATTATGAAAGGGTTTTATTGGGAGGATTAACTTGTGATAGTGATGATTATTACAATTCAGAACAACATATTAACGCCATTTACATGCCTGTGTATAGAGATGATAAACCGTTATATATTGGTTTTTTTAATACAGGAGCATACCAACAATCAATAGGAGGTTTTGGAGGATTACAACACTGTTTAATTCCGCAACCTAAACATATATTAATTGATAAAGACAGCGATGGAAACATCACAACTAAATTATTTTCACAACAACAAACACACACAGATTTTTTAAAAATTTTAGGCTATTATGAGTAACAAAACGTATGCTGGAATTCCACAGGAATATTCAAAACTTGAAAAAGCACAAGTGGTATTAATTCCTGTTCCTTATGATGGAACAAGCACATGGCAAAAAGGTGCAAACAAAGGTCCTGACGCTTTCTTAGAAGCATCAGAAAACATGGAACTGTACGATATTGAAACAGATTCAGAAGTGTACAAACAAGGTGTTTTCTTGGCTGAGGCGGTCACAGAAGATAGTTCGCCAGAAGCAATGGTGGATGAGGTACACCAAACTGTTAAAAAGTATATCAATAAGAATAAATTCGTAACCATTTTTGGTGGTGAGCATTCTATTTCTATTGGTACAATTAGAGCTTTTAACGAATGTTTTAATAGCTTAACTGTATTGCATATTGACGCTCATGCCGATTTAAGACCTGAGTATGAAGGTACTAAATTTAATCATGCTTGTGCTGTTTATGAAGCTAGTCAAAATACCAACTTAATTCAAGTAGGAATCCGTAGTATGGATGTTCTTGAGAAAACGGTTATGGATACCGAGAAAACATTTTTTGCCCATGAAATGGTAACTAATGAATATTGGGCACAAAATGTAATAGATTTAATGACTGAGAATGTTTTTATTACATTTGATTTAGATGCTTTTGATCCGTCAATTATGCCAAGTACTGGTACACCAGAGCCAGGAGGATTGTTATGGTACGAAACATTAGATTTTTTAAAGCAAGTTTTTAAAGAAAAAAACGTCGTTGGTTTTGATATCGTTGAGCTTTGTCCTAACGAAGATGATAAATCTTCAGATTTTTTAGCTGCTAAATTGTATTATAAAATGTTAAGTTATAAATTCGCTGACCTTGATGTTGACGATTTTGATGAATTGAATGATGATGCTATAGCATTAAAAAATAATATTGCTAACTTTATAGATGAAGACGATGATTAAAGGACCTATATCAAATTTTGTAGAAAAATATTATCTACACTTTAACGCAGCCGCTTTGGTGGATGCTGCAAAAGGTTACGAAGACCAATTAAATAAAGGTGCTAAAATGCTAGTATCTTTGGCAGGTGCAATGAGTACGGCTGAATTAGGTAAAATATTTGCTGAAGTTATCCGTCAAGAAAAAGTGCAAATAATTTCTTGTACCGGTGCAAACTTGGAAGAAGATATTATGAACTTGGTAGCACATTCGCATTATAAACGTGTCCCTAATTATAGAGATTTAACGCCTCAAGATGAATGGGATTTACTTGAAAAAGGCTTGAATAGGGTTACTGATACTTGTATACCAGAAGAAGAAGCTTTTAGAAGGTTACAAAAGCATATTTTTAAAATTTGGAAAGATGCAGAAGATGCTGGTGAGCGATACTTACCGCATGAATACATGTATAAACTTTTATTGTCTGGTGTTTTAGAAGACTATTACGAAATTGACTTGAAAGATTCATGGATGTATGCGGCAGCTGAAAAAAATCTACCGATTATTTGTCCAGGTTGGGAAGATAGTACCATGGGCAATATTTTTGCATCTTATGTGTTAAAAGGTGAATTAAAAGCAAGTACCATGAAAAGTGGTATTGAATATATGACATTTTTGGCTGACTGGTATACTGATAATTCTGAAAATGGTATTGGTTTCTTTCAAATAGGTGGTGGAATTGCCGGTGATTTTCCGATTTGTGTAGTACCCATGTTATATCAAGATATGGAGCGTCCAGAAACGCCTTTTTGGAGTTATTTTTGTCAAATATCTGATTCAACAACAAGTTATGGTTCGTATTCAGGAGCAGTTCCTAACGAAAAAATTACTTGGGGTAAATTAGACATAGATACACCAAAGTTTATTATTGAAAGCGATGCTACAATTGTTGCACCATTAGTATTTGCATATTTGCTAAATATGTAATAATATTATAACCTCAAAACTATAAAAAATAAAAAAACTCATGAAAAGAGTAATTGTCGATTTTAAAAAACTAACGGAAGACATTTTAAATATGTTGGTGGAGAAATTCCCTGATGGCTATGGTGATTCTGATATTGTTGTTTTTAAAAATGCAGCGGGTGAAACTATTGAAGCTGTAGAAGTAAAAACAGAGGATACTATTTATCTCGTTAAAGTTAGTGTCAGATTAGAAGAATCTATGGAAAATCATGTTGATACCAGTGATGATGACGATGACGACGATGATGATGATGCTATAATTGATGATGATATGATTGGAGATGAAGATTTAGAATTTGATGGAGATGATGATGATGATGATGATGACGATGACGATGATGAGCCTTCAGCTAAGGATTCTGATGATGAAGACGATGATTAATTTCTAATGAGCATTCGTTAGTCCCGTTTTTTCGTGGAACAACGAGTTACCATTTAACTTTAAATCCGAATCATATGAATGCACCATTTCATTTATCATTGCCTTGTTTAGATATAGAAGCAACGAGAAATTTCTATATAGATAAATTAGGTGCTGACTTAGGTAGAGTTGCTCAAAATTGGTTAGATATCAATTTATACGGCAATCAAATTACGTTTACCAAATCGGGTAAATTTGATTTTAGCTTTCAAAATTATAGTTTTGAAGGTAAAATTTTACCATCATTTCATTTTGGGATTATTGTCACTCATGAAGTTTGGGAAAAATTATATAAAAGAATTACGTCGCAACACATAGAACTTTTTGAAGAGATAACATTCTTAAAAGGTAAAAATGGAGAGCACACGTCATTTTTTGTAAAGGACCCAAATGATTATATGGTCGAGTTTAAAACATTTGCTGTTACAAAAGATGTTTTTAAAACCAATTAAAAAATAAACGATAAAAAAGGCTTACCAATTGGTAAGCCTTTTTTCTGCATCAACTTTCCCTTTTCTTACTTTTTACATCCTTCTTTTTGAAGAAGATCTCTTAACTGGAGACGTAGATGCTGTTCTTGTTTTTCTCTGTACGGTAGATTTAGTCCTTGTTGGAGTAGATCTTTTCGATGCCGTTCTAGAAGAACTAGATGTATTTCTTGTTTGAGTTCTTGTAGTACGTTGTACAGGTTTTCTTTCTGTTCTTTGTACTGAACTTCTGTTTTTTGTTGAAGAATTTCTTTGAGAAATACTTCTTTCATTTGCTTTACGAGACTGTGTTCTCACTGTACGTTGTACAGGTTTTCTCTCACTTCTATTCTGAACTGTACTTCTTGTTTGAGTGTTAATAGTTCTACTATTACGAGGTGTAACACTTCTGTTTTGTGCAACTGTTCTTTTAGGTGTTTTATTTGTTGTTCTATTAGAACTGGTGCTATTTCTATTGTTTCTAGTCGCCGTATTACGTTGAGCTGTTTGTCTTCTTGTTACGGTGTTATTTCTTTTACTAGTAGATCGACTGTTAACTCCTTTTGATCTTGCAACACTAGAATTACGTGTTCTTACTCTAGAGTTTATTTTTTTATATCCTCTGTTACTATTATAATTTCTATTATACTTTCTTTTGTGATTGTTTTTACCATAATAATAGCTGTAACGTGTTGGTCTATATCTATTTCTATAAGGCTTATAGCTTAGTATCGATCTATTAAAAAATGGTAGTACAAAAAAGTTATGAAATGGGTGAAACACATGATGTCTATTAAATACATTTACATAGCCTCTTTGGTACGAATACCCTCCGTAAGAATTGTAATAGATATTTAAGCTACCTATTCGGTTTACTCTACTAGAACGGTAATTAATAGTTACATCACCTGCTTCGATTATACGCCCATAAGAGTCATAGTAAATTGGCGTGTTTTCTATTTGAATTATAGCACCATAATCATCATATTGTACATAAGGCTCGTAATTGTAACCTGAATTGTAACTGATACTTACATTGTCTAAATCAACTCCAACATGCATACCACGTCTTGGGTTAATATAAAAATCAAACTCTCCATTTTGGAATATTGAAAATGTAATTCCTTCTTCAATGAATGTGAAGGATTTATTATTTTCATAAATTCTCCTGTTTTGAGTATCTAAATAAGTGTTTGCATCAGCAGCATAAATTTGCGGACTAAGGCTCAGTGCGAAGACTGTTACGAGTAATAATGTAATTTTTTTCATAATTAAAGTGTTAAAGGTTATTAAATAGGTTTTGGTTAACACTACCGTGAAGATAATTACAAGCATCGTGCCAAAGTCCAGAACCCTTGTCTTATAAGGGCTCTGTGCAGTATATACTTAAGAAGTATTTATTTTTAGAATTAAATTATCAAATTGTTTTCATTTTTAAATGTTAAAATTAAAATGAAATTGATAAAATAGAGAAGATAAATTTTAGTTTAAAAATGGTGAAACTTAAATTAACTTTTCCTTAAAAAAAGCAATCGTACGTTTCCATGCAAGTTTCGCTGCAGTTTCATCATACCTAGGAGTGGTGTCATTGTGGAATCCATGATTTACACCTTTATACATATGAGCCGTATATGTTTTTTTATGCTCTTTTAGTGCAGCTTCATAAGCTGGCCAACCTGCATTTACCCTTTTGTCTAATTCAGCAAATTGGAGGAGTAATGGAGCCTTAATTTTTGGTACATCTTTAGTTTCTGGTTGCCCTCCATAAAAAGGAACTGAAGCTTTTAAATCGGGAATATGTACAGCCATCATGTTAGAAATGGAGCCACCAAAACAAAAACCAACAACACCAACATTACCCGTACATTCTTTGTGGGCTTTTAATAAATCATAAGCAGAGATAAAATCCTCTAGCATTTCATTTCGGTCTCTCTTTCGTTGTAGTTCTCTACCTTCATCATCAGTACCAGGATATCCTCCTAAAGGGAATAATGCATCTGGTGCAAAAGCTATAAAGCCTTCAAGAGCAGCTCTACGAGCTACATCTTCAATATGTGGATTAAGACCTCTGTTTTCGTGTACTACTATTATTCCAGGTAATTTCGTAGTGCTTTTAATAGGTCTTGTTAATAAACCACGCATTTTTCCACCGCCTTTGGGTGATTCATATTCAACATATTCTGACTTTAGACGAGGGTCATTAAAATTTACTTTCTGAGCTTCTACATATTTCGGCATTAAAAAGGCTAATAATGAAGGAAGGGTTAATCCACCTACGGCATATACCGAAAGCTTATTCATAAAATTTCGTCGGTCAATCTTATTATGTACATAACTATCGTACAAATCAAAAACTTCTTGATTGATATCTTCTTTTTTTATATTCTTCATTTTATTAATTTAATGATTACCTGATGTTTATAAAGATACAGTATTTTAAATAATACCAGTATTTGTATTTTTTCTAATTTTTAATCCATTGCTTTCAATAGTTCGATTGATTTTCTGGCGATGCGTCCGGAAGAAAATTGTATTGAGAACAATTTTCTAAGAATTAAAATTTTAACTTTGCTTTTTGTGGTTGGTAAGTTTTGATAGTAAACGGTTAACTTCTCAACTCCGCTCAAGGTGACATTCACAAATATGAATACCCGAAATTAATTTACAAAAAGTAATAACAAACAGTAAAACCACAAACATTTTTGAACAACTTCGTAAACGTCATATTACCAATACCCTTACAGCAACTCTTTACGTATAGTATAACGGAAGCTGAAAAGGATTTTTTAGAACCAGGTATGCGTGTGGCTGTACCTTTTGGAAAATCGAAAATATATACGGCTATAGTGGCAGAAGTGCATCAAAAGGAACCTACGGCATATCAAGCCAAGGATATTTTTCAAATTTTAGATGAGTATCCGATTATTACAAAAAAGCAATTGAAACATTGGCAATGGATAGCCAATTATTATATGTGTTCTTTAGGTGAAGTATTGCGTTCTGCATTACCGTCAACATTTTTATTGGAAAGTGAAACACAGGTTATAAAAAATAAAGAATTCATGTTGGAATCTTCCTTAACGGATGATGAATTTTTAATCATAGAAGCGTTAGAGCATCAAGAGGTATTACCTATTCAGAAAATTAGTGCCATTCTAGATAAAAAACGTGTTTTACCCATTTTAAATGATTTACTCAAAAAGAAAGCAATTGTTTTACAGGAAGAAATTATAGAGCAATACACACCTAAATTAATAAAGTATATCCGCTTAAATGAACGGTATAATGATCAGAAAGAGTTAGGGGATTTATTAGAAGAATTGAGTAGAGCCAATCAGCAACGCAATGCGGTAATGACTTATTTTTCATTACATGGAGCTACCAAAAAACCAATAAAGCAGAAGCAACTTAAAGAGGTGAGTAAGGTATCACCTGCGGTAATAAAAGCATTGGCAGAAAAAGAAGTGTTTGAAATTTATACCATCCAAACAGATCGTGTTAACTTTAAAGAGGCTACCGATAGTTTCAAGGAACTATCTGAATTTCAGGAAGAATGCTATAATGAACTCAATAAAAGTTTTGAAAAAAACGAAGTTGTTTTATTGCATGGCATCACGTCAAGTGGTAAAACGGAAATCTATGTAAAACTAATTGACCAAGTATTAAAGCAAGGTAAACAAGTATTATATTTAGTACCAGAAATTGCATTAACCACTCAGTTAATTGATCGCTTACAAAAATATTTCGGAAATAAAATTGCTGTATTTCACTCTAAATATTCCTTAAACGAAAGGGTAGAAGTGTGGAATAATATTTTAAACAAATCAGATAAAGCACAGTTAATTTTAGGTGCAAGATCTTCTATATTTTTACCATTCTCAGAATTGGGGTTGATCATTGTAGATGAAGAACATGAAACTTCGTACAAACAATTTGATCCAGCACCACGTTATCATGCAAGAGACGCAGCCATTGTACTGGCCAATTTGCATAAGGCGAAAGTGCTTTTAGGAAGTGCCACTCCGTCTTTAGAGAGTTATTACAATGCGGAACAAAAAAAATACGGGTTGGTAGAGCTCAACCGACGTTTTGGTAATGTTATGTTACCAGAAGTTGAACTGGTAGATATTAAAGAAGGCTACCGTAAAAAACGTATGACCAAGCATTTTTCTGAACGACTAATGGTGCTAATTAATGAAGCGTTAGATGAAAAAGAACAGGTTATATTATTTCAAAATAGACGTGGATTTTCACCAATAGTAGAGTGTAAGTCTTGCGGTGTTTCTCCACAATGCCCTAATTGCGATGTCAGTTTAACCTACCATAAATTACGTGGCGAATTAAAATGTCATTATTGTGGATATCACAAGCCACTACCTAAAATATGTTCAGCTTGTGGAAATCCGAGCTTAGACACTAAAGGTTTTGGTACAGAGCAAATTGAATTGGAATTACAAGAATTATTTCCTAATCATAAAATTGGGAGAATGGATTTGGATACCACACGTGGAAAATACGGTTATCATAAAATTATTGAGGCATTTCAATCTCGTGAAATTGATATTTTAGTTGGGACACAAATGCTTTCTAAAGGCTTAGATTTTGATAATGTTTCGCTAGTTGGTGTATTAAATGCTGATAATATGCTCAACTTTCCAGATTTCAGGGCACATGAAAAGAGTTTTCAGTTGTTGGTGCAAGTTTCTGGTAGGGCAGGGCGAGCCAAAAAAAGAGGTAAAGTTGCTATCCAAACCTTTAACCCGTATCATCAAATACTGCAACAAGTTACAACCAATGATTATGCTACGATGTACAAAGAACAACTGTACGAACGTCATCAATACAAGTACCCACCCATATTACGGATGGTTAAAATTACATTAAAGCACAGAGATTATATCAAAGTAAATTCAGGAGCTGATTGGTTGTATAAGTCTTTATATAACACGTTTGGGACTAATATTTTAGGACCCACGAGTCCTGCTATATCAAGAATTAGAAATCAACATATTAAAACTATTCTAATTAAGTTACCACAAGATAAATCGATAAACTTATCAAAAGCGGTACTACAAAAAATTAAAAATAGCTTTCAGTCTATACCAAGTTATAGACCGATACGGTTTAATGTAGATGTGGATAATTATTAATAGATTAAGTGAAACTACTGTTTAATTGAATTATCTATTTTCTTATTGTATTCAGTAAAGTAATCTAATAAAAACTGTTTCCTATTTTTATTGGATTGTTTCATTTTTTTGAATACTTCTTTACCCAATATTTCTGGGTAAAGTTTAAATTGTCTTTTAGAATCTATCTGATGTAAACCATTTGAATCTTTAAAATAATAGTTAATTTTTGGTAAGGATGTTGATTTATAGGGATTTCTACCTGTGCTATTTTCTATACTTATATCTGTTTCTTGCATTGGTTGTCTTGTATATCGAAGATAGTAAAAATCTACTTTTCCTTTTTTTAAATCTTGCTTGGTATTTTCAATTAAAGTAAACATAAAAGGAGACTTAAATAACACTCCTTTAATTTTTTTTTCTAAGGGAACTGATTTTAGTTTTATTGAATTACCATATTCATCTTTGTAATATATATATTTATTATTAATCGGGATCATCATGCGACCTGTCTGTTGTCCTTTTCTATCATAAATATCAAAGCCTCTATGTATGGAATTCAGCGATGATTTTTTTGGACCAATAACATACATTGTATCGTTCTTTTCAGTTATTACCGTATATATTTTAGTATTAGATACGTTCGAGGAATTCGATAAATCTTGAGCTAAACTAAATGTGGTGATTCCGATAAAAAAGTATAAAAATAAATTGGTTTTCATAATTTTAATGTTTTTCGAGCAGGTTAGATATAAACAAATAAAAATGTAAGATTTTTTATTTTAATTAATTTCATTTTATGACAAAAAAAATTATACCAAGCTCCTTGTTGTTTCAAGAATTAGAAATCAACATATTAAAACTATTTTAATTAAGTTACCCCAAGATAAATCGATAACTTATCAAAAGCAGTAATCCAAAAAATTAAAAATAGCTTTCAGCCGATAATTGATTATAGACCAATACGATTTAATATAGATAATGATTAGATTACTTTTAAATTCAACTATTTAATAACATTAAATCATATCATTAGCTACTAAAGATGTATCTATTTTACGATTATATTCTGTAAAGTAATCTAATAAAAACTGTTTCCTGCTTTTATTGGATTGTTTCATTTTTTCAAATACTTCTTTACCTAATATTTCTGGGTAAAGTTTAAATTGTCTTTTAGTATCTATCTGATGTAAACCATTAGAATCTTTAAAATAATATCTAATTTTTATTGCGTATTTTGGCTTGTAATAGTTTCTACCCTCACTACTTGCTTGGTTTATGTCTGATTGTGATTCTATTAAAGGTTCTTTTGTATATTGGAGAACGTAAAAATCTATTTTTCCTTTATTTAAATCTTGTTCTGAATTTTCTATTAATGAAAACATAAAAGGACTTTTACGAAATACACCTTTTACTTTTTTTGGTAAAGTGACTGATTTTAGAGTTGTCGTTTTACCATCCTTATCGTTGTATCGTATTTTTATAAAATTAATAGGAGTAATTTGACCGCCTGTTGGCTGCCCTTTCTTGTCATACTCCTCAAATCCTCGATTTAGAAAATTAATATTTACAGTAGGACCATATACTGAAATTGTATCATTTTCTTTAGTTATAACCATATATTTTTGTGGTTCATGTGCATCTGAAGAGTTCAGTGCTATTTGAGAGTAACTTGCTATAGTAAGCCCCATAAATAATACTAAAAATAACTTAATTTTCATAATTTAAAGTTTTTTGAATATGTTAGATATGAACGAATAAAAATGTAAGGTTTTTTTATTGAATTAATTTCATTTTATGACTACAACAATTATACCATATCCTATGTTATTTCAAGGATTCGTAATTAACATATCGTAAGTATTTTTTAATTTAAATTACCCCAAGATAAATCGATAAACGTATCTAAAACCGTATACAAAATATTAAAATTAGTTTTCAGCCGATAATTGATTATAGACCAATACGATTTAATATAGATAATGATTAGATTACTTTAAAATTCAGCTATTAAATAACATTAAATCATCTCATTAGCTACTAAAGATGTATCTATTTTACGATTATATTCTGTAAAGTAATCTAATAAAAACTGTTTCCTGCTTTTATTGGATTGTTTCATTTTTTCAAATACTTCTTTACCTAATATTTCTGGGTAAAGTTTAAATTGTCTTTTATAATCTATCTGATGTAAGCCATTTGAATCTTTGAAATAGTATTTAATTTTTATTGCGTATTTTGGCTTGTAATAGTTTCTACCCTCACTACTTGCTTGGTTTATGTCTGATTGTGATTCTATTAATGGTTCTTTCGTATATTGGAGAACGTAAAAATCTATTTTTCCTTTTTTTAAATCTTGTTCTGAATTTTCTATTAATGAAAACATAAAAGGATTTTCAAAAAACACACCACTTATTTTTTTTGGTAAAGTGACTGATTTTAGAGTTATTGTTTTTCCATCGTTATCGTTATATAGTATTTTGCTATCATTAATAGGGTTTATTTGACCACCTGTTGGCTGCCCTTTTTTGTCATATTCCTCAAATCCTCGATTTATAAAATCAATATTTACTTTAGGGCCATAAACAGAAATAGTGTCATTTTCTTTAGTTATAACCGTATATTTTTGTGGTTCATGTGCATCTGAAGGATTCAATGCTATTTGAGAGTAACTTGCTATAGTAAGCCCCATAAATAATGCTAAAAATAACTTGATTTTCATAATTTAATGTTTTTTGATTATGTTAGATATGCACGTATAAAAATGTAAGATTTTTTTATTGAATTAATTTCACTTTATAACTACAAAAATTATACCAAGCTCTTTGTAGTTTCAAGAATTCGTGATTAACGTGTTAAAAACATTTAAATTAAGTTACCTCGAGATAAATCGATAAACGGATTAAAAGCAATAAAACAAAAAATAGCTTTCAGTCTATACCTAATTATAGACCGATACGGTTTAATGTAGACGTAGATAATTATTAAGTATGGATTTGGGATTAAGAATAATCCTTTAAAATATGCATATTGCATTACTAATTTCTTAAAAGAAATAATATTTATTCAAATAATTAGTTATAATTTTATCTTTGTCATTGATAAAACCCAAACGTTGCTAAACAAGAAAATTTTAATATTATTTTTTGCATTTATTACCTATGGTTCTTTCTCTCAAAGTACGTTTCCTATTTATACAGATTATTTGTCTGATAATGTTTTTTTACTTCATCCATCAGCTGCTGGTATTGGTAATTGTGCAAAGTTAAGATTAACGCATCGCCAACAGTGGAATGGAATTTCTGAAGGACCATCATTACAAACATTAAGTTTTCATTCAAGAATAAGTGAGAAAGCAGCTTTAGGAGGTGTATTATTTAATGATAAAAATGGTTTTCATGCTCAAAAAGGTATTGCAGGTAGTTACGCTTATCACCTTAATTTTGGTAGAGATGACGCCTTAAATCAACTATCTTTTGGTATGTCATTTACTTATGTTATTAATACAATTGACCAATCCAGTTTTACATCAGTTATTCCAGACCCTTCAAATAGTCAAATAATAGAGTCAACCAATTATTTTAATACTGATTTTAGTACTGCATATCATTTTATGGATACATATGCTTATTTTACTGTTAAAAATTTGCTTTTAAGTACTAAGGGATTAGAAAATAGCAGCTATGATTCGTTAAACTTAAGAAGTTATTTATTAACGTTGGGTTACTATTTTGGAAAGGAAAAAAGTGTACAGTTCGAACCATCGGTAATGTTACAAATGGTTGAGAGAACTAGCGAGTTTTCTGTAGATGTGAATCTAAAAGCATATAAAAATATTGATAATAATAAGCAGATTTGGGCGGCATTATCGTATAGACAAAATTTAGAGAAAAATGCCGTTGAAAATTTGAAACAAATAACACCAATAGTTGGGTTTAATTACAAACGTTATATGGCATCATATACGTATACCAATCAACTCAATCAAGTAGTATTGGATAATAGTGGTTTTCACCAAATTACATTAGGTATGAATATGTTTTGTAAAAAACAACGAGCAACAGGGTGTCCTAATGTTAATTCTATATTTTAGAATGATTTATATAAGCATGGGTAATAAATTAAATTCAAAAATGAATATGCTACTTAAAATAATGCTATTAACGATTGTGTTTTTTAGCTTTAATTTTGTTTCATATGCCCAAATAACTTTAACACATAATATTGGAACTACACCTATTGAAACGGGGATGCCTTCTTGTGATTATGATGAATATTGGGCGAGAACATTTACACTTTCTGATTTTGGTATAACTACAACTGATCAATTCATTATTAAATCTGGGCAAATAGCTATTAGTAATTCCTATGAAGGTGCTAAGTTAGTGTTTAATATTTATAGCATCGATTCAAATTTCCCTAATACTACTCTTAATACACTTAGTTACGGAAATTTGGTTTTAGCTCCCGCTATAGGAGATTCTCCTGAAATTGTTCAAATCGATTTTAGTACGCCCATTGTTGTTCCGGCTGGAGTTGAAAGAATTTTAGTTGAAGTTACTCAATATGACGATATTTATAATTCTGATTACAAGAAAGTCCTTATTGCTGGTACTGCACAAGACAATGACATTTCTTGGTTTCAAGGTTGTCGAGAACTTTATACATATACTCCTACAGAAAGCCTTAATTTACCTGTTCCGAATGCAAATTTTTTCATAAATGTGACAGGGGAATTACTGGACACACAAAGTTCGGGTTCAACCACTAGGTTGTCTCATAATGTTTGTTATGATATTATAGAAACGAATATATATTCATGTAAATCAAGTTATATATACTGGGCGAGGACTTTTGATTTAGAAGACTTTGGTGTATCAACGAACGAGGAGTTTACCATTAATTCAGGGCAAGTTGGTATTAATAAAACAGGTTATTTACCAGAGATAAGTTTTAATATTTATAAAATAGACAGTAACTTTCCGGCCTCTTTTTCTGAAGCAGATTTGATAGGTAGTAGTCAATACCAACGTCTTAACCCTAATATAAATCGTAATTCTCAAATTATTCAGGTGGATTTTGATGCTCCAGTAGTAATTCCTGCAGGTGTTGAAAGAATTTTAGTTGAAGTACATAAGGGGATAATTTATGGAGATGGGGTGGCTTTTATCGCAGGCTCTGCTAAAGACAATAGTGAATCTTGGCAAAGAGGTTGCGTGAATGGAAGCCCTCCTGATGAGTATGTTTCTACTGCTGATTTTGGATACCCAGATGCGAACTTCTATATTAATGTTACTGGTAAAAGCAACAACGTAGCCATTCCTTATAATATGAATATCACCAACATTTGTTCTGAGTTTTTAAAAGAATTT
This sequence comes from Aureibaculum luteum, assembly GCF_003449015.1. Lineage (GTDB taxonomy): Bacteria > Bacteroidota > Bacteroidia > Flavobacteriales > Flavobacteriaceae > Aureibaculum > Aureibaculum luteum. The sequence goes on along the minus strand of NZ_QRGD01000005.1, from coordinate 256,378 downwards.
AGTTTGACAAATGTTGTAGATATAGCAACCGTTGTGTGGAATTTTGGAGATACAGCATCTGGAGCATCGAATGTTTCAAACGATCTTTCTCCTACGCACGATTTTTCTGTTGACGGTGAATATACTGTAACTGCGACTGTTACAGATAATAGTAGTAATGTTTATGTAATTGAGGAAAAAATAGATGTAGTTGAGCCACCAAATGCCTATGCAATAAGTAATATCTATGCTTGTGAAGACGTATTTGGTACCGGAATTTCAACTACATTTAGTACTGCCAATATAGAATCTCAAGTATTGGGCGGGCAAACAGATAAAGTAATAACCTATTTTGATGGAAGCGGAAAAGAGTTAACAAACCCTTTACCTACCCATTTAACTAATTTGATAAAAGATAGGGAAACAATAACAGTTCGTGTTGCACATGACGCTATTTTATGTTGCTATTCAGAAACTTCATTCGATTTAATTGTGCAACCATTACCAGAGGCCAATACAATAGATAATACCTATTTATGTAATAGCGGAAACAATGGTTTTGCAAGTTTCGATTTAACTGCTTTAAACGATGAGATTTTGGGTAGTCAAACCAATGTTTCAGTAATTTATTATAATCAGAGCGGAAGTTTAATTCCAAATTCTGAATTGTCAAATTACTCAAATGCCATAATAAACAAAGAAATTATTACTGCAAGAGTTACAAATACAATAACAAATTGTTATAATGAAACTAAATTCGATATCGGCGTAAATAGTCCGCCGGTTGCAAATACTCTAAGTGATTTAGTTGGATGCGATGATAACAAAGACGGTGTTTCAGAGTATTTTGACACCTCTGATATTGAAGCAACTGTTTTAGGAAATCAAACTGGAATGGAAGTATCTTATTTTGATAGCGGAGGTAATCTGTTACCAAGCCCATTACCTAATCCTTATACCAATAGTTCGCCTAATCAAGAGATTATAATTGTAAGAGTTACAAATTCGGAATCAAAATGTTATACGGAGACCAATTTAAGTTTAAAAACTTCAGAGCAACCTCAAATTAATCAACTAGCTAATTTATTTGCTTGTGATGAAGGCAATGGTTTTGCCCATTTTGACACATCTACTTTGGAGTTTAATATAATAGGTAATCAACAAGGGTTAAAAATTTCTTATTCTAATGAATCGGGTAATGCCTTACCCAGTCCTTTACCGAGAAACTATAAAAATACAGTTGTAAAAAACCAACTTATTAATGTTAAAGTAGAAAACGAATTAAATAATCGATGCTATTCAGAAACTAGTTTTAGATTGATTGTAAATGAATTACCTGAAATTGATTTGGAAAAAGATTATTTTTTATGTGACTTAGAACCATCACTACCCATATCAATAGACTCAAACTTTGATGTTTATAAATGGACATATGAAGACGGAACAGTGATATCAACTTCAGAAGATGTTGATCTCATAAAAGAAGGTAGTTATACCATTTCAGTAAGTCGATTAGAGAATGGAATATTATGTCAAAATTCATTTTCTTTTAATTTTGTGCGCTCTACGTTGCCCAAAATTGAAACTATTAATTATGGCGGTTTTGGCGATAATTATATTGAAGTGATGGTTTCTGGTGATGGAGATTTTGAATATTCTTTAGATAATATAACCTACCAAACAGATAATAGATTTAGTGATTTGTTGGGTGGTAATTATACTGTTTATGTGCAAGATGTTAAAGGTTGTGGTTTTTTGACGGAAAAAATTACTATCATAGATGCTCCAAAGTTTTTCAGTCCAAACAACGATGGTATAAATGATACTTGGCAACTAGATGGAGATATAAATCAAAATTATACGTTACATATTTTTAATAGATTCGGTAAACTACTAAAGCAACTTAATAATACAAATTATTATTGGGATGGTTTTTATAACGGTAAATTACAACCGCCTGACGATTATTGGTTTAAACTTGTTTTTAGTGATGGAACTGTAAAATCTGGAAATTTTGCTTTATTGAAATAGTAGAGGTCTTATTCTACTATAGACCGATACGGTTTAATTAAGATTGGATAATTATTAATTCATAGTGTAAATATATTGTTTTTTACTTTTTATTGATATTCTAGGTTTTTTGATATTTCTAATCCACTCTGTTCACATTATATGACAAGAAATAAAGTAGCGTTGACTATTTTATACGTAACTATTCTTTAATAATTATTCAATTTTTATAAACTTGTTTGAAAATAAACATATTATATAATATGTTTTCTTTTCAGAAGTTGTTCTAAGGTTTTTTCTCGAATTTTGTAAGACATAAAATTGGTTAACCAATTTTTAGTGACTATATTTATAGCCATAGAAGTTCTTAGTTTATTATTCTAAAAATGCACAACTTAAATCTTAAAAAAAATGAGTAGGGAAAGCCAATCGAATCAAGATCAAATTAAACAGAGTAGGAAAGATACGATACAATATATAAATCTACAATTATCAGCTCTTGGTCAACCTATTTATCATGATGATGAGAATTCTGTAGATAAGTTATGCAATCCGAAATTTCAAAAATTAACGAATGGTTTGATCCAAAATTTTCGTGAAAAATCTAGATTACTTTCAGATCATTTGGCTCCTGCAGATGCTAGAATTCAAAACTTTTTAAATGATTATTTGGCGGAAGAATTAGAAGGGGCCTCTATACATTTACCTAACGATACGTTGATTTTAAATCAGAAAGGGCATGCTAGAGAAGTGAGTTTACCACCAAATGGAGACTCATTTAAAAGTGAAGATATCACTTCGTATAGAATTAAACAAGGTATTTTAAACAATCCAATAAATGATAAACGAACAACTAAAGGTACTTTTCATATTGTAGAAGGGCCATTACCAGTTCCATTAGATAAGCAAGAAGTACCAAAAATTGTATTTAAGCATTTTTTGAATGCAGCATTTAATCCTTCAGACAAATTAAAAGTATTACCATTTACTGCTAATCAAGACGAAAAGGCCAAATTAATGGTTTCGTTTTTAATGAGACCTGTGGTTTGTCCAGAAGTTAAAGGTGTTATATCAAAAAAGAGTTTAGAGGTTCGCTTTTTTGCTCCAGGAAGCTTGGTTAGTAATTTAGATTTTGTGGAAACTATTTTCGGTAATGCAGGAGATCCAAATTTAGCACATAATGATGCTGCATTAGATACAGAGCATTGGACAGGACATACAGGTTGTGTTATTCTAGCACCGCAATTAAAACTCCTTAAGAAAAAAGGTGTTGGATTGCCTCATTTTGATAATGCTACTGAACGTCAAAGAAATGACGGAATGTGCTGGGAAAATGAAAATGAATTGTACAATGATGGAGGGGCTTTTAAAATAACTTGTAGAGATGATAGGGGAGTTGTAGTCACCCTTATTGCAGACAATTATTTTGGATATTCTAAAAAAGAAATTAAAACTCAAATCAGCTATTCTGCAAACCTATTTGGTTTAGTTGAAGAAGAGCATTCAGGTGGTGCCATTGCATTCCCTAGAGGTGTTATGGGTGATATTGTTGATGGTAATAAGTTTAATTCCAAATTTGGTAACAGCTTCAGTTTTGAAGATGTTAAAGCTTTATTGGGAGACAGAATTGATATTCAACCTTCAAATTATGCAATCGATAAGAAATATCCAAACCTGGTTTATATCCCTGAAGATGCCTATATCAATACAAATACCAATAGCATTACTTGGACCTATAATAATACTAAACAAAAACTGATTTTATCACCGGTAAAAACATATATACATCCAACAGGTAATAAATTTAGATTAGAAAAACATCAAGCGATTTCTTTGTGGCGAATCGTTAACACCTCACCTGAAGGTGTATTTTGTCACAAGCCTTGTACCGTTTCTGGTGGTGGAAAATCAGAGATTTCAAAATCTATGCTAAACGCCATTACTTATAATTCGTTTAACATTATTGATATTGACGAGGACTTTAAAAAGGCTGATGAAATTATTGAATTTAATTATTCAAAGCGTTGGAAAAATTACGATCCTACCTTACCACCTTCACGGTCCTTTTTAGATAAAGGAAGAACCTTAGGATCTGCTGTAAAGTTATTGTCACCCTCAAAAAACAATAGTGATGCATATAATGAATTTGTTACTACTATTCCCGTTCATATCAGGTCTTTGGTCTTATTTGTAAAAAGGCTATATCGACAAGATCACGAGCGGTTGAATTGGAAAGATTGTATGTCGGTTCAAATTATAAACGGGCAAAAAGGAACTGGGTTATGGTATTTCAATAATAAGGTAGTTGGTAGTTACGTCCGAATTGGATTTAACCAAGAAGGGATTTGGATGTTAAATAAATTAAGATCTGATTTTTCCGCGTCAACAAAAATTCAAATGGAAGATGATATTTCAGCTTCCATCACGTTACCACGTAATCAGTTTAAAGATTTAAATCCGCTTTATCCAAATAAAAGTTTAAAAGTAGTTGCCAATTGTGAATCCCACTTATTTCAAAGACCTGATGAAGCAATTATACGGGGATATGACGAAGGTGCTGAACGTGATTTGGTTGCAGATGGTGTGTTTTTAACTAATTACGAATTATTAACGAAAAAAGATGCGGTAGAAATTTATGAAGATACCATCAATTTTGATAAATATACACAGCCGGTAAAAGATCTAATTATAAGTGTTGTAACGAGTGCAAATGAGGAGGAATATTTTGCTCTACCATCACATACTAGAATAGTTGATGGTGAGCCCACTAAAAATCCACGTTATTTAGAGCCTAATATATTTTTCAATGAAACGGAAGCAAGTTATTTAGGTGAAATAGGTGTTCGTTTATGCCGAAAAATAAAATCAGAAGATCCTGTAATTAATGTCGTAAATGCGGTATTACCAGGAAGAAGAAATAACCCTGTAGATAAAAAAGCGGGTATACGGCCATTGGCAGTTTATAACCCAATTCATTACCAGGAAACGCCTGAGTTATTCATGGATTTTATTTGTAGTTTAACAGGTAAGTCTCCTTCTACTACAGGTGCAGGTTCCGAAGGAGCCTTAACCAAAGGGCCCTTTAATATGTTAACGCCAACAACGGACTTAAACAATGCCTTATTATCTCATATTTTAACGGAGTCTAATGCATTTAGTACGGCTGCAGGTTATGTAGGTGGTGATAATAAAGTAGACCATGATATTAGCTTGTTAATCCCAGAAATTTGGGCACGATTGGTCCCTGAAGATAGGGATCCAAAAGCGTTGATAGCAAATGGATCATTAGAAAAGTTAGAAGATTTTGAGCATAATGGTAAAAAAGTATTGGCAAGTAGGTTAGGATACCGTATTACGAGTATGTTTTCTTTACGATGTTTAAATCGATTGTTTGATGAACCCAATGCTGTATTTAATGAAAAGATGTTAAAACCTGAATTACAAGGGTTGGAAGATTATGTAGATGGTATTGCAAATATTGTTGAGGCCCAACAAAAAGTAGCCATTCGCTATTTTGAAGATGGAAGTATAGCATCTGCCATACCGCCATTAAAAATAGTATTACATATGATGGCATATGGGCATTATGAAGGTAAGGAGATGAGTGATCCTGAGTTGAGAGGTTATTTTGAAAGAGATTATATCATCAATAGTGATTGGTATAAAGAAAGGTTAAAAATCAAACAACAAAAGGATATCCAATTTTATACAAAACAAAAAGACTATTTAGAAAGTTTTATTGCAAAAAGTAACAATGCATTACTGGTTGCTGAATTGGATTTAAATACGCAATTTCATAAAGTCGAAAACTCACTTAAAGAGGTGAGCTCAGCTGACTACCTAAAAAGCTTAGTGGGTACTATTGGAGCAGATCCATTATTCAGAAAATAGACTTTTATTGATAAATGAATAGTTTAAAATTAAAATAGTTTGCGGTCTATTGGTTACAATAAACGGCAAACTATTTTTTTTATTTTTTAGTTACAAAGTTGCCATTACATATTTAAAGCTATTCTGAGGAATAATAATACGTCCATCGTCTTGACTGAAACAATTTACAGCTTCTTTGACGGCTTCTTTTAACTTGCTTTCACTTACCGTTTGCAACATTCCTTGAAATGGCCCTGCCGATATGTTTCCATACCAGAACGATTCAAAATTTTCATATGCAAAGGGACAGTTTACTTCTCCAGATTCAATATTCGTTAGGCCTGCTACCTTAAAAAGAGACTCTAGCTTTCCAGGCATAGAAAGCTCAAACGGTCCACCTCCTTTTGGCGGTCCAGGCATAGTGTCTTTCACAGCTTTAAAGACAACTCGATAATCTACTTTTTCAGGTTCACCAAAAAGTCCAGCAATAATCCATCCATTGGGTTTACATACTCTTTTAAGTTCTTTTAACGCTGCTATCCGATCTTCAGAATACTGTAATGAATTGGCAGCAAAAACAACGTCGAACATATTATCTTCATACGGTAGGTTTTCGATATCTGCAAGCTTGAAATCTGCTTCAGGTACATGTTGCATTGCGAAAGAAAGTAATCCTTCAGCGACGTCTATTCCATGAACATCCGCTCCTCGTTCATTAGCCAACACACATGACCAACCAGAACCACAACCTACATCTAATAGGCTAGTGCCTGTGCCCACTTTTGTAGCATTGAGCATGGCTTCCCAAAAGGGTTTGTGTAGCGGCTCTTGAATTTCTGCCCAACCGTTTGGTGATTTACCCCAAAGTTCGCCTTGTATTTCAGATTTTTTCATAAAGATTTGGCTTAAAGATAGAAGTTCTCAATACTTATATTAAATGATCTAATTGCGATAGTCTTAGTCTACCAATATGGTATATTGGTGCATTGTAAGTTAGTTCAAAAACTTGAGAAGTGCAAATTTAGTATCAGATAGTCAGTAGATTAGGGTTTTTGTTAGCCTTAATGAGTAAAAAAAAGAAGCAGTTATTATGAGGTGTTCTCGTTGGCTAGAAAATATAGAAGTTTAATGTTTTGCAAAAAAATAATGTAATAAGTAATGATTTTCTTTTATAGCTGAAACTTAAATTTTCTCTTTTTATTCCTATAATTAAGTTACTAACTTACACATTCACAGTTCCCTAAAAACGGCATCAAATAATGTCCTTTTTTTAATGAAATTTCTTCAAAATATAGTAGTCTAAAAACACAAAACGAAGTACCTTTGTTGCTCAGTTTTGGTTTTTATTTTTAGTAATAATAAAAACGAAATTAATAGGGAATCAGGTGATTTATTTTAAGAAAAATCCTGAGCTGTACCCGCAACTGTAAGCTTCGTCTTAATATAGAGATGCTTGTTATATTCTTACACCACTGTTTACACGGGAAGGTTTTAACAAGACGCGAGCCAGGAGACCTGCCAAAACTACATTCAGTATTTTCTACTTTCGGATAAAGAGTAAAAATACAATTTGAAGCACCTTTTATTAATCATACTATTACTAGTTATAATTGACTATAAGGCTGCCTGACTTAGTAACTTTTTAAATATATATAATGAAAAAACTATCAATTTTCACAGCAATTCTATTTGCTTTAACTATGTTTTCGTGTACCGAAGATTCTGATGCCCCATTGGTTATACCAACTTATGATAATACGTACATATTAACATTTGAAACGGGTAAAACTTCTCTTGAACATTTGGATACTGCATATGTTTATACCCCAGATGTGTATACATCATTAAATGGAGATGCTTTGTCTATGCATAATTTTAATGATAAGCTCTATCTGGTTAATCAAAGCGGACCCAATTTTATAACCCAACTCAATGAAGAAACATTACAGGAAGAACGAGTTGTAGCGACTTCTGAAATGGATAACCCAAGTAATCTTTTAATGTATTCAGAAGATAAAGGAGTGGTTGTAGGATCTTCAGGTAGTGGAAGGCGTAAAAAATACCTTTTAGCTCATGTAGATATGAATACGGGTATAAGTGAAGCCATTGACGATATTTCTGAAGACATGTTGCCAAGTAATTCCGCTTTATTATTAGATAATAACAATGTTTTAATTGCTGATGGTAATGAGCTAAAAGCAATGGATATTCTTTCTAAAGAAATCTCGGTGCTTCAAGAATTTAGTGAAACTATTTCAGGTATTGTAAGAGATGCAGATGATGTTATTTGGATTGCCACTGAAAAACGAACAGAAAAAGCTTCGTTTGTTAAATTAAATGCTGATTATTCAATAGCAGAAACAGTAACGGTTGAAGATGAAAGCGTTAACTTATATAAAAATAGCATCTTAATAATGAGTGAAAATAGTTATAACGCCTATTGGTCAGAATCAAATTCAGGTAAAATCTATAGATTTAATACGAGTACAAAAACACTTGAAGAATTTTGCACGCCTTTGTTTGACGGTGTCATGTTAACAACTTTGGTTAAAGAGCATCCACTTACCAAAAAAGTTTATGTATTGGGTCTTGAAGACTATTTTGATACTGAAAAAAGTGTGCTATCTATTTATAATGAAGACAACTCTTTATTTAAAACAATAAAAGAAGTAGGTAATTCACCTATTGACATTTTTTTCTCAGACAAAGCGTATATCACTCAATAATTTAAATAAAAACAATAGTTTTACAGGTATAAGAAAACCTCTTTCAATTTGTTGAAAGAGGTTTTTAGTTATTGTTTTATTATGAATTACGGATTCATTCATTGAAGAACCTAATTCTGTTTATTCTTTCTTACCAGTACATTGCAGATTTTAGACCAAAATGTTTTAATGTGGATGTGTGTAGTTATTAGGGGTAATTTATTTTGTAAACACACCGTTATAATCACTGCCCATATATGATCCCCATCGGATCTTTCCTGTAATAGGAAATTTAGTGTCAATCCTGTTTATTCTCAGACCATCGAATGTATACGTTTTTTTTACATTTGTACCATGTAGGTAAACGATATCTAGATAGCCGTTTCCGTCTAAATCACCTATCCAAGGTGTTGATGATAGATTGTTGCCTTCGTATTGCAGATCTAATTCGGCCGCAACTTTTTCAGTGAATTCGATAGCTATAATGTTATTGTGAAAAAATTTCATTTGAAATTCATTTTTCACTTGATAATTCATTGGTAATAAAGCTTCATCTTTACCGTCATTATTTAGATCTACTGCTACTGGAGAACTCATTTGATAAAACCCTAAAGTATCTTCAAACTCTATAGTACCGTTTTTACCGTTTACCATGATCTGCTTTGACCATCCTAGGTCTGGCCATACGCCTTGAGCGTAAGAAACAAAAACGTCAGGAATGTTATCATCATTAAATAAACCTATTGCGACAGAGCCATAAGCTTCCGTATCTGGTACGGTAACCGTCCAAATAGATTTATGGGTAATGCCATCGAATGCCATCAACCGACCATCTACTGAATTCGCAATAATGTCATGATGGCCATCTTCATTAATATCGGCCCAAGCACCAGGACCTACAAAACCTTTCTTTTCACTTGTCGCTAGTTTAATCGATTTAGACAGGTCACCAGATTTGATTTCCGATATTGAAGTCACATAAAGGTTTCCACCAATAGTCTCACCTCCTGTACCAAAAATTACATTTTTAAAAGTTTCAGATTTATGTGGAAGCACGGAAACCGACATATATATTTCACCACCATCAGGCATAGGGGCCTTACTGATCACGTTTCCCGTTTTGCTATTGATAATAACCAAATGCCCAGTAGGTCTGTTTGGGTCATTAGGTTCAGCAAGTACGTCTCCTCCGTTGGAAATCAAAATATCTTTCTGTCCGTCATTATTTTGATCTCTAATAAATTGCGGATTATAAAAATTGAACCATTCTTTTTCTTCACCTTTAGGTTTTATAAATCGCCACAATACTTTTCCTGTTTGCCCATTAATGGCAATAAGTTCCGCTGAACGCCCATTTATCAATACATCTAAAATTCCATCTCCAGTAATATCTTGAAGAGCGGCTGACCCGAAAATTTGATCTTTTGCATGAACCTTCCAGAGTAGTTCACCCGTTTTGCCATTTAAGGCAACGACAGCAGAATCACAAGCTTGAAATTCTTTCCGGCCAGCACCAAGAATAATATCACCGACCTTATCATTATTTAGATCAGCAATTCTGGGTGATGAAAATGAACCAATACCTGGTAAAATTTTAGCCCAGGTATTTTGAGCCATTAAGGAATGTGAGCTAAGGAAAAGGAATAATAATAATGTGTTAAACATAAATATTTTAACCTCTGTATTATTTCCAGAGGTATTCGTTATTTTAAGAATTGTTAAGGAAGTGAATTCTGATTTTTTCATTAGAATCAAATTGAAACCTTACTATAATTATAGGAAAAATTACACTGTATCTTTCTTGTAAACCTTGGGTTTTAGAATTTTATTCTTACTGTTATTGCCTTAAATTGATTTCATAATAAAGATGTTACCTAGGGATATAAAAAAATAAATTCTTTTCAGTCTATACCAAGTCACGACCCTATTCAATTTAAAAATAGATATACAGCGTTAATATTTAAAGAGATAATTTCATATTGATTAATAGTCCTTTTTTTCTTTCTTACCAGTGTTATGTGTTTTTAACCATTCTTCCCCTTTTTTATCTCTAAAAAAGTCCATCCATACATAGTACATTTCATCTCCGTCAGTTACATCTACAGAATGACTAGAACCTAAAGGTATGTGCAACACTGAATATTCAGGAAAATCAACCTGAGCTTCATCTGCATGCACAACAACGTTGTTATCAGTTAAACCTAAAAATAATTGTTCTAACATTCCGTGTTCATGAGCACCAACATGGTCAGGACCTGGAGCTTGAACAGTACCCATTGCAATACGAGGTATATACTTATTAGGTAATATGGTACGACTTATAGTATTTGGGCTTTTTATAGGTTCCGTATAGGGTTCCGTATCTTCAAATTTAGTGTAATACACATTCTGTGTATTTTCTTCTGGAAATTCTTTTAAATCTAGCTTGTCTTGTTCCGTTAACTCACTAGAAATTTTCAGAAAATGAAGTGTATCATTTTTAGCTACATTAATTGAAATTTTTTGAATAGAATTCGGTAGGAATATTGTTTCAGGTACAATGTCATAACTTTCTTTATTTGCAACTACAGTACCATTTCCTTTTACAAAAAGGTAAATATATTTAAATCCCTCTTTGAGTTGATCTTCGTTAACAAATTTTCCTGTTAAGGCTATATGTTCCGCTTTTATACCTGGAATTTCATTTTTAAGTATTGTTTTAGAATACTCTTGCTGATTTGGCTGTAATTTCATATTGAGATGTTCAATAGGAATTTCTTGTGCACTTGCTACTGTAAAGGATAAAAGTATCGTTGCAAAAATAAAGAAAGTTAATTTTAATTTCATAATTAGTGTTTAAAGAGGTCTAATGTTTTGTGTTAATTTAGCGTAAAAATTTCAAAGCACTAATTTAGTAAATTCCAACTAGTTAAACAGCGTTTTAATCTTTATAATCTTTCTATAACCCATTTCAAAATTGCTCATTTCAGAAATAGATGCTAAAAAGTTGTCTTTTTTTTTTGGTGATAGAAAAATGAAAGATTATTAATTGATTTTAGTTAATCCTATATTGCAAATAGAAGGATATTAAACCATATAAATATATGGTGCTTTCCTAGTTTTTAGTTTTAGTCTTTTCCTTTGTTACAATAATCAAGAACCGAAGTAATTATTTTTTCTCTTATGGGATTTAAATTATAATAAGATTTTGATGCTAATAGTCCCATATTTTGACGGTTAATCAATAAGATAACAGAGATGTCATATTCAGGGATTACCGCTATACTTGTTCCAGTAAATCCGGTGTGACCGAAACTACCTTTTGGAGCATTTTTTATATAGGCACTACTATTATTCATTACCCAGCCCAATCCATTTTTAAATTCATCTTGTGTAAGAAATAAATTTATTGTTTTTTCAGAAATAAATTGTCTATCATTTAAATTCCCTTTATTTTTTAAAACATCAATTACTTTTTGTAAATCGTCAACTGTAGAGAATATTCCTGCGTGACCAGAAACCCCTTCATTGGCATACCATGCATTTCCATCATTAACTTCACCTTTTAGCGTGTATTGTCGCCACCCATTCCATTGGTTTGGATGAAGACTATCTATTTTAAAACCAAGAGAAGCATCGGTAACCATTCTATTTTCAAATGGATTACCATGCGAAGTAGCTGCAATCTTATTGTGTGTTTCTTTTTCAAGCGGATTGAATAGTGTATGTTCCATTTGTAATGGCTTAAAAATATGTTGTTCCATAAATTGATCTAGCGGAAGGTTTGATACTTTTTCAATAATCTCACCTAAGAGTATAAAGCCCAAATCGCTATAATGTCTGCCACTACCAATGGCATATTTTAAGGGTAGTTTATCAATAATTTTATACGTGTCTTTTCTTTTGTTCGAATAATAATAGAACGGAAACCATTCAATTAAACCAGCAGTATGGGTTAGTAAATGTCTGATGGTAATTTTATTTTTATCAGGTGTGTTAAATGCTTTAATATAATCGCAAACAGGATCGTCAACATTTAAAAGCCCCTGATCAACCAATAGCATTATGGATGTTGTTGTTCCAATAATTTTGGTTAGTGAAGCAATATCGTAGAGATGATTTACGGTCGTTTTTTCTGGGTTTTTCAAACGTTTATTGTTAAAATCATTTAAAGAAGCATACCCAAAAGCATTTTTGTAAAGTACTTGATCACTTTGTTTTACTAAAATTACCGCACCAGGAATGTTAGATTTCTTTATTTCGTTTTCTAAAATAGTATTGATTTTGGTAATGAGTGTTTTTTGTTTTGCAGAGTTCTGCCCAGTAACAATGTGATGGGTGAAAAAAAGTAGAGAAAATAGGAGGAAGAGCTTTTTTTGCATGGATGTAATTTTAAAGAAAGGAGCGAAGTTAAAATATTTTTCTTTAAGGTTGGTTTTTAATACATTTCCTTAATTCAGTCATTTCAAAATCTAATTGCTATGATACTAAAAACATTTTAAGGAAGTTTGTCAGAAAGTTGAACAATCTATTTTATAAGATAAGCTTATGGTATCCTGAAGGCCTGTTGTAAATTCTTTTAATAAATAGTGATAATCCTCATTCGAATAGCCTGTTGAATAATGAAAATTTAATTGTACGTTTGAATTAGGTTTGCTTCTAATATAGGCTATTGTATCTATTTCTGAATCAAAAATATCTACTGTTGGGAAATACGAATTGTTATTTTCAAGAATATGACTACTGATACGCATTGCTGGATAATTATTATTATGAATGTTTAAATTCAATTTCAATACTGTTGGATACCAAGCATTAATATTACGTATATTTATATTTCCTTCAATAATATCGGTGTTGCCTATGCTTTCTGTATAATATGGATTTCCATAATATTGTTTTTCAAAAGCATACCTTTCTCCTTTAATGAAATTAAATGTAATTGAATAATTTCCAAATGAATCTGTTCTTACGGAATCAATAACTTCTGAACCTGGAGCATATTGAACAACACTCCAATCATCCCAAACCCTTAATAAAACAATTTTAAAATTTTTAATTGGAAAATTTCGTTCAATATCTGATACGTTTCCTTTAACTGTTGTTTCAGTTTTTTCTGATGAAGCGTTAAAATCATTGCTACAAGAAAAAACAATAAATAAAAGTAGTATAAGTACGTTTTTCACTTTGCTTGATTTTAAAAATTTGCACCTTTATTAACTAAGGTCGTAAAAATTATTAAAAAAATCAAATTTTCTGCCCAGTTCTTAGAATTCTCTCTTTGCCATTCCCTTTTACAAGTTATCAAAAATTATGCCAGTGCTAACAAGCTTCCAACTGGGTAATTTGATCAAATCAAAGTTATAGTTTTGATTTTAATAAGAAAAGAAGTCTGCATACATTTTATATAAAAAAGCTCATTCACTCTTATCACAGACAGTAACGCAACCGCAAACTTCCATAGTAATTTCTTGGCATACCGGGATAATAATAACGTGGTGCTTGTCCTCCAAAACTGCTTGCATTTATTAATACGGATTGTGCATAATGTGTATTGGTCATATTTTGTATGCCAACCTTGGCTTCCATAGCAAAAGCGTCTGAAATTTGTTTTTTGTACCCTATGTTTAAATTCAATAAATTATAAGAGGCACTAGAAATTGTATTGCCATCCGTTAATGGTATGTTACTAACATGTGCGTAAGTGGCATTTACAGATAGTCCCTTTTGCCATTGTAATTGCATACCGGAATTGATTCTGTGTTTGGGCACTCCAGTTAAAGGATTGCCTCCATAATCAATACCATCATCAATAAATTCCATAAATTTATGATTACTGTGAGAATAACTTATAAAAGGGGTTAACAGGAAATTTGATGTAAATCTGTAAAGATAATTTAAATCCACTTCTAAGCCTTGATGTTTCGTGTTTCCCGCATTTTTGCCGATATATTGATCTTCGCCAATACGTTGAGCAACCAACATGTTTTTAATATTCATTTGGTACACCGCAACATTTAACCTCAATTTATTGTTCAAGAATTTCAGCTTACTGCCTAGCTCATAATTCATTCCTGTTTCTTGAGCAATGTCTGGGTTAATTACTCCTTCTGGAGCCAAGGTTTCTTCAAGGCTGGGGTTGGAATAGCCCCTACTTATATTTGCATATGCCAATTGGTGGATACCAAATTGATAATTCAGCTGAAAATTGGGTAACACAATAGCGTCAAAACTTCTTTTGCCACTGGTGTTTTCAGTACCTGTTTTTAACAAATCGCGATAATTATATTTTGTTTTATTGATGGCAATGCCTAATTGAGCGGTAAAATGATTGTTAAACGGGTACGTAAATGTTGCAAATCCATTAAACTGACTTCTATTTTCTTTATTACGACTTAGTACAGTACCTTCTAAGCTACCTTTATCATTATTATCTTCATATAAATTTTCAAATGTTGACCAATTGTAATCATCTTTATAAACTTCTACACCAAATGTGTAATTGGTTATCCTTTTATTAAAATAAAAATTCCCTTTAAATTGTGTTCTTAATCCGTAACCATTGGTGGTTTCATCTAAAATATTAAACGGTCTAGGCTCATAATGATCTAGATGAGTATAAAAAACACTTGTGGTATTGTTCAGTTGCTGTGTGATTTTATTAGAAAGTGAAATTCCCCCTAAGGTATATTTATTGGCCTCATATCCTTTGGCCGATTTCCATGTAAAAGCAGCTTGCGTTGGGTCTTCGTTAAATGCACCTAGATTAATTGAACTGGCTATATGTGCCGTATAGTCTATATAATTCAGTAATAAACTAAGTTTACTATTGTCACCTAATTTATAAGATGAGTTTAGTAGTACACCGTCCCTTTTGTATTGGCTGTTTTCTCTAAATCCATCAGTTTCTAAATGTCCATAACGTAGTTCTAATGAAAGTTTATCAGCTATATGTGCTAAGCTCAAATTGTTTTTAAGCAACCTATAAGAACCGAATGTAAAATTATTTTGGAAAGCGGTAGTCTTATCTACAGTTTCTTGAGGCTTCAACAGGATTACTCCACCTAAATTAGAACCGAAAGCAGTTCCTTTTGGGCCTTTTATTACTTCTATTGAATTCAAATTTTCAAGATCATATGCCTCAATGGTAGAAAAGCCAGAACCATTAGTTACTGGAATACCATTATAATACAATCTAATTTTGTCGGTACCATATGGAGTTCTAGAACCCACACCGCGAATGGTAATTCTGTTAGTGTTAAGAGCACCAGAAAGTATATAAACCCCTGAAATCTGATTTAAATGGGAAGTCATTTCAAGAGGACTAAAGTATTTAAAAATTTGGGTACCAATAAAGGCAGAGGGTATGATGCCATTGGCTTGTGTTGCTTTTGCGGATTGATTCAATACAACTTCGTCCAAATTAGTGATACTGTCCGTTGCCATTTTCTTTTGTGAAAAAACCAAGGTACTAAGTAAGAGTGTAACAATTAAGCAGTATTTCATATATGAAAATAGAAATCAAAAGTACTGATAAAAAAGAAAAAATAATTGATATATAGGTTGGTTTAAAATTAATTATTTAGTTGCCAACTATTTACTTTTAATACTTTTCTCCCATTCTTTCCGTAAATCTTCAGAAATCATGCCCTTTCCATCATGCCGCCATCCCGGGGGCTTAATTAAATAATTGAATCGGTTTTTTATGGTGGTTTTTGAGTGAACTACATCTTTGAATAAATTAATCCATTCATGGAAGGCCACATACAGCGGATTAAAAGTACTAATATTTTTTACCAATCCGTAAATAGGTTTTTCAGCTTCGGGTTCGTGCGTTTTAAAAAGCCGATCCCAAATAATAAAGATCCCCGCATGATTTCGGTCTAAATATTGGGGATTTGTGGCATGGTGTACTCTGTGGTGAGAAGGTGTATTGAAAATAGCTTCAAACCAGTTGGGCATTTTTTTGATACGTTCCGTATGAATCCAATACTGATAAATAAGACTGATAGACATTTGAGCCAAAATCATTACCGGATGAAAACCTAACAAGGGCAACCATAACCAAAAGATAAAGGTCATAAAACCACCTGTCCAAGATTGCCTTAAGGCAGTACTTAAGTTATAGCGTTGTGATGAATGATGTATAATATGACTTGCCCAAAAAAATCGATTGGTATGGCTTGTTCTATGCATCCAATAATAAGAGAAATCTTCAGTAAATAATAGCAATACCCAAGCCCACCATGTAAAAGGTATGGTAAATAATCGAAAATTATTATAAATAAATATAAACGCAGCAAAAACCAATACTTTGCTAAACAGCCCTAGAAAAACATTGCCCAATCCCATAGTAATGGAAGTAATAGCATCTTTAGTTTCATAACTATTTGTTTTTTCACGAGCATCTACAATAACTTCTATAAACAATGTAATTGCAAAAAAGGGAATGGCATAGTGGATTAAGTTTGGAATTTCAGGTATTTCCATGGGTTGTGCAAAGATCATGTTCAAAAGTAAGAAAAAATTATACTACTTTATAATGACTTTATCTTTGTGCGTTAGCAACTTCTAAAGAAGATGAGGTGATCTAGTACTTATATTGTGTTCAAAATAGGAGAGGGGGAATAAAATGTTTGTTAAATTATTATAATCGGCATCGTCATTTATAATGGTATTTGATTTTTATAGAAACATTTGTTTTTAACATGTGTATGGCTTTTATCAGTTATCTTAGATCATGCGACTTTGAGACCAAAAACACCAATTAAAAAGAATAGTTTAATTTTCTATCGCATATATATGATAAAGTGAGATAATATCGTATATTTGCACGCTTAAAAATAAACAAAAAAACAATTAATTATGAATCATTACGAAACTGTTTTCATTTTGAATCCCGTTTTATCTGATGTTCAGGTAAAGGAAACAGTAAAGAAGTTTAACGACTACTTGGTTTCTAAAGGTGCCGAAATGATCCACAAAGAAGATTGGGGCTTAAAAAAATTAGCTTATCCAATCCAAAAGAAAAAAACTGGCTTTTATCATTTATTTGAGTTTAAAGTTGCCGGTGAAGTTATTAATCCTTTTGAATTAGAGTTTAGAAGAGATGATAGCATTATGCGTTATTTAACTGTAAAGTTAGATAAACATGCTGCTGAATGGGCTGTAAAAAGAAAAGAACGTAATAAAGCTGCTAAAAACTAAGTTATGTCATCAACAATAGAACAACAAGCAAAAGGCGGAAATAAAGCCGAGATCAGATATCTAACTCCGTTAGACATTGATACAAAACAGAAGGTAAAATACTGTAGATTTAAGAAAAACGGTATTAAATATATAGATTATAAAGATGCAGATTTTTTATTGTATTTAGTAAATGAGCAAGGTAAAATTTTACCTCGTCGTTTAACAGGTACTTCGTTAAAATTTCAACGAAAAGTGTCGCAAGCAATAAAAAGAGCACGTCATTTGGCACTATTGCCTTATGTAGCTGATATGTTAAAATAATCTAAATTTAAGAACTAGTATGGAACTTATATTAAAACAAGACGTAGCTAATTTAGGATTTACAGACGATGTGGTTTCTGTGAAGAATGGTTATGGTCGCAATTTTTTAATCCCACAAGGATATGCTATGTTAGCTACACCTTCTGCAAAGAAAGTATTGGCTGAAACATTAAAGCAAAGAGCTTATAAAGAAGCTAGTGTTATTAAAGAAGCGGAAGCTTCAGCTAAAAAATTACAAGAATTAGAAATTAAGATACCTGCAAAAGTAGGTACTGGCGATAAGCTTTTCGGTTCTGTAAGTAGTGCTGATCTTGCTGATGCAATTAATAAAGCTGGTGTAGAGATTGACAGAAAATTTATCACTGTTTTAGGTGGTTTAGTAAAAAGATTAGGTACTTATAATGCAAAAATTCGTTTACATAGAGCGGTAATCATTGATTTTCCGTTTGATGTAATTGCTGAAGGCAAATAACACCTTATTAACATATGTTGATATTAAAAGTCTGTTCATTCGAACAGGCTTTTTTTATTTTCATAAATTTGTTCTATATTTTAACTTAACTCAAATAAATTTAAATTATGATGAAAAATTATTTTTTAACAATGCTATTAATTAGTGTTGTTTCTTTATCATTTGGCCAAGTTACAACCTCCGATATTCGAGGGGTAGTGATTGATGACCAAAGTGAGCCTTTGCCAGGAGCCAGCATCATTGCGGTTCATACTCCAACGGGTACAAAAAAAGGAGGTATTTCAAACCTCGATGGAAGGTACAACCTTTTAAATTTAAGAGTTGGAGGACCATATACCATAACAATAAGCTATGTTGGTTTTAAAACTCAAGAAATTACAGACGTATATTTAACTTTAGGAAAAACATTTTCTCTAGACGTAAAAATGACGCCTGATGCTCAACAATTAGACGAAGTAGTACTTAAAGGATCAAGTAGAGGTAATGTATTTGGATCAAGTAGAACGGGGGCTGAAACGAGTGTCGGTAAAAGAGAATTAACCACTTTACCAACAATTTCTAGATCAGCCGCAGATTTTACCAGATTAGAACCTTCTTCATCAGGTAATTCATTTGGAGGTAGAAATGATCAATTCAATAACTTTTCATTAGATGGTGCTATTTTTAATAACCCATTTGGTTTAGATGCTCCAACTCCTGGAGGTCAAACGGATGCACAACCAATCTCTTTAGATGCTATTGATCAGATTTCGGTGTCGTTAGCACCTTATGATGTTACGTTATCAGGTTTTACAGGAGCTTCTGTAAATGCAGTAACTAAAAGTGGAACAAATGAGTTTCATGGTACTGTGTATTCATTTTATAGAGATGAAAATTTAACAGGATCAAAAATTAATGGTGAAGATGTTGCAAATTCAGATTTAAAACAAGTACAATATGGTTTAAGTATAGGTGGACCAATTGTAAAGAATAAGTTATTTTTCTTTGCCAATTTTGAAAAAGATGACCGAACTGATTTAGGTTCTAATGGTTGGGTGCCAAACACCAACTCTGGAGCTGTAAATGAGTCTAGAGTATTAGAATCTGACTTAATAGCTGTTCAAAATGCTTTAGGTAATTTAGGTTATGACACCGGCAGGTATCAAGGGTTTACTTATGGATCAGAATCAACTAAAGGAATTTTTAAATTAGATTGGAACATTAATGACAATAATAGATTTGCAGTAATCTATAATTTCTTAAATGCATCTAAAGAAAAACCAGCTCATCCTACAGCAATTGGTTCAAGAGGTCCAAGTTTTAATACGTTACAGTTTGAAAATTCAGGGTACGAAATCAATAATAAGATACAATCAATACAATTAGAATTGAATTCAACCTTGGCTGATAATGTAACCAATAAGGTTCAAGTTGGTTATACACATTTTGACGATTTTAGAAATCCGATGTCTGCACCAGCACCAATTATTACCATTCAAGACGGATCTAGTTCTAATTATATAATTGCGGGTCATGAACCATTTTCTATCAATAATAAATTAGATCAAAAAGTATTTCAGTTGACGAACAACCTAAATATAGTTCAAGGGAATCATACTTTTACGGTGGGGTTCTCTTATGAGAAATTTGCCTTTCAAAACTCATTTAATTTAGTAAATTATGAGTCATTTAACTTTGGTATTTTTCCATATTATGGAATATTTAATTCATACCCAGACATGCAAACATTTTTAGACAGTGCACAGCCGGGTGGAGTAGTAGAGCAATATTTAGGTGCTACGCAAAATGCTTTTGACAGTTTTAATGCCAATGGAGATGGTAATGATGGTGGTTGGAAATTGGCGGAATTAAATGTGGGCCAATTGTCATTTTATGTTCAAGATGATTGGAATATAAATGATGCTTTTAAATTGACATATGGTGTACGTTTTGACAAACCTCTATATTTTGATACTTCAAGCTTAATTCAAAAATATATTGATACTGATAATGGTGCAAGTAGAGATAATTCAGTTACCTATTATAATCCTAATACAAATAAAGACGTTAATTTGAGTTCAACCCAATTGCCAAATAGTGATTGGTTAATTTCTCCAAGAGTCGGTTTTAATTGGGATGTGAAGAACGAAGGAATAACACAAGTAAGAGGTGGTACAGGTTTGTTTACAGGCCGTTTTCCTTTTGTATGGTTAGGTAACCAGGTAAGTGGTGCAGATGATGGTTTCTTTCAGCTAATTGATCCAGACTATCAATGGCCTCAAGTTTGGCGTACGAATATTGGTGCGGATCATAGATTTGAAAATGGATTGGTATTAACGGGTGATTTATCTTATACTAAAGATTTAAATGCAGCCCATGTTCAAAATTGGGGAATAAGAAACCCTTCAGGAACTTTGAATGCTCCAGGAGATAATAGACCGGTATATACGGCAAGTGATAAAGGTAATAATGCATATGTTTTTACAAACTCTGATAAAGGTAGAATTATAAATGCTACCCTTAAGGCACAAAAAACATTTAACAATGGATTATACACAAGTTTTGCGTACAATTATTTGAATGCTAAAGATGTAAATTCAATTGAAGCGGAAATTACTGGTGATGCTTTCGACTTTAATCCTAATTTAGGGAATGCTAATGATGATGTTTTATCGTATTCTAAATATGGTGATACGCACAGGTTTATTGGTGTAGCTTCTAAAAGGTTTACTTTCTTTGGAGAAAAAGCTCCAACAACTTTTTCTACGTTCTTTGAATATGCACAAGGAGGAAGGTTCAACTATACGTATGCAGGTAATATTAATGGAGATCCTTCAGGTCAAAACAATGATTTATTATATATTCCTACAAGTTCAGAAGTTCAACAAATGAATTTTTCAGGTCCTGGTCAAGCAGCAGCATTAGAAGCCTATATTGAACAAGATGATTACTTGAATGATAATCGTGGAGATTATATGGATAGATACGGAGCTCTAGCACCTTGGAGAGGGAAGTGGGATGTGAAGTTCATTCAAGAGTTAAAAGTGTCTAAAGACAATGCAATACAATTTTCTGTAGATGTATTAAACATAGGTAACTTAATTAATTCTGATTGGGGTGTAATTCAACAACCTAATGATTTAACACCATTATCAGTAGCGTTTGATACTAATAATGACCCTGTGTTTACATTTGATGATACATTAACCGAAACATTTGGTTATGATGCTAGTTTATTATCGAGATGGCAAGTGCAATTAGGATTAAGATATATTTTCTAATAATAATTAAAAAAGAATGTAAAAACCACTCCAAATTTTGAGTGGTTTTTTATTTTTGTAAAACGAAATTAAATTATGAAATACAGACAGTTAACAAAAGAACAATTTGAAGCATTGCACGAAGAGTTTGCTCAGTTTTTGGCAAGTCAGCAAGTTGATATTAATGAGTGGAATACTATTAAAAAAGACAAACCAGAAGTAGCGGAACAGGAATTAAATCTGTTTAGTGATGTGGTTTGGGATGATGTGTTGAATAGAACAAAGTTTTTAGAACACTTTTCAGAAAAAAGTATTAATCTATTTAAAGTTGAAGAAAAAGATATTTCTAGAATTGTAGTTCAAATTAATAAAACAGATTTTAGTTTTTTCAATGACAAAGATTACCAATGGTTTATTGACAATACTAAAGACGGATCTATTACATTTTATAAAGGTGTAAAAAAGTATGAAAGTGATAGAAATAGTGAAATTTTTGATTTAATTCAAAAGGGAAGTGTAATTGCTGACGGAAAATTGTACGAAGGATTGTTTAAATTAATATCTTAGATGAAAATTCATATATCATGGTTAAAAAAATAGTTATTGGATTGTTATTAGTTATTGTAGCCATTCAATTTTACCGTCCCGAAAAGAACATTTCTATTGAAACGCCTGACACGGACTTTCTGGTTGTCAATGGCACCGAAGCCAATTTAGCAGCTACTATTAAGGCATCTTGTTATGACTGTCATTCAAATAACACGGCTTATCCTTGGTACGCTGAAGTAGCTCCAGTATCGTGGTGGGTTGCCAATCATGTAAATGATGGTAAAAAGCATTTTGATTTTTCAATTTGGGACACGTATACTGAAAAAAAGAAAGATCATAAGTTGGAAGAAACAATTGAGATGATTGAGGAAAAAGAAATGCCTTTAGAGAGTTATCTACCTATGCATCCAGAAGCAAAACTTAGTGATGAACAACAATTGGAACTTATTGCCTATTTTAAAGAAATAAAGTCGCAAATTAATTATACTAAAGTTGAATAATTCAACCTTTGCCTTTGATGTCAAAAATGTAATTGGTTTTTGCAAGAGATAGTGTATCTAGATTCAAAAGTTCTCGATACACTTTTTTCTTTCGTTGCACTTCAGAAAAAAGCACTCGCACGGATGTAGCAATGTTGTTTTTAACTAGAGAATTTAAAATTCGTTTTTATAATTTTTTCTAGGTGTGTGATAGTGTATCTAGATTCAAAAGTTCTCGATACACTTTTATCTTTCGTTGCACTTCAGAAAAAAGCACTCGAACGGACGTTGTATTCGTGAATTAAATTGAAAACCTGATGCTTCGGGAGTATCGAGAATAAGAAATTTGCCGGAACATAAAACCAACGAACAGTATTCAAATCTTGAACTTCGTTTTGGTCTCAATAGCTTTAATAATTTTCCGACCTCGGTTTACGTAACCCGTGGTACCTGTGGGAATGTCTTTTTCTATATTTAAAACCAATTCAGGATGAATCCAATCGTATTTTAAACCAAGTAAGTACAGCGTTTGCATCGTATAGGCTTTTACTGCTGTTTTCTGATCGGAAATCATCCAATCAAATCCCGCCTCTATAATTTTTTCAAAATGCCTTTCTTTTAGTGGTAATGGATGGTTTTTAAAATAACGAAGCGTAAGTAATTCACAAATTTTAGCACAAGCTCTAATGACTGGTCCTTGTTTTACTTTTGGTAATAAATCACAGTAGGTATCTAAATACGGAACGATAAGCCCTAACTTATCTTTGCAAGCCAATTCTAAAATACGAGCTGAAAAATTAGAATTTACATCATCAATAGCTTCCATATTGGTTAATAAAATTTCTACCCATTGTGGGTTTTTTAAAGTAGCCTCAACAAGCTCGCTTCGAAATTTTAAACGCTCGGAATCATCAGCTAATAGTGATATAAAAGTAGCTTCTTTCATTTATAAATAATTTGCAATCAGCTGTGAGACACCTACGGTGGCTTTTTCTGCAATAATCTCTAAATTATTAAAATCAGATTTATGAATTGAAGGATTTGGATCAATAAAATAGATTGGAATACCGAGTTTTACGTAATTAATTAAACTTGCCGCTGGATATACTTGCATGGACGTACCAATAATTACTAAAACATCAGCCGTTGTCGTAATTTCCGCTGCTTTTTCAAGTAAGGGTACTGCTTCTCCAAACCAAACAATATGAGGTCTTAGTTGCTTACCGTTTGGGGATAAATCACCTAAATGAATATCTTTGTTACAATTGTAAAATTCATTGTCATTATCTATACTTCTTGCTTTTAATAATTCTCCATGCAAATGGATGATATTTGTACTGCCTGAACGTTCGTGTAAATCATCTACATTTTGAGTGATTATGGTAACGTCATATTCTTTTTCAAGATCAGCTAACGCTATATGAGCGGCATTTGGTTTTACACTTTGTAATTGACGACGACGTTCATTGTAAAAATTGAGTACCAATTCGGGGTTTTCTCTAAAACCTTCTGGAGAGGCCACTTGCATTACATCATGTCCTTCCCATAATCCATCAGCATCTCTGAATGTATTGATGCCACTCTCGGCACTCATTCCGGCTCCTGTTAATACAACTAGTTTTTTCATGCTTAAAATAATTGTTACTATAATCTTGAGGTTAGCACTTTATTTTATACGCCTCAGGTTTTTATTTATAAACTTTTACCTAACTAATGTTAAATATAGCTTTAAATTTAAGGCTTATTTATAAGGAACAAAAATAATGTTTGATAAAGAATTGTTACACTATTTACAAGGGTTAATTACGGAGCATAGAAAGGAACTTTTTGAGAAAGTATTAGAAGAAAGAACGCGGCATTTTACCGTGGTTTTAGAAGATATTTATCAAAAACATAATACAAGTGCAGTAGTGCGTACCTGTGATGTATTTGGTATTCAAGATTTACATATTATCGAAAATAAGTACAACAGCTATGTGTCCAATCAAGTTGCCAAAGGAGCTCAGAAATGGATCGATTTTCATGAATATAATCAACAGGCAAATAACACAGAAAATTGTTTAAACACACTCCGGAAAAATGGGTATCAAATAATAGCAACAACGCCACATAATGATTCTTGTTTATTACAAGATTTTGATATTTCTAAAAAATCTGCTTTTGTTTTTGGGGTAGAAAAAGAAGGTGTTTCAGACTATATGTTAAATGAAGCAGATGGCTATTTAAAAATTCCAATGAATGGATTTACAGAGAGTTTAAATATATCTGTTGCGGCTGCTATTATATTACAATCCGTAACACAACGATTAAGAGCGTCTCAACTAAATTGGCAATTGTCAGCTATTGAAAAAGATGAAAAACGATTGGATTGGACCAAAAAAACGATAAATCATGTAGAGGAGGTTATTGAACGATGGAAATTGGGGGAAAGTAACGGTAGGCAATAAAAGTTCGCCACATAATTAATATGAAAACTACTTTATTAAAAAAGTCTACGAATAATATTGAAGATTACTATTATCTAGAAGCCTTGTGATAATTTTAATAGCCCAACTTCATCTATAACTTTTAATCTTTTACCTGTTAATTCAATAAATCCTTTCTTTTTAAATTCAGATAATAATCGTATTGCTGATTCGGTTGCAGTGCCTACAACACTAGCTATTTCTTCTCTAGTCAATACAATGTCTAAATAGCCATCCTCATCTTCACCAAAAGTTTCTTTTAAGAAAATCATGGTATCTGCTAATCTTTCTTTAACACTTTTTTGAGCCATATTAGATAATGAAGCGTTTGCATCACGTAGGTCTCCACAAACAGTTTTCATCATATCAAGCGAAAATTTAGGATTTTCTTTAATAGCATCTAAAATTTCTTTTTTTGGAATATAACAAGCTTCCATGTCCTTTAAAGCAGTAACCGTAAGTGTTACAGGCTCTTCACTTAAAATAGAACGATACCCCAACATGTCACCACCCTTCATAAATCTAACTATTTGCTCTTTTCCATTGGCATTTAGTTTAGATAATTTACAAATGCCATGTTTAACGCAATAAACGCCATTTATAGCATTGCCCTCTTTAAAAATAATGTCACCCTTTTTAAAGGTTAATACATCTTTTTCTTTAGACATCGTTTTTAACTCGTCTGCAGTCAAAGACCTTAGCGTGTTAAATTCGCGAATAATACATTGTTGACATTTACTCATAAGAAAGGAATGAATTATTAGACAAATATATCGAAATTATATGACATTTATCATAGACTTGATTAAGTTTGCATATGATCTTTGTGAGTTGATTAGTAAAGGAATGATAAAAGAAAAATGTTTTCATTGTGGAAATGATTGTGGCTCTAAACCAGTTGTTTACGATTCAAAATGCTTTTGCTGCAACGGATGTAAAACAGTTTATCAGATTTTTAATGAAAATGATTTAACGTGTTATTACGATTTAGAAAACAATCCTGGTAAAATACCGGAGGAAATAAATGGTAAATACAATTATTTAGATGATGATAAAATTGTAGAAAAACTTTACGATTTTAAAGATGAAGCATCAAGTGTCATCACTTTTTATATTCCACATATTCATTGTAGCTCCTGTATATGGATTTTAGAGAACTTAAATAAGCTAAATCCATCAATAAATTCTTCACAGGTTAATTTTCCAAAAAAGGAAGTTAGAGTAACTTTTAACAGTACTACTATTTCCTTAAAAAAAGTAGTAGAGTTATTAAGCTCAATTGGGTACGAACCACTTATTAGTCTTGAAGACGCTACGGTAAGCAAACGTAAAATAGATAGAACATTAATATATAAATTAGGTGTTGCAGGTTTTGCTTTTGGTAATATCATGTTATTGTCTTTTCCAGAATATTTTCAATCAGATGAATATTGGTTAGACCGTTATAAACCCCTGTTTAGATTGTTGATTTTTGTTATGGTGATACCCGTAGTGTTTTATTCCGCTAGCGAGTATTTTATTTCCGCCTACAAAGGGATAAAACATAAAATTTTAAATATTGATGTGCCTATTGTATTAGGTATTGTGGTGTTGTTTTTAAGAAGTGGATATGAAATATTCTTCAATATTGGTCAAGGCTATTTTGACAGCTTAGCGGGGTTTGTTTTCTTTTTATTATTGGGTAAAATATTTCAGCAACAAACCTATAGTTTTCTTTCTTTTGAACGTGATTATAAATCCTATTTTCCAGTGGCAGTCACAAAAATAGATAATGATAAGAAAGAAATTAACGTAGCTATTTATGATGTTAAAAAAGGGGATAGGTTATTAATAAGAGATAAAGAACTAATACCTGCTGATGGTATTTTAATTGCAGGCAATGCAGAGATAGATTATAGTTTTGTAACAGGAGAGTCTTTACCCGTAAACAAAAAATCAGGCGATAAGCTCTTTGCTGGAGGTAAACAACTTTCTGGTGCCATAGAAATGGAAATTTTACAAACCGTATCTCAAAGTTATCTAACCCAGTTATGGAGTAATGATGTGTTTAATACCACTAAAGCAAGCGGTATAAAAACCTTAACAGATTCTATAAGTAAACGGTTTACTATAATTGTGTTGGTTATTGCTTTCCTAGCCGGATTGTATTGGTATTTTGTTGACGTAAAGATGGTAGCAAATGTGGTTACAGCGGTTCTTATTGTGGCTTGTCCATGTGCGTTGGCTTTATCTGCACCCTTTGCATTGGGTAATATGTTACGCATATTTGGTAGGCAAAAATTGTACTTAAAAAATGTAGATGTCATTGAAAATTTATCTAAAATAGATACTGTTATATTTGATAAAACGGGAACAATCACCAATAGTAAAGCGAAAATTTCCTATCAAGGTGAACCACTTTCAACGAATGAAAATGTTGCTATTAAAAGTGTCTTAAGGTCATCTAACCATCCACTAAGTAGAATGTTATATGAAGATATACAAGAAGAGGGGATAGAGGAGGTTTCTGATTTTAAACAGGTAATAGGAAAGGGAATAGAAGGAAAAGTAAATGATTTGACTATTAAAATAGGTTCAGCTCAGTTTGTAGATATAGCACCAGAAAACAGCTTGCAAACACGATCTTATATTAGTATTGATGGAAAAGTGAAAGGGAATTTTATTTTTGAAAACTCTTATAGAAATGGATTGGATGCACTTTTTAATCAGTTAAAAGATGATTTTGAACTTGGAATTTTATCGGGTGATAATGATGGTGAAAGAGAACAGTTACAAATGATGCTTCCTGATAATGCAACCTTAATTTTCAATAAGAAACCTGCCGATAAATTAAAATATATTAAAGATTTACAAGATAAAGGTAAAAATGTATTAATGATTGGTGATGGCTTAAATGATGCAGGTGCATTGGTTCAAAGTAACGTTGGTTTAGTGGTATCTGAAAATATTAATGTGTTTTCACCAGCTTCTGATGGCATTGTAGATGCTACTCATTTTGAATTTTTACCTAAATTTCTAAAATTGTCAAAACAAACCCTTAGTATCATAAAAATGAGCTTTATCGTTTCAATCCTTTATAATTTTATTGGGATGCTTTTTGCGGTTACAGGTAACTTATCGCCAATTGTTGCGGCCATTTTAATGCCATTAAGTTCTATTACTATTGTAATATTTGTTACCTTAGGCACGAATTTAATTGCACATAAAAAATAAAATTATAAATTTACAAATAATGCAAAACATGATAAAAGTCATGTTTTATGAGTAGTGTATTATCTTATTTTTGTGAAAAATTTAACAATAAGTCTTTAATGGATATCATCTTTGTAATGATTGCGGTAAGTATTCTAATCGCTGTAATCTTCTTTATACTTTTTATTAAATCGGTTAAGTCTGGTCAGTATGATGATATGTATACACCTTCAGTTAGAATGCTTTTTGAAGATGAGTTTGTTACTGACACCTCAAAAAACAAAAAAACCAAATCAAAATCAATACCAAAATCAATTAATCAAAATCAATAATTAAAGAATGGAAAAAGAACAATTTTATTACGATAACAAAATTGTAAGGATGTTCCTTATTGCTACTGTAGTATGGGGGATTGTAGGTATGACAGTTGGCCTAATGGTTGCTCTCTTATTTAACTTTCCTAATTACATGGAAGGCATTTCTTGGTTAAGTTTTGGTCGTCTAAGACCGTTACATACCAATGCTGTTATCTTCGCTTTTGTGGGTAATAGCTTTTTTATGGGGATGTATTATTCTTTGCAAAGGTTACTTAAAGCTAGAATGTTTAATGACACTTTAAGTAAAATTCACTTTTGGGGTTGGCAATTAATTATTGTTGCTGCTGCTATTACATTACCATTAGGTTTAACATCTTCTAAAGAATATGCTGAATTAGAATGGCCAATTGACATAGCAATAGCTGTAATTTGGGTAATAATGGGTATCAATATGATTGGTACTATTTTAAAAAGACGTCAACGTCATATTTATGTAGCTATCTGGTTTTATTTAGCCACATTCGTAACTATTGCTGTACTTCATATCTTTAATAATTTAGAATTGCCAGTAAGTGCATTTAAGAGTTATTCTGTGTATGCAGGTGTGCAAGATGCATTAGTACAATGGTGGTATGGTCATAATGCGGTGGCATTTTTCTTAACCACACCTATTTTAGGTTTGATGTATTATTTTGTACCGAAAGCGGCAAATAGACCTGTATATTCTTATAGACTTTCTATAGTGCATTTTTGGTCACTTATCTTTATTTATATTTGGGCAGGACCACACCATTTATTATATACAGCATTACCAGAATGGGCACAAAATTTAGGTACTGTATTTTCTATTATGTTAATCTTCCCTTCATGGGGTGGTATGATAAACGGTTTGTTAACCTTGCGTGGTGCTTGGGATAAAGTAAGAGAAAATCCTGTTTTAAAATTCTTTGTTGTTGCCATTACAGGTTATGGTATGGCAACTTTTGAAGGACCTATGTTGTCTTTTAAAACGCTTAATGCAATTGGGCATTATACAGATTGGATTGTTGCTCACGTTCATATTGGTACATTAGCATGGAACGGTTTTATGGCTGCAGGTATTATTTACTGGTTGGCCACTAAATTATGGAAAACAGAGTTGTACTCTAAAAAACTGGCCAATGCCCATTTCTGGATTGGTACATTGGGGATCTTATTTTATGCTATTCCTTTATATGTTGCCGGATTTACACAAGCCTCTATGTGGAAACAATTTAATCCTGATGGTACGTTAGTTTATGGTAACTTTTTAGAAACGGTAACACAAATTTTACCAATGTATGCTATGCGTGCTTTTGGTGGTACATTGTATTTAACTGGATTTATTTTATTAGCATATAACGTTTATAAAACGGCTAAAGCAGGTTCTAAAGTTGAAGATGAATTGGTAGAAGCTGCACCATTGAAAAAAATAACAGCGAGAAGAACTGCAGGAGAAGGATGGCACTCATGGTTAGAAAGAAGAACCATATTATTTACAGTGTTAACTACGTTAGCTATTGCTATTGGAGGAGCCGTTGAAATAATTCCATTGTTAACTATAGACGAGAATATTCCGAAAATTACAAGTGTAAAACCATATACACCATTAGAATTAGAAGGAAGAGATATTTATATTAGAGAAGGTTGTAATAACTGTCACTCTCAAATGATTAGACCATTTCGTTCTGAAGTGGAACGCTATGGTGAATATTCAAAAGCAGGAGAATTTGTTTATGACTTCCCATTCCTTTGGGGCTCTAAAAGAACAGGTCCTGATGTGCATAGAATTGGAGGTAAGTATAATAACAACTGGCATTTCAACCATATGTTAGATCCTAGATCAACTTCACCAGGTTCAATTATGCCACGTTATTCTTGGATGTATACCGATGATTTGAATACTTCAAATACACAAGGTAAAATGGAAGCTATGGTTAAATTAGGGGTTCCTTATTCACAATCTGAAGTTGATAAAGGTTTATTCTTATTAAGAAATCAAGCGGAAGAAATTGAAAAGAGTCTAAGACAAGACCCTGAATATGTTAAAAATTATGGTGAAAGTAACATGCAGGACAAAGAAATTATAGCCGTTATTGCCTATTTACAACGTTTAGGTACAGATATTAAAAAGGGTGAAACCGCTGAAAATTAATAGATATGTTAAGATATATAAAACACAATTTTGATTCAATGGTAGATATAGAAATCTACCCAATGATATCATTAATCTTATTTTTCGCGGTATTTGTAACCATGCTAGTTCATGTTATGAGAATACCAAAAGAGAGTATTGAAAGTATTAGTAATTTACCTTTAGAAGAGGACGAAAACAATAACAACCATGAGCAACAATAAGGAAAAATCATTTTGGAGTAATCTTTCGCAAAAGCTAACACGAGCTGAAGCCATAGAGAGTGAAGAAGATATCATGACCGATCATGATTATGATGGCATTAGAGAGCTTGATAATGTGTTGCCGCCATGGTGGTTAGCAGGTTTTTATATCACTATTGCCGTTGGTATATTTTATTATATCATGGTGTTTTTTACTGATAAATATGACCAAAAGGTTGAGTTTGCTAATGCAGTAGCAGAAGGAGACGCGGCTGTTGAACAGTATAAAAAAGACCACCCTGAATTATATGACGCAGCTAATTTAGTAGCGTTGACTGATGCTGCTAGTATACAAAAGGGTAAGGAATTGTTTGCCAGCAAAACCTGTACTGCATGTCACCTAGCGGATGCTGGTGGTAGTATTGGACCAAACCTGACTGACGAATATTGGATTTTAGGTGGTGGATTCAAAAACATTATGCATACACTTGCTAAAGGAGGGAGACCAGGTAAAGGAATGATCGCTTGGGAATCAACTATTAGTTTAGAAGAAAGACAACAATTAGCCAGTTTTATTTTGACATTAAAAGGAACAACACCTGAGAAACCAAAAGCACCAGAGGGTGAGATTTGGAAAGAGGGTGATAAATAATATTACTAACTCAAATTAGTTGAAAATACTTTTCTTTACCTGCCCTGGTTGTGTAATAAATGTTTCATTCATGTTCATTTATTGGTAGTAACTTTGATAGTGTAATTAAAAGTATTTTTTTATTTAAAAATCAAATGGCAGTAGAGCAACAAGAAAATTTTAGAGACTCCATAGGTACCATAACAGAAGATGGTAAACGAAATCATATATATCCCAAAAAACCATCCGGAAAATTCACCAATTATAGAACTTATCTGAGTTGGTTTTTATTAGCATTACTTGTTATTTCACCGTTTATTAAAATAAATGGCAACCAGTTTTTGCTATTTAATATTATGGAAGGTAAATACAATATTTTTGGCCAGCCCTTCTGGCCTCAAGATTTTTATTTACTGGTTTTGTCTATGTTGGTAGGCATTGTTTTTATCATTTTATTTACGGTTATTTTTGGTAGAATTTTTTGTGGGTGGATTTGCCCACAAACTATTTTTATGGAAATGGTTTTTCGTAAAATTGAATATTGGATAGAAGGTGATAGAGGGAAACAAATTAGATTAAATAAACAACCTTGGAACGCTGAAAAAATTAGAAAAAAGGTAACGAAATGGATTTTGTTCTTCATCATATCCTTTTTAATAGCCAATGTGTTTTTAGCCTATTTTATTGGTAGCGATGTTTTGTTACAATACATCACAGGTAATCCATTAGACCACATTGGTACATTAATTAAATTATTAGTCTTTACGTTAGTTTTCTTTTTTGTATTTGCTTGGTTTAGAGAACAAGTATGTATTATTGTTTGTCCTTATGGTAGATTGCAAGGAGTTTTACTGGATAGAAAATCTATTGTTGTGGCTTATGATCATAAAAGAGGTGAGGGTGAAGAGGGTCGAAAAAAGTTTAGAAAAAATGAAGATAGAGATGAACTTGGTAATGGCGATTGTATAGATTGTAATCAATGCGTAGTTGTTTGTCCAACGGGTATTGATATCAGAAATGGAACACAATTAGAATGTGTTAACTGTACCGCTTGTATTGACGCCTGTGACGAGATTATGGATAAAACTGGATTTGAACCGGGGTTAATTCGTTATGCTTCTGAAGATAATATTACGAATGGTGAAAAATTTAAGTTTAACATTAGAATTAAAGCCTATACAGCGGTTTTAACTATTTTAGTAGCCGTGTTAGTTACCTTACTATTTTTACGGTCAGATATTGAAGCAATTATTTTAAGGTTACCTGGTCAAACCTTTACTACTACCGAAACCACAGTCAGTAATGTTTATAATTTTAAATTGATAAACAAAACAGTAAAGGATTTAGATGATGTTGAAATTAAATTGATTTCTCATGCAGGTGAGGTTAGAATTGTAGGTGGTAATAGTAAAGTAGCCAAAGGCGATCTAACAGATGGTACCTTATTTATTGAAATAGATAAAAAAGACCTTGAATCGTCTAAAGAAAGATTGAAAATAGGTATTTATGCTGATGGTAAATTAATTGAAACGACTTCCACTAATTTCACGGGACCAATGAAGATTAATTAGTTGAATTAAATTGTATAATTATGAAGATAAAAATTAACTGGGGATGGGCAATGGTCATTGCAATGGCTGTATTTATGACTTTTATTTTGCAATATGTATATAGAACCTTGACAGATGATACGTTAGAACATCATTTAGTGTCAGAAGATTATTATAAGGATGAATTGTACTATCAACATGAGATTGATAAAATGAACAATGCGAGTAAACTTAAAGAGAATTTAGTCGTAGAGCGAGGTGATGAAGGTATGCAAGTTACTTTTCCAAGTGATATGGAACAAAGTAAAATTACGGGTATAGTTTACTTTCAAAGACCTTCAGATAATAGAATAGATTTTAAAAAAGAAATTGTTCTAGATAAAAACACCATGCTAGTCGTTGATGATAAACTTATAAACGGTAGGTGGAATGTTAAAGTGGATTGGAAATATGATGATCAGGAATACATGTTTAAAAAGAACCTATTTTATTAATAGTCTGTCTGATAATCAAAATTTACAAAAAACCAATTATAAATAGCTAAAACCAACGTCTATTTTTTACACGGCATTCATACTAGGCTTACTAGGAAGTTTTCACTGCATTGGCATGTGTGGACCCATTGCTTTTGCATTGCCTGTTGATCGGAAAAGCAAACCGAAAATGGTGTTTCAAACCATGCTGTATCATTTTGGTCGCTTATTAACTTATTCTTTAATAGGGGTAATTTTCGGTTTGGTAGGTAAAGGTTTGTATTTGGCTGGTTTTCAGCAGCGTTTGTCTATTCTTATAGGTGTATTAATGATTCTTATGGTATTGGTTCCAATCCATATCTTTAATAAGTATAATTTTTCAAAACCAATTTATAAAGGGATCTCCTATGTGAGATCTAAGCTAGGATACTATCTAAAAAAACGAACAAACAGTACGTTCTTATATATTGGCTTTTTTAACGGTTTTTTACCTTGTGGCTTGGTTTATATGGCATTGGTAGGTTCAATAGCTACTTCAGGTGCCTTAGAAGGAGCATTATATATGTTTCTGTTCGGATTGGGTACCGTGCCCATGATGAGTGCAGCAGTATTGGCCGGAAATTTTTTAAAGGGCACCATAAGAGCAAAAATTCAAAAAGCAATTCCTGTTTTTGTTGTAATAATAGGCTTGTTATTCATACTTAGAGGGTTGGGATTAGGCATTCCATATGTTTCTCCCTCTGATAACAAGTTACAAATATCAAATAATGCTGAAGCTTGCGAGTAAAAATCGCTACAAAATCGTAACCATTGTTGCAAAATGTTCCTCATAGTTTACGTTATCATTTCTTTAAATCATTTAAAATGAAAAACATAGTACTTTTTTTATTAGCTTTTATTCCAATAGTGGTTACAGGTCAACAAGTTGATTACCCTTTTCAAGATTCTACTTTAGATGCTCAAGTTAGAGCAGACGACTTATTACAGCGATTGACGTTATCAGAAAAAATTGCACAAATGCAAGATGTAGCTCCGGCAATTGAGAAATTGGGAATTCCAAATTACAACTGGTGGAACGAATGTTTACATGGTGTAGCTAGGGCAGGTAACGCTACTTCTTTTCCGCAAGCTATAGGTATGGCCTCCACTTTTAATGCACCGTTAATTAACGAAGTGGCCAGTGTTATCAGTACGGAAGCGAGAGCTAAATACAATCATAGTATTAAATTGGGACAACACAATCGGTATCAAGGATTGACCATGTGGACTCCAAATATCAATATTTTTAGAGATCCAAGATGGGGGCGTGGTCAAGAAACGTATGGAGAAGATCCTTATTTGACTTCACGGATGGGCGTTGCTTTTGTAACAGGATTACAAGGTGACCATCCTGATTATTTTAAAGTTATTGCTACACCTAAACATTTTGCAGTACATAGCGGTCCTGAACATAACAGACATAGTTTTAACGCGTATACAGACAAAAAGGATTTATGGGAGACTTATTTACCTGCTTTTGAAGCCACCGTTGTTGAAGGTAAGGCCTTTTCAGTGATGTCAGCGTATAATCGATATTTGGGTTCTTCAGCTACAGCAAGTACATTATTGCTCAATGATATATTAAGAGATAAATGGGGCTTTAAAGGTTATGTGGTATCTGATTGTGGTGCTGTTTATGATATTTATAAATTCCATGATATTGTTGCAACTGCTGAAGAAGCTTCTGCATTAGCAGTAAAAGCGGGTTGCGATTTAAATTGTGGTAATACGTATGCTTATTTAGAAAAAGCCGTAGAAAAAGGCTTGATCACAGAAAAAGAAATTGATATCGCCTTAAGAAGATTAATCATTGCTAAAATTAAATTAGGAATGTTAAATCCTGCTGGGCAAACACCATTTTCAGATATTTCTGATGATGCATTAGAGTCAGAAGCACATCAGCAACTGGCGTTGAAAACAGCACGCGAATCAATGGTACTGCTGAAGAATGAAAATAATACATTACCGCTCTCAAAAAAGAGTAAAATCATCACTGTTATCGGACCCAATGCTAATGATCGTCATTTTGTGTTAGGGAATTATTTTGGTACCCCAACGTATTCAAAAACTATTTTGGAAGCGGTGAAGGATAAAGTATCTAAAAAAACAAAAGTGCATTATTTTAAAGGGGTAAATCTAGCAGATGATAAGACTGTTTTTGATGTTATTGCTAAAGATAGTTATTACGGAAAAATAAAGGTAGAATATTACAACAACTCAAAATTAGAAGACAGCCCTGCTGTTGTACAAACGGAAGATATTATTGATTTTGACTGGGGTGGAGCAGCACCTGTTGATGTATTAGAACCTGGAAATTTTTCAATTCGTTATTCGGGCACTATTAAACCTGATTTTACAGGAGAGGTTTCTCTAAATATATTGAAAAGTGGTGGTACTTACAAGTTAATGATTGACGGAAAGGAGTTACTTTCAAGTACTGATGAGAATGAAACAGAAGTAACACCGCAATCATTTTTTGTTAAAAAGAATACGAAATACAATCTTGTTTTAGAGTATAAATGTACAAACCCATGGTTGGCATCGCTACAATTATTATGGGATGTTGAGCACAGACAAGGTAAAGAAAAGATGATGCAAAAAGTGAATGAAAGTGATGCCGTTATTTTTGTGGGCGGTATTTCAGCACGAGTGGAAGGAGAAGAAATGCCCGTAGATATTGAAGGGTTTTATAAAGGAGATAGAACAAATCTTAAATTGCCAAAAGTACAGCATGACTTATTAAAAGAGTTGAATGCAACAGGAAAACCAGTTATTTTTGTATTGACTGCAGGTAGTGCCATGGCAATTAATTGGGAACAGGAAAATTTGCCTGCTATTTTAAATGTATGGTATCCCGGACAAGGTGGAGGTGAAGCTACGGCTGATATTCTTTTTGGAGATTTTAATCCCTCAGGTAAATTACCGGTAACATTTTACAAATCAGTGGATGATTTACCACCATTTGAAGACTATCACATGAAAGGACGTACTTACCGTTATTTTAACGGAGAGGCTTTATATCCTTTTGGTTACGGATTAAGCTATACAAATTTCACCTATTCAACACCGAAGTTGGAAAAAATGACCATGACTAAAGATGGCGTTAACAAAGTCAGTGTAACGGTTACAAATTCAGGTAATTTAGACGGTGAAACGGTAGTTCAATTGTATATAAACGACAAAGAAGCTAGTGTAGCTACGCCCTTAAAATCTTTAAAAGGTTTTCAAAAAATATTTTTGAAAAAAGGAGCCTCACAAACTGTTGAATTTGAAATTAATTCTAAAGATTTATCAATTTTTAATAATGATGGTGAGGCTTTTATAGAGGCTGGTGTTTTTGAAGTGTTTGTTGGTGATAGCTCAGCCACTACAAATAAGGTGGAATTAGAGGTTAATTAATGTCTAGATTTCATATTTGAATACATTGCATAGGTTTCCACCTTTTTAATGTCTTATTTTTCATAAATTTGAAGATAAGCTAGTCTATAATGATCAAAGAAATTATACAACAACAAAGAGATTTTTTTAAAACGCAACAAACAAAGGATGTTTCATTTAGAAAGAAAGCTCTAAAGCGGTTACGGCAAGAGATTGTTACACGTGAAGAGGACATTTGTGATGCGTTATTTGCTGATTTTAAGAAACCAAGATTCGAAACCTTGGCGGCAGAAACGCAATTTGTGTTGGCTGAATTAAAACATGTACTTCAAAATATTGATGAATGGGCTCGTCCAGAAAGAGTCGATTCTAGCTGGATGAATTGGCCATCTTCCGATTTTATTTACAAAGAACCTTATGGATCAGTACTCATTATTGCTCCATGGAACTATCCTTTTCAATTGGCCATTGCACCTTTAATTGGTGCTATAGCCGCGGGTAATACTGCAGTGGTAAAACCCTCAGAGGTTACACCGCACACCGCCGCTATTGTTTCAGAAATTATCAAAGCTGTTTTTGATCCTTGTCATGTTACTGTTGTGGAAGGTGGCGTAGAAGTATCTCAACAATTGTTATCCGAAAAATGGGAGTCTATCTTTTTTACAGGAAGTAGTACTGTAGGTCAAATTGTTTATGAAAGTGCCGCAAAACATCTAACTCCCGTTACCTTAGAATTGGGAGGTAAAAATCCTTGTATTGTAGATGAAACGGCATCTATAGCATTGGCGGCAAAACGCATTGTGTGGGGTAAATTTTTAAATGCAGGTCAAACGTGTATTGCCACAGATTATATTTTAGTACATGAAAATGTAAAAGATAAATTGATTACGGCATTGCAACAAAGTATCACCAAATGTTATGGAGAAAATGTAGAAGCATCTCCCGATTTTGCACGTATAGTCAACCAAAAGCATTTTACACGCCTTAAAGAAATGCTTGATGGTGAAGAGATACTTTTTGGAGGAAAGCATAATGTTGCTGATAATTTTTTGGCACCAACCTTAGTAAATGAGCCGAAATTAGACAGTAAAATAATGGCTGGTGAAATTTTTGGACCTATACTACCCGTCATTTCTTATAAAACCTTTGAAGATATAGAACAGTATATTGGGAATTATGAAAAACCATTGGCTACTTATGTTTTTTCAACGAACAAAAAATTTCAAAAAAGAATAATTACTACGTTTAGTTTTGGTGGTGGAGCCATTAATGATACCGTAATTCAAATTACAAACAAACGATTGCCATTTGGTGGTGTGGGGCAAAGTGGAATTGGAGCCTACCACGGAAAAGAATCATTTGATGTTTTTTCACATCAAAAAGCAATTATTAAAAAAGCGAATTGGTTTGATGCTCCATTACGTTATCCGCCCTATAATTTATCCATGAAAATTGTAAAGAAAATTAAACATCTTTTTTAATTTTCATTTCAGCATTTAAAATTTGATTAACGGCTGTCCTATATTTAACAGGGTTGGTCGCCTTTTTTATGGCTTTGTAGGTTTTCTTTGGGTTTGATGTAGCTTGTGAAAAGAACTCCCAAAAACCAAGCATTTTCATTTTTATAGGTGTTGGTCCTGACAAGTATTCATCATATTGCTGGTAAATAGTATCATGAAATTCTGAAAAAATGGACCATCGATCTGCTGGATATTCCGTGGTGTCATTTTTTATCATACTCGGTAAAAAAGGATCAGTAATTAAGCCACGACCCATCATAAAATGATCTATAGATGGAAAGCGTTGTTGAATGGCTTTAAATGAAGCAACACTCGTTATATCTCCGTTATAGTATAGTTTATGTTTGGTGCTACTGATGCATTTTTCAAAAGCATCTAAATCTACAGGGCCTTTGTAAAGTTGCTTACCAATTCTTGCATGTATGGCAATATTTTTTAGTGGATATTTATCTAAAATAGGAAAGGCATCGAGAATTTCTTCAGCGTTTTCGTAACCCATTCTCATCTTCATAGAAACGACAATATCTGACTCATTATGTGCTTTGTGTAAAACTTCATTAATTCTGTCAGGATTACAAATTAAGCCAGAACCCATTCCAGATTTAGTAACCATAGGATACGGGCAACCTAAATTCCAATTTAGTTCTTTGTAACCTAAACTTTGCACGTATTTAATCACATATAAAAACTCATCAGGGTCGTTCGTCATTACTTGCGGAATCACTTCTAACGTGGTGTTGTTTTCTGGAGCTAAATCGTTTTGATACGATTGCTTAATTTTTAACTTTCCATTCAGCCTAATATAAGGTGCATAAAAAGTATCAATACCACCAAAGTAATGGTTAAAAGCATTACGAAACCTGAAGTCTGTAAAACCTTGTAAAGGTGATGAAAGTAGAGTAGAAGCCATCTGTGTATTTAGTTGGGCAAATATAAGCTAATTGGATGATGGTTTCCTAAGGTTTAATTTTGCTTTTGTAATCAATCCGTAAGCGTAATTTTAAGCTTTAATGCACTACAAACAACAGCATTGCTGTTTGAAGTATAGTTAGCCTAAAGACTATCTAGAAAAATTAAAACCCGCTTTTTGATGAAGCGAGTCTTAATTAATATGATTTCAGATTTTATTTCTATATGCAACATTTAGTCCTCAATCCATCCCATAATGGCATTGGCAACAAACCGAGGTTCTGGTGGTAATGAGATAATGTCTTCCTCGTAATTCTTATTGTAAGGTGAAATATTCATAATTTCTCCATCAACAACCAAAGTACTGCTTCCTCCTGGATCAAAGCCCATGGCTTTTTCCATCCCATACTTTAACAGAATGTCTACCATATCAAAATGCGTAGCTCCGACAGACTCTCTTATACGTCCATTTACCATAAGTACCATCAGTTTACCTTCTTTGGTAATACCCACGGCTATTTTAGGCCCACGCATATCTGTAAAGTCTAATCGTGCCGCTTGTGTTTTAATAGAGTTTGATGTTTTCCAACCTTCATCTTCCATATTTAAAATTTGCTTGCCGCCATCAATTAGCATCGGTCCGGCTTCTATGGCATAAGATATCTTATCCCAATTATAAGGATTGGTTTCAGGTTCTAATAACTGAATATCTAAGGGCTTTCCTTCTTTAAAAATGTCTTTTGAAAACAATTGTGAAGGAATGGAGAGTGTAATACCTACTGGAATTATCGGTACTACTTCTTTAGGTTTCGTTTCAATAATTTGCTTAACGGTATGTCCAGCAATTCTTACAATAACGTTGCCGTTACCTTCTATGGTCTCATCTGTATACGATAAATCATAAAAGCAAGGTGCTGTGTCATTGTGTTTGTTATACTGGCTAGCGGCAAACGATAAGACTTCTTGTTTTCCTTTTACTATAAAACCAGCCTTACTATTTACTTTTCGAATATCTACATCGCCATTTTTATAGATGATAAATGCAGGTTTATTAAAAAGCGGTGGACAAAACACCTTATTGTTCATGATTAAAAGGCCTAACGGTGAGCCAATATACGTTTCTGGCAAGCCTAATTTACCCACCAATTCAGGATTTAAGATATAGCCACCATTCCAAGCTAATTCAATCTTATTTGGGTTTTTACTTTTCTTTTGATATTCCTTAACGAGAGAAGGTACATTTTTAGGCTCTTTGTTGGCAATATGTGCTGCGAATTTCCACTGGTGTTTTTTGGTATCAATTTCAGCCAATACACCACTCCAAGGTAAACCATCTTCATACACACCTCCAGCAAATGAAGATGTTACTTTTTCGACAGTTTTAGTCTCTTTTAAATTGGTCTCTATGTGTTCTAATAACTTCTTGATTGGCGTACCGTTTTCAATAGCATCTTTAGAGATTCTAGCAAACAACTCTTTTTCACCAAGCTTATTTTTAAGTGTTTGAAACAAATCACTTTTTAAAACGATATCAAAATCTTTCGCCGTTTGA
Source organism: Aureibaculum luteum (assembly GCF_003449015.1). Classification (GTDB taxonomy): domain Bacteria; phylum Bacteroidota; class Bacteroidia; order Flavobacteriales; family Flavobacteriaceae; genus Aureibaculum; species Aureibaculum luteum. Next base: position 215,205 of record NZ_QRGD01000005.1, on the reverse strand, counting down.
ATAGGGGTAGGAAAGGCTAATGTTGTGCGTACCGCTGAAGGCACAAACTGTATGAAACCACTATCTTTAGGAATGCCCATAATTTTAGCTGTCATTTGATGCATTACTTTACCAATATGAAAATGATCAATTTCAATAATGTCAGTCATCATTGCGGCATACTCGCCATTGGTAATAATAAAACCGTTAGCTTCTTTAATGTTACGCAATATTTTAATTGCTTTTGCACCCATTTGTGGAAAATGAACACCTTCAGACCATTGTTTTGTTTCTATGATTTGTACAACGCCTGACTTAAATAATAAACCAAGTTCGGGCTCTTTCTCGCTTTCTAAATACTCTTTAATATTGGCATTAGAAAACCATTTTGTAATTCTTGGTTCATGAATAAAAATATAAACTTTTTCTAAGTGCTGTCCTTTTTCTTTAAGGACTTCAGCGGTAAGTTCTTCTTCTATTTTAAGCTTGAGTTGTGCACGAATAGGTTGCAGTACAAAATATTCTAATTCATGTTTAATAAAACGTCCTGGGAAATATCCTTTTGGGACATTATTTTTTAATTTTTGGGTTAGTATTTTTCGATCGTCAATACCTAAATATTTACTGTTGGTCAATTGAAATAAAGCCAATTCCCAATCGGCAAAAAATTGAGGAGCTAATGTTAAATCGGGTAAGTTTTCTGGTTTAAAAATATCACTATAAATCATGTTTACCAAACCCGTAACTTCTTGATAGGTAAAATCTTGATAGGCATACTTTTTTTTGTTTCTATGTCTGTATGCTAAGGCATGATCGTGTCTAATGGCAAATTCTCCATCAACATATTTAAAAATATCATCAATGGCATTATAATACTTATGAATCAGTTTTAAGTCGGTGTTTACAAGGTCAGGAATATCATTTTCCATCATTCGAGCATAACTCATCACCATTCCTTTTATAAGTTGTTCTTCCACTCTAAAAAAACTTGGATCAATTAATGATTTTAAATACGTCATAAAAGACAACCTACCATAACCAGGTAAATAATGCCTCGCTTCTTTATTTAGTAGAGCATGTAAGTCGTCATTTTCAAAATTGACCATCTCTTTGTAATCTTTCAATAAATCAACTACTTGACCATTAACATTATTTGATATTGCACCTAACTGTAAATGCATTCTACCAAGAATATATTGCATGTTTTTTTGTAAGGCTTCTAAACTGTAACGCTTATTTATAACACTTCTATTATGTGTTACATCAACCATTCTATTTTGAGGATAAAAAACGTGATCACAAATACTTTCTGCTAGTTTTTTAGGAACCTTAGATCCTTTAAATTCAAGTACATTTAAACGTAGCGATTTATCTAAATGACGACCAATAACTTCGTCATACACTTCTCTTGGTTCGTATTGTCTACAAAATATAGGTGTACCACATGCGGCCGCTTCAATAATAGGTAAGCCTCTACCTTCAGTTTGACTGGGTAATAAAATTAAAGAGGCTACATCGTAAAGTTGCTCAATGTCTAATGGTTTTTTATATTTTTTCTTAAAATCATTTTTATCAAATTCACTAAATAAAAATCCGAGAAGTACTCTCGATTTAAATTCTTTAGGAAGTTCTTTTAGAAAGTTTTTAAAATCGGTTTTTAAGTCTTGATAATAATGCTGTTGCCCATGAGGAATGGGACCAGATACTATTAAGGATAATTTCAATTGCGGATTTGTAATAAATTTATCAGCAAAGGAATCATAGGAAAATAAGCGTTTAATGAGCTTGAAATTAAGCTCGATAGATTTTCTACTTATAATCCGTGTAGGTTGTAAAAAAATGATATTGTTATTTACGAAATCGAATTTCCGAATCGTTTTGTGACCTAATAATATAGGTTTTAAAGAACGTTGGCTATCGGTATGATTTGCGGCAGTATGTACGGTAATGGTCTCTTTTTTATTGGCAAAAATAGAGGAGACTTGCATAAACGCTTTGATAATATCACGCTTACTCATTTGGTGCATTTTGGTATCTACCGCAGTTCCTAATAAGGCAACATTTGCGGGATTATGACCATTGATATCAATAAGATGGTTTTGCTGTATTTTATTGATATTTACGTTCATCCAAGAGCGACTTTCCCATGGATATATCATTTCAATAATGGAGAAAAATTCACCCACATGTGCATTGTGGAAAAAGAAATCTCTAGGGCCTTTTTTTAAGCCTTTCTTTTTAATATCAATAGCTCTATTGCCACCTTCCCAATAAAAATCGTGATTGTTATTAATAACAGGTATGCCTAAATATTCTGAAATTAACACGGTAGCCAATGCCAATGAAACATTACCAGGGTTAGAACATACATTGATTAAATACAATATCGAAATATCATTCTCTTCAATATAGCTACCCAGTTTTTCTACTAACACTAGCACTTCATTCCAAAACTTACCAATAAGGTTATTATATTCTTCACTACCACGTTCCATTTTTATTCTAAAGAAATCGTCATATAATGGCCAAGCATCAAAAGCTTCCATTTCTGGAATCACTTTTCTTGAGGCATCTTTCGGTATTAATTCATCTGCCTCTTGCTTTATATCTCCAGCAATAAAATGAATAGGAATGTTAGGATATATTTTTTTAAAGGTTTTGGCATACTTTTCTGTTTCTACAGTTATGCCGTCTATGGTGAAGTAAAAGGTTAAAAAAGCAATGCCTCCTTTTTCAATATTAGCATCATATGCAGGAAGGTCACCTTTAAAGGCTGATGTTGAATTTTGTTCTTTAAATTTATCAATAAATAAACCAAGATCAAACCAAGTATTTATTTTTTCGTTTTTAAGTTTTTTTAATATTGTAGTGATTTTCTTTGTGTTAGTTTTAATCATTTATAGTTTTTAAAATGTAAATAGGTTGTTTAATTTTTCTTCTAAGACATCAAAAGAAAAGTATTTTTTACCGAGGTTAAAATTGTATTCTCCGATTTCTAAACAACGTTTGGGGTTATAAATGATGTCAGACATTTGTTGCACATTTTTGTTGGTGAGTATACCGTCTTCTGTCATCACAGTTTCAAAACCTTTGTTCCCAATATCTTGCATGTACACAGGTTTGTAGTTGTTTACAAATATGGGTTTTTTAGCAAGTACGCATTCTACAAAGGCGTTTCCGAAGCCTTCATACGTACTAAAATAAGTACAGGCTCTACCGTGGGCATATACATCAGATAAATCTTTATGGTCTAACACTTTGTGTGCAGCAAATATGACTTGACTAGCTAAATTTAATTCATGAATCTGATCTATCAATTCATTGTAATATTCTTTGTTTTCATCATCGTTATTGTTACCCGTAATTACAAGTTTAAGCTTTTTGTCGTCTAGCTTATCAATTAATGAAATGGCGGTTTCAATACCTTTACGCCTTACAATACGAGTTACTTGTAATAAGGCAATTTCATCTTGTGTAATGCCCAAATCTTTAAGGAAGAACTGATTTTCTTCAGTAGGGAGACCATACACACGATTAAAGTCCATTACGTTAGGCACCAATGTGGCGTCAATATTAAATCTGTTTTTAAAGGTTTCAACACCAAAAGTATTTATGACTGCATGTTTAACATTAGGCAGTAGTAACGGAAAGTTATCATCTACATATTGATTAATTTCAGGATGAGCGGAAACATAACGCTCCCCGCGTTCCCAATGAAAATCATGGTCGTGAGTTACAATAGGTAAGCCGGTTTTTAGAATCAGTTTTTTAATGGCAACACCCATAGATAAATGACAGGGTAGTGCGGAAGCATTTTCTGAAAGTATGGCTTCTATCTTTTTGTCTTTAACCCATTTAAGCATGGCTTTAAAAATCATATTAGAAGCGTCTTCAACATGTTCTATGAGTGGAGCAGGGTCTTTATCGGGTTCATAAAAAGCTTTTCGTTGGCCCCATTCTGCTTCAACTGAAAAAAAGGATAATGCAGGGAAAAGATAATCATGTTCATAGTCCATATTCCAGGACTCAAATTCACCTGACATAATAAATACTTCATGTCCTAATTTTTTTAATACATCTATCCACTTTTCTGTTTCAAGAGCTACACCATCTACACCACCAATTCTACCAATAATAATACCTATTCGCATGTAAAATATATATAAGTTCGTAAACCTAAAGATACATTTTATTATAAAAGATGAGGTGTTTAGACGGGTTATGTTTGGTGAATTACCAGTTCAAAAATTTTTGTAATATTAAATTATGGCTTCAAGAATTTAGGTTGGTTATTTTGAGATATTGATAACTCTAAAAATTACTAGATTATAGTATTTGGTCTTTTTGTATTCTTTCTACCCTATTATTTTTAGTAAAATGTAAAGAAATAGGAGGCTAAAAAAGACTCTATTTTATCTAAATAAGGGGTAGCAATATGAAAAATCAAAGCTCATAACACCAAATAATAGTATTTTGAGCCTAGAATAATAGTGCACAAATTTGATGAGGAATTGTTTGTTTTTTAGCTCAGTTCTTTGTTGGCAAACGTTATTCTAATATTTCAATTAGTCGTTGACAATAATTGTTAGTTATATCAAGTTTTAAGCCTTTTTCCGCCATCTTTTTTGCTTCAGGTCTATTATTATTATTAAGTAATAACCAACCTAACCTTGAATAATCTGTAGCGTTACCATCACTTATTTTTGAGGTAAATATTTTAATTATTAAATCTAGCATTTCTGTTTTATATTCATCTCTCTTGGCGGCCATATTATGATAGAAATGATTGTTAATTCTGTTTGCAGCTTCGCTGATTTCTTCTAGGCTTACATTAGGTAACTGTATCAGTTCTGTCAAAGCGTGGCTCTCACCATCCCAATCTTTACTATATCTGCAAACTGCTGCAAGTTTATGCCATAAACGAGATTTTTCATTAGCTGGAATATTAGACTTTATATACTCTCGTAAATAATATTTTATTTTTTCATAGTCATCGTATTCTTCAAAAACTTCAATAATATACTTGTATGTTTTTGGATATTTTGACGCAATGTATTCTAATAGTGGTAATTCGTTTTCAAACTCTGCTATAGATTTTATTCTTTTAGCGATTGATTTAAATTTTCTTTCTATTTGGATAGATAGACCAGAACTTAAATTATTAAATGTTGTAGTACCAAATTCCATTAGAAGGTCTCGATCCGACATAATTTTAATTTTATCTGGATTGATTTCTAATTCTCCTTTACCAAAAATAGTTGCTGCTAATGGAACATTTATTATTTCGTCATCTTCTTTTGTAATTATTTCAATAAATGAACTTTGTCTCAATTCTTCGATAGCAGATTGAACATTCATTTTTTCGTTTTCTGGTCTCCATAAAACAGCTTCTAAGGCGATTGTGGGAACCATCGAATTCCAGCTACAAAGTGTTAGAAAAACTCTTTTAGCTGCAGGCGAAAGAGTGTTAAATGTTCTCTTAAATAAAGCATCTAATATTTTTTCTTGTTCAGCAACTACACGTTTGATTTTGTTTACTTTTTTATTTCTAGCAACGTCACCTAATAAAATTTTTATAATATACGGATGTCCATCAGATTCTAAAATTAATTCTTGAATATAATTATCTGTTAGATAACTTGTTATATTTAATTCTTTTGCAAATTCATTAATTAATTCTTTACATTCTTCATCTGACATTCCTTGTACTTCAATGGGATAATCAGCCTTGAAATTCCTGCTTATCCTCGATGTAATTAAAACTTTGTTTGGGTTTCTTATGTAAGTATTTATCCATTCGAAAACCTCAACTGGATTTGTTATGGTTTCGAAATTATCAAATATATATAACGACTTACCAAAAGTGTTTTTAGTTAAATCATTTGCAAATAATTGTTCATATTCAGGTTTTTTAGCATCTGGATAGAGCAATGAACAATAGTCTTTTGCCATATCTTCAATTTTTAAAACCTTAGTTTGAACTTGTTTTGGGCCATCTATTAACAAGTCAATATCTCGTGAGCTGAACCAGATAATTAATTCAAATCTTTCACTATTGGCAATATTAGTTATCAAATTTATAGCAAGTGATGTTTTACCAACTCCTCCTTTTCCTAAAAGCGTAACTATTGGGAATCTATCTTCTTGCAGTAAAGTTGACTTAAGTTCCTCCTCTAGGTCTTTTCTTTTTACGTATAATTCAGGCGAACTAGGTAAATTTGTTAAACAATTGCCTATAACATTTAAATCTTTAACTCCTTCAGTGTGGCTTTTTGGAAGCTGAGTTATAGGAATTAAATAGGCTTGAGCTGATTTGTAAATTCGTTCATCACTAATATAAGATAGTGTTTCAAATCTGTCGCCTTTCAAATTACCATTCGTTATCCAAAAATCGGTTAATTCTGCATTTGAATAAAACAAATCTATTTTTCTCGGCTCGTCTAAATAAACATAAATTCCATTCGGCAAATTAAAAGAGTTTTCTTTTTTTAGTGTATCGAATTTTTTTTCATTGTCTTGTGTTAGATGAGAAATTCTATATTTTCCTGATAGATTTTGATGTAAATATGCCCAAGTCCTTTTAAATGCACTAAAATTATCAGTAATTAGTTCAATTGATTTTTCTAATTTGGGACAAGCTTGATTACAACAATCAATATTTGGAGCTCCGTGTCCTTTGGTTTTATTTCTCAACTGTGTTAATAAAATAAACCAGTTTCTCAATGGGCTTTTAGTAGATAATTTATTATGCTCAATTTTAAATATTGAAAGACATTCATCCATTAGTACTTGGCAATCATATTGCCAATCACCTTTACTGCATCTTTGCGTTAATTCCTTAAGTTCATAGTCTCTAATGTTTGATGTCATTAATTGTGAAGCTGGTCCAATTACTATATCATCAATGGCCTTTGAAAAATCACCTAAAGCATTCGCTCTACATAAATTATATTGATAACGATATTTTGTTCTTTCTGAATCTTCGTTTATCGTAGACACAAGAAAAAGTGTAATGTTCTTTGTAAGAAATTCTGCATAATTTAATAACTCATAAAAATAGCTTAAGTCAGATTCCTGCTTTGATAGTTCAACTTTTTCTTTAAGTTTTTTTAAAGGGTAGTATTCCATTCAGTTTTTTTTAATGTTTGCCAACAATTGTATAAACGCAATGTGTTTAATTCTCTTGTAAGGTTGGCTAAACGTCTCGATGCTTCGGGAGCGTTTATTTCCGTTATGCTTATTATAGTTTTTTCTTGAATTAAGAAGCTAAAGAGAACAGCACTTCAATTGGGTTGGAGTAGGGTTTTATTTAGCGACAGCCTTTCAAATGTAGCAATAAAATTGTAATAAAGCAAATAGAAGAATTGGTTAATAACTATGGTGTAAGTGTAGTGTGAAAAAGAGTGTGTTTTGGTTGTTTTTTACCGTGGTACTTCTTAAGTGCAAAACAAGGTGGTAATCTAGTTGAAAAAAATTATAGTGTCTCTTTAAATAGCTACAATCAAGCCGATTATTTGGTTAATATGTCATTTTTGATACTTGTGCAACGATTACTGGTGTTAGGCAATGTTTTTTTTATACACCAAGTTCAAAATGTCTTCGACAAATGCCTTTACTTTCTGAATTTCCGGTTTATAATTTGAAGGATGTCCGCATTTATTTCTTAAACCTAGACAACTATTAATTAGTTCGTTCTTTTCAAATTTGTCGTAAAGACCTACTTTTTGACTTAAATGAAGAGTAGTTTCATCTTTTATAAATTCAAAACTCTCTACATTTTTTATTTTTTTAGCTTTAGGTTCAATGATTTGAAGTTCCTTGTTTATTTCAACTAATTTTGTGGAATCTATTATCTTCTGCCTAATGTTTTTTATTGAAGCAGACCAAATAAAAATGACTCCTGCTCTTAATGCTCCACATCTGAAACAATCTAATCCTTCCATTAAGTAATCAATTTCGTTTTTGTCTTCTAATTCAAACACAAGATGTTCAAGGTCTTTAAAATCTTCAACTTGTATTTCTTCGTTTAAACGTTTGTCAAGAGGCGAAAAATATATTTCATCAGTTCCGTGAATTAATTTGGAATACTTTAAATGAGTATCATACGATTCTAAAGAAAGACTCCCTAAAATTTTTATTAAAGGAACTCCGAGCTCATTTAAATGCTTGATATAAGAATGTCTAATTGATTTAGACTTGAGTAATGGACTCATATTAAGTTCCTTTACAGAAGTATCAATCATTTTCCTCACACTTGTAGGTGAGTATTGTTTGTTTTTATCATCTGGACTATAAAAGAGCCAATTAGTTGGTTCATAAGCAAAATAATAATCTCTTAAAGTCGGAAGAACTCTTTTAGATAGAAATGCTTTTCTTTTAATTTGTCCTTTATTATCGTGAACCTGAATGTTTGGTCTTTTTTCCTTTGACCTGATATTTTCTACTTTTAAATTCAATAATTCTCCAATCTCTAATCCACTTGAATACATTAATAGAATTATGGACTTATGTTTTAAGTTTTGCTTGGTCTCAATAAGTTCCAAGATTTCGCTTTGAGTGAAAAATTCTGCCTTTTTTGGTTTTTCGGGTGGTAATTTGAACTTATATAATCCGTGTTTTTTATTATTTAATTCGTCAAAAAAGAAGTTACAAGCGTAAATAAGTGTTTTGACTGTAGACCTTGATTTTTTTTGGGTGATTAGGGATTGGGCATATTTGCTAACCTGTTTGTTTGTTATATCCAAAGGATTAATTGACGAATAATAGTCGAACAATTGGAATAACTGACTTGAGTAATTTTTTACAGTTGATTCTTGATAATTCCGACCATTCAAGTCGGATAATATTTTTTCTCTCAAGTCTTCGTTCATTCTTTTTTCAAATATTGCCTAACAATTGTATAAACACTCCCGAAGTATCGGGACGTTTTACTCGTTATAGTTTTGTCCTTGTAATAATGAAGCTAAAGAGAACAGCACTTCAATTGGGGTGGAGTAAGGTTTTATTTAGCGACAGCCTTTCAAATGTAGCAATAAAAAGACAATAAAGCAAATAGAATAGTTGTGTAGTAACTATGGTTAAGGTGTAGTGTGAAAAAATGGTGTGGTAGGTTGTTTTTAGCACGGTGCTTCTTAGGTGCAAAGCAAGCCGGTACAACCTCCTTAAAAAAGTTGAAATTAGTAGTGCGAAAAATTATAGCGTCTCATAAAACAGCTACAATCAAGCCGATTATTTGGTCAATATGTCATTTTTGATGCTTGTGCAACGATTACTGGTGTTAGCACCAGTTATTTTATAAATTTAATTATGTTCGGATAAAAATTTCCGATTTTTCCATTTCTAATTTTATTTGCAAAAGTTATAGATAAAATAATATTTACAATAGATAAAATTATCCAAATGCAAAATGAAAATATTAAATTTCCAGGCCCAATTTCGAAATGTATAATTCTCATAAATAAACCAATTATTAATGATGTAAAAGCTAGAAAAGTCCAAATAATCTGAAAATTCAGAAGGTTTGCTCCAATGGCTTCCAAATCAATTATTTTATTCTTTTTTGTTATCCATAAAATAAAGGGAATAACAATATTACCAGTTGGTATAATAAGACCGAATAACACGGATAAATGAAAGTAAATTAAATAACTTTTGTCAGTTTGCTTTCCATAGTCCAGAATGTCTTCTGCCCTTATGTCTAAAACGTGGCAAATTAAATTCAGAGTTTTTCCTCTCGGTTCACTTTCGTTATTTTCAATCCGTTGAATTGTTCTCAAATTGATTTTTGCAGATTCAGCTAATTCTTCTTGAGATAGCCCTTTTTTCTTTCTAACGTTTCTTATTTTTTGTCCAATTTTATTCATAAATAATTAAGTTTATGTTTGACAAAACTATTTATGAAACTATCATTTTGATAACGGTATAAATGCGACATTTTTACGACATTCTTGCCTCTCATTGATTTGTTGAGTTCTAATTGGTGCTAACAATTGTATAAACGCTCCCGAAGTATCGGGACGTTTTACTTGTTATCGTTTTTTTTTATAATAACGAAGCTAAAGTGAACAGCACTTCAATTGGGTTGGAGTAGGGTTTTATTTAGCGACAGCCTTTCAAATGTAGCAATAAAAAGACAATAAAACAAATAGAAGCGTTGGGGAGTAACTATGGTGTAAATGTAGTGTGAAAAAGAGTGTGTTTTGGTTGTTTTTAGCACGGTACTTCTTAAGTGCAAAACAAGGTGGTACAATCTCCTTAAAAAAGTTGAAATTAGTAGTGCGAAAAATTATAACGTCCATTAAAACAGCTACAATCAAGCCGATTATTTGTTCAATATGTCATTTTTGATACTTGTCCAACGATTACCTGTGTTGTAAGTAGTTTTTTTAAAAGTGTAGTATGTCTCCAAATTTAGCGTTTTTTATTCTTTCAATAATTTCTTCTCCGTGTTCCCAATCATCACATTGAACTATTATTTTATTTGGTGCATTTTTTATATCATTTATTACGGCTAAATTTCCAGCCATCATTCTTTGAATTTTCATTGTTCCAATAATCTTTGGTCTTTTAAATGCCATTTTCTTTAATATTCTGTTGAAATTATTAAGTTTGGTTTTTCTCCAACATCCAATTTTCTGTGATTTACAAAAGCAGAACACTCTAAAATCGCTTCAAATATTTCAGGCGAGTTCTCTTTTAAAACTTTTCCGTTTTTAATATTAATCAGCGTTGGTTTTTCACTCAATTCATCCACACAATCAATCCAAGCATCCATATTTTCGCCATAATAATCTGGAAAATTCAATTCCTTTTTAAATTCACGATGAAAGGATTTCCAGTCTTTTATTTTTCTTCCGTTAATATTGTAGATTGTCATTGGTCAAATTACTTACAACGTTTGGCTATATGTCGTTAATTTTCTTTGATTAAGCAATAAAGTTAATAGATTAAACACAGACCTTTTCGCTTTTAAAATATTTTTTTACGTAGCCCTTGCGTTTCCCAGAACAATACCTACTAAGAGCATGAGTTGTTTGAAGAAAAAATATTTTAATAGCCATTGCCCAAAACCCAGTAAATATGCCCAAATTAATGGCATATAGGTGGTGTTGGCAAATCGTTATTTTTTATAAATCGTGAACTTTCTTAAATTTCATTTTATCTTCCCAACAATCTTTAAATTTAGATTCGCAATTTAATATAAATCCAAATTCAGTCAATTCTCCAGAAAACTTTAATAGACTTTTTGAAATTCCGACTTTGATTTCTTTTTTAGGTTTTTCGTCTACTTTATAAACTTTATTTCGAGTCGCTTCAAATAATTCTCTTTGTCCAATTTCAAACTCGATTATATTTTCAGTCAGTTTAAAATTTAAGAGTGGATTTCCGTAATGAAAAACTCCGTGTCCTTTTCCATCTTCAGTTCCGAAATAAAACCCAACTAATTTGGTGTCAATAGTGTCAATAAAAATGGAATGATTTTCTTCTTTATTTTCCGATTGATATTCGTAAACTCCAATTATTTCGTAATAGTCTGTTTTTTGATTTTCTAAATGTTCTTTTTCAATTTCTTTCCATACTTGTTGAGAATTCCAAGCTGCGAATGGTACAGCAATAAATCTAGGAAAAGCATATGATACAAAGAAATATATAATTAAAATTATTCCAATTATTTTAAATATGGTGCGTTTCATCTAATGTATGGTAACAATTGTATAAACGCTCCCGAAGTATCGGGACGTTTTACTCGTTATCATTTTTTTATTGTAATTACGAAGCTAAAGAGAACAGCACTTCAATAGGGTTGGAGTAGGGTTTTATTTAGCGACAGCCTTTCAAATGTAGCAATAAAATGGTAATAAAGCAAATAGAAGATTTAGGTCATACTTATGGTGAAAATGTGTTGTGAAAAAAGGGTGTTTTTTGATGTTTTTTACTGCAGTACTTTGTTAACTGCAGTATTTTTTAAAAATAATATTGTTAAGGTTATTAATCACTAATAGGAGAGAGTCCGTAGTAATATTATTTATATATACTTTCCTCATTATGTTCAATAAACTTGAAGTCTATATTGAATTTGGTCAGTTTTTCCGTTTTTTTTATAAATTTTAATTTTGAATTTTTCATTTTCCAATATTCAGTATAAGATTTTGTTTCTCCATCAGGACAAAGTGCACAAAGATATTCTACAGTAATAATCTTTTCAATTAAAGTCTTTGATTCCCCTTTTAGCTTATAAATTTCTTTTGTTTGGTTTAAAACACCATCTCTATCTTCGATATATTTTATTAAAATATTTTTTGTGTAATCATATTCCTCTCTAATTCTCTTATTCATCCATCCAATTTCCCATCCATCATAAATACTAAACATTCTAATTTTTCGTATTGAGTTTTTGAATATTTTAAATTTCTTTACAACTTGTTTGTTACCATATTTCTCATAATGAATTGAAGTTATCTCTCTTTTTTTACTATCATATTTTGGTCTTGAGATTTCCTTGTATTCTTTTCTGTCTTCAAATTTTTTAGTCTTTGGGTTATATATAAAAAAATAAGAATATGCATTGTATGGGTTTCTAGATGCACCAGCTGAAATACGTATATCTGTTATCCCGTCAAAATTTAGATCTTCAAAATAAGCTTTTGGATATGCTTCCAAATTTTTAATTACCTGAATTTTATTTCCGTTTTTATAAATTATAAAGTCAAAGAAATAAGTAGGGTTTATTCCTTCGCCATCTTTATGATAGATGTAATTTAATTTTAGTTTATCATTTTCAATTAAATTATTTTCTTTCTGTGAAAAACAACTAACATAAAAAAGGATAAAGTATAATTTCAAATTCATTTTATATATTCTTTTTTTAATTTATACTATTTATTGCACACAACATTTGTATAAACGTCCCGATACTTCGGGAGCGTTTATATTCGTTATACTTACTATAGTTTTTTTCTTGAATTATGAAGCTCAAGAGATTGGGTTATTTTAAATTATACATATTTATAGGCTGTCTTTTATTAGAATATTTTTTCTAAATGGAAATCAGGGTTTTTAAAAAACTCTTTAAAATTACATAAATCAGTCAATTCTTCATGTTCCAGATCATAGAAAGCAATTTTTTTTGTTTTAGGATTCCATACAAGCATGAGATGATCATAATCTCCTGATGTTTTAGAGATTCTTAACAGTTTTTTTCTTCCAAATTTAAAAGGAACGGTATCAGTAAGTGAAAAGAAATCAAAGAACTCAAAATCGCTATCCGGTAATTCTAAATGTAAATTATCGCCACTCAGATAATCAATTAAATCTTTGGGTAATTTGTAAGGCTTTAACTCCTCTAACTTATTCTGTAAGTTGTGATATTCAGCTGGCTCTAATGATTTGAAATATGTTGCCATTTCAGCGTCTCCTTTTTCTATGGCAATACTATAAGGTCGCATGCCGTCTTTTTCAGCGATGGTTACATCAGCACCTTGATTAATCAAGTATTTACACATTTTTAAATCTACATACCTGGCTGCTACGCACAAAGGGGTTGGTTTAAAGGAATAAACCATATCAGGTTCATTATAATTAATATCAACTCCATTTGTTATAAAAAAATCAATGGCCTTGTAGTTTTGGTCGCTCACAACTTTGCGAAAAGCCTTTCCTCCATATGCACTAACGGAATAGCCTAATTCATGTATTAGTGGAAGGTGCTTAAATTGCTTCCCATAAAGGGCTTGTTCAAATGCATCTGATTTAACATTATTAACAAGGTTAACTTTTGCTCCATGTGCAACGACATATTTAATAATATCTTCATTACAATATCGCACTGCTCTCAAAAAACTTGGATTCTCTTTTCTATTGAGGTCAATACCTTTTTTTACAAGCCATTTGACTGATTCAAAGGCGTTCATAATTAAGGCTAAATCAAGTGGTGTTTCTTCTATATATTCATCTATTACAATTAACTTTTCAATATCCCAGCCTTGGTTTGAGTGCTCGTTTAAGGCCTCTAAATTGCTGTTAATTATATTTTCAACAATTTGTGGAACACTTTCAAATGTTCCTATATCCTTTATCTTTATCATCAATTATTGATTTGTTATGATTGTCTGTAACGTCTATGAATTTGGTTTGTTGTGGAATTATCGGATCTTGCATGGACTATTCCAAGAGAATTAAGCCATGGTTCAAAAATAGCAATTTTTGGTAAAAGCCCAAAGCTTAGCTACTGACACAATGGATGATAGTGGTAGTAGTGGTTTCGTCTTATTCTTTATGTCCTAATTGTTTGTATCTACTTTTTAGCAACTCTTTATAGGCAGTTTTCATTTCATTTGATAGAAACGATCGATCAATCCAATTGAATGCTTTTGATTTATTCTTTATCATTCGATTAAAAGCTCCTTTAATTTGTTTAGGAGTTAATCCTAATCCTTCTGCGAACTGTTCAAAGTGTTCACGTTTTAACTTCTTTTTCTTCCCAACTATTGTCAGTGCAAGTTCTTCTGTATCTTCTGGAAACACAATTGCAACATTCAAAAGATCATAGGCAGGAGACAAAATCCAACCAGAAGGGCTTTCGATCATCGAGAAGTTCTTTAAGTGCATATCGCTATTTCCCGTTAAAAAGGAGAAAAGAGCTAAGTCAAAGAAAAAGGTTTTATCAAGCAATGTGTTACTAGAATAGTGGTCTAATGCTTTTCCAATTTTCTCCATTGAACCTTTATACTTATCAAATGCTTCAGTGATCTGAAACATATCGAGCATGTGGATTTTTTCTCCAGTTTCTGTTCGGTCAACTCGTTTAGTTATATAGGAAAGTTCTCCAGATAAAATTCGAATCAATGATGATGGTACTACTCGAATTCCTAAAGCTTCACCTATTCGCATTGTTACATGTTCGTTTTCAGGCATTTCTGGAAATCTGTCAGTAGGTGGTTTAAATATAAATTGTCCACCTAATGCACCAACTACAGTCAGTCGTGTATCCGAATTCTCCTTGGTTTCTTTGACCATAGACATAGATAGTTTCGGCTGAACTCCTGGGATAGCAATACTTCGCTCTACGACATTTTTCGCAAGTTCGTCCATTTGGTCAAGCGAATATTCAATTTTAGGAGATGTTGGTGTTCCAAAGAATTCAATTGAACACTTTTCGTGAAAGTCCAGTTCATTTTCAACAGGTTCATAACAATATAAGCATTTATGCTTCATTTTCTTCTTCTGTTATAGGTTCCACACTTACTGCACCGATACAATTCTGACAGCAGGTCAGAAGTAATCCCATACGATCATTTTTATTGATTTTCCAGTTTTTGGAAGCTATATCTAACAACCACCCTTCAGGTATCAATCCTTCAAAAAAAGGAAAGAGTCGCTTCTCTTTATATGGCTTCTCTCTAACTGGCATAGTGAACGTAATGAAGTCATTTGGATGATCTTTGGCGTATTGATTGTTATATTGAAATTCATATTCGCCCTCATTCGTCTCCGTAATAATGCCAGCCAAATGGTTTTTATAAAATACCTTTCCCTTTCTCATTCAGCCCGTTTTTTACTATTAACAGGAGCTAATTCATGTCCAAACATATTAAGAACTAGATTTACCTTATCCATATTTAGATTCGTTTTACCCTGTTCGATTTTACGCACTACAGTTAGTGCTACTCCTGCTCGTTCAGCGAATTCTTTCTGAGTCAGATTAACTTCTTTTCTCCGTTCTTTGACAAACTCTGCTAATTGCTTCATTATATGCTTTTAAATATAATATTAAACAAATATATTAAATTATATGCAATTAGATATAATTTGATGCTAAAACATTAATTTATATGTTTTAGCATATAAATATAATATTCTAATTATGATTTTTTAAATGACATACAACAATTATACAAGCATACTTGAACTATCCGTAAATATAATTAGTATTTAATTTACAAATTCAATGGTGTCAAGCTTAATGTTGTTGCTATTTTGCAAGCGAGCTTTTAAAAGTAAATAGTCATTATATTTTATATCTTTATCAAAAGTTAAGTGGACATTTATTTCCTTTTCTGGTGATCGTTTTACAAAATAGTTGTTCAAATTGTTTATTGAAATTACGCTGTCATTTATAGCCAAACCATTTTGATTATAATTTATTACAACATGTTTATTTAAAGTATCTTTTACAAATTTATTGGTATCCATCGTTTTACTAGTATCATAATAAATAACATCAAACTTAACCATAGATAAGAGGTTCGCATCAGAATCTACATAAGAGAAGTAATTAAAATCGTCTTCATCTTTTTCATGTAAAGCAGGCTTTTCTCTTTTTTCTGTAAGCTTCTGTAAATAAGGCACCACCAAAGACATGGGTAAGCTTTTGTCAATATTATAGATCCAACTTGTCGTAGCAATACTATTTTTTCTATTTAATGTAGCAATGGTATCACCATCTTTTTCTTCCGCAAAAATCCAAATTTGAGAATTGTCATAAATAGTATCTTGAATACCCGCAACATTTAGTACAGGAATTTTTATAGACTTTTTTGTACAGCCAACTATTGCAATTAATGTTAAAAAGAATAAATATTTATATAGATTCATGTGTCATATTTTTTATAAATGTTGTCGCAAATTTTTCGCAAGAATTAAGCGTGTCTTTTATATCGTCAAGTGTAGTTCTCGGGTTAATAAGACACATTCTCAATACAACTTGGTCTTGTAAAATAGTAGTCACCAAAACAGCACTGTGAGAATTTAATATTTCTTTGGAGATATACTGATTTAACGCATCTAATTCTTTTTCAGTTAAGTTTTGTTCAATCGGATTACACCTAAAGTTAATAATGGCTAATGTTGCAGGTGAAACTACTTCCCATTTTGAACTTTTTCGTAAGAAATCTTCTACATTTTCGGTAAGTGAAATACCTGACTGTATGGCTTCTTTAAATTGGTCTAACCCAAACGTTTTTATAGACATATAAAGTTTTAACGCTCTAAAACCACGTGTTAATTGAATACCATGATCATAAAAATTTATTTCAGATTCATTTCCTTCAATATCTCGTAAGTAAACGGGTTTCTCGCTAAACGTTTTACTTAACCATTTGTGATTTTTCACCAAAAGACATCCAATTTCATAAGGTTGAAAAAACCATTTATGAGGATCTACCGTAAGAGAATCTGCTCTTTCAATGCCTTTTAAATAGGTTTTTCCTTTGTCAGCTAAAATTGCCGCTCCACCATAAGCACCATCAACATGCATCCATAAATTTTCTTTGGCACAGATATCGGCTATTTCTTCTAAGGGATCAACAGTACCTGTATTTGTTGTGCCCGCTGAAGCTATGATACAAAAGGGCTTATTACCTTCAATTTTATCTTTAGCAATGGCGTTTTTAAGTTTATTTAAAGACATTTTGAATTCCATGTCTGTAGGAATTATCCGTACTTGTTGTTCCTTAAAACCTAATACCCTAATTGCTTTAATGTTCGAAGAATGAGCCTGATCAGATAGATATATGGTGGCTTTTGAATAATCGTTTTTACATTTTATACGCCTTGCAGTAGTTAAGGCTGTTAAATTTGCCATTGAGCCACCACTGGTTAAAATACCGCCGCCTTCTACAACAGGAAAATGAAACATTTCTAAAAACCAGTTGATCACTACAATTTCTAATTCTGCTGCTGCTGGAGAATTTGACCACCCACCAGAAAAAATGTTAAACCCGGAAGCAATAGCGTCTGCCATGGCACTAATAAAATTACTTGGACTAGGAACAAACGAGTAAAACTTAGGATGTGTTAAAAAGTCTACATTGGTTAAAACATTATCGACAACATCTTGTAGCACTTTTTCTGGTGAGCTGGGTTTATTGGGGATAGGTTGTTGAAGGAGTTCATCCATCTGTTTTCTATCAGCAAGACTAACTATTTTTGCTGAGCTTAAGTCTCCAAAATGCGAAACAATTAAATCTACAACTTTATAACCATATTGTTGCATTTCCTCTTTGGTTAATGTAAGAGGGGCATGTGTTTTTTCGAGCATATAATCTACATCAAATATTATATAAAATAATCAAATTTGTGAGGTGTAAATTTACAAAAAAGGGAAGAACATAGTGGTGAAATAGACATTAATATCCCTAACTAATTTATGAAATGAGATTGCTATAAATTATGTAAGTTTTTTTTCTAAAGTAAATAAATTGTCAACCTTATAAACAAAAACTATCTTTGTGGAGCATCAAAAAAAATACGATAAAATTGAACTATGGAGATTTTAGAACACGCAAAGAGAAACTTAGAGAATAAGGGGTTTTTAGAAATAAATACACCAAATATTGATTATGTAGCTGAAATAAAAAGATTAAAAAAAGAAAAGAATGCCGTAATCCTAGCTCATTATTATCAAATTGATGAAATTCAGGCCATAGCAGATTTTGTTGGTGATAGCTTGTATTTAGCTCAAAAGGCCGCTGAAACTGATGCAGATATGATTGTTTTTGCTGGGGTACATTTTATGGCGGAAACCGCTAAAATTTTAAATCCAACCAAAAAAGTGGTATTACCCGATTTAAAAGCGGGTTGCTCATTGGCAGATAGTTGTCCGCCAAAAGAATTTGCAGCATTCAAAAAAGAGCATCCAAATCATATTGTGGTTACTTATATAAACTGTTCGGCAGAAATTAAGGCCTTAAGTGATATTGTTTGTACCTCTTCTAATGCGAAAAAGATAGTTGATTCTATTCCTTTGGACCAACCCATTATTTTTGCACCCGATAGAAATTTAGGTGCTTATTTAAATAAGGAAACTGGTAGAGAAATGTTACTTTGGGATGGTGCTTGTATGGTTCATGAAGCATTTTCTGTTGAAAAGTTAATTACACTCTATCAAAAGCATCCAACGGCTGAAATTATTGCTCATCCAGAATCTCAAGCTCATATTTTAAAAACAGCCTCTTATATTGGTTCTACATCAGGTTTGTTAAATCATGTAAAGAATAGCGATAAAAAAACATTTATTGTAGCCACAGAGGCGGGTATTTTATATCAAATGATGTTAGATAATCCTGATAAAGAGATTATACCAGCTCCGGCTAAAGAAGATAATACCTGTGCCTGTAGTGAATGTATGTATATGAAAATGAATAACATGAAGAAATTATATTTATGTATGCAGTATGAATTACCAGCTATTGAAGTTGACAAAGACCTAAGTAAAAAAGCCATAGTTTCAATTAATAGAATGTTAGAATTATCTAAGTAATTTCAAATGAAAAGTAATACAGAATTGTATAAAACGGATTTTTTGGTATTGGGTTCTGGTATTTCAGGATTAAGTTTTGCTTTAAAAATAGCTGAAAAATATAAAGATGCCACCGTTACTATTATTACAAAAAATGAGATAGATGAATCTAACACCAAATATGCTCAAGGCGGAATTGCTTCTGTTTATAATCAATCAGTAGATACTTTTGAGCAACATATTGAAGATACGTTGGTTGCAGGAGATGGCTTGTGTGACGAAAAGGTGGTGCGTATGGTTATAAAAGATGCTCCGACCAGAATTCAAGAATTGATTGATTGGGGTACGAGATTTGATACTAATAAGAAAGGAACTTTTGACTTAGGTAAAGAAGGTGGTCATTCACAAAATAGAGTTTTACATTATAAAGATATTACTGGTGGCGAAATAGAACGGGCTTTGATTAAACAAGTTAAAGAAGCTGATAATATCAATTACTTGACCTATCACTATGCCATTGATTTAATTACAGAGCATCAAGTTCAAAAGAAAAAAACGAAAAGAAATTCTAAATTATCATGTTTTGGAGCTTATGTTTTGGATGCTAAAGCCAATGTTGTAAAAACATTTGTGTCTAAATTCACCTTGTTAGCAACAGGAGGAAGTGGGCAGGTTTATACCACGACTACAAATCCGGAAGTAGCAACAGGAGACGGATTAGGATTAGCCTATAGGGCAAAAGCTGAAATATCTGAAGTTGAGTTCATTCAGTTTCATCCAACCGCCTTGTATAACCCAGGTGAATATCCGGCATTTTTAATTTCTGAAGCCGTTAGAGGTTTTGGTGCTAAATTAAGAGATTTTAAGAAGCAAAAATTTATGCATCGTTATGACGATCGTGAAGAATTAGCTTCTAGAGATATTGTGGCTAGAGCTATTGATAATGAATTGAAAAGGAGTGGTGCGGCCCATGTATATTTAGATTGCACGCATTTAGATTTTGAAAAATTTCAAGCCCATTTTCCAAATATTACAGAGAAATGTGCCTCTTTAGGTATTGATATTCGCAACGATTTTATACCCGTAGTACCTGCTTCACATTATATATGTGGAGGCGTAAATGTAAATAAGAAAGCAAAAACATCAATCAAAAATTTATATGCTTGTGGAGAGGTTTCGAGAACAGGTTTACATGGTGCAAACAGATTAGCATCAAACTCATTATTAGAAGCTCTTGTGTATTCACACCGAGCTTTTTTAAATGTATCTAAAAAGTATGTAAAGGTGAACATGCCAGATAATATTCCCGTTTGGAATGATAGTGGTGTTGTTAAGAATATGGAAAACATATTAATTACGCACGATAGGGCAGAAGTTAAAACAATAATGAGTAATTATGTAGGTATCGTACGATCTGATGAAAGATTGTTAAGAGCAGAACGAAGGCTAAAAGGCTTGTATGAAGACAATAAAAGATTGTATGATCATTCCGAATTATCTATAGACCTTTGCGAATTAAGAAACCTAATAACAACGGCCTATTTAATAACCCAATTTTCAAAGAATAGAAAATCCAATTGTGGAGGTTTTTATAATTTGGATTTGATTGATAACTAAAAAAATCCCCTACTGTACAGTATACAAAAGGGGATTGATATTTTTATTATAATTATGCTTTTTCCAGCATACTTTCTTTTATTTGGTCTATATCAGTTACAATTTGTTTCAAGTTACGTTTACTCGTTTCAAGTTCATTGAAAATAGAAACCTTTGCATCTCTAAAATTTGCGGTAACTGAATTAAATAAATTGTGATAATAGGTAATTCCTTCATTTAGGTTATTACTAAATTTCTTAAAATACTTTTCTTGTTTGGCATCCATAGAAGTTGCCGTTTCTTCTAATTTGTTTTTAAGATATTCAATATATATATTCAGTTCTTTAATAAACATATTAGGTCTATCAGATCTAGAAATCATGTTTGCTCTTCCATAAATATGGTCAGTTATGTTTTTTAGACTCATTTTATCAGAGAAATACGCCAAATTAGGACCAGGACAAATAGAAACACCAGTGCCTTCTTTTTTAGTTTCTACACCATGGCTCAATAAAGAAGAGGTTCCTAACCCAACACAAACACAAGATTTTTCTATAATTTTAGTATATTCTTTTTCATGTTCAATTTCTGATAAATTCTGCTCTTCTAAGCTCTTCAGTTTTAAATGCTGATATTGTCTGGAAGCTGTACACAGGCCTTTTTCATCAAACTCATAGTTTAAGGCTACGTATTTTTTTGGGCATGCACTTCCAGGTCTATTTTTTGCGATATTTTTAAACTTTTGTTCATCTTTTGTATTTCCTCTCAGGTTATTAAAAGGAACTCCTAAAGGAGAGATATTACTTAAGTATAAATCTTTTTCTTTTGCGTCTTCTAATTTTTCTAAGGTATCAATATCAACGGTTGTAGCTTCTGGAACTAGTAAAAATGGCGTACCCCATCCTACAGAATCAACTTTGTAATGATCTAATAAAAAGTCATGCTCTTCAGAGGTGCCAACACCACCTTGTGCTGTTATTTTTAAAGCTAAAGGTTCTTTTGGGACGGTTTTGTTTTTATCCGCTAACGTTTTTATTAAGAGTTCATGAACTGTTTGCGTAATTTCTTGTTTATGGTCTCTAAATTCTGCCAATATTGGGCCTAATAAATTACCATCAGTTGCAAATGCATGTCCACCACAATTTAAGCCGGACTCAACGCGATATTCTGAAACCCAAATTCCTTTTTTTGCTAAAAATTTACCCTGAATTAATGCAGAACGATAATCGCTAACTTTTAAAACAACCTTTTTGTCAACTTCACCTTTTTCATTTGGATAAAATGCGTCAAAGTTTTCAAGATAAGCATAAAGTCTAGGGTTCATACCAGCAGAAAGAATTACAGAGGCATTTAAATCGCTTTCGGCAAAACCTCTTAAGGCAGCATGAGCATCATTAAATTCAATAGGTAATTTTTCGTCACCAATATAATTGTCTTTGTCAACCTTGGTCATGATATTAACATCTATACTACCTTTGGTAATCGTAGTGTCAATCCATGTTCTTATATCATCCAAGTTAAAATGATTCGCTGTAATTTTTTTAAACTCTTTTTTTATGGATGAGCTATCTGGTAACCGATTAAAATAATCTTTTACATCAGCGGCTGAATTCTTTAATTCTTCAAATTTTTTATCGACCAAATTATTCATCATATTTAAATAAGACGTAATTCGTTTGGCTCTGAAATCATTAATTTTATCAGTAATTGCAGTATATGGAATTTCGAGTTTTTCACTATACATTTTCCTGAGTTTTTCAAG
This sequence comes from Aureibaculum luteum, assembly GCF_003449015.1. Classification (GTDB taxonomy): domain Bacteria; phylum Bacteroidota; class Bacteroidia; order Flavobacteriales; family Flavobacteriaceae; genus Aureibaculum; species Aureibaculum luteum. The sequence goes on along the minus strand of NZ_QRGD01000005.1, from coordinate 192,631 downwards.
TAAAATGTCATCCACTAAAGAAATAACGGAATCGATGCCTAAATGAGCAACTTTATAAGGAGTGTCTATAGTGTAACCGATACCCATAACAGGTATATGAAAAGAATGTGCTTTTGTCATGTTTTATGATTAAAATTTGTATAAACCTAGCAAAGTCAAAAGTAGAATTAACAAATAAGTAAAAACATGATAATCATCATGTTTTTACTTATTTAAGAAACATTTGGCAATTAAAATATTAGTATTTAGTAGCACTAAAAATCTGATTATTAGCATCTTTTTATTCGATAATATTAAAATCACCAATAATAATTTGATAGTTCAAACAAGCCATTACACTAAGCTAATTATCATTTAAATTGATCACTGCTCATTGTGGAATCTTAATCCCAATCTAATAAACGCTTCTGTCCTTCTAACTTTTGTATATCAGTAACATCTTGAGACATTTCAATAACTCCTTTATAGTTTTTATCATTATCCCTAATTGCAAAATATCTTATGTGGATTAGCCTATCTTTGAAGTTTGTCCAAAATTCTGCTTCATTTTTGGTGCCATTTCTAAATTCATCCACAATTCTCAATACCATATCAACACTTTTAGGTGGATGACAAAATCGGACTTCACGTCCAATTATACCTTTACTGCGTGGGAAAACTCTTTTATCACCCCTATTATAAAATATGACCTTGTCATTTTCATCGACATAGGTAATGTCAACAGGTAAAAACCGCAAAAGTAGGTTTACTTGCTCAGGGGTCATATAGCCCTCGTCATAATGTGAAGTGTTTTCCAATGAAAAAGACAATTCACGTTGTGTGAAATCATCGCTTGGATGCACGTATTTTTCTTCTACAATTGGAGGATAGGGCAAAGGTTTTTGAGTCAACATCCAACCAATTTCTTCATCACCTTCAAAAAACTCTTTCCAATCTTCATCGGTAAGGAGTTCCATTGCATTTGGAAATAATTTAGCGTCCTCAATGGCTAATAAACGTTTTATACCATCTATTAAATAAGGAATATTGATCGTTATCTTTTCTATATTTTTATTTGCATTATAGTCATTAAGCAATCTTATTTGAGAGCGTAAAGTATCATGAAAAGACCACATTCCCTGACTTGGTCCTTTCCAGTCATATTTTTCAAGATATGGGAATAATTGATTTTCTTTTCTTGAAAATCGTTTTTCGATGGTGGTTAATTGATTAAAGATGTTAAAATATTTTTGAAAATCTTCTGACGGATCTGCTTCAACTAATTCAGATAAAATCTTCTCAATTAAATTACTTTCTTCATAATAAACTTTCACAGGATGCCCTATAGGCAAGTTTTCTACAATTGGTAAAAATGAATTCATATTTTCTTTAATTAATATTGGTGTTTTATTTTATAACTTAACTAAGGATTTTTCTATGCAACAGCTTTGCAAAATCTAATAATAATTTTGATTGTACTTCCATGTCAAGAGACTAAGAATTTATATTTCTACTATTTTGGACTTGTAAAGCCTGATTTTCATCAATACTGTTATGTTTTGCATCGTATTCTTCATAATCATTGGACTCCTTAGTTACTTCAACCTTGTACTTTACTTAAATAACTAATTATTAATTATTTTTTGATAATTATAATATAGTTGACATATTAAGTTAGAGTATAAAAAGATATTATTATCTTTTTATGAATTTTGGTAAAAGTAAACTGTGAGAATTTAATAAAATATGACTTTAATCATATTTTATATACGAGTATAAAGATTTTTTTAAAAGGTATAGGGAAGGGTTATTTGTGATGTAACCAAAATAAAAGACAGTTTAATAATATTCGTAATTGTCTATTTTGAAGTTTGAATAATTTCAGAAACAATTGCTTTATTATCAACACCTAAGCCTTCTTGTTGTTTTACCAATTCTCCATTTTTATCAAATACACTAATGATATTAGAATGTGAAAAATCGAGTGGAGAAATTTGCTTGTATTTTACCGATAATACATTTGAAAATTCCCTAACGTCAGCCAAAGAACCCTGTAAAAAGATATGACTGTTATCGTCCATCCTGTTCTCTTTTGCAAAGGCTTTCAATTTTTGAGGAGTATCTGTTTCTGGATCAATACTTACAAACACAAAAGCTATATTATCTAGTCGATCAACTGGAATTTGCTTTTCAATATTACGCATATCTGCAACCAATCTAGGACAAGCTGCTTGGCATGACGTATAAATCATTACCATAACTAAAGTTTTACCTTGCAGTTCTTTTAATTTGATTGATTTGTTATTCTGTGTTTTCCAATCCGAAGTTAAGTTAAAAATGGAAGTTTCAGAAATTTCATTTGAAGTTTCGAGTATTGGTTTATCATCAGTAACTAGTACTAAATCCATCTTACAAACAGGACAGCTGCCTGGTTCTTCGTATGTTTGGTCACCTTCGCAATGCATAGGACATTCGTAAGAGGCTAGGGTAGTGGCTTGTTCTTTTTTATTATGACAAGCAGATAATAATAAAAAGGATATAATGATAATAAAAAATTTACTTTTAATCATGTATTCGTTAATTTGAATTCTATTGATGTAATTAAAAATGATAATTTCACTTTTTGTGTTTGAATATGAGTATCCGTTTTTTATCCTTCAGTAGACTGTTAACTACTTTACGCATCTAAACCCCAAATTTTTCGAAGTATTATTCGCTTTTAAACTATTCCGCATAGCATATCGCATAAAAGCAGCATAATTCATTAAATCACTTGCACCAATAGAAGCACTACCACAGAATAAATTGGAATCTTGACCACCGTCGCCACGTGACTCTCCACCAAGCATTATTGAATTAAAATCAGCTGTCCATTCCCAAACCAAGCCATGCAAATCATAAATTCCCCAATAATTTTTATAAGTACTTCCAATTTCGTTCACATTGGTTTTAGGTTTTTCGTACCAACTTAAAATATAATCATTATAGCTTTTAACTTTCCGAGCATCAATTTGTGATTCATTGGCCATGGCGACATATTCCCATTCATCTATAGTAGGTAAACGTTTATTTTGACATTCACAATACGCTTTTGCAGCATACCAGGAAATATTGGTCACGGGTGAGTTGGGCTTAAAAGAAACATTATAAATGGTATCAGAAACCCATTCGTTAAGATAATTCTTATCAGCAAACAATTTGATAACTACTGATTTTTGCCATTTTGGATATTTTTTTACAAATTCTAAATAATCAGCATTGGTTACGGGATAAACATCCATCTCAAAAGTATTAATTTTCACGGCTTCGACGGCTCCATAAAGAGGGATAAATGAACCCTTTTTTATTGTTTCCATTTGGCTTTGAGCATTGCTTAAATAGAACATTAACAATGAAAATATGAAGAAAATTTTACCCACTTTATTTATGCTATTATTTTTTAAAAAAAACTATCAAACTACATTGAAGCTTTAACTTTAGCTACCATTTCTGAAGTAATTTCTGTTTTGTTGTTGCCCCAAGAATTATATACATAATTAAGTACGTCCATAACTTCATTATCGGTTAAGGTTTGTTTAGGCATTATATTGTTATATTTCTCTCCATTTACTTTTATTTCACCACTCTTACCATGAAGTACTATATCAATAGCTCTACTAACATTAGCATTTAAATAATCTGATTTAGCTAAGGGTGGAAAAACACCTTTAATCCCTTGACCTTCCCCTTGGTGACAAGCTAAACATGTACTGTTGTATATTATTTTACCATGTTCTATTTTTTCCGCCAATGTCTTTTTAACAACTGTTTCGATGATCTCACTTTTAGAAATCGGAATTTCTTGTATAGTTCCTCCTTCTGGATGGTAAATACCTTCTTGCCGTACCCCTGAATAAATTCGTTTATCTTCTTCGCCACCCACTTTTAAAATTCCCAATGCTCCTTTATTAAAAGCCCTGAATATGGCATGGTCAACAATAACAAGATTTCCAGGAACATCAACTTTAAATTCTACAATGGCAGCACCACCAGAAGGAATTGAAGTCGTTTGTACGTTGTGATTCATAGTACTGCCACCTTCTATATTTACATTATCAAAAATTTCACCTATTACATGGAATGATGATGTTAAATTTGGTCCTCCATTACCGACAAATAGCCGAACAGTTTCTCCTGACTTTGCGGTAATAGCTTTATCACCTAATAAGGCATCAGTTGATCCATTAAAAACTACATAATTCGGATCTTCTTTTATCGCTCTTTTCATGTCAAAGGGTTGTAAACCACGATCACCAATTTCACCAGGAGTATAAAATTCACCTTGCATAATATAATATTCCTTATCTACTTTTGGTAAACCACCTTCCGGTTCAATTAATATTAAACCATACATTCCGTTTGCAATATGCATTCCAACAGGAGCTGTGGCACAATGGTAAACAAACAAGCCAGGATTTAGAGCTTTAAAAGAAAATAATTTTTCATAACCGGGTGCCACAAAAGAAGATTCAGCACCACCTCCAGGACCATTAACGGCATGAAGATCAATGTTGTGAGGTAGTTTATTATCGGGATGGTTTGAAAGTGTAAAGTGTATTTCATCTCCAATCCTTGCTCTTATAAAACTACCAGGTACCGTGCCACCAAATGTCCAATACATATAGCTAACCCCAGAAGATAAAACACCTTCTTTCTCAATTATTTCTAAATTTACTATTAATTTCTTAGCTGTTCTGTTACCCACTGGAGCAGGGACAAACGGTGGCGAAGTCAATTCGGCATCCATTGTACCTGAGATTACAATATCTCGTGTATTGTTTTGAGCAAAGTTTTCTTTTTCTGATTTACCATTTTTACAATTTATAAAGAAGAATGAAATAATAAGTAGCACTAATTTTAAAAAATTGGACATGGTTTAGTTGATTTTGAGTAATATGGTTTTTAATTTTGGGTGTTGTTTAAAAATCTTTCCTTTTTGATTTAAACAATATTCTTAAGATAGGAAAAACAACCCAAAGCGAAAGTACACTAAAAGAAATTACCATACCGAAGTTTGTACCGAAGAATTTTTGAAAAACAGCACCTGTATAGCCGAGTAGGGCGGAGATGTCTAATTTTAAAAGTATTAAAATTCTCGATAAATCTATAGGGTTAAACATGGTTGCTATTAAAGAGAATTTATCTAATGGATATTCTTGAAGCATCACTAGAGAAATCAAAAATAACCCATCATAAATTACAGCTAAAAACAGCCACATTAAAATGGCATAACCAAAACCTTTTATTTTATTTTCGTTAGAAAGAGCAATGTTAAATGCCAAGGCCACAAAAATAAAAGTCAAAAATGCCCCAACGATTATTAGCGATAAAAAATTAAAAATTTCTGATGATTGTAGCAGTCCATATGCTAAAAATGGTATACCCAAACCAATCACTAAACTTAAAGAGAGTGAAATAGCCACTCCTAAATATTGACCAATAAAAATGGTTGATCTTTTTAAGGGTTGGGCTAATAATAACTCTGTAAACTCGCGGGAGTTATAATAATACATAACACCAAAAATGGTTCCTATTAACGGTGTTAGTACCACAATAATATTCATTAAAGTAATAACCGCTTTTGACACGTCATTATTTAAAAATAGTAATACAGAACCTAAGCCTAAATAGAATAAAAAATATACGTAACTCCAACTGCTACGCATTAAATCGTAAAAACTATATTTTAATATTTTAAACATTTTCTTTTGTTAAAATTGCTGCAATAGCATGTTCTAAATCGGTTTGTTTGGTCTGCTCTTTTATGGCAGCTAATGTTCCTTTAAAATAGATTTTACCATCTAATAGAAACACAATTTCATCAGCCATTTCTTCCACAAAACTCATAATGTGCGAAGTAATTAATATCATTTTACCCTTTTCTTTTTCAGCTACTATTATTTTTTTAAGATTGAGTAAAGAAATTGGATCTAAACCAGTTGTGGGCTCATCCAAGATAATAAGTTCACTATCAAACATAAAAGTCAATAGGATGTTTACTTTTTGCTTCGTACCCCCTGATAAATTGCCTAATTTTTTGTCTAGAAAAGGTTCTAAACGAAACAAATCAATAAATTCTTGATCAGCTGCAGGTTTAGGTCTTAGGTTTTTAACCATTTTAATCAATTCGTTTACGCTTAAATTACTTGGAAAATTGGCAATTTGTGGTAAATAATTGATGTTATTTCTATATTGATGTTTTTTTAAGACACTTTTTCCTTGAATTTCTATTTCCCCATTATTGGGAATAACCATACCTAAAATACTTTTAATTAATGTCGTTTTACCGGAGCCGTTAGGACCTAAAACTGCAAAAATGCCACCTTCAGAAGTATTGGGGTTAATGGTTAGATCTAGCCCTTTTAAGACTTCAACCTTTCCGAATTTTTTATATAAATTTTTTATTTCTATCATTTAATGGGGGTCATTAATGGTGAACTGTCTACCAATTCATCAGGTGTGAACACTGGAGATACTTTTTCTGAAAAATTGATAATATCTACAAATAAACTTCGCAATAAAATAATGGTTTCTGGAGTCTTGTTTACAATGTAAGAGAATAACTTTACAGGACGATAAGGAATGTCACCTATGCCATTTTTATCTAAATCATAACCCGTATAAGAACTCCAATAATTACTGTCAAATTTATTATCATTCATATTGCTATTGTATGAAATGTCAAAAGAATTGTTTAAAAAATTATTCTCCTTAAATATATTGGCATAACAAGCTCCAGCAATTTTTACAGACCAACCGTTGCTTATAAAGTTATTTTTAATATAATTTATTCTGGTTGACCCTTCTACGTTAATACCAATGGTATTTTCTTCAAAAGTATTGTTTTCAATTTCGGCATCATATATTTCTTTTAAAAGTAATCCGTAAGACGCGGTTCCCCAGTTTTTGGTAAATGTGTTGCCAGTCATTTTAATAAATTTGGAAAACATAACAGCAACGCCGGCACCATTATTTGTAAACGTATTGTTATGGTATTCGTTATTGTTTGAAAACATAAAATGTAAACCATAACGCATATTATCATAGCTTTGGTTGTTTGTAACCTTAGTTTCTTTGGTAAATTCTAAATAAATACCATCTCTTAAATTATGAGCTTTATTTCCATCAATAAGCATATTTGAACAATTCCATAAATGAATACCATTACCAGACGCCGATTGATCTATCGCTTGACTTGAAACATGATTTTTAACGATTTTTCCATGATGAGATTTTTCAATTAGAAAACCAAAAAAGACACTCTCTAAGGTATTGTTTTCAAAAGTAAAATGGTTGCTCTGAGAAATATAAACAGCTGCATAATCTTTGGTATAGCTTTTCCCTGGGTTTTTAATTACCAGTCCAGTTACAGAAACACTGTCAGATTTTACAATAAGTACATATCCTTTTTTTTCTCCATCAATTATTGGATTACCCTCACCAATTATTTGTAAAGGCTTGTCAATTAAAATATTACTTTCTAAGTAAGTACCCTTTTTTATTGTTATTTTATCATGTGGTTTTGATTTAGCAATAGCATCGGTGAGTGAGTTAACATCGCAAGTAGCACATACCTCTATAGATTGAGCATAACTATTGGAAATTATTAAAAGTAATAATAAAAGGGGAAGTGTTTTCTTTAGCATTTTACTATCTAATTATCAAAAATCTAGAATTTTTATGAGCAGTAACGTAATGCTCAATGTTTTTTTCAAAACTATAACACTGATGTTTAGCTAAAGTAACAATTTTATTTTCAATATGGAAATCGATTTTTCCCTCTAAAACAACAAGAAGTGTAGTTTTGGGTGATGTATGTGTTGGGAAAGTTTTGCCTTTTTCTAAGCTTATTAACAACGTTTCAGTACTATCTGTTGTAAAGATTTTAGTAACGTTTAAACCTTTAATAGGGATGTCTGTAATACTATTTTTATTCATTTTTTGGATTTAAAAAAGCTGCCCTAAATTTAATTATAAGACAGCTTTAGCTAATTTGAGTGAGTATTTATTTACCTTGAGAACCAGACTGATAAAGTGCCTTTAGCTCTTGCCAGTTATAGCTTTTGTCTACATCAGTTTTGACAAGCTTTTCTACATCTTCTTTATTTTTAAAAGCAGATAAGTTAGCTCCCATAGGGCTTTTTATTGCAGGAGAAATTAAAAATGTTGCGGAATTGGCATCTATTAATGTTGTAGGATTTAGATAGTCTGTAACCAAAAATAATTCCAATTTGCTTTTATCTTTATCTTCCATGTCATTTAGCATGCATTCAATAGCATCATATTTAAAAGACTTCCCTTTTTTAGTAACAATTTGAGCAGCATGTGTTTTATCTACAATTGTCATTTTGCAAAAATTGCAGGCATCTTTACCATATTCAATTTTTGAGGGTTCAATAGAACATGAAACCAATATCAGAGATAATGAAAGTAAAAAATATAATTTTTTCATTTTTGTCTAGATTAAACTATTCCAATTAAACCTGTTCTCGATACACCATGCAAAGGCTTGGCACGCGAACAGCCATTGTTTTATGCCCTTTTATTCTCTTTTTTTCCTACAAAAAATGCAACGATGGTAAGCATCATTCCTACAAACATCATATAAGCACCTGTGTGTGGTAATGAAGTAACATCAAAATTTAACATTTTTTGATACCCTAATAATGGTGGTTTGTATGTCATAGGTGTTCCATCAGCATTTATAACTTTTATAATAGCATGTGGGTCTAAATCGCCACCATATTCAGTTAACCATTGGTTAAAATCATACATACCTAATACCCCTAAAATGGACATAAGTATAAACCAACCGATAAACCATTTATAGGAAACTTTACCCATAAAACCTAAAATTCCTATGAGAACCCCTAAGGCCACCATACCTCCAATAACCTTAGGAAAGGCGGAGAATTCCCACATTTCTTCTGGTTTAGGTATCACTTTCATACCAATATAATGGTTTAAGCCGTCTATGTTTTGTAAATCAAATTCGGAAACTCCCTTTATACCATCAATATAAATATCCATACCTAAAGGTTCTGGATATTGAGGTGCTCCTAACATAATATTCCATAAAGGAAATTTGAATAGGCCCATTAGTAATAAAGAGCCGATAATCATTATAATACCTGCTTTTTTCATCTTTTTGTAATTTTTTACCTCTCCTTTGGAGAGGTCAGAATTCCTTTTTAGGAATTCTGGGTGAGGATAAAAACAAAAAGGCTGTACGAAATTAAAGGATTGAAATTTTCAATACAGCCTTTTCAAACTAAAATAAATGTTTATTCACCGTCTAAAGACCATGATAACTCTATGTCTGAATTTGCTGGTGATACTCTAACATATCCCTGCATTTCTTGATGCAATGCACTACAGAAATCTGTACAATAGAAAGGCCAAACACCTACTTGTTTAGGTTCCCATGTAAGGGTTTTTGTTTGTCCTGGCATAATTAGCAATTCAGAATTGTTTGCACCAATCATAGCAAATCCATGAGGTACATCAAAATCTTGTTCGTGGTTTGTGATATGGAAATACACTTTATCTCCAACCTTAACACCTTCAATATTATCTGGTGTAAAATGAGACCTAATCATTGCCATAGAGATATGTACTTCTTTACCATTTCTAGTCACTTTGGCTTGATCTGGAGAAGTTATCGCATATGGATGTTTGTTCTCATCTAATCTGTATATTTTTTGTGAATTACCTTTTATTAGATCAGCTGGAATACCTGCAGCATAATGAGGTTCACCATGTGTTGGGAAATCATAAATCAATTCCATTTTTTCACCTGAAATATCATATAGTTGTGCTGAATGCTCTAATTCAGGTCCAGTTGGTAAATAACGGTCCTTAGTAATTTTATTCATGGCAACCACATATTTTCCGAAAGGTTTTCTAGAGTTTCCACCAGGAATCATTAAGTGACCCACTGAATAATAAGTAGGTTTTCTATCAATTACTTCCCAAGTACCTATTTTCCATTTCACTACTTCAGAAGAAATAAAGAACGTAGTGTACGCATTCCCTTTATCATCAAATTCTGTATGTAATGGGCCTAAACCACCAGATTTTACCACACCAGCTAAAATATCCTCATATTTTAAAATTGGAATTCCATAAGCATCACCGTCAAATTTTTTGTTTTCAATAGCATCTAACATTTTTGCAAATGAATGTACCGTTAAGTCTGCTGATAATTTACCATTACCGATAATGTATTCTCCTGATGGAGTTACATCACAACCATGAGGTGATTTTGGTGTAGGTAAAAAATAGACTGCACCAGGAATGTCTAATGGATTTACTGTTAACACTTCTTTTACCATAGTAGAAGTTGCAGTATGTGTATGCTCATCATAAACGTTATGTGCGTAATTAGTAGGCATCTTAGTACCACCACCATTGTTAACGTATTCTTCAATTTTTTTCCAATTGATTGCAGCTATAAAATCTTTGTCATTTTGAGAAGCATTTACTTCTAATAATGAGTTCGCTTCTTCGGTATTGTAAGTAGTAAAGAAGAACCAACCATGAGATTTATCTCTACCTGGGTGAGAAAGATCATAGTTAAAACCTGGCATTAATATTTGAAATTTAATACCCATTCTACCCGTTTCTTTATCTACACTAATAAAAGATAAAGCCCCTTTAAATTTACCTTTATATTCATTAATAGGTAAATCGGCTTGAGGTACAGGAACAGAAAAACGTGTACCAGCAACTACATATTCTGTGTTTTCAGTAATAAATGAAGAACTATGATTACCTGCACTATTAGGTACTTCAATAATTTCTTCAGTTTCAAAAGTCTTAAGACTAATTCTAGCAATACGAGGTGTATTATTACCATTAATAAATACCCATCTGCCATCTAAAACACCATTAGTTTGAGAAATATCAGGGTGGTGAGAATCATCCCAAGGTACCATCCCAAATGAAGTATTTAACATCGGTTTAGTTTCTTCAGAGTAACCATAACCTGTGGTTGGAAACTGTGAAAAAACAGGAATTTCTTTAAACATTCTACCAGAAGGTAAACCATAAACAGTAAGGTTACCACTATATCCTCCAGACATAAACGCATAAAACTCGTCATATTCACCTGGTGCAACATACACTTTTTCGGCGTTACTGCTATTTAAAGCACTATTGTTACCCGAAGATTTACCATTATTACCACAACTGCTCAGTAAAACAGAAGCTGAAAATAACAGCGTCATTATTTTAAGTATTGATTTCATATTAAGTTAATTTAAAGTTTGATTTATTTATAAAGTTCTAAAATATTCTAAGACAGCTCTTGCTTGCTCTTCTGTCAAATTTTGATTTGACATTGGTGACAAATATTCAGCTAATAATGCTTTCGCAATAGGATCTTCTTTTACCATTACTTCTGGATTCAAAATCATGTTCATAACCCATTCAGGAGTTCTTCTTTCCAATATCCCTTTTGGAGCAGGACCCACAAACTTTTTTTCTGCTTTATGACAAGCAGAACACATTTGCTTATAAACTTCGGCACCTTTTTTTGCTAATTCTTGATCTACTTCGGCAGCTAAGGTTACACTTGTAATAGGTCCAACTCCTTTATTTTGCATTGGATCAACTTCTACAACCTCTTCTTTTACTACTTCTTCTTTTGGGGCCTCAGTACTATCCTTTTTTGTTTTGTCACCACAACTTACTAGTACAGCAAGAGAGAGTACAAATACGCTTAAAATTATTTTTCTCATTATTTTAGTTTTTAGTTTTATTATTTATTTTAAACACTTATTTATCTTTTGGAACGATCACATCTCCTATGACATGGATCCAACCGTTGCTAACTTTTACTGTTTTTAATATTTTAGTTCCACCAACATAAAGACCATCATCCTTTTTAACGATTTCTAAATATTCTCCAGAAGCCATATATAACTTACGACCCTTTTTAGCATCTTTTTCTAATTGTGTATCAGGATAATTTGCCGGAGCCACATGGTTTTTTAAAATAAATGCTAATTTTTCTTTGTTTTCGGGCTTTACTAATGTTTCAACGGTACCTTCTGGTAATTTACCGAAAGCTTCGTTGGTAGGGGCAAAAATTGTTAGAGGACCTGCATTTACAACTGAATTTTCTAAACCAGCAGCTTCTATAGCCGTTACTAACGTTGAAAAATCAGGTAATGATTGAGCCACTTGTAATGCATTTGCATCAGACACGTTATCCGTTACAGAAGCTTGACCTTGATTTTCTGAAGCTTCAGTAGTAGCTTGTTCCGCAGCAGTTGGTGTTGTTTCTGTGCTTTCTTGTTTTTCATTTTTACAAGAAATCATCATGGCGATGATTAAAATTGGAATTAGAGTTTTAAGTTTCATAATTTAAGTTTTGTTAATTTTGTACAAATATATAAGTAGTGCTTAAATGAAAATATGACATTTGTCATATAAAAAGATATTATTATCTTTTTACTTTGTTGTCTTGTTAAAATTATAAAATATGCTTTCAAAATCTAGTACTTACGCCATTAGAGCAGTACTGTTTTTATCATTAAATTCTGATGACGAAAAAAAATTTAATCCAAAATCAATTGCTGAAATAATTGATATACCAGCTCCTTTTTTAGCTAAAACCTTGCAAGAACTTACCAAAAGAAATATAATTTCTTCAAGAAAAGGTAGGAACGGAGGTTTTTATCTTACGGATGCTGATAGACTAAATACAATGATATCTATCGTAGCCGCCATAGACGGATTAGAAAAATTTCAAGGATGTTCTTTAGGTTTACCTGTTTGTGATAGTGAAAATCCCTGTCCAATTCATCATCTAGTAGCACCCTTAAGAAATAAATTAGTAGGGGAGCTAACAAATAAAACAATTGCAAGTTTCACTAAGGAAATAAAAGAAGGACATACACACCTTTTTTAATCTTCTTTCCGCTTGGTTTAACTTTAGTTTATAATCCTTAAAATTAATTTATAAGCTACCATTTTTACCTTATTCTTGGTCTACATTTTTGCATCTTAATATCATACTGTCAATGAAAATAATTTGGTATTTGGTTTGTTACGAACCATACGTAAATCAAATGCCATACATATATTTCTTACAAATGCCCTTGCATTTTCAGGAATAATGAGTTCATCATCTAAAATTACAACTAAGCCATCTTTTTCTAATTCCTTTAAACGACCTAATGTTTCGGGGAGCTCCTTAAATTTCATATTGTCATTTTTCCAAGAAGTTTTAAAATGACACATAATGTTTAGTATGTGTTTTCTGATTATTAAATCTTCTTCAGTTAATAAATGACCTTTTAAAAGAGGAAGTACTCCTTTTTCAATTTGATCTTGATATGCTTTTAACGTTTTCTCATTTTGTGAAAAACTATACCAAGAATCGCTAATGGCAGACATGCCCAACCCTATCATTAATTGTGTTGGATTTGTAGTGTATCCCATAAAATTCCTGTGCATATTAGCGTCTTTAAAAGCTCTAGAGAGGGAATCTGTTGGTAATGCGAAATGATCCATACCGGTTTCAATATATCCTAGATTTAGTAACATATGTTTACCCATTTCATATAGTTTTCGTTTGGCATCACCATTGGGTATATCTGAATCTTTAAAGCCTCTTTGGCCCACACCTTTAATCCATGGTACATGAGCATAACTGTAAAACGAAATACGTTCAGGTTTTAATTCTTTCGTTTTTTTTATGGTATCTATAATATCGTTAATGGTCTGAAATGGTAATCCAAAAATAAGGTCGTGGCTAATAGAAGTATAGCCAATATCTCTAGCCCATTGGGTTACATTTTTTACATCTTCAAAGGACTGCTTTCTATTAATAGCTTTTTGAATTTTTTCTGAATAATCTTGTACACCATAACTAACTCGAGTAAAGCCTAAATTATATAATGCCTGTAAATGTTCTTTGGTAGTGTTGTTAGGATGGCCTTCAAAACTAAATTCAAAATCTCTATGTAAATCAACGGTTTTTAGAATCGTTTTTATCATCAGTTCTAAATTTTCCACTTCAAAAAAAGTAGGAGTCCCACCACCTAAATGTAACTCTTTTAACAACGGTTTTTTATCAAATTGTTGCAAGTACAGTTGCCATTCTGCTAATAACGTTTCAATATATGGTGTTTCTAATTCATGTCGCTTCGTAATGTATTTATGACAAGCACAAAAAGTGCACAGACTTTCACAAAAAGGAAGGTGTAGATATAAACTAATTCCCTTTGAAGAATTACTTTCATCAAAAGACTTTTTAATGGATTGCTTCCAGCTATTTTCATCTATGCTATCTTCATTCCAATAAGGAACTGTAGGGTAACTAGTATATCTTGGACCAGGTACATTATACTTTTGAATTAATGTTGAATTTGGCATAGGAATTACTTATTTTCTTGTTGTCAAAATTAATGTTGTTATGATGGAGATACAATGATAAATGTCATATTTACAATACGTTGTAATTTGTATTTTTATAAGAGAAAAAATATAATTATGAAACGGATACTTTTATTAACCGATTTTTCAAATAATGCTAGCAATGCTATAGCATATGCGATGCAGTTTTTTAGTGGAGACACCATTGAGTTTTATGTGCTAAATGTGCAGAAAGTTTCCAAATATATTACAAGTGATTTAATTGCATCTCCCAAAAAATCTATTTATGATTCCGTCATAAAAAACCCTAAAAAAACATTAGAGATTTTAGTAAATGATTTAAAGAAAGAGTATGCTAATGAAGCCTATACTTTTGAAGGAGTTTGTGATTATGATAGCTTTGTAAGTGCGATAAAACAATTGGTAGAAATTGAACATGTTGATATGATTGTTATGGGTACAAATGGAGCTTCAAGTATAAAAGAAACTGTTTTCGGATCTAATACAATTCAGGTTATTGAAAAAGTAGATTTACCTATTTTGGTTATTCCTAACAATTACAAGTACTGTAAACCATCGCAAGTTTTATTTATCAATGATACGGAAATAAGTATGAATAAAAATATCGTAAAATCATTAGTTGGTATTATATCAAAATTTCATTCAGATCTGAATATTTTAACTATTGTTAATCAGAATGAACAAGATAAATATAACCTTCAAAAAGAGGCGTTAAATTCATTTTTTAAAGACACAGCACTAAATTTTTATTCGGATCAAAATATGTCTATTGAAAATGCTGTAGAACATTTTACAGCAACAAAAGAAATACAGTTAATTGCCAAAATTATACATGTTGAATCTTTTTTTAAAAGGATCTTTTCTAAGGCTAGTGCGACAGAGATAACGTATGCCAGTAAAATACCTATATTGTTTTTGTAAGTTTTTTTTAATTGCTTTTTTAAAGGAAATTTTTACAAGAAAAAGATTTATGAAGTAAGTATTAGCATTAAAAGATAGTAAAGGTTATAACCGATACTATCTTTTAAGTCCTTCTCATAGTAATAAGTCCTTCTCATAGTAATTTTCATAGTAATTTTTTTTGCTCTTTCTTTCTCATTTGAGCTTCTACAATGCTAAATATTTGTTTTTTTAATAATTTAGAATTTTTAATGTAGGCATCAACTTTATATTCTAAATCTTGATGCATTTTCAAATAATTTGGATTGCTGGTAACACTGCCTGTGTATATTAATTTAGATAATAATTTTTCCTGATATTGAATCAGATTCATAAATGAATTATATGATTCTTTTTCTTGAGTTATTTTCTTTATTATTTTTTTGATTTCTTCAGATAAACCGGAATCTATAAGGTCAATATAATAAGTACTTAACAAATCATTAAAAAAATGTAACTCATCATTAATAAAACTTACTTCAGACATCCAAAGTTTTGAGTCATCATGCAATTCTTCAATGCTTTTAACTCTACCCAACCAATCTTTTTTAATTTTAGTTTCCATTTTAAGATATTTATAGCGTTATAAAAATTAGAGCGAAATAGAAGTATTTGCTTGCCCCTTTTTAAAGAATTATTAGAATACTTCTATCACCTTTTTTGATGATGGTTTAGCCTCTTCTTCCAGCAATAAATCAAATTTAATTATTGATATAATTATAAGCTTTCCTATTATAAACACTAAGGTATTTATATTGATTCTAATTTGAAATGATATATATCAGTTACATAATTATATATCAAGAGGTGAATTTTTGTTTTGTTAAAACTATTATAATTGGGTTTCATAAAAAATGATCCTGATCATTTCGTAAAAAGCCCGTCGTTAGTAATTTTGATTGAATTATAAATATATACAATCATGAAAAATTTAATAGTTTTAGTGCTGTGCTTTTCCGTCAATCAGATTTTGTTTTCTCAAAATTTAAAGGATATTGATTTGGTTTCTCCTTTTAATGAGGATTTGGCAGCTGTGCAAAAAAATGAGCAATGGGCCTTTATAAATAAAAAAGGTGAAAAGGAAATTGATTTTAGAGATGGTGTCGTAGCCACTGAAATAAATAGTGAAGATCCATCGATAAAGTACCCTATATTTAAAGAAGGTAAATGTATTATTAAAAAGCTAATTGACAATACTTATTATTATGGCTATATGGACAATAAAGGGAATACGATTATAGAACCTCAATTTTTAAATGTTACCAATTTTAAAGAAGGCTTTGCTATAATTATGAAAATAGACACTACGACTATAGGTAAAAACAATATCTTAAGTAAAAATGTTGTTTCCTACAATTTAGAAGAGTACGTTATTGATGATTCAGGTAAAATAATTAAGTATTTAGATAATGGAAGAGGCTATAATGATGCTATGAAATCTAACAGTTTACCTCCAAGTTTTCATTCTAAAATTATTGCTTCTAGGTTAATTGCAGTAAAAAACAAAAATGAAAAATGGAATCTTTATTCATGGTAGTGTTAAATTATAAAACAGGTGAGTATTAACTTACCTGTTTTATAATATAGTATAGAGTTCATATACTATTTTTGTAAAATAATTTTTAAAATGGTACTATACCATACGCCATATTTAAAAGGAAAACACCTACTAAAAACAATAGCATATATAATATCTGTAAAAATTTAATATTTATAATGTTTATCCAATTGATGGTTCTGTCAGGAAAAACAAATAGAGACAAACCAATAAGAAGTGATATATATCCAATAAATGTAATTACAATAGTCCAACTATCTTCCCAAATATTGTGAAATAAAATATTTAGTAAGCCTATTATAATGGCTATAAAAGCCGTAATAATTAGAAATTTTTGATCTTTTAAATCTTCAAAGATTTGTTTGATTCTTTTAGGGTTTAGACTTAATATTAAAAAGAAAATAATTAAATACCATCCCCAAAATTTTGCTAAAAAAATAGATATATTTTCCATAATTATTTATGTTTTTTATTCATGTAATACGATAAAGGGAATCTTGGTACGATAACTTATTTCTTCTACAGTTGGCTTAAACATAACTTGCTGAAAAAGAGTTAAGTTTTTTGCGACCATAAATATCATATCAATATCTCTGCTTTCCACAAAACATTCTATTCCTGCTTCAATTTTTTTATTACTTATTCTATGAAAACTATGGTTAATAGTACTTAAAACTTCATCTAAATATTCTTTATTTTCTAATTGAAATTGTGTTAATTCCTCATTTTTTTTAGCAACATGGACTACTCTTATAATGGTATCATGTTTTTTTGAAAATTCTAAAATATCACTAATTATTTTTGTATGATAAAATATGTTATAGTCAGTTGGAAAAGCTATTTCTTTAGGGACTTTAAATATTGCTTTTTCTGGTATAACCATTACAGGTATTTTTACTTTTGTAATTAAATCGCCAGTATTACTACCAATAACTATTTTTTTAATACCAGAGGCACCTTTGGTTGCCATAACAACTAGGTCAATCTTTTTTTTGTCAATTTGCCCCCTTATCGAATCAATAAAATAATCGTAACTAGGTATTGTTATAAAATTATGATTGGGATTCAAATCTATTTTCTTAATCCTATTTAATAGGTCTTGTAAATCTGATTTCGATTGCTTTAATAGTTCTTTTTCTATGGAGCCACTGAAGGGGAGTGGTGGAGTTTCACCACTTGCATAATTGATAATAGGTGTAACATGTAATATATAAAAATTACATGTTGATTTTTCAAAATATTTTATGGAATATGCTATCGCATTCCATGAATTTTCCGAAAAGTCAGTGGGGATTAAAATATTAGTCATCATTCTATTCGATCTATAATTTACATCAAAGTTAGACGTGATATAGATTTTACACAATGATATATATCAATCTTCAAAAAACTTGTTTTAACAAGTCAATATCAATAACCTTTATATTTCTTCCTTCAATATCAATAATACCATCCTTTTTTAAACGTGTTAATGTTCTTATAAAAGTCTCGGTGGCAATACCAGCTACACTAGCAAGATCACTTCTTGATATCCGAATGCCATCCTTTGGATGTTTTTTAATTTTTTCAGCAAATTGCAAAATAGTATTTGCAGTTTTTTTTCTAACCGAACTGTAAGCCATTTGTAATAATTGATCCTTAATTTCGGTTACATTTTCTGTTGAATAATCAAGCAACTCTAATGTTAAGGCATGATTTTTTAATAAAAGATCTTTAAAATCATTTTTTACCAATCTGAAAATTTCCGTTTTTTCAAGTGCTATTGCAGATTCTTTATAAGGTCTATTAAGTGTTAATGAGGTTAGCCCAAAAAAATCGTCTCCTTTATGTAATGCGGTAATTAATTCTTTGCCTTGTTCATCAGTTTTTGATGTTTTTACAACGCCTTTATATATTAAATAAATATAATTTGAATTATCTCCTTCTCTATAAATAGTTTCATCAAGGTTATAAGTAACTTCCTCAGCATTATCAGAAAAATAGTTTTTAAGCTGATCAATTGTTTTTAGATTATCATCACTATTGAATGATTGTATAATGCTTTTCAATTCTGAATTCTCATTTAGAAGTGCTACTTTGGCAATTCGACTTTCTATGGCACTAATAAGTTCAGCTTCATTAAAAGGTTTGGTTAAATAATCGTCAGCACCCATATCCATTCCTTTTCGAATATCGCTATATTCAGTTTTAGCGGATAAAAAGATAAATGGAATATGTTGTGTTGCAATTGTTTTAGAAAGCACATTTAATACTTCATAACCATTTATTTCGGGCATCATTATATCACAAATAATTACATCAGGTAATTCCGTGTTAGCTTTTGTAATACCCATTTTACCATCGGCCGCTGTAAAAACTTCATAATTAGCTAATTCTAACAGCTCAGCTGTATTTTCTCTGACAACAATGTCATCTTCTATTAATAAAATTTTTTTCATTTTTCAATTATCTTAGGTAGTGCAACTGTAAATGTAGACCCGTTATTTTCTTCACTTTTGAAGTTTATTGTTCCACCTAAATTTTCCAAATGTGCTTTTATAATGTTTAGGCCTATGCCTGTACCATGATTATTCAATACATTTTCTGCTCTAAAGTAACGATTAAATATGTGTTTTTGATCATTTATTGGTATTCCTATACCATAATCAACAACCTTTAAAACTAAATTCTTTTCACATTCTGAAACTTCAAGATTAATGTCTGTATTTTCAGGTGAATATTTTATGGCATTATAAATTAAATTTGACAAAATTAATTCTAAAATCCGCTCATCTTGATGTAAGTTAAATTCATCACTATTTTGAGATATATTAATTCTTTGTCCACCTTTTAATAGCATATTTGCATTATAAACCACCTCGTTTACGACTTTACTCAGATTAAAATCAGTAAATTTATAGGTTACTTTTCCTAATTCTAAACGTTCAATTGATAAAAAATCATTGAGAATATTGTTGAGGTAATGTACTTTGCTTGTAATTATATTTAAGTGTTTATCTCTTTTTTCTTGTTGTGCAGTGAGTTTATATTTTTCTAGTAAAATAGTTGATGTTAAAATGCCACTTAAAGGTGTTTTAAATTCATGCGATACTAAAGATAGAAATTTTGTTTTAAGCTCGTTTAACTCTTTTTCTTTAGTCAGGGCTATTTTTAATTGTGCTGTTCTTTTTTCGACCGTATTTTCTAACTTTTCAGTATAGTTTTTTCGTTCTGTAATATCTAAAATTATAGCAACCAGTAATTCTTGATCTTCAGATGACGAAATTTGTAAGTGTACCTCAATAGGGTAGGTAGAGCCATCTTTTCTTTGATGCACGGCTTCAAATTCAATTTTTTCTTTTTCCTTATTAAGTAATGGAGCTATCATTGTTCGAAAATCACTTTCGGTAATTTCCGGTTTAAGGTCTAGAGGCGTCAATTCTTTTAGCTCTTCTAATGTATAACCTATATTTTTTTGTGCCCCTCGGTTAACATTTAAAAATTTTAATGATCCTTTATCGAAAATAAATATTTCATTTAAAGATTCATCAAAAATGGAAGCCCAGTGCTTAAGTTCTTGCTCGGCATACATTCGTTGCGTAATATCATTTTGGATTCCAATAAAATGGGTAACAATTCCTCTATTGCTTTTTATTGGAGTTACAGATAGATCATTCCAAAATAAGGTGCCATCTTTTTTATAATTACGCAGTATGACCTTGCAACTTTTTCCTTCTTTTATAGCGATACGAATTTGTTTTAAGTTTTCTTGATCTCTATCATCAGTTTGTAGAAACCGGCAATTTTTATTTAAGATTTCTGATTCTGAATATCCAGTGAGTCTAATAAAAGCCGAATTGCAATAAATGATAGGGTTATCATCCTGTGAAGCATCCGTTATTACAATACCGTTTGCAGCGGATTGCAGTGCTTCGCTTTTTAGGAGTAAATTTCTTTCATTTTCTTTTCTTTCAGTAATATCAATCAATAAAACCATGATATAGGTTTTACCATAAACCGTAAAAGGGTTTAAACCAATTTGTATAGGGAAAACTGCTCCATTTTTCTGTAATCCATAAAGCTCTATACTATCTGAAATTTGTCTTTTTTCACCTTTTTTTATAAATTTTTTGAAGAGAACCTTTTGAATTTTATGATATTTTTTTGGAATAAGCTTTTCTAGAGATTTGCCTATTAATTCAGTAGATGGATAACCAAAAACTTTATTGGTAGACGAATTTGTTGATACAATTTTTTGATCATTATCTATAATGATAATGCATTCAGAAATAGCTTCAGAAAGGATGCTAAATATATCTTGATTTTGTTGAAACATTGTACAAGATCTTTTACATGATAATAAGAGTAGTAAAGTTACAAAATTTACATAAGCATAAGCATAATATACTATTAAACTATAATTAGTTGCTTTTTAGATGATATGTATCATTTTTAAGGACTTGACTATTTATTAACTTTATTGCAAATATTAATCAATGCTTGAAAGCTATGCATATAGTAGACGTTGTTAAAAATTGGATTGCTGATAATCCATTTGTAGTGGGAATCGTTAAATACTTATTATGGGTGCTTTTTATTATTATCGTTATAAAATTGACGAGGAGAGTTTTAAGAAGAAGAATTACAAACACAAGTGCCAGGTATAAATCTCAAAAAGGCATTGAAATATTAGGGTATATATTATTAATTCTTTTATCTCTTTTCTATTTTTCAGGTTCAATGAAAAATTTCACTATTGCTATTGGTGTTTTTACGGCAGGTATTGCTTTTACATTACAAGAATTGATTTTGAGCTTGGCTGGATCCGTTTATATTTTTTTAGTTAAAGTGTACAAACCTGGAGATAGAATTGAAATTAATGGTATTAAAGGCGATGTTATTGATGTTGATAGCATTTATACCACCATGATGGAAATTGGCCAATGGGTAAGCAGTGATAACTACAGTGGTAGAATTGTAAAATTAAGTAACGCCTTTGTGTTTAAAGGCCCCATTTATAATTATTCTCAAGATTTCCCCTTCATTTGGGATGAGTTTAACTTACCCATTAAATATGGATCGGACATTGAATTAGCAAAACTTATCGTTATTAAAATAGCACGTAAAATATTATCAGATTATACCTTAAACTCAAAGGCTAAATGGAATGATGTTGTAAATAAATATTATATAGAAAATGCTGAGGTAGATCCAGCTTTAGCGATAACCTTAAATGATAATTGGATTCAATTCAATCTTAGATATATTGTTGATTATAAGAAACGCCGTGGTACAAAAGATGTATTGAATGATGAAATTAGAAAAGAAATTTATTTGACTAATGGAAAGGTAATGTTAGCATCTACAACATTGGAATTGATAAAAATACCTAAACTAGAAGTAGATGTAAATAAAGCGAAGTAGTTGCATTTGACACAACTGACATTGGTCATTTTAAAACATTTAATTTCTTATTATTTTTAGTAAAAATATTAAAGGATGATACAGGTAGTTAAAGATAAAGAGTTAATTCAAATACTCAGTTCCAATTATATCGGTTACCTAGGGTATATATTTCAGAGTAGGCCATTTGTTGTACCTATAACATACTATTATTGTAAAGAGAATAATTGTATAATAGGATACACAGAAGGTGGTCAAAAAACAATGGCTATGCGAAAGAATAATTTTGTTTCATTAGAAGTTGCAGAAATTCAATCGCCTAGTAATTGGAGATCTGTGCTTGTACATGGTGAGTATGAAGAATTATCAGGTATTGATGCTAAATATTATCTTCATGATTTTTCTATATGTATAAAGGAGATAATTAGAAAAAAAGAACTGAAAGACCTTCATTTTATTAGTGAGTTTTCAAGTAAAATTTATGATGATGGGGAGCCTATTGTCTTTCAGATTAAAATTAATGAAATAACAGGAAGGAAAAGAAAAAATTAAAGTCAATTTATAATTATTTATTTTACATGCTGGCTTTAACATATATATATAATTCTAACTATCTAAATTTCCGAATCATGATTACTAAAGAATTACAACAATTAAGATTGGAGAATAATTTTAAACATTTTTATGTAAAAATTTCAAGCTTTATACCTAGTCTTAAAGATTTTATAGCAAGAAAGCTAAATATTGCTGAGGATTTAGGGGTGATAGATAAGAATTTTTTTAATCCTAATGATATTTTGGATGAGGTATACCTTGACGTTTTTGAAAATTTCAATAATAAAATTGCGAAAAAGGATTTAAGAAGAATGCTTTTTGAAAAAAGTGTTGAAAAAATTGATGAAATAACCATATTAGGTCACCAATTTGAAAATAATATAAATATTGGTGAAATATTAAAAGAGGAATTACAAGCCATGGATGAAAGGTATACTGTTGATGGCGATGGTGACTTTATATTATATGAGGAATTAGATGATATTTCTTACCATCAAAACGATTTTAAGCCTAAACATATTCTCTTAGATCAATCCATAGAAAAACTAATTACAAATAAACTAAATTTAGAAGATTTGACATTACAATCTGCTAAAAAACGACAATTATTAGGAAATCTATTTTTTAAGATGCCACCAAGAAGTAAAGCTATTATTGAATTATATGTTTTTGCAAATCAGAGTGTTAGTGAGATATCTGAAATTTTGATTATAGAAGAACTGATGGTCAAAGAAGTGGTCAATAAAATAAAAGAAAAATTTGGCCTTTTTCTTTAGATGAGTTCTGTATTGATGAACATATTTTATAAAAAAATTGAATAATAATTTCAATGATTATAAATGATCTAAATCATTTTATTACATAAATATCAGTGGTAAATTTGTATTGATATGAAATCCAAATCAACACAATTAGCAACGAAATTTAAATCTTTTTTTGAAGAAATAGGTGATCTGGCATATTTTGCAGGTCGTTTTTTTAAAGAAGTCTTCACGAGACCTTTTGAATTTAAAGAATTGTTACGACAATGTTATAATATGGGTATCCGTTCGTTGTTATTGGTGGGCGTAACTGGTTTTATTTTAGGTTTAGTTTTTACACTGCAATCACGACCCACTTTAATGGAATTTGGAGCCGAATCTTGGATGCCTTCCATGGTTAGTATTTCTATAGTGAGAGAAATTGGACCCGTTATTATTGCATTAATTTGTGCAGGAAGAATTGGCTCTGGTATCGGTGCTGAACTAGGTTCTATGAGAGTGACAGAGCAAATTGATGCCATGGAGGTATCAGGTACAAATCCCTTTAAGTATTTAGTAGTAACACGTATTTTGGCCGCTACATTAATGCTACCTTTACTTATTATTTTTGGTGATGCTGTTGCATTAGTTGGCTCCGCAATTATAGAGAACCTTAAAGGCGAAGTATCATTTTTACTCTATTTTAATAAAGTGGCAGATGCATTAGAATTTTCTGATGTTATTCCGGCAACTATCAAAACATTTTTCTTTGGTTTTGCCATTGGTTTGGTGGGTACATTTAAGGGGTATTATTGTAAAAAAGGAACTGTTGGTGTTGGTGAAGCTTCTAATTCTGCTGTAGTTTATACTTCTATGCTCCTTTTTGTAATAGATTTTATAGCTGTTTTTATAGTTGATATATTTTTTGAAGTTTAAATATGGAAAAAACAAACAACAAAGAACCCGTTTTAAAAATAGTAGACTTGAAAAAAAGTTTTGGAGATAATCATGTGCTTAATGGATTTTCTTTGGAGTTATACAAAGGCGAAAGTTTAGTTATTATGGGAAAATCAGGTTCTGGTAAGTCTGTAATGATTAAATGTTTAATGGGCTTGTTAGTGCATGATAGTGGTCTTATTGAAATTATGGGTCATGATCTGTCTAAACTCACACTGAATCAATTAAACGACTTAAGATCACAAATAGGGTTTCTTTTTCAAGGTAGTGCTCTCTATGATTCTATGACGGTACGTGAAAATTTGGAGTTTCCACTCCGTAAAAATAAAGAAAAATTTAAGCAAAAAGATGCATTAGTATTAGAAGCATTAGAAAGTGTAGGTTTGGCTCATGTCATGGATTTAATGCCGGAAGAACTCTCAGGAGGTATGAAACGTAGAGTTGCTTTAGCGAGAGCCATTATTTTAAAACCTAAAATAATAATTTATGATGAACCAACCACGGGATTAGATCCGATAACGTCAAAAGAAATTATTCAATTGATGAGAGATATTCAAGAAAAATATGGAGCTTCATCGTTAATAATAACGCACGATGTTGATTGTGCTAGAGTAATTGCGAACAGAATGATTTTGCTAATTGATGGTGTAAATTATGCCGAAGGTAGTTTTGCAGAATTGGCATTATCAACTGATAAAAATATTAAAGCATTTTTTAAATAATTAAGTTATGCAACAGACGAAAACACAGAAATTTAAATTGGGTTTATTTATAATTGCGAGTACACTATTATTAATTTTTGCACTTTATTTTATAGGGAATAAACAAAATATTTTTGGTAAAACCTTTAGAATAAGTGCTGTGTTTAACAACGTTAACGGACTACAATTAGGTAATAATGTTAGATATTCTGGTATTAATGTTGGTACCGTAAAAAATATCGAAATGATTAATGATACTACAATTTGTGTAGACATGATAGTTGAAGATAAAATTTTACAACATTTAAAAAAGAACGCATTAGCAGCTATAAGTTCTGACGGTTTGGTGGGTAGTATGATTATTAACATTGTTCCTGTAAAAGAAACCTCTGAAGCATTAATGTCTGGAGATACGATTAAATCATTTAGCAAAATTTCAACGAGCGATATGATGTCAACATTAAATACTACCAATGAAAATGCAGCACTATTAACGTCAGATTTACTAAAAATAACCACCGAAGTTAATCAGGGAAAAGGAACGCTGGGAATGTTAATCAATGATGAAAACTTGGCGTTAACTATAAAAGAGACTTTTTTAACTTTAAAATCCGCCAGTATTGGTGCTTCAGAAACTATAGATAAACTAAATAAAATTATGAATTCTGTAAATTATAATGAGAGTGTGGCGGCTGTCTTATTGAGTGATTCTATTTCAGCCAATAAAATGAAATCTATCATACAAAACCTTGATTATTCTAGTAGTAAAATAGATTCAGTGTTAAGTAATATCAATAATGTGGTTTTAGGAATACAATCAGGTAATGGAGCACTCAATTATATGATTAATGATACTGTTTTTGTTAAGAATATTGACAGTACTATGACGAACTTAAAGGATGGTAGTACACTTTTGAATGAAAATTTAGAAGCGTTAAAGCATAATTTTTTATTCAGAGGTTATTTTAAAAAATTGGAGAAGAAGAAACTGAAAGAGAATAATAAAGACAATTAAAAGATACCACAGTGTTAAATTATAAGGTTGGTAGTAGAATTACAATTCATTAATCAAAGGTGAACTACAGAGACCAATCTTCTTCAATCTAGTTATTCATTTTTTTGTATTAAGTTTTGTTCTTCTAATACAAACACTACTAAATTAACATAATCTTTTACCGTTTCTTTTATGGAATTAGGGTCTATAATATCAATATAACCTTTCCAAATGAGCGTTCTCTCTTCGCCTTTACAAATACAATACAATGAGGTTTCTACATGATATACTTTATATTCATCATAATAATTGCTATTAAAATATATTTCTTGATTATTGTAATAATCATATTTAAACCCATAGTTTGTGTCTTTGTCAAATTTATTAAAAAATGCCGTACGGTCTTCTACACCTGCAACTTTTGTTAACAAAACGCTGTCGAATCCATCTTTTATTAGGCTGTCTTCTAGTGAAATTAAGTCCTCTTCAGTTCGTCTAAAACTCATAAAAGATTCCTCAAAAAGCTCGTAACTCGCTACTGCTTCAGTACCTCTTGATAGGTATTTTTGTTTTAATTTCTCTTCAAATTTTTGTCTAGCCTCGTCATTAGAAGTCATTCCGATTATTAATATTTTACCTGGAGCGAAGGAGTCAATATCCGGATTTTTCCAATTGTTTACTAATTCAGCCGAAGAACAGCTGACAAGTATAAACCCAAGTAGTATACTGATTATATTTTTCATAATAGTGCTACATTTAGTTCTTTAAATTTAACACTATAATTTTATAACCTAAATGATATTCATCAGTTTGATATGAAATGAATAGATTAAGAGCAATGCGTTAACTTTACAGAAAAAGCAACTATTAGAATAATAAGATTTATAAGTTTTGTTTATGCTCTATATTTAGTTTTTGAGACCCTTAAACAATACTAAATGGGTATTACTAATAGAGGTATAGCACTATGAAAGCTTACTTTTTTTATGACAGCTTCTTCTATTAATTTTTTAAGGAATTTTTTTTCAGAATTTACTAAGCACACTAAATCAGAATTGTGGTTTTTGCTGAAATTCATTATTGATTTTGCAACTTTACCTTCTAATTCGGTTTGTTCAAAAGAAGTGGAGCTATCCTTGAATAAAGCTTTGATATCTTTTAAATTATGAAATTGCGTTTCATCTAAATCATCACCTTCGTTTATATTCAATAAACAGATATTACTTTTATGAATCGCTTGCAATTCAATTAGAGAAAAAAGTTCAATGGAGTAGAATCTTCTTTTTAAATCACTAGCAAAAATGATGTTTTTCAATTCTGTAAATTCATAATCTTTTGGCACTGTTAATACGGGGCAAAGTTCTATATGATTAATAACGCTAACCGCATTGCTTCCCATAAAAATCTCCTTTGCACCAGTAGCACCAGTAGTGCCCATAACAATAATATCAATATTGTAATTCGTAACAACTTGTTTAATCTGAAAAACTAAATCACCGGCCTGAGAAATTGTTTGGTATTTGTGATCGTCATTTAATAAATTTTTATCTAAATAATTTTGAATTTTTTTAAGTCCTTTTTCTGATTCTTCTTTTAATACCCTATGAAGATGAGTATTTCTATACTTAGACATTCGGTTACTAGTTCTAGAAGTACCAGCTTGGTAGGTATGTAAAATATAAAAATGGGCAGGAATAGCATCGTACAATCTAATGGCATAGAGTAACGCATCCCAGGCATTATCAGAAAAGTCGGTAGGTATTAAAATATTTTTCATTAGTACTAATTTTAATTAAACAAATTGTAATCAGTATTTTAACAAATAATACTCTGTTTTTAAATATATTATTCAGGTATTACTAAAAGCGGAATTCTAGGATGAAAAGCTAATTTTTTTATCACAGGTTCCTTTAGCACATTCTCAATAGGACCATGTTCATAATTTACCATGGCAAGCATGTCTATCTTATAATCATTGATAAACATAATTATGTTTTCTGATTTTTTTGAATTGTCATCGATATAATGAAAATTGTATTTTTGGTCGGCCAAATAGTTCTCTAGTCTTTCTATATTATGTTTTTGAGAAAGCGTTAAACTTTTTTCGACATTGATATGTACAATTCTTATTTCAGAATTATATAACCTGGTCATATTTTTAAGTGTCTCTAATTCTCTATCTGTGTATTTGCGGTTATAATCTGTTGGAAAACCAATTTGTTTTGGAGCAACAAAACTATATTCGTCTGGAATGACTAAAATGGGGCAATTTTTAACTTTATTAATTATTTCAACGGTATTACTACCGGCAAAGAATTCAACAGCGGCAGTACACCCTTTGGTGCCCATTATTACAAGCTCAATATCATTTTGTTTAATGGCTTTATCAATGGCGGTATGTAATTTGTCATTGCTTATAATGTTCTTATAATCATGTTTTACACTCGCATTTTCCCTTTTAGTTTTTAATTCTAATTCTTGTATTTTTTTTAACGCTTTTTTATGTGATTCCTCAACATAATGTGGTGTTATGTATGTTCTAGAAGTAGAGTTAATAAAATTAGTAGAATGTAAAAAGTAAAAAGTACAAATCTCATTTTTATATAACTTTAATGCATATTGTACGGCACTTTTTGAATTTTCAGAAAAGTCAATGGGTATTAATATATTTTTCATGTTATTTAAATTAAAAATTAGAAGGAACAACCAAGAATGGAACCGTTAAATGAAACCCAATTTGATTGATAATTTTCTTGAAAAACAAGTTTTCTAAAAAAGTATGTTTATTTTTAATCATCATTAACATGTGAACATATGTAGATTTCTGAAATTCATTAATTGCTTGTGGAATTTCTTGATCTTTTACGGAATAAAATTCTTTATTTCTTGAATTTAATAAATTATCTAATTTAATTTTATGGGAGTTTTCTTCCTCATTTAAATCTCTATTTGAAGAAACGTGCAGTATATGCACTTTAGATTTGTATATACTGCTAATTGTTTCTAAAATATCTAAATGCTTAGCTGAGTAATCAATTTTATAGTCCGTAGGAAAAAGAATATCTTTTGGTTTTTCAAAGAAAAAACCATCAGGTATTGCCAAAACGGGACATTTGACTTTTTTTATGGTATGAATGGTATTTGTACCAAAAAGTACTTCTTCAACACCAGAAGCTCCTTTTGTACCCATAATTATTAAATCTAAATTCTTTTGAGCTACTAGTAAATCAATTTCATCGGTAAGTGTGCTAAATGAGGAGATTAATTCAAATTCGTGCTTGGGGTTGTTATATTTTTCAATTACATATTTTTCAAGGTCATTAAGTGCTTCTAATGAATTGTTTCTTATAACATCTACAACATTACCTATATAAGCACCGCTACTCATTTGATAATCGTAATTATATATAATAGGCGTATAGGTATTTAAAATATAAAATTTACACGGTTCATTATTAAATAATTCTAATGCATAATTAATAGCATTTTTAGAATTTTCAGAAAAGTCTGTGGGTAAAAGTATATTTTTCATGATGATTAATTTTTTTTCAAAAGAACAATAATTGTAACTTAAATAAAATGACCTAAATCAGTCTTACTTTTTCTAAATCAAGAAAGATTTAGTTTTAGACAATTACTAACATTAAAACTAATCAGTGGATATTTACCATAATCATTCATTAACAATACGGTATCTTTATTTAATAATTTTTTTATAAATCCACCTTTCTTACGATCAAGCATCGCTATTAAATCAGCATCATTTTTTTCAGCATATAAGCGTAATGAATTAAAAACGTCATCTGAAGAAATAACTTCAAAGCTAATCTTATCATATTTTATTTTATTAGCAATCATTTCTTTAAACCATGCCATTTGAACTTCACCCGGGTATTCATTTTTTAAAGAAGCATGTACTACTTTTATTTCTGATTTTAAAGGTTCTGCAATTTCGGTTAATTTACAAATAGCATGTATGTCATCTTCTTCAAAGGCAGTAGCATATACTATCGTTTTTATTTTTGAGATTTTTTTTTGATAAGGAATTGATAGTATAGGAAACAAACTTTTTTCTATTAAATTTTTAGTGGTATTACCCATTATAAAATCTTTAATTGTCCCATTACCTTTTGTACCAACAACTACAAATGTTGAATCTAATTCTTGAGCTTTATCGATAATTCCGTTTAAAACAGATTTATTCTCAACAGCTTCAACAGTTATATTTGTTAAATCATAACCTAAATTATCGATACAAAATTGTTCTAATTTAGAGGCGTGTTTTTCAAAATAGTTTACGCCAAAGTCTGGTTCAGTATCACCAACTATATTTAATAATGTAGATGGATAGTGAAACACATGAATTACCTTTAATTGGATATTCATTTTTGTGCTTAAGCGATATGCATATTGTAACGCGGTAACAGAATACTTTGAATAGTCAGTAGCGTAAAGTATATTTTTCATGGCATCTACTTTAAAAATTGTATGGTAAATTTAGGAGTTAAAACCTATAAAAAAAATGATAATTATCATGATAAGAATAACGACAATATTTTATGTAATTGCAATAGGTAAACTCTAAACGATATATTCCGTGTTTTTTCTTTGCATTTATTTGATATTCTTATTGTTAGATTGAGAAAAAATCAATACTTTTGCACTCCTTTTTACGAGTACAGATTTAGAAAGGAATTAGAAAACAAAAATTAATATAAACTCTTTTATTGATATTGTCGTTAAAAATCTGAATTTCAATAAAATACAAAATTTATTAGACCATATGTCTAAACTACAAGAAAAAATAGATCAATACACAGAAGAAGTTAACAAATTAGGTTTAAAATTAGATACTAATTTATTAGCAAGTGTAACCAAAGGATTAGGTCCTTCAATCTACAAAGTTGATGCTGAAAAAGTATCAAGTTCTGATACAAAAGAATTAGATACTGTAAAGAAGAATTTTTTAATCAAAAAATTAGGATTAGAAGATACTCCAAAATTAGATGAAGCTATCCAAAAGGCTATTGAAACAATAGGGTCTTCAAACAGAAATAAGTACAGAGCTATTTTCTATACTATTTTAGTTGAAGAATTTGGAGCACAAGCAGTATATGCTGAAGATGCAAAAGAAGAAGTTGAAGCTCCACAAGAAGAAGTTGAAGCTCCAAAAGAAGAAGTAGCAGCTAAAGAGACTCCTAAACAAGAGGAGAAAGCAGCTGTTGTTGAAGAAGTAAAGGAAGAGGCTCCAAAGAAAGAAGAAAAAGAAGTTGTTGCTAAAACTGAAGAAGTTAAAGCAGAAGCTCCTGCTCCGGAACCAACGAACACTCAAGAATTTTTAGATAACTTTAACTGGCATAAATACGAAGAAGGTATTGAAGCAGTTGATGAATCAAAATTAGAAGAATTTGATAAAGCACTTAAAGGAACTGTAGGTTTTGTTGAGGAGCGTCAAGTGATAGATGGTGAAGTTATTAGATTGACAGATAGAGAAGCGATTATTGATATCA
This sequence comes from Aureibaculum luteum, assembly GCF_003449015.1. Taxonomy (GTDB): domain Bacteria; phylum Bacteroidota; class Bacteroidia; order Flavobacteriales; family Flavobacteriaceae; genus Aureibaculum; species Aureibaculum luteum. Next base: position 160,871 of record NZ_QRGD01000005.1, on the reverse strand, counting down.
ATTCAAAATCAGAAGGTGTAATTTCTTTAAACGAATTTAGATATAACCCAAATTTAGCAGTAGGTGATACTGTTGAGGTATTGGTAGATAAGCGTGAAGATAGTACTGGTCAATTAGTATTGTCACATAAAAAAGCAAGAGTAATCAAGGCTTGGGAACGTGTTAATACAGCACATGAAACTCAAGAAGTGGTTAATGGTTACATCAAATGTAGAACTAAAGGTGGTATGATTGTAGATGTTTTCGGAATCGAAGCATTCTTACCAGGTTCTCAAATTGATGTTAAACCAATTAGAGATTACGATCAATATGTTGATAAAACAATGGAATTCAAAGTGGTTAAAGTAAATCACGAATTTAAAAACGTTGTAGTATCTCACAAAGCATTAATTGAAGCTGATCTTGCTGAACAGAAAAAAGAAATCATTGGCCAATTAGAAAAAGGACAAGTACTAGAAGGTATTGTTAAAAATATTACTTCTTATGGTGTATTTGTTGATTTAGGTGGTGTTGATGGTTTAGTTCATATTACAGATTTATCTTGGAGTAGAATTAATCACCCAAGTGAAGTACTTGAATTAGATGAGAAAATAAATGTAGTAATCCTTGATTTTGATGATAACAAATCTAGAATTCAATTAGGATTAAAACAATTACAGAAACATCCTTGGGAAGCGTTAGATAATGAACTTAAAGTTGGTGATAAAGTAAAAGGAAAAGTTGCTATCATTGCTGATTATGGTGCATTTATTGAAGTAAGTCAAGGTGTTGAAGGATTAATTCACGTTTCTGAAATGTCATGGTCTACACATTTACGTTCTGCACAAGATTTCGTGAAAGTAGGTGATGAAGTAGAGGCAGTAATCTTAACTCTAGATAGAGAAGAGCGTAAAATGTCTCTTGGAATGAAACAATTACATCCTGATCCTTGGACAGATGTAACAACTAAATATCCTGTAGGTTCTAAACATACTGGTACCGTAAGAAATTACACTAATTTTGGTGTGTTTGTTGAGTTAGAAGAAGGAATTGACGGTTTAGTTTATATTTCTGATTTATCTTGGACAACTAAAGTAAAACATCCATCTGATTTTGTAAAAGTTGGTGATAAATTAGAAGTTGAAGTATTAGAATTAGATGTTGAAGGACGTAAATTAAATTTAGGTCATAAACAAACTACTGAAAATCCTTGGGATGCTTATGAAGATAAGTTCTCAATTGATTCTGTTCATGCAGGTGAAGTAACTTCTGTAACTGACAAAGGAGCTTTAGTTTCTTTTGGAGATGATGATGTTGAAGCATTTGTGCCACAACGCCACATGGAAAAAGAAGATGGATCTAAAATCGTTAAAGGAGATAAAGTTGACTTTAAAGTTTTAGAATTCAATAAAGAATATAGAAGACTAGTAGTTTCTCATACCGCAAACTTTAGAGAGCAAGAAGAGAAAACAGTTAGAGCAACTAAAAAGAAAATGGACGATAATATAGAGAAATCTACATTAGGAGATATTTCTGCTTTAGCAGCTTTAAAAGATAAAATGGATGCTGATAAAAAGTAATCATTAAATCTTCATAAATTTTAAAGCCGTCTCAATTAATTGAGATGGCTTTTTTTATGTTGTAAAATGATTTTTTACTTTTTATATAATAAAGATTTACCTTTAAATACTTCTTTAAATTTTTGTTTCAATTTTAAAAGTGAATGTTTTATCAAGTAGTTGTATAAATTATGATAATCTTCTAATGAATTACATTTATTTATGGTTACCATTTCTTTTGGTAGTTCAGCATTCATCTGATCGCATAGGAAAGCTACATAATCGATCATATTATACTCAGTTACTGCTTTAATCTTACCGTCTTTAATGTATGCTTGTTTTTTTTCAAAAGTATCTTCTTTGATTATTTTATCAATATTTGATTTGTTCAAATCTAAATTAGATTATTTTCTCGATTGGGAATAAAAAATATAGATTAGTGCATGGTAATATTGATTCAATAATAATTAAGACTAAAGCATTACTATATTTGAACCTCAACGTCATTTATGAGTTTGTAGCGTTGAAAGTTTAAAACAAAACCATGACATAAAATTCGCTGAGTGAAACTCAAATTTTTTAACAAGTACTACAAATAATGAAAGTAGAGAAGGGGACAAACCCGACTGTTAAAAGTATGCTAGAATGAATTGATTATTATTCTATAGCCTTGTCTAACAAAGCATAATGCATACTCGTATCTCGCAGGTAATTATAGCTTTCAATCTTACCTATAAGTTTACCATTTGCATCTGTTAATACAACTGTTGGATGTACACTTTGATTAAACTGTTTACTAAGAGCTGTATTTTTCTTTTTTTGATCAGTGGAAACAGCATTATCTCTCAAATCAGAATTTACTCTAACTAAAATTAGATGGTTTTTAGCAATATTTTGGAATTTTTCGGTATAGAAAAAATCTTCATTTAACATCTGACAAGAATCAGTTCGGTCATGTCCAGTAAAATAAATTAGTATACCTTTATTTTCAGATGAAGCCAATTTTTTTGCTTTAGCAAAATCGGTTTGCCAATTTAAATCAATTGACTTTTTATTTTGTGCAATACCATTTGTGTTGTAAATAAATAGAACTAACAATATGTAAACTATCTTATTCATTTTATTCTTATTGTTCATTATTGGCCTTTATATTTCTTTTTAATCCAATCATTGCGGCATTCAATTCAAACCCTAATAAAAGTATAATGGAATTAAGCCAAATAAATAGCATCAGTACAAGTAAAGTACCTACAGTTCCGTAAAGCTCGTTATATTGTGCGAATTTCTTAACATAAATTCCAAAAATCTTAAAGTTTAATAAAATTAATAAGGTGGTTAGTACAGCTCCTGGTGAAAAAAATGAAATTTGTCTTCCTTCTTTTGTACCAAAAAAATAAAATAATGCGACTGTTATTAAAATCATGGCTAAAACGATAATATATCTACCCATATCTATCCAAAATAAGTCATCAGAAACATATCCTTTTTCTTTAAAACTACTAATAGCAATTTCAAAGTAAATGATTACTGCAACTGTAACGAGCAATAATAATGCCAATACGATTGATATAGCCATAGATATCAAAAATTGCCTGATCATTGATCGTGTTTGTAATTTGTGGTAACTGTCTTCAAAACCACCAAATAGAGCATTGATACCATTGGTCATTAGAATTATGGACATAATAAAACCAAAAGACAATAAACCACTGTATTTATTATTGATGATGTCGTTAAGTACAGAATCTACAGCTTCAAAGGTTTGAGGAGGTAACGCTTGATGGATAAAATCCATAAAACCAGCCTGAAAACCTTCTATCGTGATGTAAGGAATTAAAGTTAAAATAAATAATGCAAAGGGGAATAAGGCCATGAAAAAACTAAAAGCAATACCACCAGCTCTTGCTGTTAAGGCACCTCTAACAATACCTAAAACATACATTTCAAGAACGTTATATAATGACATGCCTTCTAAGCCCGGAACCTTAATCTTTATAAAAAGCTTAACGAACCAACCTAAAATTGGTATTTTTAAGAGTTTTTCCTCAGTTGTCATATTTCACTAATCTAACTTAGCATCAAAATTTGTATGCCATTTGTCCTGAACTTTTAAAACCTGTTCAATTACATCTCGTACACAGCCATTACCCCCTTTTTTCTGTGAAACATACAGTGAGACATTCTGAATTTCAGGAACAGCATCTTTCGGGCATGTTGGCAATCCTACAATTTCCATCACGGGGTGGTCAGGAATATCATCTCCCATATATAATACATTTTCAGCCTTAATATTGTATGTGTCTAAATATTCCTTTAATTGTTTTACTTTATGATGTGCTCCTAAAAAGATGTCGGTAATACCTAAAGCTTTCAATCGTAATTTTACAGCTTCGTTGGTACCACCCGAAATTATACAGACATTAAACCCCATATCAACAGCTGTTTTTAGTGCATATCCATCTTTAATATTCATTGATCTAATTAGTTGGCCGTCAGGGAATATCATTACATTTCCATCTGTTAAAACGCCATCTACATCAAAAATAAAAGTAGTAATTTGAGGCATTATTTCTTTATAACTTTTTTCCATAAGTGTTTCGTATTGATTGGGTTAATAGGTTGTAAATTTCCTTTTCATCGTCTTTTAGCAATTTTAAATGATTTGATATTGTTTTTTTATCATTTCTAACTGCAGGTCCTGTTTGAATAGACCCAGGATTATTATTTTTGATTTTATTTGCTGATTCTAAAATTAGAGGATGTAAAATTTCAAAAGGGATATTGTTGTCATCACAAATATCATTACCAATTTTGTACATGTAATTCACAAAATTATTAGTAAAAACGGCGGCGAGATGAATATATTTTCTTTGGTTTGAGTCTATAGAGTAAACATTATCAGAAAGTAACAAAGCCAGTTGTTGTAAGCGATTAAAATCTTCCTTTTGTTTAGTTTCAATACAAATGGGAATCTCTATAAAATTAATAGGTTTGTCTTTCGTAAAGGTTTGCAATGGATAAAAGACACCTTTATTAGTAGTTTTTATGGCGTCTATTGAAACACTTCCAGAAGTATGTACCACCAATTTATCTTTTATCAATAATTGCTCTGAAAATTCAGTAATAGCGTCATCAGATATAGCTATGATATAAATATCGGCCTCTTTAAGTTGAGCTAAATTAGAAGTAGTATCAACTTTCTTTTCAAATTTTGTTAAAGCAGCAGTATTTCTACCATAAACCTGTACCAGATTGATATTTTTTGTTTGCAAGAATGCATCGATTAGATGATTGGCAACATTACCCGTTCCTAATAGAATTACTGAAATCATCTCCTGATTTTGAATTTTCGCGGTTCACAATAAAACGTTAAAAGTAGTAATTTACACACAAAATTAAGTATCTTCGCCCGAGTTTATTTGCATCTTATATCCGTATGAAAAAAATATACAATATTCTCTTCTCAACCCGTCTTACTGCTATTTTATTTGTTGTCTTTGGTGCCTCTATGGGTATTGCAACATTTATAGAAAATGATTATGGAACCCAGGCTTCTAAAGCTTTAGTTTATAATTCGTGGTGGTTTCAATTAACCATGCTCATTTTTGTTGGTAATTTTATAGGTAATATATTTAGATATAGATTACTTCGCAAAGAGAAGATTTCCGTTTTAATGTTTCACTTAGCTTTCATTGTTATCATAGTGGGTGCCGCTATTACAAGATATATAAGTTATGAGGCTATTATGCCTATTCAAGAAGGTGAAACTACTAATTTAATGCTGTCAGAGAAAACTACGCTTAATGTTCATGTAGATGATGGTAATGAAGCAAGAGAGATCAATAAACTTTATTATTTTACTCCAGAAATTGGGTCAGAAACGCGATTTATACCGATGGTTTCTAAATTTTTTAATTTTTTAAGAGGCGGTAATAATTTTTCATTGAAGGCTGATTTTAGAGATAAGCCAGTAACGGTTAATTATGTTAGTTTTCTACCGAATGCCTTTGAGAAATTTGAAGAAGATGCCTCAGGCGAAGAGTTTTTACACTTTGTAGAGTCGGGTGGAGGAGGAAGACATGATCATTATATCAAAAAAGGTGAAGTTGCTAATATTCACAATGCCTTAGTTGCTTTTGAAAATCAAACTGAAGGTGCTGTAAATATATTTACAGAAAATGACACATTGAGAATTAAATCGCCTTTTGAGGGTAATTATATGGTTATGGCTACACAAGCCACAGGTACTATTGCTAAAGATTCTGTGCAGGTGTTCAATTTAAGAGCGTTGCATAACATAGGTAGTTTACAATTTGTAGTTCCTGAAAAAGGTACAAAAGGTAAATTAGTGGAGGTTTCATCTGACAAAAAAGAGGAACATCCTGCGGATAAGTTAACCATTGAAGTGATAACTAAAAACGATAAAAAAATAGTCGATTTATACGGTTATAAGTATGCAGCAACGCCCCCTGAAATGTTTTCTATGGATGGGTTAAACTTCAGAATTTCTTATGGAGCGAAACAATTACAATTGCCTTTTTCGATAAAACTAAACGATTTTCAATTGGATAGATATCCTGGTTCAAATAGCCCAAAATCATATGCTAGTGAAGTAACCGTAATGGATAATGGTGAAAACTTTGATTTTAGGGTTTTTATGAATAATATATTAATTCATAAAGGGTTTAAATTTTTCCAATCTAGTTATACCATTACTGATGAATATGAAGAAACACACCTATCTGTTAATCATGATGCTGTGGGTACGTGGATTACTTATTTAGGGTATTCATTGCTTTATACAGGGTTGATTATGATATTGTTTTCAAAGACGTCACGTTTTGCAGATTTACGTAGAATGTTGAATAGAATTAAAAAGAAAAAAGAGGCTCTGACACTATTGATATTGATGTTTAGCGGATTGATTTTTGCACAAGGAAGTCATATTCAGCATGGTATGTCTAAGGTACAGGTAGATTCTACCTTAACCGCACAAAAAGTTTCTGTTGAACACGCACAAAGATTTGGAAGTCTAATTATTCAAGATGAAAACGGTAGAATGAAACCCGTGAATACTTTTACTTCTGAATTGTTAAGGAAAGTAAGTAAAAAGGATACTTACAATGGTATGAATGCTAACCAAGTGGCAGTTTCTATGGTTACCAATCCTAGAATTTGGATGTCTGTTCCTTTTATTTATGTAAAGTCAGCAAATACTAAGTTACGGGATATATTAGGTGTTCCAGAAGATCAAGAATATTTACGCATGTCAGACATGTTTACCGATAGAGGTGAATATAAATTAAGTCAAGAAGTTGAAAAAGCTTATAAAAAGAAGATTAAAAATAAATTTGAAGAAAGTGTATTAAATGTTGATGGTAGGGTTACACTATTATGGCAAGCTATAATTAGAGGAAATATTTTTAAATTCTTCCCATTGCAAGGGGATGAAAATAACAAATGGTTTTCATCTGGGGAACATGAGGCAGGATTTACAGGAACGGATTCTTTGTATGTAGCTAATATTATTCCGTTATATTCAGGAAGTTTAAAATTGGCTACATCAAAAAATGATTATTCAAAAGCCAATGAATTTTTAGAAAGTATTCATAAATACCAACATAAGTTTGGTGGAGCAGTAATGCCTTCTGACCGGAAAGTGGAATTAGAGATTTTTTACAATAAATATGATATTTTTAAGAGTCTGTTTATGTATTACATGTACGGGGCCTTATTCTTGTTTATTGTAGTAATGGTTCAAATTTTCAACGGCTCCACACTTGTTAATAAATTAGTAAAGGCCGGTATTTTTATAATTGCAGCTTTATTTATTTACCATACAATTGGGTTGGGTATTCGTTGGTATATTTCTGGGCATGCACCTTGGAGTAACGGTTATGAATCAATGATTTATATCGCTTGGGCAACCATGCTTTTCGGATTATTATTTGGTAAAAAATCGGCACTAACTGTTGCGGCTACTACTTTTGTAACTTCAATGATTTTAATGATTGCTCATTGGAATTGGATGGATCCTTCCATTGGTACATTAGTTCCTGTATTAGATTCCTATTGGTTAATGATTCACGTGGCTATTATAGTAGCCAGTTATGGACCTTTTACCATTGGTATGATTTTAGGACTAATTTCTCTAGTTTTATTTGCTATCACTACAAAGAATAATAAAAAGAAGATAGACTTAGCGATTAAAGAAATTACTGTAATTAATGAAATGGCAATTACTATAGGTTTGATAATGTTAACCATCGGTAACTTTTTGGGTGGTATGTGGGCCAATGAGAGTTGGGGACGTTATTGGGGCTGGGATCCAAAAGAAACTTGGGCTTTGGTAAGTATCATGGTCTATGCATTTGTTTTACATATGCGTATTGTGCCGGGGTTAAGAAGTCGATTTACTTTTAATATGCTAGCAGTATTTGCGTACACTACTATTTTAATGACCTATTTGGGGGTAAATCATTTATTATCTGGTTTGCATTCGTATGCCACTGGAGATGCTGCACCTATCCCTAATGAAATTTGGGGCTGGTTAATCGTTTCTACAATAATTAGTATTTTAGCGTATATTAAGTATAAAAAATATTACAAGAAAACAAAGAAAAACTCATAGAGGTGTAGAGAATTATTATTAAGTTTAAACTAGAGAAAAATGAAACATTATATAATAGTTTTATCAGTTTTGATGCTGATAAGTTGTAAAGAAACTAATAAAGATACAAAAGAGAATAGTTCAGAAAAAGATACCATCACCAATCAATCAGCAATGGCTGTAAATCAGGAAAATATGGAAGATATTTATCAATTTAAAGTAAAAACCTTAACGGAAGATGATTTTGATTTTTCAACTTTAAAAGGTAAGAAAATATTAGTGGTAAACACAGCTTCAAAGTGTGGACTGACACCTCAATATGAACAATTACAACAATTGTACGATACTTATAAAGATAAGAACTTTGTCATTGTTGGTTTTCCTGCAAATAACTTTGGTAAACAAGAGCCAGGTACAAATACTGAAATAGCTGAATTTTGTCAGCAAAACTATGGTGTGTCTTTTCCAATGATGTCTAAAATATCTGTAAAAGGAGATGACATGCACCCATTATATCAATTTTTAACAAAAAAAGCCAAAAATGGTTTGGAGGATTCTGAAGTTTCTTGGAATTTTCAAAAATACCTAATTGATGAAAGTGGACACGTAGCTAAAGTTATAGATCCTAAAACATTACCAACAGATGATGTTATCGTGAATTGGATTAAAGGATAGAAAGAAGCTCAATCAGAGGTTTTTAATAAAAACAACTAGTGAACGTCTCTTCGAGTGTTTTTCGTGCTGTGGTAGCATCAAGAAAAACGTATCGAGAAGTAGTTTATACTCCCTGCGAAGATTTACAGTAATCAAAATAATTTTTAATAGCATCACTCAGGCTAACGATTAGGTTTTATTGTATCTAAAAAATATCAATAGCACGTCTCTTCGAGTGTTTTTCGTGCTGCGGTAGCATCAAGAAAAATGTATCGAGAAGCGTTTTAAGTTTAGACCTCATAAAAGTTATCCATACAAATTATCTATATTTTGTCTTTCCATTCATATTTCTATTAGGATAACTTTTTGTAAATTACACTTCTTTTAATTTACAAAAATGACAACGAAAAAACCAGGTGTAAATACTATTTGCACACATACAGGAGAAGTAAAAGATACGCAATTTGGTGGAGTCATTTCGCCGATTTATATGACAACCTCCTATCCATTTATGGATGTGGATGTAAAACGATATCCGAGATATTTTAATACACCAAATCAAAAAGCCGTTGCCGATAAAATTGCGGCCTTAGAGCATGCAGAAGCAGGTATGGTTTTTGGCTCAGGTATGGCCGCAATCAGTACAACACTATTTGCTTTTTTAAGTCATGGAGATCATATCGTTTTAGCAAATGAGATTTATGGTGGTACGTTTAACTTAATAGTCGAAGAATTTGATAAAATGGGAATTGAATATTCTTTTACAGAGGGAATTGAAGTCAACCATTTTGAGGAAAAAATACAATCGAACACTAAGATAATTTATTTAGAAACACCTTCAAATCCATTATTGAGTATAACGGATGTAGAAGGCGTGGCAAGGCTTGCAAAAAGCCAAGGTATAATGACAATGATTGATAATACCTTTGCTTCACCTATTAACCAAACACCATTAGACTTAGGTATTGATGTTTCTATACATTCAGCTACAAAGTATTTAGGAGGTCATAGTGATATTAGTGCAGGTGCCGTGGCTTCTTCAGAGAAAAATATGGACATCATTTGGAATAAAGCCAAAAATTTAGGTGGACATTTAAATGATTTTATTGCCTATTTATTAGAAAGAAGTATTAAAACGTTAGGTGTTCGTGTAGATCGACATAATTCAAATGCACAGTATATTGCGGAATATCTAGATATTCATAAGGCGGTTGAAAAAGTATATTATCCAGGGTTAGAATCGCATCATAATCATGAAATTGCAAAAAAACAAATGCATGGCTATGGTGGTATGTTGTCTTTTGAATTGAAATCGGATTATAATGCTGTAACTTTTCAGAACAATCTAAAACTAATTAAGCCCAGCATGAGTTTAGCAGGGGTAGAGTCTACTATATTATTGCCTTCACTAACTTCACACGGATTATTAACGGCTGAACAACGCATGGAAATAGGTATTTCAGATAATTTGTTGCGTTTCTCAGTAGGAATTGAAGATGTAAATGATATTATTGCGGATATTGAGTTAGGTCTAAAAATAAACTAATTTGTAGTTCCTTTATTAATCGATTATTTCATAAAAAATAATAAATGAATTATAAAATAAAGCAATTAATAGTATTGATACTTTTAGTTATTACTATTACAAATTGTAATAAAAAAAAGGAAAAATTAGTAGTCAAAGATAATTCTTCATTAGGTTTTGATTTCTCTGAAATAGAAAGTGATCCGAAGGTACTTGATAAATTAGAAGCTTTTCAAGATAAAAAGTTTGGTTTTTTTGTGCATTGGGGAATCTATAGCCAATGGGGAGCGGTAGCTTCATGGCCACTTATTAAAAAATTTGAAGGCACGCGGACTTACGGACCAGCGTTTGCGGACCGTGATTATGATTTTAATAGATATTTTAAGGATTATTATAATTTAAATAAAACATTTAATCCCGAAAAATTTGATCCAGAGCAATGGGCTAACGTTGCTGAATCTGCAGGTATGAAATATTTTGTTTTTGTAACGAAACATCATGATGGTTTTAACATGTTTGATACGGAACAATCAGATTTTAGTATCACAGGTCCAGACAGTCCTTTTAAAACTAATAAAAATGCAAATATTGCAAAAGTCCTGTTTGATGCTTTTAGAGCCAAAAAATTTAGCGTTGGAGCTTATTTTTCTAAGCCGGATTGGCATAATGAAAATTATTGGGCACCAGAATTTCCAACACCTGACCATAGTGTGAATTACGATCCAAGAGAGTATCCAGAAAAATGGGATAGTTTTAAGAATTTCACATATAATCAAATAGAAGAATTAGTTACTGATTACGGGAAAATAGACATGCTTTGGTTAGATGGTGCACAAGTTTTACCTGTTGCCAATCAGGATATTGATTTAGATAGAATTGTGAAAATGGTGAGGGAAAAACAACCGGGAATTATTGTTGTTGATCGGTTAGCAGGCGGTAAACACGAAAACTACCTGAGTCCTGAGGGTTTACATAATTTACCTGAAAAACCTTTGTCTAAACCATGGGAATTATGTATGTCTTTAGGTGAAGGATGGTCGCATCGTGTAAATGACGTTTTTAAATCTTCTAAAGAAATTATAGATATTTTAATAGAGGTAGTCTCTAAAGGTGGGAATCTTTTATTGGATGTTGGTCCACCTGCAAGTGGTGAAATTCCAGAAGCGGCAATAAAAAGTATGAAAGAAATAGGGGATTGGCTAAGTGTTAATGGTGAAGCTATATACAAAACAAGAAGGTTTACCTATTTTCAGGAAAATGATAAGGTGAGATATACGCAGAGTAAAAATGGTAAAACTATTTATGTATTAAGTTCTGATTGGCCTGAAAACGAATTAAAGCTCACAAAGGTTATTCCAAATAAAAGTTCAAAAATATTTTTATTAGGGTCTGATAAAGAACTGAAATGGGTTTGTAAAGATGATAAACTTACTATTAAAATACCTAATGAGCTAAAAAAAGAATTGAATCAAGCTACTATGCAAGCATTCGCCTTTCGTATTGAGGGTTCTCCTATAATGATGGTAAAAGAACCAACTATTACAAGTTTAAATAAGGAAAATAAGAGCACTTATATGTTTAATGACACCTATACTTTTGAAATAAAAAGTGGTACGCCAGAAGCTAAAATCTATTATACTTTGGATGGATCTATTCCAAGCGAAAATTCCTTACTGTACAATGAGAAAATTACTATAAAAACAAATACACTAGTAAATGCAATAGCAAAATGTAAGGGTTTTGCTGATAGCCCCATATTTGTCCAGAATATTAAAAAAGTAAAATCATTTGAGAAAATTTCAGTGCTGTCAAAGGCTAACAATATTGATGCTTATGCAAAAGTGAAAACACTTTCTAATTTAAAACGTGGTTCTCTTAATCATAAAAGCCAAGAATGGCTTAAATTTGAAAAAAATAACCTTATTGCAACGGTCGATTTAGGAAAAACAGAACCGATCAATAAAATTTCTGTGGGATTTTTAAAAAATGTGTATGAATCTATTTTTGTGCCAGATTCTGTTAAAATTTCTATATCAAATGATGGGGATATATTTAAGGTTATTGGAAATTTAAAGTATAATATATCTCCTTTTGAAATGAAAGTTTATGTTAAAGATTATGTTTTAGATAGTATAAATCGGTCTACACGATTTGTTAAAATAGAAGCTGAAAATATGGGAGTTTGTCCACATCCTCATTTTAATTCAGGAGGAAATGCTTGGTTATATGCCGATGAAATTATAATTGAATAATAAAATAACAATACATTTAAAATGATTAAGATGAAATTAAGTATAACAATACCGATGCTCTTTATTACACTGTTAACAACAAACTTATTTTGGTCTCAACACAACGTTGATAGTACAAAAATAGTACGCGTGTTATCGTTTAATATTTTACACGGAGCAACGACAAAAGGTGATTTTAACTTAGACCTTATCGCTAAGGTAATAAAAGATGCAAACCCAGATTTTGTCGCTATGCAAGAAGTAGATGATAGGACAAATAGAGCAAAAAAATACGATTTAGTCACAGAGTTAGGATGGCGTACAAAACTGAGTCCGTTATTTGGAAAAGCAATGGACTATGACAATGGTGAATATGGTGAAGGTATTCTGTCTAAGACTAGCTTTTTAAGTACTAGAAATATAGCATTGCCATATTATGACGATCATGAACCTAGAGCCGCCTTAGAGATAACAACTACATTAAGTACTAAAGATACTATTTCTTTTATTGGCACTCATTTAGACCATTTAAATGATGAAAGGGATAGGGTATTACAAGTAGAAAAATTAAATGAAATATTTTCAAAGAATAAGTACCCAACTATTTTAGCTGGAGATTTAAATGCAGAACCCAACAGTACACCAATAAACATATTAGAAAAAGTATGGACAGCGGCTTATGATAAAAATAATATTGAATATACATATCCATCAGATAATCCAGTTATAAAAATAGATTATGTACTGTTTTATCCTAAAAATAGATGGAGAGTACTAGAAACTAAAGTTATTCAAGATACTATTGCATCTGATCATTGTGCGTATTTGGTTACCTTAGAATTGTTGGATGAATAATTTTTTAGGATAAAGCACTAACTTTTTTAGTCTTGAATATTGTATTTACTTGACTTAAGTCTATTCGACTTTACTGTTCAATATCCACTGCAGAAAAACTTTCTAAATTTTGTTCTGTATCAAAACTTACATGAACTTCAATAGGTCTACAACACACTTCGCAATCTTCAATATAAGTTGTGTTTGTTATGGAACTATCCAATAACATTGATATTTCTTCCCAACAATAAGGGCATTGAAAAAAGTGTTCAAACATTTTAAAAGTCAGTATTTAATAAATCTCCACTTAATTGTAATACTTGCAATTCAGCTAATTTAGCGTCGTATTTCGCACTGTTTTTTGCATTCTTTGCATTAATGAGGTTTATTTGAGCTTGTCTGAATTCTATAGATGTTATTTGACCTAATTTAAAACGTTCTTCCGTTCTGTTGAAATTATTAGTATTGGTTTGTACGTTTTTTTCTTGAGTCTGTAAAATAAATAATTTATTCAAATAATCGTCATAGGCATTATTAAAAGTACGTGTAATATCAAGTTCCGTTTCCTCTTTTAGTAATTGTTGATTTTCTAGATTTATTTTAGCGTTATCAACCAATGTCTTAGTTCTTCCGCCATCAAAAAGATTCCAAGAAAGGGTTAGACCAGCGGATAAACCTGTATTTGTTGAAGTAGCTAAAAAAGAGGCGGCATTATTATTGTTTTTATTCCATCCATAAGTACCATTTAATCCCAATGTCGGTAAATAACCAGATTTGTTTGCTTTGATCTGAAATTCACTAATAGTGATGTTTTTATCTAATTGTAACATCTCCACATTATTGGTTTTAACTTTTTCAAATAATGTTTCTTTATGGGGTGTCAACGTGAAATTCACTAAAGTATCAACTGTAAAATTGGGAGCATTATTTTTTCCTAAAACAACATTTAAATCACGTTTTGCATTTATCAAGGACTGTTTTGTGTTTAATAGATTGATGCTATCATTGTTAACATCAACTTCTGCATTTAGCACAGCTAATTTCGTGTTTTGCCCATATTCAAATTGATACTGTACACGTTGTAATCGATCCTTAGAAATATCAAGACTTTGCTGAAGAAGGATATGATTTTCAGTTAATTTTGCCACGTTATAATATACTGAAAATAATTGTAAAACTGTGTTTTCAATGGTTTGACGGGCTTGTAATTCAGAAAGATTATATTGTTCTTTTAAGCTTTGATAATCATAATGTCTACCCAATCCATCAAAAAGCACATAGTTTAAGCTAACAGAGGCATTATAGCGATCACTTTCAGCTCCAGTCAAACTAGTTACTCTACCATCAGCATAAACGGCTTCTGTATTGTCTATATTATAAGTAGCCCCAGCATTACCTGCAACAGTAGGTAAAAAACCTGAATTATAAATACTCTTATTGTTTTCCGAAATTTTTAAATTGTTATCAGCAATTTTAATTCCATAATTATTTTCTAAAGCCATTTTTACAGCTTCACCTTTTGAAATGGTTTCTTCTTGTGCTTGTACTGCACCAACAAATAATAAAGTGATATATATATACTTAATGTATTTCATTATTTTGTATTTAATTCATCATTAGTGTCATCAAACTTATCCATAAGTTCTTCTATTTCATCATTCATCATCTCATTATTTATTATGTTGTCATCCATAAGTTCTTCATTTTCACTTTCTAGTTCAATAATAGCTCTTTCAACTTCTTCCCTGGTTACATCGTTACCAGTACGCATCCATTTTACAAATACTTTTAAATAATTAAAACTAGATAACATTAAAGGTAGCATGACTAAAGTAAGTATAGTTGCAATGCCAATACCATAAGAAATGGATAATGCCATTGGTTTTAAAAATTGTGCTTGACGGCTTTTTTCTAATAGTAATGGTGCTAAACCTGCAATAGTAGTTAATGATGTTAGCATAATTGCCCTAAATCGCGATTTACCGGCGTGAATTAAGGCGTCATCGTATTTCTCACCTTCTTTAAGGTAGGTATTAAATTTACCTATAAGTACCAATCCATCATTAACCATAATACCAATTAAAGCAATAATACCTAACCATGATAAAATGTTAATTGAAAAACCATGAAAATAATGGCCCCAAACGACACCAATTAAACTAAAAGGTACCATGAGTATAAGTAAAAGGGGTTGACTATAAGACCTAAATGTAAAGGCAATAGTTATATATATCAGCATTAAAATAATAGGTCCAACTATTTTTACAGAACCTACAGTTTTTGCTGCTTCTCTATTCTGTCCTTCATATGATGCTGAAACCGAAGGGTATTTAGAAAAAATATGAGGCATTACATTGACTTTAATATCTTCTAAAATATCTGAAGCACTTTCTTCAGGGTTTTTCGTATCTGCATTTATTTGAATTTCTCGTTGTCCACTTAAATGGTTTATAGCAATATCTCCTCTTTCAATTTCGTAAGTGGCAATTTCTCCAAAAGGGACTCTTGTACCCGATGGTGTAATCAACCTCATATCTTCTAAATCAGTTAATGAAGATCTATCTTCTTTTTTGTACCGTACCCAAACTTTTATCTCATCTTGCCCACGTTGAAAACGTTGTGCTTGATAACCGAAAAAACCAGCCCGTATCTGTGCTGTAACCGTTTGAAGGTTTAGTCCTAAAATATAGGCATTATCCTTTAGTTTTATTCTAATTTCTTTAATCCCCAATGGGTCATTATCTGAAATATCTTTAAGTAAGGTGTTTTTTTCTAATTCACTTTTCAATTCAAGTTTCGCGGCTTTTAGCTCTGTAATATTATTTCCTAATAAAGATACTGAAACAGGGCTACCACCAAAATTTCCACCCGAACCAAAGGTCAAGCTTTCAACACCCAAAACCTTACCTACTTTTTCACGTATGGCGTTTGTGATTTCAGGTGAGCCGATGTCTCTAGATTCGCCTGGTAATAAATTAATAGTTAGTTCTCCAGTAGATGTTCCTGGCCCAATACGTTTTATAATATTTTCAATTACTTGGAGATTACCAGTTTGCTTCTTTGAGTATTCTTCATTAACTTCCCATGCCACTTTTTCGATATTTGAAATAATAGAATCGGTTATTTTTTCATTCGTTCCTTGCGGCATTGTAAGATCGATAGAAACCCTGTCACTTGCAACAGATGGGAAAAAAGAAGTTCTAACAATTCCACCGCCCAAGGCTCCAATACTAAAAATTAATAGGGCAATTGGAATAGCAAAACCTAACAGTTTATGCTTTAAAAAGAATGTTAAATAGGGGATATATAATCTATCGCGTACATAAACTAAAAAATCATCGGCTTTTTGGTTTATTTTTCTAAAAAAGGTAAACATTTTACCCGATTTGGCACCTGAATCCATCAGAGCTTTTGAATGGGCAATGTGAGCTGGTAAAATAATTAAGGCCTCAATTAACGAAACGCTGAGTGTTAATATTACCACAGTAGATACTTCACTGAAAAATTTACCCATTCTTCCGTCTAAGAAAAAGAATGTAGAGAAAGCTAATAGCGTGGTTATAATTGCTGATACTATTGGAGGAATTACTTCCATGGTACCATCTATTGCAGCTCTAATTGGCGATTTTCCCTTGTCTTTATAGTGATGATAGATATTTTCTCCAATTACAATACCATCATCTACTAAAATACCTATGACGATAATCATCCCAAAAAGGGATAGTACATTAATAGTAACCCCTAATTGAGCAGCAAAAATAAACATTCCTAAAAAGGATATTGGCAAACCAACTGCTACCCATAAAGCCAAACGGATGTTTAAAAATAATGCTAAAAACAGAAGTACCAAAAGCACACCAATTATCCCGTTTTCGAGTAATAGATCGGTACGTTGATTTAATGTAATAGAAGCATCACTTGATATATTTAAGGTAACATTATCATGTTGCTGATTGAATTTATCAATATATTCTTTTACCGCATCAGCTGACGAAATTAAATCTTCATTGTTCGTATTACTAACAGAAATGTTAATTGCAACATTACCATTATAATACAGTCGGTCAGGGGTTTCATTCCAAATGTCTTTAATTTCAGCAATATCATGAAGTCTTATAATGTTTCCAGAAGGGTCTGTTCTTACAATTAAATTAAACAATTCTTCACCGTAATAAAATCGATTCCTCGCACGGATCAGATAATCTTCTTCAGAGGTTTTTATGTTTCCACCTGTAATGATTAAATTCGAATTTTGTACAGCATTCGCTACTTCAACAAAGGATAAATTATAAGCTCTTAAATCATTTTCACGTACTGCAATTTCAATCTCTTCATCTGGAAATCCAGATAAACTTACTTGTGAAATACCATCTATTGCTCTAAGATCATTTTCAACAGTTCTGGCATATTTTTTTAATGTTTTTAATGGAAGGTTTTCTCCGCTTACAGTAAAACTAATAGTTGGCCTAATACTTTCAATTTTAGCAACTACAGCGGGTTCCATACCACTAGGGAAGGAGGGAACGCGATCTACGGCATTTTTGACTTCTGTCAGAATAATGTCAATATTTCGTCCTCGTTCTATTTCAACAGTAACAGTAGCTGAATTTTCACGAGATACAGAAGTTACTCTGTCAATACCCACCAGTCCTTTTAAATTATCTTCAATTTTTAATACAACCCCTTCTTCCATCTCTTGAGGTGAAGCACCAGGATAAACCAAACTAATTCTGATAATTTCAGAATCAACCAACGGAAAAAAAGATGATTTCATTGAAAAAATACCAATAGCACCAAAAATCACAAAAGCCCACATCACTACATTAACAGCAACGGGATACTTAATAAAATAAGTAATAATTTTTTTCATACTATTTTATTTCGGTATTTATCTTTACAGGCATTCCGTTATAAGCACCTGATACTGGATTGGCTAATAAATGAGTATTATCGGGTAACCCTTTAATAATTACACTTTCGGCTTCAAAATAGACAGGGTTTACATTTTTTAATTCTAAAAGAGTGTCATTGACAACATAAACGCTGGTATTGTCAATTAAAAGTTTTCTATCGATTTTATAAGCATTATGTTCTGATTTTGCCGTTAAATCAGCTTCTAAGTACATGCCTTCTTTTAACAATTTATCTTTAACTTCAATATAAGCCTTTAGCGTTTGAGAAGTTTGGTCTATTTTTCCATTTACACGAATTACTCTACCTGTATATGATTGCGTTTTTTCTAAATCATGCAAAGAAACCGCGTTTCCTACTTTTAACAAATTACTAAACTCAGAACTTATGTTAACTTCCATTTCATAGATACTAGGATCAATAAATTCTCCTAATTTCTGACCTGATCTAATTAATGTGCCAGGAGTAACTAAAGCTTCGGTTAATATTCCATTATATGGAGCTCTAATTTGGTATTTGCCTAACTTTACTTCTAGGTTTTTAACACTATAATATGTTGTAGTAATATTTCTTCCTGAAATGAAATATTTTTCTTTATCAGATGCATACTCTGGTAGTTTTGGTGTCGCCTTATTCAAGTCAAAACTCTGAAGGTAAGATTGCCATTTTTCAAATTCATTTGGAAAATCTAAACGAATATCCGGCATAATAGAAGTAACTAAATTATATAAATTACTTTTTTGAGACTGTAAACTAGCATAAAATTCATCACTATTAATTCTTAATAAAGTTTGACCTTTTTGATAATTGGTACCGGCTTTAAAATCTTTTCCTGCAGTGCTTAAGACCCCTTGTACCTCAGAGTAAAGTTCAATTTTATTTTTAGCAACTAAATTTCCACTAGCAGAAATAATGATAGGAACTTCTCCATTTTTAACCGTGTCTATAGAAACAGTTTTTATGATTTTATCAAACTTAGGTTTAGGTTTGTTTTTATTTTTTATGAAATAGTTGGCGAGGAGTATAGCACCTACTAAAAGGATAACACTCAAAATAATTGATAATATTTTTCTCATTCAAAACAATTTATGGGTTAGTTAACCATTTGTGCAAAAATAGTTAATAATAAAAAAGTAGAATGATTAGATTGTTAAAGTTTTCCTAATGAAATTCTTTCTTATCTTTGAACTAAATTAAATAGGTATATGAAATTAGACATTTTAGCAGTAGGAGCACATCCCGATGATGTAGAGTTAGGTTGTGGAGCAACAATAGCAAAAGAAATTTCATTAGGAAAAAAAGTTGGTATATTAGATTTAACTAGAGGTGAATTAGGTACAAGAGGTTCTGCAGAAATACGTGATAAAGAGTCATCAGATGCAGCGAAAATATTAAAAGTTGAAGTAAGAGAAAATCTTGCCTTTAGCGATGCATTTTTTGTGAATGATAAAGCACATCAAAGAGAAGTTATAAAAATAATCAGAAAGTATAAACCCAACATAGTTCTGTGTAATGCTATTGACGATAGACATATTGATCATGGTAAAGGAAGCAAACTGGTTAGCGATGCTTGTTTTTTATCAGGTCTACGAAAAATAGAAACTGAAGTTGATGGAAAAAATCAAGAAGCTTGGAGACCAAAACATGTATATCATTATATACAATGGAAAAACATTGAGCCGGACTTTGTGGTTGATGTAACCGGATTTATTGATAAGAAAACAGAAGCCATAAAGGCTTATGCTTCGCAGTTCTATGACCCAAATAGTAAGGAGCCAAATTCGCCCATTGCTACTAAAACATTTTTGGAAAGTATTGAATATAGAGCCAAAGATTTAGGACGTTTAATAAGTGCAGATTATGCTGAAGGATTCACGGTAGAGCGTTATGTAGCCGTTGATAATTTAGATGATTTGATATAGTGAAAAGACTAATTCATAAACACTATTAAAAGTTGTGTTGCATAGAAAAGTAGTCAATTCACAGACTGTAACGAACATTTTCTATCTGATGACATTTATTTTTTATCAAATCTTTCAATGACATTTTTGGCACGTCTGTTGCCAGAATCTATAGCTAGTGCTTTTTTATAATTAACGATGGCTTGCAGTGTATCTCCACTTTTAAAATAAGCTTCCCCTAAACTATCAAATACATTATCGCTGTTCGGGTGTAAAACAGCATTAATTTTTAGTACATTAATGGCTTTTTGGGTTTCATTTCGTCCAAGATGATAATAACCTAAAGAGTTCATTTCGTTTTCGTTTACTGCTATGTTTAACGAGTCTTTTTGTTGAATAGCTATATAACCAGCTAATGCTTCTTCATAATTATCGTTGGCTAGATATTCGCTAGGTGTTAATTCATTTTCTTCTAATTTTTTAAAATTAAATGTAATTTCAGTACCCTTTTCTTTTGGAAGTAATACCAAATATTCTTTTTGATCTTGAGGATTTGTTTTGAATGTAATTTTTTCGTTCATTTCTTTTACAAAAAAGATATCATCATCAAATTTCATTGGTTTTATGTCTTTTATTCCTTTCCATGTTAAAAGTAAAACCTTATCCTTAAAGTAAACTTCAATCACTTGATCGGAATCGTATAAATAGCGTCCAGTTACGTTTTTAATAAACGCATCACTATTTGTTGGTTTTGTACAATTGATACTAATTATGAATAAAAATAAATATAAAAATTTAGGTTTCATCTAACTTTGATTTGGTGGTTTTATTAGTTAGTAGCACAAATTAGGTTTAAAGTTACAAATTTTTCATTTTTTATTTGAACAATACTACAAATAGATTATATTTGCATCCGCTAAGCTGGAAACGGCTAGCTGAATATATTAAATGGTGGTTGTAGCTCAGTTGGTTAGAGCATCGGTTTGTGGTACCGAGGGTCGTGGGTTCGAGCCCCATCTTCCACCCAAAAATAAGGCTTCTTAGAAATAAGAAGCTTTTTTTGTTTACGAATTGTTTTATTTTTAATTTAAACATTAATAATAACAGAATACAAGCAAACAAAACTTTAGCATTTTATTAAGATTAATTTCAATAAATTTGTAGACACCCAAAAAAATAATATATGAGAAAATTTTACATTACACTTAGTGCTTTTTTAGCAATAACTTCTTTTTATGCTCAAGGCAATTCAGATACTACATTAGATAAGGCGGTATTAAAACAAGCTTTACGTTACGCAGATTCAGATGTTGCTAAAAAAAGTATGTATGATATTATAGCGAAAGAAGGCGACAATAGTACTTATAAAGACAGTTTAGCTTATTTATATTTTAACGACAGAAAGTATGCTTCTTGCTTTATGGTATGTGCAGATGTATTGAGTAAAGATGGTAGTAAACTACAAATTTTGGAGATGCAGGCGGTCTCTTTAGAAAATATGGGAGCTTATGATAAAGCGGCTCAGACCTATGCTAAATTGACTGTAAAGTCGGGTAATAATTACCATGCTTATAAATTAGCGAATTTATATTTTGCGTTGAAAAAATATGATGAAGCAATGTCAGCTGTTAAAAAGGCACAGGAATTAAAAGATACAGGTGAGATAAAAGTGAGTTATGCCGTAAATAAAAATTACCAACAACAGGTAGCACTATTGGCTGCAATATCAAACTTAAAAGGATTGATTGAGTTTGAGCAAGAGAAGTTAGATTTAGCTAAAGCTAGTTTCCAAAAAGCAGTTGAAATTCAAGAAGATTTTGTCTTAGCAAAAGAAAATCTTGAAGCTGTAATTGCAGGTAAGCAGGTAAAGAAAGAGTAACAACTTAGTACTTATTGAATTAAATTATAAAAAGTTGAATTAGAATCTTAGATTTTAATTCAACTTTTCTTTTAAATATGATGATGTATAAGATTCCTTTACATTAACTAAATCTTCAGGCACCCCTTGAAATAGTAATTGACCACCCGTTTTCCCTCCATCTTTACCTAAATCGATAATATAATCAGCACATTTTATTAAGTCAATATTATGTTCTATAACCACGATAGAATGCCCTTTTTCAATTAGGGCATTAAACGAGGCGAGTAGTTTTTTAATATCATGAAAATGCAATCCGGTTGTGGGTTCATCAAAAATAAATAAAACCTTATCTTTTGTAATTCCTTTTACTAAGAAGGAAGCCAACTTAATACGTTGTGCTTCTCCACCCGATAGGGTAGAAGAGGCCTGACCTAATTGCACATAACCTAACCCCACATCTTGCAACGGTTTTAACTTGGTTACAATCTTTTTTTGTTCATGCTGTTTAAAAAAGGCAGTTGCTTCATCAATTGTCATTTCTAAGACATCAGAAATGGATTTATTTTCAAATTTAACTTCTAAAATTTCTTTTTTAAAACGTTTGCCTTTACAGGTTTCGCAAGGTAAATGTACATCAGCCATAAATTGCATACCGATAGTTACTTCGCCTTCTCCTTTACAAGTTTCGCATCTACCACCATCTACGTTAAAAGAAAAATGTTTTGCTTTATAGCCTCTTATATTAGATAATTTTTGTTGTGTAAATAAAGCCCGGATATCATCATACACTTTTATGTACGTAACAGGGTTTGATCTACTTGAACGCCCTATTGGATTTTGATCTATAAACTCGACACTTTTAATAGTCGAAAAATCACCTTCAATATCCGTAAATTGTCCTGGTTTTTCACCATGATTAAATAATTTTTTCTGTAAGGCAGGATAAAGAATATTTTTAACCAAAGTACTTTTTCCACTTCCAGAAACTCCAGTAATTATGGTTAACGTATTCAATGGAAATTGAACATCAATATTTTTTAAATTATGTTCTCTTGCACCTATTATTTTTATATAACCAGTACCTTTTCTTCTTTCTTTTGGAACTTCAATTTTTAATTTTCCCTTTAGGTAATTAGCCGTTAATGTGTCGGCTTTTAAAATTTCATTATAAGTACCATATGCCACCAATTCACCACCAAAAGTTCCTGCTTCAGGTCCAATATCAATAATGTAATCTGCCGCTTTCATAATATCTTCATCATGTTCAACAACAATTACAGTATTGCCTAAATCGCGTAATCCTTTTAATACATTTACTAAGCGTTCTGTATCTTTAGAGTGTAAACCTATACTGGGTTCATCTAAAATATACATAGAGCCTACCAAACTACTTCCTAAAGAAGTAGCCAAATTAATACGTTGGCTTTCACCTCCAGACAGGGAATTAGAAGCTCTATTTAAACTTAAGTAATTTAAACCGACATCTGACAAGAAAAGAAGTCTGTTGTTGATTTCTTTTAATAATCTTTTGGCAATTTGTTGATCGTGTTCCTCAAGTTTCAGGCCTTGAAAAAAATCAAGAACCTCATTAATAGGAAGGTTTACGAGATCAGTTATGGTAGTATCACTTATTTTAATATTGGCAGTTTCTTGTCGTAATCTTTTACCGTTACATGTGGTGCATTTTGTTTTGCCACGATATCTCGAAAGCATTACTCGGTATTGAATTTTATAGGTTTTTTCTTCAATATGTTTGAAAAAAGTGTTTAACCCATGAAAAAACTTGTTTCCATCCCAAAGTAATTGAATTTGCTCTTCTGTTAATTCAAAATAAGGTTTGTGAATCGGAAAATCAAATTTATAGGCATTATCAACTAAAGCTTCTTTATATTCTAAAAATGATTCTGTTCGCCAAGGTACAATGGCGTCATCATAAATAGATAATGATGTATTTGGTATTACTAAATCTTTATCTATACCTATTATATTTCCATATCCTTCGCAAGTAGGACAAGCTCCATATGGGTTGTTAAAACTAAATAAATGTGTATTGGGTTCTAAAAAAGAAATTCCGTCGAGTTCAAACTTGTTGTTAAAGATATTTTGTTTGTTATTTGATAAGTCTTCAATAACACATTCACCTTTACCTTCAAAAAAAGTAGTTTCAATGGCATCTGCCAATCGGTTGTAAAAGTCTTCATCGTCTTGTACAACGACTCTATCAACTACCAACTGAAATTCTTTTTGCTTTTTAGGTTTAAAGTCATTGATTCTAACTACCTCATTATCTACTTTTATCCTAGAATAACCTTGCTGCTCTAAAATTTGTAGCACTTTTTCTAAGGTTCTATCTTCATCTATACAAATAGGTGCCAATAATAATAATTTACTACCATTATCATACTTTTTAACATGATCAATTACATCAGCAACTGTATTTTTTTTCACCTCATTACCTGAAATTGGCGAATATGTTCTTCCAATTCTGGCAAATAAAAGTTTAAAATAATCATAAATTTCAGTTGAAGTACCTACCGTAGAACGAGGATTTGTGCTATTTACCTTTTGTTCAATAGCAATTGCAGGAGCAATACCCTTTATATATTCAACTTTGGGTTTGTTTAATTTGCCTAAAAATTGTCTTGCATATGACGATAAACTTTCTACATACCGGCGTTGCCCTTCTGCATATAAAGTATCAAATGCTAAACTTGATTTTCCTGACCCAGATAAACCAGTAATAACTACTAATTTATTTCTAGGAATAGCCACATCTATGTCTTTTAAGTTGTGTAATGCAGCCTTTTTTATAATTATTTGTTCTCTTGGATCTAAGTTGTCTATCTTCACGGAAGCCCTTTAAAATATGAAATAGCGACAAAGATAGTGACTTATTTTTGTAAAAAAAATATAGTACGGCATAAAATAATATTAAAAAAAGTTTGTTTTATTAAAAAGAATGTCATTATATTTGTCCTGTTGTATCTAACCAATATGACAAAAACAATTAGGAACTAGTTTCCCCCTTAACTAAAAAATAAACGCTTATAGTATAGTTCTACTTTTATAATTAATTAACGAAGTCTCATAGCTTCATTGACAAAAAAAGGGAATTATGCAAAAACAAAAGTTGGACGATAGCGTCTTAGTTAAGAACTACATTAATGGTAGTGAAAGATCATTAGAAATATTAGTTGGTCGTCACAAACAAAAAATCTACAGTTTTATTTATTCGAAAGTATTAGATAGAGATATCGCAGAAGATATTTTTCAAGATGCTTTTATTAAAGTAATCAAAACTTTAAAATTAGGTAACTACAACGAAGAAGGTAAATTCTTACCTTGGGTAATGAGAATTTCTCATAACTTAGTTATTGATCATTTCAGAAAAAGTAATAGAATGCCTTCATTTAAAAATACTGAAGAATTTGATATTTTTTCAGTTTTAAGTGATTCTTCTTTAAATGCAGAGAAAGAAATTATAAAAAATCAAATACATTTTGATGTAAGAAGGATAATTGAAGAATTACCTGAAGATCAAAAAGAAGTATTAATTATGCGTATTTACAGAGACATGAGTTTTAAAGAAATCTCTGAAAATACGGGTGTTAGTATCAATACTGCATTAGGGAGAATGCGATATGCCTTGATTAATTTGAGAAAAATTATTGAAAAGAATAAAATAGTTTTAACTAATTAACAATAATGTAAATATTTCTTCGTTATATACTTAACCCTAATAATTAATTTTAGTATATATGAAGAAAATTTACACTGAAGAATTGTTAAATACGCAATTCGCCCCCAAACAAAGTACAATCTCATTTATTTTGAATTACTCAAAATCAATTGAAGTAGTTAAAAATGAGGATGACAAACAAATTTTGTTTAATTTGAATTAAAAAGGAAAGGCTTGTAAGAAATTACAAGCCTTTTTTTATTTTTTGTAATAGGCATTGAGAACACTTTTTCTGCCTATTTTTTTTGTAATAATATCTTTTTCAATATCCCATGCACGGGCAGGAGAAAACTCTCTAGCATAATATATAATTTGGAGATGTAATTTATTCCATATTTCTTTTGGAAATAATCGTTTAGCATCTTTTTCTGTTTGAACTACATTTTTACCATTACTTAAATTCCATCGATACATTAATCTATGAATATGCGTGTCAACAGGAAATGACGGAATATCAAAAGCTTGACTCATAACAACAGACGCCGTTTTGTGACCAACAGCTGGCAGTTCTTCTAAATCTTCAAAATTCTGCGGAACATTGCCATTATGCTTTTCAATTAATATTTTAGATAAACCGTAAATTCCTTTCGATTTCATAGGTGAAAGCCCAACAGGTTTTATAATTGCTCTAATTTCTTCAACACTTAACTTAACCATATCATAAGGATTGTCTGCTTTTTCAAATAGGAGTGGAGTGATTGTATTCACCCTAGCATCAGTACTTTGTGCGGAGAGTAATACAGAAATTAACAATGTGTATGGATCTTTATGTGTTAATGGAATGGGCGGTTTTGGATATAATTTTTCTAATTCTGTTATTACAAAATCTACACTTTCTTTTTTAGTCATTTTTAATTAGCTTTGATAAAACTTATATTCAACAAAAATAACAATAATGACGACATTAAAAATAGGAGAGAAGGCACCTCATTTTGAAGCATTAGATCAAAAAGGTAAAATTCGTAAATTGGAAGATTATAAAGGAAAGAAATTAATCTTGTTTTTTTACCCAAGAGCAAGTACACCTGGATGTACCGCTGAAGTTTGTAATTTACGTGATAATTATGCAACGCTTATTGAAAAGGGTTTTGAATTATTAGGAGTAAGTGCAGATACCGCAAAAAAACAGGAAAATTTTATCAAAAAAAATACATTACCTTTTCCCCTTTTAGCAGATGTTGAAAAGGAAGTTATAAATGCCTATAAAGTATGGGGACCTAAAAAGTTTATGGGTAGAGAATTTGATGGCATTTACCGAACTACTTTTGTAATTGATGAAAAAGGAATTATAGAAAATATTATAACTAAAGTTAAAACTAAAGACCACGCGGCTCAGGTTTTGGCTTAAAAGAGTATAGAAAATGAGTAGAAAAATAAGAATAAACAGAAATAAAAAGCAAATTGTAAAATTCATTATTTTAATATTCTCCATAATAGTGATTATTCTATTTTTGAATTTTCTTTATAATAGTTTTTTTGAAAGTTAAAGAATAGCTTAAGGCATTTATGAAGTCTAACATTGTAACCTGTAAAACTAAAAAAAAATGGAAAAATATTTATTTTTAAGTCTACTACTATTGGTTTTTGGTTGTAATAATAAGACCGTAAAAGAGGATGTTACTATTAATATAAAGCCAAATATTGTATTAATTGTAGTTGATGACCAAGGTTATGCAGATTTTGATCCTTTTGAAAATAAAAGTGCAGATATTTCTACACCCAACATGTCCAGAATTGCAAATGCGGGTATGGTTTTTACTCAGGCCTATACTACGGCTCCAGTTTGTAGTCCTTCAAGAGCAGGATTAATAACAGGAAAAAATCAATTTAGATGGGATAAGCATGCGAGTTGGGGGCCAGGGTTGCCAGATAGTGTAAAAACTATTGCAGAATATTTGAAAGAGGCAGGTTATGCTACTTCTAGAGTTGGTAAAAATGATTTAGGTCAAAAATTTCATAGAAATGATGTACGAGAATATCCTTTAAATCATGGTTACGATGAATTTTTAGGGTTTTCAGCTCATGCTCATGACTATTGGCTGAATTCAAAAAAAATTAAAGATAGAACTCCTGATCCATATGGTACAAGTGCTCTTCTAGGACCATTAATGCATAATATGGGAGAGAAGAGTTATGACGAAGGGTATTTAACCGACATTTTCACGGATGAAGCTATCGATTTTATAAAACGTAAAAAAGACACACCTTTTTTCTTAACATTAGCGTATAATTCAGTGCACCATTTAATACATCAAGTACCACAAAAATATTTAGAAAAATTTGATGTAAAACCTATTGCAAATTATGATCCTGATAGTTTGGTTGCCTTTGATAAACAGGAAACAGGTTCCTATGCAGCATATTATGATAAATATTCGCGTTTAGGAGCTATTCAAGATGAAGATCTAAGAAAGTATTATTTAGCAAATTTAAATTGTTTAGATGATAATATTGGTCGTGTATTAGATGTATTAAAGTCAGAAAATTTAGAAGGTAATACAATAATAATCTATGTTTCAGATAATGGAGGTACACCATTAAATGGGGCAAATAATGCACCACTTACAGCAGGAAAGTATTCTATTTGGGAAGGTGGAATTAGAGTGCCAATGGCAATTCGTTGGCCAGGTAAAATAGAAGGAGGTAGGGTAGAAGATAATTACGTGTCTGCCCTAGATATAATGCCGACATTATTAGAAGCAAGTGGAGTACAATTGGATGATAATACTATTGATGGTATTAGTCTTTTAGAGCCTGAAAAAGAGCGTTTGTTAGTTTGGAAATGGCAAAAGACATGGGCGGTTAGAAAAGGGGATTGGAAACTGACTAATACAAATGAGAATAGTTGGAAAGGAAGGCCATCAAATTTATACATAAAACCTATTGTCAATGATCTTACATTAAAATTGTTTGACTTAAATAACGATCCTGGTGAGCGAGTTAATCTTGCTGATAAATATCCTGATAAAGTAGTTGCATTAGAAACCGCATATACTAATTGGATGAAAGAAAATATAGGAAAATACTAACAAATAAAGCCTCGAATTTCGAGGCTTTATTTGTTACTTATTTATTTTTTTTGCAAACTTTCTAGTGGAATATCCAAAAAGACGATGATCTTTTATAAGTTCAGCTACACGATGAGGAATCATTTCTTCCCAACCTTCTTCACCATCGGCAATCATTTGCAATACATTTCTTGAGAAAATATCTAGTATTTCAGGATTAAAGTTTTCTATATCTAACATCTTACCATTGTACTTAAAGAATTTATATAATTCTTTCATACGAGGGTGTACCTTTAACGTATCACTAGTTATAAATTCGCCCGTATCTTGGTCTTTCAATGGATATAGATATACTTTTAAATCTTTAAAGAATAATTTTCCAAAAGCTTCCAATATACCACCACTTAAGTGACGATAATACTTCTCATCAAAAATCTGAACTAAGTTGTAAACACCCATTGCTAAGGCCATTCTTGCTTTCGTAAATTGAGCAAAATATTCAACCAGTTTATAATATTCTTGAAAATTGGTGATCATTACGTTTTGTCCTAAAGAGCAAAGCAATTCAGCTCTGTCTAAAAAGTCACGTTCATTAATTTCACCTTCGGCTCTTAAATTAGCTAAAGTAATTTCAAATATAATTTTAGCATTGTCTTCAGATACAGTTTTTTCATTCAAAAACATTTTTTGAGCATTTTCAAACATATCCATATTCACTTTGGTAACGGGTCTAAAGCTACCACGCAATGCTAAAATATTTTTTTTATATAAAACTTGAGCGGGTAATAAATTGTTCCCATCTGGCCCAAACATTACGGCATCAGTCATTCCGTTTTTTACCAACTGAAGACTCATCAACCTATTATCTACATACATAAAACGAGGTCCAGAAAAATTAATCATGTCTATTTCAATTTGATCTTTGTCCAAATTGTCATAGAAAGATTTTAATAATTCTTTCGGTCTATCATTCATGTAAAAAGCACCAAAAATAAGATTTACACCTAATACGCCTAATGTTTCTTGTTGTAAACGGGCATCATTTTGTTTAAACCTAATATGTAAAACAATTTCGTTATAATCCTCAAGCGGATCTAATTGAAATTTAATACCAACCCATCCATGTCCTTTAAATTTTTTAGCAAAATCTATTGTGGCAACAGTATTGGCATATGAAAAGAATAGTTTTTCAGGATGTTTAGATCTACTTAAGCGATCTTCCATTAACTCAATTTCATGAGTCAACATTTTTTTTAAACGGGGCTGAGTAACATATCTATTGTCTTGTTCAATGCCATAAATAGCATCAGAAAAATCTTTGTCATATGCTGACATTGCTTTGGCAATAGTTCCAGAAGCACCACCGGCTCTAAAAAAATTACGCACAGTTTCTTGACCCGCACCTATTTCGGCGAAGGTTCCATAAATATTGTCATTAAGATTAATTTTTAACGACTTTCTTTTTATGGAAGGGATATTCGCAATTTCTTTATCACCTTTTAAAGTAACTGACATTTCTGGCTATTTTTGTTTTACAAATGTAAGAACTATACCTTAAATTTGTTAAAAATTAAACGTTATTTTTGTAAAAAGATTTGATATGAACATTACTTTTTTGGGTACAGGAACTTCTCAAGGCATACCAATTATTGGGAGTAATCATCCAGTCTGTTTATCAGACGATACTAAAGATAAAAGGTTGCGTAGCTCTATTATGGTTGAATGGGGTAACTTTAGATACATTATTGATTGTGGTCCTGATTTTAGACAACAAATGTTGAGAGAAAATGTAGATGCAATTAATGGTATTTTATTTACTCATGAACATGCCGATCATACTGCTGGTTTAGATGACATCAGACCTTTTTCACATAAAATGGGTAACGTGCCATTATATGTTCCAGAAAGAATTATTGGTAATTTAGAGCAACGTTTTTATTACATTTTCACCAAAGTAAATAGATATCCTGGAGCACCAAGTGCAGGAATTCAAGTTGTAGAAAATGAAGTATTTACACTAGGAGACAAGGAAGTACTTCCTATAGAAGTAATACATGGAAAATTACCCATATTTGGTTATAGATTTGATGATTTTGCTTATTTAACTGATCTTAAAACAATTGAGGATAAAGAAAAAGATAAACTTAAAAATTTGGATACACTTGTCGTGAATACCTTAAGAAAAGAGCCACATCCAACCCATTTAAATTTAGAAGATGCACTCAGTTTTATTGATGAGTTACAACCTAAAAGAGCGTATTTGACACATATCAGTCACAATTTAGGTTTTCATAAAGAAGTACAAGAGCAGTTGCCAGAAAATGTGTTTTTAGCTTATGATGGTTTAAAAATTAGCGTGTAAAAAAAATCATTCTAGACTGTATCCTGTTTTGATTTGAGTCTTGCTTTTTTTACTTCAATTTTCTTAAGCATCCAGTCGGGGTAGTTACTATCATCTTCTGCTTCATATATTCTAACCTTTTGACTTTCGTCCGGTTTTAATAAATCTTCCTGTTTACATCCTAAAATTTTTGCTGCAGTTTCAACACCTGAATAGCTCGCCCCTGCAACACCGTGAGATAAAACACTTGAACCGCATAAATATAGATTTTCAATTTCGGTTTCCGATTTATATGCAAAAGGTCCAATTTGCTTAAAACTCTTTTCTGTACCATAAACACTACCGTTAGTGGTGTTGACATAATATTCGTTTGTTAATGGTGTGCCTAAATCTTTATGTACAATATTTTCTGAAATACCTGGAACAACCTTTTCTAGACTGTTTATTATTTTGTTCATTATTTGCTCCTTAAATGCTAAGTATTCAGAGGACCTTTCATGATCATTTTCATTCTTAAATTTATCAAAAGCTTTACGGTTAATATATGTTATTGCTTCTATTGTATGGTAACGACCATCAAAGCTGGCAGGGTCTTTTAGGGTTGTACAACTTATAAAAAGTCCAGAAAACTCATCTCCTTCTAAAATATCAATTTTTTGCATATCGTCATGCAAATCATCCATATCTTTATTGGGCAAAAGCCAAATGTTTCCTGAATCTAAACCCGCTCTTTTCACATCCATATCCACCGTTAAAAATAACATTAAAGAGGTACATGAATATTTAGTCTTCGTTAAGCGTTTTAAAAGTTTGGCACTAATATTTTCTTTACCTACTAAATTCAAAAAAGTAATTCCAGGATCAGCATTTGAAATGATTCTATCCGCAAATAGCTGTTCTCCATTTTCAAGTTCAACACCAATTGCTTTTTTCTTGTTGTTGTTGTCTAGTAAAATGGACTTTACACCTTGTTGAGTTTTTACCTCACTACCATGTTTTTTAATGCTATTAGTCATGGCTTTTACAATTGCTCCGCCGCCGCCCATTGGGTAATAACTCCCACTAAAATAATGTCCCATAACGGCACAATGTAAAGGAAATGGAGCTTTTGATGGTGGTAAACCATGATCGCCATATTGTATATAAAGTATTTTTTGTAATAACGGATTTTTAATATGCCAATTCATAACTCTTTTTAAGCTGAAAAGAGCAAATTTACCCATGTGCCTCGTTCTATAAGGTACTGTTAAATGTTGCCAAAAGCCTTTTAATTTCGGAATGAGTTGCAACTCAGTAGTTACATTTTTAACAAGGGTTAAATATTTCTTTATCTGTTTTTCCTCCTTTGGAAAACGTTGAGAAAGAGAAGTGGCGAAATCATTAATATTTGCAGGATAATCAAAACGTTCATCACCAATCCAACAATGTTCAAAACCATTAGGGTTCATTCTATAAAAAACCAAATCATTTGCAATACCCAAACCTTTGTAAAGTTCATTAGTCGATTCTCCTTCACCTAGTAGACCTACATAGTGAACACCAGGTGTAAAACGGTACCCGTTAAGGTAAAAACTATGACACCAACCACCTGGTACATCGTGTTTTTCTAATACTAACACTTTTTGCCCTGCTTTGGCTAAACATATTGCTGCAGAAAGTCCGCCTACGCCAGAACCAATAATGATGGAATCGAATTTTGAATTTTTATGATTTTCCAGTTCGTTTTTTTAATTGATGAATATGAAGTTTACTAATCTAAAAAATTATTATCAAATAAAAAAGGATTTTCGTTCGCCGTATCAATAGTAACCTTTAAAGCGTTCGTACCTCCTGTAATTTGTACGCGAGTAATATTTTTTTCCTCATAAGGATTGTCTTTAATCCAAAAATGGCCATCACCATTAACAAGTAATATGGGTTTGGTAAAATCTTTTGCTGCAGTTCTAAATAAATCAGTAAATGGTTTAAACTTGTCTGGGCCAGCCTCAACCATATTGGCATGAGAAAAAATCACAATAGCTTCTACATTATTTTTATTAGTCTCGATTAATTGTTGAACCCATATTCCATTTTCTGTTAAACGTGTTTGCCATTCGTCCGCATCATGCACTGAACTTCCAACAATATTTAAGCCAATAAACAAAACGTTATTCTGAATCCAGTTAAAGTTTTCTATCCTGTTGGGTTGGTTCGTTACAGCGTGTTTGAAATTCCAGTTTTTATTGAATTGTAAAAAATAAGTATTCCAAAATTCTAAACCTTCATTTGGATTGTCACAATCGTTATACTCATTATCTCCTAAAACAATAAACGTAGGTGCCTTAATTTTTTTTAGAATAGTACTGACGTCTTTATATACATTTTCCTCACAGGGTACACTTCCTTTTTTTATATCACCAACATGAACAACAAATTCAGACGCTTCTTGTGCATTGTGTTTTTCAATTAAATTGACTAGACCTTCTAATTGAGTATCACCATAAGGCACATCTCCAATTACGGTAAAAGCTATTGGTTCTGCCTCCTTGTTTTCAATTTTATCTTCAGCTTTTTCGCAAGATGACAAGAAGAAATAAATAATTAATAAAAAGATTAAATTTTTCATTGTGCTGTTTACGAAGTTAAGCATTTTATCCTAACCGTAATTATTACTGCTAATATCTAGTAAATAAGTGAAGGGTGGGTTAAAAAAAGATTATTAAAGTTCCTTTTCTTTGGATTGGCAAGGTAAGGTTAATTGTTAAATTCGGGCTTCGATCCATTGCTTTAAACTATAAAAATTTTGAGGAGCTACTCCATGTCCAACCTGATATTCTTCATAGCTATTTTTAATACCTAAATTATCTAAAAAAGGTTTTGTTTTTCTCGCCCAGTCAACAGGAATAACTTGGTCTACAGTACCATGAGAACTATAGATTTCTAAATTTTTGAAGTTTTCAGAATTTAAATTACCGGGAAATAATTCACTATTAATATAACCACTTAACCCAACTACATATTGTACTTTTTCAGGATGACTCAATGCTACGGCATAACTTAAAATGGTACCTTGACTGAAACCCAATAAAAATACTTTTTTAGGATTAACATCAAAATTGGTTATTACTTCATCGATAAAGTTGCTGATTATCTCTTTAGATTTTAAAGCTTCATCTGTATCAGAAAATTTACCGTCTGTATTGTCAAAATGGATTGTATACCACGCATAGCCTCCAGGTCCCATAGTTAAAGGAGCTCTTGCACTTATAATTAATAAATCGTCGGGTAATTCATTAGCGAATGAAAATAAATCTTGTTCATTACTACCATAGCCATGAAGTAGTATTAACAGTGGTGGATTTTTAATATCACTTTTTGGTTTTCTTACTAAATATTCTAAAGATAAATTCATTGATTTGATTTGTAAAGATTAATGGCTTTTATAGGAATAAAAAACGTTGCTAAAATAAGATTAACTAGTTAAATTATCTTGATTTTAAAATAGTTTATAACAAAAAAACCACGCTAAAAGCGTGGCTAAAATATAAATTTTTAAACTAATTTATCCGATAGTTTTGAACCATTCTTCGAATTGATCACCTAAAACAGGTACTTTCGATAATTTGCCTTGAGAAGCTCCAACTGCTCCCATAACCATAAGCACTAATGGTAAAAAACCTATATAAAATCCTAAACTACCCAAGGGTAAAAATCTTAAAATTATATTAAGTGCAATACCTATAAGAATAATACCAAGCATTTGTCTAATGTGAAATGATGCGAATGCATTTTTTTTATCGTTATTCATAACAAAAGCAATAATTGTACCTATAAAAGTAATGTAGGCAATTATACCCATTGTTTTTCCTTCGTCGATTGTGTTTTGATCCATAATTTTTTTAAATTTAAAGTATTAGTTAATTGGTTGCAAATATATTAATATTAATTGATTACAAATTTGTTATTGGCAAAAATACCATATACTTTTCCTTTTAATTGTTTGCCCATAAAAGCTGAGTTTTTAGATGTTGAAAAAATATTTTCTTCGTCAAATACATACTCCGTATCAGGATTAAATAACGTAATATTTGCCATTTCTCCTTTTGTAATTGTCGGATTTTCAATGTTAAAACGCATTCTAGGTAAATTTGTTATGCTATCGATGGTTTTTTCTAAGGGAAGCACTTTATTTATAGCTCCAAAAAAACTCTCCATACCAATGGTACCATTCTTTGCGTTTTCAAACTCTACTCTTTTATTTTCTATATCAATCGGGTTATGATCAGAAGTAATCATATCAATTGTACCATTTACAATTCCTTTTTTTAATGCATTTACGTCCGTCTTTTCTCTTAATGGTGGTTTCACTTTATAATTGGTATCAAATTCATTTAGTTCACTGTCATTTAGAAATAAGTGATGAGCACTTACACTACAGGTTACGTTTAATCCCTTTTTCTTGGCCTCAGCTATTAATTTAACGGACTTCTCCGTTGATATAGTAGGTATATGTAGTTTACCACCAGTATACTCAAGTAAAAATAAATCTCTAGCAATTTGTAATTCTTCCGCAAGTGCAGGTATTCCCTTTAACCCTAATTTAGTAGAAATAGCACCTTCATTTGCAACACCATTATTACTTAATGAATTATTTTGTGGAAAACTCATTACTAGTCCGTCAAAGTTTTGGGCATAGAGTAGTGCTATTTTCATCAAATTGGCATTGCTAATTGATTTGTTGTAATCGCTAAATGCAATAGCACCAGAATTAGACATATCGAACAATTCAGCAATTTCCTCACCCTTTGCTTGTTGGGTTAAGTTCGCAATTGGATATAAATTAACAATATTACCCTTCGCTTTGTTAATTAAAAACTCAACCGCAGATTTGTTGTCAATTACAGGATACGTGTTAGGATTCGTAGCAACTGCGGTAAATCCACTTTTTGCAGCTACGCTTAATCCGTTTGCAACAGTTTCACGTTCTTCAAAACCAGGTTCTCCAAAAGAAACACTAGTGTCAAACCAACCCACTGAAATATGAAGATTTTCTAGCTCAATTTCTTTTATATTATTGATGTTTTTAATGATATTAGAAATTTCAGAAATCTTACCGTTTTCAATTAAAACATCTTGTGTTTTAAGATGAAAAGGACTTTGACGATCAATTATTTTTGCAGATTTTATGAGTAGATTCATGCGTTCTAAATAAGTTTATGCGTTTTCTGTTTAATCTTTTATTTGTGTAGAGAGATTAGCACAATTAGCTAAACCCCTCTATTAGGCTCTTGGTTATAGAAATTTGAGAAATAGAATTTCAATGATTAAAAATAATATTGCAGCTATTAAAAACCATTGCCAATAGCTTGTTACTTTTGTTGTTTCAGATAAATTCACAAATGCTTCTTTTACATTAGAAGTGTAATTTATATTTGTTGCATTACCAAAATAATCTTCTACGTTAACATAGTTTAAATTACCCTCTTGTCTATTATAATTATATGCAATTTGCTTTATTGATGTATTATTATGCAAGATGGTTGTAAAACCACTTTGTATCGGATTTGTTTCTGTTGTAATGGTTACCTTATCAGGATTAATTTGTTGTAATGGAATATAGTCTTCCTTCTTGTTGGCAACATGTAAGACTTCATCTTTAGACAGTTGTATTGGGATTTCAAACGTATTTATATTTCCAATTGTGTAATATAACTGTGAAGAATTATGACTGTATAAACCAAAATTATAAAAAATTGGAACAATTAATGGAGAGTTTTTGAAATTGGAATTCTGACTTGAAATTGGAGCAGCGAGCCAGTAAATTTTACCTTTATTAGTGATTGTTTGAGATATAAAAGAGTTACCATCTTCAAAATCTACAATAGAAGACGCTCTTGTTAAATTACTTCTATAATGACTTTTAATATTAGGATATTGGAAGTTTTTAATTTGTTTTTCAAACACTCCCTTTAATAAAGGATGGGCAAAATTTATCGTAGTTACAGCGATTTCAGAAGTAACCTGCCCTAATACCTTGCCCATTTTTAAGCTTGCTAAAGCCGCATTATATGAATTTAAATTCATATTTAAAGAAGGAATAATAACCAAGCTACCTCCATTGTTAGCAAAAGTTTTTAGAGTTGAGTTTAAAGCAACTGAAATACTTTCTAACTCGTTAAGTAGAATTAAATTTTGTTGATTTAAAGTGTTGTAATCAAGATTATTTAGTGTTGTTGAAGTGAAATTAAACTCGTCATTAGTGTAAATTTTAGATAAAAAACTATTATCACTACCAATAGCGGTTACATTAATTTTTTCAGGCCTATCAATATTAAAATATAAATCATTATCAAAAGTTAGGTTTTCATCTTCAAGTTGTAGTTTACCATTAAAATTTCCTGAATTAGGTATATTAAAGTTGATGTTACCAGACGCATCTTTGGCGAGATTAACAGCCGATTTACCTGCTAATAATTCGTTATTATACAAGCTAACTGAAATGTTTTCTTTTGAGTTTCCGTAATTCTTTACAAGCGTTGTTAATTGTATTGTCTCATTATTTTGATCCGATATATAGATGCTATCAACACTAAGGTTTGAGACTTGTTTAGGTAAAATTTGAGTAATGTAATACGAGTTTAAACTATCTATTTCAAATTTATTTTCATTAGTATAGTATTGAAAATCAGAAATTAAAAATATATTATGTAAAGCTTTAGATTTTTTAATATTGTTTTTAATTTCAAATAAGATGGCAGATAAATTTGTTTTAATAGGGTAATAATCTATTTCTAATAACGTATTTTTTAGTTCTTTAGCAGATAAATTTTCATACACATTATCATTGGTATAAAGATTAATAGGTTCTAATTGTTGCGTATTCTCAATGATATCTTGTACAGCTCTTTTTAGTAATTGACCTTCAGTTCCTTTTGCTTGCATGGAGAAGGAATTATCTAAATATATAGAAGTATGTGTTGGGCTATTCGTTTTAGAAGCAGCAATAAAAGGTTGAGCAAAGGCGAGAATAATGACTGTAAATAATAATAACCTAGTAAAAAGGATTAGAAATTTTTTAAGCTGAGAGCTTTTTCGCGTTTGTAATTCAACTTCTTTTAAGAATTTGACATTGGTAAAGGCTACTTTTTGAAAACGGCGTAACTGAAATAAGTGGATTAATATAGGGATAATAAGCAAAAATAAGGCGTAAAGTAACTCGGGATGCTTAAATTGCATTGTTCAAAATGATTTGTCAAAAATAGTAAAATATTAGATATTGACTATTCTTATTACATATTCTTTTGTAATTTTTAAAAATATTTTTTTGATTGAAATAGTAAATCTTGTAAGTAAGCGTTTTAGTAGGAGACGAATCATGAATTAACTAATTAGTATTATGCCTGAAAATCATTATCATACAACAATCATAAAAAAAAATGTGAGTATAAATTTAGCATCATTCTTCGCAATTTTCTTATTTGCTGGTTCATTTTCTGTACAGTCACAAAACATGACGAACAGTGACTTAGAAAAAATTATTTATGTGGTTTCTGATAGTATTAGAGGAGAATCGGGTAATTGGCAATTTATGATCAAAGGAAGAATGCTAGCCTGTATTACAGATACAACGAATAACAGACTTCGAATTATGTCGCCCATTATTGAGCAGAAAAAATTAGCTCATATAGATTTACTTAAGCTCATGGAAGCTAATTTTCATTCTGCATTAGATGCGAGATACGCTATTTCTGATAATCTATTATGGTCTATGTATGTACACCCATTAAAAGAATTACAAAAAGATGAAATTTTGAGTGCTATTAATCAGGTATATACAGCCGCCTTAACTTATGGTACCACCTACAACAGTAGCGAATTAACTTTTCCTAATAAAAAAGAAATTGAAGAAGAGAAGGAGCAAAAAGGTAAGATGTAACGTTTTTCTAAAAATTTATTAGTAGTCCGTCTTTATATCTTTATTAAAAGGAACTTTAAATTGATACCCTACATTTTCGTCTAATTTCCCATCTAAAACATCAAGTCCGTAAATTACCTTATTAGGATTGCCATAGACAAAGGTGCCAAAAATCCGATCCCAAAATGAAAATATATTACCAAAATTAGTATCTGTCCAAGGTCTTTCAAAATGGTGATGAAATTTATGCATGTTAGGCGTAATAAAAATCAAACTCATAGGCTTGTCTATCCATACCGGTACATTGATATTAGCATGTGTGAGATACGTAAATAGAATGGTTACTATTTTATATACAACATAAAAAGCAAAAGGAGCACCAATAATTACAATGGCTATTAAGGCTGCAATTTCTCGTAAAACATAATCACCAGGATGATGTCGTGTACCCGTAGTAGCGTCAACCTTAGTGTCGCTATGATGTATCATATGGAATCTCCACATCCAACTTACTTTATGTAAATAATAATGAACAGCATATTGTGCTACAAAATCTAAAAAGAGAATTGTTATGAATAGTTCTGCCCATATAGGTAAATGAACCCAATGTAAAATACCTATTTGATGTGTGCCTATATAACTAAATACACCAACAGTTAGTAATCCAAATACTATATTAATAGTTAAACTTGTACCTAAGAATACTAAGTTAACCCCTGCATGTTTCCATTTTTTATAATTGAGTTTTACTAATGGATATATACCTTCTAAAAACCAACTGAATAATAGACAAGCCAATATCCAAACTAGTTTTTGCCATGATGGCATTTGTTCAAAGAATTGTAAAAAGGATTCCATTTTTGTAGTGGGTTTTTACAAATATAAAAAAAGGCGTTGTAAATTATCTTTACAACGCCTTTAATATTGAAATTAAAATTAATTACTTTTTTGCTTTCTGTTTCAGCAAAGCAATTTCTATTACCTCTTTCATATTCTCAACAAAATGAAATTTCAAGCCTTTTAAATAGTCCTCTTTAATTTCATCAATGTCTTTTTGATTGTCTTTACATAAAATAATTTCTTTGATGTTAGCTCTTTTAGCCGCTAAAATCTTTTCTTTAATACCACCAACAGGTAAAACTTTTCCACGTAAGGTCATTTCTCCAGTCATGGCTAAATGCGATTTCACTTTTCTGCCTGTAAAAGAAGAAACTAACGAAGTTAACATAGT
Source organism: Aureibaculum luteum (assembly GCF_003449015.1). Classification (GTDB taxonomy): domain Bacteria; phylum Bacteroidota; class Bacteroidia; order Flavobacteriales; family Flavobacteriaceae; genus Aureibaculum; species Aureibaculum luteum. The sequence continues at coordinate 120,593 of NZ_QRGD01000005.1, read as the reverse complement.
AATACCTGCACTTGGACCGTCTTTTGGAGTAGCTCCTTCAGGTACGTGTATGTGTACATTTTTGGTTTGTAAATCTTCAATATCAATTCCAAATTCATCAGCATTTGCTTTGATGAACTCCATTGCAATGGTTGCTGATTCTTTCATTACTTTACCTAAATTACCTGTAATGGATAAATTCCCTTTACCTTTTGATAAAATAGATTCAATAAATAAAATATCACCTCCAACACTTGTCCAGGCCAATCCGGTTACTACTCCAGGGACTTCATTGGTTTCATATTTATTACGTTCTAAATTTGCAGCTCCTAATATTTTTATGATATCGTCATTGCTAATTTTAACTTGATACTCTTGCTCCATCGCAATAGATTTCGCAGCATATCTTACCACCTTTGCTATCATTTTGTCAAGCGTTCTAACACCAGATTCTCGGGTATACCCTTCAATAATACGTTCTAATTGAGGTTTCCCAATTTTAATGTCTTTAGAAGTTAAGCCGTGTGCTTTTAATTGTTTTGGTAACAGGTGTTTTTTAGCAATTTCAATTTTTTCCTCAATAATATATCCAGAAACATTTATCATTTCCATTCTATCGCGTAATGCCCAAGGAATATTACCCAAATTATTTGCTGTAGCAATAAATAGTATTTTAGATAGGTCGTAACCGATTTCTAAAAAATTATCATAAAATGAATTATTTTGCTCAGGATCAAGTACTTCTAGCATTGCTGAAGAAGGATCACCATTATTGTTACTTACTAATTTGTCAATTTCGTCTAATACAAAAACGGGATTGGAAGTTCCAGCTTTTTTAATATTTTGAATAATTCTACCTGGCATTGCACCAATATAGGTTTTTCTATGTCCGCGTATTTCTGCTTCGTCACGCAAACCACCTAAAGACATTCTTACATATTTTCTTCCTAATGATTCAGCAACAGATTTACCTAATGAAGTTTTACCAACACCAGGAGGTCCGTATAAACAAATTATTGGCGATTTCATATCTCCTTTTAATTTAAGGACTGCCAAATGTTCTATGATACGTTCTTTTACTTTTTCGAGTCCAAAATGATCTCTATTTAGTATTTTTTCAGCACGTTTTAAATCGAATTTATCTTTAGAGTATTCTTCCCAAGGCAATTCTAATAATAAGTCTAAATAATTGCGTTGCACTGAATATTCAGCTGCCTGCGGGTTCATGCGTTGCAAACGATTTAATTCTTTATCAAAAGTTTCGGACACTTCTTTGCTCCACTTTTTCTTTTTCGCAGTTTGACGCATTTCTTCCAACTCCTCATCATATGATGCTCCACCCAACTCCTCTTGAATGGTTTTCATTTGTTGGTGTAAATAATATTCACGTTGTTGCTGATCCATATCCTCACGGACTTTAGAATGGATAACATTTTTTAATTCAAGATGTTGCAATTCCGCATCCATCTTTTTTAATGTTTCTAAGGCTCTTTTTTTTAAGCTATTAGTGTTTAAAAGAGCTTGTTTTTCTTTAACTCCTAAGTTCATGTTAGAAGAAACGAAATTAACTAAGAAAGAGTTGCTTTGAATATTTTTTATAGCAAAAGAAGCCTCTGAAGGTAAGTTCGGATTCTCTTTAATTATTTTTAGTGCGATATCTTTAATAGAATCTATAATCGCTGTAAACTCCGTATCTGTTATTTTTGGAATTTCTTCTACCAATTCTTTTGCTGTAGCTTTTATATAAGGCTCTGTTTGCACAAATTCACCCACTTCAAAGCGTTTCTTACCTTGAATAACAACCATCGTATTACCGTCAGGCATTTTTAGTACCCGTAAAATTCTAGCTACGGTACCAATACTGTGTATATCTTTACGAGTAGGGTTTTCTACTGACTCATTGTTTTGAGCAACAACACCAATGGTTTTATCACCAGCATTAGCCTCTTTAATTAGTTTTATAGATTGGTCTCTACCTGCAGTTATAGGAATTACAACCCCCGGAAATAACACCGTATTTTTTAATGTTAAAATGGGCAATACCTCAGGTATAGCTTCATTTTTTATTTCTTCTTCATCTTCAGGCGTCATTAATGGAATCAATTCAGAATCCTCATCAAGCATGTTTTGAAGTGACAGATTGTCAATATTTAAAAATTTTGGATCACTCATATGTATATATAGGTCAATATGACATTAAACGTTTATTTCAATAAAATAATACATTGTTGACAAATAGATAATTGTTTGATAAACATTATTTTAACTATTCTAAAATGTATTTTCAAAATATATATTTCAATAGTTGTGCCAATGGGGAAGAAGTGTGTTTAAAATTGTGGTTATTGGGTTATGAGAAGTCGATTTTAATAAGTAGAAGGTTTAAAAATTGAGGTAATAATTAATTTCAAGGATTTGTTAAAGTCATTCTTCTTTTTCTCATTATTAAAGAACTTAGCTAAGATGTCAATATAGATACCAATTTCCATATATTTATTAGTCTAAAAATCAATTAACTATTGACTAAATTAATTTATTTTTCATAAAACTGTAACAAATAAAAACTTACTTTGTCTTTTAATCAGAAACGATACATTGCGAGATAACCAACAACATATTACACAGCTTTTGCAGCAATGCAAAAATGGAAAACAAAGTGCTCAATTCGAGATCTATAAGTTGTACTATAAAGCAATGTATAATACAGCCTTAAGGATTTTGAAAGACAGTTTTGAAGCTGAAGATGTAATGCAGGAGTCGTTTCTAATTGCATTTACAAAATTGAGCACTTTTAAAGGAGAAGTAACTTTTGGAGCTTGGTTAAAAAGAATTGTAATTAATAAGAGTATAACGCAAATTAGAAAAAACAGTAGGATTCAAGAAGTACCTCTAGAAGTTGTAAAAGAACAGGCGGAAGAAAACAGTGAAAATGTAAATTACGAAGCCATTAATCCAAAGGTGATTATTAATGGAATCAATCAATTAAAAGATAATTATCGAGTGGCGTTGACCTTGAATTTAATAGAAGGGTATGATTATGAGGAAATTTCTGAAATAATGAAAATTACAAATCAGAATTCTAGAACAACAATTTCAAGGGCAAAAAATAAATTAAGAAGAATTTTAGCGACAGATTATGCAAGATAAAAAAGACAATTTAGAAGAAAGGTTCTTTGAGCTGAATGGTCAATTTGATATAGAAGAACCTGAAATAGGACATTTTAATAGATTTGAGGCTAAACTTGCTCGTCAAAACACTACGAAATCGAAATGGAACCCAAATACTTGGAAGTGGCTGGCCGTTGCGGCATCAATTGCTTTGGTTTTTAGTATTGGTTTTAATTCTTTTAAATCGGAATCCGTAGGATTTGAATTGGCAGATGTTTCACCCAAAATGGAAGAGACACAAAGCTTTTTTGTATTGACAATACAAAACGAATTAGAGCAAATTAATTTAAAAAGAAATGAAGATAACACACAGGTTATAGATGATGCTTTAAAACAATTAGACAAGCTTGAGAAAAATTATAAAGAGCTTACTATAGAACTTAAAACGAGTAATAAGGACAAACGAATTATTTATGCAATGATATCTAATTATCAACAGCGTATAGAAGTATTACAATTTTTACTAGAACAAATAGATGAAATAGAACAATTTAAAAACACGAATAATGAAGAAACAATTATATAAAATGGTAATATTTTTATTGTGCTTTCCCCTTTTGATGCAAGCGAATGAAAAAGGAGATTTTAAACACGAGAAATCGAAAACAATAAAAAAGAATTATACGGTAAACAGTAACGCTTTAGTTAGAATTGATAATAGATATGGTAACATAGATGTTGTTTCTTGGGATGGTAATTCAGTTGAAATAGAAGTGAAAATTACCGTTAAAGGGAATGATGAAGATAAGGTTGTAAATCGCTTAAATACAATAACTATTGAATTTGATGCCAATAGAAGTGAGGTTTATGCCAAAACAATTATTGAAAAAAAATCATCTACCTGGTCTTGGGGTTCAGGTAAAAACAATAATGTTAATTACCAAATTGATTATAAAATAAAAATACCAATTACCAATAAAGTCGATTTAGAAAATGATTATGGTAATATTACTTTGAATGAACTGAAAGGAGACTGCACTATCAATTGTGATTATGGATCTATTATTATTGGAGACTTACACAGTAACAATAATGATATAAATATAGATTATTCTACAAATTCTACTATTGGTTTGATGAATGGAGGCTCTATAAATGCTGATTATTCAAAGTTTACAGTAGAAAAAGCAGGAACTATTGATCTAAATGCAGATTATACCACCTCAGTTTTTGAAAAAGTAAAAACACTAGATTATAATTGTGATTATGGGAGTCTTAAAATTGACAATGCAGAAAATGTGGAAGGAGTAGGTGATTACTTATCATTAAAAATGGGTACTATATCAAATAGAGTAGAAATTGAAGCTGATTATGGTTCTGTGAAGATTGAAAATCTACTAGATGGTTTTAGCCGTGTTGATATTGATGGTAGCTATACGGGAATAAAAATTGGAGTTCCAAAAACTAAAGGTTTCAGTTTTGATATTAAACTCAGCTATGGAGGTTTTAAATATGACAAAGACATGGTGAATTTTAGTAGTCAGATTGTGAAATCAAGTTCTAAATCATATCAAGGATCTTATGGGAAATCAAATGTACAATCAAAAATATTTATAGACTCAGGTTACGGAAGTGTAACTTTTTATTAAAACTATAACTCAAATTCTAAAAACTTAAAAAATGAAAAAATTAATCGTATTATTAGCAATTACAGCATTTAGTATTCCTTCAAATGCTCAATGGAAAAAAATAAAAGGTAATGGTAACGTAACTACAACTACGAGAACTGTTTCAGAATATGATAAAATTGGTATTTCAGGCTCGTTTGATGTTAAACTCGTAGCAGGTAAAGAAGGTAAACTTACCATTGTTGCCGAAGACAATTTATTAGAATATTTAATTACAGAAGTAGAAGGTGAAAATTTAAAAATTAAATGGAAAAAAGGAATAAATATAAAAACAAAAGAAAAAATAGTAATTACTATTCCTTTTAAAGATATTGAGGAAGTTGCATTGGCTGGCTCAGGAGATGTAATTTCTAATGATGTTATTAATGCTGATAATTTTAAAGCTGCTCTTTCTGGATCCGGTGATTTTAAATTAAAGCTAAAGGTAAATATGCTTAAATCTGCAATATCAGGATCAGGGGATATGAATCTAAGTGGAGTTGCTACAAATTTTGATTGTGCTATTTCTGGTTCAGGAGATGTAGAGGCAGAGATGTTAGTTACAGATATTGCCACAGTACGAATTGCAGGTTCAGGTGATGTATCTATAAATGTAAAAGAGGAACTTGATGCCAAAGTTTCAGGATCTGGTGATATACGTTATAAAGGGAATCCTAAAAAAAATAGTTCAAAAGTAAGTGGATCAGGGAGTGTAAGGTCTATTTAGTATAACTGAAATAATCATATAAAAAGGGATATGTTCAACTAGAATATATCCCTTTTATTTTTTAATAATTTTAAGCACTAGCGGTAACGTCTTCTTTTATTCCAAATAGTACTATTAGTATTTTCAAATCTTATTTTTAAAGTTGTCATATTTATTGTTTTTAAATTGAATGGGTAAGACGTCTTAAGTTTAATAAAGTTGCATTAAGTGTAGTTTATTAACTAAATTTTAACATTTTAGAAGTGGTATTGCAAAGATTTTGTTAAAAAACAGCTTTATTTATTTGAAACCCTGAATGTATAGGTGAAATTACACATATATAGGATTAAAAAAATCTTCCAATCATTAATCATAAAATAATTTAACAATAACTATATTTACGGTCAAATTTAGATATATGATTTTTTCACTTGCGATAGACTGGAATTTTAATCCAGATATTATAAAAATAGGCTCTTTTCCTATTAAATATTATAGTTTAATGTATGTTTTAGCCTTCATTGTTGGTTTACAATTGATGAAACGTATTTATACTAAGGATAATATTTCTTTAGAAAAATTAGATTCAATTTTTATTTATACGGTCGTAGCAATGCTTTTAGGAGCACGGATTGGGCATTATGTTTTTTATGAAGAAGATTACACTTTAGCAGAGGTGTTTTTACCTTTTAAATTAGATCCATTTGAATATACTGGTTTTCAGGGATTAGCAAGTCACGGAGCAGCTATAGGAATAATTATTGCCATGTATTTTTACAGTAAAAAGGTGGTAAAAAAACCGTTACTATGGACCTTAGATAGATTGGTAATACCTACGGCATTGGGGGCAATGTTTGTTCGATTAGGGAATCTGTTTAATTCAGAGATTGTTGGTAAGGCAACAGGTACAGATTTCGGATTTAAATTTATTAGAAATGATATAAGTGAGTATAAAGCAATGGCTATTACTCAAGCCAAGAGTGTTAATAAAGCGTATGATCTTATAGCTAATAGTTCTCGTTTTAAGGAGGTTTTAGCTGAAGTACCAAATCGATATCCTACTCAAATTTACGAAGCTACAGGATACATAATAACCTTTTTTGTGCTTTGGTATATCTATTGGAAAACGGATAAAAAACAAAAACATGGTTACATATTTGGAGTTTTTATGGTAATGCTATGGTCAATTAGGTTTATCATAGAATTTTATAAGGAATGGCAAGGAGGTATAGAAACGCTATTTAATGTAAATTTAAATACAGGTCAATTATTGAGTATTCCTTTGGTATTGGTTGGTTTATTTTTTATGTTTAGACCTGTGAAAACAATATAATGCGAATGGATGATTTCTCTCCCAAAAGAAGGAATTTTAACTGTTAAATTTTAAAATTTTAAAAGATGGTCTTAGAAGAGCAAATTACATCAGAACAAGCAATTGATTTAGAAAACAAATATGGAGCTCATAATTATCACCCGTTACCCGTAGTATTACATAAAGGTAAAGGTGTTTTTGTTTGGGATCTGGAAGGTAAAAAGTATTACGATTTTTTGTCTGCGTATTCCGCGGTAAATCAAGGGCATTGTCATCCCAAAATAATAAATGCTTTAAAAGAGCAAGCAGATACGTTAACACTTACTTCAAGGGCCTTTTATAATGACAAGTTAGGTCAATATGAAAAGTATGTAACTGATTATTTTGGTTTTGAAAAAGTATTACCTATGAATACTGGAGCGGAAGCTGTAGAAACTGCAATAAAAATAGCAAGAAAATGGGGGTATGAAAAAAAAGGTATTCCTTCTAATAAAGCTAAAATTATAGTTTGTGAAAATAATTTTCATGGACGAACCGTAACTATTATTTCAGCATCTAATGATCCAGTTGCTACTGAAAATTTTGGACCTTTCACTCCAGGTATTGTTTCTATAAAATATAACGATCTTGATGCATTAAAGGAAGCTCTTAAGGATGAAAATGTTGCGGCATTTTTAGTTGAACCTATTCAAGGTGAAGCTGGAGTTTTTGTGCCTGATGAAGATTATATTAAAAATGCATATACTATTTGTAAAGAGAAAAATGTACTTTTTATAGCAGATGAAGTTCAGACTGGGATTGCGAGGACTGGTCGTTTGTTAGCATCTTGTGGCAACTGTTCATGTAAAGATAAAAATTGTTCTAGTACACCTGATGTAAAACCTGATGTGTTAATTTTAGGTAAGGCAATTTCCGGTGGAGTTTTTCCAGTTTCTGCTGTTTTAGCAGATAATCATATCATGGAAGTAATCCAACCAGGTAATCATGGTTCTACCTTTGGTGGAAATCCATTGGCTTGTGCAGTAGCAATGGCCGCTTTAGATGTTGTAAAAGATGAGAATCTTGCTGAAAATGCTTTTAAATTAGGCGTATTATTTAGAAAAGGGATGCAAGATTTAATAAACAAGACAGATTTAGTGAAATTAGTAAGAGGAAAAGGCTTATTAAATGCTATTGTTATCAATGATAGTGAGGATAGTTCTACAGCCTGGAATATTTGCGTTGCGTTAAAGGAAAAAGGATTGTTAGCGAAGCCAACTCACGGCAATATAATTAGGTTTGCTCCTCCATTGGTAATGACAGAGGTTCAGTTAGAAGATTGTATATCTATCATAAGTGAAACAATAATTAATTTTAAAAAATAAAAGATGTTTTCCAAAAGGTCTTTTCTGTATTTTTTTGGATTCTTTTTAATGTTTCATTTCGCATTTGCTCAGTCTAACGATGAAGTTGAAATAAAAGAAGTGATTGATGTTTTTTTTGCGGGCTTACATGCTGGAGATACTTTAAAAATAAGAGAAGCTGTAGGCGATAAAATAATTATGCAATCTGTGAATGATTCAGGGCTTAAGTCCGTAATTTTTAATGATTTTTTAAAAAATATTGCTAGTATTAATCCTGAAACAACCAAAATTAAAGAAAAAATAATATCTTTAAATATAAAATCAGATGGAGTCATGGCAAATGCTTGGACTCCTTATGACTTTTATATAAATTCTGAATTTAGTCATTGTGGTATAAATTCTTTTCAATTGGTCAAAATTGAAGGAAGCTGGAAAATTATTTATATCATTGATACTAGAAGAAAAGATAATTGTAATTAATAATGTAGATGGATAAAAACGAAATAAAACTTACAAAAGAAGATTTTGAAAGAATCTCTTCAAACAAAGAGTTGATAACTTTAATTAACAGTAAAGGTAGAAATATTGATTCTATTTTAAAGAGGCTTAAGTACGAAGATGAATTGAAAAAGCTTCAGATAGAATTGGTAAAATTACAACAATGGATTTCTACAAGTAAGAAACGTGTTGTAGTTATTTTTGAAGGAAGAGATGCCGCTGGTAAAGGTGGCAATATAAGACGTTTTACAGAGCATTTAAATCCACGTTCTATGAATCTGGTAGCATTGACTAAGCCAACAGAAGTAGAGCGAGGGCAGTGGTACTTTAGACGCTACATAAAAGAATTATCTAATCCTGGTGAAATTGTATTTTTTGATAGGAGCTGGTATAATAGAGCAGTGGTAGAGCCCGTAATGGGATTTTGTACACAAGAGCAATATCGTAAGTTTATGCTACAAGTACCTGAATTTGAGCATATGTTATATGAAGATGGCGTAAAAATCATTAAGTTTTGGTTTTCTATATCAAAGGAAGAGCAAAAAGCAAGATTTGATGCACGATTAGAAACTCCATTAAAAAGATGGAAATTTAGTCCTGTAGATCAAAAAGGACAAGAATTGTGGGATATGTATACCTCTTATAAAGAACAAATGTTTAGTAAAACACATACTACATATTGTCCATGGATTATTGTTAAAGCAAATGATAAAAAAACAGCCAGACTTGAAAGTATGAGGTATGTCTTATCACAGTTTGAGTATCCAGAAAAAGATAAGGCATTAACTACATTATTACCAGATCCTAATATTATTATGAGATATTTTAGATCTGCTGAACAAATTGATTATTGATTTATGGAGAAATATAATTTAAAAGATTTAGACGTTAAAAAATTAAATACGAATAAAGGATTATTGGCGATTTTAGCTAAAGAACCATACAATTTAACAAAGGCACTTCGGTTTATTAATTATGAAAAAAAATTAAAAAAACTACAAGTAGAGTTAGTAAAATTGCAAACTTGGGCAATTCAAAATAACGAACGTATTATTGTTGTATTTGAAGGAAGAGATGCTGCTGGTAAAGGTGGAGCTATTCGTAGAATTACAGAGCGGATTAACCCGAGACATATTAAAATTGTTGCTTTACCTAAGCCTACTGAAGAAGAAAAAACGGAATGGTATTTTCAGCGATATGTAAATCAATTTCCTCGAGCAGGTCAAATGGTTTTTTTTGATAGGAGCTGGTATAATAGGGCTGTGGTTGAACCAGTAAATGGTTTTTGCACGGATAAACAATATCATATATTCATGAATCAAGTTAATGATTTTGAGCGTATGATAACAGAATCAGGTATTATCTTGGTGAAAATATACATGTCTATCTCGAAATCTGAACAAGCTGAACGTTTTCAAGATATTAAAACGGACCCTCTTAAACATTGGAAAATGACAGCAGTAGACGAAAAGGCTCAAGATCTTTGGGATGTCTACACCAGATATAAAAAGTTAATGTTCGAAAATACTCAGAAAGGTGGTATACCTTTTAAAGTTATAAAAGCAAATAGAAAAACAATAGCTAGGGTTAATGCTATTGAGTATATTTTATCAGCAATACCTTATGATAAAAATTTAAAAATATAAATACTTTCAAAACAAAAAAAAAGGCTAGAAATAATTTTCTAGCCTTTTTTTTGTTTTATGATTTTCCAAATTGCCACCACTTCTTTTGAGAATTTTCAAAAGCCGTTCCGTAACCGTAACCGTAACCATAGCCATAAGTTTTCTTTTGGTCAACTCCATTGAGTAATAGAGCCATATTAGGTAATCTTTGTTCTTTATATAAAAAGTTAACATACTTCAACATTCTCTTATCAACAAAGTTTGCCCTAATTACATAAATAAAGGCATCAGCAAATTTGGATAATAATAGGGTGTCTGTTACCATGCTAAATGCGGCAGTATCAACAATAACATATTCATAATTTTCCTTAGCAAAATCGAATAATTCTTTTATTCTAGCATTCATTAATAATTCTGCAGGGTTCGGGGCTAAATCTCCTGATGTGATAATATCAAGGTAGTCATTTTCAGGAGCAGAGACAACAAGATCCGCAGGTTTAATATCTGAATTAATAATATAATTTGTAACTCCCTGTTTACTTCTTACGCCTAAATAAGGTTCAATTTTAGGAGCTCGAATGTCTAAGCCCAATATTACTGTTTTCTTATTCGCATGGGAAAGAGCTGTTGCCAAGTTTGTTGCCACTAAAGATTTACCTTCATGAGCAATAGAAGATGTTACGAAAATAACTTTTCCGTCGTTACTCTCTGCCGTTTTTGGAAGTATAAAACTGATATTAGTTCGCAAAATCCTAAAAGCTTCGGCAACACCGGAATGATCTTCTTTTTTTATTAAATATCTTGATTTTTTACCTTCCAACTTAGGAATGTCAGCGATAATAGGTATACCAAGAACTTTTTCAATATCCTCTCTAGTATGTATTTTGGAATCAAGAATATCTCTTAAATATAGAATTGAAAATGGAATTAATAAACCAACTATTAGAGCAAATAAATAGGCTGTTTTCTTTTTCGGAGCAACTCGATTTGGATTGCTCTCTGCTTTATCAATTATTTTTGCATTAGGGTCTGCAACGCCTAAAGTTATAGCCGTTTCCTCTCTTTTCTGCAATAAATATAAATATAATGCTTCTTTTGTTTGCTGCTTGCGAGTAACATCTCTTATTTGAGTTTCCTGTTGCGGTGCTCCATAAATTCTACCTTGTGCAATATTATACTCCTGACTGTACGCATCAAATGCAATTTTAGTTGATGCTTCTGCATTTTGCAAACCTTTGTTAATAGAACTTTCTAAAGATTTAAGTTGATCATCTAGTGCAACCACAATCGGATTTTTTTCTGTCGAACCACCCTTGAGTCTAGTTTGTTTGGCTGTTAAAAGTTCATTGTACTTTACCACACTATTTGCTACATTCGGGTCTGTTAAGCCAACACTTGGTATCATTTCATTTTTACCTTTCGTAGCAACAATTTCTTTTACTTGTTTTATTTGACTTAATTGCGTTGCCGTTTGGTTTTTTTGTTGCTCTATCTGTTTGGCCATTTGCATATTCAAGCCTGCACTAGAAGCGGCAGAAGATGCCCCATATTTAGACTTAACATCTTCAACATTTTCATCAACATCTGCCAATTCTTGAGCTATTAAATTTAATCTTTCACTGACAAATTCAGATGTATTTTGCGATAATTCTTCTTTTAACCTAATAGCTCTTAAATTATATCTTTGTACTAGTTCATCTAAAAAATTTTCTGCCTTCTTTTTATGACTATCTATTACCGTCAAACTTAATACATTTGAGAATTCTGATTTAGGTTCTATTGCTAGTCCATAAAGATAAGCATTAGCCATGTCAGCAACAGGTGTTATACTAACTAATATGTTTTTACCAATAAGATTCGCTTCTTTAAAATCAACATTGGGAAGTACAATTAAATCTCCAAAATTTGTCGTAATTTTTTCACCAAAGGATTGTGTTTTTACTATTGATTTATCGGTGGTGCTAAACGTATATTGATTGTCCGAGTTAACTTTAATTAAAAATTCTGCACCTATTTGATATAAAGCAGAATCACTAATAAAAAAATTCAGATTTAAAGGGGGGGTGTCGTAATTTTCAGTTTCAAAAAATTCGGTATTAAAGCCTAAATTGTCATCTAAAAATTTACTTAAACTATTTTTGTTTGTAAAAAACTGAACATTTAGTTTAAGCGAGGTAATTACTTCGGCTACTAAGGTTTTAGACTTCAATACTTCTATTTCATCATCAATATTGTCATTTGAGGGACTCATAATACCCATGTCCTGAAAAGCGGATAAGGCATTTTTATCACCATTCTTTTCATCTTTAATCTTTATGGTGGATACCGCTTCGTAACTCGATCTCTTAAAGTTCAAATTATAAAAAGTATAAATAAATGAAAGTAAAATGGCTAATACAAACCATTTCCAATGTCTTAAGTATTTCTCAATTTGCTCTCTAAGATCAAGGCTGTTTTCTTCTCCACTATCGTCATTAATGGCGGCATCTCTTATTTTTTCAAATTCCATGAATAAATTATTTGGTTATACTAACAACTATTGCTGCAGCTGTTAATAAAATAGAAATTGCACTTAAAACAGTTCCTGTACTCGGACCTATCGTTGAACCTCTTACCATGGAATTATTAGGCGTGACATAAATTACATCATTTTGGGTAAGATAGTACATAGGTGAATTGAATATTTCTTCTGAAGTCAAGTTAACGCGATTATACGTTTTTTTATTCCCTTCTTCTCTGACTACCAAAACATTGTGTCTTTCGGCTTGAATTGTTAAATCACCTGCCATAGCCAAGGCTTCTAAAATAGTAATTCTATCATTTTGAATTGTATAAACACCTGGATTTCTTACTTCTCCTAATATAGAAACTTTAAAATTTACATTTCTAATTATTACTATGGCATCTGTTAAATATTCTTTTAACATATCTTTTATCATAGCCGTAGCTTGAATTCTATTTAAACCAGCTAATTTTAGTGTCCCTAACACCGGAAAATCAATATTTCCATTAGAATCTACCAAATAACTTTGTAAAGTCGATCTGCCGATTTCACCATCATTACCTGCATATGAGACAGGGGTTAAATTAAATGGCCTTACCCCTTGTACGTCAAGTGATGAAACTGATATTGTTAAGGCATCATCAGGTTTTATGATAGGACTGTAATTTTCAATAGGCTTACTAATTGCGGCTAAATCTACATCTTGAAAGTAAACAACGTCTTGTCTGCTACCACAAGAAAATGTTAATATTGCTAAACTAACGACTAAAACACTTTTTTTTAGAAATGGTAATTTTATCTTTTTCTTCATTATTGAGAATTTTTGCAAAAGTAAGAGTTATTTTTATTTTTTTTTACAATTTATTAATGTTATTTATTAACATATTATTATGTGTTAAATATATTAATAATGAGCACCTTAAATGACTAAATAAATATTAATTATAGTTTTTATGCATTCTAGTTCATGTTATTTTAAGTTAGAACCACTTAGCAAACATAAGCCTTTTTTAAATAAGTTTTAGCAAATCTCGTTTCCATATTTAGGAGACTGAGAAAAATAGGCTGCAGTTTTAAAGGTTTTCTAATTCTTTCAAAGTCTTTATAATAATTGTATTCATCTTAATAGTTATTAATTTGAACTCATTGTATTATTAGATATTTTAATCTACTTTTAGATGTAGTTGGTCGAATTTTAAAAGTTTATTAAAATTATATTTATAAATTTATCGATTAATTATAATAAATATCCAAATGTCTAAACAATCAATCCTTCACCAAGCAGCGGGTAAATTTGAAGAAACTAGATTTGAAAAAATTCATAATGTAATTTTCGAAAGTTCTAATAATGCATCAATTCTAGTGGCAAATGAAATAGCCGACTTAATAAAAAGTAAACAGTCTCAAAATGAGAAATGTATCTTAGGTTTAGCAACAGGTTCTTCTCCTATTAAGGTTTATGATGAACTAGTTAGAATGCATAATGAAGAGGGGTTAAGTTTTAAAAATGTTGTTACTTTTAACTTGGATGAGTATTATCCAATGGAAAAAGAAAATATACAAAGCTATTATTACTTTATGCATGATCATCTCTTTGATCATATAGATATTCTTCCAGAAAATATAAATATACCCGATGGAACTATAGAAAAAGATGTTTATAAATACTGTATGTCTTATGATAAAAATATTGATGAGGCGGGTGGTTTAGATTTTCAATTATTAGGTATAGGTAGAACGGGACATGTCGGTTTTAATGAACCGGGGTCGCATTATAATTCAGGGACACGAACAATTACGTTAGATTATGTGACGAGAGCCGATGCTGCACCATCATTTTTAGGTATTGATAAAGTGCCTAGAAAAGCAATTACGATGGGGATAGCAACAATTAGAAAAGCAAAAAGGATAGTTTTGCTGGCTTGGGGTATAAACAAGGCTGGTGTTATTAAAAAAGCAATTGAGGGAGAAGTTTCTTCTCAAATTCCTGCAACATATTTGCAAACACATAGTAATACCACCTTTGTGTTGGATATTGATGCTTCTTCTGAATTAACAAGAGTTAAAACGCCATGGTTGGTAACAGCATTAACATGGAATGAACATCTTAAAAGGAAAGCTGTTGTTTGGCTTAGTGAATTATTAGGGAAATCAATTTTAAAGCTTACAGATAAAGATTATAATGATAACGGTATGTCAAACTTGCTAGTAGATGAAGGTACTGCTTATGATCTTAATATAAAGATGTTTAATGTGTTACAACATGGAATTACTGGTTGGCCGGGGGGGAAACCGAATGCAGATGATACAAATAGACCTGAAAGAGCAAATCCACCTAAAAAAAGGGTTATTATTTTTAGTCCTCATCCTGATGATGATGTTATTTCAATGGGAGGTACTTTTGATAGATTAGTTGAGCAAGGTCATGAGGTGCATGTTGCTTATCAAACTTCAGGAAATTTTGCTGTCGCGGATACTGAAGCTTTAAAATTTGCGGAGGTTTGTAAATTTATGTCTAAATCAAGTAAAGATGTTGAAGCTGTTATAAATAATATAAATAATAAGGAAAAAAATAGTATTGATACGTTAGATGTTAGAAAGCTGAAAGGAATGATACGAAGAGGTGAATCTATAGCTGCTACAAGGTATCTAAAAGTGCCAGACGAAAATGTTCACTTTTTAGATTTGCCTTTTTATGAAACGGGTACAGTTAAAAAAGGTAAGCTTACCGATGCTGATATTAATATCATTAGTAAGTTAATAGTAGATGTAAAGCCACATCAAATATATGCGGCAGGAGATTTAGCCGACCCTCATGGAACACACAAAGTCTGTTTAGATGCCCTTTTTATGTCAATAGACGAACTGAAATCTCAGGAATTTATGGATGATTGTTGGGTGTGGTTATATAGAGGTGCATGGCATGAATGGGAAACTCATGAAATTGAAATGGCAGTGCCTATGAGTCCTGATCAGGTATTGAAAAAAAGGACTGCAATATTTTATCATCAATCTCAAAAAGATGGTGCTATGTTTCAAGGAGATGATTCAAGAGAGTTTTGGGTAAGAGTAGAAGATAGAAACAAATTGACGGCTCAGAAATATAATAATCTTGGATTAGCAGATTATGCGGCTATTGAAGCTTTTAAACGTTATATATTTTAATTATATATTTAAAATTTTATTTTTTACATCGTCAATATAAGTACGACCAATTGTGTACCTTATACCAGCAATTTCAATGCTGTTACCTTCAACGGTATCAACTTTGTCAATTGCTATTGTATAAGATCTATGTATTCTAATAAAATTGTCTGATGGTAATTGATCTGTAAAACTGCTTAAAGTCTGATGTATAATATATCTATTTGTTTCTGTAGTAATTTTTAAATAATCTTTAAGACTTTCAATTATTAAAAGTTCATCTAAATATATTTTTTTTAATTTCTTTTTGTCTATTTTAATAAAAATATAAGGTCTTTCTTGAATTAAATTATTTGAATTTTTGTCGCTAAAAATCTTAAAAACCTTATTCATAGCCTTTAAAAATCTTGGAAAAGAGATGGGTTTAACTAAGTAGTCTAAAACTTCTAACTCGAACGACTCAACGGCATACTCTTCATAAGCACTAGTTATTATTATTTCAGGTTTCGTTTCTAAGCTTTTTATGAAGCTTAATCCATCTAATAAGGGCATATTAATATCTAAAAAAATAAGATCAACCTTATTGTTTTTTAAAAAGTTTAATGCATCAACGGCATTATTAAAAGTATTAACTAATGTTACATCATTAACTTGTAATAAATAATTCTTTATAACATTTACAGCTAAGGGTTCATCGTCAATAATTAAACATTTAACATTCATTATACTTTGATTTTTAATTTAACTTTGAATAAATTTTGATCATTTTCAATTTTTAAATCATATTGATCTTTTTTATAACCTAAAGCCAATCTTTTTTTAACATTTTTTAATCCTATGCCTCCTGTTGTATTCAGGCGTTGTTCGTATTCAGAATCCGCTGGAGTTGGATTTGTAATGGTAAAGTAAAGGAAATCTTCCTTAATATTAAAATCAATATCAATATTAACTTTACCAATGTTTTTGTTGGCTCCATGTTTAAAGGCATTTTCGACAAATGAAAGTAATAAGATGGGGGCAATTTTTTTACCTGAAATATCTCCACTAATATCCATATTTACTTCTAAATCTTCCCCATGTCTTATTTTTTCTAATTCTAAATAGTTTTGGAGACAAATTATTTCTTTAGATAAGCTCTGTCTTTTACGCTTTGTTTCATATAGCAAATAACGCATTAATTCAGATAGCTTTAAGATGATTTTTGGAGTTTTATCTGATTTTTCTATAGATAAAGAATAGATATTATTTAAGGTATTAAAAAAGAAATGAGGAGACACTTGAGTTTTTAAAAACAATAATTCTGTTTCCATTTGTAACTTTTCTAAATCAGTAAGTCTTTTGTGTTCCTTTAACCAATCTGCAGTGATTTTAATAGCGGTAATAAATGTAATGACATACAATTCGCCAATCATCATATCTACAACATAATCAACCGTTAAAGTGCTTGTTACTTCAGGCCCTTCTGGCCAAACATTTGTGTTTAGTAAGTAATAAGTAAGGTTAAATTTAATAGTAACCATTATAAATAAGGCAGACAATAGGACAATTATATAAATCAAATATTTTTTTTGAAATACTAAAAATGGCATTAAAACATAAACGTTTAAATAACATAAAGTTATATGAATTGGAAAGCCTAATAAATTTGAACGCAAAGAATAATTATAGTCACCATAATAACTACCCCAGCGTAATGTGTTTATTGTAAAATATATTAGCCAAAAAATGAGGTGATATTTCCAAGTAATTTTTGTGTAGTAGTATAATTTTGAATTGTTGTTTATGTTGAACAAATGTATTATTTTAGTGATTTTTGATGTTTATCCTATTAACTATGTTATCCGTCTAATATTATTTTTGATACCGATAGATTTCTACATATTTATGGTTTAAATTAAAACTATCTTTTTAAAAAGATAAATATAGTTAAAATACCTATGAAACATTTTAAAATAATATTATTATTCCTAATGGCTTTTGCCTTTTTTTCATGCAAAAATGAAAAAGATATAAAAATAACAAAATCAGAACTACTGACGTCTTATGTAGATCCATTTATAGGTACTGGAGGTCATGGTCATACATACCCCGGAGCTACGGCTCCTTTTGGAATGGTACAACCAAGTCCAGATAATGGTACTCTTGGCTGGGATTGGTGTTCTGGCTATCATATTACAGATACTATTATTTCGGGGTTTAGCCAGTTGCATTTAAGTGGAACGGGTATAGGAGATTTAGTAGATGTTTTATTAATGCCTACAAATAAAGAAGTTGATCTTAGTATGTTCGGTAAGAAAAAGGATAGTTTACCTTATAAAAGTAGTTTTTCACATGATAATGAAATGGCATCGCCAGGTTATTATAGTGTAAGGTTAAATGATCCGAAAATTAAAGTAGAATTAACGGCCAATGACTATGTTGCATTTCATAAATATACCTTTGAAAATAAAAAAACACCATCATTTATAATTGATTTGGGGTTTGCTATTAATTGGGATAAAGCAACATCCAGTAGTGTTTCTTTAGTCGACAAAAATAGAATTACAGGAACACGATTCAGTACGGGTTGGGCAAAGAACCAAAAAGTATTTTTTGTTATAGAAACTTCAGAGCCCATTAAAGCTTCAAGATTTGTTAAAGATGGCGTCATTTTATCAGATGTGAATTCTTCTCAAGGGATTAAAGCAGGTGGTCAATTCTATTTCGATAAATCTATAAATGAAGTTGAAATAAAAATAGCCTTGTCATCGGTAAGTTTAACTAATGCAATAGAAAATCTTGAGAAAAAAGGTAGTGATATTGATTTTGATAAAGCAAAAGTGCAAATTGAAGAAAAATGGAATAAAGCCCTTTCAAAAATTGAAGTAAAAACGGAAAGAGATAGTTTAAAAACTATTTTTTATACTGCTTTATATCACACACAGGTTGCACCTGTATTATATAGTGATATTAATGGAGATTTTAGATTGCAAAATGACAGTATTGCCAATGCTTCGAATTACAAGGCATATTCAACATTGTCTTTATGGGATGTGTTTAGGGCAGAAACACCTTTGTTATCTATTATTGATTCACAGACATTAAATGATATGATTCAATCTATGTTAGCCTATTATGATGTTAATGGAGCATTACCAGTTTGGGTATTATCTGGTAATGAAACAGGTACTATGCCAGGTTATCATTCCATTTCAGTAATTTCAGATGCCTATTTAAAGGGTATAAGAAATTATGATGTAGAAAAGGCTTATGAAGCGATGAAGAAAACGATGATGAGTGATGCCAATGGGTTAGATTATTACAAAAAGTATGGATACATACCATTTGATAAATTAGATCAATCGGTTTCAATTTCCTTGAATTATGCATATAATGATTACTGTGTTGCACAAATGGCAAATGATTTAGGTAAAGAAGATGATTATAATTATTTTCTAAATCGCTCAAAAGCTTATACCAATTTTTATGATAGTAAATCTGGTTTTTTAAGAGGAAAGTCTTCTAATAAAGTTGATTTTCATGAACCTTTTGACCCTAAAATGTCTAACCACATAAAAGATACAGATTATACAGAAGGTAATGCTTGGCAACATAGTTGGAATGTAATGCATGATGCGGAAGGTCTAATTGAATTACATGGTGGTAATGAAGCTTTTGCTAAGATGACAGACCAGTTATTTGTTGAAAGTTCTGAATTAGTTGGTCATAATGTTTCAGCAGATATTACAGGTTTAATAGGACAGTATGCTCATGGTAATGAACCGAGTCATCATATTGCTTATATGTTTAATAAAGCAAAACAGCCATGGCGTACACAGTATTGGGTTCGTAAAATTTTAGACACGCAATATAGCACATTGCCTAATGGGTTAAGTGGAAACGAAGATGCTGGACAAATGTCTGCTTGGTATGTAATGAGTTCCTTAGGAATTTATCCTATGAATCCGGCGTCTGGGCAATATGAAATAGGTAGTCCTGTTTTTGATGAAGCTATTATAAAAACTTCAAATGATACTGAATTCAAAATTGTGGCAGTAAATAATTCAGAGAAAAATTTTTATATAAAGTCTGCCAAATTAAATGATAAGGAATTGAACAGAACCTACATAACGCACAAAGAATTGGTGGCTGGTGGAATATTGGAATTGGAAATGAGTGCTGAACCTAATAAAAACTGGCCAAAAAACTGGCCAAAAAACTAATGGATATAATTGATATAAGTATTATAATTGCCTATGTCTTACTAACATTATTTGTTGGTATTTGGGTTTCTAAAAAGGCCTCAAAAGGACTAGAATCTTATTTTTTAGGAGGAAACAATATTAAATGGTATTTTCTTGGTTTAAGTAATGGTTCAGGAATGTTTGATGTTTCTGGTACAGCATGGATGGTGGGTATTTTATTTCTTTATGGAGTAAAAAGTTTTATGTTTATGTGGCTTTGGCCCATATGGAATCAAATTTTTGTAATGATGTTTCTTGCTGTTTGGATTAGACGGTCTAATATTATGACTGGTTCTGAATGGATATTAACTAGGTTTGGAGATGATAAGCCTGGTAGAGCTTCTCATCTAATTGTTGCCATCTTTGCCGTTGTTGCTGCCGTAGGTTTTATAGCCTATTTCTTTGAAGGTGTTGGTAAATTTATGACAGTTATTTTACCTTGGGATATGTCCTTGCAAATTGGAGATACTGTCTTATTTAATTCTGAGCAATCCTATGCTTTAATGATAATTATTCTAACGACAATTTACACAATAAAGGGAGGTATGTTTTCTGTTGTAGCGACCGAAGTGTTACAGTATGGAATTATGGTAATTGCTGGAATATTAGTAGCAGGATATGCCTTTTTTGCTTTTAGTGATGTTGAAATTTCTAATGTGATTACTGATGAATGGAGAAATGTGTTTTTTAATTGGGAACTAGATACCCAATGGGGTGAACAATTTCAAAAATTTAATGATTTAATTGATACTGAAGGTTATAAAATGTTTGGTGCTTTAATAGGAATGAGTCTTTTTAAAGGTTTTTTTGCGAGTATAGCCGGGCCTGTTCCTAGTTTTGATATGCAACGAATACTTTCTACCAAATCAGTTAAAGAAGCTGCTTATATGAGCGGTTTTACAAATTTAATTCTATTTATACCCAGATATTTGTTAATTGCAGGAATTGTTGTTATAGCCTTAGTTGTGTTAGCCCCAGAGATGGCTGCCAATCCAAACCTTACTGGTGTAGATTTAGAGGTAATACTTCCTAAAGTTATCAATTTCCATGTACCAGTTGGTATAAAGGGATTATTATTGGCAGGATTATTAGCGGCATTTATGTCTACCTTTTCAGCATTTGTTAATGCAGGTCCAGCCTATATTGTGAATGATATTTATAAAAAATATTTTAGACCCGAAGCAACGCCTAAACATTATATAAAGGCTAGTCATATAGCCTCATTCGCAGTAGTTGGTTTAGGAGTTTTTATGGGCTTTTTTGCTGACTCTATCAATTCCTTAACCTTGTGGATTACAAGTGCTTTGTTTGGAGGTTATGTAGCGGCTAATTTTTTAAAATGGATTTGGTGGCGATTTAATGGATGGGGGTATTTTTGGGGAATGTTATCTGGTTTAATCGTGGCGAGTTTTCAGTTTTTTATGGATCAAAACAAGGATAATTTTTCAGAAGGTTCAATTTTATATGAATTATCGCATATTCATGCTATTTATTTATTTCCAATAATATTTGGTGTTTCTTTGATGGGGTCATTTTTAGGTACGTTTTTAAGTAAACCAACAGATATGAAAGTGTTGAAAGCATTTTATAAAAATGTTAGACCTTGGGGATGGTGGAAACCAGTACTAACTGAATTGAAAAAGGATGATGAAACTATAGAAAAGAATAATCATTTTAGCTTAGATATGCTTAATGTTCTAATTGGTATTATCTGGCAATCGAGTATGATTGTTTTACCAATTTATTTTATGATAAGAGATTATCAAAATACCTTAATAGCTTTAGTGATCTTTGTGATTACTTCTATAATATTAAAATATACTTGGTTAGATAAAGTTAGAAAAATAAAGGATTAAATTGAAGTGAAGTCAATATGCCAATGTTCTCTTTTACAGGATTGCAATTAATAAATAAAATATAATAAAACAACATTGAAAACAAAAACACAACATAAAAATCAGGCCATTCCATGGCAAGATCAGCCAGAGGGAAACAATGATATCATTTGGAGATATACAGAAAATCCAATTATTAATAGATATGACATTCCAAGTTCAAACAGTATTTTTAACAGTGCTGTAGTCCCTTTTGAAGGTGGTTATGCAGGTGTTTTTAGATGTGATAACAAGGCCGTTCAAATGAATATTTTTGCAGGGTTCAGTAAAGATGGAATTCATTGGGATATCAATCATGAACCTATAGTTATGCAGGCTGGAAATACTCAGATGATTGAATCTGCCTATAAATATGATCCTAGGGTTGTTTTTATAGAAGATAGGTACTGGATTACTTGGTGTAATGGCTATCATGGACCAACCATTGGTATTGGTTATACATTTGATTTTAAAGAATTTTTTCAATCTGAAAATGCATTTTTACCTTTCAATAGAAATGGTGTTTTATTTCCGGAAAAAATAAATGGTAAGTATGCTATGTTAAGTCGCCCAAGTGACAATGGACATACACCTTTTGGTGATATATATATAAGCTATAGCCCAGATATGAAATATTGGGGAGAACATAGAGTAGTAATGAAAGCTACGCCTTTTGAAGAAAGTGCTTGGCAATGTACTAAAATTGGAGCTGGACCAATACCTATTTTAACAGATGATGGTTGGTTAATGATTTACCATGGAGTTATCAATACCTGTAATGGTTTTAGGTACGCTATGGGTACTGCTATTTTAGATAAGGACAATCCTGATAAGGTAAAATATAGAACTAGAGATTATTTATTAGGCCCTGCTGTTGATTATGAAATGGTAGGTGATGTACCAAATGTTGTTTTTCCTTGTGCGGCATTACATGATTTTGAACAAGATAAATTAGCAATTTATTATGGTGCTGCAGATACAGCAGTTGCATTGGCCTTTGGAAAATTAAGTAATGTTTTAGAGTTTACTAAACAGAATAGTTTATAGTTAAAGATTTGATTACGTGTTCTTAAATTAATCAACTTTTTTTATGGTACATTTTATTGCCAATTAAAAATAATAATAACTCATACATGAAATATATCGTAAAATTAACATTTGTATTGTGTGTTTTCACTTCATTAATTGCTTGTGCTCAATTAAAAGTTGAGGTGCCTCGTACTCATATTGCTTATCAGGTGAAAGAAGAAATTTCAATTGATGGTTTAGCAAATGAAGACGCTTGGCAAAATGTACCTTGGTCAGAGAATTTTATTGATATTGAAGGTGTTAAAAATCCATTATATAAGACAAATGTTAAAATGTTATGGGATGAACATTACTATTACATTTTAGCAAAAATAGAGGAGCCACATGTATGGGCAAATCTTAAACAGCGAGATACTATTATTTTTTATAACAATGATTTTGAGGTTTTTATAGATCCAGATGGAGATTCACATAATTATTTTGAAATAGAAGTTAATGCTTTAAATACCGTTTGGGAATTATTTGTGGCCAAACCTTATAGAGAATCAGGGGAACAAATACTTAATGATTGGAATATTACGGGGTTAAAAACAGCAGTTCATGTTGATGGAACTTTAAATAACCCCAATGATACAGACAATGGATGGACTGTTGAAATCGCTATTCCATGGAAAACATTTAGAAAGACTTATTTTGAAAATAATGTTCCACGAGATAAGTTTTGGAGAGTGAATTTTTCTCGTGTCAACTGGGATTATGATTTGGTGAATGGTAAATATGACAGAAAAAAAGGAGTAAACGAAAAGTATTTACCTGAATATAATTGGGTGTGGTCTTCTATGGGGGTTATCAATATGCATGAACCTGAAAAATGGGGTTATGTTTATTTCTCAACGAAAAAAGTAGGTGAAAAAGATAAATTTAGTATTCCAGATGACGAAAAAATTAAATGGAAACTCTTTGAATTGTATCGAAATCAAAAAGCGTATTATCATAATAATAAGAAGTTTTCAACATCATTAGATGAAGTAGGTTTTTCAAATATTACAATTAAGAATTCGAATATTAAATTGATTATGGATAATCATTCAACGGGCTTCAATATAAGTGCAAAAAGCCCTTTTACTGGAAAGATGATTGTTATAAAAGAAGATGGTAAACTTTTAGTAAAGTAAAATATGTCAAATAAATTTTTTATAATAAGTTGTGTTTTTGCCTTTATTGGGATATCCTGTTCTAACAAAACAGAACCTTCAGAAAATAAATTAACATCTTATGTAAACACCTTTATTGGCACAGATGGTCCTGGTAATACATATCCTGGAGCAACAGTACCTTATGGAATGGTACAATTAAGTCCCGATATTGGTATCCCTGGTTGGGATCGGATTTCAGGCTATTTTTATCAAGACTCCATCATTACTGGATTTTCTCACACCCATTTAACGGGAACAGGAGCTGGAGATTTGTATGATATTTTGGTTATGCCTACCAATAGCCGATTTAAAGAAAAAATTAAAGAAAATAACTTTAAACCTTTTTCTAAGTTCTCTCATGATAAAGAATCTGCATCACCAGGATATTATTCGGTTGATTTATTAGATTATGGAATAAAAGCAGAACTAACAACGACTTTAAGAACAGGAATTCATAGATATACTTTTCCAAAAGATAGTTTATCTCAAATACATATTGATTTAGGATATGCCTTAAATTGGGATAGACCAACAGATACCTATATAAAGGTTGTTAATAAACACACTATTGAAGGTTATCGTAAATCTTCGGGATGGGCAAAAGACCAACGTCTTTATTTTACTATCCAGTTTTCTAAAGATTTTGATTCTTATGATTTATTTAACAATGATACTTTAGTAGAAGTGTCCACTAAAGGGGTAAATACGAAGATTGTTTTAAATTATACGACTAAAAAAGAGGAACAGATTGTATTGAAAACGGGACTTTCAACTGCAAATATTGAAGGTTCTAGAAAGTCTTTAGACGTTGAAGCTCCAGATTTCAACTTTGATAATTATCGAGAGCAAGCAGATAAAATTTGGGAAGAACAACTTCAAAAAATAAAGGTGACTATGCTCACTGATGAGCAAACACGTATTTTTTACACAATGCTCTACCAATCAATGTTGGCACCAACTTTATTAAGTGACCTCGATGGAAATTATAAAGGAGCAAATGATTCTATAATGAAAGCTTCCGGGTTTGATCGATATGATACGTTTTCATTATGGGATACCTATAGAGCAGCTCACCCTTTATTTACTATTTTACATCCTGACAAGGTAACTGACTTTGTAAAATCAATGTTAGCACATTATAAGGAAACAGGTTTATTGCCCGTCTGGTCTATGCAAGGAAATGAAACTAATATGATGATAGGTTACCATGCAGTACCTGTAATTGTGGATGCTTATTTTAAAGGAATAAATGATTTTGATGTTGACCTGGCCTATGAAGCGTGTAAAGTTAGTGCAATGGATAATGCTAGAAAGATTGATTTATATAAAGATTTTGGTTATATCCCTGTTGATGAAGAAAATGAGAATTGGTCGGTTTCAAAGACCTTAGAATATGCTTATGATGATTGGTGTATTGCACAATTTGCAAAAGATCTAGGTAAAATTGAGGATTATAATTATTTTTTAAAGCGTTCAGAATATTGGAGAAATGTTTATGATGCTGAAAGTTCATTTATGAGGCCTAAGTTGGCTAATGGTGAATTTATAAAAGATTTTGTGCCGAAAGAATATTCGAAATATTTTTGCGAGAGTAATGCATGGCAGTATTTCTGGTCCGTTCCGCAAAATATTGAAGGTTTAATTGAAGTTACTGGGGGTAAAGATCGCTTTGAAGAGAAATTAGATTCAATGTTCTCGTTAAACCCATTACCAACCGATGAATTACCCATTTTCAGTACTGGAATGATTGGTCAATACGCTCATGGAAATGAACCGAGTCATCATATAGGGTATCTGTATAATTACATTGATAAACCATATAAAACACAGAAAATTATCAGACAAATTTTAGAATCGCAATATAAAAACACTCCTGATGGGCATTGTGGAAATGAAGATTGTGGGCAAATGTCTTCTTGGTATATTTTTAGTGCATTGGGCTTTTATCCAGTTAACCCTGCAGAAGGTGTTTATAGTTTTGGATCACCAATTATTAAAGATGCTAAATTGAGTTTAAAGGATGGTAAAACATTTGAAATAAAAGTAAAAAATAATTCAAAAGAGAATATTTATATACAATCAATCCAATTAAACGGAGAGGAGTTACATGGAAATAAAATCTTACACTCAGAAATTATGAATGGGGGTACATTGATTTTTACTATGGGTAAAAAACCAGCAAAAATAAATTAAATGAACATTAAGAAAATCATATTGAGTATCGGGTTGGTAACTTTTGGTTTTGCTACTAGTACTTCGCAAAATGAAAAGCCTTATTGGCTGAACGAGAAAATAAACGAAGAAAATAGAGAGCCGATGCATGCGTCTTATTTTGTTTATGAAAATGAACAATTGGCCAACCAAAATGACTGGAGAGCATCTACTAATTATGTTGATATAAATGGAGTATGGAAATTTCAGTTTAAAGAAAATCCCGCTGATATTTCTGAAAACTTTTTCGCTACAGACCTTAATGATACGGATTGGGATAATTTTACAATTCCTGCCAATTGGGAAATGAAAGGATATAGCTATCCAATTTATACAAATACAGGCTACGAGTTTGGTAATTTAATTAAAATAGATCCTCCTATGGTACCTGAAACACAAAACCCTACGGGTGTGTTTAGAAAATGGGTGAATTTATCAGATAGTTGGACAGATAAAGATATTTTTTTGCACGTCGGTGCTGCCAAATCTAATTTAGAAGTTTGGATAAATGGCAAATATGTTGGTTATGGTGAAGATGGAAAATTAGCACAGGAATTCAAATTAAATACCGCTATAAAACCTGGCAAGAATTTAATCGTTTTAAAAGTAATGCGATGGAGTGATGGAGCTTACTTAGAATGTCAAGATTTTTGGAGAATGAGTGGTATTACTCGAGATTCATTCTTGTATTCACGCAGCAAAGTGCACTTGAAAGATGTTGAAATTATTCCTGACTTAGATAATAATTATGTTAATGGTACTTTAAAAATTACACCAACATTTTCTTATATTCCTAAAAAAGATAAACATACGCTCGAAATTCAATTGATGGATGACGCAGAAACTGTAGCTCAAGCAACAATTAGTTCGTTAGCTCTTAATGGAGACAAAGTCATAAACTTGAAGGTGACTAATCCTAAAAAATGGTCTGCAGAAATTCCAAATTTATACACACTTCGTTTAAAATTAAAAGATAAAAAAGGAACAGTTATCGAAGTTGTAGATCAAAATATAGGCTTCCGTAAAATTGAAATAAAAAGTGGTCAATTGTTAGCTAATGGTAAGCCCATTTATTTAAAAGGTGTTAATCGACATGAAATTGACCCTATCGATGGACAAACAGTTTCGCGTGAACGAATGGAAGAGGATGTTAAATTATTAAAAGAATTTAATTTTAATGCGGTAAGAACTTCTCATTATCCTAACGACCCTTATTTCTATGAATTATGTGATACTTATGGAATTTATGTGGTAGATGAAGCCAATATAGAATCGCATGGAATGGGATACGATCCGACAAGAACATTAGGTAATAATCCCGATTGGGAAATTGCTCATTTACAACGGTTGGAAAGAATGGTTGAACGAGATAAAAATCATCCTTCTATAATTATTTGGAGTATGGGTAACGAAGCAGGTAATGGATATAATTTTTATCGTGGTTTTTTATGGATGAAAAATAGAGATACGTCAAGACCAACGCAATATGAAAGGGCTAATTTAGGTTGGGATGCTAATGTAAGATTTGACTGGGATTCTGATATTATTAATCCTATGTATTCCTCACCTGGAGGTATGGGTAAGTACATTAATAAGGAGCATGATTCCACACGACCATACATCATGTGTGAGTATGCACATGCTATGGGAAATTCTTTAGGGAATTATAAAGACTATTGGGATGTTTTTAGAGAACATGAAAACTTTCAAGGTGGTTTTATTTGGGATATGATAGACCAATCCATTTATAAGGAAAAAGAAGATGGTACTACTATTTTTGCCTATGGTGGTGATTTTGGACCAAAAGACGTACCAAGCGACAATAATTTTTTGAATAATGGTGTGTTTTCTCCAGATAGAAAACCAAATCCGCATGCCTTCGAAGCTAAATTTGTACATCAAGATATATTAACTTCTTGGACAGATGAAACTAAAAGTGAAATTTCTATTTTTAATGAATTCTTTTTTAAAGATTTAAAAAATGTTGAATTATATTGGAAATTAGTTGTTGATGGTAAAGTTACAAAAGAAGGTGTTGTTACCAACTTAGAAGTGCTTCCTCAAGAGACAAAAAACATTAAACTTCCTTTACAAATACCACAAACAAAATATAAAGAGGCTTTTGTAAATATTTCTTATCGTTTAAAGAATGCAGAACCTTTTCTTCCAAAAGGACACATTATCGCGAAAGAGCAATTGGCTTTAAATAAAAGTAATATGGAGCCATTAGAAATTGTAGGAAGCGATAAATTTAAAGTTCTGAAAACAAATGAATACATTACTTTTAGTAGTGGCGATGTGGTATTTACTTTTGATAAATCATCTGGTTTATTAAGCAACTATCAATATAAAAATAATAACATTTTATTAGATGGAGCATTACTTAAACCAAACTTTTGGAGAGCACCCATTGACAACGATTATGGTGCAGGTTTACAAAACAAATTGAAAGTTTGGAAAGAGCCTTTAGTGGATTTAGAACCTAAAGTTTTTAAAGTTGAAAATAAAAAAGACAATACGATTTCAGTACAAGTTATGTATAGATTAGATAAGGCATTTTCAAATTTAGAAATTAATTATTCGTTGAATAGTTTAGGTGAGCTTATGGTTCAACAGAACTTGAGTATTGATGAAAAGGGAGAAACTCCTATGATTTTCCGTTATGGTTTAATAATGCAATTACCTAAAAATTTTGAAAATATCACGTATTATGGTAGAGGACCGATAGAAAATTATAGTGATAGAAACTATAGCACTGATGTTGGAATATATGATCAAACGGTAACCGATCAATATTATCCGTATATAAGACCACAAGAAACTGGAAATAAAACAGATGTACGATGGTATAAACTATCTGATAATAAAATTAATTTAACCATTACATCTGATAATTTATTTAACGCAACAGCATTGCATTATACGCAGCAACAGTTGGATGATGGTGATAAAAAGGATCAGCGACATGCCTCTGAAATTTTTGAAAGTACTGTAACCGAGTTAAAAGTTGATCTTAAACAAATGGGGTTAGGTAGCATAGACAGCTGGGGAAGTCTACCTTTAGAAAAATACAGATTGACAAATAAAAACTATTCATTTCAATTTAAAATAACACCTTCATTAAAATAATTTAAAAAAATGCGACTACTCTTTAAATTTCTAATAACAATTTTTATAATAAGTTTATACTCATGTTCTGATAGTATTAAAAGCAAAGATTTTACGGTAAATGATATAAATATAATACCAAAGCCAGCTGAATTAACCTTAAATAAAGGTTCATTTAGTATCAATGAAAACACTAAAATTATAGCTCATGATAGTTTAAAAAACATAGCGAATATATTAACAGATAAGTTGAAATCGTCTTCAAATATTGAATTAGATTTTAGTGAGAATTTGGAAAATAATTTTATTGAATTTGTAGTTAAAGAAGGGCTAGAAAATGAAGCTTATGAATTATCTGTAACGAATAAGAAAGTTACAGTTACAGCTAATAGCTTAGGTGGCTTTCTATATGGAGTACAGAGTATATTACAATTACTTCCAGCTGAAATCTATGGAACTGATACTAAAGGAGATTTAATTTTACCAGCGGTTGAAATAAAAGACAAACCGCGTTTTCGATATAGAGGATTAATGCTTGATTTGTCAAGGCACTTTTTTCCAAAAGAGTATATTTTAAAAACCATTGACAGGTTAGCAATGCATAAAATGAATGTATTACATCTGCATTTAGTTGATGATCAGGGCTGGCGTATGGAAATTAAAAAATATCCAAAATTAACCGAAATTGCAGCTTGGAGGGTAGATCAAGAAGATAAACATTGGAATGCTAGAGATAAAAATGATCCAAATGTAAAAGGTACTTATGGTGGGTTTTTAACGCAAAAAGAACTTAAGGAAATCGTTGCGTATGCGAGTGAAAAAAATATTGAAGTTATTCCAGAAATAGAAATGCCTGCTCATGTAACTTCCGTTATGGCAGCGTATCCGCATTTATCTTGTTTTGGAAAGCCTGTTGCTGTTCCTTCAGGGGGAGTTTGGCCAATTACTGATATTTACTGTGCGGGTAAAGAAACTACTTTTGAATTTCTAGAGGATGTATTAACCGAAGTTATGGAGGTTTTTCCATCTAAATACATTCATATTGGAGGTGATGAGGCTACTAAAACCAATTGGGAGAAATGTCCTGATTGCCAAAGAAGAATGAAAAAAGAAGGCCTAAAAGATGTTCATGAATTACAAAGTTATTTTGTAAAACGAATGGAAAAATTTATCAATAGTAAAGGCAAGAGGTTAATTGGTTGGGATGAGATTTTAGAGGGTGGTTTGGCACCTGAAGCCACAGTTATGAGCTGGAGAGGAGTAAAAGGAGGAGAAGAGGCTGCAGAACAAGGGCATGATGTAATTATGACTCCAGGGAGTTATTGTTATTTTGACCATTATCAAGGGCCGCAAAATGATGAACCAATAGCACAAGGGGGGTATCTTCCATTGAGTAAAGTTTATCAATTTGATCCTATTGTTGAAGGAATGTCTGAAAAAGAGGCCAAACATATTTTGGGTGGTCAGGCTAATTTATGGGCAGAATATATACCGACAACTTCTCATTCTGAATATATGATTTTTCCAAGATTGGCTGCATTGTCTGAGGCTCTTTGGTCGTCAAAAAAATTAAGAAATTGGAATGACTTTTCTAAAAGGATAAAAACACAATTTAATAGGTACGATGAATTAGGTATTAATTATGCTAAAAGTGCTTATCTAGTAACCTCTGATATGGATATTGATTTAGAAAATAAATCAATAAAAATGACATTGCAAAATGAATTTCCAAAGTCCGATATTAGATATGTTTTAGATGAAGATAAATTAAACGAGAAAGCTACGTCATATAATAACCCTATTGAAATTTCAAAAACAACTTTGGTTAAAGCATCTTTATTTGAAAATGATAAACCTATTGGTAAAATTTTTATGGATACTATAAAATTCCATAAAGGTGTTGCCAAAGTGGTTAATTATGTAATTCCTTGTAACGATAGATATACCGGTTCGGGACCAAGTACTTTGGTAAATACGTTGCGTGGTACAAAAAACTTTCACGACGGTCAATGGCAAGCTTGGTTAAACGACAACATGGAAGTGGTTATTGATTTAGATCAACCAACAGAGATACATAAAGTTACTGTAGGTGCATTAGAAAATCAAGGTCCTGGGATTTATTACCCTATAAAAATTGAAGTTTTTGTTTCAGATGATGGTAAAAAGTTTAATAGTGTTGGAAATTTAGAAAGACCCTATGCTAAAAATGCAGGTTCTGAGCTTAAAGATTTTATCGTTAAATTTGACAAACAACAAACAAAATACATTAAAGTAATTGCTACTAATTTAAAAAGAACACCAGCTGGCAGCGGCGTCTTCTTATTTATTGATGAAATTTTAGTAGAATAATAGTTTTGAAATTAAATAAAACAAACCATGAAAAAATCAATGATACTTTTAATTGTTCTTTGTTTAACTCTTTCTTGTAAAAAAGAGATAAAAAAAGACGCACAGAATAATGAACCTAAAAAGGTTGAAAATAAAGCATCTGAAGAATGGATACAACTTTTTGATGGTGTTAGCACTAAAGGTTGGCGAGCTTATAATGGTGATGCCTTACCTCCAGGGTGGATTGTTAAAGATAGTGTATTAACCTTTGATACTGAACTTGGTTTAGAGCAGGATTATAAAGGTGGGAAAGATATTATTTACGGTGACGAAGAATTTGACAATTTTGAATTGTATGTTGAATGGAAAATACCTGAAGGAGGAAATAGCGGAATATTTTATCACCTTAAAGAAAATATTCCAAATGCAGGGCCACCAAACATTGCCCCAGAATATCAACTGATAGATGATGAAAATTATGCTAAAATTCACAGCCTTACCGAATATAACACAAGTTTAGGTTATGAAAATCCTTCGGAACTACACCCATTGCAATCAACTGCTGCTGATTATGCTATGTATCCTGCTAACCCAGAGAATAAACAACTAAATCCGACAGGGGAGTGGAACAGTACGCGTATCCTGTTTACGCCAGAAAAGGCTGAGTATTGGTTAAATGGGAAGAAAGTGGTTGAATTTGTTCCATGGTCAGAAGACTGGTATGCTAAAAAGAATACTGGTAAATGGAAAGAAGAAAAACTGTATGGAACTTTTAAGACCGGTTATATTGGTTTTCAAGATCATTCAAGTCCAATCTGGTTCAGAAATATAAAAATTAAAAAACTATAAAAAATACATATCATGGATAAAAGAACATTTTTAAAGACTACAGCTGCATTAGCTGCAGTTGCAGCTTTACCGAGTTCATTATGGGCTCTTGCTAAAAACGATCGTTTAAAGGTAGCACATATTGGAGTGGGTAATATGGGGGCAGCAGATCTTAATGCTATTTCTAGTCATGATATGGTAGATATGGTTGCTCTATGCGATGTGGATTCAAACTATTTAGCAGCAGCAAAAAAGTTACATCCCAATGCTAAAACATACACTGATTATCGAGTTATGTTTAAAGAAATGTCTGATGATATTGATGCGGTTATAGTTTCTACACCAGATCACACCCATGCTCCGGCTTCCATGATGGCTATGGAACATGGTAAGGCCGTATATTGTCAAAAACCATTAACACATCATGTATCGGAGGCAAGAGCCATGCGGAAAATAGCAGAAGATAAAAATTTGGTTACGCAAATGGGTATTCAGGTACATTCTTTTTATGATTATAAATTAGCAACACTATTAATTCAATCAGGTATTATTGGTAAAGTACATACGGTAAGAGCATGGTCGCCTAAAAATTGGGGTTACGATGGGCCAGAACCAAAAGGTTCAGATCCAGTTCCTAAAACATTAGATTGGAACCTTTGGCTAGGTACTTCCGCGGAAAGACCTTATAAAGATGGTGTTTATCATCCTGGAAATTGGCGAAAATTATTAGACTATGGCTGTGGTACTTTGGGTGATATGGGTGTTCATATTTTCGATACGCCATACAATGCCTTGAAGCTTGACGTTCCAAAAACGATACTTAACGAATGCAGAAAACCAACAGGTTTTGGATTTCCAGAAAACAATATTGTAACTTATGAATTTCCGCAAACTAAATTCACAGCAGAAACCTTAAAATGGGTTTGGTATGATGGACCAGGAGCTCCAAAAGACCATGAAGATTTAAAATTGCCAGGAAGTAATACTGCAAAAGCTGAATCTAAGAAAGTTAAGGAAGCAACGTTAGATGAAAAAATGTCCTTAGAAACAAAAGTGGAAGGTGATGGTAAGTTGCCAGATCAAGGAGCTATGTTTATTGGTGAAAAAGGGCGTTTACTTTTACCTCACTTTATGCAATTACCTAGAAAAATTGTAGATGGAAAATATGTAGATATATCTGAAGAAATTGCTGCGATAAGTAAGGAGCATAACTTGGGAGAGCCCATTCGAAATTATGATTCAGAGGGAGAAAAGCATTACCATCAATTTGTCGATGCTTGTTTAGGTAAAGATAAATGTACGGCACCTTTTTCTTATGCTTCACGTTTAACGGAAACTATTTTGTTAGGGGTTATTGCCGGTCGTTTTCCAAATAAAACCTTGCATTGGGATAGCGAAAAAGCTAAATTTTCTGAAGATGAAGTAAATGCGTTGTTGGAGGCTCCTTACAGGGAGTTTTAGGGTTGTATGATTAATATTATATAAAAAATAAGTATAGCAGATTTCAAGATTCTATTGGGCGGTTTTTTAAACAAAAACAGAACTGAAAATCGTGGTGGGGAGAATTGATATCGCTAATAGGTCATCTTAATTCAATCTATATAAGCATGCGTACATGGATAATTTTAATTTTGGCAGTTCTATTATGTGCCTGTAATACTTCTCCAAATGAAGTTATAGATGGAATTCTAGAAGTGCCAGAAAATCGAAATGATTCCAATTCTAGAACGCTGAAACTGGTATATAAAGTATTAAAGGCCAAAAAGCCTGATTCCTTAAAAGCACCCATCGTTTATTTACAGGGCGGCCCAGGTGGGGCAACCTTGATTATGGAAGAATTCTGGAAAGACCATCCTCTTAGAAACGATAGGGATATTGTACTAATGGATCAGCGTGGAACAGGTGCGTCAGAAGCAAACTGCATCGAAATGGGAGCTGCCATTTTCGATATGATGAGACAAGACCTTGACAATGCGGGCGAAATTAATGCACTAAAGACCATATTTTCAGAATGCAAGGAAACCATGAAAAATGATGGCGTTGACCTTGCTGGGTATAATAGTAGAGAAAATGCTGCTGATTTTGAGGATTTACGAAAAGCCTTGGGTTATAAAAAATGGAATCTTTTTGGACCATCTTATGGTTCTAAGTTAGGATTGACCATAATGCGTGATTTTCCAAACAGTATTCGAAGTGCAGTACTTGCGGGAATATTTTCGCCAGAAACGGATTTTATAAACAAATATTTCCGAAATTTTGAAAACTCCCTTTTATCGGTTCTTGAGCGTTGTGAGAAAAATGAAGACTGTAATAACCGATACCCGAATTTGAAAGAGCGGTTATTAAAAACAATGAAGAAATTAGAATCTGACCCTTTGGATATTTATTATGAAGGCAAACCGTTCGTTCTAAATCCTCAAGATGCTTTGTCATTATTTTTTATGTCGCTTTACAATCGTGAGGCCATAGCTAACATACCTGTACTAATTGAAGCAATAGAAAATAGACAATTCGAATTTCTCGTAAATGCTTTAAGAGGTATAGAAAATATTTCTAACATTATTAATTTTTCTATGAGCAATTCTGTATTGACTTATGAAGAACTTCCTTTCTATGATGAAGCGGCGATGGTGGAATCTTTAAAACAATCTGAAATCGCAGTTAATATACCACAGTACTCTGACCTAGGTATAGAATTAATGAACAATTGGCATCCATATCGAGCTTCAGAGATTGAAAACCAAGCCGTAGTTTCTGAAATTCCAACGCTTATGGTAAGTGGTGGTTTAGATCATGTTACTCCCGTTAGCAATGCTACCAAGGCATTAAAGCATTTGAAAAACGGTTATGAAGTCATATTCCCAGATGAAGGTCATAGTCTGTTCAATCCTTGTTTTTTTCAAATTGCTGAAGATTTTCTGAACGATCCCACACAGAGACCTGATATGGCATGTAGCTCTTTAAGCAACCCAATTGAATGGAACTTGGCTATCTCAAGTAAATAGAAGAATTGAAATGTTAATCAATTCTATTATTAGAGAATTTATTAAAAGGACCAATTCTATGCTATGAAAACAGTTAATTTAAAAACTTGAGTTACATACAATTTAACAATATGAACGAATTAATTGAACATAAAAGTTGGTGGCAACGGAAGTGGAAATGGCTTACTCCAATGGTCGCAATATTCTTAATGGGTATTGTACTAGTTTCCTCCTCAGAAATTGGAGAAAACATCTCTGACATAACAAGGGCATATACGGATACTGATCTAGTAGATAATGCACTAGAAAAAGCACAAGAAAATGAAGAAGTAAAGCACTTTTAGGAACACTGGAACCTCTTGACAAATTAGCTATTTTAGAAGGTGTTGTGCAATACTCAAATGATTACGATTCTATTGATATTAGCTTTCGGGTAAAAGGGTCTAAAGGAAAAGGAAGAATGAGGATTTTTGCTGACAAGTATAAAAATAGTTGGGATTATAAAGAAGTCGTCATCGGTATTAAAAAGCTCAAAAAAACGATAATAATAATTGAAAGAAAAGAGTAAAAACAAATTTAGTATGGCCAAGGACTCTAACTTTTTAATAAAATAATTTCGATGTCGTTTTTTAATAAAACCATTGTAAAATTTTGTAAACATAATACTATGAGAAAATTAACCCTTACACTACTCATTACTTTTAGTTTTTTTCTGAATAAAATTTATGCACAGTCTGGTCAACCAAAATTAGAAAATGAGGCCTCATGGACCATGATTGTATTACCTGACCCTCAAACTTATATTAAATTTGAACAAAATCAACCGATATTTTCATTGATGACAAGGTGGATAAAACGGAATAAGGAAAAACTAAATATTGAACTTGTTTTATGCCAAGGTGACTTAGTAGAGCAAAATAACATACCTGTAGGAGATGGAGTAAATGGGGATCAAAATAGCAATCAGCAATGGACAGCAGTTAGAGAAGCGTTTTCTGTTTTAGATACCATTGTACCGTATATTTTGTGTGCTGGAAACCATGATTATGGTAGTAAGTCTGCTGAGAATCGTTATTCTCAGCTGAATTCTTATTTTTTTCCAAATCAAATGAAATCAACAAGTAGTATTTTAACAGGAATGATGCCTAATTTTTCAGGTGAGCAAACATTAGAAAACGCCTATTATGAATTTGTCTCTCCTCATAATGTTAAATACCTAATAGCATCTTTGGAGTTTAATCCAAGAGATACTATTGTTAAGCAGACCGAAGCCATTTTTTCAAGAGAAAAATATAAAGATCATAAGGGAGTTGTTTTGACACATAGTTATATGAAAGCCATGTCAAATGATAATGCCTTAATTGAAAAAGAAGGGTATAAAGTTAAAGATGTTACGCACGGTAAAAAATTGTGGGAGACATTAATTGCCCCATCTAAAAATATTGAAATGGTATTTTGTGGGCATATCGGAGGTACAGGAGGGTTTACTGAAAATGTCGGTTACAGAAAGGAAAAGAATGCAGGGCAAAAAGATGTACACCAAATGGTGTTTAATGCTCAAGCCGATGGAGGTGGATGGCATGGAAATGGAGGTGATGGATGGTTACGTATATTAGAATTTCTTCCTGATAAGCAAACCGTTATAATAAAAACTTTTTCTCCTTTTTTCGGCATATCTCCTTCTACAATAGAAAAATCTTGGCGTAATGAATCTTATGATAGTTTTAGAATTAAATTAACTAACTAACCATATTTCAACTTTTAAAAATAAAAAACACATTATGAAACAATGTATTAATGCATTTAAAATCACTTTTATTTCTTTGGTAATTTTGTTTTCTATAAATACCAGTGCACAAGAGACCAAAACGAATTTTAAAGTAATGACTTATAATATTTGGAATGGTTTCGACTCGGGTAAAGATACTATTAGAAAGGAAAATTGGATTAATTGGATTAAGAGTGAAAATCCAGATGTTTTAGCATTACAAGAGTTATGCGGTTATGATCAGGAAAAACTTAAAAAGGATGCTCTAAAATGGGGACATCAATATGTGCAAATATTAAAATCTGAGGGGTATCCAGTAGGACTTACTTCTAATAAACCGATTATTCTAAAGGAACGTAATATCGATAATTTTTGGCATGGTTTTTTGCATTGTCAAATATATGGTATTGATTTTTTCGTTGTTCATTTATCGCCAGCTGATGCAGATTTTAGGCTAAAAGAGGCACGCATTATTGCAGATAAAATTAAAAAACAAAAGAGTGATAAATTTATCATTCTTGGAGATTTCAACGCACATTCTCCATTTGATGAAGAGTTATTAAAACGTAATAAAAGTTTGCAGCAGCAGTACTTAAATGATAAGAATGAAAGTAATTACTCTAACCTTAGGCTCGGAGAATTTGATTATTCTGTTATTTCAACTTTTTTGGCAGTACCTGCAATCGATGTTAGTAAGAATTTTATTGAAATAAATAATAGATATACATTTCCTACCCCAGCATTAATTGGAATTTATCAAACAGCTACAGAGGTTATTCAAAATAAACAACGAATAGATTATATCTTAACGAGTCCAATTATATCTAAATCATGTAAGAATGTGACTATTTTTAACAAAGGAAAACCAGAAAGTTTATCAGATCATTACCCTATAATGGCTGAATTTAATTTTGAGAATAAATAATAAAACCTTTTAAATATAGATGTAAAATTTTATTCTAGAAATAGAGTCAATTGGTCAAATAATCAAAATTCCATATCTTTAAATGTGAAAATCAATACATTCGTCGAAAAAAATGTGATATATTCAATTTTATAACTAAACTGCTGTCAAATTCTAAAGGTATGTCTGAAAAGAACAAGAGTAAATCTGCTAAATGGTTCCTTTATTTTATAGTGCCATTTTTACTTGTATTACTTTTTAAATACATTTCAAAAGATAAAAATGAAGGATATAACAGTTTAAGTAGTACTTCAGAAAACAACTACGATACCGCTGAGATGAAAGTGCCAGAAAACGTAGATTATATTTTTGATGTAAAACCTATATTATCAGATCGTTGTTATTTGTGTCATGGTCCAGATGAAGGCACAAGAGAAGCAGGACTTAGATTGGACATAAAGGAAAATGCCTATGCAGCTATTGGTAAGGAATTAGATAGACATGCCATTATTCCCGGTGACACCATCAATAGTCAAATGGTTTATCGTATCAACAATCCAGATGTTGAAAAAAGAATGCCTCCATTAACATCAAATTTATCCTTAACAGATTACGAACGTAAAGTATTGACGAAATGGATTCAACAAGGTGCTGTTTGGAAAGATCATTGGGCCTTTGTTCCTCCCGTAAAAAGCGATATACCAAAGGTGAGTAATTCAGAATTGGTAGCAAATAAAATAGATAATTTCATTTTAAAAACACTAGAGCAGAAAGGATTGAAACCTTCTAAAAAGGCGAGTAAAGAAAAACTAATAAGACGAGTGTCATTTGATTTGACTGGTTTACCACCAAGTATTGATGCGTTGGATAGTTTTTTAAATGATAATAGTGCTGATGCTTATGAAAAAGTAGTCGATAAATTGTTGGCGTCAAAGGCTTATGGAGAAAGGATGTCTGCTAATTGGTTAGATATTGCTAGATATGCAGATACGCATGGTTATCAAGATGATTTAGAGCGTGTGATGTGGCCTTGGCGAGACTGGGTAATTAGTGCTTTCAATCGAAATTTACCTTATAATGATTTTATTGAATGGCAGTTGGCTGGTGATTTATTGCCTGATGCTAGTTTAGAACAGATTTTAGCAACAGGTTTTAATAGAAATCATAAAATAACCCAAGAAGGTGGTGTTATTGATGAAGAATATCGTGTTGAATACGTCTTGGATAGAGCTAATACTACTTCAAAAGCCTTATTGGGTTTAACAATGGAATGTGCTCAATGTCATGATCACAAATATGATCCAATATCACAACGGGAATATTATAGCTTTTATGGTTTCTTTAATCATGTTGATGAAAAGGGACTGATAGGTTATGATGAAATTCCTGAACCTAATATTACAATTACTCAAAAAGAAATAGAAGAAGCCCTTAGCTTTGTGAATATGCCAGATAGCATTAAAGAAGCAAAGCCTATGGTTATGCGAGATAATAAAGCACAGCGAAAGACCTATATTTTAAATCGTGGTGCGTACGATGCTCCAACCGATGAAGTGCAATTGGCGGCTCCTGAAATGGTTGCTCCTTTTGAAGGAAGGTATGAAAGAAATAGATTAGGATTAGCAAAATGGCTCTTTAGTGAAGAAAATAGTCTTACAGCTCGAGTTGCCGTTAATAGGATGTGGCAGCAAATATTTGGTGTAGGAATAGTTTCGAGTAGTGCTGATTTTGGAAATCAGGGAGCGTTACCATCGCATCCTGAATTGTTAGATTGGTTGGCAATTACGTTTAAAGAAGAGGGGTGGGATATGAAAAAAATGATGAAGCGAATGGTGCTTTCTAATACCTACCAACAAACGTCTAAAACCAATGAAAAGTTGTTAGAAATAGATCCTAATAATACATATTTAGCACGGAATTCTAGAGATAAATTGACTGCTGAAATGATAAGAGATAATGCATTGTCAGTAAGTGGTTTGTTAGTTGAAAAAGTGGGAGGTCCAAGTGTGAAACCATATCAACCACCTGGTATTTGGGAAGAAACAACTTCAGGCCAAGGATTAACAAAATATTTTATGGATACCGGTGGTAATCAATACAGAAGAAGTTTATATACATTCTGGAAACGAACGGTACCACCACCAGCTATGATGACCTTTGATGCTGCTGGTCGTGATTTATGTACTGTAGAACGTCAGAAAACAAGTACGCCTTTACAGGCTTTAGTTATGTTAAACGATCCTGTTTTAATAGAGGCAGCTCAAGTTTTAGCATTGAACACAATAAAAGAAGGCGAAGCTAAAACGGATGAACAGCGTATAGAACATATTTTTAGAAAATTAACTTCAAGAACTCCAGACCCTGAAGAAAAAGAAAAATTATTATCATTTTTGAAAAATGCAGAGCAAGAATATAACGAAAAAGAGGCACAAAACATAAATGAGCTAATCAAAGCAAATCGATCCATTAAGGCAGAAAAATTATATGGATTATCTGTATTAACAAGTTTGGTTTTTAACCTTGATGAAGCCATTGTAAAAGCATAACGATATGGAAGAACTTTCAAAACATTTTTTAAATAATAATAGAAGACATTTTCTTAAAAAATTAGGATTGGGAATTGGCGGCTTAGCTGCAGCTTCTTTATTAGACCCTTTTTCCTCAATTGTTGAGGCAGAAGGTTCTCCTTTAGCAGGAATGAATTTACCTCATTTTGCTCCCAAAGCAAAACGTGTAATTTATTTGTTCCAAAGTGGTGGGCCTTCTCAATTAGATTTGTTTGATCATAAACCTTTGCTGAATAAAATGAGAGGTCAAGAGTTACCAGATTCTGTCAGAAAAGGACAACGACTTACAGGAATGACATCTGGTCAAGCCAATTTTCCTCTGGTGGGTGGTAATTTTAAATTCAAACAATACGGAGAATCAAGAGCTTGGGTAAGCGAATTGATGCCTTATACTTCAAAGATTGTTGATGAATTATGTTTTGTAAAGTCTATGCATACGGAGGCAATAAATCACGATCCTGCAATTACA
The DNA here is from genome assembly GCF_003449015.1 of Aureibaculum luteum. Lineage (GTDB taxonomy): Bacteria > Bacteroidota > Bacteroidia > Flavobacteriales > Flavobacteriaceae > Aureibaculum > Aureibaculum luteum. The sequence continues at coordinate 79,219 of NZ_QRGD01000005.1, read as the reverse complement.
TTTTTTCAAACAGGTTCTCAACAACCTGGAAGACCGAGTATCGGTTCTTGGTTTAGTTATGGTTTAGGTAGTTTAAATAACAATTTACCCACATTTACAGTATTATTATCAAGAGGAACAGGGAGACCTTTTTCGCAACCATTATATTCTAGACTTTGGGGTAATGGCTTTTTAAGTTCACTGCACCAAGGTGTTCAGTTTAGATCAGGAAAGGACCCTGTATTGTATTTAAAAGATCCCGAAGGAATGTCGCGTCAAGAGCGTAGAAAAATGTTAGACCATATTAGTGAACTCAATCACAAACAAGAAGAAGAGTTTGGTGATCCTGAAATAAATAGTAGAATTGCACAGTATGAAATGGCATACAGAATGCAAACTTCTGTTCCTGGAACCATGAATATTGAGGATGAACCAGAACATATCATTCAGATGTATGGTGCCAATGCAACTGTACCAGGTACGTATGCCGCAAATTGTTTATTAGCAAGACGATTGGTAGAACGTGATGTTCGTTTTGTACAATTGTATCATATGGGATGGGACCAACACGAAAATTTACCAACGCAAATTGCAGGGCAATCGAAAGATGTAGATCAAGCAACTGCAGCTTTGATAATGGATTTAAAACAACGTGGTTTATTAGAAGATACTCTGGTGGTTTGGGGAGGCGAATTTGGTCGTACAAATTATAGTCAAGGAACATTAACAGATACAAATTATGGTAGAGATCATCATCCAAAATGTTTTACCATGTTTATGGCAGGTGGCGGAGTTAAACCAGGGTTCACCTATGGAGAAACGGACGATTTTGGGTATAATATTGTAAAAGACCCTATGCATGTGCATGACTTACAAGCAACAATGATGCATTTAATGGGTGTTGACCATACAAAATTTACACACAAACATCAAGGTAGAAGATATAGATTGACTGACGTTTCGGGTCATGTAGTTCATGATGTTTTAGCTTAATAAAATAACAACAACTAAACCTTTATGCTCCACAACTCAAGTCGTAGAAAATTTTTAAAGCAATCCTCTTGTCTATCCTTAGGTATTATGGCATATCCTACGTTTGCGAGTGCTTTTAATGCTGATAAATATGATGATTTAATTATTGGACACAATTCACATCAATACAAAGTGAATATGAAATGGGGAAATTTAGACCCTTTAAAAACACCTGTACAAGATTGTCATGAGATGGTTCAAGATTCCAAAGGAAGAATTGTTTTGTTGACCAATCATACCAAAAACAATGTAATTATTTACGACAAATCAGGGAAGTTATTAGAAACTTGGGGAACAGAATATCCTGGAGCACATGGCTTGACTTTGGTAAAGGAAAATGGTGCCGATTTTTTGTTGATTACTGATTATGAACGTCATCAAATTATAAAAACAACGATAGATGGAAAGGTGATTTTTGAATTGGATTATCCTGCTGATACCGGTAATTATACAAATAAAGAAGAATATAAGCCTACAGAAACAACAGTGTTAGAAAATGGAGATTTTTATGTGGCTGATGGTTATGGAAATCAATACATTACACATTACAATCATAAAGGAGATATTTTAAATTCTTTTGGCGGAAAAGGGACCGATGATGGACAATTTTTGAATGCTCATGGAATTTGTTTGGATGATAGAGATGCTAAAAGTCAGAGTTTATTGATTTCAGCTCGAGAAATGAACATTTTAAAACGGTTTAGTTTAGAAGGTAAATTTATAGAATCTATAAATGTTCCTGGAGCATTAATTTGTAGACCTGTAATTCATAAAAAGGAAATTTATTTTGCAGTATTAAAATCAAAAGAATCTCCGAATGCAGATTCAGGATTTTTGTTGATCATGAATGAAAAAAACGAAGTGGTTTCCTGTCCTGGAGCAACTGCACCTTCCTATAAAAATAATGAATTAAACGAGTTGTATCAAACAATCAGGTTATTTCAGTACCCACACGATGTTTGTATAGACGAAGATGAAAATGTTTATGTTGCACAATGGAATTCAGGACAAACCTATCCTATAAAATTAACACGCGTATGATACAGAAAATAATTGTTGTGTTGTTTTTAAGTATGTTAATCTTTAGTTGTAAAGATGAAGAGACAAAAGTATCGTTTTTGCAGAAAGAAAATGTACAATTAGTACAGCCTAGAATTATCGCTTCAAATACAGTAATTGATTCTTTTGTCACCATAAGAACCGATAGGAATATTGATGGAGCAGAGGTTTTTTACTCTAGTGATGGTTCTGACCCCACAAAGAAATCACTTAAATTAATCAAAGAACTTAAAATTAGCGAGCCGAGTGAACTTAAATTTAGAGCTTTTCATCATACGTATAAAGCTAGTGAAGTCGCTGTCGTAAAATTATATAAGAAAGGATATTCCGCTAGTGCTATTAAATGGCATACAAATTCTAATGAAAAATATAAAGGAACAGGTGATATCACTTTAATTAATGGACAAAAAGCAACGCTAGAGTATAGTAATCCACAATGGGTTGGTTTTGACACCATAGCAAAAGCAACGGTTAATTTTGATAAAAATATCGAATTAAAAAGTATTGATATTGGCTATTTAAACGATCCAGCTTCTTGGATTTTTCCACCCTCTGAAATTGAGGTAATTGTAAATAATAAAGAAAAGCTTAGTTTTCAACTTGAACCATTGGCTGAGGTGACTGATAGAGCCATGATGGATTTTACCATACCTATAAATCAAATGGTAAACACCATAAGCATTTCTGTAAAAAATGTACAACAAATTCCCGTTTGGCACGATGGTAACGGAAATAAAGCGTGGTTATTTATGGACGAATGGATTTTTAATTGATGAATATAAAAAATACACATAAACAGTATCTCATATTATTTTGCTTTTTGCTAAGTGGATTGGTAGTTGATGTTCAGAACAATGAAGAAGCTCCAAGAATTTTACTATTTTTTGGTAGGTTTCATCCCGTTGCGTTGCATTTGCCTATAGGAGCTTTACTACTTACTTTTTTTGTGGATATTGTTGGTCGTTTAAAAAAGAACTATCCACATCAAATTATAACGTATGCTCTAGGTTTTTCTGCGGTTTCTGCAATTTTAGCGTGTATTTTGGGCTATTTTTTATCCCTTGAAGGCGGATATGGTAAAGACGTTTTAGACATTCATTATTATACAGGAATCTTAACTGCAATCTTAGCATCTTTACTTTTTTATCTAAGTTCAAAAAATACTTTTACGGCTAAAAAAATGGTGTTCCCCGTTTTTATAGTAACGCTAATTAGTTTAACCGTAGCGGGTCATTATGGAAGTGTATTAACCCATGGCGACAATTTTTTAACTGAATATGCTGGGCCAGCCAAAAAAGAACGAACTATTGAGGTGGTGGATAGTTTACAAGTATTTAATGATGTTGTTTTTAAGATCTTAGATGATAAATGTATACAATGTCATAATCCTACAAAAACAAAAGGTGAACTTTCCTTAATTTCTAAAGATGTTATTTTAAAAGGGGGAGAAAGTGGTATTGCAATAGAAGCTAGCAATGCACATGGTAGTTTGTTTTATAAGCAATTATTGTTACCAATTTCAGATGATGAACATATGCCACCAGAAGGCAAATCACAATTGACAAAAGATGAGATTTGGTTGCTAAAACATTGGATAGATAGTGGATTGAAGTTTGAGGGTAACTATGAAAACATTACAGAAAGTGATACACTAAATAAATTGCTAAAAAAATATTTAGTTTTTAATAAAATAGTCATTCCTAAAGCCTCAATGTCAGCTATTTTCGAGGTAACCGAGGCAGGTTTTATGGTATTAGAATTAGTTCCAGGAGAACCAGAATTAAGCGTAAAATGGATAAATAAAGACATTACAAAAGCTCAGGTGAGTAGTTTGTCTGCATTGAGCGAACAAATCGTAGAACTAGATTTTAGCAATTCAAATATTACAGATAACATGACCGGCGTTTTAAAAAAAATGCAGCATTTAAAAATGCTCAGATTAGACAATACAAAAGTGACGGATGAGGTTATTAGAAATATAAAAAGTATAAAAAGTTTAGAAGTACTTAATCTTTTTAATACAACGGTTACTAATAATGGATTGGTAGCATTATTGAAAGAAATTCAGCCAAATCAAATTTATGTATGGCAAACAGATGTTTCTAAAGAAATGGCATTGACACTTGAAAAGGAGTATGAAGTGAGTATTCATAGCGGATTAATAGAAGGTTTTGTCGAAATGAGTCAGTTAGAAGTGCCAACAATTATTCCAGAAAAAACCTTGTTTATTGATAAAATATCACTTTCTATTGAAAGTAAATTTAAAGATGTCACAGTGAGATATACACTCAATGGTGAAGATCCAGATTCTACATCTGCAATTTTTGCAGCTCCAATAGTTATAGATAAGACGAAAACGCTCAAGACAAGAGTATTTAAAAAAGGATGGTTGACAAGCAACGTGTTGCAAAAAGATTATTTTAAAGTTAATGATCGTATTGCAAATTATACTATTAAAGATAAGCCTGAAAAGCGGTACCCTGATGCAAGTAAGTTATTTGATTTAAAAGAAGGAGGTTTGTCTTTCAAAGATGGAAATTGGACTGGATATTTAGGATATGATGTTAATACAACTATTGATTTAGGAAAGGTGAAAAATGTAGATAATATCTCCATTAACTGTTTAGAAGATATTGGTAGTTGGATTCTTTTTCCTACGAAGTTAAAAGTTTTAGTTTCTAATACTAAAAATGGAGTTTTTAAACCAGTTGGTGAGTTAAAGATTATTAGAACAGATAAAGAAAGAATCACTAAAAGAAAAAAATTTACGGTAAACATTCCAAAAACTGAAGCTCGATTTTTTAAAGTAATAGTTGAAAACCCAAAAGTATTACCAAAATGGCATGAGGGTGCAGGAAACGATTCTTGGATTTTTGTAGATGAAATTTTTGTGTGGTAAAATTGAATTGAGTATCAGCTACAAAAAGTCCATAGTAATTAATAGGTGTATTAAAATAAAGCTAAAGTTCAAATAGTATGTACAAGTAATAAGACAAAATTATATCTCAAATATGAAAATAAAAATAATTGTAGTATCCTTATTAATAACCATTATTTCTTGTAAAAAAGAACCGGATAATGGAAGCTTAAAATCGAATACAAAACAAAATGAAGACTTAGTAGATTATGTAAATCCACTGATGGGTACTGATTCTGATTTTAGTTTGTCTAATGGTAATACCTATCCGGCAATAGCAACACCTTGGGCAATGAATTTTTGGACACCAATGACCTCTAAAATGGGGGATGGTTGGACCTACAAATACGATGAAAATAAAATTAGAGGTATAAAGCAGACGCATCAACCTAGTCCGTGGATTAATGATTATGCGGCATTTTCTTTTATGGCAACTACGGGCGATTTAAAATTTCAAGAAGATGAACGAGCTTCTTGGTTTTCACATAAGGCAGAAACTGTTAAACCATATCACTACAAAGTGTATTTGGCAGATTATGATGTAACTGCAGAAGTTTCTCCAACCGAAAGAGCGGCTCATTTTAAATTTACATTTCCAGAATCTGATAAATCATATATAATGTTAGATGCTTTTTTTAAAGGATCTATGGTTAAAATATTGCCTAAAGAACGAAAAATTATCGGGTATTGTCGAAATAATAGTGGTGGTGTACCTGAAAATTTTCACAACTATTTTGTTGCAGAATTTGATAAAGATTTCGAAATCAATCATACGTGGACGGATGATTGGAAATTACTGGAGAATGTAACAGAAAGTGAAGGAAAGCATGTGGGTGCAATTATTGGATTTAAAACAAAAAAAGGGGAGACTGTCAATGTGAAAGTGGCATCTTCATTTATAAGTCCAGAGCAGGCTCAAATAACCTTAGATAGGGAAATAGGAAAGGATAGTTTTGAGCAGACTAAAGAAAAAGCAAAACAGGCTTGGAATACAGAATTGAATAGAATTCAAATTGAAGATCAAAATATTGATAACATTAGAACTTTTTACTCAAGTTTATATCGAGTGTTGCTTTTCCCTAGAAAATTTTATGAATTTAATGCAGCTAATGAAGTAGTACATTACAGTCCATACAATGGTGAAGTATTGCCTGGTTATATGTTTACTGACAATGGTTTTTGGGATACCTTTAGAGCGGTTTTCCCATTCTTTAATATGATGTATCCAGATTTGAATAGTAAAATTGTTCAGGGCTTGCAAAATACATATAAAGAATCAGGATGGTTACCAGAGTGGGCTAGTCCTGGCCATCGCGATTGTATGATTGGTTCAAATTCTGCACCAATTATTGCTGATGCTTTTTTAAAAGGTGCTAAAGATTTAGATACTGATCTACTTATGGAGGCTTTGATAAAAAATGCAACGGTTAGTGAAGGTCGTCCTGTAAATTCTGTGGGTAGGGCAGGAGTAGATTATTACAATGATTTAGGATATGTTCCTTATGATGTAGGAATTAATGAAAATGCTGCCAGAACATTAGAATATGCTTATGCAGATTTTACCATAGCAAAAATGGCTGAAAAGTTAGGTAAAACTGAAATTGCAGATGCATATTATAAAAAATCAATGAATTATAAGAATCTTTTTGATCCGGAAACTTCTTGGATGCGAGGTAAAAATAAAGACGGTAAATTTCAAACACCGTTTAACCCACTAAAATGGGGAGATGCATTTACAGAAGGGAATAGTGTACACTATACATGGTCTGTTTTTCATGATGTTGATGGATTAATCGAATTGATGGGAGGTAAAGATAAGTTCGACGAAAAATTAGATGAGGTTTTTAATATGCCACCTGATTTCGATGCTTCTTATTATGGATTTACGATTCATGAAATTAGAGAAATGCAAATTGTAAATATGGGTAATTATGCACATGGGAATCAACCAATACAACATATGATTTATCTCTATAATTATGCTAACAAATCTTATAAGGCACAAGAGAAAATAAGGAAAGTATTAACAACATTGTATTCAGCAACACCAGATGGGTATTGCGGTGACGAAGATAATGGTCAAACTTCAGCTTGGTATGTTTTTAGTGCTTTAGGATTTTACCCAGTAACTCCTGGAGCTGATGAATATGTGATTGGTAGCCCTTTATTTGATAAAGCTACATTACATCTGGAAAATGGAAATATTTTTATTGTTGAAGCAGATAATAATGGTAAGGATAATTTTTACATTCAAAAAGCGAGTCTTAACGGAACTGATTACCAAAACAGTTTTTTAAAATTTGATGATTTGCAAAAAGGTGGAGAACTCAAATTTAATATGGGTAATACTCCAAATAAGGATTGGGCGAATAAATCAGAAAACACGCCATACTCGTTGAGTACAGCTCAAAAAAGTAGAAAAATTAAACATTAAATAAATAAATAAATCATGAAATTAAATTTTTTAACATTACTATTGTTAATATCAACCGTTAGTTTTTCGCAAGCTATTTATGAAGACGAAAGGTATGTGCCTGAAACTGATCCGTTAGTTTTAGAAAAATTAGACGAATGGCAAGATAAAAAGTTCGGATTATTAATGCATTGGTCTCCAGCGAGTCAATGGGGCGTGGTTGAATCTTGGTCCTTATGTCCTGAAGATTATGGTTGGTGTGAACGTAAAAAAGGAGAAAATCCGCAAAATTATTTTGAATACAAAAAAGAATATGAAGGTTTAAAAAAGACTTTTAATCCTACTGAATTTAATCCTGACAAGTGGGCAGAAGCAGCTAAAAATGCGGGAATGAAATATATGATTTTTACCACTAAGCATCATGATGGTTTTTCTATGTTTGATTCTAAGTATACAGATTATAAAGTAACTGACCCAGAATGTGCTTTTAGTACAAATCCAAAAGCAAATATTACCAAAGAGATATTTAATGCATTTAGAGCAAAAGATTTTTGGATAGGAGCCTATTTTTCAAAACCAGATTGGAATCAAGAAAATTATTGGGATCCTTATTTTCCACCACAAGATAGAAATGTCAATTATGATCCTTTAGAATATCCTGAAAAATGGCAAAAATATATTGATTTTACACACAATCAGATTTTAGAATTACTTACAGATTATGGTAAGGTTAATATTTTATGGTTAGATGGAGGCTGGGTGGCTAAAATGTCAGAAGAAGAAGTTGTGTCTGCTTATAAAAGCAAGTTTGCAGAAAATAAGTCAGGTAACGGATTTATTAAACATCGTGCTGTTAGTCAGGATATTAAAATGGATGAATTGGTTGTGAAAGCTAGGGAAAAGCAACCAGGATTAATTGTTGTGGATAGAGCGGTTCATGGTAAAAACCAGAATTATTTAACACCCGAAAACAGAGTTCCTGAAAAAGCATTGTCTTATCCTTGGGAGTCTTGTATTATTTCGGGCGGTGGCTGGTCGCATACATTCAATGCAACCTATAAAAGTGGAAGAGAAGGAGTTCAAATGTTAGTTGATATTGTGGCAAAAGGTGGTAATTTATTATTGAATATTGCTCCAGGTCCTGATGGAACTTGGCAACAAGGAGCATATGATTTACTTAAAGAATATCAAGATTGGATAAATGTTAATGGAACAGCCATTTATAATACCAAGCCTATTGCTCCTTTTAAAGAAAATAATATTTGCTTTACGCAAAACAAAAAGGAAAATGTATTTTTCTTTTACTTGGCTGAGGAAAATGAGAATACAATGCCTAGTGAGATTGTCGTTGAATCATTCACTCCTAAAAGAGGTGCTAAAATCACAATGTTAGGCTCAAACACAAGGCTTAAATGGGAAAAATTAGATAAAGGGTTTAAAGTAATTATTCCAGAGAAATTGAGAAATAATCCGAAGAGTAATTATGCCTGGACATTTAAAATTGATGCTATTAAAAGGTAATCAAAAAGTTCGTCTCAACAAGTAATTTTTAAAACATTATTTTCGTTTAGTATTTTATCTTTTAAGAATCTGATTTGAATTAAGAATTTTTAATCATTAAATGATAATTGTCATGGTTTTAGTGGTTTAGTAAACTTACTTTTATTAAAGTTATTTACTAACAGTTGATTATAGGATATATTTTTAACTAAGAAATTGGTATATGTATCGTATAATTATAAAATTTATATGATATGAAAAATAATGTTCACAAATTATTTATTATTCTTTTTTCAACGGTAGCTTTCGCTCAATCTGGACATATAATGCAAGGTGTAGGCTCAGTTAATATGTCCATGGGAGGAGCGTCTACAGCACAACCTTTGGATATATCTGGAGCTTTGCAATGGAACCCGGCAACTATTTCGGTTTTTGATGAAAGCATTTTGAAATTAGATGTCGGTATGTTCTTCTCATCTCCTGAATTAAACTCTACTGTACCTGAATTTGATCAGAATACAGGGCAACCAACTGGTAATTTTTTTAGCGGTACTACAAAAGATGATAGAGATCCTTCAATGATGCCAGCTATAGCATTTGTCTATGGAAAAGAAGATAGTAAACATACTTTTGGTATTTCTGCTTTTGGTATTAGTGGTTTTGGGGTTACTTTTCCTGAAAGCACTACCAACCCTATCAATATGCCACAAAGCATGGGTGGTTTTGGAAGAATAGAATCAGATTATATTCTTTTACAAATAGGCTTAACCTATGCTTATGAAATTTCTGATAAGTTTTCTATTGGGTTAGAACCTACTTTTAACTATTCAACATTAGAATTGATCCCTAACCCAACGACTAATCCTAATTCAGCTGGGTACCCAGCTACCAATAAAGCCTCAGCTACAGGTTTTGGTGGTCAATTTGGTTTGTTCTTTAATTCAGGTTCAGGAATTAAAGCTGGTGCCGCATATAAAACAAAACAATCTTTTAGTGATTTTGAATTTGAAAATACTTATTTAGACAATTCAACAAACACAAATAAATTCAAAATGGATTATCCAGCCATATTATCATTTGGTTTAGGATATTCTAAAGGTACTATTGATATAGCGTTAGATTATAGAACAGTTTTTTATGAAGATACTGATGGGTTTTCCACTACGGGATGGACTCCAACAGCTTCAGTAGCTGGTTTCGGTTGGGAAAATATTTCTATCCTATCTGCAGGAATTCAGTATAAAGGAATTGATAAACTCCCATTACGTTTAGGATATACTTATAGTTCAAACCCTATTAATGATGATGTTGTCTTTTTTAATATTCCAGCAACTGCAATTATAAAAAATGCCTTTCAATTAGGTCTGAGTTATGTGACTAATGATCAATTATCATTTGATGTAGTATTTCATTATGGCACTAGTAGTGGAAAAACAAAAGGTCAGTTACTTAATCCGATGTTTGTTAGTTCAGATAACCCCTATGGGGCAATACCAAACAGTGAAGTTTCATACGATATGACTACCTCATTGATTATGGCTGGTGTTAGCTATACTTTTAACAAATAGTAAAAAGAATCAAAAAAAAAGCGATTTCTATTTTTAGAAATCGCTTTTTTTTATAAAATATTTTATCTATTTAATAACTTTTAAAGAATTAATTGTGATTAATCAATTACAGTTGTATTTTTGAGGCACACAAAAAAACATTTAGTGACGAACTACCTAGAAGAATTAAATGAAGCTCAGCGAGCTGCTGTAGTACAAAAAGATGGAGCTATGATTATTATAGCGGGTGCTGGCTCTGGAAAAACCCGTGTTTTGACGTATAGAATTGCTCATCTGATGAAGCAAGGAGTGGACTCTTTCAGCATTTTGGCATTAACCTTTACAAATAAGGCAGCCCGTGAAATGAAGAACAGAATTGCCAAAATGGTTGGTGATAGTGAAGCGAAAAATTTATGGATGGGTACTTTTCACTCTGTTTTTGCTCGTATTTTACGATCAGAAGCAGATAAATTAGGGTTTCCTAGAAATTTCACAATTTACGATACACAAGATTCTGTTCGACTGATTTCTACCATTATTAAAGAAATGCAGTTAGATAAAGACAGATACAAACCTAAACAAGTGTTGAGTCGTATATCTTCTTTTAAAAACAGTCTTATTACGGTAAAGGCGTATTATGCTAACTCTGAATTGCAAGAGACAGATAAAATGGCAAATCGTCCTAAAATTGGTGAAATTTATCAGCAGTATGTAGATCGTTGTTTTAAAGCTGGTGCAATGGATTTTGACGATTTATTGTTGAGAACCAATGAGCTCTTAACACGTTTTCCTGATGTCTTAGCAAAGTATCAAGATCGATTTAGATACATAATGGTTGATGAGTATCAGGATACCAATCACTCTCAATATTTAATTGTGAGGGCATTAGCGGATAGATTTCAAAATATTTGTGTGGTAGGTGATGATTCGCAAAGTATTTATGCATTTAGGGGAGCAAATATTCAGAATATTTTAAATTTTCAAAGGGATTATGAAGAGGTTAAGATTTTTAAATTAGAGCAAAATTATAGATCTACTAGTAATATTGTGGAAGCTGCCAATAGTGTTATTGATAAAAATAAAACCAAATTGGATAAAGAAATTTGGACAGATAATGATAAGGGTGAAAAAGTAAAAATAATGCGTACCCTTTCAGAAGGGGAAGAAGGTCGTTTCGTGGCGAATTCAATTTTTGATAATAAGATGAATCATCAACTCAAAAATGAAGACTTTGCTATTTTGTATAGAACGAATTCTCAATCAAGAGCTATTGAAGATGCCTTACGTAAAAAAGATATTACCTATAGAATTTTTGGTGGATTATCCTTTTATCAACGTAAAGAAATAAAGGATATATTATCTTATTTACGCTTAATTGTAAACCCTAATGATGAAGAAGCCTTAAAACGTGTAATTAATTATCCAGCAAGGGGAGTGGGGCAAACAACTATTGAAAGATTAAGTGTGGCCGCTAATCATTATAAAAAATCTATTTTTGAAATTCTTGAAAATATCGATAAAGTCGATGTAAAAATAAATGCAAGTACAAAATTAAAACTACATAATTTTGTAACGATGGTGAAGACTTTTCAGATAGAAGCAGAAACAAAGAATGCGTTTGAAGTAGCTGATTTTGTTGTAAAACAAACCAAAATAATTAAGGAGTTAGAAAAAGATGAAGCCCCAGAAGCTGTTAGTAAAGTTGAAAACGTTCAAGAATTATTAAACGGTATTAAAGATTTTATTGACGAGCAAAACGAGGTAAAAGAAGACGGAGAAGAAAGAAAAACAGATACTTCGCTTGCTTACTTTCTTGAAGATGTGGCCTTAGCTACTGATTTAGATAATGAAAAAAACAAGGATGTAGATAGCGTTTCTTTGATGACGGTGCACATGGCAAAGGGATTAGAGTTTCAATACGTATATATTGTTGGTTTGGAAGAAAACTTATTTCCTTCAGCAATGAGTATGAACACGCGAAGTGAGCTAGAAGAAGAGCGTCGTTTGTTTTATGTAGCTCTAACTAGAGCTGAAAAACAGGCCTATTTATCATATGCACATTCAAGATACCGTTGGGGTAAATTAGTAGATTGTGAACCAAGTCGATTCTTAGAAGAAATAGACGATAAGTATATCGATTTTATGACGCCAAAGGTTTCTCCAAATATTAATAAATTTATTAATGAAGATATTTTTGGTGATGTTCCTCAAGATAAAGTTCGCTTTAAAAAACCTGTAAAAAGAGAGGTGGTTAAGCCTAAAGGTAAACAAAAATCAACTCCAGAAACCATACAAATAAGTGCACCAAAAAACCTAAAAAAGGTTAGTAATATTAACCAAAATTTATTTGATAGCAATATTACAGTTGGTAATGTAGTTGAACATACCAAGTTTGGTAAAGGTGAAGTTGTTAACTTGGAAGGTGTTGGTTCTAATAAGAAAGCTGAAATAAACTTTGATTCAGTTGGAAGTAAAAAATTACTATTACAATTTGCCAAACTTAAAATTTTAGGTTAAAACACTATGCTTTAAACAAATAATTGTTTCTTTGTGCATACTATAAAAATACTTTTTAAAAATATCCGTTAGGGTACTACATATATATTACTATGATTGACTACGATTTAGAATACAATTCAGCGAGAGAGCATTTGATAATACCAGAATATGGGAGACATGTACAGAAGCTTGTGAACCATTGTATTAAGTTAGAAACAAAAGAAGAACGTAACGAAATGGCGAATGCCATTATTGATGTAATGGGTAATTTACAACCGCATTTAAGAGATGTTCCAGATTTTAAGCATAAATTATGGGATCAGCTTTTTATCATGTCTGATTTTAATTTGGATGCAGATTCACCTTATACAACTCCATCACAAGCTGAATTAACAGCAAAACCAGATAAGTTAGAATACCCTAAAGCAGCCTCAAAATATAAATTTTATGGTCATAATATTCAGACTATGATAGATACTGCATTGACATGGGAAGAAGGAGAACTTAAAGAAGCACTTATTTTTACGATTGCTAACCACATGAAAAAATGCTTTCTTAATTGGAATAAAGATACTGTTGATGATGATGTTATATTTAAACATTTAGCAGAACTTTCTCATGGAAAAATAAATTTAAGTACTTCAGATGAAACTTTATCTGAAATTAAAAATTTATTAAGAAAAAAGCCTACAAATAAATCTACAAATAAACCTACGAATAAGCATAAAAATAATTCAAATAAGAATCGTAGGAAAAGATAATGATAAGTAATGGTTTTTAAAAACCAACTAATTTATCATTATAGTAAATCAAATAGAAAAAACCACAACTAAAAAACCTGATAATCAACAATGGGGACGTTTAAAATAGAAGGCGGTCATAAACTAAAAGGTTCAATTACACCTCAAGGAGCAAAAAATGAAGCCTTACAAATTTTGTGTGCAGTATTATTAACACCAGAAAAAGTTGTAATTTCAAATATTCCAGATATTGTAGATGTAAACAAGCTTATTAGTCTCTTAGAGAATTTTGGTGTAAAAATTCAGAAAAACGGTCAAGGATCCTATACTTTTCAAGCAGATGATGTTAATTTAGAATATTTAGAGTCAGAGAGGTTTAAAGTAGATGGTAGTGGTTTACGTGGATCAATTATGATTGTGGGGCCTTTGTTAGCACGTTTTGGAAAGGGATATATACCTAAACCAGGTGGAGATAAAATAGGTAGAAGACGTTTAGATACCCATTTTGAGGGTTTTATGAAGTTAGGTGCTAAGTTTCGCTTTAATAAAGAAGATCATTTTTATGGTGTAGAAGCTAAAACGCTGAAAGGAGCATATATGTTACTAGATGAAGCTTCTGTTACAGGTACTGCAAACATTGTTATGGCAGCTGTATTGGCTGAAGGAAAAACGACGATATATAATGCCGCTTGTGAACCCTATTTACAGCAATTATGTAAAATGTTGAATAGAATGGGAGCCAAAATTACCGGTGTAGGCTCTAATATGCTACATATAGAAGGGGTTAAAGAATTAGGTGGAACATCACATAGAATGTTGCCTGATATGATTGAAATTGGAAGTTGGATCGGCTTGGCAGCAATGACAAAAAGTGAATTGACCATTAAAGGTGTCAGTTGGGATGATTTAGGAGTTATACCAAGCGTTTTTCGAAAATTAGGAATTACAGTAGAACGTCAAGGTGATGATATTCATATACCAGAACATAAGAATGGGTATAATGTACAGAGTTTTATAGATGGTTCTATACTCACCATATCTGATGCTCCATGGCCTGGATTTACACCAGATTTATTGAGTATTATTTTGGTTGTGGCAACACAAGCAAATGGAAGTTTATTAATTCATCAAAAAATGTTCGAAAGCCGTTTGTTTTTCGTTGATAAATTGATAGATATGGGAGCTAAAATTATATTATGTGACCCACACAGAGCCACTGTAATTGGTCATGATTTTAAATCTGACTTACAAGCTACAACCATGACTTCACCTGATATTAGAGCAGGTGTTTCACTATTAATAGCGGCACTTTCTGCTAAGGGGACTTCAACAATCCATAATATAGAGCAAATAGATAGAGGGTACGAACGTATTGATGAACGTTTGCAAGCTATCGGAGCAAAAATTATAAGAGTAGATTAATTTTAAAAATCTCAAAAATTTATAAATCCAATTTTATTTCGGTGAAATTGGATTTTTTTTGTTTAAAAGTGAAGTGCATTAATCCTTTTTCATAGAAATATAACATGTTTTTTACTATTGTTTTAGTAAATAGTAGGGTAATATTTCTCTATTAAAATTTTTCTTCTGACATTATGGCATTTTAGAGGAATTGGCAGTACTTTTGCAAACTAAATTTTTAATGTTAAATATTCATAGAGATGAGTACAGAAGAAAATACAAATCAAGAAGAGATTCAAGATACAGGAAATGTTCAAGATGGTCAGGCAGAAGTTAATGGAGAAGAAGTGAATGATACTGCAGAACCGACTACTGAAGATTTAATTCAAAAGGAAAAAGATAAGTATTTACGCTTATTTGCTGAGTTTGAAAATTATAAAAAAAGAACTTCAAGGGAGAGATTAGAGTTATTTAAAACTGCAAATCAAGACTTAATGACTGTTTTATTGCCGGTTTTAGATGATTTTGAGCGTGCATTAACGCATGCAGAAGACGATAAAGAGGCTGAAGAATTACGTAAAGGAGTGTTGTTAATTTATCAGAAACTTCTAAAAACATTAGAGCTAAAGGGGTTGACTAAGGTAGAGGTGAAGCAAGGTGATAAATTTGATGCTGAAATACATGAAGCTATTACTCAAATTCCAGCTCCATCAAAAAAATTAAAAGGAAAGGTTATTGACGTAACAGAAAAAGGATATAAGTTGGGTGAAAAAATTATTCGTTATCCTAAAGTAGTTATTGGTCAATAAATTATTTTCAGTGTAATTAAATTTTAAATTTTGAAGGAAGATTATTATATAATATTAGGAATTGAAAAAAGTGCATCTGCTGCAGAAATAAAGAAAGCGTATCGAAAGAAGGCTATTAAATATCATCCGGATAAAAATCCTGATGATAAAACGGCAGAAGAAAAATTCAAAAAAGCAGCGGAAGCTTATGAAATACTAGGTAATGCTGATAAAAAATCTCGTTACGATCAATTTGGACATTCTGCATTTGAAGGTGGTCAAGGTGGAGGATTTGGCGGTGGTGGAATGAATATGGACGATATCTTCAGTCAATTTGGAGATATTTTTGGTGGTGCATTTGGCGGCGGAGGCGGATTTTCTGGTTTTGGCGGAGGTGGTCAAAGTAGAGGTGGTGTTAGAGTGAAAGGAAGTAATCTTAGAATTCGTGTCAAATTAACATTAGAAGAAATTGTTAATGGTGTCGAAAAAAAGGTAAAAGTAAAGCGTTTGGTTAAAGCCAAGGGAGTTACTTATAAGACCTGTAGTACATGTAATGGTCAAGGTCAAGTTACTCGAGTTACCAATACCATATTAGGGAGAATGCAGACAGCAACTACGTGTCCTACGTGTCAAGGTGCTGGTCAAATGATAGATCATAGACCCAGTGGCTCAGATGCTCAAGGTTTAATAGAAAAAGAAGAAAGTGTTTCTATTAAAATTCCACCTGGTGTTGTAGATGGTGTTCAATTAAAAGTATCAGGTAAAGGTAATGAAGCTCCTGGAAATAGTATATCTGGAGATTTATTGGTCGTTATCCAAGAAATTCCGCATGATAAGTTAAAACGTGAGGGTAATAACTTACACTATGATATGTATGTGAGTATTCCTGATGCGGTACTTGGTGAAAGTATGGAAATTGATACCTTAACAGGTAAAGTCAGAATTAAAATTGAAGCAGGGACGCAGTCCGGAAAAATATTACGATTAAGAGGTAAAGGTTTGCCAAGTCTAGAAGGTTACGGTAAAGGAGACTTGTTAATTCATGTCAATGTTTGGACTCCAAAGGACTTGTCGAAAGATCAAAAAGATTTTTTCGAATCGATGAAAGATGATGAGCATTTTGCACCGATACCAACACATTCGGATAAATCATTTTTTGAAAAGGTCAAAGATATGTTTTCATAATACAGGTATGAATTAATCATTTATTGATAATTTTTTACTGTTTTTAGTAATAAAATTTATATATTTGCCCTGTTGAATTGTAAAATTCAACACTTTTTCTTTTTCATAGCAATTTTCCCACTCTAATTTAGAGTGGGTTTTTTTATGTAACAAATTTTTAACATTTAATAACGTGTTGTTTTTTAATTAGTTACACTTCGTTTTATTTATTTTATCATTAATTACTTATACGTTACAATAATATTATAGAGACCACGTTTATATATTTGTATTGCTGAGCAATAGTTCAGTAATATTTCTTTTTCATAGCAATTTTCTCACTCTTTTTAATTAAGGAGTGGGATTTTTTTTATCCATTAATTATAGATTCACATTTTTATTAGTTCTATTTTTGCAGAAAGTAGGCTACCTTATCGATTTCACTTATGGTGGAATAGGAAAGTCCGGACATCGCAGCGAATCATAGCGGATAACATCCGTCTGGCGTGAGCCAAGGACAAGTGCAACAGAAAGCAAGTACAGTTAGGCTGTAGTGAAACCAGGTAAACTCTATGAGATGCAATGTTACGTATATTGGAGTCCCGAAAGGGTAAGGGTACGCGTCCAATTCCAAGGGGTAAACAGCTAAAGTTATGCAGTAATGTATAACGTAGATAAATGATAAGGATTTCAGTTCAACTGAATTACAGAATCCGGCTTATAGCCTACTTTTTTTATTTTTTTGTAAGAAATAGGACTACCAATCGACTTAATCATCAACCAAAACAATATAGCTATGAAAACTAATATGTGGTTTTTTGATGATGTAAATCTTTTTAAAATTTTATGTCCTCATAAATATTCGGAGTATTCTTCAAACCATAAATTTAGTTCTTATAAAAAAAGTGATTATATCTATTTTGAGCAAGATTCTGCCAATAAAATTTATTTGATTAATAAAGGTAAAGTTAAAATTGGTCAATATAATGATGATGGTGAAGAAATTGTTAGAGCAATATTGACTAAGGGAGAAATGTTCGGAGAAAAAGCCATTTTAGGAATTGATAAAAGAAATGAATTTGCACAATCTATTGATAATACTACATCAATTTGTCCAATATCAAAAGAAACACTTTTTGAACTGATGAGAGATAATGTTTCCGTAAGCTTTAAAATTTATAAATTCATTGGATTACGTATAAAAAGGCTGGAACGAAGAATTCAATTATTACTATTTAAAGATACGAAAACTAGACTGTTAGAGTTCTTAGATGAGTTGTGTGAAGATTATGGATATGATTGTGAAAAGACTGGTGATAAAATTATTAAACATCCTTATACCCAAAAAGATATTGCTTCATTAATTGGAACGTCTAGACCTACACTTAATATTATACTTAACGAATTAAAACATGCAAAAATCTTAGATTTTTATAAAAAAGAAATTCGCATTCTTAAAAAAGTGGCGTAGTGTTAGCTAGCTAACATTTTATAAAACCTACCTCTTTTATATTTGTCATATAAATTTTACTCAAATTATTGGTCTCTCAATTGATTCTAATAAAAACACTATTACTAACACATAAAAAACTTTATTATGACAAGAAACAATTTATTTTTAGCTATTACAGCTTTTGGACTGCTATTTACATCGTGTGACGATGATAACCACTTTTCACCTTCAACAAAAAATTTAACCATTAATGTTACCGGTTTAGAAGAATTGGGCTCAGATTACGTTTATGAAGGATGGATTATAGTTGATGGAGCTCCAGTAAGTACGGGAACTTTTTCAGACATTTCATTAGGTCAAACTTTTGCCATAGATGCCGAAGAATTAGATGCGGCAACTAGATTTGTATTAAGTATAGAGCCTGCAGGAGAAACAGGTACTGCGGCAGCAACTCCTTCTGATACTAAATTGGTTGTCGGAGATTTTTCAGGGAGTAGTGCAACAGTTTCAGTGTGTACAGTTGGTGATTTTACCACAGTTACACCAACTGGGAAATTCTTTTTAAGATCTCCAACGGATGAATCTGCAGATAATAATGGTAACGATGAAAGTGGAATTTGGTTTGGTACACCTGGAGCACCACCTTCACCCGCTTTTACATTGCCAACCTTAGAAGCTGGTTGGAAATACGAAGGTTGGGTTGTTGTAGATGGTCAAGGTCCATTATCTACGGGGACATTTACGGCATTTGATGTTGCAGATGAAAATGCAGGAAGTGCAACTTCTTTCAGTGGAATTGAAAATGCAGGTCCTCCAATTCCGGGTGAAGATTTTTTTAGCAACACTCCGACAGGATTCTCATTTCCATTAGATATTAGAGGAAGAACGGTAGTAATTTCTGTAGAACCATCACCAGATAATTCACCTGCACCTTTTTTATTAAAACCTTTATTGGGTACTGCTGGTAATGAAACGGCACCAGCAACATATGATTTAACTTTTGATAATGCTTCTTTCCCATCAGGGACAGTAAACAGATAAAACAATTCAAGTGTTTTAAGTTATTTAAGGTGTAACATTTGTTGCACCTTTTTTTTATTTATTTTTGTAAGATTGTAATAATTATACTACTAATGTAATATGAAACTTAACAAAAAAACGATATCTAATATTCTATTTTTCGGATTTATTATATTTCTTTTCACACCATTTGGTTTGGGTACAAGAGCAAAGTTAACCCAAGGTGTTACCTATGTAAAGACCTTACTATTTTCTCCTTCTGTTGAGCAAATTGATAAGCGACTGGCAGTAGATACTTATGATTTGAAATTCGAAGGTATTGTCTCAGCGAACGATATAAACTTGGAATCGTTAAAAGGTAAAGTAGTTTTTATTAACTATTGGGCAACTTGGTGTCCACCTTGTATTGCAGAAATGCCCATGATAAATAAGCTGTATTTAGATTATAATGAAAAATTGGCATTTTTATTTGTAACGACAGATAATAAAGAGAAAGTTGAGAAATTTTATGGTAAGAATGATTATAACTTCCCTACATATAATCAAATGTCAAAAGCACCAAAGCAATTAGAAGTGTCAACCATTCCAACTACTTTTATTTTAGATAAAAATGGAAAGGTGGCATTGTCAGAATATGGAGCTGTCAATTGGAACAGTAATTCAATTAGAGAATTATTAGATAAATTAATTGAAGAATAATTAATGTGTTTTGTATAAAAAAAGAGACTGTCTTTAAGTTAAAGACAGTCTCTTTTTTTTATGTATTACTTATTATTTTACCATTTTAAAAGGCATCTCATAAACTTTACCAACTTTTAATTTATTCACCTTTACTTTTTTATAATTCAAGTGTTTTTTTATATAAGTATCAATTATAGAATTATTTTTTTTATCATTTTTTGATCTAACTGAAATGATGACAAGTTCTGATTTTTCATTTAGCATAAATGATACATTTGCTACTAATTGATCAGAATCAATGTTGACTTCCTTTTGATCTAATAGCCTAATAATTTGACTTCTAATTTCTGATTTGGTGTCTGGTTCTGCATTAGATGCATATGTTAAAGATCCAACAAATAATGCTAATGATAAAGAAACTAATTTTAATTTTTTCATGATAAATATGTTTTAGATTAATTTTTATGTTATACCTAATAGACTTTTTGAAGGACAAATTGTTACTGTTATTTTTTACTTTAACTAAATATTAGCACATCTTAACAGTTTTAACATTAAGTTTAAAATTTTTCGTTAATATTTATAAACGCCAGTGTTTAAGCTGTGTTCTTTAATGATGTTCTCATTAAAAGTAGCTTTTTAGGAACGCTCTTTAGGAGGTAGATTAATCAATCATGTATTTTTTTTACTAGGATTCAAACAAATTGTAACTTATATCCGTTATTATCAATGAAAAATAACATTATAAAATTTTAAATGGTATTTTTAACTAGTTAAACCAAACCAAACTAATTCTACATGGAAATATTATCTTCTTATAATTTAATCATTGGAGCTTCTGTAATAATTATTTTATCTTTTTGGTTTACGGGACTATCGAAAAAAACAAATATTCCTTCGGTTTTAATGCTCATAGTATTAGGTGTTGTTTTAAAATTTGCAATGGATTATTTTGTAGGAGAAGAAATAGATTTTAGACCTTCCTTAGAAATTTTAGGCACAATTGGGTTAATTATGATTGTTCTTGAAGCTGCCTTAGAATTAGAATTGAAACGAGAGAAACTAATACCTATTTTAAAATCAATGGCAATAGCTTTGATTGGTTTAGTGGCATCAGCATGGGTAGCTGCACTTATACTGCATTATGCAGTTGATGGAATGTCAATGACCTCTGCTTGGTTATACGCAATTCCGTTGTCCATACTATCTAGTGCTATTATTATACCAAGTGTAAGTGGGTTAGGAGATAAGAAGAAAGAATTTCATATATATGAAAGTACCTTCTCAGATATAATGGGAATTATGATGTTTTATTTTATGATTGGAGGTCTTGATCCGGAACATGCTGTTGGGGCAGGAGAATTTGCATTAACTACAGTATTAACCATTATTATTGCTCTTGTGGCCAGTTATGGTATCATCTTAATTTTTCAAAAAATTAAAAGTCAAGCAAAACTTTTCTTGTTAATAGCGGTATTGCTTTTACTTTATGCTATTGGTAAGAAATTCCATTTGTCTTCATTAATAATTATATTGATTTTTGGATTGGTAATTGCAAACGTGAAATTATTCTTTCCTGGAAAAACAGCAATATTTTTAGAGAAAGATAAAATTGACCAAATATATCATGAATTGCATATTATTACATTAGAAACAGCTTTTGTAATACGTACATTTTTCTTTGTAATTTTTGGGCTTACTATTGTTTTATCTTCTTTAGTTAGTATAAGTGTAGTAGGTATTAGTCTTTTAATTATAGCCTCTATTTATGCAATTCGCTACGTTATTTTAAGAATATTTATAGGTAAAGATATTTTTC
Source organism: Aureibaculum luteum (assembly GCF_003449015.1). Taxonomy (GTDB): domain Bacteria; phylum Bacteroidota; class Bacteroidia; order Flavobacteriales; family Flavobacteriaceae; genus Aureibaculum; species Aureibaculum luteum. The sequence continues at coordinate 57,207 of NZ_QRGD01000005.1, read as the reverse complement.
CGCAGTTATTTATAGCACCTAGAGGGTTGATAACTATTTTATTGTTTTATAGCATACCCAAAGAAGGTCAGATAGAAAATTTTGAATCGGGTATATTACTATTTGTAATTATTGCAACAAGCTTATTGATGACTTGGGCAATGATAAAAGATAAGAAAAAAATTGGAACTATTTTGGATGATATCGATGATGAAGTACAACAAAGAAATGAAGCGGAAGATGTATTAAACGAACAAGAATCCTTAGAAGAACGTAATGAAGACACTAAGCAAAACGAAGTTTCAGAAGATAAGGAAAACGGATTTCCTTCTACTGAGCATTAGTTTTTCGTAACTTCATTAATTACATTAAGTAAAATTTCACATCCTTTTTCTATTTCATCATTGGTAATATTTAAAGGAGGTGTTATTCTAACAGCACGCCCTTCAAATAGTAGCCAAAAAAGTAATAAACCTTTCTCTAACGATTTTAAGATAATTTGCGAGGCAATTTCCGGGGAGTCAACAATTAAAGCTAATAGTAATCCTTTACCTCTAATTTCATTTACTGCTGTATGTTGTAATCTTTTTCTGAATAACTTTTCCTTTTCTAAGGTCTCGGCCATTAAGTTGGTTGAGCTAATTTCCCTTACTGTCGCCAAGGCTGAAGCTGCTATTACCGGATGCCCTCCAAAAGTAGTAATATGACCTAATTTGGGGTTTTCTTTTAGAATTGACATCATGTTATTAGGAGCAATAAAGGCTCCAATAGGCATGCCGCCACCTAAACCTTTCCCCGTTATAATAATATCTGGAGTGGTGTTGTAATTTTCAAAACCAAAGAATGTACCCGTTCTGCCAATACCTGTTTGTATTTCGTCGAGTATTAACAGTGCACCAACCTCTTCACAACGTTTTTTGACTTTTAATAAATAATCATTTTTTGGAACAATGAAACCAGCCCCACCTTGAATGGTTTCCAAGAGTACGGCTGCTGTTTTTGAAGTGATTTTTTTTAGCTCCTCTTCATTATTAAAAGTGATAAATTTAATGCCAGGAACTAGTGGTCTAAAAGCTCTATTTTGATTCTCATTTCCGCAAACACTCATAGCACCTTGTGTATTACCATGGTAAGCATTTTTGGCGGCTATTATTTCTGTTCTACCCGTAAATTTTTTAGCTAATTTTAATGCTCCTTCTGTTGCCTCAGTTCCTGAATTTGTTAAATATACCGACCATTGTTTTGATTGAGGAAGTAAATTTACTAAATGTTTACAGAGTTCAACTGCTGGTTTTTGAACAAACTCTCCATAAACCATAACATGTGTATAGGCATTAACCTGATCAATTATAGCTTTTTTGACTTTAGGATGGTTGTGCCCTAAACTATTGGCAGAAACACCTGCAATGAAATCGAGATACTCTTTACCCCTTGTATCATAAACAAAAGTTCCTTCGGCATGCGATATTTCTAATGCTAATGGGTGAGGAGAAGTTTGAGCTTGGTATTTTATAAAATCTGATTGCATACGGTAACTATTTTTGTCCACTATCTTTATTGATAAGTTCTAGCGAATTTACAGTACGTTGTTCGTCTTTTTTAACTTTAATTACATCATCATCCTTTATAAAAATATCTTCCATTTTTTTTGGTTTTTCTTTATCACGCCAAACAAAACCACGAAAAATACGATCACTTTTTGGTATTTTAGAGGGTGGATAAATAGTTCCTTCAGGGTTAACGAAATACGTAATGTTTTTGATTTTCTTATCTTTTAATTGAAAATTGATATAGCTACACGTACTTTTATCTATTCCATTAAGATTGTCTTCATCATCTCTAACATAAAATATGCTTTCTGCGTTACCCACAACATTAACATCTTCTAAATCATTGTCAATAAATTTCCCTAATATATTCCTACCTTTTATCTGATTATACCCTGCAGAATCTTTTTGAATCACAAAGGCATTACGTAAGATTTTTAAACTGTCTAATTGCTCTGTTACAGAATTTGAAAGTAAGTGAATAGTGTCTCCAGTAATTTGACTTTCTTGCGACCATAATACAGGATTTCTAAACATTTGGGTGAGTCCCGTTTTTTGATCTGAATGAATTGAATCACACTTACCACTTAAATTACTCTTGAAGAATTTTACGCGATTATAAGCTCTAATTATTCTATTTTCAGGTTTGCCAGTTACCAGCAATGTATCGCCATGTACATACATTGAATCTTTCTCAATTTCTGTTATAGCAACGGCTTTGTTTATCACAAAAGCGGAATCTAATTTTTGGTAAAACTCACCATAATTACCTCGAATTACGGCATTATTTAATGTGTCTAACATCTTTATATTATTGGTGGCTGAGGCAAAGGCTAAATTCCTATCATAATATAAACTATCTGCAGTAATAGACCTGTTTTGGTAGGTGAGCACTGAGTTTTTAGTAAAATGAGAAATATTTTTTTTAGTATCATAAAACCCACTTTCGGTATAAATGTGGTTGTCTTCTCCAGTAATGGTGGAGGGTCCATAAAGAAATGCTTGTCCATTACTTGTATAATAATCTAAATGGTCAGATTCCAACACATAATCAGGGTTGGTGAGAATAACATTAGAAAGTGCCTCAAATTTAGAGGTTTTTAAATAATAATTTCCCTTTTCACTGACCAAAACATTGGCAGTATCTTTAATGGTTGCACCACTTTTATAAAACAATTGCTGCTTTTTTCGGTCAAAGTCTAACGTGTCTGTAATCAAAGTCATTTCCTGATTGTTTAGTACAACCTTACCCCATGATTTTGCTTTTTTTGTCTTACCATTATACTGCACATAATCACTAGTTTGTGTTAGTGTGTCACCTTGATTCAAAACAACATTTCCAAAGGCTCTTATTATATTCTGTAGCTTATAATGTACCGCTGTTTTACTTCTTAAAGTAAAACCTTCATGCTCTATAAATACATCTCCTAATAAAACCGTACCGTTAGGGTATCTTTCATCATCTTCAATAGAAGTGTCAGCATGTAATATTTCAATCCGCTTTTGCTGAGCCTCCAAAGCTAAGGTTGTGATAAATACTATTAAAAATAAGATTTTTTTCAAATTGAATGATTTGCTACAAAACTAAACAAAAAGAGAATAAAAAGGTTTAAAATCTTGTTAAAGGAGGGGCAGCATCATATATGCTTAAAGAAAAGCAATACAGAGTTTAATATCTTGGTAACTTACTTCGCCATTTAAGGCGTCAAAAATTACTTTTGAACTTATTTCATTACCCTTAGATTGAAGTTCATACACCTTCTTTACTTTATTGAAAAGTGCCTTTTTAGGTTTGTAGAAACTTAAATCTTCTTTTGGGTAATCACTACGAAGTCGAATAACATGACCTGAAATCGTACCAGCTGTCATGCCTCTTTCTTCAGCAATTTCTTCAATAGATTTTTTTTGCTGTAAATAAGATAATGTTAAATCATATGTCGATTGCTTTGTTGACTTTTTCTCTTTAATTTTTTTCTTATTCTTATCAATATCCTTAACATTTGTAGTCCCACCACAGCTTCTTATAAAGGCAGGAGCCATTATATTAAGTGCATCAATAGTATATTTTTGATCGACATCATTTGAAAGTTCTTGAAAACGAATATCTGCTTTATGTGCCAGTTGGTCAACCATTAACGCCATTTCATTAAAACCTTTTAATTGAAGGTTTTCTATTCTTTTTAAACGTGATAAAGCCACATAACCTTGTCCGCGTTCAAAGGTTTTGGATAGATCAATTTCAGCTTCATCTAAAGTCATTCCTTGACATTTGTGAACCGTGATTGCCCAAGCTAAACGCAATGGAAATTGACTGAAGCTGGCCAGTACTTTATTATGATCATCCTGAATTGACCAATCTTCTTTCTCAACCGTAATAATTCTTTTATCAGATAGTTTTACTTTTGGATGTCCTTCTGCATTAAATCCTGTTACCTTACCTAAGGTACCATTTACAAATCCTTTTTCAGAGTTGTTTTTTACGAACATCACTTTAGCTCCAATTTTTAATTGTAAATTTTCGCTAGCCAACACTGAATTTTTTAAGGTGTCAATTAATTTTATATTTCCTTTGGCTGTGGCTTTAAAAGTTTTAGTTCTACCTTCTAATTCCACTAAATGTTCCGTGTTTATCTTATCTACATCGGTATTATGTGTAAATAATTTAGTAGGTACTTCTTTCTTTTCTAGCGTGTGCTCGGTAGCCTCTTTTAAAATTTGTAAGTTCTGTTGTGATACATTACCTGTACGAATTTCATTTAAAATATCATTAAGGCTAGAATCACTTTGACGGTATTGTTCCGTTAAATAGCAAACACTAAAATTAGCATTTACCCAAGCCTCAGACATAAAAGAAAATTTATCTCTACTTTTTTCATTGTATTTACCAATAGGAGGGAGTTGAAAAAAGTCACCACTGAGCACCACCTGAATGCCTCCAAATGGGTCTTGATTATCTTTAAAATAACGTAACACTCTATCAACCAAATTCAATTGGTTCTTATGCAACATTGAAATTTCATCAATAATTAGTATTTCGGCTTTCCCTAAATTCTTTTTTAAGTATTTTTTGGCTTTCATACTTGCCAAATTTCCTTGAGTAAGATGTTCTTTAACACCAATGCCTGACCATGAATGAATGGTCATACCATTCATATGTGTAGCAGCAATACCTGTTGACGCCGTTACGGCAACTGGCACTTTTCTGGCTCGTAAATACTTAATGTATTCGTTAAGGACATACGTTTTACCCGTACCTGCAGAACCTGTTAAAAACACGTTTTTACCAGATTTTAAAATCGCTAAGGCTTTTTCTTGTTGCATGCCGCGAAGATAGAAAAAGTCTTTCAACTATGCTGCAATAGTCATTAATTGTTAAGGTAGATATTTGAGGTTAGTTAATTTTTTCAAGCTCTACCCAAAATGGAAGTATTTTTTTTGACCCTATGTTATAAAAAGGTATTAAGTCACAATCCATATCTGAAAAATGAATATTATTCATCTCAATGATATCGGTATTGTCAATTTGATTTACAATTTGGTTTACCATTGTATTCGTTTCCAAATACATTTTTCCATTAGCCTTAACCTTTTTTATAAATTTAAATCGGATATTATAGGTGCCTTCTTTTATACTAACTTTCCACTTACCATAAATTTCTTCTTGATCCCAAATACCACGTTGTCCACTGGCATCATTTCTATTCAAAATAACAGGATTATCATGATCGGTTCCAATTATAATTCTTGGTTGATTAACGAGGTTTTCAGAGTTAATGAGCTCTTTATAAGTATAGTCAAGTTCTTTCTTAAGTTTATTCGCGGTATTTTTATTATTTAAGATAATATTTTTTTGCTCGTAAGGGTCTTCATGAATATTGAATAGTTCGAAGTTTTCAATTTCAGCATTATAATCAGTATGTCCAACAAGTTTGTAATTTCCTTTTTGTATCGCCATATTATTATAAAGTTCAGGGTAACGACGCGACCAATAAAAAAATAAAGGTCTATGGTCCCAGTTAATTGATTCTCCCATAATAACTGGTACTAGACTTTTTCCGTCAATTGATTTTTCTTTGGGTAAGTCAACATTACATATCTGCGAAAGTGTTGGTAAAACATCCATATGGGTTGCTAAGTTGTCAATATCCTTATCTCCTTTAAATGCCATTGGATACTTCAAGTAAAAAGGAACTCTAACACCACCTTTATAAACACTGCCTTTACGTCCACGCATACCGGCCACGTATCTTGTTTGTTGTGGACCATTGTCGGTCATAAAAATAATCAACGTATTGTCAGCAATATTTAAATCATCAAGTTTTTTAAAAAGTTTACCTAAGTTATCATCAATATTTGTAACCATGGCATAAACTTTACGAGCATCTTCCTTATCTTTTTCGTTCATTTCAACAAAAGGCCTGTCATCATTTTCAAAACCTGAAGACGGATCAATATTCGCATATTGTTTATAGTATTCCTCTGGAACTTGTAGCGGGGTGTGAGGTGCGTTAAAGGACAAGTAACAGAAAAAAGGTGTCTCTTTATTTTTTTCGATAAACTCAATGGCATTATCCGTAAAGATATCTGAACAATAACCGTCATAAGCTTCTTTCTTATTATTATGCCAAAGTATAGGGTCAAAATAACTCTTATCACCTTTAAAATAAGTTGTAAAATCACCGACTTGGCCCATTCCTCCTGAAAGATGAATAAGAGATTCATCAAAACCTTGATCGCTTGGTCTGCTTGGGTAATTATCGCCTAAATGCCATTTTCCGAAAATTCCAGTTGTATAATTGGCCTGTTTAAGCATTTCTGCAATGGTTACTTCATTAGAAGCCATTGTTGCACCTCCATTATAAGTATCTCTAACACCTGTGCGTAATGAATACCGTCCAGTCATTAAACTAGCTCGAGTAGGAGCACAAACTGGAGAGACATAAAAATTATTGAACCTTAAACTTTCTTTAGCCAACCCATCTATTACAGGTGTTTTTACGTGTGGGTTTCCTGTACTACCCAAATCCCCATATCCCTGATCATCGGTCATAATTAGGATAACATTAGGATGTTCGGTACTTTGAGCTATACCAAATTGAGTAAATACAAGTAAATAAATTACAGCAATGACTATTTTTTGAATGTTCATTTTTTATGCTTTTAATAGTATGTAACGATATGCAAAGTAAAAACTTTGCCGCGTGGGAGTTCCTACGTATTGGACCTTACGAAGATAGAAAAAGTCTAGTAAATGATTACTTTTTTATTGATAATTTGATTTGTATTCGTTTGTAATTCTAGAAAATACAATCCGGGTGACAAGCCCCTTACATCCATCATTTTGGGCGAATTATAGGATGTTATGCGTTTGCCTACGCCATCGTAAATATTAATATATATAATATCATTTAAGTTATTTCCAAATTTTATCGAAAGATAATCCGAAGTTGGATTTGGGAAGACGATAACCTCACTAAGATTATTTTCATCAATTGAAGCTGTTGCATTAAATTCATAAGCTCCAATATCATAGGTTGAACCTGCTGGTCTGTCGTTTTTATTGATATCGTAAGTAACGATTGAATTCACCAAATTAGTACCATTATCTATGGCTTGTGACCCTGCAGCTAATTGATAATTGTTTGATTCATTAGCGAGAAAAATTGATGATAAATTAGTTGCTATTAATGAATTGGTGTCAAAACCTAAAGCTTGCCACCCGCTCAAACTAATAGATGAACCATCACCATTGTTACTCATTTTATCGTTGAGAATATTAAAATCACTTTTAAATTGTAATGTTGATTCTGTCGCAATACAACCTCTCCATGCATGTTCGTTGATAATAATATTGTTATAAATTTCGGTATTGATATTAGCACCTGCTTGAACTAGAATACCCCATCTACCGTCCGAGGGAACAATTATAGTATTATTATAAATTTTAGCACCATGAGTCACAATAGCACCATCACCTTGAAAAAGTGCAATACCTTGAGCGTTATGATTGTTATAAATGAGGTTATTATATACGATAGGGTTTTCAACACCATCCATATTGATACCAGCAGCTTTATTGTTGTCATGTATAATATTCCCATAAATCTGAGGATCACTTATAATTCCATCACCACCCACTGAAAGATCTCCGTTCATGTGAATTCCAATACTGTTATTGCCAAAACATTCATTATATCTGATAATCGGCCGATCAGAGCTATTGGAAACATATATTCCATGCTCGTCTACCGAATTTGAACAAATATTATTTTCGATAAGTATGTCATCAGTAAACCCAGTAAAAATAGCCCGTTCCGCGTTATTGTCGCAACGATTATTTCGTACAATGCAATGGTCGGAAACTACAACACGGATTCCATTACCATTACCGGTCATATTATTAACTATGAATCCATCGACAATAATGTAATTGCAATTTTCTATGTTAATTCCATCATCTCGTTTTGGACCTTTTTGATTGATAATTACATTATTACCAATGGCTTTGAAAGTAATGTATTGATTAGCATCACCATTTTTTTCTCTTACATCAAAACCTATGTAAGTGCCATTTAAAACATAAACTACATCACCGGCTACTACCAAATCTGCAACGTTTTGTATTGTTAAAAATGCTTGATTTTCCGATAATCCAGTGTTGGAGTTGTTACCTGAGTTTGAGACATAATAGTCGGTGGCCGATATGGTATTTACAAAAATTAAAAAGAAGGAAATTAAAGATAATATTTGTTTTGCCATAGCCTATTGGTTTTTATATTAAAACGCAATCTAATTTTAAAAATTGCGAATAGAAAATACATTAATAGGGTGATAGTCTATACTTTTTGAACTTTCAAAAAAAGATTTATTTTGCAATTGGACAGCCCCAGCCGTCATAAACACCATTGTTTTCTTTGGTCATAGTAATGAGTTCCCAAACATTATCATTTATCGTATTCCAATTAACATTGCTTACTTTAGAAATATTTAATTGAAAGGCATAATTGTCTTTGGTTACTTTTTCTTGAGATAAGGTTTTATACCCTATATTTTCACTAGCCCTTATAAAAGCTGTTCTATCAGCTGCTGTTTGAAAGTATAACCAATGATCTACAGCTCTTTCAATTGCAGGATTATCCCCTTCTTTATCAAGATTTGTAAGTACTCTTTGATTTAGAATTGTTTGATATTCGAATTCTGCAGGGTATAGAAAATCAAAATAATCACTCCAATTGGTATCAACTTTGGTATCTGTTGCATATCTGTAATCTGGATGATTTTGCATAACAGCGGCAGCCAATTCAGCAATGTCTATAGTTGCAGCAGTATAAAAATATAAATCAAAAGTCCCGTTGGTTTTTAAAGCACCTACAGCAATGGCACCTTTTTTTTCTATAGCTTCTGAAATATCATTTTCAATTTGACAGATTGCAGGAAACTCCTCTCTTGTTGTAAATCCATTACTATCAGTATCTAAAAGTTGGATTGAAAACCAAACTCTGTTTTCATATTTTTCAATAGGAGCAACTGAATTAAGTCCCAAATTTAAACGAATACTTGCAGGCTTATCATCAACTCTTGTAAAGTATGATGCCCAGTCTTGTTTAATTTCTATCGATTTCTCTGATTTTTTTTTAAAGAATTTATTGAACATGGTTTAACTAGTACCTAATAATTTAAGTAATTTTAATTACTTACTCAAATACATTTTCCTTCTAGAATACAACTCATAAAACTGATCATCCTTAAGACTATCAATAAACAAGATACTCTCACCAGTAGATTTCATTTCAGGTCCTAGTTTTTTATCCACATTAGGGAATTTATTAAACGAGAATACAGGTTGCTTAATAGCAAATCCTTTTAATTGTGGATTAAAGGTGAAATCCTTTACTTTATTAACCCCTAACATCACTTTAGTGGCATAATTTACATAGGGTTCACCATAGGCTTTGGCAATAAAGGGAACTGTTCTAGAAGCTCTTGGATTGGCTTCAATTATATAAACAATATCGTCTTTTATGGCAAATTGAATATTAATAAGCCCCACAGTTTTTAACGCTTTTGCAATTTTTACAGTATGGTCTTTTATCTGTTGCATCACGAACTCACCAATATTAAATGCTGGTAATGTAGCGTTTGAATCACCTGAGTGTACACCACAAGGCTCAATATGTTCCATAATACCAATGGTATACACATCTTCACCATCACAAATAGAATCTGATTCCGCTTCAATAGCACCATCTAAATAATGGTCTAATAATAGAACATTATTAGGAATTTTATGCAATAAATCAACTACATGGTTTTCTAATTCTTCCTTATTGATAACAATTTTCATACCCTGGCCACCCAATACATAGGAAGGTCTTACCAAAATTGGGAAGTCCAATTCATCGGCGACAGCCAACGCTTCATCAGCCGTTGTGGCAGTGCCAAATTGAGGAAAAGGAATTTCTAATTCTTCTAACAATCGTGAAAAACGACCTCTATCTTCTGCTAAATCTAGTGCTTCAAATGAAGTTCCAATAATTTTTACTCCGTATTTTTCTAATTTTTCAGCAAGTTTTAATGCGGTTTGTCCACCAAGTTGAACTATAACACCTTCTGGTTTTTCAAGTTGAATAATATCATAAATATGCTCCCAAAAAACAGGTTCAAAATATAATTTATCAGCCGTGTCAAAATCTGTTGAAACCGTTTCTGGGTTACAGTTAATCATTATGGTTTCATAACCTGCTTCTTTTGCAGCGATAACACCATGTACGCAACAATAATCAAATTCAATACCTTGTCCAATACGATTAGGACCAGAACCTAATACTATCACTTTCTTTTTATCTGTAACAACAGATTCATTTTCGGCTGAAGCTACACCATTGACGATACTATTATTCTCAAAAGTGGAGTAGTAGTAAGGGGTTTGAGCCTTGAATTCAGCAGCACATGTATCTACTAGTTTGTAAACACGGTTAATATTGAGTTCTTTACGTTTATTATACACTTCACTCTCATAGCAATCAATCATGTGAGCTATTTGTCTGTCTCCATAGCCTTTTTGCTTGGCTTCCAATAATAAGTCTTTTGGTAAAGTCTGTAAACTATAGGTAGAAATTTCCTTTTCTAAAAAGTGTAGTTCTTCATATTGACGTAAGAACCACATATCAATTTTAGTAATTTCGTGAATTCTACTCAACGGCATACCCATTTGAATAGCATCATAAATAATAAAAACACGATCCCAACTTGGATATGTTAATTTCTCGATAATCTTATTATAATCTTTCTCGCCTTTACCATCAGCACCAATTCCATTACGCTTAATTTCAAGTGATTGTGTAGCTTTATGTAAAGCTTCCTGGAAAGACCTTCCAATACCCATTACCTCACCAACAGATTTCATTTGTAAGCCCAACGTTCTGTCAGAACCTTCAAATTTATCGAAGTTCCATCGTGGTATTTTTACAATTACATAATCTAAAGCAGGCTCAAATAAGGCTGAAGTAGTTTTGGTAATTTGATTTTCTAATTCATCTAAATGGTATCCAATTGCCAATTTAGTAGCAATTTTTGCAATAGGATATCCTGTAGCTTTTGATGCCAATGCCGAAGAACGTGAAACTCGAGGATTAATTTCAATAGCAATAATATCTTCTTTCTCGTCAGGACTCACCGCAAATTGCACATTACAACCTCCAGCAAAATCACCAATGGAACGCATCATGTGGATGGCCATATCACGCATTCGTTGAAAAGTTTTATCAGATAATGTCATGGCAGGAGCAACGGTAATGGAATCTCCAGTGTGAATCCCCATTGGGTCCATATTTTCTATCGTACAGATAATAACAACATTATCGTTTCTGTCTCTTAATAACTCTAATTCATATTCTTTCCAACCTAATAAAGCCTTGTCAATTATTACCTCATGAATAGGTGAAGCTTCTAATCCGCGACTCAGTAATTCATCGAAATCTTTTTTATCATAAACTATTGATGCTCCAAAACCTCCTAAGGTAAAAGAAGGACGAATTACTAGAGGAAAACCATACTCTTGAGCTATTTCCTTTCCTTTTAAAAATGAAGTTGCAGTGGTAGACGGAGCTTGGCCAATACCAATCTTAATCATTAATTTTCTAAACTGCTCTCTGTCTTCTGTAATATTAATGGCGTCAATATCAACACCAATTAAGGCCACATTAAAATCATCCCAAATCCCTTTATCTTGAGCTTCAATACATAAGTTTAAGGCTGTTTGTCCACCCATGGTTGGTAAAACAGCATCAATGTTTGGATGGTTTTGTAATATTTCTACAATAGATTTTGTAGTCAGTGGTTTTAGATACACATTATCCGCCAAAGAAGGATCTGTCATTATGGTGGCAGGATTTGAATTTATCAAGGTAACTTCTATACCTTCTTCTTTTAATGACCGAATAGATTGGCTACCTGAATAGTCAAACTCACAGGCTTGACCAATAATGATGGGACCTGAACCTATAATTAAAACGGACTTGATGGCTGGATTCTTTGGCATTTTATAATTTTAGTTTTTTTTAAGAATACAAATATTTGAAATTTCTATTTTTATTCCTCTAATAATTTTAAAAACTTATTAAGAAGATATAAAAAAAGGTGTTACTTAAAAAGTAACACCTTGTATATGATTATAATTAAATATCATTATTTTTTCGGACTAGCTTCTGATGAAACTGAAAGTTTCTTTCTACCTTTAGCTCTTCTACGTGCTAAAACTTTTCTTCCGTTAACACTAGCCATTCTTTCTCTAAAGCCGTGCTTGTTTTTTCTTTTTCTCTTTGACGGTTGGAACGTTCTTTTACTCATTTTCTATATCTTTAAAAATCTTCTTATCAGTTATGTTAGCTTTTTGTAAGCCCTTGCTAAAATCGGACGCAAATATACAAATCCTTTTGTTTTTTACAACTGTTTTTTAAATAAAAAAATAAAGAGATTAATTCTAGCCATTTTTGGCAATTTTCAATATTTTTACTAAAAATAAAAAAAAGATGAATACATATCAGAAACCCATGCTAAAAGAGGGAAGTTTAAAAGGGAGTACAATTGTGATTACTGGTGGAGGTAGCGGACTTGGAAAAGCGATGACAACTTATTTTTTAGAATTAGGAGCCAACGTGGTAATTACTTCTAGAAATATTGATAAGCTTAAGGCTGTAAAAGTTGAATTGGAAGAGAAAACAGGAGGTAAGGTTTTACCTGTTCAATGTGATGTAAGAAATTATGATGAAGTAGAGGCGATGTTAAAGGCTTCTTTGGATGAATATGGAAAAGTAGACGGTCTTTTAAATAATGCGGCTGGTAATTTTATTAGTCCAACTGAAAGACTTTCATCAAACGCATTTGACACTATTATCGATATAGTTTTGCGTGGTACAAAAAATTGTACCTTGGCTTTTGGGAAGCATTGGATAGCTGAAAAACAAGATAAAGCCACAGTGTTAAATATAGTAACAACATATGCGTGGACAGGTTCTGCTTATGTTGTACCTTCTGCAACAGCTAAAGCAGGTGTTTTGGCAATGACGCGATCTTTAGCCGTAGAATGGGCAAAATATAATATCAGGTTTAATGCAATTGCTCCGGGACCTTTTCCAACGAAAGGTGCTTGGGATAGATTGCTACCAGGTGATTTGAAAGATAAATTTGACATGAAAAAGAAAGTGCCATTGCGTAGAGTAGGTGAGCATCAAGAATTGGCAAATTTAGCAGCCTATTTAATGTCTGACTTTTCATCTTATGTTAACGGAGAAGTAATTACAATAGATGGCGGTGAATGGTTACAGGGTGCAGGACAGTTTAATATGTTGGAGGAGATACCACAAGAAATGTGGGATATGTTGGAAGCAATGATACGCTCTAAAAAGAATAAAAGCTAAACGATAGTAATTATAATAGGAACATTAAAACCAAAACTACAATGAGAAAACTAATTTTTGCATTGGCTATGATAATAGCCAGTGGCAACATGTTTGCACAAGAAACAATAGATCTTAGTTCTAAAATACCCACTGATCCGAATATTAGAACAGGTAAATTAGAAAATGGATTAACCTATTACCTGCGTAATAATGGTAAACCAGAAGATAAAGTAGTTTTGAGACTAGCCATTAATGCAGGGTCAATTTTAGAAGATGATGATCAACAAGGTTTGGCTCATTTTATGGAACACATGAATTTTAATGGGACTAAAAATTTCAAAAAGAATGAATTAGTCGATTATTTACAAAGTATTGGAGTAAAATTTGGAGCACACCTAAATGCTTATACGAGTTTTGATGAAACGGTATATATGTTGCCCATCCCTAGTGATAATGAAGAGAAATTAGAAAAAGGATTTCAAATTATTGAAGATTGGGCATTTAATGCCCTATTAACTGATGACGAAATTGATAAGGAAAGAGGCGTTGTTCTTGAGGAATATAGAATAGGTTTAGGTGCAGATAAACGTATGTTAGCGAATTACTTACCTAAGATGATGTATAATTCTCAATATGCTGAGCGATTACCTATAGGAAAAAAGAATATTCTGGAAACTTTTAAGCCGGAAGTTATTAAAAGGTTTAGAGATGATTGGTATAGGCCTGATTTAATGGCTGTAATTGCGGTTGGGGATGTTGATTTGGATAAGTTAGAAGCTAAAATAAAAGAACATTTTACTAAGGCGAAGGCTAAAAAGAATCCCCGTGAGCGTAAAATTTTTGATGTGCCAAACCACGAAGAAACGTTTGTAGCTATAGAAACAGATAAAGAAGCGACTTTTAATAGAGTACAGTTGTTATATAAAGATCGTAAGCCGAAAGAAGTTGAAACTAATTTAGAAGATTATAGAAATTCGATTATAAAAGGTTTGTTTTCTCAAATGTTGAATAATAGACTGCAGGAGTTAACAAACGGAGAAAATCCACCTTTTGTTTATGGGGCAACCTATTATGGAGGTACTTATGCTAGAAGTAAAAATGCTTATCAATCTTTTGCCATGACAAGTCCTACAGGTCAATTAACCGCATTAAAAACGTTGTTAGAAGAAAATGAGCGTGTAAAAAGACATGGGTTTCAAAAAGGCGAATTTGAACGTGCTAAAACAGCTATTATTGCAAGAATGGATAAAGCATTTCAAAATAAAGATAAAAACGAATCCGATCGATATGTAGGTGAATATGTTCGTAATTTCTTAGAACAAGAACCAATACCGGGTATTGAATGGGAGTATGATTTTTACAAAAAGGCATTACCAACAATCCAATTGGATGAAGTAAACGGTTTAATTGCAAATTATTTACATGATGATAATAGAGTAGTGGTGATAACCGGTTCTGAAAAAGAAGGTATTCCTAAAGTTACTGAAAAACAAGTAACAGATTTGTTGGTAGAAGTAGAGAAATCTGATATTCAACCGTATCAAGATTCTGATTTAGGTGAAGCACTGATGACTGAAATTCCAAAACTAGGAGCTATTATAAAAGAGGTTAAAGATGAGAATTTAGGAACAACAACATTAACGTTGGTTAATGGAGCAACCGTTGTTTATAAAAAAACAGATTTTAAAGATGACGAAGTCTTGTTTGAAGCCTTTAGTTATGGAGGAACAAATGAATATGACTTAGAGACCTATAAAAAAACAGCAAGAGCCAATGGAGGATTAAATGAAGCAGGTGTTAATGGGTTTAACAAAACAGATTTAGGTAAAATGTTAACCGGTAAAATTGCTGGAGTAAGACCTTATATTGGTAGTGAAAGCGAAGGTATGTCTGGTAATGCAACGCCTAAAGATTTAGAAACATTGTTTCAGTTAATTTATTTGAATTTCACTTCATTAAATAAAGATGAAAAAGCATTTACTTCTTTTGCGAGCAAGCAAAAAGCATTTTTAGGTAGCATAATGTCTAATCCTAGCATCTATTTTCAAATTGAGTTAGGGAAATTTATGAATGAAAAAAATGAAAGGTATATGGGCTTTCCAACCCCTGAAGAATTTGATGCTGCTGATTATAATTTAGCGTATAAGAAGTATAAAGAACGTTTTGCAAATGCAGGTGACTTCAAGTTTTATTTTGTTGGAAACTTTGATGAAGCCAAACTAAGGGAATTCTCAAAACAATATATCGCAAGTCTTCCAAGTACAAATGTAAAAGAAGATATAAAAGATTTGGGATTCAGATCATTATCAGGATCGCATGAGAAAATTGTTAAAAAAGGTACAGAACCTAAAAGTAGTGTGTTAATTCAATATAAAGGAGAAACGAAATACAATGCTAAGGATGATCATATGTTGCAAAGTCTTGGAGAGCTATTAACTATTAAGTTAATTGAAAAACTAAGAGAAGAGGAGGCAGGTGTTTATGGTGTAGGTGCTAGAGGTGGACTTGATAAAATGCCTTATGGTTCTTATAGTTTTACAATTTCATTTCCATGTGGACCTGATAATGTAGAAAAGTTAAAAGAGGCTGCATTGGCACAAGTTCAAGAAATTATTGAAAATGGACCAACAGAAGAGGATGTTGATAAAGTTAAACAAGCCCAGTTGTTAGATTATAAAGAGAATTTAAAGAAAAATAAGTATTGGATTAGTGCTCTTAAAAATTCAGATTATAATAAATCAGATTCTTCTAAAATCTTAGGTAAAACGAAAGATATCGATAGTATTACTGCTGAAAAAATTCAAGCAGTTGCTAATAAATATCTTACAGATGGCTATATATTAGCTATTTTATATCCTGAAGATAAAGAATAAAACTTATTAACAGCACAAAGGACTGCCTTAGAGATTGGAAACAATCTTAAGGCAGTTTTTTTTATGTTTTGTTTACAACTTCATTTCAATAACTCATAAATAGTTGTATTTTTATGGCCTAAAATTTAACGAGTTTAATGGGGAAAATTATAGCCGTTGCAAATCAAAAAGGTGGTGTTGGTAAAACAACCACGACAGTTAATCTAGCTGCTGCTTTAGGCGTTTTAGAAAATAAGGTTTTGTTAATAGACGCTGATCCGCAAGCTAATGCGACTTCAGGTTTAGGTATAGATGTTGACGAGGTGAGTAATGGTACTTATCAATTGTTAGAACATTCAATACATATTAAAGATGCTATTGTATCTACCAATTCACCAAATGTAGATATTATTCCATCTCATATTGATTTGGTTGCCATTGAATTAGAATTGGTAGATAAAGAGCAACGCGAGTACATGCTGAGACAAGCAATTCAAGAAATAAAGGGTGATTATGATTATATATTAATTGATTGTGCTCCTTCATTGGGTTTAATAACCCTAAATGCCTTAACGGCAGCAGACTCTGTAATTATTCCAATTCAATGTGAATATTATGCTCTTGAGGGATTAGGAAAGTTACTAAACACAATAAAAAGTGTTCAGAAAGTTCACAATCCAGATCTAGATATTGAGGGATTATTGCTAACCATGTATGATTCTCGTTTACGATTATCTAATCAAGTGGTAGCAGAAGTGAAAAAACATTTTCAGAATATGGTTTTTAAAACTATAATTCAACGAAACATACGCTTAGGTGAAGCACCAAGTTATGGTGAAAGCATAATAGCATATGATGCTACGAGTAAAGGTGCAGTAAATTATATTAACTTAGCACATGAAATTTTAAAAAAGAACAAGAATGGCTAAAGCTGTAAAAAAGCAAGCATTAGGAAGAGGTTTATCTGCATTGTTAAAAGACCCAATTGAAGATATTCGCTCAGTTGGAGATAAAAATGCTGATAAATTAGTAGGAAGTATTGTTGAAATTGATTTGGTTTCTATTGAAGTAAACCCTTTTCAACCTAGAACCCATTTTAATGAAGAGGATTTAAAAGAATTAGGAAATTCAATTAAAGAACTTGGTGTTATACAGCCAATAACAGTTCGTAAATTAGACGGTAACAGATTCCAATTAGTTTCTGGTGAACGACGTTTTAGAGCATCAAAGCTTATTGGTTCAAAAACCATTCCTGCATATATAAGATTGGCTAATGATCAAGAGATGCTTGAAATGGCATTGGTTGAAAACATTCAGCGAAGAGATCTTGATCCAATCGAGGTTGCCTTGTCATACCAGCGTTTAATAGAAGAGATTAATTTAACTCAAGAAGAACTGAGTAAACGTGTAGGTAAAGAAAGATCAACGGTTACTAACTATTTAAGATTGTTAAAGTTAGATCCAATTATCCAAACAGGTATGCGTGATGGGTTTTTATCAATGGGACATGGTAGGGCCTTAATAAGTGTTGATAATTTTGTAAAACAGTTAGATATTTATGAAAAAATTATCAAAAACAATCTTTCGGTAAGACAAACAGAACAATTAGTAAAGAGTGTTCGCGATGGAGGTTCCGTTGAAAAAGTTAATGTAACAACTACTAAGACTGTTCCAGAATACATCAAGCAAAGCACAAAAGAGATTAGTGATTTTGTAGGTAATAAAGTGAAAATTAAGCTTTCTGGTGAAAATAAAGGTAAAATTGAAATTCCTTTTAGTTCTCAAGAAGACTTTAATCGTATTAAAAAATTATTAAAATAGATGTTCAAATGGTGTGTCTATAGTATTATTTTTTTAAGCTCTTTTGCAACTATTTATGCACAAGAAGTTCCTTCTGATTTAAAAGTCACTAAAATTGATACTACTTTTATAGCAGATGAAATTAATATTTTAGCTCCATCAAAAGCAGCCTTTTATTCTGCTGTTTTACCTGGCTTAGGTCAAATTTATAATAAGAAGTATTGGAAAGCACCCATAGTTTGGGGGGCAGTTGGTACTGGTGTTTATTTTTATGTAGATAATAATAATAAGTACAATAGATATAGAGAAGCTTTTAAAGCTGAACTTGATGGAAGAGAACACGAGTTTGATGGTACGGGAGATAATGTTGAATTAACGCAAACAAGTTTACAAACCGCTCAAACTTTTTACAAGAAAAATAGAGATTTATCGCTTTTTATTACAATTGGTTTATATATTTTAAATATTATTGAAGCGAACGTAGATGCGCACTTACCTGACAATGCGTTAAATACTAATATTTCGTTTAACCCTACAATTTTTTCTATGCCAACTACAAATCAAACGGGATTTGGAGCTACAATCAGTTTTAATTTTTAATTTAGCAACATGAACATCGCATTATTCGGATATGGTAAGATGGGTAAAACTATCGAAAGAATAGCCTTAGAAAGAGGGCATACTATTGTTGCTAAAATTGATTTTGATACTACAGATTATGATTTGAGTTCAGCTGATGTAGCGATTGATTTCAGTATTCCAAAAGAGGCTTATAACAATATAAACTTATGCTTTAAAAAAAACATCCCAATTATTTCAGGTACAACGGGTTGGTTAGATAAATACGAAGAAGCTGTAGCGAATTGCAAGACTAATAATGGTGCTTTTATTTATGCCTCAAATTATAGCCTTGGTGTTAATTTGTTTTTTGAATTGAATAAACAACTTGCCAAGCTTATGAACAAATTTGATGTTTATAAAGTTAGTCTTGAAGAAACACACCATACCCAGAAATTAGATGCTCCAAGTGGAACTGCAATTACTCTTGCGGAAGGAATAATAGAGCAAACCGGCAAAGAAAAATGGAGTTTGGATGTAACAGAAGACGAAAAAACGATACCAATAATTTCTAAACGAATAGAAAATGTACCCGGTACGCATGTAACTACCTACACCTCTGAAGTTGATGAAATTGAAATTACACATACCGCCAAAAATAGAGACGGTTTTGCTTTAGGTGCAGTGATAGCTGCAGAATGGTTAAAAGACAAAAAAGGTGTCTTTACCATGAAAGATGTTTTAGGAATTTAAGAAAAATAATAGTTTAAAATAAAAAGTAGCAAATATGACATTTACACAATGGTTTATATTTTTTCTAATTTTACAAGTAATCCATTTTTTAGGAACTTGGAAATTATATATTAAAGCAGGAAGACAGGCTTGGGAAGCGGCAATACCTATTTACAACGCTGTAATTTTAATGAAAATTATCAATCGCCCATGGTGGTGGATAATTTTGTTATTTATTCCTATTGTTAATTTATTAATGTTTCCTGTAATATGGGTAGAGACCATAAGAAGTTTTGGTAAAAATTCAAGATTAGATACGGTTTTAGTTATTTTAACACTGGGTCTGTACATTTTCTATGTAAATTACATGGCAGATGTCGATTATATTGAAGACAGAAGTTTAAAACCAAGAACGGTGGCAGGTGAATGGATAAGTTCAATAGTTTTTGCCATTATTGCAGCTACATTAGTGCATACATATGTAATGCAACCTTATACAATTCCTTCATCATCATTAGAAAAAACACTTTTAATAGGCGACTTTCTTTTTGTTAGTAAATTTCATTATGGAGCAAGAGTGCCAATGACCACGGTAGCTTTACCTATGGTACATGATACAATCCCAAAAACTAAAAGTAAATCATATTTATTTGATGATCGTATTGATAAAAAAGAAACTTCATGGAAAAATAAATTACAATTGCCTTATATGCGATTGCCAGGGTTTCAAAAAATAAAACGTAATGATATTGTCGTATTTAATCAGCCGGCAGATACCTTGTTGGATATGAATAACTTTTATCCAGACAGAAATTACTACAAACCTATTGATAAAAAAACCAATTTGGTTAAGCGATGTGTTGCTATTGCCGGAGATTCTTTAGAGATTCGTGATGGTTATATTTATATTAATGGAAAGCGTACAACCTATAACGATAGAGCCAAAATTCAGTACAATTTTAATGTAAATACTGGAGGAGAAGCTATTAGTCCCGCAGCACTAGCTAATAGATATAATGTTAGAGAAGGTGGTAGGATGCAAGACGGCAATTATTATTTAACCTTAACGGATGATGAGGCTGCATTATTGGCAAAAAACCCAACAGTAAAAAGTATTACAAAAACAATGCAACCGAAAGGAAGAGATGGAGGTGTATTTCCTCAAGTACCTTCGTTAGGTTGGAATACGGATAATTTTGGACCTATTTACATTCCTAAAAAAGGGGAGACTGTTAAGTTGACTAAAGAAAGCTTACCTTTTTATAAGAGGTTAATTAGAGAATACGAGCATAACGATTTGATTGTTAAGGGTGATGAAATTCTCATTAATGGTAAAGATGCAGACAGTTATACCTTTAGACAAGATTATTACTGGATGATGGGTGATAATAGACAAAATTCTTTAGATGCTCGTAAATGGGGGTACGCTCCCTTTGACCATGTGGTAGGTAAACCTGTACTTATTTGGATGAGTTGGGAAGGTATGAGTCCTCGTTGGGAACGTTTCTTTACAACAGTAGGTGGTAACGGAAAACCAGTTTCTTATTTTAAATGGTTTATCGGGTTATTAGTATTATGGTTCGTTTTTGATTTTGTAAGAAAGAAAAGGAAGGATAACAAGTAGGCGGTTTCCAGTTCACAGTCTTCAGTTGGTACTATAATTAAGGAGCGGCATTCGGAGTGATATTCTTGTTTTATCATTCAGAACGAAGCATAGTGTAGTGAAGTAACTTATAAATTAGAGTTGTTATTTAAAAGATCTCTCTCTCAACACTTCGGAATTGTAATGACACGATTAAAAAACTATGACGATCTTTTTAATAATACCGGTCGTTTATAAAAAATTATAAAACCTTGCTACTGTACCCAACATATTTTTCTCCAATTATTCACTTTACGGCGTTAGCAAATAGTAGGAGTGCTACTTTTGAGGTTGAAGATAATTATCAAAAGCAAACCTATAGAACGCGATGTTATATTTATGGAGCTAACGGTAAGCAATTACTTAACATTCCAATTTTGCAAGCCAATAGTAAGCAAAGAACAAAAGACGTTTTGTTGGATAATAGTACGAGTTGGCGACAACAACATATAAAAGCAATGGCTTCGGCGTATAAATCTTCACCTTTTTATGAGTTTTATGAAGATGAATTAATTGATTTACTCTTAAAAAAACGTAAATATTTACTCGATTTGAATTTAGATTGTCAACAATTTATTTTTGACAACTTACCTTTAGAAATAGTGATGGATAGATCAATTGAGTTCCATAAAGAGTATCCTACGCAAGTTGACTTTCGCTTTTTGGCTGATGCAAAATCCAATAGAAGTTTTAAGCTGTCTGAATATACCCAAGTGTTTTCTGACAAGCATGGTTTTATTGCGAACCTTAGTGTTTTAGACCTGTTATTTATGGAAGGTCCAAATGCTATTAATTACCTCGAAAACCAAGGTGTTGAATGGATTTAGAGCTTGTTAGAACATTACTCCATTATGGGTTGCATTTTCTGTTTCCTGGAATAATAGCTTTTGTCTTGTTTCCATCGATATGGAAAAAAGCATGGTTAATTATGATTTTGACAATGCTCATTGACTTTGACCATTTATTAGCTACGCCAATATTCGACCCCAACAGATGCAGTATTAATTTTCATCCTTTACATAGTTGTTTTGCCGCTATTTTTTACTTCGGAATGCTATTCCTCAAAAAGACTCGAATAATTGCTGTGGGATTGTTATTTCACTTGATAACAGATGTTTTGGATTGTCTCTGGTTGTAATTAATCTTTTAGAGCATTTAAAGCCCATGCGATTAAAAAGAAACCTACACCTGTAATAATTGGAGGTAGCACTACTTTCGGTGCGTAAAAACCACCAATGTATATCATTACTAATCCTAAAACTATTAATACTATAGCTACTGTTGATAATACCTTGTTTTTGTTCATTTTATTAAATTTATAGTAACAATATAGTTAAACTTTAATTGGAATCAAAAAATAATTAGCTACACTAAAGCCCTCAAAAGCAACTGAGCCGGATGCAATGCCACCTTTTTCGTTCCATCATAAATTTGATGACGGCAACTAGTACCTGCGGCAGAAATTTCAGTGTTGGGTTTAAATTTTCTAATTTTTGAAAAAAGTGATTGTTCTCCTACTTGCATACTCAATTCATAATGCTCTTTTTCATAACCAAAAGATCCAGCCATACCACAACAACCTGAATTAATTATGGTTACGTTATAGTTTTTGGGAAGATTTAACATGGCAAAAGTAGCCGAAGTTGTAGATAATGATTTTTGATGGCAATGACCATGGATTTTTATTTCTTTATGTTCGTTTGTAAATTGAGAAGAATTGATGTTGCCTGCATTTATTTCATTATTTAAAAATTCTTCAATAGTATACGCATGTAGTGCCAGGAATTTGGCAGCCTCTTTGTCATCTGCCAATCGTACATATTCATCTCTGAATGATAAAATAGCCGATGGCTCCATTCCAATAATTGGATTGTTCTTATTGATTTTATCTTTAAAAATAGCAATATTTTTATTTGCTAACTCCTTTGCTTCATCTAAAAAACCTTTAGAAATATGACTTCTCCCGCTTTCTGTGTGGTCAATAAAATTAATATGATACCCTAATTTGGTTAATAATTTAATGGAGTCAATACCAACATTTAAATCGTAAAAGTTAGTGAACTCATCACAAAACAAAGTTAATTCACCTTTTAAAGGTTGTTCTGGTTGCAGTTTGGATTTGTTCTTCTTGATCCATTTTCGCAATGTCTGAGGTGCTAATTTTGGTATACTACGTTCAACAGCAATACCCATTATTTTTTTAGTCAAAGAGGTGTTTAAGATGACATTGGTTAAACTAGGGAAAATACTACCCAACTTATTGTATTTAACGTTGTTAGCAAACATCTTGGTTCTGAAAGAAGGTTTGTTTACCTTTTGATATTGATGTAAGAATTCAGCCTTAAAACTAGCAACATCTACATTGCTAGGACATTCACTAGCACAAGCTTTACAGCTTAAGCAAAGGTCAAATACTTTTTTAAGTTCTTCATGATCAAATTTATTTCTTTTCTCTACACCATTAGTTAAAAACTCACGTAAGGCATTTGCTCTTGCTCGTGTAGTGTCTTTTTCGTTTAAAGTGGCTCTATAGCTTGGACACATCATGCCGCCTGCATCGGTTGATTTACGGCAGTCGCCTGAACCATTACATTTTTCAGCTGCTTTTAATATACCTTCTGAATCTGAAAAATCCATTATGGTTTTTATTTCAGGCTCATTTCGGTCTACTTCATAACGAAAAGATTGATCCATAGGAAAAGCATCTACTATTTTTCCTTTGTTAAAAATGTTATTGGGGTCAAAAACTTGTTTTATACGTCTAAGAAGGTCATAATTCTTATCACCTATCATAAGTGGTATAAATTCGCCACGAACAATGCCATCTCCATGTTCACCACTAAAAGAACCTTTATATTTTTTAACGAGCTTCGCCGTTTCAGTAGTTATCGTCTTAAAAAGAACTACATCTTTAGCTTTTTTTAAATTCAAGATAGGACGGAGGTGTAGTTCACCAGCACCTGCATGTGCGTAATACACTGCTTCCTGTCCGTAACTATCCATCATAGCCGTAAACTCTTTGATGTACGCAGGTAAATCTTGTAAGTCAACGGCTGTATCTTCAATACACGCTACGGCTTTATTATCTCCAACAATATTCCCTAAAAGGCCCAATCCAGCTTTACGGAGTTCAGCAGCTTTTTCGCTATCTGCGTTAAATAATTTGGGATACGAATAGCCGAAATTATGCTGTTTTAAATCTGCAATTAATTTATCTGCTAAAGCTTCGGTTTCTTTATCGGTAGCTGCTTTAATTTCAAGTAATAAAATAGCTTTGGGATCACCTTCTATAAAGTACCTATTTTTAAGTTGTTCACGGTTTTTTTTTGTACAATCAAGTATTGTTTTGTCCATTAACTCACACGTATACAAATTATGCTTCATAGCCACAACAGTAGCTTCCAAACTTTCTTGTATACTCGTAAAATGTGCTGCCACAACTAAACTCTGCGATGGTGGTAAATCATCTAATTGCAAGGTGATTTCAGTTGTAAATGCTAATGTACCTTCACTTCCGCAAAGTAATTTTGCAATATTGATATTTTCATCAGAAGTTGAAAAAGTAGAAGTGTTTAATAATTCATCAACAGCATAGCCCGTATTTCTTCGATGAATGGATTTTTTAGGAAATTCATTTCGTATTCCTTCCTGTTTTTCCTTATCAGAAAGTTCTTCAAAAATGGTATTGTAAATTTTATTTTCTAAACTATTCCCAACACATTTTTGTTTAAAATCATTTTGATTTAGAGCTTCAAATGTGGCTTCTGAACCATCTGACAGTAAAATTTTTAACTGAATTACTTTATCGCGTGTTACACCAAATTGAATGGAGGTGGTTCCTGAAGAATTATTACCAACCATCCCGCCAATCATACAGCGATTACTGGTTGAAGTATTGGGGCCAAAAAAAAGTCCATAAGGTTTTAAATACCTATTGAGTTCATCTCTTACAATTCCCGGTTGTACGGTAACTGTTTTAGCTTTTTCATCAAAAGATAATATGGAAGTGAAATGCTTAGAAGTATCTACGACCAGGCCATCTCCAACACATTGTCCGGCTAATGAAGTACCCGCAGCTCTGGGAATTAGGGTTATTTGATTTTGTTGAGCAAAATCAATTAGAATTTTTAAATCGTTATCGTCTTTTGGAAAAGCTACTGCTAAGGGAATTTTTCTATAGACAGAAGCGTCTGTAGCGTAAATACTTTTGTGTAAGTCGTCGTAAAACAACGCTCCGTCCAGTTTTTCTGATAATTTTTGTAGTTGAGTGTTTATTGTTACTGGCATTTTGTTTCTAAAATATTGGAATTTGATTTTTTTTTTTGATTTTTTAACAAACAGGTGTTCCGTTAATGGTTTTTGTAGTTGATTTTAAGAGTACTACTTCGTTATTGTTATTTTCAATACCCAGCACTAAACATTCGCTGACGAAATTGGCAATTTGTTTCGGTTTAAAATTGACAACGGCCGTTATCTGTTTATTTAGTAAGTCGTCTTTTGAATATAGCTCTGTAATCTGGGCACTCGATTTTTTAATCCCTAATTTCCCAAAATCTATCGTGAGTTGATATGCGGGTTTTTTAGCTTTTGGAAAGTCGTTTACTTCAATAATAGTACCTGTTCTGATGTCTACTTTAGTGAAATCTTCAAAAGAAATGATGTCTGACATATTTTTAGTAATTTTATACTTTGTTGTCCTCCCCCTAACCCCCTCCCAAGGAGGGGGAAACCGTGGGGATTAATATTAGTATTTCAGTTCACAATTAATCTAACGTAAAACTACAAATATAATATAGATTTTTTTGAATTAAACTCTAAAAAAAAATGGCGAGAACTCCCTCAAATATGATTCCATTAGGAACAAAAGCACCCGATTTTAGATTGCTAGATACGGTAAGTGATAAAACCTTGTTGTTAGAAGATTTAAAAGGTGAAAAAGGAACGGTTATGCTATTTATTTGTAACCATTGCCCGTTTGTGATCCATATCAATGAGGAATTAGTTAAGATTGCGAATGATTATAACTCAAAAGGTATCTCTTTTGTAGCCATTTCTGCTAATGATGTGGATAATTACCCGCAAGACGCTCCTTTTTTAATGAAAAAAGTAGCCAAAGATTTAAAATATCCTTTTCCGTATTTGTATGATGAAACTCAGGAAGTTGCCAAAGCTTATGATGCCGCCTGTACACCTGATATTTATCTATTTGATGCTGATTTAAAATTGGTGTACCGCGGACAGCTGGACAATTCTCGGCCTGGTAATGGCGTTGCCGTGAACGGTTCTGATTTACGCCATGCGTTGGATTGTTTGTTGGAAGGTAAAATTAATAACGCTATTCAAAAACCCAGTATGGGTTGCGGTATTAAATGGAAGCGTTTGGTTTAGTTGTTGTGGATTGTTGTCCTTGAAAGAAAAGAAGGGTTGTTAATACACAATATCATTTTTGTATAACTAATATCAAAAGCATTAGCTCATAATATAATCTTATATTTCTAAAAGTCATATAAAAGATTGTCAGACTTGATTTAGTACTTTAAATATGTGTTAGGAAAAGAAAATCTGTTTTAATAATTATTCATTATTGAGTATGATTTTATCCATTATTATATTTATATTCACAATTTTCACAGCAATCTGAAAAGCTATTGGTTTTATTAAAATCTTTTCCACAAGAGGCACATTTCTCAATACGATGGTCTTTCAATATAATTTCATAATCACCTATACGTTCATAATCTTTACTCGTGTCAACAGAGAAAACAATTCCGCAACCACCTTCACATTCAACTTTTTCATCATAATTATATTCTGTTAATGAAGTGGTTCCGGAGCATTTAGGACATACGATATACAAAGTATTGCACCAGTTGCAATTTCCAGTAATTACAGAAATGTATTTAGAATTTATATGCGTTTCGGGATATTCATTAATAATTGAATATTCAGTTGAATTAAATTCAACATTACTTCTTTCATTATCACAAACTTCACAATGGTGATACTCTGGGATTATAAAGTCCCTTGTTTTTTCCTTAAAGTTTCTAGTTTTAACGAAACTTGAAAAATAATTCAATGTATTTTCTTGAATAGATGATTTTAGATATTTATTAGCATTAAAAAGAAATTGTGAAAGGCTATACATCCATAATTCAATACCAGAGTAATCCTTAATTTCTTTGATAAGTTCTTCTCTAGGTTTTAGAATTCTATCAGTTGATTTTTTATCTACATAGCACCAATCGTTATCTTTAGTGATATCATTAGTGATGAAAATCACATTTTTCTTTTTCTCTTTTGAGTATTCTAATATTTGTTTCCAAATTATTAAATCCCCGAAAATTTGTGTACCTTTTTTTTCCTTTTTGTAGTAATCTCCATATCCTGGTGGAATTTTGAATTCATATCTATGTTTCCCTTCTTTTGTAATTTCAAGTATTTCGTTAAATGAAAATTCTCTTCCTACATTAAAATAATTGTCCAATGAATCAAAAACATCATCGTTAATTTTAATGTCTAGTATTTCATTTTCAGCCTTTTTTATATTTAATAAGATTGCTACTTCAAAATTTTTAGCGTGATCTAAGAATTTATTTGTTAATTCTTTGAATTTTTCAATTTCAGTTTGTTCTAAATGGGGGTGTTTGTTGTCTTTTTTTGTAGCATTAGAAATTGCCTCAATTCTATTAAAAATTTGTGTTTTTATAGCTTTTTCAATATTTGCAAGATCATTTTTTAAAGGTGTGTAATTTTCAGAAATGGGCTTGATTATTGTAGATTCTCTATTTTTTAGATATTCGTATTGAACGTTAAATGGTATCCATAATCGATCTTCTAACTTGATGAATATTTCATTATATATTTTTTTTCTTGTTGGTTTTGGTAGAAAATAAAAATCTAAAAGGGCCGATGAATCAAAAATAAAAATAGAGTCTTTCCATAAAATATTTTCTTTTTCTTCTGACATTCGATATGATTCAATTATTTTTTTATCCATGTTGGCAATAAATGTTATTTTCCATATGCTCCTTTTTTATATTTTTCTAAATGTTCTTGATTTAATAAGAGAGATGTGTCGATGTTTTTAAAAATCGCATATTTTTCAATTAATGGTTTAAATTTTTCGTTCCCATTTATATGAAGACAATTATAAAATAGCAATATTTGTTCATAGCTGGATAATTGTGCTCTCGCAATGGAGACATATCTTTTTTTATTTTCAATTTTTGAATCGTCTATAAATTTAAAAATATGATAAATAGTTCTAAAATAATGACTCAAATCAGCTTTATTTTCATCATAAACTTCATTATATGCCCGTATTGCCTCTTCTATTTTAGATTCATTTACCCCTCTATATCCAATAAGATTTCTGACCTTTTGGATAAAAGAAGTGTTGAAAGTGTCGAACACATCTCTACCTGTGGCAATAATTGTATTACCATGTCTTTTACGCAAGTCAAGTGAGTTAATTATACTATTGAATAGTGTTAGTAATTGAAAAAAAGTGTTTTCAAATTTCTGGTTTAATAATGTTTCGTTTTGTAATATCATCTCTCTTTTTTGTCCAGCCAATTCCAATCTTGTGTATTTCACTTCAAGTTGACTGTACATTATTTCAAGTTGTTGGTTTAGTAGTTGTTGTTTTTGACCTAAAAAAGCAACATAAATAAGAAATAGTCCAGCTAATGCCCAAAGAGATGCTACACTTCCACCCAAAAAGTCACCTAAAAGATGAAGTCCAAAACCTTCTTCGGTATTTGTGCAGGTGTAATAGAATATAGAAAAAACACTTAAAACAATTCCTGTCCAAACAAAACCCCATGCCCAATTGGTATATCTTTTAATTTTGGTTTCTAATGTGATTAATTCGGTTTCAATTTCCTTTTGCCTTGTTTGAATTCTTTCAGATGTATCTTTAATTTCTTGCTCAAAATTGATTTCGTCCATTTTTTTAAAATTAACACCACATTTGTTTAATACAATTAGAGAAAACTTGTGCATTTTGCGGTCGATTTCTTTTTTTTTTATAGTCAAATCAAAAGATTTGGTGAAGTAAATACTAAAAACTTCGGTTTAATTACAAATATATGTCTTGTTTATAATCATTGTGAGGTATGGTTTTATTAATTCGTTCTTAGAAAATTATATAATATCTCATCCAAAATCTTTTTAGGATCACTACCTTTCATTTTCAGTTTTATCATATTAATAATATCCAAATCTTTAATAGAAAGGATTAGTTTTCCATTATCATTAAGTAATCTCTTTTGCTCATTAATAGCACCGGAATCAATTCCTCTTCGACTAACAACTATACCAAAATTACTAACTGATTTTTTTAAATATTTTGAAGGAATAAAAAATTCATTTTGATTTAACTTAGAAGTATAGTTTTTGAAATCTATAATGATAATTTGGCTATTATACTCATGGAAAGCTCGACCCCAAAAAGAATTACTTTCTTTAAAATTATTATTGATTACTAAATCTGTTCTCTTATGTCCATTATTCGAAACTGACTGTGAAGTTGCAGAATAAGAATCAAAATCATCTTGAAAGAGATATTTAAAAATAGCAATTCCGATTAGTTCGTATTCTTGCCAATCACTTTTTCCGAATTTACATTCTTTCAATTTTTTTAACAGACTATTACCTTCTTTTGTCCCCAAAGGGTATTTACCTTCAATTCCGATGATTGCTTGTTGAATATATATATCCTCAATACTTATGGGACATACTATTTTAGATTTTTCTTTAGTTTGGTATTTTTTGAGAACGTCGTAACTGAAATAATGAGGTTTTTGAGAATCACAACAATCGCTACATATACAAGGAACGAGGCGTTCAACTAAGGGGTAATTTAATGATTTATGTATATAATCAATTTCTCTAGTTATTATGCTCAATAACCCCGTTTTATTATATCCAGAAATTGAGATATCTAGTACGCCAATAAATTTATCACTTTTTATAATTGATTGTGTGCCTTCATTTTCAATTACTATACCATTTTTCCAGTATAATTCATCCATTATTAAATCGTGCAATCTAACGATTAACCTAGTGATTATTCCTTTCGGCATAAATTCATACCGATATCTTACAGTTAATATAACTTCATCAGATAATTTATAAGGAATAGATTTATTACTAAGTAATTCAGGAATTATATAATTATTTGTGTCATTAATATTAAAGCATAATTCAAATTTTTTCATTAACTCTATTAAATGAATAAAATTATCACTTGGATAGTCATCCCAAAAAGTTGATAATTCAGAAAATGAAAATTTACCAAAATTAGTAATAACCTTTTTTGTGTCTATTAATCTATATACAGCATTTGTTGCCCATTCTGGTTTTAGGAATATTATTTTTTTTAGAATAGGGTTTTCCTGGAAATGAAGAAAGACACCTATATCATGATAGTATTGACTCAGAAAAAGGGCTTGCTTATTAGTTAGTTTATGGTTATCACATATATCCAAGTATTCGGTTAACGAAATAAATTCTTTATTTATTGTTTCTAATACTTCACGTATATCCATCCAAACTTTAGGCAAAGTGTCACCCAAATGATCTAATAAACGTAATTCCTTTTTAATATCTGAAATTAGTTCTATAGTATTCGTACCAGTTGTTGCACTAATTTTATGAAATCCAACAATATTTTCAAATTTTTCACTAATTAAAGTTTCATCTATATTTTTAATTCTTTCATCTATTTTGTTTTGTACAACAAACACCGGTGGATTATCTCCTAATAATTTTATAATATTTAACCAATAATCAAAACTAATTAGATTATCATCAGTTCTAGCTGTCCAGACAAAGACATACATTGAACGTTTTGTTAAAAAAAATTGATGAGTTGAATGATATATTTCTTGACCTCCAAAATCCCAAATGTTGATTCGGTAATTTAAACTTTCATTATCAATTTTCCATTCTTTAATATCGATACCCTCTGTTGTTCCAATATCCATTGAGTTGTCGATGGATAAAATATTATTCATTAAACATGTTTTACCCACGTTACCTTCACCTACAATTAATAGTTTTGCTTCGAAAAGTTTTATGTTTTCCTTAGAATTAATAATTGATTCAAAATAGTTTCTAATCGAAACGATTCCCCTATGAGCAACTTCAATTGGAGGTTTAGTTAAAGGATTTCCATCAAGGTATATACCTCTTAATGAAGATAGATTGACTATTTCAAAAGGAAGACTTAATAGCTTGTTTCCTTCTAAATGCAATTCTTCTAGATGATTTAAAAAACTAATTTCATAAGGAAGCTCTTCTAGTTCATTGTTCCTTAAATCAAGTATTTTAAGGTTTCTTAATTCTCCTATTTGGCTAGGAATTTTTTTGATTCTATTGTTGCTTAAGTCTAAAACAGTAATATGTGTTAATTCTGAAATTTCAGTAGGAAGCTCTTCATGATCAGTATTATTAATATAAAAGGCTTTTTTCTTATTTTTTTTACATGTTTCTATTTTATGTAGAATCTTTCTCATAATGGTTTAAAACAATTGTATAAACGCAATGCGTTTAATTAGCTTGTATGGCTAGCTAAACGTTCCGATGCTTCGGGAGTGTTTATATCCTTTTTACTATTTAATCAAAATTTAAAAACACATTGCCATTTTAAAACAACGTTATTTGCCTATCTTCATCATCACCATCATCACCATCATCACCATCTTCATCATTACCATCATCATCATTACTGTCTTCTTTTGTTTCTTTAGTAGCTGGTTTTTCAGTGTCTTTTATGGGGGCAGTAGCTTCTGTTTCGTTGTCTATTTCTTCTTCTTCAACCACTTCAACTGTATTTACTTCGGGCTCTAAATAGGGTAGCGGCTCTAGTAAATTAACTTGTTTTATTTTATCTGTAGTCAATTGATTTCCAATTGCCTTAATGCCTTTTACCGCAATAAATTCTTCAAAGTTTACCGTTTCATTTTCTAAGGCCCGTTTAGAGAAGATAACTTCGGCAATGGGTCTGAAATCAGTAGCTACAATTTCAAGTTGTGATTTTGCATGTTCTGAAATGAATATTTCTTCCTTGTTCGGATTGTCAATCATAAAACGTTTGACATAATAGCGTTCTTTTTCACCATCATAATGAATTGCAGAAATAGGTTTGTTTGGAATCCATTTTTCAAGAATAATCATATCATCATCAAAATGAGCAGATAGTTCAGGCATTATCGTTTTTACTGTTCCCGACTGCGTGATAATCAACAAACGATCTTCAGCAGTAAATTCACCTAACAAATCACCCCTGTTTTCAACATTTAAACGTTGTACAGTATCGTCAAACCAAATTTTACGAGGCTTAAGTGTCGAAATTCCTCTTTCCTTAAGTTCTATTTTTTTAACGGCATGTTTTGTAACGGTATTCCCTTTACTACTACGACCTTTTATTGCTAAATCTGCAAAATCAATGTCCCACTTTAATTTTTTAACATTACCTAAAGCTCTTAAATACACTATTACTACTTCCGCTTCACCATTTGGGTTCGCAGAAAAATAGAGTACGCTAGAGTCTTTGTTTCCAGCAGTCAGATCATAATCTTTATCTCTGGTAATACTGGTGACAGAAAAACGCTTCATGTAAGTTGGGCCAGCCTTACCGTCGCGATAAATCATATTATACACCGTTCGCTTGTCCTTTTTCTTGAAAATAGCAATATGTATAATATTTTTACCGACAAAAGTTTTGGAATCTATTTTTGAAACGATCATTCTACCATCTTCTAGAAAAACAATAATGTCATCAATGTCAGCACAATCAGCTACAAATTCATCCTTACGTAAAGAGGTTCCGAAAAATCCTTCTTTACGGTTCACATAAAGTTTTGCATTTTTCATAGCAACCTTAGTGGCTACAATGTCTTCAAAGATTCTAATTTCTGTTTTACGGTCTTTGTCTTTGCCGTATTTTTCCTTTAAATTCTTAAAGTAATCGATAGCAAACACTATTAAATTCGCCAAATGATGTTTTACTTCAGCAATTTTATCTTCAAGGCTTTCAATAAATTGCTTGGCTTTATCAATATCAAATTTTGATATTTTTTTAATTCTTATTTCCGTTAAACGAACAATATCTTCTTCAGTAACCTTCCTTTTTAAATGTTTAGTATGTGGTTTTAAGCCTTTGTCTATGGCGGCAATTACTCCTTTCCATGTTTCTTCCTCTTCTATGTCACGATAGATTCTATTTTCAATAAAAATACGTTCTAAAGACGCGAAATGCCATTGTTCTTCTAATTCTTGAAGTTGAATTTCAAGTTCTTGTTTTAATAATGCTACCGTATGATCGGTAGATTTACGTAACATTTCATGAACACCAATAAAAATAGGTTTATTGTTTTCAATGATACAACAGAGTGGCGAAATAGAAACTTCGCAATTGGTAAAAGCATATAGGGCATCTATCGTTTTATCAGGCGAAACACCATTAGGTAAATGCACTAATATTTCAACTGCAGCAGCCGTATTATCTTCTATTTTCTTTATTTTTATTTTGCCTTTATCATTCGCTTTAAGTACAGAATCAATTAAAGAAGAGGTTGTGGTACCGAAAGGTATTTCGTTGATAACTAGGGTGTTTTTATCAAATTGAGATATTTTTGAACGCACTCTAACTTTACCTCCTCGTTTGCCTTCGTTATAATTAGTAATATCAGCAATACCTCCTGTTAAAAAATCAGGAATAAGTACAAAACTTTTCCCTTTTAGGTGCTTTATAGAGGCATCAATCAGTTCATTAAAATTATGTGGTAGTATTTTTGTTGATAAACCTACGGCAATACCTTCAGCTCCTTGTGCTAATAATAGCGGGAATTTAACCGGTAAATCGATTGGTTCCTTACGGCGACCGTCATAAGAGGATTGCCATTCCGTAGTTTTCGGATTAAAAACAACTTCTAAGGCAAATTTTGACAATCTGGCTTCTATATATCTTGAAGCTGCAG
Organism: Aureibaculum luteum; assembly: GCF_003449015.1. GTDB lineage: Bacteria > Bacteroidota > Bacteroidia > Flavobacteriales > Flavobacteriaceae > Aureibaculum > Aureibaculum luteum. The sequence goes on along the minus strand of NZ_QRGD01000005.1, from coordinate 23,211 downwards.
CTCTATCCCCAGTAAGGATATTACCCCAGTTTCCTTGCATGTCAATAAGTAATTCTTTTTGGCCTAATTGCACCATAGCATCGGCAATACTAGCATCTCCATGTGGATGGTACTGCATGGTGTGCCCCACTAAATTGGCAACCTTATTGTAACGACCGTCGTCTAAATCTTTCATAGACTGCATAATACGACGCTGCACAGGTTTTAAACCATCATCAATGGCAGGTACCGCACGTTCTAATATTACATAGGAAGCGTAGTCTAAAAACCAGTCTTTATACATGCCTGAAACCTTAGTTATGGTTTCATCTGAAAGGTTTTCTTGATTATTTTCGGGTTGGTTTTCTTCTTCTTCTAACATTATACTTCTTCAACTAAATCAAGTTCAACTTTTAGATTATTAATAATAAATTTTTGACGGTCAGGGGTGTTTTTACCCATATAAAAAGTCAACAATTGTTCTATAGACATTTCTTTGTCAAGCATCACAGGGTCTAACCGAATGCTATCTCCAATAAAGTTTGCAAACTCGTCAGGTGATATCTCTCCTAACCCTTTAAACCGTGTCATTTCTGGCTTACCTCTTAATTTTTTAATGGCATCTTTCTTTTCTTTTTCTGAATAGCAATAAAAGGTTTCTTTTTTGTCTCTCACCCTAAAGAGTGGAGTGTCCAGAATAAATAAATGTCCTTCTTTTATCAATTCAGGGAAAAACTGTAAGAAAAAAGTAATCAATAACAATCGGATATGCATACCATCAACATCCGCATCAGTAGCAATTACAATATTGTTATATCTTAGGTTTTCTATACCATCTTCAATATTTAAAGCTGCTTGTAATAAATTAAATTCTTCATTTTCATAAACGATTTTTTTGCTCATGCCAAAGGAATTCAGAGGCTTCCCTCTTAAACTGAATACTGCCTGTGTATTTACATTACGTGATTTTGTGATTGACCCACTTGCAGAATCACCCTCCGTAATAAACAAGGTGCTATCTAAACGGTTTTCTTTTTTCATATCACCTAAATGAACACGGCAATCTCGTAATTTCTTATTGTGTAAATTGGCTTTTTTTGCTCTATCTCTGGCTAGTTTTCTAATACCTGATAAATCTTTACGCTCGCGTTCTGCTTGTAAGATTTTCCTTTGCATATGTTCAGCTGTAGCTGGATTTTTATGCAAGTAGTTATCCAAGTTTCGCTTAACAAAATCAAGGATAAAAGTCCGTACTGTGGGTAATTTTCCACCCATTTCTGTGGATCCCAATTTTGTTTTGGTTTGACTTTCAAAAACAGGTTCCATAACCTTTACGCTAATGGCAGATACTACAGATTTTCTGACATCTGATGCTTCATAGTTCTTTCCAAAAAAATCACGTACCGTTTTTACAACAGCTTCTCTAAAGGCATTTTGGTGTGTACCACCCTGTGTGGTGTGTTGACCATTTACAAAAGAGTGAAATTCTTCGCTGTATTGCGATTTACTATGCGTTAAAGCAATTTCTATATCTTCACCTTGCAAGTGTATGATTGGGTAAACCATATCGTCTTCAGCAATATTTTCTTCCAATAAATCTTTTAGGCCATTTTCAGAAAAATATTTTTCACCATTAAAAAGTATAGTCAATCCGGTATTGAGATAGACATAATTTTTAATCATTTTTATGATATACTCGTTTCTGTATTTGTAATTGTTAAAAATGATTTCGTCAGGTGTAAAGCTAACTTTAGTACCTTTTCGTAATGAAGACTCATGAATTTCATCATCTAAAGTCAAGTTACCCTGTTCAAATTCAGCAATTTTAGATTTATTGTCACGAACCGATTGTACTTTAAAATGCGATGATAAGGCATTTACAGCCTTTGTACCCACTCCATTTAGGCCCACTGATTTTTTAAAAGCTCTAGAATCGTACTTACCACCCGTATTCATTTTAGAAACTACATCAACCACCTTTCCAAGCGGAATACCACGACCATAATCTCTTACAGTCACTACTTTATCTTTTACTGAAATTTCTATGGTTTTTCCAGCACCCATTACATATTCGTCAATAGAATTGTCAATCACCTCTTTTATAAGGATATAGATACCATCATCAGCAGAAGAGCCATCACCTAATTTACCAATATACATACCAGGACGCATACGAATATGCTCTTTCCAGTCTAGTGATCTAATGTTATCTTCAGTATATTTGGTTTGTTCTGACATTAAGTTGCTTGGGATTTTTGTATGTTTGCTAAAGTAAGAAATCATAATAAATTACAAAAAGGTATCCCTATATTTTATTAACATAATTTAATAAATTAATGTTTGAATTGATTTTATTAATATTTCTTTAAATTTGTTTACCCTAAAACCTAACGTCATAAAAAAGCAAATCCCAAATATTATAACATTATTGAATCTGTTTTCTGGTGTAATCGCTGTGCTTTTTGCTGCGAATAATGACTTAGTAACTGCAGCTATTTTTGTGTTGATTGGTATCTTTTTTGACTTTTTTGATGGTTTGGCAGCAAGGTTATTAAATGTACAGAGTGAATTGGGGTTGCAATTAGATTCGTTAGCTGATGTTGTTACAAGTGGGGTGGTACCCGGTATTGTAATGTTTCAGTTAATTCTAAGTTCTCTAAATCATAATTCATTTGAAGCCTCAATTTTTGAAAAAACCGAATCTTTGAATTGGATTGGTTTTAAAATTCACACAGTACAACTATTACCATTTGTTGGAATAGTTTTAACATTAGCAGCTGCTTATCGTTTAGCAAAATTTAACTTAGATGATCGTCAAACTTCATCATTTATTGGGTTACCAACTCCTGCTATGGCATTATTCGTGCTCAGTCTACCCGTAATTTTAGCTTTTGGTAATAATGATTTTATTTTTAATCTAGTATCAAATCCATATTTTTTAATTGCTATTACCCTTCTCTTTAGTTTTTTAATGAATGCGGAAATTCCACTTTTCTCTTTAAAATTTAAAAACTTTTCTTTAAGCAATAATTATATAGAACTTTCCTTTTTGGTAATTTCTACAGTACTCGTAGTGTTCTTTTACATCTACGCAATCCCTTTAATTATAGTATTATACGTATTGTTATCTATTGTAAAAAACAGTATAAAAAACAATTAAATACTCCAAAGTTTTTCTGGCAAGACGTTTGCGTTTTAATTTTCAATTTTGAAAGGTTTTTTATAAAAAAGAACACATTTTAAAAGAAAATTTAATGCCTTCCAAGTTCTTCATTTTTAGTGCAATAATAGTTTATTTTAATATTTAGGGTAGGAATTTTTGTTCATTAGTTGTTATGTATATACTAAAGAACACAAACTCGCGTTTTACTTATTCATTCGCTAAATACTTGTACAAAATGAAATCAACCCAACAAACTACACAAAAGTGTAATTTTATTTACATCACGCTTTTATTATTAGTGGCACTTTTAATATTTCCTTTAATCTCCAGTGCTCAAACTACAATTCCATTTGAAAAGAGATTTGAATCTACTGGAATAAATGGAGAATTAACAATTATCGGAAATTCCATTTTAGGAGAAACTAGTGATCAACCTTACAATGGTACAGATCGTAACAATGATATTGATATGGTTTTTGTTGATATTGATGGTGATACTAATACTTTTAATTCAAGTAGTGCTAAATTTACAACAGGTTCTTGTAACCGAGTTGTTTATGCTGGTTTATATTGGGGTGCAGTTGGTGCTCCTTCAACTCCGGCTCCTAATGAAGTTAAATTTAAAATACCTGGAGGTGCCTATCAGCTAATAACAGCCGATATAACAGACGTCTCTAAAAGAGAAGATTTAGATTTAGTGTTCTATAAAGATGTTACAAGTATTGTAACTTCTATTACCAACCCTAATGGAGATTACTATGTAGCTGACTTAAGTACAAATGTTGGTACAAATAATGCCGCAGGTTGGTCTTTAGTTATTGTATATGAAGATCCATCTGAGCCACGAAAGTACATCAGTACGTTTGATGGTATGTCTGCGGTTAGAAATTCACCAAACAACGTAGTTGATTTTAGTTATTCAGGTTTTACAACGCCTCCTTCTGGTCCTGTTGAAGGTAAAGTGGGGGTTGCAGCCTTAGAAGGAGATTTAGGTTTGTATGGTGATCATATGCAATTTAAGGCAGATGGAAAAACTAGTTTTACTTCATTATATGATGATGCAAATGATATCAATAATTTTTTCAGTAGTAATATTACTCATGATGGAGTTGTAGACACCGATAGAAATTTAAATAGTTCTAACACGTTAGGATGGGATCAGAAAATATTAGATTTCACACCATTAAATGGGGGTAATGTGCTAATTGGTAATGGTGAAACTGGAGCAACTGTACGGGTAACAAATAATGTAGGTGGAGATCATATCTTTACTTTTTTAAATACTTTTTCAATAAATATAATTGAGCCTGTATTACAGGTACTAACTAGTGTTGAAGATACTTCTAACAATCCAATAACCTATAATTCACCGGTACAACTAGGTGAAACAGTTTGGTATAATGTTAATTTTAAAAATATTGGTACTGATGATGCTACAAGCACTGTGGTAACTAACACGTTGCCTCTAAACGTAACATTAGATGATACTACATTTGAATTTTTAGATGCATCAGGCACACCATTGGCCGCTGGTTTAATTACACATACATTTAATGCTGCTACCAGACAAATAACGTTTACTATTGATGATACACTAGTCTTAAGAAATAGTGCTTCAGATTCATATAATATAAGATATCAAGTAACTGCTTCTGATAATTGTTTTGATTATACAGATGCATGTACTAATTTATTACAAAATACAATCAGCTCATCATATGGAGGGGTAACTTCTGGTGAAAATGTTTCAGATCAACCAGGTTTAATAGGAGTTAATGGCTGTGGATTGCCAAATGTTGGTTCTATGGATTTATATGTAGATACTAGTTCTTGTCAATTTGATAGTACTGAAGAGTATTGTAATAATACGTTAACAATTTCTGGTCATGATGGTTATAACGTTTATGAATGGGTAGATCAGAATGGTAATGATTTAGGTACAGGTCAAACTATTTCAATCAATGGTCCAGGCGTTTATACCGTTACACAAACAAAAATAGGTTGTACTATAACTACTAGAACTATTACAGTTCTTGGTTTGGATGTTACATTTACTCCTTCTGATGCCTTATGTAAGGATAGTGAAGATGGTAAAGTTAATGTTAGTATAACTGATGATGCCGCTACTTTTACTTATGAATTATCACAAGCTGGTAGTGTTATTGCCACTGAAGGGCCTACTGCCGCCAAATCATATGATTTTACCGGTTTAGATATTGGTGACTATTCGGTTAGAGTTACAAATACAGACGGTTGTTTTGATGTATTTCAATTCACTATAGGTGAACCAACTTTATTGCAAGCTACAAATAGTGTTTTAGATAATATTATGCCTTGTAATGGTAATGCCCTAAGCGGAAGAATAGATGCTACAGGAACAGGAGGTACGCCACCGTATCAGTATAGTATCAATAATGGTACAAGCTATCAAGATTCTAACATTTTCGAAGTTTCTACAGAAGGAGATCATACTATTACAGTAAAAGATGCGAATGGTTGTACAACCACAACTGTTGCTAATATTGATTTTGATCCAGAAATTGAATACACTGTTGAAAAACAAGATGTTTTATGTTATGGAGGTAGTGATGGTTCTATTAACATTAATGTAAGTCAGAACACATCTGGTAATGCATTATCATATAGTATTGATGGTGGAACAAATTATCAACCATCCTCATTATTTAGTGGATTGGTAGCTGGAGATTATGAAATAATAATCCGTAAGGTAAAAGGTGTAAATACTTGTGAAACTACTGAGTCGGTTACTTTAAGTCAATTAACATTTTTAGAATTTACTGCTGACGCAGGATTTAAATGTGAAGGTTCTGAAAATCAAATTATAACAGCTGTAGCAACGGAATACGAAAATGAAGTTGAATTTAGTTTAGATGGTGGTTCATATCAAACATCAAATGTTTTTGAAGATGTGGCGAACGGTGAACATACGGTTAGAGTTAGAAACACAAGTACTGGTTGTACTGATGAGCCTGTTGTGGTTCTTGTTGAAGCATATACGCCTGTGAGTTTTAATGTAGATAACTCAGCAAACTCTTTAGTTGAATATGTTGTTAATGCAACAAACGGTGAGCCTGAATATCAATACGCAATGCTTAAGAATACTGATAAGTTAATATCACCAGAGGTTAAAGATGAAGACTTTGGAAGTACAAATGTATTTACAGTATCTGGAGCTGGTTTTTATACCTTCTATGTAAAAGATAATAAAGGATGTATCGTTTCGGAAATAATTGAGGTAAAAGATATTGAAATTCCAAATTTCTTTACACCAGATGGTGATGGTATAAATGATACTTGGTATCCTAGAAATATTGCAATATACCCGAATATCACGGTAAAGATATTTGATAGGTACCAACGATTAATTAAGGAGTATAAAGGAATTCAACAGTCATGGAATGGCGTTTATAAAGGTAAGTTATTACCATCAGGTGACTATTGGTATATCATTAAACTTAATGCGGCAAGTGACAAAAGAGAGTTTAAAGGCAACTTTACCTTATATAGATAACATTAAAAACTATTCAACCCAATGAAAAAATATATTTATACCGTAATGTTATTTGCCTTTACTATTATGGCAAATTCACAAGAATTAAAATTATCACCTTATTCGCAATACTTGGTAGAGAATACCTTTGTTATTTCTCCAGCTTATGCAGGTATAGATGATGTGCATAAACTACGCTTAAGTGGGGTTGCTCAATGGTTAGGCGTAGAAAACGCTCCGTTAACGCAGCAGCTATCATATGATACAAGAATAAGTGAGAACACAGGTGTAGGTGTTATATTATATAACGACCGTAATGGTAATACGAAGCAAATGGGAGCACAGCTGTCTTACGCTTATCATTTAATTTTATCTGAAGCCGATGATGAATATTTGTCATTTGGGTTGTCTTATAAATTTAATCATTTTAAAATAGATACAGATAAATTTGATGATGGTACGGGTACAGGAAATAATGATCCGCATGTTGGAGCAAGTGAATCAACCTCAAATCATAATTTTGAAGTAGGAGCTTTATATAGAATTAAAAATTATTTTGTAGGTGCCAATGCTTCAAATATATTGAATAAAGCCACAAAAATATTTGACAATTCAGAACCAGTAAAATTAAGAAATTATTATTTATTTACCGGCTATACATTTTTAAGTGATAACGACGAATATGAATATGAACCTTCTTTGTTTTTTAAATATTTTGAGGGTGACGGACGTTCAGTTTCTGATATTAACTTTAAAGCTAGAAAATTAACAGATGATGGCTATTACTGGGCAGGTATTAATACAAGGTTCTTAAATGATCAAGGTTTTAAGCCCTTGTCAGTTTCTCCATTGTTGGGATTAAAAAAAGATAAAATGTATGTAGGTCTCGGTTACCAATTTAACATTAACGAATCTATACAATTTGGGTCTTATGGAACACCATTATTGGTGTTGGGATACGATTTTGATGGAGGTAGATACAATACAAGTTGGAGTTCAAGAAAATAATTAAACTTAAAAATCACAAAATGAAAAATATAAGAATTATTGCAGTTTTACTTTGCTTAGGTTATGTAGGCCTTCAAAACATAAATGCTCAGTCTACGTCTACGGATAACCAAGAAGAAAAAGTGTTTAAGGTACAAATGCTTGAAGTGCCCGACAGTGTAAAAGAGACATTAAAAAGTTATTCAGGTTACAAAATTTCTAAAGATGTAAGCTATAAATTGAGATCGTCAAACAGTAAATCAGACAAAATTTATAGATTTAAAATAGAGCGAAAAAGCTTTCCATATATATTACTTGTAAGCGAAAAAGGTAAAGTTATGGGCATTGAGTCTGAAGAAGGCTAATAAATATAACCGTATTTAATTAAAAAGAAAAGACTATCATGTACATGATAGTCTTTTCTTTTTAATTATTGAACATCTCCAACTATTAGTCGAAAACCTTCTCCATGAATATTCACAATTTCAACAGAAGAATCTGGTTTTAAATACTTACGAAGTTTCGCAATATAAACATCCATACTTCTTGACGTAAAGTAGTTATCATCTCTCCAAATTTTAGTCAATGCTAATTCTCTTGGCATTAAATCATTTACATGTATGGCTAACATCTTTAAAAGTTTATTTTCTTTAGGAGATAGTTTTCGTATTTCACCTCCATCATAAGATAAATGTCTTAATTTAGAGTTTAAGAAAAACTTGCCAATCTGAAATTCATGTTTTTCGTCATCAGCACTCATGTCAATTTCCTTACGTTGTAAAATTGCTTTGATCTTATGTAATAAGACTTCTGAATCAAATGGTTTATTCAAATAATCATCTGCACCAGATTCATATCCTTTTAAAACATCTTCTTTCATAGTTTTCGCAGTTAGGAAAACAATGGGAACATCTGTATTTGTCGTTCTTATGTCCTTAGCTAATGAAAAACCATCTTTTCTGGGCATCATCACATCTAAAATACAAAGATCAAATTCGTCATTTTTAAACATAATTAATCCTTCTAAACCATCTTTTGCATGGGTAACGGAGTAATCATTTAACATAAGGTAGTCTTTTAATACTGTACCAAAGTTTGGATCATCTTCAACTAATAATATTTTTTTATTTGCCATAATTTTTAAATTAACGGTAATTTTATTGTAAACGTGCTTCCTTTTCCTTTTTCACTTTCTACATAAACATTACCATGGTGGTGTTCAACTATTTTTTTTACGTATGACAGGCCTAAACCATGTCCTTTAACGTCGTGAATATTAACTTTTTGTTCTCTATAAAATTTATCAAATACATGCTTTTGTACATTTTTATTCATTCCAATACCTTGGTCTTTAATATGTGCAATTATATAATTACCTGCATTTTCTGTATAAATATCAATTTTCGGCGGTTCGTTAGTGTATTTAATAGCATTGTCTAAAATATTAGTAATGACACTAGTGAAATGAAATTTATTAACCATTATTTCACTTTGTAATGCTTCTAAGTGTAAATTAATATAACCACCTTTATCATCTATTATAAGTTGTACGTGAGTTATTGCATCTTCTATTATGTCGTGTAAATCATCAACTCCTTGCGAAATATCTAATTGTTTCTTTTCTAATCTAGAAATTCGCAACACATTTTCTACCTGACCATGCATTCTTTTATTCTCTTGACGGATCATTTCAGTATATCGTAGTACTTTATCTTTATCGCCAATTATCTTTGGATTTTTAATAGCATCCAATGCTAAATTGATAGTCGCAATTGGTGTTTTAAACTCATGCGTCATATTATTTATGAAATCAGTCTTTATTTCCGATATCTGTTTTTGTTTTATTAATTGATAAATAGCACTCCCAAAAGCCAACATTATCACTAATATAAAAACTGCTGCTAATATCAATATATTAGTAATTGAAGCGAAAATATATTCATTTTTTGAAGGGAATGTTACTCGTAATTCATAATTACTATTGCCATCATCTTCAATAAATAAAGGAACACTATAACTTTTACCTTCAATATTTTTAAACTTAGACGATTTTACTTTCGTCGCTAAACCATCACCAAAAACCCCAAAATTAAAATTGATATCAACCCCTCTGTCACGTAACTCGTTCTCTAGATTTAAAGATATTTCATTGGTGCCAATTCTATCATAAATAGGTTTCTGTGCTGCAATTTTTTTAAAATTATTCTCAAAATTTAAAGCTTCTAATCTATTTCTTCTAGCCACATTATAGATTCGTTCTGTCGGAGTTACATCACTTAAATCATTTTGAAAAAAATCATCAAAAGAACTTATCTCTTGTACTTCTTCCGAAAGGATATCTTTAAAAATTAAAGAATCATTTTCGAATAAGGGGATGTCGGTTTTAAAACTATTTTCCAAAATACTTTGTCTGAATGAAAATATTTCATTGGTCACTGTATCTATTTTTGAAAAATAGAAATCTTTTTTTATTAATTCACCATCCGATCTAGTTGCACTATCAATTACAGATTTGAAATCTCTATAATAATCGTTAATTTCTCTTTCTTGAATATTTTCAGAGACTTTTGCTAATACAAATTTGACATCATTTTCAAACTGTTTTTCACGTATGTCAACGGAACTTTTTATCCAATAAATTTGAACAGAAATTATGCCTATTAAGGCAATACTCATTAATATAATTAAGAGTACAAATACACGTTTATTCATTAATAACAAATTTAGCCTAAGTATTTAATCTTTAGTATTGATTTAACTAAGATTAACTAAAAGAATAATAATTTAACAGTTTTTTAAGAAATTCACTAATCAGAAGTCGTTTTAAGCAATGTTTCATGTATTTTTTTAACTTGCTTTCTGGTGTCAGTTAAATTAATATTTTCAATAACAAAATTGGCTAACTCATTTTTTTTTGCTTGATCCCATTGATTATTAATTCTAGCCATAATTTGCGATTTAGAAGCGGAGTCTCTTTTTAAAACCCTTTCGATTCTAATATCTTTAGGTGCAGTAACTGAAATTATATAGTCAAAATCATCGGCTTTATTATTTTCAAAAATAATTGCATTTTCTTGTATGCAATAAGGAGCATTTTGTTTTTGTAACCATTTGGAAAAATGTTTAGCAACTTTGGGGTGCACAATACTATTGATTGCTTCTAATTTCTCTTCATCATTAAAAACTAATTGAGCTAAATATGGCCTATTTAACTTCCCATTTATATAAGCTTGAGGTCCAAAAACCTTTATTAATTTTTTTTGAATAGATTTAGAAGTGTTCATTAATTCTTTTGCTTCCATATCAGCTATGTATACGGGTACACCTAATTCCTTAAAGAAATTAACCACTGTTGTTTTACCACTACCAATGCCACCTGTTAAGCCTACTTTAATCATTTTTAATTAAATAATCTATTTGATTTGGTACTATTCTAATGTCAGAAACATAAGAGGGTTTTAAAACAACTTTAGGGATTAAATAGTTGAGTCCATCTTTTACAGAACGTTCGTAATCGCAACTTACTTTAAAATCATTTTTATTGATTTTATTATAATCTGAAATACCTACTTGAAAAACGATTTCAACGTTGTCTGGAAATGTGCTGATGCTATAATTTTTTGGTAAATTTTTAACAAGAACTGGTATGGTAAATTTAGCTTCCGTAAATTTATCTACAATACCACTAACTTTTATTTCTTTTACAGAGTAGGTTACCTTTGAATTATTTTCTAATTGTAGAATGGGAATGGTAAATTCAAAATTAGAATTTACGTCAGCTAACGTTTTCTTTTGTGTTACAACTTTTAGAATAGAATCTACCAAGAGCTCAGGACCAGAGATTGTAACTTCATTTGGTTCAATTTTTAAATTTCCAAATAAATTATAACCAGATTTATAATCTATTTCCAGATTGGTTTCAATAGATACTGTTTTTGTAATCGCTTGTCCGATATTATAAAATAGCGTATCTGGTTTAATGGAATATATTTCTACATCTGACAGTAATTGACTTTGTATTTCAGTCAATAAATTTGCAGACGGTTGATAGAATAGGCTTGAGTTTTTGGGTTTTATTGATTGTAAGTCAACTTTTACTTTTCTTTTAAAAAGATGGTATTTAATGAGATCAAAACCAAACGTTTTTAATGTAAGTTGTACGGTTTTTTGGGGCTCTTTTTGAAGCATTTTACCTTTGGGCAGGTTTATGTATTCTACATTAACCGGCACCACATCTATATATTCTTTTGATAGTTTAATCAATACCCAAAACAAAAAAGATAAAACTAAAAACCCCAAAATCATTTTGGTTTTTTTAGTCGCTTTAATTTTGCTGTTTGATTTATATTTTTTGACCTTCATTATCTTTTAAAAGTAAACAAAAAAAGTGAGTTTTACCAAAATAAAACTCACTTCTAATTATTATAAAATAAAAATTATTTTTTAACCACAGGGCTTAAATATTTTTTACTTAATTCCATTGATATTGCAGAACGTTCAAATTTAATTTTACCAGCTCCAGTTTCAATCACAACTGCATCATCAGTTAAATCTACAATTTTACCATGAATACCACTTGTGGTAATCACTTTTGCACCTTTTTTTATTTCTGCTTGAAATTTCTTTTCATTTTTTGCTTTTTTCATTTGTGGTCTTATCATAAAAAGATAAATAACCAATAACATTGCGGGAATTAATATAAAATTCCCCATTCCGCCACCTCCGGCTTGTAATAAAATTGTTGAATACATAAATAATTTGTTTTAACTTGCTTTTTGTTTGGGTGTTACATTCGCTTTAATAACAACTGTTTCTTTGCCACTAGCTGTATTTGTTGTTAATGTTACTACTTTGTTTTGTTGATTTGGTTTTCCTGCTGAATTAAACTTCACAGTAATTGATCCAGTACCTCCAACCGGTATTGGTTCTTTTGGATATTCAGGAATTGTACAGCCACAAGTGCTACTTGCATTTGTAATAATTAATGCAGATTTTCCGGTATTTTTAAAATCGAAAGTAGTTTCAACCTTATCACCTTCGTTAATGGTACCAAAATCATATTCGGTTTTAGAAAAAGAAATGATAGAAGCACCTTCGGTCATCTTATAATCGCGTTGTTTGGCTATTTCTAAATTTTCTTTTTTAATTTTTGAAGTCGCATTATCTTTACATGAAAATAAAGTGAATACAACTAAAAATGCTAATAATTTTACTTGTAACTTCATAATATTTTGTTTTATAATTGTGTATATTACACTCGCTTTAATATATTTTTACTAAACCCTCAACGAGGGTAAAATTAAGGAATTTTAAAGTAATCCTCTTCCTATTTTTTTGATCTTATCTTCGGTAGTATACTCTTTTAAAATTTTATCCAAAACTCCGTTTATAAAAAAGCTACTCTTATTTGTTGAATAATCTTTAGAAATTTCTATATATTCATTGATAGTTACTCGAGTTGGTATAGAAGGGAAGTAAATCAATTCTACCATTGCCATTTTCATTAAGATAAAGTCTACTTCTGCAATTCGATCACTATCCCAGTTGGGTGTTTTTGCATCAATATCATCCATGAATTCATGGTGGTGTAATACTGTTTTTTTGAATAAATCCAGTCCGAATTCTTCATCTTCTTTATCCTTAAATAGCAAACTTTTGTCAAATCGCGTATTAGGATTTATTTTCTTTAAGTTTTTGAGAATCCAAGTATTTACAAAAGGAATATCATCTACCCAAGTAATCAATTGGCTTTCGTAATAATCAAATAACTTATCGTTAGGTGCAATTACATTTTTATAAAGTTCACTTATAAAGTTTAAATCTTCTTTTGGAGAAGTAGTCTCAGTATTATTTATAAAATCAGCATAAATATCACTTTCACGAATAGCATCCCAAATTAATCGAACATACTCGCTATCTTCTTTCCAGTTCTTTAATTTTTGTGTTTTAATATATTCTTGCAATGCAAGATTATTTTTTAAACCTAATAAAAAAGGATGATCGATAAATTTTCTGCTTGGATTTTTATCTTCACTAGTGGCCAAATATTTCTTCTTGGCAATTTCTTGATGTTTTTCAGCTAAGTTTCTAACTTCTGCAAGCAAGTTTAATTGCAACACATATAAGTCATAAATCTTATTAATACTATAGGTTAAGAATTTTCTTTCCTTAACTAAATCATCACTGTTGGATTGCAATAGGGCATAAACAGATTGCATCACTTTAATTCTCAGGTGTCTCCTGTTTAGCATAAACTTGGCATTTTATAAGTCAAAGAACTTAGAATTTGTACTATCATTTTAAACTTGTATATTCGGCGATATAAAAAAATCTTGACAAAGGTAGAGTATTACGCATTGGTGTCAAAATTTTAATGCTTATCAATTCAAAATTATCTCGTGAAAGCTTTACGTTATCTAAATAAATTCTTTGTAAAATATAAAAAACGGCTAATTATAGGTACCATTTGTACTATTATTGCCAGAATTTTATCACTAATAGTGCCAATACTTATTGGTGATTCTTTAGATGGAGTAGAAAAGTATATAAACGGGGAAACTACCGATTTACAAGCCGTAAAAGATTTGTTGTCAAAAAACATATTATTAATGCTTGGTGCGGTTTTACTTGCTGCTGTATTCACTTTTATAATGAGACAAGCCATAATTAATATGTCTCGTTACATAGAATTTGATCTCAAAAATGAAATTTATGAACATTATCAAAAGCTCTCGTTAAATTTCTATAAAAAAAATAGAACTGGAGATCTAATGAATAGAATTAGTGAAGATGTAAGTAAGGTTAGAATGTATTTTGGACCGGCAATTATGTATACTATAAATATGATAACATTGTTTGTTATTGTTATTTCATATATGCTGAAAAAAGATGTTACCCTAACACTTTATACGTTGGTGCCTTTGCCAATATTATCTATATCAATTTATTTTTTAAGTAGAGAGATAAATAAACGAAGCAGAATAAAGCAAGAAACATTATCGAAATTAACTTCTATTACACAGGAGTTCTTTTCAGGTATGAATGTTATTAAAGCTTATGGTATAGAAAAGCCCACCTTTAAAGATTTTAATGAAGTTGCTGATGAAAGTAAAGAAAAGAACATTGACTTATATAAATTGCAAGCACTGTTTTTTCCATTGATGATCTTATTAATCGGTATAAGTAATATTATGGTGGTTTATATTGGAGGATTAAGGTATTTAGATGGCCTGATTTCTTTTGGACTTATTGCTGAGTTTATAATTTATGTGAATATGCTAACATGGCCGGTTGCAGTTGTGGGCTGGGTAACTTCGATAGTTCAAGAGGCAGAAGCGTCGCAAAAAAGGATTAATGAGTTTTTAAATGTCGAACCAGAAATTCAAAATTCAATAGAAGCACCCACAAAAATTGAAGGTAAAATTGAATTCAAAAATGTGACCTTTACTTATGATGACACCAATACAACAGCATTAAAAGATGTAAGCTTTACGCTTGAAAAAGGTAAAATGTTAGCCATTTTGGGTAAAACAGGTTCGGGTAAATCTACTATTGCTGAACTTATAGCCAGATTGTATGATGTAGATAAAGGCGAGATATTAATTGATGATCAACCTATTGAAAAAATTAATTTAACCAGCTTACGAAAAAGCATCGGTTTTGTGCCACAAGAAGCCTTTTTATTTTCTGATACGATAGCCAATAATATAAAATTTGGTAATGAAGATGCCGCTAAAGAGGTTATAGAAAATGCGGCAAAAAACGCCCATATTCATGATAATATTGAAGATTTCTCTAAGTCATATGATACTTTTGTAGGTGAACGAGGGGTTACCTTATCAGGTGGTCAAAAACAAAGAATTTCTATAGCAAGAGCTATTATTAAAGAACCTGAAATATTAATTTTTGATGACTGTTTATCTGCTGTTGATACGGAAACAGAAGAGATTATATTAAACAATTTAAAAACTATTAGTAAGGATAAAACATCAATAATTATTGGGCATAGAGTTTCATCTGCTAAAAATGCAGATTTAATTATTGTTTTAGATAAAGGTAAAATTGTGCAAAATGGTACTCATGATGAATTATTTAATCAAAAGGGCTTTTATCAAGATATTTATAACCAACAACTTATGGAGCAAAGTGCTCATTAATTGAATTTAAAAATTAAAAGAAATATAATAAAGTGTTGTTCAAATCATTTATTTTTTTAGATTTGTCATGTAATTTACTAAATTTTACCAATATTAAGTTAAGATTATTATGAGTGATAAAGAATACACAGAACAAGAAGAAATCTTTTCTCAGGTATTAAGAGCCGGTAGAAGAACCTATTTTTTTGACGTACGATCTACAAAAGCTGGAGACTACTATTTAACAGTTACTGAAAGTAAAAAATTTACGCATGACGATGGTTCATTCCATTACAAAAAGCACAAAATCTATTTGTATAAAGAAGATTTTACTGAGTTTAATGAAATGTTAGTTAAAGCAACTGACTATATTATTAATGAAAAAGGTGAAGAAGTAATTTCTGAACGTCACCAAAAAGACTATCAAAAACCAACCGAAGACAGTGTTGAAGAACAAGAAATTAAATCTACTACTAGTTTTACTGATGTAGATTTTGACGATATTTAATAGTATTACTAACTCAAATTGAACTAAAGGCTACCTTAATCGGTAGTCTTTTTTTTGTGTAATAAAATGAGTGGTTTTAGTTTTTTTAAGTCCCAATGAATTGGATGATTTCTGCTGAAATTATTATTCAATTTGTTTTATCTAATAACAACTTTTTTAAATAAATGAAATTCAAGTATATTTACGAGAAATAAATACTATTATGGAAAAATTATTGAGAATAATTATAGCTTGGTTTGGTGCAAAAAAAATTGGAGGAGGAAGATGTGGATGTATCGGTACTTTTTTTGTTTTTCTAATTCTATATTGGTTATTAGGATATGTTTTTAAGGTAATCTAATTATTTAAAGAACTTCGTTAGCCCAAAATCTTCAACTTTTACTTACACTGCACTACATGAAAAAAATAGTATTATTTCTGTGTTTTATTATTACTTCAATTATATATGCTCAAGAAAAAATAGATCTTAGTTATTATTTACCACAAAATGTAAGTTATAATGCTGACATACCTACGCCAGAAAGTGTAATTGGGTTTCAAGTAGGTGAGTGGCATGTTTCTCATGACAAGCTAGTATACTATATGAAAGCCTTAGCCAAGGCTTCAGATAGAATTAGTATAGAAGAAAGAGGAAAAACATATGAAGGCAGACCCCTCTTATTGCTGACGATAACTTCTGTTAAAAATCATATTAATCTTGAAGCTATTAGAACAGAACATTTAAAATTGTCTGATGCTGCAAATACAGCTGTAAATGTAAGTAATATGCCTGTGGTAGTGTATCAAGGATTCTCCATACATGGTAATGAACCTAGTGGTGCCAATGCGGGTTTATTAGCGGCATACTATTTGGCTGCAGCCGAAGGTAAAGAAATAGATGAAATGTTAGATAAAACAATAATTCTATTTGATCCTTCTTTTAATCCTGACGGATTAAATCGATTTGCCAGTTGGGTTAACATTCATAAAAATCAAAATATTACATCAGACAATAATGATAGAGAATATAATGAAGTTTGGCCTGGCGGTAGAACAAATCATTATTGGTTTGATATGAATAGAGACTGGTTGGTGACGCAATTGCCAGAATCTCAAGCTCGCATTAAAACGTTTCATAAATGGAAACCTAATATTTTAACGGATCATCATGAAATGGGAACGAATTCATCCTTCTTTTTTCAACCTGGTATTCCTTCAAGAACACATCCACTAACGCCAAAACTAAATCAAAAACTAACGGCAAAAATTGGTGAATACCATGCTAAAGCTTTTGATAAAATTGGATCACTATATTTTACAGAAGAACGTTACGATGATTTTTATTACGGAAAAGGTTCTACTTTTCCGGATATTAATGGGGGGATTGGTATTTTATTTGAACAAGCTAGTTCTAGAGGTCATGCTCAAGATAGTGAGAATGGTTTGTTAACTTTTCCTTTTACCATTCGTAATCAGTTTACTGCGGTATTATCTACATTGGAAGCAGGTATTAATATGCGTGAAGAATTGTTGAAATATCAGTACGGTTTTTATCAAAACGCAAAACAAGAAGTATATAAAGATAAAAATAAAGCCATTGTTTTTGGAGATAAAAATGATAAGGGTAAAACCTATCAATTTGCTAAAATGTTAGAACGTCAGCATATTAAATTCCATAAATTAAGTTCAAGTGTTACCGCTGGCGGTACTAAATTTACGACAAATGATAGTTATATTATACCAGCCGATCAACCTAATTATAGAATGATTAAGGCTATGTTTGAAACCAGAACTAGCTTTCAAGATAGTTTATTTTATGATGTTTCTGCATGGACCTTGCCTATGGCTTTTGATTTAAATTATGGGTATACCAATAGTCTTTCATCGGCAGGAGAAGTTGTTAATTCACTCGATTTTCCAGAAGGTAAAGTCAGTGGAAATAGTGATTATGCCTATGTTTTTGAATGGGATGAATACTACACACCAAAGGCTCTATACACTATTTTAAAAAATAATCTTAGAGCTAAAGTGGCTACAAAACCGTTTATCATTGGAAATAAAGAGTATGATTATGGGACCATTTTAATTCCAGTAGCCAATCAAGTTAAAACAAGTGAAGAGATTAACAGTTTATTAAAAGAAATAGCAATAGAAACAGGTGTTAATTTTGACGGAGCTACAACGGGAATTACCAAAGGTATAGATTTAGGGAGTACTTATTTTAAATCTTTAGAACAACCAAAAATTGCTGTGTTGGTAGGTGATGGTATTACAACTTCTGATGCCGGTGAAATTTGGCATTTATTAGATACGAGATACCAAATACCTATTACAAAATTGGATACTAAAAATTTAGGAAGAGCAGATTTAAGTAAATACACAACAATTATAATAGCAAATACATCGGGTAGTTCATTAAATGAAGCTACTGATGATTTAAAAACATTTGTTAAAAATGGAGGTGTTTTAATTGGGTATAGAAATGCATTACGCTGGTTAGAAAGTAAAAATTTTATAAAATTAGATTTTAAAAAATCTAAAATAACAGGAAAAGATGTTTCCTTTGCTGATCGAGCTGACTTTAGAGGGGCTCAGGTAATTGGAGGTGCTATTTTTGAAGCGGAGATAGATTTAACACACCCTATTGGTTATGGGTATAACAAGAATAAAATAGCGTTATTTCGAAATACAACACTCTTTATAAATCCTGATAGCACTAATTATAAAAAACCGTTACAGTACACTAAAAAAGCCTTATTAAGTGGTTATATTTCTAAAGAGAATTTAACAGCAATAAAAGGAACCATTCCGTTCAAAACAGCAAGTATGGGAAGAGGTGAGGTTATTGTTTTTACAGACAACACCAATTTTAGAGCCTTTTGGTACGGCACTAATAAGTTATTAATGAATGCTATTTTCTTTGGGAAAATGATGTAAGACCAAACACTAAATATTTTTCTCGTAGTTCAATATTAGTATGAAGCTAGTCGTTGTGTTGTAGACTATTTGTTAATAAACTGAATGCTAAACTTAGTTAACTCCTCTTCATCAATGGTGTTATTTGTATTCGCATCAATAAATAAAGCAATGTAGATTTTGGGTAGTTTATATGCCTCAAATGGAATGTATTGGCCATTGGTAAACAATTGGTTTATATGAAAAGCAACATTTGCAAAATCATCTTTTTCATAAATAAGTTCAACTGATTTATCTAATGAATTTTCATAATACAACGCATGAAAACCATAATCAAGAATAAACAGAGCATCGTAGCCCGTAATAGGTCTTAGTGCTAAAGCATCACCAAGGGCAAAACATTCCGTTTGGCTAACATTTAAACCAACCTTCAATGCATCTAAATCATTTTTGTTTGAAAATGCGGCTAATTTTGCAACAACAGGACTCGTTTTAGTGTACTTGTTTATATTAAAATAAAATGAAAAAGGACTTTTTGTAATAGAAACAATCTGATCGTTCTTTTTAATTGATACTTTCTTTTTATTTTGATGAATTGCAATGTTTGCAGTTGATTTACAATTTGTAAGAAGTAATATACTACTAATAGCAATTAAAAAGGAAAGGTTAATTTTCATATTATTTATTCTAGGCATCAAAGCTTTTGTTTTAGAGTACTAAACGAAATTTAGTTATTAATATTAGTAATTTTTACAATTCACCCCAAAAGAATTACAATTCAGATAGTGTTTTTATGCTAAACCACTCGGTTATCTAATATTTGCATCATAAAATCAACATGATGCAAGCTATAAAAACAATTTTCACCATACTATTTTTAACAATATTCACCCAACTCCACGCTCAAACAAACATTTCGGGTACTGTTAGTGACAAGAAAGGAGAACCAATACCAGGTGCCAATGTGTATTTAGAAAACACTTATGACGGTGCTACAACTGATTTAGACGGTAAATTTACATTTACAACAACTGAAACAGGTGAGCAAACGCTGGTCGTTTCCAATTTGAATTTTCATACGTTTAGACAACTTGGCGACGTTAATACCTTAAACGAGTTACAAATTGTATTAAAAGAGGCGATAAACGCTTTGGATGCTGTTGTACTTTCGGTAGGTTCCCTTAAGGCGGGTGGTACTACTGCTGTTTCTGTAATGAGTCCATTAGATGTTGTTACTACTGCTGGCGTTGCTGGTGATTTTATTGGAGCCTTACAAACCTTACCAGGTACGCAAACCGTAGGGGAGGATGGACGTTTATTTGTACGCGGTGGAACTGCTGATGAAACCGGAGTTTATATTGACGGATTACAAGTTTTTAAACCTTATATCTCTACCACAAATAATACCCCAACACGAGGTCGTTATTCTCCATTTTTGTTTGACGGAATTACATTCAGTACAGGTGGATATTCCGCTGAATATGGTAATGCTTTATCTAGTGTATTGTTATTAAACACCATTAAAGAGCCTAAACAGAATGAAACTAACATTTCATTGATGTCTTTAGGGTTGGGCATAGGTCATACTCAAAAATGGAAAAAAGATGCATTAACTATAAATGCCAGTTATATCAACTTAGCTCCGTATAACAATTTAGCTCCTGATAGCGATACGTGGAATAAATTGCCTGAATCTCTTTCTGGTGAAGCGGTTTATAGGCATAATACAAAAAACGGTTTGTTTAAGTTTTACACCGCCTATAGTCTTTCTAAGTTTGATGTGGAGCAAGAGAATATCAATTATGACGGTTTAGCTCGCTTCAAATTAAAAGACAGCAATTGGTATACGAATTTGTCTTATGACGGATTTATAGGAAATGATTTAAAATTAACAACGGGTCTTAGTTATAGCAACAGTAATACAGATGTAGTTTTCGAAGAAACCGATGTAAATGATGTGGAAAATGCGTTACATTTTAAAACCAAATTAAAGCATAACTTCAGTAATGCATTCAAATTATCTTATGGAGCAGAATTGACATCTATTAACTTTAATGAAAAGGGAAGTGCAAACCAAACTGAAAATTTTGAATACTCATTTACCCATACTATGGGGTCTATATTTGCAGAATCTGAAGTGTTTTTCTCAACTGATTTTGCAGGTAAATTTGGTGTGCGTGGTGAATATAATGCTCTATTAAAAGACTACGCTTTTTCACCAAGAGTATCGTTGGCATATAAGTTAAACGGACAATCGCAATTGTCTTTTGCTTATGGTGATTTTTATCAAACACCTCAAAATAATGAATTAAAAATTGAGCAAAACCTAAGCTTTCAAAAGGCAACACATTATATTTTAAACTACCAATATAAAAAGAATAAGCAATTGTTTAGAGCAGAAGTTTATTATAAAGATTATGCCAGTTTGTTGCAGTATGATACCGAAATTGATGTTCCATCAGCAAATTTTAATAATAACGGATTTGGCTATGCAAAAGGCATAGACTTGTTTTGGAAAGACAGTAAAAATATTAAAAACCTACAGTATTGGGTTTCCTATTCGTATTTAGATACCAAAAGAAAGTATAACGATTTTTCTGAGCAAGTAACTCCAAGTTTTGCCACAAAACACAATGCCTCTTTAGTAACAAAGTATTGGATTAACCATTGGCGTAGCCAAGTAGGAGTAACTTATAGTTTTGCTAGTGGTAGACCTTATGACAACCCCAATACCAATCAATTTATGAGTGGAAAAACGAAAACTTACAATAATTTAAGTGTGAATTGGAGTTATTTAATTTCACAACAAAAAATACTATTTGTATCGGTTTCTAATATTATGGGTATTAAAAATACGTATGGTTATACTTATGCCAATACCCCAGATGTAAATGGCATGTTTCAACGCCAAGCCATTGTGCCGAGTGCCGATCGTTTCTTTTTTGTAGGCTTCTTTTGGACCATTAGTGACGATAAAAGCAAAAATCAGTTGGATAATTTGTAGGGTTCGTTTAACGGTTAAATTGTGGTATGCTACGCTCTAGCGTGTTAGGACCTTTCTACCGAGACCAAGCGATGGTTTAAAGAGATGAATTTTCGGCAGAAAATTTTGCCACAATAAATTTTAGCTTTTGCTGTAGCCGTTTTTATTTTTCTTTACATTGTTCAATTAATTCAAGTCTTTTTACAATTGAGTCCTTTTCTAATAGTGTTCCAGGAGACAAAACTCCATTCGCACCAATTCTAGAATTATCACCTACTAAAGCTCCGAATTTTTCCAATCCTGTATCAATTATTTTGTTGTTGAAACTTACATAAATCCTTTTTTTCGTTCTCTCATTGTAGTGATTTGCTGCGATTGAACCCGCCTCAAAATTTACATTTCTACCGATAATACTATTTCCGATATAGTTTAAATGAGCAACTGCAGTATGTGAAAATATCATACTATTTTTTATTTCCGTATTAGGTCCTATTTTTACAAAACTATCCAAAAAGACACCTTCTCTGAAATAGGCATTAGCACCAATTTGACAGTTGTCCATTATAATTATTGGACCTTTTAAGGTTATTCCTTGTTCCAAAACTGCAGACTTATGAATGGCAATTCCATTTTCTATGTTAAAATCCGCACCAAGATTTGGTATAATTGCCTTAATTATTTCTTTTATGTCTTCGGTTATGCTCCAAGGGGAAGTATATTTTTCTAGTAGAAGAAAGGATGGGATATTTGATATAAAATCTTTGATGTCAATCATTTATTTTTGATTTGTTATCTTTTAGTTAATAGCCTACAACGTTTAGTATAAGAGCAGTGGCGGATTAAAACGCACTCACTTTCGTGATTGCAATATACTTAATTAATCACAAAAACGGCTTGAGTTAAAACCCAAACCGCTATTGCTTTTATACCTTGTGTGTGCCCAGCATGGGCATCTTTTCCTTACGAAAGTAAAGAATTAATCTAGAGGGTGCAAGTCCCTTATGGGCATGGGTAACGCCCTGAACCATTAGTAAGCTGCAAGGTTGCTAA
>NZ_QRGD01000047.1 GCF_003449015.1 Aureibaculum luteum | reverse complement strand
GATCAAGCTGGGCAAATCGCGCGGCTACCTGACCTACGCCGAAATCAACGACCATCTGCCCGACGACATGGTCGACGCAGAGTCGATGGACACGCTGGTCGCCACGCTCAACGACATCGGCATCGCCGTGTACGAGCAGGCCCCGGACGCCGAGACCCTGCTGCTCAACGACAACGCGCCTTCCGTGACCACGGAAGAAGAGGCGGAAGAGGAAGCCGAAGCCGCGCTGTCCACGGTCGACTCCGAATTCGGCCGCACGACCGACCCGGTGCGCATGTACATGCGCGAGATGGGCACGGTCGAGCTGCTCACCCGCGAAGGCGAAATCGAGATCGCCAAGCGCATCGAGGCCGGCCTGAAGGACATGGTCATGGCCATCTCGGCCTGCCCGGTCACCATCTCTGAGATCCTCGCCATGGGCGAGCGCGTGGCCAACGATGAGGCCAAGATCGACGAGTACATCGACGGCCTGATCGACCCGAACGCCGACGCCGCCGAAGCCGCGCAGGCCGGCGACGAGGACGAAGACTTCGAGGACGAAGACGCCGACGAGAGCGGCGACGAAGAGGAAGACGAG
>NZ_QRGD01000046.1 GCF_003449015.1 Aureibaculum luteum | reverse complement strand
CCATTCGTTCCGTCAGTACCATTTGCACCAGCATCACCTGTTAAACCTTGAATACCTTGAGCACCCGTTGCACCATCAGTTCCATTAGTACCGGCATCACCTTTTTCACCTTGGATACCTTGAGCACCTGTTGCACCATTAATTCCATTCGTTCCGTCAGTACCATTTGTACCAGCATCACCTTGTTCACCTTTATCTCCTTTAGTACCATTCGTTCCGTCAGTACCATTTGCACCAGCATCACCTGTTAAACCTTGAATACCTTGAGCACCCGTTGCACCATCAGTTCCATTAGTACCGGCATCACCTTTTTCACCTTGGATCCCTTGAGCACCTGTTGCACCATTAATTCCATTCGTTCCGTCAATACCATTAGTACCAGCACCACCAGTTAAACCTTGAATACCTTGAGCACCAGTTGCACCGTCGGCACCATTCGTTCCGTCAGCACCATTTATACCAGCATCACCTTGTTCACCTTTATCTCCTTTAGTACCATTAGTTCCGTCAGTACCATTTGTACCAGCATCACCTTTTTCACCTTGGATACCTTGAGCACCTGTTGCACCATTAATTCCATTCGTTCCGTCGATACCATTAGTACC
>NZ_QRGD01000045.1 GCF_003449015.1 Aureibaculum luteum | reverse complement strand
CCGATCCTCCTACCGATTGAATGATCCGGTGAAGTGTTCGGATCGCGTCGACGACGGCGGTTCGCTGCCGGCGACGTCGTGAGAAGTTCCCTGAACCTTATCATTTAGAGGAAGGAGAAGTCGTAACAAGGTTTCCGTAGGTGAACCTGCGGAAGGATCATTGTCGAACCCTGCAAGGCAGAACGACCTGTGAACATGGAAAATGGGTCGAGGAGCAAGGTTCAACGTTCCATATGAGCAACGCTAGTTTTTGGCCTTTTGGGGTCATTTGGAGCCTCAAAATGATATTATTCAGTTTTGGACTTTTAGGGTCATTTGGAGATTCAAAACTACGCCGAGGAGCAAGGTTCAACGTTACCACATGAACAACGCCAGTTTTTCGCTTTTCGGGGCATATGGAGCCTCAAAATGACATTTTTCTGTTTTTGGCCTTTCGGGGTCATTTGGACCCTCAAAACGACATTTTTCTGTTTTGGCATGTGCTCTTGTTGTGTCCAGCCTTGTTGCAATTACTGCACAACATAGTTTTTCCCACCTTGGACACCCTATGACCATCTTTCCTTTCAGTAGCACCCCTCCTCCTTTTGGTTTGTGGCCTGCCTAGCTTCCTTCTTCTAATAGGAGGCAATAGAGGTGTGAATTGATTAT
>NZ_QRGD01000044.1 GCF_003449015.1 Aureibaculum luteum | reverse complement strand
GGCAGCCAAAGTTACACATTGATTCAAATATAATGGTCTTACTCTCATTGTCACACCGCGGTGAGGTCAAGTTGGGTTTTTGTTCTGTCTCGTCATTTCCTGTTTTATTTTGATATTTACCTGCCCTCTCGTTTCAGGTCACTTGCCCTTCCTCATGTGTCACCGGTCTGATTGTCTTCCCCGCCCTGATTGTTTCCACCTGTTCCCCATTACCCTCTGTATATATTGTCTGCGTCTCCCTTTGTCTTGTGCCAAAGTGTTTCGTCCCAGGATCAATCACCAAAGCCTTGTTTCTTGTCCGTCCGTAGCCATAGCGTTGTTGCTCGAGTGTTCTTTTGTCTTTTCCTCGATTGAGTGATTTTTGTTGTTGTAATTTTCTTAGTATAGCCATTTGTTTCCTAGTGCTTAGTATAGTTGTTTTTTCAGCCTCCCTAGGAGAGATTTTCAGTTAATGTTTTGCAGCCTTTTGACTTTCCTCGTTGTGAGAGATTTTGATTTTGATAATTCTTATAAAGCAGTTTAGAGTTTTTTTCCTCCTTTGGAGTGATTTTTGTTTTCCATAGTTTAGGCCTGTTTCCATAGCCTGTCATAGCCTCACTCTGTCGGGATTTTCTTATTTCAATAAATAAGCTCATTGACACCTCTGAGTCCTGTTTGAGTCCGG
>NZ_QRGD01000043.1 GCF_003449015.1 Aureibaculum luteum | reverse complement strand
TCAGAGATACGAAAAGAACAACTACCCATACCAAAACAGACCTATGATAAACTGTTTAAAAAGAACTGGGTGGTCTATGCTAAAAAACCATTTGGCAGACCAGAATTTGTGGTTGAGTATCTGGGCAGGTACAGCCATAAGATAGCCATTTCTAATCATAGAATAAAATCGATAAACAAACATAAAAGAGTAGTAACTTTTAGTGCAAAAGAATATAGAAATAACGGTGTAAAAACTACAATACCTTTATCTACAATAGATTTTATAAAGCGATTTCAACTTCATATTCTACCCAAAGGTTTTACCAGAATAAGGCATTATGGTATTTTAAGTAGCAGTTGGAAGAAAGAGAAGTTACCTAGACTTCAAGCACAAATACTTGGGCAACCATTTGTAACATTAACAAAGAACCCCGAATCGGGGCCAAAGACAAAGCTCAATCGCTGTCCGAGTTGCAAAAAAGGTGAACTGATAACGTTACTGACCTTTGATTGTAGAGGACCACCAAAAGAATATTTATTATTAATTAAAAATAGAATTAAAAAATAAAACTGGCAAAAGGCGAGGCAGACAGATATTGCCTAAACTTAAGAAAATGAGTAAAAAATAGGTCTGAAAAATGAAAATTAATCAATAATTGATTTTAGATTGAGATTTTAACCAATAAAAACTTAAATAAGACCTAAAAAAA
>NZ_QRGD01000042.1 GCF_003449015.1 Aureibaculum luteum | reverse complement strand
GTAAAGGGTGTCAATGTAAATCAAATTTATTTGACCTTAGGAGAGAAAAACACTCCTTTCAAATATCGGTTTACTATTATTATAGAAGATATGGCAAAGCGATTCAAAGAAAGTACTAAAGCAGTTTTAGATGCTTGTATTGAAGAATACCCAGACTGTTATGCAAAGTTCTTTACACTCCATTATATTCAAAATGAAACAAACAATGGGAATACATTCTTTTTGAACCATTGCCTTGAGAATAGACTTGTTTATTGTCATAATAGCTATGATAAGAACTGGCTATTTAACAAAATAGATTTCTCTAAGGTTATAAAAACAGCAAGATTAAACTTTATAAAACGAAAGCATAAAATATCAGCCTTTAAAAAAGGAGCTGATTTATTTTTAAGTCAAGGCAATTATGGACAAGCAACCTTTATGTTACATCAAACCATAGAGCAGAGCTTCATAGCTGCGGAGCATTTTTTAATGGGTGCAAGTTTTACAGGGCATTTGATAAGTGACCATCAAATGTTTGTTGGGAAGGTAAATCCTGTATTTGGAAATATATTCTCAAAGAAAAACAAAAGGCAAATAAACCTTTTGAACAAACTAAACAAAGCGTATAGTAAATCCCGTTACGCCCTTAATTATAAAATAAGCAAAAAGCAAGTTGAAAAGATATACAAGAGAGCCAATGTATTAATTGACTTTTTAGA
>NZ_QRGD01000041.1 GCF_003449015.1 Aureibaculum luteum | reverse complement strand
ACAGTAAACCGATATTTGAAAGGAGTGTTTTTCTCTCCTAAGGTCAAATAAATTTGATTTACATTGACACCCTTTACTATTTCTGAAACAATCTCTTTGACTGTTTCTGGGTTTTCAACCCTGTTTAAATTTTTGATTTTTGTTTCCATAATTATCATAGTTTTGTATAAACTAAGTACAATAAAGTCGTGTACCCAACCACAGCAAGTTGTTTTTAACAACTCTTTATTTGTTTTTTACTTGCATCTTAATTGGATTAATTAGTATCTTTGATATATGACAACAGCTACAAAACCAAATCATATAGGTCGTAAAATAGGTCGCATTCGTGAACTTCGAGGAATGAAGCAGGAAACACTTGCGGAATCTCTTAAAATTAGTCAACAGGCGGTTTCTAAGATTGAGCAATCTCCAGAAATAGAAGAGGATAAATTGGAAGAGATAGCCAAAGTTCTTGGGGTAACTAAAGAGAGTATTGAGAATTTTTCTGAGGAAAATGTTTTCAATATCATAAATAATACTTTCCAAGATAACAGTTCAAATAATAACAACTATTTATGCACAATAAACCCGATTGAAAAAATCGTGGAATTATATGAACGTCTTGTTCAAGCTGAAAAAGATAAAATTGAGTATTTAGAAAAGCTACTGAATAAATAGCTTTAGCTTTCATCTTAAAATTTAAAAGGTTAAAGCAGTAAATACTACTTTATATTATAATCTAACCGTTAAAAACTCCCTTTCAATGTACTTCCGTTATTTGGTGAGAAGCACATTGAAAGGGAATCT
>NZ_QRGD01000040.1 GCF_003449015.1 Aureibaculum luteum | reverse complement strand
ATAGTAAACCGATATTTGAAAGGAGTGTTTTTCTCTCCTAAGGTCAAATAAATTTGATTTACATTGACACCCTTTACAATTTCTAAAACAATCTCTTTGACTGTTTCTGGGTTTTCAACCCTGTTTAAATTTTTGATTTTTGTTTCCATTTCTACCTTAATTTTTTATAAACTAAGTGTAATTAGGTGGTGTACCCAACCACAGTAAGTTGTTTTTTACAGCTCTTTATTTGTTTTTTACTTGTATCTTTATTGGATTAATTAGTATCTTTGAGGTATGACAACAGCTACAAAAACAAATCACATTGGACGCAAAATAAGTCGCATCCGTGAACTTAGAGGCATGAAGCAGGAAACGCTTGCGGAATCTCTTAAAATTAGTCAACAGGCGGTTTCTAAGATTGAACAATCTCCAGAGATTGAAGATGATAAATTGGAAGAGATAGCCAAAGTATTAGGTGTAAGTTCAGAAGCTATTAAAAATTATAGCGACGAAGCTGTTTTTAATAATATACAGAATAATTACGACGGCTCAGTTATCAATTCAGGACCTGCTATAAATCATCATTGTACTTTCAATCCTCTTGACAAGTTTCTAGAAGTACATGAAGAAAACAAGAAACTTTATGAACGCTTATTAAAAGCAGAGCAAGATAAAATTGAGTATTTAGAAAAGCTACTAAATAAATAGTTTTAGCTTTCATCTTAAAATTTAAAAGGTTAGAGCAGTAAATACTACTTTTATTATAATCTAACCGTTAAAAACTCCCTTTCAATGTACTTCCGTTATTTGGTGAGAAGCACATTGAAAGGGAATCT
>NZ_QRGD01000039.1 GCF_003449015.1 Aureibaculum luteum | reverse complement strand
AGCCCTGGCACAGCTGGATGACACTGAATACAAGGAGATCAAGGACAGCGTGTCTCAGCACATAGAGAACTTCCACACTCAGCTCAAGGCTCTGCAGGCTCAGGTCTCCCCAGTCACTGACAGCGTCGTCAGCACCATCTCTGATGCCACTGCTGATCTCCGTACTTCCCTGATAGCTGATCTCGATCAACTGAAGGCTGACATCGAGCCCAAGCGTGTAGCTCTGAGAGCGGTCATTGAAAAGCATCTTGATGAGTACAAAACCGAGCTGGAGCCCATCATGAAAGAATACTACGTGAAGCACACAAATGACATGGCTGTCCTCAAGGAAAAGTTGGAGCCAGTTGTCGAGTCTCTGCAGGCTAAGGTGTCCACCAATCTAGAGGAGACCAAGGCCGCCCTGGCACCAATTGTGGAGACAGTGCGCGCCAAGCTTTCTGAGCGTCTGGAGGCTCTGAAGCAGTTGGCTACTCCCTACGTCGAAGAATACAAGGAGCAGCTGAAGAATGTCTACACCCAGGCCCAGGGTGCCGATGGAGAAGCACTGAAGGCAAAGATTGCACCTTTAGCTGATGACATCAAGTCCAAGCTCCAGGCTATCTTCCAGATCATCACTGCTTCCGTCACCAAGAACTAAATCCTCCCAACCCTGTTCCTGTAACTAACCTCACATACCTGTCTTGTTTTAGATCCATTCCACCTTTCTCTCTATTCTATCTTTCCTCACGGGGACCACCTCCCAAAATGAAGCCGATGCCTGACTGGTGCACTCGTTCACAACAAAATGGCTGGACTCTTGCTCTCTCTCTTTCCCATGCAAACACCTTACTTCATGCACACATGCTTAAGCACATGCAGGCAAAGACACACACACAGACACACACATACACAGCACACTTGCTTTCATGCTTTGCTCTTTGCATACCATGGCCAACTGCTTACATTTTGTGTAGGAATTGTATGTGAATTAACACAAGTGCCTGGACCTCTGTGTAATGATGCTTGTCTGAAAACTGTGCTTTGATGAAATACAGCTCAATAAACATCTGACTGG
>NZ_QRGD01000004.1 GCF_003449015.1 Aureibaculum luteum | reverse complement strand
GCCGTATACGAGACCCGTATGTACGGTGGTGTGAGGGGTGCACTCCGTCAATTATTGGCGGAGCCATCCACTCGATTGTAAGTAGTTTTTTATCTAATCAATTACTGTAATTAAATCTTCTCTACTTTTTCTTACTTTTTTTAGACTGACTAACCAATCGTTTTTAGTATCTCTATAACCTATTGGCAACATTACACAGCTTCTTAATCCTTTTTCTCTCAACCCTAGAATTTTATCCAAAGCTGAAGGGTCAAATCCTTCTAATGGAGTAGCATCTACTTGCTCAAACGCTGCAGCTGCAATCGCTTGTGAAAAAGCAATATATGCTTGTTTTGCTGCATGATTAAAGTTTTCTTCAGCATCCTTTTGTGGGTAACTACCTAATAACATTTGACGGTAGTTTTCCCAACCTTCATTTTTAAACCCTCTAACCGTATTAGTTAAATCAAACATCTTGTTTATTCGATCTTCTGTGTACGTGTCCCAAGCTGCAAATACTAGTAAATGCGAACAATCAGTTATTACGGATTGGTTCCATGCAATAGGTTTGATTTCTTCTTTTACTTTCTGATTCGTAATTACAAAGACCTCAAAAGGTTGCAATCCGCTCGATGTTGGAGCAAGTGATATCGCTTCAATAATATTATCTACTTTTTCTTGAGGTACTTTTTTGCCGTTCATTGCTTTTGCAGCATAACGCCAATTTAATTTATCTAATAATTCCATATATTTATTTTAATTCTTTTAATAAAGTTTCTGCTGCTAGTTTTCCTAAATTATTTGAAGCCAAGGGGCTTGCTCCCGTAATTAATTTTCTATCTACGCATACTGTTTTGTCCATTTTTGTATTCATCAAATTAACTCCCAAACTTTTTAATTTTTCACTTAAACCCCAAGGCATTTGTCCTGGTAAATATCCCATCATAGGCGATTGTTTATCTACGGAATCAGGAAATACAGCTATGTTGTATCCTTCATATAAAAATTTCTGGTTATTAAGTGTTGTTGTTAATAATGAACCTGGTCCATGACATAGTGTAATGGTAAACAAATCGTTTTGATGTGCCCAATTCAATATTTTACCAACGTTTTTATCTTCTGGAATACCCAACATAGCTCCATGTCCTCCGGGAACAAAAACTGCTGCATAAGATGCCGAATCTGTTAATGAATTATCTACAAAATCTTGTAACTTACTAGGCTTTTCAAAATTAGATTTGTAGTCATTATAGATGGCTTTCACATGTTCATCTTTTTCGGGAAAAGCCCACATTTCGAACACGACTGGCTTCCCAGTTGGTGTAGCTATTTCAAATTCAAAACCTGCATTTTTTAAATGTAACATGGGCAATAAGGCCTCCACAGGATGATTTCCTGTAGAAAACAATTTACCATTTTTCATTTTTAAGTTTTTTTGTTCTGTGAAAATTACTAAGATTTTAGATTTCTTACCTTGATATTTAGTGTATGAAATTTTTTCATAATCTGTTTTATCAACCGTACCTAATTTAATGGCTAATTTTGATGGGCTAAACGAACCATCTGACTCTAATTTGGGAGCAATTCCTAATATTTTTTTAAGCATAATTTTTTGTATTTATTAATTTAATACAAAACTAGAATACTGTTGCCTCAAAAAAATAACCCTATGGTAAGAAAACTAGTTTTTTGCTCTCTCAACTCTTATACGGCTTAAGCTTTGTTGTGTAATACCTAAATAAGATGCAATGTGATAGTTTGGCGTGTACTGCTCAATGTCCTTGTATTGCTCTACGAATAAGTCGTATCTCTCTCTAGCAGTTAATTGTAATTGATTTAAAATTCTTTTATGGAGACTCACCACATGCTGTTCTAAATTTTTTCTTTGAAAAGCTTCAAATTCAGGAAATTGAGCATATATATTGTTTAATTTAGATGCGTTAAATTCAATCACTTTAGATTCTTTAATACACTCTACTGTTAGTTTTGCAAGTTCATTGTTATAGATGGCAATAAAATCGCTTATCCACCAGTCTTTAATTGCAAACTGTAAGGTGTGTTCTTTACCACTTTTATCGGTGCAAAAAGACCTTAAACATCCATCTGAAACAAAATATGTTTTCTTTACAGTTTGTCCTTGTCGGATTAAAACTTCTCCTTTTGAAATAGTTTTTTCTTTCGATATGGAATAAAGAAATTCTTCCGCTTCCGAAGTTAGATCTAGACTGCTTTTTATTTTATTGATAAAATGTTCCAATTTATTTTAATGGTTTGTCTAATTACTTACAACGTCAGTGTATAATTACTATGAACCATACATCTCAAATATAAGAAATATAGTTAATTGTTTATTTATATTTTATCTCAGTTATGTGTTAGGCGTTAGTGTTAATATTTTTCATTCCTCCAATTTTGATCATTCAATGTCATATAATGTATTGCTATTACCAATTTAGTTTTTAGTTTAGTAATTTTAAATAATTCATAATTTTCAGCCATTTCAGCAAACATAGAAGGTGATAAGCCTGCAGAGACATTATAACTTTCATCATATTTTTTAATTTCTATATTTTCTTTTCCATATTCGTTTAAAAAATTTCTATATTTTCCTTCGTAATTTAATTCAAGATTTTTCAAAGTATCTTTTCTTTCATTAAGTGGTAAATTTTTTTGAAAAACCCATATTTCGTTGAAAGTATTATTATCAATTTTGCTATATAATTTTCGCTGTTTTTCAAAGTTTAGATTAGAATTGAAAGTGCCAGTTTTTTCAAATTGTGTAATAATTTCTAAGCAATAATTAAGATAACATTCATTTATGTTCCCATAATTTGAATTACAAATTTCATTATTAAAAAAGTCCAAAATATGTTGTAAGTCTTTAATTTCTGATTTATTAAATGTTTCATTAATTAAATTATCAGTACTTAAAGTACTGTTACTTTCAGAAAAGCAACTTGTTAAGAAAAAAGCAATTAAGATGTAGGTTATTTTTTTCATTTTGGAATTTAGTCCCAACATTTTTGTATAAAACAGTAGTTGATTATAACACTCTAATTTTCGGATAACAATATACTTAATTAAATACAAAACGGTTTGAGTAGAGACTCAAACCGTTATTGCTTTTATAGCTTATTACAGTAAATTAATAACCACAAAGTTTATATTCTAAATCTTAGACTTGTTTTATGAATTGTGCATCAATTACTATTTTCACCTTATCAGAAACGACTATATTCCCTGCCTCCGTAACTGCATTCCAAGTTAGATTATAATCCTTTCTATTGATGTCTCCACTTATTTCAAAACCTGCTTTTGTTTGTCCATAAGGGTCAACCGCTATACCATTAAAATCAACATCTAATTGAACTACTTTAGTAACATCTTTTATAGTTAAATCCCCAATTAATTGTTGTCCGTCAAATGATTTAGAAATAAATTTCATTTCTGGAAATTTTTCCGAATTGAAAAAATCATCAGATTTAAGATGTGTATCTCTATCTTTATTTTTTGTGTTTATAGAATTTATTTTAGCATTAAATTCTACAGATGCGTTTTCGAAGCTTTCATCATTTGTATTAATAGTTGCATCAAAATTTTCAAAATAACCTGTTACTGTTGAAATCATCATATGTTTTACTTTGAATGTAATTTCTGAATGTGTGTTATCTATTTTCCAATTCATTTTATTATATTTTATATGTTAATAATTTATTTAATACAAAATAACTTAGAAAAAAAAATCTGTGCATTGATGTATGGTAAGAAATTATGCTTTAAAATATTTTTAAGCCAATTCTTTCAGAATGCGACTAAGAATATAAAATGGACTTAATTATTTAATGGTTTATACTGTTTGTTTTATTAATTTGCATCTATAATTCTTCTTTATGTATTATTACATTATTGTCGCTTTACAAATTTTTTGTATTTATCATTTACTTAAAAATAAAAACCAATATTATTGGATTTTTATTATTCTTTTTGTTCCTATATTAGGTAGCATCGTTTACTTAATAACGCAGGTATATAACAAACGTGATGCTGAATTAATTACTGATGGAATAACTGCAATTATCAATCCCACCAAAAAAGTAAAAGACTTACAAGCAAAACTGGAATTTTCTGATACTTTTCAAAATAAAATAGATTTAGCAGACGCCTATTTTGAAATAAACGACTTTGAAAATGCTATTATACAGTATGAATCAGCATTGGAAGGTAGATTTCAAAATGACTTTTATACGCAAAAGCAATTGGTTAAAGCATATGATAAGGTGGACAATTATAAAAAAGTGATAATGTATGCAGAAAATATTGAAAGTCATGGTGAATTTAAAAAGTCGAATACACAATTTTTATATGGAAAGGCTTTGGTAAAAGCAGGTCGGTTTTATGAAGCAGAACCAGAGTTAGAACAAATTAATAGTAGTTTTGCCAATTATGAAGAGCGTTTGGCTTATGCCAAATTATTACTTGATAATGGAAAACAAGCTAAAGGAATGGATATTTTAAACGAGTTGTCATCAGAGTCTAAACATATTGTAAAACAAAATTTACGGAAGTATAGAGCCACCTTTGCTGAAGTAGAAAAACTCCGTAACTAAGAGATAAGTATTTAATGCTCTGGTTTTATAGTTACATCCATATTGAAATCTATTTTATGCATGTATTTCACGCAATGGTCATGTTTTTCATTTGAATAAATCAATTTTTGGAACCATAAAATTCGGTAAAATTTCACTCAAATAAAAATACTTATTGAATAGCTTAATATTTTCTGATGTCATCGATTTATACATATTTGGAGAAGTTCCCCAATTTTCTATATTTCTACAAAACACTCCTATTAATCTCTCACTGAAATTTTCTTTATTAGCTTTTCTCCAATCTTTCACAAACCTTTTAATATAGCGATTTACATAATTCTTGTGATAACCTGCTATTACTTTCAATCCATCTTCTAATGGAATTATATGTATAAAACCCTGTTCGTAAGGTTTATTAGGATTGGTAGAACCAAAAGAAAAGGTTTTAGGAGGACTAAATATTGCAGAAGCATAAACTTCAAATTTAGGTAACTCAAAATACTCAAAATGAAAATTGTCTTTTGGATTTTCAATTTCAGATTCAATTAATTTTTTAAAAATATTTAAATCATTAATTCCATATTGAGTTCCAGTTACAAATGCTTCTTGATTTTCTCTTTTGTGAAATTTTATTTCTTTTGAATTTAAAATCTTTGTAAAAATATCAATTAAAATTTCCTTTTTTCTACTTTATGCTAAAGTAACTCTACAACTCAGAAGTAATTGTGCTTTATAATCATTAAACTCTAAAGGAGATGTTTCAATTGATTTGAAAATCTCACTATCGTGTTTACTGCAAAATAATGGTATTGAAAATGCTTTTTTGAGACCAATTTTTACAAACTCCGCTATTTCACCACTATCAGTCCATTTATATGGATCTTTTAATTTTCGCTCAATTAAATGCCCTTGATTAGAAATGTTCTTTAAAATTCCATTTCTCTGAAGTAGGTGTGAATTTATATCAGAATCAATACACTCATCGACGATTCAAATCCTTATTTTTTTATTTTCATCTTCAGTTATTTTAGAAATAAATTTACGATTTGAATTCATTAAATTCAGTTTTTCTCGTAATTACACCCAACAAGTGGATATGAAATCGTTTTAATTTTTTATATCTAATATTAAACGAAGGTCGTTTTTTATGGAGAAAGTTATGCCAAGAATTAATTCTTAAAAAAACAAAATTTTAATATCATTCGTTTTTAAGCCAAATTGGATGCTTTTTTAACTCACTTTCTAGCGTTGTTTTTATTGTATTTTCATTCACCGTCAATGAATCAATTGCCAATGGCATCTTTTCTAACTTATCATTATTTAAATTAAAAAACTTTCCATCTGGGTATAATTTATAGTCAACAGTTCTTACAAATTGATTTCTATATCGATTTACATTTTGACCCCATTTAGGGTCATAATGAACAAAAGCGGTTTTTCTTCCATTATATTCCTTTCCTGTCAATAAAGGGTAGAAACTTTTTCCATCAGCTGTTACTTTTTTTGCAACAATGTCTGAGAATGTGGCAAAAAAGTCGCTAAACTCAATGAGTTCTTTGGATACCTGTCCTTTTTTAATCTCTTTAGGCCAAGATATAATTAGCGGTACATGTGTACCGGCATCTATGGTATTGCCTTTTGCACCTTGTATAATTGTATTCTTTGTCTTGGTAAAAATTGTAGGATGGTTGCCATTATCACCTGTAAAAATAACAATCGTGTTATCATCTATGTCCAGTTCTTTGAGCTTATCTACTATATTTCCTACTATTTTATCTGTATATACAACCATATCTTTGAAATAAGTAGTGTCGTTTTTGTACCGTTTATCTTTATCATTCCACGCTTCAGAATCAGGTGTGGGCACAAACGGATCATGAACCAATACCATAGGATAATATATGAAGAAGGGCTTGTCTTTTTTTCTTTCTATAAAATCTAATATATAATTAGAAAATAGGTCAGGACCGTAATTTACCTCTTCTGTTGTAAGAATTTTTCCATTTTGTTCAATTAAGGGGTTGGCATACCTACCACCTTCATTTCCTTTTTTTGTCAATTGCCACAAACAATATTCTTCAAAGCCAAATTTATTAGGTTTGGTATTGTCATTCCAATCCGTAATTTTGTCTTTATAATTCAATCCGTTTAATTGCCATTTTCCAGCTATGCAGGTTGAGTATCCCGCATCTTGCATCAAATTACCAAAGGTATATTGGTCCGAAGCCAAATGTCCGAAAAAATCATAATTACGATAATTATAGAGCCCAGTCATTATTTTAACTCTTGATGGTGTACATAAAGGTTGAGAGACACAATTATCAAATCGAATACCTTCTGAAGCCATTTTATCAAGAACAGGCGTGTTATATTCCGAATTACCGTAGGTGCTTAAAGATTCGTAACCCATGTCATCCGCCATAATAAGAATAATGTTAGGTTTTTTCTTTACATTATTTGTCACACTGCAAGAAAATAGAGTAATACTTAAGGCAATTACAATTATTAATGACCGCTTATTCATAATTAATGATTTTGATTTGCTTTAGGATTTGAGTTAATACCTTCTTTTTATTAATTCAACTAATTTAACAATTCATCCTTAAAAAAATACAATTGGGTCATTACTTTTTTTAAACACCTTTCTTTTTATGGACTTTTGAAGGGTAATTAATAACTAAAAACAAATAATCATGATCAGACTCGTAACAGTACTCGTAATTTTCTTAGTAAGTCAAGTAATAACATCACAAACAAAATTTGAACAAGGCATGCAAAAAGCGTACATGCTAATGTCAGAAAATAAAAATGATGAAGCCGCCAATACTTTTGAACGGATCGCTCAAGTAGAAACCGAAAATTGGTTACCCTATTATAATTTAGCCTTATTAAAAGCCAGAACTACTTTTGAAATGAAAGACAAAAAAAAGGTAGCTACCCATTTAAAGGCTGCTGCAGAATTTGCTGATAAAGCAGCTGCTATTTCACCAGATAATTCAGAAATTTATGTGTTAAAAGCATTTATTAATGTGGCTAAAATTGTAATGGACCCTATGACATATGGTGCAAGTTTAACACCAGAAACAACTGGTTTCTATCAAAAAGCCATTGCATTAGATAAAATTAACCCAAGAGCACAAAGTGGTTTGGTAGAATTTGAAATGGGCGGAGCTCAGTTCTTTAATCAAGATTTAAGTCCGTACTGTAAACGATTAAAAGCAACGGTTGCTATGTATGATAATTTTAAACCTAAATCTAAATTTCATCCAAACTGGGGTAAAGATAGAGTGTTAGAAGTACTAAAAACATGTGGAAGTACCGAAGAAAGTACTAATGAAGTTGAAGGGATAACCCTTACTGTAAAAGTGCCAAATGTTACTAGTGATAAAGGTGTATTACGTTTTGCATTATATAACAAAGCTACTTTTATGAAAGCTCCATTAGATGGGCAAATAAGTTCCATAAAAGAAGGTGTAGCCTCAATTGAGTTAAAAAATGTAGCTCCAGGCGAATATGCTATTATTTGTTATCACGATAGTAATAATAACGATACACTTGATTATGATGAAAACGGAATGCCAAAAGAAGATTGGGGTATGTCTAATAATCCTGTTTTAATGGGACCTCCCACTTTTGATATTGCTAAATTTACAGTTGAAAATAAATCATTAGATTTAACTATTAAATTTTAAGAAGGTGCCAACTACGAACAGTATTCTTATAAAAGTGACTTGGCAACAGTAAAAACAGGGATTAATTAGAAAGATAAAAAATGTCTGAATATAGAAAAGTAATATTTATTGGGTTTATAATTGGTGTTCTGATAATGGTTATTGATATGATCTTTAGAGTATTATCAGGGTATTCAATTACTTTTAATAATCAACTATTAATTGCCTTCGGATATTATCAAATGTATTCTATAATATTAACTTTTGTAAATTCAAGTTTCTTTGGGTATTTGAATAAGATTGAGTGGAAAAAATATGGCCGATATAGGATGCTAATTGGCAGTCTAGGAGGTGTTGTGTTGACAATGATTGCCATTGTTTTTTTGAGAATGTTTCAAGAAATGGCTGTAAAAGGAGAGGGGTTTACAGAATTTTATACGGAAGAGTTAAGTAATGGTAAGTTTTATTTTACTTGTATTATCATTACTGTTGTAGCAAGCATTTTTTTTCATGCGGTTTATTTTTATCAAAAATCACAAAAGGAAAAAGTAACAGAACAGAAAATTATTGCAGGTACCGCTTCAGCTCAATTCGATGCCTTAAAAAACCAATTGGATCCGCATTTTTTATTCAATAGTTTAAATGTATTAACGAGTTTAATTGATGAAAACCCTGATGCCGCTCAAGACTTTACAACGGCATTGTCAAAGGTGTATCGCTATGTGTTAGAACAAAAGAATAAAGAGCTTATAAGTGTAGATGAAGAATTAAAATTTGCTAAAACCTATGTGAGCTTATTAAAAATGCGATTTGAAGATAGTATTGTGTTTAGCGTTCCGGAGAAGGCGAGTAATCCTGAAGCTAAAGTAGTACCATTAGCATTGCAATTGTTACTAGAAAATGCAGTAAAACACAATGTTGTAAATTCTAAGAATCCGTTAACTATAAAAATTTACGAAGAAGGTGGGCAATTGGTAGTTGAAAATAATTTACAGATTAAAGAAGTATTAAAAAAGAGTAGTGGAGTAGGGTTAACAAATATTCAACAGCGGTATCAATTGATATCAGATCGTAAAGTGAGTATAAATAAAACAGAGGATGTTTTTATTGTAAAATTACCCATGTTAACAAAACAAATTTCAGTTATGCAAACACAAGAAAATTATATAGAAGATAAACGCTATTTAAAAGCAAAAGAAAAGGTAGAAAAAATTAAGGGATTTTATAGTAATGTAATTTCTTATGTTATCATAATTCCTTGTTTAGCGTATCTTAATTATAGAACTACAAGTTTTCCATGGGTTGTTTTTCCAACGCTTGGTTGGGGGTTTGGACTTGTAATGCACGGTATGGAAGCTTATGGTTATAATCCGCTTTTAGGTAAAGATTGGGAAGATCGCAAGATTAGAGAATTTATGAATAAAGATTAATATAAATTACATAAATAAAAATTAACTAGTATGGAAAATTTAGATAACGAAAATAAATATATAAAAGCGAAAGAACGAGTAGAAAGAATTAAAAAATTTTATGGGCATTTACTTTCCTATTTAATATTTATAGGGTTTTTAGCAGGGTTAAATTATTATACCGATGGTTGGAGATATCCTTGGTTTTTATGGGCTGCCTTTGGTTGGGGTATTGGTTTATTCTTTCATGCTCTCAAAGCTCTTGATTGGAACCCATTTATGGGGAAAGATTGGGAAGAACGAAAAATTAAAGAATATATGGATAGGGATAATAAAGAGTACAAAAAGACCCAACATTGGGAGTAAAATTTATTATGATGAAAAAATATATAAATTCAACAAAATATGAAGATGCACTGGAGCATGTAACTAGGTTGAGAGAGTTTTATCAGCAGGTTTTTGTTTACATTATTTTTGTTATTGTTTGTCTTAATTTTAAAAATAATATTATAGTGTTTGTACGAACACATACTGATAATGTGGATAATAATTTTTTAAGTTGGTTAAACATAAACATAATATTGGTACCCGTTTTATGGGGCATAGCAATACTTGTTTATGGGCTGTACCTCAGTAAATTTAAACCGTCACTTCTCAAAAAATGGGAAGAGAAAAAGTTAAAAAAATTTATGGATGAACAAACCATAAGTGGTTTTCATTAAAAATATATAAGCATGGAATCAGAACACAGAAACAATAGAAAATATAGACAGGCAAAACAACGCGTTAAAGAATTGAAAGGTTTTTATTGGCATTTTGCAATTTATATGTTGGTAAATTTATTTATAACAGTTAATAAAGTGATTAGAAACTACTATAATGGAGAATCTTTAAATGAAGCTATTTGGAATTTTGACACATTCTCAGTTTGGTTTTTTTGGGGAATAGGAATCTTTTTTCATGGAATGCATGTTTTTGGTTATCCACTAATTTTAGGTAAAAATTGGGAAGAACAGAAGATCAAAAAAATTATGGAAGAAGAAGAGAATCGATCAAAACGGTATAAATAAAAAAACATATTAAATATCTAAAGTTATATACTATACTTTTATTAAGCATTAACTAATTTAATTATTTTAAAAAATTTCATGAACGTAATTATAATAGAAGACGAAAAACCAGCGGCAAGAAGATTAGATAGAATGTTGCAAAAAATTGGTGTCACAGCCATGGCTATGTTACATTCTGTAGAAGAATCTTTAACGTGGTTTAATGAAAATGAACATCCTGATCTTATTTTCTTAGATATTCAATTGTCTGATGGTTTGTCGTTTGAAATTTTTGAAAACATAGATATTAATAGTGCTATTATTTTTACCACAGCCTATGATGAATATGCATTACAAGCTTTTAAATTGAATAGTATTGACTATTTATTAAAGCCAATTGATACGGATGATTTGGAAAATGCATACACAAAATTTAAAGAACGAATCCCCACAAAACAAAAAGTGGCCATTGACTTTGATGATATAAAAAAGTTATTGGTTAATCCGTTAGAACGTGAATACAAAAAACGTTTTACCATCAAGGTCGGACAACATTTAAAAATGGTTTCTATTGATACTATTGAATGTTTTTATAGTGAGAATAAAGGAACATATATCCATACCAAAGAAGGTAGAGATTATTTAATAGATTTAACCTTAGATCAATTAGAACAAGAACTAGAACCGCAAACCTTTTTTAGAACCAGTCGTAAGTTCTATGTGAATGTAAATGCGATTAAAGACATAATATCATATACAAATTCACGCCTTCAAATCAAACTAAACACGTACAAACAACAAGATATTATTGTAAGTAGAGAACGTGTAAGAGATTTTAAAGATTGGTTGGAATAAAATATCAATTAGTTGATAATAGTAACGCCGCTTAAATTTACTTTTGAAACGTGAATATTAAAATCAATAGTTGTGTTTTGATATATGTTCCGCATAGATTCGGCTACTTTTTTAGCAATTTGTTCTCCTTTAGATAACGCAAAAATTGTTGGACCAGACCCTGAAATTCCAACACCTAAAGCTCCGGCTTTTAAGCCTTCTGTTTTAATAGCATCAAAATGAGGGATTAATTTTTTGCGAAAAGGTTCCGCAATTACATCTTCTAATGAGCGACTAATCAACTCATAATCATCTGTGTACAATCCGCTAATTAAACCCGCTAAGTTGGCACTTTGCTTTACAGCATTGGCAACGGTTACCGTTGAGTGTATTGCATTACGAGCATCTTCTGTTTTGATTTCTATTTGTGGATGAATAACGGTGGCCCATAATTCTTTTGGTACAGGTAATTTTACAATCTCTAACGGTTCATAGCTTTTTACCAATATAAAGCCACCATAAATAGCCGCGGCAACATTGTCGGCTATCGGAGATCCACAGGCTGCTTTTTCTCCTAAGCGAGCAAATTCTGTAAGTTCTAAATTGGTAAATGGTTTTCCTAATAATTCGTTCACGCCAAAAGCAGCACCTGCTGAGCTTGATGCACTGCTGCCCAATCCGCTACCTGGTTTTACTTTTTTGAAAAGTTGTATGTCTATTCCGAAATCAGGTTTGGCTTCATCTATCATTGCCCAAGCCACAACACTAGCCGCATTTTTACGACTATCATAAGTTAATTCAGCTCCTTCAATTTTACTTATGGTAACCCCTTTTTCGACCGTTTTTGTAAAGATCATTTCATCACCAACAGCATTTATTGCAAATCCTAAGGCATCAAATCCACAGGACACATTAGCAACGGTTGCGGGAGCAAATATTTTGATTGAGTTCATAATTAATTATTTGCAATTTTAATAATATCTGCAAAAAGTCCTGAAGCTGTAACGTCTGCACCAGCACCAGCACCTTTAATAATCATGGGTTGTTCTGGATATCTTTTTGTATAAAACATTACGATATTATCCTTGCCTTCTAAATTGTAAAAAGGATGTCCTACTGGTATTTCCTTTAAACCTACTTTAGCCTTACCGTTAATAAGCTCAGCTACATACTTTAACTGACATTTGTTACTGTTCGCTGATTTTAATAACGCTTTAAAGTGATCAGCATCGGTTTTTAATGAATTGTAAAAGTCATCAACACTATCAGCTTTGTGATTATTCTCCGTAAGGAATGAATCATTTTCAATATCTTCTAAGTTGATTTTTATACCACTTTCTCTTGCTAAAATCAGTATTTTTCGAGCAACATCAACACCACTTAAATCAATTCTAGGGTCTGGTTCTGTATAGCCTTCTAATTGTGCTTGTTTAACCACATCATAAAATTCAGTTTTAGTGTTAAAGTTGTTAAAGATGAAATTTAAACTTCCAGATAAAACCGCTTGAATTTTATGTACTTGATCTCCTGAAGTAATTAAATTATTTAAGGTATCTATAATAGGTAAACCTGCACCAACATTCGTTTCAAATAAATAAGGCACGTCATATGATCGTGATAATTCTTTAAGCTCTTTGTACTTTTTATAAGTAGCAGAGCTCGCAATTTTATTGCAGGCAACAACAGCTGTACTGTTTTTTAAATACTTAGCATACATATCAGCCACTTTTGCATTCGCTGTAATATCTACAAAAACGCTATTTCTAAGGTTTAATGCTTTTACTTGTTCAAGAAAACTATCTAACGAAGCTGGTAAGCCCTTATTTATCTGTTCTTTCCATGAAGATAGGTTTATGCCTTCTTCATCAAAAATCATTTGTCTTGAATTTGACAAACCAACAATTCTGATATTAATGTTTAAATTATTTAACAAAAATTCATGCTGTTGTTCTATTTGCTCAATCAGTTTAGCACCCACATTACCAACACCTGTAATAAATAAATTAAGTTGCTTGTTATTGTTTTTAAAGAAACTTTCATGTAGACTATTTAATGCTTTTTTGACATCTTTAGCCGCAATTACTGCCGAAATGTTCTTTTCAGAAGCACCTTGTGCAATGGCTCTTATGTTCACATTATTCTTACCTAAAGTACCAAACATTCTTCCGCTAATACCTTGGTGACTTTTCATATGATCGCCAACAATAGCTATAATAGATAAGTTTTTTTCTATCTGTAAGGGTTTGATTTTATTTTTTAAAATTTCGAATTCAAAAGTGCTATCAATAGCAATTTTGGCCAAATTAGCATTACTATCATCAATACCTATACAAATAGAATGCTCAGATGATGCTTGCGTAATTAACTTCACGTTAATTTTTTCAGTAGCTAATGTTTCAAATAATCGTTTTGAAAATCCCGGAATACCTACCATTCCAGATCCTTCTAAAGTAATTAATGTTACATCATCAATATGACTAATTCCTTTTACAGGATTTTTTTTGTCTTTACTGGTTTTTGTAATAAGTGTACCTGCGTCTTCTGGTTTTAATGTGTTTTTTATAAGAATAGGTATTTCCTTTTTTAAAACCGGGTGAATCGTTGGAGGGTATATAACTTTGGCTCCAAAGTGCGATAATTCCATTGCTTCTTCATAAGAAATTTGCTCTATAGGCATGGCCTGAGCAACAACATTAGGATTTGCTGTAAACATTCCACTTACATCAGTCCATATTTCTAATACATCTACATCAAGTGCTGAAGCTACAATAGCGGCAGTGTAATCAGAACCACCACGACCTAGTACTGTGGTGTCTCCATTTTCTGCAGAAGAAATAAAGCCAGGTAAAACAGTAACTTTCGCTTTATTTGATTTAAAATAATCTTGAATTTGACGATTCGAAACTTCAAAATTTACTGAAGCATTTGTATAATTTGTATTGGTTAAAATCAGTTCTCTAGTATCTTTTCGTTCCGCATCAATATGATTCACTTGTAATACTTTTGCAATTACAAATGAGGATAATAGTTCACCATGACTAACAATATTAGCTTCGCTTTTTGCTGAAAGTTCGCTTATTAATGAAATACTATCTAATATAGATTTAAGATCCGTAAGTTTTTGATTTACAAATTTTAAAACTTCATTTTTATCCTTCTCTGTAAATAAATCTAAAATTATCTGATTGTGTATTGTTTTAATATCTTCAATAACAGAAGTGTATGCTGTTTTTTTGATAGATGCAAGCTGAGCAGCTTCTAGC
Organism: Aureibaculum luteum; assembly: GCF_003449015.1. Taxonomy (GTDB): domain Bacteria; phylum Bacteroidota; class Bacteroidia; order Flavobacteriales; family Flavobacteriaceae; genus Aureibaculum; species Aureibaculum luteum. The sequence goes on along the minus strand of NZ_QRGD01000004.1, from coordinate 360,877 downwards.
AATAAATTGGTGACTTTTGCAAATGCAGAAACAACAATAATTTGTTTTTCTTCTTGGTTAGCTTTTACAATTTCAATTATTTTATTAATATTTTTTGATGAACCTACTGATGTTCCTCCAAATTTTAAAACTTTCATAAATAGTGGATTACTGATAAATAATTATTTTATGGTTATTCTTTAATAGACCAAATAATACGGATGTGTAAGAATGATTAACCCCAAAGGGTGAAAACTGAAGTAAATGCATTAAAAATCGTACTTTTTATGCGTGTAGTTGTGTTGGTATGTAATGTTCTTAATTGCACACTTCAAATGTACTAGATATTGTTTTAATAACAATCTATGTTTAATGTTTTATTGTGTTTTTTATTAATTATTGATGAATCCGTAATTTTTTTTTGCAAATAATTATAATTTATGACTTTCATTGAAAGGAATATAATTGTACTTTTGATTTATAACCAATTATTACATATAATGAAATCCCTACTAACTTGTTTGTTTGCTTTACTTCTTTTTCAATTCAGTTTTGGACAAGATGATCAATTACCAACTGATTACTTGTCTAAAGAATTTCATAAAGAAAGAAGAGCTGCATTACGACAAAAAATGCCAAAAAACAGTGTTGCCGTATTATTTGCTAACCCTGTTCGGAATAGAGCAAATGATGTAGAGTATATATATCATCAAGATCCCAATTTCTATTATTTAACTGGTTATAAAGAACCTCATGCTGTTTTATTGATTTTTTCAGAAAATCAGACGGATGGAGATACTACATATAACGAAGCAATTTATGTACAAGAAAAAGATCCTAGAGCAGAACAGTGGACAGGTAAAAGGTTGGGCGTAACTGGTGTTAAAGAACAGTTAGGGTTTAATAAAGTGTTTAACGGAAGTGAGTTTAGTACTGCAACCTATGATTTTGAAAAATTCAGTAAAGTATTAATTGTTGATTTTAATGATGATTATAGAGATTCAGGTAAAAATAAGGCCGACTTATATGATTTAGTACAACAGTTTAAAGAAAAGGCAAAATATGATAAAAGTTTATTGTCAAATCCTACAACCGACAGAATATATGAAGTAATAAAAGCAACGGGAATAGAAAACAGTGCAAATGTGGCTCAAGATTTAGGTCGGTATATGGATTATTATCCAGAATTAAAGGAAGATGAATTGATCAATGGATATCATAATGCGGCGAATGATGAGCTCAGAAATGAATTTAAACAAAAAATAAGCTTAAAATTAGAAGCTCCACCTAAAACGAATATTGATATCAGTAGTTTAAATGATTTTATGGGAGCCTTACGAGAAAAAAAGCAACCCGAAGAAATGAAGTTGTTAAAAAAAGCGGTTGAAATATCAGCTATAGGACAAAGAGAAATTATGAAGGCAATGCACCCTAATATGTCGGAAGCTGAAATTCAAGGAGTGCATGAATTTGTATATAAAAAGTATGGTGCAGAATACGAAGGGTATCCATCTATTGTTGGAGGTGGTCATAATGGCTGTATTCTACATTATATAGAGAATAGTAAAACAAAAGTAGGTAATGATTTGGTATTGATGGATTTGGGAGCAGAATATAGAGGCTATACAGCCGATGTAACTAGAACAATTCCAGCAAATGGTAAGTTTTCAACGGAACAAAGAGCCATTTATGATATTGTTTATGATGCCCAAGAAGCGGGTATCGCTTTGGTAAAAACAGGAAGTACTTTTGCAACATCTCATGAAGCTACACGAAAAATAGTGAATGCAGGTTTGTTGAAATTAGGCATTATTAAAACCATCGATGAGAAACATAATTATTATCCACATGGCTCATCGCATCATATTGGTTTAGACGTACACGATGCGGGTAGTCAAGGTGAATTTAAATTAGATATGGTAGTGACCGTTGAACCGGGAATCTATATTCCTGAAAATAGTCCATGTGATAAAAAATGGTGGGGTATTGCCGTCCGCATCGAAGATGATATTTTAGTGACTGAAAAGGGGCCTGTAAATTTATCAGCCGCTGCACCAAGAAAAGCAGATGAAATTGAAATGTTAATGAAAGAAACGAGTGTATTAAACAGTTTTAACTTACCAAAGTTAGATGAATAACTTTTTTAACTTGTAAATAGAACAATAAAAGAAGCCTAAAGAATAATAAAGTTAAATTGGATAGGGAAGCAGATGAAACAACAACTGGACCTACCAGTATGATGTTAACTGACCCTGATGGTAATCACATTCTTATAGACCAACATGTTTGATACATAACTCTAAAATGTTTTAAACCCTCTCAAGGTTGAAATCTAAGTATTCTTAAAAGCGATACCCAATTCGTAAATGTAAATTAATGGCAGTACCACTTTCATTACTAGAATATCCATTTTGTTTATAAAATTCTTTGTAATATCCAATTCCAAGCCCAGTTTCATAGTTAAAATGTTTTCCTAAATTTCTTCGAATTCCCCATGTTGGGACTATTTGTAGCGTTGGAATAATAGATACATTTTCATGATTTGAAATTATAAATAAATCAGGATTAAAACTTGTTTTTATGGAGATGAAATTACCACTATTACCGTCAATTCTTTTTGACTTTTTAACACGCTTTTCTAAGTTATAGTAAAATCTAGGTTCTATAACAATAACAGGGACTAAAACGAAATTGTAATACACATTACTTTGCCAAAATCCAAAATCTAGTCCTAGTTCACCTCTGAGAGCAAATTTATCTGACAATTTAGTTTCCCCATGAAAATAGAGACCTAAAAACCCTGTTTGTACACCAAATACTTTGTTTTCAACTGAAGCATTTTGAGATTTAACACTAAAAGAAAGTAAAACCAAGACCGTGGCAACTATAATTTTTTTCATAGATGAATTTGTGTTGAGTTTGTAAACGAAATAGGTAACAACAATAATACCTAATATCTTAGAATGGTTCTAAATTAAATAACCCTGAAAGGACTTGAATTCATTTCAGGGTTATTTATGTAGTATTAAGTAAATATTTTGAATCTAAAAATTCAAATCTAAATTTTGTCCTTTCAGTAAATCTTCAATTGTTTCTCGTTCACGTATTAGATAATCTTTACCATCTTTCACTAAAACTTCTGCAGGTCTATAACGAGAATTGTAATTGGAAGCCATTGAAAAACAATACGCTCCTGCATTACTAAAACTCAAAATGTCACCTTCAGTTATTTCAGTAATTCTTCGGTTGGCACCCAAGGTGTCGGTCTCACAGATGTAACCAACAACCGTATAAAAACGTTCTTTTCCTTTTGGGTTAGAAATGTTTTCTATATGATGATAAGAATCATAAAACATCGGTCTTATCAAGTGATTCAATCCGCTATCTACACCTGCAAAAACAGTTGAAGTAGTTTGTTTTACAACATTTACATGAACTAATAGTTTACCTGCTTCACTTACTAAAAATTTACCAGGTTCAAACATAATCGTTAGCTCTCTACCATAACTTTTACAAAACTCATTAAAACGTTTACTGAGTTTTTTACCTAACTCTTCAATATCTGTAGAGATGTCGTTTTCTTTATAAGGAACTTTAAAACCACTTCCGAAATCAATAGATTCTAAGTCTTTAAATGATTCAGCCGCAGTAAAAAGAATTTCAGTTGCTCTTAAAAAGGCATCTACATCATAAATGTCAGAGCCGGTGTGCATATGTATTCCATTAATTCGCATACCCGTATTTTCTACCACACGTAGAATTAACGGTAATTGATGTACAGAAATACCAAATTTAGAATCGATGTGACCTACAGAAATTTTTGAATTTCCACCTGCCATAACGTGCGGGTTGATACGGATACAAACAGGTGTCTCTGGATATTTTTGTCCAAATTGCTCTAAAATAGAAATATTATCGATGTTAATATGAACTCCTAAATCTTTAGCTTGTTCAATTTCTTCTAAAGAAACACCATTGGGTGTAAAAATAATATCTTCTGGTGCAAAACCAGCTTTCAACCCTAATTGGACTTCTTGAACAGAAACGGTGTCAATTCCAGAATCTAATTGCTTAAAAACTTTTAATACATTAATGTTAGAAAGTGCTTTAACTGCATAATTTATTTTCAGATTTTTAACTCCTGAAAAGGCTTTAGTCATACGCTCATATTGCGAGATGATTTTGTCAGCATCGTAAACATATAAAGGTGTATCGTATTTTTTAGCAAGCGATAATAATAATTTTCTATCCATGATTGAAATTTAGAAGCGGTAAAAATAAGGAACTAATTAAAAGGATTTAACTTTTGTTTGAATAAATACAAAATTAACTTATTTGTTCAGTTCTCTCGTTGCTGTAATCTCAGCAATTTTCACAATTACTTCAACTGCTTTTTCCATAGATTCTGCAGGAACATACTCATAACGTCCATGAAAATTATGTCCACCTGCAAATATATTAGGGCAGGGTAGTCCTTTATACGATAATTGAGAACCATCGGTACCTCCACGGATGGCCTTAATTAATGGTATTACACCAACAGCCTTCATAGCTTCTTCGGCAATATCAACAATATGCATTACAGGTACTACTTTTTCCTTCATATTATAATACTGATCTGTAATTTCAACATGAACTAAATCTTTGCCTAGTTTGGCATTAAGATCATCTGCTACTTTTTGAAAAATAGCTTTCCTTTTGTTGAATAATTCCATATCATGGTCACGTATAATATAGCCTAATTCTGTTTTTTCAACTTCACCATTCAAGGTATGTAAATGATAGAATCCTTCATAACCTTCTGTTCTTTCTGGCACTTCATCTTTAGGTAGAGCGGCAATAAACTCATTTGCAATGAGCATTGAATTAATCATTTTTCCCTTAGCATAACCGGGATGAACAATCTTTCCAGTTATAATAACCTTCGCACCAGCAGCGTTAAAATTTTCATATTCAAGTTCTCCAATTTGGCTACCATCTAGGGTATAAGCCCATTCGGCTCCAAATTTATCTACATCAAAAAGATGTGCTCCTTTGCCAACTTCTTCATCAGGAGTAAAGCCAATTCTAATTTCGCCATGTTTTATTTCAGGATGTTGAATGAGGTATTCCATTGCGGTTATAATTTCTGTAATACCAGCTTTATCATCAGCACCTAATAGGGTAGAACCATCAGTTGTAATTAGTGTCTGTCCTTTGTATTGTAATAAATCATCAAAATAATCTGGAGATAAAATGATTTTTTCTTCTTGGTTTAAAACAATGTCTTTTCCATCATAATTCTTATGAATTTGTGGATTAACATTCGTTCCACTATAATCTGGACTCGTATCTATATGAGAAATAAAACCTATAGTTGGCACCTCATGATCAACATTACTTGGCAGCGTTGCCATGATATAGCAATGATCATCTAAAGTAACATCTTGTAAGCCAATCTTCTTTAAATCATCCACCAAAACGTTGGCCAAGTCCCATTGTTTTTCTGTACTTGGAAAGGCTTCGTTTTCAGGATCAGATTGTGTGTCAATGGTAACGTATTTTATAAATCTATCTATAATGTGTTGCATGCTATTATTGTTTATTATTAAGAAACGAGTACTTAAAAAGACTATTCAATAAGTTTAAGGTTGTCAAAAAGATCTATTGATTTACATATTCTTTCATCAACTAAACTGTCGCCATAAACTTTTGAAGTTAAGGTAATATATTCATCAATATTTGTTTTTAAATATACCTGTAATAATTTGTGATTAATTCCCGAACGAGATCCTTCCGATAGGTTAAAGTACATTGGTTTCTCCTTGAATTCTCCAAAACCAGATTTGACCATTTTTAGTTTCTCTTTGAATTGTAACGTATCATTTATTTTTTTTGCAAAAGACTCATCTAAAGTCAGTTCTCCTTGTTTCCAAGAAATTTCTACGACAAAAGAATCTGTAAATTGTTTTGAAGTATCGGCTGAATAAATATCTGAAGAATATTCATCATAATAAAGGGTCGTTTTCCAGCTTTTAGGAATCTCAATTTTAAAATGTTTTAAAAAATCGCGATACTCTTTCATTTCTAAATTTTCAATACCAGTATCGCAATTAAATTGCTTCTTTAAGGAATTACTTTGGCAACTAACCAAACCTATGGCCAAAACTATAATTATTAATTTTTTCATTTTTATTATTGAGTTGATTTACTATTTATTTAAAATGAGCTTTCCTATCTTATTATTTCCAGCCAACCATGCGAAATTCTTATTTACAAATCGGATCGTATAATAAGCATCGTCACTTACTTTTTTCCAAGTGGCTCCACTATCATTAGAAAAGGAAATACCAGTGGTGCCTACAGCAAATATTTCTTGTCCATTTGTGTCTGGAACATATTGCACACAGCTTTTATAACCAGGTTCCAAACCTTCGGCCACTAATTGCCAAGATTTACCGCCATCCTTTGTAACGGCTTTATTACCTTTATTATTATCTTTATTATTCCAATCGCCTCCAAATATAATTCCGTTTTTCGTATCATAAAAATCGATACTATAAATTCCTGTCATGTCATCTCCTTGAATAATTGGTGTTTCGTAAGCTTTCCAATTTTTTCCCATATCAGGAGAATGAAAGACTCTGGCTGATTTTCCTCCAGTAACTAACCATACATTTTTTCCTTGGATTGCGATGTTGCTATTACTTGCGGCAAAAGCAGCTTCGCCTTCATTAATTTTTGGTAAGACATCACATGGTAGTTTTTGCCAAGATTTACCCCCATTATTAGTTAGAATAACAGATAAGCAATCTTCCGTTGGGTCACCCATAGCAATACCATTATTTTCATCAAAAAAGGCCATGGCATCATAAAAAACTTTCGGATGATTTTCTGAATAAACAATTTCTAAATCACCTTCGTCATATTTGTACAAAAGAGCAGGGTTACCTACGCTTAGCATAAAAATATGTTCTGAATTAGAGGCTATAGCTCTGAAATGAGGAACAATAGTATCATAAAAAACCTTTTTATCTTTAATATTTTGATTTGTAGGTAACATTAAACCCAAATAACCATCAGAAGTAGCGTAAAAGAGACTAGAATCTTTCATTGGATAAATTGCTCTTATACTTGAACTATCAATAGTTATTTCTTCGATAGTGATCTTTTCAATAGCTCTAGGGATAATTGTTTTTTTACAGGAAAATATTAAAAAGGTAGTAATAAATAGAAAAATAAATAATTTCAATTTCATATAAATGTGTTAGTTTTATCAAAAGTAAAATTTTAAATTAAAACAGCTAAGAATTATAGTATAAATATGAGAGCATTAGTAATTTCAGGAGGAGGGAGTAAAGGGGCATTTGCAGGTGGCGTTGCTGAATATCTTATAGATGAAAAAAACAATAAATACGATTTATTTTTAGGTACATCAACCGGTAGCTTAATGGTATCGCACTTAGCATTAGGAAAACTATATGAGCTTAAAGCGATTTATACGACTATTAATCAACGAAAAATTTTCAGCAATAATCCTTTTGTCGTAAAAACTGTTGATGGAGAAAAAGTGGTTTCCATTAATCATTTAAATACAGTGTGGAATTTTATTAATGGACGGCGGACTTTTGGTGAAAGTAAAAACTTAAGAAAATTAATAAAAAAGTATGTAACTGAATCTTATTTTGATCGCATAAAAGCATCAGAAAAGGATGTGGTAGTAACTGTATCAAACTTAACCAAAAATGTAGTTGAATATAAAGCTATTCAAGATTGTAGCTACCTCGATTTTTGTGATTGGATTTGGGCATCTTGTAACTATGTGCCATTTATGAGTTTATTGCGTAAAAATGGAAGCGAATATGCCGATGGAGGCTTTGGTTCTTTAGTTCCTATCAGAGAAGCTATTTTGAGAGGAGCAACTGAAATTGATGTAATTATTTTAGAAACCGAAGTAAGCCAACTCAATAGAATTCCTTCAAAAAATCCCTTTTCATTAATTACTCATGTGGTTCAATTTATGATGGATCAAGTAGAAAGACATAATGTAACTATAGGTAAATTACAGGCTGCACATGATAATGTGAAGCTTAATTTATATTATACGCCAACCGTTTTAACTACAAATTCATTAGTGTTCAATAAAAAGTTAATGGCCAAATGGTGGCACTACGGTTATACTTATGCTAAAAAACAACATCAGGTAGAAATGAATAAGTTAAAGGAAGGATAAGTTATTGAACAATCGTTATATAAGTATTTCAGAAACCAGAAAAAAAAATCTTAAAAAATTTGCATTATAAAAAATTTATCCATTAAATTTGTGCTTCAATAATATAAAAAATGACTTTAAATCACATCCATCATCATTTCCATACTGGCTTTCAGGCGAGGTGAGTTGTTGTGTTTTAAATCTAAAATCATATAAACCCGTTTGAATAGTTCAAGCGGGTTTTTTATTTGTTTGCACTATCGAACCTAATTTTAAATAAATGAATAAATTAAAAATTGCCATTCAAAAATCAGGCAGATTAAATGAAGAGTCATTAGAATTGCTTAAAAATTGTGGTATTTCCATAGATAATGGAAAAGATCAGTTAAAAGCTTTTGCAAGAAATTTTCCTATTGAAGTTTTGTATCTAAGAAATGGAGATATACCTCAGTATCTTAGAGATGGTGTTGTAGATGCTGCCATAATAGGAGAAAACACGTTAATTGAAAAAGGAAACGACTTACCCATAGTTGAAAAATTAGGTTTTTCGAAATGTAAAGTTTCTATTGCTGTGCCTAAATCAGTTGAATACGGTTCAATTAAGGATTTAGAAGGTAAGAGAATTGCAACCTCATATCCAAATACGGTCAATCAGTTTTTAGATAAAAAAGGCGTAAAATCAGAGCTACATGTTATTAATGGTTCTGTAGAGATTGCTCCAAATATTGGGTTGGCTGATGCCATTGTCGATATTGTTTCAAGTGGAAGTACCTTATTTAAAAATAACTTAAAAGAAGTTGAAGTCTTATTAAAAAGTGAGGCTGTTTTAACGGTTTCACCTTCATTATCTGATGAAAAGCAAAGTATATTAAATAAACTTCAATTTAGAATTCAATCGGTTCTTAAAGCGAGAAATAGTAAATATGTGTTGTTAAATGCTCCAAACGATAAGGTAGCCGACATTATAAAAATACTGCCAGGAATGAAAAGCCCAACAGTTTTGCCTTTGGCAGAAGCAGGTTGGAGTTCAATACATACCGTAATTAATAAAGATAGATTTTGGGATGTAATTGATGAATTAAAGTTGAATGGAGCAGAAGGGATTTTAGTGTGCCCAATTGAAAAAATGGTTTTATAAATGGATTCACCTTATCAAATCAAATTTATAGCTGATGAGGATATTTTTACAATTATTCCTTATTTAAGACGGCTAGATGATAGAATAAGTGTTGAGGTTTTAAAAGAAAGGCTCCCAGAAATGCTAAAGCATCATTATAAATGTGCTGGAGTCTATGAAGAAGATAGATTGATTGGAATTTGTGGTGTATGGGTGTTGTTCAAGTATTATATTGGTAAACATTTAGAAGCTGATAATGTTATGATTCATCCAGATTATAGAGGAAAAGAAATTGGCCCATTACTTTTAGATTGGGTTAATGATTATGGCAAATCAATTGGTTGTGTTGCCACAGAATTAAATAGTTATATTGGTAACAATAGAGGAAATAAATTTTGGGAAAACTATGGTTGTCAAAAGCTAGGTTTCCATTTTAGAAAGACATATACAAATGAATAAAATATACAACCCGGAAAAAGACAGTTGGTCAACGATATTATCGAGACCTACACAGACTGTGGAAGATATTGAAGCAACGGTGTTAGAAATTTTCAATGAGGTAAAACAGAAAGGTGATGTTGCCATTGAAAAATACACCAATCTTTTTGATGGTATAGAGTTAAAGAATATACAAGTTTCTGCAACTGAAATTTCTGAAAAAGGGAAACCCATTGACGAGAGTTTAAAACAAGCCATTCTTTTGGCTAAGAAGAACATAGAAAAATTCCATAAAGCACAAAAAACATCAAAAATTGAAGTTGAGACTGCTGTTGGTGTCAATTGTTGGCAAGAAAAACGCCCTATTCAAAAAGTAGGAATTTACATTCCAGGAGGTACTGCTCCGTTGTTTTCAACGGTATTAATGTTGGCTATTCCTGCTAAATTGGCTGGTTGCTCAGAAATTGTTTTGTGTTCTCCTCCTGATAAGGAAGGAAATATAAATCCAGCAATTTTATATGCCGCTGAACTTTGTGGGGTTACTAAGGTTTATAAAGTTGGTGGGATTCAGGCTATTGCCGGAATGACTTTTGGTACCGAAACGATACCGCAAGTGTTTAAAATTTTTGGCCCTGGTAATCAATTCGTAACCGTTGCTAAGCAATTAGCAACAAAATATGGTGTAGCTATTGATATGCCAGCAGGACCATCTGAATTGTTAATAGTAGCTGATGATACAGCAAATGCAAGTTTTGTGGCTTCAGATTTATTGAGTCAGGCTGAACATGGTTCCGATAGTCAAGTAATTCTAGTTTCTACCTCTAAATCTTTGATAGATAAAGTGGAAACAGAAATAGAATTACAAATAAATGATCTGCCTAGAAAAACTATGGCTCAGAAAGCGATAGATAATTCCAAATTAATTTATGTTGATAATGATGCTATTGCCTTAAATTTAATCAATCAATATGGACCGGAACATTTTATTATTTGTACTAAAAATGAAGATTTTTATATAGATGGTATACAAAATGCAGGTTCTGTTTTTATAGGGAACTATACACCTGAGAGTGCTGGAGATTATGCTTCGGGTACTAATCATACCTTACCTACTAATGGTTATGCTAAGCAATATAGTGGTGTAAATTTAGATAGCTTTTTAAAGAGTATGACTTTTCAAAAAGTGACGAAAATAGGAATTAAGAATATAGGCAATGCCATAGAAATAATGGCTAGTGCCGAAGGTTTACAAGCTCATAAAAATGCAGTTACATTGCGGTTAAATAGTTTAAAAGATGAATAATTTTAATCTAAATAGTTTAATTCGTCCAAATGTTAAGGCGTTAAAACCGTATTCATCAGCACGTGATGAATTTAAGAATTTTGATCAGGATATGGTCTTTTTAGATGCGAATGAAAATCCTTTTGAAAATGGTGTAAATCGTTATCCGGATCCGCAACAAAGGACTGTGAAAAAAATATTAGCAGAACAAAAAGGTGTTCAACTAGAGAATATTTTGTTAGGTAATGGGAGTGATGAAGTTTTAGATCTCATTTATCGAGCTTTTTGTGAGCCCAAAGAAGATAATGTAATTACATTACCACCAACATATGGCATGTACGGAGTTTTGGCTAATATTAATAATGTTGAGAATAAGGAAGTGTTGCTAGTAAATGACTTTCAGCCGGATGTTGATGCAATTTTGGAGGCAGTTGACAAGCACACAAAGTTGTTGTTTATATGTTCACCAAATAACCCTTCGGGTAATACTTTTGATGCTGTAATTATTGAAAATTTACTAAAATCATTTAATGGTTTGGTAGTCATTGATGAAGCATATGTCGATTTTTCATCAGAAGAAAGTTGGTTGAATAAACTTCAGAATTATCCAAATTTAATAGTTACACAAACACTATCTAAGGCGTATGGTATGGCAGGAATACGACTGGGAATTTGTTATGCTTCTTCAGAAATTATTGCAGTAGTAAACAAAATTAAACCACCATATAATGTTAATGAATTAACGCAACAGCGAGCAATTAAAAGGTTGGATGATACTGAAAACGTTAAAAATGAAATCAGCATAATTACAACTGGAAAGAGTAAGTTACTTAAAGAATTACTTGAGGTGGGTTTTGTAGATACTATTTATCCCACAGATAGTAATTTTGTGTTAGTGAAAGTAGACAATGCGGATAAAAGGTATGCACAATTATTAGAAAAGGGAATTGTAGTTAGAAATAGATCAAGTCAACCATTATGTGAAAATTGTTTACGATTTACTATTGGTACAGAACAAGAAAATAAAAAATTGATAAAAGCATTAAAAGAAATATAATTATGAAGAAAGTCCTTTTCATTGATAGAGACGGAACAATTATTAGAGAGACTACTGATGAGCAAATTGATAGTTTTGAAAAATTAACATTTTATCCAAAAGCATTGGCCTATTTACCTAAAATAGCAAATGAATTAGACTATGAATTGGTTATGATAACCAACCAAGATGGATTGGGAACAGAGAGTTTTCCAGAAGATACATTTTGGCCCGTTCATAATTTTATTGTCGATGTTTTTAAAAATGAAGGTGTTGTATTTAACGAAATAGTAATTGATAAAACGTATGCTAAAGATAACGCACCGACAAGAAAGCCAAATACAGGCTTATTGACAAAGTATTTTTCAGAGGACTATGATTTAAAAAATTCATTTGTTATTGGAGATCGTTTAACTGATATTGAGTTGGCTAAAAATCTAGGGTCAAAAGGTTTTTTTATAAATGATAATACTCATTTAGGAACAGATGAGATTACCGTTAAGCGTGATGAATTAGATGAGTACATAGCATTGGAAACCAATAATTGGCAACGCATTTATGAGTTTTTGAAATTAGATAATAGGACTGCAGAGATTCAAAGAAAAACGAATGAAACGGATATTAGCATCAAATTAAATCTTGATGGTACCGGAAAAAGTAAAATTGATACTGGAATTGCTTTTTTTGACCATATGTTAGACCAAATTTCACGTCACGGACAAATGGACTTAGAAATTAGTGTTAAAGGCGATTTGGAAGTTGACGAACATCATACTATTGAAGATACAGCCATAGCTCTAGGAGAAGTTTTTAGTGAGGCATTAGGTAATAAACTAGGCATAGAACGTTACGGTTTTTCATTACCTATGGACGATTGTTTAGCTCAAGTTAGTATTGATTTTGGAGGCAGAAATTGGTTGGTTTGGGATGCTGATTTTAAACGCGAAATGATTGGAAAAATGCCTACAGAGATGTTTTATCATTTCTTTAAATCTTTTACAGATGGTGCCAAAGCGAACTTAAATGTAAAAGTTGAAGGCGAAAATGAACATCATAAAATTGAGGCAATTTTTAAAGCTTTTGCTAAAGCTATTAAAGCTTCTGTAAAACGTGATGCCGATAAAATGATACTACCAAGCACAAAAGGAATGTTGTAAATAGAGAGAGCTCCCTTTTTAACCTGTAAGCTTATATTTGTTAAGCAATTAATTTAAGGTTTGTAAAAAAAGGAGGGAGGGATTATTTATTTAAATCTTATAATAATATTTATACTATGAAGATAGTCATCATCGACTACGGAGCCGGAAACATTCAAAGCATCAAATTTGCTATTCAAAGATTGGGGTATGAAGCCATTCTCAGTCATGATGCAGTGACGATTCAATCCGCCGATAAAGTTATTTTTCCTGGTGTAGGAGAGGCGAGTAGTGCTATGGAAAAGTTAAGATCCACTGGGTTGGATACTCTTATTCCACAATTAAAACAACCCGTTTTGGGTATTTGCTTAGGAATGCAATTGATGTGTAACTATAGTGAAGAAGGCAATACAAAGGGGTTAGGTATTTTTGATGTAGACGTTGTCAAATTTAGTAACAAAGTAAAAGTACCCCAAATTGGATGGAATACACTTACGGATTTAAAATCTACTTTGTTTAAGGGGATAAGAGAGCAGGAATATATGTACTTGGTACATAGTTTTTATGCACCCATTTGTGCTGAAACTATTGCAGTCACTAATTATGAAATGGACTATTCTTCAGCTTTAAAAAAAGGTAATTTTTATGGTGTTCAGTTTCATCCGGAAAAAAGTAGCAATGCTGGGGAGTTGTTATTGGAGAATTTTTTGGAGTTGAAATAAGTCATAAATTAGTAGAATAGGACTTTAAATATATATTTTAACTTGTAATTATAAATAACTAACTATGAAGCAATTTATTTTTATATTCATTTTTTTTTGGAGTTTTAATTCCATTTCTCAACAGAAAAAACCAAACATCTTATTTATTATATCTGATGATTTAACAGCAACTGCGGTTTCATCTTATGAAAATAACGCCTGTAAAACGCCAAATATAGATAAATTAGCTTCAGAAGGTGTGCGATATACAAAAGCATATTCTCAATATCCTGTATGTGGGCCCTCTAGAGCTTCGTTTATGTCTGGTTATTATCCTAATGCTACTAAGACTTTCGGCTATGTTAGTGGACGAGAAAATATTGGTCCCGACAGAAAAACAATGACACAATTGTTCAAGGATAATGGATACTATACGGCAAGAGTAAGTAAGATTTTTCATATGGGAGTTCCTATTGATATTGAAACAGGATCTAATGGACAAGATGATGAAGCGTCTTGGACGGAGCGTTTTAATAGTCAAGGTCCTGAATGGAAAGCCATCGGAGAAGCAGAACTAGTTCAAGGGAATCCTGATGGTAAAATAGAAAGAAAGGGAGGTAATGTGATGACCATTGTTAAGGCGGAAGGTGATGACTTAGTGCATTCTGATGGGAAAACAGCTCAAAAAGCCATACAATTAATAAAGAAACATAAAAACGAACCCTTCTTTATAGCCGTAGGTTTTGTACGTCCTCATGTTCCTTTTGTAGCTCCAAAAGCATATTTTGAACCCTATCCACACGAAGAAATCATAATGCCTCAAAAAGTAAAAGGCGATTGGGATGATATTCCTAAGAGAGGGATCAATTATGTTACAAGTGTTAATGGACAAATGTCTTTAGAGCAAGAGAAAAAAGCGGTGGCTGCATATTATGCCTCGGTATCATATATGGATACTCAAGTGGGTAAAGTGCTAGAAACTTTAAAAAATGAGGGATTAGAGGATAACACTATCGTTATTTTTACTTCAGATCATGGTTTTCATTTAGGAGAACATAATTTTTGGATGAAAGTGAGTTTACATGAAGAATCTGTCCAGGTTCCTTTAATTATTAAAGTTCCAGGTAAAGAGCCGAAAGTTTGTAATTCATTTGTAGAGTTGTTGGATTTATATCCTACAATTTCTGAATTGGCGGGTATAAAATCTTCAATACACTTACAGGGTAAGAGTTTGGTTAAAACAATTGATAATGCTGAGTTTCAAGTTAGACAAGAAGCTTTTAGTGTATCACAAGGTGGTAAGTCTTTTTTGTTAAGAACAGAAAAATGGGCTTATATTCAATACAACGAAGATGCTTCTGCAGGTATTGAATTATTTGATATGGTCAAAGACCCTCAGCAATTTACAAACTTGGCAAATGACCTTAACTACAAAAAGATAGTATCCTCTTTTCAAAAGAAATTAAAGAAGAAATTAAAAAAAGTAAGGCATAATGATTTAGGTTTTAAATATCCATAATTATGAAAATAGAATACGCAATTTTACCTAGTCGAGTTAAAGCATTGTTTATTGATACGATTATAATAGTAGCCTTAATCTTTTTGGCTTCTGAAATCCTAGCTCAGTTTGAATATGTACCTAATTATGTTAGAATAATTATTTTTATCTTATTTTTTCATTTGTACGACCCATTATTTGTAAGTATTTATGGTGGAACAATCGGACATTCTAAAATGGGTATAACAGTCCGGGATGCTCAAAATCCTAAAAATAAAATTAACTTTATCCGTGCATTATTTCGATTCGTTTTTAAAGTAGCACTAGGTTGGATCTCATTTCTTACCATTTCGGGGAACAAAAAAAAACAAGCCATACATGATTTAATAGGTAATTCTATCGTAATAGAAGATGAAAAATAGTTTTCCGTTAAAATTAGTTATCAGAATCTCTTATTTTAGCTAAAAATTAGTATAGCATAGTATTCTATGATCAATCTTTTCAAAAACTTGTACATCCATCAACGCTTTTTTGTGTATATAAGCATCATAGCAGCCCTTTTTCTGGTTTCTTATTGGGTGGACTTATTATATCAAGTAGCTTGGTTATTTGTGTTAGGCTTAGCAGTGTTATTCTTATTTGATGCTTTTGTTCTATTTCGTTTTAAAAACGGAATAAAAGCAAGACGTATTTTACCAGAAAAATTTTCTAATTCTGATGAAAACCCAGTCCCAGTTACTATCGAAAATAAATATCCTATAAAAATAGTTTTAAAAGTTATAGATGAGTTGCCCAAGCAATTTCAAAAAAGAGATTTTGAACTTAATACCGAGATTGCTGCACAACAATCTCATAATTTTGAATATCAAGTGCGACCAGTAGAACGAGGTGAATATAATTTTGGGAACTTAAATTTATTTGTTTCCTCTTCTTTGCAAATGGTAGCCAGGCGTTACCGATTTGATGCTGAACAAATGGTGGCTGTATATCCGTCGTATATTCAAATGCGTAAATATGAATTTTTAGCATTGAGTAATAAATTAACTGAATTTGGACTTAAAAAAATACGTCGAATAGGGCATACGATGGAGTTTGAACAGATTAAAAATTATGTTGCTGGTGATGATGTAAGAACCATAAACTGGAAAGCAACAGCGAAGCGAGCTCAATTGATGGTGAATCAATATCAAGATGAAAAGTCGCAACCTATTTATTCGATTGTGGATACGGGACGGGTTATGAAAATGCCTTTTGAAGAATTGAAATTATTAGATTATGCCATAAATTCAACGTTGGCATTATCAAATATTGCGTTGCTAAAGAATGACAAAGCAGGTCTGCTTATGTTTTCAAAAAAATTAGAGAAACTTATTCCGGCTAGTAATAAACGGACTCATATTAACGTAATAAATAAAGCTCTTTATAATGTTGACACTCAATTTACAGATTCTGACTTTGGTTATTTATATGCTACTATTAAAAGAAAAATAAATCAGCGTAGTCTCTTAATTTTATATACTAATTTTGAACATATTTCTTCATTACATAGACAATTACCATTTTTAAAAGCAATTTCGAGACAACATTTATTAGTGACGGTATTTTTTGAAAATACAGAATTGGATGATCTAATTTCTGAAAATGTAGAAGATTTACAAAGTATATACCATAAAACAATAGCAGAAAAATTTGCTTACGAAAAACGTTTAATCGTAAAAGAATTAGAAAATAGAGGAATTCATGCTATTCTTACAAGGCCTCAGAACTTAAGTGTTAATGTAATTAATAAGTATCTAGAGTTTAAGGCTAAAGGGCTTATTTAATTCAAAAGAAATTTATAAATTAGGTTGTCCTGTAGAGGGGACTTTAGGAGGATGTTGATTTTAGAGGTTTTATGTAATTTAGAACACTTATTTTGGTGGAGGTAAATTTTCAATCTATCTCGTCAAATGTCTTCCGTTTCAATACAAAATGTTGCCAAACAATACTTTTACTTTGATAATAATTGATACTTTTAGTGTTTGTTTTTCTACGTTTTTTTAAGAATTTTGGAATATTCCAATAAAAGTTAAAATGGGCTCTGACAATTGCCCAAGTATGTCCTGGACGTAATTCTGTCAAAAATTTAACTCCAGCAAAACCATCAAGTATAAATCTTGATAATAGTACTACAATCAAATATTTGTTTGGTACATTTTTTAGAATTGAAAGTAAACTATTTCTAAAATTTAAATAGGTTTTTTTAGGATTGGCTTGGTTTAAAGTAGCACCACCAACATGATATACCGTTGAGGTTCCTATATATTTTATTGTATAGCCTTCATTTTTTATTCTCCAACACAAGTCTATTTCTTCATAATGTGCAAAAAAATCTTCATCAAAGCCATTTAACTGATGATAGATTTCTTTACGAATAAAAAAACAGGCACCTGAAGCCCAGAATATGCCCATATTATCATCGTATTGACCTTTGTCTTCTTCTACATCAGAGAATAATCTACCTCTACAATATGGATACCCATAAAAATCTATAAATCCTCCGCCAGCACCCGCGTATTCAAATTTAGATTTATCCTTGAAGTCTAAAATTTTTGGCTGAATAGCCACGGTATCTTTAGAGGACTCAAATTCAGCAATAATTGGCTTTAACCAGTTTTCTGTTACCTCTATATCTGAATTTACTAATGCGTAGATATCAGCGTCGATATGTTTTAGAGCGTCATTATATCCTTTGGCATAACCACCATTTTCGCTATTCTGAATAATTTTAACCGTAGGGAAAAGTTGCTGCACAAATGCAACAGAGTCGTCTGGTGAGTTATTGTCAGCTACATAAATATCAGCGTCACCTTTACTATATTTTAGCATTGCAGGTAAAAACTGCTCTAAGAGTTTTTTTCCATTCCAATTTAATATGACTACGGCTATTTTCAATGGGTAATTTTAGGTTGCAAACTTAAGGTTTTTATTATTCTTGTCATTCCGAGGTACTAGGAATCTATTTATTATTTATATGAGAATGCGTAATTGATTAACGACTATAATTAGGCAACGCTTCCAAAAACACATATTTTTCATTCTCTGAATCCATTTGGCAAAAATAATGATTAAGACCATTTGTAACCATTAAGTATTTTGCATTTAAATTTAAGTTGTATCGTGCAATTTGGTCAAATGTATCTTGGGTTATTTTTACTTTAGGAGCTTTGCATTCAATAATTATTTCTGGGTTTCCTTTTGTATTGAACACCAAGATATCAAAACGTTTTATTAAGGTGTTAATGGTCAATTGCTTTTCAACGGCAATTATAGATTTTGGATAATTTAGATGGTTAATTAAATAATGAACCACATGTTGCCTTACCCATTCTTCGGGTGTAAGCACCATATTTTTTTTTCTGATAATATCAAAAATAAACTGCTTATTTTCTTTACTTTTGATGCTTAGTTCGGCTTTAGGTAAATTCAATATAACCATACTACAAAAATGAATATTTTTTCTTAGAAATGGAACGTATCAATCAAATAGTTTCTGACATCAAAAACGGAAATATCAAACCCATTTATTTTTTAATGGGTGAAGAGTCGTATTATATTGATAAAATTTCAGATTACATTGAACGTAAGGTGCTTACCGAAGAAGAAAAAGGGTTTAACCAAATGGTATTGTATGGTAGAGATGTTAGCATTGATGATATTGTTTCTAATGCAAAACGATACCCAATGATGGCTGAAAGGCAGGTGGTAATTGTAAAAGAAGCCCAAGACCTATCAAGAACAATAGAGAATTTGGTTTCTTATGTTGAAAACCCACAGCCTTCCACAGTTTTGGTTATATGTTATAAATATAAAACCTTAGACAAACGTAAAAAACTAAGTAAGGTTATCGGGAAAAACGGACTGCTTTTTGAAAGTAAGAAATTATATGAAAATCAAGTAGGTGATTGGATTCGTAGAGTATTGGCCGGTAAAGGGTATCAAATTGAACCTAAAGCAGCGTTGATGCTTGTTGAATTCTTAGGAACTGATCTTTCCAAAATTGCAAATGAATTGGAAAAGTTGATGGTTGTTTTACCTAAAGAAAGTTTGATTAGGCCCATTCATATTGAAGAGAATATAGGAATCAGTAAAGATTTTAATAATTTTGAATTACGTAAAGCAGTAGGGGAAAGGGAACTGGTAAAAGCGAATCAGATTATAAATTATTTTGCTGAAAACCCCAAAAGTAATCCCTTAGTGGTTACGATCTCTTTACTCAATAGTTTCTTTACACAGCTATTAATTTATCATGGTTTATCAGATAAATCAAAAGGAAATGTTGCCAGAGCCTTACGAGTTAATCCTTATTTTGTGGGTGATTATGTAAATGCTGCACGGAATTATCCCATGCGAAAAGTGTCACAAGTTATTGCCTATTTACGAGAAGCAGATTTGAAAAGTAAGGGGGTTGGAGCTCAAAATATGCCTAACGGAGACATTCTAAAAGAGTTGTTATTTAAGGTAATGCATTAATCTTCGATTCAACAATTAATTGGTGTTTTCATTTGAAACCAAATAAAACATTTTAAAATTTCAGTAATTTCTTTACTACACTTATTTCATTATCTTTTTTAAATACAACAAAATAAATACCATTCTTTAAGTTAGAAACATTAAATGAATTATTATCCATAGGTCTTTTTAATCGCACTTCTCTACCAAAACTGTCATGAAGTTCAATAGCATCATAGCCATCTAAGTCGTTTCCTTTCATGGTTACTTTATCAGTAGCAGGATTAGGGTAAATTGAAATAGCCTTACTATCTAAGGATGATTGAAATTTAGAAATATTAACGTTTTCTTCAATGTTAAAATCAGAGAAATATATCTTTTTTTCTGTCGTAGTATCTATATCAATAGATGCTTTAAAAATACCCCATTTTGGTCTGATAAATTCAGCATCTGTTTTCCATGTTCTAATGGCATCATCATTATATTCTAATACTGTTTTTTCATCATTCAATGTTTTTATACTAATATCATAAGCACCTATTTCATTGTAGGTAATTGTCTCAGAAACTTCAATCCATTGTCCTTTTAAATTGGTAATGTCAATATATTTTAAAATAATTTGAGTATCCATTTCCGCATATCGTAATTCTAAACTTTCAAATCTACCTTTTCTAGTTGTTGTTAATGTGAATAAGGGAACATCAGCTTCAGAACCGCCAATAGCTTTTAATTGATGAATATCCATATTGTTATTACGAACAACAAAATGATCATCAAATTTAAATTTCCATGTATAAGTTATGGTTTCACCAGCTTCTCCTAATAAATTTTTTGGTGCATCTGATACAGTTTCAAATTCATTAAACTTAGTACCGAAATTTTCACAAGCTTCAGTATCATCAGATTTATGTATTTGAAATTGACCAATTGTAATATTTAATTCATCGTCATGAATTTCATTATAATGTCCTCCAAAACCATTCTGATTACAACTGGTATGAGTAACCAAATTATCGGGTGCTAACATTGCGGAAATTAATTCAGGATTATCTGAAATTGACTGAGAAAAAATAAGTTGTAACGTAAAAACGCAACTTAAAATGCATAAATTAAACTTCTTCATTTTTGAGATAAAAACATTAGGGTTATAAGAAGTAATTTATGCTACATATAATAATGGGTGTTTGTTTTTGTTAATAACTCTTAAAATATCATTTTAGTATAATAAGCGTATTAAAAACTTGTAATTTTACTAATTTAATTAAGGTAATATCTTTTAAAATGCTGTATTTCAGTATATTAATATCAAAACAAAAGATTTACTAAGAAAAGATGTAAATTGCTGTTATTCACAAAGTTGTTCAAATAGCAAGTTTTTTTATTAACAATTTTCTTTTTGGTGTTACCTCGTCTTTTTCATTCTTTTAGGTCCGTACCAAAGCCAAAAACCTGTTATTGTAAAGAGGAGTAAAGCGAAACTCATTGTTGTAGTGTAAATAATTTTTATTTGGCTGTATGAAGTGTCAAAATAATTATCTAATATAGAACCATCATGTATGTTTTCTATCGTATCTGAATGTCTTTTTCCAATATTTAATACATTGCCAGTAGCTCCGTCTAACTGAACTTCGTTAGCATGATTTAAGTAAACAAATTTAACAATACCTTTTTCTTTTCTAATATCAATTCGATCAAGTTCTAGTGATAAATTGTTATCTATAGAATCGTGTATAACCTGATTTGCTATTTCATGAAGTTGGTCAATAGCAATCCATTCCGTTAGATTAATTGAGGTACCAACATAAGTGTTAGGTAAGAGAAGTTCATTACTATTTTTTTTCAATCCTAATAGAAAGCCTGTAATTGATATGATAAAAAAAAATATAAATAAGAAAGCACCCATAGTTCGGTGTATTTTTCTGAAAATTCGTAAAATTTTAGCTTGGTTTTGTCTCTTCTCTCTCATTTAAAAATTAAAAAATAAGGTGTGAAGATATAGCTTTTATACAAGAATTTCAAAACAAATCAAATCCGAAAATTAGACAGGTGCAGTGACAGTTTAATTGATAATATTTATTAGGGTAAATACTATCAATTAAATGTATAAGGTGAATTAAATTGTTTAAAAAAAATTACTAAATTGTATTTAAAATATTTTTTTCTTTTTAAACCAATCTCCTTTTAAGCTGATATTTAATGTGAATTTATGGAAATTTTCAAGAATTAAACTATTGTCTGTAGTACCTTGTTTCCCATAGCTATAGGATAAATTTAATGTTGAATTATTTGAAGGGGTTAAAGGTATACCTAAACCTATTGATCCAAAATAGCTATCTATATCATTGTTTGATAAATTTAAGAAACCTGAATCATAATTAAATCCTAATCTATATTTTACCCTATTCCAAAAATAAAACTCGTCACCAATTTTACGATATTCTATTCCAAAAGCATAAATATCTTGATTTATGTATGATCCGGTATCATCCTTTTGGCTCGTATTTGACCAAAAGTTTTTCTTATAATCAAAGTTTAAGATTAAATTTTGATTAATTCTACTACTTATTCCGAAGCCAACCTTCATTGGCATTTGAAAATTATCTAAATCTGTTTCTTCTCCAGTTTCGAATGTAACTTCGCTCGAATTTGAAAGTGTTTTATAGCCATCCAGAGTATTTTTTCCACTCAAATTGGAAGGTACATCAAAAGTTGCCCCAAAAGTAGTTCCTTTCAATAATTTATAATTAGTATAATGTATACCAAATTTAGCATTAAAACCATTATAAAAGCTTGAGTTTTCAATATATGCACTTGAATTTGTTGTATAAACCCATTTTTCTTGACTAATTTCTCCAAAGAGAAAAGACATATCTGCCCCAACATTTATATTCTTATTAAGTTTAAAACCATTACCTAAAAAAACCTTATTTAAGCCACCAGATCCGATAATATTTGTTAGGTAACTACTCGAAGACCCTATAATGTTTTCTGATATATCTACTTCATAACCAACTTTTGTGTAGGGTAATAGTCCAAAGCTTAGTCCCCAACCTTTTTTAATAGGAAATGCTAATGCTAAGTGGGAAAAATTAAAGTCATAAGTGTTTTCATGAATTGAACTTGTTTGATTGTTTGAAATTGTGGCATTTAAACCTAACTCATATAAAAAAGTATTAATACCTATATCTGCAAGTGACGCTGGGTTTGTATTATTTAATGAAAAAGCATCTCTATAAGCAATACCAGAGTTTCCTAAAGAAGTAAAACGATTAAAGTAAGTGGTGTTTTCAACTCCTAGTCCGAATAGTGAATATGGAGAACTCGTGTCGTTTTGTCCACTAACGATACTTGATAAACCGATCGTTATTAAAATTATAAATTTTTTTATCATGATCATTTTAATAAGTTAGATATGTTATAGCTAATTCAATTTTGTTGTTTTCAGAACTTGAGAAATCGTCTAATTTTAATTTATCTATTGTTTTGTCAGAATCTGGTAATAGTAGCATTATGGAATAGTTATTATCATAGTCTGTAGTTACTATACTCTCGACGAACGAAGTTAAATTTAACGTGTAATAGGTATTATTATTAAACTCATCATCTTCATTTTGAAGTGTAGCATATAAAGTGCTTGAGTCTGAATCTAAAAGTTGACTAACATATCTGTTTTTACTATCTATAACATAGGCAATTATAGATTCACTCAATTTGGTTTTGCTGTTGTAACTACTTTTGTTGGGTACTATTTTTAATATGGCTTCTAATAGCGTACTGTTTTCTTCAAGCCTTAATAATTCTTTTAAATTTGAAATTTCAATTTTGGTACAAATACCAGTACCTGATTGTATAAAAGTTGAATTATTGGTTTCACAACTTGACAAGGAGCTTTCGCTGTCTACAATACCATTTAAAATGGAGTTTTCTTTATCATAGGATATATTGTTAAACTGATTGGCTGAACTTGTAATATAAAATTCTTTATAGTAATCATTGTTTTCATCATCGTCATCCTTTATTGTGTAATACAGCCTTAAAGCAGAATTATTAAAAGTAGCCTCTGCTGAAAAACTAAAACCTAAAAATGAGCTATTATTTTTGTCTGGAATTACAGCTATTCCTTTTAAATAATCTGTAAAATCATTATTATCTTCAATTTCATCATTCTGTATTTTATCAAATAAATCTAATCCAAACTCGTAACTAAGTTTAATATATAATGAATCATGTTCTGCATCTATAGGTTTAGGATAAAAATTTAAAGTTCCCAAAGCTGCATCATCATAAGTTAATGAAGAAGAGTTGTAAAAATTATCATCATCTTCGTCGTCATCATCATTGTTTGGTTCAAAAGTTTCATTAATTCTATGTACATTAAATGTTTGTACTTTGGTTGTGTCTCCATAATAATAAGTATCATAATATAGAACTAAGGCAATAGAGTCATATTCAGCATTTTCATCAATAGTTAGACTACTGTTTCCTACTTGGAAAAAGCTTTTTGAAGTGATACTTCCCAAATCATCATCATTAATAGTACCTAATAAAATTCTTTCTGTACCCGAAGTAACAATTGAATCAAAAACTATAGTTGAACTATTTATTGTCAATGTATCAACCAACTTAACCTTTAGGTTATTATCAACAAAATCTTCACCTATTTCATAGGTTGCACTATCACTTTCACATGACATAGAAAGTAGTAATAAACACAGTAAACCAATCGTATAATATCTCATTTAGCTTTGAATTTTGAGCAAAAGTATCTCAATCATAATGTATAAGTTCTACAAAATAGATTAAGCACGTATTTGTATCGACTAAAAAGCTAAAATTTTGTTAAAACACTGTAAATCAGTAATTTTAATGATTTGTATGTAAGTATTGTCAGTTAGTAGACAAAAAGTGATGGTTCATCTATTTTATAATTTTAATTAAAACCTTTGGTTATACTTTTGCTTCATAAAGTAATGCTAGAAGGTACTTATGCATTAATATAATTATAAATATGATAAATATGAAATTAACAAAAATGATTTTTAAAAGCATGTTCTTTATGCTTTTTATGATAACTATCGGTTGTACAGACGATGATGATGATGATTTTGGCAACTGGATTGAAAGCTCTGATTTTGATGGAGATGCTCGAGCAAATGCAGTTTCGTTTGTAATTGGTGATAAAGGATATTTAGCAACTGGTTATGATGGGGATGATTATTTAGTCGATGTTTGGGAGTACTCCGTTGAGGGTAATTATTGGGTTCAGAAAGCTGATTTTCCGGGTACGGCTCGTAGTGGAGCTGTTGGCTTTGAGTTAAATGGAGTTGGTTATTTAGGTACTGGTTATGATGGAGACGATAAACTAAACGATTTTTGGGCCTATGATGCAACAACGAATACATGGGAGCCTAGAGCCGATTTTATAGGGTCCGAACGATATGGTGCAGTAGGATTTTCAGTTTCAGATAAAGGTTATATAGGAACTGGTTATGACGGCAGTGAATTGAAAGATTTTTACAAATATGATGACGTATCTGATTCTTGGGAACAATCTGTTGGATACAGTGGTTCAAAAAGAAAAGATGCAGCTACTTTTACCATTGGAAATAATGTTTATTTAGGAACAGGTATTCATAATGGTATTTATGAGGAAGATTTTTATGTATTTGATGGTGATACAGAAGTGTGGACTAAATTGACAGATTTAGATGAGGAGGATGAATACTCAATTACTAGAAGTAGTTCTGTAGGGTTTACATTAGACGGAAAAGGATATTTTGTATCTGGTAATTACACTTCTGATGTTTGGGAATATGACCCATCTGATGATACTTGGGAGGAGTTGTCAAGTTTTGAAGGAAGTGGACGTCAAGACGCTTCAGGTTTTAATTTTGGTGATAGAGCTTTTTTAACCATGGGTAATAGTGGTAGTTACTACTTTGACGATATTTGGGAGTTTAAACCTTTAGATGAAGTTGATGAAGACGACTAAAAATTTTATAGTTCATGTTAATATAGATTAATTATTTAAAAGGGAGTAGGTTTGAAATTATAATCTACTGCCTTTTGTTATTTTGTAAAGATGAAAAATAGATTCCTAATAATAAGTATTGTTATAATATTAACAGCCTTAACTGTATTTCTTTTTAAGAAAAACAATAATTTAGACCCCGTTTTGAAAATATATTCAATTGAAACTTTTAAAGTTGATAAGGGGTGGGGGTATAAGGTATTGAAAGATAATAAAATTTTTATTAAGCAAAATTTTATACCAGCAGTAAAAGGCAATCGACCTTTTGTCTCAGAAATGGAGGCGTATAATACTGCTAATTTGGTAATAATAAGATTAGATCAAAACAAATTACCAACAATTACTATTGCAGATTTAAATAGTATTGATGTCACACTACTAAATTAACTTACAGATTTTGAACCATACTAACTGTTATTTTGATAAAAAATCATAAATATATAAACGTCATAATAATCCACGTTTTAGCATGGGTGCTCATGTTTGCAATTGGTATAATTCAGCTATATTACAAGTTGGAGTATATTCCTACTAATGTTTATATATTTTGGTTAGTTCTAGTCTTAATCTTTTATATCAATTATTTTATTTTAGTTCCCAAACTACTTTTAAAACATAAGATTTTATTTTATGTAATTATTGTATTGATAATTGCCACTACCGTCTATGTAATGGGACACGAATTCAGGCCAGATACAATGTTAAATCAGTTTAGGCCCAATCTACTTTTAAATAGGTTAGAAGGAGAGAGAAAAGCACCTCCATTTTTTGTTAAATATTCAAAATTAATAACCGTTTTATTGTTTTTTGCAATAAGCACCAGTCTTAGATTGGCATTAGAGTGGTATAAAAATGAAAAGCAAAAGGTACTTATGCAATCGGAAAAGGTTAATACTGAATTGTCATTTTTAAAAGCACAGTTAAATCCTCATTTTTTATTTAATTCGTTAAATAGCATTTATGCATTAGCTAATAAAAAATCTGATGATACTAGTGAGGCAATTATAACATTATCTGAATTAATGAGATACATGATTTATGAAACGGATAGAGCGTTAGTACCTTTAGAAGACGAATTAAATTATATCAAAAACTATATATCCTTACAGACATTAAGGATAAAAGATTCTATTGGAGTGCGTTTTAATATGCATGGTAGTTTAGACCATAAGATAGAGCCATTATTATTGATTTCATTTATTGAAAATGCCTTTAAGTATGGCACTGATTTTACGGGTAAAACTGATATTAGAATTAAGATGACCGTTGAAGATGAACATTTAATTTTTGAAGTTATCAATCATATTTCATCATTGCGTAAAAAGAATGAGCATAATTCTGGAGTTGGTTTACACAATATAAAAAACAGATTGAATTTATTATATCCCAATAATCATGAGTTAATTATAACAGATGAAAATGATCACTTTCGTGTTTTTTTAACTTTAAAATTAAAAAGAAAATGATGCGATGTTTAATTATTGATGATGAGCCACTAGCTATAGAGTTATTAGAAGATTTTGTTTCAAAGGTTCCTTTTTTACAATTAGAAAAAAGTTGTTCAAATGCAATGGAAGCAACTGAAACAATAAAATCTAGCCAAATAGATTTAATATTTACAGATATTGAAATGCCTGATTTTTCTGGTGTTGAGTTTATCAAATCATTGGAAGTAAAACCACTATTTATATTTACCACAGCTTATTCACATTATGCGTTGGAGGGTTTTAATTTAAATGCAGTTGATTATTTAGTAAAACCGATACCTTTTCATAGATTCATTAAAGCGGTAAACAGAGCTCAAGACCTTTTTAGCTTAAAAAATGATTCAAAAAAGGACATAGCAATTGCAAAATCGGCACCGCCAGAATTTATTTTTGTAAAATCTGATTATGAAAATGTTAAGGTAAATCTAAAGAGTATTCTTTATATTGAAGGTTTAAAGGATTATGTAAAAATTTATACAAACTTAAATCCTAAACCTATTTTAACCTTAAACAGTTTGAAAATTTTTGAAGAAAAATTATCAACCGCTAATTTTATAAGAGTTCATAGGTCATTTATAGTGTCATTAAAGCATATTAAATCAGTACAACGAAATAGAATTGTAATCGACGATAAAAGAATACCTATTGGATTAAACTATAAAGATGCATTTATAAAACGCATTGATGGTTGATTTTTTTTAATTTCTAGTGCCAAATATTGCACTGCCAACCCTAACCATAGTGCTTCCACATTCAATGGCGAGTTTGTAATCACCACTCATACCAATAGATAAAGAAGTAAATGCTTTGTGATCGGTTTTTAATTTTTTAAAGAGGGTATTTATTTTTGTAAACTCTCCTTTCACTTGTTCTATGTTATCGGTAAAGGTTGCCATACCCATTAAACCGGTAATCGATATGTTTTCTAATGTTTCTAGCTCTTTTGAAGATAATATTTCTTCAATTTCGGTAAACGGAAGTCCAAACTTAGTATCTTCTTCTGCTATTCTGGCTTGCAATAAGCAATGAATTACCCTATTATGTTTTTTTGCTTGTTTATTAATTTCTTGAAGGGTTTTAAGACTATCAACACCGTGAATAAGGTTTACAAAATGGGCCATATATTTTACCTTGTTTCGCTGCAAATGACCAATCATATGCCATTCAATATCTTTTGGTAGAGCATCATATTTATCAACCATTTCTTGAATTCTATTCTCTCCAAAAATACGTTGTCCAGTACTGTAGGCTTCTAAAATAGCTGAATTTGGTTTCGTTTTAGAAACAGCAACCAATTCAACATTAGAAGGTAGGCTTAGTTTAATTTTTTTTAGATTTTCAGATATGCTCATATTAATATTATTAAATAACTATAATTAAATTACTCCTTAAAAATAAGGAGTAATTTAATTATGAAAAATTTTAAATAAAAAAGATATGATTACCCTAAAATAGCAATAATCTGTTCTGCCAATTCACTACCAATTCTTTCTTGAGCTTCATTCGTAGCAGCACCAATATGTGGTGTTAATGAAATGTTTGGATTCATTAATAATTGAATTTCTGGCATAGGTTCTTTTTCAAAAACATCTAATGCCGCTTGTGCAATTTTACCATTATCAATAGCCTCAACCAACGCAATTTCATCAATAACTCCACCACGTGCAGCATTAACAATACAAGCCTTGTCTTTCATTAGTTCAAATTCCTTAGTAGAAATAACATACTCATCTTGGGCCGGAACATGTAATGTAATAAAATCTGATTGCTTTAATACTTCTTCTTTTGATATCGTATCTATTTTGAAATTTAGACTTTGCCCATCATAAAAATCTAATTCTAAATCAGCTGATTCTAGAAAAGGGTCAAATGCCACAACTTTCATTCCAACTCCTAAAGCAATTTTTGCAGTAGCTTGTCCAATACGACCAAAACCTAAAACACCTAAAGTTTTTCCTTTTAACTCTACACCCTTTGCATATGCCTTTTTTAAATCTTTAAATTTTGAATCTCCTTCTAATGGCATATTTCTGTTAGAGTCATGTAAGAAACGAACCATACCAAATAGGTGAGCAAAAACTAGCTCTGCTACCGAATGAGAAGATGCTGCTGGTGTATTAATGACTTTGAGTCCTTTTTCTCTAGCATATTCTACATCAATATTATCCATACCAACACCGCCACGGCCTATTATTTTTAAAGAAGGACACGCATCTATAAGGTTTTTACGAACAGTAGTTGCACTTCTAACCAATAATACGGCAACTTTATTTTCGTTTATATAATCAATTAATTGATCTTGTGCTACTGTGGTTAAATCTACTTTATAACCTGCATTTTCTAATGCTGTAACACCACTCTGTGCGATGCCATCATTTGCTAATACTATCATCTACTTGTTTTTATTTATTTAATTCTTTCATTACATTTACTAAGGCTTGTACACTTTCCAATGGTAGGGCATTATACATACTCGCTCTATAACCACCAACTGATCTGTGACCATTAATACCACTTAGACCAGCAGCTTTGCACATTGCATTAAATTTGTCTTTTAAGGTTTCATCCGTTAAAACAAAAGTAGCATTCATGTTAGATCTATCTTCTTTTTCGGCAACCCCTTTAAATAGAGGGTTACTATCAATTTCATTATATAATAATGCAGCTTTGGTATTGTTTATTTTTTCAATTCCAGCAACACCACCTAAATCTTTTAACCATTGTAATGTTAGCATAGATACATAAACAGCAAAAACAGGAGGTGTATTAAACATACTGTCTTTAGAAATATGTATTTGATAATCTAACATTGAAGGTATTTTACGTCCGGTTTTTCCTAAAACGTCATCTTTTACTACAACTAAAGTTGCTCCAGCTGGTCCCATGTTTTTTTGAGCTCCGGCATAGATTAAATCGAATTGAGAAAAATCTAAAGAACGAGAAAATATATCCGAACTCATATCACATACGAGTAAACTATCGTTTTTCGGAAATGATTTCATTTGGGTACCATATATAGTGTTATTACTTGTACAATGAAAGTAATCAGCATCAACTGGTATTTCAAATCCTTTGGGTATGTAATTGTAATTTTTATCTTTAGAAGATGCAACTATTTCTACATCACCAAACAATTTTGCTTCTTTGATAGCTTTTGAACTCCAAGCTCCAGTATCTAAATAAGCGGCTTTCCCCCCCTCTTTCATTAGATTATAAGGAGTCATTAAAAATTCTAAACTGGCACCACCTTGTAAAAATAATGCAGAATAACCTTTGTTTTTAAGGTTTAGTAACTCCAAAACTAGATTGCTGGCTTTTTCCATTACCGCAACAAAGGCTGGACTTCTATGCGAGATTTCTATTAATGATAAATTTTCATCATTAAAATTTAATATTGCTTCTGAGGCTTTTTGCAAAACTTCTTGTGGTAAAATAGAAGGTCCTGCACTAAAATTATGCTTTTTCATTTATTGTAAAATTAGAGCACAAATTTGAGGATTTTATAATGAATAATTGTTAAGAATTATTCAAAATTTGATAACAAAGACAGAAAATTTGTTAATAATTACTGATTTTTATCAGGTTTATAAAAGAATTAATAATGATAAACCCTATAATATTATTTAAAAAATAATATTATAGGGTTTATCTTACTGATTTCGGTCAATAATTACTTTGGGTCCATTATAACACAAGGTATAATCATTTCTTCTAAACTAACACCACCATGTTGGTATGTGTTTTTATAGTATTTTACAAAATGATTATAATTATTAGGATAAGCAAAAAAGTAATCTTCTTTGGCAAAAACAAAAGAGCTACTCATGTGAATTGAAGGTAATTGAATGTCTTCTGGGTTTTTAACCGCATAAACTTCCTTATCAGTATACGTTAAGCTTCTTCCAGTTTTGTAACGCAAATTTGAGCTGATACTTTTTTCTCCGACAATTTTTGATGGTTTTTTAGTATTTATCGTTCCGTGATCTGTAGTAATTATTAATTTAAGTCCGTACTCTTGGGCTTTTTGAATCATTTCTAATAATGGAGAGTTTTTAAACCAACTTAAAGTTAAAGAACGATATGCTTTATCGTCACTGGCTAACTCTTTTATCATTTCCATTTCAGTCCTAGAGTGCGATAGCATATCCACAAAATTGTAAACAATAACAGTTAAATCATTGTCTTTTATAGATTTGAAATTTGCTGCCAAGTCACGTCCTTTTGGCATGCTTGTAATTTTAAAGTACTCATGCTTAATATCTAATTTTAAACGTTTCAGTTGAGCTTCTAAAAATTCATTTTCAAATAGATTTTTTCCGCCTTCATCAGTATCATTTTTCCAGTAGTCAGGATGCTTTTTAGACATTTCTAAAGGTGTTAATCCTGAGAATATTGCGTTTCTAGCATACTGCGTCGCAGTAGGCAAGATGCTGAAAAAAGAAATTTCTTCTTCTTTCTTATAATAATTGTTAATGATTGGTTCTAATACGCGTAATTGATCGAAACGTAAATTATCAATAACAATAAGTAATGTTTTTTCTTTTTTTATTTGAGGAACAATAATTTCCTCAAATAAATTATGTGAAAGTAATGGTTTTTCTTCACCTTCAAACCATCCTTGGTAATTTTTCTGTATAAATTTAAAGAATTGAGAATTTGCTTCTTCTTTTTGACTTTCAAGAATTTCAATCATTCCAGGATCATCAATTGACTCCAATTGAATTTCCCAATGAACTAATTTTTTATAAAGATCAATCCATTCATCATAAGTGTTTACCATTGCAAGATCTAAAGATATTTGTCTAAATTCTTGTTGGTAAGTAGAAGTGGTCTTTTCTGAAACCAATCTCGAATGGTCCAAGTTTTTCTTCAAACTCAATAAAATTTGATTAGGATTTACGGGCTTTATCAAGTAATCAGCTATCTTAGAACCAATAGCCTCTTCCATAATATATTCTTCTTCACTTTTTGTAATCATTACAATTGGAAGATTTGGTAATTTTGCTTTTATCTTAGTTAGTGTTTCAATTCCAGATAAACCGGGCATGTTTTCATCTAAAAAAACAACATCAAAATTGCCATCGTCTACACATTCAATCGCTTCAGCACCATTATTACATGTACTTACGTCATAATTTTTCTTCTCTAAAAATAATAAGTGTGGTTTTAATAATTCAATTTCATCGTCTACCCAAAGTATTTTGATTGCATTCATTCCTTTTATATAATGATTAAAAATTAAACGTCTATTTTTGTGTTGTAATTTTAAAAAAATTCAATTGAACAAATTTAAAATTTTTAACGACCCAATTTACGGATTTATAAACATTCCGAGTGAATTAATTTTTGATATTATTGAACACCCTTATTTTCAGAGGTTAAGGCGGATTTCTCAAATGGGTTTGTCATCTTTTGTTTATCCAGGGGCACATCATACGCGTTTTGAACATGCAATAGGAGCGATGCACCTGATGGATAAAACGATAACTATATTAAAAAATAAATCTATTGCAATTTCTAAAGAGGAAGAACAGGCACTTCTTATTGCCATTTTATTGCACGATATTGGTCATGGTCCTTTTTCTCATACCTTAGAACATAGTTTGGTGACAAGCATTAAGCACGAAGACATTTCTATTATTTTTATGGAGAAACTCAATAATGAGTTTCAAGGAAAGTTAAGTTTGGCTATTGAAATATTTAAAGGAAATTATCATAGAAAATTTTTACATCAGTTAATTTCTAGTCAGCTTGATGTAGATAGATTAGACTATTTAAAACGCGATAGTTTTTACACAGGAGTAACAGAAGGTAATATTAATGCTGAACGAATAATCTCCATGTTAACGGTCGTAGATGATAACTTGGTTGTAGAAGAAAAAGGTATTTATTCTGTAGAAAAATTTATAGTCGCAAGGCGTTTGATGTATTGGATGGTTTATTTACATAAGACTAGTTTAGTTGCTGATTACTTGTTGGTTAAAATTTTAAAAAGAGCTAAGAGCCTAATTTTGAGCGGTTCCAGTTTACCATGCAGTAAACCATTAAGGTTTTTTTTGGAGGCTGATGAAAATATGAAGTTTGATGAAAGTAAACTCAACTACTTTTCACAGATTGATGATTATGATATAATTATGGCTTTAAAGGAATGGAGACATAATGATGATTTCATTTTGTCATCATTATGTACTTCAATATTAGATAGAAAATTACCCAAAATTATTATACAAGATGATGAGTTTTCTGATGAACAACTTCAACTAATAAAAGAAAAAGTCACATTAGTGAGTACATCTGATAAGTGTGAAAAACATTATTTTACAGATACGGGTATTATTAAAAACCAAGCTTATTATTTACATCATGACTCCATAAGTATTTTGTATAAAAATGGACAAATTAAAGATTTGACAGATGCTTCTGACCATATGAATTTATTGGCTTTAACTAAACCTGTAATTAAACATTTTGTCTATTACCC
This sequence comes from Aureibaculum luteum, assembly GCF_003449015.1. Classification (GTDB taxonomy): domain Bacteria; phylum Bacteroidota; class Bacteroidia; order Flavobacteriales; family Flavobacteriaceae; genus Aureibaculum; species Aureibaculum luteum. Next base: position 327,009 of record NZ_QRGD01000004.1, on the reverse strand, counting down.
CAAATCATAGTTTTATATTAAACTGAAAACATAATTTATATTTAGCATATCGTTAATCTTTTTTTATATTTTTGCAACAATGAAATTTACAGCACAGCAAATCTCAGAAATACTTCATGGGGAGATAAAAGGTAATCCTTTAGTTGAAGTTTATAAACTTTCAAAAATAGAAGAGGGAGGTAAAGGGTCGTTGACTTTTTTGTCAAATCCTAAATATACTTCATTTTTATATTCAACAAATGCATCGATAGCCATAGTAAATAAGAGTTTTATACCTGAAAAGGATATAAATGCAACTTTAATTATGGTTGAAGATTCTTATAAAGCTTTTTCGAAATTATTAGAGTTTTACAATCAGGTGAAATTGAATAAAACAGGTATTGAAAGACCAAATTTTATTAGTGATTCTGCCAAACTAGGTAAAGAGGTTTACATAGGTGCGTTTGCTTATATAGGAAATAATGTGATTATAGAAGACTATGTCAAAATCTATCCCAATGTATTTATAGGTGATAATGTTACCATAGGAGAGGGGAGTATGCTATTCGCTGGTTCAAAGATTAACTCTGAAACTGTAATTGGTAAACATTGTGTAATTCACCCTGGAGTAATCGTAGGGTGTGATGGTTTTGGTTTTACTCCAGATTCAAAGGGTGTGTATAGTAAAATACCGCAAACGGGTAATGTTATTCTTGAAGATAACGTTGAAATAGGCTCGGGCAGTACTATTGATAGAGCTACTCTAGGTTCGACAATTATTAGAAAGGGTGTGAAGTTAGACAATCAAATTCAGATTGCTCATAATGTTGAAATTGATGAAAATACCGTAATTGCAGCTCAAACAGGAATTGCCGGTTCTAGCAAAATTGGAAAAAACTGTAAAATAGGAGGGCAAGTAGGTATCGTTGGGCATCTTAAAATAGGTGATAACGTGAGTATACAAGCTCAATCAGGCATTGGTAGAAACTTGAAAGATAACGAAGTTGTACAAGGAAGTCCCGCATTACCTTATGCAGACTATAATAAATCTTATGTACATTTTAAAAATCTATCCAAATTAATGGATAGAATAGATGAGTTAGAAAAAATGTTAAATGCACAAAAAGAAATTAATGAGCAATAAACAAAAAACAATAAAAAAAGAGATTTCACTTTCAGGTGTAGGTCTTCATACTGGTAAACAGGTTAATTTAACGTTTAAACCTGCTCCAGAAAATTATGGTTTTGCTTTTACTAGAGTTGATCTAGAAGGAAGTCCTGTTATAGAAGCAAGAGCAGAATATGTTGTGGACACACAACGTGGTACAAACATTGAGAAAAATGGGGTTAAAATCCAAACGAGTGAGCATGTTTTAGCTGCAGTTGTAGGATTGGGAATAGATAATATTTGTATAGAATTAGATTCTCCGGAGCCACCTATAATGGATGGTTCTTCTTGGTTTTTTATTGAGGCGTTAGAAAAAGCAGGCTTACAAGAACAAGATGCAGAAGTTGAGGAATATATAGTAAAAGAAATAGTTTCATATAAGGATGAAAATACAGGGAGTGAGATTATCTTAATGCCTGCAGATCATTATGAGGTTACTGCAATGGTGGATTTTGGGACAAAGGTTTTAGGAACTCAAAATGCAACTTTAAAGAAAATAACTGATTTTAAAGAGGAGATATCTTCTGCAAGAACTTTTAGTTTCTTACATGAAATTGAAATGTTATTGGATAACAATTTAATTAAAGGAGGCGATTTAAATAATGCTATTGTCTATGTTGATAATGAAATTTCTCCTGAAACAATGGAAAAATTAAGAAAGGCATTTAATAAAGAAGCAATAGCTGTTAAACCTAATGGGATTCTTGATAATTTGACATTGCATTATCCAAATGAAGCTGCGAGACATAAGCTTTTAGATGTTATTGGCGATTTAGCTTTGGTTGGTGTAAAAATAAGAGGTAAGGTCATAGCGAACAAACCAGGGCATGGAGTGAATACACAGTTTGCTAAGAAATTATCAAAAATTATCAAAATTGAAAAACGAAATAACGTTCCTAAGTTTGATTTAAATGAACCACCTTTAATGGATATTCATCAAATAATGGATATTTTACCACATAGGCCTCCATTTTTATTAATAGATAGGATTTTAGAGTTAACTGATAAAACAGTAGTTGGTGTAAAAAATGTTACAATGAATGAACATTTTTTTGTGGGGCATTTTCCTGGAGCACCAGTAATGCCAGGAGTTTTACAAATTGAGGCTATGGCTCAAACGGGTGGTATTTTAGTGTTAAGCACTGTGCCTGATCCTGAGAACTATTTAACATATTTCATGAAAATGGATAATGTTAAATTTAAACGAAAAGTCTTACCAGGAGATACACTTATATTTAAAGCAGAACTAATTTCACCAATACGAAGAGGTATTTGCCATATGCAAGCTTATGGATATGCTAATAATAAATTAGTTGTAGAAGCACAACTTATGGCACAAATTGTAAAAAGAACGGAGTAATTATGAACCAACCACTCGCTTATATTCATCCAGGGGCTAAAATTGCCAAAAATGTTGTTGTAGAACCTTTTACAACTATTCATAATAATGTTACTATTGGTTCCGGAACATGGATTGGGTCAAATGTTACGATAATGGAAGGAGCCAGAATTGGAAAAAATTGTAATATTTTTCCCGGTTCAGTAATCTCTGCAATTCCTCAAGATTTAAAATATCAAGGTGAGGAAACGACCGTTGTTATTGGTGACAATACCACTATTAGAGAATGTGCGACGATTAATAAAGGAACGTCTGATAGAATGAAAACGGTTATAGGGGAAAATTGTTTAATAATGGCATATTGCCATATTGCTCATGATTGTTTGATCGGCGATAACTGTATCTTTTCTAATAATTCTACATTAGCAGGCCATGTTACTATTGGTGATAATGTGATCTTGGCAGGATTGGTTGCAGTGCATCAATTTGTTTCTGTAGGTCAGCATGCTTTTGTTACCGGAGGTTCTTTAGTTCGTAAAGACGTACCTCCTTTTGTAAAGGCTGCTAGAGAGCCGCTTTCTTATGTTGGTATTAATTCTGTAGGTTTACGTAGAAGAGGTTTTAGTTCAGAAAAAATTAGAGAAATTCAGAATATTTATAGAATATTATATCAAAAAAATTATAATAATTCACAAGGGGCTCAAATTATTGAGGCGGAAATGGAAGCAACCCCAGAAAGAGATGAGATCCTTCAATTTATAAGAGATTCTCAACGAGGAATTATGAAGGGATATTTTAGTAATAATTAATAAAATTTATGGCAACTACATCAGATATAAAAAAAGGATTATGTATCGTATATAATAATGATACTTTTAAAATAACAGAATTTCAACACGTAAAACCGGGTAAAGGTCCTGCTTTTGTACGTACTAAAATGAAAAGTTTAACCAATGGTAAAACATTAGATAATACTTTTTCAGCCGGACATAAAATAGAAGAAGTACGTGTTGAAACACGTAAATATCAATATTTATATAAAGAGGGTGATGCTACATATCATTTTATGAATAATGATGACTATTCTCAAATTGCTCTTCAAAAAGATATTTTAGACAGTCCAGATTTGATGAAAGAAGGTGAAACTGTAACAATTGTAGTTCGTGCAGAAGATGAATTACCCCTTGCTGTAGAAATGCCTGCTAGTGTCATATTAGAAGTTACACAAACAGAACCAGGTGTAAAAGGTAATACGGCTACCAATGCTACAAAGCCAGCAACAGTTGAGACTGGAGCAAGTGTAAACGTTCCGTTATTTATTAATGAAGGTGACAAAATAAAAATTGAAACAGAAAAGGGTACCTATCAAGAAAGAGTGACGAATTAAGAAACATGAAGAAAATAGTTGTTGTTTTTTTATTATTGAGCTTGTTTTCTTGTAAGGAGATAATTAAAGGAGTTATCAATTCAGGTTCAAATGCTACAATAGAAAAATTAGAACCTTCTGATTACAATGAGGTTGTGACAGATAGTTTATTCAAATTATCTTTACCGAGTTACATGAAGAAGTTAAGTAATTTGAACGATGATGCTTCTTTACAATATGCCAATATTTATAAGGAAACATATACGGTTGTTATTTACGAAAATAAGCAAGAGTTTATTGATTCTTTTAAAGAGTATAATGAGTATGATGATGCTATTTCTTTTATAGATAATTATAGTAGAGCTCAAACAAATTTTATTACAGAGAGCTTGACAAATAAGCAGGTAATTCCTTATAATTTGAAAGAAATTGGAGGTTTAGATGCAAGACAAATTATGATGAAGGGAAGTTTGGATGGTGACGATATAGGTTATGTTATGGGATATGTTGAAGGGAAAGAAAATGTGTACATGATTATGACGTGGACTTTATTAGAGAAACTGAATAAATACGAGGAAACCTTTAAAGGTATAATAGGTTCTTTTAAACTGATGAATTAAATTTTTTACATGAAATTCTCTAAAACTTATACTTTAAAAAAAATAGCACAAATCATTAATAGTGAGTTTGTTGGTGATTCAAATTTTCCTGTTTTAGGAATGAACGAAATTCATGTTGTTAAAGAAGGTGATATTGTATTTGTAGACCATCCTAAATATTATGAAAAGGCATTAAATTCTGCGGCATCAGTAGTTTTAATTAATAAAAATGTGGCTTGTCCAGAAGGTAAAGCATTGTTAATATCGGACGATCCTTTTCGTGATTTCAGTAAACTTGCCAAATATTTCAATCCTTTTCAAAAAGCAGATAAAGCGATTTCAGATTCTGCTATAATTGGTGAAGGAACAATTATTCAACCTAATGTGTTTTTAGGTAATAATGTGAAAATTGGTAAAAATTGTCTTATCCATCCCAATGTTGTTATTTATGATGGATGTACCATTGGCGATAATGTTACTATACATGCGGGTACTATTTTGGGTTCAGATGCTTTTTATTATAAAAATAGGGAAACGGGATTTGATAAATTAATATCCTGTGGAAGTATAATCATAGAAGATAATGTAGATATTGGGGCTTCTTGTACTATTGACAGAGGTGTAACAGGTAATACGCATATCAAGGAAGGTACAAAAATTGATAATCAGGTTCAAATTGCACACGACACTGTAATTGGTAAAAAGTGTTTGATAGCTTCACATGTTGGTATTGCAGGATGTACTGTTTTAGAAGACGAAGTTACATTATGGGGCCAAGTAGGTGTTATAAGTGGAATTACAATAGGTAAAAAAGCAATTGTTTATGCACAATCTGGTGTGGGCGGAGATTTAGAAGGTGGTAAATCTTATTTTGGATCACCATGTGACGAAGCTAGAAAGAAATACAGAGAGTTGGCAGGAATAAGGTTGTTGCCTGAACTAATTAGTAAAGTAAATAATATTTAATCCTAATAATTTTTTAAAGTTAGTTGTAAGAATTACTTTTGTGTTAAAGAATTTGAAGCAATTGATATAATAATTAATAACCAATAACTAAAAATGAGCGTTTTAGTAAATAAAGATTCAAAAGTAATTGTCCAAGGATTTACAGGTAGTGAGGGTACATTTCATGCTACTCAAATGATAGAATATGGCACCAATGTAGTTGGTGGTGTAACGCCAGGTAAAGGTGGCCAAAAACATTTAGATAGACCTGTTTATAATACAGTATCAGAAGCAGTTGCAAAAGCAAACGCTGATACAAGTATCATTTTTGTACCGCCAGCTTTCGCTGCAGATGCAATTATGGAAGCTGCCGAAGCGGGAATAAAAGTAATTATTTGTATTACGGAAGGAATTCCTGTGGCAGATATGGTAAAAGTAAAAGCTTATATCCAAGATAGAGATTGTAGATTAATTGGCCCTAACTGTCCAGGTGTTATTACTCCTGGTGAAGCCAAGGTAGGTATTATGCCAGGCTTTGTATTTAAAAAAGGCAAAGTAGGTATTATATCTAAATCAGGTACTTTAACTTATGAAGCAGCAGATCAGGTTGTAAAACAAGGTTTAGGTATTACTACAGCAATAGGAATAGGTGGTGACCCAATAATTGGTACAACCACTAAAGAGGCCGTTGAGTTATTGATGAATGATGATGAAACTGAATGTATAGTTATGATTGGTGAAATTGGAGGTCAATTAGAAGCTGATGCAGCGAGATGGATTAAAGCAGATGGTAATAGAAAACCAGTAATCGGATTTATTGCAGGTCAAACAGCTCCTAAAGGAAGAACTATGGGACATGCTGGTGCTATTGTTGGTGGAAGTGATGATACGGCTCAAGCTAAAATGAAAATTTTAGCAGAAAATGGTATTCACGTAGTTGATTCTCCAGCTGAAATTGGCTTAAAGGTTGCTGAAGTTTTAGGAGTAATCTAAAATTAAACCAGTAAAATCATAAAAAAAGCCTGTTTGAATATTCAAACAGGCTTTTTTTATGATTTATTATTAATTATGAGACGTAAATTGTTAAAATTAGGCTGTTTATGTTAAATTTTTAATTCTAATTAATACTATTGGGTATATTTGGGAAACACATTCAACAAACTAAAATTTTTAAAATGAGAAGAATACATCTTTTATTTATGTTTGCTTTTTTAACTGTATTAATTGGTTGTAAAGGTAATTCAAGTGAAAAAGGCGATTATACTGCTGAAAAACAAACGGATGCCAACAATTTTAATTACGAAAAAGTTAATAACGATCCGACTGGGTTACGCTTATATACTTTAGAAAATGGATTAAAAGTTTATTTAAGTAAAAATACGGACGAACCAAAAATTCAAACATACATTGCTGTTAGAGCAGGTTCAAATTATGATCCTAAAGAAACTACTGGTTTAGCTCATTATCTAGAGCATATGCTGTTTAAAGGAACTGAAGAGTTTGGAACCGCTGATTGGGAAACAGAACAAGAATATTTATCTCAAATTTCAGATTTATATGAGGAGCATAAAGCTGAAGCGGATGCTGATAAGAAAAAGGACGTTTATAGGAAAATTGATAGTGTTTCTTTAGAAGCCTCAAAATTTGCTATTGCCAATGAATATGATAAAATGACAGCTTCTATTGGTGCTCAAGGTACAAATGCACATACTTGGTTTGAGGAAACGGTCTATCATAATAAAATTCCTTCTAATGAGTTGAATAAATGGTTAAGCTTAGAAGGAGAGCGATTTAGCCAATTGGTATTGCGTTTATTTCATACAGAACTTGAAGCGGTTTTCGAAGAGTTTAATCGAGGTCAAGATAATGATTATAGAAAAATTTATGCGTCCATGTTAAAGGGATTATTTCCAAATCATCCTTATGGTCAACAATCTACTATCGGTACGGCAGAGCATTTGAAAAATCCTTCTATGATTGCAATCCATAACTATTTTAATAAGTATTATGTTCCAAATAATATGGCATTGATATTGGTTGGTGATATCAATTTTGAAGAAACTATTAAAAAAGTTAATGAAACTTTTGGAAAATTAGAAAATAAAGAGGTTTCTCATCCAACTTTACCAAAAGAAGAGCCTATAACTTCTCCTATTGTTAATGAAGTGTTTGGACCAACTTCAGAAAGTGTTTCAGTAGCATTTCGATCTCAAGGAGTAGGTACCGAGGAAGAGAAATTAATGACACTTGCCGATATGATTTTGGCAAATGGAGAAGCTGGTTTAATCGACCTAAACTTAAATCAAAAACAGGCAGTTCAAAACGCAAGTTGTTCACCAACTTTTTTAAATGATTATGGGTATCATTCATTTACAGGTAGTCCAAAAGAAGGGCAGACATTAGATGAGGTGAAAGATTTACTTTTAGAGCAAATTGAAAAATTAAAAAAAGGAGAATTCGAAGATTGGATGATTGAGGCTGTGGTAAATGATTTAAAATTGAGTCGAACAAGACAATACGAAAATAATAGTGCTTTAGCTTCGATGTACTATGATGCTTTTATACATCATGAAGATTGGGCTAACAAAGTAAAGTTCTTAGACGATCTTAAAAAGATTTCAAAACAACAATTGGTTGATTTTGCTAATAATTTCTATACGAATAATTATGTACTTACTTATAAGCGTAAAGGTGAAGATAAGTCTATCGTAAAAGTTGAAAACCCTGGTATTACGCCAATAGAAGTTAATAGAGATATGCAATCTGATTACGTAAAGCAATTTAATACCGAAGTGTCGCAGGATTTAAAACCAAGATTTGTCGATTACAAAAATGAAATAAAACAGACAACCTTATCTAGTGGTATAAATGTTGATTATGTAGAGAATAAAAATAATGACCTTTTTGATTTGAATATTATTTTTGATATGGGAAGTGATAGTAATAAACAATTGTCATTAGCTGTTGGTTATTTAGACTTTTTAGGAACAGAGAAGTTATCGCCAGAAAATCTTAAAAAAGAATTTTATAAACTTGGAGTGTCTTACGGTGTTCAAGCACAAGGGGATAAATCTTATGTTTATATATCAGGATTAAATGAAAACCTAGATAAAGGTTTAGATTTGTTAGAAGACTTGTGGGATCATTCAGAAGCGAATGAAGAAACATACAAGAAGTATGTAGAAAAGATCTTAAAAGATAGGGTAGATAGTAAAACTCAAAAAGGAAACATCTTATGGAATGGATTGTTCAGTTACGCTAAGTACGGTGAAAATTCTCGTTTAAGAAATATCTTTACAGCTGAAGAATTATATGCAATTAGTCCAACGGATTTGGTAAACTTATTAAAAGACTTAAAAAGTTATAAGCAACGTGTATTTTATTATGGTAAAGATGTAGATGCTGCAGTTGGTGCAATGAATACCGCTCATAGTGTACCTGAAAATTTGAAAGATTACCCAACACCTATAGAGTACGTTGAAAAAGAAACAGGAGAGCAAGTCTATTTCACAGATTATGATATGGTGCAATCTGAATTGATTTTCCTTTCTAAAGGAAAACAGTTTGATCCAAAAGAATTGGCCTTATCCAGAGTTTTTAATTCTTATTTTGGTAGTGGTTTGTCATCTATTGTTTTTCAAGAGATTAGAGAATCTAAATCATTAGCGTATTCTGCTTTTGCAGCCTATTCAGATGCAAGTAAAAAAGGTGATTCTAATTATATTTATGGTTATGTGGGTACACAAGCTAATAAGTTGCCTCAAGCAGTTGACGCTATGTTAGAATTAATGAATAATATGCCAGAAGCAGATAAGCAGTTTAATTCCGCCAAAGAAGCTGTGTTAAAACAAATAGCAGCTGAACGTATTACCAAATCTAATATTTTTTGGAGTTATGAAAGGTTAAAGAACCGAGGATTAGATTATGATAATAGGGAGGAAATTTATAATGAAGTACAGAATATTACTTTAAAGGATTTGTCTAATTTCTTTAACACGAATATTAAAGGAAAGAAATATACGACATTGGTAATTGGCAATAAAAAAGATTTAAATGTTGAGGCCTTGAAGAAGTTAGGTAAAGTTACGGAGCTTGATGTAGATTATTTATTTAATTATAAAATAACGCCCGTTAAGCAATAACAATATTTATTCTAAGAAAAACCATTGTCTAATCTATTTAGATGATGGTTTTTTTATTTCAAGCTAAAGTATTTTCTTATATTTGAATGTTATAAAAATATTTAAATGAAACTACTAGAAAATAAAACTACATTAATTACAGGTGCCTCACGAGGTATAGGAAAAGGTATCGCGGAAGTTTTTGCAAAACAAGGTTCTAATATAGCTTTTACATACAACGCTTCGGTTGAAGCTGCCAATGCATTAGAGAAGGAATTGCAATCCTATGGTGTAAAAGCGAAAGGTTTTCAGTCAAATGCTGCAAACTTTGATGCCGCTCAACAATTAGCCGCTGATGTGATTAGTGAGTTTGGTACCATAGATGTCTTAATAAATAATGCAGGTATTACTAAAGATAATCTCTTGCTACGTATTTCTGAAGAAGATTTCGATAAAGTAATTGAAGTAAACTTAAAGTCAGTTTTTAATTTGACTAAGGCAGTTATAAAGCCTATGATGAAGAAGCGTTCGGGTTCAATTATAAACATGAGTTCTGTCGTTGGAGTAAAAGGTAATGCGGGACAATCAAATTACGCAGCATCAAAAGCAGGAATTTTAGGTTTTACAAAGTCCGTTGCTCTTGAGTTAGGTTCTAGAAATATACGTTGTAATGCTATAGCTCCAGGGTTTATTGAAACAGAAATGACAGCAGCGTTACCTGAGGAAACTGTAAAGGGGTGGAGACAAGGTATTCCATTAAAACGTGGAGGAACGCCAGAAGATATTGCTAATGCATGTGTCTTTTTAGCTTCTGATATGTCTAGTTACATCACCGGTCAAACGTTAAATGTTGATGGTGGAATGCTAACATAAGTGGCGTTTTAATTACATTAATAGCATATTCAATACTTTTAAATAACTAATAATTAAAATCGGTGTCATCAAACACTATTTTTTTAATACTTCTAGCCGCCATCATTGCTTTAATGATGGCTTTTTTTCAGTATTACTATAAGAACAAAGATCGCAGTAGGACCAATATTTTATTAACCTTTTTACGGTTCTTATCTATTTTTTCTTTGTTGGTTCTTTTGATAAATCCAAAGATTAAATCGAATGTAATCGAAAATGTTCAACCTGTGTTAAATGTGTTGGTAGATAATTCTACTTCTATAGCATATGCTAAGGCAGAAGAAAAAGTGACATCATTTATTACTGAAATAAAAGAGAATAACGCCCTTAACGAAAAGTTTGATCTTAAATTTTATGCAATTTCAGATATTTTAAAGGAGCAAGATACTTTTGCATTTAATGTTTCGGAAACTAATATAGTAAAGCCGTTGCAAGACCTTCAAACACTGCATAAGGAAATTGTTACCCCAACTATTTTAATTACAGATGGTAATCAAACGCAAGGGTCAAATTATGCCTATTATAAGGCGAAATATCCTATTTACCCGGTAGTTGTTGGTGATACTTTACAATATGATGATTTAAAAATAACTCAGGTAAATGTAAACTCTTACGCTAATCTTAATAATAATTTTCCTGTAGAGATTTTTGTTAATTATGATGGAGGTAAAAATGTAAAACAAAACTTTACGGTGTCGCAAAACGGTAAAGTAGTTTTTAGAAAAATATTAAATTTTTCTAACGAAGATTCTTCTCAGAAAGTTCAATTTAATTTAGGAGCTAACCGTATAGGAATACAAAATTATACGTGTACCATATCACCCCTAAATAATGAAAAAAACACAATTAATAATAATAATAATTTTAGCTTAGAAGTTGTAAATGAGCAAGCTAAAATTTTAGTATTGAGTGCTGTTAATCATCCAGATATAGGTATGATAAGTGGATCTATATCTTCAAATAAACAGCATAAGGTAGTTGTAGAAAATAATCTAAATAAAAATATTCAGTATAAAGATTATCAGTTAATTATATTGTACCAGCCAAATAATAAGTTTAATAAAATATTTAAAGATATTGAAGCGGTTAAAGCCAATATTTTTGTAATAACAGGTGCGGCAACTCAATGGAATTTTTTAAATAGTGCTCAGCCTTTTTTCACTAAAAATTATGTGTCAAAAATAGAAAGTTATGTGCCGGTTTATAATGAAGACTATGATGAGTTTATTACTGAAGATATTCAGTTTTCAGACCTTACTCCGCTGAAAGGATATTTTGGAGAAATAAAATTTAAAGTACCACATAAAACAATTCTTTTTCAACGTATTTCAAATTTTGAAACTAAAAATCCTTTATTGACAACTTTTTCTTTAGATGATAGAAGAGGGGCAATATTATTAGGTAGTGATATTTGGAAATGGAGAATGCAAAAGCACGTGGAGGATAATTCATTTAAGCAGTTTGATAATTTCTTTAATAAGCTAGTGCAATATTTATCATCAACAAGAAAGTATGATCGATTAGAGATTGAATATGCCCCATTTAATTATGCAAATAGAGATGTAGTTATTAAAGCTCAATATTTTGATGCTACCTATGTTTTTGATAATGAGGGGAGTTTAGTTTTAACAGCAACCAATAAGGCTACAAAAGAAACAACTAAAATACCATTTACGTTAAAGAGTAATCATTATGAGGTGGTTTTTAAAGATTTAAAGCCAGGTGATTATAGCTTTTCTGTAAAAACAGAGGATGAAAGCAGTATAAAATATGGTAGTTTCTCAGTTTTGCCATTTGATATTGAACAGCAGTTATCATCCGCTAACACAAAAGATTTAAAACTTTTAGCAACTTCTACTGGTGGTGATTTTACACATATTGATAAATTTGAAAAGTTGTTAAATAAATTGACGAGTGACAATAGATATAAAATTATCCAGAAAAGTAAAGAGAAAATACAATCATTAATTGATTGGAAATGGCTGTTGGCATTAACTCTATTGAGTTTGAGTTTAGAATGGTTTATAAGGAAATATTATGGAAAAATTTAATCAATTACACTTCTTGTTTAGTATTTTACTTATTTCGTTTTTATATAATTTTGGATATTCCCAGCAGAATGAATCTTTAGAAATACAATTATGGCAACAGGTATTAGATAAGTATGATCTTGAGGGCTATAATGGCAAAGTTCAAAACTTTATAGATAATAAAGGTTGGCAAGAGTGGGAGGAATGGTCAAACACTATGAATTCCAATGTTTTGATTAATGATGCTAAGAACGGCTATTTAGAAATTAATAGATTCTATTTGAAAACTGCCGTTGGAGCATTTAAAGATAAAAATAATGAATATACCTTCTTAAAAAATACGGTAAATCATTATTTCAATAGAAGTTTATCTTCAAATAGATTTTTAGAAGATATATTGCCGAACAATTTTGGGATTTCAGATTTTATTTCTGATACCATTAATACTTCATCAATAGGGTATACTTGTTTTTATATTGAAGCTGCAATTCCACGAAAAAGTACAGATACGCACTTGAACTTAAAATTAGTCCCTTTCGGATTGGTTAATAAGGGAGATATATTAACATATAGATTCTCAGAATATAAAGATGATAATTTGTTTTTATTTAATTTCATCAATGTAATGGTTAAAAATCTAAACGAAGAGAATACGTTATCATCCTTAGTAGAGGAAAAAATAGAGGCTATTTCGTCAAAAGATAAAAAGATCATTGATCAATTTCTTAAAGAAGATAATCAGTTTGAAAAAATTGAGGATTTAAGTACACTTTTAAAATACTTGAATAGTGTTTATCAATTAAATTCAGTTGTTATGTGTAAAAGCATCGTTTTAGGATGGGATCGTGATACATCTCGATTTTACGTAAAAAGTCGCATAAAGAATGATCATAAAACGGTTACATTCAAAACATTTTTAGAAAATTCGGAATATTATTATGCGGCTCAATAAGGTCGATTAGGCATCTTTTACAAACAATTGACGTCTTATTATAAAAATAAGTACTTATGGCACACAACCATTCACATCATCATCACAATACAGGAAATATAAAAGTTGCTTTTTTCTTAAATTTAATATTCACCATTATAGAATTTATTGGCGGTATCTATACTAATAGTTTGGCTATAACTTCAGACGCGTTGCATGATTTAGGCGATAGTTTTAGTTTAGGCCTTTCTTGGTATTTTCAAAAATTATCGAATAAAAAGGCTACTAAAAAGTATTCTTACGGGTATAAAAGATTTTCCTTATTAGGGGCAATTATCAATTCCATAGTTTTGGTAGTAGGTTCAGTCTTTATTATTAGAGAAGCAATTTCTGGAATAATAGATCCGCAGCAAGCAGATGCTAAGGGAATGATGTGGTTGGCTATTTTAGGAATTATAGTGAATGGAGCGGCAGTATTTAAGCTGAAACAAGGTAAATCATTAAACGAACGCGTAGTTTCACTTCATTTGTTGGAAGATGTGTTGGGTTGGGTTGCTGTATTAATAGCGAGTATTGTAATGCAGTTTTGGGATGTACCAATTTTAGATCCTATCTTGTCTCTTTTAATAGCTCTCTTTATTCTTTTTAATGTTTTTAAGAACATAAAAGAAGCTTTATGGGTAATTTTGGAAGGAACACCGAGAGATTTGTCATTAGAAGCTGTTCGTGAAAAATTAAAAATGTTACCCGAAATTACTGAAATTCACGATTGTCATATATGGAGTTTAGATGGTGAATACAACTTATGTACGGTTCATCTTTCATTGAAAAACGATTTACTGACCTTAGTAGAAACAAGGGCTATTAAAAAGAAAGTAAGGAAATTACTGTATGATGAATTTGATTTAGAACATATCACACTTGAATTAGAAACGTCTGATGAGGATTGTGAATACAAAGACAAGTGTTAAAGCTCTTTGAAATGGTTTTAAAATCGTAAATTTGATGAAAATAGACGATTATTTAATAAAAAAAACTAAATACGATGAGTAGCAATCAATTACAATTACCCAAGGCAATTTTACCAATTATATTTTTGGTAATTATCGCCATAATATTTATTTCTAAATCTGCTGTAACAATAGATGCCGGTGAAGCTGGAGTGCTTTGGAAACGCTTTGGTGGAGGTGTGGTAACGGACCAACCTGCAATGGGTGAGGGGTTTCATGTTGTGGCACCATGGAATAAAGTATATGTTTATGAAATAAGAAGACAAGAAGCTTTTGAAAAAATGAAAGTATTATCTTCTAATGGATTAGATATTCAATTAGAAGTATCAATTTGGTATCAACCAGAAGTTCCAGAACTGGGTAAACTTCATCAGCAAATTGGAACTGATTATGTTAAAAGGATTTTATTACCTACAATTTACTCTGCTGCAAGAAGTGTAGTTGGACGTTATACTCCAGAGCAGTTGTATGCTAGTAAAAGAGATGCGATACAGACAGAGATTTTTGATGAAAGTAAAAAAATAATAACCGACCAACATATTTTAATTAATGAGATCTTGGTAAGAGATGTAACGCTACCAGAAACAATTAAAGATGCCATTGAGCGTAAATTAAAACAGGAACAAGAATCTTTAGAATATGAATTTAGATTAGTTACGGCTGATAAAGAAGCTCAACGTCAAATTATTGAAGCTCAAGGTAAAGCAGATGCAAATAAGATCTTAAGTGCCTCTTTAACTGATAAAATTCTACAGGATAAGGGTATCGACGCCACTCTGGATCTTGCTAAATCGCCAAATTCTAAGGTTGTTATTTTAGGAAGTAGCAAAGATGGGTTGCCTCTAATTTTAGGAGATAATTAAACAAACATATATAAACAAAAAAAAAGGAGGTCAATTGACCTCCTTTTTTTTTGTTTATATATTAACGGAACATCGGTTATTAATTCTTCTCTTGATTATTAACCCTTACTTTTTCTTTAGATACTGTCCCTTCTTTAATAGCTCGATAGTTCTCGTAGCATTCTAACACCGCTTCAATTATCTGTAAATCGCTAGCTTTTTTAGTGAAACTAGAAGAGTAATTACATTCTTTTAATAAGTCGTCAAGCTCTTTCCTGCTCATATCCATATAGTCCATAAGAATTTCTCTACTGAAGTTTCCTTCCATCATGTCACGAGAGTTGTCTTGCTCTTTTAGTTTTCTTAGTTTTTTAAGTTCTTTTGGCTTTTTACCGAACTTAGTATACCAAAAATCAACAGGGTTAAACAAAGCTCCTCCAACGCCAGTATATTCTTTGCCTTGAGGTTTTCCTATTTCATAGGTTTGTGGTAAACCTTCAATATGGATTCTAGAAAATTTATCCATAGGCACATTTTTCGCATCTATTTCTAATACGCCTATTAAGTTATGAGCCTTAACAGTTACTTCGTCTATATCTATTGTTTTTTCATGAATGGCAATTTCTAACTCATTTCCTCTAAGTAAATCATTGGTAATTTTCAATTTTATGGATTGGTAACCCAGATAAGAAATGTGTAAAGTGTCATTTGCATGAGCAGGAATTTCAAAATTACCGCTTGAATTTGTAATTGTACCTACTGCTGTATTTAAATTAACGATATTGGCACTTTGTAAGGCCGTTTTGTCATTTACATCAATAATTCTACCTTTTAATATTTTAACAGGGCTCTGTGTGTCTGAAACGTCTTTATCTTGAGCATTTAAAAAGCTAACAAACAAAAAAAGAGTAAGTAAAGTGGGTAATAGTTTTTGCATAAGGCAATAATACTAATAATTAAATAAATTATTTTGTAAATGGATTACAAAAAAGGTTCCATTTGTAATAAATTAACATTTTATTTTAATTGTTTACTAGATCTTGCTAAAGTTCGATTAAAATAAGCAGTAAAATAAAGGTAATTTACTTCTATAAGATACAAAAAAATACATTGTGCACATGACAGGAGTTGAACCTGCACGTCCTAATGGACATTAACCCCTCAAGCTAACGCGTCTACCAATTCCGCCACATGTGCCTAAACAAAAAAAAGTTAAGCTAAAATAGCTTAACTTTTTTTGATAATAAATGGTGACCGGGCTGGGGCTCGAACCCAGGACCCTCTCCTTAAAAGGGAGATGCTCTACCAACTGAGCTACCAGGTCATTGTAATTGCATATCTTTGTGATTGCGGTTGCAAATATAATATCTAATATTTATTCTGCAAGCTATTTTTAAAAAAAATTTACACGATATTTGTAACCTACATATTATAAGACAAATAAGTTTTTATGAAGTTAGTTTTTATAGGATATATGGCAAGTGGAAAGTCCTCAATTGGAAGAATTATTGCCAAAAAAGTGCAAATTCCCTTTATAGATTTGGATGATTTCATCGAAAAAAAGGAAAATTTAAGTATTGTTGAGCTTTTTAAAACGAAAGGAGAGATCTATTTTCGTAAAAAAGAGACGCAATTTTTGGAAGAATTATTGAAAAATGAAGAATCTTTTGTGCTCGCTTTAGGAGGTGGAACACCTTGTTATGGAAAAAATATAGATTTAGTTAATGAATTTTCAACTTCTGTTTATTTAAAATCTTCATTGCAAAACACCTATACTACATTATCAAAATCTGAGAATAAAGAAAGTAGACCCTTAATAGCGTCAATACCCAATGATAAACTAAAAGAATTTATTGCCAAACATTTATTTGAACGTACTCAGTATTACCAACAAGCACAGCATTCTGTTTTAATTGATAATAAAGGTATGGAAGAAATTGCTGAAGAGATATTGATTCGTTTAGAGGATACTGCTTTAAAAAAGCACTAATAGATTTGCCCTTTTATTAATAGAGTACATTTCAAGAAGTATTAATATGTCCCGTAAGTTTAAATTGTAAACAGTGTCACTAACTTAATCTAAATAAGCAATCATTTTACCGTCTTCAATTTCTACAGCAATATGCTCTTGTATAGATGTTGAAAGTGATAGCCCTTTGAAATCTGCTTTTATAGGATACTTTTTATGGTTTCTATTTACCAATACCGCAGTTTTAAATTGCTTTAACGGTACATCTAGAAAATGTTTAACGGCGTACATTAACGTAGTTCCTGAGTTTAAAACATCATCTACCAAGATTAATGATTTATTTTTATAATCACTTTCAGGAAGTGAAGTTTCAACACGACTTAACGGCTTTCTTTTGTTTATAATAACTTCGCAAACAGTAGCTTTGATTGGTGAAATTTCTTCTAAAATTGTTTTTAATTGTTTTGCTAAAACAAATCCATTATTTGCAATTCCAGCGATAACAACGTCTTTTTGATTCGCATTCGATTCGTAAATCTGAAAAGCCATTCTTCTAATTTTATGCTGTATTTCTGTATTGGTAAGTATAATTGAACGCTCCATTAATAAAAGGTTTTATGATAATCAAAGATAATGATTTGTATTTTTCTAGACATTGCTTTTGCAAATGTAACAATAGTTCATAAAGTATTACTTGATAATAAATCATTTAAAGTATTTTTTCACTGTTTTATTATATGGTAAAATAGTTTCTATATATTTGTATTATCAACTAAATGAGTTTTATGGAATACTTAGATTTTGAACAACCTATACAAGAATTAGAAGAACAGCTATCTAAATGCTTGATTATAGGTAAGGAAAGTGATGTAGATGTTACAGAAACTTGTGAGCAAATAGAAAAAAAATTAGTGAAAACACGTACAGATATTTATAAAAATCTGACTGCTTGGC
Organism: Aureibaculum luteum; assembly: GCF_003449015.1. Lineage (GTDB taxonomy): Bacteria > Bacteroidota > Bacteroidia > Flavobacteriales > Flavobacteriaceae > Aureibaculum > Aureibaculum luteum. Next base: position 308,844 of record NZ_QRGD01000004.1, on the reverse strand, counting down.
AACGTGTTCAATTATCAAGACACCCTTCTAGACCTTATACATTAGACTTTATAAAAGCATTGACAAAAGGGACTTTTATGGAGTTGCACGGCGATAGAAATGTAAAAGATGATAAAGCCATGATTGGTGGTTTAGGAAAGATTGGTGATCAATCGTATATGTTTATTGGTCAACAAAAGGGATTTAATACCAAAACACGACAGTTTAGAAATTTCGGAATGGCAAACCCTGAAGGGTATCGTAAAGCATTACGATTGATGAAAATGGCTGAAAAGTTTGGTATTCCTGTAGTTACGTTAATTGATACTCCTGGTGCTTATCCTGGTTTAGAAGCTGAAGAACGTGGGCAAGGTGAAGCTATTGCTAGAAATATTTTTGAGATGACCATTTTAAAAACACCTATTATTGCTATTGTTATAGGTGAAGGTGCATCTGGTGGAGCTGTTGGAATTGGAGTAGGAGATAGAGTATATATGATGGAAAACACTTGGTATACTGTAATTTCACCTGAATCTTGTTCGTCAATTTTATGGCGTAGTTGGGATCATAAAGAAGAAGCTGCGGAATCTTTAAAGTTAACAGCTAAGGATATGAAAAAGCAAGGTCTGATTGATGGTATTATTAAAGAACCTTTTGGAGGTGCACATAGTAATAGAGCCGAAGCTTTTGCAATTGTAGAGAAGCAAATTGTTAAAACCTACGCTGAATTAAGCAAGCTCACCATTAAAAAATTAATTAAAGAACGCATGGATAAATACGATGCCATGGGGGTTTTTAATGCGTAATCTCTAATGTTTTAAATTTAATTAAAAGGTTGATTTCTATTATTTTAAGTGTAATAGGTGGCATTATCATCTCTGCAAAATCCAATAAGTTTCATTCCAAATTCTTTAGCAAAATCAACAGCTAATGAAGAGCTAGCGGATACTGACACTACAGTAGGTATATGTGCTATAAATGCCTTTGATATGATTTCGTAGGAGACCCTTCCACTCACCATTAACAGTGAAGCTTCTTTTAATTTATTTTGATCTAACAAACTGCCAATTGCTTTGTCAACAGCATTGTGTCTACCAATATCCTCACGAACAGCGATCATTTCATGTTTTTTATCGAAAATGGCAGCGGCATGTGAACCACCTGTTTTGTCGAATATATCTTGATGTTTTTGCATTTGGAGGAGTAATTTTTCCAACTGATGCGGGGTTACAGTTACTTCATTTGTAAGTTTATCACCAGCAACTTTTATATCGTCAATTTTTTGCTTGCCACAGATACCACATGATGATACTGAAAGTAAGGTGCGTTTGTTTAAATAACCTTTTCCTAATTTTTCTTTTGAGATGGTTGCATTAATAATGCTAAATCCATTTTCTTGTATGTCAATAACCTTTAAATCAATATTCTCAGGTCTTTTATAGATATCTTCTGCATATAATAAACCCCTGATAAGTGCATTGTCATCACCAGGTGTTCTCATTACCACCGTATATGCTTCGTTATTTATATTTATTTGTAAAGCAGCTTCAACCACTAGGGTATCTAATACTTTTTTCACAGTAGTACCTTTGAATTTAAAAGTTTCGTAGTTAAATGTTGGCATAATTGATCCTTTAAACTTTTTCAAAATCTACCGCAACCACTTTGTATTCAGGTGTCATCGTTTCTTTATCACCAACACTTCCTGTTATTATATTGATAAACACTTCTGGTTGATGAAAAGTAGTTCTTAAGATCCCTTTTTTTACATTTTTCGATATTTTAACCGGAATATTTACACTGCCTCTGTCAGAAAATATCCGTACAATATCTTCATCTGTAATGCCTTTTATTTTTGCATCTTTAGGATTAACTTCTAAATAATCTTTAGATAAAATACTCTGATTATCGGTTCTTCGAGTCATAGTACCTGAATTGTAATGTTCTAATTCTCTACCAGTGGTTAAAATAAAAGGATAATTTGCACCATGTTCAACAATTTCTGGTGATTCTTCAAAATCGAAATGGTGAAATGTTCCTTTTCCTTTTTTAAACGCTCCATCAATGTGCAACATTTTCGTATCAGTACCATCTTCTTTAATGGGCCATTGTAATCCGTTTGTACCCAAACCTTCCCACGTCAATCCTTTCATAAAAGGAATAACATCAGCAATTTCTTCAATTATTTTGGCAGCATTATAAGTTAAGCCTGTGGGTTGGTCATAACCTAATTTATGCATCATGTCAATTATAATTTGGCCATCTGGTTTTGTATTGCCTATAGGTTCAATAACCTTATTAACACGTTGTACACGTCTTTCTCCATTGGTAAATGTCCCATTTTTCTCAAAATAAGATGAAGCGGGTAAAACTACATCTGCCATTTCTGAAGTGGCGGTCATAAATAATTCTTGAACCACAATTAACTCTAAATTTTCAAATGCTTTAATACTATGATAAGAATTGGGGTCTGTCATAATTGTATCCTCACCCATAATATATAAAGCTTTTATCTTTCCTTCAATAGCTGCATCTAGCATGTCAGGAATTTTTAAACCCTCTTTTTCAGGCATTTTAGCAATACCATATTTTTCTGCATAGTATTGTTGAATTTTAGGATCATTGACATCTAGATACCCAGCACCTTGATGTGGTTGTACACCCATATCCGCTGCACCTTGTACGTTGTTTTGTCCACGTAAAGGATTTAAACCAACACCTTTTCTACCAACATTTCCTGTCATCATAGCTAAATTGGAAAGTAGCATGACGGTTTTACTACCTTGAAAATGTTCTGTAACTCCTAAACCGTGAAATTCCATGGCTCTATCTGCCTTAGCATAAGCAATAGCTGCAGCCTTAACCACATCCTTTTTAACGCCTGTAAGCTCAGATAACTCATCCATATCTAAATCAATAACATGATCTTTAAAATCATTATACTTATCAGTGTATGTATCTATAAAATCTTGATTTACTAAATTTTCTGTAACAATATAATGAGCAATCATATTTAAAATAGCAACGTTGGTACCTGGTCTAACTTGAAGGAAATGCGTTGCTAAATCTGCTAATTTTGTTTTTACAGGGTCGACCACAATCGAGGTAACCCCTTTCATAAATGCTTGTTTTATCTTAGCTCCCGTAACAGGATGTCCTTTGACAGGATTGGCACCAAATAAAAAGATAGCATCTGTATCTTTTAAGTCTTCAACAGAATTGGTGGCGGCACCAGTACCAAATGCCTGTTGCATACCGAAAGCGGTAGGTGCGTGGCAAACCCTTGCACAACCATCAATATTATTAGTACCCAATGCTACTCTTATCATTTTTTGCATCAGGTAATTCTCTTCGTTAGTTGCTCTGGACGATGATATTCCACCAATAGCATCTACACTATATTTATTTTTTATTTGGATAAGTTTGGTAGCAATAAAATCATAAGCTTCATTCCATGTAACAATTTCAAACTTGCCATTTTTCTTAATCATGGGCTCGCGTAAACGATCAGGATGATCGTAAAATTGAAAAGCAAATCGACCTTTTAAACACGTGTGTCCTTCATTGACTTCTGCTGTTTCAGGAGCTTGTATACCTCTAATTTTTCCGTTAATCACAGAAACATCCAACTGACATCCAACACCGCAATAGGTGCAGGTAGTACGTACGGTTTTATCAGCAATAAGTGTTTTGGTTTCATATGTATCTGTTAAGGCTTCTGTAGGGCAAGTTTGTACACAAGCACCGCATGAGACACAGGCAGATTCATCAAAAGTGGTGTCAAAACCTTTAATTATATTGGTTGCGAAACCACGTCCTGACATATTTAAAATCATTTCGCCCTGTATTTCCTCGCATGCACGTACACAACGATAACAATTTATACACTGTGATAAATCTGATTTTATATAAGGATGTGCCCGGTCTGATTCAATATCTAGATGATTATCACCCTTTGGGTATCGGATAGTTGGAATTCCTATTTGAGCAATGGTTTTTTGGAATTCAGTTGGAATTTTGTCATCTGGAGCAAAAATTTTATCAGAAGGGTAATCTGTCAAGACTAATTCAACAATGTTTTTACGCAGGCGTTTCATTTTATCAGTATTGTGATAAATATATTGACCGTTAGCAACTGGCGTGTGACAAGAGGCCATCGTTTTGGTAATACCATCTTTTTGCCTTGCAACTTCGACAGAGCAAACCCGGCACGAGCCAAAGTTTTCAAGCCTATCGTCTTGACACATGGTAGGAATAGCATTTCTATCTTCAATCCTTCTTACAAAGTCAAGTATGGTTTCTCCGTGAGTTATGGGGTGTGCTATGTTGTTTATATATGCTTTCATAATTTGTTGTTCATGAGTTTTAACCGCGAGGCCTGAAAAGGCTAATAGAATGTCGGTATTACAATTTATGCAAAATACTCCTTTAACTCTTCCTCAAAATATTGTAAGGCATTTTTAATAGGTAATGGAACGCCGCCACCTAAGGCACATAAAGAACCTATTTCTAAAGTTTCAATCAGGTCATCAAATAATTGCCTGTCTATTTTGTAATTTTCGTTTTGAGCTTTTTTAAGCATTTCGTAACCACGATGAGAACCAATTCTGCATGGATAACACTTACCACAAGATTCATCAGCGGTAAATTCCAGTAAATGTTCTATAAATTTTATCATTGGAAATTGTTCAGGAATGGAAACTACACTTGCATGACCAAGTAAAAAGCCCTGTGAGGTAAATGACTCAAAATCTAAGGATAAGTCCGCTATTTTATGAATTGGGATAATTCCTCCTAAAGGCCCACCAATTTGAACGGCTTTTATATCAGATTTAAAACCGTGTCCGTATTCCTCAAATACTGTTTTTAAAGAAGTTCCCATCTCAATTTCATACATACCAGGACGATTAAAAAAACCATCTAAAGAAACTAATTTTGTACCTGTTGATTTTTCAATACCCAATTGTGAATAGGCGGTACCACCATTTTGTAATATCCAATGAATATTTGCAAAAGTTTCTACATTACTTAATACAGTTGGTTTGCCATAAAGTCCGTATTGAGCGGGATAAGGTGGACGCACCCTTACTTCAGGGCGTAAGCCTTCGATTGAACTTAATAATGCAGTTTCTTCACCACATACATAAGCACCTTGACCTCTTATGATCTTAAATCTAAAGTTATGAAGTAAGTTTAATTTTTCTAATTCTTTAATCGCTTTTTTTACCTTTCTTATAGAATTAGGATACTCACCACGGATATAAAGTACCCCGGTATCAGCACCAACGGTTATGCCCGCCATCATCATACCAAATAAAACTTTATGTGGCTGATGTTCCATTAGATACATATCAGAATAAGCTCCAGGGTCTCCTTCGTCAGCATTGCATACAATGTACTTTTGTTCCGATTCCTCCATGGAAACGGTATCTAATTTGAAAAAAAATGGAAAACCAGCCCCACCACGCCCACGTAAATGGGAAGTTTTTAGCTCATTAATTACTTTATCAGAATCGTTTTTAAAATCTTCTATTAAACTATAGAACTCAGTGATATTTTTAACTTTTGACGTTAAAATAGGTGTGGAATTATGATCTATATGGTATTGGTTTTCTAATGATTGTTTATTTGTAATTATATCTTGTAATGCTTCAATGGAATTTTCAGAATACGTTTTATCATCATATAAAAATGCATTATTCTTATGACAATGGCCAAGACATGGTACATGCCCTATTTTTTCTTCACTTACAATAGTCTTCAATTTTTTTGTTAAGCTGTCTTGTGTGCCAGCAACCATACATGCAGTTCCGTTACAGACGTGAATGGTTTTATTCTGGTTTTCAGGTTTTAAAAAATCATAAAAGGAAGCAGTACCTAAAACGACAGAGTCATCAACCATAAAACGTTCCGCTAATTGATGAAATTCTTCTTGGTTAGCTGGTTTTTTAGCTAATGTCGATATATTTTCAAAAAGATTATCGTCTAATTCTTTTCGATAAGATAGTGATCTTATATTTTTATTTGCCATTTTCGTTTGAGGTTAACAGCACTAAAATACAAAATATTGGTTCATTAAAAAAGTACGAACTTTAAACTTTATGAGTTATTAACACAATGAGATTCTCTTTATTATCTGTTGTGAAAAATAAATAGTGATTTCCGCCATCTTTTAATTTTGTTTTATTTCGAATTTTCACCACTGTTTCTGGGAAATTTCTTGTGGTAATATTTGCATTTGTTTCCTTAAAAACGTTTTTTAATTCTTTAAGGTTGTAGGGAATCTTATTGATGATTTTAAAGCGGCGTCCAGGAAATTTAATTAAATCTTCTGAAGTGTATAAGTGGCTGTTAATATTTAATTTAAATACAGTTAATTGATGTGAAACTTCATTAAATAGGCCAGCCTTTAAAATTGGGGAGTTAGGTTCGTAAAGGTAAGTGAGCGGTTCAGAAAGTTCAGCAGGAGGAGTGTTTTTTACCCAACTAGCGTCAAAGTATTCAATAGTGTCTTTTTTACTATTTATAGTCTTTATTTTAATCTCATTTTTGAATCCTTTCTCCAGTATAAACAATACTTCTTTTACCTCATTTTGAATAGCAATGACATGGATTTCCTTTACAAAATCTAATTCTGATAAGGCCGATGTTATATCTAACATAGGCGATACTTTGATCATTATATTGGCACTATACTCAAAGAGGTTGTTTAGATGTTCCGGAACATTTGGTTCACAGTCTTCCAATAAAAATACTTTGCCTTTTACATTATGCCTGCGAGAAGGGTCAATATAAATCCAATCAAATTGTTGTTTGTTTTCCTTTAAATAAGAGATTCCATCTTTATTAATTAACTGGATGTTATTCGTATCAAGTGCTTTGTAATTATGGGTTGCTATGGCAGAAAGTTCTTGATTTATTTCACAATGAACTACTTTTTTGAATCGATATGAAAAAGCAAATACATCAACACCAAAACCACCTGTTAGGTCAATTATTGACTCCCCTTTTAAAAGACTCGATTTATAATTTGCCGTAATTTCAGATGAGGTTTGTTCAATATTTAATTTATTAGGGTAATAAATGTTCTCTGTATTGAACCAAGTAGGTAATTTATGTTGAGCTTTCTTTTTTGCTTCAATTTGGGTTGCCAATTCTTGAATAGAAATAGTTTCAAACGGACTTCCTTTGAAGATAAGTTTGGTGATATCAGCATTTAAATTTTGATTAATAAATGTCTGTGATTTGGTATTTAAAATAGCAGAATTCAAAAATAACGGTTATTTTTTTCTTTGGTTATACTTGGGCAAGGAGCTATATATCCTTAGTTAACGATTTTACAATTTTATTATCAGATAAGAATTCTTTAAGAATTACCTTAATAGCTGTGTAACCCGGTACGGCAACAATCATGCCCATTACACCAAACAACAATCCACCAATAATAATCACTAAAAATATTTCTAAAGGATGAGCCTTTGTGGCTTCTGAAAAGATCTTAGGTTGGCTAAAAAAGTTATCTACCATTTGAGCAATAAAATATCCAATCATTACATAAATAGTAGTAGGTAGAATTTCAGTTCTAAAATCTAAGGTAACATCACTATTCATGGTTAAAATGGCCATTAAAACACCTGCAATTAAAGGTCCAATGTAAGGTATCAGGTTTAAAAGTGCACATAGAAATGCAATTACAATTGCGTTTTCAATACCAAAGATCACTAATATGATCGTGTATAAAATAAAAAGAATAAGTATTTGTAATAATAAACCTAAAAAATAACGAGATAGTAAGTCTTTTATCTTTTCAATTGATTTTTGGAAACGACTTTCTTTGCCTTTAGGCACTAAAGTTAATAGTCCTTTATTTAGAATACGACTGTCTTTCATTAAAAAAAAGGTAATAAACAATACGGAAAATAAACCGACGCTGATACTGCCAACTGTACTTACTACAGTATTTAGTAAATAAGGAACAGCTTTAAAGTTTTTAAAAATATCAGCACTTTCTAGTTGTTCAAAAATATTGATACCTATTTCTGAAAAATAAGTATTTACTTGAACTAAAAGCTGTTCAATAGTGGATTCTAAATTGTCTAATTTTAATAAGGAGAGGTTTTCACCTTGTTGATTAATTAGTGGAATAAACATAGAAATTAATCCGAAAATTAATCCCATAAATAAAATCATCGTTACAATGACCGCCAGCGTATTGGGGAATTTTAACCTTTTTCTTAAAAAAAATATAACAGGTCTAGCGATTAACGATAAAACAGCAGCTATAATAATGTATACGATAACAGATTGTATCATATATAAAAAATAGAGTAGGAGAGCAACACCTAATACTACTGCGATGGCTCTTAAAATACCGTTAGCTATAATTTTTGAATTCATAGGGTAAAGATAGTTAAATAATGATATTGGAAATCAAAAAAAAACCTCAAAGTAGTTTACTTTGAGGTTTTTTAATTCTGTATTTTTAAGTGCTTATATTTCTAATTCAGCAAATAATGTTCTTAACGCTGGGTCAGATGGTCTTGGAGCATTGTTATCTACAATGTTGCCATCAGGTCCTATAAGAATAAATCTTGGAATACCTGTAATACCATAACCTTTAACAAATTCTGATTCCCACTCTTTATCAGCCATAATTTGTGTTCCAGTAAGGTTTTTATCAGCTACCATTTTTTTCCACTTCTCTTGATCTGCCATTTTATCAATAGACAAACTAATAATGGCCAAATTTTTATTTTCAAAATCGCCATGTAGTGTTTTTAAAGAAGGTATTTCTTGAATACAAGGTCCACACCAAGTTGCCCATACATCAACATATACATATTTACCTTTAAAATCTTCTAGAGCTACTAATTTACCTTTTGTGTTAGGGTAACTAAAAGTTGGTGAAGGTTTGCCTTTTGCAATTGGTGCAAAAATAACATGTTGAGCGTCATAGTTTGAACTTAAGTATTCCATAAAACGCTTATTACCTTCTGTTTCTTGAGCAGTAAAAGTAGAGTCTAAATCTGAAGCATTATTTAAAAGGGTTTCCATCTTCGAAGATAAAGCACTTACTTTTTTGTCGAATTGAGATTTATCTAATTCAAAAAAGCTTGAAGGGTTACTTAAACTGTATTCATCTTCCAACTTCATTTTAGAAGCCATATATTTATTAGTTCCGGCACCCAGTCCTGAAAATTCAGCTGTATTTAGAAGATCTTCAGAATCAAAGTTTAAATTTAAATTATCGCCATTTTTTATGCTAATAATCGTTCGGGCATTACCGTGAACTAACATGAAAAAATCTTCGCTTACTTTTAATGTGTCAGAAAAAGTACCATCATCACTCACTTTAATACTTTTATTGAAATTTCTGCTGCTAATAGTGATTAAAGAGTCTTGTACATTTGTAACTTTTCCTGATAATTTGGCATAATCTTTAGATACCATTTCTTCTTTTTTACAAGAAATCATAACGATTAATAATACCAATACCGTTGCTATTTTATTCATTTTATCTGTTTTTTTGCATTTAAGTCGCGAAAATACTATTTTCCATACAATTAAACCTTAAAATTTAGTTAAGACAATCAATTTTTAGTAATTAGAATAATCTAATTTAGTGTCGTTTATTTCTTTACTTTTGAGTAATCAATTAATAAAATGACAGAAACCCACAGCATAAGCAGTAAGTACTTAAGTTTATCAATAATCGATACGATTATAAATACAAATATGATGTTAGTTTTATCAGATGAGTCTGTAGAAAAAATTAACAAATGTAGATTGTATTTAGATGAAAAGTTAGCCAAAAATAAAAACCCTATCTATGGTATTAATACTGGTTTTGGAGCCTTGTATAATGTTAAGATTTCTAAAAAGAATTTAACAATTCTTCAAGAGAATTTAGTAATGTCACATGCCTGTGGAACGGGTGAAAAGGTACCTAAACCTATTGTTAAATTAATGTTGTTTTTAAAAATTCAATCGTTAAGCTATGGCTATTCAGGTGTCCAGTTGGTAACGGTAAATAGGTTGCTTGATTTTTATAATAATGACATACTTCCAGTAATTTACACTCAGGGTTCTTTAGGTGCTTCGGGCGATTTGGCTCCATTGGCTCACATGGCTTTGCCTTTAATAGGTAAGGGGGAAGTAACTTATAAAGGTAAATTATTTACCGGGGAAGAAATCTTATCTAAATTTGGATGGGATAATATAGAGTTACAAGCAAAAGAGGGATTGGCATTACTTAATGGTACCCAGTTTATGAGTGCTTATGGAGTCTCCATCTTGTTAAAAAGTTATAAACTGTCTTATTTGGCAGACGTTATTGGAGCCCTTTCCTTAGATGCTTTTGATGGCAGAATAGAACCTTTCAATACTTTAATTCACATCATAAGACCACATAATGGTCAATTAAAAACGGCAGAAAAAATTAAGGAATTTTTAGAAGATAGTGAAATTATAAATCAAAAGAAAAAGCATGTTCAAGATCCCTATTCATTTAGGTGTATGCCGCAGGTTCATGGAGCCAGTAAAGACACTTTAAATTTTGTGAAAAAGACAATAGAAACAGAGATTAATTCGGTTACTGACAATCCTAATATTTTTGTAGCATCAGATGCTATAATATCTGGAGGTAATTTTCATGGTCAACCTTTGGCACTGGGTTTAGATTTTCTCGGTATTGCTCTTTCAGAATTAGGGAATATTTCAGAACGTAGAACTTTTCAACTAGTATCTGGTTTACGTGGTTTGCCTGCATTTTTAGTGTCTAATCCCGGATTAAATTCAGGACTTATGATTCCGCAATATACTGCAGCAAGTATAGTAAGTCAGAATAAACAATTGGCAACACCAGCTTCGGTAGATTCAATAGTTTCTAGTAACGGGCAAGAAGACCATGTGAGTATGGGAGCTAATGCTGCTACAAAAACCAAAAGAATAGTAGATAATTTAGAAACAATATTAGCAATTGAATTATTAAATGCATCGCAAGCTATGGAATTTCGAAGGCCCTTAAAAACTTCTGAATTTTTAGAATCTTTTTTAAGTATGTATCGAATGGATGTGCATTTTATAAAAGAAGATTGTGTGTTACACGACTTTATATCAAAAAGTATTGCTTTTATTGAGAATTTAAATGTGGATAATAAAGAATTATTTGATGCCTAATTATATCATTACTTACAGACTCACTTTGCATTAATTAGATAGTGTATTATACAAATTGGTGTTAATCAAGTTTTATCAATCATTTTCATAACTTTTTAGACTGCAAATTTCCACTATTTTCAAATGAATTGAGATATCATAAAGAGTATTATTACTTACAAAATAATACCTCGATAAATAAAATCCATCCTTTGGTAATGGAAAAGGGGCACTCGTCCTTGGTTATTATGATGGTTTAATAAAAGTGCGTAATTTGATATTCTATAACCCCTCTTGCAGTAGTTTATTTCTAGAATGATAAGCAAAATGCAATTAGACAAGCCTCACCTGCTATGAAAAATTACTACGCTATGCGTCCATCAAAAGTTTCTTTTTTCGGATTAGTCAACCTTAAAGTCACCAATATAAAAAAGAAAATTCTATTATTGGTTATTGCAATATCTTTAGTAAGTGTTACTAACGCTCAAGTCATCGATATAATAGGTATGGGTACTTATGGTAATCCTAATTCTAATCTAAATTTAACAGCTATTGATAATATTGATCATGTTAATGTTGCCTCCATTTATAAGGGGGCAGGTGGAATTCCCGCAGCTTCAACAGTATTATTTAATGATTCTAACGAAGGACCTTCTTCAACTTGGAATGGAGCTTCATCAATCGTTCAAAAGGGCTATCCATCACAAAGTATTGGTTATTTTTCATCAATTTTTAATTCTGCTGATGTTGGTGGTATAGACATGATTAGTACAGATACTGAAAGAGTTCATTCTTTTTATGCCCATATTTTTAGAAACATTCCCAATGCTACCTATAAGAGTTTTATCAGTCCAGAAGTTGTATTCTTTTATCACAATGGTGCTGATGACCCTTATGTTTTTAATATTCCAATTGAAACGGCTGTTGCAACCCGTAATGTAACCATAAAGATTCCGATAACGGAATTGGATGCAGGAAATCGAAATGCAATTATAGATATTACCGCGGGATCAATCGTTAAACATATTGAAGAAACAACCTATAATTTAGGAAATTCATTCTTTTTGGGTGAGTACGTTTTAGAGGATGTTCCTGGAAATATTGATAATATATCAATTAGTATATATTCTCCAGACCCTAATGCTGGCGAAGAAAATGGAGATTCGTTTTTAGTAAGTTGTATAGTTGCCGATGTTGATATTGTTGATGAACCGATTGAACTCGAGGTGTGTGTTAAAGATCTTGGAAATGACCTTTTTAGTGCCACTTTTGGCTACTATAATCCCAATGAAGTTGCAATTACTCTTGACGAGGGTAGTAGTTTAATAAACCACAATACAGGTAGTAGTACTTCTTATGAGCAAAATGGCATTCTAAGCTTTGAACCTGGCACTGTAGAAAATGTTTTTAGTAGGCAATTCATGAGGGGTGAAGATGTTGAATGGACAGTGCAAAGCTCAGGTGGACAAAGTAGGACTGCACAAGCTTCACAAAGCAGTAATCTATGTTCGGTTGAAAAGGCGGGTGTAATCTTCCCTTTATATGATCAAGGCGATGGAAAAACAGAGGTTGTTCTAGGCCTGGATCTTAATGCTTTGGCTGCAGGAAATGCTGGTACTATACCGTCACCATTGATATATCAAATCAAGGCCAACAAAGTATTGGTAGAAGTGATTCCAAAAGTTGGGCAATTACAAGCAGTTTTAAACCTGCTTCAATCCGATTACGCTCTAACATATAATACAAATCCTAATTTAACTGACTTTATCATTTCTCCTGCTCAAATTGTTAATGAAGGTATTTCAACTATTGATGTATATTTCCCTATAAACAGGTTACTTGAACTTAATTTACCTCCCGCTTCACAAATCATAAACTTTGTTAGGGTATTGAGCCCAAATGTTAATAATACAGGAATTGTAACTTCACAAGGTGATGAGGCTCAAAAAACTAATCTAGTTCGCGATTCGTATAGAGTTATCAGAAATGGTAAGGTTGCCGCTGTTGATGGAACGGGTATAAAAATTGGAGTGTTATCTGACAGTTATAACACCCAACCTTTTATTGGAAAGTCAAAGGCTGAGGTAGATGTTGAAAATGGTGACTTACCGGGGCTTTTGAACCCGAACGGATATTTGAGTGAGGTTGAAGTTTTAAAAGAATTCCCTTTTGGTGATGGGTTTGATGAAGGAAGGGCTATGTTGCAGATTATACATGATGTTGCACCAGGGGCCGAACTTGCCTTTCATACAGGAGTGGTATCGCCAAGGGATTTTGAACTCGGTATAAAAGCTTTACAAGATGTGGGTTGTACTGTGATTGTTGATGATATTACCTTTCCAGCTGAACCCTTTTTTGACCAAGGAAAAATTGCACAGGCAATACAGGGTTTTACGAGTATACCCGGGAATTCTTATATTACTTCTGCGGGTAATTTTTCAGATAAAGGATATCAAAGTACGTTCAATGCTTCAACAAATGTTCCTCAAACGAATTTTCTTCCTGAAGACAGTTTTCAAAAAGTACATGTATTTGGTTCTAACCCTGATGGGTCTCAAGATATAATTCAAAAAATCTCTGTAGTTACAGGCGTTTATATGCTTGTACTGCAATGGGATGAAGACCTTGCTTCACAAGAAAATAGTTCAGGGGCTACTGATGACCTCGATTTTTATTTGGTCGATGAAGAGGGGCGTCTGATTGTAGGGAATAACAGAGTTAATGATCTGGGAGACCCAACTGAAATAATGTTTTTTCAGGCTACCGGAACTGGCGAGGCCAATATTATGATCACCAACGCAAGTACCAATCCAAGTCCGAACTTACCCTTTAGAATCATAGCATTCAGATCTACCGGATTAGAATTTTTAGAATATGCCGGTGCACCTACAGTAAGTGGCCATGCAATGACTCCTGATGCTATTACGGTAGGAGCGGTTGATTACCGAGAGACTCAAAATCCCGAATCCCAGTTTTTTTCTTCAAAGGCAGGTAATTTATCTAACCAAAGTTCCACTGAGGTTGATCTTTCAGCACCAGACGGAGTAAATACCAATGTTAGTTCAATTGGACAAGATATTGATGATGACGGATTTACTAATTTTTTCGGGACTTCAGCGGCTGCTCCACATGTAGCAGGAGCTATGGCCTTACTGCAATCAGCGAAAGCTTCTTGGTATCCAGATGGCCTTCCTATTTCTGATTTAGATTTATTTAAGCAATCAGCAGTAATATTCGGGCAGGTTGAACAGGCTGGTGCAGGTTTAATTGATGCCAATAATGCATTCAAGCAAATAGCAACACAAACTGCCAAACTAATAGAGCTAGTACCTGAAGAAGGGAAAGTACCAAGTGCAGATTCCTTAGAAGTTACTATTGTTGGGAAGTTCTTTCCGAAATCTCAAACCATAAGTGTCGAAGGCGAAGATGTACCTTCCTTCAAGGTTTTATTTAATGGGGTTGAGATTGAAGCTGTACTTGTTAGCGAGTCTGAAATTACTGCAAATTTAGAGCCCTTTGTTGGCAACCCTCCATTAATCGTAACGACAACTGGTATTAGCCCTGGAGGTAGCGATGGAGGCGATTCTGACCCAATCTTCTTTTTTGATGGTAAAATTGCCCTTAATGTAATAGCAGACGATGTTGATGTGCTTTTTGGCGATGACATAGAAATGAGCTTTTCAGTAGAAGGCCTTGAAGATGGAGTAACCTTTGAATCGCTTGGTCTACCACCAATTGTATTTACAAGTCCAGCTGTTTTTCCTTTTCCGGATGTAAATAATTATATTATTACACCTGATTTTGAAACCCCTTTGACCGACGATCAGCTTGAATTATTTCAGATAAATTTTATTGACGGCATTTTGGCTGTTTCAAAACGAGACCTCCTTATTACACCTGAAGATGGTACTTACACATATGGTGAGCCCATTACCGTCAGTTTAAAATATGAATATAATCCTAATGGTATTTCAGATAGTACTCTATTTTTAGCAGCCATTGAAAATGCACATCAAACTGACTTCTATCCAGACAATACACTGGCATTGATTAATAAATTTCAAGCCTTGGTCAATGATTATGATATTTTAAATTTATTAAATGGAGGTAGTTGGATGTCTTCTGAACGGACCATTCAAAATCGTTTCCAAGCTCTGGTAAATGATATGAATGTTATAAATTTAGATATTGAGCACTTTACAGATTATATAGATGCTAGTAATGACGGAACAACCAATCATTTTCAGGCATTATTAAATAAATTCCAGGCACTAGTAAATGCAGAAGATTTGTTTGCTGGTTTAGTTGATTTAGGGATACCAAACAAGTTTCAAGCATTAGTCAATTCTAGCAATTTAGGAGGAGAAGATAATCTCAATGATTACACTTCAACTTTTGTTATTGTTGATGCAGAAGATGCCCCGACAGGTATTGAAGACCGTACAATTTCTAAATTTTATTCTATGAATTTAATTACTGGGTTAGGGGTAACAACAGATGAGAGCCACTATATTTTTCCAGGTGCTTTTCTAGCTCCTATAGCTGCTAATTTTAACAATTTCTATGACGCTGGAAGAATTACCATTAACCCAGCAACTCTGAACGCAAGCATAAGTGATATCAGCATTGATAAAGACAAGCCTGTTGATTTTTCTGTTATTCAGACCGAATTAAGCGGTTTTGTATTTGACGAGACAATAGAAACGGTTTTCCCTGACGGAATTCCTTATGTCTTAATTAACGCCAGTGGCAAGGAGTATGAAATTGGTGATGTTGGAGAGTTCAGTATTAAGATTGCCAACCCTCAAAATTATACTATTGAATACGGTGTTGAAGCGAAATTAACAATTAATGAGCCGGTCGTATATGAATATTGTAATGATCACCATCATAACCATGCTCACAATAATCAAGGCCATCACAGTCACAGTCATCATGGAAGTCATTGTAATGAATATAATGATGATGAACATCAGAGGGTAGTGATTTGTCATAAAGGTAAAACAAAATGTATACCAATAAGTGCAGTACAGGCTCACTTAAATCATGGGGATAGTTTAGGCCACTGTGATAGTGAGAATGATTATGATGACCACGATGATGCAACAAACTATGAAGAAGATGGTAAGTTTAAACTGTTCCCTAATCCAGTGCAAACTACCTTAACCATAGAGAATAAGAAATCTAAAAAATGCGAAATATTTATTTATGATGTTTATGGTAATTTGTACAAGTATAAGAAACTAAAACAGAATAAAAATGAAATAAAAGTTGACATGAGGTCTTACCCCGACGGAATTTATATAGTGAGAATTATCCTCAAAAATGGTGTAAGTACCTATAATATAATTAAAAACTAGATTTTTAAAATATGATTAGGAAGATGTTAAATAGAAGTGTTGTAATAGGACTGGTTTGCTTCATCTCAATGCATGCCTTAGGTCAAACAAGTATAATTGACAGCTTAAAACAAATTGTCGACTCTTCAAAAAAGGATACTAGTCTTGTCAAAAACCTCAATGCCCTGAGTATTGAGGTTTTGAACAATGAAGATATTGCAGGTTCTTTGGTCTTTTCAAAACAGGCCAATGAATTAGCAGATCAATTGGGTTTTTTGAAAGGTAAGGCCTATGCACAAAAAAGTATAGGTTTGGCTGAATATTACCAGGGAAATTATTTACAGGTTTTAGATAATTGGACAGAATCTTTAAAAATTTTTGAAAATATTAAAGATACACTGGGAATCGCCAATATGGTAAATAATCTGGGAGCCGTTTTTTATAGTCAAGGGGTTTATGATAAAGCATTAGATTATTATTTAAGATCCTTGAATATTTCTGAAGACTTAAAAGATACACTAAGGATAACCACTGCCCTTGTTAATATTGGAGGAGCTTACAGTGACGGTGTAAAAAATTATGATAAAGCCTTAAATTATTATAATCAATTAAAACCTTATTTAACACCATTAAATAACGATGAAGTAACAACCACCTACCTCATGGGAGTTGGTGAGATTTATTTTAAACAAGGAGATTATGAAAAATCTCTTAATTTTTATTTAGAAGCCCTCACTTTAAATAATACATCTTATCAGAAAAACCAATTAAATCTATTGTTAGGACAAGTTCAGTTTAAAAGAGGAAATAATGAATTGGCAATAGCCTATTTAAATGAAGCCTATGAATCTTCTTTAGGTGATAATCAGCAACTTCAAGTTTTACTATCTTTAATCGCTTTTGGTGATGTTTATCAACAAATTGATTTTTCAAAAGCAATAACTTATTATAAAGACGCTGAATTTTTAGCTAAACAAATAGAAGCACCCGATTTATTAAGAGATATTTATAAAGGTATGTCAAAGTCATATATAGCTAACAATGATTTTAAAAATGCTTATCTATATCAATCTCAATTTCTTGTGCTTAAAGATTCTGTATTTAACTTAGAAACAGATGATAAAATTAGGGGTTTACAGTTTGATTTTGATATGGAAAAGAAAGAGGATCAGATTGGACTATTGGAAAAAGAGGCAGAGATTTCATCATTAAATGAGAAAAGACAAAAAATTGTGAAGTATATCTCATTTATTATTGCTGGACTGATATTTCTCCTTGCATTGGGGCTATACCGACGAAATAAATTTATACAAAAGACGAAGAAGATTATTGAAGAAGAAAAAAATAGATCAGATAAGCTATTATTGAATATTTTGCCTGAGGAAACGGCCATAGAATTAAAAGAGAAAGGAAAAGTTCAAGCCAAACAATTTAATTCAGTAACTGTACTGTTTACAGATTTTAAGGGTTTTACTCAATATTCAGAACATTTATCTCCTGAGGCATTGGTTGAAACGATTGGATTTTACTTTTCAAAATTTGATGAGATTGTTAAAAGTTATGGTTTAGAAAAAATCAAGACCATTGGAGATGCCTATATGTGTGCTGGTGGTTTACCATTTCCAACAGTAGATCATGCACAAAAGATGATAAGGGCTGCTTTTGATATTGCTGAATTTGTAGCACAGACTAAAAAAAATGAAGAGGCCGCTGAAAAAATTTTTGATATCAGGATTGGAATCAATACAGGTCCAGTAGTGGCGGGAGTAGTAGGTAGTACAAAATTTGCTTACGATATTTGGGGTGATACCGTAAATGTAGCCTCACGAATGGAGTCAATGGGCGAGCCAGGAAGAATTAACATTTCTGAGAATACATATAACTTGATAAAAGATGATTTTGTCTGTAAATACCGAGGCGAAATTGAAGCTAAAAATAGAGGGAAATTAAAAATGTATTTTGTTAATGGGATAAAAGAAAAGGTGATTTCAGAAGTTACTACCGAAAGTGTAATTGATGTTTAAAATTATTTAACTAAAGAATAATTTTTAAATGGTTTATCCTATGAGAAAATTATAATTAAAACATTTTTTATGAAACATTATCCAAATAATTTTTGGAATTATTAGAGCGGCTTTAAAAATTAATTCGTGGCTCCGAACTAAAATCAGGTCTGATATTGTTTTTCCAAAATTAAATTCTAGGCTTATTTTTTGACAGATAAGATACACTACAAGTTACCTTTGAAAAAAATGTTGTATTCATAATTTTAATGAGTCTTTGGTTAATGAGTACTGTGATTTCAATCTATTTTTCCATTAATTTTTTTAGACTAAGGTTAAAGTTTAAATATAACAAAAATGTGGTTTTTTTCGAGATGCTTCTAGAGCCTATAGCAGTATAGGAGAATGTGCAAAGGCATTATTAAATGTATATTTCAGAACGTAGAACTTTTCAACTAGTATCTGGTTTACGTGGTTTGCCTGCATTTTTAGTGTCTAATCCCGGATTAAATTCAGGACTTATGATTCCGCAATATACTGCAGCAAGTATAGTAAGTCAGAATAAACAATTGGCAACACCAGCTTCTGTAGATTCAATAGTTTCTAGTAACGGGCAAGAAGACCGAGTGAGTATGGGAGCTAATGCTGCTACAAAACCAAAAGAATAGTAGATAATTTAGAAACAATATTAGCAATTGAATTATTAAATGCATCGCAAGCTATGGAATTTCGAAGGCCCTTAAAAACTTCTGAATTTTTAGAATCTTTTTTAAGTATGTATAGAATGGATGTGCATTTTATAAAAGAAGATTGTGTGTTACACAACTTTATATCAAAAAGTATTGCTTTTATGGAGAATTTAAATGTGGATAATAAAGAATTATTTGGTTAGAGGACCAATATAATATAAATTAACCTGGTTCAATCAGGTATAATTATTCTGACTAATTGCAATTATCTTAAAGTTAAGATATTAAACATTACATAACTTGTGGTTATCGTTTTTAAAATAAAAGAAGCCCACAAATAAGTAGAAAATAGTAGTTTTCTACAAATGTTATGTGGGCTATTATTGTTATTGAATATAATCTCAGCTCTTATTAATAAAAAGCTGTTGCTTTATATTATTTTAAATCGAACCGGTCTGCATTCATAACTTTTACCCATGCATTTACAAAATCATTCACAAATTTTTCTTTGTTATCGTCTTGTGCGTAAACTTCAGAATAGGAACGCAAAATGGAATTAGAACCAAACACTAAATCCATACGTGTGGCTGTCCATTTTACTGCTCCAGTTTTACGGTCACAAATATTATAAAGTCCTTTTTCTAATGGTTTCCATGTGTTTGACATATCCGTTAAGTTCACAAAAAAGTTATTCGTTAATTTACCAACGGTATCTGTGAAAACGCCATGTTTTGTATTGCCATAATTTGTACCTAACATTCTCATACCACCAACAAGCACTGTCATTTCTGGTGCGGTTAGTCCCATTAGTTGTGTTCGGTCTAGCATTAATTCTTCGGGACTTACAACATAGTCCTTTTTACTATAATTTCGATAGCCGTCGGCTAAAGGTTCTAAAGGTTCAAAAGATGCTGCATCTGTCATTTCATCAGTAGCATCTCCACGACCTGGTGCAAATGGAACGTTAATATCAAAACCTGCGGCTTTAGCAGATTTTTCAATACCAACATTACCAGCTAAAACAATGGTATCAGCAATACTAATACCAGATTCAGCAGCAATAGGCTCTAGAACAGATAAAACATGAGCTAAACGCTTTGGTTCATTTCCTTCCCAATCTTTTTGTGGAGCTAAGCGAATACGAGAGCCATTGGCTCCACCGCGAATATCTGAACCACGGAAGGTACGAGCACTATCCCAAGCTGTAGCTACCATTTCTGAAATAGATAAATTAGATGAACTAATTTTTTTCTTTACAGCTGCTACATTATAATCAGCAGTTCCTGCAGGAATTGGATCTTGCCAAATTAAATCTTCTTTTGGCACATCAGTACCAAAGTATCTTGCTTTTGGTCCCATATCTCTATGCGTTAATTTGAACCAAGCACGAGCAAAAGTATCTGAAAAATAGTGTTGATCGTTCATAAATTTTAATGAGATCTCTTTATAGATAGGATCTACTTTCATGGCCATATCGGCATCAGTCATCATTGGGTTATGACGAATACTTGAATCTTCAACATCTACAGGTCTGTCTTCCTCTTTTATACTTATAGGTTCCCATTGCCAAGCACCAGCAGGACTTTTAACTGACTCCCATTCGTGTTTAAACAACATTTCAAAAAATCCACCATCCCATTTAGTAGGGTGTGTAGTCCATGCTCCTTCAAGTCCGCTTGTTACTGTATCGCGACCTTTTCCTGATTTATTAGGGTTGTGCCAACCTAAACCTTGTGCTTCTACATTTGCAGCTTCAGGTTCTGGTCCCAAAATACTAGCATCGCCATTACCATGTGTTTTCCCTACTGTATGTCCGCCTGCCGTTAAAGCCACAGTTTCTTCATCATTCATAGCCATACGTTCAAAAGTTTCACGTACTTGAGCCGCTGTTTTTAATGGATCTGGTTTTCCGTTAACTCCTTCTGGGTTCACATAAATTAACCCCATTTGTACTGCAGCTAAAGGGTTTTCCATAGTTGAAGGTTTGTCTACACTATCATAACGTTCGTCACTTGGTGCTAGCCATTCTTTTTCTGCTCCCCAATAGGTATCTGTTTCAGGATGCCAAATATCTTCTCGCCCAAAAGCAAAACCAAAGGTTTTTAAGCCCATATCTGCATAAGCAATAGTACCTGCCAAAACAATTAAATCGGCCCAACTTACTTTATTTCCATATTTTTTCTTGATGGGCCATAATAATCTTCTTGCTTTATCTAAACTAACATTGTCTGGCCAAGAATTTAAAGGTGCAAAACGCTGATTACCTGAGCCACCACCACCACGACCATCAGAAATACGGTACGATCCAGCCGAGTGCCAAGACAGCCGTATGAATAAACCTCCGTAATGCCCCCAGTCTGCTGGCCACCATTCTTGACTGTCAGTCATTAAAGCATGCATATCTTTAGTTAATGCCTCAATATCTAATTTTTTTAGTTCCTCATGATAATTAAAATCTTGACCTAAAGGATTTGTTTTAGTATCATGTTGATGTAAAATGTCGAGATTCAGTGCATTAGGCCACCAATCCATAACAGATTCTTTTGTAGTAGTATTTCCTCCGTGCATTACTGGGCACTTGCCTGTTGACGAAGAATTATTCGCTTCAGAAAGAACAGCACCTCTTACTTGTCCATGATTTACTGGGCATTTACTTTCATTATCTGATTTATTATTTTCCATATTAAAAGTTATAAAGATTTAATTTTTTTTTTGTGTACCAAAACTAGCCTAATTCTTAGTTGTAATTATCAATCGATAATGTTCATATCTTATTTAACTATAAGTATAATTTATAGAAAATTGTAATTGTATAAATTACGTATATACACAACTTGTAAAGCAACTTATGTGAGCGTAACCAGTTTAATTGATTATTCTCATTTTACAAAACAGCAGATGCTTTAACAGTTTAAAAAGGAGATACAATAAAATCAATTACTGAAAAAAAAGATGCAATGAAATGAGTTATAACTCCTGTAAATAATAGTTAATTACTTATTATATAAATAATTGCTGATTTTAAAACTTAATTTATAAGTTGTTTAAATTTAAGATTTTAGTGTCTTAATTTACGCTATTTTATTGAATTTAACAAATTTTAAAAGCATTGTTGTGGTTGCTTTTTTTGTATTTGAAAACACTTATTTATAATTACGATCTAAAGTATTTAATATGTTTTTTTCCTCATTTACAAGTGTAGAGTGTCTTTTTCTAATTGCTTTATATGAACCATAGGTTAAAGTCAAGCTGATAATTCACTTCAGTTTTAGGTTTGTATTAGAGTTTATTTCTCAAAGACAAAGGAAATTAATCTAGGAAGTTCGTTTTCATTTTTTTTATCAAACCATTCTTTTATTTCCACTAATTTTAATCCATTATTTTTAGCATTTTCAATATATTCTGATATATGATGAATATATACTTCTAGTTCCTGAGTCTCACTTTCAGTTTCATATCGTGCTTTACTTCCAGAGTACTGTTTAAAAGGATGTAATTCACTTATAAAAAATAATCCATTTTTCTTTAATTTCTTATTTGCCTCATTAAAAATATGGTCTAAGTCTATGATATGTTCAAGTGTTAAGCTACTGGTTATAAGGTCTGCAAAGTTATTGTCAATATCCCAATTTTCAGTTAAATCAGCTTTTTTGAAAATCACTTTTTCACTAATAATTTTTTCTTTTGCTTTAGTCAACATTTCTTGTGAAAAATCAAGCCCAATTATTCGGTTGGCTTTTTTTAATAACCAATTTGTATTTTTTCCTGTTCCGCAACCTAGCTCTAATACATTTTCAAATTCATAGTTGCTTAATGTTTCAATGGTAGCTATTTGATCTAAATCCCTTGTTCGATTTTTATTTGTATCATATTGGTTAGCCCAAATATTATATGCTTTTTCTATACTCATTGTGTTATTTTAATATTTCCACCCTTAAATTATGACAACAGGTTAAAATTCCTTGAAAGTCAGATTGGGATGATAATTTATGTACAATATTTGGTGTTTGCAAGTCTAAATATATCTGCAATCTTATTTCGATTAATAATTAAATTACATTTTTTTCGGCTCTTAGAGATTGAGAATGTTGGCAAAATACTTTTAATACAGGCTTTAACTAAAGCTAAAGAAAGAGAGTATCTTGATCAAAATTAAAGAAGTAATCTATTGATAAAGAAATGAATATTTCTAATTCAATATGTTATTAGAGCTATTTCAACCCTTTTTTTACTTGTATAGACCATTATAAAAATCTCCGTCACAGGCAATTAAAAGTTTACTTTTAAGTTCGTCTAATTTCTCAGGAAAATCTTTTGATAAATTTTTTTCTTCTCTAAAATCATCAGGTAAGAAATATAATTCAAATGCATTATTTTTTAAATAGGTCCTTATTTTCCATCCGTTCTTAGTAATAAGTGTAGGGCCTAAATAAGAAGAGTATACTACAAAGTCGTGTTCATGTTTATTACTTTTTTGAATCAATTCATCATAGAATGAAAGACCATCAGTTTTATACTTCTTAGAATATCCTGTTATTTCTGCAATGGTAGCTAAAATATCATAATTAGCTATAAGTCTCTTGCTAACTCTTCCTTTTTGGATCGCTTTTGGCCATCTAACAATTAAGGGTACATTGATTCCTCCTTCAAGATTACTTCTTTTTAATCCAGCTCGACCTCCATTACCATTAAAAACATCACCTGCTAAATTGCTGTAGTATTTTCGTTCATAATCATCAAAACGTTCTCCAGTTTGCATATTTGTATAAGGCTTAAGAGTTCTCCCTGATTTACTATAATATATTTCATGCCCGTTATCCGCAGTAAAAATTACAATAGTGTTCTCATTAAGATTGTGCTCTTTAAGTTTTGATAGAATTTGGCCTACATTATCATCCAAAAGTTTAACCATAGACGCGTATTCTTTTTCAATTTGAGTTAATCGATTATTATTAATGAAATCGGGGTGTACTTTGGGTATAGAAACGGGACCATGTGGTAGTTGAGTTGGAAAATATAGAAAAAATGGATTATCTTTATTAGTATCAATAAACTTTATAATGCTATCCATAAAGATGTTCTGAGAATACATTTCTTTACCCTTCATGTTCCACCGTTCTTTAAAAGTTTTTGGAGTTTCAGGCTCTCCAGATTTTCCGGAATTATTGAGAGTATTCCCTTTTATATTTATCATTTTACCATTTTCAAATAGAAATGGAGGATAAAATCCATGTGCCCTTAAATGATCTAGGTAACCAAGATAATAATCCCAACCATGTCGTTTCATTTGTTTGTCTGTAGCAGAAAAACCCCATTCCAATTTACCAAATTGAGCTGTTTTATACCCCCTATTTTGTGCCACTTCTCCTAGAAAAACTTGTCTGTTAGGTATTGGAGATAACTTTTTATTTATGGTTTCTTCAATTTCATTTAAAGAAGATGGTTCCGCATTAATATAGGCACCTCCATTTGTTATCTGGAATCTTTTTTGATGGGAATCGTGAAAACCTGTGATAAGTGAAGCTCTTGCTGGTGCACATAGCATATTCGAATATGCCCGCTCGAAACGAATTCCTTCTTGGGCCAATTTGTCTATGTTGGGTGTTTTAATAATTCTTTGTCCTTCATGGCTAAGCAACCCAATGCCTAAGTCATCTGCATAAATTAGGATAATATTTGGTTTTTTTGATTGTGCTATTGACTTGTAACAAGAGGCACAGAGAAGAAAAATAATAATTGGTAATAATATTTTTTTATTCATAATTAACTAATATTTTTTTATTTGATAAAAACGGCACCATAAGTTTTCATATCTGAATCTTTTTTAATTTTTGCTTTTGTATGAAAACTAAACCCGCTTTATAGTCCGAAATATCAAATTTAATTAGACTATATTTTCCTTTTGAAATGTCATGTGTTAATGTGTTCTCAGTTATGTTATTTTCATTTTTAAACAAATCTATATCATTAGCGAATTTTTCGGTAAGTTTTTGTTTTAGAGTGCTACACTCAATTAGTTCTTTTAATTATAATAGATTTGATGTCTAACTTTGTTAATATTTCAAAGTTAATAAATAAGCTGAATTAATTGCTCTTATAAAAGTTAATTACGGCTAGAGGTTTGAGAATGAATAGTAGCTACATTATGCGTTTTGCTCTTTATAACATGATCTTTTAATTAAAATGAAAAAGGAGCGATTATTAAAATTCGGCTTTTTTATGAAATATCATTTTTTGCTTATTTGTAGGATGTGAAAACTCTAATGTATCTGCATGTAAATACAATCGATTAGATTTTTTTCCATATAAATCATCACCAACAATAGTAGTATTTAGGCCTAATGAATGAGAAGCATGTACCCGTAATTGATGTGTACGTCCAGAAATAGGGTAGAAGTGTATTTTCGTTTTTCCATTTTTTCGTTCAATAACTTCCCAATTTGTTTCTGCAGGTTTCCCGTGTTCAAAACAGACCAACTGTCTTGGTCTGTCATCTAAATCAACTCGAAGAGGTAATTTTATTGTTCCGTTATTTCCATTTACAATTCCGTCCAACAATGCTGTATAACGTTTGTGTACCGTTTTGTTTATAAACTGACTTTGTAGATTTTTGTGAGCTTTTTTGTTCTTTGCGAGTACTAATATACCAGAAGTAGACATGTCTAATCGATGTACTATAATTGGTCCGGAAATATTTTTTACTTGTTGCTTAACTCGGCTATATACCGAATCTTTAATGTGGATGCCAGGTACCGATAAAAACTCAGCAGGCTTGTAAACAACAATTAACTCTTCATCTTCAAATATAGTTTCAAGTTCTTTACCAATAGCAGGGTTTTTTAATAATGGATTTGTATCCATATCAATACCCGATAACATATGTGTTAAAATAGGTTTGCACTTTCCTTGACAAGCTGGATAAAATTGTTGGTGTTTTCTTATTTCTTTATTTGGTGATTGTCCCCACCAAAATTCAGCCATTGCAATAGGTTTAAAATTGTTTAAAAAAGCAAATTGTAATAATTTAGGTGCGGCACATTCTCCAGAGCCAGCTGGTAAATTTTCCACAGAAGTTTCGGCAAATAAATCGGTTAAATTTTTGACTTCCTTTTTTGAATTTAAAAAGTGATACTGTTCAGATAAATACTGTTGCAATACTATTGATTTGGCTTTACGTTGCTCTTTTAATTGTGATATTTTTGTGGTAAAAACCGAAAGTTTATCTTTGA
The DNA here is from genome assembly GCF_003449015.1 of Aureibaculum luteum. GTDB lineage: Bacteria > Bacteroidota > Bacteroidia > Flavobacteriales > Flavobacteriaceae > Aureibaculum > Aureibaculum luteum. Next base: position 282,448 of record NZ_QRGD01000004.1, on the reverse strand, counting down.
TAGGTCTTAAGGTATATGCCCAATAGCGATTTACATTATTGAAAAAATATTTTGATTCTAAACTTTCTTTACTTAATGTTTCTTCAAAATTAGCATAAGCCTCTGATGATAATTCGGATTTTGCTTTTCTTCTTTGTAAGTCTCTATTTATTTTAGCCGCCTTTAACGCCTCCTTTTTTTCTCTAATATCAATAGCTGCTTTTTTATTTTCAGATTTATATTGAACTAATAAATCTAAATACTCAGTATTGTTTAATGAATTTTCTAAAGCTATATTGATGGTGTTTAAAGCCTTTTTTTCTTGCAGAAAATAGGAATCTTTAGTGAGCATATCATAAACAGGTGGAACAAATTTCTTATGGCTATTTTTTTCTGCCAACGTCCCTGAAACTGCTGTGATATATCCTATTTCGTTTTGATGATTTTCTACCACCAACACTCCAAACATTTTTCCTATAACCAATCCTTTTTTAGAAGTGTCTAACCCGAAATTATGTTGAAAATCGGTTTGTGTTTTTAAATAATTTTGCACTTCGTTTGCGGCTAATTTGCACAAAGGGTGAGGTTCATAATAAAATGGAAAGGTAAACTTACTAGGAAGTTCAATTTCGTTTATAGAAGTAGAAAAGTGTTGAAAATATTTTTGCACAATTGTTTGAGTAAAATTCTGAGCAAATATATTGTTTTGGAATTTCAATTCAAATGTAAAATCACATTAGCGTTTCAATCAGGTGAACCGAAGATCGTTTTAAAATGTCTCAGTACGGTTTCAGTCCATAAATTAATACATGTATTTCCGGCTATGAATAATTGAGTACATTCTGCTAAAAACGAATGTAATTAGTTATCAGCCGAATACTATTTTTAAGAAGTTCTATGTCTGCAGAGAAAAAATCGAAAAAAAGTATTTCAAAAAATTAAAAAAGAGCATTAAGGCCTGTAGAGGTGCATCTTAACTGTTATTTTTATAAAACAAATATTTTAAACGCATTAAAACAAAGTACAATTGACATGAAACTTAGGAAACAACTCTGAAATTAGTACCTTTGAATCCAGAAAAAAATCCCAAAATTTTATTATTATCACAAATAAGCATTATAAAAGTGTTTATGGTGAAAAGGTAACGGAAATAGGATATATAAACCCATTAAACACAAAATAGCATAAAACAATAATGATAACCGCAAAAACGACTTTAAACCTTTTAAAAACTCATTTTGGGTATAGCAGTTTCAGACCTCAACAAGAAAGTATTATCAATGATATTTTATCTGGAAAAGATGTAATGACCATTATGCCCACTGGTGGTGGAAAATCGATTTGCTTTCAGTTACCTGCCTTAGCACTTTCTGGCACAACTATTGTAATTTCGCCCTTAATTGCTTTGATGAAAGATCAAGTAGATTCCTTATTGGCAAACGGAATATCAGCTTCGTATTATAATAGTAGTCAAGAAAGTTACATACAAAATGAGACACTTAAAAAGCTGCAGGTTGGAGAGTTAAAATTATTATATGTGGCTCCTGAAAGTTTACAAAACTTAATACCCCATTTTGCGTCAATAAAAATTAGCCTAATTGCAGTAGATGAAGCTCATTGTATCTCTTCTTGGGGGCACGATTTTAGACCTGCCTATACTAAATTAGGACATTTAAAAAAACAGTTTCCCAATACATCAATTGCCGCATTTACGGCTACGGCAGATAGTGCAACGCAACAAGATATTGTTACACAATTAAATATACCAGAAGCTGAAGTACATTTGTCTTCTTTCGATAGAAAAAATCTGTATTTAGAAGTGCGGCCAGGTAATAATAGAATAGATCAAATTTTAAAATATTTAGATTCTCGTCCTGATGAAAGTGGTATTATTTATTGTTTAAGTAGAAAAAGCACAGAAAAATTAGCATCTAAGTTAAATAGTAACGGATTTAAGGCGAAAGCCTATCACGCTGGTTTATCAGCTGACGAACGTAGTAGTATTCAAGAGGATTTTATCAATGACAGAACGCCAATAATTGCAGCAACTATTGCATTTGGTATGGGCATCGACAAAAGTAATGTGCGTTGGGTTATCCATTATAATATGCCAAAAAATATTGAAGGCTATTATCAAGAAATAGGTCGTGGTGGTAGAGATGGACTTCCAGCAGATAATTTGTTGTTCTATAGTTATGCTGATGTGGTAATGCTTAGGAAATTTGCTAAAGGCAGTTCTAATGAAGAATATCAAATTGCCAAACTCGAAAGAATGCAACAGTTTGCAGAGGCTCTAAGTTGTAGAAGAATTGCTCTTCTCAATTATTTTGGTGAACACTTTACCGAAAATTGTGGAAATTGTGATATTTGTACATCACCACCTAATTATTTTGATGGTACTGTTTTAACTAAAAAAGTATGCTCTGCAGTATCCCGATTAAATGAACAAGAAGCAACGGGAATGGTAATTGATGTATTACGTGGTGCTCAAAATGCACAAGTATTAGAAAAAGGGTATCAGAATATTAAAACCTACGGAACAATCAAGGATACTTCGTGGGTTGACCTGCAGCAATATGTAATACAGATGATTAATCAAGGTATTTTAGAAATCCGTTTTCACGAAAATGGACGTTTGGTTTTGACACCTTTAGCAAAGAAAGTTTTATTTAAAGATAAAAAAGTGCAATTAGCTATTTTACCCAAGCTAGAGGATAAAATAGAGGACAAGGTGGTTACATCAAAGGCCCCATCTAATTTATTTCAGAAACTACGAGAACTACGATTGGTTATTGCAAAGGAAGAAAAGGTTCCTGCATATATCATTTTTAGTGATGCAAGTTTAAAAGATATGGAAAAAAAGCTTCCTAAATCTAATGCAGATTTTAAACAAATTCAAGGGGCAGGAAAAGTGAAAATAGATAAATACGGCAGTCGGTTTATGGGTGTAATTTCAAGACATCAGGCAGAATAATAAAAGCTTTTATAACGGAAAATTATAAAATTTTTGAGCTATTAAAATGATAATATTAAGTTAATCATCTTATTTAGATTTAAATACTTAACAAGCTTAATGTTAAGTGTTAGTTTTTTTTTATCTATTAGTTTTAATAATCATTTTTTTTATTAATTATTGTTGGGGTCAGTACTTTTTATTACAGTTCCGTTTTTAATTGAATTTTCAGTTTCTTCAGTAGTCATTAAAATTATTTCTGGTTGATTTTCACTTCCTTTTGTAGCTTTTTGTTTTGTAGCTATATCAGATACAATTTCATTATCTCCATTTTTTTTATAATTGTCTAGCATCTCTAAAGTTTGCGTATAATCATAATCCATTTGATCCTCACCATACTCCTTTAGTAAATTATGTAATTGGACGTAACTAATCACTCTGCTATCAATATTCTTGAATAATTCTACTGAAAAATGTTTGTTTAACATGGTGTACGTTTCTGTTTTGTATTTTAAATCTAATGTACCAGCTACTAACTGATTCGTAATTACATTAATTTCGTCAAGTAAAGCCTTAACAGAGCTATCTTCAAACCCTTTCTTTTTAAACTGGGTATTTGGACATGTATTCATGTCTTCGGTATTTTCTTCAACGTTTTTAAAATGAGCTCTTAAAATAGTGGCTATTTTTAATTTGTTTTGAAAGAATTGTTTGTCAACCCTATACGTATTCATATTGTTAAAACGACCAAATTGTTCTGGTATCACATAGGTTATAAAAAAATCTTTATATCCTTTTGGGGTTGCATTTTTAAGAATTTTCTGATCTATAAGTGATTTTTCAATATCCTTAAACGAACTTTCTCCATTAATTAAAGTTTCATAAAGACAATCGGATAGATAATTAGTGGTGTCAGTAACTTTGTGATTTACAGATGTAATACTTGGCTCACTATGGGTAGAATTTAAATTTGTAACAACAATATTTGTTTCTGAATTATCTTCTTTGTCCGTAGTTTTCGTATTGCAATTAAAAAGAAAAATAGAGCTTAAAAGTACTATTGATATTGTTTTGATTCTCATGTTTAATAGGTTCTAGTTTATTCTCAATTTTAAGGTTTATGTTTCGTTGACTCTTTTAAAATTAAATGTCGTGGTGGGGTACTGACTTATGTGTTTCTTATTATTTTCTCTAGTTTACGACCCTTAGCCAACTCGTCTACTAACTTGTCTAAATACCGGACTTGTTGGGTCAATGGATTTTTTATTTCTTCTACACGATAGCCACAGATAACACCAGTGATTAACTGAGCATTAGGGTTTAAAGTTGCTTTTTGGAAAAATAATTCAAAAGTCATTTTATTTTCAATGAGTTCTTCTATCTTTATAGTATTAAAGCCAGTTAACCATTCAATTACGTAATGTAATTCTTCTTTTGTTCTGCCTTTTTTCTCAACTTTTGAAAGATAATGAGGGTATACAGATGCAAATGTCATTTTGGCAATACGCTCATCATGATGACTTGTGTATTTCATATACTTGAAATTTGAATGGTTTTTATAAAGTGAAGTTTATACTCAGTTAAGTTATTTTTATTTTTCATAAATATATAGAAAACATAAATAATAGTAACACTATGTATTGATCAGCTATTTAACCCCAATCTGCATACAAAAGCACTTCATTCTTCTTGTTATCTAAGAAAAGATGAATACGGTCTTCTCCAAAATTGATATAGTTGTAACCAGTTACAGACCCAATAAATTGTTTGGTTTCTTTGCTTTCGTTGTTGTTTTCTAAGAGTTCTATAAAAGATTCAAAGTCATTATAATCAATTTCACCGCCAATATTTTCAAAGATTTCTCTTTCATGGCCGCTATTTGCATCAGAATAGAATCCACCTTGAATAAATTTTCCTGTTTCTAAGTATTTGTCCCGTGTTATCCAATAATTAAAAAGTCCTTTTGCATAATGATAATAATCAAAATCATTAGTGTTTCTTTTTTCAAGACTTTTGTTTAAATTACTTTCATTGACTTCGTTTCGTTGCTGTTGTTTTAAAAAGCTTGTTTTATTTTTGCGATATTCTTTATCGGCTTCGTTATACCATTTTTCAACTTTTTTAAAAGCCTTAACTCCATCAAGTTTACCATCAAAAAGGTATTTATTACCGTCACGGATAAATTTAATATAATTATAATCGAAAACACCTGGGTCTAAATCATCATCAGGGTCGCCATTTCCCCAGACAGAAACAAAGTGCACTAATCCTTCACCAAGGTTGTGTTCAGCTAAATCAATAGTTAATAATGGGAAAAATATGTATTTGTAATGCTCTTTTGGGAATTTAAATACCTCTTCTATGGTTGGAAATAATTTCATATCTGTTTTATTAGGGTAATTAGTACTAATTACGTTTATGTTTATATTTTGTTTTAAAGTTAATTATTTTGATAAAAAATAATGTTATTAGTGTGGAGTATAACAAAAAAAAAGTTGCCAATCGGCAACTTTTTAAAAAAATATGTTATTGATATTTACTCTTCTTTATTTTCTTCAACTGACTTTTTTGCTTTTTTAATTTTAATAGTCAGTTCTTGTTTGTCTTCATCTAAATCCATGAAAATGGTATCATTTTCTTTCAGTTTAGCGTTGACAATTTCTTCGGCTAGAGCATCTTCAATATACTTCTGTATGGCTCGTTTTAAAGGTCTCGCACCATATTGGCGATCAAAACCTTTGTCAGCAATATAGTCTTTGGCTTTTTCGCTCAATATAAGTTTATAGCCTAATCCATCAATACGATCCAACAATTTTGCCAATTCAATATCGATAATAGCGTGAATATCTTCTTTTTCTAAGGCGTTAAATACGATTACATCATCTATTCTATTTAAAAACTCAGGAGCAAAGCTTTTCTTTAAGGCGTTTTCTATAACACCTTTAGCGTTCGCATCCGCCTGTGAATTTTTAGAAGCGGTACCAAAACCAACACCAGCACCAAAGTCTTTTAATTGTCTGGATCCAATATTAGAAGTCATAATGATAATAGTATGTCTAAAATCAATTTTTCTACCTAAACTATCGGTAATATAACCATCATCTAAAATCTGCAAAAGCATGTTAAACACATCTGGATGGGCTTTTTCAATCTCATCCAACAGAACCACAGCATAAGGCTTGCGTCTTATTTTTTCAGTCAATTGTCCACCTTCTTCGTAACCTACGTATCCTGGAGGTGCTCCAATTAATCTAGAGATTGCAAATTTCTCCATGTATTCACTCATATCTATGCGAACTAAAGCATCTGGAGAGTCAAATAACTCTCTTGCCAATACTTTTGCTAATTGTGTTTTACCAACACCAGTTTGTCCTAAGAATATAAATGAACCAATCGGTTTGTTTGGGTCTTTTAGTCCAACCCTGTTTCTTTGAATGGCCTTTACAACTTTTCCTACAGCCTCATCTTGCCCGATAACTTTACCTTTTATCATATTAGGTAAGTCTGCAAGTCTAGAGCTCTCAGCTTCAGCTATTCTATTTACAGGAATACCAGTCATCATTGAAACTACTTCAGCAACATTATCTTCAGTTACAGTTTCTTTATTTAACTTCGATTGTTCTTCCCATTCTTTTTGAGCTATTTCTAATTCTTTTTCTATACGTTTTTCATCATCACGCAGACGTGCAGCTTCTTCGTATTTTTGACTTTTCACCACATTGTTCTTCAATTCTCTAACCTCTTCTAGTTGTGTTTCAAGTTCAAGTACTTGTTTAGGTACAACAATATTGGTAATATGAATTCTAGATCCTGCTTCATCCAATGCATCAATAGCTTTATCTGGCAAAAATCTATCGGTCATATATCTATTGGTCAATTTTACACAAGCCTCAATAGCTTCATCGGTATAGACTACATTATGGTGATTTTCGTATTTATCCTTAATGTTATTCAAAATTTGAATGGTTTCTTCAACAGAAGTTGGTTCAACCATTACTTTTTGAAAACGACGCTCTAAGGCCCCATCTTTCTCAATATTTTGTCTAAACTCATCTAAGGTAGTGGCTCCAATACATTGGATTTCGCCTCTCGCTAATGCGGGTTTAAACATGTTAGATGCATCTAAAGAGCCTGTAGCTCCACCTGCACCAACAATGGTATGTATTTCGTCAATAAACAAAATGATATCATCGTTTTTCTCTAATTCATTCATTAGAGCTTTCATACGTTCTTCAAATTGACCACGGTATTTTGTACCGGCAACCAAGCTCGCTAAATCTAATGAAACAATACGTTTGTTAAACAGAATACGCGATACTTTACGTTGAATTATACGTAATGCCAAACCTTCAGCTATGGCAGATTTACCAACACCAGGTTCACCAATAAGTATTGGATTGTTCTTTTTTCTACGACTAAGTATCTGCGAAATACGTTCAATTTCCTTCTTACGACCTACAACAGGGTCTAATTTACCTTCTTCTGCCATTGCAGTAAGGTCACGACCAAAGTTGTCTAATACAGGAGTTTTTGACTTTGTATTTGCTTTTGCTGGTTTAGCACCAGAACTGCCAAAAGGATTTTGTTTAGGTTCGTCAAATTCGTCACCCTTATCACTTTCCGCGGTTGGGGTTTCTGTAATGTCTACTTCGTCAGTAAATAATTGTGAAAACAATACTTTTACTTCGTTGTAGTCAATATCAAACTTATTTAACAATTTTGTGGTAGGGTCATTCTCGTTACGTAAAACGCATAACAATAAATGGGCTGTACTTACCGCATTACTCTTAAATAATTTAGCTTCTAAAAAAGTTGTTTTTAATGCTTTTTCCGCTTGTTTTGTGAGGTGTAAACTTTTTTTATCATTGCCTGCCGCATTGTCAGTATTGGCAGGACTCAAACTCTCAATTTTCTTACGTAGCATCGCTAAGTCAACATCCAATGCATTTAAGATATCAATTGCATCACCATTAGCTTTACGTAATAAGCCCAGCATTAAATGTTCTGTACCAATAAAATCATGCCCTAGTCGTAATGCCTCTTCTTTGCTATACGCTATTACATCTTTTACTTTAGGTGAAAAATTATCGTCCATTTTATAAAATTTATAGGGTAAAATTACTAGATTTTTTTTAATAATAATTGCAAAAGTTGTACCGAACTTTTGGGTTGTCAGTAAATTTATGAAAAACAGTATGTTTACTGGTGCTAATTGTTAATAAATAATGATAATAAATACATTTTTATATAACTTGAAAAAAGCAGATTTGTTGTATATTGCTCTCTTAAATTTAATACAAAAAATAGATAAGTTTTATGGAAGAAGGTGAAAAATTAATTCCTATTAACATTGAGGATGAAATGAAGTCATCTTACATTGATTATTCAATGTCAGTGATTGTATCTAGGGCGTTACCAGATGTTCGTGATGGTTTAAAGCCAGTACACAGAAGGGTATTGTTTGGGATGCACGAATTAGGGATTAAAGCAACAGGAGCTCATAAAAAATCTGCCAGAGTAGTGGGTGAAGTATTAGGTAAGTACCATCCACATGGTGATACTTCCGTTTATGATGCAATGGTACGTATGGCTCAAGATTGGAGCATGCGTTATCAAATGGTTGATGGTCAAGGTAACTTCGGTTCTGCCGATGGTGATAGTCCGGCTGCCATGCGTTATACAGAGGTTAGAATGCAAAAAATATCAGAAGATATGCTCGCTGATATTGAAAAAGATACCGTAGATCATCGTTTAAATTTTGATGATACGTTACAGGAACCAACGGTATTACCTACGCGTATACCAAGTTTATTGGTAAATGGTGCGTCAGGTATTGCTGTAGGTATGGCCACAAACATGGCACCACATAACTTAACTGAAGTGATTAATGGTACCATTGCGTATGTAGATGATAATGATATTGATATTGATGGATTAATGCAACACATTAAAGCACCTGATTTTCCTACAGGAGGAACAATTTATGGTTACGACGGTGTTAAAGATGCCTTTCATACGGGTAGAGGGCGTATTGTAATGCGTGCAAAAACAGTTTTTGAAGAAGTTAACGGTAGAGAGTGTATTATCGTTACTGAATTGCCATATCAAGTAAATGGAGCCGATTTAATGAAGAAAACGGCTGACTTGGTTAATGATAAGAAAATTGAAGGTATCGCTTCGGTTCGTGATGAAACAAGTAGAAAAGGGCGACGTTTAGTATATGTATTAAAAAGAGATGCAATACCAAATATTGTTTTAAACAAATTATATAAATATACAGCTTTACAAACTTCGTTTAGTGTAAATAATATAGCATTGGTTAATGGGCGACCAGAAATGTTGAATCTTAAAGATTTGATTAGACATTTTGTAAACCATAGACATGATGTTGTAACACGTAGAACTAAGTATGAATTAAATAAGGCTGAAGCTCGTGCTCATATTTTAGAAGGATTAATAATTGCTTCTGATAATATTGATGAAGTTATTAAAATTATTAGAGCTTCTAATAATGCAGATGAGGCAAGAAATAACTTAATTGAACGTTTCGAACTCTCTGAAATTCAGGCTAAAGCAATTGTTGAGATGAGATTGCGTCAGCTTACTGGTTTAGAGCAAGATAAGTTAAGGGGTGAGTATGAAGATATTATGAAATTAATTATAGACTTAAAAGATATTTTAGCCAGTGAGTCTAGAAGAATGACCATTATTAAAGATGAATTAATCGAAATTAGAGATAAATATGGTGATGAGCGTCGTTCAGTAATTGAATATGCTGGTGGTGATGTAAGTATTGAAGATATGATTCCTGATTCTCAGGTTGTTGTAACTATTTCTAATGCTGGTTATGTAAAGCGTACGAATTTAGAAGAGTATAAAGTTCAAAATAGAGGTGGACGTGGACAAAAAGGAGTTGCTACTAGAAATGAAGATTTCTTAGAGCATTTATTTGTTGCTACAAATCATCAATATATGATGTTCTTTACACAAAAAGGGAAAGTATTCTGGATGCGAGTCTATGAAATACCTGAAGGTAGTAAAACCTCTAAAGGTAGGGCGATTCAAAACTTAGTTAATATTGATCCTGATGATAATGTAAGTGCATTTATTTGTACACAAGATCTTAAAGATGAAGCGTACGTAAATAGCAACTATATTATAATGGTTACTAAAAATGGACAAACTAAGAAAACTTCTTTAGAGCAATATTCAAGACCTAGATCAAATGGTATTAATGCTATTACAATAAAAGAAGGTGATGAATTGTTAGAAGCTAAATTAACTGATGGTAAAAGTCAGATAATGATTGCAATCAAATCTGGTAAAGCTATTCGTTTTGAAGAAAGTAAGTCTAGACCAATGGGTAGAAATGCTTCTGGTGTTAGAGGTATTCGTTTAAAAGATGATAAAGATGAAGTAATTGGAATGATTTCATTGAATGACATGGAAAGCGATGTACTTGTAGTATCTGAAAAAGGATATGGTAAGCGTTCTAGTTTAGATGATTATAGAATCACTAATAGAGGTGGTAAAGGTGTAAAAACTATAAACGTTACTGAAAAAACAGGTAAATTAGTAGCTATTAAAAACGTAACTGATGAGGATGATCTTATGATTATCAATAAATCGGGAATTACGATTAGGATGGCGGTAGCTGATTTACGTGTAATGGGTAGAGCAACACAAGGAGTTAAGTTGATTAATATCAAAGGTGATGATTCTATTGCAGCTGTAGCTAAAGTAGTTCATGAAGAAGTGGATGAGGATGATGTTGAAGAACTTGGCACGGATATTGAAAATAACCAAACCGATCAAGTAAGTGATCAGGAAGAATAACAAACAAAAATGAACACTAAATTTTAAACAAAAATGAAAAAAGTAGTATTATCGATGTTGGCATTATCTATGAGTTTGTCAATTTTCGCACAGAAAGACGAATTAAAGGCTGCTGATAAAGCCCTTAAAGGTGAAGATTTAGCTAAGGCTAAAGCTTCAATAGATCAGGCAGAAGGATTAATAGCTAATGCAGATGCTAAATTAAAAGCGAAGTTTTATTTCTTAAAAGCGAAAGCTTATTATGAAATAGGTAAGAAGCAGCCTGCTTTGGCCGCGGATGCTTATGATGTAGCAGCTCAGAGTTTTACAGAATTAATTGATTTTGAAAAAAAGTCTGGGAAAGCAAAATATACGGAAGAAGCTCAACCGTTATTAAATAGTTTAGTTGCAGATGTATCTAATAAAGGTATTAAAGAATATCAAGAAAAAGATTATGCTACAGCTAAGAAAACACTTTTGCAAACTTATAATTTAAGTAAAAAAGATACTGTCTTTTTAGAGTATGCAGCAACTGCAGCCTATTTAGATAAAGATTTTGACACTTCACTTACACATTTTAATATGTTAAAAGAGTTGGGTTATACAGGTATCGCAACAACGTTTTCTGCGATTAATGTTAAGACTAATGAATCTGAAAATTTTGGTTCTAAAACGGAAATGGATCTAAGAGTTAAAACGGGAGAATATAAAGATCCCAAATCAGAGACTTCAGAATCAAAAAGAGCAGACATAATCAAAAATATAGCATTGATTTTGGTTGAAAAAGGAGAAACTGAAAATGCTATTGCAGCAGTAAAAGAAGCAAGGAAAGCAAACCCAGATGATTCTGATTTAATTTTTACAGAAGCTAACATTCAATTAAAATTAGGTAATAAAGATGAATTTGCCTCTTTAATGAAAGAAGCTATCAAGAAAGATCCAACAAACCCTAGCTTGCATTTTAATGTAGGTGTTATTAATCAAGAACAAGGTCGTTTAGAAGAGGCTAAAGCTAATTATGAAAAAGCTATTGAGTTAGATCCTAATTATGGTGATGCTTATTTAAATATGGGTGCATTAGTTTTGGAAAAAGATAAAGAGTTGGTTGAAGAAATGAATAAAAACTTAAGCAACTTTAAAAAATATGATGAGATTAAAGCTAAGCAATTAGATTTGTATAAAGTAGCTTTACCATATTTTGAAAAGGCTCGTGAAGTTAAAAAAGACAACATGGATGTTGTTAGAACATTGATGAGTATGTATGAGAATCTTGAAATGGATGACAAATACAAAGAGATGAAAGCCCTATGGGATGCTTCTAAATAATTAGTCTTAAAATAAAAAAATGCCTTCTGGATACAGAGGGCATTTTTTTTGTTTGTGATATACGAGAAAGTCATTTGATCTTATCTTTCCTTTGTATATATTAGGTTGGGATTCTTTTAAAATATCTTCTTAATAACTCTTAGCTTGTGAGTATGTTTTTTAAGGTCGCTATTGTAAATACCACTATGATCAAGTTGGTCAATTCTAACTTTCCCACTGCAATGGATAATATGATGGTTGGCTAAGATAATACCAACATGAATTATTTCACCTTCACTATCATCAAAAAAAGCTAAGTCTCCCGGTTCTGACTCTTCGATAAAACTTAAAACTTCACCTTGTGTTGCTTGTTCAGATGCTTTTCTTAATAGTGAATATCCATTTAATCTATAAACCATTTGGGTAAAACCTGAGCTGTCAATACCGAATGATGTTCTTCCACCCCACAAAAAAGGTGTATTTATGTATAAGAATGCGGAATTTATAATGGATGCTTTAGATCGTTTCTGATATGTAACATTACCTTCAAAAATAAATGCTTCATCCAATAAGTTAAAAGATTTTTCTGCATAAAATGGTAATCTGGAGCCTAATAGAACCGATGACAACCTATGCTTTTCATCTTCAATAAAATCAACTAATTCATTTGTAACTATAGTCTCCGAATTGTTTAAATCATCATAGTAGTCTTCAGAAATTTCAGTGTGTTGAATGCTTTCAATCCAACCTTCACAGTGATCAAATTCTAAGCGAATTTTAACCCATTCCTTATTTTCTTGTAAGACTTTATAATGATCTCCAAAAAGGATTTGAGAAATCATTTCACTGGTATGATCAGCAATCATACGTAAGGGAATAGTACTTAAGTTACAAATACCGTACTTCATTAAGAAATGCTTAGTTGTTTTCAATTACGATAGCACTAGCACCACCGCCACCATTACAGATAGCCGCTGCTCCTAACTTACCGTTATTTTGTTTTAGTACATTTATTAGTGTAACTATAATTCTAGCACCAGAACAGCCTAGGGGATGCCCTAAGGATACAGCACCGCCATTTACATTAACCTTTTCAGGATCTAAACTTAGAATTTTTGTATTGGCTAAACCTACTACAGAAAATGCTTCATTAAATTCAAAATAATCAATTTCATCTAAAGTTACATTTGCTTTTGAAATTGCTTTAGGTAAGGCTTTAGCTGGAGCAATTGTAAACCATTCAGGTTCTACAGAAGCATCTGCATATCCTTTTATGGTTGCTAGTGGGGTTAAATTTAACTCAGCTGCTTTTTTCTTACTCATTAATACAAGAGCAGCTGCACCATCATTTAATGTAGAAGCATTTGCTGCTGTAACGGTACCCTCTTTATTAAAAACAGGTCTTAGATTAGGAATTTTATCCATCATAACATTCTTATACTCTTCATCTTCTGTAATGATAATTGGGTCGCCTTTACGCTGAGGTACTTCAACAGGAATCACCTCATTATTAAACTTACCTTCTTGCCATGCTTTTGCTGATCTCTTGTAAGAAGTTATTGCAAAGTTATCTTGATCTTCTCTAGAGAATTTGTATTCGATAGCACATAAATCACCACAGGTTCCCATATGTTTGCCATCATATACATTAGTGAGCCCATCCTTTAATAATCCATCCTCCATGCTTATAGGTCCCATTTTTTTTCCAACTCGTCCATTAAGATAGTGAGGTACCATTGACATGTTTTCCATACCACCTGCAACTACTATTTCTGCATCACCTAATTGAATAGCTTGAGCTGCCTGCATAATGGCTTTCATACCTGATGCACAAACCTTATTTACAGTTGTACAAGGCACTGTATCTGGTATTCCAGCAAATAAAGCGGCTTGTTTTGCTGGTGCTTGTCCTAGGCTAGCCTGTAAAACAGAGCCCATAAGTACTTCATCAACCAATGTGGGGGCCAAATTTATTTTTTCAAGAGCTCCTTTTATAGCAGTGGCACCTAATTTTGTGGCTGGTATGCTTGATAGGCTACCTAAAAAACTCCCAATTGGAGTTCTAACAGCGGAAACGATTACAACTTCTTGCATATTTTTAAATGGGTTTAAGTTTTCAATTGAACCACTTCATCTATAAAAAGTATAAAATATTTTATACTAAATTCATCAATAATGGTTTGATTCTGCGAATTTAGTTATTTTTACAGTTATTATTAAATAATTGCGGTACTTTGTACAATTGTTAACAGTACGCACTAAGCTATATGTTAGTATAAGAAAGACTAATGAAAAAATTCAACTTCAAAAATTTTTTAAATACCCTATATCAAAATCACGCATTAGCATATAAAATAGTTCTATTTATTGTTACCGCTTTTGCCATAGTTTACATGTTTCCAAAGGGTGGACATTTTAAATATGAATTCCATAATGGTAAACCTTGGCAGTACGAAAATTTATATGCTCCGTTTGATTTTGCCATTCAGAAATCAGAACAAAAAATTGATGAAGAAAAGAAAAATATTACTTTAAATAAAAAGCAGTATTTCACTTCAAAAGAGGGTGTTATAGAAAAAGTAAAATCAGAAGTAGAAAATGATCTTACTGATAAATCGCAAGACTCTATCCTGAATGATTATAATATTCCTAGAATTGTTAAGTATTCAAATAACTTAATTTCTGCAATTTATAAATACGGTTTTATTAATGAAAGCGATGTGAATAGAGTAGAGGATAAGCAGCTTATCGCTTTAAGGAAAGGGAATACAATTACTGATTTAGTATTTGACCGTTTTTTAACTTCTAGTGAAGTAAATAAATATTTAGTAAATAATATAAATGATTCTAGATATAAATCATTATCAAATTTTTTAATACCTCTTTTAAAGCAAGCTTTACAACCTAATATTTTCTTTGATGAAGAATTGACTGATAAGATATTAGAAGATGAATTGAATAAAATCTCCTATACCGAAGGGTTAGTTACAGAAAATGAAAGAATTATTTCTAAGGGTGACGTAGTTGAAGGTGAAAAATTGCGAATTTTAAATTCATTACAAAAAGAATACTTATCTCAAGTTTGGAATCAATCAAATTACAATTGGATTGTTTTTGGTTATGTTTTGTTAGTAGCCTTGAACTTATTAATGCTATTCTTGTTTTTACAAAAGTATAGATCTGTTATCTATGAAAATAATACAAAAGTCACGTTTATATTTTTCAATATTTTTCTAATAGTATTGTTGGTCACATTAGTAGTTAAGTATAAAGTAGATTATTTGTATGTGATACCCTTACCGATTTTACCAATAATAATTAAGGCATTTTTTGATGCTCGTTTGGGCTTATTCACACATGTTTTAACTGTTTTGTTACTTGGTTTTATTGTACCCAACAGCTTCGAATTTATCTTTTTACAGATTATTGCTGGTATTATTACCATATTAACCGTTTCTGAACTACACAGAAGAGCAAATTTATTTATTTCAATAAGTCAAATTACTTTAGTGTATATGATTGCTTATTTCGCCTTCTCAATAATCCAGGAAGGGAATATGGAGAAAATAAATTGGCAGTATTTTATTATGTTTGCCTTGAATGGTGTGTTGTCCTTTTTATCTTTATTTCTTATTTTAATTTATGAGAAAACATTTGGGTTGGTTTCTGATGTTTCTTTATTAGAAATGTCTAATACTAATTCTAAATTATTAAGAGAATTGGCAGAGAAAGCACCTGGTACTTTTCAACACTCTATGCAAGTTGCAAATTTAGCCGAAGCATCTGCAAATGAAATTGGTGCCAATGCGATGTTGGTGCGAACTGGAGCTCTGTATCATGATATTGGTAAGATGTTGAATCCTAAATATTTTACAGAGAATCAGACCACAACGGTTAACCCTCACAATGAACTAAGTCCAAAAGATAGTGCTGAAATAATTATTAATCATGTTATTGATGGAATAGAACTAGCTAAAAAACACAGGTTACCTGATCGGATTATAGATTTTATTAGAACGCATCATGGTACTTCATTGGTGTATTATTTTTATAAGCAACAAGAAAATGAAAATCCACAGGATTTAAATGTAGAAGATTTCTCCTATGGTGGACCAATTCCTTTTTCAAAAGAAACTGCAATTTTAATGATGTGTGATGCAGCTGAAGCTGCTTCTAAAAGTTTAAAAGAGCCAACTGCTCAATTAATTGATGATTTAATTGAGAAAATCGTTGCTAGTCAAATGGCAAACGGACAATTTATGAATGCTGATATTACCTTTAAAGAAATACAAATTATAAAAAAGGTAATCAAAAAGAAATTAAATAATATTTATCATTTAAGGATCGAATATCCAGAATAAAGGAAAAGTAAAACATCTTTTCATCTACCTTTTAAAGGCTAATTATGCCGCTATGGTGTGACAATTAAAATCGATCAAATTAGCAAATCCGTTAATCTTTTTTTTATTTGAGTCAAGCTCTTATTTTATTAATTTGCAATTTTGCTTTGTTATTAAATCAGAGTATATTTAATACAACTTAAAATTATTAACCTTAAAAACACAAACAATGAGTAACACATCAAATACATTATTAGGATTATTAACAGGAGCAATTGCAGGGGCCGCTATAGGTATACTTTATGCTCCAGATAAGGGAGTGAACACTAGAAAAAAGATTGCTGATGGAGCTGTAGATGCTAAAGACACGTTTGTTGAAAAAGCAACGGAAATTAAAGATACAGTAGTTCATGCTGCTAAGGATAGAAAGGTAACATTAGAGGATCAAATGGAATCTATCGTTTCTGATGTTAGTTATAAAACCGATGACGTAATAAGTACATTAGAAAAGAAATTAGCAGAGCTAAAAAAACAAAATAAAAAATATCAAAAAGCATAATGAATATTTTTGAATCTATAAATGAATCAACTACCAATGCTGTAAAGTCAGGGGAGAATTATGTAAAAAAGACAGAGGAATATTTAAAACTAAAAATATTTCAACAGTTGTCGTTTTCCTTAAGTATGTTGGTCAAAATAGTTTTAGTTGGAGGATTCATTTTTTTAGGACTAATTTTTTTGTCCATTGCAGGTGCTTTAGCCCTAGGAAAAGTTTTAGATAGCGTTTCTTTAGGAATATTAATAGTAGGTCTAGTGCTTTTACTATTTGCAGTTATAGCTTTTTTACTAAGAAAAAAAATAGATAAAACCATTATCAGTAAATATTCAAAATCGTTTTTTGATTAAAATTCAACTATGAGAACATATAATTCCTTTGACGAAATAGACTTTGAGCTTAAGCGACTAAATCTTGAACGTAAAATTGCTTGGGAAGAGATAAAACAATCCGGTAATAAAGTTCAAGATAATCTCACTCCAAATAATTGGATTATGCCAATTTATAGTGGGTTTAAGAAATTTGGAATTTACTTTTTACTGAAAAAGTTATTTAAAAAATAAATTAAACAAATAAGTTTGGTTGGTTAATTTAGGCTGTTTAGATTTTATATCTAAACAGCTTTTTTTTCTCCTAATTTATTCAATCGGAATACTCGTTTTTTTTTTTTTTGAAATTTCTATAGTTAAAGGCAGAATTTGTATTGCTTTTCGAAGAGATTTTATTTAAAGTATTATGTGTCATTTCAGTTAATATTTTTTGTATAACAGCACCTCTTTTATCTCTTAAGGTAGTATCCTACACCTGTAAACAAAAATATAAAAATAATGAGAAAACAATTTATAGAAGCATGGTCCAAAATGATAAATAAGTTAGTGTCTTGGTTAGACGCCATAATCGTTAATTTACCAAATATTATTATTGCGATTATTGTATTTATAAGTGTCATATTTATATCTAAGTATGTAAATAAAATAACCCTCAGAATTCTTGATAAAGGGAAGTTGCAAAAGAGTATGAAAAACGTTATTTCCAAATTAATGGCAATGATTACAGTTCTAATTGGATTCTTGTTGATATTAGGAATTTTAGACCTTAGTAAAACATTAAATACAATATTGGCTGGTGCAGGAGTTGCTGGTCTGGCAGTTGGCTTGGCTTTACAAGGGGCTTTGGCAAATACATATTCAGGTATCATACTTTCTTACATTAAATTTGTAAAACTTGGAGATTGGATAAAGAGTAATGATTATGAAGGT
This sequence comes from Aureibaculum luteum, assembly GCF_003449015.1. GTDB lineage: Bacteria > Bacteroidota > Bacteroidia > Flavobacteriales > Flavobacteriaceae > Aureibaculum > Aureibaculum luteum. The sequence continues at coordinate 264,241 of NZ_QRGD01000004.1, read as the reverse complement.
GAAATTGTAAATATAGACTTAAGAGCTGTCACACTAAAGCAAATTGATAACAATCTGGTTTACATCCCCAATAAGCAAGTCGTAGAAAATGCGATTAAAAACTATTCAAGAACAAATACATCTAGAGTGATACTTGATTGTGGCGTAGGGTATGAATCCGATTTAGATTTTGTAAAAAAACTTGCTGTAAAAACTATAACAAATCATTTTGATTCTGTGGAAAGCGAAAGTGAAGTCCTTTTTTTATATAAAGAATTTGGGGATAGCTCCATAAATTTTGAATTAAGATATTGGATTAATTCCACATCAGGTTTGGAAGTTGCCAAATCAAAAACAGAAGCTATTATACAATTGAAAAATGCGTTTGATAAAAATAATATTAATATTCCTTTCCCAATTAGAACTTTAAATATTCCTGATATGAAACTAGGGGATAGAATTTTAACCATAGCTAAATAAATATATTTTTTAGCGATAGCGTTACAATTTTTAGTTTATGAGCAAAATAATGCTAATAATGTAACTTATATTTAATTATAATTAAATCGGAAATTAAATCAACTTTTAAACTATATATAAATCACTATAAGATGAAAAAAAAGGAATCTAAAAACTTAAAACAGAAGAACAAAGAAAATGACAACTTACTAAGTAAGAGTATCAAAATAATAACAATGACGATGGTTTTCTTAATATTTATTTCTTGTGGAACGGCAAAGAAATTTCCGTTATCAGATTTAGTTCCAGCTGCGGAAATTACAGCGAGTAAGAAACAAGACAGTAATAACAATTATGTAATTGAAGTTATTGCTAAAAACCTAGCAAGTGCAAATAGACTTGACCCTCCAAAAAACAATTATGTAGTGTGGATTGTTACAGAGGATAACGGGATAAAAAATATAGGTCAATTAGCTAATAAAAATGCTAAAAAAGTTGAGCTAGAAACGACGACGCCATTTAATGTTAAAGAAATATTTATCACAGCAGAAGACGAGGGTAATATTACTTATCCATCCGGAATTGAAATAACTAGAACAACCCTTAAATAAAATAAACTCAAAACCAATTATTTATTAATCTTTAAAACTCAAAACTATGTTACGCTGGACAGTCACTTTTATAATTCTTGCAATAGTTGCCGGAATCTTCGGGTTTGGCGGTATTGCAGAAGGAGCTGCAAGTATTGCAAAAATTTTATTTTTTATTTTCATTGTACTTTTTATTATTTCCTTGTTTACAGGAAGAAAAAAGATATAATAATAGTAAATGATTAAATGAATTTCAGCAAACGGAATTAGTACTTAAAGCATGAAAAAGTAATGTAGATGGTATGTTGTAGAACATCATAAAATAATTTACAACTCACATAAAAATATAAATTATGACAAAATATAGTGAAATTGTAGGAGATAAATTAAATGCTATTCTTGAAAAAAATTTTGATGCAGAAAAAGGATATACGAAAGCAGCAATTAATGCAAAAAATGAAGCGTTAAAGAACTTTTTTAAAAATAAAGCTCAAGAACGGAAATACTTTAAAAGTGAATTGAAATCTGAAGTTGCTTCGTTTGGACAACAATTCGAAACGAGTGGCTCAATAACTGGAGCAGCTCATAGAACGTGGATGGATGTAAAAGCATTATTCTCATCAGAAAATGATGAGTCTATGCTCGAGGAAGCTATGAGAGGTGAAAAAGCATCTGTTCAAGAATATGATGATGTATTAAAAGAAACAAGTTTACCAGTAAGAACGCAGAATGTTCTATTAAAACAAAAATCACAAATTGAAAAAACATTATCGACTATTAAAACATTAGAAGATTTAAAATAAGTCAGTTTATGTAAAATAATTCTAAGTTAGAATTTAAATAGTTTTTTTTCCTCACAGATATTATTAACGTGATAATAAAAAAATGTGATTCCCTGAGAATCTTCAATTATAATTGAGGATTCTCATTTAATTTAAAATCAAAGACTCATGGAGCAAAATGAACGAGATTATATAAAAGTATATCAAAACAAAGGCTATATCAATGAATATAGAATGATTGATGGAAAATTAACTGATATAGAAACAAAAAAAGAATATAGTCCAAAGGATATTTATATCGTTGCGGAACATCGATTTGAAGGTATGAGTAATCCTTCAGATTTATCAATTTTATACATATTTGAAACCAATGACCTTTTTAAGGGAAATGTGTTAGCAGGTTATGGACCTTCAAACGAAAGTGCATTATCCCAGTTTTTTTCGGATATACCAAAAGAACAGTTTTCTAATGAGAAAAATGTTGATTATTGCGAAAATGAAGGGTAATCCGTATTTTATTGTACCTTTAAATTACATTACAATTAATTTTATATGCTTACCATCTTTTTTATTATTTATATTATTTCTGCATTTGTTGCGGCTGGTAGCATAATTTTATATGGCTGTAATCCTTCTAGGTCATTGGGATGGCTTTTAGTAATAATCTTTGTTCCGTATGCGGGTGTTCTTTTTTACGTTTTATTTGGCGTTAACCGAAGAGAATTTAAGATTTACACCTTAAAGCATACCGTAAAAAGGAGGTTATTCGACCAAAATTATCTAAAACATAGTGCTTCAGGTAAGAAAGCTTCTTTTAAATCTACTAAAAAAAAGAAATTAGAAGCTTTACTAAAAAACAGTTCTAATTATCCCGCAATTCCAGGAAATAAGGTTACTGTTTTAAGTAACGGTGCTACTGCTTATAAATCTATTTTTGAGAAATTAGAAAAAGCTGAAAACTTTATTCATATTGAATTTTATATTTTTGAAGATGGTGATATTCTTGAAAGGTTATATCAAATATTTAAAAGTAAAATAGCAGAAGGCGTAAAAATTAGAATGATTTATGATGCGATTGGAAGTTTTGATTTAAAAAGAAAATCAATAAAAAGATTTAAGGATTTGGGTGTTGCTGTTTATCCCGTTTTACCGATTAAATTTGGAACAATCATATTTACCATTAATTTTAGAAATCATCGAAAAATTATAGTTATTGATGGTGATGTTGGTTTTACTGGTGGTGTTAACATTAGTGATAAATATGTTAGGTCTCAATCAGAATTAGGAATCTGGGATGATGAACATCTGTGTATTGAAGGTCCGGCAGTTGAAAGTCTTCATAATATTTTTATTAAAGATTTTTATTTCGCTTCAAATGAAGAATCTATTTTGGATGAAAAATTTCATAATATAATAAGTGAAAAAGGAGACTCAACAGTGCAAATAGTTTCGAGTGGACCAGATTCAAAACATCCCACTATAATGTATCAATATTTAGGTCTAATTAATTTGGCTGAAAAATCTATTTATATTGCAAATCCTTATTTTATGCCAAGTAGACCGTTATTAGAGGGACTTAAAATGGCGGCCCTAGAAGGCATTAATGTAAAAATATTAGTACCAGCAAAGTCGGACTCTAAATTGGCTCATTACAGCATGAAATCTTATTTTCGTGAATTGTTGGAAGTAGGAATTGAAATTTATAGAAGTAGTAATTTTTTACATAGTAAAATTATTATCACGGATATTGAAATAGTATCTGTAGGGTCAGGTAATTTTGATCATAGAAGCTTTGAACAAAATTTTGAAGCCAATGCACTAATTTATGATAAAAATGTAGCGAAAGAAATTACGGATAATTTTTTAAAAGATTGTGAAAAAAGTAATCGCTTAACATTAGAAGTACATAAATCTCGACCATTTTACAGTAAGGTAATAGAAGGTTTTGCTAGACTGTTTAGCCCATTGTTATAGGTAATATTTACTTTCATTATAGAAAGTAATAAAGAGAATAAAACAGGAACGAATATAACTAAGGTCAACCGATTAGTTACAAAGACGATACGTTTGTTGTGCTATTTCAAGTTCTTCATTTGTCGGAATTACTAATACCTTAGTTTTTGATTCTTTTGTGTTAATTTCTCTTAACTCTTTAGAACGAATATTATTTTTAGTTTCGTTTAATTTAATACCTAAATAATTCATATCTCTACAAGTCAACGCTCTTAAAGCACTTGAATTTTCACCAATTCCTGCAGTAAAAACAATAGCATCTAGCCCGTTTAATACGGCTGAATAGGCACCAATATATTTTTTTATACGATAGGCATTCATTTCTAAGGCTAAAATGCATTCTTGATTACCATTAATTGCATGTTCTTCAATTTCTCTTAAATCGCTGTAACCAGTTAACCCTAACATACCACTTTCTTTTGTAAGCATCGTGTTCACTTTATCTAAGTCATAGCCTAAATTATTTACGAGATAAAAAATAAGAGAATGGTCAATATCTCCACATCTAGAGCCCATTATTAACCCATTTGATGGAGCAAATCCGAGACTATGATCTATACTTTTTCCATCTTTTACAGCAGTAATACTGCATCCATTGCCTAAATGGATTGTAATTATTTTTGATGCTGATTTTGGTAAATACTCAATTGCTTTTTCTGTTACATATTTATGACTAGTCCCATGAAAACCGTACAGTTGAATGTTGTTATTATCGTAAAACTTATTTGGAATGGCATACTTTTTAGCCTTCATCGGTATTGTTTGATGAAAGGCGGTATCAAAAATAGCAATCTGCTTTGCATTTGGAAAAATTTCTTCGGTAAGAATTATACCCTCTAAGTTATGAGGATTGTGTAAAGGTGCTAATGGAATTAAAGTTTTTATTATATTTTTTACTTCGGGAGTGATCATTGTAATATCAGAAAATGCATTACCACCATGTACCACTCTGTGACCAATAGCATCAATTTCATTTGTATCATTTATAACCCCTTTCTCGGCATCCAATAAATAATCTGCAATTTTTTGCAAACCGACTTTATGTGTTTCTATATTATCGACAATATTTATATTATGATTTTCAGTTTTATATTGAAAAATGGCATCAATTTCTCCAACACGTTCTACAATACCTTGACAAAGTACTTTTTCAGATGGCATTTCAATCAATTGAAATTTTATTGATGAGCTACCCGCATTGATGATTAATATTTTCATGTATCTTATTTTATATTTAATTCAAATAACAATTATTAGCAACCAGGTATTTTTAAAATCCCTGTGCTTGAATTGCTGTTATTATTACAGTATTGTATATATCGTCTACTGTACATCCTCTACTTAAATCATTTACAGGCTTATTTAAACCTTGCAAAACAGGGCCAATAGCCAAGGCTTTGGTTTCTCTTTGAACTGCTTTATAAGTGTTATTTCCAGTATTTAAGTCAGGAAAAATAAATACGGTGGCTTGTCCTGCCACTTCAGAATTAGGTAATTTACTTTTTGCCACATTCATGTCTACGGCTGCATCATATTGAATTGGTCCTTCAATTTTAAGATTAGGACTCATTTCTTTTACTAATTCTGTTGCTTTTCGCACACGATCTACATCTTCTCCAACACCCGAACTACCAGAAGAGTAGGATAACATTGCTATTTTCGGCTCAATACCAAAAGCTAAACTCGTTTCTGCTGAAGAAATTGCAATTGCTGCTAATTGCTCAGCAGTAGGGTTGGGGTTAATTGCACAATCGCCATAAACGGTAACTCTGTCTTCTAAACACATAAAAAACACAGATGAAACCACAGAAACACCTGGTTTTGTTTTAATAAATTGTAATGCCGGTCTTATAGTATGCTGTGTAGTGTGTGCCGCACCAGAAACCATTCCGTCTGCATCACCTTTGTAAACCATCATACTGCCATAATAAGATACATCAGCCATTAAATCTTTGGCCATGGCTAGATTAACGTTCTTATGTTTTCGAAGTTCGTATAAAGTTTGAGAATAATCTTCAAAGTGTTCAGATTCTTCTGGATTTATAATATTTATTTTATTTAAATCTAATGAGATATCTAATTGCATTAATTTATTTTCAATTTCTGCTTTATCTCCTAATAATGTTATGTTTACAGCATTTGTATCCATTAATTTTTTAGTCGCTAAAAGTACACGGTCATCTGTACCTTCAGGTAATACAATATGTTTTTTATTAGATAAAGCTCTTTTTAACATGTTGTATTGAAACATTCTAGGAGTAATACCATTGGCTTCAAAGGTGATTAATCTTTCTGCCAATGCATCAACAGGTATATGTTTTTCAAATATTTGAATTGAATTAGTTATTTTATTTACGTTTTCTGCATAAATTTTAGGTTGTATAGCTCCAATTCTATTGGTAATTGAATAGGTTCCACCTTGAACAGAAATTACTGGAATTACTTCAGAAAGTCCCTCAATAAGTTGATTTATAGGTTCTTCAGGTAATAATCCTCCTGTTAAAATTACGCCAGAAATAGGAGGGTAGTTTGCCGATATGTTCGCTTGTAATGCTCCTAATATTATATCAGCTCTATCTCCAGGTGTTATCACCAGGCTATTTTCTTTTAAATGAGTGAGGTAATTTCTCAATTGCATTGCACCAACGCTAAAGGCTCCTGCTTCATTATTAATATAAGCTTCGCCAAATAAGACCTTACCATTAAGTTCTTCAACAATTTCTTTAACAGTGGGATTTGCCAAAGATTTGTTTAACGGTATTACACCTGAAAGTATTTTTTCAGGTAAGTTTTTTTGCAATTCATTTTTAATCAATTGAACATTTTCTGGTTGTACCTTATTAGCAATTACCATTAAGACTTCTACTCCTTTATCTTTAAAGGAATCATAGGCCATATAAAGATTTCCTATTAAATCATCTAAGGATTTTCCTACACCGGTGGAAATTAAAATTGTAGGAATTCCCAAATTTTTAGCAACTAAAACATTGATATCCCATTCTATTATAGCACCCTCACCAGAAAAATCTGTACCCTCTACCAATATAAAGTCAAAACGATCTTCAATAGCTTTATACTTCTCAATTATTTTGGTAATGATTTCATCATCCTTATTTTGATTATTTTTATGAATGATCTCACTTCTAGTAAATGCAAAGGCCTCTTCATAATTCATTTGTATGTCAAAATAACTGAGAATGGTATCGATGTGATTATCCTTTTTCCCACTTTTATAATCATCAATTATTGGCCTAAAATAGCCGACCTTAGCAGTTTTGCCTAATAGCATTTGCATTAAACCAATAGAAATAATTGACTTACCACTTTTGGCTTCAGTAGTGGCAATATATACAGCTTTGTTCATTGTATTCTCGTGAAAAATTATACCTGCAAATTTACTAAAATAACTAGTTAAAGATATGATACTTGTCAGGTTTTCTTAATATTTTACCACTGTTTTTGAGTTGTACTTAAACCTTGATGTAGCCATCTAACTCCTGACGCTCCATCACTTCCATAATTGTCATCGTTAAGATCATTTACATTTGAATTAGACCAATAGTATTTTCCCGGTTGTCTTTTAAAACTTAGATAAGAGTTTTCAGACTTGTAAAGTCCCATATACCCATTATTTGTAGTTGGATTATTATTGTTTTTAATTACAAAACAGAATATTTTTGAAATGGTAGAAGAATGTATTGGTAAAGCATTACCAACATCTGTAAAACCAGAATAATTAGAGGTACTAGATTGCTTTACTTGCGTGTTAGCAATATTATTGCCTTTTACTTCATACTTAAAAGCAAATATATAACTATGGTCAGGCATAGCCGTTTCTTGATTTATGTTTGCCATTGTCCATCCATTAAATGGGCCTAATTGAATCTCGCTAGTATAATCAAATTCAGAACCTGTTGAACCGTGTACAGCAACACTATTTAAATTGTTGTATAACGTATTGTATTCATTTTCTGTTACAAATACCCATTCATTATCTGCCGCGGCTATATAGGCAGCTTTTGAAGCTGATAAAAAAAACGCCAAGTCATCAGTATTGTTAAGCGTAATCGTTGCCTTAATGGTTTTCGTTAAACTTTTGCTCTTAATTTCTATAGAAGCGGTAATCGTTTGATTTGTTTCATAATCAAACGTGGTTGCATTAGCAACACTTAATATTCCATTAGTATTATGTATCGCTAAACTACCATTTGGAGATTGACTTTTTATGGTAAAAGATAATTTGCCTTCGTTACTAGTGGCTTCAATTTTTCCAATTTCAGTATTTATCAATTGATTTTCATCAATAGTTTGAAAAAAATCACTGGCTGTGATTTCAGGATTAATATCATCTGAAGCACAGGAAAATACAGTTAAAACAACAAAACCGATAATTAATTTATTTATTTTTTTCATTAATTCTCTAATTGATAGATTAGTGAAAATAAAACGGTTTAGGGTAGTTGTTATTGTGTTTTATAGCGAGTTTAGAATCTTTATAAAGGGGTCATTTCTAAGGTTTAAATTAAAAACGTTTAATAATTAAAAGGATTAGGCAATTTTTTTAACAATGTATAATTTGAGTTAAAAGTCACTGAAAGAGTATTTTAAAACAATTACAAACGACTACATTCGACTACAAACGAAAGTAATTACTTAACAACCGAATACAATTTGTTACTGGTTATATGTTTGCAGTGTCGAAATCAAAATATAGTATTTGACAAATTATTTAAAAAGCCCTAGAACGAGTCCGGGGATATATCTTAACTGTTTAACCATTAAATTAAATATTATGAACGCACTTAGAAACAAAGTACAGTTGATCGGAAACTTAGGAGACAATCCTGAAATCATTACCTTAGAATCAGGTAAGAAATTAGCGAAATTTTCAATAGCTACAAATGAAAGCTATAAAAATGCAAGTGGAGAGAAAGTAACAGATACCCAATGGCATAATGTAATTGCCTGGAATAAAACTGCAGAGATCATTGAAAAATACTTAGCAAAAGGTAATGAAGTTGCTGTAGAAGGTAAATTAACAACCAGAAGTTATGATGATAAAGATGGAAATAAAAAATACATCACTGAGGTTGTAATTAATGAACTTTTGATGTTGGGTAAAAATAAAAGTGCCTAATTAAAAAGTTTCAGAATTAAAAAAATCATTAAAAAGAGTCAAGACAAAAAGGTTGTCTTGACTCTTTTTTATATAGGTCTATTATGCGTTCTCGAAAAAACTAATAGAAGACCCAATCCATGTATCTTCAGTTAAATGAGAAACATTAATTAGTTCACCTTTACTCATTCTGGTTAAGTTGATAACGGGTTTTAATTTGTTGGCTGCTTCGTCCCAAATATAAAGGATACGTAATTCTACCTTAGAATTTTTTTCCGTATTTGTTTTCACTAAAGAGGCGTAGTTTACTTTTTGTTGTAGTATATAATTCTCTTTATCCTTTATATCATTAATAGTTTCTTGTGTTGGGTAGAGATTTATTCCTTTACCTGCAAAAGAAAAGAGGGGTTTAAGTACATATTTATTGAGATCTAAATCAGTAGGGTAATCATTTAAATAATAGGATTTTGGTATGTATTTATGTTTTAATAAAGGCATAATACATTTAGAAATCATAAAAAACCAATCGGGATGTGTAACCCATTCTACGTCAAGGTTATCATTTAAATTTATGTTGGTTTTTAAGTCTTTTATTTGCAATAATTCATCTAAAATTACACGATTATATATACGATGAATAGGTGTTTTTACTCCGTCTTTTATATAAAATAGCTTTTTACCTTCTTTAATAATTTGGGTCATACACACCACTTCAATACCCAAGGCTTGTTTCGTTGCCCAAAAATCTATTCTGGTTTTTTGTTTATCAGGATAAAGTTCCATTAAAATTACATTCTCAGGTTTCTCATCACTTAAAATTACTTTTCTAACTTCCTCTATATATGTTTTATCATTTAGCTTACTGAAAAAATAATGAAAATCTCCTTTTGGAAAATTCTTGTAGTGTTTTAAAACGGCTTTACCTAAAAAGGGTTGATAAAAAAATAGGGTAGGGAAGGCCTGCAATTCTATTAATTGCGGTACAATATTGCCATTTCCATCATCACAAAGTCCAAAATCTATAGCTAGAAAATGAGGTTTGCCCATGGGACTAGGTGATTGTAATGACTTTGGTATAAATTTTTGTCGAATTTCATCAAAATCAATTTTCCATAACTGTTCAATAATAGAATTACAGGCATCAAAAATTTTATTTTCTAAGGATGCATCTATAAAAACAGGAGTTTCAGAAATACGGAAAGCACATTCTTCTCCAAAAGTATCTTTTACATCTTGTTGTAAGTTATCATAGTATTCATCTTTAAAATTTTCATTAAAAGCATTACGAATTTTTGGTATCATACAGATGCTAATTTTGATTGTTTAATTTTTTCTGCCGCCATTTCTAAAAAACGAGGAATAATAATACTATTCGTTCTTAAAATCTTATCATCATCGTTTAATTGATTTATCATACTTAGGTATTTCTTTTTACCATATTTTTTGATTACTAAAGCCCGTTTTTCTTCTTGTTGAAAATAACGTGTCATTCCTTCAGCATCAGCCTCTGGATGAAACTGTGTTCCGAAAATTTCTTTGGTAAATCGGATAGCCATTACTGCTCTTTCTAAAGGTACATCTGGTCTTATTTTTTCTCTACAAAGAATATTACCTTCTAAACTATTAAGTTTCCATTCTTTCGGCATAACGACTTGATAGTCTCTTGAGTCAACCGCATAGAAGGGATCTTTTAAACCTTCAAAAAGAGGTTCATTAAATCCATTTTCTGTTTTATGGATAGGCAGTATTCCAAAAGAAGTAGATCTTCGTTTAGTTACTTTAGCAATATCCCAATGTAAACACGCTAATTGAAAAGAGTGACAGATTAAAAAGAGATGTTTCTTTTGATGCTTGAATAGGTTTTGACTTAAAATTGAATCAATTAAATTAAAATAGTCTTTTTCCCATTGTGAGCCCGTTAATTTTGGAGAACCAGGACCACCTGATGATATGTAAATATTATATTTATCTAGTTTCGGAATTTCTCCTTTAACTCTTACTTCAAAAACATCAAAATTACCTTTAATACCTTCTTGAGCCAAAAACTGACCTACCAACATTTTTATACAACGCATACCTTCATTTGGTACACCTTCATTCATATCTAAAATTGCAATTTTATAAGTACTCTGCATTCTTCTTCTTTATCTTTAAATTTAAAAACAGTCTGTATATTTTTGGATTGTTTTCGATTCGATTAAAAACTAAGTTCTAAGACGCATTATATTCAAACTTTATTGCAGTTGCCAAAAACTTAGCTTTGCAAATAAGTCTTAAAAATACGTTGAACTATTTGTTGCATGCAAAATTACGCTTCTATAAACCTTTTGCCGTTTGTTCTACAATATATTTAACAACTTCTTTTAAATCGCCCGTTTCTTCAAAGACTTTTAATTGTCTATCAGCACCCGAACCTTGTTCTAGCATTTGATATACATAATTCACTTCGGTGCGGCATCCAAGATCATCAACTACATCATCAATAAATTCTAGTAATTCTTGAATTAATATTGCAAATGGAACTTCTTCTTCTTTACCAAAATCTATAAGCTTTGCTTCTATACCCCAACGGGCTGCACGCCATTTGTTTTCATTAATTAAAATACGTCTGTATGATCTAAAACTTTGATTTTTTGAATGTAATTTACTCAGTTTTGCTATTATACATTGCATAATTGCGGCAATACATGTTACTTCATCAACGGTCATCATCATATCACAAACCCTAAATTCTACTGTAGGGTAGAAAGGATGTAAACGAATATCCCACCAAATTTTCTTGCCATTATCTATACAATGTGTTTTAACTAAAATATCTACAAATTTATCATACTCAGCAACACTAGAAAAATAAGGAGGAATTCCTGTTCTTGGAAATTTATCAAATATCTTAGAACGAAATGACTTAAAACCTGTTTCTCTGGCTTCCCAAAATGGAGAGTTGGTAGATAATGCATATAAATGCGGTAAAAAATAACGAGCCACATTCATAATATGCAAACCTTCTTCACGATTAGGAATACCCACATGAACATGCATACCAAAAATTAGATTGGAGCGAGCAACATCTTTCATTTCAGCAATCAATTCATCGTAACGAGGATTGTTAGTAATCAATTGTTCACTCCAATTTGAGATAGGATGCGTACCTGCCGCTGCTACTTTCAATCCTTCTTTTGAAGCCAAATCAATTACTTGCTGACGTAAATATGAAACTTCGTCTCTAGCTTCTTGAATATTCTCACAAACATTTGTACCCATTTCCACCACAGATTGATGCATTTCTTCTTTAATACGTTCTTTTAATAAAACTTTTCCACCTTCTAAAATTTTAGACATATGGGAACGTAATTTTAAAGTATCGCCATCTAGAATTTGAAATTCTTCTTCTATACCAAGGGTGAATTTATGCATATCTGTGGTTGTGGATTAATGATTAATTAATTTCTATTTTTTCTTAGGCGTAGTTTTAGGTTTTGTCGCTGTTTTTTTAACCGTTTCTTTTGGTTTTGTGACTGCTTTAGGTTTAGTTACAGTTGTTTTTTTAACTGCTGCTTTTGGCTTTGTAGCAACCTTTGGTTTGGCATCAGCTTTAGGTTTGGCTACAGTTGTTTTTTTAGCTACTACTTTTGGCTTCACAACAACTTTGGGTTTTGCATCAACTTTGGGAGCAAGCTTCACAACTTTTTTAGGTGTTGTTTTTTTTGCTGAAACCTTTTTTACTTTTTTGGCAGCGGCATTTACTTCTTTTTTGATTACAGATTTTTTAATCTGATTTGCCGATTTTAATTTAGATTTTTTTGTCTTTGATTTTAAGGGTGTAATGGCGTTTGTTAAAAAAGTACCCCAAGAAGTATTATTTTGTTTTCCCTTATGTGCAAGTGCTTTTTCAACTGCTAATTGAGCAGAATGTTCAACAATCCAATCAAAATTAGTTTGTCCCACAGAATTAATATCGGCATCTGGTGCAGGATTGCAAAAATCTATAGCATAAGGAACTCCATTTCTAATGGCAAATTCAACAGTATTAAAGTCGTAACCTAAAGCTTCATTCAACTTAATCGTATAATCATGAATTGTTTTCATTAACTTCTTGTGTTCTTCACCTTTAGTTTTAGGCTCAGTTACATAACGTAAATGAGGTTCATTTCTAGGTTCATATGGCATAATATGAACATGCTTTTGTCCTAAACAATATACGCGATAGTAATCTTCAAATACAATTTCTTCTTGAAGCATCATTACCAATTGTTCAGTTTCAGCATGTTTTTCGAATAAATCATCAGCATTTTCAACACGATAAACACTTTTCCATCCACCGCCAGAATGAGGTTTCATATAGGCAGGAAAACCAATGTAATTAAAAATATAATCCCAATCTAAAGGAGCTTTTAAATTTCTAAAAGACTTGTCAGTAGTATCATCTGGCCTAGCATTAGAGGGTAATAAAATAGTTTTTGGAACTGGTACTCCAATTTGAAGTGATAAACAATTATTAAAGAATTTTTCATCAGCACTCCACCAAAAAGGATTGTTGATTACTGCTGTACCCATTAATGATGCATTTTTTAAATAGGCACGGTAAAAAGGAACTTCTTGCGAGATTCTATCAATAATGACATCATATCCGTAATCTATACCTTGCTGAACTTTATCGATACTAACTGCTTCAGCAACTACTTTACCTTTTCCTAATTCATTAACTCGATCTATGAATGCCCATGGAAAAGTATCTTCCATTCCGAATAATATTCCAACTTTTTTTGCCATAATATTTTATTTTTTTGATTTTATAATTTAATTAATTTTCAGCTATAATTTACCTGTATTTCAAATGCAAATTCTAATTATAAATAGTGTTTATAATCTAATTTATTTATTATAAATTTATCTAAGATTGCGGAAAATATTTTTCTACATATTCAGGAAAAACCATTTTCCACAAAGGCCAATCATGTTCTATCCATTTTTTTTCATCATACCAATACGGTATTCCTTTTGACTCTAAAACACTTGCCATGTTTTCGTTTTTGGGCTTGCAGCTATCCCAATCAGATGTACTTAATACAATTTCCATGTGGTTGTATTTCCATGATTCTTCATCTACCATAAACTCATTAGGGCAGTTGTAATAAATTCTCATATCGTCTGAATTTGGTGTGAAATTTCTAATATTAAATACACCAGATAGTGAAAATAAATGTGAAACTAAATCAGGAAACCGAAATGCTGTGTTAGCCGCATGATAGCCTCCAAAACTACAACCAGCAACCGCTATTCTATGGGTGTTACATTCATTTTGTATATAAGGAATCATTTCATTTTTAAGAAACTGCATGTATAACTCATAATTATATATAATTACATCGGTTGGTAAATCATCTGCATAAAAGCTTAACATATCTAGTGTTTCTATATTATAAAGCTTTATTCTACCTTCTTCAACAAATCGCATAACGGATTCGTTTAAGCCAAAATCATTGTTTTGTGTATATTTACCTCCAGAGGATGGAAACATCAATATAGGATGTCCCCAATGTCCTGTCACTTCAAGGTTAATATTTCTATTTAATGTATTTGAATAATATTGAGTATGTTGTACTTGAGCCATAGCTTGGTTTAGTCTTTGTTTGTTAAATATAAATAAAAATGTTATACAATGTTATCATAGATATGGAAATAATTTATTTTATGATTCTATATCATTTAATTTTTAATTAATCGTTAATATTGCACACTTTAAAATGAATAATGGGTTTTAGTATAGATTATATAAGTTTGAATGGGAGTTTTTTTTCAAAAAATCTTGATAGAAAGGTTAAGTTCCGTTTGATGGCACCAGGTAATTACAGGAGCTCTGAAGAACGTTTTTCTGTATTATTAATGAATGACGGCCAGGACTTTAGAGCGATGGGCTTAGAGAAAACAATTTCTGAATCTTATTTAAATAAAAATAATAAACCATTTGTTTATGTTGGGGTTGAGGCAAATGAAAATAGAATTCATGAATACGGTACTGCATCATCAGGTGATTTTAAAGGAAGAGGAAAAAAGGCAGGAAATTATTCTAAATTTATTATTGAGGAGTTTATACCTTTTTTAAAGGGAGAGTTTAAGGTTTCTTATGAGCCTAAAGATTGGGTTTTGGCAGGAATGTCTTTAGGTGGTCTTACCGCTTTTGATATTGTTTATAATAATGCACATTCTTTTAGTAAGGTAGGTGTTTTTAGTGGTTCATTTTGGTGGCGTAAAAAGGCATATGTAAAGCATGATTATGCAGATAGAAGTCGAATTATTCTAGATGTTATTAAAAATGGATCTTATCATCCTCATCTAAAATTTTGGATGCAAGTTGGAACTTTGGATGAAAATGCAGATAGAAATAACAATGGAATAATTGATGCTATAGATGATACCAAAGACGTTATTAAAGAATTATCCTTAAGAGGGTATTCTGAATCGCATGCTATTCGCTATGTAGAAGTTGAAAATGGAAAACATAATTTAGCAACATGGGGTAAGTTGTTTCCCGATTTTATAAAGTGGGCGTTTAATTATAATAACGAGTAAATTTAATAGAAGCGAAGTATAGTCATAAATACAAAATAAAAAAGCCCAAAACTTCATGAAGTTTTGGGCTTTTAAAATTATATAAAATTGAAATTATTGAATAGTTACTGGAATTGTCAATTTTACTTTTTCCCAAGCAAACAATATAGAATCATCCATTATACCAAAAAACAATTGTTCTTGGTTTTCGTCACCAAATTCAGGGGTAATATCTATACGTAAAGCATCTTTACTTTCATCGTATTTACTTGAACCCCAAGAATCATTTACCGTGTTAAAAATTACGGTCCAATTTCCACTTTTATTAGGAATAATAAAAAAACCATACTTACCGGCGGCTAATTCTTCACCACCAATGGTTACATCTTTATCAAAAGAAACCGTAGTATTTTCATTAGCACCAGCTCTCCAAACTTTACCATATTTTTCTAAACCACCCCAAACGGTTCTTTCTTTTACACTTGGAGCACCATAATCAACAGCAACACTTACACCATCAATTTTACCATCAGCTTGTTGTCTCGGACTTTTTTGAGCACAACTCAATGTGGTTATTAATGTAAAGACTAATAATATTTTTAAATTTTTCATTTTTTGAAATTAATTTATTGGATTAAATGTTTTACTTAGACCACTCTGCAATAGATGCTTTATTCATTTTTATATAATCAGCATTTCCTGCTTTTTCAGCTACTTCTAAAGATTTTTTTGCTGATTCAATAGCTCCTTTTTTATCACCTAAAGCTGCTTGTATCAATGATTTTTCTCTTGTCATCCAAAAGGCATTTTTATTCATCTCCGTTGCTTTATTAGACCATACTAAAGCTTGTTTTAAGTCTTTACCTGAACTTCTATAGTAACTAGCAGCTCCATGATAATCATTAGCACTTGGACCACTCATTACATTTTCAATACTTTTTGCTGCGATAGCATCCGTTGGTACAGTAAATTTTACGCCAACATAGGTTTTTTCCCACATGATGCCCAAAACTCCAGAATTATCAGTTAAATCGTCAAAAGTGATTGTAAATGACTGAATATCCATTGGAATTTCTTGAGTTTTTACAGAAGTTTTTAAAGCTACTTTGCTATCATCTAATGTCTGTGGAGCTCCACTACCTGCATATTCCGTGTAGAAATAAACATCCCAAGCTGTTGCAGCTGGCTTAGTGAAAATTGCATAGGTTCCTTTTTTAAGGGTATCACCATCAATAATTACATCATCACTAAAAGTAATTTTTGTTCTTGCGTTAGCACCTGTTCTCCATATTTTGTCAAAAGGAACAAGGTCACCAAAAATAGTTCTTCCTCGCATAGCAGGTCTAGAATACTCTAATGCTACATCTGTTAAACCAACAGTTTGTGTTAATGTAGAACCTGGACTAGGAGCAGGTGTTTTTATCTGAGCCGTGATACTCAAAGTACCCAAACATAAAAATAAGATTAAAAGTTTTTTGTACATCATAATTGTTATTTAGATTTATTTAAGTTAATTAGTTGCTAAAGATACTAAATCCTAACATTGGCAATTTTCTTTAACAAAATTTTAACTAAATCTACGTTTTCTAAGAAAGGTGAAAACGAATCCAAAAAGAGCAAGAATTACCAA
Source organism: Aureibaculum luteum (assembly GCF_003449015.1). Taxonomy (GTDB): domain Bacteria; phylum Bacteroidota; class Bacteroidia; order Flavobacteriales; family Flavobacteriaceae; genus Aureibaculum; species Aureibaculum luteum. Next base: position 247,123 of record NZ_QRGD01000004.1, on the reverse strand, counting down.
TGGCAATATTACATTAATCATTTGCCAGAAAGTACGTTCTGTATATGCTTTTTCTTTATCTAAAAACTGAAGTTGTATTTTCTTATTACGGAGATCTAATAAACCTGAATCATCTAATAAATAGTTGATGCTATTCATTAAAAATTCAGCGTTACCATATCGAACACCTTTATATTTATCTACACCTAATTCAATGGGTTGGCCTTTTACTACTTCATTGGCAATTACATCACCATCAGCAATGATAATCATTTTATTGGGATTGCTTACTTCTTTGTAGCGTTTAGATTCAAAAGGTTTTACACGGCTTGCATACGCTGAAGTAAATTTGCCTTCTAATAAAACACCTAAAGTTTGATAACCTTTATTGTAATCTTTTTTCTCTGGAGTTTTTTGAATATCATTCAATGAAATAATTATAGGAGTTCCTACTGATTTTGAAAACTCAGAACTTTGTAAAAGAATTGTTTTTTTGATTGAATTCTTTAAGGTATCAATAGTATTTGCAAATTTTAAATTAACAGGATCTACACCTTGAGTAATTGGATGATCGTTTTTTGAAGTAATAAATGGGTAGTAATGCCAAATATAATCTTTTAATTGAGCGGTGTTACCTAAGTTTCCATCTTCCAATTTAATGGTGGAGCTATAGGCATCTTTAATGAGATCATAATTTAATCTAACTCCATAACTAAATAATAAATCTGTAAGATTCAAGTCTTTGTTAAATGCAAGACTTTCACCAGTACTCATTAAACTATCTAACTCTGCAGTAACATTATCTATTAACCACAATGTTTTTCCTCCATTTGTTATATATTGATCTAATGTGAATTTTTCCTGTTCTGAGAATTTTTCCTGAGGTTTTGCAATAATTGTTAAATCATATTTGGATAATTGTTCTAGCGTTTTCTCAGGCTGTTTAGCTACAGAATCTAAAGTAAAAGGAGCTAGTTTATAAAATTGATTCAATTTACTTAGAAAGCTCACTAAGTTAATGTCATTCAATTCTCCATTGCCTTTTAAAATAGCAATAGTTTGACTTGATTCTGAAGATACTTTATAAATGGCTTCTGAAAAAGCAAACTCTAAATTTTCTATCGAGTTTTGTAATTGTTCTTCTTGATTCTTTACAGAACCTTCAGAAAGTAGATTTATATTTTCAGTCTTACCTTTATAAGTTATGGTTGCCCAAGGAAAAATAACAGCTTCTGATAATTTACCATCTTCTTGAACAGTCAATCTACTGGGTTGTAATCCTTGCTTTATTAGTTCTTCTGCAGTATCTAAAGGATCTATAAACTTATATTTCACACCATCGTTTATACTGTATAATTCTTCTAAATGTTGTTTGGTTTCGCCTTGTAAACGTTTAAATTCAGAAGGGAAATCACCTTCTAAATACACTTTTATAATAGCATTTTCTTCTAAGTTGTCTACTATGTTAATTGTAGTTTTAGATAAGGTATAACGTTTGTCTTGTGTAAGATCTAAACGTTTATAATATTTTTTAGCGAGTACATTTATTGCAATTAAAGCAATGATAGCAATGAGTATTTTGGAGATATTATTTTTCATTCTGCATCTAATTTTAACCGGGTTAGAAACAAAAAGAAAGTGGAAACAGACACGAAATAAACAATGTCTTTTGTGTCAATAACACCGCGACTAATACTTTTAAAATGATCAAACATACCAAAACTTCTTAATGATTCAGAAATGTCTAAATCAGCCAATGCTTCAAATCCATAAAAAATAAAAAATGATATAAAAATGGCAATTATAAAGGCAACTATTTGATTGTTTGAAAAGGTAGAGGTAAATAATCCAATTGAAGTGAAAGTTGCTGCAATAAATAACAAACCCATATATGATCCTAAAGTACTACCTATATCCAAATTATTGGGAGGGTTACCTAATTTCAAAATGGTGAAAACATAAATAAGAGTCGGAATTAAAGCTAAAATTATTAATACTAAAGCACCTAAAAATTTACCCAATACAATCTGCCATTTACTTATTGGTTTTGTTTTTAATATTTCAATGGTCCCCAATCTGAATTCATCTGAAAAAGTTCTCATGGTAATTGCAGGAATTAAAAAGAGAAAAAACCAAGGAGCAATAAAAAAGAAACTGTTTAAGTCAGCAAACCCTGCATTAAGTATATTAAAATCACCATTAAAGACCCATAGATATAGACCGTTAATTATTAAAAACACCGCTATTACCAAATATCCTATTGGTGAGGCGAAAAATGAATTAAGTTCTTTTTTAAAAATTGATATCATTTCAGTGATCTTTTGACCTTTAATTTTTGTTCGTTTTCTTTGTTAACTTCTATTATTTTTCTAGAATGTTATAGGGAAAATTTATTGTCTCTCAACACTCCATGCTTCTGGTCTATTATTAAATAAAACTTTAGTTTGTGTCCAAACATTATTAAATAAATCAGAATTTCTGTAATTTTCTAAGTCTTGCTCATTATTCCAATAACTATATGTAAAAAATACATTGCTATTATTTTTATCTCTTAGCAATTCTAAATGAGTACATCCCTTAAAATTTTTAATTTGTTCTTTATGGGCGTTAAAAGTACTTAAGAATTTATTAATTTTTTCTTCTTCAAAGCTCAGTTTTACTATTCTTATTAACATAATTGAAATTAATGATAATTATATCCTTGATTTATTGTGATTTTTTACTAGTAATGAGAAGACAAGATACGTTGGTTTTATTCCTGTAAAATTAAAACAAATACCAATTCTACAAAAACTTTACAGTTATAGAGTCCCTATAACCTAAGCCTAAAAGGGTAGAGGCACCTCCAACCGATTTTAAATTACTTTTATAAACGGCAATTTCTAAATAATCAGCGGCATTAAAAATGGCTAATTTCTCACCATCATATTGTCTTTTTTCAGGAGGCAATTCAAAGTTTATTAGTTCATTGTATTTCAAAAACACCTTTTTAAATTTGTAATGTCTTGCACTTACCTCAAATAGCCTATTTTTACCAACTTCATTAAATAGCTTTTTGGTTATGTTAGAAATAACATTGCCATAGTTGTCTATATAAATAATGGTTCCAACAATTTTATCGTTCTCTTTATTTATAAATGGATAAACTTCGTTTAATTGCTTAAAATCGCTAATAGGTTTTCCTATAACTTCTAATGTACCACCTCTTGCAATATGACAAGCTACTTTTACAAAAGCAGAATAGCTGGTAAGTGTATTGTGTATTGTAATTTCGACCATTTTATCAGGGTTAATTTCTGAAGCAATCATCGAAATAATTCCATTATCAGCACAGATAAAATAATGATCATCTAAAAATATGGCAATATGCTTGTTTTCAACACTAAGTTCAGAATCAACATCTATAATATGGATGCTCCCTTTCGGAAAATTCTTATATGCATTTTTAAGAATATAGGCTGTTTCTGTAATGTTAAAGGGGGTGATTTGATGAGAAATATCAACAACTCTAGCATCACTCAGTTCATTATAAATAGCACCTTTTATAGCACCAATAAAGTGATCTTTCGTTCCAAAATCAGTTGTTAATGTTATCAAAGACATTTGTTGATTACTTATTGAAAAAGAGAGTGATTAATAACCTATTAAATTGTTAAATTTGTATTGCAAAGCTAATCAATATCTAATTGATTACCACATAATTTTTAAGCAGTTTTATTATAATTTTAAAATATATTCATTTGAACGAAAGAATTATTGAATTAACAGAAATTAGTCCAAAAGATTTTTTTGGTACACATAATAGCAATATAGAACAACTTAAAAAATACTTTCCTAAACTTAAGATAATTGCTCGAGGTAATAAAATTAAAATTTTTGGTGAAAAGGAATTGTTAGACGAATTTGAAAAACGTCTTGAAATGCTTATAAAATATTTTGATAAATATAATAAGCTCGATGAGAATAGTATTGAGCAATTACTAACGTCTAATGGTAGTACTCAAAAAAGTTCAGAGAAAGACAATGAAGTATTAGTGCATGGTGTCGGAGGGAAATTAATAAAACCTCAAACTGAAAATCAACGTAAAATGGTCGTTGATATGAAAAAAAATGATATGCTTTTTGCGGTTGGACCCGCAGGAACAGGGAAAACATATACGGCTGTAGCTTTAGCTGTGAATGCTTTAAAAAATAAAGAAGTTAAACGTATTATTTTAACACGACCAGCTGTGGAGTCAGGAGAAAACTTAGGGTTTTTACCTGGTGATTTAAAAGAAAAATTAGATCCTTATATGCAACCTCTTTATGATGCTTTGCGTGATATGATTCCTTATGAAAAACTAGAGACTTATATATTGGGAGGTGTAATTCAAATAGCACCCTTAGCTTTTATGCGAGGTAGAACATTAGATAACGCTTTTGTAATATTAGATGAAGCACAAAATACAACACATGCTCAGATGAAAATGTTCTTAACAAGAATGGGTAAAAATGCCAAATTTATAATTACAGGCGATCCAGGACAAATAGATTTACCGAAAAGGCAAGTATCTGGCTTAAAGGAATCGTTATTAGCCCTAAAAGATATAAAAGGGATAAGTATAATACATCTTGATGATAAAGATGTAATAAGACATCGATTAGTTAAAGAAATAATAACCGCATATAAAGGAATAGAAGTAGAGTAAATCATATTTTTCAGCATTAAAGACACTTAAAATGAATACTATAAATCATACAAATTTTAATTTCCCAAATCAAAAAGCGGTTTACCGTGGTAAAGTACGTGAAGTTTATAATATTGATGATAAACTTTTAATAATGGTTGCCACAGATAGACTTTCTGCCTTTGACGTAGTTTTGCCAAAGCAAATACCGTTTAAAGGTCAGATATTAAATCAGATTGCCACTAAAATGATGGAAGCAACGGCTGATATCGTACCTAATTGGTTAATCGCTACACCCGATCCTAATGTGGCTATTGGTCATTTATGTACTCCATTCAAAGTAGAAATGGTTATTAGAGGTTATATGTCTGGCCATGCTGCAAGAGAGTATAAGGTTGGTAAGAGAATGCTTTGTGGAGTAGTGATGCCAGATGGAATGAAGGAAAATGATAAATTTTCAGAACCAATTATAACACCGGCTACTAAGGCTGAGGAAGGAGATCATGATGAAGATATTTCAAAAGAAGATATTATCGCCAAAGGTATTGTGAGTAAAGCGGATTATTTGGTATTAGAAAAATATACAAAAGCACTTTTTGCTAGGGGAACTGAAATTGCCACAAAGCGAGGTTTAATTCTAGTAGATACTAAATATGAATTTGGCAAAACGATGGATGGTAAAATTGTTTTAATTGACGAAATTCATACACCAGATTCTTCACGATATTTTTATGCTGATGGTTATCAGGTAAGGCAAGATAGGGATGAAGATCAAAAACAATTGTCTAAGGAGTTTGTTAGACAGTGGTTAATAGCAAATAAATTTCAAGGTTTGGATGGTCAGGTTGTACCTGAAATGTCAGATGAGAAGGTGTTAGAAATTTCTGAACGTTATATAGAACTTTACGAGAATATTACTGGCGAAAAGTTTCAAAAATCAGATACTACAGATATTTTAAAAAGAATTGAGCAAAATATTAATACTTATTTACAACATTAAGTATAATTAAAATGCCCTAATCAGTTGTGATTAGGGCATTTAACAAAAAACTCTAAATTTAAAAACACTAATTTTTCAATTTGTCCTTGAATTGTTCAAATTGGTTATTTTCAATTTTTTTAGGCCAACTATTGTTGGTTATATCTATATCTGCTGTTTCTAAGTCTGGATCGACTACAATATTAGTGATTTGTTTTGAACTGGCAAAAATTCTTTTTACTCCATTGTCTTTTTTACTCCATATTTCAGCAGGAAATTGCTTTCTCAACTTGCTACCATCTTCGTATGTAAGCTCAACAATCAGAGGTAATACAAGGCCTCCTGGCTTTTCAAAAGTAACCTCATAAAAATAATTTGGAGCTGTATTTAAATTCTTTTTTTCTTCCTTAGAAAGATTTTTTAAGTAACTATTAATAGCGGTTATATCTGTCGCTTTCTTAGCTTTACTTTTATCCTTTAAGTCATTTTCAGCTATAAAATATACTAACTCATCAGGGTTTAAACCATATCTAGTGGCTTTTGCTTTATCTTCTTCACTTCCTTCATTTGATAAATAATATTTTTTAACTTCTTTAATTCCGACATCATTATAATCAGTAGTATAAAACCATCCCCTCCAAAACCAATCTAAGTCCATTGCTGAAGCATCTTCCATTGTTCTAAAGAAATCAGCAGGTGTAGGGTGTTTAAACATCCATCGTTTTGAATAGGTTCTAAAGGCATAATCAAATAATTCGGGGCCCATTATAGTGCTTCTTAGCATCCATAAACCGGCAGCAGGTTTGGCATAGGCATTTGGACCGAAATTATAAACATGATCTCCCTGACTCATTATTGGAGATAAACGATCTTGATCAATACTCATATACCTAACAAGATCTTTTGGTAAACTACGTGTTTTGAAGTTTGGGTCATATTTATATTCAGCTAGTATTTCTACAAAAGAATTGATGCCTTCATCCATCCATGTCCATTGGCGTTCATCAGAATTAACAATCATTGGGAAGAAGTTATGCCCCACTTCGTGGGTAATAACACCAATCATACCGTCTCTAACTCTGTCAGAATAAGTACCATCTTCTTTTGGACGACCAAAATTCCAACAAATTTGTGGATACTCCATTCCTTGACGTGCTGCATTTATTGAAATAGCCTTATGATAAGGATAGTCAAATGTATATTTAGAATATTCCTTTAATGTATTTGCTACCACTCTCGTAGAATGTTTTTCCCATAATGGATTTCCTTCTTTCGGGTAATAAGAATATGCCATAACAGTTTTCCCATTAATATCAACAGCCATAGCATCCCATATGAATTTACGAGAAGTTGAAATACCAAAATCTCTTACATTTTCCGCATAAAATTTCCAAGTTTTTGTTTTTTTAGCTTTCTTTTTCTCAGCTTTTTCTGCTTCTTTCTGTGTAGCGATAATAACAGGGTTGTCAAATGATTTTTTGGCGTTGTCTAAACGTTTTTGTTGATCTTTAGTAAGTACATCTTTTGGATTCTGAAGTACTCCAGTTGATGCGACAATATGATCTTCAGGTACTGTAATGTTTACAGTATAATTTCCAAATTCTAAGGCAAATTCACTACGTCCCCAAAACTGCATATTTTGCCATCCTTCAACATTGTTATAAACTGCTAAACGTGGAAAAAATTGAGCAATAACATATAAATTATTATCATCTTTCTCAAAATGCTCATAACCAGATCTACCTCCATCTATAAAATAATTATTTATTTGATACCACCACTTTATTTTGAATTCAAAAGTTTCACCTGAGGCTAAAGGTTTAGGTAAATTTATACGCATCATTGTACTATTTACCATATAAGACAAATCTTTATTGTTATTGTTTTTTACATAATCTAAATGAAACCCTCCAGGAAATGATTGTTCTAAATTATCTTTGGTGAATTTTTGAGCAGACGTAAATGTGTTACGCATTTTCGATTCTTTAATATCAGGTGTTTTAGAATCAGGAGCCCTCATGTTCTGATCTAATTGAATCCAAAGATATTCTAAAGCATCTTTAGAATTATTGTGATAGGTAATTTCTTCATCCCCATATAGTTTTTGAGTTTCATCATCAATAGTAATATTCATAACATAGTCTACCTGCTGCTGTGTATAAGCATGTCCAGGTGCTCCAGAAGCAGTATGTTGGTCATTTGGTGTTGGTAATTCTTCCTTAAGCTGTCTAAATTTACTAACGTCTACATGGCCAGACTTTTTTTCTTTTTTATCGGTTTGTTTTTCTTGACTGATTGCAGTTGTCACTATAAATAAAAGAGAAAGGATTGATATTGTAATTTTTTTCATTAAATAAATGGGTTTGTTGTTTTAACAAATATGGAGCAATTTAATTCATTTGATTTTATTGTTGGTTCAATTGTTAAAGTTTAACAATTTTTTATAAAATCATTTTTTTTAATTGGTGGGAAATGTTTAATTTAAAGGTATTTGGCAACTAACAAAAGACTTTAATTACTAACTTTTTTAACTTGTCCTTGAAATTTTTCAGTATTGTTCAAGTCATTTTTACTTTCAGCTTCCCTTCTTTTCTCTCTATCTGTAATCGATTTAATTATTCGTGACTTTTTTATCGATTGTATTTCTTTCTGTCTAAAAGATGTTTCTAATTTTTTTGCTATATATTCATCTCTTTTTGTCCTTTGTTCAAGTTTTAAGTCAGACATATACAATTGTTGCTGTTGCTTTCTGTTTTTATTTTTTTGATTGTAAAGAGCTGCTAGTTCTTGTTCGTTTTGTTCTGATTTATCTAAAATAGCTAATTGATTTGCTATTTTTATTTTTTCTTTAATTCCAATAATCTCATGAGCTAATTGTTCATTCTCTTTAAGTTTATCAGAAATAATGGCCGAATTCATTTCTTTTGAATGCTCTTTGAAATCTATACGGTCCATAATAGCTTGTTGCTCTTTCGCTTCCTTTTCCGCCATTAACTTATCATTATTAATTGCTCTTTCGTCTTTTTGTTCTACCTGCTGTATTATTTCTTTTTCTCTTTTATCTAATTTTTTTAAAACAGCTTCTTTATTATGATCGCTAATTTTCTTTTTAAATTCAAAAATTTCATGAGCCAATTGTTCATTCTGACTAATTTTATCATTTATAATCACTGAGTTTCTTGCTTTTGATTGTTCTTTGAAATCAATACGATCAATAACCTCTTGTTTTTCTTCAATTTCTTTTTGAGTTAGCACTATATTATTTTCAAATTGAATTTGTTTTTTTAAGTCAATTTGTGTTTTTATTGATTGTTCTCTGTCATCTAATTCATCTAAAATAGTGAGTTGAATTTTATTTTTTGACAATTCTTTGTTTCGAATATTATCAATTAAAAGCTGTTCATTTTGTTCTAATTTACTAGAGAGTAATGTTGTGTTTTTAGTTGCTATTTGCTCTTTTTTCTCTATCTGATTTGAATAAGCTAATTCTCTTTCTTGTTCATTTCTAGCTAATATTTCTTTATTTTTTAATATTAAAATGTTTTTGTCTTCTAACCTTATAATAAGGTTATTTGTTTTTTCTTTTTGTATTTCAACAGCTAGTTGCTGTAATGTCAACGTTTTTTTGTTTTTTTCGACTAAAATGGAATCAGCTCGTAGTTCTAATATTGCTAATTCTTCTGCTTTTTCTAATTTTCTTTTGTCTTTTCGCTCTCTCTTAGTTAAAATTGCATTTGCTTTGGCTAGCTGTCTCTCTCTTTTAAATGCTGTTCTTAATGAATCTGCAGTGTATAATTTGGCTTTAACCCTTGATTCTTTATCAGATTCTATTTTTGCCAATTTTATTTTTAATTCAGATTTTGAGTCGTAAATGGTATCGTTTTGGCAATAACCAAAATAAATATTAAAAAGTAAGAGTAGGAGTAAAGCGTAAAGTTTCTTCATAGAATTTTTATAGCAATTTTTCTTTTTACAAATATAACTAAAGATTGTGCCATTTAAAAATTGAGTATGTCCTTTGAAGCTTCTTCTGTTAGGAAAAAAGTTTTTTTAACATCATTAATATTTAATTTAATAATATTTTTTTGAGAAGGAAAATATTCCATTAGCATGGTGTCAGATATTTCTATGCTCTTAATTGATTTAATATTTGAGAGTTCTAAATATATATATACAATGTCGTTTTCATACTCTTTTCCTAAATATTGATAGTTGTAGATTTTTGAATCAATTTTAATTTTAAAATTATCTTTTATATATTTAGAAATAAGACTATTATATTCTTTAGATTCATCTTTTACTCCTAGTTCTATAGAAATGTTGTTTGTTTTATTGATAACTTCTTGAAGATCATCAATAAAAATTCTCATGGTAATTTGAACACTTTCGTTTTCCGACTTAAATTCTATTTTAATAAGACTGATATAATATTTATGTACAGAAAAAGCAAAAAGAGGGAGTAGTAATAATAGAAAAACTTTTGATTTGTTCATAAGAGTGATTAAGTACTAGGTTGTATAAGTTACAAATCTATTTAAAAATAGCAGTTTTATTAAATTAATTCTGCGTTTTAATTTTTTCGAGATAGATTTTACTTTCCGATATTAGAATATCAATAATTTCAATTTTTTTATCATCCGCATATAATCTTGCTATGCCTTTCGGTAAACAAGAAGCAATAAATTCTTCTATATGATTTGGTGGAATCTTCAACGTTTCTGTATAGAAAACATCCCCAAAATCAAGTCGGATATTTTCAGGAGCAGCGATTACTTTATTAGTGTAACGTCTGTCCATTTTTTTTATATTTTTTTTGGTTGCACCAATTTTTGAGACCTCTTTTACAATAGGTTTTAGAATAAAACCTGCTATTGCTAAAAGGTTAAGGTTCATGTTAGGCATTAGTTGGCTATCACTTGAGGTGCGACTTCTAGAAGCGTTATCCCACTTTACACTAACTAAATTCAAGTCTATTTTTGAAAAGTCTAAGACACCATCTTTAACATTTTTGGCAATTTTGATTTCATCGGAATCAACAGTCATATTTCCTGTAAGGTTGTGTTTAATTTCAACTTCATCTAATTCATTGGTCTTTTGAATTAAATCTATACTCAATAATTTATTTTTAATGTGATTATTTGTAATAGGGATCTCTAAATAATAAAATTGAATACCTGTAATAATTAAGGTGTCATTTTCTTTTGTTTCTATTGTAAATTCCCCTTTAGAATCAGTAATGCTTCCTTTTTTTGAATTTTTATTAAGTATATGTATATTTTCAAGTTCTGCACCATCACTTTTTATATTTCCATAAATGGTAATTCTTTCTTGTTGGGCAAAGCCAACACTACTTAAAAAAAATATAATGTAGAGAAAAGTGTTATTCTTCATTTTGTAATTTTTTTAAATACAGTTTACTTTGTTTAAAAAAGATATCTATGACTTGGAGGTAACTTTTTTTATGAAATAAAGTTATAATATTTTTAGGAACACAGAATTTTATAAAATCATCAATGTTTTTACTTGGAATTTTTAACGTATAAATGAAGAAATCATCTTTAAAGTGAGTCCTGATTTTTTTATATAATAATTTGTTTTGTACTAATAACTTATCATCTTCAATTAGTTTTTTTAGTTTACGATGTTTTTTTCTATTGCCAGAAATAATATTATAAATATTATCAATACCTCCCGCTTGACCCAATAATGTTTTTAAGATAACAACATGAGTTTTTTCTTGACTGTAATACGCCAATTTTCTATCAATTCCTTTAAGTGGTTTTTTATCAGCATTGGGCAAGTTTAATGCCCTTGCCATATTCTCTCGTTTTCTAAGATAAACTTCTTTAAGTTCATTGGTTTTAATAGTCAATTCAACTTGAATAGATTTGTTGTCAATGTTAGTTTTTGTAATTACTATTTCTTTACTAATGAACTGAATTCCCCTAAAAAACAGGGTGTCCAAAGGTTTTGCTAAAATAGAAAACTGACCTTCTGAATTTGTAATGGTACCTTTTTGGGATGTTTTATTTATGACATGTAGATTTTTTAAATCTTTTTCATCACTTATAATACTACCATAAAGAAGTGTACGGTCTTCCTGAGAAGTAACACTTATGGAATAGAGTAGAAATAGAATTAGGTAGGTTGATTTTTCCATTTCTACAAATTAAATCTATGAATTGCCAAATAAATATTAAATCAATTGTAAATTTTTGTTAAAGATTTATAGATATACTCTAATAATACATGAATTAATTTTTTTATTTTTAATATTCTAAATACATAACAGACATTTTTCTTTGGGTAATCATAAATGAATATTAATTAGAACTTAATTTAAACTAAAAGCAGTCGCATTTATTAGGGATGATTATTTTATATTAATTGAATCCAAAACTTTTTAATTATTACAATAAGAATAAATTCTATTCGTTTATTTTAATCCATATATTTTAAAAAATATTAATTTTTTTTTAGTAGTAAAAAGATCTTATTTTTGTCAGAAATTGATTCAATAATTAATTATTACTATTTATTATATTAAAACCCAATAAATATTGTTCAAAACATTAGGTATTAATTAGCATCTCTTAGTCTTTTCGATTTGTGTATTTTGATAAGTTTTGTGTGTATAATAAAATTTTTATATAAAAAGAAAACAAAGTTTATAAAAAGCAATTAATTACATATTTATAATATAATTTTTTATGAAGGATATAACTTTTCGGTCGTTAAAAAAAAACTTAAAAAAAGACTTTTCTAAATTTAAAAAACTTAAAATTGCTGTTTTAGGTGATTCTGCAACACAGATGTATGTGCAAGCCCTAAAGGGGTATGGTTATGAAATTGAAGTTGATTTTGAGATTTTTGAAGCAGATTACGATCAAATTGAACTTCAAACGTTTGATCCAAATTCAGAATTCTATGAGTTTAAAGCAGATTATGTAGTAGTTATATATTGTATAAATAAATTATATAAAAAGTTCGGAAAGCTCGAAAATGAAGAGAAGTCGAAATTTTCTGATAAAATTATATTTGGTTTTAATGCTTTGCAACAAGCAATAAATAAAAGTTTAAATACAAAAATTATTTTTTTTAACTTTAATGAGATAAACGATTCGGTTTTTGGTAATTTTGCGAATAAGACTGAAACTTCATTTATTTATCAAACTAGAAAGATTAATTTTGAGTTAATGGATCTTGCAAAAGACTTAAAAAATGTCTTTATTCAGGATATTAGTTTATTGCAAAGTCAATACGGGGCTGAAGCACTTATGGATAATAAGTTCTATGTAAATACAGAATTGTTTTTCAAAATTGATATTCTCCCAATTATTGCGAAAAATACTGCTGATATTATTCAATCTATTGAGGGTAAATTTAAAAAATGTTTGATCCTTGATCTTGATAATACTATTTGGGGTGGAATAATTGGCGATGACGGAATTGAAAATATACAAATAGGAGATTTAGGCATAGGAAAAGCGTTTACAGAACTTCAAATTTGGGCTAAATTATTGAAAAATAGAGGGATAATATTGGCTGTTTGTAGTAAAAATGACGAAGTTAATGCAAAAGAGCCATTTGAAAAACACCCAGAGATGATTTTAAGGCTTGATGATATATCTGTTTTTGTTGCCAATTGGGATAATAAGGCCGATAACATAAATTACATACAAAAAGTTTTAAATATAGGATTTGATTCCATGGTTTTTCTAGATGACAATCCCTTTGAGCGTAACATGGTGCGATCGCATATAGCTGATGTAACAGTACCTGAATTACCTCATGACCCTGCTGAATATATGACTTATATTAGATCCTTAAATCTCTTTGAAACAGCCTCCTTTACTAACGAAGATGAAATAAGAACATCTAAATATCAAGTTGAAGCGAAAAGAGCAGTTGCTCAAGAAAAATTTGTTAACGAAACCGATTTTCTTGAAAGTTTAGAAATGGAATGTAAGGTTGAACCTTTCAATAAATTCAACACTCCAAGAGTAGCACAATTGACCCAACGTTCAAATCAGTTTAATTTACGGACTATTAGGTATTCTGAACAGGAAGTCGAAACCTTGCGATATGATGAAAGCTGTGTAACTAGAGCATATTCACTTAATGATAAATATGGTGAATACGGATTAATAAGTTTGGTAATTTTAAAAAAAAGTGATCCGAAAACTTTATTCATTGATACATGGATTATGAGTTGTAGAGTGCTCAAAAGAGATGTGGATAAGTTTGTCTTGAATACCTTAGTTCAAGCCGCTCATGATAATAAATGTGATACTATTATTGGGGAGTATATACGAACTGCAAAGAATAGTATGGTTGAAAATCATTACAAAGATTTAGGCTTTTCAAAAGAGGGTGATTTTTGGAAATTAAAACTAAATAAGTATAAAAAAATGAATTGTTACATAAATAAAATATAAAATATAAAAAATGGAAAAATCAGATATTTTAAAGGAGGTAAATGAAATATATATTGACGAACTTGATAATGATGAGATTGTCTTGACTTTTGAAACGAGTGCAAATGATATAGATGAATGGGATTCGTTATCTCACGTAATGTTAATTGTTGCCATTGAAAAACATTTTAAAGTTCGCTTTAATTCTTCTGAAATTCGCGGTTGGAATAATGTAGGTGAAATGTGTGATTCAATATTCAATCATATTGGATAGTTTTTTTTTACATGTATTTATTGAAGATTTAAAGTTTATTTTATAATAATTTCTAACTAATGATATTTAATTCAATCAATTATTTTCTATTTCTTCCAATAGTATTTTTATTATATTATCTTATTCCTAATAGATTCCGCTGGATACTTTTATTAGTGTCAAGTACAGTTTTTTATTCGATTGGTGGAGTAGAGACAATTGCTGTCCCGATAATAATAATCATTAGTACTTTTGTTAGTGCAATCCTAATTGAACGTAATTCTGATCCAGGCATAAAAAAAAGGTATTTTTGGTTAGGTTTAATTATCAATTTAGGTCTGCTTGTTTTTTTTAAATATATTAATTTCTTTATTGCAACCGTCTTTGATGGTTTTGAAATAGTAAAAAAAATGAGTCATGAAGGGCTTGTTAATACTTATCAGCCGATTGAATTACAATTAATTGTTCCTTTGGGTATTTCTTACATTACTTTTCAGGCAATTGGTTATTTGATTGAAATAAAGAGAGGTAGTCATATTGCAGAGAAAAATTTTGGTTATTTTGCAACATATTTAATGTTTTTTCCAAAATTACTTTCGGGTCCAATTGAAAGAGCACATAACTTTTTACCTCAACTACAACTTGAACATAAGTTTGATTATGACCAAGTTGTTCAGGGGCTAAAAAGAATTTTATGGGGGCTGTTTTTAAAGGTGGCCATAGCCAACAGACTTGCGTTATATACGAGTGCTGTTCTTGATAATTCAGAGCATCATACGGGTACGACCTTACTTATTGCATCATTATTCTATACTTTACAAATGTTTACTGATTTTTCAGGATATACTGACATGGCAATCGGCTCTGCACAAGTATTTGGTTATAAGTTAACAGAAAATTTTAATGCACCTTTTAGTGCAAAATCAATTGCCGACTTTTGGCGTAAATGGCATATTACACTTTCATCTTGGGTTAATGATTATATTTATACACCCATAGTAATTAACAAAAGAGATTGGGGCAAAAGTGCTGTAGTTTACGCTGGAATGGTTACATTTCTTATTCTTGGATTTTGGCATGGAGCAAGTTGGAATTATATAATTTTTGGATTTTTACAAGGTGTTATTTTGGCAATTGAGTTTCTGACAAGGAAATCAAGAAAAAAAATGAGAAAACATATTCCAAATTGGCTAAATTCAATTATTGGTATGTGTTATACCTTTCTTTTCTTTACTTTTTCTTTAATTTTTTTTAGAGCATATACAGCAAGTGATGGTATTTATATTGTAAGTAAAATTTTTACTGATTTAGGAGCAACATTTTACATGGGAGATATTGGTATTTTTTCTTATTCATTGATAGGGATTTTAATAGTTGCTATACAAGGTATAGTGAGCGTTTATTACCCGAAGTTTAAACTTCTTAACAACGATTCTAGATATATTCGTTTTTTAACTATTTTATTTTTAGTGGTATACATAATTTCCTTTGGAGTTTTTGATGGTGGTCAGTTTATTTATTTTCAGTTTTAAAAATTATTCGAATGTTTAAATTATTTTATAAATTAGTAATATTGTTTCTAGCTTTTATACTTGTCGATTTCTTGCTTGGATTTACTTTAGATAGTATTATAGACAAATCTCCTGATGGAAGATATTTCAAAGCACAATATTCACTTGAAAGTAGTAAAGAAGATATTATGATTTTTGGGGCATCTCGTGCAGAATGTCATATTGCACCCTCTATTATTGAACAATCATTAAAAATGACTTGTTGGAATGCAGGAAGAGGAAATCAAACCTTGCCTTTTTGGATTAGTATGGCAGAAGGGATTTTAAAAAGACATACGCCTAAATTAGCCATTTTAGATATTGAGGCAGATTATCTAAGTAGTGGTTTGTCTGGTTCATACGAACCCTCTGCTGGTATGCTAAGGCCCTTTTATCGAGAACATAAAGAAATTAGACCAATGATAAACAAAGTTTCTGTTTTTGAGCAATATTTTAATTATTCTAAACTTTATGCTTATAATTCTAGTTATTATTACCTGTTGAGACCATATTTGATTAAGGGATTAGATGGTAAACTTGAGGATAAGGGTTGGAAACCTGTTACAGGTCAAATGCAACCTGATAATTCAACCCAAACAATAATTGATACGAAGAGAGTATTAAATAAAGAAACTGTAAAATTATTTAATGAATTGATATCTAATTTTACTAAAAAAGGTTGCCCAGTTTTCATTGTAATTAGTCCAAGATATAATGAAATTATTAAAAACACATCAACATTAGATTATATTAGGAATATGAAGAATGTTTATTTGGTAAATTTTGATGATAATATAATTTTTTCAAAAGATTATCGTAATTTCCGAGATGAAAGTCATTTAAATAAGGAGGCAGCAATAAAATTCACAAATGTGTTAGTTGAGAAAATGATAAGAATGAATATTGATTCCATAGTTGAACAAAATAAATAAGTTAATATCACATTTCGAATAATAGTATTTCAATCAAGGTTTTTAACAACTTGATTTTGTAACGTAATTATTTTTGGCATATTAGGTAATGATGAAAAAACTTCTTTTAGCAAGTACTTCAACAATTTATGGTAGTGGGTATCTTGAATATTTAATGCCGACATTGGAAACTTTTTTTAATGGTGTTAAAAATCTGTTATTCGTTCCTTATGCTAGACCTAGTGGCATTAGTTATGGTGCGTATACCAAAATAGTATCAGAAGCTTTTAAAAAGATAGATATTAATGTTGTTGGGATACATACTTTTAGTGATAAAAATAAAGCAGTTGAAAACGCTGATGGTATTTTTGTAGGTGGTGGCAATACTTTTGTTTTGGTAAATGAATTATACGACCAAGATCTGATGGAGGTTTTAAAAAATACTATAGTTAAAGGAACTCCCTATTTGGGAACGAGTGCAGGGAGTAATATTGCTGGTTTAACGATGCAAACGACTAATGATATGCCAATAGTATATCCACCAAGTTATAACACTTTAGGAGGTATACCTTTAAATATTAATGCCCATTACTTAGATTCAGATCCAACTTCAAAGCATAAAGGTGAAACTCGAGAAACAAGAATTAAAGAATTTCATATCTATAATAAAATTCCTGTTATTGGCTTACGAGAGGGGAGTTGGTTACAAGTTGACGGAGATGAAGTTGTATTAAAGGGAGACTTAGCTGCGAGATGGTTTGTAAAAGATAAAGAGCCAATTGAAATTGAAATTAATCACCTGATAGTTATTTAATTGTCAATATTGTTTAATGCTTCTTGACTTTCTAAATGTAATAAAATTTCAATTGCGAAATCCCCCTTTTTAACTTCATGTGAAAAATTATTATAAATTGACGCAATGGTATCTGCAGATATAGATTTGTCATTTAGTAATGTTTTTAATGCAAAAGCAGCAATGTAGGAATCTGAATTACTTTTTGCAAAATTTAATACGAATGTTGTATTTTCCTTATGAATTAATTCCATTTTTTTATTGATTTCATTCAGTTTTATAACATCATTTTCGGTTCTTGCTTTTTGGAAAAGCGGGAATAGATAATTGGTCCTTGATATTATTTCATTTGATTTTTTTACAAAATTCAAGTATTTATCATTTAGCTCAGAACCTTCAATGATAGAATTGCTTAACATATTTTCATCTACATCAATAAAAACGCTATCATTTTGAATAAATAAACCAATTGATCCTTTAATGCCGTCTATAAAAATACCGAAAACTTCTGGCTTACTTATGTTACCATTAAATTGAAAAGCATTATTTACCGTATAAACAGTATCTAAAGGTATAATTTTGTTTGATTCTTGAATTTTTAAAAAGACTTTAGTATTGTCGGAAATAGAATCAACTTTTCCAAAAATGAAAAAACTATTATCTTTATTTTTAAGATAATTTTTATCACAAGAAAAAAATGAACATGTTAGAATGATAATTAATATCAAATATTTCATGAATAACGATTAAGCAATTTATTATTTAGCACAAAAATACTACTCTAAATTTAACTACTCTAAATTCAATCAAACTTATCAACAAAAAAGAACGTTTTTAAACAATATATACAATTCTAAGTATAACTTTAGATTTCCTTTAGAATTGAAAACTACGTTCGCGGCAGTTCAATTTCAGAGGGATTAAGAAGTTTATCAAATGGAATACAATTTTATTAAAAATGTTGCGTTAAGTAATTTCTGCTAAGAAGAGAATTCAGAGAAATATTTGTTCTAAAACCTCCCTGTGATTTGAATTTCATTATTCAATGAATTAGAAAATTTATGTCTTAACGAAAAAGAAATATTACTGATAATTATTTAAAAATAATTAATCTGTAACAAACGACTATGGTTAAAAAATTACTATTATGTGTTAGTATTGTATTCTTTACTAATATTGTATTCGCGAATACACCACCAACAATTTTTAATTTCAGAATAGAGGCTTCTGAACCTAATAGAGTTTATTTTGATAGTGATAAGGTTATCTCAGGGTCAAATACTGTTGGTTTTACAGTCAATAATAAATCTATTTCTGGAATTACTATTAATGAAGGACAAATGTCAAATCATTATTTTAAGATTTCATCTTCCTTTACCTATTGGGATAACAATACCATAAGATATGAAGGCGGTGGGGATATAAAAGATGCTAGTAATAATCCTTTAATAGACTTTACTTTATCGTATATAAAAAACAACATTCCTGAGCCTAGTACTTCTAAAGATAGGTTTGTAACAACTTCAGCTAAGGGTGGTGGAGATGGAGTATCTGAAGCCAATGCTTGGACTTTAAAAGAAGCTTTTTCAAAGGCTAATGCAGGTATTACAGTTTGGATAAAAGCAGGTAATTACGGAAATCAAAATTTGGCTATATATAATGATGGAACAACTACTAATCCTATTAAATTTATAGGATATAAAAATTCTAAAGGAGATATTACCTCAAACTATTTTGATTATGGTAAAAGTTGGAGTACCTCTGAAATGCCTACACTAACAGGGTCGTCATTATCTGATGGACACGCGATTCAACTAATGGGAACGAATTATGTGGTGTTTAGAAACTTACAAATCACGAATTATTATCAAGGTATTAGAGCAAATGGTACCCGTAATAGTAACTTGATTTTTGATAGAATTAACGGGAAGATGTTTGGAGGAAATAGTACCCAACATAATGATGTTAATGCAACATTTATTAATTTGGCAACTTACGTTTCCTCAGGATCAGGTTCCTATAGACCCTTTACATCAAATGACTATATGAAGTTTTTGGATTGTCGTAGTATTAATGCTAATATGGGGGGGTTCACATTGTTTGGAAGTGGAAATAATTTGGTTGACGGTTGTAAATCATACAACGATAGAACCGCAATGAATGAAAGACAAGATTATCATATTAGCGTAAATGGAAATAATAATATAATTAGAAACTGCTACGCTGAGAATTTTAACACTACCTCAACAAATGCTGCAACTCATGGTATTGGTATAAGAGGTTCAACTAATTTAGATAATGATTACAATTTAATAGAACTTAGTAAAGGGGTAAATTTAAATGAGAGCTTTTATATTAGAAATTATGGTTGTGATTTTAATGTTATAAAGGATTGTTATGCTGGTAACAATGCTAATGCATACAATCATAAAATGAAGGAACACTCTGGTGCAGTTTACCTTTGGGGGGGGGTTAGTAATAATATAATTGAAAGAGTGGTTAGTAATGAGGTGTCAATTGCCATAGGTTTTATTGATAATAAGGAGGAAGGAAATACAAATGATGAAAGTATAGGTTATGATAATATTATAAGAAATTGTGTTTTTAATGGACACAGATTTGGTATTTATATAAACGGGTATACAGGGTCAGAATTACATAATAATAAAATTATTAATACAACCTTTAATGATGGTACTTTTCTCTTTAGAGATGTCAGCCCAAATGCAGATATAAAAAATTTCGAAATTATAAATAGTACGTTTTCTAATTTTTCTCAAAAAGCAAACTATTTTCCGTTAACAGGAGTAAGTTTTTATAATAGTAATTTATATAACTTTAAAACTTCTTGGATGCCCTCTGGTAATAATAATATTTCAGTCGACCCTAAATTTGTAAATATAACTGCGAGAGATTTTTCATTACAATCGGATAGTAAATTAATTAATGCGGGTGCTAGACATGATGATAATAAATATGACATTTTAAATAATTATCGATTAAATGATAGCTCATATGATATTGGAGCTTATGAATATACTGACAATACTACTGGATATATTAATGCAAATGCGGGCCCCGATGTTGAAATTTGTAAAGGTTCTGAAACTATTCTGAATGCCACGGGGGGAAGTGAATTCTCATGGAGTACTGGTGAAACTACAGCAAGTATAACAGTAAACCCGGAAGAATCTACAACTTATACGGTTACAGTATCTGATGGCGATAATTCAGCATCTGATGAAGTTATGGTAAGTGTTAACCAACCACCTTTAGTAGATTTGGGAGAAGACATTACCACATGTTTAGGCAATGAGGTTACTTTAGTTGCAGTGGGGAATGGAGAATTTTTATGGAGTACCGGCGATATTGGCTCAAGTATAAGTGTAAACCCTTTGGAAACAACTACTTATGTTGTGACTTCAACAATTGAATGTGGTAATGAAAATTTAAGTGTTTCAGATACCATTATAGTGAATGTAAATTCAGATCTTATCGTAACAGCTGGAGATGATGTTACCTCGTGTTCGGGAGCAGAAGTAGTTTTAAAAGCAGAAGGTACTGGAGATTATTTGTGGAATACAGGTGAGACAACAGCAAGTATAACAGTAAGTCCAACTGAAACAATAACCTATTCAGTTACATCTAGTGATGGAAATTGTACAATAAGTGATGACGTCATTGTTACAATAATTGAACAACCAGAAGTGAATCTAGGAAATGATTTAACGATTTGTTATGGTAGTGAAGTAACGCTAAATGCGGATGGTAATGGAAAAATTTTATGGAATACTGGTGAAACTTCAACAAGTATCGATGTAAGTCCTTTAGAAACAACGGAATATATTGTAACTTCAAGTGTTAATTGTGGGACTGAAGTATTGAGTGTAAGTGATACAATCGTTGTAAATGTAACACCAGAATTAACGTTAACTGTTAGTAATGATGTCGCTTTTTGTTCAAGTCAAGAAGTTACATTAACAGCAGATACTAATGGAGATGTATTATGGAGTACAGGTGAAACTAGTAAAGATATAATTGTAAATCCATTAGAAACAACAATTTATACGGTTACTTCAAGTCTTGGCGATTGTTCATTAACCGATGAAGTTACGGTTACAATATCTGAACAACCAACGGTTGATTTAGGAAACGATATATCCCTATGTTCAGGGAATGAAATTACCTTAACAGCTCAAGGTAATGGTGCTTTTTTATGGAGTACTGGAAGTACAAAAAAGCAAATTAAGGTTAGTCCCACTGAAACTACTGAATATATTGTAACTGCTATTATAGATTGTGGGACTGAAGTATTGAGCGTAAGTGACACTATCGTTGTAAATGTAATTCCGGGTGTAACCTTGAGCGTGAGTGATGATTTAACAACTTGTGCAGGCACTGAGGTTATATTAACAGCTGAAGGTAATGCAAATTTTCTTTGGAATACAGGAGAAACATCGGCTAGTATTACTGTAAATCCAACAGAAACAATTACATATTCTGTTACTTCAGGTTTAGGAGATTGTGCTTTAACGGAAGAGGTTACAGTTACAATTGAGCAAGCTCCTGAGGTAAGCCTAGGAGATAATAAAACTATTTGTTTTGGAGAAGAAGTTACTTTAATCGCCGAAGGTGTTGGAGCATTTTTATGGAGTACAGGTGAAACGACTTCTAGTATTACTGTGAATCCTAATGAGACCACTACATATTCTGTTACTGCTACCACAAATTGTGGGGGTAATAATGTTAGTGTTTCTGATGAAATAACTGTCAATGTTTCGGAAGAAACGACACTATCCGTGAGTGATGATGTATTAGTGTGTTCGGGGTCAGAAGTTGTGTTAACTGCTGAGGGAAGTGGAGGGTTTTTATGGAGTACAGGTGAAACAACTGCAAGTATTTCAGTCAACCCAGAAACAACTACCACCTATAGTGTTACTGTAGGATCAGGAAATTGTATGCAAACAGAAGAAGTTATTGTTTCTGTGAATGAATTATCGACAGTAAGTTTAGGTGATGATATTGATGTTTGTTATGGAGAAGAGGTCTTAATTTCTGCAGAAGGGAATGGTGATTTTTTATGGAGTAATGGACAATCTGGATCAAGTATAAAAGTGAATCCACTTGTAACGACAACATATTCTGTTGTTGTAAGTAATGAATGTGGTAGTACAATAACTGATGAAATAACTGTAAATGTGGGGCCACAAATAACAGTTAATGCAGGGGAAGATAAAGTAATTTGTACAGGAGAAAGTATTACCTTAACGGCAAAAGGTAATGGAAGTTTTTTATGGAATACTGGTGAAACAACTGCTAGTATTACGGTAAGTCCTGATTTACCTTCAACTTATTCTGTTACTTCAACTATAGGTAATTGTTCAGTCTTTGATGAAGTTACAGTATTAGTAGAGCAATCACCAAGTGTAAATTTAGGTGATGATGTTACAATTTGTAGTGGGGAAAGTATTACTATTATTGCCGAAGGTAATGGTTCTTATATATGGAATACTGGTGATGATACTTCAAGTATTACAGTAAGCCCAAATAAGACAACCACATATAGTATTACAGCCAGTAGTAATTGTAATTCAGATGCAACTGATGAGATCACTGTTTTTGTCAATGCTTCTGTGAATGCTAATGCAGGTTCTGATGTAAGTATCGAACCTAATGAAACTGTAATACTTACTGCAACGGGTGGTAATTCATATTTATGGAATACAGGTGAAACTACAGCTAGTATTACAGTGCAACCAGAAAGTACAATTACCTATTCTGTAGAAGTTGGGAATGGCACTAGCTGTAGTGGTACCGACGAGGTTAAAGTTACTGTAGAAAATATACCATTAATGATTAATAATGGTGAGGACATTACGATTTGTAAAGGTGATGAATTGATATTGCAAGCTAGAGGAAGTTCAAATTATTTATGGGATATTGGAGAAATGGAGTCGAGTATTACCGTTAGTCCAAACGAAACAACAACTTATACGGTGTCAGCTCAAAAAAATGGAATACTGGAAACTGTAGAAATTTTGGTGACCGTAGAGGATTGTACAAGTAAAAAAGCAGTTGAATATAATGTATATCCCAATCCATCTGAAGGTGTTATAAATATAAGCATACCAACAGAAAATGAAGGAGTAAAACTTATAGTTTCTGCTTTAAATGGTAAAATAATAATTCAAAAAGAAGTTAAGGGTGATAAAAATGGTGTTTTTACACAAATAAATTTATCACATGTTGCCAATGGAATTTATATTATAAAAATGTATAATGATAATTTTAATGCAACCCAAAAGGTAATTGTTATTTAGAAACAATATAATCTGTAATTATTTTTAATTTTTCTTTATCATAAATATCACTTATAGGCATAACAAAAAATAGTTCATTTGATCTTACAGACTTTCTGAAGTAATCTATTTGTGGCCCTAAATACTTTCTTTTAATAGTTTTTAGGGCTATTTTTATAGCTCCTTTTGGGCTTCGCCATTCTGTATCAAGTCTTAAATCATTCATATCCTCTAACGCAAATATTTTATCTTGTTGTAATTCATTTGATAAAGGATTTGAATAAATACTTTTAAAATATAAATTTTTATTAAAATTAGGAGGTAATGTTATAGCATGGCCTGTTTCGCCATACGGATATAAATCACTTAAGGGATAATGATTAGTGTATAATAATAATTGCCCATCTTTAATATTTGATTTTTTTAGTGCTTCTATTAAAGCAATAGTACTGAATTTGTGGTCATTGTGTGTGTCTAATAATGGATAGGGACTTACAATTATTTCAGGTTTTATGGTATCTAATAAATAACATAAATTGTCAATTAGAGAATTCCAATTCGCAATTCCTTTAAGGCCATTTTTTAAATTTGATATATTTTGTTTCCTAAATGTATTTATATCGTCTGATTTACAATATTTACTTTTTACAGCTAGTGTATCATTTTTGTACATTGCTTCTAATGTTGTATCAAAAAATCCAAGATTCACTATATTTTGATAAGGAATACCACCTAAAAGAGGTACTGTAATGCTATTCAAAGTCCGTAACTGACCTTTTTTTAAGTAATGCTTTATTGTGTCCTTATACACTTCATCATAAGTAAAATCACCGGCTTCACCTGCTGTAATAGTAACTACAAAAGAATTGCTATTTTTTGCATATAAGCCATATGCCGCAATTTCGGCATCGTCAGGGTGTGGTGCAATTATCAGCGTTCTTTTATTTTGTATTGTACTATTTTTAAAAATAATTAATTCAACGGTTGGGTCTATTATCGCTATGTTATTATAAAAAAAATCAATTTCACCTGAATTAGAATTTATTAACTTACTTATATTAATATATCTTGTGTTTTTAGCTCCTTTTTCAAAATCATTTATTACAGAAAGGTCTTCTGAAACCAACCTAATTGAAGATTTGAAAAGTTTACTAAAAAAATTTGTTGTCACCTCTACTTTTAAAAAAGCTGTAACATCACCCTTAATTTTAGGGAGATTAAGTTTATTACCATCCAAATGTAAAATATACTTATTTGCTTCAGAATTATCAAAGTTATACTCATAAGACAAATTGGGTTTATATTTATAGATTGGCGATCTAAAAAAAAGTATATAAACTATTATCGTAAATATGGATAATAATACAAAGGTTAAGAATATTTTTAAAAAAAAATTAATTTTCATAATTAAACTACACTATATTAATTTATAGACAAATCTAATTATTTTTTTCATCTAAAATTAAAAGATGAATAGTATTAAATAATTAAAATAGTACCAATTAAAAGATATTTGAATTTATTATTTTTATTTTTTGACTTTTATTTTTACTATCATCAAATATTTATAATTAAATGTTTATATATTTTTACTGTAAAATATACTTATATTTATGACGTTATAAAAAAAGAAAATCACCTAATGCCAATTACTAACCAACAAAGTAAATGGTACGCAATTTATACTCGTGCCAATAGTGAAAAAAAAGTGTATGAACAATTATGCCGATCTGGCTATGTTGCGTATTTACCCTTAATAACTACTTACAGACAATGGAGTGATAGAAAGAAAAAAGTTCAAAGCCCATTGATTTCATCATATGTTTTTGTTAAAATTGAAGAAAAAAAACTGACTAATGTTTTGTCAATTTCTGGGGCATTAAGAATATTAAAGTATTTAGGGAGGAATGCTGTTGTCAAAGATGAAGAGATTAAAAGTTTAAAATTATTATTAAACTATACTCCTGAAGCTGGTTTTTCAATGAAGCAGCATCTCTCAAAAGGTGATGTGGTTGAAGTTATCAAGGGTTCATTAATAGGCTTAAAGGGATATTATACTCGGGAAAAAAATCAGAATAAAATTTACATAAAAATAAGAGCTCTAAATAGTTATTTCGGAGCTGAAATTCCATTGAACTATGTTAAAAAGGTAAGTTCAATTAAAAATTTAATAAAATAGAAAAATTTAATAATTATATCATAATTTATGAAAAACTTTGCACTAATAGGAGCTGCCGGTTATATAGCTCCAAGACATTTGAAAGCAATAAAAGACACCAACAATACCTTAATTGCAGCTTTAGATAAGTTTGACTCTGTTGGTATTATGGATAGTTATTTTCCAGATGCTGACTTTTTTGTTGAATTTGAAAGATTCGACAGACATATTGAAAAATTGAAAAGGCAAAAAGATATTCACTTAGATTATGTAAGTATTTGTACGCCAAATTATTTACATGATGCTCATATAAGAATGGCCTTAAGAAGGGATGCACACGCTATCTGTGAAAAGCCATTGGTTTTAAATCCTTGGAATATAGATGCCCTTGCAGATATAGAAAAAGCTACAAACAAGAAGGTTTACACTATCTTACAATTACGGTTACATGAAAATATAATAGCATTAAGAAATAAAGTGCTAAATGGACCAAAAGACAAAGTTTACGATGTTGATTTAACGTATTTAACCTCACGTGGCCATTGGTACTATACTTCATGGAAAGGAGACTCATCGAAATCTGGAGGTATAGCCTCTAATATTGGGGTACATTTTTATGATATGTTATCATGGATATTTGGTGAGGTTAAACGAAATGTCGTGCATTTACATACACATGATAGGGCTTCTGGCTATTTAGAGTTTGAAAAAGCAAGGGTTAGATGGTTTTTGTCAATAGATTATGATGTGATACCGCAAGAAATAAAAGATAAGGGGCAGCGAACTTATAGATCAATAACTGTAGATGGAGAGGAACTCGAATTTAGTGATGGGTTTACTGAACTACATACTAGAAGTTATAAAGATATACTTGCTGGTAATGGTTTTGGATTGTCTGATGCCAGGCAATCAATAGAAATTGTACAGCAAATAAGAAATGGAGAAATATCACCTTTGCAAGGAGACTATCATCCTTTTGCAAAAAAGGAAAATGCAAAACATCCTTTTAAAAATGGCAAATAAATAATTAAATATATATCCATCTTATTATGTTTCTAGGCTAACCGAAACCATATTATAAGTCTTGTTGCCGTATGTTTTCCTAATTTAGTGTTGCATGAGTAAAATGTAAATATAAAATTTTCAGTAGGTGAGTTAAAAAGATTATAAAGCTCCTTAAAGTAGTTTTATTGTATTGGAAATTGGTTATATGAATTATAAATTAGATAATAATATTACATTTTTTTTAGTATTTATTGAAATATTAGTTATTTAATGTTTTTCTGCGTATTACAGAAAAAAGAAATGGTTTATTAGAGCTGTTTCTACTATTTTATATCGATTTAACTAAATAATGAGATTATATTTGACATATATTTAAAGATTATTAGCATACAACTTATTAAATTCATAAAAAAAGAGGTTTTTTCCCTGTAATTATGAATTTTTTGCCCTTATTTTTGATAATTTTTTTGTTTTGAAAAAAAAGTGTTAAATTCGTTGTGTTATTTATTTTTATATGCTATGAAAAAGGATATTGAGATTACACCTAAAATATTTAAATAGTAATCTTCATATTAAGTTGCTTCACTTTTTTTAAATAACTTCAATACATTTATAAGACTATTTGTAAAGGGTAAATTTATTATATAGTCTTATCTATATAAGTGTATATATAAATTAAATAATTGTGTTATTTCTTTATTTGCTGTGAAAAGGAATTAAGGTTGGAATTTGTAAAACTTTAGCACAATAATCATTCTTTCTTTTTAGCAAAAAAATAAAGAAACCTATGTTTTCGACCCTTTAATTAAATTTATAAAAAGACTAAATTTAATTTGTGGCTTTTTTGTAATGAGTAACATCTTTATAAGAACATCTGATTTAACTATAAGGAATTTTATTATTCGCAATATTTTCCTAAACTCAAATATTTGTTATGAAAATAGTCTTAGTAACACCATTACTTGATTTAGGTGGGGGACAACGTTATGTTTCCGAAATGGCAAATTATTGGTCTTCAAAAGGTCATTCTGTAAGTATTATTGTTTTAAGAGGAGGCAAGCCATTTTATAGTATAAACAGCGATGTTAAAATTATTAAATTATGTTTATGCAAAGGAATTAGAATCAAAAAAGCTGTTGGTATAGTTAAATCTTTTATAAA
Organism: Aureibaculum luteum; assembly: GCF_003449015.1. GTDB lineage: Bacteria > Bacteroidota > Bacteroidia > Flavobacteriales > Flavobacteriaceae > Aureibaculum > Aureibaculum luteum. The sequence goes on along the minus strand of NZ_QRGD01000004.1, from coordinate 218,951 downwards.
ACTAAGGAAAACAATTAAAGAAATTCAACCAGATTTTGTTTTAAGTATTTTAAGTTCAACGAACATTTTCACGTTAATTTCAACACGTTTTTTAAATGTGAGAGTATTTGTTAGAGATGCAATGAGTCCATTTAGAAAAAGAAGTAAAAAAGAGAGGTTTTTAAGAAAATTACTTTACAAAAAAGCTGATGGTGTAATATTATTGACAAAAATAGCAAAAGATTTTGTAGAAGCAGAAACTGGAGCTACCAATGTCAAGGTTATACATAACCCGGTATCCCATGTTAATAAATTTAATGATATTAAAAAAGAAAAAATTGTAATAACTGCTGGAAGATTAACATCGGTAAAAGCACAACACTTTATTTTAGAAGCTTGTGCAAAGATAAATAAGTCTGATTGGACATTTGTAATACTTGGAGAAGGTGAATTAAGAGAAAAGTTAAACAATCAGATAGAATCTCTTGGTATAAAAAATAGAGTATTAATGCCTGGGGCAGTTAAAAATTTAGATTTGTGGTTAAATAAATCGATGATTTTCGTATCAACATCTATCTCAGAGGCATGGGGGAATGCTATTTGTGAAGCTATGGCTGTTGGATTGCCAGTGGTGAGTTTTGATTGTGATGTTGGTCCTAGAGAAATGATTGATGATGGTGAGAATGGATTTTTAGTACCTGTGGGAGATGTTGACCTATTTACAAAGAAAATAGTATTATTGATGAATGATAAAAACCTACGGAACAAGTTTTCCGTAAACACAGAAGAAATACAACGAAAATTCTCAATAGATGCAATATCTAAGGAAGTTCTTGAATTTTGCTCCAATTGATGTTTCTTTTATCTTTAACCTAAATATTAATAATTGTCTCTTTTATTAGTTTCTCTTTCCTTTTTCTATATTTTCTTAATTTTTTTTCACCTTTATATTTCTTTACTGGATATAGGTTATGTTTAGATAAATCTTCAATCATAATATTTATCTCTGAAAGAGTAAAGTCTGAAGTCAATAGTCGTTTAGAAATATTAAAAATCATTTCTTGTTGTTTACTTTCAATAATTTTAGTTCCAATATTTTTTTTCTATATGCTTCAATAAAAAAAGAAATATTTTTTGTCATGAAAATGAAATCTATTATTGATTTTCGATATGCTTTAGATTCATTATTAGTCCATATTGATCAAGGATATATCCATAACTATAGGCATCTAAAGGATAAAGGGCATTTTTTTTCTTTAGGGAATATTTCTGCATTGAAAGTTATATCTTACATTACCTTCTTCTCTATAAATCCTATTTGTGAAGAAGTTACATACTCTTTTCTGTATAAATTCGTATAACAACTAACCTTTAAATTTACTATTGAAATATATTCTTTACCGTTAATAATTGGAATTTCTGAAATTTTAATTTTATTTTAGTTTTGACAGTTTTGGACTACTTTTTATGCTTTTATTCAAATTATAATTTTAATAAATAATGATTAATTATACATACACCACCAACCAATAGGTTTGTAATGCTTTATTTTTAAGTACTAGGAAAAATTAATTCTGATAACAAAATTATGACCTTTTCCATATTTGGTTTATATTATTTTACGATATTTATACAATCCATATACTTAGATGTAATCTGGTATAACTAAAGACAGTATATTACAGGTTGTAAAATATTCTTTACGATTTTCTTGTTATTATATAAACCTTTTACTATGCCATTACACCCTTAAAATTAATCACTGTATTTACTACCAAGGCTTTTATTGCATTGCTATACTTTTGTTCTTAATTATGATACAATATAAAGTTATATTGTAAGCTTGCGAAATGGCCTACGTCAGTTTCGTTTTTTTATTAATTTCGATAAAAATTTTAAAAGTGTGATTTCTATGTTAGGATTTTTGGCTAATTTTTTTCTTTGAAAATATGATATTAACAAAAGCGAAAATTTTAATGAACAGAAGTTTACTCGCAAAGGGCTAGACAGTCTATTTAAATAGTACAAAAAATAAGAAATGGTGAATTTTCTCTATTACAAGGAGATTATGATCCATTTGCAACAAATGAAATCTCAAAACATCCTTTTGAAAATGGCATGTAAATAATTGAATATATAACCTTCTTATTATGTTTCTAGGCTAACCGAAATCATATTATAAGTCTTGTTGCCGTATGTTTTCCTAAATTAGTGTTGCATGAGTAAAATGAAAATAAAAAATTTTCGGTAGGTGAAGTAAAAGATTAAAAAGCTCCTTAACGTAGTTTTATTGTATTGGAAATTGGTTATATGAATTATAAATTGCTTTGTAATATTATTATCCAAATTTTAAATTAGATAATGCTTACATTTTTTTTTAGTATTTATTGAATTATTAGTTATTTAATGTTTTTTTTGCATATTACAAAAAAAGAAGTGGTTAATTATAGCTGTTTCTACTATTTTATTTCGATTTAACTAAATAATGAGTTTATATTTGATATATATTTATAGATTATTAGCATACAACTTATTAAATTCATAAAAAAAGGGGTTTTTCCCCCTATAATTATGGGTTTTTCCCCCTATTTTTGATATTTTTTTTGTTTTGAAAAAAAAAATGTTAAATTCGTTGTGTTATTTATTTTTATATGCTATGAAAAAGGATATTGAGATTACACCTAATAGAACTTAAATAGTAATCTTGATATTAAGTTGCTTCACTACTTTTAAATAACTTCAATACATTTTTAAGACTAATTGTAAGGGGTAAATTTATTATATAGACTTATCTATATAAGTGTATATATAAAATTAAATAATTGTGTTATTTCTTTATTTGCTGTGAAAAGTAATTAAGGTTGGAATTTGTAAAACTTTAGCACAATCATCATCCTTGCTTTTTAGCAAAAAAATAAAGAAACCTATGTTTTCGACCCTTTAATTAAATTTATAAAAAGAATAAATTTAATTAGTGGCTTTTTTGTAATGAGTAACATCTTGATAAGAACATCTGATTTAACTATTATGGAATTTTATTATTCGCAATATTTTCCTAAACTCAAATATTTGTTATGAAAATAGTCTTAGTAACACCCTTACTCGATTTAGGAGGCGGGCAACGTTATATTACCGCCTTAGCTAACTATTGGTCATCGCAAGGTCACTTTGTAAACATAATTGTATTAAGAAAAGGAAAAAGTTTTTATACTATAAATTCAGAAGTAGTCGTAACTGAATTAAATTTAATCGGAGAACGAGGAATAAAAAAAGTTATAAGTGCATTAAAGACATCGATAAAACTTAGAAAAAAAATCCAATCGATTAAACCTGATTTTGTACTGAGTATCTTAAGCTCCACCAATGTTTTAACTATTTTAGCAACGCGATTTTTAAAAATCAGGGTTATTGTGGAGGATGTGATGAGTCCCTTAAGGTCGAGAAGTAAAGTTGAAAACCGATGCCGTAATTTTTTTTATAAAAAGGCTACAGGTGTTATTGCATTGACTGATTTTGCAAAAGGAATTATTCAACATGAAACGGGTTGTAAAAATATAATTACAATACCGAACCCCGTTTTTGACTTAAAAACCGATGAAACTATTAAAAAAGAAAAAATTGTTTTAAATGTTGGTAGGCTAAATTGTGCAAAAGGGCAAAAGTATTTTATAGAAGCGTGTAAAAAAATTAATAGACCTGATTGGAAATTTGTTATTCTTGGTGAAGGTGAATTGCGTAAAGATTTGGAACAGCAAATTAATAATTTGGGCATAAACAATCTTGTTACATTAAATGGAGCTGAAAAAGATGTTGGTAAGTGGTTGTCAAAATCTTCTATATTTGCATTTCCTTCTATTTCAGAAGCATGGGGTCTTGCATTAATGGAGGCAATGGCAGCAGGAATGCCATGTGTTAGTTTTGATTGTATAACAGGGCCTGCAGAAATGATTGAAGATGGTGAAAATGGCTTTTTAGTCCCAGTTGGGGATATGAATCTTTTTATAGATAAAATAAAACTATTAATGGATAATAAAGAATTAAGAAATAATTTTTCTATAAATGCAAAAAAGATAAAAAATAAATATTCCATTGAAAAAATATCAAATGACATATTGGAATTTTGCGTATAGCAAGATTTATTTTATAAACTCTTTTAATTAATAAATTGTGGAGAAAATTGTCATTTTGCAATTAAAAATTCACAATTGTATTTTTTATATGTTTTTCTTTATTACGTTGGTATTTTTTTATAACAAAATAATCAATAGGTCTTTTAAATATTCTATAAATAAAAACGGATAATAGAAACAAATATTTTCTATTAAAGACAAAGGTTTCTAATTTCCTGTAAAATTCTTTTCCCTTAAAGGGGTGAATAGGATATAAGTTATTTTGGCTAAGCTCTTTAATTTTATTGTTTATTTCAGATATTTTAAAATCAGACGTTAACAGGCGTTTAGAGATATTGAAAAGCATGTTTTGCTGTTTGGTTTCAATAATAGATGTACCAATATTATTTTTTTTATATTCCGAAATAAAATGATTGAATTTTATAGTCATAAAGATAAAATCTTCAATTGATTTTCTTAAGGCTTTCGATTCTTTATTTGTCCAAATCGAATTTGGATTTATGACATATCGATAGGCATCCAATGGGAAGTAAGCAATTTTATTTGATTTAGGAAAAACTTCAGCGTTAAAGGTCATGTCCTCCATAACTTTACCTTCTATAAACCTAATTTTAGTATTTATTAGAAATTGTCTTTTATATAAGTTGGTGCAAGTACTATCATTTAAATCAATTAAGGCTGCATATTCTTTGCCACTATATATAGATATTTGCTGTTTTGAGTTTTTTTTACCTAGAAAAGTTTTATTTAAGGTTCTTGATTCCGTTCTTACCATCTTAAATTCAAGAATATCTAAATCGTATTTTTCTGCTATTGATAAAAGTATATTGGCGGTATCTGAAATAATATAATCATCTGAATCAATAAACCAAATGTAATCTCCTTTGGCTAAATCAATACCCCTATTTCGAGTAGCACTTACACCTTTGTTTTCTTGGTGATAAACCACCATATTACTATACTCTTTAGCAATCTTTCTTGCTTTTAATATACCATTGTCACTAGAACCATCATCAATTACAATTACTTCATAATCGTTTAAAATCATTGATTGGTTATGGATACTAGAGAGACACTGCTCAATATATTTTTCAGCATTATACAAAGGTATAATAAAGCTTAATTTCATTTTCTGATATTATGATTAAGCTAAATTAGTAATAATATCAATTTGTTTAATCGTTTTTTAATTTTAATTATAAACAGCTAAATAGTATTATATACTTCAAATCTATTATTAATAGATTTGTAACGACTTAATCTTTTTAAGTTTTATGAATGGACACAAATAAGTAACTTAATTGTTGTTTCGTAATTTTTTTTTATGAATGTGAGTTAATATACCCTATAAGTGTTCGCATTAAATTATTTTCAATTTCAGTTTTTCTATTGAAAATTAGTAGTTTGCTTTACGTGTTTAAAATTTCAACAATAACTCTAGGCTCATAATTTTGTTTTACATATTTGTCTGGCCATGAAAATTCTAATGTCTTTAATCAAGCATTAATATTTGTAATTATAATTAAATATTATTTTGAACGTTAACTTAGTTGACATTCTTTATCTTTGAACTCTTTTTAGAAAAGAAATTGTATCAAATTTTAAGTAGTTTAGTCATTAAATATTGTGACTGACAATGGCGAAGCCATAAAAATAAGTAAAGCTTTAAAAAAATAATTTATGATTTCCCTTATTGTATGTTCTTATGATGGTTATTCAGATTGTTGGGATCCTTTTTTTACTTTATTGAAAAAATATTTTCCAGAAGCTGAAAATTTTGATATAATATTAAGTACGACAACAAAACCTTACCAATTTGATGGTTTAAATATTAGAACAATTGCTCATGGGGTAAATGCTCCTTGGGGACAAAGATTAAAAAACAGTATAAAGGAAGCAAAGTATGATGTAATCTTACCTATATCTGAAGATTATTTTTTAAGATCTAAAGTTAATTTTGAAAAATTTCAATATTTCGTAAGTTTAATGTATAAGCATAAGGAGATTGATCATATAAGATTGTTACGTTATAGGGTTTATTGGATAGAAAAAGCTTCAAATATTGACGGGCTAGCAAAAATTGCTCCTCTTTGCAAACATAGATTTTTGTTAATTCCTGGATTATGGAAAAAGCAAATTTTAGACAAATATTTAAAGAATTATGAGAATGTATTTATGTCGGAAAAAATAAGTGGTTACCGATCTTGGATAAGAAAGGATGGTTTTTATAGTATTGATTTGACGTATGTTGAAAAGCATGGGCACATCTATGATACATGGAATAGTGGTTATGTTTTTAAAGGTAAATGGGTGCCTTGGGGTATTAAATTTTTAAATCAAGAAAATTTAAAAATTGATTATTCCAAAAGAGGTATCCTCGATGAAAAGGAAATGGAAAAGACTAGGTGGGTTTCAAAATTAGCAATTTTAAAAAGTCCGGTATCATCTTTTAAATCATTTTCAAGTGTATTTATGTTATTTTTTAAATCATTATTTGTAAAAATAAGATAATGAAAATTATTTTAGTAACTCCCTTATTAGATCATGGTGGCGGTCAAAGATACATTACAGAATTGGCTAATTATTGGTCATCGTGTAATCATGAAGTAAGAATCATATTACTTCGGTCAGGAGAACCATTTTATTCAATTTCTAAAAATGTAAAAATAGAAGCATTAGGATATTCAAGTAAAAATAGAATTTCAAGATGTATAACAGGTATTAAAACTTTTTTAAAATTACGGAATGCTATAAGACAATCAAATCCTGATTTTGTTATTAGTATATTAAGTACCACCAATATATTAACGTTATTGGCCACTTCAGGTTTAGGGATTAAGATTTTTATCAGAGATGCCATGAGTCCTTTTAGGAAAAGAAATAAATTTGAAAGAATTTTAAGGAAATTATTGTATAAAAAAGCAGCAGGCGTTATTACTATGACCCAAATTGCTAAAGATATAATTCAAAAGGAAACTGGAGTGAAAAACATAAGAATAATACCTAATCCTGTTCGAATTATAAAAGATGACCATCAAAAAAAAGAAAAAATAATACTTAATGTAGGTAGATTAATACCAGCAAAAGGACAATTTTTTCTGTTGGAGGCCTGTAGATTGATAAATAATAAAGATTGGAAATTTGTAATTTTAGGAGAAGGTAATTTAAGAAAAAAATTAGAAGAACAAATTAATGATTTAAATATTAAAGGTCAGGTACTATTACCAGGAGTGGAAAAAAATATTGATAAATGGCTAAATAAATCATCTATTTTTGTTTTGCCATCAATTTCAGAAGGGTTTCCAAATGCCTTACTCGAAGCTATGTCAGCAGGATTGCCTGTTGTTAGTTTTGATTGCAAAGTTGGGCCAAGTGACATTATTGACGATGGCGAAAATGGATATTTAGTACCCGAAGGGAATGTCCATCTTTTAGCTGAAAAAATAGCTTTTTTAATGGAAAATGCAACATTAAGAAATAGTATAGCTGAAAAAGCAAAATTAGATTCAAAAAAATATGAAATAGGAATTATTTCAGAAAAAATATTAGATTTTTGCACAAATTAAAAATTAAAAATTAAAAAAAAGAAAAATGAAAACAGTAATTTTAGCCGGTGGTTTCGGGACACGATTGAGTGAAGAGACTGGAATCAGACCCAAACCTTTAGTAGAAATTGGAGGTAAACCCATATTGTGGCATATTATGAAAATGTATGCTTCTTATGGACATAATGATTTTATAATATGTTGTGGTTATAAGGGGCATATGATAAAAGAATTCTTCTCAAGTTATTATTTACATTCTTCTGATGTTATTTTTGATTTGAAAAATAATGAAACTAAAATAATTAATAATAGTATAGAACCTTGGAAGGTTACTTTGATAGATACAGGTGAAAATACAATGACTGGTGGTCGAATTAAAAGGGTAAAGGAGTATATAGGTAATGAGCCCTTCTTTTTAACTTATGGTGATGGTGTTAGTGATGTTAATTTTAATGATTTATTAAAATTTCATAATGAACAAAACAGTTTAGCAACACTGACTGCCGTGCAACAACCAGGAAGATATGGAGCTTTTAATTTAGAGCAAGATAATAATAAAATCGATAATTTTAGAGAAAAGCCAAAAGGAGGAACTCGTGAAACAGCATGGATAAATGGTGGTTTTTTTGTTTTAGAACCGCAAATTTTTGATTATATTGAGGGGGATGCAACTGTTTGGGAAAGAGAACCCATGGAAAAATTAGCTAAAGAAAGTCACTTATCTGCTTTTAAACATGAAGGTTATTGGCAGAGCATGGATTCTTTAAGAGATAAAACTGTTTTAGAAGAAATTTGGAATGAAGGTTCTCCAGCTTGGAAAAATTGGTAACATATGAATTTAGATTTTCAAAATACTTACAGAGGAAAAAAGGTATTGGTCACTGGTAATACTGGCTTTAAAGGCAGTTGGTTGTCTCAATGGCTATTGTTGTTGAATGCTGAAGTTTTTGGATATGCATTAGAGCCTCCAACAACTCCATCGCTTTTTAACCAGTTACAATTAAATAAACATAGTAACCATAATAGAAATGATGTTAGAGACTTAGAGTCACTAAAAAAATGTATTAAGGAAATTAAACCTGATATAATCTTTCATTTGGCTGCTCAGTCCTTGGTTCGTGAATCATATGACAACCCTATTGAAACGTTAGAAACAAATATTAATGGTACAGCAAATGTTTTAGAAGCAGTTAGACAATTAGGATTATCAACAAACATTGTTGTTATTACTTCTGATAAATGCTATGAAAATAAAGAATGGATCCATGGTTACAGAGAAAATGACCCTATGGGCGGTTATGATCCATACTCTATGAGTAAAGGGGCTGCTGAGTTGGTAGTTTCTTCATGGAGAAGATCTTTTTTTAATATAAATGATTATAATAATCATGGTGTAAAAGTTGCTTCAGCTAGAGCAGGAAATGTTATTGGCGGTGGCGATTGGGCTGATGATAGAATTGTACCAGACTGTATGCGTTCATTGCAAAAAAATGAAGAGATATTTGTTAGAAATCCATTAGCTACGAGACCTTGGCAACATGTGTTAGAATCTCTAGGAGGCTATTTAGTATTAGGTAATAGATTATTAAATCTTGATGATAAAGATTTAGATACCTATTGCTCTGGATTTAATTTTGGACCATTATCGGCTTCTAATAAAACAGTAGAAGTATTGGTAAAAGAAATTTTAGAGAATTGGGGTAGGGGATCTTGGACATATAAAAAGGAAGATGCTCGACATGAGGCATTTTTATTAAATTTAAGTATTGACAAAGCCTACCACTTACTAAATTGGCAACCGGTCTGGAATTTTAAAACTACTGTAAAAAACACAGCGGAATGGTATAAAAATACCTTTGAAAACCAAGATCAAATAGTAAATATTACTGAAAAGCAAATAACAGAATATTCTAAATCTTTGAAATTTTAAGTTGGAAAAAATTATAACTACCATACCAGGATGTTTTGAGTTAGTGCCAAAGGTTTTTAAAGATAGCCGGGGTAAACTAGTTAAAACCTTTCATGAGGATACTTTTAAAAATCTTAATCTCGAAACAAATTTCCCAGAAGAATATTATTCTACTTCAGGTAAAAATGTGATAAGAGGCCTTCATTTTCAGGAGCCACCCTACGACCATGTAAAATGTGTTACATGTTTAACGGGAAAAATATTTGATGTGGTAGTTGATTTACGAAAAAACTCTCCTACATATAAAAAACACTTTAGTATTATATTAGATTCCAATCTCGGAAATCTATTATATATACCTAGGGGCATGGCACATGGCTTTTATGTTATTGGAGATGGTGCACTATTTTTAAATAGAACCACAACAATGTATAATGGAGAAAGTGAAGGAGGCATAAAGTGGGATAGTTGTGGTATAGATTGGCCAAACATAAATCCAATAGTCTCTGATAAAGATCAGCAGTTAATTGCGTTAGAAAATTATAAAAGTCCTTTTTAAAATAAGTTATAAATGATAATTGTAGATAACAAATTAAACGAACGAGAATTAGCCAATAATCCAATAAAAGTAGGAATTGTAGGAGCAGGAGAAATGGCCAAAGGATTAATTAATCAGATAACAAGACATACGGCAGGTATGAAAGTTATTGCTACTTTTAATAGAAGTGTTGAAAGACCTATTAATGCTTATAAAGTATCAGGAATTATTGATTATGAGATTGTTGAAACCTCAGAAGAATTCAAAAAGGCAATCGAATCTGACACTGCAATTATTACTCAAAATCTGAATTTATTAATTAAGTCAAAGGATATTGATATAATAGTAGATATGACAGGATCTATTGAGTTTTCTGCGAAGTTGACTTTAGATTGTATTAAAAATGGGAAAGATATTTTATCCTTTAACGCAGAACTAGATGCTACATTGGGCCCTATTTTAAAATATAAAGCGGATAAAGCAGGTGTTAAATATAGTGTTGCAGAAGGTGATCAACCAGGTGTTACCTTAAATTTATTTCGTTTTGTTAAGCAAATGGGATTTAAACCTTTGGTTTGTGGTAATATAAAGGGCATGCTCGATGAGTACAGAACACCAAGTACACAAAAGGCATTTGCGGAAAGTTGGGGGATGTCTCCAGTTATGGCAACCAATTTTGCTGATGGTACTAAAGTTTCCTGTGAACAAGCTTGTATTGCAAATGCAACTGGAATGAAGGTTGCTAAACGAGGCATGCTGGGGTATGAATCTAAGGATCATATTGATAATCTTACTGATATTTATGATGTAAAAAAACTTGAGGAACTTGGTGGTGTTGTTGATTTTATTGTTGGAGCAAAACCGGGCCCAGGTGTATTCGTTTATGCTACTTCAGATGACCCTTTGTCTATTAAATATTTGGACTATGGAAAATTAGGTAAAGGACCATTATATAGTTTTTACATTCCTTATCATTTGTTGTTTTTCGAAATACCAATTTCAATTGCTAGAATGGTAGATTTTAATGATACGATAGTTGCGGCTATAGGCGGACCAGTTGTTGATGTTATTACAATTGCCAAAACCGATTTAAAGAAAGGAGATAAAGTCGATGAAATTGGAGGCTATAAAACGTATGGAGTTTGTGAAAATTCTGATGTTTCAAGAAAAGAAAATTTATTACCGATGGGATTGGCTGAAGGTTGCCATGTTCTAAATGATATTCCTAAAGATCAGGCATTGACATTTGGTGATGTAGAATTACCTTTAAATAGGTTATGTGACGAGTTATGGAACGAACAAGAAGAAATATTTAATAAGAAATAATTGAGCCGTTACTATACCATACCAAATAAGTTCAACAGGTTCATCATTTTAATTTTGATGTTCTCTCCCTTTCTTGCATATGTCTCATTGGGAATTGTAAAGATGGACTTTAATTCAACGCTTACGGTCTTAACTTACATTGGAGTCTTTTTAATTTTGATTTATGGAAATAAATCTAACCCGATTAAATTCCCCACTTATTTATTATTCTATTTGCTGTTTATTTTATATGTATATCATTCAGCTTTTTACCAATTAAATAGGGAGTTTAAAATAGCATACCTTTATAAAAATGCATTAATAGGTGCTTTTAATCTGTTATTTATTATTGAAAATCTTTCCATAAATAAGAAATATTTCGAATATCTTTTCAAAATAAGTAAAAAAATCATAATTCTAGCTGTAATTACTATACTAATTCAACAAGCGTATAGTGCAAATTTCTTTTTGAGAGAAGACATGGTTGATGAAAATACCTCTGGGACTAGTAATGTTGAGCGTTTACATTCAATCTATTCTTGGGTAGGATCCCTTACAAATGGTTTGGGTTTTGTTCCTATTTTTTTATTGGTTGTTGAAGATTTAAATAAAAGGAAGCATAGTAAAAGAGTTTTATTATGGATTTTATTGGGAGTTGTTTATTCCTTGCTTACAAAATCTAGATGGATAATGGTAAACACATTGATGGTTTTTATTGTAGTTTTAATTACACATCATGATAAATTTAATGAATTTTTGAAGTATTTATTTGTCATACCCTTTATTTTAATAATATCCTATTTTACCTTAAATGCAATAGGTGTTAATGCAGAGGGTATAGTAAACGAAAGAGTTTTAGAAAAAGGAAAAAGTAAAGTTAGCGAAAAATCTGCGGGTACTAGATTATTAGCCATTCAGGTATTTAATAAACTATACTGGAAAAATGCAGTCTTTGGCAAGGGAGATATCAAATATGGAATGGGAGGTACGGGAAGACAAGATTACGAATTACGAAATGCGTTGGCCAGGAAATCTTCTCAATTACATGTTGGATATTTATCATTATTTTATATGTATGGTTTCGTAGGAGGAATTCTTTTTTTGAGTTTTTTATTTTTTTTTCTAAGGAAAATGTATCGAAATGCAAAAAATACTGCACATTGGGCACCCTTTATTGCGATTTTAGGTTTTGCTGTTGCCAATCTTACTTTAGTAACATTTTCTTTACTTGAATTAGGGCTACTATTTGCAGTACTTGCCGATAAATATTTTGTAGAACAAAAAAAATCAAATTTGATGTTAAAAAAAGTAAAAAAGCATGTTTAATAAATATTTGGGTTATGTGAGTTCTTTTTTTAAAGGACATGAAAGGTCTGTAAAAGCAAAAAAAAATATTGTAGCTTCATTTGCTATTAAGGGCCTTAGTATAATTGTTGGTTTTTTAATGATAAGAATTACATTACAATATTTAGATAAAACTACTTACGGAATATGGCTTACCTTAACCTCATTTCTGGGTTGGTTTGCTTTTTTTGAAATCGGTTTGGGTAGTGGTTTAAAGAATAAGTTAGCAGAAGCTCTTGCGAATAAAGATTATGTACTTGCAAGAATATATATAAGTACTACTTATGCTATTTTGAGTATTGTAATTGGGGTGGTGGCAGTTCTTTTTTTAATAGGGAATTTTTTCATTGATTGGAACTATATTTTAAATACTGATGAGATATTAGCTGAGGAATTAACTTCCCTGACTTTTATTATATTTAGCTTTTTCTTTCTTTCGTTTGTCTTAAGCCTAATTAAAACAGTATTAGCTGCAGACCAAAGACCCGCAATTGCTTATGCCTTGGGACCAATTGGAAATGTTATCATGCTAATTATTATCTATGTTTTAACTAGAACTACGGAAGGATCATTAATTTATTTAGGTTGGGTTTTAAGTGCTGTTCCTGTCACTGTAATTATTGTTGCAACTATTTATTTTTATCAAAATGATTATAAAAAAATGGCACCTTCTATAAAATTCGTTAAATTTAAATACGCCAAAGACCTTTTAAATCTTGGATTTAAATTTTTTTTAATTCAGATGTCAGCATTAGTAATGTTTCAGTCATCAAATTTTATTATTACACAGTTTTATGGACCGGCGGAAGTAACACCTTTTCAAATAGCTTATAAATTATTTTCGGTGATAACAATGATTTTTACTATTATCGTCGCACCATTTTGGGTTGCTTATACTGATGCATGGGTAACTAAAGATATCGATTGGATAAAAAGATCTACAAAAAACTTACTATATGTCTGGTTGGGTTTATTTGTAATGGGTATATTTTTATTTCTAATATCGGATAAATTTTTTGAATTTTGGTTGAGTAAAAAAGAAATGGAAGGCATTATAATTACTACAAGATTAAAAGTAGCCCTTTTAATATATTTTTTACTATTTACTTTTGGAGGAATTTTCAATATGTTTATTAATGGAGTTGGGAAATTATCTATTCAAATGTATTCGTTGTTAATAGGTTCACTTATATTTATACCGGTAGCCATCTTTTTAATAAAATATTTACATTGGGGTATTGAAAGTGTGGTCGTAGCTTCAATTATTGCTAATTTTTACTCACCGTTTATTGCACCGATACAGTATAAAAAATTAATTAACAATAAGGCATATGGCATTTGGAATAAATAAGAAGAATATTTTAATACTTCTACAGCCTAAATTAATTTATGCTTATTATAAAAGGTATAAGCAATTAAAAAAATATAAAAATAGAAACCTTAGATTGGGGTTATACGTAATTATTAATAATTCTAAAATTGGTAAAAACGTACTTCTAAGCAATGATGTATCACTTAGTAATTCAACAATTGACGATCATAGTTATGTAAATGCAAAAACGCATGTTGGACATACAGTTATTGGAAAATTCTGTTCTATTGCATCCAATGTTCAATTTGGTTTAGGTAAGCATCCAACTAACTTAGTTTCTACACACCCCGCATTTTATGCTAATAATAAAGGTTTCAAAACATTCTCTGATAAAGATCTTTTTAAAGAGTATGATGAAATTATATTGAAAAATGACGTTTGGATAGGAAATGATTGCATAATTATGAGTGGCGTTACTATTGGGAATGGAGCTATTGTAGCTGCAGGATCTGTTGTTACTAAAGATGTTAAACCCTATGAAGTTGTTGGAGGGGTTCCTGCAAAGCATATTAAATTTAGAATTGAAGAACGTTTTATAGACCAAATTCAAAAAACAAAATGGTGGGATAAAGAAGAGGAATGGTTAGAACGAAATTATAAAAACTTTTTAAATCTAGAAGAATTCTTAAAGAATATTGAGAAAAATGAGTAACATATTGGTTGTTGTAATTATTGCGTCAATATTTTTTTTCTTGATCATATTTTTTCTTGTTAAAAAACAAGAAAAAAAAAGAGTAGTTGAGTACACAGCGGAAATAATTAATAAATTTAAAAACAATAAAAAAGGTTTGGTTGTTTTAATTTTAGGGCAATCAAATGCCGCTAATTATGGAGCTAAGGTTTTTACATCAAATAAAAATGTCTATTCTTTTAATAATAATAGTGTTTCTTTAGCAAAAGATCCTATAAGGGGAGCTTCAGGTAATAAAGGTAGTGTTTGGATCCCTTGTTCTGCAAATTTAATACGAAACAAAGTATTTGATCATATCTTATTAGTAAACATAGCTGAGGGAAGTTCAACGGTCTCTGATTGGAATGTTGAAGGTAAATATCATAAAAAACTAATAAATACGTTAAATCAACTTAAAGCTAATAATATTTCACCAAATTATATTTTATGGCAACAAGGAGAAGAAGATAATTTGATAGAAACTTCTTTGATGGATTATAAGCTAAGGTTAAATGAGTTAATAAATAGAATAAACAGCTTCGTAAAAGATGTACCCATGATATTATCTATAACTTCATATAGTCCCACCGCTAAAACACCGATAGGTAATGAAATAAGAAAAGCTCAAATGGCAATTGCAACTGAAATTCCAAATGTATTTATCGGTCCTGATACCGATAAGTATATAAGTAAAGAGTATAGGTACGATGGTATTCATTTATCAGAAAAAGCTATGATTATCGTAGCTGAGGATTGGAGTAATATAATAATGGAATTAAATAACAGAAATCAAAATTAAATATTAATGTTCAAAGACAAAACACTTTTAATAACAGGCGGAACTGGTTCATTTGGTCAAGCAGTACTAAATAGATTCCTCAAAGACAAAGTTTTTAAAGAAATTAGAATTTTTAGTAGAGATGAAAAAAAGCAAGATGATTTAAGAAAAATATTAAATGATAATTCTGTAAAATTTTATATTGGTGATGTAAGAGATCTAAGATCTGTTGACAATGTCGTTTCTGGGGTTGACTATATTTTTCATGCTGCAGCTTTAAAGCAAGTGCCATCGTGTGAGTTTTTTCCAATGGAAGCAGTAAAAACAAATGTTTTAGGTACAGAAAATGTATTAGATTCTGCAATTAGGCATGGTGTTGAAAGAGTGGTAGTTTTAAGTACTGACAAAGCTGTATATCCAATCAATGCCATGGGTATTACTAAAGCACTCATGGAAAAAGTAATGGTTGCAAAATCTAGAAATGCAAAGAATACAGTTTTATGTGGTACGCGTTATGGCAATGTAATGGCGAGTAGAGGTTCAGTAATTCCTTTATTTGTTAATCAATTAAAAAAAGGTGAAAATTTAACCATTACAGATCCAAATATGACTCGCTTTATGATGACTTTAGATGATGCGGTTGATTTGGTGTTATTTGCATTTGAACATGGAAATCAAGGAGATATATTTGTCCAAAAATCTCCAGCCTCAACAATTGAAGATTTAGCCAGAGCTTTAATTAATCTATATAAATCAAAGAGTGATATTACAATTATTGGAACAAGACATGGTGAAAAATTATATGAATCTTTAGTAAATAGAGAAGAAATGGTCAAAGCAGAAGATATGAAAGACTATTTTAGAATCCCTGCTGATAATAGAGATTTAAATTATAACCAGTTTTTCTCTGAAGGGCAAACTGATATGAGTATTGTTGAGGAATACCATTCTCATAACACCGATAGACTTGATGTTAAAGGTACTGAGAAGTTATTATTAAAATTAGAAGAAATTAGAAAGGATTTAGATAATTAAATATGGATCAATCTTTAAAACCAATATTAATTGAGGGCGGTATTTTTAAAGATGAAAGAGGTAAATTAGAATTTGTAAATAATTTTTCATTAGTAAGTATAAAGAGAATGTATTTTTCATCAAATGCTAATACGGAGATTATTAGAGCTTGGCAAGGCCACAAAGTGGAATCGAGATGGTTTTATTGTTTACAAGGTATTGTTGATGTTAGACTTGTTGCAATTGATAATTGGGACAATCCATCCAAAAAATTGAAAGCACAAAAATTTATTCTAAAATCAAATGTACCTCAAGTGCTCTTTATACCAAAAGGATATGTAAATGGTTTCAAAAGTATTGAGGCTAATTCAAAGTTAATGATTTTTTCTGATTTCTTATTAAATGAAGTACCTAATGACGAATTTAGGTTTGATAAAAATTTATGGACAGATTGGAATGTGAAATTAAATAATAAGTAATATGATTAGAGTAGGAATTACAGGTCAATCAGGCTTTATGGGGTCACATTTATACAATTATTTGGAACTAAAAGATGACGTGGAATGTGTAAACTTTGAGAAACGGTATTTTAACGATGATTCCTTATTGCAAAAATTTGTAAAAAAATGTGATGTAATAGTTCACCTTGCCGCTATGAATAGACACGATAATCCTCAAGTAATTTATGACACAAATTTAAATTTAGTAAAAAAAATAACGAAAGCGTGTGATATTGAAGCGGTGTCACCTAAAATTGTTTTTTCATCATCAACCCAAGAAGAACGTGACAATCTCTATGGTAAGTCTAAAAAAGATGGTAGAATATATTTGGAACAATGGGCGGAAAAGAATAAATCTTCTTTATCTACTTTAATTATACCTAATGTTTATGGCCCATTTGGGAAACCCTATTATAATTCTGTGGTGTCAACTTTTTGCTATCAAGTGATTAATAATGAAATTCCGAAGATAGATGTTGATGGTCAACTTAGTTTAATTTATGTTAATGAATTATCTGAAGTGTTTTATCAAGATATAATTAAAACAGAAAAGCAGGTCATTTCCTATAATGTAAAACACACTGCAACAAAAAAAGTAACTGAAATTTTAACATTGGTAACTTCTTTTAAATCTGATTATTTAGATAATGGAGTAGTACCAGATTTAAGAGATTCGTTTCACATCAACTTATTTAATACTTTCACAAGCTTTATTCCAATTGATTATTTTCCTAGAAAATACACCAAACATACTGATCAAAGAGGCTCTTTTGTTGAAATTATGAGGGCTAATACTTCGGGACAATCATCTTATTCAACCACAAAACCTGACATAACCAGAGGTAATCATTATCATACAAGAAAGGTTGAGCGTTTTGCTGTTATTAGTGGTAAGGCCTTGATACAATTAAGAAAAGTAAATTCTAATGAAGTTATAAATTATTATTTAGATGGGAGCCAACCTGCGTATGTTGATATGCCAATATGGTTTACACATAATATAAAAAATATTGGAGATACAGAATTAATTACATTATTTTGGATTAATGAACCCTTCGATAAAAATGACCCAGATACTTATTTTGAAATAGTATAGTTTTATTTAATACAATTTAAATTAAAATGCAATATAAAAAGTTAAAAATAGCTACGGTAGTAGGTACACGCCCAGAGATTATTCGTTTGAGTTCAACTATTAAACGTATTGATGAGTATTTAGAACAAATTATTATTCATACAGGGCAAAATTATGATTATGAATTAAATGAAATATTTTTTAAAGATCTAGGGTTGCGTAAACCAGATTACTTTTTAGAAGTAAACACTTCAAGTTTAGGCCAAGTTTTGGGTGAAACACTTATAAAAAGTGAGGAAGTATTTATAAAGGAAAAACCCGATGCCGTACTTATTTTAGGAGATACTAATGCAAGTATTGTTGGTATTATTGCTAAAAGGATGCGTATTCCTGTATTTCACATGGAGGCAGGAAATCGAAGTTTTGACATGAACGTACCTGAAGAAATTAATAGAAGAATTATTGACCATGTAGCCGATTTTAATTTGGTTTACACAGAGCATGCCAGAAGGCACTTATTAAGTGAAGGTTTACCGCACAGGAGAATCTATTTAACGGGGTCACCAATGTTTGAGGTATTGAAAGAAAATGAAGAAAAAATTAATAAATCTGAAATTTTAAATAAACTTCAACTTAAGGGGAAAAAATATTTTATTGTTTCTACTCACAGGGAGGAAAATGTTGACAATAAAAATCATCTAAAACAAATTCTTTCAGTTTTAAATACATTAGCAGATAGTTATGATTTACCTATAATTGTTTCTACACATCCACGTACTAGAAAAAGATTAGAAGCATTAACAAATACTGAAATTGATAAAAGAATACAGTTTTTAAAACCTTTTGGTTTTTTCGATTATATAAAATTACAAAAGGAATCATTATGTGCTATTTCTGATAGTGGTACCATAAGTGAAGAATCTGCAATGCTATCCTTTCCTGCAATTAGTTTAAGACAAAGTATGGAAAGACCAGAAGCCCAAGATACGGGTACCATTATTTTAACAGGCTTTGATTCTGATGTTATTTTAAATGCCATTGATACGGTTGTCAAAGAACAGCAATTAGGCAATTATAAAGAAATACCTCAAGAATATCAAATTTTAAATACCTCTTGGAGAGTATTAAAGCTAATAATGGGTAATGCCAAATTGAGTAATAAATGGTGGGGCATAAATAACAATTAAATGAAAGTATTATATATAGTTTCTTCTAACTTATATTATTTTGATGGAGCTTATTCAAATAGGATGAGAGGAATTTTTGAAGGTCTAGCAAAAAGGAATGTAGAAATACATTTTTTAATATTTGGAGGGTGCCGAGAATGGAAAGAATATATTTTTCATAAAAAATACAATTATCCGAAAGGAATTACCGTTCAATATGCCGGTTTTCCATATCAAATTAGGATACTTAAAAAAATGAAATTTAGTAATACAATTAAACGATTGATTATTAATAAGCAAAAAACATTTCAAAAAAATATTAAATTTGATTATGGATGGACAACGATTGGATTAGAATCTGATGTGCAATTAGAATCGTTAGCTCTATTTAAAAGTAAAAACATAAAAATAGTTCAAGAAATGAGTGAATTCCCTAGTCTTATGCTGAATAAAAGGGAGTATGAGAAATATTTAGATTTGATCATTCCTGAAATGGACATCATGTTTTTAATGACAAAAGGTTTAATGAATTTTTACAAGGAGCTGTTAAACAATAGTGCAAAATTATTTCATATTCCTATGACGGTAGACATTGAAAGATTTAATAAAGCAAAATTAATTACAAACAATAATAATTATGTAATATCTTATGTGGGCTTAATGAATAGTAAAAAAGATGGAGTAGATATTTTGATTAAGGCATTTGCAGTCGCAATAAAAAAATTTCCAAATATAGTATTACAATTAATAGGACCTAAAAAACCCGATGAAGATTATTTAAAACAAATTGAATTTATTGAAAATAAAAAATTAGATGATAAAATAATATATTTGGGACAGATACCTAGGGATAAAATTCCGAGTTTATTAATTAATTCTGATTGCTTAGTATTAGCAAGACCGAGTTCTATTCAGGCTCAATTTGGTTTTCCAACAAAACTGGGAGAATATTTAGCTACAGGAAATCCTGTAATAGTCACTTCCGTTGGAGAAATACCTGACTATCTTGAAAATAATGTTAATGCATTTATTGCAAAACCAGATAGTCTTGAGGATTTTGCGGCTAAAATTTTAAATGTTTTAAGTAATAGAGACAATTCAAAAATAATTGGTAAAAAAGGATTTCAAATTGCAAATGAACATTTTAATGCAGACGTTCAATCTGCTAAAATATTTGATATTTTAAAAGTAAACTAAAAACTAATGTGATATGGATTTTTTTAAGTTGAGTGCGGGTCTTTTTAAGCGATTACGTAGGTATTCTATTTATCAAAAAAATAAACGTCATTTTATATCCAGATCAAAAACATTAGTAAATGAAATAAAATGCAGGAAGCTAACTAATGCACAAATCAAAGAAATTCGAGAATATTATGCTCGTTTTGGGTTTAAAAATATAAATACAAAATGGCATCAATTTTACACTCATATCAGTGGTGAATTTTATAAAGAGTATATACCTGTTGAGTTTTATATTAATGTTATTGAGCCTCAACTAAATATGCTTACTGAGCCCGAAATTTTAACTGATAAAAATTTATTAGATAAGCTTTTTAATACTATAGAACAACCGGAAACAATAACAAAAAATATCAATGGAGTGTTTTTAGATGAGAATAGAACTATTCT
The DNA here is from genome assembly GCF_003449015.1 of Aureibaculum luteum. Taxonomy (GTDB): domain Bacteria; phylum Bacteroidota; class Bacteroidia; order Flavobacteriales; family Flavobacteriaceae; genus Aureibaculum; species Aureibaculum luteum. The sequence continues at coordinate 197,997 of NZ_QRGD01000004.1, read as the reverse complement.
TGATTTTGATGAAGTTGTAGACAGATGTAAAAAGTATTCAAAACTTATTATTAAACCCTCTTTAGATTCTGGTGGAGGAAAAAATATTATTGTATTTGAGGTAAATGGAAATAAAACAAATTATCAAAACATGCCGGTTAAGGAATTGATTAATTTGTACGACAAGAATTTTATTATTCAAAAATATTTTACACAACATAAACAAATGGGTAATTTAAATAGTAGTTCTGTAAATACAATTAGAATTCAAACGCTTTTGATAAATAGTGAAGTAGAAATACTAGCATCTTTTGTTAGAATTGGAGGAAAAGGGGCTGTGGTTGATAATGCATCTCATCCAACTAGTGGTAAAAGTGCAATGGTTTGTAATGTCAGCGAAGATGGCTTTTTAAATGTAGGATATAGATCAGACAGTCATGTTGTTACGAAGTCAAATACAAATATTGAATTAAAAGGTTATCAAATACCAAACTATACTGATGTTAAAATTGCAGTTAAAAATTTACACAAGCAAATTCCATATTTTAGAATTGTGTCATGGGATATCGCAATAAGTCAAGAAGCAAAGCCTGTTTTAATTGAGTACAACGTTTCGGCTCAAGGAGTGCATCATCAATTTGCAACGGGCACTCTTTTTGGGAAATTAACAAATGAAATTTTGACCCAATGTAAAATAAATTTATTTTAAATTTTATAGTGAACCCAATTAATTTTCACAATTATTGCGTAATAAGTTATTAAAATAATGAACAAATTATTTAAATATTATAATCATTTAGGATTTTTCAATCCTTTCTTTATAAACTCAAATGAGGGTTTTAAAATAAATCAAAATTTTTCTGAGACAATAAAAATTAAAAATAATGAAATAGAAATTGACTATGTTACCATAATTGAAATTTTAACAAAAGGTTATGCCCTAGGCGATAGAACCATTATTAAGGGAGTTAGTAAGTCCCCTTGGATGGCAAAACCAAACTTGGACAAAACGGGATGGAAATATTTTGAAGTACCTAAACATGATGAAAAGTTAATAGAAATAAAGCAAATTTCTCTCACATTCCTAGAATTGCTAAAAACTGAAATTCTAAATTATATAGGGAATAAGAAATCTATTGGTATTCTATTGACTGGAGGAATGGATAGTAGAATGATAGCTGGAGTTTTAGATATACTAATTAAAGAGAAGGAGGTTGAAGGGGTAAATGTAATAGCGTATACATGGGGAAATAAGAATTGTAGAGATGTAATTTACGCAAAGGAAATTGCAGATCTATTAAAATGGGAATGGAAACATATTGAAGTGTCTTCAGAAGATTTATTAAATAATTTAAAAGAAACTGCTATTAGGGGGTGTGAATATTCTCCAACACATCTTCATGCAATGTTACAAATTAAAGAAGAGAAAGGAATTGATTGTATTTTGGCAGGAAGTTATGGAGATAGTATAGGAAGAGGTGAGTATTCAGGAAAAACACTATATTCTCTCAAAGATTTGAGGGATGGTATAAATAATAAACATGGGATTTTCAAGTATAATATTATAAATAATTATAAAAAAGAAATTAATCAGGATATTGTTAAATATTGGGAAAGGTATCCTCAAAATAAGAAATATCAGCAAATAGAACAGGATAATCAAATACATTATATGCGTAGAATGTTAAACCCTTGTTTATCCGTTATAAATGAAAAAATCCCCCTGTATCAAGTTTTTTCTGACCCAAATGTATTTGGATATATTTGGTCATTGAATCCTGATCTCAGAAATAATAACATATATAAGGAATTATTGACTCTTTTTAAAACTGATTTAACCCATATTCCTTGGGCCAGAAATGGCTTACCTTTTGATGAGACTGAAGGAGTACCTGACTTATATGATAAAACTCACCATTCATATTCGAAATATTTACATGAAGATTTAAATGAACACATTAAAAGTTTGGTGTTGTCAAAAAATATTGAAAAATTAAATATTTTTAATATGAAAGCCTTAGAAGACGTATTTAATTATATGAAATCTCCCTTATACTATCAAGATTCTAACCTAGAAGAGAAACTAATTTGGTTAGCATCATTGTCATTATTTATTGATATGTATGCTATCGATATTAAAAAAACAAAAAATAAAACTTCACCTTTTGATTTTGTAATTAATAATTTATTGCCTTTTAAATTAAAAATGTTAAATATAGCCAAGAAAATTTATAGAAGTACTTTTCTCATTTAAATTATTAAAATAGTAATTTGTATGAAATAATAATATAAACCATATACTACTTGGTACAGTTTAATTTTAAAAAAAAATGAAAATATTATATATTATAGAATCTTTAGCTTCCGGTGGAAAAGAAAGAAGGTTGGTCTCTCTCATTAAAGGTTTACTCAAAACAAATGAAGTTGAAATAGAGTTAATCATACTATCAAAAGATGTTCATTATAAAGAAATTTATGATTTGGAACTTAATATTCATTTTTTAAAAAGAAATTTTAAAAAAGATGTTAAAATACTCCACAAGTTCAATAGTATTTTAAATAGCTTTAAGCCAGAAGTAGTTCATTGTTGGGATAATATTACCGCTTTTCATTTTGGCCCTATCTGTAAAATAAGAAGAATACCTTTTATAAATTCAATGATATCAACTGCACCACCTGCTAATTTGGTAAAGCCACTATCGATGAGATATTTATTAACTGCAATATCATATCCATTTAGTTCTGTAATATTGTCAAATTCTAAAGCGGGTTTAGATTCTTTTAGAGTGCCTAAAAAAAAAGGTAGATATATTCATAACGGATTTAATTTTGATCGGTTAACTATAAAATTGAATAAAGATGAAGTTCGTAAAAAATTCAATATAAAATCAGAATATGTAGTCGGTATGACCGCAGCTTTTCACAATAGAAAAGATTATATCACGTTTGTAAAGGCAGGTAATTTAATTCTAGAAAAAAGGAAAGACGTTATTTTTATAGCGATTGGTGATGGACCGGATTTAGATAAAGTAAAAAAGTTGGTGGATAAAAAATTTAAGGACAATTTTCTATTTGTAGGTAGACAAAAAGATGTGGAGTCTATAGTAAATATTTTTGATATAGGATTGTTATTAACAAACGTTAATAGTCATGGTGAGGGTATCTCTAATTCCATTATGGAGTATATGGCTTTGTCAAAACCTGTTATTGCAACTAGAGGCGGAGGTACCAATGAAATAGTATTGGATAATGAAACAGGCTTTTTAGTAAACCAACAAAATAAAACGGAAGTTGCGGACAAAATAACCTATTTGTTAGAAAATTCTAAAATTTCCAAGCAAATGGGAGAGAAAGGTGGCGTGAGGATTGAAAATCATTTTACTATTGATGGTATGATAGAAAAAACTTTAGAACTCTATAAAAATGTTGTCAAATAAGAATAATATTTATAAAAAGGAACAGACTGACAAATGGATGAAAATAAAGAAAAATTTATTTTTTGTAAGGATTATGAAAGCATTGATAAAGCAGAATGGATAGCATTATGTTCTAATTCAGCCAATCAAAACATTTTTCAAATACCCGAAATGTTTAAATTCTGGGAAGCACAAGATAATTATACTCCTATTGTCTTTGGAGTTAAATCTGAGGATAGGAAATTATTAGCAGTCCTTTCAGGGATTATTCAGACCAATGGCAACTCAATCATGAAGCTTTTTACTAGGAGAGCTATTTTCTATGGTGGACCAATTTTAGATAAAAGTGTTAATCAACAAGAAGTATTTAATTTTTTATTAAAAAATTTAAATAAAGTTATTTCATCTAAAGCAATTTATGGCGAAATAAGAAATTTCAGCGATTATTCAAACATACGCGACATTTACATTAATAATAATTATGAATATATTCCATATCAGAATTATAAGATAGATCTTACTTCAGAAGATGAAGTTTTTAAATCATTAAAATCCGAAAAAAGGAGGCAAATAAGAAGAAGCTTCAGAGAAGGAGTTCAGGTTTCTTATGAAAACAGCTCAAAGAATATTGAAGGCGTTTATAATGTTATTTATAAAATTTATAAAGAAAAAGTTAAGAAGCCTTTACATGATTTAGCATTTTTCGAAAACTTGTGTAATCAAAAATTTGGTAATGTAGTGGCCCTACAGTTTGAAAATAAAATTATTGGTGGAGGTTTTATTCTTTTGGATAATAAATGCATTTACGATTGGTACAGAGGTGGGTTAGATTACGATTTTAAACATCAATACCCAAGTACCCTAGCCGCTTGGGCGGTTATCAAATATGGACTAGACAATAAGCTAAAAACATTTGATTTTATGGGAGCCGGTATTAAGGGAGAAGATTATGGAGTTAGAGATTTTAAATCACAATTTGGAGGTCAGTTAGTGGAAGATGGTAGGTATAATAAAGTTTTTAATCCAAACTTATTTAAAATTGGAAAATTGGGTTTAAGTATTTTGAAAAAAATTAAATAATTTTAAGAAAGGTATATAATTAATGAAAGTTTTATTTATAGTTTACCATCCTGTAGACCCTTATATAGTATTTGAAACAGCAAAAAAGATAGAAAGCGAAGGCGGAAAATCCTTTTTTGTTATTATTGAAAAAGAGGGGATAATCAAAAGAATAGTTGATTCTTATGGTTTTGAAAATGTTGTTATAGGTAAAAGTAGTGAGTCGTTTATTGGTAAAATACTTAATATTTTCACCGTAGTTTCAGGAATTAATAAATATACGAGAAGATTTAAACCAAATTTAATATTTTCTCCTGCAACCCCTTATTCTAGTTTAGCCTGTAGGTTTAATAAATTGCCTTTAATATGTTGGGAAGATACTGAGACAGCTACCTTCAATTTTAAGTATTCGCATAAAAGAATTGATTCTTTATTGTTAATTGATTCTTTTTATAAAAAGCTACCAGGTGATAATATTATTAGGTTTAATGGTTATAAAGAATTGGCCTATTTACATCCAAACAATTTTAAACCAGACAAGAGTGTTTTGAAAAAAAATGGATTAAAGATTGAAGATAAGATCATTTTAATGCGTTTTTCAGCATTGAATGCCATGCATGATATTGGTTTAAAATCTGAGGCAGATACTAACGATGAAAAAATTTTGAAGTTCATTAAAAAAGCCGAAGAGGTTTATAATGCCAAAATTTTTATTTCTGTTACAGAACGTGATTTAGATCATAGATTTGATGCTTATAAATTAAATATAGAACCTTCTAAATATACTCATTTATTGTCTTTCTGCACATTATATATTGGTGAAGGAACAACAACAGCTTCAGAAGCTGGAGTATTGGGAGTACCTTGGATTGCTTTGAGAGATAAGCCATTAGGTTATTTAATTGATCAGGAAGAAAAATATGGTTTGGGATTTAGAATCGCAAGTCTTGATTTTGCTTTGAAAAAAGCTGAAGAAATTTTACAAAACAACAATTTAAGGTCTGAATGGCAATTAAAAAGAAACAAACTTCTCAAAGATAAGATAGATGTCTCAGCTTTTATTACTTGGTTTATAAAAAATTATCCTCAGAGCCACACAATTATGAAAGAGAATCCAGATTTTCAAAATAAATTCAAATAACTATGAAAATTTATCATATAGGTGTTATTTCTTTTGAAACCAAAGAAACTAAAAGAGAACTAAAAGCAATAGGCGGTATTCAGGGATATATTATTGAATTAATAAATTTTTCTTTGTTAAAAAATATTTCTGTCGGATTCGTTGGAAAAGTTTATAATTACAGTAAAAAAGAAGGATTTAAATATTTAGAAATAATAAAAAATGTTACAAGTACCAATAAATTTTTAATAGCACTTTTTCTAAACTCCTTTTTTATTAAACTACCTAAAGATAGTATTATTCATGCTCACAGGCCAGATCATTTTGCAGCTTTCACTTTTTTTAAGAATAGACCTTCTGTAGTTACATTACATGGTCAAACAGCACGAATTATTAATGATAGAAAGGGCAAATTAATTCGTGTAATTTATAATTTTTTAGAAAAATTTGCATTAAAAAAGGCTAGTGCAATTTTACCAGTAGATGAAATAACGAGAGATTACTATTTAAATTTATATCCTCAATTTAACGAAAAATTTCACGTCATACCAACTGGTGTTAATAATTTAATTTTTAAACCTTTAGATAAACAAATATCACGAGATAAGTTCGGCTTTTTAAAAACTGATAAAATAATTTTATATGTTGGAAGAATAGAACCTCCAAAAAAAATTATAGAAATTGTGCAATCATTTGAAATTTTATCAAAACAAAATTCATCTTATAAATTGATATTTGTAGGAGATGGTGTATTGTTGGATGAAATAAAAAGGATAACCTCTCGTTTAAAATTAGATGATTTTATAACTTTTTTAGGAATAAGAAAAAGGAATGAGTTACCTGAAATTTTCAATTTAGCAGATGTATCTGTTTTATATTCTAAGAATGAAGGAAGTCCTTTGTCTGTTAAAGAATCGCTAGCATGTGGAATTCCTGTAGTTGCCAATTGCGTAGGAGACATACCTCTAGTTATAAAAAATAATTACAATGGTTACCTAGTTGAAAATGAAAGTATAGAAGAGTTGGCTATAAATTTAAAAAAGGCAATTGAAAGATCAGTAGAATTAAAACAAAATTGCATTGATTCCATTCAGAAGTATACAACGGAAAAGGTAAATCAAAAAGTAATTAATTTATATAAAAAAATACTTAATGAAAAATAGGATCATTTATATAGCAGGGTCCGACGGAAGTGGCAAAACTACTATTTTAAAGGAAATAGAAGATAAGATTATAGCACAAGGATATACGACAAGACATATTTGGCTACGTTCTCCCAAAATCACATCAAAACCACTAATGGCTTATTGCAGGTTGGTTGGTTTAACAAAAAGATATACAATTGATGGCGTAAAATACAGCAAGCATGAATTTTACAGGTCCACATTTGTCTCGTGGATTTTTCCCATACTACAAGTAATCGATTTTAAAATTAAATGGTACTTTGAAAAACGGAAAATTAAAGATGATGAAATAATACTTTTTGACCGTTTTAGTCTTGATACATTAGCAGATTTAATTGTGGATACTAGAAAAATGAATTTACATAAAACATGGATTGGCAAAGAATTTGTAAAAGCTCTTCCTGAAAATACTAAAATGATAATATTAAAAGTGGATGAAAATATTATCAGAGAACGTAAAAAAGATACTCAACATGACGAATTGCTGAAGTATAAAGTTGATGTATATAATTTTTTAAGCAAAGACTTAAATATTAAAGTTATTGATAATAATAGTGACTATAAAACCTCTCTAAAAGAAACTTTTAAATTTATTTTAAATGAAGAAAATTAAAAACATTATACTTAAAAACATATATTTAAGTTGGATTCTAATTTTCACCAATTGGATATTTCAAGGTATACCTCTTGGGAGCAGAATAGAAAGAATATATAAAATATCATTTACCGTATTTTTTTGGGTAATATTTTTTGTTGTTTTTTATTTCATTCTTAATAATTCCATGGCTGGTAGTTTAATTTTTGGATTTTTAATTGCTCATACCATTAATTGGTTTGTTAATTGTAATTTTTATGTCATTTTTACTCATAGAATAAAATGGTTTAAAATACCACCCATAAGATTATTTAATCAATTGTATGCTATACAAAATAGACTTGATAATAAAAAGTGGATTTTATATTCAACATCCTCTGGTGGTATTTGTAGGGGGACGATGGATGGGAATTCTGACATTGACGTTTCTTTAGTAATAAAACCAGGAATGAAGAATATCTTATCTGCAATATTATTTTTTGTAAAAGAAAAGAAAATCGCTGATTTTAATCGAGTTCCTTTAGATATTTTTATTTCTGAATCACCTGATGAGTCATTAGAAAGATCTAACAGACAAGAAAATCCCGTGGTAATTTGTGACCCTAATGACACTATTGATAAGTATTATAAAGAAAAAATGACCATACGAGAGGCTCAAGTACTTAACAATGCAATGGCATAAGACTTAAATATAATTTATGAAAAAGAAAGTATTATTTATATCTGAATATCTTAATCCTCCTTATGATGAAGGTATTAAAAAAACGGTTTATAACTTGTTTTTAGATTTAGATAAGAACTATGATCTCAAGGTAATTTGTCGTCACGGTTTTCAAAAAAAAAATATACATATTGTTCAAACGAATGCCTTGTACTATTCTAAAGAAGTGAAGTTATTGATTAAAGATTTTAATCCTGATTCAATCATATACTTACCTTTTCAATCCAGTACTTTTGCAAGTTATTTAAGACTTAAACTATTTTCAATTTCAGCTAAAAAAACGAAAATAGCACTTGTAGCTTTGCAGCCTAAACCGCTCAAAGTATGGCAAAAATTTATTGTAAAGTTTATAAAACCCAAAATGGCATTTACGCCTTCACCGGCCTTGCATGAATATTGGAATAGTATTAAGATTCAAAACCAATTAATACCCCTATTAACTGATTTGTCAATATTTAAACCATTAAAGAATAAAAAGGATAAGCAGGAATTACGTAAAAAATATGATTTACCCTTAGATACTTATATCATTTCGCATATGGGTCATTTAAATGAGGGGAGAAATTTAAAATCATTAATTCCACTGCAAAAAGAAGGTAATCAAGTAGTTGTTGTAAGCAGTAGTTCAACACCCATTGATGCTCTAGGTAAACATTCTCTTAAGGATGATTTACTTAAAGCTGGTATTTTAATTTTAGATAGATATATTGAACATATCGAAGAAATTTATCAATTAAGTGATTTATATATATTTCCTGTAGTCAAAAAAAATAGCTCAATAGGTATGCCACTATCTGTTCTAGAAGCGAGAGCCTGTGAAACTACGGTTTTAACAACAAATTATGGTAGTCTTAGTCAATTTTTAGGAACTGATAATGGTGGTATCAAATATTCAAATCCAGAAGATTTCTTGGAGAATGTCAGTGAAATAAAAAATAATTTAAATCCAACTTGTGGTTTATCTAAGGTTTCAGAATTAAATAACGCTTTTTATAATATAATTCACAATCAGATTAATCTTTAAAAGAATTTATATATGAACTTTTATTCAATAAATAGAGGTATTTCTAAAAGGTTACATAAATACTTTTCATACAAATCAGTTGTTATTGCCAATAGAAATGCATTAAAAAAAAGAATTAATAATTTAAAGATTAATCCTCTTAAGAAAAGTGAAATTAGAGAAGCAAAAAAGTATTATGCTTCTTTTGGTTTTAAAAACATAAATACAGATACCCACAGAATTAACACTTATTTTAGCGGTGTTTTTAGCAAAGAATATCTCCCGGAGGACTTATTTCACAGTACAATAGAGCCATATTTAAATGATTATCGCATAGCGGTTGGATTGACAGATAAAAATTACTTTACTTTGATTTTTAAGAATATTAAGCATCCTCAAACTGTTTTAAAAAACATTAATGGTGTTTTTTATGATGATGATAATAATTTATTAAATGAACAACAGGCTATTGATCATTGTAACATTTTTGAAAAATTGATAATAAAACCCTCAATTGATAGCTTTGGTGGTAAGGGTATTATTGTTTTTAATTTAAAAGATGGAGTATCTGATTATAAAAATCAAACTACTAAGCAGTTTCTGAATAACTCAAAGAAAAACTACATTATTCAGAATTTTTTAATTCAAAATCAAGCAATGGAATCTCTCAATCCAACATCCATAAACACGCTAAGAATTATTACATTATTTTGGAACAATCAAACTAATATTTTGCATAGCATAGTACGTATTGGACGCACGGGTTCCTCTGTTGATAATACGGGGCAAGGTGGTCTTTTTTGTCAAATTGAACCTGATGGGAATTTACTTAAAAAAGGTTACGATGGAGAAAGTAATATTCATTTTGAAACGGATACAAAGATAAAGTTTAAAGATTTTAAAATACCTTTTTATGACAGAGTCAAACAAGAAGTAAAAGAACTTCATAATCAAAGGCCTCACTTTAAATTGATTTCATGGGATTTGGCTATTAATAACCTTGATGAAACTGTATTAATTGAATACAATGTGATGGGGCAAGGTATAGATGCATATGAATATACTAACGGTCCCTTCTTTGGTAAGTTTACTAAAGAAGTTTTAAAATATTGTGGTGAACAAAAACAATATTAATATATAAAATAAATTAAAATTAATAATGGATTTTACCCTAAAAAAATATAAAGAATTAGTTGAAATATTAATCGAGAAAAACTATTCAGTTCAAACTTTTGAAGAATTTATTAAAGACCCTAAAGAAAAGGTAGTTGTTTTAAGACATGATGTTGATAGGAGGTCTATCAATGCTACTTGGTTGGGTAAAATAGAAAAAGATCTAAATGTTAAAGGAAGCTATTATTTTAGAATAGTTCCAGAAAGCAATGATAAAAATGTAATTCAAACAATTGCTAAAATGGGGCATGAGGTTGGTTATCATTATGAAGATTTAGGAATGACTAAAGGTGATTTTGAAAAAGCCTATGAAAATTACAAAAAAAATTTAGCCTATTTTCGTACTTTTTATCCTGTTACAACTGTTTGCATGCATGGAAGCCCTGGAAATAGAATCGACAATCGTCAAATATGGGAAAAGTATGATTATAAGCAGGATGGTATTATAGCAGAACCTTATTTTGATGTAGATTATAATAAAGTTTTTTATATCACGGATACAGGAAGGGCATGGAATAAAAAAAGTGTAATTGTTAGAGATAAGGTAGAAACTAATTTTAACATTCCAGTAAAAAATATTGATCATATGATGGAGCTAATTAAACAAGACAAAATGCCTGATCAATTGATTATTAGCACGCATCCACATAGATGGTTTGATGTTGGTCCATTATGGTTTGTAGAACTGGTAATGCAAAATATTAAAAATGTAGTTAAAGCTATTCTTATAAAATATAGAAAGTAGTATGATAGTCCATAATGTGTATTTAATTATAAAAAGAGACATCAATTGTTATAAATAATTGAAAAAATAGGTTAGACTAATTTTATTTAGATGAAAAAGAAATATTGCTTATTGTCAAATGATGTGGAAACTACATCAATTTGGCATAATACACTGAGGGATGAAACTGGTTATAAAGTTTTAACTGAAGGAATGCCATTGTTATTAGATTTGTATGCAAAATATAATGTTAAATCAACCTTCTATTTTACAGGTTATATAGCAAAACTTTATCCCGAAATTGTCAAAATGGTTATTCCTTATGGACATGAAGTAGGAAGCCATGGACTTTCACATACCAAAGAAAATGGATTTGATGTAATGCCGTTGGAAAAGCAAATAAGGCATTTAAAAACATCAAAAGATATCCTAGAAAATATTATCGGTGAAGAAGTAATCTCATTTAGAGCTCCAGCACTGCGTGTAAACAATGACACTGCTATAGCACTAGCTGAAACGAATTTTAAAATAGATAGTTCTGTAGCTTCTCAAAGATTTGATATGTTCATGTCTTTTGGAGGGTTAAAAAAATTAAATTGGCTAACAGCACCGAGATTGCCATATAAAACAAGTAAAGAATCTCTATTCAAAAAGGGGGATGGTAAAATTATTGAAGTTCCATTAAGTGCCTCGTTAATACCATACTTAAGTACCACCATGCGGATTTTCCCAAATTTTACCGCTTTACAACGTAGGGTTATGGCTTTTGAATCTTCGAAAACTGGTAAACCCATAGTTTTTGATACGCATCCTAATGAATTTATAGATGAGAGTGATGAAGAAAGACAAATAAATAAAAGATCAAAAAATATAGTAGCTTCTTTTTTACAAGATACAGTGCGTTCAAAGCTAAAAGTAAAAAATTTAGGCCCAGCTGGCATAAAAATTTATGAAAGAGAAATTGCATATTTTGATAAGCATAATTTTGAATTTTGCACCATAAAAGATTTTTGTAAACAAAAAGGATTATTAGAATGAGAATTTATATAATAACGATGGATGATCCAATCCAAACTTATGATTTTATTAAAGAAATCATTGATGTTAAAAAGGATGAAATTATAGGGTTAGCTGTGCCTAAAGGAGATAGATTAACACTTTCTAAAGGAAAATCTAAATATACCTATGTACTTTCTTTATTACTAATTATGGGGCCATGGCACTTTATTAAAACGTCTTTTAAAACTGTTTTTCATAAAATTAAAAAGAAATTCCACAAATGGGGTGTAGCTAAAGATCCTTCAATAGCAGGATATGCAGAATCATTGGGTATTCCTGTAAAAAGTATAACAACACCAAATAGTAAAAAATTCAGAGAATTTTTAGAAACTCTAAATCTTGATGTTATTATAAATCAAAGTCAAAATATAGTTAAGAAAGATTTATTGGAAATTCCTAAAATTGGTGTGCTAAATAGGCATAATGCCTTATTACCTAAAAATAGGGGTAGGCTTACACCTTTCTGGGTTTCGCTTTATGGTGAGAAGGAAACTGGTGTTTCTATACATTTTGTAGAAGAAGGGATAGATTCAGGTGAAATTTTGATACAAAAAAAATACGAAGTAGGTAAGAAAGATAATTTTAATTCTATAGTAAAAAAGAATTATACCATTGCTGCAAAAGCAATGATCGAAGCTTTAGATAAATTAGAAAAGAAGGATTTTAATTATATCCCTAATGACGATGATAAAGCGACCTATAATACCACACCAAGCTTAAAAGAAGCAATTAGCTATCGAAAAAAAAGGATTCAATCTTTATTTTCATAAACTTTCAATATGTAACCTTTTGAGGTTCAGTATAGTATTTTAACGCATTTGATAATTAACATTTTTTAACATTTTATTTTAGAATTTAATTATTTTTTCTTATATTTGCAAAAGCTATTAAAAAGAACCCCCTAGTAAAATGATACTTACAACTTATAAGTATGTGGATAATTGGTGTAAAATGATATTTTTTTTTGTAAAAAAAAATATTAGTTTTATTACAATTAATTTTTTTTATATAGTTTATTTTTCTTTCAACTATTTTTCTTTAACTAAAATATTTTATGGCATGCGTTTTGGTATGTCAAATAGGATTCATCCTATTAATATTTTAAAGATTACAGTTTAATTAAAAAACTATATTGCTATGATTGAAAATTACCCAACCCAAAAACTTGAATCTGAAAAGTTTCTTGAAGATTATATTCACTTGAAGAGGAATATAACTTTAAATGATTCTTTTGAGTCAGATTTGAATTTAAAGAAAGAAGATTCTTCAAAACTTCGTTTATTAACAAAAAAACTTGTTAGAAATAAAAAAGCAGCAGATTTTTCATCTTTGGAAAGAATAAGAATTGTTGTGGATAGTCTTATTGATGATGTTAGTGAAAAAGAAGTTTGTAAAAAGGAAGGTATTTCAATTAAAGTTTTCTCAGAGTGGAAAAGTGAATTTTTAGAAGCTTTTAATAATTATTCGGAAATTGAAACGCTTCAAAGAGCTTTAAATTCTAATAACAAAGGACTTATTATTGATGAAATAGGAGAAGATGCATATGAATTCTATAAGGAATTTATTAATATATCATCTGTTAGAAATTTAATTATATCAAAAAACAAAGTTTTATCTAACTATAGTGAATTTGACGGTGTTGAGAATATTGTGTTAATTGATAAGGTTAATAATTTCAGGTTGATAAATAAACAATTTGAAGAAGTAAATAGTAAATTACCTTTAAATGGTGTTTTGCTGGGTAATTTTGAAACATTTGCATCTAGAGCAGAAAGACACCCAATAAATAAATTACCTTATATAAGTAGAATATATTTTGGTTTTGAATTCTTATTTAAAAGAGTTTTTCCTAAAATGCCAATATTGAAGAAATTATATTTTTTCACAACTAAAGGTAAAAATAGATTACTTTCTAAGGCTGAGACGTTGGGTAGATTAGTTTCTTGTGGCTTCGATATAATTGACGTGAAGGTAATTGATGGAATTCATTATTTTGCGGCAAAAAAAATTAAGGAACCAGTTTTTGATATGAACCCAAGTTACGGACCCTTATTTAAAATGAGAAGGGTTGGTAAAAATGGTAAAATTATTGGTGTTTATAAGTTGAGAACTATGCACCCTTATTCGGAATATTTACAAGATTATGTCTTAAAGCAAAACGGTTATGCAGAAACAGGAAAACCTGCAGATGATTTTAGATTGGTGCCTTGGGGTAAAGTATTACGTAGATATTGGATTGATGAATTACCTCGGTTAATAAATGTCTTTAAAGGAGAACTAAAACTTGTTGGTGCTAGGCCTGTTTCTCAGCGTTACTTTCAAGATATTCCTGAAGATTTACAAAAATTGCGTTTAGCTCAAAAACCTGGTTGTGTGCCACCTTATGTAGCTTTAGATAGAAAAGGTGCTGTGGAGAGTGTTTTACAATCTGAAAAAGAATATCTTGAAGAAAAATTAAGAAATCCGTATACTACAGATACAAAGTACTTCTTTAAAGCAATTTATAACATTGTTTTTAAACATAAAAGAAGTGCTTAATTTTTAAATAAATTAAAAGAGCTACTTAAATATTTATTTTTTAAATGTAAAGTAGCTTTTTTTTATGTTAGTTTTATAAAACTAATTTTAAAATAAATTAAATAATTATTTAAAGGATTTCCATATGTTTAATAATAATGTTCTGCAAAAATTTGTAGATATATGTGAATATCACAAATACAGAAATGCCTTCTGTATTTCAAAAACTTATTACACCTATAATGAACTAGGAGAATGTATTTCAAGAATTCGTAAAGAATTACAATCACAAACTTTCATAGTTAAAAATGTCGGGCTAATAGAAAATGATGATTTGGAAACTTATGCCTCAATTTTTGCTTTATGGCTCGAAGGTTTAGCGTATGTGCCTCTTAGTCCTGAAGCACCTATTGATAGAAATAAAGATATTATTAATCAAGCTGGCATTACTACAATTTTAGATTCATCTATTAACGATACCTTTTTAGAATATAATTTAATTAAGTCTTCAGAGCTGGAAAAAACCACTTTAGATTTAGAGGTAAAAGAAGTTTCTGAAAATGATTTAGCGTATTTATTATTTACTTCTGGAACTACGGGAAGACCAAAAGGTGTTCCAATTTCTCGATATAATCTTAACTCTTTTGTAGATGCGTATGATGATTTAGATGTTGAAATAACCTATGAAGATAAATGTTTACAGATGTTTAATTTAACATTTGATCTTTCAATAATATCCTATTTAATACCGTTATTACACGGGGCTTGTGTGTATACAATTCCCAAAACTGAGATCAAGTATTCTTATGTATTTGAGTTGTTAGATGAATCGGGTATTTCTATCACAATGATGGTTCCTTCAATGCTTCAATATTTACGACCTTATTTTGAAGAAATGAACTTTCCAAATATGAAATATAGTTTATTTTGTGGAGAAGCATTGGATTTAGAACTAATAAATGAGTGGAGTAGTTGTGTTCCAAATGCAATTATAATTAATACTTATGGACCAACAGAACATACTATTATTTGTTCTTCTTATAATTATATTGGAGATAAAAGCTTGACATGTAATGGAGTACTTTCTATTGGTGAGAGTTTAGGTGATTCTGAATTAATAATTGTTGATGATAATGATAACTTGGTTGTTAATGGTGAAAAAGGAGAGTTGTGTTTAACAGGAGGTCAACTTAATCCAGGCTATTGGAATAATGAAGAAAAGAATAAAGAAGCATTTTTTAACTTGGAAATTGATGGGAAAATTAAAAGAATGTATAGAACAGGAGATTTATGTTTTATGAATGAAGATGGATTTATCATGTATTTAGGTAGAATTGATTTTCAAACAAAAATTCAAGGCTTTAGAGTTGAATTATCTGAAATCGAATTTCATGCCAAGGCTTTTTTAAGTTCTATAAATGCGGTTGCAATAGCCATTGAAAATAAAATTGGTAATAATGAAATAGGTTTAGTTATAGAAAATGAGAAAATTGATATAACAGAATTATTAGATTATTTAAAATCTAAATTACCTTCTTATATGATACCAACTCGATTTAGTTTTTTACCTGTTTTTCCCAACAACATAAACGGTAAAATCGATAGGAAAATTTTAATAAATAACTTTATATAATAAAATTTAAATTTTAATAAAAACATGGATAGGAATGTTATCGTTGAGAAACTAAGAGATATTTTTGTAAGAATTCTTGAACATGAAGAATTTGACATAAAGGATGAATTAAGTGCAGCAGATGTTAATGGTTGGGACTCTTTGTCTCATATGTTAATTGTGGGAGAAGTTGAAGATACTTTTTCTATTAAATTCAAATTCAGAGAACTAAATAAAATGAAAAACCTTGGAGATATGATAGAAATCATAAACTCTAAAGTAGATTTATAAAATGGTCTTTACTTCTTTTAATTTTCTTATTTTTTTTCCTATTGTAATTTTTATGTACTTTGTTACGCCACAAAGGTATAGGTGGTTAACATTATTAATAGTTAGTTACTTTTTTTATATAAATATAGAGCCTGTATTTGCCTTACTTACTGCGGCTATTTCTTTGTCTACTTATTTTTTTACTCGACTCATTGACGGCACAAATGATGAGAAAAAGAAAAATAAATACATGGTTATTAATATTATATTGATTTTACTGCCATTGTTTTTCTATAAATATTTTAATGAGATTAATAATAGCATATTTATGTTCTTAGATCAATTTAATGTCAGATGGCCATTGCCGAAAATTAAATTGTTATTACCAATAGGTATATCATATTATACATTTATGGCTATAGGATATACAATTGATGTATATAGTGAAGAAATTAAAGCCGAAAAAAATTTAGGGATTGTAGCTTTATTTATCTCGTTTTTCCCTTTAATATTATCTGGCCCTATTGAAAGGGCTAATAATATGTTACCTCAGTTTAGATCTGGTAAAAATCCTGATTATGATATGATTTCTTCAGGAGCTAAATTAATGCTATGGGGTTATTTCATGAAATTGGTTGTCGCTGATAGGACGGGGATTTATATTAACTCTATTTTTGAAAATGCCGAATTTCATAATGGTTCTTCTTTGATAGTTGCCACTTTGTTATACCCAATTCAAGTTTATGGTGATTTAGGAGGCTATTCTTTAATTGCTATAGGGGTTTCAAAAATTTTGGGGATTAATGTTATGGATAATTTTAGAAGACCTTTTTTTGCAACTTCAATGTCAGAATTTTGGAGACGCTGGCATATTTCTTTAATATCTTGGTTAACTGATTATTTATATACCCCCCTAACTTTTGCTTTTAGAAAGTATAAAATTTGGGGAATAGTTATAGCCTTAATGATTACTTTTATTTTAAGTGGTTTATGGCACGGTGCATCCTTAGCATTCTTAGTTTGGGGTGTAATGCAGGGAGTTCTATTGAGTATTGAAGCGTTAACCAATAAGAAAAAGTTAACTTTTGAAAAGAAATTTAATTTAAATAATAATAGGTTATATATTATAATAAGTATCATTATTACGTATATTCTTTTTGCTACTACAGAAATTTTTGGAAGAGGTACAGATATAAACGAAGCGATAACTATTTTCCACAAAATGTTTACGACATCTGGAAATATCTTTATTGGAACCTCTTCGATAGTAATTTATATGATATTCGGCATAACATTATTATTATTAAAAGATTTTACAGATGAATTTTATCCCAATAAATTTTTACTTTTTGAAAGTAAATATAAAATAGTGAGAATTGTTTCTTTCAGTTTTGTTTTTATTTTAATTTTGTTGATTGGGGTTTTGGATGGCAGTCAATTTATATATTTTCAATTTTGACCTTATGTTAAAAAAAATAATTATAAATATAATTTTAATTGTACTTACGATTTTTATATTAGATTTTTCTATAGGAAAAGTTCTTAAGCATTTTTATTTCAAAGCGGTAGGAGGGACTAATTATGAAATCACTTATGCATTAGAAAAAACAAAGGCAGATGTATTAATTTTTGGTTCTTCACGTGCCAACCATCACTATATTCCGAAAATTATTAAGGATTCATTGGGCCTAACATGTTATAATACAGGTAGAGATGGTGCAGTTTTGTTATATCAAAATGCAGTTTTGAAATCTGTATTAAAAAGATACGTTCCTAAAATAATTATCTTGGATTTTATTGGAGGTTCAGATGAAATAAAACAAGCTTATGATGATTTATCTTATTTAACACCATATTATGATAAAGATATTGATATACAAAAAATTGTAAATCTTAAAGGTTCCTTTGAAGAATTAAAATTAATTTCTAATATATATCCTTACAATTCAGAAATTTACAATATCTTCAGAAATACAGTTTCTAATAAAAAAAGAAGTACAGATAATGGTTTTAAACCGGAAGTAGGAATTTGGAAGAAAAATATTGACACAATTAAATCTATTGAACCTTATAACGATAGTATAATCATTTCGGCGAATAACGAGTTTTTAGATTTAGCTAAAAATTCAGGATCAAAAGTTATTGTTGTTTATTCTCCCATGTATTTACACTATAATCAAAAAAGAGATTTAGATTTTATGAAAAGCTTATGTGAAGAAAAGGGGATTCCTTTTTTGGATTATACAAAAGACACTGTATTTTTAAACAATAGAAAATATTTTAAGGATCCTCTTCATTTAAACCATGAAGGAGCAACATTATTTACGAATAATTTTATTAATAAATTAAAAGATAAATAGCATTTTTAGATTAATGAATTTTGCTTATATCTCTTGCTCACTGAGCAACACATCTACTTTCTGTTTAAAATTATTTATCGAATATTTAATAAATTCAAAGTCTTTTGGATAGATTACAGCTTTTGATTGCAAGGCTTCAAAGTATTTCTGATCATTGGCTCTTTGATCACCGTTGTATTTGGCGTAATTATGTTGGAATTTAGCTTCTCCAAATTCGGGTTTATTCGTAATGTTAGTTTTCTTTTTTAAATCTTTTACGATTATAGTTCCATCTATTTTGGAAGACTTATTTTGTTGATAGAGTAGCACTTCTGCGGTAACATTTTTATATTTCGGAGTCTTAATGTCATTCCCTTTTTCATCTTTCATAACATTTCCGTTGTTATCTAATTGATATTGCCATCCGTCTTGAACTTTTTGCTCCTGACTAATTTTCTCTTTTAATATTTTTTCGGGTTCAAAAGTCAATTTATCTAAAGAGATATCAACCTGATAGTCATAACTGACTTTCCGGTCTTTTTTATCATGATAAATAACCCAGTGATTATCGAAGTTTGAAGAATTTATTTTATTCAAATATTTAATGCTATCGTTAGAAATTTCCTTTATTTTATTTTTTAAATGGACTAAAACAAAACTACTTCCTTTACTCTTAGCTCTTTGTAGTAAATCATTTAGGCCTGTTTTATAAGTAGGATTTACATACATTAAATCTTCTATATGCTTAAAAGCGTTTCTAGCATCTAAAGTGTTTCCTTTCATTAACTTTTGTGCGGTACTGAATAAACTCTCTGAATAATTTTGTTTTGCATCGGCAATACTTGTAGTGTAATCTTCAAAATTAAAATCAACTTCATTCCCTTCAAATGATAATGGTTGTAAGACCCTAATTTCATCTTGTCGAATATCTAGGTTTAAGTAATTACCCAATATCTTTTTTAAATTTTCAGGTGTTTTACTTTTTTGTAATTTATTAATTTCAGCCTTGTCTGAAATAGCTGCTTTTTCGAATGCTTCTTTTAAAAGGGGAATTTGTTTTTGATTAGACTTTTTGGTTTTATCTTTATTTAATTGTGTAATAGCTGTATTGAAAGCACTTGTGTAATTTCCAGATTGTAAATGATTAGTAGTTTTTTGAGTTCCTCCACAAGAAAGCATAATTATTCCGATGAATAAATACGAAAGAAATTTTATAAATGTAGATTTCATAGTAAATTATAGTTGATTTACTACAAAGTTACCCTTTTAATAAGTACTTTTTTAAAATTTGATTTAGCCAGAAAGTATAAAAAGATTATTCTTTTATTGATGGTAGTAACTTTCCTATACAATCACCAAACCCAATTCTAACCGTATTATTTTCACAATACCCTCTCAAAATAACGGTATCGTTATCATTGATAAATTTACGTTCAGAGCCATCATTTAAAGTAATAGGATTTTTACCAGCCCAAGTCAATTCAAGCATAGAACCATAAGTTTCTTTTGTTGGACCAGATATAGTACCTGAGCCCATCATGTCACCAGCTCTAACATTACAACCATTACTAGTATGATGTGTTAATTGTTGAGCCATGGTCCAATACATGTATTTAAAGTTAGATTCAGTAACTTTAGTTTCTTCTCCATTTTCGGGTAATATTGAAGCTTGCAATTTTATATCTAAGCTTCTATTGCCCGATTGTTGTAAATAGGGAAGTGGTGTAGGATTTTGTTCAGGACTAGCCATTCTAAAAGGCTCTAAGGCATCTAAAGTGACTATCCAAGGAGAAATGGTTGATGCAAAACTTTTTCCTAAAAAAGGACCTAGTGGAGCGTATTCCCAGCCTTGTATGTCTCTAGCACTCCAGTCATTAAATAAGATTAATCCAAAAATATAATCTTCAGCTTCTTCAAGTTTTATAGTTTCACCTAATTTATTGACATCTGTAGTAATAAAAGCCATTTCCAATTCAAAATCAACCAATTTTGATGGACCAAATATTGGGTTGTCAACACCTTTAGGTTTCGTTTGTCCGTTGGGTCTTTTTATTGGTGTTCCTGATGGAATAATTGAGGAACTTCTACCGTGATAACCAATAGGAATATGCAACCAGTTGGGCATCAATGCATTTTCAGGATCTCTAAAAATACTTCCTACATTGGTAGCATGTTCTTTACTTGCATAAAAATCAGTATAATCACCTATAGTTACTGGTAATTGCATTTCAACTTCTTCCATTGTAAAGATAATACGGTCTTTGTGTTCTGCATTGTCTTTTAAAATAGAATTGTTACTATCAAAAATTTCAGCAATTCTATTTCTAACCAATCGCCACGTTATTCTACCATCTGCTATAAAATCGTTTAAAGTGTCTTGTAAAAAAATATCATCAGTTAATGGTATTTCACTAAAATAGCCTAATTGATGCAATGCTCCTAAATCAATGGCGTAGTTGCCAATCCTTGTCCCTATTGTTATAATATCATCTCTTGTTAAAAAAACACCAAAAGGGATATTTTGTATTGGGAAATCAGAATCCTTTTCAACATTCAACCAAGACTTTCTATTCGGATCATTTGCTTTTATTACCATCTTTTAATTGTATAAAATTTTATTCAAATATATAAGTTTATATGTTTTTGCAAAATGAAATTAGTATTTTTGGCATCACTTTAACATAGAACTGATTTGAACTTTTTAAATCGATTTGAAAATTAGCAATTTTATGGCAATTTGGAAACTTTTATGATGCATAGTTGAAAAACTTAAATTTTAAAAAGTTAATAAGGGTTTTAAAAGAATATTATTCCAATCATTAGAAAGTTTTAAATAGGTTTTTTATAAAACAATTACAATGCAACGTGATCAAGAAATTTTTGATTTAATAGAAGAAGAAAAACAGCGACAACTCAATGGACTTGAATTGATTGCTTCAGAAAATTTTGTAAGTGAACAGGTAATGGAAGCTGCAGGTTCTGTATTAACAAATAAATATGCCGAAGGATATCCTGGTAAACGTTATTA
Source organism: Aureibaculum luteum (assembly GCF_003449015.1). Lineage (GTDB taxonomy): Bacteria > Bacteroidota > Bacteroidia > Flavobacteriales > Flavobacteriaceae > Aureibaculum > Aureibaculum luteum. Next base: position 176,198 of record NZ_QRGD01000004.1, on the reverse strand, counting down.
CGGAGGATGTGAAGTCGTAGATGTAGTAGAACAAATAGCTATTGATAGAGCTAAAGCTTTATTTGGAGCCGCATATGTAAATGTGCAGCCACACTCAGGTTCTCAAGCAAATTCAGCAGTATTTTTCGCATTATTAAAACCAGGAGATAAAATTTTAGGTTTTGATTTGTCTCATGGTGGACATTTAACGCATGGTTCACCTGTAAATTTTTCAGGTGTTCTTTATGAAACCTCTTTTTATGGCGTTGATAAAGAAACAGGAATTTTAAATTATGATAAAATTCAAGAAACTGCTAATAAGGAAAGACCAAAGTTAATCATTGCAGGAGCTTCTGCTTACTCTAGAGATATAGATTTTAAAAAGTTTAGAGAAATTGCTGATAGTGTTGGTGCTTTATTAGTTGCAGATATATCACATCCTGCTGGATTGATAGCAAAAGGTATTTTAAATGATCCTTTGCCACATTGTCACGTTGTTACTACAACTACGCATAAAACATTGCGTGGTCCAAGAGGAGGGATGATTATGATGGGGAAAGATTTTGAAAACCCTTGGGGAGTCACATTAAAAAGTGGTAAGCCAAAGATGATGTCTTCTTATCTAAATTCTGCTGTATTTCCTGGAAATCAAGGTGGACCATTAGAACATATTATTGCAGCTAAAGCGATTGCTTTTGGTGAAGCATTAACTGATGAATTTTTATTTTATCAATTACAGGTAAAAAAGAATGCAGCTGCATTAGCAAAAGCATTTGTAGCAAAAGGGTATGATTTAATTTCAGGAGGAACCGACAATCATATGATGTTGATTGATCTTCGTAATAAAGATATTACAGGAAAAGAAGCTGAAAATGCTTTGGTAAAGGCTGACATTACAGTGAATAAAAATATGGTTCCGTTTGATACACAATCACCTTTTGTAACATCAGGAATTAGAATTGGAGCTGCCGCAATTACTACACGTGGACTTAAAGAAGATGATATGCCTATTATTGTTGAGTTTATTGATGAAGTAATAACGAACTATCAAAATGAAGATGCTTTAGAAGCTGTAGCAATAAAAGTAAATGAAATGATGAGTCATAGACCATTGTTTAATTCTTAAGTTAAATCTTATTATATAAAAAAAAAGCGAGCTATTAAGCTCGCTTTTTTGATTCTTATAATTATTGTAATACTAAATTTCATCTCTTTTAAAGGTGTTAAGTGAAATTTCCATTAATATAAACACTATCTAACGCTTCTCATTTAGTGTAAAGTTAAACAATCACCTCTTTCTTTAAAATTTGCAAAATCTTTTGGAAGCCAATGATCTCTTCAATATTTAGGCTTCGTTAGCATTATAATGAATGGAAATGTCACAAAAAATATGATTGATCTATATTATTATCTATTAATCTTCACCTTTTGCCCTTTCAATTATTTTTTGAGGTAAGGCTTTTTTAGCTTTGGCTCCTAATTTTTTAATTTTCTCAACACTGGTAATTAGATTTCCTCTTCCTTCAACTAATTTATTCATGGCTCCTTTGTACTCACTTTTAGCTTCGTCCATTTTTTTACCAACTTTAGTTAAATCGATTACGAAGCCTTCAAACTTATCATATAAAGCTCCTGCTTGACGGGCAATTTCAACGGCATTTCGCTGTTGTTTTTCATTTTGCCACATGCTATCAATGGTCCTTAATGTAGCAAGTAGTGTAGAAGGGGTAACGATAACAATGTTCTTTTCAAAAGCTTTATTATACAATTGATTATCTGTATTAATGGCAACAGCAAATGCGGGTTCAATGGGTACAAATAGCAATACAAAATCTGGAGATTCTATTTCGTAAATATCTTCATATTTCTTTTCAGATAATTGCGTAACATGTCTATTGAGAGAATTGATATGGTCTTTTAAATAGCGTTCTTTATCACTATCATCTTCTGCATTAGCATATCTTTCATAATCGGTTAAAGACACCTTAGAATCAATAATCATTTTCTTATTATCAGGAAGATTGATAATAACATCTGGTCTTAGTCGTGTTTTATTAAGGGCATCTGTATTGAAACTTTTTTCCAAAAAATATTCTCTATCTTTTTCTAAACCAGATTTTTCTAACACACGTTCTAAGATAAGTTCGCCCCAATTTCCTTGAGTTTTACTATCTCCTTTTAGAGCTTTTGTAAGATTAACAGCTTCTTTACTCATTTGCTGATTCAACTCTTTTAATCCAATTATTTGCTGTCTTAATGCGGCATGGTAATCGATACTTTCTCTATGTGTTTTATCTACTTTATCTTCAAAGAGTTTAATTTTTTCGTTTAATGGGGTTAAGATATTTTTTAAATTCTCTTTATTTTGTTGCGTGAATTTACTCGATTTTTCTTCTAATATTTTATTGGCTAAGTTTTCAAATTCTTTGGTGAATTTTTCTTGAATATTTTCAAGCTCTTGTTTCTGATCTGAAAGCTTTTCATTTAAATTATGAATAGAGGCATCTTGCTGAATATTTACTTTTACTATTTGCTCTTTTTCAGCTTGAAGTTGACTATATTCTAATTGAAGGTCCGAAATTGTTTTTTCTGCAATAGATTTTATCTCGGTAAGAATGGTATTACGTTCAACTAACGTTGATTTTTCTTTTTCGGTTTCAACTTTAGTTAATAGTTTACCAATAAAAGCTCCTATGAGTAAAGAAATAATAAATATGATAATAAATATGAAATATTGTTCCATCAATGTTAGTAGAATTAGTATAAAATATCACAAAAAAACATGAAGGTACCCTTCATTCTGTTGACATTTCTTATTCAGCACTTGTTTTCTACAAAAAGGGTATGTGTCTTATTAATTAGAGACAATAATTATTTATCAGCACCCATTGCAGCTTTTTTTAATATTTTTTGTTGTTGTTTAACGGTTAGTGAACTTCCATCAACGCTCCAACCTGGAGGTCCAAAAATGTACATAAACCCTTCCTTGAAAGATTTGGCTCTTTTAACATCTTTCCATATATCGCCATATTCATGTGTAAGAATAACGAATGGGTTATAAGATGAAGGTGGTGTTGTTACTCCGTATTTAATTTCTATTTCTTCGTCTAGTTCTTTCCAAGTTCCAAACATTTTATCGAAAAGATTTAAATATCCACCATGATTCTTATCCATATATTCAATATTTCTAGAGTGATGAACTTGATGCTGTGTATGTAAATTTAGAAATTTCTCAAGAAATCCTAATTTTGGTACATATTTAGTGTGTAATTGAAATTGCCAAAGAGCCTCAATACCCATACATACTATGAGCATTTCGTAATGGAAACCAATTGCAGGTATCCACATATAAAAGAAAGGTTTGTAAAGTACAGTAAACCAACCGTTACGTACCGCTGTACCCAAATTAAAGTTATCTGAAGAATGATGTACAATATGTGCCGCCCATAAGAATCTAATTTCATGATTAGCTCTGTGGAACCAGTAATAAGAAAAATCATCGGCAATTTGGCAAATAATCCATATATACCATGCCCAACCAAAAGATTCCCATCCCATAATATTTGTTGGAACACCATCAACTAAAGGATTAAATAAATCATAAACAAAACTGAATAAGACAACAGCAAAAACTATTTTCACTAAGGGGGCTATAATAGCTGAGCCAAGGCCCATGGCCCCACTTGCAAAAAGATCTTTCCACTCATACAACTCATCGTTGTCATGTGTTTTGCTATAAACTAATTCTAGTAAAATAAATGCTATAAATGCTGGTCCGCCGTAGACTAAGGGGTTGGTTAAATCCAATTTTTAATTTTTTTTGTAAATATAAATATAATCTAAGTACTTCAATCAAACTTTCAATTGTTTTAACAATAAAAAAACATTTTCCAAGTATGTTTTAAGCTTGCTAATAACTATTTTACCTCGTAGTGTATGTTTTAATTTTATACTGTGTTAAATAGATTTCCTTAATGATGAAAATTTATTATTCTTAATGCAATTGAAATCAGAGTATTATAATGAATAATTTTGAAAAAAATAATTGAATTTTTAGAACGTGAAATTTTATCGTAAATAAATTGATAAATCATTGTTATTTTAATCTTAAGTTTTATATTTGCACCGCTAATTTTAGCAAATGGTGGCATAGCTCAGCTGGATAGAGCACCTGCCTTCTAAGCAGGCGGTCCTAGGTTCGAATCCTAGTGCCATCACTTGAAAAGCCTTACTTTTTGTAAGGTTTTTTTTGTTTTATATCTTTTATTCGGTTTGTTTTTCGTCGAATCTGATTCTTGAAACTTCTTTTATTTTTAATTTTAATAGAATGAATACTGATATTTTATCTGTAAAACCGAAATGTGGTATATTGTCAAAAGAAATACTATTAAATTTGGAATTAAAACTTAAATTATTATCTTCGACATTACTTGATTAATACGACTTTTCAAGGAAATATTGGTGGCAATGGTTTATTTCAAACTACCATGATTGAAGTAATTTATAGAAATCTATAAATTACAGTAACACTAAAATAGTAATTGGAGTTTTCTAATTGAATTATTACACATCAAAAATGAGTGTTAAAAACTACATTATTTACAGCTTCTGTTTAATTACTAATCTAGTTTTTAGTCAATTCAACAATTTAAAGTTCGAGAACTTAGATACATATAATGGTCTGTCAAGTAGTACTTGTGTAGAAATTTTTCAAGATAAAGAAGGGTTTTTATGGTTTGGGACAATTGACGGTCTAAATAAATATAATGGATATGAATTTGAAATTTTTAAATCTGTTTTAAATGATTCAAAGTCTTTAAGTAATAATAGAATTAATGCAATAACTGAAGATAATGAAGGTAATCTTTGGGTTGGTACTAATAATGGATTGAACTTATTTGTTAAGGAAAAGAATAATTTTATACGAATTAACCTTTACCGTGACTTATCATTAGCGAATGGAACACAAAAAATTATTAATGATTTATTTTATGATAGTATTAATAATACATTATGGGTAGGAACAAATAATGGAATCATAAAAATTGCTCTGGGTGATGATAGTATTAATATAGAGAACTATAAATTTTCATATTATATAAATGATCAAACGAACCCAAACTCTATAGATAATAATAAGGTAAATGTTATAGTAAAGGATAAAAAAGATATTATATGGATAGCGACTAATGGTCAACATCTAAATAGATATAATTATAAAAAAAATAATTTTGATCGGGTTTTAATTAAAAATAATCGAACCTATGAACTTAATCACATGCCCAAAAGGGTTTTTATTGATAGCGATGGAGATTTTTGGATAGGTAATGATCTTTCTAATTTAATTTTATGGAATAAGAAGCAAAATACATTTAAACACATTTCTGTAGTCGATAAAAAGACTCCAATATTAGATATGTTTCAAGATTCAAAAGGTCTTTTTTGGATTTCAACTGATGCATTTGGATTGTATTTGTTTAATAAAAAGAATGATGTTGTGGAGTTACAACAGCATATTGTAAATGATTTTTCTGATCCTTTTACCCTTCCAAATAATAAACCAAGTAAAATATTTGAAGATAATAAAGGTATTTATTGGATAGGAAGTTATGACAAAGGTGTTAGTAAATTAGACCCATCAAATTATGCTTTTGGTCATTATTACTATCAGCCCAATAATTTAAATGGACTTAATCAAAAAACGGTACAGTCAGTTTTAGAAGATTCAAAAGGAAGAATTTGGATAAGTGCCTATAATGGTGGTCTGAATCTTTTTGATGAAAAAACAAAATCCTTTAAACATTTTAGTAGTAATCCTAATCTTAATAATGGTCTTAGTTCAAATAAAATTTTATACACATTTGAAAGTCATGACGGATTTATTTGGGTATGTACTTTAGATGGAGGTGTTAATAAATTTAATCCAAAATCAAATACATTTAAAACGTTTTTGCATAATGTAAAAGATTCACTCTCCATTGGTCAAAGTTCAGTATGGTCAGGGGTAGAGGACAATAAAAACAGGATCTGGTTTGGTTTAAGAACCGAAGGTCTAAGTCTTTATGATCCGTTAAGTGAACAATTTTCTAATTATAAAAATACATTTGCAAAAGAAAATGGTCTGGTTAGCAATTCTGTAATCTGCACCTTCATTGACTCTAAAAATCGTTTGTTTATCGGTACAGCTCTGGGCTTAAATGTTGTTGATTTAAACAAATTAGATGAATATATTCCAAAAGATATAAGGTTTAAACTTATCAAAGAAAAAGGTTTAGAAGGAGGTGGAATAAATTATGTTACAGAAGATCATAATGGAAATATTTGGATAGGGTCTGACAATGGTGTATTTAAGTTAGATAACACTTTACAACTATTGGATTCATATTCTTCTCAAAATGGGCTACCTAATAATCTTGTCGTTGGTATAAAAGAGGATGATAATTATAACCTTTGGATAACAACTAAAAGTGGTTTGTCTTTATTTAATCCTCAAACACATCAGTTTAAAAATTTTAATGCTCATGATGGACTACAAGGACCTGAATTTCAAAGTAAATCAATTGAGAAAACTAAAAATGGCAGGATTATAATTGGTGGAATAAATGGTTTTAATATATTTCAGCCTAATGATATAAAAGCCCCGAGTTTGGTAGAGCTACAGCCTCAAATAACAAACTTTAGGTTGAATAATAAAATAGTAGTTGAAGGAGATTCTATAAATGGGCGAGTACTTTTAAATAATGGGATTTCAAAAATTAAGGATTTGAATTTGAACTATGATGAGAATTATATTTCATTTGAGTTTGTAGCTTTATATTTTGATAATTCAGAACAAGTACAATATGCTTATAGAATGCAAGGTCTTGACAATGAGTTTATAAACTTAGGTTCTAATAGAGTTGTTAATCTTTCAAATTTAGAATCAGGTAATTATACCTTCGAAGTGAAAGCATCAATAACAGGAGATTGGGAATCTGCTAAAATGGACTTTATTAATATAGTGATAGCCCCTCCAATTTGGAGAACTTGGTGGGCCTATTTCGTTTATTTTATAATTGGAGCTCTTATTTTATTTGCTGTCATACACTATTACACACTAAAGATTCAAGAAGCTCAACGACATGATTTAGACCAAAAACAACTTCAGTTTTTTGTAAATGTGTCACATGAATTTAGAACACCTTTAACACTTATATTAAATCCGGTAAATAAGATTTTATCAAACTTTAATAATGACCCTGAAGTTACTAAACGGTCAGCTACATCAATACAACGTAGTGCTAGACGACTAATGCATTTAGTAGATCAATTACTCGATTATAGAAAAATGGATGCCGGTATGTCTCCATTACAATTAGAAAAGGGGGATATTGTAAAATTTAGCCACGATATTTTTACTCTTTTTAAAGATTTGGCTAAAAAGAAAGAGATTGACTATACTTTTGAAAGTACATCTAAAAGTATAAAATGTCTTTTTGATTTTGACAAGGTAGAAAAAATCATTACAAATTTAGTGTCTAACGCTATTAAATTTACTAATAATGATGGGCGTATTTCTGTAACAATTAACACCTCAAAGGAGAAGGAAAGTAAATCTACTTTCACATTATTTAAAGGTAAAAAATTAACTAGATATATTGAGATAATAGTTGAAGATACTGGTGTAGGATTAGACAAAGAACAACAGAATCGTATTTTTTCTCGATTTTATAATGTAGATGAAACAAAATCTGGAACAGGAATTGGACTTAATTTTACTAAAGGATTGGTTGAACTGCATGGAGGAAAAATATCTTTAGATAGCAAACGAAAAAAAGGAAGTAAATTCATTGTAAAATTGCCATTAGATGTAAATTCTAAATCTAAAAAAGTTGAAAATGTAAAGAATGAATATCTAATTAATTCCATGAAGGCTGTTGAATATAATATGATAATATCAAATGATAATTTATCAGTAGATCCTAAAAATGAAAAGAGTATTAAAGTTAATAAAGACTTACCTGTATTACTTATAGTTGAAGATAATAAAGAGTTAAGAATCCATTTAAAAAATGACTTAAAGGATTCATACACAATAAAAGAAGCGGTTAATGGTAAGGAAGGATTAAAAATGGTTAAAAAGTACTATCCAGACGTTGTGATTAGTGATGTTATGATGCCTAAAATGGATGGGTTTGAAATGTGTAAATTGATAAAAACGGACTTAGAAACCTCTCATATACCAATAATTTTATTAACAGCGAGAACCTTGGCGGAAGATAGAATAGTAGGTTATGATAACGGTGCCGATGCTTACTTGTCTAAACCATTCGTAATAAGTGTTTTAAGGTCAAGAATTGATAATTTGCTATTGGCAAAAAACAGATTACGAGAACGATTTTCTGAAATTGGAGGTATATTCCCTTCAAGTGAAGTAACTACTAATAATTTAGATGAAGCGTTTTTAGATAAAGCCACTAAAATTGTTTTGTCAAACATTAGTGATCTAGATTTTAAACAAGATCACCTTTTAAAAGAAATGGGCATTGGTCGTTCTCAATTTTATAGAAAAATAAACTCACTAACGGGTAATAATCCTAGTTATTTTATTAGGACCATACGTTTACGTTATGCCTCTGAATTACTGTTGAAAAATGGTCATTCTATTAAGGAAGTAACCTATATGTCAGGATTTAATTCTACAGCTTATTTTAGTAAGACATTTCGCGAATTATTCAAACTAACTCCTAGCCAGTATATTGAACAGAATGAAAAGAATAAAAAAACAGTTACTTAAATTATTTAGAATGAATGACTGTAATTTTAATTGTTTATAGCTGGCATTTCTGCCTTAACGTTATGTTGCCATTGTTTTAACTCTTTTGATAATTCTTTTGTTCGTTGAGGAAATTTACTTACTAAATTATGCTGTTCGCTAATATCTTCTTCTAGATTATAAAGAAATTCTTTTTGTGTTTCAAATTGATAAATATATTTCCATTTACCATTTCTAATTGCAGCACCCATAGAGAGTCCTTCTTTTCTGTGATGCGGAAAGTGCCAATATAGAGACCGTTTAGTAAATGTACTTTCACCATATAATAAAGGCAAAAGACTTTGCCCTTCTAATTCTGTATAATTTTTAGTAGAAATGCCTGCTAATTGCAACAAAGTAGGGTAGAGGTCAACACTTGTAACTGGAGTGTTACAAGAACTACCTAACTTTATTTTTCCTTTCCAATTCACAACCATAGGAACGCGTATTCCACCTTCATTTAAAGTTCCTTTTTTTCCTTTTAAGGGAAGGTTTCCCCATAAACCTCCATTGTCGGAATAGAAAATAATAATTGTGTTTTCCAATAGATCTAATGCTTTTAGCTTTTGCATTATCTTACCAACATTTTGATCTAGCTTTTCGATCATTGCAAAATATTTGTTTCCATCGTATTTATTCATAGTTTCAACAGGAGCGGCTAACGGAGTATGTACAGTATAGGTTGCGAAGTTTAAAAAAAATGGTTGATTTTTATTTTTTTCAATAAAATAAATAGCTTCATCTCCTAATCTATCGGTTAAATATTCTCCAACAGGTCCATCTTTTAGGGTGCCATTTTTGTATGGCGAAAAATAACTCGCTGGTTGTCCATATGCATTGCCACCAACGTTGGTATCAAAACCATACTTATTTGGCAGATAATCAGGGTTTACAATACCATCGTTGGTGTACATAGAACCATCGCCTCCCAAATGCCATTTTCCTATATAACCTGTGGAATATCCTTGAGTCTTTAAAACTTCTGCGATAGTAACCTCCTTTTGTGGTAAATGATCAATAAAATAGCCTTCTTTTAGTTTTTTTCCTTTATTTAACTTTTTTAAATATTTTTCCATACCCATACCTGGAATGTGACACGTAAGTTTTAAGGCTGCGGGTGATTTTCCAGTCATAATGCTTGCACGAGTTGGAGAACACACAGGAGCGGCTGCATAAGCATCTGTAAATACCATACCATTTGTAACAAGCTTATCTATATTAGGTGTTTGAATTTCTTCTTTATAATTCATATAGCCTACATCAGAATAACCAAGGTCATCAACTACAATAAAAACGATATTTGGTTTCTTTTCTTCCTTCTTGAGGATTGTTTTGTCTGTTGTATTAAAGGATGCTATTATAATAAACAACACAAATATTTTAATAGCTATTTTTAAATTTTTCATTCATTCAAATCTTTTTTTAATTCAAATTTAACCAAGCACGCTTGTATTTTAACGATATCGAACAGTAAAAGAATCTATAGTTACTTTTTTGCCTCCTGATATAATTCTTCTGTCTTTTTTCGCAACTTATTAAGTGTAAGATTATATTTTGGATTATTTACTAAATTATGCTGCTCTAATGGATCGTTTTCCACATCATATAGTTCTTCAATTATTGGAGAATGTTCATAATACACAAAGTATTTGTAACGCTCTGTCCGAACACCATGACTCCGGTAAGATTTGTTATTCTTAATTAGATTTTCATTGATTTCATCAACATTTTCTTTATATCTAGAATGAAACATACTTTCTAGAAAAAGGTCTTCCATAAACACGGCATCTCGCCATTTGGACATATCTTGTGTTTTGTTCAAGATTCCACCGAAGTTTTTACCTTGCATGCTTTTAGGGGCATCAAGACCTGCAAATGATAGAATAGTAGGAGCCATATCGACAGATGAAATAAGTGCATCTTCTCGAAACCCTTGTTTAGTATCAGGTACTCTTCCGTCATAGACAATTAACGGAGCTTTAACTGATTCTTCATATAATAAACATTTATCGAATAGACCATGTGATCCTTGAAAACGACCATTATCACTAGTATATATAATTATAGTATTTTTAAGCATGCCTTTTTCCTTCAATTTTTTAACCAAAAGTCCTACTTGATCATCAACACTATAACCTTGAGTGGCAAACCGTCGTACCAATTTTTGGTAAAGTTCAGGTGTAGATGACCGTTGTTTATGAAAACGAACTCCTCTAGCATTATCTTTAACTACGGATGGTAGTTTTTCATTTTCACCCTCAACCCAATTTTTAGGTACAGATAAATCTTCATCTTTAAATTGATCAAAATGTGGCATATACATATCTCTATCATTATCATGCTTAACAGCATAAAAACTAACAGAGAGACAAAAAGGTTGGTCTTTTGGTTGGGATTCTAAAAAACGTAACATGGCTTCACCTGTTCTTAAAGTTCTCCCAGAATTTTCTCGTCCTTCTTTATATATTTCCTTTAATTCTAAATCATCTTCGGGCCAAGTAACAAAACCTTTTCTATCAGAGGTCTCACTTCCTGCAAAAAAATCAAAAACATTACCCATATGTTCTTTATAGTAATGTTGTTTTGGTGTACTCGGTCGTGTGGCTTCTTCCGTGACCGTAAAACCAACCTTGCCAATAAAACCAGTACGGTATCCTGCATTCTTAAGTAATGCCGGATATCCATTTGCAAAATCAGTTTGTGATAAAGTATAGTCAGTTGGTGCTACAAACCCCACCTGATGGCTTGAGTTGTATCTGCCTGTCATCATTGTTACACGACTCGGCATACAGATGGCCACCGCATAATAGGCTTTGTCGAAAATGACACCTTTACTTGCTAGTTTATCAATATTTGGTGTGTTAAATTCAGGTTTTCCGTAGCAACCCATATTGTCCCAGCGTTGATCATCTGTCATTAAAAAAATGATATTGGGTTTATTCTGAGCAATAACAAAGAGATCAAATGGACTTATAAAAAGTAAGATTAACAGTATTAATAATTGATTGTACTTTATTGATTTTTTGAATGGTTTCATTGTTGTATTATTTTAAATAGTGTTTCAAATCATTACGCTATTAGTAATGTAAATACTTAATTGTATTTAATAGTCGGCTTCCCTTTTATAAATCTTAATTTTCTCAAAAACAGGTCTGTATCATACATGGTTAAATTGAAATATTTATCACTACTGCCTTTTCTAAAAAAACGACCATTAAAAAAGCCATGTCCAACACCATTAACTGTTATCAGTTTACATTTATTTCTGGCTTCTTTCATTAGTGAAGTAAAACGTGTCACGTTTTCATAAGGTACCGTTTTATCTTTATTTCCATGAAATAATAACATGGGGGGCAGTTTCTTTTTTACTTGATGACATGGTGATATTTCAGTTTCACGACCTGCAACTTTTTTAGCTCCATAACCTTTCACAGTAGTGTCAAGAACAGGATTGTAACCAATCACTGCATTGGGCACGGAGCTTATTGTTAAATCTTCATTTTTGTTTTCAAGTCCATTAATTAGTGCAGTACAGATAGCAATATGTCCACCAGCAGAGCCGCCAGAAGCCACAATTTTATTAGGGTCAACATGTAATTCTTTCGCATGTAAGCGAACCCATCTAATTGCCGATTTCGCATCTTCTACACTTTCAAAAGGAGAGGTTCCGTGAACGTTTTTAACTCTGTATTCTGCTGATATGGCTAAAATACCTCTTGAAGCTAGATATTTAGATTGTTGATAAAATTGTTTGGGAGTTCCACTTGTCCAACCACCACCAAAAAAGAATACAATAGCTGCTGTTGGTTTTTTGGAAATTTTAGGTTGAAATAAATGCAAATAAAGACTATCTCCATTTACTTCTTTAAAAAAAACTTTTTTATCTGGCTCTATATCTTGAGAAGAAATATTTTGAATTGTAAAAATAAAAACTATTAATAGATTGATTAAATTTTTAATTTTCATGTATTTTGATTCTTAAAAGATTTCCTATTTTGTATTTACTGATTAACAATGCTAGGATAAATATTATTCTGGTCTTATCCACATACAATGTCCACCTCCTTTTACCATTTGAGCACTTATTACATCTCCTTTTTTTACTGTTTCTTTTCGTATTTGATAAGCTTCAGGGTTTGTGCTACTATCTGTTTCTTCAGTATCTTCATAATAAGTAATTTTATAGTTTAGCTCTTCTTTTAGAAAATCTAAACTGATAGCTAAGTTTCCGCCTTTACTATGAACAGAGCCTATAAACCATTCATCACCATGTCTTCTGGCGGTGGAGATATATTCATCCATTTTAGCATGTAATACTTTACTTTCGTCCCATTTACCAACGGGCATTTTTTGTAAAAATTCGAATAAATCTAACTTAGCGGCATATGCTTCAGGAGCATCAGGTAAACAGATTAAACCACTAAAGATAATTAATGTTCTGGCAGCTTCAGCAGTAACCGTAGTAATTAAAGAATTTAACTTTTTCGGCCCTTTTTCTCGATTACCATCATTAACTCCAGTAATATCAAATATACCATTATTCATGTCTAATGGTCCTTGAATAGCATTAATAAGTGCCATTCTAATAAATGCTTCCGGTGTAAAAGCTCGTCTTGAATCTTGCTGTGCATGACAATACTCTCTAGCAATTGCATTGGGGTAAGTTCTTGTCATTCCAGTAAATGGAACGGGATTATCATGAAAATCAATTAATAATTTGCTTTCCGCACTAAGTCTTATGGCTTCCTTTGAAAAGGAAACATTTCTACCCATAAAACCATATTTAACGCCACTCATCCCTAAAGAGCTATAATAAGAAAAGAGTTTTTTATCTCCATATACACCTTTATGCCTATCGTAATATAAAATTAATGAAACACCTTTATTCTTTGCATAATCTGAAACTTTTTGTAAATCTAATTTTTCTGACATTTCTATATGCCCTTTTTTTACATCAGTATACCAAGAATCATCAATTAGAAAATATTCAATGTCATTTTTTGCTGCAAAATCAATAAAACGATAGTAACTTTCATTGTTAATGCCATAGGTAAATCCATCTTCAGTATTATATCCATGCACTCTCCAGTCCCACAGGGTTTTACCTGGTTTTATCCAAGAAGGATCCGAAATTTTATTTGGGGCCGCAACATTAAGAGGTACCGTATTAGTAACAAGATCTCCAATATTTTTTTCAAACAGAATCAGTCTCCAAGGTGTTATTAAACTGTTGCTTTTTAAATTATATTCATTCTTAGCTATTAATTTATTCCTTTTCTTGTCAAAATTAAAATCGATTACCTCAAAGCCTGGAGCACTAGCCAAATCTGATTCTAACAACGCCATAAATGGCTTTTCTGTATTTTCAATAAGAATAGGCATTACTAATTTTTGTTTTACTAAAGCATCAAATAAAGTTTGCATAGATAAAGGGCCTTTAGGTTTCCCTTCCCGTGCAGGTGTATATAATTTGCTATCTTTAGGTAAGCTATATTCAATGCTAAAAATTGGTTTTGAGTTTTTTGAAATTTGATCAATTTCATAGCGAAAAGCAGCACCATTATTATAGGCTCTTATATATAGTTTATAGGGTGTTTTATTATGAAGTAGGGTTACTTTTAGTTCATTATAATAATTTTGAATTTCACTAAACTGTCCCCAAACTGGCGTCCAAGTTGTATTTACTTTTACTTGTTCTGTTTTTAAAATTTCTACATTAGAATTTTGAAATAATGAAATTGAAGATTTTGAAATTAATGTTTGTCCATTCACTTTTAGTGAATATGTTAATTTATTCTCATTATTCTCATTATTATCAATATTGATAATTAGATTTCCATCCGGTGAATATAATTTTTTAACAATGGTGTCTGTATTACTGCAAAATGATAGTGATGTAAAAAATACAAAAAGAAGTAAACATATAATATTACTTGAATTACTCTTCATAGTGCTTATGTGATGAATTCATTAGATTAGATCTATACAATATTAATAAATATTTATAAAAATAAATATAAACTATGAATCAGCATTATCAATTCAATACCCATTTAATACCCATTTAGAACGAAGTCTAAAACTGATTTAATTTATTACTTTTAATTATTCTTATTAACTACTATAAAATAATATCTTTAAATGAACTATATTTTATAATGTATGATTCATGATTTATACTAGATAAAGCCTATTGTTTTTATTATTGTATAAACAATATTTCAAATTAATACTCCATGAAAAAAACTGGAATCTTATTGCTAATGCTCGTGCTTATATTTAATATCAGATGTGAGGGAAAGCAAAAGAATACGTCACTATTAGAAAATAAAGACTACCAAAAAGTAATCACTGATGAAGATCGAATGGAGTGGTGGTCAGATGCAAGATTTGGTATGTTTATTCATTGGGGTATATATTCAGTACCTGCTGGATTTTATAAGGGAGAAGCTCAAACGAATAGTGCAGAATGGATAATGAACAAGGGAAAAATACCTATTGCTGATTATGAAAAGTTTGCAGACCAATTTAACCCTGAACATTTCGACGCAAAAGAATTTGTAAGTCTAGCAAAACAGGCAGGTATGAAATATATGGTTATTACTGCAAAGCATCATGACGGTTTTTCAATGTTTCATTCTAAAAGCAGTAAATATAACGTGGTTGATGCAACTCCTTTTAAGCGAGATGTAATGAAAGAATTGGCAGAAGAATGTGAAAAGCAAGGAATTAAGTTTGGTTTTTATTACTCTCAGGCTCAAGATTGGCATCATCCAGGCGGTATGGGTAATACATGGGATAATACTTTAGAACGCGTTAGTAGTGATACGTACGTATATCAAAAAGCACTACCTGAAGTGAAACAATTACTAACTGAATATGGGCCAATTGCCATTTTTTGGTGGGATACACCTAGAGAAATGACAAAATCTGTTGTTGATAGTTTACATCATATCACAACAGCTTTACAGCCTAATATTATTACAAATGATCGTTTAGGAGACGATTATCCTGGTGATCACAAAACATTTGAACGTAATGGACCAAGATATCAGCCCGAAGCAAAATATTGGGAATTGTGTCAACCTATCAGTGGCAGTTGGGGATACCGAAGTGACGATAATAACTTTAAATCAATACCAACCTTAATTCATAATTTGATTGATCAAAGTAGCAAAGGGGGGAACTATTTACTAAATGTAAGTCCCACCAGTGATGGTGTCTTAAAACCCGAAGCCGTTGAACGTTTAAAGGCTATTGGATCATGGATGAATAAAAATAGTGAAGCCATTTATGGCACGCAAGCTAGTCCAACAAAAGAGGAGCCGAAATGGGGTAGAATTACAATGAAAACTGTTGATAATAAAGGGTTGTTATATTTACATGTGTATGACTGGAAAGATGGAGTTACACTTCCAATTAGACTTAGAAATGAAGTTGAAGCCTGCTATTTATTAACGGATAAATCAAGAACTTTTAAAACCCAATCTTTAGAAGATGGTATTGAAGTAAAGTTAACGGGAGATGCTCCTGATAGTATAGCATCGGTAATTGTTCTAAAATTGAATACTCTTCCCAATGCGTTGCCTCAACAAAGTTTAGGGCAAGATGAGTCAGGTCTTGTTAGGTTACCAGCTTATAGAGCTCAATACGAAAATTTACAAGGGCCAGGTGCTCAGTATAATGAGAAATTAGATTGTATTAGTAGTTGGGATAGTGAAACAGCAAGAGTTTATTGGACTTTTGAAATAGATACACCTGGCAATTTTGCATTAGTTGCAGGGTATTCAGGTCAAGAGGATAATGAAATAGAGGTTTTACTTAACGGAGAAACTAAAGTAATCAAAATCCCGGCAAGTGGTAGTAATTCTAAAAGGTTTAAAAAAATAGAATTTGAAAATTTCAGTATTTCCAAACCAGGTAAATATGAAGTTTCTTTAATGCCTGTTGCAAATAAATGGAAGGGCATTAACTTAAAAGAAGTAACTCTTAAACCATCTAAAAATTAATTCTAAATGCTAATTTAATTTATGAAATATTTTTTTCTTTTATTTATAGGAGTTATTTCTTCATGCACAGCACAGAACTTTATTTTTGATAATTTAAAGGAAGCACCTGTAAATGGTGGTTTTGAAATGGAAGATTATTGGGTGTGGGGAAGTTCTGTAATAAAAGGAGAGGACAATAAGTATCATATGTATGCATCACGTTGGCCAAAATCTTTACCATTTCATCCAGGATGGATGATTGCTTCAGAAATTGTTCATGCGGTTTCTGATACTCCAGAGGGACCTTATAAATATATAGATGTCGCATTAGGTGATAGAGGAACGCAATATTGGGATGGAAAATCATGTCACAATCCAAAAATTGTAAAGTATAAAGACACCTATATTTTATATTATATGGGCTCCACACATCCTTTTGAAGATGTTACTGCCGACAACATTAACGCGTTTACTTTATCAAGTAAATGGTGTATCGCAGCAAGATGGGGTAAGCGTATTGGTATTGCAACATCAAAAAGTCCTTATGGACCTTGGAAACGTTCAGATGCTCCTATTTTAGATGTAAAACCGAATTCATATTATAGTTTTTTAACTTCTAACCCTTCACCATTAATTAAAAAAGATGGATCTGTTATTTTGCTATTTAAAGGTAGGGGCTATAAGAAGGATGGTATTACACATGGAGATATGAGTATTGGTGTGGCTACAGCATCGTCTTTTGATGGTGAATATACTGTAATTGACGATGAACCATTATTTTCAATGGAACGGTTTGGAGAAATTGAAGATCCACATTTATGGAGTGATGATAATGGGTTTCATATGGTAGCCAAAGATCAAAGAGGGGTAATAACAGGTGGTAAAGGTGACGGACTATTAGCTCATTCTAAAGATGGAATTAATTGGGTTGTTGATAAAAATGCAAAAGCGTATACAAAATTAATTAAATGGGATAATGGAAAAAACATAAAACAAGGTCAATTGGAACGTCCTTTTGTTTTTGTTGAAAATGGAATTCCAACCCATATCTTTTTTGCAACTATGAATGGTCCAGGTGGATTTGGTAATGGTACTAAAACATGGAATATGGTTATTCCTTTAAACACAAAATAATTTAAATTAATACTTACAAAACTTATATTTAAGATGAACAAAAAAATACTATTATGGTCTATTACAGCTGCCCTTGCTGGATTTTTATTTGGGTTTGATGTAGTCGTAATTTCAGGAGCCGATAAAAAATTACAACTTTTATGGGAATCATCTGATTCTTTTCATGGTTGGGTTGTAATGGGAGCCGCACTTTGGGGTACTGTTATTGGAGCCATTTTTGGTGGCATACCTACAAATAAATATGGACGTAAAAACACATTAATAGTAATTGGGGTTTTGTTTGCTATTTCTGCTATAGGATCAGCATTTTCTAATGATCCTTACGTGTTTGCATTTGCTCGTTTCATTGGAGGTATAGGAGTTGGAGCATCTACAATTGCTGCCCCTGCTTATATTTCTGAGATTGCTCCTGCTAAAGATAGAGGACGTTTGGTCGCTATGTACCAATTTAATATTGTTTTTGGTATAATGATGGCCTATTTGTCTAATTTCTTGTTAAGTGATTTAGGTGAAAATGCTTGGAGATGGATGCTTGGAGTAGAAGCTATTCCAGCAGTATTATATATCTTATTTGCCTTAAAACTACCTAAAAGTCCAAGATGGTTATTATCACAATCTAGAGAAGAAGAAGCTAGAGAAGTCTTAAAAATAATTGAACCAGAAGCTGATGTTGAAGCACAGATAATAGAGTTCAAAGCTCATTCAGAAAAAAGTGATAAATCGGAGAATATATTTATAAAAAAATATAGATTCCCCTTAATGTTAGCTTTCCTAATCGCATTTTTTAATCAGTTGTCAGGGATCAACGCATTTTTATACTACGCACCTCGTATTTTTGAAGAGGCTGGTCTTGGTGAAAGTACGGCGTTGTTAAGTAGTATCGGAATTGGCGTTACGAACCTTGTTTTTACATTATTGGGTGTGTTTTTAATTGATAAATTAGGAAGAAAAACATTGATGTACATTGGTTCTATTGGATATATTATATCTTTAAGTCTCGTTTCAGCAGCATTTTTCTTGGGATGGACGGGTATGGCTGTGCCAATATTTTTGTTTTTATTTATTGCAGCACATGCCGTTGGTCAAGGTGCAGTAATATGGGTATTTATTTCTGAAATTTTCCCAAATCATTTAAGAGCTTCTGGTCAAGCTTTTGGAAGCTCAACGCATTGGGTTTTAGCTGCTATTATACCGTCTTTAATACCATTTTTATTTAGTCATCCTATGATTGGTCCGGGAGTTGTGTTTTTAGTTTTTGCACTAATGATGGTATTACAATTATTGTTTGTAGCCTTTATGATGCCCGAGACGAAAGGTAAAACGCTGGAAGAATTGGAAGATGTTATGCTGAAAAAATAACTGATTATCTGTAATGTGACATAATCAATTCGTCACCTTGTCCCGAAGTGTGGGGACAGCATGATGTTATGCTATATTATTACTAATTACGGATATGAAAAAAATATAAAAATATGAAAAACCGAATAAGCTTTATACTATTTTGTTTTATTGCTATCTCTGTATTTGCGTCTAAAACGGATACACTTATTGTACATAGCAAGACAATGAATAAAGACATAAAAAATGTGGTGATAACGCCCGACTCCTATACTAAAAAAGGGCAAGCCTATTCCGTAATTTATTTGTTACACGGTGCTGGTGGCGATTATAAAGATTGGTTAAAAAAAGCTCCTAAAATTAAAACGTATGCTGATTTATATAATGTGATAATTGTTTGTCCTGACGGGAATAAAACGAGCTGGTATTTTGATAGCCCTATTGATAGTACAATGCAATATGAGACCTATGTATCTAAAGAACTCGTTACACAAATTGACAAATCATATAACACAAAAGCTTCATATAAAAATAGAGCTATTGCCGGATTAAGTATGGGCGGTCATGGTGCTCTTTATCTAGCTTTTAAACATACAGATATCTTTGGAGTAGCAGCTAGTATGAGTGGAGGTGTAGATATTAGACCTTTTCCACGAAGTTGGGATATTTCTAAACGTTTGGGGTCTTATGCTGAAAATAAAGAAACTTGGGAGAATAATACCGTAATTAATTTGGTGCATTTATTAGATGGTAAAAATTTAAAGTTTCTTTTTGATTGTGGTGTTGATGATTTCTTTTATGATGCGAATAAGAGATTACATAAGAAACTGCTAGAACGAAATATTCCACACGATTATATTGAACGCCCTGGAGGACATACCAATACGTATTGGAAAAATTCTATTAAATATCAGATGCTGTTTTTTAATGACTTCTTTGAAAGTTCTAATACTAAATTAAAATGAATATTTTTAGATGCCTATTTGTGGTAACTATTTTGGTTAGTGTTTCATGTAAATCAAAAGTACTTGATAAGAATGATCAGGTTATAAATGAAAAAGTAATTGAAAAACAACCCAATATTGTAGTTTTATTATGCGATGATTTGGGCTATGGCGATTTATCCTCATTTGGTCATCCTATTATACAAACGCCAAATTTAGATGCATTAGCTGCATCAGGTATTAAACTAACTAACTTTTATGCTGCAGCACCGGTTTGTTCACCATCTCGAGTTGGTTTACTTACAGGGCGGAGTCCTAACAGAGCAGGTGTTTATGATTTTATTCCGGGGCTTAAAAAAAGCGAAGATAATAGAGATTTAGTCCATTTACAAGCTGATGAAATAGCCATTCCGTCGTTATTAAAATCAGTAGGATATTCCACGTGTTTGGTTGGTAAATGGCATTGTAGCTCTAGATTTAATTCGGATAAACAACCACAACCTAATGATTTTGGATTTGATCATTGGTTTGCAACTCATAATAATGCGGCACCTAGTCATCAAAACCCTAAAAATTTTATACGTAACGGTGAAAAAGTAGGAGAAATAAAAGGTTATAGCAGTCAAATAATAGTGGATGAAGCCATTCAATGGTTAGAAAAGAAAGAAAGTGATGCTCCGTTTTTTCTAGAAGTTGCTTTTCATGAACCTCATGAACCTATTGCGTCACCCGAAGATTTAGTCCAAAAGTATCTACAATTTACAGACAAAAGGGAAGAGGCAGAATATTTTGCCAATGTAGAAAATGTAGATTTAGCTGTTGGAAGGTTAATATCTTATTTAAAGAAAAATAATAGTGAGAATACATTAATTGTGTTTTCATCAGATAATGGACCTGAAACCTTAATGAGGTATAGTAAAGCAAAACATTCTTACGGATCTCCGGGAGCATTAAAAGGAATGAAATTATGGACCAATGAAGCTGGTTTTAGAGTACCCGGAATTGTAAGTTGGATTGGAAAAAATAATTTTTCAGGAACTTCAGATGCTGTTGTTTCTGCTTTAGACTTTTTACCAACTTTTGCTGAGCTTTCAGGAGCCAAATTACCAGATAGAACATTAGATGGACAATCATTTAAGTCCCTATTAGATAATGGCGTTTTTGAGCGAAGTAAACCCTTAATTTGGGCATTTTATGATGCTATTAATAAACGTAGAGTGGCCATGCGAAGTGGTGAATGGAAAATAATGGGAAGTTTAGAAGTAGATCATACCGAATTACCACATATACACAATTTATATGATGGTAATGAAGACTTCGTTAAAAGTGCTAAATTAACTGATTTTGTCCTATTTAATTTAAAGAAAGATATTAATGAATCTGAAGATTTATCTTTAAAGGAGCCTGAAATTTTTAACAAATTAAAAAAAGAGTTTAAAACTCAATATCAAGAATTATTGGAGGGAAGTCATATTTGGACTCGAAATGAATAATTATTATGAATAATTTGAAAATATTTTTTATTTGTGTCAATCTGTTTTTGATTAACATCGTTAATGCTCAATTTGATTTTCCAAAGGAGATTACAAGAACACATCCTCGACTTATTTCTTCAAAAGTTACTAAATCAAATATCTTTCAAATGATAAATGCATCTGATGATGTAAAACTATCATATAATGCATTTAAAAATAAAACTTCTAACTACGTAAAACAATTTGGTACCGATGCGGAATGGTTGTCCTCAAGGTTTCAAATGTACTGGAAGTCCCATGCTACAGATGTGTATGTAAATGGTGAGTTTTATTCTCATGCCGAAGGAAAGGCTCCTGTACCAACCGTACGTTTCACCGGGCAACGTGATTATGTTACAGATTATAAAACACCCAAATTGGAAGATGCAATTCCTTATTTAGAAGATAAAAGAGGATTATATCTTCAACACAAGAAAACAAATAAATGGGAATGGGTTTCCCCTCCGAAAACGGGGCGTGTCATAGAGAATACAAATGAAAATATTATGCGTATTGCTCGAGATGCTGCACTGGTATATTTTATAGAAGGTGATGAAGATTATGCAAAATTAGCCACACACTTGTTTGATGTTTATATGCACGGATTGTATTATAGAAAGGAGCCTGTTGATTTGAAAAAAGGAAATGTTCAAAACATAATAGGCTTAACATCATTTCAAGTAATAAAAGAGGGTATTGTTGATGAATTGGCAGAGACTTTCGATTTTCTTTATGAGTATTTGCACACCAATAAAAAGGAGCAAATGCATATTTATACAGCTTCACTAAAAAAACTAGCCGAAATTATTATAAAAAATGGAGTGCCTGATAATAATTGGAATCTTCATCAAGCAAATTATATTATTCAAATAGCTTTGGTTTTAGATAATGATAAGGCTTATAAAGACGGTAAAGGTTGTCAATATTATTTGAATCGTGTTTTTAATGAATCAGAAGCAAGACAATGGTCGGTGAATGATGTTTTAGCGTATGGTTATGATCAAAATAATGGAATATGGAACGAGAGTTCTAGTTATGCACTTAGTGTAGCCAAAGGCTTTATTGAATTGGCAATGGTAATACAAGGATCCTTAGACGTTGATGTTATGCAAGGAATGCCTATTATTCCCAAAGCAGTTACCATTATGCCTCAATATCTTTATCCTAATAAAAACATTGTAGCCTTTGGTGATTCTCATTATGGTCCACTTGAAATAGAACCCTTTTTAGACCTAGTAAAAAACGCTCAACGATTTAACAAACGGCAACAAGAAGAAAAGTATACTTCTCTAATTTATATGCTTACTAATAAGGATAAAATTATAAAAGACATTAAGGGTAATGAAAATACAATTATGCGTCTTTTATATGACGATGAAGTTAAATTAGATACTTCTATTCAGCCTGCAAATGAAGCAGATTATATGACCAACACTTTTTATGCACCAAATATTAGTTGGGTTGCTATGAGAAATGGATTGGATGCTAAGCACGGGTTAATGGTTTCTCAAGTAGGTTCATTAGGTAATCATGCTCATTCCAATGGAATTGCAATGGAACTTTACGGAAAAGGATATGTATTAGGTCCTGAAGGAGGTAGAGGTTCTAGTTATTTTCAACCTGATTATCGCAAGTATTATTCACAGTTTCCCGCTCACAATACAGTATCAGTGAATGGAAAATCTGAATACAACAAAATGCGTAGTTATTATGCATTTGATGTGAATGCCTTGTATCCGGCATCAGAACAGAAAACAGGCTATTATCCCAACATTAATTTTTCAGATCTTTATTTTCATGAACCAAGTACAAATTCAGATCAAAATAGAACAATGAGTATTGTAAGAACTGGAGAAAAGTCAGGCTATTATATTGATATTTTTAGATCTAAAACCCGAGAAATAAACGATAAATACCACGATTATTTTTATCATAACCTTGGTCAAGAATTTATATTGTCAGACTCAGAAAATAAGATATTAAACGTACAGCCAAGTGCAAAACTAACTTCAAAATTAGGGAATATAGAAGCTTATGATTATATCACAGATGAAACTTCGGTTAAAACAGATAAGGATATTAAAGCAACTTTTAATTTATCTATTGAAGGAAAAGAAAGTATAAGTATGAATTTGTGGATGAACGGTAATGAAAATCGTGAAATATTTAAAGTAAAATCGCCTCGTTCTGAAGCGTTAAGAGACGCCATGGTGCCAAAAAAAGTGGCCATGGCATTACAACCTACTTTGGTAGTTCGCCAAAAAGGCGAAGCATGGAACAATCCTTTTGTTGCTATTTATGAGCCATCAACACGCAGTGAGCCATCAACCTTAAAAAGTATTAAAACTTTTAATACAGATAATAACAACAGTTTTGTTGGTTTAAAAATTGAAAGTTTATTAGACAGAATTGATTATGTGTTTTCTTCAGATAAGAGCGATAGTTATAATTATGAAGATATGTTGCTTAATGGCACTTTTGGAATTGTTACCCAAGAAAAAAGAAATACAACACTTTTTCTTGGTAAAGGTAAAAAGATTGAAAAATCAGGATACACACTTGAAATATTAGGAAAAAAATCAGGAACAGCAATACTTGTTTTCGGAGAACAATTACAACTTTCATGTAATACTTCGGTTTTATTAACTGTACCAGATAACTTTAAGAAAGGTGATGTAATTTTAAAAATAGGTTTCAAAGAATTAAAAGGAAGTCGTAAAAAAGTGAATGGTAAATTTGTAGTATCTTTTAAAGTACAGCCTATGGATTATCGAGACATATCAATTGAATTAAAAAAGTAATATTAAATTAATTATGAGATACTTTGGAAGATTTTATTTAGTTGGGGTATTTTTTTTGCTGCTAATAATTTCATGCGATGAAGGTATAGAAATCATTCAAGTGAAATCTCCTGACGGAACTAAAAGTTTTAATTTATTAAACGCTCCAAAAAGTAATACGGTTACTTTTTCAATTACCTATAATAATAGAGATGTTATACTACCGTCATCATTACTGCTTATTTCAAATGAAATTAATTTTTCTGGTAAGTTATCTGTTTTGAAAGTGGAAAACACAACTGTAAACAGTGAATGGCATTCTAATTTTAGTGAATTGAGTACAGTACCGGATCATTATAACCAAGTTAAAATATTTTTAAAAAGGGGAGATGCACTATTTAATGTTGTTTGTAGGGCATATAATGAAGGTATCTCTTTTGCATATGAAATTCCGATACAGAACAATATTTCTGAAATAGGATTGGATGAAAAAATCAATTATAACTTTGACAATGATTATCAAGTTTGGTCAACCCCAAAACGTGAGCCAAGTAAACTAACAGCTCAAGGTGAGTACAAGAAAATTCCCTTGAGTCGTTTGGAGAATGGAATTGAGCGTCCCTTAGTCATTGAAATGAATGATAGTTTGATTGTGGCTTTGGCAGAAGCAAAACTGACAGATTATGCGAGATTAAGTTTTAATAAAGGTACTAATTCTAAATACAGTATTCTCGCGGAACTTGATGGAAAAATATTTGAGCAGAAACAAGATACAATTACGGGGGCAATTACCTCTAATCGTGATAGTAATGGAGCTACAGTGCATAAAAAACTACCTTTTCAATCACCTTGGCGTGTAATAATGATGGGGAAATCTTATGGAGAACTTCTTGAAAATAACTACCTCATTCAGAATTTAAATGATGCCTCAGAAATAGCAGATGAGTCTTGGATTAAACCTGGAAAAGTGTTACGAGAAACAACACTTACTACCAAAGGTGCCATTGCGGCTATAGATTTTGTAGCTACTCATAATATGCAATATATCATGTTCGATGCTGGCTGGTATGGAGACGAGATGAAAAACAGTTCGGACGCCACAACTGTGACGTTAGATCCAAAACGATCTAAGGGACCATTGGACATGAAAGCTGTTACGGCTTATGGAAAAAATAAAGGGATTGGTGTAATACTTTATGTCAATCGGAGATCGCTTGAAAAACAATTGGATGATTTACTACCATTATTTAAAGAGTGGGGTATTGCAGGTATTAAATTTGGTTTTGTTCGAGTTGGAGATCAAAATGCTACAGCTTGGATGCATGAAGCCATAAAGAAAGTTGCTAAATATAAAATGATTGTTGATGTACATGATGAGTATCGACCCACAGGTTTCTCAAGAACCTACCCAAATTTACTAACACAAGAAGGCATTCGTGGCGACGAAGAAACGGTTTCTAATGAGCATACATTAATCACCATGTTTACTAGAATGTTAGCTGGTGCTGCAGATAACACCGTTTGTTATTATAATAAAAGAGTTGATAATATGGGGTCACATGCTTCACAGTTGGCAAAAACAGTGTGTCTGTTTAGTCCGTTGCAATTTTTATATTGGTATGACAAACCTGCTGCTTCACCAGAAAAAAATGATGGTTTATGGGGAGATACAAAACATATTGGAAATGAACCTGAATTAGCGTTTTTTGATAATGTACCTACTACTTGGGATGAAACCAAAGTTTTATATGGAGAAATTGGTGAATTAGGAGTAATTGCAAGAAGAAAAGGTGACGACTGGTTTATTGGTGGGATTAATGGAGTAACAGAGCGTAAAGTAGCATTAGATTTTTCATTTTTGAAAGAAAATCAAATTTACAAAGCAAAAGTTTATACGGATGACGAATGTGTGAAAACTAGAACGCAGGTTAAAATAGAAGAAATGGAGATTAGCAATCAATCAAAACTAGATTTAATCCTAAAAAGTAATAATGGATTTGCTATTCATTTAATAAAACAATAATGAAATTAAGAATTAATAATAACCTAAAGTTTTTATTTTTAGTTGGGCTAACTTTATTCTGGGTCTTATGCTCAACAGCTCAACAAAGTGAGCATCCTAGAATTTATATAACAAATGATTCAAAGGAAGCATTTCTAAAAACAATTGAAAATACGAGTTGGAAAAAGGAACTGGTAGATCAGAAAAAAGAAAAGGTTGAAAAATATCTAAAACTGGTAAAGAATGATTCTAAATGGTTGGTTTCTAGATTACAGATGAACTGGAAAACAAAACATAATAAGGTCTTTTTAAAAGGAGGGAAGTTTTCACATTCAGAAGGTTCCGCTCCCGTAGCAACAGTTAGATATTCGGGTACAAGAGATTGGGCAACAGATTATAACCGTCCTAAACTTGAAAATGTACAGCCTTATTTTGATGATTCAAGAGGTTTGTATTTACAGCACAAAAAAACAAAAAAGATGGAATGGGTTCATCCATCAAAAGCAGGGTTTACTGTTGAAAAAATCAACGAGCAAATAATGGGTATCGCAGAAGATGCTGCCTTTTTATATTGGCTTACTGGCAAGAAAAAATATGCTGAATTAGCGACTCCAATTTTTATAACTTATATGAACGGTATGCATTACAGAGATGCACCCATTGATTTAGAAAATTCAACACAGCAAAATATTTCAGGATTGGCAACCTTTGAAGTTATCCATGAAGGTATTGTCGTTTCATTAGTTACTGCTTATGATTTTTTATATGATTACTTAAAAGCCAAGAATACGAATTTAGAGAACTCTGTTGCTGTTTTTCAAAAATGGGGAGATCAAATTATTAAAAATGGAATCCCTGATAATAACTGGAATCTTTTTCAAGCTCGTTTTTTAACTTATATCGGATTGGTTTTAGATAAAAATGAAAGCTATAAAAATGGCAAAGGGACAGAATATTTTTTAAACCATACTTTTACAACATCTACAGACAGACAATTGGCAGTTAAAGAGTCACTTTTGGTGTATGATCATGAAACAGGAATTTGGCCTGAATCGCCATCCTATTCTGTCCATGTGATAACTACACTGTTGCGAATCTTTACATTATTAGACCATGCTACAAATAACAATGAATTTTTGAATTACCCAATTGTTGAAAAGGCAGCCTTATCTTCTTTTCAATATTTGTTTCCGAATGGTTATACACTTGGCTTTGGAGATGCCAATCATAAAATTCTACCACCAGAAAATTTTGAGTTGTTAATTTCAAATTATCAAAAATATAATGAAAAGGATAAGGAAGAACTAATTTCAGGTCTACTCTCTAAAATGATTTCAGATAAATTATACACCCGTAAAGCCTCAGATTTTTTTCAATTGTTTTTCTATGTAGATGAATTAAAAACCAGTAAATCTATTAAAGAATCAAATATAGAAAGCCTAACATCTCCAACTTTTTATGCACCAAATGTGAGTATGTTTAATCAACGAATGGGTAAAGGTGATGATGCCTTAATGGTATCTACTGTTGGTTCATTTGGTAACCATGCACATGCCAATGGTATTTCATTGGAATTATATGCAAACAATTATGTGTTAGGTCCAGATTCTGGTAAAGGGCCAAGTTACTGGCATCCTACTCATCGAGAATATTATTCTCGTTTTCCCGCACATAATACGGTAATTGTAGACGGTAAATCTGATTACGCAGCTATGCGTACCTATAACCCTTATAAGTTAGAGAACTACTATCCTGAAATAGGTGAAACACCCGCTTTTAATAAAGTGAGTTTTTCAATGGTTTCCTTTTTTGAACCAGAAACAGTTTCTGATCAGCAACGTTTTACAGCACTAATAAAATCAAATACTAATAAAGGTTATATTGTAGATGTTTTTAGATCTAAAAAACAAAAAGTAGGAAAACAAAAACATGAATATATTTATCATAATTTAGGTCAATCTTTAGAAATTTTTGATTCTAAAAATAAACTCATAAAACTAGCTACAACTGACGAATTAAGTTCTAAAAAAGGAGATTTAAAAGGTTATGATTTTTACAAGGATAAAAAGAAGGTTATTCTTTCTAATGATTTACAGGCTCTATTTAAATTAAAAAGTGAAGGAAACCCTGATAATTTGATGAGGTTGTGGGTTAAAGGAAGTGAAAATCAAACTATATATAGTGTAAAATCACCTAAGTCAAATGCGATAAGTAAAGGTACGGCTCCTACTGAATTTTTAAAGGAACCAATGCCAACCCTAATTTTAAAAAGAGACGAAGCAGCATGGAAAAACCCTTTTGCGGTAGTGTATAATCCGTATATGGAAAATGGTAAAAATCCCATTGAAAAGGTTACTTATGCTTCTCTTGATAACTATCCGAATACACAACTGATTGATGTACTTCTAGATGATAAAGAAACAATAGATAGAATAGTTTTAAATGCATCAGAAAATGATGTCGCAGCAAAAGATGCTTTTTTTCAAAAGGGATTACTCTCTATTACGCGTGAATCTAAAACAAATAAAAAATTAGAGTATTTATTTCTTTCTGGGATGGAAAAATATGAAAATGACGGTTGGAATATTATAACATCTGGTACGCCTTTTACGCTATCAATGGAACGTAATAAAGTAGGATATTTAATAGCTACAGATGGTCCAATTACGATTAATATGCCATTTGTAAAAGGGGATAAACCAGCAGAGTTAAGATTGTATGAGAATGGTGAAATGGTTTCAAAGCGAAAAGGAACAACAAATAGAAACAATGATAATCAATTGGTCTTTAAAATAGAAAAGGCATACAAAAAAATTGAAATAAAATATTAATACAAAATGAAAAAAATAATCCTATTTATATCCGTTTTAAGTTTAATTTTTTCTTGTACAAACGAGAAGAATAGTATTGAAATATTTGTTTCGTCGAAGGGTGAAACAACAAATGATGGCACTAAAAACAGTCCATTTGCAACATTAGAAAGTGCAATTAAAAAAGCTAGTGATCTTAAGGCTAAAGATTCAAAAGCTATAATAGACATTACAATTTTAAAAGGAGATTATCATTTATCAGAACCCATAAAAATTCCTCCTTTATTAAGTAATTTATCAATAAAAGGGATTAATGCAGCTGATGTAAAAATAAAAGGTTCTACAGTATTAACATCGAAATGGGAAAAATTTAATGACAATATGTTTGTTACGACAGTTTCTGAAAATTTGGATTTTGATCAATTAATAGTTAATGGTAAAGCTCAAATTTTAGCACGTTATCCTAATTATGATGAAAGTTCTCAATATTGGCAAGGATCTGCTGCAGATGCCATTTCAAAAGAAAGAATAGCCTCATGGAAAAATCCAAAAGGAGCTTATTTTAGTGCTTTACATGGAGGTAAATGGGGTGGTTTTCATTTTACAATTACAGGTGTAAATGAAGATGGTTCAGCAATTTTGGAAGGAGGACAACAAAACAATAGAGGCTCAGAACCGCACAAAGAGTATCGAATGGTTGAAAATGTTTTTGAGGAATTGGATAGTCCTGGCGAGTGGTATTTAGATAAAATAGAGCATAAATTATATTATTGGCCATCAGAAAATGTAGCTCTTGATAGTGACAAAATTGAAGTGGCCGTTCTTAAAGATTTAATACAAATTGTTGGTACCAAAGAAAATCCTGTAAGAGATGTGACGATTAGTGGAATAACTTTTGAAAATACACAACGTACATTCATGGAGGCATATGAGCCTTTACTGCGAAGTGATTGGACTATTTATAGAGGGAGTGCTATATTTTTTGAAGGTACAGAAAATTGTAAAATTGAAGATAGTCAGTTTGTAAATTTAGGAGGTAATGTTATTATGGCAAGTAAATACAATAAGGGACTGGAAATAAAAGGGAACCATATTCATGATTGCGGTGCAAGTGCTGTGTCTTTTATTGGAGATCCATCGGCTGTAAGATCACCATCATTTAATTATAGGGAATTTGTTTCCATGGCAGAAATGGATACTGTTTCCGGTCCACAAAATGAATTGTATCCGAGAGCATGCCTTGTTGAGGATAATTTGATTTATAGAATAGGAAGAATTGAAAAGCAAACGGCAGGTGTACAAATTGCGATGGCAATGGATATTACTGTTAGGCATAATAGTATTTATGATGTACCTAGAGCTGGTATTAATATTGGTGATGGTACATGGGGCGGACATATTTTAGAATTTAACGATGTGTTTAATACGGTGTTAGAAACAAGTGATCATGGTTCATTTAATTCTTGGGGTAGAGATCGTTTTTGGCATCCAAATCGTCGTATTATGGATAGCTTAACCACGTCAAATCCTAACATGCATACATGGGATGCCATAAAAACAACCATTATTAGAAACAATCGTTTTCGTTGTGATCACGGCTGGGATATTGACTTAGATGATGGTTCCTCTAATTATCATATTTATAATAATTTATTGCTAAACAATGGGCTAAAATTACGTGAAGGTTTTAATCGTGTAGCTGAAAATAACATCATGGTAAACAACTCTTTACATCCACATGTTTGGTTTAAGAATAGCGAAGATGTTTTTAAGCATAATATTGTTGGTAAAGCGTATCAAGATGTACGATTATTGGGCTGGGGAAAGGAATTAGATTATAACTTTTTTCCGACAGAAGAAACCCTTTTGAAATCTCAAATTTATGATAGAGACTTACACAGTACTTATGGAGATCCGATGTTTATAGACCCTGCAAACTTAGATTTTACCGTGGCAGAGAACTCAAAGGCTTTGAGTATTGGGTTTAAAAACTTTCCTATGGATCAATTTGGAGTTCAAAAAGCAGCATTAAAATCTATAGCGAAAACACCTGAAATTCCATTACTTAAAACCCCTTCATCAAATAAAGATAAATCGAGTGCAACTGTAGCATGGTTACGTAATGAAATTAAAAGTGTGGATTCAGAACAAGAGCAATCGGCATATGGTTTAAAAACACCAGAAGGTGTTATTCTATTAAAAGTATGGAATCAAAGCCCAGCTGTTAAAAATAACGGACTAAAAAAAGGGGATGTTATTTTAGAGGCTGCTGGAAAAAAAGTGAATACTGTAAAGGACTTTTTTAAAATTAATGTTGCTAATACTTCTGATGAATTAGAACTATTAATTATGCGAAATCAAACGGAAAAAAAATTGACTATTAAAATAAAGTAAAACGAACTCAACCATAATATTAAAACTAAATAAAATGAAAATGTTAAAAAAATCGATCATAATTATACTGGTTGCTCTATTGCATATTAGTACGGGTTTTGCACAAGAAAAGAAAAATGTTAAAAAGTTATCAGATGATGAACGTATGGAATGGTGGCGTGATGCAAAGTTCGGAATGTTTATTCATTGGGGTGCGTATTCCATAATTGGAGGTGAACGTGATACTAAAATTGCAGGTGGTGGTGCAGAATGGGCCATGGATAAACTCGATTATACAATCGAAGATTATGAGAAATATCCAGAAATGTTTAATCCCCAATTATTTGACGCAGATGCATGGGTAACTATGGCTAAAAATGCAGGGATGAAGTATATTGTAATTACATCTAAGCACCATGAAGGATTTGCATTGTGGGACTCTAAAGTTTCGGATTACGATGTAATGGATACCTCTCCTTTTAAGCGTGATATTATTAAAGAATTATCAGAAGCTTGTAAAAAACAAGGAATCATATTTTGTGTTTACTATTCTATTGTTGACTGGCATCACCCACAAGCACAAGGAAATTTGTATCCAAATTATAATATAGCACAACATGACGATCCATCTGTGGTAAATCCGAAGTTTCCTAAGTACTTTAAAAACTATATGAAACCTCAAGTAAAAGAATTATTAACGAATTATGGAGACATAGGAGTGGTATGGTTTGATGGAGATTGGATTTCAGATTATACTACAGAAATGGGAAAAGAGCTGTATGATTTTATTCGTGAGATTCAACCGAATACAATTGTGAATAATCGTGTAGATAAAGGCCGTATGGGAATGGAAGGAATGGATGCCGATGGTGACTTTGCTGGAGATTTTGGTACACCTGAACAAGAAATTCCTGATACAGGTATTGCTTCTGATTGGGAAGCTTGTATGACCATGAATGGTTCATGGGGATATAAGCCTTCAGACAACAAATGGAAAAGTAGCGAAGATCTAATCCAAAAATTAGTGGATATTGTTTCTAAGGGAGGGAACTTTCTATTAAATATTGGACCTGATGGTTTTGGAAGATTTCCTGCTGAAAGTATTAGACGATTGAATGCCATGGGAGAATGGACTAAAAAGAATGGAGAATCTGTTTATGGAGCTTCTGCAAGTCCATATGAAAAACCTAAATGGGGACGCTATACTCAAAAAGGGAATGTTATTTATGCCCATGTTTTTGATTGGCCAAAAAGTGGAACATTAAAATTACATAAAGATATTAAAGTTAAAAAAGCAACCCTCTTAACAGCTCCAAACACGGAATTAAAAACACTTGGAACATCAAGAGAGGTTTTAGTTGAAGTGCCTATACTTGCACCAGATAATACTGTTTCTGTTATTAAAATAGAGTTAGCTAAATAAGTTTAAAGGCCTATTATTTTATATCATAAACAATAATTATAATTTTTATAAAAAATGAAAACATTAATCATACTCATAGTACTATCCGTAGTACAACTAAGTCCTGCTTTTGCTCAAGAAAATAGTGAAAAGGAAAAGCTTTCAGATACGCAACAATTTATAAAAATGGCTGAATGGACCAAGCAAAATGGAGAGGCTATTTATGGCACTTCTGAGAGTACATTTGAAAAACCAAATTGGGGACGTTACACCAGAAAAGAAGATATACTTTATGCACATGTTTTTGATTGGCCAACAGATGGAAAACTGATTATTGATAGAGGCATAAATGTAAGAACGGCCTACTTAAATTATGGGGACAAAAAATTAAAAACAAAATTGGTGGATGGTAATTTGACTATTTTCTTACCTAAAGTGGCACCAAATGATATTGCCACGGTTATAAAAATTGTTTTAACACCTACAGAAGATTGGGCAAATTTAAATCGATACAGAAAAGCAAATGCGAGTTTAAAAGCTCCATCTAAAAATGAAAAAAGAGTTGTATTTATTGGTAATTCAATAACAGATAATTGGACACGAGATCACGGGCAATTCTTTGAAGCGAATCCAACTTATATAAATAGAGGAATTAGTGGTCAAACTAGTGCTCAAATGTTGTTAAGGTTAAGACCAGATGTCATAGAATTAAAACCAAAAGTAGTTGTTATTTCAGCAGGTACAAATGATATTGCGGGTAATAGAGGTGTTATCAGTATTGAGCGTATTGCTGGAAATATTTTTTCTATGGCAGAATTAGCGAGAGCAAACAATATAGAGGTTGTGTTAGCCTCTGTATTACCTGCCAGTAGTTATTCTTGGAGTGCTTCAATAGAACCGGCCAATCAAATTATTAAATTGAATAAATTGATTAAAGCGTATGCTAAAAAACACAAGATGGTATATCTCGATTATTTTACCCCAATGGTTGATAGTGAAAATGCCTTAAAAAAAGAGTTGGGTAGAGATACTGTACATCCAAATGCCGATGGTTATGATATTATGGAGCCATTGGTTCAAGAGGCCATCAAAAAGGCTTTGAAAAGAAAAAAATAATAAATTCTTTATTATTAAAATAATTGAAAAGGTCAAAGCGTGTTGAATTTTAAATACGTTTTGACCTTTTAATAATTATCCTTCTTACTTCTTGAGATAATTAATGTATTTAAGTAAATCCCTTAATTTTTAATCAAATACTCAAAATAAATCATAATTTATAGCTCTTGAATGATGAGTTATATTTCTTTATGCATAAAATAGATAGTATTGTATATTCAATTAAACTAATTTGAGAAGTATGCAAAGAGGCCTATTATTTGTAATTTTTTATATACTAGTATTTTCCCTGAATGCACAAACAAGAAATTATCTTTTATATACTGATGAAAATATCTCTCGGTTAAAAGATCAAATTAAGACAGATGAATCCATCGAGAAAAACTGGGATAATCAGTACAAAAAAGCCAAAAAATTATTAAAGAAAGATAGGTTAAAGTCGACCGATGGTTTGCTGCTTGGTTTAGTTTTTAGAGTTACTGGCGAGGAAAAGTATGCCAATAAGTTGAAAGAGTTACTTCTTTATTATGGAACGAAGAAAACTTGGGAAGGCGGTACCTTATTAAAAAGAAACCCACCATGGAAAGGTGGATTGGGTACTTCTCACACGAGCTATGACATTGCAATGGGGTTTGATGCCATATATCAATATTTAACTGGGTCAGAAAGAAAAAAAATAGCTCAAAGTATTGTCGATTTAGGAATAGCACCAGCAAGAGAAGATTGGCTAGAATTAACCACAAACATGCATACCTTTGATACTATGGGGCATAATTGGTGGAGTGCCTGTGTTTATATGTCAGGACTGGCATCTTTAGCTGTAAGAAGTGAAATACCTGAAGCAACCAAGTGGGCAAAAGAAGTTGAAAATTCAGCTATAGAATGGATGAATTATACGGGGAGTATATTGCAAAATAAACCTCCTACTTTTGATAAAGATGGTGGTTTTTATGAAAGCTTAAACTATGCTTCATATGCCACATCACAATATTTATTGTTCTTAACGGCTTATAAAAATGCATGGCCAGATGAGTCCACTTATGAATCTCCATTGCTTGATAATATTGGTAATTTCTTTATCAATACAACGTATTATGTAAAAGGAAAAAATGACCTTGCCGTAAATTTTGGAGACTCGGGCATTGATGCAAATGGGGATAGAATACTCAAACTACTATGGAATTTAGGGTATCAAAAAGATGAATACGCTTGGTATATCAACAAAACGACAAACAAGGAATCGAGATATTGGAAATCAGCGGAGGCGTTAGCTTTGAACCCGAACTTACCAACTTTAAATACGGATTATGTACCCAAAGGATCTAAATCTCATCTGTATAAAGATATGGGTTGGGCAACCTTACGAAATTCTTGGGAAGATAATAAAACCATGTTAGCGGTGAAATCAGGGTTTACTTGGAATCATGCACATGCCGATGCAGGTTCATATATATTATTTCACAACGGTAAAAATTTAATAATAGATTCAGGTGGAGCTAGTTATTTGAGTCCATTATATACGGAATTTTATTGTCAAAGTGAAGCACATAATGTTGTGTTCTTTGATGGGAAAGCTCAAAATAGAAATGATCCTTATTTTGGAAGTGTTAATTCAGGTTCATTGCATAATCTTGTTGAAGGAGAGGGATTTAAATATTTATTAGCAAATGCTACGGGACCATATTCTCACATTTTGGCTCGGAATTATCGTAACTTTATTTGGGTAGGTGATGTCATTTTAGTTATTGACGATTTACTCGCCTTTGAACCGGGGCAATTTGAATGGCTATTGCATTACAATGGAGAATCTAATTTAAAAGGCGGAATTGATTTGAAAATTAAAGATGAAGATGCTAAAATAAGAGTGCGTCCACTCTTTCCTGAAACGTTTCCTCCTGGAGGAGAACGCCCACATGATTTTCCAGAACATATGAGATTAACTGAAAAAATTGGACATGAAGATCATCATCCTGAAGAAAGTAAACCTTATTGGTCTATTAGTCATTTTGAAAAAACTACGAGAACAAAATTTGTTTCTGCAATCATACTAGAAACAGAGGAAAACAAGAACAAATTACCAATAATTACACGAGAGGAAGGTAAAGATTATTTAAAAGTCACCATTACTCAAAATGGTGAAACCTCTGTTGTATATTTTAATTTATTAGCAGATGGTCGCTTAAAACATCGAAATAGTCTCATAAATATTGAAGGTTGGGAAACTGATGCGTACCTTACTGTTTTAAAGTTTGACGAAAATGCTGATAAAACAGATATAAATACAGTTAATGAAGTGTTTATTGGGCATGGTAGTTATTTACGTCGTAATGGGCAAGTTTTACTTCATTCTTTGTCAAAATATACCGCTTTGGTAGAGAATTTTGGAAAGCAACCAAATTTAATTTTTCAAGGGCAACCTAATGCTACGGTCACTATTTATAATCCCGAAAATATAAAAAGTTTACAATTAAATGAAGTCCTTAAAAAAGGTATTTATGATAACTCAAATAAAACGATTCAATTACAAATTAGAAATAATAAATAATTTAAAAAATATGAAATTTCATTCCTTTTTTAAAAAAATATATCAATTGGTATTTTCCATTGTGTTGTTAGGTTGCCTTTTGCTCATTGGATGTACTCCCAAAGAAAATTCTAAAAATTATGATGCTGATGTAATTATATATGGAGGTACTTCAGCAGCTATAACTACAGCTGTACAGTTAAAACGAATGGGAAAGACGGTTTTGATTCTTTGTCCTGAAAAACATATTGGAGGTTTATCATCAAGTGGTCTTGGTTTTACAGATCTTGGTAATAAGACGGTTATTGGAGGTATTTCAAAAGAATTTTATCAAAGTGTTTATAATCATTATCAAAATCAAAAAGCTTGGAATTGGCAACCACGCAATGAATACGGAAATGAAGGTCAGGGTACCACAGCAATCGATAATAGTACAAAGACCATGTGGACATTTGAACCTCATGTAGCGGAAAAAATTTTTGAAGACATGGTGAAGAAATATAATATTAAAATCTTGCGAGATAAATGGTTAGACCGTGAGAAAGGTGTGGAGATGAAGGATGGTAAAATAATAGCTATCACAACGTTAGATGGTGAAAAATATACAGCTAAAGTATTTGTAGATGGTTCTTATGAAGGTGATTTAATGGCAGCTGCTGGTGTTAATTATCATGTAGGGCGTGAGGCTAATAGTGTGTATAATGAAGAGTGGAATGGTGTGCAAAAAGAGATTTTTCATCACAGTCACAATTTCGCGGACAGAAAAATAAGCCCTTATCTAATTGAAGGTGATTCAACAAGTGGCGTTTTGCCCTTTATTTCTACAGACGCACCAGGAGAACAGGGGCAGGGAGATCATAAAGTACAAGCTTATAATTACAGATTGTGTACTACCAATGCTGAAGGTAATGTAATACCATTTGAAAAACCAGAAGATTATAACCCTGCTGATTATGAATTGTTAAGAAGAGTGTTTAAATCAGGCAGATATTCTATGTTCGGCGGGGGTAAAATTCCAAACCATAAGCGAGATGTTAACAATGTAGGTCCATTTAGTTCAGATAATATTGGTATGAACTATGAATACCCGGAGGCAACTTATGAAAAGAGAAAAGAAATTTTAGCACAGCATATTAGCTATCATAAAGGCTTACTTTATTTTTGGGGACATGACGAAAGTGTTCCGCAAGAACACAAAGACAATATTAATAAATGGGGGTTAGCTAAAGATGAGTTTGTAGATAATGATCATTGGCCTTATCAAATTTATGTGCGTGAAGCAAGACGTATGTTGGGTGAATTTGTAATGACTGAAAATGAAATTTTAGGAAAAAGCGGAGTGACTCAACCGATAGGAATGGGCTCGTATACGATGGATTCGCATAATGTTCAACGTTATATTACAAAAAATGGATATGTACAAAATGAAGGTGATTTAGGTGTTGATGCAGAAGAACCCTATCAAATTCATTTAGGTACTATTCTTCCCAAAAAACGAGAGTGTAAAAACTTAATTGTTCCTTGTGCTGTGTCGAGTTCTCACATTGCTTATGGATCTATTAGAATGGAACCTGTTTTTATGATACTTGGACAAAGTGCTGGTACTTTAGCAGGTTTGGCAATTGAATCGGGAAATGATATTCACGAAGTTTCTTACGATAAATTAAAAGAAAAATTAATAGCAGATCAGCAAGTTTTAGAATTTTTACCGTAATAAAATGAGAAATTATTTTTCAAATACTGTTTTAACTTTAGGTTTAGTAATTAGCTCTTTAGGTGTTAGTGCTCAGGTGATTAATGCTGGAGTAGGAGGTAATAATACTATGAATTTATTAAGTCGATTGGATAAAGATGTTTTAGAACAACATCCTGATTTAGTGATTTTAATGGTGGGTACAAACGATATGTTGAATTCTAAAAAAATGATTTCATATAAAAAATATGAAGACAATCTTGTAACGCTAATTAGAAAAATAAAAGAAAAAGGGATTGAAATTGTGTTAATGTCACCTCCACCGGCCGACTCTGTTTATCTTTTTGAAAGGCATGATAAAAATCTTTTTAGAGCATCTCCTAATGAGAAATTAGATTCAGTGAGACAAATAAATTTGAGAATTGCTGTTAACAATGAATTGAAGTTTATAGACCTTTATCAGGCTTTTACTGATTTAGACCTTCCAAAACACAACACAGATTTGTTTATTAGAAATCAAAAAAATAGTGGTGTTAGTGATGGAGTACATCCAACTGAATTGGGGTATCATTTTATTGGAGAAATGGTCTTCTATTTTTTAAAAGGTAATCAATTAGTACAAAAGCAACAGAAAATTGTATGTTTTGGAGATTCTATTACCAAAGGAAGCGGAGCGAAAGGAAAAACCTATCCAGTTATCCTTCAGAACCTCATCAATGATTATGATCATAAATAATTATAAAAATTCAATTAAAAATGAAATCTAAACTATCAAATTATTCAGTACTTGTATCATTAATTTTTCTGTTAACAATTGCATGTACGAAGACTCAAAAAGATCCCTTATCAGATGAAGGTTTTGTGGAAATATTCAATGGTAAAAATTGGGATGGTTGGCATCTTAAATTAAAAAATGGAGATGAAGAAATGGCCAAAAAAGTATACGCAATTGAAGATGGAATGGTGCATGTTTTTAAAGATATGCCTGATAGTTTAAATCTGAATACAGGAGAAAATGAAACACATGGTCTTTTTTATACAAATAAAAAATATAGTAAATATATACTGAGGTTTGAATATAAATGGGGGACAAAAATCACTAATAACTTTGATAAATGGCAATATGATGCAGGTTGTTATTATCATGTGTTTGATGACAAAATTTGGCCGAAAGGGATAGAATATCAAATAAGGTATAACCATATTACAAATAGAAATCATACTGGTGATTTTTGGGCGGCGAATACAACATTACATTGGACGGCTACTGAAGATGGTAAAACATTTCAATTACCAAAAGTTGGAGGAAAAGATATGGGAGAAAAGAAAAATGAACTTTATGGTATTGCTAATCCAACATATAATGCCCTAAATGATAAATGGAATCAATGTGAGATTATTGTTATGGGTGATGCATATACCATTCACAAATTGAATGGTGAGATTGTAAATATGGCGACAAATCTTTCGGTAAGTGAAGGCATTATTGGATTTCAATCAGAAACGGCTGAAATTTATTATAGAAATATTAAAATTAAGGAATTTGAAAAGATTATTCCAATGAAAGAATTTATTGAATAATAGATTTGATTAGAACTTGATTTTTTTAATTTTATTAAATTTTAATTCATAATAATGAAGCCATATTAATCATGAAAAATTCATATGTTACTTTCGCAATAATTCTTATTTTAACCTTTATATCATTTAAGTCTGAAGGTCAGGAAAAAAGAATTAAAGGATTTGTAACAACATTTGATAGTATTCCACTAATTAACGCTAAGATTATTGTTTCAAGCTCAAAACTAATATTTCTTACTGATAGTATTGGACATTTTGAGTTGAATTGTTTACCTACAGATAGACTTAAGATAAGTGCCAACGGGTTTTCAACACAGAAAGTAAAGATTAAAGAAGAAAATAAAATGTTGCATGTCAATCTTAAACTAAAAACGAGTCTTAAAAAGGACAAAATTTCCGTGGCATACGGATATGTAAAAGATGATAAAAAACTTTTTTCAATAGCAAGTATTAGTGATGATGATGATGATGATTTTGCACAATATGCCGACATTTATGCTTTAATAGTAAGAAAACTAGTAGGTGTGCAAATTATAAATAAAGAAATAATTATAAGAGGACCTAGTTCAATTAATGGTTCAAATGCTGCTTTAATAATTGTAGATGATGTTCCTGTTAACATACAAACACTTGAAGGGTTGAGACCGTTTAATGTAAAAAGAATTAGTTTATTGAAAGATGGTTCAGCGGCAATTTATGGTTCAAGAGGTGCAAATGGGGTAGTGATAATTGAAATGAAGAAAGGTGGTGAATAAATAGGATTATGAAACAAAATAGAGCTCGGAAATAAATTTCAAATAAAATTAAGATGAAAAAAACGTTAATAATAATCATTGTATTATCTTTTCTTGGAAGATGGGCATATGCACAAATTCCTCTCCCTGAAAATCTAGAACAAGGATATCCACGTTTATATATTACGCAATCAGAAAAGAAAGGCTTAGAGAAAACGATTAAAAATGAGCCGTGGGCTAAAGCCGTATTGCAAGGTATTCACGAACGTATAGATAAACATGTAGAACGTCATATTAAAGACCCAGAATGGATGGTTTCTCGACTACAAATGTATTGGAAAACCAAAGCAACTAATATTTATATAGATGGTATTAATTACTCACATGCCGATGGTGAAGCACCTGTGCCTACAGTACGTTTTGTTGGTTCTAGAGACTATACAACACCTTATGGAACGCCAAAATTAGAGGATATTTTACCTTATATGGATGATCCACGTGGTTTGTATTTACCAAATAGAAGTAAAGAAGGGAATCCTTTTGAATGGGCTGAACCCTCTAAAACTGGACGAGTAATTTATTCCATTAATGAGCAAATAATTGAGTTAGCACGCGATGCCGCATTTATTTATTGGCTTGAAAATGATGAACGTTATGCTAAATTTGCAAATGATATTATCCATACCTATTTAGAAGGAATGTCCTATAGAAGTGAACCAATTGATTTACTTAATGGGCATATACAGACACTTGTTGGCTTTACTAATTTTCAAGTAATTCATGAAAGTGTACTCATAGATGTTGCCGAACTTTATGATTTTTTACATCCATATATTGAAGCGAATCACGCTGAATATATACCTATGTATGATAAAACCATTAAGAGATGGACAGATCAAATAATCAAAAATGGAGTACCACAAAATAACTGGAATCTACATCAGGCTAAGACAATTTTAAAAGCCGCAATGGTATTAAAGGATAATAAATATTATGAAGATAAAAAAGGGCGTGAATATTATATCGATTATATTCTGAATGTTACTTCCGCAAGACAGTGGTCGTTAACTAAATTTATGGATTTTGGTTATGATGAAAACAATGGTGTTTGGGCAGAATGCCCTGGGTATTCTCAAGGTGTAACTAAAGATTTAACAGCCTTTATTGAGGATTTTGATACTACTTTTGATCATAATATTTTACCATATATGCCAACAATG
This sequence comes from Aureibaculum luteum, assembly GCF_003449015.1. Taxonomy (GTDB): domain Bacteria; phylum Bacteroidota; class Bacteroidia; order Flavobacteriales; family Flavobacteriaceae; genus Aureibaculum; species Aureibaculum luteum. Next base: position 134,272 of record NZ_QRGD01000004.1, on the reverse strand, counting down.
GTAAAAGCTGTAAAAATGTTACCACAGTATTTATTTCCGAATGGGCAAACAGTAGCTTTTGGCGATTCTAATTATGCTGGTTTAGGTACAGAAGCAATTACAAACTTAATACGTGTAGCTCAGAAGAATAATGATAAAGCCGTTGAAAAAGAATTTACGAGTATGTATCACTTATTTGCTGAAGATTCTAAGAGTTCCGGTAAAAAAGGAAGAAAACCAAAAGCAAATATCTCTTCTTTTTTTGCTTCTAAGCCTTTGGAGCTCAATCCTAAATATGGTGCAGGAGATTTAAAAGAGTACATTACTCAAACTTTTTATGCTCCTAACGTAAGTTGGCATGTTCAACGGATAGGATCTGGAAAAGATGGTATGATGGTCTCCTTAAATGGATCGCTTGGTAACCACATGCATGCCAATGGAATTAATATGGAATTGTATGGCAAAGGGTTTGTACAAGGAGCTGATCCAGGAAAGGGGGCGAGTTATCTACAACCCATATACTTGGAGTTTTATTCGCAGTTTCCAGCACACAATACCGTGATGGTAGATGGGGTGTCTTCATATACCGAAATGTTTAGTAATCACGCATTTGATTTAATGGGTGAATATCCTAAATCTGAAAAGAAAAACGGTTACTACACAGATATTACCTATTCAGATGTTTATTTTTTAGAACCTGAAACTAGAAGTGATCAATCACGACTAGTAAGCACAATAAAAACGGGCGAAACAACAGGCTATTATATTGATATTTTTCGATCTAAAAAACAACGCAAAGGAGATAAATTTCATGATTATTATTACCATAACCTCGGTCAAAGTATGGCGGTTTTAGATGAATCTGGGCAACCTTTAAACCTTATGCCAACAGAAGAAATGGCTTTTGCTGGAGGGTTTTTATATGCCTTGGATTATATGTGGGATAAAAAATCTATCAAGCTGAATAAAGATTATCAAGCAGAATGGAAAATAGATATGCCAGAAGGGGAGGACGATGTTTTTATGAACTTGTGGATGAAAGGAACTGAAGGACGTGAAATATTTTCATTAAAATCGCCTCCAAATAAAGCTTTTAAAGGAAACCATGGCTTTCCGTATGAGGTTGAAAATGCACCTTATTTAACTTTTGCAGCAAGACAGCACGGAGCCGCTTGGGAACACCCTTTTGTTTCAGTTTATGAACCTTTTACTTCTAGTGAAGGAAAGAGCATTACAAATATTTCTGGTTTTGAAGATGAAAATGGGAATACTGAGTTTGTTGGTCTTCATATAAAACATAAATCGGGTCGTGAAGATATTGTTTTTTCTTCAGCAAATCATCAAAAGGTAAATTATAAAGAGATGACAACTGATGCTACCTATACATTATTAGCCAATGAAAAAAATGGAGATTTGATAATTTTTATGGGTAACGGAAAAGAAGTAATCACAAAAGACTTTTCAATTTCAGCAAGCGAAATAGGTAATGTGGTTTTAAAACAACAAAATGGTCAACTTATACTGCACAATGAAGTCGCTGTTACTATTACTCACAAGGGGGTAGAAAAGAAATTTGAAGCTGGCGATTTGCGAACAATACATATATAATAACCTATTATTAGATGCAATTATTTGAGAATTTAACATGTTTAAATAAACTAAAATAATTTTATAATATTCTAATATATAAAATGTTAAATAAATGAAATTAAATAATTACTTCAAGATTCTTTTAAGAATAAAAAGAGGATTACTTCTATTGGTACTGTTTTTCGGTTACCAATCAATTGTAATTGGACAAACGCCAGAAGAACAAGAAATTCTTGACACATTTACTTATAAAGAAACTGTCGTTTATAAAACGGTAGATGGTACTGAATTAGATATGATTATTTTCTATCCAGAACCTAATAAGGTAAAAAAAGAAAATCCATGGATGTTACATGTTCACGGAGGTGGATGGGCTGGTGGAAGCAAATACAAAGTGTTAAGAAAATCCTTTTTGGGTACTTTAAGAAACCTTCTTGATAATGGGGTTGTTTGTGCTACCATAGAATACCGAAAAGCACGAGGAACTATTACTGCTTATGATGCTGTTGTAGATTCAAAAGAGGCAGCTCGTTTTCTCTTAAAAAATGCAGAGAAATATAAATTAGATAAAAACAAGTATGGTATTTGGGGAGGATCTGCAGGAGGACATTTAAGTCTAGTGACAGCTTTAAGTAAAGAATCTGATTTTAAAGGTGATCCTAAATTATCAAAATACACGCTTGATTTTAAATGTGTAGCTTCCTATTTTCCCTTTACATCTTGTATAAATCCTGATATTCGACCAAATTCTATTTTTGAAGATAAAAAACTTTTTGTGCGACTTTTAGGTGATCCCATAGAAGAGAAACCAGAATTGGCAAAATTGTTAAGTCCTACTGAGCTTTTAGAAGAAGATAGTCCACCAATTTTATTATTACACGGAGACAAAGATACAACGCTACCCATTATAAACTCGACTTACATGATAGAAGTGGCAAAAGAGAAAAATGCGGACGTTGAACTATTAACCATTAAAAATGCGGGACATAGTTTTAGCGGGTCAAATATTTCGCCATCAATAGAGGAACTGAATGATTATGCTACTAAATTTATACTTTCTCATTTAAAATAGGTTGGTTAAATTTTATTAATTCATTCTTTTAAATTAACTAGTTCACTTGTTCAATTAGAGCGTAATAAATTATATCTGAAACGAAATAAATTAAAAATGATTAAAACTATTCACTTGCTTGTTTTTTTAGCTTTTACAGCAACATTAGTTGCACAAGATGACGATGTAATTTCTATTAAGTCTTTATTAAATGAAATGATTGATAGAGACGCCATAGCCCGATTTCCTCAAACTAATTTTAGGCTAAAACAAGAAAGTAGCTATAATAGAGCTTCAAAAACACCTCAAGATACGGTTGGTTGGTTTATCAATAAAGATTATAACAACAAAGAAACGGATCATAACTTTGTTAGAACCGAAGAAAAAAATGGACAAAAAGAATGGGTTTTGATGAACCATGTTGGACCCGGAGCTGTTGTACGAACCTGGATGCCTTTTTTAAGTCCAGACAAACCCAATACAGATATTCAAATCAAAATTTATTTGGATGGAAATACAGAACCTGTTTTAGAAGGGAATATGTTAGGGCTGTTAGATGGTACTGGAGAAATTCCTTTTCCATTAGCACATCAATCCTTAAGATCAGCCGTTTCTTTTTTTCCAATTCCTTATGCTAAGAGTTGTAAAATAACAACAAGTGAAATGCCTTTTTTCTACCAATTTACCTATAGAGCATATGACGATTACACGCCTATAAAAACGTTTACAAAAGAAGATTTTAACAGTGCCATACCGTTTACAAAAAAAGTTGGAGAATTGTTATTAGCACCTGAAAATGCAGTAAAAGGAAATGAAATTTCATTGAAAACTAAATTGCGTTCAACAAAAGAGAAATCAATTGAATTACCAGAAGGAAATGCAGCAATTAGAGAAATTAGTTTAAAATTAACAGAATATAAAAACCCAGAGGTTATGCGTTCTGTAATTTTAAAAATAGAATTTGATGGAGAGCAAACAGTATGGACTCCTATTGGTGATTTTTTCGGTTCTGGTATTGGGTTAAATCCGTTTCAAGGCTGGTACAGAACGGTTAGCGAAGATGGTACTATGACTTGTAGATGGGTTATGCCATATCAAAAAATAGGTAAAATTTCTGTAGTTAATTTAGGAAAAAAATCTATAAATATTGACTTAAAAGCGACTATAGGTGCCTGGAAATGGGATGACCAAAGTATGTACTTTAATGCGGCATGGAAAGGACAATATCCAGTAGCTACAAGACCATTTTCCGATTGGAATTATATTACACTTAAAGGGAGAGGGGTTTATGTAGGAGATGCGTTAACAGTAATGAACCCTGTTAAAAAATGGTGGGGTGAAGGTGATGAAAAAATATGGGTAGATAATGAATATTTTCCATCAATATTTGGAACCGGTACAGAAGATTATTATGGGTATTCATGGGGCGGGAAAAGTACCGATTTCTACGAGCATCCATTTCATGCTCAAACCAAAAGTAATGTATATAATAAATTAAATCGAAAACAAACCAAAGGAAAAAACACATCTGGTTATAGTACTGAAACAAGAACTAGAGCCCTAGATGTAATGCCATTTAGTAGTTCTTTAAAGTTAGATATGGAAATTTGGAGTTGGACTGATTGTGAAATGGGTTATGGTGTTGGTGTATATTGGTATGGCGATAAGCAAACTACATCAAATAGAGTTCCAGATGAAAAGGAAGCTTTAAATATACCTCCTTTGCCAGAAGGTTTTCCTAATAATTAATGTGTAAAAAAATAGTTTTCAAATATTTTTTTAGACGGCTATCAATTGTCAATTGTCAATTATTATTTATTATGATAATGATAAAATATGATGATAGTTTATATGAAATGAATCATATTTTATACCTGAAGAAGTTGAATAGTTTTATTTTTATGATTTACAAATCATAAAAATAAATTTAAAATTATGACTCTTAAGAAGTCGACATTATTGAAAATTATTTTTTCAGTTGTAACTGTGTTTGGTTTCGTGTTTTTATTTTTATCATGTACCGATTCCGCATCTAAAAATGAAATATCCTTCTATGTATCTTTAGACGGTAGTGATTCTCAAAACGGAACGCGTATTCAAAGTTCATTTGCCACTTTAGAAAAAGCACGGAATACCATAAGAGAACTTAAGAAAAAAGATGAATTTAATAAACCAATAACCGTGTATCTTAAAGGTGGTACCTACCAACTTTCTGAACCTTTTGTCTTGACATCTGAAGATTCAGGAACAGAAGAATTTCCAATAACTTATTGTGCTTATGAAAGTGAAAAACCAATAATTAGTGGTGGGCTGCAGGTTAGTGAGTGGTCTAAAACGGAACTTAATGGATTTAAAGTTTTGGTTTCAGATTTATCCAAGATTGATGGATATGCTCCGTTTGAACAATTATGGGTAAACAGCCATCGTGCTATACAGGCAAGAACACCCAATAGTGGCTATCTAAGATTTAAATTTGATGAATCGCAAATAACGAGTATGACTGAAGGTCTCAAAGGACCGATGGACAGGCTTAACTATATAGCGAAAGATGAGCATAATTTTGATGGCATAGAGGATGGTGTTGTGGTCGCTTTTTACAAATGGTTGGAATACCATTTACCATTTGACCAAATAGATAGAGAAAACGACGAAATTATATTTTCAGGAAAGACAATGCGTCGTGTAGAAACGAATGAAGCTTATTATCTAGAAGGAGGTAAAGGAATGCTAGATAACCCTGGAGAATGGTATCTTGATCGCCAAACTAATAAGCTTTACTATTATCCTTTGGAAAATGAAACAGAGATAGTCGCTACAATTCCATCTTTGATAAATGTACTTCGTATGGAGGGTGATGCGAGGAACAATCAATATGTTAAAAATATTCAATTTAAGGGATTGACCTTTAGTCATACTAGCTGGGTTTTACAAAGAGATGCCTCAGAGCCTGGTAGTTATGGTCAGGCAGATATCCGTATGGAAGGAGCCTTGCAGCTAAATGGAGCAAAAAATAACCTTTTTGAGGACTGTGAAATTACCGCTATAGGGAATTATGGTTTTGAGATTGGGCTGGGATGCTCCGATATTAAAGTATTGAGTTGTGATATACATGATTTGGGTGCAGGTGGCTTGCTTATTGGCCCTAAAATTCGCCCAAAAGGTAAGGTTAAGGCGGAAGACTTAGGTAAGGTAGCATTACCTCCGGTACTTGAAAATCCAGCCGATGCTACAAGCAATATTGAAATAGCAGACAGTCGTATTTATGATGGAGGTAAGTATTTTCACTGTGCGGTTGGTATATGGATAGGACAAAGCCCAGACAATCACATTCATCACAATGAAATATTCAATTTTTATTATTCAGCAATTTCTACGGGGTGGACCTGGGGTTATGGACCAGCATTAGCCACAGGCAATATATTTGAGTACAACCATATTCATCACATTGGAGGGTATACCAATGGAGATGGATCCGTATTGAGTGATCTTGGAGGGATTTATACACTGGGAGATCAGACTGGGACTATCATCCGATATAATGAATTTCATGATATGTTTGCTGGAAAATATGGAGGATGGGCCATATACTGTGATGAGGGCAGCCGGAATATTCTTATCGAGAATAATTTGGCTTATCGCTGTAGACATGCTTGTTTTAATCAGCATTATGGTAAGGATAACCTTGTACAGAATAACATTTTTGCATTTGCGGATACTGCTCCAGTAATGCTTGGATGGGCACAACCTCATACCAGTTATATACTTAGAAACAATATTATTTTAAGTGATATTACGCCAATATATGCCGGCGGTTATGCATATGATGTAGAAAAACAAAAGGCTTTCGATTCAGACAGTAATTTGATCTGGTCTACGTCAGGAAAGGTGCTTGGTGCACAGAATAGATTTCCAAGCCGTATTTACGAACCTAATGAACGCGTTTTAAGTTGGAAGGAATGGATGGCACTTGGAAATGATCAAAATTCGCTTGTCGCAGATCCTGGCTTTAAAGACCCCACAAATGGTGATTTTAGTTTGCCTGATGACAGTCCAGCATTAAAAATAGGCTTTAAGCCATTTCCTCTTGGAAAGACAGGACCAAGGGTAATTGAGTGATGAACCTAATTTTTTGAATAAGAAGTAACAGCATAAGAATTGAATATAGAGTTATGAAGAAAATAATTTTAATAGTTGTATTAGGAGGGATACTTTCAATAGGTTTAGTAGCCAATAGCCCTAAAGAATCATTTAAATATCAATTGGAACTAAATTATGTTGTACTATCTGAAGGGACAAAAGTGACCGCTCAGCCAGTCTTAACAACAAGTATACTTGAAAATTCAAATCAAAAAGCAACGATTAGCTACAAAGTACAAATGGATAGTGTTATACATTCAGAATTAAGTGGAATAGGAGGGGCTTTTAATGAAATGGGAGGTGAAGCATTTGCTAGTCTTTCTACTAATGATCAAAAATCTTTAGTGGAAGCACTTTTTAGTATGACTAAAGGTTCGGGGTTTTCAAACTGTCGAACAGCGGTAGGATCATCAGATTTTGGTTTAAGTGCCTATAGCTATAGTCAAACTCCGAATGACTATAAAATGAAAAATTTTTCTGTGGCACGAGAAGAGCTTACTTTAATTCCTTTTTTACAAGCAGCTTATAAAGAGAACCCTGAATTGAAAATGTTTGCTTCACCATGGAGTCCTCCAGGATGGATGAAAGAGTCAGGTAAAATGGATGGTGGTGATATAATGAAAGAGAAGAATGTATTAAAATCAGACCCGAAAATTTATAAAGCGTATGCACTTTATTTTGCTAAATATATTAAAAGCTATTTAGAACAGGGTATCCCTATAAATAGACTGATAATTCAGAATGAAACAGATATGAATCCTAAATATCCAGGCTGTGATATGCAACCTGAGCAAATGGAGGATTTGATATCAAATTATATCATTCCACAAATGAAAAAGTCGAAGTTAGATGTCGAAATTTGGGCTGGTAGTTTTAGAGGAAAACGAAAAGATGCTCAAAAATTTATGTCACTTGAAGGTGCTGAAAATGTCCAAGGTGTTGGACTACAATATTGTCCTCAAAGTACCATGAATGAGCTGCGAACTAAACATGCAGGAATAAAAATGATGCATACAGAAGGAAGGTGTGAGAATGGTGAAAATTCGATGAAGCAAGCTCAAAACAGATTCTCAGAAGTGTCTGACTGGATTAATTCTGGTACTGAAAATTATTGTTACTGGAACATTATATTAAATGAAACTAGTACAAGTGGATGGGGCTGGAAACAAAATAGCTTGATAAATATTAACCGTCAAACGGGTAACATTACCTACAATCCTGATTACGCACCAATTTCTCTATTGAGTCAATATATTCGACCTGGAGATCAAAGTGTAATGGTGAAAACACCAGAGAACAAGAAAGCTATTGCAGTAAAAAACGAGAATAGGGTAGTCGTTTTTCTTGAAAATAAAGAGACTGAGGTGTCTATTCAAAGTATTGACATCTCTGGTGAAAAGTATACTGTTGAACTTCCAGCACAAAGTCTTTGTGCTTTTGTATTTAAGAAGGGTAAATAGTAATTATTAGAAATGAAAAATATAATTAAATATTAAAATGATAGAATTAATTAAAATGAGAGGAATACAATCAAGAATAAATCTTAAAATGAATAGACACAGATTCATTACATCACTATGTTTTCTAAGTATAATTACATTAAGTTTATGTTCGTTTGGGCAAACAAAATCGGAATTTAAGATTAGTGATGGAACTACCATTAAATCAAAATTATTTTTACCTGAATTTAGTTGGGAAACGACACCGATGTATTTTCATTTCGGTGATATTGACCGCGTTTTGGAACCTGATGAGGTTGAGTTTATAGCCGATAAAACAGGTTTTATATGTATAGAAAAATCACATGCTTATCGCCAGCTTGGAGACGCAGTACTTGGAACAAAACATGAAGTGGAAGCTTTTCATAAGGTCAAACCAGAGTCTAAAGTGTTATTCTATTACAATTCATATGTGGCATGGCCTTTTCCACGGCTCAATAAAGAACTTACCCCAGAGGGCATTGCTAAAAACAAAGAATTAGCCAAATTCTTAGCCATTAATCCAAAGACTGGTAAATTAAAGGAAAAAACGAGAGGTCCTGCTTTTTCATATTATTTCGATGCTTTAAATCCTGATTTTCGTAAATGGTGGGTGAAAAATGCTGTTGAAGGTGTAAAAATTTCAGGTGCCGATGGCATTTTTATTGATCGTATGAATGTGGATAAAAATGCAGATTATCCTAAAGATAAATTGGTTGAAATAGCAATAGCTAAGGGTGAAATGATGGCTAACTTGAAAAAAGAAATGGGTCCTGATAAAATATTGATAGGTAACAACGGTGCCAACACTAAAGAAGTTTTTCCTTCGTGCGATGGTTTTATGTTCGAACATTATAATGACGCCGTTATGAGTAAAGAAAGTCTTCTAAAAGATTGGGAAGATATGCTTCGAATTGCTAAAGCTGGAAAAATGTCCATTTACCGTTTCGGAGCAAAGGGAAAAGGACGCACAGATATTACTATTGGAGCAACAAATAAAGATGGTATTGAAAAAAAATCTAAGGATCAATTAGAATTTTACCATGCGTGTTACCTTATTGGAGCACAACCGTATTCGTATTTTCAATGGAATTGGGGTTGGAATTTAGCAGACGGTAACTTAGTAGATTATCCAGAGTTGGTAAAACCATTGGGAAGCCCAAAAGAAGCATATAAAAGGGTAAACCCAGAAGGATGGATATTTACTCGTGAATTTGAGCATGCGAGTGTTTGGTTAAATACTGAAACAAGAAAGGCTAAAATTACTTGGAAATAATTCTAATTGACATATGCCTGACTGAAAACGACTAACTAATAATTTTAAATAAAATGAAAATAAATAATTTACATAAAATACTATTGTTTTTACCATTGCTTTTAGGTTTACAAACAGTAGTCGCTCAAAAAGCAAAGCAACCCAATGTTATTATTGTTATTACAGATGATCAAGGATATGGAGATTTAGGATGCACAGGAAACTCAATTGTAAAAACACCAACTATTGATAAGTTCTATAAGAAATCTGTTCGATTAACCGATTTTCATGTTGCACCTACTTGTGCACCTTCGCGATCGGGATTAATGACAGGGCGTTATGCAAATAGAGTTGGGGTTTGGCATACTATTGGTGGCGTATCCATTCTTCGTGAAAAGGAAGTAACCATGGCTAATATTTTCCAAAACAATGGCTATGAAACAGGCATGTTTGGCAAATGGCATTTAGGAGATAATTATCCATCAAGACCCCAGGACAAAGGTTTCAATTATGTATTATCTCATGGAGGTGGAGGTGTTGGACAAACACCTGATTATTGGAATAATGATTATTTTGATGATACCTATTTTGAAAATGGTGTGCCTAAAAAAGTTGAAGGCTATTGTACAGATGTTTGGTTCGGGGAAGCCATAAAATATATTGAAAGGAATAAAGACAAACCTTTCTTTTGCTATATTTCTGCCAATGCACCTCATCTTCCGTATAATGTTCCTGAAGAATATTACAATAAATATAAAAATGAAGATATTCCCGAAGAAATGAAAATTTTTTATGGGATGATTAGTAATGTAGATGATAATTTTAAACGTCTTCAAACCAAATTGAAGCAATTGAAATTAGACGAAAATACAATTGTAATCTTTATGACGGATAACGGCACTGCGACTGGATATAAAGATGTTGACGGCAAGATGTACGGGTTTAATGCTAATATGAAAGGGATTAAAAACAGTGAATATGAAGGAGGGCACAGAGTTCCTTTTTTTATATCCTATCCTGCAGGTAAAATTTCAGGAGGAAGAGATGTAAATAATATGTTAGCACATTTAGATATTTTACCATCATTAGCAACAATTTGTAATTTGGAAATGCCAAAACTAGAATTAGATGGCAGTGATATTTCTTCTTTGTTATTGAATAAAGATGCTGTTTTCAAACGCGATTATTTAATTACCGATTCACAACGTGTTCAAGAGCCAATTAAGTGGCGAAAAAGTGCAGTGATGTCAGATAAAATGCGATTGGTAAATGGTACAGAATTGTATGATATTTCTACGGATCCAAGTCAAAATAATGACGTAGCGACAAAATTTCCTGAAACTGTTAGTAAAATGCGTGGGTATTACAATGAGTGGTGGAGTTCAGTATCGACTGAGTTTAATCAATTTCCTATTATTATAGTTGGTTCTGAAAAAGAAAACCCGGTGGTGCTTACTTGTCATGACGAACACATTCATGATTCTAAAATCCCTTGGAATCAAAATTTTATTAGAGTGGCCAAATTAAATCCACTAGGTGGTGAATTCACCCTTAATTTTGAACGTGATGGGGTTTATGAAATCGAAGTGAGCCGTTGGCCATTTGAGTCTGGTTTGAAAATTAATGAAGGCGTTCTCGGTAGAAAAGCAACTACATATATAGATGCAATAGCCGAAGGAAAAGCTATGAATTTTAAAAAGGCAGTTGTGAAAATTGGAGGATGGAAAGAAGAAAAACCAGTTCTAGCTGATGCAAAATCAGTTCTATTTAAAGGAAATTTTACCAAAGGAAAAACAGCAATGAGCTCATGGTTTATTGATGGTAATGACAATGAAATTGGCACATTTTATTTTAAAATAACTAGAATAAGTGCTTTAAATTAGAATAAAAAAATAATGAAGAGGTTCAAATTATTAAAAATAATAGTGTCAATTGCTATATTTTCAGGGCTAATAAGTATTGAGGTACAGGCTCAGAATCATGCTGCCAACCCATTAATTTTAGATATGGTTCATCACAACCCAGGTGAAACACCTTATCAATCGGCATATAATGATCCAGCAGTTATCAAAGAAATGGGCTATAATGGTAAAGTCTATTTCCTTTTTGAATCACCTGCATTAGCTATTAATTGGGAGTCGGTAGATGCAGATATTTTACCAATAGGTTCAGAAGAGCGAAAGTGGGTCGATGCCAAAGCAAAGCAAATTAAAAAAATGCATGCGGAGTCTAAAGCACAAGATATAGCTATTTATGCCATGTCTGATTTAGTGTTGTTCCCAAAACGATTGATAAAAAAATATCATATAGAAGATACTTTTGGCGACCCCAATAATCCCTTAACAGAAAAATTTATTCGTGCTCAAATTAATGAGATGTTCGATCAATTTCCAGATCTTGACGGTTTGGTAGTTCGTATTGGTGAAACCTATTTGCATGATGCCCCTTTTCATCAAGGTGCAATTGTGAATAAATCAAGTCCTGAAAAAACTATTATTCCTTTAATGCAAATTTTGCGAGAAGAGATTTGTGTAAAGCGTGATAAACAATTGATTTTTCGTACCTGGAATGCCTTTGATAGAAATATGAAACCTTATATGCAGGTAAATGATGCAGTTGAACCACATCAAAATTTAATCATAAGTATTAAACAATGTGAAGGCGATTTTCACAGAGCACGTCCGTTTAGTAAATTAATTGGTCAAGGACGTCACCCTCAAATTATAGAAGTGCAATCAGCTCGTGAATATGAAGGTAAAGGAGCGTACCCTAACTACATTGCAAATGGCGTAATTGAAGGTTTTGAAGAGCATAGTAGAATGCCTGAAGAAGCTATTAATAGCATTCGAGAATTTGTTGAAAAAAGACCAGATTTATACGCAGGTATTTGGACATGGTCTCGTGGTGGCGGATGGGATGGTCCTTATATAAAAAATGAAATGTGGTGCGATTTAAACTCTTGGGTCATGGCACAATGGGCTAAAGATACGAAGCAAAGTGAGGAGTTTATTTTTAATAGATATGCGACAGAACGATTAAACCTAAAAGGTGATGACGTAGCTAAATTTAGGAAACTTTGTTTACTTTCAGCGGAAGCAGTAGTTAGAGGTAGAAATACGACATATAATGATATTAGTGATGTCTGGTGGACGCGTGATCAAGGCATTGGTTGGCCAAAACCAGCAAAAGATGCTATAGGCCAAAAACGAAATCTAGAGCAAAAAGATGCATCAGTAGCCAAATGGAAAGAAATTGTTAAGCTAGCAAAATCGATACATTGGGATAGTAAAGACGCAAAAAATCATGCTATAGGTTCTGCAAAATATGGGTTTAGACTTTATGAAATATACCGCTCACTTATTTATTTGTCTGATGCTGCGTCTAAAGGAGATAATAACTCAGTTCAAAAATGGATTAAAATTTATGATAAGGCTTGGAGAAAATATAATAAACTTCCTGATCAATATAATACGGTAGCAACTTTATATACTCAAGCGTATGATCGCCATATAGCAACTAATGCAGATCGGAAAGTAAATGAATTAAGAAAAAACAAGTACTAGTAAAAACTATGTAGAGAGATTTTAAAAGTAAAAATAATAACACGCAATGGGTTTGTCGTATTATTTATCATCTCAATATTTCTTGCTGTACTATTGATTACAAAATAGCGACATGATTTTAAGTTGTAAGCAGCTAACACATAGTAAATAGATATAGAATAAAAAAAATAGAATTATGATTCAAAAAAATGAGTTTTTCAATTTAATATTTAAAGCTAAATATTCCTTGTTGCTGTTAATTTTTATGGTGTCTGGCTGTACTTCAAAATATAAATATAGCCTAGAAAAATCGGATCATTCAGTAGTTATTCATCAAGATAGCCTTGTCATTAAAATTGAAGTTGTTGATGATGCTATCATTCATGTTCGTAAAATGATTACCGGTAGTAAACGTTCATCAATACCAGATTATGTTACCATTCTAGAGCCACAAGATGTAGCTTGGAAATTGGATGAAATGGCTGATAAAATCATCATTTCAACCATTAAAATGAAAGTAATAGTAAACAGTGATGGCATTATTGAATACGAAACGAAGGACAGTGAAAAATTATTAGCGGAAACAAACGAGTATACCTTTATTAAATCTAAGAATGAAGGTGAGCATACCGTTTCGCAAGGTTTTATTGCAGGAGATGAAGGCTTGTACGGATTAGGACAGTTTCAGAGTGGTATTATGAACTGGAAAAATGTGCCTATCCGACTCCAGCAGTACAATCAAGAAATAGTGATTCCATTTTTAGTTTCAACAAAAGGATATGGTATTTATTGGCACAATTATAGTCTTACAGATTTCAATCAACCTAAAAATGAGATTCAGTTTGATTCAGTTGTAAATGTTCAAACTAAAAAGAGGAATAAAGAATCTGTAATTAAAGGTGAAAAAGAAGATGTGGCAGCACATATTACCAATGAAAAGACAGCAAATAACATACGCGAAACTACATTTACACCAACTAAAACGGGTGAATATACTTTTTTGGCACTGAGTGATAATAATGGTCGCATGCGAGGGGAAATTAAGGTTACTATAGATGGAGATGATATTATCGATTACTCCACGATTTGGATGCCTAGAAGATATTCTGGGAAGAAACAGTTGGATGCAGGGAAATCATACAAGGTGGTTTTTCAAAATACAGGAGCTAAAATTCTGGGTCAATTATTTTATAACGAACCAGATTATAACCAAACCGTTTTTAGTAGTATAGCAGGAAATGCTATAGATTATTATTTGGTACAAGGTGATAATCCTGAAGAAGTTATTTCACAATATCAAAACTTAACAGGAAAAGCACCCATGTTTGCCAAAAGTGCTTACGGTTTTTGGCAATGTAGAGAAAGATATCACAATCAAGAAGAATTATTAGTCAATGCTCGTGAGATGAGAAAAAGAAGTATTCCTTTTGACAACATTGTGCAAGATTGGTTTTATTGGCCAAAAGGAACGAAAGGACCAGAGTGGGATAGAGCTAAATATCCAGACCCTAAAGGCATGGTTGATGAATTGAAAAGTTTACATCTTAAACTTATGGTTTCTGTATGGCCCGAAGTGAAGAATGAGCCTTTAGTTGAGCGATATAATCTTAAAAAAATTAAAAGTAGCAATTATGTAGATATTTATGATAAAGGAGTTCGTGAGCGTTTTTACCGAATGTTAAGCGATTCTATGTTTCATAAAGGGGTAAGCTCTATTTGGTTGGATGGAACCGAACCTGAAGGATTGACAAATACAAACGTTACAACAGCGATTGGACCGTATAAGGAAGTACAAAATCCTTATTCATTAGAAGTAACAAGAGCCATGTATGAAGGTCGAAGAAAGGAATTTCCGAATGAACGTGTTTTCAATTTAACACGATCAGCTTACGCTGGTCAACAACGTTACGGGGCAACCTCTTGGTCTGGTGATGTAGAAGCTTCATGGGAACAATTTTCGGAACAGATTGCTGCAGGTCTAAATTTTACTATGGCAGGAATTCCTTATTGGACACATGATATAGGTGGTTTTTTTAGAGATTCAAAGTCTATTAATCCACAGTTTGATAATCAATATACCAATCCTGAATATATTGAACTGTTAACCCGTTGGTTTCAATTTGGAACCTTTAGTCCCATTTTTAGAATTCATGGGTATGTTTCAGAAACTGAGATATGGAGATATGGAAGTGAATTTGAAAATACGGCTCGTAAGTTTATTGATTTAAGATATCAATTAATGCCTTATATCTATTCCGAAGCTTATAAAGTAACTAATGAAAGCCATTTGATGATGTCTCCATTAGTATATCACTATCCTGACGATAAAAATACTTGGGGCATAAAAGACCAACTCTTTTTTGGGGAGTCTTTAATGGTCAGTTTTGTAACTGAATTTAAGCAGAAGGAAAAGGAAATTTATTTACCAAAGGGTGATTGGTACAACTTCTGGACGAATGAAAAAATAACAGGAGGAAGAAAAGTTCAAGAGAAAGTATCGTTAAGTGAAACGCCAATTTATGTAAAAGCAGGTAGTATCATTCCAATGGGGCCAAAAGTACAATATGCAACTCAACAAACGGATGAACCTATTGTTATAAAAATATATCCAGGTAAGGATGCAACGTATGTTTTATACCAAGATGATAACGAATCCTACGAATACGAAAACGGTACGTTTTCAGAAATTGAATTCACTTATTTAGAAGAAAATAAAGTTTTGGAAATCTCAAAAGGAGCTGGTGACTTTATTGATTTTAAAGAATCTCCAATGAATTTTATCATTGAAATGATTAATAAGGAAAAGACAGAACAAGTTGTTTTTAATGGCACGAAAATAGAAGTGAAATTTTAAGAATTATAATAAATAGTATGAAAACAATACAAATATGTGTTTTAATATTTTCCGTTATGGGTTCTGTATTTTCTCAGAGTAGACCCAATGTGATTTTTGTAATGCCTGATGATATAAGCCACAATGCTTTCTCTTATTATAATGTTAAAGGTCCGCAAACCCCTAATATAGATAAGCTTGCAAATGAAAGTGTCCGTTTAACTGATTTTCAAGTTTCTCCAAGTTGCTCTCCAACAAGAGCAGCTCTTCTTACAGGAAGGCCAAGTGATGTTGTAGGTGTTTGGCACACTATAAATGGTCGTAATATGATGAGAGCTGATGAAATTACCATGGCTGATATATTTAAACATAATGGTTATGCAACAGGGTTGTTTTTTAAATGGCATTTAGGAGATAATTATCCTTTTCGCCCAAAAGACAGAGGGTTTGAATATGTAGCTTGGATTCAAGGTGGAGGTACAGGTCAACAACCAGATTATTGGGGTAACACGAATAATAATGCAAATATATTAGTTAATGATACCTTAGTTGAAATGACTGATGAAGATGATGGCATTGAAGGAGCATTTACTACCAATTTCTTTTTCAACCGTTCAATGGAATTTATGGAGGAAAATATTAAAAAGAAGAAACCATTTTTTGCCTATATACCTTTGGGTACAGCACACGCTCCACATGTAACACCTCCAGATGCTCGTAATGGAGTGGGAGCTAAAACAGCAACCATAGAAAATATTGATAAGAATATGGGAAGGTTGATGAAATTTCTAGATGATAAAGGTATTGCCGATAACACCATACTTGTTTTTACTACGGACAATGGTGGAGGCACATATCTTCGCGGAGGAAAGGGATCAAATTATGATGGAGGCACTAGGGTTCCTTGCTTTATTAGGTGGGCCGATGGAGGTCTTGGAGGCAATGGTAAAGGAAGAGAAGTATTGCCACTTACAGCTCATATAGACTGGCTACCAACTTTTATGGATATTCTAAATTTTAAAGATGTTCCTGATAGACCTGAAAAGCTTAAAATTCGTGGAATGAGCTTTAAGCCTTTTCTAGATACTGATTTATCAAATGACCCAATTGAATATAAAAATAGGGCTGTTACTATTAATGATATGTGGACAGAATTCCCTTAAAAGTATAAAAAACTCTCAGTAAAAAAAGATAGCTGGAATGGTAATGTTATAGAACATAAATGGCGTTTGGTTAGAACAAGCAGTACTTCTGAATGGGAATTATATGATGTGCTTTTTGATGAAACTCAAAAAAATAATTTGATTTCAAACTCAAATTATAATGCAATAATTACCGAGCTAAAAGAGGAATATGAAAAATGGTGGAAGCTAGTTGACGAGCGTTCAAGTGAATACACAAGAATCATTATTGGTAATAAAGCAGAGCCTGAATCAGTTCTTCATGCTATGGACTTTCATGGAACTGTTATTTGGGAACAAGATGCTGTTAAAAAAGGAGACAGTGGAAGTGGTTTTATTGCCATTGAACTTGAAAAATCAGGAACCTATCAATTTGATCTACGTCGTTGGCCTAAAGAAATTGAAGACAAAACAACTTTAAGTGCTGCAGGTTCAGGTAAAGCTTTAATAATAGCAAGTGCTCGTATAAAAATATGGAATGGTAATACTATTTATGTGGACGAAACAAAAAAAGCAGATCCAAATGCCGATGGCGTAAATTTCACCTTAAAAAACCTACCTAAAGGGCCTGCATTTATTCAAACTTGGTTTTACAATGTTGTTGGTGATATGGAAGGTGCCGTATATTATAACTATGTGCATTTTGACAAAGAATTAAAATAAAATAACATTAGATTTTTTATCTAAGTTAAAGTTATTTATCTAAGTTGAATAACTTATTTTTTTGACATTTTATGCATTCTATATTTACTGGAATTAAAAATATACAGTAATAAATTAGCCATATTATTTTATAACCATATTGTTTCAACTTGGGTACTACTTAATTTAGACGTAGACGCGGAAGTATTGATATTTCTGCGTTTATCATAAAATCCGTTAATAATTTATATAAAATGGACTATATCTTATACATGTATGAGAAGAAATAGTTATAATTTTATAAATAATAAAATAACAGATAAAAAAACATCGATTTTAAAACTATGCCTACAATTTCATTTCATAGAATAAGAGTTATTTATTGTAGTATTTTGATTTTGTTTAGTGCAATTTCATTTTCAGGATGTTCAAAAATCAAGGAATCCAAAGAAGCAAATCAAATAGAAAAAACAGACAAACCAAATGTTATTCTCATAATGGTCGATGATCAAGGTTATGGCGATATTGCGGTTCAAGGAAATAAATGGATTAAAACCCCAAACATTGATAAATTACACGCTGAAAGTACTCGTTTAACTGATTATCATGTGAGTCCCACCTGTGCACCTACACGAGCGGCTTTAATGACTGGTCATCACAACTATAGAACAGGTGTGTTTTTCACTATAAAAGGACGGTCACTTATTCTTGAAAGAGAAACAACAATGGCTCAAGTATTCAAAGAGAATGGGTATAATACAGCTATGTTTGGTAAATGGCATTTAGGTGATAATTATCCATTTCGTCCACAAGACAAAGGTTTTGATGAGGTTTTGATGAATAATGGCGGTGGTGTTGGGCAAACAATGGATTATTGGGACAATGACTACTTTAATGACACTTATGTTCACAATGGTAAATTTGAAAAATATGAGGGGTATTGTACTGATGTTTGGTTTGAAAATGCCAAGAAATATATAGGGAAACAAAAAGACAAACCATTCTTTTGTTATCTGTCTACCAATGCTGCTCACTCTCCATATTGGGTAGATGATACGTATTCTGATCCTTATAAAGATAATGAAAACATTCCGAATGCTTCCTTTTATGGTATGATTGCCAACATTGATGAAAATATAGGGAAGTTGGTGGAGTATCTAAAATCAATTGATTTGATGGATAATACCATTCTTATTTTTACATCAGATAATGGCACTGCTAAAGGTGCGAAAATGGCCAAAGGTGAAGATAGATTAGATGGTTTTATTGATAAAGGTAATAATGCAGGAATGCGTGGTATAAAAGCGAGTATGTACGAAGGAGGTCACCGAGTTCCTTTTTATATTCATTGGAAAAATGGTGGTATCAACGTAGGGAAAGACATCAATGACTTAACTGCCCATTATGATATATTTCCAACCTTAGTTGATTTATGTAAGTTAGACGTTAAAGAAGATTTGAAATTTGATGGTTCAAGTTTAGTGCCGTTAATGAAAGGTGATAAAACCAATTTTGAGGATAGAATAGTGTATGTAAATACACAGTTTTCAACGGATCCTATTCCTTGGAAAAGAACAGCTTTGATGCATCGTAACTGGCGTTTGGTAGAAGGAACGGAATTATATGATCTCGATACGGATCCGGAACAACGAACAAACGTAGCTGACCAATATCCTGAAAAGGTTAAAGAGTACAAAGCTGCGTATGACAAATGGTGGGCGGAAATCTCTCCAACATTTGTGGAAAAACCGTATTTCATTATTGGAAATGAAGCAGAAAATCCAACTACGTTAATTTGTCATGATTGGCATAGTGAGACTTTTACTCCATGGCAACAGAATCATATTAGATTGGGACAAATAAATAATGGTTTTTGGCGGGTTAAAGTAGCGGAAGATGGAACTTATACTTTAAAGCTTCGTCGTTGGCCAGAAGAGTCACAGCTGGCCTTAGGAGCAAAAGCTCCTGTGCGTCCTGCATTAGAGGGAACAAGTGTAACGGCTAGTAAAAAAGGTAAAGCGTTAGTAATTAAAAAAGCAAGGATAAGTATTCAGGACAATGAATTGTCAAAAGAAGTAGATTTAAATGCTGAATATGTTGAATTTGAAGTTAAACTTAAAAAAGGAGAAACAAAACTTAAAACCTGGTTTACGTTGGATTCTGCTGAAGAATTGGGAGCCTATTATGCTACCATCGAAAAATTAAACTAAAATTAATTATACCATATGAGATTGAAAAAATTTTACTACTTATTATTTGTCTTTATAGCTTTTTATAATTGCAAGGAAAAAGAGTACTCTGAAGAGATTTACGAGAAGCCTGTAATTATAAAAGAAGCACCATCTAATTTTCTTTCACCGGAAGAAAGCATGAAAACGTTTTACTTACCGAAAGGGTATAAGGTTGAATTGGTAGCTAGTGAACCTATGATTGATGAACCTGTAACCATTGCATGGGATGGTAATGGGCGAATGTATGTAGCTGAAATGAATACCTATATGCAAGATGTGGATGGTACGGGTACAAACCGATCAATAAGTAAGATAAAATTATTAGAAGATACTGATGGAGATGGTAAAATGGATAAAAGCACGGTTTTTATTGATAGCCTGTTATTACCACGAATGATGTTGCCTTTAGAAAACGAATTGATTGTCAATGAAACGTTTTCTTATGATTTATGGAGTTATAAAGATACTGATGGTGATGGTGTAGCTGATAAAAAAGAACGTGTTTATTACAATCCAAACCGTCGTGGAGGAAATTTGGAACATCAACAAAGTGGCTTAATTTGGAATTTGGACAATTGGGTATATACAACTTATAATCCCATACGGTTTAAATTTAAAGAAGGCGAAGTACAGGTAGATTCTCTTGATATTATGCCAAGAGGACAATGGGGATTAACCCAAGACGATATGGGGATCATGTATTACTCATCTGCGGGTAGTGAAAATCCAGCATACGGATTTCAACAACCTGCGGTTTATGGAGATTACAATCCACCAGGAAGGTTGTCAAAAGGATTTATGGAACCATGGCCAGTAGTTGGCACACCAGATGTGCAAGGTGGTCCAAAGAAATTACGAGAAGACAATACCCTCAATCACTTTACGGGAGTTGCTGGTCAAGAAATTTTTCGTGGTCATAGATTACCTCCTTCAACCTATGGCGATTTATTTATACCTGAACCAGTTGGGCGACTTATCCGTAGAGCAAAGGTAAAAGTAGAAGATGGTAAAAAAGTATTGTATAATGCCTATGATAAAGCCGAGTTTATGGCTTCAACGGACCTTAATTTTAGACCGACACAAGTTAAAACAGGTCCTGATGGTGCATTGTATATTGTAGATATGTATAGAGGAATTATCCAAGAGAGTAACTGGACGAAAAAAGGAAGTTTCCTTCGCCCTGTTATAATACGTAAAGAATTAGATAAAAATATTGGTAAAGGTAGAATTTATAGAATTGTACATGAGGATATTACACCAGATAAAAGACCTAATCTCTTAGGTAAAAAAGCGTCTGAATTAATCACCTATTTAGGGCATCCTAATGGTTGGTATAGAAATACGGCACAAAAATTAATTATATTAAAGAACGACGCCTCTGTTGTTGATGAGCTTAAAGCTATTGCCATGGACAACACTTCCTTTTTATATGGTTTGTTTAACAGCGATAGAGATTTAGGTATAGAACGAGTACATGCATTATGGACGTTAGAAGGATTAGGTATTATAGACAAAGAATTGATTACAGCAAAATTCAAAGATGAAGACCCTAGAGTAAGAATTACGGCATTACGATTGAGTGAACACTTCTTAAAATCTGATGATACATCTTTATTTTCTGATTTAGAGAAATTGATAAATGATACCGATACGGAAGTTGTAAATCAACTAGCTTTAAGCTTAAGATACAGTAAAGACAAACAAGCTACAGCGTTGTTAAATACAATTGCTGAGCAATATTCGCAAAATGAAATAGTTGCACATGCTGTAAAAGAAAGCCTTAAAAAAGATGATACAAAACTGGCTCAACTGAAAAAAAGGATTGCGAATAGAGGGTTAAATGATAAAAAAAGTGTGTTGAATGGGTATGAATCATACAATCAATTATGTGCTACTTGTCATGGGCCTGATTTAAAAGGTTTACCTACAGAAGATGGTGGTTTAATAGCTCCTTCATTAATTGGAAGTCCTAGAGTTATTGGGGATAAAAAAGTACTTAGTAAAATATTGTTAAATGGGTTAATAGGACCAATAGAAGGAAAAGAGTATGGAATAATGGTGCCTTTAAAAAATAACAGTAACGATTATATTGCTGATGTGTTATCCTATGTTAGAGCTATGAATAATGAAGGTGGTGTACATAAAAATGTGGTCCGAGATGCACGAGAAGAATCAAAAGAGAGAGAAGACTATTGGACCTTAGAAGAATTATTAAAATAAGATGTTACATAAAATAAACTTAAAATGACAGCTATACTAAAAAGAGGACTTATATGTTTTCTTGCATTCTGTTCAATACTATCTGCTTTTTCGCAAGAAGTTTCAAATAAACTAGAAAAAGTAATTATTGAACCAGAAGTGTATACCATAATGTCAGATAAATGGGATAAAGAATTTATACATGTTACCTATCCTAAACAATGGTTAGAAACTATTATTCATGTAAAACCAGGCGAATCTATTCAAAATGCAATTGATAAGGCGAATTCAGCTGGTGGTGGCGTAGTCTTATTAGAAGAAGGTACCTACATTTTAGAAAACACCATCACGTTAAAAAGTAAAATAACTTTAGTTGGGGCTGGTAAGAAAAAAACAATACTTAAGCAGGGGCCTAATATGCAGGGTTCTGGATTTAATATAGAAGATAAACCGCAAATTACGGACCTTGTTATTAAAGATTTAACATTAAAGGGTACTCGTAAAGGTAAGTCAAACGGAATCCTAATTAGAGGACGTAATGAAAGCAGACATACAAGGATTATGCTTCAAAACATTAATGTAACAGATTGGTCAGCACAAGGTGTTCATATGAAGCGTACCAATAATATCATTATGGATAATTGTAATTTTCAGTTTAACGGATCTGCTGGAGGTTTATATCACAATGTTTATTTTTTATATAATAAATACATTTTACAATCTGATTGTGATATGTCTTATCCAGTAAAAGGAAAAGGTAATAAATATACTTCATGTGAGTATGTTTTGTCTCAACGTTGTACCATAAAAGATACTAAAACCAATGGTATTCAAATTGATCATGAAGAAGCAGGATATATATTTTTTCATAAATATCATATTTCTGGATGTGCCAGAGTAGCATTGTGGTTTCCATGTGAAGATTACTACAATAAATATAATTATACGGAAAATCCAAAATACGCACCTCAAAAGGTAATATTAAATAGATGTGAAATTATAAATAATACTTGGGGAGCCATGTGGCGTGCTGTTAATGAATCTTATGTAATTAATAGTGTATTTGATAATGAGAATATTGATATGGGATTATTAAAGTGCGATGTTATTATGGAAAATAGCACTTTCAAAAAGGGGAATGAAATATATACCGATAAAAAACAGTGGCCGTCAGATGTTAAAATATTATGGTAACCTATAAATTTCTATTAAACCTAAGCGTATATCATGAAAATCAATTTAATGATTAGACATAAAATGAAGATGACTAAAGTCGTATGATTTAACTATTAAAATAAAACGAAATGAAATTTAGTAAAATATTGACATTAATTACAGTAATAGTTTTGATGTGCTCTTTTGGATTGAAGTTTGAAAAGGAAATAAAGCCAAAAATAAAAGTTTTAATAGTAGATGGACAAAACAATCATGGTGTGTGGCCAAAATCTACTATAATGATGAAGCAGTATTTAGAAGAAACAGGCTTGTTTACGGTAGATATTGAAAGGACTAAGTTTTTATGGAAAGGAGAAGGTGAAAAAGCATTTTTATCTTTGGCAGAAACAGGTGATTCAGAGTTTTTAGAGAAACCAAAAACTGATCCTGATTTTTGCCCGAAATTTAGGAAATATGATGTTGTAGTTTCTAACTTTGGTTGGAAAGCGGCAGATTGGCCAGAAAAAACACAAAAATCTTTTGAAAAATTTATTAGAAAAGGTGGCGGGTTTGTAGCTGTACATGCAGCGAACAATTCATTTCCAAAGTGGTTGAATTACAACCAAATGATTGGCTTAGGAGGCTGGGGTGGAAGAAATGAAAAAAATGGTCCATATGTATATTATAACAATGAAGGGAAATTAATTCATGATACATCTGAAGGTGAGGCTGGTTCTCATGGTAGCAGGCATGAATTCCCTGTTACTATTAGAGTTGCAGATCATCCAATAACTAAAGGAATGCCAAAAGTTTGGTTGACTACAGCTGATGAATGTTATGCAAAATTAAGAGGTCCAGCAGAAAATATGACCGTATTAGCTACAGGAAAAGATCAAAGTACAAAAGCACCTACAGACAGGCACGAACCCATTTTCATAGTAACAAATTATGGGAAAGGGAGGGTTTTTAATACTATTTTAGGCCATGATACTGTTTCTTTTCAAAGTGTAGGCTTTATCACGTCATTTACAAGAGCTGCAGAATGGGCTGCTACAGGGGAAGTAACGCAAGAAATTCCAAGTAATTTTCCTACTAAAAAAGCGTCTTCCAGTAATAATTTTTCAATTATTAAATAGATTTCAATATGAATACTAAAAAAACATTTTTATTACTGCTTAGTTTGCAGTTAACTTTTGCAGTTTTTGCTCAAAAAGAAGGTGTTGTAGACAAACAAAATGGACCTTCAAAAAAAATAAAGTCGAAGGACTGGACATCTCTGTTGGATAAAGACTTAAGTGAATGGGAAGTTTGGACCGGAGTTCCGCATAAATCCGTAAAAAATTTACCTAAAGGATATGAAGTACCTGCTAATGGAATACCAACAGAACCTATTGGTTTGGATAATTCTTTGGGAATTTTTAAAGTTACACAAGATGATAATGGAGAGCCTGTTTTAAATATTTCAGGTTTGGTATATGCTGGTTTAACTTCGAAAAAAGTTTATAAAAACTATCATTTAACAATGTTATTCAAATGGGGAGAGAAGAAATATGAACCTAGATTGAATGATATTCGTGACAATGGCTTGTTGTACCATTGTTATGGTGAACATGGTGCGTTTTGGAATGTATGGAAACGTTGTTTAGAATCACAAATTCAAGAAGGTG
The DNA here is from genome assembly GCF_003449015.1 of Aureibaculum luteum. GTDB lineage: Bacteria > Bacteroidota > Bacteroidia > Flavobacteriales > Flavobacteriaceae > Aureibaculum > Aureibaculum luteum. The sequence goes on along the minus strand of NZ_QRGD01000004.1, from coordinate 109,332 downwards.
ATTTTGGTGATTTATATACTTTGGCTGGTACAAAAGCATCCGTAAAAGTGAATGAGTATGGTAGATGGGATCCTGAAAACGGAAAAGAAGCAACTAAAGGAAAGCGTTTGTATGATACCGAAAGTGTACATGGAGCTTGGACACGTGTAGATATTTATGTTTTAGAAGATAAAGCAGTACATGTAATCAATGGAAAAGTGACTTTAGTTTTAAAAGATGCTTTAACGCATGATGGAAAAAAATTGGACCGTGGACAACTGCAAATACAATCAGAAGGAGCTGAAGCTTATGTAAAAGGTATGTATATAAGACCTATCAAAAAATTTCCAAAAGAAATAAAAAAAGTGGCTGGTTTATAACTAGTCCATATAGCATCTTGTAATACATTCTATCGTTGTTTCGATTTTTTTAAATCCATAATTAGATATTTTAATTACGAGAAAACAATTATCAGAAAGAACAACTAGTTAAAGGACTTAGTCACAAATACCGTCAGATGTTAAAATATTATGGTAATCTAGTAATTACCTATTAACCTAAGAGAACAGTATGAAAACCGATTTAATGATTAGACATAAAATGAAAATGACAAAAGTCGTATTGTTATTACTTTTAGCCCTATCAACAAATTTGTCCGCTTTTTCAACGATTAAAAACGAAAAGTTAACGAGTAGTCAACAAACGGATGCAGCCAAAGCTAACGATACCATACAATATGCGTTTCAATTAAAAAACACAACAAATACGCGTCAAACCTATTTTTTAAGTGTAAAAAATCCAAGGCAATTAGGATGTAGAACAATCTTGAGTGCTACAGAAGTAGTCTTAGAAGCCAATAAAAGCTTTGAAGGTCAACTTTCGGTTATTGTTAGTGATAGAATTCCTGTAGGTGGCTATGAATCTAGTTTTATTGTTTTAAAAGATAAGGATAACAACACCTTAGAAACCTTATCGTTTATTTCAGTTCGTGCGAAACCACATCCGTTTTTATTAGTAACTGATACCATATTTGAAGAAACTAATCAAAAAATAAAGAATTATAATTGGGCTAATGATAATTTAGAAATCATGTTAAAGGAGCTTGATCATTTTGAGTTTCCGGAACTTAAAATTATTACAAAGCCACGTCCAACAAAAGTTTGGTCAAGTTTAAATTATAGTGCTAGTGACGGCGAAAAGGCATTTAAACTAGCCTTAGCTTATAAACTAACAGGTAATCTAGAATTTAGAGATAAATTAATCACTTTTATAAAAATTGTTACTGATAAAAATAAAGGTTATTTATCGATAGGTGCAGCAACGAATGGGGTGCAAGTACATGAAGGTAATTTCTTTTTGTTTTTAGCTGCAGCTTGTGATGTTGTTTATAATGAACCGAGCTTAACAACGTCCGATAGAGAAAATATTAACAACACTTTTCGTTATTATTTAAAATTGAATAAAGAGCACATGAATGGTTTAGGTATTATGAACCATCAAGCAAGTGCTAATGCAGGTGCTATACTAGTTGCTCTTTTTTTACAAGATATGGCTGAGGTTGATTATTTAATTGAGGCCGATGGTGGTATGGCAGATCAGATTGGAAAAGGAGTTATGGCCGATGGCTGGTGGTTTGAAGGTACAGCCAATTATTGTTATTTGGTAACACAACGTTATACTTTAGTGTCACAAGCATTTGAAAACTACGGACTCGATTTATATCATAGACGTTTTCCCGCAGCATTTAAAAGTAAAGATTTTGACAATGTTAAAGAAGGCTTTGCAGGTATGAAGTTTGATAACTGGGGCCCCACAGGAAAAAATACTAGAGGCCTAGAAGATATGGTAACACCATATATACCTATGATGGATGAAAATGCTTATGTCGTCTCAAGTAATGATTCCAATTTAAAAGAACCTAACGAATTTTATGAACTCGCATATCGTGAATATAAAATTGATGATTTAGCGTGGGTAATTAATAAAACCAAGAGAGAATCATGGGTGTCCTTAATGTACGGAATACCTGAATTACCACAAATAAAAGATCCAAGAACTGAATCAAGTTTTTTGCCCAATGTAGGTTTAGTAGCATTACGATCGCAACCTAAGACTAAGACACCTAAAGATCAGATTCAAGCCTATCTAAAATACGGAACACATGGTGGTTGGCACGGACATTTTGATAGGGCAAGCTTAATTGCATTAGATAGAAATGGACATAAATATTTTGGAACAGAAATGGTGTGGTTTGGCTATGGCAATCCGGGATATAAAGAAAGCGTACAAACATCAGCTACACATAATATGGTTATTGTTGATGAACTACAACAAGAGGCTGTACCATCCGAACAATTATTATTTTTTAAAGGTGAAATGATGCAAGCAAGTGCTGTAGAAACCAATGCTCGATGGCGGATTATTCCAAAGTGGAATGCAGATAAATTTCCACCTTGGGATGACACTGATTACGCGTCTGATTTTAATCCTATTCAGCAAAGAAGGTTGTCTATTGTTACTGATAATTATGTGGTAATTGCTGATTATATGAAATCTAATAAAAAACATAATTACGATTGGTTACTACATCCTGTTGGTTTTAAGTCAATTTCCGGTGCTAAAAAGCAAGGAAAAAGTTTAGAGCTATTAAGTACTAATGAAGATTCTCCCTATACGTATTTTAAAAATGCACAATGGTATACAACCAAGAAAGGAACTAAAATAGAATTTGATGAAGAGGGAAATAAATTAGATGTTTATTCTATTTGGCCCAAAAAAGCAGAAATTTTGTTAAGCAGCTATCCAAATGGGGGTAAACAACGAGATATTAGAAACAATCCTAACCGTAAGACGTATGGAGTAAGAGTTAACGAAAAAGAAGTCGTGTTTTTAAATGTTATTGAACCCTATCAAGGAGAAAGTAAGATAGATAAAATCGTATGTAAAACAGCCGATCAATTAACCATTTATTTAAAGGATGGTAGAGAACAGTATATACACATTGAGAATTTTGAACAATCTGATTTTAAAATAATCATGGAAGAACGTGTTAACGATATAGTAGTAAAAACAGAAATAGCTAAATCTAAATAAATAATTTATAATTATGAAGCAGTACATAAAACAAGTGGTGTTAATATGCTTATTGTCAGTAGTTTTTTACAATTGTAAAAATAAGCAAGGAATAAAAGTTGAAACGCCGAAAGAACAAAAAAGACCTAATTTTCTTTTTGTTTTAGTTGATGATCAATCTGCATTTGATTTACAAACCTATGATCCTAATTCTATTTTGGAGACACCCAATATTAGTAAATTGGCAAATGAAGGAATTGTTTTTGATCAAGCAAGGCAAATGGGGTCTATGAATGGAGCTGTTTGTACGCCTTCGCGTCATATGATTATGACCGGTCGTACACTATGGCATTTGCCGCCTAGTGCTGAATTTCAAAAACAAACGGATCCCCATGAGCTAGACGAGCAAACCATTGGAGCTGTTTTTAATAGGGCAGGGTATAAAACAATGCGTACATGTAAAAAAGGAAATTCTTATCCTGGTGCAAATAAACAATTTAGTGTGGTGCATGATGCAACTAAGCGTGGTGGTACCGAAGAAAGTGGTAGTGCATGGCATGCAACTCAAGTCTTAGATTATTTAGGAGCTAGAGAACAAACGAAAGAAAAAGATCCCTTTTTTATCTACTTCGGTTTTTCACATCCCCACGATACTCGAAATGGTACTCCAGAATTGTTAGAAAAATATGGAGCTACTAATCATAAGGATAAAAATAGCCTACCGGCTCTAAATGAAAAACAACCTCAATTACAGGATAATTACCTTCCAGCACACCCATTTTTTCATGGGCATCCGGAACTTAGAGATGAAGAACGTGTAAGTGGGGTTTGGAAAAATAGAGATGAAAATACGATTAGAAATGAATTGGGTAGAGAGTATGCGTGTTCAGAAAACATTGATAATCAATTGGGAAAAGTATTGAAAAAGTTAGAAGATTTAGGAGAATTAGATAATACTTATATTATTTACACCTCTGATCATGGAATGGCCATTGGGAGACATGGTTTACAGGGAAAACAAAATTTATATGAGCATACTTGGCGTGTACCTTTTATAATTAAAGGCCCAGGCTTAGCCACTGGGAAGCGAGTTAATGGTAATATTTATTTGTTAGATGTGTTGCCTACGTTATGTGATTTGGCAGGCATTGATGCACCTAAAACTGTTGAAGGTAAAAGCTTTGTTCCAGTGTTGAAAGGGGAAGAAGATGTGGTTAGAGATGTAATGTATGGTGTTTATGCGGGAGGAACAAAACCTGGCATGCGTTCTGTTAAAAAAGGGGATTGGAAGCTCATAAAATATGATGTGATGGATGGGGCTGTACGTGAAACACAACTATTTAATTTAGCGGAAAATCCAAATGAATATTTACCTGAACATCATAAAAAAGGAGCAATGGAAACTGATTTGGCTGAAAACCCGAAGTATGCCGATAAATTGGCCGAGATGGAAGCATTGTTATTAGAGCAAATGGAACAAAATGATGATCCTTACAGGTTATGGAACCAAACAAAATAATGGACGAACAGATAAAAAGTTACTCTCTAATATGATTAAAATGAAAAAAAGTAGATTATTATTTCTAGTGTTCACTTCCTGCTTAATGCATGTCACTATTTTATATGCTCAAGTGAATAAGAATGCAAAACAAAAACCAAATATTATCATTGTAATTACTGATGATCAAGGTAAAGGCGATTTAGCTTGTGAAGGTAATCCGTATATTAAAACTCCAACTATTGATAAATTGTATACGCAGTCCATACGATTTACCAATTATCACGTATCTACCACTTGTGCACCAACAAGAGGTGCTTTAATGTCAGGAAGACATAGTAATCGGGTAAATGTATTTCATACTATAAATGGACGGTCCATTCTTTTTGAAGATGAAGTTATTTTACCTCAAATATTTGCTCAAAATGGGTATACCAATGCCATGTTTGGAAAATGGCATTTAGGTGATAATTATCCCTATCGTCCAGAAGATAGAGGCTTTCATGAAGTGGTTCGTCATGGTGGTGGAGGTATAGGTCAAGGACCTGATTATTGGGGTAATGACTATTTTGATGATACCTATTGGCACAATGGAAAAATGGAAAAATATGAAGGCTATTGCACCGATGTATTTTTTGATAATGCGTTACGTTTTATTGAAACCAATAAAGACAACCCTTTTTTCTGTTATATTTCTACAAATGCACCCCATTCCCCTTACAATCTCCCTAAAAAATACTTTGACATGTATCAAGGGAAAGATTTTGAAAAATTGAATCCAAGATTAAAACGGTTTTATGGAATGATAACCAATATGGATGATAACTTTAAGAGGTTAGAAGACAAACTGGATGACTTAGATATTTTAGATAACACCATATTAATTTTTACTACTGATAATGGAACTTCAGCTGGGCGAGGTACTTATAATGCTGGGCTAAGAGGTGGAAAAGGAAGCCAATATGATGGAGGACATCGCGTGCCGCTATATATCCGTTGGCCTGATGGAAAACTAACTGGAGGTAAAGATATTGATAAACTGGTTGCTCATTATGATTTGTTACCCACATTTGTAGATTTACTAGGTTTAGATTTTAATCCTATAAAACCGCTAGATGGTAAAAGTTTTAAACCACTTTTAACGGATGAAAATGCATTATGGGAAAATAGGATTTTGTACATGGATACGCAACGCGAACAAAACCTAATCAAGTATAGAAAATATACGGTAATGGATGATAATTGGCGTTTAGTTGATGGAAAAGAACTTTATGACATGCGTAAAGATTTAGGTCAAGAAAATAATATTATTGATGCACATCCAGAGGTGGCATCACGGTTGGCAGTTGGATATGAAAAGTGGTGGGAATCATTTGTAGATGAAGGTGTTAATGAACAATATGCTTATATTAAAGTAGGGTCTCCAAAAGAAAATCCTAGTCGTATTTCAGCTCATGATATGATTGTTGGTAAATACAGTGGTTCATGGCATCAAAATGGGGCAATTACAGGAACAAAAGCTGGTGGAAAATGGAAAATTGAATTTGTTGAAGATGGTGAGTACGCTATTAGTTTACGTAGATTTCCTCGAGAAAGTGGATTGGCAATTAATGCAACATTTCCTGCACAAAAAGAAGCTGTTGAGTATGATAAAACTTCACCTGCTAGTATAAAGTCAGATTTTAAAGAAGCTTTTTTATATGTTGCAAATATTTCTAAGACAATAGAAATTACTAAAGGACAAGATGAAGTGACGTTCAAAGGGAAAATTCCTGCGGGTAAATATGACATGGAAGCACAGTTAATTGATGAGGACGACCGGGTGCATCCTGCATACTATGTCTATATCGAAAAAATAGCGTCCAAATAGATTTAAAAAATACAATTATGAGATATAAAATGAAAAGAGCCTTAAAATCCATTCATTCTATCAGTATTTTATTGTTTTTATTATGTGGATTTTTGGCTTGTTCAGCTCAAAAAATCAAACCTAACATTATTATTATTTATACGGACGATCAAGGGTATGGCGATGTGAGTGCTCTTAATCCTGAAGCCAAATTTAAGACTCCAAATATGGATAAATTGGCTCATGAAGGAATAACGTTTACTGATGGTCATAGTAGCGATGCCGTATGTACGCCTTCCAGATATAGTTTATTAACAGGACGTTATAGTTGGAGAACCTCATTAAAAAAAGGCGTATTAAGAGCCGATGGCCCCTGCTTAATCGAAAAAGACCGAATGACCATTGCTTCCATGTTGAAAGCGAATGGTTATCAAACAGCAATGATAGGTAAATGGCATCTTCAAATGGAGTTTGAAGGAGATTTAAAAAGTGATAATAGAGATTGGTCAAAACCATTTACAGATGGGCCAATTGAAAAAGGATTCGATTATTTTTATGGTATTCCTGCTTCTATGAATTATGGAATATTAACTTTTTTAGAAAATGATAGGGTAGTAGATCCGCCAATACTATTTACTAAAAAGAAATTGGATGTAACCCCACGCACATATCGAATGACACCGCCATATCAAACAGAACGAGATAGAGGTTTTGTTGAGGTGGCTCCTTCGTTTAATGATGAGTTGGTCTTAGAAACCTTAGCCAATAAAGCGGTTGATTATATTAATAAATCGGCAAGTGAACCCAACAATGATAAGCCTTTCTTTTTGTATTTACCACTAACAAGTCCACACTTACCACATTGTACACATCCTGATTTTCAAGACCGCAGTACTTGTGGAAATTATGGGGATTTTATGGAAGAAACTGATTATAGAATTGGGCAAGTATTAGAGGCCCTAAAAGCCAATGGTTTGGAAGAAAACACCTTGGTCATATTTTCATCTGATAATGGAGCTGAATCCAATTACGCATACCAAAGAGATACGTATCAACATTATAGTAGTTTAAATTTTAAGGGTGGAAAACGTGATATTTATGAAGGAGGACACCGAGTGCCTTTTTTAATGCGTTGGCCAAATGTTATAGAGGCTGGTAAAAAAAGTAATTCACCAGTTTGCCAATCAGATTATTTAGCAACCATAGCAGATATTGTTGGGGTTACGCTGCCAGATAATGCAGGTGAAGATAGTTATAGTTTATATGACTTAATGAAAGATTCGAATGAAAATCAAAGTTTAGATAGAGCAGTAATTCATCATTCGTTTACAGGTCATTTTGCAATTAGAGAAGGTAAATGGAAGTTAAATATGTTAAGAGGTTCAGGAGGTTCTTTGAAACCTGTCATCGTAATGCCTCAAAAAGGAGAAGCGACATATGAGCTTTATGATATTAAGAATGATCCAGGGGAAACAGTCAACCTTTATTTTAAACATCCTGATGTTGTTAATCACTTAACAAAAAAAATTACAGAGATTATAAAAAATGGGAGATCAACCGATGGTACTCCACAGCCTTTTATTAAAGAAAATTGGAAACAAGTAACGTGGATGTCGTTGGATTAATTATCAAAATCTGATTTTAAAAATTTACCTGTGAAATTTAAAAACTTATATCACAATTATTAAAATAGATCGAAAATGAAAAAGAGCATATTTACATTATTATCATTTCTTTTATTTTCATTACTACTTCAGGCAAAAGAATACCACGTTTCAAAAAAAGGGAACGATTTTAATGAAGGGAGTAAAGTAGCCCCATTTAAAACCATTTCAAAAGCAGCAAAAGTCGCTCAACCAGGGGATGTGATAACCGTGCATGAAGGAATTTATAGAGAATGGGTAAATCCCCGTTTTGGAGGAATAAATGATAGTAATAGAATTGTGTATCAAGCAGCAGAAAATGAAGAGGTTTGGATTAAAGGTTCGGAACATATTAAAACATGGAAAAAGCACAAAGGAACCGTTTGGAAAGTTGTTTTAAATAATGATTTTTTTGGTGACTTTAATCCCTATCAAGAAATTGTTTATGGAGATTGGTTAACGAAGACTTATGGACGAGATCATCATCTCGGTGAAGTATATATAAATGGTAAGGCACTTTATGAAATTGATAGTTTGGCGAAGGTGTTTTCAGAAACTTCATTAAAAAGAGCAACAGATACAGAAGGGTCTAAATACAAGTGGTATTGCGAAAGTAATCAAGAGACTACTACAATTTATGCTAATTTAAATGGGATAAATCCGAACAAAGAGTTGGTTGAAATAAATGTAAGACCAACTGTATTTTTTCCTAAAAATACAGGAATTAATTATATAACGGTTCGTGGATTCAAAATGGCTCAAGCGGCTACACAATGGGCACCTCCAACAGCAGAGCAAGAGGGATTAATTGGTCCAAATTGGAGTAAAGGATGGATTATAGAAGATAATGTAATTTCTGATTCAAAATGTTCAGGAATTGTAATAGGTAAAGAAAGAGCTTCAGGTCAAAATTTATGGAAACGAGACCAAAAAAAACACGGAACACAACGTGAAAGAGAAGTTGTTTTTAAAGCGTTGCAATTGGGGTGGTCTAAAGAAACAATAGGTTCTCATATTATCAGAAATAATACGATAAGAGACTGTGAACAAGGTGGGATTATTGGTCATTTAGGAGGTGTGTTTAGTGAAATAAGCAACAATCACATTTATAATATTAATGTAAAAAAGCAATTTGATGGATGGGAAATAGGAGGCATAAAACTACATGCAGCTATTGATGTTATTATTAAAAATAATTTCATTCATGATAATCATCGTGGAATATGGCTCGATTGGCAGGCACAAGGAGCACGCGTAACGGGAAATCTCTTATATAATAATGAAGATCAAGATTTATTTATAGAGGTTAATCACGGTCCAATGATTATTGACAACAATATACTATTGTCTGAAAATGGAATTCTTAATGCTTCACAAGGAACGGCTTTTATAAATAATCTAATTGCTGGAAATGTACAAATGCGTGCGGCGAGTAATCGATTTACACATTATCATTTTCCACATTCTACAGAAGTTCTTGGGATGATGACTGTTATTCTTGGAGATGACCGATATTACAATAATATTTTTGCCGCCAATAACGATACGTTGAATAAAAGCCAGTTTTATGGTTTAAATGCTTATAATGATTTTCCATCAGCCACATACCAATGGAAATCACCAGGTGGTCTCAATAATTACAACAAACAAAAATTTCCTGTTTTTATAGATGGTAATCTTTATGTAAACAAAGCACTACCATCAACTATTGAAACGAATTTTCTAGAGAATAGAACTTTAAATCCAGCAATTAGTCTGACTAAAGAGGGCGATGGTTACTATTTGAATATGACTGTGGATGAGAGTTTTAAACGTGTGAAAACCCAATTAGTTACTACCGCATTATTGGGAGCTGCATTTCAATCGGAAACACCATTTGAAAATAGAGATGGTTCACCAATAACTATTAACCAAGACTTTTTTGGAAAAATAAGAACAAAAGAGATTCCGATAGTTGGCCCATTTGAAAATTTAAAAATAGGTAAGAATAAAATTAAAGTATGGAATATAGAATAAGTTATTGGGTAGAGCTTACTTAAAAAAATAATATCAATGGAACGTAAAGAATTTATAAAAATTCTAGGTCTTAGTGCTATAAGTGCGGGGATGTCTCCAGCTGTATTTGCAGCTCTTAAGGATAGAAATTCTGATGAGGAAATATGCAGGTTAATTTGGGATAAGTTATGTGGTACTATGGGATCTGTTTATAAAACAGAGGCTTTTAAGTATGTACATCCTAAAAAAGGATTACCTAATGTATTCATATATGGCGACTCCATTTCAATTGCATATTCTCAGTCGGTTAGAGAAGAATTGAATAACAAAGCCACAGTTATTCGTCTGTTCAAAAATGGAGGTTCAAGTCATAATTTTATAGAAAATATGGAAGAACTGCAAGAGAAAATGTTTCAACCAGGTTTAGAAAAAGGATGGAATTTTAAATGGGATTTAATTCATTTTAATGTGGGTTTACATGATCTAAAATATTTGAAAGGTAAAAATTTAAACAAAGCAAACGGAAAACAAGTTTCATGGATACGTGAATACAAAGAGAACCTCAATGAAATATGTAAGTATTTAAAACTAAACTTTCCAAAGGCTAAATTGATTTTTGCTACCACAACACCGGTCCCAAAGAATGCCAAAGGACGTTTTGAAGGAGATAGTGTTACATTTAATACAGCCGCGTTGGAGGTGCTTAAGAAGTATCCAGACATTATAATAAACGATCTTTATTCATTTACAAAACCAAATGCTAAGATATGGGCACAAGAACCTGGAAATGTCCATTATAATGATTTAGGATTTACACAACAAGGAAAAGAAGTAGCACGATTAATTACAAAAGAATTAAAATAAACTATTTATAGAACACTATAATTATAAACTCGTATTCAAATGAAAAAACACAGTCAAATTATAATACTCCTTCTATTGTTTATACCACAATTTTTGATTGCAGATGTGAAATTAAATGCACTTTTTACGGATCATATGGTCATTCAACGAGATACTGAGATTCCAATATGGGGTTGGGCTGATCCTAATGAGAAAATAGAAATTTCAGGGAGTTGGGGTGAAAAGGCTACAACGATTGCAAATACTGATGGTACTTGGAAATTAAAATTAAAAACACCAGCAGCAGGAGGTCCTTTTCAAATCACAATAACAGGTAAAAATGAATTGGTTATAAACGATGTATTGTCAGGTGAAGTTTGGCTTTGTACGGGACAATCTAATATGGATTTTGCTTTGGAAAAATTTATACATGATTCCAAAGAACCAAAATATCAACCATTAGTAGCGTATATAAGAGAAGAGGTTAAAAATGCAAATGACAACCAACTGCGTCATATTGAAGTACTTCAAAATACATCTTTATACGAAAAACAAACTGATTTTACTGGGCAATGGGTTAGTGCACAGGGAGAAGATGTTAAGAAAATTTCAGCGATCGGTTATTTCTTTGCTAAAGAATTACGCAAGGAATTAAATGTACCCATCGGATTGGTAGAATGTTCATGGGGCGGATCAAGAATTCAACCTTGGATTTCAGAAGAAGCTTTTTTAGCAGATGAAAACTTAAAGGAATATTTTCAAACGAACAGAAAAGAACTTAAAGAAACCATAGAAAAGCTGGATGCCAAAGACTATGTAGATATTGAGCTTGAGAAAAAATTAACTGCATGGATAGAAAAAGGCAAGAAAGGCAGAAAGCCAAAACCTGCTGACCACCCTAGAAAAGACAGACAAGTACCTGCAACATTATATAATGGCATGCTCTATTCTGTTATACCGTATGCTATTAAAGGAGCCATTTGGTATCAAGGTGAAAGTAACGCTGTAAATATGCCAAATGAATATGAAAAGATGTTTACCACGATGATAAATAGTTGGAGAGCAGATTGGAATCAAGGTGATTTCTCTTTTTATTGGGCACAGTTGGCCGCCTGTAAGCGTGGTAATGATAAAGCAGATAAAGGATGGGCAACAGTGAATGATAAATTACGTAGAACGTTAAAATTGCCAAATACGGGTATGGCCGTATTATATGATATTGGTGAGGCAAAAGACATACATCCTCATAATAAAATGGATGCAGGTAAACGTTTAGCTCTTTGGGCATTGAAGAAGGATTATCACATTGATATTCCGGTAGTCAGTGGACCATTATATGTTACCAAAGAAATTATAGGTAATAAAATTGAAATTGAATTTAGTGAAGTAGGAGCAGGGTTAATGGTAGGTAATAAAAAGTTGATGAACCCTACTGTGGCCGTACAAGAACCTTTAAAGTGGTTCGAGATTTTGGATCAAGAGGGGAACTGGAAACCCGCAGAAGCAAAAATAATATCTAAAAATAAAATAGAAGTTTGGAATGCATCAGTAGCACATCCAAAACAAGTTAGATATGCTTGGTCTGGTAATCCTGAAGGTGCTAATTTATATAATAAGGAGGGATTACCTGCTGCTGTTTTCTCGACTGAAAATTAATCAAATCACAAAACTAATTTAAATCAAATAGGATGAAAAAGATAAATTACACGGTACTCATGTTGGTGCTTTTAGTCTCTAATTTATTATATGCTCAAAAAGTAGAATTAATTTATACAACAGCTTCAGAACGTTGGGTTAAGCCTAAGAAGTTTCTTAAAAAGAAGGTTAGTGAATCTAAGGTTGATATCACTGTTTATACGGACAGTGTATTGCAAAAAGTTGATGGTATTGGTGGTGCTTTTAATGAGTTAGGTTGGGAAGCTATTCAGAGGCTAGATGATAAAGGTGCTAAGGAAGTTATAAAAGCTCTTTTTTCAAAAGACGGCTGTAATTTTTCAATGTGCCGTATACCAATTGGTGCTTCTGATTATGCCTTAAGTTATTATTCTCACGATGATGTTCCAGGAGATTTTGTTATGCGTGATTTTAATATAGACAGAGATAAATATATTTTGATACCCTATTTAAAAGCCGCTTTAAAAAACCGTCCAGATTTAAAAATATGGGCATCACCATGGACACCTCCAGCTTGGATGAAAGTGAATGAACATTACTCTTTACGTGCAGGCGATTGGAATGATAGGTCAAATGGAAATAGAATGAATCCTGGTGCTCAAATATTGAGTAATGCTACTGCATTTAAAATGCAAGACCAGTACTTAAAAGCATATGCCCTGTATTTTTCAAAATTTATTAAGGCCTATAAAAAGGAAGGGATAGATTTATTTTCAATACAACCACAAAATGAAATTGCCTATGCACCAAACTGGCCTAGTTGTACTTGGCGTGCTGAAGATTTCTCATTGTTTATTGGAGAATACTTAGGCCCTCAATTAGAAAATGATGGTTTAGATACAGAAATTTGGTTAGGAACTATTAATTATAGTAATCCGAATTATGTTAGAACCATTTTGGATAATAAAAAGTCAGCTAAATATATAAAGGGTGTTGGTTTTCAATGGGGCGGCTCTAAAGCTATTCCTACGATACATAAAGAGTATCCAGATTTACAATACATGCAAACGGAGAATAAGTGTGGAGAAGGAGAAAATGATTGGACAGCTTTCGATCGTTCTTGGGAAACATTGGTACACTTTTTTAACAATGGAGCAGGATCTCATATGTATTGGAATATGGTATTAGATGAAACAGGAAAAAGTGCTTGGGGATGGCCACAAAACTCAATGGTAGTCATAGATAAAGTAACTAAAAATGTTACATATACCGATGAGTTTTATTTATTTAAACACTTATCGCACTTTTTGCAACCAGGTGATCATTATTTAAAATCTTCTAAAGGGAAAAATCATTTGGCCTTTCAGTTAAAAGATGGCCGTGTTATGCTTTTAGTTAACAATCCTGATAAAACGAATAAAAATCTAAATTTTAAAATAGGGGAACAGTTATTTGAAATTGAAGTACAAGCATTATCGATTAATTCCTTAATTATAAATAAATAATTTATATGATTTCTAAATCAAATTTTAGAAGTACAGTTTTAGTCATTGTTTTATTAACTTTTTTTCGGTTGCAAGGACAGGTTATTGACAACATTGATTGGCCTAAATTTTTAGGACAACATGACTTGGTTTGGGAAGAAATTCCCATGCAATGGAATGAAGGTGCTTTTACAGGAAACGGTCAAGTAGGTATGATGGTTTATGCTACTATGAGTGAGAACCGTATTGATTTTCATATGGGAAGACAAGACGTTACCGATCATAGAGGAGCTCCTCATAAAAAAACATCTATGGGTGTTAAAGGGTATAACCTATATGATTTCTCGAGGTTAGATGTTGGTAGAATGGCATTGTATCCTGTTGGTAAAATTATTTCAGCTACCATTCGTCAAGATTTATGGAATGCCGAAATCCGAGGTATTATTTATACAGATTTAGGTGAAATAAGCTTTAGAGCCTTTACACCTTATGATAGAATGATGAATATTATTGAAATCAGTTCAACAGAACGAAAGACTAATAAAAATGTTGATTATAAATGGGAATGGTTAGCGGGTAATCCCATTACACCAAGAGTATATGCAAAACCAGACCATCCACAAACATTAAGCTATAAACCAAATCCTAAACCCATAATTACTGTGGAAAATGGTATTTCCATTTGTACACAATCCTTATTGGCTGGAGGAGATTATGCAACGGCTTGGAAAGAGAAAAAATCGAATACATCAAAAAATAACTCTACTTTATTTGTAGCCATTGCAAATGAAGTTCCAACGGCCAATGTTTCGGCTAAAGTAGCAGTTAACACAGTTAAAGATGCTATGGGTTTAAAAGCAGAAACTATTATAAAAACACATAGCGATTGGTGGCATAATTATTATAAAAAATCATTTATAACAATGCCAGATGCCAAGATGGAATCTTTCTACTGGATTCAAATTTATAAAATGGCAGCTAGCTCTCGTGCTGATGGTCCTGCATTAGATTTAATGGGACCTTTTTATAAAAATACGGGTTGGCCAAGTTTATGGTGGAATTTAAACGTACAATTGACTTATTGGCCATTTAATACCAGTAATCATTTAGATATTGCGGAAAATTTTATTCATTTAATAGATACTCACTTTGAGTATATGGTTGAAAATAAAAGTGGAAAAAGTTTGGGAGATTTTGCTTGGGCTACACACAATTATTGGTTGTATTATAATTATAAGGGTGATGATGAGGCCATTCAAAAGAAGTGGGTGCCTAAAGCCATTAAAATTTTAGAGAAATATAAAAAACATATGATTCGAAATGAGAAGGGAGAAATTGAGTTAACAGCAATGGGTTCACCAGAATACAAAGGGTTTAAAACTTTTCGAAATACAAATTACAACCTGTCAATTTTACGATGGTTATTAAATTCTTTGATTGATTCTAACGAAAAATTTAATAAAAACCCTGAAGGTATTATAGCGTGGAAACAAACGCTTAACGACCTAATTGATTATCCTGTGGATGAAAATGGATTAATGATTGGGAGTAATCAACCTGTAGATATGTCACATCGGCATTATTCACATTTATTGGCATTATACCCTTTATTTCAATTAAATCCAGACGCACCTAAAGATCGAGCATTGGTTGAAAAATCAGTTATTCATTGGCATAAAATCGAAGATGGGGCAAAATTGGTAGGTTACTCCTTTACGGGGGCAGCGTCATTATATGCAGCCTTGGGAAAAGGGAATGAGGCGAATAGCATTATGCAACATTTTTTAAATGGTAAAATAGGAACGGCTCTTTTATTACCCAATACATTTTATATGGAAGGGAATGGTAAAAATCCAGTAATAGAAACACCTCTGAGTGCTGCTACATCTATTATGGAATTTCAATTACAAAGTTGGGGAGATAAAATTCGCGTTTTTCCAGCAGTTCCAGATGCGTGGAAAGATGCATCTTTTCAAAATTTACGGGCTCAAGGTGGTTTTTTAGTGAGTGCAAAGCGGAATGATAGTAAAACGGAATGGGTATCCATAAAAAGTTTATCTGGTAAACCGTGTGTATTAAAAGTTTTAGATTGGACTAACGCCATTCAAATAAATAAAGGCAAAAAAATTGAAATAGTAAAAAATTCAGAAAATGAATTTCGTATTGATTTAAAAAAGGGAGAAACGATTTTGATTTCATCAAAAAACATTGATAAAGCAATAATGGAACCCATAAAACATTTGGAATCAAAAATGAATCAATATGGTGTGAAAAAAGGAATGAATTACAAAGAAATAATGGAATACAAAGTGCCTGAGTATAAGTATTAATAAAAGAGAATGAACAGTAAAAAATAGTAATAATGAAAATATTAAAAATAGTAGTTTTAGGATTAATTTTGGGAAGTAGTTTTTTAATTAACGCACAAAAAAACATACAAATTGATGCTCAAGTGAAAGGAGAGAAATTTGATCATTTTTGGAGTAAAATGGTTGGTGCGGGTCGTGCCAATGAAGGCTTACGAGCAGGATGGTTAGAACAGTTAGAACAAGTACAAGAAAATTGTGGGTTCGAATATGTTCGTTTTCATGGACTTTTTCATGATGATATGTTTCCCGTTTTTCAAGAAAAGGGAAAAACCGTTTATAACTGGCAGTATATTGATGATTTGTTTGATAGAATGTTAGACTTAAATGTGAAACCATTTTTAGAACTAGGTTTTTTTCCAAAAAGTATAGCCGCTGAGAATTCTAAAACCACAATGTGGTGGAAAGGTAATATTACTCCCAATGAAGAATCATTTGGTAAATGGCATGACTTGATTAAAGCTTTTACCCAACATTGTGTTGATCGTTATGGAATAGATGAGGTTTTAACATGGTATTTTGAAGTTTGGAATGAACCTAATTTACATAGAGGGTTTTGGGATGCAACCAAATCACAATATTTTGAGTTATACAAACAGTCCGTTAAAGCTGTTAGATCTGTAGATAATAGGCTTAAAGTTGGAGGTCCATCAACCAGTAATTTTGTGCCAGATAATCGTTTTGAAGGCGAACTTGTAAATGATAATGTTTCAGATGCTGTTTTTAAAGCGGATGATATTAACGTTTTAGAATGGCATGGCGTATGGATAGAAGATTTTCTCAACTATTGTAAAAAAGAAAATTTACCTGTTGATTTTGTAAGTTGCCATCCTTATCCAACTGATTATGCATTTAATCCAGAAACAGGAAAGGGAAGGGGACTAACACGCTTTGTAAAGTCAACAAAATTAGATTTAGAATGGTTGAATAAAACGATTGCTAAAAGTGATTTTCCAGATGTAGAAATTCATCTTACAGAATGGAATACCAGTCCAAGTAGTAGAGATGCAATGCATGATCGTTTACCCGCAGCTGCATATATTGTAAAAACAAATTTAGATTGTATAGGGTTAACAAATTCTTTAGCTTTTTGGACGTTTACTGATATCTTTGAAGAAAAAGGTGGAGCTTCAAGTATTTTTCATGGTGGTTTTGGAATGATTAATTTTCAAGGGTTGGTTAAACCATCGTATCATGCGTATAGAATGTTACATCAGTTAGGTGATCAAAAATTATATAAAGATGATTACCTTTTTGTTTCTAAAAAATCATCAGATGGTAACATTGTAGCCTTGGCTTATAATTACCCTAAAGAATATCAAAATGCAGTACCTTCAGGAAGAGATAAACGTGAAACAGGAACGGCTAAAAATTTAGATTTCACGTTAACAGGATTAAAAGCTGGGAGTATGTTTGAAATAGAAATTTTAGATAAAGACCACGGTAATATTCATAATTTTTGGGAAACAATGGGTAAACCTGAACCACCAACAAGAGAAGAGGTTAAGGTAATGAAAGACTATGCTAATACCATGAAAAAAGAATTTGTTAAAGCAAATAAAAATGGGGTTTTAACTATTAAGCATTCCATAACTCCTTGGAGTTTAGTATTAATCAAACAAGTAAATTAAAACTATAAAGAACATGTTATATTCTAAAAAATTCACAAATTTCATTGTTTTAGCATTGGTGTTAGGTATTTTATCTTCATGTAATAATGATACTAAGGGCATAGAAATAAAAGGAAAAACCTTTGCTACTGAACTTGTTTTTGAAGAGAATTTTGATAATGGAATGGATAATTGGGTTGTAGAGCAAATGCCAAAAGGTAGTGTAGCAATTAATAAAAGTAAATTAGAAATTAACGATGATTCTGGTTGCACGGTTTGGTTAGACCATAAATTTGAAGGCTCAATCGTTATTGAATATGATGTGTTTATCATCCAAGATGGAGGTGCTAACGATCGAGTGTCTGATTTGAATTGTTTTTGGATGGCGTCTGATCCTAAAAATCCAACAAACTTGTTTGCAGATTCTAAGAAACGTGGTGGTAAATTTTCGAATTATGATGCACTCCAATTATATTATATGGGAGTAGGAGGGAATGACAATGGTACTACACGATTTAGACGTTACGTAGGTAATGGAGAGCGTCCTTTAATTGATGAACATGATTTGTCTGATACAAAATTCATGTTAGCCCCTAATAAAAGATATCACATCAAAATAATAGCACATAATGGTGTTATACAATACTACAGAGATAATGAATTGTTTGTTGATTTTGTTGATTCTAACCCTTATACATCAGGTTATTTTGGTTTAAGAACGGTTAAAAACCATATGACTGTAGATAATTTTAAAGTGTATCAAATACAATAGAAACTCTTAGTGCATTTTAAATAAAATTTAGTATTGAGAGTGTTTTTTTCTAAGATGCAGAGAAATAAAAAAGTGTATCGAGAACCTTCAGTACGCGAAAAGTTCTCGATACAATCTCTCATTCTTCGAGACCACTCGAACTGACGACAGAATAAGGGTCTTAGTTAAAGTATAAAATGCACGTCTCTTCGAATGCCACGCTTTTTGGCGTGGTGTATCCAGAAGCCTTCTTCAATTTGTTTAAACGAATAGTTCACGCTACTTCTGAGGCTGTATATTAATTTTTAGAGAACACTATGCTGTCGGCGAAACTTTAGTAAAAACCATTGAACAGACGATGGATTTAAATTTTAATCAAAATCATTAATAGTACGTCACTTCGAGTGCCACGCTTTTTGGCGTGGTGTATCGAGAAGCCTTCTTCAATTCGTTTACACAAATAGTTCTCAACATAGACAACCCTTCTATATTCATTCTTAGGAACCATCCGAATTAACAACTCAATAAGGTCTTAGTTTCTTGTATAAAATCCGTGGCTCTACGTTTGAATTTTATAGGTACAAGAAAATTTATATCTAGAAGTTTTCGATACTCCAAACGCTTCAGGATTCATTCTTTATTTACTCCAAACAGGAATTATAACAAAATAGAAACGGCTATAAACATATAGTTTATAGCCGTTCTGCAATCTAACTCAAATAATTATTTTCTCTGAAACTAGTATCCAGGATTTTGTAATAACTCATCATTTAAACCGGTCTGAGATGTAGGTACCGGAAATAGATAGTCATCTTTTGAAAAGTTACGAATCGCTGAAGGCTGAACTACAAGACATCTTCTTGGACCAACTCCTGTCGTCGTAGTTTCTTCACCGTAACCATATTTAGATGGGTCGTATAAGGCAGGTGTACTTTCATAAACTGTACCTTCTATAACTGCACCATAAATTGCTTCACCTAATTCTTGCTCTGCAATACCCCATCGTTTTAAGTCATTAAACCTTGTTGCACTTTCTGCATAAAGTTCAATAGTACGCTCTCTTCTAATTTCGGTTTTAATATCCATATTATTAGAAGATAAAAAGGCGTTAGTTATTCCAGGTAAACCAGCTCTAGCTTTTACCAAATTAATAGATTCCTCCATTTCTTCATCAGAAAGACTACCATTTAATTCATATAAAGCTTCCGCATACATTAAATATACTTCAGCCAATCGTATAAAAGGCATGTCATAGGCTTCAGTTGTTGTTGCTCTATAAGCCTCATCTGTTCCCCATTTCCAACTCATAAATTTTGAATTGAAGTAACCAAAATTGTTTGTTCCACTTAAAGTAACATCTCCATTTTGAGGGATTTCACCAAGGTTTTTATGATAGGTAAAATAAGCCCTCATTCTATAGTCTCTGTTTTGGAATTCGTCAGGTGTATTTGCGTATCCTTGAAACCTAGGAGATTGAGCTATTGGTAATCCATCATCACATAAAAACATATCTACCATTTTTCTGCTAGGTTTTAATCTCCCTTCATAAACGTGACTTACTAATGTACCTGCCTGTCTGAATGTAAAATCGTATTTATTGTAAAAAATATACTCATTATTTGTAGCCTTATCATAACCACCAGGGTTAGAGCCACCATCTTCTAAATTAAATAAGAAATTTGAACTCAAATTATCAAGATCTGCATTGTGATTCCATAGTTCAAAACCACCTTGATCCATTACCGTTTTAGTTAAGGTAACTGCTTCTTGAAGGTAGATATTGATATTTGAATCATTAAAACCAGCACTACCAGCACCTGTGGAAGTTCCATCACCATCAGTTGTAGTGCCAACATATTTCATCCAAGTAGCTTCGTGTAATAGTACTTCTGCTTTGAATGACATAGCTGCCCATTTACTAATCTTGCCTTTATCACCAGAGGCGATATCTTGTTCTGCAGGTAAACCAGCAATAGCATCGTCTAAGTCAGTTAATATTTGAGCAACCACTTCATATCTACTATTACGTGGTCCATATAATGCTTCCGAATTAACATCAAGAGGTTCTGTTACTATAGTTACACCTCCAAATCGTTGTACTAAAAAGAAATATTGCCAAGCTCTATGAAATTTAGTCGCAGCTACATACTCACCTATGTCATTTCCTTCATATGCTTCAGCTCTCGATAGTAATAGGTTCATATCTCTAATAGCATTATAAGCATTTGAATAATAACTATCATTTGCTGGTGCTTGAGTGTCACCTCTACTATATTCTTGCATGTCACTGTCTTCCGTATAACCTACTAAATCGGAACCATGATCTGAAAATACATCTTGGTCATTCCATCTTATTAAGTTTGTATAGAATCTGTTTGATCCTGTTAAAAAATGCTCAGCTTCAGTGTAATAAACATCGTCAGTAATTGAAGCAGGTGGTGTCAAATCAATAAAGTCGTCTGCACAAGATGTAAAGAGCATCATTACGCACGGAATTATTATATATATTATTTTTTTCATTTGTTTATGATTTTATTATTATTAGTTATCTTAAAGTGATAATTTTAAACCCAATGCCCATGTACGCATAAATGGATAAACACTTGCATTAGTACTCGCTTGAAATTCAGGGTCATATCCATCTTTTACACTGGTGAATTCAAACAAATCATTTCCTGAAAAATAAATTCGGATATTATCGATAGGTGTATTACCTATTTTCACTCCTTTAATATTATAACCTACTATTAGAGATTTTAATCTCATATATCTATTGTTTTGTAATATATGATCTTTACTTCTATAGTTCCATTTCGATAATCCACGTTGGGTTGTTAATCTAGGAAACTCTGCATTACGGTTATCTTCAGTCCATGTTCTGCCTAACCATGTATTAGATTGGTTTTGCCATTCTGCTTGGAAAGGTTGTGCAAAATAACCTGTTCTATAGATTTGATGATTAAGAACACCTTGGAAAAATGCACTTAAATCAAAATTCTTATAATTCACATTAAAATTCAAACCATAAACATAATGAGTAGCATTGTCTCCTTTGTAGGTTAAATCATCATTATCAAGAGTTCCGTCTCCATTAGAATCTACAACTCGCATATCTCCAGGACGTAAAGCGTCATTTGAAGTTTGCGATGGTAATATTCCTCCTGGATTAAGACTTGCATAATACGCATCAACTTCAGTTTGAGAATCAAAATAACCATCAGTTTCCCATAAATAAAATGAGTTAATAGGTTTACCTAATATGTTTCTACCAGCAGATGCAGCATTTAAGTTCTCTACAATTGATTGAGCTCCATCATATTTAGTAATTTCATTTCTACTATCACTCATGTTTGCACTTACGGTAAAATCTAAATCGTCACCAATTTTATCTCTCCATCCTAACATTGCTTCCCAACCATTTGTTTCAAGAGTCCCTATATTAGTATATGGAGCGTTGGTACCAAGAACTTGTGGTAAAATACCTCTCACTAGCATACCAATATTCTCTTTTTGATAAAGGTCAAATGAACCAAACATTTTATCCTTAAACAATCTAAAGTCTACACCAATTTCTTTTGTTGCAATCCTTTCCCATGTTGTAGTACTGCTAAATAAGCTACTGGCTCTTGAAGTTGCTTGTTGTGAAGCATTAGTTTGACCAAAAACAGTTGAACCAAAGCCAACTGTAGATAAATATCCAAAATTACCAATACCTGACGTACTACCTAATTCACCATAACCACCTCTTATTTTTAAGAATGATATTAATTCACTATCCTTAAGAAAATCTTCAGCACTTAAAACCCAACCAGCAGATATACTACCATAATTAGACCATTTTTTTCCATCTGCAAATCTTGAAGATCCATCGCGTCTGCCTTGTACTTCCAATAAATATTTGCTTTTATAATCATAATTTACACGACCTATATAACCGTATGACCCCCAGGTATTACCACCACCTGAAGTGGTTACAAGTTGATCTGTAGCTCCAATGTTTATATCATATACACCATAGTCAACAAAACCATTTCTCCTCATGTAATACTCATCAATTATATTTTTTTCCGCTTCAACAGCTACAAGTCCTGATACATTATGATCTCCAAAGCTATTACTATAATTTAAAGCTCCTTTATAATTCTTATAAGTTATGTTACCGTCTTTGTTATCAGGTCCAGTTCCTTCTTCAATAAAAGTTGTATTGTTTATATTATTAGAGAAACCACCTTGCCAACTATATAAAGGTACTGATACTGCATATCTTTGCCATTTGCTATTTTGCTTACTAATAGCATAAGATCCAGTAGCATTTAAATGTTCGGTTATTTTATAAGTAGCCTGTGCAGCTATTTTAAACTGCTCTCTTGTATAATTTTCACGACCGGCATCTTTAACTTGTGCTATTGCATTTCTATCACCCGTAATATTAACTCCTCCAAAATTAGCATAATATTGTCCGTCGGGGTTATACGTAGGAAATAAGGGAGCATCCCATGTAGCGGCTTCCCTTGCTAAACCTGCTGCAGGTCCTGAAAAGCTATTATGAAAATAAGTAACATTAGTATTAACACTTAATCTATCGCTGATGTCAAGACCATAATTTATAGAGAAATTATATCTATCTGCACTATCATCAGCAACTTTTAAACCACCAACATTTTTATCATATCCGGCTGAAACACGGTAATTACTTTTATCTCCGCCGCCCGATACACTTAAATTATGTTGGCTCGAATTTGAATTACCAAACATTTCATCAAATTTAGCTGAATTACCCAACCATATATTTCCGTTTATAGGTAAATCATAAAAACCTTCATCTCCTGAAGCAATTCTCTCTACAGTTGGACGATCATTCCAAAAGAAAAAACGAGGCGGCTTACCAGAAGCTAAATCTTCATCAACTGCCGCTAAATAAAGTTGTCCATATTCAGACATCGTTGGTGATGGTGGGCGAATACCTATAGTACCCATCCTTAAAATTGAACCTATTTCAACTTTAACATCTCCTTTTCCTTTTTTAGTAGTAACCAAAATAACACCACCTGCAGCACGTGATCCATATATAGATGCAGATCCTCCTTTTAAAACACTTATGTTTTCAATATCATTGGGATTCATATCATTAAACGTTGATGAATTTATTGTAGGAATACCATCTATTACGATAAGAGGTTCTATACCATTAATAGAAGAGGCTCCTCTAATAAGAAAATTAACCCCCTCATCACCGGGTCTAGAAGAAGTACGTGTAACAACTAAACCTGGTGTTCTACCTTGAAGAGCTAATGCAGGACTACCTACAGCTATATCTTCAAAAGCTTCAGCTTTAATTTGTTCAACAGAACCTGTCAAAGTTTCCTTTTTTGCTGTTCCATAACCAACTACTATAACTTCGTCTAAAGTTTGAGCATCTACTTCTAATATAACATTGATTGAGCTTTGACTGTTTACAGTTACTTCTTTTGTAGAAAACCCAACAAAACTATATACCAATACGGCATCTGATGCAACATTATTAATGGTATAGTTTCCATCAAAATCTGTAACAACACCATTTTGTGTACCTTTTACAAAAACATTTACCCCCGGCAGCGGCATGTTATCGTCTGCACTAATAACATTACCAGTTACTGTGGTAGTTTGTTTAAATTCATTTACTGAACTATTTTTTGCAGCATGCACCTGAGTGAACACTCCGCAAAACAGAAAGCCTATTATAATGAATAGACCGTAAAAATGATTCAGATTTCTCTGATTGTGTTTAATTTTAATCATAAAATTGTCATTTTTAAGTTAGTAATTTAAGTATTGATTTTTTCTTTAAAATCATTACACAATATTAAAAAGATTTAAGAAAGGTATTTATAAATTAATATTCAAAAACTATAAAACATAGTTCATTTAACTATTAAACACCTTTGTTTGCAAGCATTTTTAAAAATAGCTTACTTTTAGTAGTTGTTAATTAATTATTAATTAAATATTAAATATTAGTTAAAGTTTATGTAGTGGTAGTTGATTATGCCATTCCAATAAAGAGTAAAATAGATTTTAAATTTAGACAGGTTAGTATACAATTAATGTGCTGATGTTCTTATCTATAACTGTATTTTTTAAATTGTATTAGAAGATAATTCAAGGTGAAGTGAATTCGTATTTACTTAATAAATGATACACATTCATTTTAAACAATAGTTTTTATAAATATATTAGGACTTCAAAAAACAAATGTCACATTATAATAGTAATCAAAAGGATTACACATCTAAAAGAGTGATATTTTATAGTTTTTGAATACTAATTTATGCTCGGTGTTTTAGATTCTCAGTAAAATTGTAATAGAAAAATACAATACTAATTATTCTAAAAATATAACAAATGAATCTTACTAAGCCATTGCTAATTTTAGCTATCTTTTTAATAGCAGCATGCAATTCGACTAAAAAAGAAATGCCTATTGCAGATACCATAACAAAATCAAATGCCTTTAATCTAGAAGAAGTTTTAAATACGAATGTATTGAAAACCAAAAAAACTGCTGAAGGGTTAACTTCTGTGGATAGTTTTCCAAGAAATATTAAGGAAGGAACTACAGATTGGCATTTTGTAGGTGTAAAAGATTGGTGTAGCGGGTTTTATCCAGGGGTTTTATGGTATGCTTATGAAGCTTCTGATGATGAAGAAATAAAAAAACAAGCGGAACGTTTTACCAATCCACTTAAAACGATCGCCTATACACCGGCTGATAATCACGATATCGGTTTTATGGTATATTGTAGTTATGGTAATGGATATCGATTAACAGGGAATGAAGCTTATAAAGAAATATTATTAGCTGCAGCAGATACATTAGCTACATTGTACAATCCTACAGTGGGTACAATTTTATCATGGCCAAGCCAAAAGGAAAAATTTCAATACAATACCATCATAGATAATATGATGAATTTAGAGTTACTTTTTTGGGCGGCTAAGAATGGGGGAGAACAAAGACTTTATGATATTGCTAAAAGTCATGCCGAAAAAACCATGGAGCATAGTGTACGTAAAGACAGTGCCGTGTATCACGTAGCTTCATTTGATGAAAAAACAGGTGAATTTTTAGGAGGTCATACACATCAAGGTTATGCTAAAGAATCGATGTGGGCAAGAGGACAAGGCTGGGGTATTTACGGATTTTCAATGGCTTATAGAGAAACTGGAGAACAAGAGTTTTTAGATACAGCTATTAAATTAGCTGATCACTATATGAATCGTTTACCTAAAGATGGTATTCCTTATTGGGATTTTGATGATCCTAAAATACCAAATGCACCTAGAGATGCATCGGCTGCAGCCGTAGCTGCTTGCGGTATGTTAGAGTTAGCTGGCTTAGTAAAAGATGAAGATTTAAAAGAAAAATATATAAATGCGGCTTCTCGCTATATTGAAATATTATCATCTAAAGAATATTTAAGTGGCGATACTAATCAAGCTTTATTATTACATTCAACCGGACATTATCCTAAAAATTCAGAAATAGATATTCCAATAATTTATGCTGATTATTATTATATGGAAGCTTTGATGAGACTTAAAAAAATGGAAAAACTTAATAAATAGGATCTTATCTCATTTCAAACGGATCAATATTTGAAATTCTCTTTTTGTTAATTTTGCAGCTATAAATAGTTTTATATGTTCAATCAATCCAGGTATATACTAAGTGTTTTAATTTTAAATTTTATTCCATTTGCGAATGTATTTGGGCAAACTATACCATATACAACTGGTAGAATTGTAATAAGTTCTGATGGTAATGAGCATGATCATGATGATTGGGCAGCTACGCCATTAAGTTTGGCATTACTTTCTGCGAGAAATTTGCAAGATAGTTTGACGGTATATACCTTTAGTGATCATATTTGGGGTAGCAATCACGAGAAAAGTGATGGTAAAAAGCAAATGCTAATAAGTGCTCTGGAAGGAAAAGAAATATATCAATTCAAGAAATCTAATTTTATTGAAGCGGTAAGTGATTCTACCAAAGCAATTGAGGCAATAACAAATGAAATTAATAAGTCAAGTAAAAATAGTCCGTTGACTATAGTAGCAGCAGGACCTATGCATGTAGTGGGAAGTGGATTAAATAATGCCATGGAATCTAAATTAAAATATGTAAGAATTATCTCACATTCGAATTGGAATAATAGACATTCGGATAAACCATACACTAAATGGGAAAGTCATTCTGGGTGGACTTGGAATGAGATACGTGAAAAATTTGAGTCAAAAGGTTTAATAGTTGATCGCATTAAGGATCAAAATGGTGGTGATGGCTATGTAGGATTAAAAGCTCCTAAGCATTTGTACGATTGGATGAAAACATTATCCATTCGAGAAACCTCTGAAGAATTAAAAAATCAATTGGATTGGTTATACGACCGACAATTAACCTGTATAAAAAAAGGAGATTTTGATCCTTCTGATGCAGGAATGATTATTTACCTTTTAACAGGAAAACAAAAAACGAATCCTGATATGGCTAAAAAAATTATTGAAAACCAGACGAAATAATTACGGTTTAAAAAAAGCATATGATCTTTAAACAACAAAAATTACTAGTACTTCTTATCACATCGTTTTTATTTATAGGAATGAAATCGGAAAAGGATAATATATATCATAAAGATTGGATTGATTTTAATAAAAATGGTACCAAAGAAGTCTTTGAAGATTCAAAAGCTCCTTTGGAAGCTCGTGTTAAAAATCTAGTTTCATTAATGAATGTGAATGAGAAAACATGTCAATTAACCACACTTTATGGTTTTGCTCGTGTATTACAAGATGAGTTACCAACTGACCAATGGAAAAATGAGGTTTGGAAAGATGGTATTGCCAATATTGATGAACATTTAAATACCATTTGGAATCAAGAAAAAACGCATACTAAATATGCCTTTCCCTATAGTACACATGCCGAAACTATTAATATCGTTCAAAAGTGGTTTGTAGAAGAAACGCGAATGGGTATTCCTGTTGACTTTACCAATGAAGGTATTCATGGATTATGTCACGAAAAAGCAACGCCCTTACCAGCACCAATTGGAATTGGTAGTACATGGAATAAAGAGTTGGTTTACAAAGCAGGAAGCATCGTTGGTCGTGAAGCCAAAGCTTTAGGATATACTAATGTTTACGCTCCCATTTTAGATGTTGCTCGTGACCCACGTTGGGGACGCGTAATAGAATGTTATGGTGAAGAACCTTACCATATTTCAGAATTAGGTAAGCAAATGGTGTTGGGAATTCAATCTGAAGGTGTAGCCTCAACTTTAAAACATTTTGCGGTATATAGTGTTCCAAAAGGAGCTCGTGATGGAGAAGCAAGAACAGATCCACATGTGGCACCGCGTGAAATGTTTCAAATGTATTTATACCCTTTTGAAAAAGTTATAAAAGAAGCCGCACCTATGGGTGTTATGAGTAGTTATAACGATTATGATGGTGTACCAATAACTGGTAGTCATTATTTTTTGACAGAATTACTACGTGAAAAATTCGGATTTAACGGCTATGTAGTTTCTGATAGTGAAGCCGTAGAATATGTTTCTGATAAACACCATGTTGCTAAAGATTATAAAGAAGCGGTTCGTCAAGTTATAGAAGCAGGTTTAAATGTTCGTACCACGTTTAGAACACCAGAATCATTTATTGAACCTTTACGTGAATTAATTCATGATGGGGAAATTTCAATGAAGACTATTGATGCTAGAGTAGCTGATGTATTAAGAGTCAAATTCAGATTAGGCTTGTTTGATAGTCCCTATGTAAAAGATACAAAGGCCGCAGATAAATTGGTACATACCAAGGAAGATCAAGCTTTTTCAAAGCAAATAAATCGAGAAGCTTTAGTGTTGCTAAAGAATGAAAATAATCTGTTGCCATTAGATGTTAATGAAATCAAGAACATTTTGGTAACTGGACCTTTAGCTGATGAAACAAGTTTTACATATAGTAGATATGGTCCCGCATTTAATCCTTCAACTTCTGTCTATCAAGGTATAAAAAAGTATGCAGGTACTAAAGTAGACGTTAATTATGTTAAAGGTTGTGATGTTATTGATCCTAATTGGCCTGAGAGTGAAATTATTCCAACACCATTGTCTAGAAAAGAACAAGAGGATATCGATGCGGCAGTAGAACAAGCAAAAAAATCTGATATTATTATTGCTGTGGTTGGTGAGGATGACAATACCGTTGGTGAGTCAAAATCAAGAACTAGTTTAGATTTACCTGGTCGTCAACTACAATTAGTTCAAGCATTATATGCAACAGGAAAACCTGTAGTTTTAGTGCTTATTAATGGACAGCCACTAACTATTAATTGGGAAAATAAATTTTTACCTGCTATATTAGAGGCTTGGTTTCCTAGTACAGCAGCTGGTGAAGTTATTGCAGAAACATTGTTTGGAGCTTATAATCCAGGTGGAAAATTATCAGTTACTTTTCCGAAATCGGTTGGACAAATACCTTTAAATTTTCCTTTTAAACCGGGCTCACAAGCAGGTCAACCTGGTGCAGGGCCAAATAGAGCTGGTAACACAAGAGTACTAGGTTCTTTATATCCTTTTGGTTATGGTTTGAGTTATACAACTTTTGAATATAGTGATTTGAAAGTAACACCCAATACCATAAAATCACAAGCAGATGTTCATGTTTCCTTCTCCATCAAAAATACGGGTAAAAGAGCAGGGGATGAGGTGGTTCAATTATATGTAAAAGATGAAGTTAGTAGTGTTACCACTTATGATTCGCAGCTTAGAGGTTTTGAAAGAATACATTTAAAACCGAACGAAACAAAAACAGTAAACTTTATACTGCACCCTGATGATTTAGCAATTTTAGATAAAAATATGAATTGGACAGTTGAATCTGGTCAATTTGAAGTACGCATTGGAGCCTCTTCTGAAGATATAAAATTACAGGAAAAATTTATTGTCGAATAAGACAATTGGTAAAGGAATTTAACTTTTCATTTAAATTAGTTTTTTGAAGAATTCATAATAGTTATGCTATATGAATTCTTCTTTTTTTATATAATCTTAAAAATAAAAAATTCTTATACCAATAGTATTGTTAAACTCATAGCCCCTTGAGCTCCAATAACCAAACATTGCTCAATATCTGCGGTTTTTGAAGGCCCTGAAATAAATACAC
Source organism: Aureibaculum luteum (assembly GCF_003449015.1). Taxonomy (GTDB): domain Bacteria; phylum Bacteroidota; class Bacteroidia; order Flavobacteriales; family Flavobacteriaceae; genus Aureibaculum; species Aureibaculum luteum. The sequence goes on along the minus strand of NZ_QRGD01000004.1, from coordinate 79,423 downwards.
CAAAACTTCGATCTCTTGTTGAAATAGCATCATATGCATTTAACATATGAAGATAAAGCTGTTCTTTTGATAGGATAACAACTAAATCATTGGTAATAAAAGGAAGTACCCTTACAATGCTCTCTTTTTCTGAAATCCACACGGCTCCGTTTTCAGCCACACCAAAGGCTCCATTTACAATGGCTAAATCTATCGTAGCCAAGTCATGAGGATTCGTTTGTTTGTTCACAGAAATTGTACCTAAAGAAGATGCCTCAGCAAGAGCAACAATACTCTTGGCATCAGGGAATTGCTTTTTAATTTCTTGATCTATTAAGGTTTTGTCAATCTCTTTAATGCTTCCCCCAACAAGGGTAACATTATGCTTGAAAATGTCTAATAGATTTACATCATCATCAAAACGTGCACCATCAATTTCCGGTAGCGGAAGTAAATCTGGCTTATGTTGTTTTATAGCTTTTAAAATTGAATCTCTCCCCATTATTTTTTTCTATTTATTTTGTACCACTGATCAAAATTTTCATTTTTTATTTCTGGTAATTCTCGTGCTTTTCCCCAAGCATTTAATTTGGAGTAGATCATAAAACGAGGTGTATATTTTAACATAAATCGAGCTGATTTACCTGCAAAATCGTACAGTTTAGGTTTTGCTAATACAGAACCTGCTATTTTTAAAATTGATTTTTTGACGATAGGCTGCTTAACATCTTTTACAATTATTTGTCGCCATTTATAGAGCTGCTCGTGAATATTTATTTTTACCGGACATACATTAGAACATGAACCGCATAAGGTTGATGCAAATGGTAATGAGCTGTGCTTGGTTAAATCTTTACCTGGAGATAATATGGAACCGATAGGTCCGGGAATGGTAGCTTCATAACTGTGACCGCCACTACGTCTATAAATAGGACAGGTATTCATACAAGCTCCACAACGGATGCAATGTAATGAGGCTCTAAAATCTTCTCTACTTAGTTGTTCTGTTCTCCCGTTGTCTACAATTACAATATGCATTTCCTTACCCTCGGCAGGTTTGTTAAAATGTGAGGAGTAGGTGGTTATGGGTTGTCCCGTAGCACTTCGAGCTAACAAGCGTAAAAATATACCCAGATGAGCTTCTTTCGGAATAATTTTTTCAATACCCATACTTGCGATATGAACGTTCGCTAAATGGGAACCCATATCTGCATTTCCCTCATTGGTGCACACTACAATGCCACCAGTATCTGCAATGGCAAAATTAACACCTGTTATAGCAACATCTGCCTTTAAGAATTTTCCTCTGAGATGTTTCCTAGCTTCATTGGTTAAATACTCAGGATTACCATTGCTGGGTTTTGTACCTAAGTGTTCTTGAAATAATTCGTCTACTTCTTCTTTGGTTTTATGAATTGCAGGCAACACAATATGACTAGGTGTTTCCTTTGCAATTTGTACGATGTATTCTCCTAAATCAGTATCTACTACTTCAATACCTTTCGCTTCTAGGTACGGATTCAAATGACATTCTTCCGTAAGCATAGACTTACTTTTTACTACTTTCTCTGCGTTATTATCATCTAAAATTTTACCGATAATGGCATTGTGTTCTTCAGCATCTGAAGCCCAATGGATTTTAATTCCGTTTTTTAGAGCATTGGCTTCAAATTCAACCAAATATGTATCTAAATCAGAAAGGACATTGGCTTTAATTGCTGAGGCTAAATCCCTTAAATATTCCCATTCTTTTACGTTATGGGCTGCGTTGTCTCGTTTTTCTCTAACGTACCACAAGGCCTTATCATGCCAATTTACTTTGGCTTCATTTTTATTAAAAATTGTGGCTTTCTCTGCGTGGCTCATAACTAAATACTACTATTTAAAATTTCAGCAATATGCATTACTCGTAAGGGTTGTTTATTTCTATTGATTAATCCTTCTAAATGCATTAAACACGAATGGTCTGCTCCCGTAATTACTTCTACATTATTATCTAAATGATCTTGAATTCTATCTCTTCCCATTTTAACAGAAATAGCTTCTTCAAATACAGAAAATGTACCTCCAAATCCACAACATTCATCTTTTCTGGTCAGTGACATTAGTTCCAAGCCCTTTACGTTATTCAATAAGTCTTCTTCAGTAGAAAATGGAGGGTCCATCCGTTCAGAACAGGAACCTAAATGCAATCCTCTTAATCCATGACAGCTTTTATGCAAACCTACTTTATGAGGAAAGGAAGCCCCTAAATCTGTCTTTCCTAAAATTTTTACAATAAATTCACACAATTCATAGGCATTGTTTCGCACTTTAATAACTTCGGGTGTTTGTTCGATAATATCGAAATGCTTTTTTACATGATAAATACAACTTCCAGATGGACCAACTATATAATCATATTCCTTAAAATTTTCGACAAATACCTGACAGCTACCTTTAGCATCACCTTCATAACCTGAATTACCTAGTGGTTGACCACAACAAGTTTGTCCTTTAGGATAATAGACATCTACACCTAATTTCTCTAATAATTCTAACGTAGCAATTGCTACTTGTGGATACAGTTGATTGATATAACAAGGTATAAATAAACCTACTTTCATTTTAGTGTTACTTTTTTTATTCGAATTATCTATTACAATTCTAATACTATTCTTTATAAAAATGAATAGTATTTTAACGAATATAAATACATCATAAACTAACTGTATTTATTACTTCAATATTTACCATTAGGTATTAAAAATGGCTGATACAATAGTAATTAGATTAGGACTAAAAGTCTATCTATTATTTGATTAATTGTAATACTATTTTTGCTTTTTATAGTATTTCATTATGATAATAGCAAATTATTGTTGTTTGTAAGGTGGTTGATAATTTTATAAATAAAACATTTGAGATGTTAAATTTGAGAACCAATCCACTACCATATTAGTGGACTTCAAACTTGTGTTCTTGCACATATATGGACGGGGTACAATTCATTATTAATTTAAATTGCCTGTTAAAATTGGAAATATTGTTAAAGCCTGATTCATAACACACGGCGGAGATATTAATTTTATCTTCAAGGAGTAATTTACATGCATAACCTATACGAATTTCAGACACATAACGAGAAAACGTTTTACGATTGATTCGCTTAAAATAACGACTGAAAGCAGAGGCATTCATATTTGCAATTTGAGCAGCGTTGTCAAGTGTAATGGTTTTGTTGAAGTTTTTAAAAATGTAGGCCATTACCTTATTTTGAGTATCACTTTTTGTGGCCTTAAATGAATTTATAAATCCTTCACTTGAGAGTTTTTTGGTTGTACTGTGCTTCGCTAATTCATTAAGGATATTTAAAAATGAAATGGTTTTTTCAAAGCCTGTTTGCTTTAACATGGATAAAATATCTTCGATAAGACTTTTATTGATGTTTAAAAACTTTAATCCATATCTGGCTCTTTCAAAAAGTTCTGAAAGATGTTTCATTTCGCGAGTCTCAAAAAATGTAGCACCTAAATAATCTTGTTTAAAATGCACAGCAATGGCTTTTGCACCTCCTTTTAAATTTCGTTTGAAATAATCTTCATCATTTAACCACATATGGGGTACATTTTCTCCTATCAAAATAACATCACCAACTTCAAATTTCTCTATACTGTCACCAACAAAACAAGTACCTTCACTTTTTAATATTACTACAAGTTCTAATTCAGGATGATAATGCCAAATTTTTAAGAAATAGGGGTAGTCATTAACTTTAGTGGTTAATGAAGTGTTATTAATGCTACTTCTATCTAATAAATGTAGTTTCATAAATTGAAATATATACAATCAATACGTAAAGGTGGTAAATTACAAATAGATATACAATTTAGGCAAAAATAATATTATCTTTTTGATGTTGAAAAGTGCTCTTATAAAGAAGCATAACTAAAGTTTGTATTTGAAACAATAGTTATGCTATTATTATTATTATTATTATTATAAAACGTATTAATTATGAACCTTTAATGTCCTGTATCCGTAAAGTGCTATAAAACAGAAACATACGAAGGGTAGTATAAATGAAAAGTTTACACCAGAAAAAGGACCAACCGTTTTCATATCAATAATAGATCCTTGTAAAATTGGCATTAAAGCTCCACCTACAATAGCCATAACCAAACCAGCCGCTCCTAAGGCAGTATCTTCTTCTTTTAGACCTGTAAGTGCAATACCATAAATAGTAGGGAACATCAAGGACATAAATGCAGAGGTGGCAACTAATAAATATAAACCAACAATACCCTCAATTAAAATAACTCCAGAAATGGTAGCCATTGCACAAAGAGCGAAAATCATCAAGAGCTTTCTTGAATTCACGTACTTCATTAAAAAAGTACTTATAAAACGACTAAGTAAAAATATAGTCATGGCTACAATATTATAATTTTGGGCTTCTGCTTTTGGTATACCTAAGTTACCAGCATATTGAATGATAAATGTCCAACACATAATTTGAGCAGCAACATAAAACAATTGGGCTAAGACTCCTTCTTTGTATTTTCCATTTTTAAATAGTCTTTTAAATGATGATAAAGCACTAGATTGATTTTCATTTTTTTTCCTTTTAGGCATTTTAGTTATTGCAATAACTATTAACATAGCAATAACAACAAAACCAAGAATTACATAAGGGTTTCTGATTATAGATAAATCGTGAGTTCTTATAATTGCTTTTTGAGCTTCATCTAAAGTGCTAAAAATTAACTCTCCAGCTTCATTTCTTTTATCAGAATCTAGAGCAACAAGTATAAATTTTGAAGCTACAAACATTCCGAAAAGTGACCCTATCGGATTAAAGGCTTGAGCAAGATTTAAACGTCTTGTCGCGGTGCGTTCATCACCCATTGAAAGTATAAAGGGATTTGCAGTAGTTTCAAGAAAAGCTAATCCAAAAGTTAAAATATATAATGAAACCAAAAAGTAACCAAATATTTCAAACTGAGCTGCTGGATAAAATAATAAAGCCCCAATTGCGTAAAGTATTAAACCCAAAATAATTCCTTTTTTATAACTGTATTTTCTGACGAAAAGAGCGGCAGGTATAGCCATAGTGGCATAACCACCATAAAAAGCAAATTGCACTAAAGCAGCTTTGGCTGTGGATATTTCCATAACTGTAGCAAAGGCCGCAACCATAGGGTTAGTAATATCATTGGCAAAACCCCAAAGAGCAAATAAAGAAGTAATTACTATAAAAGGTATGAGCATCTCTTTAGACACTACGGGTATTTTTTTTGAGTCAGTCATTGTAACCTTGTTAATGTTAATACTAAAGTATAAAAAAGCACTATCAATGTTAAGATATATACTATCTAAAAATTAACAGTGCTTTATTGTTATTTATTAAATATTCTAACGGTACTGAGCGTAAATTACTTTAGTTTGCAAGTACTCTTCCATACCATGTTTTCCATCGGCACCACCTAAACCAGATTTTTTCCAGCCTGCATGAAAACCTTGTATTGCTTCAAAATGTTCTCTATTTACATAAGTCTCGCCAAATTCTAATTCATCACACGCATACATTACTTTATTATAATTTTCTGAAAAGATAGATGATGTTAATCCAAATTCACAATCATTTGCAAGTGCTATAGCTTCATCTAAATCTCCAAACTTCATTACAGGTAAAACGGGGCCAAAAACTTCTTCTTGTATAATTTGCATATTTTGAGTTACATTGGTTAACAATGTAGGCTGGTAAAAATAGCCTTTATCAAATCGTGCAGATCGTTTACCACCAACAAGAACTTCGGCTCCTTCTTTTTTAGCGAATTCAACCATTTCCTCAACTTTATCAATTTGGTCTTTAGAAACCATACTACTCATATCAGGATTGTTTTCAGAAAAAGCATCTTCTACTTTTAAAGCAGACATTCTTTTTGTCACTTTATCCATAAATTCATCATAAATAGAAGCTTCTACATAAGCACGCTCAGCACAATTACAAACTTGTCCACTAAATATGATTCTAGAGTCAACTACAGCTTTTACAGCCAAATCGATATCAGCATCTGCACATACTATAGCTGGTGCTTTACCCCCTAATTCTAAAGAAACTTTTGTTATATTTATGGAAGCTGCTTCCATAACTTTTTGACCAGCACCAACACTACCAGTTAAGCTGATGATACCAGTAATTGGACTTTTTGAAAGTGCATTACCCACAATACTTCCTTTACCACAAACAAAGTTTAAAACTCCAGCAGGTATACCAACTTTCTCTATTAATTGAGCAAATTCCATCACCGTATTAGGTGCAACAGAACTAGGATTAATTATACACGTATTTCCAGTAACTAAAGATGGAGCTATTTTTCTGGCCATTACAAAAAATGGGAAATTCCAAGGCAGTATACCAACAGCAACACCTATTGGAGCTTTATGAAGAAATATATGTTCTTTTTTACGATCACTTTGAATAATTTCACCTTCAATTCTTCTTGCCCAACCCGCATTATAGTCAAAATAGTCAGCGGTCACATCAATTTCTACTTGTGCTAACCCCATAACTTTGGCTTGCTCTGAAGCCAATGTTTCTGCCAGAAAAACTCGATTTTCACGAATTACAGTTGCCATTTTATTTAAATAACCAGCTCTTTCTATGGCTGTAAGAGATTTCCATGCATGCTGAGCATTTTTTGCAGCATCAAGTGCTTCATTAGCATCTGAAACGGAACCCGTTGGTACGAGAGAGATCACTTCTTCTGTACAAGGGTTTAAAATTTTTATCATTTCTGACGAAGTAGATTTTACAAATTTTCCATTTATGAATTGCTTAAATTCTTTCATTTTTTCTGTTATTTAAGATTAGTTAAATTAAAATTAATTGAAAGTCAAATAATAAGATTATTTTCTTTTGTGTTTAAATAGTGTCAAAAGAAAATTAATTAAAAATAAACTTTATTACTATATAAGCAAACATAATTTATTTAACTAGCGTAGTGTTTATCTGTATTAATCAATAATATGTACAATTTAAACATAAAATAATAGAATCCTAAAAATTACTTTTTAGTGTATATTAATAGGAATTGATTCACATTGATTTTTTTCTATCAACACCCCGTTTATCAGTATTTTATAAAATGAATTAGGTATATTTTCCAGATTTATAATTAGCAGGAGTGAGACCTGTAACTAATTTAAAAACTCTCGAAAAGTGATATCGATCTGAAAAACCAAGGCTAAAGGCAACATCTTCAATTGTTTTATTGGTATGTTCAAATATATCACATGCCTTTGCTATTTTTCTGTTTTGAATAAAACGGTGTAATGTAATCGTCATTTCTTGTTTAAATAATCTTCCAAAGGAATTTGGAGCCATATTTGTTAAAGAAGCCAAGTCTGGATTGCTTAATTTTTTTTCAATATTTATTTCAATAAAACGGATCACTTTTAAGACGCGATCATCAATGTTGATCGTTTTCCACAACTCAGGACCTATACTAGTTAAAGACTCCTTTATAAAAGCTTGTAGTTTTAGATTGAAGGTGAGTTTAAAATCTTTATTTTCAATTTTTAGTCTTTCGGTTAAATAAGTTAATCTGTTTTTTAGATAATCTGTTAATTCTATTTTTAGAATTCCAGGATATACATTGTCAAAAGGAATGCCTAGATTAAAATGAATAAAAAAATGAATTAAATAATTCTCTTCATAATCTTTTTCTTCGTAATTGCTATTAAATTGTCTTCCAGATACATGTATTCCGGAATTGTAAATATGTTTTTTTGTAAAACGCGAAGAGAATGATGTAAATGGAGGTATAATATACAGGTAATCAGGATCCATATCATAAGTGTTATCATGATGAATCAATTGTCCTCCTTGGTTTTTATTCCAATATAGTCTCCAAAATGGGAAGACCATATCGTGACAATCCCACAGGTCTAATAACCAATACCTGCAACATAGCAACTTTAATTTTAAGTCTATAAAATTTTGTTTGTTAGATGATGGATCACCTAATTCAATATTTTTAACCAACTTCATTAAGGTATAATGTTTGAATTAGACACAAAAATACGGATTTTAAATATCTGAATGAACTTGATTTGAGAGTATTTTTGTACTATAAAATAAGATACATATTATGAAAACTTTAAAACTTCCAATTGAAGTAGAGAATGAATTACAAAAAGTATCCACAGTAGCTGGATATTTATGGCAAAGAGAATGGGCAGAAAGAAACGCTGGAAATATATCGATAAACTTAACTTCCTTTTTTAATAAAGAAGATGTTCAAGGTTTAGGTGAAGAAGTACCTTTTGATTTTCCAAAAGGAACGGCAGGTTTTGTTATTTATATAACTGGTACGGGGTGTTATTTGAGAGATTTGGTAGATCGTTTAGAAGAAGTTTCTTGTATATTATATATAAATGAAGATGCAACTGCATATTCTATAATTTGGGGAGGTAAAAGAGAAAATTTTGGACCTACTTGTGAATTGATATCGCATGCTAGTATTCATTTATTTAATTCAATAAATCATCCAGAAAATTTAGCAGTTGTTCACACACATCCTTTAGAATTGATTTGCATGAGTCATCATGAACTATTTGATAATGAAGAAGAATTGAATAGACAAATATGGATGATGTGTCCTGAGGTTAAGGTATTTGTTCCAAAAGGAATTCATTGTACGCCTTATGCCTTGTCTAGTACCGCAGATTTAGCTAAAGTGACCATTGATGCTTTTAAAACAAGAAATATTTCTCTATGGGAAAAGCACGGTGCAACTGCTACCGCTCCTGATGTAATGAAGGCATGGGATTTTCTAGATGTAGCCAATAAAGGGGCTAAGTTATTAATGATGTGTTGGTCAGCAGGTTTTAAACCAGCGGGTTTATCTAACGCACAGTTAAAAGAATTAGAACAATTTGTTTAATAAAAAAAGCATTATAAATCATGAGTAGATTAATAGGTAGACTACCAAAAGTAGGCATACGCCCTGTAATTGATGGGCGTGAATTAGGAGTTAGAGAATCTTTAGAGGTTCAATGTATGGATATGGCGAAAGCAGCAGCCAAATTAATTGAAGAAACGTTGCGTTTTCCTAGTGGAGAAAAAGTAGAATGTGTTATTGCAGATACTACTATTGGAGGAGTTGCTGATGCAGCAGCTTGTGCAGATAAATTTAAAAGAGAAGGGGTAGAGGTTTCATTAACAGTAACGCCTTGTTGGTGTTATGGAACAGAAGTTATGGATACAGACCCATTGACACCCAAAGCAGTTTGGGGGTTCAACGGTACGGAAAGACCAGGAGCGGTATACTTAGCAGCAGCCTTAGCGGGATATTCTCAAAAAGGATTGCCAGCTTTTGGAATTTATGGAAAAGAAGTTCAAGATGAAGGTGATCAAACGATTCCTCACGATGTTTCGGAAAAGATTTTACGTTTTGTAAAAGGTGCTTTGGCAGTAGCCCAAATGAAAGGAAAATCGTATTTGTCTATAGGATATAGTTCTATGGGGATTGCCGGTTCTATGGTAGATGTAAATTTTTTACAAGACTATTTAGGCGTTAGAGCAGAATTTGTAGAATCAGTAGAGCTTTTAAGACGAATTGATAAGGGTATTTATGATCAAGAAGAATTCAAGAAAGCCTTAGCGTGGACAAAGAAAAACTGTATTGAAGGAAAAGATTACAACAGTGTCGAAACTCAAAAATCTGCTGAAGAAAAAGAGAAAGATTGGGAAAAAGTTGTTAAAATGACGTTGATCTGTAAAGATCTAATGAATGGAAACCCCAAATTAAAAGAAATGGGATTTGGTGAAGAGTCTAAAGGAAGAAATGCTATAATGGGTGGATTCCAAGGGCAACGTCAATGGACAGATTATCAGCCAAATGCCGATTTTACAGAATCTATTCTAAACTCATCTTTTGACTGGAATGGTATTCGACAAGCCTATACTTTTGCCACAGAAAATGATTGTTTAAACGCAATTTCTATGTTATTTGGTCATTTATTGACAAATAAGGCACAGTTGTTCTCAGATGTACGTACTTATTGGAGTCCAGAATCTGTTGAGCGTGTAACTGGTAAAAAGTTAACTGGAATAGCAGAGAATGGAATTATCCACTTAATTAATTCAGGATCTACAACGTTAGATGCCACAGCACAACAATCAGATGCTGAAGGAAATCCAACCATGAAGCCTTTCTGGGATATTTCTGAGGAGGAAGTTCAAAAATGCTTAGATAATACAAAATGGCCAGCGGCTATTTTTGAATATTTTAGAGGAGGTGGTTTTTCATCTCAATTTAAAACAAAAGGGAGCATGCCTATTACCATGTGTAGATTAAACTTGATAAAAGGAATAGGACCTGTTTTACAAATTGCAGAAGGATGGAGTGTTGAATTACCAGAAGATGTTCACTATATTTTAGATGAAAGAACAAACCCAACATGGCCAACAACATGGTTTGTACCAAGAACCACAGGTAAAGGGTTTTTTAAAGATGTTTATACCGTAATGGCAAAATGGGGAGCAAACCACGGAGCCATTTCTCATGGGCATATAGGAGCCGATTTAATAGCATTGGCCTCTATGTTGCGTATTCCCGTAAACATGCATAATGTAGATGAAAATGATGTGTTTAGACCAAGTGCATGGTCTGGTTTTGGAGAGGAATTAGAAGGAGCTGATTATAGAGCGTGTGACAATTATGGTCCTTTATACGGATTCAAATAAAAAGTTGAGTTAAGTTTATTATAAAAAGAAGTCATTCATAAGTGTTTGAGTTAGGATTACTATACTCTTTTTATAATTAGAATTGGTTTTTCATTTGATTTTTCATCATAATCAAATGGAAAACCTTTTTAAGTACAAATTTCAATATAAAACAGTGAAGAAAGTAATTGCAATTATAGATATTGGAAAAACAAATAAGAAGCTATTTTTATTTGATGAAAAATTTAATGTTGTTTTTAATAATTCCAAGAAATTTGAAGAAATTAAGGACGATGATGGTTTTCCTTGTGATGATATTGAGGCCATTGAAAATTGGATTCAGAATCAAATTAAAACAATACAAGAGACGGGTAATTTTAAAATTAAGGCTATTAATTTTACCACCCACGGTGCATCGTTACTGTTTTTAAATAAAGAAGGGAAGCGAATTACTCCTTTATACAATTATTTAAAACCGTTAAATTTAGACGATTTTAAGAACCTTTATAAAACGAATGGTGGCGTTGATGAGTTTTCACGTAAAACAGCATCACCTGCCTATGGAATGTTAAATACTGGCATTCAAATGTTATCGATTAAAGCGAACAAACCAAGAATTTGGAATCAGGTAGACGCTATTCTACATTATCCTCAATATTTAAGTTACTTATTTACTAAAAAAATAACTGCTGATTTTACTTCAGTGGGTGCTCATACAGCTACATGGGATTTTGATAACATGCAATACCACAGCTGGTTAAAAGATGAAAATATAAATTTACCAGAACCATGTAAAGGTAACGAAGCTGTAATGGCTGTTATTAATGGCGAAAATATAGCAGTGGGTACTGGTTTACATGATAGTTCTTCATCAATTATTCCAATACTGGCAAAAGAAAAAGGGAATGACTTTGTGTTATTGTCTACAGGAACTTGGATTATTGCCATGAATCCGTTTAGTAAAGAAACCTTGACACAAGAGCAATTGAAAAATAATTGTTTGTGTTTTATGACTCCAGAAAAGCAGCAAGTAAAATCGTCTATGCAATTTTTGGGTCGCATTCATGAAGTATATTTAAAAGAATTAAGCGATTACTTTAAAGTAGATTTGAATACTCACTTGGATCTTGTTTTAAGTAATGCACTATGCAATGAATTAATTGATGAGAATGCAACTGTATTCTTGTCTGAAGGTATTGATACTGATTTTGAAGCACATCATGAGATTTTAAATAAATTTCCTTCTTATGAATCGGCTTATTATCAATTAGTGTACGAAATCTGTAAAAAAGTAATTTTAGGAATTGATTTGATTACAGATAAAGATGCTAAAATTACTACGGTTTATATTTCTGGAGGTTTTAATAGAAATAAGGTTTTTGTTGAGTTTTTATCTTTACTAAAACCGTCTGTAACTATTAAAATGTCAGATGTTAAAAATGAAAGTGCCTTAGGTGCTGCATTATTAATGAAAAATTATTTATAAAAAAAAGAACACCATTCGGCATTAGAATTGTTTCGATGTTAATATGTTCTAGCTATTGATATGTACACACTAAACATATTATACTCAAATAGAATTAGGTATTCAAAAACGTTAATAAATTTTTTACTTTATCAGTTTGCTAGGGGAGTGGCCGAACTGCTTTTTAAAGCATCGACTAAAGTATAAAGGATCATTAAAACCTACCATATTAGCAACTTCAGAAACATTGTGATTTTTAGTTTTTAATAAAACTGCTGATTTTTTTAATCGAATTGTTCTAATAAATTCATTGGGTGATAAGTCGGTTAATTGTTTTATTTTACGATAAAGCTTTGATGAACTCATTGCAAGTTCATTACATAGAAACCCTGAAGTTAGTCCTGTATTACTCATGTTTTGTTCAACCAAAACCTTTATTTTTGAGATCAGCTCAATGTCAATTTGAGAGTGAGCCAATGTAATAACATCTGTCTCCACATCGCCAGAAAATTTTTGTTTTAGATTAAAATGTATACCGATAATATTATCAATACGTGTTTTTAATAGCGAAGGGTCAAATGGTTTTACCAAGTATCCATCAACACCAATTTTATAGCCTTTTATTCTATTTTCATTTTCTGCCAATGCCGTTAATAAAACAACTGCAGTATGGCTGATATTTTCATCATTTTTTAACTCTTCAACAAACTGAAATCCATCCATAATCGGCATCATTACATCTACAACACAAAGTACGGGTTTAATTTTTCTACAAACTTCTAACCCCTCTTTTCCATTTTCTGCTTGATAAACTTTATAAAAACTTGACAGATATTCAGCAACATACTTTCTTAATTCTAGGTTGTCATCTATTATTAATATTTTATGCTTAATATCAGTATTTGTTTTAATTTGTTTTACATCAATATCGCTCAACAAAGCTAATTTAATTGTAATAGGTTTCTCAATTTCTACACCCGTTGGAATAAAATTATATATTTCATCATTTTCATAAGCTTCTTTATAAACAGGGAGTTTAATTGTGAAAATACTGCCAGACCCAGGTGTGCTTTCTAATTGGATTTCACCCTTATGAATTTCTACAAGAGCTTGTACCAGAGACAATCCAATACCAGTTCCTGTAGTATTTTCTTTACTATTTTTAGCTTGATAAAATCGAGAAAAAACTTTTTCATGACTTTCAACAGGTATTCCAATCCCATCATCGCTTACTTCTATAATTAAGGTTTTTTTGTCTTCGGTAATACCCAAAAACAAATCTACATTACCATAATTATTGGTAAATTTCATTGCGTTGGAAAGCAGGTTGTATAGAATTTTAGTGTACTTATCCATATCTATCCAGCATTCGCCAACTTCATCTTCAATATTTAAGTTAAAGTTTATATTTTTAGATTCAGAAAGTTCAAGAAAGGAATTAAAGATATCATTAGTTTTCGATAAAATTTCAGTTTTAGTGACCTTGAGCTTTAACTCACCAGTTTCAGCTCTTCTAAAATCTAAAATTTGATTTACAAGACGTAGTAATCTGTTGGCATTTTTATAAATTAAATCGACTCTACTTTTGGCATAGCTACTTGCACCTTCTTGATCGAGAAGCTGTTTTACTGGACCCAAAATTAATGTTAAAGGGGTTCTTAATTCATGTGAAATATTAGTAAAAAAACGTAATTTTTCATTATTTAATTTTTCGTCACGCTCTCGCATTACTTTTTCTAACAACAATTCTTGCTTTAATTTTAAGCGGGACTTAATTTGTTTCCGTCCAAAATATAACATTAAAAAAAGTGCTGACAGTAAGAGAGTTATGCCTTTGTAGCTAAACCAAAATGATGGTAGAATATTTATATTGTACGACGATGTTTCACTCCATTTACCATCGCTATTACTAGCTCTTACCTTAAAAATATAATTGTTTGAGTATAAATTAGTGTATTGTACAGTTCTAGAATTACTAGTAGTTTCAATCCAATCTTTATCAAATCCTTCTAATTTATATTGAAACTTATTAAGTCGTTCATTTGTGAATGAAGGTACTGAAAATTGTATTGAAAAATTTCGATTACTATAGTTTAGTTCAATACTTTTACCATAATTGATATCTGTTTGAAATGGTACTTGACCGTTAATTTTATGTCCAGGTAATATTTCTTCATTCTGAACTTTAAAATCAGTTATTATTGGTGTAGGAGACCATTTGTTTTCTTGCATTTTGGATGGGGAAAAATTAATAACCCCATTCTTTCCTCCAAGGAATATTTTAGAATAATTAAAATTATAAAATCCACTAGAGCTAAAAACATCCAATCTATTTCCACTATTTACATGATAAATATTAGCGGTATTATTTTTAGTATTAAATTTTGCAATAGTGTTATTATTCATGTTTAACCATAAATTACTTTGCGAATCAATCAAAAAATCAGTAATCCACTTGTCGGTAATTTCATTGGGTTCATTAACTTTTATAAAGCTATTTTTACTTTTATTATAAATACTTAAACCTAAACGAGTAGAAGCCCAAATTTTACCTTTATCATCTATAATAATTGCACTTACGTTATTATGCGGTAGACCAGCAGTAGAATTAGGTTCTTGCATAAATGACTCAATAGATTTTAGTCTATAATCGTACTTAATTATACCATTTTCTGTAGCAAACCATAAATTTTTATCAGTGTCTATCGCTACTTTATTGATTTCATAGTTTTTTAATAGATGGTCCCAGTTTGCTGATGGTTTTAATGTTTTACTATTTATAATAATAGCACCTTCACCAAAGGAACATACAACTAAACTATTATCATCAAATTCAACAAAACTAAGAACAGCCGAATATTTAAAACCAATATCAATAATTTTAGAAGAATTTTTTAAATAATCGTAAACCAAAACTTTACCATTCCACAGACCACAATAAAATATTTTTCCATTAGTAGAAAAAATACTGGCTATTTCAATATTGTCATTATATAATGGAATAAAAGTATTCTCTTTAGATATAAATAGACCGTGATGTCGCGTTGCTACTATAATTCTATCATCGAAAGTTTTTGTAAATCCACGAATTCTAGGAGCTTGATTATTAATATATTTAGAGATGTCTTTATTAATTTTAAACTGATTTTCAAATGGATCATATTTATCTAAACCATCTTCAGTACCAATCCATAACATGCCAGAACTATCAAAATAAAGTGCAGATATTAAATTATCAACTAATGAAGTACTGTCTGATAATTTAGAATAGTGCCATTGAAAATCTCCTTTTGCAATATCTTCCAATTGATTACAAACTAACAAACCACCTAAAGTACCAACCCAATATCTACCATCAGGAGCACGAGCTACTGAAAGAAAATAAGGACCTAAATTATCTCTTATCTTGTTATTGTTAATATATAAATTATCAAAAGTATTTGTTTCTTTATTGTGCTTATAAAGTCCTTCACGAGTTCCAACAAAAATATCAGATTTATCATCCTCATATATAAAATTAATATAGGGGTTTATAGCAAATGAATTGGGAATTGATAAGGTGTAATTGTTTACTTCTGTAATTTCACCAGTACTATTTAATTTTAACTTGGCAATTGATGCGGTATCATAGGAACCTACCCAAATATTACCATTTTTATCCTCAAATATTTCTTTAATATAATTATATCCCGGTAATTCAACTTTTTCAAACCTATTTTCGTCAGGAAAGAATAGAAATAAACCTGCACTTTTGGTTCCTACCCAAATTCTTTTAAATTCATCTACATATACCGAACGAATCTCTTCATCAGGAAAAGTGCCTGGGTTATTTATATCTGGTAAAAATGTAGTGAATGTTTGCGTTTCTAGTTCTAATCGGGTTAACCCTTTTCTAGTGCCAATCCATAAATTATTGGATTCCTCATCAAGTTTTAGAACTGTTATATCATCATTATATAATTCATTTTTGGTGTTTGAGTTACTTAAATAGGTCTTAAATTCATAACCGTCAAATCTATTTAAGCCTGAAAATGTACCCAGCCATAAAAAGCCTTTACCATCTTGAACAATATGCCTTACTGAATTATGAGAGAGACCATCATTATCATTGTAATGTTCAAATTTTAAATCTTGAGCACCACTTTGAGTACAGATAGCAAGTATAAAAACGAATAAAAATCTCTTCATAAAGTTTAAAAAATTTTCCACTTAAATTGAATATATACTTTGAAACTAATATAAGGTTTTTAACCGTTTTATAGTATTTGAATCTAAATTTATTTGGAAGTGATTTGAAGGTTCTCCTTGACACATTTTTAAAAATAGTTGTGCCCATAATTTTAATTGTGGATTGTCAGAATTTTTTAATTGATTGCAGACAATTTTATAAGCTTCTAACCGATTTTTGTCAATATCAGTAAATGCCAATTCATCAGCATTTTTTATTTTATAAAAGTCATGAATCATGTCTAATCCATTCCATTTTTCATATGATTCAATGTCAATATTTTTTGCAGTCATTTCTCGCTTAAAGTTATTATAACTGACGTCATCTTTAAAACCAAATTGCAGTAATTTTTTCCCTGACGAATTGATCAACAATTCTCTAAATTCAAGAGGCCAATCCTTTATTAAAAATCGGAGTCTAACCAATTCTTTTAAATGAAATTCAGTAAAGTCCTTATAGGTAGTAGTATTTAAAATGTTTTTATTCCAAATCGTATTCTCTGCTTCACTTTTTAAATGTTCAAATTCGGCTTCATATAGAGGAAATAAAGATGTAAAATTGGGCACACTATCAATTACAATTGTCTCAATTTCATAAACGTTTTTATCTTTAATTGTAAGTAATTTATAAGCGGGTACATAAGCTGCTAGGGATGGGATTTGAATATTTATTAAACTACCTAAATTTGTGCTTCTATACCCAGTATCATTGATATGCATATGTCCACCAAAATGAACTTTTATACCCGCTTTAATAAAGAAATCGGCAACAGACTCATCGGGAAGTCGATGCATTTGCATCTTGTCTTTACCAAATAATTCCTTTATTTCTGTTGAGGCATCATCATTAAAATCAATGGTAGGATAATGACTAAATACGATTAGTGTTTTACCCAATTTTTCGGCACGTTCAGTTACTGATTGAAGCCATTTAAATAAGTGTTTTTTATGGGTCAAAACGTGGTTGTACCCTACACTTGCGTTACTGTAATCTTTAGGGTTTTTAGACGTTTCTGAAATGTTATGTATAGGTACATACACGTTGGCATCTATTGCTAAAAACCATAAATCATCTGCAGGTTCTACGAGGTAACTAACATCTGGAATGGTATTGTTAGTGGCAGAAACAATGTAGTTTCTTTTGCTTAAAGACGATATTTTTAAGGCATTTTCAAAAGTATAATCTTTATAAAGATAATTAGTAAATGGTGTTTCCCAATAGACATCTGAAGATTTAGGGTAAAAACCAAAATCTTTTAGTTCCGTAAGTATTTCTTTGTAACCTAATTTTGCAATATCTTTTGTAATTACCACAGGTAATGCACTAGAATCTCTTTTGGTATAAATTTCTGAAGTACTAAAAATGGGTTGTTTTTTACCATGTTCTCCTAAGAAATCTCGTTTGCCAGCATCTTGATAAAAGGGACGAACAGGATCGTGATTACCTGTAGTTATGATAAATTGAATACCATGATTTTTAGTATACTTGTTTAGTATATGTTTTAAGCCTCTTATATTTATGGCTTGTCCATCATCACTGAAATCGCCGGGTAAAACTACATATTTCACATTTTTTTTAACCACATCGTCTAAAGCTGCTAAAAAGGCAAAATAATTTTCGTTAAATAATCGTGTAGATTGCAACTGTGATTGCATCGTTCTTGCTAAAGTATATTTATTTGTTTTGGGATTTAATACACCTTTATAATCTGTGTCTGAAAATTCACCATAAATATCTTGTAAATGAACATCACTTAAAAAAGCAATTTGAATATTATTATTATTGGAAACCTCATTGTCTTTCTTGCATGAAAATGCAAGTAATAATAAGAAGAACAGAGGTGAAAATTTTAACATTAAATTCAATTGAATACTTTTTTACATTTTTGTTTCTTGAGGAAAGGCATAAGAATTTTTCCAACCCCCTAAATCAATAAGAATTTGATCAAGCATTACACCCGGGTCTACCATCCAAATTTTTAGTGTATGTTTTCCAGCCTTATTTACAACTTGTTTTCCAACTTGAATTGTGGCATTCTTTAACACATTTTTTTTCCAATTATCACTTCTTCCAAACGTTTGAAAATCGAGTAGTACAGGCTCAGCATCGTCAATAGAAACGGCACATCTAACACCTCTATCTTTAAAAAAAGCATGTGTGGGTATTGCTTGTACATTTACATTAACGTCACCAAAATTAAAGGTATAAAAATCATATTCCAAAACAGGACTATTTTTTACAATATTTTCTATTGTAATTTGTGACTTTGCCGTTCTAGGCAATGCAACACTAACATTATCCGAATATCCTAATCCATGATAAATTTCCCATTTTGCTTCCTTTCCATCATTTTTACGTGAATAATTTTCTGCATTTATAGATACAAAACCTTTGTCTTCAATGAAACCTTTATAATTATTTAACGCCTCTAGTTTTGGATTAAATACGGATACACCAACGGTAATTATTGTGTCATTAGATATAAAATCTATAGCAGAATTGACTTTGTAACTTGGTGGAATTAATTGATAATCGTGCCCTAAAGGGGCTTCTTTTTTAGCTTCACCTTTTGGTACTTTTTCCCAATCTATAGTTACCCAAAGCCGTTCTTCAAGATTGTTTTTATTGAGTTTTCCGTCTACTTTACTTATTTTAATCCAGTCGGCCTTAGGCTTAGCTTGCCATGTTAATTCGCCATTACCTTTTAGAAAAACATCTAGAAAATAACTGTTTTTGGTATATGAATTAAAAACAGGAAGTACATCAGCATAACTATTGATAACTGAATTGTTTACCTCCATTTGGTAACTTTCTAAAGCTAAACCTAATTCTGGAATTTTACTTTGAGTAGGAGCAGTGTAAGAAGGTTTTGAGAATACAGGTAAATGCCTTGGAGCCATACTCATAATATGATCCCATTTTCCATTCTTCATTGTTTTATTAAAATAGTTGGTTTCTTTTATGATAGCTTTATAAGCAAGGGCTGATTTGTCTCCAAAATCCATAGCACTTTGTCTTCCTTGTGTTGCTAAGAATTTATTTTTATACGCATATAACCATTTGTGGTTTAAATTTGCAGCACCAATAACGGGGTAATAGACTAATTGATAAAAGGCATCTTGCTGTTCTTTTGAAATTTTAGATTTTATTGCAGTAGCGTCATTAATTAAATTCTGATAGTCAGTAATTCGTTGAGAAACTTCGTCTCCATAATGGTATTGCGTAAATTCTGTAGGATTTGATTTAGTAACAGGTTCTACTTGACTCCACGCCATAAATTCTGGTCGTCTTTTAAACGCCAACGTATAGTATGAATGCATTAAATTAGAAATGCTTGTAGCATTTTTAGCACCAAATTCTCTTGAAGCCCAGCTTGTTTGATGTTTACTGATATCTTTATTTTTTTTGAAATCATTCATATTCCACGCCATGTCTAAAAATAATTCGATACTGTATTCATGTGGCTTAATATCTCCACAATTTAGTATCCATAAATCTTGCGATTTGAACTCATAAGCTTTAGACATTTCTTCCCACATTAAAACAGGGTTTGTAGAGTTTAACCATAAATAATCATGTGGTCTTCCCCAATATGAAGTGTGATAATAAACACCGGCTCCACCTGAACGTGATTGTTCATCAGGATTACTTAATTGACGGATATACCCATAATTATCGTCTGTCCAAACTAGGGTTATATCTTCTGGTAATTTTAATCCACTTTGGTAATAATGTAATACTTCTTTGTAAGGCACGAACGCTTGGGGTTTATCAACACCATTTTTAGAATATTTGTTAAGAATAGCTCTTTGGTCAGCAATTACTTGTTCTAATAAAGAAACCTGAGCGTCTGTATTATCTTCACCAACAATCATAGGTGAATCATGCTCTCCACGCATACCAACAGTGTAAATTCCATCAAAATTTTGAGTTTCTTTAGCTCGTTTTTTAAATAAATCCTTTATGACTTCGGCATTAGTATCATATCGATATTCTCCCATACTTTCGTGATTCCATTCTGCATTAATGTTGCACAACATGGGTTCTGCATGCGAACTCCCGATAACAATGGCATAATCATCAGCTACTTCCTTGTTTTTAGGATAATGGTAAAATGCTTTGGTACATTTATGCATGGCGGGCCAAATAGTATTGGCTCGTAAACGCAATAGTAATTCAAAAACTTTCGCATATGTTTTAGGCCCAATATCACCGGTTTCAGGCTCAAAATTTAAAGCTGCCCAACGTTGTAATCCCCAATCTTCATCATTTAAAAAGATACCACGATATTTTACCGATGGTGAACCGTAAGTTGTAGTGACTATTGGAATAACTAATTCTTCTTTTTTAGTAGGGACAGCATCTGCCCACCATTCCCATGGAGAAACACCAATCATTCTTGATAATTCTAAGAGGCCAAAAGCAGTTGCTCTTCGATCAGAACCTATAATTACTAATGCTTTTTTAATTTCTTTTGAAGGATTCTCAATGACTTGAATAGTATAGGTTTCCCATTTCCCAGAAACTTTTGAGACATCAATCTTATGTTTTGAAACGAACTGATCTATAAGTTTACTTTGTCCTAAGGTGCCTGCGATTATTTGATAAGGATTATTTTTAGTATCAGTTACTAGTTTTTTTTGAGTTACTTTAAAAATGTCATCTATTAACATTTCTGCAGCAATAGATACTACTTTGGCATCTCGTTTGTCAATGCGTAATGTGGCATTATTTTCATCTGAAATTAAGGGAAAGTTAATTGCAGTTTGTGCATTAAGTTGTAAACAAAACAACAACCCAAGAAGTACAAATTTCAAATAATATTTGTTTCTAAACATCTTAATTCTTTTTAATTCTTTCATAACTACCATCATTAAATATTACTTTAAAATCAGATTTAAATAAAGTAGAGGGTATGTAATAATCTGTAGAGATTACTTGTGCACCAGATGCTTTAGCCTTTTCAAATCGTAAATAACTACTATTTCTTGCTTCCTTCGTTCCTGCATCTGCACGTGTTCTTACCATATAACCTTTGGAAACTAACTCTTTGATATAATTAAAATTTTGAATTGGATCGTTAATAATTCTAAAAGCAGCTTCAGGGTTGCCTTCTTTGCTATTTACAAAAAGTACTCTGCCTTTTAAAGAAGGGTGTCCGTCCAAATAGCTATTGATTCTTTCTTCTTTTTCATCTAGCACAAATAAAAATTTTCCTTTTAAAGTATTTAGTTCTGGCCAGCCGATTTTTAAAATAGCTTCCTCTAAAGTTTTAAAGTTTCTGCGTACATCATCAGGCATAATTAATTTTGAATGAGAAAAAACACTTTTGATTTCTTCATCTAAACTATTTAGTGCATTTTTATCAAAAGGTAATGGGGTTCTAGTTTGATCAACTTTTTGATCTTTTGTGTTAATTAAGATGGAAATAGGGTAGTGGTCAGGGTGCAGATCAGACCATTTTTTTAGGGCTTCTAAACCTTCTGTGAAAAGGAGATGATGACTTCTGAAATCGATATCTTGGATATGAAACATTTTTAAGCCAGGTAATTTTAGTTTCTCCTCACTATCATAAGGCAACGGTTCTTGTCCAGTTAATTTTACAATATCTAATCCCTTAGGGTTTGAAAAATATCCACCTTGTGGGTCATAAAAAACATCTAATTCTAGATTCCGTAAGCCCAAATCTAATTGCTTACTTAATGAAATATGACCATATTGTAAACCCTTCATTCTCTTTGTATCTATTTTTTCTAAATAATCATACAACGGTTTCTCAATAGGGATTTTATAAGAGTTGTGACTGCCAATTACTTGAATATCATTTAAATAAACGTTTTTACTTTTACATCCAACCAAAAAAAGTAGTACAAAAATTATTTTCATAACTAATTGGTAATTCTTTTTAAACATCGTATTTTTTTTATGGATTGATATTTTCAATATAAAAATTGGCAAATCTTTTACCTAAGATTCGTTGACTCTCTGAATCAAAATGTAAATTGTCACCTTTATCTATTAAATCAGCTGTACTTATGACAAAAGTATATTTGTCTTTTTTTGCATAGGTATTTATAATTTTGTTGATGGCTTTCCAGGTCTCACTTTCTGGTCTATACCCTCCAAGTTCTCCGACTAATATTGGTAATTTTTTACTTCTAACAGAGCTTCTAAATGATTTAAATAAATGTTTTAAATTATTTTCATATTTAGGAATATCATTTGTATTTGCATCGCTTTCACCTTGATGCCAAAGTATACCTTTTACAGTTCCATATTTTTGAGCTAATTTTACTTTTTCTTTAAAATTAGTGAGTAATTTAACATCTCTATGGATGGAGTCTCCTAACCATTTAGTGGTAGAACTTCCTCCTACAGCAGTAGGGATAAGCAATATTGATACGTCTTTAGGAATTTCCTTTAATAGACTGTTTGCAAATGACAATCCGCAATCTAAACCACCCGATTTCGGTTCATAAAAATGCAATGGCTCTTTAGCAAGTACTATGTCATTATTTTTGTTTATAGTTAAAATGCGTTTTGAGGTAATGGTATCTTGTGGTTCAACAAATCCACGACCAGCCATGTTTGATTGACCTGCCATTAGAAACACCCATAATTTTTTCTTTTGGGGTAAGTTAGTCACTAATACTTCTTTCTTTGGAAAATTTAACTGGCGTTCATATTTTGCTATTTCTCTTGATTTTAACCAATTATTCATCCATTTTTCTGCAAGATTTGGCCATGTTTCTGCGGCGGAATTGCCTTGCCGTAAACCATAGCCGTGTCCGCCTTTGGCAAGCATATGTAATTCAACAGGAACTTTATTATTTCTTAAAGCTTTAGCCATCACTAAACCACTATTTCCATAAGGGTCGTCGCTCGTTCCAAAAATAAAGAATGGTGGAGTGTTTTTATCTAAATAAAAAGCAGGATCTATAGTTTTGTTTATACCTCTATCTAAATAGGCAGGATAAATTAGCATTGTAAAATTAGGGCGACTAGATACATTATCAGCAATATCTATTTTATCGTAAGTATTGGTCTGAAAACTGGTTGAAGCTAATGCTGATAGATGTCCACCAGCTGAAAATCCCATGACTCCAATTTTATGTGGATTTAAATTAAATTCTTTAGCTTTACTTCGAACCAAACGTAAAGCTCTTTGTAAATCTTGTTTAGCTCCTTTTTCTTTTTTCGGGACTCTATATTCTAAAACAAAAGCGGTGTAACCTAAACTAGTTAACCATTCAGCAATTTCATAACCTTCTTTATCAATAGCTAAAATTTGATAGCCACCTCCAGGGCAAATTATTATACCGGCTTTAGCATCATTTTGTTTTTTGGGTTTATAAACAGTTAATGATGGGTTTGTGATATCGGTTAGTCTTTTGACATTACCCGATACATTTTCAGTTTGCTTTGCAATGTGTTTTTTTTGACTTTCTCCTGGCACTTCATCTGGCCATAAATAAATTGTATCTCTCGTTTGTGCCATAGCGAGTACTGATACACTGAAAAAAACAGTAAAAATTATAAGTTTTAGTTTTTTTATTGATATTGCCATATTATTATAATTGATACATTATTTTTCAAATTCTATCTTAAAACCTGTAATCGGGATTTCAGTGCTGGAATATCTTGGAATGCCTAATTCTAAACCCACTTTGGTTTGTTTCCAACTTACTTCTTTAGAATTATCTAATTGTGTAACAGACTTTATTTTTTTGTCAGATGAAAGGGCTTTTATTACTGCTTTATCCCCTTTAAAACTGCATACATAGGCATAAATAAATCCATCTTTTTGAGTGAAAATTGTTTCTGGAAAAATCTCTTTGGAGGTAGCATCATTTACAGCATCTTTCAACGTATTTTTCTTATCTTCAACTTTTACTTGAGATTCTTTTTTATCATTATCATTAGGTCTTTCACTATGCGTTTTCCATGGTGTAGAACCATAAATACCTTCTGAATTTAATTTCATCCAAGTTCCTATTTCTTGTAATCGTTCTTGAGCTTCTTGTCTAATTTCACCTTTACCAGTTGGCCCATTATTCAATAATAAATTACCTCCTTTACTCACTATTTCTAGTAACTGCCTTGTCATTAACTCTGACGATTTGTAAATGGTGTCATATTCAATATACCCCCAATTTTTACTCATGGTGATACAAGCTTCCCAAGGCTTAACTTCTAAGTCTTCAACAATTTTTTGCTCTTTTACTTGGTAATCGCCTAAGCCATTTCCTATTCTACTATTGATAATACACTCAGGCTGTAAACCTTGTATTAAATCTTGTAATTCTTTGCTTTCATCAACACTTATAAGTTCAGGCGTATCAAACCATATGACGTCAATTTTACCATATTGGGTAAGTAGTTCCTTTATTTGAGGCTTTACTTTTCGCTTAAAATATCGGCTAAAAACCTTAATATCTTCATCTGGATAATCAACTAAATTACTTCTACCACCTTTATGTGGCCAGTTTGTAGCAACATCTGGATCTTCCCAATCTCGACCTAAAGAATAATAAAATCCAAATTTCATGTCGTACTTATGGCAAGCATCGACAAGAGCTTTCATGGGGTCTGTTGCATAAGGTGTACGTTTTTTAATATTATAGTCGTTGGAAGGAGAATCAAACATGGCAAAACCATCATGATGTTTAGAGGTAATGATAATATACTTCATACCAGCCTCTTTAGCAGTCAACACCCATTTTTCAGCATCAAAATTTACGGGATTAAAGTCATTGGCTATTTTTCCATACTCTTTTAAGGAAATTTTTTCGTGAATCATAAAGTGTTCATTGCCCTTTGCAATGTGCCCATCCCAGTAACCTGCAGTTTCAGAATACAAACCCCAGTGCATAAACATTCCGAATTTAGCATCTTTCCACCAATCCATTTTCTCTGATGATTGAGCATAGCTAATATTCAGAGAGCTATAAATAACAATTAAACTGTAAAGAATTCTTTTTTTAGTGGCTATATTCATCTGATGGTATTTGAATAATAAATCGTGATTTATCTAGAGAATCGTTTGATTCGCTAATGTATTAAAATTGTACTCTTTAAACGAATGTCTTTAGAAGAAGCTCCCAGCATAAATTCATACGTTCCATTTTTAAAAATCCATTGCTTCTTATTTGCATCCCAAAATTGCAATTCTTTTTTAGAGACTTGAAATTGAACCTGCTTTGATTTTCCAATAGGTATGGTAGTTCTGTTGAAACCAATTAACTTTTTTATGGGACTTTCAGTAACAGATTTTGGAGCTTTAAAGTATAATTGAACTACTTCATCACCATTATAATTACCTGTGTTTTTAATAGTGGCAGAAATAATAATCTTTTCACCATGTTCTTTTACCTTAAAGTCGCTATACTCAAATTTAGTATAGCTTAATCCGTATCCAAAAGGATATAATACATCTCCTTGAAAGTACATATACGTTCTACCATTAGATATTTCATAATCTTCCATAGGAGGTAAGTCATCTACAGATTTATAAAAGGTAAATGGTAATCTACCCGCAGGGTTGTAATCTCCAAATAATACATCTGCAATTGCTGTTCCGCCAGATTCTCCTGGATACCAAGCATCAATAATAGCGGGTATATTTTCGTCCATCCAATTAATAGCCAGAGAACTACCCGCAACCAAAACAACAATCATATTCTTGTTTATGGCATACATCTCTTTTAAATAATTAATTTGATCGTCAGGTAAATTTAACGAGGTCCTATCTTTTCCTTCTTTTTCAATAGATTTATTTATACCCATAACAGCAATAACATAATCACTTGATTTAGCTGCTTCTTTATCCTCTTGGTATATATCGTCAGTATTACTAGGAACTTCCCATAGTAGTTGACAAATTGCGTCACCGCCATTATCAAAATACTCTAATTTAATAGCATATTTTTTACCAGCTTCCATATTAATTTCAACTTGATCAGTCGTAGCTCCGCGATTGTGCCATTCATCTACAACCAGCTTGTTATTTAACCATAAACGAATTCCGTCATCAGAGTTCACTCCAATTTTATACGAACCTGAAAAGTTGGGTGTAATATAACCTGTCCAGCGTATAGATTTATGCCTAAAATTGGTATATGGATCTGGAGGGTTATTTACAGGATCGAAATTAACAACCTTGTCAACACGTGTTTGTGGGGTTCCTTCTAAAAATTTATCATCAAAATATTCACCAAATAGACCTGATTCATCATTAAAATCATTTCGTAAATTCTCTGCTTCCAAAAGATTTAAATTTCTGGCAGCTGTTTTCCATTTCACATAGTTCACGGCTATTTTATCACCTACTTTATTTTGAATACCTTCAAGTGGAGATATTGGTTTTATTACTGGTAATCCGCTATAATCACCAAAAACAACTTGATTAGCGTTAAAACCAACTACTGCTATTTTTTTTATTTTATCAGAATTTAAAGGTAACGTATTATTGTGATTTTTTAAAAGAACAATGGATTGCCTTGATGTTTCTAGAGCCAAATCTTGATGTTTTTTAGAACCAATAACATCAGGTGAAATTTTTGTATATGGATTTTTATCCGTGGAATCAAAAATACCTAATTTAAATCGTGCTCTTAAAACACGGGTAACCGATTTGTCAATTGACGCTTGTGAAACTAACCCATTTTTATAAGCCGTTAATAAGTGCTTTGCATAAATATCATTACCACATTCTAAGTCTAAACCACCTTCTATAGCAACTTTTGCAGCTTGTTCTTTAGTTTTTACAAATTGGTGTGACTTCACTAAATAGGTGGGGGCTCCACAATCGCTCACCACATACCCTTTAAAACCCCATTCTTCTCTTAATATAGTATTTAAAAGCCAATTGTTTGCCGTACTAGGAATACCGTTTATGGCATTATATGCACTCATTATAGCTTGAGCGTTTCCTTCTTTAACGGCCGCTTTATACGCAGGAAAGTAATACTCACGTAATGATTTTTCTGAAACCACAGCGTTGTATGCAAATCTGTTTTCTTCTTGGTTATTAGCAACAAAGTGTTTTGGAGTGGAAACTACTTTTAAATATTTTTTATCATTTCCTTGTAGTCCTTTTACAAAAGAAACACCTATTCTACTGGTTAGATAAGGATCTTCACCATAGGTTTCTGGAGTCCGTCCCCATCTAGGATCTCTAGCCATATTTATAGTAGGGGACCAAAAGGTTAGTAAATCACTATAGACATTTTTTTGGTCTAGACCCTGATTATAAAAATTCCATTTGGCTCTTGCCTCATCAGAGATAGCAGATGATACATTATAAATCAAATTAGGATTCCAAGTTGCTGACAAAGCTATTGCTTGAGGGAAAACAGTAAACCGTCCCCCTTTTACAACACCATGTAACGCTTCATTTCCATGATAATACTTTGCTACATTTAATCTCGGAATTGCTACGGATGTGGAAACTAATAATGAAACTTTTTCTTCAATAGTCAAACGATCTAATAGATCATTTACTCTCTTTTCAGTTGACAACTTTTGATTTTGAAAAGGAAACTGTTCTTGTGTTGTCCCAACCATTGGAAATAAACAGAGTATAAATAGTATAAACGTATTTAATTTCATCAGATAATAAAATCTTATATTAATATTTATATTTTCCCAAAAGGTACTATTACAATATGAATTTAATGAACAGTATAATTACTTTTTAATGAATTCAACATTGGTAATTTTAACCACAATGGGGTTATGCCATATTTTATTATTGTAGAGTCGTTGTGCCCTACTCACAGAAATTTCTAACAAATCGTCATGCTGTATAAACCGCGTTGTAGGCGTGTTTTCGGGCCAATATTCAACGACTAAATCACTTTGACCCAATACTGAAACTTGGGTGTTTTTTGTGGATTTCATGTTTTTTAGCAGAAAATTTCGTCTAAAACCTTTAAACCAATTTTGTTGGTTGGTGATAAAAACATAGGCTGTGTTTTCCTTTTTATCTTTTGTAAACCACATATCACCATCTTTAATAATTGTCGGTAACGTTCTTGTGTTTTTTATGCCTTCTTCATTTACGTACATCCAAAGAGCTACTTCACGCAAGCGTTCTTCTTGTTCTATAGGAATTTCACCATTAGGTTTTGGGCCAATGTTTAACAAGAAATTACCTCCTTTAGCTCTAATTTCAATTAATTTTTCAATTAACTCTGAACCACTTTTATAATTCTCGTTGGTGGGTTTGTATTGCCATTGTGTTCCCATAGTCATACAGGTTTCCCACGGTCCTGGCATTGCACCTCCAGGGATACTCTGTTCTGGAGTTTTCATTTCACCTCTGGTAACAATTATAGATGGATCTTTTTTGTGAACATGTTTTACAATATCAGCTTTATGAAAAGAGTCAAAAAACATAATGTCTGGTTTATATTTATCTATTAACTCATCTATTTGTTCCTTGTCATATGCTAATAATTCTGGATTTTTATTCACACTACTCATTTCACCCTTACGAGAAATTAAATGACCTTGTTTTCGTAAAACGCTAAAATCTTCAGGAGAGAAATACAAGCCAACCTTTAATCCCTGTTTACGTAAAGCTTTTACCAGTTGTCCTACGATGTCTATACCGTAAGGTGTATTCATAATATTAAAATCGGTAGTTTTAGTATCCCACATACAAAAACCATTGTGGTGTTTTGCTGTAAAAACTACATATTCAGCACCTGTTATTTTAAACAAGCGAGCCCATTCATCCGCATCAAATTTATCAGGATAAAATGTTTTTGGAAGTTCATTATAATACTTATCTACATAATCGTCTGAAGCACCAACTAATGAATGACTGATAACACTACCCAATTGAGAATCGACACTCCAATGAATAAATAAACCAAAGCCCATATCCATATAATCTTCTACGAGGTCAGGGTTGTTTTTAAGTTGAGCAAAGGTTGTTATGCAAACGGTAAAAAACAAAGTGATAGTAATTTTTATCTTCATTCTCATAATTTTTTAATTTTTTAAAGTTTCTTCACTTGTCATTTCTAAAATTAATGTTCCTCCCTTAATAACATCGCTATGAATTAATTGATAGTTATTAATTGGCTTATTATTCAACAAAACCTTGTTGACTAGTGTATTGGTTGGACCATTATTTTTTGTTTTTATTGTAAAGGTATTGTCTGAATAATAATCGGGATTTAATTTAATGGTTACTTCATCAAAAATAGGACTTCCAATTTGATATTCTGAATTACTGTCAGTTCCTCCATTCATTTGAAACAATCCAATTTTCATAAGTACGGCTAAACTGCCCATAAGACCTTGATCTTCATCACCATTGTAACCTGTTGATGGTGACAATCCACCAAAAGCTTTATCAGCCACTTTTCTAGACCAATATTCTGTTAAATCAGGACGCCCCAATTCATTAAAAATAAAAGCAGTTTGTATAGAAGGTTGGTTGCCATAATTGATAGGAATACGTCTATATTCAGGATGACCTTCTTGAGAATGCGAGGTGCCTGCTGTGAAATTTAATTTTTCAGAAGTTTTAAATTGATTGTTTAGTTTTTCAATAGCCTTTTCATTTCCTCCCATTAAAGTAGCCAACCCTTCTAAATCATGAGGTACAAACCAAGTAGACTGAGCACCATTAGATTCAATAAAACCATGTTCAACTTGATAGGGATCAAAATCTTTGTACCATTTTCCATTCACATCTTTAGGTCGCATCCAACCCAATGATTTATCATAAACATTTTGATAATTTTTTGATCTTTTTAGAAAATAATTATAGTCTTCTGTATGGCCTAATTTCATTGCCAATTGAGCCAATGTCCAATCTTGGTAGGCGTATTCCATAGTAAGGCTTGCACCATCTTGATGACCTCCAAAATTACCTTCAGGAATAGGGTAGGGTACATATCCCTTTTCTATATAATACTTTAAACCACCACCAAGATTTGTTTTATGTTCGTATCCCGCTTTTTCCATTATGCCACCTGACATATGATTCTTTTTAAGTGCTTGGTAAATAGTTTCTAAATCTTCCTTAATTATACCTTGCTGAATTGCACTTACTATAAAAGGTGTACTAGAAGCACCTGTCATTACATAGGTATAATTACCACCAGATGGGCCTCTTGGAATTAAACCGCCATCCTTAGCATATTGTAGTAATGAGTGTACAAATTCTTCTTTTATTTCTGGATAAACGAGTCCCCACAATGTATTAATAGTCCATTGTGCCCCCCAAAAAGAATCAGAGTTAAAATGGTTAAATTTTGGTTTTCCATTTTCATTTAATGGAATCTGACCTATTTTAAAAGTATCTCCAGTATTATCTGGATAGGCACCATTTACATCACTAATTATCCTTCTACCTTGAAGTGCGTGCCATAAATCTGTATAAAAACGTCTTTGTTCTTGATCAGTACCTCCTTTAACTTTAATCCTACTTAATAAACCTTCCCATTCATTATGAGAATCTTTTACAATTTCATCAAAATTCCATTGAGGTAACTCTGAGGCTATATTATTCGAAGCATTTTCAATTGAAGTATATGATATACCCGTTTTCATTAATATAGGTTCTTCTGAAGCTTCAAACTGGATTAAATAATTACCAGTTTTATCATCGCGTTCAATAGATTTGAATGCTTTATTTAGCTCAACTTTAAAGTATATGGTTAAGGGTTTAGGTCTGCGATGTGTAGCGGCTGCAATAAGCTTTCCAGAAAATTCTTTATCACCTGTTTTTTCTAACACACCATTTATGTTTTCACATGGGCCTAAAACAGTATTAAGATTGAATAATATACCCGCATTTTTTTCTTTCGGAAATGAATATTTATGAAAGCCAACACGTTTTGTACTTGTTAACTCAGCATTGATATCATATCTTTCTAGTTCAATCTTATGATATCCAGGTTTAATCACTTCGTTTTGGTGACTAAATTTTGAATAGAAATCGGTAAAAATTGTTTTACTATTTTCTTCAGAAAGTGTTACTGGCATAATGGATAGACCTGAAATTTGCCAAGCATGTATATGGCTGAAGCCTTTTATTGTATCAATGGCATATCTATATCCACTTCCCCAGGCACCTTTTATTTCGGTATCAGGACTTAAATTTACCATTCCAAACGGTCGGCTTGCTGATGTAAAGAAAAACCATCTAGAATTTTCTGAATCTAAAATTGGATACACTTTATCAGTTAAATATTCTTCTACTTCTGAAGTGTTTTGTTCTTCTTTTTCTCTTTCTTTTTTACATGAAAGAAAAGTAATAGAAAGGATGCTAAGTGTTATGAATCCTAGGGTTAATATATTTTTTATTTTCATGTGTTTATGGTTATTGTTTTTCAATGGTCACATGCTGTTCGCAATTAATCATTCATTTGGGTGATGAAATTCTGAACATGCTCGTTTCATTTAATTACCTTTTATTTTCATTAAATTGGTATGAATGGCTTCAAGCATTTCTTTGGATGGAAATCCATTATTAGGCCTTCTTATTTCAGGATTATACCAATTTTTCCATTTTTTATTCTTGTCGCCTTCTAAACTTCTTTTATGAATTATGTCTAACTTGATATTGGCTTCATCTAATAATTGAATAGCAGTATCTAACGCACTCGTATCACGAGTGGCTTCAAATGATTTTTTGAATTTTGAAATTCTATGTAAGCAATTTTCAAATTGAATTAAATCTAAATAAAGATGTGCCGGAAGCGTGATATAATCATTATAAAAAGTATCATCGTTGGATACATATTCAGAACCTTTTACGGCATAATCAAGAGCTTCTTTAGCTAATTTTAGACGGTTTTCGATATGCTCGTAATCTTCAGCAACAGCCTCATAATTAAAAGGTACAGGTGTTTTACCTGGACGTTCAATTGGAGCATTACTTAAATAGGAAACCGTTTCTCTAATTTCCCATAAATGTTCTACATAACCGCCTCTATTTAATTGAGCTTCATGTAATTTTCGCATTGATTTAATGGCATATTCTGAAGCTTCTTTATTAAAATAACGTTCAGACCATTGTTTATAAAATAAATCACCATCGAAGGCTTCAACATTTTTTGATAACTCAGAGAAAGCCTCCATATTTAATAGAAAAGGACGAAATGTTTGTCCATTTACCAAACAATATTTGTCAGCTTTATATTTTCTTACCATACTTTTCATTATGGTATCTATTTTATTAGGGTAGGGGTCATGTACGGTATGATTAAGCCAAAACCCGGCATGCATATACGTTCCGAAATCATAATCTTTTGTACTTTCAGGGAGATGTTTAAAGCCACTAAAGCCATCATCTGACCATGCTACTAACCAATCTTTTGGAGGGTTGAAATTGTTATTAAACATTTCCATTCCATCTGCATAACAAACCAATACTTTTTTGGCATTCGGATTGTGTTTATCAATTAAGTCACCTAGGACTTGATATACTTCATTAAACACTTCCGTTTTATCTTCACCGCAAGAGCTTTTATATTCCCAGTCCCAAACTTGATTTCTGGGACGTAATGAAAAAATATCAGCTTTTGAAAATGGAGTTTCTTCGAAATAATAGGTCCATGTATCTATCCAATCTTGTTTGTAATCTGTCCAACAGTCGGCTTTATTTTGATCTAAAGGTTTTATTTTATAACCTAAGCTGATGTCAATTTGTACCATCATCCCTTTTTCATGGGCATAGTTTATCAAACTATCAACATAAGAAACGCGAAGTTTATAATCTGGATTAAGCTTTTTATATTCAGGTCTCGTAAAAAATTCAGGACGACCCAACATGTCAAAAAGTTGAATGGCATTATAACGCATTCTAACTAAAGAATTAATTAATTCGGTATAACTTTCCCAATCATATTCTAATAGTTTACCACGGTAATTTGCCAACTCATCGACATCATTTTCAAAATAGCCTAAAATTGGTATTTGTGGTGGAGAAATAGTTATTTCCTCAAAATCAAAAAAGTTAATTTTCTTATTTTTATTTGGCAGTGTACCTGTCCAATATTCTAAAGCATCAACACCTAGAATTTCCTTAGAATAATCATAGATGGCATATTGCATACCTTGTACATCAGAGCCTGCTATTACAATAACTTGTGTGTTGTTTTTTATTTCTTTTTTTGCCCAAATACCACCTCTTGGTCCAGGTTGAGTTACACTAATAGATAACTCATCATCTTGTGTCATTTTTGAGATTAAAGTACTTGATTCTGGAGTGCCAAGGACAAAGAATACACCCTGAGAAGGTATATCTTTATTTTCTGAAATTATATGAATATCAGAATCACTGATTTTAGTTAAATCTACTTTTAAATCGTTTATAGCATTTAATTCTAATTCTGAAGCATTTTCACCATAGATTAAATAAATAGTATGGTTTTTGGCAACGTCTGGCTTACATGATATTAATAAGCTGATGCTTAGAAGTGTATAAAAAAAGATTACCCTATGACGAATGTTTTTTGCCATTTTAATTACGCTATTGTTAAAATATAGGCAGGTAGTATAATTACCTGCCTATATAAAAAACTAACTCAAATAATATTTTAAGTACTCTGATTTATTCTTAGTAACCAGGATTTTGTGTCATGGTTTCTGGAGAAATCTCTATCTCTTTCACAGGGATAGGACGTAATAAATGTTTTGAAGCATCAAATGTACCGTGATCTACATAATGAGGGTTATATATTAATCTTTCCTCTAATTTACCCATACGTTTTAAAACTGTCCATCTATTTTCTTCACCTATTAACTCTAATGCTCTTTCAACAAGTATATCATCTAAATCAATTGAAGTGTAATAATCAGCAACACCTGTTGCTCTTTCTCTAACTCTATTTAAATGAAATAAAGCCTGTGCACTATTACCAGCACCTAAAAATGCTTCGGCAGCCATTAAGTGTGTGCCAGCTACTCTATAAATAAAATTATCGCGAGCACCACTACCATTTTCTTCAAAAATTTCATCATCAAACTTTTTCAATATTGGAAAACTAATGAACTCTGGATTTAATGAATACTTATAAACAACTCCATCAATATCAGCGGGTCTACCAAATAAATATTGATCTGGTTGGTATACCCAATAACGATCTAACTTATCTTTAATTTCTGTTTCACTCAATGCATATTTCGGAAAATAGATAACAGTATCACCGGGATTAATTATATCAGTACCTAATCCACCTTCTTCGTCTGCTATTATTGTTCTATGAATAGTTACATCTTCCCTGGTATCATTATCTTCAAATAAAGAATAAAAGTAAGGGGTTGGCATTGTATTGCTAAGTTTTACACCATAAGGGTTTTTTCTACTTACACCTGGTAAATTAAATACTTGATACATACCAAAAGAATGCATGTTATTGCCATTGTCTTCTGAAAAACCGGTATCTCCAAATTGTCCTGCAAAAAGTATTTCGTCATTCACTTGATTATCATAAGCAAAAAGTTCAGCAAAAGATTGACTTCTAATATCATAACCATCAATGGCTTGTAAAGCTAAATCGGCTGCTGTTTGAAAATCAGTACTTTGTCCATAATCTTTATAGGCTCTTGTTAAATATACTTCTGCCAACACATGTTGTGCAGCACGTTTAGAAAATCTACCTGTTTCAGGGTCAGCTTTTAAATCTGGAATAACAGCTTCTAACTCACTAATAATTAACGTATAGGTTTCTTGTTCTGAAGAACGCGTGTAATCATTACGAATACTTTGAGGTTCTTCTAAATCAAGTACTACACCTCCAAATTGTTGTACTAAATTAAAAAATGCAACTGCTCTTAAAGCTCTTATTTGAGCTAACCCATAAGTCTTATCTGCTATTTTACCAGAACTCCAGTTAATTTCATTTTCAAATCTATTTAAAGCCGTGTTCGCCTTTGAAATTATACCATAATTAGCATTCCATATACCGTTGGTTTGTGAAGCATTAAAGCTGACATAATCATTTTCACTAGAAGTATTAAAAATTTCTAATTGTGTAGTGAAAATGTCAGTTCCTAAATATTTGTAACCACTGTTTAGAAAAGCACCTCTTACACCTCCATACAGGCCTACAACTAATTGATCTGCGGTGTTTTCATCAATAAAGTTCTCACTTGTAATACCGCTATAAATATCTTCTTCTATATACTTGTTACAGGCACTAAATAATAGTGTAATACCAAGTATGACGATTATCTGATTTATATTTTTTATTTTTTTCATCTATAATAATATTTAAAAATTAATATGATACCTTAAGTCCAAATAATACTGTTTTTGTCATGTAACCTGCATTATAAGAGTTTTGTAACGCAGTTTCAGGATCTGGCCCTTTGTAACCAGTAAATGTAAATGGATTCTGTACATCTAATGACAATCGTAAACTAGCCATTTTTAATTTATCTAATACACCTTGTGACGCATTATAGCCTAAACCAATATTACCCACTTTAACAAAACTTAAATCTTCATAATACCAATTTGTATTTCCATATTCTGGAGCAGGATACTTTGCATCTGGATTATTTGGTGTCCAAAAATTCATATCAAGACTATTAAATTTAGCATCATCACCGTTATAAGGTGTAAAGTGCGAATAGAACTCTGAATGACCGTATGATCCTTGTCTTGTATATATTTGAATCGATAAATCTAAATTCTTATAAGTAAAAGTATTCGTCATACCTCCAATCCAATCTGGAGATACCTGACCTAATATAACTTTATCTTCAGCCCCATAAGTACCACTATTGTCTTGATCTATTACTTTATACTGTCCAGGGAAAGCTCCATAAACGGCAGCTTCAGCAGCTTCGTCTATTTGCCATATGCCATCATTTTGGTAGCCATAAATGGCGTCAACAGGTTGACCTACTTGAAGTACACCATGTGATCCATAAGTCTCTTTATCTAATGAACCATCCAATTTTAAAATTGAGTTTTTATTCTTAGCAAAATTTAAACTTGTAGACCATTTGAAATTATCCGTTTGAACATTTACAGTATTTAAAGTAATCTCAATACCCTTATTTTCTACAGAACCATAATTACCTATGGCAGACCCATATCCAGTTATATTTGATAAGGTTCTACTAAGAATTGCATCTACAGTTTTTTTTCTATAAAGTTCTAAACCTAAACGCACTCTATTATTTATAATTCCTAGATCGATACCAAAGTTAACTTCCTTAGAACGTTCCCATGTTAAATTATAATTAGGCAATCCATTTACATCTACACCATTAGTATGTGTATTTCCGAAAAGATAATCAGCACCACCTAAAAAGGCTAAAGAGCTATAAGCACTAACTGGACTGTCGTTACCAGATTCACCGTAACTTAAACGAAATTTTAAATTACTTAACCAACTCGTGTCTTGTAAAAAATTTTCTTCACTGGCTTTCCATGCAAATGCCGCAGAAGGAAAGAATGCCCATTTGTTATTTACAGCTAATTTTGAAGATCCGTCATACCTACCTGTAAAGGTGAATAAATACTTATCTAAAATATTATAATTTAAACGACCTGCAAATGATGATAAAGTTTCTTTTCTATAATTTGTTTTATAAGCTCTAACATCTAGACCTGCAGCAGTATTGTAAAACGAATACGCATCTGTGTCAAAATCTCTTGTTTCAATATTACTGTATTCACTTTGATTGTAATAAACAGAAGAAATTAAAGTAGCCTTTAAGTTTTGTGTATCTGAAATATCAAAATCAAAATCTATAATATTATCCCAAGTATATGATGTTTTAAATGAAGCATCATAATGTGATTGGATTCTTGAAGGGTCATTCCGAGCCGCTTTTGTATACAGTCCTCTATATTCACCAAACCTTGTGTTCTTAATATTAGGAGCAAATTGTGTTTTAAAGCTCATCCATTCTGTAGGCTTATATTGTAAAAACACATTAGCAATAACATCTAAAGATTTTGTATTCACTGTCCAAGCCCCTTTATCTTCATAATAAGGATTGGTAAAACGACCATCCTGATCATCTGGAAATAAAATAACATTACCATCAGGATCAAATGAGTTAACTGTTGGTGCTAAACGTAGCGTACTTCTAAAAAGCTCTCTACTTCCTTCTTCTCTTTCAGACAATGATAAGTAAGCTTTTACACCCGCTGTAAATTTATCAGTAACTTTTTTTGTTATAGAAGCACTTAAATTATAACGCTCATAACCTTCAATACCCATAACTCCTTCATCATTTAAATATCCAATAGATCCATTATATGTAAGTCCATTAGAACCACCAGACATTGCTAAATTATGACTTGTTTGTATACCTGTTTTTCTATAATCACCAGCCCAGTCAGTATAACGACCGTTTGTTACGTTGTCAAATTCTTCATTTGTATTTTTAAATTCTCTTGATAAATCAACTGTAATGCCATTATAGTCAGCCACAGTACCTTCATATCCATTTTTAAATAGTCCTTTCCAAGCTGTACTTCTTAATACTTTATCAACAAAGCCAACATATTCATCACCATTATAAAAATCAGGAATGTTAGTAGCAGAACGTACCCCTAAAGTAGCCTCATAACTAAAAACTGTTTTTCCTTCTATACCATTTTTGGTAGTAATAATAACAACACCATTTGCACCTCTGGCACCATAAATTGCTGTAGCAGAAGCATCCTTTAATACATCCATTTGTTGGATGTCGGCAGGGTTTAAAATATTAATGTCGTCAAAAAATATTCCATCAACAACATATAGTGGTTTTGAAAGGTCACTAGCAAGATTATCACTAATCCCATCACGACCTGCGTCACTATTTTTTATTACTGTATTACCCCTAATATCTATAGAAAGTGGAGCACCAGGCTTATTACTTAATGCCCTAACATCTACTCCTGCTATTCTACCTTGAATCGCTTGACCGATATCTGTTTTTTTCTGTTCCGTTATAGTGGCTGCACTTATGGACGCAACTGCACCTGTTAAATCTGTCTTTTTAACAGAACCGTAACCAATGACAACTACTTCGTCTAAAGCATTTGCACCAACTTCTAATTGAACGGTGTAACTAGATGATCCATCTAAGATTATTTCCTTCGTTTCAAAACCAATAAATGAGATTAATAAACGAGCATTTTCGTTTTTAACGGTAATAGTGAATTTGCCATCAAAATCTGTAACAACTCCGTTGTTTGTACCTTTTACAATAACGCTTGCTCCTGGTAAAGGTTCTTTTAAATCATCTAATACTGTACCTGACACCGTAGTTTGTGCCCATGTATTAACTGAAAAACCTACCATAAAGACAATTAGTAAGAGTTTTAATTTTTCCATATTTAATTGTTTAGTTAAAATTTAAGTTAATTATTTGTTGTTATTAATATTTTGTTAAAATTACTGAAGATGGAGAGTTATAGAATGGATTTTTTATTCAAAAACATGGAAAATCGTGTTATTCTTTTCTTTTTTTTACAATTTTTAATAGACCGTTATTTCTTCTTTTTATTGAAAATATTTTTCAAGATTCATTTATAAACATTTAGATTGTAACAATTTAAGGTCGAAATTGTCCATATTTTTGAAATATTAGTCCATCTTTTCAATTAGAATATATAATATATTTATTCGCAAGGCTACTATACACTAAAAGAGTATAGGCAATAAGTTTAAAATTAAAAAAATAAAGGTATGACAAATGATAATCCGATGGATAATATTGACGATTGGGAAGATAACTTAAAAGAACGTTATCCCGATCCAGAAGCTACTAAGAAGGAAAAGGAGGAGTTTAGAAATTATTTAGATTCTGAGCGAGTAGAGACCGTTAAGGAATTTTACCGCGTAAATCATATCAATCAAACGTATCGTTTTGTTTGTGAAAAAGAGAAGGAGTTTTTAAAGTTTGACAAAAATGAAATGTCACTTTGGGATGCCGTAGATTTTTTAAACACATTGGTTGATGACAGTGATCCTGATATTGATTTAGATCAATTTCAACATTTATTGCAAACGTCTGAAGCGATAAGAGCAGATGGTCATCCAGATTGGTTTGTACTCACAGGTTTTATTCATGATTTAGGTAAGGTATTATGTCTGTTTGGTGAACCACAATGGGCAGTAGTTGGTGATACTTTTCCAGTTGGGTGTAAATTTTCAGATACCATTGTATACCCTGAATTTTTTGATAAAAACCCAGATACCAATGATGAACGTTATAATACTAAATTTGGAATTTATACTCCTAATTGTGGTTTAGATAAGGTGAAAATGAGTTGGGGACATGATGAATATTTATACCAAATATTAAAAAATCACTTACCAGAGCCCGCATTATACATGATCAGATACCATTCCTTTTATGCACAACATCGTGAAAATGCTTATACACATTTGATGAATGAAAAGGATATTGAAATGTTTGAATGGGTTAAAAAGTTTAATCCCTATGATTTATACTCAAAAGCTCCTGTAGAACCAGATGCGAAAGCTCTCAGACCTTATTATGAAGAACTAGTTTCAAAATACCTGCCTTCTTCGTTAAAATTTTAATCACTAACTACTAACTAAACAACACTTTTAATATGCTTTATACCTACTTAGGTTTTTTTGGATTTACATTTTTTGTAATATTTTACACGGTTTTTAAACTTCGTAAAGATAAATTCACAACTTCAGAAGGGTATTTTTTAGCAGGTAAAAGTTTAACAGGACCAATTATTGCTGGTTCTATGATACTCACAAACATTTCTACCGAACATTTAATAGGTATGAATGGAAGCTCCTATAAAAATGGTATCATTATTATTGCATGGGAAGTAACCTCAGCAATTGCTTTAGTGATTGCCGCTATTTATTTTATTCCTAAATTTATGAAAATGGGTATTTTCACTATACCTGAATTTTTAGAAAAACGTTTTGATGGAGCTGTACGTTCGGTAGTTGCTTTTTTATTAATGTCATCGTTCGTCATAACCTTATTACCAATTGTTTTATATTCTGGAGCCATTAATATTGAAAGTGTATTTGACTTTTCAAGTATTTTCAATATATCTAAAGAACATTCACTAATTTATACAGTTTTAGTGATAGGGATTATTGGGTCTTTTTATGCCGTTTTTGGAGGTTTAAAAGCGGTCGCCTATTCCGATAGTTTAAATGGAATAGGATTAATGCTTGGTGGTCTACTTATTCCAACGATTGCACTTTATCAAATTGGTGATGGTAATATGCTTACTGGATTAAGTACGGTTTATGATTTTGCACCTGATAAATTTGATATTATCGGAAAACCTGATTCTGTGCTTCCGTTTTCTGTATTATTTACAGGTTTAATGATTAACCAACTCTATTTTTGGGGAATGAATCAGGCTATTATTCAACGGGCTTTTGGAGCAAAAAACTTGGTAGAAGCTCAAAAAGGATTAATATATACTGGAGTTTTAAAGTTATTTGTTCCAGCAATAATAGTATTACCGGGTCTAATCGCTTTCTATTATTTTCAAGATCAGTATTATGAGACCCCTGATTTAATTTACCCAATGCTTGTAAAAAAAGTGTTACCTACATATCTATATGGGTTCTTTGCAGCTGTTATATTAGGAGCGGTATTGAGTACTTTTAACAGTGTTTTAAATTCAGCTAGTACTATTTTCTGTTTAGATATTTACAAAAAGATTATAGATAAGAATGTTTCTGATGCAAAATTAGTGAAATATGGTAAATTGTCTTCTGTAGTTTTAGCCATAATAGCCATCTGTGTAGCACCGATGGTAGCTTATGCTCCAGAAGGTTTATACCAATTGCTTCAAGAATTAAATGGTATCTTTTTTATTCCCATTTCATCAATAATTATTGCGGGCATCTTTTTTAAGCAGATTAACACGAAAGGGGCAAAGGCAGGACTCTTTTTTGGATTTACCTTTTACATCTTAACCACATTTATTTTAGATTTAAATATCCATTTTGTTCACCTGTGGGGTATAGAATTTGTGCTTAATTTTATCATCATGTTTTTAGTTTCATACTTATTTCCAACAGTTGAAGAGCATCCTTATATGGATAAAGGTTCTGATGAAAAATCGTGGCCGGCTGTAAAAACGGCAGGACTAATACTTGTAACCTTAACGATATTAATTTACGTATTACTTTCTTAAGAAGTTAAAATAATCTAACGCCACATTAAAGTCTTTGGTTCCGGTAAATGTTAAATACAAATCTGTTTTACCTTTTAAGCAGTGTATTTCTTTTAAGATGTATTTCTTTTGCAAATTATCTGAGTCAATAGGTATTCTTCCTAAAATTTGACCAGATAAATTACCTTGTCTTATTTCTAAAAAGCCTTTGCCCTGAACACTATTTAGTTGCAGTTGAAATTCAAAATTTTCATTTTCGAATAACATTTCAGCATATCGAATCCAATTTCCATCTTTTATGTTGGTCAATCGAAATCCTTTATTCTTCAGCCCTCGCTTTTCTATATTTGATGATTTTTCATAATACCATTCTGCTTCAATTTTTTTCCATGATGCTTTATACTGACCAACGCCATTGCTAAAATGTTCATCTAAGAAGTTGGTATCGGTTACTATATGTCCATTATCATCAATATGACAATAGCTTATAATACTCTCTCTAAACTTATATCCATCTCGTATGTAATAACACCAAATATGATAAAACTGACCTTTCCACCAAAAAAAACTACCATGTGCAAATTCACCCAACTTATATCCTGTACCAACAGCATCAACACATTCATAAGGACCATAAATATTCTTAGATATTGCATATTGATTTCCCCAACTTAAATAGTATGACTGTTTATATTTGAAGAGATAGTTTTTATCCATCCATTCAGGTGCATTTTTCCAAGCATCTCCTTTTATTTCTATTGGTTTAGGAGTTTCTGCCGTAGAAATCATATCATTATTTAGCTTAACAATATAATATGCATCTGTTTTATCTCCATAAATTAGATAAGGCGTTTTATTTTTATCATCATCTGTAAAAAGCGTAGGGTCGTGTAATGGAGAAACTAAAGGTTTATGTAAAGCATCTGTAAAAGGACCAGTAGGATGCTTTGCTTTCATAACACCTATGCCACGTTTTCTATCAGAAAAGTAAAAGTAATAATTTCCATTTCTGGCACTAGCATCACTAGCCCAACAATCTTCACTATTATCATCCATATAATTATCTTTTGGAGATATAGTTTGTACGTGTTTCCAATCTAATAAATTCGTTGTGGCAAAAACACGCCAATCTTTCATAACCCACGTTTTATCATTGGGGTCAGCATCATGACCACTATAGAGATATATAGTATCATTAAAAACGCGAATGTGTGGGTCTGAAATTCCTTTAAAAGTTGTAATCGGATTTTGAGCGTTTACAATTCCTCCAAAAAAATATACTGCCAACATTGCACTATATAGAAGAATACTATTGTTATAAGTTTTCATTTATGCAATCAATTTATTTGGCATAAGAGCATTGGTAATTCTAGCAAAAGTAACATTACTTTATATTCAATATTAATTAATAATTTGAATATCAGTTCTAAACTGATAGGCAGGTAAGTTAGCATCATTAACTAAATTAACATCAGGCTTTCCAGCAAATGCATAACGAATGTACAGTGGTTTTTTAACCTTTATAGTATTGAGCAGTACCGTTTCTCCTTCAATTTTTGCATTGGCCATTTCCCATTTTAAAGAGTTGTCTGCAATCCAGAATCCTGTTGGAGCTTTCTTATTTATAGTTTTTAAACCTTTACTATTTTTAAAATGTACTATTAAAGTGTTGTCATTAATTTCAATAGTATCAAACATAGGACCTTCAGTAACAACTTTTTTATTGAGGGTGTATTTAGCGGCTTGTAAAGCCAACCGTTGAGCTAGAGGAAATTTGTCCGTTGGATGAATATTCTTTTCATCACCAAGATCAATTGTATTCGCAACACTCGTATTAGGTAAGTCTAATGCTTTTAATTGCGATTCTCTCATCCATGCCCATGATGCTGCCGTTGGACTTTTAGAATCTATATCAGGATTAGCAGCAGTACCTTTACCATAACCGGGTAACATTACAATTGAAAA
Source organism: Aureibaculum luteum (assembly GCF_003449015.1). Classification (GTDB taxonomy): domain Bacteria; phylum Bacteroidota; class Bacteroidia; order Flavobacteriales; family Flavobacteriaceae; genus Aureibaculum; species Aureibaculum luteum. The sequence goes on along the minus strand of NZ_QRGD01000004.1, from coordinate 35,961 downwards.
ATGCATGTTATCATTATGCCATTCTTTTCTGTAACGTTCAATCCATAATTTTAAAACAGTTCCATATTCTTTCATTCCAATAACATTATGAAACCAGTTCTTTTCGGTAACTTCAGGGACTCCAGAAAGATATCGGGTATTGCGTTCACCTTGATACCATACTAATCCTCTGCAAGCATAAGGGGCTAATGGTTTTATCATGGCATTATACAAAATATTAGGTTGTCGCCTCATAAAAATATCTTCATTACGTGTCCAGCCATTTTTAGCATCTAGAGACTTTTGGATGTTGTTATGTGTAGTTATATCTTTATCAAAAGCATCCATTATCGTTTTGAAATATGGTAATTCTTTGGTCATATCTCTTGGCATCCAAGCTTCAATAGAAGAACTGCCCCAAGAAGCATGTATTATTCCAACCGGAACATCACCTATAGCTTCTAGAAAATAAGCAAATCCAAAAGCTACTGCACTGCTAGGAAGGGTAGTGGACCAGTTACCAATTACATTATCTTCCTCTTTAAAAGATACTATTCTTTTTACTTCAAAACTTCTAATGTTTTTGGCAAAAGGCACAAGTGATTCTATTTCTGGAACTGCTTTTACCGAAAATTGCATGTTCGATTGACCGGAACAGATCCATACTTCACCAACCAGGATATCAGATAGTATAATCTCAGAACTTCCAGTAATACTCATTTCTCTTCCTGTTTTTGAAACAGATAAAGGAGCTAACTCCACCATCCATTTGCCATCACTCCCTGTAATGGTAGATTTACTTTGGTTGGCAAATTTCACCGTAATTTTTTCATTGGGTTTTGAAGTGCCCCAAACAGGAACGTCCATTCCTTGTTGTAAAACCATATTATCACAGAATAACGTTGATGGTTTTAACTCTTGAGTGTAACCCGTGGTAATTTGAAATAAGATTAGAAATAAAAGGGTAGTAATTAATATGTTTTTTTTCATTCTTAAATCTTTTAGTAATTTAATACATTAAAACGTTGCTTTTACAGTGTTTTTACCACTTTGAAGTAGGAATACAGAACCCTGTTGTTGTATACTTTTATTGTTTATGTAAACTTCACGTATAGTATCAGGTAAAATAAATTCTGCCGTCATACCACCTGGAATTTCAATAGAATAGTTCATTTCTGATCGGTTACTCCTTTCATATTCAGCAATAATACTTCCATGTATAGTAGGCACTTTTATTTTTGAATGTGCTAAATTACCCAATTGTGGTTTTATTGTCGCTATTTTAAAACCAGGAGTTTTTGGTTGAATACCCCATAAACCTCTAGGTATTATATTGGCAGGTGTTGCACCCCAAGCATGGTTCCAATCGGCATTGGGTTTGTATTTCATATCCCAAGCTTCAAGGGTAATGGTAGAGCCGATTCGAATCATATTATACCAACTGCGGTTTTCTGTTGATGTTAATAAACGTAACGCATAATCGGATTCATTAGCATTATACAAGGCATCTAATAAATACTGAGAACCATAGACACTACAAGCCATGCCTCTCGTTTTAATAAATTCAGCAACACTTGAAATATTTTCTTTGGGTACAATATTAAAAGCTAAGGCCATCATGTTTGAATGTAATGAGGCATGCTCTGTATCTTCTCCATCTTTATAAAAACCTCTTTCAGCATCAAGTAATTTACTATTTATGGAAGTTTTTACCTGTTGTGCTAAATTTTTGAAAAATGTAACTTCTTTTGGTTTGTTAAGCAACTGTGCAAATTCTATCATTATTTCTAAATTACGATAATACAAGCAGTTTGCAACGGTATTTATAGGTGTGAAAACAAATCCATCACGTTCACCTTCTTTAGTTGCTAACTTCCAACCAGTATCTTTTTGAGCGGGTGGCCAGTCTACAATATCTTTTAATTTGTCTTTGGGGTTTTTAAAACCTAATTTTTTCATGAATTCAGGTGTTGCTTTTGATGAACTAATTAGTCCGTCTTCTCGCCTCAATTCTAGTAATGTTTTGTGCTTTAAATCATCATAATACCGTTCAATGAGTTCTGTATTTCCGGTATACATATAATCAGCGTGAAACATTAACGCCACATGTAATTGCCATTCTGTTGGCCATGTAGGATGTTCCATAAAATATTCTATAGTTTGGCGAGCCATAGCATATTCTCTATCCGTGGTATAATGACTTAATTGATTTAGATACGCATCAGCTTCATAAGGAATTCGTTCTCTATCACCATCAACATAGACGCCTGCAAATGTTGTTGCTTTTATTGAATATTTACATAAATCCCAAATTTGGTTTAATATGGTATCAGAACTTTGAAATTTACTTTCTGAATCGTCCCAATAACTATGAAAGGCTAATTGTGTAAACGCATTTTTTTCTATTGATTCTTTTACATTTTCAATTTCTGCATATCTAAAAGGCATCAATACTGGGAAAGAGTCGGGGAGTACTATAGCTCCTACTTTCGTATTTCTTTTGTCCGGCTTTATAGGTAATATATAGGTATTCTTTTCAGGACTAACAGGAATTTTTATTTCTTGATAGCGAATGGTACCTTGGGGGTTTCTGTTTATTCTATTACCGTCTAATTGTTCTCCAATACGAACAATGATAGTGTCATTACTTTTTGCATTATAATGAAATAAGATATTTGCAAATGCTGCTTTACCAAAATCTATAAAATAGGATGATTTAGAGATTTCCTCAAATACGATAGGTTTTATAGAATCCATTTGGAAACTATTGGCAGTAGTAATTGTATTTATTTTACTGCCAGTTTGAAATGCCTGTATTTCTGAATACTGACTTTCTTGATCAGCATTATCCCAAATTCTAACTTTCCAAAAATAAGTTTGACCTTCTTTTAAGGCATTTCCTTTAAATGAAATATTAAAAGATTCATTACCTATTACTTTTCCTGAATCCCAAACATCAACTTTCGTAATATTTGAATTTTCTTTAGAAGAAGATACTATTATTTGATAGGCTTTTTGAAATGGGGTAGTGCTAGGAATAATCCACCCAAATTCAGGTGTTAAATCTACTATTTTAACATTTGTAGTATTCCTAATATTCTCTACGGTTAAGCCAGTAGGTGCTATTGGATTCCCAACTTCTGTTTGGTCTGCCTTAACTTTACAATTTATACATATAATTAAAATGAATACTAAAATAAAACGCACTGAATTTTTAAGCAAAAAATGCTTCACTAATAAATTTATTCTCATAATAATTATAATCGATTTTGTTAACCCAAATTGTTGAATTTCGGATTCCAATGTACAATAGTCTCATTATACATGGCATCTAAACCCATTTGAACGCAAATGGCAGCTTTTGCTCCTGTAATAACATTAGATTTTGGCATGGTATTATTCAAGATATTATCTCTAAAATCTATCATGGCTTGTTTTGTTGGCTCTTCATGTTCAATATTTATAGCCTCTCCATAGCCATATTTGGCTTTTGCAGTAGCTCCAGAAACGCCGTCAACATCTTGTTGTACCGCTTTGGTTTTTCCTTCAGGGTAAAACGTAGCTTTATCATAATCAAGTAGAATGGTACCTTTATCACCCATAATTTTAATTTGATACCCTTCGTTTGCATTACTTGTTAAGCAAGAAAATTTGGCATTAACACCATTGGGATAACTATAAATTAAATGAACATTATCATACGTTTCTCGACCATCTTTCCAATAATCTACACCACCAGTCCCCATTACTTTTTCAGGATTTGCTTCTAAAACCCAATTCACAAAGTCTATTTGATGCGAACATAACTCAGCGGTAAGCCCACCTGAATATTCTTTATACATCCGCCAATTTATAATGCGTTCCATGTCAGGATGATCAACTTTTCTTCTCCAATCTCCATGTCTATTCCATTGACACTCAAAAGCAGCTATTTTTCCTACTTTACCTTTTTTGATAAGGGCAACTATATGTTCATATAATTTTGAACAGTGGTATTGATGACCAGATTGAAATATTTTATTAGAAGATTTAACACTATTTAATAAATGATTAATTCCATCATAACCTTTTGCCAATGTTTTTTCACAATACACATGCTTATTCGCCTTAACGGCGGCCATGGCTATTTCGTCATGCATGTTAAATGTAGTAGAAACAATAACGGCATCAATGGCTTTGTCTTTTAACAGTTCCTTGTAATCAGCATATCCTTTTACATTCTCACCTGCCCGTTTTAAACCTTCTTCTAAGCGGAATGGAATACTATCGCAACATGCATAAAGGGTTACATTTTCTATGCTGTTTAAAAGCGGCATTAATCCCTTACCACGATCGCCAGTGCCAATTACAGCAATGTTTATGTTTTTATCATCACTAAAACCATAACCAACACCAGCTAAAATTGTTGATGTTCCTAATAAAGCAGCAGATACTGTTCCGCTTTTCTTAATAAATTTCCTTCTATCCATAATCAAAATTTAATATAGGAAGTACTTAAATAGCTTTAATTTCCCAACCTGGTTCATAGGTTCTTGACCATAATTTCATGGCTTCTCTATTATATATTCTTCCTGTCGTTTCATCAACTTCAAATCCATTATCTATTCTTGAAGCAATGTTAGCATAATGTGTAAGTTGTTGACTGATTACACCTTGTTCGATAGGTGAGGTGAGTGGTGCATTACCTCTTATTGCATCGAAAAAATTTAAGGTATGTTGAGTAGAAATATCTCCGCCTCCGCCAAGCGTGTTACCGGCTTCTGCTCCTTTATTAATATTTTCTTTTATTAGTTTTCCTTTATTATCAAATAATTTATAACCACCTCGATCAATAAATACGCACCCTTTGGAACCATAAATAATGGTACCTCTTCCTGCCCCAAATTTTTGATAACCATTTCTACTTTGTCCGTCCCATTTAATGGTTCGGTTTCCAGAGAATTTAAATTCAGCTTCCATAGTGTCATACATTTCCCAACCATCATCTTTGTAATGAAATTTACCTGCATTCACAGACACACTTTCAGGATATTTAACATCTAATGCCCAACGAGCAATATCTAATTCATGTGTCGCATTATTACCCATTTCAGCAGTACCATAATCCCATCCATACCAATGCCAGTTATAATTCCAAGTATCATGTGTGTATTCTCTTCTTGGTGCTGGTCCTTGAAAAAGTTCCCAATCTAAACCTTCAGGTGGGTTGGTTTTTTCTTGATGCGGTACAGGCCCTCTATTACTTGTATAAAATGCAGTAGCTTCATATACATCTCCTATAATGCCATTATGGATTTCTTTAATAATTTCCTGTGATTGCACTGAAGAACGTTGTTGGTTCCCCATTTGAACCATTTTCCCATATTTTTGTTGATAGGCTACTAATAATTCTCCTTCTCTTGGGTTATGACTACAAGGTTTTTCTAAATACACATGTTTATCAGCTCTCATCGCCATACATGCACCTGGTGCATGCCAATGATCTGGAGTTGCCATAAAAATCGCATCTACCTTTTTATCATTAATAATATTTCGAAGGTCATTTTCTAATTTAAACTTGTTATTAACGACTTTAGAAACTACTTCAGCTGCTTTATCTCGCTGACTTTTCATAACATCACATAAATAAAGTAACTCAACATTACTACTTTTATCTGCCAGAGCGGGAATATAAGCCCCATAACGTCTACCTAACCCCTGAATAGCAATATGAATTCGATCGTTGGACCCAATTATTTTTGAATAACTTTTTGCACTCATTGCATTTAAGTTAGTCGTTAATGCAATGCCCGCCGAACCTACGGCAGCTTTTTTAATAAAATTTCTTCTACTTGACATATTGTTGGGTTTAGTTTGATTTGATTTTTATATTTTTAAAAGATACTCTATCACCATGATCTTGTAATAGAATTTGACCTTTTTCTAGTAATCCGAATTTAGGCCATTTTACATATTTACTTTCAGAGACTAATTTCAAAAAGTCATCACTACCACGTTCATATTCTAGTACTTTTACACCATTAAGCCAATGTTCTACATGATTGTCTTTTGAAATGATATAGGCAGTATTCCATTCACCAATTGGATGAATTGGCTTATTAACATCTGCTTGAATTAAATCATATAGTGAACTCACTGTTCTACTACCATCGTGATTACCCAATTTTGCATCAGGATGTAAGTCATCATCGAGAATTTGGTATTCTAATCCGATAGAAGATCCTGCTCCTTTATTGATATTTGTATCTACATAATATTTTATGCCACTATTTGCACCTGGAGTTAGCTTAAAGTCAACTTTAAGTTCAAAATTACCATATAATTCATCTGTAACGATATCACCACCAGCAGCAGATTCTGCACCGCCAGAAGGTAAAACAGTAAGAATACCATCTGTTATTTCCCATCCATTTTCAGGGAATCTATCAAGTTTAGCACCTCTCCATCCTTTAGTTGATGTACCATCCCAAAGTAATTTCCAACCACTTTTAGCTTCGTCTATTGTCAATTGATTTTTCGTTATGATAGGTTTTAAAGGAGATTTTTTTGAATATTTTTGTAAGCTATCCGTAAGTATTTTTACATTTTTCCAAATAATTTCTGTGCCTTCGGCTTTATCTTCATGTATGCTATGTACCTGTAGTCCAATAAAACCAGAAGCCGTTTTGTCGTCAATAAGGTAGGCTGCAGGAATTTCATTTATCCATGTTTTAATGGTATCTCCTATAGCTTCTATTCGATAATGGTTCCAATCATTTTGCTTGAATGCTTTTTGAGCTTCAGGATTATCTGTCAAAGGGTTTAACCATCCGCGTCTACTTTCATCATAAATTCCTGCACTCCATGCTCTTTCAGAAGGATCAATTTCAATTTGATAACCATGTACACGACCATTTCTGTAATTAGGAAAACTATTAGATCTAATTTGAATTCCCGAATTCATCGTAGAATCTACTTTATAATCTAATTCAAGTATAAAATCTCCATACATTTTGTCAGACCTTAAAAAGGTGTTCGGAGTTTTTCTAACGGTTCTACCAACAATTGAATTGTTTTCAACAGCATAAGTGGCATTTCCTCCAATAATAGACCAACCATCTAAGGTTTTTCCATCAAATATTTCTACCCAAGGGGTATCATCTACTTCTGCTTTTGTACAACTGGAAAATCCAATTATTACTGTTAAAAATAATGCTAGTTTTAGCATATTTGCTTTGTTATTCATAATGATCAATGTTTATTATTTTATTTACCTATGTTATTTTGATAATGTGTACTTCCTATTTTTTTAATTGAGATCAATAATAGATCATGATTACTTAAACTCAATCCTGTACTGTACTGTTTTCTTTAAATACCTCATTAAACTTTAAAACATTTTTAGCCTATTTGATGATATATATTATTTGGGACTATTTTATAAAATGATAACAACTAAAAATAAACCTATTTTTAGAATGTATGCATTCTTGTTTATAATGATAAATGTTTTTGTTTAATAAGGTATAAAAGTAGCCATATTCTCTCAATTTAGTATGGATAATTTATGCAAATACATGATTAATTCACTCAATTGAATAGGATTTATGAATGTATTTAGGGAAATTCTATGATATGCATTAGGTTGTATTTTCTATTCATTTAATTAATGATGAATTAGTTTAGTAGTAACTATTAAGGAAAAAATCAATTTGGAAAAGACGATTCTCACCTTCTGTTTTGATGTAAATGACCTCTTGGATGGCCTATATCTATATATTTAACATTTCATGAAATTGTTCAAAAGTTTACCAAGTTAAATAGAGTAGCGGGGTAGATGTTAAAATCAAATTGGTGTGCGTATTCATTAATGTAATTGCGTTTTGCGTTAAATAATTAATCGATTGCGTTATAGAAATATTTTAAAAAAGTTAATTTTCCATTACTTTTTTATAAACTCTAAATAATTGGAAAACACATCACCATCATCAAAATTCAAAATAGCAGATTTACCCTCCTTGTTGGTTAAAACTTACAAAGCTTGGGATGCAGAAAACCCATTTAGATTGAGTGCTGTGGTTGCTTATTATGCCATTTTATCTATGCCAGGTTTATTAGTAATCATCGTAAATGTCATTGGTTCTATTTGGGGTCAAGATATTGTTCAAGGTGAGTTAACTAACGAAATATCCAGTGCTTTGGGAAGGGATGCAGCAAGTGCTATTGAAAGCATGATTGCAGAAACGCAAGAAGGAGATAAAAATCTAATTTCGACGATAATAGGTGTTGGTACGCTACTATTTGGAGCTTCAGGCGTTTTTTATCATTTGCAGATTTCTTTAAATCAAATTTGGAAAATTGATTCAGCACCTCAACAGAAATTTTGGAGAATGCTGCTTAATAGGGCTAGAAGTTTTACTTTTATTTTAGTAATTGGGTTTTTATTATTGATTAGCTTTATTATCACTGCAGGATTATCTGCACTTGCTAATTTTTTAAACCGCAATTTTCCAGACTTTATAGTTTACCTTGCCTATATTTTAGATATCTTATTATCTCTTGGTATTATTACAGTACTTTTTGCCTTAATGTTTAAGTATTTACCGAATGCTAAAATTAAATGGAAATCGGTTTGGGTTGGTGCGATAATTACAGCGGTATTGTTTGTCTTAGGCAAGTTTTTATTAGGACTTTATTTTGGTCGTGCAGATTTTGATTCTACATATGGCACTGCGGGCACCATTGTTTTAATTTTACTTTGGGTATCCTATTCTTGTTTAATTTTATTTTTTGGAGCTGAATTTACCTGGGTATATTCAGAAAAATATGGTTTTGGTATAAAACCAACTATCCATTCGTCTAAAATTAAAAAATAACCCATGTGTTCTTATCATTAATATAACTAGGTAGTTATATCTACACTTTTTTAGCATTAGGGTTAATATATTAATTGAAATGATTAAAATCTAACTGTCCCATATCTTACTTTTACAACAAGTAAATCATAAATTAAATCATGACAAATTCAAGCGTTTAATAAATAATATGATTAACACTTATCAATTGTATTCATTAATAATAGGTATAAAAATGATTGATGAGCAAGTTGCAATGTTTTAAGAAGTAGCTACAAATCTTTAAAATTAACGACAGTGAAATATATTAGTGCCAAAATAATCAATCAATTGTTTTTATTACTTGTATTACTTTTTACAGGAATTCTTATTTTCTTTGAGATATTACCTTACTTGTCAGGCGTTTTGGGAGCCATAACCATATACGTGTTATTACGTAAGCCCATGAAAAGGTTGGTGAAAAGAGGTTGGAACCCTCAATTGGCAGCTATTGCTTTATTATCATTATCATTTATTGGTATAATGTTACCCGTTGCAGGTATTATTATCATGTTGGGCAATAAAATTAGTGATGCCGCTACAAATTCGGAGAGGGTACTAAATGCTTTAAAAATTGAACTGGAAAATATTCAGAATTATTTGGGGTTTGATTTAAGTTCTAAAATAGATACTTCAGAAGTGTCTTCTGCTATATCGAGCAAATTGCAAAGTTTAGCTGGTAGTACTTTTGAAGTTATACTTGCTGTTTTTATAATGTATTTTATGCTATATTATATGTTAACCAATCGAAGAAAATTAAAAGAAAGTTTATTTGAATATATTCCTTTACATAAAGATAATTTGAAAATCATCGGTGAGGATATTAGTAAAATGGTAAGGTCGAATGCATTGGGAATACCATTAGTAGCTATTGCACAAGGGGTTGTTGCACTTATTGGATTTTTTATTTTCGGCATTGAAGATCCTATTTTTTGGTTTGTTTTGGTTACGGTTGGTTCCATGATTCCTTTTGTGGGTGGATTATTGGGTATAGTGCCGGCCTTTATTTTAACCTATGCTAACGGAGATGGTTTTCAAGCTTGGGGTATTCTATTATATGGTATAATTATAGTAGGTTCTACTGATAATTTGATTCGACTTTTTGTATTAAAAAAATTAGACAATGTGCACCCTTTAATCACCTTAATAGGAGTAATAATAGGAGTACCATTATTCGGATTTATAGGCTTAATCTTCGGTCCGCTATTATTAAGTTTATTTTTGGTAATGATAAAAATTTACAAAAAAGAATATAGCAATAAGAATACTGAAAAATCATAAAAACAACATTTAAATCACAAAAAAATATGGGTGTAATATCAAAAGATAACCGACAAATAAAATTGTACTATAATTCAGAAACCTCACTCGGTAAGCAAACGTTACCCTTTGTAAAGGCTTCTGAGAAAAAAGTGCTAACTATTGATATTTCCACAACGAAAGTAACAGGAACACAGTGGCTAGAAATAGCAGATCATTTGAAAATGCCTATTTCTGAATTGGTAAATTTGAATCATCCCGATTTTGTAAAAATTTACGGTAATAAGTTGATAAATTTAAAGGAACACGATTGGTTAAAATTGATTGAAAAACATCCAATAATTATTAGCTATCCCATCGTAATACATGGTAACACGTTTATACAAATAAAATCTCCTTCTGATTTTGCGAAATATTTGGATAAAGAATAACTATTTGATATAAATGGTCTTTTCATTTACAAAAGCTAACATTCCTTCCTTTGAAAGTTCTCTTCCGTATCCAGAAATGTTGGTACCACCAAAAGGTAGTCTCGCATCTGATTTGGTCATTTCATTGATAAAGAAGGAGCCATCATTAATATTTTCTATTTCCATTCTAGCGGCATTGATGTCTTCCGTAAAAAGCATGGTTCCTAAACCAAATTTAGAAGTTGACGCTACTTTTATCGATTCTGTTCTGTCTTTTACTCTTATAATTGCTGCTACTGGTCCAAAAATTTCCTCATCAAATAAGGGCATGCCAGATATTACATTCGTAATAATTGTTGGTTCATAAGTAGTATTATCACAAGTATTTCCAATATGAATGGTTGCCCCTTTTATGAGCGATTCATTCACTTGTTCTTGGACTTTTTTCGCTAAATCGAGTCTAGCCATGGTTGCAATATCAGTGCTTGTTTCCATAGGGTCACCTGATCTTAGCGTTTTTACTTTTGCTGTAAATTGTTTCAAAAACTCGTCATAAATAGCATCAACAACAACAAACCTTTTTGCGGCAATGCAGCTCTGACCCGCATTTAACATTCGTGCATTAACCATGGTATCAATATGAGTATCCAAATCGGCATCTTCCCAAATTATGCAGGCATTATTTCCTCCTAATTCCAACACTGTTTTCTTTAAATTTTGACCTGCAATTGCCGCTATTTTTCTTCCTGCTTTTTCACTTCCTGTTAGAGTTACCGCTTTAATAATATCATTTTCTATAATTTTTTCAATGCTGTTATGATCTGTTAAGACAGTTTGGAAACAACCTTCAGGGTAACCAGCTTCTATAAATAAATCTTGTATAGCTAAAGCACATCCTGTGGTATTTGAAGCATGTTTTAATATGGCTGTATTACCAGCAGTTAATGTTGGTGCCGCGAAACGAAAGACTTGCCAAAATGGAAAATTCCATGGCATAATTGCTAAAATACATCCTAAAGGATCGTAACTAATAAAACTTTCTTGAGCTTCTGTATCAATAAGTTCATCTGATAAAAAATCATCTGCATTTATCGCATAAAACTCGCAAACCGAACTACACTTTTCTATTTCAGCAACACTTTGTTTGATGGGTTTTCCCATTTCTGTCGTAATTAATTGAGCCAATTCAGCCTTTTTACGAATTAATAAATCACTAAGATTATTTAGTAACGCAACTCTTTCTGAAATTTCTTCTTTTTTCCATTCTTCAAAAGTATCTTGAGCATTTTTAAGAATTTGACTTATTTCTTTTTTAGAATGTTGTTCATATTCTGCAATCAATTTTCCGTTAAATGGGTTAATTGTTTTAATTTTTTTCATTGGTATATATTTTATGCAATCTTGTAGGCTATTGATACTTACATCGGTTGGTCTGATTATTTTAATTTAAGTACTGTATCAAAAACGTTGGTTTCTAATAATGCCATTAAATTTTCTTTATCAAATTTATTATTAATTTTTTTATCAATATCATTTTTTCATACTTTCAATTCCCTTTTAATAACTAATTCACCATTTTTTCTTTACGTTTCCGCAATTGTCTTTCTAATTCATTTATAGATTCAGTGATAGAAGATTGGAAATTACTATGCGTTGCCTCAGCGAAAAGTCGTGGACCCGGCATACTCAATCTTATATTACAAATGAGTCCCGTTTCATCTGAACTTGTATTCTCTTTTTTAAAGAAAACATCAGCTCTGTGAACAAAGTCATACTTTTCTTCTAAATCGTTTAATTTCTCCGTGACAAAGTTTTCTAAATAGGTACTGGAGTTTACATCATGGTATTCAAAAATTATTTGCATTGTTGTTTGTTTTTATGACTACAATTTTAGTAAATCTAAAAGCAGTTCATTAACGCAAATAGTTATTAAATTGCCGTAATAAATTAAAGTATTGAAAAATACTTTTTCGTATTACCTTTGTAAGATGAATTTCAAGGAATCAAAATTTTCAATAGTTGATGTAGAGACTACTGGTGGTGTAAGTATAGGTAGAATGACGGAGATATGTATTATTACCGTAATAAATATGGAGATCGTTGATGTTTATCAATCTCTTATCAATCCTGAGACACCTATTCCAGGACATATTACAGCATTAACTGGAATAAGTGATGAGATGGTATATGATGCTCCAAAATTTCATGAAATTGCTGAAATTATTGAGACGAAAATGAGAGATTCCATATTTGTAGCTCATAATGTAAATTTTGATTTCGGGTTTTTAAAAAAAGAGTTCGAAATTATTGGAGAAAAATTTTTGAAGGAAAAATTATGCACAGTAAGATTATCTCGTAAACTAATACCAGGTTTACCATCATATAGTTTATCAAAACTGTGTAGATCGGTTGGAATTGAATTAAATGGTGCTCATAGGGCAGAGGCAGACACAAGAGCCACAACTATCCTTTTTTTAAATTTATTAAAACTTGATAGCGAATCAGAGTATGAAGTTTTAAAGAAGTATCTAAATAAGTCGTCAGTAAAGACTGCGTTGCCTACTAATTTACCCACAAAAGATTTTGAAAAATTACCCAATACACCGGGTATTTATATTTTTAAAGATCAGGGTGGAAAGATTATTTATGTTGGTAAGGATAAGAATATTAAAAAAAAGGTGTTAACTCACTTTTATTCCAAATCGCAAAAAGTAATTAATATCTGCAATGAAACGCATGCATTAGATTTTGAAGAAACTGGAAATGAGCTTTGTGCATTACTTTTGGAGGCAGATTATATTAGTCAAAACGATCCTAAATTCAATCAGACACAGAAAAAACCAACCAGTGTTTATCAAATAATCTCTTATGAAAATCAATTGGGAGTATTGCAATTGGCTTTGCATAAAGCAAAGGTGAGTAATAATTCAGTTCAAACCTTATTCAGTACTGCCCTAGCCACAGAAACGCTAACCAAGTTATGTGAAAAGTTTAATTTGTGTCCTAAGTACTGCTCATTGCAAGTAACCAAAGGATCATGTTCACATTCTAAAATTAAAAATTGTTTAGGCATTTGTTCCCAGAAAGAGGATGTTGCTACATATAACGAACGTGTTAAGCAAGCATTATATAATGTACAAAACGAACAACAATCTTATACAATTGTAGAAAAAGGTAGATCATCTTCAGAAACGTGTGTAATACTAATTGAAAATGGCGAATACCAAGGATTTGGTTTTATAGATAATGAGAATGTCATAGAGCATTTTGAGGGATTTAAAGACTATGTAAAGCAATACAACAATAATTTTTTCACTTCTAAAATATTGAGTGCTTACTTACATAAAAATTCAAAAAGTTTAAAAATTATTAAAGCTGATACAACGCGTGTAAATTAAGTACTTGTCTTTATGTTTTTTCCAATTTTGTAATAATTTATGATGATATGTATTGGAATAGAATGGCCCATACTAGTTAAGAAATTATATACCCTTTAGATTTAGCATGTTTAATAATTTGTGCTGTATTTTCTGCCAAAAGTATTTCTACATGAGTACTATTCTTTATTAATTGAACAACTTTTTTTAATTTCTTCGTGTTTGTAATACTTCTTATATAAATACAAAGAATTCTATCGAGAAATTGCTTTGCTATTTCTAAATAAATTTCAGAATCTAAATCGTGAGCATCACCAATAAGGATAAATGGCATTGATGGATAAGTTTCAAGTATATGTTTAATTTTTAAAAATTTGTTACCCTCTAAAAAAGATTTTTTCCTTTTGTTTTCTAAACCAATATCTCGTAATAATAAGGTGCCTTTTGGGAAATTATTTTTTTCTAAAAATGCCTGCAGGTAATCATATAAATTCCATGGACTATTGGAAAGGTAAAAGAAAGGATTTTCATTATACCCCGTGCTTCCGCCATAAAGTTGAGAGCATAATTCCTGAGACCCCGCAATAGGCAAACGTTGATCACTCGATTTAACAATAGTATTTATAATTACTTTCCATTTTAAAAAGGAGTAAAGCCCCGTATCTAAAATAGTTTCATCAACATCACTAATTACTCCAAATTCTGCATTGGAAGCAGGTTTCATTATAGAATCAGTAATTGTAAATAGGGTTTTACTATCTTCTTTTAGGGCATAAGTTATCGGAATCCATATTGTTTTTTTATGCTTTAGATCAAGACCATGATTGGTATTTAGATTGACATAACCTTCACGATCGGAAACCAATACGATCTCTTTATTTTGCCAAGTAACTTTTACAGAAACGTCGGCTTTTTCATCCGTTTCAAAACGTTTAAAAGACCGAACTATATTTTTTGAAAAAGAATTATCAACTGTGGTGTCTATACCCTCATCTTCTAGCACTCTAGCTTGAGCATATATTTTCGTATCATTTGCAAATCCTCCAAAAGGAATAATAATCACAGGATCAGGATCGTCTATTAATTGTGATATGTAATTAAACATTAATAAATAATTTTATCGTTAATTCATTCAAATATACTTTTTTGATAGGTTTTATTGCATTCAAATGAACCTTAGTCTAAATTAAATAAAATGCTTTAAAAAATGTAGCCAATGCTGTTAATAGTAATCCAACTGAAATAAAATTCTTTTAATAATCTTTTTCATTTCACTTTGTAATACAAGAAATGTATGTAGAAAATATTATGTACATCCAATGCTAGTTACTTTGTACGAGAAAGGGTCATTAGATCAGTATTTTCAAGATGTTAACCATGCTACCAAACAAGCAACATACTTTACCAAATCAGAATCCGTAATTCTTAAAGTAATAGCAAATTTCAGCCCCAACTTTTAGGTTTCAATGCATTTTATCGATACGATTAAAATTCAAATGGATAGCGTTAAGCTCCAAACTTGAATCTTTCTAATTTTACATCAGTATTGATGTTGAGTAGCTTAGCATCAAAAAAAATAAGCTATTAATTTAAAAACAATTATTATGAGTACGACATACACTGAAAAATTAGGTGAAAAATTAAATACCTTATTGGAAAAAAGTTATGATGCTGAAAAAGGGTATCATAAAGCTGCAGAGAATGCGAAAAATCCGGGATTGAAAGGTTATTTTGAAAGAAAATCAAAAGAGCGAAATCAGTTCGGACATGCTATAAAATCTGAAATTAGAAACTACGGTCAAGAAATTGATAAAGGAGGGAGTACGGCTGGCTCAATGCACCGTGCATGGATGGACGTTAAATCTTTCTTTTCAGCGGATAGTGACGAATCTATGTTAGAAGCGGCAATTACAGGTGAAAAGGCTGCCATTGACGACTATCAAGATGTTTTAAATGAAATAAACTTACCTACAAGTACGGCAACTCTGCTCACCAATCAAGTAAGTCAAATTAAAAATGACATAAATACTATTAAAAATTTAGAAGACTTAACATAAGTTACAGAACCTATTGTTTCATAACAATATATGTTACCACCCTGTAGGGTTTTAACCATACAGGGTTCTTTTATCTTACAGTTATTGATGCCTATATTTCTTAGATACCCTGAGAATTGTAAATCAAAATTATCAAATGTTAAAATTGATTAAAGAATTTGAACATTTGTTGTTTTTCATAATGAAAAGGAGGAGTATAAAATGTGTAATGCGTTAATCTTTATTGCGTTAGCGTTAAAGTGATACTTAAATTTTATAGACTTTTGTATAAGAAGATTGAGAAATATCATAGCTCAATTATTAATTATTAACCATCCTTGTCACTTAGACAAGCTTAAAACAGAAAAATTATGTTACGTTGGACAATCACATTTGTAATCTTAGCAATAATAGCTGGAATTCTTGGTTTCGGTGGAATAGCCGCAGGAGCTGCAGGTATTGCAAAAATATTATTTTTTATTTTTTTAGTACTATTTGTCATTTCATTAGTTTCAGGTAGAAAGAAAATTTAAAACGAAAAAACAATTTAAAAACACTTAAAACTATTAATTATGAAACGAGTAATTTATGTAACGCTTTTACTTTTTATAACTTCTATGTCATTTGCGTCATTAACAAGTTGTAAAGAGAAAAAAGAGACACCAGAGGAAAAGGTTGAAGAAGCTATTGATGAAATTGGAGATGGATTAGAAGAAGCTGGTGAAGAAGTTAAGGATGCTGCTGAAGATGTAAAAGAAAATGTTGAAGAAGCTATCGATACAATTAATTAAAAATCTCTTAAAGGGAATGATAAACACATTGGTTTAATACGTTAATGGGTTTAAACGAGTATTTTAAATACTCGTTTTTTTTTGGATTAACATCTATTTAAGATTATAGAAGCCTAAATTGTATTCAAAGTTTTTAATTAGATTAGTTGTGTAATTTAGAATAGTTAAAAAAAATAAATTTTGTTCAAACTTAGTAAGTCAATTATAGTATATTCGTTGTGTACTTTTTCAATTCGTTTTATTAGAATATTGAACTTTTGTCAAATTAAATGGTGATTATGAAAATTTATGTAACATTCAATCTTGACATTACTTGTAACGCTATTCTTGAGGAGCAATTAAATAAATTAGATGTTCAATATGCCATAAATGGAGCAAGAGAAATTGTATTTACTAAAAAATTGACTGAGCAACAGCAATTGGGTTTAACAACATCTTTAAAAAAATATGGGGTCGAAGTTATTGATAACCAAAAAACCGAATTGATACAACGAATTAAAGATACAATAAATGAGATGCTAAAAGATGATGAAGCTAATTTGTATAAGGTATCCTCTTATTTATCTGATAAATTAGATTATTCTTATACTTATTTATCTAATCTTTTCTCAGAAGGCACATATACCTCTATTGAAAACTTTGTAATTCTAAAGAAAGTAGATTATGTTAAAGAATTGATTGCAACAACTGATTTATCACTGACTGAAATTGCATTTAGACTTAAGTATAGTAGTGTGGCTCATTTATCAGGTCAGTTTAAGAAAATAACAGGGTTAACCCCCACGGTATTTCAAAAAATTATAGAAAAACGAAAAGCATTTAAATCCAATAAAGCATAAAAATGAAGTTAAATAACTTAATTGTTTTTCTCGCAGAAGATGACGAAGATGACAGATGGCTTTTTGAGCAGGCACTAACCGATCTAAAAATTAAAACAGAACTTTCCATGTTTAAAAATGGAAAAGAAATGATGGACTATTTAAAAAAAACAGATACCATCGTACCACATATTGTATTTTTAGATTTAAATATGCCAATAAAAAATGGTATGGAATGTCTTAAGGAAATGAAAGAAGATGAAAATTTAAAAAAGATACCAGTTGCCATATATTCAACTTCCTCTTCTGAAAAAGATATAGAAAATACGTTCATTAGTGGAGCTAATGTTTACATTAATAAACCTAATAACTTTTCAGCACTTAAAAAAGTAGTAGAAAAGGTGTTACAATTAAACTGGCAATACCAAACATCAAATTTAAATAAAGAAAACTTTTTATTTAGAATCTAACCTAAAATGGATTTTAGAGTAATTATATCTTCAACGAAGTCATATAAAATTGTGCTAGCAATTGCTATTGCATTTTTATTGATGCTTTCAAGTATTTCTTATCGTCAGATAAACAACTTAGAAAAATCTGCTGATTTAGTATCCACATCATTAATTATTGAAAAGGAAATAAATAATCTTTTTTCAAAATTCAGTTTGGTTGAAGCTGCAGAGTACAGAGCTTTAATTGTAAAAGATTCGATACCTTCTGATACTTATAAAGACTATAAACGAGAAATAGAGATTTCACTTCATAATTTAACCCAACTAACAAAAGAGGTGCCCGAACAGCAACAGTATATTGATTCTACAGTTCAATTTAAAGACAGTTTACATGCTATTGTTACAACGCTTAATAAATATAGGCACCATTTGTTAGAGGCATCAGAGGAAAAAGTAATTGAAGAAGTAAGTGCTTTATCTACGGTTGTTCAACGATTGAAATCATTTAAGTTAGGTATGTCTAAAAAAAGAGAGGCTATATTTAAGGAGCGAATGATTGCCTATAAAACGGAAACCTTTTTTACACCGTTTATCTCTTTGTTATTGGCTTTGTTTTCATTAATTATTTTTTGGCTAGCCTTTAGAAAGATAAATAATTCTCGCAAAAAGTTAGTCAGTGCCCAAGCCTTCGTAGAAAGTATCGTAACCACAAGTAATAATTTGATTACTTATTTCAGACCTCTTAGAGATGACAAAGGAAAAGTAATTGATTTTATTTTTGAATATGCGAGTAACAAAATTGAAGATATTACAGGAACTTCTGCACAAGATATTGTCGGTCAACGATTATCAGAAGCGTATCCTTCTACTTTTACGAATGGAATTTCTGAGATGTATATTAATTGCTTAGAGACTGGAAAATCACAGCAATTAACAAGTCATTATACCTTTAACAACGAAGGGAAGTGGCTTAAAAGTGTGGCTTCAAAATTAGAGGAAGGAGTAAATGTTACTACCATAGATGTTACACAAGAAAAAGAACGAAACGAGGATTTAAGGAACCTGAATACTAGTTTGTTTTTAAAAAATGCCATTTTAAATAATGCAGAGGTTATGGCTAAAATAGGAAGTTTTAGTACCTATTTGGAAAACGGCGAAACTGACATGTCAGATAATTTATATACCATGCTGGGATGTAAGCCCAATGATTTTGAAGCGAGTTTCGAAAAACTCAGCTCCTTTGTACATCCAGAGGATAAAATAAAGTTTGAAAAATCAACTTCTCAGAATTTAAAAGCAAAGGGAATTACGGAAGCTAATTATAGAGTAATCACTAAAAACAGAAAAGTAAAGCACTTTAAATCTGCCACATTAACTATAATGGAACATGGTAAAGAAAAAATGGTAGGTGTGCTTCAAGATGTTACAGAAAGTATAAAAAAAGATAAAAAATTAAAAAAGAGAAATAAAGAATTGAAACGCTCCAATGCCGAATTAGAGTCTTTTAATAGGGTAGTGAGTCATGATTTACAAGAGCCATTGCGTAAAATTCAAATGTTTATCTCTTTACTCTCAGAAACGGAGGGTACTGCGTTTTCAGATAAGAGTCTTACCTATTTTAATAAAATTGACACGTCGGCCAACAGAATGCAAATGCTTATTAAAAATTTATTAAGCTATTCGCGAATTGATAGCACGCATGAAAATTTTGAAAGAATAGACTTGAATAAAAAACTTGAAAAAGTTCAAGATAACCTTTCGGAAAGGCTAAAAGAAACAAATGTAAAAATTGTTAAAAACGAGCTGCCTATCATAAAAGGAATTCCTTTTCAGATGGAACAATTATTTAATAATTTAATTTCTAACGCAATTAAATATAGAAGTAGAACAGGTGTGGCTAAAATTTTAATTGATGCTTCAAAAGTATACAAAGACCAAATCCCTTTTAATTTCTTAAAAACTTCTAATAGTTACTATAAAATTGTAGTTAGTGATAATGGTATTGGCTTTGATCAGGAAAATGCGGATAAAATTTTTGATATTTTTGAACGCCTACATCAAAAAAACGAATATTCAGGCACAGGAATAGGTTTGGCTATTTGTAAAAAAATAGTGGAGAATCATCATGGTTTTATAAATGCTTCTAGCGAACCAAATAAGGGTTCGATTTTCTATATCTATTTGCCCGCTTAAGTTTATTCCTTACTCAGAGTTCACTACTATTTCACTACTAAATATCTTAAAGCATTTCTTTTTTTATTAATTCTTGTGCTCTAAAAAACCATTTTTACAGTGGTTTAACCTCTTTTTTACCCCAAAACATATAATTGTATAACTAAATCCAAAAATACTGTAACGTGTTAAGGGGGTTGTTGACGGATATTTGCCATGTACTATAGAAAGAGTATTTAATTCTTTAATAAAAACAACATGGAACGAGAAAATTTAAATTTAAAACAATTTGCTAGGGTAGGTAAGGTTTTTACAAAACAGATTTCTGAGACTATTGAAGGTAAACTAAATAATGAAAATTTTGTCTTAGTCCCCTTATCGAATTTATTAGATAATTAATGGGTTTAAAATCACAATTTAAGATGTCTAGAATTTTATACGGTATAGCAATTTTATTTTTAGTGGGTTGGGCCATTGGTTTTTTTCTATACGGAATAGGGTTAATAATACATCTTCTATTAGTCGCTGCTGTAATTGCTATCGCTATTAAATTACTTAAAGAAAATTAGTAAATCTAAAAATTAACTTAAAACAACTATCATGAGAACTACACATATAAAATCAACCAAAATTGAAACAATTTTTAATGAACTGCATAAGAATTTTGGAGGTAATTTAGAAACAATTTCAAACGAATACAAACTAGATTTAAATGGGAATTTTGGAAAAGGTACAATAAAAGGAATTTCTTTAAAAAATGGAATATCCTATATAGAATTTGATGTGACATTAACTGATGAAGTTGTAATAAGTATGATGGCAACTAAAAATTTGCCCATTTATTTTACCTATTGCTCAGAAGGAAGCTTAAGCCATAGTTTCGGGGAAAATAAACAATCAATAGCACTTGAAAAATACCAAACGGGTATCTTAACATGTAAGAGGGCAGAAGAAAATATTTTAACCTTTAAAAAAGAGGATCGCACTAAAATATCTTTGATAGTCGTTAACACAACTGCCTCAAAAACTGTTGAAGGTTCTAGTTTAAATCAAAGATTAAGAAATACTTTTTTTGAAGATAGTCAATTAGATAGTTCTGTATTTATTGGTTCTTATAATCTAAAAATTGGAGAAAAAATAAAAGAGCTCAATGCCATTAGACATACAGGTATTGTAAGAAGTTTAATGGTTGAAGGAATTGTTCATTTAATATTGGCGTTAGAAATACAACAACGTAAAGATGATTTAGCTGCCGAAGTAAATCCGACAGGTTGCTTAAGTACTAAAGAAATGGAAAAGATTAAAGAAATTTCAGAGTTTATTACAAATTATCCTGAAAACGATTATACCTTAAAAATGTTAAGTAGAAAGTCAGGTCTTTCTAGTAGTAAGTTGCAAGAAGGGTTTAAACTTTTACATGATAGAACAGTGAGAGACTTTATTATAAATGAAAGAATAAAAAAATCTGAACAATTAATTAGATCAACAGATTTAAATATTTCTGAGGTTGTGTACAGTATTGGGTTTACAAGTAGAAGTTACTTTTCAAAAATATTTAAGCAAAAGTATGATTGTAGTCCTAAATTTTATAAAGACAACCAAAATTCGATAGCTGTAACAGCTTAATATATTCATCACTTTAATTCCAAAAAAAACCGGTCTTCGGAGGCTGGTTTTTTTACTTAAAACTTCTTGCAGATGAACTAATAGTTTAAATATTCAGGAAGTTATAAGTTATATTTCAAATCAATATAATTAACTTAAAACCACTTATTATGAGAAGTTTACTTTGGCTTGTAGCCGTTATTTTAATTGTTATATGGCTTTTAGGAATGTTAGGTATAGTACAAGGAATTGCTACTAGTAACTTACTTCATATTCTATTAGTTATAGCAGTAGTTGTAATTTTATATAATATAATCTCTGGTCGAAGACCGTTAGATTAAAATTATGCATTAAGAAAATTAAAAAACCTCCAATATTTATTATTGGAGGTTTTTATTTGTGTTTTTAAATTTTAGAGAATTTTAAAAATTATCTATCTCTTCTTTTAATTGTTCTTTTGTTTTTCCAGTTTTTTCCTGAATTTTACCCAGCATCTCGTCAAATTTACCTTCTGCATAGGTAAGGTCATTATCGGTTAAATCACCGTATTTTTGTTTTAATTTTCCTTTGGCCTGATTCCACTTGCCTTTTAATTGATCTGTGTTCATAATTTTTCTTTTTTTAACCTGTCAAACGACGGGCAAATTAATACTCTTATAAAATATATACACAAAAATAAAGACATGTCAATGTGAACATTAATCCTAAAAATTAAAGTTTTGACTTAAAAAAATATAAATTTTAAAAATTAGATAGATTCTAAATTTCTTATGTTACCATCGCCCAAAACTCTTCTAACTGTTGCCCAAAAGCTTAAAAGTGCACTAGAGGACTTTTCCGCAAAATCAGAAAACAAAATTAAATTTTCGACAAATTGTTTAACATCATCATCATCATTCGGATTGTGGAATGCCATATTCCATTCTCCAAAATACCTTTTTGCATTATTTTCCCATAACAAGGTCACATCTTGATGCCTTTCATCAGCTTTAATTTTTTCGTATAATTGAAGAACTTCAATTTCTTCTCCTTCAAGAATTTGAACAAACCTACTGTTATGATAAACCAGACAACCTGTGATATTGAGTGTAGAATTATTGGTTTTTGCAACCTCAAGAATGTTGTTTAGATCTGTAAAATTCATTTCAGATTTTGATTTTGAGACGTAAGTTAGTTGAAACATGTAAAGGATTTTTTTACTTTTTTATTAAATACTTTTATTCTTAAATTGAAAAAACATTAAAACTTGACGAATAAAAATTTCTAAATTTAGGGGATTCTTATGGGGTGTAAATATAGTAAAAACAATATTTCATAATTTCATACAGATTCAGGTGAAAAATAGCCATGTTGCTTATAGATTATTTTTTTTTGTTCTTTTCCTTTTTTGCATATTTAAAATCAATGTCATTGTCAATTACATTTTCAAAAGCATGAATCCATCCATTTCTAGAAATATTGGTTATTGTTGTCCATGTTTTTGAATTTACATTGTTCAAATCACCTTCTATAGCTACTTTGGTTGCCAAAGTGTTTTCTTTTTGTTTTTCAACACGAACTTAAAGAATCCAACAAAACCTTCCCATAGAGTATCTAAAAAGCTGTCTTCTTTCCCTATTAATTTAGAATTTTTTAATATAGCTTTAATATATCCTTCCAAAATGCCATCAGCAATTGCAATTTCACTAAAAACATTAAAATTGCCTTCTTTGAAATCAATTCCAGCATAGTGATTCGTAAACTCATTAATAGCAGACGTTGGATTTTCTAATGAAAATGAAATATCCATATCTGGAATTTTCTTAAAAATGTTTATGTCACCATCTAATTTGAAATTTCCTTCTCCAATAGAAATCGCACTTGCGTGTATGTTTGATGGTAGTATTTTTTCTTTTTCTACCACATTTCTTAAATTGGTCCAAGAAAGATTTATCTTACGAAGGTGTAAGTCTATAGTCGCGTCAGCAGTAATTTCAACAAAAGCAACTTTTCCATTGATAACTTCCAAATTATTAATATCTATGGGCACTAAATTGGTTAAATCCTCTGACCAATCATCAAGATCTGATTCATCTTTTTTAGTTTGATCTTCAAAAATATAAATTACATCAGGTGAATTCAGAATAATTTCACTCACTATTTTACCTTTAAGAAGAAATTTCCATTCTATCGAAATATCTGTTTTCTTTAAATTTAGAAATGGTACTTGTGATTCTGAATTCACTCTATTTAAGTACAGTTTGTGTATTACATATGCTCATCGTATTAAAGAAATATCTATATCTTTAACCTGATCATAATTCCCATGAATAGTAGCCAAAACATTGTTTACATATTTTTTACAAAAGAGGGAAGCAATAGCCTTATCATTATAAGAATAGTTATAATTGCAAAAGGAATCATATATTTTTTTTCTAAATTTTATTTTTTTTATTTGGTCGATAATTAAAATTAAATCACGATAACGTTTTGTTATTTTTCTTTTCCAGTTAAGGCATTGATTAATCCATCTTCTACATTAATCCACAAATAATTAAAGAATGATTTATTTGTTTGTCGGTCTACTTTTATAATACCATGTCTGTAACCCTTATTATCAGTCTTTGAGCCATCATTTATAAATAGATTGCCAATAGCCGTCAATAATTTGTTGACGTGATTTTTATTATTTAATATTTTAAACTTAAATTCTTTATACTTTATTTTTAAATCACCTGTTGACTTAATTTTATTACCATTAAATGTGAAGTAAATCTGTTCAATTACTCCTTCTGCTTTGGCATTTAAATTTGATTTAAAAAAATCATTTACCAAGTGGGCATTGAAATCTTTAAATTGCCCTGAAGCCATAAATGTGTCCTTATCATCAGTAACATCAAAGCTAAGGTCTAAATCCATTAAGGCCTCACTCATAAAGTCAGAACTGGCTGAAATAATTGTTGATTCTTTATTATCAATATTTGTTAGATTCTTAAGGGATGCATTAACATTATCAAAAAATATTTCACCTGCTTTATCCGTGTTTTCTACCCGTTCGGAATAACTTATATACCCACGTTTCAGCTCTATATCAGTAATCAAAAATCTAAATGACAAGTCCCTTAACATTTTACTATACAGGCTCTTAACGGAAGATTCATCAGCTATACGTTTATCTCGAAATACTTTTAACTGGGGGTTTATTATGTTGGCCTTCTCCACTGTAATAAATCCTTTTTCTTTATTAAAACTGAAATTCATTGCTAGTAATTCTAAACTTGGAATTTGAAGTTGGATGTGATCGCGTTCAAAAGCTATTTTAGCAGAAAGCTCTTGTTTTGTAAACTTTGGTTTAAAGGATATATTTTGAAGTTTTAAATTACCGCTATCAGCGTTGATAGTCTCTATTTCTAAAAAGTCATAGGCACTTGTATTCATATACATGTGTTTCATACTAAAACTATAGTTTTTGTAATTGAATGGTATTTTTTTCTTTAATATATGGGCGTCTGTGTTAAGTCCAATAAGGCTAGAGCTGATGCTGTCTATGCTTAATATAAGTTCGTTTGACTCATTATTATATACTTTGAATGATCCATTTTTAATGAAATATTTCCAATTTTTATCTTTTTATCGAACTGCTTTTTAGAAGTTGACGTTTCTTTATTTCCCTCTTTTTTTTGAGTTTGATAATGATGTACATCTGGATATTCAAAAATAACGTTATCAATAGAAATTGTTTTATTAAAAATATATTGCCAGAGACTAAAACCAGCAATCTTTAAATGCTTTGCTTTTAAGACTGTAATAGTATTTTTATTCGTATGAGTTAGCTTAAATGAAAGGCTATCTAGCTCAATAGCTCCCTTAAGTATATTCGTATTTATTTGATTGTAATTGAGCTCTAAATTAGGTGGTAATTCAGTTTCAATAGCTCTAATTATCTTATTATTAAATATGTACTGTAGAATAAACAGAATTCCAAAACATAGAACTATTAATAAAGCAAGTATTTTTTTTGATTTATGCATACCTTAAATTGACTGATGTAAAATCTTATAAAATTTCAACCAATTGTGACTGCATTGCATAAATGATTACCTCATATGATTTTTCGATTTTTATTATTAATCATAATAATTATATTGTAGGTATACTTTAAAATTATGAGAAAAATAATACCTAATAGTATTAAAGAAGATGTTGATAAAGCACTATCATTTTATCCAGAATTAGAAAATACATCGATAGCTTTTAAAATTAAAAAAAACATAAAAAAGTCAACCATGCAGGCCCAACCAATATGGGATTTTCTATGGAAATCTAGAAAAAACAGAGCTTATGTTATTTTAATAAGTAGTACATTTAAAATTGAAGGTCAAGAGTTTACTACTTTAGACATTCCGTCTGAAGTTTTTATTGGATGGATTGGTCATGAACTAGGACATATTATGGATTATCAAAGGCGAAGTAAACTGAATTTAATTTTATTCGGAATAAACTATTTAATTTCAACTAAATCAATCAGAAATGCGGAAAGAACGGCAGATACTTTTGCGGTTTCACATGGAATGGCAAGGTATATTTTAGCTACTAAAGACTTTATTCTAAATAATGCGTCCATTGCACATAATTATAAGGCTAGAATTATTAAATATTATCTTTCACCTGAAGAAATAATGGAATTGGTTGAAGAAAGAAAGTAGACAGTCACTATAGAAATGTGAGAAATGAATAGTTGCGAAGCTCAAAGAAGTCAATAAGGTTTTTAAATTCGATTATCTTATTTATTTACAAATTTTTCCCATTTTTCAAATTTTTCTTCTCCCATTACACGCTCCATTTTTACCTGTCCACCTTTCTTTTTATTGTAATCATTCCAATCATGAAAAACGGAAGGTTTAATAAGCTTAACATTCACACCTTTCAATGCTTTTGATCTTGCAACTTTATAATTTTTATTTGCTTCTTTTAAGGCTTTATCTAATGTTTTAGCAATTTTTTCAGCATCTATTTCTATGTTGTCGGCTCCTAGATACCAGCTGTGATAATAATCTCCATCAATTCGTTTCGCCGAAATAGTATATTCTGTAATCTTTATATTAAAGTGATTTTCAAGTTCTTTTACGGCATCATTCATTTTATTCACTGATAATTGTGAACCAACAACATTTAAGAAAAATTTGGTTCTTCCTGTAATTTTGATTTCAGCTCTTTTAACATCTGTAAATTCAATGGTGTCGCCAATTAAATAACGCCATGCTCCAGAAACTGTACTAATTACTAAAACATAATCCTGACCTAATTCAACCTCTGCTAAACTTTTAACTTCTGCGTTGGGTACTAAAGAACCATCTTCCTTAATGTATTCAGGTTTAAAGGGGACAAACTCAAAATAGATGCCGTTATCAGTTACTAATTGCATTGCCGAAGTTTCAGGACGTGCTTGAAAGGCAATAAATCCCTCAGAAGCTAAGTAGGTATCAATTATGGTTATGGGCTTTCCTAATAAGGCATTAAAACTTTTTTCATAAGAATCAAAAGCAACTCCACCAGAGGTATAGACTTGTAAGTTAGGCCAAATGTCATGAATATTATTTACATTATGATAACGTATAACTTCCTGTAACATTAATTCTATCCATGAAGGAATACCACTTAACGCTCCAATATCCCACTTTTTAGCATTGTTGGCTATTTTTTTAACACGTGTATCCCAGTCATCAATTTGTGCAATTTCTTTACCCGGTTTATAATAAGGTCTAAACCAAAAAGGAATGTTACTCGCACTTATGCCACTAATTTCACCTTCTAAATGATTGTTATGTTCTTTTAATTCAGTTGAACTTCCCAACATCATAATTTCCTTTTCAAAAAAATCGGGAGGTAAATCAAAATTTGCTAACGCCAATACTTGATTGATACCAGCTTGTTTAATAGCATCTAGCATATCATTTGTAACAGGAATTCTTTTACTAGTTTTACCTGTAGTACCAGAACTTAAAGCAAAATAATCAGGTGAACCTGGCCAAGTTACATTCTCAAATCCGTCATGCAATTTAGTCCACCATTCTGAATTCATTTTATTGTAATCAAAAAACGGAATATCGTTGGCAAAAGTAGTTGCCATATTTTCTGACTTTAAAATACTATTGAAGTTATATTGTTTGCCAAATTCTGTTTCCTTCGCTTTTTCTAGTAGTTTTTTTAGTACCCTTTTTTGAGCCATGATTGGGTCATTATCTGCAGCTAGTTTGTCCGTTATTTCAACTACTCCTTTTATTATATTTCCTAAAATAGCCATTGTTTTTTTAATTAATAGATTGATAATTTTGTTAATAAACTATCAAATAAATTTTACTTTATTCGCTCTAATGCTTTTCTATTAACCCTGTTTTCTGCAATTTCATTTAGGGTATGATCAGCATTATATTCTTCATTAAGAATTTCTTGTAAATTTTTCGCAACTTTTCTCAAACCTAATTCTTTAGCGTATCTAACAGCTGTTCCATAACCGGAAATTTCATAATGCTCAATACGTTGTGCTTCAGCTATTAATCCGGCATCCATTACTTCATTGTCTTCTACTGCCTTCATAAAGATTTTAGCCTCTTTAATTAGACCTTTCATTGCATGACATTTTGCACCAGATGGAGAAATGTTTAATACCCTGCAAATGGTTTCAAGTTTACTCTTTTGCTCTTTAGTTTCTTTTAAATGATTCTCAAATGCTTTGATTAGTTTCTTATTATTAGCATTTTTAGCCATTTTTGGAAGTACAGAAAGTAATTGCGTCTCAGCACTGTATAAATCTTTTATTTGATGATTGAATAAATCGTTTAACGTTTTCATACCTTTTTATTTTTCATTTAGGTGACTAAAATAAGGTGTATATGAATGAACAATTAACTATAAAAAGTAAAGTATTAACCCATACGATGAAATGGATTTACATCAAAGATTATTTAGGTTTAGAATTAAAAAAGATTTGCTATTATGGATTGATGTTTTATCAATCCAGTTCATATGTTTTTTGAATGTCGAATGCATTTAAAAAGAAGAAAATCATTTGATGCTTAAGTAGTATTAAAGCTTTAATTTTACAGACCAAATGAAATTCAACAATAACAAACGATACAACGATTACTCGTCCTATATCAAACGGACATTTTATGAACGTGTTCAAAAAATTTCGTTAGATACAGGTTTTACCTGTCCAAATAGAGATGGCACCAAAGGAGTAGGAGGGTGTACCTATTGTAATAATAGTACCTTTAATCCTTATTATTGTAAACCCAACAAGAGCATTACCCAACAGTTAGAGGAGGGCATTGCATTCTTCTCCAAAAAATATAAAACACAGCAGTATTTAGCCTATTTTCAAGCCTATACCAATACTTACGCAGACATCAATTTGGTGAAGCAATTGTATTACGAGGCCATCAATCATCCTAAAGTAATAGGCTTGGTTATTGGGACACGACCAGATTGTATTAATGCCGATTTAATTGATTTTTTATCTGATTTAGCAAAAGATAACTATATTTCTTTAGAGTTTGGAGTAGAAAGTACGTTGGAAAGAACCCTTAAAGATGTAAATCGATGTCACACTTATAAAGAAACGGTTGATGCCTATGAACTCGCTAAAAACAGAGGCTTGCATTTAGGTGCTCATATGATTATAGGCTTGCCTGGAGAAAGTAAAGCAGATATTTTAAACCACGCCAGCCAATTATCCAAACTGCCCATAAACAGCTTAAAATTGCATCAATTACAAGTAGTCAAACATACCATGATGGCAAAACAGTTTAAGGACAATCCAGAACAGTTTAGTTTATTTACGGTAGAAGACTATGTAGATTTTGTAACCGACTTTGTTGCCTTATTACGACCAGATATTATTATAGAACGCTTTATTAGCGAATCGCCAAGCCATTTATTAATTGCACCAAAATGGAATTTAAAGAATTTTGAAATCGTTGCAAAAATTGATAAAAAATTAGTCGAAAAAGACCTTTGGCAAGGAAAAAGTATTGAACCATCATTACAATCTTAAAACTGTAATACCTACTTGGTTTCGTCATTGCGTATGGAGTGAAGTAATTTATCTCTTTGAAACTTATTTTTTGTTAAGAACTCTAATTAATAATATTACTCCTCACGACTATTCGTGGTACTTAATTAGATTTTATATAGTGAAATTCAGTTAATAATATAATCAATAAGGATTACTCCTCGTACCTCGTCGTGATCCTGTAATGGGGTTGTTGCTCATCAAAAGCCTAAAAAAAGGTATTTGTATTTTAAAAATTTCATATGAAACGGGATTACTCCTCGTACCTCGTCGTGATTGTTAATTGGCGTCTATATGGTAAATTCAGGTAATATTTAAATCAAAAGGATTACTCCTCGTTCCTCGTCGTGATCCTGTAATGAAGTTGTTGTTCATTAAAAGCCTAAAAAAAGGTATTGGTATTTTTAAAATTTTCATATGAAACTAGATTACTCTTCGTACCTCGTCGTGATCCTGTATTGGGGTGTATAAAGAAAGATATTAAATTTTTAGATAGTGGAGATTAACAGGATTACGCCTCGTTCCTCGTCGTGATCCTGTAATGGGGTGTATAAAGAAAGATATTAAATTTTTAGATAGTGGAGATTAACAGGATTACTCCTCGTTCCTCGTCGTGGTATTTAATTAGCGTTTATATAGTGAAATTCAGTTAATAATATAATAAATAAGGATTACGCCTCGTTCCTCGTCGTGATCCTGTAATGGAGTTTATAAAAAGAAAGATATTAATTGGGAGTTAACAGGATTACTCCTCATACCTCGTTGTGGTATTTAATTAGCGTTTATATAGTGAAATTCAGTTAATAATATAATAAATAAGGATTACGCCTCGTTCCTCGTCGTGATCCTGTAATGGGGTTTATAAAAAGAAAGATATTAATTGGGAGTTAACAGGATTACTCCTCATACCTCGTTGTGGTATTTAATTAGCGTTTATATAGTGAAATTCAGTTAATAATATAATAAATAAGGATTACGCCTCGTTCCTCGTCGTGATCCTGTAATGGGGTTTATAAAAAGAAAGATATTAATTGGGAGTTAACAGGATTACTCCTCATACCTCGTTGTGGTATTTAATTAGCGTTTATATAGTGAAATTCAGTTAATAATATAATAAATAAGGATTACGCCTCGTTCCTCGTCGTGATCCTGCAATGGAGTTGTTGCTCATCAAAAGCCTAAAATGGCGATGCCATTTTAACGTCTTTTTTTATTTGTTTACTTATGCTCATCTACGATGGCAATGTAAACAAATAAAAAAAGCCTAAAGAATCAAAGATTCTTTAGGCTTTTAATGGTCGGGGTGGCAGGCTTATTTCAAAACCTATAACACCCTGTATATCAAATTTTTAAAACACTTTTAACTGTATGTGTTCACCGAATTGCACACTAAAGTTAAAAAGAACTATTTAAAAACAAATAATATTTGTCATTACAAATACAAAGATACAATTTATATTAAATAGCCATCAATTTAATTAGAATTAATGGACTTGAATGTATTAACAGGTTTAAGTATCGAAATACCCTTTAGACTCAAAAATTCGCTCCGCCATTATGCATTTTAATACTCAATTCCATTTTTTTTCTTATTCATTTAAAAACTACCTAAAATCAAATTCCATTTTTAAATTTTCCATAACATTAAAAACAATTGGACAAATTCGATAATTTACTAACATGCTCAAAGTCCTCGAGTTAAAATGTTTTTTATTAATATGAGGATAAGATTTGCAATCGATTGGTCTATATTCGTAAATAGAGCATTTTTTATCTGATAAATATTTACAAGGCGTATTTTTTAAGTATTTAATGTTCTCCAAGTCATCTCGTTCTATAAAATTCTCTATATAAAATTCTCGCGATACTTTATCAATTTTTGTCAAGGTTTCAATTTCATTATTCGTTACACACGGTCTCAGAGTTTTACAACAATTTCCACATTTTGTACAATCAATTCGGCTTTCTATTTCTTCATTTAATCTATGGACAATACCATCAACTTTTGTACTATCTTGTCCTTTAAGAAAAGTTCGAAATCTTAGATTTTCATTTCCCTTCAGATCCCCTATTTGCTCAATTTTTTCAATATTTAATTCTAGCGGTATCATTTTGATAGATTTATTTTTGTTCTAACTTTTAATAAGCAATTTTAAATTCTTTCATTTTTTAATCTTGCTTTCTATTTTATTCTCAACTATGATTCTTCTTCTGTTTTTTCATAATTCACTATTTCCACCATTTTATCTAAGTATTTTTGATACAAGCTTTCTTTCAGGTCATTCGGTTCTATATATTCTAATTTGCTACTCATATAGTGAGCTAATTGTATTATTTCCATATTTATGAAAACCTTACAATATTCTTCAAAAGCCCCTTCAACTTTGGTCATAATTAGAGCCTCCGCAAGATTTAATCTAATTGATGGTTCCCAAGTTTCAGAATACCCCAATAATGTTTCAATTGCATTGCTATTAAGGTTATCCAAATAACCTCGAAGTTTTTCATATCCCTCATATTCCCACCATTCTATATCATCATCATGAAAATATAATAGGTCATATATATAATCGAAAGTTTGTTTTTTCATAATGGCCCGTCTTGAACACAATAGCCATGAATAGTACTGAGGCAAGGAAAACTTTTCGTTTTCGACTAAGCACGTAGCAAAAGCTTTTTGTTTTGTTTTATTTTTTTAATTAAAGCTAAATCTGAAAAATATTTCGGATGCATAAATATACGGAAAGCCTCGAATTATAGTTTTATTGAATACAGTTTTTATTTCATCAACAGTCTTTTCATTTCTTTTATTGAATCAGTATAGTCAGACATTCTGTGCCCTTTTCCGATATGAATCGGACTAGTATTCAATCGATTTGTCAAGTCCTTAATTGGCATATTTTCTAAACTCCCAAATTCGTCTTTCCACCATTCCAAGTCTCGAATTCGATGGTTTTGAAAGCCCATTGTTTTCCTATCATTATCGGTTGGTAGAAATTCGAGTTCGCCAATTATTTCGTTTAGATTTTCAAAATCCGTTATTATTCCGTCATAAACTAATTGTCCATAAAACGCATTTTTAAATATTTCTTCAATATTTTTTAATTCCGTAGTCTTGATGCCAGTTAGTATGACTAGATATTGAGTTTTTGCATTGGAAATCAGCCAACATTTTTTTCGATCAACATAAAAGACGGTCGCATTCCATTTTCCTAGAATTCCACATTCTCTCTTTGAGTTGGTTTGAATTAATTTTTTAACCAATTTTTCTAGCTTTTTTGATGTATGGATTGGAGTTCTCATTTTTATGTTTAACAACGTGTTTCTTTAGTTTGCAGTTTGTTTTAAGTATTAAAATAGTAAACTTTTACGAACCTGTGAATATTCCGAAGGAATATTCACAAGTAGAGAAGAAAACAGCAATTAAATATACACGGCTTAAGTTTGTAATTCATTAAATTAGATACATAAATAGAAAGAACAAAAGAGAGGAATAAGATTATTATACACGCAGAAGCAAAGACTTCGTCAACATTGAAAATCCCCTCTCTTTTCTACACAGATTTCGTACAGTTCTATGAGGCTTTAAGACCTCGATTTTAAGTCGTTGAAACTCGCGTAGTATGTCCTTTCAAAAAACATTTTTATTATGAATAAAGATATTAAATATTTTGGACTTGATATCAGTCATTTAGTTTTTGATGTTACCGATTCTGATGGTAATTACTATCAGTTTAAAAACAATGAATTTGGCTTTAAAAAGTTCACAAAATTATTAAATGATAATAGTCATTGTGTTATGGAAGCAACAGGTTATTACCATTATCAATTAGCGTATCATTTGCTAGAATCTGGTATAAAAGTATCTGTAGAAAACCCTTTATCGGTAAAACGATTTATACAGATGAAGCTGTCTAAAATCAAGACAGACAAAAGTGATTCAAAACTTATATGTGATTATGCTCAGCAGGTTGAATTAAAGCTATGGCAAGGCAATTCTAAGGTTGAAATGGAATGTCTTCAAATTACGAGAGCCTTAGCAATATATACAAAACAAAGCACTATGCTAAAAAACAAGTTGCATGGAGAGGCTGTTTTAGGAGAGCCAAGCAAGGCTGTTGTAAGATCAATAAAACGTAGTTTAAAACAAGTTGTGAATGAGATAAAAACTTTAGAGGTTAAATTGTTGGTTTTGGTAAAACAAGTACATCAAGATTTATTAATTCGATTAAAAACTATACCAGGAATTGGTCCTAAAACGGCCATTATGTTAATTGTTTTAACAGGTGGATTTGATCGCTTTACAAGTGCAAGTGAATTGTGTAGTTACGCTGGTTTAACACCTGTAATTAGGCAAAGTGGAAGTAGTGTAAAAGGACGACCTCGAATTAGTAAAATAGGGAATCAGAAGCTGAGAAATTTATTGTTTATGTGCAGTTTTAATGCTTGTAAATGTAACAAGGCTTGTAGAGATCTTTATGAGCGAATAGTTGCCAAAGGAAAGAGTAAGAAACTAGCATTAATAGCTGTATGTAATAAACTATTAAAACAGGCTTTTGCCATTGCTAAATCAGGATTAATATATGATGATGCTTATAGAAGTACTTTCGTGAAAAATTAATGAAGTTTTACTTGTTTTTTACCACAGTACTTTGTTGTAAACTGGCATTGTTAAATTGTTACAAAATTTCTAAAGTTACTTCTATCAACTATTTCTTCTTTTGCATTATATTCATTTACAAATGTTTTAGGTAATCTCAGTTTTTTCTTTGCATTCCACTTAAATTCAAACCCTGTTATAATTCCATTGTTTTCCTCAACTAAATCGACTTCTTGTTGCTGCTTGGTTCTCCAAAAATACATTTTTGTATACGTGTTTTTGTATGTGTTTTGCTTATATCTTTCTGATATTAAAAAATTCTCCCACAATGCACCTGTATCTTGCCTAAGATTTAATGAATTGAAGTTTCCTAAAACCATATTTCTAACACCATTATCATAGAAATAAATTTTCTTATTCTTTTTTATTTCATTTCTTAAATTTCTGCTAAAACTGTCTAATTTAAATACTACATATCCTTTTTGTAAAATGTTAATGTAATTTGAAATAGTATTTTTATCTACTCCAACAGTTTGAGCAAGTTCGTTGTAGTTCACTTCACTTCCTATTTGTAATGCTAATGCTTGGACAAGTTTTTCTAAAACTTCAGGTTTTCTAATATTTGAATAAGCTAATATATCTCTGTATAAATAACTATTTACTAATTGTTTAAGAATTTCTTTTTCCTCACCAGGATTGTTTAATACATCAGGATAGAATCCATATAACATTCGATTTTCGATTTGCTGTTCTGAAACAAGATATCCGTGTTTATTTTCAAGCTCTTCCCAGCTTATTGGAAATAATTCGTATTCCCATTTTCGACCCGTTAATGGTTCATTAAGTTCTCTAGATAAATCAAAGGATGATGATCCACTTACAAATAGTTGAACATCTTTAAATTGATCTGTTATTATTTTGAGTGTTATTCCAATTCCTGATATTCTCTGTGCTTCATCTATGAATATAATTTTATTAGAACCTATGATGCTTTTAATTTGTTCTGTGTTAGGATTATTTAAGATACTCCTAACAGTTGGATCATCAGCATCTAAGAAAAGATGTTTTTGATTGTCAATTAATTTCCTTATTAAAGTTGTCTTTCCTACTTGTCTAGGACCAATTAGAATAATAGCTTTCCCTTTACCTATTTTTGATTCAATTTTATTTGATAATATCCTTTCATACATAACTTGAAGATTTGTTCAAATATATGAATTATAAAATCATATTCACTAATGGTTATGTTTTTTAGTGAATTAAAATTATGTTTAGTGGTTTTTTTGCTTGTTTACAACGGTTGGGCTATGGTTTTCGTTGCGGAATCGTCCGCGAGGACTATTCCGATATTACCAAGCCTTCATTGCAAGATAGGAATTTCCGGAGGAAAATTCCGCCGCAATGAATTATAGCCCTTGTGTGTGCCCAGCATGGGCATCTTTTCCTTACGAAAGTAAGGAATTAATCTAGAGGGTGCAAGTCCCTTATGGGCATGGGTAACGCCCTGAACCATTAGTAAGCTGCAAGGTTGCTAA
>NZ_QRGD01000038.1 GCF_003449015.1 Aureibaculum luteum | reverse complement strand
TTAGCAACCTTGCAGCTTACTAATGGTTCAGGGCGTTACCCATGCCCATAAGGGACTTGCACCCTCTAGATTAATTCTTTACTTTCGTAAGGAAAAGATGCCCATGCTGGGCACACACACCGTATATAATTTATTGCTGGCTTCTCGCCTACTTACGAAAGTCCTCGCGGACTTTCTTTGTCCGTAATTATTTACTAAATTAGTTGCTTAAACCACGCAACAAACCATATACAAACACGTCAGACTGTCTAATAACCTGTTTTCGTAACTTTAATATTCGGGCAGGTGTCTTTGAAAATTTCTGAATAGGCGATTCTCAGCGATTGAAATTTAGTTATTAGACAGACTGACGTTACCCAACATTTGAGAGAAACATTGAGAAAACGAAAAATCATAGGAATTCATCTATTAACTTTTGTCATTTTGACAATAGTTTTATTTTTTTCGGCTGAACCATTATTAAACAAATTTGCTTCGGGAATTCATAATGTTGGAATGTGGCTGAATTTGATAATTTTTGGAACTATCGGAATTCTGATTTTGATAATTATTTCGTGTCAGATTTTCTTAAAAAAAGGAAAAAAGAAAAAGCGGATTGAAAAAATTGAACTGACCGAAAACGGATTTCAAGTCAATTACGATGAAGAAATTACTCAATTCCAATGGTCAGAGATTGAAAAATTGACTGGATTTAAAGTTGACCGATTAACAACAGATGATATTTGTTTAAAAATAGAATCAAACAACAAAACATCTTATGCAACAGAGGAATTCAAAGGTTGGCGGATTTTTATGAATAAAATGCTAATGGAATTTCCGCAGATTGACAAAAATTGGGAAGGAATTATAGAAAAACCAGCATTTGAAAGAAAAGAAACTGAATTATATAACCGAAATAAAAACGTTGGGTAACACCGTATATAATTAATGGCTGGTTCTAGCTTGTTTACGAAAATCTTTGCAGATTTTCTATTCGGTTTTTATTTGCTAAATTAGGTGCTTAAACACGCCACTAATCAAGAACTGTGTTGATTTCCTAATGTTTTTGCTTTTATTTTTTTACAATATTATCTTAGGGCTTTATTGAAGTAGAA
>NZ_QRGD01000037.1 GCF_003449015.1 Aureibaculum luteum | reverse complement strand
CGATTCCTGCAAGAGTTGTACGACACATGTATCTTCTTACAACAAGTACATTGGTCAATGTGACCGCCCAGAGCCTTTGTTCTACATTTTTTTATGGCTAATAATGTCCGGTAATGCCATGAGGTAAAACTCAACTGCTCTAGGTTGTCTTGTTCTAATGTTAAGATATCCGCTACCTTAAACTTGGGATTCACTTTTTATAAAGCGTATCGAGCGGACTGAATTTTGAATGGTTATCTAATTGGGCTATTTGAAGATAGATCATCGTAGTTTCTATACGCTTATGCCCCATTAGGTCTTTTATCGTTAGGATGTTCATACCGTCTTCTAACAAATGAGTAGCAAAACTATGGCGTAAGCTATGGGCAGTAAACTTCTTTTTGGTGGCTATCTTACTTCGGGATTCTTTAATGATCCATTGTATGGCTCTGGTGGTAATGGCATGCCTGTCGCCATCTGAACTTACTTGACTGTAAAACAAATGATCTTGGGGATGGTCGTTTTTTATATATTTTTTTAAACCTCGTGCCAGTAGATCGCTTAAGGGCAAATACCTGTCCGTATGTCCTTTTTTCTTGCGTACAAATACTGTTTTACGCTCAAAATCAATATCGGCACAACGCAAATCACAAAGTTCATAACTTCTGAGCCCACAACCGTACAATACACCGAGCATTACTCTATGACGTAAATATTTTGGGGAATTTAGAAGTGCTCTTACCTCCGTTTTATTCAGTACAATTGGCAAATTGTTCTGCCTATGGATTTGTGGTAAAGCAATTTTTTTGTCTGGTAAGTTCAAAATCTTGTACAGCGAACGAAGTCCATAAACAGTATGTTTAAAAAAACTATCCGATGGGGTTTGATGAAGGTTTTTACAATGAAATAAATATTCGTCAATAGCCTCTTTGTCTAGCTTCTCAGGGCTTTGTTTAAAGTGTAACGCCATATGAGCTAGACATCTTGTGTAGTTGGTTAACGTACTTTTGGCTTTTCCTGTAATAGTGAAGTTGCGTTCTAGTTTTTGGCAAACAATATCAAATCCTGAAACTTGTTCTTTAGCTTGCTCTATTAACGTTTTTGATTTTTTTTAAACATTGTTTCTCTTTTTAAAGGTTATCTAAGCAAGTTCTACTATTTTTAACTAATAATAAAAAGCTTCCCGACTTTTCGGTCGGGATTAGTTCAACAA
>NZ_QRGD01000035.1 GCF_003449015.1 Aureibaculum luteum | reverse complement strand
CAAGAACTGTGTTGATTTCCTAATGTTTTTGCTTTTATTTTTTTACAATATTATCTTAGGGCTTTATTGAAGTAGAATAAATTTCCTACGTCAATTTATTTCCAATTCAACAAGCCAATAAGCATCATAATCATTTCTTATTTTAATTTAATTTAGAACGATACTCGTTATCGTAAGGAACTCCTGATTTAGCAATTGCGAATGATTGTTTTAATAGTTTATTACACACTGCAATCAATGCTACTTTTTTAGGTTTGCCTTTCGCTGTCATCCTATCAAAAATATCTTTACAAGATTTATTGTGTTTTTTAGCCGAAAAGCTGCATAAAAATAACATTGATCTAAGCTTTCTATTTCCCATTTTACTTATTCTAGATCTAGAATGGATACTCTTTCCAGACTGCCTTATTATTGGCGTAATTCCCGCAAATGAACAAAGCTCTTTTGAGTGACTAAACTTAGTAAAACCATCGGTTAGAACAATGAGTGCTATAGCCGTTTTTCGACCAATCCCAACGATACTCTCAATACTAGTTAAAAGACTCTGATTATCTTCCTTTACAAGGTTTAACAATGTTTCCTCTAATGCTAATACTTCTTTTTTAACTTGTTTTAAATTTCGTTTTAACGAACGTACTACAATTTTCACAGGATTACCTAATGTTTCTTCTCCTTCGAGTTTATTTTTTAATGATGTCATTTGTTTTGTATAATGACTAATCAAACTCATAATTTGTATACATGCAACTTGATTTTTACTATGCCCCTTCCATAACCTGAGTGTGTTTAAGGTAGCGTATTTATAAATCATTTTAGCATCACTCTTGTCTGTCTTAATTCTAGACAAATGCATTTGAACAAAACGTTTAACAGCTAATGGATTTTCTACACTCACCCTAATACCATGTTCTAACAATATATTAGCCAACTGAATATGATAATATCCTGTAGACTCCATTACGCAGTGAGAATTTTTATCCAATAGCTTTACAAACTTCTTAAAGCCTTTAAAAGAATTAGAAAATTGATGGTGGACTCCATTAAAGTCTGCTACATCAAAAACATCTTTACTAATGTCAATTCCAAAATAATTTGTACCTTCATTCATATATAACTATTTTATGAAAGAACAATACTACAAGGTTTTCTGCAACTTAAAAACGAGATCTATAGTCTCACAGAACTGTTCGAAATAATTGTAGTAAAAGAGTGGGGATCCTCAAGATTAACGAGATCAATGTCTCTATACACAAAATGACCTTACTCCACTCTTTTGTTCTTTCTGTTTCTATACTTAAATTTATAACTATATTTATAAATGCTAACTTAAG
>NZ_QRGD01000032.1 GCF_003449015.1 Aureibaculum luteum | reverse complement strand
TAACGTAGGAATAAAGTCTATATTAACTTTATTTCTATTATGTCGCTAAGTTAGTAAATCTTTAAGTTTGATAAAAGTATTTGTAGCAACATGTGTGTAAATTTCTGTCGTTTTGGTAGAGTTATGACCCATTAGAATTTGGATGTACCTTAAATCAGTACCATTTTCTAAAAGGTGAGTTGCGAAAATATGTCGAAGCATATGTGGAGTGACACGCTGCTTAATATTTGCTTTTTTTGCAGCATTTACAACAATGCTTAGTACACTTGATACACTATATTTTTTACCAGATATAGAATTTTCAAATAGATAAGATTTGGGATTGTAAGTTTTATAATAGGTTCTTAAATCGTTTAAAACGCTTTTGTTAAGAACAGAATATCGATCTTTATTGCCTTTGGCCTGTTTTATTTTTATGAGCATTCTTTTGCTGTCGATATCTTCAAGCTTGAGATTTAATAATTCACTTCTTCTTAAACCTGCTGAATATAATAGACTTACAATACATTTATGTTTGATATTATTAGTATGTTTAATAATAGAAAACACTTCTTCTTTAGATATCACATTTGGTAGCTTAAATTCCTTAATAGGTCTTTCAATTTCATAAAATCGATTTGGCATGCCTAATACAATTTCATAATAAAACTTGATGGCATTTATAGTTTGATTAATATATGAATTTGAACGTTTTTCTTGTATTAATGTTTGAAGATAGTCACTGATATCATTTTCATTTATATTTATCAACTTAATACCTTTATGATAATTAATGAATTTTTCAAAACAAAAAACATTGCTTTTTACAGTGCTATTAGCATATTTTTTAAGTTCTAATTTTTGTAAATATACTTCAGGACATTGTCTGTGATTATCATTCGAAATACGTTTTCTAAACCAAGATATATCTATCTTTTCATTATTATGATTAAGAATTTTATCTTTGAAAAAATAGTTGCAATTGACCCATGCTACACCTCTGAATTTTTCGAAAACTAAATTGAGATTAGATTTAGTGTTATTTATATAAGGCATATTAAACTTATTGCTCCATTTAGGTGAAGGCAATTCTCTTACTAGTGCCTCGATGACCTTATCGGTATTAAATTGAAAACCAATACAAGGATGTTTATTTATTAATAAATGTTTTAAAGTGAGTGTTTTTTCCATTTATGAGTGAAATTCTTTTTCTTTTATCCAATATTACATTTAAATACTTAAATAATCGAATACTATACGAATATTATACGTATAATGTACTTTTAAAATTACATTTATATGAAACTTCAAAAATTATGTCTGTCCTGTAATAAGGAACTCAAGGGAAGATCGGACAAGAAGTATTGTGATCAATATTGTAAAAGTGCTTACCATTATAAACTGTCACAAGAACAGGCTCCAAAATTTTTTAATCAAGTTGACAATCAATTGAAACTAAACCGAAAAATTTTAAAAGAATATAATAAGGCAGGCAAAGCAACTGTGAGAGCAGAAATAATTATAGATTTAGGCTTTGACCCAAATTTTTTCACGCATT
>NZ_QRGD01000031.1 GCF_003449015.1 Aureibaculum luteum | reverse complement strand
TATTATAATCTAACCGTTAAAAACTCCCTTTCAATGTACTTCCGTTATTTGGTGAGAAGCACATTGAAAGGGAATCTTATTTTTGGCTAAAAAAATGTTTTTTGGGTTCGAGGTTGAGATTGTTGCTTTTTAGTTTCAAACCGTATCATTAAATTCTGAATATCCTCACTAATTTTATGTTCTAATACTCTGGCATAAATTTGTGTAGTGGACAATTTAGTATGCCCTAATAATTTGGATACGGTTTCAATAGGAACACCATTCGATAAAAGTACCGTAGTCGCAAACGTGTGCCGAGCAACATGAAATGAAATGTTCTTACGAATACCACAATCTTTTGCAATTTCCTTTAAGTAAGAATTTGTTTTCTGGTTGGAGTAGAGTGGAAGCAATAATTCAGAACCCATCTCTTTAGAAATGACCTTATACTTCTCTACAATGACCAATGCCTTTGGTAAAATAGGTACTTTAACCGTCTCATTTGTTTTCTCACGCTTTGTATAAATCCAAAAGTTCGCATCAATACCTTTGACTATTTGATGAACGGTTAATTGCTTTACATCGATATAAGACAAACCCGTATAACAAGAAAAAATGAATATATCCTTTATCCTTTCTAATCGCTCACTTTTAAAAGTAGTGCTTTCAATTAGCTCTAATTCTCTTTGGGATAGATATTGTCGGTCATACTTATCAAATCTCAATTGAAAACGACTAAAAGGATTTTTAACCAACCATTCTAATTTTATGCCAAGGTTTATCATTTTTTTAAACCGTTCTAAATGTTTCATAACACCATTATTGGTTAACGTTTTTCTTTTTAACTTTGGACTATAATTCCTAAGATATTGCTCAAAGTCAATGATAAAACGATAATTCAATTGTTTTAAATAAATATCGTTCGCTTTTAATTTTTGGACTAAGAATTTATTCAAATATCTTTCGGTGGTATAATAATTTTTCATTGTACCAGCCTTTAAAACAGAAACCATATTCGTATTATGGTATTTTATAAGTTCGTTAAGCGTTTTTAATTGGTCGTCCTCGCCCATATAGCGAGCTTTGATGGATTTAGCAGATATAATTTTAAATTCCTCTAAAAGCTGCCTATGACAATCTAACAATTGACCGTAAACTTGGTCTAAATACTTGTTGAGGATACGTGAATTTGAAGCTGTTCCTCTTGCTCGGGCTTTGGAATTATCCCAATTGCACACCTGTACACACCTTTTTAGACTGATTTCTGTACGCTGTCCATCAACGGTAATACGTGCGTAAATTGATAATTCTTTGGGGTTACTACGTGATTTTCTAGTAAAGAAAATTACTGCGAAAGTGCTGTTTTTATGCATGTTGTACGTCTTTAGTTAAACATTATTTGTTTGTAAAGACGAAAGTCAAATCGCTTCTAAAAGTCCTTTAAAGGTAGGGAAAAATTAGGATAGAACTGCACACCTAATTGCACACCTATTATATTGTTTTAAATGGTTTTATTTGATACCCTTAAAAACAAAAAACACTGATAATCATACGATTAACAGTGTTTTAGTTTGACCTATTACTAGGTTTGTCGGGGTGGCAGGATTCGAACCTGCGACCTCCGCGTCCCAAACGCGGCGCGATAACCGGGCTACGCTACACCCCGAAA
>NZ_QRGD01000030.1 GCF_003449015.1 Aureibaculum luteum | reverse complement strand
AACGTCAGACTGTCTAATAACTTCTAACATTTTCTTTTAAAAGAATCATATTGGTTTTATAACTTTTTTGTATCTTCTTGATATGAAATTTATATCTGGAAAAGACCGAAAACAGACCTGCCTCTTCCCCGTTTCTTTGGAAGATTCTATTGACCAAGATAACAGTGTAAGAGCTATTGATCAATTTGTTGACCAGCTAGATTTAGCAAAACTTGGTTTTCGTAATAACTTTATTGAAAATGGCCCGCCTGCCTACCACCCGTCCATTTTACTTAAACTCTACATTTATGGATATATGAATAGAACGCGTTCTTCTAGGCAACTAGAAAAAGAATGTAGAAGGAATATTGAGGTCATGTGGCTTATAAAATCACTTGCACCAGATCACAATACTATAAGTAACTTTAGAAAAGATAATGCTAAAGCAATCAAAAAAGTGTTTTTTGCTACCGTACAGATTGCTCGAAATTTCGGACTCATTGGTGCTACCTTAATTGCTGGCGACAGCACCAAATTAAGAGCTCAAAACAGTAAGAAGAATAATTTTAACCAAAAAAAAATACAACGTCATTTAGATTATATAGATAATAAGTTAAACCAATATAATAAGGCACTAGACTTAAGTGAGGATGACATAGAAATACAGGAAATAAAGAAGAAGACTACCAAACACAAAGAAAGCAGTATAAGCAACTTGAAAAGCAACTAAAAGAATCTGGAGACACACAAATATCTACTTCAGATCCAGAGAGTAGACACATAATTATTAGAGGAAATATAACGGAAGTTGCCTACTGTGTGCAGTCTACCGTAGATGCAGATTATAATATTCCTATAGATTATTTAGTGACTAATCAAAATGACTCTAAAGCAATGGGAGGAATGTTAAGAAGATCCAAAACTATTTTAAGAACAAACAATCATGTCGCGTTATTTGATAAGGGATATCACACGGGTAGCGAATTTAAAACGGCTAACGATCTAGGTATTGCAACACTTGTTGCCATTCCAGGAATAGGTAGAGCATCACAAGCACCAGATCCAAAATACAACTCAGAATATTTTGTGTATAAACAACAGGAAGATACCTATACCTGCCCACAGGGAAACCTACTTAAGAGCAATGGAAGCACTTACAAAGGGCGTAATTACCGCTTCAAACAATATAAAACAAACAAATGTAAAAATTGTCCAGTGAGAGTGCTGTGCACTACTTCTAAAATAAACGGAAAGGTTATTCAACGAAGTGAATTTACGCCTTATATAGAACAAAACGCTAAACGAGTTTTAGAAAACCCACAGGCATATAAGAGAAGGCAGGCAATTGTAGAGCATCCTTATGGAACTATGAAAAGACAATGGGGTTTTGATCACATAATCACTAAACAAACCAAATTAAGAGCTAGTGCGGATGTTGGCTTGATATTTATAGCATACAATTTAACAAGAATCTGGAATCTGCTAAAACAATGCGATAAAACCTCTATTAACAGTATAAAAACTTTAGAAAGCTCCATAAAACTGTTTTTAACCTACTTAGAAACATATATTTACCAGAATAAGAAAACTCAAATAACACTCGTTGTTTAAAACAAAACCTGTAATTTGGTAAGATTAAACAAAAAATACGGCAGGTTATTAGACAGACTGACGT
>NZ_QRGD01000029.1 GCF_003449015.1 Aureibaculum luteum | reverse complement strand
TGTGCCTGTTGCACAAGTTAGTGATTTTTAGTA
This sequence comes from Aureibaculum luteum, assembly GCF_003449015.1. GTDB lineage: Bacteria > Bacteroidota > Bacteroidia > Flavobacteriales > Flavobacteriaceae > Aureibaculum > Aureibaculum luteum. The sequence goes on along the minus strand of NZ_QRGD01000029.1, from coordinate 1,670 downwards.
TCTTGTATTATGCAAGGCAAAAAAAAATATCAAGAAAAACTGTTCACTCAATTTCTGATGAGTGATCGGATTCCCCCCGAGAATTTTTACAGACGTTTAAAGCAAGCATTGGACTTGCATTTCCTTTATGAATTGACGCGTTCTTATTATGGAGAAAGCGGTCAAAAGAGCATTGACCCTACGGTTTTTTTTAAGTTGTGTTTGGTTGGTTATTTAGAGAACATCATCAGCGATCGCCAGTTGATATCTCATTGTAGTTTGCGTATAGATATTTTATATTTTTTAGGCTATGATATTGATGAAGAACTACCATGGCATAGCACCATAAGTCGAACTCGTCAATTGTATCCTGAAGCTATTTTTGAAGAAGTATTTACAAGAGTTTTAATGATGTGTATTGAAAAAGGCATGGTAAGTGGTCATACGCAAGCGATAGATTCTGCTCCAGTCAAGGCGAATGCTTCCATGGATAGTTTAGAACTGAAAGTGCCAGAAGAAGAGTTGGAAGAGCATTTAAAAAAAATCCGTCAACTTAGTGCGATGGATAAGGACAAGCCAATACGTAAAGCTAAAATCAACAAAGCGACCCCATCACAAAAGACTGTATCAGCGAGTAAACAAGAACTGACAGCTATAAAGGGCAGAAACAAAAAATGGTCAAAAGACCAAGACCAACGTCCAGGAGCGGGTAATAAAGGCAGTAAATACACCTCAAACAAAACCCATTATAGTCCAACCGACCCCGATGCAAAAATAAGTGTAAAACCGGGCAAGGCACGAAAGTTAAATTATATGAGCCAATTAAGTGTTGATACTGGGCATCATGTAATTACAGATATTAGAGCGTATATGGCCGATAAGAAAGATAGCCAATACTTGCAAGACATTGTACCAAGATTAAAGAATAGATTAAACAGACAAGGTTTGATATGGAAAAACTGTGTTGCGGACACAGGTTATAGTGATGGAGAAAATTATGCTTTTTTAGAAAAAATAGGTTTAACAAGTTACATACCGCCACATGGCACCTATAAAGGAGGTCCAGAAGGGTTTATTTATAACAAAACTTACGACCATTATGTTTGTCCACACGTCAAGATAGTTCTCTTTAAAAAAGTATTTAATGATTACAGAACCCACACCAAGAAGAAGGAATATAGGATATCATCTAAAATATGTAGGGCCTGTCCAATGAAAAGGCAATGTTTAGGTAAAACGGCACAAGAAAAGAAGTTTTCGGTAACGTATTATAGAGAAGAATATGAACGCAATAACCAACGGGTAAACAGCAAACGAGGACGGTATATGAAATCTAAAAGGCAGAGTACAGTTGAACCCGTCTTTGGTACACTTACCCAATTTATGGGACTCAGAAAAATAAATACCATTGGCATACAACAAGCTAATAAGGTAATGCACCTATCAGCGATCGCCTATAATTTAAAGAAATACCTAAAATTTATCAGTAAAGTTGTAAGAAGTGATGCCAACTCACTTACAACTTATTTAACTCAAAATATTAACAATATATGGGGTGAAATAAGCTGGTATAACCTCTTTAATAATATTGAAATGAGGTAAAAGATAAAATCACAGCCGTTCTTAAAATGGTTGAAATCAAGTCAATTATTGATTTAAAAGAGTGTTTTTACTGCTTGTGCAACGATTAC
>NZ_QRGD01000003.1 GCF_003449015.1 Aureibaculum luteum | reverse complement strand
CAAGGAGCATATACGGCAATCAATGTAGAAAGTGCAGGTTGTACCAGTAATAGTTTAAGTACAAGTTTAAGCGATCCAGCTACGGCAGTCATTGTCTTAGACAGTTCAAATGATCCAACCGTATGTTCAGGAACAGACGGTAGTATTGTATTATCAGGCTTAGCGATTAGTACAAGTTATACGGTAAGTTATGTATTGAATGGAGCAGCAGCCACAACAGCAACACTTAGTAGTGATGCTTCAGGTGAGTTGACCATCGGAAGTTTAGGACAAGGAGCATATACGGCAATCAATGTAGAAAGTGCAGGTTGTACCAGTAATAGTTTAAGTACAAGTTTAAGCGATCCATTGGCCCCTGTAGCTCCGACAGCAACGAGTCCCGTTGCTTATTGTGATGGTGATGCAATTGCAGATATTACAGCAACAGGAGTAGGATCAGCTACATTTGCATGGTATAGCGACGCAGCATTAACTACATTAGTAGATAGTGATGCAACATTTACTCCATTAGGAGCGGTAGGTACTGAGACAGTTTATGTAACACAAACTGTTGCAGGATGCGAAAGCCCAGCAACTCAGGTTGATATTATGGTTAATGCATTACCGACAGCGACAATTGCATATAGTGGAAGCCCATATTGTACTGTCGGAACAGCATCTGCTGCACAAACAGGTCAAACAGGTGGTGTTTATAGCTCAACGGCTGGTTTGGTTATTGATTCCGCAACAGGTGAAATTGATTTAGTGGCAAGTGCACCGGCTACATATACAGTTACGTATAGCTTTAGTGATGGGACATGTAGTAATACAACAACTGCAAGTGTTACTATTAATGCTTTACCAATAATCACAAATGTATCCTCAACAGACCCAACAACAGCGAGTTGTCCAACATTAAATGATGGTACAATAACTATTACGGCTACAGGTTCTAATTTGGTATATAGTATTGATGGAGGAGTAACATATCAAGCTTCAAATGTGTTTAATACTTTGATTGCCACAGGTTCTCCTTATACAATAGCAGTTAAGAACTCAGTAACAGATTGTGAAGAAATTGATCCTACGTCAGTAACTTTAACTGCTCCAGGTTGTAATCCTAGTTTAGTGGTTACAAAAACACAAACAATTGGCCCAGCTACTGTTACAGCTATTGGACAAACATTAGGTTATACTATTACATTAGAAAATGATGGAGATTTAGATTTAACGAATGTAGTTATTGCTGATGTATTGCCAGATGGTACGAATGGAACTTTAACAGGTCCAACAGGAGATGCTGGAACAGCGAATGTTATAGATAAAGGTGAAACATGGACTTACACTATAAGTTACACCACAACGCTGGCTGATTTCCAAAGAAGAGCAAATGCAGGTACAAATGTTGTTAATGAGGTTTCAGTAACTACTGATGAAATTACAACAGCAGAAACAGATACAGCAGAAACACCTATAGAATATGCGGACTTAAGTATCGCAAAAGCAGTAAGTACTAATACACCTAATGTTGGTGATATAGTAACCTTTACATTAACTGTTGCAAATAGTGGTAATAATGCTACAGGAGTTACAGTAGAAGATGTTGTACCTAATGGATATGGTTCCGTTACGGCAATAACTTCAGGAGCAACTGTAACTGGAAATACAATTAGTTGGTCAGGCTTATCTGTTACAACAGGATCGCCTACAGTATTAGAATTTACGGCTCAAGTGTTGGCTACAGGAAATTATGGTAACAGAGCTGAAATAACAGCTTCTGGAAGTGTAGATCCTGATTCAGATCCTAGTTCTAGCTTTAATGATGATGATTATACAGATGGAGATGCAGATGATGATGAAAGTAATACAGTAAGTATTAGTCCTAGTGCCGTTTCTGATTTGTCAATGACAAAAACAGTTGATAACGCAACGCCTAACGTAGGTTCAAATGTAGTATTTACATTGACTGTAAATAATGCAGGACCAAGTACAGCAACAGGTGTTCAAGTGACTGATGCATTACCAACAGGTTATACATATGTATCTGATAATAGTTCAGGAGCTTATGTTAGTGGAACAGGAATTTGGACAGTACCAAACATCCCGTTAAACGGATCAGAAAGTGTACAAATAACAGCAACTGTTAATGCAACTGGGGTTTATACTAATGTTGCTGAAGTAACAGCATCTGATAATACAGATCCAGATTCAACTCCAGGAGATGGTAGCGGTGATGATTATGCTAGTATTAGTACAAATCCGTCAGCAGTTTCTGATTTATCAATGACAAAAACAGTTAACAATGCAACTCCTAACGTAGGTTCAAATGTGGTATTTACATTGACTGTAAATAATGCAGGACCAAGTACAGCAACAGGTGTTCAGGTGACTGATGCATTGCCAACAGGTTATACATATGTGTCTGATAATAGTTCAGGAGCTTATGATGATGGAACAGGAATTTGGACAGTACCAAACATTCCGTTAAACGGATCAGAAAGTGTACAAATTACAGCGACTGTTGATGCAACTGGTAATTATACAAACGAGGCTGAAGTAACAGCGTCTGATAATACAGATCCAGATTCAACTCCAGGAGATGGTAGCGGTGATGATTATGCTAGTGTAAGTACGAGTCCTAGTGCAGTTTCTGATTTATCAATGACAAAAACAGTTAATAATGCAACGCCAAACGTAGGTTCAAATGTGGTATTTACATTGACTGTAAATAATGCAGGACCAAGTTCAGAAACAGGTGTTCAGGTGACTGATGCATTGCCAACAGGTTATACATATGTGTCTGATAATAGTTCAGGAGCTTATGTTAGTGGAACAGGTGTTTGGACAGTACCTAATATCCCATTAAACGGATCAGAAAGTATTCAAATAACAGCGAGTGTAGATGCAACAGGAAATTATACAAATACAGCTGAAGTAACAGCGTCTGACAATACAGATCCTGATTCAAGTCCAGGAGATGGAGCTGGTGATGATTATGCAACGGTAAATACAACTCCAGTCGCAGTATCTGACTTGAGTATCACAAAAGCGGTTGATAATTTAACACCTGCAGTAGGTAATAATGTAACATTTACGTTAACCGTAACAAACGACGGTCCAAGTAGTGCAACTGGAGTTACAATTGAAGATGTTGTACCTAATGGATATGATACTGTAACAGCAGTAACAGCAGGTTCAACAGTTTCTGGAAACACAATTAGTTGGTCAGGTTTAACGATTGCTTCAGGTGTATCAGCAACTTATGAGTTTACAGCTAGAGTATTGGCTAGTGGAAATTATGGAAATAGAGCAGAAATTACAGCATCTGATAATCTTGATTTGGATAGTGATCCAACAACAAGTTTTGGTACTGATGATTTATCTGATGGAAACCCAGATGATGATGAAAGTGATACTATAAGTGTGAGTCCAACAGCAGTTTCTGACTTATCAATGACAAAAACTGTAAGCAATGCAACTCCATATGTAGGTTCAAACGTAATATTTACATTAACTGTAAGTAATGCAGGGTTAAGTGATGCCACAGGGGTAGAAGTAACAGATATTTTACCAACAGGTTATACTTATGTTAGTGATAATGGATCAGGAACATATGATGATGTTACAGGAATTTGGACAGTTGGTGATTTAGTAAATGCAGCTTCAGCATCATTACAAATAACTGCAGCAGTTAATGCAACAGGTAACTATACAAACAATGCAGAAGTAACAGCTTCAGACAATGACGATTCAGACTCAACGCCTGGTGACGGTAGTGGAGATGATTTTGCAACTGTGGGAACAAATCCAGTGGCAGTTTCTGATTTAGACATGACAAAAACTATTGATGATGCAGCTCCATTAGTTGGTACTAATGTGGTGTTCACATTAACAGTGAATAATAATGGATTAAGTGATGCCACTGGAGTTCAAATTACAGACGTGTTACCGACTGGTTATACTTTTGTAAGTGATGATGGTTCAGGAGCATATGTTTCAGGCACAGGAGTTTGGACAGTGCCAACAATTACAAATGGCAGTTCAGTAACCTTAAACATTACAGCAACAGTATTGGCAACTGGTAATTATGATAATAGTGCTGAAGTAACAGCTTCTGATAATTATGATCCAGATTCTACTCCAAATAATGGAGATACAACTGAAGACGATTATGATATGGTTGAAGTAAATCCTCAGCCAGTATCTGATGTGAGTTTGGTTAAATCGGTAAGCGATTTAAATCCAACTACAGGTGATGTTGTTACATTCACATTGACTATTCATAATGATGGACCAAGTGCGGCAACAGGAATAAATGTAGAAGATGTTGTTCCTGACGGATTTGGAAGTATTACAGCAATTTCTAATGGAGGTGTGTTAACAGGAAATACTATAAACTGGAACGGATTAACAATTGCAAACGGAGCAGATTTATTATTAACATTTAATGTTGAAGTGCTTACAACAGGTACAAACACAACAACAAGTTATTACAATCAAGCTGAAATAACTGGTGGTGATAATATCGATCCAGATAGTGATTTTAATGCTAGTTTTGATACAGATGATTTGGCAGATAGTTTGGATGATGATGATGAAAGTATTGTTGATAGTATCGTAATTAATTTCTTGCCAACGGCAGAAGATGATAATGTAGTTGTAGTTGAGAATTCATCAAATAACAATATCACTGTATTATTAGACAATGGTAATGGTGTCGATGATTTTGGTAGAGACGGACCAAGCTCAACTCCAATCGTAATTGCAACTGGACCTACAAATGGTACTGCGACGGTAAATGATAATAGTACGCCAACGGATCCAACAGATGATTATATTGTATATACACCAACTGCTGATTATGTAGGTGTAGATACTATAACCTATACAATTGAAGATAGTAATGGAGATACATCTACTGCAACATTAACTATTGAAGTGTTAGTGGATACTGATGGTGATAATGTTGCCGACTTGTATGATATAGATGATGATAATGACGGTATCTTAGATATTGTTGAAGGTTCAGGTAATTCAGATAGTGATGGTTATCAAGATAGTTTAGATATAGATGCTGACAATGATGGTATTCCAGATAATGTAGAGGCTCAGACAACAGTAGGTTATATAGCTCCTTCTGGAATTGATTCTGATGGAAATGGACTTGACGATGCTTACGAAACGTCACCAGGTTCAGGCGAAGGTCTTACACCTGTTAATACAGATGGAGTAGATAGTCCTGATTATTTAGATACAGATAGTGATAATGATAATGTAGTAGATAGTATCGAAGGAAATGATGCCAATCATGATGGTATTCCTGATGTATCTTATAGTGGTAGTGATCTTGATGAAGATGGATTAGATGATGCTTTTGAAGGATTTGATACCAATGACGGTTTTGATGTTAATGACGAAATTGATAATCCGTTAACTGACTTACCAGATACAGATGGAGATGCATTGTTAGATTATAGAGATACTGATGATGATGGTGACGGAGTTGCTACCTTAGAGGAAGATATCAATAATAATGGAGATCCTTTTGATGATGACTTTGATAATGATTTCCAACCGAATTATTTAGATATAGACGATGATAATGACGGTATATTAACACTACTTGAAGGAACAGGTAATTTAGATAGCGATACGAATCCTAATTATTTAGATATTGATGCAGATGGAGATGGTATTCCTGATAATGTAGAAGGGCAACCAACAGCCGGTTATATAGAACCTTCAGGTTTTGATTCTGATGGAAATGGTTTAGATGATGCTTATGAAACTACTCCAGGTTCAGGAGAAGGAATTACTCCTGAAAATACGGATGGGGCAGATGATCCTGATTATTTAGATGAAGATTCTGATAATGATGGTGTTCATGACTATATCGAAGGACATGATTTAGATCATGATGGTCATCCTGATGTTGATCCAACAGATACAGATACTGATGGTGATGGGTTAGATGACGGTTATGAAGGTTCAAATCTTAACGATATTGATCCTAATGATGAAATTAATGACCCATCAAATAATCTACCTAATTTTGATTATGATCCAACAGTAGGAGCAACTAATGACGATGTTGATTACAGAGATACTGATGATGATAATGATGGTACGCCAACATATGAAGAAGATGATAATGAAAATGGCATTTGGTATGATGATGATTGTGATTTTGATGGTAAACCTAATTATTTAGATGTAACATCTTGTACAATTATACCAGAGGCCTTCTCACCAAATGGAGATGGCGACAATGATTACTTTATTGTACCATTGTTAAGTAGGTATCCTAACTTCAGAATAGAGATATTTGACAGATGGGGAGCTAAAGTATATGATTATAGTAATAAAGGTAAAACACCAGTTGAATGGTGGGATGGATATTCTGATGGTAAAATAACTATTCAGAAAGATCAAAAAGTGCCTGTAGGAACATACTATTATATTATCTACTTTAATAAAGATGATAGAAAACCTGTTACAGGTTGGGTATATATAAATTATTAAGAATTAAATAGAATAGATCCGAGAAAGCAGTTGTTTTCTCGGATTTATTTAAAACTATATTATAGTATTTACGAGCACATTAATTGAAAAGTAATGAACGGTATAATTTATATATCAAGTAAATTATAGAAGTAAAATATTTTTTTATCAATCACAAAATTTTATTTAGAGTTATACGTTTTAAATTAGCATACTAGTGCTTGTTGTATTTGCTAGTGTAAAAAGTAATAAGTGGTATTATTAATTTTTTTAGAAATAGAGTATAAATTGAAGACATCTTTTTTGTTATAAGGTTTTATTTATAGTCGCACCTCTTTTATCTTGTTTTATACAGTTTTTAAGGTAGGAAATAATACAACACGATTGTTATAGTATCGAGTATGTGTAATATTTAAGGAGTTTAGATTTCTAGTAAAATAAAATAACAGATAAGATATCATTCAAAAGTAATTTGTGATATTCTATACTGCCTTAAAAGAATAATTAAAAAACAACAAATGAAATTAACATCATTAGTTTTACTAATAGCATTAAGTTTAATAAGTGTTGCTGGTTTTGGTCAGCAAGATCCTCAGTACACACAATATATGTACAACATGAATATTGTGAATCCGGCTTATGCAGGATCACGAGGAACCTTGAGTATAGGCTTATTAGGTAGAATGCAATGGGTTGGAATAGATGGAGCTCCTAAAACGGCTACTATGGCTATTCATGCCCCATTGGGTAAAAATTTAGGAGGTGGTTTTTCAGCCATTTTAGACGAACATGGTCCTGTAAAAGAGACTAATGTTTTTGCAGATGTAAGTTATACAATTAGCACTTCGGATGAAGGTAGATTGGCATTTGGTTTAAAAGGAGGCGTTACCTTTTTTGATGTAGGTTTATTGTCTTTGGTATTGCCTCAAACAGCACCAGGTGTAGACCCACTGTTTTCTGATAATGTGAATGAGACTTTACCAAATTTTGGAGCTGGGGTTTATTATTATACTGATAAATTTTATTTAGGTTTGTCTGCTCCAAATTTATTAGAAACCAAACATTTAGAGAAGGATAGTGGAACGATAAGTCAAGCTTCTGAAAAAATGCATTATTTTGGAACAGCGGGCTATGTATTTAACTTGTCAGAAACATTAAAGTTTAAACCTTCAGTAATGGCTAAAGCTGTTTCGGGTTCACCGTTATCATTAGACGGTTCTTTAAACTTTTTATTCAATGACCGTTTAGAATTAGGAGCAAGTTACCGATTTGGAGATTCAGTAAGTGGTTTAATTAATTTTGGAGTAACTAGAGATTTACGTATCGGTTATGCATATGATTATACAACTACAAACTTAGGGAATTACAACAGTGGTACTCATGAGGTATTTATGCAATGGGATATAGATTTTTCAAAGAAAAACTTAAAATCGCCTAGATTCTTCTAAAACTTGGATTATTTCACATGAAATATGTCATTTTTTGAATAAAAAGTGAAGTATTTTTTGAATTGTTAAAATATATTAACAACTTCTTTACAGTGCAAAAGAAAAGGCTAAACCTTATAGATATAAGGTTTAGCCTTTTCTTTTGTTGTTTAAATAAATTTTCATTTTAATTTGTTTTTAAAATATAGAGACCTAAAATTCTTTTTTAACATTTTTTTATATATTTGTATTCATTGTAGAAATACGATTGGGACATTAAATTTTTGGGGAAAATCCTTGTATTTCTGTAAATAACTCTATAGACTACAATTTATACAACACTAAGTAAATATCATTATGAAAAAAGGTTACTTAACTACAATTTACGCAGTTTACGGTAAACAATTAAGACATGCAATAATGTCATTATTGTTTGTATTTGGTTTAGCAACCCTTAATTCCGTTTGTGCACAAACTAATGTTGACTCTTGGTCAACAACCACAGTGCCTAACACATTAGATAGTCGTGTGGCTACAGGAGGAGAAACTTTAAATTTTGGAGCTGCTGCCAGTACAAGTGTGGTAGATATTTCGGTTGCAGGAGATACATATGTTCCTGTTCCGTCGCCGTTGACAGTTACGTTGAGAAGAATAGATAATATATATGCAAGTGGCGACGATTTTGATCCTTGGTTTAGAGAAGATAATTCAGGTTTTAATGAGGCGGTTAATAATTATTCTGCACCTTATTATGCAACTGCGAATGATGTAATTTCTGCAAATATCATAGACATTGGTCTAGATAATACATTTAATAATTCAATATCGCCAATGACTTCAAATATTGAACGGATAGATGTAGTTTTTAATACATCTAAAACTTTAAGAAGTATTGATTTGAATTCAGGTTTTCCTATTTTTGAACGTAATGGTATAGGTGATATTTCTGTAGCTGTTATTACAGGAGTTGATGGTTCAGGAAATCCTACATCTTATAGTAATGTTGTAGTGAATACTGCTTACGGTGCCAATTTAGTTTCCAACTATGTTTATGACTTGTTAACGAAGTCAGAAGCGGCTGTACAATATGACTTTGGCTATGATGGCGGTGATCAGACTGTTAATGGCACATTATTTAAATGGAGTGATTTTGGGCTTTTAGCAGGGCAAACAATATATGGGTATTCAGTAGCTGGTTCAGATGTTCCAACTACAGCAGCAGGATTTTTAGATTGGTCAACTTTTCCAACAGGCACTACACAGCCTGTAGGCGGTTCAGCAGATTTAATTTTTAATTTCCAATATTTTGCAGCTGATAATGACATCGATGGTGATGGAGTACAAGATTTTGCAGACCTAGATAATGATAATGATGGAATTTTAGATAGTGATGAAGGTTTTGGTGATTCAGATGGAGATACTATACCTGATTATTTAGATAATGATAGTGATAATGATGGGTGTCCTGATGCAATTGAAGCATCTGGTGCTTTTACGTTGGTAGATGGCAATGGCAGATTAACGGGAGGTGTTGATGTTAATGGTGTGCCTACAGTTGTGGGTGCTGCAGGTCAGTCAACTAATGCGGATGTAATTACAGCTGGTCCAGATTTGGATGGTGATGGTATTGCAGATGCCTGTGACTCTACAGATGATAGACCTGATTATGATAATGATGGTGTTATAGATTTAGTAGATTTAGATGATGATAACGATGGTATTTTAGATGCCGACGAACAAAATTGTGGAACGGTTAATGTAATTGATGATTTTAATGCTCCATTGTGGAATTATGGTACTGGAAATGGAGGAGATGCTTCGGGTTCAGGAACAATAAAAGGAGTTCCATTTACTATGGCGTACAATGTAAATGGGGGGTCTAAATTATTTTCGTCCACAGGTCAATATACAAGTAACTCAACATTAGGTCATGGAGGGAACCCGGGTTCACTTCTGTTAAGTGGTCCAGATGAGAGTATCACTTTTACTTTTGCTTCACCATTAACGGTAGTTATTGGTTTCGATCACCTCAATGCGAATGATGATGGGTGGTTGTTCGGTACACCTGCAGATGAAATTGTGTCATCAATTGCAAGTCATCAAGTTATAGGAAGCCCAGCAAGTATTGATGGGGTTGAATTTATTAATAATTTTGCAATACCAAATATTACAGGAGTTTCGTATTTTAAATGGGAAAATATTACGACGTTAACCTTAACAACAAAAGGTCCTCTGACCACAACAGTAGGGTTAAATTCTTTGGTGTCTCACTGTGATACCGATAACGATGGAATATTTGATTATCTAGATAATGATAGCGATAATGATGGTTGTCCTGATGCAATTGAAGCGTCTGGAACTTTTACATCTGTGGATGGCGATGGGCGATTAACTGGAGGTGTTGACATTAATGGAGTGCCAACAGTTGTTGGTGCTACAGGTCAGTCAACTAATGCGGATGTAATTACAGCCGGTCCTGATTTAGATGGTGATGGAATTGCCGATGCTTGTGATGCAACAGATGATAGGCTTGATAGTGATAATGATGGGACAATAGATGCAGTTGATTTAGATAATGATAACGATGGTATTTTAGATGCCGATGAACAAAATTGTGGAACAGTTAATGTAATAGATGATTTTAATGCTCCATTGTGGAATTATGGTACTGGAAATGGAGGAGATGCTTCGGGTTCAGGGACTATAAAAGGAGTTCCATTTACTATGGCGTACAATGTAAATGGGGGGTCTAAATTATTTTCGTCTACAGGTCAATATACAAGTAACTCAACATTAGGTCATGGAGGGAACCCGGGTTCACTTCTGTTAAGTGGTCCAGATGAGAGTGTTACTTTTACTTTTGCTTCACCATTGACAGTGGTTATTGGTTTTGATCATGTGAATGCGAATGATGAAGGTTGGTTGTTTGGTGTACCAGCAGACGAAGTTGTTTCACTAATGGGGAGTCATGAAGTTATTGGAAGTCCAGCTAGTATTGACGGAGTTGCTTATATAAATGATTTTGCAATACCAAATATTACAGGAGTTTCATATTTTAAATGGGTTAATATAACAACATTGACAATAACTACAACTGGCCCTAATACCACTACAATTGGGTTAAATTCTTTAGTATCTCACTGTGATACGGATGGAGATGGTGTGTTTGATTATTTAGATTTAGATTCTGACAATGATGGTATTACAGATGTTACAGAAGCTGGTGGTACAGACGCAGATGGAGATGGTATTTTAGATGGGTTTTTCGATGGTAATGGAGATGGTTTAGATGATAACACAGCATTATCTCCACTTCCAGTACCTAATACAGATGGAGATGTTGTGCCAGATTATTTAGATTTAGATTCTGATAATGATGGTATTACTGATGTAACAGAAGCAGGAGGGATAGATTTAGATGGCGACGGAATTATAGATGGTTTTACAGACACTGATGGCAACGGACTTGATGATGCTACTGAAACAACGCCTTTACCTGTTCCAAGTTCAGACGGAGATGCAGTTCCAGATTATTTAGATTTAGATTCTGACGATGATGGAATAAATGACGTTGTTGAGGCAGGTGGAGTTGATTTAAACGATGACGGAATCGTAGATGGATTTGCTGATTCAAATAATGATGGGTTAGATGATACTACAGCAGCTACCCCATTACCTGTTGGAGATAAAGACAATGATGGAATACCTAATTATGTTGACTTAGATTCAGATAATGATGGAATTCTTGATGCTACCGAAGGTGAAGATGATTTTGATAACGATGGCTTACCAAATTATTTAGATTTAGACTCAGATGCTGATGGTATTTCTGATGTTATTGAAGCTGGTGGTGTAGATATTGATGGTGATGCTCATGTTGATTATGCAACATCTGGTGATCCGTCTACATTACTAGATGCAAACAATAATGGATTACACGACACTTTAGAAGGTACGCCATTACCAATTCCAAATACTGACAGCATGCAAGGAGCAGATTACGTGGATATTGACGCTGATGATGATGGTATTGTTGATGATATTGAAGGTCAAACTACAGCTGGATATAGACCTCCTTCAAATGTTGATGCAGATAATGATGGTCTTGATGATAATTATGATGGAGATGATGGAAATACAGTGGGTGTAATTGATATTCTTGATCCAAACGGAGCTATCGTACCTACAAATACAGACGGAACTGATAACCCAGATTATACAGATACTGATTCTGATAATGATGGAGATTTAGATAGTTTAGAAGGGTGGGACACTAATAATGATGGTACGGCAGATACATCGCCATTACCAGCAAATGCTGATGCTGACGGAGATGGATTACATAATGCTTATGATACAGATGATTCTGTTTTAGATGCTACAAATGGAGGTACTTTACCGACCGATTTTCCTGATTTTGATACACCTGGTGGAGAGCCAGATTGGAGAGAAGCTTTAGATATAGATTGGGATAATGATGGTATTAATGATATTGTTGATTCAGATTCAGATAATGATGGTATTCCTGATGTTATTGAGTCAGGGGGTAATGATCCTTATGGAGATGAAGACGGTGATGGTATTGAAAATTGGATGGATACTACAGATGATGGTAACGCTGGAGATAGTAGTGTTACAGATTATACAGATTTAGATGGTAACGGAATTCCTGATGTATATGACATAGATGGAGATGGTGTACCAAACCATTTAGATTTAGATTCAGACAATGACGGAATATATGATATAGTAGAATCAGGTCAAATTGACGCTCTGAATAATATTGTTGATGTAAATAATGATGGTATAATAGATGCTGCCAACTCAGGTACAGTTGGTGCAAATGGATTATTTGATCCATTAGAAGATGCACCTGATAGTGGTAATTTGGCAAACCTAACCGCTGATTCAGATGCAGATGGTATTCCAGATTCTAATGAAATAGATGCTGATAATGATGGATGTAACGATGTTCTTGAAGCTGGTTTTACAGATGGCGATTTAAACGGTTTATTAGGTAATGGTACATTTGGTGCGGGCTTATTCGTTGATGTAAATGGTATTGTTACAAGTGGAATAGATGGTTATACTGTTCCAGATGATTTAGATTCTAATTCAGTATATGACTTCCAACAATCAAGTTTAGGCGTTCCTGTAATAAACACAAACCCTATAAGTCAAACTTTAATTATTAATGCTAATGTAACTTTTAGTACTGATTTATTAGCAACAATTACATACCGATGGTATGAAAGTACTGATGCAGGTGCAACTTGGACTGCAATAACTAATGGAGGTGCGAGTCCTGCATACAGTAATGCAACAACAGATGCCTTAACTTTAACAGGAGTTCCTGCAAGTTATGATGGCTATCAATACAGAGTTATACTTTCATCACCAGCATTTACGTGTGATAGTAACTGGACATCTGCTCCTGCTGTATTGAGTTTATTCCCTGATAATGATAGTGATGGTGTACCGAATTACTTAGATTTAGATTCAGACAATGATGGTATTCCAGATACAATTGAATCAGGAGGAGTTGATCCTTATGCAGATATTGACGCAGATGGAATTCCAGCATATTTAGATGATGATGATAATGACAATACTGTTGGAGATGATAATGGTGTAATTGAACCAGCATTTGATTCTGACGGAGATGGCGTACCAAATTATTTGGATTTAGATTCAGACAATGACGGTATTTATGATATCGTAGAATCAGGTCAATTAGATCCTCTTAATAATATTGTTGATGTAAATAATGATGGTGTTATTGATGCTGCAAATTCAGGTACTGTTGGTACAAACGGATTATTTGATCCTTTAGAAGATGCACCTGATAGTGGTAATTTAGCAAACCTAACTGATGATTCAGATGCTGATGGCACACCTGACTCTAACGAAATAGATGCAGATAATGATGGTTGTAATGATGTTCGTGAAGCTGGCTTTACAGATGGAGATTTAAATGGACTTTTAGGTAATGGTACAATTGGTGCTGGTTTATTAGTTGATGCAAATGGAGTTGTTACGAGTGGGGTTGATGGTTATACTATACCAGATGATTTAGATTTGAATTCAGTTTATGATTTTCAACAAACTAGTTTAGGTATTCCTTTAGTTAATACCGATCCACTAAGTCAAACTATAGTAATTAATTCTAATGTTACTTTTAGTACTGATATCTTAGCTGAAATTACATATCAATGGTACGAAAGTACAGATGGAGGTGCAACTTGGGCAGTAATAACTAATGGAGGTGCCAGTCCAGCTTACAGTAATGCAACAACTGATGCATTAACTTTAAGTGGAGTCCCTTTAAGTTATGATGGTTATCAATATAGAGTAATGTTATCATCACCAGTGTTTGTTTGTGATAGTAATTGGACTTCTGCTCCAGCTACATTGAATTTATTTCCAGATAATGACGGAGATGGTATTCCAGATATTACTGATTTAGATGATGATAATGACGGAATTCCAGATACTATAGAAGGTGTTCTTGATACGGACGGAGATGGTATTTTAGACCAATCTGATTTAGATTCAGATAATGATGGTATTTATGATGTAGTGGAGTCAGGTCAATTAAACGGTACTACTGTAGTTGATTTAAATAATGACGGAATTTTAGATGGTAATACAGCCGATTTTGGTACAAACGGATTATTAGACTTAATAGAATCTGATGATACTGCTGCTGCAACACTTACAAATGTAACTGCAGATTCAGATGGAGATAGCATACCAGATTCACATGAATTAGATGCTGATAATGATGGTTGTAATGATGTAATCGAGGCAGGTCTAGTTGATGTTGATGGTAGTGGTAGATTAGGTAGTGATACTGGTTTAACAGTTGATGCTAATGGTTTAGTTAATACTCCAGGCACTACGGGTTATACTATACCTAACGATTTAGATAATAACAGTGTATTTGATTTCCAAGAAGCAGGTCTTGCTGTGCTGCCAATCGCAACACAACCATTAGACGATGTAATAGTTGTGAACGCAAATACTAGTTTTAGTGTTGATATACAAAGTACAATTACGTATCAATGGCAAATGAGTACAGATGCTGGTGTTAATTGGTCTAACATTTCTAATGGAGGAACTGTTCCTACAGTTACAGGAGCAACCTCAGATGAATTAACATTAACTATGGTGCCGTTAGAATATAATGGTTATATGTATCGAGTGGTTTTATCTTCACCAGCCTTTGCTTGTGATACAGATGTAATTTCCGATCCAGCGTTATTAACTGTATATCCTGACTTTGATGGAGATGGCCGTGGAGATCCAATTGATTTAGATGATGATAACGATGGTATCCCTGATTTGATGGAATTTGAAGGGTTAGATCCTTTAGCTGATAATGATGGAGATGGTGTTCCAGCTTATCTAGATGATAATGATAATAATATTTCTGTCGGTGATGCTAATGATGATGTTGAGTCTGAATATGATTTTGATGGTGACGGTATTGCAAATCACTTCGATTTAGATGCTGATGGAGATGGTATTCTAGATGTTGTTGAAGCGGGTAATGCTGATTTAGATGCTGATAATGATGGTGTAATTGATGGTGCTCCAGCTGACTTCGGAATAAATGGTCTTTTTGATCCAATTGAAACTGACGATACATTGTTGGCAGATATCAATTATGTTCCTTGGAATTCTGATGGAGATTCACAATTGAACTTCTTAGATATTGATGATGATAACGATGGAATATTAACATTAGAAGAAACAGCAGTTGATTCAGATGGAGATACACATCCTAATTATTTAGACTTAGACGCTGATGATGATGGTATTCCTGATAATGTGGAAGGTCAAACTACAGCAGATTATAACAGTCCCTTAGGTGTTGATGCTAACGGTGATGGTTTAGATGATGCTTATGGAGTGGGTCTTACGCCAGTAAATACGGATGGTGCAGATCAACCAGATTATTTAGATGCTGATTCGGATAATGATGCTGTTCCTGATAGTATTGAAGGTCATGATTATGATGCTAATGGTGAGCCAGATGTTTCACCTAGTGGAAATGATGACGATAATGATGGTTTAGATGACGCATATGATGGTTCTATTGGTGACTTTGCAGATCCTAACGGTCTGTCAGTTGACACAGACCCAGCGACTGACTTACCTAATAGAGATGATGCTTTAGAAGCGGATGTAAACACAGCTGGTTTAGTAACTGGAGATAGTGAAGTTGACTATAGAGATATTGATGATGATGGTGACGGTATTAATACAATTGATGAAGATGGTGATAAAGATGGTGATCCAACTAATGATAATTGTGATGAAGATGCTTATCCTGATTATTTAGATCCAACATCTTGTACTATTATACCTGATGGATTCTCTCCTAATGGTGATGGTGATAATGATGAGTTAGTTGTACCTGCCTTAGCACAATATAAAGACTTCGAAATGGAGGTTTATGACAGGTGGGGTAATATTGTCTATGAATACGATAATAATGGAAGAGCAATGCCACTTTGGTGGGATGGTTATTCAAGTGGAACGATGACCATTAGTAAAGGGAATAAAGTACCTGTTGGAACGTACTACTATATTATTAAGTATAACGAAGCCGGACTTGAGCCAATTGCAGGTTGGGTATATATAAACTATTAAATAAATAAATATTTGTTCTAGGAGTACTAAACATACTTCTAGAGCATCTTTTAAACAGTTACGGGAATAAATTTCTTTAAAAATTAAAGTAAAATTATGCGAAAATTATCATCATTTTTACTCATAGTATTAAGTTTAGTAAGCATTGCTGGGTTTAGTCAACAAGATCCTCAGTATACACAATACATGTACAACATGAATATTGTGAATCCGGCTTATGCAGGTTCTCGAGGAACCTTGAGTATAGGCTTATTAGGTAGATTACAATGGGTTGGTATTGAAGGAGCTCCTAAAACAGCTACTATGGCTATTCATGCCCCATTGGGTAAAAATTTAGGAGGTGGTTTTTCAGCCATTTTAGACGAGCATGGTCCTGTAAAAGAGACAAATGTTTATGCAGATGTAAGTTATACAATAAACACATCTGAGGAAGGAAGATTGGCCTTCGGTTTAAAAGGAGGAATAACCTTTTTTGATGTAGGTTTATTGTCGTTGGTATTGCCACAAACAGCACCTGGAGTAGATCCATTATTTTCAGATAATGTAAATGAGACCTTACCAAATTTTGGAGCTGGGGTTTATTATTATACCGATAAATTTTATGTAGGTCTATCCGCTCCAAATTTATTGGAGACTAAACATTTAGAGCAAGACAATGGTACTATAAGCAAAGCTTCAGAGAAGATGCATTATTTTGGTACAGTAGGTTATGTATTTAGCTTGTCTGAAACATTAAAATTTAAACCTTCCGTAATGGCCAAAGCAGTAACAGGTTCACCATTATCCTTAGATGCCAATGCAAACTTTTTATTCAATGATAGATTGGAGTTGGGTTTAGGTTATAGGTTTGGTGATTCAGTAACGGGTCTAATTAATTTTGGAATAACTAGAGATTTACGATTGGGCTATGCCTATGATTATACAACCACTAATTTAGGAAATTACAACAGTGGTACTCATGAAGTATTTGTACTATGGGATATAGATTTTTCAAAGAAAAACTTGAAATCACCTAGATTCTTCTAAAAAGTAAGAGATTAAAAAATAGTATTCGAATTGTTCTTTGTTTTAAATGAACTTTTTGGGTAAAAGGGAAAAATTAATTAAAATAACTCTATAACAACCATAATTTATTTACAGTATTTCACATTATTTTTAGGGTTAATAGTTTTTTAAGATGATTTAATATTTAAATTATTTTACCTAAACAATACTATAACCATATATGATGACGTTATTAGAGGTAATAATTAGAATTTTTAACATTTTCTAATTTGCATAATTGTTTGTAATTGTGCTAAAAAGCTATGAAAAAGGCAAGAAGTTAATAGAAAATAAATAACCTAATAATGAAAAAATATCTTGTAATAGTTTTATTGCTAAGTGTAGTATGTCTTTATGCCCAAGATGGCGGTGGTAAATTTTCCATAAATAATTTAGAAGTAAACACTGAACAATCTGAATTTGGTACTGCTTTTCACGGAACAGATAAATTGGTTTTTGCTGCACCGAGACGTGGTTTCAGAGTAATTCGTGATGTTTGGGAACCAAATGGACAACGCTTTTTAGATTTATATGAAGGTGATATTGGTGAAGATGGTTCAATCGCAAATAAAAGAAAACTTAAAGGAGAAGTTAACTCAAGATACCATGAAGCCAGTGTAACTTTTACGAAAGATGGTAACACGGTTTATTTTACTAGAGATAATTACTACAATAAAAAATTAGGAATAGATAATCAAGGCTATACAAACTTGGCTATGTTTAAAGCTACAGTTAACAATAAAGGAGAGTGGATTAACATTATACCAATGCCTTTTAATAATGTTGAATATTCAGTAGGTCACCCTGCACTTAGTGATGATGAAAAGACATTGTATTTCACTTCAAATATGCCAGGTACTTTAGGTGAAACGGATATTTTTAAAGTCGAAGTTAACGAAAGTGGCTTTGGTAATCCTGAAAATTTAGGACCAAAAATTAATTCTAAAGCAAAAGATTGGTTTCCATTTGTAGATGGAGATATACTATACTTTTCATCTACTAGAAGCGGTGGAAAAGGTGGTATAGATATATATGCTAGTAAATTAAAAGGATATATAACAAACCCTGTAAACTTAAGTATCAATTCTGCAGGAGATGACTTTGCATTTATTATAAATGGAGAAACAAGAAAAGGATATTTTTCTTCAAATAGAGAAGAAGGAAGTAAAGGAGATGACGATATTTATTCTTTTACAGAAGAAGAACCAGTTGATTTTAATTGTTTACAATTGGTTACAGGTGATGTTAGAGATAAAATTTCTACAAGTTTGTTAGCGGGTTCTGAGGTTATTTTAAGTGATAAAGACGGAAATGTGATTGAAACGGTTATTGTTAAAGATGATGCAACGTTCTCATTTAAAATATCATGTGAAACTGAATATAAATTAGAAGGAAAGAAAATTGGTTTTGCACCACAGTCAATAACTTTTACCACATCTAATGATGCAGATAAAGAATTAAACATGCCATTGTTATTAGGTGCAGGCAATATGAATTATGTGAGTAACGTTAGTGATAATGGCACTCAAGGTACACAAGGAGATGGTGTTGATAGAAAACCAGAAGGTTTACCAGATGTGTTACCAGATGAAATTGTAAAATTACCTTCAGGTAATTATGGAGTAAATATAGATCCAATTTATTTTGAATATGAGTCGTCATATTTAACAAGACTAGCTAAAAATGAATTGGAGAAAGTGGTTAAGTTAATGAATAAATATCCTAAGATGATTATTGAAGCGGCATCGCATACCGATTCTAGAGGAACAGATCACTGGAATAACTGGTTGTCGGATAAAAGAGCAAAGTCTACAGTTAGTTATATTATTGGTAGAGGTATAGACGTATCAAGAATAACTGGTAAGGGGTATGGCGAAACACAGATAATTAATGGTTGTACGGAAGGAGTTAAATGTACTGATGCAGAGCATGAAAGAAACAGGAGGTCTGAATTTGTAATTATCAGAATGTAATTAAAACATAAAAAATTAGAAAACCTTCAAAATATTTTGAAGGTTTTTTCGTTTTCATAGTGCTATACTTTGGCATAACGTTTGAGTTATACAAACA
The DNA here is from genome assembly GCF_003449015.1 of Aureibaculum luteum. Taxonomy (GTDB): domain Bacteria; phylum Bacteroidota; class Bacteroidia; order Flavobacteriales; family Flavobacteriaceae; genus Aureibaculum; species Aureibaculum luteum. Next base: position 591,652 of record NZ_QRGD01000003.1, on the reverse strand, counting down.
ATAATTTACCCAATGAGAACCCTAATAAATATATTTTTTATTTTAAGTACCATTTTTTCAGTTGCACAAATTGAAAGAGCGGACTCTATTAAAGGAGCAGAGTATAGTATAAAAAACCTTAAGGTTAATACCAAATATCAAGATTTTGGTTCCACTTTTATGGGTAAAGATAAAATTGTTTTTTCTTCAAGTCGAAAAACAGCTGGGTTGTCAAATAGAAAATGGAAAGATAATGATCAACCTTTTTTAAATTTATATATCGGTGATCTTACTAATCAAGGAGAAATTACAAATGTAAAACCATTTTCAAGTGATGTAAACTCAAAATATCACGATGCATTTGTGGCTTTTACACCTGATTTGAAAGAAGTTTATTTTACCTCAAATAATTATATGGGTGGTAAACTAAAATCCGATGGACTTAAAATATTTAGAGCAGCTGTAGGTGAAAAAGGACATTGGGAAGATTTTTCTTCACTACCTTTTAATGATGACGATTACGATACAGGGCATCCGATGATAAGTGCTGATGGGAAAAAGTTGTATTTTGTATCTAATATGCCGGGAACAATGGGAGATACTGATATTTTTGTAGTAGATTTAAACCAAGGTCATTATGGAAAAATCATTAATTTAGGAAAAACGATTAATTCTAAGTATAAAGAATACTCACCTTATATTGATGGTGATGTTATTTATTTCTCTTCCAATAGACCAGGAGGTAAAGGTGGTTTTGATATATATATGACAAAATTGGACGGTTCAATTCCCGAACCTATAAATTTAGGAGAGCCGATGAATAGTAAAGGAGACGATATCTCTTTTATTATAGATAGTGATAAACTGCAAGGGTATTTTTCATCCAATAGAAATGGAGGAATGGGTGACGATGATATTTATTCATTTAAACAAAAAACAACAATAGCCCTTTGTGACCAAATTGCCACTGGTATTATTAAAGATAAGGTTACTGGTAATAGAGTGGGTAATGCTTTTGTTGCGTTAATTGACGAAAATGGTAACCATATTCGTAAAATTGAAACCGCTTTTGACGGTGCCTATTATTTTGGAGTAGATTGTGCTGAAAATTACACCATAGAGGTTACAAAAAATGGATACTTCAGTAATACTATAAATTTAAGTACTTCTCATAAAAATGGTTATGATAACAATGAGGTTATCTTTATTGAAGAGAAAGAGTTCATGAATAGAAAAGATTATGAAATTTTAAATGTTCCAAATATTACTTTTACAATAAATACAGCAGAAATTACAGAAGCTTCAGAAAAAGCATTAGAAAAAGTAATGCGATTGATGAGTAAATACCCGAAAATGGTCATTGAATTTGGTGCACATACGGACTCAAGAGGTCCTGATGCTTATAATTTAAGCTTAACTAAAAGTAGAGCTGCCGCAACAGTAGACAATCTTATTGAAAAAGGCTTAGACCCTCGCAGAATAACTGGTAAGGGGTATGGAGAAACAGAATTGCTTAATAAATGTGCCAATAATGTAAAATGTACGGAACTAGAACATTTAGAAAATAAAAGAACAGAATTTGTGGTGATTAGAAAATAATAAAATCAAACGAATATATAATTATAAAAGAGCATCTTAAGAAATTTTTAAGATGCTTTTTTTGTGTCTATAAAATCAATATTTTCAATAAAATACGTAATTTCGCGACTCGAAAGAATTTTGAAAGAAAATGAGTACGCCATTTAAAGAATATAAAGGTTTAGACCTATCAAAAGTAGCTGATGAAACCCAACAATTTTGGGAAGAAAACGATATATTTCAAAAAAGCATCACTTCGCGTGATGCTAATAAACCATTTGTGTTTTACGAAGGTCCACCATCTGCAAATGGTTTGCCTGGAATTCACCACGTTATGGCTCGTACTATTAAAGATTTGTTTTGTAGGTATAAAACCTTACAAGGCTATCAAGTAAAACGTAAAGCAGGTTGGGATACCCATGGTTTACCAATTGAACTAGGAGTAGAAAAAGAATTGGGTATTACCAAAGAAGATATTGGTAAAAAAATATCAGTGGAAGAATATAACGAGGCTTGTAAAAAAGCAGTAATGCGTTATACCGATGTGTGGGAAGAGCTGACTAGAAAAATGGGACATTGGGTAGATATGAATGACCCGTATGTGACCTATAAACCAAAATATATAGAATCTGTTTGGTGGTTGCTAAAAGAGATTTACAATAAGGGCTTAATGTATAAAGGCTATACGATTCAACCCTATTCACCTAAAGCTGGAACTGGATTAAGCTCACACGAGTTAAACCAACCAGGTACCTACCAAGATGTAACAGATACCACAGTAGTTGCACAGTTTAAAGTGATATCTGATACGTTACCAGACCTTTTAAAAGTGTTTGATAATTTATACATGATAGCTTGGACTACGACTCCGTGGACTTTACCGAGTAATACCGCATTAACTGTTGGTAACAAAATTGATTACGTGGTCGCTTCAACGTATAATCAATATACTTTTGAACCTATCAAAGTAATTCTTGCTAAAAAATTAGTGGGTGGACAGTTTGCAGGGAAATTTGTAGAGGTAGAAACTGAAGATGAGTTGACGAATTATAAAGAAGGTGACAAAAAAATTCCTTACAGAATCGTTGCCGAATGTAAAGGTGCAGATTTGATAGGGGTTAAGTACGAACAATTATTGCCTTATACTTTGCCTTATCAAAACCCAGAAAATGCATTTAGAGTTATCGCTGGTGATTTTGTAACCACTGAAGATGGTACCGGAATTGTACATACTGCTCCTACTTTTGGAGCAGATGATGCCATGGTAGCAAAACAAGCGGAACCAGAAGTTCCACCAATGTTGGTGTTAGATGAAAATGGAAACCCTGTTCCATTAGTAAATTTACAAGGTAAATTTAGACCAGAAATGGGTGAGTATGCTGGTAAATATGTAAAGAATGAGTATTACGATGATGGTGCAGCTCCTGAACGTTCTGTTGATGTTGAATTAGCGATTAAGCTAAAAGAAGAAAATAAAGCTTTTAAAGTTGAAAAATACAAGCACAGTTATCCTAACTGTTGGCGTACTGACAAACCAATTTTATACTATCCTTTAGATTCATGGTTTATAAAGGTTTCTGAAAAGAAGGATAGAATGTATGAACTGAATCAATCAATTAATTGGAAACCGAAATCAACTGGTGAAGGCCGTTTTGGAAATTGGTTAAAAAATGCTAATGATTGGAATTTATCACGTTCACGCTTTTGGGGAATTCCACTTCCTATTTGGAGAACAGAAGATGGAAAAGAAGAAATAATAATTGGTTCTGTCGAAGAGCTGAAAGCTGAAATGAAAAAAGCGGTTGAAGCCGGTTTTATGAAAGCTGATATTTTTGCCAATTTTGAAGTTGGTAACATGAACGAAGAAAATTACGATCTATTAGACCTTCATAAAAATATAGTAGACCAAATTACATTGGTTTCGACTACAGGGAAGCCAATGGAACGCGAATCTGACTTAATTGATGTTTGGTTTGATTCAGGTTCTATGCCTTATGCACAATGGCATTATCCATTTGAGAATAGAGCATTAATTGACGAAAATAAATTTTATCCTGCAGATTTTATTGCAGAAGGAGTAGATCAAACCAGAGGGTGGTTTTACACGTTGCATGCTATTGGAACTTTAGTTTTCGATTCAAATGCTTATAAAAATGTAGTGTCTAACGGATTGGTATTAGACAAAGAAGGTAAAAAAATGTCGAAGCGTTTAGGTAACGCCGTTGACCCGTTTGAGACCATGAAAAAGCACGGTGCAGATGCCACACGTTGGTACATGATTTCGAATGCAAACCCATGGGATAATTTAAAATTTGATATCGAGGGTATTGAAGAAGTAAGACGTAAGTTTTTTGGTACACTTTATAATACCTATTCTTTTTTTACTTTATATGCCAATATTGATAAATTCGCATATGCGGAAGACGATATAGATATTAATAAGAGACCAGAAATTGACCGTTGGGTATTATCTGAACTAAATACATTAATTAAGAATGTAGAAGCGTATTATAATGATTATGAACCTACAAAAGCAGCAAGAGCCATACAAAATTTTGTAACAGAAAATCTAAGTAACTGGTTTGTGCGTTTAAGCAGAAGACGTTTTTGGAAAGGTGATTATCAACAAGATAAAATATCGGCATATCAAACATTGTATACATGTTTGTTAACTGTGGCAAAATTAAGTTCGCCAATTGCACCTTTTTATATGGATCAATTGTACAAAGACCTTACTAATGTAACAAGTGGTAATGAACCAGAATCAATTCATTTAACAGAATTTCCCAAATATGACGAGTCTTTTATTGATTCAGCTTTAGAAAGAAAAATGCAAAAAGCACAAGCTATATCTTCTATGGTCTTATCATTACGTAAAAAGGAAATGATAAAAGTACGTCAGCCATTACAGCGTATAATGATTCCTGTTTTAGGAGATCAAGATAGAGAAGATATTGAAGCAGTTGAAGAGTTGATAAAATCTGAAGTAAACGTAAAAGCTATAGAATTGATTGATGATGCTTCAGGAATTTTAGTAAAAAATATCAAACCAAATTTTAAGGTATTAGGTCCTAAATTTGGAAAAGATATGCGTTTGGTTGCAGCAGAAATTGGAAAATTAACACAAGATGATATTGCTGCCATCGAAAAAGAAGGCGAAATTTCTTTAAAAATTGGAGAAAAAACATTATGTTTAACCAAAGATGAAGTGGAAATATCATCGCAAGACATAGAAGGCTGGCTGGTTATTAACCAAGGCAATTTAACTGTAGCTTTAGACGTTACTATTTCTGAAGAATTGCGTAAAGAAGGTATTGCCAGAGAGTTAATTAATCGAATTCAGAATTTAAGAAAAGAATCAGGATTGGAAGTAACTGATAAAATAAAATTAAAAATAGAAAAAGATGGTATAGTTGATGATGCCATTTTAGCGAATGCAACCTATATTAAAAATGAAACATTAACGAACGAGTTGCTTTTAGAAGATAAAGTAATTGATGGTATAGAAATTGTATTTGATAATGTAAATACAAAAATATTAATTCAAAAAAATTAATCAATATGAGTGAGAATAAAGAAAGATATTCAGATGCTGATTTGAATGAATTTAAAGAAATCATCTTGAAAAAGATTGAAAATGCAAAGGAAGATTTAGCATTAATTAATAGTGCCTATAAAAACGACAGTAATAATGGCACTGATGATACTTCACCAACGTTCAAAGCGTTTGAAGAAGGGTCAGAGACCATGTCTAAAGAATCTAATGTGCAATTGGCAATTCGTCAAGAAAAGTTTATCAGAGACTTGAAGAACGCCTTGTTACGAATAGAAAACAAGACTTACGGTATTTGTCGTGTAACAGGAAAACTAATTCAAAAAGGACGTTTGAAATTAGTACCACATGCTACGCTTAGTATAGAAGCTAAAAACATGCAATCATCATAACTAAGGGCTTCCAATCGGAAGCCTTTTTTATTACTTTACATATAGGTTTCCATTTATTGTGGTCAAGTTTAGAAAAAGCTCTTAGTATTCGTAATTAAAAAGCTTAAATTTCAAGAATAGATTTAAAGATAAATTGAAAATACTATTTTACATATCTGTTTTGTTAGTTTATTTATCTATTAGTGCTCAAAAAATGGTGCTAAAGGAAATTGACTTTAAAAATCAAAATATTGAAGTGCATTTTGAGGACATTGATTTATTAGAGATTGTTCAAACAGAGGATCAGAAAATGAGTATTTCAATGGTGGATTATGTTGAAAATCCTACACAATTAGAAATTGAAAATGTTGAAAATAATATTAGAATTATTTCTAAAAGTATAATTTCTTTTGAACCAAATTCAAAAACGGAAAAATTTTGTTACCTGCAACCATTATTTCCTTCTTATAAACTTTCGCTACCCAAAGGTTGTGATGTTGAAATTAGTTATAAAAATGGGGATATTGAAGTCGTGAGCTTTAATGGTAATATGACCCTCACATTGAATACTGGTGATGTGAAAATTGATGATTTCAAGGGAAGTATAACTTCCGAATTGCTATCTGGAAATATCAATGCAACAATTAGAGACACAGAGGTCAATATTATATCTAATCATGGAGAAATTACAACTACTTTTCCTTCAGTCCAATGGCAAAAGACAGACATTTCTTTAAAAGGAATTTTAGGAATTAATAATAATTTGTTAAAGGTACAATCTATCAATGCAAATATTACCCTTAAGACTATTGAAACTCAATAATATTCTTATTTTTGCTAAACTTTTTAGAAAAAGATCTCGTTGATGAAAAAAGCCGTTATTATAATTATAATCATTCTATTGATAGATCAATGGAGTAAAATCTATATCAAAACACACTTTGAGTTGGGAGATGATTTTAAAGTGTTGGGTTTAGATTGGTTTAGAATTCACTTTATTGAGAATTACGGCATGGCTTGGGGTACAGAATTTGGAGGTTCTAACGGTAAGTTGTTTTTAACCTTTTTCCGTTTAATAGCTATTGTAGGTATTGGGTACTGGTTATATTCAGCTGTAAAATCAAATGGTCACAAAATATTAATTGTTGCCATAGCGTTTATTTTTGCAGGTGCATTGGGTAATATTATTGACTCTGTATTTTATGGCGTTTTATTTGGTGACAGTCATGGAGCATTAGCAACATTTCTACCTGAAGAAGGTGGTTATGGTACGTTGTTTCATGGTAAAGTGGTCGATTTATTTTATTTTCCAATCGTAGAAAATGCTCAATTACCCTCTTGGATTCCTGAGATTAATTTTAATTGGCCCGATTGGATACCTGGTATTGGAGGTAATAACTTCTCTTTATTTGTAGATAGAAATTTTACCTTTTTTCAATATATTTTTAATGTTGCTGATGCATCAATTACGGCAGGTGTGGGCTTACTACTAATCTTTAACAAAAAGGTTTTTCCTAAAAAGGAGAAAGTTGAAGAACCTAAAAATTATATTGAACCACCTGTAGTCGTAACGCATTATGAAAAGCCAAAATCATAATTTTAAAATGGAGTTAATTTCTTAACTTCGTTGTATGCAAAACACCGATTTAGAACTTCAAGTAAAAACCTTACCCAATACGCCCGGTGTTTATCAATATTTTGATAAGGATGATGCTATTTTATATGTAGGTAAGGCCAAAAATTTAAAAAAACGCGTAAGTTCTTACTTTACAAAAAATCACGATTACGGTAAAACTAAAGTCTTAGTAAAAAAAATTGCTTCCATAAAACATATTGTCGTTTCTACGGAGATGGATGCCTTGTTGTTGGAAAATAATCTTATAAAAAAATACAAACCACGGTATAATATTTTATTAAAAGACGATAAAACATATCCATGGATATGTATTAAAAAAGAACCGTTTCCTAGAGTGTTTTTAACTAGAAATGTTATTAAAGATGGTTCTGAATATTTTGGCCCCTATACCTCGGTCAGAACAGCAAAAGCGTTACTGTCTTTAATAAAAGAACTCTATCAATTACGTACTTGTGCTTATGACTTATCACAAAAAAATATAGCTACAGGTAAATATAAGGTTTGTTTAGAATACCATATTAAAAATTGTAAAGGCCCATGTGAAGGCCTACAGTTAGAAGCGGAATATTTAGATGATATTAATGCAATTAGAAATATTATTAAAGGTAATTTTAAATCTTCATTAGAACATTTTAAAGATATTATGTTGAAGTTTGCTGAGAATCATGAATTTGAAGAAGCTCATAGTATAAAAGAAAAAATAGATTTATTGGCTAATTATCAGGCAAAATCGACGGTTGTAAATCCGTCAATTTCAAATGTGGATATATTTTCAATTATTTCGGATGAGAGTTTTGCGTATGTCAATTTTTTTAAAATAATGAATGGTGCTATTATTCAATCGCATACTACAGAAATTAAAAAGAAATTGGACGAAACAGATAAACACTTACTGGAATTATCTATTATAGAAATAAGACAACGATTTAATTCGCAATCAAAGGAAATTTATGTACCTTTTAAAGTTAATGTTGGTGATGAAATAAAGGTTACTGTTCCAAAACAGGGTGACAAAAAGCAAATAGTTGACCTGTCTTTGCGTAATGCTAAATATTTTAGACAAGAACGTTTTAAGCAAATAAAAATAGTTGATCCAGATAGGCATACCAACAGAATTATGGCTCAAATGCAAAAGGATTTGCGGTTGCCAAAAGAGCCACGTAATGTGGAGTGTTTTGATAATTCTAATATACAAGGGACTCATCCAGTAGCTTCTTGTGTTGTTTTTAAAAATGGTAAACCAAGTAAGAGCGATTATCGAAAGTATAATATAAAAACGGTTGAAGGTCCAGATGATTTTGGCTCTATGGAAGAGGTTGTACATAGAAGATACAAACGCTTGTTAGATGAAGGGCAAGAGTTACCGCAGCTAATTGTTATTGATGGAGGTAAAGGTCAGTTATCATCAGCATTAAAGAGCCTTGATGTGTTAGGTTTACGAAAAAAAATAGCAATTATTGGTATTGCAAAACGCTTAGAAGAGATTTTTTATCCTGACGATCCAATTCCATTGTATCTAGATAAAAAATCGGAAACGTTAAAAATAATTCAGCAATTGCGAAATGAGGCTCACAGGTTCGCAATTACTTTTCATAGAAATAAGCGAAGTAAAAGTGCTATTCAAACTGAGTTAGAGCAAATTCCAGGTATTGGTAAACAAACAATAGAAAGTTTATTAAAACAGTTTAAATCAGCAAAAAGGGTTTCTGAAGCATCCTTAAAATCAATTGAAGAAATAATAGGTACTTCTAGAGCAACCAAAGTGTATAATTATTATCATCTAAAGAAAAAAGACTCTTAATGTTAAAAAATATAGTAATCATATTATTACTTTTTCAAGCACAAGTAATGCTCGGACAAGATACTCCAAAACCTCAAAAGGATATAAAAGTAGGTTTAGTTTTGAGTGGAGGAGGAGCTAAGGGTTTTGCACATATAGGAGCATTAAAAGTTTTAGAAGAAGCAGGCGTAAGGATAGATTACATTGGTGGTACCAGTATGGGGGCTATTATTGGGGCATTATATTCCTCAGGGTATTCAGCAGATGAGTTAGATTCGTTAGTAACTGCGTTTGATTTGAATGAATTAATGCAAGATAATTTACCTAGAAAATCAAAATCTATTTACCAAAAAGAAAACACTGAAAAATATGCATTAACATTACCTATTAAAAATGGAGGCGTTCAGTTGCCAACTGCTCTTTCAAAAGGGCAAAATATATTTAATCTCTTGTCTCAACTTACTGAACATGTTCATAGTATTAATGATTTTTCAAAATTACCTATTCCGTTTTTTTGCATTGCAACAGATTTAGAAAGTGGTACAGCAAAAATTTTGGAAGATGGTTTTTTACCTGAAGCCGTTAGGGCAAGTGGTTCATTTCCAACTTTATTAGATCCTGTTGAGATTAACGGAAAATTATTAACTGATGGAGGTATTACCAATAATTTTCCAGTAGATGTAATGAAGGAGAAAGGAGTAGATGTAATTATTGGAATAGATGTTCAAGATAAATTAAAAGGACAAAAAGGATTGAATTCTGCCTTTGAGATTGTAATGCAAATTGTAAGTTTTCAAATGTATACTGATGCTGTAAGTAAGCGAAATCAAACAGATATTTATATACATCCAGATATAAGTGACTTTAATGTAGTTTCTTTTGATTTAACAAAAGATATCATAGAAAGTGGTAGAAGTGCTACGGATAAGCAGTTAGGAGCATTGCAAAAAATTGCAAAAAACCAAATTGCAAAAAAGAGAAGCAAAAAAATTATTCCGATTACAAGTGAAAAACTAATTATAAATGAAATTAGTGTCATGGGAAACAAAAATTACACAAACAAATATATCATTGGTAAGTTAAATTTTAAAGAAAAAGATTCTATCTCTTATGATAAATTTACTGAGGGCATAAATAATTTATCAGCTACGGGTAATTTCAGAAATATTCAATATCAATTTCTTCCGAGTGAAAAAGGTACGACATTACAGTTAAAATTGAAAGAAGAAGAAATGTCTACTTTTTTACAATTAGGTATCCATTATGATGATTTATATAAAACAGGAGTATTGTTAAACGTAACTGCCAAACACGCCCTTTTTAAAAATGATGTGCTTTCCGCAGATCTTGTTTTAGGAGATAATATTCGGTATAATTTAGATTACTTTATAGATAATGGATTTCATTGGAGTTATGGAGTTAAAACTCGATATAATAACTTTGAAAAGTCTTTTTTTGAGAATTTAATTAATGATGAAGCATCAGGTGTAACTGTTGGTAAAGTTCCGATTGACTATAATGATTTTACTACTCAGCTATATTTACAAAATTCATTTACCAAAGGGATTGCGATACGGCTAGGAGTAGAAAATAAACTTATTAGAACCTATTTTGAAACCATAGAAAGTAACGAGACCATAAAGAATTTTATTGATAACACTTCGTATGTTAGTGCATATACAAATTTGGTATTAGATACTTATGATAATAAGTATTTCCCTAAAAAAGGACTTTATTTTTTTGTAGATTATCATGCTTATTTAACGGCTTCAAATTTTGACAATAGTTTTAAACCATTTACACAATTAAAAGGAGAATTGTCTGGAGCATTTACAATTGGAAATAGATTTACCACTCATATTGTTTCTCAGGCTGGAATTACTTTGGGCGATGGCACACGAGTATTTAATTATTTTTTAGGAGGAGCTAATAAAAATTATATTAATAATTTCTATAATTTTTATGGCTATGATGTTGCTGATTTAGCAGAAAGTGCTTTCTTAAAAACCGCTGTTACTTTGCGTTATGAAATATTTAATAAAAATTATATTTCTTTAATTTCGAATGTAGCACGAACCGAAAATGATTTATTAAATGAAGGAGAAATTTTTGATAATACTAAACTAGGTTTTGCTGCGGGCTACAGCATTGAATCTTTTTTAGGTCCGCTTGAAGTAAAATATGCCTGGTCACCTGATACGGGTCGAAATTACTGGTTATTTAATGTGGGTTTTTGGTTTTAAAAACCCACATTAAAAATTATGGAGTTACTTCTTCTATACTTATACTTTCAATCGTTTCGTTTTTACTTTGTCTTCGTAACCACATCTTAAATTTAGTGATTAAAAAAAACAAAATTGGTACTACAATTAATGTTAAAAATGTAGCTACAAATAATCCGTAAATTACGGTCCATGCTAGTGGTCCCCAAAACACAACATTATCTCCACCCATATAAATATTAGGATCAAATTCCTTAAACAAAGTAAAGAAGTTAATATTTAATCCTATTGCTAAAGGTATTAATCCAAGAATTGTAGTAATGGCTGTTAATAATACCGGACGCAAACGAGCTTTACCGGCTTTTACAATAGCTTCATATAAATCATTTGTTTCTAAATAGTCTTCTTTTTCTAAATTAAGGTTGAACTTTTTCCTATCAATAAGGAGTTGGGCATAATCAAGTAACACCACACCATTGTTTACTACAATTCCTGCTAGTGAAATTATACCCACCATAGTCATCATAATTACAAAAGAACTACCTGCTATAACAATACCACCAAATACACCAATAAAACTCAAGAAAATAGCCAACATAATTATCGCGGGTTTAGACACAGAGTTGAATTGGAAAATTAAAATAAAGAATATTAAACCAAGTCCTGTAAAAAAAGCACCGACTAAGAAAGTCATTTGTTTATTTTGTTCTTCAATTTGTCCTGTATAATCAATGTTTATATTCTCTGGTAAATCTTCATAACTTTTCATTTCATTCTGAATTTGAGTTACGATGGCTCCAGCATCTGTGTAACCAGGTGATAGTGCAGAATAAACCGTTACAACACGTTTTGTCTCTTTATGTTTAATAGCACTAAATCCAGAATTATTTTCATATTTTGTTATAGAAGAAATGGGAACACTTTTTATTTGACCTGTATTATCTCTAAAGGTAATATTCTGATTAAATAAGGCACTGGTATTGTATTTATTTTCCTTATTAAAACGTACATAAATATCAAAATCATCACCATCTTCTTTATAAATCCCAGCTTTAGAACCAAAAATGGAATTACGTAATTGTTGTCCAACTTGAGATGCACTAACGCCTAATTCACCGGCTTTCTCTCTATCAACGACTACACGCATTGCAGGTTTGTCTTTATTTACATCAATTTTTAATTCATCAATACCAGAAATATTTTTAGTATTAATAAATTCACGCATGTTTTCTGCAACAGCAATCAATTCATTATAGTCGTTACCTTCAATTTCAATATTAATTGGAGAACCTGCTGGTGGGCCATTGGCATCTTTTTCAACTGAAATTAATACACCAGGATAAATACCAACTAACGCTTTTTGTACTTCTTGACGCAATAATTCACTATCCTCTCCTTGACGGAATTTAAATTCTCTCATTGAAGCTGTAATTTTTGCTTTATGAGGCGTCTCAGCAGCAGAACCCATATCTGTTTGTGCGTTTCCAGCACCAGCACCAACTTGTGATACGGTACTTTCAACCATAAAATTGTGACCATCGGTAGCCAAATACTGCTCTTGATTAAGCGTTTTATAAACTCGATTTTCAATTTCTTTGGTAATGGCATTGGTTTTTGCAATGTCTGTACCTTCTGGATATTCTATATAGACAATGATTTGATTAGGTTTATTATCTGGAAAAAATTCCACCTTGGTACGTTGGCTCGATAATGAAGCACCAAAAGCAACAAATGCAAGTATTAACAATACAAAAGTGCCAATACTTAGTACATAAGGCATTTTACCTGAAAGTGCACCACGAAGCATTCTTTCATACCAGTTCTCTAATTTTACAAGTGTTTTAGTTTGGAAGCTGTTCGCCCATTTACGTAGAAATAATCTGTACACCCAAAGCATAATTGCAGTAAATACCATCAGTGTTCCTAGAGCTCTGTATTCGCCACCGAAAATAATTATTAATGCACCAATTACAGCCATAATAACTGTGGTTCTAATGATTCGATTTAATGGCATGTTTTCATCGTCGATACTCATGAATTGAGAGACTAAAACCGAATTAAAGAAAATGGCTACAAAAAGTGATGATCCCAATACAACAGAAAGCGTAATTGGTAAAATCATCATAAAATCACCCATAATTCCTGGCCATAAACCTAAAGGAATAAAGGCCGCAACTGTTGTTGCTGTAGAAATAATAATAGGGAAAGCAATTTCACCAATACCTTTTTTTGCAGCTTCAATACGACTCATTCCTTCTTCGTCCATGAGTCGGTATACGTTCTCCACTACTACAATACCGTTATCTACCAACATACCTAATCCCATAATTAACCCGAAAAGAACCATGGTATTTAAACTATGTCCCAGAAGTTCTAATATCATTAAAGACATGAACATTGACATTGGAATTGCAAAGCCTACAAAAATGGCATTTTTAAAACCTAAAAAGAACATTAAAACAGTAACTACTAAGATAATTCCAAAAATGATATTATTTACCAAATCATCTACTTGGCCAATTGTTTTTGGAGATTGATCATTGGCAACAGTTACGCTTAAATCTTGTGGGAATACATTTTTTACAGCTTCTTTAACTATAACTTGTATTTGCTCTGCCGCTGCAACCATGTTTTTTCCAGCTCTTTTTTTAACATCGAGCATAACTACTGGTTCTCCATGTTCTCTAGCATAAGTTGTTTTATCTTCTTCTTTAAAACTTATCGCTGCAATATCTTTTAAGTAGATCGCGTGACCATTTTCAGATTTTACTACAAAGTTTTCTAATTCATTAGGATTTTCAATTTCTCCAAGTATTCGTATGGTTCTTCTTTGTCCGCTAGTTATTAAATTACCAGCAGACATGGTAACATTACCACCATTGATGGATCCAATAACATCGTTAAACGTTACTTCAGCCGCCATCATTTTGAAAATGTCTACGGCAACTTCTACCTCTTTGTCTTGTGCTCCACGAATATCTGCTTTTTTAATTTCCTGTATGTCTTCAATTTCATCCTGCAAGTACTCAGCATATTCTTTTAGTTTTTCAATTGGATAATTTCCTGAAATATTAATATTAAGAATAGGCATTTCTTCAGAAAGACTTAAGTCAAATACATCTGGTTCAACTTTTGCCTCATTAAATGTAGGCCAATCTTCACCTGATGTTTCTTGGTCAATTTCGTCTTTTACTTTTTGTTTCGCTTGCTCTACAGTAATGTTCTCATCAAATTCCACAATAACCATTGCGTAATCTTCTTGAGATGTTGAGGTGATTTCAACCACATTACTCACACTTTTTAATCGATCCTCTAAAGGATCCGTAATTAGCTTCTCTATATCTTCTGCAGTATTACCAGGGTAAACAGTACTTACATAAATTTTTGTTTCGTTTACTTCCGGAAAATTTTCTCTAGGCATACTGAAAAAAGCAGCAATACCTAAGTAGAAAATTACAGCAATAAGAACGTACATGGTCGTCTTATTATTGATTGCCCAAGACGATAAACCAAATTCCTTATCGACTATTTTTTTCTTTTTTGTCATCGTTTTTGGTTTAATATTTTATCACTTTTACTGTTTGCCCATCTTTTACACTACGAGCTCCTTCTTTAATAATTTCGGAGCCGCTCTCAATACCTTCAAGTACTTCAATAACATCACCTTGAGTTTTACCAGTTTTAATAATAACTTTTTTAGCGACACCTTCTTCTTTAGCATTTTTATCAATTACAATATAAATATATTGCTCGCCATCAGCATTTTCAGAAATGATACTTTGTGGAATTAACACTGCTTTTTCATTAGTATAATCGTTAATTTTAAGTTTTGCAGTCAAATTAGGTTTGATTGATTTGTCTTTATTAGGTACGGCAACTTCAACTTTGAAGGTTCTATTAGCAGGATTGATAAAATCACCTGCTTGTCGGATAGTAGTTTTTATTTCTTGTCCTAAAACTGGAAAGTTTACAGTAACATCTTTACCTTTAGTAACATTTGATATATAACTTTCAGGAACATCAGTTTCAATATACATATTATCAAGATTAATAATACGCATTAATTGTGATTGGCCAGCTGCTACAACACTTCCTTGTTCTGTGATGATATCATCTATTACACCAGAAAACGGAGCTCTTATATTAGTTTTACCTAATTGTTGCTTCATTTGATTAACAGATTCTGTTTGCGATTCATAAGTTGATTTTGCTTGTAAATATTGAATTTCACTACCAATGTTTTGATCCCAAAGTCGTTTTTGACGCTCAAAAGTCGTTTTTGCTAAATCCGCTTGAATTTGTATTTGTGATAATTGTTGACTTAACCCACCATCATCAACTTTGGCCAATAGTTGGCCTTTACTCACTTTTTGTCCTTCTTTAACATAAATCTTTGAAAGAATGCCATTATATTCAGGATAAATTACTAGAAGATTTTTAGTAGTTACATTCCCTTGAATTTCTAAAACATGATTAAACACTTCTTGCTTTGCTGTAATCGTTGTTATTAGTGGTACATTTTGAACTGTATCTATAGTTGAAATTGCTTCGTCTAACAACTTTATTTTGTCATGTATCGCTTGCTGATCATTTACAAGTTCAGAACGTTTAGCACGTATTTTTTCTAAATTGTTAGTTTCTAAAATATTCTCGACGGTATTCTTACTTTTTTCACCTCCACATGAGACAATTAGAAGTGTAACTATTAATGTTGAAATTATATTTTTCATATTATTTATCTTAGTTGTTTGGTGTATTTAAAATAGTTTCTAGAGCTGCTTTCTCATTAATAACATCAAGCATTGTTTGTAAAAACTCTTGTTGAGCAGCATATAATTGAATTTGTGCTTGTCTTAATTCGAAGCTGGTAGAAATTCCTTCAAAGAATTTTATTTGATTCTTTTTTTCTATGCGTTCTGCCAAGTTTAAGTTTTTCTTTTTGTTTTGATAATCTTCAATTGCAAATTGATAATTACTTTTTGCTGATTCTATTTGTAATAGCAACTGTTGTTCGGTTTCAGTTAAATCATTATTGCTTTTTTCTAAGTTAATTTTGGCACGTTGTGTAGCTGAACTACGCATACCAGAACTAAATATTGGAATATTTAAACTCACTCCGAATAATGAAGATCCAAACCATTGTTGATCACTTTTTGCAAATGAAAAATCTTCACTATAGCCGGTATAACCACCATTAATAAATGCGTTTAAAGTTGGAAGTGCTTTACTTTTTTCAAGTTTAAGTAGTAGCTCTTTTGATGTTTTGTCGTTAAACGCTATTTTATAATCAATGGTGTTTTCTACATTTTCTCCATAATTTAAAAGCTCTAATGATATGTTTTGATTGGTTAAATTTTCTAAATCATCAAGCAAGGTTGTGTTTGTATTCAAATCTAAACCAATTGTTATGTTCAACATTTGATACGCCAAGGTCTTTAACCTTAAAGTATTGTTTAAGTTGCTTTCAACGCCAGATAAGGTTATTTGTAGTTGTTCTACACTTTCTTCTT
Source organism: Aureibaculum luteum (assembly GCF_003449015.1). Classification (GTDB taxonomy): domain Bacteria; phylum Bacteroidota; class Bacteroidia; order Flavobacteriales; family Flavobacteriaceae; genus Aureibaculum; species Aureibaculum luteum. The sequence goes on along the minus strand of NZ_QRGD01000003.1, from coordinate 575,023 downwards.
CTTCTAATCCGTTTTCATAAATTTTAGTAGTTTCATTAAGATTCTTTTGTAAAACAGCTTTGTTTTTTTCTAGTATTTTAACACTTTCTTCGGCTAATAGAACATTACCATATGCATTAATAACAGCTTTTCTAATTTCTAAATCTGTCTTTTCTTTTGCATTTTTTGATATTTCCAAAAATACTTTTGCAGATTGCAACCCTACTAAATAGGAGCCATCAAACAATAATTGTTTTAGAGTTACTGTTGCATCCATAGATTGTTTTGTGCTAAAGACAACTTCAGCATATTCTCCTGCATTTCCTCCAAAAAATTCGGCAGGTATTAATGAGACTTGCTGTTTTAACCAGTTGTTGTAATTTATAGAAGCATCAACTTGAGGTAATCCAATTGCCGTTGTCTCCCATTTTTGCTTTTTTGCAGCATCTATATCCAGCAAAGCATTTTTAGCAGTTCTATTATTCTCTAATGCAAAGTCAATAGCTTGTTGTAAACTAAAACTTTTGGAATTTTCTTGCGAAAACCCATAGGACGTTAATAGAAGGCATACAATAAGTAGTGAAAATTTATTCATTTATATTTGTTGTTTATTGTCAATAATTGTGTTTAAAACCTCTAGGCCTTTAGGTGTGCAAATTCCTCTTAAGTGGTACTCTAAATAATTATCCATAAGTGAACTAATAGGGAATTGCTTGTTTGAAAATAATTCTTGGTTTTTTAAAGAAACCATATTATGAAAATATAAAATTGATATAAAGTCTATATCAATGGAGTCTCTATAAAGTTTTTGAGCTAGGCCTCTTGATAAATTATCCTTAACACAAGTGTCCATTACTTCAAACTGCTTTTTGTTTAAAGCCTTAAAAAGCTTAGGGTAATATTTTTGTAATTGGAATTGAGGAGACGTCTTTTCATCTTTTAGAAAATTCATAACAAAAATTTTTATTTCAAATATTTCGTCGATAGGGTTTTTGTTTAATGCACAAATTCCATTTATTCCACTGCTTATCAAATTATAAGTATGCAATGTTGTCGCTTCAACAAGTTTTGTTTTATTTGCGTAATGCTGATATATGGTTTTCTTTGAAATACCCATTTTATGAGCAATATCATCCATAGTTACGCTTTTGAATCCGTAATTCACAAATAAATCAGTAGCTGTATTTAATATTTTATCCTTCATAATCGCGGCAAAAATACAATACGGAAACTTAATAAACAAAAAAAGTTTCCAAAGTTTTATAAAAATTATTTATTTCTATTTTCTTTTACAAATCATTACGTTATTTTTACAAAAAATATGAAGATTTGGAATTAGAAAGTTATAAAAAGCTGTTTTTAGGGCATTTATCAGATAAAATCGAAGTAAAAGAACCGGTAAATTTATATGAACCTATTTATTATATCCTAAATATAGGAGGTAAGAGGTTACGGCCAGTCATGTGTTTATTGAGTTGTGATATTTTTGGAGGTAAGGTTGAAACTGCTTTAGATGCTGCGTTGGCGATAGAAATGTTTCACAATTTTTCCTTAATTCATGATGATATAATGGATGCAGCTCCTTTAAGAAGAGGAAATGTAACAGTGCATAATAAATGGAATTTAAACACAGGAATATTGTCTGGTGATGCATTGTTGGTTTGGGCTCAGCAATTATTAGAATCTTATGAAGGAAAAACGTACAAAGCATTAAATACATTATTTACAAAAACTGCTTTAGAGGTGTGTGAGGGTCAGCAATATGATTTTGATTTTGAAACTACATTTAATGTGAATGTGAATCAATATATAGCAATGATAACTCAAAAAACAGCAGTATTGGTGGCGGCATCCTTAAAATTTGGAGCCATAATAGCTGGGGCGAGTGATAAGGATTCAAAAAATATTTATAATTATGGTTTGAATTTGGGAATTGCATTTCAATTGCAAGATGATTATTTAGATATATATGCTGAAGAGGATTTCGGAAAACAAAAGGCTGGTGATATTATTGAAAATAAAAAAACGTTTTTATTTTTAAAAACTTTAGAGCTGGCAAATGAAGAAGATAAAGAAAAGTTGATTCGACTTTATAGTACAAAAGAGTATTCTGAGGGTAAAATTGAAAGTGTAATCACTTTATTTGATACTTATAAAATTCCATTATTAATAGAGTTAAAAATTCAAAAATATACGGCTATGGCTATTCAAAACATTGAGAACCTAACTGTTAGTCAAAATAAAAAGTCGAGCTTAGTAAGTTTTGCGAATCGTTTGATGGAAAGAAAAATATAAATGATCAATCAAATTTCGATAAAAGATTGTAAAGTTTGTAAATAAATAGTAATATTGCACTCCAAATTTGGACCCATAGCTCAGTTGGTTAGAGCACCTGACTCATAATCAGGGGGTCGAAGGTTCGAGCCCTTCTGGGTCCACTGTTATGAAATTATATAATGGAAGTTTAAAAGAAATTTTCATTTATTAGGTTCGTTGATTTGTTGAAGTTGTTAGTGGTCTTTTAGAAGTTTCGAGTAAATTTTATGATATCATTAATAAATGTTGGACAAGTTTATTTTAGTTGTAATTTTAAATTCAAACGTTAAAATAAAAGATAGTTAACCAACAAATCCTAAAAAAGAATTTATATATTTGCAATTAATTAACGAGTTTTTCGTTAGTACTTGCAAAAAGGGGAAGTATATGTTAAAAAAGTATTTATTGTTTTTATCATTTGCGTTGTTAGTTTTAACATCAAGCAGTGTATTTGCTCAAGCCGTACCTGAACCAGGAGGAGGGTCAGGAGGATCTGGAGGGCAGGGTGGTCCTCCTAATAATGTTCCTATTGATGGAGGTGTGGGTTTTTTATTGGTTCTTGGTGTTGGTTACGCAGTCAAAAAGTTAAGAAAAGAAGATTAGTTATTATAAGACTTCGTTAATCTAGCTACATATTTTCCTATTACATCAAATTCTAAATTTACCAAATCATTAATTTTTATTGAGCCAAAGTTTGTGTGCATGTGCGTGTATGGTATTATAGCAACACTAAACTTATTTTTATGAGAATTTACTACTGTTAAACTTACTCCATTAATTGTTACTGATCCCTTCTCAATAGTAATATTATCCTTACCTTCATTATACCCAAAAGTGAAAATCCAACTTCCGTTTTGTTCGTCAATAGCAATACACTTGCCTGTATTATCAACATGACCTTGTACAATATGTCCGTCAAGCCTATCACCTAATTTCATTGCTCGTTCTAAATTAACTTTATCATTAACTTTGAGTTTGCATAAATTTGTTTTAGATAATGTTTCGGCTATTGCAGTGATAGTATATGTATTGTTATTAATATCAATCACTGTTAGGCAGATACCATTATGAGCAACACTTTGATCAATTCTTAACTCTTCTGCAATTTTACTTTTTATGGTAATATGAAGATTTGTTTTATCCTTTTTTAGTGCAATAACTTCACCTAAAGATTCTATAATTCCTGTAAACATTTATATTAATTTTAATCAGTACTTTTGTATGCTCAAAAATACGAATTTAATTGCTGCATAAAAACGTATACTTGGCATTTAATTGAAAATAGGAGCAGTAACAATCAACTTAATTAGAACTGTGCTCTGAAAGTTGGTGAAATTTAATGATAATGAAGAAAAATGAAACCATAAAAGTAGGTATTTCAGTTGGGGATATAAATGGTATTGGTATAGAAATAATTTTAAAAACATTTGAAGATCCAAGGATGTTAGAATTGTGTACTCCTATAATTTTTGCTTCCAATAAAATACTTTCAATTCATAAAAAAGAATTGAATATTCATACGCAAACACATGGAGTTGATTCGATTTCTAAATGCGTACCTAATAAAGTTAATTTAGTTAACGTTTGGAAAGAGCAAGTTGAGGTTGAGTTTGGTAAAGAAACTGCGTCAGGGGGTAAATATGCTTTATTGTCATTGCAAGCAGCAACAACGGCCTTGAAGCAAAATGAAATTGACGTATTGGTAACTGCTCCAATAAATAAACATAATATTCAATCTGAAGATTTTAAATTTAGCGGACATACTGAATATTTAGAGGCGAATTTGGAAGGCGAAAGCTTAATGATTTTAATGACCGATGAGTTAAAAATTGGACTCATAACTGGACATATTCCAATACAGAAGGTTGCAGAGACCATTACACAAGAATTAATTGAGTGCAAAGTTAATTTAATGTATAACTCACTTATACAGGATTTTAAAATAAGTAAACCTAAAATTGCAGTGTTAGGGTTGAATCCTCATTGTGGTGATAATGGTGTTATTGGTGAGGAAGATGATTCTGTTATTAGACCAACTTTAGAGAAAATACAGGCAGATGATAAGCTGGTTTATGGACCGTATTCTGCTGATAGCTTTTTTGGGTCAGGGGCTTATAAAAAATTTGATGGTATTTTGGCCATGTATCATGATCAAGGATTGGCACCTTTTAAAACATTATCTTTTGGTAATGGTGTAAATTTTACAGCAGGCTTGAATAAGATTAGAACTTCACCCGATCATGGAACTGCCTTTGAAATTGCAGGAAAAGGTGAGGCTAGCAATAACTCATTTAAAGAAGCTTTGTATACTGCAATGGATGTTTTTAAGAACAGATCGGAGTATAATGAGCTAACTAAAAATAAATTACGCACAAGAAAATAATATTTGTAAAAATTTTATTACATTTGCAGGCTCATTTTTGATGGATGTTATGGAAAAGAAAATGTTTGTTATTCCTTTTAAAGGATTGAAAGAAGCCATTCATAAGTTTGAGTTTCAAATTAATAAGGAGTTCTTTGAGTTTTATAAATATGATGATGTTTGTGATGCTGATATTTTAGTGCAATTAGATTTTAATAAAAAAAGCACTTTAATTGAGCTTAGTTTTAATGCGAAGGGGGTAGTTGAGGTAGTTTGTGATTTAACCAATGAGTTATTTGAACAACCTATAAAAGCGAAGTTAGATTTAGTAGTTACATTTGGTGAGGAATTTAATGATGATGATATTGATATTTTAATATTACCTCATGAAGCTTATGAAGTTGATGTTTCTCAATATATTTATGAAATGATTATATTGGCAATTCCTTCAAAAAAGGTACATCCAGGAGTAAAAGATGGAACCTTGAAGTCGGAAATATTAGATAAATTAGAAGAGTTAAAACCAAAAGAAATAATAAATAATAAAGAAGGTTCTGATCCTAGATGGGATAAATTAAAAGGACTGATAACCGATAAAAAAGTATAAAATGGCACATCCTAAAAGAAAAATTTCTAAGCAAAGAAGAGATAAGAGAAGAACACATTATAAAGCAACAACTCCTCAAATAGCGAAAGACCCAACAACAGGTGAAGCACATTTATTTCACAGAGCTCATTGGCACGAGGGTAAATTATATTACCGTGGTCAAATAGTAATTGATAGTGAAGAAGCTGCTGCATAGTAAAAAAAGTTGAACACAAAAAACCCTCTTTTTTGAGGGTTTTTTTATGTTTATTCGTCAAAAAGAACGAAAACTACGCTAATTTTGATAAAAGGCGAAATAAATTTCATTACATTTGAAAACTGTTTTATCAAAAAAAATACCTACTAAAACAAACATATGACTAAAATTACTGCTGCAATTACAGCTGTTGGAAAATATGTTCCCGATCATGTACTAACAAATAAAATGTTAGAAAGCATGGTGGAGACGAATGATGAATGGATAACGACGCGTACAGGAATAAAAGAACGCAGAATTTTAAAAGAACCAGGAAAAGGGACGTCATTTTTAGCAATAAGAGCTGCTGAAGATTTAATTGCTAAATCTAATTTAGATCCTAAAGAGATTGATTTAGTAATTGTGGGAACGGCAACACCAGATATGCAAGCAGCATCTACAGCAGCTTTTGTAGCTTCAGAAATTGGAGCAACAGAGGCTTTTTCATTTGATCTAGAATCTGCTTGTTCTAGTTTTTTATATGGAATGTCTACTGCATCTAGTTATATTGAAGCGGGTAGGTATAAAAAAGTATTACTTATTGGTGCAGATATGAACTCTTCAATGATTGATTATACTGACAGAATTACTTGTATTATTTTTGGTGATGGGGCAGGGGCCGCCTTATTTGAGCCTAATACAGAAGGTTTAGGTTTGCAAGATGAATATTTGCGAAGCGATGGAAGTGGTAGAGAGTATTTAAATGTTGCAGCAGGTGGTTCAATTTTACCAGCTACTGAAGAAACTGTTAAAAATAAACAGCATTATGTGCGTCAAGAAGGGAGAACTGTATTTAAATTTGCAGTATCAAATATGGCTGATGTAAGTGAAAAGATATTAGAAAGAAATAATTTAACCAAGGAAGATGTTACTTGGTTTGCACCGCATCAAGCAAATAATAGAATTATTGAAGCAACGGCCAATAGAATTGGATTGGACATGGAAAAAGTAATGGTTAACATCCATAAATATGGGAATACGACTTCTGCTACATTGCCATTGTTGCTAGCTGATTACGAAGACCAACTCCGTAAAGGAGATAATATAATTTTTGCTGCATTTGGAGGTGGTTTCACATGGGGAGCTATCTATTTAAAATGGGCATACAACTCAAATAACTAACTATAAAATCTAAATAAAATGGATTTAAAAGACATACAAAACTTAATTAAGTTTGTTGCTAAATCTGGTGCAAACGAGGTTAAGCTTGAAATGGAAGATGTTAAAATAACCATTAAAACAGGAGCTGAAAAAACGGAAACAACTATCGTTCATCAAGCACCAACGGCACCTGTGCAACTAGCTCAAGCACCTGCACAAGACATATCAGCTGTTCCAGTTCAACCTGTGGCAGCGGTAAATGAAGATGATAAATATTTAACAATAAAATCTCCTATCATAGGAACTTTTTATAGAAGACCTTCGCCTGATAAGCCAATTTTTGTTGAAGTTGGTAGCAATATAAATGAAGGTGACACGGTTTGTATAATAGAAGCTATGAAACTTTTTAACGAAATTGAATCTGAAATTTCAGGTAAAATTGTTAAAATTTTAGTAGATGATTCATCTCCAGTAGAATTTGATCAACCATTATTTTTAGTTGATCCATCATAACAATTGAAAATTCCAATCAATAAAATCCTAAACCCAATTATTTGGAATTTGGTGCTTGGAAATTGAATTTTTAAAATGAAAAGTTATGTTTAAAAAAATACTTATAGCAAATAGAGGAGAGATTGCACTACGAATTATACGTACTTGTAAGGAGATGGGCATTAAAACGGTAGCCGTATATTCAACTGCAGATGCTGAAAGTCTACATGTTAGATTTGCAGATGAAGCCGTTTGTATCGGTCCACCTGCTAGTAGTGAGTCTTATCTTAAAATGTCAAATATAATGGCAGCGGCAGAAATTACAAATGCTGACGCCATACACCCTGGTTACGGATTTCTATCTGAAAATTCTAAATTTTCTAAAATGTGTGCAGAACACGATATTAAATTTATCGGAGCTTCACCTGAAATGATTGACAGAATGGGGGATAAAGCATCTGCCAAAGCGACAATGAAAGAGGCTGGTGTGCCTTGTGTTCCAGGTAGTGATGGAATTATTGAAGATTTTGAATCTTGCGAAAAAATAGCAAAAGAAACAGGTTATCCTGTGATGCTGAAAGCAACTGCCGGAGGTGGAGGAAAAGGAATGCGAGCTGTTTGGAAAGAAGACGAATTGAAAAAAGGATGGGATGATGCTAGACAAGAAGCTAAGGCTTCTTTTGGTAATGATGGCATGTACATGGAGAAATTGATTGAAGAACCACGTCATATAGAAATACAGATTGTTGGTGATTCTTATGGTAAAGCTTGTCATTTGTCAGAAAGAGATTGTTCAATTCAGCGACGTCATCAAAAATTAACAGAAGAAACTCCTTCGCCTTTTATGACAAAGCCTTTACGTAAAAAAATGGGAGAGGCTGCAGTTAAAGCGGCTGAATATATAAAGTATGAAGGTGCAGGTACAATAGAATTTTTGGTAGATAAACATAGAAATTTCTATTTTATGGAAATGAACACACGAATTCAAGTTGAACATCCAATTACTGAACAAGTTATAGATTTTGACTTAATTCAGGAGCAAATTTTAGTTGCGGCTGGTGTGCCTATTTCTGGTAAAAATTATATGCCAAAATTGCATTCAATAGAATGTAGAATAAACGCTGAAGATCCGTTTAATGATTTTAGACCTTCTCCAGGTAGAATTACAACATTGCATTCACCAGGAGGACATGGAGTTAGACTTGATACGCATGTTTATGCGGATTATGTTATACCACCTTATTACGATTCAATGATTGCGAAGTTGATTACTACTGCTCAAACAAGGGAAGAGGCAATTAACAAAATGAAAAGGGCTTTAGATGAATTTGTTATTGAAGGCATTAAAACTACAATACCTTTTCACAGACAATTGATGGATCATCCAGACTATTTAGCGGGTAATTATACCACTAAATTTATGGAAGACTTTAAGATGATAGAAAAATAGATTTTTTTTACAATTACAAATCCCGATTTAATTATCGGGATTTTTTTTACTTATTTTTTATATCTACTAATGATTTTCTTTACTTTTGATTGAAAATTATAATGAGATGAAGGAAAAGGACTTACATATTGACGGAATTGACAAGATTATTCTTAAAAATTTAATGGAAGATGCTAGAGCTCCAATATTGAGTATCGCTAGAGAAGTGGGTATTTCGGGAGCTGCAATTCATCAAAGGTTGAGAAAGTTAGAGAAATCAGGGCTGATCGTTGGGTCAAAATTTGTTATAAATCCCAAAATACTTGGTTATAAAACCCTTGCATTTGTTGGTATTTTCTTAGATGCAGCAAGTACGTATAAAGAAGCCCTAAAAAGATTAAAGGAGATTGATGAGGTTGTAGAAAGTCATTATACAACGGGTAATTATGCTATTTTTGCTAAAGTTTTATGTAAAGACAATGAGCATTTAATGGAGGTGTTGAACAAACAAATACAGGGAATAAAAGGGGTTTCTAGAACTGAAACTTTTATTTCTCTTGATCAGCAAATTGAAAGGCAGTTAAAAATATAGCTTTAGATAAATAATATGATTCAATAAAAAAAGGCAATTTTTCATTTGATGAAAAATTGCCTTTTAGTTTTTTTTTAATATTGGTTAGTCTCTATTTCCTAAAATTTGTAGACCCCAATATAAAAGCATTGCCAAAGAACCTAATGCGGCAACTAAATATGTTCTAGCAGCCCATTTTAAAGCATCTTCAGACCCTTTATATTCTTCTTGACTTAACATGTTTTTATTCTTTAGCCATGCCAAAGCACGATTACTAGCGTCATATTCAACCGGAAGTGTAATAAAACTAAAAATGGTTCCTAAGGCCATAAACGCTAGGCCTGCGACAGCGATATAGAAACCTATTCCACCTGCGGCACCACTAGTAGCTGCACCTAAAATGATACCACCAATAACCATATATTGTGAAAATTTGGAAGTGATATTAACAGCTGGTACTAATTTAGAACGCATAGTTAACCATTGGTATGCTTGAGCGTGCTGTACGGCATGTCCTACCTCATGTGCTGCAACTGCAGCAGCAGCAGCATTACGCTGATTATAAACTCCTTCACTCAGATTTACAGTTTTCTTTACAGGGTTGTAATGGTCAGTAAGCATACCAGATGTTGAAATAACTTCAACATCTCTAATACCATGATCTGCTAACATTTTTGTTGCTATTTCAGCACCACTCATACCATTTCTGAGTTGTACCTTTGAGTAATACTTAAATTTACTTTTAAGCTTATTGCTTATCAGCCAGCTCACTAGAGAAATTGCACCTATTAATATATAAAATCCTATCATAATTGTTTATTCGTTTAATTTAATCACTTATTTTTGTTTAAAGGCATAACCCCTATTTTACTTAATCCTTATTGATGGGATTAATATTGCATAAAAATATGCAATATTAATAATATGCATATCATAAAGTATTCCAATTTCTTAATTAATCTAAAAAAAGTAGTTTTTAAGAGGAAATATTCACCAAATTAATATTTAAGATGACAATATGACAAATAAGCCGGAGATATTATTAATTTATACTGGAGGTACTATAGGTATGGTAAAAGATTATGAGTCTAATGCTTTAAAGGCATTTGATTTTAATCATCTATTTGATAAAATACCGGAGTTAAAGCAATTGAATTGCAATGTTGAAAGTGTTTCTTTTGAAGAGCCAATGGATTCCTCAAATATGAACACTGATTATTGGGTTGACATTCTTGAAATAATTGAAGAAAATTATCATAAAAAAGATGGTTTTGTAGTACTGACCGGTTCAGATACGATGTCATATACGTCATCTGCCATTAGTTTTATGATAGAAAACCTATCGAAACCTGTAATTTTTACAGGTTCACAGTTGCCAATTGGTGATTTACGTACCGACGCTAAAGAGAATTTAATCACAGCGATTCAAATAGCAGCGGCTAAAAATAATGATAACGAACCTATAGTTACTGAAGTAGGATTGTATTTTGAATACAAATTATATAGAGCAAATAGAACTACTAAAATAAATGCAGAGCAATTTGAGGCTTTCGCATCCGCTAATTATCCGCCAATTGCTGAAAGTGGTGTGCATTTGAAGTTTGAAAATCATCTATTATTGAAGCCAGACAAGAATAAAAAGACGTTATTTAGAAAAAAACTAGTCAATGATATTGTTATTTTAAAATTGTTTCCTAGTATTACCAAAGAAGTTGTAATGGCTATTTTAGAGATTCAAAATTTAAAAGGTGTTGTCTTAGAAACTTATGGTTCGGGTAATGCACCAACAAATTTATGGTTTTTGTCCCTATTGAAAAATGCAATTGATAGAGGAATTCATATTGTAGATGTCACACAATGTGTAGGAGGTAGTGTAATTTTGGGTCAATATGATACAAGTGTTAAGCTAAAACAATTAAATTTAATTAACGGAAAAGACATAACAACAGAATCAGCAATTGCCAAATTAATGTATCTTTTAGGTGAAAAGATAGCACCAGAAAGCTTTAAAAATGTTTTTGAGACCTCTTTAAGAGGAGAAATGAGCTAAATTATAGCTAAATAATTTTTTCACTTAAAAAAAAAATGTTTTATTTGACATCCACAAAAAAAAATAATTATCTTTGATGGAGAGGTGGCCGAGTGGTTTAAGGCGTACGCTTGGAAAGCGTATTTATGAGAAATTGTAACAAGGGTTCGAATCCCTTTCTCTCCGCAAAAATGTTGTGGATAATAAAAAAAAATTATATCTTTAACCCGTTAACTAAATTAATAATTAAGAATCAAACAATGAAAAAACTACTTACTATCCTTGCAATCACAGGATTATTATTTCTAGGTACAGTACAAAGCAGTCATGCATTAACAACTGTTCAAACTGAGCAAGCAGATGAAGCTGCTGCAGAGAGTAAAACATTTCACCAAATTTTAAAGCAACGCTTTATTGAAGGTGGACCTTTCTTTATGGGAATTGTACTAATAGCCTTAATTTTAGGATTAGCAATTGCAATTGAAAGAATTATATATTTAAATATGGCCAGTACCAATACTAAGAAATTGGTAAACAACATAGATGAAGCTTTGTCTTCTGGAGGTGTTGAAGCTGCTAAGGAAGTTTGTAGAAATACAAAAGGGCCTGTTGCCTCTATATTTTATCAAGGTTTAGATAGGATGGATGAAGGTGTAGAACAAGCAGAAAAAGCAGTTGTAAGTTATGGAGGAGTTCAAATGGGCTTACTAGAGAAAAATATTTCTTGGTTGTCTTTATTTATTGCTTTGGCACCGATGCTTGGTTTCATGGGTACTGTAATTGGTATGATTGGAGCATTTGACTCGATTCAAGCAGCAAATGACATTTCTCCTGGTGTTGTAGCCGGTGGTATTAAAGTAGCACTTTTAACTACAGTATTTGGTTTAGTAGTGGCTATTATTTTACAAATTTTTTATAATTATATTATTTCTAAAGTAGATAGTATTGTAAACAGTATGGAAGATGCTTCTATATCTTTAATAGATTTATTAATCAGACACAAAAAATAACCATGGATAAATCAAAAATAGTAACTATCGTAACTGCTGTTTTAGGATTAATTGGTGTGTTTTTCTTGGTCAGAATTATAATGGTTGGGGAAGAAGCAATTAAGACTGACGCAGCCGTTCAAGGTGGCATAGTAGATCCGCTTATTACATTTTCAAATTTTTTATTGATTGCAACTATCGTAATTACAATAGTGTTTTCAGTTCTAAACTTAATAAAACATCCAGAAGCTCTTAAAAAGACTTTAATCGTATTCGGTGTATTTTTAGTTTTGTTTTTAATAGCATATTTTACTGCAGGAGACGACTTGGCTACAGATGCTCAGGGTAATGCTCTTGAAATAAAAGATATGTCAGATAAAATTTTAACTGGCGAAGCTGCAACATCATTGACTAAAAAAGTAACTGCCTTAATCAACTTTACTGGAATTTTAGGGGTAATAGGTTTACTTACAATCGGATGGGGTTTTGTTAAATCAATAGGTAAATAAATATATTATGGCAAGAAGAGACACACCTGAAATTAATGCAGGATCTATGGCAGATATTGCATTCTTGTTATTAATATTCTTTTTGGTAACAACTACTATGGATACTGATATTGGTATTTCGCGTAAACTACCGGAAAAGCAAGATCCTAATGTAGTGCCGCCTATACTTAAAGAAAAGAATGTATTTGAAGTTAACGTTAATCGAAATGATGAAATTTTGGTTGAAGGAAATGAATATATGCAAGTAAAAGACCTAAGAGAGGCCGCAATAAAGTTTATTGATAATGGAGGTGGTACAGCTGCAGACCTACAAAGTGCAGGTTTATCAGTTTGTTCTTGGTGTGAAGGTGATAAAGATCCATCATCATCAGATCATCCGAAGAAAGCTGTAATTTCATTACAAAGTGATCGAGGTACATCTTATGCGATGTATGTCGCAGTACAGAATGAACTTGTTGGGGCATATACTGACCTTAGAAATAAATATGCTAAAAAGAAATTTGGACGTTTATTTGATGACTTGACTGGAAAACAGCAACAAGAGATAACTACGAATATATATCCTCAAATCATTTCTGAGGCAGAACCTACTAAATAAATAAAATATGGCTAAATTTGGAAAGAAGAAAAAAGGATTGCCGGCTGTAAATACAGCTGCTTTGCCTGATATCGTTTTTATGTTGTTATTCTTTTTTATGGTAACTACTGTAATGCGAGAAACGGAATTAAAGATCCAGAATCCTAAATTACCATCTGCTGATCAAGTAAAAAAACTTGAAAAAAAGAGTTTGGTAAGTTATATTTATGTCGGTAAGGCAAAAGATAAGACGCCAGGTGATAAAATTCAATTAAATGATCGTATTTCAAGTGTAAGTGATATTCAAAGTTTTATTTATTCGGAACGAGCTCAGCATTCTGAACAAGAAATACCACTTTTAACAACTTCTATTAAAGCTGATAGAAAGTCTAGCGTTGGTACTATAACTGATATTAAGTTACAATTGAGAGATGTAAATGCATTAAAAATTAATTATTCTACCACAAAAGGTAGTGCATTGGATAATATTAAATAAATAATATATATTATATAATTTTAAAAGGCAATCTGAAAAGATTGCCTTTTGTTTTTTATATTTGTTTAAACTGTTAGGTCGTAATAAAACGGCTTTGTTACTTTTTTGTCTAAATGATTTAATTTTACTAAATGAAAAAATGCTTTTTATTTTTCTTTATGATAAGTGGCTTACTTTCAGCACAAAACAATACCAAAAAAGATAATGATACAATAATAGATAGCCATTATTTAGAAGATCAAATCTATATTGGTCTTTCTTATATGCTAATGGACAAGTTACCAGATACAATATCTAGTAATGGTTTTTCTAATAGTTTAACTTTAGGTTTTATTAAAGACATGCCATTAAATGAAAGAAGAAATTTAGCTTTAGGCATTGGTTTGGGTTATGGACGGCATACTTACTATCAGAATTTAAAAATTACCAGACCTAATAATGTTACAGCGTTTGATGTTGCCACAGACTTTAAGAGTAACAAGTTTTCTATACATGCTTTAGAGATTCCATTAGAGTTACGCTGGCGTACTTCTACAATGGATAATTATAAGTTTTATAGAATTTATTTTGGAGGTAAATTAAGTTATGCTATTGCTACTAATTCAAAATATAAAGAGGACGGTAACATTATAAAAGTTAATGGAATTGATGAAATTAATAAACTTCAATATGGTTTGTCCCTTTCAATGGGTTATGGAACATGGAACCTAAACGTCTATTATGGGCTATCAGATATATTTTCTGATGCAACATTACTAGAAGATACTCCAATTAAAATTAGAGACTTTAGGGTTGGTCTTATTTTTTATATACTTTAAAAAATACTTATTACAAAAAATAGGCGTAAACCAAAATTTGTGATAGAAAACCAACAACGAAACCAAGTATCACTTCAGATAATGTATGTGCTTTTAACTTTAATCGGGCTGCTGCAACGACTCCAACCAATATAAACAAAACAATTAAAATTGGTAATAAATTATTTTTGTAATCATAACTGATAACTGAAATAAAACCGATAAGCCCAGCAATTGCTAGTGTATGTAAACTTGTTTTGATTTTAAAATAAAACAGCACATATACCACTCCTAAAGCTAAACTACAGGCAAAAAAAGAATGAGCTAAAAGATCTACAACACCAATTTTGTGTAATAGCAATTTACCTAATAGAAAAGTTAAAATAGCAAAGAAGGTGATTGGGAACTTTCGTTCATTAATTGATTTTAGATAAAAATCATCTATTAATTTTGTCTGTTTTAAAAAGAAAAGTAAAATTACAGGTAAAATATACGTGGCAATAAAAATGAGCCCTAAGATACGATAGGAGGCATCTTTAGATATATGGCTAGGTATTAGTATAAAATACAATAGAGCACTTGCTATTGGTATTATAATTGGGTGAAAAACAAAAGAAATTAGTTTAGAAAACTGCATCGGTCTATATTATATCTCTTTTCGTAATCTAGCTACCGGAATATTTAATTGTTCCCTGTATTTTGCTACTGTTCTACGTGCTATTAAATAGCCTTTGTCTTTTAATATTTTCGCTAATTTTTCGTCGGTTAAAGGTTTTTTCTTATCCTCTTCTTTGACAACGGTATCTAGTATTTTTTTTATTTCTCTTGTCGATACTTCTTCCCCTTGATCTGTCATCATAGATTCCGAGAAGAAATTTTTAATAAGTTTTGTACCGTAAGGTGTATCAACATATTTACTGTTAGCAACTCTAGAAACAGTTGATACATCCATATGAATTTTATCGGCAATGTCCTTTAAAATCATTGGTTTTAGTTTACGTTCATCACCTGTTAAGAAATAGGCTTCCTGCATGTGCATTATAGCATTCATTGTAAGTAACAGAGTCTGTTGACGTTGTTTTATTGCATCAATAAACCATTTTGCCGAATCTAGTTTTTGCTTTATAAACTGTACTGCATCTTTCTGCGATTTTGATTTGTCTTTAGAGGCAGCATATCCTTTTAACATATTGTTATATTCATTAGAAATATGCAATTCTGGAGCATTTCTTGAATTTAACGTTAAATCTAATTGACCTTCTATTATTCGAATAGAAAAATCAGGAACTATCTGTTCTACAATTTTATTGCTATTTGCAAATGACCCACCAGGTTTCGGATTTAATCTTTCTATTTCATGAATAGCACCTTTTAATTCATCTTCAGTAATGTCGAATTTTTGAATTAATTTTTTATAGTGCTTTTTTACAAAATGTTCGAATGCTTTTTCTAAAATAGCTATAGCTAAAGTTCTCTCTTTAGTGACAGATTTTCGTTTTAATTGTATAAGTAAACACTCCTCTAAACTTTGTGCTCCAACGCCTGCCGGGTCTAATTTTTGAACATAGTTTAACATGCGTTTAACTTCACCTGCTTCCGTGAAAACATTTTCAGAGAATGCTAAATCATCTACAATATCATCAATTTCTCTTCTTATATATCCACTTTCATCAATACTGCCTACTAAGAATGCTGCTATTTGATATTCTAACTCGTTTAATCTGAACGTATTTAATTGAGTGGTTAGAAATTGGTTGAATGAAGTTCCGGCCGCATAGGGTATATTTTTTTCATCGTCATCGCTACTATAGTTATTACTTTGCATTTTATAGTTAGGCATCTCATCATCACTCAAATATTCATCAATATTCACATCAGTTTCAATGGTTTCATTACCTGAATCTTCGTATTCATTTTGAAGATCACTGTCTTCATCTTCATCTTTCCCGCTATCTAATGCTGGGTTCTCTTCAATTTCTTGTTTAATTTTTTGCTCAAAAGCCTGCGTAGGCAGTTGAATCATTTTCATCAACTGTATTTGCTGAGGAGATAATTTTTGTAATAATTTATATTGAAGACTTTGTTTTAGCATTAATTATTTTATTTCAACTAGTTTATTTAATCTAATACTATATTTTTTCTTTTTATATGAAACGATGTTCTTTTCAATATCAACAGAAATTGGATCTGTACTTAAAGGTATTAAAAAACTACCATCAACTATACTAACAAGGGCACTTTTCTTGTCTTTTTTAACCAAAACAAATACGGATTTATTAAAATCTTTTATTTGGTCATATTCTGTTGGTACTATTTCCTTACCCTTATACATCAGCCCCATTTTTCCTTTTGATGTTATTTTACTATAGTTGTAGTTATTATTTAAATTTTTAATAAAACTAACATCTGTATAAATAGGATCTCCGTCATAATTATATATATCAGATAATCTGTTATCAGGTAAACTCGCTTTTATATAGTTAGAATTTACATCTAAGTAATTATATTTTGTAGGGATGATTAATTTTCCAGAATCAATATTTACGGCACCTCTTAACCCATCAACTTTAACTACTGCTATATTTTTAGAAATATAGTTATTTACTTCGTCATAGGGTGTAAAGTCAACTTTTTTATTATGAAGAATATCAATTAGTGTTTTTTTATTTTGCGATTGTAATAAATAATAATTATTGGAAAGCATTTTTACATTGTCATAACTAGGTTCAATTAGAAACTTTTTAAAAACAATATTATATAAACCCCATTTTCCATTTTGTTTGATAATAAAAAAATTACCATTATAATTTTTGTCAACAGCATCAAAAGTAATAGGTGTAATATCGTTTCCTGTTTTATCTACAATACCAAATTTTCCATTTTTTTCAACAAGAATAAATTTAAAATAATAATCTAATTTGGAAACAGAAGTAAATTTATTTCCAAAAACGTTTTTACCATTATTATAAATTATATTATCTACTCCATTTTTGGTAATTAAAAACCAATTTTCTTGTTGAAAATAGTTTATTTGATCATACTTAATAGGTAAGAGTTCTTCACCATCAGCACTAAGAATACCATAGAAACCATTTTCTTTAACTTTAAAATAGTTGTCTTCAATACTAATTTCGTCATATGATTCTTTTAATAATTTATTTCCATAATAATCAAATAAGTAAGATTTACCGTCTTTATTTGTTGTATAAATATTATGGGTATTATTATAATAAAAGCTAGAGTACTCAAAAGGAATTATGATGTTTCCTTTAGGATCAATTATTCCTTCTTTACCATAACTTAAAGAAGCCCTTATTCTGTCTTTAGTTGAACCATAAGAATTAATTGAATTAAAAATAGGTTTCACTAATACCTTTCCTGATTTGTCTTTTAAACCATATAGAGAAGAATTTTTACCTTTAAAAATTAAAAGGGTTTTATCTATTTCTCCAGTTACAATATCAGTTGAGTTATTTTGATAGTATTGATTTACATTTCCAGATTCTGTACTTTCGATAACCGTTTCTTCCACTTCCATAATTTCAACTATTTCCTCTTCTTGAGAGAAACCAATGATGCCACTGAATAAAGTTGTAATAAATAGTATTCTTTTCATATTTTTTTTAATTATATTAAATAATAGATTTAAAATTCGGCGTTCTGTGGTGTTCTAGGAAACGGAATAACATCTCTGATATTACCCATTCCAGTTGAAAATTGTACCAAACGTTCAAAACCTAGTCCAAATCCAGAATGTACTGCGGTTCCAAATTTACGCAAATCTAAATACCACCAAAGCTCTTTTTCATCAATATCTAGAGCTTTTATTTTTTCTTTTAATACATCTAAACGTTCTTCTCTTTGCGATCCACCAACTATTTCGCCAATTCCAGGGAAAAGTACATCCATAGCCCTAACCGTTTTACCATCATCATTTAAACGCATATAAAATGCCTTAATATTTGCTGGATAATCAAAAAGAATTACGGGACATTTAAAGTGTTTTTCAACTAAAAAGCGTTCATGTTCGCTTTGAAGGTCAGCCCCCCATTCATTAATAATATATTGAAATTTCTTCTTTTTGTTGGGTTTACAGTTTCTTAAAATATCTATGGCCTCTGTATAAGTAACACGTTTAAAGTTGTTTTCAACAACAAAGTTGAGTTTTTCTAATAACGACATGTCACTCCGTTCTAGCTGTGGCTTAGATTGTTCTTCTTTTGTAAAGCGTTCGTCTAAGAAGACTAAATCATCTTTACAGTGCTCTAAAATATATTTGATTACACTTTTAATAAAGTCTTCGGCTAAATCCATATTAGCATCTAAATCATTAAATGCCACTTCTGGCTCAATCATCCAGAATTCGGCTAAGTGCCTAGTGGTATTAGAATTTTCTGCTCTAAAAGTAGGACCGAAAGTATACACTTTACTTAATGCCATAGCATAGGTTTCAGCCTCTAGTTGACCAGAAACGGTCAAATTAGTTTCTTTACCAAAAAAGTCTTGTGAAAAATCAATTTCACCATTTTCATCTGTTGCCGGATTTTTAGGATCCATCGCGGTTACTCTGAACATTTCACCAGCACCTTCAGCATCAGAACCTGTAATAATTGGAGCATGAAAATTATAAAAGCCGTTTTCAGTAAAGTATTTATGTACAGCGAAAGAAAGAGCCGATCGAACACGCATAACTGCACTAAAAGTATTTGTTCTTACTCTTAAGTGGGCGTTTTCACGTAAAAATTCAAAGCTGTGTTTTTTAGGTTGAATTGGGTATTCTTCAGGGTTAGAATCGCCTAAAATTTCAATATTTTTAACTTCAATTTCAACACGTTGGCCTTTACCTTGACTTTCAACTAAAGTTCCAGAAAGGCAAACTGCCGCTCCTGTAGTTATTCTTTTTAGAATATTCTCGTCTGTATTTTCAAAGTCAACAACACATTGTATATTATTTATGGTAGAACCATCATTTAAGGCGATAAAACGGTTCGCTCTAAACGTACGAACCCATCCTTTAATAGTTACATCATGTAAAAAATTCTCTGATTGTAATAATTCAGCAACACTCATTTGCATTTATCTTAAAATTAATGAACAGCAAAGATACAGATTGAAATATAATTTATAAAAATTATGTGAGATATTGCTGAATTAAATTTGTAATCAATTAGATGGTATATAGGATTGAACTACTTTTAACAATTAAAAAACCAAATTTGTATGCAATTTAAACTGTTATTAATATCATTTTTGTTAATTGGCATTTATTCTTTTCTCAAAAAAAATTAATAAACCTTTATTTGAAATAATAATTATGCTGCACAAATAATTGATTTAATTATTCAGAAGAAATGACTAAACGAGAAAAGAGAAAATTATTTAAGAAAGAATAAATTTAATCGTGTTGTTTATGTTTTACTATATTCATTAAGTAATCACCATAACCACTTTTAATCAAGGGTTCGGCAATTTTAATAAGCTGATCTGCAGAGATAAATCTTTTTTTGTAGGCAACTTCTTCTATACAGCCTATCTTTAAACCTTGTCGTTCTTCAATAACTTGAACAAATTGTTGAGCCTGCATTAATGATTGGAAAGTACCAGTATCTAACCAAGCGGTACCTCTATTAAGAATACTTACATTTAAATTACCTTGTTGCAAATACACTTTATTTACATCAGTTATTTCGTATTCGCCTCGAGCAGAGGGTTTTAAATTTTTAGCAATTTCCACAACAGTATTGTCGTAGAAATAAATTCCAGGGACTGCGTAATTAGATTTAGGATGTTCCGGTTTTTCTTCTATTGAAATGGCTTTATTGTCACCATCAAATTCAACGACACCATAACGATTTGGATCATTGACATGGTATGCAAATACAGTTCCTCCTGCGTTTCCAGTGGCATCAATTAAAGCTTGGTGAAATCCTGTTCCATAAAAAATATTATCACCTAACACTAAAGCAACACTATCGTCTCCAATGAATTCTTCACCTATCACAAATGCTTGTGCTAATCCATTAGGTATTTCTTGTACTTTATATTGAAAATTACAACCCAATTGCTTACCATCTCCCAATAGTCTTTCGAATAAGCGTAGGTCATGAGGTGTAGAAATAATTAGAATATCTTTTATACCAGCCAACATTAATGTTGAAAGAGGGTAATAAATCATAGGTTTGTCATAAATAGGCATTAATTGCTTACTTACGGCTAATGTTAAAGGATGTAACCTTGTTCCGCTTCCTCCAGCTAAAATAATTCCTTTCATAATAATTTAATTTTTATCTTGAGTTTCTTCCTTTAGTTCAGCTTCCGTTTCTGTTAATATTTGAATTGGCGGTTTTTTTAATACATTTTTATTTGCTATTTTTCTTTCTAGGGATAATAATAAAGATGGAAGTAGCAATAAATTGGATACCATAGCAAATAATAAAGTAACGGATACCAATCCTCCTAAAGCTATTGTACCACCAAAACTAGAAACCGTAAAGACTAAAAATCCGAAAAATAATACAATGGAAGTATAGAACATACTTACACCTGTTTCTCTTAATGCATTATATACAGAAATTTTCACCTTCCAGTTGTTGACTTGCAATTCTTGTCTGTATTTAGCTAAAAAGTGAATGGTGTCATCAACGGAAATACCAAAAGCAATACTAAATACCAAAATAGTTGATGGTTTTATGGGGACACCTAAATAGCCCATAAGCCCGGCTGTAACCAAAAGAGGCAAAATATTTGGTAATAATGAAATCAGTATCATTTTAAATGATCTAAACATCCATGCCATAAACAAGGAAATTAGAAAAATTGCAAGAGACAATGAAATCACTAAATTTTTAATCAAATAATTAGTTCCTTTTAAAAACACTAATGATTTACCTGTTAAGGTTACATTATAGTTTTTCGCTGGCAAAACTTTGTCAATTCTAGCCTGCAGTCGTTCTTCAATACGTTCCATTTTGTCCGTTCCAATATCTTTCATGAAGGTGGTAATACGAGCGTATTGACCAGTTGAATCAACAAAATTACTGAGCAAATCTGAATTTGTATCTGAATTTTTAGTGTAGGATAATATAAAATTTTGTTCTTGCGATGTAGGTAATTGATAGTACTTAGGATTTCCGTTATAATAAGCTTGCTTAGAGTACTTTACTATATTCAATACCGAAACTGTTGGTGAAAGTTCAGGAATTTCATCAATAATTTCAACGAGCTTGTCCATCCTTTTTAAAGTGGAAAGTTTCATTACACCTTTTTTGCGTTTGGTGTCAATAATTATTTCTAAAGGCATTATTCCCCCAAATTCGTTTTCGAAAAAGACAATATCCTTAAAGAAATCTTTTCCTTTAGGCATGTCTTCTATTAAACTACCTGAAACTTTTATCATGTAAACACCGATAATACTGAAAACAATTACAACCACTGTAGAGATGTAAACCGCAATACGTTTATGACGTACAGTACGCTCCATCCAACTTACAATTGTATCAATCCAACGTTTTTCAAGGTGCCTTAAATGTTTGTCTTGTGGTTTATGTAAAAAACTATAAATAATTGGAATTATCAATAGTGACAGTATAAATATAGCAAGGATGTTAACTGATGCAATGATACCAAATTCGTTTAATAATTGACTTTTTGTAAAAATAAAAGTAGCAAACCCTGATGCTGTAGTAACATTGGTCATTAAAGTGGCATTACCAACTTTAGAAATTACACGTTGCAATGATTTTGCTTGATTTCCGTGTTCTTTGATTTCTTGCTGATATTTATTTATAAGAAATATACAGTTGGGCACACCAATTACAATTATTAATGGTGGAATTAATGCTGTTAATACCGTGATTTCATAGCCAAATAAACCAATAAAGCCAAAAGCCCAAATCACCCCAACACTTACTACTATCATGGTAATTAAAGTAGCTCTATGTGATCTGAAAAAGAAAAAGAAAATAATTGATGTGACCAATAATGCGAGTACTACAAAAATACCAATCTCATCGGTAATACTTTTAGAATTCATGGTTCTGATATATGGCATACCAGAAACTTTTACATCAATATTATTATCTTTTTCAAACTTTGCGATGGTAGGATTTAAAACCTCTAGAATAAATCTTTTACGTTCAATAGTATTTACAATGTCCTTTTTAATATAGATAATGGTTCTTATCGTTCCTGTTTTTTTATTAAATAGGAAATTATCGTAAAAAGGAAGATTTTCAAATAGGTCTGTTTTTATGGAATCAACTTCCTTGTCCGTTTTTGGAGGATGATTATAAATTGGAGTAAAATCAAACCTTTCATTTTCGGTATCCTTATAAAGTTTCTTAATGTCTCCAATTGAAACCGTAAAATCTATTTGTGGTAAAGTATCTAAATGTTTGGAGAGTTTGTTCCAATTATTAAACTTTTTAGCAGTATATATTGTGGAATCTTGTGCGGCAAGTATTATTAAGTTGCCCTCTTCACCAAAGATTTTTAAAAACTTATTGTATTCTAGATTTACTTCATGGTTTTTAGGTAGTAAATTAGCTTCACTATGCGAAAAACGCATGTATTTCATTTGCGTTGCTAATAAATAAGTAATAAAGGCTAGAATTATTAATATAGGAATCCTTCCTTTAATAATTATACGTGCAATGTATGTCCAAAAATTCATTAAAAAGTTGTCTATTTATAATGCTGCAAAGGTACTAAAATAAGCTAAAACCCTAGACTAAGCACATAAGTTAGTTTTACGGCTAAATTATCTGAGAATTTAGCATTGCTATATTGGCCATACCGGTAAAAGGAACTTACGCCAAAACCTTTAAATAAATGGTTTAAAACTATTCCTGATTCCATATAACCTTTATTCATTTTTTTAAATGAAACACCATAGTGCTCACTAGCACTTTCTATGGATCCGATAGCAAATCTAGAAATTAAGCTTAAACTTGGTCTAAACTTTTTAGTTATTTCAAATCTATCAAAATTATATCGCCCTTGAATGGAAACATATCTGTCTGAAATAAATTCGTTAAATGCCATAGTTTCAAATGCGTTTGTACCTGAGAAATTAATACGTTTACGCCAAGGGTTTGCAAAAGAATAATTAGGTGTAGCATTGTATAAATGGGTTAAGGGAGCATCTCCAAAAGTATACCCTCCTTGTATTAAAAAATTTGTAGAGCTCTTGTTTAAGAACTTTATATCGTGTTCATATTTTAATTTAAGTTGGTTAAATTCTAAATTGCCACCTAAAAAATCATTAAAAGTTTTTGCAAACTGCACCGTAATTTTTGGAAAACCATTTTTAATAGTAAATTTTCCTTCCGGTGTATTTAAATATCTACTGAATGGAGTCCATTTTAGGGCAGCAGTTGCTGTTGTTAAATTATATTCAGAATAGACTAAATTATTTGTTATAAATTGATAGTTAAACTTAGGGTTATAGCTACCACGACTCATTTCTAGTTTTGTTTCTAAATTGGGTAGAATATCATGTTTAAAATTGATATTAAAAGTTTTATAATTAAAAAACTGACCTATATTTAAATTTCTAGGATTGATTAATGCAAATGATGTTTCCTCAAAAAGGAAGTCTAGTTTAGCCGCTTCTTGCAAGTCATCCGTATAGCCAGCACCAATCCAGCTATTATTAGTCTTACTAAGCCTTATAGCTGCACCAACATGATACTTTATTGTTTTATCCTTAAATCCGTAAGCAGCATTAGTTTCTAGTTGAAATATCTTTGAGAATGTGGGGTTTGTAACACCTCCTAAACCAAACCTAAAGCCTTCATAATTATTGAAATTAATCATTTTACTTAAATCTAAATCAAAATATTTTGTCGGGTAATAGCCTTTTAATACTTTTCTGGCAATGTTTAGTTTTTTTTCAGCACCTTCCGACTCTGATAGACTATCTAAAACTTTATAAGCCTCCAAACCACGTGAGGTTATAGAATCGGTTCTGTATGTATTCCAAAAATCTTCATTTCTGTCTGCAGCATAATCATCAATTTCTATTGAGGAAGCAGAGTTAATTACGCGTATAGGTTCATTAATAGTTATATCGTATATTTTACTTTTTGATATTAAATACGTAGCATCGGTAAAATCTTTTTCCCTTGGATTTACAATTGAGTCGTTTTGTGTTTCATTTTCAGAGAATTTTATAACTTCGCCAAAAATTGAGACATCTTCTTTATTCTTACCTTTTCGAATACTAATAGTTGTTTCGTCAGGAAACCAGATGTTTTCTTCATTTTTGTATGTGAAATTTTGAACAGCTTGCACTGCTACAATACCTTTTAACTCAGCAATCCCTTTTTCGAGAGCAAAACTCTTTTCATGAATGTACAAGAGACCTTCTAAACCTGCAACATCCTTATTATGTTTGGGTTTGTAATGAATCATATAAGAAGCTCCTTGCTCATTATATATAGTGTCAAGTATTTTATAATTGTATTTTTTTAAGGCATTTTTAGCCAAAGGGTTTATGTAATTATTGCCTAACAGTGTGTAAACTTCGTCATAGAACGAGAAGCTCTCAATATCTAATGCTAAAAATTCGTAAATAGGGGTTTTAAACCCTGCCATGCGTGTGGCAAAAATAGTTTCTTTTTTGTTTTTACCTCTTTGAAATGTGTGTTCGGCAACTTTTTCCGTTATGTATAAATGATGTCTGTTGATTTGTTTTTTAAAGTTGTAATTGGCAGAGTCTAGTGCAACAAAAACTAGGCTGTCATTTTTTTTAACAAAAACGGAATCAATTGTTCCACTGATTGAATCAGGATTAGCAGTAACGAGTAATTTATTGTAAAGCTTGTATTTAAATGTTTGTAAGGCCTTTGAAATATTATTTTTATCTCTATTCTTTATCGTATTTCTAATAATTGCTAAGGCAGGATTCTCCTTTGCAACAATTAATACTTCACCTAAGTTTTCAGAACTTGCGTCTAATAATATAGTTATAAAATTATTTTGTTTTGGTACTATAACATTCTGTTTATTGTAACCTACATAGGTAATTGTAAGTGCAGAAAAGATGTTTTTTGATGAGATATTAAACCGGCCTTCTGTATCCGTTATGGTACCAATACCAGTGTTGGTAATTACGGTAGCAAATGGAAGAGGGGTTTTGGATTTACGATCCTTAATAATACCAGAAATATTAGTTTGTCCCATTCCTAAAAAAGGAACAAGAAAGAATAAAAAGACACTAAGTCGCTTAATAGGGTACATTATAATATTAAAATAAAAAAAGCATCTGTTTACACGATGCTTTTGACATAAAATTACTATTGAAATGTAATTATATTGTCATAATTTCTTTCTCTTTTATATCAAATAAATCATCTATAGTTTTGATATATTTATTCGTAAGTACTTGAATTTCTTCTTCACCAATTTTTTGTAAATCTTCGGAAACATCCAACTTTTTTATATCGTGATTAGCATCTCTTCTGGCATTTCTTATGCTAATTTTGTCATTTTCAGTTTCAGATTTAGCTTGTTTTGCAAGATTTTTACGACGTTCTTCTGTTAAAGCCGGAACATTAATGATAATATAATCACCATTATTCATAGGATTAAGTCCTAAATTGGCAAACATTATACCTCTTTCAATTTCTTGCAACATATTTTTTTCCCAGGGCTGAACACTTAGTGTTCTTGCATCAGGTGTATTAACATTTGCTACTTGACTTAATGGGGTCTTGGTGCCGTAGTAATCAACCATTACACCTCTTAACATGGCAGGGGATGCTTTACCAGCCCTTATATTTGCCAATTCTTTAATCAAATGTTCTACTGCATTATCCATTTGTTCTTTAGCAGTATCTATTATAAATTGTAATTCTTCGTTCATAATAAAATAATTCTAAATTTCTATATCAACTTTTGTTCCAATATTTTCTCCAGAGAGTAATTTCATCAAATTGCCTTCTTTATTCATATCAAATATAATAATAGGTAATTTATTTTCTTCACTTAATGTAAAGGCTGTCATGTCCATAACTTTTAAGCCTTTATTCATTACATCTTTAAACGTAATATTTTCAAACTTAACAGCATTAATGTTCTTTTCAGGATCAGACGTATAAATTCCATCTACTCGTGTCCCTTTTAAGATTACATCAGAATCAATTTCTATAGCTCTTAATACTGCAGCCGTATCGGTAGTAAAAAAAGGGTTACCTGTTCCACTACCAAAAATTACTACCCTGCCTTTTTCTAAATGCCTTACAGCTCTTCTTTTAATATAAGGTTCTGCAATTTGTTCCATTTTTATTGCTGTTAATAAGCGGGTTTGAACTTCAGCATCTTCAAGGGCACTTTGTAAGGCTAAACCATTAATTACAGTAGCTAACATACCCATATAATCGGCCTGAACTCTATCAATGTTACTACCTTCAGTTGATAGGCCTCTAAAAATATTTCCGCCGCCAATAACTATAGCAACTTCAACACCGCTTTCAACTACTTTTTTAATTTCTAAAGCATATTGCTTCAATCTGGTTTGGTCTATGCCGTAATTTTGATCACCCATTAGGGCTTCTCCACTTAGTTTTAATAGAATTCTTTTGTATTGCATTTGTTATGAAAGTTTGACAAATATAAGCATTTCAAAAATAAAAAAACCTCGTCATTTGACGAGGTTTTTGAAATTATTTTTAAGAAAATTATTTTTCCACTTTTTAATGAGCGAAAAATTTAATTAAAGCTTATCCTACAGAAACACGTTTAAAGTCTGTAATAGAAACATCTCCATAAGACGTTACATATTTAGCAACGTTTATCTTCTCATCTTTAATAAAGTTTTGATCCAATAAACATTTCTCTTGGTCTAATGTTGTGTTATCTGATATAAAACGTTCCATTTTACCTGGAAGAATTTTATCCCAAATTTTTTCTGGTTTACCATCAGCTTTAAGTTCTGCTTTAGCAGCTTCTTCGGCATTAGCTAACACTTCAGGCGATAATTGAGCCATAGAAATGAACTGAGGTACGTTTTTAAGCGTTTTACCTAAACGAGCTAATTCAATATTATCTTTTTCAATCACAGCAATTCTAGCTTCCGTTTCAGAGGCTACGAAATCTGCATCAAAATCTTTAAAAGATAATGTTGATGCTCCCATAGAAGCAACTTGCATTGCAACATCTTTTACTAAAGTTTCAGCATTGTCTACTTTAGATGAAAGACCAACTAAGGCTGCAATTTTATTAATATGCACGTAAGTACCTACATAAGGTGCTTCTAATTTTTCAAAAGCAGTAAGTTCTAATTTTTCACCAATAACACCAGTTTGTTCAACTAATTTATCGGCAACTGTCATTCCATCAAAGTCAGAAGCCAAAAAGTCTTCTTTAGTATTAAAGTTGATTGCTTTCTCAGCAAAGCTATTTGCTAAAGCTAAGAAATTTTCGTTTTTACCAACAAAGTCAGTTTCACATCCTAAAACAATAGCAACACCGGCGGTGTTAGAATCATTGATTTTAGAAACTGCAGCACCTTCTGAAGAATCTCTATCAGATCTTTTTTCAGCAACTTTTTGACCTTTTTTACGTAAAACGTCAATCGCTTTATCAAAGTCACCTTCTGCTTCTACTAATGCATTTTTACAATCCATCATACCAGCACCGGTAGCTTTTCTTAATTTATTTACTTCTGCGGCTGTAATTTTTGCCATAGTTTTTATGTTTAATCTATTAATGAATTCAGTAGAACTAAAATCATTAATTTTAGGTTATACAATAATTTATTTTTTCTCTTCTACGATTACTTCTTCAGTTTTTGCCTTTGCTTTTTCTACTTTTTTAGAAATTTTAGGGGCATCATCTTTGCTTGAATCTTTATCAGATTTTCTTTCTGCTAAACCTTTAGCAATAGCTTCAGTTGTGTAAGACAAAATCTTATTGATAGATTTTGAAGCATCATCATTTGAAGGAATTACAAAATCAATTGGTCTAGGGTCTGAATTTGTATCAACCATAGCAAAAATTGGAATATTCAATTTTTGAGCTTCAGCAATAGCAATATGTTCTCTTCTAGTATCAATTACAAATAAAGCACCTGGTAAACGCGTCATATCAGAAATAGAACCTAAATTCTTTTCTAATTTAGCTCTTTGACGATCAATCTGTAATTTTTCTCTTTTCGATAAAGCATTGAAACTACCATCTAGTTTCATTCTATCAATTTGAGCCATTTTTTTAACTGCTTTACGAATAGTTACAAAATTGGTAAGCATTCCGCCTGGCCATCTTTCAGTAATGTAAGGCATGTTAACGCTTGCCGCTTTCTCAGCAACGATATCTTTAGCTTGTTTTTTAGTAGCTACAAATAAAATTTTTCTACCAGAAGCTGCTATTTTTTCTAAAGCAATCCCAGATTCTTCAATTTTAGCTGAAGTTTTATACAAATCGATAATATGTACTCCATTACGCTCTGTATAAATATACGGAGCCATGTTTGGATTCCATTTTCTTGTCAAGTGACCGAAGTGTACACCTGCATCTAATAACTCTTGAATTTGAATGTTCATTTTGTTTTTTGTTTACGTTCCTTATTTAGCAATAACTAAGTAGCCATGTTACATGAGTCTTAATTATTTGGGTGCTAAACTTAAACTGTTTATAATTAATAAAAATATGATTAACGTTTAGAGAATTGGAATTTTTTACGGGCTTTTTTCTGACCGAATTTTTTACGCTCTACCATTCTTGGATCTCTTGTTAGTAACCCTTCTGGTTTAAGAATCGTTCTATAATCAGGATCGATAGAAACTAAGGCTCTAGTTATGGCTAAACGAATTGCTTCAGCTTGACCTGTAACTCCACCACCAAATACATTAACTTTAATATCGTAATTCTTGTCATTATCAGTTAATGTCAATGGTTGCAATACTTTATATTGTAAAGTTCCTGTAGTAAAATAATTGTTTAATTCTCTATTGTTTATGATAATGTTTCCTTTTCCTTTAGAAACATAAGCACGGGCAACTGCCGTTTTTCTTCTACCTATTTTATGTACTATATCCATTATCTAAGATCGTTAAGGTTAATAGTCTTTGGTTTTTGAGCTTCTTTGTTGTGCTCAGTACCTACAAAAACATTTAAATTTCTAAATAAAGCACTACCTAATTTGTTTTTTGGTAGCATTCCTTTTACTGCTTTTTCTACTAAACGAGTTGGATCTTTTTTAAACAACTCTGTTGCAGTAAGCGATCTTTGACCTCCAGGATAACCTGTATGACGGATATAAGATTTTTCCGTCCACTTCTTTCCTGATAAGATAATTTTTTCTGCGTTAATAATTACTACGTTATCACCACAATCAACGTGGGGTGTGTAGTTGGGTTTGTACTTACCTCTTATAAGCATTGCTACTTTAGAAGCTAAACGACCCAATGTTTGTCCGTCCGCATCAACCAAAACCCACTCCTTTTTTACAGTGGTTCTGTTAGCTGAAACTGTTTTGTAACTTAATGTGTTCACACGATTAGTTTTTGTCTATTAATAATATATTGTTTTTCCCTTGAAAAAGGGTTTGCAAAGATACTACTATTTATTTACATAACAAACAGTGTATTAGATATATTTTTAGGGCAATTATTTAGGGGCAATTATATTTTTTGTGCTGTATAAAACATAACCATTTTACGTTAAAGGTGAAGCTATTTTAAAGGAAATAAAGATTGTTTTAAATTATGGAAACGTTAAGTTTTAAAATTGTACAGTAATTTTTTAAAAAATTTTGGGATCAGGATAAAAAGCGGCAATAGCAAACCAAAAACTAACCACAGATTTTGGCTTATTTAATTGTTGTCCCTTTCTTGGACCCTCAAGAGCCTCTCCGAAAATGGACCATTTATTATTTTCATTATCCTTAAAAAAGATTTCGGAATCATTAAAAGCGTATTCGAAATTTAAATTCCTATATTCTAATGTGAGTTCAAAAGCGTTGATAATACTACCGTTACCAACAACAAGATAATTTATACCACCAAAAACATCTTTAATTACATTACCATTGTTAAATTTATTAAATTGATAAACCTTTGCTTCATTGCCATCTATAATAGTAAACACCCTTTCCTTATTTGGTAAAGCATTATTTGATGGGGTGGCAGTAAAAAGGAATAAATTCTGATTTGTTTTATAGTCACCATAAGGATAAAATTCATAATCTCTATCGAAGCCTGTCTCTAAAGTCATCACTTTTGTATTTGGGTATAGTTTTTTCCAAGTGCCCCAATTTGTTTCAACCACACTGACCACACTTGGCTTACTCTTAATAAGTGGGCCATTTACACATTGCAATTTTAATTGAGACCAATTACTATTTGTATTTCGGTCATATAAAATTAAATTAGTATTGTATAATAGTCCCGAAACACCAAAAGTAGATTTTTTGCCACCTGAATTACTTCTCCACCCAAATGCAGTTCCTGTTAATGGACAATATGAGATGGACACAAATTTTTGATTAATTTCATCATTTACTATTTCATGCCAATCTAAAATTAAATGAGGATATGCTTTAATCTCATCACCATCTATAATACCAATAACCAGATCGTTAAAATTTAAAAAATCTGCGGTAGAAGCATCAACAAATTTAGGATTATCTATCGATGGGATACCATCTTTTCCAGGACCACCGTCTTTAACTTCTTTAATAGGAATTAGCCAAGATGCTGAATCTTCATTGTTATTTGTTATGGTATCATTATTATTATTATTATTATTATCAGTAATTTGATCAGGAATGTCGTCATTGTTATTAGTGCATGACATAAGTATTGCTAAAATTAAAAAAGTGAATAGAAATTTATTCTTCATAATATTTAATTTAAGATTAGATTATTTTTTTTTCGAGGAATTTTATATAAAAAGCCTGTTGTCAATCTAAATGTTGGAGTTAGTTGTGTTCCGTCAACGTTACCATAAATGGGAATTTCTGCCTTGGTAGAAAAAGCTAAATTTTGACTTACATTAATTAAAAAACTAGGAATAACAGATATCCATTTTCCACCAGTATTTTCTAGGTTAAAACCACTAATTTTATCTTGACTTGCACTTCTATATTTTATCGATATACTTGGTGAGATTAATGTTTTTAGAAATAGAAATTCATCTGAAAACTGTAAATATGACTGCACTTCGTTACCAAATTTATAAGTACTATCACCGAAGTAACTTTTGTTAGTACCTGTACTTCTATAAACAAACCGTGTTGATATGGTAAATGAAGGTCTAAAATCAAAATTTTTAGAAGTTGCAAACCAATAAAGAATATCCCAAGCGTTGCTTCCAGGTTGTAAATCGGCGTTAAACGTAATGCCTTGATTGTTTGTTTTGGTTGAAGAGCCAATGGGTAGTTTAGCTCCTGTACCAAGATTAATAGTGCTATTTTTTCCTAAAATGTTTTTAAAATTATATTTCAATAATAAAACTGCATCTCCAATACCTGAAGTTTGATCTAAATTTTCATTCCCAAATTGTGTTATTTTTCTTCGTTGATTTACCCATGTAAAAAGCCCTTCAATGGATAGATTGTTTGTTAATGAATAGC
The DNA here is from genome assembly GCF_003449015.1 of Aureibaculum luteum. Lineage (GTDB taxonomy): Bacteria > Bacteroidota > Bacteroidia > Flavobacteriales > Flavobacteriaceae > Aureibaculum > Aureibaculum luteum. The sequence goes on along the minus strand of NZ_QRGD01000003.1, from coordinate 542,959 downwards.
CGGTGTTTAATAGTACACTATGTGTTATGCGTAGTCTTGAATCGTCATTTAGTTTTTGTGTACCGCTATTGAGCGTATTTAAATTATTATAATCATAATGTAAGCCAATTTGTAAACTACCTTTTTCTAAAGTAGCTAAACCTAAATTATTTGAAAGGGGAATCCCTCCAGAGCAACACGTTTGAGCAATGATTATTGACGTATTAAACAGTGATAAAAATAAAATGAACGTTTTTAGTTTCATGTTCTTTAAAGAGACGACATAAAAACCAGTTCCTTACTTTTATAATGTATTAATTTATTCCGCTATTGTAATTATCGTTTTGATTTAAATGCTAAAAGGTTTAGCTTTTCTTATTGCTCATCCTGAAGTGTATCAAATTCTTTTCTCTTCTTGTTAAACCAAGCATTCATTGCATTAGGCGATTTCATTAATTCGCTCATTTCATTCATTGCTTTTAAATGAGGTTTATCTCCACGTTGAAACATTTCCATAGCATGAACCTTACTCAATTCACCAATTTCATCAAATGTATTCGCATTAAACTCTTTTTCGCAAGCACCACCTAATTGTTTACAAGTCATTGTTTTCATTTGTTGAGAAATTTTACTTTTCAATTTACAACTTTTTAGATGAATGATAACAAGTGTTATGCTTTGAGCACTTCTATTGCATATTACCTATATTTTGGTTAGGTTTGTTATTTACCTACAAATCTAACTTCCATGAATATCTTCTTAAAAAAAATTGTATTTGGTTTATTATTTATTTCTAGTCCAATTTTTGCCCAAAGTGGAAAAACACCTGCTCCAGCGGAAAACGGAATGGTTGTTACTAGTCATTATTTAGCATCTGAAGTTGGTAGTGATATTCTTAAAAAAGGTGGAAATGCCATTGATGCTACTGTAGCAACAGCTTTTGCTTTGGCAGTAACCTTGCCATCTGCGGGTAATATTGGCGGTGGTGGATTTTTAGTTTATTATGGAGATGACGGTAAAAAAACAACGTATAATTTTAGGGAAAAAGCTCCATTAGCCGCATCAGAATCTATGTTTTTAGGAAAAGATGGAAAAATAAAAAATAATTCAAATCATGATGGGTTGTTAGCGACGGGAGTACCAGGTACAGTTGCTGGTTTATATTTGGCTCATCAAAAAATGGGAAAATTACCATGGTCAGATTTAGTGGCTCCTGCCGTTAAATTGGCTGAAGAGGGGTATCCGGCAAGTTATCGTAATGAATGGTTTGTTCATTTTATTGCAAAAAATAAATCTAAATACCCGTCAACAGCTAAAGCATTTTTAAAAGCCGATAATACACTTTATAAACCTGGTGAAATTTTTAGACAACCAGAATTAGCAGAGACTTTAAAAAGAATTCAGAAAAAAGGAGCAGATGGTTTTTATAAAGGTAAAACGGCAGAATTAATTGCCGATTTCATGAAGAAAAACGGAGGGATTATTACAAAAAAAGATTTAGCTAAATACCAAGCACAGGAATTAACACCTGTTTTGGGAACCTATAGAGGATATGAAATTGTAGGTATGCCACCACCAAGTTCTGGAGGAATTGCTTTGATTGAAATGTTGAATATATTGGAGGGTTACAATTTGAGAGAAATGGGTCATAACTCAGCAGCTTCTCTGCATGTGATAACAGAGGCGATGCGAAGAGCTTTTTCTGATAGAGCTGAGTTTGTAGGAGATTCAGATTTTAATCCTGATTTGCCAATCGATAAGTTGTTGTCAAAAGAGCATGCTAATAATTTAAGATCTAGTATTGACTTACAGACGGCTTCATTAAGTGACTCCGCACATTTTAATGCAAAACATTTAGTACCTGAAAGTCCTGAAACTACGCATATTTCTGTGGTTGATAAACAAGGTAATGCCGTTTCTATGACATATACATTAGAGAATAGTTATGGTAATAAATATGTTGTAGCAGGTGCGGGCTTTTTATTAAATAATGAAATGGGAGACTTCAACCCTATTCCTGGTTATACAAATTCCAAAGGCTTAATTGGTACTAAGCCAAATTTAGTGCAGCCTGAAAAAAGAATGTTATCGAGTATGACACCTTCTATTGTTGCTAAGAATGGTAAACCTGTAATTGTTATTGGTAGTCCTGGAGGAAGAACCATTATTAACACCGTTTTACAAGTTATTTTAAATGTAATTGATTATGATATGAATATTGCTCAAGCAATAGAATCACCGAGAATTCATCATCAATGGTTTCCGAATAAAACTTCTTTTGAAAAATTTGGTATTTCACCAGATACCCAAAAATTATATGAGGCACTGGGGCATGAAGTGTACTTTAGAAATATGCAAGGGCAAGCCATGGGTATAACCATAGATCATAAAAACAGTAACGTTTATGGTGCCGCTGACTCTAGAAGTTTTGATTCGAGAGCCGTTGGTTACTAATTGAATAGATTAACCTATTCTCTTTTATTTTTTTTATCTCTTTTTGCTTGCTTCTTTTCTTTTGCACTTAAAAGAGGTTCTTTTTTTACATTTTTCTTTGAATCTTGTGATTTTGCCATGGTATTTTTTTTAAATAATTAGTTACTTTTTTATCTATCTTGAAGTTTGATTGAGTTCTAATGAGCCACTAGCCAATCTTCACCTAATCCAATCTCAACATCTAAAGGTACGGATAATTTGTATGCATTTTCCATTTCTTGTTTAATGATGGGTTTTATAATTTCCAGTTCATCATTGTGTGCATCAAAAACTAATTCATCATGAACTTGCAATAACATTTTACTTTTAAATTTTTCTTGTTGAAAGCGTTTGTAAATATTAATCATTGCTAATTTAATAATGTCAGCGGCACTTCCTTGGATAGGGGCATTTACAGCATTACGTTCCGCGGCTCCTCGAACTATAGCGTTACGAGAATTTATATCTTTTAAATATCGACGTCTACCTAACACGGTCTCCACATAACCATTTTCTCTAGCAAAATGAATTTGACCATCCATATAACTGCGTAATTTAGGGTAGGTTTCATAATAGGTATCAATCAATTCCTTTGCTTCGCTTCGTGACAGCGAGGTTTGATTACTCAAGCCAAATGCAGAAACCCCATATATAATTCCGAAATTTACTGTTTTCGCATTGCCACGTTGTTCACGAGTTACTTCACTAATTGGGACATTAAAAACTTTAGCTGCAGTAGAAGCATGGATATCTTCTTTGTTTTTAAATGCATTTATCATGTTATCCTCTTTGCTTAATGCGGCAATAATTCGCAATTCAATTTGAGAATAATCCGCTGCCAACAATGTATAATTTTTATCTCTTGGGATAAATGCTTTTCGTACTTGTCTTCCGCGTTCAGTTCGTATCGGAATGTTCTGTAAATTAGGATTGTTAGAACTCAATCTACCCGTAGCGGCGACCGCTTGAGCATATACTGTGTGTATTCTATTTGTTTTCGGGTTTACTTCATTAGGCAACGCATCTACGTAGGTACTTTGTAATTTTTTATATTGTCTAAATTCTTGAATATCTCTAATAATTTGATGGTCTTTCGCTAAGAAGGATAAGACATCTTCAGCAGTAGAATATTGACCTGTTTTTGTCTTTTTTGGTTTGTCTACTAATTTAAGCTTGTCAAATAAAATAGGCCCCAATTGTTTTGGAGATGCTAAATTAAATTCTTCTCCTGCTTGCTCATAAATACTTTTTTCTAAACGTTCAATGTCTTTATTTAAAGCTACTGATAGTTCTTTTAGAAAACTAGTATTTATGTTAATTCCTTCAATTTCCATAGCAGAAAGTACTACTACCAATGGCATTTCTACATCATTGAATAATTTGGTAAGGTTGCTACCTTCTAATTCCTTAGTAAAATGTGTTTTAAGTTGTAATGTAATGTCAGCATCTTCAACCGCATATTCAGTTTGTTTTTCCAATTTAACATCACGCATGTTGCCTTGGTTTTTTCCTTTTTTACCAATCAATTCTGTAATTGGAACCGGTTGATAGTTAAGATACGTTTCTGCTAGCATATCCATACCGTGACGCATATCTGGGTTTATCAGATAATGTGCAATCATGGTGTCAAATAATTTACCTTTTACCGGGATATTATAATTGGACAATACCTTAATATCATATTTTAAATTATGACCTACTTTTTCAATGGCTTCGTCTTCAAAAAAGGGTCTAAACTCTTCAAGAATTTGCAACGTCTCTTCTTGGTTTTCTGGAAAATGAACATAAAAACCTTTGTGGTGTTCCCATGAAAAAGCAATGCCAATTAATTCTACTTCCAAAGATTTTAAACCCGTAGTTTCCGTATCAAAACACACTGATTTTTGAGCTAGTAGTTGTTTTAATAATAGTTTTCTTGAAAGAGGCGTGTTTGCCAATTGGTAAAAATGAGTAGTGTTTTCAATGGAGTTAAATCCGTTAACTATCACTTTTGGTTCGCTACTTCCTGTTCCAGGAGCTGCAAATAAGTCAAATTGAATATTGTCTGTTGGATTGTTTTTAGCTCCTTCTTTTTTTGTTTGTATTTGAGGCTTTACTTCCATGTTTTCATCTTTTGGGGCGAAAGTTTTTTCAAGATTAACCAATAATCTTCTAAACTCTAATTCTTCAAAAATCTCAGTAACTTTAGGCAAGTTGGGTTGGTCGAGTTCAAAATCTTTAGCATCAAATTCCACAGGAACATCTAACATGATTGTCGCCAATTTTTTTGATAAAAGTCCAAGTTCAACGTTGGCCTCTACCTTTTCTTTCATCTTACCTTTAAGTTCGTGACTGTTTTCGAATAATCCTTCAATACTACCATAAGCAGCTAAGAACTTTTTGGCTGTTTTATCTCCCACGCCTGGTAAACCAGGAATATTGTCAATAGCATCACCTTTCATTGCCAAAAAATCTATAACCTGTAAAGGGTCAGTAATTTCAAACTTTTCAAGTATCTCAGGTACACCCCAAGTTTCATAGCCTCCCCCAAATCTAGGTCTATACATAAAAATGTTCTCAGAAACCAATTGAGCAAAATCTTTATCGGGCGTAACCATAAAAGTTTGGTAACCCTCTTTTTCAGCTTTTTTAGCTAGTGTGCCAATAACATCGTCTGCTTCAAAGCCTTCTTTTACCATAATTGGAATGTGCATGGCTTTTAAAATTTCTTGTATGTAAGGCACGGCAATTTTTATAGCTTCGGGTGTTTCGTCTCTGTTGGCTTTATATTCTGCAAACATTTCCACACGATCTACACTACCACCTTTGTCAAAACACACAGCTAAGTGATCAGGGTTTTCTCTTTTTATTACATCTAGTAATGAATTCATAAATCCCATTATGGCTGAGGTGTCCATACCTTTAGAATTTATGATAGGGTTTTTTATAAAAGCGTAATAACCTCTAAAGATTAAAGCAAAAGCATCGAGTAAGAATAAGCGTTTTTGTGCAGACATTGTTGTATTTTCAAGTATGCTCAAATCTACAAAGATTGTTTAGACAAATAAAATATTTTATTTGCTAATAAAAAACCTCACAAATCTTAAAGAATTGTGAGGTCTATATTATTGTATGTATTTGGTTTAAATTATTTTTCTTCTTTAATAAAATAATCAGATTGGGTATTTGTGTTTTTGCCATCCTGAAATTTGCTCATACTAAAGTTTTTATGGATAGAGTAGGAGCCTGTTTCTCCTTTTTTGTTAACGGCAATATAACCGACTTGAAAGTTTTTATAATTGCTATTTGGTTTGGATACAATTCGTTTTATGGCTTCTTCACAAGCTTCTTGCGGAGATTTACCTTGTCGCATTAATTCTACAACTAAAAAACTACCTACGGTTTTCATAACTTCTTCACCCAATCCCGTGGCAACGGCAGCACCAATTTCATTATCAACAAACAATCCAGCACCAATAATAGGAGAATCACCAACACGTCCCGCCATTTTATAAGCTAATCCGCTTGTTGTACATGCCCCACAAATGTCTCCATTCTTATCAACCGCTAGCATACCAATGGTATCGTGATTTTCAATATTAATAATTGGTTTATATTCTGATTTTACTTTCCACTCTTCCCATGCTTTTTTAGACGATTCAGTTAATAAATCTTCTTTTTTAAATCCACTTTCATAAGCAAATTGTTCAGCTCCTTTACCTGCTAACATCACATGAGGCGTATCTTCCATCACTTTTCTTGCTACTGAAATAGCATGTGTAATGTTTTGTAAATAGACAACTGATCCGCAATCACCTTTGGAGTTCATTATACAAGAATCTAGGGTAACATTACCATCTCTGTCTGGTGAAGCTCCATTACCTACGGTAGTGTTATTTAAATCAGCTTCTTCAACTTTACAACCTTGTTCAACGGCATCAAGAGCCGATTTTCCTTCTTGAAATGTTTCCCAAGCTTTGGTTGTGGCGTTCGGGAAATTCCAAGTTGCAATTACCAATGGTAAAGACGCTTTTTCAGAGGATGCAATTATTTTTTCATTCTTAATAGGAGCTTTCTCTGCACAGTTTGTTAACGAAGTTCCTATGGCTAGCCCAACTCCACTTAAGGAAGCGTTTTTTATAAAATTTCTACGTTTCATATATTGATTTATTGGTCGTTATTTAGATTAATTCATGCATTTCCATTTCCGTTTTAGCAATACAGACTGTTTTTTTACAAACTGTATTCTGTAACATTTTTATGTTTACTACGTGTATTTTTCAATCCATAAAATAATATGTATCCATAGCAACAAATAACAAAAATTAATGCCGTTTTAAAGCCAACATTATCAGTAAGTAATCCAAATAAAGGTGGAATAATAGCACCACCTACAATAGCTGTACAAAGTAAACCAGAAGCTTTTGGTTTTAATGGACCAAGACCGTCGATGGCTAAGGTAAATATCGTTGGAAACATAATAGAGTTAAACAATCCTACGGCTATAATTGTCCACATAGAAACTAGCCCTGTTGTACTCATTGAAATAACAATTAAGGTAACGGCAAGTGTTGCAAAAACACCCAGTACTTTTCCTGGTTTCATTACAGTGGTTAAATATGACCCTACAAAACGACCTACCATTGCCCCCGTCCAATAGAACAATACAAAAATACCTAACAGTGCCTTATCATCTGCACCATCCAATGATTTTTGGAAAAGGTTAGCTATAAAATTTGCTGTATTCATCATTACTGAACTATCTCTTACCAAAGGCACGAGGTTCATATCTAAAAAATAATTGATTAAATAGCTACCAATGGCAACTTCAGCACCCACATAAAAGAAAATCCCTAAAACACCCAACATTAAATTCTTTTGTTTAAAGGCTTGAGCATAGGTACCTGTAGACTCTTCACTTATCAGTTTTGGTAATTTTGCAAAAAAGAAAACAACGGCAATTAATCCTATAAAAATTGCCAAGCCTATAAAAGGCGTTTGCACTGCCGCAGCTTCTGCAGTCAAATAAGTTTCCTTTGCAGCACCCACTAATGAACTAATTTCTTCTGGTGTTTTTATTTTGTCACTTAAGATATATAATGCACCAATTATAGGAGCAATAGCTGTACCAACGGAGTTAAAGGCTTGTGATAAATTTAATCGACTTGAAGCACCATCTTCACTACCTAAGGCAGCAACATAAGGATTTGCTGCTACTTGTAACACAGTCATTCCACCTGCCAAAATAAAATAGGCCAACATAAAAATGCTAAATTCACGATAGGATGCCGCAGGATAAAATAGTAAACATCCAACAGCCATAGTTATTAATCCTAATATAATTCCGCGTTTATATCCAATTTTAGAAAGTATAAAACTGGCAGGGATTGACAATATAAAGTAGGCTCCAAAAAATGCAAATTGCACCATACCTGCTTGGAAGTAAGAAAGTGTAAACAATTCACGTAAGCGAGGAATTAGAGAATCAACTAATACGGTTATAAATCCCCACAGGAAAAATAATACGGTTAATAATATAAAGGAACTGCGATATGATTTTTCTTGATTCATTAGTTGTATTTTTGAGTTGAATATTATTACTATTTAGTAGTGATTTTTATTAAGTGAAGCAAGATACTAAAAACAGTGATAACTTTGTCAGATTTTAGATTAACAACAGTAGATTAATGCTAAAAGGAATGCTAAAATAGTAAACCATGAAAATAGAGATTTGTGCAAATAGTTACCAATCTGCAGTAAATGCTGAAGCTTCTGGGGCTGATCGAATTGAATTGTGTTCAGAATTGGCAGTTGGTGGTATTACACCATCTTATGGATTGATAAAAAAGATAAAACAAGATTTAAGGATTCCTGTGCATGTTTTAATTCGTCCAAGAAGTGGAGATTTTACATATTCTAACGCTGATTTTGAGGTGATGAAGCAAGATATTGTGTTATGTAAAAAGCTTGGGTGTGAAGGTGTAGTTTCTGGTATTTTAAATTCTGATAATTCAATTGATTTAGAAAGAACAAAAGAGTTAGTTGAGTTAGCAATACCTATGTCTTTTACTTTTCATAGAGCCTTTGATTGGGTGGTTAATCCTCTTAAGAGCTTGGATGAGTTGAAGGAAGTTGGAGTTAAAAGAATTTTAACTTCAGGACAAGAAGATCAAGCTTTAAGAGGAATTGAATTATTGAAAAAACTTAAAGATAAGGCGGGTGCATTTATTGAAATTATGCCAGGTGGTGGTGTGAACATAGATACTATTTTGGAATTTAAAAATGCTGGATTTAAACAAATCCATTTTTCTGCAACTTCATTATACTGTACCCAAAAGAAAGTTAATGTTACTATGAATAGCGACCGTTTTTTTGACGAAACAATGTTGGCGATTTCCGATTCTGAGAAGATTATTAATATGGTTAATATGGTTAAATAAATGCTAAAAAATATATTTATGGATTGCTTTGAGTTTGTTTTGCTACCTATGCAAACGTAGTTTCTGTTTATTATGATTATAAGTTTATTTTTTTTTTTTTATTGAGCAATTGATATCATCGATATATCGTATTTAGTTTATCAATTGTCAGTGGTTATAGTAGAAATGTTTGTTATTACGTTAAAAGGTTAAAAAATAATCTAAAAATGTTATATTTGTATAACTAACCCTTTAACTCGTAGTAGATTGTTTAATATTTAATAATATATTTTATGGCAAAATTTGGTGAGTTAATCAGTTCAAGTATTCCTACTTTAATTGATTTTTACGCGGATTGGAATGAAAATAACAATACTTTCCATAAAGTGTTAAGAGATGTTGCTGCAGCTTTAGGAGATAAAGCCAAGGTCATAAAGATAGATATTGACAAAAACGAAATCTTAGCAAACGCTTTACGTATAAAAGGTAACCCGACATTTATCATTTACAAGAATGGCGAAATGAAATGGCGTCAATCTGGAGAACAAGATGCGAATACCTTAATAAGTTTAGTAGAGCAGTACGTTTAATTGAGGCATGATGTATTAATTTTTCAACCTTGTTATGCTATTAAAGAGTAGTACGAGGAGTTTCACTACTGTTTATGATAAATTGCTAATTAACTTATCCTTTTAAATACAAATCCTTTATCACTAAAATATTCCAACACCTTCGGAAGTACTATTTGTAGCCTTTCAAAGGCTTTTACACTATCATGAAATACAATAATGTCACCTTGCTCATTGTTTTTTATTACATTGTTAAAGCATTGATTAGTAGTAGTAGATGTGTCGAAATCCCAACTTAAAATAGACCACATGACAATTTTGTATCCTTTCTTTAAGAGAAGTTTTGTTTGTGATCTTTTTATTTTACCGTAAGGAGGGCGAAACAGTTTGGAGTTATTCGGTTTAAGGTTTAACTTCTCAATGATTCTATCTGTTTTTAGAGCCGAATTTAAATAATCTTCATTCTTGGTTTTCCAACCTTTCTCATGGTTGTAGGTATGGTTGCCAACTGAATGTCCCGCTTTAATGATGTTCTTAAATATGGTTGGATTCTTTTCAATGTTATTACCAATACAGAAAAATGTGGCTTTTGCATCAAATTGTTCTAACGTGTTTAAAACCCAATCTGTTATTTCGGGAGTAGGGCCATCATCAAAAGTGAGAAAAATCTCTTTTCTAGAATTAGAAAAATTCCATATTTGTTTTGGGTAAACTGACCTAATCCATTTTGGAATTTTTGTAAAATAAGAGTTCATTGTAGATAGAAAACGGATTAACGACTAGTGTTTTTGTATTGAAAATAATGTCATTCCGAGGAACGAGGAATCTCATTATTATTTGAATAAAGTTTAATAAGATTCTTCGCTCATCATGAATGTTAAATAGCTGTCAATATGCTGTTTGTTCACTCTCTGAATGACGTTATACTGTTAAACGCTAACAATTACTCAATAACACCTTCTAAAGAGCGTATTGAAGCAATATATCCTTTTTTAAGTTCCTCAGCAAATTCCTTGTCATTTTCATCAACGGTAGCAACGATGTTGTTATACATCATTAACGTACCTTCAATATCATCATAATGTTGTGAGACACCATAATTGTCTAACCCACTATAAAATTCAATTCTATCTTGAAAAATATCAACTAAGGTATTGGCAACATTTTTAGCTTTTTCTTTATTGCCAATTTGGTAATAAGCATCTGGGTAACCTAATACAAGTCCAAAATGACCATATCGTTTTATAGGCATTTTTTCAATAGAAAGGTCTAATATTTCTTCTGCTTTTTCTTTATTACCTTCTTTAATAAAGGCTTCTGCCAATCGTATTAAACTATTTCTAAAGGTAATGCCATTTTTACGTGTTTCTACATCTACGTAAATATCACCATTGCTGTTTCTCCAATCCCATTTTTTTACATTGTTGTACATGGTTTCGGTATCTATTCTACCTAGGTCTAAAACACTTTTTGGACGTCCGTTAGAGCTTTTACTTGGTGTTAATATTGGAACGAATTTATAAGCCAATCCATCTAATTGAAGATAATCTTTAAGCCAAATATATTCGTCATCAGCATTGGCACCACCGGTGAAATAAATAGGTCTAGTCCAATCGTTATGAGCCAAAATATCTAACATTAGAATACGATGTTTCTGTAAACCTAGCTTGTCAACTTCAATATCTATATAAGGTGCTATTTTATCTGCATCTTTTTGGGGTACAATATTGTTTCTAAGTACTGCTGCTTTGTCAATTGGAATCCTGATTTTATTAGTGGGATAGTATTTTTCAGGTATACCATCTTCATCTAAATCTAAATAGGTTCTAGAATCTTTACTGGCTATCCAATTCATAAAAGCCCTAATATCCATAGCGGTATCTTTAAAGGCAGGATTAGCAATATGATATGCTACATCTAAAGAGCCAGTTTTATAATCGTCATGAACCAATTGTCCAGGAATCGGATCAGCCAAATATGTTTTTCTTTTTTGTTGATCGATATACCAATCGGTTGCAAATAAACTGGTATTTACTAATTTAATGTCTGTTCTGTAATTTTCAACTTCTTGCATATACCATAGTGGGAAGGTATCATTATCACCAATAGTAAACATAATTGCATTTTCTTGAGCCGAATCTAAATAAGCTTTTGCGTTGTTTCTAGTAGCATATCTACCTGAACGGTCGTGGTCGTCCCAGTTTTGCGATGCCATTAAAGTAGGAACAGCTAATAAGCAAATAGCGGATGTGGCAATTGCCAGTGTTTTCGGATTTATTTTGTCTTTAAATTGCTGGTAAATGGCGAGTACGCCAAAACCTATCCACATAGCAAAAACATAAAAAGAACCTACAACAGCATAATCACGTTCACGCGGTTCAAAAGGCTTAGGGTTGGTGTAAAATATAATTGCCAGTCCTGTAAATGCAAAAAACAAAAATAGGATATAGAAATTCTTTTTATCATATTTAATATGAAATAGGAGTCCGATTAGACCTAAAATTAAAGGAAAAAAGTAATAGGTGTTTCTACCTTTATTTTCTTTAACTTCTGCTGGTAAATTACGCTGAGAACCCAGTCGCATTTCGTCAATAAAAGTAACGCCACTTAGCCAATTTCCATGATTGTCTAGATTTCCTTGAATGTCATCTTGCCTACCAGCAAAGTTCCACATAAAATACCTGCCGTACATATAGCCAAATTGAAAGTCAATCATAAAACCTAAATTCTCACCAAAAGTAGGTCTTCGTTTACTGTTGGCTGGTATGCCTGCAATCGCTTTGTAATTAGCAACAACTCCAGGATTTGGATCAACCATACGTGGAATAAAACCTTTGTTTTTATCAGTATAATTTGGGCGGGCGTCTTTGTAATGGTTTACAATTACATATTTACCGGCTTTTTCATCCTTTTCATACTTTGGTTTATCATCACGATAAGGATCATTTGGATCTTGTTGACGCGTTTCAGAATAATAAGAATCGTAAAAAATACTAGCATCACCATATTGTTCACGGTTATAATAGGCTAGTAATTCTCTAGCACTTGATGGATTGTTTTCGTTAATAGTTGTGTTTGCGTTGGCACGAATTGGTAGCATTACCCATGAAGAAAAACCAATCATAATAAAGAGTAAGCATAAAATGATGAGGTTAGCGTGTATCAAATTTTTCTTTCGCGTATGACGAATTGCAAAATAAAATACGGCAATAACAATGAGTCCTGCAATTATACTTCCTGAATTAAAAGGCATTCCCATACTGTTTACAAAAAACAGTTCTGAGGCACTAAAAAATGCTAAGGTATATGGGAATAAAAATTTAAATACAAATGCCAGTACGAGAATGGAAACTATATTGGCAATAATGAATTTTTTAGAGGTAATATTTTCATACCTTTTATAAAAATAGATAAATACAATAGAAGGAATTACCAATAATGAAAGTATGTGTACGCCAAATGATAAACCTACTACAAATGCAATAATAAGCAGCCATTTGTGACCTCTAGGTTTATCCATTTCTGCTTCCCATCGTAAACCTAACCAAAATAATAGAGCCATTAAAAATGAAGACATGGCATAAACTTCTGCTTCAACTGCACTAAACCAAAAGCTATCAGAAAATGTATAGGCTAAAGCACCAACCAGACCGCTACCTAAAATAGCTATGGCATTACTTTGGTTAATCGTATTATTATTATTATTATTATTTAAAATAATTTTTTTAGATAAAATAGTGATGGTCCAGAATAAAAAGAGAATGGTAAAAGCACTAGACAACGCGGACATAAAGTTAGACATCATCGCTATATTTTCAGGATCTGTGGTAAACATTGCAAAAAATGCACCAAGCATTTGAAATAAGGGTGCTCCAGGAGGGTGTCCAACTTCTAATTTTACAGCGGTAGAGATATATTCACCAACATCCCAATAACTAACTGTTGGTTCTAAAGTAAGTGTGTAAGTTAATAATGCTATTGCAAATGTTACCCAGCCTAAAATATTATTCCACTTTTTATAATTGAAAGACATCATCTATGATTAGTTATTTGTGGGCGAATTTACTAAATTATTATTGATATTCTTTTGAGATGGACTGATGTTAAGAAAGAATTGATATTAAAAATATGTTAAAAAGGCATGTTTGTTTTAGTATTTGAATCTAGACGTTATACATCGTATATAGAAGTAAAGAATTTTTGATGCAAAATTTCTTAAAAAAAACTTGTCAATTTAAAAGTTTGGTTTAAATTTGCACCTGCTTTTAAAGAAGCAAATAGAATTTTGTCCCATGGTGTAATTGGTAACACACCGGTTTTTGGTACCGACATTCAAGGTTCGAGTCCTTGTGGGACAACCAAAACGTCTTTTAATCTATTGATTATTAGGCGTTTTTTTGTTTTTATAAGTTTTTGTGACATTTTATTTATTTTGATCATGCTTTTTGAATCACTATTACTCTAATTTTATTTCTTAAAATAAAGAATTTAGGCAACACCTGAATCATAAATTCCTAATTAATCAGTTTTGGTTCAGTTAGTTCAAAAACACCCTCGAGTTTACTATTCTTGTTTAAGTGAAATACCCTATTAATAAGGGATTCATATTCAATTTTATTGGACATTATTACTTCCTTTGCCTCTAAAAAATAACAAATAATATTTAATCCTTTTTGTCCATCTATTAAAAGGTAGTAAACTATTAAATTTCAACTTTTATCATAAAATAAATGTTCCTCATCTTGTCAACTTAAGTCCATTAAATCGAAAAGAGATTTATTTGGACTTAAATTATCAATAGACGTCTTTCGTTAAAAATTTCTGTTATTGTAACATTTGAACTAATTAGTTTTTACAAAGTTATATTTACTTTTCTAATTTAAGAATCCCAAAAGAATTAGGAACATGAAAGTTAGGTTTATCAGGGTTAGCTATTACCCAACTAATCCATTTTATTCCAGTTTTACCATCTTCTTTACTATAATATTCGCCTCTGTATAATCCAGCATTTAAAATTTCATCGTCTTGATAAATACCTAACTTCCTAAGCGAAGCCAAACTTATAGACCCTTCTACTGTATAACCTTCTTCATTTTGAGATGCTTTTAAAACGAAATCATCTTTTGGCCAATTCCAATCGATATCAATATTATTTTTAAAAAACTGTGCGTCAGAATCAAGACACCTTCCTAGAGCATCCATTTCTAAAGAAAAATAGGGTTTAGTTTCATCGGCTGCCTTAAAGAATATCTCAACTCTATCTGATTTAACAGCATCAAGTTCTCCAAGACCTCTTTCGGGTGTGATGATTTCGCTATCCTCTACAAGGTACAGAAAATACAAATGGGTATCTGACCACAAAGCTTTAAATGCTGTAGCAGGTAGGTTCTTAGATTGCCATGGGTATAAAAATGCGGTTAAAATATTGGCGTCTTCCCAAGCCTTATCAGATCCATTTCCAGTAACTATAATAGCATTATCTGTTTTCTTGACGAGATAAGTTTTGGTTTGTGAAGAACAAGACAAGCAGAACAGTAGAGCTAAAATCAATAGATATTTCATGAGTTTACATTTATTGTTTAAGGGGCATCCCGAAGCGTCGAGACTTTTCGCTATTCATCATTCCCTTCCGTGACTATACTCTTAACATGCTTGTTTTATATGTTAAGATTTTGTTTTATTAATGTTTACCTGTTTTTCTATTCTCCCATCCACTTTTTCCATCATCAATAAAAATTTCATTGACCGTTCTAGAAACGCGGTCATCTACCTCCTCAACTAAACGAATTCTTAATGGATTCTTTAATCTTTTCTGCCAGTATAAAACTGGACTATAGGGTTTATCTCCTTTTTCAATTTCATAGGTAAGATATGCCCATTTCTCGGCAAAGAAGTTTCCTTCTAAAACGGGGATTACTTGTTGCATATTTGATGATAAAAAACTTAAGGATAATGCACGAGCCCAATAAATCCAAGGTCCGCCAGTAATATACATATAAGGATTGAGCAATCGAGGTCTCGATTCTAATCCGGCATTTGAATAATTTAATTGTATGCCACTAAAACCAATTCCAGTTTCTTCATTATAAAAGGTAATCCATGGTGTGTCAGCTTCCATATTTATATCTGTAAGATCTGGCATGTCTTTAACATTATAAACAATAACACTGTCGCTAATCACATCGTACCATGCTGCATGGGTCATCTGCTCTCGCTTAAATACAATTTCGCCATTTCTAAGTGCAATAGCATCAATTCTTTTATTAATTCTCATGGTAGTTGAACTAATAAAATAAGGCAAGCCAGGATAAAACTGATAACGAACTGAAGCGTCAACCTCTGGCAATTCTCTTAAGTTGTCCCACATTTCGGCTGTTGAGATAATTGGTCCAGAAATATAATTTACATTCTTAGGTGGCTTCCAATCTGCGGTATGGGTCCAAGGACGTGGAGGAGCCCATGTGCCAGGGTTCCAATGTATAGCACCATTCGTTTCCATGCGGTGGAATAATGGATAATTTGGCTTACTTTTTAAAGTTATTTGATCTAAATGACCTGAGTCTGGGTGTAAACCGATGGTGTAAATATCATTATCTATTCTAAGTCCAGGTGCTTCTCCTTGAACTTTAAGATCAGTTTCGTACATTTTTGTTAAAGCATTTTCGTTGTTATAATAAATCAAAAACACTTTGCTCGATTTAGCCGGAACATTCGCTAAAAAGGCCACACGTGCCGTAATGGTACCGTACCAAATTGGGGATTCTCGCGTTGGTTTTCCGTCAGCATCTGGTTCTAAATCATCTTCTTTTAAGAATTTTTTAATGTCGTAAACCTGACTTGGAACTTCTTCTATCTCATGAGTTTCGGTGTCAATGGAAACCACTCGTATTTCACGTTTAAGATGTAATGCTTCATCTGGATAAAATGGAAGTAATACTTCTACAGGCTCATTTTTTCTGTCTAGCCCGGCAGTTTCAGACAAAATGATTGACTTGTAGTTTTTCCAACTATTGTCAAAAGTTGTAACATCAGATGGTGCTGTAATTGTTTTAGTACTCGTTAGAATTACATCTTTTTTTGATGCGTGAATATCTTTTTTAGTTCTTACTTTTATGGTTATTTTATATTGTTTTCCTGGTTCCCATTTTACCCAGCCCACAATATGAGGATTCGTATATAATGTTCCATCTTGAGATAAACCATAACCAGAAGGCGGGCGATGTGTCAGAGCTGGTCTATTTCTATTCATGATGTCTTTTGATCTATGTAAATCGGTAAAACGTAGTGTTTTTCCATTTACAATAACTTCTACTTCTATGATTGAGGCATTAGGCAATTTTACATCTGCCAATAAATGATAAAAAGGAATAGCGGGGCTAGGATAACCCAATTCAAGTTTTTCAATTTCCAAGTCCGCCGTTTTACCATTATTACCATAACTAGGTATCGTAAAAAAGCATATAAAAGATAAAGTAATTAATATATAAAATGGACTTTTTTTCATCTGATTAAATTTTTGCCAACCTATTGTGTTCAATTATTTATGTTGGTTGATTGGTGTTGGTTTGTTTTAATTAAATACCCATTATGGGCTTTTATATTGATAAAATTAATAGTTGAAGATTGTTTATTTTACAGTTTCGTTTTTCTTGTGCTAATCAAATTAAGATCTCTTAAAGATTGAACTCCATTTTCCCATGGTCCTCCAGCTCCCCAAATATAATACGAAAAATACATCGTGCTTTTTTGAAAGATAGGTAGCCATGGTTGAAATTCAGTGTAATAATGATGTGCATCTCTATTTCTAGGATGGTTCATCCACATATGAAGAAATAACGGTTGATCAACTGGAAAGGCACCTACAAAAGTGATATCTTCTTCCGTGTCGTAACCTGCATTCCATCCTTCTTTTACATCAAATGCCTGGCCATAGTATTTTTCTGGCTTCATTCTATATTCATTGATGCCGTCGAATTCAGGGACCATAAATGCATCTTCTGTCCAATGTTTTTTTCCTAATTCAAGTATGGGTTGAGGACCCAGCATATTAGCTTCGGGATTTATAAAAGTTAATGCAAACCTAATTTCCAGTAACGGAGAATTTCCGTAAAGCGTAAATGTCTTTTCTAGGCGGTTGCCAAAATAATCGGTCCACATTCTAACTTGTACGTAATCACCTTCCTTTTTAATAATTTCAGAATTATATACCTGGTGGGTTTCCATACTCCCTTGACCAAGAAAATCTTCAAATCCACCGTATGGATAATATCCCCTTTTTCTAAAAGACCGTTTATCATCAATAGCTTTTTTAGGCCATAGTTTAAAAAGAATATTATCGTTTCTACTTTTAATAATATATTCAATAACTCTTGCTCCTGTTGCAAGTAATGTAACCTGTACGCTATCGTTTTCCATGCGATACTCATTTACACCATCATTGTTTAAATCAATTTCAGATAAAGTAGGTTTTCCTTTTGCTTTGCCAACACCCAATTGTGATGTGTAATTAAGGCCTAAAGCAGATACCTTTACTTTATAATTTCCAGCTCTTAATTTCAAGTCAAATAATAGGTCTTTAAAAGTGCCCATAGTGGCATTGCAGATTTGGGAAGTTTTAAAAACAACTTTCCTTTCATTTTTAATATTTACAACTTCAATATTCACAGGGAAAGAAGATTTATTGGTAAAATTATGAATAGTTACAGGGTAGCTGACCTTTGGAGCATGACTATATAGAAGTCGGTGAACCGAAATGGCAGGAGGTAAATCCAACATGGTTAAGGTACTTTTCTTTTTCCCATTATATTTATAATGTACAGCGATAGGGTTCGTATTATTCGTTGCTGTTGCCTCTGGTTCCAAGTTAAAATATTGAGTTTTTGAACTTTTTGAGTCAAGATTAATTTGAACAGAAGATTTTCCCTCAATTTTTATTTCTGGGGGAAGTGCTATTTCTAAAGTTCCAGATAACGGAACTTTAGCAGTATTTGTAATTGTTACTTGTAAATTATAGCCTTTTACTTCGGCAACTACATTAACAGGGTCACCAAAATAATTTTCGAGAAAAATTCTGTCTAGCACTAGCATTTGTAGAGCATTTCTATAGGTAGCTGGTCCTATCATTTTACCTTGTTCTAAAACACCTACTTCTCGTCTATCGAGAATGGCATTCCACAAAGATTTTTGACTCAGTTTTTCGCCTTTTTCTATGAATAAAACCATGCTAGATAAGGCACCTTTATCTAATGCACCTGTTTTTAAAACAAATGGCACATTTTTATTGTCAATCTGTTCTTTATTGCCTTCGTTGGCAAAGTATCCGTCATATTTATAGGGGTCAGCGAGTGTATCGTATACTTGTCGGAATACATAGCCTTCTTTTTCCTTAGCAAATTTGACCCATGATTCGGCATCATACATTTGTTGTATTTGAAACCCTTCATAATCCTTAGCCCCAAAAACATTAGAAGCACCAACATCAGTGATGATAGGTAAATCTACTTTTTTTACCCATTTGGCTATTTCATCTTTTGATAAAAAATCCATATAACCATCAAAAACAAACCAACTGTTACCTTCATTCATTCCAGTACCTATCACTTCTATAGGATGTCCTTTTGTAATAGTTACGCTATTGAGTAGTGTAAACGCACCAAACCAACCTTTATGAAAATCATATTTTTTAATAACTATTTCAGTGTTGTCAATTTGAGTCTTAAATTTATTACGTGTCGTTTTATCTTTCGAACTAACAACAAATAATTTTGTCTGATTAAGTTCAAGATAAAAAGCATTAATCTTAACAAAATCAATTGCGTTAAATTGATGACTCGTCAGTTCGTTAGTCCAATTATTTGTCTTTGGCAATTTTGCCATAACTTTTTCACCTACATCAGAATTAGGATTCACAAAAACAATAACATTTATGTTTTTCTCGAGTGCTTCCTCTAAGTTTTTAAGAGAAGGTTCGTTCAGTGTTATGTACTCATCTGATATTAGATTGCTTATAAAACCTTCTTGCATTACCAATCCTGGAATACCAAAATCCTCTGCAATATCTACTTTACTTTGTAAAATCGTTTTTTCAATATCTGGAATCTCCATTTTATATAGGTTTCCATATCGGTATACATTGTTGTAATTATTATGCCAATAGTTGGTATAACCGTTAAAGTTATTTTCATTCTTAACAGTATTTTCAATAAGGTCATACTGATTCGTATATTTATAATTATCAATTTTCTGTGCTAAAACGGATGTTTGTTGAAGTAAAATTAATGCAAGTGCTAGGTAGGCGAGGTAGTTGAATTTGCGAGTCATATTTATATGATTTAAAACTGGGGATTACACAGAATTATCTCACTTCTTTTTAAGTCTTAATAATTGTGTAGGTTAATAGGGTTTAAACTACCAAGTTACAATTATTTTTTTTATATTTTCACTAAGGGTCAGTAATTGGTATGAAATATTAAGAGGTATAAAGTTATTTTAAATCAATTTATGGGCTTAACAGTTTCTTAATTTTGATTTCACCTATGTAGTCTCCCTAACCAATAAGTCTGTTTTTACAACCTGTGTTTTGAAAGCAGTAGTTGATTTTTCTGCAAGTCTAGATATTAGTGATTCTACTGCTTTTTTACCCATCTCAAAAGCATTTTGATCTATCGTACTTAGTTTTGGGTGAGATAATCTAGAAATTTGATCGTCAGAAAAACCAATAACAGAAATGTCTTTAGGTACTTTATATCCATTCAGTTGAGCCATTTTTAATGCAGTTACTGCAGAAACATTATTCGTGGTTAAAATGGCATCTATATTTTTATGCTCTTTAAATATATCACTTATAGTACTTTCATATTTAGTCTTATCCGTAATAGGGACTACAATAGCATCATTTTGATAATTCTGGTGTTTTTTTAATGCCTCCGTATAGCCATCAGTCCGTTGTTTTCCAATATCTAAATTGCTAACCGTGCTTATGAGTGCAATTTTTTTTCGACCTTGCTTTAATAGGTAGTTTGTTGCATTAAATGTTGCTTCAAAATCATCAATAACAACTTTGTCACAATTTACATTTTCAGAAACACGATCGAACATTACAATAGGGTAGCCTTCTTTTATAATTTTATTAAAATGATTATGATGTTTTTCGCGTTGTGTTTCTCTTGCAATTGAAAGAATAAAACCATCTACACTACCATCGCTTAGTAATTCTAAACTTTGTAGTTCTTTTTCATATTTGTTGTTAGAAAGACAAATAATTATTTGATAGCCATTTTTATTAGCTTCGTCTTCAATACCTAAAAGCACTTTAGAGAAAAAATAATTTAAGATGTTAGGTATAATTACACCAATAGTTTTAGTTTGATTGTTTTTCAAACTTAACGCCATTCTATTAGGGCGGTAATTGTGTTTTTTAGCTAATGCCTGAACCCTTAAAATTGTTTTGTCATTTATTTCATAACTATTTTTTAAAGCCTTCGATACTGTAGAGATCGATAGGCCTAACTCTTTGGCTAATTGTTTTAAGGTAACATGGTTGTTCATAAAGTAAATTCCGACTTATAATTTATTCAAAAATAGTAAAATACAAGGACTTTGATGATATAGGATGAAATAAGATAATTAAATCAATATTTTAGTGTAAATATAGGGCCTTGATCGCCAATAAATTGTGATTAATTTAATTAATAGATTTAAAATGTGATTTTTTTTATATTTTAAACGTCACAACAGGTCTTAGAGCGTGATTCGCTAATTCTTTACTAATACTTTCGTTGAATAATTGTGATAAACCACTTCTTCCGTGAGTGTTTATGGCGATAACGTCTGCGTCTATTTCTTTACCGTAGTTTAAAATACCTTCTTCAATACTGGTGTCATTATAAATGTTAGCAGTGTAGTCTTCTAGTTTAAAAGATGAAATATAGTTGTTTATTTTTTCTCTTGAATCTCTAGTAGACTCAAAATTATGAATAGTGTTTATGTAAAGAAAATGAATTTTAGCGTTAAAAAGTGTAGCAAAGTCAATCACTTTTTGGAAATTTTTCTTACTGTTTTCGCTAAAATCCGAAGCGAAGATCATATTTTTAATTTTAAAATTCTCAATATCTTGTTTGATAACTAAAACAGGAATATCAGATTGTCTCACTACTTTTTCAGTATTAGAGCCAACTAGCATCTCTTTTATTCCGGTGGCACCTTGTGACCCCATAACAATAAGTTCCACTTTGTTTTTACTACTTTCTTCAATAACACCTTGAAAAGCTTTTTTAAAAATCACAGACTCAATCACCTTTATACCATCAAAAAAAGGAAACGCTTTAAATTCTGCGAATTTTTTGTGAATCGTTTTCATGTAAAATATCGTTTGTGCACCACCACCCAAATTGCTTTCAGTCATTGGGTCTACTGAGGTAGAGGGGATGTCTAACATGTGTAGTAAGATAATTTGACTATTGGTTTGTTTTGCAATTGAGGCTGCAACTTTACAAGCGTATTTTGCTTCTTCAGAAAAATCGATGGGTACAAGAATTGTTTTCATAGGTGGTGGTTAATGGGTCAATTATAATTCTCTAATTTAATCAATTTTTCTCAATTAAAAAAGGCTCCTTTTATTTAAAAGAGCCTTTTGTAAATAATATGTAATTTATATTTAAATTTTAAAAGTTACTACTGGTCGTAATGCATGATTTGCCAGCTCTTTACTTATACTTTCATTAAATAATTGTGCTAACCCACTTCTTCCATGTGTGTTTATTGCTATAATATCGGCATTAATTTTTTTACCATAATTTAAAATACCTTCTTCAATAGTATAGTCATTATAGGTGTTTAAGGTGAAATCTTTGATTTCAAAATCGGCTACAAAATTTTTCAATTTAGTATTAGTGACTTCTGTAGGTTCAAAGTTTCGAGCAGTGTTGATAAAAAGTAAATGTAATTTTGCTTTAAACATATTTGCAAAATCAATTACATTATGAAATGATTTTTTGCTGCCTTCCCCAAAGTCTGAAGCAAAAATAATATTATTAATCTCAAAGTTGTCAATATCTTGTTTAATAACCAAAACAGGAATGTCTGATTGTCTAACAACTTTTTCAGTATTTGAGCCCACTAACATTTCTTTTAGACCTGTAGAGCCTTGAGAGCCCATAACAATTAAATCAACATTGTTATTTTTACTTTCTTCAATAACGCCTTCAAAAGCTTTATGAAATTTAACATTTTCATTTATTTTTACACCATCAAAGAAAGGTTGTTTTTTTAATTTTTCAAAACGTCTATGAATACCTTTCATAAAAAGGATGGTTTGAGCACCGCCTCTGGTAATGTCTGATTCAAGAGGGTCAATAGCATCTGTTGGGATGTCTAACATGTGCAATAAAATAATTTCACTTCCTGTTTTTTTAGCTATCGAAGCGGCTACTTTACAGGCATATTTTGCTTCATCCGAAAAGTCGATAGGAACAAGTATTTTTTTCATTAGAATAGGATTTAAATTGTGTTAAGCTTAAAGTTATAACTTTATAACGATAAAAAACGCTGATTCTTGTCATTCTGAGTTAGAATTTATATATTTGCAGTCGAAAACAGAGATAGTTTGGAATGGAGGGGACGAAAAGTCCCCTCTTTTTATATAAAAAAAGTGAGAGAACAAGTCGAAAAACTAGTTGAAGAAGCAATTCAAGAAAACCCTAAATTGTTTTTAATTGATTTAAAAATCTCGCCAGATAATACAATAACTATTATTGTTGATGGAGATGAAGGAGTATCGATTAAGGAGTGTATGAGGATTAGTCGAAGTGTTGATAGTAATTTAGATAGAGAAACTACTGACTTTTCATTAGAAGTGTCTTCACCAGGACTGTCAGAACCATTCGTTAATAATAGACAGTACTATAAAAATTTGGGTAAAAATTTAGAGGTTCAAACAGAAACTGATAAATTTGAAGGCAAACTTTTAGAAGCTAATGACGAAGCGATTACCTTAGAATGGAAAGTTAGAGAGCCAAAACCAATTGGTAAAGGGAAGGTTACTGTTGTTAAAACAGCAGTTTTAAGATACGAAAGTATAAAACGAGCAAAAGTGAAATTAAAATTTTAATTGAAAGAGGATGGAAAACATCGCATTAATAGAGTCTTTTTCTGAGTTTAAAGATGATAAAAGTATTGATAGAGTAACGCTTATGGCGATACTGGAAGATGTATTTAGAGCTGCCTTAAAAAGAAAGTATGGTTCTGATGATAACTTTGATATTATTATAAATCCCGATAAAGGAGATTTAGAAATTTGGAGAAATAGAATCGTTGTTAATGATGGCGAAGTAGAAGAACCAAATGAGGAGATTTCATTATCTGATGCTCGTAAAATTGAGCCTGATTTTGAAGTTGGTGAAGATGTATCTGAGGAAGTGAAATTAGAAGATTTAGGTAGAAGAGCAATTTTGGCTTTACGTCAAAATCTGATTTCTAAAATTCATGAGCATGATAATACAAACATCTTTAAACAATTTAAAGATTTAGAAGGTGAAATTTATAGTGCTGAAGTGCATCATATTAGACATAATGCTGTAATTTTACTCGATGATGATGGAAATGAGATTGTGTTGCCAAAGAGTGAGCAGATAAGATCTGATTATTTTAGAAAAGGAGAGTCTGTTCGTGGTATCATAAAATCAGTTGAGTTACGTGGAAACAAACCAACTATTATAATGTCTAGAACGGCACCTGAATTTTTAGTTAAATTATTTGAACAAGAAATTCCAGAAGTTTTCGATGGTTTAATAACTATTGAACGTGTTGCTAGAATACCAGGTGAAAAAGCAAAAGTAGCGGTAGATTCTTATGATGATAGAATAGATCCTGTTGGTGCTTGTGTGGGTATGAAAGGATCTCGTATTCATGGTATAGTACGTGAATTAGGTAATGAAAATATTGATGTTATCAATTACACTAAGAACGATCAAATATTTATAGCAAGAGCATTAAGTCCAGCTAAGGTTACTTCTATGGTAATTAAAGAAGCTGTTGAAGGTGAAAAGCCTAGAGTTGATGTGTTTTTGATGCCAGACCAGGTATCAAAGGCTATTGGTAAAGGTGGTGTAAATATTCGTTTAGCAAGTCAATTGACCGGTTATGAGCTAGATGTACAGCGAGAAGGTATTGCAGATGAAGATGTAGAATTAACAGAATTTTCTGATGAAATAGAAGCTTGGGTAATTGCTGAATTTAAAAATATTGGATTAGATACAGCGAGAAGTGTATTAGATTTGGATGTTAGTGACTTAGTGAAAAGAACAGATTTAGAAGAAGAAACTATAATCGACGTTCAAAAAATATTAAGAGAAGAGTTTGAAGATTAACATTAGAATAATGTAGTAATCGGTTTAACGAATAAAAGTAAAGTAGTAATTTAAATAATTGTATGGCTGAAAATAAAACATTGAGGCTTAATAAAGTTTTAAGAGAATTAAACATCTCATTAGATAGAGCTGTAGAACATCTTGCCAGTAAGGGCTTTGAAGTAGATGCAAGACCTACAACTAAGATTTCTGGTGAGGTTTATTCTGTGCTGTTGGACGAATTTCAAACCGATAAGAGTAAAAAAGTAGCTTCGAAAGAAGTTGGTGAAGAAAAACGTAAGGAGAAAGAAGCATTGCGTATTGTTCAAGAACAAGAGCAAGAGAAAAAACGTTTACAGCAAGAAGCGAAAAGGGAAATTTTTAAGACTGAGTCTGAAAAATTAGCTGGTGTAAAAACAGTTGGTAAAATAGATATTGAGGGCAAAGAAGTTAAAAAAGCGGAAAAAGTAGTTAAGGAGGAAGCTAAAGTTGAAAAAGTAGTGGAAGAACCTGTTGCTAAAAAAGAGATCCCGAAAAAGGTAGAGCCGGAAGTTATAAAAAGAGAGAAATTATCAGGTCTAAAACAAGTTGGTAAAATAGACATTGATAAAATAGGTGGTAAAAAGAAGGCTGTTAAAAAAGAAGAGCCTAAACCTGAAAAGAAAGTAGAAGAGGTTGTTGAAGAAAAGGTTGTAGAAAAGATTGAAGATAAGGTGGTTGAGCCTATTAAAATAGAAACCAAATATCAAAAATTAACAGGTCCTAAACAGGTTGGAGAAAAAATTGATTTAAAGCAATTTGAAAAACCTAAAAAGAAACCTGAGAAAAAAGAAAGTACCGTAAGAAGACCTGTTGGAGACGCTAGTAAAAGAAAACGTAAGAGAATAAATAAGCCTACAACTGGCGGCGGTGGTGCTGCACGTTCAGGGAGTGGAAGCACTGGTTTTAGACCAGGTGCAAAAGGTAGAGGCAGAAAAGCTGTTGTAAAAGCAGAACCTACAGAAGAAGACGTACAAAAACAAATTAGAGAAACCTTAGAAAAACTTCAAGGTAAATCTAAAAAAGGAAAAGGAGCAAAATACCGTAGAGAGAAACGAGATCAGCACCGTCAACAAACGGAAATTGATCAAGAAATTGCAGCAGCAGAAAGTAAAACAATTAAAGTTACTGAGTTTGTAACTGCAAGTGAGTTGGCTACTATGATGAGTGTTTCGGTTACGGATATTATTTCAGCATGTATGTCATTAGGAATGATGGTAACAATGAATCAGCGTTTAGATGCTGAAACACTTACTATTGTTGCTGAAGAATTTGGTTATGAAGTTGAATTTGTAAGTGCTGAGGTTGAAGAAGCTGTTGAAGAAATAGAAGATAATCCTGAAGATTTAGAGCCTAGAGCTCCTATCGTTACGGTGATGGGTCACGTAGATCATGGTAAAACATCTTTACTAGATTATATTAGAAAGGCAAATGTTATCGGTGGAGAATCAGGTGGTATAACACAGCATATTGGTGCATATAGTGTTACACTTCCTAATAAACAAAAAATTACATTTTTAGATACACCAGGTCACGAGGCATTTACTGCCATGCGTGCACGTGGTGCTCAAGTAACTGATATTGTGATTATTGTAATTGCTGCAGATGACTCTATAATGCCACAAACAAAAGAGGCAATTAGCCATGCTCAAGCAGCAGGCGTTCCTTTAGTGTTTGCTATTAACAAAATAGATAAACCAGATGCTAATCCTGATAAAGTAAAAGAAGAATTAGCTCAAATGAATCTTTTAGTTGAAGATTGGGGCGGTAAAGTACAATCTCATGATATTTCAGCTAAAGTAGGTACTGGTGTAGAAGATTTATTAGAAAAAGTGATGTTAGAGGCTGAATTATTAGAGCTAAAAGCAAATCCTAATAAAAATGCAATTGGTACTGTTGTAGAAGCTTTACTAGATAAAGGTAAAGGTTATGTGTCTACAATTTTAGTAGAATCAGGTACCTTAAAAATTGGAGATTATCTTTTAGCAGGTAAGCATAGTGGTAAAATAAAAGCCATGCATGATGAGCGTGGTAAAAATCTTAAAAAAGCGGGTCCATCAACTCCAGTTTCTATTTTAGGTTTAGATGGAGCTCCACAAGCAGGTGATAAATTCAGAGTATTTGATGATGAGCGTGAAGCGAAACAAATTGCATCTAAAAGAGATCAATTACAACGTGAACAATCGGTTAGAACTCAACGTCATATTACATTAGATGAAATTGGACGTAGAATTGCTTTAGGCGACTTTAAAGAGCTTAATATTATTCTAAAAGGTGATGTGGATGGTTCTGTAGAAGCTTTAACAGATTCATTACAGAAATTATCGACAGAAGAGATTCAAGTTAATATTATTCATAAAGGAGTAGGTGCTATAACAGAATCTGATGTGTTATTGGCTTCTGCATCTGATGCAATTGTTATTGGATTTAACGTAAGACCTTCTGGAAATGCTAGAATTTTAGCAGATAGAGAAGAAATAGATATCAGAAATTATTCTATTATTTATAAAGTAATAGATGAAATTAAAGATGCTATGGAAGGTATGCTTTCTCCTGAAATGATTGAGGAAGTTACAGGTAATGCTGAAATTAGAGAAACTTATAAAATATCTAAAGTGGGTACAATCGCTGGTTGTATGGTTACTGATGGTAAAATATTCAGAAATTCTAAAATTAGAATCATTAGAGATAGTGTAGTAATTTTTGATGGTGAATTAGCATCATTAAAACGATTTAAAGACGATGCTAAAGAAGTAGCTAAAGGTTACGATTGTGGTATCCAAATTAAAAACTATAATGATATTCAAGAGTTGGATGTTATTGAAGCCTACCAAGAAGTAGCAGTTAAAAAGAAATTGAAATAAATATTTAGTTTCTTTTAGAATTGACATAAATAAAAAAAATCCGCTTTTAAGCGGATTTTTTTATGCCTTATAGTTAAGGAATTATTTAAAACGAGTTGTATTTAACACTTGCATTAAATTTTCTAATTGATCATCTGAACCATAGGTTGCAACATAAAGTATTGCAAATCCATTTAAAATGGTTGACATGTATCGTTGTTTTATTTTTAGGCCCTGCATTGTTAATACACCATCAAAATAGTGAAATGTTTTCCCGTCTATATCTATTTTTTTAGTATCACCTTTTATTTCAATAGGAACATTATTGTTTCTAAATTGTTTTTTACTCACTTCTAAATAAGCATCTCCATCTTTTATAGTAGCAGATGAAATACCTAAATTTTCGGCTACTAATGTGAAATTAGAATTTAATACTTTAGGATCTTGATATGTAGCCAAGTCAAATTGAGATGCCATTAGCAAATTGGCTGAAGTAATTTCAGCAGCTTTTATTGCTTTTGCAAGCTTTTCACCACCAATAGCATTAGCACCTTCATTTTGTAATATCTTTTGGGTTTCTTGGTCTTGTACATGCCATCCATCGGGAATTTCCATGGTTAGCCCAAAAAAGTCATTGGTATAGGTATTTTCTTCAACTTTTCCGTAGTCGAAATCAGTTGGTATTTCTCGTCCACAACTCATTAAAGAAAGAGCACAAGCAGCAATAAATAAAAAGTGTTTCATTGTTTTCATAAAATTAGTTTTTGTTGATGATTAATTCATTATTATGATACAAAGATGCATGGTAAGTGAGAATAAGTTTAGACTGTAAGAGGGCAATTTGTTACCCCTGTAAACGGGTGTTAAATAAAAGTTAGAACATTTTTTTAATGAAAAATGCCCTCAATTTTATGAGGGCATCTAATAGGATTAACTATGAGATTTAAACTTTTGCTGCAATGGACATTTCACAGCCGTAATTGTCAACAAAAAAGTCATCTAACTCATCTGCTTTTAAAGCTAAGTTTTTAATATTTTCTTTTATCTCATCTGCATGGTCAGAATAGATATCAGACAAATGCGTACGGTAAGATAAAAAGATGGTGTTGTTATAGATTCCTAAAGAATATGGTGATACATTATCTTTTAATAGATAATCCATTACTTCTTGTAGGTTTTGCTTTGGTAATTTATTTAATGGAGACGTGGCAAATAAGTAATTTCTATTATATACAAAAATGCGTATTTGTGCACTTCCTTGATGGAATTCCCAAAAGTCTCTTCCGGCCCTTCCAAGTACAGGATCCATACCCAACTCAACTAAAGTAGATTCAACAAAATTTGCAAAATGTGATTTTTCAAATTCTTCAAATAATGAAATGTCAATATCACTACCGCAGTTTACACAAAATTCACTTTCTTCAATAGTATAACTATCGCATGAGTTACATTTTACATGATAAGCATTATCTGTACTAATAAAATCTTTAATCTCTTTAATAACGTCTAAGTGTCTTATACCAAAACCAACATTATCAGCATCTGTAAATTTAGAGGTAGTTACTCCCATTAAATTACCAGCCTCATTTAGCATTGGTCCACCAGAGTTTCCTGGGTTTACCGCAGCATCAGTTTGAATGAAGTGTCTATTGCCCATTGGTTGACTCACAGAAGAAACAATACCTTCAGTAACCGTGTATGGCATACCAAACGGATAACCGTTTATAAATATTTTTTGTGTATTTGTAATTTCAATATCTTCATCTAAAGTAATGCCAACTTCTTTATTTTCGTAACCCTCTATAAATAAGAAAGCAAGGTCAACATCGCGATTTACCATAACAACTTTAGCAACAAAGCGATCCTTCTTATAATCTTCTACAGCAACGGATTTGTTGCCTTCTATAACGTGATAATTGGTAATAATATGATTGTTACCTGAAATAGTGAAACCACTACCAGTGCCTGAACCTGTAATAATTTTATATATTGATTTTTCTATATTTTGCATAATTTCTATCTTTTAATTTTAACTGAATAATTTTGAAAAAAGTCCTTTTTTAGCTTTTTTTCGCACTGGTGTTGCTGTTCCGTTTAATAAGCCATTATAAGTGTCTAATAATTTTGGACTAGCCACATCAGGTTCTAAACCAGAAACTTTTTCAAGAACATCATAAATTGCATTAAGCTGATCTTCTTCCAGATTATAACTGTAAACTAAATGTAAGAATGAGAATTGTAAATAATAACAGAGTGCAAAATGATCATTGTCTTTAACATAGTTAGTCACTATGTTTTCTCTGTTTTTCATATTATCTTGAACAATTTCAGTAGAACTACGATATTTTAAAGAAACCAAAGCATCTGCATTATAAATGTTTTTCAAGATTTCTTCTTTAGACATTGCACATAATTTTTTCATAAAATTTGTGCCTTTATCAATTCTAAACTGGAAATCGATATCACCATTTAACATGTTGTTTACATACTCTTGTAATTTCGTTCTTAACGTACCATGTACATAAGGCATGTTCGACAATTTTAGAATTGAAATTAAAATGATATCCCACTGAAAATTGTCCCATCTTTTTTCTTTAAAGAAGGCACTGTAATTTTCATAATCTTTTAAAATATCTTCTATTTGTTGCCATGCTTTTTCTTGATTTTCTGCCGTTAGAGGTATTGTTTTTGAATCTTGATAGAAAGAAGCTTTGTATTTTTCAACGAACTCATCATCATAATCATCAGCATATACGCAAACATCACGTAATACATCATATACTTTAAAAGGTTGACACAAACTTAATGGCATTTCATAACCAAACCACAGCGTATCATCTTTTAAATGAATTTGGGCTAATGTAAGTGGGCTAAAATTAACTTCACCTACTTTTCTTAATAGGGCTATTTTGTTAGTGCCTTCTGTAATTTTTAGAAAAGGAGCTTTTATTTTAAATATATTATCTGTTACTTCTAAATGTATCAAAGCGGAACCTTGACCACGCTCAATTGAAAAAGCACCATTAGTATCAACACCTTCTAATAGTGTGCTGTTCATGTAATTCAGCGTATGGGTTAAAGATTCATTATAATTTTTTTCGTCAAATGCATCTAATGCTTTGTCCCAATAAGAAACATTGGTTTTAGGATCATTAGAGTCTTTTAAAGGACGTTTAAATTTAGGAAGTACGTTGTTCATAATTTGATAGGTTATTTAAATGATTAAATTTTTAACGTGATGTTTAATGATTTATTTGATACAAAGATGAATAGTTTTTGAAAGTGAATGATAACCGAAACTGGTCAAAACACATCCCCCTGTAAATTGGGGTGCAAAGAAAAACCCATCTCTTTAAATTTTAAGAGACGGGTTTTTTGAAAAGGTATTTTTGTAAAAGTTGTTGTATTACAAACCAAAATTATTATTGGTGTCATCAATGTCTGCCATAAGATGACTTGGGTCTATTTCTACTGATTTAACCGCTTTTTGGGCACTAAAGGAATATGTAGGAGCTGTCCAAGACCAACTATTTAAAGGAGTTGCTGCCGTTGGTTTTGAGCCTAACATCATTTTAAGTGGAATATAAAAATTTTCATCAGTACCATCAGTATAGGTCACTTTTAAATCTAAAGGCATTGGCATTTTTCCAATACGTTTTAGAGTTATTTGATTCGTGTCAACGTTATCAACAGCGTAATCTATTGTTGCTGTTGTTTTGGTAAAATAGATCAAATACCAGTCTAACTGTATACCAGATACTTTTTCAGCAGTACGCTTAATATCATTTGGCGTAGGGTGTTTAAATTTAAAGTCCTCAAAATATTTTTTCAACGTTTTTTCAAGATTTTCTTTGCCAATTATATATCCTAATTGTGCTAAAAATACGGCACCTTTGCTATAGGCAGAATTACTGTATGAATAGTTATAAGTATAATGATCAGCTAATGTAGTTAATGGTTCTTCTACACCAGATTTTGCTAATCTTAAATAACCTCTATAAGAACCCGCATTAGGGTTTTCTTTTTCTTGATTTAAAATATCGTTCATGGCTTGGCTAGAAATATATGAAGTAAAACCCTCATCCATCCATTCGTGCTTAGTTTCGTTGGTTGCCAATAAAAATTGAAACCAGGTATGAGCAAATTCATGAGCCGTAACCCCCACTAAAGATCCAAAATTACGACCACCAGTTATAAGGGTACACATAGCATATTCCATTCCGCCATCACCACCTTGAATAACTGAATATTGTTTGTATGGATATTGCCCTATATGCGTGTTGTAGTAAGATAGCAACTCCGCTGTTTTAGGTTGTAATTTCTTCCAATTCTCAATAATTTCTTTATCATTTTTGTAGAAAAAATGTAAGGTAACATCATTTTCACCTTTAATTTTATCATGAATATACTCAGAATCAGCAGCCCAAGTAAAATCATGTACGTTTGGTGCTTTGAAATGCCAAGTTAATTTTTTTACTTTCTTTTTATGTTTTATTGGCATATCAGAATAGCCATGTCCAATTTCGTTAGGGTTTTGTAAATACCCCGTTCCACCTATCGTATACTCTTTATCAATCGTAATTTTCACATCAAAATCGCCCCAAACACCATGAAACTCTCTGGCAATGTATTGATTTGTTTGCCACCCTTCAAAATCATATTCGGCTAATTTTGGATACCATTGTGTCATCGATAAAGCTATACCTTCATCACTGTTTCTTCCAGAACGTCTAATCTGTAAAGGCACTTGTCCTTTAAAGTTCATGTCTAAAACTGTTTTGCCACCTGGAATTATAGGAGTATTTAAAGTTACTTTTAAAATAGTACCTATAACTTCATGTTTAACATCAACACCGTCTTGTTGTAGGGCATTAACTTTAATAAAACCAATTTCATTTGGCTTTAATTTAGCAATTCTACTTTCATAAATTGGAGCCTTTCTAGTTCCAAGATTATTGACCATTCTACCATCGGGATCTGCAATGTTCTGTAACCTGATATCCATATCACTACCTGGTTGAAAGGCATTAAATTGTAAATGGTAGAAAACTTCATCTAATGTGTCTGGAGAGTTATTGGTGTAAACTAATTTTTGTGTACCATCATATTGATAGTTTTCTACATTCATATCAATATTCATGCTGTAATCAACATGTTGTTGCCAATAATTTGTGTTTTGTGCAGCAACCGAAATGGTTATTATTAATCCAATAAAAGATGTGAATTTTCTCATTTTTAAATTTATTTTATATATCGCAATATACTAAGAACAAGTTTGTAACCAAAAAAAAAGAGAAGTCAATGATATCTACTATTGACTTCTCTTTTTCTTAAAAAATTAAAATTATAAGCTTTTTAATTATTTTGACATTTTTTCTGCCATAACAAGAGCGTTATAAGCATTTAAGATTTTACCAGAAGCTGATAAATCTTTAAATGGTACTCTGTTTGATTCAGTTCCAGGTTTTATAACTGCGTTATTAAACTCTATACCAGAATCCATTATAATTTTTTTAACTTGACTAGCCGTTAATTCTGGGTAATATGATCTTACCAAAGCCGCAACACCTGCAACTTCTGGAGCAGCCATTGAAGTACCTTGTATTGATTCATATTCATCTTTAGGTACTGTAGAGTATATTTCTAACCCTGGGGCAAATATGTCTACATTCTTTATTCCGTAATTTGAAAAGGAAGCTGCAAGTTTATCATCATAATGTCTAGTCATAGCACCAACTGTAATTACATTGTCTGCATATTCTACTAATTTATCTTTAGAATCATTTGGGAAATTTTCAGCAACATCGATATCACTACCATCATTACCTGCTGCATGCACTAATAATACATCTTTTTCTTCCGCATATTTAATAGCATCATATACCCACTCTGCATTAGGTGAATAACTTTTGCCAAAACTCATGTTTACAACTTTGGCTCCATTATCAGCTGCATAACGTATGGCTAAAGCAACATCTTTATCATACTCATCACCATCCGGCACAGCTCTAATTGACATGATTTTTACGTTTTGTGCAACACCATTCATTCCAACACCATTATTTCTTTCGGCCGCTACAATACCAGCAACATGTGTTCCGTGCATTTCACCATCTTTAGATCCTATCGTATAAGCATTTCCATAGTTAGTATCTGTAATATCATAAGGATCATCTCCTGTTACGCGACCATTATAATCAATTTTATATTGAGAATTTAACTGCGTACTATAGTGGTTCACAATATTATCTAGTTGCTTTTCGGCACCTTCAACTGTATCTCCACTGCTTATAATTCTCATAATAGTAAATTTACCTTGTTGCAGCATTTGATCATCAAGTTTTACTGAATTTATATTATCTAAATTCATTTCTTTACCCACTAATAATTTAGAAAGTGTATCATTAGCTTTGACAATCAAATCTTTTACTGCCTTGTATTGATTTACTTGAGCTTCAGCACTCTTGTTTTTTTCATCTATAGTTTTCTTGAGTTTGGTAAACAATTCAAACTCTGCTTTATCTGCTTCATCAATATCTTCGGCTGATTTTCCATCAAATTTTGGCATCCATTTTTTTACCATTCTAGTCATTTCTAGTTGTTCAGGAGCAGTTGAACCTTTTTCGCCACCTAAGAAGTTCCAACCATGAATATCATCAACATATCCATTGTTATCATCATCTTTCCCATTACCAGCTATTTCGTCTTCATTTACCCAAGCAACATCATTTAGATCTTCATGCTCAATGTCAATACCAGAATCGATGATACCAACAATTACCGTTTTACCTTTTTTGTTTTTTACAAAATCATAGGCTTTATCTATACTCATTCCAGGAATTGAATCTGTAAAAATGTCCATATGTGGCCATTCTTGTATTTCAGACTCGGTCATTTCGCCAGTTTTAGGAACTATGCTATCCGTAGTTACCTCAATTATAGTTTCTGTTACTGAATTAGAAGTTGTGTTCGTCGTCGTTTTTGTTGTACCACAACTTGTAATTAGCATTGCAGCAATTGCTACAAAAGAAAATGGTTTTAAAATTCTCATGTTTATTAAATTAATTAAAAATATCGTTAAAAGTAAAAGTTTGATCTAATCGTACACCTTTTTCTGTATGTTTTACGGTACAGATTTCATTATGTGCATCATGCTCCATAAATAGCATAAATTTATTGTCAGCTGCTGTATTTAAAAAGACTTGCTTTTCGTCTAAGGTTAATAAGGGTCTAGTATCATAGCCCATAACGTAAGGTAAAGGGATGTGCCCAGTGGTAGGAAGTAAATCGGCCATGAAAACTAAAGTTTGTCCCTTATATTTAATATGAGGAATCATTTGTTTATCAGTATGTCCATCAACAAATAGTATATCAAAATCTAATTCTGAATTTTCACAAAAATTTGAAGTAGGCATTTTAATAAATTCTAATTGTCCACTTTCTTTTATGGGATTGATGTTTTCTTTAAAAAAAGAAGCTTTTTCTCTTGCGTTAGGTTCAGTAGCCCATTTCCAATGATCTTCATTGCTCCAGAATTTAGCATTTTTAAAGGCAGGCTCGTAACCTGTTTTATCTTTATTAAATTGGATGCTTCCACCACAATGGTCAAAATGTAAATGGGTCAAAAACACGTCGGTAATGTCATCTCTATGAAAGCCATATTTTGCCAACGAAGATTCTAGTGTGGCATCTCCATATAAGTCATAATAGCTAAAAAATTTATCAGACTGTTTATTTCCTAAACCGGTGTCAATCAATGTTAATCTTTCTCCATCTTCAATTAACATACTTCGCATACCCATATCAATAAGGTTTTTAGCGTCAGCAGGATTTGTTTTTTGCCATAACGTTTTTGGAACAACGCCAAACATGGCTCCGCCGTCTAACTTAAAATTTCCGGTCTCAATTGGGTATATTCTCATTTTTATAGATAAAAGAATACAAATGTCTTAAAAATAAGTCAGATAAATGTTAAATAAATGAGAAAAAAGAGGTTGAGATAGTAGTGGAGTAATTAATGTAAATAGCTTCTAATTTGCTCGTTTGAGTAATCATTTTTATAGAAAAAAATTAAGATTTAATCCTTTAAAAAAAAAGAGGCGTCGAGCGGATTCGAACCGCTGTACAAGCTTTTGCAGAGCTCTGCCTAGCCACTCGGCCACAACGCCTTTTAATTAAGGCTACAAATCTAAACAAATAAATAGTGATTCCACAAAATAATAACTATTTTTTCTTAGACATTTTAATAGTTACCAAAGCTACGTTACCACCAATGGGTGGATTAACTTTAGAAACTTCTACTGTTGCCTTTTTAACGATAGGAATTTCATCAATAATTCGTGTTAGAATTCTATCCGCTACAGTTTCCAATAACTTAGTTCTTACACTCATTTCTTCTTTTACAATCCTATTAAGATGAACATAATCTACTGTGTCTGCTAAATTATCTGTTTTGGCTGATTTTGAAAGGTCAGATTTAACAGCTAGGTCAACTTTATATTCAGAACCAATTTTCCCTTCTTCATCTAAGCATCCATGGTAGGCATAGACTCTTATATTCCTCACTTTTATAATTCCCATAAAATAAATATTTTGGTAAATATAAAATATTATTGTTTCTTGTTCAATTGTAAATTCAACTATTTATTTTTCTAATTTTTTACTATGAAGGCTCGTAAATATTTTATACTAATTAGTACTATTACAGTGACTTCCATTTTGTTAATGGCACTTGTTTGGCTAGGAATTTTATGGAGTTTTATAATTGTAGCTCCCTTAGTTTTAATGGGTGTTTTTGACATGATTCAAAAGAGTCATACCATTAGAAGAAATTTCCCTTTAATAGGTCGTTTTAGATATGTTTTAGAGTCTGTCAGACCTGAAATAATGCAGTATTTTGTAGAAACAGATACCGAAGGCCGACCTTTAAACAGAATTTTAAGATCATTAATATATAGACGTGCCAAAAAAGTAAATGATACGGAGCCATTTGGAACACAAATGAATTTATACCATTCAGGTTATGAATGGATGGAACATTCAATGTATGCGAAACAAAATCCTCAAGAAATTGGTAAATTTCCAAGGTTAGTAATTGGTGGTGTGGATTGTAAACAGCCTTACTCAAGTAGTTTATTAAATATTTCGGCCATGAGTTTTGGGTCATTAAGCACCAATGCTGTTATGGCATTGAACAAAGGAGCAAAAATGGGCAATTTTGCACACAATACGGGTGAAGGAGGCATAAGTCCATACCATTTAAAACATGGAGGTGATTTAATTTGGCAAGTTGGTACTGGCTATTTTGGTTGTAGAAATAATGATGGTACATTTAATGAGGAAACATATAGAGATAATGCAATAAGGCCTGAGGTTAAAATGATTGAGATAAAATTGTCTCAAGGAGCTAAGCCAGGCCATGGAGGTATTTTGCCAGCTTCAAAAAACACAGAAGAAATTGCAGCCATAAGACATATAAAACCAGGTGTTGCTGTACATTCTCCACCATCACATTCGGCTTTTTCAGATCCAATAGAGTTTATGCATTTTATAAAAAAATTACGTGATTTAAGTGGTGGTAAGCCTGTTGGTTTTAAGCTTTGTATTGGAAGAAGACAAGAGTTTATGGATTTTTGTGAAGCGATGATTTGTACTGGAATAAAACCTGATTTTATAACCGTTGATGGTGGTGAAGGAGGGACAGGTGCAGCTCCTGTAGAATTTTCAAATTCGATGGGTATGCCATTACGTGAAGGACTTGTTTTTGTGCATGACACCTTAAAAGGATTTAACTTACGAAAAGATATTAAAGTAATAGTTGCAGGTAAAATAATAACAGGTTTTCATATAGCTAGAGCCTTAGCTTTAGGGGCAGATGCATGTAATAGTGCACGAGCAATGATGCTGTCTATTGGGTGTATACAGGCATTACAATGCAACAACAATACATGTCCCGTTGGTGTTGCTACTCAAAATAAATCCTTAGTCAAAGGGCTAGATGTTGAAGACAAATCAATAAGAGCACATAATTATCATGATGCTACAATACACAGTTTTTTAGAGCTCATAGCGGCTGTAGGTCTTGATGGACCTTACGATCTTAGGCGTGAGCATATTAACAAAAGAGTTGGAATGTATAATGTTTTGACATATGATGAGATTTACCCACCAGTAGAAGAAGGTTGTCTTCTAAAAATAGAAACAATTCCAGATAATTATCAGAAGTTTTTTAAGCTTACAAGAATTAGATAAATTTGAATAAAAAGAAGTTATATCGTCACTCTAAATTGAAACTTTTAGATTGAATTCTGTATAATAAAAATCTTATTCTTATAATTAATAATCAGCAGAAGCAGGATAGTTTTTCATAAACCGTTCAGCAACGTCAATCATATTGGTACTGCCGCAGAAAAAGGGAACGCGTTGGTGTAATTCTGTTGGCTTAATATCCATAATTCTCATATAACCATCAGATGCTTTTCCTCCTGCTTGCTCAGCTAAAAACGCCATAGGGTTACATTCATATAATAAACGTAATTTACCTTTAGGAGCTTTAGTACTTGTTGGGTAAATATAAATACCACCTTTGATCATGTTTCTATGAAAATCAGAAACTAATGATCCTATATAACGCGAAGTATAAGGTCTATCTCCCTCTTCCATTTGGCAATATTTCAAATAATCTTTTACACCTTGTGGAAAATGCACATAATTACCTTCATTTATAGAATAAATAGTGCCATCTTCAGGAAACATCATATCAGGGTGCGATAGATAAAATGTTCCAATAGCTGGGTTCAAAGTAAATCCATTTACGCCATGACCGGTAGTAAATACCAACATGGTTGATGTTCCATAAACAATATAGCCTGCAGCAACTTGTTTATTGCCTTCTTGTAAAAAATCTTCTAACTGAACTGGGGTTCCAGATTTGGTAACACGTCTATAAATAGAAAAAATGGTTCCAACAGATACATTTACATCTACGTTAGACGATCCGTCAAGTGGATCAATCAATACTACATATTTATTTTCGTTTGAGTCGTCATTACCCGAAATGGTAACAAAGTCATCTTCTTCTTCACTTGCTATACCACAAACAATTTCTCTATTGGTAAGGGTTTCCATAAAAATAGTGTTGGCATAAACATCTAATTTTTGTTGATCTTCACCTTGAATATTCGTTTCACCTGCTTTACCCAATATATCAACTAAACCCGCTTTATTTACTTCATGATTTACCACTTTTGCCGCTAATCTGATTGAGTTAATTAGTCGAGATAACTCTCCTGAAGAATATTTAAACTGTTTTTGGTTTTCTATAATAAACTCACCTAATGTGCTGTGCTGTTGCATTTGTGTTGATTTTGTTGAACCCTAACTTGTTATACCTACAAATAACGTTAAATTTGTGCAAACATTATTAAAATATGAATTTTAAAATAAGAAAAGCCGAACCAAATGATATGGAATCGGTACTGAAGTTGATTAATGAATTGGCTGTTTTTGAGAAAGAACCTGATGCCGTAGAAATAACAGTTGATGACTTAATTGAAAATGGATTTAGAGAACATCCTGCGTTTTATCTTCATTTAGCTGAATTGGACAA
Source organism: Aureibaculum luteum (assembly GCF_003449015.1). Lineage (GTDB taxonomy): Bacteria > Bacteroidota > Bacteroidia > Flavobacteriales > Flavobacteriaceae > Aureibaculum > Aureibaculum luteum. The sequence continues at coordinate 503,707 of NZ_QRGD01000003.1, read as the reverse complement.
TATCGTTGTTGGGATGGCTCTTTTTTATCATAGGTTTTCAACTTGGAAAGGCTCTTCATTGCATTTAGAAGATTTAATAGTAACCCAAAAGCATAGACAAGAGGGTATTGGTAAAGCATTATATGATAGTGTTCTAAAGTTTGCCGTAAATAACAAAATAAATAGAGTTGAGTGGGTTGTTTTAGATTGGAATACACCAGCTGTAAATTTTTATAAAAGTACAGGAGCCACAGTATTTGAAGAATGGAATATTTGTCAAATGCCTCGTGAAAAAATAGTTGAATATTTATCCAAAGAAAATTAATTTACAATGCATAACAGATTTAATAAATGAAGGTATTTAAATTTGGAGGAGCATCCGTAAAAGATGCTAGAGGTGTAAAGAATATTGTTACCGTTTTAAATGAAGTTGGTTACCAAGATTTACTTATTGTGGTGTCAGCGATGGGTAAAATGACGAATGCTTTTGAAAAAGTCTCAGACGCTTATTTTTTTAAAAAGGAAGAATTACCAGTATTTATAAAAGAAGTAAGAGATTATCATTACAATATAGTAAACGAATTATTTGAAAATAAAGAACATAAAGTTTTTTCAGAAATAGAAAATCTATTTATTGGATTAACGGGTTTTATGATTCGAAATAAATCAACAGATTATAATTTTGTTTATGATCAAATAGTTAGTATTGCTGAGCTCATATCCACAAAAATTGTAAGTTGCTATTTAAATGAATCAGCCATTGAAAATACTTGGTTTGATGTGAGAGAGTGTATTAAAACGAATAGTGATTATCGTGACGCTAAAGTGGATTGGAAACTGACCGAAAAATCAATTGTAAATAAAATTAATCCGCAAATATTATACATCACTCAGGGTTTTATTGCGGCTAATGAACATGGTAACACTACCACTTTGGGAAGAGAAGGGTCTGATTATTCGGCAGGTATATTTGCTTATGGTCTTAATGCTGATAGTTTGACGATTTGGAAAGATGTAGAGGGTGTTTTAAATGCAGATCCTCGTTATTTTAAGGAAACACAATTGCTGGAACAAATATCATACACTGAGGCTATAGAGTTGGCTTTTTATGGAGCTTCTGTTATACACCCTAAAACCTTGCAGCCGTTGCAGAATAAGGGGATTCCTTTATTGGTTAAATCATTTTTAAACCCAAACAAAAAGGGCACGCATGTAAGTGATGGTAAGAGACTGGTCCCTGAAATACCTTGTTTTATCGTTAAAAAAAATCAATTATTTCTCTCCATCTCTGCTTTAGATTTTTCTTTTGTCGTTGAGCAAAATATTAGTGAAATATTTAATTTGTTTCATCAATACAAAATGAAAGTAAACTTGATTCAAAATTCAGCAATTAGCTTTTCTATTTGTTTGGAAGATAATTTTAGTTTGATTAAAAACCTATTAACGGAGCTCAGTTATAAGTATAAAGTAGTATGTTTTAAAAATGTTTCTTTATATACAGTTAGACATTTTAAAAATAAAAATATTAAGGATTTAGAACAAAATAACAAAGTATTGTTAAAACAATTAACTCAAGAAACTATGCAGATAGTTGTTCAATAAATTACCTATATTTGAGGCTGTCAAAAACCCAACATGGAATTAGTATCTTCTAAAGAAATTGCCAAAGTAATACACCTAGACAAATATGGTTTTGTAGGTACATTTATGGGCTGGGTATTAATGAAAGTTCTCCGCCTATCAAAACTAAACAGAGTTTACACGAAGCATAAAGATAAAAAAGATGTTGTATTTTTAAATGCCATTTTAGATGAGTTACAAATAAAATTTGAAATACCTAAAGAGGATTTAAAACGCATACCGAAAGATGGAGCTTTTATAAGTATTTCAAATCACCCATTAGGAGGTATTGACGGTGTTCTATTGTTAAAGTTGTTGGTAGAAAAAAGACCAGACTATAAAATAATTGGCAATTTTTTGTTACATAGAATTGAGCCGTTAAAGCCCTATGTAATGCCTGTCAATCCTTTTGAAGACCGCAAGGACGCGAAATCAAGTATTACAGGACTAAAAAATGCATTACAACATTTAAGAGACGGTAATTCATTGGGTATTTTTCCCGCTGGGGAAGTTTCAACATATAAAGATGGAAAATTAATTGTAGATAAACCTTGGGAAGAAGGAGCTATAAAATTAATCCATAAAGCAAATGTACCTGTTATTCCCATTTATTTTCACGCAAAAAACAGCCGGTTGTTCTATTTTCTTTCCAAAATAAATAGTGTTTTAAGGACGGCAAAACTGCCATCAGAAGCACTGCGTCAAGGAAGTAGAATTATAAAGGTTAGAATAGGGAAAGTGATTTCTGTAAAAGATCAAAAAGAGCATGAAGATATTGACGATTTTCATAATTTTCTTCGAAAGAAAACATACATGTTGGCAAATCCGTTCGAGGTAAATAATAGGCTCATAAAAACACCATCTTTAAAAATTCCGAAACAACCTAAAGAGGTTATTCCGCCAGTTTCAATTGAAAAAATTAATAAAGAAATTGAAAACTTAAGAAGTGGAGATGCTCGTTTGTTAGAAAGCAAGAATTATGAAGTCTTTTTAGCAGAAAGTGATCAAATACCATATATATTACGTGAAATAGGAAGGCTAAGAGAAATTACCTTTAGAGAAGTGGGTGAGGGTACAAATAATGATATTGATATTGATGTTTATGATAAGTACTATCAGCACATGTTCCTATGGGACAATGAGGCAAAAATAGTTGCTGGTGCTTATCGAATGGGCTTGGGTAAAGAAATTTTTAAAAAGCATGGCATAAGAGGGTTTTACATTAGCACCTTGTTTAGAATGGAGCCAGAGTTGTTTAAGATGATGGAGAAAACAATTGAAATGGGAAGGGCTTTTATTATTAAAGACTATCAGCAAAAACCGATGCCATTGTTTTTATTATGGAAAGGAATAGTGCATGTAACGTTAAGGTTTCCCGATCATAAATTTTTAATGGGTGGGGTTAGTATTAGTAATCAGTTTTCAAATTTTTCTAAGTCATTAATGATTGAGTTTATGAAATCTAATTATTATGACCCGTATTTGGCTCAATATATACATCCTAAAAAAGAATATAAAGTAAAATTAAATGATGTAGATAAAGACTTTGTTTTTGATGAAAGCAAATCTGATATGCAGAAATTTGATAAAATTATTGATGAATTAGAGCCAGGAGCTTTGCGTTTACCAGTATTATTAAAAAAGTATGTAAAGCAAAATGCCAGGTTGGTTGCTTTTAATGTTGATCCGAAATTTAATAATGCCATTGACGGATTAATGTACATTAGAATTGCCGACTTACCTGAAAGCACGGTAAAACCAGTTATGGAGGAATTTCAAGCGGAGTTAGAAAGAAAACTTTCCGAGAATGAAAATCAAATATAAATGAAAAAAAAATATCCTAAAATAGCAGTTTTTGGAGGCGGTAGTTGGGCTACAGCTATTGTAAAAATGTTGAGTGAAAATATTAATGAAATTGGTTGGTATATGCGAAGTACTTCGGTAATTGAGTATATTAAATCTGATCAACATAATCCAAAATATCTAAGTTCAGTGGAGTTTGATACTGAGCAATTACTATTGAGTAATGATATTAACGAAATGGTTAATTATGCGGACTATTTGGTTTTTGCTATTCCTTCTGCTTTTCTTAGTCAAGAGTTAGATAAGCTCAATGTTTCACTTGAGGGAAGAATAATTTTTTCAGCAATAAAAGGAATTGTTCCAGAATCAGGATTAATAGTTGGAGAGCATTTTCATGAAAAATATAATATTCCTTTTGAAGATATTGGTGTTATCACTGGGCCTTGCCATGCAGAAGAGGTTGCTTTAGAACGCTTGTCGTATTTAACCTTGGCCTGTAAGGATAGAAAGAAGGCGAGTGTTATGAGTGCATTGTTGGCCAGTCGATATATTAAAACAAAGACTTCTGATGATATTGTAGGTACAGAATATGCTGCGGTTTTAAAAAATATTTATGCCATTGCGGCTGGAGTAGCTCATGGTGTTGGTTATGGTGATAATTTCCAAGCGGTACTTATGTCAAATGCCATTAGAGAAATGAAAGGTTTCATTAAAAAAGTACATAAAATGAAACGTAATATTAATAATTCTGCCTATTTAGGTGATTTATTAGTTACCGGATATTCAGTATTCAGTAGAAATAGAATGTTTGGTAACATGATTGGTAAAGGCTATACCGTAAAATCTGCAATGCTAGAAATGAGTATGGTGGCTGAAGGGTATTATGCTACAAAAAGTGCTTATAAAATCAAGGAAGAAAATGGTGCTAAAACACCAATAATTGATACCATTTATAAAATTCTTTACGAAAATAAAGATCCCAAAAAAGAGTTTGAAAAATTGTCAGATATCCTAGACTAGCTAAAATTTCAAAGAAAAAATTCTGAATAAATTACCAATTTCAAAATTTATTTTAAGCTTCTTGAGGTTTGTTTTGTTGTACAAATAATCCTTCATTTAATAAATTTAATGCCCTAACCTTATCGTTCTTTTCAACCAGTAGTGAAATGTTATATTGGCTACCACCGTAGGAAATCATGCGTATAGCTACATCAGTTAAACAATTTAATACAGCCGCACTGATTCCTTTTCCACTATGTGAAAAATTACCAGCAAGACAAATAATACTCATGTCAGTGTCATATTCTACTTTACCAATAGTGTTCAATTCTTCAACAATTTCTTTCAGATATTTCTGATTGTCTATGGTAAGTGAAACCGCAATTTCTGAAGTGGTAATCATATCAATTGGAGTGTGATATTTTTCAAAGACTGCAAAAACATTATTTAAAAAACCATATGCCATTAGCATTCGGTATGATTTTATTTTTATAGCAATAATACCATCTTTAGCAGCAATGGCTCTAACACCAGTACTATTGTGACAATTTTTAATTAAAGTTCCTTTTGCTTCAGGATTAAATGTATTTTTTAGGAGAACGGGAATATTATTTTTTTGAGCAGGAATTATACTTTGTGGATGCAAAATTTTTGCTCCGAAATACGCTAATTCTGCCGCCTCGTCGAAAGAGATTTCTCCTATTGGAAAAGTGTTTTCAACATATCGAGGGTCGTTGTTGTGCATACCATCAATGTCTGTCCAAATTTGTATTTGTTCTGCATTAATAGCGGCACCAATTAAAGAAGCACTATAATCACTACCCCCTCTTTTTAAATTATCAACCTCGTTATTGGGGTTTAGGCAAATAAAACCTTGTGTAATAATTGTTTTAGCCTTGTTATTAGCTAAAATTGCAGTTAATTTTGTTTTTATTTTTTCGTTTTCAGGTTCTTCATTCGTGTCAATTGACATAAAATCAAGAGCTGAAATTAATGCTGTAGAATTACCTAATTGTTTTTGGTAAATTTGAAACAAATTGGTGGAGATAATTTCACCTTGAGCTAAAATTATTTTTTCATTTTTAGTCGCTTCATTAGTAAACAATCTTAATTCTTCGAATTTCGTTTTAATGAATGGCTGTGCATCTAAGTGGTGACTTTCTTCATTAAATAATTCTGAAATCAATTGGTTATAGCTTAACTCCAGTTTGTTAATTATGGCAATAGCATCTTCTTTTTTATCATTAGCTAGACAGTTATTTATTTCAACTAAGCTATTTGTGGTGCCTGAAACAGCCGATAAAACTATTATTTTTTCACGGTCACAATCATTTATAATGGCTGCTACTTTTTTTATGTTTTCGGCACTACCAACTGACGTTCCACCAAATTTAAAAACTATCATAATCTAAAATTTTACACAAAAGTTGCTTAGTTCGCATTGTTATACAACTTTTTAATTTATTTTTACAAATTATAACAAATAGTTTAAATTTAAACAAATGAAAACCATTCAAGAAGCTGTTACTGCAATTATAAATAAAACGCCATTTATTGAAGAGGCCCTTTATGATAAATTAATTAACGTATCGTCATTAGCTAGAGTTATAAAACCAGAAGTTGAAAAAATATTAAAGAAAGAAATAAAAGAGGGTGCTATAATGATGGCTGTGAATAGGTTGTCGCCATCCAGTGTGTTAAAAGTTAGAAAAAATATTAAACGAATAGCCTTGTCTTCTGGCGACTTTATTATGCGATCAGACTTATGTGATTATACATTTAAAAATACGGCAACCTTAGTTTCGAAAATAACCAAATTACTAAATGATATTGGTAATGATAGTGATAATTTCTTTACCATATCACAAGGTGTCTTTGAAACGAGTATTGTAATAAGTAAAAAACTAAAACTAAAAGTTGAAGAAATATTTGATGGTGAAGAGGTGCTTTGGGCGGCTTCAAATTTAGCTTCATTAACCATAAAATTACCGAAGACTAATGTGGAACAGTCTGGTATTTATTATTTTATTTTAAAACAATTGGCTTGGGCAAATATTTCAGTGCAAGAGATAATTTCAACTACAAATGAAATTACTATAGTAGTTAAAGAAACCGATATTAAACAGACTTTTTCTATTTTAATGGATATGAAGTTGTCTTAGGGTAAGTTGGGTGTTTCCTTAATTTAGTGCTTTACAGATTGTGTTGACCTTCTTTTTATAAAAATCAATATAAGTCCAACAATAATAAAAGGAATGCTTAAAATTTGTCCCATATTGATACTCATTGCGTCTTCAAACCCTACTTGGTTTTCTTTAAAAAATTCAATCATAAATCTAGCAGAAAACACTAAGACTAAAAGTAGTCCAAAAATTTGTCCGTTAGGTAATTTATTAGCCATTTTCTTATAGGTAAATAGTAAAATTCCGAATATTAAAAGGTATGAAAATGCTTCGTAAAGTTGGGTTGGATGTCGTGGTATTAAATCATCTCTTTGAAAAATAACACCCCAATTCCCATCTGTTGGTTTTCCATAAATTTCAGAGTTCATAAAATTCCCTAATCTAATGAAGACAGCTACTATTGGTGTGGCAATTGCGATTCTGTCTAAGACCCATAAAAAGTTTGTTTTATATTTTTTGCAGTAAATGCCAATTGCAATTAAAGCACCAATAGCACCTCCATGACTTGCTAATCCTTGGAAACCTGTAAATTGATAAGAACCTTCTATCTTTTGAATTGGCAATAAAATTTCGATAGGGTTTTGAAAGTAATATGAAGGCTCATAAAAGAAACAATGTCCGAGTCTTGCTCCTAAGACGATTCCAATAATAATATAGAAAAACAACTTCTCTAAATTTTTAACTGGGATATTTTCTTTAATGTAAATACGTTTGGCCACATAATTAGCCAAAAGAAGACCTGTTATGAAAAATAAGCCATAATATTTTAATGGAAAAGAATCAGTTATCCAATAAATAACTGGATCAAGATTCCAAGTTACAATTCTTTCATTCATAAGTTGTGCTGAGTCTATTCAATTTTAAGTACAGTAATTATAAAATATTAAAACCTTTTTTTCTTTTTTGCCCTATGATACATGATATAGGCAATGACAACTAGTACAGCAAACGGTAAATAAGTGCCAATTAAAATACCTATTTCATAGCCGCCATCAGGAGCGTCCTTGAGCTTTTTTTCAATATCAAGTTGTTGTACTATGGTTAACAAATTCATATTATTTTTTCTTTCTAATTCTACGGACAATAAAATAAATTGCCACTACTAAAATTACATACCAAAGATATTGGCCAACATTTTCACCAGCAGCTTCTGCTTGACTGATTAATGCGATTTTCGAAAATAAGGTTATTGTCATCATACTTTTAAATATCTATTAGTGGTTATTTTTTAAATTTTTGAAGAGCTTCTTTAGTAAAATCAGACAATACCAATTGTCCACTAATTTCTGCTCTTTCTATTAATAAGGTTTTCCAATTTTCTGTACCTTCCCAAAACACTTTTTTCATTGCTTTTAAGGAATCGGGGTTGTAGCTCGCTAATTTTTTTGAAAGACTTTCTACATATGCATCCATATCTCTAGTGTTTTCAAAAACTCTAGCATATAAATTATTCTCTTTTGCCCAATAGGCAGAATGCCATTCGGTAGCATCTAAAGAAAGTTTGCTAAATGCAGCAATTCCAATTTTACGAGTAACCGCAGGTTCAATTACAAAAGGACCAATACCAATGGTAAGTTCTGACAATTTAATATCAGCTTTTTCGGTGGCAAAACAATAGTCAGTTGCGGCAATAATACCAACGCCACCACCAACTGCTTTTCCTTGAACTCTACCAATAATTGGTTTAGAGCAAGTCCGCATAGCATTGATTAAGTTGGCAAATCCAGAAAAGAATTGTTTGCCTTCTTCTAAATTATTAATGGCAATTAATTCGTCAAAAGAAGCACCTGCACAGAATGTTTTATCACCCTCACTTTGTAAAATAATGACTTGAATAGAAGAGTCTTCACTTAAACGATTAATATTTTCTATCAGTCTATCTAAAAGTTCAGTAGGAAAAGAATTACTTGCCGGATGTCCAAAAGTAAGTGTTGCTATATTTTCTTTAATACTAGTAAGTACGGTGCCTTTCATTAGTTGTTTTCTTCAAAAGTTGCTCCATTAGCGGTAACAGATCTGTCAATTTTTCGCATTAAACCTTGTAAAACTTTACCAGGTCCAACTTCAGTAAATTCAGTAGCACCATCTTTAATCATTTGCTGAATCGATTGTGTCCAACGTACAGGAGCTGTTAATTGAGCTACCAAGTTCTTTTTAATATCAGAGGCATTACTTACGGCCTTAGCCGCTACGTTTTGATATATTGGGCAATTGGGTTCGCTAAACAATGTGTTTTCGATCGCCGCGGCTAATTCTTCACGTGCAGGTTCCATTAATGGAGAGTGAAAAGCACCACCAACAGGCAATACTAAAGCTCTTCTAGCTCCTGCAGCTGTTAAGGCTTCGCAGGCTAGGTTTATGGCAGAAACTTCACCTGAAATAACCAATTGACCAGGGCAGTTATAATTTGCGGCAACTACAATTCCTGGCGTTTTTTCACAAATATTTTCGACAATCTCATCTTCTAAGCCTAAAACGGCCGCCATTGTAGATGGTTGTATTTCACATGCTTTTTGCATGGCTAAAGCTCGTTGCGACACTAATTTTAATCCGTCTTCAAATGATAAAGTGCCGTTGGCGACTAAGGCAGAAAATTCTCCTAAAGAATGGCCAGCAACCATTTCTGGTTTAAAACTATCACCTAAAGTTTTTGCTAAGGCTACAGAGTGTAAAAATATTGCAGGTTGCGTAACTTTGGTTTCTTTCAGTTGTTCAGGGGTGCCTTCGAACATAATATCAGTTATTGAAAACCCTAATATTGAATTGGCTTGTTCAAAAAGATCTTGAGCAATATTAGATTTTTCGTAGATGTCTAAACCCATTCCTGAAAATTGAGCTCCTTGACCAGGGAAAATATATGCGTGCATAAGTTGGTTTTAAAGTTGTTTTACAAAAATAGAAAATTTGAACCTAACAAGTGTTGTGATTGTTAAGTTAGTTTTCTTACTACTTTCACAAATATTTTATACTTTCGTAATTCTACTATGGATCACGAAAAAAAATTACTAGGCTACAAGATTTACTTAGTTTTAGCAGCACTTTTTATTACCTCATTGGTAGTATCTAATTTAATATTTCAAAAGTTTTTCACCTGGGATTTTTTTGGTGTTTACACTTTTGAAATTTCTGTTGGTATTTTGCCCTATCCATTAACCTTTTTAGTTACTGATCTTATTTCTGAAATCTATGGTAAGAAAAAGGCAAACCAGGTAGTAATTGCTGGAATTTTTGCATCATTTTTTTCGTTGCTTATTATATTTGTTGCCGAGGCAGTACCGGCCACTTCATGGTCGCCTGTTAATGATACCGTATTTAATAATGTTTTTGGCTTGTCAGTATTAGCAGTGTTTTCTTCTATGATTGCCTATTTGTTAGCTCAGTTTGTAGATATACGCATTTACCATTATTGGAAAAAGTTAACCAAGGGGAGGCATTTATGGTTGAGAAATAATTTCTCTACAGTTACCTCTCAGTTTTTAGATACCTTTTCAGTGCTATTTTTACTGTGTTCTTTTGGAATTATAGAATGGGAATTATTTGGAAAATTATTATTAAATGGGTTTCTGTTTAAGGTAATGATTGCATTTTTAGATACACCAATTTTATATATTGCGGTACACTATTTTAGACAGTTATTTAATCTAGAAGTTGGAGATGAATTAATATTAGACGCAGAGGTTCTGCCGATAAATAACAAGTAGTAAGAGGTCGTTTGTGTAGAACAAAGTGTTAAGCTAAATCATTTTTAAGGGCATAAACGACCATACCAATTCTGTTTTTTACTTGTAATTTTTTAAAAAGTTGCTCACGGTAACCATCAATAGTTTTTGGACTTAAATGCATAACATCTGCAATCTCTTTATAAGTCATTTCTGTACTTGCCAATTTTAAAAATTCCAATTCTCTGCCTAATAGCTTTATTTTAGGTTCTTCAGTAGGATGTAGTGAATGAACTAAGGTGTCAGAAACTCTTTTTGAATGGTAATAACCTTCATTAATTAAGGCTAATAATGCTTCTTTTAAAATATCAGGATGGATGTCTTTGAGTAAATACCCTTTGGCTCCATTCTTAATCATTTTTAAAATAGAACTTTCATTGTCGTCCATTGATAAAGCTAACACTTTAATACTTGGATAATTTTCATTTAAAAATTTAGTCGTTTCTAAGCCATCCATAATGGGCATATTTAAATCCATTAAGGCTATTTCAGGAAGTTTAGATTCGTTCTTTAAGTTGTCGATAAAAATCTTTCCATTTAAAGCGTGCTGTGTTACTTCAAATTCATTAAAAGTATTGATTAATCCTTTTAATGATTGAGCAAAAAGTAGGTGGTCATCTATTATGGCAACAGTATGTTTAGACATCTTTTTTTTGTTTTGGATATGTTAAAGTTAGTGAAACCCCTTTGTCTTTTTCAGATTTTAAATCAAACTCGGCGTTAATTAGTTTTGCACGGCTCTTCATATTTAGCAATCCTGAGCCCTTTTTAACTATATTTTCGTCAAAACCGACCCCGTAATCTTGAATTTTAATTTTTAAAAATTCATGGGTACAGTTTGCCGTGATTTCAATTTTCTTAGATTTAGAATGTTTAATGGAATTAGAAAGAAATTCCTGAACAATTCTAAATAAAATAATTTCATCTTTTTGATTAATAGGTGTAATATTACCTTTAACATCAAAGGTAGCATTTATATAATTTAGTCGGTTAAATCGGTCAATTTCAAGTTGTATAGCCTCATGTAAACCAATATTTTTAACCACTTCAGGATTTAACAATTTTGATAATGATCTTATTTCTTGTAAACTTTTTGAAATAATATCGCCCGTGTCTTGTACTAAAGTTTTTTGCTCTTCAGTTAAACTAGGTTGCACCATATTCAGTTGCATTCTTGCAACCGAAAGTAATTGCCCAACATTATCATGCAACTCCCAACTTATATTTTGCAAGGTTTGTTCTTGCGTTTCTAATTTTGATTTGATAATTTCTTCATCAAAACGCTGCTTTGCTACTTCTTTGTCAAATAAAAATTTAACCTTTCTATTTTGAAAAATACTAAAAATTATAATGATAATAACAATCAATAAAACAATAGTAAGCGTTGCAATTAAAATTATGATAGTTATGTCTCCTTGCTCCATAATGGTATAACTAATTTAATCAATCTTTTCTACTCTTTTGCTCCATATAAAGCCAAATGTAAAGATCAGGTACATTGTTATAGCCAATATATAAATAATTAAATATAATTTGTGTATACCTGGAAAAACGGTGTAATCGTTGTATTTTAATGAAAAAGGTATAGTTCCAGTATGAAATAATAGAAGACCTACACTTATCCAGAATAATAATGTTTTATGAAAAATTATTATTCTGTCTGACTTTAGTAATTGTGTAAAATAAAACATGATGGTAATAATCAGGAAAATTGATCCCGCTACATAGGGTAGTTCAGACATTTCAAAAGCAAAACTCTGTATAAAAGTCCAATTTATTATCGAAATAAGTATATAAGAGAGTATAAATACTTTAATGATTTTTTTTTGTTTGGAATTATTAATGATTTTTAAATAAATCATAAAAATTACAACAAAAAGTATAAAATATAATAGGTTGAATAACCATAGATTGTAGCCTACCCCATCTTTGTCAAAAAAAACCAAAACACTGTTATTTCTTGCATACCATCCAATACATTCGGTTATGGTAATATACCAAAGTAAAAATAGAAAATATTTTAAGGGAGTGTGCTTATACTTGTAAAAATAAATTGTACCAATAGTTGCTGACAATAATTCTGAGAATACGATAAAATTTCTAAAAGAATCTATTGACATCTTATTTATTTTTTGGTGTTAAATATCAAAAGAAGAAATATTATCTTTAATTAGATTATTTAAGGTTTTATTATCAATCAATAACTTATTTTTTCTGTTTTGAAAAACAATAAACAATACTATCATAGCAATGGAAAAAATCAATACTATAATAGAGGTTACTAAAATGATTAACGTTACTCCTTCTTGCTCCATATAAAACCAAATGTAAATGTTAAATACATAATTATTGCTAAAATGTACAAGATTAAAAATAACTCATGAACTCCTTTAATTACCATAAAGCCATTCCATTTTAAGACAAAAGGAATTGTTCCTGTATAAAATAAAAGCAATCCTACGCTAATCCAAAATAATAGAAGTCTGTGAAATATGACTATTTTTTCAGACCGGAGCAATTCAATGAAATAGAATATAATAGATATTATTAAGAAAACTGAACCAATAATTTTTGGAAATACAGCACCCTCCTTTATAAAATTTTGAATAAAAGCCCAGTTCAAAATATTAACCAATAAAAACACTATTAAAAATACCTTTATCCATTTCTTAAATAGTTGCGTTTTTAGATATCTATAATATATAATATAAACAGTGCTAAATGTAACGATGTTAAGAATATTATAAAGCCATTTATTATATATCCACCCATTTTCGTCAATATAGGCCATGTTCCCTGTAACCCTAATATACCAACCCAAAAATTCAGTTATTGTTATATACCACAACAAATAGAGAAAATATTTCAGCGTTGTATGCTTATACTTATAAAAATATACTGTACCTACAATAGCTGAAAGTAACTCGGAGTATTTTACCGAGTTTTTAATTAATGATATTGCGGTTTCAGACATAAGTACTTATTTGTTTATAGACTTTTTGTTGATTTAGTTATTTTCCATTGGAGGAGAAGTTTCTCCATCATTTAATAATAAACCATCTTCATCAGCTACAGTAATTGAAAAGAACCCTGCTTTTTCCACTTGTTGACTTTGAGTTGCTTTGTATTTTCTATTACTTAAGATTGTTTTTAAAAATAATGGCCGTGTTTTATCATTTACCGTTTCAAGTGTATAACCAGATTGTACACCTTCGTTTTTTGTAGTAGGTGCAATAAAAAACGTTTGATGGTTTTTTTGTTTACCCTCATCACTGCCATAAACGCTAAAGTAAAATTGAAGTCCCTCCGGAGAAATTTTATTTTCAGCAGATTTTTTTTCAACGTAAGCGATATAGTTTTTCAACATTTTTAAGTCGAACCATACTCTACGTGTGTCGTTAAAATTATCATCATTATATATAGATCGGAGTGTGTCTTTTAGAATATCAATTCTTTCCTTTTCATAATTTTGGTAGATTGTTACGGCCTTTTCAGGTTTTATAATATGAGCTAACATATCTTTACTGGGTACTACATCCGCTTGATGTGGTTTTTTTTCATCACATGAAATTAACAACATGCTTACAGCTAATAAAAGAGTAATAATAACCTTTAATTTCTGCTTCAATAATTTAAAATACTTCATAGTTAGTGTTTTAAGTTTAATTCAGTTTTATGTAACGGCAAATTACAAATAAATACGTTTGCTTAAAAAGGGGATTTTTCCCCTTTTTAGTTTAGGGGAAAATCCCCTATAATTTTAGGGTTTTGCCTCTTGCTTGCTTTTTACTAAAAGCTCAAATTTGTAACAGAAAAATAGTTGAAAGGAAAATTCTTAGACAATGTAAACAAAACTTTCTATTTGCTATGAAAGTAGTTGCTGTGAAGATAGGGACTATTTAAAGTTAAAACGGGAAAATTGCTATGAAAAGCCAATTTTAGGATGAATTTAGTTAACGAACTTTAAAATTTGACTAAGGTTAATAGGTTAGAAGTTTTTTACTTTATTGGAAAGTTGTTTACAGTCTGAGAATTTTTATTAAAAAGAAATTATTAATTACATCTTTTTGTAATTGTCAAAACATAAAAAAAACTTGCACAACTCTTACATAAAGAGTGGTACAAGTTTTCTTTTTATAAATATAATCCAATTTAAGAATTCTCTTTTTCATTTATAGCTAAGCCAGCTAACGTAGTAATAAGCATCATATGAATCATTATATTCATCCAGTTTCCTGAAGGTATATGCACCAAAACTAAGGCCATTAGCATTATAAAAGCCAAGAAAGCATAAGCATACAATAGCTGTTTATTTAATAATACTAAAATACCTGCAATTAGTTCGAGAGCTGCTAATAATGTTCCTAACGCATAGGTTCCTGTATCTCCTAAAAAAGCAAGACCACTTCCTTTTAGAAAGTTAGCCATATTTTGTAAGCCAACACCTCCAAGAACACCTTCAAAAAATTTTTCTAATCCACCCCAAATAAATAAAAGGGCAATACCTATTCTAATTACTAAATTACCTATGTTCATGTTCTTTTTTAATTAGTTATAGTTCTGCGGCTATTGGGAAGTCAATTTCGAATCCCGCCAAGTTATGTATATAGTTACTAATTGTTTTATCTCCAATAATAATAACGGCATCAATCATGTTAGCCTCTGTATAACCCGCATTAAAGAAATTGTTTTTAACTTCTTCAGATACATTACCTTTATTTGATGCTGCGGCTAAGGTGAATTCCGCCAATGCATTTAATTTTTCATCGAAAGACGCAGTTCCTTTTCGTAGCTCTAAAATTTGAGTATCATTAAAACCATTCATTTTACCCAGTGCTGTGTGAGCAGATTGACAATAACGACATCCGTTATATTGACTCACAACTAAATTAATAACTTCACGTTCTTTTGCTTTTAGAGTAGATTTTCTATTTTGAAAAGCAAGATAATCAGGTAATGCGGTTTCATTTTTTGCATAATAAGCGTATAAATTAGGGACAAAACCTAAAGTGCTTTTAAGGGTATCAAAAATTGCTTGGTTGTTTGAAGATACTTCTTCTCTTGTTGGTACTGTAAATTTTGTTGTTGTTTCCATTTTATACTGTTTTAATATTTATATTATTTTAACAGTACAAATGTATGGCAAGGCTTAGGGCATTTAGTTATCTATAATTCCTAGTGTGTTGGCAATTATTCCTATTTGCTATTTATTTCTAAATTCAGAAGGTGAAAGGTGTTCAATATTTTTAAAAAAGCGACTAAAAACCTGAACATCTGTAAAGCCCAGTTCATAACCTATTTCTGAAATGGTTTTATCTGTGTAGTTTAAGAGGCGTCTTGCTTCTAGCATTATTCTATGCTTTATATAATATAATGGCGTTTTGTTACCTGCTTGCTTAAATAGGTTTGCTAATGTTTTTGGAGACTTATTTAACATTTCTGCATACATGGAAACGGAGTGCTTTTTCTTAAAATGAGTTTCAACTAAGTAATTATATTCTCTTATAATATCAATGCTACTCGTTTCTTTTTGAAAATAATTACTTTGTAACTTATATATTCTTGTACATAATATAAGCATTCGTTTAACCATCATTTGCAACATTTCGAGTTGCAAATTGTCTTTAGAGTTAAACTCTAGTTGTAACATTTTTAAAACCGTTTGTAATATTTCAATATTTTCATTATTAGGTTTTATTATGGGTAGGTTAGAGGCTCCGTAATACAAAATCCCTTTGCAGCCTACTTCGCTATCGTGATCTACAATACAATAAAAAGATCTATTCCAGCGTATAAGTTTTAATGTGTTAATCTTAACAACTTCAATTTTATGAAATTCTGTGAGACTAATTATATCATTTTTATTAAACGAATATGTAACAGCATCTATAATAAGAATATTGTTGTCAGAATTAAACCACAATAGTGATAATTCACTATTCTTCGAGCTTTTTAATACATTGCAGTTGTCTGAAGTAATTTCATGTAGTTCAATAAATGCTCCATTCTGATTCAAATATTTCATAGGCAATGTCTCTGTGAGTTTTAGCCTAAATTTAGACGTATATAATATCCTTCACTACTTCTAATATTAAAGACGGTATTGTCTTCAAAAATAACATATTGCCCTTTTATTCCTTTTAAAACACCTGAAAAATTGGGAGTTTTACTAAGGTTAAGACTTTTTACTTTTGTTGGATATTGTAATACCGGAAATTCAATATTTGTTTCTGTACTATGGTTTTCTAAATAATAAGGCTTGGCTTCATCAGGAATGTAAACTGCTAGTTTTTCTTTTTCTTTAAGCAAGTCTACATCTGTTATGTCATTAGTTAACATTTTACGCCAATTGGTTTTGTCAGAAACATATTCTTTCAAAGCTATTTCTGTAATTCCTGCCAAATATCTATTTGGTACTTCTACAATTTCTATGGCCTCATGAGCACCTTGGTCAATCCATCGTGTGGGTATTTGACTTTTTCTGGTAACACCAACCTTTACGTTACTTGAATTTGCTAAATAAACAATATGAGGTTGTAGTTGTGCCTTTTTTTCATATTCTAAATCGCGATCTTCTTTGCCTAAATGTGCCGTGCTTAATTCTGGCCTCATAATCCAATCTGCAGCTTGTGGCACTTCAAAAAAGCAACTTTTACAAAAGCCCTGTCTGAAGATAGGTTTATCTAAATGACAATTCAAACATTCGTACTTAACAAAAGAAATTTCTAATGTTTTATTAAGTAGTTGATTGACATTTAAAAAATCATTTTCTAATTGCAAATAGTATTGAACAGGTGATCCTAATTCAGTCATCATTTTTCGTAAAACACCTTGGTATTCCATAAGTTCAATTTATTTACTTTAAAGATTTAAGATTTAGCTGTTATTTGTTTCTTTAGAGCTAATTACTCGAATGGTATTTTTAACTGTTTCCGCAACTTTTCTGGCTTCATTGATGTCTTTATGCACTATAGTGACGTGTCCCATTTTTCTGAAGGGCTTTGTTACTTTTTTACCATAAATATGAGGAGTTACACCATCCATTTTTAAAATGGATTCCATGTTTTCGTACACCACATTTCCTGTATAATTTTCATCACCAACTAAATTGACCATTACACCTCCAACCTTGCTTGAAGTATCACCTAACGGCAAGTTTAAAATGGCTCTAATGTGTTGTTCAAATTGACTGGTGTATGAAGCTTCGATACTATAATGTCCGCTGTTGTGAGGTCTAGGAGCAACTTCGTTTACAAGAATTGCATCATTTTCAGTCAAAAATAATTCAACGGCTAATAAGCCAACATGTTTAAAAGCTTCTGCAACTTGTAAAGCAATGCGTTCTGCTTTAATTGCAACTTCTTCAGTAATACGAGCTGGACAAATTACATATTCCACTTGATTAGCTTCTGGGTGAAATTCCATTTCTACAACAGGATATGTTTTTAAGTCGCCATTAACATTTCTAGACACAATAACCGCCAATTCATTTTTAAAAGGAATCAGTTTTTCTGTAATGCATTCCACATTTGGAAGCGTATCTAAATCGGCTTGTGTTCTTACAATTTTTACACCTGTGCCATCATAACCAAATTGAGCACTTTTCCAAACAAAAGGAAAATGAATAGATTCATGATTTATAGCGGTCTTTATTTCATCCGAATAAGCAAAACGTGAAAATTCAGCAGTTGGAATGTCATGATCTACATAAAATAATTTTTGTTTTGCTTTGTTCTGTATAATTCTAATTGTTTTAGAACTCGGGTAAACATTAATGCCCTCGTGTTCTAGTTTTTCTAAAGCATCAACATTTACATTTTCAATTTCAATAGTTAAGGTGTTTACTTGTTTTCCGAAATTATAAACAGTGTCAAAGTCAAGCAGACTACCAATATGAAATTCATCGCAAATATTTGCACATGGTGCATCTTTAGCAGCATCTAAAACACAGGTGTAAATATCAAATTTTTGTGTTTCGGTTAATAGCATTTTACCCAACTGTCCACCACCGAGTATGCCTAATTTAAAATCTGAAGAAAAATAATTTACCATTTAGAAATTTGTAATTAATAAAGTTTGACCATTATTCACAACTCTGTACTCCTTGGCTCCGTATCTAGTACCACTTTGCGGAGCACCTCCCAAAGCCAAAGCATATTTAGAATCATCACAAGAGCAGATCATATTTAATCCATCCACCGTCATTTTTGAACAATCACCCAGAGGTGAATTTGGACAGGCCAAATCGAAAGCATAATATAAATCACTTGTGCCACGATAAACCACAATGCCTTTATATCCACCGGGCTCAACTATATATCCACCTACAAATTGAAGGTTAATACTAGTAGAATTATTTAAATAAACGGTATGGTAAACAGCTATGTCTCCTAAATAAGGATTATTCTCAACTCCAGAGTCTGTGCAGTTTGTTAATGTGAATATTAAAAAAAAAGCAACAACTATATTTTTCATATGATTTACATAATTGGATACAAATATAAGGCATCCTATGTTGAAATAATAAATATTTTGTATCTTTGTAGTTGAATCTCAACTCCGTTATATAGGGCTGGGATTTTTGTATTTTATTAAAAATGATAAAGTTATGAGTAAAGTTTCTTATTACACCGCAGAAGGATTAAAAAAATTAAGAGAAGAGCTAGATCAATTAGAAAGCGTTGAAAGACCAAGAGTTACTAATGATATTTCTGATGCTAGAGATAAAGGCGATTTAAGTGAGAATGCGGAGTATCATGCCGCAAAAGAAGAACAGTCGTTGTTAGAATTTAAAATTGCCCAATTAAAAAATGTAGTTGCGTCTGCACGATTGATTGATGAATCACAATTAGATACATCAAAGGTGCTTGCATTGTCTACTGTAAAAATAAAAAATACTGCCAATAATACGGTAGTTAGCTATACATTGGTTGCTAATTCTGAAGCTGATTTTAAATCAGGAAAAATATCTGTAGATTCACCTATAGGTAAGGGATTGTTAGGTAAAAAGGTTGGTGAAATAGCTGAGGTAAATGTGCCTAATGGTATTATGAAATTTGAAATTTTAGAAATTACAAGGTCTTAAAAATGTCAATATTTTCGAAAATAATAGCCGGTGAAATACCAAGTTATAAGGTAGCTGAAAATGAAGAGTATTTTGCGTTTTTGGACATTAACCCGAATACGAAAGGGCATACATTAGTTGTGCCTAAAAAGGTAGTGGATAAAATCTTCGATTTAGATGAAGATACTTATGGAAAACTAATGCAATTTTCTAGAAAGATTGCTATTGCCATTGAAAAAGCAATTCCTTGTAAAAGGGTGGGTATGACTGTAGTTGGATTGGAAGTGCCGCACGCACATGTTCATTTGATTCCTTTGAATGAGATGAAAGATGCTACTTTTCAGCATAAAGTGAGATTAAGTAAAGAAGAATTTGAAGAAGTGGCCGCTAAAATAAGACAAGAATTATACTAATTTTTTTAGTCCTGTCACTTGTAGTAAACAATGGATTGTTTATAATTCTTTTAGCATCACAGTCATAGTAGTTCCCACACCAATTTCTGACCTTTCCACAATTATTCTACCATCGTGGTAATCTTCCATAATTCTTTTGGTGAGCGATAATCCTAAGCCCCAACCACGTCTTTTTGTAGTGAAGCCCGGTTCAAATATTTTACGGTAAATATTCTTTGGTATTCCTTTACCAGTATCACTTACTTGAACATGAACATATTTACCATCTTTCGAAAATACTCTAATTCTCAAGGTGCCTTTCCCTTGCATGGCATCAATAGCGTTTTTCACTAAATTTTCTATTACCCATGAAAATAATTGCTGATTAATCATAGCATAAATTTTCTCATCTTCATCAGTATCAAAATGATAATCAATCAGTTTTGAGCTTCTTGAAGAATAGTAGTCAAAAGATTTTTTTGTTTCTAAAACGATGTTGTGTCGTGTTAATTTAGGGATAGATCCAATTTTAGAAAATCTGTTGGCAATAGTGTTTAGGCGTTCAATATCCTTTTCAATTTCCGTTACCGTTGTTTCATCGGTGTTGTCCATTCTTAGAATTTCTACCCATCCTAATAAGGAAGAAAGTGGCGTGCCTATTTGATGTGCTGTTTCTTTAGCCATACCCGCCCAAAGTTTATTTTGTTCAGCTACTTTGGATGACTTAAATACTAAATAAATAACAATGCCAAAAAGACATAAAATAAGTAATAAAGCTAATGGGTAATATCTTAATTTGTATAAAAGGTCAGAGTTTCTATAATAAATATAATCAATTGCTGGACCTTCATTAGAAATTCTAGGTACAATCAATTGATTGTTCTCTTGTTTCATTGTTGCCAGCTGATCGGCAAGGTACATTCTGTCTTTATCTGGTAAGTCGTTATATGAAGTATTTTTATCTTCTACCTTTAAATTTGCCCAACCTTTTATCAGATTATCTTCTGTGGTAAAGATCATTGGAATGTTCTTATTGCTTTGGATAATTTCATTTTCCAAAGAGAAATCTGCATCCAAATCCTCTAGATCCATTGCATTCAATTTCTCAAGAGCCATTGCCAAAATTTCCATCTTGTTACGCTCTTCTTGCTTAAAGTTTTTGAAGAAAGTATTAGTGTTCCATAAAATAAGAGCAACCAATAAAAAGGCTGCTATTATTAATATCCATCGAATGATATTCTTACTGAAGGGGAGATTCATTATAACAAAGATAAAATTATCTGTCGATATAACTCAAAAATTTAACTGTTATTATGTTTGTTAATTGAGTATTTTTGTTTTTTTATTAACAATATGATGATAACTATAAACGTAAATAATATACCAACAGCTAAATTGCATGCATACTTGTTAAGTGCGGTTGCACCTAGACCCATAGCTTTTGCGAGTACCATTGATGCTGATGGCCATCCGAATTTGGCTCCTTTTAGTTTTTTTAATGTATTTAGTGCTAATCCGCCAATACTTATTTTTTCACCTGCACGACGGGGAAGAGACAATACAACCAAACATACGTATGAGAATTTAAAAGAGGTAAAAGAAGTGGTTATTAATGTGGTAAATTATGCTATTGCTCAGCAAATGTCTTTGTCAAGTACGGAATATGCAAAAGGAGTAAATGAATTTGAAAAGGCGGGATTTACAATGCTACCATCCGAAGAAATTAAGCCATTTAGAGTTGCAGAGTCACCGGTGCAATTTGAATGTAAGGTGAATGAAATAGTGGAGCTTGGTTCTGAAGGTGGAGCTGGTAACTTAATAATTTGTGAAGTTTTAAAAATACACATTGACAAAAATGTTTTGGATGAAGATGGTGCGATTGATCAAGAAAAACTTGATTTAATCGCTCGGGCAGGAGGGAGTTATTATTCTAGAGCCAAAGATGGTTTTTTTGAAATACCCAAACCGTTACAGAATTTAGGAATTGGGGTAGATCAAATTCCTGATGAGATTAAAAAAAGTAACATCCTGACAGGGAATAATTTGGGAATGTTGGGTAATGTAGAATCCATACCTAATCAACACGATGTTGATAACTTTGTCGCCGATAATCCAAATTATATAGGTTTAGAAACAGAAGAAAAACATAAATTTGCACAAGAATTTTTAGAAAAAAACGATGTGTTTAGTGCTTGGAAAGTACTTTTAATTAAATAATTACGAAAAAAATGGAGGTTACAGGAAAAATTAAAAAAATTGACGAAACAAAAACTTTCGGATCTAGCGGTTTCAGAAAACGTGAAATGGTTGTTACAACAGATGAGCAATATCCTCAGATGATAATGATTGAATTCGTTCAAGATAAGACCAGTTTATTAGATGCTTATAATGAAGGTGATGATGTAAAAGTAAATATCAATTTACGAGGTAGAGAGTGGATTAACCCAGAAGGAGAAGCGAAATATTTTAACTCTATTGTAGGATGGAGAATAGAAAAAGCACAAGCAGGAGCTCCAAATGCAGTTCCTCCAGTTGAAGCTGTTGATTCTTTTCAACCCGCAGATAATGTGTCTAGTGATGAGCCAGATGATTTACCGTTTTAAGGAGTTATTGATTCTTTAATAGTAAAGACATTACAACTTTATTAAAGAAAAGCCTTTTAGTATTTTACTAAAAGGCTTTTCTTATTTTAAAAAACAATGCGTGACTCAAAAGGAGCTGACCATTTTGAAGCTCTTCCAATTGCAGGTGCAATGGTGGCAAATACTTCTAGCTTTCTTGAATTATAGGTGTTTCTTTGCTCAAATCTCCCCAATTTTAAGGTCAAGGGTATTTCCATAGTTTCATTTTTGTTTTCAGCAACTATAACTTTAGAGGCTGAACCTAAAAAATCGTCTTTTCTATCTGATGAGATCGAAATTACAGTACTTTCATCCCAGTTGGGAATAACCAATGGTGAATCTACTTTGCCATGAATATCATAAATGAAAATATGTAAACAGTATTCCATTTGTAGTTTAATATCTAAATCATGAAATTCAATATCTAAAATAACAGTTAAGTCGCTAATGTCGTCTCCAGCATTAATAACTTCGGGTATTGATAATAATTCTACAGATTGTATTTTTGCCATTATGTTACCATTTTTAAATATACTTTTCTCTAGCTAAGATAACTTAAAATTTAGCCAATAGGTATACTTGAAGTATTATAATTTATATTCTTAACTATATTTATTTTTAATCTAGATTTTGTTATATTTTTAAAAAAAAATATAAAACTCATTAATGATTTTATTATCAGATAAATTATGGTTTCCGCCCGTTGAAACCGCTTCAAGTGAAGGTGTGTTAGCTTTTGGTGGCGATTTGTCTCCAAAACGATTATTGCTTGCTTATAATAGTGGGATTTTTCCTTGGTTCAATAAAGGAGAACCAGTGGTTTGGTATAGTCCAGTTGAAAGAATGGTCTTATTTCCTAATGAATTGAAAATATCAAAAAGTATGAAACAAATTCTAAAAAAGGATCGTTTCAAAGTTACTTTTAATCAAAATTTTAAGGAAGTAATTCGTTCTTGTAAAACCATTTATAGAGAAGGGCAGGGTGGAACATGGATAACAGATGAAATGGAACAGGCTTATAATAAACTTCATGAATTAGGGCACGCAAAATCGGTTGAAGTTTGGTTAGATGACGAATTAGTTGGTGGACTTTACGGTATAGACTTGGTTAACGTTTTTTGTGGTGAAAGTATGTTTAGTACTGTTTCTAACGCATCTAAAGTTGCATTTATACGTTTGGTTCAAAAGCTAAAAAGAGAAAATTATAAATTAATAGATTGTCAAGTCTATAACGATCATTTAGCTAGTTTAGGAGCGAGAGAAATACCAAGACACGAATTTTTAAAGTATTTATAATGTTTATTGCATATGTATAGAAGCTCTAAGAATAATGAAGATTCATCTAGAAATTGTTTAATTTTGAATCTTCAATCTCGAATTAAAAGTCATGGATATACAAAACGCACAACTAGAAGTTGATAATTGGATAAAAGAACATGGGGTTCGTTATTTTAATGAGCTTACCAATATGGCCCAATTAACTGAAGAGGTTGGTGAAGTTGCTCGTATTATTGCTAGGCGTTATGGAGAGCAAAGTGAAAAAGAATCAGATAAGAATAAGGATTTAGGTGAAGAACTGGCAGATGTTTTGTTTGTGGTATTATGTTTGGCCAACCAAACAGGTATTGATTTACAAGCCTCTTTTGATAAAAAATTAGATTTTAAAACAAAACGTGACCATGACCGTCACCACAATAATAAAAAATTAAAATAATGACATTCTTAGAAAAAATAAAAACCGCTTTTTTTTGGAAAAGGGCGTTAATGATAATAATTCCTTTCTTTATTGTTTTGGTAATTATATCATTGTTGTTTAATAGCTTTTCAGCAATCATTAATGCTGACATAGCTACGGTTATGGAACAAAATTTTAACCAAGGCAAATGGAAGGATTTCTTTTTAACAAAATCTTTTGTAAGTGTTTTATATGGCGTGTGGATTACCAGTAGAAATATTAAATAGTTAGATATAATATTTTAACAGCCGACTATTAATAAATACGCTGAGAATCAGTAATGCTGATTTTTTATTCGTTTACTGCAGAAATAATAGCTTCTGTTGCTGTAGCACCTATTCTTGTAACGCCCCATGATTTAACCTTTATAGTGTCTTCTAAAGTACGCACACCTCCTGCTGCTTTTACTTCAATTGAAGTATCTGTATGTCTACGCATTAATTTTAAATCATGCTCTGTTGCTCCTTTGTAATTATAACTACCATCAGGTTGTTTTACCATACCATAACCTGTTGAAGTTTTTACAAAATCAACTTTAAGTTTACTACATAGTTCACAAAGCTTTATTTTATGAAGGTCTTCTGGTAAAAAGTCATTTTCAAAAATTACTTTTAAAGCAGCATTTCCTTTTTTGCAAGTAGTGTGAATTTGTTTTATTTCATTCTCTATATATGTCCAGTCTTCGCTCAATACTTTGCCAATATTAACAACCATATCAATTTCTACAGCTCCATCTTTGATTGCTTCTGCAGTTTCAAATACTTTTACATTTACAGTATTACTACCATGAGGAAAACCAATTACGGTTCCCACCATTACGTCTGTTCCTTTTAAAATTTCAGTTGCCATTTTTACAGCATAGGGCTTTATACAAACTGAAGCTACATTATATTTTTTTGCAATTTCACATCCCTCCATTAGTATTTTATCATCCATGGAGGGGTGTAAAAGAGAGTGATCAATCATTTTGGCAATTTCTAATTTTGTTACGCTAATCATTTTTGTACTAGTTTAATTGATATATGTATTTGTTAAGTTTTATTCTCTTGTTTCTGTGGATGGTTGAGGTGAGGCAAGCTGAATTAAATCAATTTCGCTCGTTTTCACCTTTTTGTTGAGTTCAGATACATCGTTTTTAAAGATTTGATATAATGCGTTTAACTCCTTATCAATGGCTATTGTAATTTCCTTTTTAAATTGAACTTCTTGGTCTGTTGGTCGGTAACTTCCCATAGAAGTTAATGCGTTTAAGTGTCCTAACTTATTATTAAGCTTTATTGGAAAATTTAAAGGGTCTTGATTGCTTTTGCTTTTTGTTTGATAAAGATTATTTTCAATAACTGTTACTTCTTTCGAAATTTTGTTTGCAAAATCTAGAAGTACTTTATGCTTATCCTTATCAGTAATTGACTTTTTTAATACAGTAATCTGATCTTTTACCTTCTTAACATTTTTTAAGGCTTTATGTATTTCAGTCAATTTATCGCGGACTTCAATAATAAAATCGAATTGAGCTTGTAAATCTTCTTGAGTAGATTCGCTTCTAGGATCTTTTAAAATTGTAAAATCTTTGGTTTCAGTCTTATTATTTTTTGACAATACTACATTGTAATTTCCTGGTATTGCTTGTGGTCCATTTAGAGATGCCCACCATAAAATCATACCGTCTACTTTTTCAGCACCAGCATACATCATATTCCAATTGAAGATGTTGTTACCAGGGTTAACTTTTAAGGTTTCTTCCTTTTTCTCTTTGTCTGGGTGTGTACTGTATTTTTTTATCAATTGTTTGTTGTTGTCCAAGAATGATAAGGAAATGGTATCTGCTTTCGCTGTATCTTTTACATAAAAATTGATAGCGACACCTCCATAATGGTTTTGCCCATTGGTTTTAGATTTGGATCCTCTACCGCCGCCCATTTTATAGCTGTCCATTGGTTTGTATAGATAGAAATCTTTTGATATTATATTTTTATCTAATTGATGCAGCGGTGTTAAATCATCAATAATCCAAAAAGAACGACCTTGTGTAGCAGCAATTAAATTGTCATTTTTAATGGTTAAATCTGTTATCGGAACAATAGGTAAATTCAATTGAAATTGAGTCCAATTATTACCATCATCAAAACTGATATACATTCCGCGTTCGGTACCAGCATATAACAATCCTTTTCTTTTAGGATCGGCACGTAAAGCTCTAGTAAAAGATTCATTTCCAATTCCGTTGGTTAATTTTGTCCAAGTCACCCCATAATCAGTAGTTTTATAGATATAAGGGCTGTAATCTCCAGTTTTATATTTTGTACCTACGATGTAAGCACCACCCTTATTAAATGGGTCAATTTCTATACAGTTTATCATCATCCATTCGGGCATAATCTTAGGCGTAACATTGTTCCAAGTTACTCCACCGTCTTTGGTAACATGTACCAATCCGTCATCAGACCCCGTCCAAATCAATCCATTTTCTATTGGAGATTCTGCAACGGCAAATATAGTTGCATAATATTCTACACTTGTATTGTCTTTGGTGATGGGTCCACCTGATGGGCCTAATGTTTTAGGATCATTTCTGGTTAAATCAGGACTTATAATTTCCCATGATTGACCTTCGTTTGTGGTGGCATGTAAGTGATTTGAGGCTGCATATAATTTTTTAGGATTATTAGGAGAAAACAACACTGGGAAATTCCATTGGAAACGATATTTAAAATCTTCGGCACCATGTCCCATAGGGTCGTCTGGCCAAACATTTACAGCTCTTCGTTCGTTCGTTTTATGGTTAATTCTCGTTAAAAAAGCACCATAACTTCCACCATAAACAATGTCGTCATTAGTTGGATCAACAGCGATATGAGCACTTTCACCACCTGCTGTACTTTCCCAATCACTTTCTGTAATATATCTGCCGTCGGTTCTGTGCGAAATACGTACAGTCGAATTATCTTGTTGAGCACCATAAATTCTATACGGAAAGTGATTATCTGTAACCACTCTATAAAATTGTGACGTAGGCTGATTGTGATATGTAGACCAATTTTCGCCAGCATCAAAACTAATTTGTGCCCCACCGTCATCACCAATAATCATACGTTGATTGTCATTCGGATCCATCCATAAGTCATGATGATCTCCGTGTGGAGCTCCATAGGTTTTATACGTTTTACCACCATCTTTAGATTGATGATAGCTTACATTTAAGACATATAATCCGTTTTCATCTTGAGTGTCAGCATATATCCGCGTATAATACCACGCACGTTGACGTAATTTTCGCTCTTTATTTATAAGTTTCCATGTTTTACCAGCATCTGTAGATTTATAAACACCTCCATCTTTGTTTTCTATTAACGCCCAAACAATATCAGAATTTACAGGAGAAACTGTTACACCACTAATACCCCATATCCCTTTTGGTAATCCTTCATTTGCACTGATGTTGATCCACGTTTCTCCTTCGTCTGTACTTTTATACAACGCAGAACCTTCACCTCCACTAGACAAGCTGTAAGGTGTTCGTCTGGCATTCCAAGTAGAAGCATAAATGATACGGGGATTGTTAGGGTCAAGTATTAAATCTATTGCTCCAGCGTCGGCATTGGCAAAAAGAACTTTTTTCCAATTTTCACCACCATCGGTAGATTTATAAACACCACGTTCTTCGGAAGACTTATATAAATCTCCCAAAACAGCAGCATATACAATATCAGGGTTTTTTGGATGAATTCTTACTCTAGGTATGTGTCTCGAATTTTTTAACCCCATATGTTTCCATGTTTTTCCAGCATCGACAGATTTATAAATGCCATCACCAGAGGAGACATTACCACGAATAGTTTTTTCGCCCATACCCACATAGATTACATTATTATCCCACTCAGAAACAGCTACAGCACCAACAGAACCTCCAAAAAAACCATCTGAAATGTTCTCCCAAGTATTACCGGCATCGGTAGTACGCCAAACACCGCCACCTGTAGCTCCAAAATAATAAAGGTTGGCCTTACCTGGAACGCCAGTTACCGCAGCACTTCTACCGCCACGAAATGGACCTATATTTCGCCATTGCATAGCATCATAATATTTTTCAGTAAAGAGAGGTTCTTGCGTTTTTTGTTTTTTTTGTCTTTTTTGTGCGTTAACTTTGTCAGCAGTTACAAATAATAAGCAAAGGGCAAGGAAGAATATTTTTTTCATGGTTTAGGTTTGTTGATAGTAGCTAAAATTAAGGATAATAAATTAAATTAGAAACGAGTTAGATGGATTTATTTTTAGATTATACTGATAAACAAATAGTTACTTGTTCAATTAAAATTTCAGGTTCTAAAAGTGAATCGAACAGGTTGTTGATTTTACAACAATTTTTTCCTAATTTAGAATTAGAAAATGTATCTGACTCTGATGATTCTGTCCATTTAACACATGCCTTGCATGCTACAAAGAAGTTAGTAGATATTGGGCATGCTGGAACTGCCATGCGTTTTTTAACAGCATATTTTGCTGTAAAAGAGGGTAGAGAAGTGGTTTTAACGGGTTCTGAACGTATGAAAAATAGGCCTATTAAAATTTTGGTTGATGCATTGCAAATGTTGGGTGCAGATATTGCGTATGTCGATAAAGAGGGCTATCCGCCAATAGCCATTAAAGGCAAAAAAATTTCAGAGCAAAAAGTAGCTATTAACGGGAATGTAAGTAGCCAATATATTTCTGCTTTGGTATTGATTGCTCCTAGTTTAGAAAACGGACTCGAAATAGAATTGTTAGAAGAAATTACTTCTAGACCTTATTTAGAAATGACGTTAGATTTATTGAATCAATTGGGCGTTTCTACGATTTGGGAAGATAATACCATTGTAATAAAACCACAAAAAACCATAAAGGATAAAACAATTACAGTAGAATCTGACTGGAGTTCTGCATCTTACTTTTATAGTTTAGTTGCGTTGAGTGAAGTTGGTAAATCCCTGACGTTATCTTCATACAATAAAGAAAGTCTTCAAGGCGATAGTTGTTTGTCTGCTATATACCAAAAATTGGGTGTACTAACGGAATTTGAAAATAATTCAATAACACTAACCAAGGTAAATACACCTACTTCTGAAATTTTAACGCTAAACTTGCAGGAAGCTCCAGATATTGCTCAAACCATTGCAGTAACGTGTTTTGGTTTAGGGATGGGTTGTGATTTATCAGGATTGCACACCCTGAAAATTAAGGAAACGGACCGTTTAGTTGCTCTGCAAAATGAACTAGGTAAGTTTGGTGCTGCCGTTGTAATTACAGATAAAAGTTTACGACTAACCCCTTCAGCAAATCCCTTTAATAGAGATGTTACGTTAAAAACATATAATGATCACAGAATGGCAATGGCATTTGCTCCATTGGCACTAAAAGTTCCTTTTACGGTTGAAGATGCAGATGTGGTTACTAAATCTTATGTTAGCTTTTGGGAAGATTTTGAAAGCTGTATCCAATAAGAATGGATACAAAGTTAAAGTAAAGTTAAATAAGGGCAATTTGGTTAATTACGAGCAATTTGCTTAAATATATTTCGTTAAAATAGTATTCCTTTGATTATGACCAAAAAAATTCTACTCGTTTGTCTGGTAATTAGCCTTTCTTTCAAGGTTACAGCTCAAGAGTGGCAATCAGATTTGCAAGAAGCAAAAAAAATAGCCACTATTGAAAATCAAAAAATAATTTTAGTATTTCAAGGATCAGATTGGTGTGCCCCATGCATAAAATTAGATAATGAGATTTGGAGTTCAGATGAATTCAAAGGCTATGCAAAAGAGCATTACGTAATGTTACTTGCTGATTTTCCTAGAAAAAAGAAGAATAAATTAAGTAAATCTCAACAAGAAAAAAACAACAAATTAGCCGAAGAATATAACAAACAAGGTTTTTTTCCTTTTGTAGCTGTTTTAGATAAGAACGGTGAATTATTAGGTTCAACTGGTTATAAAAAAGTGAGTGTGACCGAGTATATCGAGATCCTTAATTCAATATAAAATAATACATGCCCAAGTATATCTGTATAGGTATTTTTCTTCTGGTGTTTTCAACACTTGAGGCACAGACTGCTTACCGACAAACCTTAAAATTAATGGGTAGTAGGTTTGATATTTCTGTCATCGCGAATGATTCCCTTGAAGGGAATAGTTACATTACCACCGCTATAAAAGAGATTAAACGTATTGAGCAATTAATTTCCTCTTGGGATGCTAATTCACAAACTTCTGAAATAAATAGAAATGCAGGAATTAATCCTGTTAAAGTTGATAAAGAATTATTTGATTTAATTGAAAGGGCTTTGGCAATTTCTAAACTAACTGATGGAGCTTTTGATATTAGTTATGCGTCTATGGATCATATATGGAAATTTGATGGTCTCATGACTAAAATGCCTTCCGAAGAGAGTATCAAAGCTTCAGTTGCGAAAGTTGGGTATCAGAATATTGTACTCGATAAAAATAAGCAAACAGTATATTTAAAATTAAAAGGAATGAAAATTGGTTTTGGTGCTATCGGTAAAGGTTATGCTGCTGATAAAGCCAAGCAATTACTTATAAACAAAGGTGTTAAAGGTGGTATTATCAATGCATCTGGAGATATGAACACATGGGGTAGACAACCTAATGGTGATTATTGGAAGGTTGCAATAACAAACCCGTTAAATAAAAAAAATGCGTTCGGTTTATTACCTATAAAAAACGGAGCTGTGGTTACTTCAGGTAATTATGAAAAGTTTGTGGCTATAAATGGTAAAAGATATTCGCATATTATTGATCCGCGTACTGGTTATCCATCAAGTGGCATAATTAGCGTTACTGTTTTTGCACCCAAAGCTGAATTAGCCGATGCATTGGCAACTTCTGTTTTTGTAATGGGTATTGAAGTGGGGTTAAATAGGATAAATCAATTGCCAAATGTAGAATGTATTATCATTGATGATAAAGGAATTATTCATAAATCAAACAATATAAACATCAATAAATAATGTTAAAAAAAATTGCACTTTTAGTCTTGGTAATGATGGTTTTTAGTTCATGTGTTGCTGTAAAAGAATATGAAAAAATCAACCTAAATGATCCTGACATGGTATTGTCAGCTAATAAAATTGACCGTTTTGAAACCAATTTCCAATTGTATAGAGAGTCGGCATCTGGTGCTAACGGTGGAAAAACAGGTGGAGGTTGTGGTTGTAATTAAATTGAGTTTATGAAAAAATTAGTTTTAGTAGTTGTCAGTTGCTTTGCATCCTTTTTGGTTTTTGCTCAAGAAAAAACTCCAGAAACTTCCTATAAAAAGAGAGTGTTAGAAAATGTAGAAGTAGATATTTTATCTAGTTATTATAGTCAAGATGGTGATAATGCTGCAGTTACTGGTGGTATTGGTACTGAGGAATTGACTGATTTTACACCAACTATTACAATTTCAATACCCTTAAATGATGACGATGTGTTGATTATCGATGCTGGAATCTCAGCTTATACGTCGGCTTCATCGAGTAACTTAGATCCTTTTGATAGTTCTGGAGCCTCCCAAGGAGGAGATGACGACGACGATGATGATGATGATGATTTTCCAACAGAGGCGAATGGTAGCCCGTGGGTAGCTTCGTCAGGGGCTTCTCAAAAAGACACATGGATTAATGTAAATGCAAGTTATAGTCACAGCTCTGATGATAGAAATAAAATTTGGGGAGCTAATGTTAGCTTAGCTAAAGAATATGATTACACTTCTATTGGGTTTGGGGGCAGTTATGCACTACTTTTTAATGAAAAAAATACGGAGATTAGTATTAAAGCAAATGCATTTTTCGATAAATGGAAACCTGTATATCCAACTGAAATAGATTCTTATAATGAGGCAAATCAAAATTTAAATAGTGGTTTTTTCTCAAATATTGATATTTTAGATCAATCTGGTGATATTATTGATAAAAATAGTACGAATAGTTGGAGTGCTTTTAACACTACTTTAGTTGATGATGATAAACGAAATACCTACTCACTGTCATTAAGCTTTTCTCAAATTTTAAGTAAAAATGCTCAATTATCATTGTTTGTAGATGTGGTTAAGCAAGAAGGATGGCTTTCAAATCCAATGCAACGTGTTTATTTTGGTGATAGAGCCAATTATTATATTGGAAATGCTAATAGTATAGATAATTATACATCTAAATCAAATAAAGATGTTTTTCAGTTGGCAGATGATATTGAAAGATTGCCCAATTCACGATTTAAAACCCCAATAGGAATGCGTTTTAATTATTACTTAAACGAATTTTTAACAGTACGAACCTATTACCGGTATTATTCTGATGATTGGGGTGTTTCATCTCACACGGCTAGTATTGAGTTGCCTATAAAAATTGGAGATAAGTTTACGTTATACCCTGCATATAGATTTTATAATCAAACAGCAGCAGATTATTTTGCTCCGTATGAAGAGCATTTTTCTACACAAGCTTATTATACTTCTGATTATGATTTGTCCGAGTTTAATGCGAATCAGTATAGTTTCGGAATTAAATACACAGATATTTTCACGAAACTAAAAATTCAAAAATTTGGATTAAAAACTATTGATTTGAGATATAGTTATTACGAAAGAAATACGGGTTTACAATCTGGTATAATTTCAGCAGGTTTTAAATTTGTAATGGATTAAAATAGTTTTGGTCTTCAAGTGTTTTATTAGTGTTTGTTGAGTTTTATATTATAAATAAAATTCATATTAATAATTGCTTTTATTGATTAGAATAATGAATAACACCTCGTAAATATGAGAATAATAGCAATTTAAGTCTTTTTTATTACACATAGTTTATTTTGTTCTTACATAGAATATTATAGAATCAAATGTTAAAGTTTGTAACACATTACAATTTTCATCGTCTATAATACATAGAAGAGTTTATTAATCAAAAATCCAATTATGCTATCATACATGCCAACTATTACTGAAGAGGCAATATCTAATAGATTTAGTACTATTAATTTTTTAGTAGGTAGTTATAGCATTGATGTTTTTAGTTACATACCTACAAAAGGTTGGGTGAAGTCAGGGGAAGGAAATTCTGAATTTGTAATCGAGGATACCTTTATTACTGAAAAAGTAAAGTTAAATAAAGAAAATTACGTTATTAATTTAACCAATACCATTGGTAGTGATGAATGTGACAAAGCATTTCGTTTATTATCGTTGGATATTCCTGTGGGTAGTATAGAAATATATAAAGGCGAATTTGATAATGAAAGCTTAATATTTACGAACTTAGAATCAGAGACTAAAGTCAAAGATAAAGTGGGAGAAGAAGTTTCTTTCAAATTGATTTATAAGCCCCTTTCAGAAACTGAAAACGAATTGATTGTGGGTTACACAAAGAATAATGGTAAAACCTGGAGGCCTTATGTAAAGAATATTTATAAAAGAAAGTAGAGTTATATATTTCTAAATATATAACTCTACAATACTTTTTGTTATTTGTATTTTAATAATTAGCTATAAATTACTTGTCATAATCATGTTAAAAATGATATCTAACAAATGCTTCCATAGCAGCGTAATGTGACAATCCAAGAACATCATATAAACTAGCGGTCTCTTTATTCCTATCTTCTGCACGTTGCCAAAATTCTCTACTGTCTGCCCCTTGAAAAACGACACCATCTTTTTGAGATTGATGTTTAAAGATACCTTTACGTTTTTCTAATACTTGGTCTGGTCCCATTGGTACTGCCATTTCTATCTCGTCAATACCCCATTCTTGCCATGCTCCTCTATATAACCAAACCCAGCAATCTTCCATGAATTTTTTAGGTTTTAATTCTTTTAAGGCAGCAAAAACAGAATCTAAACATACTTTATGAGTACCGTGTGGATCTGCTAAATCACCAGCTGCATATATTTGATGAGGTTTAATTTTTTCAATTAAATCATGAGTAATCTTGATGTCAGCTTTGCCTAATGGGTTTTTTTCTATAGTACCTGTTTCGTAAAAAGGCAATTCCATAAAATGAATTTGCTCATCTGGAATACCAATGAAATGACAAGTCGCTCTTGCCTCACCTTTTCTAATGATCCCTTTTATATATCTTACTTCTGGCGTGTCTATTTCACTTGATTTCTTGTTTTTTAAAAATTCAGCTGCTTTTTTATAAATATTTTCTGCCTCTTTATTTTCAATTTTAAATTTGTCGTTATAATCGCATACAAAGCGAGCAAAACGCAATGCCTCATCATCTGCAACAGCAATATTACCTGAGGTTTGATAACCTACATGAACTTCGTGTCCTTGCTCATGTAATCTTTTAAATGTGCCACCCATACTAATAATATCATCATCAGGGTGTGGACTAAAAATTAGCACACGTTTTTTTGCTGGTTCAGCACGTTCAGGTCTTTTACTATCATCTGCATTGGGTTTACCACCTGGCCATCCTGTAATGGTGTTTTGTAATTTATTAAATATTTTAATGTTGATATCGTATGCCGGACCAGAATCTGCTAATAAATCACTCATACCATTCTCTATATAATCGGCATCAGTTAACATTAAAATTGGTTTCTTTAAGTAAAGAGCTAGACTCAATACTGCTTTTCTGATCAGTCTATCTGTCCAAACAATTTTTTCAACTAACCAAGGCGTATTAATTCTTGTTAATTTTGAAGCCGCTTCTTTATCTAAAACAAAAGTAGCGTTATCATGTTCTTGCAAAAATGATGCAGGTACACTGCTGGTTACTTCACTTTCGGTAGAAGCTTTTATAATGTTAGATTTTCTCTCACCCCAAGCTAAAAGAATCACTCTTTTGGCCTCCATTATTTTTTTAACACCTAGTGTAATTGCAGTTCTAGGTGTGTTTTCTAATCCTGAAAAATCACCACTAGCAGCAACTCTTGTAATATGGTCTAAGGCAACCAAACGTGTTTTAGAATTCTGTAGCGATCCAGATTCGTTAAAACCGATGTGCCCATTACCACCAATACCTAAAATTTGTAAATCAAGACCACCTAATGCTTCAATTTTATTTTCATATTGATCACAATAATTAGCAATTTCAGCTTTAGACAAGGTACCATCTGGAACATGATGATTTTCTGGTAAAATATCTACATGGTTAAATAACTGCTCTTTCATAAAACGAACATAGCTATTTACAGCATCAGGCTCCATTGGGTAGTATTCATCTAAATTAAATGAAACGACATTTTTAAAACTTAAGCCCTCTTCTTTATGTAAACGTACCAATTCTGCATATAAACTTTTTGGTGAAGATCCTGTTGCTAGTCCTAAAATACAAGGTTGCTTTTGAGCTTGTTTAACACGAATAAGATCTGCTATTTCTTGAGCAACTGCCTTAGAGGCAGTAGTAGAATTCTCGTAAACAACGGTGCCTATGTTTTCAAATCTTTTTTCGAATCCTGTTGCTTTGTCAATACTACTTTTTAACATAATAATGTGGGTTGTTTTTAGAGATTAATTTTAGTTTTATAACTGTTCTGTTTTTTCAGTGAAACTTTGAATGAGTTTAAATTGATTTTTAGCACGATCTAAATTATGCTCGGGATATTTTGTTTTATAATAGATATCATTATTTAGATAATCTGTTAAAAAACGTAAGCCCATTATAAACATCATAGTCTTGGCACTTAAAGGCAAATATCGTAATTCTATGGCAGATAAAGAAGCTTTCATTTGTTTTAAAAAGCCTTTTTTATAAGCATTATAATAGTCCATATTAAACGTAACAAGTTCTAAGTTAGTTTCATCTTCAGCAGCCGTATTACAAATGGTTCTGATTGCATCTCCAAAGTCATAATGTACAATACCTGACATTACTGTATCTGTATCTATAAGGCATAACCCTTTATTTTTTTTATTAAACAAAGCATTTGATATTTTTGTATCATTATGAGTAACTCTTAGCTTAATTTCTCCAGATTCTTTCAGCTTCTGAATAACATGCATTTCTTCTTTTAAATCTTCAACAAGTTTTATATATTTTTTGGCCTTTTCTAATCTTTCTGATGAAGCTATTTTAAGAGCGTCGTTAAATTGTTCATAGCGAAAGGACATGTCATGAAATTTCGGAATGACTTCCACTAATTTTGAAGGATCAAAGTCACTAGTGAGTGTCAGAAATTTTCCCAGTAAACGCCCGCCTTCATAGGCTATTTCTTTATTAGTAACTATTTCATGAGTTACGCTGTTGTCGATAAAATACATCAAGTTCCAGAAATTTCCTCCGTCATCTTTTAGGTAAGAGCTTCCTGTTTTAGTTTTTGCAAAAGTAAGAACACGACGTTTACGTTTTTTTGAAGAAAGGTCTTTTAATTTTTCTTGAATATGATTACTAACGGCAACTTTGTTTTCAATAAGACCTGGAACATCTTTAAAAACACCATGATTAATACGTTGTAAAACAAAATATGGCTTATCTTTAGTTATCACTAAATAAGTATCATTGATGTGACCAGATGCTAATTCTTTAAAAGATTGAAATTCGCCATTATGTTGAAATTGTTCGAAGGTGTTTTTTATTTTTTCTACTATCATATAATTATAATTTGTTTGGATAACCATCCGTTTTTTTTTTTATTAAAAATACCTTTGTTTAATCAGTATTATATTAGACTAGAAATTACCCTGTTCAAATTTATAATTTATTTTTGTGATGATTGTCGTTCTATTAAATTAGATTCCATTATTATCGTTTCCTCCTGTAAAAGACTATTTTCATCTTTTATATTTTTTATTAATAAATCTGTTGCCGCTTTTCCCATTTCAAATCCGGGTTGGTTAATAGTTGTTAAGGTGGGATTGATAACAGTTGAAATAGGTTCATTGCTAAACCCTACAATGGCTACGTCCTCTGGTATTTTCATTTTATTCTCAATTAAACATTTTATTGCCCCTATAGCAGCAACATCATTTGCAGAAAATATGGCATCAAAAACGATACCTTTATCTAACAATTTTTTAATATTATCAATGCCATCTTGCTCCATTAATCTTGAGCTTATTAAATATTCATCTCTAAACGCAATTCCATTTTTCTTAAGAGCTTCTTTGTAGCCTCTAAAACGGTTCTTGTAAATTT
The DNA here is from genome assembly GCF_003449015.1 of Aureibaculum luteum. GTDB lineage: Bacteria > Bacteroidota > Bacteroidia > Flavobacteriales > Flavobacteriaceae > Aureibaculum > Aureibaculum luteum. The sequence continues at coordinate 466,480 of NZ_QRGD01000003.1, read as the reverse complement.
CGAGTTCTTGAGGCCCCGAAAAATGTACAATATTTTTACACCCTTTTGTAATTAAATGCTGAGTGGCATCATACCCGCCCTTAAAATCATCAATAAGTACATTGTTAGTACCTGGAATATTACAATGTCTATCAAAAAAAACCAAAGGAATTCCTCTATTTTTTAAACCTTCTAAATGCTCATAGTCCATTGTTTCCATTGAAATTGAAATCAATACGCCATCTACTCTATTAGCAGCTAAGGTTTCTAAGATGTTTTTTTCTCTTTCTAATTGTTCTAATGATTGACATATGATAACACTGAATCCGGCTTGGTATGCCGTTTCTTCGACACCTTGAATTACAGAAGAAAAAAAATGACGTGATATTCTAGGTACAACAACACCAATGGTGTTAGTTACGTTTTTACGTAAATTTGAGGCTAAGAGATTACGTTGATAGCCCATTTCTTGGGCTACTTTTAGAATTTTATCTTTTGTTTTTTTGGTCACCCTAGGGCTGTCATTTAAGGCTCTTGAAACAGTAGAACTATTAATGTCCAAAGCTTTTGCGATATCATGTATTGTGACTTTATTTATATTCATCTAGAATTAATCTTTCTCGGTTAAAGATATAACAAATGTAACAATAATTAAAAATACAATCGATTGTATTTTTGATTGATTTTTTGTATGTTTGCATAACAATCAAATTATATAAAAATGAAAACACAATACACAACGAGGTATGCAGCATCACCGCAAGATGTTAAATCTTATGACACTACTAGATTAAGAGAAGAGTTTTTAATTGACAATTTAATGCAGGCGGATAAGATAGAGTTAGTATATTCTCATTATGATAGATTTATTACAGGAAGTGCAGTTCCAACTGTAGCTCCTTTAAAATTAGAAGTTATTGATGCGTTAAAAGCTGATTATTTTCTAGCAAGAAGAGAATTAGGAATTATAAATATTGGTGCAGCAGGAACAGTAACTGTTGACGGAATAGTATATGAGTTAGATAACAAAGAAGCTCTGTATGTTGGTCAAGGAAATAAAGAGGTTATCTTTTCAAGTAAATCAGTTGAAAATCCAGCTAAGTTTTATTTAAATTCAACACCTGCACACAAAGCATTTCCAAATAAAAAAATAGGCATTAAGGATGTTGAAGTAGTAGAATTAGGTGCTCCTGAAACTGCAAATGCACGAACTTTAAGAAAATATATTGTAAATAGTGTTGTAGATGTTTGTCAGTTACAAATGGGAATGACTACTTTAAAATCAGGAAGTTCTTGGAATACGATGCCAGCTCATGTACATGACAGAAGAATGGAAGTTTATTTTTATTTTGAAGTTCCAGAAGATCAAGCGGTATGTCATTTTATGGGGCAACCTCAAGAAACAAGACATATTTGGATTGGGAATAATGAAGCTGTAATTTCTCCACCATGGTCTATTCATTCAGGATCAGGTACAAGTAGCTATACTTTTATTTGGGGAATGGCTGGTGAAAATCTAGATTATGGCGACATGGATCATTGTAAAATAAACGAATTAAAATAATCATAAAAATACATTATGTCAATTAACTTATTTGATTTAACAGGAAAAGTAGCTTTAGTCACAGGTGCCGTTCACGGTTTAGGGATGGCAATGGCTAAGGGATTAGGACAAGCAGGAGCTACAATTGTAGTAAACAATCATTCAAAAGATTCATTAGAAGAGGCCGTTGCTGAATATAAATCATGTGGTTTAAATGCCTATGGTTATGTATTTGATGTCACTAATGAAAAGGCCGTTATGGAAGCTGTTTCAAAGATAGAAGCTGAAGTTGGTCCTATAGATATTTTGGTGAACAATGCCGGTATTATTAAAAGAACACCCATAGTTGATATGGAAGTTGTAGATTTTGAGGCCGTAATTAATGTAGATTTAATAGGTCCGTTTATTGTTTCTAAGCATGTAGCTAAAGGAATGATAAAAAGAGGTGGTGGAAAAATTATAAATATTTGTTCTATGATGAGTGAGCTAGGTAGAGATACTGTTAGTGCATATGCAGCTGCCAAAGGTGGATTGAAAATGCTGACTAAGAGTATGGCTACGGAATGGGCAAAGTTTAATATTCAGACAAATGGTATTGGTCCGGGATATTTTGCAACAAGCCAAACAGCTCCAATTAGAGTTGATGGACATCCGTTTAACGAGTTTATCATAAAAAGAACACCAGCGGCAAGATGGGGAGATCCTGAAGATTTACAAGGAACGGCTATCTTTTTAAGTTCAAAAGCAAGTGACTTTGTCAATGGGCATGTGGTTTATGTTGATGGTGGTATTTTAGCTACTATTGGTAAACCTGCTAACGAATAATATCATTTAAAATCACAATCAATTATGAAAACTATCCGATTATTTATTTTTTCATTGTCTTTAGTAGTGCTTGCATCTTGCTCGGAAAAGGAGAAGGTAACCAGTGTTGTAGTAAAAAATACGTTAGAAATTGATAGGTCTATTGAAACTATTGCATTAAATAAATCTGAATTGGGTGTTGAAGATCTTAATACTGTTGGTATTAAAGATGTAAAAACAGGAGAGCTTCAAGTTACGCAATTGGTAGATAATGATGGGGACGGAACAATGGATGATGTGTTGTTTCAGCCAAAAGTAATGGCTAATACTGAAAATACATATGAAATTGTAAAAGTGACTGAAGCTGAAAAACCAACAGCAGAAGAACTTTGTTACTCTCGCTTTGTACCAGAAAGAACAGATGATTATGCTTGGGAAAACGACAGAGTTGCCTTTCGAGTTTACGGTCCTACGGCACAAAAAATGATTGAAGATAATGTGCCTGGAGGTACACTTTCTAGTGGTGTAGACGCATGGTTAAAAAGAGTAGAATATCCAATTATTAACAAATGGTATAAGAAAGATCTTGAGACGGAAGGGTCTTATCATGTAGATACTGGTGAAGGTTTAGATAATTTTCATGTAGGTGTCAGTCGTGGTGTTGGTGGTATTGCTGCTAAAATTGATAGCACCTATTATTACTCTAAGAATTATACAAAATGGCGTACTATTACTACAGGTCCAATTAGAACGAGTTTTTATTTGGAGGTTGCTACCTGGAATGCTGCAGGAAAATCGATAAAAGAATCTAAAGTTATTAGTTTAGATTTGGGTAATAATTTTTCAAAATTCACTATTTCTTTAGAAGGTATTGATACGGTTTCAGTAGGTTTAACACTTCATGAAAAAGATGGTGTTGTTGCAGGTAATACTGATAATGGCTGGGTAAGTTATTGGGAACCTCATGGTGATTCTGAAATAGGTACTGCAATTGTTGCTCCTAAAAGCACCTTTCTTGGTTACGAAAAATATGACACAGATTTAATTGATGAAAGTAATGCTTATGCAGAACTTAAAGTAACTAATAATGAAGTGGTTTATTATTCAGGTTTTGGTTGGAAAAAAAGTGGTCAATTTAAAACGAAACAAGAGTGGGAGAGTTATTTAGACACTTTTGCTAAGCAAATAAATAACCCTTTAGAAGTTGAGGTTCAGTTAGCCAAATAAACATTGAATAAAGAAATTATCTTTAGAGATCATTTCAAGAATTATTAAAATAAAAAACCTAGACTTTCGTCTAGGTTTTTTATTCTTAAATTGAACAGTATCATCTATTATTTAGATTTCAAGAACTTGTTTATATATAATTGTTAAGCGTATGAGAGTTCTTCTTTTATGTTAGTCAATCTTTTTTAATAAAATTACTATTTCTTAATTAGTGAAAATTACTAATCTAATCCTTCATTATAATTTATACCCGATTGATGCCATCTTTCTTTAAGTTGAATTAAAGCTTGCGTAAAATTTTTATAATTTTTATTGGCTTTTTGTGTCCAACCCACTTCAGCATATGCTGCTATTCTAGGGTATATTTGATATTCCATTTGTTTTTCAGTAGGTATCCATTCACTCCACATTTGACAGCCTAAACCTAATATGTTGTTATTGTATTTAGCATCTAAGCCTTCAGGGATAGGGTCAAATGAATATGCTTTTGAGAGTGGTATAGATTTATAATTATAATCAAGATAAGTCATCGAATGCAAAGAGTTTACCACTTCATGTCCATTGGTAACTGCTTTATTGACCAACTCTAGGCTTCCTTTCCAAAAATGAATAATAGCCGTTTTAGACAGTTTTTCTTTAACTTCCATGTTATTATCTTTATCCCATTCATGTACATTATCACCGAGTATTTCATTCCATCCCATCATTCGATGGTCATTTTTTTCGATGAATTTCGAAATTTGGTTTGTAAAAAATATTTGAAGATCGGCAGGAGATATTAATCCTTCTTTTTTAATTTTATCTTGGATGTCTTTTGATTTCTTCCAAGTTTCAAATCTCACTTCATCACCGCCAATATGGACGATATTACTTGGAAAAAGGTCAAAGACTTCTGTTAATACATCTTTCAAGAATTCATTTACTTTAGGGTCTGCTAAATTGAAAGAATCATCCATTTTACCAAATTCTTCAGAAACTTCCATTGTTGTTCCTAAAATTCCAAGCCAAGGATATGCTGCAATAGCTGCGGTAGCATGTCCCGGCATTTCAATTTCAGGGATAATTTTAATATGTCTTTGTTCAGCATATTTAATGATGTCTTTAATTTGTTCTTGAGTATAAAAACCATCATGCGGTTTACCAACTCTTTCTGGGCTTTTTCGGCTTAATTGAGTGTCATTTCTATGACTCCCGATTTTGGTTAAATTTGGATATTTTTTTATTTCAATTCTCCAGCCCTGATCATCTGTTAAATGCCAATGAAAAACATTCATTTTTATAAGGGCCATTTGATCGAGTAATTTTTTAACAGGGTCAGAGCCTTTAAAATGACGTGACTCGTCTAACATAAAAGCTCTCCAAGGAAAACGGGGCTTATCTTTTATTTCTGCAACAGGTATTGCAACAGCTTTATTTTGAAATTTAACGGTTTCAAAGTTACTGGGTAATAATTGTCTAAAAGATTGAATTCCGTAAAACAACCCAGTATTTGTAGCACTTTCAATCTGAATGTTTTTAGTTGTTGATTTTAAGTGATACCCTTCCTTACCTAATTCTTTTTCAAGTTTTGGGTTTATTATTAATTGAATACCATTACCTTTTTCTTTAAGCTTAGGTTTTTTATGAAAACCTTTTTCAAGAATGGAGGATAGTAATAATGCTGAGCTTTTACTGTCTTTATCAAATACAATTTTAGTTTTACTTGTTAAAATGAAAGACCCTTCTCCAATTGATATTTCCATCGGACGAGGAATAATATTTATTTGAGCATTTAATGTACCAATAAAAAGAAGCAATAATGCAGTGATAAATTTTATTTTTTTAAAAGTATTCATATTTTTCAGGTAGGATATTTAGTTAAAATCAGAATTAGAAAAAACCAGTTTTCCAGATTTAATGGTTTTTATAATCTTTAAAGAGTCACCTTCTTTTTTAAAAATAACAAGATCTGCTGGGTGTTCTATTTGTAAGTAATTTGTAGAATTACCAAACAAACACTCGGTTGGTTTTATTGAGGCCATATTCCAAGCTTCATGTAAGGATAAGATATTTTTCTTTATTAATTGGTTAACACACCAAAGTAAAGATTGGGCTGAACCTGCAAGCATTTTTGGACTGTTTTTCATAAACAATCTACCGTTAGAGTCTAGTTCAACGTCACCACCAATATGAGCCTTATACGTTCCCGGTAAAAGGCCTGCATAAGATGTAGCGTCACTTACCAATATACTTTTATTAGGTTTGGTTTTTATAAAGATTTTTAAAAGTGAATCTGGCAAATGAAAACCATCGGCAATTAGTGACGACCAGAGTTTGTCTGAGGCCAATTGTTCCATGACATAATTTGAATGACGAGGCAACATAGCGTGTGAAGCATTGCCTAAATGTGTAGACATGCTTGCACCTGCTTCAATAGCATCATTTATTTGTTGAGTAGTAGCAGCAGTATGTCCAATAGAAACAATAATTCCAGCTTCTACACATTTTTTAATAAAAGTAATGGATTCTGGCCATTCAGGTGATAATGTGATAATTTTAATTCTATTACCTGAAGTTTTTTGCCATTTAGAAAATAAGTCCCAGTCTGGAGCTTTTATAAACTCCTTTGAATGTGCACCTCTAGGACCATCTTCAATAGATAAAAATGGACCTTCTAGATGGATACCACCAACACATGCATTTACATTAGTAAAACTGTCACAAGCCTTTGCTATAACTTTTAGTAGTGATTCCGTAGCGATATCACTATTACTAATTACAGTAGGGTAGTAGGTGGTAATTCCTTTTTCAAGGAGAATTTGCGTTAATGTTTTAAGATCAGCAATAGTTAATCCTATTGTATTTAAGTCGATCCCTTTGAAGCCATTAATTTGTAGATCAACTAAGCCAGGGGCAATGTAATATGGTGTGACTAATTGCTCATTATATGCTGCTATATTATCTATATATCCATTTTTTATATGGACACTAATAGGTTTGTTCGTTCTATAATCTAATGCTTCAATCGTCATAATTTATCCGTTTTTTGAACCTTTAATTAAGTTGGAATGTAAATCTTTTACTTTTTGCGGCACAGCTTCTTTATTAAAAAGACCAATTACAATAAAAAGTATTAAGGAAGCCAAAATAGGAGCACCCAACTCAAGAGCGAGTGATTTTTGTTCAACAACTTTTAATAAAGCAAAAACGGCTAAACCACCAATTATGGAACCAATAGCCGCTTTGCTTCCGCTTTTTTGAAACATAGGTAGAAGTCCAAGAATCATTGGAACAGACATTGGTCCTAATAAAGCCGCAAACCAAGTAACTATTAATCCGAAAACGCCTCCAAATTTACTTGCATTTAATCCTACAATAATTGTAATTAATGTAAAACAAAAGGTAGTTATTCTTGCTAATCTTAACTCCCTGCTTTTAGAGAGGTTTCGGAATTTTGGAAACAATTTAGGTAAAATATCTCTACAAATAACAGAAGATATGGTATTAGAATCTGACGAGGTCATTGAGAGTGTATTTGCAAACATTGAAGCAAGTACAAGACCTAATAAACCGGCAGGTAAAAATTTTAGAGCCATTAATCCGTATGATAAAGTTGGATCTTCTAGATTGTCAAAAAATAGAGGAGCCGCAAACATAGGGAATAGAAGAATTAAAGGCCAAATAAGGTATAAGATGGCAGATAAAATACCTGCTTTTTTAGCTACAGTTGCAGAAGATGAAGATATAAATCTGGTAGCTAAATTCCAGGTACCACCACTATAACTGAAAAAATTAATGAGTAACATGGTAAAAGCAAATGCTATTGTGTATGGATCATTAAAGAAATCTGCATTTCCTTCAGGCAGTTTATCCCACATGGTAAATATACTAGAAGCACCATCGTCTAAATTCATTAAAATGATTACGAACATGGTTATTCCAGCCAGAAGTTGCACAATAAATTGAGCAAAATCGTTCCAAACATCTGCCCATAAGCCTCCAATTGTAATATAAACAAGTGAAACTATACCAACCAGTACGATTCCGAAAGAAATGGAAGTTCCACTAAATACATTTAGTAATACGGCTATAGCTGCTAGCTTACCACCGGTATCAAAAACTTTTATAATAGACCCAACCCAAGCAATAAGTTGTTGCGTTTGTACATTGTATCTCACTAAGAGATATTCGGTAGGCGATTGTATGTTTGCATATTTTCTTAGTCTTGCCCATTTGGGTGCAATATAAAAGGCGGCCAACAATGTAGCAATGGAAACTGTAAAAGCCCACCAAACATATAGCGTGAATCCGTGGGTATATGCAATACCTGCATAGGCAACAAAAACGGCTCCACTATAACCTGAAACGTGATGAGAAATACCAGACAACCACCAAGGTAGTTTACCGCCGGCAGTATAAAAATCAGCAGAGCTTTTTACTCGTGAATATGCCCACAAGCCAATGGAGATAAGCATTATAAAATAACATGATAAAACTAACCAATCTAGTAGTTGCATTTAAGTCTATTTTTTATGTAAATTAATTAAAAAGATGTCATTATATAATATGTTGTAAATCTATACGCTTAACTATTGTTTTGATAGAGAATTACTTTTTTTTGAGTAAAATTATTTTGAATTATAAAACTAACTTTATCTTCGTTTTCAACAAACATAAAACAATTTTAATTTTTATGCAAACGTTTGCATAACTAATTTTCTTTTAATGAAGTTTTTGTTTATATTTTTTATTAGCTTGCATAAGTGAACATTTTATTGAGCTTTTCAATACGGATTTAAATCTTTTGAGTATTATAATTTTCACGAGATATGAATCTGTTAAATGCAAACGTTTGTGTTTTATTATGAAGAATAAGAGAATTACATTAAAAGACTTAGCTAAAGATTTAAATTTATCTGCATCGACAATTTCACGAGCATTAGATAACCATCCAGCTATTAGTGATGCAACTAAAAAAAAGGTGCAACGAAAGGCGGAAGAGCTGGGTTTTATTCCCAATTCAATTGCTTCAAGTTTTAGAACAAAAAAAACCAAATCTATCGGTATAATAGTACCTAGAATAGATATTCATTTTCATTCATTAGTTATAAGTGGAATTGAAGATTTTGCATATAAAAATGGTTATAACGTTACTATTTTTCAATCAAAAGATTCTCTTAAGCGGGAAAAGGAAATCGCCAAGATATTACAGAATAGAATGGTAGATGGTATTATTATCTGCTTAAGTATTGAAACTGAAAAGTGTGATCATTTTAAAAAATTTGATAAACTAGGAGTGCCTATGGTTTTTTACGATAGAGTACCTACAGATTTTGATGCAAACAAAATAGTAATCAACGATTTTGAATCCGCTTTTACGGCAACAGAACATCTTATTAAAAAAGGATGTAAAAGAATAGGTCATATTGCTGGAAGTCAAAAAACTGATATATTTAAAGCACGTTTAGAAGGGTTCAAAGCAGCACTTCAAAAATATAAACTACCCGTAAACGAAGATTTAATATTGTATACAAAACAATTGGGTTATGAAGAGGGTGTTATTTGTGCTAAAAAGTATTTAGAATTTTCAGAATTACCAGATGGTGTTTTTTGTGCAAATGACTACACCGCAGTTAGTGTTATTCAAGTTTTTAGAAAGCATGGTATAAGAATCCCTCAAGATGTTGCCATTGTTGGGTTTAGTAACTATCCTATTTCTAAAATTATTGAACCTAATTTAACAACCATTAACGATTGTGCTTTTCAAATGGGTGAGTCTTCTGCAAAATTATTAATTCGTCATATTGAAGATAAGGATGAATTTATAAATTCAGAGTCTATTACGTTAAGAACAGATTTAATTGTTAGGGAATCTACCCAATTGTCAGATGCTTAGTGACGCATAGCTTCTATTTTAATTTTGCTAATCGATCATGTAAGGCGTGCATTTGTTGAGTTCGTAAAAAGTTTTGCTCATTTATTTCAGCATCATAAAGAAAACCTTTGTTGAGAGCAAGGAATCTTTTGTCTAATCCTTTTGCATTTTCTAGTATTTTATTTAAGTCTTCAAGTAGTTTGGGGGTTTGCGATCTGACAAAATTAACAGAGTTATATGAAGATTCTACTTCCTTAAAATTTAAGTAATGCATTCTTAAATCTGCCATTAATTTATAATGGTCAAATTCCTCTTTGTTTTTCTTAGGATTTATTAGGATTAATTGGTCCCTAACTTTACCGTAATCATTTTTCATAACGGCAATACTTGAACTTTTATCAGGTTTTCCATTTGTGATTAACTCTTTAGGAAAAAATATAAATTCAGATAATTTTTGAGCATCTTGTTTTTTTAAACCAAACTGTTTTTTTGCATATTTTAAAACAAAGGTTTGTGGATCAATAGCATCTTTTGATTCAAGTGCTTCGGTATAACTTTGAATTAAAATATTGAATCCAGAGAGGGGATAGGTGTTTCTAATTTGAACCATGTCAACAACATCATAGTTAACATCCCAAGTAAAACCGTATACTCCAGATGTAGACCAAGAAGTCATAATGATACCTTCATAGTTCGCTTTTCTAGCATAGGGAATAAATTCCTTTTGATTTTTAAAATGGGTAGCCCAATCGGTAATAAACCAATTGTCTGGATGAGATCGTATTGCAGGTGATCCCCAAAAAGTAAAACCTAATTTTTGAAGGTTTGGAATATCTCCAAAATGATTAATTTTCCAACCATAATTCCAATCCACAAAAATGGTTTCTTTCGGTAAATCTGCAGCCGCTTCAGGATATTTTAAAATAATATCTGCCCACATCACCGGTTTCTTACCTAATGAGATCACAATGTCTGCTATCATTTTCATATGATCAACAAACAATTTTGATTTACCTTCTTTTGCGACTTTCTTTTTACATTTTTCACAATGTCCCAATAAATAGGTTTCATCACCACCAATATGTATATAATCTGAATTATGCATGTTTGCTAAATCAGTAAATAAGTCGGTAAACAAGGCTTTATTATCAGAAATTTCCATTGGGCATAACTGAGAAATATCTTTGCGGTCTTCCTTCAAAATACTATATCTAGGATTACGTAAAATATATTCTACATGCCCCAATGTTTGTTGTAATGGAATAACCTTAATTCCTAAGCCTTCACAATGTGAAATAAAACTTTTTACTTCAGCTCTTGTATATGAGTATTTATTAGAAATAGTTGCATGTTTTTCAAACGGGTAAGTACCTTCCCATTCTAATACCAATGTATTCATACCTAACTCAGAAAGCTCATCGGCAAATTCCATTAAAGCCGTAGGAGTCATTACTTGTATACGTAAATCTAAATGAAACCCTTTAACCTTGAAATTATCAGCTTCTTTTTGTACCTGTTTTTGTGCAAGTAGCTGAGAAGATCCAAATGCAACAAAGCATATCAGTAATAAAAACTTATAAAAATATTTACAATTCATCTTGTTCGTTTTTTGAAAAATAGAAAAATTCATAACGGGTTTTAATTTACTGATTTATTTTAAAACATCTCTTTGAGATAGTAATTTTAACTAGATATTTTGAAGCTTTAAAGTTTCTTGATACGCGTCTTTATCAAAATAAAATTTACAATTAGCATGTGTTGTAAGAATAGAGGCAGGACATGAAGTTGTAATTGGTCCAGTCAACGTATCTTTTACAGCGTTACTTTTGTTTAAACCATTAACAACACAAAACAAATGCTTACCTTTTAAAAGTGTTGGAATTGTTAAGGTAATAGCTTTTTCAGGCACACTTTGTATAGAATCAAAACAGCCATCATTTACCTGTTGTACACGACATGCACGGTCTAATTTAACCACTTTAATTGTTTCTGAATCATTAAAATCAGCTACCGGTGGATCATTAAAAGCAATATGACCATTCTCTCCAATTCCTAAACATACAATATCTATAGAAGCATCTAAAAGTAAATCTGTATATCTCTTTAGTTCATTAGAAATGCCATTATGAACATTGATTGTATTTTTGTTTTTGACACTTATTTTTGAAAACAAATTCTTGTTGAGATATGAAGAAAATAACTCTGGTGAGTCAGGTTCTAAGCCAATATACTCATCCATATTAAACGCTGTTACTTTATTCCAATCAATTAATTTTGAATTGGTTATATATGCTAGCATTGAATCTTGTGAAGGAGCTGCAGCAAATATTATACGTACACTGGTTTGTGTACTTTGCAATTTTACAATACATGTTTCTATGGCTTTACCTGCAGCAACACCTGTTGCTGTTTTATTAGGAAAAACATGAATATCTTGGTTGTGGTCAGACATTATCTTATTCATTTACTTTTAAGTGTTTCGGTTAAAAGAAACTCTGTTAATTAAAAAATATATAATTAACAAGAGTTTCAATCCTTATTTACTAACTCAACTATTTTTATACTTTATAATATTTCAATACGGTCAATAATCATTTCAGCGGCTTTGTTATCCGTTGGTCCATTACCTCTAAACAACCATAGGTTTATTTTTAAACGCTCGTCATTAAGTGGAGGTATAGCTTCGCCAGTATACGTCCATGTGTTAATAATAGCATTGGTTTCCGGTTCTAACGTATGCCCTTCATAACTACCAAAGTCAATTTTATCAGCTTGCCAATCAAAGAAATGTGTAGTTAAATTACTATCTAAATTCATATCATAGCGTGTTTTATTTCCTGCTACATAAGACGGTTGAATTGCAAATTGTGAGTTCTGATTCTCAGTATCTGACCATCTAGAAAATTCGATATCAATTTCTTCTTCGTCATTCTTATAAGTGAACAATCCGGCAACAACATTTTCATCCAATTGATCAACTCTACTTGATAGATAGAAAACATATTTTTTATGTCCTTGCGTTTGGCGTAATGTTATACCCGCACAATACCATATACCATCTCTTTGTACAACTTTGAGGTGGAGTTTTCCATCATTATCTACCCATACATTTTCTTCAGAGTCTGAAAAAAAATTAGGTCCAGGACCTTGTTTATCATCCTTGGTAGTTCTTACTACCCATTCATAACCTGAAAATGTTATGATTCTCGTTGTTACAACAGGTATTTCTTCATCTTTATCACCATTAGACGCACTGCAAGAGTTCATCATAAACAATGGAAATAGTAATAAAAAACTAAGATAAGTAAGGGTTGATTTCATGGGTATGCTCATATTATATTTCCCTATTGGATAGTTATATCAATATTAAAATTATCTACAGTAGCCCCTACTTTATCCGCAGCTGATACAACAATTTTATCTGAAGATCCTGAGCCATTACTTATAAAAATAAGATTCATTACATCTATATCTTCTTGTGTAAAAGTATCACCTGTTTTTAATATACTGGCACCTCTTACTAGCCATCCATATTCTGGAGCCTCTTCAATGGTAAAGGTTAAGTCTTCAGGAGCAGCACCAATTACCTCTAAAACGTTGTTGTCAAAAGCAAAAGTTTCTCCACTGTCTACTGAAAAACCAGTATTGGTTTCTATAGTAAGAACACTAGTTTTAGATGAAAGTCTGGCAATTAGCATTGGAGGATTAAAGCCTAATACATTTTCTTTAGAATAAATCTCATCAGTTTCATTACTTCCCAATTCTCCATCTAATACAAAAGAAACTCTTCCGTTGTGCGTCAAGTTTTTATAATAATCTATAAGATCAAATTCGAAAGCACTCAATTTTGAGGTTGTTATGCTAGCAATAGGGGCTGTAGTAGGTAACGTAGCATTGTCAAAAGTTAAGCCTACTTCACTCCATAAAGTGTCTTGTACTTCGTAAACATTAAAGTCAACTTCCTTTCCATGGGTAAATTTAATCGGTAACTCTAGCTTAAAGTCAATTATTACACCTTCTTTGCTTAACTCTTTTAAGTCGAACATTAAATATCCTTTTCTGTCATAAAGTCCGTTGTCTGAAACATTCTTAACTTTGATAAGAACATCGGTACCAAAATTTCTTCCAGATTGGCTACCGCCATTAATATACGTATCGTGTATTGGATAAATGGTATCCATCGTAATAGATGGGTCAGGGTCGTCGTTACCTGTTGTAAGAGCAGAAAAATAAACAATCGAAGGTAATACGTGTATCACCCCAGTTGTTGATTTTAAATTGGAAGTTATGATATTCCATTGTTTACTAGTTCCTTCATTTACAATTCCTGTAAAACCACTATTATGTGATAAGTAAATTATTTGACCATTTTCAGTGGTGTATGGTAACGGGTTATTTCGCTCCATTAAATCAGGATCATCAAAAGAAACAAAAGAATTTACGATATGGTATTTAAGAGCATTACGTAAAATAGGTACAGGTACTTCAGATAAACTTAGGTACGAGTTGTCTTGCAAATAATTTGTAAATGCTTCATTAGTTGGTGCTATAAAAGTCTTATCTGAACCGCTTTCATAGAAACTTTGTGTATTTGTTAACGTAATAGCTTCTTCTAACAAATTTAAGGAGTCATTGTTTTGTATATACTCCCATGCTGTAATGCCGAGTTCAGCATTAGAGTTTGAATGATCATATGAAAAGTTATCTTGTATTTCACAATTGTAAAAAAGAGTTACAATCATTATAACAAAAACTCCGATGTAAGGCCGTCCAATTATTTTATTGTTTTTCATTTTTTTGGATTTAAAATTTTAAAATAATTTTAATTATAAAATTGATTTTGTTCAAGTTTAGGATTTTTATTCAAAGCGTCTTCATGTAGAGGCCATACCAAATTAGCTTCATCACTTAACCCATTTATTGGGTTCATAACGTTTATTGCGTTTCCAGTTCTAACTAAGTCAAACCAACGATGTCCTTCAAAAGACAATTCAATTGATCTTTCATGCAGAATTGTAGCGGCTACATCTCCATAAAGATTTACAGCTTCGGTTTCATTCAATTGAGGTATTCCAGCTCTATTGCGAATTAAGTTTAGTAAACTCAATGCTTCATCTACTTGATTAAGTTGATTATGAGCTTCTGCCTTTAACAATATGATATCAGCTAATCGTAATAATACTATATTGTTTGAAGAAGGTTCAGCACTTTCATCATTAAATCCTTCGCCAAAAAATTTCCATATTTTTCTAGGGTCAGAATTTGATGTATCGTAGATTAAATTTTTTCTTTGGTCACCATCTTCAAATGAGTTTCTAAATGATTCACTTGGAAAATAATCACTATCAGAACCTACAGCATAAAGTGTTCTAAGGCCACTTGTTTGCGTATCGTCATAACCGATTTCAAAAATACTTTCGTTAGAATAGCCTGATGTAAAAATTTTAGACCAGTCACTCATTGAAACTAATGAATATAAGTTATTGTCTAATACTTTTTCCGCACTTACAATTGCATTTTCATAATCCTTTCTCCACATATAAACATGTGTTAATAATGCGTTTGCTGCACCTTGAGTAAATAGAATTCTTGTATTATCTCCAGAGAAAGTTTCTCTACAATATTCAGAAGCAAAAATTAAATCAGTTATTACTTGATCTAATATTTCTTCCTTATTTGTTTTGTCAATAAAAAATTCCTGATCAACACTTTCATAAGGTTCAGTAACTAACGGAACATCTCCCCAAATTTTAACAGCATAAAAATAAGACAATGCTCTTAATGCTCTTGCTTGAGCGATTAATTGAAGGCTAAATTCACTTTCTGTTTCAAAAACTTCTGGAATGTATTTTATAGCATAATTGGCACGACTTATGGTTTCATAAATATTATTCCATCTGGCCGATGTTATTGCTTTGCTCAAAGTGTTTTGTTGCAACGCTAATGGGTCACCTGAATGATTTGTATTAACCGCATCAGCTCTTCCTTCTCCCCAATGAGAAAAGTTAGTACGAAATGTAGACTGAAGGGCATCGTAAATACCATATACTCCCGCTTGAGCATCGGCTGATGTCTGATAGAAACCTTGAGCAGAAAAACTACTAATGGGGTCGTTATCTAAAATATCATCTGAACAAGATAGTGTAAGTAACACAATTAATCCTGTAATTATTTTCTTAAAATTTTTCATGTTTTTTTATTTTTAAAATCCAATATTCAAACCTAACATTATAGTACGACTCTGAGGATATGATCCTTCATCAATACCTTCTCTTAATCCGCTATACGAATTAACATCAGGGTCAAATCCCGTATAACGTGTCCAAGTAATTAAGTTAAGAGCTGAAGCATATACTTCCAGTTTTCTTAAGCCTAATTTTGTTACTACATTATTAGGTATGTTATAACTTAGATTAACATTTTTAAGTTTTATATAAGAACCATCTTCAACCCAACGACTTTGAACTCTACTGTCTGATCGTAAAGGGTCGTCTAATACAGGTTTAGGGAAATCAGTAACATCTCCTTGGTTTCTCCAACGGTCTAAAGCGTCAGTTGATAAGTTGTTGTATCTAACAACTGAATTTCTTTGGTGATTAATTTCACTGTAAATGTCATTACCGTAAGAAAATTGGAAAAAGACTCCTAAGCTTAAACCTTTGTAAGAAAAGTTATTCGTTATCCCACCAAAGAAATCTGGTGTAGCATCTCCAATAATTTGTTGGTCATCTTCATTTATTATATTGTCACCATTAACGTCATCCCAGATAGGGTCACCTCCTTTGTAGATTTGACCAAGTGCTCCATTGGTAACACCATTAACGTTGTCTTCATCTCTAGAATAAACACCGTTAAACTTATAACCATAAAATGTTCCAATTGGTAAACCTTCTTTTAAGATGTGAAAATTACCATTTTGTATAAAACCATTAGTTAATAGGTCATCTGGTAAATCTGTTATTTGATTTTTATTAGAACTGATGTTGAAGTTGGTGTCCCATTTAAAATCACCAACAAGGTTTCTAGAAGTTATAGACAATTCAATTCCTTTATTTTCAATACTACCAATGTTTTGAGTTACATAGGCAAAACCAGTTGTTCTTGGTATAGGCACATTATAAAGTAAATCATCAGTAATCTTCAAGTAAACATCAGCGTTAAGCGTGATTCTATTTTGCAAAAGGGCAATGTCTAAACCTGCATTGTATTGTGTTGTTGTTTCCCATGATAATCCTGAATTCGGCATTACTGATGGTGAAGCACCTGAATTATCTAAATAATTTGAACCTACTATAAATTCACCTTGAGAAGTGTAATTACCAATAGCCTCATTACCTGTCTGACCAACGCTGAATCTTAATTTAGCATCATTTACAATATCTAAATTTTCGAACAATGGCTCATCCGAGAAACGCCATCCAAAAGAAGCAGAAGGAAAATAGCCGAAACGCTTATCCTTACCAAATCGTGAAGATCCATCAGTTCTTAAATTAGCTTCAAATAAGTATTTGCCTTTGTAGTCATAAGAAAGTCTTCCAAAATAAGATAACATGGAGTGTTCAGTTACAATATTTACGTCTTGATTAGAAATTGTACCCGCACCATTCAACGTGGTGATGTTATCACTGGCAAAGAACATACCGTCTAAACCAACTCTTTCGTATTTCCATTTCTGAAAACTCATACCTGCAAGTGCAGATATATTATGGTCTTCCTTTACCGTTTTATTGAAACTCAAATATGTTTCATTACCCCAAGTTAAATTATTGATAGCACGAACAGAACCACTATTGTAGCCAGCTCTATAATCTAGTGTAGAAGGGATAAACTCATCTTCTTTCATTGAGATGTTATCTAAATTAAGGTTACTCCTCAATTTTAAACCATCTACTATTTCGTATTCAAAATATTGACTTCCAATAATTCTATTACTCTGGTTCGTATGTGTAGCTAATTCTGCCAATCCTACAGGGTTTCTCCTACCAAATTGATAACCGTTATAAGAACCGTCAGGTAAATACATAGCAAAAATTGGTGGTCTTACTAATAATTCGCGAATTACACTTAGGTTATTAGTACCGCCCGCATTTATTCTATTGTTTAAACCATGTGTATATGAAATGCTTTGTCCAAAAGTTAATTTTTCAGAAACTTTATAATCAACATTTAATCTAGAAGTTACTCTTTTGTAATTCGAATTTAAAATAACACCATCTTGATTTAGAAAAGAAGTACTCCAAGCATATTTAATATCATCAGATCCACCTCGTACTGCAAGATTAACTTTGTACTGAGGTGCTGTTCTTAATAATTCTTTCTGCCAATCAACATCACCATTGTTTTTCGGATTTAAAGAATCCAAAATAATTCCGTTGGGTGTAGTAGGGTTTTCCATATTATTGTATGCATCAAGAATCACCTGTCTATATTGTGTTGCATTCAATACACTTAGAGTTCTAGATATTTCACTAACTCCAGTGTTGATATTAACATCTATTTGTGCTTTACCTGAAGAACCTCTTTTGGTAGTAATTAAGATTACTCCATTTGCAGCACGTGAGCCGTATATAGCGGTAGACGCTGCGTCTTTTAATATTTCAATAGACTCAATATCACCAGGGTTTATATCTGCTAAAGGGTTAAGTCCGAAGTTTTCTGTACCATTTAATGAAGAAAGCATGTTCGATTCAATGGGAACACCATCAACTACATATAATGGGGAGTTACCAGAATTTAATGAGGAATTACCTCTTATTTTAATTGACATTCCACCACCTGGAGCTCCTGAATTTGAGATTACTTGAACCCCTGCAGCTCTTCCTTGTAGAACAGATATTGGATCCTGTAAGCTTGACTTGTCAATGTCTTCGCTTTTTACAGAAATCACTGATCCTGTTACGTTTATTTTCTTTTTAACACCATAACCTACAATAATTACTTCGTCTAGTTGGTCTGTTAGAGCATTTAAAGTAATGTTTACAATTTTTTCATTACCAATTTTTACTTCTTTCTCTCCATAGCCAACATAGGAAAAGACTAAAATGTCATTTGTGGAAATGTTGTCAAAATTATACTTTCCGTCTAAGTCAGAAGATACACCTCTGATAGAGCCTTTGAGAATAATGCTAACTCCAATTAATGGTTCTCCAGTAACTCCATCTGTTATTTTTCCTGAAACAGATTGGTTTTGAGAAAAACCTGTTGTAATGGAAAAAAGGAGTAAAAAGAAGAAAAAAATTGACTTTTTTACAAATGTCGCTTTGTAAAAATTAATAGGGGGATTTTCAATTAGTTTTTTCATGAATTAAAATTTATGGGTGTCTATTATGACACAAATATAATTAAATATTTTAATTACGCAAACGTTTGCATAAAATTGTCATGCAATTCATTTTAATGTAATCCATTGATACAGTGTGTTTTTTTTATTTAGTGATTTAAATTGTTATTTGCTTGAAGTGATAATAACCTAGTCTTGATGCAAACGTTTGTTGATTTTCAAATGCTATGGTAACGTTGCACTTTAGAGCCGTTTTAATTTGTGAAAATAATTTTGATTCAGATGATTTAAAATTAAAGAGAATGGGACTTGAAGAGTTATGATTGTACCTATATAGTACGTGAGGATAATCTAAATAAAAAAACCTAGACGAAAGTCTAGGTTTTTTTGTACTCGAGATGGGAGTAGGATATACTCAATTGATGCTATTTGAAAACCTCAACAAAATTGGTATAAGGCTTTGTTAAATCAATGTTTACGATAGTTTATAGTCTATAAGCAAAATTTAATCAAATTGATATAAATTGAATGAAGAGTAAAATATGTTTAGCAAATGTTTAGCAAATTAATAATATTCATTATCTTTGGTATGTTCAAACGTTCAAAATATGGCAACAATCAATTATAAACTTCGTAGTAAGTCAGAAAACACACCGATTTATTTAGTACTATCAGCGGGTAGGGGTAAAGTAATATTTAAGAAAATTGGTAAAGAAATTAGTTTCAAGGATTGGAATACTAAAAACGGACTACCAAAACAAAATACACCACACTTAAAAAATTTAACCAAAGAGTTAAGAGCCTTAAAGACTTATGTCATTAATAACCTTGACAATTCAAAAGAAACTACCAAAGAGGATTTGTCGGAATGGTTAGAGTTAAGTATAAATATTTATTTCAAACGCGTTAAAACGACTGAAATAAGTAATTTGGTTACTGATTATATTCAGAATGTTATTGATACTGCAGATACTAAAGTACTATCAAACGGTAAAATCGGATTATCTCAAAACAGGGTTAAGGGTTATAAAACTTTTAAGGGTACGATTGAAAAATATGAAGCCTTTACCGGTAAGAAATTAAAGTTTAAAAATCTAGATGCAAATTTTTCAGATGCTTTTAGAAATTGGTTATTAAAAGAAAATGATTATAGTAAAGGTTACGCAGGTAAAATTATTGATAACCTAAAGGCAATTTGTAAAGATGCTAAACCTAAAGGCGTTGAGATGCATTCCTATGCATTTGATATTCCTATTTTTACAGAACCGAAAGCCGAAAGGGTAATAGTAACTTTATCATTTGAGGAGTTGAGGTTAATTGAAAATTTTGAATTAAAAAATGAATCATTAATTAATGTTAGAAAGTGGTTATTGTTTGGCTGTGAGATTGGGCAAAGGGGGGGCGACCTACTTAATATTACAGAAGATAATTTTAATGTTAGAAATGGTATTGAATATATCGACTTAACGCAACAAAAAACAGGTAAAGAAATTTCAATCGCAGTGAGGTCAGAAGTCAAAGCAATAAAAGAAAGTGGTTTACCGTATAAAATATCTATCCAAAAGTTTAACAATTATTTAAAAATGCTTTGCAAAGATATAGGATTAAATAAACTAACTAAAGGCAGTTTGTTAGATTCTGACACAAAAAGAAAAATCAAAGGCACTTACCCAAAGTATAAATTAATAACTTCACACGTTTGTAGAAGATCCTTTGCAACCAATTATTATTTACATATCCCAACACCAATTTTGATGTATTGCACGGCTCATTCTAAAGAAGCATTGTTTTTATCTTATATCGGAGTAAAAGAGGATAAAGATGAAAACGCTAAGTTAATGTTAGAATATGCAGAATTAATGGAGCAAAAGAAAAAGAGTAAAGTTTCATTAAGTGAAAAAACAAATTTAAAGGTATTAAAAGTATCAAATCAATAATAACAATCTATAAGCAACGTGTAAATAAATGTTCAAATGGAAAATTTAGATTATTTCACTAGACATGTAAGAACCCCTTACGAACTTGATGAAATATTAAAACCTAAACAATATAGAGATGGAGGAGGGATTGATAATGTATCTATTTCAGATTTGGAAGAAAAACTCAACTCTTGTTTTATAAAATTGGAGGATTGGTTAAAGGATGAATTAATTAAATTTATTAAAGATCATTTAGTATATGCAAGAAATGAAACCACACATTTAAAAAAAAGCATCAAGGCACTAAATAAATCTATAAAAAAATTAGAAAAAGAACATCCAATATTAGATATAAATAATCATAATGATTTTGAAATTTTTAATAAAATAAGTAATAAAAAACATCAAGTTATAGAAGAAGAATTTATCATTGATTACTATTTTGAGCAAAAAAAGATTATTAAAGATTGGGCAAAGGAAAAAAGAAAAGAATTAATAAAAATTAATAAAACAAAAAGAAAGGAAGCAGATAAAAGGTTAGATGAAATGTTTGACCGACTATCGCCTGAAAATGATGGAGAAAATTTTAATTATAATAATCTTAAAGAAAAAGAAACTATAGTTTATCCATTTTACTGCGAAATAGGAGCATTGTTTGCACAGGGGTTTATTACCATAGAAAAAAAAGGATTTAATAACGACTATAAATTTAAAGGCGAAAGTTTTTCGGATATTTCAAAATTATCTATACACATCAAAAAAGAAATTTTAAAAACTGAAAAAGCGGTACGACAATACGTAAACGATACATTGCAAGATGCTGGGCAAAAAAATTTCTACAATTCAAAAACTATGATGAATAAAATTGCCGTCTACTGCAATGAACGGAATATTGAAACAACTACTGATTTTCAGAACATTTATACTAAATTAAATAATCTGCACTAAATCTGCACCAGTGCAGTAGTTTGGTGCAGGGCAACTTGCATTAATCTTGTCGAAGTATTAATCAAAAATATTTCGAAAATGGAAACAGTACAGTTTATTTCAACATCGCCTTCGGCATTAGTTAATCTAATCAATGAAGCCGTTAAATGTCAATTAGACAACCTTAAAAAAGAATTTCAACCCAAAGAACCTACAAAGTACGTTACCCGTCAATATGTAGCGGATGAAATGTTACATTGCGACCTATCCACGGTACACAATTTAACCGTCAAAGGCATATTAATTAAATACGCTATTGGCGGACGTGTTCTGTATATCCGTGATGAGGTGGAAAATGCTATTGTTCAACTTAAAAAATAAGACAATGGCAACGCAAATACCTCAACCAATTACCCACTTGTTCAAAGAAATAAACGAGGGTAAATATAAAACCACGAAACATTACGAGTTATTGGAGATGCTTAACGGCAGAACTTTACTTTCAAATTTCCTTAACATTAGTAAAAACCAAAATTGTGCCTTATCAATGCCTGAATACTGGATAAAGATAAGACAGGGCAAAAAATGGAGTAAATGCCTAACAGGATTATTTATAACATCTAAAACGAACCTCTACAAAGGCGATATTAATCGTAAAAGAGATTTAGTAGTATTTAAGTTTTCAGATGATACTAGTACACTATTGGTTTATTACTTTCAGAACAACTATACAACCGATTTAAGCAAGGTTTTGCCATTCATTAACAATTAGTCCAAATAAAAAAAAGGGGTGTTCAAAGCCCCTTTTAATTTGTTCAAATGTTAGGGAATACGGCAACGCATACCCTTATCGCAAATATACAAAAATGCCTTTATATAATTATACTGCAATAAGTATTAAAAATTAATACCCTCATAAGTAGATTGACAAGATTAGATTCCATATCATTAACAACACCGACTGACTTAATACAGGATATTAATTTTAAAAAATTTACTCATTCTAAAGTTAAAACCTCAAAGGGTGTAATAAAAAATAATTATATTTTAGAAAGTAGCATAACTGGCATTAATAAAATAATAGTGAATTACGATAGTGATACGGTAAGAATTAATTTAAGTAGTAAAATTTTAGGTTTAGATTATCCAAAAGGAATTTGCATTGATACAATTGAACAAGTAGTCACGAATATTAATAAAAGTGGTATTGTTTTGTTGCCTGATTTTATTAAATATAGTACTTTAAAGTCGGTTGATGTAAAAAATGATTTAAAATTAAGTTCACCTAAAAACTATATCCAATCGTTAAATAATTTAATAGCACCTAACTTTACAAAAGCAAAGTACCCTAGTGGTATTACATTTAATGAAAACATACAACGAACGCCATTAAGGTTAACTGGCTATCTTAAGGGGTATGAAATGCTAAAGCATAAGAGTTTCTATAAACATTACCCTACCCTTTTAGGTGTATTTGATGATGTATTAAGAATAGAAACTAGATTATCAAAAATGGCAACAATTAGAAAATATTTAAAAAGTACAAACCTTGTTGATGTCCTTAATTTTAAAAACTTAAATTACAATACACTTACTAAAATCATAGATAATCAAACCAAAATACAGTCAATCTTAAACACTACTAATATGACAAACCCACAAGAAAAAAACTTTGCACATATTTTTTATTTAAACGATATATATAATGGCGACTTTGAAAGCATCATGAGACATATAAAAAGTAAGTTAAGTAAGAATACGAAAGCAACCCACCAAAGAAAAGTCGTAAAGTACAATTTAGCATTAATTAACAACTCTAAAAACCAAGATACTATGCAGAACATCAAAGAAATGCAAGAAGCATTGTTAGATGGTTAAATAGGCTTAGAATCGCACATCAAAAGTAACTGTTTAATATTAATCTTGAATAAAATATTTTTTTATTACGCTGTCAACACCTGTAAAAGCAGATATTGTTAAGGTTAAATGAAATTATCTCATTTATTTTTATAGCCTGAAGGTTATAAATAGTAACAATTCAGAGAACATATTACATGATGAAAAAAGTCAATAAATTCAGATAGAGCCAATTAAATAAAAGGATTTGTGGTATTTATGTTGCATATCAAATATTATAGTAAAAATGTTATTATGGATGAAATTGATTCATAATTTGTCTATTAAATTAGATTGTAGGGTACTAAGGTCACATTGATAAAAAAGTCAAAAAAATTTAAAAGTTTAACTAAAGTTAATAGGGGTATGGGTTTATTTATTCCTTATACCCCTTTTAAAAATGTATGAGGATTAACCATACTAGGCACTAGTAAATAATTAAACTTTGTATTTAATAAATCTCTTTAAGGATTGTGGTTTAAAGCTTTATTCCTTGTTATCCTTCCTTCGTTCCATTGTATTTCTAAAGGCTATTATTCTTGCACGTTCATTTTCCGTTAGTTTCGGGAGTGTTTTTTCCTCTAAGGTGTTTATTGTTGTTCTGAGGTCATTTTCAAGTTGATTTATTCTTGATTTTTGACTTGTAATTAGTTCTTTTTGTTTCTGCTTCTTTTCACTTATTTCATCCATTCTCATTTTAGAAACGAAATAAAAAGCAATAAATCCAAATAGTATTATTATTTGATCCCAATATGGTCTTGTTTCTAAATAATTATAAAATCCTGGAGCAATAACTAAAAAGACTGAAACTACAAATGACATAAATATAGAAAAAGCGGATATACAAGCAACTATTAATACTAATATTTGAATTGGTTTTTTAAAATTTAAAAAATCAATTGGTGCAGAAGAATTAAAATCAAAGTTTTTATAAATTTTACTTAATATGAAATAAAGACCCATTAATATCAATACTTTTGAAATCAAAATAAAATCTATCATAATTTATATTTTATATTAATACTGTTTATATTTATTGAAGAAGGCTTGCTATGTTTCATTTAGTTCTCTTGAGATTTTAAAAATTAGATAAAAATATAATAATATTATACTTAATACTTCAACTAATTATTAATTTAGTGGTTTAAATATTAATCATGCCAAGAAAAATATCAAAAAAAGAATCCACTTTTAATGCAGAGCGTACAGGTATAACAGATGAGCAATTTAAACTGGAATTATTGTATTCGCAACAAATTAAGATTGATAAATTAGAAAAAATAAGAAACAACCTATCTACTATTGTATGGGTTATCGCTATTATTTTAATCTTATCAATTATTGGCGTGTTATTGCGAGGTAGGTAGTAGATTTTAAATAAATAAAAACTGGATAATTTTTTATACAATGAGAAACGTCACACTACTATTGTTATTAATTCCTTTTGTTATACAATCTCAAGTCAATTCATTTAGCAACTTTAAAGTAGATAAGGGGCGTATTGTTTGGCAAAGAATTTTTGAAGATTCTATACAATTACAAGATTTAAAAAGAAGCCTTAAGTTAACTTTTGAAAATGTAGGTAGTGATTACCTTGATTTTAATAAAGATTTCAATCGTGAAGATTTAAAACATTACGGACATAGAGTAGGTACATTTCCAATGTATACATCGTTGGGAGGAGATTTAAAAGGTAAAATTGAATTTAAGGAAAGTAAGTATAGAGTTACAATTAACCTAATTAGAGTTAAGACAAATCGAATGGTAGGTTTACAATTAACAGATAAATATGATTATGATGATTTATCAAGGTTTGTGATTAGAAGTGATAATATTAAGATAAATAAGTCCACCAAAAAAGCATTATCAATGTATAATAATTTTTTTGAGGATTTATTTACTGTAAAAGAAGATAATGAAGATTGGTAGTATTAATTGAATAAGTCTAAAAATATCTTATTATTTACAACAATAATTTAGAATAATTTTAAATTACAGTTTTGCTACAAATTGAATCAATCACTTATTCATTCTGTAAGTAGTTTTGTTAAATGAATTATACAGAATACTTTAGTAACATTGTCAAGCGAAATGGAGTACCAAATTTGAGTAAAGACCAATTTCGTAGGTTTATGAACATTGTAAGTATTGAAAGTAAAATTTTGGAACTTGAAAGCCTAAATTTTAACAGTCCTGTTATTTATAAAATTATTGAATTAAAGAAAACTAAATTGTCAAATCTTACAAAAAGATTGGTGCCAATTGAACTACTTAATGAAATGATAAAATTATCAAAAGTTTGAATAAGGATAAAATTATTAAATTAGTAGTCTAATATTAAACTATGGAGGGTACATCAGCACCAAAAGCAAGTTGTAAAGAACCCCAAAACACAAACAGTTTTGATGATTTTGGTAAATATACTTTGATTTATGGTATTGCCTTTGTAGTGATTGCCTATATTTTACAATACTTCAATATTATTTAAAAATGACCCTTTACGAGTTTTTATTATTGAATAAGCAAGAACAGTTTAATTCAATTTGGAATTTAGGCACTTTTTTAGATACTGTTATCGAGGGCAGTTTTAAAATTAATGTTTACGCAATAGATATGTTTTTTGTTGAGGTGGTTTATGATGCTCAATCAAATAAGATAATTGAAAATAGACCTTTTAAAGAGGGGTATAGGTTAAATAAATATTCAAAAAATCTTAACAATTACTTCATGAAATAAAAAGGTATTCCCCTTTATCAATGGGTGTTTTTCCTCTTGATTATAATTATTGTTGTAGTTTGATCGATTTGTTTTAATTTTATAATTTTGAAAATCCAGTTTAAAAAACTTTAGCAATAAAAATCTCACTACAATTGTAACTTTAACAGATATATTAATTATTCTAAGTATTTAGGTGGCTATAATTAATGCTGGAATAATTCTCTATATAATTTCAATTTTAGTTTCAACTGTTAGTAAAAGAAAACTATTGTAAAGAATTACACTACTATTATTGATTATTGTTTTAATTTTATTTGGAAAAAGTAAAGGCAGAAGTGAGAGTGAAGTGATGTGAAGTGGTCAGATTTGTCTAACTTTAAATTAGTAATTGGTTGAAAATACTATTTATGAGGATTAAATACACCGTCTTAAGCGGACATATTAAGCATGATAGTGAAGAATGTGTAATTCAATTTGCTTTAGTCTCAGAAAAAAAAGGAGTTTATAGTGTTGAAACATTTTTGTCAGATCCCACTTTTTTCGAAAGAACAGATAACTCATATTATTATTCATTAGTCGGTATTACTGAAAAGGGATATGATATTGAAATTTCAGGTTTGTTTTGTTCAACTTATACTGAAAATAACCAAAAAGCGAAGTTTAAATGCTATGGAAATATTAAATTAGAAGATAATAAAAAGGAGCGACCAAAACAAGAGAGTTATGAAGATGTTGAAGACAATTTTATTTACGCAATTGAAATTGATGGTTTGAAAATCGAATTCAGCGACTCAACAACAATTAATGAATATAGAAATGGTTCTCAAATAAATAAATTCGGTAATTTTAAATTTGACCATACATCTATAGGGTTTTTCATAAATCATAAGGATTTTATTTGCAACTTTTTCAATATGGTCTTAACTAGAAATACAAGAAATAAAAATATACTCATCGATTTCAGAGATCCGTCAAGTTCTTGCCGGCTATTATATAAGAATTACTTAAAATTTAGGGACGAGC
The DNA here is from genome assembly GCF_003449015.1 of Aureibaculum luteum. Lineage (GTDB taxonomy): Bacteria > Bacteroidota > Bacteroidia > Flavobacteriales > Flavobacteriaceae > Aureibaculum > Aureibaculum luteum. The sequence goes on along the minus strand of NZ_QRGD01000003.1, from coordinate 439,310 downwards.
TTTTAAGTTTTTTATCTTTTATAAATGGCTCAATTGTTATTTTAAAGAAAGAGTATACTGGATGGTATATTTCTGAAAAAGGGTTAGGGGAAAAAACACTAGATGCTCAGTTAGTAAATTTATACTCTAGAAAAGAAATTACAAAGATAAGTTCATCTGATTATTTACCAATAAATGATTATCGAGGGGATACAAATGAAGTGTTTTCAAAAATGTTTTTTCAAGGCTTTGATAAATTTTATCACTTAGGACAGGAGCTTGATTTTAAGTCATTAATATTATCATTAAATTCTACCAATGAAATAAACATAGAAGAGCGATATTTTATATTAATTACGGCATTGGAGAAAGTTAGCAAAAATCACTTACATAATTCAACCGATACACCAAGTGAATTAATTTCTACTGAACTTTTTAAAAATACGATACAAGCAAAAATAATTGAGACTATAAAAAAATTCAAAGATGAAATAGATAAAGAAAATAAAACAGCATGGAGTATTTTTTTATCTAAAATAGGAAACTTGAATAAACTTCATAAGGGAGAAACTACAAACAAACTTTATAGTTTTTTAAATTATGCAAAAATTCCACTTAATGAAGAAGTAAAAAGTTTAGTGAATATTGAACGGAATATAGCAGTGCATGAGGGAGATTTTGGTGAAAATGACAATGAACGGCTAAAGAATTATTACAAACTTGATCATATTTTAAGAGATTGTATTTTAAATTTAATAAATTATGATGGTGTTAGAAAAAGAAGGTTTAATTATGACAAATAAACGTAGGAATATTTACTATTAAAAGTAAATTATATTAAGATTTTTCCTTAATACCAGTTTTTTGACAACTGCAAATGTGTCTTATAAATGTTATGAAATGGAATATTATCTAAAATAAATATATACTAGTTGTTAATTCTCAAATTTACTTAAATCAACTAAGGGAAATGTTATATCATTCATTTGAGTATTCATTAGTTTTATAGAAATCATACCTCTTATTCCACCTATACAAATATTTAATAGTTTTCTAATAAAATCCTCTGGGGGCGAAAATTCTCCTTTTTCATTCAAAAGTTTATCAAAATCAATCACTCTAAATAAAGTAGAGCTTTTAATACCAAAAATATTTTCTTTCTTTTTTGAATTTTGAGCCTTATAATAACAATCATTTTCTATATCAATTGTCACCAACTGTTTTTCAATGTTATGTCCTATTTTCATAACAAGTCCAAACTCAACACCATCCTTTGTTAAATTGTCCTTACTTTCAAAATCATGCATGTAAAAACCATATGGGCGGACACTTATAATTTCTACCCTGATTTCTTCGAGTTTCTTAATTTTACTTTTAGTTTTTGACATCATCTATAATTCTATAAATTCTAGCCTTTTTGTATGTAATTTACTAGACATTACAGGTTCAATTTTGATATTATCTCTTTCTAATTTACTCTCTTCATCATAAATTTTAAAACTCCAACAATCAGAGGGGTTACTTTCACAAGCCCCAATTTTTATATTTCTATATTTTGACTTTGTATAGGTGTAATTAATTTTAACTTTAATCTCATTCAATTTTAGCAATTGCCCTTTTAATCTCGATATCAATTCTTCTTTCTCATGGAGTAGCTCCTCGTAAAACTTGATTTTACTTGATTTAGAAACTATTAAATCAGTTCCTAAAGTAGCACCTATTTTCCGTACAGTTTTGAATGTGAAGTTGTGTAATCCTGTCAGCCATTTACTTATTTCAGATTCTGACTTGTCCATTAATCTTGCTAAATCTGCAGGAGTCATACCCTCTTGTTTTAAAACGGTATAAATCTCATTAGCAATATCAATCGATCCAAAAACATCATTCTGAATTTCCTTAGGAATTTCTTCCAACATTTTCAAATAAGCTTTTGAAGCCATATTATTTTTTTTGATAAGTTAGTCTAAAATTTTTTTCAGTTTTAATATCTTTTCCTTTTAAATTCCATTCCCCACGTTTTTTTGAAAAATGAAATTGTGATGAAATAGATTGAGCGAACATTAATTTTTCAAAACAAGTCGGACTATCTCTTGCAGCATCACTTTCTTTAATTCCACCACTTACTAATATTACAACATCCATACTTAGGACAATACAATATAACCTGAGGCTTAAATTTTTTTTGTCTAGTGAATAATCAAGTTTTCTTATTGTTTTTGTCGGTGGTGGTAGAGCAGAAGCATTGTCTTCAGGCCTAAAATATTGATCATCAGCTCCAAATTTTTCACCAATCTGGGCTATCCAAAGCTTTAGAAAATTAATACAGTACAGATATTCTTCTTTATATTCATCTATAAATTTTTGATATTCTGTTTTCTCTTCATCAATAAATTTTAATGTATAGTATCTCACTTTCGTAAAATCTAAATTTTCATCTTTTATGATTTCTATTTGAAACTTCACTTATAAGTTAACTTTGTAAATGTATATTTATTTTGTTACTTGACAACATTATTTTTCAAATATAATTATATTTTAAACATATATTAACTTTTGTTTAACGAAAAAAACCATTTTATAATGGATTCACAGCATCAAGGTACGTATGAACTAGAAAATAATTCCTAGAATAATTGTTATATTTTAAATAATAAATCACAAAAGAAAAACCAAGTTTCTTAAAATAGTAAAATTTCTTATTAAATCCAATTATTTTAAAATGTTTAGCATATGTTTAGCAAAACGTAAATAAAAAAACCTCAACTTTCTAATAAACAGATAGTTGAGGTTTTAAAAAGTACTCGAGATGGGACTTGAACCCATACGGACATTACTGTCCACTGGATTTTAAGTCCAGCGTGTCTACCAATTCCACCACTCGAGCCTGTTTATCGTTTGCACGACAACAAATTGGTATATATTATGAATGAGCGAAAAACGGGATTCGAACCCGCGACCTCCACCTTGGCAAGGTGATGCTCTACCCCTGAGCTACTTTCGCGTTTTTTAAAGAACATGGCGTTATCATCTCAAACGCGAGGGCAAATTTAATATAATTATATAAATTGCAAAGCCTTTTTTGGTTTTTTTTAAAAATGATCTGTAAAGTCTCTATTTTACTGTCGGTTGTATCAAATTAATAAATATATTTGCACCACTTTAGTAATAATTTATGAATACTTCATTGGGTACTATCGCAAAAAAGCAATCATTCGCATCGACTTTAGATAATTTAAAGCAATTAACAAAGTTTGGATTATCAATTAGTGTAGTCTTTTCTGCTTTGGCTGGATATTTATTAGCTGCAGAATCTGTACAAATATCAACACTCTTTTTATTGGCAATTGGTGGCTATTTTATGGTTGGAGCATCAAATGCTTTTAATCAGATTATAGAAAAAGATTCAGACAAATTAATGAAGCGTACTATGAACAGACCATTGCCTACGGGCAGAATGTCTGTGAATACAGCTTTAATTATTGCAGGAACCAGTACCGTTTTAGGTATTGCAATTTTATATATGATAAACCCTAAAACAGCTATGTTTGGGGCCATTTCTATATTTTTATATACAAGTATTTATACACCCTTAAAACCTAAAACACCATTGGTGGTTTTTGTAGGTGCATTGCCAGGTGCTATTCCCTTTATGTTAGGTTGGGTAGCCGCGACCAATCATTTTGGTATTGAAGCAGGAATGTTATTTATGATTCAGTTTTTTTGGCAGTTCCCACATTTTTGGGCCATAGGTTGGTTACAATACGATGAATATAAAAAAGCTGGGTTTAATATGTTACCCACTGGAGAGAAGAATAGAAAAGCAACAACACAAATTATATTGTATACTATTTGGATGATTGTTGTTTCTGTATTTCCGGTCTTTAAGTTAACGGGTAGTTTATATTTATCACCAGTGGCAGCAGTTTTAATTTTTATAGCAGGTATCGTAATGTTATATTACGGTATTAAATTACACAAAGAACAAACGGATAAATTAGCGAGAAAATTAATGTTGTCAAGTGTTTTTTATATAACACTAATACAAGTAATTTACGTAATCGATAAATTTTTACATTAAAATGATCATGGACGCTCAAATAAGAAGTAGAACTTCGAAACAAATGATGTACGTTGCCATCATTAGTATGATAATGATGTTTGCTGGTTTAACTAGTGCATATGTTATAAGTAGTAATCGTGAAGATTGGGTTTCTTTTGATTTGCCTCAAGCCCTATATATTAGCACGCTATTAATTATTTTAAGCAGTATTAGTTATTTTTTAGCAAAAAAAAGTATTCTAAAAAATAAGAGATCACAAACAACAATTTTTTTAGTAATTACGTTAGTGTTGGCTGTTGGATTTGTATTTTTTCAATTCGAAGGATTTAATCAATTAAGAGAAGTAGGCTTATATTTTACCGGAGAAGGCAGTGTTGTATCTTCATCATTGCTGGTCGTAATATCATTTGCTCACTTGCTGCATGTTGCGGCAGGTCTAGTAGTTTTGCTAGTTGTTCTTTTTAGACATTTAAATAATAAATACAGTGCCGATAATGCGTTAGGCTTAGAGGTGGGTGGAATTTTTTGGCATTTTGTTGATTTTTTATGGATTTTCCTATTTTTATTTTTCTATTTCATTACATAATAAAAATTGGTGATGTCATATAATTTTATATTTTTGCGTATCAACCAATATTATATAACCAAAATTAACTGATAAACTTTTTATGGAAGCAACAATTGCTACAGAAAACAAAGAAGGCGAAACTTGGTCTGGCGGAGGTAAGAAACCGTTAGGGTCCAGTTACGGTAAAATGATGATGTGGTTCTTTATCATGTCAGATGCCTTAACCTTTTCTGCATTTTTAGGAGCTTACGGGCTTATGCGTTTTAAATTTATAGACAGTTGGCCAATTGCCGACGAAGTTTTTACGCACGTACCTTTTTTACATGGTCATTTTCCTATGTACTATGTGGCTTTTATGACCTTTATTTTGATATTTTCTTCAGTAACAATGGTGTTAGCTGTTGACGCTGGTCATCAGATGAAGAAAGCCAAAGTAACATTATATATGTTGCTAACAATAATTGGTGGTTTAATTTTCTTAGGCTCACAGGCCTGGGAGTGGAAAAACTTTATTGGTGGTACTTATGGATCTTTAATTTTACAAGATGGTAAAGTGGTTCAATTTGTAGATGCTTCTGGTCATCAAGTAGCTTTAGAAGATTTTGTTACAAAGTCTGCTGCTAATGAAAGAGTTGCACACACTAAAAGTAATGGATTATGGTATGTACAAGATGCCGGTGCGTTACCTCCGTTTACAACAAGCGAAGTGATAGAGAGTTTTAAAAACAGTCCTAATATCAGCTTAAGAACTGAAGAGGTTGATTTAGCAACAAAACATAAAATAATATTATCTAGAGAAGACGCAAATAAGTTTTTATCGAAAGCAACAGGTGTCGTAAAAGGTGCAAACCTTAAGATTAATGAATATGGTAATACGTTGTTTGCCGATTTCTTTTTCTTTATTACAGGATTTCACGGATTTCACGTTTTCTCAGGTATATTGATAAATATCATTATCTTTTTTAATGTTATAATTGGAACCTATGAAAGAAGAGGTCATTATGAAATGGTTGAAAAAGTAGGTTTATATTGGCACTTTGTCGATTTAGTATGGGTATTTGTATTTACATTCTTCTATTTAGTTTAAAAAAATAATATGGCACACGATCAAGAACACGAACACGAATCGCACGTTGGATTAATATGGAAAGTATTTGGAGCATTATCTCTAATTACAATTGTTGAAGTAATCTTAGGTATTTTAAAACCAAAAGGCTTACACCTGACTATTTTTTTAGGAACAAGTTTATTAAATTGGATTTTCTTAATACTTACATTGGTAAAAGCATATGGTATCGCTTGGTATTTTATGCACCTGAAGCAAGAGAAGTCGGGTTTACGTAGAGCCATCGTTTGGACAACAGTATTTTTAATTTGTTATTTAGCAACTTTATTGTTGATTGAAGGAGGGTATATTGGAGATGTGATGAGTAACTACACAAAATGGAGCTACTAAATTTTAGTAACATATAAATTATATAAAGCGGTTTTTAAACCGCTTTTTTTATACGCTAAAGAACCGTAATTTTGTGTTATCAAATTAATTGATAGGTTCGAAATGTCGGTTTTCTTTTTTAGAAAGAACAAAAATGTTAAGATTGACATTCCTTTTGACCTTAAATAAACAATAAGTAATACTGATGAAATCAAAGAAATTTTGGATTTTAGTGGGGCTTTTTATTATGCCATTGGTCTTTTATCTACTGCTATTGACTGGTACCAATAAGTTTGCTAAACTACCCGTGCTGAATAAGGAAATTGGTGATGTAACTGAATTTAAAACAAGCACAGGAGCTTCCATATCTTTAGATGGTAAAATTACAGTGCTCAGTTTTTTAGGGAACGATTTGCAAACGGTAAAGAATAATGCGTTAAACCTAAATGAGAAAATATACAAACACTTTTATAAGTTTAAAGATTTTCAATTCATTGTCGTATTGAAAGAAGGTTCTTCTAGTCAAGTAGCTGAACTCGTAAAGCAATTGAAGGTAACTACTGATATGCAAAAGTGGAATTTCTTATATGGTAGCCAAGAACAAATAGAAGGATTGTTCAATAGTTTAAAGACCGACCTTAAAATTGATGCAAATGGCTATTCTCCATATGCATTTATAATTGATAAGGATAGATATTTACGTGGAAGAACGGATGATGAAGATAATGGATTAATGTATGGGTATAATGCTGAAACAGTAGCACCAATACATGGAAAAATGGTAGATGATGTAAAAGTTTTAATTGCAGAATATAGAATGGCATTAAAAAAGAACAACAGAGAAATTTAAGTAAAAAGTGTTATTAGAAAAAATGGTCACCTTGAGGATAATGAGCGTAGCTCATTAGGGGTGTTTTTTCGACGAGTTTAGATTGTAAATTATGAAAAAAACATACATAGGTATTGCATTTATAGTATTGGTTTTTGGCATTTGGGCGGTGCCTAAAATTGTAAATAGATTATCACCAACTACATTGTTAACATTTGAGAAAGTACCTGATTTTAAGTTTACCAATCAGAATAGCAAAGAAATTTCAAATGAAAATTTTAAGAATAAAGTTTATGTCGTAGAATTTTTCTTTACCTCTTGTCCAACTATTTGTCCAAAAATGCATCAAAGTATGCTTAAAATACAAGATGAGTTTTATGGTAATCCTAATTTCGGTATGGCATCAATAACCATTGACCCAAAGAGAGATACTCCTGAAACTTTAAAAAAGTATGCAGAAAAACATAATGTAACGCTAAAAAATTGGCAATTTTTAACTGGAGATAAAGATGTGATTTATGATTTTGCCAATAAAGGGTTTAAGCTATATGCTGGAGAAAATGAAGAAGCAGAAGGTGGGTTTGAACATTCTGGATTATTTGCCTTGGTAGATAAAAATGGATTTATAAGATCAAGGACAGTTACATCAGGTGAATTTGAAAATCCGATAAAGTTTTATGATGGATTGGATGCTGAACAGGTTCAAATGTTAAAAGAAGATATTACTATTTTATTAAATGAATAATGGAGCAAACATCAAATAAATATAATAAATGGATTGTTGTGTTGTCCGTAGTTATTCCACTGGCAGTTGCTGGGTTATTTAACGTTAAAATAGATGTGGAATTACCTGTTTTTTTACCACCTATTTACGCTTCAATCAATGCATTTACTGCATTGGTATTAATAGTGGCGGTCTGGGCTATTAAAAATAATAAAAGAAATTTACATGAAGGTCTTATGAAAACGGCCATATTATGTTCTGTTATTTTTTTGGTATTGTATGTTTTATATCACATGACCTCAGACTCTACTAAATATGGTGGAGAAGGTGCAATAAAGTATGTGTATTTGTTTATTCTATTGACACATATTTTACTATCTATAATTGTAATACCATTTGTATTAATTACCTATGTAAGAGCAATTACTAATAATTTTGAAAAACATAAAAAAATTGCGAAATTTACATTTCCCTTATGGCTTTATGTTGCCGTATCGGGAGTGGTGGTTTATTTGATGATTTCGCCTTATTATCAATGAGGTTCCAGTTTTTTGAGCGAAGCAAAGAAAAATTGGTAAATAGAATTGAACCTGTACTTATGCTGAACTTGTTCAGTATATAGCGGGGCAGTTATTTTTTTGCAAACAACACTAAAGAAGTGAAACATCGAATTTTATCGATAAAATGAATAAAGCAAAGAAAAATTGGTAAATCGAATTGATCCCGTTTTTTAGTTGAATAAAAATCAATTTATGAGAAATAAATTATTCATAGTATTCTTTTTAATAGCTACTCAAATGGTTAGTGCTCAATGTGCTATGTGTAAGGCTGTTGTAGAGTCTGGTGATGCGGAAATGGCTGAGGGATTGAATAATGGTATTGTATACCTTATGGCTTTTCCATATATCTTAGTAGGTGTTGCAGGATATTTTCTATATAAAAAAATGAAAAAAGGATAAATTAATTATACATTAAGAGTGTTTAAGTGTAACAAGTTTTACTTTTGTTCGTCATATATAAAAAATCAGTAGAATCAGCCTTTAGAAACAATTGTTTTATGAAACAGCATAACTAGAATTTAGATTTTAAATCTAAGTGGTAATTATGGCTTGCCATGTGAACAATAAGGGTCAATAAAATTATAAACTTATGAAAATCAGATTAAGTGTTTTAACCGCACTCCTTGTTGTAGCAACTTCTTTTGCTCAAGATAAAGAATGGACATTAAATGAATGTATAGAACATGCTTTAGAAAATAATATCAGCATAAAAAGGAATAAGAAGTTAGTTGAAATGAGCGATGTTGATGTCATAAGTGCAAAAGGTAACTTTTTACCTAATTTAGGGGCATCTTCAAGTGGTAACTTTAGTTCTGGTCTTTCTCCTGATCAAGAGGGGATTTTAAAAAACACCAATAATTTTAGCACATCTTTTAGTTTATCAACTGGAGGTACTATTTTTAATGGTTATAGAAATTTATTGACTTATAAGCAAGCTCAATTAGGGGTTGAGGCAAGTAAATTAGATTTGCAAAAAATTGAAGATGATATTTCATTATTTGTTGTGAATGCATATCTTAATATTTTATTTGCTAAGGAGAATTTAGAAGTTGCTCAAAATCAGTATGAAATCAGTACAAAACAGATTGAAGCTACACAGGCACAAGTTGATGCTGGTGTAAAACCAAAGGGTGATTTACTAGATGCAGAATCAACGGCAGCAGCTGATGCTCAGAATGTGGTTACACAAGAAAATGCCTTAGATTTAGCTCTGTTATCGTTAGCCCAATTATTACAGGTAGATACAGATGGTTTTGATGTAGCAAAAGTTGATGTTGGTTCACCGTCTATTGCTACTTTATATGATAATTCAACAATGGTTTATGAAAAAGCATTGGAGAATAGAGCGGAAATAGCAAGAGCAAAACTAGCTGTTGATAATGCAGAATTGGGAATTAAATTAGCAAAAGGAGCATATCTTCCTTCGCTAACTTATTCATTAGGTGCAAGTACATCCTATTTTTATCAATTTAATAATTTATTACCAAGTCAAGTAAATACAGGATTTTCAAATCAGTTTAGTGACAGATTTCAGTATGGAGGAGGATTGTCTTTAAACATCCCTATATTTAATAGAAATCAGACAAAGGCTAACGTAAACAGGTCAATTATCAGTCAAAAAATGAGTGAGATTGACTTAGAAGACCAAAAATTACAATTAAAAGAAACCATTGAAAGAGCTTTTTTAGATTCTAAGGCAGCGGCAAAATCGTATGAGGTTGCCAATATATCTTTAAACGCTCAAAACGAAGCTTTTAAAAATGCGGAACAAAGATATAGCTTAGGGGCCATGACCTCTTTTGATTTTGATCAAGTTCGAAGCAGACTAGTAGATGCTGAATCCACTTTAATTAGAGCTAAATACGATTATGTCTTTAAAACTAAAGTATTAGAATTCTATTTTGGTGAAGAAATCGTTTTGGAATAAATAATATCTAAAATTTTAAATCATAAATTCCAAATTCCTATTAGAGGAGTTTGGAATTTTGTTTTATTAATCATCAAAAGTTTATCTTTGCCAATTAAATTAAAAATTTGTCTTTAATACTAAACATAGAAACGGCAACCAAAAATTGCTCTGTTAGCTTAGCCGAAAATGGCGTGTTACTTGCGTTAAATGAAGTAAATGACGGTAACTATTCTCATGGTGAGCAATTACACCTTTTAATCAAAAACATCCTTTCAGAGGGCGGAAAATCAATAAGTGACATAGATGCCATTGCGGTTAGCAAAGGGCCTGGTTCTTACACAGGATTACGTATAGGAGTTTCGACTGCTAAAGGGTTGTGTTTCTCTTTAGATAAACCGTTAATTGCTGTTTCTACTTTAACGGCATTGTCTAATGCCTTTACCGTTGATAAAGGTGCCGTAATTGTACCCATGTTAGATGCGAGAAGGATGGAGGTTTACAGTGCTGTTTATAATCATAACCACAATCAAATTAGAGAAATTAAAGCGGAGGTCATTACCGAGAATTCGTTTTCAGAATATTTAAGTAAGGGGAATGTATATTTTTTAGGTGATGGGGCTGATAAATGCAAAACAATATTGAAAAATAATAATGCTATTTTTCTTGACGGATATTTTCCCTCAGCGAAACAAATGGCTCAACTTTCTTTTGATAAGTATAAAATAAGCGACACCGAAGATGTCGCTTATTTTGAACCTTTTTATTTAAAAGATTTTATGGTTACAAAGTCAAAGAAATAATTATCCTTTCTTTTGTATTTCAACAGCATGTGGATAAGGTATTTCAATACCAGCTTTATCTAAGGCTAATTTTACATTTTCCATTGTACCAAAATATACGTCCCAATAATTTGCTGGTGTACACCATGGTCTAACCGCAAAATTAACAGAACTGTCCGCTAATTCAGAAACGTTTACTGAAGGTGCAGGATCAGATAATACTTTATCATTAGACGTTAAAACTGAAAGTAAAACCTCTTTTGTTTGTTTGATATCAGCATCGTATGATACACCAATGGTAAGATCAACTCTTAATTGACCTTCTTCCGTAAAATTAACGATGTTGCCATTTGATAAAGTACCATTCGGTATAATTACTAATTTGTTATCAGGTGTGATAATTTTAGTGGTAAAAATTTGAATTTCTTTTACTACCCCAATTTCTCCTTGAGCTTCTATTAAGTCTCCAATTTTAATGGGCTTGAAAATCATTAACAATACTCCACCAGCAAAATTAGCAAGTGAACCTTGAAGAGCTAAACCTATAGCTAAACCAGCTGCAGCTAAAATAGCAGCGAAAGATGCGGTTGGAATACCTAAAATACCTAAAATGGTAATAATTAAGATTATTTTTAATGCCCAACCTATTAAGTTTGTTAAGAATTTTTGTAGACTTTCATCATAATCTTTTTTAGCCATTACACCGGCTACAGTCTTCATTAATTTTTTTATAACCCAAGAACCAACTATCCATATAACTATAGCTCCAATGATACTGAAACCATAAGTAGCTAAGAAGGTTGTGATACTCGCAAAAATACTGTCAAAATCCATATTTAGTTTTATTTGTTAAGTGAAAAGAATTGTAATTAATGCAAGAACAGCTGGTACCCCTTGAATATAAAATAGTTTTATTTTCTTTGTTGAATAAGCACCGTAGATACCCGCAATAATGACGCAAGATAAAAAGAATATTGCAATTTGGTCAGGAAAATTTTTGTTTACGAGTGACCACACAAGGCCAGCCGCTAAAAAACCATTATATAAACCTTGATTGGCTGCCAATACCACAGTTTGTTTAGCAAATTCAATGGATAGCCCAAAAGCTTTCAGTGCCCTAGGTGTTGTCCATAAAAACATTTCTAATATTAGAAAATAGAAATGCAATAGAGCCACCAGTGTAATTAAAACTATTTGAACCGTTCTCATTTTAAAAGTATTTTAATTTGTTGAAGTGCTTTTGCCGTTTCATTAACAGGCAATTGACAAGTACCATCTATACAGACATAAAAAGTGGTTTCATTTTTTGAATACTTATATTCTAATAAAGGCATTTTACTATCGACAGTACTACCAACGATTAACTTATTTGGAATATATTTCTTATTAAATTCTTTTAATTTTTCTAACGCATCTTCACCAACTATGGCTACTTCATAAAAATCACCTATAAAATTTGAATATAATAACAACCAATTGGATGCCCCACCTGCATATTTTGATGCTTTCTCTTTAACATTATGCAACATTTGATTGGCATTTTTAGCATAGGTTGGGTTGGCAAAATAATGTCCGAGTTTGAATAAATTATTTGCCATAATTGAATTTGAAGACGGAATCACATTATCGTCGGTTTCAATTTTTCGAGTTACTAATTGTTTATCTTCATCAGAGGTAAAGAAAAACATTTGACTCTTGTCATCATAAAAATGATCATAACAATAATCGGTCATTTTTTTTGCGTCATTTAACCATTGCTCATCAAGAGTAACTTCATAAAGATTAATAAATGCGTCAATTGTTGTGGCATAATCAATTAAATAAGCATTAATGCTACTTTTTCCATTCTTGTAATTTCTGAATAAACTACCATCTGCCTTATGCTGTGTTTTGTCAATAAAATTAGCCGTTTTTAGTGCTCTTTCTAAAAAACGCTTGTCATCAAAGACACGATAAGCATCAACATAACCCTTAAGCATTAATGCATTCCATTCTGTAAGTATTTTATCATCTAAACGTGGACGGTCTTTTTTACTTCTGGCTTTAAGTAAGGTCTCTTTCCAGATAGTTACTTTTTTGGAAAGATTCTCTTTAGAGATTTGAAAATTTTCTAAAATGTCATCATTTGTTTCTATTCGATTCAAATGGTACGTTTCGTTTTCCCATTTAAAAGCATCCTTAATATTGTAATAGGCAGCAAATAAATCGAAATCTCCCGAGCCTTCGAGATTAAGAATGTTTTTTAACTCTTCTTTTTTCCAAACATAAAAGACACCTTCTTCTAATTCACCTTTTTCATTCTTACTATCCGCATCAAGTGAAGAGTAAAAAGCACCTGTTTTGTCCATTAATTCACGCTCTACAAAAGCTGTGGTTTCATAAACAATCTCTTTATATAAAGGGTTTTTAGTAACCAAGTATGCATTTGAATACAAACTTACCAATTGGCCATTATCATAAAGCATTTTTTCAAAATGAGGAATGTGCCATTTAGAATCTACTGAATAGCGAGCAAAACCACCACCAACTTGATCGTATAAACCGCCATACGCCATATTTGTTAACGTGGTATTTACATAATCCATTATTTTATCGTCAGCATTTTGAACTGCATATCTCAATAGAAATTGATAATTGTTAGGCATAGGAAATTTAGGAGCACCTACGTTACCGCCAAGGTCCGTATCCATATATTTCTTCCAATTCTCAACAATGGTGTCTAATTCAATGGTAGAGTATTCTTTTTCGGAGGTATTTATGGTAACCAAGTCCGATTGCTGCACACCAGTAGTTAATTGCGTAGCATACTCTTCCATTTTTTCAGGATCTTCCTTGTAGAGTTTTGTAATTTGTTCCAAGGCACTTACCCAGTTTTCTTTCGGAAAATAAGTGCCACCCCAAACTGGTCTACCATCAGGTAAGGCGATACAGTTTAAAGGCCAGCCACCACTTCCTGTCATTAATTGCACAGCATTCATATATACTTGATCAACATCAGGTCTTTCTTCTCGGTCAACTTTTACATTGATAAAATTTTGATTCATAAGTTTTGCAACTGTAGAGTCTTCAAAACTTTCGTGTTCCATCACATGGCACCAATGACATGCCGCATAACCAATGGAAATTAAAATAAGTTTGTTTTCCTTTTTAGCCAATTCCAACGTTTCATCATTCCATGCGTGCCAATCAACAGGGTTGTGAGCATGTTGTAATAAATAGGGGCTAGTTTCATTGATAAGACTGTTAGTGTACTTATGTTTTGTCATCTCTTCTTTATTTTGACTAGTGCAGTTAATCATCAGAATACTGCATAATGATAGGAGAAAAATTTTTTGAATCATGATTTTAATATTGCGATAAAGATAAGGAATAATGACAAGCCTCTAAAAGCTATTTTAAGTGTTACAAAAAAAGAAGAAAGTGATGCAAATAAAAAAAACGTTTTGAAAAGTTCAAAACGTTTTAATATTTTTTTAAAAAGAAAGAGTTATTGAACTTCAAAAGTAATTTTTACATTTACTCTAAATTCTTCTACATCTCCATCTTTTACAACTGCACTTTGAGATTGTACAAATACAGATTTGATATGCTTCACACTTTTAGATGCATGTTTTACTGCTTTGCGAGTAGCTTCTTCCCAGCTTTTGTCAGAACTCGCCATTACTTCAATTACTTTCATTACTGCCATAATATTTGTTTTTAAATTAAAATGAGTGAACGTAAATATACGAATTTATCCATTTAATGCTACAACTTCCTCTATCTTATTGGGCAATAATTGTTTTAAAGTGGCCTCAATTCCACTTTTAAGAGTAATGGTAGAAGAAGGGCAACCGCTACAAGCTCCTTGTAAAATTACGCTTACTGTTTTTGTATTGGCATCATAAGATTGAAACATAATATTACCACCATCCGAGGTTACCGCAGGCTTTATATATTCATCTAAAATAGCAATAATTTCTTGCGAAATATCATCTAAGTTTGCCGTGGCTATTGGTTCTATTTCTACTTTTTCATGTACTATGGGAACATAATTTTCTGTAATTATTGGTTTGGATTCCGTCAAATATTTTTTTAAAAAATCGCGTAGAGCTGTTGTTATTTCGAACCATTCAACACTATTGTTTTTTGTAATTGAAACGTAATTATTACTAATAAAGACTTCATTTACAAATGGAAAACTATATAATTCTTTGGCAATTGGAACTTCTAACGCATCTTCTAATGAAGTAACTTCAATATTTTCTGAAGTCAATAATTGATTACTTACAAATTTCATAACCCCAGGGTTTGGAGTGCTTTCTGCATATACATCAACAATTATCTTTTTAGATTCTATTTTTGAATTAAAAAGACTATCGTTTACCGTAAGATAATTTTCGATAATGGCTTTAAGTTCATCTTGAACATCAGTCCATTCTACAATATCAAAGCGTTCAACAGCAATGAAATTTGCGGTTACAAATACTTTTTTAACAAAAGGTAAATGAAAAAGCTCTTGAATAAATGTTGAGTTTTTTACATCTTCAACAGAATTATACTCAAAGCTTCCCTCTGTTAAAATTTTATTGGCCACAAACTTAATTATGGTAGGTGTTTTAGTACTTTCTATATCTATTTTTAACATCTTCAAATTAATTTATTACAAAAGTAATACTATATTTGATACAACCTAAACTTATTCATTTGAAGAGATTTTACTTTTTCATCTTATTTTCTTTGTCCCTAACCCTAAATACTTTTTCACAAAAAGAAGCATCGCATTGGTATTTTGGTGATAGAGCAGGCTTAGATTTTAGCACAGGAGTACCCACAGTAGATACAAAGGGCGTTTTATCTACCACTGAAGGTTGTGCAACGATATCTGATATTGGCGGCAATCTTTTGTTTTATACGGATGGTACCACTGTTTGGAATAAGAACCATAATAGAATGCCAAGTGGTAGTGGCCTTTTAGGAGATTCTTCTAGTTCGCAATCTGCCATTATTGTACCTAAACCTGATGATAATAATATCTATTATATCTTTACTGTAGATTGGTCTGGAGGTGAAAATGGACTCAATTATTACACTGTTGATATGACCTTGGATAGTGGTTTGGGTGATGTTATTGGAACTAGTAATTCTCCCAAACCAACAACGCTATTGTCTTTACCCGTATCTGAAAAAATTACAGCCATAAAAGTAAAAGATGAAGAGGCTTTTTGGGTAATAGCGACTAAGGAAGGACGTTTTTATGTCTACAAAGTTGATGAAAACGGAGTTGAAAGTACTCCTGTTGCTGGAAATCTTGGTTTTATGAACCCAGATGATATGAGGGGGTATTTAAAAACGTCACCAGATGGAAAGTTTTTAGTTTCCGCAAATATGTCTTCAGGTACTTTCTTATATGATTTTGATAGTGCCACTGGTAGTGTTTCAAACCAACGTCGATTAGATTTGTTAAATGAGTTTGGTTATGGTGTTGAGTTTTCTCCATTAAGTAAGAAATTATATATCTCTACAGGTAATTTTGGTAGAAACGGACCTTATTTAGAAAAATTATTCAAGTTTTCACTTGATTTAGCAGACCCATCTATTTCAAACATAAATGCCAATAAAATTGAAATGCACTCCTATTTGAATTCAAGGGCCGCATTGCAAGTAGGTGTCGACGGTAAAATTTATAGAACTATAGATAATGCCTCTTTTTTAGGTGTAATTAATAATCCCGATAGTGATGGGGCTACCTATACACATAATGCTATTAGCCTTGGCGGAAGGTCAGGTACGCAAGGATTACCACCTTTTATTCAATCGTTTTTTGCAGCCTTAATTAGAACGGAAAACCTTTGTTTGGGAAATGAGACAGAATTTTCAATAGAGTCTAATGAGCCTATTTTATCCATTGAATGGGATTTTGGAGACGGATCAATATCAACAGATTTGGAGCCATCACATACCTATACAACAGCGGCCGATTATATTGTTAATGTTGATGTAACTACAGCAACAGAAACAAAAACGATTACACAGACAATTACCATTTTTGACGTACCTGTGGTAACTACTCCGATAGATTTGTTTCAATGTGATGATGATACGGATGGGATTACTACATTTAATCTAAAAGAAGCTATCCTATTAATGGTTGCCGATCCAGCAAATTTGAATATTAGTTTTTATCAAAAGAATATAGATGCTACTGAAGGTAATATTGTCAATAGTATCCAAAACCCTCAAACTTTTTCTAATGCACTTGCATCTATAGTTTATGCACGTGTAGAAAATACTTATGGCTGTGAGAAAATTGTAGAAATCAATTTAAAAGTATCGTCAACTTCAATTAATTCAGATTATTCATTAATTATAAATGAATGTGATTATAGTACCGACGGGGATGATACAAATGGATTTACATCATTTAATTTTACTGATGCCTCAGCAACTATTTTAGATCAATTACCAAGTAATCAGAATTTAGCGGTTACTTATTACGAGAGCATGTCCGATGGACTGGAAGAAATAAATGCCATAAATCCTGAAAATTATACAAATACAACTGCTTTTACGCAAAAAATAGTCGTTCGAATTGAGAGTGAGGATAATAATAAGTGTTTAGGATTGGGCTATTTTGTTACTTTACAAGTTAACGAGTTGCCAAATTTTGAACTTCCAGAAGATGCCTTTACATGTATAAACTACCCATTAGATCCCGTTGTTGTTTCTGTTATTAATCCACAAGATGTTTACAATTATCAATGGACTGATAACAACGATAATGTTTTGGTTAATGGTACCATGGCTTCTTATAATTTCACAGAACCTGGTAGCTATAAACTTACTGCTTACAATTCACTAACCAACTGTTCGAGAACAAAAACCATTTTGATTAGTGCATCTAATATTGCTGCATTTCAAGATTTTAAAGTGGAAGATGCAGCAGAAAATAATACAGTAACTGTTACTGTTACTGGTGAAGGAGATTATGAATATGCACTAGACAATCAGTATGATGTATACCAAGATTCTAATATGTTTGAGAATGTTACTTCAGGCATTCATACCATTTACATTAGAGATAAAAATGGCTGTGGTACCTTAGAAGAAGAAGTTTCTGTAATTGGTTTCCCTAAATTTTTTACGCCAAACGGCGACGGATTTAATGATACTTGGCAAATAGATGGAGTAAGCTTTCAGCCTACCTCTCTAATTTATATTTTTGATAGATTTGGTAAGGTTATAACAAAAATTGATCCCACTTCTGAAGGATGGAATGGAACATACAGAGGTAAATTATTGCCAGAATCTGACTATTGGTTTAAGGTAAAACTAGAAGATGGTAGAACGCTAAAAGGTAACTTTAGCTTAATTAGACGATAGTTAATAAAAAGACTCAAGAAATTATATTTGAATGAATGATTTAAAAAAATATTTAGCAATATTAATTATTGCTTTTAGTACTTTCAGTTTGAAAGCTCAGGGCACCTTGCCTATTTATTCTGATTATTTATCGGATAACGTATTCTTAGTGCATCCAGCAGCAGCTGGTATAGGAAATTCAGCTAAATTTAGACTAACACACAGACAACAATGGTCAGATAATGAGGATGCTCCGTCTTTACAAACATTAACTTACCATCAAGGGTTTGGAAAAGGAATGGCTTTGGGAGGTATGTTGTTTAATGATAAAAATGGATATCATTCGCAATTAGGAGTACGTGCAACTTATGCCTATCATCTTAATTTTGGGAGAGATGATGCCTTAAATCAGCTTTCATTATCACTATCTGGGTCTTATGTGCAAAATAGTTTAGACCAGCGTAGTTTTACTGCTTATGATCCCGTTATTTCACAGGTTATTGAATCAGATCATTATGTGAATGCCGATTTTAGTGCAGCTTACTTTAATTTAGATGGCTACGTTTATTTAACAGCAAAAAACCTGTTGTTAAATACTAAAAATTCTGTAGATAATAATTACAATTCATTGAACTTACGAACCTATCTTTTAAATATGGGTTACTTTTTTGGTTGGCAAAAACGATTTCAGGTGGAGCCCTCTGTAATGTTGCAGTATGTTGAAAAAACAGGCGAATTTAATGTTGACCTAAATGCCAAAGTGTATAAACTATTAGATAGAAATAAGCGTATATGGTTTGCGTTAAGTTACCGTCAAAGTTTAGATGGTAATAAATTACAAGAATTGAGTCAATTGACTCCAATTGCGGGATTTGAAATTGATCGTTATTTACTTTCTTACACTTATACGCATCAATTGGGGAATATAACATATGCTAATGGAGGCTTCCATCAATTTACGTTGGGTATTAATTTATTCAATAAAAGACCTAAAGACCATGGGTATATTCCTAGATTTAATCCATTTTTATTTAAAAATGATAATTAACATTTAAATTAATTTAAATTTTTTAGTTCCTCTACTAACAAATTATTCCGAATAAAATCATTTGTAGAAACAGAATGCATCGATTGGCTATCCTTGTCATTGAGTTTTCTGTTATTGTCAATATCATCATTTGTTGTAAAGTAAATATTTTCGGTTGCAGGAATATATTTCCAGTTCTTTAAATGCTCATTAGTTTTTGTGATTTTTGTAAAATTCCTACCGGCATTGGTACTTAAATATAATGCTGTAAAGGCCTCTTGTTTTTCATTGTTAGGAAACGAATCAATTACTTGGTAAATCGTTGTGTTTAATGATGGGGTAAGGCTGTCAATTAACCTTTCAAAAGAAATAATCTTTATCTTTTTCTTAGTTAAAATATGAGTTTCTTGTGTTTTTATATTTTGAAACATTAGATTATCCAGATAGTTATTGTACCAATCATCACTAGCATAAGAACTTCTTTTTTGTTCGCGAACCTCATTGTTTTGAATAGAGAAAACGATAAAATCGGTATTTTCAATAAGAGTTGGCAAATTGGCAACAAGAGTGTTTGCTACTGTTTTCTGATTTTCTGGTTTGTCAATAATTGTATTCGTATTTTCATCATCCGCTGATTTCGCACAAGATAAAAATAGCATCCCTAGGAATGCTATCGTCATCAAAATTTGATACTTTTTCATGTTGTTATTTTCAATTACCATTTATAGTTCTTTCCTTTCGCTTGTCTTTTTATGGCTTCTACCATAACATTCTCTAAGCCTTTGCTACTGTCCTTTTGTTTTTCGGCTACATACTTATTTCTTCTAGTATTCAGTTCCTGAATCTTTTCTTGAATTTCAGTTCGTTTTTTACTTTGAGAAGCAACATAGATTTTAATCTCCTTTGATGATTTATTTTTAAGGGCATCAGGTAAGGTTTTTTTGTCTAATTTATCATAACTAAATCCAGCTTCTTTTTCGGCATCTACTAAATCCCATGTAGCATTATTATATATTCTAGAGCTTTTACTTACGGCTCTCTTAACTTCAACAACTTCGTCTAATTCAGCAGCATTATTATCCTGAAGAGCTTGTTTTCTTATTTTAGTATAACCGTTACTTCCAAAATAAATATAGGTGTCATTCAATTGCTTATTTAACTTGATAATTACGGCATCATATGGAGAAGCAATATGTACAATTTTTTCATCTTGATTTATAGTCATATAATCACCGCCAGTTAAAGTTGCACCATCTTTCCACATGCCAGATACTCCGTTTTGATAATTGCCACAGAAAATGGTGTTTACCACAACATCTTGTTCTTTGGCTTGTGTTGTTGCGTCTTTATAGTCAGTTTTACCTTGTGTAAATGGTTCGTTACCCGCTATAAAGATGATGTTAAGATCATTTTTGTTTTTACCCCATTCTAATTCCTTTAATGAGGTCATAATCACTTCACCACAAAATTCATTGCCGCCATTTGTTTTTAATGCAAAGAGTTTTTCTGAAATCTCATCAAGATCAGAGCTAAAACCGATGACTTGACGGATAAATCCTTCTTTAGAAGGGAGGCTACTATTTCCATATTCGTATAATGAAATTTCTAAATCGGGATTTTCATTTTCACATTTTGCATAGGAAAGTTCATTCACAATTTCCCACAATTGGGTTTTTGCTTGATTAATCAAACCATCCATTGAATTACTAGTGTCCAATAATAATGCTACTTTTATAGTGTTTTTTTTCTTCGGATGTTCTTCATTAGCATAGCTTAAGAAGCTATTACAGACAAGAATTAGTATTAAAATTTTACTCACACCATTTTTAATTTTAAAAGAGAGTCCTTGATTTTTCTTCGAATAGTTCATAATTTTCGTTTTAAATTCAGAGTAAAAGTATATAGAAGAAAGAGCTATAAAAACTACAAATGAGTGAAATGGTTGTTTTAATGAGTGAAAATGACTTTTAAAAAAGTGAAGTAGGAATCCATGGCTAAAATAAGCCCCAAATTCCTTGTTTATAGATTAGGGCCATTTTACTAAACCAATTTTAGTATGTAGATTTACATAATTAAAGAAACCTAATGAAGCAAAAACTTTACATACTTATCATGCTATTTTTTGTGGTATTTTCTTATGTGCAGGCCCAAGAAAATGATAGGATAGCACTTCCTAATAAGATCTATTCAGATAGGATTACTGATGAAAGTGGTACACCATTAAGTGGACTTACCGTACGTGTAAAAAGCAAAGGGTTAAGAACAACAACGAATTCGAATGGAGAGTTTTCTATCAATGCTAGTAATGGAGATGTAATTGAGTTGAGTAAAAATGGAGTCGTTATAAATACCTATCGTTTAACAGGTAGTGTGTATTATGAAGTTCAAGATGAATCTGGAGTTATTGAGAATGATGAAAAGAAAAAAATAGGGTCGTCTTCTAAAATTAGTAGGCGAGGAGGGTCATCTGAATTTCGACTTTATTTAGATTCAGCTAGTTATAATAAAAAGAGAAACCCCACAAAAAGTATAGATCAAGTTGGAGGAGCACTATTAATTGCAAATGACAATAATAATAAAAGTCAATTGGCAGATTCATATACTATTCTCGGAGATGTTTATATGAATTTAAAGCAATATGATTTAGCTGCCAGTAATTATAAAATATCTATTGATAATATTGATGATATAGCGATACAACTAAAATTGGCAAATGCTTATTTTCGGGATAACGATACTAAAAAGAGTGAAAGTAAATATAATGAAGTATTAGGTAAAAGTGGATTGTTAGATACGCAAAAAATAGCGGCACATAAAGGTTTAGGGAATGTCTATTTAAAATTAAAAGAACATAACAAGGCTGTAGCTCAATATCAAAAAGCATTAACAATAGCTCAAAAGGAAAAAAATACAGCTGAAATAACAGATTTAAACACAAGGATTTCAGAAGCATTAGAGGCAAGTGGGCAAATTGCTAAGGCAGAAGGTTTTTTAATGCAAGCTCGTGCTAATGTTCGTAAACAAAGTCCAAAAGAAGAAGCGATTCAAAGTCAACGAACGGCTGATTTTTACAGTCGTAATAAAAACGTTGACAAAGAGGTATTACTTAGAAAAGAAACATTAAAAAATCTAGAAGACGCTGAGCTTAGTGAGATTGTTATGGAGGATGATTCAGAAGCTTTGTCAAAACCTAAAGTTAAATATGACCTCGGAAATGCTTTATTAAAACAAAATAATTTTGAAGAAGCCATTCCTATTTTAGAGGAAAGTGCTTCTGAAGCGGAAAACAATGAAGACATTTTAACGCAAAAAGATGCCATACAACGTTTGTCAGAAGCATACGCTTCTGTTGGAGATGATAATAAAGCGTTGAGTAATTATCAAAAATATGTTTCTTTAGTTGATAAATTATATCAACAAAAGGAAGAGGAAATAAATGCTGTCGTTAGTCTTAATAGAGATTTATCAGAAAAACAGAATAGAATTACTAGCTTAGAAAAAGACAGGGAATTAACACAAAGTAAGTATCAATTAAGTCAATCAGAGAGCAGATTGACTATTGAAAATGATAGACGTCAAAAACTCATAATTTATGCGTTAATGGGAGGTTTGCTATTGTTGCTATTCTCTTTGTTTTGGATGATAAGAAGCAATAAACAAAGACGATTGGCAAATAATTTACTGGCCTTAAAATCATTGCGTACACAAATGAATCCGCATTTTATTTTTAATGCTTTAAATTCAGTGAACAGCTTTATAAGCCAAAATGATGAACGGACAGCCAATCGATATTTGACTGATTTCTCTACTTTAATGCGAAGTGTGTTGAACAATTCTGAAGAAGATTTTATTCCACTAGAAAATGAAATTGAATTGTTAGAGCTTTATTTGAAATTAGAACACTCTCGTTTTAAAGATAAGTTTGATTATGAATTAAATGTCGATGCATCTATTGATAGAGGACAATTTCAAATTCCACCAATGCTGTTACAACCATATGTGGAAAATGCCGTGTGGCATGGTTTACGCTATAAAAAGGAAAAAGGTTTTTTAAAAGTAAGCCTGGACAAAATTGATGAAGAAACCATTAAAATTGAAATATCAGATAATGGTATTGGTAGAGTTAAGTCTAAAGCTTTAAAAACGGAGCATCAGAAAAAACAAAAGTCGAAAGGAATGCAAAATATAAAACAGAGAATAAAGATTTTAAATCAAATGTATAAAGATAAAGTAGATGTTTTTATTGAAGATATGCATGAGGATAAAACAGGAACCAAAGTGGTTTTGATTTTGAAAAAGGATTGATTTAACACTTAAATAGAAAGATTGAAGTAAAGAAATTTTTGAACCAAAACGATGAACTAACAAAATAATAATTACGCTTTCAGACTAAATGATGTTTAAAACTAATTCAGACTGACTAAACACTAAATACCAATGACTAAAGGACTCTTAAAAACCATTATAGTAGAAGACGAGCAAACTAGTAGAGAAATCTTAAAGAATTATCTTGGTAAATATTGCCCAACAGTTGAGGTTGTTGGTGAAGCTGAAAATATTGATGAAGCGTTGGTTTTAATTCGTAATAACGAGTTAGACTTAGTGTTTTTAGATGTAGAAATGCCTTATGGTAGTGGGTTTGATTTACTAGAGAAATTAGGAAACACAACATTTGAAGTTGTTTTTGTAACCGCTTACAATCAATACGCTATTGATGCATTAAACAATCATGCTTCATATTACTTGTTAAAGCCAATTTCCATAGATGAGTTAATTAAAGCAGTTGATTATGTAACCACATTAAGATCGAAAGAAAGTGAATTGCAAAATGTAGGTTTAGTACCGAAAATTAAAGTGAATGAAGGTAAAATAACCATACCTACGCAAGACGGATTCGAAGTCTTAGAAATGAAAGACATTATGTATTGCAAGGCAGATGACAACTACACAGAGATATTTTTAGAGAATAAGCATAAAAAATTAGTGAGTAAAACTTTAAAGTATTTTGAAGATATTTTGAAAGAAAGTGGTTTTGCACGTATTCATAAATCATATTTAGTAAATGTGTCTTATATCATATCTTATAAAAAAGGAAAGGGAGGTACTGTTTCTTTATCTAATGGAAAAGAATTAAGTGTTTCAGCATCAAAAAAAGCAGACTTTTTATCTTATTTTAAGTAGTAAGGTTAGTACTCTGAAGTTTTTTAAAACCTTAATAATTTTTATAGTTAGCTATCCTATAAATTGATTAATTTTGTAGTATCTGAAGGTGAAAACAGTCAGTGTAATCTACAAACTTTTTAATATTAAAAATATGATTATTAGAGAATTAAACGGGAAAAAGCCACAATTTGGTGATGATTGTTTTATTGCCGAAAATGCAGTAATTGTGGGTGATGTGCAAATGGGAGATCAATGTAGTATTTGGTACAATGCAGTATTACGTGGTGATGTGCATTTTATTAAATTGGGTAATAAGGTAAATGTTCAAGATGGAGCAGTGATACATTGTACCTATCAAAAATGTCCAACTACAATTGGTAATAATGTATCTATTGGTCATAATGCACTTGTTCATGGTTGTACAATACATGATAATGTTTTAGTAGGCATGGGTAGTATCGTTATGGATGAATGTATTATAGAAAGCAATTCAATTATTGCAGCTGGTGCAGTGGTAACTAAAGGTACGACAGTAGAGTCGGGTAGTATTTATGCGGGTACGCCAGCTAAAAAAATTAAGGATATCTCTCAAGAGCTAATCTCTGGAGAAATTGATAGAATTGCCAATAATTATGTTAAATATTCTAGTTGGTATAAATAATGAAAATCTATAATTTGAGAAAAATTATTATTCTTACCGGTTTATTTTTTTTAATTTTTTCCTGTGAAAACAAACAAGAAAAAGAAGTAGATGCCTCTAAAATTTCTGAAAGTAATTACGATAAAATAGAAAGCCTTAAATGGTTGGTTGGCAATTGGGATAATATAATTCCTGAACAGCAATCGTATGAGAGTTGGAAGCAGAAAAATGACAGTACGCTAATTGCTTATAGTTATACGACGGTTTCTGAGGATACCGTTTTTCAAGAAAACATGCGTATTCAGCAAATTTCAAATCAGTTAATTCTAACAGTAAGTGTTCCAAATCAAAATGAAGAACAGCCAGTTGAATTTAAGTTGATACCCAAAAGCAATAATGAATTTACGTTTGTTAATGAACAACATGATTTTCCTAGTAAAATAAACTACACCAATCCTGTAAAAGATTCAATACATGCTTGGGTAGAAGGGCAAATTGATAGTGCTTATAAGAAGATTGATTTTTATTTTAAAAGGAGTAATTAATGCAAAAAACTCTTGTATTAATAGCACTAATACTAGTATTTATAGGTTGTAAGACTGTTAAATCGACATCACAGAAACAAATTCAACTCAAGTTTCTAGATGAATATATTGTTCCCAAGAACATTTCAATAGATGGTAATTTAGTTGGTGGCTTATCGGGAATAGACTATGCAAATGGAAGCTATTATTTAATTTGTGACGATGCTTCTAATCCCAGATATTACAAAGCGAACATTAAGATAAATAATTCAAAAATTGATACAATTGCGTTTACAGAAGTAGTTGTTTTTATTGACAGTACGCAATATTTGGATGTAGAATCTATTCGGTTTGATAAAAAAACAAATAACGTTGTCATAACAAGTGAGGGTAGTATTAACCTGAAGAAAGATCCCTCTTTTTTTAGTGTTGACTCTAAAGGTACAATTAACCATTTTTTTGAAATACCTCATCATCTTAAAGCAACAAGTAAGCAGAAACCTAGAAATAATGGTACGTTGGAAGGTGTAGCAATTAGCGATGACCAGAAAGGGTATTGGATTGCGATGGAATTGCCATTAGAATCTGATGGACCGGAACCTAAAGTTTTAGAAACGAAATCGCCAGTTAGAATAACGTATATAGATGCGAATACAAAAAAACCGACAAGGCAGTTTGCCTATTTGTTGGACAAGATAGCTAAAGAGCCGAGAGAAAACTTTGCTGTAAATGGGTTAACCGATCTGATTGAGTATAAAAAAAATCAATTTATTATTATAGAACGGAGTTATTCGTCAGGATTAGGTACGCAGGGTAATACGATCAGAATTTTCACCGTTAATGCCTCAAAAGCCAGTAATACAATTGCTATGGAGTCTTTAATTAATTCAGAGGTTGTTCTCGCTAATAAAAAGCTTTTGTTCGATTTTGAAAGTGTAAGAAGTGAGTTAACCGATAAAAGTATTGATAATATTGAAGGGCTCACGATTGGTCCAACGTTGGCCAATGGAAATAAAACTTTGATTTTAGTAGCGGATAACAACTTCAATAAATTAGGTGCTCAATTAAACCAATTTATTTTATTGGAAATTTTGAAGGATTAAAACTACTTTGCCGTAATAAATTAGTATACAAAAAAAATATATTTACTGTTTAGGTAGCTAATAAAAGGGATGGCGTAATTTTAGGTGATTTGAAATACGAATTTTTACTTTTTTTTATAGTATATAAAAAATATTTGTATCTTAGCAGTCTACTTAGAAAAGGTTTTGCCTTTTCTTTTTTGGGTGTTTTCATAAGTGTTTAGCGACAAAAATAATATCCCAAAATCTTAGACAGCTAAGTTTCTTAGCTGTCTTTTTTTTGTTTTTTTTAATAGTAATTGATTGGTAGTAAATTGATTGGTAATTTTAGAAGTTTAAAAAAGCTACAGATGCCGATGTGTTAATACCGTTAACAATTCTCGCTAACGTTTTAATATCAGCATTGCTATATAATTTATGACTAGGTTTTATAGTTGAATTATTTAATAAATTGTTGCGTTCTAAAATAGCTTTCGTTTGTCTGGCCACAGCTTCACCAGAATCAATAATAGTTAGCTTATTTCCAACTATTTTTTTAATTTGAGGTATTAAAAAAGGGTAATGGCTACAACCCAATACTAGATAATCTATTTTTTGTAGTAACATAGGCTGTAAAAATTTTTGCAACAAATGTTCCATTTCCATACTATTTATTTGATCATTTTCTATTAAAGGTACCAACCCTTCTCCTATAGTTTCAATTACAATTATACCCTCAGTAAACTTTTGTGAAGTACTATGGAATAAATCACTACTTAATGTTCCTTTAGTAGCTAAAATACCGATAGCGTTTGTTTTAGTGTTTAATGCGGCTGGTTTAATAGCAGGTTCAATACCAATAAACGACACATCGTAATTTGATCTAAGATAATCTATGGCATTTGTTGTTGCGGTGTTGCAGGCAACAACGATAAGCTTGCAATTTTTTTTTAAAAGTAACTCCGTGTTTTTTACACTCAGATTAATAATTTCTTGTTTTGACCTTTCACCATAAGGAGCATTTTTACTGTCTGCAAGATAAATAGTGTTTTCGTAAGGTAAATGTTGGACTAGCTCTTTCCAAATAGAAATACCGCCAATGCCAGAGTCAAAAACACCAATAGGATTTGTAGAAGTCATATTACAAATATAAGATAATGCATTACTATCTTTAGCGTATAAAAATAAAAAAATCCCGTTTAAAACGGGATTTTTTTATTTAATGTACTTTAAGTAAAATCTTATTTGATACCTAAGTTCGTTTTAACATCAGCCATTAGATCAGTACCTTTAAAAACAACTAGTCCTTTACCAGGAGTAGAGTCAATAACATAATCAAATCCTTTTGCTGCTGCAACGGCATCAATAGCTTTTTGAGCTCTTTCAGCTATAGGTTTGTATAAATCAAACTCCTTTTTTTGTAATTCTTCACGAGCAGTTTGTTGATACATTTGTAATTTACGTTGTGCATCTTGAACTTCTTGTAATCTTTTTTGATTTTCAGCATCTGTTTGAGTAGGTGCTTCTTTATCGTACTTTTGCATTTTTGTTTGTAATGCAGTTGATTGTTCTTTGAAATCAGCATCATATGCTTGCACCACTTTTTTAAGTTCTTCCTGCATCTGTTTAGTTTCTGGCATTGCAGCAACTAATTCGTCAGTATTAATATGTGCTACTTTAGACTGTGCATTCACGGTCATAGCTCCCAAAATTAATACACTTGTTAATAGTAGATTTTTAAATAGTTTCATTTGTTTTTAATTTATTAATTATTGTTTATTGTTGTTCCTTGTATTATTATTGATCAGTGACATTAAAGTCAACATCTGTTTTCTATTGACCTGTTTTTGTGGTGTCTTGTTTTTGCTTTATTGCTGCAGCTCTATCCTCTTTTAGTTTTGCAATTTCGTCCAAACGTTTCTGACGTGCCTCTTGCTTAAGCTTTATGGCTTCAGCTCTTTTTTGTGCTTTAGCTTCATTTTGTAATCTAATTTTTTCTCGTAAATCGTCATTTTTAGTTTTTCTTTCTTCTGCTTTTGTTTTAGCTTTTTCAACTGCTACTTCTTGAGCTTCTGTCCGTTCTACTTTTTTTTCTGCAATCTCTTTAATCTTACGACCTTTTACTATTTTATTTAATACCAACTCACTAATGTCATATTGATTGTTTGAATAAAGCATAACCAAATCACTAGACTTGTCAAAAACAATATCGTATTTTTTGGCTAATGCTATTTCTTGTACAGCATTATATATTTGATCTTGAACTGGTTTTACTAACTGCTGACGTAAAAAGAACATATCTCCGTTAGGGCCAAAATAAGCAGCTTGCAAATTCTTTAAATCGAGCTCTCTGATTTCAATATCTTCTTCTTTTTCATTAATTAAATCATCCGTTAGCAATGCTTTTTCGTTACTTAAATCTGTCTTTAAAGTTTCAATATCACTCTTTATCGCATCTAGCTTTTGTTGCCAAGTAATTACTTTTGCCTTTAATCTAGATTCAGCATCAACATATTCAGGTACATTATCTAGAATGTATTGCATATCAATATATGCTATTTTTTGTGGCTTTTGAGCTACGAGTACAGTACTTACGAATATAGTTAATATAAAAATTAATTTACGTATCATGTTACAATGTGTATTTAGAAAAAACCGTGCCAAAGTAAATATATTGCAAATGTACTAATTTAGTTAGAATTGTTGACCAATAATAAAATGTACAGATTGACCTGGCGTAACTAGATCAGTATCAAATCCTTTTGCAAAATCTATACCAAGTAAACCAAAGGCTGGCATGTGTATTCTAATACCTGCTCCAGCAGAACGTTTTAAATTAAATGGTGCAAAATTATTAAAATCATCAAATGCTTTACCACCTTCTAAAAAGCCTAATACGTAAATTGAAGCGGTTGGTTTTAAAGTTATAGGGTAACGAAGTTCTAATGAAAATTTGTTATAGATAGTACTTCCTAAGTTAGAAGATAAGCTGTTATTTTCGTAACCACGTAAACCAACAGTTGTTCTTCCATCAAATTGACCTGATGCTAGACCATCACCACCTAAGTAAAAACGTTCGAAAGGCGAAACACCTAATTCGTTATTATAAGCACCTAAGAAACCAAACTCAACGTTAGACATCAATACGAGTTCGTGTTGAGGTTTCCCCATTATTTTACTAAACCATTTACCGCTAAAGTTAAGTTTGTAGTATTCTAGTAGCTTAAAACGCTCTGCAGAAGATAAATTTTCATAATCTTTATCTTTACTGTCAAACAATGAATATGGAGGTGTTAATTTAGCACCTATACTGAATGTAGAACCCAAGGTTGGAAATATTGGATTATAACCAGCAGAACTTCTGCTAAAGTTAAGACCTAAAGATAAATTGTTTGAAATACCGTTATTAAATCCAAAAGTACCTAAGAAAAAGTTATCTAGATTAAAACGTTGGTAGCTAATGGCAGTAGATAATGTGAAATAATCATCAGGCCATTTTAAACGTTGATTTAGGGCTAATGTAGCACCAATAATATTTAATTTTTGATTTTTGTCAACCTTATTTGTTTGATAATTGTAGCTAAACTGACTAGAGCTATACACAGATAAGGATAATGACTTTGGTTTTTTACCACCAAACCATGGTTCCGTAAATGATATACTATACGAATTCGAAAAACGACTTGCTTGAGCACGTAATGCAACACTCTGTCCATCTCCTCTAGGTACTGGTTTATATTCTTTACCTTTAAAAATATTCTTTATTGAAAAGTTGCTAAAAGACAACCCTAAAGTTCCGATAAAAGTACTACCACCAAAACCACCTTGTAGTTCAATTTGACTGGCACCTTTTTCAACAACACTGTATTCTATATCAACTGTTTTATCTGCATAGTTAGGTTGCACATCAGGTACAATACTTTCTGGATCAATATATGGAAGCTGTCCTACCTCTCTAATAGTACGGATAATATCTTCTCTACTAAATAATTGACCTGGCATGGTACGCATTTCTCTCAATAACACATAGTCATTGGTTACTTCGTTACCTACAAGTGTTATTTTTCTAATATTAGCAGGTTCATCTTCTCTAATTCTAATCTGAATATCGATAGTATCATTTTCCACTTTAGTTTCCACAGGGATTACACTAGAAAACAAGTAACCATTATTAAGGTAGAAATTTGTAATGTCTTGAGAATCTGGTGTTCCGTCTCCTTTTATACGTTCGTTCAATAATTTTCCATTATATATGTCACCTTTTTCTAATCCAATGAACTGTTGTAAAATAGTATCAGAATAAACGGTATTACCCAAGAATTCAATATTACCGAAATAATATTTTTTTCCTTCGTTCAATGTGATATCTAGATTGATGGTATTGTCATCATTCCAAGAAATAGAGTCTTTTAAAATTTGAGCATCACGATATCCTTTTTCTTGATATTTTCCAATTAATTTTTCTAAGTCAGCCTCGTATTCTTCTTCAATATATTTAGAAGGTTTCCAGAAGCGATAAAATTTCTTTTGCTTTGTTTTTTTAAGTTGCTTTGCAAGCCACTTATCCTCATATTTCTCATTGCCACTGAAGCGTAAGTTTTTTATTTTTATTTTATTTCCTTTGTCAATAACAATAAGAGCTTTTTCGGCATTATTATCAGTAGTATCAACTTTGGTATTTATGTTAACTTTAGTTTTTAAAAACCCCTTGTCAACATATTTCTTTTTAATATAGTTTTTAGTCGTTGTTAAAAGGTTTTCGGTAAGCATTGCACCCTTTTTAAACTCTGTTTCTTTAATGAGTTCTTCCCCTTTATTCTTTTTCACTCCTTCAACAGTAACGGAGCTTATTTTTGTAAGTTCTTGAACTTCGAATTCTAAATAAATAGTGTTATCATCAATTTTTGTAACATAAACGTCAACATTGCTAAACAGTTTTGAGTTCCACAATTTTTTTATTGCTCCTGTTAATTTATCACCAGGTATTTTTATGGGCTGCCCCACTCTTAATTCAGAAAAAACGGTAATAGATTGATCAGAAAATTGCTCATTTCCTTTTATAGAAATACCACCAAGTATATACGTGCTTACTTTATTAAAATTAACATCGTCAATATTTATTTTTTTAGTAGGAATTGTATCAGTAGATTTTACAGCAAGACTATCAATTGCAGAAGGGGTAATTATGGTATCTGCAGTTTTTGTAGTTGTTTGGGGGATGTCTTGTGCATTACTTAAAAATGCTGTTAGTGTAAATACTAAGAGTAGTAGGTTGACCTTTAGTTTTCTAATCATTATTGTTTTGAATTTGTTCACTAATTTTCCCAAAGCGTCTTTCTCGACATTGATAATCTAAGATTGCTTTAAAAAAATCTTCTTTTCTAAAATCTGGCCATAATACATCAGTAAAGTATAATTCTGCATAGGCGATTTGCCATAATAAAAAATTACTGATGCGTTTTTCACCACTAGTACGTATCAAAAAATCAACGTCGGGCAAAGTAAATGTATATAAATGATTATTTATAATATTTTCATCAATTTCTTCGATCGAAAGCTGCTTATTAACAACTTTTTTAGAAATATTTTTAATAGTATTAACAATTTCTTCTCTCGATCCATAGCTTAATGCCAAATTTAACACCATAGAAGTATTATTTTTGGTCAATTCAATAACTTCAAGTAGCTCTTTTTGAGCTTTTTTTGGTAAATTTTGAGTTTGACCTATCGTTTGTAGTCGAATATTATTTTTTTGAAAAGTTTCTAATTCATCTTTTAGCGAACTCACTAAAATTTTCATTAAGGCTTTTACTTCCGTTTTTGGACGGTTCCAATTTTCTGTTGAAAAAGCATATAGGGTAAGAACTTCAATACCGATTTCGGAAGCAGCTTCAACAGTTTGTTTTACTGCTTTAACACCATTACGATGCCCAAAAACTCTGAGCATTCCTTTTTGTTTAGCCCAACGACCGTTGCCATCCATAATTATGGCAACATGTTTTGGTTTTTTTTCGGTATTTATTTGTGTTAATATATCCATTGTGTGTTAAAAGGCACCAGTATAGCAACCTGGTCTGCCAAAGGCATAAACTATTGTAATACCAGTAAAAACATACCAATCATTGCTGTTGGGGTTTCCAAATGTAAATCTACTATCATCAATTGCATGGTTGTTGCCGTCAATAACATCTTTAAAAGTATATCTAAAAGAGGTTTCTAAAGCAATTCCTACATTTTCCATCAGTTTCATTTTATAACCAAGACCTATTGGAATTACAAGTGAAGTTGTTCTAGTATTACTTCCATTGTCATCAATAATAGCGTAATTTACAGCTCCTACTTGTGCAATTATATATGGCGTTTGTGTAAAGCCCGTTTTGTTTAGGCTATACTTAAAGAAACTGAACTCTACACCTAAGGCAGCTTCTAATATTGAATTGGTAAATTGAAGACCTCTGTCTTGCCTTACACTGCTTTGTGCTTTATTGTCATTATCACTTAAACGCGTATATAAACCTGTAGCTCTGAAGGTGATTCTAGGAGTGTAATTAAACTTAGCAACACCGCCAAGGGCTATTCTATTCGGTTGAATATAAAATTCAGAACCAATATCGCCAACGTAATTACTACCGCCTAAAAAGACACCAGCTTCATACAGTTGTGCTGATGAAATACTTGTAATTAGTATGAATATATTAAATAAAAGCCTTTTTCTCATTTTAAAAAATGTTTGCAAATATAGTTAAATCTATCAGGTTTAAAAGGATAAAACTTCCTTTTTTGATAAACAGTTTTAATGGTAAAATATTGTTGTCAAGACCGTTAAGTTTTCACAAAATAGTGTTAATAAAAAGGTTTCTAGTTGCGTTTGTCTTCTCCCCAAAGCAATTTATCTCTAAGTGTTTTAAAGAAAGTCTGTTGATCTAATTGTATGGTTTTAAGTGAAAAATCGGCTTTTTTTATGGTAATTACTGAGTTGCTATCAATGGTAGTAGTTCGAGAATCTAAAGATAATAAAGCTTGTTTTTCTCTTGCAATTATTTTTAATTTGATGGTAGTATTTTCTGGTATAACTAAAGGTCTTGCATTTAAGTTGTGAGGGGCAATTGGAGTTAATACCAAACTTTTAGTATTTGGTGTTATAACTGGTCCACCACAGCTTAAAGAGTACCCTGTTGAGCCAGTTGGTGTAGCTACAATTAAACCATCTGCCCAGTAAGAAGTTAAATACTCATCATTTAGATATGATTCAACAGTAATCATTGAAGTTGTATTTCTCCTACTAACTGCAATTTCGTTTAAGGCAAAGTTAATTTCTGAAAGATCATCATTTTTTTTATTTGAAGTAACACTCAGCAATGTTCTTTCATTAATGGTGTATTTTCTGGTAATTAATAAATTAATAGCTTCAGAAATACTGTCTTTTTGAATAGTTGCTAAAAAACCTAATCTACCAATATTGATACCTAAAATAGGGATGTCTAGATCTCTAACATAGGTAACCGCTCTTAAAAAGGTACCATCACCACCAACAGTAAGCATCACCTCAAAAGAGTTGTCTAAATCTTTATAACTACTAAAGGTTTGATATTCTTTCTCTGGGAAATTATTAACCTTAATAAGGTCGTAGAAATTTTCTTCAATAAAAACATCAATA
Organism: Aureibaculum luteum; assembly: GCF_003449015.1. GTDB lineage: Bacteria > Bacteroidota > Bacteroidia > Flavobacteriales > Flavobacteriaceae > Aureibaculum > Aureibaculum luteum. Next base: position 405,054 of record NZ_QRGD01000003.1, on the reverse strand, counting down.
TTTTTTGCAGCCAGTGTTTTTAATAGAATTTCTATATAGCTAATGGCTTCTCCTTTATAATATTGTCCGTAAATACCTACTTTCATGTTTTGGTTTTATGACTAAATGTCTAAATATTTTTGTAAATAATCTGACCTCTCTTTTAATGTATTTAGATACTCATCCACATGGAAGCTATTCAATATTGTATAATTATATCGTCTAAAAGATTGAATGGTGTTGTTAAGATCATGATCACTTATTTTAATCGTAATCTCTGCAGTTTCTTTATTAATATTTGAAATAAAAGCACCAAGTAATTTTGCATTGTTAGATTCTACAATTTGAGAAATTTCACTAAAGGAATATTCGTTAACTCCTTTAGAAACAACCATAACGGCACCACTTTGGTTTAAAAAAGGAGTGCTGTTAAATATGTGTAAAATATCGGCTAATTCATAATATCCTAAATACTTTAATTTTTCTGTTACAACAGGAATAATAGTAGCCTCATTTAATGCAAATATTTTTAATAACTCAAACCAATTTGTGTTTTTGCGAGCAAAAAACGATTGAAATAAATAGCTGTATTCAGATATTAATTGATCATCTTCTGCAATGGTTTGCACGTCATTTTCAGCAATTAACCCCATGAAATTTCCTTGCTCAATAACTGGCAGGTGTGTGAACGTAAGTAGATTAAACAATCCTTTGGCTTTGCTGATCTTGTCAGACGTCTGCAAGGCTCTTACGTCTTTTGATATGTAATCTGATGTTATCATATTATGTTGCAAAATAACTAAAATTAAACTACAAATACACTAATTTTGTTTTTGTAAATTTAAATGAAGGTTAAAGCTTACCTGTATTTAATCGAATTAACCCCAAGGTAAGTCCTGCATAAAATTGTTTAATCAATAAACGACAAATGACGAAATTAAGTGTAAATATTAATAAAATTGCAACGTTAAGAAATTCAAGAGGTGGAGATACTCCAAATTTGGTGAGTGTAGCAGTTGATATTCAAGAGTTTGGTGCACAAGGTATTACGATACATCCAAGACCTGATGAAAGACATGTTAGGTATCAGGATGCATATGATTTAAAGCCGATTGTAACTACAGAATATAATATTGAAGGGAATCCTATAAACAAGTTTATAGATATGGTATTGGCTATTAAGCCTACTCAAGTAACCTTGGTGCCAGACGGAATTAATGCGATTACCTCAAATGCAGGTTGGGATACCATTAAAAATCAGTCATTTTTAACCGAAGTAGTTGCTGAATTTAAGAGAAATGGAATAAGAACTTCAATTTTTATGGATCCTGACTTGGGTTTAATAGAAGCTGCGGTAAAGACAGGGGCAGAGAGAATAGAACTTTATACAGAAGCGTTTGCAACGGAATATGAATTGGGAAATAAAGAAGCAATAAAGCCATATGTAGCATCTGCAAATTTAGCTACAGAATTAGGTTTAGGGATAAATGCGGGTCATGATTTAAGTCTAGATAATATTCAGTTTTTTGCTAAAAACATACCTAATTTATTAGAAGTATCAATTGGGCATGCTCTAATTTCTGAAGCCTTATATTTAGGATTAGAGAATGTGGTAAACTTATATTTACATAAATTAAAATAATGGAAGTATTGTATTCTAAAATTCAAGGCCAGGGAGCACCATTAATTATATTGCATGGTCTTTTAGGGATGAGTGATAATTGGAAAACCTTAGCAAATAAGTTTGCAGAAAATTATGAAGTTCATTTAATAGATCAGCGTAATCATGGTAGAAGTTTTCACTCAGATAACTTTAACTATGAAGTAATGGTTGAAGATTTATCGAGTTATATTGAATATCACAAACTTAGTCGAGTAAATTTAATTGGACATTCCATGGGCGGAAAAGTGGCTATGTTATTTGCGGTAACCTATCCCGAAAAAATGAATAAATTGATTGTTGCTGATATTGGTCCCAAGTTTTATCCTAGGCATCATGATGTGATTTTTGACGGATTGTTGGCGATTGATTTTTCAAAACAAAAAACGAGAGGTGCCGTTGAGGAAGTTTTAAAAAAATATATTTCAGATTGGGGCACACGTCAGTTTTTACTTAAGAATGTGTACTGGATAACAAAAGAGCAACTTGCATTTAGATTTAATTTGGAAGGGCTAATTGAGAATATTGATGAAATAGGGGCTCCTTTACCCTCTTTATCTGTATTTGAAGGTGATACCTTATTTTTAAAAGGAGAAAATTCGGGTTATATTGCAGATAGTGATATTTCATTAATCACAGCTCATTTCCCCAAAGCAGCAGTAAAAACTGTCAAAAATGCAGGACATTGGCTACATGCAGAGAATCCTAATGATTTTTACAGCTATGTTGTCAGTTTTTTAAACGAATAGTGTTTTGGCATATATGTTGACTGTTTAGTTTGTTCTCGTTAGGAGATTTTAGGGTGCACATAGATTTGGTTTTATAGGACTCTTTTTTTAAAAATTAATTAAGAAATGGAAAAACGAATGGTGTACTTTTATATAAATATAAAAAACAAATCAATATGAAATTAGTTTTAAAAATGTTACTGACAGCTATTGCTGTCGTTATTTTAGCAAAAATTTTACCAGGCATTTATGTAGATTCGTATTCAACGGCTGTAATTGTAGCGATAGTGTTGGGGCTTTTACGTGTTTTTGTAAAACCGTTAATTATACTTTTTACACTACCCTTAACAATATTAACTCTTGGTGTTTTTCTATTTGTAATAAATGCAGGTATTATATTATTGGCTGATAAGTTGGTGGATGGTTTTGCAGTATCAGGTTTTTGGTACGCTTTACTATTTAGTTTACTGTTATCCTTTTTTCAATCAATACTTTATTCCTTTTTAAAGGAAGATCAACAAAAACAGATGTCTTAACTTGTTATATAGTAGAAATTTACTAATTTTGCACTCGCTAAAGCGATTTTGCATTATTCCAACATTAAAGAAAAGAAATATAAGATGAATATTACCAAAGAAAATATTGATGATTTAAATGCTGTTGTAAAAATTAATATTACAGAGGAAGATTATCAAAACAAAGTAGCAGAAATTTTACAAGATTATCGTAAAAAAGCAAATATTCCAGGTTTCAGAAAGGGGCACGTGCCAATGAGCTTGGTTAAAAAGCAATATGAAAAGCCTGTTCTTATTGATGAGGTAAATAAATTATTGCAAGAATCTTTAAGTAAATTTTTGGTTGAAGAAAAATTAGATATTTTAGGAAATCCATTGCCTAAGACTCAAGAAGATTTTTCTTGGGATGCTGACCAGTTTTCTTTTGAATTTGAATTGGGTCTAGCACCTCAGTTTGAGGTGAATTTACAACCTAAAAAAGCGATAACAAGTTATAAGATTATTGCTGATAAAAAGATGTTGAATGATCAAATAGAGAATATTCAAGAACGTTATGGTAAAATGATCTCTCAAACTGAAATAGCTGAGAATTCAAATATAACAGGTACGTTTGTTAATGAAGAAAAAGAGATTGAGAAAAAATCAACTTTTAAATTAGATAAAGTAAAAGGTAAAACCAATAAGAAATTATTTGTTGGAGCAAAAGTAAGTGATGTTATTACTTTAAAAACAAAAGGACTTTTTACTGATGATCATTTATTGCAAAACCATTTAGGTGTAGCTCATGATGATGCTCATGGATTAGATATTGAAGTTCAATTTACAGTTGAAGAAATTTCTGAAACGGAACCAGCGGATTTGAATCAAGAATTATATGATAAATTATTCGGAGAAGGAGTAGTTAAAGATGAAAAAGAATTCAAAAGTCGTTTAAAAGAAGATGCTGAAAAGCAATTTGAACAACAATCAGATCAGCAATTACTAAATGCAGTAACTGAAGGTTTAATTGAAAGCACAAAATTTGATTTACCTGCTGAATTTTTACAAAAATGGATTGCAGTAGCTGGTGAAAAACAATTAACTGAGCAAGAAGCTGAAGAAGAATATACGCGTTCTGAAAAAGGATTACGTTACCAACTTATTGAAGGTAAAATTAGTAAAGAGAATAATTTACAAGTAACTTTTGAAGAATTAAAGGAGTTTGCTAAAGGCTTTATTAAAAGTCAAATGGCACAGTATGGTAATGCAAATCCTGAAGAAAAAGAATTAGATGAAATTGCAGGTAGAATTTTGGGTAATCAAGAGGAAGCTAAACGTTTATCTGAACAATTGATGAGTCAGAAATTATTGACTTTCTATAAAGAGAATGTAAAGTTAAAAGCGAAAGAAGTAAGTTTTGACGACTTTGTAAAAGAGGTTTATAAATAAACACAGTAGCTTATAAAAATAAAAAATCCCGAAATTTTAATTTCGGGATTTTTTTTATGCTTATTATTTTTTTATGGGTACTTCAGTCATTGTAACGATGTGTTTGCCCGCTTGAGTTTCCCCAGTAGGGTCACCGTTTTCGTCGGTTAATTCTATAGTTATGTCTTTCCATGTTATTTCAAACTTTTTACCAATAGCTTGCTCGTCAAACAAGTCAACTGTAACTTCATTATCTATTTCGTTAAAAACAGTCATTTTATTGTTATTGTCTTTAAATTCAAAATAGTAATCTTCAGTTAAACCAGAAAAGGTTCCAGTAAAATTATGAATATCTTGTGCGAAACTGTTGGTATAGGATACTAGTGCAAAAACTAGAATTGCAATTTTTTTCATCTTTTTAATATTTTATGTTAAATTTTTTCAGGTAAATTTTTTTCGAAAACATGCTGTAACTACAGTCATGTTAAAAGCTATAAAAAAGACTTTTGTTCAAAGTTAAATAGCTTCGTGCGGAAGTGTTAAAATTAGTCCTTCATAAATATTAAAATTTGCTATAGTAAAAGTAATTAAATTTATAATTCAAAAAACATTCAGTGTAAAATATTTTTAGAGCCTATAACTATTAAATAAATTCGTAATTAGTTAGTATATTTACCGTCTTATTCAAGAACCATTTAAAATAAAGCATAATGAATTACGGAGAAGAATTTAAAAAATTTGCTATAAAGGACCAAGGAATTAATAGCATGTACTATGATAAGATGATTAGTGCAATGTATCCTACGAACCTTACCCCAAATATTATTGAGGAACGTAAAATGAATATTGCCATTTTTGACGTTTTTTCACGTTTAATGATGGATAGAATCATCTTTTTAGGAACAGGTATTGACGATTATGTTGCTAATGTTATTCAGGCTCAATTGTTATTTTTAGAAAGTACTGATGCCTCAAAAGATATTTCAATTTACATAAACTCACCAGGTGGAGGTGTGTATGCAGGATTAGGTATTTACGATACTATGCAGTTTATTAAGCCAGATGTATCTACAATTTGTACTGGTATTGCAGCTTCTATGGCAGCCGTATTAATGTGTGCAGGTGCAAAAGGGAAGCGTTCAGCTTTAACACACTCACGTATTATGATTCATCAACCTTTAGGTGGAGCTCAAGGGCAAGCATCTGATATTGAGATTACTGCAAGAGAGATTTTGAAATTAAAAGATGAATTGTATCAAATAATTGCAAGTCATTCAGGACAAGACATTAAAAAAGTGCATGACGATTCTGATAGAGATTATTGGATGAAAGCAGACGAGGCAAAAAAATATGGTATGATAGATGAGGTTTTAATTAGAAATTCATAACAGATCCTATTTAAAGCTGTTTAGTAAAAAGATTTGAAGTAAGTAAAAAGATTATGGCAGAGAAGAAAGAGTTAGAGTGTTCATTTTGTGGGCGTAAAGAATCGGAAACCGATATGCTGATTGCAGGGTTAGAAGGTCATATATGTGATAGATGTATAGAGCAGGCACATGGTTTAGTAGTAAAAGAACTTTCTGAATCTAAAAATTCAGGATTGTCGGCTGAATTAATACTAAAAAAGCCACAAGAAATAAAAAGTTTTTTAGATCAATATATAATTGGACAAAATCAGGCAAAAAGAGTTTTGTCGGTTGCTGTATATAATCACTATAAACGATTGTTACAACCAGCTTCAAAAAATGAAGATGATATTGAGATAGAAAAAAGTAATATAATGTTGGTGGGTGAAACAGGTACAGGAAAAACATTAATGGCTAGAACCATTGCTAAAATGTTAAATGTACCCTTTGCTATTGTAGACGCAACTGTGTTAACAGAAGCAGGATATGTTGGTGAAGATGTAGAAACTATTTTAACACGTTTATTACAAGCTGCAGATTATAATGTTCAAAAAGCAGAAAGAGGCATTGTTTTTATTGATGAAATTGATAAAATTGCTAGAAAAAGCGACAATCCTTCAATAACTAGAGACGTTTCTGGTGAAGGTGTTCAACAGGCTCTACTTAAATTGTTAGAAGGAACAATAGTTAATGTACCACCAAAAGGGGGTAGAAAACATCCAGATCAAAAATTTGTAGAGGTTAACACTCGTAACATTTTATTTGTTGCTGGTGGAGCATTTGATGGTGTAGACAGAATCATAAGTAAGCGTTTAAATATGCAAGCTGTAGGTTACAGTGCGTCGAAAAATGAAGAACGTGTAGATGATAAAAATTTGTTGCAATATGTAATTCCAAAAGATTTAAAAGATTTTGGGTTAATTCCTGAAATTATAGGTCGTTTACCAGTGTTAACTTATTTGAATCCGTTAGACGCTAAAACTTTAAGAGCTATTTTAACAGAGCCTAAAAATGCCATAATTAAGCAATATGAAAAGCTTTTTGAAATGGATGGTATTGATTTTTCTATAGATGAAAAAGCGTTAGATTATATTGTTCAAAAAGCTGTTGATTATAAACTTGGAGCACGTGGTTTACGTTCTTTGTGTGAAGCTATTTTAACCGACGCCATGTTTGAATTGCCTGGTGGCGATGAAAAAAAATTAAGAGTGACCAGAAGTTATGCCGAAGGTAAAATGGAAAAATCTACCTTAAGTAAATTAAAAGCGGTTTCTTAATCATATCAAGACCTCACAGATTTAAAATTTGTGAGGTTTCTTTTACTTATTATCTACCCAAACTTATATGATAACGCAAAACACCATAGACAAAGTTTTTGAAACGGCTCGGGTCGAGGAGGTTATTGGTGATTTTGTTCAGCTAAAAAAAGCGGGAAGTAACTTTAAAGGGTTAAGCCCTTTTGTTAATGAAAAATCGCCATCTTTTATGGTGTCTCCTGTAAAGCAAATCTGGAAAGATTTTAGTTCTGGTAAAGGCGGAAATGCTATTTCCTTTATAATGGAACATGAGCATTATACCTATCCGGAGGCCATACGTTACTTGGCAAAAAAATACAATATAGAAATTGATGAAACGGAGCAGTCTGACGAGCAAAAAGTGCAGGCAAGTGAACGTGAAAGTATGTATTTGGTTTCTGAATATGCACGTAATTATTTTCACGATGTTTTATTAAATACGCAAAAAGGAAAGGCTATTGGGTTAAGTTACTTTAAAGAACGTGGCTTTACCGATGAAACCATTAAAAAATTTGAATTGGGTTATGCTTTAGATGAATGGTCTGCTTTTACGGATGCTGCTTTAAAGAAAGGATATCAATTAGATTTTTTAGAAAAAACAGGACTAACCATTGTTAAAGAAAATCAATTAGACCCTACACAAAGCAAAAAATTTGACCGTTTTAAAGGACGTGTACTTTTTCCGATACACAGTATGGCAGGTCGTGTGCTAGGTTTTGGAGGTAGAATTTTAACTTCCGATAAAAAAGCAGCTAAATACCTTAATTCACCAGAAAGCGAGCTATACCATAAAAGTAAAGTTCTTTACGGTATATTTAATGCCAAGCAAAGTATTGCCAAAAAAGACAACTGTTATTTGGTGGAGGGATATACAGATGTTATTTCTTTTTATCAAAGAGGAATACATAATGTAGTGGCTTCTTCTGGTACGGCATTAACGTCAGATCAGATTCGTTTGGTAAATAGATTAACGCCTAATATCACGGTGCTGTTTGATGGTGATGCAGCAGGTCTGAGAGCCTCAATTCGAGGTATTGATTTGATTTTAGAGCAAGGCATGAATGTTAAGGTAGTCATGTTTCCTGATGGCGAAGATCCTGATAGTTTTGCAAAGAAAAATTCTTTAGAAAAATTAGAAGCCTATTTAGATGCGAATGCTCAAGATTTTATTCGTTTTAAGGTATCTATACTGATGGATGAAGTTAAAGATGATCCGGTAAAAAAAGCAGGATTGATTAGAGACATTGTCGCTACTATTTCAAAAATTCCGAATCAGATTCAACGAGAAATATATGTCCAAGAATGTGCTAAGATTATGGACATTTCTGAACGTGTTTTGTTTAGTGAATTGGCACAGTTATCAAAAAATGAAGAACGAGAAGCCTCCAAGCGTCCTAAAGATAATCAACAAGAATCTTTTACGGTTGTAAAGACGGAAGCTGTAGCTTTTAAAAAAACAGATCAATTAAATAAATTAGAAAGGCAATTGATAGAAATTCTCTTGCTTTATGGTAATAAAGAAATTGATTTTGAGGATTATGTAGAGGTTGAAGATGAAGAGGGTAGAATAAAATTGGTTAAAGAGAATTATCAAAACAAGATAGCGAGTGAAATCTATTTGCATTTACAAGATGATGAGATTGAGTTTAGCAATGCTACTTTTAAAAAAATATATTTTGACGTTATTCATCAGTTGAATCAAGATGAAAAGATAAGTTCAGACGGGTTTATAAATCACGAAGACCCTGAATTGGGTAGAGTGGTTACTGATATTTTAATGGACGATGAGAAATATGCATTAAGCGATTGGGAAAGTAAAGAAATATACGTTCGTACAAAAGAGAAAAGCCTTTCTAAATTGGTTATGGATGCCATTTTAAATTTGCGTCGCATCTTAATTGAATTAAAAATTAAGGAGCTTATCGAGGAAACTCCTGATGACGACCGACATTCTATGTTAGAGATGATCGTGAATTATACAAAGCTTAAAAAGCTTCTTTACGACAGGTTGAATAGGGTAGTTTAATCCATTAACTCCTCAGGGATCTCGCAAACTGGTATTGCCACCATTTTATGTTTATTAGCTCTGTGGCGTTGTAAGTAAATTTCAACAACTCGTTTTGCTCGTCCGTCAAAATCCTTTAACGTTTTACCTTGAGCAATCATTTTCATAGCCCATTCTAATTCATCATAACTCGCTCCAATTTGGTCTTCATCAGTTCTAGAGTCGCCAAATAAACCGTCTGTAGGTTTTGCAATTAAAATAGATTCAGGTACTTTTAAATGTGCTCCAATTTTATAAACTTCAGATTTCATTAAATCAGCTATTGGACTTAAATCTACACCACCATCACCATATTTTGTAAAGAAGCCTACACCAAAATCTTCTACTTTGTTACCTGTACCACATACCAAAAGACCATGTATACCTGCAAAATAATAAAGTGTACTCATTCTTAATCGTGCTCTAGTGTTTGCCATAGATAAATCCACTTTATCATTAGCGGCTTCATCAGGTAGTAAATCATCAAAAGCATCAAAAACAGAGGATAGGTTTATGTTCTTAGAACGTACTTTTGGGTAACGTACTTTAAGTTGTGCAATGTGCTCTTGAGCTCTTGTAACTTGACTTTCAGCTTGGTGTATGGGCATTTCTAAGCAAAGTAACTCTAAACCCGTTTCGGCACAAAGTGTAGAGGTAACAGCAGAGTCAATTCCACCAGAAATTCCGATTACAAATCCTTTAACTCCAGCTTTAGTCGCATAATCCTTTAGCCAATTAACAATATGTTTTGTTACTTTTTCTGTTTGCATTGTAAAACAATTTAGTAGTTTTGTCGCACGTAAATCCTTACGCTATAATGATAAAAACGTTTTAGCGAAAATACTAAATTTTAATAAATGTATAAATACGTTTCTTTCTTAATCTTACTATTAACTTTAATAAACTGTACAAAAAAAGAGAAGTCAGACATTGACGTTTCTGATATTTCAGTTAAAGTTGATGTAAACCGCTTTGATCAAGAGTTTTACACATTAACTTCAGAAAAGTTACCTCAGTTAAAAAGTAAATATCCTTATTTGTTCCCAGCTCAAAACCATGATAGTATTTGGTTACATAAAATTGAAGATAAAGATGAGCAGGAATTATATACAGAAACGCAGAAAGTATTTAGTGATTTTTCAACTGAAAAAGAACAAATAGTGGAGTTATTCAAGCATATTAAATATTATTATCCAAATTTTAAATCACCCAAAGTAATAACTTTACTATCTAATGTTGATTATGAAACTAAAGTAGTTTATGCAGATAGTTTGTTATTTGTTTCGTTAGATGTTTATCTAGGAGAGGATAGTGAAATATATCAGGATTATCCTAGTTATATAAAACAAAATTTCACAAAAGAGCATTTAATTGTTGATGTAGCAAATGCAATTACAAATGTTCAAATAATGTTTTCAACAGATAGAACTTTTGTTTCTAGAATGGTACAGCAAGGTAAAAAGTTGTATTTGCTTGATGCGTATGTACCAGAAGTTAATGATGCTGAAAAGATAGGTTATACCCAAGAACAAATAGAGTGGGCGGAGTATAATGATGAAGAGGTTTGGAAATATTTTATTGAAAACAAAATATTATTTAGTACTGAGCAAGAACTCTCTCGACGGTTTATTGATAATGCTCCATTTTCAAAATTTTATAGAGCCAATGATAATGAAACACCCGGAAGTATTGGAGTGTGGTTTGGCTGGCAAATTGTAAGAGCATTTATGCAAAATACGGACACGTCTTTACAAGATATGTTAAAAATGAAAAACGAAGAGATATTTAAAAAATCGAAATATAAGCCAAGTAAATAGTATTCATTTGGGTGTTTTTAATTACCTAAACGTAATAGATCATAAATACTATTAAATTACTTTCACTAATATACTAATCCTATGTCAAAACATAATTCCGAAATAAAATTTACTGTAGAACTAGACGAAAATAAAATTCCTGAAAAATTATCTTGGGATGCCAAAGATGGAGGAATTGATAATGAACCTACAAAGGCGGTTTTAATTTCTGTTTGGGATGATAAAAAGAAGGAAACTTTGAAAATGGACTTATGGACAAAAGATATGCCTCTTGATGAAATGCAACACTTTTTTCATCAGACATTACTTTCTATGTCAGATACATTTTATCGTGCTACTAATGATGAAAAAATGACAGCAACAATGCGAGATTTTTGCGACTATTTCGCTGAGAAATTGGAGTTATTAGAGAAATAGTATCCTTTTTATGATACTTACGTCTTATTTTTTTGAGATAGTAAACGGTATGTTTATTCTTTGACAGTGCTTTTGTCATTATTGATTATATCAATAACGGTGTGGTAATCTTCACTGTTTTTCTCAAAATTCATTTCAGAGACATCAATTATTAATGTGTTTAAATTTTGCTCTGTTTTAATAAAGTTAACATAGCCCTGATGTATTTGTTCTAAATATTCAGGTTTTATGTTTTGCTCATATGCTCGTCCTCTTTTTTTAATATTTTCTAGCAGGCTATCAATACTCTGGTAAAGATAAACATACAAATCGGGCTTGGTAATTTCTTTATACATTACATCAAAAATGCGTCTATATAATTTATATTCTTCGTTAGATAAAGAAACTTGTGCAAAAATGAGAGATTTGAAAATATAATAGTCGGAAACAATAAAGTTTTTAAATAAGTCAAACTGAGCTAAATCATCTGAAAGTTGTTGATATCTATCTGCCAAAAAACTCATTTCTAAAGGAAAAGCATATTTTTCCATGTCTTCGTAATACTTGGGTAAAAACGGATTGTCAGCAAAACGTTCTAATACTAGTTTTGCATTAAAGTCATCACCAATCATTTTTGCTAATGTTGTTTTACCAGCACCAATATTTCCTTCAATAGCTATGTAATTGTATTTTTCAATAATTGATATAGGTCGTGTTAGAGTTAGATTGGTCTTTTTAATTTCCAAGGCATCATCACAATGGGCCAAACATTTAGTTATTGTTTCTTTGGCTATAGGGTGTTTAAGTAACGGAGCAATTTCAGCCAAAGGCACTAAAACAAATTTACGTTCTAACATACGTGGATGCGGTACCGTCAAATTGTTGTAAAAAATGACTTCATCATCAAATAGTAGCACGTCAATGTCAATTATCCTAGCTTTATATGCTGTTGAGGTACCTCTATTTCTACCAAGTTCTGTTTCAATTGTTAAAACACGTTCTAATAAATTTTCAGGATTTAAGTGACTAGAAACTGCAATACAAATATTTAGAAAATCATCACTATCAAAACCCCACGAAGCTGTTTTGTAAACAGAAGATATTTTGGTAACTCTACCTACGTTTTTAGCAATTGAATTAATCGCTAATTGTAGATTTTCTATGGGATTTCCAACGTTACTACCCAATGATAAATATGTGGTTCTTTGAATTTTCATGAAAGTGGTACAAAGAAAAATAAAATCATTAGATAAAAGATTATCTTTGCCGCTCAATTTATAAACATTTTAAAATGTTAATAGTATTTTGTTGTAACATTTTAAATAATAACAAGACCTATTAGGGAAGTAAAATAGTTCATTTGGTTTCGATGTAATTAAGAAAAATGAACCAGCATGTTGAAAATTATGATTTCATGAGAATGATAAATTGTAAAGCACATGTTATAATTGAAAAAATAAATATATAGATACATGAAATTTTTAAGGGAATTATTAGCAGCAATATTAGGAGTTTTTATTGCAGTAGGTTTAATGTTTGTAATATTGGTTGTTATTATATCGGCCTCTACCGAGGATACAGCTGTTTCGGTTAAAAACAACTCTGTGTTGGAGTTAAATTTAGAAAGTCAAATATTAGATTATGCACCTAAAAGTAGTGATCCATTTGCTGAAATATTTGATATGGAAGAAGGGAAAATTGGTTTGCAAGAAATTTTAAACGCTATTGAAAATGCTGAAACAGATGACAAAATTAAGGGAATAAATATTAATACATTATTTGTAAATGCGGGGACAGCTCAAATACAAGCCATAAGAGATAAATTATTAGATTTTAAAAAATCAGGTAAATTTATAACAGCCTATGCTGATTATTATTTACAAAGTAATTATTATTTAAGTTCAGTGGCAGATTCTATTTTTGTAAACCCTGTTGGGGAAGTTGATTTTAGAGGGTTGTCAACGGAGATTTTATATTATAAAGACTTACAAGAAAAGTCAGGAGTTAAAATGGAGGTTATTCGTCATGGTAAATATAAAAGTGCAGTTGAACCATTTTTAGCCAATGAAATGAGTGAAGCAAACAGAGAACAGGTTTCCTCTTTTTTGAACTCTATTTGGAATGAAATCGTCGTAGATATTGCCGAAAGTAGAAATAAAACAGAAGAAGAAATAAATGCTATTGCTGATGACTTATTAGCAAGAACTCCACAACTGGCCATAGAAAATAACATGATTGACGGTGAGCTATACAATGATGAATATACAGATAAATTGAAGAGTTTGGTTGGAATTGAAAAAGATAAGAAACTAAATAGCTTGTCTATTTCTGATTATATATCAACAGGAAAGGGGAGGATAAAATCATCAGCATCTGATAAAATTGCCATAATCTACGCACAGGGTGAAATAATATACGGTAAAGGAACACTAGAGGTTGTTGGACAAGAAAAAATTATTGAAGCCTTAACAAAAGCAAGAAAAGATGATAAAATTAAAGCGATCGTTTTAAGGGTGAATTCGCCAGGTGGTAGTGCTTTAGCCTCTGATTTAATGTGGAGAGAGTTAGAATTAACCAAAAAAGAAAAGCCTCTTGTGGTTTCTATGGGTAATTATGCTGCATCTGGAGGATATTATATAGCTTGTAATGCTAATGAAATTTTTGCAGAGCCCACTACAATTACAGGGTCTATAGGTGTCTTTGGAATTATACCCAATTTTAGTGAATTAACAAAGAAAATTGGTGTTAATGCAGAACAAGTTGGTACTAATAAAAATTCGTTTGCTTACAGTCCTTTTAAACCGATGACTGACGAATTTTATAAAGTTGCTAAGGAGGGTGTAGAAGGTATTTACAAAACTTTTGTAAGCCGTGTTGCTCAAGGTAGAAATATGACAGAAGCAAAAGTTGATAGTATTGCTCAAGGAAGAGTTTGGACAGGGGTAGAAGCTTTAGAAAATGGTTTAGTAGATAAGTTAGGAAGTTTAAATGATGCCGTTAATAGGGCGGCAGAGTTGGCAGATATAACTGATTTTGGTATTACCAATTACCCACGTTATAAAACTGATTTTAAAGATGCATTTAATCCACTTTCATTTATTAGAATGAGTAAAGAAAGTATTTTAAAAGAAGAATTGGGAGTTGAAAATTACCAAATTTATAAAAACATAAAAGCGTTTTCAACTCTAAAAGGTGTACAAGCGAGAATGCCATTTGAGCTAAAAATTAAATAATTAGCCTTGCTTGATTAAGTGTTTTATCTCACTTCTATATTTAGAAGCACTTTTTCCTGTAATCTCATTAAATAATTTGTTGAAGTGTGAAAAATTATTAAAACCACATTCAAAACAGATATCTGTTATGCTTGACTGACTTTCTGAGAGTAATTTGGTTGCGTGTACAACGCGATATTCATTAACTAGCTTTGTAAAAGTCTTACCCGTGGCTTTTTTAAAATATCTACAAAATGCGGGTACAGTCATACTTACTTTATCTGCTATTTCGTCTAATGGAATCGGCCGTTGAAAATTGGTGTTGATATGCTTAAAAATCATATCAATTTTCGCACTGTCTTGAGCTTCTGTTTCAAAAGAGAAGCCATCTACATTTAATAATGTATAATCTTCTGCTTTGGCTAAATCATTTAAGATTTCAAGCAATAGGCTTATCCTCTCAAACCCTTTTAAATCAATTAAGTGTTGAATTTTGGGACCAACAACCTCTTTTGTTTCCGGTCTGTATAGCAATCCTTTTTTAGCTTTTTCTAGCAATAAATCAATCGCATTCATTTCTGGAATCTTAAAGAAGTTTTCTCCTAAGAAATCAGGCTTAAATTGCACAATTGTTTCTGTACCTCTGGTGGTAAGACGATCTGCAAATCCGTTATGTGGTAGGTTAGATCCAATTAATATGAGTTGACTGTTATTGAAATATGACAAATGGTTACCTATATGTCTCTTTCCTTTTCCTTTATCAACATATACTAATTCTATTTCTGGGTGAAAGTGCCAAAATGCGGAGTTCTTGTTTTTTATCTTTTTAGTATGCTGCATTACCAAAACAGAACTTCCAAAATTTGGACTTATCTTTTCAAAAGTTGGTTTCTTAATCATTGTCATATTATATATTATTGTTACAAAATTACGAGATATTATCCGGTAAACCTATAGACATTTAACAACTTTATGTTCTAAATTAACATTTTTAAATGGTGTGTGGATTAATTGTGTTAATATACTATATAAATGTATTAAAATTGATGTTTTCTAGAGTCAAAGGTAGCTATACATTTGTAGCATAAATATTTCTAAAAAAAGAAAAGATGAAACAAGTAATAAAAAACAGTTTAGTAATAGTAGTATTATTCGCTACTATGATTAGTTATGCAAATGAAATTGCAACTAACGAAAATGATGATGTAACTAACGTAACATTAAATGATGTAACAGAAGGTTCTGTATTGAGTATAAAAGATGTTCATGGTTTAATTCTTTACAAAGAAACTATAAAAATTAATGGTGATTATTCAAAGAAGTTTGATTTAACTTCATTACCTGATGGAAAATATATTTTTGAGTTGGATAAAGATTTTGAAATTAATTCTATACCCTTTAATGTAAAGCGTAATGTAGTAGATCTTAATATTGAAAATAAGTCTGTCGTTTTTAAACCAGCTATGGTTCTTGAGAATAATATGTTAAGAATTCAAAAAACCATTCTTAATTCTGAAAAAGGATTGAACATAAAAATTTATTTTGAAAATGGAGACTTAGTACATTCAGAGAAATTTAACAATGAAAAGTTAGTAAATAAGACGTATGATTTTTCGAAAAGTTTAAAAGGTAAGTATAAAGTGTTGTTATCAACTGAAGATAGAACATTTGTAAAAGAGATAGATCTTTAAAAGACATTTGTGATATAAAATTCATAAATATTTAATTAGTTAGTTTGAGTAAAAAGTGAGTGTTGTGGCTCACTTTTTTTTTTGTTTTAGAATTAACTAATTATTTTATTGAATAGGATCATGTTTTAGGTATAGTAGTGTATATGAATCTATTTCTATTCAAGTCTAGTTTTATGAAACTACAGAAAGTTAACCAAAATATACACTTAATTAACCCTGTTATCAGTTTGGTAATTATATTTTGTTAATATAACATATATATGTATTAATATTGATGTTTTCTAAAAGTAGAAGTCCCCATACATTTGTAGTATAAATAATTCAAAAAAAAGAAAAGATGAAACAAGTAATAAAAAACAGTTTAGTATTAGTAGTATTATTCACTACTATGATTAGTTATGCAAATGAAATTGTAACTAACGAAAATGATGATGCTACTAGCGTAACATTAAATGATGTAACAGAAGGTTCTGTATTGAGTATAAAAGATGTTAATGGCATAATTCTTTATAAAGAAACTATAAAAGTAAGTGGTGATTATTCAAAGAAGTTTGATTTAACTTCATTACCTGATGGAAATTATATTTTTGAATTGGATAAAGATTTCGAAATTAAATCTATACCCTTTAATGTAAAGCGTAATGTAGTAGATCTTAATATTGAAAATAAGTCTGTAATTTTTAAACCAGCTATGGTTCTTGAAAATAATAGGTTAAGAATCCAAAAAACGATTCTTAATTCTGAAAAGGGATTGAACATAAAAATTTATTTTGAAAATGGAGACTTAGTGCATTCAGAGAAATTTAACAACGAAGAGTTAATAAATAAGACGTATGATTTTTCGAAAAGTTTAAAAGGTAAGTATAAAGTGTTGTTATCAACTGAAGATAGAACATTTGTAAAAGAAATAAATCTATAAATGACATTTGTGATATAAAATTCATAAATATTTAATTAGTTAGTTTGAGTAAAAAGTGAGTGTTGTGGCTCACTTTTTTTTTGTTTAAAAGTCAACACTTTGGTTTAATAGAATTTGAATATGCTTTAGGTTGAGTAATGCATAATAACCTATTTCTATTCAGGTCATAATTTTATAAAACTACGGAAAGTTAACCTAAATATATTCTAAATTAACCGGTAAAATTAGCTGTTAATTGTATTTTGTTAATATACTATATATATGTATTAATATTGATGTTTTCTGAAAGTAGAAGTCCTCATACATTTGTAGTGTAATTAATTCTAAAAAAATAAAAACATGAAAAATGTGATCAAAAAAAGTTTAGTATTAGTAGTATTATGTACTACGATGATTAGTTATGCAAATGAAATTGTAACTAACGAAAATGATGATGTTACTAACGTAACATTAAATGATGTAACAGAAGGTTCTGTATTGAGTATAAAAGACATTAATGGTTTGATTCTGTACAAAGAGACGATTCAAATTAATGGAAATTATTCAAAGAAATTTGATTTAACAGCATTACCAGACGGTAATTATATTTTTGAATTAGATAAGGAGTATCAAGTTAAATTAATTCCTTTTGATGTAAATAAGAATAAGGTTGTTTTTGATAAAGAAAATGAATCTATCTTTTTTAAGCCTTCAGTAGTAAATAAAGATGGACTCCTAACAATTCATAAAACAATTCTAGACTCTGAGTTTTTAGGCTTAAGTATTTTTTATGAGAATGGAGATTTGGTTTATTCTGAGAAAATTGAAAATGACCAAATATTTAATAAAGTATATGACTTTTCTTCAAGTATGGCTGGGAAATATAGAGTTATACTCTCCAATAAGGATATGTCATTTGAAAAAGAAATTAAAATATAAAGACATTTATGATAAGTTAAATCATAGATATTTGATTAGTTAGTTTGAGTAAAAAGTGAGTGTAGTGGCTCACTTTTTTTTTGTTTATAATTTTTTTCTTTTATAAAGAATAAAGCTATAATTGAATTCATGTTTATCATCTGCTAAAAAATCTTCACGATGTTTTTCTTTCCAAATATTAGCGTCTATTTTAGGGAAAAAGGCATCGGCTTCAAATGAAGCATCCACAAATGTCAAATCTAGTTCATCTGCTATTTTTATAGCTTGAGAATATATTTGAGCTCCACCTAGAATATAAGGATTAGTATCAGAAGTACTTTTAATAGCTTCTTCTAATGAGTGAACAATTACACAATTTTCCGCTTTGTAACCCTTGTTTCTAGTAATTACAATATTGGTTCTATTAGGTAAGGCTTTACCTAAAGATTCAAAAGTTTTTCTACCCATAATTACATCATGTCCAGTGGTAACTTTCTTAAAACGTTTTAAATCGTCGGGTAAGTGCCAAATAAGTTCATTATTTTTACCTAGTTCACGGTTCTTGCCAATGGCAGCAATAATAGTAATCAATGGTTTAAAGTTTTTTTTTCTGAACCAGAAATTTTATCATTTGGAGTGATAACTCCTTTTTTAATAAGTTCTCTTTCTAATTTATCAGATTTCAGTTCGTGTTTGTCCATTAATTTCTCAGTTTCAATACGTTCCCATTCTTTACCAAAGAATTTATTGGTAACAAAAACATTAATAAAATGAAATATCCAAATTAAAAGCCAAAAAGCAACGGCATATTTAAACCATTCGCCATACTGATTTCCCACCTTAAAAAAGGTGTTTAACACTATTAAAAAAAATGAACCCACTAAAAAAACAATAAAATGGTAGTATAACCTCTTTTTTTGTTTTACGCGTTTTCGTGCTTTTTCATATATTTCAATTTGTTCCTTTTCCATTAATTTTGATTAAGCTTTTTGGCTGGTTTATCAACCAACAAAGTAATTGGTATTGTGTATTTTACTCCTACAGGTTTACCTTTGAGGTTTCCAGAAGTCATTTTCGGTAAAGAATTAATTACTCTAATAATCTACCTTTCTAACATCTCATGTTCCCCTCTGGCCTTAACATCTATTATATTACCATCGTTTTCAATTTCAAAAATAACAAATAATTTTGTTTTGTCTAATTTTTCACATTCAGGAAAAATTGGCACATTTTCAATAATCTCTAATGGCATAGTTTCTGATACTACCTTCTCTTCTTGTTAGAATACAATAGACGAGCAAAAATCATATACTAAAATTATTAGTTAATTCTCCATACTTTTAATTACATGCTTTTTAACCATTCTTTAATATAACCACCAAAATCTTCAGGCTCTAAGGCGTTGTTTTTATTGTCAAATTCAATGTGTTCACTTTCAAGTGTATTCAAAATCGTCTGAATGGCGGTCAGCTTATTTTCATCATCAATTTGATTGATACGGTCAATTAAATCTTTTTTTAAATCTTCTTTTTTCATGATACTTTATTATTTAGAGTTTTTCTTATGCAATTATTTAATGCCTTATTTATCAAATAGGTAGGTTATAACTATTTAATAAGGGCATTTTTATAGTAAAATGTTTATAAATTTACAATTTTTATTCAAAAAAAAGAATTTAAAAATAATAATTATATAATATTTAACGATGAATTTTGAGTTTTTCATTTTTTTGTTATTTAAAATTAAATTATTGTTAAATCGACTTAATAATCAGTGGATTAGCGATGAGATGTAGAAAAACTTAATTAATTTTGCTCTAATTTAAAAAACACAAAATTATGGCAATTACTAAGAATTATTTAAAAACAAAACCAGTTTGTAAGGTAACATTTACTTTACCTGAAGCTGACGCTGAAAAAGTTGCAGTTGTTGGAGATTTCAACAATTGGAAACCTGCAAAAAAATATGAGCTAAAAAAACTAAAAAATGGTAACTTCAAAGGAACTATCGATTTAGAAAAAGGTACTTCATATCAATTTAGATATTTAGTTGATGGAGCTTACAAAAATGATGAGCAAGCAGATAGTTATGCATTTAACGAATTTGCCGGTACTGAAAATTCTGTTTTAGAATTATAGTAAGTAACTATTAAAAATAATAAATCCCAAAATCCTTCGATGGATTTTGGGATTTATTATTTTATACAGCTACGGCACCTTTTATATGCGGATGGGGATTATAATTTAATAATTCAAAATCTTCAAATTTAAAGTTAAAAATACTTTTTACTGCGGAGTTTATTTTCATTTTTGGAAGCGGTCTCACATCTCTAGATAATTGTAATTCTAGTTGTTCAACATGGTTATTGTAAATGTGTGCATCTCCAAATGTATGAATAAATTCTCCCGCTTCATATCCGCAAACTTGTGCAATCATCATCGTAAATAAAGCATAAGAAGCAATGTTAAAGGGTACGCCTAAAAAAATATCAGCACTTCTTTGATAAAGTTGACAAGACAATTTACCATCGGCTACATAAAATTGAAAGAACGCATGGCAAGGCGGTAAAGCGGCTTTTCCATTAGCTACATTTTCGCTAAATGATTTTGATGTATCTGGTAAAACGGAAGGGTTCCAAGCGGAAACCATCATTCTTCTACTGTTAGGGTTATTTTTTAATGTGTCTATTACATCAGTAAGTTGATCAATTTCATCACTATTCCAATTCCTCCATTGATGTCCGTAAACAGGTCCTAAATCACCTTTGTCATCCGCCCAAGCATTCCAGATTCGCACACCGTTTTCTTGTAAGTATTTTATGTTAGTATCTCCATTTATAAACCAAAGTAATTCATAAATAATCGATTTTAAATGCAATTTTTTAGTAGTCACCATTGGAAAGCCATCTGATAAATCAAATCGCATTTGGTGACCAAAAACACTTTTAGTACCCGTACCCGTGCGATCACCTTTTTCGTATCCATTTTCTAAAACATGTGTTACTAAATCGTGGTATTGCTTCATTTTTATCTATTAATTTGAATCAGCAAAATACTGAAAAGTGTTATAATTAAATGTAATTGAATTTCTATTTTATTAAAAGTTTATTAACGAAGGTTTGGTTTACTATCCAATAATCATCCCTGCAATGGTAGCAGAAATTAAGGAAGCTATGGAACCTCCAATTAAGGCTTTCATACCGAATTCAGACAATGTTTTACGTTGTCCTGGGGCCAATGAACCAATACCACCAATTTGAATCCCAATAGAAGCAAAGTTAGCAAAGCCACAAAGCATATATGTAGCCATAATTATTGACTTTTGATAAGTTAAATGTGTTGCATTAGCAATATTTTTTAAATCTGCTAATTGAATATAACCAACAAATTCACTTGCTGCTAATTTAATACCCAAAAGCTGACCCATTAACATCATGTCTTCTTTGGCAACGCCTATTAACCACATTAATGGGGCAAAAACGGTACCCAAAACAGCTTCTAAAGAAAATTTAGGGTAAGGGGTATTTACAGCCATCCAATTATTAAGTGAAGTAATATCACCTAACCATCCAAACACACCATTAATCATTGCAATAAAGGCTACAAAAACTAAAAGCATTGCTCCGACATTTACGGCTAACCTTAAGCCTTCTGTTGTACCATTTGCAATAGCATCTAATATATTAGAACCTATTTTTTCTGAAGACACTTGTACGTCAGTATTTATAGCTTCAGTTTGTGGATACAATATTTTTGAAACAACGATGGCTCCTGGAGCTGCCATTACTGAAGCTGCCAAAAGGTGCTTGGCATACATTAATCGTAACACGGGATCATCACCACCTAAAAAGCCAATGTAGGCTGCTAACACAGCACCAGCAACAGTGGCCATACCACCAATCATAACAAGCAGCATTTCAGATTTATTCATTTTTTCTAAATAAGCTTTTATAAGAAGCGGAGCTTCTGTTTGACCTAGAAAAATATTACCTGCCACCGATAAGCTTTCAGCACCAGAAATGCCCAAAAACTTCGTTAAAAGCATGGCCATTAATTTTACAACCTTCTGTATAATGCCTAAATAGAATAATACAGAAGTAAGTGCAGAAAAGAATATAATTGTTGGAAGCACTTGAAAAGCAAAAATAAATCCGAAAGTATCCATATCAACCACGAGGCCTTCAAATAAAAATTTACTACCTGCTCTGGTAAAATCTAAAATACTTACAAAAATTCCGCCTACAAATTCAAATCCTTTTTGAATAAAGGGAACTTTCAATACACCTATAGCTATAATCAATTGAAAAAGGAGTCCAATACCGACTGTTTTCCATTTAATTCCTTTTTTGTTAATGCTAAAAAGGTAGGCGATAAATAGTAAAACTATCATTCCAAGAACTCCCCTCCATAAAGAGTTTATAGAAAACCCTTGGCTTGGAATTAATTTATCTTCGGTTACTTGTTGGTTGATAAAATTGTTATGTGTATCAGCAATAAAAGTAAAAACCTCATTACCGTTTTTTAGCTTTAAATGATTGTCAGAATTTTCTATAATTTGATAATAAAAATCAACTTTTGATGGTGTTTTCTGCTGGAATAATAATAAGTCTTGATTTATTAACCAAAAACCGGAACCAGAACTGTTGTTTAATTTTGAAGTATATTCACCACTTTCATTTAAAGACAAAAACTCTTTACTCTTTATAAATTCAACATCTGATTTTATACTATCAGGATATTTTTGATATAGAATATGACTAGATAATTGCCAGTATTTTATAATAGAATCTTGTTTGGGTTCAGCACTTTTTGTTTCCGCGAGTGAAATTGAATCTGTTAGTGTTTCTTGAGCTGATATATTAGTATTTAAACTAAATAAGACTAAAATAAAAATAACGAAATTACGAGTCATATGCTAGTGCGGGTTGGTCTTTTATTTTTGTCTTTTAGAGATTTCATCTCTTAATTTGGCTGCCAATTCATAATCTTCATTTGCAACGGCCTCATTCAACTGTTTATTCAATTCTTTTATGGAAATTTCTTTTAAGGAAGATTCTTCGGCAAGTTCAATAGCCATTTCTTCAACTTCTATTTTAGTTTGTGTTAATTTAGGCTCATCTTTTATTTTTAAAAAGATACCTGCTTTGTCTAAAATATTTTCGTAAGTAAAAATTGGTGCATTAAAACGAGTTGCCAATGCTATGGCATCAGAAGTTCTAGCATCAATAATTTCTTCAATTTTATCACGTTCACAGATAAGGCTAGAATAAAACACGCCATCAACTAATTTATGAATGATAACTTGTTTCACTTTAATGTGAAAACGGTCAGAAAAAGTTTTGAAGAGGTCATGTGTTAGCGGTCTAGGTGGTTTTATTTCCTTTTCTAGAGCTATGGCTATAGATTGTGCTTCAAAAGCACCTATAATAATAGGTAAGGTGCGTTCGCCTTCTACTTCACTCAAAACCAATGCATAAGCACCGCTTTGTGTCTGACTATATGATATACCTTTTATGTTAAGGCGGACTAAACTCATAAATTATAATATAAAAAAACTGTCTAATAAAGGACTTATGTATCCAAAATATAGACAGCCTTTGAGTGGCACAATTTACTAAAATTATGCGTTTTGAGCCTTAAATTCTTTTAACTTTTCTATTAATTTTGGTACAACTTCAAATGCATCACCAACAATACCATAATCGGCAGCCTTAAAAAACGGTGCTTCTGGGTCAGTATTAATAACAACTTTTACCTTTGAAGAATTGATTCCGGCCAAATGTTGTATCGCACCTGAAATTCCTATAGCAATATATAAATTGGCGGCTACGGGCTTTCCTGTTTGACCAACATGTTCGCTATGTGGTCTCCAACCTAAATCGGAAACTGGTTTAGAGCATGCCGTAGCTGCACCTAAAATATCAGCTAATTCTTCTATCATTCCCCAGTTCTCAGGACCTTTTAATCCACGACCACCAGAAACAACAATATCTGCATCTGCAATTGTAACTTTACCTTTTGCTTTATCAATTGAGGTAGAAGTGATGTTAAAATCTCCTTCAGCAAGAGTCGGAGTGAAATCTTCTTCAGTTGCAGAAGTTTTACTTTCTACCAAACCAAAAGAATTTTTTGCCAATCCAATTAGTTTTCTAGCCGTTTTAATTTCTGTATTATCAAAAGCTTTATTAGAAAAAGCTTTTCTTTTTACTGTGAATGGTGAAATAGAGCTGGGTGCGTCGACAACATTTGAAGCATACCCTGCTTCTAAATTTACTGCCAATAGTGGAGCTAGGTAAATACCATCATTACTTGAGTCAATAATGATAACATCAGCATTTTCTTTTTCTACCCCTTGCTTTATTACATCAGCGTAGGCTTTTGCATTGAAATTACTGAGTTTTTCATTGTTTACTTTTAAAATTTTTTCAGCACCATAGTCTGACAACATTGAAGCGTTCTCAGCATTTATAGTAAGCACACATAAATTGGTTCCTAATAGTTCGGCAACTTTTTTACCATAAGAAACTGCTTCAAAAGCGATTTTTTTAAATTTTCCTTCAGAGGATTCTGCGTATACGAGTACAGACATATTTTTTTATATTAGATATTAGACTTTTCTTGATTCCGTGACCTTAAATCACTTTAGCTTCATTGTGTAATAAATCAACCAACTCACCAACATTGTCGGCATCAATTAATTTAACAGCACCCTTTGCTTCTGGTTTTTCAAAACTTTTTGATTCTGTTGTTGCCTCAAATGAGATCGGTTCTACAACAGTTAATGGTTTTTTTCTAGCCATCATAATTCCTCTCATATTCGGAATTCGCAGATCTTTTTCTTCTACAACTCCCTTTTGACCTCCAATTACTAATGGTAAGCTTGTGCTTAATGTTTCTTTACCACCATCAATTTCTCTTATAACTGTTGCCTTATCACCTTCAACTTCTAAACCAATACAAGCATTTACGAAGTTAAAATCTAAAATACCAGCCAACATACCGGGAACCATCCCTCCATTATAATCAATAGATTCTCTACCAGCGAGTATTAGGTCATAATTGCCATTATTTGCTACTTCAGCCAATTGCTTAGCGACGAAATAACCGTCAGATGCATCAGCATTAATACGAATAGCTTCATCGGCTCCTATGGCCAAGGCTTTACGCAAAGTTGGTTCCGTAGAGGGATTACCTACACTAACAACAGTTACAGATGCTCCCTGTTTTTCCTTAAACCACATGGCTCTTGTTAAAACAAATTCATCGTATGGATTAATTACAAACTGAACACCATTAGAGTCAAATTTAGAATTACCATCGGTAAAATTAATCTTTGAGGTTGTATCAGGAACGTGACTTATACACACTAATATTTTCATTTTTTAAACTATTTTAATTATTTAAGGCGAAGTTACTACTTTTTTTTCATTTTACTATGCACGCATAGTAAAATATTTGATTGATAATCTTATAAACTAGCCTTAATTTTCTATTTTTGCATA
Source organism: Aureibaculum luteum (assembly GCF_003449015.1). Taxonomy (GTDB): domain Bacteria; phylum Bacteroidota; class Bacteroidia; order Flavobacteriales; family Flavobacteriaceae; genus Aureibaculum; species Aureibaculum luteum. The sequence continues at coordinate 379,587 of NZ_QRGD01000003.1, read as the reverse complement.
GTAATTTTATAACCAATATGAGAACAATTCAATTTAGAGAAGCTATTTGCGAAGCAATGAGCGAAGAAATGCGTAGAGACGAATCTATTTATTTAATGGGTGAGGAGGTCGCAGAATATAATGGTGCTTACAAAGCTTCCAAAGGTATGTTAGATGAATTCGGTGCTAAACGTGTTATAGACACACCAATTGCTGAGCTTGGTTTTGCAGGGATTGCTATTGGTTCAGCGATGAATGGAAACAGGCCTATTGTAGAATATATGACCTTTAATTTCTCTTTGGTTGGTATAGACCAAATTATAAACAATGCGGCAAAAATCAGACAAATGTCTGGTGGCCAGTTTAATTGCCCTATAGTTTTTAGAGGACCAACGGCTTCAGCAGGTCAGTTAGGTGCAACACACTCTCAAGCTTTTGAGAACTGGTTTGCAAATACTCCTGGTTTGAAAGTAGTTGTGCCATCAAATGTATATGATGCTAAAGGTTTATTAAAAGCTGCCATTAGAGATGATGATCCTGTAATTTTTATGGAATCTGAACAAATGTATGGTGATAAAGGTGAAGTGCCTGATGGTGAATATGTTTTGCCAATTGGTGTTGCTGAAATTAAAAGAGAAGGTACAGATGTTACGATTGTTTCTTTTGGAAAAATCATAAAAGAAGCTTATAAAGCTGCAGAAGAATTAGAAAAAGAAAATATTTCAGTAGAAATTATTGATTTACGTACGGTAAGACCGATGGATCATGAGACAATTATAAAATCTGTAAAGAAAACAAATAGATTAGTAATTTTAGAGGAGGCTTGGCCTTTTGCTAGTGTGTCATCAGAAATTACATATCAAGTACAAGAACAAGCATTTGACTATTTAGATGCTCCAATACAAAGAATAACTACTGCAGATACACCAGCTGCATATTCACCTGTCCTATTAAAAGAGTGGATACCTAACTCGGAAGATGTGATTAAAGCAGTTAAGTATGTTCTTTATGTAAAATAATGGCATTAAATTTGTAATAATCAAACCTTTTACAACAAGTTGTAAAAGGTTTTTTTTATTAATACTCTAAATTTTAACTATTGAAATATTTAATAATATTTTTTTTATTAATCACCTCGTTCGCTTTTTCGCAAGTTAAAGTAGGTGGTAATATTGTAGATGAGCAAGGGGAACCTATACCGTTTGCTAATATCATTTTTAAAGGCTCCACAGAAGGTGGTGTATCTGATGAGAATGGAAAGTTCTATATTGAATCAGAAAATACGTATACAGAATTAATGATTTCTTTTCTTGGTTTTGAAACCAAAATAATCCCGCTAAAAGCGAGAAATTTTGATCTTATAATCGTACTGAAAGAAGATGCTGCTGCCTTAGATGAGGTGCTGCTTTATTCTGGTAAAACAAAGAAAAAAGGAAACCCAGCAGTTGAAATACTAAAGAAAATATGGGCAAAAAAACGTCAAAACGGATTACGTTTATATAAGCAATATGAGTATGACAAGTACGAGAAAATAGAGTTTGACTTAAACAATATTGATGAAAAGTTTAAGAAAAAACGACTTTTTAAAGGAATGGAGTTTGTTTTTGAGAAAATTGATACCTCTAACATCACAGGGAAGCCTTATTTACCCATTTTTATAAATGAAGCCTTATATAAGGTATATGGTAAAAATAAACCTTCTCAAAAATCAAATGAAACCTTAATTGCAAATAAAAACTCAGGTTTTGATAGTAACCAAGAACTAATTGAGTTTGTAAAACAATTATATGTAGACTATAATATTTACGACAATTATCTGAAATTTTTCGATAAAAGCTTTACCAGTCCAATTTCAAGAACAGGGGTTTCGGTTTATAATTATGTATTGGCTGATAGTGCTTATCTTGGTAATAAATGGTGTTACAATATTGTTTTTTATCCAAGACGGAAAAATGAACTTACTTTTAAAGGTGACTTTTGGGTGAACGATACCACGTTTGCTATTCAAGAAATTGAAATGAATGCAAGCCGAAGTGCAAATATAAATTGGGTAAAAGAAATTTATGTAGCTCAAGAATTTGAAGTGTTAAGTGATTCTGTTTTTCTATTAAAACGAGATCATATGATGTCTGACTTTTCTTTTAATTCTAAGGATAAGTCAAAAGGAGTTTATGGTCGAAGAACCACACTATATAACAATTACGAATTCGAAAAAGAACGCGATGATGATGTATATAAAGCAAAAGTAAGTTCTTACGAAGAAGAAATATATAATAAGCCTGATGATTTTTGGAGTGAAAATCGAATGGAGAAACTGAATAAAGATGAGGTAGGGGTATATAAGATGTTAGATACCTTAAAAACGGTTCGAAAATTTAAACAGTTATATAATGTTGGGGCCACATTAGCCACTGGGTATTGGCAAATTTTTGATGGGTTTGACTATGGGCCACTTTTTTCCTCTTTTGGTAGTAATGATATAGAAGGTTTTAGGGTTAGAGTAGGAGGGAGAACCTATTTTAGCCAGAATGATACATGGCGTATTCAAGGATATGCAGCTTATGGCTTTAAAGATGATAAAGTAAAGTATGGTATATCAGGTAAGTGGTTAGTTGATAAAAGAAATAGAATAATTTTATCGCTGGGTAATAGGCGAGATATAGAACAAACAGGGGTAAGTTTAACAACGGCAAATGATGTTCTTAGTCGTAGTTTTGCCTCATCCTCATTCTTTTCTAGAGGCGATAATTATAGTTTAACCAATGTAAATCTTACCAATTTAGCTGTTGATGTTGAACCCATAAAGAATTTAAACTTTAGACTTGGAGCAACTTACAAAACATTGAGTTCTGCTGCACCAGACTCCTTATTTAATGTTAGCTATTTTGATAAAAATGGTTTTGAACAAGCTAAAATAAAACAAACAGAATTGGATGTCGGTATTACTTATACTCCTGGACGTAAGACAGCGGGATTCGGAGTGGAACGAAATGTAAGTAATGAAGGTAGATATCCTACCGTATATTTGAGTTATACCAAAGGCTTAAAAGGATTTTTAGACAGTGATTTTGATTATGATAAGCTCCAGTTGTATTATAGACATAGGGTTTTGATGGGTGGTTTTGGTAAGTTAAAGTATTTTCTAGAAGTGGGTAAAACTTTTGGAGAGGTGCCATTGACCATGTTAGATGTAGTTCCTGGAAATCAAGCCATATTTACAGCACCACGAACTTTTGATTTACTTAATTATTATGATTTTGTAACAGATGAATATGCTGCATTGCACATAGAGCATAATTTTAATGGTAGAATCTTTTCGAGAATACCATTACTACGTAAACTTAATTGGAGAGAAATAGCGGGAGCTAGAGCCGTTATAGGAAATTTATCTGACAAAAACGTTGCCTTAAGTGCGTTTGATTTACAAGGTAAGGCACCAACAAAACCGTATTACGAATATTTCGTTGGTGTAGATAATATTTTTAAGTTTATAAGAATTGACTTCGTCTTTAGAGGAAATTATTTAGACATGCCCGGAGCAACGAAGTTTGCTGTAAAAGGAGGGTTTGGATTTTATTTTTAATGAGGGGCTTCGAATAAAGAATCATTTTAAGATTTCATGAGCTTTCTCCAATTGTAAGAACGTAGTTATACTAATAATTATATTTTTAGTTAATAAACTATTATATTTAACAAAATTAATTTTTTTGAATTAATGTTAATTATATAATAGCCATGTTTAAAATTTGCCTCTTTATTAGTGCATCCTTATTTTCCAATCTTGTTTTAAGTCAAGAAATTGCTACAGTTAAGGAAACTACAAAAAGCTATATTACGTATCCATTTTCTGATCCGAATCCAATTCCTGAAGACAATAAAATTTATCCATATTTTCGTTTTGACGGATTTTCTGATAAGGGGTTGAAAAAAGAATGGAAAGTAGTTGAACTTGAGAATGAATATATAAAAGTCCAAATTATGCCGGAAATAGGGGGTAAAATTTGGACGGCCTATGATAAGAAAACTAGTAAGGATTTTTTATATAATAATGGCGTAGTAAAATTTAGAGATATTGCGATGCGTGGGCCATGGGTAAGTGGAGGTATAGAAATGAATTATGGAGTTATTGGTCATACTCCAAATAGTGCTACTCCGGTTGATTACTTAGTGAAAAATAACGGTGATGGTAGTGTCAGTTGCTATGTATCTACATTAGATTTGCTAACTCGAACCCGTTGGGTTGTTGAGACTAAACTAGAAAAAGATAAAGCCTATTTTACCACAAGGTCCTATTGGTTTAATGCAACAGGTGTTGAACAACCTTATTATACATGGATGAATGCAGGGATTCCTGTTGGGCAAAAATTAGAATTTTTATATCCTGGAAATCATTATATCGGTCATGATGGAAGTAAGCACAATTGGCCAATAGATAGTAAAGGACGCAATCTATCTAATTATGAGGAAAATAATTTTGGATCTTCAAAATCATATCATATTATAGGTTCTCAGCGTAATTATTTTGGAGCTCTATGGAAAAAAGATGATTTTGGTATGATTCATTTTGCGAATAGAGATGATAAATTGGGGAAGAAAATATTTCTTTGGGCACAATCAGATTCGGGTAAAATTTGGGAAGAATTGCTTACCAATGATAGTGGGCAGTATGTAGAAATACAGAGTGGTAGATTATTTAATCAAAATGTAGTTGAAAGTAGTTTAACCCCTTTTAAACAAGTTGGCTTTATGCCATACAATAGTGATCAATGGATGGAATATTGGTACCCCTTCAATGGATTGGGTGGATTTAGCCATGCCAACAAAACGGGTGCGTTTAAAATTGAAACGCTACCAGACAATGTGCTTTCAGTAAAGATAAGTCCTGTACAATCTATTAGGGATACGTTACGTGTTTATAATGCTAATAGATTACAGATTGGAAGTGCAGTTGTAAATGCTAATCCTTTAGAGCTTGTTCGGATTGATATAAAATTGCCTACTGATGAGGTGGTTGCTAGTATCAATTTAAATGAAGAAAATATTGATTTTGTTTTGGAAGTAGCCGAAAAAAACATAAGCAGACCCATGCAAATTCCTGAAAATTTTGATAGAGAAAGCTCCTTTGGACTTTATTTACAAGGACGCGATTTGAATAGGTTTCGCCAATACGGTGAATCTGAGGTGACAATCAAAAAATCTCTAACAAAAGATGCTTTGTTTCTTCCTTCTTTAGTAGAGATGACCAAATTAAAAATTTTCAGAATGGATTATGATTCTGCATTTTATTATGGAAAAAAGGCGTTGAGCATTGATACTTATAATGGAGAGGCAAATTATTATTATGGATTGACAGCGTCAAAACTTGCGAACCATATTGATGCCATAGATGGGTTTGAAGTTGCTGCTTTAACGCCAAACTATCGCGTTGCTGCATATACAGCTTTGGCACATTTATATTTATCTAAACATGATTATTTAAAAGCTAATGAATATGCATTGCTGAGCGTAACAAGTGATTCAAACAATATTGAAGGATTTCAGATTTTACATGTTTTAGCAAGGATACAGAAAAATGACGAACAAATAAAAGTAACCCGAAATAAAATTGAAAAATTGAATCCATTAAACCATTTTATTCGGTTTGAGGATTTTTATAGGTCGCCAACTGATACTAATCTTGAAAAATTTCAATCGCTTATAAAAAATGAGCTACCCATAGAATCATACTTAGAATTAGCAATTTGGTATGCCAATAATAATAGATTTAAGGAAAGTATTGAGGTGTTAAAATTATCACCTAAAAATAGCGAGGTGTTCTTTTGGTTAGCATGGTTGAATAAGGGTATAAATAAATCTGACTCCGATTTATATTTAGATAAAGCAGAAAATTCAGATCTATCGTTTGTTTTTCCATTTAGGGAAGAAACAGCAGAAATTTTAGAATGGGCTAACGTTCAAAAAGAGTCATGGAAAGTACATTACTTATTAGCATTAATTCATAATTTTAGAGGTAATAAAGAGAAGGCATTAGATTTGTTAAACAAATCTCTTGGCCCTAATAATTTTGCTCCTTTCCATTTTTTGAAGGCTAAACTGGACATTAATGGAAGTGTTGATAAAAAGATAAAGTTGATAGAAAAGGCAATTCAAATAGAGCCTAAAGAGTGGCGTTATTACCGGATGGCTGCAAAATTAAATATTCAATTAAAGCATTACAAAGACGCTGTAAAAATATTGGAAAAATGTTATAAAAATAATACTAAAAATTACATTGTTGGATTAGATTTAACTAAGTCTTATATGTTAAATAGCCAATACAAAAAAGCGGAACATATATTGTCTAATATTAATGTATTACCATTTGAGGGAGCTACAGATTCGTATCGATACTATAGACAAACGAAGTTAATGTTAGCATATAATTTAATGAATAAGAAAAAATACACCCAAGCATTAAGTAAGATAGATGAGGCGGAAATACGTCCTAGAAATCTCGGAGTAGGTAAGCCTTTTGAGGAACTGATTAATAATGATTTAGAAAATCGAATGAGAGCGAGTGTTTACAAACAAATGGGTGACGAAAACAGGTATCAAAAATATACTGATAGCATTAAGCGTGAAGTTAAACTTGGTCAAACATTATTAGAAGCGATTAACGATATATCATTCAAGTCTGACCAAAGAATGTTTTAATAGTGTATTTGCTGGGTTTTTAATGGATAAATTATAATGTGTAATTTTCAAAATAAATTAATTAAACAATTTAGAGTTAACCTATGTTTTCTAATTTATAATTTTTTAAGAAACTATCAATTCCAGTCTTATTTGCTTCTTTTTTAAAAACACCTGGTGTTTTTTTAAAGTAGGCTTTAAAACATTTAGAAAAATATTTAGGATCATTAAAGCCAGTAAGGTAGGCTGTTTCGTTTATTGAATATCCGTATTTAGCAATTAAAACTGCCGCCTTTTTCATTCGTAAGATACGTACAAAATCAACTAAACTATGCCCCGTAAGTGTTTGACATTTTCTGTATAAACTAGAATAGCCCATATTTAGTGATTCAGCTAATTCTTCAACTTTAAAATCTGTATTATCTAAATTCTGATTTATCGTTTTTACAAGACTTTCTAAAAACAGTTCATCCTTTGTCTTTTCAATCTTTATTTCTGGAGAGCTCAAGACTTCTTTTCTATATTTAGAAATAATTTGTTCTTTAGAAGCAAGAATGTTTTTTATTTTTAATAATAACTCTGACGTGTTAAAGGGTTTATTGATATATTCAATAGCACCTGACGAGAGGCCCTCAATTTTTGCACTGATTGAATTTTTTGCGGTAAGTAATATTATCGGTATATGGGCGGTTGAAGTATTTTTTTGTAATTTTTGACACATCTCAACACCTCCTAATTTAGGCATCATTACATCGCTTAATATGATGTCTGGTAATTTGTTTTTTGCAATATCATATCCTTCTTCTCCATTACTGGCAATAATAATAGTGTAGGTTTCATATAGTAAGTCCTTTAAAAGTTGTTGTAATTCAACGTTATCTTCAACAACTAAAATTGTTTTATGATGAAAATTAAGGTTAGAGGGGTCAATTATATCCTGTTTTTTTGTTATTAATTTTGGTTCATCCTCCTTATCAGTGGTTATTCTATCATTTTTATCATAGGCATCTTCGGTAATAGGTATCAGCACATTAAATGTAGTACCTTTATTGGGTGTGGAGTCTACGCTGATTTTTCCATTATGTAGGTTTACCAATTCTTTAGTTAGTGCCAAGCCTATACCTGTACCTTTGTATTTTTGTGTAGAATGTGATTGATAAAAGAGTTCGAATATTTTTGTCAACTCCGCTTTTGGCATTCCAGAACCTGAGTCAGAAATGGATAGTTTTATAGATGTATCAGATTCAATATAAACAACATTAAGATTAATAGCTCCACTATCTGGGGTAAATTTAAATGCATTGGATAATAAATTATAAATAACATGCTCTATTTTATCTTTATCATACCAAGCATAATATAATTGATTAGGGCAATTTATGTTAAAATCAATATGTTTAATCCTCGCCATTTCTTTAAATGATACAGCAATATCACTAATATGTTTGCACAAAATATTTTCTGAAACATTAAGTTTAAGTTTACCTAATTCTTTGTTTCTTACCAACGTTAATTCTCTTGCAATTTTGGATAATCTTTCTGTGTTATTCGAAATGATATCTAGTCGTTGTTTTAGTAAAAGATTACCGTCATCTGATGCCCTTTTCTTCATGTTATCAAGTGGACCTAAGATTAAAGTGAGTGGCGTTTGGATTTCATGTGACATTTTGGTGAAAAAATCCATTTTTAGTCGATGTAAATCTTGTTCTTTTTTGTGTATTACTTTTTCTAAAAATAATCTTTTCCTCAAGTTAAACCACCTTTTAATAGCTAATGCGATAATACATAAAAAAAGAGCATAGATAATATATGCCAAACTTGAATTCCAAATAGGGGGTGTTATTTTTATATCAATTTGTTTTGGAGCGATGTCCCAAATTCCTTTTTTTGTGCCTGATTTTACCTCAAAGGTGTATTCACCTGGTGGTATGTTAGTGTATGTAGCAGTACGTTCAGAGTGGCTTATGATCCAATCTTTATCAAATCCTTTAAGTCTATAAGCATAAGAAAACGCGGGGTTTAAAATGTTATCTATAGCAGAAAATTTAAAAGAAAAAGAAGATTGATCATTTTTTAGTTCTAAGGATTTTATATTAAAAATACCTGATGTTGTTTGATCAGGAACAATTGTTTCAACGGGTTTATTAAGAACTTCAATAGAATTAATAAATAAATTGGGATTTGATTTTTTCTCAGTTAAATTCTTAGGGTTGAAATAATTAAACCCTTTGATTCCACCAAAGTACAACAATCCATCTTTGTCCTTATAAGCACTTCTTGCTAAAAACATATTATCTTGTAATCCATCGGTACTATAATATGTTTTTATAGAATCATTTTTTAAGTTTAAATGATAAAGACCATTGTTTGAACCCATCCAAATATTGTCTTTATCTTCAGCAACTAGACTTACAAAACGATGCTCTAAGCTATTTTTTAGTTGTTCATAGTCCGTAGAAGTATTATCTTTTATATTGTAATTTATAAGCCTCCCGTCCGCGTTAATTAACCATATGTTGTCTTGTGTAGTTACAGTTGCTGATCTGATTGAGAATAATTTATGACTTTCTTTGGTGGGAAGATTGGTATGTCCAATAAATGTCGAAAACTTGATATTTGAAGTGTTTTCACTGAATTCAGTTAGATCATTTTTAAACATACCTAACCAAATAGTACCCTCTTTATCTTCGTTGATACTTTCTGCAATTGTACCTTTTAGCCCATTAGAATTATTCTCAAAAGAAGCAATCAATTCAAACGCTGCGTTATAAACATTTAAAGAAACATTAGAGCTAACCCAAATTCTGTTTTTAGAATCGTTAAAAACAGTTCTTACATCGGTGGCTTCATGTTTTTTGGAATTGAAAATATTTATTTTTTTGAAACGATTACTTTTTGGTTTATACATCCAAAGCCCATTTTTATAGGTACCAAACCAAATATTTCCATTGCTATCTTCAGTAATAGATTGAATATAAAAACCTTTGGTTAACTTGTTTTTTTTGAAGTACTGACTTTCCTCGGTAGACCCATCTGTATTAAACTTAATTTTTGTGAGTCCGAACCCATCTGTTCCTACCCATAGCGTATTTAGAGAGCTTTTGAATATGCTCAAAACTCTTACGGGTTTATTATTCTCTGATCCAGAATGATAGTTTATATTTTCACTTGTATGCGGCAACACATTCAGTTTACCATAATTTGTCGAAACCCAAATGTTTTTATGGCTGTCTTCACTAATATTTAAAACGGTGTTACTACTTAGTGAAAATTCATTAGCATCTTGTTTTGTAAAAACATCTATTTTACCATTTACTGGATTTATTTTATATAAGCCAGCACCATCCGTTCCAGCCCATATAATACCGTCGCTATCCTTAAAAAATGTAAAGAAGAGTTCTTGGTCAATATTATAAGTATTGCCTTTAAAAAGAGATTCTTGAATAAATTGTTTCTTCTGTAAGTCATATACAAATAACCCGAAAGTCTCTGTTCCAATCCAAAGTCTATTAAGTGCATCGGTGGTTAAAATGAGGGCTCCTGGGAAATTTGAAAAGGGACCAACTAATTCACTTGACCTTTTGCTTTCTAAGTTGTAATTATAAATTTTACCATCATCTGTGCTTATATACAATTGATTTTCTGTTATTACTTCGATGTCAAACACATTTTTAACTGCAATACCGTTATTGTTAACAGTAGTAATACTATCAAGAGTTGAATTTCTATATCTAAAAATACTTCCATTTTTAGAAGCCATCCAAACGCTATTCTGAGTAGTGATAATAGCAGAGATCATATTGTTTTTTAATACACTAGTAGTTACATTTTGATAGTTACACTTATCGTATCGATATTTTGTTACCAATCCTAAATTTGATAAGATCCATATGCTATTATCGGCATCTTTTACAATTGTTTTTATGCGATCATTTTTACTTCGTCCAGGAAAAATAATTTCATTTTTTACAAGAGTATAATCATACCCGTCGTAAAGTAAAACTCCACTATTACAAACCATCCATATTGTACCCAAAGGGTCTTGAATGGTCTCTGAAACATTTATTGAGCTGTTGTCAATAGCAGGTGACAAGTGTTTGAAGTTTGCGTTGTTTTGAGCTACTGTTGAACCCAGAGAAAATAAAAGAGAACAAATTAATATTGGGAGTTTTAATCTTATCAAATTTTTTTAATTATTAAAGTCTATCGAAGTATAGTTTCTATAAAGGTAAATATATATAAAATTCAATCAAAGTGTAAATTTTCTGCAAAAAAGTGTAAAAATTGAGCTTAGTACATGTTTTAATCTTAATAATGGAGCTATTTGCTTAAAATTTCCACCAAAAATGGTTTTGAAATCCTAATATTTGACAATGTTAAAAAAAGGTTAAAATAACTTTACAATATTATGAATTCAAGAAGAAACTTTATCAAAAAAACAGCCATAGTAGGTGCCGGAATTTCCGTATTACCAAATATGACATATGGTTTTAGTCTAAAAAAAGACAAACTAAAAGTTGCATTAATAGGTGTTGGACTGAGAGGTACCAACCACTTAAATAATTTACTGCAACGAGAAGATGTTATAGTTACAGCTATATGTGATATAGACCCCAATAGAATAAAAATTGCGGAAGAGCAGATAAAGAAACATAACCATCCAAAAGTGAAAGTTTTTGGTAAAAATGATAATGATTATAAAAATTTATTGGACTTAAAAGAAGTTGATGCAGTGATTATTGCGACCCCTTGGTTATGGCATACACGCATGGCAGTTGATGCTATGAAAGCAGGTAAGTATACAGGGGTAGAAGTGTCAGCAGCCAACACAATGGAAGAATGCTGGGATTTGGTAAACACCCATGAGCAAACAGGCTCGCATTTAATGATTTTAGAAAATGTAAACTATCGTAGAGATGTGTTAGCAGTACTTAATATGGTAAAGCAAAATGTCTTTGGCGAAATGGTACATTTTAGATGTGGTTATCAGCATGACTTGCGTTTTGTAATGCTAAATGATGGAAAATCTGCTTATGGTAAAGGGGTAGAGTTTGGAGATAAAGGAATTTCAGAAGCAGCTTGGAGAACACAACATTCTGTGTTAAGAAATGCAGATGTCTATCCTACACATGGTGTTGGGCCAATAGCGGTTATGTGTGATGTCAATAGAGGTAATCGACTTGTTTCACTGACTTCTCATGCTACCAAAAGTAGAGGGATGCATAATTATATAGTAGAAAATGGAGGAGAAAATCACCCGAATGCAAAAGTAAATTTTAAAATGGGTGATGTAATTACATCAACCATCGAAACTGCCAATGGCGAAACTATTATCGTAACACATGATGTGCACTTACCTAGACCCTATTCATTAGGGTTTAGGGTGCAAGGAACAAAAGGACTTTGGGAAAAAGATGGAGACAGAATCTATATAGAAGGACAAGCAAAAACACCTCATGCCTGGGATGATTCAAAAGAATGGTTAGAAAAATATGACCATCCATTATGGAAAAAATATGGTGAACATGCCTTAGGAGCTGGTCATGGTGGTATGGACTTTTTTGTGATCAATTCATTTATTGAATCTGCAAAAGAAAATATTGCACCACCAATGGATGCTTATGATGCAGCAGCATGGAGTGCTATTACACCACTTTCAGAATTGTCAATTGAAAATAATGGAGAACCACAAGACTTTCCAGATTTTACAAGAGGAAATTGGATTAAAAGAAAACCATATAACTGGATTAAAGATACTTATTAACTAACCTTAAAATGAATACTAACTTAAAAACAAACTTATGAAGAAACTATTATTTTCCTTATTCTTATCGCTGTTTCTCGTTTCTGCTTATGCACAGCAAGCTAAAATAGAGGTGACTGGAACAGTAACAGATGCCGATACCGGAGATTTAGTTCTCGGAGCGACTATTTTAGAAAAGGGTACTTCTAATGGAGTAGTGTCTGATTTTGATGGAAATTTTTCCATTAAAGTGGCAGGGCCAGAATCTATTTTACACATTACTTTTATTGGTTTTAAAGACCAAGAGATAAAAGTTGGCGATAAAACTGAATTTAAAATTGTATTAGCATCAGAAGCTACAACTTTAGATGATATTGTATTAATTGGTTACCAGAGTGTTCGTAAAGAAGATGTTACTGGGGCTATAACTAGTATAAGTGCCGAAAAAATTGAAGGTATACCAGTAGTAACGGTTTCCGCTTTATTAGCAACACAATCTACAGGTATTCAAAATGTTCAAATGAGTGGGGCTCCTGGGTCTAGACAATCGCTGGTAATACGTGGAAATACGAGTATTGGAGGCAATTTAGATGCAAATACCGCATTTAGTAACCCTTTATATGTAATTGATGGTGTACAAACTTCTTTAGAAGATTTAGCGGGATATAATGTTTCGAATGTCGATTTTTTGGCGTCGTTAAATCCTAGTGATATTCAAAGTATAGATATTTTGAAAGATGCCTCTGCCGCCGCCATTTATGGTTCACGTGGTGCTAATGGAGTAATTATCATTACTACTAAAGGGGGTAAAGCAATGGATAAACCTGAATTTTCATTTTCAGCAAGTGTTGGTGTGCAACCTAAACCAGAATTAGTACCTATGTTGGTCGGTGCCGCTGAGCGAAGAGAAAAATGGAATATGATTGACCGATGGTGGCAGCCAGCAGAAGTACAAAATGGTAATGTACCTATGGTACTTTCAGATAGTTTAAACCCTGCTTTTAATAATAATGTAGATTATCAAGGTATGTTTTATAAGGCGGCCATAACACAACATTATAATATGAGTGTTCGTGGTGGTAGTGAGGAATCTAATTATAGATTGTCATTAGGTTATTCTGATAATGAGGGTGTAATAAAAGGTACCGGTTTTACAAGGTATACATTGTCTGCAAATATGAACTTTAAAGTAGGCTCTAGATTTAAAAATCAATTTAGAATCAATGCTTTTTTTACTGACAATCAAACGGGGCAAGGTAATCCCTACCAAGGTTCCTTCAGTTTAAACTCTGCTCTACCCGTTGATCCAGGTTCTTTGAACTCTTCCTTATTTTATATTAGTGATGACAAGATAAAATCTTTAAGTGGTGAATTAACAGACAAATTGAATACAGATAAAGCTTTCTCTACTACTTTTTCAAATTTTGCAACCTTGGATCTTATTGACGGCTTAACGTTAAATTCACAATTAACCTTTGTGTATAGTAGTAATAAAAAGAATTTTTATGAACCGTCCACTATTCGTTCTAATAGTGATGGTTTTGCAAGTTATGCACTGTATACTAGAAAAAATTTATCTTCTGATTTATACCTAAGTTATTTTAAAAATTTTGGAGAAGACCATGAAGTAACAGCAATTTTAGGAAACAAGGTAGATTATAATCAGTATGAAGATATGGGTATATCTGCGATTGGTTTTGGTAGTGATGCTATTCAAGTCATTAATGGTAGATATAGTCAAGAAGAAACTTCGGGTTATACCGATATAAGTGCTAATGCATTGTTATCTTATTTTGCACGAGCCAGTTATAAATATAAAGACAGGTACATATTTAGTGGTAATTTTAGTATTGATGGTTCTTCAAGATTTGGTACAGATGTACGTTGGGCAAAGTTTCCTGCCTTATCAGCGGCATGGATATTTTCAAAAGAACCGTTTTTAGAATCTATCATTGGTGACTTTGTAGATTTTGGTAAGCTTAAATTTACGTGGGGTATCAATGGGAAACAATTTCCTGAAAACTATTTAAGATTTGGTTCTTATAATTTAGGTTATGGTGGTGCTTCACCAAATTGGTATTGGACTAATCAGATGAACGTTTCTTCATATGGTGGTGTTACGGGTGTTATACCAAATTACGATGCTATAGGTAATGATAAGTTATCATGGGAGAATTCTGAACAATGGGATATTGGGTTCGAATTAGATATGTTTAAACGACGTTTAAGTATTAGTTTTGACGCTTACCATAAACAAACGGATAAATTATTTTTTGATGTTTTATTTCCAGGATATTCTGGTTATAATGCCGCAAAAACCAATGTAGCAGGTATTTTAAATTATGGTTGGGAAACTTTTTTAACCTATCATGTTTTTCCTAGAACGAACGACTTTCGTTTATCATTTGATGTTGGTTTTAGTCAAAACAAGAATTATGTTACCAAATTACCTAATGGAAATAGAGATTATACTGGGGCAGGGTATGGTTACGTAGTAGGTAAACCAATTAACATTTACCAATTATTTATTAATGACTATATCATAGATGATTTAAGCCAACTGCCTGTTAATCCATATACAGGTGAAGCCTTAGCAGGTAAAAGTGCATGGGCAAATATACGACCAGGCTTTCCTATTTGGAAAGATTTAAATGGTGATTATATTTTAAATGAGACCCACGATCTTCAATTGGCAAGAGATTTTTCTCCAACACCAGATGTACAGGGTTCGTTTAACTTAAACGTAAAGTATAAAGGATGGTATTTACAAGCCTATAGTCAATTTTCTTTCGGTGCAGATATTTTAAATACTGTACTAAATAGTTATATGGATTCTTATGATAGAGGTGGTGATGGATGGGCAACACAAGGATTGGCTGATTTAAGTGGTTATTCTTTTTGGGATCAACCGGGTGATGGTGCTGCTGGAGCACGTTATCCAGCATTATATCCTTCAGTAGGTAGCTTAGGTGCATTTTACGGATTTAGAGGCAATCAGTCCCTGTGGATAGAAAGTGGTGATTATTGGAAAGTGACCAATGCATCAGTTGGTTACACTTTTGATAAAGGCACCTTTTTAAAGAACATCGGGTTGAGTAGATTACGTGTGTATGGTTCTGTATTAAACCCATGGATGTGGCAACGCTCTAAAGCTGTTGTTGATGCTTCTTTGGTAGATGCTACAGGGCGAACGTTGGGTAATGGATATCCTCAGGCGAAGACATTTTCAATAGGTATCGATGCAAAATTTTAATTTTAAAAATAAGAAAATGAAAAACATAAAAAAATATACATTTTTTACCATGATCATATGTTTATTCAGCACTTATAGCTGTACCGATATATTAGATCAAGAACCTGTAAGTATTACACATCCAGCTGTTTTTTGGGACAGTCAACCAAATGCAGAACAAGCGTTAGCCGGGAGCTATGGTTTATTCAAATATGCCATTACCTATCAAGCTAATTTTATTTATTGGGGTGAATTACCAGGCATGACTTTTATGAATAGCCGTAACTGGATTTCAGATTACATAGAAGGTAGTGGTAATTATGTGCTAGCCTATAGAGATAATAGTCGTAACTGGAAAAACTTTTACAGAGCTGCCAACTGGGCATTAACCATTGAGAAATATGTTACAGATATGCCTGATAATCTTTTTACTTCTGTTGAAGAAAAAAACAGAATAATCGGTGAGGCCGCATTTGTTAGAGGGCTTTCTTATTATTGGATGGCTCGTATTTGGGGAGATGTACCTATTGTTACGGAGTCGGTAGAGTCATCAGACCAATTACTTGGTGAAGATGGGTTTATTGTGAGAATTCCAAGATCTAACGAACTAGAAGTATTAGATTTTGCTTTAGAAGCAACTAATAAAGCTATAGGGTTATTAGAATATTCAGCTCCAGGCAACACAAATTGGGCTATTACGGCTAACAAAGGTAGTGCAGAGGCTTTAAAAGCAGGTTTAACCCTTTGGTATGCCTCTCGAGATAATAACAATTCAGATATGGTTCAACAATCTATTGAAGCTGCAACATCTGCAATTAATAATAGTGGTGCTGAATTAATCGATTATGTTACTGAAGGCAAGGATGGTTTTGATGCCATGTGCATCGGTCAGTCAAAAACAGGTTTGTTTGAAATTAATGTGAGTGCTGATATGAACGAATCGTTTAGAATGGAAAGTAATGACGGTCATTATACTGGACTTACATTGAATTACCCTATTTGGAAAACAGAAAACACAGGAGTAGCTCCAACTATAGATCCAGATTTTTATGGAAAAGAAATGATGAATGAGGATGCTGATAGAGAAAATGATATCCGTAAAGAGTTATTTTTCTATGACTATGAAAGTAGCAGTAATTCATTTCCGTTAAAATATTCGCATTCATCTGCTGATCCTAATTCTGAAGATGCTTATGCACTTTTTTCTGAGTCTAACATTGTTTTATTTCGTATGGCTGATATGTATTTGTTAAGAGCAGAAGCACAAGCAAGGTCAGGTGCAACAGGTCTTGCGGTATCTGATTTAAATATGGTTAGAAGTAAAGCGAATGTGCCTAATTATACGGGTGCTACCGATGATGACAGCCTTATGAAAGCCATTTTTGATGAGCGAGCCATAGAATTTGTAGGGGAAGGTAAATCGGCTTATGATCGTATAAGAATGAATTATTATGAAGGTGTACCATGGATGAACCAAAGTAGGATTGCTAAAAAAGGATATTTTTGGCCAATTGACCCTTCAATTATTACAAATAATCCATCTATTGTACAAACAGAATATTGGAGAGGAGCTTTATAATATAAAATAACATTATAAAAAATAACAAGATGAAATATCCATTAAATACATATAAAAAAATGAAAAACATAGGCTTGATAATCTTAGTTTTTGTAACGCTTTATGCGTGTAATAGTGATGATTATTTGGTAGATGGTGGTATTAGTGACGAAAATGTAAATGCTACCACTTTCGATTTCATTAAATCACATAAGCAGTTAGACACCCTAGCTATTCTTATTGAAAAAGCAGGTATGACCACAGAAGTAAACGGAGAAAACACTCTTTTTGCTCCTAACAATACGTCAATTAAACTTTATGTAAATAAGGTATTAGAGGTAATGAGAAACGAAGATCCGCAAGCACAGTTTACAGTAAATGATATACCCGTTGACACATTGAAAAAGTATATGGGTGGCTTTATTTTTCCTGGTAAAATTAAACGTGAAAATATGACCAAAGAAGGTGAAGTGCTAACCGCTTTAAACGGTGAAGAAAGAAAAATATCCTTAGAGCCCACTGATGAATACTCAGACCAATTAGAAACTTTTCCTGAATACGTTTATTTTACCTATAAAGTAGGAGACGATTGGGAAGCTTGGAATGATGGAAATAGTGATGATAAGAAATATTTAATTAGAACTTCTAACATTTCAACCACTAATGGAGTAGTACATGTACTTCAAGGAAGTTATGTGTTGTTCAATTATGACCCTAAATAATCATAAAGATTAATAAGAGTTTCAATTTTAAATCTTAATAAAATAACAAATGAAAAAAATATTAACTACTTTAATAATTGCTATTGCGTTTGCTTCTTGTACTCCACCAGAAGTAGGCTATATAAGTGATGACATACACGCTCTTGAAGATACTATTTTTGTGCCACGCGGTGTCTTTAAACTAGCGGCAGCACCTGCTGCAGAAGGTTCTACCTATCCTTTGGAATGGGAAATTACAAGTATTACAGATGCTCAAGGTAATGCCACAGATGATTTGTTTGCAGAGCATGAAATTACAACTTGGACTTCTGCGTATAATCCTGAAACGGATACAACCTTAGAACTAGCTCAGGCCAAAATTGAACAAACCATGCAACCTTCTATTTTGATTAGTTCCGTAAGTGGTGAAATAGCCTTTACACAAGCTACCAAATTTGTTGAAAATGATATTTTCAAATTAAATGTTAAGGTAAAAAATGTTAAAGGTGAACGCGAATTAAATGATTTCGTAGTTGTAAAACTTTTACCTTTTGAAGCAGTAGAATTTCCTACAGAAATGAGGGCAAGGTTAAACTTGACGAAAAATTCAGGAGGGAATGATATTTTATATACTTCATCAATCACCAATGGATTTGATGATGAAGTACCAAGTGTTTTAGATGGTACCCACCCTTATATAACCGTATTAAAAACCAGTAATGAACCTGCCGTGGGTATCAATGTTAAGATGGTTATAGCAGACAGTTACGGTGCACCCCTAAATCCAGAAAAAGTGGTATTTTATCCTACTGGATCAACGTATTTACAAAATTATCATGACAATTCAACAGAAACTACCTCGGATGCCACGAGTACAACTTTTTCATTACCTGCACCACCATTTCCACAGTACGGGAGGTCGTATTCAGGTACTAGTTCTTATTTGATGTATTATTTAACCACTGGAGATGCTTTTACTGTAGATACCGCTGCTTGGGAAGCTGAAAATGGTGCTAAAGATTGGTCTCCTTACACAGACCTAGTTACGGGTAACATAAATAATAGTGCTTATATACGATGGGGTATTAAAATAAACGATTCCGGCACTTGGGAGATTAAAATGAAAATTCCGTATTCAAAGCTTAAAGAATAAAAATTTCACCATAAGTATACCCTTTGAATTCTGATATTCAAAGGGTATTAAACAATTGAAAATAATGCATAAAAAAATATATTTTAGTTTAATAACGCTGCTTCTTGTTAGTTTAATAAGTGTTGCACAAGAACAAAGTGATGTGGTTAATCAAGTCGTTAAGCCTTCACGAACAGAGGTTGTAGTACCTATTCATAAAGCTGTTTTTAGAGATTCACTGTGTAAACAAAGAGTGCAAGGTGGCAATCCAAGAATACAAAATGGATATTTGCAATTTGATGGTTCTTTAGACGGTAATAGACAAGTAGATCCACAAATTGCCGTTGGAGGAGGTTTTGTTTTTCATGGAACTAATAGTGGTTTGGTTATTTATGACAAACAAGGTAATTATATAGATGGTGCATCACAAAAATGTTTTAATAATGGAATAGACCCGAAATTGTTTTACGATGCTCATAATAAAGTATTTGGTTTTGACCTTTGGGTATATTGGGATAAAGCTAAAATAAAGCCAGTTAATATTGCCATTTCAGAAACAAGTGACCCTAGAGGTGCTTGGAATATTTATCCGGTTTCTGCATCAAAAGGTGTTGATGGTGGAGGGATTGGTTATAGTAAAAAATGGATTGGATATTCTTTTCCAGGAGGTGAAGATAGAACTTTTGTGTTGAAGATGAGAGAAGCTAAAAGCGGAAAAACAGCTACTGTTTATCATTTCCCTGGTACATTAGGCCATCCAGTATTTACACAAGACAGCACAGACGATCTCTATTTTTTTAAAATTGCTAAAGAGTATTTTGTAATAACCAAAGTTACAGAAGATGAAACAGGTTCGCCAGTAAGCCAAGTAGTAAGTAAAAAGAAACATGGTTTAAAAAATATTGGTTACCCTCCAAAATCACCGCAAAAAGGAACTGATCAAGTTACTTCTTCAGGTGATAGAAATCCTAAAAATTTAGTATTACAAAATGGATTTTTGTGGTTTTCGCAAGCAATTAATTACAAAGGAAATTCGGCAGTGCAATGGCATCAAGTAAAGTTAGATGGTTCCATAGTTCAAACAGGTTTAATTTATGATAAGAATACCAACTATATCCAAACGACCATAGGTGTAAACAAGAATAACGATGTTTTAGTTGGTTTTCAAGAAACGAACGCCAATATGTTTATTAGTCCAAGAATGGCTTTTAGATATGCTAAGGACCCAGCAGGTCAATTAAGAGAAATTGTAAAGTTAGGTGAAGGTACTGGGGCCACCGATGGAGTTGCATGGGGAGACTATAGCGGTACTGCCATTGATGGTGATAATGGAATTGACTTATGGACAATACAAAGTAGAGCGAATGACAAGGGAAGGGGCGAAACGGTAATCGTAAAAGTGCCTTTTAAAAACAAATAAATTTTAAGGAATAACTAATACTCATGAGATTCATTTATTTTGTAACACTTTTTGTACTTATTTCTTGTCAGTCAAAGTCGGCTGAAAACCAAAGTACTCAAAATGAAAAGTTAAGTCTTTCAATTGAAATTCCTGCAAGTGGTAATAGTTGGATACATAACA
Organism: Aureibaculum luteum; assembly: GCF_003449015.1. Lineage (GTDB taxonomy): Bacteria > Bacteroidota > Bacteroidia > Flavobacteriales > Flavobacteriaceae > Aureibaculum > Aureibaculum luteum. The sequence continues at coordinate 358,988 of NZ_QRGD01000003.1, read as the reverse complement.
ATAGTTCTGAAAATTCCAACATGCTTAGAGATTCAGTAATTAATAACTGGACAAATTTAAAAACTGTAGTTCGTACATATTTTAAAACGGATACATCTGGTAAGTTACATCTGGGTTTGAATGCAAATGTACCTGATGGTACTTCCACAATTAAAGTTACCATTGGCAATAAATCAGAGACTGTGACATTGAATAGTTCTGAATATATGGAGATTGCAGTGGGTGTTTTTGATATAAAGAAGGGATATAATTATGTTGAAATAGAGGGGGTAGGAAAGTCTGGAAAATATATTGCAAATATAAATAAGGTACTAATTGGGGGACCGGCCACAGAAGGCAAGGTTTATTTTATAAAAGACGATTTTTATTTTGGACGTAGAGGACCTTCAGTGCATTTATCTTACAAAATACCTGAAAATAAAGATGTTGTTTGGTTCTATAACGAAATTAAAATACCAAAAGGAGAAGACGCATTAGGATCCTATTTTATGGCGAATGGTTTTAAAGATGGTTATTTCGGAATTCAAGTGAATTCAGAAACGGAACGGCGTATTTTATTTTCTGTTTGGAGCCCATACGAAACGCAGAATCCAAAGGAAATACCGGATGATTATAAAATTATTTTATTGGGTAAAGGCGAAGGAGTTACTTCAGGTGAATTTGGCAACGAAGGGTCTGGAGGACAAAGCTATAAAGTCTTTAATTGGAAAGCAGATAAAACCTATAAGTTTTTATTAAAAGGAGTTCCTTCTGTAAATAATTCAACAGATTATACAGCTTATTTTTTCGATCCAGAAAAAGATTCATGGAATTTGATTGCCAGCTTTCGAAGACCACATACGAGTAGATATTTGCAAAATGTATATTCTTTCTTAGAAAACTTTATACCAGACACTGGTAATATTTCTAGAAAAGGGAATTATCAAAATCAATGGGTATATACAAAAGATGGTGTGTGGACTGAGTTAACCACTGCGAAATTTACAGCAGATGCAACGGCAAGGAAAGAAGCTCGGTTAGATTATGCTGGTGGAGTTGAAGGCAGTGCGTTTTTTATGAAAAATTGTGGATTTTTTAGTGAAACCACACCTATAGATTCTGAATTTACAAGAGAAGCAAATGGAACAGCTCCGTCAATCGATTTTTCGAAATTAGAAGTTCCTAAATGATATAATATTTGAATTAGTTTTTAAAAGCCTTTATGTAGTATTCGTGAAGGCTTTTTTATTTAATAATTAATTCACCATTATAAAAGGTTTTTACGTCAACTAAAGGCGGTTTGTTTAATGAGATTAGGTCGCCTACACTTCTTATTTCTCCAGTTAGTTTTTGAATAGGATTAACGGTCATGGTATTAATTCCTCTGTGAAAAACATCCACATTTTGAGCTTCTAAGTTCTCACCGTTAAACTTACCTTCGCCCGCATAAAATCCTACAAACAAATTATTTGTTTTACCTTTTATTGTGAAATTAGATACATTATTAGATATAATATTTAAATGGTTATTGTCAATAATAAGGTCAAAATCACCAACATTTTTGGTTGGTAAATAATAGTCTTCAGAAAACAACGTAATAGAGTTGAACTTTAAAATTTCTGTACTTGAAATTGTAAATTGTGATGCGTTTCTAATTTCGGTAATATCATTAGCAGTCAATATTAATTGAGCAGGGCTGGTATCTCTAAATAAGTTACAAGTACTATTTTCAATAGATAATACACCATCGGTTATTGTTGTCGAAATGTTATCAATTAGGTTTTTGCCATACTTTATTTGAAGTGTGTTTTCTAACCCTTGCTTTATTTCTAAACGAATTCCTTCATGGACAATTATCTTTCTAAAGCTCGATAAACCTACCAATTTTTTAACTTCCGTTCCTGACGATGATAAACAGTCAGAAGTATGATCAGAGCATCCTAAAGTCAGTAGAGAAATTACAATACTTAAAATCTGTTTTTTCATTCTTTATTCATATATCAAACTTGAGAACTCATTTATAACCTCATTAAAAAATAACATTCATAAACTTTTTTTAATTCTAAGAATTAAAGCCTTATACCAATACCTAAATCAATTGATTCTGCTAAAAATAAATGAGCCTTAATGGATGCGGTTGCAAACCATTTTGGTCCAAAATATTTTTTTACACCTATACGCTCATAATATCTAGTTTCGTATCTGTAGGGATAATAAACATAGTATCCTAGCTGTGTAATTATAGAAAAATTATGGATATCTAATTCGTGGCCAACCAACAAACTAACACGCTTGTAATCTGATTTCCCATCTTCTTCTGGGAATTCAGGAAAAGCCACTGCGTTATAGGCAATCAATTCTTTTAAAAATTTTGAAATAAATAGTTCACTACCAAATTGGAGTATACTTTTTCTATTAAGCCTTTTGTCTACATAAACAGTTCCAACATAAAACGGGAATTGTTTTGTGCCTAAATTTCCTGCACTATTTATACCACCACTCAATTGTAAATTAAGTTTAAGACTTTCATTAGTTTCGTTATTGTTCGCTGTAATGGGTTGACTATAATCAATAGGATTATTTGCGTCAAAATTATAACTAATTCCTGTTGTGAACGAAAGTGTATTAAGTCCTAAATTAGGAGACTTTATGGTTCCATTAGAATAATGTGAAAGCATTAAGCCAAAGGTGGCGTCAAAGGCATTAAAAACCTTTTTATGTTTATAATTAATACCGAGCGTTGTGTTCGCTAATAAATGAGAACCAAAAGCGATATTTTTATTATTGGTTTCTAAATCAAAAGGATTTGTATTATACGCAATGCCTTGGCCTAGCTTTATATAAAATAGATTTTCACGAGTTCTATTACCAAAATATAACGAATAATTAAGTTGAGTTGTAAATGTTTCACCTAATACCGCATTGTCAAAATTGTGATAGATAAAAGAAATACCCCAATCAGGAAAGTTATACGCTGCCAAGTTGTTGTTCTTCGGAGTTGTTTTATGATTGTAACTTAAAATAAACCCATCTGGATTGGTAATTGCCAGGTGTGAAACCTTATTTTTGTGCTTAAGAATAGTACCGTAGAAATATTCGAGATGCAAAGAAGTGTGCCCCTCATTTTGAGGCCACAATGTTAAGTTGATAGTAAAAAATAGTATACCTGTTACTATTTTATACTTCATCTTAAAAATCGAAATACCAATTAAATAAATCTGCTTTTAATCCAAAAGTAAACCATGTTGAATTATCAATGGCAGTATCTGTTATAGCCTGAGCCGGATTGAATTTTCTAAAGGTGATTCCTGCAAATAATTTCGTGTTTGTTGCGGGATTCACTAAGTATCCACCTTGAAAATCTGCAATAAAGATTCTGGTATTATTACCTTGTAACAAGTCTATTCCGGTATCACTAGTTCTATCTTCATAACTTTGATAAATGTTGCCTCCATAGTTTAAACCATTAATATCAAAACCTTTATTACCCATGTTTATTTTAGCACTACCAAACCATCTGTCTTTTTTATAGCGTGCAATGGCCACAAACTCCCAAAAATTGCTTCCCCAAGGATGTCCCAAGGGTTGATTGTAATGGGCATAGTTTAAAATAGGGTCTTTATGAGAAAAAGTATATGGTCTAACTACGTTAAATTCTCCTTGTAAGTATAAATTATCGACATTAAAGGCATTATAATACTTTGCACCCATTTGTATACCAAATTTATTAGCCCAATAACCACTTCCATCAAATATTTTTCCAATCGTTAATTCATCCAATACGAATTGTGTATAAGTAGAAAAATTATCAGAAACTTTATATTTTGTACCTAATCCGATAATGGCGTTACCACCTCGTGATCCTCTTGAAAACTCTACAGCTCTGTAAAAAATAATAGGATTAAAATAGTTGATGTCAAACCCGTTGTTTTCACCTTTTTTAGTAATCGCAGCTTCAAATAAGCTCACGTTTAATCTTTTGGTAACATTATAACTTAGATGATGCATGGCTACAAATTTCCTAGCACTTAAATTATCTACATTTACTGAAGGTCTTACATCTTCAAGCCACATCCATGTATTAGTGTATTTTATTTTCCAGAATTGTGTGCTAATTTTTAAATGAGGATAAGAAGATGCCGCATCTGATAACATTAAGGAACGATATCCATCACCTACAAAATTTTTACCATGACCAAATTGGAAATTAAAAAATTTACTCGGTGTATAGGTTAAATAGGCTTCTGCAACAGGATAGTCAAAACTATTTGTTTTAAAAATCTTAGCCTTACCACGGCCTGGCACTAAGCCATAGGATTCAGTAGGCTTGTTGGCTCTTGCAAAGTCGTTTATATAATCAGCAAAGCGACCTTGGCTTTCGTAAATAGAAGCTGAAAAGTTGAAGTTTTTACCCAAACCACCCTGAATTTGAATGGCTCTCGTGTTGTTGTAGGTATAATCAACATCGTTTGAATTGTCTTTACCAATTTGCAAATCAAAAAGTGGGTCAATAGTAAACCAATAATCCTCTTTTTGTACTTTAAAAAAATGTTCATTCCACAACTTTTTACCCCATTTTGAGGATTTATCCTTAAACAAACTCGTTTTTTGCAGGTCTAAGTCTACATATTTGGAAGTTTCGCTATATAAAAATGGTTTAAAACCTGTATGTGAGTTTTCGTTTTGATCATAGTAATAACTTAACTCATCATAGGTGCTATGTGAAAATGGAATGTTAAGTTCACTTTGATGTTCTGGAAAATAAGTACTAACAACAGCCGTTTGTATGTCTCTCTTTTGAGTATTTGAATTAAGAGGAGTAGGAGTTGTTGGCGGAGTTACTGGTGTTATTGGTGTATTTACTACGACATTTTCTTCAGTACTTTCTTTAGTTATTTTTCCAGGGGTTGGCTGTGAGCCTAGTGGTATTTGAATTGGTAGTCCAAATCGCATATCTATAGGTCTACCGTTATAAGTCGCTGGCTGAGCTTTTGGTAAAAGAGCAAAAACTCTTTTCGCTTCGGCTTCTAATTCTTTATACGCAGAACGAACATATAAAACTTCGAATTCTCCTGTTTTTGTAACTAAAAATATAACGCTAACTGTACCTTTATAGTTATCGGATTTTACATTATTAGGTACTTCAAATGCTGCTAATACATCTTTAGTCAAGTTTTGATTAAAACAAGAAGCTAAAGTAGTTTCGCTTGCAGCATCGCAACCCTTATAAATAGGATAAATATCTTCTTGTCCAAGCAAGACGTTTGAAGAGATAAGAAGGATAATTATAAAGAGATATTTCATTTAAATTTATTTTCACCAACCTATTTTTTTATTAATGCTCTGGGTTGGAATTTGTAATTTTAACTAAGTGTCCTTTCCGGACTCTCATTCGATACTAGTTTTGTTAAATTTTGGCAAAGGTATTAATATATTTTGGCTACCTTATTATTATTTAACTGATATTTCTCTTTACTCTCAGGGCAGATAGCAAAACCTTTTGCATCAAAATTCAATCGATGACCATATTCGCTCACCCAACCAATTTGTTTAGAAGGATTGCCTACCACTAAAGCATATGCGGGAATTTCTTTAGTTACAACACTACCAGCTCCAATAAGTGAGAACTCACCTATAGAATTTCCACAAACAATAGTGGCATTTGCTCCAATACTAGCTCCTTTTTTTACTAAAGTTTTTTTGTATTCATCTTTTCTGGCAATTGCACTTCTAGGGTTAATAACGTTTGTAAATACCATTGACGGACCTAAAAAAACATCATCTTCACAAATAACACCGGTGTAAATTGAAACGTTATTTTGAACTTTTACATTACTACCTAAAATGACATCTGGTGATACCACTACATTTTGTCCAAAACTACAGTTTTCTCCTATAACACAATTAGACATGATATGACTAAAGTGCCAAATTTTTGTCCCCTTACCAATTTTACAATTGTCGTCTATTACGGCAGTCTTATGAGCAAAAAAATCTGATTTTTCCATAAATTAATAATTATCGTTAGTTGAGCCTCCATCTGCAATACTTTTCGCAGCGGAAGTGCCTATTCTGTTCACACCTAAATTAATCATTTTAACAGCATCTTCATAGTTCTTAACTCCACCCGCAGCTTTACTTTGTAAGGGTTTGGCATTTTCTACAATCAATTTCATACCTTCAAATGTAGCTCCAGAAGTTTTATTATCACTTGTTTTAAAAAAGCCAGTTGACGATTTTACATAAACACTTGAAGCCTTTTCTTCACCGAAATTACTTAAAATCACATCTCTAATAATTTGAGTAATGGCAACAATTTCATTGTCCGATAAGGCCGCTATTTCAATAATCCACTTTACAATTTTACCATTTTCTAATCCAATTTTTGAGCATTTAAAAACCTCACTTTTTATCAGATTGATATTACCATTTAAAAATGCTGGATAATTAATTACAAAATCTAATTCATCAACATCATTTTTAATTGCTTCTTTGGCTTCAGTCAATTTTTCTTCAATAGTAAAAGTACCTTCATGAAACCCTATTACCGTACCCACTTGAACATCACTGTTAGCTTTAGTAATCAATTCTTTTGCAAGGGAAACAAACGTTGGTCTTATCATGACTAATTTGAAGTTTTCAGTAATAGCTTCCTCAATTAGTTTAATTACGTTTTTACGTGTTTCATCTTCTGAAATACCTGCTTGTACGGCAGTTTTAAGATAGGTAGAGTCTAAGTGTTCATTAATGTTCATTTGTCATTTATTTAATATGCAAAAATAGCGATTTTAATACAATAATAAATCCCACAAGGTTGCGGGATTTGTTATTGTATGTTTTAAAAGAATAATTATTCAATTTGGAAAATAATAGGTAACGTATATTTTACAGGAACTGCTTTTTTACGTTGTTTTCCAGGGATCATTTCGGGTAACTTTTCTATTACGCGTAACGCTTCTTTCTCTAAGCTTTTATGAGGTGCTCTAATTTGAATATCAGTTACTAATCCATTTTTACCAATAGTAAATTGAGCATAAATTTTTTGTTTACCAGATAAGCTCAATCCCTCTGCAATACTTGCATCAAAATTTCTATTTACAAATTTGGTCATTTGCTTGGTAAAACATGTTTTTGCAGCTTCGTTTTTCAAGTCTTCACAACCAGGAAATATGGGTGCTTCTTCTAAAACTGTAAATGGTATTGGTGCTATGTCACTTTCTTTGATAACGACTTCTATTATACCATTTATTTTTTCTGTAGTGGTAGTTTCATCAGGAGGTAAATCAATAAAGGTTTCAGTAGGAGTTTCATTAGGAACTATTTTTGGTTCTACTAATTTCACCTTTTTCATAATCGGAGGTTCTTGAGGTGCTGATTTTCTCTCGATAATTATTGCTTGTGGTGCATTAAATACATATGTTGTTCCTTCTTCATGAACTACATCATCTAAAATAAATACAGTTTTGGTTGATGTGTACTCTAAAGAGAGGTAAACAATTAATAAAGCTAATACCAAGCCTAGCTGCATAAAAAGAGCTGAACTGCGGTAGAATTTCTCGGTTGGTGGTTGATTTTTGTTGGTTTGTTTTGAAAAATTCATAATGGTATGTTTAAAGTGTTAAAACTATGTTAACATCAATAAACATACCAAGATTGAAATTATGTAACTAACGAATGATTTATATTCTTACTTCTAAAGTAATAGGTAATGTATATTTTACCCCAACAGGAATACCACGTTGTTTTGCGGGGATCATTTTAGGTAGAGAATTTACAACTCTAATGGCTTCTTTCTCTAATCTTGCATGAGGACCTCTTGCTTGTACTTTACTTATATTTCCAGTACGGTCTATACTAAAAAGTACAATTACTCTTTTTTTACCTGCTTCTAATCCTAATTCATTTGTAAGATTGACGTCGAAATTTTTACCAACATGTTTCATGATTTTTTCCTGTAAGCATTTTTTTAATGCTGCTTTATTGCCTTTACATCCAGGGAAAATTGGGGCGTCTTCAATAATTGCAAATGGAACATCATCTAAAATTACTTCCTCTTCAACAACTTCTTCAACTTGATCCAAAGTAACTTCAACCTTGTCGTCTTGGTCAATTTCAGTTGACTCAAGCATTGTTTCTTCAACTTCTGCTTCATCTGTTACAACTTCAATAACTTCTGGGGCAGGAGGTGGAGGTGGAGGTGGTTTTATTTGTTCAATTCTTTCTGTAATAGGTATATCTTCTACAATTTGTTCTTCCATTATAAGACCTGCGAGGTCTGATACCGATCTTTCATATACTCTATGTTGTATGGAAACATATACAATGAGTAAAGAAAGTGCTAAACCTAATTGCAAAAATAACCCACTGTAATTTTCTAATTTAGCTTTGGGATTCTTTTTAACTTCCATAATATAAATATTTAAGTTTAATACTAATTTTTAAGTGGATATGATTATCTACTTCTTTATAAGAGTACTAAGGTCTTAATTCTGGAGTGAAAAAAGAATGATAAATATCATATAGGATACTAAAATTCAGTTTGGTTAAATATTTATAAGAAAATCCAAAAGAAAAAAGATATATCAATGTTTTAGGGAATTCTTTGAGAAAAAGTTTGAAATGTAAATATTATGTTGAATATGTTATTTTTATTTTTTTAACAATTAAGGGTGTGTTTTTGCGAATTACACAAAAATAATAGTCTAAAAATGCTAAAATGAGTTTAAAATTCAACTAGGATGAGCTTTTAATAATTAAAAAAAGGACCATCTTTTATAAAGATAGTCCTTTTTAATAAATCTTTTTTTGGATTTCTTACTCAACTAATAAAGTAATTGGGAGTGTGTATTTTACGCCTACTGGTCTACCACGTTGTTTTCCAGGAATCATTTTAGGTAATGAATTAACTACGCTAATTCCTTCTTTTTCTAATCTAGCGTGAGGACCTCTTGCTCTAACATCAACAATATTACCATTTTTATCTATTTTAAAAACGACATATACTTTCTTTTTACCAGGATCTAAACCTAAATCTCCAGCTAAGCTTGTGTTAAATTTTCTACCCACATGTTTTTCAATAGATTTTTGAAGACATTTTTTTAATTCTGCCTTACTTCCTTTACATCCAGGAAATATTGGTGCATCTTCAATAATAGCAAAAGGAACATCTTCAGCTACTTCTTCAGCCTCAACAACTTCAACAATTTCTTCAACTTCAACAACTTCATTTTCGTCAGTTTCTGTTGATTCTAACATGGTTTCTTCCACTTCTTTTTCATCTTCTACAACTTCAATAACTTCAGGAGCTGGTGGAGGTGGTGGAGGTGGTTTTATTTGTTCAATACGTTCTGTGATTGGAATGTCTTCTTCTATTTCTTCACCCATGTTAAGAACGCCTAAATCGTCGATATCTCTTTCAAACGTTTTATATTCTATACCTACATAAACAATAAGTAATGCTAATACCAGACCTAACTGTACAAACAGTTTGCTGTAATTTTCTAAATTTGCTTTTGGGCTTTTTTTAGTTTCCATTGATAAATAGTGTTAATTTCTTTGCTAATTTAATAAATAAATTTACTTATACAAGAATTATTTTTAATTCTCTCGTTTTATAAACCACAAATAAGACACTAGATATGCCAAAATCACACCTGAAGCATTTGCAACTTCGTCATGCCAGTCAGCAGTGCGATATGTGGTTAAAGTTCCCTGAAGTACTTCAAGAACCATGCCGAAAACAATAAGCGATGCAACAATATAAAGCCATCTGTTAAAACGTGACCTGTAAACATATAACCAGCTTGCTCCTAAAGTGAAATAGGCTATAAAGTGACCATATTTATCAGAATTACTTACATTTATCTTAGCTATCCCATTTAAAGATATTAGACTTAAAAGGGTAACTAGAAGGGTTATAAAAATGGCAACGGCTAAAGCGTTACGCTCCAATAACTGCTTTATACGCTTCAGCATCTAATAAATTATCAATCTGCGAAGAATCGCTAATTTTAAGTTTAATCATCCACCCATCTCCATAAGGATCTGAATTTACACTTTCAGGGCTGTCTTCTAAGTCTTCATTAAATTCAATTACTTCACCAGATAAAGGCATAAACAAATCTGATACCGTTTTTACAGCCTCAACAGAACCAAAAACTTCGTCCTTATCAACAGTTTCGTCTAGTGTGTCAACATCAACATAAACAATGTCGCCTAACTCGCTTTGTGCGAAATCGGTGATACCAACGGTGGCAATGTCACCATCAATTTTAACCCACTCGTGGTCTTTAGTGTATTTTAATTCTGCAGGAATATTCATATAATGTATATTAATTAGAAAACAAAGTTAGTAAATAAATAGGGTATCCTAAAATCATTTGTTTAGTAAAATTACTCCTTCAAATTTTATAATGTTTTTGGCACTAAATATTAAACATCTTTAGCGTTAAAAAATGCGATAATTATTTACTTAGAATAACAATAAGAAGAAGATGACTTAAAATGGTAAGAGCTTATTAATTATTGAGTTTTCTTTGATTTTTTATGTGTGTTGATTAAGTTTAGTCTTGTGATTAGTTCCCAATAGTGTAACGAATTTGAATACCGGCACTAACAGATTTTCTTGGAAAAGTAGTTGATATTAAAAAACGAGAACTATTCTGGTCATAATAAAATGAGGCTAATAAATTCTTGTTTAACGCATAATCAGCTTTAAATTTAAATGAAAGTAAGCGTTGTCCTCCCGTTACTTGGTTGTTTAAAACATCGATAGAACGAATGGTAGTAGAATTATTACGGATGCTAACATCTCCTGACAAAGTAATATCACCTTTAAAACTAGTGATTGAATTACCTGTTCTCATTTTTAACTTCACATCTTTTAAACGGTAACCCAAACCTAAGACATATTCTTTACCTCTTATCTCTGTGATGGTATTGTTGCTAACATTTAAGTTCAATGTTTTGTCCTGTTTAAGTTCTGCCCTAACAGAGAAAGAGTTTTTCATACGCATATCCACTTTTATTAATGGATTGAACTCTTCAACTAAGTTTATTCCAGAAAATATTTTTTCAGGTCTATAGTTTCCATTATCATCTAATTCTGAATACTTGTTGGTCTCAGTACGTAATAGATTATTATTAAACCCTATAACTTGATAGCTTGAATTGTATTCATGCTCAACAATAAAACTTCTAAAGTGTTTTTTAAACCATTTGAATTTCATGAACCCCTTATAACTTAAACGCCAATTCGGAATAGGAATATCTCTAAATGCACTTAGTTTGACTTTACTAGCATCTCGACCGGAATACGTTGCTAAGAATGCTGGAATTAGAACTTGTTGGCTGTTTTCTCCAAAGCCTGAAACATTTGCTCCAGATTGCTGTGCCAATCGTTGTTGAATAATAGCCCTATTAGCTTTAAATTCATCGAAAGTAGCATCGCCATCGCCATCAAAAGCTTTACCTAACATAAAATGACTGATACTAAAATTACCAACTTCATTAAAAGGTTGATCTGTTAGCTCTCCATTTATAACATCTATTTGTTGCGATTTGTTACTTGTAAATATTTTATTTGCTGATAGTTCTATGTTAAAATCTTTAAAAGGTCTAACATCAGCATTAATATCTAGTTTGCTTAAATGTGTATTGGTAAATGTTTTACTGTAATAGGGATCTGCTACACGTCCGCCAGCAGTTGAAGTGTCTCTTGATACTAACCAGGCATTAGCGGCAGCTAAGTCTTTTATGTCACTTTGGCTACCAAATACAAAACCAAAAGTAGGAGCGAGGCTACCATTATATCTGTCTCTTCCAAGAAATCCTATTTCAGGTGTATAGCCAGGTAAAACAGTACCATTTTGTTCTGAATATGCAATTCTAATTTTCTTAACAGAAGTAACCACATCTACAAGTCCTTGTAGAGCTTTTTGCCCTCCAGTTGTATTTTTAGTGTTGATAACCTTTCTTCTTGTTCTTGGAGCAGCTATTTTCTTTGTCGTAGAATCTCGTTTTTTAGCGTTTTTAACTCTTTTAGGTCTCTTCGTCTTTTTCTTAGCCAAATCTAATAGACCTGTTCTTTTATATAACTTGGTCATGTCTAAATCTGCAGAAAAAGTATGTGTATTGGCATTTTGAACCGTATTCCCTATTTCATCTACATATTCTTGAGCAGACGCTTGCCAATCAAAATCAGCGGTATAACTATAGGTTCCGTTTAAAAAGTCGAACCAAGAAATTTTACTTAATGGTATTTTATAAGTAGCGTCTAAGGTTTGATGGTATTGATTTGGTCTTCCTATACTAAAGAAATTATCAAATAAGCGGTCTGTAAGTACCTCTTGTGTGTCATCATCTTTTAAATCATTAATATAACTAGTGGCCGCTCTAAAGCTAAATTGTAAAGATTTGGTAAGGTCATAAGCAATATTATAGTCCCAATCAAATAGAAATCTTCTTTGTGTAAACTCTATAGGTTCAAATCCAGATACTAGAGCCCTTGAAGCTTGTTGGTTATAGCTTCTTATGATGTTTGAATTTACAGATATTGAAGTTGGCAATGGATTTAGATTAAAATCTTTTACAAATTTGAAGAGGCTATTTTTTTCTAAATATTGTGAATTTTTAAAAGGTTCAAATTCTATTGGCTTAAATGCATAATTATAATTAGCTGCAGCTCTTACATTTTGATCTAAGAATTTTTCTACTACATAATCTTTGTGGTAGGTGTCATTATATGCATATGAAACGGATAAATTCTCAACATCATAAAAACGTGTTTTCTTTTCAGGATTTGTGCGTTCTTTTCTAACATTAATAAGATTTAAACTTCTACGTTTGGTATAATCTCTTGAGCTTTCAGCTTCCGCATCATTTTTACTGAAACGAACGTCTTGATATTTCTGATTCCATTTTGGATCTGCAAATTCTTCTCCATAGCTCACATTTAATGGAATTTTAATTCCTGCAGATTTAGGTAATAATTGGCCTACGTTTATATTACTGATAACGTCGTATTGTTTTGCATCTTCTTGACTTCGTTCATTTACTGTTTGCTCGAGTGAACCAAAACCTTGAGAGTTAGCTCTACCTGAAACCGAAAAGTCTGCAAAATCTGCAAAATTGGCATCAGCATTTACAACAGCTGCCCAACCGCCTTCATTATCATAATCAGTAACTCGTAATTCATTAAACCACAATTCTGCACTTTTAGACATGTTTGATCTGTTTTTTAGACCTATCATTATGGTTTTAATATTTCCTAAATTTGGATTTCCTTTCATACGTAACCTAGCATCAGGTTCCGCAGTTTCACTAGGGTACACATCTGTTACTGAAGTAGATGTTGATACCCGCTCAATTTTTAATTGTCCAAACGCTTTTAAGTCAGCGATTATATCATTTTCTTCTGGCCAAATTTCTTCATCAAAACTAGCACCAAAAGGTGTTATTTTTAAAGGTAGTTCATATTGATAAAAGTTATCATCGGTGTCACTACCCATTCTAATTATAGCTACGATGTCATCATCGTTAAGGCCTAACTGTCCAGCAATAGCTTCTGCATGCACAAACATTTTTAACGTATTAAACATTCGCATGTCAAACTGAGTATTTTTATAAACAGCCCTTGTTTCTCCAGGTAGTAAGTCCTTTATTCTAATTAATAACGACTGTTCGTTTTGTTCTTGCAAAGTGGTTGTACCTTGTAAACGCTCACGTTGTAAGCCCGGAGGTAAAACATAAGGAATAGGTGTTTTTCCTTCGTTTTCTTGAACATTAACTACGCCTACCTCAAAGTTTCTATTTTCCGCCTCAGTTAATTCTTGAGGTGGGTCAATAGCATCATCTAAGGTTTTAGTATATCTTCTCCAATCACCACGAACCAATTCTAATTCTCCAAAACGCAATACAACAGGCACTTTAAATTTTGTTAAGAACATCCTCATAAAGCGGATGGAATTAAAATCTGAAATATTACCTACTGTCTCGTCAGGTGTCGATATTGGGATTCTAAATTGGTACCACTTTGTTTGCTGTTGTGTGCCATCAGCTAATGTAACTGCTACAATTTTTTCATCTACAATGTTATTTTGACCAACAATAAAGTTAGATGGATCTATATTTACCTTGTATTGAAAATAACCTTCAACCGTACTCATGGTCTGATCTTTATTAATGTCTTCAATATCAGGAAAAGAACTTGCGGCCGTTGGGTATGATTCTGTTGAGTTATTTATAGTAGGTGAATTGCCTTGTGTTTTATTGAAATTTCTATAACGCGTTATTATGGATGCATCTGAAGCATCTAAATCACTACCTCTAAAAAAGTTGTAATTATCGTTAGCGGGGTCAGGGCCAAATTGTGTTCCAAAACGAGTAGCTTCTTCATCGTCCTTTAATCCATCTAATCCTAAATCTTGATTGGGTCTTTCGTTATCTTTTTCTGTAAAAGCATAAATTAATGATTGTTTAACGGGAATATCTGACCAAGCTGTTTCGTCAACATTTGCTCCAATATTAGGCTTAGCAATTTTAACGCCATCTTCAGGTAAACCGTTTTCATACATTCTTCGGTTATCTGTTAAAATATCTTCAGAAATATTACCTAAGTTGAAATACAACTCCCCACCAAAGTCACCTGAGTTTACATTTGTAGGTCCACCTTCTTCAGGTTTTATTGAATAATTTTCATAAGGATCCATTAACCAAAATTGAATATATTCTACATTGGCTTGTTGAAAATCTGTAGTATTTAATGATCGCATAATCCCAGCCCAACGATTTTCAGGATCTGTAAATTTTCCGTTGAGTACATTTTGAGTATCGAAATTATAAGAGCCACGCTCTTCAGGGAAATAAGCTAAATCTAATGTATTAACAATATTTGATTGTGTAATGTCTAAGTCTAATTCAGGGAATAATTCGTTGTAACCTACTTGCCGAACTTCTGCTCTTGATAGCTCAGATTCGTCAATGTTATTAGGTTTTAATGAGTTACCATAAAACAATCTATCAATGGTGTACCATGATAGTTGTGATCTTTTTTTACCATATTTTAATTGATCTGTATCAGCATCATTATAAAATTGCAAATCAGGTGAATTCTGATTTTGAGGTACACTGGCTAAAAACCACTGTCTGTAAGAACTAATATCTAATGGAATTTGTGAAGCTTCAAAGTCATCTATATAGGATGCATTTTCGCCTTCAATACCACCATTTTTATTTTTTGCGGTACCTGGCATTAAATAAGCAGCATCTGCACGAATAGAAAAATTAGAAGTTACATCAGTATCAATATTTGGTAGTTTGTTAACCCACTTTGTAAATTGAGGAACTTCGGTTTGATAGCTTAAATTAAATCCAGCAAGTGTATTGTTTACAGATTCTTGACCAAATTGCATTTTACCATAAGGTTTTTCACTCATATTAATAAGCGTACCACCTATCGCAAAATTATCTGAAAAAACATGTTGAATGTCAACTCCTAAATAACTACGTTGTTGTTGATTAAATCCGTTATTGTTTTCTACTGATACGTTAATTGGAGCATTAGATGCGGTCAAATTCGGGTTGATAATTTGAACAGAACCTGAAATGTAGTCTACCACATAATCAACACCTTCTAGCAACTCTCTTCCTCCTGAAGTAACAGTAACAGAACCTTTTGTTACGTTAAAGGCCCCTAAAGGAATTCCTCTATCATTTTCTGTTTTAAAATAACCTTTAATAACATATTTATCTTTGTATTGAAAGTCGTTTTGTGCTTGTGATTTTGTTCTGTCATACAATTCTGTAAACACATACTGGTTGTCGGCTGCGTCAGTTAGTATTTCGCCTAATTCGCCAGGGTTGTTAGCATTAGAAGTATTACTGTTTCCAAAAGGTTCTACAGTTGGAAAAATAACATACCCATCTTGAGAATTTATAGTAAGACTTTCAATAAAATCAAACAAACCATCACCATTAGGAACTGGGTCATTTGATTGATCTAAACGATCAAGTCGTGTTAAGTTTAGTAATGTTTTATCATTTACACCTGGAGTAGTTGCATGTTGTAAGATATTTAAAGGAACACCTTCTTCATCATCTTGATACATTAATTCAAGTCTAAACCCATCTGCGTTTAATTGATATGCCCCTGGTAATGCGTATACATTTTTCATCATTAAATCCCACATCGGTATTGTGGTATTCACAATTTCACTACGCAATAATTTTACCACTAAATTGGCTGGAGCAGTAACACCATCGGTAGAGAGTTCACCAACACGGAAAACATTTTCACCTGCTACACTACTGTCTGAATATTCAAAAGCTACAGCTAATATTTCACTATCTGCCAATCTTCTGTTTAACGTAATATATCCGAGTTGCGGATCTAATGTGAAATCTATACCTAGAACTAACTTTCTAGCATTTTCTAAAATGGTATAATCGGTTCCTTGTTGATAGCCAGCTAAAGTAGAACTTACGGTTGAAATATCTCTAATACCTCCATTAGGTGTTAAAAAATTAATAATACTGTTGGCATCATTGGAAGGGTCTTTTTTACCCGCTGCAGAACTTACTAAACTAGAGTGAATATTTGTAGGGTCATTTTCACCTAAATCGGCCAATGCAACTATACTACGGACATCTTCAGTTGTGTTATTCTTGTTGGTAACCCAAACTTCAATTTGTGTAACTTGTTTTGAGCTACTTATTAATGGTACCCTAGCCATAGCACTATTGAAGTCGTCACGAAAGCGTTGCGATAGAAAGAAATGTCGGTTGTCATCATAATTACTAGCACTCATTTCAAACTCAGAAATGGTAGCACCACCTTCGGCTGCAACCGAGGTGGTTTGTGATTTTTGTTGTGAGAAGACGCCTGTTACCATTGTTTTACCAAATTGTAACTGAGTCTTAAATCCAAAAAGATTTTGTGCTCCACTTACTAATGAATTTTGAATAGGCATACTAATATTACCAACTTCAATTTTTTGAATAATATCGTCTTCAGTAGGTGTATATTCTAATTTTATTTGATTTTGAAAGTTAAATGTTGATTGCGTATCAAAAGCAGCGTTTACACGTAATCGCTTACCTACTTTTGCATTTAGACTTGCATTAATTTCTGCATCAAAATCAAACGTAGTGCTTTGACGGTTGCGTTCAGACAATTGAGGGTTTTCAACTTTTTGAAATAAAATACCCATCTTAACCAAGACAGAACCTTGTGGGTTTACTTCGATTGTGTTTCCGCCAAAAATATTTTCAAAAAGATCTGATTTCACATAATACCTTGGCATTAAGTTCTTTTGAGCGTCACTATCCTTATTTCGACCACTCACTGCACTTACTTTTTCTTTAAAGTAATCTATCATATCTTTCTTAAGACGGTACTCTTTGTACTCATCTTCAGTCATGTATGATGGGTGCTTTACATAATAATCACCAACTTTTTTTACAAAAATGTATTGTTTGGATTCGGCGTCATAAAGAATTTCGTATTCTGATAAGTTATCAAGGAAAAGACTGCCTTTCTGATCACGCTTAAAATTGTAAGGCAAATCAGGTAAAGTATCTCTATTTACCGTTTCGACATTTTTAGTAACTGGTTTTGAGACGCTTACTTTAGTTGTGTCTTTTGGGTTTGGGGCAGAAGGGGGTGTTTGAGCAAAAATGGGGGTTGATGCAAAAAACAGTAATAATAAAAATAGACTATATGTCTTTTTTAAGTTGATTTTCAAAGTTTTACAAGATTTTTAACGCTTGCTTAATGATGTTTTCAAGAGAGGTGTTAGGGGCTTCTTGAATTATTTTTTGTACTATTTTTTCCACTTGTTTTCGCGAAAACCCGAGTACTTCTAAAGCAGATAACGCTTCATCTCTAATAGTATTGTGGTTGAATGCAGAATCTTCTGAGATTTCGTAAGTTTTAACAATTTTGTCGCGTAAATCTATGATTACTCGTTGTGCCGTTTTGGCACCTATTCCTTTTACAGATTGTATGGTGGCAACATCTTCAGAAGCAATGGCGTGCTGTATTTGTTCAGGCGTCATTGAAGATAGCATTGTTCTACCAATACTTGGTCCGACACCAGAAACAGAAATAAGAAGTTTAAATATTTCACGTTCAACTTTATCAGCAAAACCAAACAGCGTATGAGAATCTTCTTTAATATATAAGTAAGTATATAATTTTAAGGCTTCCGCATCGGGAATTTTGGAATAAGTGTTCAAAGAAATGTTTAGAAAATAACCAACTCCATTACATTCAATTATGACATAAGTGGGGTTCTTTTCTACTAATTTTCCATTAAGATGAGTAATCATTTTAGATTGAGTAGTTAGAGTTCTTAATTCAATCCGTAAATGTAGTTTTTAAATTTTGAATGGCGAAAAAATTGTTGAAACGATTGTGAGTTTAACGTTTAATGATCTTAGAATTTTAGGTTTTGAGATTATTTTAGGCAACGATGCCTAAAAAATTTTATTCTTAATAACCCTAATGTAAAAAAAGACTGATTTCAATAAATAAAATCAGTCTTTTTACTATTTGTGTTTTAAAAATTTGCTATTATTTTTCAGTCAATTAGCATTTCCTTTTCTCACATTCTTGTGCGTCAATAACAGCAACCGCTGCCATGTTTACCATTTCGTCTACACTGGCTCCCAATTGAATAATATGAGCAGGTTTTTTAAGGCCTAACATTATTGGACCAATGGATTCAGCATCATATAATTCTTTCATTAATTTGTAGGTGATGTTTGCAGCGTCTAAATTCGGAAAAATAAGTACGTTTACTTTTTTATCTACTAATTTAGAAAATGGAAATTCTTTTTTAAGCATTTCTGGGTTTAAGGCAAAATCAGCTTGTATTTCACCATCTATAACCACATTAGGATATTCTTTGTGAATGTATTCAATAGCCTTTGCTATTTTCGTCGCATTTTTATTGTCAGACGATCCGAAATTTGAATACGATAACATGGCAATGTTGGGTTTAATATGAAATATTTTAGCTAGTGATGCTGTTAGCTGCGATATTTTTGCCAATTGTTCAGCAGTTGGGTCTAGATTAATAGTGGTATCCGATAAAAATATTGGACCCCTTTTGGTCAACATCAAATTAGTTGCAGCTACTCTGGTTACACCATCTTTCATTCCAATTAACTCTAATATCGGTTTTACAACAGAAGAGTAATTTCTAGAATAACCGGTAATTACGGCATCTGCTTCACCTTCATTTACCATCATGGCGGCAAAATAATTTCGTTCTCTCATTAATTTTTGAGCATCTAATAATTTTATACCATTTCGTTGCCTTGCTTTCCAATAACTTTTGGCAAATCTATTTTTTCTCGTTACTTCTTCATCAGTTTTAGGGTCAATAATTTCAACATCACCTGAAAAACCAATCTCTCGTTTTAGACCTAAAATGGTTTCTTTTCTTCCTAAAAGAATAGGGGTGCCAATACCTTCATCGTATACAATTTGAGCCGCTTTTAAAACATCTAAATGATCAGCTTCTGCAAATACTACTTTTTTAGGATTGCTTTTTGCTCTGTTGTGTAATAAGCGAATAACTTTGCTTCCTGTTCCTAAGCGTTCCATTAATTCGTCTCTATACTTATCCCAATCTTTAATAGGTTCAGTGGCAACACCACTATCCATTGCAGCTTTAGCAACTGCCGGTGGTATTTCATATATTAATCTTGGGTCAAAAGGTTTTGGTATTATATATTCTTTACCAAAAGTTAAGCTAACTTCATCATAAACAATATTTACTTGCTCAGGTACTGGGTGTTTGGCTAAATTAGCTAATGCATGTACTGCCGCCAATTTCATTTCTTCGTTAATTTTAGTGGCACGTACGTCTAAAGCTCCTCTAAAAATAAATGGGAAACCTAAGACATTATTTACTTGGTTCGGATTATCAGATCTACCCGTTGCCATAATAATATCCTTACGAGCTTTTACTGCTGAGTTGTAATCAATTTCAGGAATTGGATTTGCTAATGCAAAAACAATTGGGGTCTCTGCCATTGATTTAATCATAGCCGCAGTTACAATACCTGGCTGAGACAAGCCGATAAATACATCGGCATCATTCATAGCTTCTTCTAAAGTGTGTATGTCTCTTTCTGTAGCAAATTCTGCTTTTTCAGTAGTTAGTGTTCCTCTATCTTTACGAATAACTCCTTTACTATCTAACATTACTATATTTTTAGGGTTTGCACCTAATTTAATATAGAGTCTCGTACATGAAACTGCAGCTGCACCAGCTCCACTAACAACAATCTGTATTTTCGTAATGTCTTTTTTAGCAATTTCAATAGCGTTTTTTAATGCTGCGGCAGAAATAATTGCGGTTCCATGCTGATCATCATGCATTACTGGAATGTCCAGTTCTTCTTTTAATCTTCTTTCTATTTCAAATGCTTCTGGAGCTTTTATGTCCTCTAAGTTAATTCCTCCAAACGTTGGAGCAATAGCTTTTACGGTTTCAACAAATTTATCTACATCTGTAGCGTCTACTTCGATATCAAATACATCAATATCTGCAAAAATTTTAAAAAGTAAGCCTTTACCTTCCATTACGGGTTTAGAGGCTAAGGGCCCAATATTTCCTAATCCTAAAACTGCAGTTCCATTAGTAATAACCGCAACTAAATTTCCTTTTGATGTATATTTATAGGCGTCAGATGGATTTTTTTCTATAGCTAAACAAGGTTCAGCAACGCCTGGAGAATATGCTAGTGATAAATCACGTTGTGTAGCATATTTTTTTGTTGGTACAACTTCTATTTTTCCAGGTTTTGGGTAAGCATGGTATTTTAAAGCTTCATTTTTTTTCTTGCGACTATCCATAAAAAAAGATTTGATTAAACTAATAAACTGGATTAGGCCAGTTTGATATAAGCTTACAAATTTAGCACTATTCGTCTAAAAATCTAATATTGCGTTGCAAACCTGTAAATTTTGTTCGCTTAACTGCCGATTTTTTAAATACTCTTTTAAATACATCTTCAGTGAGTTCAGTCCAATCTTTTTTTGTCATTTCTAGAAGCTCTGGATGCGGATTAAATAGTGGTTCTTGGTGTGATTTTGAAAAGCGATTCCATGGACAAACATCTTGACATATGTCACAGCCGAACATCCAATCGTCAAATTGACCTTTAACAGAACTGGGAATTTCATTTTTCAATTCAATCGTAAAATAGGAAATGCATTTACTGCCATCGACAACATATGGTTCAGTAATTGCTTGAGTAGGACAAGCGTCAATACATGCTGTGCAGGTTCCACAATGATCAGTTGTTGGAGCATCATAATTTAAGTCTAGATCAATAATAAGTTCCGCAATAAAGTAAAAGGAACCCACTTGCTGGGTTAATAGGTTGCTGTGTTTGCCAATCCAACCTAAGCCACTTTTTGCAGCCCAGGCTTTATCTAATACAGGGGCAGAATCTACAAAAGCTCTGCCGTTTACTTCTCCAATTTCAGTTTGAATAAAGGTTAGTAAACTTTTTAGTTTGTCCTTTATTACAAAATGATAATCTGTGCCATAGGCATATTTAGAGATGTTAAAAGAATCATCAACTTGTTCCTTTTCGGGATAATAATTAAGGAGTAAAGAAATTACCGATTTTGAGCCTTCTACCAGTTTTGTTGGGTCAAGCCGTTTGTCAAAATGATTTTCCATATACAGCATTTCACCGTGCATATTTTGGTTTAACCATTTTTCTAATCGAGGTGCTTCAGCTTCTAAAAATTCAGCTTTGCTTATGCCACAAGAAAGAAAACCAAGACGTTTAGCTTCTGTTTTGATGAGGGATGACCACTTTATAGTACTATTTTTAATTGATATCAAATTTGAAAATCAGTTTTTATTAATTCGATGTTAAAAAAGGTTTCACTCAAGTCTGTTTCAAGTTGTTTTACTCTACTTTCAATCAAAGTTATTAACATAATATTTTATTATGTTCTTAAAGATAGTTTATTTTTTAAAATTGCAATTTAAAAATATAAATGTAGGTTCTGAAATAGCAAAATTTATATCTAATACTATAGAAATAACGGAATAAATAACTATTGAACAAGCACAATGGACATTGACTAGAGCATACTTATTAAAAATTTAAGAAAACGGGTTCCTTGGGGTGTTTTTAATACCATAGATATTGAATAGTTCAGGTATTAATAAAAATATCAAACTTTTATTAAGTATATTGCATAATAAATTGACTTTTTATAATTTAAATATTACAATAATGAACTACTTACTAATTTGTTTTATCCTTTTGTCAAGCAATGTTTCCTATGAAAATCCCCAGTTGACTATTCAAATAGAAAATATTGGAATACTTGAGGGTAGAATTAGAATTGGAGTTTTTAATAAAGGTGAAAATTTTTTAAAACGAGAAGCCGCTATCAAGCATTATTATATAACGGTTAAAAACACTACTGAAATTATAAAAATCAACGATTTACCAAAAGGTGACTATGCCTTTTCCATGTTTCATGATGAAAATTCTGATGATGAATTTAATCTTAATTTTCTAGGAATTCCGAAAGAACCTTATGGGTTTTCAAATAATGTAAAACCAAAATTTTCGGCACCTTCTTATGAGTCTTGCAAATTTTCATTGGCAGAAGACCGCTTAATTGAGGTTACACTGAGTAACTAGAAAAATGATACTGAACAATTTGTTTTTATAATGGTCATACATTATATTTTGAACTAGTAAATAAAGAAGTTTATCAAGCCAAAATTTTCAATTTATTTTTTAGATTTTGTGACAAGTAAGTTTAAATCGTTACAGTCAAAATCGAATGTTTGTCTAATTTCTTTTATTGTTTTATTGAAATAATAGCCGAGTAAAAGTAATATTTCTAAGGCAACAAATAGCCATGGATTTATATCCCTTACTACATGTGAAATTGATTCTGAAAGTAATGCAGAAGTGTTGCATAAAATTAAGATAATAAGTAAAACAGAAGTTTTCATAGTTTTTGTTGTAAAACTACAATGCTAATTGTCAGTTGTCAAGGGGTTTAACCCTTAAATAACAAAGGGGTTTATACCCTTTTTTAAAAGGGTATAAACTAATTATGGTTAAAAAAGACCACCTTGAACACTTCCTTTAATTTTGCCTAAATGTTTGTAAGCATGCTCAGTTACTTCTCTACCTCGAGGAGTTCGCATAATAAAACCTTGCTGAATTAAAAAGGGTTCATAAACTTCTTCAATAGTTTCGGCACTTTCACTAACTGCAGTAGCTAGTGTTGTAATTCCTACAGGGCCTCCTTTAAATTTATCGATAATAGTGATAAGAATTTTATTATCCATTTCATCTAAACCATGAGCGTCTACATGTAATGCTTTTAGAGCAAATTTTGCAATACCTATATCTATAGTACCATCACCTTTTATTTGTGCAAAATCTCGAACTCTACGTAAAAGTGCATTTGCAATTCTAGGAGTACCACGACTTCTTCCTGCAATTTCAATTGCGGCTTCCATAGATATAGGTACATCTAAAATAGTAGCACTTCGTTGTACAATTGTAGTCAGTAAATCAGTTTGATAATATTCTAAACGGCTGTTAATTCCGAAACGAGCTCGCATTGGAGCGGTTAATAAACCAGACCTTGTTGTTGCTCCTATTAATGTAAATGGTTCTAAGTTGATTTGAACAGTTCGTGCATTTGGCCCAGATTCGATCATAATATCAATCTTATAATCTTCCATGGCAGAGTAGAGGTATTCTTCTACTATTGGACTTAAACGATGTATTTCGTCAATAAATAAGACATCGCGTTCTCCTAAATTGGTCAAAAGACCCGCTAAGTCACCTGGTTTGTCTAAAACAGGGCCAGAAGTAACTTTTATGTTTGCATTCAGTTCGTTCGATAAAATATGAGCTAATGTAGTTTTTCCTAATCCAGGAGGTCCATGGAACAACGTATGGTCTAAAGCCTCATTTCTTAGATTGGCGGCTTCAACAAAAATTTTCAGATTCTCAATAACCTGTTCCTGTCCTGTAAAATCGTAAAAATTTAACGGTCGTAATTGTTTTTCAACGTCTATTTCTTCATTAGAAAAATTTTCATCGGAAGGATTTAGGTTTTCATTCATTAAACAAAAATAAGTTATTTTGATTCACAAATTATAAAAATCAAAAATCGTTAATCATTTTTTTTCTAGTAAATAGAACTATATGTCGTTTAATAACTTTAGTCTCTCTGTACATCAATTAGCTCGGCTAACACAATTGCTCCACCAAAAGTTTCTTTAATTTCGATTAAAGCTCTATCCGCTGCTAGTTGTGTTTTGTAGTTTCCAACACGCACTTTCCAATCCGGCGGAAAATTTTCAATTTTTAAGAAGTCATCAGGAAATAACGTGTTAAATTCCTCACGAGCCCTATAAGCCCCTTGTTCGCTTCCAAAAAATATTTGAATTCTGAAGCCTTTAACTTTTGTAGTGTTTTTGTTGTTTGCTCTTTTTTTAGCCACAATATTTTTTATATTTTCACTACTTTCTATTTTTAAGTTCCCTTCTTGCTGTGCTGCGATTAAGTTAGTACTTAAAAGAGAAATTATAAAGATTGCTATGCTGTATCTGTTTAAAAATGATTTCATTATAAGTTTTTGTTTTGGCAAATTTAAAATTTTGTTTTTAGGTTTAACATATCGTTCGTTATTTAGAACCATTATAAATTGCATTTAACATTATTTTTAGATTTTGCTTGTATCCAAATAATGTTATTTTTGTCAAATCTTTCTAAGAATGTGTTTTCATTTTAAGAATAGAAAAAATCGTACCAAAACGACACCTGATAATATATTTTATAATATGAAAAGTGTGAATCAACACCGTAAAATCTTAAGAATACTCGTTTCTAGTCTTACTTTTGTTTTACTTTTTACATCACAGATCTTTGCTCAAGAGGCTAATCTTGATAATGGTAAAAAAATATTCAATGCAAATTGTGCTGCTTGTCATAAATTGGATACTAAGTTAGTAGGACCGCCTTTAAAGGGTGTTACTGAAAGAAGAGAACAGGATTGGTTAATAGCTTGGATAAAAGATAATGCAGCTTTAAGAGCTACTGGAGATGCTGATGCAATTGCAATCTATGAAGAGTATAATAAAATGCCAATGGTGGCGTATCCACAATTTTCAGATCAAGATATTAAGGATGTTTTAGCGTACACAGATGATAAGCCTGTTGAGAAGGTTGAAGGTGGCGATGCTGCATTTGTAACTGCAGCTTCTTTAGGTATTGATTCTTTAGAAGTAGTTAAGGGTAAAAAGACATTTAATGCCAATTGTGCGGCGTGTCATAAATTAGATTCAAAATTAATTGGGCCTGCATTGGCTAAGGTACAAGATAGACGTTCAGATGAATGGTTACATTCATGGATTAAAGATAATGCTGCTTTAAGAGCTAGCGGTGATGCTGATGCTATTGCTATTTTTGATGAATACAATGGCTCTCCAATGACTGCTTTTCCGCAGTTGTCAGATGCAGACATCGATGCCATTTTATTATATACAAAACATTCATCAATTTTAGAGGCTAAAAAGATAGGTGGAGAAGAAGTTAGTTCAGTGGCGGAAACAACGCCAATTCCTTGGGCAACCTATTTGGTGATGCTTGTTTTGGCTGTAGCGGTAGTTTGGGTTTACTTTATGAGTAAAAACGAATTCCTAAAATTGGTTACTACGATTGCTTTACTTTTAGTAGTAGGTTATTTAGCGTACTGGGGTATGATGAGTATTGGTAACGACCAAGGGTATAAGCCAGTGCAACCAATTGCTTTTTCACATAAAATACATGCCGGAGATAATAAAATTGATTGTCAATATTGTCACTCTTCAGCAAAGCATAGTAAAACTTCAGGTATTCCTTCAGTAAATGTTTGTATGAATTGTCATAAAGGTATATCAGAATATAACGGTCCTGTAACTGTTGAGAATGATAAGGCGTTTTACGATGGTGAAATTCAAAAAATTTATGATGCCGTAGGATGGGATAAAGAATCGAATGCTTACATAGCAGGTTATGAACAAAGACCTATCGAATGGATACGTATTCATAATTTGCCAGATTTTGCATATTTTAATCACTCACAACACGTAACTGTTGGAGGTGTAGCTTGTCAAAAATGTCATGGACCGGTAGAAGAAATGGAAGAAGTAGAGCAATTTTCTCCATTAACAATGGGATGGTGTATCAATTGTCATAGAGAAACTGAAGTTAAAGTTGAAGATAACGCATATTATGCTAAAATTCATGATGAGTTGTCTAAGAAATATGGTGTTGAAAAAGTTACCGTAGCACAAATGGGTGGTATGGAGTGTGGTAAGTGTCACTATTAATTCCGCATGTAGACATAATAATTTATGTGTAAATGAGAGTGGATTTAGAAGTAGCTGATACGAAGTAAAAAAAGAAATAAAATTAAAAATTTAGAATTGGTTTCAGAGTTAATCAAATAACCATATCTAAATAACAAATAACTAAAACAAAGAATGGCGTCAAACAAGAAATACTGGAGAGGTGTTGA
Organism: Aureibaculum luteum; assembly: GCF_003449015.1. Taxonomy (GTDB): domain Bacteria; phylum Bacteroidota; class Bacteroidia; order Flavobacteriales; family Flavobacteriaceae; genus Aureibaculum; species Aureibaculum luteum. Next base: position 332,434 of record NZ_QRGD01000003.1, on the reverse strand, counting down.
AGAGCTTAATGAAAACAGCTCTATTGTTGAAAAGCTAAAAACATCAGAATTTGCTGAAGATTTACCAACAGATGAGTTTCTTGGTGATAAGGAAGCATTAGAATCTTCTTCAACTTCAAGACGAGACTTTTTAAAATATGTTGGTTTTACAACCGCAGCAGCGTCATTGGCAGCTTGTGAGGGGCCAGTAGTTAAGTCTATTCCTTACGTAATAAAGCCTGATGAAGTTACACCTGGTGTAGCTGATTATTATGCGACATCAATGGCAAATGGATACGATTTTGCCAATCTACTAGTGAAAGTTCGTGAAGGACGTCCTATTAAAATTGAACCTAATAAATTAGCTGGAAATCAAGGTGGTACCAATGCAAGGGTACAAGCTTCTATTTTAGCTTTATATGATAATAACCGTTTACAAAATCCTAGAGCTAAAGGTGAGCCTGTAAATTGGAGTACTTTTGATAAAGCTACAATGGCTGAGTTAAATACGTTAAAAGCGAATAATGAAACTATTGTATTTTTAACAGGTACTACAGCGAGTCCAACAACAAATCAACTAATACAAGATTTTAAAGCATCTTATGCTAATGTTAAGCATATAGCTTATGATGCAGTTTCAGAATCTGCTGCTTTAGATGCGTTTGAGACTTTATATGGTGAAAGAGCCTTACCAGACTATGATTTTTCAAAGGCTGAGGTAATTGTTAGTGTTGGTGCAGATTTCTTAGGAGATTGGCAAGGTGGAGGTTTTGAAGTAGGGTATGCAAAAAGCAGAATTCCAAATCACGGAAAAATGTCTCGCCATGTACAGATTGAGTCTAACTTATCTCTAACGGGTAGTAACGCAGATAAGCGTTATATGGTGAAGCCATCAGAACAAAAACAAGTATTATTAAATGTTTACAACGCTATAGTTGGTGGAAGTTCAACAAAATCAACTTCAATTGATGAAGGGTTAAAGCAAACGATAAAACAATTACAAGCTGCTGGTAAAAAAGCTGTTGTTGTAACAGGTATACAAGATAAAAGTGCTCAATTATTGGCATTGGCCATTAATAAGGCAATTGGTAGTGAAGCTGTAAATACAGTGGCTCCAAAATATGTAAGAAGTGGTAGTGATGCTAAAGTGTCTCAATTAATTGGAGATATGAAAGCGGGTAAAGTTGGTGGATTAATTACCTATCTTACCAATCCAGCTTATACATTAGCCAATAGTGCTGACTTTGTTGAAGCACTTAAAAAAGTAAAACTCTCTATAGCTTTTTCTATGGGAGATGATGAAACCGCATCTGCAGCTCAGTATGTAGGAGCAGTTCCTCATTATTTAGAATCTTGGGGTGATGTAAGAATCAAAAAAGGTCATTTTGGTTTAACGCAACCAACAATCAGACCTTTATTTAATACACGTCAGTTTCAAGATACATTGTTAAAATGGAATGGTAGTTCACTATCATACCACGATTATTTAAAATCATATTGGAAATCTAACGTATTGAAAGGACTCTCGTGGAATAATACATTACACGATGGTGTTCGTCATATTGGTACGGTAGCTGATGCTGTTGAAACTGCTATTTTTGATGAAGAAATTCCAAGTCAAATTTCTCCGGAAACAGTTTCAGTTCAAGGAGCATTAACGGCTTTGGCCGCATCTATAAAACCAGCTGATTTAGAGTTGGAATTATATACTAAAACGAGTATGGGTAATGGACAAATGGCTAATAATCCTTGGTTACAAGAATTGCCAGATCCAATTACTAGAACTTCTTGGGATAATTATATTACCATCTCTAGAATTGATGCAATAGCAAAAGGGATTACCAATAGAACAGTTTCTAATGGAGCCTTAAATGGTGATTTAGCCAACATAACTGTAAATGGAGTAACCTTAGAAAATGTACCAGTATATATTCAACCAGGACAAGCACCTGGTAGTATTGGTTTGGCTCTAGGTTATGGTAGAAAATCTGCCGCAGTTCAAAAAGATTTACAAGTAGGTGTTAATGCCTATCCTTTATATCAAAATTTTTCAAATCATCAATCAGTAACTATTGAGAAGGTGGCTGGTGAACATGAATTTGCATGTATTCAGTTACAGCATACCTTAATGGGTAGAGATGAAATTATTAGAGAAACAACTCTAGATGATTTTGTTAATAAGCCAAGACACGATTGGAACCCTAAACCACACGTACAATTAGATCATCAAAATGTTTCGTTGGAGAAAGTAGATTTATGGGAACGATTTGATGATTCTTTAGGTACAAAATTTAACCTTTCAATAGATTTAGCAACTTGTATTGGTTGTGCTGCATGTATTGTAGCATGTCATGCAGAAAATAATGTTCCTGTTGTTGGTAAAGAAGAAATAAGAAAGAGTAGAGATATGCACTGGTTGCGTATTGATAGATATTACTCTTCTGATATGACTGAAGAGAGAGGAAAGGAAGAAGGTATTTTTGGTACGGGTACATATTTTAATGCTCAAACACACCCTTCTGATAATCCTAATGTTACTTTCCAACCTGTAATGTGTCAACATTGTAATCACGCACCATGTGAAACAGTTTGTCCGGTTGCAGCAACATCTCATGGACGTCAAGGTCAAAACCAAATGGCATATAACCGTTGTATTGGTACTCGTTATTGTGCAAATAACTGTCCTTATAGAGTACGTAGATTTAATTGGTTTAAATATTTTGATAATAACGAGTTTGATTATAACATGAACAATGACCTAGGTAGAATGGTACTTAACCCAGATGTTACAGTACGATCTAGAGGGGTTATGGAAAAATGTTCTATGTGTATTCAAATGACTCAAGCTACCATATTAAAAGCTAAAAAAGAAGGAAGACCTGTTAAGGATGGTGAATTTACTACAGCGTGTGTTAATGCATGTAGTACTGGTGCCATGGTGTTTGGAGATGTAAATGATAAAGATAGTAAAGTAGCACACATAAAAGAAGATGATAGAACTTTCCATTTATTGGATTTTGTAGGTACACAACCTAATGTATTCTATCAAGTGGATATTAGAAACACAAACGAATCATAATAATAATTAAGAATAGTATATAATTATGGGTCATTACGAAGCACCTATTAGAGAGCCAATTATCACTGGAGACAAAAGTTACCATGATATTACTTTAGATGTAGCCGCTCCAATTGAAGGTAAAGCCAATAAAAGTTGGTATATAGCTTTTACAATTGCATTGATAGCCTTTCTTTGGGGTATTGGATCAATCGCTTATACCATAGGTACAGGTATTGGTGTTTGGGGTCTAAACAATAGAATTAACTGGGCTTGGGATATTACCAACTTTGTATGGTGGGTAGGTATCGGTCATGCCGGTACATTAATTTCTGCGGTACTTTTGTTGTTCCGTCAAAAATGGAGAATGGGTATTAACCGTTCTGCTGAAGCAATGACAATCTTTGCGGTTTTTCAAGCAGGTTTGTTCCCGTTAATACACATGGGTAGAATCTGGAATGGTTTTTATACCTTACCAGTACCAAACCCTTTAGGTTCGTTATGGGTAAACTTTAACTCACCATTATTATGGGATGTATTCGCTATTTCTACATATTTATCAGTATCATTAGTATTCTGGTGGACAGGTTTATTGCCTGATTTCGCTATGATTAGAGATAGAGCTACGAAACCATTCCAAAAGAAGATTTACAGTTTAGTAAGTTTTGGATGGAGTGGTAAAGCAAAAGACTGGCAACGTTTTGAAGAAGTTTCTTTAGTGTTAGCAGGTTTAGCAACTCCATTAGTACTTTCTGTACATACAATTGTATCATTTGACTTTGCTACTTCGGTAATACCAGGTTGGCACAGTACGGTGTATCCACCTTACTTTGTTGCAGGTGCGGTATTCTCTGGTTTTGCAATGGTACAGACGCTATTATTAATTATGCGTAAAGTGAGTAACTTAGAAGATTATATTACAAGAGTACATGTTGAAAACATGAATAAAGTAATCTTAGTTACTGGTGGTATTGTTACGGTTGCTTATTTATCAGAACTTTTTGTGGGTTGGTATACAGGTAGTAGTTATGAAGATTTTGTGTATTTATCGGTAGGTGCTGCAACAGGACCATATTGGTGGGCATTTTGGTCATTGATAATTTGTAACTCTATTATCCCTCAATTATTTTGGTTTAAGAAAATTAGAAGAAATTATATATGGACATTCATAATCGCTATTTTTATCAATATTGGTATGTGGTTTGAACGTTTTGATATTATTGTGATCAACTTGAGTAGAGGACATCTACCATCATCATGGACACAGTTTTCACCAACTTTTGTCGATATCGGTATATTTGTAGGAACCATAGGATTTTTCTTTGTACTGTTTTTATTGTATGCTAGAACCTTCCCAGTTATTGCACAAGCTGAGGTTAAGTCTATTTTAAAATCGTCAGGTAATAATTTTAAAAGAGAAAGAGACAATCCTAGTACTGTAAAAACTGAAGTTAAAAAAGAACCAATTATCATCAAAGAAGAGATTGTTAAAGAAGAAAAAATTGTTGAGAAACCAATAGTTGATGTAGATGATAAACAGGCTAAAACAAATAGCTTACTTGAAAGTTTAGGTACCTTTGATGCTTCAAAAGATACGGCAGATAATCTTAAAAAAATTAGCGGTATTGGTCCAGTAATGGAGAAAACGCTAAATCAAATAGGTATTTACACCTTTGCACAGGTTAGCAAAATGACAAATAAAGAATATGACTTGTTAGATTCAATCACGGGTTCTTTCCCAGGAAGAGCACAAAGAGATGATTGGGCAGGACAGGCTAATAAACTTAAATCGTAATTATGAGTTCTAAAGTAATACATGCATTATACGATGATGATGATGTGCTTTTAAATGCCGTAAAAGAGGTAAGAGCAGCACACCATCATATTGATGAGGTTTATACACCTTTTCCAGTACACGGTTTAGACAAAGCAATGGGTATACCACCAACTCGTTTGGCTATAATGGCATTTATATTCGGGGTAATGGGTTTAGCCTTTTCGATATGGTTTTTAAATAATATAATGATCGTAGATTGGCCACAGAATATTGGTGGTAAGCCTAGTTTTAGTTTTTTAGAAAACATGCCGGCGTTTGTGCCTGTAATGTTTGAGATGACGGTATTCTTTTCGGCTCACTTAATGGTGATAACTTTCTATATGAGAAGTAAAATATGGCCTTTTCAAACAGCTGACAATCCAGATCCTAGAACTACAGATGATAAGTTTTTAATGGAAGTGGCTGTTGACGGAAACGAAGATGCAATTATTGCATTATTAGAAAAAACAGGTGCTGAAGAAATATCAGTAAAAGAAAAACATTAATATATGATGAAACGAGCATGTTAAAAATTTTATCCCTCAAAAGAATGATTATTTGCGAACAGCATGTGACCGTTAAAAAATAATAAATATAAATACATGAAAAGCTTTATAAAATATACTTCAATTGTAACTCTACTAGTGCTGATGGTTTCTTGTGCTGGTGATAGTAAGAGAAGTAGACAAGTTCAATATATGGGTGATACTGACATGTATAATGCGGTATCATACGAAACCTATTCTACAAACCCTGTGTTTAAGAATGGAATATCTGCTCAGTTACCAGTGGACGGAACTATTGCAAGAGGTAAAAGTACTTATGATGTTCCAAATTCTGAAATTGGTTACCAGTATGCAAAAGATTCTGTACGCTCTCCATTATGGGAAAAGGCATCTACAGATTCAATTGCACGTATTTCTGAAAATAATATGAAACAAGGTAAATATCTATATGGTATCTATTGTGCAAGTTGTCATGGAACAAAAGGTGATGGTCAGGGTGTACTTGTGCAAAATGAGAAGTTTTTAGGTGTTCCAAACTATAAAGATAGAGAAATTACAGAAGGAAGTATTTACCATGTACTTATGTACGGTAGAAACTTAATGGGATCTCATTCTTCACAATTAAATGAGAAAGAGCGTTGGCAAGTTACAGCCTATGTTGAACAATTAAGAAAAGATTTGTTAAAATAATATTGATTTAGCAAGAATTAAAAGATATGTACACATTTTCAAGTAGATTAAAGACCTTTTCATTAGTACTAATCATTATTGGTGCTTTAGGTATAGGTTATGGCTTTTTCACAGCACCAAAAACCGTTGACGACGTAAAAGCAATGATGCATGATGCGGAAGATTCGCATGGAGCAACCGCTGCAGAGCATGCAGAAGTAGACGATCATGCTTCCAAAGTTGTTCACGAAGTAACAGGTGCGATAAAAGGCGAACATACCACAGAGAATGATCATGCAGCTGCAAGTGAACATGGTGATGATGCTGGACATTACGAACATGTACTAATGCAGGCTCAGAACAGACCTTGGACTGCTATTTATGTACCTATGATTTTCTTTTTACTGATCAGCGTTTGTGCGTTGGTTTATTATGCCATACAAAGAGCAGCAAGTGCAGGTTGGTCGCCAGTATTGTTTAGAGTTATGGAAGGTGTTACAGGCTATATAGGGATTGGTTCTTTAATAGTACTTGCCTTTTTAGTGGCATCAGCAATGCATGGTAATCACATGTTTGCATGGATGTATGCTAGTGCAGATCCAACAGCAGCAAATTTTGATTTTGCTATGGAAACAAAAGATTGGTGGTTAAACATACCAGGATTTTTAATTCGTGCTGTTATTTACGTTTCAATTTGGATTGGCTTTAGACATTTTATCCTTAAAAATTCTAGATTACAAGATGAGTCTGGTGATTTAAAATATTTCAAAAGGAGTTTTAATCTTTCTGTAGTATTTCTAGTTGTATTCTTAGTATCAGAATTATTTATGGCATTTGACTGGTTAATGTCTATTGATCATCACTGGTTTAGTCAATTATATTCGTTCTACGTTTTTGCTAGTATGTTTGTTTCAGCAATCACAGTAATAGCATTAGTGACGATTTATCTAAGATCTAGAGGGTTTTTACCTCAAGTAAACGATAGTCATATACACGATTTAGCAAAATATATGTTTGCCTTTAGTATTTTCTGGACATACCTTTGGTATGCACAGTTTATGTTACAGTGGTATGCAAATATCCCAGAAGAAGCAACCTATTTTTATCCTAGATTATTAGGCGAATACCAACCCTTATTTATTGGTATGTTAATTATGAATTTTGTATTTCCTATATTAGTATTAATGAATAGTGATTACAAAAGAATCCCATGGTTTGTTGTATTGGCAGGTTTAATTATATTAACAGGTCATTATTTAGATGTGTTTGTAATGGTTGCACCAGGTACAGTAGGTAGTCATTGGCATTTTGGCATTCCTGAAATAGGAGCATTATTATTCTTTGCAGGATTGTTTATTTTTGTAGTGTTTAATTCACTCACAAAAGCACCATTGCTTCCTAAAGAGAATCCATTTATTAAAGAAAGTAAAGTTTTCCATTATTAAAAAATATCAAGCATAACAGATGAAGGCACTATTTTTTATTATCATTTTTGTAGTTTTAATTGTTGCTTGTTGGCAATTTGTAAAATTATTAGGCTTAACGAAAGTTGATAATCAAACAGCTACAGAAAAAGAAAATAACATTAACGGATGGTTAATGTTAGGCCTTATGGGCTTTATTTATGGGTTAATGATATATAGCATGTATGGTGCTAAAGATGTATTGTTACCGAGAGCATCAGCATCAGAAGAAGGTTATCATATAGACAACTTGTTTGTAATGACCATGACGTTGATTTTGGTTGTTCAATTTATAATGCAATTTTTGTTATTTTTCTTTAGCTTTAAATATAGAGGAATTGATGATAGAAAAGCTTTTTTCTTTGCAGATAGCCATAAATTAGAAACTATTTGGACGGTAATACCAACGATTGTACTATCTGGATTAATCATCTACGGTATTTGGACATGGAATAATGTTATGGATTCGTCAGATGCAAAAGACCCAATATTTATAGAATTATACGGTAAGCAATTTCAATGGGATGCACGTTATGCCGGAGAAGATAATCAATTAGGATCTGCAAATGTTCGTTTTATCGAAGGTACAAACACCATGGGTGTTGATATGACCGATAAGAATTCTGCTGATGATATTCCGTTGGTTGTAAATGAAGGTAAGTTTGTTAAAGAACTTCACGTACCAAAAGGAAGAAAAGTAATATTCAAAATTCGTTCTCAAGATGTATTGCATTCTGTTTTTATGCCTCATTTTAGAGCTCAAATGAATGCAGTACCTGGTATGGTTACAGAAATTGCTTTTACGCCAGTAATAACAACTGCTGAAATGCGTTTGAACGAGGATACTAAGGCGAAGTTTGAAGCAATCAATGAACTTAGAAAGGAAAAAGGTGAAGAAGCTGTAGAATTTGATTATCTAATTTTATGTAATAAAATTTGTGGATCTTCGCATTACAATATGCAATTGAAAATAGTTGTTGATGAAGAGGCTGATTTTAATAAATGGTTAGCTACTCAAAATACTTTTGCCCAAATAAACAATAAATAATAAAAAATAAATATTTTAGAATATGTCAGATCATCATCATAAAGAAACTTTTGTAACGAAGTACATCTTTAGTCAAGATCATAAAATGATTTCTAAGCAGTATCTAATTACGGGTATTGTTATGGGTTGTATAGGCGTGTTTATGTCTATGTTGTTTCGTTTACAATTAGCGTATCCTGAACAATCTTTTAGCATAATAGAAGCTTTTTTGGGTAGAGCTGGTGAAGGTGGTGTTATGACACCAGATATGTATTTATCTTTGGTTACTATACACGGTACCATTATGGTATTTTTTGTATTAACGGCAGCGTTAAGTGGTACATTTAGTAACCTTTTAATCCCGTTTCAAATCGGTGCTAGAGATATGGCATCTCCATTTCTTAACATGTTATCGTATTGGTTATTCTTTTTATCAAGTGTAATCATGTTGTTGTCACTGTTTATTGAAACAGGGCCTGCAAATGCAGGTTGGACAATCTATCCACCGTTAAGTGCATTACCTCAAGCAATTTCAGGTTCTGGTTTAGGTATGACCATGTGGTTAGTATCTATGGCTATCTTTATTGCTTCATCATTAATGGGAGCATTAAACTATATCGTAACGGTATTAAATTTGAGAACTATTGGAATGAAAATGACAAGGTTGCCATTAACAATTTGGGCCTTTTTCGTTACTGCAATAATTGGTGTGGTTTCATTTCCTGTATTACTATCTGCAGCATTATTATTGATAATGGATAGAAGTTTTGGTACTTCCTTCTTTTTATCAGACATATATATAGCAGGTGAAGTATTACATTACAAAGGAGGTTCACCAGTACTGTTTGAACACTTGTTTTGGTTCTTAGGTCACCCTGAAGTATACATTGTAATTTTACCAGCAATGGGTATTGTATCTGAAGTATTAGCAACGAATTCACGTAAACCAATATTCGGATATAGAGCAATGATTATTTCTATAATTGCTATTGCATTTTTATCTACAATTGTTTGGGGTCATCATATGTTTGTAACAGGGATGAATCCATTCTTAGGGTCTGTGTTTACATTTACAACCTTATTAATTGCAATTCCATCTGCTGTAAAAGCATTTAACTGGATAACCACTATATGGAAAGGTAATTTACGGATGAATCCTGCCATGTTATATTCTATAGGTTTTGTTTCTACCTTTATTACTGGAGGGTTAACAGGATTAATTCTTGGTGATAGTGCTATTGACATTAACGTACATGATACTTATTTTGTAGTAGCTCACTTCCACTTAGTAATGGGTGTATCTGCTATTTTCGGAATGTTTGCTGGTGTGTACCATTGGTTCCCGAAAATGTATGGAAAAATGATGAATAAAGACTTGGGTTATTTACATTTCTGGTTAACAGCGATATCTGCCTATGGTGTGTTTTTTCCAATGCACTTTATTGGTCTAGCAGGTTTACCAAGACGTTATTATAACAATACCGCATTCCCAATTTTTGATGATTTATTACACATTAATAAAGTAATGACCATCTTCGCTATTATTGGTGGATTGGCACAAATCATATTTTTAGCAAACTTTTTCTTTAGTATTTACAAAGGAAAACGTGCTCCTAAAAATCCTTGGCATGCAAATACATTAGAGTGGACTACTGAAGTAGACCACATCCATGGTAACTGGGCAGGTGAAATACCAGCAGTGCACCGTTGGCCATATGACTATAGTAAAATTGATGAAAATGGAGACCTATGGGGTGGACAAGATTTTACACCACAAACCGTTCCAATTCGCGATGGTGAAGAAGAATTTTAGAAATAAATATAATATATAATTATATAATCAGCCTTAGTTTTTACTAGGGCTGATTTGTTATAAATAACCTTATGAGAATGAAGAAATATTTTAGTATAGTCATATTCTTACTTTCGATATCTATCAATGCACAAGAATTAGAGCTTTCTACGGAATGGAAACAAATATTAAATAATAAGAGACAAGAAGCTTTAAAAAGTTATAATAAGGGCATTAATGTTAATAGTATTGAAAGTTTGTTGCTAAAAAGAATAATTTCCCTTGAGAATGGAGGTTTAGAGAATGACGAAGAATTCTTAAGTGAAATTTTAAAGAAAAAAAATTATGAATATTATCTCTATGCTTTTTGGAATAAAAATTTTTTCTTTAAAAATTATTTACAATCTGGATTTGATAGTTCCACAAGAGGATTTCTGAAAGAAATTAATACTACCACAATTAAAACACCTACAATTAAAAATGCAGTCAATTATTTAAAAGCAGTTGTTAGCAGAGAGAAACGAGATTTTAATGCATATCAAAAGTATATTGATGATATACCAGCTTTAAAAAGATGGCAATATTGCGGTGTTTTTGAAAATTTAAATCAAAGTGGTTTAGATGTGATTTATTCTCCTGAAACAACTCCGTATAGTGAAGTGGAATTTGATGCGAACAGTAATGGAAAAATTAATTGGTATACGCCTAGAAATATTGGGAAAGAATCTTACCAGTTTATGTCTAACCACTCAGAGTATGGAGCTGGAGTTCATTATGCTCAAACATTTATTATATCTGAAATTAATCAAAGAGTAGTATTGAAACTGGGTAATTCATCTGCCTTTAAAGTATGGTTAAATGATGTCTTAGTTCTTGAGAATACGAATGATGTTAATACTGATTTGGATGCTTATAATATTGAATTTAATTTACCAAAAGGAGTAAATAGACTTTTGATAAAAAATGCAGAAAGTTCTTCTTCGACATATTTAATTGCTCGAATTACTAACATACATGGGAAAACATTAAGTACTATCACAGATAAAAGTGATTATAGTAAATACAATAAATCGACTTTAGACAATTTAGATGTAAAATTAGTGGAGCATCCCGTAGAAGCTTTTTTTAAGAAAAAAATAAAGGAACATCCTTCTGATTTTCTTTATAAATATGCATTAATGTCTTTATATATTAGAAACGGGAAATACACTGAGGTTAAAAAAATGTTACTCCCACTTAATGAAAAGTATTTGAAAAGTTCTTTTATAAGAAAAGAACTTATAGATGCGTATACACTAGAGAATGATATTACCACAGTTAATAATATAAAAAAGAACATGATCTTGGATGATCCTGATTATTATATGTCGTTAATGTTTGATTTGCAAGACAACAATAAGCTTTCTAGTTTATCTATGGACGATTTACAGGTGTTTTTAGATAAATTTTCAAAGGCTACTAATTACGAATTATTAAAATTGTCGAGTAATTTAATATTTGAGTCAAGAGAAATGGACAAAACTGCGATTAGAAGTTCACTTGATGGAATAATGAAAGTTTCGAATGACTGGGTTTATATTCAACGGCTTTATGGAAGTTTTTATTCAACAATTTTAAGCGATGATAAAAAAACTATAAATATTTTAGAGAATATTAATACAAACTATTTTGATGATGCAACTATAACTTTACTTTCTAATAAATATGAAAAATTAAACCAGAAGGAAAAGGTAATTGCATTGTATGAAACTGTTTATAAAAATTTTAGTTTCGAAAATTATTCAATCATCAAACTTGTAAAAAAGTTAATTAGTTATCAAAAATATGATAAAGCATTATTTTATGTAAATAAGGCTATAGAGAATTATAATTATTCATTTGAAGCTTTAAGGTTAAAGGCAGATATTTTAGTACAACAGGGTAAGAAGGATGAAGCCGTGAGGTTTTATAAAAAATCCTTGTCCTATGATAGTGGTAATAATAGTATTCGTAAAAAGATACATGATTTGACCAATACAAATGATGTTATAGAAGAATTGCACATAAAAGATATTTATAGTTATATCGCTTCAAACAGGAGTAAAATAGAGACTAATAATTACGGATATAACATCTTGTTAGATGATGCCATAGTTTTAAGATATGCTGAAGGTGGAGGTAAACATAGACTCACTTTTATTTATGAAATTACAGCTGAAGCTGGGGTAGAAAGATTTAAAGAATATGATTTAGGTTTAACTGGAAATTATAGGTTTATAAAAAATGAATTAGTTAAGAAAGATAAAAGTTTAGTACCAGCAGATAAAAAAGGAAGTAGTTTAGTTTTTAAAGGTTTAGAGGTCGGAGATGTCGTTTATATAGAGTATGAGAATTCGGATGAAGGTACAGGAAGGTTTTATAAAGACTATACTGATTACTATCAATTTGATTCGTTTCATCCTTGTTTAAAAACGAGTTATACAATCCTAGTACCAGAAAATATCAATATCAATTATACAATTGCAAATGGTAATTTAGATTTAAATAAAGAAAATGTTGGTGAGTATACCAAATACACATGGGTTTTAGAAAACGACCCTGGTATAAGTCAAGAAGAGAGCTATATGCCTAATAATGTTGATATTGTGCGGTATCTTCATATAAGCACAATAGAAAATTGGAGTAAAATATCAAATTGGTATTCTGATTTAGTACGTTCTCAAAAAATTGTAAATGCTGAAGTTGAAAGTGCATATAATAGGATGTTCCCCAAGGGTATTATGGGGCTATCTCAAGAAGAACGTGCAAAGAAGATCTATTACTACATTATGAATAACTTTAACTATAGCTCTATTTCGTTTCGCCAAAGTGGCTTTGTTCCACAGAAACCGTCAAAGACAATTTCGACTAAGCTAGGTGATTGTAAAGATTTTTCTACTTTATTTGTAACGTTGGCTGAAAAAGCTGGTTTGGACTCTAATTTAGTATTAGTATTAACCAATGATTACGGACAAAAATCAACAATTTTACCATCTCAAGATTTTAATCATTGTATAGTCAAAGTTATGATCGATGATAAAGGACATTATTTAGAATTAACAAATAAGAATTTGCCTTTTAAATCATTACCGACAAGCCTTATTAATGCTACAGCTTTAGAAATTCCGAACAAAACTGAAAAAGATAAGAATAATAATATATTTAAATTACCTGAATCTGTTGATAACCCGTCGACAATTGCGAGTAAAGCAACAATCCATTTTGTCGATAATAAGATAAAACTTGACGTTAATACGAAAATATCTGGTGCTGCCAGTTCCTATTACGTTGGTTTATTTGAAAACCCAAATTATGAGAACATAAAAAAAGATCTTCAAAAAGATTTTAAAAATAATTTAAATAGTAACATTATTATTGATACTATTCAAAATATTAATGCGAAAAGAGGCTTGTCTAGTATTAGTTATACTTCAAAGATTTTAATTGATGATGAAAATAAAACAATTGGATCTATTATTGTTTTTCAACTTCCAATTCTTTCGGTTGTTTTCGAAAATTCTATAATTAATTTACAAAAAAGAAGTTTCCCAATTGAGTTTACGCAATATGAAAACATTAATAATTATAATACATCATATAATATAATACTTCCAGAAGGTAAAAAATTCGTTGAAATACCGGAGAGTATTGCCTATAATTTTAAGTCTCATTCATATGCAATTACGTACAAGGTGATAAGTGATAATGAGTTGAAAGTTGATGTTAATGCGATTACTGATATTAAAAATAATATTTCTACTGAAGATTATGAAGAGTTTAAACTATATGTATCTAACATCATAAAGGCTAAAGAAGCATTTATTGGCTTTAAATAATAAGACGGCAAGGTTTTTCCTATATTTGAGAAAACAATCTTAACCTATTCCAAAGGTCAAAAAACTACTTGAATATTTAGTATCACTTTTTTTTAATAGGGATTACTGTTTTCTTTTTTGTTCAAAACTTAGAATTATGCCTAATCTTATTATCAAATAAAGTTGTAGTCATAACATGTTATCATCAATGATTGAACCCTTATGATGTGAGAAAACAATTAATTAGATTTAAAGTTGGTAGTGAAATTTAATTCTTCCTGTAAATAGATTAATAAGGTATATATAAAGAATGCTATTCCAAGCATTTCTAGTGTTTCCTCAATAGTGTATAATGTGGAAATCATAGTTTCGGTTGGATTTTGAATATCTGATACAACCATTGATCCGAGCATTTCAAAACCAATAGCTCCAAAAACATATATAAAACCTGATATTATAAATAGATTTCTTATTTTTATTGGTAACTTAAGTAGAAAGTATTTAAAATAGATAAAAGCAAAAACGACTGCAAATATTCCATATGGAATTACCCATGCAAAGTAAAGTGCTCCTATAAATTTAAACTCATTTTCTAGAAAATCTCCAATCCGCTCATGGATAGATGTAAATTCATCTACAGACAAAAACAAAAAACAAATTGACAAAATCATCCATAACATATACTTGTTATTCTTTTTTTTATGGATAAAAGAAATTAATGCAAGTAAAAAAGCACTAAAAAATAATATTAATGTGGAGAAGTAAGTTGGTAAATTGGTTTCTTGATCTAAATTTAAAATCTCATAAATAAATTTGTTGTAATATTCAAAATTTATTTTCGCTATAATTACTATACAGTTAGCGGTAACAAAAATAAGAATACATAGTATTAATAATTTAAAGGTTTTGATTGGGTTGATTTTTAGTTTCATTAATTCTTAATTTTTGAAATAAAAAAAATACTTACGGATGTTCATTTGCTTTTATAAACCTACAATATAGATAATTAAAAATTAAATTTAAAGAATATCATATTTTATGAGGAGCCAAATAAACACTAATTTGGCTATCTTTGAGAAAACAATCTTAACCTATGCGGATCTTCAAAAAACTACTTAAATATTTAGTATTACTTATTGTTCTACTAGGGATTGCTCTTTTCTTTTTTGTACAACACTTAAAACCTACTTATGATGGAGAATTAAACTTAAGCTCATTATCTGATAAAGTAGAAGTTTATTATGACGATTATGGAGTGCCGCATATTTACGCTCAAAATGAGTTAGATGCCCGAAGAGCGTTAGGCTATGTGCATGCCCAAGATAGATTATGGCAAATGGAAGTCATTAGGAGATTAGCCGCAGGACGACTTTCAGAATTGTTTGGAGAAAAATTAGTCAGAACTGACAAGTTTTTTTCAGGATTAGGTATTGAAGAAGCATCGGCAAAAACCATTGCCAACTTAAACAAAGACTCAGAAGCCTATAAACAGACCATGGCTTATATAGATGGTATAAATCAGTTTATAAAGAACGGACCAAAACCGATAGAGTTTTATTTAGTTGGTTTAGACAAAGAAGAATACACTTTAAAGGACGTTTATAATGTGTTTGGTTATATGGCCTTTAGTTTTGCAATTGCTCACAAAACAGACCCCTTATTAACGGAAATAAAGGAAAAATTAGGTGCAGATTATTTAAAAGAACTGAATATACCTATTACCGAAAATTCAACACTTATTAAAAATGAAGTAAATCCTATCTTAGAAAAAGGATTGGCCAATGCGGTAAATGATATCTATGAAAATTTACCCATCTCACCCTTTATCGGAAGTAATAGTTGGGTAATTGGAGCTGATAAAACAAAAAGTGGAAAAGTTATTTTGGCAAATGATCCACATATTGGTTTTAGTCAACCTTCGGTTTGGTACGAATCGCATATAAAAACACCAGATTATGAGTTATATGGTTATAATTTAGCCCTAACACCATTTCCATTACTTGGTCATAATAGAACGTATGGCTATGGTATTACCATGTTTGAAAACGATGATGTTGATTTCTATTTCGAAGAAAATAATCCTCAAAATGAAAATGAATATAAAACTCCTGATGGATTTGAAACTTATCAAGTAATTGACAAAGAAATAAAAGTTAAAGATGCTGAATCTGTTAAGTATAAAATAAAAGTAAGTAAGCACGGTCCATTAATGAATGGTATTATTGAGCACATTACAGATGAGCGACCAATAGCTATGGATTGGATATATACCAAATTAAATAATAAGCTTTTAGATGCTTGCTATGGTATGTCTCATTCAATTTCACTTTACAATTTTAAAGAGGCCGCGGCATTAATTCACGCTCCAGGTTTAAATATTATGTATGGTGATGCTGATGATAATATTGCGTGGTTTGCAGCAGCAAAATTATATAAATTGAATGATAGTGTAAATCCAAAAGTCATATTAAACGGATCTAGTGGAACAAATGAAAAAGTTAAATATTTAGACTTTTCTCAGAACCCTCAAGCTATAAATCCGAAAAGCAACTATGTGTATTCCGCCAATAATCAACCCGATTCTATTGATGATAGGTTGTATCCTGGCTATTATTTACCAGAAGATAGAGCGAAACGAATTGTACAATTGTTAGAAGCAAAAAGCGATTTCACCAAAGAAGATGTAATGATTATGATTAATGATGTTACGAGTGCTGTAACACCGTCAATAGTGGAAAATGTATTATCAAGTATAAAAGCAGATGATTTTAATGATAATGAAAAAAAAGCCATTCAAATTTTACAAAATTGGGATGGTAATTATAAGTTAGAAAGTACTGCTCCGACAATCTACAATCGCTTTATGTATGCCTTTTTAGTCAATACTTTTAGGGACGAAATGGGGTCAAGTTTTAATCAGTTTATAAATACCCGTTTACAAAAGAGAATGAATGCATTTCAAATGGCAAAAGACAATTCCATTTGGTGGGATGATATTTCTACGAAAGGCGAGGTGGAAAGCAAACATGCTATTATAACAAAATCAATAAAAGATGCGGTTACTTTTTTAGAAAATCAATTAGGTAACTCGATTGATCAATGGACGTGGAATAAAGTGCACACTGTAGAACACAAACATCCCATGGGAGAAGTCGCGGTTTTAAGAAAATATTTTAATGTTGGGCCTTTTGAAATTAATGGAGGTTCAGAAGTAATAAATAATTTGGGGTATAAGCTTGATAGTACAGGGTATTATCAAGTCACATTTGGCCCATCAACACGAAGGGTCATTGACTTTTCTGATATAGAGAATAGCATGAGTATTTTACCTACAGGGCAATCGGGTAATGTACTTAGTAAACACTATAAAGACCAAGCTAAAAAGTATAATAAAGGCGAGTTTGTGCCGATGCTTATGAATGAAAAGGTGATTAAAGGAATTAAGCGGAAGTTGGAGTTTAAACCAACCAATTAATTATAATTCAATAATTAGGAATTTTAAAATTATTTAGTAACATTTGTGTAGAAATGAAAACAAGAAATTTAATCAATAATACTATTCTTAATGTCGTGATTATTCAATGGCAGTAATTGGGAATGTCTTATTATTTTAAAATATAATAACCTTCCTAATTTTAGGAAGGTTTTTTTTTGAATTGAATATAATTTATTTTAGTAATTAAAATACTGACAATCAATTAATAATGTAAGAAATAGTCAATTGAATTTAATGTAGTATTAAGATAAGACATCTAAATAAATCATGTAAAAACTACTTTCGTAGGTGCATAGTAAAATTTCAGTAGTACCCAAATCGATAATAACATTTTATGATAAATAAATACAGTAGAGTCGTAACTCAAGATGATACCCAACCAGCTGCACAGGCCATGTTACATGCTGTGGGATTAAGTGATGAAGATTTTAATAAAGCTCTGGTAGGTATCGCTAGTACAGGTTATGAGGGGAACCCTTGTAACATGCATTTAAATGATTTGGCCAAGCTCGTCAAACAGGGTACAAAAGAAGCAGATATTGTTGGTTTAATTTTTAATACGATTGGTGTAAGTGATGGTATATCTATGGGAACACCTGGTATGCGTTTTTCATTGCCTTCTCGTGATGTTATTGCTGATTCTATGGAAACAGTAGTACAAGCTATGGCATATGACGGAATGGTTACGGTTGTTGGTTGTGATAAAAATATGCCTGGAGCCTTAATAGCAATGTTGCGTTTAAATCGTCCATCTATTTTAGTGTATGGAGGTACAATTGCATCAGGTTGTCATAACGATAGAAAATTAGATGTTGTTTCTGCATTTGAAGCTTGGGGCGAAAAAGTTGCAGGTACCATGGGGGAGGAAGAATATCAAGCAATTATTCATAAAGCAATTCCAGGAGCTGGTGCTTGTGGAGGAATGTATACAGCAAATACTATGGCTTCGGCTATTGAAGCGTTAGGTATGGCTTTGCCATATAATTCTTCAAATCCGGCTATTAGTGCAGAAAAAGAAGCAGAAAGTATTGCAGCAGGTAGTGCCATGCGTCTCTTATTAGAGAAAGATATTAAACCTTCAGATATTGTAACACGCAAGTCTTTAGAAAATGCGGTGCGTTTAGTAACTATTTTAGGTGGTTCCACTAATGCAGTATTGCACTTTTTAGCAATAGCTAGAGCAGCAGATATTGAGTTTACCTTAGCGGATTTCCAAAGAATTAGTGATGAAACACCATTTTTGGCAGATTTAAAACCAAGTGGTCAATATTTAATGGAAGATGTACATCGTGTAGGAGGTATTCCTGCAGTATTAAAATATCTTTTGGTGAATGGCTTATTACATGGTGATTGTTTAACCGTAACTGGAAAAACATTAGCCGAGAATTTAATGGATGTTGATGACTTATTAGAAGGTCAAGATGTTATTAAATCGTTGGAAAATCCAATAAAAGCTACAGGACATTTACGTATTATGTTTGGTAATTTGGCAGAAGAAGGGTGTGTGGCAAAAATAACAGGAAAAGAAGGCTTACGTTTTCAAGGTACAGCACGAGTGTTTGATAGTGAATTTGAAGCCAATGACGGTATTAGAGATGGTATCGTTAAAAAAGGAGATGTAATCGTCATCCGTTATGAAGGTCCAAAAGGTGGTCCAGGAATGCCAGAAATGTTGAAGCCAACAGCAGCCATTATGGGTGTTGGTTTAGGTAAAGATGTGGCATTGATTACAGATGGTAGATTTTCAGGTGGTACACACGGTTTTGTGGTAGGACACATTACACCAGAAGCTCAAGAAGGAGGCACAATTGCCTTGGTTGAAAATGGTGATGAAATTATTATTGACGCAGAAACAAATAGTATTACTGTAACAGTATCTGATGAAGAGTTGAAGCGACGAAAAGCCAATTGGAAACAACCAGATTTAAAATTTAATAAAGGAGTATTATACAAATATGCAAAAACGGTTTCGTCAGCATCAAAAGGATGTGTAACAGACGAGTTCTAATATATAAATTATGAGTACAGAAACACAAACTGTTAAAACAACAACAACAAAAACTTCTAAAATGGTAAATATTTCGGGTGCAGAAGCCGTTATCAAATGTTTGTTAGAAGAAGGTATTGATTTAATTTATGGCTATCCAGGTGGAGCAATTATGCCTGTTTATGATGAGCTTTATAAGTACCAAGATAAGTTGCATCACGTATTAACACGTCACGAGCAAGGTGCTACACATGCTGCTCAGGGTTACGCAAGGGTTACGGGTAAAGTAGGTGTTGCCATTGCAACTTCAGGTCCAGGAGCAACCAATTTGGTTACGGGTATTGCAGATGCTCAAATAGATTCTACACCAATGGTCTGTATTACAGGTCAAGTAGCAAAACAATTGTTGGGTTCTGATGCATTTCAAGAAACTGATATTATCGGCATATCAATGCCAGTTACCAAGTGGAGTTATCAAATTACTGATGCTTCTGAAATTCCAGAAATTATGGCGAAGGCATTTTATATTGCTCGTTCTGGAAGACCTGGTCCTGTATTGATAGATATTACGAAAAATGCTCAGTTTGAGAAATTTGATTTCGAATATAAAAAATGTACTTCTGTACGCAGTTATAAGGCAATACCAGATGTAAATGAACATGCTATTAATGCTGCAGCGGAAATAATAAATGAAGCTAAAAAACCAATGATCGTTTTCGGTCAAGGTGTTATTTTAGGTAAGGCAGAAGAAGAATTTAAAGCTTTAATTGAAAAAGCAGGAATTCCTTCGGCTTGGACTATTTTAGGTTTGTCAGCATTACCAACAGACCATCCTTTAAATGTTGGTATGGTAGGTATGCATGGTAATTACGGACCAAACAAGTTAACAAATGAGTGCGATGCTCTTATAGCAGTTGGTATGCGTTTTGACGATCGTGTTACTGGAAATTTAGATTTCTATGCTAAACAAGCAAAAATTGTTCATTTTGAAATAGACCCTGCCGAAATTGATAAGAATGTGAAAACAGATGTTGCGGTATTAGGAGATGTTAAGGAGACTTTAGCTAGAATTTTACCAAAAATCAATAAGAATTCTCATTCAAGTTGGATGCAAGAATTTAAAGATTATATGGATATTGAATATGATAAAGTCATTAAAGATGATTTATATCCTGAAAAGGAAGGTTTAACCATGGGTGAAGTTATCAAACATATTAATGAGGCCTCAAAAGGAGATGCTATTATTGTATCTGATGTTGGTCAACACCAAATGATAACCTGTAGGTATGCCAAATTTAATAAGTCTAAAAGTAATGTAACTTCTGGTGGATTAGGTACAATGGGCTTTGCTCTACCTGCTGCCATTGGAGCTAAAATGGGACAACCTGATAGAGATGTGGTTGCCATCATTGGAGATGGAAGTTACCAAATGACAATACAAGAGTTAGGTACTATTTATCAAACAAAAGTGCCTGTAAAAATTGTAGTATTAAACAACGAGTTTTTAGGGATGGTACGTCAATGGCAACAATTATTTTTTGATAAAAGATATGCCTCAACGGAAATGGTAAACCCTGATTTTGTAACCATTGCAAAAGGGTATCATATTGAAGCAGAGCAAGTATCAAAAAGAGAAAATTTAGCGAGTGCAGTTCAAAGAATGATGGACTCAAAAGATGCTTTCTTTTTAGAAGTATGTGTAGAAAAAGAAGGGAATGTGTTTCCGATGATTCCTTCAGGGGCAAGTGTTTCAGATGTTAGATTAAGTTAATTATATAATTACATGGAAGATATTCAAAAATTTACATTTTCGGTTTATACTGAAAATAATATAGGTATATTAAATCGCCTTTCGGCAATATTTTTAAAGCGTCATTTCAACATTGAAAGTATGACTGTTTCTAAGTCGGAAATTGACGATGTACACAGATTTATTTTTGTGGTAAATATCACAAAATCACAATCTGATAAATTGATTGGTCAATTAGAAAAACAGATTGAAGTCATAAGAGCTTATTCACATACTGAAGATGAAATTATATACCAGGAAACAGCATTGTTTAAAATTTCTTCAAAGCACCTTTATGATGAGGAGATTCAGAATAAACTAAAATTTAGAAGGGCAAATATCATTGCAATTACACCTCATTATTTTGTGATTGAGGCTTCTGGTTTAAAAGATGAGATAGACAATATGCATGATAAATTGAAGCCTTATGGTTTGCTACAATTTGTACGTTCTGGACGTATTTCAATTTCAAGACCTAAAATGGCTATTTCGGAATTATTAAAAGAATATAGTTAATAGTAATGATAGTCCCTTTTCTGGATTTTAAGGGGGAGTATCTCATGGCGTCACTTTAAGTTTTTTCGAAGTGATAGTAGTGAAGAAAATGTATCGAGAAGAGGTTCTCGATATCCCAAAGTATTGAATTAAATTATAAAAATAAATAAATCAAACAATAATAAAGTATCAAAAAATGACAAATTATTTTAACACACTACCATTAAGATTGCAATTGGAACAATTGGGTCAATGTGATTTTATGGACCAATCAGAATTTACAGTTGGCGTAAAAGCTTTAAAAGGTAAAAAAATTGTAATTGTTGGTTGTGGTGCACAAGGATTGAATCAGGGTTTAAACATGCGTGATTCAGGTTTAGATATTTCTTATGCCTTAAGAGAAGGTGCAATTAAAGAAAAAAGAGCTTCTTTTAAAAATGCATCTGAAAATGGATTTACTGTTGGTACCTATGAAGAATTGATTCCAACGGCTGATTTAGTTTCAAACTTAACACCAGATAAGCAACATACTGCTGTTGTAAAAGCGGTGATGCCTTTGATGAAAAAAGGAGCAACATTATCCTATTCTCATGGCTTTAACATTGTTGAAGAAGGTATGGAAGTGCGTAAAGATATTACTGTCATTATGGTTGCACCAAAATCTCCAGGATCAGAAGTAAGAGAAGAATATAAGAGAGGATTTGGAGTACCTACTTTAATTGCTGTACATCCAGAAAATGATCCTGAAGGAAAAGGTTTTGAGCAAGCAAAAGCATATGCTGCTGCAACAGGAGGAGATAGAGCAGGAGTGTTAAATTCTTCATTTGTAGCTGAGGTAAAATCAGATTTAATGGGAGAGCAAACTATTCTATGTGGTTTGTTACAAACAGGTTCAATTTTGTCATTTGATAAAATGGTAGCAAAAGGAGTTGATGCTGCTTATGCTTCAAAATTAATCCAATACGGTTGGGAAACTATTACCGAAGCTTTAAAGCATGGTGGTATTACAAATATGTTAGACAGATTGTCAAATCCTGCTAAAATTAAAGCCTTCAAGTTAAATGAAGAATTAAAGCAAATAATGCGTCCACTTTTTCAAAAACATATGGATGATATTATGAGTGGTCATTTTTCAAAAACGATGATGGAAGATTGGGCTAATGGAGATAAAAATTTGTTAACTTGGAGAGAAGCTACAGGTGAAACTGATTTTGAAAAAACAGAAAATACAAGTCAAGATATTCCAGAACAAGAGTATTTCGATAATGCAGTTCTAATGGTTGCTTTTGTACAGTCAGGTGTTGAATTGGCTTTTGAAACTATGACAGAAGCAGGTATAAAACCAGAGTCTGCCTATTACGAATCATTACATGAAACGCCATTAATTGCGAATACTATCGCAAGAAAAAAACTGTTTGAAATGAACAGAGTAATTTCTGATACTGCAGAATATGGATGTTATTTATTTGACCATGCTTGTAAGCCATTATTAACTGATTTTATGAAAGATATTGATATCGATGTAATTGGTACGGCTTATGGAAAAGGTAAAGATACTGGCGTTGAAAATCAAGAATTAATAGCAGTGAACAAAGCGATAAGACAACATCCAGTTGAGAGTATTGGAGCAAGCTTAAGAGCTTCTATGACGGCAATGAAAAAAATTGTTTAATAGTAAGATTGAGATATAGTATGTTTCTGGCTTCTAGATAGTCATTGAAAAGAAACTTTTACGGTACTATATTTTTAAATTTTAACACAATATAATAATTTTAAAACCTACACTTCCATTAAGATGGAATTGTAGGTTTTTTTACTAATATTGCACTTATAAATGAGTCAAAATACATCAACAAATATAACTTTAGAATCGGTAAAGCAAGCTGCTGAAATTTTACAGGAGGTGGCCATAAGAACACCTTTGCAAAAAAATCTAAATTTATCGTCAATATTTAATGCAAATGTTTTTTTAAAACGAGAAGATTTACAACAGGTTAGAAGCTATAAAATTAGAGGAGCATTCCATAAAATTAGCTCTTTAACTAAAAAGGAAACTGTAAACGGAATTGTATGTGCCAGTGCCGGTAATCACGCTCAAGGGGTTGCATTTGCATGTAATAAGTTAAAGATACATGGTACCATAGTAATGCCCACTCCAACACCCAAGCAAAAGATAGAGCAAGTTAGAATGTTTGGTGGAGATTTTGTAGAAGTTTTGCTCACTGGCGATACTTTTGATGACGCTTCAACCGCTGCTAAAAAACTGTGTTCCGATCAAAATAAAACATTTGTCCACCCTTTTGATGATATTAAAATTATAGAAGGCCAAGCGACAATCGCATTAGAAATAATTGAAAAATCAAAGAAACCGATTGATTATGTATTTCTTCCTGTAGGAGGTGGAGGATTGGCCTCTGGAGTATCAAGTGTGTTTAAATTATTATCTCCCGAAACAAAAATTATTGGTGTTGAGCCAGAAGGAGCTCCTTCCATGAAAACAGCAATTGAGCAAAACAAAGTGGTAATTTTAGACACTATTGATAAGTTTATTGATGGTGCAGCTGTAAAACAAGTTGGGCAATTAACGTTTGATATCTGCAAAGAAAACTTATATAAAATGACCACTGTTGCTGAAGGTAAAGTCTGTCAAACTATTTTAGATCTTTATAATAAAGATGCTATAGTAGTAGAACCTGCTGGAGCGTTGTCAATTGCAGGATTGTATAGTTTTAAGGAAGAAATTAAGGGTAAAAACGTTGTTTGTATTGTTAGTGGAAGTAATAACGATATTACCAGAACTTCAGAAATTAAAGAACGGGCTCTGTTGTATGCTAATTTGAAACATTATTTTATCATTCGTTTTCCGCAAAGAGCTGGAGCGTTAAAGGAATTTGTAGTAGAAATTTTAGGCCCAAATGACGATATTACACATTTTGAATATACAAAGAAACACAGTAAGGAAAATGCACCTGCGGTAGTAGGTATAGAATTGAAAAATGAGGATGATTTAGAGCCTTTAATAACCAGAATGAAAGCTCGAAATTTCTTTGGAGAGTATATAAATGATAAGCCTGACTTATTTGATTTCTTAGTATAGTGTCAATCAGCAATTTGTAGATGCAAACCTTTTCGTTGTTTTCTTAAAAACGCAACGGTCTTTATTTCTTAATATAGTATTTTTACTTTTTAAAATGAACTCATTATGAATATCCCAAGTCAATATCAAATTACAAAACCATTACATCAAAACACTTTTTTAGTAAATGGTGAATTAAAACCATGGACAGGAAAAACTACAGAGGTTTTTTCGAGCATTTCTTCAACGGAGGAATATAAACCAACACTGTTGGGTACAATTCCATATATGGAAAAGGAAACGGCTCTCGAAGCTCTTGATGCAGCATGTGATGCTTATGATAAAGGACAAGGCTTATGGCCAACCATGAAGGTGGAAGGACGGATTGCCTGTTTGGAGAAATTTGTGGAGTTAATGAAGAAGGAGAGAGATGAAGTTGTAAAATACTTGATGTGGGAAATTGGTAAAGCCTTACCAGATTCTCAAAAGGAGTTTGACCGTACTGTAGATTATATATACGATACTATTGAAGAATATAAGGAGTTAGACAGAGACAGTGCTCGATTCTCAAAAGAAGGAGGCGTAAATGCACATATTCGTAGAGGTCCTTTAGGTGTAATTCTGTGCTTAGGCCCATACAATTATCCGTTAAATGAAACTTTTGCGTTGTTAATTCCCGCTTTAATCATGGGAAATACGGCTGTTTTTAAACCTGCAAAGTTCGGAGTATTATGTATTTCACCTTTATTAGAGGCATTTCAAAAAAGTTTTCCAAAAGGAGTAGTAAATATTATTTATGGTAGAGGCAGACAAGTGGCAACACCTATTATGCAAACAGGTAAAGTAGATGTGCTGGCCTTAATAGGTAATAGCAAATCGGCCATTGCTTTACAAGATGAGCATCCAAATAAAAATAGATTACGTTTAGTATTAGGTCTAGAAGCCAAGAACCCAGCTATTATATTGCCAGATGCTGATTTAGATTTAACTATTGATGAATGTATTGCGGGTTCTTTATCCTTTAACGGACAACGCTGTACAGCTTTAAAGTTAATCTTTGTTCATGAGGATATTCGTGAAGAATTTAATAAGCGTTATGCAAAAAGAGTAGATGAATTAACATATGGTAATCCTTGGGAAGATGGCGTAAAGCTAACACCATTACCAGAACCTGATAAGCCAGCTTATATTCAAGAATTAATTGATGATGCAGTGGCAAAAGGAGCAAAAGTGCTTAATAAAAAAGGAGGAGAAACTACTGAGAATTATATTTTTCCAGCGGTTTTATATCCTGTAAATAAAGATATGAGAGTATATAATGAAGAGCAATTTGGACCTGTAGTGCCAATTGTAATTTTTAAAGATATTCAAGAGCCATTGCACGCTATGGCTGATTCTAATTACGGACAACAAGTAAGTTTATTTGGTGAGGATGTGAGCTCATTAGCACCATTAATTGATACGTTGGTAAATTTGGTATGTAGAGTAAATTTAAACAGCTCTTGTCAACGTGGTCCAGATGTTTTTCCATTTACTGGTCGTAAAGATTCAGCGGTATCAACATTAAGTGTTCATGATGCATTAAGATCATTTTCTATTAGAACATTTTTAGCTTCTAAAGACAACGACTATAACAATAAAATTTTGGAAGATCTATTAACTTCTAGAAAGTCTAATTTCATTAGTACCGATTATATTTTGTAAGCGGTGTTAACAATATAAAAATTGAAGATTAATCTTTTTTAAATTGCAAATCGAAAAAACTGCAATACGAACAGCATACTTTAGTATAATAGGGAACATCAGTTTAGCTTTAATTAAAGGAGTTGCAGGGTTCTTTGGTAATTCTTATGCTCTAATTGCAGATGCTATTGAATCGGCAACCGATGTTGTGGCGTCACTATTGGTCTTGTTTGGTTTTAAATATGCGAAGCGACCAGCTGACGAAAACCATCCATATGGACATGGCAAAATAGAACCTATAATTACTTTTGCTGTTGTCGCTTTCCTAGTTATTTCTGCTACCATAATTGCTTTTGAAAGTATTCAGAATATTCAGTCACCTCAAAAAGTTCCCAAATCGTGGACCTTAATTGTATTAGGGGTAATTATTATATGGAAAGAAGTTTCATATCGCGTTGTAATCAAAAAGAGTAAAGAAACAAATAGCACATCACTTAAAGCAGATGCGTGGCACCATAGGAGTGATGCCATAACCTCTGTAATGGCTTTTATTGGGATTTCAGTAGCTATTATATTTGGAAAAGGTTATGAAACGGCAGATGATTGGGCGGCCTTATTTGCTTCAGTTATTATTTTGTATAACAGTTATTTAATTTTAAGACCTGCCTTAGGTGAAATTATGGATGAGCAAATTTATGGTGATCTTATAATTTTAATTAGAGAAAAGTCAACTGAAGTAGAGGGGGTTTTAGGAACGGAGAAATGTTTTATTAGAAAAGCGGGAATGAAATATAATGTAGATTTACATGCCATCGTAAATGGTGATATTTCAGTCAAAAAGGGCCATGATATTGCTCATGATTTAAAGGACTATTTGAGAGCTCAATTACCTAACTTAGGTCATGTATTAATTCATATTGAACCCAATGAGTAAATAGAATTAATTTTCGGTGATTTATGAAGCGTCATGCTTGTAGTTTGAAGAAGGAGCACCAAAATAAGCATAAAAATACCTGACACTCCTTGTTAACCAAGTGCTGTCAGGTATTTTATAAATAAGTAACTTATTTTATTTTGTAAGCTCTGAATCTTTAATGTCTACCACTTCAAGATCAAAAATAAGGTCTTTACCCGCTAATGGATGATTTCCGTCTATAACAATACTCTCATCTTTAACTTCAACTACCATCAAATTCATTTCTTGTCCATCTGGTGATTTAGAAACTAGTCCCATACCAACTTTGGGTTCCATATCTTGTGGAAGCTCCGATTTATTTACTTCTTGTATCAATTGCTCATTGACTTCGCCATACGCTTCTTCTTTAGGAATTGTAATGGTTTTCTTTTCCTTTAACTTCATGTCAATTAAACCTTTTTCAAAACCAGGTATTAACTGTCCTTGTCCTAATGTGAATTCTAAAGGTTCTTTTCCCTCAGAACTATCAAAAACTTGTCCATCAGATAACTTACCTGTGTAATTTACTTTAACTGTGTTGTTCTCTTTAACTTGAATCATACTGTGTTTCTTAATTTTAAAAAATACTTGTTATCCAATTTTTAGATAGCAAACATTTTAGTTTAAACTTATTGTTGAACAATGTGCCAAAATCAAGCCAAAAAACTAAAAAAAACACAATGAATGTGCATAAACTTATTAATTGACAAGAATATTATGCAGAAATTGTGCTGTAGTCCTTTAATGATAGTGAATCGCAACTTTAGTACTACAATTAAAATAATCTTAAAGTGAAATAAGTTAATCGGTAAATATGTCAGTTAAAGTTAAATTCAGCAAACTATTTGTGCCAATTTTACAAAAAATATTCTAAACAATTTATTTCAATTATTTTATTCAACTTGTATATCTGTTTTTGTTTTGTTATCAATAGTACTATGCTTGCATCACATTTAATAAAAATAAAAACGTTTTCTAAGATCGAGATAAGAGAATTGTATAGTTTTTACCTGTTTTCAAAAATTTTAATGGTTTTTCTATTCCGTTTGTATTGATTAAATTGGTTGATTAAAACATACGACAAATCATAAACAAACAAAATAAAAATGAAGTTAGACAGAAAGAAACATTGGGAAACAGTTTATGAAACTAAAAATCCAGACCAAGTGAGCTGGACACAAAAAACGCCGAAATCTTCACTTGAATTTATGCATTCGTTCGGACTAAAGAAAACAGCAAGAATAATAGATGTTGGTGGTGGAGATAGTAAACTTGTGGATTGTTTGCTTGATGAAGGATATGAAAATGTTACTGTACTTGATATTTCAGCTAAATCACTTGAAAAAGCTAAGAATCGGCTTGGAGAAAAAGTAGATAAGGTAACTTGGATCGTAAGCGATATTTTGGAGTTTGAACCTAACGGTACATTTGATGTTTGGCACGATAGAGCTACTTTTCATTTTCTCACAACGACTAATCAAATAAAAAAATACATAAAAACGGTAAGGCAGTCTGTAAGTGGATTCTTGGTAATTGGAACTTTTTCACAAAATGGACCTGAAAAATGTAGCGGCCTCGAAATCAAACAATATAATGAAGAGCGGTTAATATTGGAATTTAAAGATGGGTTTGACAAAATGAAGTGTATGTCAGAAGACCATTTAACACCATTTGGTACAAAACAGAATTTCTTGTTTTGTGGTTTTAAAAGACAACTGAATTGAAGTCATAAAAAAATGTCTTGTGTAATTTGGTAGAAGTATAGATGTGCTAGTAAAATTCTTGTAGATTTTCTATTTCGTTTCTATTTACTAACTTAGTTCCTTTACTAATTAATTAACAGACTTAAAATCAAGACCTATGAATCCAATACTAAGAAATGTTTTAGTAGTTATAGCCGGGTGGCTAGGAGGCAGTATTGTTAATATGGGACTTATAAAAACGGGAAATAAGTTATTTCCTATTGAAGGTATTGACGCGAATAGTATGACAGCTTTGGCCGAGATTATGCCTAATTTAGAACCTAAGTATTTTTTGTTTCCTTTTTTGGCACATGCCTTGGGTACACTTATCGGAGCAGTTGTAGCCGGTTTTATAGCTGTCAATAATAAAATGAAATTTTCATTAGCTATTGGAGGATTATTTCTATTAGGAGGAATAGCGGTAAATTATATGCTACCCGGCCCAACATGGTTTGCTGTGGTTGATATATTACTGGCATATATACCAATGGCATGGATTGGTGGTAAAATAGCTTTAAAAGGCTCAAAAACGAATTAAAATTTAATCTCATGATTTATAAACTTCAACTTATTTCAATCTCAATACTATTTATTATAATATCTAGTTTTACTAGTCAAGCACAAACCATCAAAGCAAAAAAAGGGTATACCCAACAGATAGGGAATATGGTAGCTATGCTAGAGGACTTAAAAAGTAGAGTAACACGTAATGTTAAAAATTTAAGCCTAGAGGAAATAGATTTTTTACTAGATGCCGATGCTAATAGAATTGGAGCTTTAATATATCATTTAGCAGCTACTGAAAAATACTATCAACTATACACTTTTGAGAATAGAGGTTTTAATAAAGAGGAAGAAAAATGGACGACAGCTTTAAGTTTAGGAGACAATGCAAGAGGGATTTTAAAAGATAAGCCTATATCATATTATCTCGATATTTGCGATGAGGTTAGAAAGGAAACGTTACAATTATTAAAAACCAAGAATGATAAATGGTTTGAATCCGGCGTAAAAAATAGCAATATGAACAATCATTTTGCGTGGTATCATGTCATGGAACATCAAGCCAATCATATGGGACAAATAGCATTAATAAGCAAAAGGGTTAAGAAATAAAGTCGTTTAATAATTATCTACATAATGAGAAAAGTACAAGCAATTAGAAATAACTTTATCATAAAAAGAAGTGTTGTCAAATTCCTTTAATTTCTTAAAATAGGTTCTCTTGTACACATTTTTGGCATTGACTAAAGCAATTTGATATTCTTCAAAATTTAAACTACCATTATGGTATTTTTCTCTAATAGAATTGTTTTCGATAGTATTGGCCCATCCATTATAAGATTGACCTTGTTCACATTTAGCAGCAGCAAAAAGTGCTTTTGCAGTCAATTCCTTATCTTTACTTATCAGAATAGCCTTGTCTAAATGGATTAGAGGTAAACTGAAGTCATCAGTATAATTAGCATACCAGTTATAATCTTTAAAATAATATTTAGAAGAAATTGTCATATTTAACTTCCTTTCAATATCTCGATATTTTTCGGTATAATAATTATTAACTTCGTAAGTCAAAATATGTCTGTAATAGCCGTAAATAGAGGTGTTGAAAAAGAAATTGCCAAGAAGATAACTTGCTTTAGCAGCTAAAAGGTTCTTTTTTCTAGACAATTGCTCTAATTTAATTAAGGATTTGGCAAGGTTATGTTTGTCCATCAACCTTGGAATGAATTTAAAATCTTTCAAATAATCTATCACCATTGTTGTAGATGCAGGGCATTCAAAACATTCAATTTGGTTGTATCCAAAAACGGTATTAGGGATGTTTGCATAACCATCAAACTCAGAAGTCGAAACGGAATAAGGAACTACTTGTTTAAGTTCATTTTCAGCTCGTTTAAATTTGCCTTGTCTAATATAAATGGTACCCTTCATAATAGCTGCATATTCAGGAAAGTTAAAACTTTGAAGTCGACTATTTCTAGGTTCCTGTTGCAAATGATCTACAGGTACAATGTTTTCAACTACAAAATTTTCAAAATCACTTTTGTCTTTTTTATAGTAAAGCTTTTCAATTGCTTTTAAAATATTTATATCCGGACCATATTCCAACGCTGTTATATCATTATGCAATAGAAATGATTTTGCAGTGTCACCTTGTATTAAATAGCGATTCGCTAATATATCAAGTATAAAATCACGAGTGCCATTTCTGTTCCAGTACAATTCATCTTTTGTAGGTATTAAATTGATTTTGTATTTATTCATTAAAACCTCTTCAAACTCTGAAGTTATTTTAGGTTGCTCTGTAATGTGTATTAACATTTCGAGCTTATTTTTTTGAGATTCGTAATTGGAAGTCGTCGAAGCAACTTTTGCAAGGTAAGAAGTGGCCATGTCGTATTTTTTTTGAATAAAATAAAGATATGCCGTCGTCAAATTCCAATAATCCTTATCTGTAACTTTAGCATTTTCAGCTTGCTTTTTAGAAGCATCTAAGGTTTGGTTTAAAAAAGGAATGGCATCTTCAGCAGTTGATACTGGTAATCGCTTGGAAGCAATTTGTTCACCACAATCATAATAACAGTCATAATTCAATTTCAAAATATCACGTTCGAGTTGGTTTATTGCTCGAGCCATTAAAACTTTAGCTTGTACAGCATTTGGCGATTGTGCTATTATTTTTTCAAAAGAAGAGATGGGGTTATTAAATGCTTTTCTGCCTAAAATGAGATATATGTCATTTTTTTCATCTTCTGTTTTAACTTGTTTTAATATGTTTTCAAAATCTAAATCTTGCGTAACCATCATAGAGTTATAAGCCTGCTCTTTTAAATTTTTGGTATGTGAAAAAAATTGAAAAAAGTCGTAATTGGCTTGTATAAAATTGCCTAATCCTCTTTCAGCACCACCTTTTTGGTCTAAGGCATAATAATACATGATACCTTTATAATTCAAACTTTCAACATATTCCTTAAAATAAGAAATAGCATCAGAGAAATTTAAATTGTAATGTGCTAGACGTACCATTTGATAGCCATAACGAAGTTTTAATTCTTTGTCTTTTTCAGCTTTCCAACTATTCTTCAAAACAGTAAATACTTTTTTGTAGTCAAGTTCAGCAACAGTGTGTACTGGTTTTTCGCCCCAGTAATACCCTTCATTTTGACTGATAACAGCCATGTAAGGTTCTAAATATTTAGCGTATGATAAATAGAGTAAGGCCTGTTTTTGTTTTTTAATGAATTTGCTGGTAACAAAAGCTAGATTTTTATCTTCAACAGTATTCTTATTTAGTAAACTTTGTAAATCTTTTCGAGCCGATTTAAAAACTAAATAGTGAGCTTCATCATAAGAAATATTTAAATATTTCTGCCAATCCTCAATGTTTTCATTTTTTAAATTAGAGATGTTTTTAGAACTATAATAGAAACTATCATAAGATAATAAAAATGGATTATAACTAGGAGCATCAATTACTTCTTGAGCAAAAAGGTTATAATATTCATGGTCTGGGTAATAACCAGGGCCGCAAAAGGAAGCTTCTTCTGTAATAATATCTTTGTTAGTTCTATTTATGGAAACCCATGAGCTGAGTATGACTATTAGTAAAAAGAGAATGGTTTTTTTCATAGTTGTAATGTAGATACGTCATAAAGACCTATTGCAAATCTTTTAATGAATATCGGTTTGTAAATATACTATCTAGGTGATAATATACGATGTCATAAGGCTGATTAATTTTTGATTTTAGAAAAGCCTTAGTTTCATTTAATAGCTCTGGAGAAATGGTTTCCACTTTAATTGTAAACCCTTTATTGACATAAAAACCTCTTAAAAATGTATCGTCAATAGCTGTAAAATTATTGTTATTTTCTTTTTTAAAATTAATAGTACTTAAATCACTTTGGGTTACTGCATTTATCAATTTAGATTTACCTAAATGATTGGTAACAATTGCCCAAGAATAAATTGGTAGTGCAATGTCAAAGGAGATTGGGTAGTCGTTAATTTTCTGTAAATAATCTTTTAATAAATCTAAATCTAAAATTGAATTTTCGCCATTATTTTGAATAGGGTTAGAGGTGGCGTAACACATTAAATATACCTTTTTTACGGGAGGGATTCCTGTGGTTTTTTTAAACTTTACTTGATGTAATCTTAAAGTGCAGGTTATATTTTTATTGGTAATTTTTTTTAATGTTTCCAGAAATAAGAAGTATTTTTCTTTGGTAGTTGCGGTCCAATCGCAATCAATTTGAATTTCTTCAAAATTAAATATTTTAGTGTCTGAAGTTATTCTAGATATCAATATAGAAACATGCTCAGCAAGGATGGCAATTTCATTTGGAGTAGTGTTTGTAAAAGTTCGATTGGTAATAAATATTACAGGAATATAGTCTGCGGAAAGTGTTTGGCTATCAAATTTGTTTATGGCTCCTATTGGCTCTACGATACCATTTTTAGTATCGACATCAAATAAGCGGAGGTATAATTTATCGGAGTGTAAATTTTTAAAAAGTAGAACTTCTGTATCATTAAAATCTACATTACTTTTCCAATGATAAAATTGAATTTTTGGTCGATTTTGTTGTGTACAGCTAATCACAAAAAAACAAATAAGAAGTGAAGAAACAAATTTCATTTTGATAATTAATTAGATGGGAAAAGCATAAAAATGTAACTGAATTGGGCAAAAATACAACATCTTTTAGTAGCTTAGCTAACTAATATTTATGCAATGACACCACAAATCAGACCCTACATTTTAGCTGAAACCAATTGGAAACACCTTAAAGATGCTCATATTGAATTGGCTATTTTGCCATGGGGAGCTACAGAAGCCCATAATTATCATCTGCCTTATGGTACCGATAATTTTGAGTCTCAATACATTGTTGCTGAAGCGGCAAGAGTAGCTTATAATCAAGGAGCAAACTTAATTGTATTACCCACTATTCCGTTTGGAGTAAATACGGGACAAAGCGATATCTATTTAGATATAAATATGAACCCATCAACACAGATGGCTATTTTGGGAGATATTATCGAAGTGTTGAATAGACAAGGAATTCATAAATTTTTAATACTCAATAGTCATGGAGGTAATGACTTCAAAACTTTACTGAGAGAATTGGGGCTTAAATATCCAAATATGTTTTTATGCACTTCCAATTGGTTTCAGGCCATGGATAAAGAGGCTTATTTCGATAACAAAGGCGACCATGCTGATGAAATGGAAACAAGTTTACTAATGCATTTAAAACCAGAGTTGATTTTGCCTAAAGAAGAATGGGGAGACGGGGCAGAAAAAAAGCATAAGGTAAAAGCATTTTCAGAATCTTGGTTATGGTCGGAAAGACCATGGTCTTCAGTAACTAAAGATACGGGGATAGGTAATCCTAAAAAAGCGAGTACAGAAAAAGGGGCTCAATTTTTTAAAGATGTTACTGAGAAAATAGGAAATGTGTTTGTAGAGATATGTGCCATGGATAAAGAAGATATGTACCATTAGAATTAGCATATTGAATGTCAAATTATTACTATTGGATTTGAAAAAATTGGTTCTAAATAAATAAGTGAATTTTATAATACTGTTTACCACGTTGCTTTTCTTATATTTGACGCTTTAAAAAACAAATTTTGATGAAAAAATATACCATTGTACTTTTAGTAATAACATTATTATCAGCGTGTAATAAGAATGATGACACGGTAGATTATACAGTGAAAAATGAAGAAGAAATTGTAGCCTATATTGCGGCTAATGATTTAGATGCACAAAAAAGTAGTTCAGGTTTGTATTACGTTATTGACGAACTTGGAGACGGAGAGCAACCTGTAGGAACTTCCAACGTTACTGTGGCATACAAAGGCTACTTTACGGATGGTGGTACTTTTGACGAAAGTGATGCTGATGGAGTTTCATTTGGTTTACAACAAGTTATTAAAGGATGGACGGAAGGTATTACCTATTTTAAAGAAGGTGGTAGTGGTTTGTTGTTAATTCCTTCGGCTTTAGGTTATGGGAGTGATGGGCGTCCGGGTATTCCTGGAGGTGCTGTACTTCTTTTTGATATTAATTTGATTTCCGTAAATTAGTTCGATATGGGGTTCTTTAGTAAGGTAGATAAGGTGTTGGCTGGCTTAGGTAATATGAAAGCGATGAAGCGTGTGCATGTAGACACATTTACCGAAGGATTGATGGAAAGTGTAGAAGGTGAAAAACTATCCGCTTCTGAACATGGAGAAATTTGGGCTCACATTCAAGAATTGGGTGGTTATTATTCTTTAAATACGACCATATTGAGTGGTGTAAATATTAAGACTATAAAAGGTGGAAAATTATCATTTTTAGGGTCAAAAGACACCTTTGTTTTAGACACAGATGACAATCAGTTGGAGTCTGAT
Source organism: Aureibaculum luteum (assembly GCF_003449015.1). Classification (GTDB taxonomy): domain Bacteria; phylum Bacteroidota; class Bacteroidia; order Flavobacteriales; family Flavobacteriaceae; genus Aureibaculum; species Aureibaculum luteum. The sequence continues at coordinate 296,657 of NZ_QRGD01000003.1, read as the reverse complement.
TATTCTAATGTTTCTAATAGATGGATGACAAAAGCAAATTATAATATTGATAAAAAAGATATTGACTATATCAGAGGCAAAGGATATACGGAATTACAATTCGTGTTTAAAAAGAAAACGCTAGTTTTTGACGTCATCAAATAAGTTTTAGTTTAGTGTAATAATTTATTACAAAATTAAAATAAGCACTGTGATTAAGTGTACTTTTAAGCAGTAAAACTGTTTTTAATAAGCTATTATGAAAAAACATATCGCAATTTTAAGAGGGATTAATGTTGGCGGTAAACGTAAAATTTTAATGGCCGACTTAAAAGAACTATTAAACAAAAATAGCTTTAAAAATTGTACTACATATATTCAAAGTGGTAATGTTATTTTTTTAACAGATAAGCCTGTAATTGAAATAGAACAAAAAATAAAACAAATTATTTTTGAAAAATACGGATTTGATGTGCCCGTGTTGGTTCGAACAGCCAATGAAATAGAAAATATCTTTCATAACAATCCTTTTTTGCTAAAACAAACGGATATTAATAAATTATATGTCGCCTTTTTAGCGGAAATTCCTTCAGATGAAAATCTAGAAAAACTGACTGCTATTCATTTTGATAATGCGAACTATGAAATAAATGGTAAGCATGTGTTTATGCAGTATAATACAAAAAGTAGCGATTCAAAACTTACCAATAATCTCATAGAAAATAAATTAAAAGTGACTGCTACCAGTAGAAATTGGAAAACAGTGACTAAGTTATTTGAACTTTCTTCTACTTGAAAAATTAACACTTTTTTAAAAATCTATATCTCTCTTAATAAGTACCTTTGTTGAAATATCAAGGGTTTAAATGTAGTACATTCTAATCTATTAGAAGTTCAATTCAATCTGTAATAAACGGATTTAAAAAATATATAAAATGAAAAAAACAGCAATGGTAATTGTTTTGTTTATGCTTGTCGGAGCTCATCTTTTTGCTCAAGAAGCGACCATAGACTTGCAAAAATTTAGTCAAATTAAAGGATATGATCAATTAAAAATTACGTTGGTTAAAGCTACCTATAACAAGGCCGTAATAACTGGTGATGATATTGACAAAGTCGCCATAGACAATCAAGGTAATTTGTTAAAAGTACGTATGGAGGTTGAGAAAATTCTTGATGGTAATGAAACGAAAGTCACTATTTATCATACTGAAAATATAGTTATGATCGATGCGAATGAAGGCTCTAAAATTACATCAATTGATGAAATAGATGCCGATTATATAACCTTACGGACCCAAGAAGGTGCAAGCATAAATGTGAAAGTTAAAACTAAAAATATGAATGTAAAATCAGTAACAGGTGGTTTAATAACTGTTAGTGGTACTACAGATAATCAAGATGTATTAATAAGAACAGGTGGTGAGTTTTATGGTAAGGACTTAGAATCTAACCGTGCAGATGTTACTATTTTTGCTGGAGGAAAAGCGTATGTAAAAGCCAAAGATTTGGTTGATGCAACGGTGAACGCTGGTGGTACTATTGAAATTTCAGGAAATCCTGATAAGGTAAATGAAAATAAAAAACTTGGAGGTAAAATTATTATCAAAAAGTGATGTAACTTCTCAGTTTTGTAAAAAAGCCGAAAATTTTCATTTTCGGCTTTTTTTTACACTAAATGCAATGTGCAATTGCATATCTATAAGAGTTCATATAGATTCCTTTTGGTCAATAAACGAAAGCAAAGGGTAAGTTGTTATAGTTATTTCGAGTACGGTTTTTTGTTAAAATAAATACAATAACTGAATACAGGGGTCTTTGCATTAATTCCACAATCTATATTTGTAAGGGTAATTAAACGGAACTGAAGACGTTTGAGAGTTAGATTCATTTTCAGTTTATCAACCTAAATAAATGCAAGAGATTATTGAAAACATAATTTATAGTACATCTTATTTTAGTCTTTACGGACTAACATTTGCGTATTTTATGATTTTGTATTTTGTAGTAGCACCTGTATTTTTAGGAGTTTGTAAGCTGTTACATAAAAAAGGATTGCTTCATAAGATTATCAATAAAAAGGTAAAACGAAAGCAGTTAAGTTTTGAAATCAAACATTCCTTGCAATCTATTTTTGTTTTTGGATTTTCAGTATTACCTATTATTTATTTAATTAGAAATGATAAAATTACACTACTACCCGATACTTTTTTTAATGTGATATTGGCAGTTGTGGTGTTAACGCTTTGGAATGAGGTGCACTTTTTTATAGTACACAGAATAATGCATTTGCCTTTTTTTATGAAACGCGTCCATTTTGTACATCATCAATCTAGAATTCCTACCGTGTGGTCAGTATATAGTTTTCATTGGTTTGAAGCCTTATTGTTGAGTACTGTTCCGTTGATCATTATGTTATTTGTGCCATTTTCAATTGTTGGCGTATTTCTATACCCTTTGGCGAGTGTCTTGTTGAATTATGCAGGACATTGTAATTATCGCTTTGGGGATGGTTATGGCAATTCATGGAGGCTTTTTGGTACACATCATAATGAACATCACTCAAAAGGGAGAGCCAATTATGGATTTGCCTCAAATGCATTAGATAAATTTTACAATTGCTATATAAAAAGACATTAATATGATAGAGAAAGAAGAAGTATATATTACAGGTATAGGTGTGTTTTTACCGAATAAACCCATTGAGAACAACCAAATGGAAGATTATTTGGGATTGATTAATGGTAAGAAAAGTGGGGTAAAAGAACGTATTCTTAAACAAAACGGTATAAAATCGAGGTATTATGCCTTGAATAAGAATCAAGAAAGTACACATAGTAATGCTGAATTGGCAGCCAATGCAATTGAAATAGCGTTGGATAAAAGTGGAGCTAACGTTACTGAAATAGAACTGCTATCAACAGGAACAACTCAAGGTGATTTACCAGTTCCAGGTTTCGCGAGTATGGTGCATGCCTTAACGGATTTTAATAAATGTGAATTGGCCAGTTTTCAAAGTGTTTGTGCGAGTGGAATGATGGCGTTAAAAACTGCTTTTTCCCAAATAAAATACAAAGAAAAGCAAGAGGCCGTAGCGGTGGGTAGTGAGTTTGCTAGTCGCCTGTTTAAAGGTTCAAGATTTGATGGGCAAGAACAGAAGTCAGTACCTTTTGATACAGAATTTTTACGATGGATGCTTTCTGATGGGGCAGGAGCGATGGTACTTTCTAATAAAAAAAATACAAAGGGTTTATCATTAAGAATTGATTGGATGGAGTTAAAGTCTCATGCCAATGAATTTCCAGTCTGTATGTTTACAGGTAAAAATGATAATAAAAATGAAAAAGAACCAACTTGGTTAGATTACCCAGATTATGAATCGGCTTCCAAAGCAGGAGCTATCAATCTAAAACAAGATATCCGACTACTGGATAAAGTAATTCAAGTTGGCGTAGCTCATTATTTTGAATTGATTGATAAAGGAATGGTTAATCCTGATAAAACCGATTGGTTATGCTGTCATTATTCATCTGAGTATTTTAAAAAGCCGATTAAGGATTTGATGACCAAAGGTGGTGCTTTAATTTCTGATGAAAAATGGTTTAGTAACCTAACTACAAAAGGAAATACAGGTGCGGCTTCTATATATATCATGTTAGAAGAATTGTTGTATTCTGGTAAGCTAAAGGCTGGTGAAACCATTTTGTGTATGGTGCCAGAAAGTGGTCGATTTATCACATCTTTTATGCAATTAATAGTTGTTGGTCAAGATGAAGACGTAAAAGTGTATCCAAAAAGAAAAATTGAAGCCCCTGAGTTAGTAGTGGATAAAAATCCGACATCTGAATGGTTAGTGCGTCAACTCACGCAAATTTGGATCGATTTTGAAACGAAATTATTACAAGTTCCAGTGGTGTCCAAAATTCATAGTGGTAAGTTAAGTCTGTCAGATTACAAATTATTATTACATGATTTACGACAACAAGTAATTGATGGTTCACAATGGATTTCGAGAGCCGCTTCAAATATTGATATTGAGTTGTTCGAGTTACGCTCTGCCTTTATAAAACACACGGCTGCAGAACATAAGGATTTTCAAATCTTAGAACGAAATTTTGTAGCTTTAGGCGAATCTTTGGAAGACATTCAAACAGGTAATAAAAATATTGGAAGTGTAGCCTTAACTTCTTTTATGTTTCAACAAGCCAGTAAAAACAATCCGATTGATTTACTAGGAGCCATGTTTATTATTGAAGGTATTGGAAAGCGATTGGCAGGGTATTGGGGAGATATGATAAAGGATCAGCTGGAGTTGGACAAAGAGCAAGTGTCCTTTTTTACGTATCACGGTGTTGCAGATGAAAATCATTTCCATCGCTTAGAAGAAGCCCTAAATCATCCATTTATGAATATGGATTTAGCCAAACAAATTGCCAAAACGGCAAAAACGACGGCGAAATTATATGAAATGCAATTAGAAGAATTAGGTAGTTATTAGTGAAACTCAGTTTTGAGAATCTCGTTTTTTTGCGAGAGAACTTAAAATTGTAAGTTGAACTAATCCCGCTATTTGAGCGGGATATAAATAGTGTCAATTTTTAAAACAGAACAGAAAAACACAAAAAAATGTCAAACGAATTAGATATTTCAAAACATGATGATCGCGACCCAAATCCATGGTTAGCGATGTATTTGGATAGTAGTATTCCTATCAATGAAAAAACAAAACAGGCATTGATGCGAGATAACAATTCAAAGTCCGCAAGATATTTAATGCCCTTTGTTCAGTTATGGTCAAAAATCACGATGTTTTTCATCCATATTTTTAAGTTTATTTTTCCAAAGCTATTCAACTCGTCTAAAATATTACACCGAATGTTAGCTTGGGGTTTAAAGACATGGGTGAGTCCTGATGCCAATTTATTAATCTTTAGACATTTTCATGTAGGTAGTGATATTTTATCCTTTATCTGGGCTAATATAGATGGTGTAGAAACCAAGTCAAGTCCGTTGCGACCGAAAAATTTCGAAGATGTTAAAGATGATTTATTTCTATTACACGATTTGAATTTATACAATTTTGTTATTAATTTGAATAGTGAACTGAAGACAAAAAATCTCACCATAAAACAAAAGAGTGATTTGGATTTATCAATGATTACTGAAGATCAATTTGATCATATTCAATTTCCAAATAAATGGACCAACATCTTAGATTTGCGTTCAGCTATTGAATTGTTTACACCATTTTATCAGTTGTTTTTAACGGCTAATGATTTTGTAAGAGCTTCAAATTCTTTACAGTTAGATGAAACCATTGCTATTTATACAGCACAAATTTTAGGTACTCCTGGGCATTTAGGTTTGGTAAATAACAAGCATCCAATGGTACCCGCAACAACTTATAGTGCGGCCTACAGGTTGGTGCTGCATGGCTTGGCATCAGAAACATTACATGAAATATTGGTCAATTTAAAATTAGGGAAGTCTAACGATGGCATAATGACGCCAAAGTCTGCATAATAAATACAAGAAATGAGAAGTAGCGTATATTTTTTGGGGATAGCCTTTGCATTCTTTTTAACGAGCTGTAGTTGGTTAACTTCTGATGTAGAAATAAAAAAACAAACATACTTTGTTGAGGTTATAGATTCAGTTCAAACAAACCAATCAAAAAAGATAATAGCAGAAGCTTATTCTCAATTACAAAATAAGGAATTTGTACTCTCTTTGAAGAAAAATGACTGGAATGGCATTCTACCTTATAACGCTGAGGTTGATCTTTCTGATTTGTCTAAATATTACCCTGAAATACATGCTTTTAAAGCATTAAAAAGTGATTCAGATATTGATGAATATATGGTAAAAATAGAACTCGTTTACAATAAGCCATTGACAGATAACACACCTAATTTTACCGTAAAGATGTATCTTCGAAATTCAGATAATAAAAGTTGGAAACAATTTGGAAATCCAGGAAATTTCAGATTCAACACAGAATACTACAAAGAAAACGAACAAGTGGAGTGGATTAAAAGAATCATTGTTGGTTTAACTTTTAAATAGGAAAATATGAAATTTAAAATACTGTTGTTTTGTATAGTAAGTAATTATGTAATGGCACAAAATAAAAACATGTCAAAAAAAGAAGTAAAAAATACCATAAGTTTAGGTAAACAAGCAATTGTTAACCTGGCATTAAAACAATTGGATAAAAAGGTTGATACTAGTTATTTTAAAAGTATAAAGGTTATGGCATCTGAAAATGATATTTATGTTGCTTTTCAAAATCCTATAACGTTTATACCAGAAAACACTGTATATTTTTATAATGTAACCGTATTTTTAAATGGTTCAAATTATTTACAGCCTCGTAAAAACCCAGAAACTGTAAAATACAATTTAGAGGAAATTCAATTTTTTAAATATGATGATGCTGTTTTAGATCAAATCAAATTTGTGATAAAGGCTTTAGATAAACAAGCAGTTGTTGAAACAATTGATTGGGAGTATTATGCAAATTATAATGGTATGATTATTTATGACAGAGGAGATCATTATTATGTCGAAAAATCATACGGAGAGTTTAACGAAGCTGCTTATATTATAAATAAAAGTACGGGCATTGCCACAGAAGAGTATCATGCTGAATTAGCACCAGACCCAATGGGAGATACTGTTATATATGTTGAAATAAAGAATTAAATTGATAATGTTTGAAAAAGATTATTTAATGCGATTGTTTACAGATTTTATGAATGGTATAAATAGAATTGTAAATAGTATAGATAAAGAAGATATAGAAGGAGCTAAAACTCAAATACAACGGTCCTATGGATTTTTAGGTAATGATTCTGATTATTTTATAAATACAGATGTAGATGACCTTTTAACTTTTTTTAAAACAAAAGAGGGCGATTATTTAAGAAGAGTTCAGATGCTTGCTGAATTAATCAGCTTGGATGCAGAACTACAAACGGACAGAGAGAAAAGAATTAAACTTGTAAAAAAAGCCATCCAATTACAAGAATATTTTATTGAGAATTCTAATGAATATTCGTTGCAAATGGCAAAAAGGGTAAAAGAGATGAAAATTCTTTTATCGAGTGATTAATTATGACTTTATTCAACTCAGCATATAATTTTAAAATCTCTTTTACTGTCACATACTCTAAATAAATTAGGTTTAGAATTGATATCATTTTTGATTTACTCAATAGTTAAAATTCACTAATTATCATCTTCCTCAACAAGCTGATTCCAAACTTTAATTTCGTCATCTTTAGATATACCATCTTTAATCTCAACTTGAATTCCGTCACTTACACCTAGCGTAATGTTTTTACGTTCAAAGCCATTACCATTTTTTATTTCAACAAACGGAGCTTTTGTGTCTTTATCAAATTGTACCAATGCCTCTTTTATAGCCATTACACTATCCGCTCTGGCTAAAATGATAGAAGCATTCGCACTTAAGCCTACTCTGATAAATATACTATCTTGTTTTTTTAGTATCCCTTCAATTTCAAATTGTATGGCACCATTTTCTAAATTTCCTTTGGGTGCTATATAATCTAATGTTGCCTCAAAAATTTGATTTTCTACAGCTCCAATAGTAATTTCTAAGGGCAATCCTTCTTTAACTTTACCAACATCAGATTCATCTATTTTTCCTTCAAAAATCAACTTGTTTACATCTGCCAAAGAAGCTATAGTTGTACCTTCATTAAAATTGTTACTCTCAATAACTTGGTTTCCTACTTCAACAGGAACTTCCAATACCATTCCGGAAACGGTAGATCTTATCAAAGTATTTGCTGAATTCCCTAATCCACGGGTAGATCCTGTTTTTACAATTTCATAATTTTGATTCGCTGCACTGTATGATTGTTTGGCTTGGTTGAAAGCCACTTCAGCCTGCTCTAATTCCTGTTTTGAAATAACACCTTTGTCAAATAAACTTTTTTGACGGTTGTAATTACGTTGTTGATCATCTAATGCAATTTTATTCGTTTGAATGGTGTTTTTAGCATTGTTTAAAGATGATGAATTTGGTATTACTTTAATTTTAGCAATTAAATCTCCTTGTTTTACATTATCACCTCCTTTTACATAGATTTCTTGAATAACTCCAGAGATATTGGGTTTTATTAAGACTTCTTCCACAGGAAGAATACTACCTGTAGCCACTGTTTTTTTAATAATGGTTTGTGTAGTTGGTTTTTCGGTTTCATATACAACAGGGTCTTCAGCATTTTTGGTATATAAATAATACATTGCTGCCGAAAATGATATAATTATAAAGAGCAATATAATTACGGTTATTGATTTTTTCATTGGGATAGTTATTTAGTATCTGTTTATTGTTTTATTCAATTCTTAACGCTTCAATGGGTCTAATTTTTATGGCATTTTGTGCAGGAATAAATCCAGCCAATAATCCTGAAATAATTAATATACTTAGTGCCGCTATTACAACACCGAGGTTAACGCTTGGGTTTGCAAACATATCTACAGGTCCGCTACTGTCAATTGCAAAATTGATTAGAAAGATGATTAGTGATGCAAATACAATACCTGCCATACCCGATATGATCGTTAAAAAAACAGATTCCGTAAGAATCTGTCCCCGTATATTCCATGGAGATGCACCTAATGATCTTCTAATTCCTATCTCCTTGGTGCGTTCTCTTACCACGATAAGCATAATGTTACTTACGCCAATAACACCGGATAATAACACCATTATACCTACAAAATAAGCGATGATTCTTATGGCCGAAAAAAGACGTTGTACTTTACTATATTGCTCAAATAAGTCAAAATGTCCAATAGCTCTTTCGTCTTCTGGGTGTATTTTATGATTTTTTCTTACAATGTCAAATACACTTTCCTTTATGTCTGTAATCGGTTTGCCATCAACTGCTGTTACGGCCATCCAGCCCACACGATTCCCCATGTTAAAAGCTTGAGAAAATGCAGTGAATGGAATGTATATTTGTTTTTGATCTTCTTCACCATCACCACCAGAAGATTTTTTCTTATAAACCCCAATAACCATAAAGTTTACCCCTTGAATTTTAATGTAGGAACCTAGAGCATCTTCACCTTTTTCATATAAACTACTTCTTACACCTCTTCCAATTATGGCAACCTTGCGGTTTTTATTAATATCATTTTGGTTTATAAATCTACCTTGGATAATATCCATGGGTTCTTGCTTTATAATTTCAGGATAATCGCCATACACATCAAAAGCACCTGTTTTAATTCCTCTAACAACATTGTTTGCTCCATTGAAGCCACCTAATTGATTACGTGGAGAAATATATCTAAGGTTTGGAACATTTAGTCGTATATCTTCAACGTCTTGTGTTGTGTAATTTATGCGTCTATCTTTCGGCATACCTTGATAGGCTTTGGTTGCGGTTCTTGTCCACATAAACATAGTGTTTGTGGCAGTATCGCCAAAGTCAATATTTACACCATTTTCAAAACCTTTTCCTGCAGCTAATAAAATAATTAATATAAAGATTCCCCAAAAAACACCAAATGCAGTTAGTGTTGTTCTGAACCAATTGGCAGACATTACTTCTAATATTTCGCTCCAGCGGTCTCTACTAAACATTATTCATCTCTTAACGCTACAATGGGTTGAACTTTTGCCGCTTTCCATGCAGGAAAAAAACCTGCCAAGGCACCTGCTACTATTAATAAAATTACCATGGTCATGGCAATTGAAAAATTGACGGTTGGGTTTGAAATATAATCGACTTCAATATTGGGCCCCAACACTTCCAATAATCCCATACTTAAAATTAATCCTGCAAATCCCGATACTGCGGTTACAAAAATAGACTCATGCAGAATCATACCTACAATTGATAAAGGTTTAGCTCCTAATGCTTTTCTAATTCCAATTTCTTTGGTTCGTTCTTTCACGATGATTAACATAATATTACTTACGCCAACTACGCCAGCTATAATAGTACATATGCCTACAAACCAAAAGAATAGTGAAATGTTATCTGTTAATGTGAAAAAGCGTTTGGCTTCTTGCTGGGCATTAAAAATACCTATGGCATTATCGTCTGGAGCTACTTGATGCGATTGTTGGAGATACTGTTTTAATTTATTTGTGAATTTGGTTGATGCTATTACTGATGCTTCAAAAGTTTCTTGAGGGGCAATCGTAAAAGACATATTGGCCATTCTATTTTTACCATTAAAAACACTTTGAGCTGTACTAGTAGGTACATAAACTCTATTTTCTTCACGTTCTCCACCAGCATCGGTATATACACCAACAATTTTAAAATTAATACCTGAGATTTGTAAAAATTCATTCAAGGGGTTTTCAACCTCCTTCATTAATTCGCGTTTGATTTTTTTACTGATAATAACCACTTTTTGAAGTTTATCCATATCAATTTGGTTCAAAAAACGTCCAGTAATCATTTTTACATTTTCTATTTTTTGATAATCAGGGCTCACGCCTTGAATACCAAAAGAGCCAGATTCTTTCTTGTAATTTATGGTAGAACCCCAAACTCTAAATACTCCAGATTTATATTCTATATCATCACTAAAAAGGATAGAAGCTTGGTTATAGTCTGAGTTGCTCAAGTGAATTGATCTTCCAGGGTTTAAGCCGTTAAATTCTTTGGTAGTAACTTCGGTCCAAACCCAAACTCTATTGGTAGCATCACCTTCAAATTCTTTTTGAATGCCATTTTGAAATCCTTGTCCAAAACCTAATAAAATTACCAAAATAAAAATACCAGAAGCCACAGAAATACCTGTAAGAAAGGTTCTTAATTTGTTTTTTGATATAGTATCAAATATTTCTTGCCAACGATCAATGTCGAACATTAATTGGATTTTAGTGTTGAATGAAAAATGTATAAAAGCGTATTGCTTTTATAAGAGACGCCTTAAGACATAGGTTTGTTACACAAATACTGGAAAACTTTGAAATTTAACACTTATCGTACTTCTATTATCTATAAATACCACTTTAGAAAGGAGCCATTGTGAATTGATTTTTTATAGAAATAATTTTAATCGAAATTGAAAAATAATATTTAGTAAAATGTAGGGAATTAGTTACTTATGTTGACCATAAAAAAAGAACTATTTAACAACTGTTTTTTTGTGAAATAAAAGATAAGAGTCATCGTTTACATTGTTTAACAAAATAAAAATTAATTAAATCATGAAAAAATTATTAGTAGTTGCAGCAGTTGCATTGTTTAGTTTTAATGTGAATGCTCAAGAGGAAAATGTAAGTCAAAATGCTAGCCAAACATCTCAAGGTAAATGGTTAATAGAAGCTAATACTAAGTTTGCTGCTTTTGGTAGCCTAGGTTATGGCGGTAATACAGGTTTTTCTTTTACCGATATTGATGGTGATAATCAATGGAATGTTGGTGCAGAAGGGGGTTACTTCGTTATAGATGATTTAGCTGTAAAAGTTGGATTGGGTTATGGTGATTCTAGTAATGGTGATGGAATTTTCTCTTATAAAGTTGGAGGTAAATATTATATTATGGGTAAGATTCCTGTAGGAATAGATTTAAACGGAGTTTCTGGAGATGAATTTAGTCCAATGTTTATTGGTGCACATGCAGGATACGCTTGGTTTTTAAATGAAAATGTGAGTATCGAGCCAGGTATAAGATATGATTATGGATTCAATGAAGATGCAGGAGATGGTGAAACTAATCCTCTTTCATTAAATATTGGATTTGCTCTTCACTTCTAAGAAAAACAAATAATAAGTACAAAAAAACCGAAGCCTTGGCTTCGGTTTTTTTATCAATCAAATTCAAATATTAAATAATTGTCGATTGTCCAATATGAATATTATGATAATTCATATTTGTATCTTCTGGATAATGAATATAGTCGGCAATGAAATCGCCCACTTTAGACGTTGTGATTTTAGAATCTGGTAAAATATCAGGTGTTGATATTTTTAATTCTAAAGATTTATTTACCGCTTTATGAATTACCGCAGCTTCTTCATTCAAACCAAAATGTTCGAGTAACATTGCAGCAGATAAAATAGAAGCAATTGGATTTGCAATTCCTTTTCCTGTTGCTTGAGGGTATGATCCGTGAATAGGCTCAAATACAGCATGTTTTTCACCTATAGAAGCTGATGCTAATAAACCAATTGAACCACCTATTACACTAGCTTCGTCAGAGATAATATCGCCAAATAAATTATCAGTTAAAATAACATCGAATTGTGTAGGGTTTAAAATCATTTGCATTGCAGCATTGTCTACAAAAAGATAGTGCAATTCTACATCTTTATATTCTTTAGCAATTTCAGTAACTACTTTTCTCCATAATCGAGAAGATTCTAATACATTGGCTTTATCAACCAAGGTTAATTTTTTTCTTCTAGTTTGAGCTGCTTTAAAAGCTGCGTGAGCAATACGTTCAATTTCGTAGGCACTATATTCTCCTAAATCAGAAGCCGTTTTACCATCTTCGCTTATTTTTTTCTCACCAAAATAGATACCGCCAGTAAGTTCACGGTAAATTGTGAGGTCAGCTCCTTTAATAATTTCCTTTTTTAGAGGAGATTTATCTAATAATTGTTCAAAAGCTTTTACAGGTCTAATATTAGTAAATAAACCTAAATCTTTTCTCATTTTTAATAAACCTTGCTCAGGTCTTACTTTTGCAGAAGGATCGTTGTCATATTTAGGGTCGCCAATAGCACCGAAAAGTACCGCATCAGTATTTAAACATAAATCCATTGTTTCTTGTGGAAATGGTTCTCCTGTTTTATCAATTGCCACAGCACCTACTAAGGCTTCCTTAAAAATAAAAGTATGATTGAATTGATGAGCAACTGCTTCTAATACTTTTTTAGCCTGTTTTGTGACTTCTGGTCCGATACCATCTCCTGGTAAAACTGCTATATTTAATTTCATATTATATGTTCTATTATTTATTCTTATTTACTGTTTTTTCTATTCTCTATTTTTTTAATTAAGCAACTATAGAGCAATCTACACTACTATTCTTAATTATTAGATGAATATCCATATCAACAATTTCTTTCTTTTTATCCGCAAAGTTTAGAAATATTGGATACACTTCATCCAATTGAATTTTAGTAAGATCATAACCTACTTTTTTAGCTCTATATGCCAAAGCCGCTCTTCCACTTCTAGCAGTTAATATAATAGCTGAATCGGTTACGCCTACTTCATTTGGATCGATAATTTCGTACGTTTTTTTGTTTTTTATCATTCCATCTTGATGAATTCCTGAGCTATGAGCAAATGCGTTTGCACCAACAATTGCTTTGTTCGGTTGAACATAAATACCCATGTTCTCAATAACCATTTGACTCGTGTCATATAATAATTGTGTATTGATATTAGTGTCTAAGTTCAAATATGGATGTTGTTTTAATATCATTACAACCTCTTCCAAAGCAGTGTTACCAGCTCTTTCTCCAATGCCATTAATGGTACATTCTATCTGTCTTGCACCATTTACTACACCAGCAATGGAGTTGGCAGTTGCCAAACCTAAATCGTTGTGACAATGACAAGACAAGATAACTTTATCTATACCTTTTACATTTTCTTTTAGGTATTTCATTTTTGCACCATATTCTTCAGGTAAACAATACCCTGTAGTATCTGGAATGTTTAATACCGTAGCTCCTGCTTTGATTACAGCTTCACAAACTTGGGCTAAATAATCGTTATCCGTTCTACCCGCATCTTCGGCATAAAATTCAACATCTTCTACAAACGATTTTGCATATTTTACGGAATCAACAGCACGTTCTATAATTTTTTCTCTAGTTGAATTAAATTTATGTAGAATATGAGAATCTGATGTTCCAATACCAGTATGAATTCTTGGTTTTTTAGCATATTTTAATGCTTCAGCAGCTACTTCAATATCTTTTTTTACAGATCTTGTTAATCCGCAAACAGTAGCATTCTTTATTAATTTTGAAATTTCTTCAACCGATTTAAAATCACCTGGACTAGAAACGGGGAAGCCTGCTTCAATAATATCAACACCTAACTCGTCTAAACGTTCTGCAATAACTAACTTCTGTTCTGTATTTAGCTTACATCCAGGGACTTGCTCTCCGTCTCTTAGTGTGGTGTCGAATATTTGGACTTTATCTTTGCTCATTTTTTAATGATATATTTCTTTATTATTTAACGAATTTATATTTTGCTGTGCTTTTTAAAGCGAAATATAATGTATTTTTACAATGCTTAACCAAAGCGTGAGGTATTTAAAATACTGATAATAAGAGGTATATCACTTTATTTGTTACAATGACTAGCCAGCAAAAAGATAATTTATTTGTTTTAGTAAAATCACTATCAAAATCAGAAAAAAGACAGTTTAAACTTTATGTAGGTCGACTTGGAGGTAATACTGATTCTAAGTTTTTGGCTTTGTTTAATTTGCTTGACAAATTAAACAAATATGATGAGAAATCTATTCTAAAGAGCGATATCGTTAAAAAGGCACAACTCTCTAATTTAAAGGCCCACCTATACAAGCAAATTTTAATTAGTCTACGATTAAATCCGCTTCATCAAAATACTAGAGCTCAGATAAGAGAGCAGCTTGATTTTGCTACCATACTTTATCATAAAGGGTTATACAAACAGAGTTTAAAATTATTAGATAAAGCCAAAAATACAGCTATTGATAATGAAGAGAAAATATTAGCTTATGAAATTGTAGAGCTTGAAAAAGTAATTGAATCTCAATATATTACACGAAGTCTTAGTAATCGTGCTGATGAGCTTACCGAACAGGCAAAGATGTTGAGCATTCAAAATACCATAACCAGTAAATTGTCGAATTTATCCTTACAACTGTATGGTATTTTATTGAAGTCTGGTTATGCCAAAAACAATGCAGAATATCAAGAAATTACAGATTATTTTAATGCGAGAATGCCAAATTTCAAGCTTTCCGAATTGGGGTTTAGAGAAAAATTATGGCTGTATAAATCCCATCTGTGGTATAGTTTTTTAATCCAAGATTTTTTAAATTCTTATAAATATGCCACCAAATGGGTTGATTTATTTATGAAAAATGACAGCATGATTCGTTTAAATCCTGTATTCTTTTTAAAAGGGTATCATTATTTATTAGAATCACTTTTTTATACCCAATACGATTCTAAATTTAAAAAAGCGTTAGCTAAGTTTGAGATTATAATTGCAGATAAGGACTTGTTGCCAAACGAGGATAATGTAAACGTGTTGAGTTTTATGTATCTGTATAGCAATAAACTAAATTTACACTTTCTGGAGGGTACCTTTAAAGAGGGATTGCCTTTAGTTGATGAAATTTTAAAAGGAATTAAGCTTTATAAGGATAGGATTGATAGTCATCATGTTATGGTGTTTTATTACAAAATTGCGAGTTTGTATTTTGGAGCTGGAAACTGTAGGAAATGTATTGAATATTTAGATAAAATTATCAATAACAAAACCTTAGAAATGCGTGAAGATTTACTCTGTTTTGCAAGGGTGCTAAGTTTATTTGCACATTATGAGGTTGGTTTAGATTATCATTTAGAAGTACAGTTGAAGAGTACTTACAAGTTTTTACTGAAGATGAATGAGCTCAATGAGGTGCAAAAAGAAATGATTAAATTTTTAAGAACTATTGGAGATGTGTATCCGCATGAATTCAAAAAAGAATTTATAAAATTACATACTACATTGAAACAATACGAAGACGATCCTTACGAACGAAGAGCATTTTTATATCTAGATATTGTGTCTTGGTTAGAAAGTAAAATAGAAAATAAGCCCATAGACGAAATTATACAAGCAAAATTTAGATTAGCAAAGCGGTAATATTATTAGGTACAGCTGTTCCATACTGGTTCGTTGGGTGTCTCACTGATTATAGAAATCAACTCTTTACTTACGGGGTGTGTAAATGCTATAGCTTTGGCATGTAAGCTTATTCCGCCGTCTGGGTTACTTCTTTTAGCACCATACTTTAAATCGCCTTTGATAGGGCTTTTTATGGCCGCTAATTGTGCTCTGATTTGATGATGACGTCCGGTTTCTAAATCTACTTTTAGTAAGAAGTAATTATCTAACCTTTTAATAAGTTGATAGTGTAGAATTGCTTTTTTTGCTTCTGGTGTTGGGTTAGGGAAGGTCGTTGATTTATTGTTTTTCGGATTTTTTTTCAAGTAGTGTATTAGTGTGTCCTTTTCCTTTTCAGGCTTGTTTTTTACAATGGCCCAATAGGTTTTCTTAATTTCTTTATCACGAAGCATTTTATTAAGACGTTCTAAGGCTTTTGAAGTTCGTGCAAAAATAACAATTCCACTTGTTGGTCTATCTAAACGATGCACTACGCCTAGAAATACATTTCCTTTTTTTTGATATTTAATTGCAATGTATTGCTTTACAATTTCACTTAGGGGTGTGTCGCCAGTTTTGTCTCCTTGAATAATATCCCCAACGCGTTTATTCACGATAATAATATGATTATCTTCGTGTAAAACTTGTAAATTGTCTTTGGTGGATTTCACTTTATAAAAATTATTTTACTGCTATTTTTTTTACTCCTCTTGCGATGCGATCATTGCATTTAATTCGCCTATATATTCTAGCAGTTCTTCTTTTCCGTCTTTTCCTGTTGCGGAGGTAACAAAAGCTCTAGGGATAGCTCCCCAACCAGCTTCTAACATTTTCTTTTCAAATATTTTTAAGTTTTTGTGAATCGCACCCGGTTTTAGTTTGTCTGATTTGGTAAAGACAAGCATAAATGGAATTTCATGCTCTCCTAAAAAACGCATAAATTCTAGATCTACTTTTTGCGGTTCGTGTCGGCTGTCAACTAAAAGAAAAGTACAAACGAGTTGTTCTCTTTTTAGGAAATATTCAGTTATAAACTCTTGAAAAACTTTACGTTTACTTTTGGAAACTTGGGCATAGCCATAGCCAGGTAAATCTACTAAAAACCATTCGTCATTAATTTTAAAATGATTGATTAGTTGTGTTTTCCCAGGTCTTCCTGAAGTTTTAGCCAATTTGTTTTGATTGACTAACATGTTAATCAATGAAGATTTTCCTACGTTAGATCTTCCGATAAAGGCATACTCTGGAATTTGATCTGTAGGACATCTTTTTATGTCTGTATTGCTAATAACAAATTCAGCGGTTTTAATTTTCATATTTCAAAAATCAATTTATAAGTACTATCAGGAAGTATCTTTATTTAATGAGTGAAGCAGATATATGTCTTACAACTTCTCTTGATTTAACCATGCTTCCAAATGCTCATTGAACTTATCTGGATGCTCCATCATAGGGGCATGTCCACATTTGTCAATCCAATATAGTGTAGAATTTGGGAGTAGCTGATTAAACTCTTTAGCAACTTCAGGAGGTGTAACCTCGTCGTTTTTACCCCAAATTAATCCTGCTGGTAACTTCATTTTAGGCAGGTCTTTTGCCATGTTATGACGTATAGCACTTTTGGCAATGGCTAATGTTCTAATCAATTTGTTTCTGTCGTTTATGCTTTCATATACTTCATCAACAATTTCTTTTGTAGCCACTTTTGGGTCATAAAAAACACTTTCGGCCTTGTTTCTTATATATTCATAATCACCTCTTTTTGGGTAGCTTTCACCCATAGAGTTTTCGTATAAACCAGAACTTCCAGTTAGCACAATTCCGTCAACTTTTTCTGGATATTGCTTTGTGTAGTAAAGTGCAATATGGCCACCTAGTGAATTGCCTAATAAAATATAATTATCGAGTTTTTTATGTTCGGTAAATGATTTAATAAATTTTGCCAGATTTTTTACATTAGTTTTTAGTATCGGAAGCTTATAAATAGGTAATTCTGGCATTAAAATTTTGTACCCTTTTTTGGAAAAATATTCAAAAACTTTATCGAAGTTACTTAGGTTACCCATCAATCCATGTAAAATAATGATAGGTCTTCCTTCTCCAGCTTCTAAGTAATTAAATTTCCCTTCTTCCTTGTATTCGTATCCCATTAAAAATTGGTTTGTTGCGTTATTGACAAAAATAATGATTTTGGATTAAAGTACTGCAATTCTTTAAAATGATCTATCATTTATTGCCAAAAAAATGAACAAAAAATTTAAATGCTTATCAATCAATGCAATAAATTTCAAGATATAAAGTTATTAACAAAGTGGTAAAAAATGGTAAAAAGTGGTAAAAATCTGTATATTTGTCCTTAAATATTGCATCAAGTGGTAAACCTGATTGGGACATACGAATGTAAGGCCGATAAAAAAGGTCGGTTAATGTTGCCATCTCAGCTTAAAAAACAACTGAATTCTGTTATAGATGAAGGTTTTGTTATTAAGCGAGCGGTGTTTCAACCCTGCCTGGAAATTTACCCAATGAGTGAGTGGAATGTGCTAATGCAAAAAGTGAACAAACTGAATAGGTTTGTGAAAAAGAACAATGATTTTATAAGAAGGTTTACGGCTGGTGTAAAAATGGTCGATTTAGATGCTTCTGGCCGGTTATTAATACCGAAGGACTTGCATTCTTTTGCAAGTATTTCTAATGAAGTAGTGTTGTCTTCAGCTGTGAATATTATTGAGATTTGGGATAAGGATAGTTATGAAAAAGCAATTGATGATGCTACGGGAGATTTTGCTCAATTGGCAGAAGATGTAATGGGTGGTGAAAATGACATTCCAGATGAGTTATCATAATCCTGTATTACTTACTGAAAGTATCGATGGTTTAGAAATAGAACCTAATGGCATATATGTAGATGTTACATTTGGTGGGGGTGGTCATTCTAAAGAGATTTTGAGAAGGTTGGGTCCAGAAGGAAAACTTTTTGCTTTTGATCAAGATGAAGATGCGTTGCTGAATACTATTGATGACGATCGATTTGTGTTAATTCATGAGAATTTTAGATATGCTTCACGATTTTTAAGGTTTTATGGAGTAAAAAAGGTAAACGGAATTTTAGCTGATTTAGGTGTTTCGTCACATCAATTTGATGTTGCAGAGCGTGGGTTTTCTACTCGTTTTGATGCTGAATTAGATATGCGAATGCATCAGAAAGCTAAAAAATCTGCCTATAAAATTATCAATCAGTACAGTGAAAAGAGGTTGGGTGAAATTTTGTTTATGTATGGCGAGTTGAGAAACTCAAAGGCATTGGCAAAAGAGATTGTAGAGAAAAGAAAAAACGAACCAATTAAAACTAGTTTTCAATTAAAAGAAGTTTTAAAAAGGTTTTTACCAAACAGTAAAGAGCATAAAATTTTAGCTCAGATTTTTCAAGCAATTAGAATTGAAGTTAACGAAGAGCTAGATGTGTTAAAGGAGTTTTTATTACAAACTGAAGATTTATTGGAAGTGGGTGGTAAATTAAGTGTGATTTCGTATCACTCGTTAGAGGATAGATTGGTAAAGAGGTATATCAGAAGTGGTTTGTTTGAGGGTGAGCCTGAAAAGGATTTTTATGGAAATTATTCTGTTCCATTTAAAAAAGGAAAACTGATAGTGCCATCTGCGAAAGAAATAAAAGTAAATAATAGGGCACGAAGTGCAAAATTAAGAATAGCAACAAAATTATAAATGGCTAAAGTAAAGCAAACTTTATATAACATTTTAAAAGGAAAGTTTTTGGTAGACGAAGGTGCACCTAAGACTTGGTACATGCTTGTTTTTTTAGCGGGACTCGCTTTGTTTATGATTGCAAGTTCTCATGCTATTGATAAAAAAGTACAAGAAATAGCTGTTCTAAATAAGGAAATGCGTGAAAAGCGTGACGTTTTTATAGCCACTCGGTCTCAGCTGATGAAGTTGAAAATGGAGTCGTCAATTGTGTCAAGGTTGGAGGAAAGAGGTTTGTTTATGCCTGAGAATCCACCAAAAAAAATAATGGTAAAATCAGAATAAAAAATTGGCAATAGAAAAAAAGAACATATTGAATAGATTGTATTTGTTAGCTGGTGCTATGTTTTTGTTTGCATTGGCTATTACTTACAAAGTTATTGATATTCAGTTTATTCAGGGTGATTTTTACAAGGAAAAGGCAGAGAGTCTTACTGTAAAAGATTTTGTAATAAAGGCAAATAGGGGCAATATATATTCTTCAGATGGAAGTCTTTTGGCAACCTCAGTTTCACGATTCGATATTAAAATGGATGCTGTGACAGTGTCTAAGGAGAATTTTGAAAAAAATATAAAAGGACTGAGTAAATCCTTGTCTCAAATGATTGGAAAATCGGCTAGCTATTGGGAGAATTACATACGTAAGGGTAGAAAAACGGATAGTAGGTATATGCCAATTACTCGTAATCTGGGATATAATGACTATTTGAAAATTAAAAGCTTTCCTATGTTCAATTTAGGAACGTACAAAGGAGGGATTATTACAGAGCAACGTACGGTGCGAGAGCATCCCATAGGCAAAATAGCAGAGCGAGCAGTAGGATATGATGATGGTAGAGGAAGAGTGGGTATAGAAGGTAATTTTTATGAGTTTTTAAGAGGGAAAAATGGTAAACGTTTAAAGCAAAAAATTGCAAAAGGACAATGGAAGCCGTTAAATGATAATAATGAGGTAGAGCCAATTGATGGTAAAGATGTTATCACTACGATAGATTTAGATATTCAAGATGTTGCTCATCATGCGTTGTTAAGTCAGCTACAGAAATTTGAAGCTGAACATGGAACTGTGGTGGTTATGGAAACTAAAACGGGTGAAATTAAGGGGATATCGAATTTAGGTCGAAATAAGGAGGGTAATTATTATGAGCGATTAAATTATGCGGTAGGTGAATCGCATGAGCCGGGTTCTACCTTTAAGTTAATGAGTCTGATGGTAGCTTTAGAAGATAAGGTTATTGATACATCTACAGTTATAGATACAGATGATGGAACTTATAAAGTTTATAACAGAACGGTGCGTGATTCGCATCGAGGGGGTTATGGTAAGATTTCTGCAGGTCGCGTTTTTGAATTGTCTTCAAATGTTGGTGTGGTAAAAATTATAGAGAAGTATTATAAAGATAATCCTCAGAAATTTATTGATGGTCTAAATCGAATGGAAGTGGGTTATAAATTAGATGTACCTATCAAAGGAGAAGGGGTGCCAACTTTACCAAATCCGAATGATAAAGAACATTGGTTTGGAACTTCTTTGGCTTGGATGGCCTATGGTTATGGTGTGCATATAACACCATTACAGACATTGGCAATTTATAATGCCGTAGCAAATAATGGTGAGATGGTAAAGCCACGATTTATAAAGGAAATAAGAAATCAACACAGCGTTGTTAAAACATATGATAAGGTAGTTATTAACCCGAAAATAGCATCTCAAGCCACTATTGACAAGATGAAAGTGCTAATGAAAAATGTTGTTAAAAAAGGTACAGCTACAAATATTTACAATAAGAATTATGAATTGGCGGGTAAAACAGGTACGTGTCAAACTGAATATTGGACAGATAATACACAGTATATAGCCTCTTTTGCAGGTTATTTTCCAGCTGATAATCCTGAATATTCATGCATTGTGGTTATTCACAAGCCTAATAAGAAAATCGGATACTACGGTAATGTAGTTGCAGCACCTGTGTTTGAGCAAATAGCTCATCAAATATATACAAAAACACCTGTAATGGATGAGGTGAGTGGTTATAAACAGAGCCCTGAGCTAATAGTTGAAAATTTTGATCGCTATAATGTTAAGGCGAATAAAAAATATGAAACCATGCCTAATCTAAAGAATATGAATGGGATGGATGCTGTTGCGTTATTAGAGAATTTAGGATTTACAGTAGTCTTTAAAGGTACTGGAAAAGTATTAAATCAGTCTTTAAAAGCGGGTCAAAAATTTGATAAAACTAAAATTATAGAATTAACACTTTCGTGAAAAAGTTAAAAGACATATTGTATAGAGTAGCTGTTGAAGCGGTGTATGGTAGTACCGATATTCACATAAATACGCTTGTTTTTGATTCGCGGAAAGTGACAGAAAACGATGTTTTTATAGCCATAAAAGGAACCGTAGTTGATGCTCATAAATACATTTCTTCAGTAATTTCTCAAGGAGCTACTGTTGTTGTGTGTGAAGATTTACCTGAAAATCCACTAGATAATATTGTTTTTATTGTGGTGAAAGATTCGCAAGAAGCCTTGGCAATCATGGCTGATAATTTTTACGGAAATCCTTCTCGGGAATTAAAATTGGTAGGTGTTACTGGTACAAATGGGAAAACAACCATTGCAACATTACTTTATAATTTGTTTAAAAAAGCAGGATTTAAAGTGGGGTTGTTATCAACTGTAAAAGTATTGGTTGATGATCAGGAGTTCCCTGCAACACATACAACTCCAGATTCTTTAACCATCAATACATATTTAAGGTCGATGGTTGAAAATGGTGTTACGCATTGTTTTATGGAGGTAAGTTCGCATGGAATTCATCAAAAACGAACAAAAGGATTGCATTTTACGGGTGGTATTTTTAGCAATTTATCACACGATCATTTGGATTATCATAAAACGTTTGCAGAGTATAGAGATATAAAAAAGTCATTTTTTGATGAATTACCAAAAACGGCTTTCGCTTTGGTAAATATTGATGATAAGAATGGTTCGGTAATGCTACAAAATTGTGAGGCAAAGAAATATAGTTACGCTTTAAAAACGGTTGCAGATTATAAAGCGAAGATTTTAGAGAACCAACTAGGTGGATTGCTATTAACTATAAATACACACGAAGTTTGGTCTAAGCTCATCGGTACTTTTAATGCTTATAATCTTTTGGCAATTTATGCTACTGCAGATTTAATGGGGTTAGAGTCTATAGAGAATTTAAGATTGCTAAGTGAATTAGAGAGTGTAAGTGGTAGGTTTCAATACTTAATTTCTGAGAGCGGAATAACGGCAATTGTTGATTATGCCCATACGCCAGATGCATTAAAAAATGTATTGGAAACCATAGGTGCTATAAGAACTAATAATGAAAAAGTAATTACCGTAGTAGGTTGTGGTGGTGATAGAGATAAAACAAAACGGCCAAAAATGGCACATATAGCTACACAATTATCCAACCAAGCCATTTTCACATCTGATAATCCTAGAAGTGAAAATCCACAAACGATTATTGAGGAAATGGAAGCTGGTGTAGAGCCTCAAAATTTTAAGAAATACATTTCTATTGTAGATAGAAAGCAAGCCATTAAAACGGCGAGTGCCATGGCTGAAAAAGGAGATATTTTATTGATAGCGGGTAAAGGTCATGAAGCTTATCAAGAAGTGAATGGGGTAAGAGCTCATTTTGATGATTATGAAATCATCACAGAAACATTAAAGGAATTACAAAAATAAAAACAACAGTATATAGATGTTATATTACTTATTTGACTATTTAGACAAACATTACCAGCTTGCCGGTGCGGGGTTATTTCAATTTATCTCCTTCCGTTCTGCAATGGCATTTGTTTTGTCATTGTTGATTTCTACCATTTTTGGTAGAAGGATTATCGACAAGTTAAGACGTCTTCAGGTTGGTGAAACCGTAAGAGATTTAGGGTTAGATGGACAAGTTCAAAAAGCGGGTACGCCTACTATGGGTGGTATTATTGTTATTCTAGCAACGTTGGTTCCAGTATTTCTTTTTGCCAAATTAGACAATGTATACATCATCATTTTAGTGGTTTCTACTGTTTGGATGGGGCTCATTGGTTTTATAGACGATTATATAAAAGTATTCAAAAAGAATAAGGACGGGTTAAAAGGAAAGTTTAAAGTTTTAGGACAAGTTGGTTTAGGTGTTTTTGTGGGGCTAATGCTTTATTTTTCACCGCAAGTAGTAATTAAAGAAAAAATAAACAGTCCAGCAATTGTACAAACACAGGAGTTTCAAACTGCAAACCCATCAGCCTTATTTGGTAAAGAAACGAAGTCGTTGAAAACAACTATTCCGGGAGTAAAAAATAATGAATTTGACTATTCAAAACTAGTAAGTTGGATGGGAGATGGGTATGAGAAATATGCTTGGATTCCTTTTGTACTGATGGTGATTTTAATAATAACGGCTGTTTCAAATGGAGCTAATCTAACCGATGGTGTTGATGGTTTGGCAGCAGGTACTTCCTCAATTATTGTATTAGCCTTGGGGGTTTTCGCTTGGGTTTCTGGTAATATTATTTTCGCTAGTTATCTGAATGTGATGTATATACCCTATTCAGGTGAAATGACCATTTTTATTAGTGCTTTCGTAGGTGGGCTTATTGGTTTTTTATGGTACAATACCTATCCCGCACAAGTATTTATGGGAGATACGGGTAGTTTAACAGTAGGTGGTATTATTGCGGTAATTGCTATTTCTGTGCGAAAAGAATTATTAATTCCTATTCTGGCGGGTATCTTTTTGGCTGAGAATTTATCGGTCATTATTCAGGTGAGTTATTTTAAATACACCAAAAAGAAATATGGTGAAGGAAAAAGAATATTCTTAATGTCTCCTTTACATCATCATTATCAGAAAAAAGGATATCACGAGAGTAAAATTGTTGTCCGTTTTTGGATTGTAGGAATCATGTTAGCTGTATTGTCAATAATCACATTGAAAATAAGATAAGATGAAAAAGATAGTAGTGCTTGGTGGTGGTGAAAGTGGAGTAGGGACGGCAATGCTTGCTAAAAAAAAAGAGTATTCAGTTTTTGTTTCTGACAAAGGAACAATAGCTGATGAGTATAAAAAAGTTCTTTTACATAATGATATTCTTTTTGAAGAAGAAGGGCATACGGAACGTAAAATATTTGATGCCGATTTGGTGATGAAGAGTCCTGGAATTCCAGATAAGGTAGCTCTTATACAAGAGTTATTGAAAAGGAATATTCCTATAGTATCAGAAATTGAATTCGCCTCCAAATATACGGATGCTATGCTGGTGGGTATTACGGGTAGTAATGGTAAAACCACAACGACCATGCTAACCAACCATATTTTAACAAAAGAAAGGTTAAATGTGGGTATGGCAGGTAATATCGGCGATAGTTTTGCTTTGCAAGTGGCAAATGAAACTTATGATAAATATGTATTAGAACTGAGTAGTTTTCAGTTAGATGGAATTGTTGATTTTGCTCCACATATTGCGGTGATCACCAACATTTCACCAGACCATTTAGATAGATATGATTACAAATATGAAAATTATATCAATTCTAAATTTAGAATTACAATGAATCAGACAGCTGACGATTTTTTAATCTATGACGCCGATGATGAAGCCATTGAAAATTGGCTTAAAAACAATAAAACAAAAGCACAATTGTTGCCTTTTTCTTTAGAGAAATCATTTGATAAAGGAGCGTATGTGCAAGATGATAAAATTATAATTAACACTAATTCAAACCTATTTACAATGAGTATAGCAGCATTAGCATTACAAGGTAAACACAATACAAAAAATGCTATGGCATCGGCCATGATAGCAAAATTACTAGGTGTGCGTAACAATACGCTTAGAGAGAGTTTAGAAGACTTTGATAGTGTTGAGCACAGGTTAGAATCTGTCTTAAAAATAAATGGTGTCCAATATATTAACGATTCAAAAGCGACCAACGTAAATGCTGCTTATTATGCGTTGGAGAGCGTTCGAACTCCAATTGTTTGGATAGTTGGTGGTACGGATAAGGGTAATGACTATACTTCATTATTACCTTTGGTAAGAGAAAAAGTGAAAGCCATAATCTGCTTGGGATTAGACAATGCAAAAATTATAGAAACTTTTGGTAATGTGGTTGATTTTATGATAGAAACTGCTGGTGCGGAAGAAGCTGTAAAGGTAGCTTATAAAGTTTCTGAAAAAGGTGATACGGTGTTATTAGCACCTGCTTGTGCAAGTTTTGACTTATTTGAAAATTATGAAGATAGAGGTAGACAATTTAAAGATGCGGTTAGACAATTGTAAATGACAAAAGTATTAAAAAATATAAGTGGCGACAGAACCATTTGGGCTATTATTACAGTATTGGCAATTTTTTCCTTTCTCCCTGTGTATAGTGCCAGTACTAATCTAGTAGGTGTAGTCGGAACCGGCACCACCCTAGGGTATTTGCTTAAACACGCTATGCTATTGGTCCTTGGTTTTGTAATCATTTATGCTACACACAAAATTCCGTATAGATATTTTAGTGGCCTTTCGGTGCTGTTAATTCCGGTGGTTTTAGTGTTGTTAATTTATACTTTATTTCAAGGAAAAACAATTAGTGGTGTAAATGCGAGTAGGTGGATCAACATTCCATTTGTCGGAATTGGTTTTCAAACTTCAACGTTGGCAAGTGTTGTGGTAATGATGTTTACAGCGAGGTATTTAGCTAGAAATAGAGAAAAGAAAATATTTTTTAAAGACAGTCTATTCCAATTGTGGATTCCTGTAGGTGTTGTGTTGGCATTAATATTGCCCGCTAACTTTTCAACGACTGCAATCATTTTTGCAATGGTTTTATTAGTGGCTTTTTTAGGAGGTTATCCAATAAAATATATAGGAGCTATTTTAGGTTCGGGTATTTTAATATTTACTCTATTTATTCTTTCGGCAAAGGCATTTCCTGAGACTTTTAAAAATAGTAGAATCAAAACTTGGACCGCAAGGATAGAAAATTTCTCTAGTCCTAATGAAGATGCTAATTATCAGGCTGAAAAAGCAAAATTGGCAATTGCATCTGGTGAAATTCAAGGAAAAGGGCCGGGGAAAAGTGTTCAAAAGAATTTTTTACCGCAATCATCTTCAGATTTTATTTATGCAATAATTGTGGAAGAGTTTGGCTCTGCAGGTGGGTTTATGTTAATGATTCTTTACCTTTTATTGCTGTTTAGAATTGTGATTGTAGCTACAAAAACAGATACCATATTCGGTACATTATTAGTGCTCGGTGTTGGTATCCCTATTGTGTTTCAAGCCCTGATCAATATGGCAGTTGCTGTAGGTTTATTTCCTGTAACGGGGCAGCCATTGCCGTTAATAAGTACGGGTGGAACTTCCATATGGATGACCTGTTTTGCACTAGGTGTTGTGTTAAGTGTAAGTGCTGATAGAGAGGCGAAAATTGCTACCCATAAGAAGATAAATGATGATAACCCTTTAAGTGTACTACATGAAGCAATCGGTTAACATATTGATAAGTGGAGGTGGTACAGGTGGACACATCTATCCTGCAATAGCGATTGCCAATGAGTTAAAAAAACGCAATGTAAATGCTAAATTTCTATTTGTTGGTGCAAAAGATAGAATGGAGATGGAAAAAGTACCACAAGCAGGTTATGAAATAAAAGGATTGTGGATTACAGGTTTGCAGCGAAAGTTAACCTTAAAGAATATGGCTTTTCCATTTAAGCTAATAAGTAGCTTATGGAATGCAAGGAAAATTATTAGAAAATTTAAACCCGATGTGGTTATAGGAACTGGTGGTTTTGCATCAGGACCCACCTTAAAAATGGCTCAAAGTAAAGGGGTGCCAACCTTGGTTCAAGAACAAAATTCGTATCCAGGAATTACCAATAAGTTGTTGGGGAAGAAAGTAAATACCATATGCGTCGCTTATGACGGATTAGAACGCTTTTTTCCAAAAGATAAAATAGTCAAAACAGGTAATCCTGTAAGGCAAGATTTAATTGAAATTTCAGATAATAGAGTTGAAGCACAAGATTATTTTAAGATCAGCAAGGACAAAAAAACATTGTTGATTTTAGGAGGTAGTTTAGGGGCGAGGGCAATAAATCAGTTAATTGAAAAAAACATAGAATGGCTAGTAAAACAAGAAGTACAGGTATTGTGGCAATCAGGAAAATTGTATTATCAAGAATACAAAAAATACCGCAATTTAGAAGGCGTAGAAGTGCTTGAGTTTATCAATAGAATGGATTATGCCTATGCTGCCGCAGATGTGATTATAAGTAGAGCAGGAGCTAGTTCTATTTCGGAATTATGTATTGTAGGAAAGCCTGTAATATTTATACCGTCACCCAATGTGTCAGAAGATCATCAAACAAAAAATGCGTTAGCGGTTGTAGAAAAGAATGCCGCTATTTTGTTAAAGCAAAGTGAGTTGGATGGTTTTGTAAGTGTGTTTGAAGGTTTGTTGCATGATGATTATAAGCAACAAGAATTAAGTGAGAATATTAAGAAGTTAGCCTTGCCAAAAGCAACGGAGCATATTGCAAACGAAGTAGAAAAATTAATTAATAGTTAGCGAGTAATGGATTTAAAGAACATACATAACATTTATTTCATCGGTATTGGCGGAATTGGTATGAGTGCTTTGGCTCGTTATTTTAATGCCAATAATTTCTTTGTGAGTGGTTATGATAAAACACCATCTCTAGTTACTAAAGGACTTAATGAATTGGGTATTTCTATTCATTTTGAAGATGATATCAAGGCTATTCCTAAGCAGATTTTTGACAAAAAAGATACAGTAATAGTTTATACACCCGCTATTCCGAAAGACCATGCAGAATTTAATTATTTTAAGGATAAGGGTTATACCATTTATAAGCGTTCTGAAATTTTAGGGGCCATTACTAAAAATACCTTTTGTTTTGGTGTAGCGGGTACACATGGTAAAACAACAACATCAACTATTTTAGGTCATATTTTACACGAAGCAAAGTTAAATGCAACTTCCTTTTTAGGTGGTATTGCTGTGAATTATAATTCAAATCTGATTTTAGGTGGTGATAAGATAAGTGTGGTTGAAGCCGATGAGTTTGATCGTTCGTTTTTGCAGTTGTCGCCCAATTTTGCTTGTATTACATCAATGGATGCAGATCATTTAGATATTTATGGTGAAGAGGCTGCGTTGACACAATCGTTTAACGATTTTGCAAATCTAGTTTCCGATAAATTATTTATCCGTAAAGGTTTGCCTATTGAAGGAATTACTTATGGAATAGAGGAAGGTGCAGATTACGATGCTAAAAATATAAAAATTGAGAATGGGACTTACATATTTGATGTACAGACACCAACAGAATTATATAAAAATATTGAGATAAATATCCCAGGAAGACATAATGTGCTAAATACTGTGGTTGCTTTGGCAATGGCTGATAGTTACGGAGTTCCGTTGGCTACCATTGCTGAGGCATTAAAGTCTTTTAAAGGAATAAAGCGTAGGTTTAATTATAAAATTAAAACGGATAATTTAGTATTGATTGATGATTATGCACATCACCCAACAGAAATAAATGCGGTGGCAGATGCTGTTAGAGAATTGTTTCCATCAGATAAAATACTTGCTGTTTTTCAACCTCATTTATTTACAAGAACAAGAGACTTTATTGATGATTTTGCAACAAGTTTATCAAAATTTGATGAATTAATTCTTTTAGATATTTATCCCGCAAGAGAAAAACCAATTGAAGGAGTAACCTCTGAATGGTTATTAGGTAAAATTGACACTCAAAAGAAGCAAATTTCTTTAAAAGAAGAAGTTATAAAAAAAATAAAGGCGTCAGATGCTAAGATTATTGTAATGATAGGAGCTGGTGATATCGGAGTATTGGTAGAGGAAGTGTATCAGAACTTGAAAATTGAAACACAAAATTGAGAACAATGAAAAAATACATACCATTTCTGAAAGGTCTGCTATTGCTGGTTTTTGTGATGTTTCTATATGGGTTTTCAGCATCAAGAAATAAAGCAAAACGAGTAGAAAAGGTGAATGTTACTTTTGAAAATGGAGATAATTTATTCATTACATACGAAACGGTTAATAAATTGTTAATACAAAATTACGGAAGACTACAAAGTCAGCCAAAAGAAGAATTATTTTTGAACAAATTGGAAGAGACGCTGCTTTCTAATGAAATGGTTGAAAATGCGGAAGTTTTTATTAACATAGATGGTGAATTAGGAGCTACCATTAAGCAAAAAACACCGATTGCAAGAATAAATGAGAATGGATTCGCTTACTATATGGATAGTAATGGCAAAAAAATGCCATTGTCTAAAAGTTATTCTGCCAGGGTTCCAATTATAGAAGGTGTTAAAGATGGTCAGATTTCTGATGAACTTTTTGAGTTGGCTACCATTGTTGATAATGATGACTTTCTTAGAAAGCAAGTTGTGGGTATCGTTCAGCAGCCTAAAAAAGAATTTGTATTAAAAACGAGAGTTGGAAATCAACAAGTAGAATTGGGAACATTGAACCAACTGGAGGAGAAAATAAAAAAATTAAAAGTATTCTATCAAAAGGTGATTAAAGATAAAACCTTAGAAAACTATAAAACTATTAATCTTGAGTATATTAATCAAGTTGTGTGTACAAAAAAATAAATTATGGAAGAAGATAATATAGCCGTAGGACTAGATATTGGAACAACAAAAATTGTTGCCATAATAGGAAAGACGAATGAATATGGAAAGCTAGAAATACTTGGTATGGGGAAGGCCAAAAGTATGGGCGTTCATCGTGGTGTAGTTAATAATATTACACAAACCATTCAGTCTATTCAACAAGCAGTTGAGGAAGCTGAGAGTGTTTCAAATCATAAAATAAAAGATGTTGTTGTAGGTATTGCAGGTCAACATATTCGTAGTTTACATCATAGTGATTATATAACAAGATCAAATTCAGAAGAGGTTATTGACGAGTCTGATATTGAAAAATTAATCAATCAAGTACATAAATTGGTAATGCTTCCTGGTGAAGAAATTATTCATGTATTGCCACAAGATTATAAAGTGGACGGTCAAGCTGAAATAAAGGCTCCAATTGGTATGTATGGAGCTAGATTAGAAGCAAATTTTCATGTAGTTGTTGGCCAAGTTTCATCGATTAGAAATGTTGGTAGATGTATTAAAAGTGCAGGTTTAGAGCTTTCTAATATTACATTAGAACCGTTGGCATCGTCAGAAGCGGTGTTGAGTCAAGAAGAAAAAGAAGCAGGAGTAGCACTAATTGATATAGGTGGTGGTACTACAGATTTAGCAATTTTTAAAGATGGAATTATTCGACATACGGCTGTAATTCCTTTTGGTGGTGGTGTTATTACCGAAGACATAAAAGAAGGGTGTTCAATTATAGAGAAACAAGCTGAATTGTTAAAAACGAAGTTTGGATCGGCATGGCCAGGTGAAAATAAAGAAAATGAAATTGTTTCGATTCCTGGATTACGAGGAAGGGAGCCAAAAGAAATAACATTAAAAAACTTGTCGAAAATTATCCATGCTCGCGTGGTAGAAATTATTGAACAGGTTTATTTAGAAGTGAAAAATTATGGTCATGAAGAGACCAAAAAGAAATTGATTGCTGGTATTGTTTTAACAGGTGGTGGGGCTGAATTAAAACATATAAAGCAATTAGTAGAATATATTACTGGAATGGATACAAGAATTGGATATCCTAATGAGCATTTAGCGGGAAGTACCGAAGTTGATTTGTCAAGCCCTGCTTTTGCAACGGCAGTTGGTTTATTGATGAAAGGCTTAGAAGCTAAAAAGAGTGAAATCAGTAAAACAAAGCATAAAGAAGTTGTAGAGCCGCAAGCGAATAGTAAAAAATCAATTCCTGTTGAAAAAGTTGACCGCAAATCAATTTTTGAAAAGTGGGCTGACAAGTTTAGAGAGTTTTTAGACAACGCAGAATAGAGCTGATAAAATGTTTTTTTACATTTTAATAAAATAAGAAGAATTATAATATCCCCAAAAAAATAAAACTATGAGTACTGAATTTGAAAATCTTGCTTTTGATTTACCCAAAAATCAATCTAGTGTAATTAAGGTAATTGGTGTTGGTGGTGGTGGTAGTAATGCCGTTAATCACATGTTTAAAAAAGGCGTTGCAGGTATCGATTTTGTGGTTTGTAACACAGATGAACAAGCGTTGCATAACAGTCCGGTTACAAATAAAATACAATTAGGTGTTTCTTTAACGGAAGGTTTAGGAGCTGGGGCTAATCCAGAAGTTGGTGAAGAAGCAGCTATTGAAAGTATAGAAGAGATTAAGGCAATGCTTAGTACTCGTGCAAAAATGGTTTTTATAACTGTTGGTATGGGTGGGGGAACTGGTACTGGAGCAGCACCTATTATTGCTAAGGTTGCAAAAGAAATGGATTTACTTACTGTTGGGATAGTAACAATACCTTTTTCTTTTGAAGGAAAAATGCGAAATGAACAGGCTCAAAGAGGGATTGAAAAATTGAGCAAACATATTGATTCATTGGTTGTTATTAATAACAATAAATTAAGAGAAGTATATGGTAATTTAGGCTTTAAAGCGGGGTTCTCTAAGGCAGATGAAGTATTGTCAACTGCAGCCATGGGTATTGCAGAGGTAATTACTCATCATTACACACAAAATATAGATTTAAAAGATGCTAAAACAGTGCTTTCTAATAGCGGTACTGCTATTATGGGTTCTGCTATAGCAACAGGTCAAAATAGAGCTCAAGAGGCTATTACAAAAGCATTAGATTCTCCACTATTAAATGATAATAAAATTACAGGAGCTAAAAACGTATTATTGTTAATTGTATCTGGAACTACAGAAATTACAATTGATGAAATTGGAGAGATCAACGATTATATTCAGAGTGAAGCTAAGAGTAATGTTGATATTATAATGGGTGTTGGTGAAGATATTGAATTAGGAGAGTCAATAGCTGTAACAATTATAGCTACGGGTTTTAATAAGGAGCAACAGATGGAGATTTCGCATACTGAGGCTCCAAAAATTGTTCATGATTTAGAGCCTTCTAAGGGTATTAATGAGCCTATTGCGAAACTGAATCCAACAGAGCCTATTGTAAAGCATACATTAGAGATAGAACAAGAAGAAGTTGAGGTTAAGCCAAAAATTACAAATCTAACTCAAAACCCACGTACTATTAATGAAATAGATGTTGTTTATGAAGAGGTTAATGGTGATGATACGCTAGATGATTTTGTAATAAATCAGGTTACTTCAATGGAAGAAGTTAAAGAAGTAGTTCAAGAAACACAAGGGATGCTTTCTTTTGATTTGCCATTGACTCCAAAAAGGAAAGTGGAGACGTTAGAAACTGAAGAAGTTGTAAAACATGCATTGTCTTCTTCAAGTATTAGAGATATAGAAGTTATAGATCCTGAGTTTATTGAGCCAACCATAACTTTTGATGGTAAAATAAAGCATGGATTGGAACACTTTATGGAAGATGAAGTTAAACAAAATAGTAAACCAATAGCTGAAGAAATTAAAGATCAAGAATTAGCTTTTAATATTAGAGTTGAAAAGAAGAAAGAAGTTGAAAAAAAGATATTGAGCTCAGATGAAGAAGAATCACCTTTAAGTCTTACAATTGAAGAATTGCAGAAGAGAGCAGATGATAGAAGAAGAAAAATGAAAAATTTTAATTACAGGTTTACCAATAGACCGAGTAATAATGATGAATATCAAAGTAAACCAGCTTATAAGAGGATGGGTGTAGATTTAGATGATGTTGAACCATCATCAGAGCCTACAGAAAGTAAATCTAGAATATCATTAAGTTCAGATGAGAATGATGATATTCAGTTACGTTCTAATAATTCATATTTGCATGATAATGTGGATTGATTAGTATTTAGTTTTGTTTGTAAAACCCAAAATGATGTTTATCATCGTTTTGGGTTTTTTTATTTCCGTCATTTGGTTAAATCTTTCTGTGTTAGGCGTAAATTAATGTTTTAATTCGATGTAATATTAATCCCCGTTTTCTATCTTTGCAGTTATAAATTAAAAAAAATGAGTTTACAAGATAAAGTAATGGGAAAGCTTAAAGAGGCTATGAAGGCAAAAGATACTGTTGCCTTAGAATCTTTAAGAGCTATAAAATCAGCGATATTAATAGCTCAAACAGAATCAGGAGCTAAGCAAGAGTTGACTGAAGATGAAGAGTTAAAACTAGTGCAAAAATTAGTAAAGCAACGAAAAGATAGTGCCACACTTTATCAAGAACAAGGAAGAGCAGATTTAGCAGACCCAGAATTGGCACAAGTTGCTGTAATTGAGCAATTTTTACCAGAACAAATGAGCGAAGAAGAGCTTCAGAAAGTTGTTGCTGGTATTGTTGAAAAAACAGGAGCTACTTCAATGAAAGATATGGGTAAGGTAATGGGTATGGTTTCAAAAGAGTTAGCAGGTAAAGCAGATGGTAAAGCAATTTCTAATGTTGTCAAGAGTTTATTAAGTTAAAATAGAATAGTACAATAATAACGGCCTCGTAGTTCAACTGAATAGAATATCAGATTTCGGCTCTGAGGGTTACAGGTTTGAATCCTGTCGAGGTCACAAAGAGCACAAAGTCCATTCCTTTTTTGGAATGGATTTTTATTTTTATAGAATGTCAAAAGCCAGAGCTTTTGTAGATGCAATAAAAATAAAAAACAATCGCCTATGCGATTGGACTTTGTATTGTAAAATGTGAGTTTTTCAGGATGGCGAAGCCAATCCTGTCGAGGTCACTTTAAGCATAAAACCTGTAATTGATAAATTGCAGGTTTTCTTATTTTTGAATGATTGAACTGTAACTTCAGAATCAAGAAAAAATAATAAAAGCGGTAACGCTTTGCGTTACAGTTTTATATTTACAGAAGAGAGTTTATTCAGGAAATGTAATCCTGTCGAAGGTAATCCTGTATAATAAAGCATAAACTCTGCATTTTGCGTTTTGTCATTGTGTTATTGTTCAATTCATGGGTAGGAGGGTTTCTGTTAGGACTGCCTAAGCCAGCCCTTTAGAGTTTATATTTCATTGAAAAGACTCCATATATTTTATAAGGTAACTCACTTGTGATTTTAAGAATGGTCTTTTATTCTTTATTTAAAATATCTTTTACTGACATTTCATTATCTTTTTGATCAACGATTGAACCAAAATCTTTATCAGTTATTACTCTAAATTCGTCCAATGACTTATTGTTTTCATACTTTTTCATTAAACCTGTTAGTTGTATTTTTAAATCGGAAATAGTATTTGAGTAGGCCTCGTCATTTATAATGTTATTCATTTGTTGAGGATCTTTTTCTAAATCGTACAATTCCCAAAGATCTATATTGTAATAAAAATGTGCTAAAGTATATTTTTGAGTTCTTATTCCGTAATGTGGTTGAACATGATGCCAATACGGAAATTCATAATAATGATAATACATAGCCTGTTGCCAATCTTTCGGTGTATTACCCATCAAAATAGATTTGAAACTTTTACCTTGCATTTTTTGTTCGGTATTAATATTTGCTAAATCTAATAATGTTGGAGCAAAATCAATATTTGTTATAATATCTTCATTTATAGTTTTTGATTTAACTTTTTTAGGATATTTAACTATAAATGGCATTCGCAAAGATTCTTCATAAATAAAACGCTTGTCAAAAAAGCCATGGTCACCTAGGTAAAAACCTTGATCTGAAGTCAAAACAATAATTGTATTTTCTGTTAAATTATTTTCATCTAAATAGTCTAATATTCGTCCAACATTATCATCAACGGATTTTACACAGGCCAAATAATCTTTAATATAGGTTTGGTAACGCCATTTTTTACCTTCATGTGCCGACATTCCTTTCGGTTGAACTATTTCTTCTTTTTTTGCCCCATAAAAGGCCCAAGCAAGTTTTTCTTTACCTTTTAAATTTTTAGGTTCAACGTATTTCATATCTCTTCGTGAGAAATAATCCATGGTCATTTCAGTATCACCAGCGGTTTTCTCACGACCTTTGTAATCGTCATCAAAGGTAGCTGGGTAAGGCATTTCAATATCTTCCCATAGCTGTTCGTATTTAGATTCTGGTTGCCAAGATCGGTGTGGTGCTTTATATTGTAAGAGCATCATAAAAGGAGCTTCTTTTTTTCTCCCTGATTCGAGCCAGTTTATGGCAAAGTCAGTGCTTAAGTTGGTTGCATAACCTTTTTCTTTGATGTCTTTACCATTTTCATTATAAATAGGATCCCAATAATTACCTTGCTGACCCGCTGAATTATGATATTTATAATCATCAAACCCTTGTGGTTCAGTTCCTAAATGCCACTTGCCAAATAAGCTTGTTTGATATCCGTTTTTTTGAAATTCTTGTGGAAACGTCCATTGACTTTTATCAAATTTACCACCACTTTCATTTTTATAATAGCCATTTTTATTGCTGTAATTACCTGTTAAAATTGAGGCACGTGATGGGCCGCAAATAGCATTAGTGCATAATACGTCTTGAAACAACATACCTTCGTCGGCAAGTCTATCTATATTTGGTGTAGGAGCAATGTCTTTATAAATTCCACCGTAAACACTTATGGCTTGAGTAGTTAAATCATCTGCCATTATGTAGATGATATTTGGTTGAATACTATCAAGCCCTTTCGTTTCATTTACAGCTTGAGTTTTATTCGCTTCTTTACAAGAAGTCATCATGATTAAACAAACAAATAATATCTTTATCGCTTTTAGCATTTGACTTTTTTTTATTAGAATTGTTTATGTTTTATTATCGCTCTCTATATTATATCTATTCAGATCACAAATAGGTTTAAAACGCAATTTGTACTGTAGTAATTTTCAGAAGAGACAAAACAAAGTTATGAATTAATGAGCAACAGCACCATTACTTTCAACCTTAAAAATGGCTTTCTTTATTATAAAGTAATTCAATTATGGAGTACTATTTATTTCATTTCAATGTGATGTGTTAATTATCAGCTTAAATATAGTATTAACTTGTAGTGATATTTCAGGACTAGACACAATAAAGAGATTGGGTTAAGGTCATAAAATATTTGTTCACGCAGTCTTTATACTAGTTCCTTCACTAGGCATGGCCTCAAAAGCCGTGAGTTTAATTTTGTATTTGTCAAAATAGGCTTTAGAGGCTTCTTTGATAAAAGAGATTACAGCATCTTGATGAATAATATTTATAGTACATCCACCAAAACCACCACCCATCATTCTAGCTCCAATAACTTCGTCATAATTTCTAGAAAAATCAACTAGGAAATCTAATTCAGGACAACTCACTTCATATAAATTCTGTAAGCCTTCATGCGTTTTATACATATTTTCTCCTACCTTGTGCAAAAGTGATTTTTTTAATGCTGCTACAGTGTTTAATACACGTTCTTTTTCTTCAACAACATAGGTGCATCTTTTGAAAATAACCTTAGAAAGTTCGTTTTTAAACTCGTTTAGCATAGTACTAGAAACATCACGTAAAGAATGTACATCTGGATATCTTTTCTTAATAATTTTCACACCTTCTTCACATTGACTTCTTCTAATATTATATTCTCCAGAAGCCAGATTATGTGACACATTTGTATTTAATAGTAAGATTTTAAAGGGTTCTATTTTAATAGGGACATATTCAAAATCTAAAGATTGGCAATCGAGAAGAATCACATGGTCTTTCTTGCTCATAACAGATGCAAATTGATCCATTATACCACATTTGGTTCCTACATAATTATGCTCTGCACGTTGAGACAATTCTACAATGGTTAGTTTTGATAACTTCAAATCAAACAATTCATTCAAGCCAAAAGCCAACCCACATTCTAAAGCTGCTGATGAACTTATTCCTGAACCAACAGGGATGTCACTATCTAATACGCAGTCGAACCCTTGTAATTGATCAGAAAGTTGCTGTATTTCGTAAATAACTCCCAAGACATAATTTTCCCATTGCATTTCACTTTTAGCTATCGCATCTAGCTCAAAACTAAAACCTGTATTGAAGTTGTTACTATGAATGTTACACGTGTTTAAACTTCCGTTTTTATTAAATTTAAATTGAATTTTTTTATCAATAGCTGTGGGTAAAACAAAACCATGGTTATAGTCTGTGTGTTCTCCAATAATATTTATTCTTCCAGGAGAATCTATAATTAAATCCCAATTGCTTGCATTAAATTCTATTTCTTTCATATCCTTGAATGAAGTTTAAGTGTTTACTATTTGGTTCTATATTTGTCAAGACTAAGTTATTTTTCTTTTAAGTATAATCATAAGATCATTGGTCAAGTTGACCTAAAAAGAGTTAAAGTTACAAAACTTTAATCTCAAAAAAAGATTGAATTATTATTTCTTGCGTAAATCGTCTTCAAAAGATTACCATAACTTTCAGAACCTATAGGTTAATCAAATTCGTTTTTGCCAATTAGAGGTTTTTAGTCCTAATAAAAATCACTTTCCTTAATCAAATTTCTTCAACAAAAGGTTTTTAATCATTTTTTTTACATTTCTAATTTATTTTCAATTTATTCATGAAATTTGCACCTTTGTGTTCAATGAAATGTCAATAGAATCGTAAAATTTAAGAGACGCATCATTTGTCTTATAGGTTGATTGATTTGTGATAAGTATTAGAAGAACCTAGATGTAAATTTGTAGCTGACTCCAAGGGATAATTAAAAATGAAATGGAAGGGCTTTGGAGCGATTTTAAAAAAAACGAACTATTTATTTTATCACCTCATTTATGAAACTCACTTTACAATTTAAAAAACCGTGTATTACATTAGTTTTAATGCTCATTATTGGTATTTGGAATTCATATAGTCAAAGTCAATTTAAATATCAAAATACATCACTTTCTAACAAAGAGCGTGTAGCTGACTTGATTTCACAGATGACTCTAAAAGAAAAGGTGTCTCAAATGAGATATGATGCTCCTGCAATTACTCGTTTGGGAATACCTACCTATAATTGGTGGAATGAATGCCTTCATGGTGTTGCTAGAGCCGGTGAAGCTACAGTCTTTCCTCAGGCAATTGGTATGGGTGCTACTTGGGATCCGGATTTATTGTTCAAAGTAGGAACGGCAATATCTGATGAAGCAAGAGCAAAGCATCATAGTTTTGCAAATAGCAATCGAAGGGGTATTTATCAAGGACTAACATTTTGGTCACCTAACATCAATATATTTAGAGATCCTAGATGGGGTAGAGGTCAAGAAACATATGGTGAAGATCCTTTTTTAACGAGTAAAATGGCTGTTAATTTTATAAAAGCTTTACAGGGAGATGATCCAAAATATTTAAAAGTTATAGCAACAGCGAAACATTTTGCGGTACATAGTGGTCCTGAAAAGTCAAGACACGAGGACAATTATCACACCTCTAATCGTGATTTACGTCAAACCTATTTACCGGCATTTGAGGCGGCGGTTAATGACGCTAAAGTACATTCTGTAATGTGTGCATATAATCGCTATAATGATGAGGCTTGTTGTGGTAGTAATTTATTGTTAACAGATATATTACGCAATGAATGGAAGTTTGATGGATATGTAGTTTCTGATTGTTGGGCAATTAATGATTTTTGGGAGCCAAACAAGCATGAGCTTGTTGATACTCCGGAGGAAGCTGCTGCATTGGCTGTTGATAGAGGGACGGATTTGAATTGCGGTAGTGTTTTTGATCCAAACTTAACGGAAGCTGTGTTAAAGGGTATAATTAAAGAAGATAAAATTGATCTAGCATTATCTAGATTATTTATGGCCCGCTTTAAATTAGGGATGTTTGATGGAGATGAAAATGTAAAATGGGCAAAAATACCTTACAGTGTAGTTTGCAGTCCAGAACATTATCAATTGTCTGAAAAAGCAGCAAGAGAGGCAATGGTATTGTTGAAAAATGAAAACAATATGTTACCTCTTAATAAAAATATCAAGTCCATTGCTGTTATTGGCCCAAATGCAGATTTTGAACAAGTTCTTTTGGGTAATTATCACGGAACTCCACATAATAAAATAACTCCCTTAAAAGCAATTACAAACAAGTTACCAAATGCAACAGTTTATTACTCTCAAGGTAGTGAAATTGCTGAGGGTTGGCCATTGTTGACTGCAATTCCATCAGCTAATCTTAAAAATGGAGAATTTAGTGGTTTAAACGGTGAGTATTATCAAAATGAAAATTTTGAAGGAAAGCCCTCATTTAGCAGAAATGATGTTCAAGTAGATTTTAGTTGGTTGTTAAAAAAGCCGATAGAAGAATTGAAGAACGATGATTTTTCAGTCAGATGGACAGGGGAATTAATCCCCGAAGAAACAGGAAAATACAGAATTGGTCTTAAAGCGAGAACCGGAGGTAAAGTTTACTTTAATGATTCATTGCGAGTTGATTTTACTAATGAGCACGAACCTAAAACGGGTTATTTTGATGCTGAATTGAAAAAAGGGAAGGCGTATTCTGTTAAAATTGAATATACGAACCATCATACAGATTCTCAAGTACATTTATTATGGGCTAAAACAGATAAGGATTTATTAAAGCCTGCAATTGAAGTCGCTAAAAAAGCAGAAGTTATCATACTTTGTTTAGGCTTGTCTCCTGAAATTGAAGGCGAAGAAATGCCGGTCGTTTTAGAGGGTTTTGATAAAGGAGATCGCTCTGAAATTACGTTGCCAAAGTCGCAAATTAAACTAATGAAAGAAATTCAGGCTTTAGGTAAACCAACGATTTTAGTTTTAATGAATGGAAGTGCCTTGGCAATAAATTGGGCAGGTGAAAATATTCCAGCAATTTTAGAAGCATGGTATCCTGGAGAGTTTGGTGGTAATGCAATTGCTGATGTATTATTTGGAGATTATAACCCTGCAGGAAGACTACCAGTTACCTTTTATAAGTCCGTTGATGATCTGCCAGATTTTAAATCTTATGACATGGAAAATAGAACTTATAAATTTTTTAAAGGAAAATCTCTTTTTCCTTTTGGTCATGGATTAAGTTATACTAACTTTACATATCGAAATTTCGCGGTGCCAAATGGCTTAAAAGCTGGGGAACAAATACCAGTATCAGTGGAAGTTACTAATGCAGGAGCATTAAATGGAGATGAAGTAGTGCAATTATATGTGTCGTTAGATGAGAGTAACGAAAAAACTCCAATTAGATCACTGGTTGGTTTTAAGCGGATTCAGTTAAAAGCTGGTGAAACAAAAATTGTAAAATTTAATATTTCTTCAGAGAAATATGCCTATATAAAAGAAAATGGAGAAGCAGAAATTAGAAAAGGAATGGTTACCGTCTCAATTGGAGGTAAACAGCCTTCTTTTAATGGAATTGCAGATGCATCATCGACTCAGGTAATAACAAAAAAAATAAAGATAACGAACTAAACGATGTTAATTTAAGAATAGAAACATGAATAAACAAATTGATCAACAAGCAGCTGATAATATACGTGCATTAGCAGTAGCAATGGTAGAAAAGGCAAATTCGGGACACCCAGGAGGTCCAATGGGTGGAGCAGATTTTATGCATATCTTATATTCAGAATTTTTTAAGTATGATCCAACAGATATGACATGGCCGTTTAGAGATCGTTTTTTTATGGATGCAGGCCATTTATCAACATTAATGTATGCTCAGTATTATCTTTTAGGTAATTATAAGAAAGATGATGTTGCTAATTTTAGACAATGGGGTTCAATAACTCCTGGTCATCCAGAAGTTGATGTAAAAAGAGGAATAGAGAATACTTCTGGGCCATTAGGTCAAGGACATACTATGGGTGTTGGAGCAGCTATTGCAACTAAATTCTTAGAAGCTCGATTTGGAGATTGGATGAATTATAAAACGTATGGTTTTATTTCTGATGGTGGTGTTCAAGAAGAGATTTCGCAAGGAGCAGGTAGAATTGCAGGACATCTAGGCCTAAGTAATTTTATTATGTTTTATGACTCTAATGATATTCAATTGTCAAGTTCTACAGATGAGGTGACAAGTGAAGACACTGAAATGAAGTATAAAGCTTGGGGCTGGAATGTATTGACTATTGATGGTCATAACCATGATGAAATTAGAAAAGCATTAACTGATGCAAATAATGAGACAGAAAGACCAACTTTAATTATTGGTAAAACCATAATGGGTAAAGGTTGTGTTGCCGCTGACGGAAGTATGTTTGAGGGCTATTGCGAATTGCACGGTCAGCCTATTGGAAATACGGGGGCAGATTACGCAAAAACAATGGTAAATTTAGGGGCAAATACTGAAAGTCCATTTGATATTTTTGCTGATGTAGAGCAATTTTATAAAAACTTGATAGCACAAAAAACTGCTGAAGCGGCGAAAAAGAAATCAGAAATTGCGACTTGGAAAAGTGAAAATGAAGCATTAGCTAAAAAATTAGATTTCTTTTTATCTGGAGAGTTACCAGAATTAGATTTTGAATCTATAGAGCAAAAAGCAGGATTGGCAACAAGAGCAGCTTCTTCTAATGTGTTAGCGTATTTAGCTGAAAATGTAGAAAATATGATTGTGTCATCTGCAGATTTATCAAATAGTGATAAAACGGATGGCTTTTTAAAGAAAACACATGCATTACAAAAAGGAGACTTTAGTGGTTCATTCTTACAAGCAGGTGTTGCGGAGTTAACAATGGCTTGTATTGCAAATGGTATTGCATTACATGGTGGAATTATCCCAGTAGTAGCAACATTCTTTGTGTTTTCAGATTATATGAAACCAGCCATTCGATTGAGTTGTATTCAAGAGTTACCTGTAAAGTATGTGTGGACACATGATGCTTTCCGCGTAGGAGAAGATGGACCTACACATCAGCCAGTTGAGCAAGAAGCTCAATTGCGATTGTTAGAAAAATTAAAAAATCATAGCGGTGATCCAAGTTTTTTAGCCTTAAGACCTGCTGATTCAGCAGAAACAAGCGTAGCATGGAAAATGGCGTTGGAGAATAAAAGTACACCTTCAGGTTTAATACTTTCAAGACAAGGTATTAAAGATTTAGAAGCAATTGGTTCTTCAAGATATAGTGAAGCTTTAGCGTCAGAAAAAGGAGGTTATTTAGTGAAAGAAGTTGAAAATCCAGATGTTGTTTTAATAGCCAACGGATCAGAAGTTGCCACTTTGGTTGCTGCAGCTGAAATTTTAGAGTCTAAAAATGGATTAAAAGTGAGCATTGCTTCAATAATTTCAGAAGGTTTGTTCAGATTACAGTCTAAAGACTATCAAAAAAGTGTAATTCCTAATGATAAGCCATTGTTTGGTTTAACGGCAGGTTTACCTGTAAATCTACAAGGATTAGTTGGAGGTAACGGTAGTGTCTTCGGATTAGATCACTTTGGGTACTCTGCTCCGGCAAATGTGCTTGATGAAAAATTCGGATTTACAGGAGAGAAAGTAAGCAATGAAGTATTAGAATATTTAAAAACCTTATAAAAACAAATTATATGAAATTTTTTATAGACACAGCAAATCTTGACCAGATTAAAGAAGCTCAAGATTTAGGAGTATTAGATGGTGTAACAACAAATCCATCATTAATGGCGAAAGAAGGAATTACTGGAGCTGAAAATATTTTACAACATTACCGTGATATCTGTGAAGCAGTTGAGGGTGATGTATCAGCAGAGGTTATTGCAACAGATTATGATGGAATGGTAAAACAAGGTGAAGAGTTAGCAGCCTTAAATCCTCAAATTGTTGTGAAATTACCAATGATTGCAGCAGGTGTTAAAGCTTGTAAATACTTTTCAGATAAAGGCATTAAAACAAATGTAACATTAGTGTTTTCAGTTGGGCAAGCATTGTTAGCAGCCAAAGCAGGAGCTACTTATGTTTCTCCATTTTTAGGACGTTTAGATGATATCTCAACAGATGGATTGAATTTAATAGAAGAAATTAGACTTGTTTATGATAACTATGGTTTTAAAACTCAAATATTAGCCGCTTCTATTAGAAATACAATGCACGTAATTAACTGTGCAAAAATAGGCTCAGATGTAATGACTGGACCTTTATCATCAATCACGGGATTATTGAAACACCCACTAACAGATAGTGGATTGGCTCAGTTTTTAACCGATTACGCTAAAGGTAATTAAGAATTTTTTTTAATGAGTTAGCCGGTGAATCAAATTTCATCGGTTAACTTTTTTATATAATGAAACGTCAGAACAAATTTATTGGTAATTTATTAATTGTAATTTCCCTTTGTTTTTTATTTCAATGTAAAAAGGATATAAAAAGCAGTTTAAATTTAAAGGATGACGCTTTAAAAAATCATGCTATGACTATTAATAAAAGTAAGTATGGAACTACTCCTGATGGAATTTCTATAGACTGTTTTACCTTAAAAAATAAAAATGGTGTTGAGGTTGAAATAATAAATTATGGAGGAATAATAAAATCTATTAAAGTGCCTAATAAAAAAGGTGTAATAGAGAATGTTGTTTTAGGTTACGATTCGTTACCCCAATATATAAATGGTGATTCTTATTTGGGAGCTACTATTGGACGTTTTGGAAACCGTATTGCAAATGGCAAATTTAGCTTAGATGATAAGGAATATACCTTAGCTTTAAACAATGCTCCAAATAGTTTGCATGGTGGCGATAAAGGCTTTGATAATGTAGTTTGGAACGCCACTACTAAATCAGATGAAAATTCTGTTTCTTTGGTCTTAAACTATCTAAGTATAGACATGGAAGAAGGATTTCCAGGAAATTTAAATACAACGGTAACGTTTACCTTAAATTCTGAAAATACTCTGGATATTTTATATGAGGCGAGTACAGATAAAAAGACAATAATCAATTTAACAAACCATTCTTATTTTAATTTATCTGGGGATTTTAAGAATGACATTTTAGACCATAAATTACAAATACGAGCAGA
This sequence comes from Aureibaculum luteum, assembly GCF_003449015.1. Lineage (GTDB taxonomy): Bacteria > Bacteroidota > Bacteroidia > Flavobacteriales > Flavobacteriaceae > Aureibaculum > Aureibaculum luteum. The sequence continues at coordinate 252,015 of NZ_QRGD01000003.1, read as the reverse complement.
TAAAATAGTGCCCGTAAATAAAAATCTTATTCCCACTGGTGAGCTTGTTTCAGTTGAAAATACACCCTTTGACTTTAGATCATTTAAAATAATTGGTGCTGATATTGATGCCGATAATCAACAAATAAAGTTTGGTTTTGGGTATGACCATTGCTGGGTGTTGAATAATCAAAATGAAGATGTCAGGCTAATTGCAGAAGCATATCATGAAGAAAGCGGAAGAGTGCTTGAGGTTTTTTCTGATGAACCTGGCGTTCAGTTTTATACAGGGAACCACCTTAATGGCACGCATGGTAAAAGAACAGGGTTTTGTTTAGAAACACAACATTATCCGGATTCTCCAAATCAGCTCAATTTTCCATCAGTTGTACTGAATGTTGGTGAAACTTATAAATCAAGAACATCTTATAAATTTTCTGTTAAGTAGCGTATTGCTAATAAATAACGATATAGTGATAGTTCATACTTTTTACCAAGATAGATGTACTAATTATGACGAAGATTTATATGCTTACTAAAAGGTACTTGATATTGGCAATGAAATATTAAGTATTTTTTTTTATTTTAGAATCCGCTTATTTTAATAAAATAAAAATTTTCAATACGTTTAAAGAACAATTACAGGTTTATGTTAAAAGACAATAACAGCGTGGTTAATAGAGTAAGTTTGAAAAAACTGATGTTACTATTTCTTGTTGTTTGTTGTTTTTTTACAAGTAATTTGTCCGCACAATTGCCAAATTTGGACTACAGTTTTGTCAATATAAAAAATGGTATTTCTAATGTCGCCATTTCTACAATTATTCAAGATCAGTATGGTATTATTTGGATGGGTACCAATGGAACCGGATTAATAAGGTATGACGGTATTGATCATATTTCGTACAAACATAAATTAAATGACGATAGCTCTATAAGTAATAGTCTCGTTAATTGTGCAAAGTTAGATTCTAAAAATAGAATATGGATTGGCACTGAAGAAGGACTGAATTTGTACAATCAAGATTTAGATCAGTTTAAAAAGATTTCTTTGGGCAGTGAAAAACAAACCAATGCTTCCATTCGTAGTATAGAGCAAGATAGTTTGGGTAATCTTTTTGTAGGTACCTATAAACAAGGGCTTTTTAAGTTGAATTTAGAAAGCTTTAAGGCTGAAAAAGTATCCAATTCTACTTTAAACAATCAATCTGTTATCATAAATATAAATAGAATTCAACTAGCAGGATCAGGAAGACTATTTGTCGGTACAAATTTAGGCCTAAAGGAAGTTGATGTTGAAACAAATTCATTAGTTAATGTGGTGTATGTTGATAAAAACAAGAGAACACCAATAGCTAATTTTATAGAAACCATGTTGGTAGATACCGATAATAATTTATGGGTAGGAACTTTGTCTGACGGGGTTTTTAAATTTAAGATTGGGAATAGTCGTAGTAAAGAACTAACTGAATATAATCATTTTGCGATTTCTGATAAAATGATTATGACGATGATTCAATTAGACGACCATAGCCTAATGATTGGTACTGAGAATGATGGACTGTTTCATTTAGAGACTTCGGGTAAAGTAATTAAGAATTATTTACTGAATAAGCAAGATGAGAAAAGTATTCATTCTAATTCTATTTGGTCTTTGTTTTTAGATTCTAATAAGAGAATTTGGATGGGATACTATAATAGTGGTCTTGCAGTAAGTGATAATCTATATGATAAGTTTAGAAATATAGAGAGTTTATCACGTAATCCAAATTCTTTAAAAGCAAATTCCGTTATGGGAATTGTAAAAGATAAATCAGAAAGGTTATGGATTGGTATGGATGGTGGTGGTATAGATATTTATAATCTGAAAACGGATAAATATACGCACATTAATAAAGTAGACAATTTCCCTTATTCAGGATTGACGAGTGATTATATTGAAACTATTTTTATCGATAGTAAAGAGAATATTTGGGCAGGAAGTTGGGATAGTGGTGTTTTTCTATTGAAGAAAGGTAGTAATAAATTTATTAATTACAATATAAAAAACACAAAAGGGAAGTTAACCTCTAATACCATATTAAGTATTAGTGAAGATCCTAATGGTACTATTTGGATAGGTACTTTTTTTAAAGGGCTTCACTCTTTTGATCCGGTTAGTAAAGAAATTACGCATTATAAGTCAAAACCTTTTGTTGAAAATGGTATTACTACAAGTGATGTTAGAAAAGTGTTGATTGATCCAGAAAGTAACATTTGGTTAGGTACTACAAAGGGGTTGTTTAAGATAAAAAAACTACCAAATGGCCAATTTTCAATAGTTTCTATGGAAAAAAGGTTAGCTGAAAAATATGGTAATTATGCCAGTGCTAATCATATTTTATCATTACACTTAGGTACTGATAATATTTTATGGATTGGTACAAGAGGGGCCGGTTTATGTAAATACAATATTAATACTGATGAGTTAGAGTGGTACAACAGGTTGTCGGGTTTGCAAGAAGAAAATGTTGCAGGAATTATTCAAAGTAAAGAAGGCGATTTATGGTTAACAGGTAATGAGGGCATCTCAAAATTAGATAGAAAGAGTAATACTTTTATAAATTATACAGTTAATGATGGTCTACTTTCCAATGACTTTAATTTTAATGCTGCGTTAAGAGATAAAGAGGGTATTCTTTATTTCGGTAATTATAAAGGTATTGATTATTTTAATCCTAAAGACATTAAAATTAATATTAGTGTACCTTCATTATATTTAGTAGGCTTTAAATTATTCAATGAATCCATATTGCCTTATCAAAAAAACTCTCCATTAAAAAAAGTAATTGCAGAAACTAAAAGTATTACGTTAGATAATTCACAATCGGTATTTACAATAGAATTTGCTGCAATTAATTATACAAGATCAGAAAAAAATCAATACGCTTATTATTTGGAAGGCTTAGAGAGTTCTTGGAATTATGTGGGCAATTTACGCAGTGCTACTTACACACATTTAAATCATGGTGAATATGTTTTCAAATTAAAAGCAGCTAATAATGATGGTGTATGGAATGAGGTACCCTTAAGTTTGTCGATTAAAATCCTACCCCCTTGGTGGAAAACGAATTGGGCATTTTTGACCTATTTAGCTCTTCTTTTATTGATTTTATATTTACTCTATACGATTACTCAGAACAGAATTAGAGAAAAACAAGTAATCGCTAATGAGAGAAATAAAAGGTTTCAAGAAGAGGAGTTAAATGATAAGAAATTTCAATTTTTTACAAATATATCCCATGAGTTTAGAACACCATTAACACTTATTCTAAGCCCGTTAACAAATTTAATTAATAATAAAGTTGCAGATTTTCCTGATGATGTCAAAGGAAAACTTCAAATTATTGAAAAAAATGCAAAAAGATTATCAAGGTTAACCAATGAGTTAATGGACTTTAGAAAACTGGAGCAACATAAATTAAAAATTAAAGCGAATAAATTAAATCTAATTCCATTTTGCGAAGACATTGTTAGTTACTTTGACGAAGAGGCTACACGGAGGAATATTTATTTGAATGTAGATGCAGACGTTTCTGAATTAGATTTGTGGGCAGATAAAAATATGCTTGAAAAGATAATTTTTAATATTCTTTCCAATGCATTTAAGGTAACTCCAGAAGGAGGTGCTATTACTATTGAAATATCAATGAAAGATTCTAATTCTAAATTAGAGGAATTAAACGATAATTTATTGATCAAAGAATACGTAGCAATTAGTATATCTGATACAGGGCCAGGTTTAGAACCTGAGCAGTTAACTAAAATATTTGAGCGGTTTTATCAGGTTGATAACTTAAATAAGGCTTATTATGGAGGAACAGGCATAGGTCTAGAAGTTGTTCAGAGTTTTGTTAGATTACATAGAGGAATTATTGATGTGGAAAGTGAAATAGGTAGTGGAACAAAATTTAAAGTTTTATTGCCTTTCGGTAAAGAACATTTAGGTAAAGATGAATTGGCTACTACTATTGAGACAGAAAATTTTGTAAGGAATAAACATCCATTATTAGAAAAATTGCCTAATGAACAAAACAAAGTTGGTGTAACAGAAAAGGGGTCACGGACAGATACGCTTTTAATTGTTGAGGATAATGTAGAATTAAGAGACTATCTAAGAGGTGAATTAAAGGAGTATTATAAAATAATAGTAGCTAACAATGGTGTTGAGGGTTTAAAGTTGGCTCATGAAAATTTGCCAGATATTATTATTACTGATATCATTATGCCTGAAATGGATGGGTTAGAGTTTTGTAAAAAAATTAAAAGTGATATTAGAACCAGTCATATTCCAATTTTAGTGCTTACCGCGAAGTCTAAATTGGATGATAGAATAGAAAGTGTTGAAATTGGTGCAGATGCCTATATGAAAAAGCCCTTTGATATGAGGTTGGTTAAATTAAGGTTGGCACAATTAATACAAAGTAGAAAATTGATCTTTAATAAGTATTTTAGTGAAATTAGTGGTGCTGAAGAGAATAAAAATGCAACATCCATAGATAAAGAGTTTATTCAGAAAATTTTGACTTACATTAATGATAATATTAGTGATTCAAATCTCAGTGTTGAAGTTCTAGCATCTCAGTTAAATCTCAGTCGCAGTCAGTTATATAGAAAAGTAAAAATGCTTACTGGGCAAACGGTTAATGAATTTATAAGAAATATTAGGCTGCAAAGAGCAAATCAATTGCTAGAAAGCGGCAGTGCCACAATAAGCGAAATTTGCTATCAAGTAGGTTTTGCATCTCCTTCTTATTTTACAAAATGTTTTAAAGCTCACTTCGGAATTTTACCTACCGAGGTTAAGGTTAAGTAATCATAAAAATTTAATATTTAAGTCTAATAAGATTAAATAGTAGAGTGAGATTATTTTTTATTAAATTAAAAGTGTAAATTGCACACTTAAAGTTTTAAAATGATGATATAATGTTAATCTATTTGATTGACCTTTAAAGGGGTTATTTGACAATAAAAGACGATGATATAAATAATCTCGATATTATTTATTTTTGAAATAGCCTTTTGATTCTAAAACAGATGTTGTATTGAATTTTTTTAATAGGCCAGTTTACTTGTGTTTTTGGCATTTTGCAACAAATGTATTACGGCATGCATGATTTGTATTATATAATATACAGTACTACTCTTTATATTTGAACACTGGAAATCAGATACTGTAATTTGATATTTTTATTGTTTAACAGGTTAGTGCAGGATAATCTAAATTAATAATAGAATTAACATTGTAATAATAGATATTGAAAATAAACTTAAACTCAGACTTAAAATTTTACTAACTTAAATATAATTAAATATGATGAAGCTTAAAATCGCAATGATCGCTTTGGTGATGATTTGCACACAAAGTGTTCTTGCACAAACTAAAACCGTGAGTGGAACGGTGATAGATAGTGACGGAATGACACTGCCGGGAGTTACAATTCTCGTGGTTGGAACAAGTAATGGTGTAACTACTGATTTTGATGGTAAATATCAAATTGAAGATGTAAGTGCAACAGATCAATTATCATTCAGTTTTATTGGAATGAGTACACAAACAATTACTGTTGGTGAACAAGCAACTATTAATGTAACCTTATTAGTGTCAGCCGAAGCTTTAGACGAAGTTGTTGTAGTAGGTTATGGAACACAAAGTAGAGCCGAGGTTACGGGAGCAATTTCTTCAATTGATTCAGATGAGCTAGCTGCACTTCCAGTTGCAACAGCAGAACAAGCCCTACAAGGTAGAGCATCTGGTGTAACTGTAATAAACAGTGGTTCTCCTGGTACAGCTCCAATAGTAAGAATTAGAGGTTTAGGTACGGTAGGTAATAATAATCCATTATACGTTATTGATGGTGTTATTACAGGTAGTTTAGCAGGTATTAGTACCAATGATATTGAATCGGTGAACGTTTTAAAGGATGCATCTACTACTGCTATTTACGGGTCGCAAGGTTCTAATGGTGTGGTTATGGTAACTACTAAAAAAGGAAAATCAGGTAAAGCCAAAATTTCCTTTAATACTTATGCAGGTTTTCAAGATATAACGCAACGGTATGACGTGTTGAATACACAACAATATTTACAATATGCTTCAGATGCTTATGGTTTTACGCCTTCTTCTCCTAATAGTTCTTCAAATGCCGAAACAAATTGGCAAGATGAAATTTTTCAAAGTGGATTGATACAAAATTATGATTTAAGTGCGTCAGGTGGTAACGAAAATTCTAATTATAGATTTTCAGCAGGTATTTTAGATCAAGAGGGGGCAGTTGTTGGAACTGGATTTAAAAGATATTCTTTTAGAGCAAATAGTGGTTTTACATCAGGTAAATTCAAATTTGGTGAAACAATGGCCATTTCTTTTAACAATCAGAATCCAGAATTGCAAAGCGGAGGTCGTTCAATAATTGAACATGCGATTAAGATGGCACCCTATTTAAGCGTTTATAATGCAGATAATTTAGGTGGATTTCAAGGTCCAGATAATACTTTAGATGGTCAAGATTCAGAAAATCCTGTAAGAATTATGACGTTAGGTAATAACTTAAATAAAACAACTGCGATTACAGGTAGCTTATTTGCAGAATTTGAAATTATTGAAGGATTAAAATTTAAATCTCAAGTTGGTTTAGACTACTATACCTATAGTAATAATAGATTTGTACCGTCTTATAACGATGATAGTGTAGCAGGAGCTTTTACCGGCTCACAACTTTTTGCATCAATAACAAAAAATACAGGTGTAGGTCAGACGATCACATTTACCAATAGTTTAAACTATGAAAAAACCATTGCAGATGTTCATAATTTTGATGTGTTATTGGTAGCAGAAAAATATGAAAATAATACATCGTATATTAATGCCGCTAGTCAAAATCTTATTAGTGACGAGGTAGATCAAGTTTCAGATCAGGGTTCTGCATTGAAGAGTGAATCTTTTGAAACCAATAGAATAGGTTATTTAGGAAGGGTTAATTATAATTATGATGGTAAGTATATTTTTGCAGCTTCTATTCGTAGAGATGCTTCATCACGTTTTGGTGAAAATAACCGATGGGGTACTTTTCCGTCATTAGCTTTAGGTTGGAATATTGCCAAGGAAAGTTTTATGGGAGATAGTAAATTCAGTAATTTAAAAATTAGAGGAAGTTGGGGGCTTGTAGGTAATGACAATATTTCAAATTATTTATATAGTCCAACACTAACCAGTGATTTTACATACCCAATTGGAGGTGTAGCAGCAGTAGGTACTACCGCAGCAGGTTTAGCCAATCCAGACTTAAAGTGGGAGGAAACTACCATGGTTAACATCGGTTTAGATTTTGGTCTTTTTAATGAAAAAGTTACAGGTTCTATTGAGTACTATAAAAATACGAGTGATGACTTGTTAATGAGCAGAACAACGCCTGTATCTTTAGGATTCCATGCGGGGTCAATTACAGAAAATGTGGGATCAGTGGAGACCAATGGTTTTGAATTAAATTTAGGCTACAATCATTACGGAGATGATTTCTCATGGTCAGCCAACCTAAACTTAGGAACTAGTAAAAATGAAGTAAAATCTTTAGGTCAATTAACTGAGATTACTGGTGCCCTTTTTGAAGGATCTGATATTTCAAGAATATCGGTAGGTGAATCTTTATTTTACTTTTATGGTTTAGAAACGGATGGTATTTATCAAACGCAAGCTGAAGTTGATGCTGTATTTACGGCTAACCCTGGCCAAACAACGGTTCAGCCTGGAGATATTCGCTTTGTAGATCATAGTGGTGATGGAGATATAACTTCTGATGATAGAGTTGTTATCGGTAATCCTTACCCTGATGTTACATATGGTTTAAATTTAAGTGGTGATTATAAAAATTGGGATCTTAATTTATTTATTGCAGGAGTTGCAGGTAATGATGTCTATAACACAAATATTTATGATTTAGAAGGAATGCCAAGATTGTTTAACGCAGGTACTGCTGTTTTAGATAGATGGACGCCAACTAATGCTTCTAATAGTGTGCCTAGGGCAGGTGGAGCTCCGCAAAACGTTGCTATTTCTGATCGATTTGTAGAAGATGGTTCGTATACAAGGTTAAAAAATATATCTTTAGGCTATACTTTACCAGAAAACGTATTTGGAGAAAAATTATTCTCTTCATTTAGAATTTATGTAAGTGGACAAAATTTAATTACATTATCTGACTATTCAGGTTTGGATCCAGAAATTGGAAATTCTACAGTGCTAACGAATTCGGCATTCGAAACAGGAATTGATAGAGGTAATTATCCTCAACCTAAAACATTTTTGTTGGGTTTACAAGTAACATTTTAAAAAATAAACATTTAAATTATGAAAAAATATAAAATAATCTTTACAATTTTCACTATGCTATTGCTTGTAAATGCATGTAGTGAAAAAGATTTGGAGTTAACAAATCCAAATCAATTGTCTCCTGACACATTCTTTAAGAATGAGGCACAGGTTCAGTCTGCAGTAAATGCAGCCTATGCAAACTTTCAAACGCATGGTATGTATTCTAGAGGAATGTTTTTTTCTTCCGATAATATGTCACATGAAAATGCGGGTAATCCACAATTAGAAGCAGATAAAAAGCAATATCTAGATTTTTCTTTTGATTCTAGTCACGGTCTTAATAAGGCCTTTTGGGATAGCTGTTTTAGAGGTGTTAACAAGGCAAATTTTGTAATAGAAAATAAAGAAGCGATAGATGCCATACCAGAAACTTTAATGAGTACCACTACCAAAGCAAAATTTATGGGTGAAGCCAAATTCTTAAGAGGACTGTATTATTTTTGGTTAGTTGTTAGATATGGTGATGTTCCTTTGATTACGGTAATTCCAGAAGCTCCAGTGGGCTTTCCGAAAAGTTCAGCAGATTTAGTGTATCAGCAAATAATAGACGATTTAAAAGATGCCCAAACCACATTACGTGATAAAGGAGTTGAAGATAATGGAAGAGCTAATAAAGGGGCTGCTACAGCATTATTAGGTAAAGTATATTTATATAGAGGTGAGCATGCTTTGGCATTAGCTGAATTTAATAAATTGTCAGGTTATGCATTGGAGGCAAACTTCTTTGATAATTTTAAGGAAGAAACTGAGCATGGAATTGAGTCTATTTTTGAAATTGAATATGATGATGATTTAGGGTTTTCTGCACAATGGAATTCTGACGCTTCTGGTGCAGGTCCAAATGAAGCTACTTTTAGAGGTCAAGAATACGGATGTTTAAATTGGTTTAACGTGTATCCTTCTGATGATTTGTTAGATGAATATGAGGCTGGTGATACTAGATTTGGTGACACTTTTTACTCTGTGGGTGATTCTTACGCAGAAGGAGCACTTACAATTACTACATCAAATTTAACTGTTGGAACAGATGTTCGTAGAGCAGGTTGGAAAAAGTATCAAAATTATTATAAAGATGCTTCTGAAGATCAAACTTCTGGTATAAACTTTAAATATCTTAGATATGCAGATGTTTTATTAATGATGGCTGAGTGTGAAAATGAAGTGGGAACACAATCAGATGCAGTGGGTTATATTAATAGAGTAAGGCTAAGAGCCGGTTTAACAGGGTTAGCAACAACGTTAACTAAAGATCAGGTTTTTACTGCTATAGTACATGAACGTAAAGTAGAGTTGGCAGGTGAGCAGGTACGTTTTAATGATATTGTTAGATGGGGTAATGCATCTACTGAACTAGCTGGAACCAATTTTCAAGCGGGTAAACATGAGCTAATGCCAATACCAGATGCAGAGATTAGTTCAAATGAGAGCATTACATCTGCCGATCAAAATCCTGGTTATTAATATTAAAAAATAATATAGTAATTGAGTTAGTTTGAAAACAGCGTATTAAATTTTAATACGCTGTTTTTGTTTATTGTGGTAAAATAAATGACCTGGTGTTACTATAAAATTCGAATAATAATTAAATCAATAATTTACGTTGGATTTAAAAAAATAGTTATTGATTAAACAACTAATTATAGTTAATCTAAATTACTGTAATATCAGCAAAAAAGGATGCTTTTTTAGCTCATAATAAAGCTACATTAATTATCTTTAATGCAAAATAAATTCAAAAAAAGTATAATATTTATAATTGTTAAAATGATTAATAAAATTAAAATATTCGTAAGTTTCTTTGGTGTTCTGTTATTATTATTATTATTATTAAATTGTACTGAATCAGAGAAGATAAGCCAAGAAAAAATGTTTACCAGTTTAAGTGAATCTGATACTGGAATAAACTTTGCCAACAATTTGACTGAAAATGATTCTTTAAATTATTTTTCCTATTCTTATTTGTATATGGGTGGTGGTGTTGCTGCCGGAGATATCAATAATGATGGTCTCATAGATGTTTTTTTTACGGGTAATCAAGTCTCGAACAAATTGTATTTGAACAAGGGAGATTTAAAATTTGAAGACATTACAGAAAAGGCCGGTGTATCTGGAGATGAGCGGTGGTATACAGGTGTAACCATGGGAGATATCAATGGCGATGGTTTCTTAGATATTTATTGCTCTGTTGGTGGTAAATTTACTCCTAAAAACAATCAATTATTTATAAATAATCAAGACGGCACTTTCACAGAAATGGCTGAAGCCTATAAATTAGATGATATAGGGAATGGTGTACAAGCTACTTTCTTAGATTATGATAGAGATGGCGATTTAGATTTATATGTAGCCAATTACCCTCCAACCTTATTTACTTCTCCAACTTTCGTTTATAAATATAAAATGAATAACGTTGAAGACGTTGAATCGAATCACTTATATAGAAATGATGGAGATACATTCACTAACGTAACCGAAGCTTCAGGTTTAAAAGCTTTTGGACTTACCTTAAGTGCTACAGTAGGCGATTTAAATAATGATGGTTGGCCAGATCTATATGTTTCACAAGATTTTAATTCACCAGATTTTATGTATCTAAATCAACAAGATGGTACTTTTAAAGAAGTGTTAAAAGAGGCCACTGCTCATACTGCATTTTATGGTATGGGGTCTGACATAGCTGATTTTAATAATGATGGAAATCTTGATATTTTCCAAAACGATATGGATGCTAATAGTAATAAAAGGCAAAAAGCGAATATGGCAAGTATGAACCCTGAATTATTTTGGGATGTGGTTAATGCTGGTTTTCATTATCAGTATATGCAAAATTGTCTTCAGGTAAATTCAGGTGTTTTTAACGATGGTGTGCCTTACTTTTCAAATATATCAAGACTAGCAGGGGTTTCTTCTACAGACTGGAGTTGGGGCCCTCTATTTGCTGATTTTGATAACGATGGATTCAAAGATTTATTCATTTCTAATGGAACAAGGAGAGAAATCAATAATAATGATTACTTCAACAAGCTAAAAAAGGTAAAAGTAGAACAAGATACCATGCTAAAACTGAGTTTAGAAATTCCTTCAGAAAAAATAGACAATTTTATGTTTAAGAATACTGGAGATATGAAATTCGAAAGAACCAATAAAGATTGGGGTATAGAATTTAAAGGCTTTTCAAATGGTGTTGTATATGCCGATTTAGATAATGATGGCGATTTAGAAATAGTTACAAATAATATAGATGATAATGCTTCACTATTTAAGAATAATAATGCCAATGCTAATAATTATATTACTGTAAAATTTCAAGATGATTCTAAAAATAAATTGGGAATTGGGAACAGAGTGTATCTGAAAACTGGAGATAACACACAACTGCAAGAACTGACGTTGTCGAGAGGATTTCAATCTTCAGTAGCTCCAGAATTACATTTTGGAATCGGTAAAGTAGAAAAAATTGATGAGTTAAAAGTAGTTTGGACAGATGGTAAAGTACAAGTTGTAACGAATCCAACCATCAACAAAACAATAGTTCTAAAACATAGTGATGCATCCGAAGAAAAGGTAGAAGTTGCAACTAGTGATAAATTATTTATGACGGACAATAGCAATCTATTTCCATCTTATAAACATGAAGAGAATATCAATGACGATTTTGAAACCCAAGTACTATTACCACATAAAATGTCAACTTTTGGTCCTGCTCTAGCTGTAGGCGATTTGAACAATGACAACTTAGAAGATTATTACATTGGTGCTTCTAAAGGTAAAAAAGGAGCTATTTTCTTACAAAATGAAAATGGATTTGAAGCATCGACTCTTGATTTCGATGAGAATAGTGAAGATCTTGGGGCTACAATTTTTGATGCTGATGGAGATGGTGATAATGATTTGTATGTAGTCAGTGGAGGATATGAGTATAAAGCTGATTCAAAAAATCTACAGGACAGATTGTATTTAAATGATGGAAAAGGAAATTTTACCAAAGCAAATGAAGGGGCGTTGCCTAAAATGATTACCAGTGGTTCTAAAGTATATCATGCAGATTTTGATGGTGATGGTAAGGAAGATGTATTGGTTTTGGGGCGTCAAACTCCTGGTAACTATCCGTTACCTGCAAGTAGTTATTTACTGAAGAATAATAGTAAAAATGGAATTGCAAAGTTCGATGTGTTTACTGAAATGATGCCAAAAGAATTTACTGATTTGGGTATGGCCACGAGTGCTGTTATTACAGATTACAATAATGATAAGATGTTAGACATCATCGTTGTTGGAGAGTGGATGCCAATTCGAGTATTTAAAAATACAAAAACCGGATTTAGTGATGTTTCTGAAGAGCTTGGGCTCACTGTAGACACCACGGGTTGGTGGTGGAGTATCAATCAAGGTGATTTTGATAATGATGGTGATATGGATTATATCCTAGGTAATAATGGCTTAAATTATAAATACAAAGCTAATGAAAATGAAACCTTTGATATTTTTGTTAATGATTTTGATAAAAATAATAAAAGTGATATTGTACTAAGTTATTATAATGGAGGAAAACAATATCCCGTAAGAGGCCGTGGATGCTCTTCACAGCAAATACCATCAATAAAAAAGAAATTCGAAAATTACGAAACATTTTCCGAAGCCACCTTGGTCGACATCTATTCAGAGCAAGCATTAAATGCTTCTTTACATTATCAAGTAAAATCTTTTGCCAGTATTTATCTTGAAAATCAAGGAGACAAATTTGTAATTCACCAACTTCCAGTAGAAGCTCAAGTGTCAAGTGTTAATAAAGTTTTAATTGACGATTTTGATAAGGATGGGGCATTAGATGTTTTATTAGCGGGTAATCTTCACATGTCTGAAGTAGAAACACCGCGTAACGATGCAAGTTACGGCTTGTACTTAAAAGGAAATAACAAAGGGGCATTTGAAGCTATTCCAGCCTCTGAAAGTGGCTTTTTTATGCCTGGAGATGTAAAAGACATCCAAACAATTAAAGTGAAAGGTGATAATTACATTATTTCGGTAAAAAATGATGACTATGTGCAGTATGTAAAGCAAAATAAGTAAAATGATGATTTTAAAAAAAGAATATAATTTAGTTTTAAAGTTGTCCATTATTTTGTTACTCATAACAAGTTGTAAGCAGTCTGAACCGTCACAAACAGGTTTGAAAGATGTCGCAAATTTTCCAATTGGTACCGCTGTTCGTATCACAACGTTACTATCTGATTCAGAACTACAAGTGTTAGAAAAGGCAAATTTTAATAGTATCACGGCAACTAGTGATATGAAAATGCAGCAAATTCTTCCAAAAGAGGGAGCGTATCAATGGTCTAGAATTGATAGTATTTTAAATTATGCAGAAAAAAATAAGCAACGACTTTTTGGGCACAATTTAATTTGGCACAGTTCTACACCTAAATGGGTGATAGAAAAGGCAGAGAAAGACAGTTTGTGGTTAGCTGAATTTATGAAAGAATATATTCATAAATATGTGGGTAGATATAAGGGTAAAGTACATGGATGGGATGTGGTTAACGAAGGTTTAGAAACGAAAGGTGGAGCCTATAGAGAAACAATCTGGTATAAAGCGATGGGTAAAGATTATATTGCGAAGGCCTTTACATATGCTCATGAAGCAGATCCTGATGCTGTATTATTCTATAATGATTTTAATATTGAACGCGACACTGCTAAATTAAATGGAACACTTCGCATGGTTGAAGAATTAAAAGCACAGGGAGTTCCTATTTCTGGAATTGGATTTCAAATGCACATTCGAATGGATATTCCTGATGAAACAATAGCAGATGCCTTAAAAAAAGCGGCAGCTACGGGTTTGCAAATACATTTATCAGAAGTAGATATTATTTTTAATACACATGACGATTCTAGATTAGGAGGAGTTCAATTATATGATGAATTGACTGACGAAATGAAAGAAGCTCAAGCAGAAAAATATAAGAACCTCGCCAAAATGTATCGTAAAATTGTGCCTAAAGAACAACAGTACGGAATTACTTTTTGGGATTTTACAGATAGAGATACATGGATTAATGGGTTCTTTAATTTGAACGATTGGCCGTGTATATATGATGAAAATTTAAAGGAAAAACCTGCTTACTTTGGATTTTTAGAAGGCCTAAAGGAAAATAACTAACGGACATTTAAATATAATTAATAGCACAAATTCAGTAAGAAGTTTATTGATATTTCTTTGTGCGTTTTTAAGTTTAAAAAGATATAGTGATAATCGCTATGACCTTTGGCTGATAGTATCAAAAGATAGAAAATAAAGCGTCACTGAATACCTATGAAAACACCCTAAATTCAATTTCATTTACTGGTAATGCAGCAATATTAAATGTAGCTAAAGAAGAAATTGTTAGAGATCTATGTGGTTTTTTAAATCATGAGTATACTATTTCAAATACTGTGGCGTCTACGAATACTTTAATTATTGCGACTAAGGCGAATATTGATAGCCAATTTACCCAGCAGTTAAAAAACGATTTTAAAAACGTAGTAGAAAAGAATTATTTGAAATTAAGAATTTAGATAAATAGTAATCTGTAACCTAGTGTGTAAAAAGCTCATAAATTATCTATATGTAAATGCAAATTAGTATCAGTGAAATGTTGGTTTTCAAATAGTAATGAAAACATATTTTAAAAAAAAATATAAAACTAAAAGTTTATTAGTTATGCGTAAAGTAAGTTTAATTATTCTGTTGTTGTTTTTGCAAAATGGATTTAGCCAAGAGGTAATCCCTCGTTTTAATTATAATGCTAAATACGAACCAGAAACAGGAGTTTATCACGGTGCTGGTCAGGATAAAAATGGCTTTCAAGATTATGTAAATGCCGTTGGGCAAAATAAGATGCCTGCAATATATATGACTTATGTTAATATAACCGCACCAGTGAAAAAGATTGAATCTTGGGGAAAAGATTTAAAACATGTTTTAGATAGTTTGCCCAAAGGGATTATGCCTCAAATTGGTTTAGGTTTTACTGGTGGTAATGATACTGGGGCAGGCTTAGATAAAGAAGTAGCTGATGGAAAATATGACAAACAATTACAAGCATTCTATAAATTGCTTTTGGATATAGACAGACCATCCTTTACCAGAATAGGGTATGAGTTTGAGGGTGATTGGAATGGATATTCTCCTGAAAGTTTTAAAAAAGTTTTCATAACTATTTCTAAAGCATTTAAAGAAAAGAATATAAAATCGGCTACGGTTTGGTGTTCTGGTGGTGGTTCGGCTGACTTTATAGGGCTTGAAAAGTTAATGGCATATTATCCCGGAGACAAATATGTCGATTGGTGGGGTATTGATATTTTTAGTCCAGAAGAATTTTCAAATATTGGCTTACAAAACTTTTTTGATAGAGCTCATATGCATGAAAAACCAGTAATGATTGGCGAGTCGACACCACGATATGTTGGAGTTTTAGATGGTAAAACTTCTTGGGATAAATGGTTTAAACCTTATTTCGAGATGTTATATGATAATCCAGGGATAAAAGCATTTTGCTACATCAATTGGGATTGGATATATTGGTCTAACAAAAGTGGTTTTCAATGGCATGATTGGAAAGATGCCCGTATAGAAAAAAATCCATTTGTTTTAGAGGCTTATAAAAAGGAAATGGAGAATCCATTATTTATTCACCTTAATAATAATTAAGTAAAGATGAAAAAAGTTATATTTTTAGCTGTAATTTTTATGTGTTTTGTCGGTTTTGCTCAAGAAAACTATAGTATATCTTCTCAAAAAGATAGACTAAGACAATACGCTGGTCAGTGGATAAGTGCTGTAAATCCCAGCACAGATAGTGTAGCAAAATTTCCAGAAATAAAAATGAGTAGTATGAATAATTTCAATAATCATTCTCTCACAGTTAAAGTTTTACAAAAAGATAGTAGTAACCAATATAATCCTTTGCTTCATGAAATTATTGGTTATGATAGTTTTACTGATACTATTTTTGCTGCAGGTCATAATACACAAGGCGTATTTTTTACTGGAAAAGGAATCTTTGCTTCAGAAAAAAAATGGACGATGCAAGACAAAGACCTTAATGGTAATAACACAATGAGGGTTGATTTTAACTTTCAAAATTATACGGATGTTATATTAGAAGGGTTTGATAATGAGAATCAAAGCTTATGGAAAACCAGATACATAAAAAATAATCCTAAAAACAAAAACATTGGTATTCAGCTCGTTTCTGTACATGATAACATGCTTGATAACCCAGAAGAAACCTTAATTCAACTAGGTAGAATGGGGTATAGCTATGTTGAAACTTTTGTATATAAAAATGGTAGTTTTTACGGTCAAACCCCAAAACAGTTTAAGGCTATGGTTGAAAAATCAGGTATGAAATTTTTGGGTTCTATGACTTTTTTCGATCCTGAAGATAAAAATGATGATACTGTAATAAATACGTGGTGGAATAAAACGATACAAGACCATAAAAAAGCTGGTGTTGAATATCTATCTACCTCAAATAGTAAATTAAAAGACATTAAGACGATCAAAGAACTTCAAGAGTATTCTAATTATTATAATAAAGTTGGAAAACTTTGTAAAGAGAACGGACTTAAGTTTGTGTATCATAATCATGCTGATGAATTTTTAAAGGTAGAAGGCGTAACCATTTATGATTATTTTCTTCAAAACACCAATCCTGAGTATGTCTATTTTCAATCAGATGTATATTGGATGCAAGTGGGAGGAGTGAATCCTGTCGATTATTTTAAAAATTATCCTAAACGATTTATTAGTTGGCATGTGAAAGATTATAAAGAATTAGGTGAAAGTGGTAAAATAGATTTCAAGGATATTTTCAACTATCAAGAAATAGCTGGAGCTCAATATATCTTGTCAGAAGTTGAAGATTATAGTTTTCCACCTTTATTCAGTGTTAGTTTAGCTTGGGAATATATTTATTATGAATTATTAAAATAAGCGTTTGATTCTAAAAATTTTTACAATGAAGTATCTTTTATTAATTATAAGTGTCCTTACAATGATTAAAACAAATGCTCAAGATCAGTTTAGTGTTTTATTGTTTACCCAACATGATACTTGGCATTACAATACTATCCCTGTTGCTATTCAAGCTTTTGAAGAAATGGCAGAAGAACATCAGTTTACGTTTAATTGGACACAAAGGCCAAATGATCTTATAAAGAAATTACCAGAACATGATGTCGTAATATTTATGAACGCTAATGCTGATTCGTTGAAGACAAAGCATATGGTTGCTTTAAAAGCATTTATGAAACGAGGAGGAGGCTTTGTTGGTATCCATGGAACAGCAGATGGTGAAAACAATAATTCTTGGTTTGATGGTCTTGTTGGAGCAAAATTTGTAAATCATCCAAAATTACAAGCAGCAATAGTAAAAGTTGAGAATAATGATTTTCCTGCAACTTGGCATCTACCAAAGAAATGGCTTCGTAGTGACGAATGGTATAACTTTGAAAACATGAATTTAGATAAACTAAATATTCTTTTGACTGTTGATGAAGCTTCTTATGATTTTACTGCGGGTTATGATGATATCCCGTTAAAAGGTATGGGAGAGAAACATCCTATTTCATGGTATCAAGAGTATGAAGGAGGAAGGTCATTTTACACTGCTTTAGGTCATAAACCTGAAACGTATAAAGACAAAAACTTTTTGAATCACATTTTTGGTGCAATATACTGGACACTTAATAAATAAATTATTTTGTTATGATTTTTTAAAAGTTCCTTTTTTTTAATGATTTTATACCAAATGAAAGTGCTGAAGTGGTCTATCCGTTTATGTATTATAATAATTTTGTTAAATTTTATTCAAATGAATATGAAAAAAGTAGTTATCCAAATTTTAAGAAAATTAAAAGGGAGCCTAGAATTTTTGTCATTTTTCTTTCTATTGTTTTTATTAGTAGCATGTAATGTTGAGTCTGATATTAAATTTCCAGTTAAAGTGGGTATAAAACCTGAAAGTATTACCAAAGGATTTAATGATAATTATTATGTATCTGTAATGAATGGTAAAGAGAAAGGAGATGGTGAGATTGTTGAAATTTCAAAAGAGGGAGTACGTGTATTTGCAAAAGGATTTGATGAACCAAAGGGGATTGTATTTATAGAGGGACACCTCTATTTTTCAGATCTAGATTGCGTTTGGAAAGTAGACAAGGATGGAAAAACGGGTGTTTTTGTAAAAAAAGATGATTTTCCAAAAGAAGTATTATACTTAAATGATGTTGCTGTTGATGCGGACGCTAAAGGTTTTTACGTGGTGGATATGGGAGCAACCAAATATATGCGAGATGAAAAGAACAACCTTTGGCCTTTAGATAGTGATGAGGCAAAGTTAGTACCAGAATTAGGTCGAGTTTACCATGTAGATTTACAAGGAAAAGTGTCTTTAGTGCAAGATACATCTCCTCTTATGTTGAATCCAAATGGCGTTGGGCTGGATAATAATAACAATATTATGGTTACATCATTTTTTCTTGGAAATGTGTTGGTAAACAAAGGAGGTGAATTAGCACCTTTAAAAGGTGTGTTTAGAGGTGCAGATGGTATAGAGCAAGACAGTGCAGGTAATTATTATGTGAGTAGCTGGAGTGAAGGAAAGGTTTGGAAAATAAATGGAAAAACAGAAGAAGCCACTGTGTTGATTGACGGATTAAAATCGGCGGCCGATTTTTATTTAGAAGAGCATAACGAACGATTACTCGTTCCTGACATGCTCTCAGGAATTATTTATGCTGTTGATATAAACAAGTAACTCAAACTTACGGATTCGAAAGTCTGAGTTATTGTTATAAAAACGATGATATTAATACATTAAAAAAATCAATTAATTTTCATAGATAGCATCATTGCCAGTATAGGTAAAAGAATCAAAATACGCTTTATTAATGCTTTCTTTTCCATTTGAAGTGGTATACATCCCTAAGGTAACTCCAACAAAACCACCCGCTACTTTAGTGCTTAAGTACTTTCCGTCAATCTTTTCTGCAAGGATTTTCCAGTCGTTTTCTATAGCGTAAGAAAAGTTATAGGTGTCTACATTCGCTTCTATTTTTAATTGGATTGTAGAAGTTGTTTCGGGTAAATCAACAGAAGCAATTACGGTCGGCTCTTTTTCACCGCCTTTTATCAATTCAACAACAGGTTTGCCATTTTTAATTGATTTACATAAATAGTAAAAATGTGCTTCGTTCTGAAAGGCAACTAAACCTGCACTTTCATTAGGAGTCTGAGTAGAAAAGTCTATCGTTACACTAGCAGAACCTTTTAAATGTTGCTGTCTATGCCCAATAAAACTCGGATTCTTTATGCCAGATAGTGTTTCTGGCCTTGTGTTTATAGTTAAATAACCTATCTTTTCTTCTAGACTATACCAAGTATCTTTTGGAGTTCTTAAGAACATCCAATTATAACCTAATTTATCATTGTCAAAATTTTCAGTATAAGTGAAGTTTCCATTGAGGTTGAAAAGTTCTTTGTTGATTTTTACACCTTTTGGTAATGGATATTGATATTTAATAGTTTCACCATCCAAATCAAAGATTGGCCAATCATCAATCCACTTTACAGGAGCTAAAAAGGTTTCTCTACCCGTGTTGTAATGATCGTCTCCATAATCTCTTGTAGCCAAAAATACGCCATACCATTCCCCCTTTTTAGTTTGAATTAAATCAGCATGTCCAGCGGATGTTATCGGGTCTTTTCGATTGGGATCTAATTGTCTTTGCGTAAGTATTGGATTGTCTTTATAAGGTATAAATTCGTCATTGATGTTTTTATTTCTCAGGATCACCTCAGAGTGGTCTACTGAAGTTCCTCCTTCTGCCGCCATTAAATAGTAATAACCATTCAACTTATACATTCTTGGGCCTTCAATCCATACTGGTTTTTTAGAAATGTCAACACCTCCATTAATTAGTATTCTATTTTCACCAACTACTTTTAAATTTTCTTTATCAAATTCAAACATTCTAATGGTACGATGACCTTGATATAATGGTTTGTTATCAGGAGCATCACTATTATAAATAATATATGATTTGTCATCGTCAAAAAATAGGGCAGGGTCAATACCATTAACTTCAGGTAAGTAAGTGGGGTTAGACCATGGACCTGCTGGATTTTCTGCGGTTACTACAAAATTACCTTTGCCATCAACTACGGTACAGGTAAGATAAAAAATACCATTATCATAACTGATATCTGGGGCAAAAATTCCTCTAGACATTCCTAAACCCTCCAATTCTAATTGTTCAGGTCTATCTAAAACATTACCAATTTGTTTCCAGTTTACTAGATCCGTACTATGAAAAATAGGGATGCCCGGAAAATACGAAAACGTAGAATTAACAAGGTAATAATTTCCTTTACCATCATCCGTAATGCTAGGGTCAGGATACCAACCCGCCAAAATTGGATTATTGTAATAGCTTTGTTCTATTTCTTTTTGTAGGGTCGTATTGTTTTCTTTGCTTTTGGTATTACAACTCCACAATGCAATTGCGATGATTAGAAATGGTATAACTTTTCTCATAAAATTAAATTTATGTTTTTATCAATCTTTATACGGATCTAATGTTACAATTGTTCCATCTTCCAAATAGGTAATTTCAGCAACTTTTACCGATCTTAAATGTGTTACTCCTTTAGATAAAGAAGAATCATGGTAAAATAAATAGGTTTTTCCTTCAATTTCACAAACCGAATGATGCGATGTCCAACCTACAACTGGATTTAATATTCTTCCTTTATACGTAAACGGACCATAGGGATTATCACCAATTCCATAACATATAAAATGCGTATCACCGGTAGAATAAGAGAAATAATAGTTACCATTATGTTTATGTAACCAAGCAGCTTCAAAAAAGCGACGCTCGTTATCTCCTGCTAATAATAAAGCACCCTTTTCATCTACAATTTCTATTGTTTTAGGTTTTTCTGCAAATTCCAATAAGTCATCTGTCATTTTAGCAACATAGGGTAATAATGCAAGTTCATTATCATTAGGAAGAAAGGCAGTGGGACTATCAGGTTCCGCAGCATTAAATGTTCCAGTTCTCCATCGCTGTAATTGTCCGCCCCAAAGGCCTCCAAAATACATATAACAGCTTCCGTCATCATCTTTAAAAACAGCAGGGTCAATGGAAAAACTCCCTTTAATAGCTTTAGGTTGAGCCGTAAATGGACCAGTAGGTGATGAACTTGTAGCTACACCAATACGAAATATGCCATCATAGGCTTTCGCTGGAAAAAATAAATAATAAGTACCATCCTTTTCATTAGCATCAGGAGCCCACATTTGTTTTTCTGCCCATGGTACATCATTTACATGTAAGGCGATGCCATTGTCTATAGCTTTACTGTCAATACTGTCCATTGAAATTACATGATAGTCTTCCATGGCGAAATGACTTCCAAGATCATCAAAGGCTTCTCCGGCATCAACATCATGTGAAGGGTATATATAAATTTTCCCATTAAAATAATGTGCCGATGGATCAGCCGTATAAATATGTGAGACTAGGGGCTGAGAGATCGCTTTTTTGTTTAAAGCATCAAAATCGATATGTTCTATACTTTCTTCTGGCATAATTTTAAATTTTAATTTCTTCTTTCGTTTAATTCTGATTCTATTTGTGTTTCCATTTTTTTATTTATTTCATAAAAAAACAACAACACAACTCCTAATAAGAATGGAATTGCAGGGTAAATACTTACGAGCATTTTAGTCCCTTGTATGGCACTATCAGGTTGTATAATAGCTTCGCCAGCAGTAGCTAATTCTTTTGTAACATAGCCATAAAGACCTAAAATCCATGTTAATAATGCACTACCAATACTTAGTCCACCTTTTAAACCAACCATCATGGCGGAGAAAATTATGGCTGTAGCTCTTCTATTGGTTTTCCATTCAGAATAATCAGCAACATCTGCGATCATTGCCCATAGTAACGGAATTGTAATTCCATAGAAAAAACCATGGAATATTTGTGAGATAAACATTAACTCCACTGATTTTGAGGAGAAAAAATAAAAGAAAATAATAAAAAGTGTTGATATAAATAAGAACACTTTAAAAACATCTCTTTTGCCATATTTATCTGCTAATTTTTTGGATAAACCGATACCAACAATCATAAAAATAATTCCACCAGCATTAAACAAACCAAAACCAGCAGAAACCGGGTCTTCTCCAAAGAAGTTAATTCCGATATTAGATAAGAAATCTAAAATGGGACTAATGAAAGTGGTTAGCTCATTGGCATCAACATAATTTTTAAAATAATAAACGTATGAACCACCTTTCATAGCGAGTGTAATAAAAATTAATGTTGTTAAAACCAACATGATAATCCATGGTTTATTTTTGGTTAAATCACCAATATCTTCTTTTAAGCTCGATTTTTGTTCAGGTTTAGGTATTACACGTTCCTTTGTTGTTAAAAAAGTTATGATGAGCATAATAGTACCAATAATAGCTAGCCAAGTCATTACAATTTCAATACCAACGGCTTTGTCACCACCACCAGCTGTTTCAATGATAGGTAGCATAAATACTTGCACAAAAAATTGAGCGAACATTACGGCTACAAATCGATATGATGATAAGCTATTTCGCTCTCCCATATCACCAGTAATTACACCACTTAAAGCAGAGTAGGGTAAGTTGTTAGCAGCATAGAGTAATAATAAAAGAGAATAGGTTGCTGCAGCGTAAATAACCTTCCCCTTATACTCAAAATCAGGCGTGCTAAATGCTAAAAGGGCAGCAACTCCGAGTGGTACAGCTGTCCATAATATCCAAGGTCTAAATTTTCCCCATTTAGAGGTTGTTCTATCTGCAAGTGCTCCTATAATTGGATTAAAACCGAAAGCGGCAACCAAACCTACTGTTAGAATAATAGCCGAGGCATGATTTGTTTCAAGCCCATAAATATCGGTATAAAAATAGGCGAGGTAAGTCATTAGCGTTTGAAAAACCAAGTTTGCGGCAAGGTCACCTAAGCTATAGCCTATTTTTTCTTTTATGGATAATTTTTGTGAAATAGAACTCATAATTTTATGTGTTGATTAGTTTTGTTTTTTAAGCCCTATTATTTGTTGATACGCTTTTTTTGGATTCAATTTTCTGTCAAATAAAAGCGGGTGATTTGTTCTTCCTTTTATAGGCCAGTCATTGAGCCAAGATTGACCATCATGTACTCCCCAGAAAGTTACCCTACTTATTTTATCTTTATGTTTTAAAAATAAGTTAAAAATGTCTTCATATCGTTTAGCTAGTTTGTTTTGTATTGAATCAGGTAATGTATTCGGATAAGGGTTCATCGTAGGATCTCCTTCAAACTTATCATAATTTTGTTCCACTGCCGCTCCGTTTAAATCCCATGGATTTGGCAATACGGTTACATCTAATTCCGTGAACATCACCTTTACACCTAAATCTGAATAGGCAAGAATACTGTTTTCAATATCTTCTATTGATGGGCCTTCTAAACTCCAATGTGCTTGCATGCCAACGCCATCTATCTTTGTACCTTTTGCTTGTAAGTCTTTCACGAGTTGAACTACACCTGCTCTTTTTTCAGGTTTCCAAAGGTTATAGTCATTATAATTTAGTTCCGCTGCTGGATCTGCCAGAGCCGCAAGTTGAAAAGCATAGTTAATATAATCGTTACCCATTACTTTTAAGAAAATAGATTCTCGTAAGGTACCATCTTCATTTAAGGCTTCATTTACAACATCCCAACTATGTATTCTTCCTTTGTATTTACCAACTATTGTGTTAATATGACTCTTAAGGTTGTCAGCCATTGTAGCACTGTCACTTATCGTATTTATATACGGAGCTAGTTGGCTATGCCAAACTAAAGTATGGCCAACGATATGCATGTTGTTTTTTTCACCCAAAGCCACATATTGATCAGACATATCATAATTAAAAGTATTTTCTTCAGGATGAATATTCATCCATTTCATAATGTTTTCTGGTGTAAGTGTATTAAACTCTTTTCCAATTAATTGTAAAGCCAGCGTGTCTTTTCCGTTAATATGATTATCATTTACGGCAGACCCAATAAAAAAGTCGTCTGCAAAGGCACTTTTTAATGTTAATGATTCTTCATTAACTTGTTCTTCTACTTCTTCTACTTCTTCTTTTTTTTCGCAACCAATTGCTGAAACCATAAATAGGAGTAGGAATACGGTGATTTTAAAGTTGATTTTCATGTGATGATTATTAGTTAATTGTGAATTTAATTTTTTTTGTGATATGATCCGAGGCGTTACCCACATAAATGTAGTAATTGCCAGTTTCAAGTTGCCAATTGGCAGTAGATTCATTATAAAAAGAAAGGTCATCAGTATTTATTAAAACCTCAATAGTTTTTTGTTCACCAGCGTTGAGATTTACTTTGTTGAACCCTTTCAGTTCTTTGAAAGCTCTTTGGACTTTAGATTTAGATTTGCCCACATATACTTGTACTACTTCGGCACCATCTTTAGTCCCAGTATTGGATACCGTGCAAGTCACTTTAATTTGACTTTTAGGAGTATATGATTTTTTGTCAGTGGTAATGTCGGTTAAGTCAAAAGAACTATATGATAATCCGAATCCAAAAGGAAATAATGGTTTTATTTTTTTAGTATCGTGCCATCTATAGCCTACTAAAATTCCCTCTTTGTATTCTTGATTAATAGAGTCGCCAGGATAAGAAATATCACCATAAAAATGAGCTGCATTATCTTTTAATTTTTTAGGAAAAGAAAAAGGTAATTTACCAGAAGGGTTCACATTGCCTATAACAACATCAGCAATGGCTTGACCAGCCATACTTCCTAAATACCACGATTGCATTAATCCGTTCACCTGCTCTAACCAAGGCATTTCTACTGCGTTACCACTAACTAGAATAACACCCATGTTTTTGTTAACCTTTAAAAGTTCATCGATTAAATCTTCTTGACCAAAAGGAAGTCCGAATTTTAAACGGTCACCACCTTCACAATCTTGATGATGATTTTTATTTAATCCACCCACAAATAAAACAATATCCGCTTTTTGAGCTGTAGCAATAGCTTCTGTTTTAAGTTTCTCAGCATCTAATGTAGATGGTAGAACTTTCGCATAAGCAGATGGTCCTGAGGCATAACCCATAGCATGAATTATAGTTGCGTTTTTGTAGATTTTTTTAAGGCCTTCCAATGGTGAAATTTCAAACTGTGCTTTTAATTCTGAAGAACCACCACCTATAGTCATAGAACGTGTAGCATTTTCACCAATCACAGCTATTGTTAGGTTTTTATCATCTTTAATAGGAAAGAAATTGTTTTCATTTTTTAATAATACGATACCTTCAGAAGCTACTTTTCTTGCAACTTCGTGGTGTTCCACATTATTCATTCTACCCATCGGTCTATTAGAACTCATGGTTGTTCGATACATCAACCTTAAAATTCTACGTACTTTATCATCTACATATTTCTCGTCAATTTCACCACTTTTTAATAATTGTAAAAAAGGGTACGCCAGATAATAATTGTCATAGGCATTTTTTTGGTTTGTAGTTAAACCGTCAGTTCCTGTACCCATTTCAATATCTAATCCATTAAGAATTGCCTCTTTGGTATCATGTGCACTTCCCCAATCGGTAATTACAACACCATCAAAACCCCAGTCGCCTTTTAAAATTTTATTGATTAATTTATCATGATGACTACAATATTGTCCGTTGTGTTTATTGTACGAACCCATAAGCGACCATGCACCGCCTTCCATAATGGCAGCTTTAAAGGCAGGTAAATAGATTTCATGCAACGCTCTTTCGCTTACTTTCACATTTATATGATCACGCCATTCTTCCTGGTTATTTAGAACATAATGTTTTACACAAGCTGAAACACCATTTTGTTGTACTCCTTTTATATAAGGAACTACCATTTTTGAGGCAAGAAAAGGGTCTTCACCCATATATTCAAAATTACGGCCGTTCAAAGGTGTGCGGTAAATATTTACACCAGGTCCTAATAAGATATCTTTCTTTCTATACCGTGCTTCTTCACCAACACTTATTCCATAATCATTGGAAAGACTTGGGTTAAAGGTTGCGGCAAGACAAGTTAAAGCAGGAAATGCTGTTATTGAATCATTTGTCCAATCTGCATAGCCCCAATTGTCCCAATTAATTTCTCCTCTAACACCATGTGGTCCATCTGACATCCAAATTTCAGGAATCCCTAATCTAGGAATTCCGGGAGTGCTAAATTTTGATTGAGCGTGGACTAGCGATACCTTTTCTTCTAATGTTAATAAAGAAATTATACTGTCAATTTTTACTTCAGTATTTTTTGAATGAATATTACTTGATTGTTGAGCGTTTGTAAGCGAATAGCTTAGTAAAAAGCACAAAGTAATTATAGAATGTATTACTTTGTGTCTTTGAATGATGAATGTGTTCATATTGTAATATTTTTAATAGTTTATCCCATGATTACTTCTATAGTATGTTCTTTTCCTTTTTCTAGGATAGGAACGATAGTAGAATCGATAGCTTTTCCATTTACATTAATTAATTTTATTCCTTTACTAACATGATCAGGGTTTTTAACTTCTATATGATAGGTAGCACCTCTAAAATCTCTTTTCATTTTAAAACCATCCCATTTTTTTGGAATACAAGGATTAATGTTTAATCCATCATAATCAGTTTTAATACCTAATATATATTGAGTAATTGCAAAGAAGTTCCAAGAAGCAGTTCCAGAAAGCCAAGAATTTTTAGCCTCTCCAGGCTTAAAAGCCTCTTTACCTGCAATCATTTGACAGTATACATACGGTTCAACGCGATGCAGTTCTGATATATCTTCTAAAAAGCTAGGAGCTATTTTTGTATAATAGTCATAAGCTTGATCACCGCGACCTAATACTGTTTCTCCTATCATTATCCATGGATTATTGTGACAAAAAATGCCTCCATTTTCTTTGTAACCGGCAGGATATGTTGAAATCTCTCCATATTCAATATGGTATTTTGTAAAAGCAGGGCTATTTAAAACAATACCATAATCACAATCTAAATGTTCTTTAACAGCATCTAATGATTTTTTAACCATTCCTTCTTCTTTACCAATTTCGGCCATAGTACACCAGCCTTGAGATTCTATAAAAATCTTTCCTTCTTCATTTTCATTAGATCCAATTTTGTTTCCATAATAATCATAGGCACGCAAATACCAATCGCCATCCCATCCGTGGTTTTTTACAGCTTCGATCATATTGTTTACATGATTTTCAGCTTCATTAGCTTCTTCCTCTTTTCCTATTCTGCGACATAATTTTACATATTCTTTACCATAAACCACAAAAAGACCAGCAATCATTAATGACTCTGCTTTTCCATCCTTTTTATTTCCTGTAGTTTGAAAAGATTCATTTGGATCTTCTGAAAAACAATTTAGATTCAGGCAGTCATTCCAGTCTGCTCTTCCAATTAGAGGAAGTCCATGTGGACCAAGATTATGAACAACATGGTAAAAAGACACTTTTAAATGTTCAAAATGTGGTTTTGCTTTTGAGGCATCATTATCAAACGGCACCATTTCATCTAATAAAGAAAAGTCACCTGTTTCTTTAATATATTCTGTCGTTGAAAGGATTAACCATAAAGGATCGTCATTAAAGTCTCCTCCAACGGCTGAATTTCCTTTCTTAGTTAAAGGTTGGTATTGATGATAGCACGAGCCATCTTCAAATTGCGTTGAGGCAATGTCAAAAATACGTTCTCTTGCTCTTTCCGGAATTTGATGCACAAACCCAATCAGGTCTTGGTTAGAATCTCGGAATCCCATTCCACGTCCAATACCTGATTCAAAGAATGAAGCAGAACGAGACATATTAAAGGTAACCATACATTGGTATTGATTCCAAATGTTTACCATTCTATCTAATTTATCATCGTTAGATTGGATATTTATTTTACCTAAAAGATTATCCCAATAGGTTTTTAGTTCATCTAAAGCAGCTTGCACCTTTTCAACAGTATCAAACTTGGCAATCATTTCCTTTGCAGGTTTTTTATTAATGATTGATTTACTTTCCCATTTATCTTCCTTATCAACTTCTACATAGCCTAACATGAATACATAGTCTTTTTCTTCACCTGGTTGTAACTCAACTTCAATATAATGAGATGCTATTGGTGACCAGCCATGAGCAACAGAGTTTTTAGGTTTTCCTTCGGTAACAACATCTGGTGCGTCAAAACCATTATATAAACCAATAAATGATTCTCTATCGGTATCAAAACCATGTATAGGTTGGTTAACTGAGTAAAATGCATAATGGTTGCGTCTTTCTTTAAATTCAGTTTTATGATAGATTACAGAATCTTCAATTTCAACTTCACCTGTATTAAAATTTCTTTGAAAGTTGGTCATATCATCTTCAGCATTCCATAAACACCATTCTACAAAAGAAAATAATTTCAATTTTTTAACTTCTGAAGATGTGTTTTTAAGGGTTACTTTTTGAATCTCTCCCCAAAATCCAAGCGGTATAAACTGAATAACTTCAGTCTCTACGCCATTTTTTGAGCCTTTGAATTTTGTGTAACTCATACCATGACGGCATTCATAACTATCTAGTTCTGTTTTAGAAGGTTTCCATCCTGGAGACCAAACCGTATCACCGTCTTTTATATAAAAGTATTTACCACCATCATCTACAGGGACGTTATTATATCTGTAGCGAGTTAATCTTCTGAATTTAGCATCTTTATAAAAGGTGTAACCTCCAGCTGTGTTTGAGGTTAATGAGAAAAAATCTTCATTACCAAGATAATTTATCCAAGGATAAGGAGTCTTAGGGTTCGTAATTACATATTCTCTGTTAGCATCATCAAAATGTCCGTATTTCATAATATATATCTTTAATCGTATTAGTTGTTTTGTTCTTTTAATCTTCTGGTATTTAATTCTAAAGTAATCTCATCAAGTTTCTTTTGGTTAAGAGGATATAAGGTCATTAATGCAGCAGTTACTACCGTTATTATTGCTGGAACCCAACTCATAAGCATAATAATACCTGGAATTGCTCCTTTTATAGATGTTGTATCTTGTCCATTATAATGAAAAGCCCCTAATACTAATCCAATTATTGCTCCTGCAATTCCGCCTCCAAATTTAGTGGCAAACGAACCTGCTGAATAGATAAGACCTGTTGCTCTTCTTCCATTTTTAAATTCTGAAAAATCTGCAGCATCACCCAACATCACAAAAAACAAAGTTGGAAACATTGCAGAGGCAAACTCTGAAACAATACCGATGGTGAAAATGGCACCAATATCTTCTGGGCCACAAAACATCAGTAATGCATTTATACCTCCAGAAAAGAGTAAAGCATATATAAATAAATTGCGTTTACCTAGTTTTCTTCCTAAAGGAGAAGTAAGCATGGCACCAGCTACAGAGGCTAACATGAGTCCAACCAAATAAGAAGCCGCTAATAATTGATCATTTAAATAATGTGTAAAATAGATAACAACAATACCTTGTTTTATGGAATTGTAAACATTGAATAGGAGTCCGATAACCAATAGAACAACCCAAGGTTTATTAGAAATAAGGTCTTTTAAATCTTGTTTTAAATTATTTTTTTGAGCTTTAGGGGGTTGTACTCTTTCTCTTGTTGTGTAAAATGTAATGAACATGAATAGTGCTAAAAAAGCAGACATCACATACATGGAATTACTATAGCCTTTCTTTTGATCAATAATTGAAATAGTACTGTTGGTAATATTTTCTTCTCCTGTTACAATAAATGAGTACTTTTTACCGGCTTGCATTGCAAAACTCTTTCCATGGGTTGGAATATTTTCTTCAGAATCCATATTCGCATCTTCCCAAACAAATGTTGCGATACCGTCTTCTGTTTTTATATTGACACTCTCTACATCTTTTGATGTAGAAACTTCTACTTTAAACTTTTCATTAGCTAATTTATTGATCTCAATGTCTGGGTTCACATTCCCAAAATGAGCTACTAAAAACAATAAGGCACCTTGAACAAGCATACCACCTGCAAATGCTCCTACCATTCTATAGGAACCTAAAGTTGTTCTCACTTTATCATCTCCTGTCATAACTGCCATAAGAGCACCATATGGAATATTATTGGCTGTATAAAGTAGCGTAAAAAAGATATAGGTAACATATGCGTAAGCAATTTTACCAGATGCACTTAAATCAGGGCTTGTAAATAATAGTGAGAGTATTACAGCCAATGGTATAGCTGTCCATAATATCCAGGGTCTAAATTTACCATATTTAGATTTGGTTCTATCGCCAATAACACCCATTAAGATATCACTTATTCCATCACTAAATCTAGCTACTAGAAATAGAACACCAACGGTTACTGGACTTAGTCCAAAAACATCAGTATAGAATATAAATAAGAAGGTGGCTACACCTCTCCAAGCAATATTTGCTGCTCCATCACCTAACGCGTAGCCGATTTTTTCTTTTAATGATATTTTCTGATTTATGTTCATTGTTGGTTTTGAAGATTTAACTAATTAATGGTTATAGAAAAGCTTATGTCATTTGTTCTTTTTCAAAAAAAATCAATTATGGGTAATGAAGTAACTATAGTATTACACTGTAAAAATAATCCAATACAAAATGAAGTGATATAAATGATGAAGCGTGTAATAATACAATTGTTGTATAGGTAATATTTTTGTGTAAGTTTTCACTAAAACATGTATGTTATTAGGGTTTTGTTAAATATATTTACAATAGGTCGGATTGATTTTATGATATATAATATTTTATTATAGACAATTCAACTTATTATATGAGTGGATTTATTGATACAATTGAAAGAACTTATCATTTGAAATATTTAGAATTATGAAACATTTTTTATTTGCTTACGTATTGCTCAGTAGTGTTTATTTTTATGGACAGCAGAAAGTAGATTCTACTCAAATTTTTACTATTAATACTTTGGAGTATTTAGAAATGCAAGGTGCTAATGTTATGTTGGCACATGATTTTTACCCCGAGAGTCATCAAGGAGGTGTCGGAATTATTCAAAATGGTATTCGAGTTGCTACTAATGGTGATTTAAGATTAGAACCTACACCCGGTCAATGGCAACCTGTTCCAAAAGTAGGTGAAAGAAAAGTGGATTGGAAAAGCCATGAGATTAGTGTAAAAATGACCTATCCTGATGCTACAAAAAACCAAACAGGGTTTAATCCTATTGTGTATCCTGATTTAAACATGTCTTATAATTTAAAAATTGTTCCTCAAGGAAAATCTTTTAAAATTGTAGTTGATTTAGATGAGCCAATTCCAGAAAAGTGGGTTGGCAAAGTGGGTATGAATATAGAACTGTTTCCTGGGGCGTTATTCGGTAAGAGTTATTATATGGATGATCATTTTGGGTTATTTAACAGACAAGCTAATGGACCCGGATATAAGGATGGCGATGATGAGTTTCAATTGACTCCCATGGCTAAAGGAAAAGAACTGGTTATAGTTCCTGAAAATGAAAGTCAAACACTACATATTAAAAATCTTCAAAATACGGATTTACAATTAATAGATGGTAGAGCTAAACATAGTAATGGATGGTTTGTGGTTAGGTCTTTGGTGCCTTCTGGTAAAACTAAAAATGCTATAGAATGGCTAATTACTCCAAATGTTGTTGATAATTATAAATACAGTCCAGTAGTACAAGTGTCGCAGGTTGGTTATCATCCAAATCAAGAAAAAATTGCCGTTGTTGAAACTGATAAGCTTGATAAAAACATTCAAGAAATAAAGCTATTAAGAATTAACAATAAAGGCGGATTTACAGAAGTGTTATCGCAAAACCTTAAAGATTGGGGCAACTTTTTACGGTACAAATACTACCAATTTGATTTTTCTGAAATAAAAGAACCTGGAATGTATGTAATTAAATATAATGAGTTTACAACACGTCCATTTCAAATAAGTACAACTGTTTTTCAAAGAAATGTTTGGCAACCAACATTAGAATATTTTTTACCTGTGCAAATGTGCCATATGAGGGTAAATGATAGGTATAAGGTTTGGCATGGACGCTGCCATATAGATGATGCAAGAATGGCACCGGTCAATACCAATCATTTTGATGGTTATTTACAAGGCCCAAAAACGCTTACCACTTTTAAATCTGGTGATCATGTTCCCGGAATTAATTTAGGAGGTTGGCATGATGCCGGAGACTATGATCTTAGAGTAGAATCTCAAGCTTCAACCATTCAAGGATTAGCTCATATTTACGAAATCTTTAAGGTAGATTATGATAATACCAGTATTGATCAAGAGACAAAAACGGTAGAAATGCTTCAGCCAGATGGCAAAGCGGATGTGTTGCAGCAAATAGAACATGGAGCCTTGTCAATTGTAGGAGGTTATGAGTCCTTAGGTAGATTCTATAGAGGGATTATTGTACCTCATAAGCGTCAATATATTCTACTAGGAGACGCGGTGAACCATAGTGATAATGTAGTTTATTCAGGAAATGATAAATTATCAGCATCAGGAGTATCTGACATTGAAAAAGGATTGGATAATGCACCAGATGACAGATGGGTTTTTACAGAAAACAATCCCAAAAGAGAAATTAATACAGCGGCAGCACTTGCGGCTACCGCAAGAGTTTTAAAAGGATTTAATGAGGGCTTAGCATCAAAATGTTTAACAATAGCAGAAAATATTTGGGCAAATACGTCCACCAATAATAAGTTAGATAAAATTGAGTTGGCTGTCGAGTTATTAAGAACTACAGGCAATGCTAAATATGCAGAATATTTAAGTGATAATGTTAAGGTGATAACTGAAAATATAGAAAAAGTAGGATGGGTCGTAGGCCCTGCATTACCACTCGTGAAAAGTAAAAAGTTCAGAACAAAAATTGAAGGTGCGGTAAAAGAATATTTAGAAAAAGTTCAGCAATTGGAAAATGAAACACCATATGGCTTAGTTTATAAACCAGACATTTGGGGAGCCGGTTGGGGCATTCAAAACTTTGGAGTAAGACAATATTATTTCCATACTAGCTATCCAGATATTTTTCCTAAAAAGTATATGTTAAATGCTATGAATTTTATTTTGGGCGTACATCCTGGTATAAATACATCCTCATTTGCTAGTGGTGTAGGATCAAGATCTTTAACACAGGCTTATGGAATAAATAGAGGAGAACATTCTTATATTCCGGGAGGTATTGGTTCGGGTACAGCATTAATTCGTCCCGATTTTCCAGAATTATTAGAATGGCCCTTCTTATGGCAACAAACTGAATATGTGCTGGGAGGAGGAACAACAGATTATATATTTTTAATATTAGCAGCAGATCAACTGTTGAATAAAAATTAAATATGAAATATTATTATTTACTAATTGCCTTGGTCTTTAGTGTCGTGTGTAATGCACAGATGGAACCAGTAAACAAAGAAGCCTCTAAAGAAGTAAAAGATTTATTGACTTATATAGGTAATTTAAATGGTCAAATTCTTTCAGGCCAACATTGTTATAGTCATGAAACAAATCGATTTTATGACAGTGTAAAAAATATGACCGGAAAATACCCTGCCATTTGGGGAGCTGATTTTTATTGGAGTAATGGTGAGGTTGATCCTGGTTATAAACTTGTAAACGAAGTCATAAAAAAACATGAAGATGGTGCGATAATTACATTAATGTGGCATGTAGGTAAACCATCAGATGATGCACCTTATGGTTGGAAAGAGAGTGTTCAAAGTGAAATTTCTAATAAAGATTGGAAAGACCTTGTAACACCAGGAACTTTAGTGCATAAGAGATGGCTAGATCAAGTAGATCAACTGGCAATTCACTTAAAAGAGATTCAAAAAAATAAGATACCTGTATTGTTTAGACCTTATCACGAAATGAATGGTGTTTGGTTTTGGTGGGGAGACAAAAAGGGTGAAGAAGGGTTTATGAAACTATGGAAAATGTTATATCAACGTTTGACAGATTATCATAGCTTAAATAATTTAATTTGGGTTTGGAATGCCAATGCTCCTAGAGATATACCCAAAGATGAAGCTTTTGAATACAAAGATTTTTATCCAGGACATCAATTTGTTGATGTGTTAGCTACAGATGTGTATCATTATGATTATGAGCAAAAAGATTATGAACAATTATTGGAATTGGCAGATGGCAAACCAATCGCTCTTGGTGAAGTGGGACAATTACCAAATGTTCTTATTTTAGAGGCTCAACCAAAATGGTCTTGGTTCATGGTTTGGTCAGGATGGCTTAAAACTGCAAATACAGATGAAGGTGTTAAGGATATTTATAAGTACTCAAATACGATAACCAGAGATGAATTAAAAAATGAGCATTAATATTAATATTTATTACAGTTTGGATGTTAAAAAACAGAAAATTTGTAATTAAAACAGTAAGTAAAGAAAATCCAAATGCGTTTAATTATAAGCCCGAGGGGCAAACAGTAACGTACAACGGGGAAGTAATAACAATCCAATTAATTTAATACTTAAAATATAACAGAAATGAAAAATAAAATAGTAGTACTAATAGTCATAGCAATTTCCTTTATATCGTTTAATGGCCATGCTACGGATATGAAAATCTCAAGCGAAGGTGATTTTAATAAAGAAAAAGATTTATTATTAGTTCAATTTGATTGTAAAACGGATGTAGACGACTTACACACGGCTGCAGCATTAGCTACTATTTTGTCTGACACCTTGTATTCGAAAATAAACTTTCATGCAGTAGCGGGTACATATGGTATTCAAAAAGGGTTATATGTGCCTCCAAATGATTTAATGAAATTGGCTTTTGGAGATAATTGGACAGATGCACATGAAAATTTTAAAAATGCGATAAAAAAGGTTAGCGTTATTGTTAAAAATACAGTACTCAATGAAGGTGATATTTGGATTGCTGAAGCAGGTCAGTCTGATTTTACAGCAGCCCTTTTAAGGGTGATTCAATCAGATATGCCTAACGTGGACATTTCTAAACGTTTTCATGTGGTACAGCATAGTGATTGGAATGAAAAGACAACAACTCCAGAAGAGTTACTCTTTGTGAAAAATAATACGGATTATCAAAAAATACCAGATGGTAATGCAGTTGGAAACGGAACTCCAGGGTTTCATGATTCTGAGTTTAAAAATTGGAAAAGTAAAATTTCTGATCCAAAATTACTTGCTATTTGGCGACTAGCCATTAAAACCTCAAATAAATACAACGGTCAAGAGGGGAGATACAAAAATGAGGCTATTTTTGAAGGCGGTTTAGACTTCTCAGATCTTTCTGAAGTCTGTTGGATATTAGGTTTGAAAGATTTAAAAGACACCGAACAGTTTTTTAATGACTACGCAAAATAGAAAAATGAACTGAGTACTATCGAAGAAATAAATTGTGGGTGGTTTCTCTTAAGCTTTTCAATGTCTGGGAATACCCATTATTTAGAAAGGCCAATTAATCATATTCCATATGCTTTAGGTATTCATAAAATTGTCAAAAATTTCGAATATTGATACTATATTATCAATCTTATAAACTAAAAATTCAGGCGACAAATTTTTATAAATATTATTAAGACCTTTACGTAACTATTCAATGTTTAAGTAGCAATTATTTAAATAATGGAATAGGTGTAGCACTCGTAACAACTGCTAATCAAAATAGTAATAATCTTATAAAAATAAAAACATGAAAATTTTCTTGAATAAAACTGTGGCAACTTTTATCTTACTTCTTGCTATTAATTTTGTGCATTCTCAAGAGGTCTTAAGTAGGGTTAGTGTTTCAGGGAATAGCTTTGTGAAGGAAGATGGAAAAATTGCAGTTTTTAGAGGGTTAAATACTAGTGATCCTGATAAACTCGAACGTCAACAGTTGTGGAATAAATCATACTTCGAAGAAATGAAGCATTGGGGAGCTAACTTGGTGCGGTTTCCAGTACATCCAACAGCATGGAAGAAAAGAGGAAAAGAAGCGTATCTAAAACTTTTAGACGATGGTATTCAATGGGCAGGTGAATTGGGAATGTATGTTGTAATAGATTGGCATAGCATCGGGAATTTACGTACTGAAATGTATCAACATGATATGTATGATACGGATAAAAAACAAACCTTTGATTTTTGGAGAACAATAGGTAAAAAATATGGAAAGAATACAACCGTAGCTTTTTATGAGCTTTTTAATGAGCCTACTACTTATAATAATGAATTGGGAACAATTACATGGGAGCAATGGAAGGAACTAAATAAAGAAATGATTGGCATTCTTCGGACCAATGGGGGAGAAGGTATTCCGTTAGTTGCCGGATTCAATTGGGCCTATGATCTTACTCCAGTAAAAGAGAGTCCTTTGGATGTTGAAGGAATAGCTTATGTTTCTCATCCTTATCCTCAAAAACGTGAAAAGCCTTGGGAGGAAAAATGGACAAAAGATTGGGGATTCGTAAAAGATAAATATCCAGTAATTTTAACAGAAATTGGTTTTTGCGGTCCTGAAGATCCGGGAGCTCATTCTCCTGTGGTTAGCGATGAGTCTTATGGTGATGCTATTACCAACTATTCAGATGAAAAAGGTATTTCTTATGTGGTTTGGGTTTTTGATAAAGAATGGGCACCCCGCCTTTATATTGATGAAAAATATACACCTTCAAGACATGGGAAGTATTTCAAAAAGAAATTACAGAGTTATAAATACTAAGAGCAAGGAAAAAGGATTTTGAGGCTGATCCCTTTGAAAACTAGTTCTTTGTTTTTTAGAAGTTATTGATAATCTAGAATTGACTCAAATGTTAGAAAAACTCCTGATAGGTACAATAAAATTGTAGTTATCAGGAGTGTAATTAAATAGTTAATAATAATAATAATTGAGTGCGTTTTAACTAACGACTCTATTTTAATTCTAGTTTGATCATCAATACATCATGCACACCAATTCTGCCTTTTAAGTTTTTAGCTGTACTCCCTAAGTTTTTATGGTTAAATAGATCTTCAATAGTATAAGTATCTTTCTTAGTATCCAAATTACGTTCATTAACATCATCTCCAATGTTATGTTTTTTCCAATCAAAATTAATTTCAATTGGTTTATCATTCATATTTACAAAACACATTGCCCAGGAATTTTTATTTAAAGGTTTTAACCAAATTTCTATCTTGTTTTCGTTTGAAAACCTAAAACCTTGTATGCCTAGGTTGTCTTGATTTACTGAAATTACTTCTTTGTTTGTTAGTGTTTTGATTGTTTGGGGAGAAGCAACTCTTAAATCATTACCCATAATTAAAGGTGAGGCCAACATGCTCCACATAGCAAAATGGCTTCGATCCTCGGCATCAGTCATGCCATTGCCCACTTCCATCATGTCGTAATCGTTCCAATGACCAGGGCCAGCCGCCTTACGTATAGCTTTACGCATATTAATAATCTTCCATACACCCCATGAAGACCAAGACCCATGGCCAATTTCACAATCCCAACAATTGATAATATCTCCTGTAACTCTCCAAGAGTGACCAACATCTTTTGCCCATTCCCAAGGCTTATTATCTCCCCATTCGCAAATGCTAAATACCATTGGTCTTCCTGCAGTTTTTATGGCATCTCTCATCGTAATATAAGCTCCTTCTGCATTTAATTTATCTGTATTACACCAATCGTATTTCAAATAGTCAACATCCCATGAGGCATATGAACGGGCATCTTGATATTCATATCCTCTACTGCCTGGATACCCGGCACAAGTCTTAGAGCCGGCACAATTGTATAATCCGAATTTAAGTCCTTTTGAATGAATATAATCGGCTAAAGCTTTCATACCACTTGGAAACTTTACTGGATCGGCAATTAAATTTCCATTTACATCTCTCTCCTTAGCCATCCATCCATCATCTAATACAATATATTCATAACCTGCATCTTTCAAACCTAATTCAACAAACTTATCGGCAATATCTTTTACCAATTGTTCATTGATGTTAGTTGAAAAAGTATTCCAGCTATTCCAACCTAATGGAGGTGTTTCAGCTATGCCTTCAAATTTTTGTGCGTGTGTATGTGCACAAAGTAATAGGACAAGAATTCCGATTGTTATTTTCTTCATAATTTAAATAATTTAAAAAAAGCATCTCGAAAATATTCCAGATGCTTTTTATTACTACTAACTCAATTAACAACAATTACTATTTTAATATGTATCCAAAATTATCGAAATAGTATTCTCCACCATTCCCGGTAAATTCTTGAAATGATATATTTTGTACATGTCCGGCATCTAGCAATTCTGCCCAAGTAAAATAATACTCTTTCCATTCAGAGGTAAGCGTAATTATGGGTGCGGTATCATCACTCCAATTTCCATTAAAAACTAATTTTAGTTTAGAGCCGTCAGGGCCTTTTAAAGACATTCTGATTCCAGCATATTCGGCTATTTGATCGTCCCAACTCCATTCTCCTTGTAGATTATCCCAACCTCCCATATCTTTTTTGAAATAGGTTGTGCCTTGGGCAGCCGTGTTATTGGTTTCATAAACATGGTTGTTCCATTCTGGTGGTGCAAATCCTCCATACCAAATATCATCATAAAGTGCTGTACCTACTGCGTAAGTAGATGTTATATCACCCGAAATTGTAGTTACAGTAATGTATTGTTTGTCACCTCCTGCAGGAACAATGGCTATGATTTCTGTTAATGTATTTGAAACGATAGTAGCTTCGGTTGATCCAAAAGAGACCACAGGATCTAAAAAGAAATCTCCATAAATTGTAATTTGTTCACCTTCAGCCGCATTTACAGGTTGAAAACCTCTCGTTAATTGTGGAGCTGGTGGAGCAATAACAAATGGGTATATTACGGTACCACCTTTGGTTACCACTTTTAATTCGCTTGATGCGTTTTCATAAGGTGTATTCTGATCAATATTGACAAATATATCCGTATCTGTAACCATTGTTGGATTAAAATAGGTGTCTACATCGTTAAAATATATTTTTTCTAACGTTGAAAAACCTGATCCTTGAATAATGTATACGTTATTTGCGTAACCTACAGTTGTTGGTACTAAATCGCCTGCACTGGCTATACTTACATTGTTTATAACTGGAGGTGCGGAAGAATTAATACTTTCACTATCATCGCTGGTACATGAAGTAAGTGTACCTACCAATATTGACACTATAATAAGAAAGCTAAATATGTCTTTGATTTTGAATTTTTTCATGATCTTTTTATTTTTTAATTAAAAGTATATGGTACTGGTTCTTCTAATAACTTAGGATTTTTTGCCACATCGTTATCAGGATAATCCATAAAAAAGTCGTTGGCATTATGATCGGAAGAAAATGTAGGAGTAAAATATTCTGCGTTATCCTTGTTTCCTCTGTTTTGTGCAGACATAATAGCGATAGCATCTGTTTTATCTAATCTGCCAAGGTCGAACCAATAATCACCTTCAAAACATAATTCCTTTCTTCTTTCATTGAAAATATCATCAAAAGTAATGGAAGTTAAGCTTGATAACCCAGCTCTATTTCTAACGGCATTAAATGAATTCAACGCCATAACATCAGAAGTACTTGAACCACCTGCCAAAATAGCCTCTGCATGGATTAATAAGAGCTCTGCATATCGCATAATATAGGTATTGTTATCCATCATTGCCCAAGCATCAACAGGGCCTGTAGCATCAGATTGTACGCCAATACAGTACTTTTTAATACCTCCTCCAGAATTTTGAGCATTATTTTCGTCTGGAACTGTAAAACCTAAACCAATAGATGTATTTAAATCAGGATAAACATTGCCTGGTAGCATTACAGTTTCATGTCCTCTTACGTCGTTGGCTGCATATATTGTCATTACATCTTGAGATGGGCCAAAAACACCTCCGTATGAAGCATTAGATGTAGAAACTGTTGATGAACTAATACCAAATTGAGTGTTACAGTTATTTGCTGAACCGTAGTTTCCGTCTCCTTTCCATTGAATGGCAAAAATTGATTCTTCATTATTGTTATTTGCATACGTAAACAAATCTGCAAATGATTTTGAGGGTAATTCACTACCGCCTAATAATTTAAATTCACCACTATTAATTACATCTTCCGCCATGATTTTGGCATTAGCATAATCCTTTTGATATAAATAAACTTTAGCAAGCAATGCTTTTGCGGAACCTTTTGAAATCCGGGCATTTTCTCCATAATTACCTCCTCTTGTCTTTTCTTGTAACCTATTTATTGCTGCTAAATAATCACTTACAATCAATGTGTAGATGTCAGCTTCAGGGTTTGTATTAATATATGGGTCATCAGAATAATCTAAATTGTTCTCAATAATTGGAACTGGGCCCCATAAACGAACTAAATAAAAATAAGCCGTAGCTCTCATAAAATAAGCTTCTCCTAAGGTATTATCTATTACCGCTTGATCTACTTCTGCACCAACCCTAGATTCTAAGAAATTAATTATGGCATTAGCTTGAGCAATGTTTGCCCATAAGGACGCCCAGCCATTTGTTAATTCTGGATCACTCCCGTTCATTGAAAAAGTTCTTAATCCACTAACATCTGGAGAACCAGAATACATGTTTCCAGAACCAACTTCTAGTGCCCAAAAGAACTTGTTGCATAATTGAAACCAAGTTCTGCTATACATTCCATTGGTTGCCGAAGCTACTTGCTCATTACTATTATAATAGGCATCTAAACTTATGGTATCCTCTGGTGGCCTATTTGTAAAATCTTCAGAACAAGATCCAAGGGCTACAATTAGTAGTGCTACACTAAATAATTTATACAAATTAAAAAATATTTTATTATTCATTTTCTTATTTTTTTAAAATTCAACGTTTATACCTAGTGAAAAAGTTCTTGGAGATGGGTATCTTCCATTATCTATACCTGTCAAAAGCGGACTTTGATTAAAGGATCCAATTTCAGGGTCATAGCCTGAATAATTAGTAAGGGTATAGAGGTTCTGAGCAGAGCCGTAAATTCTTATTCTAGACATT
This sequence comes from Aureibaculum luteum, assembly GCF_003449015.1. Lineage (GTDB taxonomy): Bacteria > Bacteroidota > Bacteroidia > Flavobacteriales > Flavobacteriaceae > Aureibaculum > Aureibaculum luteum. The sequence continues at coordinate 210,503 of NZ_QRGD01000003.1, read as the reverse complement.
TTTATTTTTTCTAAAACATCTTGTGGTAAAGAATAGCCAAAAGTTAAGTTTTGAATTCTTAAATAAGAACCATCTTCTAGATAACGACTAGAGATTAATAAGTTTGTATTTGCCGTATTATTAATTGGTCTAGGGATGCTGGTATTTGTGTTTGTTTCAGTCCAATAATTTGAAGCTTCAACAAATTGATTTTCATATAATGATGCATTAGTTGTACCTTGTCTTCGGGTTAAGTTCATAATGTCATTTCCATAAGTTCCTTGAACAAATACAGATAAATCAAAATTCTTATACTTAAAGTTATTGGTAAAACCAAACGTAAAATCTGGATGCGGGCTTCCAATCAATGTCTTATCTAATGCGTCAACTATGCCGTCTGGCACACCATTTGGACCACTAACATCCTTGTACTTATAATCACCCAAATAAGTTTCACCAGAGCCAGTCCCTACAGGTTGTCCAAATTGCAACGGTGCAGCATTTAAAGTGGCCATATCGTCAAATATTCCCTCAGAAACATAACCGTAAAACATTCCTATTGGCTGGCCAACGATGGTGTTTGTGACAACTACTGGTTGATAACCATTTGTATTTATTTGTTGTGTCAACACAATACCGTCTTGAATGCTAATTAGGTTATTTGAATAGTGTGAATAGTTCAATGAAGAATTCCAGCTAAAACTTTTAGAATCACCTAAATTTAATCCTAATGTAATTTCATAACCTTTGTTCTGCATGGTTCCAAGGTTTGAGTATGGTGCTGAAATTCCACCGTATTGACCTCCACCACCAGTTAAGTAATCCGGTAACGGCACTTGGAATAAAAATCCTTCTGATTTTTTGTCATAAACATCAACACTGGCTGTAAGTCTTGAATTAAATAGTGTAAAATCAAGACCACCGTTTGTTTGATTTAAAGATTCCCAAGTTAAATTAGGATTTGGAGAGTTAGACACTAAAAAACCGCTTCCTAATCCAGAATTTTGAGCCGCTAAAAGAGCGGTGTATCTGTTGTTTTCAATTTGTTGATTTCCTGTTTCACCATAACCAACTCTAAATTTTATATTATCTATATATGTATCAAACCCTTCCATAAATGATTCATTTGATAATTTCCATGATCCAGCAATTGATTTAAAAATACCAGTTTGATTATCTGTAGTTGGGTCAAATTTAGAAGATGTATCAGCTCTTATAGAACCTGTTAAACTATATCTATTGTCAAAACTATAAATAAGACGGCTAAAATAGGACGATATTGAGGCACTACCTTTATAACCTGTTACGGTATTGTTATCTACATCAGCTAAATTTATGGTGTGGTTTTCATTTGTCTGGAAACCGTTTGAAGATGTTATGATACCTTCCCAATGACTATCATTCGCTTCTTGACCTAGCAATAATGTAAAACTATGCTTTTGTATAGACTTATTATAAGTTAGTAAGTTTTTGAAGTTTATTGAATACCAGTTTTGGTTTCTTGTATCTAAATCAGCAGTAAGATTTACTTGAGATCCCCATTTGTAAGATGGTCTAAAATCTTCATTTTGCGAATATTCGGTATTTCCAGATAACTCCATTCTGTATTTTAAGCCATCTAAAATTGTTATTTCAGCATAAATATTACCTAAAAAGTTTTTCCTGATTAATTTATTTTCTCTTGTAAGTGCTTCAGCAACGGGATTGTAGTAAGTAACACTTTGGTCTGCACTTGGTGGTCCTGCAAAAGAACCATCTGAATTTCTTACTGGAATATCAGGAGATTGGAGTAACGTATTACTAATTAAACCTGTAAAACTTTGGTTAACAGTAACCTTCTCATTCGTTATACCCGTAGTTAAATTGGCACCAACTTTTAGCCAATCTTTAACCTTAGAGTCAACATTTAATCTAGCGGTATACCTTTTAAGTCCCGAGCCGATAATTGTACCTTCTTGATCTAAGAAACCTGCCGATAAGTAATAGTTTATATCTTCTTTTCTTCCTGAAAAAGACAATTGATGGTTTTGAGCAACAGCGGTCCTGTATACTTCGTTTTGCCAATCAGTTCCTTCTCCTAATAATTCTGGATGTGAAAATTCTGGACGAACTTCGGTTCCATATAGATTGGCCAAATTTGTTTTATGTTCAGCAAACTCTTGTAAATTCATTACATCAAGGTCTTTATAATTCTTTACAATAGAAGTATACCCTTCGTAAGCAATTTTACCATTTCCTTTTTTTCCAGATTTTGTTGTAATAATAATTACTCCGTTTGCACCTCTAGACCCGTAAATAGAGGTTGCTGAAGCATCTTTTAAAATGTCTACCGATGCGATATCATTAGGGTTTATCATTGATAATGGACTCACGGCGTTATTACCATTTCCGCCAGTTGAAGAAAAGCCATCTTTACCTACTAGTGGTTGGCCACTTGTAGATTTTCCTGTAGCATCACCAGAAATTGGTACACCATCTATAATATAAAGAGGTTCGTTTGTACCTGTTAATGAAGTGGTTCCTCTAATTCTAATAGAAGCGGCTCCTCCTGGTGCACCAGAATTAGAAGTCACACTAACACCAGCGGCCTTACCTTGTAGCATCTGATCTAATGAAACTTGTTTTAAATCTTTTAGATCATCTGAACTTACCGAAGAAACGGCACTGTTAATGTCTGATCTTTTCTGAGACCCGTAACCAATTATGACTACCTCATCTAAGTTATTAGAATCTTCTTCTAAGGTAATATCAATAGTTGATTTGCCGTTAATTGAAATTTCTTGTGTCTTAAAACCGATGAAACTATAAACTAAGGTGGTACCTTTATTTACTGATATTTGATAGTTTCCATCAAAATCTGAAGATACCCCATTTAAGGTTCCTTTTTCAATAATATTGACTCCGGGTAGCGGAGCACCATTTGAATCTGAAACTACACCACTAATCGTACTTTGAGCTATAATTAATTGACTTAATAAGCCAAATAATAACAGCAAGTAATAGCGATTTACATTACAATAAATGATTTTTGATTTTAATTTTTGCATATGATTTTGAGTTAATCTAGTTAATTCTAATTTTCACTAAACATAAATTATAGAATGTATAATTTAACTAGTAAGTTATTATCAATACCAAAATTATACTTAAAGTTAATAGAATGTTAATATTATTTTGTCATTTATCGATAAAATATTTTCTTGTTTGTATGTTATTCACTTTTATTGTCTTATTTATTATAAATGAATTATAGGTTTATTAAGTGTTTTTAAAACATTTAATTGATTGATTTATCTGTCAATAGTCATTCTATCAGGGTGTTTGATGGAGATGCTAGTTCTGTTTACTAATTCATCAGATGTTGTGAAATAATACTTTATTATTATGATAAAATAATACCATATTAGTAGCTAGATTGATTCTTATATTTACACAGAGATAATTTATGTCAAAAAAGAAATACATATTAATACTTTCAATTTTAATGGTTTTGGGGGTGAAAGCTCAGAATACTATTGAGGTAAACTGCCAAAATTTATTTTTAAGCGGAACAAATTTAGCATGGAATCAATTTAGTGGAGATGTTGGGTTTGGTACTAATCCAAACCTGACTTATTTTGATAATTTCTTTTCAGAAGTAAAGGCTTCAGGCGGTAATTCTGTGCGTTGGTGGCTCCATACAGATGCAGCTTTTACTCCAGAGATACAAACAAGTGGCAATATTACTGGTTTACATCATTCATTAACAAATCAGCAAATTATAGATCAGATAAAAGATGTGTTAGACGCGGCGTGGTCAAATAATGTGCTGGTAAATATTAGTTTGTTTTCTTTTGATATGCTTCAAGACCCAACGGCTAAAAGTTGGACCGACATAAATTATGACGGTAACTTGGCATTTTTAAAATCATCGACTAATGTACAATCCTATATAGATAATGCCTTAACCCCTATGGTTAATGGGTTAAAAGATCATCCGGCACTTATGAGTTGGGAGATTTTTAATGAACCAGAAGGGATGACTAGTGAATTTGGTTGGACACCAGTTAGAATTTCGATGGCCGATGTTCAAATGGTAGTAAATAAATTAGCGGGTGCAATTCACGATGCTGATTCTGAAGCTCTTGTTACCAATGGGACTTGGTCTATGTTAGCAAATACGGATAAAAATGTTTCCTCAAATGTAAATCAGAAAAATTATTATTCAGATGCAGCATTAATTGCAGCTGGAGGTTCTGATAATGGTACCTTAGATTTTTATCAAGTTCATTATTATGATTGGCAATCATCTTCTATTTCACCATTTCATCATCCTGCAAGTTATTGGGAGTTAGATAAACCCGTTATGGTTGGTGAATTTCATGCGGCAGAAGCGGAGTCACTAATGACTGGGTTTGGTTATCCTATAAATGCTACATATGATTACTTATATGATAATGGTTATTTTGGAGCATGGGGATGGCAATATAAAGAGTCTACACTCTGGATTGCTATAGAGCCTCAAATTAAGTATATGAATGTGACTAATGGAAGTGTAATAGCTCTTGATAAAGATGCTTGTAATACCGCTGGAATTAGTGATTTTGGACTTGGCTCTATTTCTGTCTTTCCAAACCCATCAGTACATAAAATTCAAATCAAAGGTTTGCAAGGATTAGGAGAGGTGCTCGTTTATTCTATCGATGGTAAAGTAATAATTAACGAAGCTTTAGAGAATGATCAACTGGATGTGTCTCAACTAGCATCAGGTATGTATTATTTGCGAATTTCAACAGAAAATGGAAGTGTATCTAAAAAAATGGTAAAGGAGTAAAATCATTTTCGAAATCAAATTGATCTAAAATTGAACTATCAATCCTGCACATCGTAATAATAATTTAAGATATTGATAAAATAATATCAATATCATAATTTTAGTATAGCTAAATTTGATTTTTACAATAAATAACTAGTAACCTCTATTATAAATACAATTTATGATGATCTCCATTAAAAATAAAAATCTTAAATTTTACTGTAAATCTGTTCTTGCATTGTTACTTATGGTATCTTTTTATTCATGTACAACTACTCAAAAACAAAAAGAAAAAAAGCCTTTGTTAGTTGACGAAAAAGCTTCGGAAAGTTGTTTGAATCTTTATCAAAAATTAAATGAAATTTCAAAAAAAGGTTTTGCTATTGGGCATCAAGACGCAACATCTTATGGCATTAGCTGGACGCAAAATGATGACAGTTTAATTATAAAAAGCGATGTAAATGAAGTGGTGCAAGATTTCCCTTCGGTATATGGTTTTGATTTAGGACGTATTGAATTGGCTTCTGATAGAAATTTAGATAGCGTTTCGTTTGTTACGATGAGAAAACTTATGATTGATGCTCATAAAAAGGGCGGTATTATAACCATTAGCTGGCATGCAGATAACCCAACATCCGATGGAGATTCTTGGGATAAAACACCTGCTGTTGCTGACATTATTAAAGGTGGTAAAAATAGAGCCAAATATGAGCTTTGGGTAGAACGAATGGCGAATTTTATAAAGTCATTGCAATATGATAATCAACCCATACCTTTGGTATTTAGGCCTTTTCATGAAATGAATGGGGCTTGGTTTTGGTGGGGAGATCCAAACTGTACAGCAGCCGAGTACAAACAATTGTGGCAAGAAACAGTACAGTTGCTAAGAGATACTCATAACGTGCACAATTTGTTATATGCTTATTCACCAAATAAATTAAATCCGTCCGATGATTATTTGAAATACTACCCTGGAGACGATTACGTAGATATTTTGGGTATTGATATTTATGATTTTAAAAATGCAAAAGAGTATGCAGAAGCAGTAGTTAAAGATTTAGAACTCGTAAAAAATATTGCCAAAGAAAAGAACAAGCTTTATGCTTTTACGGAAACAGGATTAGAAACAATTTCTACTGAAAATTGGTATTCAGAAGTTTTATATCCTAGTATAGAAAATTCAGGGATTGCATGGGTGTTGTTCTGGAGAAACGGAAGACTTGATCATCATTATATGCCTTATAAAGGACATTCTAGTGAAAGTGATTTTAAAAATTTCGAAAAGCTATCGAAAACACTGTTTTTAAAAGATATTAATGAGTTAAAAATTAATTAAAGTTAACCACAACCAACCTATGAAATTACTCAACACAGTAGATATTATAATTATTTTATTGTATTTGCTAACTATAGTTATAATTGGACTTGTTCTAAAAAAAAGAGCACAACGAAGTAAAGATGATTATTTGCTAGGTGGTAAGTCCATTCCTTGGTATTTGTTAGGGCTTTCTAATGCCTCAGGAATGTTTGATATTTCTGGCACAATTTGGCTTGTAACTTTGATGTTTGTCTATGGAATTAAAAGTGCATGGATACCGTGGTTATGGCCTGTTTTTAATCAGGTATTCTTGATGGTGTATTTGTCTAAATGGTTAAGGCGTTCAAACGCAACCACAGGTGCTGAATGGATAGGTACACGTTTTGGGTTTGCAAAAGGAGCAAAACTGTCACATGTTATTGTGGTCATTTTTGCATTGATAATGTGCTTGGGCTATTTAGCTTATGGATTTATAGGTTTAGGTAAATTTATTGAAATTTTTATTCCTTGGGAAATGGTAAGTAATTATGTTCCCTTTGATGTAACGCCAGAGTATGTGCCACATTTTTATGGTACTATTTTTACCTTTTTTGCCGTATTTTATTCGTTGTTAGGTGGTATGTCTGGAATTGTATGGGCAGACGTTGTCCAATTTGGAATTATGACTGTAGCTGCTCTAGTTATCGGTTATTTAGGGTTTCAAGCCGTTGGAAGTAACACGTTGAACGTACCTGATGGTTGGATGAGTCCGTTTTTTGGATGGGAATTGAATATGGATTGGACGCATATAATACCTGAAGTAAATAATAAAATTAAAGAAGACGGATTTGGATTATTTACAATTTTCTTTATGATGATGGTCTTTAAAGGGTTGCTGGTGAGTGTAGCAGGGCCAGCTCCAAATTATGATATGCAGAAAATATTATCTACAAAATCAGCAGCCGAAGCTTCTAAAATGAGTGGATTTGTATCTGTAATTCTAATGCCAATTCGGTATTTAATGATTGCAGGTTTTGCGGCCTTGGCTTTAATTTATTATGAAAAATTAGATTTATTAAATTCTGCAGGAGAAATTGATTTTGAATTGATTTTGCCAACGGCTATACAGCAGTTTGTTCCAGTAGGTTTGTTGGGGCTTTTATTAGCGGGATTAATTGCTGCATTTATGTCAACATTTGCAGGCACTTTAAATGCTGCACAAGCATATTTAGTGAATGATATTTACTTAAAATACAAAAAGCCAGATGCAAGTCCTAAAGAGATAAGAAACATGAACTATATGACTGGAGTGATCGTAGTTATAGTTAGTATAATTTTAGGATTATTTGCGAAGGATGTAAATTCAGTATTGCAATGGATAGTCTCTGTTTTATATGGAAGTTATGTCGGTGCAAACATTTTAAAATGGCATTGGTGGAGGTTTAATGGCGAAGGTTTCTTTTGGGGTATGGTAGCTGGTTTAGTATCTGCAGCGGTGATTCCGGAATTGTTTCCAGATGTGTTAGGTTTGTATCTATTTCCCTGGTTATTATTGGCATCATTAATAGGTTCTGTCATTGGAACGTATTCTGCCCCGCCAACAGATGAAGCCGTTCTTAAAAAATTCTATAAAAATGTTAAACCGTGGGGGTTTTGGAAACCAATCCATGATAAATTACTAATTGAAGATCCGAATTTCAAAAAGAATGAAAGTTTTGGTATGGATTTGTTTAATGTGTTAATAGGTATAACCGCACAGACAACGTTGGTAATTTTACCTATGTATATCATTTTTAGACAACAAACGCCTATTTATATTTCTCTTGTTGTTTTAGTAATATGTTTAGTGCTATTAAAGAAATTCTGGTGGAATAAATTAGAAGAAAAAATTGATTAATTATATGTACAAAATAAATGGCACAATAGCCAAGAAAAAAAAGAGATATGCTAAATTGATTAGCAAAAAAAATAAACCCGTTTCCAATTCAAATGGGATCTATACACGATATAAATATCCTGTCGTAACAGCAGATCATACGCCAATTCATTGGAGGTATGATTTTGACCCTAAAACAAATCCATTTGAGTTAGAACGAATAGGTATTAACGGCACTTTTAATGCTGGAGCCATGAAATGGAATGGCAAGTATTTGCTGTGCTTAAGAGTAGAAGGAAACGATCGTAAGTCATTTTTTGCAATTGCAGAAAGTCCCAACGGTGTAGATCATTTTAAATTTTGGGATAAACCATGCGTAATTCCTGAAATTGAAGGAGATCCAGATACCAATATTTATGATATGCGTTTGATAAACCATGAAGATGGTTGGATATATGGTGTGTTTTGTACGGAACGTAAAGACCCAGAAGCTCCAATAGGTGATACTAGTTCTGCAACCGCTAACGCAGGGATTGTTAGAACAAAAGATCTTATTCATTGGGAACGTTTACCTGATTTAATCTCAAGTTCTGGTCAACAACGAAATGTAGTGTTGCATCCAGAATTTGTTAACGGTAAATATGCTATTTATACGCGTCCGCAAGACGGGTTTATAAATGTTGGTAATGGTGGTGGTATCGGGCTTGGTTATATCGATGACATGATAAATCCTGTTGTGAAAAATGAAAAGATTATTAATAATAAAATTTATCATACTGTTTTTGAATTAAAAAATGGACAAGGACCTGCACCAATAAAAACTAAAGAAGGTTGGTTGCACCTCGCTCATGGTGTACGAAATACCGCAGCAGGTTTACGTTATACATTGTATATGTTTATGACAGATTTAAATGATATTTCAAAAGTAATTCATCAACCTGCAGGTCATTTTATGGCTCCAATAGATGATGAGAGAATTGGCGATGTTTCAAACGTTTTATTTTCAAACGGCTGGATTGAAGATGATAATGGCACTGTTTATATTTATTATGCTTCGTCAGATACTAGGATGCACGTTGCGGTATCATCAATTGACAAATTGTTAGATTATGTTATGCATTCTCCTGAAGATAAATACTCATCCGCAAATTCTGTACAAACAATCCTCAGCCTTATAGATAAAAATAGCAAACTACGGTGATGTCTAATGCTTATTCCCAACTAAAAAACGAACTGAACATTGAGTTAATAAATGTACTAAATTACTGGTCATTAAATACTTTAGATCATAACCATGGCGGTTTTTTAGGTAAAATTAATCACTTCAATGTTGTCGTGCCAAAAGCCTCTAAAGGTATTATTTTAAATACACGAATTCTTTGGTCATTTTCAGCAGCTTCAAATCATCTAAAAACAAATGAATACAGGTCTATTTGCGATAGAGCGTATACCTATTTAAAAAGCTATTTTAAAGATTCAAACCACAAAGGTGTTTTTTGGGAGTTAGATTATAAAGGAAATCCGATAGACACGCGAAAGCAAGTTTATGCTCAAGCCTTTACTATTTATGCACTGTCTGAATACTATATGTTTACAGAAAATGAAGAGGCTAAAATTTGGGCACTAGAAATTTTTAACCTTCTTGAAGAATATGCCAAAGATGATGTGAATGTAGGCTACTTCGAGGCATTTAATGAAACTTGGAGTCCGATTCAAGATATGAGATTAAGTGAAAAGGATATGAATGCATCTAAAACGATGAATACACACCTTCATATTTTAGAAGCTTATACTGCTTTGTTGAAAATTTGTGATAATGGCGAGTTAAAAGCATCATTAAAACATTTGATTGAAATATTCTTTGAAAAATTTCTTAATTCTAATAATCATTTTGATTTGTTTTTTGATGATCAATGGAATTTGTTAGGTAATACCATTTCTTATGGACATGATATTGAAGCAGCTTGGTTATTGATAGAAGCAGCTAAGCTCGTTGAAGATGAAGCCTTACTGAATAAAGCAAACAAATTAGCAATAATGATAGCTGATTCTTTTTTAAATGAGGGAATAGATAGTGAAGGGGCTGTAATAAATGAAAAGAATTTAGATAACAATCATATTGATACTGATAGGCATTGGTGGCCCCAAGTAGAAGCACTTGTAGGGTTGAATTATGCTTATAATTTAAAAAAGAATCAGAGGTACATTGAAAGTTCATTAAAGATTTGGGAATTCACTAAAAAGTACCTGATTGATTATAAAAATGGAGAGTGGTTTTTTAGAGTCGATAAAAACGGTGACCCTTATAGAGAGGAAGATAAAGTAAGTATGTGGAAAGCACCTTACCACACCTCAAGGGCGTTTATAATCTTAAACAGTTAGAATATGAAAAAAACAACATTAATGTATTTTATGGCCTGTGTTATTCTGTTGTTCTCATGCAAGAATAAACAATCTGATGATGATAATAGTGATACTAATACTAATGCTATTCCTTTAATAACGGTTAAAGATTCTAAATTTTACAAAGGTGAAGCTCCATATTATTTCGTGGGTACAAATTATTGGTATGGTCCTTTAATAGCCGCCAAAAACATTGGAGATCGTGATCGGTTAATTAAAGAGTTAGACCTTATGAAATCAGTAGGTATTGATAATCTGCGTATTTTAGTGGGAGCGGAAGGTGATGGTGGTGATTCTAGAGTGCATCCAGCTTTACAGCCAGAACAGGGTGTGTATAATGAAGATTTACTTGATGGGTTGGATTTTTTAATGTCAGAAATGCGTAAGAGAAATATGTACGCCGTTTTGTATTTAAATAATAATTGGATCTGGTCTGGTGGTATGTCTGAGTATTTGCAATGGAATGGGTATGGAGAAGTTCCTAATCCGTTTTTAGAACAATATTCATGGGATCAGTACATGACTTATACAAGTCAATTTCACAGTTGTAAACCTTGTAAAGAGGCGTTTTATAAACATGTAAAATTTATAATACAACGAACAAATGCGTATACGGGTTTAAAATACTCAGAAGATAATACAGTAATGTCTTGGCAAGTTGCTAACGAGCCAAGAGTTTTAATGAGTCCTAATCATGAAAAAGCTTTTGCATCATGGCTTAATGAAACCGTAGATTTAATAGCTTCATTAGATTCAAATCATTTAATATCAACAGGTACCGAAGGTAAACACGGTTTTTTACAAGATATAGATATGTATGAAAGAGTGCATACGAATAAGAACATTGATTATTTAGTAATGCACATGTGGCCCAAAAATTGGGGTTGGTACGATATTGATAATGAAAAGGAATCTACACTACTTTCTGTTGAAAAAGCAACTACTTATATGGATGAACATATACTGGTTGCTCAAAGGTTGCAGAAGCCCATTGTAATGTCGGAATTTGGATTTCCACGTGAAAAGGAAAGTTTATCAAAAGAAGCTTCCGTTGCAAATAGAAATATTTTTTACAATGCCATTTTTGATAGAATTATAGAGAGCAAAAAGAAGCAAGGTGTTTTGGCGGGTTTAAATTTTTGGGGATTTGCTGGCTATGCAAAAACGAATCCTGATAATGGAAAATGGATGCATGGTGATGATTTTACAGCAGATCCACCCCAAGAACCTCAAGGTTTAAATTCTGTATTTGCTTCAGATACTTCAACGCTCAAGATGATTAAGAAAGCGAATAAGCAATTAATGAAATAGTTTGAAATTCTTAACTATTGTTTTCATTTCGTAATTTTATATCATATAAAAATAGCATGAAATATTATATTCTAGTTGTGTTCATCAGTATTTCATTTTTGATGCAATCGCAAACACTGTCGAAATACATTGTAGTTGATCAATTTGGGTATCGTCCTGATTCTGAAAAAATTGCAGTTATGAGAGATCCTGTTACGGGTTTTGATGCCGCTGAATCATTTTCCCCAGGTGTTCAATATGCATTAGTTAACGCTAATAATGGTGCAACTGTTTATACAGGAAATATAGTTTCTTTCAATTCCGGTTTAGTAGATCCATCATCGGGTGATAGAGCTTGGTGGTTCGATTTTTCTTCATACCAAACTCCAGGCATTTATTATATTCTCGATGTAACTAAAAATTTAAAATCATACGATTTTGTCATCAATGATAATGTTTATGAAGAAGTTTTAAAACATGCTTTTCGTACTTTTTTCTATCAACGAGCCGGGTATTCTAAAGGTGTGCAATATGCTGGTGCAAAATGGTCTGATGGAGCAAGTCATTTGGCCACATTACAAGATTCGCAGTGCAGAAAATTTGATACACCTAATGATGCCTCTTCGCAAAAGGATTTAAGTGGAGGATGGTATGATGCAGGCGATTACAATAAGTATACCTCATGGACGGCCAATTATATTGTTAGCTTATTAAAAGCGTATAAAAAAAATCCTGATGCATGGGGAGATAATTATAACTTGCCTTATTCTGGTAATGGTATTCCTGATCTAATTGATGAAGTAAAATGGGGGCTCGATTACTTGCTAAAATTGCAGAAAACCAATGGTTCCATGATAAGTGTTGTAAGTCTTTCGCAAGCTTCACCGCCGTCCTCAACTACGGGAAGAAGTTTGTATGGAGGTGTAAATACATCTGGTACGTTGGCTTCTGCTGCTGCATTTGCTTATGGGGCTAAAGTATTTAATGAAATGGGAATGACTGTATATGGGGCTGATCTTTTACAAAGTGCGACCAATGCTTGGAATTGGGCAGATAATAACCCGAATGTAGTTTGGGAAAATAATAGTGCTTCTTATAATTCAGTGGGCATAGGTGCTGGTCAACAAGAAACGAATGATTATGGCAGATTGGCTTTTAAAGTAAAGGCGGCAACCTATTTGTTTGATCTTACAAATAATGTATCCTACAAGACATTTGTAGAGAATAATTATCAAGATATTCATTTAATGCTTTGGAATTTTGCGTTCCCCTTTGAACATGAAGATCAAGAGTCGTTGTTGTATTATGCCAGTCTCACGGGAGTATCTTCAATAGTTGCTAACGCGATAAAAAACATCTATAAAAACGCCATGCAATCTTCAAGAAATTTTGGAGGTTTAACAAATGAATTAGACCCTTACTTAGCACATTTGGAGGACTATGTTTGGGGGAGTAATGGTACAAAGTCAAAAAAGGGACTTATGTTTTCAGATTATGTAGGTTATAATATTGATAATACGAATAATGAAGATGCTTTAAGGGCTGCAGAGCTTTATTTACATTACCTTCATGGAGTAAATCCTTTAAATTTTTGTTATCTCTCAAATATGTATGATTACGGGGCTGATAATGGTGTAAATGAATTTTATCATGCATGGTTTGCAGATGGAACGGATTGGGATAATGTGCAGAATGATCCAAAGGGGCCTGCTCCAGGGTTTTTAACGGGTGGACCAAATCCTAGTTACGATTGGGATGATTGTTGTTCATCAGGAGGTTGTAGTGGTCAAACGTGCAATACGGCTCAGGTTAGCAGAATTAAAGGGCAGCCTAAGCAAAAAGCCTATGATGATTTTAATACAACTTGGCCAATGAATTCATGGGAGGTTACCGAAAATAGTAATGGTTATCAAGTTGCGTACATAAGTTTACTATCACAATTTGTTGCCAAAAGTGGTTCTTTATCAGTAAATGAAAACGAAGTTAATTCGCTTAACATAAAGTATTTTCCAAATCCTTTCCATGCAGAATTAAATATTGAAGCCAGCGAAAATTTTAGCTATACTTTTTATGACTTAACAGGGAGGGCAATCAGTTCAGGTAATTGTGATGCTCATTGTAAAATTAATGAAGTTGCTGTAATAATAGGTATTTATCTTTTAAAGATTAAAACTTTGTATGGTTCGAAAATCTTAAAATTAATCAAGCAATAGACAATTTTTTAACACTTATTAGTCTGAACAAAACCCTTCGTTGAGGTCTGAATTTGAGGTTCCTTATGTTATCTATTTATCTTTGATGCCTTTGCCCGTTGCAGCATAATAGATCCCTCCATATAAATGATCTTTAAACCATTGATTTTCATATACTTTTTCAATATGCCCTAAAGCAGTATAAAAAGATCGTCCACCATCAAATTCATGATACCACGAAATTGGATGAAAATTACCCATCCCTTTTCCAGTTCGGTCAACCATTTTACCATTTTTATCCATATCCCTATTTTTCCAAGTAGCTGCAGGGGTATAATAATTTTCATCTACGGTAATAAGATAATTTAAATCACTTACTTTTTCTTCACCAAATTCATACCATTCATCTGTCCATAAAAGTTCATTAGGAAAATGCTCTAAGCCTGGAAAATCATGATTGATAATATTAAGTTTTGCTGTTTGTATTACGGGATGTATATGAAACATTCTACCTACAAGTTTGGTGTACCATTCCCACTCGTATTCTGTATCTGATGCTGCATGGATACCAATATATCCTTTACCAGATTTAATAAAGTTTTCAAAGGCTTTCTGCTCATCGTCATCAAAAATGTTTGCTGTGGTATTTAAAAAGATTACGGCATCCATATTTTTTAACCCATCTTCGGAAATTTTTATGGCTTCTTGTTGTCTTACGACTTTAAAATTATGTTTTGCAGCCAATTCATTGATGGCTGTAATTCCATTTGGAATTGATTCATGATGCCATCCTGCGGTTTCTGTAATTAATAAAACTGTAAATTGCTGCTGGGCAATACTATTCTTAGTAACGAATAGGCCCAAGGAAATAATACATATAAATTGGATAAATCTTTTTTTTAAAATCATTTGAAATAAGTATTGAATCAGTTTAATATTTTTTTTACTAAAAAATGTCTTTACACTAATTAGAATGTATCGGAATTAGTTACAAATGCTATATGCTTACTGTCTTTTGACCAGCTTGGAACGTTTATAGTGCCTTGACCACCATAAATGTATGCAATAATTTTTGGAGTACCTCCTTCAATAGGCATTAATCGTAAGGTACAATGCTTATAAAAAGGATGATTACCAAAAGCAATAGTTGGTGGGAAAGAAATAAAAGCTATCCATTTGCCATCAGGTGAGACATGTGGAAACCAATCTTTAAAATTAGTATTAAAAGTTAATTGTGTAGGATTGCTTCCATCGGCTTGCATTCTCCATAATTGCATATTACCCGTTCTGTTAGAATTAAAAAATATGTATTTACCATCTGGTGAATATTCAGATCCGTCATCAAGATCTTTGGTGTCTGTTAATTGTGTCTCTTTTCTTGATTCAATATCGATACTATAGATGTCATATTTATTATTTCGGTGACCCGTAAAGATTAATTTTTTATTGTCAGGCGAAATTCCATGTAAATAAGAAGCTCCAACACCATCTGAGGTAATCTTTCTTGGAATTGAATCACCTTTTGGATCCATAATATAGATAGAGGAGATTCCATTATTTTTTTGATTATGATGGCTTATGCCCAATATTTTTTCGTCAAAGGAAAATACATGGTCATTATTATTACTAGTTGCAAAGCCCGTTTCTATCTGTTTTACTTCCTTTGTTTTAATATTAAAATTATATAAGAATCCATTAGAGTTGTAGACCAACTCTTTATCTTGATTTATCCAATTAGGAGCCTGTAATGAATGCCCTGAACTAAGTAATGTTTTCCGCTGTCCAGTCTCTATATTCATTATTTCTAAGGTACTTCCTATATAGTCTCTATATTCCATAAAGTCTTTGGAGGCTGGCTTAACAATACGTACATTACTAAATATTGCTTTTTCCATGACATCCGGATTATGCGAACATACATACAAACCTACGAATACCTCATTTCTTAAATTTACTCCCTCTAACTTTGTTGTTACAAGTGAATCACCAAATTTGGCGGTTGACATATAATAATCATGACCTCGACGTTCTAATTGAACAACATCTGGCATTTTATTATCTGATTCAATTATTTGCTCCGTTTCTCCTCCATTTGTTTTTCGGTATTGTAATGATGTCAATCCATCTCCATGAATTGAGGCATGTACCTCAGGTGAATTTGAACTTAAATTATTACGAATCATCCAACCTATTTTACGATGTGGGTCTATACCTTTTCCGACAAATTTCACTCTGGCTCTCAATATGAAATCTCCTTGAATAGATTTGTAGATATATTGAAATTGATCATTTGCTCCCCAAACATTTACTCCGGAACCCGTAATTGTATATTCTTGTGTATCATTATTATAATCAATAGAGCCCTTATTTACAGGGTTTCCAACATTTGTTTGATTCTCAAAAATTCCATAGTTATTTGAATTTTTCATTTGATGATTTGGTTTGATTGATTCCTGTCCATTGGCATACATAATACTCAAGGTGATTGCAATAAGAAATAAATGTTTCATAATTGAAGTTTTTAATTTGTTCTCACTCGTATTCTAAAATCAAATCTAAAGTTTTACCAACCTTTATTTTTAATGATTTTTTTAAACCATAAAGCGGAAGCTTTAGGAATTCTTTTAAGCGTTTTATAATCTATAAAGTTTATTCCAAATCGGATAGAATAGCCCGAGGCCCATTCGAAATTATCAAAGAGACTCCATGCAAAATATCCTTTTAGTTTTATTCCGTTCTCAATTGCCTTATTGCAAGCCTCTAGATATTGTCTGTAATAATCTAATCTGTCAGTGTCATTTATTTCCCCATTTTCTAATTTGTCGTCACAGGCAAATCCATTTTCCGTAATATAAATATCAGGATTGTCATATCGTTTACTAATCCAGTCAAGTAATTTATAACAACCCCAAGGCACAACTGCCCAATTAAATTCTGTTAGAGGCCATGATTCATCTTGCGTTAGTAGTACATCTTGATCTTCAGAAATACCTCCATTGCCATAAACGCTACTTTTTACGTCTTTGTTATCATCTTGAGCAGCGTACATCGTGGTGTAATGATTAAGTCCAAAAAAATCTGAAGAGTTTTTAATCAATTTTTTTTCGTCTACTGTAAATTTAGGCAGTCTATCTCCAAGTCTATCTTTCATTACTTTAGGATAATCTCCTAAGTAAATAGGATCTGCAAACCAGCCAATAAAAAATAAAAGAGCACGCTGGGCAGCTTCAATGTCTTCAGGTTTATCTGTAAGTGGTTCTCTCCAATCGCAATTATTTGTAATTCCTATTATACCATTTTGATGTGCAAATTCCGTTTTGTATAAATTCACAGCATGGGCATGTGCTAATAATAAATGATGACCTACCAAATATGGTTCTGAATTAGAAACTCTGCCTGGTGCGAAAACACCTTGACCATAGCCTAAGATAGAAACCACCCATGGTTCGTTAAGTGTTATCCAGTTTTTAACACGATCACCAAAACGTTTAAAACACACTTTTGCGTAAGCTTCAAAGTAGCAAGTAATATCTGGATTTAACCATCCATCATTTTCCATTTGAAGAGCTAAAGGTAAGTCCCAATGATATAAGGTTACCCAAGGAGTTATATCATTAGCTAACAATTCATCAATTAAATTATTATAAAAGAGGATGCCTTCTTCATTGATTTTTCCTTTCCCTTCTGGCATAATTCTAGACCAGGAAATGGAAAAGCGATAGGCGGTAAATCCTTGAGATTTTAATAAGGCAACATCTTCCTTGTAATTATGATAATGGTCTATGGCTTGATTTGCATTTTCTCCATTTTTTATGCGATTAGGGATGGTACAAAAAGCGTCCCATATTGATGGTCCTTTTCCGTCAATGTTATGTGCACCTTCTATTTGGTAGGAAGAGGTGGCCGTACCCCATACAAAATCATTTGAAAATTTTATCATACGTTAATTGTCTATTTTGTTATAAAAGTTGAAGCAGGTAGATTTGCTTTGTTAAATAAATTTGATTGTACGGTGTTGCCCCATGCAAATCTTACTTTTGTTGGATGTTTTACTTTTTTAGATGAAACCTTTATGGTTTCCTTAAAAATTTTGGCTTTGGCATGGTAAAACTCACCATCATCACCAGCTACTTCAAATAATAGTTGCTTATTACTAAAGTACAGTCCTTCTGCATAGTCAAAATAGACATTTACTTTATTTTTAGTAACGCTAATTTTTTTGAATGATGGGCCATTTACCAAGTCATTATTCTTTTTGTAATGTTTTGTCAAAGCTAAGTTTGCTAACCGTATTCCAACCGTTTTTTTATCTTTAGGATGTATGTCATCTATAGTTGAAATATCACTAGTTACAACCATATCGGTATTTGGGATTTCCATAGATACAATGCGTTGAGCATCTCGTATTATGGCACCATTAAAGTTATTTTCACCATATTGATACGGTGCAATTTGAACAATATAGAATGGAAAGTCATTTTTCCATAAATCACGCCAAGACTTAATTAATGCTGTAAGTGTATGGGTATAATTATTAGAACCGACATTTGCTTCTCCTTGATACCATAATGCACCTGCAATTGTGTAGTCTATCAACGGGTTTATCATCGCGTTAAAAGTTCTGGCTGGTTCTACTGGTCCCCAAGGTACTGGTTTTAATGAATTTGCGGTTTTTAACAATAGTGTATCGTTGTTAATTACTTCTTCAGGCATCCAAGTTTCAGCTGGTGTGCCTCCCCAAGCTGAAATAATTAGCCCTACGGGTACATCTGGATCCACTTCTTGCAATCTTTTTGCGAAAAAATAAGCTAAAGCACTATTTTTTTTCATGGAAATAGGACTGCAAACTTCCCATTGTGAAACAATATTCAGTTGTGGAAATTTTGCACTAATTTTTGGTGCGGTATAAAATCGAATAGTTGATTGATTGGCAGTTTTTACTTCCTCATCACCATTTTCAATACCCCATGCTGCAGACATTTCCATGTTAGATTGCCCAGAACACAGCCAGACCTCACCAATTAAAATATCATTAAGAATTAGTGTGTTATTGCCATTGATGGATATTGTAAAAGGTCCTCCAGCAGATGGAGTTGTAATAATAGTTTCCCAATACGCTTGGTTAGATCCTTTAACTTTATATTCTGTAGCACTCCAAGAGGGTGTTATGACAATTTCTTCATCAGGGTCCGACCATCCCCAGAGTTTAACTTCACTTTTTTGCTGCAATACCATATGGTCTGTAAATATGCTTGGTAGCCTGACGTCAGCAAATGCTATTTGCGAAGCGATTAAGAAAATATATAATAAATGTTTTTTCATATTTAATGATTTAAGGTTAGTGGTGATCATTTTAATTTGTAGAGATTTCAAAAGATTAATTTAATATATTTTTAAAAAATGGTATTAATTTTTCTGCCATTTCTTTGTGCTCATCAGTATTAGGATGTGTAGAGCATCCATGGTTATAGATTTTATCAAATTCAAAAAGTAATATTTCCTTTTTTTTATTTGTAAGAAAGTAATTTTGGATGCTTTTTAAACATGAAACGAGTAGGTCGTTATTTTCACCTTCAATCATTGGGCTATTTAATACTACAATTTTTGCTTCAGGTTGGTGCGAAATCACCATTTTTAGAAAATTAATATAATTCGAAATAAATTTTTCTTTATTAAAAGGCAATCGCATTTTTATGCCATCACCATTAGACATGTCGTTTGTTCCAAGGCATATGCTAATAATATCTGGTTTGTAATTAAAACTATAAGGTTTGGAAGTATCAAGATTCATATATAGATTTTCATATACTTGAGGCATGATAGGTTCTTCGATATTTTCATCATTCCAATTTCTGTAGATTCCTATTCCTGACACAGAATTTAGTATAAAATCTGCTTGTAAGGCCCGTGCAACTCTTGGTCCGTAAGACATATATGCATTGTGTTGATCTATATATGAGCCCGAGCCACATGGGTTTTCGCTAGTGTCTGATGCGGCACCACAGGTAATTGAGTCGCCAATGAATGCTATCTTTATTTTATTCGTTTTTGTGTTTTTTACAAGTTCGTTTACTTCAATGCCTCCAAATAGTATTGCTCCACTAGTGGCTTCTGTAGTTTTAAAAATTCGAAGTGAGTGTTCTTTGTCGGTTTTAGGAATTTTTATGGTATAAGGTCTTATTGAGTCGCTTTTTATTTTTATGCGTCCACTATAATTGCCATCTATTTCTACGGTTACATAATTATACGGTTCAAACTCTCCTTTTAAATAAACGTTGCAAAAGGTTCCTTTAAAAGTAGATGTCACGGAAGCTCCAGATGTAATTAAAGCTATAGTGCTGTCATTTATTATTTCAGTTCTACCTTGATAAGATAAAAAGTGATTATTTGTTTTGTAAAATGTCGTTTTGTTCTTTTGTTGTTGGCATCCAGCTATTGCAATAAAAAAAATGAGAAGATATATTTTGTTAAACATGTAGAAGTTTTAAACTATAAAGTTATGCTAAATCACTAAATTCCACTTAAAATTATTTATCAAATTGTGATATTATTAAAACAAAACTTAAGTTATAAAACTCTTTTAATACCTTCAAATTCTTCTTTGTACTCGCTAGGGGTACAGTCTTTAACTTTTTTGAAGACTCGATTAAAGTTGGCTATATTATTAAAGCCGCATTTAAATGCAATTTCTCCAATACTTAAGTCCGTTTCTATCAACCATCTAGTGGCATAGCTAATACGTGTGTCATTAGTGTACTCTACAAAAGTTTTTCCTGTGCGTTTTTTTATAAATCTGTTAAAGGAAACGGCACTCATGTTTGCAAGTTCGGAAATCTCGTTAAGTGTGATTTTTCGTTCAAAATTTGCCTGAACATATTCATATACTTTTTTTATTTTTTTACTGTTTTCGAAATTTTCATTTTGTGATATATAGGTAGAAAGTAGTCGCTGATTTCTTGAGTTTGCCAAGTCATGTAAAATAGAAATCAATTCCAGAAAATAATCTATACTATCAATTTTAGATAGTTTTAAGATTCTGGGCATTAAGTCTTGAGTAATTTTTTTTGAAAAAAGAATCCCATGATTTGCACGATTAAAGAGGTCTTTTATAGGTTTGAAAATCCTTCGAGATAACATTTTTGAATCAAATAAGTCATCGTGAAATTGAATAGTTATCTCATGAATCTCTTTTTTATCACAATGATAGAGCTCCCAGCCATGTGATAAATTTGGGCCCACTAAAACAAGTTCAAGGTCATCAATTTCTTCTAAACTATCACCAACAACTCGTCTTACTCCTTTTCCATTGTGAATGAAATTTAATTCATATTCAGGATGGAAATGAATTGGAAAGTCGAAGTCGTCTTTAACGCGGTCAAAAACCAAAAAACTATCTTCTGCGGCCAAAGGTGTTATTTCTCTATGAATGTCTTTATACATAATATTTAATTGTAAATGGTAATATAATATCTATAAAATGACAAATTACGATTTATATTTGAAAGTGTTGCTTTAGATCTGTTTTTATTGATAATATCAAATATTTTTAATGCTATTTTCTTAATATTTACGTGTTCTGTTTCTTGAATAGTTTATAGTATTCGTAGAAATATTATTTTTTTGACAATTTAAGCTGAATATAAGTCTATTTGTTTGTCTTGAAGGTTTGTGAATTAATACCGGTGTTTTGCTATTTAAAGAGTGGCATTTGATTAAAAGTGTTAAATGAATTGTTAAGCTCTAGTTTTCTATTTGAAGTAATTTAATTGATAAGTGGATTTTGAACATCAATATGTTCTAAATTAATAAGAAGTGTTATACGTTTAGCAACATTCAATAAATTCCAATACTTTTGCGATTATATAATTTAACAAATCACCTTTTTTTTGAAAAAAGCAATTCAATTTATGATAATTAGTGCCTTAGCATTTGCAATGTTAAATATAGGTGTGAAGTATTTAGGGAAATTTAATGTATATCAAATAGTGTTTTTCAGGGCCTTGGGGTCGTTGTTTTTTACCTATCCATTTTTGATAAAAAAGAAAATTCCTATTGTTGGCAATAGAGTGAAGCTCTTACTTTTGAGGAGTGTCATTGGTTTAATAGCCATGATATTGTTCTTTTCTTCATTGAAGTTACTGTCAACAGGATCGGCTGTTTCAATACGATATATTGCTCCAATTTTTGCTGCTGTATTCGCGTTATTTATTTTGAAAGAACGAATTAAGCCAATCCAATGGTTATTTTTTCTAACAGCATTTGTTGGTGTACTGATGTTAAAGGGTTTTGATTTTAGTAGTTTCGGACTCGGGTATGTTTTTGCATTACTTTCTGCAATTTTTACGGGACTTGTGTTTGTGCTTATACGATTAATTGGAAATAAGGACCATCCGATGGTAGTCGTTAATTATTTTATGACACTAGCATTTTTAGTTAGTGGAGTGCTGTGTATTAATTACTGGATTACACCAGAAGGATGGGAGTGGCTTATGTTATTGAGTTTAGGGGTTTCCGGATATTTTGGGCAGATTTATATGACCAAAGCAATGCAGCAATCGGAAACGAGGTTGGTTGCACCCTTAAAATATATTGAGGTAGGTTTTACAATGATTGCAGGTGTAATTTGGTTCCATGAAGGCTATACTTTACTAAGTGTTTTAGGTATTACTTTAATTGTAATAAGTCTTGTACTTAATGTTTTAGTCGTAAAAAGAAGTTGATGTTAAGTAGATTGTACTTAACTATTTTGAAAAGTTGAGGTTTTAGTAATCGACCATTTCCAAGTTGCATTTTACTATTACTTAATTATAAATGGCACGTGCTTTTTCAAGGAATAATTATCCTTCAAAAATTTTGAGTTTAATTTAGAATCTGAAATGGCTATAGCGGCTCCTAAAGCAGATCCTAATGATGACGTCGTCGTTTTTAATTTCATATCACGTAAATAATGTGATAATAACCGGATAAAGACATCATTGTCTGTAAACCCTCCGTCAACATATAAGCGTTTTATTTTATCGTTTCCAATAACTGTTTTTATACTTTCAACTTGTAAAATTACCAATTCGGTAATTAAATGGTGATAGGCCAATTCAAAATTATCGTAAGGTAATTTAGTTTTTTTAGGCATTGTTTCAGTAGTCAACGATTCCCAAAAAAATAAATGTTCAAAATCAGCTACAATTTTAGTGTATAAATTATAGCTAAAGTCGACTGTTTTATGATAATCAGACGCAACATTATAATGCTTCGCTAACTTTTGAACTTGAATTTTATATTCGTTTCCTAAAAAAATACGAGATGATTTTACAGCCTTACCATTAATACGCATATAGTTTATGCACTCGTTTTCAACCTCTTTCTCAGTAAGTTTCGGGTTAGTGGCGTGTGGATTTAATGAGATACTCCAAGTGCCGGTTGAAACTAAAATAAAGGGCTTTTTGATGCTTCTCACATAAGGAAGTAGTGCTGAAGAACTATCATGAATACCAACGCCAATTTTAATGCGTTTGCCATTGTAGTTCATATTAATACTCGTTTCTGTAGATACGATAGGAGGTAATATTTTATCAATTTCTTCTTCGTAGACCCATTTGTGATAGTCTTTCGTCTCGTAATTCCATAACGAAGTGTGACAACCTATGCTTGTGTATTCACTTAGAGGGATACCTGTAAATATAAAGCTTAAATATTGTGGAAAATGTAATGCGTATTTTACGTGCTTATAAACATCGGGTCTCGTTTGCTTTATCCAATACAATTGCATTCCTGAGTTTAACATTCCTGATTTAGGTGAGCCTGTTTCCGTAGTAAAAGTTTCTTCGGGACCGTACTTTTTATAGAAATCATTTATGATTTTATCATCAATGGGTTTAGTATAATTATAAAGGGGGGTAAGTACGTTGCCATTTTTATCTAAATAAACAATACTTGCACCATAGGTCGAAAAATTAATTGCTTTTATATTGTAATTTTCAGAATCTAAAATTCTGTTAAAAACATCTTTCAACCATTTTTGTAAGGCAGGTAAATTTTCTGTAGGATGCCCATCCTCATCTTCTATTTCATCAAAACGTATATATTCTCTATAGATTTCTTGGTGATCATTATCAAAAAGGAAAAACTTCTTATTTGTTTTTCCGATATCAAATATGGCAGTAACGTGGGTCTTCATTTTATAAACCAGTTGCTTGAGTGTGTTTTCCTCGTTCTTTTAGTAATTGATTTCTCACTTTTAAAGCTCTAAAGGCTGTAATAGGATGTAGGGCACCTCCTTTTTCTAGTCTTGCTTTCTCTAGTAATGGTCTTACATCTGTACGGTACGCCTCTTGTATTATTTCTTGGCAACGCACTACATCGTGTTCTTGCTGAGCGGTTCTTAATGATTTTTGATCAACAAGTAAAGCTTTTGCGTAAGCTTCTTGAATAGCTTCTAATGATTGAATTAAATCTTCTAAAGGATCTTTAATGTTGTGGCTGGCATCAATCATCCAAGCTAAATCTGGATTTTGAGGGTTATTTTCCATACCGTAAACGAGCTCATTAAATATTAAAAACAAAGCATATGGTTTTATACTTCCAACAGTTAAATCATCGTCACCATATTTACTATCATTAAAATGAAATCCACCCAATTTTCCTTTTAGCATTAACGTAGAAACTATTTGTTCTATATTAGTATTAGGAAGGTGGTGACCTAAGTCAACCAAAGTAAAAGCTTTATCTCCACAAGCATTTGCCAACATAAATGAGGTGCCCCAATCTTGTATTACGGTACTATAAAAATTGGGTTCATAGGGTTTGTATTCAATTAATAATTTCCAATCGTCAGGTATGTTTTTATATATTTCTTTAAGGCTATTTTCAGTGTTTGATAAAGCTGATTGAAAATTGCTTTGTCCTGGGAAAGTTGAGCCATCTGCCAACCAAACGGTTAGTGCTTTTGATCCCAGTTTTTTGCCGATTTTTATAACATTAATATTGTGAGCTATGGCCTGCTCTCTGACTCCTTGACTAGAGTTGCTTAACGAACCATATTTATAACTTTCTTTTGCGTTTTTCTGATCTTGAAACGTATTTGAGTTTACAGCGTCAAATTTTAAATCTAACGAAGATGCTAATTCTTTAATGGCACTATAATCTTCTGGTACATCCCATGGAATATGTAATGAAATAGCTCCTGCGGTCTGTGTAAGTGCATGTAATAAACCAACATCTTCCAGTTTTTGTTCTAAATTGGAAGGTTCACCATAAAAGGAAAATCTGCCAAACCGAGTTCCTCCTGCACCCAATGCCCAGCTTGGTATTGCTACTTGGAAGTTGGCAAGTTTGTCAATAATACCCTTAACGTTATGTCCTTTTTCAGATAAAGTGTTTGATATATAATCGTAACTAGTTTTATGAACGGATAACGATACTTTATTAACATGTGCAATTTGATTTTCTGTAATTTTCATATGCTCTTTTTAAAAAAGAGAACTTTCTATAAATTAATACTAATCTATAGAAAGAATCTCAAAATTAATTCAAATAATAATTTTTTTATAATTAGCTATCTTACAAAAGCAGCTGGCATTCCTCCGTCTATATTGATAATGTTTCCTGTGGTTTTATCTAAAATGCCAACTAAGGCAAATACACCATTCGCAATGTCTTTAGGGTAAATTATCTCATTCAATAAGTTTCTTTTTGCATAATGAGCGGGAAGTTCATCTACAGTGATTCCATAAGCTTTTGCTCTTCCTTCTGCCCAGTCTCCTTCCCAAATTTTACTACCGACAATAACGCCATCCGGATTTACAGTATTTACACGTATTTTATCGCTACCTAATTCGGCGGCTAATAATCGTGCCATGTGTTGTTGAGCTGCTTTAGCGGTGCCATAACCAACATTATTAGGGCCAGAAACAAGTCCGTTTTTACTGGCAATACTTATAAAGTCGCCACCTAAGTTTTGTTTTCTCATGACCTCAACAGCTTGCTTTGCAAGCTCAAACTGACCTTTTACAAGTACGTTTTGTAAAATATCCCAATCCTTTTCGGTCGTTTCTTCTAAAGGTTTAGAAATTGCTAAGCCGGCACTGTGTACCACAATGTCAACACCACCAAACTCTAAACAAGCTTTTTTATAAGCGTTTGCTATAGATTCCGATTTAGTAACATCACAAATTGCATAAATGGCGACATCATTTTTGTAGGTTCCAAGAGCTTCTTTTAATCGCTCTTCAGCGATATCTCCGAGTACAACATTTGCTCCTTCTGATGCTAATTTATCTGCAATTGCTTTGCCAATACCTCCACCGGCACCCGTTACAAAAGCAACTTTTCTTGAGAGAGGTTGTTCTTTTGGCATCCGTTGTAACTTCGCTTCTTCTAAAAGCCAGTATTCAATATCAAATGCTTCTTGTCGGGGTAACGAGGTGTATTCCGTAATTGCTTCAGCTCCTCTCATTACATTAATTGCATTGATATAGAACTCACTAGCAACTCTAGTGGTTTGTTTGTTTTTAGCAAAACTAAACATGCCTACTCCAGGGTAAATAATAATTACAGGGTTAGGGTCACGCATTTCAGGACTGTTACTACGTTTGCAAGTATCGTAATAATCTTTGTATTCTTGTCTGTAGACCTCAAAAGCAGGCTCTAATTTTTTTAAAGTTTCTTCTGTATTGCTAACATCATCTTTTGCGTCTAATTTTAGTACTAAAGGTTGTATTTTAGTCCTTAAAAAGTGGTCAGGGCAAGAGGTACCCATTGGTGCTAATCTTACCAGATCATTACTGTTAATGTATTGTAAAACAACCTCATTATCTGTAAAGTGACCAATCATTCTGTTTTCTGAAGAGCATAATCCTCTTAAAAGCGGCATTAGTTGAGCTGCTTTTTCTTTACGTTCATTTTGTGGTACTGATTTTATTTTTTCTCCACCAAAAACATGGTCTTTAGCTTTTATTTTTTGCTCTATATATTCGGAAGCTTGTTCTATTACTTCTAAACTGTTCATGTAACATTCATACGAAGTATCACCCCAGGTAAATAACCCATGACTCCCTAAAACAATTCCTCTGATTCCAGGGTTGTCATTTAAGCACTTTTCTAATTGGAGTCCTAAATCAAAACCAGGTCTTTGCCAAGGTACCCAGCCCATAGTATCTCCCCAAATTTCTTTGGTTACCTTTTCGCTATCCTTTGCCGCCGCAACTGCTATTAATGCATCAGGGTGTAAGTGATCTATATGCTTAAAGGGTAGTAGTCCATGTAAAGGGGTGTCAATAGATGGAGCTTTACTATCCAAATCGTAAATACAGTGGTTAAATAGTCCAACCATTCTGTCTTCATCGTCTAAACCTCCATAAACGTTTTTTAGGTCTCGTAACCGTTCTGTATAAAGTCCAGCTATTCCACTTCTTGTTAACGTTCCAATATCTCCTCCAGAACCTTTTACCCACATTACTTCAACTTCTTTATTGGTTAAAGGGTCTTTTTCAATGGTTTTGCAACTTGTATTTCCACCTCCATAATTCGTTATTCTTAAATCAGCTCCTAAAATATTTGAGCGATATAAAAATAAGGCAACTTGATCATCTCCTAATTTAGAGGCTTTATCGTGGTTCCATAAGTAGGTTACGTGGTTAAATGTATTTTTATCAATGTCCATTAATAATCTTTTTATTATAAGCCTTAAATTTAATTATGAATTAGCAGATAAGTATCCTGTGCTGTACTGTAATTTTATGTTGTTAAAATAACACTTTTAGACTACAAAAATGGTATTTTTGTTAGATTAACGCTCCCTAATACTTGCAAATTTCTTACTATGAATGTATCAGTTATTATTGACGAAAAATCTAAAGTCCCTAAGTATAAGCAAGTTGTAGATTCAATTGTTAGTGATGTTTCAAGTGGTAAACTAAAGTTAGGTGACAAGTTGCCTTCAATTAACGAGTTAAGTGAAGCATCATACCTATCTCGAGATACTGTTGAAAAGGCCTATAAGAATTTAAAAAATAGAAAAATTATAATATCTGTTAAAGGGAAGGGGTGTTATGTTTCTAAAAATGAACTTATCTCTAAAATTAATGTTTTTTTTCTCATTAATAAATTAAGCTCATATAAAATGAAGATATACAATTCATTTGTAAAGCATCTTGAAGGTCTTGGTCATGTTTCATTATTTATTTATCACTGCGATGAATCTTTATTTGTTAATTTAATTAATCAACATGTTGGTGGGTTTAACTATTATGTAATTATGCCACACTTTAAAACTGATAAATTAGATCATATCAGTTTGACAAAAGAGGCATTAACGGTAATGGATAAAATTCCAAATGAAAAAATTATTGTATTAGATAATAAGGTAGATAAAAAGAATGCGTATTCTGAAGTGTATCAAGATTTTGAAAATGATATTTATGATGCTTTAAAGAAAGGTGTTGACAAAATATTAAAGTTTGATAAAATAAATCTAGTTTTTCCTAAAAACACATTCTATCCGTACCCTAGAAGAATTTTACATGGGTTTAAAAAGTTTTGTTTCGAGTATTCTCTAAATTTCGAAATTCTATCTGAAATTTCTGAAAATATGGATATAAAGAAGAATGAAATTTTTATTGTTATTGAAGAAAGTGATTTGGTTAATCTTGTGAAATTAAAACGAGATAATAATTTGGTGCTAGGTAAGGATATTGGTGTTATTTCGTATAACGATACACCGTTAAAAGAACTTCTTGGGATTACAGTAGTGAGCACTGATTTTAAACAAATGGGGGAAACTGCCGCTGAACTTATTTTAAATAAAAAGCACGATAAAATTAAAAACCCGTTTAATTTTATTGATAGAAAATCTACTTAAAGATATAAAATGATTCTGTGAAAGTATGTACTAACGTATGTGATGTTAGTAATTAACTGTTATAGATTCTTAACTGTTGTAAACAGGATAGCACAGGATAAATTACAACAATCATAAATGTATCATTGTGTATAAATTCTATTAAAGTTAATAGTACAACTGTAATTATTAATAGATTTAAGCAGTATATAATACAAAAGAATATGAAACATAAATTATCTGAAACACAAATAAGCTCTTATAGAAATAACGGATTTCTGATCATTGACGATTTTTTATCACAACCTGAAGTTGAGCATTGGAAAACGACTATTGACGAAGCTGTAAAAGCTAGAAAAGGAAGAAAGTTTCCGCATTCTGAAATTAAGACGGGAGCTTCAGATGGTATTAATAAAGATGCTGAATATTTTGGAAAAGTTTTTGACCAAATTATTAACTTATGGATGACCGATGATGGCGTAAAAGAAATTATGTTTGATAAGAATCTCGGTAAGATGGCAGCCGAACTAGCTGATGTTGATGGAATTCGAATTTGGCATGATCAATCATTGGTAAAACAACCTTGGGGTAACCCAACAGCATGGCATTTAGATACGCCCTTTTGGTCATTTAGCCATAGGGAAGCCCTAAGTGTTTGGGTGGCACTAGAAGATGTAACCTTGCAAAACGGATGTTTATATTTTATGCAGGGCTCTCAAAAAGATACCGATTTTATAGAACCAGGAATTGGAGCAAATATGGGCGATATTTTTAGTGATTATCCCAATTATGCTAAAAAGGACCCAACACCATCAATTATTAAGGCAGGATCATGTTCCTTTCATAATGGATTAACAATACATGCCGCAGGTGTAAATATGACACCGTATACAAGAAAAGCAATGACCTGTGCTTATATGCCTGATGGAAGTGTTTTTAATGGAAAACAAAATGTGTTACCAGACGACTATTTCAAATCATTAAAAATTGGTGATCTATTAAATAATGAAGCTCAAAATCCTTTAATTTATCATAAAGATTTGGAGTAATGAAAGATGATATAAAATGGGGGCATTTTGATAAAATGCGTCCTACCCAAATAGAAGAAATTAAAAAGGACTATCCTATTGCTTATTTGCCTTGGGGAGCCATAGAATATCATGGTAGTCATAATCCTACAGGATTAGATACACATAAAGCGACTCATCTTTGCTCTTTGTTAGCAAAAGAAGTAGGAGGATTAGTTTTTCCTCCAATTAGTTTAGCTGCTAATTTAATAAAATCATATCCTGGCGTTGATTTTCCCAATCACTCAATCGAGTTTTCTGAAAAATTAATTCAATTAATTTGTGAAGAGTATTTCGAGCAATTAGCAGAGCAGAACTTTAAAATAGTGGTGTTGTTGTCAGGACATGCAGGTGAGCCACATCTTCAAATATTAAGAGATGTTGCACGTGATTTTAATAAAAAATATCCTCATAAATTCTTTTGGGCTTTAGCAGAATTTGATGTTATACCTGATCATCTTTTGGTAGCAAATCATTCTGCCTTAGGTGAAACTTCCTTACAGTTATATTTTGATCCAGAAACGGTTGATTTAACTAGTTTGCCAAAAGACAGAGAAATATCTTTGGAAATTGATGCGGTTTCTGGAGAAGATCCGCGACCATCAACTGCTGAACATGGAGCAAGAATAGTCAATTCATTTATTGAAAATGCAACTGATAAGTTGGGAGGCATAATAAAAAATTACATTTAAGAATATGAAATATAGAACTTTAGGAAGGACAGGTCTTGAATTAAGTGAAATTAGCCTAGGTACTTGGGCTTTTGGGAATAATGTATATGGTGGCGTTGCGGAGAAAGATGGAATTAAAACGATTAATGCCGGTATAGACCTCGGTATAAATATATTTGATACCGCCCCGCAATATGGAACTGACAAGCAAGATGGTGTTGCAGAAATTGTATTGGGTAAAGCTTTAAAAGGAAAACGAGATAAAGTACATATTTCATCAAAATTTGGTAGAAATCCATGTATTGAAGGTGGGCGTTCTTTGTTTTATAAATCTCGGGTAATCGATTCTGTTGAAGAAAGTTTAAAGCGATTGCAAACAGATTATATAGATGTCCTTTTCTTTCATTCTCCATTTTCCTCAGATGAAATTCACGATGATGTTTGGGAGGGGATCGAGCAAGTTAAAAAACAAGGGAAAGTTCGTTTTATTGGACATTCTATTTCTATGTTTAATCAAACGGAGAATATGGCACGAGAATGGGCAAAAGAAGGGAAAATAGATGTTGTTCAGGTGGTGTTAAGTTTAATGAATAGAGAAGCTCAACAATTGGTGAATACGTTGTCAAAAGAGCTTAATATTGGTGTTTTTGCGAGAGAGTGCTTAGCGAATGGTTTTTTATCAGGTACAATAACAAAAAACACCGTTTTTGAAAAGAATACACTCAACGCTCGGTACTCAAAAACAGCGTTGGCAGATAGGGTAGATCAAGTAGAGGCATTTAAGTTTTTAATTAGAGATGATATTACTAATATGCCACAGGCCGCATTAAAATGGGTGCTAGATCAAGAAGGAATTTCAACTGTGTTATCTGGTGCCAAAAATAGTTATGAATTAGAAGGAGCTGTTTCGGCATCAACAGCAAAATCATTTACAGCAGATGAGTTAAAATTGGCAAAAACCCTGCTAAAGAAAGATTTTGAAGCAGCATAAAACGTTATAAATTCCGAGCATTAATTATATTCTTAAAAAAATAACTAACTAAACAACAAAAGAAATGGGTGCACTAATAGGTTTATTGTTACATGCAATTGGTGGATTTGCCGCGGGTAGTTTTTACATTCCATTTAAGTTGATAAAAAAATGGAGTTGGGAGACATCTTGGCTCGTTTTAGGATTTGCTGCATGGATTTTTGCACCAATTATTATGGCATGGTTTACAGTTCCAAATCTTATTGAAGTATTGGGAGCTAGTGATTCTGAAACCAAATTTTACACTTTCTTTTTTGGAATGCTTTGGGGTATTGGTGGACTCACTTTCGGGTTGTCAATGCGTTATTTAGGTATTGGTTTAGGTATGGCGGTTGCATTAGGTTTTACAGCTGCTTTCGGTACTTTAATACCACCACTTTACAACGGTACTTTTTCGGAATTGCTTCAGACAAAAGGAGGTATTCTTGTTTTAATAGGTGTAATAATAAGTCTTATAGGTATAGCCATAGCGGGTAAAGCGGGTATCTTAAAAGAGAAGGATTTAAATGCAGAAGAGCAAAAGGAAGCTGTAGCAGAATTCAATCTTTCTAAAGGTATGGTTATCGCTGTGATCTCGGGTATTTTAAGTGCTTGTTTTGCATTTGGATTAACAGCAGGTAAGCCTATTGCAGAAGAAGCGTTAAAGCTAGGTGTTAAAGATATTTTTCAGAATAATCCTGTTATCGTTTGGGTACTTTGGGGAGGGTTTTTAACTAATTTTATTTGGACCATAATTTTAAGTATAAAAAATAAAACATTTAGTGATTTTACAGACAAAAACATTCCTAATAAACCAAAAAATTACTTATTAGCAATAGCTGGAGGCGTAACTTGGTATTTTCAGTTTTTCTTTTATGGTATGGGTACAACTTTTTTAGGCGAAAAATATGAGTTTGCCAGTTGGACTTTGCACATGGCATTTATTATTATATTCAGTACCCTTTGGGGAATATACTTTAAAGAATGGAAAGGTGTATCAACGAAAACCATGCGTACTTTATGGCTTGGACTAGCCGTGATTATTTTTTCAACCGTTCTGATAGGAATTGGAAATAGTTTTTAGACGGAGAAACATAATTAGTTAGTGATAACGCAAATTAAAATGATACAAAAATTATACATATCAGTTTTTCTGCTATTCGCAATGGGTACTTATGCACAAGATACTTTTATTCTTGAAGATACTGCACTTGCTAGATTTGAAATAACGGATAAAGTTTGGTCACAAACTATTGGAGAAGCTTCCGTATGTCTTTGGAATGATGACAAATTGAGTGCTTTTACCATTACCATTGATGATAATTATGAAAAAGATATTTACTTTTGGATGGAACTTCAGAAGAAATATGGTTTTAAATATACATGGTTTGTTATTACGGAAGCTGATAAAAAATATAATGTAAAGAATTGGGATTTGTTTAATGAACTCTCCAAGGCGGGAAATGCAATCCAGGGGCATGATGATAGAAATTGGTATGAAGATAAAGTCAGAGGTATAGAATATCCTTCATTAAAAGTCTATAATAAAAGATTAAATCGTACAAAAACTAAAATTGAAAAGCATATTGAAAACCAGAAATGTTTAACCTATGCTTATCCTTGGGGAGAAGGAAATGTAGATGAAGTTGCTAATCATTTTATTGCGAGTAGAGGGGTGATTGGTCTGTTAAATCCCGCAAATAAAATTGATTTTAAACAAGTTAGAAGCATCAGTAATCCACACATTTATAGTAATGATAGTACACGGAATCATTACATGTTGCCTTTGCTCGATAATACTTCAAAGCTAGAGGGAAAGAATTATTATAGAGGATGGGGAAGTACACATTTTCATGAGGTTTCAACACCTGATGAACAAGAAAAGACAGATGCGTTTTTTAAATATCTAAAAGAAAAAGAGGATAAGCTATGGATTGGGACTTTTCCTGATGTTGCAAAATATGCTCAAGAATATGCTACCCATTCTTTAAGTGTAGATTCTATTTCTGAAAATTCCATGTCAATAAGTTTAACGGATAAAATGAAAGATGAAATCTTTGATTATCCCTTAACTATAAAAGTACGTTTAGCAAATAATTGGTTGTCCCTTTCTGCAACGCAAAATGGAAATGAAATAGAAAGTGAAATTATTAGTTACAATCAAAATAAATACGCTTTAGTAAAGGCAATACCAGATCATGGTCAGGTCATTTTAAAAGGATATATTTTTAAGTAATGCCTTTCGATTTCATAGGGTTTTAGATAACTTTGATAAAGAAGTTATACTTGATGTCTATGAAGGAATGTGGCATGTTTGACAAGGAGATTGTCTGCTGCCTGAATCAAAAAAAGCAGTAACTATACAAAGAGGTTTATGTTTAAATATTTAAAAATTTAAGAGTTTGTTTATGAAAATACGTTTTTCGATAGTAGTAATTTGTGCATTAATTACCATCAGTTGTGGTTCAAATAAACTTCAAGTAAATAACTCAAATAATGAGGTTTTTAATCTTGATTTTGAGGGTAATACTATTGGTCCGTACACTGAAAATAATTTAAATAAGGATGTTGGAGATGTAAATTGGAAATTACTTAAGGATAGGGCTACGATTGAATTAGATGAAACCCATGGAAAAGTGTTGAAAGTACTTTATCCTAAAGGTTCAATAGGTCCCAAGCAAGGAGGAATACAGTTTGACAAGCCATTACCAAAAGCTTCAGAATATACATTGGAGTATAACATAAAGTTTATGGAAGGTTTTGATTTTCGCTTGGGAGGTAAATTACCAGGGTTAACAAGTGGTGGGGAGAAATATACAGGAGGTGTTCATCCTGATAATGGTGAAGGCTGGAGTGCTCGTTATATGTGGATCGCAGATGGAGAAATAATCGTCTATTTTTATCATATGGACATGGAGCACAAATGGGGAGACAGTGTTAAAACGAATGTTTTTTTTAAACCAGGACAATGGTATAAAATAAAACAACATATAAAATTAAATGACAGTGATCAATTCAATGGTGTAATGGAGGTTTGGATAGACAATGAAAAGGTAATACATGATGATAAAGTAAGGTATCGTTTGGCTCCATTAGGTGAAATTGATTCGTTCTATTTTTCAACATTTCATGGTGGTAATGCTGAAGATTGGGCACCAAAGAAGGATTCATATATCTATTTTGATAATTTTAAAGTCACAAAACCCCAAAATTAGATTTATCCGAGATTAAAAAAAATTATAATAAACTACATCAAGTTTGCTAGTTTATAAGATATAAAAATTAAATATGAAAAAACAAGAATTAGCAATTGGTACTGTCAATAAATTTTATCTTTCATTTTGCCTGTTGTTTTGTTTGTCAATCTTTAGTGTTTTATCGCAAGAATCTGTTGTGAAAATTAATCATGAAGGAAAAGAATTTACACAACTTAAACATGCATGGACTTCACAATGGATTACACATCCCACAGAATCAACTTTAGATGCACGTAAATTCTTATTTAGACGAACCTTTGACTTAAAAGCGATGCCTGAAAAGTTTATAGTTCATCTTTCAGCAGATAATCGTTATCGTTTGTTTGTAAACGGTAGATACATTATTTCTGGACCATCATCTTCTGATATTAATAATTACAGATACGAAACAATTGATATTGCGAATGAATTAATAGTTGGTAAAAATATAATTGCAGCTGAGGTGGTTAATTTTGGGGAATATAGGAAAGCATCTTCTATGACTTTTCAAACCGCATTTATTTTACAAGGTGAGAAAAGTAATCCAGTTGATTTAAATACGGGAAAGGCTTCAAAATGGAAAGTGATAAACGACGAAGGTTTTAAAAGTATTCCTTTTGTTAGTGATTCTTTACGTGGTTATTATGCGGCCGGTCCTGGAGAAAAACTGATTTCAAAAAAGCACCAATGGGGATGGAAAGAAATTGATTATGACGATGTAAATTGGTTAGACCCTAAATTGGCTACTGTTGAGTTTGCGGTAGGGCGTGGTTTTTTATATGGAAGTACTTGGTATTTAGTGCCAAGATCAATTCCGTTTTTAGAAGAGTCGGAACAACGTTTTAATAAAATTGCCAGAAGTGTTGGAATAGATGCTAATGATGACTTTATAAAGGGAAAAGGAAGTATTACAATACCTCCCAATAAAAAAGTAAGTCTTTTGTTAGATCAATCGCACCATACGATTGGACATCCAGAACTGAAATATTCTAAGGGAAAAGAGAGCCAGATAAAGGTGACGTATTCGGAAGCGATGTATGAAAAAGACTGGAAAAAAGGAAATAGAAATGTGGTAGAAGGAAAACATATTCTGGGATATTATGATATTATTGAGCCTGATGGCGGTATGAATAGAGAATTTAAACCCTTTGGTCAGAAAACATATCGATTTGTACAATTAGATATAGAAACAGGTGAAGAGGACTTGCTAATTGATGATTTTTATGGGGTTTATACAGCTTATCCTTTTAAAGAAAATGCTAAGTTTAAAACAGACAATGAAGTATTAACTCAAATTTGGGATGCCTCTTGGTTAACACTTAGAAATTCAGCCGTTGAGAGTTTTATAGATCCGTATTACGAACAGTTGCAGTATGTTGGTGATACTAGAATAGAAGCCATTGTATCTATTAGTGTTGATGGTGATGATAGATTGATGCGAAAGGCAATTGAAATGTTTGATAATTCAAGGTTGCCTAGCGGTTTAACGCAAAGTAGATATCCGTCATATATTGTTCAGGTAATACCTACCTATTCTTTATTATGGGTTAATATGTTGCACGATTATCACATGTACAAAAATGATGATGAATTTGTAAAGAAGTTTATTCCAGGAATGAAAACTGTAATTGATTGGTGGACAGCTAAAGTTGATGAAAGCGATATGCCAACAAATATGGAATGGTGGAATTTTACAGATTGGGCACAGGGGTATCCAAATGGAATTCCTCCAGGAGCAGATGATGGTTATTCGGCATCCGTTGCCTTACAATTTGTAAAAACATTACAAAATGCAGCACAAATTTTTAGAGATTTAGGCTATAATGAGGAAGCTGATAGGTATCTAGAGTTAGAAAAAAGAATCCGTCAAAGTGTTGTAAAAAACTGTTTTGTAACGGAAAAAGGAATGTTTGCGGAAACACCTAATAAAAAACAATTTTCACAACATACCAATATCATGGCCATTTTAACTGATGCAGTCCCTAAAGAAGATCAAAAAGCGTTGATGCATAAAATATTAGATGATAAAGATTTAATTCAAACCACCATTTATTATAAGTTTTACTTATTTGAAGCGTTGCAAAAATCAGGTTTGGGTAATTTATATAGTAGTTTATTGCAAAATTGGACAAATCAGTTAGATCAAGGGCTTACTACTTTTGCAGAAACCGATATTAATCCGCGTTCAGAATGTCATGCTTGGTCAGCTTCACCTAACTATCACTTTTTAAAAGTTGTTGCTGGAATTTATCCGCTAAGTAAGAATTTTGAAGAAATAGCTATTGAACCTCATTTTGGGGATTTAAAGGGTTTTGAGGCTGTTATGCCTCATCCTAACGGTGATATTGTTGTAAATTTAAAAAAGAAAGGCAATAAAGTAAAGGGAGAAATAGTATTGCCTAAAGGAACAACAGGTATTTTTAAGTTTAACAATAGGGAAATAAAACTAACAGAGGGTTTACAAATAATTAAACAGTAGAAAATGAACAACAATAAATGGGTATTAATAATTGCAATAGTTTTTAGTTTAACATGTTGTGAAGATGTTAAGAAAAAAGATGCGATTGCAACAACAGTTGAGACCAAAGAAGAACTTATAAGCAGGGTTTTTGCGTTTTCAGAAAAACAATACGACAGTTTGATTCATCGTATTGAAAATAATAAGCCATTGTTACAACCTAGAGGTATTACGGAAGAGGGTGAATTGCGTTTAAAACCTTTTCAAGATTGGACAAGTGGATTTTTTCCCGGATCATTATGGTATATATATGAATATAATCATTCAAATAAATGGAAAGATTATGCAGAACAATTTACGCTAGCACTTGATTCGGTGAAATACATTACAAATTCACATGATGTGGGCTTTATGTTAGACTGTAGCTATGGTAACGGTTATGTGGTCACTAAAGAAAAAAGGTTTGAAGAGGTATTGGTGAAAGGAGCTCGCTCCTTAATAACAAGGTATAGACCTGAAATCGGAGTAATACAATCTTGGGATACGACACCAGATATGGGGTGGATTTCAGAAAGAGGGTGGGATGTACCCGTAATCGTTGATAATATGATGAATCTTGAATTACTGTATAAAGCTTTTGAATTTACAAAAGATTCCACTTTTTACAATGTGGCTACAAAACATGCATTAACGACCTTGAAAAACCATTTTAGAGATGATTATAGCAGTTTTCATGTGGTTGATTATGATTCAAAAACAGGAGCGGTAAGAAGTAAGCAAACGGCTCAAGGATATTCAGATCCGTCATCATGGGCTAGGGGACAAGCTTGGGGGCTATATGGTTTCACACAAACTTATGAGAACACAAAGGATACCATATTTTTAAATCAAGCCAAAGGCATTGCTAATTATATTATGGAGAGTAAAAAAGTTCCAGAAGATTTAATTCCATATTGGGATTATGATGCTCCTAAGATTCCAAATGAACCAAGAGATGCTTCTGCGGCGGCGATAACAGCTTCTGCTTTACTTTCCTTACAACAATATGTGCCAGAGAAAAGTGTGGCAATGAAATCTTATGCAGAAAAGATTTTAAGAAGATTATCAACTGATAATTATTTAGCGAGCTATGGTAAGAACCAGGGCTTTTTACTAATGCATTCTGTAGGTAATATACATACTGGTGAAGAAAATGACAAGCCTTTGAATTATGCCGATTATTATTATTTAGAGGCATTGACAAAATGGAAAAAGGTTGATTAAGGTTTAATTATTTGAAAAAATTAACCAGAAGAGTTCATTATTATTCGCAATCAAGATACTTTTTTGCAGTAAATAATGATCTCTTTTATATTTTACATCCATAATTCTAAAATTTTACGATCCTTTAAGGCTACGGAATTAAAACCTCTCATTTTTTCTTCTTATCATAACGTGATTGAAATAAGATCAACCTCCCCAAATAATCAATTTTTTAGGTTTAGTTTTAATATTGTGGTTAAACATAAACTACCCGCAACAATATTTTAATCACAAATCCAATTATAATTTTTTTAATACTATGACATGCTCTTAATTATTTTAACTGGAGATATTCGTAAATGATTTATTAATATTTTTTAAGAATATTTTTTAAGAATATTTTTTATGTTTTTTTGATAATAACCATGAATAAAACAATCAAAGGTTAGTAAAATATGATTTTTATAAGGTAAAGTTATGTTTTTAAATTCAAAGCTTTCATATGAAGGTCTTAATTAGGTATTCTTCTTAATCACTGTATGGCTCTGTGTTATTTGTATTAAATGATTGCTAAAAATAATGTAATAAAGTGATAAATATCATTGTTTACAAAACATAAGTGTTATAAGTACATTTTTTTTGTGAAATATTTGTTAAATATAAATTTCTTTTCTTACATTTGTAAATGTAAAAACTACATTTAATATAAAAGAAGTGCTTTATGTCGACTTTTATTTCATTAAGATATTTTTTGACATTTAGTATCCAATTAATAAATTGATAGTTTTCTTGAGTTTCTATATCAAATTTATTTCTCGATATAATAACTGATTTAACTATTAAAATAAAGTAAAATAATGTAGTTGGAGATGGGTTAAGTTTAGAGCAGGGTGTTTAGCCTTTTGAACTCTAAGAACCAATTAAAAGAAGTATCAACCAGATTTTAGAGATGAAAAAACGAATTCCTTACACAAAACAGCCTAATTCTAGTTTTAAGTACGTTATCAATATAATACTGTTTGTATTGTTGATCTTTATTTCCCATTTGACCGTTTTAGCACAAACGGATTCTCAGGAAACTATTACGGTGCATGGCACTATAACCGAGGCTGAATTTGGTCCAGTAATCGGTGCTAATATTATTGAGCAAGGAACACTCAATGGAGTAATGTCTGATCTAGATGGTACATTCAACATAACGGTACCTAAAAATGCAAAATTAGAAGTAAGTTT
This sequence comes from Aureibaculum luteum, assembly GCF_003449015.1. Taxonomy (GTDB): domain Bacteria; phylum Bacteroidota; class Bacteroidia; order Flavobacteriales; family Flavobacteriaceae; genus Aureibaculum; species Aureibaculum luteum. Next base: position 170,922 of record NZ_QRGD01000003.1, on the reverse strand, counting down.
TATAGGTTTTGGTACGCAAGTCATTAGTGTTAATGGTCGTACGGAAATAAATATTGTAATGGTAGCTGAAGCATCTGCTCTTGATGAGGTGGTTATCGTTGGGTATGGTAAACAGAAAAAGGAAAGTGTGGTAGGGTCTATTGTACAGGTTACCGGAGATGTTTTAATGCAATCTGGTGGTGTGTCTACGGTTGGGCAAGCACTTACTGGGCGTTTACCTGGTGTAGTAACTGTTTCTTCTTCCGGACGTCCTGGTGATGAGAATCCTGCTATATATATTCGTGGACAAAGTACGTGGAACGGTGGTGGACAGCCATTAGTTCTTGTTGATGGTATAGAAAGGAGTATGAGTGATGTAAATGCTAGCGATATTGAAAGCATGTCAATACTTAAAGATGCTTCGGCAACTGCGGTATTTGGTGTAAAAGGTGCTAACGGAGTTATCCTTATTACTACAAAACGTGGGAAGAAAGGAAAAGCAAGACTTTCTATTTCTGCAACTTCCACAATAAAAGTACCTTCAAAATTACCCCAAAAATACGATTCTTATGATGGCATTATGGTTACGAATGAGGCTATAGAAAGAGTATTGCCAATTAGAGATGATTTATGGGGACAGTATACCCCTGTTGATATAGCAGATAGGTATAGAAATCCTAGAAACGAAACAGATCGCTACATTTACCCTAATGTGGATTGGAATGATGTTACTCAAAAGGATTTTGCGATGGATCACAAAGTGAATCTTTCTGTAAGTGGAGGTACTGATGCTGTTAAATATTTTGGTGCACTTACGTATCAACATGTCGGAGATATATTTGATGGGTCTGCTTTTAACAACGGTAGAGACTACGAAGCAAATTTTAATTATGATCGTTTTAACTTTAGAAGTAATATAGATTTTGATGTTACCAAGAGTACGCGTTTGTCTGTAAACCTTTCTGGTTATTATGGTGTGCAAAATGGAAATGATGCAGATAGTCAATTGCTTTATAGCAGTATCTATAATTTGGCACCAAGTTTATTTTATCCAATTTATCCTGATGGAACCTATGGGAGAACTTTAGTAGAGAATTATGAGTTGGCTAATCCAGCAGTAATACTATCTGCCAAAGGAGCTACAAAAAACCACAGGGTTCAGGTGAATACGGATTTTATTCTTACACAAAAATTAGATTTTATTACAGAAGGCTTATCTTTTAGGGGGTCTTTGTCTTATGATAATAATTTTAGAGGTGAAGGTGGTATTAAGGAGACTGACCCTACAGGAACTGATAATGTAATTTATAGAGTTTACCTTTCAGATGGTACTGAGCAAATAGTTTCTCCTTCAGGTACTAATCAATTTGATTATGTGATACAACCTTGGAACAGAGATGCTCTTCAGATTCAAGATTGGCAAACCAGCAGAAGACTTTTCTATCAGTTTTCATTGAATTATGACAAAACTTTTGCAAAAAAACATAATGTAGGCGTATTGGCATTGATGAACAGAGAAGAGTATGCTATTGGTGATATGTTACCAAGATATAGAGAAGACTGGGTAGGTAGGCTAGTTTATAATTATGATAATCGCTATTTTATAGATTTAAATGGAGCATATAATGGTTCTGAAAAATATGGACCTGGGTATAAGTTTGACTTATTTCCTTCTGCTGCCTTAGGATGGATGATTAGCAACGAATCTTTTATGGATAACGTTTCATGGCTAAATAAACTAAAAATACGCGGTTCATATGGTGTTGTTGGTGATGATGCTGCAGGAAATAGATGGGCTTATTTATCTCAATGGTCTAGTGGCGGTAGTGCTTATATGAATAACTCTAATGTTTGGGGTGTCCAATCACCTTATACGTATTACAAAGAAAGCGTTCTTGGGAATCCAGATTTACAATGGGAAACTTCTGAAAAGGCCAATATTGGTTTTGAAATGGCAGTGTTAGAAAATAAACTTTCATTAGATGTAGACTTTTTTAAAGAAGATAGACATGATATTATCATTCCTGCGGATAACCGAAGCGTACCTAGTTTCTTTGGGTTTGATCCAGCTGATGTAAACCTTGGCGAAACCAGTGTAAAAGGATTGGAAATAGCATTAAACTTTAAACAAAGAATAACTGATGATTGGGATGTGTCGGCTAATTTTGCCTATACCACAGCCAGAGACGAGGTGATATTCAAAGAAGATCCTGAACTTAAAGAAGCTTATCAAAAAGAGGAAGGATTTCCTATTGGACAAAATAGCACAACAATACGTGGAGATATGATGCAATCATGGGATGATGTTTATGGTTCTTCTCCTGTGGAAAATAATCAAGGAGCAGTGCGACCAGGGTCTTACGACTTGATTGATTATAACGGAGATGGTGTAATAAATGCCAACGATAATGTACCTTATGGGTATCCTACTCGTCCTCAAAACACCTATAACTTAACTTTAGGAGCTGGATACAAGAATTTTACATTTATGATTCAGTTTTATGGTGTTAGTAATACAACCAAACAATATCAAGATCGAACATTTGCAGTTCAAACACCTTTGTTTTTTGATGATAAATCAGACTATTGGAGTGTAAGTAATCCTAATGGAACAGAAATTCTTCCTTCTTTTGGAGGGGCATCTGGAGCTACGGATCCATATAGAGATTGGTATGACGCTTCCTTTCTTAGATTACAGAACATGGAAATTGCATACACCTTTGGATCAAAAGATGGTAGTCAATACAGAATATTTTTAAGTGGTAATAATTTGGCATTTTGGTCTGATCTTCCTGATGATAGGGAGGAAAATGTAGGTAGTCAATCTGAGTTTAGAGGTAACTACCCTACGTTTAAAAGAATGAATTTAGGACTAACAATTAATTTTTAATAAAAGACAATGAGAAGTTTATACAAATTAATCGGTTTATTAAGTCTAATTGGAATGATGTATTCTTGCGAGGACTATTTAGATAAAACCATTGAAACAGATCTCACAGTAGAAGAAGTATTCAAAAATTTTGAAAATGCTCAAGGTTTTGTAGAAGAAATGTATGCCATGATTGTAGATTATTCTGCTCCGTTCTGGTCGTATTACTCTTATTATGGAGAAGATTCTATAGGCGTTGAGACATGGATATTTGATTACTCCTCTGATGAAGGGAGATATTGGGATTGGCAAAATGATTTTAATTATTTTAGTGGAAATCCAAATACTAGTTCTGGTCTTCCATTTGACAAAAGTGCTGTATGGCCAAGTAGTTGGGCAGGTATAAGAAAGGCTAATATTGTTATTGCTAGTGCAGATTCTTTGATGGTAGATGCAACGCAACAACAAAAAGATGCCATTTTGGGACAGGCTTATTTTTTTAGAGGCTTCTTTCATCATGAAATCATGAAATTTTGGGGGCCTATGCCTTACATTGACCATGTATTAAAAGATGATTGGAAGTTACAAAGACCTACAGAATGGTCTGAGACTGCACTTAAAATTGACAAAGACTTTGATAAGGCCATTGCCTTATTACCAGAAGATTGGGATGATTCAGATTGGCAACCAGGTGTAAAAACCAACGGGCAAAATATGTTTAGATTAACAAAAGGTGCCGCTTTAGCTTTAAAGGCTAAAAATTTATTATTCGCTGCGAGTCCTTTAATGCAAAATAGTAATGATACTTATGGGTACAATGTAGAACTTTGTAAACAAGCTGCGGACGCTTTTGCAAAAGTAATTGATATTCCTCGCTATCAACTTGTTCCATGGGATGATTACGAATCTGTTTTTTATTCTACGGACGGAAAATATTCTTATAATTCAGAATACATTTTTGGGCAATCTGGATTTGTAGGATGGTTTGGAGGCTATATGGGAGATGCTTGGCAATTGGGTGCAATTGGCAACTCTAATGCTATAAATTCTCCTACACACAACTATATTCACAATTATTTTGGAATGAAAGATGGACTGTCTTGTGATGAAAGTCCGCTTTATGATCCTAATGACCCATGGGCAAATAGAGATCCTCGTTTTTATAAATGGATTGTTGTAGATGGAGATCAATTAGTTGATAATTTAGGAGCTGCTACTGGTGCTGATGCCGTAAATAGATATGCAGAGTTTTACGATGGCGGTGCCCACCGATACCCAGGGAAAAGCAATGGTACAAGAACAGGATATGTAGCAAAAAAATGGTATCCAAGATCATTTAATAAATATGATAATCAAGGTTTATTTGCTTGGAGAGTTCATGTAAGACTAACTGATGTGTATTTAATGTATGCAGAAGCTGCTGTTATGGGTTATGGAGTTAATGGAAAACCGAGTGGATTTAATCTTTCTGCTGTTGATGCTATAAATAAAATAAGAGAACGGGCAATGCCTGATGGTAGCCTAAATGTAAGTGCAGTAAACTTAACAAGCCCTAATGTATTTATGGAAGAAATTCGTCGTGAACGTGCTATGGAAATGTCATGGGAAAATCATAGATGGATGGACATAAGAAGATGGAAACAGGGAACTAACATGAAATATAAACTAAAAACAGGATTACGTTTTAATCGAAATGCCTCAGGCAAGCCAATTAATATGGTAGAAGAAGTTTTAAGAACTCGAGTTTTTGACGAAAAACATTACTGGTTACCCCTTCCTAAAAACGATACTGAATTGTATGAAGGTTTTCCTCAAAATCCTGGATGGTAACACTTAACTGTTTTCTGTATTTGATAATAACAACCAATTTATGATACACTTTATAAAACATAATAAATCACTTTTGTGCTTAGGAAGCTATTTACTGTTTTCTTACGCATTAGCTGGGCAAAATATCCAACAAACGCAAACAGATACTATTGCTATTGATAGCACTAAATTGGTGTCTAACTTTGATAGGGAGGTAAATTTAGGTTTTCAAATTGAAAAGAATGGTAACATAGTAGGTTCAGTATCTTCTATAAACCCTGATAAATTTTTGAAATTTGACAATACACAATGGGTAAGAGATGCTTTAAACGGTAGAATTACTGGACTTAAATACAGTAGCAATATCCGTGGTTTAGGTGATGCTCTTATTGTTGTTGATGGTATTCCGGGAAGATCCATTGACTTGCTGAATATGGAAGAAATTCAAGAAATTACGGTATTAAAGGATGCAAGTGCAGCTGCGATGTATGGGTCTATGGCAAAAAATGGTGTAATTGTCGTTACAACAAAGCGAGGTTCCAATAAAAAAGAATTTAATGTCAGTGCCAGTTCTGGAATTAAAAACCCAGTGGCGATGCCTAAATATCTGGATTCAGGTGAGTACATGAAATATTATAATGAGGCTCGTGCAAATGACGGTTTAAGTCAGACGTATTCAGATGACGAAATAGCAAATTTTAATAGTGGAATAAATCCATATAGATATCCAAATATTGATCTATACTCAAGCGATTATTTCAAATCTCAGTCATCGTTTACTAACGTTCTTGCAGATTTTTCTGGTGCGATGGAAGACACAAAATATTATATAAATGTTGGTTTTAAATCGGATAGAAGCCTACAAGATGTTAGTGATAATGATAAAGGAACGACACGTTTTAACGTAAGGGGAAATATTGACTTTAGAATCAATAGTTGGATAACAAGTAGCTTAGATGCGGTTGCCATTATTGAAAGAAATAAAAGTTCGTTAACTAACCTATACAATGCAGGCCAAACTTTTAGACCCAATCTTTATGCTCCATTATTGCCTGTAAGCATGATAGATTTTACGGGTAATTCTAATTTAGAAGGTATTGTTGAAGCAGCCAATAAGTATGATGGATATATTTTGGGAGGTAACCAATCATATAGTGATAATGTTCCATTGGCAAATGTCATAGCAGGAGGAGAGCAAACGAACATGACACGAATTAGTCAAGTAAATAATTCTATAGATTTTGATCTTAGTTCCATTACAGAAGGCTTATCAGCGAAAACATATTTAAGTTTTGATTTTTATAATAGCTATAACTTAACTGTAAAAAACCAGTTTGCTATTTATCAGCCCACTTGGAATGATGACAACAAAATAATTGATTTGGTAAATGTAGGGAGTGCAGACCGCAGAGGGCAAGAAGAAACGGTGGAAACAAATTCATTTGTTATTAGATATGGTTTCTTTGGTTTGTTAAACTATGAAAAGAAAATTAAGGAAGATCATTTTATTAAAGCGTCATTAATAGGTTTTACAAATAACACGTATGTAAAGTCTGTAAAACAATCTGAAAAAAATAGTAACGTTGCTTTAAGTTTAAACTATAGTTACAAAAATAAATTTCTACTTGATTTAAACGCATCTTATATTCATTCTGTTAAATTAGCTGAAGGTAATAGAGGGAAATTAGCACCCACAGTTGGTCTTGCTTACATTTTAACAGAAGAGCCTGCATTAAAGGATGTATCTTGGTTAAATTATCTTAAAATACGCACCTCGATGGGTACAATATATTCAGATGTGGGTATTCCAGGATACTTTTTATATGACGCCATATACCAACAAAATGGAGGTAGTTATTATTGGGGAGACAGGTACGGTTCAACTTCTTCTAATGGTTATACAACAATTGAAAGAGGCCAAAATAATAGTTTAGGAATGGAGAAAAGAATGGACTTTAACTTTGGTTTTGAAGGGCTTATTTATGATAAATTTTCGATAGAAGCTAATTACTTTCGTTCAAGCTTAAAAGAGAAAGTAACAAGAGTATCTACATTATATCCACAATATTATAATTCATTTCGACCCTATTCAAATTTTAATGAAGAACTACGCTCTGGTTTTGAACTAGGGATTAGATATACTGACAAATTTGGAGATTTAGCTGTAGATCTTGGAGCAAGAGTTCTATATACAGATTCTGAATTGACCAAAGTAGATGAAGTATACGAAGATGATTATCAATATAGAAAAGGAACATCTATTGACGCCTATTGGGGGTTAGAATCTTTAGGTTTCTTTGGAGTTGATGATTTTAATGCAGATGGTTCTTTAAAGGACGGCGTTCCTGCCCAATTTGGTAATGTGCAAGCTGGAGACTTAAAATATAAGGACATAAATAATGATGGTGTTGTAAATGATCAAGATCAAGTTGTTATTGGTAGATGGGATGCTCCTTGGACTTTTGGAACAGACATTAAATTAAACTATAAGGCATTTACTTTGTTTGCACTTTTAACGGCTCAAGTAGGTAGTGATGCACTTATTTCAGACAGTTATTATCGTCCTCAAGCAGGTGATAAATATTCTGAAATTGTTCGAGGACGATGGACGGAAGCTACAGCAAATACTGCTACTTTTCCACGATTATCCTCTATTGAAAATACCAATAACTTTGGCAAAACATCTAGTTTTTGGATGTATGACAACAGTAATTTTAAAATTGAACGTGTCCAGCTAACATATGATCTCCCTAAAACATGGGTGTCCAACCTTAATATGGAAGATTTTAGTGTGTACGCTAGTGGATCCAACCTTTTAATGGTTGCCAATAACAAGGAAATAAAACAATTAAGTTTGGGGTATGCACCATCGTACCGTTATTACTCATTGGGACTTAGAGTAAAGTTTTAACTGAAAAAATTAGATCTAGATATGAAAACTTTTATCAAATATACATTCCTTTCATTAATGCTTTTATCCGTCGTAGGATGTGATACTTTTGAACCTCTAGATGAAAATCTAGCTGGAGATGATAGACTAACTTCTGACCCAGCAATGGCAGAAGGTTTATTGTTAGATGCGTACGGAAGTATGTCCAATCAAGTATTATTTAACGATTCGGCAACTGATGATGCTGTTAACAATTATTTAAGTGGATTTCGTAGAATGGCTACTGGAGAATGGAATGCACAAAATCCCTTTTCCAATAGATGGTCTCAATATGAAAAAGTGCTTTATGTAAATAAATTTCTTAGTATCATTGATGAGGTTGTTTGGAAAAGAGATGAAGAAACGAACAATCTTTTTAAACAACGTATGTATGGCGAGGCTATAGCCATGAGAGCCTTAAGACATTTTTGGATTCTACAAGAACATGCTGGGATGGGAACTTCTGGTGAACTTTTAGGTATACCTTACATTACAGAATTTTTAGATTATGACGCTGATTTTAATTTGCCTAGACTTGGATTTGAAGAAACTGTAGATCGAATAAATGAAGATTTTAATGAAGCATTAGAGTATTTACCTATGGATTGGGATGGAAACTTGTCCAATCAACCGTCTATTTATAATGGAACAGATGATGATAGATATCAGTTTGTTTTTGGTAAAAATCAAGACGGACGTATAAATGGTCGTATTATTAAGGCTTTTCAAGCAAAGTTGAATCTTTTGGCTGCAAGTCCTGCCTTTATGAATGGTTCTGGTGACTATTATCAAAAAACAGCAAACATTCTTGCTGACTTATTAAATGATAATGGAGGAATAACAGGCTTAGATCCTACAGGTTATTACGATTTTTATGATTTCTCTATAGGTACACGTAATTTTCCAGAAGTACTTTGGAGAGACAATGTTTCCCCTTCGTTCACATGGTTAGAAAAACAACATTATCCACCATCATTAAATGGAGAAGGTAAATTGAATCCGTCACAAAATTTAGTAGATGCTTTTCCAATGCTAGATGGAACTCCTTTTTCAACAACGCATCCAGATTATGATGCAGCAAACCCCTTTGCTAATAGAGATCCAAGATTAAAAAAATATGTTTTATATAATGGAAACGATTTAAATAATAGAATAATTAAAACAGGTGCCGGTGGTGGTAATGATGAGATTGATAAAGTGCAATTTCGATCTACACGATCTGGTTATTATCTTAAAAAGTTATTAGATCCTAAAGTAACTATTAGTAGTGACGGTAATGTTTCAGCATCTGAAAAGATGAACGTTTTTTTAAGATATACAGATCTTTATTTGATGCTAGCAGAGTCAGCCAATGAATTAGGTGGCCCAGACAATATGGTGGGCGGTATGTCTGCAAGAATAATCGTTGAAGCCATTAGACAAAGAGCAGGTATCGGACTTGATTCTGGAGATAGCTATTTGGCAGGTATCAGTACAAAGGAAGGTATGCGAAGTCTTATCCGTAATGAAAGAAGGTTAGAACTTTGTTTTGAAGGGCATCGTCTATTTGATTTACGAAGATGGAATATGTTAGATGATATACCAGATATTATCGGTTCTAAATATGATGGTAGCAGCTATAATGAATTTGTAGTTGAACCAAGATTATATTTAGAAAACGCTAATTATGCACCAATACCTCAAAGTGAGTTAGTAAAATTTGATGCTTTGGAACAAAACATGGGATGGTAAGACAGCTTATCAATTAAAGATAAAACCCATTGATCATTAAAATAAATAATTGTAAATTTTTTACTCGATGAATACAAGAAATATAATTTTATTAATAAGTGCACTCATCGCGATGTCGTGTAGTAATTCTGAACCAGAATTTGATGATTATGACTTTACGGCAACTTATTTTCCATACCAAACTCCTGCACGTACGCTCATATTGGGTAAGTATGATCAGGGTTTAAATGAAACTGACAATGACCATAACTTTGAAATTACCGCATTAATGACGGGGATAAGAGAAAATGGGCAAGAGCGAAGTATCTATTTTGAAATAGATAATAGTTTGTTGGATAATGTGACGAATGTAAAAGCACTTCCAGCTGAATATTATACAATGGAAAGAATAAGTCCTGTTTTAATTTCTTCTGGTGATACCAAAGCTCGCATAAAAGTCCAGTTGCATGATGCCTTTTTTCAAGATACGCTATCTTTTGGTCCTGTAAATACTACGAATTACGTAATTCCACTAAGAATGACAAAGGCCGATAATATTGATAGTTTGCTTACTGGAGTAAGTATTGTCAATAATCCGGATAGGTTAAACCCTGCGGATTGGGATATTTTACCAAAAGATTATACACTTTTTGGTATTAAGTATATGAATAAATTTCATGGAAAATATCTTAGAAGAGGTGAAGATTTGATTACAGCTCCTACTAGCAGTGTGGGGAGAACATACCATGGGGAATATGTAGAAAATGATGAGGTAATTCTTATTGAAACTACTGGTTTCAATAAAGTGAAGTTAGAAAATTTAATTGGCCGAGGTGATGCATCTAGTCCAGGTAATGTGGTTATGGAGCTTACTTTTAATGACGATGGTACGTGTTCAGTTACTAGCTTTAAAGGTGATGAATATGGGATTACTGGATCTGGAAAATACGTTGAAGATGGTGACGAATGGGGAGGGAAAACAAGAGATGTAATTTATTTAGATTATTCGTATGCTGATGCCGCAAATGCAGAAACACATGTGGTAAAAGACACCCTTGTAATTCGTGATAGAACAGCCATTTTTGAAGAATTTGAGGTTGAACTTAAATAAAGTACAAGAACTAAAAAACAAGAAATGAAATTTAATTTTATGCATTCCTAAATATCTAAAAATGTTTTTTTAAACATTAAGGTTTTTGAATGTATATGTAATTTTTGACCATTAAAAAATTTCAAATAGATGAAACAAACAACAAATAATTCACGCTTCAGATTTGCATCTTTAATTTTTACAATTGTATTTGTAGCTATTTTGAGTTCTTGTGATAACGACGATGAACCTTTATCTAATTTAAGCAGAGTTTCAATGAAAACACTGCCACAAGTAAATTATGTACTTGGAAGTGAACTTAATTTGTCTGATATGGTTATAACATTAGATAAAGGTGGTGAAAATATCGATATACCTTTTGACTCTTTTGAACAAGAAGGTATTATTACCGAACCTGAAAATGGTAAAGTTTTAGAATTCTCTGATAAATCTGTAACTATAAAACTAGGCACTTCAGGTAAAGGTTTAATACAGACTATTAGTGTTACTAACGATGTTACGGCAATAGAAATCAAAAATGAACCTAAAAAAGGCTATGTCAGCGGTCAAAAATTAGATTTATCTGATATGGTGGTTACCTTAGTCTATGAGAATGGAGATAGAAAAGATTTTGATTATGATGATATCAAAGAGGAAATTACGACAGTTCCTGAGAACGAAGCGGTACTTGGCAGAGACAATAAAGAATTATTGGTTACTTATGTTCTCACAGAAGTAACGGTAGAACAAGAAATAAATGTAAAACCGTTTGCTCCATTAAAAGGTGTGCTTGTTACTGCACCTTTAAAAAGTGAGTATGTTGTAGGAGAGCGATTAGATCTTTCTGGTACGCTTATTCGAGTAACACTGCTTGATAATAGTGAAGTAGAGGTTGGCTATGAAGAATTTGAAAATTTTAAACTTACAACCAATCCCGCAAATGATGAACAATTAAAAGCTAACATTACTGATGTTAAGGTTTTACATATAACAGGAGAAGTAGTAAAAATTCCTATTACGGTAATACCATTGGATATAGTGGGAATGGACATTGAAACCAATCCTGAAAAATTAGTCTATCAAGATGGTGAAACAATAGATTTAGAAGGGCTTAGTGTTAAACTATCTATAAGTGGTAGTGATGACTTAATTGTTTTATTTGATCAATTTGAATTTTATGGCATCTCAACGAATCCAGTAAATGGTGACGTTTATAGTAATGGAACCTCTGAAATTGTAATTTCATATCCAGGTTTAGCAGATACAATTTCTATACCTCTAGGCTCGGAAATATTGTATGAATCTGATTTTTCTAGTGGCTTTGACGGATGGGTTTTGAACCAAAATGGAGGTGGATCAGCAAATGCGTACGAAGAGAACAGAACGATGGTAATAAAAGATATCCTTCCAGGGGCTAATTATTGGGATGTTCAATTTTACAAGCCCAATTTAACGCTGGTTAATGGTGGTAATTATAAACTGACAGTGGTGTTAAAAGCATACCCATCACAAGGAGACTTCTCATTCACACTTTCCGTGGGAGATGGAGATGGTAGAGATGGTTATCAACCGTATGATGGTGGTGGTTCAATATTTCTTGTAGACTCGGAATATAGTACCTATGAGAAAACGTTTACAATGACAAAATCAGACACGCCAATGGCTAGAATACTATTAGACATCGGAAACCAAACCAATGGTATTATTATACAGTCTGTAAAATTTGAAAAGATCTAAAATTTACTGTTGAAATTATTTTAGTTTGATAGTTAAGTTTTAATTTATATCTCTTTCAGCATTGTTTTAAACTTTATGTGCTGATTTTAAAAGAGGATAACTTTCATAGCTTGTTAGTAATTAGTATTAAGTTAATGCTGAAATGGTGATAGGGGAATTGTCTATTATTTATCCCTTTTAGCTTAACTTAATACTTGTATTAAGTTGATTTGATTTCTTTATTGAGCTTTTATAAAAGGTATTCTTTAAGAAATGAAAATGAACTTAATTTCTAATGAAATCATCCACTTCCATATAGACATTATCGTTCATTAAATAAATTTAAATATTTTATACGATTGTTATATCGTAAACACCTTGTCTATTTTATAAAATAGACAAGGTGTTTTTTTATTGTTTAATGAATTATAGAATAATAAATCGCCATTGTTGCAACATAAAATCGCGTTACAAATTATAGTAATAACTATTTTATGGAAATTGTTTTTTGAAGTCTAATGTCGTCAGAAGAACTACCTACCATTATATCGAATTCACCTGGTTCAATAATATAATTCATATCCTTATCATATAAACCAAATTCGCTCATAGGAATAGAAAAACTGATCGTTTTAAGCTCTGATGGATTTAAAGTTACTTTTTTGAACTCTTTCAGCACTTTTACAGGTGTAGTAACTGAGCTCACTTTATCGTTAAAATAGACCTGAATAACTTCTTTTCCAGATACTTTTCCTGTGTTCTTTATGTTTAAAGAAAGTACTATCATTCCATTCATATCAACACTGGTATCTTCAACTATTAAATCGGAATACTCAAATTCTGTATAACTTAATCCGTGACCAAAAGGAAATAGAGGGTCAGGCGATGAAAAAACATAATCTCTACCTGGTTTTTCTAAACTACCAGGATTTCTGTAAAAACCTCTCCCTGATGGTTTGTAATTGTAAAAAACAGGAACATGTCCCACGCTTTTAGGAACACTCACTGTTAGTTTTCCAGAAGGATTTACATCTCCAAACAGAACACTAGCAACAGCATTACCACCTTGTTCACCAGGATACCAAGCTTCTACAATTGCAGGAATATGTTCTTTTTCCCATGCAATAGAATACGCTCTCCCATGTACCATTACCAACACAATGGGTTTACCTGTTTTATATATCGCTTGTATTAATTCTGGTTGTACTCCTGGAGGTGTTAATGTAGTTCTATCAAAACCTTCACCACTTGTAGGGTAATCACCTGGAATGTCTTTTCCCCATCCTATACCAGACAGCACACTACTTGTACCACCAATAACCAATACGACAACGTCACTATTCTGAGCAACTTCCACCGCCGCTTGAATTTTACTTTGATCATTCCCCGTAATATTACATCCTTTTGCATAATTAACCGTAAACTTATTATCGGCATATTTCTTTATTCCATCCAAAATAGTTACACCAGATTCATTATCTTTTGTATAGGAGTAATCGCCATATTGTACTTGATCTGCATTGGGACCAATAACCCCAATTGATTTTATTTTTGAAATGTCTAATGGTAATACATTATTCTCATTCTTTAGTAAAACAATCGATTCTTCCGCAATTTCTCGTGCAAGATTAACCGCCTCTTCTGTATGAATTAAACTTGAAACTTTCTTAGGAGCCTTATATGCATTATCAAATAAGCCGGCTTTAAATTTGGCAGTTAATATATTTTTTACGGCGTTATCAATTAATGCAACATTAACCTTACCAGACTTTACTAAGTTGTTCAATTCAGAATACGCAAAACTTTTGGGAGCTTCTAAATCAATTCCTGATTCCAATGCAACAACGGCCGTTTCAGCAGCATCTTTGGTGACTTTTTGAAAATAGTTAAGCATTGCAATGGCTTCATAATCGGAAAAAACATAACCATTAAACCCAAGTTCATCTCTAAGAACATCTTTCATTAAATATTTATTGGAGTGCATCGGAATACCATTTACATCATTATAAGCTGGCATAACTGAATAAATATTAGCTTCTTGAATTACCTTTTTAAAAGGATACATATGTAAATTTCTTAAATCTCTTGGGCCCAATTCATTTGGACCTAGATTAATACCAGCAAAAGGCGTGCTGTAGGCTACGTAATGCTTTGCTGTAGCCATTAATTTATTCGCTGGTATACCTGTTTTAGTAATTTCAGGATCACCTTGCATTCCAATAACAAAAGCTTTCCCCATTTCTGCGACAAGAAAAGGATCTTCACCAAATGATTCTTCGGCTCTACCAAATCTAGGATCTCTAGCTAAATCAAATATTGGAGACAACGCTTGGTCAACACCAGAAAAACTTGCTTCTTCGGCAATAGTTGCTCCCATTTTTTTAATTAAATCAGGATTCCATGTGCTACCTTGACCTATGGTTTGAGGAAAAATAGTAGCTCCGAAAGCCAATTGACCATGTAAACATTCAGCAATCTGAATAGCAGGAATACCCAGTCTGGTATGCTTACGTAAATATGTATCTGCCGCTTCAGAAAGTTGCGATATTTCGTCAACACCTATAAAAGGGCTTTCTAAGGTTCCAATACTTTTACCTTGAAATAGAGAGTCTAAAGATTGCTTACTTATCCGTCCTTTTTTATCAACCTTTAAATCACTAAGGCTTAGCATATTCATTTGAGAAATTTTTTCCTCTAAAGTCATTCTATCCAATAAATCGTTTACACGAACTTCTATAGATAAGTTACTATCTTTATACAGAAGATTTTTATTATTTGCTTTTTGAGCATGACTAGTTGCTAATATTAAAAAAAAGCTTACTACTGCTATTAGTGGTTTCTTAATTTTCATAAGTTTTTTGTTTTATGTATTGCGTCTTTATTTAGTGATCAGAATTTGATTTTTTTATCTATAATATATAAAGTGTATAAAATACATTATATTTGGTAAATATATGAAAATGAAAACATTTTTCTTAAAAATTATTAATAAATTCACCTCATTTTAATGAGTATTAATTTGTTTTTTCAACAATTGAGCTGAATAGTTAGAATTATAAAAATACAAAATATGAATACATTATACAGAAACTCTTTCTTTGTTTTTTGCTTTATTATACTAAGCAATTTTTCATTTTCACAAGCTAAAAATGATTGGGAGAATCCAGAAGTATTTCAACGTAATCAGATGTTGCCACATACCAATTTAATGCCTTTTAATACAATTGAAGAGGCAATTAGCTTGGAAAAGAAAGCATCACCAAATTTTACGAGTCTTAATGGTATTTGGAAATTTAACTTTTCAGAAAACTTAGAACAAGCACCAGTTGATTTTTATAAAAATAGTTTTAATCGAAAAAAATGGGATAATATAAAAGTTCCTTCAAACTGGGAAATGGAAGGGTTTGGATATCCAATGTTTAGAAATATTGGTCAACCTTACACTTCTACACCACCGTTAGTGCCGAAAGAATTTAATCCAATCGGATCTTATTATAGAACTTTTACGCTACCTAAAAACGGGAAGGATAAACAACATTTTCTGCACTTTGAAGGTGTACAGTCGGCATCGTATGTTTGGGTCAATGGGCAAGAGGTAGGTTATAATCAAGGAGCTATGGAGCCCGCTGAATACGATATTACACCTTATTTAAAAAAAGGTAAAAATAGTATAGCAGTTAAAGTGCTTCATTATAGTGATGGTTCGTATTTAGAAGATCAAGATACATGGCGTCTTGCGGGTATTTTTAGAGATGTATACATAATGTCAACACCAAAAACGCATCTAAACGATTTTTATGTTACTACAGATTTAGATGAAAATTATAAAGATGCAATCTTATATATAGAAGCGTTTGTAACTAATTTTAATGAAGAAAACACAGAAGGATATTCCATTCGAGCACGTTTGTTTGATGATAAAAAGAAGCAAATTTTATCAAAAACTCTAAAAGTTGAGTCAGCAAAATTTGCAGGTTCTTATGCGATTGAAAACCCTAAAAAATGGTCGGCAGAACATCCTAATTTATATACATTGACCTTAGAGTTACTGGATAGAAACAATACAATTATTGAGGTTTTTAGCCATAAAACAGGCTTTAGAGAAGTTGAAGTAAAAAATAAAGCCATATATGTTAATGGAATGCCTGTAAAATTGAATGCAGTAAATAGTCATATGATGCACCCAAAAACGGGACATGCTATGGATGTTGAAACCATGCGTAAGGATTTAACTTTGATGAAACAATTTAACGTTAATTGTGTTCGTACGAGTCACTATCCACCAAATGTGGAGTATCTTGATTTAGCAGATGAATTGGGTATCTACATCATAGATGAAACGGGTGATGAAGCTCACAGTAACATTTATTTATCTAGTCAACCTGAATGGAAAGAGCAATATTTGGATCGTATGCGTAAAATGGTGTATAGAGATAGAAACCATGCTTCTATTATCATTTGGAGTGCAGGAAATGAAAGTGGTCCGGGTGAAAATATTTGTGCATTAATTGCAGAAGGAAAGAAAATAGATCCAAGTCGTCCCGCATGGATGTATGGTGGAAATAGTGATGAAGATCCAAAAACGAATCCAATAAAATGTGAAGATATTGTTGGTCCAAGATACGTAACACCATTTATGTTAGAGAAGCGTTTTGCATTAGGAGATGATGACAGACCTTCATTTATGGATGAATATTTGTCTGTAGCAGGAAATGCTCTTGGTGGATTGGATGAGTATTGGGATCTTATTTACAAATATCCACGTCTAACGGGTGGGGCAATTTGGGATTGGGTGAGTCCTGGTATTGATACACAATGGAGAACTACACCAGATGCTTCCTCAAATAACTTAATGGCATCTTTAATGAACAAAGCTCTTTTAAAAGAAGGTAAGTTTGGTAAAGCCCTCTATTTGAGTGGCCATGATGATTGGTTAGAGGTGTATAGAGATACCGCGTTAGATATTTCTGATAATAAACTTACGTTATCATTTTGGGTTAAACCAGAAAAATATAATGGAGATACCTATTTTATAACCAAAGGAAATTATCAATATGGAATCGTACAATCGAGTGATACAAAACTTCAATTCTATGTGCATACTGGTGAAAAGGTATTTGTAGAAGCTGATCTTCCTCAAAATTGGGTTGGTAATTGGCATCAAGTATCCGGTATTTATGATGGAGAAAAAATAGTCCTTTATATAAATGGTGAATTAGTGGCTTCTGAAAGTTGTACTGGAAATATCATCAATGGTCCCTATCCTGTAAATGTGGGAAAAACGGCTGATATTATTGATAATCATTTAGGATATTTAACCCATACAACAATTGATAACATTAGAATTTTTAATAGTGTTGTTTCAATTGAAGCCTTAGAAGCTAATAATGGAGAATGGAAAAAGTTGGCAGCTCTTTGGCTCGATTTTGAATCGGAAAAAAGTGAATCTCACTATTACAGTATCGGATTGCCAGGACGAACTTATGGATTGGTTTGGCCAGATAGAAGTGTACAACCTGAATTATGGCAATTAAAAAAATCGCCACAACCAGTAGATGTAAAGGTATTAAATTTAGCAGCAGGTGAGGTTGAAATTTTTAACCGTCATACTTTTACTAATTTAAATATGTTAAAAGCCAATTGGTCTTTAACAGCTAATGGAGAAAAAATAGAAACAGGTACGCTTAAAATTGAGCTAGCCCCTTTAAAAAAGGAGCATGTTACTATTCCTTATAAAACCAAAAATTTCAAGGAAGCTACACATTATGTGTTAGAGTTAAGTTTTACACTTTCTGAAGATACAAATTGGGCAAAAAAAGGACATGAAGTAGCTTGGGAACAATTTGAGTTTCCGTTCATTGAACAGAGAAGTGAAATATCCAGTACTGATGGGGTAACTATTAATGATACTGCCAATACTATTTTATTTAAGGGTGCCGACTTTACCTATACATTTAATAAAGAAAATGGTTTACTCACTTCGTTAATCTATAAAGAGAAAGAATATTTAAAACAAGGTCCAAAATTCAATATTTGGAGAGCTCCAGTAGCGAATGAATTGGATGCTTGGGGAACATTTTTCACCTCAATAGGACACCAAAAGAAGGGTATGGCAGTGAACATGTCTAATGGATGGTATGCGTTAGGTTTAGATAATTTGGAGCATGAAGTGGTATCAATGGAAATTATCAAAAATGAACAAGAGGTAGGCTTAAAAATAATTACACTTGATTCAAGTAATAAAGATGCGACTGGTTTTTATAATATATTTAAGTATTCTATTTCTAAGGATGGGGAAATAACATTGAAAACAAAATCATCACCAGCAGGAGAATTTACACATTGGATTCCGAAAATGGGATTGCAATTGCAATTACCAGATACGTTCCAAAATGTAAAGTGGTATGGTAGAGGTCCATATGAAACATATCCTGATAGAAAAACGGGAGCAAAATTTGGACAATATGAAACTACAGTAAATGATGATTACGTACCGTATATCATCCCTCAAGATTACGGTAACAAAACTGATGTGTATTGGACATCAATTAGTGATAACAATGGCAGTGGATTACTTATTAAAGGAGATCAAACTTTTAACACCAGTGCCCAAGTTTATGATACTGATAATATGACAAGAGCATATTACCAACGTCAATTAAAAGAGGTTGATTATGTAACCTTAAACTTAGACCACAAAATGTCAGGGGTGGGTGGTACAGCTATTTCTATACTAAATAAATATAGAGTGCTTCCTAAAGAATATGAATTTACGTTTTACATTAAACCATTTAAAAACTAAAGTTATGTAACTTTTTACTCTAGATTTACAATAAGAGTCTTCTAATATTATTTTATTAGAAGGCTCTTTAATTTAAACACGCTAAATATCAATTGTTTTAATAGGTTCTCACTATTAAGAATAACACTGGTTTTTTATTCATTTAAAATTTATTTTTTTTATTGAATTTTATTTTTTGTTAAAATAAATAATGTAAATAGCACACTTATTAAAAATATTTTCATATATTTATCATTGTTAAGTAGTTAGCTAATTATTTTTTAAATATTTTTATTGTAAAAATATTTTTAGGATTGTGTATTATCTTATCTGCTCAAAAACTATTTTCGATCTACTTTAGATTATTTATTGTAATAGGGGATTACTGTAAATAGACTAAACTAACATTAGTAATGGCTAATGCTTAAGGTTTACATTTTATTAGGAGTATAAAGTGTGAATATTTATCTATAATAACATTTCAGTTACTTAAAAGCATGCTGCTTTCGGCAGTCCAAGAATTTTTGTTGCATTTTTTATAAGTGTATATACGACAGTTAATAATTGAAATGTGAAATATTTTGAATATAAGTAGCTTCAAAAAATAAATTTAAAATCGTCTGCCTATGGTATAAAAATAAAACTAACAATAAAATTAATCTCAAACACTAAAATTAAATTTATGAAAACAAAATACTTTTTATTTCTTATTGGAATATTTTTTTCAGTTGCAATACAAGGACAAAATAGCATTTCACTGTTAAATCGTCCGACCTCAGTTGTCGCGGGTGATTCAATTGATTTTACCGTAAATTATTCAAAAGTTTTTTCCACAGCAAAAGTGATGGTAAAGTTTTTTGATACCAATACAAATAGTCAATTAAATTTTGATATCGTTTCAAATATAACGGCAAATTCGGGTACTTTAAATTTTAAAGTTTTAGCACCTTCAACGGTTGGTACTCATTACGAAATTAGAGCACAACTTTTAGAAGGTTGGGCTGGAAGAGCCGATGATAATGGGTCAGTCTCAGTGGTTGCAAATATACCTCCTCCAACAGGAAATTCAATTACTATTTTAAATCGTCCTACCTCAGTTGTCGCCGGTAATAATTATACTTTTAACGTAAGTTATTCAAAAGATTTTCCCACTGCAAGAGTATTAATAAAATTTTACGATACGAATTCAAACAGTCAATTAAATTTTGATGTTGAATCTTCACTAACGGCAGATTCTGATGTGATCCCGTTGACGATCCAGGCACCTTCAAACATTGGCAGTAATTATGAAATTCATGCACAGCTTTTAGAAGGTTGGGCAGGAAGATCGAGTGAGATTGCTGGTGTAACCGTTACTGATGAAAGCACACCGCCAACTGGTGAAAATACTTTAGAAATTGTTAATACATCTACTAATGCCATTAACAATGGAAGTATAAAGCGAGTAAATGTTCAATACAATGTTCTTCAGGCAAGTAGAATATTAGTAGAAGTTCGTGATAGTGATGTAGCTGCAGGCAGTAATAAAATTGGACAGGTATGGGTAGACGTAGCTGCCGGTTCAGATATTGTAGGAGTTGATTTAGTTGTAAATAGTGGTAACCCAGGAAGTACAAACCTTATTCAAGCGGTATTGTTTGAAGGCAATTCGTGGACTCCAATTACAATAGCAGAAGTTCCTCAGATTTTAGTTAATAAAGGTGACGGCACAATTACATATAGAGGTCAACCTTACACTGGAGGAAATGAACAAAATACAAAATTTGCAGAATCCTTGGGGAGTGGTTATTATACCAATTGGTTTGTTAATAATGGTTGGAAAGGAGATATTCAAGCTAATTTTGGTTCCGCGGAACAGGCTGCATGGGTAGATTGGGACAATAACGGTTTCCAATCAGGTCAAAGTCATGCTGAATTTGATATAAAAATACAAAAATATTCTTGGCATAACTGGAAACAACCATCAGTTGATCGTGGCTATCCAACTAAAATTGCCCTATTGAATAATGATGTTACCTGCACTGCCAATGGACAATGGGCATCTAATAGTGAAGGCCGTACCTTTTTAAATATGACAGCTTGGTTGTATAATGGAGGAGGTGATTTAAATAATAATACTTACTCTAAAAGCGATGTAATAGTTCATACATGGGATAATTCAGGTAATCTAGCTCAAAAATATGCGGCTAATCCTAATGATAATTTAGAACCTCTGGATACAATTCATAGTGGAGGTGTCGCCTATCACGTATTAAAAAGAAATACAGGTGGATATGGTGAAGCAGCTACATACAATATAGTACCTTATAACAATCCTAGAGATGGTATCTGGCAAACCACATTTAATACGAATCCTTTCAGTGTTTCTTTAAATATGAAAGATATTCTAGAGAAGTTGATTTCAGTTGATGCAAATAGCAGTATTCCTGTTTTAGACAATCAATGGTATATTCACGGGTTAGAGTGGACCTTTATAGGATCATCGGGTGATACTGTGGGCGGAGTTTTTGTCCAAGATAGTAATGCTAAATTAACGTTGTCTTCATATACCATTCCAAATTTAAACGGAGGTTCATCATTAAAATCGTCTAAAATTAAGACGACAAGTGTTGAGGAATTAATATACCCAAATCCATTTTCAGATTCATTTACATATCAATACAATGCCGCTGAAAAAGAAGCTGTAGTCTTAGAGCTATATTCAATGGACGGGAGAAGAGTCAAAACCGTTAGAAATAGTAACAATGATACAAATAGTATTACAGTTAATACAGGTAATTTAAGTAAGGGGATGTATGTACTTAGAATTACTTCTGGTGATTTAACACAAACCAAAAAGTTAATAAAGAATTAGTATTTTAATTATTTGAGGAAAAGAGTCGCTTAATAAATTTAGGCGGCTTTTTTTATTTTAATGTTTTTTGAATTAAATAAAAAATACGATTAACATCGCAAGGTCATTTACATTAATAGGCCTTATTAAAAATGGATCTTTCTGAAAGTCAGCTAGTATATACCTCATTTTTTTTAAATGTAATAGTTACATTTATATTAAAAAAATTGCTATATTTATCCAATTAAATGCTTAAAAGCATACCCAAAATAACTTTTAAAACTAATACTCAATTAAAAATGTAATTATGAAAACAAAATTACTCTTACTATTTTCAGTACTTCTTTTTGTGATATCCGTGCAAGGGCAAAACACTATTACCATAGTGGATCCGCCGACTTCAGTAGAGGCTAATACTAACGTTGACATTACCTTTAATTACACAATAGTTGAAGAGGCATATGCGTATATAAGATTTAAAGATGCAGGTAACTTGACAGAGATTTCTGCAAAATTTTCTATTGGTACAGGAACTGCAACATTAAGTCTTCCAATACCAGATGTGCCGCCAGGTGACAATTATAGCTTTCAGGCACAGCTTTTCTCAACTGGTTGGTCTCACTTGGCTACTGAAGATATAACTGGTATCACTGTAAAAGGACCGTCAAACTCAATATCAATGATTGATCCGCCAACTACAGTAATGGCGGGTACAGACGTTGATATTACTTTTGACTATATAACAGATCAGGCTGAAGCACATGTTTATATACGATTAAAAGATGCCGACGGTAACGTGTCAGAGATTTCCGATAAGGTAACAGACAATTCAGGAACGTTAACATTAAGTCTTCCAATACCTGCGGATGAACTAGGTACGGGTTATAGTTATCAAGCACAGATTTTTACAACTGATTGGACTGAATTGGCTAAGCAAGATATAGGAGGGATAACCGTAGAAAAGCTCTCAGCAAATTCTATAACTATTGTGGATCCTCCAACAACCGTAATTGTTGGTGAAATGGTTGATATTACCTTAAGCTATACAAAAGATATAGCTGTTGCTTATGCATTGATACGTTTTAAAAATACTGCAGGTGACAACTTGGAGCAAAAATACGTTGAAGTAACTGATGATGCTGGAAGTGTGACCTTAAGTCTTGAAGCACCCGTAGATGTAGGTAACGATTATAGCTATCAAGCACAGCTTATTTCAGGAGATTTTGACGAAATTTTAGATGCTGAAGTTGTCGAAGGTATAATTGTAAAAGTTGAAGGTGAGTCGAATTCAATAACTATGGTTGATCCACCAACTACTGTAACCGCTGGTACTAACGTTGATATTACCTTTAACTATACAACAGATTTGTCTACCACATATGCGTTTATACGATTTAGAGATGCTAATGGTAACTTAACAGATATTAATGATAAGGTAGATTTAGGCTCTGGGTCTAAAACATTAAGTCTTCAAATACCAGCGAGTGCTTTAGGTACTGGTTATAGTTATCAAGCTCAACTTTTTTCATCGACTGACTGGGGTACGAGTATAGCTGCTGAAAATATAGAAGGAATTACCGTAGAAACAGGTGTAACTGCACCTAATTCAATAACTATGGTGAATCCACCAACTACAGTAATCGCTGGTACTAACGTCGATATTACCTTTAACTATTCGACAGATTTGTCCACAACATATGCGTTTATACGATTTAGAGATGCTAATGGCAACTTATCAGAGATTAATGATAAGGTAGATTTAGGCTCTGGGTCTAAAACATTCAGTCTTCCAATACCTGCGGATGAATTAGGTACTGGTTATAGCTATCAAGCTCAACTTTTTTCATCAACTGACTGGAGTTCGAGTATAGCCACTGAAAATATAGAAGGAATTACTGTAGAAACAGGTGTAACTGTAACTAATTCAATAACTATGGTTGATCCGCCAACTACCGTAACTGCTGGTACTAACGTTGACATAACCTTTAACTATACCTTAAATATAGATGGTTCAGCGTTTATACGATTTAAAGATGCCAATAACTTGACGGAGATTAGCAAAGTATTGAGTGCAGGCTCAGGGACTGAAACATTAAGTCTTAAAATACCAGCGAGTGCTTTAGGTACTGGCTATAGTTATCAGGCACAGTTATTTGATCATAATAACAATTATGCTCATTTAGCAACTGAAGATGTAACTGATATCACTGTAGAGGCTTATGTGCCAACGGGTGAAAATACCTTAGAAATTGTTGACACATCAACGGATCCTATAAATAATGGAACGTTGAGACGCGTTAACATAAAGTACAATTTATTGCAAACCAGTAAAATATTAGTTGAGGTTCGTGATAATGAAGTGGCCGCAGGCAGTAATAAAATTGGAGAAGTTTGGGTAGAACTTCCTCCGGGTAACGATACAGTAGGGCTCGATTTAATAGTGGATAATGGTTGGCCAGGTGAAACAAATCGAATTCAAGCGGTACTCTTTGAAGGTGGTACTACTTGGGGAACTATCGCTATACCAGAGATTCCTTATATAGTAGTTGGAAAAGGTGATGGTACAATTACCTATAGGGGACAGCCAAGTGCAGATGTTAACACTCTTTTTTCACAAGATTTAGGTGATGGTTATTGGACTAATTATTACATCGCTGATGGATGGAAAGGACCTATACAAATGAATTTTGGTACTGTTGGTTCACCTTCATGGATAGAATATGAAAATCAAAATGTAATTGCGGAAGGACATAAAGAATTTGATATAAAAATTCAAAAATTCTCATGGCATGATGCAAAGGACACCTCTGTAGATAGAGGGTATCCTAAAGCCTTGAAAGATATTGATTTTCCACTTAACACAGCTATGGAAGGGCAATGGAGTCCAGAAAGTGGAGGTAAAGGTCAGCTTAATATGACGGCCTGGGTTACCGAAAATGGAGATATGAGTGGCAATAGAGTTGATATTATAGTTCATACCTTTCATAATGGTGGGAAAACAAGAATTAAATATGATAATAATACGGAGGTCGACAATCATGTTTTTAATAATATTGGTGAGTTTACAGCAAATAACGGATTGACGTATCAAATTTTAAGAACCTTGCCAGGTTATTTAGGAGAAGTAGCTTCCTATAATTTGGTTCCTGATGCCATAGTGCAAGCGGATCCTACTGCTGATTATACAACCGATATAATAACTGCTAATGTAGACATGAAAGATATTATTGATAACTTGATTGCAAAAGAAGCTGCCTATACGGGTACAAAGGTGTCAATAAATGATACTTGGCAAATTAACGGGTTAGAGTGGACGGTAGTTGGACAATCAGAAAATACAGATTCTGATGGTCAACTTATTCCAAGTGGCCATGGTAAATTTACCTTTAATAGCTATTTAATACCAGATTTAGTGAAGTCGTTAGGTACTGATGATTTTGATTTAACCCTTCAAAACTTAACCATTTATCCTAATCCTTTTACAGATTCATTTACTTATGAATATGACTCAAACTTAAGTGATGAGGTAACCGTTGAGTTATTTACAGTTGATGGTAGAAAGGTTAAAATGATTAAAAATAATGATAGATCTTATGGTAATAATAGAACTATAAATACGGAGCACTTGAGTAACGGAATGTATATCGTTCGTATTACTTCAGGTGATGTGCAAGAAACGAGGAAGTTATTAAAAATCTAATACTTAGCATATAACAAGAAAGAGTCGCCTAAAATTAAATAGGCGACTTTTTTTTTAAAAAGATGATTATATTTGATTAATTTGCGGATTTTACATGTGTTTTTGTATGATGCGATTTCTTAATCCATGTAAATTTGCTTATTTGTAGAAATTTTTTATATGTTAAATAATTATAGTAAAGAGGATAAAGTATTGTTAGCGGTAGACTGTATTATTTTTGGTTTTGATGGTCAAGATCTAAAAATTTTACTAATTAAAAGAGACTTTGAACCGGAAAAAGGCAAGTGGTCTTTAATTGGTGGGTTTTTAAAGAAAGAAGAAAATTTAGATGAGTCAGCAATACGTATTCTAAATCACCTTACGGGCTTACATGATATTTACATGGAACAATTTTACGCCTTTAGTAAAGTTGATAGAGATCCAGCAGAACGTACAATTTCTGTAGCGTATTATGCTTTAATAGATATTGCAACGAGCGAAAAAGAGCTAATTCATTTAAATTCAGCAAAATGGTTTAGTTTAGAGGATGCTCCGAAACTTATTTTTGATCACGATAAAATGGTTAAACGTGCAGTAAGCAGGTTAAAATATAGAACAAAAACTAAGCCTATCGGATTTGAGCTTTTACCTGATAAATTTACAATGTTGCAACTGCAAAATTTATATGAATCGGTTTTAAATAAAAAATTAGATAAGCGAAATTTTACAAGTAAGATAAATACCTTAGACATACTTATTAAATTAGAAGAAAAGGATATGGAATCTTCAAAAAAAGGTTCTTTTCTATATCAGTTTGATTTAGATAAGTATAACGAAAAATTGAAAGAGGGTTTCGTTTTTAAAATTTAATAGGCACTAAAATTAAAAGTGTGTCTCAAACACTTATAAAAATAAATCACTATATTTGTTTGATTAAATAATTAAGTAGTGAGAAATTATGTTATTGGTTTAGATTATGGATCTGATTCTGTTCGTGCAGTATTAATTGATACAGCAACAGGACAGGAAATAAGTTCTAACGTCCATTTTTACCAGCGATGGAAGGAAAATAAGTATTGTGATGCTTCAATTAATCAATTTAGACAACACCCATCAGATCATATAGAGGGATTAGAAGATGTTATAAAATATGTTGTAACACAAAGTAATGTTGAACCAGAATCAATAAAAGGTATTTGTATTGATACCACAGGTTCTTCTCCAATTCCAATCGACAAATTTGGTACACCTTTAGCGTTAACTAAAGGTTTTGAAGAAAATCCTAATGCAATGATGGTCCTTTGGAAAGATCATACTGCAATTAAAGAAGCTAACGAAATAAATGAATTGGCCAAAACTTGGGGAGGTGAGAATTACACTAAATACGAAGGTGGTATCTATTCCTCAGAATGGTTTTGGGCAAAAATTTTACATATAATCCGTCAAGATGTTGCCGTAAAAAATGCGGCATATTCATGGATGGAACATTGCGATTTACTAACCTATTTACTTATTGAGAATAAAGATTTAAAATCATTTAAACGCAGCCGTTGTGCAGCTGGGCATAAAGCCATGTGGCATGAATCATGGGGTGGATTACCATCAGTATCATTTTTAGAAAAACTAGATCCATATTTGGCTAAACTTCGTGATAAACTATTTACGAAAACCTATACTTCAAATGAAATTGCAGGAACTCTAAGTACTGAGTGGTCGAAAAAATTAGGACTTACAACAGATACAGTAATTGCAGTGGGTACATTTGATGCCCATGCGGGAGCACTTGGAGCAAAAATTGAAGAACATACCTTGGTAAGAGTTATGGGAACTTCAACCTGTGATATAATGGTTTCTTCAAAAGAACTTTTAGGCTCCAAAACGGTAAAGGGTATTTGTGGTCAAGTTGATGGCTCTGTAATTCCTGGAATGGAAGGCTTAGAAGCTGGTCAATCTGCTTTTGGCGATTTATTAGCTTGGTTTAAAGATATGTTGTCTTGGCCAATTGATAATCTCGTTTTAACTTCAGATGTTTTAGGTGAAGCTCAGAAAAGTGAATTAAAGGAAGAAATAGAGGCTAATTTTATAAAGAAATTAAGTGAGCAAGCGGAAAATATACCGCTGTCTGAAAGTATACCAACTGCATTAGATTGGATAAATGGAAGAAGAACACCTGATGCTAATCAAGAATTAAAAGCAGCAATGTCTAACTTAACGTTAGGTACTAAAGCCCCACATATTTTTAAAGCATTAGTAAATGCAATATGTTTTGGCTCTAAAAAAATAGTGGAACGTTTTGAAGAAGAAGGCGTTGCCATAAATAGCGTAATTGGTATCGGTGGAGTAGCAAGAAAATCTCCTTTTATTATGCAAACACTAGCCAATGTTTTAGATAAGCCGATTAAAGTGGCAGCTTCTGATCAAGCACCTGCATTAGGTGCAGCTATATATGCCTCCGTTGCTTCAGGAATCTACTCTAATGTGATTGAAGCAAGCAAAAAAATGGGGAGTAATTTTGAAGCAATCTATTATCCTGAAAAAGAAAAAGTTCCTGTGTATAAAAAACGGATGCAATCTTATAATGAACTGAGTTCTTTTGTAGAAAATATCACTAAAAAATAAATAAATGAGTTCAATCTATAGTGCACTTAAGCAGGAATGTTACGAAGCAAACATGGAGTTAAACGCTCTGGGTTTAGTAATTTATACATTTGGAAATGTGAGTGCGGTTGATCGGAAAAATGGAGTTTTTGCAATTAAGCCAAGTGGTGTTCCTTATGAAATTTTAACACCTGAAGATATGGTAATCCTTGATTATGAGAATACCAAAATTGAGGGGAAATTAAGACCTTCTTCTGATACAAAAACCCATGCCTATCTTTATAAAAATTGGAATGATATCGGGGGTATTGCACATACACATGCTTTGTATTCAGTAGCTTGGGCTCAGGCTCAAAAAGATATTCCTATTTTTGGTACTACTCATGCTGATCATTTAACCTCAGATATTCCTTGTGCTCCACCAATGAGTGATGAACTCATTAAAGGGAATTACGAACATAATACCGGAATTCAAATAGTAGATTGTTTTAAAGATAAAGGTCTTTCACATACAGAAGTTGAAATGATATTGATTGGGAATCATGGCCCTTTTGCTTGGGGTAAAGATGCCGCTAAGGCGGTTTATAACAGTAAAGTGTTAGAGACAGTAGCTCAAATGGCAACTTTAACATTGCAGATAAACCCTAATGCACCAAAGCTGAAAGAATCATTAATTAAGAAGCATTACGAACGTAAGCATGGCAAAAACGCCTATTACGGACAGTAAAAATATAAAATATAGTATGATAGATAGTTCAAAAAAAGAAATTTGGTTTGTTACAGGGAGCCAACATTTGTACGGTGATGATACCTTAAAACAAGTAGCGGAAAATTCAAAGGAAATTGTAAAAGGTTTTAATGCATCCTCGCATTTACCTATTAAAATAATTTATAAACCAACCGTGAAAACGCCTGACGAAATTACTAACGTATGTCAGGAAGCTAACATTTCAAAAAGTTGTATTGGTATTATTACTTGGATGCACACTTTTTCGCCGGCTAAAATGTGGATAAATGGTTTAACGATTTTAAATAAACCATTGTGTCATTTGCATACACAATTCAATGCCGAAATTCCTTGGAAATCGATAGACATGGATTTTATGAATCTAAACCAATCTGCACATGGTGACAGAGAATTTGGTTTTATGATGACTAGAATGCGTAAAAAACGTAAAGTTGTAGTAGGACATTGGCAAGATGAACGCGTTCAGAATAAGTTAGGTGTATGGTCTAGAGTTGTTTTAGGATGGGATGAGTTGCAACATTTAAAAGTAGCTAGAATTGGTGATAATATGCGTGAAGTTGCTGTTACGGAAGGTGATAAGGTTGCTGCTCAAATGCGATTTGGTTTTTCGGTAAATGGTTTTGATTCATCAGACGTAGTAAAGTATATCAATGACGTTACTGATACCGATTTAAACAAATTATTAGCAATTTATGAAGATAGTTATGATTTAACTCCATCACTGAAAAAAGGAGGAGCTCAAAGAGGTTCACTAATTGAAGCTGCGAAAATTGAGTTAGGCTTACGAGCTTTTTTAGAAGAAGGAGGATTTAATGCATTTACAGATACTTTCGAAAATTTAGGTGAATTAAAACAGTTACCAGGCCTTGCCGTACAAAGATTAATGGCCGATGGTTATGGTTTTGGAGCAGAAGGTGATTGGAAAACAGCTGCAATGTTACGAGCTATTAAAGTTATGAATGTAGGCTTAGAAGGAGGCGTTTCATTTATGGAAGATTATACCTATCATTTTACACCTCAAAAATCGTATGTGTTGGGTTCTCATATGTTAGAAATTTGTCCAACTATCGCCGAAGGGAAACCATCTTGTGAAGTACATCCGTTGGGTATTGGAGGTAAAGAAGATCCAGCCAGATTAGTATTTAATTCCACTACTGGAGATGCCATAAATATATCGTTAGTTGATATGGGCACTAGATTTAGACTTATTGTAAATGAAGTAGAAGCGATTAAGCCTTTGGAGGATTTACCAAATTTACCAGTAGCTAGAGTGTTATGGGATGCAAAACCGAGTTTAGAAGTTGCCGCAACGGCATGGATTTTAGCGGGAGGTGCTCATCATACTGTTTTTAGTCAATCTATAACTTCAGAGTATATGGAAGATTTAGCTGACATAGCAGGAATAGAATTATTAGTTATTGATGAGAACACAACCGTGAGGGATTTTAAAGATAAAATTAATGCAAACGAAGCATATTATCATATGTTTCAACATGGTTTATAATACGCATCAAACGAACACTTAACGAATTAAATTATGGGAATAATAACGTTTTTGGCTTTTACATTATTGGTTGCTGCTATCGCATGGTGGTCCACAAAAACAACGGATGAAAAGTCCTCTGACGGTTATTTTTTAGGAGGAAGAAGTTTAACAGGGCCCGTTATTGCTGGTTCTTTGTTACTGACAAACTTATCAACCGAACAAATAGTGGGTATGAACGGTGTTTCGTTTAGAGACGGATTACCTATTATGGCTTACGAAGTTGTTGCCGCAATTGCC
Organism: Aureibaculum luteum; assembly: GCF_003449015.1. Taxonomy (GTDB): domain Bacteria; phylum Bacteroidota; class Bacteroidia; order Flavobacteriales; family Flavobacteriaceae; genus Aureibaculum; species Aureibaculum luteum. The sequence goes on along the minus strand of NZ_QRGD01000003.1, from coordinate 140,398 downwards.
ATGGTCTTTACCGCATTCGTTTTATTACCTAAATATCTAAAAAGTGGTATTGCAACCATTCCACAATTTTTAGAAAAAAGATATGGTAAATCCACAAAAACAATCGTTTCCTTATTATTTTTATTGGGGTACGCAATATCTATGTTGCCAACAGTATTATACTCTGGTGCATTGGCCATTAATACCATGTTCGATATTCCTGAGGCTTTAGGGATGGGGCCAGAACCCGCACTTTGGGTTACCGTTTGGTCCATAGGAATAATAGGAAGTATTTATGCAATTTTTGGAGGATTAAAAGCAGTTGCAGTGTCTGATTCTATCAATGCCGTGGGGTTAATTGTTGGAGGCTCATTAATACCCATTTTTGGGCTAATGAAAATTGGTGATGGCAATGTTTTTACCGGTTTAAATAGGTTAACAACGGCACTCCCTGAGAAATTTGATATTATTGGTGGTCCCGATTCTGATGTACCATTTTGGACACTTTTTACAGGAATGATAATTGTTAACTTTTATTATTGGGGAACCAACCAAGCAATCATACAAAGAGCTCTTGGAGCTAAAAATTTAAAAGAAGGTCAGAAAGGACTTTTACTTGCGGCATTTATTAAAATTCTGGGACCTTTTATTGTAGTTCTTCCCGGTATTATTGCATTCTATATTTTTAATGGTGATTTAGCCAATCCTGATGAAGCATACCCAATGGTTGTTAAGGCAGTGTTACCTGTTGCATTCATTGGTTTTTTTGCAGCAGTATTGTTTGGTGCCATTTTAAGTTCATTTAATAGTGCCTTAAATAGTTCGGTTACTTTATTTGGTCTTGATTTTTATAAAGAATATATCAATAAAGAGGCATCTGAATTACAAGTTGTACGTGCAGGTAAAATATTTGGTATTGTTTTAGCTCTATTTTCTATGGGAATAGCTCCGTTACTTTACGGTGTTGAAGGTGGTATATTTACATACCTTCAGCAGTTAAATGGTACGCATAGTGTACCTATTTTAGCGATTGTAATTGTGGGTATATTTTCAAAACGTGTTTCTGCAAAAGCTGCAAATATTGCTATTTTATTTAGTGCAATTACCTATTTAATAACATTGTATGTAATTAAACCAGATATTAGTTTCTTGCACTTAATGGGTATCTTGTTTGTGTTAACCATTATAATAATGTTTGTTGTGAGTAAATTTGTGCCAAGAGAAACAGATTATGTTCAAGTATATACGAAGCAAGTAGATATAACCAATTGGAAATATTTAAAACCAGTAGGTTATGCTGTAGTTGCTGCAGTAATTGGAATCTATATTTATTTGTCCTAAAATCGAAGCCCTTAAAAGATATAAGAGTTGTTGATAATAGATCGCATAAAGTACTAATAATACCTATTCCAGACTTTTTAATAGATACATTCTTGTGTTAGTATGAAATATTTACTACAAATAAAGAGCTGGGAATAAAATAAGTGGTTACCCTTCTTATATTAACTATTACAGGGGTTCTCCTTATGTTTTCAATGTTATTCGATCATGCATACTCTTAATTATTGCTTTACATTTTTATGTATTCAATAAAAAAGAGCTATAATTTCTGTTAATTAGAAAATATTTTATTATTTTTACATAACGGAACAGAACAGAACGCATGTTAAAAGAAAATTTTACATTTAAGTTACTTCAAAACAGTGATATTCCAAAATATAAGCAGTTGGTTAATGCTATTAATGATGCCATTGCTAAAAATGATATTACAATTGGAGATTCACTTCCTTCGGTAAATGTAATGTGTAAGACGTATGAATTGTCAAGAGATACTGTTTTTAAATCCTATTCATTATTGAAGGAACAAGGGGTCATAGATGCTGTTCCCAATAAAGGATATTATGTTGCTAGCGATACCAAAAGAGTGCTTTTGGTTTTAGATACTTTTAAGGCATATAAAGAAGTTTTATACCATTCGTTTATAAATAATATGCCTAATAACATTATAACCGATGTTCAATTTCATCATTATAATATTGACAACTTTGAAACTATTATCAACAATAGTAAAGGTAAATATTACAAGTATGTAATTATGCCTTTTGATCATAAGAAAGTAGCTTCGGTATTATCAGATATAGAGGAGCAAAATTTACTTTTAATCGATTGGAATATGCATTCTAATCCATCCAATAATTATGTTTTTCAAGATTTCGGAGCTTCTTTTGAGCAAGCTTTAATTGGTGCTGTTACATTGTTTAAAAAATACAATGAGCTTCATTTTATTTATCCAAATTACACAAATCACAGTAAAGAATCAATTACTTTTTTTAAGAGTTTTTGTGATAAATATGGATTTAAATATAAAATAATAACCAATCCGAACGAGTTTATTATAGAAAAAAATATTGCATATATAAGTGTTAGTGATCGAATTTTAGGCAGTTTTTTAGAACAGTGTCGCGAAAGAGATTTTGAACCTGGCGTAGATGTTGGCTTTTTATCGTACAACGAAACGCCTATGAAAAAATTTATTTACAAGGGTATTTCTGTGGTTTCCACTGATTTTAAAATGATGGGTACAAAAGCAGCTGAATTTATCACAAAAGAGAAACCTATGCAATGTTATATACCAACAAAATTAACCATTAGAGAATCATTATAAAATTATGTATTACATCGGATTTGATTTAGGAAGTTCATCTATCAAGGCTGCTCTTGTTGAAATTTCAACAGGAAAGAGTGTTGGAGTTGTACAAGAACCAGAAACAGAAATGACTATGCTAGCATTAAAGAATGGCTGGGCAGAGCAAAAACCAGAAGAATGGTGGCAATATATTTGCAAAGCCACTGAAAGGTTAAAAAAAACTTATAATATTTCGAGAACACAAATTAAAGGTATTGGTATTGCATACCAAATGCACGGTTTAGTTGTTGTAGATAAAGCAGGGAAACCTTTGCGTAAAAGCATTATTTGGTGCGATAGTAGAGCTGTTGAAATAGGTAATAAAGGATTTAAAGATATCGGAAAAGAAAAATGTACTTCTCATTTACTAAATTCTCCAGCTAACTTTACGGCTTCAAAATTAAAATGGGTGAAAGAAAATGAACCTGAAATTTATAAAAACATTTATAAATTTATGTTGCCAGGAGATTTTATTGCTTTTAAGTTTTCAAACAAAATGACAACTACAATTTCTGGTCTATCAGAAGGTATATTTTGGGATTTTAAAAAGGATGCTGTAGCTAGTTTTTTATTAGAAAATTATGGAATTGATAACGCTTTAGTTCCAGATATTGTACCAACGTTTGGAGAGCAATGTGTGGTAAGTGAAAAAGGAGAGTTAGAAAGTGGGTTAGCAGCCGGAACACCAATTTTTTATAGAGCAGGAGACCAACCAAATAATGCATTGGCGTTAAATGTATTTAATCCTGGTGAAATTGCTGCAACTGGAGGAACATCTGGTGTTGTATATGCAGTTACCGAAAAATTATCGGGTAAAGAAAGTACAAGAGTAAACAATTTTGCACACGTAAATTATACAAAATCTAAACCTCGTATTGGTAAATTGTTAAATATTAACGGTGCAGGAATTCAATATAGATGGTTGCTAAACAACTTGGACGTTAATTCTTATGAAGAAATGAATAATTTGGCTTCAGAAATTCCTGTAGGGTCAGATGGCGTTTGTATGCTTCCATTTGGAAACGGTGCAGAAAGAATGTTAAACAATTTGGAAATAGGAACCAGATTAGTCAATGTAAACTTAAATAATCATCACAAAGCTCATATTTGTAGAGCTGCTTTAGAAGGTATTGCATTCTCATTTGTATACGGAATGGAAATTTTAACATCAGACGGAATAGATGTAAATGTAATTCGTGCTGGAAACGATAATTTATTTCGTTCAGAAATTTTTACAAACACCGTGGCTACATTAATACAACACGAAATAGAAATTTATAATACAACCGGTGCTATTGGAGCAGCACGTGCTGCTGGCTTGCATAAAGGAGATTTTGAAAGCTACGGAAAACTAATTATGGAAAACGATCATGTAATGACGTTTATGCCCTTTAAAGACAAAGAACCTTATTTAAAAGCATACCAAAATTGGAAAAAAGAATTAGAACTAATATTAAGTACAAAATAAAATAATTTATAATCATAAAACACACAAAAAATGGCAACAAAAGAATATTACAAAGGAATAGGAAAAATAAAGTTTGAAGGAAAAGAATCAGACAATCCAATGGCGTTTAAATATTATAACCCTGAACAAGTTGTGGCCGGAAAAACGATGCGAGAGCACTTTAGATTCGCCATTGCTTATTGGCATAGCTTCTGTGGTCAAGGTGGAGATCCATTTGGACCTGGTACTCAAAATTTTCCTTGGGATCAATCTTCAGATCCAATTCAAGCTGCAAAAGACAAAGCAGATGCCGCTTTTGAATTTATCTCAAAAATGGGCTTCGATTATTTCTGTTTTCACGATTATGACCTTATTCAAGAAGGTGCCACTTTTGCTGAATCTGAAAAGCGTTTAGCAACGATTACAGATTATATCAAAGAAAAGCAAAAAGAAAATAGTGTTAAATTACTTTGGGGTACAGCCAACTGTTTTTCAAACCCTAGATATATGAATGGAGCTAGTACTAATCCAGATTTTGATGTAGTTGCCAGAGCTGGTGGACAAATAAAATTGGCTTTAGATGCGACTATAAAATTAAATGGTGAGAACTATGTTTTTTGGGGTGGTAGAGAAGGCTATATGTCTTTGTTAAACACAGACATGGGTAGAGAATTAGATCATATGGGTCAGTTTTTAACTATGGCTAGAGATTATGCTCGTAGTCAGGGTTTTAAAGGAAATTTCTTTATAGAACCTAAGCCTATGGAGCCTATGAAACATCAATATGATTTTGATTCAGCAACAGCTATTGGTTTCTTAAAAGAATACGGATTAGATAAAGATTTTAAAATCAATATAGAAGTAAACCACGCTACTTTAGCTCAACATACTTTCCAACACGAAATTGAAGTTGCTGCAAAAGCGGGAATGTTAGGTAGCTTAGATGCCAATAGAGGTGATTATCAAAACGGATGGGATACCGATCAGTTTCCAAATAATATTCAAGAAACTACTGAAGCCATGCTTGTATTTTTAAAAGCCGGAGGTTTACAAGGAGGTGGTATTAATTTTGATGCAAAAATTAGAAGAAACTCTACCGATTTAGAAGATGTTTTCCATGCACATATTGGTGGAGCAGATACATTTGCTAGAGCTTTATTAATTGCTGATAGGATCATGACATCTTCACCTTACGAAAAGTTGCGTAAAGAAAGATATAGTTCTTTCGATTCTGGTAAAGGAAAAGAATTTGAGCAAGGTAATTTAAGCCTGCAAGACTTGTACAAAATAGCACAAGAGAATGGAGAGTTAACCTTAAGAAGTGGTAAGCAAGAATTGTTCGAAAATATTATCAATCAATACATTTAACTGACAGGCCATGCAAAAATCAACCAATTCAGCATATTTATTAAAATTAACATTAGTAGCCACCTTAGGAGGATTACTTTTTGGTTACGATACCGCTGTAATTTCAGGTACCGTAAGCTCATTAGATAGTTTTTTTGTCAAACCTTTTGGGTTAAGTGAAGTAGCAGCAAATTCTCGATTAGGGATGGTAGTTTCAAGTGCACTGATTGGTTGTATTATTGGTGGGCTTTTTGGAGGTGTAGTGAGTAAGAATCTAGGGCGTAAAAAAGGATTATTTTTAGCGGGAATATTATTTTTATTTTCCGCTATAGGATCCTCCATGCCTGAGATCTTTATGAAGCCTATTGGAGAAGGAGATCACAACTTTATTTACATTTTTGTAGTATACAGAATTATTGGAGGTATTGGTGTTGGTTTAGCATCAATGTTATCACCGCTATATATTGCAGAAATTGCTCCTGCCAAGGTTAGAGGTAAATTAGTTTCAATGAATCAGTTTGCGATCATTTTTGGTATGTTAATAGTTTATTTTGTAAACTATTATATTGCGAAACAAGGAGATGATAGTTGGTTAAATACAATTGGATGGCGTTGGATGTTTGCATCAGAAACGATTCCAGCAAGTTTATTTTTATTGATGCTGTTTTTTGTTCCTGATACACCAAGATCACTGGTGTTAAAGAATCAAGATGAAAAGGCCTTGGATGTTTTGACTAAAGTAAATGGAGTAGAAGAAGCTAAAAAAATATTTGGAGATATTAAAAATACAGTTGTAAGTCATTCGGGAAAATTATTCTCTTTTGGAACTGCTGTCATTGTAATTGGAATTTTATTGTCCATATTTCAACAATTTGTAGGTATCAACGTGGTATTGTACTATGCTCCAGAAATATTTAAAACTATGGGGTCAGGAACGGATACCGCATTACTGCAAACAATAATAGTTGGAGCCGTAAACTTAGCGTTTACAGTACTGGCAATTATGACTGTAGACAGGTTTGGTAGAAAACCTTTAATGATTATAGGAGCATTGGGCATGGCAATCTCTATGTTTGCCTTAGGGGGAGCATTCTTCGGGAAGTCCGTTGGTGCATTTGCACTAATATGTATGTTAGTATATGTGGCAAGTTTTGCGATGAGTTGGGGGCCAGTAACATGGGTTTTATTATCTGAAATTTTCCCTAATAAAATACGTGGTCGTGCCATGGCAATAGCAGTAGCAGCACAATGGATTTCTAATTACTTGGTTTCTTGGACATTCCCAATGATGGATAAAAATAGTTATCTGTTAGAGAAATTCAATCACGGATTTGCCTATTGGATTTATGGAGGAATGGGACTGTTAGCGATGTTCTTTGTTTGGAAATTTGTACCTGAAACCAAAGGGAAAACCTTAGAAGAAATGGAAGGTCTCTGGAAGAAAGATAAAGACAAATAGCTTTTAAAGCTGATAATGTAGAATGTAAATATATTTTATAAAATCTTCATTGCGTATATTATAAATAATAAATCCTCCGCATTTTCTATGGAAAAGATTAGCGGAGGATTTATTTTTTAAAAGATTGTAGTCATTTCTGTCAGAATACTTAAAGAGTACATCGTTATTCATACAAATAACGAAATATGTTGTTTGTTAGATAATTTACTTGGTTTTCTTCTCAAACATAAATAATAATTAAATCTAATATTATTCATTACTGATATTTATCATATTAATTTGGCTTTATTTTTAAGATATTTAACTAATAAACAATAAAGGTTAAATCATTATGAAACATAAAGAACCTGTATCTAGAATTATGACACAAAATGTAGTTGTCATCAAACAAAATGCAAAATTACCAGAAGCTGATAAATTATTCAAAGAACATAAAATTAGACATGCACCTGTAGTAAAAAACAAAAAAATTGTTGGCATGTTAAGTTTGACTGATTTATCTCGAATTAGTTTTGCTGATAATTATGATGATAATGAATCTATTGATGATTCAATTTATAGCATGCTTTCTGTAGGTCAAATTATGGCTAATAATCCAGTAATAGTTTCTTCCGAAACCATAATTAAAGATGTGGCATCGTTATTAATTAACAAAGAATTTCATGCTCTGCCCGTGGTAGATAATGATCAATTAGTGGGCATAGTTACCACTACAGATTTGTTAAAATATTTGGTTGATAGATGCTAATAAGGATGTGAAACTTAGAAAAAAGCACTCTTTTTTGCTAAAATAGTCGTATTATAGCGGTAGAAAAGAAAGAATACTTTAAAAGTTAACGCTATGCTATGGGTTAATTTAGAAGAAATTGCTATTTAAAAACAACTATTTTGATAGAACTTGTAAGCCTTGTCTTTGGTGCAACTAATTTGAACCGTTTTGTGCTTTTTCCAAATTTTATGTTTGGAGCACAGAGGGCTATTATTGCCGATAATTTCCCTTTTTATAATAATTTATCTATTATTGATAAACGTTGTTTTGAACATAGAGTATTAAAATTTATTGAAGCTCACAATTTCATTGGACGCGATGGTATTAAAATAACAAAAAAAATGGAATTATTAATTGCCTCTACTGCGGTAATGTTAACTTTTGGAATGAGAAGATACTTGTTTTCTCAGTTTGATAATATAGTTATTTATCCTGAAAATTATGTTTCTAAAGTAACCAATAGACGTCATCAAGGAGAAACGAACCCAAGATTGGGTACAATTGTTTTTTCTTGGGATAATTTTATGGATGGAATAGAAATTGAAGAAAACAATTTAAATTTAGGTCTGCATGAATTAACCCATGCTATGCATTTTAGTTTTTTAAAAGAAAGTAGTTTTACTTCAGTTGTGTTTTTAGATCATTTTACTGCATTATTAGATAGAATGAAAGATAAAAAATTACAACGAAAAATTGTAAAGTCAGGTTATTTAAGACAATATGGTTTTAAGAATCAGTTTGAGTTTTTATCTGTAGTGGTTGAGCATTTCTTTGAAACACCACATGAGTTCAATCAAAAATTGCCAGAAGTGTACAAGATGGTGAAGCAAATGATGAATTTAGATACATTGAAAATGTCTTCTAGGCGTTCCGCTTAGGTTTATTTAAATAACATTACCAAAGCTCCTATTGTCGTTACAATGAGAATAAATTTTCTATAATTTAGGTTAGATATTTTTTTAACAATCATCACACCTATAAAAAATCCTAAAACTACAGCAGGTATAAGAATGGAGTTTAAAACCAGTGATTCTTTCGTAACCGTTTTCCATACAAAAAAGTGAAACGGTAATTTAAAAACATTTATTATAAAAAACAGCCAAGCTGCTGTACCTATAAATTCATTTTTAGGCAGTTTAATAGCTAGAAAATATATATTTGATATTGGTCCAGCTAAATTACCTATCATGGTTGTAAATCCCGCTAAAAAACCTGCAGAACTGGAAAAAGCAATATGTGTGGGGATTGTTGAAGACTTTCTTTTTTCATTATAAAATAAAATAAGCACAGAAGTTATAATAATGATAGCCATCAGTCTTTTAAAAAGCAATTCAGAAATATCATTTCCAACCCATACACCCACAAGAACTCCAACGACCATCCATGGTAATAGTTTTTTTATATATGTCCAATTGGCATGTCTATTATAATATATTACAGCGAATATATCAGCAAATATGAGCATTGGCAACAATACACCAGTCGAGGCTTTTTCGCCAAATACAAATGCTAGAATTACTACATTAAGAATACCAATACCTTTAATACCAGATTTAGATAAACCTAATAAAAATACGGCTAACAGTATAAAGATCCATTGTTGTGCGGACAGTTGATAAGCATTAATAATTTTGAGGTACGACATTAATTGAAAAAGTTCATTTTGGTAATCGATTTATAAAAATGCTGCATCTTTCGGTTCCCAAAGTTCAATTTTATTACCATCTAAATCGAGAATCCAACCAAACTTTCCATATTCAAATTCCTCTATTTTGTCAATGACTGTAACGCCTTCTTTTTTAAGTTCATCCAGTAATTCAACTAAGTTTTCTACCCTATAGTTAAGCATAAAGTCTTTTTTAGAAGGCTCAAAATAATTCGAGTCTTGCTTAAAAGGACTCCATTGTGTAGAGCATTTATTCCCAGCAGCATCTTTCCACCAAAATGTACAACCCCAATCATCTGTATTAAATCCTAAATGTTTGTTATACCAGTCTTTTGTCGCATTTGGGTCATCAGTTTTAAAGAATATACCGCCAATACCTGTTACTCTGTTTTTCATCTGTTGTGTTTTAATAGTATTAATTTGTCAGATGGAATGCCATAATTATCATTTCCTTAGTTTTCTAAACTTTGGTTATGGCATTTCATAATATTATTTATTTATTGTATTTTCATAAGTTTTTATCCACTCATCAACAGTCATTTTCTTAGCTAATTTTCCAATAAGTTCATAGGGAATTTCATTGGTGTTCTTAAACCGTATACAACTTTTACCCATATCTAATTTTCGTTTACAATAGTTGGGGTATTCAGAAACAAACCAATCAAGCAGCTCTTTTTTAGCATAAATACCACTATGATATAAGTTGATTGAATTTTTCTGTGATGCTAAATTTATAAAAGGTAAGGGCAATTTTGGGTCGCAATGATAACCATTGGGATAGATAGAATGTGGAATGTAATACCCAATCATTTTATAATTAATTCCTTCTTCAAACCCTTTTGGTAGATTTTTTAATAAAACTTGCCTTAATTTTTTAAGAGGTTCTTTTCTGTTTTCTGGTATTTGGTCGATATAATCTTCAACCGAATTGGCTTTATAATTCATAATAAGTTGTTAATCATAAATAGCGTACAAGTTATGAAAAATTTGCTTCGACCTTATCAACTATGGTTTGTGCTAACTTTTCATTACTTTCAAATGTCCAGCCGGCAACATGGGGTGATAGAATCACATTTTCTGCTTCAATCAAATATTGAAAGGCTTCGGGCATGTTTTTATCAGTAAATAAATTTTCAAAAGATGATTTTTCATATTCTAAGACATCTAATCCTGCTCCTAAAATTTTACCTGATTTTAAGGCATCTACCAAATCTTTAGTAACTACACTTTTCCCTCTGGCAGTATTTATAAACCAGACCGGCTTTTGAAAGGCGTTAATAAAATCTTTATTCACCATATTAAGAGTTAATGGCGTTTGTGGTGTGTGTAAACTAATAACGTCAGTTTTCGCTTGAAATTCAGCTAAGGTGACTTGTTTGCAATTGTTATCACCAACATTAGGTTTAATATCGTAGCAAAGGACTTCTATATCAAATCCTTGTAGTTTTTTAGCAAAAGCTTTGCCCATATTTCCATAACCTATAATGCCGACAGTTTTACCATCTAGTTCCAAACCACGGTTATCTTCACGAAGCCATTTTCCTTGTCTTACTTCTCTATCTGCTTTATTAAGTTTGTTAAATAAAGAAAGTAACATACCTAAAGCATGTTCACCAACGGCATTTCTATTGCCTTCTGGGGCGGCTACGAGTACAATGTTTTTTGATTTAGCATAGTTAACATCAATATTTTCCAATCCAGCACCAACTCTTGCTATAAACTTTAAATTTTCAGTGCTATCAATAAATTTTTTATCGATTGTAAAACGACTTCTAATAACCAAACCTTGGTACTCTTTTATTTTGGTTTCAATACTTTCTTTTGAGGAAGTAAAATCTTCGTCACAGATATAGCCTAAATTTTCTAGACCTTTTTTTAGTAGCGGATGGTTGCTATCAAGAAATAATACTTTTTGTGTCATGCTTATAAATAAAAACACCCAAAGATATTAAATCTTCGGGTGTTTGTAAAAGTTATTAATCAGTTTCCGCAGTAATAAAGAAATTTAGCTACGCTTAATTATTTAGTGCTTCTGCACTGTTTAAATATTTGACTTCGCTATCGCTTCGTCTAATTGTTCAACGCTTCGGCTCCACCAACAATTTCTAAAATTTCGTTAGTAATAGCTGCTTGACGTGCTTTATTATATGTCAATTTCAATTCGTCACGTAATTCAGTCGCATTATCAGTTGCTTTATGCATGGCTGTCATACGAGCACCATGTTCTGATGCATAAGAATCTCTTACGGATTTATACAATTGTGTTTTTAATGATTTAGGAATTAAACCTTCAACAATTTCAATTTTAGAAGGTTCAAAAATATAATCTAAATTCACATTTTCATTACTAACTTCAGAAACAATTGGTAAAAACTGTTCGTTAGTCGTAATTTGTGTTGCTGCGTTTTTAAATCTGTTGTAGACAATTTCTATACGGTCATAAGATCCGTCAGAATATTGCTCCATTAAAGATTCTGCAATTTTCGCAGTATTGTCAAATGTTAAGTCGTCAAATAAATCACTATGATTAGCAACTACATTATGTTTTTTTGACAATAAATCATTTGCTTTTTTACCAATAGTTATAACATCCACTTTTTGATTAGCATACGTAGTATGAATAATATCAAGAGCTTTTTTTATTACAGAAGTATTGAATGCACCACAAAGACCTCTATTGGAAGTTACCACAACTAAAAGCACCTTTTTCACCTCTCTTTTTTGAGCATAAACGCTTCCAACATCACCTTCTAAGGTAGCACTTAAACTTTGTAGCAATTCAGTTAATTTATTGGAATAAGGACGCATAGCAGTAATTGCATCTTGGGCTTTTTTCAATTTTGCAGCAGATACCATTTTCATGGCACTCGTAATTTGCATGGTTGAACCAATAGATGAAATTCTGTTTCGTATTTCTTTTAAATTTGCCATTTGTTTTTAGTACAAAGTATAAAGGTATTAAGTAGTAAGATGCTAGCATCTTACTACTTAATACACATCTCTAATTAAATGTATTTTTCTGATAATTCTTTAGCAGCATTTTCAATAACTGAAATTGCATCTTCAGTTAATTTACCTGCTTTTAAAGTATCTAAAGTATCTCTATGTTTAGTGTTTAAAAAGTATAAAAAATCTTTTTCAAATTCTTTTACTTTTTCAACGGGTACATTTCTTAATAAGTTTTTAGAACCAGCATAGATAATTGCAACTTGATCTTCAACAGTAAAAGGATCGTTTTGAGCTTGTTTTAAAATCTCAACATTACGTTTACCTTTTTCAATTACATTCATTGTTGCAGCATCTAAATCAGAACCAAATTTTGCAAAAGCTTCCAATTCACGATATTGTGCTTGATCTAGTTTTAAAGTACCTGCTACTTTTTTCATTGATTTAATCTGAGCATTACCACCCACACGAGATACAGAAATACCTACGTTTATTGCTGGTCTAACACCTGAATTAAATAAATCAGATTCTAAGAAAATTTGTCCATCCGTAATAGAAATTACGTTTGTTGGTATATAAGCAGAAACATCACCTGCTTGAGTTTCAATAATAGGTAATGCCGTTAAAGAACCACCACCTTTTACTAAATGTTTTATAGAATCAGGTATGTCATTCATTTGCTGTGCAATAGTATCATCATTGATCACTTTTGCAGCACGTTCTAATAATCTTGAGTGTAAATAAAATACATCACCAGGATAAGCTTCACGTCCCGGTGGTCTTCTTAATAATAAAGAAATCTCACGATACGCAACGGCTTGTTTAGATAAATCATCAAAAACAATTAATGCAGGACGACCAGTATCTCTAAAAAATTCACCAATTGCAGCACCTGCCATTGGAGCATATACTTGCATAGGTGCAGGGTCAGAAGCATTTGCAGCTACAATAGTTGTATACGCTAATGCACCACGTTCTTCTAACATATTTGCAATAGCCGCTACGTTAGATCCTTTTTGACCTATAGCAACATAAATACAATATACTGGCTCACCAGCGTCAAAAAATTCTTTTTGATTTAAGATCGTATCTAAAGCAACAGTTGATTTTCCTGTTTGACGGTCACCAATAATAAGTTCTCGTTGACCTCTACCAACAGGAATCATAGCATCAATAGCTTTAATACCAGATTGCATAGGCTCAGTAACAGGCTCACGGAAAATTACACCAGGAGCTTTACGCTCTAATGGCATTTCGTAAGTCTCACCTGTAATAGGTCCTTTACCATCAATTGGTTCACCTAAAGTGTTTACAACTCTACCTACAATACCTTCACCAACTCTTAACGAAGAAATTCTTTCTGTACGTTTTACTGTAGCTCCTTCTCTAATATCAGTTGAGTCTCCTAATAATACAACACCAACATTATCTTCTTCAAGGTTAAGTACCATACCTTCCAATCCGTTTTCGAATTCTACGAGTTCACCGTATTGTACATTGGCTAGACCGTAAACACGAGCAATACCATCACCTATCTGTAAAACAGTACCTACTTCATCTAAAGAAGCGTTACCATCAAAACCTGCTAATTGTTGTTTTAAAATTGCTGATACTTCAGCTGGATTAATTGTTGCCATTTATTTAATTTTTATTATAACTTTGGTACGTAATGATTATGTTCAAATTCTCTACGTAAATTATTCATTTTTCCTGTAATACTAGCGTCAAATTGTTTATCGCCAACACGTAAAATAAATCCCCCAATGATTGATGGATCAATAATATTTACGATACTAACTTTTTTACCTACAATTTCTTTAACCTTAATGAGTATTTTTTCTTCTAAAGCTTTAGTTAAAGGAATCGCCGTAGTAACTTTTGCTACTTCAGAACCTTTATGAAGGTCGTAAATTAGTATGTATTGTTTTGCGATTTGCGATAATATAGGTAATCTTTTATTCTCAATAAGTTGATCAATTAAACTGATTGATATTTTATCAAGATTTTTAAATACTGCTAACAAAGCAGATTTTTTAATTTTTGATTTTATTACAGGACTGCTCAACATAATTTGCAATTCTTTACTACCCTCCATAGTAGAAGCAATAGATTGCATATCTTCATTAATAGTGTCGGCTTTTTTTAATTCTAACGATAGACTTAAAACAGCTTTGGCGTATCTTATGGCAGCTCTTGAATGCTTCATCTAGTTCAATTTTACATCGTTTAACATACTTTCAACCAGCTTTTCCTGTTTGTCTTTGTTTGAAAGTTGTTCTTTTAAGACTTTTTCTGCAATGCCTATTGAAAGATCAGCTACTTGATTTTTTAAATCAGTAATAGCTGCTAATTTTTCGTTTTGGATACTAGTTTTAGCCTGTTCTATAATTTTATTAGCTTGAGTTTTCGCTTCTTCTTTAGCTTCAGAGATTACATTATTTTTCATCTCACGAGCATCTTTAAGCATAGCATCTCTTTCTGCACGGGCTTCTTTTAAAATCTTTTCATTATCAGATTTTAAATTTTCCATTTCTTGACGAGCTTTATCAGCTTCTAACAAAGCATTTTTTATAGAGTCTTCTCTTTCGCCTACTGCACCTAAAATAGGTTTCCAAGCAAATTTTCTAAGAATAATCAATAAAATAATAAAGGTGATACCAGTCCAAACAACAAGTCCTAATCCAGGAGTTACTAAATCCATTTTATATTTTTTATATATTAATTTTAAACAAAAATAAAAGTGCAACCAACCGTTACACTTTTATTTCTTTTTACTTAAGAAATGATACTACCACTGCAAACAATGCAACCGCCTCAACGAAGGCAGCTAAAATTAAAGCAGATGATTGAATCTTTCCATGCATTTCAGGTTGACGTGCCATAGCTTCCATAGCTTGTCCTCCAATTTTACCAATACCGATACCAGCTCCAATAGCTGCTAAACCAGCTCCAATAGCTGCAATAGATCCTACGTCCATGGCCTCAGTGGCTTGTAATAATGCTAAACTCATAGTTTAAATATTTAAAATTAATTATTAATGTTCTTCTTCTTCAGTTGCCATACCAAAATAAAGGGCAGACAATACTGTAAATATGTAGGCTTGAATAGCCGTT
Source organism: Aureibaculum luteum (assembly GCF_003449015.1). Classification (GTDB taxonomy): domain Bacteria; phylum Bacteroidota; class Bacteroidia; order Flavobacteriales; family Flavobacteriaceae; genus Aureibaculum; species Aureibaculum luteum. The sequence continues at coordinate 124,985 of NZ_QRGD01000003.1, read as the reverse complement.
ACTATAATCTCAATAACCGTAATAAATAATGCAAAAGCAATTGATACAGGTGCAACAGCAACTGATTTAAATACGAATATTAAAGACATTAATGCTAATATAATAATGTGACCTGCTGTAATGTTAGCAAACAAACGAATCATTAATGAGATTGGTTTCACCATCATTCCTATTAGTTCAATAGGCATTAAGAAAATTTTCATGGGTACAGGAACTCCCGGCATCCAGAAAATATGTTTCCAATAATTTTTATTACCTACCAAAGTTGTAATAATAAACGTGAATAGTGCAAGGGTAAAGGTAAATGCAATATTACCACTTACGTTAGCTCCGTTTATAATAGGTATTAAACCAAATATATTATTAATCCAAACAAAGAAGAAAATGGTTAATAAATAAGGCATATACCTTTTATATGTTTTTTCGCCAATCATTGGTACGGCAATCTCATCTCTTACAAAAACGATTAAAGGTTCTACAAAACTTGCAATACCTTTAGGTACAAAATTTTCAGATTTTTTATAACGTCTAGCAGCACCAATAAAAATAAATAATAGTACCAATACAGAAACCCACATCATAAATACATTTCTAGTAATGGAAAAATCATAAGGTTTTACGGCGTTAGTCGGATGGTGTTCAGCATCAAATGCAACAGTTGTTTCACCATCATTTAGCTGATATACTTTTTCATGTAGATTAACAAATTTACCGCCATTCTTCTCAACAATATGCGTTCCTGAGTTATCATGATGAAATTCAGATGACATAAAAGTAGTCAATCCATTATCCGTCCATAATATAACAGGAAGGGAAATAGAAACTGGGTGTCCGTCCCAATCCCAAAGATGAAAACTATGAGCATCCTTTACGTGATGCATAATCATTTCTTTAGGGTCGAACTTTTCGTCCCCAGTTTTTTCTTCGCCTGAGGCGAATCCGCTAAGGGAAATGGAGAATAACAATCCTAATAAAAAAAATCTAAAGGTGTTGATTTGCATTACGTATTCAATTAAAAATATATCTCTTAAAATTCCGTGCAAATGTAAGGACATTTAATTAAATGGCAAATATTATTTTATTATAAATTTTAAGTAAAAGTTTTGTATATGAAAGGTTATTTTCCTTTCAATAAATCACTTATATATAAGACTTCAAATGCTAAAAATAAAAAATACGGAATAAAGAAATTAAAAACATCTGGTTTTTTATTTTCAAAATCAGAAAGTAGTAATGGTAACAAAAAAACAATTGCGATTATCATTTTGAGCAATGTGCTAACCATAAATATATTAAAAACTTGAGTATTACCTTCTGAATGTTTGTAATTAATAATGCCATAAATAGCAAAGGTTACTAAACAATGAAAAGCATATATTTGCCATAGTGGGAAGAAAAGATTTCCATCATAAAAATAATGGATTAAATAACTATGTACCGCAAAAAGGACTATTGTAAAAAATAATAGTTTTAATAAAAAAGAACCTTGTCTTTTCTTAAAAATTGTATTCATTTATCTTTAGATGAGTGCGTTATCTGTCTAATAACGATATATATCGAAATTAAAACAGACGCCAAAGATAATACAATTGTATAGATATTGTGTGTGTTTGGAAAATGTTCGTCCAACTTTACCCCAGCATACGAACCAATACCTATGATAGCAAACATTTGAATGGCTATACCAGAAAATTTAGCGTAAGTATTAAGCTGTTTTTTCGGCTTTTCTTTGTTGTTGGCTTTGTTGCTGCTCATTTCGTAGTGCTTTTACGTTACCTTTCATATTACAAGAAGCATTGAAATTTGCACCAGGTTCTACAGAAAGTTTTCCTAATACAACTTCTCCGTTAATAGTAGCGGTTGATTTTAATGATAACAATTCGTCAACATTTAAATTGCCAGAAAATTTACCTTCAATATCAGCATTACTGCAATCAATAGTTCCATCAACAGAACCTTCTTTACCAATAACAACTCTACCTGATGTTTTAATAGTACCTTTAACGTTACCATCAATTCTAAAATCGCCATCAGATTTTATATCACCTACAAATGAAGAATTTTTACCAATAATATTTCTCTCTAATACTTGTCCTGGATTTGTCTTTTTTTCAGAAAACATAATTTAATTTTTAAATTTAAACTTCATTTAACTTTTTATTACTTGTAGGGGAGCAATAAAATTCTCTTTCTTGTTACTACTTACTGACCTGAATTTGCTGAGTCACTATCAAAATTCTCTAAAATTTCAACAGCACGTTTACCTTCTTCAGTATTCGGATAACTTAAAGCAACAAAACTTAATGCTTCTTTAAATGCTTCAGTACCTATAGTTTTCATTAATATATGAGCTTTTAACAACTCTAGCTTCGGAATAATAGGTTCGTCCTTGAAACGTTCTATAGCTTTTTTCGTTTTTTGATAAGCTTCAACATAATGCTGAAAATCATAATTACAATAAATGTCGTTATATATTGCTTCTGGTGAATTAGCATCATCATAAGCTAATACTTTTTCTGGGTTTAGAATGATTTTCGCATATCTAGACTCCGGATAATTAGAAACTACAACGTTTTTGTATTTATTGCTTTTCGTTTCATCAAAATTAGCATAAATTTTATATAAATGATAATTTATAGGAAGAATTAATTTTTCAACAGGATTAAATGTTAATAGTTTTTCTAACCGTTCTGCAGCCAAAGGGTATTCTTTAAATTGTTCTTTATAAATTATTCCTAAATTATAATAAGCATCATTTCGTAAAAAGGTAATACTGTCCAACTCGCTTTTTTTAGAAGGAATTCTACTGATATAATAATCTAATTCGTACTTTTTAGAGGTGTCAAAATTATCTTCAACAGCTAACAGTTCGGTTTTCTTAGTGTTATCCCTCGTAGCTTTCTTCGCAGATATTCTCCAATTGTCTTCTAAAGCTCTATTACCCCAAGATCGCTTAAATTCTTGTTTTCCAAAACCTGCAACATTGTTATTGTAAAAGTAAAATTTACCACCTTTAGTACTACTTTTAGAAGAATCGTCTGATAGATTTCCAAAACCAGTGGTGCTCACTAAAGCATTTTCTAGTTTTATTTTAGCCAATTCATCAACTTTTTTAATACTGTCTATGTATCCTTGATAAAAAGCTTCTTGCTCTGCTTTAGGTAGTGCGGCTATTTTTAGAATACTATCATTTGTGTTTGCCAGAGCTTCATAGGTAATTACTTCTTCAAGGCTTTCACGTTTTCTAACCAAACGTCTAATACGTTTTTCATTTTTATTTTTGGTAATACCTATAATACTATCATAGTAGGCACCAGCCAATTCAAATTTAGCTTTATCAAAATAAATATTACCAATGGCTTCATAGGTCAATTCCCTTTGGTATTCTATTCCGTTTACTGCTCTTAATGATTTTTCAAAATCTTCTAAACCAATTTTTATACTATCATTTTGAGATTCTATGAGTCCCTTGTGATAATACAATTCATCTAGAAAAGGTCTATTATCTCTATTTTTAATTAGTTTTTTAAATCGTGCTAAAAACAAAGCCGTACTGTCTTCTTTTGTATAGTTTTTAGCTCTATCAATCTCTGCATGTACTTGATAGCGTAGCGGAGCTTTTTTGAAATTCATCAATTTCTCAAAATAGAGATTTGAAGAATCAATTTTTTGCTCGTTTCTGTAAACTTGACCCAGAATGAATAGGTTTCGGGATTTTTGCTTAGGATCTACAGAAAATAATACAGCACTATCTAAATGCTTTATTACTAAGTCAGTACTGTCTAAAGCTTGATATGCCATTGCCATTGTGGTATGACCATCTTCAACAAGCTCTAACGGTAAGTTTAAGTTTTTTAATAAGTATTGCAGGGTTTCAATTGCCAGTTCTTCATTTTGCAAACGCACTAATGTTTTCGCTTGCCAAACTCGAGTTTGGTCTTTTAGGTCGTTTTCAGTATAGTTTTCTAGTACAAAATTAAATGCTTCTAAAGCAGGAACAAAACGTTGTGAGTAATATCTCGACTTTCCTAGCAATAAATAAGCATCGTCAATTTGTCTATTTCGTTCCTTACCATGAATGTCCATTCCATGTTTTTGAATGGCTTTTACAGATTTTTCTTCTGCACGTTCAAAACCAGTTGCTGTACTTTCTGTATCGCCATTGTTGTCTTTAGGTGGTGATGAAGGATTAATTAAAATGTCCTTATCATCCTCTTCAATTTTTAGTGGCTCAATTGGAAGTAACTCCCAAAAGTTATCATCATATTTATCGTCTAATTGTAATTTGGCTTGATCATAAGCAACTTGCCCATTGTATAGCACATTATACTTGGTAGATAGTGCATGCATGTTTCTACTTACCAGATTATTCTTTTTAGTTGAGCAACTAATGAGAATAAGTAAAAATGCACTAATGAAAAGCCAGAGGGGAAACTTTTTAATCAAAATTCGAATTTGTCTAGTAGTGTAACTACAAATTTAAGGGATTATTGTCCTTTGGCATTGAAAAATTCAAATTTTATGAAATTGGTTGATATTCTGGATAATTTTTAACCATATATGTTGACATTTTTTTTGGAATAATTTTTATGGCAATAAATAGAAAAATACCAAAACAAACAATGACCGTTGCTGTTACCCATTGTCCCCAGTAATTGATAGTAATATTATCGTTAATATAATTGAAGATTTGTAAGGGAAATATACTGAAGGCAAAGCCTATGCCTCCCAAGGAAACTAATGTGTTCTCAAAAAGCCATTTTTTTTAGTGATTTTTTGTTTACTTTTAATTTTTTTGTAACTGTAAAAAACAAATATTAATTCAATAAGAGCTAACAATACTAAGGAAATTACTATAAAGGTTTCTTTGTCATGTAAATAATCAAGAATAGAAAAGTAAGAAACTATTAAAAAGGCGGTAAGGATTATTTTAGGGAGACTAAAAAATAATTTAAACTCTTTTAGAATTAACTTCCAATATTTAAGATTAAGAGCCTTTTGTCGTTTTTCAACCACACTAGAAAAACCCATTACCCCAAACTTTTTAAAAGATTTGTTTCGAGCTTCTGTAAATGTTAAGTTAGGTTCTTCTTTCCATATTTGTTCTATATCATTCGCTAAGTGATCTACCAATTCGGTTTGCAGGTCATACCATTCTACATAATGCTTTTCTGTGAAAGTAAAGAGTGATTCTATATGTTCTTTGGTTAACTCCATATTAAGCCAATTTAGGATTAATAATAGTTTGCATGGTCTTTAAAAAAGTCTCTAATTCGGCCAAACGATTTACCGTTTCTTTAGTGCCTTGTTCCGTAAGCTTGTAGTATTTGCGAAGTCGATTGCCAATATTAATGATTTCAACATCTAACAAGCCTTCAGCTTCTAATTTGTGAAGAGCAGGGTAGAGGGCACCTTCCGTAATTTTTAATTCACCTTTGGTTATTTCTTTTACCTTTTGGGTAATTTCATAACCATACATTTTATCCTGTTGTTCTAATAGTTGTAGGATAATGGTTTGTAGTGTACCTTTATATAATTTCTGATTTCCCATATATCAATTATACATAAATATTTTATATACATAAGAAAATTAGGTATTAAAATAAAGATTAATTTTTATTTAAAAACAGGAAACCTATTTGAATGTCTTTTGTAATGTAAACACCCCTAAAGTCCCCTCAAGGGGACAATTATATGTTTAATATTAGATGAGGGACTAAATTAGTTTCTAGAATAAGCTCCGTTTCCTTCGGAGAGGGCTGGGGATAGAATTTTATACTGAAAAATGACCTTCTAATTCTTTTAAAGTAGCTTCTGAAGTTTCAATATCCTTGATCAATTCACCTTTTTCCAACACCACAATACGTTCACAAACTTCAGTAACATGACCAAGGTCGTGACTAGAAATTAAAATTGTAGCTTTATTTTCTTCTGTTAAAGACTTTAGTAGCTTTTTAAGACGAATTTGTGTAGTTGGATCTAAATTAGCAAAGGGTTCATCTAAAATTATAACTTCAGGGTTTCCAATTAAGGCAGCTACAATACCGGCTTTTTTCTGATTTCCTTTAGATAAATCACGTAAATATTTACGTTTACCTATAATTTCACCATTAAATAATTCTTCAAAGGGTTCTAAAAAAGTATCTACATCGGCTTTATTCATACCACGTAATTCACCAATAAAGTAAAAATATTCTTCAGGGGTTAGGTAACCAATTAAAAAGCTTTCGTCAATAAAAGCTGCTGTAAAAGGTTTCCAATCTTCACTTTTGTCAACTTGAATTTCATTATTTGTAATAGCACCTGTAGTAGGTTGTATTAAGTCTAACAATAGATTAAAAAAAGTAGTTTTTCCAGCACCGTTATTGCCAACTAATCCAAACGATTGTCCTTTCGGGATTTCTAAATTCTCTAATTGTAAAACCGTGGTTTGTACGTATTTTTTTGAAATATTTGTTACTTGTATCATGTCGTGTAAATTTTAATATGCCTTAATTTTGCTACTGCTACTGCTACTGCTACTGCTACTGTTACTGCTACTATCTGCTAGTTATCTTGATCAAAGGCATTAATCATTTTATATTTTGTGTCTATATATCTTTTGGTAATACCTTTCATTATTTTTTCATGAAAAACAATTCCAATAATTCCTAAAATGATAAGGGTTGCAATACCTGCTTCAAAATTGATAAACTTATAAGGAATGTAAAAGAAAATCATCGGAATAATCATTAAAGGAAATCCGATAATCCATTGAACAGCTCCTGTACCTTGGTAATTAAAAGCAGCTCGTTGGGTTAAATCAATTTTTTTACGATTAAAAGAACCTCCATATAAAAGCACATGCGTGTTAACTCCAATGTTATAGATCATAGCAGCAAAATGAACCACTAATACTTTCCAACCAAAATAAACATAAGGTATGCTGATTACAAACATTAAAATGGCACTCATCATCATTAACGTATATTTTGAATTGAGGTATTCTTTGTATTTAATGTTTTGACTCATCAGTAATTTGTAATAACCACTATCCCAGGCAGGAATGAATTGACCAAAATTGATCATAAAAATTCCAGTTACAAAAATCCCTACAAAAACATAAAAACTAACCATATTTTGATATACAGGGTTCGGGTAAAAAATCAATCCATAAAGCAAACCAATGGCCACAATAAAAACTGAAGAACGGGGTCTTTTGTTACGCCATAGCAATTTTAAATCAAGTTGTAAAAAGGGAGCTACAGAGCCAAATCTTCGGGTCCAAGCCATGTCTGTTGTGGTGGCTATTTCCGTTTTCGCCTTTAGCGATCGGTCTATATATAATTTCTGTTTTAAAGATATGAAGTTGGTATAATATAATAAGATTAACATCCCTATTGGAATAATTAATAAGAACGGATTTGCAGTGATGGCATTTACAGCACTACCCACTAAGTCATTAAATGAAACAATATTAAAATAGGTAAGTCCAAATAAGATTCCTGAAAAAGCTAAGATTGGTAAAAATGACAATTCCGTTTCTGCAGATTTACTTTCAATAATAAAATTTAAAAAGTTAGTAATCAGTGTTAGGGTAATTATCAAAAGCATCCAAGTAAAAACTACTGTAGCTCCATATCCGTTTATTAGTAATATAACACCAAAAGGGATAACCGTAAATAATGGTAAAAAATTGAAAAATGAAATGGCTGATTTACCCAAAACATAATGTATAATACTGCTTCTTTTTATAGGTAAAGTTAGCAACGGTTTTATGTTCATTACCGGCAATTTCTGAAAGAAAAATCGCATTAATAAATCGCCCAATAACCAATAGAATAAAAATCCATTAACAATTAGCAATGGGTCTTGATTCGGAAATTTATCTTTTAATATAGGGTAAAGACCAAAGCCAAGTCCTAAAAACATGAGTATAAAGTACAATGCAAAAAATACCATTACAATATTTAATGCCATGCTTTTTTGCCAATATGAAGAGCGGAAAAACTGTTTCCATTGTAAGCTGAAAAATCTTGAGATCATGTTGTTGATTTGGTATTATTAGTAGTTCTAAATGTTATTTTGTTACATTATATCATTATTTCTATGTCATTTTATTAAAAAAAAGTACTGTGTCGGTTCGATCGTCTCGAGATATTCGGGAGAGAACTCATCATTAACACATAAAGTTAGGTTTCGACTCCGCTCAACCTGACATCATAATGTGAAAATTAATTAAAAACAAGCCCCTTGTCCCTCTCAAGAAGGGAACTATGACAATCTAATAATTTAACTGTATTGCATTTGCATTACAAATAAATTGCTGTTTATCAGCTCCGTTTTTAAAGACTAGAAAGAAGTCTGTAACTTCATTTGTAGGCATAATTTTTATGTTATATGCTTTTAATTCACCTTTACCCTTACTAAAATAATCTAATTTTGTTGTACCAATTAATTGACCAGTTTTTGAACCAATTCTTATTTCTAATATTCCTTTATAATCATAATTTTCGCCAAAATATGCTGTAAAATCGATACTTTTCAACCCGTTCAAATCTATTTTGTTGAATTTTAGAAATGAATTATCCTTAATGGAGCCCACCAAAGAATAACCTTTAGCCTTCCAATTGTTTAGTCCTTCGCTTTTTTTATTTGCTTTTTGAGCTTCTAGGTAAGGTGGTTTAAAAATGAGTTGTTTACGCCCGGTTAATTCAGCACTTTCTAAACCTTCTTTTCCTTTATCGGTATATGAAGCTGTTAGAATATAAATACCATTTTTGTCATTTGTATCATGTTCATTAAAAGCTAAGGTTCCTTTTAACGGTAATAATTTGGTGTCATCACTTTCTAATTTTAATGATAAAACATACTCAACAATTTTGTTTGCATCACTTGTGCTTAAGGTAGGGTGTGCTACCATCATGGTTTCACCCCAAACTCCTGAACCTCCATTTAAAATTTTGTTAATCAGATATCCAATATCCTTTTTACTATATTTATTAGCAATATCCTTATAACTTGGTCCGTTCACTTTTTTATCAATAGCATGACAAGCCTTACAATCAGCATTGTCAATGATTGTTTTACCTTCAGGATCTATGATTTGTTGATGACCTATGGTAGCCTTTACCATATCTCTACCTTGCGGAATGTAGTTTAAAGAGACCTTAACATCTTTTTGGTCTATACCATTATTTGTGGTGGTACCATCTTGTTTATCTGCTACTAAAATATCATAAGCAACAGTTTTTCCTTTCCAATAAAAAGGATTGGATTCATCTGTTGTAATGGTAATTTCAGGAATGTCATTACCAACAAGTATTTTTTGACTAGCCGTTGCACTTTCGCCTGACTTATCTGTAACTTTTAGTTCAATAGTATAGGTGCCAATCTTGTCAAAAGTAATTGTTGGGTTTATTTCCGTAGATTGAATATCGCCATTATAAGACCACTCATAAGTTAGTTCATCATTGTCGTAATCTTCAGACAAATCACCTTTAAAATTTATAGTGAGTGGCTCACCTCCAATCGTATGATCATTTTTAATCGTAGCGATAGGTTTTCTATTCCCTTTAATGTATTCAATACGGTCTAAACGAGCATCCATATTTCTTGAATTCCAAGATTGACCATATTCTAAAACATACATATTACCATCAGAACCAAAAATCATATCCATAGGATGAGAAAATTCAGAATTTGGCATAAAAGCATCCGCTTTTACATAGTCATAATTATCATCTAAAGTAACCACATAAATCCAGTCACGCATCCACTCATAGACGAATAATTTATTTTCAAAATACTCAGGAAAAGTTTCCTTTGCATTTGGCGAATCATCTTTGTGGAAAACGGGACCCGACATTGGGTTTACGCCGCCAATTCCCAACCATGGAAATTCTTCAGAGGCATCATAAGAAAACCAAATTTGTGATTCTTTTACAGGCGGTAATTTTTTAAGACCTGTATTGTTTGGTGAGTTGTTGATGATATTATTTGGGTCAAATTTTGGACCTGATGTGTTTGTGGTAAAATCAAAATCATTATAGGGTTGGTTATTTCCTCGAGTGTATGGCCAGCCATAGTATCCTGCTTCTCTAGCTTGGTCAAATTCACCCATTCCTTTAGGTCCTCTGTTAGGATTATCTTTCCCAGCATCAGGGCCAATATCTCCCCAATATACAAAACCTGTTTTACTATCAATTGAAAGTCGAAAAGGATTTCTATTACCCATTATATAAATTTCTGGACGGGTTTTATCAGTGCTTTCTGGAAATAAATTTCCTTTTGGAATAGAATAGGTGCCATTATCTTCAGGTTTTATTCTTAGAATTTTCCCACGTAAATCGTTGGTATTTGAAGCGGATTTTTGAGCATCCCAAAGTGCTCTACCTTCTCGCTCATCAATGGGAGCATATCCATCAGATTGAAATGGATTGGTATTGTCGCCAATCGTTATAAATAAATTGCCTTTTGGGCCAAATTCTAATGCACCACCACTATGACAACATTTTCTTATAACAGGTACTTCAAGTAATAATTTTTCAGACTCAAGTATGAGTTCGTTATCAACTAAATCAAAACGAGAAATATGCTGTAAAGGTTCATCTCCTGGTTTAGAATAAAAGAGGTAAATCCAGTTGTTTTCTTCATAGTTAGGATCGACGGCTAAGCCTAATAAACCATCTTCATTTCCATAAAACACATCTAGTTTGGCAATTTCCTTTGTTTTGTTCTCTTTAAAGTCAAATAATTTTAAAGTACCTCTTCTTTCAATAAATAAGATACCTTTTCCAGGTAACTCATCCAATTCCATAGGTTCATCAAGGTTAAAATCTAATACCGTTTTTACAAATCTATTTTCTTCAGGTATTTTTTCTGTGGTTGCTTTTCCGTAATCTAAAATGTTATCTCCAATGGTATAGCGTATACCTCCTAATAAATGATCGATAAATTTAGGGTTTTTGTAGGTTTCATCTGTATGTCCTAATTCAGTGTAAAAAGCTTTACCACCATCATAATCGTGGTACCAGCTTATAGGATGGTCTCCATTATTTTTACCGCCTATATAACTACTTTCGTCAATTTTTATTAGAACATTAATGTCAGGATTGATATTTTTGAAGTTGTACCATTCATCACGTTTAATCCAAGTACTATCTAAATGTTGAGTAGAGATGTGTTTATTGTCAACTATAGTTAAAGTAGCTTCTTGTTGTTTTGGATGATTTACAAAATAAGCACCAGCTAATTTTCCGTACCACGGCCAATCATATTCCGTATCAGTGGCAGCATGTATACCTACATAACCACCGCCTGCTTGAATATAACGTTCAAAATTTGATTGTTGACTTTGATTTAAAACATCACCAGTAGTGTTTAAGAATACAACTGCAGAATAGGTTTTTAGTTTTTCTTCCGTAAACCAGTTGGCATTATCAGTAGTGTCGACTAAAAATCCATTTTCAGCTCCCATTTTTAAGATAGCGGTTGCACCAGCGGGTATAGATTTATGTTTAAATCCTGCTGTTTTGGTAAAAACAAGGATTTTTTTCTCTTTTGATTTTGTGGTACACGAAATAGCCAACATTAAGAAAATAATGGTGGTAAGCTTTAAAATTGATTTCATTTATTGATTGGGTTAGTACACAAATGTACCAAATTCACTTTTAATAGTAAGTTTTTTTGTTGGTGATGCTTCAACTTTACCAATAACTTGAGCATCGACATTAAATGAATTAGAAATTTTAATGATGTCGTTAGCAATGGCTTCAGGAACATATAATTCCATTCTATGACCACAATTAAATACTTGATACATTTCTCTCCAATCTGTATTCGACTGTTCTTGAATTAATTGAAACAAAGGAGGTACATCAAATAAATTATCTTTGATGATGTGTAAATTGTCTATAAAGTGTAGAATTTTGGTTTGTGCACCACCACTACAATGCACCATTCCGTTAATTTCAGATCTATATTGTTTCAAAATTTCACTGATAATTGGAGCATAAGTTCTCGTTGGTGATAGCACCAATTTACCAGCATTTATAGGTGAATTTTCAATAGTATCCGTAAGTTTTACTTTTCCTGAATAAACTAAATCATCGGGTACGGCATGATCATAACTTTCCGGATATTTTTCCGCTAAGTACTTTCCAAAAACATCATGTCTAGCAGAGGTTAAACCGTTGCTACCCATTCCGCCATTATATTCGGTTTCGTAAGTTGCTTGTCCAAAAGAAGACAATCCAACAATAACATCACCGGCTTTTATATTCGCATTATCAATAACATCACTACGTTTTAATCTAGCTGTTACGGTAGAATCTACAATTATGGTTCTTACTAAATCACCAACATCGGCAGTTTCTCCTCCAGTTGATTTTATAGTAACTCCATGTTTTTCTAAGTCGGTAATTAGTTCTTCTGTACCGTTTATTATGGCAGAAATTACATCTCCAGGAATTAAGTTTTTGTTACGCCCAATAGTTGATGAAAGTATAATATTATCAGTTGCACCAACACACAATAAATCATCAACATTCATGATTAATGCATCTTGAGCAATACCTTTCCAAACTGAAATATCGCCGGTTTCTTTCCAATACATATAGGCCAATGAAGATTTTGTACCTGCACCATCTGCGTGCATAATCAGGCAATATTCATCATCATTAGTTAAATAATCAGGCACTATCTTACAAAAGGCTTTAGGAAAAAGTCCTTTGTCTATATTGCTAATGGCTTTATGTACATCTTCTTTTGATGCAGAAACGCCTCTGAGGTTATATCGTTGGTCTGAAGATGAGCTCATTTTTTTATTGGTTTTATTTTGAAAGGTATAATTTACGCTTTTTGTAATCTATAATAGCATTGCCTTTTTCTAAAACATCGGCACCAATAATTCCGTTAACCGGTTTGGCTTCTTGTTTTGTTAGGGCGTTGTTAATATGTGCTAAATCAATTAATACAAGTGGTATTTTTTTTATTTTGAAATCGCTTATTTCAATTTTATTTTTTTTAGAAATTTGAGTGTCAATTTCTGCTGAACCTGCACCTGCAGCTTTATGTTCTGAATCTTCGGTTTTTAAACCAAAAGTTTCTATCTCATCGAAACCAACACATGAGTTTGAAGCACCAGTGTCTAAAATAAATCGTCCTTTTATACCATTAATTTTAGCTTTTATTTCAAAATGATTGGTGGCAATTTTTTTTAATTTGATGCTAATGTACTTTTTGTTTAATAAAAAGGCTTTCAGACTCATATTTAAATCACAGATTTAAATTGTTCTAAAAATCGGATATCATTTTCAAAAAGCATTCTGATATCTGGAATTTGGTATAACAACATAGCAATACGCTCAATACCCATTCCAAACGCAAATCCACTATATTTTTCAGGATCAATTTTAGTGTTTTTCAATACATTAGGGTCAACCATACCGCAACCCATAATTTCTAACCAGCCAGTTCCTTTCGTTATTTTATAATCTGTTTCTGTTTTCAAACCCCAGTAAATATCAACTTCGGCACTTGGTTCTGTAAAAGGAAAATAAGAAGGACGTAATCTGATTTTTGATTTGCCAAACATTTCTTTTGTAAAATAAATCAAGGTTTGCTTTAAATCCGCAAAGGAAACATCTGTATCTATATACAAACCTTCCACTTGATGAAAAATACAATGCGAACGGGCAGAAATGTCTTCATTTCTAAAAACTCTACCTGGAGAAATTGTTCTAATTGGAGGTTTGTTATTCTCCATATAACGTATCTGTACAGAAGAGGTATGTGTCCTTAACAACATATCTTTCTCAACATTTTTATGCTTTTCAACAAAAAATGTATCCTGCATATCTCTTGCTGGATGGTATTCTGGTAAGTTTAACGCTGTGAAATTATGCCAATCATCTTCTATTTCAGGGCCCTCAGAAATGGTGAACCCTATGCGAGAAAAAACATCGATAATTTGATTTTTAACAATAGAAATTGGATGTCTTGCACCCAATTCAATAGGTTCAGCCGGCCTTGATAAGTCTCCATAGAAACTTTTTTGTTCGCTATTGCCTTCTAGAGCACTATTCAGCGTTTCAACCTTATTTTCAGCTGTAGTCTTTAAGGTGTTTAGAGCTTGTCCAAATTCCTTTTTTTGCTTTGGGTCTACGTTTTTAAATTCAGCAAATAAGCCTCTTAATAGACCTTTACTGCCTAAATATTTTATACGAAATGCTTCAATTTCTTCTTTTGAATTTGAATTAAAAGCACTGACTTCGTTAATGAATTCTTTTACTTTGTCTAACATTGATTGTTTAACTTGGTTTGCAAATTTAAGGTTTTTCATCAATTAAGCAGAATAGTTTTTTATTAATCTATTCCCAAAGTAAAGAAGATGATTTTAGCGGTTAAAAGATTTGCAAATAATTAAGGTTTTCAAAGAAAGAAAACTGCATTTTAATTACTTTTGTTATGAATTTATTGATGAAACCTTAAAATTTACTTCCTAAATTATGAAATCGAAAATTAAAGATTTTATGGGTTACGTTAAACTACGTAATACCAACGAGCCTGAGTTTTTACAAGCAGTGCACGAAGTTGCAGAGACTGTTATTCCATTTATAGAAGAAAACCATAAATATAAAGACAAGATGTTGTTAGAGCGAATGGTTGAACCTGAACGTACGCTAATGTTTAGAGTGCCTTGGCTTGATGATAAAGGAAAGATACAAGTAAATAGAGGGTATCGGATAGAGTTTAATTCTGCCATTGGTCCATATAAAGGAGGATTACGATTTCATCCATCAGTAAATATTAGTATTCTTAAATTTTTAGGTTTTGAGCAAGTTTTTAAAAATTCGCTAACCACATTGCCAATGGGTGGTGGTAAAGGAGGTTCTGATTTTAATCCAAAAGGAAAATCAGATAATGAAGTAATGAAATTTTGCCAAGCATTTATGTCGGAATTATTCCGTCATATTGGTGAGAATACAGACGTCCCTGCTGGTGATATTGGGGTAGGAGGCAGAGAAATTGGATTTTTATTTGGGCAATACAAAAAATTAAGAAATGAGTTTACAGGTGTTTTAACAGGTAAAGGAATGTCTTTTGGAGGTTCATTAATTAGACCAGAAGCAACAGGTTATGGTACCGTATATTTTGCCGAAAACATGCTAAAGACACAGAATAAAAGTATAAAAGGAAAAATAGTTTTGGTTTCTGGTTCTGGTAATGTGGCACAATATGCTTGTGAAAAAGCGACTCAATTAGGGGCGAAAGTGGTTACGATGTCAGATTCTTCTGGATATATTTATGATGCAGCTGGTATAGATGCTGATAAGCTGGCCTTTATTATGGAATTAAAAAATGTAAAACGTGGAAGAATAGACCGGTATTTAGAAAAATACCCAACTGCGAAATTTTATAAAGAGGAAACCCCTTGGACTATAAAATGTGATATTGCCATGCCATGTGCTACACAAAATGAGCTCCATGGAGATCATGCGAAAACCTTGATAAAAAATGGTTGTTTTTGTGTTTGTGAAGGTGCCAATATGCCAAGTACAGCCGAAGCTATTCGAGTTTTTCAAGATGCTAAAATATTATTTTCACCGGGAAAGGCTTCAAATGCGGGAGGCGTTTCAGTTTCTGGTTTAGAAATGAGTCAAAACTCGTTACGTTATAATTGGACGAATGACAAAGTAGATACTAAATTACATGAAATTATGAATGATATTCATGACGTTTGTGTAACCTATGGTAAAGATGAAGATGGTTATGTAGACTATGTTAAAGGTGCAAATATTGCTGGTTTTGTAAAAGTAGCTGACGCCATGTTAGGTCAGGGAGTGGTTTAATAGTGATTTTAGATTTTAACTGAGTAGGATATAATTAAAGAATGTAATCACCATAATCTAGTTATTGACTAAAGGTAGTTGCTAGCTGTTCATTTATAACTTGATTGTGCGAATTTTTATTTTAGTATAATGTTCAGGTCATTTTTTAGAATAAAGATAACTTTTCCAATTATTGATTCTTCAACCTTCCATATGTTTTAAAATTACCCATCAAATAATTCCTATCTTTGTTATAAACACATTAATCAATGCCAAAAAATAGACTTCCAGATTTAAAAACATACGTTTTTGAACATTTTGCATTTGAACAATTGATGCAAAATAGAATAAACAAAGTACTTATTGTTTGTTCTAATTACGATTATTATATGTTGGAAGAGGATGGTAGAATTGATGAACGAATTTTTAATGAATACACCGCTTTAAATTTAAGATATCCTCCTACTTTTTTACATGCCAATTCTGCTAAAAAGGCATTAAAAATATTAGGTTCTGATCATATAGATTTGGTAATTACTTGGCTAGATATTGGTAGTTATAAGGCGTTTGAAACGTCTATGCAGTTGAAAAAGTTCTTTCCTAATGTACCTATAGCCGCGTTAAGTCATTACTCATCTGAACTAAGGAAGAAAATATTAAGAGAGAACACGGGTATCATTGACTATGTTTTTCATTGGAATGGTAATGTTGATATTTTTTTGGCCATTATAAAATTGGCAGAAGATAGATTGAATGCTGATAAGGATATTAATGAAATTGGTGTTAAAGCGATATTATTAGTAGAAGATTCGTTGCGGTTTTACTCAAGATATTTACCCGTTATTTATAAGATAATATTAAAGCAAACACGATCATTTATGTCGGAAGGCTTAAATGAACACCGTGCAATGAATTTGATGCGTGGACGTCCAAAAATTTTATTGGCTACACGTTACGAAGAGGGATTGGCTTTGTTTGAAAAATATAAAGACAATTTGTTAGGGGTAATTTCGGATGTAAATTATTTTAAGGATGGTAAACGTGATGCAACAGCAGGTTTTCAATTTTTAAAATATGTAAGGAGTATAGAACGCTATTTTCCTTTTCTAATAGAATCGTCAGATATCGAAAATGAGAAAATTGCTTTAGAATTAAAAGGTAAATTTTTATGGAAACATTCTGAAACCATAGAACTGGAATTAAAGAATTACATTACCAAATATTTTTCTTTTGGCGATTTTGAATTTTGGGATCCACAACAACATAGAGTTTTAGTTACCGTAAAGGATTTAAATGCTTTTCAAAATGCTCTGGCTATTGTTACTAAAGAGTCAATAACCTATCACGCCATAAGAAGTGAGTATTCTAAATGGTTGAGGTCAAGAGCACTTTTTCCATTAGCAAATTTGTTTAAAAATGTAGAATATGCTGATTTTGAAGATGCTGAAGAGATTAGAACCTTTTTAATTGAAGCCATAAAAGCGTATCGAATCTATAGATCTAGAGGGGTTATTTCTAAATTTAATAAAAATAAATACGACAAATATTTAGGTTTTGCCAGAATTGGAGATGGTGCCTTGGGAGGAAAGGGACGGGGACTTGCTTTTGTAGATTCTTTTTTAAAACGTAATCGCCTATTTAAAAAGTTTGATGATGTTGTTATATCCATACCAAGAACAGTTGTACTAAGTACAGATGTTTTTGACGAATTTATGGAAGAGCATAAGCTCTTTAAATTTGCAGCACATTGTGATGATGAGAATGAGATTTTAGATGAATTTATTTCGAAACCATTACCGGGCTGGGTAAAAGAAGATATAAAAGCCTTTTTAAAAGTAACCAAGCATCCGGTAGCTATTCGGTCTTCTAGTGTTTTGGAAGATTCACATTATCAGCCATTTGCAGGTGTTTTTGCGACTTACATGCTTCCTAAAACCAAATCGAAGCAAATGTTAGAAATGGTTTCTATTGCTGTAAAATCTGTAATGGCTTCCGCCTTTTTTCAAAATAGTAAATTGTATTTAAAAGCCACTTCTCATACCGTAGAAGAAAATAGAATGGCGGTAATTTTACAAGAAATTACAGGTACACAATATAATGATGTATTTTACCCTAATATTTCTGGAGTTGCTCGTTCAATTAACTTTTATCCAATTGGTAATGAAAAACCTAATGAAGGTATCGCCAATATTGCCTTAGGCTTAGGAGAAATAATTGTGGGCGGTGGACAAACGTTGCGATTTTCTCCATATCATCCCAAGAAAATAATACAATTATCAACACCAGGATCTACGCAGCGGGAAACACAACAATATTTTTATGCGTTAGATATGAATCCTGATAGTTATACGGCTTCAACGAGCCAGACTATTAACAAGAAGAAAATCACTATTAGACAAGCCGAGAAGCATGGCTCGTTAAAATTTGTGGCATCTACCTATGATTTGCAAAACAACATGATAAGACCCGGTGTAATGCACGATGGAATTCGTGTAATTACATTTGATAACATTTTAAAGTATGGTACTTTTCCTTTGCCAGAAATACTTCAGGAATTATTGCGTGTTGGACAACGTGAAATGAGAAATCCCATAGAAATTGAGTTTGCTGTTAAGTTAGATGTACCTCAAGGAAAACCGAGACAATTTAGTTTTTTACAAATTCGACCTATTGTAGAGAGTAACGAAACATTGAGCATGTTGCCGAATAATTTTGATGTTGCCGACACTATTATTTATTCAGAATCGGCATTGGGAAATGGGAAATATGATGATATCTGTGATTTTGTTTATGTAAAACCAGAAACATTCAATTCTGCAAGTACAAGGCAAATTGCAAAAGCTGTTGAACTGATAAATAAAAAATTTACAGAAGAGCATAAAAAATATATTTTAGTCGGTCCAGGTAGATGGGGATCTAGTGATTCATGGTTGGGAATTCCTGTGATATGGCCTCAAATTTCTGCGGCAAAAATAATTGTAGAGGCAGGACTGAATGATTTCAGAATTGATCCGAGTCAAGGTACTCACTTTTTTCAAAATTTAACCTCGTTTAATGTGGGCTATTTAACAATTAATCCATTTTTAAATGATGGTTTTTTTGATGTGGATTATTTAAATAGTCAAGAAGCGGTATATGAAGATGATTTTTTACGACATATTCAGTTTGATGCACCGCTTTCAGTAATTATTGAAGGTAAAAACAATAAAGCTGCAATTTTTAAATCTGGGTATCATATTGATAAAGATGTTTCTGAATTAGATATTTCAATAGATGATTTACCCCCTGAAGGTTTTATGTAGTCTTTTGAGGATTTAATATTATGTTATAACTATTGTAAGTTAAAATTATCATATTGCATAAATAATTAGTTTTAATTTGCTGAAAATAGAATTTAATAATTGTAATTTTGTTATGAGTTTTACGTTTTAAAATAAATAAAATATACAGACATGAATGTAAAAGAAATCTTAAACAATCTAGAAACAAAACACCCTGGAGAAAAAGAATATTTACAGGCGGTGCATGAGGTACTAGAATCTATAGAGAACATTTATAATGAGAATCCACAATACGCATCAGCAAAAATTATTGAAAGATTAGTAGAACCAGATCGTGTTTTTACTTTCAGAATTTCATGGGTTGATGATAATGGCGAAGTTCAAGTTAATTTAGGTCATAGAATTCAATTTAATAACGCTATTGGTCCATATAAAGGAGGTATTCGTTTACACCCAAGTGTAAACTTAAGTATTCTTAAATTTTTAGGTTTTGAGCAAATCTTCAAAAATGCATTGACAACCCTGCCTATGGGAGGTGCTAAAGGAGGATCTGATTTTAATCCTAAGGGAAAATCAGATGCTGAAATTATGCGTTTTTGTCAAGCTTTCATGCTCGAATTATGGAGGGTTATTGGACCAAATACAGATGTGCCAGCTGGTGATATCGGAACTGGTGGACGTGAAATTGGGTTCATGTATGGTATGTACAAAAAATTACAACAAGAAAATACAGGTGTATTTACAGGTAAGGGTTTAAATTGGGGCGGAAGCTTAATTAGACCTGAAGCTACAGGTTTCGGAGGTACTTATTTTACCAAAGAAATGTTAGATACTCAAAATGATAGTTTTAAAGGGAAAACAGTTACTCTTTCAGGATTTGGGAATGTAACTTGGGGAGTTGCTTTAAAAGTTACGGAATTAGGTGGTAAAGTAGTTACTATTTCTGGACCGGACGGTTATATATACGATGAAAAAGGTTTAGATGCTGACAAAATAGATTATTTATTAGCCTTAAGAGCTTCAAATAATGATATCGTTTCTCCTTATGTTCAAGAATTTCCTGAAGCTAAATTTTATCCTGGAGAAAAACCTTGGAGCGTAAAATGTGATATCGCTATGCCATGTGCTACGCAAAATGAAATGAATGATGAAGATGCTCAGAAATTAGTAAATAATGGCGTAAAATATGTGTCAGAAGTTTCTAATATGGGTTGTACACCTGAAGCAATTGATGTATTCCATAAAAACAAAATACTATACGCACCCGGAAAAGCAGTTAATGCAGGTGGTGTTGCAGTTTCTGGTTTAGAAATGTCTCAGAATGCGATGAAATTAAATTGGCCTATGGAAGAAGTAGATGCTAAATTACATCAAATAATGACTTCTATTCACATCGCTTGTACAAAATATGGAACAGAACCTGATGGATATGTAAATTATGTAAAAGGAGCAAATATTGCTGGGTTTATAAAAGTTGCAGATGCCATGATGGATCAAGGAGTATTGTAAAAAGATACGATTAAATTTTAGACAATATAAATTATTAAACTCGCCTTTTGGCGAGTTTTTTATTGCCTCACTTTACGAAGGTTAAGGTGAGCTTTTTTCATTATTTTTGAATATGTCTTTATTACCGCCATACCGAAAAATAATTCATGTTGATATGGATGCATTTTATGCCTCTGTAGAACAAATGGATAATCCTGAGTTGCAAGGGAAACCCTTGGCTGTTGGCGGAGGTGGAGAGCGAGGCGTTGTTGCAGCGGCTAGTTATGAGGCTCGTAAATATGGAGTCCGTTCGGCTATGAGTGGCATGTTAGCACGAAAAAATTGTCCTCATTTAATATTTGTAAAGCCTCGCTTTTCGCGATACAAAGAGATTTCATCTCAAATAAGAGCTATTTTCAATCAATATACAGATTTGGTAGAGCCTTTATCCTTAGATGAGGCTTATTTGGATGTGACAAAGAATAAAAAGAACTTTCCTTCAGCAACGATCTTGGCTCAAGAAATTAGACAACAAATTTACAATGAAGTAGGTTTGTATGCTTCAGCGGGCATTTCTATTAATAAGTTTGTCGCAAAAATTGCCTCTGATGTAAATAAGCCAAACGGGCAAAAGACAGTACCTCCAGAAGAAGTATTAGCATTTTTAGAAGCTTTAGATATTAAAAAATTCTATGGTGTTGGTAAAGTGACCGCTTCAAAAATGTACAATTTAGGCATATTTACAGGAAAGGACTTAAAAGAAAAGTCATCTAATTTTTTGACGGAGCATTTTAAAAAATCAGGGAAACATTATTTTGATATTGTTAGGGGAATTCACAATGGTGAAGTTAAACCTGACCGAACCAGAAAATCTGTTGCGGCTGAACATACTTTTAATACCAATTTGACTTCAGAAATTTACATGCTCGAGAAATTGGAAATAATAGCTGAAGAACTATCTGGTAGACTTTTAAAACCAAATATTTCAGGTAAAACTATTACCTTAAAAATTAAGTATAGCGATTTTACAATACAAACTAGAAGTAAAACATTACCCTATTTTGTAAAAGATAAGAGTGTTTTATTAGAGCAGGCCAAAGAATTATTATACCAAGAAGAAATGCATGAATCTGTAAGGTTGTTGGGTATTTCGTTGTCTAATTTAAATACAAATACGGTTGAAAAGGAAGAGCCTGTTGAGTTTCAGTTAAAACTAGAGTTTTAAATTCTTAAATTGGAATAGTTTTTGTATATTAATGGTTGTCAATAAATTATAAAATAATGAAAAATTTTATTTACGTTTTTGGGATACTCGGTTTTTTAATTGTGGGTTGTGGTACACAACAAACAACTACTTCTAATGAAGATAAAGAAGAACCTGTAAGAATTGCAAATGATAGTTTGGAGTATGAAATTACTATTATTGATCCAGGATTTACAAGTTATTTGATTTCTGCAAAACCGGAAAGTTATTATAGTCTAAGTACTTTAGAATCAAAAAATTGGGTTTATGTTATGGAGTGGAATAGTAGGTTTAGGAGTCCTACTAGATATAATACAAATATATATGAAAATGAAATTGACTACCAGCCCAATATAGATTATGGAATGGAAGTCAATTACAAGCTTTATCAGTATTTTCAGTTTGCACAGAAAAAATACAATATGCGATTAGGGTCTTTTCGGATTGATTAAAAAGCGAAACGTTGTGGACCACCACGTCTTATTTCTTCGTTGGCAATGGCTTCAAATTTGTCAAAATTTTCTCTAAAAGCATTTGATAATTTAAAGGCCATTTTATAATACGCTTCATCATCATTCCAAGTAGTTCGAGGACTTAAAACATCTGTGGGCACACCTGGGCAACTTCTTGGCTGAGCTACACCAAATACAGAATGAATATGGTAATCTTTATAATTGTAAGATCCTAAATCACCGTTTAATGCGGCATTGATCATTGCTCTTGTATATTTTAATTTCATTCGGGTACCAACCCCATAAGGGCCACCAGTCCATCCTGTATTTACCAACCAAACATTTACATTTGAATCTTTCATTTTTTTGCTTAACATTTCTGCGTATTTAGCAGGATGTAATGGCATAAAAGGAGCACCAAAACAGGCAGAAAAAGAAGGGACAGGTTCTGTAACCCCAGCTTCGGTTCCTGCAACTTTTGCCGTATAACCTGATATAAAATGATAAGCAGCTTGGTTTGGCAGTAAACGTGAAATTGGAGGTAAAACTCCAAAAGCATCAGCCGTTAGAAAGAATATATTTTTGGGGTTACCCGCTAGAGAAGGCGTTTTTATGTTTTTTATGTGATTGATAGGGTAACTAACTCGGGTGTTTTGTGTAATTGAAGTGTTTTCAAAATCAACTTCATTAGTACCGGCTTTGCATACCACGTTTTCTAATATCGCTCCAGACTTAATTGCTTTGAAAATATCGGGTTCATTTTCTTCAGAAAGATTAATAACCTTCGCATAGCAACCGCCTTCAAAATTAAAAATGGTGTTGTCTTTTGTCCAACCATGTTCATCATCGCCAATTAATTTACGATTAGGATCTGCAGACAATGTTGTTTTACCTGTGCCTGATAATCCGAAGAAAATTGCTGTTTCTCCATTTTCTCCAACATTTGATGAACAATGCATCGGTAATGTTTCTTTTTCAACAGGAAGGATAAAATTTAATGCAGAAAAAATTCCCTTCTTTATTTCACCAGTATAACCTGTACCGCCAATTAAAATAACTTTTCTTTTAAAATTTAAAATAGCGAAATTATGCTGGCGTGTACCATCTTCTTTAGCAACAGCCATAAAACTTGGGGCTTGTAATAGTAGCCAATCGGGTTGGAACAATTCCAATTCACTTTCCGTAGGTCTTAAAAACATATTGTAAGCAAATAAGTTAGACCAAGGAAGTTCAGTTATTATTCTAATGTTCATTCTATATCTGTCGTCAGCACAAGCATAGGCATCACGGGCATAGAGTTCTTTTCCTGATAAGTGCTTAATTACTTTATCATAAAGGCGGTCAAATTTTTCAGCTTCAAAAGGTATATTTATGTTACCCCACCAAACTTTATCTTCAGAAATCTCATCTTTTACGATAAATCGATCCTGAGGAGATCTTCCTGTAAACTCACCTGTGTTTACCATTAATGCTCCGGAATCAGCTATTTTACCTAAACCGTTATCAACGCAAATTTTTGTGAGTTCTTCGGGTGATGAGTTCCAATGTACATTGGCATTTTTTATGCCATATTTTTTTAATACTGCATTTACTGATTTTGTAGAATCTTTCATATTATGAGTTAGTTTGAACTACAAAATTAAGCAATATTACTTTTTACGAAAACGTTTTCGTAAAATTTTTATTTCTTAAGAAAGTTGAAAAACATAACAAGCCATCCTATAATAAATAATAAACCACCTAATGGGGTGATAAACCAAATAAGTTTAGGGTCAATACCACCCACTGTTATAGCGTAAATTGAGCCAGAAAATAATAAAATACCTAGGAAAAATAGCCAACTTATTGTTTGTCTACCTTTAGAACTGAAGCCAGAATAGGTGTTAACGAAAAGGAGTGCAAATACGTGATACATTTGATAGCGTACTCCTTTTTCATAACTCAGCAGGGCATCAGCTCCTAATTTTTCTTTTAGAGCGTGTGCACCAAAGGCACCTAGTACAATGGCAAGCATACCTAAAATGGCAGTAATTGATAAGTTTTTTTTCATTTTAAAAGGATTGTTCTATCACAAAAGTAGTACATATTTGTAACATCATACCTGCGATTGCTCTTAACGTTTTTTACTATTTTAATTCGAGAAAATGATACGCACTATTTTTGATTATGGTCAGTAATTTTTATACATTCGTGAATCAATTTTTTTAATCTATGCGTAACATTCTTATTATTGGTGCAGGTCGCTCATCTGCTTCACTTATCAACTATTTATTGGAAAAATCTGTAACTGAAAAATTACAGCTTACCATAGCAGATATTTCTATTGATTTAGCAGAGTCTATCATAAAAAATCATGAAAATGCGAAAGCGATTGTGCTTGATATTTTTGATGAAAAATCGAGAGTTTTAGCGATAAAAAATGCCGACATCGTAGTTTCAATGTTACCCGCAAGATTTCATATTGAAGTAGCTAAAGATTGTATTAGGTATAAAAAGAATATGGTTACTGCTTCTTATGTCTCTGACGAAATGAAAGCCTTAGATGCTGAGGTTAAAGCACAAGGGTTGGTCTTTATGAATGAGATTGGCTTGGATCCTGGAGTTGATCACATGAGTGCCATGAAAGTTATTGATAGGATTAGAGAAAACGACGCTAAAATGTTGTTGTTTGAATCATTTACAGGTGGTTTAGTGGCTCCTGAGAGTGATTCTAATTTGTGGAATTACAAATTTACATGGAACCCTAGAAATGTTGTTTTAGCTGGACAAGGCGGAGCTGCAAAATTTATACAAGAGGGTACTTATAAATATATACCGTATCATAAATTATTTAGAAGAACAGAAATATTGAATCTACCAAATGTTGGAAAGTTTGAAGCCTATGCCAACAGAGATTCCTTGAAATATATTAAAACTTATGGGTTAGAAAATATACTCACAATGTATAGAGGAACCATTAGACGTGTTGGTTTTTCAAGAGCTTGGAATTTGTTTGTACAGTTGGGTATGACAGATGATAGTTATACGTTAGAAGGTTCAGAGCATATGAGTTATCGTGAGTTTACAAACTCATTTTTAGCTTATAATCCTCATGATTCTGTCGAGTTAAAACTACGCTCTTATTTAAAAATTGACCAAGATGATATCATGTGGGAGAAATTATTAGAGTTAAATATTTTTGATCATACTATAAAAGTAGGGTTAAAAAATGCTACACCGGCTCAAGTATTGCAGAAAATACTAATGGATAGTTGGACTTTGAAAAAGGAGGACAAAGACATGATTGTAATGCAACATAAATTTGGTTACGAATATCAAAATGAAAAACGTCAAATAGAATCGACAATGGTCGTTATTGGTGAGGATCAAACTTTTACTGCGATGGCAAAGACGGTTGGCTTACCTGTTGCTATAGCTACTTTATTAATTCTAAATAAAAAGATTACGACGCCAGGTGTTCAAATACCAATAACCAAAGAGGTTTATGATCCTATTTTAAAAGAGTTAGAAAGTCATGGAATTGTGTTTAACGAAATTAAGACACCCTATTTAGGATATAACCCAGATGTTGTGATTGGGTAGTTAATATACACTGATTATTTAATAGAACAGAATTATACTGAACTCGTTTCGGCATCTAATTTTTTTTGTTATCTGCGTTGAGTGATACTTTTCTGAATTCAAAAAATCATGTATTCAATTAAGTAAATTACATTTTTAAATAAAAGTCTTTTACTAATTTAATATAAGTGTCCGTGTAGTGATGCCGAGCAGTTTCAATTACCAAGTCCTCCATTATTACTTCATTTTCTGTAAATGAAAATTCTAATAAACTTCTTTTAATATCAGAAGTTGGTGTGCCTTTAACGTTACAGATAATGTTGACGAAAAGGTTATGCTGTTTTGCTAATTTTATAAAATTTTTTTCTTCTTTATAGGGTATAATAACCGTAAAAACACCAGTGCTACTTAATAGTTTAGACACGGATTTGAGGAGTATATCAAAAGGTAATGAATCTGTGAAACGAGCTGTATTTCTAGCATTATCATCACTTTGAAACGCATCGTTATAAAATGGGGGGTTTGAAATTATCAAATCATAGTTATCATCCATTTCATTTGTAAATTCTTCCAAAGAAGCATGATAGCAAAATAATCGATCACCCCAAGGTGAGTTTTCAAAATTTTCAACGGCTTGTTCAAAAGCATTGTCATCAATTTCTATGGCATCAATTATTTCGGCATCACTTCGTTGAGCCAATTGTAATGCAATAACGCCAGTTCCCGTTCCAATATCTAATATTGATTCAGGATTGTGCTTTATAGAAGTCCAAGCTCCTAATAATACACCATCAGTGCCAATTTTCATTGCACATTGGTCTTGATTAATGGTGAATTGTTTGAATGAAAAGAGTTTATTCATCTAAATACATTTCAATTAATCCCTCAGGAGTTTCCACAACAATTTTTTTGTTAGCTCTATCTACTTTTTTTATAAAGTCATCTATCATTGGAATCAAAACTTCTTTGTCTCCATTTTCAATTATAAAAAGGGGCTGAGCTGTTTTGTCATTGACACCCACTAGACTACCAACGCTACCGTAATTTACATCTTCAATAGTAAACCCAATTACTTCGTGATAGTAAAATTTATTTCCAGTTAGTTTAGGTAATAAGGTTAAAGGTAGATACACACCACATTTCATAATAGAATCTGCATCTTCTTCTGTGGTAAAGTTTTCGAACTGTACACGGAGTTGATTACCTTTTTGTAAGAGGCTTTTTTCTATAAAAAAGGGAATAAAGTTATTACCAGCTTCTAAAAATACAGCATCCATATTTTGATACAAGTCTGGCTCATCTGTATCTAGCTTTATAACTACTTCTCCTTTAAAACTGTGTTTTCTAACTACTTTTCCTAAATAGAAACAATCTTTTTTTTGCATAATAAAAATTAAAAAGCCTGACAAAATTTGTC
The DNA here is from genome assembly GCF_003449015.1 of Aureibaculum luteum. Taxonomy (GTDB): domain Bacteria; phylum Bacteroidota; class Bacteroidia; order Flavobacteriales; family Flavobacteriaceae; genus Aureibaculum; species Aureibaculum luteum. The sequence goes on along the minus strand of NZ_QRGD01000003.1, from coordinate 97,731 downwards.
AGGCTTTAAATATAAGATATAATAAATAAATTTATTCTTCTTCTTTAGAAGCTTTTACTTCTTCAACTTTTTCAGCAACTGGTGCTTCATTAGCTTCAGCAGCAGCTTCGTCAATAGTTTGAGGAGCTTCTTCAACAGCTTCTTCAGCAGGAGCCTCAACTTCAGCTACTACAGGAGCAGGTGCGTTTTTAGCAATTCTTGCTTCGTTAGCTTCTTTTTCAGCTTCTAGAGCTTTAGCTTTAGCACTAGCGTCAGCTTTAGATAAGCCATCAACTTTAGCATCAACTCTTTTTGCTTTATCATCTAACCAAGCTTGGAATTTTTCTTCTGCTTGTTCTTCAGTTAAAGCACCTTTTCTAACACCACCAGCTAAATGATTTTTTAATAAAGCACCTTTATACGACAAAATTGCTTTTGCAGTATCAGTAGGTTGAGCTCCATTTTGTAACCATTTTACAGCACGATCAATATCTAAATTGATTGTTGCAGGATTAGTATTTGGGTTGTACGTTCCTAATTTTTCTAAAGACTTACCATCTCTTTTTGAACGAGCATCTGCTGCAACGATCCAATAGAATGGTTTTCCTTTTTTACCGTGTCTTTGTAATCTAATTTTTACTGGCATTTGTTGTTAATTATTTAAGGTACACGACCTTGATTATTAATGATTTATTCACTTTCTCGAAGTGGGCTGCAAATATACTACGTTTTTTTGTTATAAAGTATGTTGATAGCGTTTTTTTAATTCCCTTTCTCTTGATGAGAATTTTAGTTGTCTTTGGTCTGTAGTATGTTATAAATATAATCATTTGATTTTATAAATGAATTTTAATTGGCATATTTGTAAATACATAAAAAATATCATGAACATTTTAGGAATATTACCTGCCAGATATGGCTCCACAAGATTAGAAGGCAAACCTTTACTAGATATTTGTGGAAAACCCATGATTCAACGTGTTTACGAACAGGCCAAAAAAGCATTGACAGATGTTTTAGTTGCGACTGATGATAAGCGTATTGAAAAAGCGGTAAAGGCTTTTGGAGGCAATGTGGTCATGACTTCCGACAAGCATAATACAGGTACAAACCGGTGTTTAGAAGCATTTGAAATATTTAAATCTACTTCAGGAGTTGATTATGATGTCGTTATTAATATTCAAGGAGATGAACCTTTGTTAGAGCCAGAACAAATCAAACAAATCCTTTCTTGCTTTGATGATAAGTCAACCCAAATGGCAACCTTAGTTATTCCTGTAAAAGCTTCGGAAAACGTATTTGAAGGTGGTGTTTTTGTGGTGATGGATAAGAATAATAATGCCATGTATTTTAGCCGCTCTGTAATTCCTTTTGTACGTGATGCCGATAAAAACAATTGGCAGCAACAACATACTTTTTACAAACATGTAGGTATGTATGCGTTTACTCCTGTAGCTTTAGAAGAATTTGCTAATTTATCTCAGACCTCACTTGAAATTGCCGAATCTTTAGAGCAAAACCGCTGGTTAGAAAATGGAAATAAAATAAAAGTAGCCACCACAGAGTTTGAAACCATTGCAGTGGATACGTTGGAGGATTTAAATAAGGTTAGAAATATAATAACAAAAAAAAGTTAGTCACTTCACTTTTACACTCTAAAGCTGCCATAGTATGACTAATTAAAAATAACAAATTATGCGTTTTTTTTAATTTAGTTTATCAACTATTTGAGGGTTTGAAAAATGAGATTATTTAACCACCAACTTCTCCGTAACACTTTCCTTACCCTTAGAAACTCTCAACAAATACTCTCCTTTCGGTAAATAATACTTCCCGTTATCAGCCTTTTTTAGATCTATTTTTTTCTTGATAAAATAGCTTTTTAAACTCTTTTCAGAAACAGAGAAATCATAATCTTTAAAATTGAATCCACTATCTGTTTTTAAAGTTTCGCTGTACAACACATTTTTTTCGTCAGCCAATACTTCTAATTTAACAGTACCAGCGTTTGATGTAAAATAGGAAACTTCTATATTAGGTAGATATGGTTTTGAATACTGACTCCAAGAATTTCCCCAACGTGAAGAGTGTCTCATTTCAGGTAATTTAAAAAGAGCAATCGTTTTATTTTTTACATTGTTGTATTGTTGAAGTGTGGCAATATTTGCTTTGTAAAGTGAACGTCCATGTGTACCGATAATCAAATCTTTTTCTCGTTCTTGTATCACTAAATCGTGCACAGCAACTTTTGGAATTCCATTAGAAAACACTTGCCAATTTTGTCCTTTATCAAAACTTACAAAAACTTCATTGTCTGTTCCTAAATACAATATATTTTCATCGATAGGGTCTTCTTTAATTACGTTAATAGAATAATCTGGCAATCCGTTAGCAATAGATTTCCATGTGTTACCCATGTCTTCACTTACATAAGCATACGCTTTAAAATCATCACTTCTATATCCATTTAACGTAGCGTAAACACGATTTCTTTCATGTTGTGAAGCAATGACACGAGACACCCATAATCCTTGAGGTAAGTCATCAGAGATTTTTGACCAAGTAACACCGCCATCTTTTGTTAGCTGAATTAATCCATCATCAGAACCCGTATAGATCATCCCAAATTGAAAAGGACTTTCTGAAATTGTAGCTATGGTACCGAAAGGAACATTTCCTTTTTTGCCACCTGTCGTTAAGTCGCCCGAAATCACTTCAAAATTTTCACCTTTGTCCATTGAGCGTAACAATTTATTGGCGGCCATATATAAAATATCCTGATTGTGAGGAGATAATAAAATAGGTGTTTGCCAATTATAACGATATGGAGAATCGCCTAATTCGTGTTTTGGATTAAAGCTTAAACGCTCGCCAGTTTCTATATTAAGACGGGTGTAATAACCAAACTGAGATCCAGAATAGACAATATTGTCATCGCGACTATCAATTTGAACTTGCATGCCATCACCACCACCAATTCTTTTATAAGGATATTGTCCTGTGCCTTCCCAACTTTTAGAAGCTTTATATGTGCTAGGGCCATACCAAACACCATTATCTTGAAAACCACCGTAAACATTATAAGGTTTTTTATTATCAACATTTACATAATAATATTGCCCCACCGCAAGTGAGTTGTTTTTTGTCCAGTTTTCACCATCATCATAGGTAATGTTAACACCTCCGTCATTTCCATTAATAACATGACCGTTTAAGTTAGGGTTCACCCAAATTGCTTGATGATCTGAGTGTACATTTTCTTTACCAATTGATTCAAAAGTTTCACCACCATCAACTGATTTTAATAAAGGAACACCTCCTATATAAACTTTATCTTCATTTTTAGTATTTACTGCAATTAAACCAAAGTAATAACCATAAGAACTATAAAGACCATCTATAAAACCTTTGTGTGTTTTTGACCACGTTTTACCGCCATCTGTTGATTTGTAAACTTCTGCTCCAATAACTGGAGTGTCAAACATAACTGAATTAGCATCTGTTAAATAAACGGATAAATCGATCGGTTTTATACTACCATTTTCTACTTTTTCTTTCACACTTTTGGCCGTGTATTTTTTATCAAATCGATTGGCTTTTAAAAATTCGTCAAGTTTTTTAGTGTCAAGTTTTGAAAAATCAATAGTGCTCATGGTTTCAAAATCTTCCTTTTTCAAACCTTCAGATGTAACTTTTTTCTCAGCAGGTCTTCTGTTTTGATTATCTAATAAAGCATAAATAACGTCATCACTAAATGCAGCTAAGCCAATTCGGCCAACGCCACCATCAGATGGGAAGCCACTTTTGGCATCAGTCATTTTAGTCCAAGTAGAACCCGCATCTGTACTTTTATATATCGCTGAATGATCTCCGTCGCCATCAAAGTCCCATGCTTTTCTTGTTCTTTCCCAAGAAGCTGCATACATTATATCAGGATTGGTAGGAGAGACAGAAAGGTCTATTACACCCGTATTCTCATCAATAAATAGTACATTCTTCCACGATTTTCCACCATCTGTAGTTTTAAAAATACCACGTTCAGCATTTGAAGAATACAAATGTCCAATCACACCAACAACCACTTCATCAGTATTGTTTTTATTAATTATCACCCTACCAATATGATGCGAATCTGGTAGGCCAACGTTTGTCCAAATTTTACCTTTGTCGGTACTTTTTAAAATTCCAATTCCCGCATAAGAAGAACGTGAAGAATTACTTTCTCCGGTCCCAATATAAATAGTGCCTGAATTCCAATCAACAGCAACGTCGCCCATGTTTTGGGTTGGAGCCGTTTCGGTAACAGCAGTAAATGAAGTGCCATTATTATTTGTATACCATAAGCCTCCAGAAGCATAGGCTACATAAAATTCAGTAGGTTGGTCAGGGTTTACATCAAAATCTACCACGCGACCACTCATTACAGAGGGGCCAATATTAGTAAAAGGTACATTTTGGACTATAGATTGTCCGAAAAAATTAAAAGAAAGAAATAAGAAGAATAGAAAAAGGAAATTGTTTTTCATGTTGGTAGGTTTGTTTTGTCGATGTTCAAATATAAAGGTTTTTAAATTTAATTTTTGAACTAAAACTAAAGTAATACAACCTTTTAAATTATGAGTAGTATAAAGGGTTTGGTTTAAGGTTTTTTACTATCATGATTAAAAAATGTTTAAGTAGTCTATTCCAGCTATTCTCTCATGCAATTGACGTTAAAATTTCCTGTTAATAAAATCCTTAAAAATCTGATCAAAAAAAACAATTAAAACACTAATTTTAAACATTCGAAATAAGGGTAGTTTTAAACCCGTTCTCGCAATAAAAATCACTTCTATTTATGTACTTAATTTTTGACACCGAAACTACCGGATTGCCTAAAAAATGGAATGCCCCAATTACCGATACCGATAATTGGCCAAGGTGTGTACAGATAGCGTGGCAAACACATGATAAGTACGGTAAATTAATAGAAAGTCATGAGTATTTAATTAAACCAGAAGGGTTTAATATACCTTATGATGCGGAACAAATTCATGGTATTTCTACAGAATTAGCAGAAGCAAAAGGAGAAGAGTTAGATACCGTATTAAAGTTATTTAATGAAGCTCTTTCAAAAACAACTTTTGTAGTTGGTCAGAATGTTGGTTTTGACTTAAATATTATGGGTAGTGAATACTATCGTCAAGGAATTGAGACCCAGTTGAATGAATTACCACTGTTAGATACCTGTACTGAAAAAACAGCTACGTTGTGTCAAATTCCAGGAGGTAGAGGGGGTAAGTTTAAATTACCAACCTTAACAGAATTACACCAACATTTATTTAATGCTCCTTTCGCTGAAGCTCATAATGCTACTGCGGATGTTGAAGCCACCACACGATGCTTTTTTGAGCTGATTAGAAAACGTTTATATACCAAAGAAGAATTAGATGTTGATGCCAAGTATTTTGAGGAGTTTTCGAGAGAAAATCCTCAAGTAATTGAGCTGATAGGGCTTAAACATACCAACCTTAAAAAAGAGAGTAAGAAACTAAGAAAAAAGAGTGAAAAAACAGAGGGGCAATCTGGAAGTGCAGCATCTAATTCAGATATAAACTTAGATGATTTTGCATTTTCTCATTTACACAACCATTCTCAATTTTCCATTTTACAATCAACAGCGAGTATTAAAAAACTTGTTGAAACAGCAGTAAAAAACAAGATGCCAGCCGTAGGTTTAACGGATACTGGTAATATGATGGGGGCTTTTTACTTTGTAAAGGAAGCTTTAAGTAGTAATAAAAACAATGAGCATCAAATTAAACCGATTGTGGGTTGTGAATTTTTTGTTTGTGAAGATCATAAAAACAAATCCGTAAAGGATAATGGATACCAAATGGTTTTGTTGGCCAAAAATAAAAATGGATATCATAATTTAGCAAAAATGGCATCTACAGCTTATGTTGATGGTTTTTATTATGTACCCAGAATAGATAAAACCATTGTTGAAAAATACAAAGAAGATATCATTGTATTGAGTGGGAATATTTATGGGGAAATTGCCTCAAAGATTCTTAATATGGGTGAAAATCAAGCCGAGGAAGCATTGGTTTGGTGGAAAGATACCTTTGGAGATGATTTTTATATAGAATTAAATAACCATAATCAAGAAAATGAGCAACACGTAAATAATGTGTTGATTGATTTTTCAAAAAAACACGATATAAAATTAATAGCTGCTAACAACACCTATTACATTAATAAGTCAGATGCAGATTCGCATGATATTTTACTTTGTGTAAAAGATGGTGAAAAGGTAGCTACACCAAAGGGTAGGGGAAGAGGCTTCCGTTATGGTTTACCCAATGAGGAATATTATTTTAAGAGTCAAGAAGAGATGAAACAATTGTTTCGTCATACGCCTGAAGCCATTGTTAACATTGAAGAAATTGTCGATAAAATTGAAGTGTATACTTTGCAGCGTGATGTGTTACTTCCAAAATTTGACATTCCTGAACAGTTTGTAGATCCAAAAGATGCTGAAGATGGTGGCGTAAGAGGAGAAAATGCATTTTTAAAGCATTTAACTTTTGAAGGTGCTGAAAAACGATACGGAAAATTAGATAAAGAAAAGCAAGAACGTCTTGATTTTGAGTTAGAGATCATTGAAAAAACGGGATATCCAGGGTATTTCTTAATTGTATGGGATTTTATTCTCAAAGCGAGAGAAATGGGAGTTTCCGTAGGGCCAGGTCGTGGTTCTGCAGCAGGTTCAGCCGTAGCGTATTGTTTGTGGATTACAAATATTGACCCCATTAAGTATGACTTACTTTTTGAGCGTTTTTTAAATCCCGATCGTGTTTCGTTACCGGATATTGATATTGATTTTGATGATGAAGGGAGACAGCGAGTAATTGACTATGTAATAGATAAATACGGTGCCAATCAAGTGGCTCAAATTATTACATATGGTACAATGGCCGCGAAATCTTCTATAAGAGATACAGCGAGGGTATTAGATTTACCGTTATCAGATGCTGATAGGATCGCCAAATTAATTCCAAATACAAAATTGGCTAGCATTTTTGGAGACGATCCAAAAAGCATTGCCAAAATAAAAGCTTTACGAAGTGAAGAGGTTGTAAATGTAAATGAACTACGAAATTTAGCAGAGGGTCATGGTATTGTCGCTGAGACTATTATGCAAGCCGTTGCTTTAGAAGGGTCTGTTCGTAATACAGGTACGCACGCTTGTGGTGTCATTATTACCCCTGAAGATATTACCAATTTAATTCCCGTTGCAACAGCTAAAGGTTCTGATCTTTATGTAACTCAATTTGATAATAATGTTGTTGAAGATGCTGGCCTACTAAAAATGGATTTTTTAGGGTTAAAGACATTAACTTTAATTAAAGATGCTGTAAAAATAATTAAAGCCATACATGGGGTTGATTTAGACCCTGATGAATTTCCGTTAGATGATAAAAAGACATATGAGTTGTTTCAACGCGGAGAAACGGTAGGTATTTTTCAGTATGAATCGCCTGGAATGCAGAAGCATATGAAGTCTTTAAGACCAACTGAGTTTGCGGATTTAATTGCGATGAATGCCTTGTATAGACCAGGTCCAATGGAATATATACCTTTGTTTATTAATCGTAAACATGGTACAGAAGCTATTGAATATGACCTTCCAGAAATGGAAGAATACCTTAAGGAAACGTATGGGGTAACGGTGTACCAAGAGCAAGTGATGTTATTGTCTCAAAAATTAGCTGGGTTTACCAAAGGTGAAGCTGATGGTTTGCGTAAGGCCATGGGTAAAAAGATATTTGCTTTACTTGAAAAATTAAAACCTAAATTTATTGCAGGTGGTACTAAAAATGGACATCCAGAAGATGCATTAGAAAAAATTTGGAAAGACTGGGAAGCGTTTGCTGCTTATGCCTTTAACAAATCGCACTCTACATGTTATGCCTATATAGCATATCAAACGGCTTATTTAAAAGCACATTATCCTGCGGAATATATGGCAGCGGTATTGTCAAATAATATGAATGATATTAAGCAGGTTACGTTCTTTATGGATGAATGTAGACGTGCGGGGATTGAAGTGTTGAGTCCAGATGTTAACGAATCTTTTTACAAGTTTGCGGTAAATAATGAAGGTGCCATCCGTTTCGGAATGGGAGCTGTAAGAGGGGTTGGATCTAATGCTGTAGAAGCCATTGTTTCTGAGCGTAAAGAGAATGGTCCTTATACTTCGATTTTTGATATGGCCAAACGTGTAGATTTACGTTCTACAAACAAAAAAGCTTTTGACGGATTAGTATTAGCGGGTGCATTTGATTCATTTATAGAAACTCACAGAGCTCAATATTTTGAGCATGACGAACGTGGACAAACGTTTATTGAAAGAGCCATTCGCTTTGGAAATAAATACCAAGAAAATAAAAACTCAGCCCAGATTTCTATGTTTGGTGAAGCCTCTGAAATTCAATTTGAAGAACCTATAATTCCCGATTGTGAACCTTGGGGAGTTATGGAGAAATTGGCAAAAGAAAAAGAGATGATTGGTATCTATATTTCAGGCCACCCATTGGACGATTTTAAAACAGAAATAAAATATTTTTGCAATGCTCCTATCAGTTCCTTTAATGATTTACCAAGTTTAGTAAATAAAGATTTAACTATTGCGGGTATTGTTACTGATGTGCAACATAGAGTTTCAAAAAATGGTAAAGGCTGGGCATTATTTACAATTGAAGATTATTCAGAAGCCTATGAGTTTAGAATGTTTGGCGAGGAATATTTAAGGTATAAGCATTTTTTAATACCCAATTCTTTTTTACATGTCAAAATTTCTGTTCGTAAAGGATGGAGAGAGGGTGATGTACGTATGCAATTCAATAATATACAAATGTTACAAGATGTGTTAGACCTTTTGGCCAATAAGCTAACGTTACAATTAGATATATTAGAGCTTACGGACCAAAGAATAAATACCTTAGAAGAAATTTTAGAAGACCATAAAGGTAAAGACGTATTGAACTTTTTAGTATATGATCGTGAAGAAAAACTGAAGCTACAAATGCCTAGTAGATCTGCAAAAGTTAAAATATCTCAAGATTTATTGAATGAACTAGATACACGCAATTTGAGGTATAAATTGAATTAATTATTCAACTTTACTTTCTTTCCTGTTTTTGCACTTTTTTTAGCGGCATCTAAAATTTCAACCACAATCATATTGTTTTCTAATGAAGATAAGTCATATGGCGGTAACGTAATTTTATTTCGAACCACCGCTTCAAGCATTGAGAAAGGATCATCATAAGGAGCCAAACGAGATTCTAAAACATTTTTTTGCTCTTCCTCTTTTTCATTTAAACGGTAACGCATTGTTTTAGCATTGTCACTATATACGTATCCTGTTTTACCATAGATTTCCATGTCTTTTCTTGACACCGGCCAATTCCACGAAGCTTGAATAATACCTTGCATTTTAGGGTATTGTAAAATAATTGTCGCTTCATCATCTACATTTGGATAGATTTCTGGTTTTATGGTTTGGGTCATTGCGAATACGGCTTCTGGTTTTTTACCTTTTGTAAACCATGTAATTAAATTAGCACCGTAACAGCCAAAATCAACCAAGGCACCACCACCGTTAAGCACAGGGTCTGTAAGCCATTCTAAAAATTCTTTATTAATACCAATTTCTTTTGGTCCTTGATGCCCATCACGAACTACTATTTTTCTGAGAATTCCTATGTCACCGTTTTCGACCATTTCATAAGCCTTATGATTTGTAGCATACCATGTGGTCTCATAATTGGTCAATAAGTGAATATTATGTTTTTTGGCAAGAGCCTCCATTTTTTTCGCATGTTCCATACTTACTGCCAAAGGTTTTTCAACCATCACATGAATACCTAAAGGAGCACAAGTTTCGACTACTTCTAAATGTTTATAAATAGAACCGAAAGCAGTGACAGCTTCTGGTTTTGTCGCTTTAATCATGTCTTCCATGGTAGCAAAAACAATATCCATGGAGTATCCAAAATCTTTTGAGTAACGTTCTGCTAGGTCTTTATTGGGCTCTACAATTCCGACAATTTTTATATCTCCTTTATCTGGTCTGCTTAAAATCCAACCAACATGACTATGAGATAATCCTACAACGCCTATTTTAAGTGGTTTAGAATTCGTTTGACCTACCGAAAGCTCTGAATTCAATAAGAAAAATGAAAATATAACTAAGAATGGAGTATTAAAAGAGTTGTTGATTTTCATGCTAAGGGAATAAGTTCTTCTCAAATGTAGTGAAAAAATAAACCTCATAGGTTTTGAAGCTATGAGGTTAGTAATATTTTATCCTAAGAAATCGTCGTCAAAATTAATATCGTCATCAGGGGCGTAGTCATTATAATTTACGCCAGGAGGATTAAACAATCCCCAACGGTCAATCATATAATTGTTTGGGTCAAAACTTGCCACCCATTCCGCAAAGATGACACGGAATTCTTCAATTTCGTTTCTTAGTAACTCTATATAGTCATTGTCTTGGTAGCCGCAAAGTTGCATACCAGAGCAACTTGTTAAAATTTCACGAGCCGATTTTCTTATAATAGCAGCATTTTCCATGCGAATATCATAAACGTTAGCTCCTTCTGCTCCTGCAATTTTTGCAGGAATAATCAATGCATTTTCGATGATGTAGGTAGCGTAATTTTCAAGCATTTCACCTTCAGCTTCATCAGCAGTTTCAACATCATCCTTTGAAACTAAACTTCCAATTTTTCTGCCTAGTAACATAATTTCCCATGCTTTTTTATAGATAGGCATTTTTTCTATTTCCTCGTGAGACTTGTAGTCATCATCGTCGTCTTCAAACATATTTCCACTTATTTTGTATTGTCTTATTATTAACGATAAGAATAGTAACGTAGTATTGGTTATATGATAATTGTTTTTATAGTATTGATATCAATGGAGTTAGCTCTTAAATTGTTTTTACGTACACTTTGTGACAATAAAAAAGCCCATCTATTGATGGGCTCTTGTTTAAAATTTTAACTAGTAATATATATATGTTATATAACTTTTACATTTACTGCGTTTAAACCTTTTCTTCCTTCTTCTAAATCAAATTCAACTTCATCGCCTTCGCGAATTTCATCGATTAATCCAGAAATGTGAACGAAATGTTCTTTGTTTGAACCTTCTTCAGTTACAAAACCAAATCCTTTGGCATCGTTGAAGAACTTTACTGTTCCTTTACTCATAATTATTTATAATTTATTATTAATTACTAAGTAGTAACCAAATATGGTGCCAAAGAATTAAAAACATTCTTTTTATTCCTTAATTCTGAACTCCATAAAGATAGGTAAATGATCTGAACCAATATTTGGTCCAGTACCACGATCAATAACGCTAATAGCCTTACTTATCAACGCATGATCTAAAGTGGTATTTAAGATTGTAAACATTGTTGGCCAAGTTGGCAGTATACCTAATCCATTTCGCGAATCTTTTAAGTTGGTATTTAATAATAAATCTTTAAAGTGTTTTGAATAAGAAGAGGTATTTAAATCGCCTATAACGATTAAATTTTCAGAAAGCTCTTTCCTTTTTTTAGCAAGATTCTTAAAATGAGCATTACGAATATCAAAGTTTCTTTTACCCATTGGAGGAAAAGGGTGCGTTGCAATTAAATCTATGGGTTTGTCATCAATTTTTAGGCTAGCTAGAATAGAAGGGACTTTTGATGAATCAAAATTTAAAACGGACATTTCCGAGGCTATCTTACTATAGTATCCAATTCCGAAATTATCATTACGAAGTACCCATTTTTTAAAAGTATACTGTTCTGTAATGTCACTTAAAGCAGATTTCCATTTTTGATTATATTCAAGTAAGATGAGAATATCAGGACTCTTAGTTTTTATAAAGTCTATGACTTTTTCAGAATCGTTATTACTTGAAAGTAAATTGATACTGACAATTGTGGTTCCTCTTAACTTATGTATCTCACCAAGTTTACTTGGAAAATAAAGACGGTATATAAAAGAAGTATTCCAAATGATCAGTAATATGGTAATGCCACTAATAATCTTGCTTTTTTTAGTAAATAGGTTTAATACAAATACAATTATTAGAAAAATTGAAATTTGCAGCTTAAAGTTTGACATAATATCAATAAGCCAATAATTGGGAAAGATGTTTGGCAATATTGATGTCAAGAGTGCAGCTACTATGCCTAACTTGAGTAAAAAATCAATTATTTTTTTTATCATTAATATAATTTATAAACACCCCTAAAGTCTCCTCAAGGGGACAATACTAAAGTAATTTGGTAACTAATGTCCCCTTGAGGAGACTTTAGGGGTGTCGTTATTCAAACAATTATCCACTCCAATATTCCCTTCCCTACGGGGAGGGATAGGGAGGAGATTTTACTTAACCTTCACCCTGACACCTTCACTGTGACTACTAAACTCAGGTGCATACATACTTTGTATTGTTGTAATACCATTAGAGAAATCACCTTTGTTATTGACACGTAAGTCGTATTCAAAAACATAAACACCTTTGGGTAAATAGTCAAAAAAGAAATTGGTAGCCGCATCTTTTGTGCTTTCATAATACCCTAAATTGTCTTGCCATTTGTATTGTGATAGTACATTTATAGGTTCAAATCCTGCTGCACGCATATCTTTCATATGAACAAATTCCATGGTTCTATCTACTTTTAACTCTATTCGAACACGAACTAAATCGCCCAATTTTAAATTGGTACTTTCAGTGATAACCGTAAGCTCTTCGCCATGATCCGTATTCTTTTTAAGGAATAGCTTTTTAGACAATTGCAATGGTGTTTTGGCTGAGGTTATTTTGTCTAAATCCTCAAAATATTGCCAATACAATGCTCCCCAAGCTACACCTTCAGATTTCTTACTTAAGGTTACGGTTGCCATGTCTGCTTTTATTTCGTCACCTTTCCATGAGGCTTTAAAATACCCCGTTCCAGCTTCTATTTTGGTGTCTTCCAATTGTAAAGGGTCAATTTTTTGATCGCCGATGGTGATGTCTACAAATTCAGTAACTTCTAACCAATCTGTACCTTGTAAGAGTAAAGCATAAACAGCTTCAGTAGTTGCTTTTGTCGTTTTCCAACGATTCGTTTGTTTATTCTTTAACAACCAGACCTTAAGTTCGTCAATGATTTTTATATCACCTTCAACTTCAGTAAATGCTTCAATCAGCAAGGCTTGTGTTTCAATTGGAGCTTGATACCAATACCAACTAGCCGTGTTCTCTTTCCAATACATACCCAGTTCTTGGCTTGATATTGAATTTTCTTTTAGTGAAGCTATTATTTTATTGGCTACTGCCGTTTTGTCATTTCTTTTTGCGACTAATGAAATCATACCTTTTGTGTATAAGTTGTTTTTTTTCCAAAATTCGTAGGCTTGATTGGTAAAATAATCAACAGCTGTTTGAACATTGTTACGAATGGTAATATCCTTATAAAAACTACGCATATACAAATATTGAATTTGAAAATGATGGGTATGATTACTTACCCAAAACTCTTTTTCCAAGCGTTCACCTTCCGCTTTTGTTTTGGCTCTGGCTTTAATTTTTTTCGCTTGTTTTTTTAATTCGTTAAAATCAGATAGTATCTCATCATCTAAAAATTTCACGGCTTTATTAAGCATGGATGACGTCTCGTCTCCGCTCGACGTGACATTTAATTTTCTTAGGTGTCCAAAGCCTGACGCAATATGTTGTGTAATATATCGATTAGGATATCGTGCTCCTTTAAACCAAGGGAAACCACCATTGCCCATTTGAACTTGTTCCAATTTACGTAAGGCAGAAGCCAATTCGTTTTTCATTTTATTCAAATCAAACAGTAAGGCAATTCGTTTTTTCTGCTCTGTTTCAGATTGAGCATCACGTAACCAAGGAGTTTCTTGAATTATGAGCGATTTTAATTCTTGGTTTTTTTCTAAATTAGATACCAGAGCATCACTGTTTTTCCATTGATTAAATACCTCTTGAATCCTTGGGTTTGAATTGGCAATATGACTAGCCAATGCATTTGAATAGTATCGAGAAAAAGTTTGCTCTGCACATTCGTAAGGGTATTCCATTAAATACGGTAAGGCCTGAACAGCATACCAAGCTGGATTTGAGGTTATTTCTAAGGTTAAATTGTGATTTTTTAAGCTTGTTGATGTATTGCTTTTCAACTTATCAAGAGTAAATGTTCTGGTTTCATTAGAACGCAGCCACATAGGTAAGCTTTCGGTTACCAACATTCTGTTTGACAATACAGGTAAGGCATTTTCTTCACCATCCGTAAAATCACCAGCTTTAGCTACTATTTTATATTTTACGGCTTGTACGTCAAATGGAATTTTTAAGGTCCAGCTTACATTGACATTTCCTTTTGCGTCTACCGTAAAAGTTTTACGATTATCAGCATTCCCTAATTTGGCATCAATAGGTTTATCAGTTAAGGCATCAAACAATTGTAATTCGCTAATTCCGTCCAATTTATTCTCCGTTAAATTGGCAATTTTTGAAGCAAAGACAATTACATCACCTTCACGTAAAAAACGTGGTGGATTTGGCATTACCATCAGTTCTTTTTGAGTAACGGTAGATAAACGCATTTGTGCGGTTGCCATGTCTTTCGTATGAGCCAAGAGATTTAAATTCCAACGTGTTAAACTTTCTGGAATGGTAAAATTAAAACTTACATTACCTTCAGTATCCGTTTTTAAATGTGGATAGAAAAAAGCAGTTTCTTGCAAGTTTTTACGAGCAACGATACCTTTTAATGGTGAATCTGTTGCTGGCGGAGGAGGGATTGCTTCAATTCTTTCAGTAATTGGTAAGTCCTCATCAATTTCCTTTACGGAACTAGGGCTCAATGCGGGTTGTGCTATACTATCTTCCATTGCCATTTCTGATTCATCTGCTACCATTGCCACGCCCGAAGCCCTTCCTCTTAAAGCTTTATTGGCAGACTTTTTTTCTCGTCTTTGACTCCCATAACCAGTAACTACCACTTCATCTAAAGACTGCTCATCAACTCTTAATCTTATGTTGTAAATATTATCCCCTTTAATCGTTATTTCAGAAGTGTTAAATCCCAAATAGGAAAAAACTAATGTTTCGCCCTGAGAAGCTTTTATTTTATAGTTTCCATCAAAATCAGTTGTAACACCGTTGACTGTTCCTTTCACTATAACATTTACACCTGGTAATACTCCAGAATTATCAGATACTTTACCATAGATATAACCTTTTTCTTTATTTGTATCTGTAGATGAGGAAACTCTATCTGGTGCGTGATTTCTTCTAATTGAGTTTAAATAATTATTATTAAACCAGCTATTCGTTAAACTAAATCCGAACCAATTGAGTTGGTCATAATTTTGGTTAGAAAATCCATAATAACTATAATTTTGTTGATCGATATTAAAATTAACATTCCCAAAACTATGACTGGCCGTACTTTGGTTGTAATTGTAATAATAGCGTTGGTTAAGTGGACTAAAATACCAGTTGTGAGGTTTAAATTCGTCTAAAGAAGCATCATACATAGAAGCCAATACTTCTGCTGCCACCTTGTCTTTTTTGTTTCCTTTTATTTTAAAGCTCCATGTTTCGTTTTGCCCTGGTTGTAATTTATCTCTGAACGTAGTGGTCTCAATAAACAATTCCTTTTTAGGATAAGGCACATTAATATTTAAATTTCCATTGCTAAATGCATTGTTATTTACGAGCTGGTATTGTATGGTAAAACCACCAAGATCTTCAGGCTTAACAGGTATTGAAATGGTTTTAATTTCATTAGAGAGTTTTACAATTTTAGTCTCGACGATATTATATTTTTTAACAACGGTAACTGTTACAGAAATATCTTCTGATGCCGATCCTAATTGTAATTTTACAAATTCGTTAGGTTGGTATTTATTTTTATTTGTTTTAATAAAAAGTAATTGCTTGTCAGAAACTACCTTTTCATTGGTGTTAAAAACCTCAAAACGGAACTCATCTTTTACCGCCTGTTTAAATTTGTCTTCACTTTCTGCAATAACGATATACAAGCCTGAAACCCATTTACTGATGTTTTTCAATTTTAAGTCTTTTTCTTTTTCAGTATTAAAAGTGGTTTCAAAAACTAGTTTTCCTTGTTTCCATGTATTCGAATCATTTTCCTTTTGATAAGCTTCATGAGGGAATAATTTTTTAAACGCTGCCTCTGAAAATGATTGATAATCTGGTGCTTCCCATGGCCGTGTTCTTAATACAAATTTAGGAGCAACCAACTTGTAAATTTTCAGGTTACCTTTTGTAGCTACAAACGCTCCATTTAAATTGTTAGATTGTAAATTAACAGTATGGTTTTTGTCAGACTTCTCAAGCTTATCAGGCATAGAAATAGAAAGTGTTAATGCATGGTAGCCCACATTTACAGTAGTTTCCGTACTTCGTGTTTCTCCATTAATATCTGTAACATCAGCCATTACCTTATAATTAAAAGTAGGCTGATTACTAGGGTCTATTTTAATATCTGGAATAGATTTAAAAGCAATTTTATAATTACCACTGGCATCCGTAGAGGTTTCACCATGTGTTATTTCTTGGGATTCTGAATTGTTACTATAATCATTATAATACCACCAACACCACCTAGGAAATTGTGCGGTTCTAAATACGCGATAAGTGACTTTAGCGTCGGTTATGGTACTTCCAGCAAATGCATTTGCAGTACCATTAATAGTTACGGTATCATTAACTCTGTATGTATCGGTTACGGGCCTAAATTCAGTCTCAAATTTGGGACGTTTATATTCTTCTACTGAAAAGTGTGAACTACCATTGAGTGAATTTCCAAAATGATAACTGGAAGATGCATAGATATTAAAATTTCCTGTTAATCCTGTGTTTGGCAAGATAAATTCGCCACTAAAAGAGCCAAATTCGTTGGTTTTAAAAGTGAATGATTTTACTTCTTGATAATTAACATCGTTTAGCTTCACGGTTACTTCTTTTCCATCAATAGCATGCGATTTATTGTCTTCAGAAGCTACTGCAATACCTTTGAAATAAACGGTTTGCCCTGGTCTGTAAATACTCCTATCCGTAAATAAAAAGATACGAGCCGATTTATTTTCGTTTATGACAGGTTTGTGAGTTTCATATAAATAATAGTCGCCAAATGTTGCTTCATCATTTTTATAGTTTACTGTGATTACAACGTTATTTCTATACACATTGTTTTTGAAAAAGACCTGTCCGTTTTTATTAGTAGTTAGCGTTCTGTTTATTGCTTTATTATACCTGCCTGTGTTATAATTTTTAATATTTATTCGGGCATCCTTGATAGGTTTACCAGTGTTTCTGTCCACGATTTGATAGATTTTGTTACCCTCTAATGTGTTTTCAACTAAAGCAATATCTGTTACTTGTGTAAAGGTATGCCCAAAAGTAAATTGATCTGAAATAGTCTCGTTTACAGAGGTAAAGATCATATAATTTCCACCTTCTAACTCAGGTAATAAAACCTCTGTAGTGTGCTGAAGATAATCACTTTCATTTTTTAATGTACTGTTCCATGTTTTAATAACCTTTAATTTTTTGATAAAGGCTATTTTTTTATCATCCTGATAAATTTCAGAAAACTTTTTTTGTTGACTTTTGGAGATTTTTAATGCTATAAAGTATAGTTGATCTGTGTTTTTATAAGTAACCAATAGCTTAGCAGGTTTATGTATAGGTGTAAATTTTTCTGTTGTAATTTGTAAACTAGGGTTTAGTATTTGACTTTGTAAACTCTTGCATTTTTCGGCTCCTGTAGATTTTGGAAAAAGAGCCATGGCATCTTCACAAACTTTTAAAGCCTCTTTGCGTTTCCATTGATTGTTGTTAGTTATGGGATCATATGCATTTGCTTGACTGTCTAGATAAACAGCAATTTTATAATCAATTTCTGTAACTATTTCGTGTTTATTATACTGTTTTTTAAGAGCATTCAGTGTATGAAAATAAACAGCATCTTTATTGCTGAATACAGCGTTTGTACGCACAAAGTCTAAACGCTCTAAGGTTAACGTAACTAAAGCCGTTGGGTCTTTATCTTTTGCATGAGATAATGTTAAATTTTTATATAAACGTAAGGCATGTAATTGTTGTGATAAACTATCCTTAGCATACAATTGATTTTTGGTGAAATCAGTGTTTGGAGCCAATAATTCGGCATTGTCAATTTCAAATTTATAAGCAGGACGTCTTAAATTACGTTCATCGGTTTTGTAAAAATCTATGGCTCTATGAGCTAAAAAATCATATAAAGTGGGTCTGTAGACTTTAGAGTTTCCTTGCAGATGTAAAATGGCATTATAAGCAGTTAAATCAGATTCTTGTAAGGATATTGAATTGATTAATGACGCCTGAAAATGATGATGCGTTTCTTCAAAAATAGTTTGTAAGTCCCACGTTCTAAAATCAAGAGTATCTACCTTCTCTGAAGTATTTGTACGATTGTAAAATTTATATCGGTTTTGTTGAAAATATTGCCAATAGATATCTGCAATTATGCTTTCCAAGATGTTTTTTGTTGGGAATTTACTTTTTGTAGCTTCTTTTTTTAAATTTATGATTGTATTTAGTTGAGCATCTTCCTCTAAAGTCAATGCGAATTTTGAAATATAAAGCAAGGCCTTTACCAATTGAGGATCGTTCTTATCCTTTTTGGCTTTTTTATATATTTTTTCAACTTCAGCCAAGGCAGATTTTGGTAAACCTTCTAGTTCATGAGATTCTACTTTATACCAAGCCTCTGAGTAATTGTCAGTAGGTTGTGCTTCTATAGTTGTAGAAAATAAGAATATCATTGTTAATATGGTGATTGACTTTTGCATAATTCTTTTATTAGAAAACAAATAACGATAGTATAACCTAAAATTACAATTAATATTGAGTAAAGTGGTCGTTTTGATGAGTAAGACGCTAATTTCACTAATTTTCACAAACCTGTCATTGCGAGGGATTCATATAATAGTGTCGTAAAAGAACTATTTAAAATACCCATGGCAACCTTATGAATCTTACTCGAAATTTTTATTGTTAGATGGTCACAATTGTTATTTGGACTTTCATTTTTAGAATTTATTTGTTATTTATTTTTTAGTGCTTGTAATTTGTATTTTATTTATTTTTACACAATGATTTCAGAACAACAATTATACCAACAAGTTCAAGGCAAAACGAGAGTTGTTATCTTAGCTTCTAAAGATGAAAATAACATCACAGCTATGTTACTTCATGTTTTAAATTATCATAATAAACAAGTTGATTTTGTTTTAGCTAATGGCAAACAATCTATTGATGAAAGCAACGAATTTATTGTAATTGAAGCAGCTAAAAATGCCGATGCCTTAAAAGGGAATATAGCACTTGTAATTGATGTGAACCCTGAGATACACACTGCAGGTTTTGTAAATTCTATTACTAATGGAGGGATGTTAGTCTATTATGAAGAAGTTGCAGCTGTTAAACTAATAGTAGAGTCGAGTACAAATACCATTAAAAAATATCCTTATAAAGCTCCAGATTATTCATTCGAAAATGAGGTCTACTTTATAGATACCAATGAAGGCAAATTACCCTTAGAAATAACGAATGAAAATGACATTAAACACCTGTTGGGTGCAAAATGGATCTGCCAACATATGGGTGTAGACGAAGATGATTTTTACGAAGCCGTTGGAGAATTTAGAGATTAAACTTAAGGTGTTAACATAAAAAAGAGGTAAAAAATAATTGTCTATTTTTTACCTCTTTTTTGTTATAGTCAGAAAGAATCTGAATATTAAATTAAGCTTTATGAGGTTTAACAGGACAACCAATCGCCTTTGTAAAATTAGGGTTTGGTTTTTCTTCATTTTCTAATGCTTTAATAGCATCTTCAACGTATTTTACTTTTACGTTTTCTGGAGCTCTTGAATTGTCATCAATGGTACCAATATATTGTGCTTTTCTATCTTTATCTAGTAAAAATACATGAGGTGTTCTTACCGCACCATATTGAGGTGCTACTTTTTGACCTTCGTCAACGAGATATGCAAAAGGGAATCCTTTTTCCTTCGCACGTTTTTGCATGGCTTCGTAACTTTCGTTTTCACCACCTGATGCCGTATTCGGATTAATAGCAATGACTGAATAGCCTTGACTCGCGTACTTGTTATGTAATTCAATTAAACGATCTTCATAAAGTACAGAAAAAGGACATCCATTGCACGTAAACGTCACAATGTAGCCTTTCGCATCTTTTATACCCGCTAAAGAAACCATATTGCCATCCACATTTTTGAGATTAAAATCAGTAGCTACATCACCTATTTTATAGCCTCCAATTTCTTCAAGGGTTTTTGTTTGCTCAGGAAGTCCGCCTTTTGGAGGTCCCTTTCTATCACCGTCTCCTCTTGGTGGATGACCTTCTCCTTTTGGTGGGTGATCACCAGGGCCTTCATGTTGCTCTGTGGTTGCAACGTCTTTATCGTTTGCAGGTTTATCTTTACATGAAATGATACTTGCCGTTATAAAGACAAATGCTATTAGTAAATTGATTTTTTTCATTTTTAAAATTTATTATTAGTGGTTACGTATTTTATTAATTTCATTTTCTAAATCTTTCAAATCTTCGAAAGCACGTTCAAAAAATAGACGTTTTTTATTGTTAAAAATTATGGTAAATGGAATGGCACCTGACCAATTGGGGTCTATTTTATCTATCCATGCATTGGCATCAGGATCATCTAATAAAACCACCTTTTCAGTAATATTATTTTTCTTTAAAAACGGTTTTAGTTTCGTTTCTATATCTTTTGTAAAATCGAGACTTACCAGAATCAATTCTATTTCTGGGTTTTGAGTAGCAAACTCTTGTAAATAAGGCAATTCTTTAACGCACGGAGCACACCACATGGCCCAAAAGTTTACGATATAAATTTTATCACTCTCGGTATAGAGTAGTGGTTCTAATTGGTTAAAGTCGTAGACAGGTATTTCAGTTTGAAGTACGTCAACAGCTACCTTTTCTGTGGTATTTGTTGTTTTCTGCTTGTTACAACTGACGCTTATACTCAGCAAAAGTGTTACAATAAAAAGTGGTATGCTGTTCTTGATCATTAATTTTTAATAAAAATAATGGATGCAAGGTATTGTATTTGAGTATTTTCTATAAAGTGAAATTGTTAAATCTTTACTAAGATTTAACAATTTCACTTGTATGTCAGAAATTATGGGGATAACTATTTAGGTGCTGCTCCAAAGAAATATACAATGGGAAGCCTATTAAAATGATTTCACAGTTGTCTTAAATAGACAGTGGTTCGTACTGGTTTTATAATTGAACAACACCGGGGTTTTCTCTAACAATGGTAAGGTTAAAATACTTTCTAGTTTGGTTGTTTACCCCACCGCTATTTCTAAAATCCATTGCTTCACCTACAATAAAAGAACTTGATGGTAACCCATGTGTTGGTGGTAATGGAAGTGTTTTATACGTTCCGCCTCCAATCATTCCACTTTTTGGATTTGATCTATCTCCTAACCAGTCGTATTGTATAAAATCTCGGTCATCACCGGGGTTATCTACTGTTGTGATGATGAAATTGTCTGGTACGGCAGAAATTCTTTCAAAATTGCGGTAATCAGTTTGGTAAATGAACTGTTCTAAACCTCCTGTACCTCCATCATTTGCAGAAATGGTAAACGTATATATCGAATTTTGTAACAAGTTAATTTCTATATCAGAGGTAACCATGTTATTGTCTAGAGTCACCTCTACACCCGGCCCTGAAATTGAGATGGATATTTCTGGGGCGTCATTATCTATTTCGGCTAATTCAGTGTCACAACTGATTAGTAAAAAAGTAACGAATGTTAAGTCTAAATAAACAAAATTTTTCATCATAAAAGTTTTTAATTACTTCTTTTATGATTTATTTTTTAAAAGGTTAACATTAAATTTATTATTTAATTTCTGCCAAATTGAAAATTTGGGAGTCAATACTTTTTTAAATCTTAAGGAGATTGGAACTAATAATTATTTTTTTAGTTCGAATTTTCATTTATTTTTTTACAATAGTACGTCTTAACCTACTCCTTATATCCAAACCTTTTCAACTGATTTTTATTGGAACGCCAGTCTTTGTTTACCTTAACATAGAGTTCTAAATATACTTTTTTATCAAAGAATTTTTCTAAATCACGACGGGCTTCCGTGCCTACACGTTTTAATCCTGCACCTTTATGGCCTATAATAATTCCTTTTTGAGACTCACGCTCAACCATAATAATAGAACGGATTTTAATAATATTAGGTTCTTCAACAAATTCTTCTGTATCAATTTCTACAGCATAAGGAATCTCCTTTTTGTAATGTACTAATATTTTTTCTCTAATGGCTTCATTTACAAAAAAGCGTTCAGGCTTGTCCGTTAACTGATCTTTAGGATAAAATGCTGGAGATTCAGGTAACAGTTCTATAATGTTTTCGAGCACGCTCTTAATATTAAAATTCTGTAATGCCGAAATAGGAACAACTCTGGCATTGGGTACTTTTTCTTGCCAATACACCATTTGATCTTCCAAGATTTCCTGTTTTGATGTATCAATTTTATTAATCAATAACAAAACGGGAATTTTGGCATTGGTAATCTTTTCGAAAAAGGCTTCGTCTTTTAAATCTTTTTCACCAATTTCAACCATATAGATAAGCACATCTGCATCTTCAAAAGCAGATTTGACAAAGTCCATCATTGATGCTTGTAGTTCATAGGCAGGTTTTATAATACCTGGTGTATCAGAAAATAGTATCTGAAAATCTTCACCATTAACAATTCCCAAAATACGATGTCGTGTAGTTTGAGCTTTTGAGGTAATGATAGATAAACGTTCACCTACAAAGGCGTTCATTAGTGTAGATTTACCTACGTTTGGATTACCGATGATGTTTACGAATCCTGCTTTATGTATTTTTTTTTCTTCCATATTGTTTTGCAAAGATAAGTTTAAATTATTGATAGACCTCACAGGTTTTGAAAACCTGTGAGGTCTTGTGATTGTATGTAATAAATAATTATCTTTAAGACTTAGTTTAATCAAGTTAAATGAACTTTACATTAATACAAGCCAATCCCAAAGAAATAAAAAAAGCTTTCAATTTATTGAAATCGGCATCAAAAACATTGGAGCAAAAAAATGTTAAACAATGGGATTATTGGCAAGATCCCCCTGAAGGGAAAATTAAATGGGTGGAAGATGGTTTTTTAACTAATGAATTTTATTTTATAAAAAACGAGAATGATAAAGTAATGGGTATGGTCCGAATTTTAGAAAATGATTTAAATTATTGGGGAGAAATGAATGATAAGTCAAAGTATATTCACTCGTTGGTTGTAGACAATGTTTTTTCTGGTAATAATTTGGGAAAACAGGTTGTGTTACTAATTGAGAAGAACGCGAAAAAGGATGATTATGAGTATTTAAGATTGGATTGTGATGCTACAAACACTAAACTTTGTACATACTACGAAAACCTTGGGTTTATATTAGTGAGACAAAAGGAATTACCCTTGGGTGTCTATAATTTATACCAAAAGGAGTTAGGTTAAAAGCGACTTCGTTCTTCCATCTTTTTTCATCTCGGACTTCCAACCTTGTACCTCTTACCTTTTTTACATTGTAAATCCTAAAATTAAATATAAAATCACCGTAATTGCCCCACCAAACAATGCATACGGCAGTTGTGTTCGTACATGGTCAATATGGTCACTGGCCGATGCCATGGAGGAAATTATGGAGGTGTCTGATATAGGGGAGCAGTGATCACCAAAAATACCACCACCCAATGTTGCAGCAACTACCAAGGTAACATCTGAACCGTGTAAATTAGCCATTGGTATTGAAATGGCTAACATTATGGCAAATGTTCCCCATGAGGTTCCTGTAGAAAAGGCTATAAAAGAGCTAATGATAAATACAATAGCAGGTAAAAATTCAGGTGATAACCAGTCTTTAGACCAGTTGGCAACAAACTGTCCTGTGCCCAATGCTTTACAAGCATCTCCAATAGCAAAAGCTAATAACATTAATAACGCCAACGGCATCAATTCACTAATTCCTTTTAAAATGAGGTCAACCATTTCTCTACTTCGCATTAATCCTTGCGAGCGGTATAATATCATGGCAACAACTATAGAGGTAGTAACAGCATAAAGTACGGAAGAAGAACCAGAGCCTTCACCTAAAGACGTTACAAAATGATTAAACCAAGAGGTAGCGTCTGTAACATTATTCCATCCCGTATATGCCAGCCAAACAGGCATCATAATAACCATAGTTGCCAAAGGGACAATCATATTAAAAGCCCTAGCAGGAATGCCTTCTTTCGGCTTATAAGAGGTTACGGCTTCAGAAATCATTGGTTTAGAGCCGTCATTTAATAGTTTTCCGGTATCACGCGTTCGTTTTTCAGCTTTAGCCATTGGACCAAAATCCTTTTTTGAAACGATAATAACTACAACTAAAATCAATGCTATAATTGGGTAAAAATTATATTTTATAGAAGACATTAAAACACCAAAAGGATTCTCAACACCTTGAGTTAATAATAAGCCCATTATAAAAGCACCCCACGCATTAAAGGGTATTAAAATAGACGATGGAGCTGAGCTTGAATCTGCTATATATGCTAATTTTTCACGAGGAATTTTAAGTTTATCAAAAACGGGACGATAAATGGTACCTACCGTTAAAGAACTAATACTGGTTTCAACAAAAAGAGCCATTCCAGTTAAAAAAGCTAATAATTGAACCACTACGCGGCTATACCCACTTTGTTTATTTTCAAAATAAACAATGAGTTTATTTAACTGATTCACAAAACCTTCAACTCCACGAGAGTATTGAATAAATAGTAATAAAGCACCGACTAAAGCACTAAACATTATGGTTCTGGTATTTCCTTCCGATTTAAAAACATTTACAAAACCTTCTAATGTAGCCAAAGTACCTTCTAAAAAGTTCCAATCGCTCATGATAAGCCATGATAACCAAATACCTAACACCAAGGATACATATACTTGTTTGGTTTTTAAGGCTAAAATTATGGCTAATACTGGGGGTAAAATGGAAAGGAAACCGTAATCTGTCATAAGTAGTTTTGGGTGGTTTAAAATTTTAAATATAATAATACTTTTCGTAATATTGTTCTTTTATAAAGATTATGGATAAAGTAAAAATTAAATGGGGCATTATAGGTTGTGGAAACATAGCTAATAAATTTGCTAGTGATTTGGCCTTAATGGAAGATGCAGAGCTACAAGCTGTAGCTTCTCGTAGTATTGAAAAAGCAAAAAGTTTTGGAGAAAAGCACAATTCAAAAAAGTGTTATGATAGTTATGATGAATTGTTTTTAGATGGAGATGTAGATATTGTTTATATAGCCACGCCACACAGTTCACATTGTGAATTGAGCTTAAAAGCGATGCAACATAATAAACATGTGTTGAGTGAAAAGCCGTTAGCGATTAATAAGGTAGAAGCTGCAAAAATGATAGCTTTGTCCAAAGAAAAAGGACTTTTCTTTATGGAAGGTTTATGGACACGGTTTAACCCAACATTTGTTGCCATAAAAAAAATAATTGATAGTGGTGAAATTGGCGATATAAAATTCATAAATGCTGATTTTTCTTTTAAATCAAACCATTCATTAGATAGTAGAGTTTTTGATTTGAAATTAGGAGGTGGAGCATTATTAGATATAGGTATATACCCAGCCTTTTTAACCTATGCTTTATTGGGTAAACCAAAAGAAATTTTGGCAAAATCTATTTTTAATGAAGCTACAAAGTGCGATGTTCAATCTTCAATGATTTTTCATTATGAAAATGCACAAGCCATATTGTACAGTGGTTTTATGTCAAACGCCAAAATGATTGCTCGTATTAGTGGTTCTGAAGGTGAAATTTATATCCATAACCAATGGCATATGGCTCAAGGTTATACCTTAGTTAAAAACGGGAAAGAAGAGGTGTTTGAATTACCTACAAAAGGGATTGGGTTTTCACATGAAATTATGGAATGTCATAATTGTTTGAAAAATAATCAAATTGAAAGCAAACATTGGTCACATAAAAACAGTATGGATTTGATTTCTATCTTAGACGAAGTTAGATGTGAAGTTGGGTTGATTTATCCACAAGACTAGACACTATTTGTAACCATGTCATAGCGAAGGCATACCAGTAATTTTATTAATTAAAAGTAGTTTAAAATGCCTGAGGAAATCTCGTTAAGGTTATTACAAAACTTAATTTGAAATTTAATTTTAAACTGCTACTGTCACTGAATGCTGCTAATGCCAGCTAATTTTTAACTCCAGTCGTCAATCCGGTAATTTTCATTTTCGCCTTCTAATAATTGTAGATAGCTTACATATCTAGATTCGGAAATTTCAGCATTTTCAACGGCCTTTTTAATAGCACAATCAGGTTCGTTCAGGTGCAAACAATTGTTAAACTTACAATGTTGTTTTATGGCAAAAAATTCAGGAAAATAATCTCCAATTTCATGTTTTTCAAAGTCGACCACTCCAAAACCTTTAATTCCAGGGGTGTCAATAATATATCCGCCGAAAGGCAGTACAAACATTTCTGCAAATGTTGTAGTGTGTTGTCCTTGTTTATGCTGTGATGATATTTTAGCCGTTTTTAAATCTAACTCAGGAAAAACAGCATTGATTAAGGTTGATTTACCAACACCTGAATGTCCTGAAAACATACTCACTTTATCTTTCATAAATATTTTTAACTTATCAATATTTATTTTTTCAGTGGCAGATACATCTAGACATTCATAACCAATATCTCTATACGTTTTTTCAATGGCTTGTTTTTTAGCCAACAACTCTTTACTGTATAAATCAATTTTATTAAATAAAATTACCGCTGGTATTGAGTAGGCTTCAGCAGTAGCTAAAAAGCGATCTATAAATGAGGTAGATGTTGGTGGATTATCTATGGTTACTAATAAAAAAACCTGATCAATATTTGCAGCAATAATATGCGTTTGCTTTGATAGATTAACAGATTTTCTAATAATATAATTCTTTCGTTTATGAATTTTATTGATAATACCATTTTCATTATCAGCTTCCATATCGAAATCAACAACGTCTCCTACTGTAACGGGATTTGTACTTTTTATACCGCTTAAACGGAATTTTCCTTTAATCCGGCAATCAATAACTGTGTCATTATCAACCCTTACCGAATACCAACTCCCCGTTGATTTTGTTACAACACCTGTCATTTATAAAGCTTTAATCATAAAGTGATTTTTTTTGATCTTTATTCTGTTATTTTAAAAATTCATAAGATTTTGCATAGTCTAACATTTGTCCTGCAAAAGTTTCAGGCTGTGTAACTTTTACATCTGTAATTTCACCCTCTTTATCGGTTACAGGCACTAAAACAGGATTTACAAAGCCACTGTATGGAGCAGATTTAAACTGGCTATTACGTTCTAAAATTTCTTTATGAATATCTTGGTCAACTTTTACACCATAATTTTCTACTAAGTTTTTAGCAGCCTCATAATCACCTTCAGAAGTAATACGTTGCGTTTCTCTTAACAATTTACCAAAAATTTCTCTTAACTTGGCGTAATCATTAATGTTATAGTATGTCTTACCATCTCTTTCTATTTTTTCAATAACGTTGTCCTTTTTTCCTTGCTCATACGCCCAAGCCGAAACCCATTGTCTGTTTCTCATATGTGCTTCTTCAACATCATCACCTAAATTAAGTCTTATCAATTGGGTTAGCAATCCGTTTCTGATATAGCCATCATAAGCCGATTTACCTATGTTTTCCCAGTTATCAACAAGACCTATTTCCTGTATTTTTGAATTGTATAAATAATAAAGCCCCACTAAGTCTGCACGGCCTTCTTCAATGGTAGATTTATATGATTTCAAGGTTTCTTTTGGAGTACCGACTCCTTTATTGATTTGTCCAGAAGCATGTCCAACAACCTCGTGCAATGCAGTATGTAATTTATCTGCTTGCTTACCATATTCTTCTTCTAATTTAATTTCTTCTTCATCGTAAGCAAATTCTTTAAGTCTGTCAGTACCACCAGCACTGTTATAAGCCGCAATAATATTTCCTAAAGAAACTGATTTACTACCATGCTCTTGTCTAATCCAATTGTTATTTGGTAAGTTAACACCTATTGGCGTACTCGGTGAAGCGTCACCAGCTTCTGCGGCAACATTCACTGTTTTATATGAAACACCAACAACATTTTTCTTTTTATGTTGATCCATTAATGGAGAATTATCCTCAAACCATTGAGCGTTTCCAGATAATACTGACATTTTTTTAGACATTTCAAAATCCTTCAATTGTACGATACTTTCGTAAGAACCTTTATAGCCTTTAGGGTCGTTATATACTTCTATAAACCCATTAATCCAATCAATGTTACCTTCGGTAGATGTTACCCAAGCAATAGCATATTCATCCCAAGAATGGATATCACCTGTTTTGTAAAATTCAATTAAAAGTCCCAATGCTTTAGCCTGATTTTCGTTTTCGGCAACCTCTTGAGCTTTTGCTAACCATTTAATAATTTCATCAATAGCTGAACCGTACAATCCACCTGATTTATAAACCTGTTCAACTAATTTTCCATTTTCTTTTACCAATCTTGTGTTCAACCCTTTTTCTATAGGTTTTGCTTCATCAACTTTAATGGCACCATAATAATTTTCTACATCTTGTGTAGTTACATCAGGTCCGTAAAAATTAACGGCAGATTCTAAAACGATATCAGCATCCTTAGATAGGTTGACTTTTTTAGAATCTTTATCATTAAATAATACATCGATTATTTCAGCATCAAGTGTTGTGTTTGTATCTTTTAACAATCCTTCAAGATAGGTTTTTGAAAAACTAGGCTTCATTTTCATTGTTGAATAATGATGATGAATACCATTAGCAAACCAGACACGCTTTAAATAAACTTCAAAGTTTTTCCAATCTTCGTTAGATTTATCTCCTTTGTATGACGTGTAAATATTTTCTAAAGCATTTCTGATTGGTAAGTTGTAGCGATAGTTTTGATCCCACATAATATCACGACCCGCCAATCCAGCTTGACTTAAATAATACACCAGTTTCTTCTCTTTCAATGTCAGGGCTTCAAAACCAGGTATTTCGTATCTTAAAATCTTAATGTCAGCAAACTGTTCAACTTCAGTTTTAAATTCTTTCTCTTCGGTTACCCCAACATCTTCGCTCTTGTTTTGGTCTTTTTTATCACATGACCAGAAAAAAGCGGTAAGCAAAAGTATGTTTAAAAGATATTTGATTTTCATATCAGCTATAGTTTTATATATTTATACAAAAATAGGCAAAATAGCTATAAAACCTTACATTTGTATAGAACCAGATTGGACTGTTTTGCATTTATTTTAAAAAGACCTATTTTTAAAGAAAGTAAACCGTTTAAATCAGTCATTAACTCCAAATAGTAAAGAATGAAAGCTCTAAAGTATGTATTTTTATTGTTACTTTTAGTAGTAGTAGCAGGATCCATTTATATAGCCACACTTGAAAATAGTTATAGTGTAGAGCGAACCAAAGTAATTGATGCACCCGTTGAAGTGGTTTTTAATGTGGTGAATGAATACAAAACATGGTCTAGCTGGTCACCTTGGTTAGGAAAAGACCCAGAAGCAAAATTAACTTATGGAGATAAAACGAGTGGTGTAGGAGCTTCTTATGCATGGAAGGGCGACGTTACTGGAGAAGGTAGTATGGAAACCTTGTCTGTGCAACAAGATAGTATTAGCCAGAAAATTACTTTTATTACGCCGTGGGAGTCTACATCAAATGTGTATTGGAAATTTAGAAAAGTTGATAAAGGAACCTCAGTTACTTGGAGTATGAAAGGTGATTTAGATTTTATGTCAAAGGCTTACATGGCATTTAGCGGTGGAATGGATGAGCAAATTGGACCAGATTATGAGCTAGGATTGGTTAAATTGGATAGTATTGTTAATGCTGTGATGCAAAAATATAGCGTAACCATTAACGGGGTAACTACACATGGTGGAGGATATTATTTATATCAAACAACCTCTTGTAAAACAGAAGAAGTGTTACGTACTATGGAACGAATGTTACCAAAAATTGCCACCTACGCAAAAAACAAAAATATTACGCTGACTGGCCCACCATTTATATTGTATCATAAATACGATAGAGAAAATAATGCAGTAATCATGTCAGTGGCTATTCCTGTTATGGAAAAGGTGATTACTGATAAGGATAGCGATATTTTAACGGGAATGCTTAAGCCATTTACGGCAATAAAAACAACACTAAAAGGGGATTATAAAAACTTAAAAGAAGCTTGGGAAGCTACGGAAAAACATATAACTACTAATAATTTAGAGAAGTTAGAAGTGTTACCTGCAATGGAAGTTTATATTAATAGTACCGCAGGTATACCAAACCCAGCAGATTTAAGAACGGAAATATTTGTACCTATTAAGGAAGTGCCTGAGGTTGAATAAAGACTTAAGTTGTATGAATTAGTATAGGTTTTTTAACCTGTGACTTAACTGAGATTGATGTGAAAGTCTAAAATATATACGATTGCAAACTCAATACTATTACTAATAGAGAATCGTTTAATTCTCTATTCTCTATTCTCTATTCTCTATTCTCTAAACTATACTTCACTATATCTAAAACAATCTGCAACATGATCGTTTACCATACCCGTGGCTTGCATGTTTGCATAAATAACAGTACTACCTACAAATTTGAATCCGCGTTTTTTTAAATCTTTAGATAGTTTATCTGATAAATCAGTTGTTGCAGGAACATCAGACATACTTTTGTGTTTGTTTTTTATGGGTTTCCCTTTGGTAAATTCCCAAATATAATCTGAAAAAGAACCAAATTCTTTCTGAATTTCCATATATGCTTTTGCATTAGAAATGGTGGCTCTTATTTTTAATTTGTTTCTAATAATTCCAGCATCTTGAAGTAAAGACTCGTATTTGTCTTCACCATATTTTGCTATTTTTTTATAATCAAAATTGTCAAATGCTTCTCTGAAATTTTCTCGCTTTTTGAGTATAGTTATCCAACTTAATCCCGCTTGAAAAGTTTCCAATACTAAGAATTCGAATAATTTAGCGTCGTCATAAACAGGTACGCCCCATTCCTCATCATGGTAAGCCATATACAAAGGGTCATTTCCACACCAAGCACATCTATTTTTATCCATTTGATCTAAAATTTTCACTAAAATAGAAATTTTAATTGGTAATGCTCCGTTGGTTCCTCCCCTTTTTTCAAGGAGAGGTGCCGAAGGTGGAGGGGTTTAGAATTCTAATAATTACCTTATCTTTAAAAAATGAACTTAAGTTATTGGGAAATAAAATCATGGTTTACAAATGTAGACTTTACCATTGTAGGTAGTGGTATTGTCGGATTAAGCACGGCCTTGTTTTTAAATGAAAAATATCCAAAAGCAACTATTCTTATTTTGGAAAGGGGAATGTTACCCCATGGGGCAAGTACGAAAAATGCGGGCTTTGCTTGTTTTGGTAGCTTATCTGAAATTATCGACGATTTAAAGTCGCATTCAGAGCAAGAAGTTTATGATTTGGTTCAAAAGCGTTGGGATGGGTTACTGTTATTAAGAAAAATAGTAGGAGATAAATTCATCGATTATCAGCAATTAGGTGGATATGAATTATTTAATGATGCTACTGTATTTAATGAGTGTTATGATAAAAAAGAAGCTGTAAATAAACTCTTACATGGTGTTTTTAAAAAAGAAGTATTTTCCTTTGATGATGATGCGTTTCATTTTTTAAAAGTAAATAAAAAACTCGCTTTTAACCCATTTGAAGGGCAAATTGATACCGGTAAAATGATGTCAGAACTACTTCGGAAAGTTCAAATGAAGGGAGTAAAAATACTGAACAGTTGTAGTGTTATAAATTACACGGAACAGTTGAACGGTGTTACTGTAAAAACGAGTATTGGTGAATTTTCGACTAAAAAGTTGTTGATAGCAACGAACGGCTTCGCAAAGCAATTGCTAAAAATTGAAGTGGAGCCTGCAAGAGCACAAGTGTTAATTACCAAACCGATTAAAGATTTATCTATTAGAGGTACTTTTCACTTAGATAAGGGCTATTTTTACTTTAGAAACATTAATAATAGAGTTTTACTTGGAGGAGGAAGAAACTTAGACTTTAAAACTGAAGAAACCACCACGTTTGGACAAACTGAATTGATACAGAATAAGCTGGAAGAAATTTTATCGACTATTATTTTACCGAATAAAAAGTTTGAAATTGATTTCAGATGGAGTGGTGTTATGGGGGTTGGTAATCAAAAAAAAGCGATAGTTAAGCCAATTAGTAACCATGTAACATGCGGTGTTCGACTAGGCGGTATGGGTATTGCTATCGGTTTTTTAGTAGGTAAGGAATTAGCATCACTAATGGAATAAATTATGAAACTTAAATTAATTATTGTTTTTTGTTTGTCAGTGTTTAGTGTATCATCACAGGAACTCACTCAAAATTCAGCATCAGTAGATTTTAAGATTAAAAATATGGGGTTTAATGTTGATGGAAAATTTAAAGATGTTGCTGTTTCGGCTAATTTTAATTCAAATAATCTAGAAAGAAGCTTTATAAAAGGGACTATTCAGGTGAGTTCGATTGATACTGATAATAATAAAAGAGACAAGCATTTAAGAACCGCAGATTATTTTGAAGAGGAAACCTTTAGTACTATTAAATTGACTTCCACTATAATTGTAAAAAAAGCAGCAAACCAATACCAATTAACAGCCAAATTAAAAATTAAGAAAACCACAAAAACGATTGAAATTCCATTAGAAGTAATTGAAAATGGTAGCTCAATAGTTATGAAATCTAGCTTTTCAATTAACAGATTAGATTATGGAGTAGGTGAAAGTAGTTGGGTACTATCAGATACCGTTAAAATTCAAGTAAACTTTAAAGGTAACAAATAATATGAATCAAAAAAAAGATGTAATCATTGTAGGCGGCGGATTAGCAGGTCTTGTAAGTGCCATACATCTTTCAAAGCAGGGAGTTCATGTAACTGTCATTGAAAAAAATGAGTATCCTAAACATAAAGTCTGTGGTGAGTACATATCTAATGAGGTCTTGCCTTATTTAAGTTTTTTGGAAGTTAATCCACATGAGTACGGAGCTAAGAAAATTACAAAGTTTGCAATTAGCACCGTAGATAGTAAATTAATAGAAACTACATTACCGTTAGGTGGCTTCGGAATTAGTAGATATACCTTAGATCAGTTGTTGGCAGAAAAAGCTATTGAAAATGGTGTAAAAATTATTAAAGATTCCGTTGTTGATATTACTTTTCAAAATGATGAATTCTCTGTTTTTACTAAAATGCAACAAAATTATATTTCTAAGGTTGTTATTGGGGCCTATGGAAAGCGCTCGGCTATTGATGTGCAATTAAAAAGAGATTTTATAAAAAATGATTCTCCTTATTTGGCGGTTAAAACACATGTAAAGTTTGATTTTCCAAATGATTTGGTAGCCCTTCACAATTTTAAAGGAGGGTATTGTGGTGTATCGAAAGTAGAAAATAACCACATTAATTTGTGTTATATTACCAATTATAAGGCATTTAAAAAGTATAAAAACATTGATGATTTTCAACAAAAAGTACTTTATAAAAATACCTACTTAAAAGAAATGTTCGAAAATTCTATTCCCGTTTTTGAAAAACCATTAACGATAAGTCAAGTTTCATTTTCATCAAAAAATCCAGTAGATAACCATATCATTATGTGTGGAGATACCGCTGGCATGATTCACCCATTGTGTGGAAATGGAATGAGTATGGCTATTCATGGAGCGAAGATTGCATCTGAATTGATCATTGATTTTTTTGGTAATAAAATATCTAGACAAGAACTAGAAAAAAATTATGATAAAAAATGGAATAATGAATTTAAGTCACGATTAAAAACGGGACATTTCATTGCTAAATTATTCAGGATGCAAGCATTTTCTGAATTGATGTTATATGGTCTGCAAAGCTTTCCAAGTTTATTACCTAAAATTATACAACAAACCCATGGTAAACCCCTTAAAGTAGAATGAGCTTTTTTATAAATACTAAATACAGAACTGATGCCATAGAAATTATGGATGATTTTTCCATTGATGGTGCTATACTTGAAAATACCTTAGATCAGTTAGCCAATATCAACAAATGGTTGGGGGGAAATAGCGTTACGTTAAGTGGTTTAAAAACAGTACTTAAAAAGTATCCAAAACACAAACCACTAACTATAATTGATTTAGGTTGTGGTAATGGTGATATGTTACGAATTGTTGCACAATATCTTAAAAAGAATCATTTTAATTTTAAACTCATTGGGGTCGATGCCAATGCATGTGCAATTGAGTATGCTCAAAAATTATCTGTAGATTATCCTGAAATTATGTATCTTCAACAAGATATTTTTTCTGAAGAATTCAAGTTGTTAACATATGATTTAGTATTGGCAACGTTGTTTTTGCATCATTTTAAAAAAGAGCAATTGATAACATTGCTTTCAGAGCTGCTAAAAACGGCAAAATTAGGAATTCTTGTAAATGATTTACACCGTCATAAAATGGCCTATTATTTATTTAAAGGATTGGGTTTGTTTATAAAAAACCATATGGTGAAACAAGATGGGCTCACATCTGTTTTACGAGGGTTTAAAAGAAAAGAGTTGGAGAAAATGTCTAATGAATTGAATGTTAAAAGTGAAATTAATTGGAAATGGGCTTTTCGTTTTCAATGGATAATTCAAAAATAAATGAGTGTAAAAATAACAGCAGTTGCAAAACAACTACCACAATATACGAGAACTACCAAGGAGATTTTACCATATATAAAAACTTGGTTAACGGGTCAAGAGGAACGCTTTCAACGAAAAGTAATAAAGTTGTTTGAAAATGCAGGCGTAGATAAACGCTATTCCATTATGGATGCTCATGAAGTTTTTTTAAATTCATCGTTTGAAGAAAAGAATGATATTTATAGTAGAGAGTCTATCAAATTAGCAGAATCTGCATTGCAAAAATCATTGGATAAAGCGAAATTAAATGCTGAGGATATAGATTTTATAATTACTGTCAGTTGTACGGGCATAATGATTCCTTCTTTAGATGCATATTTAATTAATCGTTTAAAAATGCGTCAAGATATTGTTCGGTTACCAGTAACAGAAATGGGATGTGCCGCAGGAGTTTCAGGTATTATTTATGCGAAGAACTTTTTAAAAGCCAATCCAAATAAGCGAGCAGCAGTTATCGCAGTTGAATCGCCAACGGCTACTTTTCAGCTAGACGATTATTCTATGGTTAATATTGTGAGTGCTGCTATTTTTGGAGACGGAGCAGCTTCTGTTATCTTATCTTCTTATGAAAATGAAGAAGGTCCAGAAATTTTAGATGATGCCATGTATCATTTTTATGACGCCGAAAAAATGATGGGTTTTAAATTGCGGAATTCAGGTCTGCAAATGATTTTAGACAAGTCTGTTCCGGAAACAATTGCCAATCATTTTCCGGCTATTGTACATCCGTTTTTAGAAAGAAATAAATTAAAAATAGAAGATGTAGATCATCTTATTTTTCACCCTGGAGGAAAAAAAATAGTACAAACCGTTGAAGAATTATTTGGCACATTAGGTAAAAACATAGATGATACAAAAGATGTATTGAAACAATATGGAAATATGTCTAGTGCAACCGTTTTATATGTATTAGAACGATTTATGGATAAGAAATTACCAAAAGGCGATATTGGATTAATGTTGAGTTTTGGTCCAGGTTTTTCAGCACAAAGAGTTTTATTAAAATGGTAAAAGAATTTCAACATAACGAATGGGCATTGATTTTAGGAGGTTCTAGTGGCCTGGGCTTAGCAACTGCTAAAAAACTAGCAAAACATGGACTTAATATTGTAATTGTTCATAGAAATAGACGTTCAGAAATGCCTCAAATTGAAAAGGAATTTTCAATAATACAACAAGAGGGTGTAGCGTTGCTTGATTTTAATGAAGATGCTTTTAAGCTAGCCTCAAGAACCGAGATTATCGATAAGATTATTACTAAATTTGGTGATACAGGAAAAGTAAAAGTGATGGTGCACAGTGTTGCCAAAGGGAACCTAAAACCGATGGTTGCTTATGATAAACCTACCTTAAAAAATGACGATTTTCACTTGACCTTAGATGCGATGGCATTTAGTTTATTTGATTGGACAAAAGCTCTATTTGATGTTGATTTATTTGCCGAAGACAGTAGAATAATAAGTTTTACAAGTGAAGGAAATTCGAAACCATGGCCAAATTATGCGGCGGTTTCTGCAGCGAAAACGGCTCTAGAAGCTATAACCAGAAATATAGCATTAGAATTCGCTCCATTTGGGATTAAAGCAAATTGTATACAAGCCGGAGTTACAGATACGGCATCATTAAGAGCAATTCCAGGAAGTGAAAAGATAAAAGAACATACGTTATTACGAAGCCCATTTAAGCGTTTAACAACACCAGAAGATGTGGCCAATGTAGTATACTTATTATGCAAAGACGAAGCAAAGTGGATTAACGGTTGTATAATACCCGTAGATGGTGGTGAGCGTTTAAGTTGATGGAGTATTTAAAGGAAAGAACTCTTCGAAGGAGGTGGATGTGTACTATGGATAGCTCTAAGTTTTTGAAAATTATTATATTATAATTGTAGAAACGTAATAATCCCCCTCCTTTTTTCAAGGAGGGGTGCCCAATTTCATAGGTTGTGGTTCGTTAATCAGATTTTGGGCGGGGTGGTTGTTTTTAAAATTTTTCTGATTTATTTTATAATATAAAGAAGTAATAAGTTGAGTTCATGATTAAAAATATAATAACCCAACTTTCTTTAATTCAGGAATTAATTCCAGAGAAATTCGAATTTACCAATCCCGAATTTGAAGAAGAAAGTAAGGAATATTGGGCATGCCGATTTAAGATTAATAACGAAATAGTACTATATAGAAAGGCGAAAATTACACCAACTAAAATAGGGCAATTTGTTACCATATGGAAAAGAGAAGTAAAGGGGCCAATAGCTCCCTTTCATGCTGATGATGATTTTGATTTGGTGATTATTTTTACGGTAAAAGAAAATGAAATAGGACAGTTTGTTTTTCCGAAGTCAGTACTTGTTTCAAAAGGAATAGTGTCTACTAATGTTAAAGAAGGTAAGCGAGGTTTTAGGGTTTACCCACCTTGGGATGCAGCTATAAACAAACAAGCCATACGAACACAAAAATGGCAACTAAATTATTTTTTAAAAATAACAGATAATTCTATAAACAAGGCGAAAGCTCAAGAGCTATTTATGCTAAATGAAAACTAATCTATGACTTCAGAAGAAATTATATTGAACTTGCCATACCAGCATCCTTTTTTGTTTGTTGATGAGCTTGTTACGGTTTCTGATAATGGAATTGAAGGGAATTACACCTTTAAAAACGATGAATATTTCTATAAAGGTCATTTTAAAGACAACCCCATAACACCGGGAGTTATTTTAACGGAAACCATGGCTCAGATTGGTGTCGTTTGTTTAGGGATTCACTTGATGGGTAACGATATTTCTGTAGACAATAAACCTAAAATAGCGTTAACTTCTCAGGCTGTTGATTTTTATCTTCCAGTGTATCCTAATGATAAAGTTACCGTGATTTCAGAGAAAGAATATTTTAGATTTAATAAATTGAAATGTAAAGTCAAAATGTTAAATGCTTCTAATGAATTGGTTTGTAGAGGCTCTATTTCAGGTATGATAAAATGAAAAAACGCGTTGTTATAACTGGTCTTGGTGTTGTTGCTCCTAATGGGGTAGGTATTGCTGATTTTACGAATGCCATAAAAAATGGCGTATCAGGAATTAAATTTCATCAAAAATTATCAGCGTTGAATTTTTCTTGTTGTATTGGTGGAATACCTACTATTTCGGAAGAAAAAAAAGCTGAATATTTTACCGATTTACAATTACGGAATTTTAATAGTTCTGGTATTTTATATGGATGCATAGCAGGAATTGATGCTTGGAAAGATGCCGGATTGTCAATGGACGATGAAAATGTGGATTTTAATAGTGGAACCATTTTCGGAACAGGCACTTCGGGAGTAGAAAAATTTAGAGAAGCCATTTACAAACTAGATGATAAACAGGTACGGCGTTTAGGCAGTACAGTGGTTGCTCAAACAATGGCGAGCGGTGTTAGTGCGTATCTTGGTGGTATGTTAGGGTTAGGTAATCAAGTGAGTACTAATTCTTCAGCATGTTCAACAGGTACAGAAGCTATTTTGATGGGTTTTGAGCGAATTAAAAATGGAAAAGCGAAACGTATGTTAGTGGGCAGTTGTAGTGATCATGGTCCATACCTTTGGGGTGGCTTTGATGCTATGCGTGTTATGACTTATAAGCATAATGAAAGTCCAACACAAGGTTCTCGACCTATGAGTGCATCAGCTTCAGGTTTTGTGCCAGGAAGTGGGGCAGGAGCTTTGCTATTAGAATCGTTGGAAAGTGCTTTGGAAAGGAATGCTACGATATATGGTGAAGTTTTAGGAGGTGCTATTAATTCTGGTGGACAACGTAATGGAGGTACAATGACGGCACCAAACGCAGAGGCAGTCCAGCGTTGTATTATAGATGCAATTGCTGATGCGAATGTAAATACGAATGATATTGACTTAATTAACGGACATTTAACCGCAACCATTAAAGATCCAGATGAAATTGAAAATTGGGTTATGGCATTAAAAAGAGAGGGGAATAGTTTTCCTTTTATCCAATCCACTAAATCGATGATTGGCCATTGTTTAGCAGCAGCCGGAGCTATAGAAAGTGTGGCGTCTATAATTCAATTGAAAGAAGGTTTTATTGCCCCAACGATCAATTGTGATGATGTGCATCCAGAAGTTTTAAAATTAATTAATACCGATAAAATTATAAAGCAACATATTCAAAAAGAATTAAATTTGATAGCGAAAGCCAGTTTCGGATTTGGAGATGTAAATGCTTGTGTCCTTTTTAAGAAATTTGAGACTAATAATTAACAATAACAAAATGGATAAAAACGAACTTATAGAATCTTTAAAAAAAATTGTAAAGCCTTATATTCAAGATGAAGCTGCTTTTGAAAATTTAAATGAGGATACCGATTTTATAAATGATTTAAAAATTAATTCTGCTAATTTAGTAGATGTTATTTTAGATGTAGAGGATGAGTTTGACATAGAAATTGACAATGAAGCCATGGAAAAAATGCTATCGGTAAAATCAGCAATGGCTATTATAGAAACGAAATTGGCTGAAAAATGATTGGTAATGATGTGGTGGATTTAAATTTGGCAAAAACCCAAAGCAACTGGAAACGGAAAGGCTTTTTAGAGAAGGTGTTTACGCCAAAAGAACAGTTAATTATTAACAATACAGCGGATTCTTTTACTACAGTTTGGTTACTGTGGAGTATGAAAGAAAGTGCTTATAAAATCTATAGTCGGCAATATAATACACGTTTTTTTGCACCTAAGAAATTTGAATGTGAGCTAAATACTATTCAGAATACCGTTAGTATTAATGAAATTACCTATTATACATCATCAACAATATCAAGAAAAAATATTCATACGTTGGCGACATTAAATAAGGATGAGTCAATTACAACCGATTTTTTTAGACTTAAAAATGATACCTATGACATTCAGCACAATACAACTTATAAAAATCTAAAATTAGCTGTTGCAAAACAATTTAAAGTTCCAGTAACTAAAGTAAAAATAGAAAAAGATAACAATGGAATTCCATTCATCAAGTATCGAAAAGGCAACTTAAACCTTTCAGCTTCAATTAAGCCAGGTTATGTTGAAAGAACATCAATTTCAATATCACATCATGGGTTATATGGTGCTTATGCTTTTGTAAATTAAATATGATCAAAAAACAATTATTTGAGGCTTGTCAAGCCTATGTATTAAAACGTGAAAACACGGTCAAAGAAATCATTTCGTCGAATCAAAAAGCACTGCATTCTGAAACCAAAAGTAGTGCCGGTGATAAGCATGAAACAGGTAGAGCTATGTTGCAGTTAGAAATGGAAAAGGCGGGACAACAACTCGTAGTTATCGACGAAATGAAAATGATTTTGGATAGAGTTTTGATAAACGATACATCAGAGATTATCAAACTAGGTAGTTTGGTGCTTAGCAATAAACACAATTATTTTTTGGCAATAAGTGCTGGTGAATTTAAAATAGAGAACAAGGCGTATTATGCTGTTTCGGTGGCTTCACCAATTGGAAAACTATTATTGGGTAAAAAAGAAGGTGATGCTTTTGAGCTTAATGGTAATGTGGTAATTGAAAAGGTAGTTTAATTAGTCATGGATTAAGCTCCTCCCCTTAATTCAAAGGGAGGTGTCCCGTTAGGATTTTTATATCTTGCAATGGTGTTTTTGGACGGAGGGGTTTACCACCTCGTCTTTATGTTTTGCTATTGCACACATAAATCCACTCCTCCTTTAAAAGGAGGAGAATTCAAAAAAATACTATAGTCGTTTATTGATAATACTTTCCTGAATTTCTAAATAAACATCTTCATTTTTATCTAGCTTAGTATCATGTTCAAAATAAATAATCCGCTCATTAAATTCCGCTTCAATTAAAAAATGATTTCCCTTAAAATAAGATTTTTTTACGACCGCTTTTAATTTTGAATTTTCTGTAAGTTTAAGTTCGTGTGTGTAAACTAAAACGATGTCATTTGTATTTGAATCTGTAAGTTCTGAAAGTTTAAACTCATTGAATTCAGCAAAAAAGGATGCTGTTAACTTGTTTTTCGGATTCTTAAATAATCGCTGAGGTGTATCCATCTCCACTTTTTTACCTTCATGTATGACCATCATCGTATCTGCATATGGTAGAACATCTTCTTGGTCGTGAGTTGCTACGATGGCAGTGATGTTATTTTCTTTTAAATGTGCAAACAGATTTCTTCGTAAACTACGTTTTCTGAAATTATCAATATGACTAAAAGGTTCGTCGAGTAACAATATTTCTGGTTGATTGGCCAATGCTTTTGCTAATGCCACACGTTGTTTTTGCCCGCCACTTAAAAATCGAACCTTGGTTTTGGCAAAGTCTTCTAATTCTACAACCTTAATCAGTTCATCGGTACGTCGTTTTTTTTCTTTCAAGTAAAAATTAGAAAGGAATTCGCCAATGTTTTTTTCAACAGTAGTAGCCGGCATTAGGTCAAATTCTTGTGTTAGAAATTTCATATAATCAGGTCCCGTAATTAAATTGAATTTGGGACCTAGAATTTCTTTATCCTTCCAAAAAAGTTGTCCTTTTTCTAAATCATATGCTCCATAAAGTAGTTTAAGTAAGGTGCTTTTTCCTGAACCACTTTCTCCAACAACGGCCAATACGTCACCTTGATTAACAGTAAAGCTAATGTTTTCTAAAACGGTTGTTTTATGGTACCCAAAAGAGATATTTTTTACTTGAAGCATTGTTAATTATTTGTCAGGTCTAGCATCTCGACTCCGCTCGAGGTGACAACTAGAATTAATCTTTAAAATCGGTTTTTAATTCTGTAATGCCCATATTGTAAAGCGTAAACCCAAAAATATCAGCGTATTGCTCAATTGTTTTTGCAACGGGCGTTCCTGCTCCGTGACCCGCATTGGTTTCAATTCGAATTAATGTTGGGTTATTACCTGATTGCTTTTCTTGTAATTCAGCTGCAAATTTAAAACTATGTGCAGGTACAACTCTATCATCATGGTCGCCAGTGGTTACCATTGTTGCAGGGTACTGAACACCTTCTTTTACATTATGTACTGGTGAATATCCTTTTAAATATTCAAACATTTCTTTACTTTGGTCAGCAGTTCCGTAATCATAGGCCCATCCTGCACCCGCAGTAAAGGTATGATAACGTAACATGTCTAATACGCCAACAGCAGGCAAGGCTACTTTCATTAAATCTGGTCGTTGAGTCATTGTAGCCCCAACTAGAAGTCCGCCATTAGAACCACCTCGGATAGCCAAATAGTCTGAAGATGTATATTTTTGAGCAATTAAATATTCTGCGGCAGCGATAAAATCGTCAAATACATTTTGCTTTTTTTGTTGTGTTCCGGCATCGTGCCACGCTTTTCCATATTCTCCACCACCACGTAAATTAGGTACAGCGTAAACACCACCTTGTTCTAGCCAAACCGCATTGGCAATACTAAAACTTGGGGTAAGGCTGATGTTGAATCCACCATAGCCATAAAGGATAGTTGGGTTTTTACCATCTAATTTCAATCCTTTTTTGTGCGTAATAATCATCGGTACTTTTGTTCCATCTTTCGAGGTGTAAAACACTTGTTTAGATTCGAAATTACTACTGTCGTAACCAATAATTTCAGGTTTTTTATAAACTTCATAAGCAC
This sequence comes from Aureibaculum luteum, assembly GCF_003449015.1. Lineage (GTDB taxonomy): Bacteria > Bacteroidota > Bacteroidia > Flavobacteriales > Flavobacteriaceae > Aureibaculum > Aureibaculum luteum. The sequence goes on along the minus strand of NZ_QRGD01000003.1, from coordinate 55,078 downwards.
CACTTTTAGGATTTAATTTATAAATAGTACTAGGAGTAATGTAATTGGTAAACGAAAAATACAATTCTTTAGCATCTTTTTTACCACCAAAACCACCTGCTGAACCTACGCCTGGTAATTTTACTTCACGAATTAATTTACCATCCATATCGTACTGCAATACCTTAGAAACAGCATCAACCATATAGTTGGCGTAAAAATATCCAGAACCAGTACTAGGACTTAAAACATTCTCAGTTTCAGGAATAAAATCTTTCCAATTTTCAGGAGAAGGGTTTGCTGCATCAACCGTTACAATTTTTTGATTTGGGGCATTTCTATTCGTTACAATATATAATTTGCTACCAACGTTTTCAACAACATAAGTGTCACTATTGTAATTGTCTACAATAGTTTTAAGTGTATTTGTTTTGTCTTGTCGGTCTTTTATAAAAAGTTTGTTTCCAGAGGTAGAAGTGGAAGCTGAAATAATTAAATATCTGTCATCTTCAGTCACGCTACCGCCAACATATCTATTTTTTTCTGCTGCTGTACCACCAAAAATAAGAGCGTCCTCTTTTTGAGAAGTCCCTAATTTGTGATAAAACAGTTTATGTTGATCTGTTTTTGCAGACAATTCACTTCCTTTAGGTTTGTCATAACTTGAATAATAAAAACCTTCATTTCCTTTCCAAGAAACACCACTAAATTTTACGTCAATTAACGTGTCCTCTTTTATATCTTTGGTAATGGCATCTATTAAAATTACTTTACGCCAGTCAGAGCCTCCTTCTGAAATTGAATAGGCGGCTAGTTTTCCATTTTTAGAAAAAGACAATCCTGCCAAAGAAGTGGTACCATCTTCAGAAAAGGTATTCGGGTCTAAAAAGACTTCAGGTTCTGAATCATCTTTTTGGCGATACACCACATATTGGTTTTGTAATCCGTCATTTTTATAAAAATAGGTATAATCACCTTCTTTAAATGGTGAGCCTACTTTTTCGTAATTCCATAATTTTTCCAATCGTTTTTTAAGTTCTTCGCGATAAGGAATTTTATCTAAATAATCAAAAGTTACTTTGTTTTGAGCTTCAACCCATTGTCCAGTTTCATCAGACATATCATCTTCTAACCATCGGAAAGGGTCTTTAACATCTGTACCAAAATAATTGGTTACTGTATCTACTTTTTTAGTTTCTGGATATATTGATGAAGTTTGAATGTTAGATTTGGTTTCAGCGTTTTGATAAGTTTTACAAGACATTATTAGTAGGGCAATTAAGATAAGAAATGGATATTTTTTCATTAATGAAAATTTTTATTTGAGTCTAACAAAAATACATAAAAAAAAAGCATATCCTAAGAGATATGCTGATAACCATTAATTGTAATTTAACTAATTAAATAATGTTTTGAATTTATCCCAATTAGCATAAATGAGGATGGCATTTATTACAAATACAGCTAAGGCAGGGGCAATACTACCAGGTTCAAGAACGAGGTGAAATAAAACCATATTTACAGCAACAGGAGCTAATAAAATCAATGCAAAAGGCACCCATTTTTTTAAGAGTAGTAAAAGACCAACAATAACTTCAACACCACCAATAAGAGGAAACATATAGCCGCTTTTACCTAGGGCTCCCATAAAACTCATGGCTCCTTCAGACATTTCTGTTGGTGCTGGCATAAAGGGATAAAATTTATTAGCACCGAAAATGACAAGAATTAATCCTAATAGTATTCTTAATACTAATGTTACTTTTGAATTCATAATAAAATATTTTAGTAGGTTAGCTGGGTTAGACGATAAAACTTAAAAATACTAACAAGTGTAACTTAAGTTGCAGTTTTTTAATCTAAAATATGTCAATTTGTCTTATTAAAATAACGGAATAGTTATTGCGTTTAACAGATAGAACTAAAAGAAAAAATATGACAGAATTACTAACGAAAGAGACTTTTCTAGAAAAAGTTTTTAATTTCGAAAAAAACAAAGAATGGACATTTGAAGGTGATGTACCTTGTATAATAGATTTTTATGCTGATTGGTGTGGACCTTGTAAAGCGATTGCTCCGGTTTTGGAGGCATTGAGTGAAGAATACGGAGGTAAAATAAATATTTATAAGGTAGATACTGAAAAAGAACAAGAACTTTCGGCTGCTTTTGCTATCAGAAGTATTCCATCGATGCTGTTTTGCCCAGCAGAAGGCCAACCGCAAATGGCACAAGGGGCTTTACCTAAAGAACAATTAGAAAAAATTATTGAAGACGTCTTAAAGGTGACGAAGTAGTATTGATTGCTCAATTATTGATACAGAAAAAATAAAAACCTGCTTATTTAAAATTTAAGCGGGTTTTTTGTTTAAAACAGTACTGAAATAAGAGCGTGTTTTAGCTATTCTTTATAAGTATAATATCTGTGTGTATTGAGCAAAGTAAATAATGGTTTATAACTATATTTGCAAAATAAAATCAATCTTAATTTTTTGAATATCTATGTCTCAAACACTTTTTAACCCTTTTAAAGATTTAATTTTTGACGAACATTTTTGCTTCCTTTCTGGAGACTTGACAAATGAAAATATTACCGTTTTTCCAGAATGGCTGATGGATCATTTTAAATTTGGAGATGAAAGAATTGAGATGATGGATAAAAGTAAGGCGTATACCTATGCAGATCTTAAATTACCATGTTCAGCGGAAGTGGAAAAAGCTTTTGAAGAGCTGGATGTAAAAGTTCAGACTGCATTTAAAAAAGGTTTTGAAGGAATGGAGGAACTCGATCAAGAGTTGCTTTTTCAATGGACAGGTAGAATGGTCTATGGTCTGTTATACTACGAAATGGTGTATGAAAGAGACAGACTGCTAAAGAAAGGTGAAGAGTTTAAACTTTCTCAGACGCTCAGAAAACGCTTTGGTTATTTCCATTTAATGCTACAATCTTTAATAGAACCAATTTCTTTTATTGGGAAAAAACCATGGAGTATTGCTGTATTTCCACTTAAATATTCTTCTGATATTTTTAGCTATCGAGACGATGCTATTAATTTAATGTTTTCCTTTGGAGTCAATGGTTTCGGTTTTGTCGCATGTTTACAAGATAACGGAGTAATTGGTGAGAAACAAAAAGAGTTACTTGATAAAATTGAAGGTCACGTTTTACATCCTGTTCAGTTTGAAGAGTTGTATGCGAGGTTTCATTATTCAGATTATATTTTACAGTACAAACCTGAATACAGCATTGAAAGCCAAGGTGATGGAATTACTATAGAAGTTAAAACCGCTGATAAGCCCCCAGTTTTCGGACTTTGGGATGAAGATATATTTGCCCAATTACTTTCCAATTATTGGCAGGTTTACGGGATTGAAAAAGAGGATATTCTTCAATTTCAAAAACCACCACTTAGTTTTCTTGAAAATCCTTATACCAAAGATTTTATTGATCCAGAATCTATTAAGTTACCCTTTTAATAGCTTAATGGCCAAGTAAATTGGTGAATGTTTAGGTAGGCTTTAATTTGAAACATGTTTTGTTAATAGTAGTGCTGCAACGTTTTGTTGGCATTGTTACTAATCGACACCTTTTACTTTCATTTTTAGTGTGTATACGGAAGTCCGTGCGGTAATAAAAAGTAGGTTTCTTTTCTTTCCGCCAAAACAGAGATTACTCGGTTTTTCTGGAGTTTCAATTTCTTTTATAAGTTCACCTTTTGAATTATATACCCATATTTTTCCTGAAGTTAAATATACGTTTCCCTTATTGTCAATGGTCATTCCATCACTACCATGAGGTGCGAAAAAAGTTTTATTGCTTAAATTACCATCCGGTTCAATAGTGTATTTCCATATTTTGTTGTCTTCAATATCCGCAACGTAGATTATTTTACCATCAGGTGTGCCTATAATTCCATTGGGCTTTTTAAAGTCATTAATAACTCTAGATATTTTTCCATTTGAATTTAAATAATAGACACCATGTGTATCTTGAAGCTCACTATGATTTTTATTCCACCATTCTCTGTGATAATAGGGATCAGTGAAATAGATGCCACCATTAGGGGCAATCCATAGATCATTGGGAGCGTTTAGGTGTTTGCCTTCATAATTTTCATGAATTACATGAAGTTTTTTGTTTTCGTCAAAATAGACCAATTGATTGTTTTCATCGGCACATGAAACCAATCGTTGGTTTGCATTAAAGTACATTCCGTTTGATCTTTTTGTACCATCTAAATATAGTGAAATACCTTTTTTTTCATCCCAAATATGAATTTTATCATTGGGCTGATCTGTAAAATAAACTTGTCCTTTTGAATTTACAGCTGGACCTTCTGTAAATTTAAATCCGGTACCAGCCAATTTTATTCTTTCATTTTTGGCTATTATATTGTCGTCGTTATTTGATTTAGAAAATGAGAATAATAGCATGCAAAGCAAGCCTATTTTAATGATCGGAATTTTTTTCATAACTATATTTATAATCATTAGAAATTAGGTGTTAAACAGCTTGTTATTTTCATTAAGTACATTGCCAAAGACAATAGTGAATTGAATTATCCGTGTAATAGTTTTTTCGATAATTAATAATCTTAAGGATTGGTTTTATACTCAACTGGCATGAAAGTCAGTCAATGTTATTAAAATTAATAGAAGAGTGATAACCCCTATAACTGTTGAAAATATTCCGGCCTTTCTTGATTTCGTCCAACCTGAAAGTGAAATTAAAGTTGTCAAAGCGAACAAACCTAGCATAAAGCATATCATTCCAATAATTCTTGGCAATAAGAAGTCACCCGAAGTAACATTCTTTAGGTATCCTCCTGGTGTTGTAATCATTGAAATTTTAGTCATTGCAAAAACACTAACGAGAAAGCATGCAGCCGATACTGTTGCCGTTCTTAACAGTCTATTACTTATTTTATCAGATTTATCGGAAACGATAAGGTTGGCAACTATTGCAATGGAAAATCCACTTAGTAAAGCACTAATTAAAATGAGCTGATTTGCCAAGCTGTTCCAGTATTCTAGAGTCATTTCCATGCTATTTAATTGTCTTTTATTTAGAGTTGTTGATTGATTTTTTTAAAATTACCACAATGAAAACGCTGAAAACGCTGTGCGTGATTGATACAAAAATATACTAAATTTTGCACTAAGTCAACCCTCATAGTTTGAGATTACAATTTTATCTTAAAACAAATGTATAAGAGTTTTGGTTGTGTTAGATTCGTTTCATCTACCTACTTTAGCACATATGTGTTCTGAGATTTTTTTGGTGCCCGTTTGCTGTTGATTATTACTTATTATCCGGATACTTGAGTAATGGCGATAGATTCTAATATATGAATTGAATAATTAGTATTACTTTTGAAAAAACGAAATATTTCTTAATAAATCTTTAAATTATGCCCTACCAAGATGTGTTTGTTCTTTTCTGGGAACAGGTCAAAGAAAGTGTCCATGAAGGCCGTTTTGCTAAGTTAACTATGGCAAAAACCATTGGTAAACCTAATTTGAGAAATATATTTTTAAGACCAATTTATGCTGAAGATGGTTTTAAGGTCTTACTAAAATTACGCTATAGATCTAGAGATACCGAAGATAATGAAGATGAGCTTACATTAGATCAAGCCCATGAAGTTGTGAAATCGCATATCAGAAAATCTTTTTTGTCTGTGCTATTGTTTACTACAACAAAGGATGTTACTTTTAAAGTTAATAAAAAGGGTGTGGGCAGTATTAGTGAAGCTTTGCCTACATTTAGAGAAGTTACACAAGCTAAAAGTGATGAAGAATAACCCAAAGGTTAATATTGGTTTATTCAGTTTTGTCTAATATCTTTTTGATGTAATTGGTAATATTATAAAAGGTATCTACCCAATAATCTTGCTCGTGGGCTTTAGGATAAATTAATAATTCTTGTAATGATTCTGTGGATACGTTTAAATAACCACCTCCAACACTATGAAACATAAATGTGGCTATGGTGCCATTATCTCGTGCCTCTTTTACATAAGCAATTAGTTCTTTAACAGTATTTTTGTGAGCTACACTTTATAAAAGTTCGCGGTGCATGGTACATTTTTATTACATAAGTTCAGTTGTAAGATTAATATAAAACACGTAATTAACTACTTTGTATTATCTTAATAATGATTCTAATAATAATAATTGCAGTTACAATATATGCCCAAACTGATTTCTTCTTTGAGTTTTTACCATTCTCTATGACTTCATTAACTCTTTTTTGGTATTCTTTAGTATCTAAACTGAAATCAGTACACATGCTTTTAAAAGTTGGTTTAACAAGAGTTAAAGAACATACCATTCCAACATTTTTATCAAAAGTTCTATTTGTACATAATTTACATACTTCTAATCTTTGCTTGTCTGTTTCAAAAGATTTATGTTTTAAAGATTCTAAGTCATAAACCAATTCGTCATTTTTAACCTTAAGAAAACTGCCAAATGTCTTTTTTCTAAGAATAAAAGAATGAATTAGCAAGCCAATAGTTAATATGCTGATTAGCATTGGAATTAACCATATAGTAACTTTAAAAGTTTGATAACTTAGAGCAATAAAAAAAATACTTCTAACAATAGGAATTACATTTAATGCTATAAATACATAGCTGGCATACTCTAAATTTTTAAGACTATTATTTTGTTTATTTTGTTCAAATGCTTTGTTTATAAAATAAATGTAAATGGAAAAAATAATTAAACCGGCAAAGCTTATAAATCCAAAGGGATTCATTATAATTCCAAATCCATATTGAACTATGTTGCCTATTTGTATTAGAATTAAAGTAGAAAGTGCTATAATTAATGTAGTAAAAGTATTTTTCCAAGTCATTTTTTTATTGGGTTGATTTAATGAATGCAATTCGGTAGTGCACTTATTAACGTAACCAATGGCCTTTTATTTGCATCATCGTTTTATTGTGAAATCACTTCTAATAACAGTTGCTCTATTCCTTTTATGGTTTGGTGTAAATGTGAATGCCTTTTTAGTATTTATCTATTCCAATATTCCTGTAAAAATGGAAATGTAATACAATCCAGTCAATATAAAAACTGGCCCTGCGACTGTTCTCATTATTTTTTCAATTTTCGTTATTCTGTTGTAGAACACACCTATTTTCCCTGCTGTAAATGCTAATAAATAAGTGAAAAGAATTACAGGTAATCCTGTTCCGAATGCAAATATTATAGGCAAATAAAGTCCGTCTGCTGATGCAATGGTCATCGGGATTAACATACCAAAAAACAAAGCTCCACTATATGGACAAAATGCCATTGCAAAAATGACACCTATTAGAAAAGAACCTAACAAACCTTTATCCTTGAATTTTTCGGATAGTTTTTCTTGAAAATTAGATTTTCCGAGGAAATTGAGTTTAATAACGTTAAGCATTATCAAGCCGATTATGATTAATAATGGTCCTAAATATTTTTCTCCGTTCTGATTGAAAAATCTAGCTATATGAAATTTACTTGCACCAAAATATAGAATTAATCCAATGGCAGTATAACTAAAACCTCTTCCTAAAGAGTATAATAAACCACTCAAAAAAACTTTCCGCTTACTCGAAATATTTTTAGAAATAAAGGCTGTTGCCGTTATGTTGGTTGCCAAAGGACACGGACTAATGGCTGTCATTAGTCCGAGTATCAATGTGGATAATATGGGAATGTTGTAATTCTCTAAAAGGGATTGTAGAAACTCCATTTAGAATGTTTTTAGCTCAGTATCAATTTTCGTTTTTAGTTCTTTAGAAAAAGCATCTTTGTCATTTCCTTCCATAAAGGCAAATTCTGTTAAATCAATTTGTTTTTCTTTACCATTTTTTATCACATTAAGAATCAAAGCTGTTCCGGAGGCTTGAAATTTTTCAGCAATCTTTTCGTTCTCCTTTTTATCTACATCAATAACTTGAAATGTGATTTCTTCAGTTTTTAATTGCTTTGAAAAGTAAGTGTCTAATGTATATTTTGTATTCGCTTCAATGGCTTTACAGGTCATACATCTATGAGTAGAGTGGAAGTCCAATACTTCTATTTTTGAAATGGATTGGTCTAAAGATTGATCGTTTTTTTTGCTTTGTCCATTGCAGGCGGTTAGCATTAAGCCGATAGTTAAAATGGTTAAAAATTTGATGATTTTCATTTTTATTGTTTTATGGTTTATAATAATATGTTGAATAAATATCCTGAAATGATAATGCAAAGTGTTACAACACCAAAAAAGATCGCAATGAGTTTGAAGGTCATTACCTTTTTTAAAAGCATCGCTTCTGGTAATGATAGCCCAACAACACCCATCATAAATGCAATGGCTGTGCCTAGGGGAATTCCTTTGGCTACTAAAACTTGGGCAACTGGTAATATACCTGAGGCATTTGAATACATGGGTACGGCTAATAGGGTAGCAATTGGCACTGCAAATAGATTGTCTTTAGCCATGTACTGTTCAAAAAAACCTTCAGGAATATAACCATGCATTAAACCACCAACCGCTATTCCTACAATGACATAGGGGATTACACCTTTAAGGATTTTCAGTACTTCATCCCAAATAAAGGGCAATCGTTGTTTTAAGGTTTGTTTTTCTGCAATAAAAGTATCTTGATCTTTTTGTGCATTTGCCAATACTTCTTTTACCCAAGGTGTTAAATAGGATTCCAATTTTAATTTTTGAAGAATTACTCCAGAAATAGTTCCTAACAAAATACCACTTACCACATAAATAATGGTGGTTTTAAGTCCGAATAACCCAACAAAAAGTCCTATGGCAACTTCGTTCACTAAAGGTGACGTAATAAGAAATGCAAAAGTGACACCCAGTGGTATTCCTCCTCTAACAAAACCTATAAATAAAGGGACTGATGAGCAAGAACAAAAAGGTGTAACTACACCAAAAAGACTTGCCATAAGATATTCTAATCCGTATAATTTATTTCTTGACAGATAGTTTTTAACCTTGTCTATGGGAAAGTAACTATTGACTATTCCCATTAAAAAAATAATAACAAAAAGTAAAATTAAAATCTTGGCGGTGTCGTAAATAAAGAAATTGAGGGCTTCTGCCAAATGTTGTCCTTTGTTCAAATTTAAAATATCATAAACAAACCAATCGGCTATATTTTGTATCCAGTCAAACATTTTCAATTGTGTTGATAGTCCCCGAAATGGTACAAGATAATTTAACAGTGTTGTAGATGGTACCAAATTTTTCAATGTTCTTTTTTAACAAATCGGTATTCAACTTTTTATCGTTGCTGTAGATAATCAAATTGTAAACGATATGGTCCATTCTTGGCGGATGTTCAAGACGTGTAGCATTTACGTCAAGTGTTGCTTTTGAATACGTGAATTTCATCATAGCTGAAAACCGTTCTACGTTTTTAAGCATACAAGCAGCAAATGAACCCAAGAATAATTCAGCAGGATTTGGCAAGGTTTCAGCAGTTTTTAAAGTGGTGCCGAATTCTATATTTGATTCTTTTATATGAATAACACCATCTTCATTTGAGATTGAAGACGCTTTGATATGATAATTCATAATATAAAATTTATGATTTTAAAAGCTTCAATACTTCATCTTTTGATGGGATTCTACCTTTTATTGTAATAACATCATCTATTACTAATGCGGGTGTGCTCATTACGTTGTATTTCATGATTTCCATGATGTCTTCAACTTTTTCTAGGGTAGCATCAATATTGTTTTCTGAAATAACATCTGTAACAACACTTGTCATTGATTGACATTTTGGACAACCAGTACCTAATACTTTAATTACTTTACTCATAATATTTAAATTTGTTTATCGCAAATAGGCGATATGATTATTAAAAAAATATCAATCAAAAAATTGTTGAAATAATGTTTTTGCAATCTTCCAATTTTCTTGATCAATACAGTACTTTATTTTTGGCGGTTTTAATTCTCCTTGAATTAGACCCGCATTTTTTAATTCTTTAAGATGTTGAGAAATTGTAGATTGTGCTAATGGAAATACTTCAACCAAATCTCCAGTGAAACAACAGGATTGATTTTCAAGATGCTTTAAAATAGCAATACGTGTTGGATGTCCCAAAGCTTTAGCAAATCTGGCCAAAGCTTCTGTGTTTTCCTTGTATTCTATATGCTCTAAACTTCTTTTCATCTGATTATGTTTATTGTTTTTATAGGTTAAAGGTAGTTATCAATAAACATTTATTTTAATGCCAACTCATCCAATAGGACTCATTTTATATTCACCATCGTAAATGTACGATTAGTATTTTATATAAATGTAACTTAGGTTACATTTATCTCAATTTCTCTTTCTTTGAGAGATTTTTAGGGTAAGGAAAATAAGCTTACATTAGATCAGCCTCGTGGTTATGAAATCGCATATCGGAAAGACCTTTTCATCTGTTTTATTGATTACTACAACAATGGATGATACTTTTAAAGTGTCTCGTCCTATAATATGGTTACAGGTTAAAATTATACCGACACTTCAGGGGGTATAAGTAGGACTGAACAAGCAATTTCGTATAGCCATTGATGTGTTTTCGTATCTTATTCTAACGCGACTAATTAATTTCAATATTGTAAGTTCCAGATTCTAAATTTAAATGAATTAGTCTGTGTTCTTTTTTCGAAATAAACTGATGCATATTCTTTGATATTTTATTTACTTTTAGCGTAAGACTACATCCACTATTAGCTGGAATTACGACATGATAGCGAATCTTATTATCAATTCTTTTCCATGAACTCGTTATTTCACCCTGTGGGGAATTGAACTTGGCTTCAAAATAATCTAATCCTTTTACAAAGTTTGGTTCAAGTAAAAATTTTCTAAAACCGGGATTATTTGGGTCTGACTTAATACCACCAAGTGCCTTAAAATACCATGCACTTATTTCCCCAAACATAATATGATTGTGAGAAATGTCATTCTTTTCCTTTTCCAAATCCCAATTTTCAGGTAGGGTTTTAAATCCATTTACAATCCACCAGCCCCATGAAGGAAACGTTTCCTGCGAAGCCACTTCATAGGCTAATTCGGCATAACCATTATCACTTAAAGCATTAAGAATAGTTTTGCTACCCAAGAGTCCAACATTAATGTGTTTATTATCTTTAATTACCCTATCTGCCAAATTTTTGGCAACTAGTTCCTCTGCACCTTCAGGGACCATTCCCCAATGAAGGGAGATGCTGAGTTCTGTTTGTGATCCTTTACCATATATGCCAGTTTCTTTGTTAAAGTATTTTTTATTGAAGGCAGATTTAATCTCTTCTGCCAGTTTTGAATATTGAACAAAATCAGATTCATATCCTAAAAGCTTTGCGGCTTTAGCAAGAATAGAAACGTCAACAAAATAATAAATGGAAGATGTATATTCAACAGGAGGTTTTGATGTAACCGGTATCCAGTCTCCTAATCCCCAAGTAGTCAAATTGCCTTCACTTATTTCGGTAATGTGATCAACATACCTTTTTATGTTTAAATAACAATTTTCCAATAGTGTAGAATCACCGTAAAACAAATAGATGTTCCATGGTATAATAGCGATGGTGCTTGTCCAGTCTGGACCATTCCCCCAATCATATCCCCATCCACTTGATGGAATGATGGATGGCAGAACACCGTTTGCTTGTTGTTCGTCCCTATGGTCTTCAAGCCATTTTTCATAGACTGTAATTCCATCAAAATTATAAAGTCCGGTTTCATTTGCAATATGGGCATCTCCTGTCCAACCATTTTTTTCTCGTTGAGGACAGTCTGTAGGGTAACCAAATAGATTTGATAAATACGAGTTATTTGTAGCTTCCCAAATTTTATTCAAGGTGTTGTTTGAACTATTTATATAACCAATTTTTGGTACATCACTATGCAATACTATACCTGTCAAACTTTCTTTTGTCAGTTTTATAGGCTCGCTACTGTTTACCTCGACATACTGAAAGCCCTTATAATTAAATTTTGGAGAAAATGTTTCAATTCCTACACCTTTGAGGGTATAGATATCTGTTTGAAAGGGATCGGTATTGTCTGTAGGTCTGTAATGAAGGTTAATGTTTGATAAATTTAAGTTTCCTTTTTTGTCAAGAATCTCCGAATGAATTATCCTAATTTCAGTTTGTGGTTGCCCTGAAACACTGAGTTTTGTCACTCCTGAAATATTTCTGCCTAAATCAAAAATATATTTTTTATCACTTATTTTTCGAATACTTTTTGGTACTATTTCTTCAATAGCTCGAATTGGATGCAGTTGCTGAGAAACAATGTTTTTTGAAGGTGCCTGCGTTACTATGCTATTCTTCCATAAAGAATCATTAAAGCTAACCTTATTATATCCAACTTCCTCAAGATTCGCATTGTATTGTTCTCCAGTATAAATACTGTTTAGAACAACAGGACTTAAAGATGTTTTCCAACTTTTATCGGTAGAAATAATTTCTATCGTTCCATCAGTATATTCCAACCTTAGATCCAAACAGAACCGGGGTCTTCCTCTCCATAAAGCTTCATGAAAATTCCAAACGGCAGTTGATTGATGGTTATACCAACCGTTTCCTAACAATATACTTATGGCATTCTTTTTCTTGAGCAAATTGGTAATGTTGTAGGTAACATATAGATTTCTAACGTCAAAACGTGTAAATGTAGGATCAAGCTGGTGATCTCCAACTCTAACACCATTTAGTTCAAGTTCGTACAATCCAGCTACCGCAGTATAAATGTAGGCGGATTTCAATTCTTTAGAAAGGGTAAATTCTTTTCTAAAATAGGCTGCTGGTTTTAATGAAATATCATTGGTATCCATAATCCAAGATCCTTTCCAATTGGAAGATTGTATCATTCCAGTCCTGAAATTAGCCACCTCAGAGGTAGAATGCCTTTTATTGTCCTTATTCCACACAGTTACCGCCCAATAATAGGTTGTAAACGGTAATAGTTGATTGCCTGTATAGCGTGTTAAAGTTGAGTTGCTGGAAATTTTGCCCGTATCCCATATTTTGCCAATTCCTACTGCCACATTAGACGAATCTATATCGATCACTATTTGGTAAGATGATTGTAACGCACCTCTCTTTTTATCTTCTATTTTCCAAGTAAATCGAGGGTTCTTGACATCAACGGCGATCGGATTTTCCAAATACTCACAACGTAAATTACTTGCACTAAATTCATTTGTTTGGCTACGAGTTATTGTTGACATAAACAAAAATGTCAATAATAAATAATGATATTTCATGTTCTACTCTATTGATACGTTAAATAACACAATTTTTTATCGATATATTGTGTTCATTTGATATGAGACACAATAGGTTCGTAAATAATTAGTTCGTGGTTAAGCAACTAATTTAGTAAATAAAAACCGTCCCGACGCTTAGATTGAAATTCCGAAGTCTCAGAACGCGAGCCTCGATTCTTCGTGTTTCATAAATAGGCGAGAATTAGCAATTGTATTTAAAGGGTCTAAGTTTGTTTTTTAAAATAAGATATTACAATAGTTGGGGTCATTAACAAATTCTTAATTGCTACCACTTACAATCATAGCGGCATTAAAAGCATCAAGTGCAGAGCTTTGGCTTGATGCATCGGTTTTTTTTGGATGAGCATTCCATATACCACCTATTTCATTGTTCGTTGAATCTCTGGCAACAGACCAAATAACATCGGCATTTTTTAAGATAAACGTTTTGTACGCTACTCTTGGTGACGTAGCGTATAGAAATCCCAAATGTCGCATGAAAATGCCTTTAAATTGAGTGGCGTCACCATTAAGATTTGGTTCTTTTGGATCTTTTAGAATCCCATTTTCATAAACCATATGAGTAATGGTAGCATTAGCAATTTTATGAGCCAAGTCTAACAGTAACTCATCATGTTTTTCTTTATATAATTCTACTAATGCACTCAAAATCATACCTTGGTTATACGTGTGGAAACTTCCAACGCTTACTTCACATTGCTTATTTAAACCATTTTCTACAAGATGTTTTTCATTTAACATTCCCGAATTCATAAACCATTCTAAGGTGTCTTCTGCCCACTCAAGATAATTTTTCCCAAGTGTTTTGCCTCCACCTCTTTGATGTAAACGTATTGCACTCAGCATAAATAGTTCATTTTGTACCGCTGATTTACCAATCTTTGGTTTTTTCCAATAGATACCACCGTCACAAACATCATCCCAGCCTGTTGCCATATCATTAAAAGTGATGCGTGCCATTTTAAGGTATTTGTCATCTTTTGTAAGATCAAAGGCGTCGATCCAAGCTAATACCCACCAACCCTCATCATCGTAATAGTCATTGATAAAATTTCGGCAAATCCAATTGTCTTTAGGGTCAGGCATTTCAACTTCAAATTCTTTACAGGTCTCAAAAGAATTTTCAATAACATTGAGATATTTCTTAGAACCTGTTATTCTAGAATAATCAATAATTGCAGTCAATGCATTGGCAGCATTCCACCAACTTGTCGTGTCATACAACCCAGTATCTGTATTATACCATTTTTGCAACGTAGTAATTGTAGCATCTGCATATTCATTATACTGCTCGTTTTTTTTACAGGAGTGGAGCAGCAGGCTTAAGATGATAACAATTACAGTTGTCTTTTTCATGTTTTTATAACTAATTTATTGTTTTATTTTAAATATTTTTTATCTCAGTTCTTTGCGGTGCTTAGTACTTCTTTCTATTTCTATTTCTATTTCTCTCTATCTGTATTTTAAAAAGTAATGTCAAAAATAATATTAGAACAATAAAACCCTGATTTTTCAATTGCTTTTTTTGAAGCTATATTATCCAATGTTGTTGAGCAAATCGGTTTTCTATCAGATTTTAATACTCTATTTACTTGCATTTTCATTACTTGTGTTGCAATTCCTTTGCCTTGATAATTTTTGTTTACTATAATTCCTAAATCGGCAATCTCAGGTTGTGAATCGCTCATTCTACATTCACTCGTGGCAATAATAACATCCGATTCCTTAATCATAAAAATCTCTTTTCTTGAAACAAGGTTTTCAGTATAACCAAAAGTATCATCCATTCCAACCTGTTCTTTCAAAAAAGCTTTAATAGTTGTAATATCATCAGGTGAAACTAATTCTATATTCAATGTTGAATTTACCTTAATTGCTGTATTTAAATGCTCAAAACAGAAGGTATTTGCCTTGGTAGATTTAGAATGAAATAGGCATGCATTGAATCCAATAGGTTCATTTGAACTCAGACTTGCAGAATTTATCAGTTTTAAACTTATTAACTCATTAATTGCCTTTTCCATTACATAAATAGATTCTTCTAAAAGGAAAATCTGTATAAGTGTATTTTTTTCATCAATACAGCAATAACCTATTTGAGAATTATTGTGTTCAATTAAATAATGTTGGGAAGATGCAATATAGAGCAACTCCCACATTGCGTCAATTGGAGCAGTCAATCTTTCATAAAGTTTAACTCTTAAGTTTTTTATTTTTTCTTTCTTATCGGTCTTTATAAAATTCACAATTCTACTCTTTTATTTTTTTCTTGTTAAAATTTCGTGTTAATTTCTATTGTCACGTGCTATAACATGGCTACAGGGTAATCTCGAATCTTCGGGATAATTTATGCTATAAATTTAGATGCCATATTTGCTGTTTTAAAGTCTAAAGATAAGTGATATCTTATTTCATTCTATAAATTAAAACAATTTTTACTTGTGTTACACCTCAGTAATTTGTTGGTGGTCGTTATTTTTTATTCAAATCATATATTATATATTGATGCAAATCTCATCAGAGTTAAAAACTTCCGAATTTGGATAATACCTCCTTTGTATCAAAGTAAATGAGTCACAAAAATTAATTCAAAACACCTAACGAATTTGCTCGAATAAAGTTTTTTAATAACCTCAAACCAATACATATCATATTGCTTTATTCATAAATTCTTAGTTCATTATAAAATTCTTCAAAGGTTTCATAAACAACATCAAACTGGGTAGTATAATCAAAAATTACAACGGGATATTTAGGGGAACTTGTATCTACAAATAATACATATTCACAGAACGAATCAAATAATTTAACCCGCTCTAAATCAACAGCAGCTAAGGCAACGTATTGCGGGAATCTTACCAATAATTCTTCATCAAAATTCTTCATTTCGAGCATCCCTAACATATCATAAAAAGAATCAAAATCATCTAAACGAAAAGTCATATCACCAAATTCTAAGGGGTCGCCAATTTCACAAGTCATCCCTTGCGGTTTTTCTTCTAATGCTTGGAATGTTTTATAACATGCTTTGTACCTAGCGAGATCAGCATCAGATATGACCTCTTTTTCATTTGGAATATTATTTCCCTCATGTTTTAAATCACGCAATTTCGGGAGGTTTTCAAGTGGCTTAATATCTACGATTTGGTTATTATTAAGCATAAGAATTTCTAGTTCCATCAAATTCTCTAAAGCGTCAATCGTTTTAATTTCATTGTCATTTAAACGAAGTGAATAGAGCCCATCCATATTTTCGATCGGCTTTAAATTTGAGATTCTATTTTCATTTAATTTTAAATAGGTTAGATCTATAGAATGTTGAAGAAAGGAAATATCCTCAATCTCATTATTGCTCAAATTTAAATCAATTAAATGCGTTTTATCTTCTAATCCTGTACCATCGGAGATCTCATTCGAAGATAAATCCAACTCAGTAAGACGACTTAGATCTTTTAAGGCTGTTACGCTTGTTATTTCATTGGTTTCAAGATTTAGATTGTTCAATAAAGTGAGCTTCGCTAATGGTTCCAAGTCGGAAATTTCATTGTCGCTTAAATTTAAGAACAGCAATTCGTGTAAAGGTTCTAAAAAGCTGATATCCTCCAAGTCATTACAAGAAAGATCTAATTTTCTGAGACTTGATAAGCTCTTGATAAAACTAAAATCTTCAATATCTGTAGATTCTAAAATCAAAGAAGTGAGACTTGTTAAACCAGATAATGGTTTTGAATCGTCCAATGAATTCGAAGAAAGATCGAGTGTTGTCAGTTGAGAAAAGTTCTCTAAAAAAGCGATGTCTGTGATTTTATTATCCGATAAATCTAAGTGTTTTAATCCTTTTAGACTATCAAAGAATTCAAAGGTCTTAATTTTTGTATTTTTTAGTATTAAGGATTCAAGTTGAAGTTGCCCCAAAAAACTAAAGTCGGAAATTCGCGTTCTTTCTAAGTTCAAAGAGGAGAGCTTTGTTAAGGCTGCTAATGGTAATGAATCGGTGATTTTAGTTCGAGATAGATCTAGTGTTGTTAGCTTGGGTAAGGATTCTAAAAACGTCATATCCTCTATTTGATTCCTAGACAAATTGAGGTGCTTAAGCCCTTTTAGACTTTCAGAAATTTCAAAAGCCTCAATATTAGCATCGCTAAGGCTTAAGGATTCAAGTTGCATTTTTCCTAAAAATTTAAAATCGGAAATTTTAGTTATGCCCAAGTTTAAAGTGGTCAGTTTTGTTAAATCTTCGAAAGGCTTTGAATCACTGATTGCAGTATAAGAGAGATCTAGTGTCGTTAGTTGCGGTAGATGATCTAAAAAGCTCAGATCCTCGAAACTGTTCATCGACAAATTAAGCTCTATTAGATGGGGTAAGCTGTCTGAAATCTTCACCTCAGTGATGTAGTTCCTCGACAAATCTAGGTTCCTTAATTGGGTTAAGCCATCTAAAAAATTTACCTCCGTAATTTTGTTCATCGGCAATTCGAGGTGCTGTAATTCCTTTAGATGCTCTAAAAAACCAAAATCTTTAATATATGCTCCTTCGAGTGTTAACGATTCAAGATTAAGCTTTGCTAAAAAATCAAAATCCTTCAGCTTATCTTCATAACGAATGGACAGCGATTTCAATTTAGGGAACTGCTCCAAAAATGTGAAACTTGTGATTTTATTTTCAATGAATTTCAAAGCGGAAAGATTTGGTAGACTTGCCAAAATCTTAAAATCTTGAATCTTACAATACGAAAAATCAATGCTTGTTAAATTCGGTAAATTTACTAAAGTTTTTAAATCGCTTGTTTTAATACGATGTAATCTTAAAGTCTGCAAATTTGATAGTTCGTTGATGAAATCAAATTCAGAAAGGTCTTCGCCTGAAATATTCAGATCGACAATCTGTCCTTTATCATTGAGTCGAAAACTATTACTGTAAGGTGAGTTTTCTTTAAAATTTGCATTCTCTAGACGTTCTATTGCTTTTTTATCTGGCATATTTCTTGACTAAATTTTTTAATGTAAAAGGTTCACTGAACGTCCTCTAGTTACGCTGTCATTTTTATAGGGATACTTTTTGATTATTGTATACCTATTTCTGGACGGGTCATAGAAAAGTATAACGGTCATGTATAAGGTTTGTTGCATGTTCTAGGTACCTAACTTAGCAAAAATGGACTAAAGGGGAATTGGTTAATACATCAGCTTAGCGAACTGGCGTTAGCAACGTAAGTAAGTGTTTAGATCTAGGCAATTAAATATACTTGCGTTACACCTCAGTTCTTGTAGGCAATAGTTATTTTTCCTTTTGAGTAATACTCCATTCGATACCTCTTTCTTTTGCAAAACTTTCAATTCCAGCCAGATTAATTTCCTTTCTTCTCTTGTTCACAAATTCGGGTTTTTCTATTTCGAAAAAAATTGCATTTCCATTTTTATCATTCGTAGTCTGCGACCCATAGATTTGTGGTTTTTTGTTGTTGACAAGCATTCTGTCAATCAATCTGGCATAGTGCATTGGCTGAGATTCCTTTCTTAAAACAGACTCTTTCATTAGTGGAGCATACTTTTCTTTTGTCTCAATCGAACTATGTTGGATTATACTAAATAGAGCACCATTTGCTAATCTACCAACTTGATTACTTCCAAGCCATCCGTATTTTTCAAGCATTTTAATAAACTCTATTTCAATTCTTTTATCCTGTTCTTCAACAACTTTCCAGAAGTATTCCATTTCATCCGAATCTTTTCCAAATTTCTTTTCAGCATCTTGATACAATCTTCTGAAAAGTTGGTCTTCCATAAAAAGGGTTTCGAGTTTAGTTTTCAAAGAATCCAATTTCTTTTCATTTGGTTGCTCTAGTTGACCATAAATTGATGAAGAGAAAATGATAATCATAAGTATAAAAAATATTCTTTTCATATTTGTGTTTTAATTGTTGCTATCATTTGGAATATGTTTTGTGGCGAATATGAAACTTCTAATTTAGTAAATAAAAACCGTCCCGACGCTTCGTGAGAAAATCCGACCTGCCACGCTTTTGGGCATGGGAGGCCTTTTGTGAAATGTTTAAAACCAAGCAATTATTTTTACACGGCTTATGTTTACTTTCGTTATTTTTCTTTTAATTCGTTATTTATAATTTGAATCATTCTTTCCATTTTATCAATAAAAAGCTGTTCATCTACTACATTCTCTTTTCTCCAAGCAAGTATATTTGCAAACAAATCCTCCATTTCACGATTACTGAAGAACCATTCATAATCTGATGAGTAGGTACCTTTTGGGAATTCTTCATATGTGCCAGTAGTGGCTAAACCATTTAGACAGTTTATTTTACCATCTGTCGCTGGCCAAAAACGCTCGTTTAATAGTCTTCTTATAAATCCATCTTCTTGATTCGCATCTATAATCATAGATTCAAAAGATGAGATGTACGATTTCAATTCAGAATTTTGTATGTAGTCTATTTTGTTTGATGAAATCAATGATTTGACGTATCCATCTTTAGCTTCGAATGAATATCCGCTCAAGACATTTGACACCAGAGAATCCAGTTTAAATTCTGAAATATTAGAAATATTAGTTCCAAAGAGATTTAAAAGATAAATACCATCATCGAATCCTTTCTTATGACGATTATTAATCTCTTTGAGTTCCACAAGGTTGTGCTTTAATTCAGTTTCTAAACTTTTAAGAATCTCTATTTCAGAATTTTCAATTTTTCGTTGTTCATTCCAATTATTAATCTGTAATGCAATTAAAATTCCGATAACTACAAGCACAATTTCTCCAATGGCATATTTTAAATATTTTCCAGTTTTTCCTTCGGAAAGTAAATTTTGTCTAATTTTTCTAAAAAAATTTATCATTTATTAGCGGTTTTGTCAAAATGTTGCTTAATGTCTTGAATATGTTTAGTTGCGTGTTCTATGCAACTAATTTAGCAAATACGAACCGAATAGGATTCCGAAGTCTAGGAACTCTATTCGGATTATCAGTGCCAAATACCTTCGGGAATTAGCTTTTCCTCTACTATTTCTACTAGCAGACTGTCAGGACCTCTAACAAAAAAACTTTTCATACCATGAATAGGATCAATTTTTATATCATGAACAATATCTAGCCCATCAGATCTCATTTTATTCATTAGAAACTCAATATTTTCAGTTGAAAAACCAATATGATCGATGGCACTACCATCAGTTGGTTTAATTTCTTCGTTAGACCACCATGATTCTTCCTCAACAGGTTTGCCAAATACAATGATATTAATATTATTGACGTTTAATAAATTCCATTTCCACCGAAGCTCGTTTTTCTGCCATTGCTTCGCTTCTTCATATACTGAAATCAAGCCAAGATGGGATTCAAACCAGTTCATAGTTTTATTAACATCCGTTGATAGTAAATGTATGTGTTCAAATCTATGGTTTTTATTTCCTGTATAGACCTCTACGACTTCATTCTCTGGGCCACGAAAGTACATCCAAAAATTATCGCCAAGGGGCGTAATGGGAGTATGTACTGCTATTCCTTCTTTGACTCTCCAATCAAATTCAGATTGACCATCTACACCTGACCAACCAATATGCCATAAACTAGAACCTAAATGTGTTGATGGTGCAGTATCGACAAGATTCATTAGTAAAAACGATTTTTCCGTAAAAAGAGCATCCACTCGATCTCGGTATTTTACTTGAGTTGCACCAAAGTATTTTTGATAATATGCAATAGTTGAATCTCTGTCTGTAACATTTAGATGGACATGATGGAAATTGACTTTACTTAATTTCTCAGTATCTTCGGATTTTTCAGGTAGCTGTTTACATCCAATAATTTGAAATATTAGAACAGTGAAGACAATCAAGGTAGTTCTATATTTTATGTCATACAAAGTATTCGGATTCATTTTTTTAAATTGGTGCCAACGTTTGGCTATGTGCCGTTAATTTTCTCAGTTAAAGCAATAAAGTTAATAGATAAAATACGAACCTTTTCGCTTTTAAAATATTTTTTTACGTAGCCCTTGCGTTTCCCCAAACAATACCTACTAAGAGCATGAGTTGTTTGAAGAAAAAATGTTTTAAAGGCACTTGCCCAAAACCCAATAAATATGCGGAAATTAATGGCATATAACCGTTGTTACCTGCAGTTTTATTTATATGTCCAATTCATATTCCAGATTGTTTAGGTCATATTCACTGAAGTTCATCTTTTCTATTATTCCGCTGTATGTTTTGTCAGGATATTTCTTCAAAGCTACCCAAATATATTCTTTGTGATATTTCAATGCTGATTCCGTTGCTTCATTTAGAGTTAACTCTAACAATTCTCTTGATTCTTCATTTTTGTATTGAACTAATGCTTGGTACAATACTCTGATTAGAGAATAGTCAAAATTTCCTGATTTCTTTATTTGTTTAAGGTGAATATTCTTAATAGAATTCCAAAATACCTTATCTGGATAATTTTTCACCGCCCTTAATCCATATTCTTGAATAGAAGTGTATTCATGGTGTAACAAAGTGTCTATGATTTTAAAGTCTTCTATCTTTTGAAATTTTGCAAGCCCGACAACTGCCGATTTATTGCCGCCCAAGCCTAGGTTTCTAATCCTGTTATAATTTTCTTTCTTAGGTTCAATATCCTCTAAGAGACCATTTTTATAATCACTTATTATATTCGGTTGAAATAATATTAGACTGTCAAGGATGTTATTCTGTTTATCAGTTATGTATTCATTCTTTGGTCCAAAACCTAAAACAGATCTTATGAAATAATCATTGACCTGTGTCTTATTCCCAATGCACCCATATTGAGTATAAACTGCTGAACTGTCGGTTAAACTAGATTTAAGTATTTCAAAAGTATTTTTATTTTGTTTTCTTACTAATAAATCAAAGGAATAACATTTTATAATAGGATGCGGATGTTGAATTAAGAGTACCAATTCTTGTTCTGTCGCATTTTTCTTGAATTCTATGAAATTGTCCCATTGTTCAGGCCTGGAACCAGATTCGCCAACAAATGGACCTGTAATTTCCCCATATTCAATTAACTGGTCTATAATTTTCGTGGTATTATTACTTAATTCATTAGCATGCACGAAGTTAGTTTTTGAATTATTAATACAAGAATTCAATAGGATTAAAAAAAACATAAATAAAAATATTTTATTTTTCATATTGCAGGTAACAAGTGGATATGTGTTATATGACACATATATCTATTATATCAGCAAGTTAGTAAATTTCAATGAAATCGTAGATAGGTAAGGGCTAAAGTATCTCTTTCACTATTCCGTTACCATTTGTTAACCGTTAAAAACGACTAAGCCGCTGTAAAATAAAAAACCGTCTAAAATCAATTTTAGACGGTTTTTTTAGTGTAATTTGAGTAAAAAGATAGTTAAGACACTACTTTAGTATTTACTAAATTATGTTCCATTAAATACTCAGCAATCTGTATGGTATTTGTTGCAGCACCTTTACGCAAATTGTCAGAAACTATCCACATATTTAAAGTCTTAGGTTGCGATAAATCTCTTCTAATTCTACCCACAAAAACATCATCTTTACCATGTGCGTAAATTGGCATTGGGTAGGTATTGGTATCTAAATTATCTTGCACAGTAACTCCAGGAGAATCACTTAATAACTTTCGTAATTCAGAAACATCAAATTCATTTTCAAATTCAATATTTACAGCTTCACTATGTCCTCCAACGACAGGTATTCTAACTGCAGTTGCAGTAACGGCTATGGTATTGTCATTTAATATTTTTTGAGTTTCGCGTACCAATTTCATTTCTTCTTTGGTATAGCCATTGTCTTCAAAAACATCACAATGGGGTATTGCATTTCTGTGAATAGGGTAGTGGTAAGCCATGTCGCCTTTTTCACCTTTATATTCATTTTCCAATTGTTGTACCGCTTTTACACCTGTACCCGTAATAGATTGGTACGTAGAAATTACCAAACGTTTAATTCCGTATTTTTTATGCAACGGAGCCAAGGCTACTACCATTTGTATCGTAGAACAATTGGGGTTGGCAATAATTTTATCGTTTTCAGTTAAGGTATCTGCATTAATTTCTGGTACAATCAATTTTTTTGTAGCATCCATCCGCCAAGCTGAAGAATTGTCAACTACAGTTGTACCTACAGCAGCAAATTTTGGAGCCCATTCTAATGAAGTATCTCCACCAGCAGAAAATAAGGCAATATCAGGTTGCATATCAACTGCATCTTGTAAACTTACAATGGTATATTCCTTATCTTTAAAGGTTACCTTTTTACCCACTGATCTTTCAGAAGCAACAGGAATCAATTCTGTTAACGGAAAATTCCGTTCTTCTAATGACTTTAACATTACGTTGCCTACCATTCCGGTAGCACCTACAACTGCAATTCTCATATTCTATAATTTTATTATTATAATGCAAAGGTCATAAAAAGTTTATCACTATCGAAAATTAATGTGGTAAAAGTTCAATTTTTATCAAATTAGATTAAAATGTTGAATTTTACTCCAGAAAAGAGCTAAAACCTTTACTTTTGCAGCATATACCATTTCTGTTTTGAAATTACGGCATAAGAAAATGAGGATTTTTTTCTTTATACGAAATAGAAAAATTAAGCATAGCCATAGTTATAGTTTCTTTTTATGTTCCAGTAGAAATTAAAAAAGGGCATTTTATTGTGGTCATTTTAATACAAAAATGGTGTTAATATTGAATTTTCTTTAACAGTTAAAAATTGGTATAGCATGCAACTGTACAATACATTAAGTGCCAAAGAAAGAGCAACGTTAATTGAGCAAGCAGGTAAGCAGCGATTAACCTTGTCTTTCTACGCATATTCCAAAATTGGTAATCCCACTTTATTTAGAAACCATTTATTTGTGTTATGGAACGAACAAGACGTGCTTGGTCGTATTTATGTGGCACACGAAGGTATTAATGCACAACTTTCGGTACCTGCCGATAATTTTAATCACTTCAAAACAAAGTTAGACGCCATTCCGTTTTTAGAGAATGTCCGTTTAAATATTGCCGTAGAGCAAGATAATAAGTCCTTTTTAAAGCTAAAAGTTAAAGTACGAGATAAAATTGTAGCTGATGGATTAAACGACGATACGTTTGATGTTACCAATATTGGTGTGCATTTAAAAGCGAAAGAGTTTAATGAATTGTTGGCAGACCCAAATACGGTTTGTGTAGATATGAGGAACCATTACGAAAGTGAAATTGGTCATTTTGATGGAGCCGTTACCCCTGATGTAGATACCTTTAGAGATTCTTTAGATATTATTGAAGAAGATTTAAAAGAGCATAAAGAGGATAAAAATTTGTTAATGTACTGTACCGGAGGAATCCGTTGCGAAAAAGCCAGTGCCTATTATAAACACAAAGGGTTTAAAAATGTGTTTCAATTGGAAGGTGGAATCATTGAGTATGTGCGACAAGTAAATGAAGAGAAATTAGAAAATAAGTTTGTAGGTAAAAACTTTGTTTTTGACCACCGTAGGGCAGAAAAAATTTCTGAAGATGTAATTGCCAATTGCCATCAATGTGGTACTCCATGTGATACCCATGTGAATTGCGAAAATGAAGCATGTCACTTATTGTTTATACAATGTGATGCTTGTAAAGAAAAAATGCAAGGTTGCTGTTCAGAACAATGCCAAGAAGTGCATAATTTACCTTTTGAAGAGCAAAAGGAATTGAGAAAAGGAACTCATAA
The DNA here is from genome assembly GCF_003449015.1 of Aureibaculum luteum. Classification (GTDB taxonomy): domain Bacteria; phylum Bacteroidota; class Bacteroidia; order Flavobacteriales; family Flavobacteriaceae; genus Aureibaculum; species Aureibaculum luteum. The sequence goes on along the minus strand of NZ_QRGD01000003.1, from coordinate 30,078 downwards.
TAGCAATAAAATCTTCAAAAAAGGAAGGTCTGAAGTGTTAAAGTTTAAAAAATAAAGCCATGCAGAAAATTGAATTAATGGCTCCTGCCGGAAACTTTGAATCGTTACAAGCTGCTATTGATAATGGTGCTGATTCCGTTTATTTTGGAGTAGAGCAATTGAACATGAGAGCCAGAGCTACTATTAATTTTACATTGGATGATTTAGAAGAAATTTCTAGCCGATGTAGCAAAAAAGGTATTCGTACCTATTTGACCTTAAATACAATAATTTACGATCATGATTTATCGATTGTAAAAACCTTAATAACCAAAGCTAAGGAAGCTGATATTACAGCGGTAATAGCGATGGATCAGGCCGTAATTTCGGTAGCGAGAACTATCGGTATGGAAGTGCACATTTCTACGCAAATAAATGTAACCAATATAGAAACGGTTAAGTTTTATGCCTTATTCGCTGATACGATTGTATTGAGTAGAGAATTGAGTTTACGTCAAGTAAAAAAGATTACAGAACAAATTGAAAAAGAGCAAATAAAAGGTCCTTCAGGGAGGTTGGTTGAAATAGAAATTTTCGGACATGGAGCTTTGTGTATGGCAGTTTCAGGTAAGTGTTATATGAGTTTGCATTCGCATAATTCAAGTGCTAATAGAGGAGCCTGCAAACAAAATTGTAGAAAAAAGTATACTGTTATTGATCAAGAAACAGGCTTTGAAATGGAGTTGGATAACGAATACATTATGTCTCCTAAAGATTTATGTACCATCGATTTTTTAGATCAAGTAGCAGATGCAGGTATTAAAGTTCTAAAGATTGAAGGTAGAGGTAGAGCTCCTGAATATGTAGCCAGCGTAATAAAATGTTATAGAGACGCTATCGATAGTCTTGCTAAAGGTACCTATGATAAAGAAAAAGTTATTGGATGGATGCAGGAATTGGAAAAAGTGTATAACCGTGGGTTTTGGAATGGTTATTATTTGGGGCAAAAACTGGGGGAATGGAGTACAGGTTCTGGGTCGCATGCCACACAGAAAAAAGTATATGTAGGTAAAGGGATGCACTATTTTCCTAAAGCTAACATTGGTGAATTTAAGGTGGAAGCGTATGACATTTCTGTTGGAGATACAATTTTAATTACCGGCCCAACAACGGGAGCTCAAGAAATGAAAATAGATGAAATGTTTATCAATGATCAAAATGGAACTACGGCTACCAAAGGAGATTCTGTTACTATGCCCTTAGCGTTTAGAATTAGACCGTCAGATAAATTATATAAAATTGTAGCAACTGAATTTGCTCAAGCTTAATAGGTTATGGTAATTGTAACGCTTCAAAGAGCTAAATGTATAGGGTGTAATTATTGTGTGGAGCTGGCTCCTAGCCAGTTTCAGATGTCAAAAAAAGACGGAAAATCAGTATTGCTTCAGGGTGTTGAGAAAAAAGGCTTTTTTACGTTAAAGTCGCCAGACCATTCTATTTTTGAAAGTAATATAAAGGCAAAAGAAGCCTGTCCGGTTAAGATTATTTCGGTAAAGGAGGTATAGATCTAATTACCGTGTAACATAAAAGTCAATACACCAAAAATAGCAATTACGGCAATTATTGCAAAACCTACAACCCAAACATTTTTATAATATAGTTTATGAAGTTTTAAGTCTTTTCTATAGCTCCATGCTATAAAAATGATAAAAGCTATTGCAAATAATATCCCAAAAACAGCTTGTCCTTTACTAAACATTTTTCTCTTATATTTATCCCTACAAAAATAGAACAATAATGCAAGATAAAATAAAAGCTGTCAAAGAATTTCACGAAGCCTTCGGTTTGGGGGTTGAACATAAACCTATAGCCAACTTATCGCCAGATAAAATAAAACTACGTTTTAACTTAATGGACGAAGAGAATAATGAATATTTAGAGGCTGCTGAAAGTAACGATTTAGTGGAGGTGGCAGATGCCTTGGGCGATATGTTGTACATATTATGTGGAACCATAATAGAACACGGTATGCAACATAAAATTGAAGAAGTATTTAATGAAATACAACGCAGTAATATGAGTAAATTGGGTGAAGATGGAAAGCCCATTTACCGTGAAGATGGCAAGGTTTTAAAAGGTCCTAATTATTTTAAACCGAATATCGCAGAGATTTTGGATAAAAAGTAAAACCGATTTTAAATCTTAGATTTAAATTAAAAAGGGTAAAATTTCTGTTCCATAGAAATTTTACCCTTTTTTATATTTTATTCTAATGTCTATTTGACAAGATACCTCCAGCCAAATTTGTCTTCAGATCTATTATACTGAATGTCCGTAATACGTTTTTTAAACCGTGCCGCATAGCTGTTTTCAATTTCTGGTAATTCATAGTCTTTTCCTCTATGACCAAACAATGAAATTGGCGAAATAACAGCAGCTGTTCCCGCTCCAAACATTTCTTTTAGGGTTCCGTTTTTAGAAGCTTCCGTTAATTCAGAAACGGTAAATTTTCGTACTTCAACAGGTATGCCTTCGTCTTCTGCTATTTTTAAGATGCTTTTTCTAGTAATACCATCTAAGATTCTGTCGCTAGTTGGGCTCGTAATTAAAGTATCTCCAATTCTAACAAAAATATTCATGGCACCCGCTTCTTCAATAAACTCATGCGTATTGTCATCGGTCCAAATTACCTGATGGTAACCTTTTTCAACGGCTAATTGTGTAGGATAAAACTGGCCAGCATAATTTCCTCCAGCTTTTGCAAAACCAACACCGCCATTTGCAGAACGAGAATATTTTTCTTCAATTAATACTTTTACATTTCCTGCAAAATAAGCTCCAGAAGGAGCACAAGCTATTATAAACTTGTATTCAGTTGAAGGTGAAGCATGCAATCCGGTACCAGTAGCAAAAATAAATGGTCTAATATATAATGAGCTTCCCGGTGTTTGAGGAATCCAGTCTTTTTCAATTTTTAATAAGGTCTCTAAGCCTTCCATAAAATAATTTTCAGGAAATGGAGGCATTGCCAATCGCTCAGAAGATATGTTGATACGTTTTTGATTTTCTAAAGGTCTAAATAACCAGATGTGATCTTCCTCATCCTTATAGGCTTTCATACCTTCAAAAACTGATTGCCCATAATGGAAAATTTTTGCTGCAGGGTCTAAGCTAATATTCTGATAAGGTATAATTTGAGGTGTTTGCCATTTTCCGTCTTTATAATCGCAAACGAACATATGATCAGAAAAAGTTTGACCAAATGGTAAATTGTTAAAATCAACTTGTGGAAGTTTAGATTTTTTAGTTTTTTCTATGTTCATATTTAAAGTAGTTGCTGTACTCATAACGCTCTATTTAGGTAACAAAAGTAGCGATTCTTGCCTAAAATTAAGTTTAAAACTATATTTTTGTATAAAAATTATACACATTATGCGAAAATTAGTATTGTTGACATGTTTTTTGGCTATGGTAGCCTGTAAAGAGGAGAAAAAAGAAGTTGAAGATAAAGAGCAAGCAAAGATTGAATATGCTTCTTTTGGAGAAAAAATTACAGACGAAAATGTTATTTCAAAAGAAGAAATGGCAGCAAAGTTTGAAAACCTTAAAGCGGGAGATACCGTTGCTGTAAAATTTGCATCAAATATTAATGAAGTTTGTAAAGCAAAAGGGTGTTGGATGAAATTGGATTTAGGAGATGCTAAAGAATCTATGGTTCGTTTTAAAGACTATGGCTTTTTTGTGCCTTTAGATGCTGATAAAAAAGATGTTATTGTTAATGGTAGAGCTTATGTGACAGAGACTTCGGTAGAAGAATTACAACATTTTGCGAAAGATGCTGGTAAAACAGAGGAAGAAATTGCAAAAATTACGGAGCCAAAATTCACTTATGCTTTCGAAGCTGATGGTGTTTTGTTGAAACCCTAATTAAGTATATAAGTTCAACTACTTATTCTTATTTTAATGTTCAAATTAATAATGCATAAATCGTTCTGTTTTTTGTTTACTGTTTTGTTGTTAGCGGCATGCAGTAAACCTGTGAAAAAGGAAAAAGTAGGGCCTGAAATGAAAATGTACGAACCATCTGAAATGGCTTTGTTAATGCGACAAATGTATGAGTTTAATAAACTGACAAAGGCTCAAATTATAAATAGAGAAAGGTTATCTGCGTTTCCAGAAGAGTTTGTGAAAATTCACAACGCTATAATGACCGATCCAGATGAACGCGATTCTGAATTTGATAGTTTGGCAGTTCAATTTGTGAAATTTCAAAAAGCAACATATTCAACAAAATCTGATTCTACGGCTTATTACTTTAATCAATCGGTAAATAGTTGTATTGCTTGTCATCAAACACGATGTACAGGTCCCATTCCTAAGATAAAGAAACTTATAATCAATTAGTTTGAAGAGAGAAATAATGATTACCTCAGATGGGTCTACAACAATCCATTTGCCAGATTGGAATGAGCAGTACCATTCTAAACACGGAGCTATTCAGGAAGCTTATCACGTATTTATTGATAAGGGGTTTAATGAAATTGCTTTAACGGAAAATATTTCCATTTTAGAAATAGGTTTTGGAACCGGCTTAAACGCTTTTATTACCTATTTAGAATCGAAAAAATCGATACGCAACATAGATTATGTTGGCGTAGAAGCTTATCCCGTTGAAAATGAAGATATTATTAAGTTAAATTATGTTACTGAATTAAAAGTTGAAAATGAAAAACCCATTTTTGATGAAATGCATACAATCGCTTGGGAAAAAGAACATCAGCTATCAAATGAATTTAGTTTAACGAAAAGAGAACAGTTTTTTGACGCTATTGATGATGTAAATCGTTTTAATTTAGTCTATTATGATGCCTTTGGTGCAAGAGTACAACCAGAGCATTGGACGGCGATAATGTTTCAGAAAATGTATAATGCTTTAAAGGTAAATGGAATTTTAGTAACGTATGCTGCTAAAGGAAGCGTGCGAAGGGCAATGCAAGAAGTTGGTTTTACGGTTGAAAGGTTGCCTGGCCCTCCAGGTAAAAGAGAAATGTTGAGAGCTATTAAAAGATAAACCTATTTTCAACATTCGATGCAATTAAATACTGCGTACAAAAAAATAAAATAGTTTATGGATTTCATATTAGGAGTGCTTATTGGAATACTATTTTTAGGAATAGTTGTGTTGTTATTTAGTAAACGGTTTTTTAAAAATAAATCGGAAGAGCAATCTGTAGTGCTTTTAGAAAAAATAAGAAATGTATCTAAAATGATTACCGTTGAAGGTGATTTTTCTGAAATTATGCATTTTGAAGATGTAAAAGGCGTGCTGTTAAACTTGGTAAATAGTAAAAAGAAGGCTATTGTACTTGCCAATGCTAAGGTTTTAATTGGGTTTGATATGAAAAAAATTAAGTTACAATCAAAGCCTGAAAAGAAAAAATTAATCCTTGAACATTTTCCCGAGCCAGAAATCTTGAGTATTGAAACAGATATTCAATACTACGATGTAAAGCATGGTTATTTTAATAAGTTTGCGGCGAAAGATTTAAGTGACCTAAATAAAAAAGTAAAAATTAATATTGAGAATAAAATTCCAGAAAGTGAACTGCTAGTATCTGCAACCTCTAAAGCACTTGAGACTGTTAAAATTATAGAGCAAATGGTAAGTACTTTTGGCTGGAAATTGGATTATAATGGGCTGGAATTTAAAGAAAAAGTCAAAATTGAAGAAAAATTATAGAAAATTTTAAGAAAAATAATATCCTTTAAGCCTTTTATTACAAGTCTTTTACGACAATTTTGGTTCTAATTTAACAAAAGGTAACCATGATATAATATGTGTTAAATTTTATTTGTTAAATTTGTTTTTTGAAATCTGACTCTTTTTTAGAATTTATCCCCTAAAAATTCAGTACTTATAATTGTGGAATTATAAAATATACTTACAAGAAAAAAAAAGATATGAAAAAAATAATTACCTTAAGTTTATTGCTTTGCTCCTTCTTAATGATGGCACAATCAACGCCTGGAAAACACAGTATTAAGTTATTAAAAGTTAATACAAAAAATTCAGATTTTGGACTTAATTTTTATGGTAAAGACCGTGTAGTTTTTGCCTCTCCTACTGAGAAAGTAGCAATTATTCGAAGAAATTGGGATGGAAATGACCAACCTTATTTAGATTTATTTGTTGGTGATATTGACAGTACAGGTCAAATTATTAACAAAAAGAGTTTACGTGGTGATGTAAACAGAAAACAACATGAAGCTTCTGTTACGTTTACAAAAGATTTGAAAACAGTTTATTTTTCTGCTAATAATTATGACGCGAAAGGAAAATCGGTAAAAAGTTCAAAAGGAATTGATAATATTCAACTCTACAAGGCATCAGTTGGTGTTGATGGAGCTTGGACAAATGTTAAAAAATTAGATTTTAATTCTGATGAATTTCAAACGGGTTTACCAAGTTTAACTGTTGATGAGAAAAAATTATATTTTGTTTCTGACAGACCGGGGTCTATAGGTAAAACCGACATTTGGGTAGTTGATGTTAATGAAGATGGAACGTACAGTGAACCTGAAAATTTAGGTGAAGAAGTTAATACAGAAGAACGTGAAATGTTTCCTCATATAGATGCAGATAATGTATTGTACTTTTCTTCAAATGGACATGCTGGTTTCGGTAACTTAGATTTGTTTGCAAGCAAAATCTATGACCATACGATATCAGAGCCAATTAATTTAGGGGAGCCATTAAATAGCCCTAAAGATGATTTTGCTTATATCTTAAGAGATGACACGCAAGGTTATTTTTCTTCAAACAGAAAAGAAGGTAAAGGAGATGATGATATTTACTCTTTTAAAGTTGATGAAAAACTTTTTATAGAATGTTTGCAAACGGTTAAAGGTGTGGTTAGAGATAAAGTCACACAAGAATTATTACCAGGTGCTCTAGTCTCTATTTTAGATAGTGAAGGTAATCAGTTACAAATAACTGCTGCGACAGAAGATACTGCAGCATATACATTTGATGTACCTTGTGATAGCGAGTATACTTTAGTCACTATGAACGATGGTTATTTAAAGTTAGACATAGAAGTTAGTACTGTTAATGATTTAAATGCCCCAGCAATAGTACAGAATGTTGATTTAGAGCCTGAATTTAAATTAGTAGGTGATGAGGTATTAGTGAATATTAACGTTATTTATTTCGACTTTGATAAACACAATATTCGTAAAGATGCGGCCGAAGAATTAGATAAAGTTGTTGAGGTATTAAATAAATACCCAGATTTAAGAATTCATTCAGCTTCACATACTGATTCTAGAGGTCCAAAAGGATATAACCAAAAACTATCTGAACGTAGAGCAAAATCTACTGTTGAGTATATGATAGCAAAAGGAATTGATCCAAGCAGACTTACTTATGAAGGCTTAGGAGAATCTCAATTGGCTAATAAATGTGCTGATGGAGTTAGATGTTCTAGTGCAGATCATCAATTAAACAGACGTACCAATTTTACTGTTGAAAAAGAAGTGATTGAAGAAACAGAAATTGAAGAAACAGTAATAGAGTAAATAATTTAAACGATAATTTTAAAAAGCCATCTCAATTATTGGGATGGCTTTTTTAATTTGTAAAAGTGAAAATTTATAGCCAAGCCATTTTTTGAGGTATTTTAACTAGAAGCTTTTCTTAAAAAAAGAAAGTAGTCAAGATGGTCTCAATACCTTACTTTTGCATAAAATTTTATAATGATGGAAACTTTTGAAGATTTTAAGATTTCTAAACAGTTAGGATATGCTATTGATGATTTGGGGTTTACAACTCCAACTCCAATACAATCAGAGGCATTTCCTGTTATCGCTTCGGGTAAAAATGTTATAGGAATTGCTCAAACGGGTACAGGTAAGACGTTGGCTTACATGCTGCCTATTTTGCAACAACTTAAATTTTCTGAAGAAAAACATCCAAGAGTTTTGGTGTTAGTACCTACTCGAGAATTGGTTGTTCAAGTTGTTGAGGAGATTAATAAGTTTGGAAAATACCTAAACAATAGAGTTATAGGTCTTTATGGAGGAACTAATATCAATACACAAAAAGCGATGTTAGATCAAGGCTATGACATAATTGTTGCCACACCTGGACGCCTATATGATTTGGTGTTGAGTAGAGCATTACAACTTAAATCTATTAAAAAATTAGTGATAGATGAAGTTGATGTTATGCTTGATTTGGGTTTTCGATTTCAGTTGACTAATTTGTTTGATTTATTACCCGCCAATCGCCAGAACATAATGTTTTCTGCAACAATGACAGATGATGTTGACCAGTTAATTACTGACTTTTTTGTTGCTCCAGTAAAAATAACGGTGGCGTTAAGTGGAACACCACTTGAAAATATTACGCAAAGTTGCTATATGGTTCCTAATTTTTATACCAAGGCAAATTTGTTAATTGATTTATTAAAAGACGCTACAACTTTTAAAAAAGTACTGGTCTTTGTTTCTAATAAAAGAAATGCAGATAGGTTATTTGAAGAGTTGGACGAAACGTATAACAACGATCTTTGTATCATTCATTCTAATAAAACTCAAAATTATAGATTACGATCTATGAAACAGTTTGATCAAGGAGTCAATAGAATATTAGTTACGACTGATGTAATGGCACGTGGTCTTGATTTAAATGAAATCTCTCATGTAATCAATTTTGATACACCTAATTTTCCTGAAAATTATATGCATCGTATTGGTAGAACTGGGCGTGCAGAAAAGAAGGGAGAAAGTATTTTATTTTATACGGAAAGAGAGCAGGAATATAAAAACGTCATTGAAGATTTAATGCAGATGAAGATTGAAGAAATTCCATTTCCTGAAAGCATTGAAGTCTCCAAACGGTTAATACCGGCAGAACAACCAAAAACGGACGAGCCTAAAAATCAGCTGAAAAAAAGAGATGAAACTTTAGGATCAGGTTTTCACGAAAAGTCAGAGAAAAATAAAAAAACCAATCAAGGTGGGTCTTATCAATATAAGATTGCAGCAAAATACAAAAAGCCAAAAACCAGAGGAGATAAGAATTATAATAAACGGAATAAAAAGAAGTAACTACCGGCAAGTCATTTATTAATTAAATTCTATTTTTAACATTTACGTATTGCAAGAGGAGCAGTTTATAAAAGAATTACAACAAGGCAAACAGCATGCTTTTAGTCAATTAATTGATGACTATCAGCAAAAAGTGTTTTCAACTTGTATCTCGTTTGTTCCTAATAAAGAAGATGCTGAAGATATTGCACAAGAGGTTTTTGTTGAGGTTTTTAATTCCATAAGTAGATTTAAGGGAAATTCTAAATTATCTACTTGGATTTACCGAATAGCAACCAATAAATCATTGGAATTCATTAGAAAAAAAAGTACTAAAAAACGCTTTGCATTTTTACAATCTATTATAGGAAATGATATTCCTGCTGATAGTACCAACTATTTTACGGAAATGAACCATCCGGGAGTATTGTTGGAAAACAGGGAGAAAAGTGAAACACTTTTTAAAGCTATAAATCAATTGCCAGAAGCTCAGAAGGTGGTATTTACACTAAGCAAAGTGGATGGGTTGAGCTATCAAGAAATTAGCGATATTACAGAAAAAAGTATATCCTCTGTTGAGTCTTTACTCTTTCGAGCAAAGAAAAAATTACAAGAAATATTAGAAATTTATTATAAAAACAATAAATGACGCAAGTTTTTATAAATTATAGCATCTAAATTAGTAGAATTAAAAGTCATGGAAACAAATAAGAACATACAACATAAAATAGAGCGTACGCTAGAGGCGATGGACACTATTGAAACGGTTAATGTGTCTCCTTTTTTAAAAGGTAAAACCATGAATAGATTGTTCGCTGAGAAGGAAGAACAGCCAACAATTTGGTCTTGGTTTACACCTAAATTACAATTGGCTACTTTGGTCTGTATAATTGTTTTAAATATAGTCGCTTTTACGAAGTTACAAGAAACAAAATATGATGAAAATGTTAGTCAGTTTGCTGAAACGTATGGATTATCAACAAATACCGCAACCTCGTTATTAAATTAATCATGAAGAAAAATTTACTCTTATACATTCTACTCGCATTTTTAATCGTAGTCAATGGATTCTTTTTATTTAATTATTTAGGAAGACCTGGTGCAAAAGGACCAAAAGGGCCAGATGATTTTATAGTGAAACAATTAAAATTTGATCAATCTCAAATGGATCAATTTAAAACGATAAGCAATGCACATCGTAAAAAAATGAACACTATTTCTGATGACATAAAAAAACAAAAAGACGTTCTATTTAGTAAAATTTCAAAAGACTCATTAAATAAGCAGGAAATTGATTCCGTTACAACGATTATAGGTATGAAACAGTATCTATTAGAAACTGAGGTGTTTTATAATTTAAGAGCCATCCATGAATTATGCAATGATGAGCAAAAAAAACGATTTAATGATATTATTAAAAATGCACGACATGGAGGTAGTAATCCAAATCAAATGCCTCCTCCACCATCTAAAAATGATTAATAGTACCGTAATTTTTTTACAAAATAGTTTCAAGGACCCTCAAAATACTGAGGGTCTTTTTTTTGCATTTTTTTAACATTTGAGTCCACAAGTTATTTTTGAATTAAACATCTAAAGTTATATAACATTTAAAAATAATACATATGAAAAGTAACACAATTAAAACAATAGTAATAGTTTTTGGATTAACATTATTTATTTCTACGAGCTCGTTTGGGCAATCAGGTAACAAACAGGAAAGAAAGAAGCCGCCAACATTTACGGAACTGATTAAACAGATGGATGCCAACGAAGACGGTAAACTTTCTAAAGATGAAGTTAAAGGACCTTTAAAAGATGAATTTACGACTATAGATACTGATGAGGATGGTTTTATTTCTGAAAAAGAATTTGAAAAAGCACCAAAACCAAAAAGAAGAGAAGGAAAATAATTTAAAGAAATAAAAAGAATTTAAATATTAACAAATCAGACAGATGAAGAAAATTAAACAGAATGTCAATATGCTTTTTATGGCATTAATTTTTAGTGCTATAATCGTATCCTTTAATTCTTGCAGTGATGATGATACCATTACTGAAGATGAGGAAGAAATAGTTGAAGTTGACGATACCGATTTTATTGCAACGGATTGGACAACAGAGACACATACCAAAGATGTAGACCCAAACTTTGATGAAGTATTTGAAGATGAAGCTGTAAAACGAATTGATATTGTAATTTCAGAAACACGATGGCAAAGTATGTTAGATGATATGACAAGTCTTTATGGCACTTTTGGTGGGGGCAATAGACCAGGAGGGGTTTCATCTGATGTGGATGAGAATCCAATTTTTGTCCCAGCAGAAGTGTTTTATAATGGACTAGAATGGTATAGAGTAGGTGTGCGATTCAAAGGGAATTCAAGTTTGCAAACGAGTTGGCAATCAGGTATTTTAAAACTATCTTTTAAACTTGATTTTGACGAATATGAAGATGATTATCCACAAATCGATAATCAACGTTTCTATGGCTTTAAAAAATTAAGCCTTAAAAATAATTTCGATGATAAATCAATGTTGCGTGAAAAGGTAGCTACCGATGTATTTAGAAATGCTGGTTTAGTGGCATCTCACACGGCATTTTATACGGTTTATGTAGATCATGGTGATGGACCACAGTATTTTGGGCTCTATACGATGGTTGAAGAAGTTGATGACACTGTTTTAGATGATCAGTTTTCAGATGATGATGGTAATTTATATAAACCAGATGGTGACGCAGCAAGTTTTGCGGCAGGTTCATATGATGAAGATGAATATGTAAAGAAAAATAATGAAGACGAAGCTGATTTTTCTGATGTAAAAAGTTTATTAGACATTCTGAATGATGGTTCAAGAACCGCAGATGCTGAGGCTTGGAGATCAGATTTGGATGCTGTTTTAGATACCGATGTGTTTCTTAAATATTTAGCCGTAAATACGGTGGTACAAAATTGGGACACTTATGGGAGAATGACGCATAATTATTTTTTATATAATAATCCAGAAACTAATAAATTAACATGGATTCCTTGGGATAATAATGAAGCATTGCAAACCGGTAAACAAGGTGGTGCATTACCTTTAGATTTTTCAGGGTTAAATACTTCAGAATGGCCATTAATTGGGTATTTATATGCAGATGATGTTTATAAGGATAAATATGACACTTATGTGCAAGAAGTTGTAGAGGGGGCATTTAGTACGAGTACAATTCAATCTTTATATGGAACCTATTCTGCATTAATTGAGCCTTTTGCAACTACAGAAGTAACGGGTTATACCTTCCTTAATAGTAGTTCTGATTTTCAGACCGCCGTAAACGAGTTAAATTCACATGTTTCACAAAGAGCATCAGCGGTTAGTAGTTATTTAAATAATTAATATAAAATTTCATTTTGAGTTAGTTTTTGCTAAAAGCTTCGTGAGTAATCACGAAGTTTTTTTATAAAAACAATATTATTAAAATGATATAAAAAATTTTAGCGATGAGGTTATTTAGAAAAATCAGAAAAAATTTATTGATTTCAGGGAAAATTAAAAGTTATTTCGTCTATGCATTAGGAGAAATTTTACTGATTGTTATTGGGATATTAATTGCTTGGAAGATAAATAATCTCAATGAAATTAAAAATAATAGGATTGTAGAATTAAAAATATATGAAAGCTTAAATGAAGAGCTTAATTCAAACTTAGTACTTTTAGATTCATCAATTACTAGATATACTGAAAATGTCAAAGTAATTAAAAACACGATGAGTTATATGGGGCTGCAATATCAAGAACTTACGGATGACGTAAAAGAAGGAATTATTAGTGTCGATTATAAAATAACAAAGTTGCATAATGCTTCCATAAACTCAGTGAATAGCACAAACAAATTTGAGTTTATTGAAAGTGGTTTGTTGAAGGAATTAATTGCCGCCTATCCGAGTGAACTAGATAATTTTGAAAATCAGGAAACAAAAATTCAAAATATTGTTATTAATCGTTTACAACCACTGATAGAAGCACATATATCATTAATTGAAATTCTTTCAGGGCGATATTCTAAAGACAATAAAATTCAGGCCCTTTCAAAACAATCTAATTATGATAAATTATTAAATAATAGAGAATTTCAGAATACTTTAATTGATAGACTTTTGCAAACAGAAGTCCAATTAGCAATCGCTAAAAGTTTAATGGATAAAACAAAAACCATAGCTATTAATTTAAATAGGGAATTAGATAATTAACGGAGCTATTAACCTATTTGAAGAAAAATGTAATTTAGCACAAGTATTTTTGATGAAACACATCTAAATAAATAAACTAGCGAATATAAAACGATGAGAAATTATAATTTAAAAATGACAATCACCATTTTCACTTTACTGTTATGTGCCAGTATTTTTGCTCAAGGTCCAGGTGGGCAAAGAGGTAAACGAGGTGGGCAGAATAATGGAGGAAAACCTGATGCATCTCAAATTCTATCAAAATTGGATACAAATAATGATGATAAGATAGATGTTGATGAAGCTTCAAAGGATCAAAGAGGTAAAATTTCTCAAGATTTTGATTTAATAGATACTAATGATGATAAATATATTGATTTATCAGAATTAGAAGCATCTTTAAATGGTAATGGACCTAAAGGGGAATCAGCAGTGAGAATAATGAAAGAAGTTGACGATAACGCTGATGGTAAATTAAATGCACTTGAAATTGCTGCAAAAGAAAAACTTTTGCTGACTAATAATTTTGAAGAAATCGATACGAATGACGATAATGAAATTGATTTAGAAGAATTAAAATATTTTTTATCTAAATCAGATAAAAAGAAGTCTAAAAAAAGAAAGAAACAATAATACATAATTATACAAATGGGAAAAATTTATAGTGTAGTTGCTATTATTCTTGCAGGTGTTATAGTAAGTTGTAGTTCTCAGAAAAACACATTTTCAGCTACAACTGAAACTGTTTCTGTTGGAAAGGTACCTCATATTCATAATGATTATTTTGGATCATATGATTTAGAAGATGAAATTTTTGGTACAAAAACTATAGTTACGGTAACCGCTAATGAACGTAAAATGGTAACCAATTCTTTGCCGAATCATAAAACGGGTCAGTTTCCCAATAAAGGGAATCCAAATACAATTGCAGCACAAAACAAAACCTATACTTTTCCTTTAAGTCCTAAATATATTGGCGAACCTACATGGGTTAGGGAGCCGGGAATAGCCTTAAATGGCGTAAAATTTGAACCAGGAACTGCAGAGGTGGTAGTTTGTGATACAGGAGAAAGCTATCGGGTTGAGGCTTTTCAAGATTTAATTAGTTTAGGTCTTGACTTTAACCATGCACATGTTCAACCTACTGGTGCCTATCATTATCATGGTGCCCCAACATCTGTTATCGAAGATTTTGATACTGGTGAAGATTTGGTACATGTTGGTTTTGCAAAAGATGGGTTTCCTATTTACTTTTCTAAAACAAATGCTTATAAGCCAAGTTATAAATTGTTAGTTGGAGAGCGTGAAGGTGAAGATTGTACCTACACAAACCCTATGAATTCAATAGATGTTTCTGTTGCAGATAAGCATGATGGAACTTATACTTCCGATTTTGAATATGTTGAAGGTGTTGGTGATTTAGATGAATGTAATGGTATTACAATAAATGGAAATTATATGTACATGGTTACTACTGATTTTCCTTATGTGAGTCGTTGTTTAATGGGCGAAATGACAGAAGAAGAACATCAAGGTCCACCAAGAGGCCAACAACCAGTTGGGCAAGGAAAGCGTCCAAGTGCTACGCAAATAGTTAAACAAATGGACGTAAATAATGACGAAAAACTTTCGAAAGAAGAGGTTAAAGGACCATTGTTGGAACAATTTGATCAGGTTGATTCTGATAAAGATGGTTTTATAACGAAAGAGGAACTTGAAAGTGCTGACAAAGATGATAAACAAGGACCAGGGAATAGAAAACGACCAGTTAATCAAAATTAATTTTATCCTTACCGCAAGTTTATTTAAGAAAACACATCTAAAAAGAAAACAATACTAAAATATAACAAATGAGAAGATTTTTTAAGAATAGCATAACATTTATAATTTTAATAGTATCTATCAACTTTATTGCTTGTAATAGCGACGATGATATCAATGGGGAATCTTCAGATATTTCTTTAACAGAATTACCGGCTGAATTTGCTGCATTTAATACTGATGCAGTTAGTGCTTATTTATCTGATGGAGGTACAACTATTACCATTGAAACTACCGGATTACCAAATCATAAATCTGTTTATTGGGGAGAAGGTAATTCGCTTTATATGGAAGAGGAGGGTGTAGAAGTTACGCCGTCAATAATGTCAAGTAATAATAATGCTACTACCATAACGGTAGATGCTACTCCCAATTTAACAGGTAATACAGTTGCAACGCAATTGAATACTGTTGGAATTGCTGTAAGTGGAGCTTCAATTTTTAATGATTCAGAAGGAAATGGTCCTTTAAGTCAAGCAGCAGCCAGTTTAGATTGGACGGGTGCACATATTGGACCAGGTGTTTATCATTATCACTTAGAACCGATAGCATTTAGTAATGACGATGATAAGCTGAATGGTATCTTGTTAGATGGTGTATTTATTTATGGAAGAAAATGTAATTCTACGGGTACCTATCCAACAGATTTAGATAGTTCAGGAGGTCATACCACTACGACTCAATATTCAGAAGGTGTGGAGGAATATCACTATCATATCATAAATGAAATCTATTCAAATACAGAGTCTTATATCTTATTTGCAGGACCTTATCAAGGATATTAATATGAAAAGCACTAGTTTATTTTTAGTACTTTTTTCAATATTTATTTTGAGTTGTAAAAGCACTTCAGAAGAAAATGTCAGTTCACTAGTTGAAGTTGAAACGATTTCAGACATAGAAGTGACTAAAAATAAACTGGTCCTTAATGGTAATGAAGGTAATTGGTATTACAATAATAATCTTTTTAATGGTTTTTTAGTAAGCTATGGTTCGAATGGAAATTTAGAACAAAAGGTTGGGTTTTTGAATGGGAAAAAAGAAGGTGTTGCTAAAATTTGGTTTCCAAGCGGTCAATTAAAGGTAGAATCTAATTACCGTAAAAATAAATTGGTAGGTAGTTATAGGGCTTGGTGGAAAAATGGGGTATTGGCTTCAGAATCAAATTATGAAAATGGAAAATTGCATGATGTCGAAAAGCGTTGGTATGATTCTGGTCAATTGGCAAAGCAAATGCACTATACTAATGGGAAGGAAGAGGGAATGCAACAAGCTTGGCTTAAAAACGGTAAAATATATGTCAATTATGAAGCCAAAAATGGCCGAATTTTTGGAATGAAAAAAGCAAATTTATGTTACCAATTAGAAGATGAGGTTGTCATAAAAGATGCCAGAAGCGAATCCATTTTTGGTGACGCTAAAAAGAAAGAATAATGCAAGGTTAGATTCTTCAATATAATATATGCATACATGAAATATTTAATGATCTTTTTTCTTGTTATCACGATTGGTTGTAAAGACGAGGTGAAAAAAGAAAACATAAAAGTAACTGAAACGAGTAGGGTAGACTATTTACCTTATTATAATGAGGAATCATTTACACCGAACTGGTTAACACCTAATACAGATGAAGAGCAAGCATTTCATAAAATACCCGATTTTGAATTAATCAATCAATTGGGAGATACCGTTACACAAAAAACTTTTGATAATAAAATTTACATTGCAGATTTCTTTTTTACAAGTTGTCCAGGTATTTGTCCAAAAATGACAAGTAATATGGTCAAACTGCAAGAAGAGTTTAAGCAAGATAAAGAAATATTATTTTTATCGCATTCAGTTACACCAACTATTGATTCTGTGGCTGAGCTAAAAAAATATGCAGAAAAACATGGTGTCATAGATAATAAATGGCATTTAGTTACTGGTGACAAAACAGCTATTTATAACCTTGGCAGAAATCAATATTTTGTTGAAAATGATTTAGGAGTACCTAAAAACATAGATGATTTTTTACATTCAGAAAATTTTCTTTTAATTGATAAAAACAAACATATTAGAGGCATTTACAATGGACTAAATAGAGCTTCTTTAGCTCAGTTAGTTACAGATGTAAAAGCTTTAAAAGATGAAAATAGTCATTTGAACTAATTCAGCTACTATTTTTGTTCATTAACCATTTCGATAATTTTATCAAATATTGCCGTATTTTCATAAATTCCAGAAAAATTGGCTTCACCTGGGCCATATGCAAATACTGG
Organism: Aureibaculum luteum; assembly: GCF_003449015.1. Lineage (GTDB taxonomy): Bacteria > Bacteroidota > Bacteroidia > Flavobacteriales > Flavobacteriaceae > Aureibaculum > Aureibaculum luteum. The sequence goes on along the minus strand of NZ_QRGD01000003.1, from coordinate 12,710 downwards.
AATTAAGGTAGCAGAATGCCCTCCCGTAGAAAAAGAACCTTTTATTTTGTTATAATCTCCATCATCAGATGCCAGGGTATAGCCACCAGTTTCATGATCTGCAGTTATAATAACTAGGGTATTACCGTCAGCTTCAGCAAAATCTAAAACACGTCCAATAGTTTTGTCAAAATCTAAGACTTCTTTTTTAATATATTCAGAATCATTTGCGTGTCCACCCCAATCTATTTGTGAACCCTCAACCATTAGGAAAAACCCATTTTTACCTTTTACTTCATTTTTATTTAGATAAGAAAGTGCTAATTCGGTTGCATTTAATAAAAAATCTCCTCTTCCTTGATCCATTCTCGGCATCGCATCCTTTGACAATAAAAAACCATATTTTTTAGATTTTGATAGAGCTTGACTCTTTTCAAGACTTAAGGTGTCAATGGTAAATCCATTAGTTACAAATTCATTATAAAGTGATGTGTCATCTTTTCGATTAAAGAAAAATTGTTTACCACCAGCAGCAAAAAAATCTACTTGTGAACTTGGTAATTCACTAGCTATTTCTTCGGCCATGCCTCTAGATTTAACATGAGCAAAAAAGCTTGCAGGAGTTGCATGAGTTATTGAAGAAGTAGCAATTAAACCCGTTGCATATTCTTTATTAGAAAGATAATCTACAATGTTTTCAGCAGAAAGGGTATCTATATCTACACCTATTGCACCATTATAGGTTTTTTGGCCTGCAGAAAATGCTGTAGCACCAGCGGCCGAATCAGTAATTAAATGGCTACCTGAAGATGTTTTTATTAATCCAATAGTATTAAAACGACTAAAGTTGGGTTCCGTTTCTTTTGCAAAGTAACTACTCGAAACTTGCGATACCCCCATGCCATCACCAATCATAAGTATAATATTCATTGGTTTGTCTTCTTGTATTGGTTTTATGTCATTTGAACTTACTATTTTTTTTGAACTACAAGCGTTAACAAATAGTATCAAAACCAAAAATGAAATAAACTTAACCGCGATACTTTTATTTAGTCTATGAATCATAATATTTTATATTTTATTAAAAATTTAATAGAACAATATTAATAAATTATAAAAGATTCCTTCAGGTTTTTACAAAGAATTTTTTGCAACTAGTTTTAAGTTGTATACGGACCAATATATCAATACTATTCTAATTTTATTAAACCGTGAAAATTTTAAGCTAAAGCAAAATAGAATATGGTTTTGAAAAAAAAGGTTATGAGTATTTAGTTATTACTGATTTGAAAATGAGAATATTATATTAAAAATAAGTAAAGTGTTTTACTCGCGTAGTAGTTGTTAAAAACAGAAAATCCAACTTAACTAAATAAGTTGGATTTTAATTTCTGCTCCCCCTCAAGGACTCGAACCTTGGACCCTCTGATTAACAGTCTTAAAAGTTTGTTTTTCATATAGTTGCATTTAGTCTCTTTTCTTCTGATTTTCAGTATTTTACGCTTTTTTATTTTGTATTTGGTTGCAGAATATTTACATTTAATAGCTCATTTGTTGTACCTATGTTGTACCCATGTAATTTATAAATCAAAATTATGGCTTCAGTTAAGATTGTTTTAAGGAAAAAGAAATTGTCAGATGGAACATTTCCCATCTTTCTCCGTGTAACTAAAGAAAGGGAATCTAAATTTTATACAACCCCTTTTAGCAGTACAGTTGACGAATGGAAATCCTCAACAGGCAGTTTTAATAAAAGAAAAGAAAATTATATTCAAAAAAATAGACTTTTACTGAAATTTAAAGATAGGGCATTGCAAATTCTTACGGAATTGGAAATTGATAATCCTGATTATACAATATTAGATTTTGATAATAAGTATAGAATTACTTTTAATCCTTTAAAGAATGATGTATTTGCATTTTGGGATGAAATTATTGAAGAACAAACTAGAGCAGCCCGTATAGGAAATGCGAAAGTGAATAATGATGCTATGACCTCTGTAAAAATATTTCATCGATTCAAAAAACTATCTTTTAAAGGGCTTAACCCAACATTTTTAAATAAATATGAAGTGTTTTTAAGATCAAGAGGTGGGACAGATGGAGGCATTGGGGTTAAGATGAGAGCCATTAGGGCAATATATAATATGGCAATACAGCGAGGGTTAATAAAGGAAAGTTATTATCCGTTTAGAGCTTATAAGATATCTAAGCTTAAAGGAAAGTCAGCTAAAAGAGCCTTAAGCTTTGAAGAAATAATGGAAATCGTCAATCTTGATTTGGAAGGTTATTCTCATTTAATTAATGCAAAGAATTTTTTTGTATTCAGCTTTTATACACGTGGTATGAATTTTAAAGATATGGTTGAATTAGAGTGGAATGATATTCATTCTAATTGTATACATTATATAAGGAGTAAAACTAAAGGTAATTTTAGAATTAAAATTCTACCACCTGTTCAAGATATATTAGATTATTACCAAATATATGGATATGAAAATAAATATGTATTCCCTTTGCTTTACAGAGAAGATTACACACCAACTCAAGTTGCAAACAGAAAACATAAAGTACTAGGGATTTACAATAAACAACTTAAAGAACTTGCGGAATTATGTGATATCAAAAAGAATATTAGTAGCTATGTAGCAAGACATAGTTTTGCCAATTGCCTTAAACAAAAAGGAGTTGCTACAGATATAATCAGTGAATCTATGGGACATCAAAATTTAGCCATTACACAAGCTTATCTCAAAGACTTAGATACCGTAGTTATAGATGAGGCATCTGAGTTACTGTTGAGTTAAAAAGCTATGACCATTTAAACAAAGTCTGCTTAATTATTATCTATATATTGATAGAGATATCTTTTATTTTTTTTCCTGCTAATTTAGTCTCATAAAACGTGAATTAACGAAACTCTTAAAAGAGACGGAAAATAAGACTACTATTTTGCCGAAGTATCATTAATTAGTTTTGTCTCAAAAAACGACCATTTTTTGGGACAAAGAAACTTCATTATTATAATTCAATCAAATAGTATAAATATTTAAAATTATTGGTAACTATATTTCTTATATTTGGAGTATATAGGTAACAGTACCTATATTCCTACGTTAACCTGCAATTATCGATTCGGGAAGGGCTCTTTTTTCTAAGTTTTATGGATAGCCTAAGGAGTTGTTTTTTCTTTATTAGATTAAGGGAATATCGACTTTAGGAGATTATTGCCCAAGTAGTTTAGCTTGGCAGCGTAGAAAGTTTACTTTCTGAACGTGGACACGTATAAACTACTTGAACAAGTAAGTGAAAAATTCTGACAAAGTCAAGTTTTTTATTGAATTGTTGGATCTAAAAAAGAAAAAAGAACGTGTTTTTAGTTTCCCATAACGAACGCATCATATTACTTCTATAATTCATACGTTATGGGGTAGCTCAGAAAAAAGGAGTTCATAATATTTTTCCGAATAGCTAACTGTATCTTTATTTATTTTATTATTTTTAGAGAAGATAAAAATTAAAATAAAACAGCAGTTAACAGACTTTATAAATAATAGCACCCTTCGGGATGCTACTATTCATACTGCAACGTTGTGCATAATGCGGAAATCGTGCTAAAATCGAACATTTGAACTAAAAAAGCCAACGCGCAAACAGCACATTCATTTTTTGCCAACGCTCAAAAAAGCCAACGCTCTAAAAAATAAAAGAGCTGTTTCTTTCCACCGCACAAATCCGAACAAACCAATGAACATCTTTGCAACACCATTGCATTAATAAATTCATATATTTGCATCAATGAAACATTTAGCATTCATATTGTCAATTTACATTTTCGCACTTAATGTAGCACCTTGTGCGGATTATGTTGTGATTGATGATGATGCTAAAACTGAAATCTCACAAGCTATGGATAACGACCACCAGCACCAAGATTCAGATTTATGTTCCCCTTTTTGTATTTGCCAATGTTGCTATATTAGCGCAACTTATATGCAATTTGTAGATTTAAAACTCGATATTACTCCTATTTCTACTCAAGATTTTCTCTCCTTAAATGGTACAGAAAAAGATTTTAACACTTCTATTTTACAGCCACCAAGGGCATAATTCAGTTTTTTAAAGGATAGCTATATCCTAACGTAATGCTTTTTAACGTGAGTATTGCTTCACATTTAATGTTCGCTCTTGCGTGGATTAATAATTTCAACTGAATTAACACCTTTTCTATGATTAATAAAATCATTGATTTTTCAATCAATAACAAATTCATTATTGGTTTGCTAACGCTAACCATTGTAGCAGCAGGTATTTGGAGTATGACCCAAGTTCCTATAGATGCTGTTCCAGACATTACCAACAATCAAGTACAAGTCATTACGCAAGCACCCAATTTGGGAACACAGGATATTGAACAATTTGTTACCTATCCTGTAGAAGTTGCAATGAGTAATTTACCTGATGTCAAGGAAATCCGTTCTATTTCACGCTTTGGCTTATCTGTTGTAACCATAGTTTTTGATGATGCTATGGGAACATATTTACCTCGTCAATTAGTATCTGAAAAATTAAACGAAGTAAAAGAAGAAATCCCAAATGGTTTTGGCACACCAACAATGGGTCCAATATCTTCGGGATTGGGAGAAATTTACCAATACACACTTAAAGTAAAACCAGAATATAAAGACAAATATTCCATTACAGATTTGCGAACGATGCAAGATTGGATTATCCAACGCCAAATGGCAATGGTAGAAGGTGTTGTTGAAGTTAACGCCATTGGTGGTAAAATCAAGCAGTACGAAGTTGCTGTTGACCCAAACGAATTAAAGGCAATTGGTATTACAATTACCGATGTTTTTGAAGCTCTCGAAAACAACAACCAAAATACAGGTGGTGCATATATCGAAAAAAACCACCAAGCCAATTTTATTCGAGGCGAAGGTTTGGTGCGCAGTTTGGAGGATATTAAAAATATTACAGTCAAAAATTCAAATAACATTCCTATTACTGTTGGCGACATTGCGACAGTTCAATATGGTGCTGCAATCCGTTATGGTGCAATGACGCAAGATGGCGATGGCGAAGTGGTTGGCGGAATGGTTATGATGCTAAATGGTGCCAATTCAAACAAAGTAATTAAAAATGTAAAAACCCGAATTGCTCAAATTGAAAAGTCCTTACCAGAAGGTGTTACCATCGAACCCTTATTAGACCGAAGTAAACTAATTGCAGAAACCACATCAACCGTCTCAACCAATCTTATTGAAGGTGCTTTAATAGTAATTTTCGTTCTTATCTTCCTTTTAGGAAATTGGCGAGGTGGTTTAATTGTAGCTTCCACTATTCCATTATCCTTATTATTTGCTTTTATATTAATGAATGTTTTTGATGTTTGGGCAAACCTAATGAGTTTGGGTGCAATAGATTTCGGGATTATCGTTGATGGTGCTGTAATTATTGTAGAAAGCACCGTTTTCCTAATAGCTTCCCAACTCTATAAGAACAAAAAATTGACATCTAAAGAACGTGATGGCATCGCTTCCAGCGCATCAAAAAAGATGATGAACGCTGCCTTTTTCGGTCAACTTATCATCTTGATTGTATTTCTTCCCATTTTAGCTTTAGAAGGGATTGAAGGTAAAATGTTCAAGCCAATGGCATTAACTTTCATCTTTGCTATGATTGGAGCAATGGTACTTTGCTTGACGTATGTACCAATGATGTCTGCTTTGATTTTAAGAGCACCAAAATCTGATAAAAAATCCTATGGCGATAAATTTGTGCATTGGGTAGAACGTAAATACCAGCCTTTATTAGAAAAATCTTTATCCAAAGGAAAACTAATAATAGGTATTTCGGTGGTTCTTTTCGGAATTGCTGTGTTTACGTTCAGCAAAATGGGTGGCGAATTTATACCACAACTCGATGAAGGCGATATTGCTTTTCACGCTATTTTAAAACCTGGCAGTTCACTTACAGAAACTATAGAAACAACAACTAAAGTTGAGCAAATTATAAAAGCGAAATTTCCTGAAGTTGAAAAAATAGTCAGTAAAATTGGTGTTGCCGAAATTCCAACCGACCCAATGCCAATGGATTTAGCAGATGTTTTTGTAATTCTAAAACCTAAAAGCGAATGGACTACTGTTTCGACAAAAGATGAACTCATTGAAGAAATAAAGAAAGCAGTTGAGATAATTCCTGGAGTAAACTATGAATTTACCCAACCCATAGAAATGCGTTTTAATGAATTACTCGAAGGTGTCCGTGAAGATATTGCCATAAAAATTTATGGAGAAGATATAAATATACTGTCACAAAAAGCAGAAGAAATTACCAAAATAATCGCAGGAACTGAAGGAATTGGCGATATGAAAGCAGAAGCAACCACAGGCTTACCACAAATGACAATAACCTATAACCGAAGTAAATTAGCACAATACGGACTTCAAATAAATACTTTAAACCAAATCGTACAATCTGCATTTGCAGGTGGAACAGCAGGCGTTATTTTTGAAGGCGAAAAACGTTTTGATTTGGTGGTGCGTTTAAATTCTCAAAATCGAACAGATATTTCAGATGTTCAGAATTTGTATATCAATTTACCATCAGGAACTCAAATTCCGCTACGTGAAGTTGCAGACATCAGCTACAAAGCTGGTCCAATGCAAATAAGTAGAGATAATACCAACCGAAGAACCTACGTAGGTATTAACGTGAGAGGTCGTGATGTAAAATCGTTGGTAACTGAAATTAAATCAAAACTGGATGCCAACCTCGAACTGCCATCAGGATATTTTATTCGGTATGGTGGTGCTTTTGAAAATTTGGAACGTGCAAGCAACCGTTTACAAACCGTTGTACCAATTGCGCTACTGTTGATTTTTGTGTTAATCTATTTTGCACTAAAATCACTTCCACAAACTTTAATGATTTACATCGCTATCCCAATGGCAACCATTGGAGGTGTTTTTGCATTGTGGTTACGTGATATGCCTTTCAGCATTTCGGCAGGTGTCGGTTTTATTGTCTTGTTTGGTGTTGCTGTTTTAAATGGCTTGGTAATGATTAGCGGATTAAACGAGCTAAAAGATGAAGGCGTTACCAATCTTAAAGACAGAATTATTGAAGGTACAAAACGAAGAATAAGACCTATTATGCTAACTGCTTTTACAGATGTTTTGGGATTTTTACCAATGGCAATTTCAGCATCAGCAGGCGCAGAAGTACAACGACCTTTAGCAACAGTAGTTATTGGTGGATTGTTGACATCTACATTATTAACCTTATTCGTTTTACCAATTTTATATCATTGGGTGGAAAATAAATCGTTCACGTTTAGACCTAATAAAAAAGTGGTAACAGTTACTGCAATGGTAGCATTTTTGTTCTTATTGCCAATAACAGGAAATGCACAACAAGTAAATGATACGTTGCCGACTGTTTCAATGGATGAAGCTGTAAAGATTTCAAAAGAAAACTATCCAAGTTTAAAACAAAGGCAGTTGGAAATTGAAAAACAGCAACAATTAAAAGGTACCGCTTATGATTTTGGCACAACTCAAATTTTTACAGGTGGCGAAGAAATCAATAATGGAACAGGAATTTATACCACAGTTGGTATTGGACAATCAAATATTGATGTCTTTGGTATTGCGCCAAAACGAAAATTACAGGAGCAGCGTATTTTATTAGCGCAAAAAGCCTTTCAACTTTCAGAATTAGAATTGGAATTGGAAGTTAAAAAAGCGTGGTCAAATGCCTTTCAGAGTAAACAAAATTATAATCTGTATGCAGCATTGGATTCCATTTACACCAATTTTGAAAAAGCGGTGGAATTAAATTATGAAGTGGAAGCCATTTCGAAACTGGAATATTCCGCAGCTAAAAACCAAGCTTTACAAATTCAAAACAAGTTTTTGCAAACAAAGAGCAACTATCTAATTGCATTACAGCAGTTGAATCTATGGCTCGTTTCGGATGAATTTTATAACGTACCAGACGAATTGGATATCACTAATGAAATTGATATAAACGATTTCAATGCAAAAGAACATCCTTTATATAACCTTGCGCAAATTCAAATAGATGAAGCAGAAGCAAATTACAAAGTTGCAAAAGCCGAAAATCTACCCAAATTCAATCTTCAAGGTGGTTTGCAAAACGTAAATGGTAATTCTGGTTTTTACACCTATCAAGCTGGTATATCAATTCCATTTCTATCTGGCACAACAAAAGCGAATATTAGAACTGCAAAAATTGACAAACAAATTGCCGAAACTAATATTCAATTCAGACAAAACGAAGTTGAATCTAAATTTATTCAAGCCAAAGAAAACTATCTAAAGTGGAAAACATCGTGGCTCTTTTATAAAGAACAAGTATTACCACTTACAAAAGACCAAAAAACAGGCGCATTATTCGCTTACAAAGAAGGCGAGATTGATTATTCGGCATTTACACAACTTATAAAAGAAGCTATTCAGAGCGAAATTGAAGCACAAACAGCTTTGGCAAATTATTTAGAAAGCACTTTTGAATTACAATATTTTAAAAATTAGAACTATGAAAAACACACTATATATCATCTTGACAATTTTAATATTGTCATTTTCAGCTGCCTCTTGTGGCAACAAAGAAAATCACAATGAAGAAGATGGACACGCACACGATGAGGAAACCAGTACTAATCCTAAAGAAGAACATCACGAAGGAGAAGAAGTTATGTTATCATCACAACAATTTGAAGCCTTAAAAATGAAAATTGACACCATTACCTCACGCAATATGAGTGGCTATGTAGAAGCAAACGGAACTTTGGAAGTGCCACCACAAAATGAAGCTGCCATAACTTCGGTTGTTGGTGCAAATGTGGTTTCTATTGAAGTGATTGAAGGCGACAAAGTAAACAAAGGTCAAGTTGTTGCATACCTTTCACATCCCAATATTATACAAATGCAAACCGATTATTTGAATGCGTATAGCAACAGCACTTTTCTAAAGAAAAACTATGAACGACAACAAAAATTATATAATGCAGGTGTAGGCTCTGGTGCAAATTTTCAAAAAGCAGAAGCAGAATATGACGCATCAAAAGCTATGGTTAATGGAATGGCAGCACAGTTAAAATTGTTGAATATTAATTCAAATTCAGTCGCAAATGGTACGATAGTGCAACGTGTGGCATTACGCAGTCCCATTGAAGGTTATGTGCAAAAGGTGGAAGTGAAAACAGGACAATATGTTGAACCACAAACCGAACTCTTTGAAATTGTAGATACGCATCACGTTCACGCAGATTTAATGGTTTTTGAAAAAGACGTTTACAAAGTAAAAAAAGGTCAAAAAGTTACCTTTAATATACAATCTATTGAAGATGATGAATTGAGTGCAGAAATATATTCAGTAAGCAAAACTTTTGAGGATAACCCAAAAGCGGTTCACGTTCACGCAGAAATTGAAAACAAAAAAGGAAATTTAATTCCAGGAATGTACATTCAAGGTAGAATACAGACAGAAAGCACTAAAACAATGGCATTGCCAGAAAGTGCTATTGTAAAAGAAGGCGACAAATTTTATGTGTTTTCAGTTGAAAAAGAAAATGTGGATTGGAGTTTTAAACCAATTGAGGTTATTTTGGGAGATAAAGATGGCGATTGGGTAGCAATTCAATTTTCCGAAGAAATAGCAACAAATACAAAGTTTGCTTATAACAATGCGTACTACCTAATTGCAGAAATGAAAAAGGGCGAAGCAGAACACGCACATTAATTATGCAAACAATAGAACAATTATTAGAGTCAAAAGATATACGAGTTACGGCAATGCGATTACTTATTTATAAGTTTCTTGCACAAAAGCAAGTAGCGGTAACATTAAGCGATATTGAAAACGCTTTTGAAAAAGCAGATAGAACAACTTTGTACAGAACGGTAAAGACATTTGAAGAAAAAGCAATCGTTCATCAAATAGATGATGGCACAGGAATTACCAAATATGCACTTTGCGAAAAAGGTTGTAATTGCGAAATTGAAACCGATTTACATTTACATTTCCATTGCAATAATTGCAATGAAACCGTTTGTTTAACAGAACATAAAATCCCACAGATTAAAGTGCCAAACGGGTTTATTTCCGAAGATATAAATTTGGTAGTAAAAGGTATTTGCGATAAATGTAGTGGTCAATAAATGCACTTCCATTGCACTTATTTTTTAAGCATTTTTACAATATAATTGAATATAAATGAAAAAGAAAAAACTTAATTTAAAAGACCTAAATCCAAATTCTGAAAAAGAACACAGTCACGATGATGGTCATAATCACGGAAGTAAACCGAATAATTTTAAGGCATATATTCCAGCAATAGTAAGCTTCATAATACTTATTGTTGGTATTGCTTTAGATTACTTTGATGTTGCATTTTTTAAAGATTGGATTCGCATTATTTGGTATAGCATCGCTTATTTACCAGTTGGATTTCCAGTTTTAAAAGAAGGTTGGAATAGCATAAAAAAAGGCGATGTTTTTACAGAGTTCTTTTTAATGTCAATTGCCACAATTGGCGCATTCATTATTGGCGAATATCCCGAAGGTGTTGCGGTTATGTTATTTTATGCAGTTGGCGAATTGTTTCAAAATGCAGCAGTCAATAGGGCAAAATCGAACATAAAAGCGTTGCTCGACGTAAGACCAAACGAGGCTTTGGTGTATAGAAATAATGATTTTATTTCGGTTAATCCTGAAACTGTAGAAATTGGCGAAAAAGTACAAGTTCGTGTTGGCGAAAAAGTGCCATTAGATGGTATTTTACTTTCTGATAAAGGTTCGTTTAACACAGCAGCTTTAACAGGCGAAAGCAAACCTAATACGATTGCCAAAAGTGAAAAAGTTTTTGCAGGAAGTATTAATCTCGATGGTGTGATTGAAATTGAAACCACTAAAGAATTTAAAGATAGTTCCATTGCAAGAATTCTCGATATGGTACAAAATGCCACAGCCAGAAAATCAAAAACCGAATTGTTCATTAGAAAATTTGCACGTATTTACACACCAATCGTTGTGTTCTTGGCAATTGGAGTTACGTTTTTACCTTACTTTTTTGTGGATGATTATGTATTTAGAGATTGGCTGTATCGTGCCTTGATATTTCTTGTAATTTCTTGTCCTTGTGCGTTGGTAATTTCAATTCCGTTGGGTTATTTTGGTGGATTGGGAGCAGCTTCAAAAAATGGAATTTTATTTAAAGGTGCATCTTTCCTTGATGCTATGACCAAAATAAACACGCTGGTTATGGATAAAACTGGAACAGTTACAAAAGGCGTTTTCAAAATTAAAGAGGTAAAAGCAATCGGTTGGGAAGAAACCGAATTTATGAAATACCTAATGGCAATGGAGGAACAATCCACACATCCAATTGCCAAAGCCATTTTGGAATATAAAGCAGAAGGCGCAGATTTTAAAGCTTCCGATGTATCAGAAATCGCAGGAAAGGGTTTAAAAGGAATCGTAAACGGAAAATCTGTTTTAGTTGGAAATAAGGCTTTAATGACTGCCAATAAAATTGAAGTCGCAAAAGAAACCAACTCGATTGTAGAATCCATTGTTTTAGTTGCTATAAATGATAAATTTGCTGGTTATGTAGTTATTGCAGATGAATTAAAGGAAGATGCAAAAGAAACAATTATTAATTTACGTAAGATAGGAATAACAACTATTATGATGCTTTCGGGCGATAAAGATTCCATTACCCAAAAAGTAGCATCCGAATTAAATATCAAACAAGCCAAAGGTGGATTATTGCCCGAAGACAAATTGAATGAAGTAGAAATATTAAAGAAAAATCCAGAAAACAAAATTGCATTTATTGGCGATGGAATAAATGATGCACCAGTTTTAGCAGCAAGTGATGTTGGTATTGCAATGGGTGGTTTAGGAAGTGATGTTGCAATTGAAACCGCAGATGTTATTATTCAAACCGACCAACCTTCAAAAGTGGTCAGAGCAATAAAAATAGGTCGTTCCACTCGAAAAATTGTTTGGCAGAATATAGGCTTGGCATTTGGAGTGAAAGTGATTGTGTTGATTTTAGGAGCAGGTGGATTAGCTACAATGTGGGAAGCGGTCTTTGCAGATGTAGGTGTGGCACTTTTAGCAATTTTAAATGCAGTTAGATTACAGAAAATGAATTGGGATTGAGTAACATTGCGTAAAAATTTGGTGCTAAATTGAAAAATCGATAACCGAAATGCCAACGCTTAAGCCATACACATTTACAGTCGCATCATCCAAGCTTCGCCAAAACTGTAAAAGAGTATGTCTTGCCAACGCTCACATCTGAACTAAACAAAAAACATCGGAAAACCAAGCTGAACGTGAAAAGCACTATGCACAACAACTAAGCATTCGGCTTGCCGATAGGCTATAGCTGAATGATATGTTGACTAATCCAAATTCAGATTAATTTTCGGTTGCTATGGGGATATAGTTGATAATTGTCTGTGATTTAAAAAACAACTAAGCATTCGGCTTGCCGATAGGCTATAGCTGAATGATATGTTGACTAATCCAAATTCAGATTAATTTTCGGTTGCTATGGGGATATAGTTGATAATTGTCTGTGATTTAAAAAAGTAGCGAAGTAATTTTTACTTTTTTTAGGTCTTATTTAAGTTTTTATTGGTTAAAATCTCAATCTAAAATCAATTATTGATTAATTTTCATTTTTC
>NZ_QRGD01000028.1 GCF_003449015.1 Aureibaculum luteum | reverse complement strand
GAATTAATCTAGAGGGTGCAAGTCCCTTATGGGCATGGGTAACGCCCTGAACCATTAGTAAGCTGCAAGGTTGCTAACCGCGAGGTTAGGACTGAAGGAAGCAGGACTACAAAGCTCGGTTCTGACGAACAGAAACCGTATACGAGGCATAAATGCACGGGTAAGCAACCACATCATTGTAACGCCCAAAGAATACCAAAGGTGTATTTATGTAGATACGGCAGAAATTGAGTGAAAGAAGATGTCATTACCTGGGGAGGTCTCTACAACCACGAGTTGGTAAAGTAGAGAAGTCAGCCGAAGTCATAGTAACCAACTACCTGATAGGTTGGTGAAGGACAGAACGATAATGGTCTTTAATGAACTTAGGAGTTGTTTTACTTTACGGATAGCTTTCCAGTAAAATGATAGCCTTTGATTAAGCGAGACAGCAAATCAATTTAAGTATTAATGATTAAACAATTAACAAGTAAACAGAATCTAAACGACGCCTATGAGCGGGTGTATCGCAACAAGGGTTCAGCAGGAATAGACAGGGTTCATATCACTGAACTAAAATCTATATTGCAGACCCAAGGTAAACGATATATTTGGCAAATAGAAAGAGAGACCTATCAGGTATCTCCAATATTGGGCGTTGAAATACCAAAAAGCAACGGGAAGAAACGATTACTCGGAATTCCCACAGTTGTTGACAGGGTATTTCAACAAGCACTACATCAAGTTTTACAACCGATATTCGAGCCAGACTTTCAACAGCATAGTTATGGATTCAGACCACAACGCAACGCCCATCAGGCAATTGCACAAAGCCTTGAAAACATCAATTCAGGTTATAAGGATATAGTTGACATAGATTTAAAGAGTTTCTTTGATGAAGTGGAACATTATATACTTTTAGAATTGGTTTACAAAAAGGTAAAGTGCAAACCAACGATGAAGCTACTGCGTTCATTTCTTAAAGCCCCGATACTGATCAACGGTAAATTGCACAAACGGAAAAAAGGAGTACCGCAAGGTTCACCTTTAAGCCCATTGCTCTCTAATATCCTGCTCAATGAGTTGGATAAAGAACTAGAGCAACGAGGACACCGTTATGTAAGATATGCCGACGATTTCAGTATCTACGTTAAGAGTAAAATGTCTGCAAAACGTGTAGGTAATAGTATCTACAAATTTCTGCTAGACAAACTTCAACTGCCAATAAACAGGGAGAAAAGTGGCATACGTAAGCCTTTTAATTTCCAAGTACTAGGGTTTGGTTTTGTACCAACCTACAAGAAAGGGGAAAAAGGTAAATATCAACTGGTGGTTAAACCGTCCAAATGGAAGGAATTCAAAGCAAAGCTTAAATACCTTACCAAAAAGACAATACCCGCAAGTTTTGAAGAACGTATCGACCGTATCAATCTGTTGATACGTGGTTGGATAAATTACTTTAGACCGGCATCCATTCATACTAAACTTAAAAAGTTGGAAGAATGGTTAAGAAACCGATTACGGTATTGTATATGGCATCATTGGAAGAAACCAGAACGGAAACGGAAAAACCTGATTCGCTTAGGAATTGACCAAGACCATGCTTATGCGTGGAGTCGAACAAGAATGGGAGGATGGGCAGTTGCTCAAAGTCCAATTCTACGTACTACCATTACCATAAAAAGGTTAAAAATGAAAGGGTATGTTAGTTTAATCGAATACTACAAACGATAAGTTTCATTATCGAACCGCCGTATACGAGACCCGTATGTACGGTGGTGTGAGGGGTGCACTCCGTCAATTATTGGCGGAGCCATCCACTCGATT
>NZ_QRGD01000027.1 GCF_003449015.1 Aureibaculum luteum | reverse complement strand
CCCGTCAACACGATGTTCGGCGGCGGAATCAACGGGATGGTCGAAGCCCACGCGGACGACGCCCACCAGCAGAGCAGCAGCACGAGCACGCGCATCACAGCCCCCTGAAAATGATTACTGCCGGCAGAACCGGCAGCAGGAATCCGGCCCAGAGCCAGAAATCGATCGCGAGCATCACAGCCCCTTTTTCATCACCACCAGCGCCCAGGCCGCCACCATCGCGGCAACGACGCCCCACCCCATCGTCATGCCATCCTTGAAGCTCTCTTGCGGGTCACATGCCGGAAACGACAGCGACGGCAACGACGCATCGGTCAGCGTGCCGACGCTCCCATCACTGCCCACCTGGTACCGCCGCAGCACCCACCCGCCCGTCGTCTTGACGAACTCAGACAGATAGGTGACTGCCCCAGGTGTCTGCGACGGAGCGACGGCGCTGTAGTAGGCGTCCGTGGCCATGCCCACATCGGCAAAGCACCGTGCGCCCACCAACGCGCCGTCAGCAGCCATCACACGCTCCGACGCATGTACTTGAACGTCGCAATGCCGATCACGATGATCAGCGCCAGGCCCGCCAGCGTGGCGGTGTCCGCCTTCGAATCGGACATGGCGGTAGCAACGTCGGTCGGCACCGCAGCCATCGCCGAACCGGCCAGTGCGACGGTACCCGCGGCAACAGCAGCCGCCTTGCTCTTGATGCTCTTGAACATGGTTTTCTCCTTGAGATGGAGGTTGAGAAAAGCTCCGGGCCGTTCAACTCCCAGAGCCAGGGAACGCATCACGCCTTCTTGGGCTCGGCCTCGGCACGCTGCAGCGGCTTGATGCTCGTGACGACCTTCTGACCGCCCTTATCCTTGCCGTTGCTCGTCTCGACCATCGAGACTTCCGCGATGAACGGGAACGGGTTGTGGATGATCGCCTTCACAACCGCAGAGCTCTCGCACTTCAGCTCCTGCGTGCAGGTGCCCTTCGAGTCTTCGCCACGCAGCTCCACATCCGTGTAGATCTTCCCGGTGTCCAGCTGCTTGCCATCCATGTTGCCAACCCACGTCTTGGCGCCCCGGATGGTCACGCGTGCAATCATTTCCATGGTTTCACTCCTCAGGTTTCGGCACTGGATCGTGCGTGCCGTACACGTGCCTCGCCAGGGCGGATTTATGCAGCTGAGCCGGTACGCCCTGACGGCGTATCGCGACAACCAGCGCGGCGATGTCTTCCTCTGTGCAGCGCAGCTCGTAATCGACCGTGGGGCCGAACTGCGTCTGGATGTGCTTGAGCTTGCGTTCGCGGATGGTCTCGTCCTGAAGCTCCAAGGCCTTGACCTGGTCAGTAGGAACGCGCTGCGGATCCGCAGCCATGAAGGCCTCCAGGGCCTTGTACGCACCAGCGAAGTACTGGTCGCGCTTGATGAGAATCTCGTGCGGGATCACGCGATCCTTGGCTCCAAACTCGATCTCCAGACGCACCCACTCGCTATCCTGATTGCCGAGCTGGCGGCCCTTCTCGTAAGCCCGCAACATCTTGCCGTTCGCCCGACGGCCAATCTCGAACGTCGTACCGCGACAGCCCTTGCTGCCCGCTACGCCGCTCTCGATCTTGCGATACGTCGGAATACGCCCGCCCGCGTTGAAGTCGCCTGCGTAGTACAGCTCTTCCATCTGCGCGATGCTCACCTCGCCCTGGCAGAAGTCCATCGCAAGGTCGCAACGCGTGATCCGCGCGTCGAGGTCCTGCACCATCGCGTAGACGGCTTGCCAGTCGCCAATCGCGGTGCAGCCCTGCCCCGGCCAGTCCACCAGGATCGTGCCGCCAACGTGCTCG
>NZ_QRGD01000026.1 GCF_003449015.1 Aureibaculum luteum | reverse complement strand
TTAGCAACCTTGCAGCTTACTAATGGTTCAGGGCGTTACCCATGCCCATAAGGGACTTGCACCCTCTAGATTAATTCCTTACTTTCGTAAGGGAAAGATGCCCATGCTGGGCACACACAATGCGTATATAACATAGCTAATAATTGCCTTACCAATGGTTCTCGCTCTTTTATAAAGTCCACCAAATTTAAAAATTTGGTCTTAAATTAGAAAAGTTAATACAAAATATATAAATTAGGTTCTGTGTATGGCCTAAGGCTAGTGATTATTTACTCGCTACGTTGCATACGCGCGCCGTTGTGTGTAATTTAAACCAACAAACCGAATGAGTTGTAAAAGAGGGAAAGCATCCCCAAATCCATTTACTAAAACGAAATTATTTGCAAATTCAGGTGGTTATTGTCAAAATCCCGAGTGCAACGAAAACCTATTCAAAACTTTTGAAGAAAAAGAAATTCATATCGCTGAAATTGCACATATTATTAGCGTAAATAAAGGAGCTCGAAAAAACAGTAAATTAACACCAGAAGAAAAAGGTAGTTATGAAAATTTAATATTATTGTGTCCAAATTGCCACACTACAATTGACAAAGCAGAGGACGACTTCCCTACCGAACTTATTCTCAAATGGAAAAGTGAACATAAAAGCAAACTTGACAATGTATTCGGAATCAAAAAATATAAGAACAGAGTTGAAGCAAGAAAGCACTTAGAACCTATTTTCCTCGAAAACAAAATGATTTTTGATATTTATGGTCCAAATACAGATGAAAGATATAATCCAGAAAGTACAATGCCAATTTTGTGGTTAAAAAAAATCAGAGAATTTATAATACCGAACAACCGAAAAATCTTAAACATTATTGATTCTAATTATGACTTACTTGATAGTGCGGAAAAGGTTGTTTTTGAAAAATTCAAACATCATTTACATGATTTTGAATCTAAACATATTTATAATGAAGAATCAAATGGAATTCAATTTCCAATAAAAATATCTGAAACGTATGTATAATGATAACTGGTCAAGCAAATTTTTAAAAGATAAATTAAAAGAATTTGATAGTATAAAAACAATAACCGCAAGTGACAGCAATCTATTAAAAATAGAAAGAAAAAAAGGAGAATCATTTTTAACTTTCACAATGTCTTTAGAATTAATCGAATTAAACGATATTGAAGAAATTGTGAATTACAAGAGCGATATAAAATTCATCACAAATATCAAAAAGGAATATAAAATTAGTGGTTCCGCAATGAATTTTTTAAATAATAAAAGAATATCCTTTGGTGGAATGGGAGACTTAATGAGGTTTGCTAACAAAGAAAATAACTCTTTGCAGGTTGATAAAGAATTTGAATTTGTCCAAAGAGGTTTGAACCAACATAACAAGGTAAAATCAATTGAAAGACTAGATAATAAAAGAATAAAAATTGAAAGAATTGTATTAAATGATGTTATTGCTGTAATGAATAATGATTATGAGCTAGGAACAGAATCTGTAAGGTCTTATAAAGCTAGATTTAATGACTTTAAGATTATGATTTCAACTAATCCTAATGCGAGAATATCGACTGAAGCAAATACAGTCGCAAGCTCTTTAAGTATTGATATTTGTACATGGGGAGAATTACTAGGTAAATTAAACACATTTTGGAATTAAAAGAATTTATTACGGAATTTATTGATTTCATAAATAATTTAGAAATAGAGTCAGAATACGAATTTTATTTATTTGGCTCAATTTTAAAGAACAAACGTTATAATGATATTGATATACTAATTATTTATTCAGATTTTGAAGAATTAAAAAAAGTTAAGGAGTCAATAAACACGGTTTTCTATGACAGACTACCACATTTGACTTGTCTTACTCTGAATGAAGAATTAGAATTGAATTTTATTAAAAAAACGAACAGTAGAAAAATAAAAACTACACACAACACCGGTAATCGTTGCACAAGCAGTAAAAACACTCTTTTAAATCAATAATTGACTTGATTTCAACCATTTTAAGAACGGCTG
>NZ_QRGD01000025.1 GCF_003449015.1 Aureibaculum luteum | reverse complement strand
GCCGTATACGAGACCCGTATGTACGGTGGTGTGAGGGGTGCACTCCGTCAATTATTGGCGGAGCCATCCACTCGATTATATGGCGTTTTTTCTATTTCAAAAATGGAATCGCTGGAAAATATCTACTTTTCAATCCTTTTTGATTTCGTCTAATGTTTATAAAAATCAACACTAAATTATATAAATACAGAATTATAATGCTTGAGGTAATGATTGAATTAATACTTGTGGTTAAAAGAGCAAACCATTCAACAATACTGAAATTATATGGAATATATATTCCTTTATTGATAATCATGAAAAAACCAAAAAATATAAGTTGCCAAGTAATTTGAAAACTTATCAGTTTTTTTCCAGTATCGTCCACTAAATTTATTTTATCTCGCTTTAAAATCCACATCACTAACGGAATAATTATTCCTAGAAATGGTTGAATAATATAACTTATAGCACTCAGGTTTAATAAGGCTAAATATCCTTTATCTTCAATTTTAGTCCAATCTAAAAGGTCGTCAGGTGTTACACCGAGGGCTTGGGTTAATTTAATTAGTGTATCTCCTCTGGGTATTGATTCCGCTTTTTCAATTCGTTGAATTGTTCTTAAGCTCAATTTGGATTCCTCCGCTAATTGTTCTTGAGAAAACCCTTTTCGATTTCTTAAGTCTTTAATCTTAATTGCTAAATTCTGGTTATTCATTATAAATATTTTTAATATTATTTAGCAAAGATATTTTGAAGTTCGTGTGGTTGTTGCGTCATTACTATGTCAATCTTATGACATTACTGCGTTTATTCGGCTCAAATGCCATATAACATATGTATAACCACATTGTGGTTATTTCCTTTATAGTTATAAGTCTCTCTCTAAACAAAAACTAAATTTCTAAAAAGTGTTGGTTTTAGGTTAATTAAGCGTTTGTCAGCGAACGATTCAGAGTTAAAAAATTAATAGCAATACTTGCTTGGACTTATAAGTATTTTATGAACAGGTATTATAGGTGTATTTATTTACTTTCTTTTAAATCTCAATAAACAACTACATTTTTCCATAGTGTGTATGTAGAGATGAAATTTCTGATGCTTTTAATCCGTTATGGACAAGTAAACGGTACCGTAATAGGGTAGGTGCAACATTAGAAAGAATAACCGGTTTTGCACCAGGGTATGGGTATACAGCGTTCTGCATACTCTCTTTTGAACGCAAAATCCAAGGATTTGGATAACCTGGGTTATTGGGATGACTTAAAATTGAAATGCCTGCCATTGCATTCTTAAGTCCCAACGATCCGGAGATATCCATCCAACCTCCTGCTTTAATTGGTAGTTGTTCCTGTTTAATTGATCCAATAGAACTTGTAAATGCGATGTCTTCACTTAGTCTAATTCTAGTTGAAAAACCTCCATACCCTTTTTTATCATCAGATCCACCAATACGCATATTTGGTTCCTCTGCAATCAAGGATATTTCAATATCAATTTGTCTATAGTTCTTTGCTTTTGGGTATACCGTAATGGTAGTATACTCAGATACCAATGGCTTTTCATTTCCGTTATCATCTAACCACAAAGGAGACTTCCAAACCACATTTGCTTTAATACTTCTTTGTTTACCTTTCTTTTTTAGTTCTTTAACTGAAAGTACTTTCCATTTAAAATCTTTTATTTCCCACCCATCACCAATTTGTTTGTCTCCAATATGCAATTGGTGCCAAGCCCAAAAGATACCACGGTGGTGAGGGTGGTCTGAGGGAAAATCTTCAGTTAAAATTTTACCATCTAACGTATACAGTGGATGAATATAATTTGATCTTTTATGCTTACCATCTAGTTCTTTATTAGCTATTTGGTAGCAGAGTACGCTATCTTTTCCTTCTTTGAAAAGTACTACGTTATCTTGAATTTGAACGCTTACACTTTGAGATTGGGCAATGTTTTCTAAACATAAAAACAGGAAAATGCTAATGAAATATCTCATAGATTAATTGGTTACAATGGTTGGGCTATGGTTTCGTTGTGGAATTCTCCTCAAGAACCAAGCATTGGTTTAAAGATAAGAATTTTCAGTAGGAAATTCCACCACAGTAAATTATAGCGGTTGTTATATGCTACTTTTTTTAATTTCAATCACCTTATTAACTCTATGATCGAGTCTACTTGCAATAAAAAGAGATAAAAGAAAAATAATTAGCATAATCCCAGTCAACGATAGTTCCAACTGAATGTATGGATCACTCCAATCGCCAAACAAAGCAACAAATCCAGTTCGTCCAATTACAGCAGTATATATTATATGAAAAATAATTATTGATTTGGTATAGTTTATATTGAGCTTAAAGAATTTAAGAAGTAATACAATGGCAATTGATGCTCCAAATGTAATTAGACACATTAGCACTATTAAAATTGGCAGCATTCCGATGTTTCCTCCAGGCAAACCCGTAGTTCCTAAGTAAACTGTATATAAAACTGAATTTGCTATTCCAATTGATACATACATTAATAAAATAAATAAATTTTTATTCAAAATATTTGAATCCGATTTGGTTGCATATAACGGTTGATCTATGAACAGTACGAGAGCAAACTAGCGTTTGCTTTTCGCCACGCACATAGCTAAAGCTTTTTGTTTTGATTTATTTTTTCTTGTCCAAAGCTAAATCCATAAGATTTAGCGACATTATAAATATACACAGACCTTTCGGTTTTGCCCTAAAGTCCGCATTACGTTTAGGTTTTGTGCCTGTTGCACAAGTTAGTGATTTTTAGTATCTTGTATTATGCAAGGCAAAAAAAAATATCAAGAAAAACTGTT
>NZ_QRGD01000024.1 GCF_003449015.1 Aureibaculum luteum | reverse complement strand
GAAAAATGAAAATTAATCAATAATTGATTTTAGATTGAGATTTTAACCAATAAAAACTTAAATAAGACCTAAAAAAAAAGTAAAAATTGCTTCACTACTTTTTAAATTACAAACAATTATCAACTATATCCCCATAGCAACCGAAAATTAATCTCAATACGGTTAGTCAACATATCATTCAGCTCTAGCCTATCGGCAAGCCGAATGCTTAGTTGTTAGGCAACGTTTTTTATTCGATTATGAATTTCACGTTGACTTTAGCCGAAAACTCCATTTTCTCAAAATCAATCATAATATCTTCGCTTGCACGATTTCCGTAAATACTTGAAGCTCCTCTAATTTGAATTCCAGCTACTTTGCCTTGCAATTGGCTCGTAATAGATGCAGTTTCTAAATCAGAAACATAGATTGCTTTTCCAATTTTTTGATTTAAGGGCGCAACCATATTTTCAGCATTCCGTTTCGCTTTCAAAATGGCTTTGGTTCTTAACTCAAGCAGTAACTGTTCAGATTTTGAGTATTCTGTTTTAGAAATAGATACATTAGAAATTTCCTCACGCTCTAAATCTGCCATAACTTTTCCAACAGTTTGAGCATCTTTTAAAATCAAAGAAAACATTTTTGTTTTCAGCACTTTTTGTCCAGCAAGAAAATATTTTTTGAAGTCGCTACTATAATCTATTACAGACAACGATTTTTCTAAATCAATATTCAAAGATTTTAAAACCATAAACATAGATGCCTCTAATTCCTCCGTAGATTTTCGATTACGATTATCTTCCTCGTTTAATATAATCATCAAATGAATTTTATCTGGCGTGACCAAAGTGTCAATTTCTGCAATCGTTTCCAAAAAAGGTTGGTCGATAAAATTTTTGGTTTGAGAATGACTTTGTAAAGTCAAAAATCCAATGACAAGTAATAATCCTAATTTTTTCATTTGTTTTAGTTTGGTTAATTCAATGTTCATTTTATTTCGTCGAAACTATGATTTAATTTGATTTCTCAAAAGTCAGAATGAGTGAATTACCCTTTTCAATTAGTGTGCTTGTTATTTACTGCGGTTTTTTTCAAATGTTGCCTAACGGTGAGGCTATGTGCCGTTAATTTTCTTTGATAAAGCACTAAAGTTAATAGATAAATCACAGACCTTTTCGCTTTTAAAATATTTTTTTACGTTGCCCTTGCGTTTCCTCAAACAATACCTACTAAGAGCATGAGTTGTTTGAAGAAAAAATGTTTTAAAAGTACTTGCCCAAAACTCTATAAATAAGCCAAAATTAATGGCATATAGCCCGTGTTAGGTGCTGGCTTTATTTAGTTTATTTTTAGTTTTAGGGATTCAAGTTCTTTTTCAGCTGTAAAAAACTCATCAGTTCTTAAAATAATTTCTCCTTTTTCATTAATAAAAAAGTAAGTTGGTGTTGTTTGTGCTCCGTATATAATTTTCATTGGACTATGGTCTCCGATAAAATCAGAAACAAGAATAAAATCTAAACCATATTTTTCTCTTTTAATCTTTAAGTCTTCAATATTTGAACTTTCATTGTCAAAGAGCACTATTTTGAATTTTTCACTATTTAAAGATTTGTAATAATTTTCTAATAATTTTCTTCCATCTTCTCTTAGACATTTTAAACCTCCATATAAAAGGAGGGTGTTTTTTCCATTAAGACTTGATATTTTAAAAGGATTTCCATTATAATCAATAGCATGAAAATCAACTATATTATCTCCTTTTTCCATTTGTTTAGAATCAATATGTAATCTGATACTTTTTCCATAAGCAGATTTTTGCATATTCTCAGGGAGCATTTTATAAATAGATTTTAAGGTGTCTTTGGGGATATTTAACCTAAGCATAAAAACTCTTTGAAGTCCACTTGGAACAGAAGCAAACTTTATTGCAAGTTCAACGTTTTTATCATCGCATATCTTGGCTATTTTATCGCCTTCAATGATTAAACTATCTTTTTTTTCAGGATTTAATTCAAATGCTTTAGAAATCTTTGAAAACTCTTGGTTCTGGAAATCCCATATTTCTTTATCCAACTTCAAGTAGTTTTCCTCAGTAATGTTTTGTGAAAATGATTTAAAAGAAGATGTTAAAATTAAAACAGCTATGATTAAAATATTAATGTCTTTGTTCATTTGGTTATTGTTTTTCAGCTTGCACCTAACGGTTTGTGTATGGTTAGTTGCGTGGTTTAGCAACTAATTTAGTAAACAAATACTTGCCAGAGAAAATTCCGAAGGAATTTTCCAAGTAGGCACTTGCCAAAGCAATTAATTATACACGTTGTTACCACACGTTTTTATTATTCCACTTGATATTTGTACGGATTCTCAAATTCAGTTTTTCCATCGTGATATATTAAAAATTCCGCTTTATTTTCTTTAAAATCTAAAGTCTCTATTTTATTAATTCCAGTCACGCAAGAGTTATTTCCAACGTATTTCTGTTTGTCTAAAATTCCGAATGTCGATTCAGTAATTACTAAACTTTCTCCACAAGCCAAAAATCCACCAACACGAACTTCAACGTTGTGATTGTCATTCATTTCAAATTTTGCAATTGGTGGCTCGAAAGGAAGTGTAATTAAATAAAAAAATACAATTGGCATTTCCCAGATTAGGCTTAAAATTCCGAAAACAAACATTGGTATTGTCAAAATTCCGCTCAAGATTTTGTTCCGAGTATTTTTTGTCAATCCGAAAAGTAAGATTGTTGACAGGACAAAAGTCAATCCGATTATTGAGGTCGTATATTCTCCTTTCAGTCGAAATTCAAAAACCAAAAGTACAGCACAGATTATAATTCCGATTAACGAGTAGAGTGAGATTTTTTTAATAACCTTTTCCAATTTCGGAAAGTCAGATTTTGTCAAAATCAGCACTAAACTAATTCCTAAAAATATTGTTATTAAAACTAAAAATGTTGTCATTTCTCAAATGTGTGGTAACGTAGGAATAAAGTCTATATTAACTTTATTTCTATTATGTCGCTAAGTTAGTAAATCTTTAAGTTTGATAAAAG
>NZ_QRGD01000023.1 GCF_003449015.1 Aureibaculum luteum | reverse complement strand
AGATGTAATAAATGTATTGGAATTGGCTAAAAATTTAATACCGTTGGAGGAAGCGAATTATTTAGATGAAATGCGAAGACTCATGATTCCAGAAGAAAAAGGTTGAAACTACAAAGACTAGAATTATCAAAACTAATATCTTAAAAAAGCAAATTAGGCATTATCCCATAAACTGTGTAAGTTTTAAAACTAAAATCTACTTAACTCCTTGAGTTGCATTATTTCTACATAGTAATGTAAAACAAATGAAATGTATTGTTAAGTTAACAATACATTTAATATATTTGAGTACTTCTTTTAACTCTTAGTTTAGCGACACGATTGAAAGAACACCGTTACTCTTAAAAGTAACGGTTTTTTATTGGTCTAAATTTAACTTTGTTTAGATTAAATACTTTTCTCTTTTTTGGAACAACAACATTTATACAAGATTCTATCTTTCATTTTAAAATCATAATTAAAAGCCTCACTTATTATTTGATGCTTAGATTATACATCTTAGAATTTTTATATCTGTACGTCTTTCTCACAACGTTATGAAAGACGCTATAAACTCAAATATGAGAAATATAGTCACATATAATATATTAATAATAGACTTTAATCTAATTACGGTTCAAACCGTAATATCCTGCTCTGCATTCTTATGTAATATTTTGTAAAATATAACTTAAATCAAAACGTTATCATAAGCAGATACAGTTTTTCAAATTGTACTAAAATTAGGGGAGAAAGGAGGAAAGCTAAAGTTATGAATGAAAATTTATAACCTACAAAATACTACAAGTAGCTTTCCTCTTTCTATAAAAAATTACATATGACTTTAAAATATCTTTAGAACTGCTTACCGAAACTAAACAAATTACAAAGAGCAAATGGTAACTTACAGATATTACTGGGCTAATCTGCTCAACAACAATTAAAATTGTAAAGTTTAGAAAAGTCTAATGTCCCAAAACGGTTAGATTTATGAGACTATTTTTCGAATACAATTTATCGTTTATCTACACTTTAAAATTTTTAGTTGGTGCGTTTTAACTCTTTAGACATAATATTCCATCTATCTAAAACTAGATCTGGAATTGTATCTATATCGTAAAAAATAAATTTAGTAATACCAATATCTAAAGCATCTTCAACTCTTCTCGCATTCCATTCAATCCAAACATCAACTTTACTACCATATAAATTATAAATTGCCTTATAAGCTCCAGCACCTTTATAAAATTTTTTTCGTTCTGTTTGTTGCTCTATATCATTATGAAAATCCAATATAAATTTTTGTATGATCTCTACGGAAAAATATTCAGCTTCTTTTCCTGGTTCTATTTCTACACAATTCATTACTTATCGTTTATTTGGACTTTGGTTAATCCCTGATTACTTCTTTGTTGTTTTCATTTGGCTCTAGTAAATCCCACATATTTCCGTACAAGTCTTCGAAAACGGCAACCATACCATAAGGTTCTTCTTTAGGAGGCCTAACGAAAGTGATTCCCATTTCCAGCATTTTATTATAATCTCTCAAAAAATCATCTGTGAAGAGAAAAAGAAATACTCTTCCCCCTGTCTGATTTCCAACACTTGCTAATTGTTGCTCATTTGCCGCTTTTGCAAGTAAAAGACAACATTCCTTCGCACCTGTTGGAGCAATTACTACCCATCTCTTATGTTCATCAATTTTTGTGTCTTCCAAAAGTTCAAAACCCAACTTTTCTGTATAAAACTGAATTGCTTCATCATAGTCTCTAACTACTAAAGCAATATCGGCTATTCTTTGGTTCATTTTACAATCGTTTATTTAGATTTATAAATGTTTCATAAAATTCATTCTTTTGCCTAATATTCTAAGCACATAAATTTCATTATCATTATCGAAAGAATAATAGATAACATGGCTTTTAAAATTATAATATTTTAAACCTTTAGCAATAGGACTGGCGTCTCTTGCTAATTCTGGACGAACAGCCAATTCATCTAAAAAATTTTCCAATTGAGATAGATAATCTACAGCTTGGTTGAGACCAAAATATTTGATACCATATTTATAAATTCCAACTACATCAAACTGAGCTTTGGCAGATAGACTATAATTCTCCATTATCCACCTTCTTCATAATATCGCTTATTTTTAATGAACTTCTACCACTTTGCAATCCTTCATCAATAGCTTGTTTTAATTCCAAAAGTTTCATGTTTTTCGCTTGGTCTTTTCTTACCAAATCACGTATATACTCGCTATCGTTGGTGAAATCTCCATTTTCAACTTTTAATTTTATCCAACTATCTTGTTGATCCGTAAATGTTATTGATTTTCTAACTGTTTGCATATGTTTAATAATTGTGATGCAATATAGTGTAATAACGCACCAATCACAAGTGTTATTATATTTATTTTCTTGGTTTATACTTTCGTTTTTTGAATTTTCAAAATTCTAGATATTTATTATAAGTACCTCTCGCAATCTTAATTTGACTAATAGTTCATCAACTGTTGAATTTCCATAATTATGATAAACTTCAGCTCATATTGTCATTTGTTTGCCTTTATCAGATTTGTTTCAAAAGTGCATCAATTTGAAGGTCTAATTTTTTTTGTGAGTACTTATCCTAGCATATCCAAAATTCATATCGTAAAAGTTCTATTAAAGGTGAAAATATACTTTATTAAAATAATATGGCAAACTATACTTTAAAGATCAATTAATAATACGGCTTCTAAAAAAAATTCATTCTTATTTCCGGTCGCAATAATAGTATCCTTAATTCACCTTTTATGGAACTAAAATTGAAGTGTAACTTTTAATATTAACTTATAGAAGTAAGTCGTTTGCATATTTTGCAAGATGTGTTTTTGTTGCCACAAAAACAACCTTGTCCGCTCCCGATGGTCGCAGAGCAAAAAAAAGTCTTTTAAGGCAAAAAAGAAATAAACGTTTTTGAACTTGTGGATTTAGAGGCTGGTAATAGCAGATGAGAATCCAGCATCTTAAACCTTATTATTTCAATTTTGTATAATTTTTATTTTTGACTACTCTTCTTTACCACTATAACAATATTGATATAACATTTTAAAATGGTCTTTCATTTTTTGTTTTGCTACTTGGGGCTTTTTATTTTTAATTGCCTCATAAATATTTGTATGCTCTTGTATCCCTAAAAAAGCCTGATTTTTATCACAAACGTGATATTTTTCAAAATTAGTAATGATTTCAGGTGTAATTATTAGCATTAAGCTATTTAATGTGCTATTACCACTTGCCTGAGCTATTGCTAAATGAAATAATAAATCCTCTTGAACGGCGTCTTCACCTTTTAAAACTTTTTCATTGAATGCATCAAGGGCTTCTTTAATTTGTTCTAAATCTTTCTTATTTCTTGTAGTAGCAGCTAATCGAGCAGTTTCTAATTCCAACAAAATCCTAGTTTGAACCAATGATTTAAAATCAGGATCTTTCAAACTTAAAATACCATCAATCATTCCGTTCATGCCAATTGTCCCAATATTAGCGACAAATGTTCCACTCTGTGGGATAGATTTTAACAAGCCATAAAACTCTAATTTTTGTATAGCTTCCCGAATACTACTTCTGCTAACATCAAACTTTTCGGACAACATCCGTTCGGATGGCAATTTTTCTCCAGGTTCTAAATTTTTATAATTAATTAAATCTCTTATTTTCGAAATAATATCATTTAATACTTCTTGATTGTCATTTTTTGCAATTACTTTTAACTTCATAGTTACTAATTTTCGCTTTGTTAAAAACTGGTTAACCAGTCTGGGCAACTAAAAATACATAATTTATTAAGTTTAAAAAAAATTATTCAACATAAATATTTCCTCCATAAATAATAATAAACGTTTTTTAACTTGTGGATTTAGAGGCTGCCATCATAGATGGTTTTATATTAATTCTTTTTTAAGCGAGGAGAATCCACCAGTTTAAAAATGAACCAAATCCGCTCCCGACACTTCGGGACGGATGCGGTAGTTTTCACTCCTCTC
>NZ_QRGD01000022.1 GCF_003449015.1 Aureibaculum luteum | reverse complement strand
ACTCGTTGTTTAAAACAAAACCTGTAATTTGGTAAGATTAAACAAAAAATACGGCAGGTTATTAGACAGACTGACGTGCTTGTATATGTTTTACTTCACCAGTTCACTTCGCTTGTGTATCACTTGTTTAAACAACTAATTTAGCAAATAAAAACCAAATATAATGCTGAAGTCTCGGAACGTTAGCCCAGAGGCTTCGAGGTTCTTAAGTAGTCTAGTACAACTATTAAATTATACGCGTTGTTGGCCTTTCGTATTTTATTTCTTTCGTATGTAATGATTCTGTGTTAATTGGTTCAAATATGTTTTTGTTTCAATCAGTTCAAATTTCAGTTCGTTTGGAAGTTCAGTGAATAAAGAAGAGCCACCACCCAATAAAATCGGAATTGTCGTAAGCACCATTTCATCTATTAAGTCCTCTTTTAGAAAATTTCTTATAGTGGTTCCACCATCAATATAAAGTCTGTTAAATCCTTTTTCGTATATCTGGTCTAAAATTTCCGTCAAAGTTCCTTTAACCAAAAATACTTTTTCTTTATGGCTTTCAGGTATTTGTTTTAACGTATTACTCAATACAAAAACTGGTTTATCATAAGGCCAATCAACATCAAATCCGCATACAGTTTCAAATGTTGTTCGTCCCATAACAAGAGCATCAATTCCATTGTTGAATTCTATATATCCCATATCATCATTATCGGGATTTGGAATTGAGTATAGCCAATCAATTCCGCCATTTTTGTCAGCAATGTAGCCGTCTAAACTTGTTGCAATAAATACACTATTCTTTTTATTCATTATTCCTTTGAGAATTGTTTGTTAATATGAATGCCATTGGTTTGTGTATCCAGTTAGCTCCGCTTGAGTGTGGCTTGTTTAAGTACCTAATTTACTAAATAAATCAAATCCCAATCCTTCGGGAGAATTCTGAAGTCAAGCAATGAATTATAAAAGGTGTTAGGCATAGTATTTATTCAATACCATATTTTAATTTTATTTCTTTTCTCTTTTTTTCGCCGGCTAATTCAAATCCAAATCCGCCTTGACTTCCGAAAATCTGATAACCAAAAGTTAGCCCATAATATCTGTCAATCATCATTTTCAAAGGTGTTTCATCTAATTCTTTTTCTTTTACTGCTTTATGGATTATGGGAAGATATTCGGACATCATTTCGGTGTTTGAGTGTTGAATGACAGCCCACATAACACTTTCAAAATTTTCTCCAACTAAACTTTTACCTAAATAAGTTTTGTGTTCTTTGTAAAGAGCATTAATGATTTTTTGATTTTTTATGTCCAATTTTTTCTGTTTGTCTAACAATTCTCTTGATGATTGATTTCTATATTTTTGGTCGTCAATGTTAACTTGATTGATTTTTTTTACTAAATCAATATTCAATGAATTTAACGTACAATATTCATCAATTATAAATTTCTTTTCTAACGTTGATTTTGATGTACACTCTTTTAATTTGTTTAAATAATCTGCTCGAATTACATCATATTTTGGATTTGTTTTGATAGAGTTTTCAAATGACAACATATATTCACAGCTACCCTCAGCATTTTTAAATTTCTCAAAAGCAATTTTTATATTCTTTTCGCTTTCTTTTAATGTTAGAAATGCTGAAAGTATATTAAAATAGTCAGCCAGATTAAAATTTTCAGGATTGTTCTTTGTCGCAGATTTTGTTTCTTTTACAATCATACTAGCATAGTCAAAATCTTTCTTTGAAATTTGAGCATTTTGTTTCGGTTCATAGCTCAAAAACTGGTTTTCAAAATTGTCATATTCGAATTCAGTTCCAGTCTGTGCGTTGCAAAAAGATATGCTGACTATAAATAAAATAAGTAAATAGTTTTTCATTACGATAGTTTTGTCATTTTTTGCCTAAAAATTTTATAATCCCATTGCGTTCATAACCGTTATAGTTTTTCTTGTAATAACAAAGCTAAAGCGAAAAACACTTCAAATGGATTGGAGTAGGGGTTTTATTCAGCGACTGCCTTTCAAATATAATAATAAATTCAATAGAAATAAAGTGCTATTAGTTCGCATTTCGCGATTTAACTTGTTGCAGTTTAGGTGTGGTCGTACTTAATAGTCTCTAACGTCATCAAACCATTGCATTGCTGTTTTGGCATCAATTTCAAAGCTAGCAACTTGTCTTAATTGGTATACCGCTTCACCAATGTCTTCTCGCTCTGTGGTTTCTATCTGTGGTAAGTTATTAAATACGTTAACAAATTCAGTGAGTACCTCTTTTGCTTCTTTTTCCGTTTTAGCTTTTTTTATTTTTTTTAAGGTTGCTTTGTAGTTTTTTACGGCTGTTTTTGCATTTTTTCCTTCCCAAGCGGCAAAAGGAATTCCATATTCTGTACTAAACCAAATCAATTTTCTTAATTGTGAAACCGTTGAGTAATTAAGCTCACGTTCTTTTTTTATCGCTTTTAATTCATTTCTCAATAAATTACCTTGAATTTCTTCAATGTTCCAACCGATAAATGAAGTTAATTTTTTCCAAGATTTTAAGGCCGGTAACTGCTGTAAGTTGGGAGCATAACGTATTGCCAACCGTTCTAAGTCTACAAAATGTTCTAAACAATTTAAGTTGGTATAATTACCTGATAGGCTTAAACTGGTTAGGTTTTTAAATTGCAATAGGCTTTCACAATCAAAGGGTTGGCCTAAAGGAGTAACCGTAATATCTAATGACGTAATATCTTTAAAAGCTTCAAAATTGGGCAGTTGATAGTTGGTCTTATTCTTTTTCTCAGTCTTCGGAAAAAAAGATAAAGTAGCTATGTTACCGGTTTTGCTAACCGCTATATGGTGTAAATTGCCTGTTAATGAGACAGCTCTGTGATTTCCAAATTTTAATTTTATGTTGTATGCGTCGGCATTAATAGTTAATCCACCTATTTTTGATTTGGTAAAATCAGCAGTTGTAGCTTGAAGTGGCGACCATGTAAAACCTTCAATTTCTCTTTTTTCAGACCATGGTATAAAACGAGCATCATTACCCCAGTAATAGAAATTTCTAGGCCAATCTCCAAAGGGATTTAGTTCTTGATGTTCTTTTCCGTGCGGTGTAAAAAGTAGATTGAAAGCCTCCCAATTTAAAGGTAATTTATGATCTACAAGTACATCATATTTTTTAGCATCCATACCTAGGGCTCCCAGAGCAAAACTTCCTTGGCCTAATGGAATGGTTACGGCATGACTTTTTTCTCCAGTTAATGATAGAATTATAGGTTTTTCTCTGTCCATAGATTTAGATTGGTCTTCGTCATTAACGTATGTTTAGCTGATTTCATTGCGTGTTTCAAGAATCTAATTTAGTAAAGAATGAACGCAAGCCACAACGCTACGGGGTGCGTAAGTAGGCGAGAACCAGCCATTAATTATAAATGTTGTTGTGTGCAGTTATTATTTTCCGTTACATAATTGTGTCGTTCTCAAAGTCATTTATTAAAATCCTTTCAAGGTTTTCCAGATTAGAATACTCATAAATATATTCGGAAGACTTAATTATACTATCATTTACTTTCTTGAACGTTGTACTCGATTTTAAATTTTTATTAATATCATAGTCATAACGATTAACTTTGAAAGGCTCTTTGTATTCGTGAGTCAACTGAATAATGTTTCCGTTCAGATATTTCATTCTGCTTATTTCAAGTGTATCATTATTGACAATTTGAATTCCAAATTCAGGCTTTTCATTATCATTGAATTTTGTGAGGTTTACTGAATTAATAGAATCAGAATCAGAATCAGAAGTTATTGATAGAGTTTCTTTTTTTCCTTTACTATTGTATGAATAATTATATTTCATAAATATCGTATCGGAACTTTTAGATTCGATATTTACCATTTGAGCTTTGTCAATAACATTATCTTTATTTACAAACGTTTCGTATTCCAGTTTCCAATCTCCAGTTCCAAAATCAGTTAATTGATAAAATAAATCCTCATTATTTCTATAATATGTTTGCTTTGTCGTTTTTCCATATTTATTCTTGTGTTCTTTCCATTTATAAAGAACAATTTCATTTTTTCCTGTTTTAATTTTCTCAATTGAAAGAGTATCAATAATGTTTTCGTTATCATCTATTGAAACCTCAAATGTCGTTTTACTAAACTTCAGTTTATCTATTTTCTCAATGATAGATTTATTATCAATCAAAAGGTCGGATTGACAAGATTGAACTATGATTAATAGTAATAAAATAAGCAGGTTTTTTCTCAATGTTTATTGGTTTGGATTAATTGCACACAACGGTTCGTATATAATTTGTGCGGCTTAAAATCCGCGAGGATTTTCAGCTAGTCAAATCAGATACTAAATATAATAGTTTTAAATGAAGTACTAAAGCAAGCATGAATTGTATACAATGTGTGTGCCCAGCATGGGCATCTTTTCCTTACGAAAGTAAAGAATTAATCTAGAGGGTGCAAGTCCCTTATGGGCATGGGTAACGCCCTGAACCATTAGTAAGCTGCAAGGTTGCTAA
>NZ_QRGD01000021.1 GCF_003449015.1 Aureibaculum luteum | reverse complement strand
GCCGTATACGAGACCCGTATGTACGGTGGTGTGAGGGGTGCACTCCGTCAATTATTGGCGGAGCCATCCACTCGATTATACGCATTTTATATTCATTATTTCAGAAATTGTTTTCCGAAAAAAAGGGTTAAGGTCTATTAATAATTTTCCCCGTTTCTAACGCTCTAGATGGTTGCCACCAAATACTATTCAAATGCCCCTTTATTTTATTGAATAGATCTATAATTAAATCTTCATCAATCTTATGAGGGTTTAGACCATCTTTTCTGTTTTTCAATCTATCAGAATTACTGGCTTTACACAAAATGTATATTTCATTAATGTCACTTAATTCAGGTAGCTCATCTTTAAGCTTCATGTATTCGGACGCAACAATATAAATACAATATGGCATGGCACTTTTGATCCTACTTGCGGTTCCAGAACAAGAATCCAGCATATTTCTTTCGATATATGTTTTACATTCTATTGCAACGACAGGAATAATGATTTCTTGTGAATATGATTTTTCCTCGGCTTGAATGGTGACACCTAGAGACACCCCTAAAACAAAGTCTTGATCTTTTGAATGAAAATAAGGGTTAGGCTCCAAGAATATTTCTTTAAAAGAGGAAGGTGAAAATGTTAAATCCACAAAACTATTTGCTTTACCAAGAAACAAATTGTCCGGAACTTCTTCCAAGGAATCTTTGATTACATCAATAAATAGGTGACAGAAAAATTCTTCCAACATGGACGATCTAATGTTTTCTTGCCCTGAGTTTTTTCTGGATTCAATGGGCTCCAATACTGCTAAGCGATAGTCATTAAAAGCACTTACTAGATCTTTAACTCCAGCATCATCAAGAATTGATAGATCTTTAGTGTTTTCTAAAAACTCTTTGTAGTGGTTATAGACCGTAGCCAAATCTGCGCTTGTCGTACTCTTTTCTTTTAAAAGTGTTCCGTGAACATAATGTCTTTCCTCAGCCATAATTA
The DNA here is from genome assembly GCF_003449015.1 of Aureibaculum luteum. Lineage (GTDB taxonomy): Bacteria > Bacteroidota > Bacteroidia > Flavobacteriales > Flavobacteriaceae > Aureibaculum > Aureibaculum luteum. The sequence goes on along the minus strand of NZ_QRGD01000021.1, from coordinate 3,905 downwards.
ATTAATAAGTTTTCCTAATTGCATTCTTGTATTTAAACTTTCTGGTGCATCAATAACTGACTCTAAATAATTCAGGACTTCATCGATGTGAGACCTAACTAATTCAATATCAATGTCCTTGGTTAAAGAAATATCTCTTCGAACTTCACTTCTCTTTTGTTTACGTAAGATTATTATCTCGTCAATTTGTGAAGACGCATAATTTTGTTTTTCAAAAGCGAAATCGGCAAATTCAGATATTAAATAAAATTTACTCAATGGGAATGTTTTTTTCAATCTATCAACCGAGTATTCTACTCCAGAAATCATATTCTTATCTAGGTTCGTCTTAACTTCAACCCCAACCATTGTAATATTAAAATCTACTTCAGTATCATCAATTTTAAGAGGCATGGTTTTAATTATAGCCACATCAACTCTTTTAGGTTTAACAACCATTGGTAACTCTTGATAAGGAAGGAAGGACATATCAATAACAATATCCTTTTGTGTTGTTATTTCCAAATCTGGAAACTTTGAAACAACAAATTTCAAGTATAGTTGATACAAAAACTCAGGTACGAGTGATGAAAGAAAGTCTGATTGATGACTGAACTTCTTATTACGATCTTCGCGCAGAAATGTATAATATTTTTCAAAATCAGGAAGACATTCGTTTATCCAACCTAAAGTATCCTCAGAAGTGTATCCTTCAATATTTTCAAGTAAAGCACTATATTCAGCACCTATGCCTAGTAGGACATCTTCATTACGCCCACCATTTTCAATAGACTTACTAATCTTGGTGCGCAAATTACTCCCATGGGGTAATTGACTGTCTATACTAAGCAAATTCGTGTGTAGCTCTCCTAGTGTCATTGACTTTATGTTTAAATGATTTAACAATCGCACTTCCTATTGCTTTTGCTAACAATGGTGGTACTGAATTTCCAATTTGATTATATTGAGATAAGCCAATTTCATGTTCTCTATTTTCACGAATCAACAAACTTTTACTCATCAAAGTACGAGGCCCTTTAAAAATAAACTTATCTGGAAATGATTGAAGTCTGGCTCCTTCTCTAGCTGTAAGATTTCGATTCATCACTGGATGAACAAATGTAGATTGAAAAGAGGCTGTTACACAATGACTAATTTTACTTGGATCCAACCTTTGATTATTCATTTTAAACCTTGCTTTTGTATCTAAATCAGTTCCATTTCTGGCTCTTTGCCCATGTTCCAAAGGAACATCTAACAATGATCCACCCAATGGAATATGTTTAAATCTCTCAATCAATCTCGGAGTATGTTTCATTGAAATATGGTTGTAAATCCCTTTACCATCTTTTCTCATCATTTTTTGATAGGTACTCAATTCGATTTCATTATAAGTTAATTTATCGGGTGAATCGTCATATCCAGCACTGGATGAGATAAATGGTAAATCCGTAATAGCCTCTCCAACTGTTATATAGTTTTTTTTATCTGGTCCATGGGTTTCATGAATTTCCGGAAATGGTAATCCGCAACCTCTTTTGATTGCAATTACAAAAACTCTTGTTCGAGATTGTGGAACCCCGAATTTTGGAGCATAGAGGACTTCAATTTTAATATCATAACCTAGTTTATCTAAAATGTTTGTTACTACGTCTATGACTTTATCTTTAGAAGGTAGTTTCCCATTAATGAAGTTTTTTACATTCTCCATTATTACCATGTTGGGGCTAATAACCTTTACAAACCTTAAATATTCAAGGACCAAATTATTTCTGTCGTCAAGTTTACCATATTGAGAAGGTCCTGCAACTGAAAATCCTTGGCATGGTGGACCTCCAACAATAAGGTCAACACCGGTAAAATTCGATTTTATTTCTTTATCATTGAAAGAGGTAATATCCCGATGATGCATATCCACTTTTGGAAAATTATGCCGAAAGGTTTCTACTGCAAAACGATCTATTTCAATAGCAGCTTTAGTTTTTATACCTGCTTCTTTAAGGCCTAAAGTGAAACCTCCAGAACCCGCAAATAAGTCTAAACAATTAATCGTCATATGTTTTTTAAAGTTTTTAAATATCTCCCTATGGCTTCAGCTACAGGTGGAGATACTGCGTTCCCTACTTGATTGAATTGGTCTAAATGAATGTCTTCAAATATTCCTTTTTTCTCTAATAATTTCTTGCTCAAAGTTGTCCTTTTTCCTAAAAAAGTAAAACTATCCGGAAATCCTTGTACTCTTGCTGCTTCTCTGACAGTAATATTCCTATGCTGGAATGGATGCACAAAACTTGAATAGAACGAAGCTGTAATTGTTTTACATGGGACATCAGGATTCAACCTCCTATGATTTTGGTGATAAACTTTTGCTGATAGTTCATTGACTTCTCCTCGTTTCCTATTTCTAAATTCTTCAGGAACACTTTGCGTATTACCATTTATTGGAATTAACTTAAAGCGTTCTATAACTCTTGCTGTATGCCGCATTGGTTCATGGTTGTATACCATGTCAGATCCGTTCCTGCTGTTTATCTGATATTCATTAACAGTTTTCTTGTCATAAGGAACTGTGTCGACTTTTGTAATTGGAGTTGGTAAATCTGATATTGCATCCCATAATGATAATTCAGGTTTTTTAAAGCTATTCAAAAGTGAAAAATCTATTTTGTGATTAAGAGAACCAATCATAAAAAACCTTTTTCGATCTTGTGGTACACCGAAATCTTTAGAATTCAAAAAACTAAAAGAAACATTATATCCAATTGCTTCAAGCTTTGATTTAAAATCATCTAACAATAATCCACCCTCTTTTAATTTGAATTTTACTATTTCTTTAACATTTTCAACAATAAAAAACTTAGGTTTAATCAGTTCTACAGCTCTAACATACTCAAGGTAAAGCTTGTTTCTTGGGTCATTCTCGTTTCTTCTGTTGCTTGCTGCAATTGAAAAACCTTGGCAGGGTGGACCTCCTACAATTACATCTGCCCCCTTAAAATTACTTAAGATAGTATCAGAAATTTTCGATATATCCCCTCTTACTAATTTTACATTGGGATGATTTCGTTCGTAGGTATCCGATGCCCAATCATCAATTTCTATTGCACCTATTGGTTTAAGACCAGCAGATATTAATCCTGTCGATGCCCCTCCAGCACCTGCAAATAAATCAACAAAAGTTAAACTCATTTTTTAAATTCTATTTGTCCTTGTTTGGCATTAGTACTAATATAATATGTCAATATTTCGTCAGCAAGCTTCAACGTATCAACAGTACATTGATTTTTATAAATAGTTTTTGCAATCTCATCCGCGAAAAACATATCCTTAACTTCATCGTAATTCATTTCAAACATTTTTGAAATTTCTTGTAATCTATCTTCTTGTAGTGAAAAAATACCGTTTTCAATTTTGCTTAATTTGGCAGCATCAATATTTAGTTGAAACGCAAGCTGGGTTTGATTCCAACCAAGTTCTTTTCTTTCTAATAAAATGACCAAAGCTTTCTGTCATGACATGGTTGTTTTTAAACATGTTAAAACTCAACTTGTCAAATTTAGACAAAAAAATATTCATCTTAACTAAAAAACTGTAGAAGTTGTATGTAATGGTTTAGAGAGAATTATTGGGTTTTTGCCGCAATGTTCATTTTTTTTTCAGCTATTTAGTCGTAAGCTTCAAGTAATGATTTGTTTTTTCCACAGAAGGAGGAATTGCGTATAACGTCAGACTGTCTAATAACCTGTTTTCGTAACTTTAATATTCGGGCAGGTGTCTTTGAAAATTTCTGAATAGGCGATTCTCAGCGATTGAAATTTAGTTATTAGACAGACTGACGTGTTTGTATATCTTAAGTTAGCATTTATAAATATAGTTATAAATTTAAGTATAGAAACAGAAAGAACAAAGGAGTGGAGTAAGGTCAT
>NZ_QRGD01000020.1 GCF_003449015.1 Aureibaculum luteum | reverse complement strand
GCCGTATACGAGACCCGTATGTACGGTGGTGTGAGGGGTGCACTCCGTCAATTATTGGCGGAGCCATCCACTCGATTACCCAATGTATTTATTCGAAATATCTATCAAATTTCTTTTTGGTAAGTGGCACACCAATTGCTAACATTCCTTGCGATGTGATTGAGTGTTTGAGGCTTGAATTTGAACCGTCTATATAGGAAAAATAAAAGTCAATCACTATTTTATCCCAAATACTCGCTTGAAATTCTATGTTTTCTTTTGAGTCCGATGAAATGTATGATTTATAAATATTATAAGCAATTTCTTTGCTTTTTACAAATTCTATATCTTTAATTTGTTTTCTTCCAGCTTTGTTTTGGGATTTAGGTCTCATACTTATTATTTCACTTTCCATATTAATATACAAAACCTTACCCTTTGTGTTGGTATTTAGGTTCCAGTTATTATAAGCAGGATGTTTGTTATAAACTAACTCAATCAATTCTGCCCCAGATTCCCTTAATTCTTCATTAAATTCAGCTTCATTCTTTGGACTTGAAGTTTCATTTTTTTTATATTCTTTTTCTGGCTTATCATCACCCATAACCAAATCTTGATTGATAAAAATCTTTGGTATGTAAAATAATCCAACTTTATAATCAGAATCAATGTTCATTAACAATTCAAAATTTCTTTTTTTCCATTCGGCAGATTTTAACATTTTAGTATCACTCGTTCCAAATTTAGTAGACAAGTTTATGTAAAGATTTTCGAAGAATTCTTTCGCATATTTTTCTTTGTCATAGCCATATTTACCACTTGGTTCTTTTGTTAAACCAACCATAAAAATTTTGCCTTCTTTGTCAAATACAACACTTTGTTTCTCAAATTCGAAATCTTTTAATTCGTGCTCCTTTGACACTTTACAAGCATCAAACGGAATTCCAAGAATCGGTTTAGCATCTACTAGATTAAAACGACTTAATCCAAAGTCTCCAATAGTTTTAGTTAAGTCAATTCCTAAAAACTCGAGGTTATTTCTATTTTCTTTTTGATAAATTCTTAAAATATCATTTTCAATTTCAAATCTACCAAATTTGGAAAGTGCTGATTGACCAAAAAGTAATGGTGCATTATCATTATCAATTACAGTTGCACTTACGTTATTAATAAAAATATCATTAATTTTTATTTCTCTAATTGTAATTTTCACTCCCACGGAAATTGAGCCATCAGCAATTCTATATTTTTGAGTGCCAATAATATCTTCCTCTTTTAAAAGTCCTTGTTTAACCAGAAAGTCAGCCTCTGTTTTGGAAATCGAAATATCAGAAGCTCCTGTGTCAAAAATAAACTTCATTTCAACTCCATTGACTTTACAAGGAATTTGGTAAACTCCATTAACTTTCTCCATTTGAACTACCGTTTGTGAGAAAGCGTGTTGGAATAGAAAAATAAAGAAAAATGTAAAATGTAGTTTTTTAATCATGAATTTTTTCTATATGTTGGGTAACAATTGTATAAACGCAATACGTTTATACCCGTTATGTAGATTATTTTTAATTGAGCTGCTAAAACAATGGAAAGTCTAGGGTTTTTATACAATATTTCAGCGACTACTTCTCAAAGTTACAAAAAACAGTTATATAGGGGTCCTATTTTGGGGAATAATTTGAATAGGAATTACAATTGGTTTTAAATAAAATGAAATGACATCAAAGTTCTTTGGTTATGTTGGTTTATGTCCAACGATAGTAGCATCTGGAAGTAGTGTTATAACGTGTAAATACAATAAGGCTTGTAGAGTAATTTATTAGCGAAGAGGAGCAAAGGGAAAGTGTAATAGTTAGGTTAAATTATGATGACAGCTATAGAAGTATTCTAATAAAAAATTAAGTGATTTTCACCTCAGTTCTTTGTTGTTCATAGTTTTAATCTTGAGATCTACTTAAAATAGAAGAAATTGATTTGTAACCTTCTATAAAATTTACTCCAATTGAAAAATAAGGCTTACCATTTTCGCCCACTAAATACCAGCCATAACCAAATTTAACTGTTCGCATAAAAGTTGAAACTGATAAACCAAGACCTATTAAAGTGTCTTCATTTGCACCTTGCATTACAATTAATTCTGGCCCAAAACTTGGATTTATAAAATTCGTAATAAATTTTGAGCCTTTGTTTAATTTATAATGAAAACTTACTCCTGAGCTACCAGCTGGTCTGAAATTAGCATTATTTTGATTGATTGTATTCACCCAAGAGAAGCCACCGCTGGGTGTAGTTTCCCATCCAAAATCCTCAAATTCAAATGTAGTTGTGAAAGAGACATTACCATCAGAGCTGTTAATTACGGTTATGATTAGCTTATCCTGTGGTTGTGGGTTTGCTATGCTAGAATTTACTTCAGATTGAATAGGACCTCTTATTGTTGGATTAACTTTGTAATTATATTCCAAACCATCTTGATAAGATTCAGCAATGTTTTTTTCAAATTCCTCTTGATTAGTATCTAATTTAACATCGAAATATCCACTAACATCAATTGGAACTACGGTTCCATCCACACGTTTTAAATATGCTTTAATTGTGATGTCAGTCTCTTTTAGTTTATTATAGACATCTTTTTTAAATAAGATATTAATTATTGAACCAGGTTTGATATAATGATATGAAGATAAATTTGAAGGTTTAGTTAATTTATCCGTACCGTTAGTTCTAGGGTTTCTAATAATAAATTCAGTAAATGAAATTGGGTTTCTAATATCCTGATTGAACCAATACTTATCATCAGATTGAAGTGTCAGTGGTATGATATCTTTATTTGTTATTTTGCTTTCATTATTAATCGCAACTTCTTTTTTTAATTGTTCACTTAACTCAAAAAGTGATGCTTTTAATTTTAAAATCTCTTTTTTTACTTTATCTCTATCACTTGTTTTTTTCTTTATTAAGATTGAGTTATCTCCTTCTAGATTTAATAATTCAGTTAAAAATTTTTCTTCATACTCAAGTGCTTTTTTTAGTTGATTTAAGTTTTTTTTATTTGTATTAATAGTTTGAATTAAAGTAGTTTCTAATGTGTTTTGAGCAGAGGAAGGCATCATGCAAAATATCATGATAATAATTGTTATGATTTTTGAGGTTTTCATAAGTATAATAAATTTTTGTGTTGAGTTATTGAATTATGACTGTTTGGCTGAAATTCTGTACAACGTGTGCGTATGTTTACTAGGTATGCTTATCTAACCAATATAAAATATTTTAATGTGAGTTGCTAAAAACAAAGGGGGGCTGGTGTTTACATACTATGTTTGAGCGACTTACACACGTAATATACGAAAAAATAAATTAAGGTAATATTTTAGGTAATAATTTAAAGAGAACTTACAGGTAGTTTTTAAGAAAAATAAAATGGCAGCTTAGCTATAAAAATAGGCTTTTGCTATTGCAAAATCAGGATTAATATATGATGATGCTTATAAAAGTACTTTAGAGAAAAATTAATGAGTTTTTACTTGTTTTTTACCACAGTACTTTGTTAGGCACAGTTGTTTTTATTCAAATTTAAATGTTTCATCAAAATACTCTTTTTTAACTGTAATATGTGATTCTGGGATTCCATAATCGTAAATGAATCTATCAAATATTAATTCAGGACTTGGATTAATTATTATAATCTTTGGAATCGTTGTTCTTTTAATAAATGCACTTTTAAACAATCTATCAGTCCTTATGTCAGTTTTAGGAAAGGAATATCCAATAATAAAAATTTCATCAGCTATTTCTATTTCTCTTTGTGCCTCATTCCAAATTTGAGTGAATAAAGTTCCAAACAAATCATATTCTTTGCTTTTAACAGGCGGAATAATTAATGGCATTGAAGGTAACCCATTATCATCTGCTTTTCCTTCAGGCATCAATGGGTTTTTAATCCTGCTTCTAACATAAAGATAACCTTCAGGTGCTTCTTTTCCTTTCAATGGAAGATTTGGCGGATAATAGCCAAATGAAAACTCCTCATATCCTGACATATATCTACCTGCAAATGTTGAATATGGTTTAGTAGCATTTTCAAATACGTAAAAATCTTCTGCATCAGTTTCTTGGCTCAATTCTAATTTCCCTTCTTCACTTGGCTGTAAATGACTCGTAAGCCAATTACTTGAACCGTGAAGTTTTAGTAATTTAGGAAATTCGTTGTCGATTACATTTCCGTTTTGTTTTATCCATTCATCATTAAATATTGCAGTTGGTTTTACAAAATAGCCATTCTCGATATTCCATTCTGTTTCAGACTTTAGAGCTCTATCCATTAAAGTATCCCAGTTAAATGTTATAACTGAATCGTTTTTTGAAAGTTGTTTAGCTAAATTTAAATGTGGTTTTGAAACATCTCCGTTTTGGATTTCGTTAATTACGCTAACAAATACAAAGATTAATTCGTTAAACGATTTTAGTAACCTTACATCATAATCTTTACTAAAAAAGTTTCCTCGTTTTAGAGCTTCGTATAGTTTTTCTTGTATTTCAGAATGTAGCATCTCAATATCTTCTGAAAAGTTCAAAAATTCAAGAATATCATCGTTGTTTCTTTCAGAGATGTAGGTAATAATATTTCCAATTAACACCCAAGGATTTTTTGAAATGTCTAATTTCCGGAAGGTTTCGAAAAAATCTATTGCAACAGGCATTCTAACTCCTGTTTTAGACTTATCGTAGCTTTTTGAAGCACCTGCTCCTAGTATTACTGTGCGTTTCATTTCAATTGTGCCTAACGTCAGACTGTCTAATAACCTGTTTTCGTAACTTTAATATTCGGGCAGGTGTCTTTGAAAATTTCTGAATAGGCGATTCTCAGCGATTGAAATTTAGTTATTAGACAGACTGACGTTGTTGTGTATCTTAAGTTAGCATTTATAAATATAGTTATAAATTTAAGTATAGAAACAGAAAGAACAAAAGAGTGGAGTAAGGTCAT
>NZ_QRGD01000002.1 GCF_003449015.1 Aureibaculum luteum | reverse complement strand
CGGGGTGGCAGGATTCGAACCTGCGACCTCCGCGTCCCAAACGCGGCGCGATAACCGGGCTACGCTACACCCCGAAAAAAACAGTTATCACTGTAAAACAATATTTCAAACATCAATTGATGCTTTGTTGGTTGTGGTTGGGATTAACAATGTTGTTCCCTTTTATCACATACTGCAAATAAATCTGCAAAAGTGCCATGGCACTTTTTAAAATTTTATCCTCTCAAAGTTTTACAAGCGAGCTTGACAACTTTGTTCTGCTAAAATTTTACACGCAGCTTTATTTGATTGCGGAGAGGAAGGGATTCGAACCCCCGGTACCCTTACGAGTACAACTCCTTAGCAGGGAGCCCCGATCGACCACTCCGGCACCTCTCCAAAATTTTAATGAACAGCATTAATTTTTTAATGCGAGTGCAAATGTAATAAAATTTGATAATTTAAAACTAAAAATAAGGAGAGAAATTATAAAAAAAAAGAGAAATACGGTGTTTTTTCTTTTTAAAACAATTCAATGCTTTGTCTATCATTATTTTATGTTAGAAATTTAGAATAAAAAACATTTCAATTATTCTTCTTCTGTGTAATCGTTAATATCTCTTCTGTCTTTTTTAGTAGGTCTACCAGTTCCTTTTTTTCTATAATAATCTTTGGAATACTTTAATACTTCTGAATTTTCAAAAGCTTCTTTAGGTGTCGTGTCTTTACGATAAAGATCTACAAGTTTGGCACCAACGCGGTTAGGAGGTAAGTCTAACACCTCTAATTCATAATTGATTTGATTCTTGCGGACTAAAATTTTCTCGCCTATATAAACCTCTTTTGAAGGTTTGCAGTTAGATGCGTTTATTTTTATATGCCCTTTTTTACAAGCATCTGTAGCTTTACTACGGGTCTTATAATACCGGGTTGTCCATAAATATTTATCTATTCGCATAGTCTAAAACTTAAAAAGCTCATTTTACAATTTGTAAAATGAGCTTTTTATAATTGTAATTTATTATTTTAATTCTTGGGGTAAGATATACATTTCCTTAGAAAATTGTCTTTTGTCAGCAGAATTAAATACTTTTTTACTTTTTAATTCAAATCCCTTTGTATTCTGATTTCTACTTACTGTGCCAGATATATCATCTAAAGCTAATTTTAATAAAGGTTCATCAACATCACCAAATGGTTTCATGTCAGAAATGTATTCAACTTGCGGAATGTCAGGTTCAAATCCTGCTGTGTAATCACTTTGGTCTAATTTATTAAATATTTTAAATGTTATAGGTTGCATTGCGTTTGTATGAGCTAAGTTAATTCCAGAAGTGCCAAAATCAAATGAATCATAAATTGTAAATGACCCTACATTCTTTCCATAGGTGGTTGTGCCTATTAAAACAACATTAGCATCTCCCATATAGGCTCTCAACCCATTAATTACCATTTCGCTTGCTGAGGCGGTATCATCTGATACGATTACATATAGTTTATTAATTGTTGACAAACGGTTTATAGCTACATCTCCAGTACTATTACCTTCTATATCATAAATTCTAGCGGTATTAAAAAATGGATAATAAGAGTCATCTTCAGAATTTTTACTATTATTAATTAACTTGGCAAAAATATCACTAGTCGAAGCATCTCCATAAATCATACTTGATAAATAAGCACATGTTAATACAGAACCACCTCCATTATATCTTAAGTCTAAAACTAATTCTTGAATGTTTTGTGATTTAAATTCTCCAAAAACATCATTCATCTCGCCATGGAACGTGTATTTAAAGCCATTATAAACTAAATACCCCACTTTTTTTCCATCAATATCAAAAGTACTTGAGTAATGAATAGGGTTTTCTACAACCTCTCGCAATGTTAAACTAGCTTCTTTTCCATTCGAAACAACAGAAGCCTCTGAGTTGTTAATCTCTAATGTGGCAAACTTCATCGAAATATTATTATCGCTATAATATTTATTGACAACTGAATAATTATTTATATTTAATGTAATATCATTAAAAACATTAAAAACGTCACCTCTTTTTAATCCCGCTTCAGATGCAGGGGTATTGGGAACAATATAGGTTATGTAACCTATAACATCATCACTATCATCATTCAATCTAGCTAAAGAAAATTCAAATCCAAAAGCATCGTTAACCCCTCTACGAGCATCATCTGAAGCTCTATAATCATCAATAAACCATGAAAATCTGTCAGATACACCTTTTTGAAACAGTAAGGATTCAAATAATTCTTCAGGATCACTATAGCTATTTAAATAGGTGTTGTAATCGCTCAATTCATCATTTTTTGTATCTGCTAAATTAGGTACATCTTCTTGCCAATAATAATATGTATTTAACCCTTGCCAAACAAAGTCGTTAATTTCATTGTTTAATTCAACTATTGGTTCTTGAGGTTCATCTTTGTTTTTATCGCAACTGATAAATAATAAGGTAAGGAGAGTAACGGTGGTTAATACCAATTTCTTCATATATTTTTTTTAAAATTTGTCGCAAATTAAGGAAAATAATTACAATAGTTTAATGCTATGTAACAAAAAGATCACTTGTTCGTCTTAAATTATAGACAACAGATTTGAAACATTAGATTTTAGATTTAAACAATTTCTAATCATTGAATTTAAGTCTAACAATAATCAAACCAAAAAAAACATTAGTAACAAAATGAGCACTTAATCGTCTTTAAAATAGAGATGGGACGATGAAACAGAAAAATTCGTGTTAATTTGTGTAATTAGTGCCAAACCAAACCAAAATGCAACAAACTGAATTTTTAAATACAGTTTTACCGTTAAAAGACAAAGTTTTTAGATTAGCTAAAAGGTTGTTAGTCTCTATTGATGAGGCTGAGGATGCAACGCAAGAGTTATTCTTAAAATTATGGAAGAATAAAAGTAAGCTGAAAAATTATAGTAGTGTTGAAGCTTTTGCAATGACCATGACAAAAAATTATTGTTTAGATCAATTAAAAGCAAAACGCTCAAATAATTTAAAATTAGTACATAGTAATTATAAGGATAATAATATCTCATTGGAAAGAGATATTGAGGTAAAAGATAGTGTAAGTAAAGTACATGAATTGATTGAGAAATTACCAGAAAAACAGAAATTAATAATACAATTAAGAGATATTGAGAATTTTGAATTTGAAGAAATCGGCAAGATTCTTGACTTACAGCCAACAGCGGTGCGTGTAGCATTGTCGAGAGCAAGAAAAACAATAAGACAACAATTGATAAAACAACATAACTATGGAATTAGCTAACATAGAACAACTAATTGAAAAATATGAAAATGCTGAAACTTCTTTGCAAGAAGAGCAGGTATTGGCAGCCTATTTTCAACAAGATAATACACCGGTACATTTACTAGAATATAAAGCAATGTTCGGTTATTTTAATGAGAGTAAAGCAGAACGTTTTACGAAGACCATTCCTTTAAAAACTAAAAAGCCGTATTGGAAATGGGCCTCAGTAGCCGCTGCAGCAATCTTATTAGTTAGTATTTATACGATTAATAAACCTGGTAGTTTATCAGATCAAGAGCGTATAGAAGCCCAACTGGCTTATCAAGAAACTCAGAAAGCATTCCAATTGATTTCTCAAAATCTAAATAAAGGAGAAAGTGTTGCTATTGCTGGATTACAAGAGTTTCAAAAAACACAGAATAAAGTATTTAAAAACAACTAAAAAATAGAAATTATGAACATACTATATAATAATAAAGAAATGAACTTTTCAATGAAAAATAACGATCTCAAAAACAATAATAGAAATATAATGAGTAAAACAAAAAATTTAATAATTGCCCTGGCTTTAGTAATAGCACCTTTAGCAACTTTTGCTCAATCAACATTTGATAATTTTGCTGATATGGATGATGTATCTGTAGTAACGGTAAATAAAAAAATGTTTGAGCTAATGGGTAAAGTAGCTGGAGAAACAGATGATGCAAAAGAGTATATTAGCCTTGTAAGTGGTCTTAATAGTTTAAGAGTGTTGGCTACCGAAAATGTTTCAATTGCCGCAGAAATGAAAGCTAAAGTAGCTAGTTACTTAAAGTCTTCTAAGTTATCTGAACTAATGAGTGTTAAGGATAAAGAGGGAAATGTTAAAATTTATATAAGAGAGGGTAAAGATGCAGATCATGTAAAAGAACTTTTTATGTTTATTGATGGTATAAGTACTAACATGGGTGGTGCAGACCGTGATGCAAAAGCCGTAATTGTTTCTATAACTGGTGATATTGATTTGAATAAAATCTCTAAGCTTACAGAGCAAATGAATATTCAAGGAGGTGAGCATTTAAAAGATGTAAAAAAGAAAAACTAAGCCTCTTTTAGGTCTTCGTAAAAGGGGACTCCTTTTTAAAAGTAATTTGATAATCACAAACATAAACACCAATGAAAACTATAACCAAAATACTATCTATTTCAATTGTAATGCTATTATTTACTTCATGTGGAAGTAGCCCGTCTTTGCAAAAGTATTATATAGACAATCAAGATGATGATAACTTTATTTCTTTAGATTTACCCGCAAGCTTGGTAAGTTTAAAAGATGATGCATCGGCAGATGCACAGAGCACATTAGCGTCTATAAAAAAATTAAATGTGCTTGCTTTTGTGAAAAACAAGGCGAATGAGGCTCAGTATGCGTTAGAAAAAGCAAAAGTAAAAGCCATTATTAAAGATGATAAATATGTTGAACTGATCCGTTTTAAGGATAAAGGTAGAGATGTTGTCATTAAATATGAAGGAAGTGAAGAAGATAATACTATCGATGAATTAATTGTTTATGGAAACGACAAAACCCAAGGTTTTGCTTTAGTTAGAGTATTGGGTGATAAAATGGAACCTGGTAAAATTCTTAAGATGATGAATGAAATAGGTAATATTGATGGAGATAGCTTTAAAGGCTTAAAAGATTTAGCAAAGAACATAAAATAATTCTAATTTGAATTACGATAAATAACACAAGTACTTATGCTTGTTGTTCTAAAAAAGTAAAAACCTGAACGCAAATTGCGTTCAGGTTTTTTTTATGTTTTATTTTTTGTTTTGTAAAAATACATCAGCCAATTCAAATAAATGAACAAAAACCAAGTCGTTACTTTTGTTGTCTATTTCCAAACCTCAAGTGTATTCGCCTTGTCACCAAAAAAAACGATTGAATAATTTCTATAAAAGTTTATCTTTGTGGCCTAAATATACTATAAACAATGAAAAAAATAATTCTAAGTTTTCTAATTACAATTACAATCTTTAATTTTTCTTTTGCTCAAAAAGTAGATTCTATCTCGGTAAAACCGGTCTATCAATCTGAAAGAGAGAAAATTAATGATTTAGTGCACACCAAGTTAAAAGTTTCATTTGATTTTGCTAAAAGTCAAATGGCTGGTGAAGCGTGGGTTACATTAAAACCTCATTTTTATCCTGTTCAAAGCGTAACCTTAGATGCAAAGGGGATGTTGATTCACAAAGTATCTAGAGATGGTAAGTCTTTAAAATATGACTATGATGGAAATAAGTTGGTTATAAAGTTAGAAAACATCTATGTAAAAGATGAAGAATATACTTTACATATAACTTATACAGCAAGACCAGAAGAAGTAACGCAAGAAGGGAGTGCAGCTATTACAAGTGCTAAAGGATTGTATTTTATTGACCCTTTAGAAACTGACCCTGACAAGCCAACTCAGATATGGACACAAGGAGAAACAGAATCTAGTAGTTGTTGGTTTCCTACCATTGATAGTCCTAATCAAAAGACTTCAGAAGAAATCTATATGACTGTGCCTAAAAAATATGTTACATTGTCTAACGGATTATTAGAGAGTCAAACTGATAATGGAGACGGAACAAGAACTGATTATTGGAATTTTGATAAAAAGCATGCTCCTTACTTGTTTTTTATGGGCGTAGGAGAATTTAGTATTGTAAAAGATACTTGGAATGATATTGCTGTAGATTATTATGTAGAAAAAGAATATGAGCCCTATGCGAAAGAGATTTTTGGTAATACTCCAGAAATGATCACTTTCTTTTCTGAATTGACTGGTGTAAAATATCCTTGGCAAAAATATGCTCAAATAGTTTGTAGAGATTACGTGAGTGGAGCTATGGAAAACACAACAGCAGTAATTCATGCTGAAAATGCCAATCAAACTTCGGGTCAACTTATTGATGAGAATACTTGGGAAAATACAATAGCTCATGAGTTGTTTCACCATTGGTTTGGCGATTTAGTTACAGCAGAGAGTTGGAGTAATTTATCTGTTAACGAATCATTTGCTAATTATAGCGAGTACTTATGGCAAGAACATAAATATGGAAAAGACTATGCAGATGCTCATCGTTACGATGATTTGCAAGGATATTATATGGGCGGTAACGAATCTAAAAATTTAGTCCGTTTTCATTATAGTAGTAGAGAAGATATGTTTGATGCAGTATCATATAATAAAGGTGGTGGTATTTTACATATGTTAAGGAATTACTTAGGTAATAGAGCTTTCTTTGCAGGGTTAAAAGAGTATTTAACAACGAATAAATATAAAACGGGTGAAGCTCATCAGTTGCGTTTAGCGTTGGAAGAAGTTAGTGGAAAAGATTTGAATCCGTTTTTTAACCAATGGTATTTCAATTCTGGACATCCTAAATTAAATGTGAGTTATATTTATAATGATGAAGGTAACTCAGTAACTGTATTGATAAAACAAACTACTGATAAGCTTTTTGACTTTCCTTTAGCTATTGATGTTTATGAGAATGATGTCGTAGAGCGTTATAATGTTACGATTAAAAATAAAGAAGAGAAATTTACCTTTAAGTATAAAACAAAACCACAATTGGTAAATGTTGATGCGGATAAAATTTTATTGGCTCAAATAAAAGATGAAAAATCTATTGACTATTATATTTATCAATACACTATGAAAAATGCTAATTATTTGGATAGAAGAAAAGCTATTGAAATATTAGCGGCAGATCAGGATAATAAAGAGTCCTATAAAACATTGACAAAAGCGTTAAATGATAAGTATTACGGATTAAGAATTTTAGCTCTTGATAAAATAGATGTTAGTAAAGATAAAGGTGTTTTAAAGATGGTTGAGAAATTAGCAACGTCTGATGATAAAACATTAGTAAGATCAAAAGCTATTAATATACTTGGTGGTTTAAGCGATACTAAATATGCTGATGTTTTTAAAGATGCAATGGAAAGTAAGTCATACTCTGTGAAATCAAATGCTATTGGTGCACTTTATAAGATAGATAAAAGAACAGCTATTGACAAGGCGATTAGTATTACCAATCCCATAGATAAAAAAGGGATGGTAAATGGTTTGTTAGAAGTTTATGTAAGCGAACGCTTAACTCAAGAAATGCCATTTATTGCTGATAAAATTATTGCAGGATTGTTTTTTAATCCAGATCCTAAAGTACAAGCGTTGTATGGTCAAGCATTTCAATGGATTGCTACGAGTGACAATGTAAAAGCTACGCAAATTATGGTTGATGATTTTGTGTCAAAAGCAGAACAATTTAAAAAATATGGTGCAGATGCTATTATAAAACAAATGTTACAACAAGTACAGGTTGGTAAAGAGCAGTTAAATTCTTCTAATAAAGAGGAGCTTATCGCAATTGTTAAAAAGGGGATTGCAGCTATTAAGTAAATTCTTATTTAGCAGATTGTAGCCGTTAAAAAAGCCTTACATTAAAAAATGTGAGGCTTTTTTTATGCGTTGCATTTTTTGATATTTAAAAGTGAAATCAAAATTGAAATTACGCAATTGCTATTAGTTGCTTTTTTCAGTATAATTTTCAAATGTTCCGTCTTTGTAAAAAATGATAATTCGGTCAATATTATTTTGAAGGCTCTTTTCCTTTAATTTAATAATGGGGGCATCGTTATTGGAAATAGTGGTGGAGGAGGACGCCTCTTTTTTAGATGGGAATGTTCCCTTGCCTTTTAACAACCAATACAATTCAACTTCTTTAAAGTGCTCCAAAACCTTCAAAACAAAATCTAAACTGGGTTTGTTTCTACCTGATAATAAATGTGAAATACTAGAGCGTTGCACCCCAATTTTCTCGGCAAAAACAGTAGCAGAGAGTTGGTAATATTCCATCACCATATTTAGTCGTTTCGAAAAGTCTATGTTGTTAATCACATTATTATATTAAGTTACAAATGTAAATAAATAGATTTTGATTACACGTTAAATAATTAAAATATTAATTATATTATTGAATTAAAACTTCACTTAATGTTATTTTAAATGTTGATATATAGCACTTTAAATGTTATATTTATTATATATTTACATTTGTAATTATCTGATAGGAATTAGGGAGGAGAAAATGAATTATATATTTTACAATTGTAAACATTACTTTATTTACATTTGTAAAATGAATATAACAGATTTAAACACATTAGTTTCTTGGAGTAAAAACCATAAAGAAAATAATCTATTTGGAAGGTATCTTACCTATGCTGATATTGAACCTTTATTGAAGAATTTATCAAAGAAATTTTCTAAAAAAATTATTGGACATTCTTATAAAGGAATACCAATTCATAAAATTACCATTGGTAGTGGTAAGATAAAAATATTGCTCTGGTCACAAATGCATGGAAATGAAAGTACAGGGACAAAAGCCTTATTTGATTTGTTAAAATGGTTAGATGATGATGGTAATTTAATGGTGAATGAGATTTTGAAAACGTGTACTTTGGTGTTTGTACCAATGTTGAATCCAGACGGTGCTGCTGTATATACGCGAGTAAATGCTCAAAATATTGATTTAAACCGTGATGCTGTTACTGTAAAAGCACCTGAAAGTAAAATATTACAAGCTGTTTTAAAAGATGTTAATCCTAAATATTGTTTTAATTTACATGATCAGCGTACTATATTTAATGTAGGAGACTATCCGGCAACCATTTCTTTTTTAGCACCGTCAGAAGAAGAATCGCGTGAGGTAACTGAAGGTAGAAAAATAACAATGTCAGTTATTAATGCGATTTTTAGTTCGTTAGCACAGGTAATTCCTGGGCAAATTGGCAGGTATACAGATGAGTTTTACCCTACTGCTACAGGTGATAATTTTCAGAAAGCAGGATACTATACCATATTAATAGAGGCGGGGCATTATCAAGATGATTATAATAGGGAAGAGGTTAGGCGATTTAATTTTATAAGCTTAGTAGCTGGAATTTCCTTTATAGCGTCAGAGAAAGATAATTCAAATTATGAAGCTTATTTTGAAATTCCGAATAATGAAAAGTCATTTTTAGATATTATTTACAAAAACATTGAGTTGGTAGAAGAAAATAGGTTGGTAGATGTTGGTGTATTATTTAAAGAAACGCTTGAAGATAAAAAAATAATTTTTAGACCCACTATTGAGATTGTTGGCGATTTATCTGATTATAGTGCCAATACGATTATCAATAAAAAAGGTGAAAAATATAAGACCAAATTGTCACTTAGTAAACTTTTTGACAATTAAATCACATTTTATTAGTTTTTTAAGGGAAAAAGTAAGAATTTAGTATTTTTAATGAAAATAACATAATATGTCAAAATTCAAACTAGACGAAATAGATCATCAGATAATTGATGTTCTTATCGAAAATGCTAGAACCCCATTTACAGATATTGCAAAAAAATTGCTGGTTTCTGCAGGAACAATTCATGTTCGCGTAAAAAAAATGGAAGAGGAGGGTGTAATAAAAGGTTCAACCTTAACGGTTGACTATGATAAAATGAATTATTCCTTTATAGCCTATATAGGTGTGTTTATTGAGAATTCATCATTCACTCAACAAGTTGTTGATGAGCTGCTTAAGATACCAGAAGTAACGGTTGCACACTTGACAACTGGTAAATTCGCTGTTTTTTGTAAAATAAGAGCAATTGATACGAAACATGCTAAGAATGTTATTTTTAGAATTGACGAAATCAAAGGTGTTTTAAGAACGGAAACTTCAATTTCTCTAGAGGAGGTTATCAATGATAAAAAGAGGTTGATGCATGCTATTTTTGATGCTTATAAAATATAATTAATTATAAATTTTAATTTATTAAACGCTTTCAATACATTTGAGAGCGTTTTTTTTTATTTATTAAAGTCAATCATCAACTCTACCTATGTATTTTAAAAAAAATCTTTCCAATAAAAAGCTGTTAGAATTATATAAAGGATTGCTTTTACCGCGATTAATAGAAGAGAAGATGTTAATTTTATTACGTCAAGGTAAAATCTCTAAATGGTTTAGTGGTATTGGCCAAGAAGCTATATCAATAGGTGTTTCATCCGCTTTAGAAAGTGATGAATATATTTTGCCAATGCATAGAAATTTAGGTGTTTTCACTTCGAGAGGTGTTCCGTTGTATCGTTTGTTTTCGCAATGGCAAGGTAAAATTAATGGTTTTACTAATGGAAGAGACCGGAGTTTTCATTTCGGTACACAAGAGTTTCATATTATTGGAATGATATCACATTTAGGTCCTCAGTTTGGAGTGGCTGACGGAATTGCTTTAGGTAATTTACTTAAAAAAAACAATCAAGTTTGTGCGGTGTTTACTGGTGAAGGTGGAACGAGTGAAGGGGATATACATGAGGCGTTAAATGTGGCTTCTGTTTGGAGTTTACCCGTGCTTTTTTGTGTTGAAAATAATGGGTATGGATTATCAACACCTTCAAAAGAGCAATTTAATTGTGAGCAATTGGCTGATCGTGCAAAAGGATATGGTATGGAAAGTCATGTTGTTGACGGAAATAATGTACTCGATGTTTATCAAAAAGTAGCAGACATTGCTAAAAGTGTACGTAAAAATCCGCGACCAGTATTTATTGAATTTATGACTTTTAGAATGCGTGGGCATGAAGAAGCTAGTGGAACGAAATATGTACCGCAAGAATTATTGGATACATGGGGTGCTAAAGATCCGTTAGAAAATTATCAAGAGTTTCTAAAGAATAAAGAAATTTTAACTGAAGAAATGGAGGTTTCGTTTAAAGTTGAAATGGTGCATCAAATTAATGAAAATTTAGAGCTCGCATTTAATGAAGAACGATTAATCCCTAATTTAGAAAAAGAATTAAGTGATGTTTTTAAATCATTTAATTATCAAGAGGTTAAACCCGTAGGTAATAATGAGACTATTCGTTTTATAGATGCTATTTCTCAGGGTTTAAAACAGTGCATGGAGCGTCATGATGACTTGGTGGTTATGGGGCAAGATATTGCTGAATATGGTGGTGTTTTCAAGATCACAGAAGGTTTTGTAGAGGCTTTTGGCAAAGGGAGAGTAAGGAATACTCCAATATGTGAATCAGCCATTGTTTCTGCTGCTTATGGATTATCTATTAGTGGTATTAAGTCCGTCGTTGAAATGCAATTTGCAGATTTTGTAAGTTCGGGCTTTAACCCGATTGTAAATTTACTGGCAAAATCGAATTACAGATGGGGGCAACATGCAGATGTTGTTATACGAATGCCTTGTGGAGCGGGTGTAGGAGCTGGTCCTTTTCATAGTCAAACGAATGAGGCTTGGTTTACTAAAACACCGGGTTTAAAAGTAGTTTACCCTGCATTTCCGTATGATGCAAAAGGCTTATTGGCCACGGCGATTGAAGATCCTAATCCTGTGTTGTTTTTTGAACATAAAGCCTTGTACAGAAGCATCCGTCAAGAAGTGCCCGAAGATTACTATACATTACCTTTAGGAAAAGCGGCATTACTTAAGGAGGGGACTGCTATTACTATTATCTCTTTTGGATATGCCTTACATTGGGTTTTAGATTATCTCAAAGAAACTTCTATTTCTGCAGATGTCATTGATTTACGAACTTTAAAGCCGTTAGATACAGAAACCATTTATGCTTCTGTTAAAAAGACGGGTAAGGCACTTGTTGTTCAGGAAGATTCTTTATTTGGTGGTGTGGCAAGTGATATTTCAGCATTAATCCATGAAAATTGTTTTGAATATTTAGACGCTGCAGTGAAGCGTGTGGCTAGTATTGAAACACCTATTCCTTTTGAACCTCAATTGGAGTCTCAATATTTAGGTAAAGACAAACTAGGGGCGGCAATAAATGAGCTTCTAAATTATTAAAAAGTTCTTATTCTTTAGATCTGTCAAATACATATTGGATTCCGCCTAAAACATGAGCTAAAAAGTCGGTATCAGCAAAAGCTTCGTTAGTGTGACCCATGCCTGTATAGAACATTTTACCTCCGTCATATTCTTGAACCCAAGAAATAGGGTGGTGGCTACCGTTTTCACCACCCGTATAACTTGTTTCATCTAAATTTGCAAGTACATCTATGTCTTCACTAATATCTTTAAAATTGTACCATTCGTCAAAAAGTGACCATTTTTTTGGTAGCATTTTGGTTGCCATATGTTTGTAATCAATAATAGTAACAGTGGCTTGTTGTTGTTTAGGATGTGAAGCGAAATAAGCACCAACTAATTTTCCATACCATGGCCAATCAAACTCTGTATCTGTTGCTGCATGAATACCTACAAATCCACCACCAGATTGTATAAACTTTTTAAAGCTGTCTTGTTGTTCTTCGTTTAAAATATTACCAGTGGTGCTTAAAAATAAAACGGCCTTATAGTTTTTTAAAGTGTCAGCATTAAAATAGGTAGCATCTTCAGTAGCAGTTACATTAAAGTCATTTTCCTTTGCTAATTTTTTTATGGCTACAATTCCTGTTTCAATCGATTTATGACGATAGCCTTCCGTTTTAGAGAAAATCAATAAATTTTCTGATTGTGCTTGTAAACATGGAGTAATTAGCATTAAAACGCAAACAACTGAAAGACTGATTAATTTACTTTTCATATTCATAAATATTCGATTATCAACAAATATAGTAAAATGATTTTCTATATTTGATTTTAAATTAGCATTAAAAATTTATAAAATGACTCAAGGTAATTTTGCTCATAACGTGTTTTTTTGGTTAAAGAATCCGGATAGTGCAGTTGATAGAGCGGCTTTTGAAAAATCATTAATTAACTTTATAAGCCAGTCCGTTTTTATTAAAACCAAACATGTTGGTACTCCCGCTCAAACGGATAGAGAAGTTATTGATAGTACCTATTCCTTCAGCTTACTGCTCACTTTTGCGACCAAAAAGGACCATGATGCCTATCAAATAGAGCCCAACCATAAACGATTTATTGAAGAGTCTTCACCATTGTGGAAAAAAGTAGTTGTTTATGATTCAGTGAATATTTTACCTTAAAATGTGCAGTTTGTTTTTCCAAAATTAATTGCTATTTCAATTGGAATATGAATTCATATTGAAATTGACCCTATGTATAACATCTATTATCGTTTGATAATCAGTTCTTTAAATATATTTTATGTATTTCTTCTTTTTTAGTGAAAGCTAATAAATATCATGTTTTTTCCGATTTTCTCTTCTTAGCTTTAGGGTTCTAATTAATTCCTAAATCTTTTACTATGAAAATATATGACGACAAACACATTAAAAACGTAGTCTTTGTAGGGGCTCATGATAGCGGTAAGACAACACTTTCAGAAACAATGCTCTTTGAGGCTGGTCTTATTAATAGGAGAGGAGCGGTAGAAACAAAAAACACGATATCAGATTTTCATGAGGTGGAACAAGAACGTGGTAATTCGGTGTTTGCTACGCCTTTACATACGGAATGGAGAAACTATAAAATAAATATTATTGACACTCCTGGTTTAGATGATTTTATAGGTGAAATTATTTCTTCCATTAGGGTGGCAGATACTATTGTTACGGTACTAAACGCACAATATGGTGTAGAAATTGGTACAGAAATAATATGGAATTATGTAGATAGATTTAGTAAACCAACACTTTTTGTTATCAATCAAATAGATCATATCAATGCTAATTTTGATGAGAGTTTTAAGAGCATTACCTCTTTGGTAGGGAAAAATGCGGTTAAAATTCAGTATCCCATTAAAATAGATGGAGCTCAATGTATTGTTGATGTTCTTAAAATGAAAGTTTATAAATTTAAACCTACAGGAGGTAAGCCTGAGAAATTACCAATCCCAGATGATCAGATGGAATTGGCTAATAAATTGCATAATGAATTAATTGAAAAAGCAGCGGAGAATGATGACGAATTGTTGGAGTTATTCTTTGAAAAAGGCACTTTAAATGAAGATGAGATGCGTAAAGGCATTAAAGCTGGGATGTTGAATCAAGAATTATTTCCTGTATTTTGTGTTTCTGCTTTAAATGATATGGGTACAGGTCGTTTAATGGGCTTTATAGATAATGTAGCTCCCGCAGCAGCGGATTTAAATATTGAGCAAACTCTAGAGGGCAAAGATATTATCGGTAAGAAAGAAGCACCAACAAGTTTGTTTATATTTAAAACGCTTAATGAGCCTAGTTTAGGTCAAATCACTTATTTTAAAGTAGAGTCAGGAGAGATTAAGGTAAATGATAAAATGGTAAATTCTAGAAATGGAGAAACGGAGGCTATCAATCAATTGTTTATTATGGATGGTAAAAAGCGTGAACCTGTTTCAAAATTGACTGTAGGAGATATTGGAGCTACGTTAAAATTAAAATATACCGAAACAAATGATACGCTTCACGAGGTTGGTAAATCTATTACTATCAGACCTATAAAATACCCAGAGCCTAGAATCCGAAGGTCTATTGTTGCTGAAAATAAAAAGGATGAAGAAAAATTAAATGAGGCCTTAAAGAAAATTCACAATCAAGACCCAACCGTAACCATTCATTATGCGAAAGAATCGAAACAGTTAATATTAGGATGTCAAGGAGAATTGCATTTGGCCATTGTAAATTGGCAATTAGAGAATGAATATGGTATAAAAGTACACTTTGAAAAACCGAAAATTACCTATAGAGAAACGATAAAACGATCGTCAACGTCTAGTTATAAGCATAAAAAACAATCAGGTGGTGCTGGGCAATTTGCTCAAGTACATATGAAAATTGAACCTTGGGAAGAGGGTATGTCGGACCCTGAAGGATTTAATATTAAAGGTAAAGAAGAAGTGGATTTACCTTGGGGTGGAAAGCTTGTTTTTTATAATTGTATTGTAGGAGGGGTTATTGATTTGCGATATCTACCATCTGTAATGAAAGGGGTTTTAGAAGTAATGGAATCGGGTCCACTAACGGATTCGTATATCAGAGATGTACGCGTTATGGTTTATGATGGAAAAATGCATTCTGTAGATTCTAATGATATTTCATTCAAAATAGCGGGAGCACATGCGTTTAAAGAGGCCTTTTTAAATGCGAATCCCAAATTATTAGAACCGGCACAAGAATTAACCGTAAAAGTACCTGAGGAGATGGTTGGGAATGTGATGACTGATTTACAATCGAGACGCTCTATTATTCAAAGTGTTGAAAGTAACGGGCGTTATCAGATATTAAAATGTATCGCACCTGCTGCGGAACTTTTTGGCTATTCCACTAGTTTACGCTCCTTAACGCAAGGTAGAGCTTCTTTTAGTTCTAAATTTTCGGCTTATCAGCCTGTACCAAACAATGTGCAACAACAGTTAGTAAATCATTAATGTATAATTTAAAACAATAGTAATATGGAGACCAAAGTATTGTATTTAAGCGATTTAAAATTTAATTTAGAGATTTGGAGAAGAGAATTGAAGTTTCATGCCAAGGAAATGGGTTTATTTGAAAAAAAACTTGAAGAGATAGCTAGTAGGGAGTTCAGTAAGAGGGCTTTAGTTCCTTTAGAAAGTTTTCAGAATAAGATTATGATAGAGCAAGATGCCATATCTAAATTACAACATCGGTGTAAAGCAAAAATTAAGAGTATTAAAGCTGCGGATTTAAATGAAGAAATTGATGGTAGACTGCAAAATGAACAGCATAATTTACGTAATGATATGCGTACCTACACAAAATTACATCGTCAACTTAAAGAAGAAATGATGGATTATTTTTTGGAATGGTTATAAAAATAGCTATCGTTTTGGGATAATTAAAGCGTAACGGGTTATAACTTGGTGTCTAGTATCGAGGGTTTTTTAATCAGGAAACAAGTTGTGTTATCACTCTTTTATGTGTGGAGCAAGAAGCCTGAGTTTCCCTCTTTTTAAAAGCAATAGTACTATAAAAGCAAGTATACCACAAATAAAGAATCCAATAAATAAGGGAAGGGCAGTGTCGTTTATAAATCTACCAATATAGGTGCTAATAGATACTGCCATTAATGTGGAGATAAAACCAGTAATTGCAGCTCCTATACCCGCTATATGGCCCACGGGCTGCATGGCTAATGCTCTTAAGTTACCAAAAAGAAATCCTATAGATAGGAATTGCAAGGCAAAAAATACGATTAAAATGGCTACGGGTGGATTGCCTGTATTGAAAAAGAATATGCAATACAGAAAGGAAGACGTTATAAAACCTAACAACGCAAAAGTAACCAGTTTCTCCATACCATATCGCAGCACCAAGGTTCCGTTCAAAAAGGTTGCTGTACCTACGGCAATAGCTAATCCTGCAAAAATAAATGGGAATTGATCAACCATTAAATATTGTTTTTCAAATATTTGTTGACTTCCACTTAAATATACGATAAAGGCTCCAGTGATAAATCCTGAAATTACCGTGTAACCTATGGTCGCTTTATGTTTTAGAATTTCTCTTAGGCCATTCATAAAGATGTGCGAAGAAAACGGAACACGATTTTCAACAGCTAAGGTTTCGTCTTGGCGTTTCCAAAACCAAATTGAGATTAACACACTAAAAATCAATTGACTGTAAAAAATAGCTTGCCAGTTATAATGGTCAAGAATAAATTTTCCAGTAGCGGGTGCTACCGTAGGTACCAATAAGAAAACCACGGTAATAAACGACATGATTCTCGCCATATAATCACCACTGTACTTATCTCTTACCATAGCGATAGCAATAGTTCTTGGAGCTGAAAGTCCAATTCCTTGTAAAATTCGCCCTGCAATCATCATGTTTAAACTGGTAGCATAAACGCAAATAAAACTGGCAATAATAAACAAGCCAAAACCCATATAAACCACAGGTTTTCTACCCAAACTATCAGAAATGGGGCCAAATAATAAGGGGCCAATCCCTAAACCCAAGAAAATCATGGTTATGATTAGCTGATTGTCCGTTTCTTCAAGGGTGCCAATACTGATGCCTATATACGATAATGCAGGTAGTAATGCGTCTATAGCTAATGCTACAGCGGACATTAACGATGCCATTAAAGCAATAAATTCAAATTGGCTTGTTTTTTTTATTTGCATCGGGCAAAATTAGAGTAATAAAAAAGAGTGGATTCCCTTATTCATGTTTTTTTAACAAATAAATTACTTTAGCTATCTTTAGAAATAGTAGCACAAATAAAATAGGAAAATCAAATAGTTGTAAATACTTAATAAAGTATATTTATCTTATGAAAAAATTACTCTCTTTGCCTACTAATCTGATCAACTATTTTCATGAAATTGAAGATAAAAATCGCGACGAATGGATTTGTGCTACTGACCCAGAAAATACACCTTTAGGCTCTGGAGGCAGTACAACTTGGTAGTTGAAAGAATGTTGGAAAGAGGATATATCGGAAAGTTTTAGTCAATGGCTGGGTAAAGAAAAGAGAATTTTAATTCATGCTGGCGGACAAAGTAGACGCTTACCTGGATATGCTCCGTCAGGAAAAATATTGACACCCATACCTGTATTTAGATGGGAACGAGCGAGGTCAGCAAATTGATCAGAATTTATTGGATCTTCAAGTTCCACTTTACGAGAAAAGTTTTACCAGGTATAAAATTAATCCATACGCAAAAGGGGAGTAGTCAACTTCCTGAAATTAAATGGGCTCCAGAATTTATCTTTTCTGAACCAGAAAATAAAGCACGTATGTTGCTGTATTACAAAGGAATAACGCGTGTTTCAAAAAACATATTGTCTGATATAGTGAGATGTATGTTTCTAAATGAAAACAAAAACAATACTCTTTTAGGAGAGATAAAACAGCATGCTTTTGACACGATTGATGCGTTACAACGCGGTAATTTTACGAATTTCAGTAATTGTGTGGCTCAAACTTGGGTACAGAATCAGCAATTAGATGCAGGGACAAATCCGCCAGAAGTTCAAAAGATTCTGTCGTTGATTAAAGATTATGCTTCTGCTTTTAAATTACTGGGAGCGGGTGGTGGTGGTTTTATTTTTATCATTGCTAAGGACCAAGAAGCGGCTAGTAAAATAAGACAAACGCTAATTAACAATCCACCTAATAGTTTGGCTCGTTTTGTAGATATAGATTTATCGCGTACTGGTTTTCAAGTCACACGATTGTAAACCTATATTAGTTGACTATTGCAAGAAAATAAATAAGATGTTTATTGTTTAATTATCTTTTCGTAATGGACTGAATGGTCTGAATTGCTTGTGATTTTGGTGAAATACACACCTTTATTTAGGTTTAACAAGCTTAATGTAATAGTATTGGTTTGTTGTTCTATATTCTTGTTATAGACCAATTTACCTGTTGATGTAAAAATGTCAACTTGAAAGGTATCTGCATTTTCTTGCTGTAATGTAATTTCATTGTCAAAAGGAATAGGGAAGAGGCTCCATACGATTGTATCATTCGTGTTAATTGGTTCACCATTAAAGTATTTTAAGGCGATGTTATATGATGCTACACCAATTTTTTCTCCAATTTTTCGTCCTCTTATATCGTCAATTGGAGGATGAATTCCTCCCCAAATTCGTGATAAACTTGTCTGATCTGAGGCATCTCTATAGGTTGCCCATTGTAAGGTGAAGTCCTGCGTGGGGCCTTGTTCAAAAACTAAAAAGTCATTTTGATTGATATCAAAGATTCCCATTCCACCAGGAAAATATTCATTTCCTGTGAGCAATGTCATTACTTCGGCAGCAGCTCTAGAAAACGTAGAATGTCCAGAAACATAACCCGCAAAAGGAGGCGTAACAAAAGTACCACGTTGATACGGCCACCAATGCGTTCCTAAAATCCAATCGACACCAGCGGTATCGGTTTCAGGATCATCAATAAAATCAGGACCTTTCCAAGCATATATTTTTATTTTACCTACGTTTTCATTATTTGTTCCAGCCAAGGCATCACCAGCTTCAATAACGGCAGTTAATCCGTCCACTAGCGGAATTCCGTGTGGATTGTAACTCGGTAACGATTTATTGGTGCTTTGTCCT
This sequence comes from Aureibaculum luteum, assembly GCF_003449015.1. Lineage (GTDB taxonomy): Bacteria > Bacteroidota > Bacteroidia > Flavobacteriales > Flavobacteriaceae > Aureibaculum > Aureibaculum luteum. Next base: position 705,075 of record NZ_QRGD01000002.1, on the reverse strand, counting down.
TTGCTAGACATATAACGTATGGCCGATATGGGACGTACATAATCGTAATATCCTTTGATTCCCCAAGTGTTTACGGCACAATCATGCATGGCACCACCTAACATTAAATAGGATTTTACATCCCACTCTAAATCGCCAATAATTTCGCCTTCTCCGCCTAATCGCTTCTCTAATAAGGGGTGATCATTCACATAGTTTAAGATGGTAAACCAATGTCCGGGTGGTGTTTCTGAATCAGGGCCATCTGCCCAAAACTCCGCTAATACGCGTGTATAATCAGATCTTTTTACCAATTGTGGGGTATAGGGTAGGTTTGTAATTGGGTTCATAGCATGACCAGTTCCTGAATCGCCACCATCGGTAAAATCGTAAAAAGATTTATAGGCGTCAAAGTTATCGTCAAAATTGTCAATATCTGCATTGCCTATGGCTGAAGGTGAAATGTCAATTAAGGTATTATCATTTGGATCTAAATGTGCCGACCAAGCCGCTACCAATAAAAAATTCCATTTGTAGGCATCGTCAATTCCGTCCTCATCTGAGTTTTTAATGTAAGGTGGTGGCCCCGGGTCGTTATACACATAGCTGTTAAAGTTATGGTTTAAGACTTTAAGGTCGGTTGGTTGTAGACAAAATGGTGTGACTTGTCCCCATTCGGGACCTAAAAAATCAGGTGTTTTAGAATTGGAAACATTCCCACTTTGATCTATAAAGACATCAAAGGCGAGGGGTTGCCAACGATTTGGGTCAATGTCAATAGTCTCTTCATAGGTATTCAATTGTATGGGCGGGTTAACGGGCTCATAATACTGATTGTCGTAATCATTCGCTTCATTAGAGCCGTCTTGCAGGCCAAAAGCAATCATTTCATTGCCTAAATAGTTACCTAAAGCAGCATAAGAGCCTGTACTATAATCGGTTGTTGTAAAATTGGGGTCATAACCATAAGAAACTAAAAGGTCAAGAAAAGACTTTTTTGTGGTACTTACCAAGGGTGAATTTTGAAATCTATGGTTGAGTAAAGTAAACATGGCATAACTCAATACTTCTTGTATGGCAGATTCTTTATCTGTAGGTTCTGGAATACCAGAAAAAGTAGAAGTATAGTTACCATAGGTTTTTCCGAGTAAAATGGTTTCAGCTTCGTCATTAAAAATGGCCCAAGCATCGTACATAACCATGGAACTATGAAATAGATTCCGAGCATGTGATGTTGGTCGAGCTACATCATTACGAATGGCATCTAGTAATTGTTCATTCCAATCTCTAGCCACAGAATGTTGACCATAAGTTATGGTTGCTGAAGCCAAATTATAAATAAGAAAGAGAATGATTTTAATGGAACGCATGGTTGACTTAAAAATGGTGTTGCTAGTTTACTAACTTATAAACGCATAGAAATGAAATAAATTTTAGTTTATCTGTTCTCAGTACGTCACTTCGAGTGTTTTAAATTTGCGACAGCTGTAGAATCCCGAAGTGTCGGGAGTATCGAGAAGCGTTTATTACGTTGCTTAAAGGTTCTTGATACTATTTTTCATTCTTCGAGATCACTCGAACGGACGGATATGATTAAATTCTAGTTACAATGATAAATTATCCGTCTCTTCGAGTGTTTTTAAATTGAGATAGCTAATTGAATCTCGAAGTGTCGTGAGTATCGAGAAGTGTTTATTACGTTTTTTAAAGGTTCTTGATACTATTTTTCATTCTTCGAGATCGCTCGAACGGACGGGGAGAGGCGATAAGGTTTTATTATCAAATAATTATACCTAGTTTTACTAAATGCAACTTTCTTTTGTTTACATATTAAAATGTAATGATGATTCTTACTATACTGGAGTAACTTCGGATTTAACCAAAAGATTATTTCAACATGAAAATGCTGTTTTTAAAGATAGTTATACTTTTCAAAGACGACCTGTAGTTTTAGTGTTTTATGCTGAATTTACCGATATAAACTTAGCTATAGTTACTGAAAAACAAATAAAAAAATGGTCAAGAGCGAAAAAAGAGGCTTTGATAAATGACGAGTATGAGTTGCTATCTAATTTGGCTAAAAAGAAATTTAAGTAAAGGTTCTCGATACTATCTCTCGTTCCTCGAGATCACTCGAACGGACGGATAGGTTTAAATTCTAGTTATAATGATAAATTGAGCGTCACTTCGAGTGTTTTAAATTTGCGATAGCTGTAGAATCCCGAAGTGTTGGAAGTATCGAGAAGCGTTTATTACGTTGCTTAAAGAGTTCTCGATACTATCTTTCGTTCCTCGAGATCACTCGAACAGACGGGGAGGTTTAAATTCTAGTTACAATGATAAATTATCCGTCTCTTCGAGTGTTTTTAATTTGCGATAGCAAATTGAATCCCGAAGCGTCGGGAGTATCAAGAAGCGTTTATCACGTTACCTAAAGGTTCTCGATACTATCTTTCGCTCCTCAAGATCACTCGAACGGACGCTAAAGACTATTTTGCTGTTATGAGTATTAATGGAACGTCTCTTCGAGTGTTTTAAATTTGCGACAGCCGTTGAATCCCGAAGTGTCGGGAGTATCGAGAAGTGTTTATTACGTTTCTTAAAGGCTCGATATAATCTTTGGAATAGAAAAATCCCTCAATGTTAACATTGAGGGATTTTTCTATTTATAAAGTAAATGTGTTTATGCTTATGATGCTGTTTCCAACAATTCTATGGTTCCAAGATCTAAAACAGTCCCCACTTCTACTAATATTGCATCGGTGGAATTATAAGGGTCAAAACCATAATGTTCAATTCCGATTTTATATTCCCCAGCATCAAGACCTTGAATTATAAAATCGCCATTTTCATTAGTTAAAGATCCCGTAATGTAAACATTATCAGGTGTGTAAACACCTACATTAACACCTGCTAGAGGTACAGCACCATCAATTTCGTCTCCATCAACATCTCCAGTTATTATGCCCATAACAGACCCCGAATTAACCTCTGTATTTACACGAATTACAGGTTTTAAGTTAAACTTGCCCGAATTTCCTGCTTTAACTATTGATTTCTGCACATCCCAATCTAAAATAAAGTTGTACGAAAAACCTGATTCTAATTCGGTATTAATTTTTAATTTTAATCCAGACTGCTGAGCACTTGGTGTATCTAAATGCGTTGTTACAGGTTCATTATCAACACCAAGATAGGTGATGGTATTGTTATCACTTAATATCAATCTTATTTGCTTTAGCATTCCAGAAGAAATGACTTGATCAGCTAATAAAAGGCTATTGCCTGCAATAAGTTGGGTTAAATCTACTTGAATAGGATAGCCGTTTTCGGGGGTGAAACTTACCCAACCTTCTTTGGATTCCGAACTATTATACTGAATATCGACAATTTCAACATTAACTTCTATGTAGTCTCCTGGAGCATCTATTAGTTTTAGTTGCACTTTTGCAGTATTGTTACTCTCGTCACTTTTAGTACAGTTTTGAAATGCTCCAAAAACAAATATCGAGAGAGCTATTACACTTAATTTCTTTAAAATCATCATTGCGTTTTTTTATTTATAGTAAAGTACAACATTAATTCTGTTTTAATTCTAAAGTTGGTAGCAGTGTTTTATGTAAGTATAGCTAATGTAATTGATATTTAAGTTATTTAAAAGTTCTCGATACTCCCGAAGTGTCGGGACTCATTCCTCGAGATCACTCGAACGGACGAATAGGTTTAACTTCTAGTGATAATCATAAATTGTACGTCACTTCGAGTGTTTTTCTAAGAGGCGATAGCCTCAGAATCTCGAAGTGTCGGGACTCGTTCCTCAAGATCACTCGAACGGACGGGGAGGTTTCGGGTTACAATCATGGATATAACGTTACAATTTTGAATAAGAAATTGTAATTTGCAGTTGACTAAATTAAATTTATGAACATTCAATTATTAAAAGAAAACATTGAGGGAATTGATATTTATATTTTAGACCAAATAGTAAAAAATAACTATCAAGCAGGTTCAAAGATCTTAGATGCTGGTTGCGGAACAGGTCGAAACTTAATATGGTTTTATAACAACGATTTTGAGATTCATGGAGTAGATACTCATATAGAAAGTATTGCGTATTGTATGGAGAAATATGTTAGGCAGCGTAATAATTTTAGATACGGGTTGATTGAGGAATTACCATATGAATCACATAGCTTTGATCATATCATCTGTAGTGCGGTATTACATTTTGCACAAAATTTAAGCCAGTTTTGGAAAATGTTTGATGAATTACTGAGAGTATTAAAACCTCAAGGAAGTTTACTCATAAGAATGGCGTCCAATTTTGGAATTGAAAATCAAGTCAAAATGATTAATGATGGTGTTTATGAGTTACCGGATGGTTCAACACGGTTTTTATTAGATGAAAAAATATTACGGAAACTACAAAATAAAAAAGAGCTTACTTTTTTAGAAAATGTGAAAACAACCTTAGTTCATAATCAAAGAAGTATGACAACATTGATTTTAAGAAAGGAGTAGGATTAATACTTGTCTATGGTTAAAAGAAAATTCTATTTAACATAATATAAATTATAGGACAAATACATAGTAATTTACGGTAAGCTCTGCTTATTAACATAATTATAGATATAATAACACGCTAGTGTTTTATATCGACCATAATTATGTTAAAGTAAATTACGGTTCTCTTGTTACAATTATAATTAGTAAAACTCAATAATTAGTACGTTGTATTAGATCCTATAATTATATTATGTAAAATATCCCAGAATGTTTATTTCATAATTTCGATATTCAGTGCTTGGGTCAATAAAAATTCATACAGACGATTCTCACAGTTTTAATATTCCCTATAAGTATTGAACATTCTCCATACAAACAGTTCTAAGAATACTCAGTTGACATATTTGTCCCATAATTTGTCATTATGTAAAATTGCCGCCTACAACCACTAGATTGCTTTATAAAATCAAATTGTTATCACAATTTATTTTATACACAAATTTCCAACCGCTTGCAACCGCCAAAAAAAAAGCTGACCTTTTAGGTAGTTTTAAAATTCCTGTATTTCAAAATAATTCGGTTGAAAAAGTTTTCACAAGCTTCTGGTAAGGTTTCCGCAAGAGTATAAATTTTTGAAATTAAAAATTCTATACACTTGCTTACTTTAGTTTTTCAATTTACCCTTTTTGCCAACTGCTTCATCCAAACTTTCATTTTCTTTTGTCTTGATACACTATTTAGTTAAAAAGGTCTAGTAGACCTTTTTAGCTAAATACATAAAACAAAAAATCAAGGCTTCACATTATTTTGGAAACCATTACGGTTCAAAACGCTATATTTTAAAGATGGTCGGTAATTCTAAGTTTAATTGTAATAACCTTGTTATTAGCAGTGTTTATTAGTGTTTCGCAGTATCTATTTAAAACATGGCCGCTTATTCTCACCTATTGTTTTGCCAAAATTATCTAAGGCCGACAAAAAAAGCCCCTCCCGCCAGCTGACCCATTCGCTAAAATAGTCCACAGGACTATTTTTTAACACTCTGTCCTATTTAACATAATATTAAAGAACTAATTCAGACATTTTAGGAATCATTTCTTTAATCGAACCTCTTCCTAGATGAATTGTAAGCTTTTGAGCGATACATTCAAAAATTGAATCATGGAACGTTAATATATAGTGTCTTTTATTTTCAACAAACCGTTTTTTATCATGGTATGGATGTACTGAATTCATTTTTTCTAATTTGCGAATCCAAGAAGAATTTATGATTTCAAAGTTTCCATAAGGTTCTAAACCCCTATTTGCTAACGGGTGACCAGAAAAAGCTTCATCATTCGGTGGTCCAAAATAATGTGCTGAACATAAATCAAAAACTACAATTGCTAAAGGCTCATCAGAATTTGTTGCATCAACCATCTTTATATTAGAACCATCCCATCCTTTAGGAATATCATTTAAATAATAAGCAACTGCAACATTAAGTTCTGAGGCTAAAACAACGGGTATTGGTGCTCCAACTGATGATTGCGGAAAGTCTTTTAATTCTTGAACTTTATCTTTTGAATCTATTTCGTACATGTTAATTCAATTTATTTAACATTTTATCTAAAGAAAACTTACTCAATTCAGGAATAGCCTTAGTAAATACCTTAATTTACTCACGTGCTAACTTACTAATTTTATAGGAGTTCGTGAACCTTCGGTTTCCCAATTTGATAAATGTGGAAAACCATTTACCTCATTTTCTAAAAAAATATAATCGTCAGGGGTTGTTACTGTTTTTGAAGGTATCAAATAAGCATTAAAAGGCTCATTATCCATCATAAATACTAATGCAACCCAAAGATTGTCTTTTGGCTCACCTAACTTTTGTTTTGGAATCTTTACCTTTCTTTCGGAGTCTAAATTAATGGGTTGTAAATATAGTTCATGAAGATTTCCATTATTGGTTTTAAAACTAAAATTTACTCCTTCCCTCCCACTTTCATTTGGAAGAACTTCAAATTCAGCTTTAATAAGCTCTAATTTTATGAATTTGTATGCCTTTTCATTGAATGGATTCATAAATGATAAGATGTCTTATTAAGTTTTAACTTTTTTATTTCTTGAATCAAGAACTTCTTTAATACCTTGACATACTTCATAGAATTCTCCTTTAATTGCCCATTCATTAAGGTTTTTTAGTTGGTTATCTTCCATGTTCGAGATGTCTTCAATTATTTCATCTATAGTTTTCTTTTGCAAATGCTCTAATAGTTTTATCAAATTCTTCTTTATCGTTCATAATAAATGTCTATGTTTCAAATAGTAAGTCTGATTTATCGTTAGTATCTGACATTTTTTTATTTTAATATTTTTTAATTTTTAAAATCAGTTTCTATAGCTTTAAAACGTTCATAATCTGCTTTTAAATCACTCATTGTAGGAGGAGTATGTTGCTCTTCAGGATGACTATGTGCTCTTATAAACCCACTAGCCCGTCCAAACATATTATCTATTTCTGCCTTATATTTTTCTATCATATCTCCTTTTACAGCTGGAAATTTTGTCATCATTATGTTATTTCTGAATCTCCCAACTATTTCTTGAAAAATTGTATTTGAGACTAATAATTCTAATCCAGTTCGAAGATAATCATAGCCTTCGGCTGCAACTTCATTTTCACTTCGTCCTTTTGTCCCATCAGTACAAATCACGTTAAGCTTACTGGTGTATGTTCTCAATTTATTTATGGGTGTACCATCAGACAAATAACCAGTATTAGTACCATCAGTATTTACTTTATAAAATTTAAAATCAGTATTATCTCGATAGATGACATGTCCTTGTAACGCAAAAAACGCATTATAAAAAAGCACATTATGTGTAAATATGACTACTTGTCGTTCTTTTGATAAATTAACTAATCTTTTTGCTACATCCTGCATTATATTGTGGTCAAGAGAATTCACTGGGTCGTCAAATACGACAGGAGCAACAGTTGTGTCAAGTTGTAGCTCGGTTAAAAATTCACAAAGTGCAATAGTTTTTTGTTCACCTTCACTTAATACTTTATTTATATTATATGTAGCAACGTTTTGTCGTATATGAGAATTTCCTTGTTGCGAAAAGAAACCAAGACTAACATGAAGATGCTGTTTCCTAAATCCCATTAATTCAGTAGTGAATTTTTGTTGAAAATCTTGAGCAACTAATTCTTCACGAGCCTGAGTAGTTTTAATACTTAATGAGTTGGTGCTAAATTGCGACCTATTATCGTCTATTAATTTTCGGGATAATAAGTTAGTAATAGTAGTGAATATTCCTTGTCTATTATCTGATAATAATTTTCTGTCTTTTAGTTCAGCTATATCCGCTTTAAGTTTTATTTCGGTTTTTGTTAAATTCCCTAAGAGTTGAACAATTGCATCTCTTGAAGTAGTAAGTTCTGTTCGTTTTGATTCCAGAAATTGGATTATTGCCAAGTAATTAATATCGAAGGTAAGGTTTGCCTCAACATTATTATTAACTACTTTGTTTTTAAATAATAAAATTTTTTTATTAAAGTCTATAACTTCTTGCGGCTGCAAGATTCTACTATCTTCCAAAACACCAAATGTAGGTTGATGGAAAGTAATAGTTTCAGTTATTAAATTAATATGCTCAACAATCTCAGTTTTCAGTTTTTTATATTTTACAATTTCAGTTTCGGTAGTGTCATTTAAAATTTTACCATAGCTCTCAACTAGTTTTCTAGCTTGTTCATTTTGCAAATCTTGCTTGCAGTACACACAAGTAGCTTCTTCATTATTCGGATAGTTCTCCTTATCAAGCAATTTAATATAAGCTTCAGCAGCTTTTAAGAAATTGGAAAATACATCAGTATCAAATTGTTCCAACCCATTTGCTTCAGCTAAACCAGCAATACCATGTTGAGTTTTCGCTTTTAATTTTTTGAGGATTGCATTATAAGCGATAATTGAATCCCAATTCGTTTTAGAAAGATGAGATTGTGTATGTTTAATTGTCGTTATAACTGAAGTGAGTTCAGTTAGCATAAGGAGACAATTATTAAGGGTCGCTTCTAAAGCAGCCTTGCTTAGATTTTTTAATTCATCTTCCTTTTGGGCAAATGTTGTTTGATGCTCTTCAGAAAATGTAGATAATTCAATAAGCAAATCTTGATTTGCGTTATGGGCTAATAGATCAATATATATATTTTGTGGAGTCGCTTCATGCAACTGATCTTTCCATTGTAAGTCAACAGGATGGAGTGTATATCGAACATCTAATAGGTTCATTAATTGAGCAAGTTCATTAGTAACCAAAGTGAACAAATAAAAGCCTTTTGGTTTGACTAATAACTCACGAGTATTTGAAAGAGAAATATTAACACAATCACTGTTAAATACGGCTATGGCATTAAGGTCAGATTCTGAGCGATCACCTTGCCAATCAAGATAAACGGGATTTCCATCAGAATGAAAATCGAGTCGAGCACTTTGTTTCACTTGAGTTTCATGAACATTTGAAAGAATACTAATATTGTTGTCAAAACTATACCCCTGAGATTTTAAAACACGACTATATCCAGTTTTACCAACACCGTTATTTCCATAAACAATCGTAATATTTGGACTAAATTCCATGACCTGGTCTTCAGCTAATTTGTTTACTCCTTTAACTTCTGAAAGCTTTGTTAATAATATTTCTTTCGAAGGAGGTGTAAAACTAGGTTTTGTAATTAATAATGGTGGAAGTGGCACATCATGAGCAAACCCAATATCTTGTAAAAAGTAGTCAAAAATGAGATTACGTTCATTCTGGTCAAGTGCTGATTGTTTATTGGTAACTAATTCCACCAATAGTTTACTCCAGCTTCCAAGGGGATTTGTCCAGTCCCATAAAAAATCTATTAATTCACGTTGTGTATTTGTTGTAGCCATAACATATAAATATATGTGAAATAAATAATATATAAAAGAGGAAATACACCCTAAATATTAAGGGAAAAACCCTTTCAAAAAAGGGGAAAAACCCTGTTGACTGGTACTGGAATATCACAATAACTTGTAAGACAAATAATTAACCTACTTTATTATGAAAAAAATCAATTATATTATCATATGTCTAATATTATCTTTTTATAGCTGTAAGACAATTACAATTCAAGGTAAAAAAATAAAATCAGCAGACATTTGCGATAATTGTAATCCTGGCAATTATGGACCAATTATGCTAATGAAGAAAAAGACATATGATCCCCAATTAGAGGATAATACATCACCAAAAAAAATCGCTTTTCAAATTTTAGGCCATGTATTTTCTGAAGGATATAAAGGAGGTGATTTAAAAATTCCTTGTTCAAATACTAGTGCTAAATCGCCATTTTTAGTTTCTGACGTTAGAAATTTAGGATCAACTGGTTCTAGTGGACAGAGTCTATTTTATAATGAAAAAGAAACTCTTAATTTAGATGTTACAGCCACTGTCAATAGTGATTTAGAAAGTATAAAAGCTGCAAATCCATCTGTTTCTGTTGCCAATTTAGATTCGTTTAAAGCAAAATTAACAGCCGCATATTCTAAATTTGCTAATAAGGAACTAAATGTTGAAGGAAAATATTATCAATATTCTTTAAACGACCAAATAATAGTTGAATTAGCAAAAAATCTTAATTATGAAGACTGTAGGGCATATATTTATTCCACCACTAATCCTAAAAGAATGATTACGGCTCTCGGGTTAGTTTACTTCGAAATAAAATACTCTTCGAACAGTGTAGATGATATATCATCCGAATTAGTCGCTGATGCAGCTGCATATGGGATAACATTTAACATAGGAGTAAAATTTAAAAGAAATATCAGCAAAAAATTAAATAAAGTAACTGAAGGTTATTATCAAATTGTTACTTGGCGTACTGTTGGAATTTCTCATTTAAATAGAATAGCCAATTAATCCATATCCAAATTATCTTAACTTTCTTTTGCCTTGATGCAAAAGAAACAAAAAATCAAGGCTTCACATACTTTTGGAAACAATTACTGTTCAAAACGCTATATTTTAAAGATGGTCGGTACTTCTTAATTAAATGGTAGTAACCTTGTTATTAGCAGTGTTTATTGATGTTAAGTAGTATCGATTTAAAACATTTAACGCTTATTTTCACCTATTGTTTTATCAAAATTATCTGAGGCCGTCTAAAAAAGGGCTGTCTCTATTTAACATAATATACCTACAAAGTGACCTTGTTTCTTAGAGTCTCAATTAATTCTTTTGAACCATTAGTTGTAATATTTAAATCAGCTCCTTCCCTCCCACTTTCATTCAGAGGAAATGTATGTTGAGCTTTTAAAAGCTCTGATTTTATAAATTTTATATGTAATCTAATTAAATGGATTGATAGATAATAAGTAAAATAAAAACTAATTAATTTTCTTTCCAACATATCCTATATAACAAATTCTTTTGTCGTTATCGGGAAAAAAATGAAGTCTTAAATCTTTTGTTCCGTAATTACAATGAAAAGAAAATAGACGATTTTCATTGTCTGGACATTCAATAGTTAATTGAGTTTTGAGTTTTTTTTGTCTCGTTTCAGATTCTAATCTAGAATCTCCACCAAAACCATTTCTTTCAAAGTCGCCATTTTCCCAATTTGAAAAATAATTATTCATTTCTAATAGACGACCACATAAACTTTTCAGAATAATCCCAGATTGTAGATTGAGGTAATTCCTAGTTGATTCACAAAACTTAAGATGAGAAAAATAAACTGCTCTATTTTCCCATAGTTCAGTTCCAGATTTTATTTCCAGTATTAATTTCTCTTGGGCAGAGTTCAGCTTTTTTTTAAAGTGTGCTAAATGATTTTTAGATGAATCAACATCCCAAGAATGTATAATCGTAAGGTTTTCCTCTTTAACTTCTAATGACTCTTCGATCATATAATGAAGTTCCATATCTAAAGATAATTCATGCCATCTTTTATTATTATCCAAACTTATGGGTAGTAATTCATTTTCATAAGCAAAACCTAAACCTTTTGCCTCCTTTTTCTCATAATAATAATATGGATAATCATGAAGTATCGGTTTCTTTGATGCCATGCTAATTATTGCAAACCTTTTATCTCTGTCAGAAACCGTTGACAACCATTTTTCAAACATCATTTCTCTATCCAAAATAATGTTTGTTAATTTATCTGTTGCCACAACACTGATTTGTGTATTCAAATCTTTACCAATAGAGATACAGGTGTCAAAAAATGTATTATACCAATCAATTGCTCTACCTTTATTACCATTCTCAAATGACAATTCATTTAAAACTATATCCATTTAGAGCAATTTCATCAAATTATTATCCCATTCATCAAAAAATCCTTTGGGCAAAAAATCTATCCTACCATTCGCATCAATGACCGGTTTTGTAACAGTAGAATAATGATCGTTTGAATTAGCATCTTGGTTTCTTTCAAAAAAGAATAGTTTTACCAAATCTGGTGAAATACCTTCAGAAATACTTACTCTTATACCATTTAATACATGGTCACTATGAGTCTCTACAAATAATTGAACACCATTTTTTGCAGCTAAAAGCATCAGTTTTCCGATTATTGATTGACCTTTTGGATGCAAATGAGATTCTGGATTTTCAATAAGAATTATATCTCCGGATTTTGCAGAAAGTATAGAAACCACAACCGGAAGAACATAGGATAAACCAAAACCAACATTTTGAGGTTTTATTTCATTAGTGAAACCAGAATTGGTTTCATATTGATACCCTAAACTAATTGCATCAATACTCTTTAACTCTTCAACATTAATTTTTATACCAGGTGAAATATCACTCATCCAAGCCCATACTTGATGAAGTAAAGTATTTGATCTAGAATCTTCCTTACACATTATCGGAGCAACTATATCTTTTCCGTAATGTGATAGGTAATGAGCTACATATTCACCTCTCATACCAATATTTTTACTCTGTACTACTTCAAAATCTGATCTATCATAAAACTTTTTTGGCACTAACCTTTCTGCACTTAAATATTGAAAATTTCCATTAAACAGGCTCGTATTTTCAAAATCAACCTTATTTTTATCATTCTCCTTTTTAAATGGTAAAATATCTGAATCTGAATCATACATGAAGTTCCAAATGTATGATCCTTTTTTCTTTAAGTCAATTTCAAAAATTATTTTTTCTTCTTCTGCAAATTGATATAGGGCATCTTTACCAACGCCTATATTTACATATCTTCCTTTTAAAGCTAAACCATGTTTTTGTAAATAACCGTTTTTATAGGACTGCCTTAACAACAATAAAATCTGTAAGGCTGTCGACTTCCCCATTCCATTAATTCCAGAAAAGAGATTTAGATAGGAACATTCAAATTCTGTTTCTTTTAGAGCTTTGAAGTTTATACTTTTAATTCTAGATATCATAATCATTGTGTTTTTCTAGTGTCATAATCACTATGCTATTTATTTCAGAAAATCTCCTTTTAACTTGATTTGAACCACCAGTCCCTGAACTAATTGAATGAATAAATTCGGCATTATAATTCATCAAATAGATAAAATTATTAATTAATACTTCTTTATTAATTATCAACTTTTTTAAATCTGATAAACTTAAATTTGCCAGTGTAACTGACCATACTTCAAAAAGAGCTTTATTTATTGGCTTTCTTCTCTCACCTTCACCTCCATACATTTTTCGAAAAGCATATGGTCCAAAAATATCGTAAGCTGCTTTCATGGATTTTTGGAAGCTTTTAACGAGTTTTTCCGATTCTTCATTATTAAAACTGTTTAACTTTCCCATGGAAGAGTTTAAGAATGTATCCAAGTCAGGTTTATAATCTCTATAATCATTTATGTAAAAGGCAACAAATCGATTGGCAAAATCTCGATCTAACATGCGGTCAGTATTGATTGAATACGTTGTTGCAACCTTAAACTCCTCACACTCTGCTAATCTGGCGATTAATTTTGAGGCTCTGCCTTGATTTAGAGCATGTCTTATTTCTTGTGAAGAAAGAACTAGACCTCCTGTATTTATCCTGTTAAATACATTATATTTAACCTTCTCAGGAGTTCCTGGATTAATTACGTAAGCAAGTATTTCGAATTCTTCAATTCTTCTTTGTAAATCTCTAGGTAAATCAGAGAATTTTTTCCCATTAAATTGATGTAAAAATTCTAAATTTTCTAGAGCAAAATTTTCATCTTCAACAAAATTCTTTAGTGAAGTTAAACGTTGTAGACCGTCTACTATGAGCCACTCATTATCATTGGATCCATCAAAATAAAAAGCCGGTAGTGGAAATCTTATTAAAATGGATTCAATTAGCCTACTTTGCTTAGTCTTATTCCATAATCCAGCTTTCCTTTGAAAATCTGTGAATAAATTAATTTCCTTATTTCTTAATCTTTTGAAAATTACATCGAGTATTAATGTTCTTGATGAAATGTCTACTTTTTTAGGATCAAACGGATCATCAATTATATTCGAATCATCATATGTAATTTCTAATTCTACATCCTCATCCTCTTCGTTAAATTCTATATCAGTTTTTGAAATTTCAAGTTCAACTTCTTTTTCGGTAACTAGGTTATTAATTCTATATCTATCGATTTCATTAATAACACTGCCTTCATTAGTCAAACCCCAAATAGTTCGCTCAATTTGCTCTATTAATCCAGCTCTTTTCAAGTAGTTTCTTGTCCATGCCAAGTTATATCCAAGTTTAGTCCTTTTACCATAATTTGTGTTGTGTATTTCCTTTCGGCCACTTTCAGAAACACCTAACTTATCGGCTACATAATTCTCAATATTATAAATAGAAGTTTTACCACCAGAAAGTTTCATTGCCTCAAGAGATAATTCATAAAGGTCATCATATTTTGAACTTAATCCTATGATATCCCAATCATCAATATTTTTATTTCCAATAACTAGTTCATTCTGATGGTTAATAAATACAAACCAAATGTCATTTCCCTTTGGTTTGAAGCCTTTTTCATCAGACAAGTACAGTCTTAATTCGTTTTTATTCTTTTTTGGAAAGACTAAATTCAACTCAATTTGAATCATACTAGGGTACAATAAAAATTTCTTTGCTGCTAACTTTGGATTACTAGCTTTATTACCCCTATGAATGTTAGATTTTTCAAAATATGATAGGATTATTTCCTTCTCATCACGTGTCACGGTTATTTGTGAGTCAAAGTTCTCTCTTTCGGTGACGTTAGAAAAAGATCCAAAGTCGCAATTGAAGTACTTCTTATGTATAACTTGAAAAATCATTTAATTGCGGTTTTTAGTAAAACATCTATGATTTTCTTACCAATCTCTTCAATAACAGGCACGGCAACAGAATTACCAAATTGCTTATATGAAGCTGCATTACTCCTGGGAAGAATATAAGACTCTGGAAATCCTTGTAAACGAGCACATTCTCTTGGAGTAAGTTTACGTGGATTAAGACCCATTTGCGGAATCAAACATTCTTTACCATCTTTTCCATATCGTGCGACCAGAGTATTAGAGGGTTTATCGATATCGGCAACATTAGCAGTAAAACCAGTGCCACGTTCAAGATTTCTTTTTGTTCTATTTATATGTCCCTCCCATAATTTATTTGAAATTGTATATTCAGGTGAAACACTATCTTCTAAAATGGATTTCAATTTTTTGAATTCAGATTTTGAACTGGGAAATTCAAATTTTTTCGGATCTTTTTTAAAACAAATCATATAAAAACGTTGCCTTTTTTGGGGAACCCATTGGGCAGAGTTAATGGTTTTACTATAAAAGCTATAACCGAGATCTTCAAAAGTCTTTTTTACTGTTGAATAAGTATTACCTCCATCATGCCCTTTAAAATTTTTTACATTCTCAAGAAAAACCACATTAGGCCTTTTAACATCTACTATTCTTGCAATATCAAAAAAGAGATTGCCTTTATCTTCATCTGAAAATCCATGCAACTGTCCTAAAAAGTTACGAGCGGAAACCCCTGCTAAACTAAAAGGTTGACAAGGAAATCCAGCAGCCAATATATCATGATTTGGTATCAATTTATTTAATTCCTTATCAGTAATTCCTGAGTCAGTAAAATCTCTTATATCACCAAAAGGAAACTCTCCAAAATTGGACTCATAGGTTATTTTTGCCGCATTATCTATCTCTGAAGAAAACACACATTTACCACCTAAATTCTGTAGTGCAATTCGAAACCCTCCTATGCCGGCAAAAAGGTCAATAAACTTAAACTTTGGCTTTTTAGGAGGTGGAAAAGGAACGTCATAGACGGTTGAACCCATTTCTTCAAACCTTGAAGCTATAAAATCTAACGCCTTCTTTTTATAAATTGTAGCTACTTCGTTTTCACTATTCTGCAAATAATGCGTTATATACGCATGTTCATTCGTGAACTTTCTATCCCTTTCAATTTCTAGATATTTCTTAATTTCTGAGTAATTCATCCAATTTTTTGACGATAAATTTTTAATTTATCAAATGTAATGATTAGAATTATTTTTTTAAGTAAAAAGCATTTAAAATTATAATTGAATTTTTAACATAAATTCCATTCCACACACATTCCACTACTCTCCTATCGTCGTTTCGTGTAAAGAGTGTTCCATTAACTTTACTAAAAGATGTTTTGAAAAAGAAAACTTTTAGGGAAATATGCAGATAATTTGCTTTTTCATCAAAGCAAAATCACATAACGCAGAACATTATAGGACAAATCATAGTAATTTGCGGATAGCGTAGCTATTTGACATAATATCAGATATAACAACACGCAGTGTTTTATATCGACAGATATTATGTTAAAGCAAATTACGGTTCTCAATACAGAATTATAATTAGTTCTACATTAGATCCTATAATTATATTATGTAAAATATCCCAAAGTGTTTTGTTTAAAATTTCCATATTCAGTACTTGGGTCAAGAAAATTTAAAATACTCAATTCTCAGCAATTAACATTCCGTACAAATATTCAATACTTTAACCAAATAGCGTCATAATCTTTCGTCAATTCAATTAATATAGCATTAATTCCTTCATAATTATTTATAGCATTTAATTGTGCTATGATCGCAACTATCAACAACCATAATATATAATTTAGTGTTTTTTTTCTAAAAAAATATTCTTTAATGTAAAATATAAAAATTATAAAAGGTTTTTTAAAATTCATTTAAATTGTTATAAAGTCGCCTCTAAAATAGTATAATTTTAACGTAATTTTTAGAAATAAAGTTGTTATTTCGAAACGTTTAATTCATATTCCACAAGTATCCTACCTTCTAATAAAAAAAAAGATGAAATAGCTCCACTCCTATCCACTAATCTTCACATAGTTCCACCTCTATAAATTAGCAAAAAACGATGTTTAGCATCGTTTATTTCAAAAAGTATTTCACTTTAAACTCCCCTTCATTATTATCTGGAAACTTGTCGTTAATTTTAAAATACAAGATGCCACTTTTATTGGCTGTAAAGGTTTTACGAGTACCAATGTAGGTCCAACTACCACTGCCAATTCTCGCCATTAAAGCACCATGGTTATATCTTTTATCTATACTAAACGCACCATAACCAGAGATACCTGCAGGAGATACAGAACCCATAAAATCACCTACTTTTACCTTACCTGAAGCTGTAATCGTAACTTCTTGTCCCTTTTTTACAGCTACATCTGTTACTGTTTTTAGTGAACTTACACTCCAAGTGTCTACCTGAAGTTTATCGGCTAACATCGGAAAGGCTAATTCTCTATTTTCCATAGCTTCTAGAATTAACGTTCCCTTCGCATCTACTTTTAAACTATATTGAGTACCTCCACTTAAAATATAATTATCTTTAGCGGTTGGCATTATAGAAGGTGTCATTATGGTTTTGTCTATATTTCTGAATTCAGAAACAAGCTCTTTACTGTACAATTCAATCATTTTTTTTGACGCATTTGGAATTGTCAACTCGATAGAAGCAAAGGTTCGTCCCACAATACTTGAGGCTCTAATTTTAAAACCACTTCGGTTATAAAAATTTTCAAAAGGTGAAATGGTACCCGTTTCTTCTCTCATGTAGCCTGTATTTTCTACATGTCTAATAAAGAATTCTGCATCTTTTACTTTGTACATTTTGTTATCTTTGACTAACTTTAAATAATAAAATAGCATTACATGTAAAGCTTCAAATTTCGGTAAGTTAGAACCATGCTCTACCCTGAGTTCTTTACGTAATTGTACAACCCTATTTTTATGGTTGTTTATGGTTTGCTGTCTTTTATTTTCTGCTATCGTAAAAATTTGTTCCGCTGCTCTTTTTTGGGCTAATGCCTTTTCTGCCGCTATTTTTTGTGCCTGTTTTATACTATTTTCTTTGGTGGTGAGCTGCTTTTTAAGAACAGTAATTACAGGACTATTTTCCGTTACATTGCTTAAATACGTTGTATTTATATTTTTAAGCTTTGAAAGCTCATTTTGGCTTAAAATTGTCAACCCAATTTTTGAAGACATAGCTGTGACAATGTCCGTTTTTTTAATCTTAATGGCTTCAAAGTGATTTTTTACAAAGTTATATTGACGGTAACGCGAGAAAGATCCATCAAATGATTTGTAATAGTTGTTGATAGTGTTGATATTCTTATCACTAGAGCTTATTTGATTTAACTTTTTTTGTTCATTTTTTACTAACATTTCTAGTTTTGTAATTTTATCCTTTTTTAGAATTTCGGCTACCTCTTTTTTAATATGAGGAGAAGCAGCTGCATAAATGCTGCGATTGTTAGATTCAAAATTTTCTATATTGCTTATTATTAATAAATTGGCATTCTTTTGAGTCAATTCATTGGCTAAGCTTAAAAGGGTTGTATTTGCAATTTTGTTTTCACTTTCTGAAATTACGTTTAAATAATTTTCTACCTCTGAGGGCATTAACCATACAAAACGCGTCTTTGCCATATTTTTATACTTGGTTAGTTCATTAAAAGTAACGCCACCTGATGTAAATAAACTCAATAGTTGGTTGTATTCTGCTCGTATTTTATTTACTTCTGTACTTTGTGCCTTTACATTTTCTGTAATGCGTGGATTGGTTAAGGGCTCAACACCAAACATGGACAACCAACCTATATTCTTTAAACTTTGATACTTTTTTTTAGCTCTACATTTTTTAAGCTTTTTTGATATCGATTTCCCTGCGTTTGTACTTATCTTATCATACGGTTTTCCTGCAAAAGGAACAAAGTATTTGTCCGAATATAAATTATAAAGTATTCTATTACTGACAACACTTCCAGATCTAATATGATAGGTATCTACTTTAGGGAATTCTGCACTAATTATGGTATTCCATTCCTCTAAAGAAGCACAGTTTTGGGCATTAGTAGTCGGATAACTAAGAAATAGAATAAGTAGGATAAGTAGCGGTTTTTTCATAGTTTGGGTTTGGGTTGTGTTCTAAAATTTAAGAACTTTTAGCTTTTAAATTTAAATAAAAAAAATAACTTGGTTATTTAAAGCACTCTACTTCTTTTACTTATGTATCTTTAATATTACCACCTCAATAAATTCCCCAAAAACGATGTTTAACATAGAAATACACTTAACTTTGTTATTAGCAATTAAAATGTAATAATTATGAAAACTAAAATCTTACTTGTATTCGCACTATTTATGTTTATGCAATCCTGTAAAAATGAACCCAAAGAAAAAGAAGAAACCCGTATGGATCGTGTAATGGCGGTGCATGATGAATTGATGCCCAGAATGGGAGAAATTGGAAAACTGACCACTGCTTTAGAAGCAAAAATTGATACTACTGCAACTGGAGAAAAATACAAATTAGCCAAAGATAGCCTTGTAAATGCTTATGATTATATGATGGATTGGATGAAAGGATTTGGCGATAAATTTGATTCAGAAGAGGTGTTAGAAGGTAAAGCACTTAATTCTAAAAAAGAAGCTTTATTGATTGAAGAAGAAAAAAAGGTACATATCATGAAAGATATGATGCTAGGTAGCATTGCCAATGCAGAAGCCTTGTTGGCAAAAGAAAACTAGAATTTCAATACAATTTTGAAGGGGAAATGGTACCACTACTACTCCCCTTTTTTCAATACTTCTGGACCTACCCTTTTTTTATCGGCATGTTTGATACCTTCTTTTATCCAAAGTGGTGCTTCGCTATCTTTTAAATAATAGTCGAAATACTGCTTCATCCGGATTTGAAAATCTTTTTGATTCTCCTGTTTAGCCAAATGATGTGGTTCATTTGGATACGACAGTAATATCACCTCTTTACCCAATCTTCTTGCTGCGGAATAAAACTCTAAACCTTGGTTCCAATCTACCGCACCATCACTTGTACCATGTAAGATTAAAAATGGTGTGTTGATCTTTTTTGCATGATGTACTGGCGATTGACTTTGATAAAGCTCTAAGTTTTCATAAGGACTCACGCCCATCCTACCCTGAGACCATTCTAAAATGGGACCATTTAAACTTCCTGATCGCTTGTAAGCGATATTGTACATGCTCACCAAATTGGTTAATGGGGCACCGGTTACCACGGTTGCAAACATATCCGTTTGCGTAACAATAAAGGAAGATTCATAACCGCCCCAGCTGTGTCCTTGCAAGCCAATATGGTCTGGATCTGCATAGCCCAATTTAATCACTTCTTTTGCGGCACTGGTAACATCATCTAAGGCTGATGAACCCGGTAAACCTTCATCAAAAACGATATCTGGCATTAAAACCAAATAGCTATTGCTCGCATAGGTAGACATGTGTGGTCTGTCGTCATAGGTTGGCATTGAATATTGATGATGTCGGTTAGACATTTTCTCGTAGAAATACACAATCATAGGATATTTTTTAGACGCATCATAGTCCGCCGGTAACGCCAAGGTAGCTTGTAGTTCATTTCCGCGTTCGTCCGTATAGTCAACCAATACTCTTTTGCCCCATTTAAAATCAGCTTGTTGCGGATTGGCATTCGTAATTTTTTTAGGTCTTTTAAAGGCTAAGTTAGACGTCCAATAATCAGGAAAATCAACAAAGGTTTGTTGGGTAAAGATGATGTTGTCTGTATCTTTTGCCTTGATTACGCGTCCCATCATTTTGTCTTCATAACGCAATACTTTTGGTTTTTTACCTACCGTAAGTTCATAATAACCCGATTTTTTAGTGCGGTCGCCAAATGCATAGAGCAATAAGGGTTTGGAAAGGTCAAACGCTTCTGCTTCAAGGTCTAATTGCAGTAATCGAAATCGGATTTTGCCTTCAGTGCCTACCCCTTGTGTTAGGTTTGATGCAGCTTCTGAATTCAGTGAGATACTCCATATATCAAACTTGTGATTTAAGAGTAAAGTTTCTCCATCTTTTGACCATCCTGCAATACCATAGGTAGGTTTTTCAACGGGTATATCGTAATCTTCATTAGCAAAATTGATTCCTGTGCGTTCCGTTAAATTAGATAATGTCCCTTTAGCAAAATGATAGCCCATTACGGCACCGTCTTTAGAAAACAATGCCCATTCGCCATTGGGAGACATTCCCATATTTCGCAACACCCTTTTGGCGATTAACTTTTTAGCTCCTGTTTTGGTATTGATACTGTATAAATCGGTGTAGCCTCTGACAATATTCACATCTTTACGGTATAAGGTATCGACGCTACCCACAGCCCAATCTGATTTTTTACTGACATTTACATTGGGCATTTCTTCATTTTCTAAGGGTATAAATTTCTTGTTTTCTAAATTTAGTACCGCAGTATATGTTGCCTTTTCATCTCGCTTGGCTTGAACCGCTTGTCGAGATTGGATGCGTTCATCTTTATAGTGCCAAACATCTACATCTGCCTTTAATAAATCGTCCTTCTTAATAACGTCTTTTTGGGCTTTTACACCGAATGTAATTTGTGTTCCAGCTTTATTCCAAGTAAGGTTACCATAATTACTAATAGTCAGTAGTTTAGTAAAATTTGAATCTCCTTCTGGGGAATAGATATTTGGGGTAATAGTAGTGGTTATTCCTGAGGATAATTTAGAAGTATAAATCAGCTTGTTTTCACGTTCTACCAGCGTGTCTATTTTTGTCCCGAATACTGCTGCCAATCGGTCTCCTTTTTTATTCCATGTCATTTGAGCGTAGGTAAATTTACCGGTATGCAATGGATAGGTACGTAAGGTATTTAGGTCGATAAGGAAGAGTCCGTTTCCATCATCTTCATCAGCATCAACCACATAAGAAAAGAGGGTGCCTTCTTTGTTAAAGGCATAGCTGGCTACATTTCCAATATTCAGTGTGATGTCTTTGTTTAAATCTTTTAGCAACACATCACTTCCTTTATGATCTGCCTTTTTATCCATCGGATTTTTTTGAATTGCGATAAATTGAGACGTTTTTGAAAAATGATAACCTTTTACATTCTTTACCTCAGAGACTTTGTTGTTTTCTAGATTTAGTAGTTGCAAGTCACTAAGCACAGGCTTTTTAGCCTTTTTAAGCTTATCGGCTTCTTTTTTCGCAGGATCTACTAAGTAGGCTACCCATTTACTATTCGGAGCAAACGTAATATTTTTTCCATTAATAGCGGTTCGTAAGGTATCGCCTTCTGTTTTTTTAATGTGTAAGGTGGCATCACCATCATTGGGTACATAACTAAAAGTAACCCAGTTTCCATTGGGTGATATAGCGGTATTGGTAATTTTATTCCATTGGGCATAGTCGTCTAGCGTTAATGGTTTTTGCGTTTGACCAAAACTGACGAGGCTACACATGAGTAGGCCAAGAAATAAGGAATAGGTGCGTTGATGGTTTAGGGTTCTCATAACGAAAGGGTTAGATTGATTGTATTCAAATTTACTATTTTTTATTTTCTTGCCGCTTTAAACTCACTACCAGCATACCATTTTGGGAAATGAGTCTCATTTCCTAATTTTAAGCCTACGTTATAAAATAGCTGTAAGTCCAATTGAATACCACTCAATTCAAAGGTATTGGCATCGTAATTATCTGATACTTGATGGTATTTTGATTTTCCATAAGTATCATTAAACGCTTTCACTTCTGCAATGCTATGATTAAATCCTTCATAAGTACCGGCGGCATACAACGCAGGGATTCCTATTTTTGCAAAATTAAAATGGTCTGATCTAAAGAAATAGCCTTTTTCGGCTTCTGGATCTGGGATGACATACCTGTTTTGTTCTTCAGCTGCAGCTTTAGCATAGGTATCCATTTCAGACTGACCAAATCCAGTAATGGTTAAATCTTTCATTTTTCCAGGGCTCATAAGTGCATCCATATTAATATTGGCAACTGTTTTTTTAGGTTCAAAAATAGGGTTGGCGGCATAATAGGCTGAACCCAATAAGCCTTGTTCTTCTCCAGTTAATGCAATAAAAACCATAGAACGTTTTGTGGGTCCACTTTTCTTAAACGCTTCTGCAATGGCTAATAATCCTGCAGTTCCTGAAGCATTATCTACCGCTCCATTGTAAATAGAGTCTCCATCTACCGCTTTGCCTATGCCTAGATGGTCCCAATGTCCAGAATAGATAATAAATTCATCTTTTTGATCTGTACCCGGTATCATGGCAAGGACATTTTTAGAAAAGTCTTTTTTGATGCTATTCTGAATCCCCACCGAAACGTTTACGTCTAGTGGAATCGGATGAAAACCTTTGTTGTGTGCAATGGTTTTATAATCTTGCCCTTTCATGGTGGATATATCAAACATTTTTTGAGCACTTTCGCCACTAATCCATGTTTCAACATCTACCAGTGGAGCATCACTCTCTATGACCAGTTTGGCACCACTCCAACTCGACTCAATTACGTTCCAACCATATGAAGCAGGTTCCGTTTCATGAATAATAATTACGCCAGCGGCACCTTGTCGTGCGGCTTCTTCATATTTATACGTCCAACGACCATAATACGTCATGGTATTTCCTTTAAATAAAGTGGAATCTCCTGATTTAAATCCCGGATCGTTAATTAACACCACAGCCGTTTTTCCTTTCCAGTCAATACCTTCATAATCATTCCATCCATATTCAGGAGCAACAATACCGTATCCCGCAAATACCAATTCTGAGTTTTGAAGGCTCACTTCGGGAATGGTCTTATTGGTAGTGGCTACAAAATCTTTTAAATAGGTTAAATCAAAACTTTCATTACCATTCGTAAAAATCATGTTTTCAGTAGGTTTACCCGTAATTTCTACCATTGGAACCTCTTGAAAATAGCTCTCTCCGTTTCCTGGTAAAAGGCCTAATTTCTCAAATTCATCTTTTAAATAGTTTACGGTTTTCACTTCGCCTTCGGTAAATGGTTTTCTTCCTAAAAAGTCATCTGATGCCAAGCGTTCAATATGTGTAGCAATGGTGGTTTGATCTACTTCAACACGATCTGTATTCGATTTCTTGTCGTTTTTACAGGAGCTAAAAAGCACTGCAAGTACTAGAATTTTTAAATAATTTTTCATTGTTGTTAGGTTGGTTAGATGTTGGTTTTAGAAACTAAAGATAAGATTTATTATTTACCCCTCGATTATTACAGATTATTCAATAGCTGCAAAGGGTTTCTTTATTTATTCTTCCGCTGATGGTGTGTCTTCTTTATTAGAAGCATCATTTTTATAGTTACGCCAGATATAGAAAAGCCGTACACCCAACCTCGTAAAGAGGATGATGGCGATAACCATTACAATATTGAAGCCGTCCATTGGTGGTGTGTTATGGTTTCGTTATGGTCTCGAGGCATCGTGAGTGTGTAAGAACCAAGTGATAATTTAAAGGTAAAGAAAGTATATTGGATATTTATCAAGTTCAAGAATAGTTTCGCTTATTAATTGCATAACTATTCCATACGCTGTTAATAAAATCTATCCTCTAAAATTACCCATTTTCTTAAATAAGAGCCATAATAAATATAACATACCAAATGCTATAAGAATAAAGCCTATCCGATATGCTAACTCTATGATAATTTGTTTTTCCATAATTAGCTACTTAAAAATTCACATTTAATATTTATTTATGGTTCCTATTTATTGTATGAAGCTATTGTGTTTAGTTTAGAATATATCCTTAAAGATACTTATTTTATTTAAAATTAACGAGAGGTATTGCCTATTTTAACTGTTATGTATTCAAAGTACTTTGTGGTCCTTATGGGTTTCTTCAAAAAGTTATTAATTTTAGTAAATAGCATATAAGTTGACACTAGCAATTAATTTCTTGCGTGGTCGCTACTCGCTTTTATTTTTTTCTGTCCTTAAATTTTAATGAAACTCCACTTATTAAAAAGGTAACACAGGCTATAATTAGAAAAAATTTAAACCAAGTTGAATTACCAAAAATATCTGTAAACGTAATAATGAGGTAGAATGCAAAGAAAAGGGCGGATAGAAATAAGTAATTATTAGATTTTGTCATTTTTTATTTTTTTAATTATACGTAGACTTGAATATAAAATAACGCTTAGCTGTTTTCTATAGATTTTTTTAATGTTTTTTCTGCTTGTTTTATATGTCTTTCATTATGATATATTAATACTCTAAAGGTGTCTCCTAATCTCAATTTAATTAATTTTGAAATTGAAATAGCGGTTTTAGTTTTGTCAAGATTTACATGTTTTGATTTATCTAAAAGCTCGATGATTTTATGCTGTTGGTTTATAAATTTTTCTAATGTTTTACTATTTAGTTTTGAATTTAAAGGGTTCATAGATTTAAATGTTTTCATTTTTTTTAATTTCTTAGTATATGAAACCGATTTGCTAAAATATTTCCCTAACCAATTGCTATTAAATATTTCTGAACTTTTATGTTTAGACGTTTTTATTTTATTCGTTATTTCGGGTAAATAAAAATCTCCATATCTATTGAGATGTTCAATACATTCTAATGCACTCCAATTTTCAGAACTTTGTTTCCAATTTAAAAAATCAATAGGTTGCGTTTTTAAATTTTCTGCTGCGTTCAGATTCTCTTTGGTGATTTCTAATAAGTTTTGTAATAATTTCTCAGATGCTACTACCATACTATTTATTTTATTGCAAATATCAATTGATAATTTGTTATAAAAATTGATTGAAATTAAGATTTTTTAATTCTTGATAATGTTTCTGGTGTCATTCTTAAATATGATGCGATGTATTTATTTGGTATTTCTTGAAATAGTTGAGGGCTTCTTTTTAAAACACGATTATAGCGTTCAGTAGGTGAAGATGTTAGAATGTCTCTTTCTCTTTCCATTTGTTGTAAGACTAAATTTTCCAAAATAATAAGCCATATTTTTTCATTCTCTATTGACGATGCAATAAACGATTTATACTTTTTTTTATTTATAACTTTTACTCTTGTTTTTTTTAGTGCTTGAATAAATAACTCAGAAGGTTGTTCATTTAAGAATGAATCTAAAGCGGCGATTAGATTGTCTTTATAACCGAATCTAATTGTATGTTCTTCATTTTCGTCGATAACAAAAATTCTTAAGCTTCCTTGTATTACGAAATAGATGTTGGTGTCAATACTACCACTTACTTTTAAATATTCATTACGCTCTAATTCAATTTCTTTATCCCAAAGATTTTCGCTATTGATGCTATTAATAAATTTTAATAAAGGGTTCATATGAGCTTGCAGGTAAAGTTTAAGCATACGATTTGCCACTAGTTCACCTTACTCTTGTGTGGCTTGTCATACGCAACTAATTTAGTAAATAAATCTCATCCCGATGTTTTGAGGTTAATAAGTGGAAAGTAACCAAGCAATTAATTGAACAAGTTATTGTTATGCGTTATTTTTTACGTGCAATCAATAAAAGCGAATCGTTGTCCTCAAATTCTTTATATTCTTCGACTGATAAAATTTCAAAATATTTCCGAAACGCTTCTGAAAGAGACAGTAAGCTATGATAATTTACAAAAAGACCTTTAAAAATTTCAGAACCTTCACCTTTCCAAAAAGAATGACAAATGATGCCATTTGAATTTAGAATTTCGCTTTGCCTTCTCATAGATTCGATTAATTCGTCATCTTTTAAATGATGCATTACTTTGTTTGAATAAATTCCATGAAATTTCATTTCCGTTTTTAAAGAAATGGCATCTAATTCAATGAAATTGCCATCAGGATTTTTACTTACCAAATGATTCATAAATTCACTTGAATTATCAGAACCAGTTACCTTATAAAATTCGTTTAATATTTTCCAACCCGTTCCAGGACCAGAACCAATTTCAAGTAGTGATGATTGTAGAGGTAAAACCTGTTTAAGTTTTTCAATTAAAAGCTGTCTATTAACATTTTTTGCCAATTTAATGTATTCTTCAACAGATTCTTTTGTTTTATAATAATCTCCCATATGTGAATTTCAAATGTATTACAGCAATTAAATTAACGTTTGCGTTTCGTTAAGGTCTTAAAGATACTTATTTTTTAAAATTAGAGAGAGCTAGAACTCATTGTAGATTTTATGTAGCTTTTTGATGCAATGGTAAATGAATCTGAAATGAAAATTTTAGCTTCATTCTTTGTTTTGTGCAGTTTTTTCTCAATGTCATTGTTTAATTTTAGTTTCCACCATGGGTGAATTCAAACCTCGGAATATCAACCAAAGCGGCAGCATAAGTTGAATCAATCCTATTGGTAGCAGCATATTCATACTTATACTATGTCCGAAAATTGAAAATAATTCTTCTATGAACATAAGAAATACAGCAATTATTCCAACAATAGAAATTATTCTTGGAACGAGTTTAGATAAAAACAAGGTGTAATACAACACAAAAACAGGAAAACAAGAAATTAACAGATAAAAATAGTGTGTCCAGAAATGCTTTTTATAAACGAGCGTCTGTAAACTATGTAATGAATTGTCACTTCCATTTGCTACATATGCTCTACTCAATTCTAACATAGAGATGACACTTACATTATCAATCATAATGGTGATAAAGTTTAGAATACAAAAAGAAAAGTATAAATATCCTAAACGGATACTATATTTTTTGAAAATAGGAAATAGTAGTGTTGCAATAACAATAGATGCTATTCCGCTAAAAATTCCAAGTACTATGGAACCGATAATTTGATTAGCGTTTTCGGAAGTTGTTGTTAGAAAGTTATCTGAAAAAAGAATAGGACCTTGTAAGAATTGAAAAATTGTAACGCCTGAAATAAAAATGAATAATAACAATGCACCAGTAATTCTACCAATTTTTTGATTTGAATTCATATGTAGGGTTTTTGATTCGTTTTAAATTTACAGTGTACTTCTAACGACACCTCTAAATATAAAGACGCAAATTTCTTATAAATGGTTGCCTGAGTTTAAATAAAGTACGTTTTCCTTAATTACACACATCAATTATATAAACGTCACCCTTTTTAAGACGTTACTATTTTAGTAATTAAGGTCTTGTATTCTTGAATATCCTTTTTATATTTCTTTTGTAAATTAAGCCATGTTACTACAATTCCTATCGCTAATAGTAGTACTCCAAGTATATACATGTACGTACTGCTGCCGCTGCTGCTTATTTTTAAGATTATCGCAATCAGAAAAGCAAAACCCGTTAACATACTTGAAAATATCACGAATTTCATTAATAAGTATTGCTTAAAAGAAATTTCAATATTGGTTTCATTTTCAGTATCTGTTTTTAAAATCTTTCCAATTACAATGATTTTATTAATTGACATAAGATAAAATGCATATAGACCTCGTTTTTGTAATGTAAATGTTATGGAATCATTTTTACTAGTATCCATAGCAAAAGCAAACCTGTCAACAGAGCCAAGTGAAGCATCTAGTTTCTTAACAACTTCTTGAATATCACTTTTTACTTGAAAATCCCATTTTTTCATATGATCGTTTTAATAATTGATAATGGTACTACTGTACAATTACGTAGTATGCCTATCTCAACTCCTGTAGGTGTAAATGCTACTTTTTTACATACTTCAAAAACGAATCTGTAATCAGCTTTAAAGACATCTGGTTTTAATCTTGTTTTTATTCTATTTTTTTACCCTCCATTTCACGTCCTCCTTGAAATAGGGTTACACTACCTATGTTGCCAACATCATTTTTATTAAAGACTAATTGTGCATCAACTACTTTTAAATAAAATTCATTTTCAGATTTTGGAAATACATCAATTATCGATTGCCCGGTAGCTTGCGTTTTTAATTGATTTCCTTCTCTAGTAACCGTAAGAATAAAGCCTGGTTGGAGTTCATATTTGCCAATATACGTATCTAAAATAGCATTGGATACCTTTACCTCCTTTACCAAATCACTTACATCGTCTCCAAGTTCCTTTAAAAAAGTGATCGCATTTTGA
Source organism: Aureibaculum luteum (assembly GCF_003449015.1). Taxonomy (GTDB): domain Bacteria; phylum Bacteroidota; class Bacteroidia; order Flavobacteriales; family Flavobacteriaceae; genus Aureibaculum; species Aureibaculum luteum. The sequence goes on along the minus strand of NZ_QRGD01000002.1, from coordinate 676,201 downwards.
TTATTGGGATTTAACACTACCGATTTTCTGTAATTTTTAATGGCTAGATCGTTTTTCTCTAACTTCATAAAACTTTCTCCATAACTATCATAGGCATTTGATGATTTCGGAAATTCTTTAACAATAAGTTGAAATACTTTATTGGCGTCTTCTACCCTATCAGTACCCATAAGTTGATACCCAATAGCATTCATTTCAGTTTCACTTAGACTATAGGTATCAGAGTTTTTAATCGTATTGTAATGTGTTATTCCAGCATCTATACCTTTATCTTCAATAACAGCCAATACCGCATCTGCAACCGATTTTTTAGGCATATCGTATGCTTTTCCGTGCATGATGCCTCTAATAGCTGTTGTTATATCATTAAGTGGTGCTCCACCTGTGTTATTAAGAAGTACAACCAAAGACTTATTAGAAGTAGTTCTAGAAATATTAGTATTAAACCCGTTAATACCGCCTCCGTGTCCAATAGCGTATATACTATCTTTAGATTTTCCTATTTTAGCATAGCCTACACCCCATCCATAAGCATAATGGGCGTTACCAAAAGCAGGAATAGAAGGATTAAAATATAGGGTCATGTATTTTTGTGGTAAAATACTAGTGGTATACAACGCTTGATCCCATTTATATAAGTCTTCAACCGAAGAATACAAAGAACCCGCCGCATAAGGAATAGACATGTCTAAATAGCGAGAATTCACATATGCTCCACCTTGTTTTTCGTAACCACTGGCTCTGTTTTTTAAAATATCTGCATGATTATCATAACCTGTATCCTTCATGTTTAATGGGGTGAAAATTTTATCTTGAAGCATTTGTTCATAGCTTTTTCCAGACAACTTTTCGATAAGCACACCGAGAAGAAAATATCCCGAATTACTATAACTAAATTTTTCACCTGGTATAAAATCTAATGGCTTTTCAGCAAATATTTTCAGAAACGCTTCTGGAGTATAGGGATTGCGACTTTCGTCTTCCATAAATTTAGGAAATGAGGTGTAATTAGGTATTCCAGAAGTATGGGTTAGTAAATGATGACTGGTAATGATATCACCACTGGTTTTAGGATAATCTGGAAGATAAGTAGTGATAGGTTTGTTTAAATCTAATTTTCCTTCCGCTACCAATTGTAAAATAAGCATGGCTGTAAATTGTTTGGTAATAGAACCCAAACGATGTTTTGTATTGGGTTGATTTGGAATATCCCATTCCATATTTGCCATGCCAAATCCTTTCTTATAGATAACTTTTCCTTGATCGGATACTAAAACGGAACCATTAAACTTACCATACTCTTGATAGGTGTTTAAAAGTTCTTCGATTTGCTCAACTTTCGTTTGGGCAAAACTCATACCGCTTACTACTAATAAAAGTATTAAAAGGCCATTTTTAAAAGGTAAATACCTTGGTTTTGAGTTCATAATTGAATATTTTAGTTGGTTATAAAGAAGCACAATATGTTGTGTATGGCTCGGTCTAAGTTAGTGAAAGAAAACAAATTAGAGGGAAATCAGCTGAATAATACGCATACGCCCAACACAGCAATTAATTATACGACCTGCATTTTCTTACTATCTATGAAAGATTAGCACTTAATAAACATGTTTTATTCGGCCTCTTTAGGTATCAGACCCAATTGAAAAAACTGGTCTATCAGAAAATCGGCATATCTTATAAATCCTAAATCTGTAAAATGGACGCCATCAACAGTTCCTTCATGATCGTCTCCTGTAGCATTCTCACTACTTATATAGAAAACATTTTTAAAACCACCTTCAATCATTTTTATGTATTCCGCTTTTAGAGTTGCATTTTTTTCATTAGTCAAAGCTTTCCCCTTTACATCTAGGGCTGATGATTCCCTTAAAAAATTTTCTACAAAAACAATTGGGGTATTCGGTCGTTTCTTTTGTAGCGTTTTAACAAGAGGAATGGTTCTATTTTTTACTTGTTCTGCATTCATATTTGGCAAGCATTCAATAACATAGAATAAAGGATTAAATTCCGAAATTAATTCATTAATTGGTTACTCCATCATACCATTTCCACTAAAACCGAAGTTTATACAATCCATATTTAGTTTTCTGGAAATAATATTGGTATGTGCCATCCCAGGGCGTGAAGCACATCCGCCTTGAGTAATACTAGTTCCGTAAAAAATGATTGACCTAGGGTTTTTATGTAATGGTCTTTCAATTACGCTATTTGAATCAATGCCTATTTCAATACTTTTAATACCATCATACAGCGGTAAAAACATTTTAAATTCTCTCATCTCATTAGACATATTATTCATGAGTTTAAATTCATTTTCAATGCCAGTGGGTCTAGCTGTATTAAGGTATTGCCAATTGCCCTTATTATTAAAATATAAATCAACACCTTTAATGCCGGTTTCAGCCATGTGATTCATTCTTAAATTATTTAGAACGGTCCATTTTACGCTAATAGAAGTGGAATTAGAAAAAAAGCGAATTGACATTCCTGCCGAAGATTTAGACAATTCCCATACTGGTTTTCGAACAATCTCCTTATATGAAAGTGGTAACCTATCATAGCGATTTTCTTTAAGAGAATCGTTAATTACAGTACCTTCTAGGATGAAAAAATCCTTGCCGAAATACTTTATATTATTTTGCTCTTGTGAAATACTAAAGATTGGAATACTTAAAAACAAGAGTATTAAAAAATGTTGAAATGTTGTTTGGTGTGTCTTTATAATCATAATCATAATTATTATAAAATTTAAGTTCGTTTCTCTTTGCATGAATTATGTTGTCTCCTATAAGTAATGATTTTGGTGAACAAAAAATGGAGTAACTGTTTCCCATATATTATTCGAAATCAGCACTATATAGTGATGTTGTTTGATTATAATTCAGTTTCAAATTCATTCATCATGTTGGTTAATTTTTCAACAACCTCAGGAAATTGATCTACCACATTATTTTTTTCACTGATATCCTCATCAAGATTATATAGTGAAACAGGAAAAATACCATTTTCATTTAAATTCCACCCTATTGATTTTTGAATATGAAGTTTCCATTTCCCCATTCTAACCGCTTCTATTTCACCGTTTCGGGCATAAAAATAAAAGGGACGCTCTGGTAATTTGGTGGCTTCAGGATGTAAAAGATAATCGCTAATATCCAAGCCATCCAATTTTAAATTACTAGGAATCGTTGAACCAGATATTTTTGCAAGGGTAGGATATAAATCCAACGTGGATGTAAAATCACTACTCACTATACCTTTAGCAATTTTACTTGGCCAAACTATTATGGCTGGCACACGTTGACCTCCGTCCCATGTTTCAGCTTTTTTACCTCTTAATGGTTTTGCAGAACCCATTTGCGGTCCATTGTCAGATGTGAAAATAAAAATAGTATTATCATAGATATTTTGTTCTTTCAGCGTTTTTACAATCTCTCCTACACTCCAATCCAATTCCATAATAACATCACCATATAAGCCTTTTTCACTTTTACCTATAAAAGCAGGAGAAGCGTGTAATGGTGTATGTGGCATATTTTGAGCAACATACATGAAAAATGGTTTCTCACTTCTGTTTTTTATTTGAGTAATAGCCTCTTCCGTATATTTTTGAGTTAGATAGTCTTGGTCAGGTCCGCTTTCTATCAATGTTTTGTTGCGATAAAAAGGAAGAGGAGGTGATTGAAAATCAATATGCTTATAATAGTAATTATCCATATCATTGGAATAAGGAACACCATAAAACTGATCAAAACCCTGATTATTTGGCATGAACTCCTCTTTATGTCCCAAATGCCATTTCCCGATAATGGAGGTAGTATAACCATTATCCTTCAGCATTTCTGCCATTGTATATTCATTCAATGAAAGTCCACCTTCTGAAAAAGGGAAAAGAACGGCTTCGTGTAGATTGTATCTTTTAGGATAACGACCTGTTAAAAGACCAGCTCTAGAAGGCGTACATACGGTTGCCGGAACATAAAAATTTGTGAAACGAACACCTTCAGAAGCTAAACGATCAATGTGAGGTGTCTCAAAACCTTCTGCACCATAGCATCCTACATCTGCGTAACCTTGATCATCCGTAAAGAAAATGATAATATTTGGTCTATTTTTCGAATTGTTATTATGATGCTGACATGCGGTACTACTAAAAATTATTAGTAGTACCAATTTTGAAATAAAGGGTTTAATCATAATTTTCATTGCAATCTCTTTTTATTAATTATTGCTTACGTTACTTATAAAAGCTGTACGTTTTAAATATACCACCAAGGTTGTCCATTGACCAAAGTTAATAGATTGGCTGTGGTTTTATACTATTTGCAACTGGCTTTTTATTCTTCTTCAAACTCAAACCATTTTTTTAGCATATAAACTTCATCAATTTTCTTACCTGCTTTAAGGATCTCAATTCGTAAAAAGTCATTTTCAGTAGCCACATACTTTAATTTCAAATCTTTCATTTCGTTGGTGTCATAAAACGCTCCGTATTTGCAATCAAACGGATTGTTTTTTACTTCATTGGTAAAAATAGATAGTAAAATCATTTTTGCTGAATACACATCTTTCTTTGCATATCCGAAAATACGATGGTCTTTTTTCATGTTGGCTGTCATCCAAATTGACCCATCTTTTCTTATAGATGCTTTTTCCATCGTATCAGTACTAATACTTTCTAAAATTTTAACTGATCCATTACAGACATCTCCTTCTTCTCCACCGACAATCCATTTTTGAAGGGTTTTAATTCGATTATCAGTTAATTCTTTCATATAAGAAGCTCGACAAATTGGATGGACTGAACCATATTCACTGTGACTTGGATATTTCATTTCCATTTCTGCATCACGAAATTGTATCCATATGCGTTGCGATTTTTTTAAATTCTCTAGAAAAGAGGGATCTGTCTTATATTCTGATAAAATCGTTTTGTAGGTTTCATTTAATATCTTGTCAGATGCATTAAATTCTGCATTGGCTTGTTTATTCATTTCCGCTTGAGTTTGCGAAAAACAAGCTAAATTGAAAGTCAGAAATAATCCGATAAAAATGTTTTTCATGATAAGGTTAGTTTTTAATAGTATTGATTTATGTGTTTGTAAATAGTTTGATAATTATTGTTTTCAGGCTGTTGCTAATTATTGTATAAACGTATACTTTTATATTGATTATTGGCTTAAAGATAATTATTTTATAAACTTTGATGAACTAGCAATTATTGAATCTCTTAAATAGATGTTTAAACTAAAATTCTATAGTTGAATTAAACATATGTTCAACTTCACCTCTACCCTAACTTTGTGCTAACCTATATATTATAAAATTTCTAAATTCTGTATGTTCTCCTGTTTTGTTTATCTTTATATAAAATAAAAATATGAAAATGATACTTTCTATTTTCTTTAGTATATCTATAATTCTTAGTGCTTGTACCACTAAAGAGGAACCTATAAATAACGAAAATGATAAATTGGTAGCTATTGTAAGTGTAGTTTCTTCAGGTACCGAGAATGCCTACAATTTTAGTGTTGGTATTTCTAGTCCGGATACTGGTTGTAATCAATATGCAGATTGGTGGGAAGTTATTGCAGAAGATGGTACGCTTTTGTACCGCAGAATTTTAGACCATAGTCACGTAAATGAACAGCCTTTTGTAAGATCTGGAGGAACCATAGAGATATCCAGTACTCAAATTGTAATTATTAGAGCTCATATGAATACTTCTGGTTACGGAATACTAGCCTTTAAAGGCTCCGTAGATCAAGGGTTTAAATCAACGACACTGGATGAGGGTTTTTTACAAAATTTGGCTAGCGTAGCACCTTTACCAACAGGTTGTGCTTTTTAGGAATTAATAATTAGAGTGTCAATTCTGACATTTTAGGAATGACCTCTTGTATTGAAGATATCTTTTTGCTAATTAGAAACCTTTATTTGATAGGATTGTAGAGCGATGTGAATACATACTGAATGATATAAAGTCTAGCGTCTTAGGTTTCGTCATGTTGGGGTCTATTTCTTTTATTTATAAATTCTACTCCTGCATTATTTCTGCAAATTATTCATAACATTTAATTCTATTATTTACATCATAAATATGGGTTACTCGTGAAAACAAAAAAATCCCTATTTACAATTTCGCAGTCTCTTTATATGCACCTGTTTTTAAATCATATAGAATTAAGGTTCCAGATCCATTTTTTAAGCTACCACTATGTATTCTTTTTCCTTTTATATTGTAGCACTCTAGAACGTTATAGGGCATTTCATTTTTGAAGCTTACTTTTCTGTGGAGTTTACCATTGGTAAAAAAAATGTTGGCAAGAAGCATTTTTCCATCTGCATATTCAACTTCCGTTTCTATTTTCCCCTCTTCATTGTATTTGCTTACAATTCCATGATATTCATTCTTTTTAAAATTGCCTTTTTCTTTTATATTCCCATTTTCGTAATAGGAAGTATAAGGTCCCTCTAAACTACCATTTATAGCAATAGATTCATAGGTCAGTTTTTCTTTGTATCTTTTATTGATACACGTTACAAGTGTATCGTTGCTATAATCACATTTATATAGTTCTCTTCCTTTTTTATCATAGGTTGTCCATATGCCACTTATTTTATCTTCTATATAAGTGCCTTCCTTTTTCAGTGTACCATCATCAAAAAAATCTTTATAAGCTCCATGCCGTCTATAGTTCCTTAAGCCTGATCTATTTGTTCTATAGTTAATGATAGTCGTTTTATATTCATATGCCCCATAATCATGCGTATCATCATTGGCATAACTTCTTTCTTCGCAATCTTTATAAGCTGCACTATAGGTGCATTTTTCAATCAAATCGCCCCTGAGATTAAAATCTCTAGTAACACCCGTACTTATGTTACCATTTAGATACTCTAGTTTATCAATCCACTTGCCATCTTCATTATACCATATATATTCTTTTTCTAATTTTGCATTCTCATTATAATATCCTTTTTCACGTAATTGCTTATTTTCATGATACCTTTTAAATGGACCAAACCATCGTCCATTCACACAATTTATTTCAGACAAAACAGCACCGTTTTTATGATACCAAAATTGGATACCTTCTTTTTTACCATCAATTCTATGATCTATAGATTGAATCATTTTGGTACCATGATAGTAGACTTTATCTTCTTTATATTCTCTTTTATTGTGTTTGTACGTTTTCATTTCACGCCAAACAGTCCCGTCAGAATTGTAAACTTTTATTATTTTAATTTTTCCATATACAGGATCTTTAATAACAGTCTTCTTGCTTTTTTGGGCATAACTATTAGAAATTAAACATAGATTAACTAAAGTAAGAATAATCAATTTATACATTTATGGAGTTTTCTTGTTGTTGTACTAAAATTTTAAATTCAGGTACTTGTTATTTATGAATCAAATATAAGTGCATTCTTATGGAGTATGTATAACGCATTTATATTCGCTTGTTACAAACCTTTATTTGTTATGGTTTAATAAAGATGTGAATCCGTACAGATAGTTATGATGACTAGCGTCTTTTTATTTATATATTCAATTCCTTCATTATTTCTGCAAATAATTCGTACGATTTAATTCTGTCATGTGCATCATAAATATTAGTAACCGCTATAAGTTCATCTGCCTCCGTTTGCTCCATAAATGCTTTAACCTGAGCTTTAACGGTGGCTTTACTGCCAATAAAAGAATACTTTAACATTTGATGCACTTGAGGATGTTTCAAAATCTCCTTTAAATCATTGGTCAGGTCTGTTGGAGGTTTAACATAGTCACGATTACCGGTAAATATGCCTACAATCAATCGTATTAATGAGGTTGACAAGCGTTGAGCTTCTTCATCAGTATCGGAAACGATAATATTTACTCCCGCCATAACATATGGTTTTTGTAATACTTCTGAAGGCTGAAACTCATTACGGTAAATTTTTAGAGCAGCTTCTAAATGCGTAGTCGCAAAATGACTAGCAAAAGCATAAGGCAATCCTTTTTTTGCTGCCAAATGAGCACTGTCTGTACTAGAGCCTAAAATGTAGATAGGCACATCAACACCTTCTGCAACGGTGGCACGTACTTTAGAAGTAGCATTGGCAGTTGAAAAGTATCTCTGAATTTTTTCCAACTCGTTGGGGAAGGATTGTGCCGCTTGCATAAAATCTGTGCGGATAGCTGCTGCGGTTTCTCTGTCTGTACCCGGAGCTCTCCCTAAACCTAGATCAATTCGTTTGGGATATAAAGAAGCTAAGGTTCCAAATTGCTCCGCTATAATTAGTGGCGAATGATTGGGTAACATAATACCACCAGAACCGATGCGAAGTGTATGGGTTCCTTGGGCAACATAACCAATTAAAATAGAGGTGGCACTACTGCCAATAGTTGACGCATTGTGATGTTCTGCTAACCAATAACGTGTGTAACCAGCTGTTTCAGCATGTTGAGCCAATTTTAAGCTGTTATTAAATGTTTGTGTAAGCGTTTGTCCTTCAGAAACTAAGGCGAGGTCTAAGATGGAGTATTTGGTATTTTTTGTTTTCATAATTGAAGTGTTTTCCGTCGTAATGGATTGGGATGAAAGTAGTCGTATTGTAATTAGTAATCTTACGCATTAGACGTATACAAAGATAATCACTTTTCATTTATTTTCGTCAATCTAAGAGGGGCTATTTAAATAGAAATGGGGTCTATTTTAAGCACAAAAAAACCACCTCATTTTTGAGATGGCTTCTTCGTATTGATTTATTAATTATTGTTTAGCTACTATAGCTGAGCTAATGCCTCTTCATTATTTATGGTTAATGGTATTTTTATTCTTGTAGTATCCCATCCCAACACCATTTGAGTGGTTTCTTTCTTTGTTTTAAATGCTATTGAAAATGATTCTAACATTTCTGCTTTAGCTACAGGGACTGAAATTCTTGCAACATCAAAGGTAGGATTGTATTGAAATGAACCTAATACATCTAAATTACTACTCAAAATTACTTCCCATTCATCTTCACCAGGTATGGTATACAAAACATAGGTACCTGAAGGGATATTTACACCACCAAAAACAACATCTTTGTAAAATTTAACTTCAGTAGCTTCATTGGCACCAGTTCTCCATATTTTATTATAAGGAACTTGATTGCCAAAAACTTCTTGTTTGTTTTTTGAAGGTCGACCATAAATTACTTTTATGATAGGCTTGGTTACTCTATTGGTTCTTAAATAAGAAATGTCATGTGGTGCTTTATCAATAGGATCAAATGATTGAGCATTGATAAATTCATAGTTAAAAAGAACGATAACTAATAATAAAGCGAGTTTTTTAAGATTTCTTGTATTCATATTATTTGAGATTATATGATGTTGACGCTTTGTTTATAGAAAATTTAATAAAACAAAGTAATAATTTATGGTTTGTTGTAATTATAACAGCTAATGAAATAAAATTCCTACCCTCCTCTTCTTCTTTTTTAGAAAATTATTTTCAAGTGACATCTGATTTCTGCATTTTTATAGACTACAGCAACTATGAAAATGTCGATTCTCCATGTGTATTTGAACTCCTTATAAAAACAATAATAAATGTGTAAAAAAGATAACGAATTAATATGCTGTACGTTAAACAGTAACTAGCAATCACATTCAATTTTTAACGTTTTTTTTAACATAAAATAAGGAAAAATAGAGCTCGTAAATCTGTTTAAAAATCATAAAAAAAGTACCTTTGTAGTCTATTTGAATTTGTGGTAAATAAGCCTCTTATTTCAATCATTTAAAAAGAAATAATCATATAAATTAAATAATCATGAAACATATAAGTATAGTGTTTATGGCCCTTTTAATAGGTACAATGTCTTATGCTCAATTACAGGTTTCTGTTAGTTCTGGCTATGCTATTGGTAGTGCAACCATGAAGCTAGGTGAAACCATTAATATATCTGAATCGGAAAGCTCTTATGGAAGTTATGGTGAAGGTGTAAATTTTCAAATCAGAGGAACTTATTTCTTTAATAAATCATTTGGTGTTGATGTAGGTTTAGGATATTTGCAAGGTACAGATCAAACCGTATCTAAAGTTAGCCTACCCAGTAACGAGGTTGAGGCCGTTGGTAGAGCACGTGCTTTTGGAGGTTCTGCTTCTGTAGTGTATAGATTTACCAATAATATTTATGGTCGTTTTGGTGCGTTGATAAAAGTAGCTGGTAAAACAGAAGCTGTGGTGTCTAATAAATCTGTTTTTTCGGAAGAAGAAGCTAATGCTGTTGGTGTGCCATTTGGATCTTATTCTCAGACCAATTATGTAGAAGATTTTCATGGGCAATTCCCTTTGGGTTTTGTGGGTGCTCTAGGTTATAAATATCAATTAACTACTAATTTGAGTGTTTTTGCGGAAGCAGAATATTATGGAATTAGTTTAAAACGTAAAGATTCTGAAATTCAAGAATTTAACACGGATATTGTTTTAGCAGATGGTACCGTTGCTGTAAGTAGTTTGTATTCACTAGATAACTTACCTGATGGATATTATAAAGAAACAACGTATGTTGATAACCTTTCTCATACGAATACTGATACCTCTAAAAAACTGGCAGAAAAAGTACCGTATTCTTCCTTCGGTATTAATTTCGGAATTACCTATCATTTTAATAAATTGGCTAAAAAGTAAAAAAGTTATGCAATTCCGAAGAGTTTAATTTATTTTAAGAATTGTATTTGAAAGAATTAATTATAAAGAAGTACTTAGAACCTGTCAAAACAATTGTTTTGACAGGTTTTTTCTTTGGAGATTGTACCAAACCTAGTATTTTACTCCTATTGCCTTTTATTCACAATTTACTTCATGTGTAAATCAAGAATCAGGTTATTCACTAAAAGAGAACCTTTACCACTATTTATTTAATAGTTATTTTCAGGAAATGAAAAGTAGCAATTACTGTTCGTTATTAAGCTCTATTGTTTAATTTTGCAGTCCATTAAAATTTTTTTACGCCTATATATTTTAAAATGAAGCATCTTACTTCTTATTTAAAAAAACAATCTTGGTTTACTTCATTTAGAACTTCTTTTTTAAGCAACCCAAATCGATTACCATCCGTTAAAGCAACTTTTGTTATTGGAGTTCTTGTGATTTTAATGGTGGGTCTAAACTTGCCTTTTTATGCAGTTACTTTAGGTTTAGGGGCACTTGCAGGGGCTCTGTCTGAAACGGATGATCATCCGAAGGGACGCTTAAAGTCAATGGCTTTAAAAGTGATTAGTTTTGCAATATCAAGTTTCTCGGTAGAATTGTTACAACCATATCCTATTTTATTGGGTATTGGACTCTCATTATCTACCATTGTTTTTATTTTAATTGGAGGCGTTAGTGAGCGTTTTAGGGGCGTAACCTTTGGTGCTTTGTTGGTGGGTATTTATACGATGATTGGGACTCAAATTAGTCCAAATTGGTATATCCAACCCATTTTACTAACCGCTGGAGCTTTTATTTATGGAATGTTTTCATACTTATTATTACGTTTAAAGCCCTATAGTCTATTAGAAGAACAATTGGCAAGAGGTTTTTCTGCTCTTTCCTTATATTTAAATGAGAAATCTAAACTTTTTCCAAGTGATAAAGCTGCTGTAAAAGAAATTAGAACAAAACTGGCACTGTTAAATGTGCAAACCGTTGAAGCATTAGACAGATGTAAAGAGGTGTTAAATAGTTACGGTGAATCACTAACCGATGAGAAACCGTTACAGCCCTATTTGTATTATTTTATGGTGTTGCAGAGTTTGCATGAACGTGCTGCTTCTAGTCACGAACGTTATGATTTACTAAGTGCCAATCCTTCAAATGATGAATTAATTGGTGGCATTCGTCAATTATTACATGAGCTCTCTACTGCTACCCAAAGTTTTGCAACTAGTTTATTGACAGGTGTGCCTTATGTACACCCTGTCGCTATAGATTGGTTAATCAATGCCGTTCATAATTCATTTAAAAATAATGAGCAAAAATTGTCACTTCCCATGAAGTTATTGATTCGTAATTTAACCCAGTCTCATGAAACTTTAAAAAATATTCACAAAAATTATGATACGTTGTCATTTCCTAAGTTAGAAAAAAACACACTTTCCTATTTTAAACGCTTTAAACTACAACTTAATATAAATTACCCTAAAATGCTTTATGCGTTGCGATTAAGTATTTCTTTCTTAATTGGATATTCCATATATAAGTATTTTAATATTGAGAAAGGAGAATGGATTGTCCTTACCATTTTATTTGTATTACAACCGAGTTATAGTGAGACTAGAAAACGACTTTTCCAGCGAATTTCAGGCACGTTGGCAGGTGTGATAATTGGTATTTTAGTGATCAAATTATTCACTTTTTCAGGGCAAATCGTTTTAATGCTGACTTCTGCTTATTTATTTTTCTTTTGGATGAAACGCAAGTATTCCATCAGTATCATTTTTATTACCATTTTTGTGTTGTGTGCTTTTAATATCATTGCTGATAAAGGGGTTGATGTTATGGCACCTCGATTAATAGACACGTTGATAGGTGCTTTTATTTCGTTTTTAGTGGTACGTTTTTTATGGCCAGATTGGCAATACAAAAAATTACCCAACCTAATAAGTGAAGTTATTCTTAAAAACACAGCCTATTTAAAAGCCATTTTAAATGAATATAAAAATCCAGTCACTGATGATTTAAACTATAGAATTGTAAGAAGAGAAGCACATAGGGCTGATAATGCATTAGTTATGGCTTGGCAAAACATGCAATTAGATCCTCAAAAACATCAAAAACTTAAAAAAACAGCATTTAGATTAACCTATTTAAATCACGCGTTACTTTCTTACTTGTCCGCACTTGGTGCCCATAGAAGTCAACATAAACAACCTTTAAATTTAGTATCATTTGAAAATCACATTTTAAATGCCTTAGATGAAGCTTTTGATTGGTTAGCAACGACAGATAATAGCGAAATAAATATTATTGCATTAAATTTAGAAGAAATACGAACACAATTACATCGTAAAAAGGAAGAAGAAATACGTATAGAATATAGTTTGTTGTATAATATTACCGGAGTAACTATTGAAATTCTAGAACAGGCTAAACTTTTTAAGCAGACGAAGAACGATAATTAATGATTTGTAATATAGAAGGCCTATGCTTTCATACTTTTGTTTTTTTGATAAAGAAATTATGAAGGTTTTCTATCGCTACACACTATAGTTATTTGATATTTTATGAATTAGTATTTCCAGGCCTGTTGAAGCATATTATTCAGTAAATCGATATAATTCCAACCCATTTTTCTAGCAGCCAATAAGGTCAAACTATCTTGATTCTGTCTATGTGGTCTTGACGGTCCAGTCATATTGGGTTTCATATTTAAATCGAACAAAAAATAATTTTCATTTTCATTTGCACGACAATCTATTCGTATTGGTGCTTTGATATTTAATAATTGACCAGCTTTTTCACATTGTCGGTAAACTTCCTCAATTTTATTGGATTTTAATTCATTATCATTAAGCACAGAACTATTTTTCATTACGGCCACAACACCGTTATAAGTTGCAATACCGTTTTCGTGGTTAAATCTTTTTACGGCAGGAAGACACCAAGGTTTCTTATAACTCTTTTCCAGTTTGTTAATTTTATAATTACCAGTTGGCATTACCGTTACCGTTATTTCTTGGCCACTTAAAAATTGTTCGACATATATCGAATTTCCGTATTCTTTTTTTGAGAATATTTTGTTAAGTATTTTGTCTAATTCTTTGCGATTTGCAACTAATTGAACCCCTTGACTGCCTCGTCCTCTCAAAGGCTTAACAACTATTGGGAAATCAATTTCCAATGTATAATCAGACAAGTTTTCGACTGAAATCAATTTACACTCAGGAATACTAATTTGGTTTTTTCTTAAAAACATATTCGTAAAATATTTGTCATCGTAAAGATCTACTTGACTAGGAAATTGACCCAAAAATTCAATATTTTGATTAAAGAAGTGCTCTACTTCATGGTTTTTGTATAAAACAGTATTTAACCATAGCGTGTTTGCTCCTTTATCTAATGCCCTTTGAATTCCTTTTTTTGTGTCCGGAAAAACCCAATCCAAATCATTTTCAATTTTAGGATTATCAACAGGTGTAATGATATTTTTTCCATTCTTTACGAGTTCACAGGCAATATCTGCACCGCTATCAGCATATCCTCCAGGTTTCATTGGTTTTTGACTGCCATTTCTAATTGGAGGAAGTTTTGCTTGGTATAAAATGGCTATGGTTTGCATATTTTTTTTCAAGTTTATCACTACACTAAAGCAAGTAATAAAATATAATACATCTAGTTGTTTATTACTTATTCAGACTCCTTTCACTTGGTTTGTTTAGGTAATGGTTTTTAAATTTTCACTACTATTTTGTTCTTGATATTTTTTTAAAAGACCTATAGTTACTTATTAAGTTACCATTTTTTTAGTTTATTTACATTTTTAAACATTGATTATTACATTTCCTGTTTTCTCTCCTTTGAGCACATATTCGTAAGCTTTAGATATATCTTCCAAGACATATTCACGGTCAATTACGGGTTTGAAATTTCCTTTAGCCAATTGATTGCTTATATAAGGTATTGTTTTCTGCTTGCTATAGGGAACAGGAAAGATTACTTTTTTTTTAAATACTAAAGTGAATAAAGCGTAAAAAATATTTTGGGAATAGGGACCTAACTCGGATGATATATAAATCCCATTTTTTTTTAGTAAAGGTTTACACTTTCCGAATGTGCTTTTGCCAACTGCATCAAATATAAAGTCATATGTATCATTGTCATCTGTAAAGTCTTTTTCAGTATAATCGTAAATTTTATCAGCACCTAAAGACTGCATTAGATTGACGTTTTTAGTGTTACAGGTTGCTGTTATTTTGACATCATATTGTCTTACAAATTGCAAGAGAGCTGAACCAATGCCACCAGTAGCCCCATTTATTAGAATATTTTGATCTGGTTGGATAGTTACTTTATGAATGAACGTATAAGCATAATTGGCTCCTTCTAAGCTTGCAGCCGCTTGTTTATAGTCTATGTTTTCTGGAATAAGAAATACGTTTTCCTCCGTTTCTATTATATATTCAGCTTGTGATTCTGAACCTGTATCGTTAAATCCAAATACGGTATCATTAACTTTAAATGATTTTACATTTTTTCCTATTGATTTTACTTCACCTGCAAAATCTGTCCCCAATATGATTTTTCTAGGTCTAAACAATCCTAATACAAATCTCATAATAAAGGGCTTAGCGGTAAGGTTTGCACAATCTGTTCTATTTACCGTAGTTGCATAAACTTTAATTAAGATCTCATTGTCTTTCGGAATAGGTTTTTCAATATTCTCAACCTTAATTTGATTTGACGAGCCATATTTCCTACGTATTGAAGCTTTCATTTTTGACATTTTCATTTTTTTAATTCAAATTACTTTAACTAGTAAATCAATATCGTTACAAATGCTTCCGAATTGTTACTAAATTTGGTATTTTTTAATTAGTGGTAGATTTTAAAATGGTAGATAATATATGGAAATATTCTCATTTAATACTATTTTAATTTTCTAAACATCTTATTATTAACATGCTAAAATTTAATACTGTAATTATATTTTAGGAGTAAACAAGTTTTTATTTTCATGAATTCAGTAAAAAAATAAGAATTGTGCAATTTAAATCTCAATGTTAAACTTGAAAAGCCCATCAAAAATAATTAACTTCATACCATATAAAATCACAAACTAATTACACCACAAAATGAGTTCAGATTCAACTAATTATTCTAGAAGGGAGTTTGCCAAACTTTCAGCACTGGGGCTTGCAAGTATTCCATTATTATCATTTCAAAATGGATTAGAAAAAATAGATTCGTCAATGGCAACACCTCTTAATGTGCACTTGTTTTCCAAACACTTACAATTTCTTAATTATAACGATATGTCAGCCGCTGCTGTAGAAATGGGATTTGATGGAATCGATTTGACAGTACGCCCCAAAGGACATGTGTTGCCAGAAAATGTAAAAGAGGATTTACCGAAAGCGGTGGAGGCTATGAAAAAACACGGTCTGCAACCTAAAATGATGTCCACCAATGTTTGGGATGCGAACATCACAGTGCAAAAAACAGTGCTGGAAACGGCAAGTACCTTAGGTTTTACTAATTATCGTACCAATTGGTTGAAGTACCCAGAAGATATCTCCATTACTGAAAGTCAAGCCTTATATGGACGACAGGCCAAAGATTTGGAAATACTCAATGAAAAATTAGGACTTATTGGTGGCTATCAAAATAATTCAGGAATGAATGTAGGTGCACCTATCTGGGATCTTCTCCCTATTTTAGAAGCCACCAATGGCAAATTTATGGGAAGCCAATACGATATCAGGCATGCTGTTGTTGAAGGTGGCGAGTGTTGGGAGCTGGGATTACGGCGTATAAAACCGTTGATTAATTCTATTGTAATTAAAGATGTAAAGTGGGGCGTTGTAGATGGTAAATGGGAGCCCATTAATGTGCCTTTAGGGGAAGGTATGGTTGATTTTAAACTTTATTTTTCATTACTTAAAAAATATGAAATCAATGTACCTGTTTCATTACATGTTGAGTATGATTTAGGTGGTGCAGAACAAGGCCTTGATAAAATTACGATGCCCCAAAAAGAAGTTTTAAGACGAATAAAAAAGGACTTGGTGTATTTACAAGAAGCTTGGGAAAAGGCAGAATAGTAAGTTGAAAAAATAAGATAAAAAACTACAGAGAAAACCTATATTTGTCAGCTAAATAAGTATTATTAAAAGTTTTGGAACAAATAAAAGCTCACTTAGATCAAATTGCTACCCTCTCTAAATTTGATTGGGAGTTTTTTATGTCAAAACTACATCGTAGGGTTATCCCGAAGAAAACGGTGTTTTTAAAACTCAATGAAATAGAGAATCATATCTCTTTTATTGAATCTGGTGTGGTACGCTTATATATTCCAAAAGATAATCCAGAAAAAGAAATCACTTTTGGCTTTAGTTTTGAAAATCAGTTTATTAGTGCTTATGATTCGTTTTTGACTCAGAAACCTTCGGCTTATGAACTTCAGGCACTTACAGAAACTACCCTAGTGAGTATTAGCTATAATGATTTACAAGACGTTTATAAAACGACACAAATAGGAAATCTGATTGGTAGATTGACTGCTGAACGTCTCTTTTTAATAAAATCTAAACGCGAACAGAACTTATTAAATTTATCGGCAGAAGAACGCTATATGAAATTGTTTAAGGATCGTCCAGAACTCTTAAAGGAAGTGCCATTAAAATATGTCAGCTCTTATATTGGGGTTACAGCACAGGCCTTGAGCAGGATTAGGAAACGTTTGTAAGATCAATTATTGTTCTTTTTGAGCTTTCCATAACATGTCATTTATTGATTTGGGTTCATTGTTTAGCTCAGATTATCAAATTATCTTTGAAAAAAAAGTTATGACGATAATTATCTTCGTTCTAGTGCTCTGGTATGGAAGTCTGTTTTTTCAGTCTTTCTTTTTACATCGCTATGCCGCTCATCAAGTTTTTACCATGTCTAAAACCATGGAACGTATTACATTTGTGTTAACTTGGATTTTTCAAGGTTCTAGTTATTTAAGTGCATATGGTTATGGAATAATGCATCGTATACATCATGCGTATACAGATACAGAAAAAGATCCGCACTCGCCCTCTTATGATGCCAATTTATTTGCGATGATGTGGAAAACAAAAACCATTTACCAAGATATTAATAAAGAACGTATTACTATTGAAGAGCGTTTTACCAAAAACGTTCCGCAATGGAAAGGGTTTGATAATTTTGCAAGCTCACGCTTTTCTAGAGTATTGTGGTTGGTACTTTATACTTTGTTTTTCGTTTTCTTTACCACAGCATTATGGCAATGGTTATTATTACCTGTCGCTTTTTTAATGGCACCTATTCATGGGGTTATCATTAATTGGTTCGGTCATATTTATGGTTATGTGAATTTTAAAATGAAAAATACGAGTAAGAATCTCTTTCGTTTTGATTTTTTAATGATGGGTGAAGGCTACCATAATAACCATCATAAATATGCAAGTAGAGCCAATTTTGGTGTAAAATGGTATGAGGTAGATGTAACCTATTTGATTATAAAATTATTGAATTTTTTAGGTATAATTAAGTTGAAGTCAATTAAGATAAAATCCTAATTAATAGTATTTTATAATTTATTTTTTTACGATGTCAATTGAGTCCAACTTAAACTTAATTAGACTATCTCTTTTATTCGCGAAAGTGAAGATTCTTGAGATTGTAAAAATTCAACTTCCCTCCCATTTTTTTTAGATCAGTACATTTTGATGTAAAGATACCATTGTACTCAGTATTTAGTATCTTTGGGTTATGAGAAAAATCACCTACGTTTTCGTCGTGTTCCTAACCTTATTATTAACGTTTCCAAATTCAATAATTAGCCAAAATAAAGATTCTGATTCAACTGCAGATATCATTATTTATGGAGGTACTTCTGCTGCTATTATTGCTGCGGTAGAAGCTAAAAAATATGGTAAATCTGTTATTGTAGTTTCACCTGATATCCATTTAGGTGGGTTAACTTCTGGTGGTCTAGGGTGGACTGATACCGGTGATAAAAGTGTTATTGGAGGGTTGTCGAGAGATTTTTATCATAGGGTTTATATGCATTACAATACCAATGAAGCATGGAATTGGCAACCAAAAGAGGGGTATGGTAATAAAGGGCAAGGTACGAGAGCGATGGATGGTGAAAGTCGCACCATGTGGATATTTGAACCACATGTGGCTGAGCTTATTTTTGAAGATTTTGTTAAAGAATATGGTGTTCAAGTAGAGAGAGATGAATGGCTTAATCGTGAAAATGGAGTTGAAGTTGAAGATGGGAAAATTATATCAATAACCACCTTGAGTGGTAAAACATATTCTGGAAAGGTGTTCTTAGATGCTACCTATGAGGGTGATTTAATGGCAGCCGCAGGTGTAAGTTATCACGTAGGTAGAGAAGCTGGAAGCGTATATAATGAAGAATGGAATGGTGTTCAAACAGGTGTTTTACATCATAAACATTGGTTTTTATCTGATATTTCACCTTATGTAGTTCCTGGTGATGATACAAGTGGTGTATTGCCAAGAATTTCTACAGTATCTCCTGGAAATAAACATGATGGTGATGATAAAATTCAGGCCTATTGTTTTAGAACATGCATGACGAATCATGAAGCCAACAAGGTACCGTTTCCAAAGCCTGAAAACTATGACCCGCTGCAATATGAATTATTAGCAAGATCATTGGCAACGGGACGCGATGATTTTTTTGAAAAATTTGATGGCATTCCCAATTACAAAACAGATACCAATAACCACGGTCCTTTGAGTAGTGACAATATTGGAATGAATTATGATTATCCAGAAGCCTCGTACGACCGAAGAAAAGAGATCATAAAGGAACATGAAGATTATCAAAAAGGCTTTTATTGGTTTGTAGCCAATGACCCAAGGATACCTAAGGATATTCAAATGGAAATGCAAAAATGGGGTTTAGCAAAAGACGAATTTACAGATAATGGAAACTGGCCACACCAAATATATGTGAGAGAAGCACGGAGAATGATAGGGCAATTTATAATGACAGAAAACGAATTGTTAAAAAAACGACCGACTCCAAATCCGATAGGAATGGGATCTTATACTATGGATTCTCATAATACGCAGCGGTATATAAAAGCTGATGGTTTTGTTCAAAATGAAGGCGATATTGGTGTGAACACTAAAGGACCTTATGCCATTTCATACGGTGCGTTAGTACCGAAAAAGGAGGAGTGTACAAATTTACTGGTCCCAGTTTGTGTATCGTCAAGTCATATTGCCTTTGGGTCTATGCGAATGGAACCTGTTTTTATGATTTTAGGTCAATCTTCAGCGGTAGCAGCAGTATTGGCTATTGACAACAATGTAGCCGTACAAGATGTGGACTATGAAATGCTTAAAAATGCCTTAGAGGAAAAAGGACAAGTTTTAAAAAAATAGGTCTATTCTCGTAGTCGTAAAATCTTAGTGTGTTTTAACTTCTTTATAGGTTAAAAAGGCTTTTTCTTGGCTTTTTTTAGCTCTTGGAACAATTCTTTAAATAAACCACGAGCAATCAATATTTTCATGATTTCATTGGTGCCTGCGTAAATTCTTGCGACTCTATTATCGGCATACATTCGAGCAATTGGGTAATCCCATATATATCCATAACCACCAAACAATTGTAGGCATTCATCTACTACGTTACCATGCATTTCTGTTGCTGAATACTTTGCGATGGAGGCACTTTCTGACGTCAGTTGATGGGCTGCTAATAATAGCGTACAGCGATCTAAAAAAGTTTGATGTATTTGTAATTGTGAAGTGCATTCTGCAAGTTTAAATTGTGTATTTTGAAATCCAGCAATGGGTTGTTTAAAAGCGGTTCTTGTAGATGTATAGGCAATTGTTTTTTCTATGGCTCCTTCTGCCCCACCAATAGCATTAAGTGCTACGGTTAAACGTTCTCTAGCCAATTCGGTCATCATTATTTTAAATCCCAATCCTTCTTCTCCTAATAAATTTTCTTTAGGAACTTTTACATTATCAAAAAATAATTCACAAGTATCTTG
Source organism: Aureibaculum luteum (assembly GCF_003449015.1). Lineage (GTDB taxonomy): Bacteria > Bacteroidota > Bacteroidia > Flavobacteriales > Flavobacteriaceae > Aureibaculum > Aureibaculum luteum. The sequence goes on along the minus strand of NZ_QRGD01000002.1, from coordinate 655,458 downwards.
GGCTTTCATTCCTATTTTCTTGAAAGGAATTCCTTTTTCAAAACCTTCATAACTACTTTCCATAATTAACAACGACACACCCTCTTTTTCTGTACCCGAATTCGTTTTTACAGCGACAATAGACATATCGCACATAAAACCATTGGTTATAAATGTTTTTTGTCCATTTACCACATAATGATCGTCTTTCTTTACCGCCGTTGTTTTGATGGCTTTAAGATCGCTACCACAGTTAGGTTCCGTCATGCCAATAGATGTTATGAATTTGCCTGTTGCCATTTGTGGCAGGTACTTTTGCTTTTGAGCCTCAGTACCATATTTTAAGAGATAGGGAGCAACAATATCTGAATGCAATGAAAAACCGGGACCTGTGATGCCTTCTTTCGCCATTTCTTCAATAAACAGGGCGTTAAAGCTGAAGTCCAGTCCACTTCCACCATAATCTTCAGGCATATCCATACACAGTAAACCCAATGCACCAGCTCGTTCCCAAAGTTCTCTTGGAACCATTCCTTTTTTCTCCCAATCATCGAGATGGTCAATAATTTCATTTTTGATGAAATCTTGAATCATGGCTTGCATCATTTTATGCTCTTCTGATGTGTATATTTCACGTTCTAATAAAACATGTTGTAACATAGTTCCTGATTTTTAATGAATTGTTTTCATAAATTTGAGTACCACACCTCACTATTCTTAATTTTATAAATAACGAACGAAGTCATTTACCTGCTAGATTTGAATAGAATAATTGTCATTAAAGTTACGCAATAGTTTACGAACTTGTTGTTTCTTTTTTATTTGATAAATATCCACAGAGTCATTTGTCCAGAAAATTACCCTGTATAAATGCTCAATAGAAAAAAAAACGAGCATTTAGTAGTATATTTGCCTCAATTATGTTCTCGATACCAGCAAAATTGCATGGCACTCGAACTTACACTAAAAAGTAATCTTATTAGTTTCTATGCCTTTTAAAAAATTACATTCCGACATTCAAGAGAAGTTAGAAATTCAAAAAATTAGTACTCCTACTCCATTTCAAGGCAAGAGTATTCCTGTTATAAAAAGTGGTGCAAATCTTTATGGATTGGCCCCAAAAGATAGTGGAAAAACAACCACTCTGATTCTTACCACCCTACAAAAGTTAAATTTTGAACCCAAAGGAGATTCACCTAGAGCTATGGTTTTGGTAGAGAATAAGGAAATAGCCTTAGCCATGTATGATGCTTTTTTAAAATTCACAAAAAACAGTGGATTACGTGTTTATGTGGGGTATGATCAGCTTCATATTGATGTGCAAAAGTCAGAAATTTATGAAGGTGTAGATATTCTTATTTCTACTCCAAGAACATTAAAAAAGTTGTTTTTATTAAATGGCGTAAACACTTCGCAATTACAACTCTTTAGCTTAGATAATGCTGAATTTTTAGCCAAAAGTTCGTCGTATGATGCCTTTTTAACAGTGACTCAGAGTATTACTAAATGTCAGTATGTGTTTTACTGTGAAAAAACACATTCCGTTTTAAAACGTTTTAAGTCTAGTTTTATGGAACATTCAAAAACAATTTCTATTTAGGATTTTAAAAAAAATAGACCTCTTTTTTTAACTCTATTTTTCTATAATACACAACTATGATTATACCTAAACTTCATTATATTTCTCAAGGCATTACTCCAGCAGCCCATTTAGAGCATATCCAAAAAGCATGTACATCAGGTTCTGAATTGGTGCAATTACGGTTAAAGAATATTTCAGAAAAAAAGTATTTGAAATTTGCTGAAGAGGCTAGGGAAATTACAGCTCATTTTCAAACGCGATTAATTATTAATGATAATTATAAAATAGCAAAAGCAGTAAAAGCTGATGGTGTACATTTAGGGAAAACAGATGCCAGTGCTACAGAAGCTAGAAAGCACTTATATACTTGGCAGCTTATTGGCGGTACGGCAAATACAGTGCAAGATTGTGAAGCATTACTTGCTAAAGAAGTTGATTATATTAGTTTAGGTCCTTTTCGATTTACCACAACTAAAGAAAACCTACCTTCTGTTTTAGGGCTAGATGGATATACTACACTACTTAAAGCATTAAAAACAGAAACTCCCATAATTGGTGTTGGTGGAATTACCACAGCAGATGTTGCAGATATTTTAGCGACAGGAATTGCAGGAATAGCAGTATCTGAAGCCATAACGAAGGATTTTAATACCATTAGAACCTTTAATCAATTGCTAAATGCTTCCGTAACTGCAGAACAGCCTTATAAATTTGAATAATTTATAATTTTGAAAACAAATTAGGGTTGTAAATTAATGTCTATCTCTTTAAAATAGGATATTTTTTGTGATCTTTAATTTGGTAAAAAAACACTTCATTTTCCAAGTCTAAAGTGGCTTAAAAAACTATATTCGCGGCATGTGGATGTATTTGGGCTTATTGGCCGCACTTTTTTTAGGTTTACATAATTTATGTAAGAAACATGCGGTACAAGGAAACGAAGTTTTTCCTGTGTTGTTGGGGACCATTACTTCTGGTTTTCTAATTCTTCTCCCCTTTTTTATCGGTTCGGTTTATTTTCCAGAAGGCACGAAAGAATTGGGTTTTTATATTACACGTATTCCATGGGAAACTCATGGTTTTATTTTTATTAAGTCGATGATAATGGCAGCTTCATGGATTTTAGCATATCAAGCTTTAAAACATTTGCCATTAACTATAGTAACCCCAATACGTTCAGCAGGACCCTTTTTTACCTTTATAGGTGCAATTTTAATTTATAATGAGACGCCTAAGTTTTTACAATGGATTGGTTTTTTTCTTATTATTTTTTCTGTAATGCTCTATTCTAAAATAGGAAAGCAAGAAGGAATCCATTTTAAGCGTAATAAATGGGTTTATGCCATTATTGCCGCTACTTTTTTAGGGGCAGCTAGTGGTTTATACGATAAGTTTTTAATTCAGAGTTTAACTTTGAATCCGCAAACTCTACAATTTTGGTTTTGTTGGTATACCATTTTAATTTTATTAGTCATTTTATCGATAACATGGTTTCCCTATAAGGAAAAACGTAAGGCATTTAAATGGCGTTGGACAATTGTAGCCGTTGGTGTTTTGTTACAAGCAGCTGATTATTTTTATTTTAAAGCGTTGCAAGATCCTGAAGCTTTAATTATGTTGCTATCAGCTATAAAACGGAGTCAATTGATTATCGCTGTTGTAATTGGTGGCCTTGTGTTTAAAGAACAAAATAAACGCAAAAAATTGGTACCATTAACGGGAATTTTAGTGGGGATCTTTTTGATTTTATATTCTTAGTAACTATGGTTTTACTCTTTCACTATTTTCACCTTTCTTGTAACAGATTCTGTTAGGTTTTGTTACTCATTTCCTATAGTTATCATATAACAAAAAAGCAGATTCGTAAGAACGAACCTGCTTTTTAATTTTTTAAATCACGATATTTATATTGTGAATTACCATTGCTTTTGTGTGGTACACAAACCTTGTTGCAACCAAACAATACCTGTTCCGCCACCATCAAAAGCTCCTGAACCTAATATGTTCGAATCAGAACCTGAATAGTAATAAGAAGTCCTTGAGATTCGCTTAAAAAGTGTTGAATTTGATGATGATTTGTAAAATGCCATATGGCCTACTGCAGTTGTTGCAGTAGTGCTTCCTTTCAATACAAAATAGAATGTTTCTGCGTCAGTACTTGTGTGTGATGGTAAGCTACCACCTATATTAGCAAAACCACTGTAATTTGAAGTACTAGATTGTTTTACCTTAGCATCAGTTATTGCTCCGCCATATGGATTTACTTCATATTTAAAAGCAATCAAATACCCTCCATTTGGAATAGTTGTCGTTGCTGTTTTTGAAGGAGATACGGATTTAGAGATGAATTGTCCAGAATTATTTTTTGAAACGGTAAAAGAAGAGGAACCTCCTTCTTCAGAAGCAGTGGTACTGTTAAATTCTGCCTCACTTGCACCTGCTCTACTTACTTCATTTAGTTTATCTTCTAAATTATTGTATTCAGCTGCTGTTATAGCTACCCAATTTCCATCAGAGGCATTTTTATAAGTATTTTTAGAAGTAGATAGTAAAAATTCGATATCATCGATATCATTTAAATTTATAATTACACTTGAATTTTCAATAAGACTTTCAGTGGACACTTGTACTTCCGCTGTTATTTCTGGATTTGTTTCAAAATCGAAAATAGTTGCATCTGCAACTGTCAAGTCACCCGTAGTTGCATTTATAGTCATAGCTCCAGCAGGTGATTGGTTTAAAATACTAAAGGAAACCGTACCAGCATTTGATGTGCCAGAGACTGTAGCTACAACAGCACCATCTGCGGCGTTCTCATCAATACTTTTGGTAATATTAGCAGTAGTAAGTGAATCTGGATCATCACTACTACAACTCATTATTGTTAAACTTAATACGCTAAACAATACTCCTAATTTTAATTTTTTCATCTTTTTTAATTTATTAATTACTATTTGGTTTTTCGTTTTAGTTTAACGCCTCAATTGGCCATATAATATCTTTACTTTCAAGCAGTTTGTGAATGGCAATTTGGGTTTGTTAACGGAAGAATTTATAATGAAAACTAATGAATAGTATGAGTTAGTTCAATTTATTGTTCATTTTAAATAAGGGTATGAGTAATCATAAAACAAGTATCGCATCGCTGTATTGCAGCGTGATTTTTTAAAATTGGAAAATCTCTTTAGATTAGGTAAGCACCTAAAAAGGTACATAAGTTAACTAGAAGCGTTTTATTAAATTCTTGAATAGAACTTAAAATTGTTTTTTAAATGGCATCGTTAAAACAACTGTTGTACCTTTTACATTCTCATTGGTATAACTATCTTTAATGGTAAAGCCAATATTTTGATTGTATTGTTTTTTAAAGATTTCTAAACGTTTTTCAATAGCTTGTAAAGCAAATGATTCGTGAAGATTACCTTGACGATTGGCAATTTCTTCAGCCTTTTTTCTACCAATCCCGTTATCGGTAATAGTACATTGTAAAACACTATTTGTAAAATTAAAAATAACACTTAGTTTCTTTTCACCTACTTTATGCAGCAAACCGTGGACTAAGGCATTCTCTATAAAGGGCTGGATCAGTAAAGAAGGGACTTCTAAGTTCTCATTCCCTTCAAAGTGAATATTGTAGCTAAATGATTCTCCAAAACGAAGTTTTTCTAATTGTAAATAAATATTTAAAAAATCTAATTCCTTTTCCAATGGAATAAAATCTTGATTAGAGTATGTTAATGTGTTTCGTATCAGTTTCGAAAATAAGACAATATAATCGTATGACGCATTGGTATCTTCTTTAAGGACTAAATCTTGTATTGAGTTTAAGGAATTAAATATAAAATGTGGATTCATTTGTGAACGAAGTGCCGTTAAATTCAAATTGATCAATTCTTTTTCTAAAGATATTTTTTCTAATTGTGTTATGCGTTCGTGTTCTTTAATTTTTATTTTCTTTCTATAATACAAAATAGTGCTTCCTAAAATCAGTATACATAAACCAACAAGAAACCACCATGTTTTCCAAAAAGGCTTTCTTATAGTAAAGATTAAAGATTTCATCTTGTTTTCACCTAACCTATTATCTAAAATAGGTTGTACTTGAAAGGTATATTTACCAGTAGGTAAACTATTGTATTTAACTGAATTCACTCCAATATCTGTAGTTAACCATGTATTGTTAAAGCCTTTTAATCGGTATTTATATTTTCTTTTTTGATTGTATAAAAAACCATTAACATTAAAACCAATATTTATAGCATTTTGATGATATTTAAGGCTGTATTTTGAGGTTATTATTGTGTTTTTTTCATTGATCTCCAATTTATTAAAATATACATCAGCATTTTGGGTTTTAAATGATTGGTCTTTGTGTATTGAAAACAACCCTTGTGATGATGAAAAATATACTTTTTCACGTACTATTTCAATACCAGAAACGTCATAAGATAAAACACCATCGCTTTTAGTTAATGTTTTTAACTGTTTTGAATCAACATCCAATACTTGAATACTATTTCCCAAGGCAATCCATAATTTATTCTGGTCTGCCTTAAGCATAAGAACATTATTGGATGTTAGTCCGTTTTTGGTTGTGTAATGCTGTATAACTGTATCGTTTTTAATGCCTAATACGCCATTTTTAAATGTTGCTATCCATAATGTGCCATTAGCTGTTTCTGTTATAGATTTACCGTAAATGGGCTGGTTATTAAAAAGAATTTTTTTAGAATTCCAATTACTGTCATAAGAGACTAGGTTATCAACAAAAGCGATATATGCGGTTTTATTTATTTTATTATAGAATGAAGCATAAGTTCTTTTTTCTCCAGAAATATATTTTTTCTCATTTTTAAAATTACTTTTTTCAAGTGCAATCGCTGAGTTATAACTCGTGAAGAGTAAATTATCATTGTTCAATAAGGTTAAACTTTTTGCTGTTCTGGCCCCTTCAATTTTAGTTAATTTTAATGAATTAATATGTAAAGAATAAGCACTTAGATCTTTGCTGATAAAAACAGTGTTACTATTTGAGAGGTATTTAAGTGTAGATACTCTGTCTTTTGAGGGTAGCTTTATAATCTTTTCAACATACGTATTTGTATTATAAAACCCTATATTCCCATTTGTGTTTCCAAATACAAGCGTACTATCATTGACAATATCTAAGCTGCTAATATTTTTATTTGGTTCTGTAATAATACATGTTTCTATAGTAATATTTGGAATTACATAAATTCCATTATTTAATGTAGTAAACCAATAATTATCATCTTTATCTTTTAATATATTAGTAACATTTCTATCTTTTAAAAATCGTTTGATTAGAAAAAAATGATTTCTTTTTAATTCAAAAACCCATACACCAGTACTTGTGGCAAACCAAATCTCCTTATTATTTTCAAAAGTATTGTATATTCTTTCTTTAGATAAAACTTGGAATTGATGTATTAAATTTAAAGTGTTTTTAGATTTATTTATTGAATAAAAACGATTTGAATTAAAATTATCTTGTCTAAAAACAAGGTTAGCACTTACTTTAAAAATTTTAGTGTTTTTGTTATAATTGTTTATAGTATCAGATTCTTCACGGGAAGACATTAGATTTGTTAATTCATTTTTTTTCTCAGAAACTATCGGTACTATTGAATTTAAGTTTTCATAATAAATACAATCATCAATTTTAAATATTGATCCATATCTTTGTGTTACCGGTTGGTTGTATTCTATACTTTTGGTCTTTAAATTTACTTTATAAATTTTCTTTAACGTAAGTATATATAAATATTCGTTTTTTATTATAAAATCTGCTAATTGACCATTTAACTGTTTACCTAAATCTATAAATAGGTTTAATTTATTGTTTTCAACATAGAAAAATTGTCCAGAGATATTATTACACCAAATAAGACCAGAAGGGGCTTGTTGAATATTAAAAACAGATAACCCGAGTTGTTTTTCACTGTTGTAGTTTTTAAATGTTTTACCATCATATCTATACAACCCCTTATCAGCACCAAGCCAAATAAAACCATTTTCATCTTCGAGAATACTATAGAATTCTTTATCAGGTAAACCATCTTTTTCTGATAAATGTACAGATACTGGTTCTTGAGCCTGCATTAGAAATGAAGCGAAAACCAGAACTAGTAAAAAAATATTTTTAATCAATGTGTTTTTATGACGTATTACAAAATGATTTCCTCAAAAGCTTCAATACGGGCTCTAGAAATTTTAGCCTTAACAGTACCCTTTGCTAATGTGATATTTCGTTCTGTTTTATTTATAAATTCGATATGTTCTAAATTGATAATCCAGGCTCTATGTGAACGAAATAATGAAGAATCTTTAGGCAATACTTCTTCAAAGTATTTTAAATTTTTACTAACTGTAATTGTTTTATTATCCTTTAAATAGATATTGCTATAAGCACCATTTGCTTCAATTGCAATAATATTATCTAAATCAATAATTCTCCTGTTACCTAATTCAGGAATTACTATTTTTTTGAAATCCTTATCTTTTATTGTCTTTAATAATGCTTGATAATCAACTAATTCAGCTTGTTGATTTAATTTACTCTCAAGTTTATTTAATGTTTTTACTAATTTAGTTCTATCAATTGGTTTTACTAAATAATCAATGGCATTCAATTCAAATGCTTTTATGGCATACTGATCATATGCTGTAACAAATATAATTTCGAAATCTATAGTATCAAAAAAGTTTACAATCTCATAGCCTGCATAGTTAGGCATTTGAACATCCAAAAAAATAACATTTGGGTGTAACGCTTTAATTTGATGTACGCCCTTCTCTAAATTATTACAAGTTGCCACAATATCAATATTAGCTGCATTTCTTTCTAATAGATTTGTTAACACATTTCTTGCACCTTGCTCATCATCAATTAATATTGCCTTAATTTTAGTCATAGCTACAAATATACTAATAGCTGCTTTATATAAATTAAAGACTTTGTGGATGTTAGTATTGATTTGTAAAGCTCTATTCTTTCACTATTTTCACCTTTATGGTTGTAGATTCCATTAGGTTTTCTAAGATAAAGGTTTCTCTTGAAAATAGTTTTGCACTAAGTTTTTTTATTAGTTTTATTCTTTATAAAATTCGAAAACACCATAATGGAGTACTACCGCAAATATACCTGAGTTGGAATAAAAACTTTCATCATCAATGTTTACGGTGGTTTTTGGTGTGGTTTTGCATATGAAAATATTGCCTCCATCTACGCATCTCATGGTGCCTCTTTTATGTTGCTCAGTCCAATTAAACTGTTCATATTCATTGTGATCTTCAGAAAATAAAAACCGTCGTAACTTTTTTTCATGCTGTGTAGTGTCGGCTACTTGTATTATAGCCCATCGTTCTAAATCACTGGTGTAACGAGAGATAATTTCTTCTGAATTTTCATTCGCAATTTTTTTTATGGTATACCATTGTTCTGGACTTGTATTTTGTTCAGGGTTGTCTAAAATTTCCATACGGTACGTACCACTCCAAGAATCTTCGGGTTCTGTGATTTGCGAATGCGAGATGTAGGAAATAGCGAACGTTAATAAAAAAGTAAAATATATATTTCTCACTTCAAAATGTTTAATAACAATAAGTTATGTTAGTTTATTTAAATTTTTAATATGACTAGTTACAATATTTAAATTTATTCTTTTAAATATTTTTCAGGAAATAGAATATGAGGTGTTTTTACAATTCTAGAATCACAAAAGAAAGAAGAATTTGTGCTACTAATGTTTATCATCTCATAGGATTCCTCATAGTCATAAAGGTTAGAATCAACTTCAATTTTAAAATTGGCATCTAAGTTGTTTTTTAAATAGTAGTCTCTATTTTCTTTGGTGATATAGTAATTCGATTCCTCTGGAGAGTCTCCTAAAAAGGTATTTAAATCCCACGAATTATCCCAAATACTGGCACAATTAAGACAACCTATTGATGCATTTTCTTCACCATATATAACTGGCAATTTATTTAGTACTTCACTCGTAAAAAATTCATAGTCATCCTTTGATTTAGGCAGGGTTTTTATCTTTTCAATAATTTTTAATTCGTGATTGTAAAATACAAAATAGCCATTGTCTCTATAAGCAAATCCAATAATTTTATTTCGCTTTTCTATAGTTTCTACAGCTTCATCAGTAAATTTAGATGAACTGATTGGTGTTAAATTTTTATCATTTTTAAGAAGCTTTACCTTGTGGTTATCGAAAAGACCAATAACAAGAGTATTTACTTTTTTGTCTTCATTATTATAAAGCGGAATGGTTTTGATGTATTTGTATTTTTCTGTAAGCTGAATCGTTTCCTTCTTTTCGAAATTTACTAAAATCGTATGTGCATCCGTATTGAAAATATGATATTTTTCACCATCTACTTCGATGGTGTTTACATAGATACCTGGAGCCTTTTGTTTTTCACCTGTTTTTAAATTATAAAGGTCTTTTCCATCAAATTCGGCATATAAAAAATCTTCAAACACATGTAAACTTTTATATTCAGGTTTTGCAATCTCACGGTTTAAAGAGTCCACTATACCCCATTTACTTTGATACTTAAATGGTACTATTTTTCTATAGTTCTGAGCTTGAGAGCTTATGGTAAACGTTAAAACTAATACGGCTATTACGGTTTTCATTTGTTGTTTATTTGTAGATTCTTATTATTAATTATGTAACAAATGTAGACACATCTATGGCGTCTAAAGCGGTTACATATATATTCGCTAAGATTGAATCTATATTTGTAATGCAAATTGATTTCTTATGAGTTTTGAATACATTTTCAACAGCATGTTACTTACCTTCTGTTTTATTTTCTATGGGTTGTGAAATTTTAAGTGTCATCTAAAAAAACTAATTTAGCTTTAGATAAAAAAATATTGATGCAAATTGCAAATTATTTAAAAGAGCCTTATCCGTATTATTATAATAACCAGCATCGGTTAATATTGGTATTGCTACTGATATCAAGTTTGAGTTTTTGCTTTTCTTATTTTTTTGAACCTTTTACTGTTAATGTAGCAGAACATAAAATTGGCACAATATGGATATTGTTTATTCATGCCTTTATGCCCTTCCCAATTGCCTATCTATATATTTATTTGGTGAATAGAACGGTGAAAAATGAGATGAATTGGACCTTTGGAAAGGAAATTTTAAACCTATCAATTATCCTGTTAATTATAGGTATTGCAAATTTTTTAATTCGTGATTTTATTTATAACAACCCTCATAATTGGTCATTTCGATATTTTTGGGAAGAAATCCGCAATACATTTTTAGTAGGGTTTCTTTTATTAGCGATTGTGTTGCCCTTAAATTTGGAGCGTCTCATTGCTAAACATACAGCTAGCTTAAAAAAGTTGTTGCCCAAAACGCGATCAGAAACTAATGCGAATATCGTTACCATAAAAAATACAGGATCTAATGAACACTTTGAATTTAAAACACAAGATTTTCTCTACGCTAAAGTGGAAAGTAATTATACAGAGGTCTATACTGCTGCAGAAAATGGTATTCACAAGGTGTTAATTCGAATTACATTGAAAGAACTTGAGGAGCAATTAAAACCCTATGCACGGGTCTTTAAAACACATCGTTCTTATTTGGTCAATTTAAACTCAATTGCATCCATTTCCGGTAATGCACAAGGGTATCATTTGAAATTACAAAAAGGTTCCTTTAAGGTTCCTGTATCTCGATCAACTATAGCCGGCTTTAATGCTGCATATTCTAAAAAATAATAAAAAACCTTGTATTTCGTCACTTTTACCTGCCAGCTATCACAAAATAAAAATAGCATTGTAATTTGTTTTTAGATTTGTTATCGCAACATAAAAACAACGATTTTGACAGAAATTAAACGACGCTACGATTTAGATTGGTTACGTGTAATTGCTATACTCGCAGTGTATTTTCATCATATTGGAATGCCTTTTAATGGAGATAAATTTCATATTATGAATGCAGATACTAGTAAAACATTGGATGATATAATGGTGTTTTTTGAGCAATTTAGATTACCCTTATTGTTTTTAGTTTCTGGTGCGGGTACAATGTTTGCATTTTCAAAAAGAACTTGGATTCAATTTTTGAAAGAACGGAGTACACGTTTATTAATTCCGCTCGTTTTTGGAGTGTTGTTTATTGTGCCACCACAGACCTATTATGAACATATAGAAACCTATACTTCCTATTTTGATGTGTATGGAAATGGTTCTTTTGAAACCAATCACTTGTGGTTTATCGAAAACTTATTTGTTTTGTCAGTACTACTTATTCCTTTGATTTTACTTTTAAGGTCATCAAAATTGGATGGGTATATAGGGCTATTAGATCGAATTGCCACTAGAAAATATGGAATGTTATTATGGGTGTTTCCCCTAATTTTAATCACCATTTTTTTAAAACAGATATACCCTACCGACTCAAAGGCTATTACAAATCTATCCTCGACTTTCTTTTATGGCTATTTTTTTATGTCTGGGATGTTTTTTACGACGTCAAAGAATAGTTGGGATCATCTAAAATCGTATCGAAAATTTAATTTTGTTGCTTTTATAATCAGCACAATTCTATTTTATACCTATTATTTTTTACCCAACGAAGTAATTTCTCCATATTTAACTATAAACATGAGATGGAATATTTGGTATGCCGTTTGTGCGTTGGTGAGTTGGACGGTAGTAATAACTGTCTTGGGGTATGGACAGGTTTGGTTGAATAAAAAAAGTAAGTTTCTTAAAAAATGTAATGAAGCTATATATCCTTTTTATGTCTTACATCAAACCATTATTATTGTAGTAGGATATTATATCATTCGATTAGATGCCTCAATTTTTATAAAAATTATACTATTAATAGCGACTTCTCTACCGTTAATACTTCTAATATATAGATTCTTGATTTATCCATTTAAAATACCAAGAATACTATTTGGCATGAAAAGCAAAGAGGGGTTAAAGTAGTTTTTATAAAAACAACTTTTAGTTTAAAACGCTATTATATAGTTTTTTAAAATCTGTCAATTAAATGTTAATAATGCTTATTGTTTGATGTTATATATCGTTTGTGTTGGGAAAGCGAATTCTAATCCTGCCTTTTCAAATCGATCTAAGATATCCAAATTGATCTTATTTTGAGCTTGTGGAATGTCAGCCTCTTTACGGATGTAGTAGATGAATAATAATACCAATGAAAAATCTGCAAAATTTTCAAAAAACACAACCGGTTCTTCAGTAACAATATCTTGATTGTCAGCAACAATGGCTTTTAAAATATCCATTGATTCTTTCATTTTTTGAGCATTTGTATCATAGGTTAAGCCTAATCGTAACATAATTTTTCGAGTAGGTTCTAAGGCTACATTTTCAACACTATTATTGATAAACATTGAATTAGGTATGGTTACTAAAGAGCCAGACAAGGTTCTTATTCTAGAACTACGAATACCTATTTCTTCTACTTTACCATCAAAGCCATCAATTTTTATACGATCATCAATTGAAAAGGGTTTGTCGGTAAATACAGAAATACCACCAAAGATATTCTGAAGATAATCTTTCGCTGCTAAAGCAAAAGCAAGACCTCCAATTCCTAAACCTGCAATTAGCCCTGCTAAATTGTAACCAATGGTATTAAAAGCAATGATAACTCCTAATATCCATATGGTTATGGTAATAACTTTGGTTATAATTGGTAATAACTGCCGTTTTGATTTACTATTAGAGCTATCAATAGCTGGCTCCATATATTCTTGTACAATAGCATTAACCAAACGCACTATAAACCAAGTAATACAAATTACGATGAGTACTTTAACTGTATTTGATATTATAAGCGTGATATCATCTGTCATATTTAGATGTTTCATACCAATATAGAATCCAAGTATTGTAATGGCTAGAATAACGGGTTTTTCCAAGGTTTCAACCAAGACATCATCTAACATTGATTTTGAATGGCTTACCAATCCCTTAGAGATGCGTTTAAAGATGAAGTAAGCTACTTTGGCAACAACGATACCTCCAGCAATATAGGCAAGAGCAATAAGCCATTGAGATAAGGTGTTCATTAAGTATAGTTGTGATATGTAAATTGTCATTGAGTTTTTTTTATTCCGTTCTACCTAAGTATAAGCAAATATTGAAGAAGTGCAAAGATACTTATTAAAAAGAATTGAAATTCTTTATTTTTTGTTAAGCTTTTTTTAAATGAGATTCTTTTTTCAAGACCAATTTGCTCATATGTTAAATTTAATTAGGATTTTTAATAGTAATACTATTATATTTGAAAATAAATATATTGTTTATGAAAAACTTACTATCAAATATTAAAATTCAAATCCCAGATGGAATCTTTTTGAAAAATCCGGAATCATCTGAATTGGGTAAAAAAGTGATTGAAAATAGTATTATAATTATTCAAGAAATTGGTTTTGAAAATTTCAATTTTAAAAAGCTAGGGCAGCGTATTAAATCTAATGAAAGTTCAATTTATCGCTACTTTGAAAGTAAACACAAATTGTTAGTGTATCTAACCTCTTGGTACTGGAGTTGGATAGAATATCAACTTGTTATAGAGACATACAGCATAAATAACAGTGAAGATAAATTAAGAAAAGCTATAAAGGTGGTCACAAGAACTACAAAGCAAGACAGTAATTATAGTCATATAAATGAAATATTGCTAAATGAAATTGTAATCAATGAAAATTCGAAATCTTATTTAACAATCAATGTAGACTCAGAAAATAAAGAGGGCTATTTTATGCCTTATAAACGTGTAATTCAGCGTTTATCAGAAATAATTTTAGTTTATAACAATACGTATAGTTATAATTTAAGTTTGGCCAGTACTATAGTAGAGGGAGCATTACATCAGCACTTTATGAAGAAGCATTTTAAAACGATAACGAACTGTGATTCTAAAAAAACACCCACTATTTTCTTTACAGATTTAGCATTTAATACCCTTACCCTTAATGACTAAAAACACCTTATCACCATGGAAACGCTTTTTAGGTTTATTAGAATTAGAGCGTAAAGATATTTACCAAATAGGATATTATGCAATTTTTGACGGACTGGTTACACTTTCATTACCACTAGGTATACAGGCTATTATCAATTTAATTCAGGGGGCTCAAGTGTCAACATCATGGATTGTTTTGGTGGTGCTAGTTACGGGTGGTGTTGCCTTTACTGGAATTCTGAAATTAATGCAAATGCGTATCATAGAAACCATTCAACAGCGTATTTTTACTAGGGCCTCATTAGAGTTAAGTTATCGGTTTCCAAAAATAAAAATGAGCGAATTGCGTAATTATTATCTTCCAGAACTCGCAAATCGATTTTTTGACACGTTAGTGATTCAAAAAGGACTTTCAAAAATTTTGATAGATATACCATCAGCACTATTACAAATTGTATTTGCATTAGTACTGCTCTCTTTTTACCATCCATTCTTCATTATTTTCGGTTTATTATTGTTGCTACTTATTTATATTTTATTTAAATATACCGCAAAATTGGGATTAGAAACGAGTTTAGTAGAGTCTAAAAATAAATATAAAGTGGCTCATTGGCTGCAAGAGATATCACGGGCCGTAATCAGCTTTAAATTATCGGGAAATACCAGCCATGCCATGCAAAAAAGTGATGTGCTTGTTGCTAAATACTTAACGTCTAGAGAAAAGCACTTTAAAATTTTAGTAAAGCAGTTTTTGCAAATGATAGGTTTTAAAGTGTTGATTACTGCTGGTTTATTGTTAATTGGAGGCTTTTTAGTGTTAAATCAACGTATGAATATTGGACAATTTGTAGCCGCTGAAATTATAATAATATTGATTATTAATTCAGTAGAAAAATTAATTCTAGGCTTAGAATCTTTTTATGATGTGTTAACTTCAATTGAAAAATTAGGACAAGTTGTTGATAAACCTATTGAAGCTCAAAAAGGAGAAGTAATAACTAAAGATGCCAACTTAACTGTTGAATTCCAAGAAGTTTCTTATCGTATTAAGGAAAAAAACACCCCTATTTTAAATGATATTTCATTTACAATACATCCTAACGATAGGATTCTCATTCAGGGTGAAAGTGGTGCTGGTAAATCTAGTTTATTACATCTTTTATCAGGACTTATTTCACCATCTTCGGGGTATATTTACATAAATGACCTTTCTATAACAAGTCTTTATATGAATGACTATCGTAGTCATTTAGGCCTGTCACTTACTGAAGAAACGCCTTTTGAAGGTAGTATTAGAGATAATATCACTTTTGGCGATAAAAGTATTACAGATGAAGCTATTTATTCAACTTTTGAAAATTTGGGATTAACCGATTTTCTAAAGCAACAGCCCAAAGGTTTAAATACATTTTTAAAACCTGAAGGGAAACAAATGGCATTCACAATATCGAAGAAAATTGTTTTGGCCAGAGCTCTTGTTAAAAAACCTAAATTATTAATTCTAGAAGATCCACTAGAAAATTTTCATAAAGAGGAAGCTAAGCGTATCATTGATTTTTTGGCAAGTAGTTCAAGAGCTTGGAGCTTAATTGTAGTTAGTAATAATTTAAGTTGGAAAGCTCATTGTAATAAGCATATTACACTTAAAAATGGAAACATCGTTAATAGAAAATAATTTATGTTAAACATATCTAATAATAAAGTCTCAGAATTTATTGATTTAAAATCATTTAAATCTGGTAAAAACATATTCGGTAAGGAATACTATAAACGTTTTAAATATTTTTTATTAGCGTTTTCTATATGTGTATTGGTTATTCTGTTTTTACCGTGGACGCAAAACATATCAAGTAGTGGAAATGTAACCACCTTAAGACCAAATCAACGGCCGCAAACATTACAATCACAAATTCCTGGGCGTATTGAAGAATGGTTTGTTCAGGAAGGTGATCTTGTAAAAAAAGGGGACACAATGATTCGTATTTCAGAAGTGAAAAGCGATTATTTTGATGAAAAGTTAACAGAAAGAACGGGCAATCAAATCACTGTTAAGTCCTCATCAGTTGAAGCGTATAAGAATAAGGTAGGGGCTTTAGAAAATCAAATTACAGCAATACGACAAGAACAGTTATTGAAATTAAAACAAGCTAGGAATAAATTTTTACAAGCCCGTTTAAAAGTTAAAACGGATAGTATAGATTTAGAAGCCTTTAAAATAAAGCATGCTATTGCAAATACCCAATATGAACGTGCCCTTTTATTAGAAAAAGAAGGCTTAAAAGCAGTGAAAGATGTCGAAGATAAAAGTGCAAAATTACAAGAAGCGAATGCGAAATTAATGTCTCAACAAAACAAATATTTAAGCACAAAAAATGAAGTTATAAATTCGGAACTATCTATTTCTACTATTTATGCTACTTACGGTGATAAGTTAGCCAAAGCTCAAAGTGGTTTGTATACTGCTCAATCGAGCGGATTTGATACAGAAGCTGAAGTTTCTAAATTAGAAACCAGTCTAGCGAATTATAAAAAGCGGAATAGTTTATTATTTATTACCGCTCCTATTGATGGATATATCAATAGAGCCATAAAATCTGGTGTAGGTGAAACCTTTAAAGAAGGTGAAAAATTGGTAAATATTATGCCTGCCAATTATGAACTTGCTGTTGAAATGTTTGTTCGACCCATTGATTTACCACTACTCCATTTAGGTGAAAGTGTTCGAGTTCAGTTTGATGGTTGGCCGGCAATTGTATTTAGCGGCTGGCCAAATGTTTCGTACGGAACGTATGGTGCTAAAGTAATAGCTATTGAAAATTATATAAGTGAAAATGGTAAATACAGAGTTTTGTTGTCTCCCGATGCAGATGATGTAGCTTGGCCAGAAGCTATACGTGTAGGCTCTGGAGCAAGAACAATTGCATTATTGGAAGATGTACCTATTTGGTTTGAATTATGGCGAAATATAAATAGCTTCCCTCCTAACTTCTATAACCCCTCGAACACAAATGGTAATTTAAAAGATAAAAATAAATCATAATGCAAAAAATATTAACCCTGCTTTTATTTTTGTGTTTTTCAATTGGATTTTCACAACAAAAAGATACTGTTTTAACTCTCGAGGAATTATTAGGGTATGTTAAAAAGTATCATCCCATAGTAAAGCAAGCTCAATTGTTAATTTCAGATAGTGAAGCTAAATTGTTAAAGGCACGTGGGGCTTTTGATCCAAAAATAGAAGTTGATTATAGTAGTAAAAAGTTTAAAGGAACAGGATATTATAACAAATTAAATTCTTCTTTTAAAATACCAACATGGTATGGTGTAGACTTAAAGGCTAATTATGAAAATAATGATGGAACCTACCTTAACTCTGAATTTAAAACACCTGATGACGGTTTGTATAGCGTAGGTGTTTCGTTATCTCTTGCCAAAGGCTTATTGACCAATAAACGGATGGCTACCTTAAAAAAAGCTAAATTATATTTAAAACAGGCTTCCTTAAAGCAGCAATTGGTAGTTAATGATATTATATATAATTCTATAACTACTTATTTCAACTGGTTAAAAAATTATAAAGCTAACGTTGTGTATGCAGATTTTCTGATAAATGCAGAAATACGATTCGAAAATGTTAAAAAAAGTTATTCAGCTGGTGATAAACCGGCAGTTGATACGCTGGAAGCAAGCATAAATTTAAAAAATAGAATGCTAGATTATGAAAAGTCCATAATTGGATATAAAAAATCTACATTAGAACTTTCAAATTATTTGTGGTTACAAAATAATGTACCATTAGAATTGGAATCGTCTATATATCCAGATATATTTATGATAGATAAAATTGATATTGTTTTAAACAGCTCACTATTAAATAGTACTGAAAATTTAATAGAACAGCATCCTAAATTACAGGAATTACAGGTGAAAAAAGAAATATTAACTGTTGATAAACGATTAAAATCTAATAATCTCTTGCCAAAAATTGACTTAGAGTATAACTTTTTAACAACGGATTATAATTCAATTGACGGATTAAATACCACTAACTATAAGAATGGGTTAAGTGTTAGTTTTCCATTGTTTTTAAGAAAGGAACGAGCCGATTTAAGATTAACAAAAATAAAGTTACAAGATGTGCAATTTGATATTTCGGCCGCTACAGTTGTTGTAAACAATAAAGTTAAAGCAACTTTAATGGAAATTGAATCATATAAAAAGCAACATGATCTTTTGCTAGCTATTGTCGTTGATTATAAAAAGCTTGTAAAAAGTGAACAACGTATGTTTAGTCTCGGTGAAAGTTCACTTTTTTTGGTGAATTACAGGGAAGTTAAATTCATTGAAAGTCAATTAAAATCTATAGATACTGAATATAAATTATTTAATGGTAAATCAAATTTGTTAAAAGTATTAAATTTGTTTTAAAATGCACGTTTATAAGCTTATACAGATATATAATTAATGAATAACTTTAATATTATAAAAAACTGTTATATATTAATCAATCTGCTTAGGTTTATATTTTGTAAGAGCCACTTTTCTTAAAATTTTGTTTTGCACTTGTTTAACACCAGAATGAATGACATAGCGATGAGCAATAGCATTGCGACCAAGAAGCATTGCAAATTGCATAGCACTGCGGTTCGCTAGTGAAAGTTCAATATCAAAGGTGTCTTCACCTATGGTAATAGGAGTTTTTATAATAATTCGTTCTTCTGAAGTGCCAAAAGAATTCTTAATCAATCTTTTGTCAAAAAATTTCGCTTCACATGTCACGCTAATACTTTTATTTTTCTGTAAGGGATACACAACAAATTGGACCCAATCTTCATTATTCTTTGTGAATAATTTGATTTTCTTTGCTTGAATTGAAGAAGTTTTTGCTCCAGAATCAATTCTAGCAAGAATAGCCGGAATTTTTAATTCATCGAATGAACACCATTCTTCACTTCCTATTACTTTCAGTTTCTCTATTTCCAATATTTTTAATCTATTTATTTATATTATAATTAATATACCACTGAGATTTGAATCATAACTTCACTTTTAAAACAGAATTACTTGAAAACGCAATTTTAGTGATCTGCATTTCTTTCTATGTATTTAATAATTTGAGTCGCAATGTCTTTACCTGTAGCACTCTCAATACCTTCAAGTCCAGGTGAAGAGTTGACTTCTAAAATTAATGGGCCTCTCTCAGATTGTAACATGTCTACACCGGCAATGCCCAATCCCATTACCCTGGCTGCTTTCAATGCTGCATTTTCTTCTTCATCTGTTAATTCAATAATATTTGCAGATCCTCCTCTGTGTAAATTTGATCTGAACTCACCTTCTTTGCCCTGTCTTTTCATGGCACCTACAACAACTCCGTCTACAATAAAAGCACGTAAATCAGCCCCTTTTGCTTCTTTTACAAACTCTTGAACAATAACTCGAGCTTGTAAGCCATTAAACGCTTCTAAAATTGATTCCGCTGAATTTCTATTATCAGCCAACACTACACCAAGTCCCTGTGTACCTTCTAATAGTTTTATGACAAGTGGTGCACCACCTACCTTATCAATAATATTACTTACATTTTTCGAATAATTACTAAAAACTGTTTTTGGTAAATCAAGACCAGCTCTAGCTAAAATTTGAAGACTTCTTAATTTGTCTCTAGACCTTACCAATGCCTGTGACTCTGTAGCAGTAAAAATTTTCATCATTTCAAACTGTCGTACAACGGCAGTCCCAAAAAAGGTTACAGAAGCTCCAATTCGCGGAATTACAGCATGTACATCTGTTATTTCTTGATCCTTATAAATTACAATAGGTTTCTTTTTTTCAATAACAAGGTCACATTTTGTATGATCGATAATGATCATTTCATGACCCTTTTTTTCACCAGCTTCCTTTATTCTTTTTGTTGAGTATAGATTGGGGTTTGCAGATAGTATAGCGAATTTCATAGCTTTTAATTTATAATAATAATATATATGTATTTTAATACGATAATAATTGGATTAAAAAGTGGGTAAAAGTAAATCTTAAATATTAAAAAACGATTATTGTTTATTAATTTTAGTTTTTAAATACAACTTTTTTGTTATATCTCTAGTTCATTGGGTTTTACGTAAAAAATTCAAACTAAATTTTAAGAAGGGTTTTAAAAATTATTTAAATCAATATTTTTATGTTAAAATTAGTAAGCAACTTTCTTGCAAATAGAATAAACGAGTAAGAAATAAAATGTACAGAAATAATACAATTTCTTTGAAGAATCATTAGCCTAACCGCAATGATAGTTGTGAAATTATCAGTTTTTATTGTATTGTAATTATTATAATATTACTAGTCAAATAATTTGTTATAAATTTGATTACATAACAAATGTGCTTAAACACATGTCAATACTTTTACAATGGTCATTATTAAAATTATAAAAAAAATGGTTAGAAAATCTATATTTTTTATACTCGTATTATTATTAGTTGCTTCATGTTCTAATAGAAACAATAAACCTACAATTGTAACGTACCAGACAGATTTGCAGGAATTTACAAATCCTGAGCGTGGTTTTTATAGACCATTTGGTACTAAAATGAGCGATTTTAAACAATTAGATGCAGAAGAATTAATTAACTTAAGGGAGCCAAACCCAGCAGCAGGTGGGTTTCAAGTAGGTAGTACTTTAACATACAGGTCATATCAGTTTAATACTTTTAAGGATAAACCTTTGACGGCTGATGTCTTACTCAAAATTCAAAAAGATATGGACATTGTTAGAGAGGTTGGTAATAAAATAATACTTAGGTTTACCTATAGTGATACTTGCTGTACACCTCCTTTTAATGATGCTCCAAAAGAAACTATTTTAACACATTTAGATCAATTAAAACCTCTTTTAGATAAAAACACGGATGTTATTGCAGTAGTTCAAATGGGACTCATTGGTCCATGGGGAGAACAATTTTATTCAGATTATTTTGGTGATTTAGAGCATGGACCTGTCACAGAACAACATTGGCTTGACCGTTCAGAAGTTATAAATAAATTGCTAGAAGTTGTTCCAGAGTCAAGAATGATTCAAATACGTGCACCTTATTATAAATTACGTTTTCTTGATGGTAAAGATGCTCATCCAGCAAAGGCTAAACCTTTAACCGAAAAAGAAGCATTTAAAGGGACTGCAATATCAAGACTTGGTCATCATAACGATTGTATCATGGCAAATTATGATGATTATTGGACTTACAATTCCTTTCATGAATGGCCCGCTGTAAGTGACACGCTAAACTTAAAACCTTATATAGCAGCAGAAACGAAATTTTTGGTCTTTGGAGGCGAAACTTGTCCTGGCGGTTTAAATGGTGAAGATGTATATAGTCCAGAAAATGATTGTGAATCAGAAGGTGGAAAAGCACAACATTATTTAAAAAGGTTTCATACATCATTCTTAAACACCTCTTGGTCTGGTGCTGTTAATGGTGATTGGACAAACATATGTATAGATGAAATTAAAAGAAATTTGGGATATCGTTTTGTCCTAAAGCGTGGTGTTTATCCATCAGTAATAAGAAATGGAGAAAAATTAGATATCGAGTTAGATCTTGTTAATGATGGCTATGCTTCTACTTATAATTACAGGATTGTAGAACTTGTATTGCGTAATATTGAAAGTCAAAAAGTCCATAAAATGAAAATTGACACAGATCCTAGGTATTGGTATACAGATGAACTACAAACAATTAAACTCAATGCTGAATGGCCAGAAGAATTGTCGAAAGGGAACTATGAATTGTTTATTAATCTACCTGATTCAGATTCGACTATATACGAACGACCAGAATATGCCATACGCTTAGCAAGTACCTATAAATCTAAATCAATTTGGGACGCCTCAACGGGATGGAATCTTCTGTTGTCTTCTATTAGTGTTCAGTAATCAAAGATTAAGCAAGAGTTACATCTTATTGTTGTGGGAAAATTATAAAGAAATCGTTACTTTTTAAAGTTCGTATTTAAATATAACCTTTCTACTTTATCTCTTGCCCATTGTGTTTTTCGTAAAAACTTTAGGCTTGATTTTACCGTGGGATTGGAATGAAAACAGTTAATTTTTATACGTTGGTCTAAGCCATCCCAGCCATAATGGTCTACAAGGTCATCTAATATTTTAGCGAGCTTTAAACCGTGTAACGGATTGTTAGGTTGTTCTGTACTCATATTACCAATCAATAGGTTTATAATCTTTTAGAAACTGACCGCACCAATGCTTGCCTGTATTGATACCATCAAAAAGAGGATCCATAACTCGTGCAGCACCATCTACAATATCTAACGGTGGTTGAAAGTCGTGTAAATCTTGTTTTCTTTTGGCCAATTCAGCAGGATCTTCATCGGTAACCCATCCCGTGTCAACGGCATTCATAAAAATACCATCTTTGGCTAAGGCTCTTGCAGAAGTATGTGTTAACATATTTAAAGCAGCTTTTGCCATATTGGTATGCGGGTGGCGACTTTCCTTAAAAAAGCGGTGGAACTTTCCTTCCATTGCAGAAACATTAATAATATGTTTTTGACCCGTATTGCTTTTTTTCATCAATTCAGAAAGGCGATTACATAACACAAAAGGTGCTACGGAGTTCACTAACTGAACTTCTATCATTTCAGTGGTTTCTATTTCACCGAGTTTTAAACGCCAGCTGTTGGTTTTTCTTAAATCTACTTGTTGTAAATCTGCATCCAATTGCCCTTCAGGGAACACCTCTTGAGCAACTAGTGTATTGTCAAAACTATACGGTATTTGAGACAATTTTGCAGAAGCCCTTAAACCAATTCCGGGTTCGGGACCGTGCCATGTTACTGGCATGTTTTTAGTAGAAGAGGCTCCAGAAGTCAATACTTTCAATTCATCTAAACAACCTACATGATCTTGCAGTAAATCTCTAGCAAATTTTGGTAACGAATCTATAGGTCGTTCTTCATTTTCCATTAAATGGGAATAAAAACCTGCAGGACGACGTACTGTTTGAGCAGCATTGTTTATTAAAATATCTAAGCTATCATAGTTGTGCTCAATATAATTACAAAAGATTTCAACACTTGGTATGTGTCGTAAATCAAGTCCGTGAATTTTTAAACGATGTCCCCACTCCGTAAAATCAGCTTCTTTAGAGAAACGTAATGCAGAATCTACTGGAAAACGTGTGGTAGCAATAACGGTTGCACCACCTCTTAATAACATTAAAGTTATATGATAACCAATTTTTAGACGAGAACCTGTAATAACTGCAACTTGCCCTTTTACATCGGCATTCTGAAAACGTTTTGCATAGTTAAAATCGCCACATTCGGTACACATAGTGTCATAGAAGTGATGCAATTTTGTAAATACGGCTTTACAGACGTAACAGTTTCTAGGCGATTCTAATTCTAATTGTTCTTTTTCTTCTAAGGCAGCAGCTCCTAATAATTTAGGTGCAGTAAATACGACTGCTTCACGTGCACTTCTAATCCCCGTTTCTTTACGAGCAGCTCTATCTCTTGCGGCTCGCTTCCGTTTTGCAGCTTTCTTTCCATCCTTTTTTCTACGAGAAAATTCTTCTCTACTTGGTCTAGAAAGCATTCCTGACGCTTTTAATAAAGCGGTACGCTTTACTTTGGGAATGTCAAAAATTTGATCGGTATCCGTAACTAATTGTTCAAGTATAGCAATGCACTTATCAATTTCTTCTGATGAAATTTCTGGTGTTGTATTTTTTTCTTGATGCTCTTTCTGCATTTACTTATTATCATTTAAAAGGATGTGAATCATATGAAAGATTTCACGTAAAGACCGCTAAGGTTTTCGCAAAGAACGCAAAAATTATTACTGTTTGTAATTAATTTCTTCGTATTCTTTGCGTTATTTATTTAGATTCAGAAACTGACCTGAAATACGGCATACTAAAATAACCTTAAGAAATACTTAAAACTTCCCGTTGTGTACCCTATCGAAATCAGCTATTAAAGTGAAATCTACTAAGATCAAAACCATAAAGCATCAGTTTTATTAAAAAATAAAATGCCAACTACTTTTTTAGCTTCATAAAATAATCGAAAATTTCTGGAACATTTTCACTTCCCATATCAGCATCGAAAGCTGCCTGAAGGTTACCCGAAGTTGCTTCAGCAATCTGGGAAACTGTACCAAGATCTTTCATCATCTGTACGAAATAGCCTAGATCTTTATTGGCATTTGCAATTGAAAATCCTAAATCACTTACGTTATCTACAGCGTAGTGTTTACAGAATTTCATAAAAGGTGAATTAGATGGGCCAGATGACATAATATCAAAAAGCTGCTGTCCATCTACACCTGCAAGTTTAGCAGCGGCGAAAGCCTGTGACATCGCTACAACAGTAGTCATTCCCATAAAATTGTTAATTAACTTCGTTGTATGACCAGCACCGAGAGCACCTAGATAGAATACGTTTTCACCTTGCTCGTCAAGAACAGGTTTCACTTTTTCAAAGGTTTCTTTATCTCCAGCTGCCATAATGTTTAGTAGTCCATCTTTGGCATGAGCTGGTGTGCGACCTAGTGGAGCATCAATCATGCCGGCACCTTTATTGGCAAGGTCTTTACCTATTTTTTTAGTAGATTCAGGAATCGATGTTCCGAAATCAATCAATACAGCACCTTTTTTTATACCTGCCAGAATTCCTTCATCGCCATAAACGATTTTTTCTACAACAGCAGAAGTGGTTAAACATAGCATTACGATATCACTTTTTTCAGCTAATTCTTTTGGCGAAGTTGCTTCACTAGCATTACCGCGAGCGATAACAGTAGCAACAGCTTCCTTATTTAGATCTATAACTGTTAGCTCGTAACCCCTCTTTTGAAGGTTTTCAACCATGTTGGCTCCCATTAGGCCGAGTCCGATAAATCCGATAGTAGGTTTTTTCATATTTAATTTTAAATTATTGGCAAAGATATGATAATTGACTTTCAAGAGGGCAATTAGTTTCTTAAAAACAGAAAAATATTGTCAAATAACAACTTTCTCAAAAGGAAAAAACTAAATGAGTTTCCAATAAACATACACTATTGCATACACAAAAGTTTAATATGATTCAAGCTTTTGTTAAATGCTTCATAGAAAGTTAAATGAATGTAATTCTGGTATTACCCCTAGCTAAAATGCTAAATTCTAAAAACTCTTACTTTTTTCTTCTTTAACCGGGTGTTGTTTAATTTATCACACAATTGAGTAGCAATTGAAGCAGGAACAGCTACAAAAGCACAATCAGGCTTTAATTCTATAATGCCCAATTGGTCCTTATTAATTTCACCTTGTTTAAAAAAGAGTCCTGCAATATCGCCTTTAGAGATTTTATCTTTTCTACCACCGGAAATAAATAAGGTAGTCCAAAATTGAGCTTTACGTTCACCTGTATTTGTTAATTTTTCAATGGGTGCTTTCCCTACAAAGTCTGGAAAGACTTCACCATCACCTTTTATCAAATATGCCGTTCCTTTTGCATTTACTCTGGCCGTTCTTCCATTTCTATGCGTATACGCTATCTCTGTTTTGGGAATTTCATAATGAATAATGAATTTCATCTCTGGAACATCAATACCACGTGATGCTAAATCACTGGCAAGAAGAATAGAAACACTTCCATTTCTTAATTTTATTAAGGCACGTTCTCTTTCTTGTTGCTCCATGTCTGCATAAAAACGGGTATGTGCAATGTTCTTTTTGTCTAAAAAGACACTTAAATCTTCCAATCGCTCTTTCTTATTACAAAAAATAATACCGGGTTCATTACCCAACTCATGTAATAAGGCCACAACGGTATTGTGTTTGTTTTTAGAAGACGAAACAATAGTTTTTACTACCAATTTTGAACCTGAAGTATCATCAAGATAGTTTAGGGTTACTGGTTTTCCAATATTTAGATATTTTGGTAAAGCCGCTCCTTTGGTAGCGGATGTAAAAATACGCTTATCAATATTTGGTAAATAGCTAATAATATCTTTCATTTCGCCATCAGCCCCTACTTCAAATGAGATGTCATATTCATCTACGACTAAGGTTCTTATCTCGTCTGTAGAAAAACGTTCTTGCTCAAAATGATCGAACAGTCTACCAGGCGTACCTATTAGAATAGAAGGCGTATGTTTCAATTCAATTTTATCTTTTGCAATAGATCTTCCGCCATAAATGGCATTGGCTTTATATCCAGAACCCATGTTTCTAATTACGTGTTCTATCTGAATAGCCAGCTCTCTAGAAGGTACAATAATCAATGCTTGAACTTCTTTTGATTCAGGATTCAATCTTGCAATTAATGGTAATAAAAAGGCCAAGGTTTTACCAGTTCCTGTAGGTGATAAAATGATGGTATTATCATTATTATCTATAACCTCCAAGGCTTCTTCTTGCATTGGATTCAGGGTATAAATCTTTAATTTTTCAAGAATGTCTTGTTGCTCTTTGATGATATTTGCCATATCTATTTTTTATTTTTTTTATTTTTTGAAGTTCCTGCTGCTGGAATAGCCACTTTTTTGGACTCCAAATAATTCGCCAATACTTTTTCTATTAATTCCTCTTTGGTTAAATGATGGAATATCGTTCGTACTTGTTTTTTTAAGTCTTCAGAAACGGTATGATTGGGCTTGGTTTTAAATATTTTTTTAGCCCACAGTAAGGTATTGTTTTCTTCAATACTCTCTGCATCTGCTTTTTTAAATCGATTAAATGTAATACCCAATGCATTTTCAAAAAGAGCAATATCTGCTACTTCTTCTTTTTGGAGTACGGTTAACGAAAGTCCCTTCGCTCCTGCCCTCGCTGTTCTACCGCTACGGTGAACATAAGCATCATAGGTATCTGGTAAATGGTAATTGACAACATATTCAATCTCCTTTATATCAATACCTCTAGCTGCTAAATCGGTAGCTACCAAAATATCAATATAACCTTCTCTAAATTGCCCCATGATACGGTCACGGATTCCTTGGGTAAGACTTCCATGTAAAGCACCTGAAGAAAATTTATTAATGGCTAAGTTTTTTGCTAATTTATTAACGGCGGCTTTGGTTTTACAAAAGATAATACCACGCTTGCCTTGTTTTGTATTTAAGAAATGTAACAACACTTCTAATTTTTCAATAGGTTCTACTACCACAAATTGATGGTCTATCCCTTGATGTCCAACGGTTGACATGTCTGCTTCTATATGCACTACATGTTTAGACATATAATTTTGAACCAATTGTTTTATGGTTCCAGGCATGGTTGCCGTAAACAATAATGTTCTTCTTTTTTTAGGAATTATTTTGATAATGCTGTCTAGGCCTTCTTTTAAAGCACTTACCATTTCATCTGCTTCATCTAACACTAAATACAAAATATTTTTAATGTCAATAGCGTTTCTTTCTACCAAATCTGCCAAACGACCAGGTGTAGCTACTACAATATGCGTAGTACTTTTTAGACGTTCTATTTGAGGTTTAATGGGAATACCACCGCAAACTGTAGCTATAGAAACGGAAAGCATATGTGCCGAAAAAGATTCTAAATTACTCGTGATTTGCTGCCCCAATTCTCTGGTAGGCACTAAGATAACCGCTTGTATAGCTGTGTTTTCTAAATCTATTAATTGCAATAATGGCAAGCCAAAAGCGGCCGTTTTACCTGTACCAGTCTTTGCTAAAGCCACAACATCTTCTTTCTGTTGCAATATAACAGGTATTGTTTTTTCTTGAATATCTGTAGGAACAGATATTTGTAAATCAGCTAACCCTTTTTGTAGCTGTGCATTAATTCCGAGATTGGAAAAACCCTTTGACATAAAAAATAATTTTGGCAAAGATAATGAACCTCTTTACAGGGATGCTATAAAATGGTGGATTAATGTTTAGTTGTTGTTCTTTATGCTATCCTTTCTGGTAATTTCTTCTTCTAGCAATAAAAAGTGTTAATGGTTCATTAAATTATTATTAAATGTTTGTTAGTCCTTGATTTTTCATAAAAATATGTAGAACTTCGTAAAAAACTTAATAATGACAATTTTTGTAGACATGGATGATGTGATAGCCGATACTTATGGCAAACACATAGAGTTGTATAATAAAGAACATGAAAAAGAATTAAGTGTAAACCAAATTTCTTCTGGTGAAGTCTGGCAAAATGTACCAGAAATGCATGTTGAAAGTATTAGAGCACATGCAGTAATGCCTGGCTTTTTTAGAGATTTAGACGTAATTAAAGATAGTCAAGAGATAATGGAGGCATTGTATGACAAGCATGAGGTATATATTGCAACAGCGGCTACTCAGTTTCCTAGCTCATTAAAAGAAAAAAGTGATTGGTTAGATGAGCATTTTCCATTCATTACATGGCAACATCGTATTATGTGCGGTCATAAATTTATTCTTAAAGGTGATTTGTTAATTGATGATAGAACTTATAATTTAGATAAATTTGACGGTGATACCTTACTTTTTAACTCACCACATAATAGTCATGATAATGGTTATTCTCGTGTTGCGTCATGGTTAGAAATAGCCGAACGTTTATTGTAGAAGTATTTACTTCTCAATACTCCCGCCATTTTGGAGTCCAGTTTGCTACCGCAAAATGAAAACACTCAAAAAGATGTTTTACTGATATCCTTTTTATAAATTAACTTATTCGTCCGTTCGAGTGATCTCGAAGAATGAGTCCCGACGCTTCGGGAGTATCGAAAACCTTTTCTTCTCCATACATCCTACGCTTCTGGGTTTATTTGCTACCACCTCAAAGAAAACAATTAAAGAGATATAATAATAGTTTTTGTATTATTCGTTGCGTTTACAGTCCATACACAAAATGTGGACAGAATAACGGAATTATAAAAAATATAAATATAAGCAACATAATTGCCCAAATTGCACCCATTAGTAATGGGTAAGCAACGAGCGAATCTTTTAAACTTGGTTTTATGGTATGAGCTATCAAACCGTGAACACCCAATGACAGTAAAAAGAACAACAGTGTCGCAATTATTATAATAAATAATGTTGAATGTGTTTGTTTAAATATATTTAGGTAAATACCTAATAATATAGCAATTACAATACAGATACTATAGAGTCTTCTTGCCATGATATTGTTTTTAAAACTAGTAGTAGGTTTTGTTAAAACTTAATAGAGGAAGTCTACCATAAGACTCCATTTTAATGACTAAGTCGTGATGGAATAATTGTTTTAAAAGCCCTTTTCTTTTACGTTTTAATACCGCAATAATATCCACATTTACTTCGCCCAAATACAGTTTTAAATCTTCAAAAGTATGGTCTGAAGGAATATTTTCATAGATGATATTTGGGTAATGAACTTTATCGTTAATATGATCTTCAAATTCTTGAATTCTAATCATGGGGTCAAACTCTTCTGATGGAGAGATATGTACCACCTTAATTTCCGCATTATATGGTTTGGCAATTTCTATCAAGGTAAGAATGGCTTGTAAATCTTTATATTCAAAATCGGTTGCATACACTATTGTATTGATATCTTTATGTGTGGCATCTTCAGGAATGGCCAACACGGGACAAGGAGCTTTTTTTATAAGCTTTTTTGTGGTATTACCCATGATAAATTCTTTGAATGCACTGGTACCTTTCATACCCGTAACCAATAGAAAAGCATTTAATTCTATCACTTTCGAAATGACAGCTTTTGTAACAGACATATTTTCAATGGCTTCTGTTTTCACATTCATACGTTCTAAATCATTTCCCAAATGTTTTGTGCAGTATTCAACAAGAAGTTCATTATTGTTTTGATATGCCACTTTTTCAAAGTCAGGCACGGGCTCTTCGACTTCAGTATCAAAAATAGTAGGATAATCAAAGATATGAACTACCAATAAATTGGCGTTTAGTTTAGAACTTAGTGCATGGGCATATTTTAATGCTGCAATGGCATTTTCTGAAAAGTCGGTAGCGTGAATAATAGTTTTCATTTGGTTGCTTTTATTATTATTTATGCTATAAATGTAGTATGATGTTTTTGGCTCTCCAATGACCTGAATCAGTATGCATTACTTTTTTAGCTGATTTAAATCATTTTTAATATGTAGTGTAAGGCGTAACTTTATTTTTTAAATTTGAAGTATATTTATACTTGTAGTTATTTGATTAATAGGCTTTTATATTTGAAATTAGTTCATAAACAAAGAAGTATCCAGATCATGAAAGAATTACACACCATCTTAAATGAAATAACAGAACTGACCAGTACCTTAGAAACCAAATACCCAGAGCTTTATCAGTTTTTAGGGGAAGATCCATTAACTATTGGAGCTGATGACCATCCTGAAATTGATATAAAAGTGATGAAAGATTATTTAGAGAGTTTAAAGGAAATACTAAAGCATTACCTAGATTCGCATAAAAGTGTAACTTAAGGGGTGAGTTAAGATATTTCTATCCTTAAATTACGTTCGAGTGATTTTAAAGTACATCACTTCTCGATACTCCCGACACTTCGGGATTTTTCGGCTATTGCCTCAAAGAAAACACTCGAAGTGACGTCTAATTGAGTAATAACAATAAAATCTAACAATTGAGCATAAAAAAAGTCCATCATAAATGATGGACTCTTAAATCTTAAAGTATATAAAATTAGATAACTTTTACGTTTACTGCATTTAATCCTTTTTTTCCTTCTTCTAAATCAAATTCAACTTCGTCGCCTTCGTTTACTTCATCTATTAATCCAGAGATGTGTACAAAATGATCTTTATCTACACCTTCTTCTGTGATAAATCCAAATCCTTTAGAATCATTGAAAAATTTTACTGTTCCTTTACTCATTGTAATGTAATTAAAATTATAATATTATTTTTGAATTGCAAAGATGATGCTATTTTTATAACAAACAACACTTTAATTGGTTTATTTTCAATTTATTATAAGAATGATGGTTGTTCGTTAACCCAATTATTAATAAAAAGGGCAACCTTTAACCATGTTTTATACGATTTATGAAGTGCATTATATTTTAAAAAAATTAGAATTGTAATTTTTTTAGTTTCGCTGTATTAATTAAAAAACCACCTGAATAGGTGGTTTTTTATTGTGTTGTGTTTATTAGGATTCTTAAACTAAACTTACTTTTACAGCACTTAGTCCTTTATCTCCTTGCTCTACTTCAAACTGAACGTGGTCATCTTCTCTTATATCGTCAATAAGATTTGAGGTATGAACAAATATTTCCTCATCAGAATCTTTTACTTTTATAAATCCAAATCCTTTTGCACTATTAAAAAACTTTACGGTACCTTCTTTCATTATTTCTATTTTATTATTATTAATATTAAATAATTTATTTATTAATTTTTTTATCATTATTTCTATGTTTATATTATTATCTATCGCTTATTTATAGGCAACAATTAACGATGGTCTTTTTCCCAAAAACCGAAGCATCTTTAAGTGCACGCGAATGGCCTGAAAGAAACTGCTTTGCACATGATAAGGCATGTTAAATTCTTTGGCTGTATCGGCTACTATTTTTGTTATATCTCTATAATGTATATGGCATACATCTGGCAGTAAATGATGTTCTATTTGGTGATTTAATCCGCCAATCAACCAAAATAAAACTTTACTATTTGGAGAAAAATTAGTAGTTGTTTCAAATTGATGTCTGTGCCACTCTTCTTTCATTGTCCCTTTTTCATCAGGTAGTGGAAACTCGTTGTCTGGCATAATATGAGCAATCTGAAAAACGGTACTTACCAAGAGTCCGGTTACAAAATGCATGCTTAAAAATGCCAATACGATAATCCACCAGGCTAAAGGAATCATAATTAACGGTAAGACTAAAGCATATGAATAATAAATCAGTTTCCAAGCCGTCATGCTTACTAATGCTTTTTTATATTCATTTTTTTTATTCAAAAAGCCCATGTTTTTATAGCGTTTTAAACTTGCAAAATCTTTAGAGGTAATCCAGAATATGGTAGACATTCCATAAAAAAACCAAATATAAATATGTTGATATTGATGTAACCAATGGTGTTTGGCATGCGGAGAAAATCGTAGGAAAAACGGTGTGTTAATATCATCATCAGCTTCATCAATATTGGTAAAAGTATGATGCAACACATTATGTTGAATTTTCCATACTGCCGCATTTGCCCCAATAAGATTGAAAGAATACCCTAATATGGTATTGATTGTTTTGTTTTTTGAGTATGATCCGTGGATGGCATCATGCATAACACCCATGCCAATACCTGCCATTCCCAAACCTGATACTAAATATGCTACAAATAACATCGCTGTTGATGTAACCACACCTGTGCTTAACAATAATAAGGGGATAAAAAACAAGGTTAACATCACAACGGTCTTGGTAACCATGTTGGCATTTGCCTTTCTACTTATCGCATTGGTTTTGAAATGAAAATTTACGCGTTTTCGTAAGGTTTTAGAAAAATCGGAGTTGTTTGTTCGTGAAAAAGTTGGATTTTTGATATACTATTTGTTTACTGTTTGCTAAGGCATTCTTAAAAATGTAACTTTTTTGATGCCCAAAAAAAGAAACGCAACTATTGAAAGAAACCGTAAATAAACTTATTGAAAAACTATAATGAAGTGTAACCCGCACCTAAGAAAACAGTAAAAGTACTTTGTTATTCCTTACTTCAAACAGCCATACTGTTTGTTGTACTATCTAAAAACGCTAAAGAAAATTAAATTCGGTTCAATTGAAATATATTCAATAAAAAGGAATGCTTATTAGCTATTTTATTTGACAAAGGTAGTCTAAATTAATGGAGCAGCTCCTAAGGTAACGTTAAATCGAGAAAACCAATCCAATAAACAACTTGAAAGCTGTCGTGTTTTTTATCTTTTTTTCGAGTATGTTTTATAGTGAAAAGTTGAATTACTTACACAAAATCATCAAGCTTTTTTCATCCATTAATAGGAATGCTTGACGTAATTATTATTATTATTATTATTATTATTTGGTAATAAATTCCACTTCCCTACCCTTCTCTACGCAATACCTCTAATGGCGGACTTTTCAATACACTTCTAATATTGCTAAGTCCGATCAGTAAAACCAAGATAGTAATACCTGGTAAGAACACTAAAAACGGAATTATAGATGGTATAAAAGGTTCTTTAAACAATAACGTTGCTAAGATTTGACTGCCAATTAAAGACAATAAAATTCCTACCAAACTACCAAGGATACCTAAATACAAATACTCTAACGCGGTAATTTGTAAAATTTGCTTGCTTTTTGCACCTAAGGTTCGTAACAATACACTCTCCTTAATTCGCTGACGTTTACTGGTGCGTACAGAGCCAATCAACACAATAATACCTGTGAGGATACTAAAGAAAGCCATAAAGTTGATTACCCACGAAATTTTATCAAGTATATTTTCAACTACAGAATACAATTGTCGTAAATCGATCACAGATATGGTTGGAAATTTTTTCACTAAATCGCGTTGCAGCGAAGCGGCACTAGTATCGTCAAGAACATGTGTACTTAACACATGAAATTGTGGTGCACTTTCTAATACGCCTTTTGGGAAAACGATAGAAAAGTTCATTTGCATTTTTGCCCAATCTACTTTACGGATACTCCCTACGGTGGTTTCCATTAACACACCTTGTACATTAAAAACAATTTGGTCTCCAACACTAACTGCGGCTCTTTTGGCAAGATCTTCGGCTATAGAAATCACAATAGGGTCTCCTGGTTTTAACGTTGTAACCCAAGTGCCTTCAATCAATTCTTCTGAGGGTATTAAGGAATCACGATAAGTAGTTCTAAATTCATGATTCAATACCCATTCATTAACTTTTGAGGTGCTGTCTTTACGAATATCATTGGCCAATTCTCCTTTTATACTGTGCATTCGCATAGTAATTAGGGAAATGTTATCCAAAACATGTAATCCTTTATCTGTAACTTCTTTGGCAACGGCTTGTCTTTGGTCAGGCTGCACATCTAATAAAATGATATTGGCATTTTCAGTACTCGATTCTAAGGCGGTTTTTGCCAACAATATATCTTTTGTAAAATAGAGTGTACTAATTAAAAATGTACCTAAACCTATCGCCAATATCAAAACCATGGTTTGATTGTTAGGGCGAAATAGATTTAATAAGCTTTGTCGAGCTGTAAATCCCCAAGAAGCAGGAAAATATTTTTTTATGGCTTTCATAAAAAGAGTGGCAATACCTGCCAAAATAGCAAAAGTGATGGATACACCTACTACAAATGCAAAGGCAAAAAGAACGTCTCTTAATAACCAATAGGAAAACAAATAGATAAAAAGAATGATGGCTATAAAGGTTAAAGCTCTTGCTCTTCTAGGTTTTTTACTATTGTCTTCACTCACTCGTAATACTTCTAAGGGTGATACATACCACGTATTCAATAAGGGTAATAATGCAAATAATACGGACATTAACACACCTAATAAAACCCCCATGACAATAGGTTGTGGCGTAATTGAAATTTCAACTTCAAAAGGTAAAAATTCCTGTAACAGTAATGGAAACGCTTGTTGTAACCCAATACCTACCACTGTACCGAGTATTCCACCTAACAAACCAATTCCAGCAATTTGGATCAAATAAATTAAAAAAGTTTGTTTTCTAGAGGCTCCTAAGCATTTGAGAACGGCCACATCGGTTAATTTTTCTTTAATATAGATATGTACTGAACTAGCAATACCAATACAACCCAGTAATAGAGCAATAAAGGCCGCCAGATTTAAAAATTTACTTACATTTTCAGAACTTCGTCCTACACGTTGACTGGTACCAGTATGTGTATCTAAATCAGCATCCTCGGCATCTAAAATAGGATCGTACTTTTTATCCAATGCTTCTAAATCCATAGTTGGTGGAGCAATAAAAAAGTATTGATATTCTTTGCGACTTCCAAATTGCAACAATTCGGTTTTTTCTATAAAACGATAAGGTATAAGTACAGTTGGTGCCACAGAAGTAGCAATTGCCGTACCTCCGGGAATGGATTTTAAGGATCCTACAATTGGTAAACTTAGTTTTCCTAATTTAATAGTATCACCAGGTTTTAGATCATATTGTAGCATTAAGGTAGCATCAACCAAAGCTCCGCCTAATTCTTGATAAGTTACTGCAGCAGTAACAGGTAGCGTTTCTAAAGTTCCGTAAAAAGGAAAGCCACCTTCAATGCCTCTTACTTTTACTAATTTACTGTCATCATTTTTTGGAAAGGCTGCCATCGAAGAAAAATTCACTTCTGAAGCTGCTGGTCCAAGTGAATCTATTATGGCTTGTACTTTTTCATTAGGGATTTGCCTGCTGTCAATAATATAATCAGCCCCCATCATTGCCTTTGACTGTGACTTAATATTTTGCTTTAGATTTTCGCTAAATAATTGAATGGAAACTACCGCGGCAATACCCAAAATAATAGCTGCCATAAACAGTAACAGTCTTGAACTACTTGCCTTACCATCTCGCCACGCCATTTTAAACAACCATGGTACCCCTGCTTTTGAATTAGATTGTTTCATTAAACGGTGGTTGTTCTTTCGTTAGCAATAATCTTTCCTCCTTTTAATCTTAAAATTTGCTGGGTTCTATTGGCCAATTCTAAATCGTGTGTAATAATTACCAGTGTGGTTCCAGCTTCCTTATTCAATTCAAAAAGTAATTGTATTACCTTTTCTCCTGTTTCTTCGTCGAGATTACCCGTTGGTTCATCAGCAAATAAAATGGATGGTGTTGTTGAAAATGCTCTAGCTAAGGCTACACGTTGTTGCTCTCCACCTGACAATTGTGATGGGTAGTGATCGTAACGGTCAGAAAGCCCTACTTTTTCAAGTAACTCCATGCCTATTTTTTTTGCATTCTTAGCTCCTTGCAACTCTAACGGAACAATTACATTTTCAATAGCTGTTAATGTGGGGAGTAATTGAAAGTTTTGAAAAATAAAGCCCACTTCTTTATTTCTTAACTGAGCACGTTCATCTTCATTTAAGTCATTTAAATTTTGCCCACACAGTTCCACACTACCTGAACCTGGTTCGTCTAAACCAGCACAGAGACCGAGAAGTGTTGTTTTTCCACTACCAGAGGGTCCTACAATAGAGAAGGTGTCTCCTTTTTCAATTTCAAATGAGATATTTTGTAAAACTGTTATTTTTTTTGAACCACTTGAATATGTTTTCTCAAGCTCGTTAATCTTTAATATCTTTGACATACTTTTAATAAAATTCTTTTATATGAACCTGTTCAGGGATAAGTCGCAAAATAAGCAAATGATTACAAAAATATATGACTCCTTCAATCCAATTTTCTTAAAGTTTTGTTATTTTATGATAGCTACTGTATTGATCTCTTGTCGTGGTGATGTTGCTAAAAAAGAAAACACTGAGGAAGTAAAAACAACCGAAGGTGTAGTTACGGATAAAACAGATTCTAAGAAAATTCTATTCTTTGGCGATAGTCTAACTGCAGGTTATGGTCTTGATGATATAAATGATGCGTATCCTGCACTGATTCAATCTACCATAGATTCCTTAGGGCTCGACTATACTGTTATAAATTCTGGTGTGAGTGGAGAGACCAGTGCGGGAGGTAAAAGCCGTATTGGATGGGTATTGAAACAAAAGGTTGATGTGTTTGTATTAGAATTAGGAGCTAACGATGGCTTACGAGGTATTCCTTTAAAAGAAACTAAAGCTAATCTCCAGTCGATTATAGATACCGTAAAAGAAAAATTGCCAGAGGCTACTATTATTTTAGCAGGCATGGAACTCCCACCTAATATGGGCCCGGAATATACTTCTGAGTTCCGAACCGTTTTTTCTGATTTAGCATCCGAAAACAAGCTACCCTTTATACCTTTTATCTTAAAAGATGTAGGTGGTGTGGTTGAATTAAATCAAGCAGATGGTATTCATCCTACGGTTGAAGGACATAAGATTGTGGCGAATACTGTTTGGGACGTTTTGGTAAAAGTGGTGGAATAGATGTATTATTACATAAACTAATTTAGTTTATACCAAATGAAGTTATAATGCATGATGCAACCCCGCTTTATTTTTTATAAATTTGGCTATAGACTTTCTTGTACTAATTAATTGATTGTAATTGTATTTATAAAGCATGCCAGACATTAAAAAATTCGGAACTTTTGCAGGTGTTTTTACACCTTCTCTACTTACAATTTTAGGTGTTATTTTATATATGCGTTTGGGGTGGGTTATTGGTAACGCTGGCCTTTTTGGTGCTATTATAATCATACTTATTGCACACGTAATCTCTATATCTACGGGATTGAGTATTTCATCTGTAGCCACGGACAAAAAAATTGGAGCTGGAGGTATTTATTATGTACTTTCACGTAGTATGGGAATTCCCATTGGCGGGGCCATTGGTATTGCGTTGTATGTGGGTACCGCATTTTCTATTGCATTATATTTAGTAGGTTTTGCAGAGAGTTTTAATGGGTATTTCAATTTTGGAATGGGTATTAACGATTTAAGAATTACCGGAACCATTGCATTGGTTTCATTGACTGCTCTAGCTCTAATTAGTACTTCTGTAGCATTAAAATCTCAGTTTTTTATATTGGCTGCTATCGCAGTTTCTTTAGTTTCTATATTTTTAGGAACACATGATTTTACACCACATTCAGTTTCTTTGTTACCTGCAGAAGGGGCTGTATCCTTAGAAATTGTATTTGCTATTTTTTTTCCAGCAGTTACTGGATTTACGGCAGGTATTGCAATGAGTGGCGACTTAGAAAACCCTAAAAGATCAATACCAAATGGTACATTATGGGCCATAGGAGTTGGCTTAGTAGTATATATAAGTGTCGCCATTTTTATGGCATATACTGTTGACTCTGAAGTCTTGAAATCGGATTATAATATTTTAATGAAAATAGCAATTTTTGCACCTGCTGTTGTAGCGGGAATTTGGGGAGCTACCTTATCTTCTGCTCTTGGCGGAATTTTAGGTGGTCCTAGAATGTTACAAGCCATGTCTGTAGATAGAGTTACTCCAAGAATATTTGCTAAAGGACGAGGCGAAAATAGAGAGCCAGTAAATGCTTTATTATTGGTGTTTTTAATTGCTGAAGCAGGAATATTAATTGGTCAATTAGACGTAATTGCACGTGTGGTGTCTATGTTTTATTTGGCTGCCTATGCGTTTATAAACATTACGTTTTTTTTAGAAAGTTGGGCTAATCCTGATTTTCAACCCTCTTTTAAAGTAAAAAGATGGATTGGCTTACTTGGATTTGTAGCCTGTTTTGTAGTAATGTTTAAACTAGATATGGTAGCCATGATGGGAGCATTGGCAGTAATTGGAGGTTTATATTTTTGGTTACAACGAAAGGAAGTGAAAATTAAATCTACCGATATATGG
This sequence comes from Aureibaculum luteum, assembly GCF_003449015.1. Lineage (GTDB taxonomy): Bacteria > Bacteroidota > Bacteroidia > Flavobacteriales > Flavobacteriaceae > Aureibaculum > Aureibaculum luteum. The sequence continues at coordinate 616,451 of NZ_QRGD01000002.1, read as the reverse complement.
AAAAGTGTTTGGGAAAATGTAGTAAATAAAGGTTTAAAGAGAATTGATAATAAGCAAAATGTAAATGCCAGTTGGAACCCAAATGTTATTTTATTTAGTAGAGAAAGTGATCATCAATCGTATTTATTAGAATTGAGTAAAGCTGTTTCGGGTCGTACAGGTATTGTCACCAATTTTGACCTTATTATTGACAATAAGAATAAAATACCCTTAAAAAGATCAGAACAAACCGTAAGGGACGGAATCTATAAAAATTTAGGAATTTTTGCGAGACGGATTAAAATTGAGAACTTATATAGTGGTATTACAAATATAGCCATGACTTTTGGATTTTCAGGGGTTGAGCCAAATACCATTATGATGGGATGGCCTAAAGGTCTTGAAGATTCTGTCGAGTATGAAACAATGACAGAAAACCTATTGCACCTTGATTATAATTTGTTGTACTTAGATTTTGATATTAAGAAAAAGTTTGGCAATTATAAAACGGTAGATTTATGGTGGAGAGAAACGGATAGTAAAAATGCTGAAATGATGCTGAATATTGCACGTTTCATTTTATCATCTCCAAAATGGGATCACACCTCTATACGTGTTTTATTCATAAATAATACGGATATAAATCCTATAATCATTCACAACAAAATAGCTAAACTAGTTGATGACTTAAGAGTTATTGTTGAAATAAAAATAATAGAAAATGTAAAAGAACAAATTCCATTTTTTGAGATTATAAAAAACTATTCTGCAAAAACAAACTTAACTATTATTGGTATACCAAATTATAAAATAGAACAACAGGCGTCTTATATTGTAAGTGCTAATCAGTTATTTGAAACTATTGGTTCAGCTTTGTTGGTAAAAGCAGCTAATAATTTTAATGTATTAGATCTCGATTTTATTAATACTAAATCGTGATGTTAATTATTGTAAAGCATTAGATCATAAAAAAACCAGAGAAGTTATATTCTCTGGTTTTTTATTTTTTTTAAATGATTTCAATAGATAGGTTTACCAAATTTTTATACGCTCCTCTTCCGTTTTGTAATTGGCTTCACCAGATTGAACGTTAAAAGCCTCATAAAAAGGTGTAAAGTTCATTAACGGACCATTTACACGCCAAATTGGTGGTGAATGCGGATCTGTTGCTACATAATTACGTAAATAGGCATCACGTGTTTTTACACGCCATATGTTTGCCACTGATAAAAAGAAACGTTGGTTGGGTGTATAGCCACCAATCTTAATTGTGTCTTTTCCTTGACCTGTCATTTTAAAGGCATCAAAGGCAATAGAGATTCCACCATTATCTGCAGTGTTTTCACCAACTGTTAATCCACCTTTTAAATGAACACTATCTAATACCGTAAAGGCACTGTATTGATCAATAATTTGTTGTGTTTTAGCTTTGAACTTGGTGTAATCACTTTCCGTCCACCAATCGGTTACATTTCCATCTTTATCATATTGTGCTCCTTGATCGTCAAAGGCATGTGTAAACTCGTGACCGATAACCATACCAATACCACCGTAATTTACTGCATCATCAGCATATAAATCAAAATATGGGGCTTGTAAAATACCTGCTGGAAACACAATTTCGTTTAATGAGGGATTGTAATAGGCCGTTACTGTAGAGGGTGTGGTATGCCATTCATCTCTATTTGGAGCTTTATTTAATTGTTTTAGTTGGTATTGATAATCATCTTTATTTAAGGCAACTACGTTTTCAAAGAATTGTGTCCTGTCAATGTTAGCATCATAGGTTCTCCATACATCTGGATAGCCAATTTTTTTGCTAATGGCAAAGAGTTTCTCTTTTGCTTTTACCTTGGTACTATCACTCATCCAATCCAACTTGTCAATTCGCTTTTCTAATGTTGTTTGAAAATTATTTACCAAATCTAAAGCTCGCTTTTTCGCATCTTCATTAAAATAACGCTTTACATATAATTGACCTAAGGCAAAACCTATTTGCTGATCTACACGTCGCACCATTAGTTTTGTTCGTGGTTGTTGTACTGATTGACCAGAAATAACTTTAGAATATTCAAAAGAAGCATCTTGAAAAGGTTTACTTAATATATTATCATGACTTCCAATGGAATTTGCTTTTAGATACAGTTTCCAATTTTCTAAAGGAACAGAAGTTAGCATCGTATCTAAAGCATCATAATAAGCAGTTTGTCGTACATCTACTGAATCTACTGCTGTACCTAAGTTTTTCAATAAAGCAGACCAACCAATATTAGGATGTTTTGTGTTCAAATCAGCGACAGCAAGCTTGTGGTAATTTTCTTTAACAACTCTGCGTTCGATACGTGTTTTATGAGATGTTGCCATTTGCTTTTCAATGCTGTAAACAATGTCAGCTTTAGCTTTAGCATCTGATTCTCCTACCAATTCAAATAAGGTCGTTAAATAGGTTTTATACGCTTCTTGAATACTTTTTACTGATGGATCGTCCTTAAAATAGTAATCACGATCTGGTAATCCTAATCCCGTTTGCGAGAAGTGTAAAATATTTAGTGTACTGTTTTTTTGATCTGGAGAAATGTAAGGGCTAAACATTGAATAATCTCCGGACTTTATTTGTGTAGCTGCGAATTCTGTTATCGAGGAAACATCAGTAATCGCATTAATTCTATCTAATATAGGTTGAATAGGTTTACTACCACGTTCGTTAATACTAACGGTATCCATACCCGAGGTAAAAAAGTCACCTACCAATTGTTCAACACTTCCTTTTGAATGTTCTTTTTGAGAAACTTCTTCTAAAATGTTTTTAAGTAGTTCTTGCTGTGGAATATTTAAAAATCGATATGACCCTACGCCTATCTGGTCATCAGCAATTACTGCATTTTTAAACCAAGTTTTATTTACATGGTTAAAGAAATCGTCACCAGGTTTAATAGTACTATCAATCCCATTAAAAACAACAGGTTTAATTTCAGGATCATTTAGCGTATTACTTTCATTTTTACATGAAAACAAGATCAGTAAACACAATGATAAATAGTAAATGTTTTTCATAAATTATGAGGTTTAGTTTTCTCAAAGATATGAATATTTACATTTGTTATGTTTTTTGAATTTATTTTAGGAGTAAAATCAGAATGATAGACTACTAAAACACTCTAAAAAGTACATAAATAGTAGATGAATGATTGGACTTTATTTACCACCAAGCATACTGGTATATTATATCAATTTTATTATTTTTAAATTACTTCTTATGTTTCTAAACAGGTGGAAATTAAGTTTTAAAATTCACGTTTACCAAATTCACTATCAATAAATTTAGCTTTGTTCTTAGCTGCATTAAATGTATACGATAGGTTTAACGATACCATATCTACTTCATAAACATAATTGGTGGTTGTATAAAATTGACCTGGTCTTGACGTTGTAATACGTTGTTCATTGGTGTTTAATAAGCCCATATCTATGTTTTGCCATTGTAACGTTGCTGTTAACTTATTATCTAAAAATGATTTTTTAAGGGCTAAGTTTGGAGCATAAAATCTAGAATCTTCACCCATTGCTGTATTTCTATCCGATAAATAATTAAAAGAGAACTGAACCGATGCATTTTGCCAAAAAGAATAGGTAGAATTTAGATTGACCGAATAAATAGTTGATTCAGAATCAATGGCATAGGTTCGCTCGATTCCATCTCTATGTTTAAAACTTAAAGCTCCAGCTATTGCATAATTGTAGATGTTAAAACCTACAAAATTTGTCCAATTCTTAGTGGGCTTTATGGTTGCTCCAATTTCTAATCCTATGGCATTACTCTTACCTACATTAGAGTATACTCTGTTAATAATACTATCAATTACAGCACCATTCGGTTCATAAGCCAAGGTGTTGACACGATTGATAACATTATCTACATGCCTATAATAGGCTGTGGCATATACGGAATTACCTTTCCCCATATTTTTTGTGATACCCAACTCTACCAAGTCAATAAATTCTGGTAATAATGTGTTATCACCTTGTTCAAAAACCTCTGAATGTTCACGTTCTGCAAAACTGTTCATTTTAAAAGTTGTAGTGCGTTCTAACCTTTTGCTATATGCCGCCTTAACATTGGTTTTGTCATTTACTTTATATTGAACAGATGTCGACGGAAATATTTTAAAGAAATCGTAATTGTAACGGTTTGGCGTAATTTCACTTTTCAATGATTCTTCATAGGTCCTATTCATTGATTCTAAGCGTACACCCGCAGCATAATCCCATTTACTTTTTGCTCCTGTTAATTGTACATAACCAGAATGAATGGTTCTTTTCATTTTAATATCTGAAGAAAATTCAGACACCAAATTTCCGTTCCCTTCGTATACAAACTCTCCAGAGTGATCTAAATTACGAAATTGATATCCTGTTTCTATAATTCCAAAAACAAACGGTTTCCATTGGTAATCTAAATTAATACGCGTACCGTAGAGTGGATTGTCATTGGTATTATACTCTTGTTGATAAATAATATTGTTGTCAGGGTATCCTAAATTGTCATTAACCGTTGGACCGCCTAAAAAAGTGTATTCATATAATATAGACGTAGCTATTTTAGATTCGTTTTTAAATATATGAGTATAGTCAAAACTACCTAAGGCAAAGTCTCCTTTTCTAATTCTTAAATTGTGATTATAATATTGCAATGTATAGATTCTGTTTTCACTTCCTATAGGTGAAACAGCATGATTATCGTAATAAACAATATCAGCTAATCTATCTTTCGTGTGTTTTCCTGCAAATAAACCTAGAGAATAGGTGTCAGCATCATTAGGTGTAAAATCAACATTAAAGCGACCATTATAAGTAATTTCATCAAAGCTACGCTCTCCATCCGAAGGCAGAAAAGTAGTTTTATTTTCTGCATCGTTAATAATGAACATATCGCCTTCTCGCCTACCCGATTTATCGTTACGTTGATAGCTGGCTCCAAAAGAAAGATTCCAATGGTCATTTCTTTTATTGACAGTAGCATCTATGCCATAACGTTGGGCATCAACTTTTGCATCATAAGATTCTATAGAAGGGAATCCGCCACGTACATTAACTTGAGCATAAACACCATCAGTAGCACCTTTTTTGGTAATAATATTTAAAATACCACCTTTTCCTTCAGGATCATACTTTGCGGAAGGAGCAGTAATCAATTCAACACTTTGTAAGGCATTTGCTGGTAATTGTGCTAATATAGCACTTGCATCACCTTGCGTAGGCTTACCATTAACTAGAACAGCAAATCCTTGGCTTCCTCTAACACTAATAGCTCCTTGACCATCTACACTAACAGAGGGTAAATTTTTTATAATATCAACAGCATTACCACCTTCACTACTTTGATATTTTTTAGTATCAAATACTTGTCGGTCAATTTTATGAACCACGGTAGCTTTTTCACCTTTAACAATTACTTCATTCAATTCATTTCCCATGGTTAATTTGACAGAAGCTAAATCTACCAATACTCCTTTTTTAGAAACCACAATGCTTTTAATTTTACGTGTGGTATAGCCTAAAAATGAAGCTTCAATAGAATAGGTTCCTGTTTTTATATTTGCAAATGAAAAAGCACCATCAGCTTCCGTAATTACACCATTTATAGCAGTTCCATCTTCAGAATTAAAAAGTGCTACGGTTGCAAATTCTAATGGAGAATTATCAGATGCATCTACAATTTCACCTTTAATTTGTCCAAATGACAATTGTATAACAAATAGTAACGATAGCACTGTTAACTTTTCTTTAAATGACATTTAGTTTTGAATTTTTAATTGCCGACAAAACTAATAATCATTTTAGAATAGTAATGAACTTTTCGAAAAAGAATTATTTATATTAACAAGTAGGTATAAATGTTAAAATAGTATCACTTAACGATCTAATTAATATACTTGTTGAAAAGCTTTTACATGAGCATAAATGGCTACGGTGTCTATTTTCATTTCAATAGGTTCGTTTAACATTTTCATTCCTTTTACATCATTCATTTGACCTGCTTGAGAAACGGCTTTAACACCATAAAATTCACCTTCTTTATTTATTACTTTTATATCAATTATATTCTCAAATTCACGTACTCCCTTTACTTCCAATTGATCTCCATTTTTATCAATGGCAACAAGTTTGTAAATAGCTCCTTTTTCACCTATGGCCGCTACTGTTTTATAATTATCAATACTTGACAATATTTTAACAGGCAATATTTCGGTATCACTTTTAAAAGCTTTTATATTTATTAAACTACGTTGGTCTGAATCTAAAATGGCATTGACATCAAATGTATTTCCTTTATCATCTAAAGCTTTGACTTCTAAGAAGTATCCTTCAGGATGTACCCCTACAATATGCCAAAGAAAATTGTCATCAGCAGCCGCAGCTTGTGGTATCGCTTTAACATGAGCGTAAACATTGGCTCCAAAAAGGGTATATTCTAAATCTTCTTTCTTGGTTTTTACTCCTTTTATATCGTGTAGTTGTCCTTCAGGAGAAATTGCTTTTAGACCATAAAATTCACCATTTTTGGCTATTACTTTTATATGAATAATATTTCCAGAACGTAATACGCCTCTTACGCTTAAACGCTCCCCATTTGGTGCCACAGCTTTAATTTGATACACTGTGCTGTCTTTAGCTATTGCTACAAGCAGGGTCTGTTTCCCTTCATTAACCAATAATTTAACAGGAATAATTTTATCATTAACCAAAGCCTTAATACTCATAAGCGTTCTTTGATCTCCTTTTTGAAGAGCTTTTACTTTATAAGATTCTCCGTAAGCATCTACCGCAATAATATTTAATAGCCGACCATCAGGGTAAATACCTTTAACATGCCATACAGACTCAATTATACCTTTTGTCTCTTGAGTGGGTTGTACTTTATCATTAACAGCAGCTAATTTTCCGTTATCTTTAAAACTTACGAGCACAAATAAAACAAAAAGGACTAAAAAACTAATAGTTATTTGAAAAAAACGGGATATATGATTTGAGGTTTTCATGTTGATATATTTTACATTGTTGTTGCTATTATGGTTTACTATTTAATATAATTTAACTACAATTTATAATCTTAATATTTGTAGCACAATGATTTATATCAGTTACAAAAAAAATGATTTCAGTTTTGAATTCTTATCGTAGACCTTAATTTTAATTATTCTTGCCGCTACTATATTTTATCATTATTTTGCATGACTTAAAACAACTATTTAAATGAAGGTTTGTATTGCCGAAAAACCAAGTGTAGCCAGAGAAATTGCCGAAGTGTTAGGTGCAAAAACTAGACACGATGGTTATTATGAAGGTAATGGATATGCAGTTACGTACACATTTGGACATTTATGTACATTGATGGAACCTAATGATTATAAACCCCATTGGAAGAGTTGGGATTTGAATAATCTACCCATGCTCCCCGAAAAGTTTAAGACGAAAGTAGTTGACAACACGGGTATTCAAAAACAATTTAATATTATTAAGAGTCTATTTGATAAGGCGGATGTTGTTATCAATTGTGGAGATGCGGGTCAAGAAGGAGAATTGATTCAGCGATGGGTTTTAGATCAAGCAGGTTATAAGGGGAAAGTGGAGCGATTGTGGATTTCTTCCTTAACTACCGAAGCGATAAAAGAGGGGTTCCAAAAACTGAAACCTTCAGAAGATTATGATAATCTTTATTATGCAGGGTTTTCTAGAGCCATTGGTGATTGGCTCTTAGGAATGAATGCTACACGTTTATACACTGTAAAACACGGAGGTTATAAGCAAGTGCTTTCTGTAGGACGAGTACAAACACCAACCTTGGCTATGGTGGTCAATCGATTCTTAGAAATTGAAAACTTTAAACCTCAACCTTATTGGGAGTTACAAACCCTATATCGTGATACCTTATTTAGTTATGAGGAAGGTCGTTTTCTTAAAATGGAAGATGGTCAAGTATTGGCAGATAAAGTTAAGGAAGATGAGTTTGAAATTGTTTCGGCCACGAAAAAGAAAGGAAAAGATTATGCACCAAAACTGTTCGACTTAACAGGATTGCAGGTGTATTGCAATAAAAAATTCAGCTTTTCAGCAGATGAAACCTTAAAAATAGTCCAAAAATTATATGAACAAAAAGTAGTTACTTATCCTCGTGTAGATACTACTTTTCTACCCAATGATGTATATCCAAAAGTAGCTGGAATTCTTAAAAATCTGACTAAATATGCAGAATTAACGCAACCTTTATTAGGTAAAAAGATAAAGAAATCGACACGGGTTTTTAATGATAAAAAAGTAACCGATCACCATGCAATAATTCCAACTGGTGTACAAATTCCTTTGCAATACAATCAACAACAAGTCTATGACATTATTACGAGGCGTTTTATTGCTGTCTTTTATGAAGATTGTTCTGTTTCAAATACAACTGTAATTGGTAAAGCTGCAGAAGTTAATTTTAAAACCACTGGAAAAGAAATTTTAAAAAAAGGATGGCGAGTTGTTTTTGAAAATAAAAATGCAGAAACAACAAACAATGAAAGTGGTATGCTTCCTAATTTTGTTAAGGGTGAAAAAGGGCCACATGAACCATCTTTTTTGGAAAAACAAACCAAAGCACCGAATCAATTTACGGAGGCTTCCCTCCTACGTGCTATGGAAACAGCCGGAAAACAAGTAGATGATGAAGAGTTGAGAGACCTAATGAAAGACAATGGTATTGGAAGACCATCAACAAGAGCGAATATTATTGAAACACTGTTTAGAAGACAGTATATTAAACGAAATAAAAAGCAGTTGATTCCAACAGTTACGGGAATTCGATTGATTGAAACCATTCAAAATGAATTGTTAAAATCAGCAGAGTTAACCGGTAAATGGGAAAAGCAATTAAAAGATATTGAAAAAGGAGAATTTAGTGCGGGTACTTTTATAAAGAATATGAAACGTATGGTAGATCAATTGGTTTATGAAGTACGAAGTGAAACTAAACGTGCTAACATTTCTCAAAATACAGTACTTCAAAATCGCGAAAAAGAGAAAAAGGTGAAAAAGGTATCGGGAATTACAGCAGAAACTTGTCCCAAATGTAAAAAAGGAACACTCTTAAAAGGTAAGAGTGCTTATGGATGTAGCAATTACAAAAATGGCTGTAATTTTGTACTTCCGTTTTCCTTTATGGAGAAGAAAATATCAGAAAAGCAATTGATTCGGTTACTTCAAAAAGAATCTACTGTAAACTTAAAAGGGTTTACATCTGATCATGGAACTGTTGAAGGTCTCGTGCGTTTTGATGACCAATTTAATTTGGTTTTAGAAGAAAAGAAAACGACTAAAAAACCAACTTCTGATGCGTTAATTTGTCCTAAATGTAAAAAAGGAACTATTCTAAAAGGCAAGGAAAGTTATGGTTGTAGTGCTTATAAATCTGGCTGTGATTTTAGATTCTCATTTAAAGAAATTAGAGAAAAAGCGGGTGAACAAGCATTGACGAAGGAATTGGTATATGCTATATTAAGCGGCAAAAAATAAAAGGCTCCATGTGTTACACATGAAGCCTTATAAAACGAACTCAAAATATTAATGTATCTTTTTTAATTATCTAATTCTATAATCCCAACCACTTCGTACGCTCTTGTACCATCTACCTGAACTTTTTCGTAAAGAATGTTAGCGTATTCATAGTAAGTTTGTCCATCAATGACTACTTTTTCATAATCATCTGGAAGTTCATAAACAATTGTACCTACTTCTGGATCTACCACCTCATATTCATTATTTAGTTGTGTGTAAAATATACCTCCTACATTATAATAATTATAAGTGTTGTAACGAACTCTTTTGTAGTTAGTTGGTAACGTACTAACTCTAAATCCTACTTTAGGAGCAATAGCAATATAACGTCCTCTTGAATAGGTATAATACCTGTTATTGTTATAATAATATCGTTGGCCGTTATGATTAATCACTTTTCTATTGGGTACATTCCGTACAGACACCACTTTTCGTGTGGGTCTTTTATAGGTTACCTTAGTGCTAGAAATCCTTCTACTTGGTGTCGTTTTTTTAACTGGCGTATTTTTCTTAACTGTTGTTGTTCTTGTTGCAGTTGTAGTACTACTTCTACGAGATTGTCCTGAAATATCTGTTGCAAAAGCCATTAAAAATAATGAAGCTAATACCGACGTTTTAATAATTGATTTCATAATATATGTTTTTTGATTTAACTTCTTCTTAATACTTAGACTATAAAATGTATTAATCGTTTAATCCATTTCAATTTCTAAGCCAAAAAATGTGATTATCGATGAATTGTCACTTTTTATCGACGTTTACGTTGATTTTCTATACTTCATTAATTCTCTTTTCTTTCGTTTAATAAAAAAAAAGGAGAAATGCTATTAAGCATTTCTCCTTTGTGAATACAAAATGCTCTATTATTTTAATAAACCAATTAAACCTTGTAATTCGGTAAGGTTTAGACTTGAATTATTATCAGTATCTAGTACGTTAAAATTATCTGCAACTGATCCAATAGCCTCTGTTTAGCTTATGGCTTCGTTTTTGTCTACATCTAATAAACTGAAGAGACTTGATATTTGTTGTATAGTAGCTTTTGAACTCAATGAGCTTAATAGTGTTGCCGCATCAGAGATTGTTGATGTATTTGTACTCTTAAGACTATTACAACTTGCCATTGTAACCATCACTACTAATGATAATGTGATTTTCTTCATACTATTATATTTTTAAATTTCCTCGAAAGTACTGCTACCTCTTTGTATTTCAAATAAAAATATAACAATTCACTAAATTTATCGATGAAAAAAATATTTCCATAGATAAAGCGAATTATAGAGAACAACTTCTAGTTTTATAAGCAAGATTAGCCAAATCAGATGATAACGAAAGAGTACATCTTTCTAACACCTAAACTCCTCAATCCTTTAGTTTATTAGGATTATTATATATTGTATTGGAAAGTAGCCGTACGTTTTATCTTAAACCTAAATGTGTTATTTGATTGTAAATCTAATAGTTGTGAATAACCTTTTACTTTTCTTTTACATAACCTTTTTCATAATTTTACCACACCTTTAGCATTAAAATTTTTACAATCGTTATCATCCATGTTTTCTTGAAGTCTTCCTAGCAAAATAACATGTTCGTGCCAAATTTTAGATTTTGTCTTTACCTCCAGTTATAAAATAGATTGTGGCAAGACTTTTTTAACCGTTATACCTACTAGATACTGATATTTATAATGCTTTTAATATGGTGGCAGTATTTTATTTCATTAATTTTTTTTACGTTTTTTGGTTTTTTTTGTGTCTGATTTTTCCATGTATGCTTTTAATTCTTCCAAATCGATTTCGTTATCTCGATTGGTATCAATAGCATCAAAATTATTGGTTAGAAAAAGTTGTTCTTTTGCGGCTATTTCCAATTTATTTAATTTTCCATCTTTATTATCATCTGCTGCTTTCATTATATTTTCTGCAGATTCTTTTTTCCTGGCTCTACCATTTAAAGATGCTTCTAATTCTGCTAGATCAATAAATTTGTCATCATTGGTATCTATGTTGTCAAAATTTTGAGAAATATTACCACTTTTTGCTTTTGAGGCTTCGTCAACGTCAATTTTAGCATCGTTATTAGTGTCTAGCCTTTTAAAGATTTGGGTAGCATCTTGTTGCCCTCCTCTATTCCCTCCACGTTGTCCACCGCGTCTTTGTGCATAAATGGAGACATAGAAAAGTGTAAATAAAATGGCAAGTGTGATTTTTAAATTGTAATTCTTCATGATATTATTTTTTCTGTTATAAGTTTAGATGTATTATTTAAAAAAACTTGTGCTAGTTTAAAAAAAGCTTCGCAATTGCTTACGAAACTTTTAACAAAACGACTCAGCTAATTCAACTTACTTTTACTTAATTTTAATTTTGTTTCCTTTTCCCTTTTCTTTCGGGCTTTGGTGCATTTTCAAATTCTTTTTCAGAAATAAAACCATCTTTATCAGTGTCGATTTTATCAAAATTTTCTTCTAATCTACCTTTGACCTCAGCTTTAGCAAGTTTGCCGTCTTCATTAGCATCCATCTTTTTTAATAATTCACTGTAAGTTGGTTTTTTTCTGTCTTGTTTTCCTTCTTGTCCAAAAGAACTGTTCGAAACAAATGCCGTTAATCCTAAAACTAATAATCCTACTTTAATTGTGCTACTTTTCATATTTATAAATTTTAATGTTATTATTTACTAAAAACCCAACGCTTTAGTCCATATCAATAATACCTACAACCTCATAAGCTCTTGTACCATCTACCTGAACTTTTTCATACAGAATGTTAGCATATTCATAATAGGTTTGATTATCTATTTCTACTTTTTCATAATCATCTGGAAGTTCATAAACAATTGTACCTACTTCTGGATCTACAACTTCATATTGATTATTTATTCGGGTATAAAATATACCTCCAACATTATAATAATTAAAATTATTGTAACGAATTGTTTTATAATTAGATGGTAAAGTAATTATTCTAAAACCAATTTTTGGAGCTATAGCTATATAACGACCACTAGAATATGTATAGAACTTATTGTTACCATAAAAATATTTTTGTCCATTATGGCTTATCACTTTTTTATTTGGTACACTTCGTACAGATACAACCTTTTTAGTAGGTTTTTTGTATGTTACTTTAGTACGAGATACTTTTTTTGTAGGTATTGTTTTTTTAACTGGTGTCTTTTTTTTAACTATTGTAGTTGTTGTACTACTTCTTTTTGATTGTCCGGACACCTCGGTTGCAAACGCCATTAAAAATAATGAAGCTAATACTGATGTTTTAATAATTGATTTACTCACCAAATATTTATTTGTTTTTTTGTGTTTGTGATTTTTCTTTGAAAAGTTCATAATTAATGTTTTTAATTTAACTTATTTAATACTTAGACTATTCATTGTATTAATCGTTTAAATGTATTTCAACTTTTAAGCCAAAAAATACGATAATCGATAGATTGATATTTTTTATCGACGCTTGTGCTAATATTATATACTTCGTATGTTTTTTTTAGTTTAAAGATTTAAAAAAAAAAGAGAAATACCAATAAGTATTTCCCTTTTCTATTACAAAATGCTTTATTATTTTAATAAACCAAGTAAACCTTGTAATTCAGTTAGGTTTAAGCTTGAATTATTATCTGTATCTAAAACGTTAAAATTGTCAGCAACTGAGCCAATAGCTTCTGTCGAACTAATTGATTCACTTTTATCAGTATCTAATAAACTGAAAAGACTAGATATTTGTTGTAAAGTTGAGTTAGAACTCAATGAACCTAACAATGTTGCTGCATCAGCAATACTCGATGTATTTGTACTCTTTAGACTATTACAACTTGCCATTGTAACTAGAACTACTAATGATAATGTTAATTTCTTCATAATGTATTGTTTTTAAATTTCGGCGAAATTACGAGAATGAACTTCCACCGAAAAGTGAAATAGACCAAATATCATAATTCATCTATTAATATGAGATATTTATAGATTAAAAATTAAGTGAATTGTTATTTATAAAAGCTAGAAATTTAGCTTTATATTGATCTGAAATTGTTATTCTCTGTTTATTTATAATAATTTGGCTACGTTCAATGACTTCAATATTTTTTAAAGAAACAATAAATGAACGGTGTACACGCATAAAATGAGTTTCTGGTAATTCTTCCTGTAAAGATTTTAAACTCATCAATGTTAAAATTGGCTTCGGATTGTCTTTCAGCCATATTTTTATGTAATCTTTTAAACCTTCAAAATAAAGAACATCTGCTAATTTTATACGCAATTGTTTGTATTCTGATTTTACGAAAAGAAATTCTTTTTCTTCAGACACTTCAGTGTGTTGTTTTCCTTTAATCAATGAAAACCAATTACTGGCTTTATTTGCTGCTGCTAAAAATTCAGCATAATCAAAGGGTTTTAAGAGATAATCTAATGCTTCAACCTTAAATCCTTCCAATGCATATTGGTCAAAGGCCGTTGTAAAAATTACACGTGTAGTTTTGGGTAACATTTTAGAAAATTCAATACCTGTTAAATCTGGCATTTGAATATCTAAAAAAAGTAAATCTACCGGATCTGATTTGATATACTCCATAGCTTCAATAGCACTGCTACACTTTTTCTTTAAGCTTAAAAAAGGTGTTTTTTTAACATAACTCTCTACTAAGTTCAAAGCCATAGGCTCATCATCTACAATAATACAGGTGATTTTTAGGTTACTCATAACTTAAGCGGTTTCAATTTCTAAATGTACTAAAAAACGATTGTTTATGACACTTGATTTAAAGCTATGTTTATTTGGATACAATAATTGTAACCGTTTCTCTAAATTTTGAAGTCCAATGCCAGATCCACTTTTATCGTCTGTCTTTTTAGGAAAATTATCGTTTTCAATGGTAAATAATACGGTACTATCTTTTTTTGTCATTTTTATTTCAATTTCACTCGCTTTACTTGCAGACACACCATGTTTAAAAGCGTTTTCTATTAATGAAATAAATAGTAATGGAGCTACTTTAATACCTGTTTCTTCTGATGGAAAACTATAATTAACTACGGTTTTATCAGACACACGTAACTTCATTAAATCAATATATTTTTTCAAAAAGTCAATCTCTTTTGAAAGAGGCACCAATTCCATATTCGTTTCATAGAGCATATACCGCATTAATTTACTTAAGCTATGTATCGATTTTTTAGCTTGATCTGGTGAAATATCCACCAAGGAATAAATGTTATTCAATGAATTAAAAAAGAAATGAGGTTGTAGTTGGTAGTGTAAATGCTGTAATTCAGACTGTAACTTAAAATTAAGAGCTTCTTTACGTTCCGCTTCTGTTTTCACCCATCTTTTGGTTGTTTTTATAGCAATCGAAAAAAGTAAAGGAGCCATATAAGTGAGCATTTGAATGTAAACAAACATTTTAAACGGAGGACCATCTCTATTTTTATCATTAGGCCTTTTCATAAGTTCATCAAAAAATAAAACTTCAATTTGCTCTTTGAAAAATATCAAAAAAGTAATTATAATAATATTAATTAAAATGAACTGAATCGTTTTTTTTACAAATAAAAAATTATCAATAAATACAAAATAATTTAGATAAAAAATGAAAGCATATAAGACGGAAGGAATCCAAAAATGAATAATAACTCTATTAATATCTTGTTCTTGTCCATAAGATAAAAGATAAGGCATACTAAATAGAACAAGCCAAACTAGTAGATGTGAAAGGACGCTTATTTTTTTATTTTTGTGCATTTTGTATTATTTATTATTAATCCCAATTATTAGAACTGGTCACTGCATATCGTCCTGAACCCGTAAAAAAGAGTACCATTCCTCCAAATGCATATAACAAAAGTAATTCAATTTCAAGTCCTCCCGTTTTTGAAATAGCAAAAAGATGTTCTGAATGTGCCAAAGCTAGAGCTGCAAGTATCCCAAAAAAGAATATTAACGATGCTAATCTGGTTTTAAAACCCATAATAATAAGTACAGGTGCTATTAATTCTGTAATATAAACACCATATGCTATAATTGTTGGTAAACCAGCTTCTGTAAGCATATTTTTAATACCATCGAGGTTACTCAATTTTGCCACTCCGTGAAATAGCATTAGTCCTCCAATCACTACTCTTAATAGCAACAAGCCAAAGTCTATATCTTTTTTCATATTTTAAATTGAATAATTACTCAACATTTCGAACCAATCGAATATAGTTGTAATATCTTTCTCCACCTTCACTCGCAGGTCCATTTTCATGTTTTGTGTCAAACCGTACAGCCCCCGCACCATGAAAATCTAAACCTTGGTTGTTTACAGCTCTTCCAAATGAGACGTACCAAGCATAGTAATAGGGTTTTCCTTTTTGGAACCTTGCAGATGTACTTGACCAAAAGTAAGGATAATCTATATCACCGTTTTCATTGGTAATTTCAGAACTATTAAAAATAGGATTTATAGCTGGACCTTCTTTTGAAGTATCTTGTGCTCCTGGAGCGTAATCATAATCTACAATTCCTTGTAACTCTTTAATGTTTGGCAAACACCAATCTGAATGCCCAGCCAATTTAGAATCTTCTGCATAAACTAATGCATTCTTCCAATCTAAACCTGTTCCACTATCATTTTTAGACCACATTAAGCCAGTTGCTTTATCTGTAATGGTTTCATTTCCATTATCTTTAAAATCATTACTACCATATACAGCACCACGAACTGCTCGAACGTGTTTCAACATCGGGTTTCCAGTTGGACGTTCTCCATTTCCTGGCGGTGGCGGTCGGTTACCTTCTGTATCTTTACCTTCTAGTCTTTCTTGTCCTTGTAGATTTTCACCACTTGGAGGTGGTCCTTTTCGATCTTTCATGTCTTTTGGTTCTTCTCCTGCATACGCTTTAATATGGCCAGTAGCATGATTTACACCAAATACAGCAGTATACTGTCCTTCTTCGGTATGACCAACATATTTATTACTCGTCCAATATTGTTCACTTTTATCAACAAAATCATTATTTACTAACGAAAAATAGGTGGTGTCTAAATAGGGCCATCCTTCACTGAAATTACTAATAGAGTACAATTCTTTAGCTGTTGGTAGTCTCCAATCATCATAACCACCCAATTCTAAATTTTCTGCATAATCTTTAGCACCTTGCCAATCGAATCCTTCTGATGTTGGAATTTCTTGCCACATCAACCCCGTGTTTACATCGTTTGTTATACCATCTTCACTTTTTTGATAAGACATCTTCTTGCCCTTTAAATAATTGGCATCTTGACCATAAAGTGAATCACCTTGTTGCAACGTTGCAATTACTTGTCCATCTTCTCCATATGAGGAAATTTGACCAGTTGCTATTTGTACATAGTTGTTTACTTCAGTTTTAACCGTTTTCAATTCCTTTTTCTTATCAGAGCAATATTGTAGGCTTGTGGCAAAAAGCAAACTTATAATAATAGCTAAAAGAGAGTTGTTTTTAAAAATTTTCATTATAATATTATTAATTTATTATTCATAACGTAATGCTGTAATAGGGTCTAAAGCAGCTGCTTTTTTTGCAGGATACCACCCGAAAAAGATACCGGTAACCGCACATACTGCAAACGAAATGACAATGGAATACAATGCGACACTTGTTGGCCAGTTTAAGAATTTTTCAATAAATACTGTCGCTCCAAGCCCTAACATTACTCCTAAGAGTCCACCTGTTATACTTATTAATATGGCTTCAATTAAAAATTGCATTAAAATATCCGCTCCTTTTGCACCAACAGCCATACGGAGTCCAATTTCTTTTGTTCGTTCTTTAACTGATACATACATAATATTCATAATACCAATACCACCAATTAATAATGAAATACTAGCCACTGCAACTAACAGAATAGTAAGCATTTCACTGGTAGAACTAAAAGTAGAAATTAACTCTTCCATAGAACGTACTGTAAAATCATCATCTTCATATTCTGTTAATTTGTGTTGTGAACGTAAAATTTCAGTAACTTGTGTTACAGCAGCAGGAGCATCGTCTTCGCTAATTGCTGATGCCATAACTTGGTTTAAATAGTCTATGGCTAAAATTCGTTTCTGAACTGTAGTATAAGGTGCAATAACCACATCGTCTTGATCTTGCCCAAAGGTGTTTTCTCCTTTTTCTTCTAAAACGCCAATCACTTTAAACGGAATATTGTTAAAACGAATCATTTGACCAACAGGATCTTGACCGTCTGGAAAAATATTGTCAACAACCGTTTGACCAATTAGAGCGACTTTTGAAGCCGATTGCACTTCGGCATCTGTAAACATACTTCCACTTTGTAAATCAACAACTTTAATTTTAAGATAATCTGGATTAACACCATACAAAGTACTTGGCCAGTTATTAGAGCCATTAATTACTTGTCCACCTCCATTTACAACTGGAGTAACGTAACTTAGTAATGTAGCTTTCTCTTTAATCGCTTCATAATTTTTAAGCGTCAATGTTTGCACATCACCACCACTGCCTCTTGCTGGACCTCTATTGTCTGCACCCGGTTGTATGGTTATCATATTAGAACCCATAGCAGAAATCGTAGTTCGAATACTTTCTTTAGAACCTTCACCAATAGCAAGCATTGCAATTACTGATGCTACACCAATAATAATTCCTAACATGGTCAATAATGTTCTCATTTTATTAAGAACTATCGCTTTAAAAGCTATTTTTATTAAATTTAAAAGTCTCATAATTAATGGTCTTCTTTAGGTAATTTTGCTAATTCGTCTGCGGCAGATTGTACCTTATGGTTTTTGTAATCTTGAATTATATTTCCATCTTTTAAAACAATGGTTCTATTGCTGAATGTAGCTATATCGGGTTCATGGGTTACGAAAGTAATTGTAATTCCTTTTTTATTTAGGTCTTGAAATAAAGACATAATTTCATAAGAGGTACGTGTGTCTAGGTTTCCTGTAGCCTCATCTGCCAAAATCATAACAGGGTTATTTACCAACGATCTGGCAATGGCTACACGTTGTTGCTGACCACCAGAAAGTTGTGATGGTGTATGATCCATCCGATCACCCAAACCAACCATTTCTAATGCTTTAATCGCTCTTTCTCTGCGTTCTCCAGTTGATACTTTACTATTATATAATAGCGGTAGTTCAACATTTTCTAAAGCAGATGTTCTGGCTAATAAGTTATACGATTGAAAAATAAATCCTATTTTTTCATTTCTAATCGTTGCCAATTCGTTTCTGCTAA
Source organism: Aureibaculum luteum (assembly GCF_003449015.1). Classification (GTDB taxonomy): domain Bacteria; phylum Bacteroidota; class Bacteroidia; order Flavobacteriales; family Flavobacteriaceae; genus Aureibaculum; species Aureibaculum luteum. The sequence continues at coordinate 597,628 of NZ_QRGD01000002.1, read as the reverse complement.
GCTCTTTTACGCATACATTATCAATTTCATAGATGCCTGCAGTGGGTTGATCTAAGCATCCTAAGATATTTAATAAGGTACTTTTTCCAGATCCACTTGATCCCATGATGGTAACGAATTCACCTTCTTTTATGGAAAATGAAATACCTCTTAACGCGTGAACCGTTTCGGTTCCCATGGTAAATTCACGTTTTAAGTCTTCTATTTTAATAATTTCTTTACTCATGATTGCTTACTTTTTTTTGCTTCCTGGTCTCTGCGGCATAAATGGACTTTCGTTTGCACCACTAGCTTCAGATTTAGCAACACCTTTTAAACTATAGACTAATTTTTCATCTTCGGAAATGCCACTTAAAATTTGCACATTAACACCATCACTAGCACCAAGTGTTACCATCTTCGGTGTAATTGATCCATCAGTACCTAACACCCAAATTGCAGTTGCTTCTCTAGATCTTTCGCTATTTTTTGTTTCTAAGCCATGTTGTTGATTATATGTAGCAAACACCTCTCTTTCTGGTTTAAAGTTGATGGCTTTAGCCTCTGCAGTTAATACATCATTCAACTCCAATGTGAAAATTGAAATGGTTGCTGTTAAGCCTGGTTTCAGTTTTAAATCTTCATTTTCGGCTTTAATAACGACAGTATATGTCACAACGTTTGACGTTACTGTTGGATCTAATCGTACTTGCGTTACAACTCCATTAAACGTTTCACCTACATAAGCATCTACCGTAAATTCAACTCGTTGTCCTTCCTTTACACCGCCTATATCTGCTTCATCTACATCTGCTTCTACCTGCATTTCTCTTAAATCTTGTGCTATGGTAAATAAGGTAGGTGTACTAAAACTGGCGGCTACTGTTTGACCTTCATCAATTGCTCTAGATAAAACTACTCCATCAATAGGGGAATAAATATTGGCATAGCTTAAATTGGTTTGTGCCTTCTGTAAATCTGATAGACGTTCGGTAACAGTACCTTTTGCTGTTTGTAAATTATAGGTGGCATCATCATAATCAGATTTACTAATTACTTGATTATCATACAAGGTTTTTTGTCTATTGTAAATGGTTTGCAAGTAATTTCTTTGGGTAACGGCATTATCATACGCTGCCTTGTTTTGTGTATAGGTAGCTTGTAGGTTCGTTTTATCTAATTCTGCAATCAACTGCCCTTCTTTTACCACACTATTATAATCTACATATATCTTTTCTACAACACCAGATACTTGTGTACCTACTTCTACTTGCGTAATAGGCTCAATGGTTCCAGTAGCAGTTACCATAGTTGTTACATTTGCAGTTTTTGCAACAACCGTTTTGGCTTCTATTACGATAGCATCGTCACTACTTATAAAACTATAGACTACAATAGCTAAAACTACTGTGGCTATGCTAGCTATAATTAATTTTCTTTTTGTTTTCATGTGTTTATATTTAATTTTTTTAATGAATCCCGAGACTTCGGTACTGTTTGCTATTAACCGTTCTAGTGGTTGATTAAAGTTTAATATCGTTTCCTTGATAAAATTGTAATAATTGATGGTATAAAATGTTTAAGTATTTTGCTTGTAAATAATTTTGTTGTGCATTGGTGAATGTATTTTGGTTAATTACCAAATCAGTAGTACTTAAATCTCCTAGTTCATATTTTTTTAAGGCTAGTTTATATGATTGTTCAGCAGCTACTTTAGAGGCATCAGCCGCCACTAACTGCTCTTGGGCAGATAATGTGTTTTGATACGCCGTTTCTATTTTTTGATAGACTTCCTTTTGCGTACTTTGCTTTTGTATTTCAGCTTTTTCAATATTTATTTTTGCAGTCTGTACCGCAGCTTTGGTTTGATTTTTATTAAATATTGGTATCGTTAATGAGAGCCCCAGTTTTTGGTTAAAATTGACATCAAATTGATCTGCAAAAGTATTGTCATTAATACTTGTATAGCCAGACCCTAAACTTCCTGACAGGTATAATGACGGTAAGAAACCACCTTTTGCGATTTCTAATTCTTTTTCATTAGCAGCAATATTTAAGTTGCTTGCATTAATTTCTGGTAAGGTTTTTAAGGCCTTATTGTAAATTTCAACCTGATTAAGTTCAAGATTTACTAATTCTATATTCTCATTAATTGTTTCAATTTCTAATTCATCTGAAGGTGTTAATTCTAGTAATTGTTTTAAGGCGATGATATATTGTTGGTAGTCATTTTTTGCTGCAATAACATTGTATTTGTTAGTTGCGGCTTGACTTTGAGCATCGGTATAATCGTTTAAGGCAATGGTACCAGCATCTAAACGTGTTTTTGCACGAATAACCTCTTGTTCTGATGCTTTTAAATTATTCTCAGCAATAGTTATGCTTTCTTTACTAAATAAAGCTTGTAAATACGTTTCTAAGATATTCAACTGAATGTTGTTCTTTTCAACTTCTTCTAAATACATCCGTTGATCTAGGAACAATTTATTTTGCTTAATCTGATTGTTTAATTGATTTCCTTGAAATAAGGTCATAGAGCTATTGATACCAATATTGGTGCTGTTAATTTGATCAGAAACATAATCGCTTGTAATGGGGTCTATGCTGGTACCACTAGAATAGTTTTGCGAAGCACTTCCAAATAAATTAGGTAGACGTGACGATTTAGCTTTGTTATAATCTACCTTGGCAATAGAAGTGTTTAGGGTGGCGTCCTTTATAGTAATATTATGTTCCAACGCATAGGTTATACACTCATCTAAGGTCCATACTTTCGTTGAATTACTCGTCGCTTCTTGTCCAAAACTAAATAGGCTAAATAGCAGGCTTGATATAATAAAATAGTATTTCATTTTTGTGTGTATTTTTATTTAACACTACAAATGTGATACTATATCTATTTTAATAAAAAGGTAATAGAAGTTTAACCTTATTGTCTATACAAAAGGCTTGTTTTTATCGATGGGATTTTTTGGTAGGTGGTAATTTGTTAGAAAAAAGAGTGGATTTACAACAAGATATTAATGGACTTACTCTAATATTCTAGTTCTTTTTGGCTTTGTTTTTTTAGCACAATTTTAAAATAATGAAATTCAATTTTTAATTAGATTATAAGTCCAATTCTTCGTCACCATCTGGTAATTCTAAAGCTTTTACAGATTGTATGGCATTACCCGCAATACCTTTAATAGAACCATACATATCTATGGTATTGGTAACTACTTTTTCAATTTGTTTTTCTCTTTGCTTCCAAATTCTTTGCATGGAACGCTTTTCACTATCTAAATCAGATTTCATTTGAGTAAAGCCTTCTACAATAGCTTCTATCTGCATTCTAAAGGTACTACTGGTAAGATAATCATAAAGTAAATCCATTTTATCACCTTTATTTTCTTGCGAAATAATGGCATTATTTACTTGTAAAATACCTTCTCTTAAAACGGTACAAAGACCTTTAAACTCATCATAATTACAGATCCAAATACCATCTTTTAAGCCCATTCTATCCATATCAGAGGGCATAACTTCAGTTACAAGAACACCTATGTTTGCACCACGGTCTCGTATATCTGCTTTAAACTTTTCAATCCAACTAGGTTGAAAATCTTTAGTTCTTTTACTTTCGTAATAAATGGTACCACAGTTTTGTTCAGTTCTAGAGTGAACAATTTGAATACAATCTCCTCCTCTTGCTCCTTTTTTTATTTCTTCAATGGTGTCTAAAGGAAATTTTGATTCCAGCCACTCCTCTATTGCTAATTCTTGAACTTCTCCTTGTAATTGCATGGAACCTTGCTCCTGCTTCCGTTTCATTTCTTCAGTAAGCTTTTTCTGGTCTTCTAATTGCTTTTGCATTTCTTTAAAACGCAATTCATTTTTGTCCTCTTCAAGTTTCTTAATTTTCTCCTTTTCACTTATAAGAATTTCATTAAGTTTTTTTTGAGCTTCAGCTTCAACAGCCTCTTTTAATTCTCCTTTTTCACGCTTTAGTTTTTCAATCTCAGCTTTAGACCGATTTAGTTCTTTTACCTGCTCAGACTTCTCATTTAATTCTTTTTGCAAAGCATCAAATTGTTCGGATTGTTCCTCTTTTAATTTTAGTTTTAATTTCGCTTCTATTTCTTTCTTATCTGCCTTAAGTTGATTTTCTAAGCGTTCTTGAAATAGTTGATTTTCTTTCTTTTTCTTTTGTTCAAAGTCTAGCTTTTCTTGTTTTAATTTATCTTGTTCACGCTCATACTTCTTCTTTTCTTCCGCAATTTGCGACTGGTATTTTTGTTTTATTTCTTCTTCTAATTGATGTGAAAGAATATCTTGAACATCTATTGTGGTGCCACAATTAGGGCATTTTATTTGAGTTTCGTTTTTCATTTAAACTTTAGTTTGTTTTATCTGACGTTCAAAGTTACTGTTTATAAAACTTATAATAACATGTAAACCATTTTCTATTGCCTCTGTTCAATTGGTAATTTATAGTCTAATTTGAATAGACTCAATAAAAATAGTTAATCTATTAATCGTTGTAAATTTAATTTTTTTTTATTAAAAACTCATATCACTATTCTCCTTTGAATGTTTTTTTTATAAATGCTTTACCTGTTTCATGAAGTTACTAAATAAGTATTTCAAAAGAAATTTAAAAAAGAAAAAAAACTAAATTATAGTAGGAAAACCCTGTTGGTTTTTATACTGTTTTTTATATTCGAAGTCTAAGGTTCCGGAGAATCTAAAAATCAAATCGATAGTTCATTTTAAAGGCAATGCCCAAATTTTTACGGGTAATGTCTTGGTTATAATTATCAGAAACTACCAAATAAATATAAGAAAGAGGTTTGTATTCCCATTGTAAACGGCTGTTAATATTAAAATTATCGCGTTGGGTATTGTATTGTAAATAGGTAGTCCAATTGAGTCTGTTGTTAAAAAATACTTCTCCTGTAAAACGGGTTAAATGAAACGTTTCTTTGCCTAAGTCATTCAAATCTATGTTGTTAATATCATAAGAAAATTCTAAATTGGCAAATGGCAATAACTGGTAGTTTAAATACGCCCCTGCAACGGTTCTTTTTCCGCTATAATAAGTTCCTCGTTGTATATTAATGCGATATCTTAATTTTTGGTTGTTAGCGGAGTTGTAACCTATTTTTAATATTCCGAAACGGTATTCACCCGGAGTTAAGGAATTTCCATTTCCTAAAGGGTCAAAACCATAATTTAAATCGATATAATCGTAATTAAACACATAGTAAATGGCAGAAAGGTTTTTAAAAAATACCGCAGAGTTTAAAAAAAATGAAGATTGATCTAAATTGCCATTTTCATCAAAATAGGTATTGTTGCTAAAGTTAACGACACGTATAGAATTTATCTTGCTAGAACTTTTATAAAACTTTTCATATTCTATGCCTGTGCTTGCTTCAGTATAGCCTGTTCTGATTATTAAGTCATTGATAGCATCATAATGATACAATCTAGGCGTAAAACCAATATCTGTAATATAGTTTTTACCTACATTTTTTATGCTGGCATTGGCACTTAAACCTCGTTTATTAAACCAGATTCCGGCGTTGTAGAAACTATTATCATTAGCAAAATCATCATTAAAACTTTTACCCACATTGGCCAAACCCAACCATTTATTATTGTCTGATTTGTAGTTTAGATTGAGCCCCGTAACACGGTTATAATCATTTATAAATTCAAAACCATCCGTTTCTTGTCGGTTAATGAGAAAGCCCGTAGTTGTGAAATTTCTAGATAATTGATATTCTGCCACCAATGCCCCAAAATTTTGTGAGGGATTGTCATTTTCTGAATCTGTTTGCACATCTAATACCCCAATTCTGGTTTTTGGAGATATGTTTCCTGATAGTTTTAATCCGAACTGAATGGGATTATTAGCTCCTACCCTTCTGGAATAAAACGGATTTACGCCATCAACCCCTAAATTTGAAAATAAATCAGAGTTTTCTAGAAAAAAGTTACGTTGTTCTGGAAAGTTGACTTCAAATCTGGTTAGGTTGGTCACTTGTTGATCTACATCAATCTGTGAAAAATCAGGATTTACAGTAGCATCTAACTTTAATGATGAAGTGAGATTGTATTGTACGTCTAAACTGGGTTTAAAATTGGTTTCTTCTGTATTGTCAGTAACTTTATTTTGATAATTTACCGTTATTGAAGGTGTTACGGCAAAACGTGAAGCCGATTTTTTAGGAAGATTATCTACTCGGAATTTTTCCGTAAAACGCAAGTCAAAATTGGCATAATTCCTTTTTACATTTTTTAGAATGGTCCAAGAATTATTTTTAACATCTCTAACATAAAATTGAATCCCAAAAGTTGAATTGTCACTATTAAAATTTAAAGATTTTAAAGGAATGGCGATTTCATATTGCTTATGCTTTCCATTTAAAAGAGCTTTCGACTGCCAAATGGCATTCCAACTAAAGCTTAGATCATAACCACCATTTACACGCCCTACCAAACCGTCTGTTTGATTACCTAGCGAATTGACCGCAAAGAAATATCCGTTTTGTTCTTGATTTTGTGTATCTAATATCATGATAAAGGAATCACTATTAAAAATAGATACATCTCTTTTTAATGTGCTAACTTGTGTTACTTCTGTTGAATCTTTATAAATAGCACTCACATATAAAAACTCACCATTATGAAATAGCTTTACCACTGTTTGATTTTTTGCCAAACCAACATCTGTAGGTAAATAATTATAAAATCCCGTATGTTCTGGTAATTGTTGCCAAACACCTTCGTTAAACTGTCCGTCAACTTTAATAATAGTATCTATAAATTTAATGGTTGATATTTGTGCAAATGCACTAAAACATAATAACGAAACAAAAGCTGTTAAAAAATACTTCATCCTATAACTCCTTTCTTAATGGATAAAACTTTTCCTCAACCTTTGATTGAAGTTTTCCATCTACCTTATCTAGAATAAATGAACCACCCCAAAGTGTATTTGGGTATTCTAAAATTTGATTTGTCATTAATCCCAATGAAGAAACTGTAGAATCAAGTTTTTTTATAGCTTCATCTTTTGGTAACCAGAAGAGATCTTCATCTTTTATAGATTTAATGGTGCCAGATTTGTATTTAGCAACATAAAATTGACGTGTGTCCGCCTTATCTTTAAATGTGTATTTATAGGTAAACATGCCTGCAAGCTCTATATCCTTGATAGTGACACCATAATTAGTAGCCATACTGTCTAAAACTCGATTAATATTCTGTTTACTGTAAAAACGGTGTGCTGGTGTCATCCATCCATACTTGGTTTTTCTAATTAAAATTTCATTTTTATCATTTAAAATTGTTAATCTTATAACAGGACTATTAATTTCTGTTTTTTCTTCTTTCTGATCGTTATCATCTGTTCTTGTAGCCGTTTTACTAATTATTTTCCAACCGGCATCAAATTTCTTTAGTAAGAACAAGTCGATATAAAGCATGTTTTTTTCAGGAAAGGATATTTCAACTTTAGCGGTTGCAATATCCTTTGAAACTTCTATTCCCAAAACTTTAGCATAACGACCATTAAATGTTCCTTTTGCTGCATTCTTAAAAAAACTTACATATTCTTTAGGGCTATACAATTTAAATTCACCATCTCTACCTGTTAAATACAAGGTGGCATTTTCTGTAAATGCACTTTCTAATAATTCTGGTTTATTATAGGAACTACCTTCCATATAATTTTGAAGTGGTTTTTCAACAGCGGCTAATTCTGATTGTGCAGGGGCAAATTGAAATGTAATGAAGACGGTAAATAGTAAAATGTTAATTTTCATAATAGATTTTTGAAGATTTTGTCAAATCTCTATAATCAGTAGAAAAAAGTAGTGAGGGATTATAAATGAGGTGTCCAGAATTATAAATTCGGATAAAAAACTAAGAAAATTGCTTTTTAAATTCGGAAGGTGTTTGACCATTAATCTTCTTAAAGGTGGCGTAAAATGTGGATTTCGACGAGAAACCCGCCTCAAAACCAATGGCTTCTAACGTGTATTGTTTGTTTTCTAGGAGTAGTTGTTTGGCTTCTTCGATTCTATATTCATTTATAAATAAAGCGAAGCTTTTACCTAAATTATCATTTAATAATTGCGATAATTTATGTGAAGAAATGTCTAATGCGTCAGCAATGTCTTTTAATTTTACATTGGTATTTTTATGAAATTGTTCTTTTAGCATAATCTGATGCAAAGCAACTGTTAAAGATTTGGCTTTATCATCTTCTATTTTTTTAGCAGCATATTTTTCTGGAATATCTTGAAATACATTTTCACGATTGTTTTTAAATAATAAAAAGATGAGTAATCCATAAAAGACTACAGAGAAGGTAATGGTTCCTATTAAATAGAGATAGAAATAACCTATAATATAGGCTGAAAAGATCAATACATTTCCAATAAAAACAGCTACTAACCACAATTCTGAAGTAGTACATTTTTCATTCTTTTGTAATAGCTTTTGAAAGATGTCTCTTAAAATAAAAGCAGATAATAAGATATAAATACCCCAAACCCCATAAATAAAATGAATAAAATACTGATGCCAAAAATCTACATTGGTTCTATAAGGCAATATTATACCTATTAAAATAACAACAATGGCAAGAATTAAATAGTGTATTTTCCAAGTTTGTGGTATGGTTTTTCTGTTTTCTACGGACGACTTTAAATAGTAAAACAAAGATATTCCAATTAAAAAACATGCGGATAAACCAATTTGAGAAATTAGTAAATCACGCTCAATGCGTTCTGTAAAAAGAATATAAACAGACTTTCCTATTCTAAGACTAAGCATTGAAAGCAAGAGTCCAAAAAAGAAATTCTGTACACGTTTCTGATTACTAAAGAAAAGGAAATAGAAACTGGCTAAAAATCCATTAAAGACCCCAATAGAACAGATAAAAAACAGTATTGGGTTGTCAAAAGCCATCGTAAATAATTAAAAAACCAAATATAGGAATATTAAAATAAGTTTGAATTGAAGTTTTACTGTTAAATTATGAGATATAGACAATAGCCTATTTGTATGATGACGCAATAATGTTCTATAATGTTAAATATTTATTAATAAAAATGAATGTTCATTCTTTTTTCATAGCTTTGTCCCATAATTAAATATATCATGGCTAAACTTCAGAAAAGTATAGATAAGCAAAATGCTCTCATTAAGGCAACTATTGAGTTGGTGAATAATAATGGTTTTCACGCAACACCTATGAGTAAAATTGCTAAAATGGCAAATGTATCACCGGCTACCATTTATATTTATTTTGAAAACAAGCAAGATCTTGTAAATCAAACCTATTTAAAAGTAAAATCTGAATACACGGATTATGCATTTGCAACTTACAAAGAAGATATGTCTGTGGAAGAAGGTTTTGAATTGATCTGGAAGCGGATTGCAGATTTCAAGCTTAAAGAATGTGAAAACGCCATGTTTTTAGCACAGTGTGATAATACTCCAATGATTGATGAACCGAGTAGACAAGAAGGAATTAAACATTTGCAACCCCTACTCGACCTATGGGAGAAAGGAAAAAAAGAAGGAATTATTAAAAACATTTCTGATTACCTTTTATATGCCTATTCGATAAATCCATTATCCTTTTTAATGATGATTCAAAAGCGAGGAGCATTTCAATTGGATAAAACACATATTGAAGAAGCCTATCAATCAGCGTGGAGTAGCATAAAAGAGTGTTAATAAAATGATCAAATGAAAAAAACAGCGATACTAATAGGAGCTACCGGTTTAACTGGTAACATTTTACTTCATAAATTAATGGAGGATACTAGGTATAATACTATCAAATTGTTTTCTCGTACTAAGATCGAAGGTTTACCTAATAAAGTAACCCAATTTGTAGGAGACCTTTTAAACTTAGAACAGTTTAAAGAAGACTTTAAAGGAGATGAAGTGTATTGTTGTATTGGTACAACGGCTAAAAAAACACCTGACAAAGAATTATATAAACAAATAGATTATGGAATTCCGGTGGCAGCGGCAAAGCTTTCAAAAGAGAATAATATTACTACTTTTTTAGTGATATCAGCTATGGGAGCAAATAAAGAAAGTAGTGTGTTTTATAATAGAACAAAAGGCGAAATGGAACATGATGTGTTAGAGCAAAATATAATACATACCTATATTTTACGCCCTTCCTTAATTGGTGGAGAACGAAAAGAAAGAAGAATATTAGAAAAAGTGAGTTTGGTTGTTTTTAAAATTATACAACCTTTATTTATTGGGAAATTTAAACAATATAAAATTATAAATCCAGAAAGCATTGCACAGGCAATGTTGAATTTAGCAAATAGAACAAGTAATGCAGAAGTAATAATTACTTCAGACGATATTAAAAAATTAGCAAAAAAATAGTAAATAAAAATTAATTAAATGGAATTATTAGACAAATTAAATTGGAGATATGCTGCAAAAGCAATGAATGGTGAGAAAGTAGCAGAAGACAAAATAGAACGAATATTAGAAGCAGCTCGTTTAGCACCGACCTCTAGTGGTTTACAACCTTTCGAAATAATTGTTATTAAAAATCAGGCTCTTAAAGAAAAAATAAGACCTGTAGCATGGAATCAATCTGTGATAACAGACTGCTCTCACCTACTTATTTTTGCTGCTTGGGATACTTATACAGAAGGTAGAATCAACTATATGTTCGATCTTACAAATGATATTCGTGGATTTAAAAATGAAGGATGGGAAAATTATCGTAAAATGCTACTAAGTACCTATCCACAAAAAGATGCGGAAGAAAACTTTAACCACGCTGCCAAACAAGCATATATCGCATTTTCACAAGCTATTATTGCTGCGGCATTTGAAGGTGTTGATGCGACACCATTAGAAGGTTTTGATCCTGCTGCTGTAGATGAGATTTTAGGCTTAAGAGAAAAAGGATTACGTAGTGCTGTAATGTTACCATTAGGGTACAGAAAACAAGATGAAGATTGGTTGGTAAATCTTGAAAAGGTTAGAAAACCTATGGGAGATTTAGTGACTGTAATAGAATAAAAAAAAACGATCATGATAAAAACAATTTTATTAAAAAACAGACCAGAAGGAACACCTTCAATGTCAGATTTTGAATTTATTACAGAGGAATCTGATTTAAATATAAAAGAAGGCGAACTACTTTTAGAAACAACATACGTTTCTGTAGATCCTTATTTACGAGGAAGAATGAGTGCTGCTAAATCATACGTTCCATCTTTTGAATTAAACAAACCCATACAATCAGGTGTTATTGCTAAAGTAATTGCATCTAAGAATAAAAATTTTGCAGTAGGTGATTTTGTTTCAGGAATGTTAGCATGGAAAACCAAACAAGTTTCTAATGGTGATGGCTTATTAAAAGTTGATGGTTCAAAAGCTCCTTTAAGTACGTATCTAGGTGTTTTAGGAATGACCGGTTTAACTGCCTATTTAGGTTTAGAACAAATTGGTAAACCTAAAGCAGGAGAAACATTAGTCGTTTCAGGTGCTGCTGGTGCTGTAGGTAGTGTGGTAGGACAAATAGGAAAAATTCTAGGTCTAACGGTAATCGGTATTGCAGGTACAGATGAAAAAATAGAAATGCTGAAAAACAAATTTGGTTTTGATGCGGGTATCAATTACAACACCAGTAAAGATATGAAAGCAGACATTGCAAAAGCAGCACCAAACGGTGTAGATATCTATTTCGATAATGTTGGCGGTCCTATTTCAGATGCCGTTCTTTTCAACATTAACCGCTTTGCACGAATGATTATTTGTGGAGCGATTTCTGTTTATAATAACAAAGAATTGCCTAAAAGTATTAGTGTACAACCTTTCTTAGTGAAAAACAGTGCGTTAATGCAAGGCTTTATTGTTTCTAACTATGCGGATAAATTTCCAGAAGCCATGAAACAATTGTCAACATGGTTAGCTGATGGTAAGTTGACATATACAGAAACTATTGTAGATGGTTTTGATAATATACCCCAAGCTTTTATCGATTTATTTGAAGGTAAAAACAAAGGAAAAATGATTGTAAAAATTTAAAAAAATAAGAAGATGAACAATTTTGAATTTAGAAATCCTACCAAAATTATTTTTGGGAAAGGTTCAATAGAAAAACTAAAAAATGAAATTCCTCAAGATGCCAAAGTATTATTACTCTATGGTGGAGGAAGTATAAAGAAAAATGGTATTTACGAACAAGTAACATCGGCATTAGCAGATGTAGATATGATTGAGTTTGGTGGTATACCTGCCAATCCAGAATATGCTGTATTATTGAAGGCATTGAAAGTAATAAAAGAGGAGAAAATCACTTATTTATTAGCCGTTGGTGGTGGTTCTGTTATTGATGGTACCAAATTTTTATCTGCGGCTGCTTTATATGAAGGTGATACCCCTTGGGATATTTTATCTAAAAGTATCAGAACAGAAAAAGGAATGCCTTTTGGTACAGTGTTAACATTACCTGCAACAGGTTCTGAAATGAACTCTGGTTCTGTTATTACGAGATCTGAAACCAAAGAGAAATTGGCAATGGGCGGTCCAGGCTTATTTCCTATATTTTCAATATTAGACCCTCAAGTTATTGCTTCAATTCCAACACGTCAATTGGCAAATGGTTTAGCAGATTCGTTTACACATGTGTTAGAACAATACTTAACCTATTCGGTAGGTGCATTACTTCAAGATCGTTTTGCTGAAAGTATTTTACAAACATTAGTAGAAGTGGCACCTAAAGTAATGAAAGATCCAACGGACTATGACGCCGCTTCTAATTTTATGTGGAGTTGTACGATGGCCTTAAACGGATTAATACAACAAGGAGTACCAAGCGATTGGGCCGTTCATGCTATGGGGCACGAACTTACAGCTTTGTTTGGTATAGATCATGCACGTACTTTGGCGGTAATTGCACCTAGTCATTACAAGTATAATTTTGAGGCTAAAAAAGAAAAATTAGCACAATATGGTGAACGTGTTTGGAATATAACGGAAGGAAGTATCGATGATAAAGCGTATGCTGCAATTGAAAAAACAGTTGACTTTTTTCATCAATTAGGTATTGATACGAAATTATCTGACTACACTAAAGATTATGAAGGTACTGCTGAAAAAATAGCACAACGTTTTACAGATCGTGGTTGGTTAGGTTTAGGTGAGTATAAAACGTTATCACCTGACAAGGTTGAAAAAATTGTAAAAATGGCGTACTAATTTTAAGTATAACACATAAAAAATTAAAAAAATGAAAATATTATTTGTATTAACTTCTCATGATAAATTGGGAGACACAGGAAAAAAAACAGGATTTTGGGTTGAAGAATTTGCAAATCCATATTACACATTATTAGATAAAGGAGCTAAAATTACTATTGCTACTCCAAAAGGTGGTGCCGCTCCTATAGATCCTAGTAGTGATTCACCAGATGCTGCAACAAAAGATACAGAACGTTTTAATAATGATGATGTAGCCAAAAATAAAATTGCAAATACAAAAGTATTGGCAGATATGAATGCTGATGATTTTGATGCTGTATTTTATCCTGGTGGTCATGGTCCTTTATGGGATTTAGCGAATGACGCTAATTCAGTAGCATTAATAGAAAAGTTTAATAGTCAACACAAACCTATTGCTTTTGTATGTCATGCTCCCGTAGCCCTAATGAAAGTTAAAAATTCAGAAGGTTATCCGTTGGTTGAAGGTAAAAAGGTTACTGGATTTTCAAATTCAGAGGAAACTGCAGTTGGCTTATCAGCAGTAGTACCTGTTTTAGTAGAAGATATGCTTATCGAAAATGGTGCGTTTTATTCAAACGTAGAAGATTGGGCTCCTTATGCAATACAAGATGGGAATTTAATTACAGGTCAAAACCCTGCTTCATCTGAGTTAGTGGCTGAAAAGTTATTAGCAAGCTTGAAATAAATAGAATCATTTCATACTATTAAAAAGGTTGTCTCAATTTAGGCAGCCTTTTTTTTATGAGCTGTATTTTGTTATAGTTGTTAATTACTTTGATTTATAATCCCAATGGAAACCATTTAAAATCTCGAAAAAAATGGAATACGTTATACGATAACATCCTTATAATCGTTTTGATATCGCAGTAAACGTTGGAGATCACTACATTTAAATCATGATTAAAGACGCTTATTTTCTACTAAACTTGATTTTAAAAACTACTCATGAAAAGCCTTTCGTATGCCGTTTTATTTTTAATTTGTATTTTCAATACTTCTTGTAGTGAAACCAATTTCCCTGGTGATGATGTTGATATTGAGGGGCTCGGTGATTCTGACACTGAAATTACTACCGATACTGATGCTGTGTATGGAGCAGATGTTGAAAATTTAGATGATGACGGTTTACCTGTTCGACTTTTTAGTGCACAATTGCCCATAATAACAGGAAACAGAGAGTATATTATAGAGTTAGAACGATGGGATATTCCGAATACAAATACTGATTTTTCCAAAACCACAACCAATTTGCAAGCAGCTATTGATTGGGCACATGACGAAGGTTATAGTCGCGTTATATTACCATCTGGAGAATATTTAGTAGGTGAAGATGTAAATGATATTTATTATGGTGGTATTGAAGTTCATGGTAATACTGAATTCGTTTTTAGTGAAGGTGCTGTATTATCAATACATGCAAATGATAAATGGAATTACTGTGTTTTAAGTTTAAATGGTGATAATATTATTGTACGTGATGGTGTAATAAAAGGGGAACGTGACACACATGTTTTTACCGCTCGAGAAGATGGTAAAACAGCTCATGATGAAGGACATGGTATTTGTCTGAAGGGCAATAATAATGTGCTCATACAAAATATGGAACTGCATAGTCTAACAGGCGATGGCTCTTTATTATTAGACTCAAATGATGTTACTTTTATTGATAATACTATTTATAATAATAGACGTCAAGGTATTTCAATTGTTGGAGGTGTTCGTGTTGAAATTAGAGATAATGAAATCCATCATATCAATGGTACTTCTCCACAATTTGGTATTGATATTGAAGGGCCAGGTCGTATCGATGAAGATATATTGATACAAGATAATTATTTCCACCATAATGCCGGTGGAGATATTGTCAATGCAACTGGTGAAAATGTCTATATTCTAGATAATATAATGGAACAAGGTGAGGATAGTAAATATACGGATGGTCCTATTGTTAGTTGGCATAAAACACATAACATTATTGCAAGAAATACAGTTACCATGATAAATGGTTCTGCTAACGGTCGTTTAGGTTATATTCAATACTCAAGTGGAGGCGATAAAGGTCATAATAGAGCAACATTTGTACATGATAATGTAATGAATAATTGTGGAATGTATATGTATAAGAGTTCTGATGCCGATGTAAGACGCAACCAATTTCTAGGATACTTTTTAGCGTTTTCTGATTTTGACAATGTCATCTTAGTCGATAACCTCGTTACCTATTCTGAAGAACATACAAATCTTAGATACTGTTGGTCTTATCGTTTTAAAAATGCTAGAGGTTTTGCAAGTGGTAATTCTTTAGGAGATGATTTGGAAGAACTTCCTTTAAGTGAAACGGATCCTTATACCATGCAATGTGTGCTAGATGGCTGGTAGTCTTAAAAAGTTATATCTATATTCAGAATAATAAAAGTTTATTCATTCGGATATTACATTCCATCAAATAGATCTAAAGGACAGCAAATAACTATAAGTATCTGCTTATTTATGCTGCTAAATTAAAGGAAATCTTTATTCCTTGTATCACCATACCAGTTCCTATTATAGATATAATCAATCCCATTATCTTACCAATAACTGAAATCACATTATTGCCAATTTTTTTGACTACGAGGTCGCTTATTCGAAAAGTTAAAAAGGTTAAGAAGCAAAGTAAACCGAACATTAAAATAACTATTACAATTTTAATATTACTTGCATTTGAACTAAAATTCATTGCGGTTACAATAGTACCTGGCCCAGAGATAATAGGTATAGCTAAAGGGGAAACGGCAATATTTTCATCAATATCAACATCCTTAATGTGTTTAACATTAGATTTTTTGGACTGTAACATCTCAAATCCTACAAAAAACACTAAAATACCCCCAGCAATTTTAAATGCGGGTATACTGATTTGAAACATTTCAAAAATAAAAGTTCCCAACAGCACAAAAATAGTAACAATAATAAAGGCAATAAAAGTCGCTCTTTTATTTATACTACGCTTTGTTTGTTTATCAGCACCTTCAGTCAATGTTAAAAAAATCGTCATATTTGTAATCGGATTTGCAATAGCAAAAAAACCAGTAAATACCGTTATTGCGAAAGTAAGCATGTTATCCATTGATAGATTTATTAATTTTTAATAATCAGCTGATGTAAAGAAACAGTTTTTAAAAAAGCAAATTTAGCTATTTTCTATGATATGGATGGTGAAAGACAATATTGGTCCAAAATTAAAGTATACTATTAATTAGTTATTGAAGTTATAACATTTGAGTTTCTCTTTTTGACCGTAAATAAAAGTTATCTTGGCTCAAATATATTTCAATTATAATAAAAATGGCATCAAATTATAAAAGCATTATTGAAAATGGCTATAACCTTGCAAAATCTCTTAAAGACCAAGGTAAATTAGCGACCTATATACCAGAGTTAGCTAATGTAGATCCATCAATGTTTGGCGTTCATATGACCAAAATTGATGGTACTGATTTTGGAATTGGAAATTATAAAGAGAAATTTTCAATCCAGAGTATTGCCAAAGTATTATCACTTACATTGGCTATTAAAACAATTGGCGAAAAAATTTGGAACCGTATAGACGTAGAACCATCTGGAACCAAATTTGACTCCCTATTATTATTAGAAAGCTACAAGGGAATTCCTCGTAATCCTTTTATTAATTCAGGAGCTATTGTTATTTGCGACATATTGATCACACATCTAGATAATGCACCTAAAGATTTTTTATCATTTGTAAGAAATTTAAGTGATTTACCCACACTCACCTATTCTGACAAGATTGCAGATTCAGAAAAAGCAACGGGTTATAGAAACGTAGCACTCTGTAATTTTATAAAATCATTTGGAAATATTAAAAATGACCCCGCTGAAGTACTTGATTTTTATTTTGATATGTGTTCTCTAGAAATGAATTGCCAGCAACTTTCTTATACTTTTTCGTTTTTAGCTAATGGTGGTCGTAAATTATCAAATGGAGAAAAAATTATAACCAATAGTCAGTCCAAACGTATTAATGCCCTTATGCTTACTTGTGGTTTTTATGACGAGTCCGGAGAGTTTGCCTTTAAAGTGGGGTTACCTGGTAAAAGTGGTGTTGGTGGCGGAATTGTGGCATTATATCCTCATAACTATTCTATCGCCGTTTGGAGTCCAAAATTAAACCCAAATGGAAACTCATTTAGAGGAATGAAATTGCTCGAAGAAGTTACAACTCACTCGGAAATGAGTATATTTTAATGGGCTATGTTTTTCCTATGGAAACGAATTTGAGAATAATTACATCTGCCAATGCAACATCTGGCTCCTCACTAATATAGGCCTACAAGACCTGTATTTAGCGTTCGCCCCTCTTTGCATAAGGGAAGTGCTTATACAGGAGTAAATAAAATTACTAATCAAGTGCTTTGTGCTGAAACTAAGCTAGATACATCACGTAAAAAAGTATGGCTTTCGAATTGACGGTTTCCTCAATTGAACTCAATTCAATCATTAAATACTTAGAAGAATGTTCTTATCGTTTGGGTAACAATAATTGGTGAATGAATTTCATTTTATCAACCACTCCAGGTGAAATTACAAAAGGATACATATCTGGAACGCCCATAGCTCTGTTAATACTGTTGACCGCAAACGATAACGGAATACAAGTACGAATGATGATATCAAAATCTTCAATGGAATAGGGATCGAAAGAAACCTTAGCCTTTAAGCTCTTCTTCTTACCAATTGGCTTCACATTAATTCCAAAAAAATAAGCAGTTTCTACCATATCCATAACATGTAAATAATGTGCCCAAGTTTCTGCCCAATCTTCCCAAGGATGCGATGTAGCATATTTACTTATAAATGTCTTTTGCCAATTTTTAGGAGCACCGTCTTTATAATAATTCTGTAAAGCCTCTCCATAGTCAAGTTTTTCACTTCCGAAAATGGCTCTAAAACCTGTCAATACTTTCTCGTTACTATGTACCAATCTGTCCCAAAAATAGTGTCCAACTTCATGTCTAAGATGTCCAAGTAAGGTTCGATATGGTTCAAATAATTGCTTTCGCATTTGCTCTCTTAATACAGAGTCTGCTTCCCGTAAAAGGATAGTGATTACACCATTGGCATGGCCTGTCATGAGATTTGGATTGTTTTGTTGTGCTATAAAATCAAAACAAAATCCCGCTTCATTATCTTCTTTGCTAATTAAGGTTAACCCAATTTTCTGAAGTTGATAAATCAAACGATGCTTAGCGACTTCTAAATGTTGCCATTTTTCAAAATTTTCTTTGTCGGAAAGATTGGGTATGGTTCTGTTTAATTGACAAGCACTGCAATAGTCATTTGGATCATTCTTTTCAATTAACCAATTACAAACCTCATATTCGTTATTCTTACAATATTTATATTCTATTTGTTCTCTATCTGAAATAAGGACATCTCCATGAGGATTAAAGGTAAGCATCTTACGATCTGTATTTCTAAAACCTGATAAATGTCCACAATTTTCACAAGTATAGTTTTCGAAATATAATGCGTGATCGCAATGACCACATTGAAATAGTTTCATAGTGTTATAATAATTGCAAAAGTAAGTAAATGATTGATATTGACTTATACCATTTCAATTGATAATTGATTTATATAATTAAGTCATTTCATTACTTAGATTGCACTCAATAATGAATTTATACAGAAAGATTCTGCATTTGAAGAAGTTTTATAATAAATAGATAATATAAAGTGTTATTGCTGTTGCTGTTCTTGCTGTATTAATGCTAAATTATGACGATAGCTGTTTTTGTCAATAATAGGAGCATCACTATATGGAAATTCAATAGTATCAATATTACTTTTTACGGTACTCACTTTTACTTTTACAAACAAATCTTCTTCTACGTTACCTTTAAAAACACCTTTTACAGGTGCACAATCTTTATAGCTACGACCTACTGCTAGTTTTACATGGTAAAGATTAGCTATTAAATTATTTGTTGGATCGACACCTAGCCATCCATAATTGGGAATATAAGCTTCTATCCAAGCATGTGTAGCTCCTTCACCTCTTGAGGCTTCATCACTAGGGCAAATATAACCACTAACATATCGGGCTGGTATTCCTAACATTCGTACCATTTGTAGTAAGATATAAGTAAAATCTTGACAGACTCCAGCTTTCATTTGCCAAACTTCATCTAATTTAGAATTTACATGCGTAATTCCTTGAATATATTTGAAATTGGAATAAATATATTCACAAAAATCCATGACCATTTTATAAGGAGAACTATTTGATAAATCCTTAGATTTTATCATTTCATAAATTTCAGGCGTACCATCAAAAGTAATGTACTTTAAGAAATCTATAAATTCTGGTTTGTTTTTCAAATCTTTTAAGGCTTCCCATTGCAATTTTACATCTACATTTTCATCAGGAAATAATTTTGGTGTTTTTTTAACCTCAATTTCAGAAACTATAGAAAGAAAATTATGGGGTTCTGTAACCATAAATGTACCCACTAAATTATTGTAAAAATCTAAATAAGTAGCTATAATTGGTTTATTACTTATGGTAAGTTTTTGAGATATTATTTCTTGAAATTCATTAGCAACTGGATAAAGCATAATTTGGTTAGCACCATCAATTACAGGATGGCTATAACTATATTTAGTAAGGTGCTTAATATAAAACGTTGGCATAACTTTACTTAGTTAACTTGTGAAAAATAAACAGTATTTACGGTTAAAGAGATATTTTTAATATCCTCCTTAATATTTTTGATAAAATTATCAAGACCTTGATCGTTAATACTCTCAATAGTAGTGTATTTTATTGTACTTTCAAGCTTACCAAGTAAAAATTCTAAATTATTTTTTTCCAATTCGTTACTTTGGATTAAATAGTCAATATGCTTACTTAATTTATTAATGCAATAATACACGGATCTAGGAAATAATTCATCCTGAAAAATCATGGTGATGATATTTTCTTGCTCAAATGATGATTTATGAGTTTTTAAATAATGTCTGTAGCCACCTATACTTAATAAAAGATTTTTCCAATAGAAACTTTGCTCCAATTTATCAGTTGTTTTACTAATTTCCATAAGTTTAAGAGCCGTAAATTCTGAAATTAAAATAACACGTTCTAAATAACGTCCTACAGTCAAAAAATAATAAGACGCCCCTCTTCCTTGGGTAATTTCCATATTACCATAATAAATTAAATGAAAGGCTTTTAGATCGTCTAAAAAATCTAATGGATCTCTTTCATGTAATTGTTGAGGTAAATCCTTATCAATAAGGTACAGATAATAATTATTTATACTTAACCACATCTCTCGTGAAATATGCTCCTGTACACTCCTAGCATTTTCTCTAGCCTTGGTAACTATATTTAAAATAGAATTACTATTATTTGTATTAAAGACCATATATTCAATACACTCAATAGCATCTTCTGTACTAAAATCATTGCCATCTAAATCATAATTTTTAATGATTGGCGTCCATGAAAATAATTCTGGAGAATCTTGATTGGCATAGTAATTTACTTTAAGTAAACTTAAAATACCATACCCTCTTTCCATATATCGATCTAACCATATCAGGTTATTTGCTACTCTACTTAACATGTTTTTCTATTTAATTTATTCAATTACCCAAGTGTCTTTACTACCTCCTCCTTGAGAACTATTTACTACTAAAGATCCTTTTTTTAAGGCTACTCTCGTCAGTCCTCCAGGTGTTATATCAACTCCATCTACTCCGTTAAGGGCAAAAGGCCTTAAGTCAACACAACGAGGTGTCAGTTGCCCATCAATACTGCAAGGTGCCGTTGAAAGTCTTAGAATAGGTTGTGCAATAAAACCGGCAGGATTTTTATCAACGGTATTAAAATAATCTTTTATTTCTTCATCATCTGCTTCATGACCCATTAGCATTCCATAACCACCACTACCATCTGTTTTTTTAATGACCATGGTTTTAATATTATTCTTTACGTGTTTATATTCCTCAGGATTAGCCAATTGATAAGTTTCTATATTTTTTAAGAGAGGTTCTTCATTCAAATAGTACTTTATCATGTCAGGAACATAGACATAAATAGCTTTATCGTCAGCAACACCGGTACCAGGAGCATTTACTATGGCAACATTTCCTTTTCTATAGACGGCCATAATACCAGCTACCCCTAAAGTACTGCTTGCATTAAACTCTAATGGATCTAAAAACTCATCATCAACACGTCTATAAATAACATCAACTCGCTGTAAACCATTGGTTGTTTTCATATAGACATGATGGTCTTTTACCAATAAATCTCTTCCTTCTACCAATTCTATTCCCATTAACCTTGCTAATGTGGTATGCTCGTAATAAGCTGAATTATAAATACCAGGTGTTAACAGCACAATATTAGGTTCATTCTGATCTGAAAGTTCCTTTAATTTTTTATACAACAAATCAGGATAATTAGCTACTGATCGAATATTGTTTCTAGGTAAAATTCCAGGATAAATTCGTTTTGAAATTTCTCTATTCTCAAGCATATAACTAACCCCAGAAGGGGTTCTTAAATTATCTTCTAACACATAAAATTCACCATCATTATTTCGTATTAAATCTACTCCGGCAATATGAACATATATATCATGCGGCACATTAACACCCATCATTTCACGTAAAAAATTAGGACAATCAAAGATTAATCCAGCAGGAATAATTCCATCTTTAATGATAAATTGGTCGTGATAAATGTCTTTTATAAATAAATTAAGTGCTTTTAAACGTTGTTTAATGCCTTTATCTATTTTATCCCATTCTGATGCTGTGATAATTCGTGGTACAATATCGAAAGGGAATATTTTTTCAATACCTTCATTATCACTATACACGGTAAAGGTTACCCCTTGACTCATAAACAATTGCTTTGAAAGCTCTTCCTTTTTATCTAATATTTCTGTAGTAACACTTTTTAAATAGGTATTAATTATATCATATTGTGTTCTTATTTCAGTGTTGTTCTTATACATTTCATCATATGTATTGGGAACTCCGTCGTAGGACGAAAAAAGCTTATCGTTTTTCATAATCTATAACTAGTATGGTAAATATAATATTATATTTTCAACAATAAATATTATTATTTAAAATATATTCATTAATACTGGTATTTTGTTTAATTATCTGTAAATCGAAGTGTATTTGAGTTTTTCACACAAAAAAGGTTTTTATTTTGAAAATTCAACAAAATTTTAGTTTGGCTACTTATTATAATTAGTATTTTGGCTCTATGAAGTTGTAAAAGAATTGTTGTGTAATGAATATTAAAACAAAAGACGTCCATAATCAATATCAAGGTAGTATACATACGCCACTACTGTGGTTGAAGGATACTGTTTTGGGATTGGAACAATTTGTATTTTCTAAAAAGGATGACACCATTTTTAACGAAGTACTTCCGTCAAATTTAAGATTAGGTAAACGTGTAGAACGTTTTGTGAGCTATGAATTGAGGCAAGATGATGCGATTGAAATTCTATTAGAAAATATGCAAATTCAAGATGGGAAAAGAACCGTTGGCGAATTGGATTGTATCTTAAAGAAAAATAATACACCCATCCATTTGGAAATAATTTACAAATTCTATTTATTTGATGAACGAGTAGGTACAACTGAAATTGAACACTGGATAGGTCCTAACAGAAATGACACCTTGGTTAAAAAACTAACTAAGTTAAAGGAAAAACAACTACCACTACTCTATTCTGAGCACACAAAACCTATTTTGCAAGGTTTAAAACTCAATGCAGAAGAAATAAAACAATGTGTTTTCTTTAAAGCCCAATTGTTTGTTCCCTATACTTCAGAAATTCCAAAATTTAAACTTTTGAATAAGCAATGTTTAACCGGGTTTTACATTCACCTCCCTGAAATAGATAAGTTTACGGACTGTAAATTTTATATACCCGCAAAATTGAATTGGCTTATGGCGATTCAAACACAGGTAACTTGGCTAAATTTCGATTCTTTTTCCAGACAAATAAATACACTTGTCCATGAGAAAAAGGCACCTCTTTGTTGGTTGAAAAGACCAAATGGTACTTTTGAAAAGTTTTTTGTGGTTTGGTGGAGTTAAAACTATGTTTTAATTAAAAGGTTTGTATTCTATATTGATATCGTAAATTAATACCAACAGAATTCATAGATTTTTTTTGACTATTTGAATTGATAGATGTTTTAAAGTTAGACTGTTTATACTTTGCAGTTCTAATTTAAAAATATATTAAAAATGAAAAAATCTATTATTTTAAGTTTAGTGTTTAGTCTTGTTTTAGCATTTAATGCAGAAGCTCAAAGTTGTACTCAAGGAACGAAGATGGCGAAAAGAACATGGGAAAAATTTGGCACTTGGAAGCCAAACATTTCTTTAATACCGTTTAAAAGTAAAGTTGATAAAGTCAAAAGAGCATGGAACTATATTGCTGGTAATCGCTCATCTACAGTTGGCCCTCGTTACTTGGAAGTTGATGGTGGTAATGAAACGGGGAGTATAACTGGCCAAACGAAAAGAACGTTTGTAACACCTCCTTCATTTAATAATACGATGAAAATAACCATAAATAAGTATGATGGTAGGGCTGAAACTGGTGTCGTAATCTGTTCACATGGAAAAGACGGGGTTACTAGAACTATAAAAACCTACACATTTCCAAATAGTAGAAATGGAAAAAACAAAGTGTTTACATTAACAGGAGTTAAAGGTAAAGTAATCACTGTAGCCATGCTTAATAAATCTGTGGCTAATAAGTTTAAGTACCGTATAAACGCTAAATAAGTTTTATTGTTCGGACTTCCTCGAACTCGTAAATCCAGGTAATTCATATTATTAGGACTTGCCACTTTTATACTATTAAAATTAGATAATTTATGAAATTACATTAGGGAATTGCATGGCATATTGCAAGTATCAGAGACCCCTTATAAAAAATCTGATGCGTTAAATATTAAATAGATTAATATGAAAAATGTTATTTTTATGATAGGAGCTGTCTTATCATTAACCCTAGTTTCTTTTAGTGAAACACAGAAAGGTACAGTAGTAAAACTCAGAGATGGAAATTATCAGGTCAAAAACCTTGAAACTAACCTAAAAGATTTAATATCTCAGTTAGGCGAGTTTAAAGGCTGGAAAGAAAGTACCGTACTTGCAAATAAGGTAAATGAAATTGACCTAAATGGTAAAGTGATTGATCTTTCTAGGCTTAAAGGAGTTAAGGGCTGGAAAGAGACTGCGGTAGTACATAAATCGACTAAAACTGCAGCTATACATGATAATATACATAAAGATTTAGTTTCCAAAACGATATGGCGTGATAAAGAGTTTAAAATGGAGGGGGTAAGTAATGCTCAAAACCACATCGATAAAGTGATGAATGAATTTAATTAAACCTAAAGGCATTATTATTATTATTATTATTTAATAATGCCTTTTAAAGTTTTATTATGAGGTACATAAATACTTTCTATACTTTTGTTTTTTTTGTTATTTTTATCTTAACCATATCCGTTAATACAAGAGGTACAATAAAATCGTATACTCAATTTTACAAAGCTGATAAGGCTGATTCAATTTTATCCAAAAATAATTTATTTAATGCGACGCTATTTATTGAAAAAGAACCTATTTCAATATTCTTGTCTTATACTGGTTTAGAAACAGGTTTTGGCTTTTTTGCACCAAACGTAGCCAGCGAATATATTACAGAGTTTAAAGTATATTCAGAAGACAGTACCCTAATAAAAACGAGTAATTTTCCACACCTTAAAAGAAAAGAGAGTATTACAAGGATTAAAAGTGCATATCTTATGTTTGAAGAATATTTTAATGACGACAAAGATTCTTTGAGGTTAAAAAAATGTAATATTTTTTTAAAAGGGTTGGCTCTTCGAGTATTACTTGACGAAGAAAAAGGGAAATATGTGCACTCCAAAGTTTACCTCTATCACCATCCATTATTGGGTCAATTAGAAGATGAGCCAGAAATGATACCAATCTATACTTTAATAAAATCTCAAAAATACACCAAAGATAATGCTTGGAAACACCTTAAGTAATAAAGTTAATTTAGAACACAAAGATGATTATTTGGTGTTTTTTAGAATGGCAATTGCATTATTTGTTGGGATACATTTTATTTCTATTTATCAAGATCTTCCATACTTGTTTGGTGAAGAAGCATTAATTCCAAATAAGGTAACTGACATATATGTGCCAAATTATGACATTAGTCTCTATAGATTTTTAAAAATTACAAATTTGGACCCTGCTTTTGCCTGGTCTATATTGACCTTTTTGTTCGGAATGGCAGTGCTATTTTTATTACTTGGTTTTTTAACACAACCAAGTGCCATTTTACTTCTTTTGCTACATTTATTATTAGTTAAGACCAATGTGTTTTTTAATTATGGTGTTGATTACTTTACAAGTATTTGTTTGTTTTTCCTTTGTTTTCTACCATCTAATGTTAGTATGTCAATAGATTCATTAATTTTTAAGACACTCATGAAAAAAGTAAGAAATAAGCTTAATTTTCAACGAATCCGTGTTTATCTACAAGTATTTATGGTTATTTCTTATTTTTTTTCTGGATTTGATAAATTATTAGGGCATAATTGGAGAAATGGTGAGTCGATCTGGAAAACCTTGACCTTGCCATATTCTAATTTAGATTTTAATATCAATTTAGAATGGTTGGTTAATTACCAATGGATTATGATCGGTATGGGCTGGTCTGTTATTATAGTAGAAATGTGTTACTTTCTAATAAATATAGAGACACTTAAAAAGTATTGGTTAATTGCCATTATAGCTATGCATTTTGGAATTGCATTAGTTTTAAACTTGTATTTCTTTTCCACTATTATGATTATTCTAAACCTAACGGCTTATTATAATTTTGAGGCAGCTAAACATAGCCCAATTAAATATCCTAAATTACTTACTAAAGCTTTAAACTAACACTTTTTAAGTGGGAAAGTTAATATTTATAGTGGTGCCTTTACCTTCACCTGTATCCCAGTCAATCATGCCATTTAAATAGGCTACCCTACTTTCAATACTTTGTAATCCGAGTCCTTTTTTGTCATTAATTTTTGAAAGGTCAAAACCTTTACCATCATCTTCAACCATTAAATGCACAGTAGTAAAATGTGCATAAAGCTGAATAAATATAGATTTAGCGTTAGCATGTTTTTTTATATTGGCTACAATTTCTTGAATTAATCTATATACCATGATTTCTTGTGTAGCATCTAGTTTTGGCAATTGGTTTATTTCTAAGGTTACGTCATAATTATCAATTTCTAATCGTTCAGTAATATCTTTTATTCCATCTTTCAATCCTGAAATTACTAATGCATGCGGCATCATATTATGAGATATTCTTCTAACTTCATTACATGCTTGATCAATTAAAAGTTCAGTTTTCTTTGCTGTTGACTGGTTTTCAGTTTTGTCTTCTTGTGTTGCTAAAAAATGGGACTTTACAGAACTCAGAAGGCCTCCTAACCCATCATGTAAATCATTGGATATTCTTGCTCTTTCTTTTTCTTGACCATCGATCATACTATTTATGGCAGTTAAACGGTTCTCTTGTTGTAGTTTTACTATTTCCTGATTCTTTAGAGTTTGCTCCTGTTCAGTAATTTTACGCTGATATTTATGCCTTTTTCTATAAAAAATCACAATCAATAAGGCAATGATTGTAAGAACAATGAAACTTGATATTAATCTATTTCTTAGCCTATTCTTTTTTTCGATAATTAATTTTTGTTGAGCCTCTTTTTTATCAAACTCGTACTGCATCCCTATTTTGGTAATATTCCGAATATTCTTTTCGTTATAAACTGAGTCTTTGAGTTGGGTAAAGCGTTCATATTTTTGCAATGCAGCCTCATGATTACCTAAACTATTTTCTACTTTATATAAACAGTCGCACGATTTTATTTTAATATCACTATCATTTGTTTTTTCTGCAATTTCTAAGGCTATAGTACAATCTTCTTTAGCTTCTTTTATTTTATTTAATTCAAAATTTATTAAACCCCTTTCAGACAATGCCATCATTTCACCTCGTTTGTAGTTTTTTTTTCTGCTTTGAGTTAGAACTTGGTTAAAATAGGTTAAGGCAAGAGCCGTACTATCTAAGTTTTTATATGCCACGCCAATATGAAAGTTAGAAATTGCTATAAACCTTTCAGGTAATTTCGCTTCCAATTTTAATTGTTTTGCTTGTTTAGAAACCTTTAACGCCTCTTCGAATTTTTTCATTTTATTTAAAAGCTCTCCTTTATTGCTTAGAATAATTGCCGCGTTGGGCTTGTTTTTAAGAGCTTTTGTAAGTTTAAAAGCATTTTCATAATTAATCAATGCATTATCAAAATCATCTATCTTAAGGTATAAATTCGCTAAACTATTGGTTATGGTAGAAATATTTCCTCTTCTTTTAACTCTTTCTTTAAAATCTAAAGTTAGTGTGTCTACTTTTTCTAAAATTTCCTTCGCTTTTAATTGTGTGGTAATTGCTAATGAAACATCCCCCACTTTATTGTATATACCACCTCTGGTTGTCATGATTGTAGCTTTTAAAACCAGATCATTTTCACTTAGGTTTTCATCTGCAAAATCAAGGGCTACAAGGCTAGAATCAATTTGAGAATGAAAAAAGTGATAATTTCCTAAAGCATAATAAGAATTTGCTAACAATAACTTTTTATTCTCACCTTCTAGCGATGCTATTTCTAAAGCTTTAATGATAAATTTTTTGGTAGCAGGAACATATCTATTTCTACCTGCGAAAGTGAGTAAGTTCATGACCTTTTCCTTGGTCAATATTTCACTATTTATAATAGAATCAAAAGCTTTATCTATTTTGTTTTGGGCAATAATGTTGGATATTGAGAATAAATACAACATAATAGTTACTACAACTTTAGCAATAGATGGGAGGCTTTTTTTAAAAGACATAATGAATGATTATTTTGAATCGATATGAAAAATACTGCTTTTTAAATAAAATATCCTCTATTTTAAAATTAGAACCAAAAAATCCATGAATTCATAGATTTTTTTTGTCTATATGATTTAAATGATAGTTATGGTGTACAATCCATCTAATTTGCAATTGAATTTAAATAATCAAAATTATGGAACTGGCAATAACAACTCAAACCAACATTTCAGAAATTAAAGAAAGCCTAAGTACTAAATTCCCAAATTACAAGGTAAAGTATGCATTCTTAAACAAAAAAGCCCTGAATGTAATTAATGGTTCATCTATGGTCATCATTTTTCATAAAAAAAATGAACTCAAAGTTATGAGTAATTTAAACATTATGAAGTCTTGGATGTTTATAGTTTTTGTACTACTGTTATTTTTAACTTTTATTGGTGGTTTTATTTTTTACGGAATTATTTGGCACAAAAAAAAGAAAGAATTTAGAGCATTAGAAAAAGAAGTTGCAGATTTCTTAAGGGAAACTTATGGAGAAGGTAATTAATCTATTCGTAAATACTTTCATTACTAATGCTTACAATCTAAAAAAATACTTTAAAATCATGAAAAAATATGTATACCTAATAGGAATAGTAATTTGTTTTTCTTGTGCTTCTGAAAATCAACAAAAAGGACTGGACAAAGTGGTCTCTCATTTTGGTGGAAATGCATCTTTTTCAAAAAGTTTCAATTCAACTATAGGTCAAGAGACCATAAAATCTTTTGATATAAAAATTTCCAATAGCTTTATGTTAGACACTTTGCGACAAGATTTGTCAACTGCTAAAATAGCAATGCTATTGTATGATAGTTTTTCACAAGAAGAAAAAGATGATTATAATCAAATTAATGTAGAATTAGAAAATTCTAGCTCCAACAAATCATCTATCTTTAAGTATAATTCCAAAACTTTAATTAATCTTTTGGATCAAAATGAAATATTTATTGAATTTTCAGAAAACCTTAAAAAAGAAAATTATCAACTTATATCCGAAAATGTAAAACCTAAATATAGAACAGAAACTTTAGCAGATGGTTTAAAGCAATTTATGAAAAACTTAACAGACCAACATGGACGTTTAGTTAGTTATAAAGCTACAGAAGTTGGAGTGTTTACTGCCAAACAAGAGCAACAATATAAATACAAGGGGTTTTTAACTTTTGAAGACGATTATTACCGAAATTATTTTATAACTACTTCAAAAGAAGTTGATATAGATTATATTGCAGGATATCAATTAGATCTTTATTAAAAATAAATAGTATTTTTAAACAAAATATGATTGCACATTGAGTTAACCACTATATTTTTAAATTAAACTGCTTTATGATTAAGGTTTTTATTATTGACGATCACCAAATGGTTATTGAGGGTTTTAATTTATTGTTACAAAATGAATCTGAAATAGAAGTTATTGGACATGCACTTAATGCGGAAGATGCTATTGAAAAACTTCCTAGTATACATCCTGATGTAATACTTTTAGATATAAATATGCCAGGTATGAACGGGATAGATGCCTGTAAGGAAATTGTAAAAATTCTTCCATCAGTCAATATTATTGCAATTACGATGCACAAAGAAAGTAGTTTGATAAAAATGATGCTAGGTAATGGTGCAAAAGGTTATGTTTTAAAAAATGCAGGAAAGGTGGAACTTGTCGAGTCCATTAAGACCGTTTCTCAGGGCAAAATGTACTTAGATGAGGCTTCAAATCAAATTGTGATAAACAAATTAGGAAAATCAAAAAAGAAATTGAGTACCTGTAGTCTTTTTCCAAAACTATCAAATCGCGAAAAAGATGTATTAAAACTGATTCTTGATGAGCATACTACAAACGAAATTGCTGAAAAACTCTTTATAGGTTTTGGTACTGTTGAAACCCATCGTAGAAATATGTTGATTAAAACAGGAACTAGAAATACTGCCGGTTTAGTACGTGTTGCTCTTGAATATGAACTCAACAAATAACTTTTCAACCAATATCTAAAACCTATATGAATTCATAGACTTTTTTATTGTCACTGAATTCTTGGATACTACCAACATAATTGTAGGGTATATTGCAATTATAAATAGACAACATCACAATACTTTTATAAATCTAGAATATGGTTGAGCCATCTTTTGGTTGTCGTTGTTAGTTACTCTTGTTAACATATAAACTTATACAAATGAAAAATCAAATTTTATTAATTATTACGCTATTCACTGTGTTTAACGTTGCCTTTTCGCAAAATACATCTCAAATTTTCTCTAATGAAGGAAGAGACTGGTACGTAAGTAAAAATACAGGCTCAGGTCAATTAGGAACAAAAGAACGTCCGGCAAAAGATTTAGGAAATATTTTACATCATTTAAAAGCTAACGATCGCATTCATGTTGCTGAAGGCGTTTACTTGAGTAAAGGTGCCAGAGGCTCTGACGAAATAAATGTTCCTGTGAAAATCTATGGAGGTTATGATGCTACATTCTCTAAAAGAGATCCTTGGGGTGAACATAAAAGCATTTTTACGGGCACCAACGAGTATATGAAACTGACTACTCCTAGAATTTATATAAGAACAGACCAACAACGAGAGAGTAATGGTCAAAAATCAATGGGGTCAGAAATTATTGTAGATGGTATTATCATAGATAATGGCCCGAGAAATAGATATCATACCGATAAAAATTTAGCAATACGTAGAATGGCGAATCCGAAAACTGGAAAAAATCCATCACCAGAATCAGGAGGCATTGTAATCGTTGGAAGTAAATACACAAATATTGCTGTTTTAAATTGTGTTGTAATGAATACTGCACCTACTGAAGGTGCTATATCTGTAAGAGTTTTTGAAGGTGGTAAAGGAGTTATTCAAAACAATTTTACGATCAATAATACAGGATATGGTATTCATGCTAGAACGGGATACATGGGAACAGATGCTACAAAACTTCCGGTTTTCAAAATTAAACATAACACTAGTCTTTTTTCTTGGAAACATGATGCAGTAGCCTCTTACGGAGGAGACGCTCTTGCTTTTGATCAAAATTTAATAGCAACCGTTGAAAATAATGCTCTAGGTTTTGGACATATGGGTGGTATTTATAATAAAGGGGCAAAACTTACTATGATAAATAATCTATTTACAGGAAATGGGAAATATGATTATAAAGAGATAAATGATAAAATGGCAGTAGCCGATATTTTGGATGAAGCCATGCATATTGATCCGAATAGTGATGGCAACCAGAGTATGATGATTAAAATTTCAGTGGCAGAACGATGGGCAAACATCTATGGAAATAGAAAAGAAATTAGTAGAGCAGATGTTGATGCTGCGGTAACTGTATCAAATTCTGGAGCCAATCAATTAAGAAGCATGCTAGGGTTAAATGTACAAGGTGGTGCAGTAGCTATGGATGCTGAAATTTTTCTCCCATTAATAACCATTGATGAAGCATTGCCCGCTGGAATATTTCCTTGGCAAGGAATGGGGTGTAATATTCCAAAATATGTTGCCAAATAAAATTAAAGAAGTTGGTTCAAATTGTATTTTGTTTTTAGAATATCTAGGACAGAAATGTAGCTACTTATCATAAATCAAAAAAATAAGTATGTTATTAAGTTCATTTCTATATACTTTCTAAAGCATTTACCAAATAATCAATATCTTTTTTGGTGATGTAAATAGCAAAAGATAGACGTACCGCATTTAAACCAAAGGAGCTCATAGGGCGGCAATCGATACCATATTGGTCAATTAATCTCGTTTTTACACGAGAAACTGGCTTGCCAATAACTTCTACTACTTGAATGGCAGCGGACAGGTTATCAGCCGCTGGTGTTTTTAATTTTAAACTAGCATTCACTGCTATTTTGTTTCTAAAGTACTTTTTTAACTCATACGTCCTGTTATGGATTTTCTCTAAACCAATGGCATTTAAAAAATTGATGCTCGCACCTAAACCTAAAACTTCAGGTAAGTTACGTGTGTTGTAATTCTCTAAACGTCTTATAGTCTCATCTTTATGTCCTTTACAGACCATTAAAGGTTTTAGATACTGTTGGCTTTCTTTTTTTGAATAAAAAATACCAACACCTTTTGGTGAGAACAACCATTTATGAGAACTTACAGTATAAAAATCACAACCCAAATCATGTAAATCAATACTAAACATACCCGCTGCTTGAGCCCCATCAACAGCTACTAGAATGCCCTTTTTATGAGCCATTTCAGAAACTTCTTTTACTGGTAATATCATACCATTCGTATTAACCATGTGACACATTGAAATCACTTTAGTTTTTGACGTAATGGCTTTTTTATAAATAGCAATGAGTTCTTCTTTATTTTTTGGAAGAATAGGTACTTTAGGCCTTACTAATTTCACACCTTTTGTTTCTTGCCATACTTCCCAAGGTATGGTACCACTCGTATGTTCATGATCAATAAGAATAACTTCATCTCCTTTTTTTAAGTCCATACTTCGGGCAATAAGATTCATGCCTTCTGTGGTATTATGTATAAGGGCAATTTCCTCATTAGATACCGAAAAAAAGTCAGCCACGGTTTGACGCGTTTTTTCCTTTTCTTCGTCCCATCCACCCCACATATATTTAGAGGGAAAACTATCTAAAGTTTCTCTAAAATTTCTTGTGGCTCGTTGTACTAAAACGGGTGAAGAACCCAAGGAAGCATTATTAAAATATTTAAGCCCATCAACAAAAAGAAATTCTTGTTTTACTTTTTCCCAATAGGCTTCTGAATTATCATTTACAAGAGATAGATCACTTGTACTATTATTAACTTTATCAAAGTTCGTGGAGGTAAAAGCAGGAGCAACTGCAAAGCCAGCCATAGCTGTAGAAATCGTTTTTATGAATTTTCTACGATGGTTATTATGATCGTTCATTAGTGTCCAGCTTCTATTTTAATTGCATTAAATTTTTTCTTCAACTCCTCGTATCGATCTGTAGCCTCTTGCCCAGGTAATTGGTCAGCACCACTTATCATGTATAATACATACGAAATTTGAGAGACTAACATTTGTTGAGGGTAAGCACCCTCATCATTCTTTAGTTGTTTCAAAATAGCCTTTAGTTTATCTAATTTTTCTCCTTTCGCAGCTATAACTTCTTTTTCTAATTTAGATTGTAATTGATTTGCTTCAGATAACAAGTCAATTATTTTATTTTGCATTTTAATTTGTGTCTGAATATCATTTTTAGTTAAACCCGCTTCTTCAACTCTTGGATCCATTACAATGTCAAAAGGCTGTGTAAATGTTTTCGTTCCCACCGTTAGTTTCACCATATATGATCCAGGAGCAACCATTGGACCATTTTTATATCTTCTCTTTTCGTTTTTTGTCCAGGGTCCCTTTGATGAAAGATCCCAATGAAAACGATTTAAACCTGGTTTATCTTCTAGTTTGGCATCTACATATCGAAAAGTATGACTTAAGTTCATATCTTCCACAACCTTTACCTCAGATTTGAGTTGTTTTTTATCACTTACAATAGTAACAACAGATTCATTTTTATCATTAAAAATCTCTAATTGAACCCCGTCTTTATTTCCTTTCGGGATAAAATAATCAATAATTACACTGGTTCTTGGGTAATTAGGAAAAACTCTGCTACTTACTTTTGGATAACGATAGCGTATGATATTATCAGGTTTGAATACATGTGGCGTATATGCTAAAGTATTGATAGCTTGTTCTCTTAAGGTGGTAATATTATCTAAAATCCAAAAGCCACGCCCCATAGTACTTAGAATTAAATCACCTCTAAAAATCTTTATATCGGTAATCGGTGTAACTGGTAAATTCTGTTGAAATTTAATCCACGTTTTGCCATCGTTGAAAGAAATAAAAACTCCAAATTCAGTTCCTACATACAACAAACCTTCACGTACAGGGTCCTCTCTTAAAACACGTGTTGTATAATCAGTAGGAATACCGTTTGTTTCAGTAGATAGTAATTCCCAACTTTTTCCATAATTATCTGTTTTATACAAATAGGGTTTAGCATCACCTAATAAATGTCTATCTACAGCTATATATGCCTTTGCAGGATTAAATTGTGAAGGTTCAACGGATTCTACGCGTCCACCTTTTGGTATCTTTTTAGGGGTAACATTTTTCCATGTTTTACCACCATCCTGAGTAACAGAAATTACACCGTCATTAGAACCTGTCCATATCACACCTTCTTTTACCTTCGATTCACGTATCGAATACAACGTACTGTAATATTCTTCACCTGTAATGTCTCTAGTAATCGGACTTCCAGAAATAACTTGTTTATCGGCTTCAAAAGCAGTTAAATCAGGAGAAATAGTTTCCCAATTGAGTCCGTCATTGCTTGTTTTATGTACATGTTGAGATCCGTGATAAACTATATCAGGGTTGTGCGGTGATACATGAATTGGAGCTACGCGTTGAAACCTATATTTTAAATCTTTGGGATTATGACCATAAATATTTGATGCACCCACATAGTAACTTTTTTCAGTACCTGTGCGTTTATCAAATACACTAAAGCGTCCTTTGCAATTGGCGTATATTATGTTATGATTTCCTGGTTTTGGTACACCAGGCCCTGTTTCACAACCACCAGTATTTATTATCCAACCCGTACCCGGATTTTGAATACCACTTGGCGGAAAACTAGGTACCGCAATGGTAGATGAATTATCTTGCATACCTGCATATAACCAATATGGATATTGATCATCTACTTCTACTTGATACAACTCTGCTGTTGGTTGATTAAATTGTGTTGACCATGTTTTACCTCCATTATGAGAAACATTGGCTCCACCATCATTACATTGGATTAGTAAATTTGGATCGTTAGGGTTTATCCAAATATCATGATTATCACCATGAGGAACGCTCATTCTCTCCCATAATTTACCACCATCAATTGACTTTAATAGTGGATTTGCATTTGAATAAACGATATCTGGATTTGTAGGGTCTAACTCAACATTTATATAATAAAATGGGCGATTTACTAAGCCCTTATTATCAGAAATATGTGTAAATGATTTACCTTGATTTACCGATTTATATAAACCTCCCTCCTTTCCTGGAGCTTCTATGATTGCGTATAAAATGCTTGAGTCTACCGGCGATACTGCTAAATCAATTTTACCAATTAAGTCTTTTGGCAATCCATCTTCCAGCTTAACCCAATCTTTACCACCATTTATAGATTTGTATATTCCACCTTCATCGGCTTTACCACCAGAAATAATGGTCCAAGGCTTCCGTTCTGCTTTCCAAGCCGCAGCATAAACAATATTCGGATTTCCTGGAAGTAATTCTAAATCAGAAAAACCAACTTTATCCGATATATACAATACCTTATCCCAATCTTTACCACCATTAGTTGTTTTATAAATACCACGTTCAGTATTGGCCCCAAAAGCATTTCCGATGGCAGCCACCCAAACGGTATTATTATCTGTAGGATCTATTTCTATAGCACCTATTTGCCCTGTTTTATTTAGACCGATGTGTTCCCAGTTTTTTCCTGCATCAATTGATTTGTAAACCCCTTTACCGGTAATTACATTACTACGTAAACCATCAGAACCAGTACCCACATAAATTATATTAGGGTCATTTGTTGCGACTTCAATAGCTCCAATTGATGGCGTATTAAAAAACCCATCAGAAATATTATTCCATGATGTACCATAATCATCCGTTTTCCATACACCACCACCAGATGCTCCTAAGTAAAATGTACCTGGGAAATGTGCAGTTCCCGTTACCGTAGTAACTCGTCCACCTCTTTCGGGACCAACAGTACGATATTCTAAAGAATTAAAATCTTGTGCTGTAAGTGATAGTGGTAGAATAAATAATAGGAAAAATAGCAAATGAAATCTATTTTGCATGTCTTAATAAAAAGTTGATTAGATTTCAAAGTTAATAAAAATTAAATATTACAAAATTATTCTTTTGAATTACTTTTTATCTGCTGTATAAAGTAATTTTCCTTTTTTATCGATATAGTTTTTTTTAGGATTGGCATTTTTATCAAACACAGACGCTACACCTTCAAAAAATGGAGTGGCGTTAAAAAAGCGTGGTTCTATAATATAATTACCTTTTGTATCAATATAACCATAGGTGTAATCATATTTTCCAGTTTTTATAGCCACAACCGCAATACCATCAATAAAGGGTTGAGCCACAGCAAATTTAGGCGAAATAACCTGTTCCCCTTTTTTATTAATGTACCCCCAATGAACGTCTCCATCTTCTCCTTCTTTACCCTCTCTCATAGCAACAGCAGCTAAACCTTCCCTAAAACCTTGAGCATAATCATATACTGGAGAAATGGCCCATTTTCCTTTTTTATCAACAAACCCTTTTTTCTTGTTATAATACGTTGCCACCGCCATGTCTTCTTGAAAATTCTCTAATTCTTCAAAATCTAATGGGACAATGGTGTCATTGGAAGTGTTTATAATTCCATTTTTAAAATAACTTGCCTTTACCACAGCATATTCATCAATAAATGGATTTACCTCACTATACTGTAAAGGAATTTGTTCATTTCCATCAGAATCTATAAATCCCCAATACCCATCTTTACTAACTGCCGCATAGCCTTGAAAAAAATCACCAACTTCGTCATACACAAGCTCCGTAATATATTCTCCTTTCTTGTTTATAAAACCATATTTATCATCCACCTTTACAGCAGCAAAGCCTTCATAAAATGAATTAGCTACGTTAAAAATAGGCTCTACAATTACATCTCCTTTTGTATTTAGGTATCCATAAATTCTAGACTGGCCTATATTGCTAAAAGCTGCCATACCATTACTGAAATGAAAAACAAAATCATATTTAATTGGAATTACGACATCTCCTTCGAAATTAACAAATCCGTATTTTCGGTTTAAGCGTACACTTGCTAAGCCATCGTTAAAATAACGAACACGATCATAAATAAATCCTGTAATCTCTTCTCCTTTTTCATTAATAAAACCATCTTTACCATTAAACCCGACACCAATAATACGGTTAGAATAGCCTTCAAAATCATCATAGATGGGTTCTATAATCATCTCACCTGAATAATTGATAAAACCAAAATTACCATTGACACTAATTGGGAGTAATTGGTTCTCCTTTTCTTCATTTTGACAATTCAATAACAAAGTACTTAAAATGATAATAAATATAAATAACCTGTTCATATACATTTTTTACGATAAAAATATTAGATTTTAAAATATAAAAAGCCCCTCTAAAATAAGGGGCTTTTTTTCATAGCAACTTTCCACAAATTTAGTCTGTCATTACAACATTTCCTTCAGCGTCTGCTTCAAAGTTTGCTTCATAAAAATTGGTAACGATGTTACGACCTTCAATTGATGTACCTTCACCTTTTTGCGTTACATGCAATTCAAAATCACTTGTTATAGCATTCGTTTTAGGATCAACATTTATTGTGTAATTTCTTAATTGATGTGTATCTACATCTTCGCCCATTAATGTAAGTGCTTTATCAATATTAGCGATGATTTTATCAGTATCAATATCACTAATTTTCATTTTACCTTGTGCCTTGTCTAAAAACATTTTCTTTTGAAAAGAATCAGAATCTGCTTTTTCATCTTGAAGTTTAGCCTCAGTGTGTGCTGTTTTTTCAGAATACATCCTAGAATAGCGTTTGCCATCTTTTATATATTTCATGGTTACTAATCCTAAACTAGAATTTAAATCTTCTTGTGAATAAATGGTCATGGAATAAACTTCCATATCACTTCCAAATTTCTCATTGGCAATGGTCTTAATTTTTTCTAACCCGTCCTTTGTATTCATTTGTGGAGCATCTGATCCTCCACAAGAGAATAAAGTAAATACTAAGCAAATACTTGTGATTTTTAATAAATTCTTCATTTTGTTGGTTTTTTATAATTGTTTTTTTTATTTATTGAATACCGCAAATATATATTGACTATCTATAGTGATAAGGTGCGAAAATATATTCGAGAACATTTAGGACATATTTGTAGAAAATGTAGTAATTTTCGTTTTATAGAAACTATAATTTAAAGAAAATGAACCAAACCTATGATAAAAATCGGATTATTAGTTTTAGTGATGCTGTATATTCTATAGCAATGACCTTGCTAGTATTAGAAGTTGCAATTCCCTCAAGCAAAGCTATTGCAACCTTTAATTCATGGGATATATTGACAAATAGAATCCCTAATTTTATTGGTTTGGTCGTAAGTTTTTTGGTAACAGCCTTGTATTGGGTAGCACATTTACGCTCTATGCGGTTAGTATCAACCGTCGATAATAAATTATTATGGATTAATATTTTCCTATTACTTTTTATCGTTTTAATGCCCTTTTCTACTGGATTTTATGTGAGTGGTTTCGGTTATGTAATTCCGTTTGTCTTTTATTGTTTCAATCTTTCAGCAATTGGACTTTTAAATTTTATAATGATAAGGTATATCATGAAAAAGGAAAAAAACAACCCTGAACTAACGCCATTAGCTATTAGATGGCACACGTTAACAGGTTTAAATGCACTTAGTGTTTGGATATTGGCAGCTATTTTAGCATTTATATTACCAAATGTAGCACGTTATATATTTGTGCTCATTTTTGTGTTTCAATTTTTTATTAATAGAAATTATAAACGAAATACAAATAAAGTATCAGTAGAAGATTCTTAGATTTTAAGATTATTTATTATTAAATGGTTATTCGTCCTCTGGTAAAGCACTCACTTTACCAATATATGTTATACCAGTTCGCGATGCACTATTTAGTGTAACATAACTTTTAAGGTTTGGATATAAATTCATTCTAACATCAAACCACTCATTATTACTTTTTGCTTTAAAGGTTATTGTGTAATATTGCTTTTTAGCGTTCCATTCCGTATCGTAATTTTTAATTAGGCCTTCAAATTCAATACCCCCATTGTTTGAACCATAGCCAACGTTTGACTGTCGCTCACCATAATATGGTAAATATGAAGAAATTGAGTCTCCTTTTATATTTAAAAAGTTATTGTTACCTATAAGGCTAATATTACTTGATGAATTTCCCACACCTAATATACCTGAATTTTGTAATTTAGACAAACCTATAGTAGCCATAGGTTGAGCTATATCTGATTCGATAGTAAACATTTGATGTGTTACTAATTCTTTTATTTTACTGCTATCTAAAACTTTAGTACTTGCACAACTACTAAAAAATGCCATTACTAAAATAAGATAAATAGGATGATTTTTCATTTTTTCGTAATTAAAGTTTCGTTTTTTACCACAAAAAATATGCCGATTTATATCAACTATAAATAGATCTAATAAATTTTAAGACAAACAATATAAGTTAACTCTATTTCAATCCTCTTGCCTTTAACATTGGTTCAATTTTAGGATCACTACCTCTCCAGTCTTTATACATTTTTTCAAGATTTAATGTATTCCCTCGAGAGAGAACCATGTCACGGAAACGTTGACCGTTTTCACGTGTAAGACCACCATTGTTTTTAAACCAATTATAAGTATCATGATCTA
This sequence comes from Aureibaculum luteum, assembly GCF_003449015.1. Lineage (GTDB taxonomy): Bacteria > Bacteroidota > Bacteroidia > Flavobacteriales > Flavobacteriaceae > Aureibaculum > Aureibaculum luteum. Next base: position 557,753 of record NZ_QRGD01000002.1, on the reverse strand, counting down.
ACATTTCTGTCCACAGATAAGAATAATAACCCGCAGCATAGCCACTTCCAAAAACGTGTGAAAAATAAGTAGATCTATAACGAGGCGGTACCGCGTGTACAACATCTAATTTTGTATTGTGTAATGCTTCTTTTTCAAAAGCATTGGCATCAGTAATATTTCTATCAGTAGCAATAGTGTGCCATTGCATATCTAAATTAGACGCTGCCAAGTTTTCAGTTAAACTGTACCCTTGGTTAAAGGTTCCTGATTTTTTAATTTTATCAATTAATGCCTGTGGAATTTGTTCTTTTGTTTTATTGTGGATGGCATAATTCTTTAAAACATCAGGATATAAAGCCCAATTTTCATTGAATTGCGATGGGAATTCAACAAAATCTCTCGCTACAGCTGTTCCAGATAATGATGGATATTGTTGATCTGCGAAAAATCCGTGTAACGCATGCCCAAATTCATGAAACATAGTAGATACATCATCAAACGATAATAATGCAGCTTCACCTTCTGCCGGTTTAGAGAAATTACACACATTATAAATTACTGGTTTCTTATTGTAAAGTTTAGATTGGGTTACGAAATTGCTCATCCATGCTCCTCCTCTTTTACTAGAACGGGCAAAAAAATCACCATAAAACAAGCCTAATTTATCACCGTTTTGCTCAAACACCTCGTATACCATTACATCTTTATGATAAACAGGAATATCTGATCTAGATTTAAATGAAATACCATATAATTTTTCTGCAGCATAAAACACTCCTTTTTCTAAAACGGTTTTCAATTCAAAATAAGGTTTTATTTGATCTTCGTCTAAATCGTATTTTGCTTTTCGTACCATTTCAGCATAATAGTTCCAGTCCCATGGTTCTAATGTAAAATCACCACCTTTACTATTAATCATTTTCTGTATCTCTTCAGATTCTAACTGTGCTTTTTTAGTGGCTGCAGGTATAAGCCCTTTAAACATATCAAATACACTTATGGCGTTTTTTGCCATTGTTTTTTGTAAGCTCCATTCAGCATAATTATCAAAACCTAATACCCCTGCTTTTTTAGCTCTTAGCGTTGCAATTTTTATAATAATTTCTTTAGTGTCATTTTTTGAACCATCTGCTCTGTTCCAAGAAGACTTAAAAAGTTTTTCTCTTGTCTCACGGTTTGTCAAAGACTGTAATAAAGGTTGTTGCGTTGTGTTTTGTAAAGGGATCATCCAACCATTTTTCTCTTTATTTTCTAATGCTTTTAGTTGTGATTCAGAGAGCCCAGCAAGAGCTTCCTTATCTGTAAATAATAAGGCTCCTGCATTATTAGCTTCTAATAGTGTTTGATTAAACTTGGTAGTAAGTGTTGCCAGTTGTGTATTGTATTCTTTTAAGGTTTCTTTTTTTTCTGCTGATAAATTGGCCCCAGCAATTTCAAAATCTTCAAAGTAATTTTCTATGAGTTTTATAGCTTCAGAATCTAAATCTAAACTGTCTCGTTTATTGTAAATGATTTTAATTCGGTTAAATAATTTGTCATTCAAATAAATAGCATCTCCTAATTTGGAAAGTTTAGGAGCAATTTCTTCTTGTATAGCTTTTATACTATCATTAGTATGAGCTCCAGACAGCCCATAAAATACATTTGAAACTCTTTCTAATAATATACCACTTTTTTCTAAAGCCAAAACGGTATTGTCAAAAGTTGGATCATTATATAAATTGGCTATTTTTTCTACAGCTTCTTTCTGCTCTGAAATACCCTTTAAGAATGCGGGTTTAAAATCACTATTTTTAATTTTTCCAAAATCAGGAGCGTGATAGGGCAAAGTACTCTCTTCCATTAGAGGATTATTAGTTGTATTCATCGTATTTATTGTGTTTTTTTTGTCATTTTCACAAGCGGTAATCAAAACCGTTAATAATAACAAGTTGTAGAAAGGTCTCATATAAAAAAGTTTGATAATTCATTGTAAAGATATGTAAAATGGTACAATCTGTTTATTTTTTACTGGTTTTTAACAAGCAACAAAAATTGATCGAAATCCGTTAAACATAAGTTAAATACGAACCGTAAACAGCTAAAAATGTGATAGTTGATATTTTTAATATCGAAACGAGAGCTCTATAAACAGAAACATTTAATTAAAAAGTTTACTTTTGTTGCAATTAAATTTTTTGGAAGAATTCAATTGTAAAAACTTCTTAAAATAAAATAAATGAGAAATTAAAATTGAGTTACATTTTATGAAGATATTTTTCTCCTCCATTCTCTTTTTAATATCAATGTCTACTATATTTGGTCAAGATAGAGCCATAGACCCCATGTACATTCATGGTTTAGAAGAAAAAATTAATACACATCTTGATTTTTTATCAAAAGAAGAATTCAATCTAATGGTTGATTATTCAAGTGTAAACCCTTTCATAAATGAGTATTGGGATAATGATAAATTAAAACCTTACCCTATTCCCATTAAAAATGTTCCGTTTGAAATTGATTTTAAGGACAGTATCTATGCATCTCCAGTATTAATAGATAAAGTAGTCACTTCACGTTATGGTTGGCGAAATAGACGACCACATAATGGAATTGATATTGATTTGGTAACTGGTGATAGTCTAAGGGCCATATTAAGTGGTAAAGTACGATATGTAGGTTATAATAGAGGGTATGGTAAATGTATAATCGTTAGACACTCGAATGGTTTAGAGTTACTTTATGCACATTTATCCAATCAAATAGTAAAAGAAAATGACTTAGTTTTAAAAGGTCAAATTATAGGTAATGGTGGTGTTACAGGAAATGCAAGAGGGAGCCATTTACATTTAGAGACGAGTTTTAAAGGTAATTTTATTAACCCTGAGTATTTATTTGATTTTGGTGAAAAGAATAAAATTAGAAGTGATAAAATTTGGGTAACTAATAAATGGACAAGCCCTCATCTTCATAGTTCTAAAAGGAAGAGTGATATTCAAGTAGCCACTACATTTAAAGAAGCTACAAATCAAAAAGTGGTGCAAGTAAAAACCCATAGAATTAGAAGGGGTGATTCACTTTCAAGAATAGCAAATAAGTATGGTACTTCGATTTCAGCTTTGTGCAAAGCAAATAAAATTAGAAGAACAACTATTCTAAAACCTGGTAAAAGGTTAATTATTGGTTTTTAAAATAATCAGATTACTTTTTTAATATTTTCTCGACAGAAATCAAGTGGGTGTCTAAATTTTCAATTACAAGAAAATACATTCCGTTAGCAAAAGAACTTAAGTCTATATCAAAACTTTTTCCTTTTTTCTTAGAAGAATAGATAGTTGCACCAATAGTGTTTACAACATTAATAGTATAACTTGACTCAGGTGCATCAATTTTGATAATACCGAATGTGGGATTTGGATAAATTTGTATATTTTCCGCAGTATTAGTTGGAGTATCAAGTGCAGCTCCTGTCTGATACACTACAATTATTGGCGGATTAGCATACGTTCCTTGTTCATTATCGGCATTTTCAATTGAAAGGTATAGATTTCCTGTAATTGGGTCAAAACTACCTCCATTAATACTATGAGCAGAACTCTGAAATGGAGTATTAAATTTACCATAAGCATAAGGTTGTACATCATAGGGTAAACGTTGCCCATTTTTAACATCTAACAAATCATTTAAATCCCACAACCAATAGTAATTATAATTATCGTTTGAATCGGGTGTGCAATAACCGCCACAGAGATTACCATTCGTTTGTGTACATTTATAGCAAACACCTGTTTGGTGACCACCACTTTTTCCAATAGTTACATAAGTCCTTGTTCCAGGAACAATAAACCCATAAACTGCTCTTGAAAGATGTGTCCATATATCATTTGCTAAACTTGAATTTGAAAGATCTGAATGAAGTGGATTTGTCAGACTAAAATCTAATAATTTTGTTGTGTTGATGGTATTTGCTGTATTAAGCAAGTTATCCATATTAAAAACAAAAGCTGATGGACCTACACTCGTTCTTGAAATTATTGGAATACCACTCGATTGTCCTGTAATATGCGTTCCTCCGAATATGCTTTTTAAATTTTCTGGAATGGGCGAAATCCACCCAGAAGTATGCCCTGATCCTCCTTCAAATTTTAAATAGCCTTTTGCAGTACTATTCTCTAAATTATTCGCATTATCAATAAGTAAGGTGGAAAACTTGTTGTCTCCTGGAGCATCGTAATATTCGTAGGCATTAACAATTAATTTTTGCTTGCCATTATATAGTATGGGATACAATCCTCCTATTCTATCTATGCCTTCAGGGTTACCGTCTGGAGTTGCATTTAGAAATTGCTTAAAAATCTGAATGGGTTGTTCAACGGTGTTTAAATCAGCGATGACAGTACTATTTACTAAACTGGGTATTTTAAACTCTGCAATAGCTTGATGATGGCTATGACCAACAATAAAAATTGAATTATTTTCAGAATTATAAGCCAAAGGACCTTGAGCGAAATTCATATTTGAAGCTCCATAAGTACCCGCATCTATTCTGAAGGCACCTTGATAGTCAAGATTATCCATGCTAAACAACGGTAAACTCGATAGCTCTTGTGCAGAAACTATATTTAATGAAAATGCCAAAAATAGATATGTAATATAATTTTTAATCAAACCAAACCCATTAACTTTGTGGATATAACGAAAAAACGTAAAAAAAATTATAATAACGTTGGAGAAAATTCTTTTAACTAACTCCTAATCAAGCAGTAAATGATGGATAACAAAACTTTTAAATTAAAAGAAGGTCAACCTTATATTACCTTAAACAATCTACTTCAGGTTGTGGGAATTGCACAAACTGGTGGACACGCGAAAATTATTATTCAAAATGAGGAAGTTACAGTTAACAACCAAGTTGAAACTAGGGTAAGAAATAAATTGGTAATTGGTGATATTATAAATACAAACAACATTCAAATTGAAATTGAATAGACTTTTTAATAAAATGGGTTAAAATGGATATCCAATTGCAAAATTGAATACAGGTTCATCCCATTTAAAATTATAACTTTCTTCTTTGGGATCGTGGAAGGGTGCTGCCAAATCAAATCTAATTACAAAACCTTGAACATCAATACGAAGTCCTATTCCCACTCCAATTCCTAATTCATTTGTAAAATTATCAGTGAATTTACCATTTGGAAAAGTCTCATTTTTATTAGACGTCCAAATATTTCCTGCATCCGCGAAAACAGCTCCCTTAACAAACGAATAGATAGGAAACCTATATTCGATATTTGCTTCCAATTTTATGTTTCCTGAATTATAGAAAAGATAATCAGAATCACCACCATCTACATCTTCATCATATTGACCAGGCCCTAAGGTTCCAATTTGAAATGCTCGCACACTATAGGGTCCACCAGCATTATATTGCTTTGTAAACGGTAATACATCAGAGTTTCCATAAGCATAACCGTAACCCGCAAACACCCGTGTTGCAATTTTCTGATCTTTTCCAAAATTAAAGTGATAATGTAAATCAAAATCAGCTTTGGCATATTGTGCAAACTCAAAACCGAATATCGTTTTAGAATCTTCTCCATTATTTTTACCAAATAAACTTAAAGAATTACCCACAATCTCTAATGTGGAATTGATATAAAATTGATGCGTTTTCTTAGTGTCGACCATTTCATTATAGGTAAATGAATAATTGAGTCCAGAAATAAATTCTTGATCAAAACTACTACTCAAATACTCATTTTCAGAAAGAATTTCGTCAAATGCTTCTGTGGTATTGGACAGTTGGGTGTACGTAGTTGAAATTGGAATAATTTCATGCGTAACATATCTATTGGCATTCCATAAATATCCAAATTGTGCTGTACCTGATAATAAAGTGTATAATTGCGTTCTTTGTAAATAATCCAACCCTAAACTCATTTTTGTCTTAGGAATAGCATATTTAAAGTAATTGCTACTTATTTTTATTGGAAAAATAATCCTTGGATAGATTAATTCAGAGGATAACCCTAATTGAAGAATGCTTGTTCCATTACTGTTTCCTCCTGTAATTTGCCATTCATAACCAATATTTGCACTAAGATTCAATATTTCTCCACCACCGAATAAGTTTCTATTCGTGTAGGTTAATGCCAACGTGGGGCCTGCAAAATTATTTGATTTAGATACCGCTTCTAATGAGGCTTTAAATGCCCTTTTGTTTAACGGGGAAAGAAAAATATTAGTTTCTAAAAAACCTATGCTATCATTTTTTGCAATAGTATCCAATTGGTTGTACTGAATATTTACAAATTTATAAGATCCAATGGTGGACAATCGTCTCGCCGTATTTTTTGATGTTTGAGGATTGTAAAACTCCCCTTCTTTTAAAGTAATATAAGGGTCAAGATATTTCGTTTTAAAATATGGTATTTGCTCAATGAAGTTTTTATGATTATACCGAACAACTTTATTAGATAATGAATCTTGTTGGATATCATAATTTGAAAAAATATTAATTTTAGAGATTCTATAGGGGACTATTGCTTTTTTAGGGACATCTTTTTTTAATTTTAAAAATAAATCAAATCGTTTGTCTTTATATCTATTTGTATCCGCTTCAAAAATTAAAAAATTAGAGTTAAAATTGTAGTAACCTTTCATTTTCAAACCATTGTCTATACGGTCTCTTTCTAATTTTAATAAAGATAAATTAAAACGCATATCCTTTTTAAAAGGCGTATCCGATAGGTACCCTTGCATTTCTTTATAAATTGGAGGTTGCAGCGTATCTAATTGATAACTTTCCATTCTATATGGTTGCTGAACGGTAATATTATAATCGATTGAAGCTGTTTTTTTCTTATCATTACTCGTCCAATTAGAGGTAACGTTATTGTAATAAAACCCATTATTTTCTAGCCGGTTTATCAGCACTTCTTTAACGGCAGTAGTCTTTATATCTGATTGATATACAGGCTCCTCCCCTATTTTTTTATTTAGCCATCGGTTAATAAATCCTTGCCTTTTATTTTGAGATTTGAAATGATAATACAATCCATAATACCATCCTAAAATCTTTTTATTTGTTTTTTTTTGAATAGCAGTTTTTAGATTTTCTTCTAAGGCCTTTTCATTTTTAACGATACTATCTGATTTTATATCAATGGAAGCACCTATATAAAGTCGTTCTTTATTGGGAATATATTTTTGTATACTGCATGATTGAAATAGAATCAATAGCACAGACAGCATAAAGCCTATAGCGTATTTTATTAAAATATTCGTTTTAATAAATCGTATTATAGCTATATTTTTATGTTTATATCTCAATTTTGTTTCTTTTCCTTTTTATTTTTATCTGATTTTTCAACTTGAGTCTGACCGTGTAATAGAGCATACCACAGCTCATCAAACTTATTAAATTCTTGAGTAAAAATTAATGCAATACCACTAATAATGGTTTGACCATCAATTACATTTTCAAATTCATTTTTTCTAAAGCCCTTAAGTCTATATCTTCCATTATCAGTTAATAAATATTCTACACTTACATTACCAATAATTGGAGTAGATTCGTCTGTACTGCTACTTCCTTCTATATCAATATCACTACCAACACTTACAATTAATCGATCATTAAATAGTTTTTTCTTAGCCGCAACTTCTAGTTGTGTCCGGTCTTCTGGTGAATCACCTTGGTAATCGGTATAACTATCTAAACCAAAATTGAGTTCAACACCTGTATCACCTAATAATTTATCTGAAAATACATTCAATTGATCAGAAAGTGCATCATTTAGATTATCTCTAGCAATTGAAGCAAAACCACCACTGCTTCCATCACTATCAGATTGTGGATAGAATCTACTTAATACTAATAATGAAAATACTTGTTGATTAAGTTCGTTTTCTTGCTTATTCACTTGTTGAACACGTGCATATACTTGTCCACTTATAGCCCCTTGTTCTTCCTCTGGCATATCTAATTCAAAGGAAATTTCTGGTTGCATTAGCTCTCCATCAACATTCAAATACACATAAAACGGCAATACTTCCTGATATTGGTTTTTTATAGATGCATCGGAACTTGTTGTCTGCGATGCCATTAATGGTGATGCTGATGCGTCTATTTTATACAATGCCTTAACATCTAATTTAGCATCAAATGGATCTCCATACCAACTAATACGACTGTCTGACGTTAATTCAAATTTTCTATTTACGATATTATATAAATTCATTTCATAATGACCATTAGCAATTTCATAAACTCCTGTTAAGTTCATGGAACCATTAGGGCTCATTTTCACCTTAAAATCTCCGGTTCCAGAAACTTGAAAATTATCATTCGTTTCGGCATCAATGATTACCTTTATTCTTGCACTTTTATCCACTTTTAAATTAGCATTGACATCAAAACCGGTTATTTTAACTGACTTCTCTTCGGTTCGGGTTAAGATGGCATCAGGATTTTCTCGGTTTACAAAAATAACCACACCGTCTTGTTCTTCAATATTTACCGATGCCGATGGTAATATATAGGTAATGTCTGTTTCTGAACCTACTTTTAGGTTCAAATCTATTTTTGGGATTTCCAAATTGCCTTTAATTGTGCCGTTGGCATCAAAAACGGCTTTACCATACACTAAATCGTTGTCTTCTTTTGTTGCGTTAATGACTTGAAAATTCTTGGCATTTATTTTTAAATCAAACGTTGGATTGCTAAAACTTTCAGTACCAATAAAGCCCGAAAACATGAAAGTATTTTTATTTTCATCTTGAATCGTAAAGTTATCCATCGACAAGCCTTTGTTGTCGATGTTTATTACATCATTATCCAAGCTAAAACTTTCGTTGAGTTGCGTGATTTTAAAATTGGCATTTTTAAAAGCGATTTTTCCAAAATATTCGGGCTTATTTAAATTGCCTTTCAAATTAAAACTTCCAGACAAATAGCCCGAAGTACTGCTCACTTCACCTTCGGTAAACCCTTCTAAGGCTTTCATATTGAATTTATTAATTTCCAAATCTAGATTTATTTGAGGTGCAATATCATCTGCCAGAAAATCACCTTTCAATGTCAAATCAACTGCTCCACCATTCAAATCTACATTAAAGTCATAATTATTGTTCTCGCCCGATTTTGCATCTAAAGATAAAGTACCTAAATCAACGTTTAAAAGTTTCAATTGCTGGATTTTTAAATCTGTTACAATTCCCAAATCTTCAAAGGGATTTTCAACACTAAATTCACCATTTAGAACCCCAGAAGCTATTTCATTTTCGGGATTTAGGTAATTAATGATTTTGTTAAGTTTAAAGTTGTCGAAATTGATGTCAAATCTATCCTTGTTGGAACTGCTTACAGCGTCCGTAATAGCAACGGATTCGCCATTTCTGCTAAAGTTAAAATCATTGAAGGATAATTTGTTATTGGTAATTTTAATTTCGTTGGAATTAGGTGTTTCCCATTTATTTTTATTCAAAATAAGATTATCGTTCAACACGTGAAAACGTAAGGAATCTCGATGACCGGTAATTGTAGATTCTATATTTATTAATTTTTCTTGGTCATAGAAAGAAGTGAAACTTAATGCCAGTTCATTATTTGCTTGATTTCCTGTAATGCTCGTTTTTTTGATGGCAAGTTGACCACTGTTGATTTCTTTAAAACCCAAATCAAACACAAACTTATCCATTTCTGTATCGATATTTAAAGCTAAGCTATCAATCTCATTTCCATCATAATTGATATGCGGTGCAGTAATATTGGCTTTTAATTTTCTGGCGTTTTCGTTAAATTTAACGGCCACATCTATGGTGTCCAACTCTATTAGATTGAGCAACAGTACTTCGTTCAGCACAGGGGCTTGACTAATCTTACCTTTTAATACCAAATTCACTGGATTTTTTATCGAATCTGCAACTTTAGTATCTCTATAAAAATAGCTTGTCAAATGGCGTTCGATGGCGGTTGTGAAATTTTGTGGATTCGAATTCGAATGCAATTCAAAATTCAAAACCTTGTTTTTTATGGAAGCCGAAGTGGTGTCTTTGTCAACAAACGCGTTGATATCAACGCCACCTAGCAAATATGATTTGTCATCATAGACCACTACACCATCTTCAACACTTGCCTTCAACTTAAATTTCTCTGAATTTCCTTTAAAATCAGCATTTAGTTTTAACCCTGTTCGCACATTGCGTTGCATAATACCTAAAGCTTGCAAATCTGCACCAATGATATCTAAATTCATGGAAACTTGTGATGCAATAGAGTCCAACCTTACGTCTACAAGTAAATTGAGATTTAAGTTGTCATCTTTATAATTTGATTTGATTTTCCCAACTCCGTCTTTAAATTTTCCATCAATTATTAAGTCTATAATTTCATAATTATTTAGCCCAAAATTCTCAACAGTTGCTAATAATTCCCCATTCAGATGATTGATATCCTTTCCTTTTCCTTTAGTAGTAACACTTAAAGTTAATTCACCTAATTTATTATTATTTAAAAGTTTGCCTATCTCATAATTGTCAATTTTAAAATCTGCATCAAAGACCAATTGATTCTCATTATTGAAATTCCCCTTAAGGTTTGCTTTTCCTTGTGAAGTATTTAATTCAGCGATGGCGTTGATATCTTTTAAACTGCCTTTTACATTCCCTTTTAAATTAACCAATTCAGGAAAATTGATTCCCAAACTATCCTCATTGACAAAAAGCGAAAGACTTTTTTTATTGGTTTGTGCGTTAAATTGTGGAATATCAAATTGCAACTTATCAATGTCAGTAACATTTTCTAAATGCCCATTTAGGGATAATTCGGTTTCATTACCCCAGTTCACTTTTATTTTGGAGATAGTTATCGACGATAACTTCCCAGAAGCTTCAATATTTCCTTTAAAATATTGTTTTGAAAGCGATTGAAACATCTCAATTTTACGCAAGTCAGGTTGAAACTGGAAAACATCTTTTAAATCAAACTGAAAAGTTGGAATACTAACGGAAAGCTGTGCATCATCTGGTTTTTCGATGAAAGAAGCCAAGCTATTATAATTTAATTTGGCGTTTCCTTGAAGTTTATTATCGTTTAATGATAAATTAATACCCTTAACTAACAGCGAATTATCCGACAAATTAGCATTTAATTGAAGTACTTTCAATTGATTTCCAGAAGCTTCATTAAAATTGAGGTTTTCAATATTAAGACCAACTTTTTTATCCTTTAAGGAAATATCTTTTCCTAATAAAGTAAGATTATTAAGAACAATCGCATCACCATTAAAAATACCCTTTTGAGGAATAGCATTGTTATTTACATAGCTAAATGTATTATTTTTCATACTGAGATAGCCTACATTTATTTTAAAATTTGGCCATTCAAACGTCGTTGCAAGTTTAAGACTATCATTTTCAACGGCAATTTTGTTGGCAGTCGTTGTGTTTATTACAATTTTAGAGTCATCTAGTTCAAATTTTACAATTTCCAAAGTAGTATTGGTTAAATCAATTTTTGGGATTTCTGTATGAAGTTGAGCAATGTTAACACGATAACGACTATTATCAATTTCTGAATTATAATCTGCAACGACATTATTTAGATTTAATTTGTCAACAGCTAAAAAAGGTAAAACAGCGTTCTCGTCAGACAGTGATGGAAGAACAGGACTTTGCGTGTATTTAATAGTAGCATCTGATAGTATAATTTCCGTGGCTCTATAATCCATCTTATTAAGATCTGTTTTATCCATCGCTAAGGATAAATTTCCAATAATAAAGCGGCTATTTATTCCTAAAACAGCATCATTAAAAGTAATGTCAAAGTGATTTAAATCGATGCTATCAACAATTAAGTCTACTGGAGTTGAATTGATGTCTTGCTGAACTGAAGTAGTATCTTTTGATGTAAAAGCATCTATCAAAAACTGAAAATTATACCCTTCAATGGAATCTTTTCGAATAATATTCGCCTTGAGCCCATTCCATAACAAATTATCAATACCTATCCCTTTTCCATTAATAATTGACCAAAGCGGCATATTGGCTTCGAGAGATTTAGAATAAACAAGTGTATCTCCTTTAGTGTCTTCCAAATAAAGACCATTGAGCATTATATTTCCACCGAAAGTAATGTATAGTTTGTCTATTTCTATTTTGGTATTGGTTTTTTTTGAAACATAGTTCACCACTTTGTTTACGATGACTTCTTGTCCCCATTTACTTCTAATAAATAAAATAAGCAAAATAAATAGTACCACAATACCAAGACCTAGTTTACCTATACCTCTTAGTATGCGACTTTTAATACTTTTTTTTTTATCTTTCAAATAGAATAGTGCTAATTGAGTAATCCTTAATTTAACAGGTAAAATTACTCTATAAAAAATTAGTGAATTAACTTTAATACTTAAAACTTTAGCTCAAAAGAATAAGCAGTTAAAAATTTAAACTTATTGAGTTATAATAAGACTCACTTAAAAAAATGACAATGCTATTTTTTAAATCTAGAATATTTAGTTAATTTCTTTGTAGTATTAATAAAGTATACACCTGTTAAAAGTACAACAGCTGCGATAATAGACTGAGTGGTAATTTGCTCTTCTAAAAAATACCATCCCAAACCCAAAGCAATTATAGGATTTACATACGTAGAGGTTGCTACTTTTTCAGGAGAAACATTTTTTAAAAGGTAATTAAAAGACGTAAATGCCACGATACTTCCAAAAGTAATTAAAATGAGCATTGAAAATTGGACTTTACCACTCCATTCTATGGGATTAGTCCATTGTTCTCCAAATAGAAAACTGGCAATGAGTAACATAGTTCCACCTGTTAACATTTGATATCCTGTATTCACAAAAAAATTACTTGGTAAGTCGGCTTTGGCTACAAATAAGCTACTGTATCCCCAACTTATCATACAAGCAAATATCATTAAAAGTCCTATCATTGTATTTTCATTACTAATAATTTCTGATTGACTGACTAATAAGTACATTCCTATCATGCCTAAAACAATGCCTACAAGAGACATAGGCTGAATCTTTTTCCCTTCAAAAAATCGCATTAATAGAAGTACCACAAGAGGCTGGGCTGAAATTTCAAGAGCTGCAAAGCCACTATCTACATATTTTAAAGCCCACACCACTACTCCGTTTCCAAAAGTTAAGAATAAAAAACCAGCAATAATGGTGTTTTTAAACTGCTTTCCGGTAATAGCGATGCTAATACCTAAAATTTTGGCTATTATAAAAATAAGTAAGCTTGCAACTAAAAATCGAATAGCGGCTAATTTAAATGGAGGAAGCTCTGTAACTGCAATTTTGTTAAGTAAATAGGTAGAACCCCAAATTACATAAATTGAAAAAAAAGCTAATACAATAAGTACTTTGTTGTTGGGTTTGGTCATTGATTAAAATAATTCGGGATAAAATTATACATTAATCTATAACGAATCTATATTTATGTGATAATTAAAAATAAATAGTTGATTGTTCTGTTGAATCCTACATTTATTACAATGTGAAACATGTACAAATTCGTAGGGTTGTCCTATTTCAAAAACAGAGTCGTTCTCAACTAATTTAAAAATACGATCACAATCAACTATACCTTGAGGTGTATATCTTACTATTCTATAAGTATTACTAATGGTAGTTGTTTCCATACTAAACCAACACCCCGTACCTTGACCTGATAACCATTTAGAATTTTCTGGAATAGTTTTTGGCAAGTTCGGTGGTATTAGTGTTCCTATCAATCCCATAGATAGTCTTTAAAAGTTATGATTCTCTACTTCTTTTATTGAAGTATTATCTTAATTAGTCTATTAATAAACAAACCATTTTTTTAAAAAATAAAATTTGCTTTTCTTTTTATAAATTTCACCATTAATCACCTCATAATAATAAGGTAAATCATTCAATACTTTTGTGTTTGACCTTGGTGTCGCTGAAATGGTATAAGGTACTCTTATCAATAATTTAGTGAACCAATTTTTAGTAGAAGCTAAAACTACTTGAACTACAAAACGTGAACAGTTGGTTCCATACCATTCAAAAGGTCCATAGCTTATTGCTTCACGATCTTGCATTGCTTTTACTTTCTTAAAAGCACGTTCAAAATTAATTCCCTCAACAATTGAGGCCGATAATCTTCCATCACCATGACAAGCTTTATTTCTATATCTATCAAACAATATTTGATCTAAATTAAGAATCTCTCCATTCTCAATTTGTGCCTTTATTTTTACTTGTATATCTGGATCGGTCAGTTTACTCCTTACCCTTCCATATTTTATAGGTGTATGATATCTTCCAAAATCAAAGTAATGGACATCTTTGTTGTTATGGTTAATGAGTAAAAATGCGGCATGCCCTGCTGAATAATGCCCGTCTTTACAGATTCCAACCCACTTCATAGGGATATCATACCACTTACCTTCATGAATGACTTTTGTGTCTGGCCAAGCTAATGCTATTATTGTTGCGTCTTTAACCATAAAAAGGAATCATATGCTAAACAAATTTATAGTTTCTATTTCCTAAGTCCTATCCTAGCTCAAAATATGACTAAGATAATTCAGTCAATTTATATAGAATATTTTTTATTACCAAAACCTTCATTATTAAAAGTATTACAAGTTGATGAGCAGTAATTATAAATGAAGTCAACCCAAAAATAACATAATTAATTGTTGTAATAGTAGTGCCAATGCAAATATTTAATAAACCAGTAATAAGGCCGTTTTTGAACTGTTTGCAGATAATAACAAGACATTAGCTAATTGTTATTAACGACAACGTTATGTAATCATTTAGTTTTCAGTGCATTAAATTTAGATGTGTTTTTAATAAAACTTATTAATTATAATTGTTTAATTCATAGTTTATTATAAATTTGCAGCTACAAAAAAACACTAGTTAAACTCTAAGTTAAATTAAAAACATTAAATTATGAGAAAAGTATCAGTATTATTATTGACAATGGTATTATTGTCTGCATGTGTATCAAAAAAGAAATATGTTGCACTTGAACAAGACAGAGACCAAATTAAAGGTGAATTACACAAAACTGCAATTGAAAAAGACGAATTACAATCTAAATTTGCTGCAATTGAAGCAAAAGTTGATGCTTATAATTCAAAAATAAATGCCCTTAAAGAAGAAAGTGATGCTAAGTTAACTACTTCTGACGGAAGTGTTATCTCTACAGATGCAAAAAAACAAATGAGAGCTACCATCTCAAAAATGGATTCAGAAGCTGTTAAAGGTGCGAAAACATTAAAAGATTCTATGAACCTTGCTGTTTCTTATAATTTAAAGAAAACAATGGCTGGTAGTGAATTAGGTGAAGATTCTAATGGCGAAATTGATATCAATATTAACGAAACTGTAGTAATGATTACTATTGCTGACAATTTATTGTTTAGAACAGCTAGTTATAGAATGAGTAATAAAGCTGATGGTGTTCTACAAAAAATTGCTGATTTGTTAGCTTCTGAGCCTAGCTTAGATTTAATGGTTGAAGGTCATACAGATTCTAGAACTATCAATACAGGTGCTATTAAAGACAACTGGGACTTAAGTGTATTACGTGCAACTTCTTTAGTAAGAAGAATGCAAGATAAATTTAAAGTTGATCCTTCAAGATTAATTGCTTCAGGAAGAAGTAGCTACCAACCTTTAGTTGAAAATGATTCTAAAGAGAACAGAGCAAAAAACAGAAGAACTCGTATCGTTATTATGCCTAATATTGATAAATTCTTCGCATTAATGGCTGACAAAGAATAAGCTCATTATAAATAATTTATATAAAATGCCTGATGAATTTTCATCAGGCATTTTTTTTTACTTCACTTTTTATAAAATTACTCTAATGATATATCAATTAGCTTAAGCAGTTCTATTAGCAAAATTATATGAAAGGTGAATGCTAGATTTAATATCTTTTAAATAAGCTTTAAAAGCTACTTTCAATAGGTTTATTTATTTGTTGCCTAAATAAAAGATCGCCGTATATCTCACTCCATTTGAATTGTGGAATGTTGTTTATATATATAAGTGAGTTGCATAAAAAAAAGCCCAATGATAAACTCATTGGGCTTTTTTTATACGGTTACTATTTGCCTACTGTTGTTTTACTCTTACTGCATTTAGACCTTTTTGTCCTTTTTCAAGTTCAAAAGTTACTTTATCATTTTCTTGAATGTCATCTATTAAACCACTTACGTGACAGAAATATTTTTCATTATTCTCCATATCCACAATAAACCCAAAACCTTTCTTATCGTCATAGAAATTAACCTTTCCTTTTCTGATTGGATCTTCTTCTTCGTAATCCTCTTTCTTAGGTACACCAACTACAATATCCGCAGCGGCAACTTTTAACTTTCTTGCTGGGTCTGGCGGTGTATCTGTAAGCTGCCCAAATTCATCAACATATACAAATGTATCATCCTTTTCACCAGATTTACGGGCTTCTTTACGCTTTTTTTTATCTTCGCGTTTTTTTAATCTCTTTTTTTCTCGTTCTTTTTTTCCAAAGGTTTCTTGTGCTCTTGCCATTCTTTATCTCAAAACTGTTTTAATGCTTTTTAAAGCTGTTATCCTGCAAAGATAGTGAATTTTGAGGAATTTATTTTTAATTATTGATTATTGCTTCGCTAATTTACGTAAAGCCACCCATTGTTTTAGCATTTCTCTTGATTCTGTTGCTGGATAACCAAGCATTATTTTACCTGCCGCAACATCACCCATCACACCAGATCCTGCACCAATAGTGGCTCCAGAATGAATTGTAGTATGATCTTTTATAGAAGCACTACCTCCTATAATAACACCATCTCCTAATGTAACAGAACCTGCCAATCCACTATGCCCAGCCATGATACATGACCTTCCCATTATACAATTATGAGCAATTTGCACTAAATTATCAATTTTACACCCGTCACCAATGATGGTTGAGCTAAATTTACCTCTATCTACACAGCTATTCGCTCCGATTTCAACACCATTGCCAATAATTACATTACCAATTTGCGGAATTTTCACCAATCCTCTACCATCATCACTAGGTCTGTAACCGAAACCATCAGCTCCAATACTCACATTGGTATGAAAGATACAGTAAGCACCAATTTCTGTGCGTTCTCTAATAACGGTACCTGACCAAACAATAGTATGTGCACCTATGCTTGTTTCATCCATTATGGTAACATTTGGATATAATATAACGCCATCTGCCAATACTACATCTTTTCCAATATAACATCCTGCTCCTATTTTACATCCTTTACCTAATTTTGCAGTTTCATGCACCACTGCTGTAGGATGGATATCAATATCAAAAACTGGAGGTGGTGGATTAAAAACTTCTAAAAGCTTTGCCATAGCCAAATCTGCATTTTTCACTTTTATTAAGGCACGATTCTCTCCGGGTTCAACGGTGAATTTTTCATTTACAATGGCGGCTGAAGCCTTAGATGAATTCCAATATTTAATATATTTTGTACTCCCAATAAATGTTATATGGTTATTTTCTGCTTTATCTAATTGTTCTGGGCCTGTTATTTGAGAAGTTGTATTCCCAACAAGCTCTCCGTCCAATATATTATTAATTTCTTCTATTGAATATGATTGCATAGTACTATTTTACTTTTTTAGTTTGATTGTTAAATATAATGCTAATTAATATAACAGTACATTTATTACTGAGGATTTTTAGCTTTTACAGATGCAATGATAAGTGTTATAAGAAAAATGATATTAAGGTAACTGATATAACTGTAAGATCCCAAAGTAGTATAGCTATAACTAAACAAGCTCGGAGCAATAGCACTTGCAATCACTAAAAAACTCATTATTTTACCCGTTATTGCACCTAAATGTAATCTACCATAAAATCTCGGCCAAGACACTGCATTTATAACTGAAAACATACCACCCATACCTCCTAATCCTATAACTAATAAATAGATTCCAATTGAATTACCAAGGAATAATAATCCTACGGTAGCTAACAAACCACTAGACAACATCAGGTAAAGCAATAATTTTTGACGTACATAATCGCTTAAAATATTAAATAGAGTCCCAACAGAAATAGCTATAATTGATATGGGTAAAAAAATGGAAATGGCCTCACTTTTAGAATAGTCGTGATTAGCGAATATGGATACAATATGAAAAGTAAATCCTGTTATAAAAAAACTATTAAATGCTAATGTAAGTCCGAACACCCAAAAAGCTCGTGTTTCTTTAGCTTCTTTTAACGTAAATTGATGTTCTACTTTTTTTACTTTAACCTTATCTTCTATTATTTTAGAACCATCGGGTATCATGTTGAAATCTTCAGGGTTATTTCTATAGAATTGTAAAATGAAAAAGCTAAAAATCAACAAACAAATAGCTATAAGTTGCCAACTGAGTTGCCATCCATGATCATCAATAAGTCTATTAAGCAATATAGGAGAGCTAGAAAAGCCGAGAGAAACCGCAACGCTACTTAAAGCATTAACTTTACCTCGGTTCTTATCAAACCATATCATTATCATATTTCTAGAAGCCATGGTTAATACACCTTGCCCAGAAAACCTAATCATAAAAAACAACAGAGAAATTACTGAAAATGGAATAATCCAAGAGGTATTGTTGAACAACGTTTTAAGGAATTCACTTATTGAAACCGATACGGAAGCTAATAATAATGAAATAGCTAAGACTATGGCAGCAAAAAAAGCAACATACCGAGCACCATATTTATCAAAAAGTACTCCTGCCCTTGCGACAAAAAAGGAACTCATAAAAGTACCAATCATATAGGCATTACTAAACTGATTTCTGGTAAGTCCTAAAGCATCTTTAACCGGATCAGTAAATACTGATACTCCAACCGTTTGACCTGGTATACTAGCCCAAACACCAATAGTACCAATAAACAAAACGATATACCCATAAAAAAATGGAACTTTATTAGGGTTTACAAAGGAGAATTTATTAGTCGTTGACATCAATGATTTTAGAGTTGTCAAAGGTACTGATATAAGTAATTTTGAAGGTCTTAATTAAATCTAATTTTAAAAAATTATAAGATTAGATTTAAATTAATTCTTATTCCTTTTCATGTTCTTCTATATCCTTACGAAGGTCTAATTTTCTTAATTTAGGAAAGAAAACCCCTGTCATACTCACGGTAAGTAAGGTCATGGCCCCTCCAAATACAACCGCAGTTACAGTACCCATAAGTTTGGCCGTAAGTCCACTTTCAAATGCTCCTAACTCATTAGAAGACCCAACAAACATTGAATTTACCGATGCTACTCTACCACGCATATGGTCGGGTGTTTTTAATTGTAAAATGGTTTGTCTAATAATCATAGAAATTCCATCTGTAACACCACTTAAAAAGAGGGCCACAACAGAAATCCAAAACCAAGAAGATAAGCCAAAGACGATAATACAAATACCAAATCCAAATATGGCGGCTAATAATTTCATACCTGCATTTTTATTCAGCGGAAAATATGCAGAAGTGAACATTATCAATAGTGCCCCAACTGCTGGAGACGCTCTAAGAATACCAAACCCTTCTGAACCAACATGTAAAATATCTTGTGCAAATATGGGTAATAAGGCTACTGCTCCACCAAATAAAACAGCTATCATGTCTAAAGTTATGGCTCCTAAAATAACTTTGGTAGAATAAACAAACTTGATTCCTTCTTTTAAGCTTTTGAACACATTTTCACCAATTTTGGGATTTAATATCGGTTTTTTAGAAATAAAAGATAAACTGATTAGAGCTATTATTGAAAAAGCAAAAACTAGACATAAAGACCAATGTACACCAATCCAATTGATAGAAAATCCGGCCAAAGCAGGACCTAGAACAACTCCCATTTGCCAAACAGAACTGCTCCATGTTGCTGCATTAGGATATATTTTTTTTGGTACAATTAACGCAAATAAAGAAAAAATTGTTGGACCTAAAAAGGCACGGATAAATCCTCCTAAAAAGACTAAAAAATATATAGAATAAAGAATTTTATTGGAAGACCAACCAGAAACTACTTCTGGCCATGTTAGTAAAAACAACCCAAAACTAATCACTGAAAAAGCTAATAGACATTTAATTAGTAATCCTTTCTTCTCTTTTTGATCTACAATATGTCCTGCAAAGAGAGCTAAGGAAACTGCTGGAATCACTTCCATTAAACCAATAATCCCCAACGAAAGTGGATCTTTGGTTAAACTATACACCTGCCATTCGATAACTACAAATTGCATGGACCAAGCAAATACCATCGCAAAACGCATTACTAAAAATATATTAAATTCTTTAAAACGTAATGCTGCGTAAGGATCGTTTTTTTGCACTTTTATTATAGTTTTAGTTCTATTTCGAAAATTTTAGTACAAATAGGTAATGCTATTATAAAATTATCGTTGAAGAGATCAAAGATAAAAAAACGCAAAACATGCAAAGCTATACAGCCTAACTATTTTACGTTTTTAAATTAAATAAATTAATTTGCTAAAAAAATAACAAATCAATGCTATAAGTCTATAATTTCATACTTCAAAAAACGAAGACTTTATTTTAATACTATAGGTAATTTAATATGAGATGGGTATTGTCTAGAATGATGAATCTTATTATGAGCTACAACACCTTCTGTTTCATCGTAATTTTTACCACCCGTATTCAAGTTTCTTGCAAAACGAGGAAAATTACTACTCGAAATTTCTATGCGAATACGATGTCCTTTTTCAAAATAATTACTCGTGGTCATCGGACTTAAATTTACTTTGTAAACTTTACCATTTTCCATAAAAACTTCTTTATCATAACCTTCTCTATATCTAACACGTTGAATTGTTTCATCTAAATTATAAGCCTTTCCATCAGGATACACATCCATAATTTTGATGGTAAAATCAGTATCCTTTGCATCAGAAGATACGTAAAGTGTAGATTCTATAAAACCACTCACTTCGATACCTTTTTTTAAAGGGTCAGAGGTATATACTAAGATATCGTCTTTTTTTTCCATTTCACTTTGGTCAAATGCTCCTCCTTTTACAGCATTACCTGTGCAACAAACATTACCTCCATAAGAATTAACAGGGCTCATTGGGTCATATGTAAATCCGTCAGGCTGATCTTTACTACTTGGTTTTTTAGTTGCTAAGACTCCATCTCCATTTAAAGTATTTGCCTTACCTGCACTATTCAGGTAATATGTAAAAAGTTTAGCTCCTTGAGGCGGAAAAGTCTCAGAAGACTGCCATTTATTGATACCCATCGTAAAATACTGAACTCGAGGCGTTTTTTCTTTAAAATCATTTTTTTCTCCTTTCAACCATAAATCGAACCAAGCATATATTTGTTCTTCATAATTTAGTCTGGCATCACCAACAGAACGCTCTCCAACTATCGTATTTTCTTTAGCTCTAGTATACCCGCAATGCATTGTGGGAGCAATAACTAAATATTGATTATCTCTAACTTCAGCATCTTTACCGTGCTCTCTAACATGGTTAAATAAAGCTATATTTGGCCCAACAGAAACATCATACCAAGAGGCAAACCAAAAACTTGGAACTCCGAAATTATCATCCGCTTGATAAATACCGCCTTTAGCCCAATCTGGATGATTAGGGGTTCTACGTATCATTTTATCAAAAATTTCTTTTTTACCGTTTATGTTTTTTAAAATATCTTGTAAAGGCAAATGATTTAACGCTTCCGCCATATCCACTTTTGGATTTTCAGGAGCTAAATCATAAAATCTTGAAATTCTAATTAAATCTTCCTGTGTAGCTCCAGCAGGTATTCTAGGTTTAAATTTATCGTGCTCAACACCATATAGCCAAGAAAAAAAGAGCATTTGCTCTACGCCGCCTCGATACCAATTACCTTGCTCGTTAAAAGGCCCAACTTTACCAACACCTGCACCATAACCTTGTGGAATCATTGCGGCATGTGAAGGATGATCTAAAGCGGCAACCGCCATTTGCCATTCTGCAGTTGAAGAACAACCAATGGTTCCTATTTTTCCATTAGACCATTCTTGATCTTTCATCCAGCTAAAGGCATCGTAACCATCTGTTAAGGGTACACCTAAAATATCCCATTCACCTTCAGAATAGTATCTTCCTCGTTCATTTTGTACTACATAAGCGTAACCTCTCTTAATTGCAGACAATGCATTATTAGCTGTTCTTGTTCGTTGTTCTCCATCACCCCATGAGTTAAAATTGTAGGGTGTTCGTGAAAATATAATCGGATATTTACCATCACCTTTAGGCCGATAAATATCTGTTGCTAGCCGAATTCCATCACGCATAGGCATCATCACTTTTTGATCAACGACTGCTATTTCTTCCAGTTCTTTTAGGGTGCTATTTTCTTCTTGTGCTTGTAAGAAAAAGTTTCCGACAGTAAAGAAAAGAACTAGAAATAAAGTGTTTAGAATTTGTTTTTTCATGATTTGGAGAGGTTTAGTTTAGTTAATTGTAAAAGTAATCAAAAATACAGAAATGAATTTTGATTGAATTCCGATCCGTTTTTACTCATTAAAATGTACGTACTTTTTAAGATTAGAATCCTCACAGATAAAGGAAAGGTTTTCGTTTTAAATTCCCTTATACTCAAAATATACTTGACCACAATTGGATTCATTATAATGATTGATAATAACAAGTTTTCCTGCATCTAAAAAGCTTTGTGCTCCAGATTGATCCCACCAATTTTTATCGTCATTATAAGATTCATATAGTACACCATCAAAATCAGAAGCATTCTCTACCCTATTTTTTGCCATACATTTCATTCCTTTAGAATGAACATAACTACAAAGTTTTTGATAGTAATCAATACCTTCATTTTCTGTTACTTCCACTCCATAAGCAGTTCTTAATTCATCATCATAAAACCAGTCCATATTATCAAACTCTACCCAATCAAAGCCCCATGCAGCAATTTTATCTATTCTTGCTTTCATAACTTCTAAAATACCTGAGGTAGTAGATTTTACAAAAAACTCATCTGGCCATTCTCCCCAAGGCGTCGAAACTAAATAAGCTTGCATTTGATTATAATCATCTCTATACGTTTCACCCGTACCAATACTAATATAAGCTCCAACTTGATTGTTCTTAGCTTTTATATCCTCAATATGTTCTATAACATCATCTTGAAATGGATCCAGTAAAACATAACCATTTTCTGCATTATTTTTAATATAATCAATGGTATCTTCTGCATAATTCTCTTGATAGGCTTGGTTATAAATTGGGATTGCATCACTATTAATAGGCTCATCTACTTTAGAGTCGCTATTACAAGAATATAAAATAAAGATAAGAGCAATCAAATGGTAATATTTCATTTTAGTATGTTTAGTTATTTATTTTTTTTAAAAGTATTGCCTATAATTTTAATAGAAGTATGGATGTCTTATAAAATTATTTAGATGTATTTACTTACATAAATGATACTTAAACTTTAGTACCTTACTTTTAAAAATTTGATTATTTTTACCATTCTATTAATCTATATTTTTAATAAAATCTTTATTTTATGATTCTTTTAAAACATTTTAAAAAATTATTATTATTTGTTGTTACCCTAAGTGTAACTTTTGTTTTTGCTCAAGATAAGCTTAAAAGTATGCCTGGCTATGAACGATACTCTGAAATTGCTCCTCAAATTAGAGGTGCTATGAAAAGTGGAGCCATAAGCGTAGATTGGCATAAGAATGGTAATAATTTCGAATATAATAAAGATGGGAAACGTTTCTTATATGACATTACTATAGATGAAACAAATGAAATTGGAGACGCTGTGGTTCCTGATTGGAGAGCCAGATATGCTAACAGACCACAACGTGGTAGACAATATGCTTCTACTGATTCTCCTGATGGTAAATTAAAAGCCTATACCAAAGATAGAAATATGTATATCAGTGATATTGATGGAAATAATGTAGTAGCGATAACCACTGAAGGAAATGATGACAATCAAATAAAATATGGAATAGCTACTTGGGTTTATGGTGAAGAATTAAGTCAAACTACTGCGATGTGGTGGTCACCTGATAATAAAAAAATAGCATTTTATCGTTTTGATGAAAAAGAGGCTAAAAAATACTATGTATTATATGATCAAACTAAAATTCAAGATTCTGTTGAAATAGAAGCATATCCGAAAGTTGGAGCTAAAAATTTACCGGTAGATTTGATGATGTATGATTTGACCACTAAAAAAATGATTACGCTTGACACTCGCAATGGAAAATTATTTAATGATGGTGATTTAGGTACCTATTTATATGACATCTCGTGGTCTCCTGATGGTAAAGAATTATTGTATCATAGTACCAATAGAAAGCAAAATATAATGGAACTTAAAGCGGCTGACCCAGCTACTGGTAAAAGTCGTGTTGTAGTGCGTGAAGAATGGTTACCGAGTTTTACGGAGAACTCACCCGAATTTCATATTTTAAAAGATGGAAAACGATTTATTTGGGCTTCAGTACGTAATGGTTTTAACAATTACTATCTGTACGATTTTAACGGGAAACTTCTAAAAACTTTAACCAATCATAATTTTGAAGTTTCAAGTATTGTAGATGTTGATGAGAAGAAAGGCATCTTATATTATATGGCTAGAAGTGGTGATAACTTCATGAAAATGCAATTGCATAAAGTGAAGTTAAATGGTAAAGGTGATGTTCGTTTAACAGACCCTGTATATAATCATAGTGTAAGTATTTCACCAAATGGTAAATATATTGTTGATGTGGCTGAAACACATGATATTGCTCCTTTTACTAATTTATTAAATGCAAAAGGTAAAATCATTAAAAAGTTATATCAAAGTGACATGACTGATTTTGAAAAATTAGGATTGAAAAAAGTAGAAGTCTTTACTTTTACTTCAGCTGATGGAACAACCCAATTACACGGTATGTTGCATTTTCCTTCAAATTTTGATCCAAATAAAAAATATCCTCTTTTATTAAGCAACTATGGTGGTCCGGCAACCAATGCATTTAGAGAAACTTTTAGAACTCCTGATGCCTTAACGGAATATGGCTTTTTAGTAGCAAATATTGACGGAAGAAATGTACGTGGACGTGGTAAAAAATTATTAGATCAATTGTATGGTAATTTAACCATTGTAGAACAAGACGATTTTGCTGAAGGTATCAAGTCCTTATATGATAGACCTTATTTTGATAAAGACAATGTTGGTGTATTCGGTACTTCTTATGGAGGTACAACGGCAGCTGCAAGTTTATTACGTTTTCCTGAGGTATATCATGCAGCTGTGGCAAATTCAGCAGTAACCGATTGGAGAAATTATGATAATATTTACACAGAACGTTTTATGAATACGCTTGAAGATAATAAAGCAGGCTATGATGCGGCTAGTTTAATGACGTATGCTCCTAATCTTAAAGGCGAATTAATGATATTTTTTGGTTCTAGTGATAATAATGTACACCCAGCAAATTCGTTGCAATTAATTCAGGCCTTACAGAAAGCTGGTAAAAGTTTTGAAGTCCAAATTGGTCCTGATAAAGGACATACACGTTTAAATGTAGATAGAATGATGGAATTTTTTATTGAACATTTGGTATTGGATTAGTAGATGAATTCAAATAATAATTAAACACTATACTAAAATTCCCCTTCTTGAATAAGAAGGGGAATTTATTTTATCTATAGGATGCTAAATCGTTTAATATACCTTTAACTAGATAAAAATATGCTTTTACCAGGCGGTTCAAAACTTATCTATATTTTATAAATGATTATTACTTATTTAAAAAAACCAACTAATTTTTGAATGGCTTTGCCTCTATGGCTAATTGCACTTTTCTCTTTCATTGACATTTCAGCAAAAGAAGTATCAAACCCTTTGGGTTTAAAAATGGGATCATAACCAAAACCATCTTTTCCTTGTTGTACTTTTAGAATTTCACCTTTACAAATACCATCAAAAACATGTTGTTCACCATTTAAATTCAACACAACAACCGTTTTAAATTGAGCTGATCTATCCTTTTTGCTTTTTAAATTTGATAATAATTTCGCCATATTGGCTACAGCATCATTTGCTGGTCCGGCATACCTAGCAGAATACACACCAGGATCACCATTTAAGGCAGTAACCTCTAACCCTGTATCATCAGCAAAGCAATCGTAACCATAAGTTTTGGTAATATAATCTGCCTTAATTTTTGCATTACCTAATAGGGTATTGGCTGTTTCTAAGATTTCTTCGTTACAATTAATATCTGAAAGACTTAATAATTCGATGCTCTCTGGCATTAATTGTTGAACTTCTTTTAATTTATTAGGATTATGTGTTGCAAATACTATTTTCATCCGTTCTCTCTTAATTATATTTATTGTCAGTTACAGCTAGATATTTAGCTTTTAGGTAGCTAGCCAAAAATGATCTGTCTCATTTTTAACTGTTCACAAAATTAAGAAAAGCTTTTAATGGAAGGGTTGCATAACTCAACATTTATTAGCAATTTTATAAGCTATAATTTAAATCCACATAAATGGAAATATTAGGTATAGATGTTGGCGGTACTGGCATCAAAGGAGCAATAGTAAATATAGAAACAGGTGAACTGGTTTCTGAAAAACATCGTATTCCTACACCGGAAGGGGCAAAACCAAATGATATTGCTGATGTTATAGCACAAATAGTAGCACATTTTAAATGGAAAGGAGAAGTTGGCTGTGGTTTTCCGGCAATTATTAATCACGGACAAGTTTTAACTGCCACTAATATTCATGATAGTTGGAAAGAGGTACATGCGGACGAATTATTTTCAAAACGTACAGGTTTAGAATTTCATATAGTTAATGATGCCGATGCTGCGGGATTGGCTGCCATGACATTTGGGGCAGGAAAAGATAAAAAAGGCACGGTAATAATGATAACTATCGGTACAGGTCTAGGTTCTGGAATGTTTTACGATGGTGTACTTATACCAAATATTGAATTAGGGACGGCCCCTTTTAGAAAAAACATGAATTTTGAACAATACGCCGCAGATTCTGTACGTAAACGAGAAAATTTATCTTATAAAAAATGGGGGAAACGTTTTAATGAATTTTTGAACTTTGTTAAATTTTTAGCGTCTCCAGATTTAATTATTTTGGGTGGTGGAGCCAGTAAAAAAATAGATAAATTTCAAGATGAATTAACGGTAAATGTACCCGTAGTGCCTTCTCAATTTGAAAACGAAGCTGGTATTGTTGGTGCTGCAATTGCTGCTTCAAGAAAATTGTAATTAAATGATATGAAAAGAAGAAAGTATATTTTTACGTTTTTAGCATTTAGTATTTTTATTTTTACATCTTGTGAAAGTAATGTTGAAAAAACTCAAGAAAATCCATTAGAAAATCAAATTACCCTTGTTAAAACTGAGTTTGCACCTGACAAAAGAGTTGCCTTATTTGATGTAAGTTCTGTTAAAAATGATAATCAAATTATTCTTAAAGGGACTTCAAACTTACCTGAAGCCGTTAAAACACTAAAGGAAAACTTAAAAAAAGAAGAAATTACATTTGTTGATAGTATTCAAATGTATCCTGATGCTATTTTAGATGGAAAGATAAAGGCTGTTGTAAAAATATCAGTTGCCAATTTAAGAAGTAATCCTAAACATTCTGCAGAATTAGCTACACAAGCTACTTTAGGTACGCCCTTAAATGTATATACAAAAAAAGACAATTGGTACCTAATTCAAACGCCTGATAAGTATTTAGCTTGGGTTGATAGTGGCGGAATTCAATTGATGAAAGAATCAGATTTTGCTACATGGAAACTGGCAAATAAAATAATATTTTTGGGTACTTACGGAGAATCTTTTGAAAGTGAGAGTAAGTTTAGTCCTGTTGTTTCTGATGTGGTAGCTGGTGATATTTTTGAAGTACTTGATGAAGTTGGATTATTTTTCAAAGTAAAATATCCAGATGGGCGGATGGCTTACATCGAAAAAAACAAAGCTATGAATTACAATAGTTGGTTGGCAAGTCTAAACCCAACACAAGAATCGATGGTAGAGACTGCAAAAACGTTAATGGGTCTTCCGTATTTATGGGGTGGTACATCTTCAAAAGGTGTTGACTGTAGTGGTTTTACTAAAACGATATTCTTTTTGAACGGATTGGTTATACCTCGTGATGCTTCTCAACAAATACATACGGGTAAATTAATTGATGATGATAAAAGTTTTGATAATATGGAACCTGGTGATTTACTATTCTTTGGTAAACCTGCAACAGAAACTTCGAAAGAAAGAGTAATTCATGTAGGTATGTGGATAGGGAATAATGAGTTTATTCATTCTGCAGGCCGAGTACATATTAGTAGTGTTGATAAAAATGCAGCCAATTATGATGCCTATAATTACAACAGATATTTACGCTCTAAACGGATGCTTAATGAAGAAGATGCTAACATTATTAACCTAAAAGAACCAGGTGTTTTCAGAGATTAAATACGATTTTATTAAAAATAAAAAAAATTATTAAAATTCAATAAAAATCATTATATTTGCGACTAATATTAATTTATAATTTTTAAACATGAGTAAAGGAACAGTAAAATTCTTCAATGAATCTAAAGGATTCGGTTTTATAACAGAAGAAGGCTCTAACAAAGAACATTTTGTACACATTTCTGGATTAATCGACGAAGTACGCGAAGGTGATGAGGTTGAATTCGATTTACAGGAAGGTAGAAAAGGACTAAACGCAGTAAATGTAAAAGTATTATAATATATATCTTTTAATTTTTTTACTTACAAAGGCCTATCAAAATTTGATAGGCTTTTTTTATGTCTTAATTTTAAATTTTAATTATTTTGCAATTTAATTTCAGATTACAACCTATTTATGAAAAGTGAAAAAGAAAAAATGTTGTTGGGTGAACTCTACAATCCAAATGATAAAACGTTGGTTAAAGATAGGCATGAAGCACGTTTGATATTTAGAAAAATTAACACAATATCAAATAATGATACCAAATTAACGAATAATTTATTTCGTGAACTTTTTGGAAAAACTGGAAAAGGTTTATTTATTGAACCTCCTTTTTATTGTGATTATGGCTACAATATAAAACTTGGAAATCAGGTTTTTATGAATTACAACTGCTGTATTTTAGATGTAGCAGAAGTTACTATTGGCAATAGAGTAATGTTTGGTCCAAATGTTCAAATCTATACGGCCACTCACCCACTCGATGCCAAAACTCGAGCGTCATGGTTAGAATTTGCCAAACCTATTACTATTGGTGATGATGTATGGATTGGTGGTGGTGCAATTGTGTGTCCTGGAGTTACCATTGGCAACGGAGCTGTAATTGCAGCCGGTGCTGTAGTTACAAAAGATGTAGAAGCCAATGTTGTTGTGGGGGGAAATCCTGCTAAAATTATTAAGAAAATTGATAATTAATTTCCACTATAATTTACAAAATTTCTTGGTGTTTCGTATAACGTAACCGAAAGCTCATGATTCTTATTGATATGTGCACGTAATTTATTCCAAATAACAACCACTATATTTTCTGCAGTTGGGTTTAGCCCATCAATATCATTAAATTCAGCAACTTCTTTATTTAGGTTTTTATGATCAAAAGTGTCTTCAATTTCTGTTTTAATTAAATTTTTTAACACCTTCATATCCATTACAAAACCAGTATCAGGATCAATTTTTCCAGTAACAGCTACTGTTAAATCATAATTATGTCCATGGTAATTAGGATTGCTACATAACCCAAAAACTTCTAGATTTTTTTCGTCAGACCAATCTGGTTTAAATAACCGATGTGCGGCATTAAAATGGGCCTTTCTATTTACAGTTACCTTCATACTTTTGCTTTATTTATATGCGTATAAAACCTATCGAAAATAATTTTAAACCATTCCGTATATAGTTCAGGTCGTTTTTGCATATCTGATTTCACTTCCTCCAATGTCATCCATTTAAAGGCTTCCACTTCTTCTGAATTAATGTTGGGGTTATCATCATAACTACCAACCAAAACATGATCAAGTTCGTGTTCTGTTAAGCCATTATCAAAAGGTGCTTTATAAATAAAAGACAACACATCTTTTAATTCGGTTACAAAACCCATTTCTTCAAATAAACGACGTTTACCCGCTTCAATATTTGTTTCACCTACACGTTGATGGCTGCAACAGGTGTTCGTCCACAACAACGGAGAATGGTACTTAGTAGCAGCACGTTGTTGCAATAACAACTGATTGGTATCATTAAATACAAATACTGAAAAAGCTCTGTGCAACACCGCTTTTTCATGAGCCTCCATCTTGGCCATAGTACCAATTTGCTCATCCTTTTCATTTACTAAAATTACTTGTTCTTCTACCATAATATATGCCGCAATTTACTAAATAAAAATAGTTGAATCAACACTTTTTATTTTAATAGAAGTAGTTTCTCCATTTAGGTCAGTCCAAGCTACATAGATAATACCATTTACCAATTCTAATTGAGGAAAACCACTAGCTCTTGCAGCCGATATATTTGCTATCGTTATGGGTTTAGATTTTGTTCCGTCTTTATGTACTTTTAATACTTTTATCTCAGCTTCATCCTTAGTAGATTCCATCCAACTTACCAAAGCATTATCTTTATCTAACAAGGCTACATCCACCCTACCTATCGGTTTTCCATTATCGATTTGAATGGGGCTATCAAAATTTCGACCGTTATTACTAGAAAAATTAAATTTACTTTAGGCACAGAATTGGCTGCGGTAAACCAAGAAACTACTAATGTAGAATCAATCGCAGCGGCTTTTGGTCCATTTACTGGGCAACCTTTTATAGCCCAATTATCATTATGGATGATTTTAGGGATTGTCCAACTACCATCTACAAATCTGGAAATAGAAATATCTCTTACTTCTTCATCTGACCGATCTCTATACACTACAATGGGTCCGTTATTTGTAATTGCTGCACTCGTTTGGCAACATTCACATGTTTTAGTATCTAATAAAAAATCATCAATAACATCTCCGGTAGACAGTACCGTAGCTGCTCTTATATTCATGGCTCCATTACTCTCATGTTCCTCGCCATGTTCTCCTCCACTTGTATTTCTGCCATCTAACCAAGTGGCAAAGAAATGGTCTTTATAGGGTAAAAGGGTCACAAAACCATGTTCCGTGGCAGTATTATCATTATGTAGTAAAAAATCATTGCCAAACGTATCGCCATTAGTGCTTGAAACCATTAAATGAACATTGTATGCATAAGTAGCTGGTGCTGATTTTTTTAAATATTGGATAAGTATGTTATCATTATTTTTTGCTGTTGCTGGGAAATCAGCCCAATTGACAAATAAATTATACTCTTCGGTTAATTTAATAGGACTTGTCCATTTTCCATCAATATATTCCGCATAATTTACAGAAGCTAAAGAATCGTTTATTTGTTGTGTAAATGAAAGTAATAATTCATCACCATTAGCAAATAAAAATGGATGTTTACTGTTTTCAGGTAAAACAATAGGAACGTCTGATATTACAATATCTGTTTTATCTTTTTTACAAGAAATAAAGACACTAACAACAACTAGGTAAATAATAACAATTCTTTTCATTCTATACTTTTTAATTGTTTTATCATTTCGGCAGAATTCCATTCTTGTGCTCCATCCAATCGTTTTACCAATTCTCCTTCTGTATTATAAATAAAAGTGGCTGGCAATGCATGAATGTTTAATTTGTCTAATGAGGTCTGGTAGCGTAAATACTGAAAAGGAAATTGATGTTTTTCTTTAAACTTATCAATTTTACTCATTTCATCTGTAGTGGCAAATAAGAAAACATAGTTTTCTGAGGCCAACAATTCATGAGCCTCAGCCATAGATGGCATTTCATCAATGCAAGGAACACACCAAGTAGCCCAAAAATTTATCAAAATTCTTTTCCCTTTAAAATCAGATAGTAATACGGAATTACCTTCTAAATCTTTAAAGTCCGCTGTAGATTCAGTTTTATGAGCACAACCTATAATTATTATAAAAAGTAAACTGGAAATAGTGTGTTTTAACGACATTTATACATATATAAGAATCAAATTTACAAAGATTTACTTGAATACTTATATATTTGTAAGAGATTAACAATGGACATGAAGGGAAGAATTTTAAAATTATTTATGCTAATTTGTATTGCTTTTAGCATTATAAATTGCAAAAAAGAAACGTCAACCGAAATTAGCAAACCGAAGGCTGTTGAAAAAATAAAACAAGTGCAACCTCAAGAAGTTGAAATTGTTGCCTCCAAACCATGGGACTCTATTACTCATGATAACGCCATTGATTTTTTAATTGCCTATGGCAAAGAGCATAAAGAAAATAAATTACGTGTTAAAACCCGTTTGGGAGATATGATTGTTCAATTGTACGATGATACTCCATTGCACCGAGCTAGTTTTTTGTTTTTGGTAAATGCAGGATATTTTAATACAACTTGTTTTCATAGGGTTGTGCCCGGTTTTATAGTGCAAGGTGGTAATTCAGAAAACTATTCAACCGTAAAAATTAAAAATAAATACGAAAACTACACAATTCCACCTGAGTTCAGAAAAAACCATAAACATAAATTTGGGGCGTTAGCTGCGGCTAGAGAATGGGAAAATAACATCAGTAAAAAATCAAATCCGTTTGAGTTTTATTTTATTCAAGCTAAAAATGGTGCCCATCATATTGATGGAGAACATACCGTTTTTGGTGAAGTTATTAGTGGGTTTAATGTATTGAATAAAATTGCGAAACAAAAAACAGGAAGAGATGAATGGCCTTTAAAAGATGTTTTTACGGAGATTGAAGTGATTGAGTAAAGGAAAGCCTGCACATCACCAAAATAATAAAATAGTAGAACTTCATCAGAACTAGAAAGCTAATGAAAATATAAAAATTCTTCATTTAATAGAAATTTATATTAAAAATGGAGAATGAATCTAACACCTCAATTCAAAACTTTCATTAAAGCATATCTCAAAGAATTCCAACAGCTTACACTCATATTATAAGATTTATTATAAATGTGGTTCCATTCTTTTTGCTATATTTATTAAATATAAATTACTCATGAATGAAAAAGTTGATGTCTATTTAAATAATCTTGACCAATGGAAAGAGGAACTGACGAAACTTCGTGAAATAATTCTCGATTGCGGATTAACAGAAGATTTTAAATGGATGCATCCGTGTTATACAATTAATGGAAAAAATGTTTTATTAATCCATGGATTTAAAGATTATTGTGCCCTTCTCTTTAATAGAGGGGCTTTATTAAAAGACCCTGTAAATATATTGATTCAGCAAACAGAGAATACTCAATCGGCAAGACAAATTCGATTTACAGATATAACAGAAATTGAAAAACAGGAAGCTGTTCTCAAAGCCTATATTCTAGAAGCGATTGTAATTGAAAAGTCAGGACTTAAAATAAATAGAAAAAAGACTTCAGATTTTGATGTACCAGAAGAATTAAACAAAAAATTTGAAGAAGATTTGAATTTTAAAAAGGCCTTTAACCAACTATCACCTGGTAGACAACGAGGATATCTATTGCATTTCTCACAACCCAAACAATCAAAAACACGAACATCTCGAATAGAAAAGAACACGGCTAAAGTTTTAGAGGGTAAAGGCTTAAATGATTGTACTTGTGGGCTTTCAAAACGAATGCCCAATTGCGACGGTTCTCATAAACAATTATAAAACAACCTTCGTATTCTATATTTTTTATTCTTTTATAAAAAAAATGCAATAGATTAAAAAAGTGTCGTCTTTACTATCAAAGAACCTTCAAAATGGTTTTTTAAATGAATTTGGAATCAGAAAACAACAAAAAACTTAAAGATTTTTTCGGAAGAGAATATCAATCACTCAAGAGGTATGTGAACACAAAAATCAGTGACACCGCCAATAGAGATGCCGAAGATATTATTCAAGATGTAGCTTTAAAGTTATTTTCTGGGGCAGATAGATATGCTCCTATAAACAATGTAGCAGGTTTTGTTTATAGGTCAATTAGAAATAAGATAATTGACGTATTGCGTACTTCTAAGCCCACGCGTTCTGTTGCTATTGATAATAATTTATTAGAATTAGCGGAAGTATTTAACAACACTTCTGACGATTACACTTCTGAAAAAATGATATTGATATTAAAAGAATGCATTCAACAATTAAAACCTGCATACAAAGATATTATTGTTGCCGTAGATTTTGAAGGTTATACTTATAAAGAGATTTCAAATGAAACGGGCATACCAGAAGGAACATTAATGTCTAGAAGGCATAGAGCCATAGGAATATTATATAAAAAAATAGAATTAGAAATTAACAATTATTAAATATAGAAATCATGAAAATTTTTTTCACTCATAAATTTAGAAAAAGATCACCCTTAGAGATTGTTGGAATAATCATTTTTGGTGCTACTGCCATTACAGGGCTGGCTATATTATTTGGTTTTGTAATCATGTGGTTATGGAATTGGTTAATGCCACTGATTTTTGGTCTGCCACTACTCAACTATTGGCAAGCTGTTGGGTTATTTATTTTACTTAAAATTCTTATTGGTGGATGTGGAACCGGAGGCAGTAGTAAATCATCTAAGAATTCAAAAAATGAATGTAAAGATGATTCGAAAACCGATTTTTCAAAATGGAAACATTATGATAAGTTTTGGAAAGAAGAAGGTGATGCTTTTTTTAAGCAATTTGTTGACAAACAAAATTCTCAAAATGAGGATAATAGTACTCAATCAGAATCACATTAAAATACTATAATGGAACTACTCATATTTAAAACCGATATAAAATCTAGAAAAAAGGTAAAATCTTTAAGACCAATATTTAAAAAGCATTCTGATATTTTACAATGGTCAGTTGATTTAGAGGATATTGACAATGTACTAAGAATTGAAGCTACTGATAATCTATCAGAAAATGAAATTATCGATTTGGTTCAGTTAAATGGTTTTTATATAAAAACATTACCAGATTAAAACAGCTAAACAGTAGTTAAATTATAATTGTTTATAAAATCAAAAAAAGTACTTTTGAGTAAATTGAAAGTGCATTTTCAAAATAACAAAAGTACTTAAATTAACAATAATTACTAACCACTATATTGTTGAAAGAGCCAGTTCTGTAACTTTTAAAATATTAGACGGAACTTTGGTTCCATTTACAACTTTATCTGGAGAAACAGGCCCCTCATTATCTGATACAACCGATGTAACATGCGTTGTTGAGTTATCTATCTTATATTCTTTTCGAAACCCTACAAGTTGTATAGAAATATTTTTATCTCTAGAACCATCATTTGCAAATTCTTTTATCAATTGCAATACATCATAGTCAATATAGATTGTATTAGAAGCATCAATTACTACTTCACTATTTTCTGGTAAGTGTGCAAAAGTTTGTTTGATTGCCGCTTTATTTAAAAATGATACTTCTTGTGCTAATTCCATATTAATAGTTTCACCTGCGGTATGCTTATCTTTCTTAAAGAAGTAAGCTAATTTTACATTACCACGTAAAATAAAGTAAATACTAACGGCTAAACCAATACCAACACCTACTAATAAATCGGTCATCACTATGGCAACTACTGTGATTACAAACGGTATAAATTGAAATTTTCTACTATTTTTCCACATGTGTACAAATATTCTAGGACTCGCCAACTTATACCCTACTACTAATAGAACAGCAGCTAATGATGCCAACGGAATTTTGTTTAGAAAGAATGGAATAGTAATCACTGCTATCATTAAAAAGACACCATGTGAAATGGCAGCAATTTTAGTTCTACCACCAGAGGCTACATTGGCAGAGGTTCTCACAATTACAGAAGTAATAGGTATTCCTCCAATCAGAGAACTTATCATATTTCCAATGCCTTGTGCTTTTAATTCTCTATTTGTTCTTGTATATCTTTTTAACGGATCCATTTTATCAGCTGCTTCAATACATAATAAAGTTTCAATACTTGCTACAGTAGCAATGGTAATGGCCACCACCCAAATTTCAGAATTCCCTATTTGTGAAAAATCAGGAAGACTAAATTGACTCCAAAATTGATTCATAGATTCCGGTATTGGCAGACTTACCAAATGGTCTTGTCCAATTGCCAATGAAGAACCTGTTAATTTAAAAACTTCGTTGATTGCGATACCTGCTAAAACCGCTATCAAAGCACCAGGTAAAGATTTCATTTTCATTAAAAAGGGTACTTTCATAAAAGCTATTAAAATGGCTAAAGAGGCTAATACGACAATTAAAGCTCCTGGATGTATATAATTAACCATATTGCTTAGGGTTTGAAAGATTTGATGCTCACCTGTTGCATTGATATAAAAATAGTCACCTTCATGCATTTCATCGAAACCAACAGCATGTGGTAATTGAGATAATATGATAATAATACCGATAGCGGCTAACATACCTTCAATTACGTTAGATGGTAAATAATTAGACAATACCCCTGCTTTTAAAAAGCCAAAAATGATTTGCATTGCACCTGCTAAAAAACCTGCAAGTAAAAAGGCTTCAAAGGAACCTAAACTTGCAATAGCTGCAAGTACTATAGCCGTTAACCCAGCTGCTGGACCAGAAACACTCAGTTGCGAATCACTAAGCATACCCACTACAATACCAGCCACTACACCTGATATAATACCCGCAAATAATGGGGCTCCACTTGCCAATGCAATCCCCAAACACAAGGGTAAGGCCACTAAAAAAACTACTAATCCTGATTTTATATCTGATTTTAAATATTTTGTCGAAAAATTTTTCATATTTATTTTTTTTATTGAATCTATTTTATAAATGCTACTAGTTAAAAATGTTTATTAATGAAAATTTTTGTTGTGGTAGTTCTGTTGAAACTTTATAAGGAACTTCAACAATGTTAGTTACATTCTTTCTAAGGTATTTTGTAGGATCAAACCATCTTTTACCATGGTAACAAAGAGATTTTTCTTTTGGTACAATAGCATCATTTGCATTTAACTTGATTAAGAAATTTTTAAATGCGTATGAATTTACACCCGTAAATAATTGAATACTTATACTATTGATATTCTTTTTATGTTGATGAACAAGACTTTTCTTAGCTGAAATAAAGTCATCGTTAAGTTGTTTGTTAATTTGCTCACGTCCATTAAAGTGCATTAACGTGATGCGGTTATCTGGTAATTTGTAACCTGCGAGCAAAATAATATCTATGCAACTATCTGGATAATTTAAAATAACATATTCTACAAGCTGTAATGACCCTGTTGTAAAATCAGTTGGAATTAATATTTTTTTCATGTTTTTAACTTTTGGACAAAACTAATTGCCTAAAGTTAGAACCGTATAAGAACCAAATTAGAATGAGATTAGAATTTAAAACCCCTTAATATGTATAGGTAGATTTACTTTGAAGTGTAATTTTAACCATTGTACCCCTATTTATTTGTGAAACTACCCTGATTTCACCTGAATGCATTTTTATAATACGGTATGCTAAAGGAAGGCCAAAACCAAAACCATCTATTTCTCTTACATTAGAGGCTCTGAAAAAAGGTTCAAAAATATTTTTTAATTCATCATCTGGAATACCAACACCTTCATCATTTATAAGAACAATAATGTTGCCCGTCTCTGATATTAATTTTAAGGTTACTTTTTTATAATCAGAAAACTTACACGCATTTTCTAAAATATTACTTAGAGCTACTCTTAATAAAGAGTCACTTCCTAAAACGGTTATAGCATCTTCATTTTCTGGTAACCCTTCAAAATCTATTTTTATTTTGTTATCAGGAATTGAAACGTCAAGATTCTTTTTTATATCTAATACCAATTCATCAATTCGTATGGCGTCTATTACAAAACCCTTAGAATCAAAATCAGTTTTCGCCAATTTAAGTAATCCGTTAACCAAGAAATCGAGACGCGATGCTTCTCTATCTATTTTATTCAAAATATTAAGGTAATAATCTGCACTTCTTGGCTTATAAAGTGCTATTTCTATTTGTCCTAATATCGCTGTAAGCGGATTACGAAGTTCATGAGAAGCATTATTGATAAAATTACTTTGTAAATCGAAAGATATTTGCAACCTATCCAACATCTTATTAAAAGTAGTTGAAAGCTCTGCCAATTCGTCTTTTCCATCAGCCGTATTTAAACGTAATGATAAATTTTCGGCTCGTATGGTGTTTACTTCCTTTATAATTTTTGAAATAGGACTTAATGCTTGTTTTGCGTAATAGGTACCAAATATGGAAATAAAAGCAATACTGATTAGAAATGCAAAAATTAGTGTGTCTCTTAAATTATCAAGTTTACCAAAACCATAAAGGTCAGTTGCTGATAATACAACGATAAAATCTCCTTGATTATCGTGATATAATAAACCTGTATAGTAATACTCGTTTTGTTTTAGTTCTGCATACCCATTTCTAAATATTTTATCATAAAAACTGTCTGGAAGACTATTATCTAAGGCTTTAAGTGGCTTTTTAAGCTTAGCATCTACAGGATATATAACCTCTTTTTCGTTGGGTAATGTTTGTAAATGTTTAACCCGTATATCTTCATAAATATCACTGTTTAATTCATCCTCTTCCAAATAACCTTCTGCAGCAATGGTTGCTCGTTGACTTAAACGTAGGTAAAATTCACGCTCTGTATAATCTTTAGATACTAAATAAATAATGATAAAAACGGCCGTTAAAAACAAGCTTGTCAATACTATAAAAACGGATGTTATTTTTGTTCTTATCTGCATTTATATTATTATTTAAGTATATACCCCATTCCAATTACTGTATGTATAAGTTTTACTTCAAAATTTTTATCAATTTTATTTCGTAAATAATTGACATATACATCTACCACATTGGTACCCATATTAAAATTAATATCCCATACTTTTTCGAGTATATCTACACGATTCAATACCTTATTTTTATTTAATAATAAGTATTGCAGAAGTCGAAATTCTGTTGAAGTCAAACTAATCTCCTCGCCTGCTCGTGTTACCAATTTAGCCTCTGTATCTAATTCTAAATCTTTTAAGGTTAATTTGGGGTTGTTAACAACAGGTACACCTTTATTTCTAGTACGAGCACGAATTCTAGCTAATAGCTCTTTGAACTTAAACGGTTTTATAAGGTAGTCATCTGCACCAGAATCTAACCCTTTTACTATATTTTCAGTTGTACCTAAGGCCGTTAACATTATTATAGGTAGATAGGTATACCCCATTTCTCTAATTCTTTTTGCAACCTCTCGTCCATCCATCTTTGGTAAAATAACATCAAGTACCACTAAATCTATTTGCATTTGTTGCAACAAATCTAATCCATTAGAACCATTGTAGGCTAAAAATACTTTATATCCCGATTCTTGAAGTCCTTGACTTATAAACGCCGCAACATTGGGCTCGTCTTCTATTACTAATATTTGTTTTACGATTTTATATAAAATTTAGATAATCAACAAAGATAAAATATTGTATGAAAGAGGATACATTGTAAGGTTAGAATTCCATTAGAATGTAAAATGTTAAATTAATTGGTTTTGTATTATCCTTATAGTTATGCTTAGCTTTTTAATTTTTAATCTTGAAACTTAACACTATCTTTGCCATCCATAAAAAATAAACATGTCCTTTTTAAAAGAAATTGAACGCCGAAGAACTTTCGGAATTATATCGCATCCAGATGCGGGTAAAACAACATTAACAGAAAAATTATTACTTTTTGGTGGTGCCATTCAAGAAGCCGGTGCTGTAAAAAATAATAAAATAAAAAAAGGAGCTACATCTGACTTTATGGAAATTGAGCGTCAGCGTGGTATTTCTGTAGCTACATCAGTATTGGCTTTTATTTATAAAGACAAAAAGATTAATATTTTAGATACCCCTGGGCATAAAGATTTTGCTGAAGATACCTTTAGAACGTTAACCGCTGTAGATAGTGTTATTGTGGTAATTGATGTTGCCAAAGGGGTTGAAGAGCAAACGGAAAAATTGGTGGAAGTTTGCCGTATGCGAAACATACCCATCATTGTTTTTATAAATAAATTAGACCGTGAAGGTAAAGATGCCTTTGATTTATTAGATGAAGTTGAACAGAAATTAGGCTTAACCGTAACTCCTTTAAGTTTCCCTATTGGTATGGGGTATGATTTTAAAGGTATTTACAATATTTGGGATAAGACATTAAACTTATTTTCAGGAGACAAAAAGCAAGTTGTTTCTGAAGGTGTTGAATTTGATGACATTAACAACCCTGAATTAGATATCATGATTGGCCAAAAAGCAGCCAATGTATTGCGTGAAGAGTTAGAATTAGCCATAGAAGTATATCCTGATTTTGATTTGGAAGCATATAGAGCGGGACATCAGCAACCTGTTTTTTTTGGTTCTGCCTTAAATAATTTTGGTGTAAAAGAATTGTTAGATTGTTTTATTGATATTGCTCCTTCCCCACAACCGAAAAAAGCGGAGGAACGTTTGGTTGATTCTAAAGAAAAGGAATTAACGGGGTTTGTATTTAAAATTCACGCCAATATGGATCCTAAACACCGAGATCGTTTAGCATTTGTAAAAATTGTATCAGGTACTTTTAAGCGAAATGCTCCATACTTGCATGTTCGTCATAATAAAAAATTAAAATTTTCTAGTCCCAATGCTTTTTTTGCAGAGAAAAAAGAAATTGTAGATGAGTCCTTTCCTGGAGATATCGTAGGATTGCATGATACTGGACATTTTAAAATTGGAGATACCTTAACAGAGGGCGAAGTATTGCACTTTAAAGGTGTGCCGAGTTTTTCTCCAGAGCATTTCCGTTATGTAAATAATGCGGACCCTATGAAATCTAAACAGTTAACGAAAGGTTTAGACCAATTGATGGATGAAGGTGTTGCTCAATTGTTTACACTAGAGATGAACGGTAGAAAAGTAATTGGAACCGTTGGTGCATTACAATATGAAGTAATTCAATACCGATTGGAACATGAATATGGTGCAAAATGTACTTATGAAAACTTAAATGTTCATAAAGCATGCTGGGTAGAACCTACAGACCATAAAAATGATGAATTTGCAGATTTTAAACGTGTAAAACAACGTTATTTAGCAAAAGACAAACAAGGGCAATTGGTGTTTTTAGCAGATTCTGCCTTTACAATGCAAATGACACAAAGTAAATACCCAAGTGTTAAATTACATTTTACAAGTGAGTACTAAAGTAATATTTATGAAAAAAATATTACTATTGAGTGTTTCATTTTTTATAATGAGCAATATTTTTGCTCAACAAAAAATTGAAAAATACTACTTTGATGCCTTTGGTGCTAAAACGGATAGTGAAAATGCAGTCACTATTTCACATTATATTTTTTCAGATACTCTCACTGGAAGTGGAAAGTCAAAAAAGTTTGATAAATCTGGTAAACTGATTAGCGAAACTAATTATTCAAATATGAATAAAAAGAATTCTAGTATTGAACTTTGGACAAGACATGGTACTAGTAAAATTTTTAATGCTTCCGGATATCTTCAAATCATAGAAAATTACAAAGACGATAAATTAGATGGTGAACTGATTACCTATTATAATGACAAAACGGTAAAGCGGAAAGACATTTTTAAAAATAACACTTTTGTTGAAGGCCATTGTTTTGACGAAAAGGGTAATGAAATTGAGCATTTTAATTATTTTATTCAACCTGAATATGAAGGCGGTGTTAATGCTATTTATAGTCATATAAGAAAACAAATAAGATATCCTGAAATATTGCAACAGCAAGGTATTTCGGACAAAGTGTATGTTCGGTTTACAATCTCTAAAGAAGGGGGACTAAAAAATATAAGCGTAAATAAAAGTAAAAGTAAACTTTTTAAAGAGGAAGCAATACGTGTTGTTCGTTTAATGAAAAATTGGAAACCTGGTTCTAGAGACGGTGAAAATATAGATGTGAAATATATACTACCTATTAGTTTTAAGGTTCAATAAAACAATTTTCTTCACCATACTAAAACAAAAAAAAAGGCTCCATATTGGAGCCTTTTTCAATTAACCAACTATTATTAATTATGGCTTAATCACCTTAAAAACACCAGTGTTTTCGCCAATATTAACCTTTACTACATAAGCACCAGATGCCAAATGTTGCATGTTAAGTTTAGATTCTAAATTAACAGCTTCTTTTGTCATTATTACTTGTCCGATACTATTATATACATTAATCGATGAGATTTCTTCACTAGATTCTAAGGTTAATTCACCGTCTACAACAGGGTTAGGATAGTATCTAAAACCAATACTTTCAAGTCCTTTAATACTTGATCCTTGTACACCCATTAATTTGTAATCATCAATACCTACACCCCATGTTAAAGAATTTCCATCATCAAATACAAATTCAACTTTAAAATCACTATTTATATATGGAGTTACATCCAAAACACTAGAAG
The DNA here is from genome assembly GCF_003449015.1 of Aureibaculum luteum. Taxonomy (GTDB): domain Bacteria; phylum Bacteroidota; class Bacteroidia; order Flavobacteriales; family Flavobacteriaceae; genus Aureibaculum; species Aureibaculum luteum. Next base: position 515,205 of record NZ_QRGD01000002.1, on the reverse strand, counting down.
TATGTTCTCCACTATTTTTTTCACCTGAATCAGCAGCTGTGTTTAATACATTTTGCCAAATTTCACCATCCCAAACATTTACTTTAAATGTTCCGTCACTAGCAAAAGATCTTAGATTATAGGTAATTTCTATAGAAGCTTCAACAACACCTTTTTCTATTAAATTAATTGAAGGACTTGTTAAGCCTACCACATTATGGTTAAAGCTACCCGCATTATAATCATTAAAAACCACGCCACCTGATTGAAAAGAAGCTGGGTTTTCCATACCACTCCCTTTTAAAGCGTTTGTATCACCAAAGGTCCAATTATGACCACTGGCTGAATTAGTAGCCGACCATCCGTCAGGCATACTTGTTGAATTAAAACCCTCGTGTTGCAACTGAGCATTTGCTATAAAGCCAACACAAACTAAAATATATATAAAACTTAATTTTTTCATCTTTCTAAATTTTTTATTTAATACTAGCTTAATAAACTTCTACTTCTACTCGTTGAACAAAAACTGCAGTATTACCCGCTGCATCCGTAACCGTCCATTCTCTTACCCATAAATCGGCTCCATCTCTGGCTCTTACACATTTTGTAAAGGCTCCATCCATTTCTATATGTTGTCCACTTGGTATGGCTTGTCCATTTACATTACCTGAATATGCTAAATAGAATGCAACACTTGGGTAGCCAAATTGATCTCTTGGTCCAATATCTAAATAATGTGGATTACTATTTACTAATGCTAGGTTATCAGTTGCATTTGCTCCAAAACCGGTAAAGTCATTTGTTTTCGTAAAATCTACGTTTCCATATTTATGTCTGTCTTTATCAGCTGCGGTTGGTGCTTGTCCACCTGCATTGATCCACAGTGCATATCCCATAACTTTCTCGAAGTATAAATTAACATCCCAACCAGAATTAGTATCTGTATTATTTCGTATTCTTCCTAAAATTTTAGCCGAACCATCAAGTACTTGAACATAATGTCCATTACTCCAAGAATGCTCTGTATCGCCTGCCATTCCATTAAAAGTTACATTTGAATCTGTATTGGTTGTATTAAAATCAATATCACAAGATTCTCTGCTTTTATATTCTTGATATTCTATAGTTACTGCTGAACAGTTGTCAGAAAAAGTAACCACTGGCATTTGAGATAGGTCTTCTAATAAAATATAATCTTGAAAATTATTTGCTGTTGGCAATTCTGTATCATTCTCAACACAACTACATCTTACATTGGTTTTAATGGCACCACCCATAACCCATGATTGCCCATTCACGGTTTGACCATTCTTTTTAGTTCGTGTATCAATTTTTATATCAATTTCATCTACATTACCAGCAACATTCGTCATTTTAAGTTCAAAAACTTTAATACAACATTGTCCTGAAGGAAAACTGTTAATTGTTTCTGTTAATTCAGCAAAACTGCCGTCAGCTGCAGAAACTTCTATATGAATATATCTACCGTCTGGTGTTAATTCTGAAATAGGTAATTCTACAGTTACCGTTCTAGGACCTGAATCCGTTTGAATAGGAATTGTAGTTGTTTCTATATTATTATATCCACTTAACGCAGTAAAAACTCCTGAACTAGAAGTTCCATTATTTTTCTTTCTAAATACATAAGCCAATATTGATTGTGCATGGCTCGCTTGTGTCGTATTGTTATAATTTACCGCTGAAGTAGCTGGTAATTCAGTTCTATAATACCAAACATTGGTACTTCCTCCCGTTGGTACAACTCTAGAAGCTGAGTACTTATTACCGTCAGCATCTTCAATTTCAATAGTACTTCCAGGGTTATTCCCTTTGTATACGATTTCAACAACAACACGCTCAATATCTTTAGTATCCCCAATACTTAAAGAAACAGGCACGTTATTTTTTAATCCTAAACTTAGTAATTCAACTTCGATACCATCATCACAGGTATACGACCATCCTGGGTCTGTAGTACTGGTAAAGGTATTCGATTTGATAGGTACTTCTTTTGAAGTGACTATTAAACCTTCATTAGCGAAGGCTGTTAATTGTGATAGCAATAAAACCAGCACAAATAGTTCTGATAAATAATTTTTTTTCATGGTGTTTAGCTTTAATTAGAATAGCGAAAAAATCGCCGTTGATATTCCTATTTATATATTAAACAACTAACTATTAAAAATTCCTACCCCTATCTCAAAGTTTTTTTTATTTTTTTTATTTGATTCAACTTTTCTCTATTTATAATTCTTTATTTTTACCCAAATTACATGAAAAAATATATAAATTTGAAATTCAATTTTTAACCCACCCCATGGATACAACTAAAATTATTGAACTGTTAAGCTACACATTACCTGCTATTGTTACAGGCTTGGTAGCCCTTTTTTTCTTTAAACAAGTAAGTAAAAACGAATCTAACAGACGTACGTTTACACTGTTAAAAGAAAATCAAAAAACAGCATTACCCCTTAGATTACAAGCTTATGAGCGAATGGTTCTTTTTTTAGAACGAATTTCTCCTAACAATTTATTAGTGAGAGTAGTACCTTCTAGTGAAGATAAACCTGCTTATTTCAAAAAATTACTAGCCAACATAGAACAAGAGTATGAACATAACCTAGCTCAACAAATTTATATAAGTAGCAATTGTTGGAAAACTATTGTAACTGCAAAAAACAACACCCTAAATTTATTAAAAGAAACTATGTTAGAGGGTGAAGTAAGTACGGCTAACAAAATGAGAGAAGCTGTATTACAAAAACTTTTAAATGAAGAATCACCTACCCAAACAGCAATTGAAGTTGTAAAACATGAGGTAAAAAAAATAATGTAGTAACAAATTTTTTATGAAGGCATTAAAGAAATAATTAATTTCTTTTAAAATAGAATTCAATTAATACCAATACTTTAATACTCCTATAAAATTATGAATAAAATTATCTTATCCTTCGTTTTTTGTATGCTAAGCATTGGTTTCAATTTTGCACAGCGAGTTCCTGCAGACACTATAAAAACTAATGATGGTGCTATTATCATTCAGCCTATAACACATGGGGCTTTAGTACTTCAATGGAATAATACTACTATTTATGTAGATCCGTATGGTGGATCTGAATTATACAAAGGAATTACTGCACCTGACCTTATTTTAATTACTGACATTCATGGTGATCATACTGATTTAAAAACATTAGCGGGAATTGATACCCAAAAAGCAAAATTCATTGTGCCACCTGCTGTAGCTGAAATGCTTAAAACGGATTATGAGAGTCAATTGGAAATAGTTAAGAATGGAGAAATGGCTGTTCATGGAGAAATTTTTATAAATACTATTCCTATGTATAATTTACCTGAAGAGGAAAATTCAAAGCACCCAAAAGGGCGAGGCAATGGTTATTTTATAAATCTTGGTGGTAAAGCCCTTTATATTAGTGGAGATACGGAGGATATAAAAGAAATGCGGGCTTTAAAAGATATCGATATTGCTTTTGTTTGTATGAATTTACCCTATACCATGGATATTAATCAAGCCGCAAGTGCTGTTCTAGAATTTAAACCTAAAATTGTTTATCCTTATCATTATAGAGGTAATCCTGATATGAGTGATACCGAGGTTTTTAAGAAGTTGGTAAATGATAAAAATAGTAAGATTGAAGTAAGGCTTAGAGATTGGTATAAGAAATAATTACAACATCCCATGTCTCAAGAAATTCTCATTATCTTAGGTTCTCCTAATTCTCCAAATGGAGATTTAGGTACAATTTCTATCAGCAGATTAAACGGTTGTTTGAATCATTATAAAAAGAATACTTTAATTCTTTGCACTGGTGGTTGGGGGCCACACTTTAATACTTCAGCTCAATCGCATGCTTCTATTGCCAAAAATTATTTAATTAATGAAGGAATTCCAGAAAATGCTTTTCTAGAATGTGCATTATCATCAAACACTGTTGATGATGCTGTTAAAATTAGACCTATCATCAAAAATTTAAACCATATAAAGTTGACAGTTATAACTTCTGATTATCATTTAGAAAGAGTAAAGCTGATTTTTAATGAAATATTAAAAGGGTTTACAATCACTTATTTAAGTGTGGAAAGTAATTTACCTAAGGACAGTTTTGATGCTATCATAGAACATGAAAAGAAAGCAATACATTCAATTGAAAAAAACGGACTTTACTATTAATATTTGTAATGTTGATTATAATTATAACAATTAGGATTTAATAAATGGAAAATAAAAGTAATCATATTAATTATATTGAATTCAGAGCTTATAATTTGGAAGAAATTAAGGACTTTTACTCAGATGCTTTTGGTTGGTCATTTATTGATTATGGAACTACTTATACCGCATTTTCTGAAAGTGGACTAGATGGTGGTTTTGAATTTACTATAGATGAAATAGTGAATGGAGCATTGGTCGTTTTGTTTCATCAAAATCTTAGCGACATAAAAACGAAAATAATTGTATGTGGTGGCAGAATTACCAAAGATATTTTCTCTTTTCCTGGAGGAAAACGGTTTCAGTTTTTAGACCCATCCGGAAACGAATTGGCCGTTTGGTCAGATAAATAATAGCTATTTATATTAGTTAATTATAGCAACTGCTTTGGGGCAGATTCTTTCTGAAAATTTCTGGTACGCTTTACCTGAAGGATGTAAATTATCACTGGCCACCAAATTAGGATCATTTAAACCTTGTCTGGTAATATCTGTTATGTTTACAAAGAGTACACCATTTTTTTTAGCGGTATCCTCAGCAAACTTATTATACGTATCAATTTCACTAGAAATTTTACCTGGGTTACCACTTTGTCCAAAAGGTGTATACGCATAATCCGGAATTGAAACAACAATTACATTCTTCTTAATGTTATTAGCAAGTTTGATTGACTGCTCTAATAAAATGACAAATTCTTTTTCATAAACACTAAATAACTTCCCTTGATATTGATTGTTTACGCCGATAAGTAACGTCACTAAATCATAAGAAATTCGCTTCGTTCCATAATCTATGCCGTCTATTAAATTACTTGTAGTCCAACCTGTGGTGGCAATAATTTCTACATTTAATTCAGTTTTAGAGGTGTCTTCAATACATTTGGCCAATTGTACAGGGAAACTGTTTTCTGAAGAAACACTCTGCCCAATGGTGTAACTATCGCCTAAGGCTAAATAGTGTTTTATGGTGTTAACAGGTACAGAAACGGTGTCTGTTGCTATGTTTGTGGTGTCTGATACCACAATTATGGAATCATTATCTATAATTTCATTTTCTGTTACAGGCAGAACTGTATTATTAGACATACAACTTGTTAAAGCAATTAGGATAATGAAAGCTTTTAAAATATGCATAGTTTGCTTTTTATACTATTTACGTAAAAATAGGAAGAGCAGTTTTAAAGAATCACATAAAACTGGAAAACATCGGTTATCATGTCCTCAACTATTTTAAAATAGTTGGAACGGGTTCACCCATTTTTTCTTTTGAAACAGAAACTTTCAATAACTCAAGTACCGTAGCCGCTACTTGATTGTTATAGAATTGTGTATCCTCTTTAATTTCACCTTTAGCCTCTATTTTTGGACCTAACACCGCTAACCAAGTTTGAGTGGCACCAATGACCTCTTTTCCATGACTAGTCCAGCTACTACTCTTTTCTACTCCCACCCCTCTACCATGATCAGTCGTAATTATAAAATAGGTGTTGTTTTTATAAAATTCATTTTCCTGAACATAGTCCCATAAATCTTCAATTAAAGCATCCGTATTTTTTAAAGATTTTATATAGGAATTAAACGAACCGTCATGTGCAAAATCATCTGTTTCACCATATGCGATATATACTAATTTCGGATTATTCTTCTTAATATATTCTTTTGCAAAATGATGTGTAAACACATCTAATCGAACATTTTTCCATATTATTGGTGCTAGCCATTGCATTTCATTTAATAAAACTTCTTGAGCATTTAAATTTTCAGAAGCATCCATATAACCTGCATTTACTGGAATTCCACTTCGCTTATCATTAATTATATAAGGAAAGACATCCCAACTGGCAAATGCAGCAACTTTACCTTTGTAAGCAGGTAAATTATTTACTTTCTCTAAGATTGTTGTGTTTTTATTATACTCTTTATTATTACTATCGATATTTTCATCATCAGAAAAACCACTTAAAATCTCATTATAGCCAGGATATGAAAAGACCATTTTGTTAATTACATCTACTTTACTACCTGCATTTCTGTTACCATACAATTGCCCTTTGTTAGCAATTGTATTCCAGAAAAAAGGCATTAATTTTTTTCTTTTTTCTTCTGGCGTATTCCCTTCAAATAAACTTGTTAATTGTTCCTTATTTTCTGTATAACTTTCATTTTCTATTAATTTAGAATCTATTCCCGTAAATACTTCTTGCCATCTCACTCCATCAAGTGTAATTAAAAACACATTTGGCTCTTTATCTTGTGCACATAATGCCAATGGAATAATCAGAAAAGCAATTAAAAAAAATAATTTTACTGATGTCTTCATTTTAATGAAAAAGTTTTAGAACAAAAATTAACGAATCAACTTTTTATATTTAATACGTTTTGGCATTAAATCACCACCCAAACGTTGCTTCTTATTTTCTTCATACTCACTAAATCCTCCTTCAAAGAAATACACTTCACTGTCACCTTCAAAAGCTAAAATATGTGTACAAATTCTATCTAAAAACCAACGGTCGTGACTAATAACAACTGCACAACCCGCAAAGTTTTCTAGACCTTCTTCCAAAGCTCTTAATGTGTTTACATCCAAATCATTAGTTGGCTCATCTAAAAGTAAAACATTACCCTCTTCTTTTAGCGTCATGGCTAAATGTAATCTGTTACGCTCACCTCCTGAAAGGGTATTTACTTTTTTGTTTTGCTCACTACCAGAAAAGTTAAATCGGCTTAAATAAGCTCTAGAATTAACTTGCTTTCCTCCCATTAAAATTAAATCTTGCTCATCGGAAAAGTTTTGCCAAATACTCTTGTCTGGATCAATGTTTGAATGTGCCTGATCTACATAGGCAATTTTTGCAGTGTCTCCAACAATAAATTCTCCTTTATCTGGTTTTTCCTCGCCCATTATCATTTTAAAAATAGTGGTTTTACCAGCACCGTTAGGACCAATAATTCCTACGATACCTGCTTGAGGTAAGTTAAAGTTTAAATTTTCATATAATAATTTATCACCAAATGCTTTGCTCACCCCTTTGGCTTCTATAACATTTGTCCCCAATCGTGGACCATTAGGAATGTAAATTTCTAACTTTTCATCCAATTGTTTTTGGTCTTGGCTCAACAGTTTATCATAATTCTTTAACCTTGCTTTCTGCTTAGTTTGTCTTCCTTTCGCTCCTTGTCGTACCCAGTCTAACTCACGTTCTAATGTCTTTTGACGTTTAGAAGCTGTTTTACTTTCTTGTGCCAATCGTTTTGACTTTTGATCTAACCAAGAAGAATAATTCCCTTTCCAAGGAATACCTTCACCTCTATCCAATTCCAAAATCCAACCCGCTACATTATCTAGAAAATACCTATCATGCGTTACTGCAATTACAGTTCCTTTATATTGTGCTAAATGATGCTCTAACCAATGAACAGATTCTGCATCTAAATGGTTTGTTGGCTCATCTAATAATAAAACTTCAGGTTCTTGTAATAATAATCTACATAACGCAACACGTCGTCTTTCACCACCAGATAAATTCTTAATAGGCGTATCACCTTCAGGAGTTCTTAAGGCATCCATTGCAATCTCTAACTTGGTATCTAATTCCCATGCATTGGAAGCATCAATTTTATCTTGAAGTTCTGCCTGTTGAGCCATTAATTTTTCCATCTTATCTGCATCAGAATATACTTCTTCCAACCCAAACATGTCATTAATTTTATTGTATTCGTCTAGAATTGCAACTGTCTCTGCTACACCTTCTTTAACAATATCAATTACAGTTTTAGTTTCATCTAATTTCGGTTCTTGTTCTAAATAACCAACCTTATAACCTGGAGCAAAAACAACATCTCCTTGGTAATTTTTTTCAATTCCAGCAATTATTTTCAGCAAGGTAGATTTACCAGAACCGTTTAATCCCAATATTCCAATTTTGGCCCCATAAAAGAAGCTTAGATAGATATCTTTTAATACCTGTTTATTTGTGCTTTGAAAGGTTTTTGAAACCTTATTCATTGAAAAAATAACTTTTTTATCGTCAGCCATTATTTTACTAATTATTTATTTTATTATTAATTTTTGAAATCTTTACTACGAGGTCTAGGCAGTATAATTGACTATTTTAAGTATCAAAATTCTCTTACCTTAAGGAATGACAAGGAATGTGCTCTTTTTACACACGTCCTTTAAGTGCATTAAACACCCATGCATTTGCGAAGAAACCGATACCTACAGCAGCAAAACCCCATCCCGCAACATCATCATATCTAAAAGCTCCTAGAGCAATTAATATTACACCCATTGCAATCATAATTAACGTGGCATAACCCAATACGGTATTTTTATTCATTATCATAATATTAGAAGTTTAGTTGGTAGAGCAAATATCGTTACAAATATTTAGAAATGCCAATAAAAGGCACATACAATTAGAAAACGCCAAATTTTAGCCTCTTAAGTGCAATTCTTTCATCACTTTATTAAAAGTATCTGAAGTTGGGGTCAAATACACTTCACCATCTACAATTAGTGTTGGGTATTTAATAGCTCCATCATATAATTCTTTTGTATGCTTTGCCGCTTCTTCGTCAATAGCTAAATTTTTGTAAATGAAATCAATTTCAGCCATTCTTAAAAAGTTTTTGAATGCCACCGTGTGAGCATCTTCCTTTTTACCATAAATGATTATTTCCATTTTCTAATTTTTAGTTATTAAAACAAAATCAAGCTAATGCCTCTAAATACGTTACTGTTTTATCAATTACAGATTATTTGAACGAACAAAGCGGTATAATTACGATTCCTTTTTTACTTGAAAACTAACAGTGACTACAACATCGCACTGATCTTTTATGTCAATATCCCTGCAAATAATTTCTATTACATTAAGTTTAACTTATAAAATTAATTTTTTTATGTTCCCCATCGCAATATGGTTTATTGTTTGATGCACCACATCTACAAAAAGCGGTTATTTTCTCTTTTATATCAATTGAACCATCTGTGTTGGTAACTGCACAAGTTCCATTAACTAATAGTGGTCCGTTTTCCGCTACAGTAATTTTAATGTTTTCACTTTTCATTATTTCTTTATTTCTTTATTTAAATCTTTTTTAATGGTTAGTGCACCTGAAAGACATGCATTTACTTAATTTTCAATACGCTCTGAGCAGCTCCATTCATATTTACCCAAGGTCTGTTTTGGGGATTAAAAACTTGTAATAAACCTATCCAACATAACTTAGAATGGATACAAACATCAGGTTTATAATTCTTGATTACTATACTCCTTTATTATTTCTTTTGAAGCTTCCATTTTTATAAAGCCATTTCAAAATCGTTAATTCCTTTTAAAAATTCAATATTCATTTGTTTATCAGTAATGCCTGCTTCGCTATAATTATCATTAAAAAAAGGCAATGAAAAATTAGCTATAATATCAGCACCCATTCTTGGAAATTTGCCCAGTGCTATTTCCATAACTGAGGCTCCTCCTCTACCACCTGGTGATGTTGACAAAAGCAACATAGGTTTATTTTTCCAAACAACTTTATCAATTCGAGATACCCAATCAAAAACATTCTTAAAAGCCACCGAATAGGCTCCATTATGCTCCGCCAATGAAAGAATAATACCGTCCGAATTATTTAATAATTCATTAAATCGTTGGGCAGCTTCTGGGTATCCATTTTCGTTTTCTTCATCAATAGAATATAAAGGTAACTCAAAATCATTTAAATCTAATATATTCACCTTTATCTTCTTTAATTCTTCCGATGCCAAAACAACCAGTTTTTTATTTATAGATTGTTTGCTGTTACTTCCTGCAAATGCAATAATTTCCTTTTTAGGCATTTAATAAAATAAGGTTTATATATTAAGATTTTATCAAAGATACGATAAAAAGTTCTTTTTAAAGGTATCTAATGATAGGCTGATATTGTTTTAAAAACTTTTTATTTTTCCTAACCCATAACTTTAAAAAAACAAAGTTATGACCTCTCTAAAGGAGAGGTGAAATGGTAAAAATCCAGAAATATTATAGATTAAAAATCGTTTATTTTTGTATTTTAGCCAATGCTATCGAAATCAATTTTATGGATATAAATTTTAATAAAAACGAAGACCACAACAAATTACAAGTTGGAGCTCTCAGAGATAAATTACGTGATGTTTATAATGGTGGTGGTAAAAAACGGATTGAAAAGCAACATGCTAAGGGCAAACTAACGGCTAGAGAACGTATAGATTATTTGTTAGATAATAAGTCTAATCGTATTGAAATAGCAGCATTTGCTGGAGAAGGAATGTATGCAGAACATGGTGGTTGTCCTTCGGGTGGTGTAGTGGTGAAAATTGGTTATGTTAAAGGCAAACAATGTATTGTCGTTGCAAACGATGCTACGGTTAAAGCTGGAGCTTGGTTTCCCATTACAGGTAAAAAGAATTTAAGAGCACAAGAAATTGCTATTGAGAATAGACTTCCTATCATTTATTTGGTAGATTCTGCGGGTGTTTATTTGCCTTTGCAGGATGAAATTTTTCCTGATAAAGAACATTTCGGTCGCATTTTTAGAAATAATGCTATAATGAGTAGCATGGGTATTACCCAAATAGCTGCCGTTATGGGCAGTTGTGTTGCAGGAGGGGCCTACTTACCTATTATGAGTGATGAGGCCTTAATTGTTGATAAAACAGGAAGTATTTTCCTTGCCGGTAGTTATTTGGTAAAAGCTGCCATTGGAGAAAGTATTGATAATGAAACACTAGGAGGAGCAACAACCCATTGCGAAATTTCTGGAGTAACAGATTATAAAGCAAAAGATGACAAAGATGCTTTAGATACGATTAAGAATATTGTTGATAAAATTGGCGATTTTGATAAAGCAGGTTATAATCGTGCAAAAGTTCTAGATCCAAAGGAAAACCCCGAAGAAATTTACGGTATCTTACCTAAATCAAGAGCTGAACAATATGACATGTTCGAAATTATAAAGCGATTGGTAGATAATTCTGAATATGATGAATATAAAGCCGGTTATGGTAAATCATTAATTACGGCGTATGCACGTATTGATGGTTGGGCCGTGGGTATTGTAGCCAATCAGCGGAAAGTTGTAAAAACTGCCAAAGGAGAAATGCAATTTGGAGGGGTTATTTATTCTGACAGTGCTGATAAAGCCACACGTTTTATTGCCAATTGTAACCAAAAGAAAATTCCGTTAGTATTTTTACAAGATGTAACAGGCTTTATGGTAGGTAGTAAATCAGAGCATGGAGGCATTATAAAAGACGGAGCCAAAATGGTGAATGCTGTTAGTAATTCAGTAGTACCTAAATTCACCGTAATTATTGGGAATAGTTATGGTGCTGGTAATTACGCCATGTGTGGAAAAGCCTATGACCCACGCCTTATTTTTGCTTGGCCAAGTGCTGAATTGGCCGTTATGAGTGGTAATTCTGCAGCCAAAGTATTACTACAAATTGAAAAAGCATCTTTAGAGAAAAAAGGAGAGAAAATTACCAAAGAAAAAGAAGATGAACTTTTTAACAAAATAAAAAACAGATACGATAATCAGGTTTCTCCCTATTATGCCGCCTCTAGAATTTGGACAGATGCGGTTATAGATCCTTTAGATACTAGAACTTGGATTAGTATGGGGATTGAAGCCGCTAACCACGCTCCTATTGAAAAGAAATTTAATTTGGGGATTTTGCAGGTTTAAAATTATCAGGAGTCAAATTTACATTCAGATATGTTAAATTAGAATTAATGATTATTTTATTTAAAACCTGGTGATATCAAAATAATATTACATGAAAAAATATATTTACTTTATAATTATTTTATTAATAACAATTCCAAATAGTTTTTCTCAAAAACAAATTGTAAATAAAGAAGATGGACCAACATATATTCCATTAAAAATATATAGAAGTATCTATAAAAAGGAGATTACTAAAGAGGATCTGAATAAATTAAAAATCAATGGTAATGACACGTTAATTTTAGTCCATGGCTTAATAAAAAAAGGAAATAAAATTGGTGTAAAACGTAGAGTCATTAGCGAACGTAGAACTTACATGACCTTAAAATCATTTAAACAACATTATAAAAGACCATTAACTAAAGTTGATTCTTTAAGTTTTAAATTTAATAACAATGATACATTAGTATTAGTTAAAGATTATAAACCAAGAGGCGTTTCGGTACCCTATGAAAAAGTTGACTCTACTTTATTAGAAATATATAAAGATGTAGTTTACAGGAAATATCACTCAAAAAAAAGTGACAAAAGGAAGGAATATATGGTCTTATGGACAGAACCAATAAAATTATATTTTAGCGAATCAGTAGATAAAGAATATGAACAAGTAATACGAAATTTGTCAATGAAAATTTCAAATGAGATTGATTCTTTAAACATCTCCTTTGTATCAAATTTAGAGGAGTCAAATTATGTCATTTATCAGATAGATGAAAATCATAGCCATAAGTATTCAAAAAATATGAGTGCTAATAAATATATTAATTTTCATAGTTATTGGAATAAGGGAAAAATATATGATACCAAATTGGAAATAAATACAACTACGTTCAAAAACGCAGAGGTAAATAAAAAATATTTAATGAAAAGTTTTATACGCTCATTAGGTCATTTTTATACAACTTCAAAAGTGCCATGTGAAAGTGTCTTTTCAAATTGCAATGGTAAAAAAATCACCTTTGGAGAGACAGATTTAAAACTTCTTAAATATCATTATTCTTATGGTATCTGTAAAAGAACACCGTTAGAAACATTTGAAGATAATCATGAAAAAGCAAAACAAACATTTTCACAAACAGGTAGACCATTATATTTTATACATGTAGATTAAAGAAATTAAAAAAAAACGATAATTAGAATTAGAAACAGAATAAATAACCCAATAAAATAAAACATGGGAAGAGCATTTGAATTTAGAAAAGCAAGAAAAATGAAGCGTTGGTCAGCGATGGCCAAAACCTTTACACGTATTGGTAAAGACATTGTAATGGCCGTAAAAGAAGGTGGTCCAAATCCTGAATCGAACTCACGGTTACGCGTCGTTATTCAGAATGCCAAGGCTGCTAATATGCCGAAGGAAAATGTAGAACGTGCTATTAAAAAAGCATCTGATAAAAATACAGCAGATTACAAGGAAGTTCTTTTTGAAGGTTATGCTCCACATGGTATTGCTGTGTTAGTTGAAACAGCGACGGATAACAATAACAGAACGGTAGCTAATGTTCGTGCGGCATTTACTAAGTGTGATGGTAATTTAGGTACATCAGGTTCCGTTGTTTTTATGTTTGATCATACGTGTAACTTTAGAGTTTCTACAGAGGAATTAAATATGGATTTAGAAGAACTAGAACTTGAATTGATAGATTTTGAAGTTGAAGAAATTTTTGAAGATGAAGATGGACTGATGATTTATGCTCCTTTTGAATCATTTGGTGCTATTCAAAGCTATTTAGATGAGAAAAATGTTGAAATTTTATCTTCAGATTTTGAAAGAATTCCAACCACTACTAAAAAATTAACAGAAGAAGAAAAAGCTGATGTTGATAAATTATTAGAAAAATTAGAAGAAGAAGATGATGTACAAAATGTATATCATTCTATGGAGGAGTGAAAATTAAATGGTAATGTTCAGTAGTAATTAGCAGTAAAACGCTGCAATCTGTGCGTGAAAAACAAAACTACTTAATGAACATTCAGATTATAATAATGAGATTGCCACGTCGCGTTAAGAATTGGAATTTATCGCATAAATTCTATGGAGCTCCTCGTAATGACAGTCATATCAATAGTATTTATAGTATATAATGAATAAAAATTACACCATAGATCAACTACAAGAGGTAGCAAGTGAAATTATCGATTCGGCTTCAAGTAAAATCCTACTTTTTTATGGAGAAATGGGAGTTGGCAAAACAACCTTGATTAAGGAAATTGTAAAACAATTAGGGGTTGACGACGTAGTAAGTTCTCCTACATTTTCATTAGTTAATGAATATGTTTCTAATGAAGGTGAAAGCATTTATCATTTTGATTTCTATAGAATAAATGATGAAGAAGAAGCATTAGATATGGGGGTAGAAGAATATTTTGATAGTAATAACTGGTGCTTAATTGAATGGCCAGAGAATATTAAAAATTTGTTACCTTTAAAAGCTGATAAAATTTCATTATCAGCAAATGAAGATGGAGTTAGAAGTTTAAAAGTTAACCAATTATCTAATAACTCAACAACATGAGTAAACAATATTCGCCGTTTAGTAAAGAACAATTAATGCCGAAACCTGAAATGCTTGAAATTAGAAAGCAAAAAGGAGAATTGTTTATCGGTATTCCTAAAGAAACACATTTACAAGAAAAACGAATTTGTCTTACACCAGATGCTGTTGCTGCTTTGACCAATCAAGGTCATCGGATAATTATTGAATCTACAGCCGGTGACGGTGCTAATTATACAGATTCTGAATATTCAGAAGCAGGTGCACAGATATCGTACGATGCGGAAGAAGTATTTGGATGTAATTTAATTTTAAAAGTGGAGCCACCTTCACTTAAAGAAATTGAATATATAAATCCGCAAAGCGTATTATTTTCTGCATTACAATTAAAAACACAAAACAAAAAATACTTTGAAGCATTAGCTAAAAAGCGAATTACAGCTATAGCGTTTGATTTTATTTCAGATGAACATGGAATTTTTCCGGTGGTAAAATCACTAAGTGAAATTGCAGGAATTTCTTCCATTCTAATTGCAGCTGAATTAATGAATAACAGTAGTGTTGGTAATGGACTATTATTAGGTAATATTGGAGGTGTTGCTCCTCCTGATGTTGTTATTCTTGGTGCTGGAACTGTTGGAGAATTCGCAGCACGATCTGCAATTGGTCTAGGAGCTCAAGTTAAGGTGTTTGATAATTCTGTAACCAAATTAAGAAGATTACAGCATAATTTAGGTACTCCTATATATACATCAACAATACAACCGAAAACATTACAAAAAGCTTTAATGCGTTGCGATGTGGCTATTGGTGCAGTAAGAGGTAGAACAAGAACCCCCATATTAGTGAGTGACGAAATGGTTCAAATAATGAAAGATGGTGCTATAATTGTAGATGTGAGTATAGATAGTGGTGGTTGTTTTGAAACTTCTGAGGTAACCACACATGACAATCCTACATTTGTTAAACATGGTGTAATTCATTATGCCGTACCAAATATTCCTTCACGTTATTCAAGAACAGCATCCTTGTCCATTAGTAATATATTTACACCTTATCTCTTAGAAATTGGAGATGAAGGTGGTATTGAAAATGCTGCACGTTTTGATAAAAGTTTACAAAGAGGTATGTACTTTTATCATGGTATTTTAACAAATAGAGCGGTAGCCGATTGGTTTAGCTTACCTTATAACGACATTAATTTACTTGTTTTTTAATTTTAAACTATTAATGGAAATAAAACGCCGATTTATCTTTTTTGGATTCGGATTTACAATAGGAATAATTTTATTGTTGATCATATTAAACGGAAAAGAAGCTTCTTGTAATTACTTACCTAATGCAAGAATGTTAGAAATTCTAAGAAGTAAACACAGGGTTTATGATGATGATGTAATTCAACTCATGACCGATAAAAATATTGATTCTACCGTCATTGTTCAAATGTTACTCAATGGAGATATTGATTTTTCTAAAAGCAAAGTCCGTCAAGAACCATGTCGTTATTATTGGATTGATGGCTATGTTAAAGAAAAAGAAGCTTCTATTTATGTTGAAAACTGTGATACTATTATTACTATTCAACGGCTTACTTTTACCGAGTAAACCTTAAACAACCTACTTATTTGGAATTATTTACAATCATTGAAACGAACCGTTTCCGAAATAAACAGCTATTATTTACACTGCTATTATTTGGCTTATTTAATAGTTATATAATTGCTCAAACAACCATTCATGGTGAAGTAAAAGATACTAACGGTATCCTTTTAGAAGGTGTTAATGTTGTCTTGAATCCCTCTTATTCTGGGACTACTACCAATGTTGAGGGACAATTCAAATTTCAAAATATTCCATCAGGTAACTATAGCTTAACATTATCATATATTGGTTATAAAACAATACATGATAGTATCTATGTATCTGAAAAAGAAATCTTACAAAATTTTGTCTTGGAAGAGGATTTACTCAATTTACAAAATGTTGTTATTACGGGAACTTTTGAACCTAAAGTGCAGTTAGAATCAAGCACTTCAATGAGTGTTCTTAACGCTGATATGATCCAACAGGTTTATCCACAAGGTACAGCCAATTTACTTTCAAGTATTCCTGGAACATTTGTAGATGCTTCCGCTGGTGAAGTTTTTACTAAAGTTTATACACGCGGTGTTTCAGCTTCAGCAGAAGATGATATGGGATGGTATTATGTTTCACTTCAAGAAGATGGACTTCCTGTAAGTCTTGCTCAGTATTCTTACTTTAGTCCTGATTTATTTCATCGCTTGGATTTAACAACTGAAAAAGTAGAAGCTTTAAGAGGTGGAAGTGCTTCTATTACGGCTTTAAATGCTCCTGGAGGAATTTATAATTTCATTTCTAAAGGGATTCAAAATAAATTTAGTGGTGACATTAAAATATCCAGTGGCTTTCAAGGTGAAAATAATTACCTCCGTAAAATTGACGCATTTTTAGGAAGTCCTTTAGGTAATAACTGGTTTTTAAATGCAGGTGGACATTATAGAATTGATGATGGTGCTCGTAATACTAATTTTACTTTTAGTAAAGGTGGACAGTTTAAATTTAATTTAATTAAACAAAATAAAAATGGTACTCTAAAATTCTATGGTAAACTATTAGATGATTTCACCAACAGATATACAGGTGTTGCTGCCGTAAATTGGAATGACCCTACTCCTGCTTTTGGACAAGACTTTAGTTCTACTTCGTTATTAATGCCTAGTTTTAATGCTAACATTCCTGATGGAAGAAACTTAGCACAAGGTGCAACCAATAGTTTTAATCCATCACAAGGTGTACATGCGAAAGATCTTTCTTTTGGGTTTGATATTTCTCAAAATTTAGGGCATAACTGGACCTTAAAAAATAATCTTAAATTTTCTGCCAAAAGTGCCAATTGGCAGACCTCAATAAGTAATGCCTTTGTTTCATTAAATGATCCCCTCGCCTATTTTATAAGTGGTGCTGATTTCCCTATTGGACAAGTTGTTTTTAAAGATGCTCAATCAGGTGCTGAAGTAGCTCGTATAGATAATAGTGGTATTTTAGCAGGACAACCCATTCAATATCTTACTGATGGTACATTGCCAAACGATGCTATTATGGGTACATCGGCGTGGTATATCGAAAATAAAGCTGATGAGTGGATGGATCAGTTAACATTAAGTAAAAAAATAGACCATCACAATATTACGGGTGGTATTGCATTGGGGTTTTCTGATAACTCATTTTTTAACCAAGGCAGTTTTGGTTATGTCACTTATGAACCCAATCCCAGAATGCTTCAAGTAACACTTGAAAATCCCAATGAACCTATAATTGAATTGTCTGATGATGATGGAATTAGTAATTATGGAGGATTGTTTTTTGTAAACTCAAAAGCCAATGTAAGTCAAATAGCTACTTTTTTGAATGATAACTGGGAAATATCAGAAGATTTTAATTTAGATTTAGGGTTACGTTATGAAACCATAAATCATAAAGGTAGTAAAGATCGTTTTGCCCCAAATATTCAAGATGGTGGGCTTGATGGAAATAACAATACAGCTTATGATAATGGTATTTTAAAACCAACTAGTGAAAAAGATCATTTTAATTTCAGCTACAATTATCTTTCTTTTTCTGCAGGTATTAACTATAAAATGAATACGAAATCATCGGTATTCTTTAGATTTTCACAGGGAAATAAAGCTCCTGAATTAAATTATTACTTTAATAATTTTTCTAATGTACCCATCAACAAAAAAGGAGAAGTTCAAAAAATAAATCAAGCTGAAATAGGTGTTAAATATACCCACAGTAACTTTTCATTTACAAGCACGTTATTCTGGAGTGAATTAAAAAATATCGGTACTGCCAATTTTGAATTTGATTCAGATAATAACAGTATTTTCTATACCCCTATACTATTTAATACCTCTAGAACTATTGGCTTAGAATGGGAAAGTGTTTATGAACCTATCAAAAATATTACATTCCGTTTTAACGGCGTTGTTCAAGATCCGAAAGCTACAAAATGGAAAATCTATGATGCAGCAGGTTCTGTTGATACTGGTGACGATCAAACGTTAGACTTTTCTGGTAACACATTAGCCTTTACTCCTAAATTGATGACTAATTTGAGTAGCGAATATCAGAAAAATAAAATTTCAGCATTTATTAAATGGCAATATATGGGGAAACGTTTTGGAAACGTAGCCAATGGTTTTGAACTTGATTCTTATAGTATATTTAATATGGGTGCTGGGTATCAAATAAGTACTCACTTATCTGCCAATATTTTAGTTTCGAATCTATTTAATTCTAAAGGACTTGCCAATTTCTATGGTGCTAATAGTTTTGGAGCAAGTGCTAATGGGGCAACTAAAGACTATATTAATGCGAATCCTGATGAGAGTTTTGTTGTATTTCCAGTGTTGCGAAGAAGCGTATTACTAGAATTGAATTATAGTTTTTAATTACTCTTTCTTTGCTTTATAAAAGACCTCTTGAATTGCACTTCTAATATTGAATGTGTAAATGCCTCTACTTTTTCTTGTCGGATTTACTCTATTTGACAAGAAAATATAAACCAATTTTTCTTTTGGGTCTGCCCATATAAAAGTACCTGTAAAACCAGAATGCCCAAAACTTTCAGCACTTACTTCTGGTGCAGGGTACGCATCTTTCAACGTTAAGGTGTCATTACCTATAGACGGTTTGTCAAATCCTAATCCACGTCTATTTTCATTATCAGGGTATTGAATTTTTGTAAATTCTTTTACGGTAGCTTCAGAAAAATAACGTTTACCATCATAAACTCCATAATTTTGATACATCTGCATTATTTTGGCTAAATCTGTAGCCGTAGCAAATAACCCAGCATTACCAGAAATGCCACCAAGTAAGGCTGCATTTTCATCATGTACCCATCCCCTTGTCAATTCTTTTCTAAAAAGAGAATCTACTTCAGTTGGGATAATAGTATTAGTGAAATTCTTAGTTTTAGGTAGAAACCCCATAGTTGTTGCTCCTAAGGGTTTATAAAAAGTTTCTTGCAAGTAGGTATCAAATGGTTTACCCGTCATTTGTTTCACTAATTCAGGATACATTAAAAATGTTAAGCCAGAGTATTTATATTTTTTGATAGAAGAAACTTTTGACCGATTTGCAATCCTGTACATTTTTCTATTAAATCTGTTTTTTATATACAAACCGTTATAAGCCTGGTTGGTATATCCCCTCTTTGATTTTCGTTTTACAAAACGTTTTTTGATCTCACCGTTTTTCTTAAATACTTCACTTAAAAAAACAATATAAGGTTGCAGTCCAGCTTGATGAGCTAATATTTCACGTAAGGTTAAGTCTTTTTTATTTTTAACATGCTTCCAGCGTTTCCAATAGTCACTAAAAGGCTTGTCTAAATCTAATTTACCTTCATCAACTAATTTCATTATTGCTGGTAATGCTGCAGTAATTTTAGTCACGGATGCTAAATCATAAATATCATTTAATCCAACTTGCTGCACGGAATCATAAGTTTGAAAACCGTATGCCTTATGAAAAATAATTTTACTGTCTTTGGCTACTAAAACTTGAGCTCCTGGAAAAGCATGATTTTCAATTCCTAAGGTCATAATAGAATCAACATTATGATTTATATACGTGGAATCTAAACCTACATCTGAAGGGTTTGCATAGGTAAGTTTATCCTGTGCTGAAACGGAAAAAACCGATAAAAGCACGCAAAAAATTAATATTCTTGAATGTAATATCGGTTTCATATGTGTCAATAATTCTATTATATTATTTAGCAAGCACTTCTTGCACTTTATCAGCAGCTTCTTTAAACTCGGTGGCAGAAATAATTTCCATACCACTGTTATCAATTAGCTCTTTTGCTTCTTTAGCATTTGTTCCTTGCAAGCGAACTATAATTGGTACATTAATAGCATCACCCATATTCGTATAAGCATCTACAACACCTTGTGCTACTCTATCGCAACGAACAATACCACCAAAAATATTTACTAAAATTGCTTTTACGTTTGAATCTTTTAAGATAATTCTAAAAGCAGTTTCAACACGTTTAGCATCGGCTGTTCCACCAACGTCTAAGAAGTTAGCAGGTTCACCACCAGCTTGTTTAATTAAATCCATTGTTCCCATCGCTAAACCAGCTCCGTTTACCATACAACCCACATTTCCATCAAGATCTACATAATTTAATCCAGCAGCTCTTGCTTCTACTTCAATTGGGTTCTCTTCGCGTAAATCACGCATCTCTGCATATTCCTTACGTCTAAACAAAGCATTATCATCGATAGATACTTTGGCATCAACAGCCATAATTTTATCATCTGATGTTTTTAATACTGGGTTTATTTCAAAAAGCGAAGCATCTGATTCTACATAAGCTTTATATAAAGCCGTAACAAATTTCACCATTTCTTTTAATGCTACACCTGATAAACCAAAATTAAAAGCAATTTTACGAGCTTGAAAAGGTAACAATCCAACCGTTGGGTCAATCTCCTCTGTAAATATTAAATGAGGGGTTTCTTCTGCAACAGTTTCAATATCCATACCACCTTCTGTAGAATACATAATCATATTTCTACTTGTTTCACGGTTTAAAAGTACCGACATATAATACTCTTCTGGCTCATGCTCACCTGGATAATAAACATCCTCTGCAATAAGTACTTGACTTACCTTTTTTCCTTGTGGAGGAGTTTGAGGCGTTTTTAACATCATTCCAATAATATCTTGAGAGATAGAATCAACTTCAGCTAAGTTTTTAGCCAATTTAACACCACCACCTTTACCTCTACCACCTGCATGTATTTGAGCTTTAATTACCCACCATCCAGTACCAGTTTCTGCAGCAATTTGTTTAGCTACTTCCACAGCTTCTTTATGACTGTGAGCTACTCGACCTCTTTGGATTCTAACACCAAAACTATTTAATATTTCTTTTCCTTGATATTCGTGTAAGTTCATTCTTTATATTTTGTGAATAAGTACTACAAAAATAATAAACCATTTGTTAATTCGGTTAACTTTTAAATTTAATTGCTATTTTCACCAAATAATTGCTCTTTAAGATTATGTAAGGTTTTGTAAACTCTTTGATAATCACTAACTTTTCAAATACACTAAATGAAATTTTACCCATTCATTTTACTCCTATTCATTTATAACATTTGCTTTTCCCAAGCAGTTCCTAAAGAAATTGAAATATTAAAAATCAACGCATCTCCTGTAATTGACGGTGTTTTGGATGAGGCCTTTTGGCAAGACACAGACCTTGCCAAAGATTTTGTTATGTTTGAACCTGGAGATGGTGGAGCCGAAAGAAACAATAAAAAAACTACAGTTAGAGTAGCTTATGATGATGAAGCCATCTATTTTGGGGCTACTCTTTATGATGATACTCCCGATAAAGTACCGATGGAATTTGGTAATAGAGATCAATTTGGTAATACAGATTTTTTCCTCATTTCTATCAATCCTAATAATGATGGTCAAAACGATACTGAATTTGTGGTTCAAAGTACCGGTGCTCAAGGAGATGCTAAAGTAGCCAATGGTGATGAAGATTTTACGTGGAATGCAGTTTGGTACAGTAAAGTCAGGTTTAATAAAGATAGTTGGGTTGTTGAAATTAAAATACCTTATTCCGCATTGCGTTTTTCAACTAATGTTGAAACTTGGGGGATAAATTTTTTTAGAAGAATTCACTATATCAATGAAAAATATGTTTGGAATTATATAGATAAAAGTAAAGGAGAAGTTACACAGTATTCCGGATTATTAACAGGCTTAAAAAACATTGAAGCCCCTACCCGATTGAGTTTTTCACCTTATGCTTCCGTTTCGCTTACAACTTTTGATGGTAGCTCTGAGTTTGATCAAAATATAGGACTAGATATAAAATATGGTGTCAATGAAAGCTTTACGTTAGATGCAACATTGATTCCTGATTTTGGTCAGACAGCTTTTGACGATTTAGAATTAAACTTAGGACCTTTTGAACTTCAATATGACGAACAAAGGGCATTTTTCACCGAAGGAACAGAACTGTTTAGCAAAGGAAATCTATTTTATTCTAGAAGAATTGGAAACCGTCCGGTTGACCGAAGTTCTGCCGAAGCTGATCTAGGACTTAATGAAGAAGTTACTAATAATCCCGACAAGGTAAATATGCTAAATGCCATTAAATTATCTGGTCGTACAAAAAAAGGATTGGGTATTGGTATTTTTAATGCGATTACAGAAAAGACTACTGCTACTATTACAAATACAGAAACTGATGAAAAAAGAAATTTTGTAACGGAATCTTTAGCGAATTATAATGTCTTGGTATTAGATCAACAATTTAATAAAAACTCATCCGTAACATTAGTAAATACAAACGTAACTAGAAATGGTAGTTTTAGAGATGCGAATGTAACGGGACTCCTTTATGATATATCAGATAAAAAAAATCAATATAATATTAAAGGAAACTTTAAAATGAGTAATGTCAAGGAAAATGGAGAAATTTCTGATGGATTTTCTGGATTTCTAGAGTTGTCAAAAACATATGGAAATGTACAATATAGTGCAGGCCACTACAGAAATAATGATACTTATGATATCAAAGATTTAGGATTTATTAATAGGAATAATCGTTCTTCGTATTTTGGGGAAATTTCGTATCAAATTTTTGAACCTTCAAAACTCTTCAATGATTATCGTATTTCTTTTGAATCAAGTATTGACTATTTGAATAGCCCTAATTCATATACGGGGAATGACTTTGAATTAGATGCTTTTTTTATCACAAAGAAAAGATTTGCGTTTGGAGGAAATATAGAATCAAATATTGGAAATCAATTTGACTATTTTGAGCCTAGAGTTGCGGGACGCTTTTTTAAACAAAATGGAGTTTTAGAATTGGGAGGTTGGATTTCTACAGATTATAGAAAAAAGTTTGCCTATGATCTGCGTGTAAAATATAGAAAAAGGTATAGCAATACTGAAAATTACATTCGGGTTAATTTATCACCACGTTTCCGTTTTACCAATAAATTTCAAATTATTTATGATTTTGAGTATTCCATGTTAAAAAATCAAAATGGATGGGTAAACCAATTAGCCGACGCGTCTATTATATTCGGAAACCGTGATGTAAAAACTGTGACGAACTCATTATCTGGTAAATTAAGTTTTACAGTAAAATCTTCTTTGTCACTATCTTTTAGACATTATTGGTCTCCAGTTACCTATGATCAAAATTTTTATGCATTAAATAACGAGGGTACTTTAGATGATAATGCCTATGTGGCAAGTCATAATATCAATTACAACATATGGAATTTAGATTTAAGTTACTCTTGGGAGTTTGCTCCAGGTAGTCAGTTCGTAGCTTTATACCGAAATAACATATTTAATAAGGATGATTTGTCTGATCTTAATTTTGGTAAAAACTTAGACAATCTATTTGAGGAATCAATTGTAAATAATTTTTCTTTAAAATTTATTTATTTCTTGGACTATAATAAGATGAAGACTTGGCTTTGATAGAGAATAGAGAATAGAGAATAGAGAATAGAGAAAATAAATATCAAGCACCAAATTTCAAAAATCAAAGAAAAGAATTGGTGAATTCATATTTTAAAATTAATTCCAATTATTATTAAGCGGAAGTCACTAATAAAAAAACAAGATCGCATATAAAATTACAGTTTTAAAATGTGAGTACTGTTGAACTTCCTGCAATGATAAGAGCAATTGATTATTGGAATAATTCTTTGTAATCTACAAGACATCATCATAGCATGTTTTGTTATCCATGCTAGATTAAAATAACACTAAAAAATAAATAATTATTATGTAGTTTTACGCTTAGAATTTTGATCTATGATAATTGCAAAAAACATTCATAAATATTACGGCGATTTAGAAGTTTTAAAAGGTGTTGATCTTCATATAAAACAGGGTGAAATTGTTGCTATTGTAGGGCCATCTGGGGCTGGAAAAACAACGTTGCTACAGATTTTAGGTACACTTGATAAGCCTTCTACAAAAGGTCTAAATTCAATAATAAAATCTGAACTCCTATTAAATAACCAAGATGTCTTAAATCTAAAAGACAGAGGATTGTCCAAATTCAGGAATGAACATATAGGTTTTATTTTTCAATTTCACCAATTATTACCAGAGTTTACGGCGTTAGAGAATGTCTGTATTCCTGCATTTATAGCCAAAAAACAAAAAAAAGAAGTAGAGATTGAAGCCAAAAAAATATTAGATTTCTTAGGTTTATCAGATCGAGTTGATCATAAACCGAATGAACTTTCTGGTGGAGAACAACAGCGAGTTGCGGTTGCAAGAGCCTTAATTAATAATCCTAAAGTTATTTTTGCCGATGAACCTAGTGGGAATTTAGACACAGCCTCTGCTAAAAATTTACATGAATTATTTTTTAGTTTGCGAGATGAGTTTAATCAAACATTTGTCATCGTAACACACAATACAGAATTGGCAAATATGGCTGACAGAAAACTGGAGATGAAAGATGGTAGGATAGTAAGTGGTGTTCAGTAAAGAGATAGCAGTTTGAATTATCACATAAGTAACAATAATGAGATTGCGACGTCGCAGTTAAATATGAATTAACAGAATAAATTTTGACAACGCTCCTTGCAATGACTACGGTAATAAAAGTAACAAATTTCAAACACGAAACACATAACATCAAAAAACGAATCAAAGAATAACATTGAACATTAAATCTTGAAATTGAAACAACTATTATTAATATTACTATTAACCACCACTCAATTATCAAGTGGGCAGACCATTAGAAATTTTTCTAATGAGTTTTTAAGCATTGGTGTAGATGCTGCTGCATTTGGTATGGGTAAAGCGGTTACGGCATTTAGTAATGATGTAAATTCTATTTATTGGAATCCAGCTGGTTTAGTTGGTTTAAAAGATTACCAAGGTTCTTTGATGCATGCCGAGTATTTTCAAGGTATTGCGAATTACGATTATATAGGTTTTGCAAAACCTATCAATGATGAAAGTACCATCGCTGTAGCGGTAATGCGTTTTGGTGTAGATGATATTTTAAATACAACGCAGCTAATCCAAGATGGGCAAATAAATTATGATCGAGTTAGTCTTTTTTCAGCTGCTGATTGGGCCGTTAATGTAGCCTATGCAAAAAAGTTAATTGTGAAGGATTTAAATGTTGGTGTAAATGCCAAAATAGTTAGACGAAATATTGGTGGTTTTGCTTCTTCAATTGGTTTTGGTTTAGATGCCGGACTTCAATTTAAACGCAATAATTGGCAATTCGGATTAATGTTACGAGATATCACTACTACCTTTAATGCTTGGTCTTTTAATGATGAAGAGCTGAATAACATTATTGATATTTACAACAATCTAAATGAAAGTATTTTAAATGATGGCAATCCAGATAATGATGATGAAATTATACCAACAGTTACCCCTGAAAAAATTGAACTTACCAAACCGAAAGCTCAATTAGGTATTGCTAGAAAGTTTACCATTTCACGTGATTTCAATCTGCTAACAGCACTTGATTTAAACATGCGATTTGCACAAACAAATGATGTTATTTCAAGCTCGTTTGTAAGTGTGAGTCCTGCATTTGGATTTCAGTTAGATTATATTGGTCGCGTCTATTTAAGAGGTGGTATTAATAATTTACAAAACCAAACTGATTTTGATAATAGTGAATCATTAACGCTAGAACCCAATTTTGGAGTTGGATTCAATTATAAAGGCATTTCTATTGATTATGCCTTAACAAATATTGGTGGTGCCAGTGGTACACTATTTTCAAATGTATTTTCGTTAAAAGTTGATGTGAGTTATTTTAGATAAAAACCCTACCCTAACCCTCAGCGAAGGAAAGGACTTGTATTGTATAATTAATTTCTATAAAATTGAAAAAATTACTTTTTTTTATTTCGCTATTGGCTTTTTCATTAAGTGCCCTAGCTCAAAAGATCACCTTATCTGATCAAGCTGAAATAAGTGTAATAACAGTCGACCCAGGTCATAATCTATACGATACTTTTGGACATAGTGCATTTAGAGTTAAAGATAAAGGACTAAGAATGGATCTTGCTTTTAATTATGGTATATTCGATTACAATACTCCAAATTTTTATGGAAAATTTGCTCAAGGGAAATTATTATATGACCTCGCAGCATATCCATTTTCATATTTTTACAGAAGTTATACGGAAGAAAATAGAACTATAAGAGAACAAGAATTAAATTTATCGCTATCTGAAAAACAAGCATTTTTTGATTTTTTACAAAACAATGCAAAACCTGAAAATAAATCTTATTTATATGATTTCTTTTATGACAATTGTGCCACTCGATTAAAAGATGTGGCTCAAAATGTACTTCAAGAAAAAGTTGTGTTTCATACTAACTTTATAGAAGGCAAGGACGAAACCTTACGTAGCTTAATCCACCAGTACGCTCAAAAAAAACATCCATGGGGTACATTCGGAATTGATTTAGCTTTAGGATCTATAATTGATAAAAAGGCAACAACGAAGGATTATCTGTTTTTACCGGATAATATTTTCAATACGTATGCGGAGAGTACCATTAATGGACAACCTATTGTAAAGAAAACTAACATTTTATATAAATCAAAAGATAAGGAGACTAATGGATTTCAATTATTTTCTCCCACTGCCCTATTCACTTTAATCGCACTATTGGTTATATGGATCACCTATCGTGATTATAAGAAACAAAGACGTAGTAAAGTATTAGATTTCATCTTGTTTTTTACTACAGGGCTCATAGGTATTGTTGTACTATTACTATGGTTTGCAACTGACCATTCAGCAACTAAAGACAACTACAACTTTTTATGGGCCTTTTTGCCTAATTTATTTGTTGCGTTTATTTTGCTAAAAAAGGAGGTCCCGAGTTGGGTTAAAAAATATGTTTTTTTACTACTACTACTTTTAGCTTTAACAGTAGTACTATGGATACTACAATTTCAGATATTTGCTATTGCGATAATTCCTTTATTAATTTTATTGGCTGTACGATATATCTTCATCTATCATGTTGTTCAAAAGCAACAATAATGCAAACTTAATTTATCTGGCAAGTCATTAGCATGTAAACACGTAATGTCAGATTCAGAAAGTTTTCAATATTCTTAAAATATTATGCAAGGTTAGTATAGATCTAGACAATAATCATAAAAAAGCACTACCTAATGCGTAGTGCTTTTCTTTTTATATGTTAATTATTTTTTAATTGTCGCATGGACCTAGGTAACAGTCTTTGTGTTGACTTAAGTGTTGATAAAGAGCATTTACACTAATGCAAATGTCATTTCCATTGTGGCATACACTAACTTTCTTTTGATTTTTATCACACCAAGTATAATCATTATCAGAACCACCATTATCACCTTGATTTACATCCGTATCAGTATCAGAGCTATTGTCTGAATCAGAATCTGAATTGTCATCTGCTCCGCTACAAACTTCAACAGCCAATTCAAGTGTACCTTCAAGATCATCAAGATTGTCTAATTGTGTTTTATTACCCTCATAATCTGTAAGAATTATAGGAAAATAAAAGCCAACATAATTTAAGGATGTTAAGGAGTTAATAAATGTGGTTAATTCTTCATCACTATTAATCACTTTTTCTTGAGGATCTTCAACATTTAATAAAAAGCTGATTGGATATTGAAACATAGTACACTGAGAATCAGATGTAGTATCAGTTGTGCCACTTTTGGTAATAGTAGCATCTGATCCGCTACTAACTGCAGCAACCATAAGCCTTAAAACATTAGCGTTACCTTGAACCATATTTTCACCTGTTTGATTCATTTCTTCAGAATTATCACAATTGACAAACATTAACAATGGGATAAACATTAAATATTTTAACCCGGTTGTGATTAACTTTAATTGTTTCATAATTTAATTTTTTTAGTTTATAATTCGTTGGTTGAATTTAGTTTTTAAAGGAGTTAAAGAATTACACCTTAATATTAATAACAACTCAAGTACTAAAATTCCCCCCAGTAAATTTGTTTATTTTCTATTATAATTAGATAATTTTATTCCTCCTATTTATTATAAGGGGAAGTTCCTCGACTAAAATAGATTTATTGCAATGATTATAAAGGGCGGATGGGTTCATCTCTTTGTTCGTACAGAAATACAGTTAATATCTTCTCGATACATTTTCTTTTCAGCTCTCGCTTCTAACAAAACACTCGAAGTGACGTGCAATTATTTGTTCTTAATGGCGGGCGGAGGGGTTAAATTCATTGTTCACATCTGTCATTGTAATTTCCCATCCCGAGAGTTCGGGAGGGACAGGCATCTGCTTAATTCTAACTCCTATTTGACAGATTCATCGCTCCATTGCATTCCGCTCTGAATGACAGAAGAAAAGGCATTCCTAGTACTGAAACAAGTTCAGCACAAGCTGAAGACAGGTAAAAATAAAGACGGTTAAGTTGTACTTAGTACACCAACATTTAATTTAAGTTGATATCACCCAATGAAAATTGTGAACTGTGGAAGAAGTCTAATCACTTTACTCAATAGACTCTTTTACGTCTAATGATTCATATTCAGAATTGTTTGAAATGTATTCTGTAACTATACTTTTCATTTTGGTAACGATTTCAAATTTATCCATATTATCTAACTTGGAAAATTCAATAATTTTGTTTTTCATTACTTTATAATCCACAGGATCTACTTGGGCAATCATAATTTTTTCATTATACGTAGGTACTGTATTTTCTTCGTTACTCAATAGTTCTTCGTACAGCTTTTCTCCTGGACGTAAACCAATAATTTTAATATCTATATCATCAGGGTATTTTAATCCTGATAGATGAATCATTTTTTTAGCCAAATCAAAAATCTTAACCGATTCGCCCATATCGAAGACATAAATTTCTCCACCTTTTCCCATTACTCCAGCTTCTAATACCAAACTACAAGCTTCACTAATGGTCATAAAGTATCTTGTAATTTCTTTATGGGTTACTTGAATGGGTCCACCCTCCGTAATCTGTTTTTTAAATAGGGGAATAACCGATCCGTTAGAACCTAACACATTTCCAAAACGTGTGGTAATAAATTTTGTTCTGCCTTCATTATTAAGGCAATTGGCATAGACTTCAGCAACACGTTTAGTGGCACCCATTACGTTTGTAGGGTTTACGGCTTTATCAGTAGAAACCATTACAAATTTCTCTACACGATGCTTTGATGCTAGATCCATCACTGTACGTGTACCAAAAACGTTAACTCGTACCGCTTCATAAGGATTTTCTTCCATCAGAGGAACATGCTTATAGGCAGCAGCATGGAAAATGATATCAATTTTATAGTTATCAAATATGGAAACCATTCGTTTCGAATTTCTTATATCGGCAACTTCAACTGCAAAGTTTTTAAATTTCTTTCTATAGAAACTTTGTTGCACATTATAAAGGTCAGATTCAGCTTGATCTAATAAAATGAGTTGTTTGTACTTATAATTTCCTACCTGATGAGCTATTTCACTACCAATAGACCCAGCAGCTCCTGTAATTAGAATAACTTTACCATCTAATTCTTTTTGTAGAATAGGATTGTTAATTTTTATTGGCGTTCTATTTAATAAATCTTCAATTTTAACCTCCGTAAGTTGTCCTACATTTAAATCACCATCAATCCATTGATCAACTGGTGGTACTACTTTTACCTTAACAGGTAATGGAACCAGCTTATCTACAATTTCAAATAATTTAAAAGGTTTTATATTATGAATAGAAACGATAATTTCTTTTATATCATGATTTTCTATAAATTCTTTGGTAATGACTTTAGAAGAATACACTTTTACCCTATTGTATTTCTTTCCTCGTTTCTTTTTATCATCATCAATAAAACCTAAGATGTTTGCATTATTTTTCAAATCATTGATAATGGCTGCATAGGTAAGCATTCCTGAATCTCCAGCACCATAAATTAGCGTATTTTTTGGAGATTTATACGCCATTAAAACTCGCTGTATAAATCTTTTGAAAATATATCTACTGGCAATTAAAACAATAATATTTATAAGGTAATGTACAGTAATAACTCTAAAAGGAACGGCAAACCGCTTCGTAATCTCATAGTTCCTATCTATTAAAGTTATTATAAATAATGATATAAAAATTAGGCTTACTCCATAAAAAAGATTGAGAGCGTCTTTTATGCCCGTCTGTCGAACTGTACCCTTATATGACCCTACTATTAAAAAACTTAGTAAAGATAAAAGTACGACTAGTAAAATTTGAGCAAAGAACCCAAATTGTTGAAAACTTAAATCAAAATTAAATACAATAAGATAAGCAATAATAAAGCTTTGTACTACCAAGGTAATATCAACAAGCAGGACCACCCATCTAGAAACATTTAATTTTGCTCCTTTTTCAAATACTGATTTAATCATTCTTGTACATTAGTAAACAAAGGTCGTAAATAATTACCAATAAATTAACATACAATAATAATTTCATGTAATAGTTTAACTAAACTAAGGTCATTAAATTATTTTATTTTAGTCATAAAACAAATACTGTTTTTTCATTCTCACTGACCACTTATAAAAATGACAGTTATGTCCTCTTCAATAGGATTTACACCCCCAATTTTCATTTTGTTAAAGACCTCCCTTAATCCTTCCAAAGGAGGGAAACGATCACGTTTACTATAATATGTAGTCTTAAAACTTATTTGTTTCTAAAATAATTGAATACATATCTTTTATGGGATATAAGCCTTCGAAACATTGGTAAATTAAAACCTCTGATCAGAGCCATAATGAAATACGTTTAAAACAGTTTAATAATTGCATCTATAACTCTTTGTTGTTGTAAATTAGTCATATTAGAACCACTAGGTAAACATAATCCTTTATGAAACAAATCTTCAGAAACACCATTTGTATATTTAGGAAAAGTATCAAAAACAGGTTGTAAGTGCATTGGTTTCCACAAAGGGCGTGCTTCTATATTCTCATCTTGTAAGGCTAATCTCACCGCTTCACGTTTTTCATAACTCTCTAATAAAATTGTAGTTAACCATCTATTAGCATATACTTCTTCAGATTCTTCTAGAAACTTAATTTCTTCGATACTTTTTAAAGCATTAACATAAGTATCAAAAACATTACGTCTCGCGTTAACTCGATCATCCAAAACTTCCATTTGCCCTCTACCAATACCTGCTAAAATATTGGACATTCTATAGTTAAATCCAATATTAGTATGCTGGTAATGTGGAGCGTCATCTCTCGCTTGAGTTGCTAAAAAAGTGGCTCTTTTACAATATTCGGGATTGTCAGATACTAATGCTCCACCTCCTGAAGTAGTAATGATTTTATTTCCATTAAATGAGAATATACCCAACTCGCCAAAGGTACCCATAGGTATATCTTTGTAAAAAGCTCCTAAGGCCTCAGCGGCATCTTCAATTATTGGTATTTTATATTGGGAAGCTACAGCAATAATTTCATCCATTTTTGCAGGCATTCCGTATAAATGCACTAAAACAATCGCTTTTGGTGTCTTTCCTTTATGTATTCTATCTTTTATTGCTTCTTCCAATAAAACGGGACACATATTCCAAGTATCCTTTTCAGAATCTACAAAAACAGGAATTGCTTTCTGATATCTAATCGGATTCGCAGAAGCCGAAAAAGTAAAGCTAGAGCAAATAACTTCATCATTTTCTTCAATTCCCAACAGTATCAAGGCTAAATGAATTGCAGCTGTACCTGAACTTAACGCTGAACACGCCTTACTACCCGTGTATTTACAAATATCCTGCTCCAAACCATTGACATTTGGACCTAATGGAGCCACCCAATTATCGTCAAAAGCCTGTTTTACATATTTTTGTTCCTCTCCTGTTAAATGTGGCGAAGAAAGCCATATTTTTTCTTTCATATGCTGTTCAATTTTATTGTACTGTAAAAGTAATACAGAATCTTTTAAAATTAAAAGAATTCTTACAAAGACCGCGTTTTATTCTAAGCTAATTTCAATAAATCTTCTACTATACGTTGTGCCGTATTTCCATCCCATAAATTTGGAATATCGCCCACTTTCCATTCTCCTTTATGTAATTTCTCCATGTATGGAGCTACATTTTCAGGATTTGTACCTACCAATTCATTCGTACCAATGGTAATGGTTTCAGGACGTTCTGTATTATCACGCAAAGTCATACAAGGTACTTTCATAACTGTAGTTTCTTCTGTAATACCTCCAGAATCAGTTACAACAGCAAAAGCATGTTTTACTAGATAATTAAATTCCAAATAACCTAAAGGACCAATCATATGTAAATTATCAGCTTGAATACCGATTTGTTCTAATATTTTAGCAGTACGAGGATGTACCGGAAAAATAAGAGGCATTCCCTTTGCTCCTTTTACAATCTCATCAATTAAAGATTTTAATTTCTGTTCTTGATCTACATTTGCAGGTCTATGTAATGTCATTACAAAATAGCCCTTTTCTTTTAAGTTTAACTCTGAAAAAACAGCAGGTTGTTTTAAACGAGGCATGTTTTTCAATAAGGTATCTATCATTGTATTACCAACGTATCTAATCTTACTTTCATCATGCCCCAATTGACGTAAATTTTCATTGGCAACTTCTGAAGTGGTATAGAATATATCTGTAATAGAATCGGTTACCATTCTATTAATTTCTTCGGGCATTGTAATATCATTAGAGCGAATACCACCTTCTACATGAATAACATGTACCCCTAATTTCTTTGCTGCAATAGAACAGGCCATCGTAGAAGTAACATCACCTACAACCAAACAATAATCAGCCATATCTTTTAACAATAATGCCTCATAACGCTCCATGATTCTAGCTGTTTGCTCTGCTTGAGTACCAGAACCCACTTCTAAATTAACATCAGGATCAGGTATCCCTAATTCTTCAAAAAAACTACCAGACATTTTTTTATCATAGTGTTGACCTGTATGAATCAGTCGGTATTGAATTTTGTCTTTTACTTTTTCGAGAGCCTCAATAATTGGAGCAATCTTCATAAAGTTGGGTCTTGCTCCTGCTATAATGTCTAATTTCATCATTTTTTATTAATTTTTTATATTTTTCTAGCAGGATTCCCTACTACTTTTTTATTGTCTAAAACATCACTAATAACTACTGAACCTGCTCCTATTACGCACCATTTACCAATTTTTACATTAGGTAAGATCACTGCACCTGCACCAATATGAGTTCCTTCTCCTATATGTACTCCTCCACATAAAGTTGCATTTGGAGAAACATGTACATAATCTTCCAACATACAATCATGGTCTATTGAAGATGATGTATTTATAATACAGTGTTTTCCAATTACTGTAGATGAATTGATTACACTACCTGCCATTACTACCGAACCTAACCCCAATTTAGAGGTTTTATCGATAATCGCTTTGGGATGAATTGCTATACCGAATTCAACATTCAATCGTTCTGCAATTTCCTTACGTACACTATTATTTCCAATGGATATAATTACGTTATCGCTTAAGTTATCAATATCATCTAATGTATGTACAGCACAACCTAAAATCGATGTAACCTTTACATTATCGTCAATTATTTCGGAAATAGTAACATTTAACTGCTTACAGATGTCAATGATTACTTTTGCATGCCCACTTGCACCGTATAAAATCATATAAATTTAATTAATTTTTCCCGTTAAAGGGTTCTGTTGTTGCCATACCAACTGTATTAATATCTTCAGATTTAATTACTTTTAATATTGTTTTAAATATTATTTTAACGTCTAGGATAAAGCTAACATTATCAACATACCAAACATCGTATTTTAATTTTTGAGTCCAACTAATTGTATTACGACCATTAATTTGTGCCCAACCTGTGATACCTGGCTTTAAATTATGCCTCCTTTTTTGTTCTTTTGAATATAAACTTAGATAGGGTATTAAAAGTGGTCTTGGTC
The DNA here is from genome assembly GCF_003449015.1 of Aureibaculum luteum. Lineage (GTDB taxonomy): Bacteria > Bacteroidota > Bacteroidia > Flavobacteriales > Flavobacteriaceae > Aureibaculum > Aureibaculum luteum. The sequence continues at coordinate 480,668 of NZ_QRGD01000002.1, read as the reverse complement.
CTATCAAGCTCATATCTCCTTTTAAAACATTAATAAGCTGTGGTAACTCATCAAGTGATGTTTTTCTAACAAATTTACCTAGAGATGTTAACCTATCTTTATCTGGCAATAAGTTATTGTCATCATCTCTAAAATCAGTCATTGTTTTAAATTTTATGACTTTAAAAGTTTTTTCATTTTTTCCAGGTCTTTGCTGGAAAAAAAAGGGATTTCCTTTATTTGAAATACTTAATAAAATTAACAACACTATAAAAATTGGACTCAACAAAACGAGCCCAATCAATGATAAAATAAAATCTAAAATTGGTTTTACAGCATTAACGTACATTATATATCTAATTTTTCTTTTATCAATCTCACATACTCTGACGCCAAATGATGTCTATCAAAATGCTTTCTTGCATAGCTATATCGATTTTCAATCATTTCCCTAATATATTTTCTATTTTGAATGTCATTTTTAATTCCATAAACAATAGCGTAAATTATCAAATTCAACACAATATCAAAAATTCAACGCCTCAATTAACTCTTTTGAAACAACATCAATAGCTAGTAATACTATAATTTTTCACAACATCAAACGTCATATATTAATAAATAGTTTTATAAATATCAACCTTTTTTTTAATACTCTAGCTCTCAAATCCGAAGTTATTTGTATTTAAACACTTTATTTTAAATATTATTTAAATCTTACTTTCCTAATATATCAATTATGACTGCGATCAAGGTCAAGTATACTTAAGTTTTCATAAACCTCTTCTAGAATTGTAACACTATCAAATGTTTTTATAATCAAACACAAATTTTATCATTTTTAAAAAAGCTCGATATACAAATTCGAAAGTTTTTCATAGGTTAGATTATCTTCCAAATATTTTTTACCTCTCTTACCCATTGCTAGTAGTTCTTTTTTAGGTAAATTGGAATATTTTAAAATTGTTTTTGCAAACAATTCGGGATTATTAGCTTCAATAAACTCTCCACAATCGGCTTCATTAATAATATTTTTAAATCCATTAAACGGAATTATTATTGGTCTTTCTGCATACATATAATCAATCCATTTATTAGGCGAAACACCATAGTTATAAATGGGTTTGTCCTCCCATGGATTCAACAAAATATGACAAGATTGTAAAAAAGAATTAACCTTACTTTTCTCTACGGATGGTAAAAATTCTACATTTTTCAAATGACTATATTTCTCCATAAACTGAGTTTTCAAAACCCCATCTCCTAAAATTTTAAATTTAATATTGCTAATATCTTTTAAAATATATGCAGCATCTAAAATTAAATCTATTTTATTGGCAATACCTATAGAACCGGCATAACCCACAATAAAATCTTGACTTTCTAAATTAATTTTAACCTCGGTTTTACCTAAAACCTCTGGGTCCAGACCCATAGGAATGTATCTAAACTTATGCTCGTTACCAGGAGCCACCAATTTTATATGTTCACCTAAATTCCCCATTGATCCCACGATAAAATCGGCATTTTTATATGCTTTTTTTTCAATTGAAGATAAAACGTGTACAAATGGATTCTTTTTACTTAAATTTTTTAACTCAATTAAAGATTGAGGCCATATATCTCTAACTTCTATAATAAGGTTGATATCATATTTTTTTTTTAAACGTACACCACTTCTAAATGTAAGAATCGACAAAGAAGAAACAATAACCGTATCTCCTTTACTAATATGTTGCTTTTTTAAAAATTTAAGTAATCTGTATTCAAATAAAAACCATGTATAAATTCTTTTGATATTAAAGCCTAAATTAATTTTTGGTCCTTTTAACACATAGTGTTTAAATAATGGTTTTTCAAATAAAGCATATTCATCGTTGAAATTTAAATATTGAAAACCGTTTGAGTTTGAGGATATTAATATGGTTTTAAACCCTTTTAACGCAAAATGTTTAGAAAATAAATATTGTCGAGCCGGCCCACCCTTTGCAGGTATTCCAGCATATTTAGATATGTACCAAATTTTATTTGAACTCAATTTTGTGATTCTTAAAACGAAGATTGGTTTAATTCAACCACGGCATCTTCAAAATTTATAAATTGATAGTTTTTTGATTTCAATAAATCAATCAGCCAAATATACCACTGTTTTATAACTGGGAAATTATTTGAAAAATACAAATCGTGAAAGTTAACTACGAAATAGGGTATATTTTCCTTTTCTGATAATTTCAGACGATCTATTGTATTCGCCTTCCACAACTCAATATTCTGATTTAATTGAGCATTATTAACTAAAGTAACCTCCATAATACTAATAGGGATAATCCACATCGCATTTAATTTAAAAGGTTTCTTTATTTGTTCAATTGATGAATCAAAAATATAATTTTGTGTTTCAAATAATTGATGTGTATTTTTAGCCATTCGTAAATAATGTGTTCGAATACCAAAGGATTTTAAACCACTCAATTCTTTAAAACGGTTATATTCTATAATTATACTTTCTTTATCATTAAAAGCTATTCCATGAACACCAACCTGATGTTTTTTATCCAATAATTTATCAATCCACTGTTTTGATTGTTTATAATTATAAGATAATCCTAAGGCATTATTCATACCAAAGAAAAAATTAGCTTTAATATTATAATCGTTATAAAATGTTATCAATTCAGGTAAACGATGTAGCCTGCCCCAACATTTTAAGCGTTTAAAATATAATTTTAATTCTATATCTCCTTTTAGTAACCCTTTTGTATTTCTGAATACCGTGCTTGGTGCATAGAGGTCTTTAAAATAATGTTCTTGCCAGTATAGGTGATCTACATCATGTGATAGAATGATTTTCATTTTAATTAAATAACTTGCTATTTAGTGATACAATAGATTTTCTTAATAGCCATAATATTTGCTATTATACAATTCAATTTACTAACTATATTTTTTAGAATACTACCATCTTCCATCGTTTCAATAATGCTTTGTATTGTTAGTATGAATTACATTTGATATATTCTTAAATATTCCTTACCAAATTGTTTATTATCATACTTAAGCATTACTTTTTCTTTTGCTTTTTTACAAAATTTTTCAACTATAATTACATCAAGTAATGTTAGTATTTGTTCGGCCAAATGTTCTTCATTATTACTATTAAAAATAAGACCATTAACATTATCATCAATTAATTCTGGTAATCCACCTACATTACTACCTATAATACAATTTCCTACTGCAAATGATTCCATACCCACATTTGGAAAGCCTTCAGTCTGACTAGGTATAATCGTTACATTAGTTCTTTCATAAACTTTTAAGATATCTATTGGATTTACACGTCCAATAATTTCAACCTTATTTTTAAAGTTTAATGTGTGTATCCAATTATTCAGATCTTCATTTTTAGTAGTATTTGGTCCTCCATAGATCAGACTTACAGAGGTCTCTTCGTTTATTCGTTGATCAACTAATTGCCATGCCTTCATTAACGTAATGCCACCCTTTAAATTTTTACCAAAAGAACTATCTTTATTTGGCATTAAACCACCTAAAAATAAAAATACAACGTCATTATTTAATTTTTTTGATACCGTACCAAATCTATCTAAATCTACACCTCTATAAATAACAGAAACATTTTTATCTCGTCCAAAAACATTTTTAACTTCGTTTTTTAATGCAACACTATTACATACAATTTGATCAATACCATTTAAAGTTTTTACGCATCCCATTTTTTTTAATTCTGGAAATGTATAATTAATATCGGCTCCAATAAACTGAGCTATATGTTTAAACTTGTAATTCTTTTTAAGCTTATCAAGAGCAACAACGGTTATTCCAGATATTGAATGGACTACATCATAGTCTTTTAAATAAGGTTTTAAAAAAAGTGGTATTAAATTCTTATTTATACAAGTTGTATATTTATTTATAAAAGGTAGAAGTGGGATTGTAATTTTAATTAATTTGTATCCATTTTCTTCAAGAACTTCATATCGTTTTCTTCCAGGAATAAATATTCTATAGAAAATAACGGTTAAATCTACATATTTTGAGATTTCAATAGCCGCATTTTTATTAAAAATACCTCTCATTGGATTTTCTTTTGTAGGAAAACCTCCAGTTAATAATGCAACCTTCATCTTTTAATATTTATTTATCTTATTAGCTAAATAATTATAAACCTAACACATAAGTTATTCTTTCTTTAGCAAATTGATATTCCGAAAATTCACCTTGTTCAAAACTCCATTTATCATTTTCAAATGTCCATTTACCGGAATTTTCATCGGTCTCTAATTTTTTAACACCAAAAACTGTATGTATTTCGTTTATATATAACTCTCCATTTGGGGTTTCAAAAATATCAACACCCATACTTTTAAAATTCCCAATATCTGTGACTTTCTTAGCCATATTTAATATTTCAGGCCGAGCCTTTTCCCAATTAATTTTACCAGATCCACTATGAAATTCTCCTACTTTTTCCTTTAATCTCACAAAAAAGCCATCTCCTATTCTAGATATCCTCCATTCTTCAACATCTTTTAAATATTCTTGAAACATTATAAAACCCCATTGTGTTTCTCTCGGGTCTAGCCTTTTCGGAATAAATGTCTTATAAAATAATTGATTAACCAATTTTTTAGCTTCACTTTTCGTTTTTAAAATTTGGACACCTGTACCCCCAGCCCCTAAATCTGACTTAAAAACGACTGGAAATTTCGTTTTATTTAAAAAATCCATTGCCTCATCACGATGATAAAAAACATAAGTTTCAGGAATTTTAATGTTATTCAAATAAAACCAATCTTTAAGTCTTCGTTTACTTTCGTAAATCCAAGTTGATAAGTTCTCTGGGAATACATTTTTATTAAAATGTTTCTCCAAATACATAAGTCTTTCGTCTAAAACTGTCTTCCAAACATTAGAATAAGTGGATGGCCAAGTAAAGTAGTGCTCAATTTCGGGATTATTCTCAACAAACTGAATCCAATTATTTGAAAAAATATCAATAACTTTATATGAAACACCTAAATTAATACAAGCGTTCATGTAATTTACATGTCTTTGTGAAAAATCATAGATAATACCAACAGTAACGGAAGATTTTCCTTTAAATTCAAACTCTTTATCAGTTCCTATTAAAGGAATGTCGGTTTTCCAATTTTTTAAATTGTATTCATATAGGTTTGACCTATTACGTAAAAAATCTCTAAAACCTATAGGCAGTAACTTTTTTAACCCACTGTTATTCCCCAATTTAGTTATTAAGTTCTTCAATCCTAACATTATGCTCTTTAGTTTTTTTTATAATTAACGCAACTGATAGCACATTATAATACCAATTGATGGATGATTTGATGTAAGTAATTTTAATTCCATCTAAATATTCAATAACATGAGATAATATTTCTTCAAAATGCTCATTATCATATTGCTTATTGTTTTTAACATTTTTTTCAAACCTTCTTTTTTGTAAGAAATTTTTTAAAACTAACAAATACTTACTATTCATTATTTTTTTTTTAACTTCAAATAGTTTTGGGTTATCATCAAAGGTAAAATTATATGATGAATCTATTTTAGCTAATTCTGGAGACAATTTGTTTATTATTTTTCCCTGAAAGTTCCAATCATTTTCTATAACATCATTCATTTTATAAGAAGATTTTTTGATAGTATCACTTATAAAAGGTGAAATAAAATATGACATTTGATTTTCGGCAAATGATTTAACAGAGTAAGTCATTGGAGTCCAAATATCAGAAAAATAATATCTTCTAGTGGCAAATGAAATTTTCTTTTCATTTCCAATCCCTAATTTCTCTAAAATATCCTTTTGAACTATTTCAAGAAATTCTTTATTCTCTTTTGTCCTTTTAATGGCACTATAATTATAGTAACTAAAAACAAAATTTTTAATCCAAAAATTGATACTCAACTTGCCTTTGGGTTGATAACTGTAATTTCTAAAAATTTCACCACCAAATCCAGTTAATGTTAGTTCGGTATTTGTAGTTATATATTCTCTATACTTACTAGAGTAAATTTCATTAAAGAAACCTGTATTTAATGCAACTCTTCCATCATAATAATAAAAAGTATCTTCAAGTGCTTTCTCCAACTCATCTGACTCCTTAATATTAATAAATGGTTTAATTTCTTTTGTATTCAAGTCTAAATCTAAAGATTTACATAGTTGCTGGGCAATTTCTAAATCCTTATCGTATCTTTCTTTATAATGAGAGTGTGGATGAATTTGCATCTTATGATTTGCTAAAATTAAATTCAACCTGCTATCATACCCTCCAGACAAGCCAATGTCAACTCTTTTATTATTAAAAGCTTTCGCGATAGAATCGTATTGCCTGTTTAACAATTCAACAATATTTTCTATAGCTTCTTTTTCATTATATTGCTTTTTATTTAAAACTTGTGATAAATTTTTATTTCGAAAATTTTCAAAATTAATATTTTCAAAATTATTTTTATTTTGTATTTCATTAATTTCATTAACAATTGTTTTTGGGCTAAGAATATATCCTAATAAAACATTTTCTTTAACCGATTGCTTATTAATTGAAAATTTTTGTTTGCTCGAAAATAAAATTGTTGAAAAAGAATTACTAATAACATTATTGTTTAAGTTAAATATTTTTGACGACTGGCATTTTTCCCTAATAATAGTAATAACATTATTTTGCTTTATAATCAGTATGAAATCTCCGTAAATTTCGTCTTCAGTAACACAATCGTTCTTAAAATCATTTAAATATAATTTTAGAGCATCATCATAAGATTGATTTTTATAAATCAATGTACCAACTGAATAAATAGCGTCTTTTTTATTCGAAAAATGATTGGATTTCTTTTTTTGATTACTAAATAAATGTAATGTATAAACACTAAAATTATCCTTTAAATAAAAATTTAAATTTTTCTTTTTACTTACAGCATGCAACGAATTTTCGTTAAATTTTATATCGTTTTTTATTAAAACAAAAACTCCCATTATTCAATTATTCTTTTATATAGGTTAATCAATGAAGTTAAATCCTTTTCATAATGAAATTCACTAACAACAGCATTGTAGCCATTTTCTCCTAATTTCTTAGCTTCTTCTGGATTTAAATAAATTTGCTCAATTTTATTAGCCAACTCATCAATATTATCAGAATTTAAATAATAACCGCAATTTACTTTATCTATTACTGAAATTGGCTCTGGCAAAGCTTCACAAATTATTGGTATCTTACAAAACATATATTCATACATTCGGTTAGACGTTGCAATATAATTCTTTTCATTGGGTTCTAATAGTACTAGGCCTAAAGAAACTTGACTACTTCTTTTAAATTGCTCTTCATAGTTCAAAAATCCTTGCATTTCAAATCTATCAACTATTCCAAGTTCTTTTGCTAATTCTTTCAATTTATCTTCATACCCATCAGGCCGATACATTCCACCAAATTGGAGTTTAATATTATCATACTTCTTATATAATTTAGAAAAAGCCTTCATAATATTAATATTTCTACGATCGGGGCTATTAACCCCAGATGTATAAATTATAAAATTGCTATTATTCATATTTTTCTTTAATTCGAATTTACTTATTTTAGATAAAAGATGAATGTTTCTTACGACTGCATGGGGTTTTTCCAAGTTTTTATACCACAACTTTTGCATACTTTTAGATGGTAAAGTATAGCCTGCCATTCCTTTAATACAAAGATGTTCAAATTTTTGATAGACATCAGCTAAGAAACCGTTGAGCCTATTCGGAATAAACTTCCATTGAGAAAATCTAACCCTATATAACTCATGAATATCATATACCACATGTTTACCGAACAATGAAAGTATGAGCATAAATGGGATTAAATCAGGATCATGGAAATGATAGATGTCTGCCTTATTTTTAAATGCTATCCTCATGGCTTGAAAAGAAGAAAATATTCTCCTTTTTATGCCCTTTCTAACTTTTAAAGGATAAATATTAACATCGTCAATTAAAACTGGATATTTACCTTTATATTGAGTAATTAAACCTACGTTAATACCTTCATCAACCAAGCCTGTACATGCTCTTTGAAAAATTCGATCATCATCAAATTCGTGCATACTTGTAATATGAATAACTTTCATTTACTAATTAAGTTTTTAATTTTATATATTAAACGTAACATAAAGTTGTGTTTTGTTCCTGTATGCTTTAATTCTAAACGACCTCCAAGCCTTCTATACATTTTTTCTACTCCAGGAACTTCAGAGCCTTCATAATCCAATAAGAGTGCTTTCCTTTCGGCGATTAATGATAAATTATAATATAAATAATCTCCAATGTTTTTTTCTTTATTAGACAAAACTTGATAATTTACAATAGGTATTAAATTATATAACCTTTTATCATCAAATAAATAAAGTCCTGCTGCTAAAAATTTATCTTCTTTTGTATATATTTTAAGACAACCCCAATTATTAAAACCCGAAGCGTTGTCAAATACTCTAAACAAGAAATCTTTATATGTATTCATAGATTTACTTTTCCCAAATTCTATCCATAAAGCAAGTACATTTTGAACATTAAAATCCTCTAAAATCTTTAAGTCTCCAACATTATATGCCTTACTATATCTATTTATTGTTGATTTTTTCCTTTTTGCAATTGAATCTAAAAAAAGTGAAGGTTCTAAAATATAATTTAATTTTGGTGTAATCTTATACCCCATATTTTGATATGGATATAAGTATTTTGTTTGTGAATCAAAAAGCAAAGAAATATTGTAATTAGATATTTTTTTAAGAATTAATGACATAATCTCAATTTCTTTTTCAGAATTACCATCTTTTGAAAGTTCTTTAATCAATGGATGGTAATACGGTGTGTATGGGGGCCTAAAAATTCCTTTAATCCCAGCTTTCTTTGAAATCAAATAAGCAAATCCACCAACTAATTGTGAATCCTCTTGCACTGTTACTATTTTAAACTCGCCAAAATGATTGTTTAACCAATTGGTTTTATGAAATATGGTTCCTTTGTTATGTAATAAAACAAAATTATCCCATTTGTCAAAATCATCAATATCTAAATATTTAATATTCATTTATCTTATTTCTATTTAATAAAACTCCAAGCGTGTAACCAGACATAATGCCAAACATTCCCATACTAAATATATCGAAAAAATGAGGTCTTCCTAAACCTAAAAATATCATTGTAACGATTATATAAAGAAATACGTTTAAAATATACCTGACGTTATAATTTTTGATACTTTTTCTCGCTTTACGAATCAAATTTATTAACCAAGCGTAAATTAATACATAAATTATCAACCCAATTAAACCGAGCGTGGCAATTAATTCAAAAAAATCATTATGAGCATATTTTTCATATTGTGAGTGATCTTGAAATGTACCTAAACCAACTCCAAAAAATGGTGATGATTTAAATAGTCTCCATCCCTCACTTGCTATATCAAATCTACCCTCACCTGATTGCTCAACATAATCCATTCTGAATGCCATGTATGAATCTAAAAAATAGATATCATATACAAAATATATAATTAATACTACTGAAAATATTGTAAACAACGTTTTAATTAGGTTTTTTTCAGTCCTAAAAATAATTGTTAACCACAATGCTATAAATATAACCGCAGAAAATAGTGATTTTCTCGAAGCGGACGCCATTATTCCATATAATGCTATAAGAAAAACACCAGCTAAAATTAGTTTGGTTTTATAATTTATTTTATTCCATAAAATAGTTATTGAAAATATGCCATAAAGCATAAACATTCCTAACAAGTTTGGATTTGAAGTAATACCTTTATTTCTGCCTTGAAGTGGGTTTCCTAATGTGGAGTCAAAAGATAAAACAAATAAAACGGAGGAAACAATTAACGCATAACATATAGGGTAAATATTATTTGGATTTCGGATCAGAATGGTTACATAAATAAATATAACCATAAATGACATTAGCATTAACTGAAAAAACCGAAGTGTACTCTCCGTATCTAAGGTATGACTAAAGCTAGTAGATGCATATAAAATAAATATCAAATAATACCACAAAATTCCGACCTTAGGAATTATGTTCGTGTTTTTGGTTAACGCGTACAAAAAAGTCAAAGGAATTATAATTCGTTGAAATATAAGAGTGAAACCCTCAATTCTTGCAAAATATATAAATCCTATAGTAAAGAGAAAAGCAAAGACCCTATTCATTAGATTTCTTATTAAGAATTTGTTTCAAAATATCTCGATGAATATCATTTTGAGTTAGATTAAACAATGTTTTCCGGTATGATCCGTTAAAAATATTTTTGGTGATATTTAATCTATTTAAGATTTTTAAAAAATATAAATTACCAAAAGAAATAATATTGTTAATATAATTCTTTTTTTGAGACATTACATATTCCTCATACCACTTATCTAAAAATTCAGGATTAGTAATTTTTTTTGATTCAATTTCTATCTTCTTTTCAATTTCATTTTTCTCATTTCCAGTTAACAGTTCTAATTTAAATCCATCCTTTTTGAAATAGATTCTTTTTAATTCAAGTTTATTCTTAAATTCAACTTTTAAAAAGCTTCCATATTTTCTAAAATCATCTATATCAACTCCATAATCAAAAATAAAGTCTCCCTGACCATAAACAATTTCACCACCATTATAGTTTTCATAAGTCCCAGTAACATGAGAATGCTGACAAGTAACTAGATCCGCTCCCAAATCTATCAATAACCTACTTTTTCTTTGCATGTTGGGAGATGGATACAAACTCTTATTGATACCTGTATGATAAAATACTAATAAATAATCAACCTGTTTTTTATATTTAGGAATATTATAATACCATGAAATAAGATCTTCAGGATTTGCTCCAGGTAATTCTTTTGTTCCTATTGAAAATTCATTATTAGAAATTGCGTAAAAACCAACCTTGAAACCTGATATTATTTTTATTAATAATCTATCAGATGTTGAAATATTTGATCCAGCACCAAAATGCTCGATACTATTTGCTTCAAGTATATTAGTAGTGGAATTTAACCCTTTTGATCCAGCATCCATAATATGATTATTACCTAAACAACATATATCAATACCTAATTCTCTTAATCCATTAATAACATTTGGCGATGCCACTAAACTTGGTATAGCCGATTTAGTTTTAGAAACATTATCTGAAAGTGGTGCTTCTAAATTAACAATAAATAATTCTGAATTAAGAATTTCCTTCGTAATCTTTTCATCTAAAAAATGCATATCAACTTGAGAAAATAATTTTTCATATCTCCGTATAGGTGCTAAATCTCCTGCAATTAAAATGCTCATAATATCAATTTAATATTTTTAACCAAGAATCACCCACATTATTTATATCATAATCTAAGCTCTCAAAATCCCATTTATTGTAATTCGATAAAATTTCATTAATCAAATCCTTCAATTTATATATTTCTATAAATTCTAAAGGAAAATGCTTTGATTCCTTTAAAACTCTATATGATTCTCCATTTTTATTTGAAAATCCAATAATTGGTGTATTATAAGAAAGATAATCTACTAATTTTGATGGTAAATAAGGGCTTCTATCTACATTTGCATCCATTAGTAATAAAATATCTGATGCCATTGCTAGTTCTTCTGCCTTTTTAACATTTATTTTTGGTATATATTTTACAATATCATGAATTCCCTTTCTTTTACTATAATCATCAAGAAGATCTCTTGATTTTGGACCAACAAATTCAAAACGAATATTACCTTTAAAAAAAGAAATATTTTTTTCTATATAATCTAAAATAAATATTGGATTCCTTATATTATTTAAACTACCAATATAACTTATTATAATTTTCTTATTTTTAATTCGACTTTTTATGATCTCAGAATCTCTACTATCATTATTCTTTATATAGCTATGAGGTATATGCCTAAATTTATGGAAATACTCTGGATATAGTTCCTGATATCTTTGAACCATTATCTTTGAAGGAAAAACAATTATATCTTGATTCTTAAATAAAAACTTTTCTAATTTTAAAACAATTCTTTTTTTAAAACCCAAATTATTAATATAATTATTAAATGAAAATGGATCTGAATAAAAAGAAATTACCTTAATGTTATTTCCTAATCTCAGTTTTAATAATGCACCGGTAAAAGCATTTGAAATTTTAACACTATGCGTCACCACAATGTCTATTTTATTCTGTTTTAAGATCTTTCTTGCTTTTCGATAAGATTTTATCATAAAGAAGAAGTCAAACGAACCTAGAAAACCTAAAAAAAATTGTTGAAATCTAAAATAATTATTTGAACTCTGTTTTAAGACATAAATAAACTTTATTTTTTTATCAAAATAATCGTTATGATCAGGTATTGATTTATTGGAAGTAATTAAAAAAACATTAACTATTCCCGCAAGGTATGCTATAATTCTATTTGCCTGTATTCCTCTTGGAGCCTGATGATAAGTGGTAGAATTAGCTATTATTAATAATTTCTTCTTCATAAATAATTATAAAAATACTTAATAAATCTTTATACTTAATTTTAGTTTGTTCTTATGATAAAGATTGCGGCAGATAACCTTTCATACATATAAGTGAAAGGATTCTTCTTATTTTTAATTAAATCTGGTGTTAGTCTAATTGATTCTTTGATAGCACGTGGAATAGCACTAATACCATTAATACGAGCGTCTAATGCTCCACTTACACTGACTCTACGCCTATCATATTTAAGTAAAGACTTAATTGTACTTTCAAATGGGTGATTTACAATGAATTCAGGTATAAACCAAACATTTAATCCACTTTTAATACAATCTAAAATAAAAATGTTTTCATCAGAACCTATTAATAATTTTTGTCCTGCTCCAAATCTTTCATCAAATTTTATTTTTGAATCTTTTATTTTATTAATTTTAAAAGCAATTTCAATTGTTCCTACAGAAAAAGGTAGTTTTTTAATCTTAAGTCTATCTTTAGGATAATTTTTATATACAGGAAAACCTTCAGGTGTTTTTATCTTAAACAGCGTAATATCAATTTGTAAATTCGTTGAAAAAGTATTTATAATTTCATTAAAATATTCATTTGTATAAGTAACATCATCATCTGAAAACAACCCTATATCACCATTAGCTAAATTAATAGCATTATTTCTTGATTTTGTAACTCCATATCCTTGAATTTGAGATACCGTTATGTCTGATCTATTTAATTCAGGGGGAATGACTCTAAATTCTTTAGAAGTAAATTGATGTGAAACTATATAAGAAACATCTTCACGATATTCTAAAATCACGTTTTTTACTTTATAAATTCCTTCGTCAATTGTGGATATTAGAATGTTTAGTGTCAAAAGCTCATTTTATTAAAACGTGTAAATATATAATCAATTATTAAGTTCAACTATTATAAACACTAAAAAAATTCTCGCTTAACCTGAAAAGGAGCTGCTTTTAATAAACTCGTTTGAATTTTTCTTAAATCATTTTGGATAGAATTAATTGACTTCTCAGATCTTATATGATTTGTTATCTTTTCTATAAAATCTTCTGACTCATTTATTTTTGGTATTAGAAATGGTTCATATGTTTTAACTGCTACCGAAGAAAAATAATCCGCAAACTTTATATTATCACCATACAAAGCTTTATCACTTAATTCATACCATAAGCTTGGTACATTATATGCATGCGAAACAATAATACCATGCAAAGAACTTGATATAGTTGATTGACATGCGTTTATTTCATTTATAACATCTTCAATGGAATCTAATAAATTTATAACCAAAACTGTTTCAGTATTAAATTTCGCTTTTACTTTTTCATAATGAATATAGTGTGGAATTATCCCTAATTTGTATTTCTTAGAAACATTGACTGGATATACTAATGGTAATAATAATGCAGGGTCACCTAAGACATTTGGAACTTTATAACCCAATTCTCGGATTCTTAATTGTGAAAATTCACCTCTTAATGCATAAAAATTAGCATTTGGAACCTTTTCATTCCTAGTAATAATACCTGACCCCCATATATCACAATTCTTAATGTTAAAATGATTTAAAACACTACCTGCTGTAATGAGAATTCTTCTTTTACCAGATATAATATTTACTAAATCCTTAAAATTATAATCGCTTTGTTTCTTAAATAAACTTTCAAATAATTCTAAAAATATAAACTTCCTTATTGGTTTTATAAAAACACATCTTATTCCAGAAAGCCTGGAAACAATATAAGGTCCCAATTCATCACCAAAATTTGCACTTCCATCCTTTAATTTATACCAATATAAAAATATTTTTTTCATTTTGCTAACTTTAATTTTTTTTTAAATTTTCGAATTTTAAATCCTAACAATAACGTAGAAACTCTTGACAATAGCTTATTTTTATTTCCATATCTCTGATTTCTTAAATCAAGTTCTAAATGAATTCTATCTAATAATAGTTTACATTTCATATCTGAAATACTATTGTTATCATAAAAATGCAAAATATCTCGATAATATTGAGCCATAATTCTCATATTTGATAATTTACCAATATTATGTGCACCAGAAATGTTAAGGTCATGTTTACGATAATAAACTAATGTCTCATTTACTCTTAAAAACCCTCCCAATAACAAACTTCTCAATACAGTAACAGAATCTTCTGTTGGACAATTAGATGAAATCAATTCAAATTTTTCAAAAACTTCCTTTTTTATAATTCTGCCAGGAGCAAAAGATTGGATTGAATTAACTTGTAAATAATCATCAATTGTATATGTTTTTTTTTTAAAATTCAACTTTCTTTGACCAATTACTTTTGATTCATGATTTATTACATCTCCATTAAAATCAATCATATAAATATCTTGATCATTCATTAAATCCACTCCTCTTTGAACATGATACGATTTTGAAATATCATCTCCTGCCGCTGTAATAACATATTCTCCACTTGCAATAAATTTACATATATGAGAGACATGCCCTCCAATTCCCAAGTTTTTTTCATTCTGATTTAGAATAATTGTATGTGGTCCTTCATATTCATTTATAATTGATTCAATTATACTAAATGTAGTGTCGGTTGAAGCGTCATCAGATATAATAATTTCTAAATTGGAATATGATTGATCTAACGCAGCTCTAACAGATTCCTCTATATAATTTTCTTGATTATAACAAAATAAGCAATAGGAAACCAACTTTTTTTTTTTCATTTTTAAAATATTAACATTTATATTTTTTTCAATACAAATAAAACCAAAGAAAATAGGCTCTTCACACTAATAAAAATCTTATGATTATTGAAATTCTATCCTAAATTGAGCATTATAAAAACGAGAAATAGTTTTCAATTTATCTCTCAAACAATCCAACCTAACCATGGATAGTTTTAATTATTTTTGCAGGAACCCCTCCTATAATAACATTATCAGGAAAAACTCCTGAAACCACAGCTCCGGCAGCAATTATAGAGTTTTGACCAATCGATGAGTTTTTTAAGATTATAACATTATTTCCGATCCAAACATTTTCTCCTATAATGATTTCTCCTATTTCACCAACTTTATTTCTCTTTCTTGGATCTATACCATGAGCTTCGAAATCCATTATTGTAACATTTTGACCTATTCGAGTATTATCATTTATTTCAATATGATTAGCCGAACAAATAAAAATATTATTGTTTGTAGCAACATTATTTCCAATTTTAATTATTGCCCCTTTATACCTAGGTTGTATTTCGATAGATCCTCCCTTATGAAATCCACCAATCTTATAACCGAAGATACATCCTTTGCCTATCTTTATTTGTCCACCCCCTGTTAGGTAAACTTTTTGATTGCATATTGGTCGTTCTTTATAATTTATTCTTTTCGTAATCAAAAAGAATAAATTCGGAAAAACGAAGTTGAAATAACGCTTCTTATACGGACTAAAAAACCTTATAGGCTTCAGTACGAAGAGATACATCATTTTTAAAAGTTTAACCATTATAATTATTTAATATTTTAACCACTTTTTTTATTTTACTATTGCTTATTACAGAGCTAATAGGCAAACTTAAAACCTCTTTATGAATTTGCTCTGTAAACGGAAAAGTTAAACCATTGTAGTTTTTATAGGCCGGCTGTTTATAAGGTGGAATAGGATAATGAATTAAAGTTTGAATCCCATTATCATATAAATACTTTTGCAATACCTCTCTCTTTTTTGTTCTGATAACAAATACATGCCACACATGTCCTTCTGAATTATTAACAATAGGTAAAACAATTTTAGAATTTATGATATTATTTAAATAATAGTTCGCAACTTTTCTCCTTTCTTCAATATCTTTCTGAATGTACTTTAACTTAACGTTCAAAAAAGCTGCTTGAATTTCATCGAGTCTAGAGTTTAGCCCCTGATACAAATTTTCATATTTTTTATGAGAACCATAATTTCGTAAGGCTTCAATTGTTTTAGCTAATACATTATCACTTGTAGTAACGGCACCTGCATCCCCTAAAGCACCCAAATTTTTACCAGGGTAAAAGCTATGTCCTGCCGCATCGCCAATACTTCCAGTTACCTTGTTATTCCAAATTGCACCATGTGATTGAGCCGCATCTTCAATTAACTTCATTTTTTTTTCTTTACATATTTGAAGTAGTTGCTCATTAATTGAATTCTGACCATATAAATGTACCGTTAGTACAGCCTTAGTTTTAATGGTTACTACAGCTAAAATTTTTGAAATATCTAAATTATAGGTATCTATATCTGGCTCAACAAAGACTGGAATTAGTCCATTATCAGATATTGCTAATACGGAAGCTATATAAGTATTTGCAGGAACAATAACTTCGTCCCCTGGTTTCATAACACCTAGCTCAATATATGCTTTAAATATTAAACGCAACGCATCTAGACCATTAGCAACACCCAAGCAAAATTTAGAACCACAAAAAGAAGCATAATTTGACTCAAATTCTTTTAATTCATTACCCATTAAATACCAACCCGAATCAATAACTCTGTTGGCAGCTTCTTTGAGCTCCATTTCAAATTGAGCATTTATACTTTTTAAATCGAGAAATTTAATCATTGTTCAGTATCAATTCATTATTAAACCATTCATATTGCACTTCAGTTTCTTTACAAATTAAATTTAAATCAAGTACAACACCTTCATTGGTAACATAGCCTATGTGCTTTGCTGGGTTACCAACCCATAATTCATTATTGTTCATGCTTTTGGTTAATACTGACCCCGCCCCTAACATAGCAAACTCTCCTATCTCATTTCCAGCCAAAATAGTGGCATTTGCACCTATTGAAGCTCCTTGTTTTATTAAAGTTTTCTCAAATGCAACCGGGTATTTTTTAGATCTAGGTAACAAATCATTTGTAAACGTAACATTAGGCCCTATAAACACATGATCTTCCAATGTTATTCCATCCCAAAGCTGCACTCCTGATTTAATAGTTACATCATCACCAATGCTTACTTCATTTTCAATAAAAACATGAGCACATATATTACATCTAGAACCAATTGTAGCTTCTTTTAAAATTACCACAAACTGCCAAATAGAAGTATTAATACCAATCTGCGTTGATTGAACTTCAGCTAAATTATGACAAAAATATTTCACTTTTTAAATTTTAAAAATTCATCATAATCTCTAATATAATCCAATGCATCATATTTATGGGATACTAATACTAAACAAATGGAACCAGAAGAAAAGTTAATTTCTGAGGCCCAAATACCTGGAGGAATATGCAAGCCTCTAAAAGGCTGATTAAGCATAATCGTTTTCTTTACTTTACCATCGTCTAGGAGTACTTCAAAACTGCCAGATGCTGCCACTAAAAGTTGATGACACTCCTTATGAGCGTGAGCTCCTCTGCTTATACCTCCGGGTATATCATATAAATAGAAAACTCTTTTAACTTCAAATGGTATTTCTTCTAAATTTTGAACAGGTGTTATATTACCTGCTCTCATATTTATATGTGGTAATTCAAATAGTTCACAATTAAATACTGTATTATTCTTTATTTTCATTTTTTATAATTTTGAATTCATCAAAATTTCTAATATAATCAAATTCATCATACTTTCTGGAAGATACCACCAATGCTAATGAATTAGTAGAAAAATTTTCAAGTCTCCGCCATATTAACTTAGGTACATAAAGTCCAAAATAAGATCTATTTAAACTGTATTTTACTTCTTTACTTCCATCATTTAAAACGACATCAAAACTACCTGAAAGTGCTACAATAAATTCATTTGAAGTTTTAAACGCATGACTTCCTCTTGTTTCTCCTCCAGGAACATCATAAATCCAATAAGTCCGCTTAATTTCAAAAGGTATTTGATTGTTATTTTCAAAAAAACTTAAATTACCCCTTGGATCAAGTATTTTTGGTAAAACTATTTCTCTAACATCTGTTAATTTCATTTTAATTTTTTAATTGAGTTTAAATAGTAATTATTTTTTTAAATTCTTGAAATTTTGCAAAAACTCAAAAAATAATTTTTTGTTAAACAAATATGATAGTCCTAAATACAGTAAAGTAACAAATAAAATACCAAAAATAATTTTTGCATATAAATTTATTATAAATATTGAAAACTTACTTCCTAAAATTACAATTATAATGGAGATAAAAAGAATTATAAATAAATCTTTTAACTGATCAAAAACTCCATAATTGATTAAACGCTTAGTATAATATGCACTCATAAATATTGCTAAAACTGAAACTACGATTTCTCCGTAAATAATATAAATAACACCTAATTTATACATCAATACTATATTCAGAATTCTAAAAAAATTTACACTTAAATTAATTTTAAAATTTAATTTTGTTCTTCCTAATGAATTTATTATCAACCCATTATATAATAATAATGGATAAAATATACCACTAACTAGTAATAATTTAAAATATGGTACCATGGGTAGCCACTTTTCTGTTAATACTACCAGAATTAATGGATCTGCTATAACAATTAGTAGGGCAGAAAAGGGAGCAATAAAAAATATAGTATGCTGCGTAAATTTTTTTAAACTATTTTTTAGTGCAATTTTATCATCTTGTAGTTTTGAAAAAACAGGAAAGGAAACTGCACTAATGGCAGAAGCTGGCTGCTGAGATACTATACTTTGATAACCTTTTGCCTTGGTATAAAAGCCTAATTGTTCAACAGGAAAGAATTTACCAATTGTTAAGATATAAATATTATTAAAGAGAGTAGTAATTATCGAACTTAAAAGAGACCACCAGCTGAAAGAGAGCATTGATTTTAATGAATCTATTTTAAAAATAAATTTGGGTCTCCAATCATAAAAAAACCACAAACCAATGGCATTTGTGGATGCACTAGTTAATTGTTGAAACACCAAGCTCCAGACCCCAAAATTATTTAATGCAGCTATTATACCAACAGTACCTGATATTAAAGTACTTGCCAATGATATAATCGTCTTTTTTTTAAAATTAACTTCTTTAGTTAATTTGACGATCTGCATCATACTAAATGAGTTAATAATCAGCACAATGCTTGCAACATGAATTAAATCAATGAGTTGGTTTTGATCATAAAACTTTGCTATTAGAGGAGCTGTAAACCATAAAATTATGTAAAAGAAAATACTTGTAAATAAATTAAAAAAGAAAATTGTACTTGCATCTGTATCATCAGCATTTTTCTTCTGAATAAATGCTAGTCCAAAGCCGCCATTTACAAATACCATGGCCAACGCAAAAAACACAGTGATCATTCCAATCAAACCATAATCGGCGGGTGTTAGTAATCTAGCCAAAATGACACCAATTATTATGCTAAAAATTTGGTTTCCGTATCTTTGAATTAAATTCCAAATAATAGCATCTATGGACTTTTGTTTTAAAGTTTTCAATTTTAAAAATGATTATTTATACTAGAATTCAAATAGGAGTTATACATTTCTTTAAATACACTTTTCAAATCTACTTTTGGTTTCCAATCTGTTTTAATGTTGTTGTAAATATTACTTAATTTAAACATAGTCACATCTGGTTTATTCGTATTAAAATGAAAATCCCTCTTAAAACCAATGATTTTTTTAATAGTTTCAGGTAATATTTTTATTCATTCAAATCGCCCAACAACTTATTTGCATCTTTTTTATTAGTGAATAAACAGGGTAACCATCAATCCCATATATTTGCAAATATAAATTTTAAAAAGTAAAAAACAGTATTATATCTTGGTATTATAGCGGGGAATTAACATATTAATTAACAATTAAAAAAGCCAAGGACGATAGTTCTATCCTTGACGTAGTTTAAAAAATACTTATCTCCAAATATTAGTCTTCGAATATTTGAATACCTTCTTCCAATTTAACTGTATATTTCAGACATTAAAAATTTAGTCTTGAAATAACTGTAACATTCAATCTGGCTATTTTTGATTGAAATGTAATTCAACGTGATATTCAATTGTATTTTTCACGGCTTCGCCATTTTAATAAAATAAACAATGATAATTTACATTACGTGTTCATTTCCAAATACTTTGCCACAAAGGCATCAATACCTTCTTGAATGGGGGTTGATGGTTTAAAATCGATGTAATCAAATAAACTTTCAACATTAGCATAGGTACTAGGTACATCACCTGGTTGAATCGGTTTTAAATTAATCTTACCCTTTTTGTTTAATGCCTTTTCTACACCTTTAACAAAATCCATCAATTGTACCGGACTATTATTACCTATATTAAAGAGTTGATAAGGGGCTGAACTAGACGATGGAATGGGTTTTTTAGGGTCAAAATTAGGATTATTAGCCATAGGAGCTAAGGGTAGTAACCTTTTTATACTCTCTACAATATCAGCAACATAGGTAAAATCTCTACTCATGTTTCCATGATTATACACATCAAATTCCTTGTCTTCTACTATTGCTTTGGTAAACAAATATAAGGCCATATCGGGTCTACCCATCGGGCCATACACCGTAAAGAAACGTAAACCAGTACTAGGAATTCCAAATAAATGGGAATACGAATGTGCCATCATTTCATTAGCTTTTTTACTTGCCGCATAGATTGCAATTGGATGATCCGTATGGCTATCTTCCTTAAATGGTATTTCTTCACTTAGACCGTAAACAGAACTTGATGATGCATATACTAAATGCTTTACTGGATAGTTTCTACAGCCTTCTAAGATGTTTAAAAAACCAGTAATGTTATTGTCAATATACGTTTGAGGATTTTCAATAGAATACCGTACCCCTGCCTGAGCTGCTAAATTAACCACATAATCAAACTTTTCTTCTTTAAAAAGTTGCATCAAGTTTTCTTTATCTTTCAAGTCGAGCTTCACAAAACTAATGTCTCCTTTAACTGGAATGTTGTCCGCTATTTTATCTCGTGCAATGCCTAAATCTTCAAGCCTCGCATATTTTAAGTTTTGGTCGTAATAATCATTAATATTATCTATACCAACAACATCATACCCATTTTTTGTCAATAATTTGGATAAATGGTAGCCTATGAAGCCTGCAGCTCCGGTTACGAGGACCTTTTCCTTTATATTTTCTTTCATTATTAGTATAACTATTTTTTATAATGATATTTTATTGATTATCGAGCCTGTCCCGTTCCGAGAATCTCACTAATTGTCATTCCGACAGAGCGACCCAAGGAGCGACGAGGAATCTGTTTAAAATCTAACGCTCCGATTGTGAGATTCTTCGCTGCGTTTCACTTCGCTCTGAATGACAGTTCTATATTTGTTCACTTCGCTTACTGAAACAAGTTCAGCACAGGCTGAATGACAGATGCTATTATGATCTAAACCTATTGACAATTACAATTGATACGAAAAAAAATCATTTAAAAATTCCATATTTTTATTAATTGTCTTTATTAATGTCTCTTTTTTACTCCTACTCCAACCTTTTATTTCATTCTCTCTTCCAATTGCTTCTTGAATCCAAGTAAACTTCTCGAAATATAACAAATATTCACAATTATATTTTGAGGCGAACGATTTTTTATTTAATTTAATATTTTCTGAATGTTCAAATAATCGTCTTGATAAATGATTTGTAACGCCAATGTACAGAACTGTTTTATTTTTATTTGTGATTATGTATACATGGTATGAGTGAATTTCTTTAGTACCGATGTTCATAAATACCGTTTTTTATATTACGCATACCTGTCATTCCGACGTAGGAGGAATCTGTCAAATTTTAACTCCAATCTAGCGGATTCTTCGCTCCGTTACACTTCCCTTACTGAAACAAGTTCAGCACAGGCTGAATGACATTTGTAAATTTGTTTCTCTCGTATCGACATTTATAGACGACTATCCGACTTATCCTTTGGTAACGTTGCTTTTACGTCGAAAACAATATGATCAGTTGCACAATACTTAGAAAGGTCTAATACTTTAAATTCCTTATGAGATACGGCTATTACTACACCATCATATTTTTTCTTAATATCACTTTCATTGACAATTAAATCAATACCATATTCATGTTTTACTTCAGCTGCAGTAGCCCATGGGTCAAAGACATCAATATTTACTTCAAATGACTCAAATTCGCGAACAATATCAATAGCTCTTGAATTTCTAATATCAGGACAGTCTTCTTTAAAAGTGATTCCTAATACCAATACATTAGATTCTTTGATAGGAATTCCCTTTTTAATCATCATTTTTACAGACTCTTGTGCTACAAAAGGTCCCATGCTGTCATTTAAGCGTCTACCCGCTAATATAATTTCAGGATTATACCCTAATTCCATAGCTTTTTGAGCCAAATAATACGGATCTACACCTATACAATGTCCACCAACTAAGCCCGGTCTAAAGGGTAAGAAATTCCATTTGGTTCCGGCTGCTTCTAATACTTCTAGCGTATCAATTCCCATTAAACGGAATATTTTTGACAGCTCATTCACAAATGCAATATTAACATCACGTTGTGAATTCTCGATTACTTTAGCCGCTTCAGCCACTTTTATAGATGGTGCTAAATGTGTACCTGCAACAATGATAGATTTATAAACATTATCAATATATGTGGCTATTTCTGGAGTTGAGCCAGAAGTAACTTTTAATATTTTGGTAACCGTATGTAATTTATCTCCCGGATTAATTCTTTCTGGTGAATACCCAGCATAAAAGTCTTTATTAAAAACCAAGCCAGAAACTTTTTCTAAAATTGGAATACATTCATCTTCCGTTGCCCCAGGAAAAACGGTTGATTCATAAACAACAACATCATCTTTAGACAATACGTTACCTACTGTTTCACTAGCCTTGTATAACGGTGTTAAGTCTGGTCTGTTACTTTTATCCACTGGAGTAGGTACCGTAACCACGTAAAAATTAGCCATTTCAATGTCAGACAATTCATCTGTTAACCAAAGTCCCGTTTTTGAGACTTTTAAATTTTCTAAGGAAGTAACGTTTACTCCTTCTAACTCCTCGGAAGACGTTTCTAAGGTAAAATCATTATTTCCTTTTAATTCATTAATTCTCTTGGTATTGATATCAAACCCTACTACTTGGTATTTCTTCGCAAATTCAACAGCCAAAGGTAAACCTACGTATCCTAAACCAATAATTGCAATTTTAGTTTCTTTCATACTATTTTGTCATTTTATAATTGTCATTGGGAGGAGCATAATAGAATTTTGTTCAATTAGCACTTATATACTATGCGACGTCGCAATCTCATAAATGTTATTAGAATGCCAATTCTAATCATTCCAACTTCCAACTTCTAACTTTTCAAATATGCTGTGCCAATCTTTAAAACTTCCCCCTATGCTTATGTTATACTTTATTCTTGAAACCCAACGTTTAACATTGCAAAAAATTATTTTTTAAATAACTTTTTTAACCAAGACTCCTTTTCGTTAGCATGATAACCGTTCTGGTATTTTCCATAACCACCATAACCATAGCCGTAACCATAGCCATAGCCATAACCATAAGTATCTTTAATTTTAAAATCGTTTAATACATAACTAATATTCTTCACTTCTCCATTTATATATTTATCATCAATCATCTTAGGCATACCACGTTGGGTATAGTTTTGTCTAATAATATAAACAATGGCATCAGCATATTTAAAGAGTTCAATTGCATCAGCTACTAAGCCTACTGGAGGTGTATCTATGATAATATAGTCATAATTTTCTTTTAAATACACCATCATTTCTTCAGCCTGGTCACTAATCAATAACTCAGACGGGTTAGGTGGAATAGGACCTGAAGTGATGATGTCTAAATTTGGAATCCTTGTCTTTTGAATCACTTCACACAATTCTTTTTGACCAATTAGGTAATTTACCACTCCCGTTTCGTTACTCACATCAAAATCGTCATGTAATTTTGGTTTTCTAAGGTCCAACCCAATTAAAATAGTTTTTTTATCACTCATGGCAAAAACCGATGCCATATTTATGGAACATAAGGTTTTACCTTCTCCACTCACGGAAGATGTAATCACCACAGTTTTAGAGTTACCACCTTTTTTAAATAAGAACTGGATATTAGACCGTAAGGCTCTAAAGGATTCGGACAACGATGATTTTGGACTATCAAACACGGCTAAATAGCTTTCTATTTTTCCACTGCCTATAACCCCTAATACAGGAATTTTATAGGCTTTTTCAATCTCTTCAACAGTAACAATTTTATTATTTAAAGCTTCTTTAATTAAGATATAAACAAACGGTAACCCAAGCCCTAATAAAGCTCCCACTAAATAATTAAATAGCGTATTTGGCGTAATTGGGCCTTGCCCTACATCTTTTGCCTTATCTAATATTTTTATATCAGAAACATTTGCCGCAATAGCTGTACCTGCTTCATATTGTTTTTGCTTTAAATATTCGTAATTCGTAGCCGTTATGTTGTAATTACGTTCATATTTAATTAACCCTTGTTCTTTTTTTGGTAAGGTATTTAATCTAGAATTAAACGTCCCCATTCTGCGTTTAATATTATTCAGGTTGGTTATGGTTTGACTTTTTAAATTGGACAAATTTTCCAACACCACATTTCGAGTTATATCAATATTGTCTTTTATGTTTTTTAATGGAGGATAATCTGGTGTTACCGTTTGTTCTAAGTTCTTTTTTTGTTTAGACAGCTCTACTAACTCTACAATGTTTTTAGCAATATTAGCATCTTCAATACCTAAATTTACAGGTGCGGGGATGTCTTGACCAATTTCATCATTAGAAGTAATATAACGTTCTAAACTGTCATAATACTGCAACCTATCATTTACTTCTTGCTGCTGCTTGTCTAATTCAGTAACGCCTTCTAATAGGCTTTGACCCTGCGAACTTAAATCATAAACCCCGCTTTGTTGTTTAAAGTTCCCTAAATCTTCTTCAATTTTTTTAAGATTTGTAGCCGCATCATGAAAAACCGTATCAATATATTTTTTTGTTCTCAGGGCATATTCAATTTTTTGTTTTTGCTGATCCTTATCTAACACTTTTACTGAAGTATTGATATAATCTTCAATTCTCTTTTTATTTGCACCTGTCAATACCAATTCTATTATTGAAGTACCGTCCTTTTTACTCCCTACTTTTATATTTTGATATTTTTTAACCGTTCCATTAAAATCTGAAAATAGGATATAATAGGTAGCATTAGATAATTTAGAGTTTGGTCTTTTAGGTTCTATTCTAAATTCAGAAAAAGGCATTTTTACGTTAAATTCAGAAAAAGGTGATTTTACAATTGATCTCAATTTAAAAGTTTCAGAATAAGTCTTTTTATCCGTGGTATAACTTTCTTTAGTATTATTATGGTAATTTATTAAGGTGAATTTCTCTTCCTCAAAATCTGTAGTGACTAAGACTTCGTTATTTTCTAAAAATTCTAATTTTATGGGCGTATTTAAAAGTTGATAACTAAGTGTATCCATAGTAATGGAAAAGGGCACTTTGCCATATACATCTTCTTTTCTAAAGCTCCCATCTTGTAAATAATTGATGTAATACTCTAATTTTCTGACCACCTTTTCGTTATGGGTTCTCGATTGTAATATGGTAATAATATTCTCCACCTTATCACTAGGCCCCCCCCAATTAAATGCAATATTTGTGCTAGAATTAAATAGCGGATTTTGCTCTTCTTTAACGGTGATAATACTATCTAGGCTATACAAACGTACTGCCCGTTTATTCACATAAAACGCAATAAGCACTCCTAAAAATAACATAATTAAAAACAGCTTCCAATGTGAAAGTACTTTAAAGATGTATTCCTTGATGTCAAAAGATTTTATATCATTAAGATCAAATTTATCTAATTGCTTCATTATGTATTATAAAGTTTTAGCTAATAAAATGGTGGTGGTCACAAAAGACAATACAGACACTATGGTCGTAAAGGTTTGTACACCCGTAGTACCTGTACCCCATGATTTTTGCTTCAAGGGTTCAATATAAATAATGTCGTTAGATTGTACATAAAAATCATCGGAAGAAAAAACATTTATATCTGTTAAATCCAACATTATTTTTTTAGTTCCATCTATCTGTTTTCTCACAATAGTTACTCTTTTACGGTCACCTGTAATTTCTATATCTCCTGCACTGGCAATGGCTTCTACAATGTTTACTTGATTTTGAAATAAAACTATGGGACCCGGACTAGAAACTTCACCCAATACGGTAAAACGGATGCCCGCTAATTTAACGGTGATAAAAACATCATCTAGATCTTTAAAATATTTAGATAATTCAGTCTCTATCTTTTCTCGCACTTCTTTCTCCGTATAGCCCAATACATTTATTTCTCCTATATAGGGGAATCTAATATTCCCATGTCGGTCTATAGTATAACCACTTAAATAAAATTGATCTGCACTAACTTGACCTGAATTACCAATGGTTTGGCTTTCTGACTGATTAAATAAAGCCACTAATGTTTCGTTATCGGCTTTTATTTTTATATCTAAAATGTCATTAACCTGCAATTTATAAGGTTCATTTAAGATTTTATACACCTCTTTATTCGCAGAAGGTTCTCCTTGAAAATAGGTCAACTCTTTTTTAGGAATACAAGAACTTATTAATACACCTAAACTTATTATGATTAAAATGTTACGTAGCATTAGTTTTTTTAACTTGTCGGCAAATATAATTTTAAAATCTCTATTATCCTTAATTTTGTACTTTAAAATATTAAACGGGCTTCTATAAATGCTATTTCAAATTAAATCTTATTTCAAATTTTTATTTAAATCTACAAACCAACATGGGGTGCATTCTCCTTTTGTTTTTAAGTTACTCACAGAATGTTTTTACGATAAAACAGGTAAACCTTGGTATTCAAAATTTCGTGATTACAGACGTTCATTGTTAAAAAATAATAGCAGTATCGCTGTAAAAGATTTTGGAGCTGGTTCAAAAGCCTTAGATAAACAGGAACGTAACGTAGCCGATATTGCTAAAAATGCGGGTATCACCCTAAAAAGAGCACAATTATTAGGAAGACTGGTCTCCTATTTTGATATTGAACACACTTTAGAAATTGGAACCTCGTTAGGTATATCAACTGCAGCAATGCGTATGGCAAATTTGAATAACTCAATTATCACCTTAGAAGGTTGCCCTAATACCGCTCAAATTGCAACCCATAGCTTTGATGCATTTGGGTTAAAATACATTCATCTAGAGATAGGAAGTTTTGTTGAGACCTTACCAAAAATGTTAAAAAACAACACCTTTGACCTTATCTATTTTGACGGAAACCATCAGAAACAAGCCACCATCGATTATTTTCTAGCCTGTTTGCCACATATTCATAATGAATCTGTCTTTATATTTGATGATATTTACTGGAGCAAAGGCATGTCAGAAGCGTGGCAGTATATTAAAAATCACCCGAGTGTTACCGTGAGTATAGATACATTCTATTGGGGAATTGTTTTCTTTAGAAAAGAACAAGAGAAAGAGGCTTTTGTGGTGAGGGTTTAGTATAAAGGAATAGAATTGCCACCTCGCATAACCTATAAGTACTAATTGAAGGAAATTCAGTGTTGCTTCTCGCAATAACAAAGGAATTCCCCTCTTGAGAGGGGCTAAGGGGAGTGTTTTTTATTAAATTAATTCTAAGGAACAATAAACAGATTGCCACCTCGCATAACCTATAAGTTCTAACTGAAGGAAATTCCATTATGCTCCTCGCAACGACCATGTGTCAATGGTCTTCGTTATTGCTGAATTTAAAGAGAATCATGCTCCTTTTCCTTAGGAAAGGGCTGGGGATAGGACATTAATAGGATTGCCACGTCACTTATAATGTAAGTACTACAATAAATAATTACGTTATGCTCCTCGCAATGACAGGTTAACAAAAAATGGTATGTATTATCCTCTAATTATTAATACATTTGCAATGACAAAAACCGATCAATGAAAATTATTAAATCACTACTAATTCTTAGTACAATCGTTCTATTTATCGCCTGTAAACAAGAGCAAAAGCCTTCACCTAAATCAAATACAAACACTTCAGTTAAATATGCTCAAGGGTTTGATATACAGTATTTTGACGGTATTAAAAAATTAATCATTAAAACACCATACCCTAATGCAGAAGAAGCTTTGGAGTATCTCATTATCCCTAAGGGAAATAGTGTTCCTGATAGTTTAAAAACGCTTAAAATAATTAGAACTCCGGTTGAGAAAGTCGTGGTTACTTCTACCACTCATATTCCTATGTTAGAGTTATTAGGAGAAGAAGATGCATTAATTGGCTTTCCTAATTTAAAGTATATTTCCTCTACTAAAACTCGTAACCGAATTGAGCAAAACTTAATCACAGAACTGGGTAACGAAGAAAGTATCAATACAGAAATCTTATTAGATATAGCCCCTGAACTTTTGATTGGCTTTTCAATGAGTAACAACAATAAAATGTTCAACACCATTGAAAAAGCTGGAATTCCCGTTGTTTTAAATGGAGATTGGTTAGAAGAAACACCACTAGGTAGAGCAGAATGGATTAAATTCTTTGCGGTATTTTTCGATAAAGAAAAGGAAGCAGACAGTATTTTTAACTCCATAGAAAAGAGTTATAATGAAGCCGTAACAATTGCAACAAATGCTACTACAAAACCAACCATCCTCTCTGGTGTACTTTATAAAGATGTTTGGAATTTACCTGCTGGTGAAAGTTTTGTAGCAAAATTCTTAAAAGATGCCAACACCAATTACCTTTGGGCAGATACAAAAGGAAAAGGAAGTTTATCACTAAGTTTTGAATCTGTTTATGATAAAGGTCAACATGCTGAATTATGGATAGCTCCAGGGCATTATTCGAGCTTAGAGCAATTAGAACAAGCCAACGAGCATTATGTGAAATTTGATGCTTTTAAAAACAATAAAATATTTTCTTTTACTCAGAAAAAAGGGGCAACAGGAGGTGCATTGTATTATGAATTTGCTCCCGTACAACCCCATATCGTATTAAAAGATATTATTAAAATTACACATCCCGATTTACTGCCTAATTATGAATCTGTTTATCTACAAAAATTAAATTGAGGTTAAAAAGTGCATATGGTCTGAAGTTTATTATTTTGCTATGTTTATTAGGGGTAGCATTTCTTATAAATATTAGTTTGGGTTCGGTTGATATTCCACTCGAAGATATTGTGAAGATATTATTCGGTAATGAATCCATAAAAGGTTCTTGGCAAGATATTATTCTTGATTTTCGTTTGCCAAAATCCATTACCGCCATTTTAGTAGGGTCAGGACTTTCCATTAGTGGTCTATTAATGCAAACGCTTTTTAGAAATCCTCTTGCGGGACCTTTTGTTCTAGGTATCAGTTCTGGGGCAAGTTTAGGTGTTGCTATATTAATTTTAGGAACTTCTACTTTTGCTGGTGCCGCCGCTACCCTATCTATTTCAAATATTGGAATTGCCATTGCCGCCAGTTTGGGTGCTTTCTTTGTCTTGTCCGTTGTAATGTTGGTGGCTAGAAATATTAAAAACACCATGTCCATACTTATTATTGGATTAATGTTTGGAAGTTTTACGGCTGCAATCATTAGTATTCTTGCCTATTTTAGTAGTGCCGAAAGCTTACAACAATATGTTTTTTGGACCTTTGGAAGTTTAGGAAACTTAGCGTGGAGTGAGATCTTGATTCTATTATTAGTTACCGTGTTGAGCTTAGGTCTAGTAATCACAATTATAAAACCGTTAAACAGTCTACTATTAGGAGAAAACTATGCGGTGAGCTTGGGTGTAAACTTAAAAAAAACAAGAAATTTAACAATGATAGTAACGGGTTTATTGACTGGCGTTATAACTGCTTTCTCGGGACCCATTGCCTTTATTGGGCTCGCTGTTCCACACCTTACAAAATTGATTATAAAAACATCAGATCATAAAATTATTTTGCCAGCAGTATCCATTATAGGAGCCATTATAATGCTTTTTAGCGATACCATTGCTCAATTACCTACAAGTGAATATACATTACCAATTAATGCCGTTACCTCGTTATTTGGGGCTCCAGTAGTGATTTGGTTGCTTATCCGAAAAAGAAATAGCTATTGATTACAAACCATTCACATATCGTACTAAAAACCGAAAATTTAAAAATTGGTTATCAACATAAAAAGCAAACACTTTGTATAGCTGATAAAATAAATATTAGCTTATCAAAAGGCCAATTTGTTTGTTTATTAGGGAAGAACGGAATTGGTAAATCTACATTAATCCGTACGTTAACCAAGGTGCAGCCGCAATTAGATGGCACTGTTCTCATTGGTAAGATAGCATTAGAATCGATATCAAATATTGATTTGGCAAAAAAAATGAGTTTGGTGATGACTGAGAAAATTCCCGAAAGTAACCTTACCGTTTATGAACTCATTGCCTTAGGGAGACAACCGTACACCAATTGGATTGGGAGTTTAACGGAAGATGATATCAATTATATTGATCTTGCTATTTCACAAACTAATATAAAACACATTATTGATAAAAGGTATAATGAACTTAGTGATGGTCAGTTACAAAAAGTAATGATAGCAAGAGCTTTGGCACAGAATACGGATCTTATTATTTTAGATGAACCCACGGCACATTTAGATATTCAGAATAAAGTAGCCATTTTTAAATTATTAAAAACCTTAACTCAAAAGTATCAAAAAACAGTTTTAATTTCTTCACATGAAATTCATTTGGCCTTGCAACTGGCTGATGAATTATTGTTAATGAATGAAAAAGGGTTAATTGCTGGTGATACTGAAACTTTAATTGCTGATGGCAGTGTTTCTACATTATTTAGTTCCAATTTAGTAACATTTGATGCGAGTTCTAAACAATTCGTTATAAATACTGATTAAATGGTTACTTTTGTGTATTCAAAATTTTTAATAAAATTGTTAATGAAGATTAGTCTTATCGTCGTTATTTTTTCATTTGTACTTTCTTGTAGTAGTACACAAAAAAAATCCGATTCTCAATCAGAAACTACACAAAGAAGTACCAGTATTGACCCTGTTGAAAATCTAGTTAAAGAGCCTTCTAAAGTTGACTTATTATCTGATTTCGGTAAAGTTTACGCAGAATCAATCATTCAAGAAGATTTAAAAGAAGTATTATATACCTTGGCTTCTGATGCTTATGAAGGTAGGTTTACAGGTGAACCGGGACAAAAAAAAGCAGCTCAATTCATAGCCAATTATTATAAAGGATTAGGTATTTCGGCGACTAACTCAGAGGGTAACTATTTACAAGAAATTCCAGAACCCTATTTTAAAGGAAGTGCCAAATCTAGCTCTGAAAATGTTGTAGCTTATATAAAAGGAACAGAGAAACCTGATGAATATGTGGTAATTTCTGCACATTATGATCATGTAGGTGTTAAAGGAGGAAAAGTATATAATGGTGCTGATGACGACGCTTCCGGCACTACTGCTGTCCTAGAAATTGCAAAAGCATTTCAAAAAGCCGTAAAGACAGGTAATGGTCCAAAACGTTCTGTTGTTTTTTTACATGTAACAGGTGAAGAAATTGGTTTATATGGTTCTAAATATTATACGGAGAATCCTATCTTTCCTTTAGAAAATACAATTGTCGATTTAAATATGGATATGATAGGAAGAATTGATGAAAAACATAAGGAAACTCCTGAATTTGTATATTTAATTGGTGCAGACAAATTGAGTACAGAATTACATGAAATTTCAGAAGCTGTAAATGAGAAATACACCAAATTAGCATTAGATTATACCTATAATGATGAAAAGGATCCGAATCGATTTTACTATAGATCGGATCACTATAATTTTGCAAAAAATAATATTCCTGTTATTTTTTATTTTAATGGAGTTCATGAAGATTATCATAAAGACACGGATACACCGGATAAAATTAGATACGATTTACTTCAAAAAAGAGCACAATTGGTGTTTTATACTGCTTGGGAAATTGCAAATCGAGATAAGAAATTAGAAGTAGATAAGGAATAAGTGTACGCCATCGTCGACATAGAAACTACAGGAGGTAAATTCAACGAAGAAGGTATTACCGAAATCGCCATTCATAAATATGATGGGCATCAAATTGTAGATAGCTTTATCAGTTTGGTAAACCCTGAAAGGAGCATACAACCATTTGTAGTAAACCTAACAGGTATTAACAATAAAATGTTACGTAATGCACCTAAATTTTTTGAGGTTGCCAAACGTATCATAGAAATTACAACAGATTGTGTAATTGTAGCTCATAATTCAAAATTCGATTACCGTATTTTACAGACAGAATTTAAACGTTTAGGGTATGAATATGAACGTGAATCTTTATGTACTGTTGAACTTAGTAAAAAATTAATTCCCGATTTAGATTCTTATAAACTCGGAAAGTTATGCCGAACGCTTGGTATTCCGGTAACGGACAGACATAGAGCTAATGGTGATGCCATTGCTACCGTTAAACTTTTTCAATTATTATTAGATAAAGATGTTGAAAAAGAAATCATCAAAAGTACCGTTAGAAACAAACCTAAATTACAGTTAGATCCTAAATTAATTGATATTGTTGAAGATATGCCTGCTAAAACAGGTGTGTATTATATCCATCGTTCTGATGGTGAAATTATCTACATTGGTAAAAGTGTAAATATAAAGAAACGTATCAATCAGCACTTTACCAATAGCAGCCAAAAATCTAAGAAAATACAAAATCTAGTGAGTATGGTGACGTACGAAATTACTGGAAGTGAATTGGTGGCATTGCTCAAAGAAAGTGAAGAAATTAAACGGAATAAGCCCATTTTTAATAGAGCTCTGCGGAGAACTGTGTTTACACATGCCTTATATAGCTTTATTGACGAGAAAGGGTATATTAACTTGGAAATTGATAAAGCAGATGGAAGGGAAAATCCGATAACTACTTTTGCGAATAGACAGAGTGCTAAAAGTCACCTTTTTAAAATTACAGAAGAATTTAAATTGTGTCAAAAATTAACGGGTATATACAACACCAAAACAAATTGCTTTAGTTACACCATTAAAGCATGTAATGGAGCTTGCATTGATGCCGAAAATCCGGAAGAATACAATAAACGTGTAAATCAAGTTATTGACAAACATAGTTTTGAAAATAAAAACATGGTAATTGTTGATAAAGGCCGTGAATATGATGAGCATAGTGCCTTATTGATTGAAAATGGTATTTTTAAAGGGATAGGCTTTTATAATTTGAATTACCAGATTAATAATATTGACGTGTTAAAATCGCTTATTACATCCATGGAAAATAACCGTGATGTACAACACATTATAAAAAGTTATTTACGCAGAAATAAGGTGAAAAAAATAATTGACCTATAATTATCTACATGAAATATTTTATTCCAATTATACTGTTGTGCATTAGTTATAATGGATTTTCTCAAGAAAAAGAAGATTATACTTTTGGTAAAATTTCACAAAAAGATTACGAGCTTACCATTTATGAACGAGATTCTACGGCAAACGCAGTTTACCTGTATGAAAAAGGTAAAACCACTTTTATTCAAACCTCAAACTCTATTGTTATAAGCACTAAATATTATGCTAAAATTAAAATTTTCAATAAGGAAGCATTTGATGTTGCAACAGTTGAAATACCAATATATAATAATAAAGACAATAGTGAAAAAGTAAGAGATATTAAAGCAATCACTCACAATGGTATGCAAAAAATGTATCTATCTAAAGACAATATTTTTACGGATAAAATTAATGACAATTGGTCTAACGTAAAATTTACAATGCCTAATTTAAAGGAAAGTAGTATTATAGAATATGAATACACTTTGGAGTCGCCCTTTAAATTTAATTTTAAAGGATGGGAATTTCAAACAGATATTCCAAAAATAAAAAGTAAATTCTATGCTCTAATCCCTGGTAATTATGTTTATAACAGACGATTAATGGGGTTTCAAGAGTTATCTGAAAATGAATCTAAGATAAAGAAAAGATGTTTTTCAATTTCTGGTATTGCCGGTGAAGCTGATTGCGAGGAGTTAACATATGCTATGGAGAATGTTCCTGCCTTTATTGAGGAGGATTATATGACTTCCAAAGAAAATTATCTTTCTGCCATAAAATTTGAACTTTCTGAATTTAGAGGTTTTGACGGCATAAATCATCAATATACTGAAACTTGGAAAAGTGTAGATAAAGAATTTAAAAGTGATAAGAATATTGGTAGACAACTTAGAAAGGTTGATTATTTAGAGAAAAGAATCCCTGAAGCTTTTTTAACGGGTACTAATGACCTCAATAAAGCAAAAAAAATTTATGCTTTTATAAAAGCACATTTTACATGGAATAATAAGATAAGATTATTCAGAGAAGTTGATGTAAAAGAAGCATTTTCTAATAAAATGGGAAATTCAACTGAAATTAATATTGCGTTAATCAATGCTTTAAATGCTGCTGGCTTTAATGCTGAAATTGCATTACTCTCTAGAAGAGATTATGGATTACCTACCAAATTATATCCTGTAATGACTGATTTTAATTATGCTATAGCTAAAGTTACTATTGATGGGAAAAGTTATCTATTAGACGCCACTCGAAAGACCATGCCTTTTGGTATGCTTCCATTTAATTTATTAAATTCATATGCACGCGTAATGAACTTTAAAAAAGGTAGTTATTGGGTAGATATTAAACCCAATAAAAACAATAGAGTTTTAATGACAATGGATTTAAAAATAGATGAAAATGGTAATTTTAATGGTTCCATTAAAAAATCATATTCAGGCTATAGAGCCTTTGATAAGCGAATTCAAATTATTGAATCTTCAGAGGATGATTACTTGGAAGAAATTGAAAATGACGATAAAATTATCGTAAACGACTATAAAAATTTGAATCTTGACGGTGAAGAAAATAATTTAAAAGAAGAATTCGATATCACTATCGAAAGTAATTTGAATGAGAATATAATGATTATTAATCCTTTTATTCTTTCAAAAATATCTAAAAACCCTTTTCAATTAAAAGAAAGAACCTATCCTATTGATTTTGGTTATCCTCGAACTTTTATATATAGCTTAAGACTTCAAACACCTGAAGGGTACAGTATTAAATCTTTACCAGAAAGTACCGCTTTTAAGCTACCTAATACAGGTGGGAATTATATTTTTAGTATACAAAAAAAAGCTAATGATATTGTAATGATGTATAAATTTGTAATCGGGAAAAGCTACTTTATACCAGAAGAATATCCATATCTTAAAGAATTTTACGCACAAATCATCAAAACTCAAAATTCTTTGATAACTTTAGAAAAAATATAAATAAACTTTTGGGAGCAAATAACGAAAAACAGAGTAGAAATTGGCGAGCAACATTACATGAAGTAATTTATGGTACGCATACACCTGCTGGTCCTTTGTTTGACGTCCTTCTATTAGTTCTTATTTTGTATAGTGTTATAATCGTTTTACTTGAAAGTGTAAAAGCATATAACGATGCTTACCACAACTTTTTTAATATCTCGGAATGGGTAGTTACCATACTTTTTACCATCGAATACATTTTAC
This sequence comes from Aureibaculum luteum, assembly GCF_003449015.1. Lineage (GTDB taxonomy): Bacteria > Bacteroidota > Bacteroidia > Flavobacteriales > Flavobacteriaceae > Aureibaculum > Aureibaculum luteum. The sequence continues at coordinate 444,523 of NZ_QRGD01000002.1, read as the reverse complement.
GTGTCATCTGCGTTAAAAAACCTCAAAAGTATATTTTTAGCTTTTATGGTATTATTGATTTGCTTTCTACCATGCCAAAATACCTATCATTTTTCTTTTGGGGCTCACAATATTTTGCGGCTTTAAGAGCTTTGCGTCTGTTAAGGGTATTTAGAATTTTAAAGTTAGTGCGTTTTTTAGGTGAATCAGATAATTTAATCAAAGCGATTAGTGCGAGTAAAGCAAAAATATTTGTTTTTGTTTTTTCAGTGTTGGTTATCTCCGTTATTCTGGGTACTGTTATGTATTTAGTTGAAGGTGCAGCTCATGGTTTTAACAGTATTCCGCATAGTATTTATTGGACCATTGTTACATTGACAACAGTGGGCTATGGAGATATTTCACCCGAAACTCCGTTAGGACAATTTATAGCCACTATAATTATGATTATTGGTTATGGAATTATTGCCGTACCAACTGGAATTGTATCGGCTGAATATACCATGGCAAATAAGAAAAACAACCATCATGATGATGGTAGAGCTTGTGCTTCTTGTGGTGCAGAAATTCATCGTAATGATGCCGAGTATTGTAGAAAATGTGGACATAAATTAACTGATGAATAAGTATCTGATTACCATTGTAGGACCTACAGCAATTGGCAAAACAGCGTTAAGTATTGCAATTGCAAAACATTTCAATACAGAAATTATTTCCTCTGATTCCAGACAGTTTTTTAAAGAAATGAATATTGGTACTGCTGTACCTAATTTAGAAGAATTAGAAGCGGTACAGCATCATTTTATCCAACATATTTCTATTAAAGATGCGTATAGTGTTGGGCATTTTGAAAAAGATGCCCTCTTAAAACTTGATGAGCTATTTAAGACGCATAATGTTGCTGTAATGGTTGGTGGTAGTGGTTTATATACTGATGCTGTCTTATACGGCTTAGATGATTTTCCTAAGGTTGATCCCCAAATTCGTATAAATTTAAAACTTCAGTTGGAAGAAGAAGGGATTTCGTCTTTACAAGAAAAATTGAAAACACTAGATGCAGAAACTTATCAAAACATTGATTTAGAAAATCATCAACGCCTTATAAGAGCTTTAGAAATTTGTATAGGCACAAATAAACCATTTTCTTCATTTCAAAATAAACATAAAGTAAAAAGAAATTTTATTCCCATTAAAATTGGATTGAATGCTGATCGAGAAATTATATATAATAGAATTAATCTACGGGTTGATTTAATGATTGCTAATGGATTATTAGATGAAGCTAAATCATTGATTAAGCACAAAGACCTAAACGCATTACAAACAGTAGGATATAGAGAGTTATTTTCTTATTTTGAAGAAGAAATCACTCTCGATTTTGCTATAGAAGAAGTTAAAAAGAATACACGCAGGTTTGCAAAAAGACAATTAACATGGTATAGAAAAGACACATCTATTAAATGGTTTGATTATCAAGATGCTCCTGAAAATATTGTGGAATGGTTAGGCCATACTATTAAAATGAATAATGGTTAATTGTTCCAATAAAATATTTCTTGTACTACTATTTACTTCAAATTAAATACCTCTTTTCGGTATTTAATTCAAACGCGAAGCATCATCGCGTCTCTAAAAAATACTTTTATTATAATCTTCGGGAAATTTACCGTCAATATCTTTATAAAAATCTTGAATTATCGTCATGTCGTGATTAAAATCACCCGTGATATCAACAATTTTTCCCACTCCTGCTATTTTATTGGTATAATCAAGAAAGCCCAAACCAACAGGTACCTTGGCGGTTTTGGCTATATAATAGAATCCGGTTTTCCATTTCTCTACCCATTTTCGGGAACCTTCGGCAGGAATCATTAAAATTAGTTTTTCTTGCGTATTGAATAAATTAACGGCATAATCTACCAAGTTATTTACTTTACTCCTATCAACACCGATTCCACCTAACCATCTAAAAAAGTAACCGTGTAAACCTTTTGTATATACATTTTTTATCAAAAACTTTGACTCCACTCCTGCTTTCCAATAGACCGCTAAGGCGTAGATTAAATCCCAATTAGAAGTGTGTGGTGCTGCTAACATTACACATTTATCTACTTTAAACTTTTCAGGGTATGTAAATTTCCATCCAAAGATAAAGAGCGTGAATTTACCTATTAGTTTTTTCATTTAATATGTATTGTAAATTTTGATTAAAGCAATTTCCATTTCCTTTTTTATCTCACTAGAAGAAACTAAATAATTGTTATTCATATAGCTAAAAATCAAAAATGTTCCTTTTTTTGTAATTATGTATCCACTTAAAGAGGTTACCGCACTCAGGGTGCCCGTTTTGGCATACACAAAAGGTATTCCATTATTAGCATACCAGCTTTTAATAGTACCTGACTTTCCACCAACAGGAAAATAATTCAATAGTTTTTCTCTCGGAATTTCATGATACATTTTTTCCAATAGTTTTACCGTATTTTCAGGGGTAAATTTATTGTACACAGACAGGCCGGAACCATCTACCCATTTAAAATCTTGAGGTAAGTCATTTAAATAATTTTCTTTGGCATACTTAATTGCTTCTTTGGTATTGAATTTACCAACCATTTCTTCACCCACTTGCAACATCAATTGTTCTGCTATAAAATTATCACTAACCGTTAGCATTTGTTTGTATAAACTATCATACTTCTGACCATAGACATACTTAAAATCATGCTGTGTATTCGGTTTAATTAATGTCACTGGCTTACCTAAAGTATCACTTAATAAACTAACAGTTAATTCATTGTTTGTCAGAAATGGAACTTCATAATTACGTTTACTATTTTTTTTAATATAAAAATTATTTTGTCTTAAATCACGCCATAATAAAATAGAATCCATAGCTGTAATATTCTTCTTTAAATAGGTGGGATAGCTTTTAATTTCACCTAAATTCCATTTATACATCAATAGGTTACCATAAATGGGAAAGAGATTTTTCTCTGGTTGATAGTAATAAGGATAATCATCCCAAGACCAGCCATTACCAAACGCTGGATCTTCAATATTTGTATCTATTAAATAAATACTATCTTTTTCATTACTTAAAAAATTCAATACTTTAGAACTGTCAAAACCAAACAAAAACGAAGGGTCTGCTGTTCCTTTAATAATTAGAGAGTCTTTCGTTCTATAATAGGCCAAACTTTTAACAGAGTCTTTAAAAGTTCTATACGCGGCATAAAACGTATATAGTTTGGTGTTTGATGCCGGGGTAAAATATTTTGCACCATTGTGATTCACAATCTGCTTTTTAGTAGCGGGATTATACAATACAAAACCGTTAAAAAAGGCTGAAGACTTATCGTGCTTATTTAAGTCATTTTTCAATTGATAAGTGGTGCCACATGACGACAATAAAATACTAATAACTAGTGCTTTAAACGTGTTAACAAATGTTTTATTCTTCAAAATATTCATCTTTAAATCCAATTAAATATAATTTTTCTTGTGCTCTAGTAACCGCAGTATATAACCATCTATAATAAGCAAGACTTGGTCCTTCTGGCAAATAGGGTTGCTCTAAAAAAACCGTTTTCCATTGTCCACCCTGAGATTTATGACAGGTCATTGCGTAAGAAAACTTTATTTGTAATGCATTAAAATAGATATTATTTTTAACTGCTAACAATCGTTTATATGCTGATTTTTCATCGGCATAATCTTTTGAAACTTCCTGATATAATGTATTAGATTCGTCATAGGTTAATGATGGGCTTTCACTTGATAATACATCTAACAGTACAACGGTTTCAAAAGGTTGTTGATCCGGATAATCTATCATTCTCACGGTAACTCCAGCAAACCTAAATCCATAAAGATCTTTATAATCAGAAATTCTTAAGATTTCACAAATATCACCATTTGCAATAAAACCAGCCTCGGCATTATCTTCTAACCAAAAATAGTTATTTTTTACAACCATTATATAATCTCCTGTCGCAATTTCATTTTCTTGACCTCTAATGGCACTTCTAATTTGTTCGTTGTATTGATTAGCTCGCTTGTTTGAACGTACAATAAAGGCCGTGTCTTCTACTCCACTGCTATCATAAGCAACAGTTATTGCATCTTGAATGTCGTATCCATCCGTTAAACGAATAATATCTGGAAAATTTAAATTAAAAGTGAAATTTTCAAAATAACCGTCAGATAATAATCCACGTATTTTAGTTGCATTTTCAAGAATTCCAGAATCTTGATGCTGACGCATCACTTCATTCAATTCAATTTCTATTACTTTTTTATTATAATTAATTTCTAGGGTTTCTGCTTTTAATGCAGGACTCAATTCTAATTTTACAGGCGGTAACTGGGCAGTATCACCAACAAAAATAATTTTACAATTTTTACCAGAATAAACATATGATATTAAATCGTCTAGTAAAGAAGCCTGGTCAGAAAACTTTACATTCCCTGCGTTATCAGGTATCATAGAAGCTTCATCTATAATAAATATGGTATTGGTGTGTTTATTTTGTTGTAACGTAAAAGATATTCCTCCATTATTAGCTTTACGTGGATGGTAGATTTTTTTATGGATTGTAAATGCCTTCTTTTTTGAATAATTGGAAATTACTTTTGCCGCTCTTCCTGTAGGTGCCAATAACACAGATTTCATCCCAACTTGCCACATATTATTGACTAACGTACTCATTGTAGTTGTTTTACCTGTTCCTGCATAACCTTTTAGGAGGAAGATGGCATTTCTGTCATTATCAAAAATATAAGCAGACAATTTGTGTAATAAATGATCCTGAATGCTAGTTGGCGTAAAAGGAAATTCACTTTTTAGTAATTTATAAAAGTCTAAAGGGCTTGATATCATTGCGTTTTTTTACTAATACATCAAAGGTACAAATTGATTCACCATAAAAGTTTTAACTTTAATTTTTTTTTGTAGCTTTGCTGTATAACCATATAAAAATCAAATTTATTTAAAGATGTACACAATTCTAACCATCATTGCAGCAGTTCTAGTAGTTGGTCTGCTCGCGTATTTAATTGTTAATAAAATTCCTAAGGGAATAAGACCAATAATTTCTATATTACTATGGGTTCTTATTGCTTTTTTAGGGTATAGTATTTACACAGCTATTATGGCTCCAATAGCATTTAATAAGGAAAAAGTAAAAAGATATTCAAAGGTAATTGATAATTTAAAAATGATTCGTGATGCGGAATTAGCACACAGACAAGTAACAGGGGTATTTACAGATAAGCCTGGTGATCTTATTAAATTTATTGATACTGCTAAATTTGCCATTACTGAAACTAAAAATATTGTAGTTCAAGAGCAAAGAGGTGCACTTAGCATTGATGTAGAAAAAAGAGTTATTGACACCATTGGTTTTAAAGATGTTCGTGCAGATTTCGCTGGTAGAAACTATGCAAACATGTTTGATGTTCCTGGTACCAATGCTAAATTTGATTTACAGACAAGTTCTGTAGAAAAAGTGCAAGGTATTAGTGCTTCTGTTTTTGAAGCAAAAATAGATAAAGCTATAGTTTTGGAAGGTTTAAATAAAGATTTTATTAGACAAGAAAAGGAAGCTTTAGGTGGTGTAGATGTTAGAGGTGAATTTATAACTGTAGGATCTTTAGAAGACGTTAAAACTGGTGGTAACTGGCCTCCTTCATATGATACAGCAGAAGAAAAAGATAAAGACGAATAGTTTAGATGTTAAACATCTAGAGAACAATCATTTATCCATCCAATTCAGTTTGGGTGGATTTTCTTTTTGTGTCTTAAACAAAGAGAATAACACATTTGTTGCTCTTAATGATTATGACTTTGTTGAGCCTAATAATTCTCCGCAACGTCTTATTGCTAATATTTCTTCTATTTTCGGAAATGATGAGTTGTTAAAACAACATTACAATTCCGTTTCTGTAACCCATATAAATGATTTATTTACGCTTGTACCTAAACCATTGTTTAATGAAGATAGGCTTCAAGATTATGTAAGTTTTAATACCAAAGTATACCCCCAAGATTACTTAGTGTTCGATGAATTAAAAAACATGGACATCGTTAGTGTTTTTATTCCTTTTGTTAATATCAATAATTTTTTAATTGATCAATTTAGCCATTTTGAATACAAACATAACTCAACAGTTTTAATAGAAAATTTATTAGCAATTTATAAGTACAGTTTAGTGCCAAAAGTATTTGCTCATATGGCAAATGGTCATTTTGAATTAATTGTTATTGCTAATAAAAAATTACAATTCTATAATACTTTTAAATTTTCTACTAAAGAAGATTTTATCTACTATGTTCTATTTACTGCTGAGCAACTAAAATTAAATCCTGAAAAATTTGAATTTCTATTTTTAGGGTCTATTGAAAAAACGGACGATATCTTTGCTATGGCATATAAATATATTAGAAATGTAAACTTATTAGAAAATAGGTCAAAATATAGTTTTGACGAAGCTTTTTCCGAGACCGATAAACGTACTTATTATTCCATACTCAACCAATATTAACAGGCAAAATATATTATATGCGTATTATTTCAGGAAAGCATAAAGGAAAAAGAATTACGGCTCCAAAAAAATTACCCGCTAGACCTACTACAGATTTTGCTAAAGAAGCTCTTTTTAATATCATTAATAACGATTATTATTTTGAGGATTTAGCTGTATTAGACCTTTTTTCTGGTATTGGTAGTATTAGTTTAGAATTTGCTTCTCGTGGAGCCAAGGAGGTAATTAGTGTAGACAACCACTATAATTCAGTGCAGTTTATTCAAAAAATGTCCGATGAACTTCAGCTAAACATTAGATCTCTAAAAAGTGATGTTTTTAAATTTCTAGAAAAGAATCAATTAACTTTCGATATTATTTTTGCTGATCCACCTTATGATTTTACCAAAGAACAACTTACTGTAATTTTAAGTTCTGTTTTTGATAATGAAATGTTGAATACTGATGGAACAATAATTATAGAACATTCTAAGCATACAGATATTTCTGATCTACCAAACTTTAGTTATTCGAAAAGATATGGTAGTAGTATGTTTAGTTTTTTTAACAATTAACAATACATATACTTTGAAATACTATAGTTTAAATAATAAAGCGAAAGAAGTATCATTTAAAGATGCTGTTATAAAGGGTTTAGCTGAAGATAAAGGACTTTATTTTCCAGAAGAAATAAATCAAATTTCAAAAGAAATTATTGAAAATATCGATAACTATTCAAATGAAGAAATTGCTTTTGCTGCAATACAACAATTTGTTGGTGACGAAATTCCTGAAGCTATTTTAAAAAATATTATAGCGGAAACCTTAAGTTTTGATTTTCCTTTGATTGCTATTGAAGACAATATTAAAACATTAGAATTATTTCATGGTCCAACTATGGCTTTTAAAGATGTTGGTGCTCGGTTTATGGCTCGTTGTTTAGGGTACTTTAATAGAGATAGCGATAGAGAAGTAACCGTTTTAGTGGCCACTTCTGGAGATACAGGTGGTGCCGTAGCAAGTGGATTTTTAGGAGTTAAAAATGTAAAAGTCGTTATTTTATACCCTAGTAAAAAGGTAAGCGATGTACAAGAAAAGCAACTAACAACCCTAGGAGCAAACATTTCTGCTTTAGAAGTTGATGGTACCTTTGACGACTGCCAAGCCATGGTTAAAAAGGCGTTTTTAGATAATTCTATTACTGATAACAAACAATTAACGTCGGCCAATTCTATAAACGTGGCTCGTTGGTTGCCACAAATGTTCTATTTCTTTTTTGCGTATAAACAACTTAAAGACAAAAATAAAAAATTAGTCTTCTCTATACCTAGTGGAAATTTTGGCAATATTTGTGCAGGAATGATGGCCAAAAAATTAGGGTTACCTGTTCACCAATTTATTGCAGCTACAAACATTAACGATGTTGTTCCTAAATTTTTAGAAACAGGAGAATACAATCCGAAACCTTCACATCAAACCATATCTAATGCTATGGATGTTGGAGATCCTAGTAATTTTATAAGGATTCAAAAGATTTATAATGATGATTTGGAAACTTTAAAAGGTGATCTTTACTCCTATTCATTTACAGATGAAGAAACTAAAAAAGCAATGTTACACATCTATCATAACGATAACTATATTGCTGACCCTCATGGAGCTGTAGGTTACTTAGGATGTAAGAAATACCAAGCAAATAACCAAAACACACAGTGCATCTTTTTGGAGACTGCTCATCCTGTTAAGTTTTTAGATGTTGTAGAACCTGTTATTGAAAAATCATTAAAGTATCCTCCTCAAATTGAAGCGGTTATTAATAAAACTAAAGAAGCTTCATTCATTAAAACATATGATGAATTGAAGGCTTTTTTATTGACTAAATAATTCCTAACTTTGTTTTAATCCTATTAATGATCAACTTCTGCATTTTACATAATGTGTAGGGACGGTATTTTATAGGAAACATTCTGATTCTCACGAAAATATAAATTTTTAAAACAGTATATTTTGAAAAATACAGCTTTAACACACATTCACGAAGCTCTTGGAGCAAAACTAGTCCCATTTGCAGGATACAATATGCCTGTTCAATATGAAGGTATTAATGTTGAACATGAGACAGTAAGAAATGGTGTCGGTATTTTTGATGTGTCGCACATGGGCGAATTTTTAATTACAGGTCCTAATGCCTTAGAATTAATTCAAAAAGTATGTTCTAACGATGCCTCAAAATTAGTAGATAGTCAAGCTCAATACAGTTGTTTACCTAACGAAGATGGTGGTATTGTTGATGATTTAATTATTTACAGGTTAAATTCAGAAAAGTATTTATTAGTAGTTAATGCTTCAAATATTGATAAAGATTGGGATTGGATTAGCAAACACAATTCCATGAAGGCTGAGATGAAGAATTTATCAGAAGACTTCTCTTTATTGGCTATTCAAGGCCCAAAAGCAGCTAAAGCAATGCAATCTTTGACCTCTATTGATTTAGAGAATATGAAATATTATACTTTTGAAGTAGCTGATTTTGCTGGTATTGAACATGTAATTATCTCTGCTACTGGTTATACAGGTTCTGGTGGATTTGAAATTTATTGCAAAAATTCTGAAGTTGAACAGGTGTGGAATAAAGTGATGGAAGCTGGTGAAGCTGAAGGTATTAAACCAATCGGATTAGCAGCAAGAGATACCCTTCGTTTAGAAATGGGATTTTGTTTATATGGAAATGATATTGATGATAGTACATCGCCATTAGAAGCGGGATTGGGATGGATTACAAAATTCACTAAAGACTTTACCAATTCTCAAAATCTAAAAAAACAAAAAGAAGAAGGTGTTACTAAAAAATTAGTAGGTTTTGAACTTACTGAGAAAGGTATTCCTCGTCACGATTATGATATTGTTGACGCAAATGATAAAAAGATTGGGGTGGTTACTTCTGGTACCATGAGTCCATCTTTAAAGAAAGGAATTGGTTTAGGTTATGTTCCTACTGAATATTCTAAAGTAGGTACTACCATTTATATTGCTATTCGTAAAAAATCTATACCAGCAACTGTTGTTAAATTGCCTTTTTATAAATAGAACAATTAAATTTTAGATTTTTATATTGGTAACACATCCCTAAAGTCCCTTCAAAGGGACAATTTGTTCTAAATAATATTCCAATAATTATTATTATATCTAGAACGATTTCGTATAAAATAGTTATCGAAACAAAAAATATTATTGGAGAATGTCACTTTAGTTGACTTTTGGAGCGATAAACAAGAATTGAAAAATATCAATTTTGTAGCTGCCCTCTATCAACAAAAGTATTAGTTTATTAAATAGAAATCAAGGTTTCTGTTTTTTCTTCTTAGCTGTATAAGGTATTTTACTTGATTATAATGCGACCAACTTGTACTGTTTTGATAGCTGATTGATAGTTGCATAACTCCTATTAATGATTCTGAATCAAGTTCAAAAAACTTATAATTTTATTTGTATATTAGTTGATTAGGGCTAAGCCAATATAGTAAAAAACTTTATAAATCTATATCTAAAATGTCAGAAGAACTTTCAATGGATCAAGTTTTTATAAAAAAACTGAATGATATACTCGAAGTCAATATTGAAAACGAACATTTTGGTGTAAAAGAATTGGCAGAAGCAATTGGGTTAAGTCGATCGCAATTACATAGAAAGATTCAAAAGATAAAAGGAAAGTCTTCCAGCCGTTTTATAAGGGAGTATAGACTCCATAAAGCGATGGAAATGTTACAAAATGATGTAACAACCGCTTCTGAAATTGCATACCGTGTAGGTTTTAGTAGTCCTACCTACTTTAATACTAGTTTTCGTAAATGTTTTGGTTATCCACCTGGTGAAGCGAAGCATAGGGCTGTTGAAGCCATGGATAAAGTCGGTATTTCTTCTGCACCACAGGATATAATCCTGGCAAAGAAAAATATGTCTCAAAAAAAAATAATTTTAAGTACTCTCCTAGGTTTTATTTTAATAGTTACAATTTCTTACTTTTTATATTCCCGTTCAAATGATAAGAAAACAACCGACGCAACTGCAATAATTGTAAAGGATAAATCCATTTTAGTACTTCCATTCAAAAACCTCAGTTATAACAAAGAAAACCAAAATTTTGCAGATGGTTTAGCGGAGTCAATTCAAAATCATTTAAACAAAATTAAAGAGCTTAAAATAATTTCAGAGACTATCTTAGAAACGGAAAAGACGACTTCCAAAATTGTAAAAGAACTTGATATTACATATTTATTAGAAGGAAGTGTACAACAAAATGGAGATGAATTGAGAATTAATGCAAAGTTAATAGATGTGAAAAAGGATTATCAAATTTGGTCTGAAACCTATGACTACAACTTAAAAAGTATTTTCTTAATACAATCTGAAATCGCTAATCTCATTGCTGCCGAATTGAAAATGGTTATTTCTCCTTCTGAAATAGGCCCAATGGAGAAAATGCCAACAAAAAATATCGAAGCGTATAATCTCTATAAAAAGGGGATACATTTCTCAAATTTCAAAACTCATTCTCATGGTGAAGGTGACAAAAGCATTCGCTATTTTAAACAAGCTATTGAAAAAGATCCAGAATTTGCATTAGCATATGCTGCTTTGGCAAATGCTTATATATTTTCGCATAAAAATTTATATGTAATTGACTCTGTAAAGTTTGTTGAAAAGCTGGCTTTAAAATCCATTGCTCTGGATAACGATTTAGCTGAGGGTCATGCAGCTCTTGGAACATTGGCCTGTTTCTATGGTTGGGATTGGGGAAAAGCGGAAAAAGAATTTAAACTCGCTATACTATTAGATCCAAATAACGCTACTACACACATCTATTATTCACAATTTTTATTTAGTGTAAAAGACCACTTCGATGAAGCAAGAAAACAAATAGAAATTGCAATTGATTTAGATCCATTATCTTATATGGCAATTACGAAAAGTGCCTATTATTATTTATACAGTGGAAATTATAATGAAGCTTTGATTGAAACGGCTAAACTAAAGGAAATAAACAAATACAATATGTATTCTTATTGGTTAAATCTTCATATTTATAAAGCTCAAGGAAAGGATGACATTGCAATTGCAGAGTTGGCTGATTATTATACATTATCCTCTGAAAGCTCAAAAAATATTGATCTTGATTCCTTAAAAATGACCTTTAGAAAAAATGGCATTAGAGGTATTCATAAGTATTACAATGAAAACAATATTAGGATATTCAGTACCCCATCTAACCTTGATGATTTTATTCTGTACAGTGATGCTGGTGGTTACGCCCATATGGGTAATAACAAAAAAGCATTAGAATATCTTGAAATTGCATATAAAAGACGATGCAATAAATTGTATGAAATTAAATATGATCCTAAGTTTGTAAACCTACGATCCGACCCTAAATTCTTAGCTTTATTAGATAAAATGAGGTTGGGAGGATATAAATAACAATAGATAGTATTCTCAAAACATTAAATGCATAGCTATCTTTCCAAACCTATAATTCTTGATCTATACATTTAGGTAACATGCAACATAATTTATAGACTTCAAATTATTTTTTAAATCTTAAAATAATACTTTCAATTAATTACAACATAACAAGTATGCACTACATTACGTATTGTTAAATCTTTGTGGAACAATTATTTATTAACTTTTAAATTCTACTTCCATGAAAAATTTAATCTTTGGTTTATATATTATGGGCCTTACCAACCTCAGTTATTCACAAAATTTAGTAAGTGTAGTTGATGGAACTGGAGTCCATAAAAGGTCTATTTCTTCGATTAATGTCAATTACCTTGATAAAGTACAAAGCATAAATACCTCAAAACAGATAAAAACATTAGAAATTATTGCTTCGAAATATGATATTACAAAAAATGTTAAATTTAATGGAAGTAAAAAGCCATTTAAAGTAAAATTTAAAGGTCTTTTTGGGAGTATTACAGCGACTTATAATCCTAAAGGAAAAATTTTAAACACAATAGAAGAGTTTAAGAATGTTGCACTACCAAAATATGTAATGAAGTCCATTTCTGAACAATACCCGCAAGCATCAATCCTGGCAACATCTTATTTTGTTTCTTATAACAATGAAATAGGGGTTACAAAACAATATATTGTAAAAATAAAAAAAGGTAAGAAAATCAAGAATCTAAAATTTGATAACGATGGTATCAAAGCGTAAATGAATAATTCTATATTCAACAAGACGTAGCACTTTTAATTTTTATTTGGTTTTTATGTCTTTTGCTTTTTCTTCTTTGCTGCTGGAAACAATACATTATTTAAAATCAATCTATACCCAGGTGAATTAGGATGTAAGTCTAATTCTGTTTTGGGGTCTCCTACCCTATGCGTATAATCTTCAGGATCATGACCGCCATAGAACGTCCACATACCTTTTCCTTTTACGCCGTGAATGTATTTGGCCTCTTCGTTTGTTTTATTTTCACCCATCACCAATACAGTCGATTTTACATTCTTTCTATCAAAGCTCGTCGTTTGCCCCATAAAACCTTTTACCAATGAAGTATGGTTTTGTGTTAACATTGTAGGTACTGGATCCCATTTGGCTGAATATTCTTGTAAAGAAAAATAATCTGCAGTTCTTTGAATATATCTCTTTTGAGTCATATCAATAGATGAAAACTCATATTCACTCGGATTTCTTACCAATCTAAAATCAGTAAACGCAAATGTTTTATCGAAATCAATCTTATCTTGGTAATTCGCTTCTGAAGGATCACCATCAAACATTGCTTCACAAATATCTACTCCCTCGGCAGAAAGAGCAATGTCAAAACTATCTGTAGCAGAGCACATGGCAAACATAAATCCACCTCCAATTACAAAATCACGAATTCGTAAACTAACCGCTAATTTCTCTTCTGATACTTTTGAATACCCTAACTTTTTTGCTAGCTTTTCAGAATACGCTTTACCCTCAATATACCATGGTGTGGCTCTATACGATCCGTAAAACTTACCATATTGACCCGTAAAATCTTCATGATGTAAATGCAACCATTCATATTTAATCAACTCATCACGTAAAACTTCTTCATCATAAACAACATCATAAGGAATTTCAGCATAATTTAATACCATAGTAACGGCATCGTCCCAAGGCATTTTATCTTTTGGAGAATACACAGCTATTTTTGGTGCTTTTTCTAAGGTTATTGCTTCCATATTTTGTGATGGACTAGCAATCAATTCTAATATTTGTAATGCTTCTGTATCTGAAATAACTTCGTATGATACCCCTCTAATTTTACATTCGTTTCTAAATTCTTTATGGTCTTCCAGTAAAAACGATCCCCCTTTATAATTTAACAACCATTTTACATCATTTCCCTTTTCTAAAGAAAAATAAGTAATACCATATGCCTTTAAATGATTTTTTTGCCCTATATCATCCATTGGAATAAGTATAAAGGATGCAAAAGACACCTCACTTAAGAGTAACATTATTGTTATAAAAATAAATTTTATTTTAGAATTCAAGAGTTAAGATTTAAGATTTATGATTTATGATTGTCCAAAATTACAATTATTAAAATTAAGTAGTTATACTTTAACATTTTGTATTTGGTATATTTGTAAGGTATCTGAATGCAAAACGAAATTTTAAGAAAGTTGCCACAGCGTGGTAATATATTAATAGAATAAGATCTAATTCATATAATTCAGCTCCATTAGGAGCGACATAATAAAATGGCAAACACCTACACACAAATCTATTTTCATATTGTATTTGCCGTAAAAGGCCGTAACAATATAATTTTATCAAAATGGAAAGATGAATTGTATAAATACATATCAGGAATAATTTCTAACAAAAACCAAAAGCTTTTTACTATTAACGGAATGCCAAACCATATTCATCTTTTAATTGGAACAAAGCCCAATTGTAATCTATCGGATTTGATTAGAGATATTAAATCAAATTCTTCCAAATGGATAAATGAAAAACAATTTATTAATGGAAAGTTTGAATGGCAAACTGGTTTTGGTGCATTTTCTATTGGTCAATCACAACTGCCAAAAATAATCAATTACATTAAAAAACAAGAAGAACATCATAGAACAAAAACATTTAAAGAAGAATATATTAATTTTCTAAATGCCTATGACATTGATTATAAAACGGAATATATTTTTAACGACGATTAATATCGCTCCTATGGAGCTTAAATGAAAAATGGCATTATTTTTCTATTAACATGTTACTCCTCTGGAGCTTAAAAAAAAGTTATAAATACATCTTTTTTTCTCCTTGAAAAAAATCTGCAAATTGAATATTTCTTGCTGGTATTTTCTTTAAAGTTCCATCCTCTACTTCAATTAATCCAATAATCTCTTTCCCTTCTTTAAACCAACGATGAAAATATCCTTTTCCTCCACAAGGTATAATATTAGTTAAGTTATCAGGAAATTCAACCTTTCTTAAGTCATGTTTATTTTTAGACAAATATTAATTTATTTTAAAACGGAACATCACCATCATCATCTGGTGCTGCAACATCTCCAAAAGCATCTTGTGGGTTTTGTGGCGTTATGAAATCATTCATTTTAGATTGAAATTCACTTGAAAACGATTCTTCTAAATCTGAGAATAATGCTAAATGACCTGTAAATTTTAAACGTATATTTTCCAATCCACCATTTCTGTGTTTGGCTACAATAAACTCGGCTTGACCTTCACACGGGCTGTGATCATCATCATCCCATTCGGTTAAACCATAATACTCTGGTCTGAATATAAAAGATACAATATCTGCATCTTGCTCAATCGCTCCAGATTCACGTAAATCTGATAATAAAGGTCGTTTACTACCACCACGCGTTTCTACAGCACGAGATAACTGTGATAGAGCAATTACAGGTATACTTAATTCTTTTGCTAATGCCTTTAAGTTTCTAGAGATGGTAGAGATTTCTTGTTCTCTATTTCCACCGCCCTTATTTATATTTCCTGCAGTCATTAATTGCAAATAATCAATAATAATTATTTTAACACCATGCTGTGAAGCCAAACGTCTTGCTTTGGCACGTAAATCAAAAATAGATAATGAAGGAGTATCATCTATAAAAATAGGTGCTTTTGATAAATTTTTAACTTTTACATTTAGTTGTTCCCATTCATGTGGTTGTAAATCACCTTTTCTTAATTTACCCGATGATATTCCTGTTTCACTAGAAATCATCCTTGTAATTAACTGAACAGAACTCATCTCCAAAGAAAATATGGCTACAGGCGTATCAAAATCTATTGCTACATTTTTAGCCATAGACATTACAAATGCCGTTTTACCCATACCAGGTCTCGCTGCTAATATCACTAAATCTGAAGGTTGCCAACCAGAAGTTAATGCATCTAGTTTTGAGAATCCAGATGGCACACCACTCATCCCCTCTTTATTAGATATTTCTTCAATCTTTTTAAGGGCTTGAGAAACCAAACCTTCGGCCGCTTCTGAACTTTTCTTTAAGTTTCCTTGAGTAACCTCAAATAATTTAGTTTCGGCAGAATCTAATAAATCAAATACATCAGAAGTTTCATCATAAGCTTCATCTATAATTTCACTTGAAATACTAATTAAACGTCTTTGAATGTATTTTTGAATTATAATACGAGCATGGAATTCAATATGTGCAGAAGATGCTACTTTTTGAGTAAGACCAATAAGATAAAAATCACCACCCGCACTCTCTAACTGGCCATCTTTTTTTAATTGACTAGAAACCGTCAATAAATCTATAGGTTCAGATTCATTAAACAACTTAAAAATAGCATCAAAAATAATTTGATGCGACTGTTTGTAAAACGCCTCAGAATGTAAAATGTCAATTACATCATCAACACCTTTTTTATCAATCATCATAGCACCCAATACAGCTTCCTCTAAATCAACTGCTTGTGGCGGTAATTTGCCTTTTTCTAGGTTAATTAAAGTACCTTTATTGGCTTTTTTAGTTCTAACAGGTTGTGCGTTTTCCATTGTGGCAAATGTAATTTTTTCTTTTTCAATTTTACTCTAAAATACAATTATATTTGAACAGAAACTGTTAACAAGTCATATATTTGTTAATAAGTTTGACAACTAGAATTTTTAAGTATTTTTGACCTATGAAGAAACTAACCGTGTATCAATTACTTAGCCTATTGCTAGTTGTACAAATACTTTTAGTAAAATTACTTTCACACTTTCCAAATACAATTGATCTTTATTATTCAAATGGAATTTACCCTATTATTTCTAACATTTTTAGGTTTACCTTTAGCTGGATTCCCTTTTCTGTTGGAGACATTCTTTATTTTTTAATCGGATTGTCACTCTTAATCGGCATCCTAAAATGGATTAAAAGCAAATTCAAAAATAGTTGGCATCAGCTTTTTAAATTAGGAGCTTATGTATCAGTGTTTTATTTTTTGTTTCATTTTTTATGGGGATTAAATTATTATCGAAATTCATTATATACCAATCTAGAACTTGAGAAAGAACCAATTACCATAGAAAATTTAAGCCAACTAACTGAAAAACTTTTAGAAAATTTAAAACAGACACAACATCAACTGGTATCAAATGATAGTTTAGCAGTAATAGTTCCATACTCTAAAACTGAAATTTTAGAAAAAACTCAATTGGCATATACAACCTTAGCTGAGGAGTTTCCTGGTTATACTTATAAAAATGTATCTTTAAAAAAATCACTTTTCAGTTTGCCTTTAAGCTATATGGGCTTTGCTGGATATTTAAATCCGATTTCGGGTGAAGCACAAGTAAATAGCTATGTTCCAAAAGTGAATTTACCTGCCATTACCTGTCATGAAGTTGCTCATCAACTGGGAATTGGTTTTGAAGACGAAGCCAATTTTATTGGATTCTTAGCCGCTACGAAAAGTAACGATCTCTATTTCAACTATTCTGCATATCTAAAAGCCTTGCGATTCTCAATTGCTGGTTTATATATTTTAGATGAAAACGCAGCCAAGACATATATTGAAAAAATACCGAAAGGTGTATTGAAAAACATTAAGGAGTCCGAAGAATTCTGGTTAGCTTATCAAAATAAATTAGAACCTTTTTTTAAGTTATTTTATGATGGTTATCTAAAAGCCAATCAACAAAAAGAAGGGATGAAAACATATAGTAGAATGGTGAATTTATTAATTGCTTACGATCTGAAATACGGTATTTAAAAAGTTTAAATTCCCTATTTTGTGTCAAAAAGAGGAGTTATCCATCAACTTTCACAATTCTTAAAGAAATGTTAATTTTAACTATATCATGAGCAAACTAGCTAATAATCTATATTTTAGAAATCTAATTTAACCAACCTCTTAAATTGTATGAAATCAAAATTATATAGGCTTTCGTTTAGGCTATTCTTTTGTTTAACTTTTTTAAGTTTTACTGCACTTACTGCTCAAGAATATTTTCCTAAAAACGATGGTGTTAAAACAAAAAACACAAATTATACGGCATTTACTAATGCTACTATAATTGTAAGTCCCACACAAACCATAAAAAAAGGGACACTCCTTATTAAGGATGGAAAAATAACTAATGTTGGTTCCAACATTACTATTCCAAAAAACACGATTAACATTAACCTGGAGGGCAAAAGTATTTACCCTTCTTTTATTGATGTTTATTCTAACTTTGGAATTGCAGAAACAAAATCGCAACGACGTAGTTTTGGTCAAGCACCTCAATATGACACCAATCGTAAAGGATATTATTGGAATGAACACATCAGAGCAGAAACCAATGCATTAGATGTCTTTAACTATGATTCAAAAAAAGCAGAAGAACTTCGTAATGCTGGTTTCGGTGTAGTAAATACGCACATGCAAGATGGTATTGTACGAGGAAATGGAATTTTAGTAGCTCTAAACTCAGAAGGTTCTAATGCGGACAGGTTATTAGATGTTAATTCTGCCCAATACTTATCATTTAATAAGAGTAGTGCTTCAAAACAAGTATATCCAACTTCTTTAATGGGAGCCATGGCATTACTTCGTCAAGTATATATTGATGCTGATTGGTACGCTAAAGGAAATATTGATACCAAAGATTTAACCCTTGAAGCATTTATCATCAATAAAAATTTAAAACAAATATTTTATGCTGGTGATAAACACAATGCTTTACGGGCCGATAAAATAGGTGATCAGTTTGGTGTACAATACACCATAGTGGGTCAGGGTAATGAATATCAATTGGTAGATGAAATTAAAAAAACAAACGCTACATATATCATTCCGATTAACTTTCCAAAAGCGTATGATGTTTCAAACCCTTATCAGGCTGATTATATCAACTTAGAAGATATGCGATATTGGAATCAGGCTCCTACAAACTTGAGCGTGTTAGCTAAAAACAATATTCCTTTTTCATTGACAACACATAGTTTAAAGTCATTAAAAGATTTTACAAAAAATTTACAAAAAGCAATTGATTACGGATTAGATAAAACAAAAGCATTAGAAGCCTTAACAACTATTCCTGCACAAATATTAGGTAAGAGCAATCAAATTGGTACCTTAAGTAAAGGAATGCAAGCCAATTTTTTAATTACGGATGGCGATATTTTTGATGCTAAATCTAAATTGTACGAAAATTGGGTGCAAGGAACCAAAAATGTAATTAAAGATATGTCTGTTAAAGATTTGTCAGGAAACTACACCTTGAACTTAGATGAAAAAACATATGACCTAACTTTTACTGGTGAAGCAAATACACCTAAAGCAACAATAAAAAGGGATACCATTAAACTAAAAGGTAGTGTCACTTATAATGACAATTGGTTAGGACTAATACTATCTGATAAAGGTGATAATATTCAGCTTAATGCTCGAATTCAATCTGATTCTGATAGCATTAACGGTAATGCTCAATTGGCAAATGGAAAAACAGTCAACTGGTCGGCAATAAAAAAACCTTCTACTTCAAAAGATAAAAAAGATAAAAAGGATAAAAATTTACGAGATATTATGCCAATAACCTTTCCTAATATAGGGTATGGGTTTTCAGAAAAACCAAAAGAAGAAACCCTTCTATTTAAAAATGCAACGGTTTGGACAAATGAAAATGAAGGGATTCTTGAAAATACAGACGTATTAATTAAAAATGGAAAGATTGCTAAGGTTGGAACCAATTTATCAGCAGGTTCTGCCAAAGTTATTGATGCCACCGGTAAACATTTAACGGCTGGTATAATTGATGAACATACACATGTTGCTGCACAATCGGTTAATGAGGCTGGACAAAATTCAAGTGCAGAAGTTACCATAGAAGATAATATTGATAGTGAAGATATTAATATCTATAGAAATCTAGGTGGTGGTGTAACTTCAATGCAAATTTTACATGGTTCTGCTAATCCAATTGGGGGACGCTCAGCCATTGTAAAATTAAAATGGGGTGAAATTGGTGATGAAATGATTTATACCAATTCTCCAAAATTTATAAAATTTGCTTTAGGTGAAAATGTAAAGCAATCAAGATACCCAACGACAACAAACAGGTTTCCACAATCGAGAATGGGAGTTGAGCAAATGCTCACTGATTATTTTCAACGAGCCAAAGAATATGATGCCGTTAAAAAAAGTGGTACACCGTTTAGAAAAGATATTGAAATGGAAGTATTAGCTGAAATTTTAAATAAAGAGCGTTTTATTACGGCTCACTCTTATGTACAGAGTGAAATTAATATGTTAATGAAAGTAGCAGAAAAATTTAATTTTAACATCAATACACTTACACATATATTAGAAGGTTATAAAGTGGCTGATAAAATGAAAGCACATGGTGCAGGAGGTTCTACTTTTTCTGATTGGTGGTCTTACAAATACGAAGTTAATGATGCCATTCCTTACAATGCATCTATTATGCATAATGTTGGTATTGTTACCGCTATTAATTCAGATGATAGAGAAATGTCTCGACGGTTAAATCAAGAAGCTGCTAAAACAGTAAAATATGGAGGTGTTTCTGAAGAAGAGGCTTGGAAGTTCGTGACGCTTAATCCTGCTAAATTATTACATATTGATGATAGAGTTGGTAGTATTAAAGTAGGTAAAGATGCTGATGTTGTATTATGGACTGATCATCCATTATCCGTTTATGCCAAGGCAGAAAAAACAATTATAGAAGGTAAAGTATATTTTGATTTAGAAAAAGATAAAAATCAACGTTTAAAAATACAAACAGAACGTAATGAACTTATAAATATGATGTTGAATGAAAAAAATGGTGGAGCTCCCACTCAAGCTCCCAAAAAGAGCGTAAAAAAAGAATTACACTGTGATACCATCAACTATTAAAACTTGACAAAATGAAAATAATAAAAAATATAGTTGCTAGTCTGTTGTTCGTTTTTACAATTCAACTAACAGCACAACAAACGCCGGCAGATAAACAATCTGAAGTAATTACAATAGTAGGTGCTACAGCACATATTGGTAATGGAGAAATTATAGAAAATAGTGTCATTACATTTGAAAATGGAAAAATTACAGCTATTGATAATGTTGCTACGACCAATACTAGCGGTAAAATTATTGATGCCAAAGGCAAACATGTTTACCCTGGATTTATAATGCCAAATTCTACTTTAGGTTTAGGTGAAATTGACGCGGTAAAAGCTTCTGTTGACCAATCAGAAATTGGAGGGGTAATTCCACATGTTAGAAGTTTAATTGCCTATAATGCAGAATCTAAAGTTGTAGAAAGTATGCGACCTAATGGTGTATTATTGGCTCAAATCACACCAAGAGGTGGTAGAATTTCTGGAACATCTTCTGTTGTGCAACTTGATGCTTGGAATTGGGAAGATGCTGCTGTAAAAGTTGATGATGGTATACATTTAAACTGGCCCAATAGCTTTTCTAACGGTAGACGAAGATTTGGTGAAGAACCTGGAATAAAACCAAACAAAGATTATGGTAAACAAGTCGAAGAGATTAAACAGTTTTTGATAGGTGCTAAAACATATAAATTAAGCAGTGAATCAATCAAAAACTTACCGTATGAGGCTTCGTTAGGTTTATTTGATGGGTCTAAAAAATTATATATTCATGCTGACAACGCACGTGAAATTATTGATGCGGTAACATTTTCAAAAGAAATGGGTGTGAAAAATGTTGTTATCATTGGAGGATATGAGGCAAATAAAACAATTGACATACTTAAAAAGCATTCTATTCCAGTATTAGTGCAAAGAACACAAAGTTTACCAAACCATAATGATGATAACTATGATTTTCCTTATAAGCTTCCTAAACTGTTAACAGATGCAGGAATTTTAGTAGGTTTAGAAAATAGTGGTTCAATGGAAAGAATGAATAGTAGAAACTTACCCTTTTATGCTGGCCAAGTAGTTGGTCAAGGTCTTGATAAAGAAAAAGCATTACAGCTAATTACAGGTAATACGGCAAAAATTTTAGGTATTGCTAAAGATTATGGCACATTAGAAGTTGGTAAAAGTGCAACTTTATTTATCAGTGAAGGTGATGCTTTAGATATGCGTACCAATCAATTATCACATGCCTATATCGATGGTCGATTATTAAGTTTAGAAACCCATCAAACAGAATTGTGGAAAAGATATAGTAATAAATATAGTAAATAGAGAATAGAGAATAGAGAATAGAGAATAGAGAATAGAGAAATTTAAAAACTGAGAAGTGATTATTGGTAATAAAGAGGCAATGTTTCATGTCTCATATATTTAAAAAATGCATAAAGAAATAACAAGCATAAACAATAGTTTTATAAAAGAAATTGTACAATTACAAAGCAAGTCTCGTGTTAGAAAAAACACGGGACGTTTTGTTATTGAAGGAAAAAGAGAAATATCATTAGCAATAAAGGGTAATTATGAAGTACTGCAACTACTCTATTGTGATGAGATTTACACAGATTCTAATCTAGATGATTTTCAAACTGAAATTATTAAAATAAGTAAGGAGGTTTACCAAAAAATAGCTCAACGAGATTCTACTGAGGGTATTATTGCTATAGCTGAAAGTAAAACTTTTAGTTTGACCTCATTAAAATTAACATCAAAAAGTCCATTAATATTAGTGGCTGAGGCTCCTGAAAAACCAGGTAATATTGGTGCTTTATTACGGACAGCAGATGCGGCACATGTTGACGCTGTATTAATTGCCAACCCCAAAACGGATATGTATAATCCGAATATTATTAGGTCTAGTGTTGGCTGTGTGTTTACAAATCAAATTGCTACAGGTACCACAACTGAAATAATTACGTTTCTAAAGGAAAACAATATAAATATTTACTGTGCCGCGTTAACAGCATCTAAATCTTATGAAAAAGTTGACTATGCTGATGCTTCTGCGATTGTTGTGGGTACAGAGGCCACTGGATTAAGTGAAGAATGGCTAAAAGATTCAACGCAAAATATAATTATTCCGATGCAAGGACAAATAGATTCATTAAATGTTTCTGTTTCAGCTGCAATTCTTATTTTTGAAGCGAAAAGACAACGTAAATTTGCCTAAATATTTCTTTTAGAGATGGTTTATAAGTATCAGAATATTTTTTACAGTATGACAAAAATTCAATTCCTATTTGTTTCCCTTTTAATTCTTTTATTAACGAGTTGTGGATCTTCAAAAAAAGCAGCTGCAGTGTCGAAGGTTGAGTTTGAATTAGAAAAACAATATCAAATCTATAAAGGAGTACCCTATAAATATGGTGGTACCGATAGAAGAGGCTTTGATTGTTCTGGTTTTGTAGGTAAAGTGTATAAAGATGGATTAAAAACACAACTACCAAGAACGACCAAGGACATGGCTACAATGGGAAAAAAAGTTTCCAAACATAGTTTAAAACCTGGTGATTTAATATTTTTCAGACCTTCTAGAAAATACAGACATGTGGGTATTTATGTTGGTGATAATATATTTATGCACAGTTCTACCTCTAAAGGCATTATAAAATCTAAGTTAGATAACGTGTATTGGAAAAAGAAATTCCGTTATGCTAAACGTATTTTAATCTATTAATTTAATGACTGCACAAATTGTATTTCAAATTATTATTGGCATTTTAGTCCTCAATTTTATTATCGATAAATATCTAGATTATATAAATTCAAAACATTTTGATGATGCTATTCCTCCATTATTAGAGGATGTTTATGATAAAGAAGAATATGTCAAATCTCAAGCTTACAAAAAGGAAAATTTTAAATTCTCAAGTATTATAGGTGCTTTTTCTTTTGTACTAACACTTGCTTTTTTCTTTTTAGATGGTTTTGCTTATATCGATCAACTAGCAAGAAGTATTAGCGATAATCAGATTGTTATTACATTATTGTTTTTTGGAATAATAATGTTGGGTAGTGATATTTTAACCACACCACTCTCCTACTACCAAACCTTTGTAATAGAAGAAAAATACGGTTTTAATAAAACCACCAAAAAATTATTTCTTTTGGATAAAATTAAAGGTTGGTTATTAATGATAATCGTTGGTGGTGGTATTTTAGCTTTAATTGTATGGTTTTACCAACAAAC
Source organism: Aureibaculum luteum (assembly GCF_003449015.1). Taxonomy (GTDB): domain Bacteria; phylum Bacteroidota; class Bacteroidia; order Flavobacteriales; family Flavobacteriaceae; genus Aureibaculum; species Aureibaculum luteum. The sequence goes on along the minus strand of NZ_QRGD01000002.1, from coordinate 420,429 downwards.
AGGCAATAATTTCTGGATCTATACTTGGGCATTTATGGCCTTCTTTTCAGTGTTTATGATGCTATTTTATTCTACATTGATTGTACCATTATTCAATAAGCAAAGTCCTTTAGAAGACGGTGAATTAAAAACAGCTTTAGAAAGTTTTGCAGAAAAAGTGGGATTCAATCTCGATAAAATTTTTGTTATAGACGGATCAAAACGCTCAACAAAAGCCAATGCCTACTTCACGGGATTTGGAAAAAAGAAACGAATCGTTTTATACGACACCTTAATTAAGGATTTAGATATCGATGAAATTGTTGCTGTTTTAGCTCATGAAGTTGGCCATTATAAAAAGAAACATGTCGTATTTAATATGATAAGCTCCATCCTTTTAACGGGATTAACATTGTATCTTTTATCCTTTTTTATTGATAGTAAATTATTAGCCAATGCTTTAGCTGTCGCTGAACCTAGTTTTCATATTGGTCTAATAGCTTTTGGCTTGTTGTACAGTCCCATTTCAGAAATTACAGGGCTAATCATGAATATTTTCTCTAGAAAATTTGAATACCAAGCTGATGATTATGCTAAATCTCATTTTGGAGCGAAACCTTTAATATCCTCATTAAAAAAATTATCAAAAAATAGTTTGAGCAATTTGACGCCGCATAAAGCTTATGTTTTTATGCATTATTCGCATCCTACGTTGTTACAAAGGGTTAAAGCGATGGTTTAGATTTAAAAGGTTAAAACTTCCATGTGTGAACAAGGTTAAAAAAAAATCAATTGAAAAAATATTTTAGAAATTTTAAATTTTTATCCTGTTTACCTCTTGTTCTCTATTTAATTGGACTTTCAATAAGTAAATTAACAGATGGTTTCAGGTATTCCATGAATTTTCACTGGATTTATACTTATGGAAAATTTACTTTATATATAATGTTTATAATTTCATTAATAACTTCACTTGCTTTGTCTTATGAAATGATTCAAAATACTTCATTTGACTGGCGAAATAATAAAATATGGTTATTTATCACTCTTATTCCAATAATATACTGGACTTGTATTTTTATAATAATTAGCTTTCGCTGATTTTCAAATAACTTTTATACGTGCGTAGTTTTTTACGAATGAGGACAGAACTCGAAATAAAAAACTTGCTCAATAAAAATCTTTAGTTTACTTTTATTCTATGGCATACACTGCAACCCTCGAAGAGGAAAATAAAGAAATAGCAAGGCGTTATAAAAAAATGCTAAGTGCTACCTATCAACACTTATCTAAAACAGATAAGGAAATGATACGTAAGGCATTTGATGTTGCTGTTGATGCACATAAAGACCAGCGTAGAAAAACTGGAGAACCTTATATTTACCATCCCATTGCTGTAGCTTCAATAGTTGCCAATGAAATTGGTTTAGGTGCTACCTCAATTATGTGTGCTTTAATGCATGATGTTGTTGAAGATTCAGAAGCGTATACTTTTGAAGATATAGAAGGTTTGTTTGGTGAAACTGTTGCAAAAATCGTGAATGGTTTAACCAAAATTTCTCGTTTAAATAAGGAACAAGAAGTATCAATTCAGGCTGAGAATTTTAGAAAAATGTTATTAACTCTGAACGATGACGTACGAGTTATTCTAATAAAAATAGCCGATCGGTTGCATAATATGCAGACCATGGATGCCATGCCGCATCACAAGCAGATTAAAATATCTTCAGAAACTCTGTATATCTATGCTCCTTTAGCTCATCGATTAGGATTGTATAATATAAAAACAGAATTGGAAGATCTAGGCTTAAAATATACAGAGCCAGAAGTATTTAACGATATTCTAACTAAAATAAAAGAGAGTAAAGAGCAGCAAGTAGAATATATTAAGGCGTTTACCCAAAGTGTTGAGAAAACATTGGATAAAGAAAATTTTGATTATGTAATAAAGGGAAGAACTAAATCCATTTATTCCATTCGAAAAAAAATGTTGAATCAAGGGGTATCCTTTGATGAAATTTATGACAAGTTTGCCATTCGTATTATTTACAGCTCAGAATTACCTGATGAAAAATTCAATGCTTGGAAGATTTATTCCATTATAACTGATAGTTTTAATCCGAATCCAAATCGTTTACGTGATTGGATTTCTCAACCAAAATCGACGGGCTACGAATCGTTACACATTACAGTAATGGGTCCAAAAGGAAGATGGGTCGAAGTTCAAATACGCTCTAGACGCATGGATGAAATTGCAGAAAAAGGCTATGCAGCTCATTTCAAATACAAACACGGTAGTGAAAAAGAAAGTGGACTAGAAAATTGGTTAAATAAATTAAAAGAAACTCTAGAGAATCCTGATATAAATGCGGTCGATTTTGTTGAGCAATTTAAATTAAATTTATATGCTAAGGAAATATATGTATTTACACCCCAAGGTGATATAAAATCCTTACCAAAAGGGTCTACCCCTTTAGATTTTGCTTTTGCTATTCATACCGATGTTGGTATGATGTGTAGAGGTGCTAAAGTAAATGGTAAATTAGTACCATTGAGTCATACCTTAAGTAGTGGTGACCAAGTTCAAATAATTACTTCAACTAGTCAAAAACCAAAACTAAGTTGGCTAGACTTTGCTCAAACTGCAAGAGCAAAATCAAAAATTAAAGCAGCCTTAAAAGAAGATCAAAAACTAGTTGCCAATGATGGCAAGGAGGTATTAGAGCGTAAACTACGTCATTTGAAAGTTCCTTTTAACGAGAAAACAGTCAATGAATTGGTGAGTTATTTTAAATTAAAGACGAGCCACGATCTTTTTTATAGACTAGGTAATGGAGGTATAGACAATCAACAACTTAAAAATTTTGTAAGTCAACGTAGTAATGCGATTTATAATTTCTTTAAAAACACGATAAGAAGAGGAGAAAAAAAACCAACTGAAAATAAAAATGATGAACTAACCGATAAGTTCGATTTACTAGTTTTTGGAAAGGATGATGAAAAATTAGAATATAAGTTGGCTCAATGTTGTAATCCAATTCCTGGCGATAAAGTATTTGGATTTGTTACTGTTTCGGATGGTATTAAAGTACATAAACAAAATTGTCCTAATGCCATAAGTATGCAATCTCAGTTTGCCTATAGAGTTATTAGTGCAAAATGGATAGATTCTTCACAACAAGAACATAAAGTACTACTTAAATTAACAGGTATTGATCATATGGGCTTGGTAAATGAAGTTACTCATATTATTTCGAGCAATATGAATGTCAATATTTATAACATAAATATTTCAGGTGGTCAAAGTGTGTTTACAGGGCAAATAACAGTTGGGATTAAAAACAATGATCAACTTAAAAAGTTGATGCAAAAATTAAAAAAAATAGACGGAATTGATAAAATATCACGTCTAAACAGTTAGGTGTTCAAAAGTTGTTAAACTTTTTAATAAACCTTTAAGAAATACTTATTTTTAAAACGTAAATTTGCTTTTTAATCAAAGATAAATATGGATAATTCTAAAAATCAGGAAATTGTAAAAAGTGTTTTTACCAATTTTTTAGAACAAAACAACCATAGAAAAACACCTGAGCGATACGCCATTCTTCAAGAAATTTATGATCATAACGATCATTTTGATATAGAATCTCTCTATATCTATATGAAGAATCAGAACTATCGTGTAAGTAGAGCTACGCTTTACAATACCATAGAGTTATTATTAGAATGTGGGTTAGTAAGACGTCATCAGTTTGGTCAAAACCAAGCACATTATGAAAAATCATATTTTGATAAACAACATGATCATATTATCCTTACCGATACAGGTGAGGTAATTGAGTTTTGTGATCCTAGAATTCAAACGATTAAAAAGACAATAGAAGAAGTTTTTGACATAAAAGTAAATAATCATTCACTATACTTTTATGGTGAAAGAAATAAAGATATAAATAAAAAATAATTAATATACAATGGTTGATTTATTACTCGGTTTGCAATGGGGCGATGAAGGAAAAGGTAAAATAGTTGATGTTCTTACAAAAAATTACGACATCATAGCACGTTTTCAAGGTGGTCCAAATGCAGGACATACTTTAATTTTTGATGGAAACAAACATGTTTTACACACTATTCCCTCAGGTATTTTCCACGATAAAGCTATAAATATTGTTGGTAATGGTGTGGTAATTGATCCTGTAATTTTTCAAAAAGAATTAGAGAATCTTGCACCTTACAATATTGATTTTAAATCAAAGTTGTTTATCTCAAGAAAAGCCCATTTAATTTTACCAACACATAGATTATTAGATGCGGCTTCAGAAACTTCTAAAGGTAAAGCGAAAATTGGTTCTACTTTAAAAGGTATTGGTCCAACTTATATGGACAAAACCGGAAGAAACGGTATGCGTGTTGGCGATCTTGAATTAGTAGATTGGAAAGACAAATACAAAGCGTTGACAGAAAAGCATTTAAAAATGCTTAATTATTTTGAAGTTGATATTCAATTTGATCTTGTAGAGTTAGAAAAACAATTCTGTAAAGCTGTTGATGTATTAAAACAATTGACTTTTATTGATAGTGAAGAATATTTATTCAACGCTATGAAAAATAATAAAACCATTTTGGCAGAAGGTGCTCAAGGATCTTTATTAGATATAGATTTTGGTACCTATCCGTTTGTAACTTCTTCAAACACTACTGCAGCCGGTGCTTGTACTGGTTTAGGTGTTGCACCTAATAAAATTGGTGAAGTATATGGTATTTTTAAAGCCTATACTACCCGTGTAGGCTCTGGTCCTTTTCCTACAGAATTGTTCGATAAAGATGGTGAAACCATGGCAAAAGTTGGTCATGAGTTTGGAGCAACTACAGGTAGACCTCGCCGTTGTGGATGGTTAGATCTAGTGGCATTAAAATATGCTGTTCAAATAAATGGTGTAACGCAATTAAATATGATGAAAGGTGATGTACTTTCAGGTTTTGACACTTTAAAAGTATGTACCTCTTATACGTATCAAGGCAAGGAAATTTCACATTTACCTTACAATATAGAACCTGAAAACGTTAGTGTAAACTATACTGAATTTAAAGGTTGGGATGAAGATTTAACGGGAATGGAAACGGCCGATCAATTACCAAAGAATTTAATTGATTATATTGATTTCATAGAAAAAGAAGTGCAAGTACCTGTTAAGATTGTATCTGTTGGACCAGACAGAAAACAAACTATTTTTAGATAAAATATTTTAAAACCTCATTTGGATAATAATAATCCTACTCATTTTTAAATTTAAAAATGTGTGATGATTTTCCATAATGTAATAAAACCAAACGAATGATAATACAACCAAAAACACGTGGATTTATTTGTATCACTTCTCACCCTGAAGGATGTGCAAAAAATGTACAGAACCAAATCGATTATATAAAATCAAAAAGCCCTATTGATGGTGCAAAAAATGTACTAGTCATTGGAGCTTCTACAGGTTTTGGTTTGGCATCACGTATAACCAGTGCTTTTGGAGAAAATGCTTCTACTATTGGTGTGTTTTTTGAAAAACCACCAGCAGAAGGAAGAACAGCATCTTCTGGTTGGTATAATACCGCTGCATTTGAGAAAGAAGCCCATAAATCAGGTTTATATGCTAAAAGTATCAATGGGGATGCATTTTCAAATGAAATTAAAGAGCAAACTGCTCAACTGATAAAAAAAGATCTAGGTAAGATTGATTTGGTAATTTATAGTTTGGCTTCACCAGTTAGAACACATCCTGATACTGGGGTTCGTTATAAATCTACGTTGAAACCTATAGGAAATACATACACAAATAAAACAGTGGATTTTCATACCGGAGAGGTTAAAGAAATTTCTATTGAAGCTTGTACCGAAGAAGATATTGTAAATACAGTTACCGTTATGGGTGGTGAAGATTGGCAAATGTGGATAGACAAATTAAAGAAAGAAGATTTACTTGCTGATAATTTTAAAACAGTAGCTTATTCATACATTGGTCCTAAACTTACAGAACCTGTTTATAGAAAAGGTACTATTGGTAAAGCGAAAGATCATTTAGAAGCTACAGCTTTCACCATTACTAATGCCTTGAAAGACATAAAAGGTAAAGCTTTTGTTTCGGTTAATAAAGCCTTAGTAACACAATCAAGTTCAGCAATTCCTGTAATACCGCTGTATATTTCATTATTGTATAAAGTAATGAAAGAAAATAACCTTCAGGAAGGATGTATTGAACAGATATATAGATTATTTAACGAGCGGTTATATCTTGACGAAATTCCAGTAGATAGCGAAGGAAGAATTCGAATTGATGATTTAGAAATGCGTGATGATATTCAGGAAAAAGTAGCTAAATTATGGAAACAAGCAACTACTGAATTATTACCTGAAATTGGTGATTTAGATGGTTATAAAGACGAGTTTTTCAATCTATTTGGTTTTAATTTTGACGGAATAGATTATGAAAAAGATACTAACGAAATGGTAACTATACCTGGATTACAATAAAATAAAAATCTAAATTTTCAAAAATATAATGCTTAAAAAGAGTTTAGTAGCAACCCTAATTGTACTTTTATTTTTTGCAGCTTGTAAAAAGCAACATAAATTAGATCCAAAAGTAAAAGACCTTATTTCTTTAAATGATTTTGATAGTATTTCTGTTCAAGAATTACCATTTTCTTTTGCCTTTGATAAAGATTCAATTTTGGATTATCATTACACTCTAGAGTCTTTTGAAAGAAGGAATTTAATTGACAAAAATGCCAAACTAAATACCTATTTTTCTGATTCCACTACTTTTTTAAACAGTGAAAATTTATTTATTACAGATAGCGAAAACTATCCTTATATAGGTGAAGGTTATTTTTATACACGTCTGCCAAATATAAATGACATCAAAGTCTTAGTATTTACCTATCAAAATACAGAAGAACAAGAGACCCTACCCTATTTTGAACTTCAAACCATAGATGAAAACAATAAAATCATTGATAAATTAATACTTGCTGGTGGTATTAATTACGACTGTAGTTGGGATAGACAGTTTTCCATAGATGAAAATTACACTATTAATATCATTGATAATGAATCATGTTTCGATCCTGAAGATGAAAAGCAAATTCTTACAAAGACTGTTAATACAGCATATAAAGTTGGTAACGACGGTCACATCAAAATGCTAATTTCTGAAGGAGCCATATAATTATTTGAGAATCTTCTTAAAATCTACTCTAGTATAAGATTTTAATGGAAGTATCATCTTTCTCTAAGTTAAATTTAGCATCCGTATATTTAGGTGGTCCAAATCTGGATTTTGCATTATTACTGCAAGCATTAGGTTCTTTTGGTATTCCAAAATAGTTTTTATCTAATAACCCATTATTGTTTTCGTCGTGAAAAGAAGATATCGCATAAGTGCCTTTCGGTAATTGAAAAAATTCTACAATTGCTTTTCCGTTAATTATTTCTGTAATTTCTCCTTGATATGGATTTTTCAAAAAATCATCTCGATGATCATAAATTGCAACAAATAATTTTCCTTCATCAGAATTCAACCCCTCAATATAAACTTTTAGATTAACAGTAGATTGCGACCATGAAACCACTGAAGTGAATACAATAATTATTATACTTAATTTTTTGAATATCATTTTATTGTTGTAATCCTATTTTATAAGCAGATAATGCTCTTTCTCTAGCAAATTTATGATCTACCATAGGTTCAGCATAACCTAAATCAAATTCAGGAATCCATTTTCTTGTATATTCTAAATTTGTATCAAACTTTTTTAATTGTAAGGCGGGATTAAAAACCCTGAAATATGGTGCAGCGTCACAACCGGTTCCGGCTGCCCATTGCCAATTACCATTATTAGAAGACAATTCATAATCCAATAATTTTTCAGCAAAATAAGCTTCACCCCATCTCCAATCAATTAATAAGTGCTTACATAAAAAACCTGCGGTTACCATACGAACCCTATTATGCATATATCCTGTTTCATTTAGTTCTCGCATACCAGCATCTACCAAAGGATATCCTGTATTACCTTCGCACCATCGTTTAAAATCTTCTTTACTATCTCGCCATTTTATACCATCATATTTAGATTTAAAATTATGAGTTACCACTTTTGGAAACTGAAATAATATCTGCATAAAAAACTCCCTCCAAATAAGTTCACTTAAAAAAACAGCATTCTTTTCCATAGCAATCATCACAAATTTTCTGATACTTATTGTACCAAATCTCAAGTGAGGTGATAAATAAGAGGTCCCGTTTTTTGCAGGATAATCTCTATTTAAATCATAATCTGAAATGACACTTAAATTAACAGGTTGTACTTTCTGTTTACTTTTTACAAAACCAATGGTTTCTAAGCTAGGAAAAAGGGTTTCATAATTATAAAAACTATCCCAATCTAAATTGTTCTCATCTTCTACAGTAAAAGGACTCTGATTAAATTTTTCTAACCATTTATTTTTATATGGCGTATAAACGGTATATGGCTTTCCATCACCTTTTAGTATTTCATCTTTTTCAAAAATCACTTGATCTTTAAAATTACGTACTTCAATATTCTTTGATTCTAAAAAAGTAGTTATTTCTTGATCTCTTTTAATGGCATAAGGTTCATAATCCCTATTAAAAAAAACTTTTTTCACATCATATTCAGTTATTAACGCTTTCCAAATTTCTGCTATGTTTCCTTTTTTAATAAGTAATGAACTGTTTTTATTTTTTAATTTTAGATGAATGTTTCTCAATGACGTATAAATAAAAGTAAGCCTTCCATCGTTTTTAGGCAAATCTTCTAAAATTTCATCATCAAAAATAAATATCGGAAGTACTGGAAGTCCACTTTCCAAAGCTGTTTTTAGACCTACATTATCTTCTAAACGTAAATCACGTCTATACCAAAAGATTGAAATCTCAATTTTCTTCATAAATACCGAATTTTTTTTCGACTGCCTTTGTTCTATAATCGAATATTTCTTTTAATTTATTTTTTATAATCAATGTATTTGCAATGGCTCCTAAAAATCCAAATGGAGGTTGGTAACTTACAATATCTTTCATTAAAACACCATTTTCTATTGGTTCAATGATATGTTGATGATGCCATAATGAATACGGTCCAACCCTTTGTTCATCAACAAAATATTGTTTATCTCGCACATTTGTTATCTCCGTAACCCAAAGCGTTTTTATTCCTAAAAGAGGACTAACTTTATATGAAATGATCATACCTGGATACATCTTTTCTGGAAGATTTTTTGACACAATATCAAACCCCATATAATCAGGTGTTATTTCTTTAAGATTTGCTGGTGAAGATATAAAATCCCATATCTCATCAATGGTACAATTAATCTTTTGTTCCTTTAATAATTGATAAAATGCCATTTACTGTTTATTTAATGCTTCAATTTGTTTTAATACTTCATCCGCTTCCGCATATTTACGATCACTTTCCTTACGGTTTGTAGCCGATAATCGATGAGAAGCTGCTAAAAGCTTTTTATACTTATCATTTAGCTTATCTAATGGTGATTGTTTCTTAAAAAGGTTGAACATAATATGATTTTTAATTGTTTGTGTATATATAATAGTTTAGTGATGTGGCTATAGCAAGCCAAATAACATAAGGTAATAGCAATAAACTTATCAATTGTAACTTACTGTAATAAGCGATTAAAAAATAAAATATTAATATTGTGAGTAAAGAAATTATGATTAGGGCTAAGCTAACTGCATGTTGGTTAAAAAAAACATAGTTCCAACTCACATTTAGTACTACTTGAAAAATAAATAAAATGATAACTTTCCCTGTATTCTCATTGGTATATAACTGAGCCATATAAATTGAGAAACAAATCATTATAATAGTCCAGGCAGCTCCAAAAACCCAACCTGGTGGTGTCCACGGTGCTTTATTCAATCCTATATACCATTCGGTTTGTGGTCCATTATTCATTAACCAACTACCAATGGCTAATGCACCAAAATTTATAACTAAGAAAATGACAACTAATATATTAAATTTCATTGGTCTATAATTTTAGCGTTACAATACCACAATCCATCTCAAATATTTGTCCTGATATAGAAGCCGTTTTTTCTGATATTAAAAACTCAGCCATGGTTGCCACTTCTTTTGGGTCTAAGTATTTTTTTAGAGGATGTCTTTCTATCATTTTTTCTTTCATGTTATCATTCCTCAATAATTTATCAGCCAAACCTGTATCTGTTACTGTAGGTGCAATTGCATTTACTCGCACTGTCGGTGCCAATTCAGCTGCTAGAGATTTAACAAGGCCTTCCACTCCACCCTTGGCTGTCGCAATACTTGCATGATATGGCATACCTAATTTTACAGCAACGGTACTAAACAGTACTATTGAAGGTGCATTACCTTTTTTTAATTGCGGTAGGTATTTTTGTATCACCTTTACCGCACCAATTACATTAATGTTAAAATCATCTTTAAAATCATCAATACTTAATTTTGAAATTGGCTTTAAGTTGATACTTCCTGGACAATAAATTAGTGAATCTGCTACCTCAATTTCTGGTAATTCATCTTCCAAAACATCGCATTGGAATTGACTAAAATTATTATGATTAATTTGAGATGGACTTCTGCTAATATTTATAATTTTAAAATTGTCTATTAAAGTTTTAACAATAGCGTTTCCTATCCCTTTACTTCCTCCGATAATTATAATTGTTTTCATTCGCTACCTTTTATTTTACTAATAAACTTCAATATTATTTTTAATGAAGATTATTAATCATAAAACATGTTGCTTTATTATCATCCCATTATAAGAGACCAATAATTATGACGTTTTTAATTGTTAATACTATTCTGTAATTCTGCAATTTTAGACGGTGATTTAAATACTCCTCCATAAAAGCTCGTAACTGTACTTGAGGTATCGTCTTGAATACCTCTAGAAGATACACATAAATGTTTGGCATCTATTATAACAGCCACATCTTCAGTTTCTAAAATAGTTACCAATTCATTTGCTATCTGATTCGTTAATCGCTCTTGTACCTGTGGTCTTTTTGCAAAATATTGAACTATTCTGTTTAATTTTGATAAACCAATAACCTTACCCGATGAAACATAAGCCAAATGAGCTCTTCCAATAATAGGTACAAAGTGATGTTCACAATTAGAATAAAAAGTAATGTTTTTTTCAACTAACATTTGATTGTATTGATACTTGTTATCAAACAAAGCAATTTTAGGTTTATTTTTAGGATTTAATCCTGAAAATATTTCATCAATATACATTTTGGCCACTCTATTAGGTGTACCTTTTAGCGAATCATCATTAAGATCTAGTCCCATTACCTTCATTATTTCTTGAAATAAATAGGCTATTTTTTCCTTTTTTTCGCTATCAGAAATACTAAACGCATCCGCCGTAAGTGGAGTTTCCAAACCAGTATACAAATGGTCATCACCTATTTCATGATCAGAAAAATTATGAAGGTGATTTTCACTAAGCAGGGTATTCAACAAAGTTTCTTGATGTTTCATATAGTTTAATTTTTAAATCTAATTTTTTATCTAAATTTTTTCTTAATAATGTAAAAATTACTCTGGCAATATTTTCAGCAGTAGGATTCAGCTCTTTAAATTCTATAACATCTAAATTTAAATTCTTATGATCCAATTTTTCTAACACTTCATTTTTTATGATGTCGGACAATATTTTAGTATCTATGACATATCCAGTTTCTGGATCGCAAAAGCCAATTACTTTAACTTCTAGTTCATAATTATGACCATGATAATTTGGGTTATTGCATTTACCAAAAACTTCGCTATTTTTTTCTTGGCTCCAATGGACGTTGTTTAGCCTATGGGCTGCATTAAAATGTTCCTTTCTTACTATAGAAGTTTTATATTGTTGTTTTAACATTTTCTGTTTAACTTTTATATTGCAAAGTTAAACATTATTAACGAAAGATTATTAAGAAAATGTTAATTATTAATTAGACGAGATATCATTCCATTAAAAATAAATCCATGAAAAGGAGCTACTGCATACCAATATAATCGTCCTAATAAACCTTTAGGTCTAAAAACGGCCCGTTGGTATAATATGTTCTCAATAATAACAAACTCTAGCCAAGCTTCTCCAGGTAATTTCATTTCTGCATAAAGTAATAAACGCTTCTCCTTTTTATTAGCATACAAAACCCTCCAGAAATCGAGAGCATCTCCAGCACTTAATTTGGTTGGATGGGTTCTACCACGTCTTAAGCCTATTCCGCCAGATATTTTATCTAGATATCCTCTCATTTTCCAAAGAAAATTACCATAGTACCATCCGTTATTACCACCTATAGACCAGATCTTTTCTAGAGTTCTAGTTTCATTTTTTACTTCCCTTTTTTTAATATCCTTAAAGCAACCATACTGAGGCACTTCTATATATTGTGATAATTTCTTATTAAACCTTCCACTTACAAAAGAGTCCTTCCAACTTGAAACACTACTGTTCTGCTCTATTTTTATAAAGGCTTTTTGAACCGCCTCCTTGTAAGTTATCGGGTTAACCCCCAACATTTCATTTATATCACTATCAATTCCAATAACTTCTACTTTCATACTATCTACCAAACTAATTGCCAATTTATAAGACGTGGCAGTTATAAAATACAACCAATAAGATGATAATTTTGGTGTCATTACCGGTACAGAATAAATATATCGTTTAAATTTACGAACTTCAGCAAACCGCAACATCATTTCTTTATAGGTCAATACTTCTGGTCCAAAAATGTCATACGATTTATTGTACAATTCCTGTTTTCCAATTGCCTTAGAAAGAAAAGTCAACACATCACGTATTGCTATGTATTGTGATTTAGTATTTACCCATTTTGGAACAATCATTAAAGGTAATTTTTCAACTAAATCTCTAATAATCTCAAAGGAAGCACTTCCGCTACCTACAATTATTCCTGCTCTAAACGTTGTTAGAGCATATATTTTTGATTGCAAGGTGTTTTCCACTTCTTTTCTAGAAGCTAGATGTTTTGACAGATTACTATCATTAACAATACCACTGAGATAAATAACTTGTTTCGCATTGGTAGTTTCAATATGGTTTTTAAAATTTGCAGCACATTGTTTTTCCAATTTTTCAAAATCTGTGGAAGAAGAAGACATAGAATGAATTAAATAATAAGCTACATCAATATCTTTTGGAATTGCTTTTAAAGTATTTTCTTTTAAAAAATCCACCTCAATTAATGAAATGCTTTTGTTTTTCTTAACAACCTCAGGAACCCTTCCTATATCTCTAACACAGCATACTAATTGATGATCTAATTCCAACAGGAGAGCTATTAAGCGTTTACCGATATAACCTGTTGTACCTGTGATTAAAATTTTCATATTATTATTTTAAAACTATTTAAAAATTTACGATAGTGCTCATCTGATTAATCTTACACCTATTATATATTAAGAGCAAGATACAACATTATTAGTATTGTGTTTAAGTTTTTTAACATAACTTTAAACATAATATATTAAATTGTATTTTTTGTTTAATTATCTTTTCTTAAACTTAAACAATAATATTATGAGAACTAGAAATTTAATGATTGCTTTTGCCATGACCGGATTTATTTTTAGCACTGCCTGTGCGGAGACTAAAAAAGAAAATGTGCAAAATGAAACAAAAGAAGTAACATCTGAAAATGTTACAGAAAAAGAAGCCATTAAAAAAACTCCGACTATTGTTGGCGTTGCAGCTGCTAACGAAGACTTTTCAACTTTAGTAGCAGCGGTTAAAGCTGCCGATTTAGTTGAAACACTAAATGGCGATGGGCCATTTACAGTTTTTGCACCCGTTAATGCTGCTTTTGATAAATTACCTGAAGGTACTGTTGCAGGTCTATTAAAACCTGAAAGTAAAGATGCTTTAACATCTCTTTTAACGTATCACGTGGTTGCAGGTAAATTTATGGCTGCAGATGTTGTAAAAGCCATTAATGATAATGATGGTACTTTTTCTATACCTACAGTGCAAGGTGGTAATCTTATCGCCTCTATGAGTGGTGATAATGTTATCTTAACTGACGAAGGTGGAAATGTTTCCTCTATTATTATGACTGATGTTGCTGCGTCAAATGGCGTTATACATGCAATAGATTCAGTAGTTATGCCTAAATAATAGGTTGGTTTTTTTGATAGCGAAATCGTCATCAGCCTTAAAACGCTGGTGGCGATTTTATTTTATTATAATCGTTTCTTCTTGAACAATTCGATCAACACAATACTACCAAAAAGCATTGTAAAAGCATACCCCGCATCTTCAATGGGAATGGTACCTAATCTAATTCCTAAATTTTCACTATTGTTATACCACACTACAGGTTCATCTATAAAAGTTCCAGTAAGTATTCCGTTTACAATTACAAATGGAATTAGAATAATTAAAAAAGTTATATAAAATATTGGTAATTCTTTATTCTTAGTAAGATAACTATAAATTAATAAGGCACTTAAAAATATATAATTATAAAATGTATAGGCCTTATTAAAATTCAATAATGCTACAATTAATAACACCATTATCAAGCTAATGGTTATAAAATTAGAAATTCTTTTGGGTATAGATATAGTTGGAAAGAAATGTTTGAATGCATAATGGATAAATAAACTAGCGTACGGAATACAAATAAAAAAAAGCCATTCTTCAATTGGTAAACTAAATACATTAATACCAATCAAATAATCCTCATTAAATCCCCAAACACCATTCATGGTAAAGATGATATCCCAAATGATAAAAAATGTAGCCACAATTACAATGGATAAAAAGACTTCTTTCCACCATTGAATAAAATGCATTCGTTTTTCAAAACTATATAAAAATGGAATGCTAAAAGACGCTAAATTTAAAAGTAGGTAAAGTGACATTTATATCTTAAAATATTTAAATGGAACAAGCAACATACCAAAACATTCTCCTTCTTGTTTTCCAAGATGTTTATGATGTACTTTATGGGCTTTTCTCAGTCCTATTAAATATTTAATTTTGGTTTTCTTAAACCATTTAAACCTTTGATGAATGAGTACATCATGTACTAGAAAATAAGAGATACCATATAATAGTACCCCCAGACCAATAAAAAATAAATAATTTACACCACCATCAACCCCAAAATAAAAAAGCAAAATACTAGGTATGGCAAATATGACAAAGAAAATATCATTTCTTTCAAAAGTGTTTTCATATTTAGGTTGATGATGATCTGCATGAAAATACCACATAAAACCGTGCATGACAAACTTATGCGTTATCCATGTTACCGCTTCCATACATAGAAAAGTAACCAGTGTTATTAATATGAATTTTAAAACTATCATTTACATTAAATTCAATTTGTAAGTTACAAAAGATTGTGCTAATAAGCTAACCTTACGAGGATTAGAAACTCGTATTCTAGTATTCATTATTTTTTTACTTGGGGTTCTTTTTAATTTATTTAATAAACATTTATAATAAATATAAGATGTGTAAACACCAAATTTAGCTTCATTGGGGAGGTTTTTTATACCTTGATATGCGATTTTAAAATCCTCCTCTATTTCTGCTATTATTTCCAATTTCGAAATATTATCTAAATTGTGAATATCAATATTAGGAAAATAAGATCTATCTAGAACTTCTATATCATCCTTCAAATCTCTTAAAAAATTAACCTTTTGAAATGCTGAACCCAATCGCATTGCCGATTTTTTTAGTTCATTAAATTTGTTTAAGTCTCCCTTTACAAAAACTTTTAAGCACATAAGCCCTACAACATCTGCCGAACCATAAATATAATCTTCATATTCATTTTTATCGTAATTATGCTTGGTTAAATCCAGTCGCATACTTTTTAAAAAGGATTGCACCAAATCATCATCAATATTATATTTTTTTACGGTGAGTTGAAAAGCATTTAAAATGGGATTTAAACTAATACCTTCATGGTATGCTTTATAATAATCTTGTTCAAATTCTTCCAGTAAATTTGCTTTATTATACTCATGAAATGTATCTACAATTTCATCTGCAAAACGCACAAAACCATAAATGCTATAAATCGCATCTCTTATTGAGGGTGCTAGCATTTTTACCGCCAATGTAAATGATGTACTGTAAGATTTTGTAACTAATTTGCTACACCCTACTGAAACGGTATTAAATAAATTATCCATAAGCTTATTGTTTTAGGTGGTCAACTAAAGGGTAATGTTTTTGTATTAAACTTGATACTATTTTACCTGATATTAATGCTGGTGGAACACCAGGTCCAGGAACGGTTAATTGCCCTGTAAAAAATAAATTACTTACTTTTTTACTTTTTAGTTTCGGTCTTAAAAAAGCTGTTTGAGTAAGCGTATTTGCCAAACCGTAAGCATTCCCTTTATAAGAATTATAATCTTCTTTAAACTCTTTTATGCAGTACGATTTTTTAAATAGAATATGTTCTTTTACACTTTGATTGGTTAATTTTTCAAACCTATCCATAATATGATTGAAATATTTTTCACGAATTTCTGGAGTATCTTCAATACCAGGAGCTATTGGAATCAAAAAGAAGCCTGCTTCTTTATTTTCTGGTGCAAATGAAGGGTCTGTTAAACTTGGAAAATTGGCATAGAATAACGGTTTTTCTGGCCAAGAAGGTTTGTCATAAATTTCAACTGCATGTTTATCAAAATCAGAATCAAAAAATAAGGTGTGATGACATACTTCTTTTATTTTTTTATCAAAACCTACATAAAATAATAAAGAAGATGGGGCTAATACTTTTTTATCCCAATACTTTTCAGAATACTGACGGTATGGTTTATCTAACAACGTTTCTGTATGATTATAATCTGCCCCACTTAAAACAACATCTGCTTTTAAAAGCAAATTATCTACTTGGACTCCTATTGTTTTACCATCTTCAACTACAATTTTTGAAACATTGCTATTTTTTCTTATCTCTACGCCTAAACTGGTTGCAAGATTTGTCATAGCTTTAATAACTTCATGCATACCACCCTTTGGATGCCAGGTTCCTAAACCAAAATCGGCATAATTCATGAAATTATAAAAAGAAGGTGTATTACTAGGCTTAGCCCCTAAAAATAGTACTGGAAACTCCAATATTTGTATCAACTTTTGGTTCTTTATTTTTTTTCTAACCTTTTTTCTAATACTTGTAAAAAACTGATTGACTCTTTTTATAGTAACTGGAGTTATTAGTTCAGCAATAGAAACCCCTGGTTGATAAACCAAATCCTTTATGGCTACTTCATAATTAAATTTAGCAGAATCTATAAAATCTTGAAGATATTTAGAACTTCCTGGTTCAATTTCATCAAAAGTCTTTTTAATATCATTTAAATTATCTGATATTTTTATACTATCTGATGTATTGAAGTAGACCTGATAAGCAGGACTTAATTTACTCAAATCATAATAATCTGACACTTTATGCTCAAAATCAGCGAAAAAACTTTCAAAAACGTCTGGCATCCAATACCAAGAGGGTCCCATATCAAATTTAAAACCGTCTTTTTCGAACACTCTCGCTCTACCCCCAACCATTTCATTTTTCTCTAAAATAGTAACGGAATAGCCCGCCTTAGCTAGATAACAAGAGGCCGCTAATGAAGAAAAGCCTGATCCAATAATAATAATTTTGTTTTTCATATTGTTTAACAAATATACAATTTTATTAAACAAAACAAAATTATATTATTTATATTTTATCTAAGGCTTGCACGAGTGAACCAATGGCCTCAATTTGTGAGTAAGATTTTGAATTTTCATATTGTGAAGATTTCCTTCCTAAAAACCAAAAATTATTATCTGTTCCTTTCAGCAACTTCTCATTGATGTCTTCTAAATATTGTCCAATATTATTTTCATTAGGTTCAACTGTAAAATAGGAAATAAACTGAACATTATTATATAAAGGTTTTATGTCTTGTACTGCATCAATAGCAATATTTTGACCTAAGTAAATTGAATGATAACCACGTAAAATCAATTCGTAATGCAAATACAAAAGTCCTAATTCATGTATTTCTTTCATGGGTAAAAATAATACATACGTCTTTTCATTTTCTTTAAAACTTGTTACCTGACTTCGTTCAATATTTGACTGTATTTTTTGCATAATCAAATTTGAAACAAAATGTTCATGTACTGGTTTTATAGATTTATGCTGCCATAAAAATCCTATTTGAATTAACAAAGGAATAAATACTTCTAAAAATATTTCTCGAAAAGATTTATATGCTAATAATTTATTGTAAGCTTCATTAAATGAAACGGCATCAAAATTGAGCATTGCAATCTTAAATTCATTTATAACTCCGTCTTCCAACGCCTTATCAGTAGTCAATTCTTTAACTTTCAAGAGCAATACATCATCCGAGAAATCAGCAATTTTAGAAATTTTAAAACCATTATTATATAATAAATTGATGTTTAATAATTTCACAAAATTATCGCCATCATAGTATCTTATATTGGTATCTGTTCTAGAAGGCTCAAGTAGATTATATCTTTTTTCCCAAATTCTAATGGTATGGGGTTTAATTCCTGTGAAATTTTCTAAGTCCTTAATAGAAAATTTAGTTTTAATATTGTTTAACATAATTAGGTTATTGTGAAACAAATGTACGTTTTTTTATTTATTAATAAAGAATCTTGTAACAAAACGTTATTTTGTACTACTAATACCTTGAAATTAACCACCAGTGAACAAAGAATTAGAGCTAAAATTTATTTCAGATTTAGAAGAAAATCAAAATATAGTGCATAAGGTATGTAGGATATATACCAATAATAAAGATGCTCATAATGATTTGTTTCAAGAAATCAGTATTCAGTTATGGAAGGCCTATCCCAAATTTAGAGGAGATTCTAAGTTTAGTACTTGGATGTATAGAGTTGGATTAAATACGGCTATAACCATATATAGAAAATCGAAACGCTCAATTAAAACACAAGATTTTGATTCTGTTTTACACAAAATTGAGTCTGTTGATTATGATGATACCGAAGAAGAGCAATTAAAATTATTATACAAAGCTATTTATCAATTATCTGATATTGATAAAGCTTTAGTACTACTTTACTTAGAAGAAAAGAATTATAAAGAAATTTCTGAAATGATGGGAATTAGTGAAGTAAATGCTAGAGTAAAAATGAATAGAGTAAAAACTAAATTAAAAAACATACTTAATCCGTAAATATGGATCAACTAGATTTATTAAAAAAAGATTGGAAAAGGCAAGATAGTGTCAACCCTAGATTATCTAAAGACGCACTATCCAAAATTATTCATAAAAAATCATCTTCCATTGTAAAGTGGATTTTTATAATTAGTGTTTTAGAACTGGTAGTTCCGATACTTATATCATTATTTACGGGAAAAATGGGTTCGGCAGAAGAATTGGAAAATTTGGGTTTATCTACTTTTATGAAATCCTATTATATAAAATCTTTTTATGTTTTTTATTATGTAGTAATCATATACTTTATCTACTTGTTTTACAAGAATTATAAAACCATTGCTACCAACGTAAGTTCAAAGTTATTGTTGCAAAACATTTTAAAAACTAGAAAAATTGTGAAGTATTATATATGGTTTAATTTAGCATTAATACCTGTAATTTCATCCATTCTATTTTATAAAATTTTTCATTCTGAAAATTTTCTAGAACAATTACCTCAAGACACCAACATGCTTGTTGTATGGGTATTATCTGTAATTATCACCTTAGTTATGGTAGTACTATTTTGGTTGTTTTATCAGTTGATATATGGCTTTTTATTGAAGAAACTAAATAGAAATTATAAGGAATTGGTTAGTAATGATGTTGCTTTATAAAATATCTAAACTTCCTTTACCCTCTCTAATTACTTCTATTTCATCTTCAGATAAATCGATGACAGTTGATGGTTGGTTATCACCATAGCCTCCATCAATAACAATATCTACTAATTTCTGCCATTTCTCAAAAATTAATTCAGGGTCAGTAGTATATTCAATAACATCATCATCATCACGAATAGATGTTGAAACAATTGGATTACCTAATTCCTTAACTATTTCACGGATTATATTATTATCTGGAACTCTAATACCCACCGTTTTTTTATTCTTAAAAGCTTTTGGTAAATTATTATTACCTGGTAATACAAACGTATAAGGACCAGGTAATGCCCTTTTTAAAATTTTATAAGTTGGTGTATTAATCTGTTTTACGTAATCAGACAAATGACTTAAATCGTTACAAATAAATGAAAGGTTCGCTTTCTCTAATTTAATCCCTTTTATGCGTGCAATTTTACTCATTGCTTTGGCGTTAGTAATATCACATCCTAAGCCGTAAATGGTATCTGTAGGGTAAATAATTAAACCTCCTTTTCTAAGAACTTCAACTACCTTGCTGATTTCCTTAGGGTTTGGGTTTTCGTTGTATATTTTTATGAATTGAGCCATTTTAAAATAAAACTACAATTATGCAGTATAAAATTAATAAAATAATAATAACATTTTCCATTTCTGCACTATTACTTTTATTT
Source organism: Aureibaculum luteum (assembly GCF_003449015.1). GTDB lineage: Bacteria > Bacteroidota > Bacteroidia > Flavobacteriales > Flavobacteriaceae > Aureibaculum > Aureibaculum luteum. The sequence goes on along the minus strand of NZ_QRGD01000002.1, from coordinate 399,809 downwards.
ATTTCTTGTACTGATGACACTCCTAATGCCGAAATTGAATTAGAAAAGTCTGAAATAATAGATGTTTCTTATGGTGATCATGAAGAGCAAAAATACGACATTTATCTTCCAAAAGGGAGAACAACACAAGCAACAAAAGTATTTATTTTAGTGCATGGAGGCGGTTGGGTTGAAGGTGACAAAAAGGATATGAAAGATTTTATACCTGAATTACAACAAGAATCACCAAATTATGCTATTGTTAATATAAATTATCGTTTGGCATCTCAAGGTAATAGCCCGTTTCCAATGCAAATTGATGATATTAAAGCCGTAATAGCACAATTAAAAGCAAAAAAGGATGAATATCAAATAGCTAATAATTATGCTTTTATTGGTACAAGTGCCGGTGCACATTTAGGAATGCTTTATAGTTATTCATATGATACAAATAAAGATGTTGAAATGGTTTGTAGTATTGTAGGACCAACAAATTTTACGGATAACGCTTATGTGAACCCAACGGAGCTTACTTATTTGTTTTTAGCCTTACAAATACAAACAATTACAGGAGTAAGTTTTGAACAAAATTCACAATTTTATATAGCTAATAGTCCTTACCATGTGGTTACTGAAGATGCTCCACCTACACTATTATTTTATGGTGATGAAGATCCTTTAATTCCCTCTTCTCAAGGAATAGATATGCATGCCAAATTAGATGAACTTGGAGTGACCAATGAATTCACTCTTTATAGTGGTGAAGGTCACGGTTGGGAAGGTGCAAATTTATTAGACACTACTGTAAAGCTAAGAGCTTTTATTCAGGCAAACTTTTAACGCTATAAAACTAAAGTTTTAATTTGTTTAAAGGCTACTGAAAATGTAATCGTAAAAATTAATAATCTTTTTGAATTACGAATTTTATTTCATTTTCTGTTTCACCTTTTTCAACTCAAAACTCTCGCCTAAATACACTTTTCTTACCATTTCATCTGCAGCCAATTCTTCTGGTGTTCCTTCTTTAAGAATACCACCTTCAAACATCAAATAGGTTTTATCAGTAATAGCAAGCGTTTCTTGTACATTATGATCGGTGATTAAAATACCTATATTTCTGTCTTTTAAATGAGAAACAATACTTTGAATGTCTTCAACTGCGATTGGATCTACACCGGCAAAAGGTTCATCTAATAATATAAAGTTTGGGTCAGATGCTAATGCTCGAGCAATTTCTGTTCTACGACGTTCTCCACCTGACAGTAAATCACCTCTATTCTTTCTGACATGACCTAGACTGAATTCTTCAATGAGCGATTCTAATTTTTCCTTTTGTTCCCTTTTAGACAATTTTGTAAATTGTAAAACGGAAAGTATATTATCTTCTACAGAAAGTTTTCTAAATACGGATGCTTCTTGAGCTAAATAGCCTACTCCTTTTTGAGCACGTTTATACATCGAATCATCTGTAATATCTTCGTTGTCTAAAAATATTCTGCCTTCGTTAGGTTTTACCATTCCTACAATCATATAAAAAGAGGTGGTTTTGCCTGCTCCATTTGGACCTAGTAAACCGATAATTTCACCTTGTTCTACTTGTAACGAGATGCCTTTTACAACCTTTCTACTACCGTAAGTTTTTTCAATATTCTCCGCTCTTAAAATCATTAGCTTAATTTAATAATTTTTATTTATCATTTAAAACAATGCTTTTTACATCCATTGGTATCTTAATTTTCTAACCGTTCCCTTTCGACCTTATCAGATTTTACGAAAAAAAACTAACCCTTAGCGGCCCTCTTTCTTGCTTTTCGTGCCATTACACTAGCTATAACAATACTTACTTCATACAAAATTGCCATAGGTATTGCCACAATAAATTGACTAACAACATCTGGTGGTGTAATAATTGCCGCTAATAAAAGTAACACAACAATGGCATACTTTCTATATTTTCTCAAAAACTCAGGAGTTACTATTCCCATTTTTGCAAGAAAATAGATAATAACAGGCATTTCAAAAATTAAACCTGCGGCTAATACCGAAGCTCTTAACAAACCAATATATGAACTTATATCAGTATTATTCTCCACTTGCATAGAAACTCTATAAGAACCTAAAAAGTTTATAGACAACGGTGTTATTAAATAGTAACCAAATAATACACCTAAAAAGAACAATAACGAAGATATTATAATAAAACTTCGGGCATGTTTCCTTTCTTTTACATACAATGCTGGCTTTATAAATTTCCAAATTTCCCATAAAATAAATGGAAACGCCGCAATAAACCCTACCGTAATTGACGTCCAAATATGAGCAGAAAACTGCCCTGCCATGGTTCTACTTTGAACTATAAAAGGTATTTCATCAATACACAAACCATCGGTACCAAACCTTTGTGAAAGATCACATAAAAACCTATACGTAATAAATTGAGGGTCTTTGGGAAGAAAAATAATCACATCAAAAATAAATGATTTCATTAAAAAAGCGATAGAACTCATTACAAGTACCGCTAATGTTGATCTCACTAAAGTCCACCTCAGTACTTCAAGATGGTCTAAGAAAGACATTTCCTTTTGTTCTTTAGTCTTTTTCTTCGCCATCTTAAATTATACCTTCTTTTATTAAATCATGTAAATGTACTACTCCTTTATATTCTTCGCCATCTGCAACCAATAATTGTGTAATATTATTGCTCTCCATAATATTTAATGCCGCAACAGCCATAGCATCTGAACCGATAACTTTTGGATTTTTACCCATAATTTCTTTTGCAGTCAAGTGCGTAAAGTTATTATTATTTCTAAGCATTCTTCTTATATCACCATCTGTAATTATACCGATTATAGCACCATTTTCAATTACAGCCGTAGCTCCTAATCGCTTTTCAGAAATCTCAATAATTACGGTTGTAATAGAATCATCTGGTTTTACAATAGGCTTTGTATTTTTCTCTATCAAATCAGAAACTCTAAGATATAATCTTTTACCCAATGTTCCGCCAGGGTGATATTTTGCAAAATCTTTACTCGTAAAATCTTTCATTTCCAACAAACAAATGGCCAAAGCATCACCCATAACCAACTGGGCAGTAGTACTGGTTGTTGGTGCCAAGTTGTTCGGACAAGCCTCTTGTTCAACAAAAGAGTTTAAAACAAAATCGGCTTGCATTGCCAAATATGATTCTAAATTACCTGTAATTGCAATAATTTTATTTTTTGAATCTTTTATTAACGGTAATAACACTTTTATTTCTGGTGTATTACCACTTTTTGAAATACAGATAACGATATCATCTTTTTGTACAATACCTAAATCTCCATGTATAGCATCTGCCGCGTGCATAAATATAGACGGTGTTCCTGTTGAATTTAACGTTGCGACTATTTTTGTGGCAATATTGGCACTTTTGCCAATTCCTGTAACAATAACGCGACCTTTCGATTTAAGAATAAATTTAACAGCATTTTCGAAATCTTTGTTCAAAAAATTTATTAAATTCGCTATCGCCTTACTTTCGATAGTAATACTATTTTTGGCAATTTCTAAAATATCTTTTTTAGTATTCAAAATGGAAATTATTAGTATATAAAAATAAAGTAGTATCTTTAGTTGCAAATGTATCTAAAATTATAGATAAATAATAAAAAGAGTGACAAATTTAAACTTACACGACGCCTTAAAACAATATTTTGGATTCACCAAATTTAAAGGTTTACAAGAGCAAGTTATTAGAAGTATTATAAATAAGGAAGATGTCTTTGTTATAATGCCTACTGGTGGCGGTAAATCTTTATGTTATCAGCTACCGGCATTAATACAAGAAGGTACTGCAATTGTAGTATCTCCTTTAATCGCTTTGATGAAGAATCAAGTAGATGCCATAAGAGGTATTTCAGAAGATGAAGGTATTGCCCATGTGCTAAATTCCTCTTTAAATAAAGGAGATGTTGCACGGGTAATGAATGATATAAAATCAGGCGTAACAAAATTGTTATATGTAGCTCCAGAATCTTTAACGAAAGAGGAATACATTGATTTTTTAAAAACTCAAAAAATATCCTTTGTAGCTATTGATGAAGCCCATTGTATTTCTGAATGGGGACATGACTTTAGACCTGAATATAGAAATCTTAAAAAAATAATTGAACGTATAGATGATGTTCCTATTATAGGACTCACCGCTACGGCAACTCCAAAAGTTCAAGAAGATATTTTAAAGAATTTAGCCATTACAGATGCTACAACTTATAAAGCTTCTTTTAACCGACCTAATTTATATTATGAAATAAGGCCGAAAACTAAAGACGTAGAAAAAGATATTATCAGATTTGTTCGAGATTTTAAAGACAAGTCAGGAATTATTTACTGTCTAAGTAGAAAAAAAGTTGAAGAGATAGCAAATGTGCTCATCGTTAATGGGATAAAGGCTGTGCCTTATCATGCAGGTTTAGATGGTAAAACCAGAGCCAAACATCAAGATATGTTTTTGATGGAAGATGTCGATGTTGTAGTTGCTACTATTGCTTTTGGAATGGGGATAGATAAACCGGATGTTCGTTTTGTAATACACCATGATATTCCTAAAAGTTTAGAAAGTTATTATCAAGAAACAGGAAGAGGTGGTAGAGATGGTGGCCAAGGTCATTGTCTTGCTTTTTATGCCTATAAGGATATTGAAAAATTAGAAAAATTCTTGTCTGGTAAACCTGTTGCCGAGCAAGAAATTGGTCATGCCTTACTGCAGGAGGTGGTTTCTTATGCGGAAACTTCAATGTCTCGTCGTAAATTTTTATTGCACTATTTTGGAGAAGAATTTGATGAGAAAAATGGAGACGGAGCCGATATGGATGATAATGTTAGAAATCCAAAAAAGAAAATAGAGGCTAAAAATGAAGTTAAAATATTATTAGAAACTATTAGGGATACAAAAGAAGAATACAAATCTAAAGAGGTGGTTAACACTTTAATAGGAAGGTCAAATGCTTTATTAAAATCGCGAAGAACGGATGAACAGACTTATTTCGGAGTAGGAAAAAATAAAGAAGGCGTATTTTGGATGGCTTTAATTCGTCAAGTTTTAGTGGCTGGGTTTATAACCAAAGAAATTGAGCAATATGGTGTACTAAAACTTCCACAAAAAGGTTTAGATTATATTGAAAACCCAACGTCATTTATGATGACTGAAGATCATTTTTATGGAGATGAAGATAATAGCAACATCATAACAAATAGTAAAGCATCTGGAGCCGTTGTTGACCAACAGCTGATGTCTATGTTAAAGGATTTGCGTAAAAAAGTGGGTAAACGTAAAAATGTACCACCATTTGCTGTTTTTCAAGATCCTTCGATGGAAGACATGACCATGAAGTACCCCATAGACTTAGAAGAATTAGCTAATGTACATGGTGTAGGTGAAGGTAAAGCAAAAAAATACGGTAAAGAATTTGTAGACTTAATTCAGCGTTATGTTACCGATAATGACATTACTAGACCTGATGATCTTATCGTAAAAACAACAGGTGTTAATTCCGCTTTAAAATTATTTATTATACAAAATACTGATAGAAAACTTCCATTAATTGATATCGCAAAATCTAAGGGTTTAACCATGATTGAGCTTACTAAAGAGATGGAACGAATTGTTTATTCAGGTACTAAAATAAATATCAACTATAGTTTAGACGATTTACTTGATGAAGATCAGCAAGAAGAAATTCATGATTATTTTATGGAAGCTGATACCGATAAAATACAAGAAGCTCTTGATGAATTTGATGGCGATTATGACGAAGAAGAATTACGCCTAATGCGAATTAAATTTATAAGTGAAGTTGCTAATTAATTAATCAAAAAAATACAAGTACACATTAATAGAAATAAAAACTAAAAAGCTCTTGAATTACTTCATGAGCTTTTTTTATTTGTAATTAAGTAAATTAGACTAAACAATTATACATTCAATTTGTCTATCTTTTTTAATTCTTCAATGACCTCCTAATTGAGTTCCTAAAAAAGCTACTATAAACCCTAACAACACTGCGATGAACTTGCGGATATTAAATTGATGATTTTGAGAACTTTCGAATAATATTGCCGTGGCAATATGTAAGAAAACTCCAATTATTATACCCGTTATCTGCGTGTGATAATTTTCAAAAAATGTAATATTTGAACTGAATAACAGGCCCATTGGGCTCATCAGTGCAAATAAGATAACAAAGGTGTAAATCAACTTTTTTGACAATGTAGATTGTAATAAAAAAACGGTTAGCACAATGGTTACCGGTATTTTATGAATAACAATTGCCCACAATAGTAAATTGTTTTGAGCTAAATTAAGTGGAATTCCTTCCAAAAAAGAATGAATACATAAACTCAAAAACAATAACCATGGTACTTTTTTAATATGAGAATGGTTGTGAACGTGAATATGACCATGCTCCGCCCCTTTCGAAAAATATTCTAAAATAGTTTGTATTAAAATTCCTATCAGGATATATACACCAACGTCTTCTTTATGCGATTCAAATACCTCTGGTAATAAATGCAGTACCGTCATAGATAATAAGTACGCACCACTGAATGATAAAAAAAGTTGAATTATTTTAGTACTTGGCTTTAATGAAACAACAACGAGAACACCAATTAAAACAGATAAAATTAAAGCTATAAAACTCATTCTAATAGTAGTATTAAGCGGCTTGAATTTTCAACATCAAAATCTTCAAGTGCATACGATCCAAAAGTGTGTTTCAAATGCAAACCAGCAGTTATAAAGTATTCCTTTAATGTTTCAAGAGGTAAAAATTTAATTTTTTCCGTATAATGATGATCTCTGCCATCAGCAAAAAAGCGAATATCTTTAATTATGGCATTGCCATCAACAGTTCTACTAATATCAAAATCAATATTGTTTCGCGACACAGACTCCTTGTAAACTATGTGTTTTTTAACATAATCAACATTCAAAAAATCAATAACCAACAATCCATTTTCTTTTAATCCGTTTTTTAAATTCTTTAAAACTTGAATATTTGTTTCTGCATCGTCGAAATATCCAAAACTTGTAAATAAATTGAAAATAGCATCAAATTTTGTTTCAAATGAATCACGCATATCGTGAATTTTAAAATGTAATGATTCGTTTTCAAACTGTTTTGCAAAAACGATACTGTTTTCTGAAAGGTCAGCACCAATTACATTATAACCCAATTGATTTAAAAAAACCGAATGTCTTCCTCTTCCACACGGTAAATCTAAAATTTTGCTATTCTTTTCCAATTTTAAAAAAGAAATGAGATGTTTCATAAAGTTTTGTGCTTCATCATCATTTCTATCTTGATACAAAATATGATAATACTTTGTGTCAAACCAATCTTTAAACCACTCCTGTTTTTCTTTCATAACTATTAAAAAAGCAAAAGTAAGGAATTGCTTTTAGGTTACAAGTTTCAATTTTAATATTTGACATGCCTCTTTGAATTATTTTCATGCTGTACCTTAAACATTAAAATAAGAGTTCTCCATTCTTCAATAACTTACACATTTTTATAGGCATCATATAGTAAAAAGAATTTTACTTAAAAATAAACCAAGTACTGATAATACATAATTCTTACAATTAAAAGCTACATGTTATTTCGACAAAACTATATCTTCACAATCTTTGACTTTACCGTAATAAGTTTCTCTATATTTATGTACTATTTTTATCGGAAAGCCCAAGGCATATTTTTTTATATAAGTAACTCTAGATTTTAACTGACCCATTTTTTTTGTATAACGTATTTCTGTTTTTGTGCTCCGTTTTACATATATTAATTTCATCATTTATAATTTTATTTATTTAAATTTAAATACCAAACATTCATACTTTCAAGGGTGTTTTCTACCAACGTATTGTTAATTAATGTGCCTCCCGGAATAAAACCTTGTTTTGCAAAGGTTATATTCAACCCATAAGAAGTTGATCTTACAATAGCATATAGTGTATTCAATCCTTTTCCAATAATCGCTTCTTTTATTTTGTTCATGATATAAAACGATAAATTTTGACCTCTATAATTAGGGTGTATGGCAAAATCAATAACTTCTGCATTAGATTCTTTCTTATCAATTTTCACCATAGCAGAAATCACTAATTTAGAGTCTTTATAAGCTCCATAAAACTCATAATTATTTTGTAAACATTCTTTAAGATATTCTATTTCCCATATAGGAAAAGCATAGGTTTTAAAAGATAATTTATTTAAATCACTCAATCTTTCTAAATCTTTTGATTCCAATTTTCTTAAATCATATGCTAAAGGCAAGTTCTTATTTTGATTATCTAAAGTAGCTGCTAACGCAATTTTTTTTACTGATTCAATTATTTTCATTGTATTCAGACTACAATATTCTCGTTTTTCATTCAAATATTCAGAAATAAAATATCCTGTAGCATCTTTATATAAATTTGGAATTTTTGCCTCAACCTTAAAGCCATTCATTAGAAATTGTTGTAATCCACTTTCTGGTACTTTGCCAATAATTTTATCGTACTTCTTCTTATTTGCTAATCGGTTTACATTCGTTATGATTTTATCAAAATTAGTATATTTAAAACCCATAAAGTAAACCCTGTTATTTACCGTACCATGATGGATAAGTGTTCCTTCAATTTCTTCGAGAATATCAAAATTCATTCTATTTATTTTCATTTTCATTCTCTTATTTGACCATCACCAAACATATAATACTTATTTGTTACCAGCTGTTTTAGACCTAGAGGACCTCTATGGTGCAATTTATCAGTACTGATTGCTAATTCAGCACCAACCCCCATTTTACCACCATCAGTAAATCTAGTAGATGCATTTTGATAGACCGCTGCACTATCTACCTGTTGCATAAAATCTAATGCAGTTTTGTCATTACTTGTAATAATTGATGCAGAATGACCTCCTGAATATTTATTAATCTTACGGATTGCTTCTTTCGGTGTTTCAACTTCACCAATACAACATTTCATAGACAAAAACTCTTCATACCAAATTGCATCTTCCTGAATTAATGTTTCATTAATTAAAACTTCATTGATTTTCTCATCAACTAGAATGTCAATATTGTTATCCGATAAAACACGTTGTAATTCGTGCAATTTTTCATTGTAATTTTTAATTTTCCTGTTAATTAATATTTTATCTAAGGCGTTGCATGCAGAAATTTTATCCATTTTTGCATTAAGTATTACTTTTAGACTCATTTGCCAATCGGCATTCTCATCAACATATAAAAAATTATTACCTCTTCCACTAATAAGTACAGGACACTTAGCATGTTCTTTAACAAAGGCAATTAATTTTTCTCCACCGCGGGGAACAATTAAATCTAATTTTTCAGTTGGATTTTTTAAAAATTTCTGAGTAGCTACTCTATCCATATTCAACAATTGAACATAATCGATAGGTAAATTATTTTCTTTTAAGGCTTTATGCCAAAAATTGACTAATACCGTATTGCTGTGTATGGCTTCTTTACCACCTTTTAGCAAAATTTTACTATTTGCTTTAAAAGCAAGTACACTTGCTTCAACAGTTACATCTGGCCGAGATTCATAGATAATCATAATCGTACCAAACGGTGCCGTTTTATTTACAATTTTTAATCCGTTTTCTAGAACATTATTTGAAATTACCTGATTTACAGGGTCTTCTTGAGCTTCTACTTCTTTGATAGCTTGAATCATTCCATCAATTTTTTTAGAATTTACAATCAACCTATCATACATCGCCTGATCTTCTTTTTTAAAAGCTTCTAAATCCTTTTTATTTGCTACTATTAAATCTTCACGATTTTCATCTAATATGACCATCATTGAATTCAGTACCTTATTTTTTATATCTGTTTCTAATAATTTCATTTTTATAATTTTTCTAAATTTATTAATGTTGAAGTGTTTTAATTTTAGCCACTTTAGTACCCACATTTTTGCCATCAATGATATCAATGATGGTATTATCTTTTTTACCATTGGCGATATACGTGGGGATATTATTTGCTGCCGCCTTTTGAGCATAATCGAGTTTTGAGCCCATTCCACCACGACCTTCGGCTTCCCCTTTATTACTTTCTTTGATGTATCTATTAACATTTTCTTGTACACCTACATTTTCAATAAGTTCACTTTTTTCAGAATCAGGATGACCATTATATAAGCCATCAATATCTGTTAATATAATTAGCTTATCGGCATTTAATAATTGAGCCACCAAACTAGCCAATTCGTCATTATCGGAAAACATAGACATTGTTACCGAAACGGCGTCATCTTCATTCGCAATTGGTATAACTCCTTCAGATAACAAACCTTCACAACATTTAATCATATTTTCACGATGCACACCTGGGTTAAAATCACGCTTGGTGGGTAATACCTGTGCACACTTCATTCCATAATCTTGAAAAATATTATAGTACAACCGCATCATTCTAGGTTGACCAATGGCGGAATATACTTGTCGCCGTTGCGTTTTATCCTTAATTTTTGATTTTCCTAAAATTTCTTTTCCCGCGATAACGGAACCTGATGAAACCAGAACGCAAATAATATTACGCTCATACAGTTCAGCAATTTGACTAACCAGTCTACGTAATACAGGTCTCACAATTCTATTATCCTTGTTGGTCATTACATTAGTACCAACCTTAATTACTATTCTCTGTTTATACATATTTTTATTTATTTTCCTTTCCCATTTCAATGGCACGATTAAAAGCGGCATATGCGGCTTCTTTAATCAATTCATTTACATTATTATCTTCCATAGAATCTAAAGCAGCTCTTGTTGTACCTCCTTTGGAAGCCACTTTTTGCATCCAAGAATTTGCAGATAGTGAAGATTGATTAAAAAGTTCAACAGCACCCGTAAAAGTCTGACTTACTAACACTTTAGAAACACTTTCTGAAAATCCCATTTGTAAAGCGGCTTCAGTCATACTTTGCATAAAGTAAAATACGTAAGCAGGACCACTACCCGAAATTCCAGTAGAAGCATCGATAAATTTCTCGTTACTTACTAAAATCGATTTACCTGTAGAGTCTAGTAGACTTTCAACTGTAAGGCGTTCTATTCTAGAAACGCTTTTAGAGGTGACATAAGAGGTAAGGCCTTTACCTACTTGTGCAGGTAAATTTGGCATTGCTCTCACTATTTTTTCTAGTCCCGTAAGTTTTTTTATGGTATCTATAGTTACCCCCGCCATAATTGATATAATTATTTGTTCTGGTTTTACTAGCGTAGCCATTCTACCAAAAAGCTCTTCAGCGTGATATGGCTTTACAGCGATAAAAATAATATCAGCTTCTGGCACACAATCTTCCAAATTTTTATAAGCATCAAAATGTGAAATTTGATGTAGTTCCTCTAATTTTTCTTTGGAGTTGTCCAGAATCATAATTTGATTTTTCTTAAGCATTTTTGATTTAGACATTCCTTCTGCATAGGTTAAACCCATATTCCCTGCTCCAATAACTAATACTTTCATTTAAATTTGTTTTATTTAATATTCTAGTCTATAACCTAACAAATATGTACTCTAATCCAAACGAATAGCCTTTTAATAAAATAGAATTACGATACCAATAATCCATAAAGTTTATATACAGAATAACTCAATAAATAAGGTTAACTCTTTTAATAAATGTATTTTTGGGCTGTAATAAATGTTAATCATTAAATACTGCTATTCACAAAACTTCTAAAACACTGTTAAACAGAGTTTTAGTGATTTAATAGATCTAATAGAATGAACGAAAATTTTAAAATGTTAGCCAAAACCTTATTTGGCTTTGAAGAAATACTTGCAAAAGAGTTACGTAACCTTGGTGCCATGGACATCAAAATAGGCATAAGAAATGTTACTTTTTCTGGTGATAAAGGTTTTATGTATAAGGCAAATTTAGCATTAAGAACTGCAGTACGAATCTTAAAACCAATACGACAATTTAAAGTGAATAATGAACACGATTTATATGATCAAATACAAACCATAAAATGGGATAATTATATTGATGTGAATGGTACTTTCGCTGTTGATGCAGTTGCCAATGCTGATAATTTCACCAATTCACATTATGTTTCTTTAAAAACAAAAGATGCAATTGTTGATTATTTTAGAGATAAAGTGGGATCTCGCCCCAATATTGATTTAGATCATCCTGATTTACAGATTAATATTCATATTCACAATAGAGATTGTACGGTTTCTATAGACAGTTCTGGAGATTCATTACATAAAAGAGGTTACCGAAGTGCTACGAACATTGCTCCTATTAATGAAGTACTCGCAGCAGGTTTAGTTTTAATGACAGGTTACGATGGTACACAACATTTTATAGACCCTATGTGTGGTAGTGGTACTCTATTAATTGAGGCTGCCATGATTGCGAATAATATTCCGGCAAATATAAACCGACGTGAATTTGGTTTTGAAAAATGGAGCGACTTTGACCCTGATTTGTTCGATGTTATTCGGAATTCGTTACTTAAAAAAACGCGAGAATCTACAGCAAAAATTATTGGTTATGATAAGGCTCCATCTGCAATATATAAGGCTCAAGACAATATTGAAAATGCCAATTTAGAAGAATTTATTACCATAGAAGAACAGAATTTCTTTAGAACAGAAAAAGAAATAGAAGGAAAAACCATTGTCTTATTTAATCCACCTTATGGTGAACGTTTAGAAATTGATGTCCCTGTATTTTATAAAGAAATTGGTAATACATTGAAGCGAGGTTATCCTGGCACAAATGCATGGCTCATTACTTCAGATTTTGAAAATGGATTAAAAAGTGTAGGCTTACGTACCTCTAAAAGAATTAAAGTTTTTAATGGTAAATTAGATTGTAGATTGGTAATGTATGAAATGTATGAAGGTAGTAAGAAGGGAAAATATATGAAAGACTAATCCCCTATTTACTCATATTTTCAATACATTTTTCTCTAATAATCCAAACTTGATCGAAACTGAGGTTGCACTTTTCTTTTAAAATCCATTTTTTAAGAAAATCCTTATGATAATCTATTTTAAATTGAAATACCTGCTCTGGTACAATTTCAATTTCCTTGATAATATCATCTTTAATTTTCGAAAATGAAGATTTAGAACTTGTTATATCAATATTCTCTTCCTCAATGCTCAAATAGCAATGAGCTTCTGGATTATAAGTGATAGGTTGACCATCTAGTGCATTACCAATACTGGGCGTGTTTACTGTATTCATTTTAAACATACACAACATCAGCTTTACATTTGGAATTTTATTCAAATCAGCCACTTTTTTTAAAAAAGCATGTTTTGAGCTGCAGGTACCTTTTTGTTCCGTCCAAACTAATTCTAAATCTGATCTTTTAGAAGTTCTACCGTACTTTATCCTTTTTACCGTATCTATGAGATCTTTCCACGATTTTACACCTGAATTTCTTATTTGAAAAGTTAAATCGTCATTTGAATGTAATTGGAAGTCTTTCATTTTTTTAGAACTTTTAGAAATACAAATTTATTGAATTTAGGTAAGTCCAGTGTATTAAAAAACGAATTAGTAAGGCTGAAAAATTAAATTTTTTAAAAGTTGATAAAAATTATTCGCCAATAGGTTTTATTGTCTTTTTCAATAGATGCTACAAATTTAGCAACCCGCTTAAATAAATTTGGTGTGGCGTTTCAACAATCTTTCCGTCGTTATCTTTTAAAAGATAACGATTCTGTAGAATTTCTTTTACTTTTGTTGTTAAAACTGACATCGATCATTCATTTATTTAGGTTTTATAATCATTTGCGAGCTCAACATCTGAACCATAATTTAATGGTAAAAACCCCATACAATATGCACGATTAAACTGCCATAAAAAGGATGTGCTTCCACCCATTTATTTTTAATTACAAGAGTTTGCATCTGGTCCAAATTAAATGATGTTTATAGTTGTATTTCAAAACCATTTAATAATAAAAATTGATATTGTCATTTTCATCTTTTACTTAAAGTGTATGAAAACTATTGCATCTAGAATTAAGGATTAGGAATAATTCCACTCATAAACCTATAAATTTCAATTTTTAAGTTTTTATATTCTTGTAAATAATCAAAAATATTTTCGGACAACTGGTTATATTCGTCGAGGTAAAAATCGTCACAGCTAACATCGTTACATTCTAGCTTTCCCTCCAATTGATTGTTATGATTTCTAATTTCTTTAATTAGTATTGGTAATTCACCCTCAAACTTGTCAAGTTGCTTAATAAATAATTGAATATTTTCAAATAAATTAGGAATGGTATTTTTATACGGATATGATTTTATTAATTGTCTTAAAAAAGGCAATTCAAACGCCGAAAAATCTAGCTCTACTGACCATTTTTCTGTGCCATAATGCAGTTCATCAATACTTTTATCTCGACTAAAGGTTTTGTGTTTTATTTGCTTTATCATAATAATTTATTATAAATTATCTATAACTTTCTTTAACTTATCTCTAATTTCTATAGCAATCGGGGCTAAAGATTTATTCATAACCGCTTGCATGGATGCAACTGGATCAACAGCTGAAACTTCAATTATACCATGTTTCTGTTCTTGAACAATAACATTACAAGGAAGCATAGTACCAATTTTATTTTCAGCCATTAATGCTTTATATGCATAAGTAGGATGACAAGCACCTAAAATTTTATAATTATAAAAATCGACATCTAACTTTTTCTTAAAAGTTGATGTAATATCTATTTCAGTAAGCACACCAAATCCTTCTTTTTGGAGTTCTTGGCTTATTTTTTCAACTGCGTTAGAAAAAGTAATATTGTTTAATATTTTAGAAAAATAATAATCCATAATATTTGTTTTATTTTTAACTTAAATTAAATTATTTCACGTCTGTATATATAATAAAAACAGAAAAACACTTTCATATCTTCCTGTTTTCTATGATAGAATTTGTTCTTGTTTAACATGAAGGTTTAGGCATATAACCATTTGTATGGCATATACAAACCACAACAATGTAAAAACCAATTTTACTGAACGCTATCAATAGCCTTTAAATGATCTGTTTTAAAGGAATATTTAGATTTCTCTTAGCAATTACTTGAATAAAGAAGATGAAAAAAGAACAGGAAGTCGAAACCTCCTGTTCCACATGATTTAAGGCCGTTTTTAAAACATCTTCAAACTTACATATTGATTTTTAAACAATACACAAATTATAATGGATTAAAAAAATCCTTAAACTTTCCTTTTCATGCAAATATTTTCAAAATAGAACAGGAAGCCGAAACCTCCTGTTCCTAAGTATTTATTTTAGTTTATCGCTATATTGGTTTATCACATAATCTTATCTAAAAAATTCATATTAAAACCTAAATCACTAAACTAATTTTAAATACCCATTTATGATATGAACTGGTTTAAACTTTCTAAATTGGCTAAAAAAATTGCACATTTACAACTAATTTTCGCTTTATTATAAAATATTTAAACCAGTTCATTGTAAATAAATAACTGTACATTTCTACCTATTATTTTGTATATCAATAGCTTTAAAAATACTTGCATAGCCACGCTACGATTGGTTTTTTCGACTTTAAGATATTCAAAATACATTGTATATTTTGTTTACCGTATTTATTTACAAATCAATAACTTAAACCGTAACTCTACAGTTAAATCTATTTACTTGAGTAATTTTATAAACAAATGATTCAAAGAACATATCTTTTCGATTAATATAACAAATATAGATACCTAATATTGAGTATACAATGACCTTGATCAGTTTTAAAGATGATTCTTATCAGTTTTAATGAAAATTTAAAATAGACATTATAGCTATTGCTCAATCATCTTTCCAAATATTATGGATAAGAATATTTAGAAAACCAATAATTATGGCTTTAAATGAGATATGAATTACAAACTTTTGGTGTTATAGATAATTTAAAGTTTTAACTATCCTTTTCAAGGTTTAAACTCAAAATAAAAAAGATAATAATATAACACCCTAAAATTTTGCTAAAAATATTGATAACATCTTCATGAGAGTAAGTATTTAATGGACTAAATTTTTATTTAAAAAAGCAAATCCTCAATTTAAAAAAATGACTTAAGTCATTTTTTTAAATATTAATAAATTCTATTTTTATCTTCCAATTATAATGATGAATTTATAAAATGTTCATATTCAAAATTTTAAATATAGCCGATTGGTTTTCTTTTTACAGAGTGCTTGCCATACCAATACTTTTATTGTTATTATTTATGGGCGAACGTCAGATATTTGCCTTTGCTTTATTGGTTAGTTATAGTACCGATATGATCGATGGCTTTTTGGCAAGAAAACTAAAAGTTACAAGTATTGGGCCATGAGGGATAAGAGAATTTCAATAAGTAAAAAACAGAACTATGAAACCCAAAAATGAGCATTAAAAAAAAGTGAGGGCTATTCAGGAATAACATAACCCAAAAACCCCCACTTACTCAATAAACGTTATGATGACTCTTCAATCATCTTAACACAAAAAATTAACTAACTAACTAACTAACTATTTTTCTTAAATTTTTAATTGTAAATTATCAAGAACCTCCCGTAAGTCTTCGTTTAATAATTCAAAAGCCTTCTTTTAATTTTTTTGGAACTGTGCATTTTTCTTTTTCAGATCTTCCAGTTTTTTTTCTAAAGTTGAAATAATATCTTCAGCTTTATAACTCATATTGGATAGTGTATCATCTAATTTTTTATCAAACTCAGCCTTTTTTACTTCTGCTGTTTTAGTCAATTCATCTTTGGCATGACGCATACGTTCCGAAATATCATGACCTGTATCTTCCAATTTGTGTTTAATTTTGCCTCTAGTATTTTTCCCTTTATCAGGGGCAAATAAAATCCCCATTCCTGCTCCTAGGGCTGCACCCGCTGCCAGAGCTACTAATACATTACCTGTGTGGTTTGACTTTGCCATGGTTTTATTGTTTTAAAAAGTTTATAATTATGTTTTTATTATAATAAATTTACCATTGTTACAAGTACTTTACAATGACATGGCTCAGTTTTCAATATAAATTAGCCAAACTTCATATTGAATTTTAAACTGTAAAGATCATTTTATTCTTCGTATTTATGATTTTACTTTGTTACAACATAAAATTGTAAGCCATTATGTTGGGTACCTTAAACAAAAAATAGATTGAGTATCTATTGTACAGTCTAATTGTTGGCAGGATAGGCTGCCATGCTGATAACATTACCTACTTAGTCAAACTTTTATATGTTTAAGTTGGAAAATATATTTATGGGCATACCAACGAAGGCATGAAGATTGAAATGATGCGAAAAAATCCGTTGGTATGTGTTGAGGTAGATGTTATAGAAAATATGAGCAATTGGAGAAGTCTAATTACTTGGGGTAAATTGTAATAATGAAAAACTCCAGAAGAACGCGAAGGAGGAATACTTAAATTAATGGATATAGTTATGCGATTAATGACTGGCGAAACAACAATTAGTCATCCAATAAAAGATACATATCCAACATACATTGATGCCATGCAGGGCGGCGTAGTTTATAGAATTAAACTGACCAAAAAAACAGGCTGATTTGAAAAGAATTGATTAAATAAAAATTCTATTTCATCTTTCCAAAAGGCATTTTCGTTGTCCCATTGCTGATGCTCAAAATGAAAACCTGAGTCATATAAAACTTCTGTTTTTATTATTTTCAATTTATAGTTTATTCCTGTTATTTATTTTCATTTTTTACAGCCAACTGAATTTTACTTAGGGAAAATTTTTTTAAAGTTATTTCCTTTTTTTAACTGCACCTTTGTTCTGAATTCATAACTATTTTTCAATCTTCTGATTGTAACAATTCTGTTGCTTTTCTTTTTCCTAAAACCTGCTCTAAATCTTCTTTGTTCGCTACTTCATTTTTCAATAATAGCTGTGCCAATTCTTCCAATTCATCTTTATGTTTAGTTAAGATATTTTTGGCTCGTTGGTATTGTGTAGTTATCAAATTTAACACCTCGGTATCAATGAGCTTACCCATACTTTCGCTATGAGGTTTACTTAATAACCTTCCATATTCTCCAGTAGAGTCATAAAAACTAATAGGACCAACTTCCTCATCCAAAAAAAAATAAGCGACCATATTATATGCTTGTTTGGTTACTTTCTCTAAATCATCTAGTGCTCCAGATGATATTTCATTAAATATAATATCTTCACCTGCCCTACCACCTAGAGCCGCACAAATCTGATCTAGAAATTGAGATTTAGTAATAATTTGTCGTTCTTCCGGCAAATACCAAGCAGCTCCTAAAGATTTTCCCCTAAGTATGATTGATACCTTTACGAGAGAATCAACATTCTTCAAATACCAACTAGCAACCGCATGTCCTGCTTCATGATGGGCCACAATATTTTTTTCCTTGGGTGATATAATTTTACTTTTTCTTTCTAAACCGCCAACAATACGATCACGAGCTTGGTTAAAATCATCTTGTCCGACAAATTCCTTTTTTTACGTTCAGCTATCAATGCTGCCTCATTACAAATATTAGCTATATCTGTTCCAGAAAACCCCGGTGTTAAGGAAGCCAATAAATTCGCATCTACACTTTTTTTTAAGTTTTAATGGTTTTAGGTGTACCTGAAAAATTTCTACACGTTCTTCTCTTGTGGGTAATTCTAAATAAATATGACGATCAAACCTACCTGCCCTTAATAAGGCTTTATCTAAAATATCAGCTCTGTTGGTGGCGGCAAGAACAATAACACCTGTATTGGTACCAAAACCGTCTAATTCTGCCAACAATTGATTTAAGGTGTTTTCTCTTTCATCATTAGATTGGAAGTTATTTGCTTTATCTCTAGAGCGACCTACAGCATCAATTTCATCAATAAAAAAATACTTGGGGCTTTTTCTTTGGCTTGTTTAAACAGATCTCTTACTCTAGATGCCCCCACACCAACGAACATTTCCACAAATTCTGAACCTGATAATGAAAAGAAAGGTACTTGTGCTTCTCCCGCTACTACCCTTGCCAATAGTGTTTTACCTGTACCTGGTGGTCCAACCAATAAAACACCTGTTGGAATTTTAGCTCCCAACCTTGTATATTCTTTTGGGTTATTTAAAAAATCTAAAATCTCCATGATTTCAATTTTAGCTTCTTTTAAACCAGCTACATCATTAAAAGTCACCTTACTTTTGGTGTCTATATTTGCAATTTTAGCCGTTGATTTGCCAAAATTAAACATTGAACTACCCATGCTACCGGGGTTCATTCTACGGAGAATAATAATCCAAAAAAATAGAATAAGTACAAACGGTAAAATCCATGAAAATGTTTCAATCCAATTGGTGCGGTTTTCATAGATTATTTTCGACTTTTTCTTGTGGAGGAAAATTATCTTGAGCTTTTTCTAATTTATTTTCAAAACTTTCTATGGAGCCTAGTTTTAGATAGTATTGCGGACTGGTAGCATTAAGGATGGTGTCTTTAGCTACCCCTTCATATTTCTTAAGCAAAAGCCTTTCCTTCTTTATATAGATTTCAGCAGTTTCTTTATTTACAACAACATTTTTTTCCACATCGTTCTGGCTCAACATATTTTGTTCAAACTCCAACCAACTAATTTCTTTAGTCTTAACGACAGGATTTATGTAAAAAACAAAAACGATAAAAGCAAAAAACAGCAAATACAACCAATTTGGGTTATATGCCTTAGGTAATTTATTTTTGTTTTCTTTTTTTTCTTTAGTCATTTTATTTAGATTTCATTCAACCATTTTGCAGCTATATCCATTTCGTGGTAAGCGAATGATTTAAACTGAATGCCAGGAGTTACCAAATTTGTAATTTTAACTAATGATTCTATATTTTTATTAGGTACTATAGCTATCTTTTTAAATTTTCTATAATGGCTAAAACCCATTTTAAGATCTTCTAAAAATGCCCTTAGTGTTATACCTTCAAAATCTAAAAACTGAATAAGTAAAGAAACCTCTTTTTCATAATCTCTCATGGTTCTATTTAAGATTTTATAATCTATCATTGTGAGTTTATCATAAACTATTAGGTGCAAAAAATTTTCTTTAGGCCAGATTGCCATGCCGTGTTTTTCATTTATAGTTGGGGAATTTACCCAATCAATTGCCTCATCCATATCGACCATATCAAATTCTTTTAATTCAACTTTTGGAGTTAAGACACCTACTATTTCTGTAAGGTTTTCAATCCAATCTTTGTCAGTGACAATGGCAAATTTTCTGAGATGCTTAAGGACAAACCACTTATCTCTTAAATCAGAAAAAAATGATTTTAAATTTTTTATACTTTTGATATCATTGGCTTGTATTATTAAATTCACCTCTCCTTTGCTATCAATAACACCTTTCATTTCAGTATAAAGTCTGTCTATAACATTTTGATTAATACTATCTTCAATTATGGTACTTACGGTGGTTTCTAAATTTAACTGTGTTCCTTTTATTGTTTCCATTTTTTTGATTTTTGACTTTTCACTACTACTGTAAATTAAATTAAGACTTCAGGGATTTCATAACGATACATCAAAGACGTTCTGCCCCGTTAGATTAGCTTTCCAATGATTTAAATAATTTCTTAGGATGATGCTCCGGATCTAATGCTATACTCTCGGAATGCAATTCGTTAAAACTTTCAAAAGTTTTAGGAATTCGTAATCCCAATACTTTTATAGTTTTGATTATAGCGTTATAGCGGTTTGAATAATTTCTAAACATAGTTTTTATAATTATTAATCCTATTAATTGCATTGATCATTTTTCTATTAACAATTCAAAGCTATTGATTAAGATGAATCTTTAAAATGACCATAGTCATTTGTTATGTTTTTATTTCTAGTTAATTTAGCTACATCAAAATAAGTGTATAAAATTAATTGTTGACGTAATTTAAATAGGATAAATAATTATTGTGAAGACAATTAGTAAGATAGTAAACCCTTATTATTAATAGAGGAACATTCCATTTACATTTTTGAAAAAAAATTTCAACCATTAGAACTATATCGGTTGAAGATAATGGTGATACAAAAAAAATATCGCCATTTTCAAAATCATGGATGATAAGATTAAAGCAAATAAAGAGAAATATAAATTTGTAACAAATAAGAAGAATTGGTAAATCTTATACCTAAAAAATGGCAATTAACATCTTTTTTATGTGACTACTATAAAAAGATAAAAATTCTGTGACTATTGAAGATAAAAAAGGCTTCCATTTTAATGGAAGCCTTTGTTTAATAGTAGCGAGAGGGGGGCACGATCCCCCGACCTCCGGGTTATGAATCCGACGCTCTAACCAACTGAGCTACCTCGCCAAAATTTCAAGATTGCAAATATAAAAACAAATTTACGAGTGGCAATAATTCTTTCTCATTATTTTTATCAAAAAAGTTTTTTTTAAATTGAGATAATATATATATTGCCCATTCAAGATAAAAATTGACCTATGGCCGATAAAGTAAAATATAGTATAGAGTTTATTATGCACTCTTCACCAGCATTTTTATATCAGTATCTATCAACACCAGACGGATTAAGCGAATGGTTTGCCGATAATGTAAATTCGAGAAGTGATGTTTACACCTTTCTTTGGGATGGTTCGGAAGAACAAGCCAAAAGATTGTCTTATAAAACCAATGAGCGAATCAAATATAAATGGTTAACAGATGAAGAAGAAGGTACCTTTTTTGAATTTAAAATAGTTGTTGATGATTTAACCTCTGATGTTTCTTTAATCGTTACTGATTTTGCAGATGACGATGAAGTTGACGAAGGAAAAATGTTTTGGGAAAACCAAATTTCTGAGCTTAAACAAACTATTGGAGCATAAAAAGTAATACAAGTTTAAAAGAATAGCAAGCCTTGATTTTTTCGAGGCTTTTTTTTAGCCTCACCCAGAATTACCTGAAAAGTAATTCTGACCTCTCCAAAGGAGAGGTAAAGGGGAAATTAATTAACTGGCAATGATAAATTATAACGGCAAAATTTCTAAGACTCCTCCTACTTTAAGTATCAATAATAGGGCCTTTAAATATGGAGATGGTTTGTTTGAAACCATAAAAGTAATAGATAGTAATGTGATCTTTTTAGAAGATCATTACTTTAGATTAATGGCTTCAATGCGTATGTTACGCATGAAAATTGATATGCAGTTTACCTTAGAGTTTTTTGAACAAGAAATTTTAAAAACCGCTGCTGCTAATAATTTATCTAATGCAAGAATACGTTTTACCATTAATAGAAAAGACGGTGGACTATACCTGCCCATCACTAATAACACTCATTTTTTAGTAGAAGCAAATTCACTTTCTGTATCACTTAAAAAAAATTACGAAATTGATCTCTTTAAAGATTATTACGTGTATTCTGGAATTTTATCCACTTTAAAAACAAATAACAAGGTATTAAACGTTGTTGGTAGTATTTATGCGGACGAAAACGGATTGGACAACTGTGTGTTGCTAAATGAGAAGAAGCAAGTAGTAGAAGCTCTAAATGCCAATATTTTTCTGGTAAAAGGAAAGCATATTGTTACTCCTCCCCTTTCAGAAGGATGTTTAAAAGGTGTTTTTAGAAAAAACTTACTAGAATTAATCTCAAAAGACACTACACTTACATTTGAAGAAAAAGAAATTTCTCCCTTTGAACTCCAAAAAACGGATGAAATCTTTTTAACGAATGTTATGGTGGGTATTCAACCGGTTAGTAAATATAGAAAAAAAGAATTCACATCTGAAATAGCATTCTATTTAAGAGATAAAATGAATCTATAAATAAAGGATCGTCAATTCGTATACCCTACTAATTACGTTTCTACTCTATTTCAAAAATTACTTTAAGATCAAAAAATTCATCATAAGAGTTAAAGGTTGTCCAATAATTATTAAGCACTCTATTATCTACTAAAGAAACAATTGCTCCTACTTTTCTATCAATTTTAGAGGCAATGTTGTTCGCCCTTAATCGAGCATCAACCAAAGCCGCTTCAGTCATTTCATCATATAATAGTTCATCAATTACATATTTACATTCTAATAAATTAACATAAATACCTGGTACTTTAATATCTAGCAATTGTGAAATCTCTTTTTGCGAAGTACATTCATATTTTAGCATGGTGCCTTCCCCTTGATAATTGTACGTTCTAAATTCAAAGGTATCTTCTTCAAATTTGGTTACATCAATACCATTTTCAACCAATGCTAAATAATATTGATTTTTTATTTCTGCTAAATCAGTAATTTCTTCATCTCCGTAAGGGTTTTGAGTCACTTCTATACTAATTTTAGCTCTATATTTAACAATTTTCCGCACTAGTTTAACAGATCCACTTACTTCTATTGTTTTATTCATGGTATTTTTTGGGGTTATCATTCAAGTTATAGAATACTATATAACTTAAAAATAAACGGATAATTCTTTTTAAAATTATGATGAACACTATTTATCAATAAAAATAGTTTCAATTAAACACAATTTCATTCATTAAAATAAAGTAAAATATTATTATTTTATTTTATAATTACCTCATTAAGAGGCAATATAACATAAAAAACCCAACCTGACATATAAAAATATATAACAGATTGGGTAACATCAACTAACCTACTTTTATGTTATAATAATTCAAAAACGACGTTAATTCTTAAATATTCATCTTTGGGTGAATAATATACCCAATCTTCAAATCCATAAGAATTATCTGAAATCATAGCAATTTCCCCAACTTTTTTATTCGCTTTTGTTGCAATTCTTTTGGCTTTATCTTTAGCTTGAATAATAGCTCTTTCTATCAAACTGTCATAAGTAGCATCATCCAATTGCATTTTATATTCTAACCCATTGTTAGTAATACCATTGACTCTTGCACTTAAAACCTTAGAGACTTCTTCTTCAGTACTTGCCTCGTAATAATAAACAGTACCTTCTCTTTGATAATACATGCTTAAATATTCAATTTTTTTCTCTTCAAGTTTATTGGGATCAATTCCTTTCTCTTTGAGTTTATCGAAGTACTTCTTTTTTAACTCATCTAACGTATTACATTCGTTATTACCATATCCCATTTGGTCTAACCCCATGATCAATTTTATTCTGAACGCTTTTACCTCTTTCTTAAACTTTACATTACTACTTACACTTATTGTGTTTTTTGTGCTGGCTTGGTCTTGAGCAAAGGTGTTTGCAACGATTAATAATAATACAGCGATAATTAATTTTCTCATTATTGTAGATTTTAATGTTTCAACTATTTATGACAAAAACATAAATGAAGCTACAATCATCCAAGCTCCAACTATAAGTCCTAATACGCCTAATTTTCCTTGCATTGGTGCAATTTTCTCACGAATTAAGGCCGCTTTTTCTTGTGCTTTTGGATTATTACCTAAAAACATTTTACTGATTTGTCCATAGCCTAATAAAAAGCCAAGACCTGCTTCTACAACACTACCTGCTAATAAGGTTATCCACCAAATTGGTGCAGATGTTAACCATGCCATATTTAAAAAGGCAGAGATAATTCCCCAAACACCCCAGAAACAAAACACAAGACCAATCCATCCTTGATAAGGCTCAATTTTTGCTAATAGCTCAGCTGCGTTTGGTTTTTTTGATAAGATTAATGATGGCACCGCTATGATGCTTAACAATACTAATGAAATTCCGTAAATCATAATTTTAATTTTTATTGGTTATTAATTTGATTACAAAAGTGCATCAGAATGGTTAGGTGTAAAACACTATTTTAAGGTAAAATCTGACCCCTGAAAAATGGGGTGGTTCAGTCTTCAGTAAAACTGAGTTTAAGCGTTAGTAGCTGTTTTTTTTTTAAACAAAGACAGAAATATTCAGGAGACAGAACTAAAAAAAGTTGGCAATGCAAAATGTCCATTGGCAATTTTTAATCTATAGGGAACTATGAAAGTGGTAGGAATCAGTTATAAAAATGGTCAGTAGTTTGAGATTAAATTCAGTATTGATTTTAAATCAAATTCGCTGAGAATCCACAAGAATTAATGTCAAAACAATTATCAAAACAATAAATAAGCCTGTAAAAACCTTTCTCAAATGAATTTTTCTCATTTTTTTCGTCCACTCATCTTGGCTTATTCCGTCTTCTTTGTTGAAAAGTTTTCTATTAGTATCAACCGTAATTCGAATTACATAGACTATCCAGCCAATAAATATAATACTCAATATAATCCTTAAAAGTGTTGTTCCCATTTGGTTTTGGAATCAATTTTTGAATTATGAGAAAAAAACAATACTCTTAAGATTTATCAGCTACCCCCTCATCTAATCCAACAAGCCTAACTGTATAGCATACTTCGTTAAACCTGCAAGGTTGCGGACTTCTAATTTTGAGATTAAATTTTTTCTATAGCCTTCAATCGTGTGTTTACTTAAAAAAAGTTTATCCGCTATTTCTTGCGTAGTGTGTTCTTCAGCTATTAGTTTTAAGACTTCTTTTTCTCTCTTTGTTAACGAAGTAATAACATCTTTTTCCTTATTGAACATACTGTCCATATATGCTTTTTTTATGCTTTCAGAAAAATACTTTTCTCCTTTTAATATGGTTTCAATAGCTAGAATTAATTCTCCTTTTTCGGCATTTTTAGGAACATATCCATCTACTTGATCCTCTGTTAATCTATGTATTGTCTTGGAATCATGTCGCATGCTTACTACCAAGGTTCTAATATTAGGAAACTTAGATTTAATATGTTTATTCAATTCAATTCCCGTAACATCAGGCATATTAATATCCGTTACCACTAAATCAACATCTTTACCTTCACAATTATCAAGGTATTTAATAACATTCTGACCACTATTTGCTGTCATTACAATTTCAAAATCTGATTCATTTGCTATTATACTTAGCAAACCATCTAAAAACATTTTGTGGTCGTCTGCTACAATTAATTTATACTTTCTTGCTAGTGTCATGTTATAAGGGAATTTCAATGGTAACAGCCGTACCATGGTTAATTGATGAATCTATATTTAATTCGGCATTTAATTTATCTAAACGACTTTTTATGTTTTGTAAACCAATACCAGTTGGTGTTTTACTTTGGTCAAAGCCAATGCCATTATCTTCAAACAACAATTGTAAAGAATTATTATGTATATTCAAATGAATTTCTACATTTTTTGCTTTGGCATACTTCAACGTATTAGTCACTAATTCTTGAATAATATTAAAAACTTCAACTTGAATACTTTCGTCCAATGCATTTATTTTTTCTTCAGGATAAGGCATAAATACAATATCTTGGTCTGAAGATTTATCTAATTTATTAATATATTCACTTATTAAAGTGGTAAAAGCATTCTGACTAAACTTGCTTGGAATTAAATTATGAGATATTTCTCTAACTTGTTGATAGGTATCATCAATTTGTGTAATAATAGCACTAGAATCCGCATTATTATTTAGATTGTTCATTTGCAATTTTATAGCTGCCAAATTACCACCAATACTATCATGTAATTCTCTCGCTATTCTTGTTCTTTCTTCATCTTGAGCTTCTACCGACGCTTTTACTAACTTTAACTCTTGCTCTCTGATTAACGAACTCACCTTCTGTGTATTCAATTCATCTTGCTGTGTATTCAGTTGACTTTGAGCTTGTAACTTTTGGTAATAAACTATAAATAAAGCAGTTACAGGGATTAGCAATACTAAAAATCCGATTAAAATAGCATATTTAATGGTTTTTTGTCTTTTAATTTCACTCTCTTTGAGTAATTGTTCTTCTTGCAGTGAACTAATTTCCTTTTCTTTTTGCAAGGTTTGGTATTGAATTTCAAGTTCCTTAATTTCTTTGCTTTTTTGCTCTTGTACTATTCTACTAGAAACATTAACATATTGAGTCATTAACGCATAGGCATTTTCATAATCTTCTTGATCTCTATACAAGTCTACTAAATTTTGTATGATTTTTTTTTCTAGCCCCAATCTGTCCCATTGTACTGAATTTATATGAGCAACAGACAAAATTATTTGAGCATTATGATAATCCTTTTTACGCTTATAAACATCTCCAATTCTCAATACCGCTTCAACATACAAATCGTAATATTTTTTTTCATGAGCGGTATTTTTTACTTCTTCAAAAAGAACTAATGATTCATCCAGTTTTTTTTGAACCACGTCCATGGTTCCTAGATTTAGTTTAATATCTAAGGCTATTTTTTTATCAGGGGATAATTCTAAATCAGCTAAAGCCGCCTTATAGTATGGTGCACTTTTTGCAATATCTCTTTTTAAGTAATAAACATCACCATAATACTTTTTTGCTAAGCCAGTAAAATAGCTATTTTTACTACTTTCAATAGCATTATCTAATAATGGTGTTGCTTTTTCAAACTCTTCTTTATTTATATAAACCGATGCTAGTCCTAAGGAATGTGTAAAATATAAATATGGACTATTGGTTATTTTAGTTATTTCTAAACCCTTTAAATAATACTTCATAGCTTCATCAAAAAGCCCTTGTAACATCTTCCCTTTACCAATAATTCGATATGCTTTTGATAAATACAAATTGTCAATAACTCCTTCTGCTTGAATATTTGAATTTTCATCTTCAAGTAATTTACCATAATAAATTATAGAATCTGTATTACCTAATTCTATATGGATATTTGCAATTTCCTCAATAAAAAAAGCTTTATCCTTAAAGCTATCAGCATCACGTAATTGTTGATATAGAGAATCTGGTGCTCTATCAAACGTTTCTCCAAATGCGGTATACCAAGTTTTACCATCATCTTTATCTTGAGACATGCCCAATTGCGATAAAAGTAATCCGAAAATAAAAATTAGTTTAAAAATTGATTTATGCATTTGGCTAAATTAAAACAAAAAACCACTTTAGTAAAAATAACTAAAGTGATTTTAATAGGCTTTTATAAAGTATAAATTAAATCTTTAATTCATCGAATAAAGTAATCAGCTTTTTATCTGAAGGTCTTGGAGCGTTTGAATTAACAATATTACCTTGAGGATCTATTAATATAAAACGAGGAATACCCATAATTTGATAATCTTGTACAAATTTTGAACTAGAATCATTATCCGCTATCAATTGAATACCACCTAATTCTTTTTCTGTTACCATTTTTTTCCACTTGTCATGATCCTTTTTCTTATCTATTGACAAACTAACAAATACTATGTTTTTATCATGATATGTTTTTTCTACCTTTTTCAGTGATGGTATTTCAGCAAGACAAGGGCCGCACCATGTTGCCCACACATCAATATAGACATACTTACCTTTTAAATCGTCTAACGAAGTAGTACCTCCTGCATGATTTTCATAATTTGTAAATTGTGGAGAAACATTCCCTTTTGACACTGATTTTATTTTAGTGTATGTTTTAGTAATTTCTTTTTTATTATTTTCATTAGTTGAACCCTCCATAAAAGTGTTATAAAAAGTTTCTAAATCATCTGTATATGAAATTTCAAATTTACTGTGATTGTATAATAGCCCATTCTTAATGGTCTGATTGGGTGCAGATGAAAATGATTTTAACGTTACTAGACTTCTAGACAAGGTTGAATCTGCTTCCAAAGTCTTTTCTGCTTTTTTTATATAATGAGAAGTAACTAAACTAACATAAGCTTGAGATGATAAAAAATCTTCCTCATTATTAAAATCTAAATCTTCAAGTCCTGTTAAAAAACCTTCAGACACTTTAAATTCTGGCTTTTTAGCATAATGTTTATGATAAGATTCATAATTGTTTAACGCTGATAAATATTCGTAATTTAGATTTCTTTTTTCCTTTGTTCTAAAGTCATTAGAAATACTCGTCATCGAATCTAATAACGCTTCATTTATAGCCTTTATTTCGTTAGATTTCTTCTTATAGGCTTCTTCTTCCAATTCAAAATAGGAATTACCTGGTCCTTGCAAACTTTTTATTTTTTTACCTTTCGCCAAAAAATAATTACCTATATCAGCTCCAACGCCAGATATTTTTATTGTTTTGTCAAAGTCATCACTATCGTAATTTATTTGAATATCATTACCTTGTTGTAAATGAATTGGAGTCACACTTTTACCGTCATATAAAACAAAATCACCGAACTTGGCTCTCATGGTATCTCTAAATACACCATCGTCTGAAACCTGAATAGTGTCTATAAAACTCATATCTCCACTATAGAGTCTTAATAATCCATCGCCTTTATTAATAACTTTTCCAGAAATAATTGCATATTCAACCGCTGGGCTCTCACTTTTACATGCCGACAACATAATTAAAATACTAATTGCGTAAAATACTTTTTTCATAATTTAATTGTACGTATTTGATTAATGAGGGTAAATTTAATTAAAAGAATTGATAGGAGCTTTAATTATTTTATTGCTTTTATTTTATTTATTTCATCCTTTAATTTTTTAACCATCTCTGGATATTTTAAGGCAACATTATGCTGCTGTCCTATATCTTCTTTCACATTATATAATTGATAAATCGTATCTCTTCCCGTTTCAATATTGGTGAACTTCCCTGTAGTTTTTGGGCCTTTATGTGGTGGAATTAATATCCAATCTCCATGGCGAATAGAAATTCCATTCGTTCTACCTAAAATTAAACTTTCCCTTCCTAAATCTGATTTTCCCAGCAATGCATCTATCACATTTTCACCATCTTCAGTTGTGTTTTTTTGTCCCGTAAACGAAGCGAATGAAGCCGGTAAGTCCATTTGCGAAACCAAAGCATTTGAAATGTCTGGTTCAATCGTGCCTTTCCACATTAGCATAAATGGCACATGCGTTCCTCCATCGAAAAGGCTATACTTCCCTCCTCTTAGATTCCCTGCTGGTGTGTGATTCCCATTTTTTTCAACGGCATCACTTTTATAACCATCATCTAGTACAGGACCATTATCACTCGAAAAAATTATAATCGTATTTTCTGTTAGTTTTAATTCATCTAGATAATCTAACAATTGTCCAACATCCCAATCAGCTTCAATAATTACATCACCTCTTGGACCTAGACTAGATTTCCCAGCAAATCGAGGATGGGGTACTCGCGGCACATGTGGTTGATGCAAACTATAAAATAAAAAGAATGGCTTTTCTTTATTACGGTCTATAAATGCCTTTGATTCTCGTAAAAAGTCATCTCCCATGTTTTCGTCAGTAAATAATGCTGATTTACCACCACGCATAAATCCAATCCTCGAAATTCCGTTATGAATACTCATGTCATGCCCGTGACTAGGATGTAATTTTAGTAATTCTGGATTCTTTTTTCCTGTTGGTTCACCTTCAAAGTTTTCTTTGTAGCTCACTTCAATCGGATCTTTAGCATCTAAACCATCAATGCGATGCCCTTTAACATAAACAGATGGTACTCTATCATTTGTTGAAGCCATTATATAAGATTCATCAAAACCTATTTCTAATGGTCCTGGTTTAATTTCACCATTCCAATCCATATTTTCACTACCTAACCCTAGGTGCCATTTACCAACTACACCTGTAGTATAGCCCGCATCTCTTAACATAGATGGTAAAGTTTGCTTACTCGTATCAAAAATTAGAGGAGCATTTCCTGGGAGTACTCTAGCATTTTTCTTTTTAAATGGGTAATTACCAGATAACAACGCATAGCGACTTGGACTACATGTAGGTGAAGCCGCGTAACCATTCATGAATTTAATACCTTCATTCGAAATCCGATCAATATTTGGTGTTTTTAAAATCTCACTTCCATATGCACTAACATCACCAAAGCCCAAATCATCGGCATAAATAACTATAATATTAGGTTGTTGATTGGTCTCTTTTTTTTCTTTTTCGCTTTTGCAAGAAATGAAACTCAAAGCCATCAACAACGTAAGTGCTTTTATATTATGTATCTTTAACATAGACCTATACTTTTTAAATTATATTTTATAAATATAATTCAATCTTAACAATTCTAATATTTTAAAAGACAAACAACTTAAATAATTCAACGAATGTAGTTTATTTCCGTTGTTTATCTAATTTAAAGGAGCTATTGTCTAAAAAATTCACCTCTTTTAAAATTTTATATTTATTTTAGGATCTATTAGAAAAATTAACAATTTCAAAAAATGAAAAAAATACCCCTTACTATTTTACTATTGTTTTTTGGTTATTACAATTTAATTGCCCAAAACATCAAAAAACCGAATGTAATTGTGATTTATACAGATGACCAAGGTGCAGGCGATTTAGGTTGTTATGGTGCCACAGATATTTTTTCGCCAAACATAGATAAGCTTGCAGAAGATGGAATCCGGTTTACACAAGCTTATGTAGCAGCACCTGTATGTGCTCCTTCAAGAGCTGCTTTATTAACAGGTAATTATCCTCAAAGAGCTGGTGTACCAGGAAACACGTCTGCAAGTATTGGTTCAGATGGTTTACCTGACGAACAATATACCATGGCCGAATTATTTAAAGATAATGGTTATAAAACGGCTCATGTAGGTAAATGGCATTTAGGAATGAGTGAAGCCAGTAGCCCTAATAATCAAGGTTTTGACTATTATTTTGGACATTTACGAGGTTGCATTGATAATTATTCCCATTTTTTCTTTTGGGAAGGGCCTAACATTCATGATTTACATGAAAACGGTAAAGAGGTATTTTATGATGGAAAATACTTTCCTGATTTAATGGCAGAAAAAGTGGATGCTTTTATAGATAAAAATCAACCGGATCCTTTCTTTTTATTTTATGCCATTAACATGCCACACTATCCCTACCAACCTACTCAAAAATGGAAAAATTATTATTCAGACAAAGGCGTCGAGTTTCCAAGATCTGATTACGGAGCATTTATTTCTACAATTGATGAACGCATAGGAATGCTAATAGACCAACTTGATAGCTTAGGATTACGAGAAGACACCATCATTGTTTATCAATCTGACAATGGTTATTCTACAGAAATGCGTGCTTTTAATGGGGGTGGTAGTTCTGGACCTTATCGTGGAGCAAAAAGTAGCCTATTCGAAGGTGGTATACGATTACCAACCATTATAAGCTGGAAAGGAAATTTACCCGAAAATAAGGTGAGTAAACAGTTTTTATTAAATACAGATTGGATGCCAACGCTATCGAAATTATGTGGATTGGAAAATAATAAATCCACAATTGACGGTATTGATTTGTCTTCAATGTTAATGAACACACAGCAAAAATCACCAAGAACGTCTGCGTTCTGGAAATATGGAAGTCAATGGGTAGTCCGAGATGGAAAATGGAAATTAATTGCGTACCCAAAAGACACATCTCATAAAGGAGAACTTGATTTGGAAGGTGATGCTTTGTTTTTATCAAACTTGGATGAAGATGTATCAGAAATGACAAATTTGGCTTCAAAACATCCAGAAATTGTAAAAAAACTAATAAAAAAATACATTGAATGGGATTATGGTTCTATCGATGACGTTCCTAAAGAAACAAAAAAAGTAAACCATTTGGCCGTAGATGCAATTATTAAAAGCACCTTGCCTTTGCATGCCAACTATAAAAATATTAAAGTATTAACAGATGGTAAAAGAGGTTATTTAGATTATAGCTCAGGACAATGGATTGGTCAAGAAGGCCAAGATTTAGAATTTTTCATTGACTTGAAAAAAGAACAAAATATAGAAAAAATTTCTTGTGGCTATTTAGAAGATTCAGGGAATTGGATTTTCAAACCTAAACAAGTTTCTGTTAGTTTTTCTTCTAATGGTAAAGACTTTAAAGAATCACTATTTTTAACTGACGAAGAAAACAACAAAAATAAAAATACCTTTAAAGGAAAATTTAGTGTTGAGAAACCATTCACAGCAAGATATTTAAAAATTAATATTAAAAACATTGGGGTATGCCCTCCTACTCATCAAGGTGCAGGTAGTAATGCTTGGTTATTTATTGATGAGCTCTATATAGAGTAAAAGTACAAACTATTCAGTATGCTGTGCGTTCTCAATTTCTTGTTTTAAGCCAATAAACGGTAGAAATAAATTGTTATGTTACACAACTCTTTAGTAGGTTAAAAATCCTAGATGTATCACTCAAATTAAATATCTTTTTATAAAAAAAAAGAGCTAGACTTCTCTAGCTCTTTAATACTAATTCAAATTACTCAACTTAAATATTATTGCTATTTCCCTATAAAATGTTATAATTAGTTGATTACTGTAAAAGTAAATAAGAAAAAAACTCTTATTATAAAATATTCGACGAATGACAGTTCCAAAAGTCTAAACATCAAAAATTTAAACTTATAATAAGTATTATTTCTATTATCACATCATGAAAAATTCTATCCCAAAATTGATTTTTTTATTCTTTTAATTACTTTTACGAAGTTCCTCCAAACTAAAAAATTCAACGGCTTGGAGGTAATCATTATTTTTAGCTGCCAAAATGATGTTTTTATCACCAATTTCAATCATTTTCATGTCTTTTACATCGTTTGGCGTGTAAAAACCACTTTCTTGAATAGAAACTGAAGTGAAATTACCCTTACCATCTCCATGTAACAGTAGCCCTGTACCTGCATCATTACGAGGTGTTTCTATCTCTGATACATATAAATTTCCTGAAATCAGCATGTCTTTATTACCATCCAAATTATAATCATCAATTAAAATGCTATTTATTGAAGATACTTGAGCCAATGATGGCAAAGGTTTAATAATAAATTTACCATCACCTCCATTTTCAATAATTGCGGATGCAAATGTTTTTGCTTTTAAGTTCAATGCGTCAGTGAGCGTACTACCATAAATATTTTGTAAATTAGAATTTCCAAATTCTTCATAAGTTGGAAATTTCTCTTTTAGCGATGGAATTTGTTGCGTTGAACAACTTTTACCTCTTACAGGAAACGCAATTCCATGTTCATAATAACTCAACACAATATCTAAACTTCCATTACTGTCAAAATCATAGCTGTAAACTTCAAAAGGTTCTTTTGAGTTTGCTTTATATTTGTAATTTAAACCGAGATTACCAACAATGATGTCATTATCTCCGTCATTGTCCATGTCCGCCGTTTTAACTTCATAATACCATCCTTCGCTATTTGGAATGGTTTCTTTCTTGAAAGTACCATTTTCCGATTGCATAAATAAGGTTACTGGCATCCACTCACCTACCACTATTAAGTCTTCAAAACCATCATTATTATAATCTGTCCAACTTGCAGCAGTTACCATTCCTAAATCTTTCATCTCAGGGGCTATTTTATCTGAAGCATCAATAAATTTTCCTCCAGTATTTTCCAGTAAATAACTATTTGCTGCATGCGGATATTTTCTCGGTGTTAATCGTCCACCAATAAAGAGATCTAAATCGCCGTC
Organism: Aureibaculum luteum; assembly: GCF_003449015.1. Classification (GTDB taxonomy): domain Bacteria; phylum Bacteroidota; class Bacteroidia; order Flavobacteriales; family Flavobacteriaceae; genus Aureibaculum; species Aureibaculum luteum. Next base: position 365,368 of record NZ_QRGD01000002.1, on the reverse strand, counting down.
TTTGTCAAAATCAAAAGGCATTACACACGATCCACTAGTAAGGTATTTCGGTAAATTATTGCTTTTGGTAAATTTCCCTCTGCCGTTATTTATATATAACCTGTCTTGTAACGCAGTATCGCCTTCATTAAATTCATTACCACCACTTACAACAAATAGATCTAAATCTTTATCATTGTCAACATCTATTAATGCGATACCCATATCTTCACTAGCCTTGTCTTGAGACCAAGCTCCATCTATAATTTCATCAAAAGTTCCTTTATTATTTTGTATATATAGCTTCCCTGAATACCCTGCAGCACCGCCTAAATAAAAATCTTCTTTATTATCACCATTTACATCACCAACACCTATGGCAGGTCCAAATTGCGACATTTTATGTGGAAGCAATACTTCATAAGCATAATCATCATTTTTATTCTCTTGATGGTTCACTTTATCTAAATTAAGAGATTGGGTTACATCTTGAAATTGTAAAGTTTTATTAGGTTTATCTTGAGTTGCTTCTCTTTGTAACTCTTCTGTCTTTATCTGATGGACTTTATTTACCTCTAAATTAGAAAGTGTTGAAGTTGTGCCATCATTCCATTGAATTATGGCCTTATCAATAATTTTTTCATCTCCAATTCCAAAATGAGCTACATCTTCACTTTTAGACATAAACCCTCTCGAATTCGTTATTTGAACAACTTGCAACAATGAATCTTTTTTATACAATGCTATTTTTGTCCCATAAACAGGTTCGTTATTATCAGTAACAAACTTAAAGCGTATATAATTACCTAATCTTCTGTCTGTAGTTGTATTTTTATATAATGATGCGGTTTCATTAATATTATTCACAACCAAATCTAAATCACCATCTAAATCAAAATCGGCGTAAGCTGCTCCATTTGATAGTGTTGGTATTTCCATGCCCCAATCTTTTACTTTATTATTAAAAGTTAAGTCTCCGTTATTTTTATAAATATAGTTCGGTAATTTATCTGTTGGAGCCATATTTACAAAATCCATCACGTCTATCATGGCGTTCGGATTTACTCCTTTCTGTTGGGCTACCTTGTTTATACTATCAACTTTCTGGTCATATTTTGTCGTTAAATCGCTATAACGGTTATTGTAAACAACGCCGTTGGTTACAAAAAGGTCTTTAAAACCGTCGTTGTCAAAATCGGCCAATAATGGTGCCCAACTCCAGTCTGTACTTGTAACGCCCGCGAGTTGACCTAATTCACTAAACGTACCATTTCCATTATTTCTTTGTAATGTATTAAACATATATTGATAGTGACCACCTTTATTTACGATAGACCAAAACTGTTCGGGATTCATACCACTCATGTTCGTTTTAATCCTTTTATGATCTTCTGCTACCATGTCTACGACCATAACATCTAAATTTCCATCATTATCATAGTCCGCAATATCGTTACCCATACTAAAGTTTGAAATATGTTTAGTGGCCGTGCGTACTTCATCTTTAAAAGTGCCGTCTTTTTGATTAATATAAACATGATCCGCCACATCAAAATCATTGGAAACATAAATATCTTGCCAACCGTCGTTGTTAAAGTCTCCTGTAGTTGCTGATAATCCGAAAGCAAAATTTCTAAGATTGGACTTTTCGGTATAATCTTCAAATTTTCCATTGCCCAAGTTTTTATATAATCGATCACTAAAAGCAATATCTGGAAACTGTTCTAAACTCATTTTATCTCCAATGTTTGGGATACTTGGCGGTTGATTTATAACGTAAACATCTAACAACCCATCGTTATCAAAATCGAAAAAGGTCGATTGCATGGAAAAACCTTTATCATCTAAACCAAAAGAGGATGCTTTTTCGGCAAAGGTTTGGTCTCCATTGTTAATGTATAACTGGTTTTGACTTTTTTCATTTTCTAGATAAGTAAACCTACAAACATAAATATCCTTATCGCCATCATTATCAATATCTACAAACGTTACGCCAGTTGACCAATTATTATCCTTGGTAATACCCGCTTTATCAGAAATATCTTCAAATTTTAAATTTCCCTTGTTTAAAAATAATTTATCCCTTACTTGATTTCCCGTAAAATAAATATCGTCCAAACCATCATTATTTATATCACCAACGGCTACGCCTCCACCAGATATAAATTGAGAGTTTATCATATGATTGTTCTCTCTGGTTTGCGTTATGGTGTTTTCGAAAGTTAAATTAGAGTCATTAGAAGACACCAAGCTAAATAATGTATTCTCGTTTTTTGCCGTAGCAGTACTACTATCATTTTCCTCGCTTTTATTACAGTTTGTTAACACGAAAACTGCTAGGGTAATAATAATTTTGTATGTTTTTGTCATATAGTTCCAATTAAAAAAATACTTAATGCTACGTGAATACTAATAATTTAGACTAACGTCATACTTAATTCATTTAAGTATCTCATCACTATTGGTGAGTACCTAAAACAAGTTCAAGGTAATGTACTTTATGCAATAATTCTTTTATTTATATAAAAATAATTCTACTGCAAAATAAAAAAAAAGAGTTGTTTTTAGATTAAAAACAACTCTTTTTATATAAATAAACTTAAATTTTAAAAATTTGATGCAGAACCAGTGTCCCACCAAAGTCTAGTACTAATTAAGTCTGGACCACCAAGGAAACCTGTAGCTTCAGCAACTGAAGATGCATTGTTTTCTCTCTGGCTTGTTAAGAATACTTGCCTTTTTAAGAATTCATTTGCTGGTATTACTCCCCAATCTGCACTACTATCATTTTTATAATTGTAAGGTAGTTTTGGGTATCCAGTTCTACGATGATCTACCCATGGCTCGATTGAGTTTGTATATCCATCAATCCATTTTTGGGTAATAATTTTTTCTAGCTTAATTTCATTACTTGCCCCATCATCCCAAGCTACCGTATTTGTAATTCTAGATACAAAATCATTAATTGGACCTGGATCTGCTTTAGGATCATTATAGTCTAATGGCAAACTCGTATTGTCTGCTAAATACTCTGCAGCACTACCAGCACCCCAATCTGCAAAAGAAGTACTAACGCCAGCCTCATAATTCTCTTTGGCATCACCTGCACCAGCCCAACCTCTTAAGGCCGCTTCTGCCTTTAGAAATTTAACTTCAGCAGCGGTGAAGCAACGTCGACTTTCAACACTATTAAAATCATCGCTTATATTAGAATAACTCAACCTATCACCTTTTGCAACTAAAACCGCCCCATTTCTTATTCCTTTATAAGGATAATCAGGATGATCTGGATATAACGTATCATCAGTTGCCGGATCAAAGAATTTAGCAACTCTAGCATCTTTATATCCTATAAGGATAGACTCCATTGAAGCACTCATTCTCGTATCTCCCCAACCAAAACTAATTCTTGCAGGAGGGAAAATACCTCCATATAAAGAAATTAAAAAATTATCTCCGTTAGCTTCTATTAAACCTCCTGGTTCGCTCAACGCTTTTTCTCCTTGGGTCTTCGCCAAAGCAGGATCTACTTTTGACAAACGCATTGCCAAACGCAAACGTAAACTATTGATCAATTTGTTCCATTGAGGAATACTCCCTCCATAACTAGCATCAAATTTTCCAAGTCCACCGTAATCAGTATTTGCATTAAAAACCGCCTGAATTTCATCTAACTGCGTAAAGAATGCATTATAAAGTACTGGTTCTGAATCATACAAGGCAGGTTCTTCACCAAACTTTGTAAATATAACTGGACCATGGTAAGCTGTTAATCTAGACATCCCTAAAATTCTTATTAATCTTGCCCATTCTACAAAAACAGGGTAACCTTCAGCTTCTGCAACTTTCATTACCTGAGCAGAAGGAGACATAATGCTACCGTAAATTCTATTCCAATAGGTATTCCAACTAATATAATATGTCGTATTATTTATTCCACCTAAAAAATTTGTTGGAGTTCCCAAATGTCTTACCCAAGAATCATGAGATAAGTTGTGCTCAATTTGGTCGCCAAATAGATTTTTTAACATGGGCGGATAAAATGCCCCTACATTGTTAAAATCTTGTGTTAATGATTCATCAGTAATCTGATAAGGGTCTTCATTTAACTTTTCAAAATCATCTGTACATGCACTTAAATTAAATAAAAGTGCTGTCAAAAATATATATATTATTTTTTTCATTTCTTTTCTTATTAAAATGTTAAACTTAGGTTTAAACCATACGTTCTCGTTGATGGTAAATTGTAATTATCTGAACCAGGTTCATTTCTTCCTGTACTTTGAGATAATTCAGGGTCATATGGTGCATCCTTATGGAAAAAGAATAGGTTGTTTCCTATAAAAGATAAGGAAGCATTTTTAAGCCAATCAACACTATCAACCTTAAAATTATAAGATAATGATAATTGAGCTAACCTGATACTTGTTCTGTCATAAATATGAGCTTCATCAATACCATTTCTACCACCAACAGCATCATAATACGTAAAAGGATCAATTTGAGTAACTGCTACACCATTTTGCACCGCATTAATATTTTCATAACCTCTATCTCTAGCTGCCGCAGATCTTTCTGAAACACCGTTACCATCAAATAAAGCCTCTGTTTGGCTTACTGTATAACCACCAAATTTACCATTAATCTGCATATTCAAGGCCCAGTTCTTATAAGTAACTGTATTGCTCCAACCAATAGCATAGTCTGGCTCAGCGTTACCTATTAATTCTCTTGTTGCCGTTTTTCTTGGTCTTCCACTAACATCATCCAACATAATTCTACCTTCGTCATCTCTCAAAAATTTAAAGGCATACAAATCACTAATAGCTCCTCCTTCAATTAAAGTATATCTAAAACCTTCAGAACCACCTTGACCTATAGTCTCTACACTTGGATGCAATTCGATAATTTTATTTGTATTTTTAGAATAGTTAATTGCTGTATTCCAAGATAAATCTTCAGTTACAATTGGCTTACCAGTTAAGGTAAGTTCAACCCCTTTATTTTCAATTTCACCTGCGTTAACGAAAAAGGAAGTATAATCTTCAATAGGTTCATTTATCTGAATGAACTGATCTTGACTATTTATATTATAATACGTAAAATCAATACCTAATCTACTTTGAAAAAATCTAAAATCAAATCCTATCTCAGTAGTTGTAATAATTTCCGGTTTCGCATCTAAAAATGGTTTAACAGTATTAAATCCAACAGAACCATCTGCATTAATATTATGTCTTGGGAAAATTCTGTTATATGGTACTTCATTACCAATCTTAGCATATGTACCTCTTAACTTAGCAAAACTAATTGCCTCTGGCATTTCAAACATTTCGCTTAAAATTGCCGTAAGACCGACAGATGGGTAAAAATAAGAATCATTACCCGTCAATGCTAACGTAGATGCCCAGTCGTTTCTACCAGCAACGTCTAAAAATAGCATTTCTTTAAAACCTATAGTTACGTTACCAAATAAAGATTGTTTTTCTATTTTACTAGTTTTACCGTTATTTAAATTAGATCTAACTTGAATTACATCCGTTAAATTATTGAAGTAAAACTCATTGGCATACAGCAATTGATCTTCTGCTGCACCAGGGTATACTCCCACACCATTACCGTAATTAGTATTTTGGTAGGTGGCTCCTCCTAAAGCAGTAAGAGAGAAATCACCAAAGTTATTGGTGTAACTTAAAATACCATCCAAATAGGTACTCGTATCATCATACTTTTCATAAATCCAGTTTCCATTTGCCGAAACTGTTGTTGTATTACCACCACCGTTACGTATTGTTTCATATTCTTTTACTGCATAATCCATATTTCCTCTAATTTGAAAAGTAAGCTGCTCAGTAATGTTATAATCTAAATTTAAACTTCCAATAACCCTTTTAGTTTTGTCTTCTTGAGATTCTTCATTCAATAACCAATATGGATTTGATTGATGATGGTCAACTACAAACCAGTTTTGTTCATAAACATTTCTATCAGTGTTAAACGTTCTATAATTATCACCTCTAAAGTCATTAATATCTCTGTCTCTTGGAAACCAATACAAACCAGTAAGCGGATTGTTGTAATACCCTGCTCGGTTTCTATTATCTGTTTTTTCTTGTGCTAAAATAATATTAGAAGTAACTTTAACTTTATCATTAAACAATTTTGTAGACTGCTTAAATGATACGTTATTTTTACCGTAATCATTACCAGGTGTTATACCAGATGCCGTAGTATTTGCATACGAAAAATAGGCTTGGGTTTTATCATTACCACCGCTTACCGAAACTGAATTGAAGTAATTTGCTCCAGTTTCAAACCAATCATCCACATAACTACTATCATAATCTCCTCTAGTAGTCGACCAGTTTTCTTTAGCACCACCTTCACTACCATATCTGTATTGCAATTCTGGTAATGCGATAATACTTTCAAAAGTAATACCTGAATTTACTTTAACAACTGTTGTCCCCGCTTTACCACTTTTTGTTGTAATTACTATAACTCCATTCGCACCTTGACTACCATATAAGATAGCAGCATTTGCTCCTTTTAAGATACTCATACTTTCAATATCGTCAGGGTTTAATTGAGATAAACCATCTCCTTGATCAACACCATCCCAAACTCCTGGTTGACTACCTCTGTTGTTTACCATAGGTATACCATCAATTACAAATAGAGGAGAACTATCTCCACTTAAGGATTTACTACCTCTAATTTGAATTTTGGTAGAACCACCTGGCCCTGAACTACTTTTTCTAATTTCTACACCCGCTGCTTTACCAGAGATACTGTTAACAAAGTTAACGTCTCTGGAATTTGTAAGCTCTTCGCCACCAACAGTTTGTTGGGCATAGGCTAATGTTTTTTCGGCACGTTTAATACCTAAGGCTGTAACAACTACTTCGTCTAGTTGTGTACCTTCTGCCAAGGATACATTAATAGTGGTTTGTCCACCGACTACAACTGCCTTTTCGGAATAACCTATCATAGAAAATTGCAATGTTGCCTCTTCTGAGACTTCAATGCTATAATTTCCATCAAAATCGGTTGTTGTTCCATTGGTAGTTCCTTTTTCAATAACATTTGCTCCTGGAAGAGCAATGCCAGATTCATCGGTAACCTTACCAGTAATAGTTTGAGCAATAGCTCCTTGTAAAAAGAGTAATGCCACAAGCATAAATAAATACCTAAATTTTTGGTTCATAATAAAGTTTTTGAGTTAATAAGGTAGGAAAGATAGTTAAAATTTTCTTAAAATTGAATAACCAATTCGACTAACGACAGTTTTTAACGCACAAACGACATCTCTACGTTAATTAATCACATTTTTAGATCATTATTTAACAAAAAAAGAGCCTGATTTCTCAGGCTCTTTTAAACTATTAATATATTCAGTATTTAATTATTGCTTCGCATACCATAATTTAGTAGCTTGTACATCTTCTCCTTGAGCTGCAACGGCCGCATTGTAATTAGCTTCATTACTTGTTTGCTCAGCAGTACCATAACGTAAACGTTGAGGGTATTGTCCAGCTAAATCACCGTCTGCAAAAATAACTTGGTTATTAACTCCTGTAGCTAATTCAGATGGATAACCTGTATCTCTAACAACAGCCCAACCTTCAAAACCATCAGTATATGTATTTAACCATCTTTGAATTGCTATTTTTTCTAATTTTTGCTCCATGGTACCAGCAGAAATATCTGCTATTGCTGATTGAGCTATATATGTATCTGCATCTCCACCAGAAATACCCCAAACTTTCATAGCCTCTTTTATACCCATTGCTAATAATTCTTGAGCATCACCAGTACCTAAACCTCTAACTGCAGCTTCTGCTTGTAAAAAATAAGCCTCTGCACTTGTGAGTACAATTTCAGGATACATAGCACCATCATTTTTAGCTCTTATTACTAAATCAGAAGGCGTACTGAAAAATTTAAAATTAGCAAAAGATGACATTTCACCTCTTAATCTAGTCGGTTGGCCAATATATTGCCCTGCTGGTACATTAAAGGTAACTTGATCTGCGGCATCCGTTCTCGTATATGTAGCACCTGCGGCATCAAAAATACTTGATAAAAAGTTCGCACGAACCCAAAAGTTGTCCGCTGTTTCACCACTGGCTGGCTTGGTAATAGTTACCTCACCACCTTCAACAGGTTTCGCAAATACCGACAATCTAGGATCGTTATAATTTCTTAAATGATCAATTAGTGTTTTACCAACTGTCCATTTAGACCCTAAACCACCAAAGTTATGCCAAACATCACCATATGCAGCACTCCCCCATTGACTAATGATTTCATCCTTATCCATTAAAATACTACCAGAAGTTGCATCTAATAAATCTGCTGATAATGCTTGATTAATTGCTCCTGTTGCAAAATCATCTCCAGTTGCTCCTAGAGCTCTCATTCCTATTCGTAATTTTAATGTATTGGCTAATTTTTTCCATTTCTGTAAATCGCCACCACAATACACATCATTCTCACCGAGGTCATTAATACCTGTTCCAGTTCTCTCTGCATCACCGATAGTAGCCATTGCTGCATCTAAATCAGCAATAATTCCTTTATAAATATCCTTTTGAGCATCATATTTAGGTGTTACAATTCCTTCAACACCAGCTTCACTATAAGGTACCATACCCCAAGTATCCGTATACATTTGGAAATACAACGATTTCATGATTAAACCAACGGCGTACATGTATTCATTTTCAAATTCACCACCAGATTTTACTAATTTCATAAAACCATCAATCTTACCAAACTCTCCTGATAACCAACCCCATGCAGCATCAGTATATCCTGAAGAATAATCATAACCTAAACCGTCACTCCACCAAGAACCACTATGTCCGAATGTGAAATGACCAGCATAACGGTCCGTATGAATTAACTGAGCTCTCCAATAAGGATAGCGATCTTCAGCATATAATTTATACTGAGGCTCTGTAATAAAGAATTTTGCACTTACATCATCTGCTGTAAACCCATTTGGGTTTTGATTGATCTCATCGAAATCACCAGTACATGATATTAACGTACCTACAAAAATCAATAAACATAATTTAATTATATTTGTTTTCATATTTTTAAAATTTAATATTTAAGTTTAAACCTATACTTCTCGTTGTTGGTAAATTATAATATAATAAACCTTGTGAGAAGTTACTCGTCGAATAACTTGATTCTGGATCAAAATTATCAATTTTCTTTGAAATAAAGAATAAATTTCTTCCAATCAAATTAATAGAAGCACTTTTTATAAATGCATTTTCTAGTATTTTTCCAGGTATTCTATAGGTCAATGCAATTTCACGCATTCTAAAATTCGTTTGGTCATAAATATAATTCTCTGTAATACCACTAACAGATCCCCAATATTGTTGACCTGTAATATTTGTCGTATTTTGAGTATAACCTGCACTTGGATCGGCTGGGTCATTGGCTATAACACCATCAACAACCACACCACTTTCTCTGTATTGCAATGTTCTAACTGAAGTACCACTTCCATCTAAGGCTGCATCTGTACCTGAATAAACTTGACCTCCAATTCTAAAATCAATTAAAAAACTTAATCCTAAATTCTTGTAATTAATATTATTAGTAATACCACCTACATAATCAGGTTGATAGTTTCCTAACTTCTTAAGTTCACTTTCGGCTTGAGGTCTTCCTTCACTACTCAATAATAATTTTCCAGCATCTACACCTTCTTCAACTCTCTTCCATGTTCTACCATAAATATCCCCAAATCCACCACCAACAGTTGCTTGTACTTGAACATCACCACCATTATTACCTGCGAACGAGAAATTATCGAGGTCATCAATTAATGAAACTAACTTATTTTCATTTTTTGAAATATTAGCTGAGATTACCCATTCTAAATCATCCGTTTTTACTGGAGTACCACCTATTAGAATTTCAAAACCTTTATTTGATAACTCCCCAACATTTTCTCTAAACGTACTATACCCAGTTGCTGCTGGAACCGGTACGTCAAAAATTAAGTCTTTTGATGTTATACTATAATAAGATAAATCTCCAAAAAAGCGATTGTTAAACATTTTGAATTCTAGACCAACCTCTGAAGATGTTACCTGTTCTGGTTTTAAGTCTGGACTATATTTAACAGATGGTCTTGAAATTTGCACCAAATCCAAATATCCATTTGCCGCCAAATTAAAGGTTTCTGTTAATTGGTAAACACCTGTATCATTACCTACTTGTGCCCAACTACCTCTAAACTTTAAAAAATTAATTGGAGAACTTGAAAAATCAAATGCTTGACTCGGTATAAAACTTAAACTTGCAGATGGATAAAAATAAGATCTGTTATCGGCAGACAACGTAGAAGACCAGTCATTTCTTCCTGTTAAATCTAAATATAAGTAGCTATCATAAGCGAATGAAGCTGATCCATATAATGAATTCACTTTTTTCTCTTGTAAAGGTGTATATGATTGTTGCGGATCAACTAAATTAGAAACTGTAACTCTCGTTGGCACCTTAAATCCTCTTCCACTAATTCCAATACCTTTTCTAGTTCTATATGAATGGTTACCACCAAAATTAGCTGCTATATTAAATTTATCTGATATATCCTTATTAAAAATAAATAAGAAGTCAGCATTCGTTTCCGAGATACTATTTTCGCTAATCCCTAAAGAGCCAGTTGGTTGGAAATGATGTCCCCATTGGCTAACACCATAAGTGTCGTGTTTTACAACATCTGTACCTACTCTTGCAAATGCAGATAAATAATCTGTAAATTCATAATTTATTTTGGCAAAACCATTTACACGTGTTCTGGTATCTTCATTAATATCATGATTTAAGATCCAGTATGGATTTCCTCCAGCTGAACTTGTAGAAATAACATCATAAGGTCTGTCTGGATTAACTGGATTTTCTAAATCTTGATATTTCTCCATGTCTCTAATGTCAATATTTCTTGGTATTCCATATACATATGCCATGAGACCTTCTGTACCTTGAACCACTCTATTGTTTGCATCTTGTTGAAAGTAGGTTACCTTTGCATCTAAGGTAAATTTATCTGTTAACTTAGAATAACCTCTTAAATTAAAGTTATGTCTTCTTACATCAGAGTTTGGCACAATAGCTTCTGCTTTTGTATGTGTATAAGAAAATAAAACAGATGACTTTTCTCCACCACCACTTAAAGTAACTGAGTTCGTAAATGTAGTACCTGTTCTGAAAAAATCTTTTACATTATCAGGTTGTGCTGAATACTCTCTCATTTCTCCATTATAATACAATTGTTGAGAACCATCAAATTTCGGCCCCCATGAAGAATTACTTTTAACAGCAGCTAATTGTTCTTCTAATGTACCTCCAACTGGTATTTCAGGAAAATTACCATTACTACCTCTACCATAATCATTTTGATATTCAGGTAATAATAAAGGATTTTCGAAAGTTGCACTAGATGAAATACTTACACCTAATCCAGAATTCATTTTCCCCCTTTTAGTCGTTATTATAATTACCCCATTACTGGCTCTTGAACCATATAATGCCGCTGCATTTGGTCCTTTTAATATAGACATTGATTCTATATCTTCTGGATTAATATCTGATACACCAGTACCAAAATCCGATCTAGAATACTCTCCACCACCATTACCTGCGGCAGAACCTATACCAGAGTTATCAATTGGCACACCATCAACTACATATAAAGGTTGATTATTACCTGTAATTGAATTGTTACCACGAATTACAACACGTGTACCACCGGCAGGACCAGAAGTTGATTGTGTTAACACAACACCAGCAACCTTACCTGATAAAGAATTTACTACATTGGTTTCTTTAGCAACATTTAAATCATCACTTTTCAATTCAGAAATAGCATAACCTAATGCCTTTTTCTCTCTCGAAATACCTAAGGCTGTTATTACCACTTCATCTAAAGCCTCAGCACTTTGAGCTAAAGAAAGGTTAATAACTGTTTGATTGTTTACTGTAATTTCTTGAGGAGTATATCCGATAAAAGAATATTGTAATACAGCACCTTCGGATACGTCAATGCTATACTTCCCGTCAAAATCTGAGGTTACACCATTAGATGTACCTTTCTCGATGATGTTAACACCTGGAAGCGTACTTCCATCTGCAGCATCCTTGATAGTTCCTGTTACTGTTGATTGTGCGAAGATACTATGTGAACATAATACTACAACAAAAAACAGCAGTTTTGATAAATTTTTTTTCATAAATATATTAATTTGAGTTTATTGAGTTAAAGATAATAAATTATCCTAAAATTTTACTAATAATTTCGACCAACAACATTTTTTTTCTACTTAATAACTGGATTAATATATTGTTTCTTTAATAATTCCTTGAATTTATTAATAAATGATAATAAGGAAGTTCCAAAAAAACAACATAAAAAAATTGGAATATTTTTCAAGTTCTAAATCTATTAAAATCTCAATTCTTTTTAGATAAATGTTAATACTATTTAAACCCATTCATAAGAAGTAATTTTTCATTAATACTAATACTACGTATTCAATAAAAAAATAAAATCATCAATAAATTCAGAAAATAAAAATGTTAATTGTAAAATAAAAAAAGAGTCTGATTTCTCAGACTCTTTTTAATTACTAACTCAAATAACAAACTTAACAAGAACTATATTTTAAAGCACAGATGTGGCTAAACTAGAAGTTCTACTCTCTCCATAGGAGCGTTTAATTTGTAAAAACAAGTAAAAACATAAAGGAATTGTTCTTAGTTATTTGGTCCTGCTCCATATTGAGGGTTTTCTTTATCAAACCAAAGTCTTTGTGTATTTAAAAGAACTGGGTCATTACTACCAGGAGTAAAACCTTCTTCATCTAAAGCTGCTTGTTCATTCGCATAGTTTTTACTTGACTCTAATGGTTCAGATGATTTAAATCTACGTGGTACCGTTAAATCTACACCACCAGATAAGAAAGGTTCTCTTGGCCATACAGCACTACCAGTTTTAGGTACACCTGAACGACGTGCAGTTGTCCATGTATCATGTGGTGTACCAGCATGGTTAATCAATTGTTGTATATAAACTTTTTCTAAGCCATCAGTACTTAAATCATAAGCAGGTCTTGCCAATAAAGCTGTAATTTCATTAGCTTGTAATTTAGTTGCTCCGGCTGAAGCTATACTTGCATCATCATATACAGGGTCATTGTCATAGTAAGGATATCTGTGTTCTTCAGCTATTTTGTCCATACGCATAATCGATAACTCAACACCTTTATTAAAGTATTCTTGTGCATCTCCAGCAATATTAGCACCTAATAATTTAAACTCTGCTAAATAAAGGTTGGTTTCTGCAGCACTCCCTAATATTACTTTTAGTGGTGGATAATTATCTTTTAATTCTAAGAATCTACCTCCTGGTTTTGTAGGATATGTAAAAGAAAATCTTGTACGTGTTAATCTTTCAGAAAAATCAGAAGTAGAAGTATATGTTTTCTCAACACCTCCTTCACTAATTCTATTTCTTATACCTTGACTAAAGTAAATGTCATTTTCTGACGCCAATACGGCATCAGGAGCCAATGGTACACCAAAGTATCTCACCCATGGTTCTCCTGGACCTGACCAACCTGAAAAATTACCGCTTCCATCTTTTACAACGTATTGATCTACATAAGGAGGTAAAGGTTTACCTGCATCAATAAATGCTTGTACCACTTCCCCATTAAAATCATTTTTTTCAAACAATACTCTAACTCTTGGATCTTTATTGTCTACCATAAAATCGACAAGATTTTTTGCACCGATACCTGGTTGTTGTCCATTACCTGTACCATAATATTCGATACCTTTTTGGTAAATAAAATCGTCGCCTAATTCATCCATATATCCAGCAGCTGAATTGACTACTTCTTCGACAATTTGGATCGCTCGAGCTTTATCTTTATTAACGAGCCTTGCTGCAATTCTTAATTTTAACAAATTAGCAAACTTTGCCCACTTCATATAATCACCATTATAGATTAAATCTTGAGCACCCATATCTATTTGGTCTTCTGCCATTAATAAAGGAATAGCTGCATTTAACTCCTCTAACCAAGTGTTAAAAAGTAATTCTTGATTGTCATAAATTGGCGTAATAAGAGCAGGTGTTGTATATGGTGCCATTGCCCCTTCAGAATACACCAATGAACCTGAAACATCAGTTTGGGTCATAAAAGTTTGGATAGATATAGGATAAGTCATCCCTTTCATTCCCAAACTTTGAGCTTTATCCTCTTCTGGTAATGCATCTATTTTAGACCGTATATCTCTAATATTTGCAAAAAATGTTGGGTAGGTAGAATGTCCACCTGCGTTATCCATCTCTACCATTAGTTCACTATTACCACCTCCGGCACTTGCCGTAGTAATTTGGCTCCAAGGATAGATATAATCAAAATTATTATAAAACCATATCGTATAATCATCATTATACATTTGATTGATGGTCTGTGTAACTTGAAACCTAGTATCCGCTTGAGAAAGCTCAGAAGGGTTACTGTTCTTATCTGCAAAATCATCTTTGTCACATCCTACAACAAATAGGACTGACATCGTTAATATGAATTGAAATATTTTTTTCATTTTTTTATCTATTTTATATTAAAAATCTAAAAGAATAGTCATAGTATAACTTGACAAATATGGAGCAAAAGCACGTTCTCTATATGATTCTGTACTTGATGTTCCTCTAAAACTTTCAGGGTTAATGTCATTAGGCATAGAATTGTATAAATAACCTAGATTTCTACCATTCAAACCTAAATAAAGATTAGATGCTCCTATACTGCTACTTACTGACTTTGGTAAGTTATAACCGATTGATATATTACGAACTGCAATATATTTTAATTCCGTAAACCAATCAGGGTTTACAACACCTTGTCCCCAAGAATTAATTCTGTAATTGTAATAACTTGCATGGGTAGGCTCAACATAACCTGCATCAAAAGCTTCTTGATACGTCATCCCTCCAACATCTACGCTAGATCCACTTGGAGTTGTAACCATTTGCCCATCTTCAAAAACACCATCAGGAATTATACCATCTGAGTACTCTCTTCCTTGTTCGTCTGCATGTTGAGAAGTCCAAGTTACACCACCATGTTCGGCATCTCTACCTCTTAAAGATTCTTCTAAATAACCATAAGCAGTTCCGTAACGGCTACTATAAGAAGCAATATGACCACCGTAACGTGCATCTAACAATACAGAGAAACTAAATCCTTTGTATCTAAATTCATTATTCCAAGATCCTTCAAAATCAGGTTGTATTTTACCTACTTCAGTTGCCACACCTGTTCTTTGAAAATATGCACCACGTCTTGAATCAACCCAAGTTAATAAGTTCTTTCCATTATTTGGATTATCTATTTCATTACCGTTAACGTCAGTAGCTTGGTACTCTTTGATAGCCGCATCAGACATCAATACTCCATATTCACCACCTTCATAAGCTACAGAACCAACACGGAAGTTACCATAATTGATATTACCCCCTAACGTTTTATATGCACCATAGTCAGCATGTAAGTCTTTTACTTTAGTTGTATTCTTCCAATAATTAAAGGTAGAATTCCAACTAAAATCATCTGTTCTAATTGGTGTTCCTGTTAAAGATAGTTCAATACCAGTATTGGTAAGTGTACCTACATTTGTTAACAATCCATTATAACCAGAAACTGAAGGAATAGGCACTTGACCTATTTGCTCTGTAATTGTCTCGTTATAATAAGAAAAGTCAATTCCTAAACGATTTTTAAAGAATCTAACATCAGCACCCACTTCAAACGAGTTTTTAAGTTCAGGTTTTATACTTCTATCTACTAAAACAGAATTTACAGAGTTTGTATAAGCAAAACCGCCACTTAATTCATACCTGTCACCTGAATATCCTCTGTTAATTGAATAAGGATCGGTATCACTACCCACTTGTGCCCATGATGCTCTTAATTTACCAAAACTAACCCATTTTGGCATTTCAAAAGTTTGGTTAAAAATCCATGATGTTGATACTGAAGGGTAAAAATAAGAATTATTACCTGTACCGTCTGTATATACTAAAGCAGATGACCAGTCATTTCTACCTGTTACCGTTAGGTATAATTGCTCTTTATAAGACAAATCTGCCATAAAATAAGCTGAATTAATTTGTTTGGTAGCATAAATTCCACCGTCTGACTGAAGTGTTTTCTTTGAGTTCCCCAAATAGAATCTACCCGGAACAATCAATCCACCATCAGTGTTTACTCTGGTATTAGACTTTTCTTGATCCCAAATTTCACCACCAAGCAATAAACTACCTTTTAGATCTTCATTAAATTCTTTAGTGAAATTAAAAGTTAATTTACCTGTTTTACTCACATCATCAGCATGACTTAATTGATAATAACCACCTTCCATAGCATAACCACTACCTAAATCCTTTTGTTCATATTTAGTAGTATAAAAGTTCATATTACCTTCTGCAGTAATCGTAAGCCAATCTGCAACAGTAGCTGTTAAACGTACTATAGGTCTAGTCACTTGCTCTTTTCTTTCTTGGTTATTTTTTTCATAAGAAAACCATAAACCTCTATTTGGTGCATTTGCGAACTCATCACCATAAGCGGCATTAGTAACACCTCCATGAGAAGCTAACCAATATTGCTCTTGTTGATACTTTTCCGTATTGTAAGTTCTTTCAAAAGTACCATCAAAGAAACTCTGAGAAATATCATTTCTAGGGTTTTTAGAGATAGATGTAGTATATGATACACTTGCATTGGCTGTTAACCAAGATGCTAAGTTATATGAACCAGAAAATAACATTGAATTTCTCTCAAATTTATTGTTTGGCAATGTTCCAGTTCTTGTATTATAAGAATCTGATAAGTAAAAATTACCTTTTTCATTACCACCACTCAATGATACAGAAGTATTTGAATTAAACCCATCATCATAGGCATCTTTCATATTATTCGTATTGGCACTATAAGGTATTACATTTCCATCATAGTCAATTATTGGTTGACCATCAAATTTAGGTCCATAACTTAGTCCACCACCTGCATGATTAATTAATGTTCTATCTCCATCATCATTATAATAAAATTGTTCCGTATCATAACTGAAATAATCACCGTTAGTATCCTTATTACCATAGCCAATATACCCTGCTAAAGTACCAGGTCCATATTCATTTTGTAATGCTGGTTGTTTATATACATGGTCAACACCAAAAGATTGTTTTACAGAAATGCCTAAACCTTTTGACCCTGCACCATCTTTAGTTTCAATTAAAACAACACCATTAATACCTCTTGAACCATACAACGCTGTGGCAGCGGCTCCTTTTAATACAGAAACACTAGCATAGTCATCAGGATTTAGGTTTTTAAGAATATTACCATAATCATTTGAACTACCATTCCAGTCTGCACTCTCATTGGAAGTACCATTTTCTAAAATAACACCATCTATTACAAATATAGGCTGGTTGTTACTAGAGTTTAAAGTTGACACTCCACGTACCTGTATTTTAGAGTTACCAAAAAGACCACCATCAGAGCTACCAATACTAACACCAGAAACTTGGCCTTGTAAAGCTTGTACCGGGTTAACGGTATTCGTTTTTGACAATTCTTCACCTTTCAATTCTGTCATAGAATAACCAAGAGACTTCACTTCTCTCTTGATTCCTAATGCAGTAATTACCACTTCGTCAAGTGCCTCGGCACTTTCAGCTAAAATGATATTAATTGTAGTTTGTCCATTTACAACAACTTCTTTTGGTGTATAACCAATAAAAGAAAAATGTAAAGTGGCTCCTTCAGCAACATCTATACTGTAATTACCATCAAAATCGGAGGTAATACCATTGGTTGTGCCTTTTTCAATTATGTTTACACCAGGAAGGGTTTCGCCACCTGCTGCATCTGTAATTGTTCCTGTCACTGTTGTTTGTGCTAAGATACTATGCGAACATAATACTATAGTAAAAAACAACAGCTTAAATAAAATTTGTTTCATAAAAATATATTTTGAGTTTATGAATACAAAGTTAAAGTTATCATAAAACTCAACTAATAATTTCGACTAACAACCAGCAGAAATAGTTCAATAACTATAGAAATAAGATGTCTTTTTTAGTAAGATAATTTAACACCATTTATTAGGAATTCTTATATGTAGAAAGAACTCAATTAAACTTAAATTTATTGAATAATAATTGTCATAAGTATTTATATGAATTGTAATCTTAGACCTGATTTTAGCACAATAAGGAAAACTAAATTACAATAAAATTAAAGCAGACTATTAAACACGTTCATGATTTTGATATATGCTAACCTAAAACTATTCCACAATTATTTCATCTGCAAAAATCCAACTTGGTAGCCCAGCAGCATGATGCCAATACGGAGCTGTATTCATATTCTCAGCCTTTATTTTAATATAACGAGCAGCAACTTTTGGGAAAGTAAATTCAAAATATTTGATGTCATTTATTTTGCTAGTTTTACTTAAGGGCTCATCATTGACCAAGACACCTAACTTCTTGAATGTTTTGTTATCATTTGAGTAATAATAACTAACATTTAAAGGATAAAAAACAACATGATTTGTAACTTGTAAAAATGCTGTAGAAATAGAACTTATGGTTTGTATGGAATCTAAGTCTATAACCGCTTCTAAATGATTGCCTTCGAAGCCTAACCAATTGGCATAAAAATTATTACCACCAAGAGCTCCATCGGTTAATACCTGTGGGTTTTCATTAGCATACTTTTTAGGCTTGGTGAGTAAGGTTACTTTTTTGCCTTTGGCTATATTAGGTTTTATGGCGACTTCAATTGTTTTTTTATAAGAATTATAATATTCTTCTACTGTAAAGCCCATTTCATTCATTAAGTTAATATCAGCAGCCTTACACGTTTTGTAAAAGTCTTCCAATTTTTCTTTAATAAACACATTGGCACTGTTGGGATTTTCTTGAGATACTAAGGAAAGTTGTGAATTAAGATTCTGTTTAGCAGCTTCTAAAATAGCATAATCAGTACTTAATCTAGCTTCTTTTACCCTTTTTAATACTTCAGGTTTTGTAGCCACAGCTTTTTCCGCAGCATCAAAATATCCTTTATAAATCTCTAATAATTCAGGATTCAAATAAGAATCAAAAGCCTGTGAGGGATCTCCATAAAGAAATAAGAAAAAATCAGGATGTTTTTTAAGTTCCGCATGAATTAAATCGACATATTTTTTAACATACACTCCTGCCTCTTCATAATAACCATCTGTAAATTCAGTAATTAAACTATCAACATCTAAATCAGGATTCCATAATAATTTTGCCGTAATATATGAGCGTAATTCAAATAACTCACTTGGGTTATTACTATGTTGTTCAAAAACCCATTTTGCATTATTATCTCTGAATAATTGAACATTAGGTTGTAAGGTGTTCATATTTGGAAATGGAGCCAAAAAATTAGTGAATTGTGTGGTATAATCCCAAATACGGATATTATCTGTCAACTTACTCCATCCCATTAAATCTTCCGTAAAATCATTGCACTTTTCTGTAATTGGAGCACTTCTATCACACTCTATGGAACATAGTGTAATCAATACATTTTCTCTTGGTTTAGTTTTACAAGGCTTTCTAGTATGTTGATACGCCAATGTTGATATTTGCTTATCTGGGAAATTTTCAGCAATTTTATTTACAAACAAAATCAACGAACCAGCTGGACTCCCCTCTTCTTCATCAATTTTTGAACAATTTTCACATTGACAATATTGTGTATTGTCATCTTGACTTACGGATACAACTTTCGCTAAGGGGTTTTTCTTAAATAAAGAAGCCACAGAATCTTTTACTATATTATATACATCAATATTCGTCAAACATAATTGTGTAGGCAATCTCTTATTCTCTCTTAACGCAAAATATTCAGAATGTTCTTTGTAAAATTTTTCTTCAGGAATAAATTTATGAAAAGTATGGACTCTTGCATCTGACACATAAGTAGGAAAAGCTTCTGTAGTAACTTTTAATTTGTCAGCAAATTCATCGTTCTCATAAAATAATCTTGAATGTACCGTTCTTGTAGTAATTTCTGGCTTATAATTATAACTAATAGTATCGGGTATCGAAATTGTATTTTGCGAAGGAATTTTCTCTACAATTGGTGAAAACCATTTGACACCCAAATAATCCTCTATAAAAATATAAACAGCATTCTGTAATGCGTTATCAGACCCTCCAGAAATAAAAATGTTTTTATCTTTTAGTTGGATACTCACTTCATGTGGAGTCAAACTCAAATCATTAAGACCGCCTACATATACTTTATGACTTTTTTTATTTTGAGACCCCTCATCTACTAGTTTGATATCCGTTCCTGCAATTTTGTCTATATATTTTTTAAGTATTGCTGCTGATTGATATACACTTTCAGATGTTTTTCCAATATAAACAATTTCATAAGCTGTTGTTCCATTAGTTGTCAATTTGATATTACTATCAGAACATGAAATAAAAACATTACTAAATAGTAAGCAAAATATTCCAATGCTTATAACTTTTGTTTTTATCCGAAATTTGTTAATTCTGTTTGAAAAAGTCATAGTTTATATTTAAATATCCACTTTCAAATATAATTTAGACTTCTATAAATCAATAATCTAATCGACAAACAACAACTATGAACTTATAAATAGTAGATTATCTAATAATAAAAAGAATTTTACACTGTATTCTTTGTGCTACTCCAGTAAAAACTTTAATCTAAAGCCATTTACCAACTCAAAATGATTGATAAAATATCCTTTATGCTCTTCTCCATTTAATAAAATTTCTTCGATATTTCCAGATCCTTCTTTTTCAATTACCAGTACTCTACCTTTATAATATTTAGGATTTAATTCAATGGTAATTTTATCAAAAACAGGTGTAGTTAATGTATACATTGGATCCGCAGGACTTACTGGATAAATACCCATCATGGTATAAATAATCCAAGCAGACATGGTACCTGTATCATCATTACCTGGCAAGCCATCTGGTGTGTTCTTAAAATAAGATCTTCTTAGAGCATTCACCATATTTTGCGTACGCCATTCTTCTCCCTTTACATAATTAAATAAATATGGATAGGCTATATCTGGTTCGTTAGCCATATCAAAATGTCCTTTATCAAATACTTCTTGTAATTGCGTTGTAAATGCTCGCTTACCGCCCATTAGTCTTATTAAATAATCAGCATCATGACTTACCATAAAAGAATACTGCCAAGAATTACCTTCTATAAAACCAACATTTTTTGTAAAGTTTGCACCTGCTAATGGGTCAAAAGGACTGTACCATGTTCCATCATCATTTTTAGGCCTTAACAAATTATAATCTTTATCAAATAGATTTCTATATGAAGTTGAACGTTCTCTAAATCGTTCTTCATCATCTTTTTTTCCAAGTACTTGAGCTAATTGAGCAATTGCAAAATCAGAAATATTATATTCTTGTGTTGTAGACACTGAACCCGCATCTGAACTTGTTAGGTATCCTTTTTCAATATATTTTTTTAAACCCGGCCTTAACGGATTGCTATCAATTTGATCTGCACTTTTCACCATCGCTTCATATGCCTTCTCTATGTCAAAATTACGAATACCACGAAGATAAGTATCTGCCAAAACAATTCCTGCAGGATCGCCAACCATTGTAGTCGTTTCTGTAGCATTTAATTCCCATTTCGGCAACCAACCGCTTTCGTCATAAATATCAAGCATACTATTTACCATGTTTAGCTGTTGCTCTGGATAAACTAACGACATTAATGAATGTAAATTTCTATAGGTATCCCAAAGTGAAAAAACAGTATAGCGAGTACCATCCGTTTTTAAGGTCTCTCTAGTACTCATTTTAGGATATTCACCATTGTAATCATTCAATGTATTGGGATGAATAAGCGTATGATATAAGGCCGTGTAAAATACCGTTTTATCATCTTTTGTTCCACCTTCAACTGAAATTTTAGAAAGTAAATCATTCCATTCCAATTCTGTTTTATGATAAATTTCTAAAAATGTTAAATTTGAAGTTTCTCTTTCTAAATTTTCTCTAGCATTTTCAATACTAACATAAGAAACCCCTACTTTCAGCTCCACTTTTGTCGGCTTATCAAAATTATATGAAAAATAGCCACCAATACTATCTCCCATTACTTCTTTATAATAATTTTTATAAAACCGATCCTTTCCGTTATACCCCATCCATTCTGATTCAACGCCAGATTCCTTTCTTGTTTTTTTCCAAACTCCAAATTCGTCACTTTTAACATTCACTTGTGCGACAAAATACACAGGATACGTCTCTTCTGGTTTGTAATAACAAAATCCACCAACCGTTCTTATACCTTCAATTTCTGTTGGAGATACTACTTTAATCATGGCTCCTTGCTCATTTGTTAAGCCCAAACCTAAATTCAGTAAAATATTTGCTTTACCAGCGGGGAAACTATATCTACTTACTCCAACTCTAGTAGTTGCTGTTGTTTCCACATTAATACTCGACTTATCTAAAGTGGTGCTATAATAACCTGCTTTGGCTATTTCATCTTTATAGGTAGTGCCATATTTTAAATGGTCTATTTCTAACTCACCAGTAGTAGGCATAGAAATAATAACACCAAGGTCAGGACAACCCACACCACTTAAATTTACATGAGAAAATCCCGTTAGGAATTCATTTTCATGTACATATGGATTGGATAACCACCGGCTATCTTTTTCGTTTTTATTTTGTTTGCCAGCTACATTAAAAGGAGAGACACTTACCATACCTCTTGGAGCAATAGCACCAGGATTTGTAGCTCCAAAATTTGAAGTACCAATAAAAGGATTTACATAATCTACGGCACGTTGTGCAATAGACGAAAAACTAATAAAAAAACTTATGGTAAAAAATAATAATATTTTGGTATTGAACAATTTAATTAAGGGGAGCATTATTTTTTCTTATTATCTGCAATTGTGCAGGTTAGCATTTAATTTTCCGCAAAAGTATCAAAATAAATCAATCTTTATTGACGAATTATTATGCAGTTATTAACAACATTATACAAAGCTGACAATCAACTATTCTAACACAACAATTTAATGTTATATATACATTTCTTTTCCCTCATCAGGTTTTGCTTTTTTATCATTTTCTGATGTTGCTTCTTTTTGAGGAACAACCTTTGGTTCTTTGATTAATAAATCCATAATAGCACTAGATAAATATTCAATAATATCAGAAGCTATAAATGTTTCATAAACTTTTATCTTCATTGCTAATTCAGCTGTTTTTCCATGCAAATACACACCCATTTTGGCAGCTTCAAATGGATGGTAATTTTGAGCAATTAAACCTGTAATTATTCCCGTTAACACATCTCCACTACCCGCCGTTGATAATGCAGGATTTCCTGTAGAATTAAAAAACAATGAACCTTCATGAGCAATAGCTGAATAGGCTCCTTTTAGTACTATTATAATCTTATGTTTTTTAGATAATGAACGTAGTTTTTTTAATTTATCATAATCATTTTTCCATTTCCCTACTAATCTTTCAAATTCTTTCGGATGTGGAGTTAAAACAGAATTTTCTGGTACTAATTTTAGTAATTCTTTATTTTTTGAAATAATGTTTAAAGCATCTGCATCTAATACCAACGGCACTTTATTTTTATTTAAAAATTTTGTAAATCCTTTAACCGTCTCTATATGGGTACCCATACCAACTCCAATACCTATAACCGATGCATTAACCTTTATATTAAAATTTTGCATTTCATTTTCGGCATCCACTTCTACCATTATTTCAGGAACTGAAGTTTGTATAATTTGATACCCACATTGTGGAATATGAGCAGTAACTAAACCGCTACCAATAGATATTGCGGCCCTTGTAGACAATGTAACAGCTCCCATTTTACCATAGCTTCCTCCAATGATTACAGCATGACCAAATTCACCTTTATGAGAAAACTTCTCTCTAAAACGATACATTGGTTTAATATCTTGTTTATACAGGAGGTAATTATCAGTTTTGGCGTTGTAAATATATTCGGCATCCAAACCTATATCAAGTACTTCCCAAGTTTTAGTATAATAACGATTCTCTGGTAATAAAAATGCTAATTTGGGAGTTTGAAAAGTTAATGTATGATAAGCCATTACAACAGATACAGTATCAGTTACAGATTTTTCTGCATATAAACCAGACGGGAAATCTATGGATAACACAAAGGCATTTGAAGCGTTTATATGCTCAATAACTTTTTTAATTAAATTTTCTGGTTTTCTACTTAAACCTAACCCAAAAATAGCGTCTACCACCATGTCATTTTCTGACACTGCTGGAAGTTCACTTTCACAAGTAATCATCTCTGCCCAAACACCAATTTCTTTTAGTCTGTCGTAGTTCTTAAGAAAGACTTCCGAACGATCATTACCACAATTAATAATATGTGTTTTAACGTTGTATCCATATTGTTTTAAATGTCTCGCAATTACCAATCCATCACCACCATTGTTACCTGTACCACAAAATATTTGTATGGTTATCGGATCTCCTTGAAGTCGATCATGAATCCATTGAAAACACAACGTACCTACATGTTCCATTAGGTCGATAAAACTAATGTCATTTTTTTTTACCGTTGCGGTATCAGCTGCGTATAATTGTTTTACAGAAAGAATTTTTGGCATATTTTTATTGTCTTATATGCTATAAAATTAAACAACATTTTCTAATTTAGAATTAGAAAATGTTGTTTAATTAAAAAATACAATAAAAACGTAATTGTTATGGTCTTAATTCCAGAATACAGAATACAATAAGACTAATATAATCATAATTACAAATGCACCAATATTAAAGACGGGACTCGTTTTAAATAAGCCCTTCTTAATATCTATACCTTTTTCATCATTTTTGCCATGATGTTGTATTAAACTGGCTATAATTATAACTACCATCGTTAATATAAATGTATATCCCATTTGATCCATAAAAGGAACATCAACAAATAAAGAACTTGTTGACCATCCATTCGGACCAACTTTAAAATACATAGCAATAGGAATGGAAGATAATGCACCAATAATGGCCGCTTTATTTGTTGTTTTTTTCCAGAATAAACCTAACATAAATACTGCTAAAATACCAGGACTAACAATACCCGTATATTCTTGGATAAATTGGAATGCTTGATCTAAATTACCCAATTGTGGAGCTAAAAGTGCTGCAATAAGTAAAGCAACTCCTGCAGATATTCTTCCCATACCTACCGTACTTTTATCATCTGCATTTTTATTGATATACTGTTTGTAGATGTCCATTGTAAAAATGGTTGACGTTGAATTTAACATCGAAGCTAATGATGATACGATTGCAGCTGCTAATGCGGCAAAGGCAACTCCTTTGAGACCCGTTGGTAAAAATTGTAATAACCATGGATATGCTTTATCGGCTTGTTCTAAAGAGGGTAAGTTCTTTAATCCGGCATCACCAAGACTTGCCATAATTTCTGGGTCATTGATCATTACATAGGCTGCAATACCTGGAATGACTACAATTAAGGGAATTAAAAGCTTTAAAAAAGCAGCTAATAATATTCCTTTTTGAGCTTCTTTTAATGATTTAGCGGCTAATGTTCTTTGAATAATGTATTGGTTAAAACCCCAATAATATAAATTGGCAACCCACATACCTCCAACCAAAACAGCAATACCTGGTAAGTTTTTAAATTCAGGATTTGATTTATCTAAGATCATCGCAAAACGATCAGGTACTTCTTCATAAACTCTGGTAAGTCCCGCTAAAAAACCGTTTCCACCAGAAACTGTATCCAAGGCTAAATAAGTAGTCACCAAGCCTCCTAATATTAAAAATACGACTTGTATTACATCTGTCCATGCTACAGCAGATAATCCACCGTAAAGTGAATAGGCAGCCGCAAAAAGTGCAAGTCCCAACACACCATAAACCATAGGTACGCCCATAATCGTTTCTAAGGCTAAAGCTCCTAAATACAACACTGTCGTTAAGTTGACAAACACATATAAAGCAATCCAAAATACCGCTAAAATGGTCTTAAGATTGGTAGAATACCTTTTTTCTACAAATTCGGGAATGGTATACAGACCCTTTTCAATAAAAATAGGTAAGAAATATTTACCCACAATTAATAAGGTCAATGCGGCCATCCATTCGTATGAGGCAATAGCCAATCCAGAAGCAAATCCTGATCCTGACATCCCTATAAATTGTTCTGCGGAGATATTCGCAGCTATCAAAGAAGCTCCAATTGCCCACCATGGCAATGACTTACTCGCCAAAAAATAATCCTCAGCGTTCTTTTGATGTCCTTTTTTATCGCGTGATACCCATAAACCTACTCCTAAAATAAGTAGTGCATAGGTTATAAATATAAAATAATCCCAAAATCCGAAATGTGCTGTCATAATTGTATTAATAGTGATTAGTTAATTGATATACAAATATCGTTTATTTAAAAAAATGTCGCAATATATTGCCTCCATTTTTAAAGGTAATTTTACTTAAAAGTAATCGGCTGAATCCATGCTTTTTCAAATTCATTTTCATCAAAGAAATTAATATTTGTTTTGGTTGAAACAACTCGAGCTCTTATAAATAAATAATCTTCATTTAAAACTAATGAAGCTTCTAAACCATTGACTGCTTTAATAATCTTTGTTTTATTATCTGACGCAGTAACACCAATGAATTCAATCTTGTAATTCACATTAGGCTCTTCTTTTACTTTTATGTGCCATTCATTGTTTTCTCGAGATAACTCTTCCAATTGAACACCTGTAGTTGCATAAAAATCACCGACTTCCATTGCCGTAATAATATTTTCTGGCTTTAAACTATCTGATTGAACCATTACCCATCCCCTACCTGCATTACTATATTTTTTTGAGAATTGGTGGTATTGGTGACTGTCATCTGAGGCTATACCATAAAGCAATGGTTTGTTTTCTTGTACATATGCCGTATTTACAACATCCCAAATTTGTTCCGTACTTAAATGCGTTGAATCGCCTTCATTATGAACAGCGGGATGACCATTATAAACTTCGAAAAATTGCACATTATTTAATTGTACAAAATCATCGGCCGTTAAGGAAAATCCAAAATTTGGATGATTAATATGCGGCATAATGGGTACGTTCATTTCTTTTCTTTGAGCGAGAATAGCATCTATATTCTTTTGAATTATAGCTACTTTTGAATCGCCCTTTAAGGGTTTAATTACTTTCTGAATATTTGTGGCATTGATATGAATATGCTTCCCTTCAAATCCAGTTGTTATTTCCTCAGAAGGAATCATTATAAAACTTTCATCCTCAAAAAGTGACTTATATTCTTGTAGTGTTTTTAATTTGACCTGTATGTTATCTGCACTGTCTAACTTATGCTCCACCCAATCTTCCCCAAATTTGTTTAGGTAATTTTTAAATCCTTTTTGCAGATGTTCTTTCTTAGATATCGTAATCCATTTATCGCCTTCATTTAAGGTGTTATGATCAGAAAGTACCGTAAAATCATATGAATTGGTTTTATACCAATCCATTATCATTTCTGGAAAATCGTCGCCATCACTCCAATAGGAATGGGCATGCAAATTCCCTTTCAACCACTTCTTCGTTGGTTTTTCTTTTGGTGTACATGACACCATGCACACTAAAATTAACAAGGTAATAAGTTTACAAATTGTAGCAGTAATTTTCATAAGGGGTCGGTTTATTTTTAGAACGTCTAAGGTAAACAAATTAAATAAATTGTTAAAAGTCTATCAAAGGTTCAGTACCTCTCAACCTTTTAAATTTTTCATAATTAAGATTCACCGCATTCTTTGAAGCCTTTTTAAAATCCTTTTCAGTTACTTTATATACCTTTTGCAGTGAATCTAATGTAATTAATAAGCTTTCTTTTATCGCTTTGAATTCTGGGTTATCTATTTGGTTTTTATTCTCCTTTGGGTCTGTCTGTAAGTCATATAACTCCCATGCGTCAATATCATCATAAAAATGAATTAACTTATAACGTTTTGTCCTTACTCCATACTGCTTATGAACCATATGAAATGCAGGAAAATCATAGTAATGGTAATAAATCGCATCTCTAAAATCCTTATCCTGTAACTTACCTTCTAACAATGGCTTTAGTGATTTTCCTTGCATATCTGCGGGAATTTGAGCTTGGGCATAGTCTAAAAAAGTCTCCGCAAAATCTAAGTTTTGTGTTAATGCTTCTACTATTGTTCCTTTTGTAATACCTTTAGGATATTTCATTAATAAAGGCATGCCTAAAGACTCTTCATACATATAGCGTTTATCAAAGAAACCTTTTTCTCCGAGATAAAACCCTTGATCTGAAGTGTATATTACAATAGTGTTCTCTGACAACTCATTTTCTTCTAAATAATCGAGAACTTTACCTACCCCCTCATCAACTGATTTAATGGTAGCCAAATACTCTTGCATATAACGTTGGTATTTCCATACCGCCAATGCTTTACCTGTCAAGTTAGCATCATGAAAAGCATCATTTTTGGATTGATACGCTTTGTCCCATTCCGCTCGTTGCTCAAAAGACATTCTATCAAAATCATTTGTCCATGGATTATGAGCTAATTCTGGACTACCTTTTCTTAGTGTCATTTTTAAGTCGTGCCCTTCATACATATCCTTATAGACTGTTTGCAATTGCAGCTGTGCTGATAACTGATTTTCGTGTTTTGAGAAATAGCTTTCAGGCATAGGAAAGGTAACCGAATCATATAAGTTCATGTGTCTTGGAGCAGGCATCCAGTTTCTATGTGGAGCTTTGTGATGAATCATCATAAAAAAAGGTTTCTCTTTTTTTGAATTTTCTTCCAACCATTTTAAACTCATGTCTGTAATTATATCTGTGGCATAACCTTCTATTCTTGTTGTATCTCCATTATGTATAAAATCGGGATTATAATAGTGCCCTTGATCTTCAATAATGTTCCAGTAATCAAAGCCTTGTGGATATCCATGTAAATGCCATTTCCCTACGATAGCCGTTTGATAACCTTCTTTTTGTAGTAATTTTGGTAAGGTAACTTGATTGCCATCAAATTTATCACCATTCATTTTAAATCCGTTAATATGACTGTGCTTCCCTGTTAAAATAACAGCTCTACTTGGTCCGCAAATTGAATTGGTATTAAAATTATTATCAAAGCGTACTCCAGCTTCCGCTATTCTATCAATGTTTGGCGTTGGTGCTAATTTACTTATCGGATGTCCATAAGCACTAATGGCTTGTTCGGCATGGTCATCTGCCATTATAAATATTATATTCGGTCTCGCAGGCTTCTCGAGTTGTTCTTTGTTGTTTTTCTGTTTATTATTACAAGACAGCAAGAATAAAGATAAAAATATAACAATGAGAAGATGATGCATAATTTATTTATTGTTTATTTTCTTAATCTGTATGGTTTTATCATCTAAAACGGTTTGTTTAAAAAAATTAAACACATTGTCTAAATCATATAAAGGAACTCCAGCCATTTCATGTTTTCCACCTTTTTTTACATAAAAATAATAAGAGGTTTCCAATTCCCTTAATTTTTCAGCAATAATACTAGAGCCCTCCAACACAAGGTATCCTGGTTTTTCAACATCACAATAATGATGTGATGCCGCACCAAAAGGAACTAAATTATCGTCTGTTCCATGGAATAATACTGTCGGAATTGCATTTTCTTTTGTTATATAATTAGCATTTACGATGGCTCCTGCCAACGAAAATACACCTGCAAATTGTACTGTTTTATATTTCTCTAAATTTTTAATAAAATATTCACGCATGTACACAGCATTTAAAATACCCTCTGCTCCTGCACTACTACCACCAGCTATAATTTTATTTGTATTTATATTTAATTTTTTTGCATTATTTGTCACAAATAATGCCGCGTCCATATAATCTTCAGCGGCACCTTTGAATGTAATAAGTTTTTCCTCTTTGGGACAATTACATCCAAAACCTGTAGGCTCCCCTTTTCTCATTAAACGGTATGAAATTGATATCCCTACAAAACCATTATTCGCTGCATATTCTGCTAATATTTGCTCCCGTTCGTCGTCTCTTGCTCCACCTCCAAAACCACCACCATGCATCCATAACAATGTAGGTAATGTAGCTGTAGTTACACTGTTTTCAGGCTGATAAACATCTAATTGCAACGTATCCTTTCCTTTTATAGCGTAGGTATAGGTCGTTTTTGTTTGTGCATTAACTGTAGCTAAAAGTAAAAAAATAAGTAATGTGGTAAGTTTTTTCATTTTTGATTTTTATTGAGATGCTAATTTAACAAAAAGTTTAAGCTTGATAAGGTTATTTAAGCAGCTTCAATTGTACATTCAGTTCTTTATTTTTTTAAGACAAAACCTTCTTTAAACTCAAATGCAGAAGAGCCTTCAATCGCAATGTCAAAATCGCCAGGTTCCGCAACAAAATTTAAATCACTATTATAAAATTTCAAATCTTCTATTGATAGCGTAAAACTCACCTTTTTACTTTCTCCTTTTTTTAGGAATATTTTTTGAAAACCTTTTAATTCTTTTACGGGACGGGTAACACTTCCTACCTTATCTCGAATATAAAGTTGCACTACTTCTGCCCCATCATAATTTCCTGAATTCGTAACCGTTACAGTGGCTGTTAATTTTTCAGAAAATGAAATTTCTTTTGTAGATAATTGTAATTTACCATAATCAAATGTCGTATAACTTAAGCCATATCCGAAAGGATATAAAGGCTCATTTTTAACATCTAAATAGTTACTTTTAAATTTTTCAAATCTGCCTTCCTTATTCCCCAAAGGCCTTCCCGTACTTTTATGATTATAAAAGATAGGAACTTGACCAACATTCATCGGAAACGTAGCTGTTAATTTACCTGAAGGATTTACATCACCAAATAATACATCTGAAATTGCTAAGCCTGCTTCGCTTCCTGGAAACCATACATTTAGAATTGCTGGTACATTTTTATCTTCTTCGGTTATGGCCAATGGTCTGCCTGTAAACAACACAAGAACCAATGGTTTACCCGTTTTTAATAAGGCATTCAACAATTCTTTTTGTACTTGTGGTATCTGAAGATTAGTTACACTACTACTCTCTCCACTGAATTCAGCAGTTTCACCAATTGCAGCCACGATAACATCAGCTTTTGAAGCTACGTTTAGAGCCTCATCTAATAGATCTTTGTCCGTTCTACCATCTCTTGGAATTTCTTTCCCAAACATGGTCACTCGTTTTTCAAAGTCTAAATCATTATCCACATTACTTCCTTTGGCATGTACTATAGTTGCTTTATTACCGACCACTGTTTTTAAACCTTCCAACAAGGGAATTGATTTTTCTTGATCTGTTGCTACGCTCCATGTCCCTGCCATATTCAACGCCGTATTTGATAATGGGCCAATTAAAGCTATAGTTCCTGATTTTTTTAATGGTAAAACATTATTTTCATTTTTTAATAAAACCATTGATTCCGCACCAACTTTTCTTGCAAAATCTCTATTCTCTTTAGTAAAAACTTCCTTCTTTGCTCGTTCAACATTACTGTACTGATATGGATGATCAAAAAGTCCCAACTTATATTTTGCAGTTACTATTTTTTTAACGGCATTATCTAATTCATCTATACTAACTTTACCTTGGTCTATAGACTTTTTTAGTGTGGTTAAAAAACCTTCACCCACCATATCCATATCACTTCCTGCTTTTAAAGCCATAGCAGACACTTGTTGCAAATCACCCATACCATGAGCTATCATTTCGTTAATACCTGTATAATCAGTGACTACAAAACCATTAAATCCCCAATCCTTTCTTAATAAATCGGTAAGTAACCATTTGTTACCCGTTGCTGGCACACCATCTATTTCATTAAATGACGCCATTACTGTACCCACACCAGCATCAACAGCAGCCTTGTAAGGAGGTAAATATTCGTTATACATTCTAATTTTACTCATGTCTACCGTATTATAATCTCTACCTGCTTCTGCAGCACCATATAGAGCAAAGTGTTTTACACACGCCATAATGGTGTTATCTAGAGCTAAATCTTCACCCTGATAACCTTTTACCATGGCTTCAGCAATTCTACTACCCACATATACATCCTCCCCAGAACCTTCCGAAACTCTACCCCATCTAGGGTCTCTAGATATATCAACCATAGGAGAAAACGTCCAGTTAATACCATCTGCAGAGGCTTCTTTCGCTGCTACTCTGGCCGTTTCTTCAATAAGATCCATATCCCAAGAAGAGGATAACCCTAAAGGAATTGGAAATGTAGTTTTATAGCCATGAATGACGTCCATTCCAAAAAGTAAAGGAATTTTTAAACGGCTTTTTTCCACTGCAATTTTTTGTATTTCATGAATACTTGCGGCTGATTTTATATTAAAAAGTCCACCTACTAAGCCTTTTTCAATTTTACCAGCGATATCAGAATTTGTAGCTTGCCCTGTGGTTATTTGGCCTGCACTTGGTAAATTTAATTGACCAATTTTTTCTTCTAATGTCATTAAATTTAACAGTGAATCTACTTTTTCTTCGATTGATAATGTGGTCTGAACAGTGGTTACTTTTTGGCTTTGACAAGACATAAAAAGTAACGAAAAAGTGATTAGAAACAAGGTGTTTCGTAATTTTAGTCGATTCATTTTTACTTGATTTTAAATCCTGATTTCTCGGTTAGGATATTTTTTTAAAATTTTAATGAGCTACTCTTTTTTATTGGAAAACAACCAAGACAATAATTCTGGCTCTGCAAAAGCACTATCCCAACTGTTATGATTGGCTTTACTATAGATATTGAAATTTGGTTTTCCTCCATACTTTAATAATGCAGATACCATTTTTACGGATAATTGTGGATTTACAACATTATCTTCCGCTCCATGAAAAATCCACATGGCGGTATTCTTTGCATATTTTTCAGCCAATTCTG
This sequence comes from Aureibaculum luteum, assembly GCF_003449015.1. Taxonomy (GTDB): domain Bacteria; phylum Bacteroidota; class Bacteroidia; order Flavobacteriales; family Flavobacteriaceae; genus Aureibaculum; species Aureibaculum luteum. The sequence continues at coordinate 332,268 of NZ_QRGD01000002.1, read as the reverse complement.
GATTCCCTCCTCCGCAAATGGCAATAGCAGCCGCGAAAAAATTTGGTTTTCTACTTAATAATTCAAAAGTCCCCATACCTCCCATCGAAAGACCACCAAGATAAATCTGTTCCTTTTTTATATAGGAGTTCTTCACCAATTCATCTAAGTATCGCATTACTAAGTGCATCGATTTTGTAGGTTTACTTTCTGTTGGAAAACTTAATGTTAAAGGTTGTGTGGTTCTATCAACAGTTGCATTTGCCCAATAATCTTCTTCTTTACATTGCGGAAAAATTACAATAGCAGGATATTTTTGAATAGAATCTACAAACAATTTACTCCCATGTGTCAATTGCTTTTTATTATCATTCCCTCTTTCGCCTGCTCCATGAAGAAATACCACCAAGGGGTAACTTTCAGTCTTTTTAAAATCTTTTGGATACAAAACCCTTAATTTCAACGTATCTGTTCCTTCTACCAAATATTCTTTTACAAATTCCTGTTGATGTTGTGCATATATTGAGAATGCAGAACAAAAGAAGACCATGGTAAGTATTATTTTTGTTTTCATCTTTTTTTATTTTTATTTGGACCTTAAAGTTAAAATAATTTAAACAGGTGTTAGCACTTTTTTATCTCAAAAACTAAACTTTCTAAAACAATTTAAAAACACCTTATATTGGGTCAAAAGGATCGCAATTATCCAATGCCATTCTTTTTATATCCTTACGTGTAATTCCATACCAAATGTTTTAATTTAAGAGATCCTATATGGCATGACCTACTAATAATTAAACCCTAATTTGTTTAATCCATTTTTAACATCATTGTTTTGCATAAATAAATTCCATAATAACCCAGTTCTATAATTTTCTATCATTATAATTTGTGGACCTTGATCTATTGCTAAATAAGCTTCCGCTACCCAATCATTGTATTGCGGACTAAAGGCATCATAAAAACCTGCTGGACCTAATAAAATATCTTTATGTTCATAAAAATAATGTAATGCTTTTAAAGATTCCTGAGGGGTATAGGGTATAGAACTTATTGCAGCCGTTGGAGAAATAACGCCAATATCGTTAGTTGGACTATGAGCCATATAACCTATGGAGCCATCAGTATTTCTAGAATAACTTGCGGTCAACCCCCAACAGTCTTTTCCATAGTCTCTAAAGTTTTTAGGGTTTTCTACACAGTATTGATAATTGATATTAGCATGACTTATATTCAGCTGCCAATAATTAGCATATTGATCTGATAAATTGGTGGGATTTAAACCCAAATAAGAATAGTGAGCAAAAAATAAAGGCCCACCGAATTGTGGAGCACCAGCATGTTTCAATATCAATGGGAATCCATATTGAGTTTCAGTTGATTTTATAGTACCGTTATCCGCCCAGCCTACTTCATAAACTTCTTTAGAAATACTATAATCTGGTGATGCTGCGGCCAAAATATAAGTGATTAATGTTTCATTATATCCCTTCAATCTTAAATTTATGTCAAAACCAAAATTAGGGCTCCAATGCCATAACAATTCATTATTACCGTTAGTGTACCAGTTCCAATCTACTTCTTTCCAAAGAACATCTGCTTTTGCAGCCAGTTCCTTTTCGGAATCATTTCCGTTTTTAAAATATTCTTTAACACAGATTAAACCCTGCACTAAAAAAGCCGTCTCCACTAAATCACCACCATTATCTTTGGTACTAAAAGGTTTTACAGCACCTGTATCTCCGTCTAACCAATGTGGCCACGCTCCATGAAAGCGGTCTGCATTTTCTAAAAAAATTAAAATTTTAGTTAGCCTTTCTGATGCTTCTGTTCTACTTACAAACCCTCGTTCTACACCAACTAAAATAGCCATTAATCCAAAACCAGTTCCTCCTGTAGTTACTGTATTGGCATCATTTGAAGGATTACCAGGATGATAACGTTCTCTCGCTGCTCCAGAATTAACATGAGCAAAATCCCAAAAATACTTGAAGGTTTCTTTTTGTGTTAGATCTAATAACTCTTCATCTGTAAGTGTTGGTACAGGGTCCGGTTCAATTATCACAGGTGGTTCATATACGTATGCATCGTCTTTACACGAAATAATTGTAATTAGTAATAGTATATATGTGATTCTTTTAATCATTTGTTTTTAAATTTGGACTTTGAAACCCTAATTTCTTTAATCCTTTTTGAACATCTTTATTTTTCATAAATAAATTCCATAGTAGGCCAGATCTATAATTTTCAATCATTACAGGAATTGGACCTTGGTCAATGGCTAAATACCTTACCGTTTTCCAATCACTATCTAAAGCAATAGCATCATACGGTCCATATTTACCAATATATTCTGGCATGTCTTTATAGAGGTGCCTTAACATTTGCATACTCTCCTTGGGTGTATACGGAAATGAAGAAAGTGCTGCAGTAGGTGAAACTACTCCAAGATCTCTATCGGGACGATGTCCATCATAACCTTTAATGGAGTAACTAGAAGTAAGTCCCCAATAATCCTCACCATAGTCTTTATATTTTTTAGGATTATCCAACGCATAATTATAATGAATCATAGCATGATTCTGATTTAACTTCCAATAATCTCCATACTGATCAGTTAAGCCTTTAGGGTTTAATCCTAAATACGAATAATGTGCCCAAAAAAGTGGTCCCACGGGAGATTTATCATGTTCATAATGATCTAATTCAGTTTCTAAACCATAATAAACCGTGTCTTTTGTTATATCTCCGTTTCTTGCCCAACCTTTATCATAAACAGATTTTTGAATTGGATGTGTTGGCGAAGAGGCCGCAAGTACATACATAATTAAGGCCTCATTATAACCGCCTACAGGAAAATTCATTTCCCATTGATATTCAGGTGACCAATGCCAGTACAATACATCTTCTCCTTTTGTATACCAATTCCAATCAATAGTTTTCCAAAGTTTTTCAATGCTACTTACCAATATTTTTTCATCGGTATTTCCCTCTCTAAAGTACTCTGCAACCGTTAATAAACCTTGTGCTAAAAATGCGGTTTCTACCAAATCTCCACCATTATCTTTTTTGCTAAAAGCTACTACTTTACCATTTTCTCCGTTAATCCAATGCGGCCAAGCCCCATGAAAACGATCAGATTTTTCTAAAAAGGCTACTATTTTTTGATACCTTTTAAGAGCCTGTTCTCTAGTTATAAACTTTCTTTCAACTCCTACTAAAATAGCCATGAGTCCGAAGCCACTCCCTCCCGTGGTTACCGTATTTTTAGGTGATGTGGGATAAATATCATCCATATGCAAACGTTCTCGGGCTAATCCAGAATTTGGTTCTGCACCTTCCCAAAAGTAATTAAACGTCTGTTTTTCAATGGTATCTAGCAAAATTTCATCCTCAGCTGTTAGTTTAAAGTCAACAACTTCTTCGCTACCACTAGTTTTAATTTCTTCTAACTCTTTTTTCTTTTCACAAGAAAAGACAAAAAACAGTATCAAGGTCAATATATATAGGTGATTGTATTTTTTCATTTTTTGTAATATTATTATAATAAAGCTCTCTACTAGTTTTGAACAGATTCTTCGCTCCATTTAATTTGTAGTTCGCTGAAAAACATTCGTTTATTTCACTAGGAATGACAAATAGTATAGTAAATTTTGGCTGCATTCAATTAAGAATGCAGCCAAAAGACCATCCAGGTTTTAGTTGGTTTGTCAACTAATAAAGCTATTAATACCCCCAGACGGAAATTACTAACTCAACTTAAATATACGTTACATTAAATCTTGTATTTCTTCACTTGATAATGCCTTATTAAACACTTTTAATTCATCAATATAACTTGAATCTGATAAGTGATTCCAATAACCAAAAGTTGGCATTCCTGAACCAATACTCATATTATTGCAGCCCGTCCAATCAATAGGAGATGCCATGTCAGAAGCTCTTTTTTCTACACCATTAAAAAATATTTTACTTTTTGTAGTAGTGACCGTTACTGCAATATGTACCCATTCACCGGCTGTCACATCAATAACGTCTCCATCATTCCATACCTCACTTGTGCCGATACCAATGTTAGATTTAATTCTTTGTTCAGAACCATCACCTTCTCTAAAAATTCTAAAACCTTGCATTCTATTTTCTGGTGTATCATTTCCTACAACGATAATACCTGCTCTATCAGGTTCTCCATTTACCTTATACCAAAATGCTACACTAAATGCTTCACCGAATAAACCATCGATAGGATATGTTAGGTATGAATCTGTAGCTCCTGCAAAAGCATTTGAGCCTTTTTTTGCTTCACTTGCAAAACCTAAACTACCAACTTCTTCGGCAACTACTCCGCCTACTTTATTGCTAAAATTATCATCAAAAGTCATATACAAAGTCTCACCATCGGCAGGTTCATAAGGATTGGTTACACCGAGAACATTCTGAATTTCTTCTTGAGATAACGCTTTATCAAAGAAACGTAATTCATCAATATAACTTAGGTCATTTGCATGCCCCCAGTATGAAAAAGTTTCACCGCCAGAAGCTATATCAAGAACGGAAGCACCTGTCCAATCAATTGGGGCTGACAAACTTCCCGAATTTTGTTCAATTCCATTAAAATAAATGACACTTTTAGTATCAGATATAGTGAATGCAACATTTACCCAATCTCCAGCGGTAACGTCAATAACGCCACCATCATTCCAACTATCACCATCACCAGTACCTACATTTAATTTTATTCTTTGCTCTGTACCACTACCTTCCCTAAACAACCTAAAGCCTTGGTTACGATCATCAGCATTATCCCCAATAACTAATATACCTGCACGGTCAGGACTAGCATTAACTTTATACCAAAACATACCCGTTATTTCGGATCCTAAGTTCATTTTTTCAACAGGAAATGTTAATTCAGATGCTATTGCACCCGCATAAGCGTTGGGACTTGCAACACCCTCACCTGAAAAACCAGGTGTGCCAATTTTAGTAGCTTTAGTAACCGTTATTAATTCCGTATAATCGCCATCAAAAGCCATATAAAACTGTTCGCCTAAATCTGGAAATAAAGGAATATAAGGTGGTTCTTTTTCAAAATTCACAGTAGATGTAGTCGATTTACCGTCTAAATCAGTTGCTGTAACTTTTAATTCATGAACACCTGTAGTAACATTATCAAAAGCTACTTCTGCTAATACGCGACGATAGTCTAAAAAATCACTCATCATAGCAATTTCAGTACCATCCATCAGCACCTGAATGTCTGCAACCTCGATATCATCTGTAACTTCAAATTCAATGGTAATTGGCACAACAGGCTCATTTACCTTTATTTTTGTGCCCTCAATTGGATACTTAATCATTACATCTGGTGCCGTGGCGTCTGGCCCTGGAGCTACCTCAGTAAGTGGGTCAATTCCATCATTACAGGAATATATAAATAGTACTAATAATAAGTACGGAAGAATATTTCTAATTTTTTTCATCTTTAGTTTTTTTTATAGTCCTTGAACATAAGCTCTTAAAGCAGGAATTTGATCAATTTGATTTTGAGGAAAAGGTAAAAATCTTTTATTGTCAGAATATATATGATCATCATAGTTTAACTCATTAGTTGTACCCAATCTAACCATATCATAATACCTGATACCCCATTCCATTCCTAATTCAGCAAATTTTTCATCCATAACTTGTTGTTTAGTTACCCCAGATAAACCAGCTAATCCAGCTCGGTCTCTGACTAGATTTACAGCCTGATCTGCAGTCATTCCAGTACCGGTGGCTCCTTGTGTTAGAGCCTCTGCATACATTAGCAATACTTCTGAATAACGAATTACGATAAAATCTTTATTGCTACCATAAGACGTTCTTCCTGCAATGAGCTCATTAGAGGGTAAATAATGTTTACCACTAGCAAACATTGCTCTTGCATAATCATTAATTACATCACCATCACGGGTAGTATTTGATATCCAACTAGGCAACGTTGCATAATCTGGATCTTCTTTAATTTTAGCAATTCCTCTATCTGTAAATAATACTGAAGTTTCTAACCGTACCGTTTCATTACGATCTAACATAAACTTAATAAATTTTAAGCTAGGTTCGTAAAACCCCCATCCAGCACTCGCTCCGGTTACCGCAGGAGTCCAGCCTTGAGGTCCATAAGGTGCCCATAAATGATTTTCACTAGGCCCTGAACCTTGTCCAAAGTCAGAATACTGCATTTCCAATATATTCTCTTGACTCAATTTTCCAGCAGTTTTAAATTCCTCATAAAAATCAGGAAATAAACTAAATTTATTAGAGCTGATTATTTGACCTGTAGCCTCTGCCACAGCTTGATAATTTTTCAGTTCCAAATTTGCTCGAGCCTTTATAGCCAATGCAGCATGTTTTGTAACGCCTCCAGTAACATCTGCTCTATTTGCAGGATGTTCATCTAATAAATTCGGAATAGCTTCATCCATTTGATCAGAAATATGTTGTAATACTTCATCCCTTGATGACACATTAGCTTGATACAATTCAGAAGCATCTGACGAAGTTGTTATAAACATTGCACTCCAAAGACGACTAATTTCAAAGAGTAAATGTGCACGTAAAACTTTAACTTCTGCCACATATTGATTAGCAAGTGCAGCATCGGCCCCAGCATCTTTATATTTTTCTATACGTTCCATGGCATTGTGTAAATCAAATATATCTCTATATCCGTTTTGCCATACTGAATTGTACATCCAATAATCTTTATCATAATTATAAAAATCGGTATCTGCGAATGGTTGTTGATCGCCTAAACCACCATGGTTTACATCATCTCCCCTTACTGAAATCAATAACGACTCCTCCCATCCACGACTATAAAACTGAGCATAAGCACCAATTAAAGGTGAAATCATATTGCTCGATTGCGTAAAATCTTCTTCTGCTGACAATGATAAATTTTCAACAGGGTCATCTAATTTGCTGTCACAGTTAATAGCTACCATTGCTACTAATATGACCAAAAAATACTTTGTGAAATTTTTTATGTTTTTCATAATTTCTTTTTAAAATATGATATTTAATCCTACTGTATACACTGCTGGTATTGGATAAACTTGTCTATCAATACCATTTTGCACTTCTGGGTTAAACCCATTATAACTAAACACAGTTAAAGGTCTTTCTGCCGTTAATGAGATGGTTGCATTTGGCATAGGTGTACCAAATAATTCTTCACCATTAAATTTATAGGCCATACGAACATTTTGCAATCTAAAAAACGAACCATCCTCTACTAAGTAGTCGCTCATCTTTTGATTCCATCCTCTTCTTAAACCTGAAGATGATGGGTATGTATTAGAAGTCCCCTCACCGTGCCAACGATTTATAGCCAAATCTGCATCCATATTACCATCAGGAGTAAAGATCACTTCTCCTCTTTTTCTATTTAAGATTTTATTACCTGTTTGCCCCAACATGTTCGCTGAAAAAGAAAAGTTTTTATAATCTATACCTAAATTAAATCCGTAATTAAATGAAGGTAAATAAGAACCAAGAACCACTCTATCATCTCCATCTATTTTTCCATCGTTATTCACATCTCGATATTTGAAATCACCTGGAACTAAGATATTGTTATTATTATTGATTTCATTTTGAGCGGTTGGATCTGCAGCAATTTCAGCATCATTTTGATATACACCTGCTACTTCATATCCAAAAAATGCCAATAAGGGTTCACCTACAATAGTTCGTTGTCTAAATTCTGCTGAACCACCATCAATATAGTCTTGACCAAAAATATCAATAACTTCATTGTTTAAGGTACTCAAATTGACACCAACATTATAACTTAACTTATCTGAAATTGATTTTTTCCAATTTAACGATAATTCAAAACCAGAATTTCTTATTTCACCACTATTCCTTCTAATACTTTGACCTGTAGCGGGTACATTAATAGGAATTATAGCATTTTTAGTATTTCTAATATAATAATCAGCTTCAATTGATAATTTATTATCCAAAATTCTTGAAGTAATTCCGATATTATATTCTTCAGTTCGTTCCCATTTTAAGTAGTCAAAAGTACTACTGCCTACTGTACCTGTTTCTAATTGATCTCCAATTGCAACTTCCTCTGTACTTAAAGAATTGGCACCATCACTTGCAGGAACTTTGTCATTACCTAACTGCCCCCAACTTGCTCTTACTTTTAAATAGTCTATTACATTATTGTCTTCCATAAATGACTCACTAGAAAGTACCCATCCTGCACCTATTGTAGGAAAGTATCCCCATTTTTCTTGAAATTTAGAGCTGTAGGCCATGCCTCAGTATTTGACGGATCTAATACCGGCATAATAGGTACCGCATAATAAGCGGTGAACCAAGCACTAGATTCTTGTGCATACGTTGTTCCATTACTAAAAATGGTATTACCTCCAACTGTCAACCAATTGTTTACTTTAAAATCAAGTTTTGCTCGCACATTAAATCTCTCATATTCATTTTTCATATCTAAAACCCCTTCTTGAGCGAAGTAATTGGTTCCAATAGCATAACTGGCGTTTTCACTACCTCCTGTAAAATTTAAACTGTGATTCATAATTGCAGCTGGTCGTAAAATTTCATCATACCAATCGGTATTAACATCAGGAACATTAGGATTGGTTCTACTTCTTCCATAACGTTGCATTGCGTTTTGTACATAGCCAATATCTGTAGGTGAACCTGATTCCATTGCCATATTTACAAATTGCTCTGAATTGGCCATTTTTAAAACATTTTGGGCAATTTGAGTTCCATAATATCCATCATATGTAATTTGCCCCTTTTGATTAAACTTTCCTGAATTGGTCTCAATTAAAATTACCCCATTAGCAGCCTTTACTCCGTAAATTGCAGACGCAGAAGCATCTTTTAAAACAGATATTGAAGCAATATCTGATGGGTTCAAAAAATCAATATTATCATAAAACATACCATCCACAACATATAGTGGACTTTCATCACCCACACCAGGATAACTACCTATACCTCTAACACGTATAGTTGGAGATGCACCAGGTGCACCGCTACTTACAACTTGTAAACCTGCCACTTTTCCTTGTAAAGCTTGCATAGCTTGACCGGTAGGTGTTTTACCAATTTCTTCTGCTTTAATCGTTGTAATAGCTGAAGTTAAATCTTTTACCTTTAATTCACCATATCCAACAACAACTACTTCATCTAAGGCTTGTGCATCAACTTGCATCACCACATTAATTTCTGTTTGGTCTTCTACAGTTATACTTTGATTTGTAAAACCAATAAAACTGAAGTCTAAAACTTCACCTTTATTTACCAAAATGGAATAATTACCATCAAAATCAGTACTTGTACCATTTGTGGTTCCTTTAATAATGACATTAACTCCGGGTAGTGGTAAATTATCATCTGCACTTGTAACCATCCCAGAAACAGTTATTTCTTGGGCATTTGCTGTTAGCGTGAAGATAAAAAATAACAATAGTAAAGGTATTTTTGAAGTCATCCAAAATCCTATTTTAATTAAAGGATTTGAATTTGATTTAACTATACCTTTTTTACTAAAGTTCGTGCTTTTTAAACATGCTCTTTTCATAAAATTATATATTTGAATGTTAGTATGGTTAAATTTAATACAAGTAAATCTGTATTCAAAAAATGAAATACATTTTAGTTACGTCAAGAGATGTTAAAGTTAAAAAAATCACTATTGACGTAGTTTAAATCAATCTAAATTATATTAATTTGGGGAGATTTATATATAAATGACGTAGTAATGACGTACGTATTAAGCAATCAAAATTCCTGTTTTTACAAATTATTGTAGGTGGAATTATCACATTTACAAAATAGACTAGTAAATTTTCAAGAATGTTTGCAAATCTTCCTTGTCTAAATTTAATTTCTTTTTTAGGCGGTAACGGTGTGTTTCAACTCCTCTTTCAGAAATATTCATTAATGGGGCAATTTCTTTAGTTAGTATATTCATTTTAATATAGGCACACAATTTTAAATCTTTATGTGTCAATTTTGGAAATTGTTTTTTTAAGCCTATAAAAAAATCTTCATGAACCTGATTAAAATTATATTCAAAGATTTTCCATTCATCTTTTTGACCTAATGATCCATCAATTTTCTTCAGTAATTTTTGATAAAGTTCTAGGTCAATGCTATTCCTGTTTAAAACGAATTCTCTTTTTAAACTCGTTAACGTTTCATTTTTCTTTACCAATGACATCGCATTGTTTGCCAGTTGCTTGCTTTTTAATTTAACTTCACTTTTTAGGCCCTCATTTCTAATTGATATCAACCGTTTTTCATTTTCTATTTCTGCTTCTTTAAGTATAATGGCTTGCTTTTTTTCCAATTCGAGTTGTAAAAGTCGTTGCTCCTTGGCAATTTTCCCCTTATGCAGAAAATAAAAAATAGCAATTATTAATAGTCCTAATAAAACATATAATAAATAACCTGTCTTTGCTCTATACCACGGTGGACTCACATCAAAATTTAAACATATAACTTCTGAAGGTATTTTAAAAGTGTTATTTGATCGAAAATATAGGGAATACTCTCCTTCAGTTAAATTGTTTAATTCTATTTTTTCGTTTTCAATAACAATCCATTTTATTGGAGCAATGGTATCAAAAGTATACTCAAAGAAATGGTTTGATGTACCATTAACTGTCAAACCAATGGAAACGTTACTTTTATATTTAAAATCTTCATTATTTATATGCTCAAGTGAAAGTTTTTTTCCATTTAACTTAAAATCATCGATAATAGGTTTTAACGGTTTCTTATTTAAGATTGTTTTTGATTTATCAGTAATCATAAAGCCATCATTTAAACTTAGTGCTAACTGATTATTGTTAAAATTTGAAATATTTTCATAACCTATAACCAACCTGTTTTTTAAATATTCATCAGTTACAATCATCTGATAATTAATGGTATTGAATGATTTGAATTCAATGGAAAGCACTTTTTTTAAGCTAAGAATGTTTTCATTTTCTTCTGAAATAACATAGGTGTGCTTACCAAATTCATTATTTAAAATGGGAGCATCTACTATGCTATCTTTTAAAGCTTCATATTTTTGCCATCCTTCGTTCGTTTTAAAACAAATGTCATTTTTAATTTTGTAAACACGAACATTGTATTGAGAACTCAAACCTTTGGTATTATAATTTTTAATACTGACTATGCTATCATAATTGGTATCAAATTTAATTCGATACAACCCCTTATATGCATGTGCAGCCCAGGCAGTATATTTGTTTTCAAAAACCAAAAATCGAAAAGGGTTTGTTGTTGCTCCCAAATGTTTTACTTGCCAAGAATTGCCTTCCTTTTTATAGGATACCAATCCGACATATGTACCTTGGACATAAATATTTTGCCGCTCTGGTACTTTTTTGATTACCCATCCACCAGCATGTGCTGATATTAGTTTTAATTTATTATGCTCTACTAAATAAGTTCCATTATTATGACCACAAAATAATTGTCCATTAATCTCTTTTAAATCCCAAACTTGACCTTGAGAATGAGCTATAAATTTTAATTTGTTTTCTTTGTCCAAATAATACAGTCCGGTATTACTACCAATATAAGTGGTGTTTCTAAAATTAATTATATCATAAACGGCCCCTAATTTACCTGAACTGTCATTATAAAAAATAAGATTTGAGCTTAGATCAATTTGAGCAATACCACTATTTAAGCCCAACCATAGTTTTCCATCATTAGTCAATGTCTGCCCTAAAATGGTATTATTAAGCAACCCATTTTCCTTATTTACTTGAAATTCAATTTGCCCTTTCTTATTCGTTATATAGAGTCCATTTTGGATGGTACCAAACATGAAGTTATTATTGTTTTTTGAAAAATTATTTAGCTGATACTTCTTTAGTTCATTATTTATTGGAGCTTGCCAAGGAATGAGTTTTTTATTTTCATAAATAAAACAACCATGCAAAGCTGTCCCTATTAACAAACTATTATTTTGATAGGAAGTAATAAAACTCACCTTTTTTTCCTTTAATACTTCTTCAGTAATAAAAGGCATTAGTTTATTATTTTTTAAGCTAAAAATACCATGCCTTAAAGTGGCTACATAAAACTGATTATCAACTACGTGGCAAGAAATTGTTGTTGAAGGAGGATGTATAATTTCTATTTTATCGTCTTTATATATGTAAATATTAAAAAATGAACGAAAAATAATCGCATCATTCCAAGCTGTAATTTGCCAAAATTCTTCATCTTGAAAAGGTTGTCCTTTAATCAAATCACTTAAAGAATGATATTCTAAAACACCTTTATCATCTTTTTGCCAATAACCAAATTCTTCATAAGAGCCCACATAAATTCTCCCTTCTTTATGCAATACGGAACGCATAACTGTTTTATTAGGCATTTCAGAAAGGGTCCACTTAATGCCATCAAAAGTTAAAAGCCCACTGTTGTTCGCTACATATAGTTGACTACTATCCGTTTTTGATAATCCCCAATTTTGATTACCCGCATTATAATCGGCAATAGAATAATTTTTAAAATAAGGGCTAAACTGAGCATTTAAGACCGTACAAAAGAAATTAACGAGTATAAAGAATATGTAAAAAGATTTTCGCATTGATTGTTGGAAAACAGAAACCAAAGATAAAAAATAAATTATGGAATACTTTGATGCTAACTTAGCTCTTTAAATTAACTATTTAATGGAAATAAAGCTAAAGGATAAGAAAATTGATGCTTAGCACTAATTAAAATTAAAAGTTTAAAAAATACTACATAAATATGAGGTTTTGTCAAAAAAGCTTTCGGTTTTTAAAACTATAAAAAAATAGAAGGTATTCAATTTCCTTACCTTTATAAATAAGTTTTAGGTCCACAAATAATTGTGTTTATCGTTTCTGCAATTAAAATCAATAGTGGTATCGGAAAAAATGATTTTAAATGGGGTTTTAATCAGGATTAAGTCGGTTATAATTAAAAAATTATTACTTAAAAAAATCTTTGTCTATTCTTACAACTAACTTTAACCTAATTTTAACAACACTAGACTGACAGTAAATGGTTATTTTTACGGCTAATTAAGCCTGTTTAATTTTAAAAATTTATCATGAAAAAATTATATATACTTTTTTTAATAGTTTCTTTAACCACTTCTGTATTGCAAGCTCAAATTATAAATCCTGTTAAATGGTCAACTTCAGTCAAAAAAATATCTGATACTGAGTATGAATTGTCAGCAATTGCAACTATTGATTCTGGTTGGCACTTATACTCACAAAATGTTCCCGAAGATGGACCAATACCCACAACTTTTACTTTTAAAAGCGATGCTAATTACGCAAAAAAAGGGAATACCAAAGAAGAGAAAGGCCATACCGTAAATGACGCTGTATTTGAGATGACCATCAAGTTTTTCGAAAACAAAACTACTTTTAAACAACTGGTAAAAATTTTAAAAACAACCAAAACTATTACAGGTGAAGTTGAGTTTATGGCTTGTAATGACGTACAGTGTACTCCACCAACAACTGTCGATTTAGAGTTTATTTTAAATTAATTTCTTTTTTTTGATAGTTCTTAAAAAAATGTTCGTCTTAGTTAAAACATAAAAAATAATTATATAAATGTCAAAATTTTTAATTACCCTTTTCTTAGCATTTTTATCGTTCTCATCAATACATTCACAAATTATTGATCCAGTTAAATGGACTACTTCAGTTGAAAAAAATTCTGATACAGAATACACGCTGATTGCTACTGCCACAATTGAATCTGGCTATCACTTATATGCTCAAAATGTACCAGAAGATGGACCTATACCCACAACATTTACTTTTTATACCAATGATGATTTTGAGTTGATAGGAAATACTTCTGAAGAAGAAGGACATACCGTAGATGATGCTGTATTCAACATGAAAATTAAATATTTTGATACCAAAGCTGAATTTAAACAACGTATCAGAATCTTAAATAATGAATTGTCAGTTGTAAAAGGTGAGGTTGAATATATGGCCTGTAATGATGTACAATGTACACCTCCAACTATAAAAGATTTTAATTTTAATATCAAGAATACGGTAACATCCGATTCTGATAAAGTAAATGCTACTACAGATGCCGAAATTGAAAAATCAGAAAATACAACCACCGATGCTGTAAACAGCGATACTCCTAAAGAAGAATCGCAAAGAGGATTGTGGACCATCTTTTTTATCGCCTTTTTATCAGGTTTTGCGGCTCTATTAACTCCCTGTGTGTTTCCTATGATTCCTATGACGGTGAGCTTCTTTACCAAACAAAGTAAATCGAAAGCAGCTGGAATTAGAAATGCGGTTATTTATGGAATTTCAATCATAGCAATCTATTTAATTTTAGGTATTGCCGTAACTGGTATTTTTGGTGCTGACTCTTTAAATGCATTAGCAACCAACGTATGGTTTAATGTCATTTTCTTTTTACTCTTGGTTCTCTTCGCCGTTTCCTTTTTAGGTGCTTTTGAAATAACCTTACCGAGTTCATGGGGGACAAAAATTGACAATCAAGCAGACAGAGGTGGACTTATAGGCATCTTTTTTATGGCTTTGGCATTAGCTATTGTTTCCTTTTCTTGTACAGGCCCTATTGTTGGTACTTTATTGGTAGAAGCAGCTTCTAAAGGTGGACTTGCCCCAGTTATTGGTATGTTTGGCTTTTCGTTAGCCATTGCCCTACCTTTTGCCCTATTTGCAGCTTTCCCAGGATGGTTAAATTCATTACCAAAATCTGGTGGATGGTTAAATACAGTTAAAGTTGTATTGGGATTCTTAGAATTAGCCTTGGCGTTTAAATTCTTATCACAGGCCGACTTAGTTTTACAATTACATTGGTTAGAACGTGAAGTATTTATTGCAATATGGATCGCTATTTTTGGAACCTTAGCACTTTATTTATTCGGAAAAATAAAATTACCACATGATTCTCCTTTACCTCATATTTCAGTAGGTAGATTGAGTTTAGGGTTGGTAGCATTAACCTTTACCATTTATATGATTCCTGGCTTATGGGGAGCTCCATTAAATGTAATTTCAGCCTTCCCACCGCCATTAGATTATAGTGAATCACCTTATGGTGTTGGTAACTCAAAATCTGGAGGTTCATCTACAATTACAGAAATTCCTGAAGGAGCTCATTTATTGGCCCCACATGATATACTAGCATTTAATGATTATGACTTAGGATTGGCCTATGCTAAAAAAGTAGGTAAACCTGTGATGTTAGATTTTACAGGCTGGGCTTGTGTTAATTGTCGTAAAATGGAGCAAAACGTATGGCCGAAACCTGAAATTTTAAATAAGTTGAAAAATGACGTAGTCTTAATTTCTCTTTATGTAGACGATAAACGTCCATTGCCTGAAGGTGAAGAAGTCGACTCAAAATTACGACCTGGTAAAAAACTAAAATATATTGGTCAAAAATGGAGTGAATTTCAAACTATTCGTTTTAAAGCCAACACACAACCTTTTTATGTTTTGATGGGCCATGATGAAGAAAATCTAAATACACCTGTTGCCTATACACCAGACGCTGATGAATACTTGAAATGGCTTGAAGATGGTATTGGGAACTTTAAATAAGATAGGAGACCGAAGTCAGAAGTAAAAAAACACATGTTTAAAAATTAAAAAAAGTACCCTTTTAACTTATAAATGGGTACTTTTTTTTATACAATGACAACTTGTAGATAAAGATATCAATTAAGCGTTATAATCCACTGCTACTTTACTTCACAAAAGAAACGCTTATCCTTAACTCTCGACTTCGTTCAAACAGAAAGTAAGACATTCTAAACACCACTTTCTGTATTTTTTTTTTTAAAATTAAACTAAAAGACTTCAATTTGTCGTACTCGACTTTAGCCTGTCTTGAGCGTAGTCGAAAGGCTCGAACTGACATTTTAAACAGGGTGTTATAATTCTAATTGAAGTGTAAAAGAATATCTTTATACTTTACAGCCACCACCTTCTTCTTTTACGCCTAGTTTCATTAGTATTTTACTTAAAAGGCACCATTTTGTAAATGCAGATTGAAATAAATTGGCTCCTACAAATAAGGTGAACCATAACCAATTTGGATTTACAAACATACCTAATAAGACACTGGCCATAATAAAGACCCCAACAATTGCATTCATATAATTCTGTAACATATCTTTCTTTTTTTTAATTAAATTGATCGTTCTATATCCATAACAACCACATGCACTTTTGACAGTGTTTCTTGTCCGTTGTTAAATTTCTCTACCAAAGAAAACACGTGGTCTACATTCTCTTTTTTTACAAAAGCATAGAACAGTAATGATTCTCTTTCGTTTGTTTCACCAGCAAACCAGTTAGAACCCACAGATTCTTCAGAACTGTCTCTAAACCCTTTAATTTCTTGATATGAAAAAACTTTAACTTCAGATTTTTTTAATATGCTTTTGATCTCTTTTTCAAAAGCCGATACTGCGGTAATTATTAATAGTTTCATGGTTCTATTATTTGTTGTTTATAATTATCTTCCCCCCTAAATAGGAAATTTTTTGAGTCTTAAATACCTAATAAATTAACAAAAGCTATCAGATTATACTACTCCTCACCTTTGAATTCAATTTCTTTTGTCTCCGGACTTCCATCTTCACTTTCATCAACATGTTCCCATTTTTTCTTCTCTATCATGTAATACACTAATGGCACTACTAATAAAGTCAACACCGTTGAAACTATAGTTCCCCCCATTAATGATATGGCTAACCCTTGGAAAATTGGATCAAACAAAATAACGAAGGCTCCAATAACCACTGTTCCGGCCGTTAATAAAATAGGAGTGGTTCTCACTGCTCCAGCTTCAATAGCCGCTTGTTTTAAGGGAATGCCATCGGCTGTTCTTAGATTGATAAAGTCAATTAATAGCACTGAATTTCGCACCATAATACCTGCTAACGCAATCATCCCTATAAATGAAGTTGCTGTAAAAAACGCTCCCATAATCCAGTGTCCTAGAATAATTCCGATCAATGATAAAGGAATAGCCACCATCATCACAATTGGTGCTTTAAAGTTTTGAAACCATCCTACAATTAGTATGTAAATCAAGATAATAGCACCTAAAAATGCAATTCCTAAATCTCTGAACACTTCTAAGGTAATTTGCCATTCCCCATCCCATTTTACAGTATAGTTATCTTCAAATTCAGGTTGACCCAAGTACATTTCATTAATTTCATAGCCTTTTGGTAATGGAATCTCTTTTAATTTTTCTTCCATTCCTAAAATAGCATACGCGGGACTTTCTAATACACCAGCCATATCAGCCATCACATATACCACACGTTTTTGATTTTTATGAAAAATGCTTTTCGCACTTACTGCTTCTTTAATTGTTACTAAATCAGCAATCGGTACCATATTTCCTTGTTTAGATTTTACTTTAAGTTGAGAAATATCAGTTATAGTCGATTTCTCTTTTTCGTCTAGACTTAAAACTAATCCCACTTGGTTAATAGCATCTTCATCATATAATGTGGTAATGGCTCTATTAGATAACGCCATATTCATGGTATAAGCAATCTGCTTTGGTGCCACACCATACAACATGGCTTTTTCTTTATTGATTTCAAATTGATACTCTGTCTGATCAGCTTCGACCATCCAATCTACATCTACAACATCATCTGTATTATTTAAAATTGATTTAATGTTATCAGCAATTTTTATTTGCTCGTTATAATCAGGTCCATAGACTTCTGCTACAATGGTTGACATTACAGGAGGCCCTGGTGGGACTTCTACTAACTTCACGTTGGCATTGAATTTTGAAGCTATTTTTTGAATATCTGGACGCAATAATTTAGCAATATCATGACTTTGTGCTGTTCGGTCGTTTTTATCAATTAAATTTACTTGAATATCAGCCATATTACTACCACCACGTAAATCGTAATGACGTACCAAACCGTTAAATGTAATAGGTGCCGATGTACCCACATAATTTTGATAATTGATAATCTCTGGACGTGAAGATAAGTATTGAGCAATTTCTTGTGTTACAACACCTGTTCGCTCTAACGTTGTGCCTTCTGGCATATCAATTACAACTTGAAATTCATTCTTGTTATCAAAAGGCAGCATTTTTACCACAACCGATTGCGTGAAAAACAATAGCATCGTACCTAATAAAACCACAAACGTAACTCCTAAAAATATCCAACGTTTTGATTTACTTTCCATTAATGGACGCTCAAATTTGTTGTACAAACGGTAAATTCGGGTTTCTTCTAAACGTTTTTCAACTTTTTCTGGTTGCCCTTTTTTAGTTTTTTCTCTTAAAAAAATATAACCCAAATACGGTGTAACCGTTAAAGCCACAAATAGCGACAATATCATTGCAATTGATGCTCCAATTGGCATTGGTGCCATATAAGGCCCCATTAATCCAGAAACAAAAGCCATTGGTAAAACGGAAGCAATTACCGTAAACGTTGCCAAAATAGTTGGATTTCCAACTTCATTAATAGCATACAACGCCGCTTGTTTAAATGGTAAACGCTTCATTTTAAAATGCCTATGCATATTTTCTGCAATAATAATGGAGTCATCGACCACAATACCAGTTACAAAAACTAGAGCAAATAATGTAATTCGGTTTAACGTATAATCCATTATATAATAGCTTAACAACGTCAATGCAAATGTAATAGGCACAGATAAAAATACCACCAAACCACCACGCCAGCCCATGGCTAGCATTACTACAAAAGTTACCGCTATGATTGACCCTATAAGGTGTAACAACAATTCAGATACTTTATGAGATGCTGTTTCTCCATAATTTCTAGTAACTTCAACATGTACATCATCTGGAATCAATGTGGTACGCAAATGATCTACTTTTTCAATAATTAATTCTGCAATTTTCATAGCATCTGCACCTTTTCTTTTGGCAACAGAAATGGTTACTGCAGGATAATCAGATTTATAATCAGATGCTTTCTCACTACCTTTACCAAAACCTAAACTCACATAATTTTGAGGTACTTCAGGGCCATCAATAATTTTTGCAACTTGTTTTAAATAGATCGGTTGATTTTGTTGCACCCCAACTACCAAGTTTTCAATATCCGTAACGGTTTGTAAAAACTTTCCGGTATTTACAAGAAACTCTGTATCATTTTTATCAAAACTACCGGAATTCAACTGGCTATTATTAGCCTTTATCATTTCAGAAACCGATAAAAAATCTAAACCACTTGCAGCCAATTTGTCTTTGTCTAAAACCACACGCAATTGACGGTCTCTACCTCCAATTTTATGCGTAATAGAAACATCATTGACTTTTTTAATTTCCTCCTCCAGTTCATCAGCCATTTGGCCTAATTGATAATCGTCGTAATTCTCACTCCATAGTGTTAAACCAAGCATAGGCACATCATCAATGGCACGTGTTTTTACTAGCGGAAACGTTACGCCTTCCGGCATTTTGTCCATATGCTTATTGATTTCGTTGTATAATTTCACAAACGAACGTTCTATATCTTCACCTACATAAAATTGAACAGTGACCATGCCCTGTTCCTTCATAGCTGTAGAGTACACATATTCTACACCTTTTATATTAGAAATTAATTGCTCTAATGGTTTAATAACACGTGATTCTACTTCTGTAGGACTTGCACCAGGATACCCTATAAAAATGTCTGCCATAGGCACATCTATTTGAGGCTCTTCCTCTCGTGGAATTAAAAACGAACTATAAACACCAACAACCATAAATACAATCATTAACAGCACTGTTAATTTCGATTGCATAAAGACTTTGGCAATTTTACCTGCGATTCCTTCTTTCATTTTTTACTTATTTTTTGGGCGTTTAACAAGGTTTCTTTTCCATCTTTTTACTTGTTCTCTATACAAATTTGCTTAGGCAAATTCACTCGAACTGACGTAAAAAGGATTTCTATGATTACCATTAACGCAACGTATTAGTTATTGAACTGTAATTTTTGCTCCATTATAAAGTTTACCTTCCGCGGAAACAATATATGCTTCGTCAGCATTTAAACCTGATAATACTTCCACTTGATCTCCATAGGTTCTCCCTAAACGCAACCAACGTAATAATGCTGTATTGCTCTCACTTACCGTATAAATACCAGACAATTGACCTTTTGATATTATGGATTCTAGAGGTATTAAAATGGCTTGATTCTTAGTTTGTTTTTCAACCGGAAATTGAACACTAACAAACATTCCAGAAAGAATATCTGCTTCCGTTTTATCTATGTCAATTTTAACTAAATATTGACCACCTGTATTTTTAGCTGATGTGCTAACTTCAGTAACCTTACCTTTTAGCGTAGCTCCAATTGACTTCACTAAAACAGCAACTTCTGCCCCCTTATTGATGCGTGAAATCTCTGTTTCTGGCACCATGGCCATTACTTCAAAATTACCAGGAGTTTCTATACTTATTAGAGGCATTCCTGGATTTGCCATATCACCCGCATCAATGTTTTTACTCGTTACCACACCGCTAAAAGGTGCTATCATATTACTATAGGTGAATTGTGCATTAATTTCATTTTTCATTTGATTTGCAGATTCTAAACGTGCTTTTGCCATTTCAAAATTAGCCGTCATATCGTCCATTTCTTTTTGCGATGCACTTTTTTCTGCTAATAAACTTTGAAAGCGATTATAATCTTTTTCAGCATTATTAAAAGCTGCAGTAGCTTCTGAAATACCTGCGTTTACTTGTGCTCTTTTAGCTTGTAAATCCGCATTATTAATTGAAACCAATAGTTGACCTTTCTTAACCTTATCGCCAACATTAACATATACCTTATTAACATACCCCATCATTCTGGTACTTAAATCGGCACTATTAGAGGCTTCTATTTTACCACTTACCGTAATAAATTGACCATCAGCTTCAGTAGTCTTACTAACCTTCACGGCAATAGGCGTTGAATTATCCGCAAGGGTTTTGCTTTCTTCGCTTCCACAATTTGCTAACAAAAGCGAAAGGACTATTACTATGGTTATTTGAATATGTTTTTTCATTTTTATTTGTGTTTTTATTTTCGTAGTTCGTTGATTTCTTAAGTAATTATTGGTATTGTCTAAGTTGATGATGATGCTATTATTTCGTCAAAAATTCAACATACTTCAATACATAATTGTGATTAAATACGGTACCGTAATATTCTAATTGTTTTTGTGCAAATTGCGTTTCTGCCATTAACAAATCTGATGTTTTCTCAAGCCCTTGCTTAAATCTGTTTGTCCGAATTCGCAATGCTTCTTTTGATTGCTCTACTCCTAATTTTGAAAGTTTTAAATTGTTTTTGGCATCTTCTAAATTCCGTTTGGCTTTATTGAGTTCTAAAGAACTTGTGGCTTTATATTGTGCCATTTCAAATTTTGATTTTTCAAAATCTGCTTTACTCTTTTGTGTTTTTCCAAAACGTTTTGAACCTTCAAAAATGTTCCAACTCAATGCAGCTCCTATAAGATATCCTTCAGCATCTCCTTTAAAGATTTCATCATCATACAATTCATAACTTCCAAAAAGGTTTAACCTTGGCATAAAACTCATTTTATCGGCTTTATACATTTTTTCAAAAGCCAAAGATGCCTTTTCATAAGCTTGTATGTCTTTTCTATTATTTAGTACACTATTTTCTGTTATCATAGTTATAGCAACCGTCAATGAATCTATAGGCTTTAAAATCTTATCATTATCATCATTCATTAAAACCGATAAATAGTTTGACGCATTGGCAATATTACTTTTAGCATATTGTAATTGATTTTCAATTTCTGTTACACGGACTTCAACTGCTAAAAGATCTGCCTTTTGCATATAGCCTTGTTTAAAACTATTATCTGCAATTCGTTGATTATCCAATGCTGTTTCTTGTGCTTTTTGCAACACATCAACTGTTTTATAGGCCAATTGCAATTGCATGTACGCTTTTTCAACTTCTAGAGACATATATTCTTTAGTACGTTCTGATTGCAGTTCAGTAGCTTTTAATTTTGCTTTTGCAGCTCCACGTTGGTAAAATCCATCAAAATTTAATACCGGTTGTTGTACCTCTATTTTAGTCGCGTAATTTTGAACCGTAGTAGGGTCATTTAGTAAATCGGGATTAAAATCATTTTGCGTTAAAACTTCTTGATTGAGTTTAAACCCAAAAGCCATTAAGGGATTTGTGGTTGACATTGCGGTATGCGAAACTCCAATTGTTGGTAATAAAATCGCATTTGTTTGCCTAAAATCACCTTGAGCTGCCTTTACATCTTGCTCTGCCATTTTTAGACTATTATTTTGATCGTTCACTTTAGCGATCACTTCTTCTTTCGTTATTAATTTTACTTCTTGGGCATTTGATAGTAAAGGCATTAATATCAAAATTCCAGTATATAGTATTTGCTTCATTTCTAGTTTATTTTAATGCAAAAATAGTGGTGGTTACTTCAATTGAAAGTAACCTATGTTACTGAGATTTGATTTAAAACACCATTAGGGATTAACAGACGTTTCAATACCTCAATTTTTAATGATTATTATGATTCAAAACGACACGTTAGTCTTTAAAAACAATGTCATCCTCAAGGTTTATTTACTAAAAAAGCACCTTACCACATGGGTAAGGTGCCTCCAAAAATCAACCAACTTATTATGAAAGAATCCGAAGATCCTTAAATAACCAAATTATTAAACTTTATTTCTAGTCCCCCCATGTCCACCTGCAACAACGACCAGTATTTTAATACTTAAATAAATATATTTAAAGAATTGAATAACGGGATTCATCATTATAAAACGCTTAGTTTTTGAAATTCTTTGTGTCATGGCTTCTTAGATTTTATACTATTCTAGATCTACTTTTTATTTTTGTTATACTACCCGAAACTATTCAGGTATTAACCACCAAAACGGTTTCATTTTAGCTTTATAAATAAATGCATAGTGTAAGGTTAATTTTAACCAGTGTCCAGCCAAACCTATTTCACCAAAGGTTTTTCCTAATTTTCGACCTTGCGTATCTGGATATTTTACATAATCAGGTACAATTGGATATGTTGTTATACTTACACCGCTACCTTTTGTCATTCCAAAACCAGCAGAGGCAATACAAGCTGCTCCCATATTACCCATAGAACCTTTATGATTCAATGTTTTTTTACCATTTATAATGTCAACTATATTTTCAGCTACCAATTTTGCAGTGATACCAGATGGCATTCCTGTTCTTGGTGGTGCCGGAGAGATGGCTGTCCCATTTTTACTTACTCTTGGCTTAGAAATAGCATGTGGTGGTGCAAATGCAATACCTGGAGCAAAAATGTTTTTATAAGACGGGTTCTGATACGTTTCAGGCCAATCTTGTACGGTCCATTCTTCATATGGTCTTGGTGTATAATCAGCATCAACAATCATAAAGCCTTTGAATAATTTCTCTGTGATATCATTATCTTCTTTATCATAAGCTTTAAAGCCATGACCAGAAAATGCAGGAATTAACATGGCAAAATCATAAGTTTCTGTTTTGTATTCTCCATCCAAAGTTTCATAGTGAGCTACACCATCTTCAATTTTATTAACCCCCGCTCCAATAATCCAATTGATACCTCGGTCTTCAAAAATCATTTCAATCATTTCGTTAGACTTCATAATATTGCTACCATAACTCAATAGCATCCCGTCCATACCGAAATCTCCTAATTGATATTCATTGGCAATCCATGTTACTTCTACCAATTCTCTTACATCATGTCTTCTTAATTCTTGCTCAACATTTAAAATGTATTCAAATGCCGCACCTTGACACGTTGATTTGGCATGTCCCGTACCAATTAAAATTTTAGCTTTTTTTCCTTTTTTAACTTCTTCAATAAGTTCTTTTAATCCGTGCCAAGCATGTTCTGCGTGGCCATAGGTACACACTGAATATGCTTTATTTTTACCTGGCTCTAAGCCTTCTGTCATATCAAATGCCAATTTCGGTCCTGTGGCATTTATTAGAAAATCATAGGTTACTTTTTCAAAATTATTTTTATCTTCTCCCTTTACATATTCAACCATTACATAAGGCTTGGTAACTTCTTTGTCACCTTCAGGATGAAATGAAACCGCTTTAGCCTGTTTAAAACCGATGTTTTTCTTTTTGTAAAGTGGTTCTAGTGGAAATAAAATTTGTTCTGATTTCATTCTACCAATGCCTACCCAAATGTTAGAAGGAATCCATTGGTAATTACTATTAGGTGAAACCACTACAACTTCATGTTGTTTAGATAGTTTTCTGCGTAAATGCGAGGCCGCAACGTGTCCTGAAATACCAGCTCCTAAGATTACTATTTTTGCCATTGGTTGGTTATTTAATTGTAAAATTATAGCATTACATTTCATTGAAAAATGATTTGCATCAGTTTGATGAAAAATGATTTGCATTCGTAAAGTTCAGATTTTTATTTAACCTAAGTTGTAACTATTGTTACTTAGGCAATTAGAAGTAGGACGAAAGTTAATTGTCTGTAAACTTTCGTAATTAAATTAGTAATTGACCATCCTATAAAGTACCCCTTCGCCCTTTAACTGTTTTTAAAACTAAAAGGGCGTTAGGGGCATACTGAAACCTATTCAGTAAATGCTCTCCCCTAGAAAAAAGGAGAGAAATTTCCACTCTATAAAATTATAACCACGAAACTAACATAATACTGCTTTGTGGTACTCTTAATGCTATTTATAATTGTTTTTGCTAGATAAATGTTATATCATTCACCCTCTTCAAAAACAACATTCCAGATACCACGCACTTCATTGATTGCATATCCTTTGGCTTTGTCTTCTGGATACAGTTTATCAATCATGGTCATCACCGCTGGTTTGATCTGTTCATTTGGTGTACCATGACATTGCAGACACATTTGATTGGTGGCTATTGGATAATAAAAATGTACTTTTCCGTTTTTCTTTTTAACAATCGCTTCTGGTTGTTGACCTGCTGCTAATTGTTCTTTAAACGTTTTTATATACCCCAACTCTTCTGCATTGGCTTGATTGTCTGGATTTCTAGGCTTGTCTGATACTCTTTTTATCGTTGCTTTTTGAGCCACAGCCATACTATCCGTTAATGGAATGGCTTTCGTATTACAAAATTCAAGAGCATGTTCAGTTCCGTTTTTCTGGATGACTCCCATTAAATTTTTACCCAACGTAGCTTTCGTACTCATGGCATATTTTAATCCTATTGCCTTATAAAGAGAGTCTTGAACTTGTTGCGTTTCTTGTGTTGCTTTTACAGTATCTTTTTTGGTGTCAGATTTACAAGATGATAATCCTATCAATAAAAAGAATGCAATTAAAATAGTGTATTTCTCCATTGGTTTCCATTTTGATTGTTTTGCTAAATTACGTTCCTAGTCCTAATTCAACGTAACAACAGTTACATTGAAATCAAGCTTTATTCAGCTTTTTAATAATGAGTTTAGTCAGTATTAAGCCAACGGCACCACCAGTTAAGGAGACGAACATATTAATGAAAAATAATGTGATATTTACTTCTCCTGTCCGCATGATAGCAATGGGATCAAAACCGAGCCTACTTATAAATTTAATAAAAAATATACTCCCAAAAACACCTAAAATAGTATTGCCAATAACACCAAATGAGTATTGCCTAAAAAAAAAGCCTGTACTATTAGCTCCAATTATTCCTATAAAAATACTAATTAAAGAAATTAATGTTTCTGTCATAATAACATTTTATACTAATGTCCATAATCCATTTTATCTATTTTCCCTCCCATTAATCTTTTTTGGATAATCATATAAACAAATAGAAGGATAAAGCCTATAATTCCCCAAGTTAAAGCTACAGACAAACCATATTCTGCTGCTGATGTATTGTATATGGTCAAAGGTTCATTAATAGTATTAACAGAAGGTAATAGCACTGGAAATAAAGATGCTAAAGAGGAAGTAATCCCACCCAATATCAATAAAGTGGACAGCATAAAACCATAGATATCTTTTTTTATTTTTTTTATAAAAAATAATCCAATTAATCCTGTCATATAAATCAAAGGGAAAACTATTAAATATGGCTTATCTATGAAATTATCTAACGAACTAGGATTAACTATTTGCCATACCATTAAAGAAAATATGGTGAGAGCTGTTAGCACTATGTTTAACTTAAAAATAATGCTTTTAAGTTTATTATTTATTGATGAATTAGTTTTTAAAATCACCCAATTAGCACCATGAATTGCTAAAGTAACCACTGATATTAAACCAATAATAATGGTAAACCAATCTATAACTCCAGGTGTTGTACTCAATGGACTAAAACTACTATCCCATAATGGTAAGAAAAAATAATGCCCTTCATAAATAGATACTCCATTTTCAACACCACCTAAATTTACACCTCTTACCACATTACCCAATGCAATTCCAAAAAATAAGGCTAATAATAAACTAGAAACACCAAAAGATTTATCCCAAATATCTTTCCACATTTGATACTTAAATTGGCTTCTAAACTCTAACCCAATAGCTCTAAAGACAATTAACCACAAAACTATTATTAATGGTAAATAAAAACCACTAAAAACGGAAGCGTAAAAAGTTGGAAAAGCCATGAAAAGCATCCCCCCACCAGCAACTAACCAAACCTCATTTGAATCCCAAAACAAACCTGCAGATTTTGCAATTACTTCTTTATCTTTTTCATTTTTAGCAAAGAACAAATGAATTATTCCTGTTCCAAAATCATAACCATCTAAAATAAAAAATACAGCTAAAACAATAGCTATTATTATGTACCAAAATATTTCCATAGTTTAATGTGTTTGAGGTTTTGGACCTTGGTTAATAGTTTTACCAACTAAGAGTAAAAACAACAACCCTAGTAGCATATATAAAGCAACAAAACCGAGTAGGGTAAATAATGTATTACCTGATGAAACTGTTGGAGAAATACCATCACTTGTTCTTAATAAACCATAAACTAAGTATGGTTGCCTTCCTAATTCTGCAACATACCAGCCTGTAATGTTTGCTATATAAGGAAACGGAACTAAAAACATAATTGTCCAAAGTAGTGCTTTAGAGTTATACAATTTTTTCCTCCATAAAAAGAAAAGGGCTAATGCCATAACACCTATAAATATGGTGCCTAAACCAACCATTATATGATAAGAGTAATATAGTGCAGGGATATTATCTGGCAATTCTTCTTTTTTAAATTGATCCATCCCTGCAATTTGTTTATCCCAATCTTGATAGGTTAAAAAACTTAATATATTAGGTACTGCAATTTTATTATCTAATTTTTTTTCAACCATATTTGGTTGTCCAATAAGTACAATTTCAGCTCCAGCATCTTCTGTTTGAAAAATTCCTTCCATAGCAGCAAAAGATGCTGGTTGGTATTTTGCAACATTTTTAGCATTCCAATCTCCTGTAGGAAAAGCTAATAATACACTTGAAATTAATCCGAAAATTACACCTGTTTTTAAAAACAGTTTTCCGTATTCCGTTTGTTTATTTCTTAAAACATAAAATGCACCAATACTTGCAACGACAAAAGAAGATGTTACAACAGATGCTAATTGATTATGTAAAAAAGCTGGTAGAAGCCAAGGGTTACTAAATAGGGCTGAAAAATTTTGCAAAACGTATTTACCATTTTCCAAAATTTCATAACCTACAGGATGTTGCATCCAAGCGTTGGTTGCTAAAATAAACCAACCACTTGCCCAAGAACCTAAAAAAACTAAAAAACCTGTAAAGAAATGCAGTTTTTGTCCCATTAATTTTTCACCAAAAATAAATAGTGCTAAAAATGAGGATTCTAAAAAGAAAGAAAACATTCCTTCCATAGCCAATGTTTGACCTATAATACCACCTGTTAGTTCCGAAAATTTTGCCCAATTGGTACCAAATTGAAACTCCATTGGAATTCCTGTTACCACTCCCATTGTAAAGTTAATAGCAAATATTTTCATAAAAAATTTCGCTGCGGTGTTATATTTTTCAATTTTAGTTCTTAAAAATTTCCATTTAAAATAGACCACTATTAATGATAATCCCATTGTTAATTGTGGAAATATATAGTGAAATGTGATAGTAAATGCAAATTGCAACCTATCGTAAAAAATCATGTCTTCCATACAAACGAAATTTTAGAATAAAAACACAAAGTTATCCTTTAGTATATTTTAAGGTGTAACAATGGTTACTTAAATATTAAACCTATTTGACCAAAAACTCAAAAACTGTTTCATTGCGATATGTTTCATTAGGTTTTAACAAAGCTGACGGAAAATCAGATTGATTTGGAGCATCAGGATACGCCTCTGCTTCAAAACAAATGGCTGCGTATTTCGTAAAATTAGCCTTATTCTTATAGGGTAAATCAGGTAATTGAATTGGTGTATACACTACAAGTGTTGGCTGATTGGTATGTACTTTCATTTCAATACCTGTCTTTGATGATGACAAAACTGCCTTATAAGAAGGATCATCATTCAACACAAAAACATCATCCAAACCTGTAAAACCTATCTTTCCGATAATAGATTTATTCGAAAAATCATAGCTTGTCTTTTGGGTTTCAATAAAATTACCGGTCACCAATAACTTTTCATTAAGCTCTACATATTTATTACTTTTCAATTCCAATTCATGATCCAAAACTGAACCATATCCTTCCAAATTAAAATAAGAATGATTGGTTAAATTAACAGGAGTTGTTTTGTCAGTTGTCGCTTTATATACAATTTTTAACGCATTGTTTTCCGTAAGCTCATAGTGTACCGTAACTTTTAAATTACCGGGATAACCTTCTTCTAAATCCACGCTAAAATAAGATAAGGTGACACTACTTTTTGTAACCTTTTCCATCTTCCAATATTTCTTACTAAAACCTTCCTTGCCACCATGTAGATGCACACCATCTTCGTTGTAAAGCGGATACTCCTCCCCTTCTATTTCAAATTTTCCACCTGATATTCTACCTGCCCACCTGCCCACAGAAGCTCCTAAACAATTATAATTATTCAAATATTCTTGACCAAAATAAGCTACAGGCTTCTCTAGACCTACAACAACATTAATAGGGTTATTCTCTTTATCAAGAACTTTTAAGCTTAAAAGAGAGGCTCCTAAATTGGAAATTTCTGCTTCTAATCCTTTACTATTCTTTATGGTAATTACTTGTGGCTGTAGATTCATTTTTGAATTAAAAATTTGAGATGTAAAGTTAAAAATAAATACGCCTTCTGTCACTCATAAAAGAAGAACTTTTGTTGCTCATAAATAAATTCAATTTAAAAAAGCAAAATTTTTTATTTCACTATATTTACAATAGCTTTATCCTCTCATTTGTTATCGCACTTTATGCCTAAAATAATTACTTTTTTTCTACTACTTGCTACGCTATTATTGACCGCCTGTGTGGATAAAAAAGAAAAATACAAAAAAATAGAAACCACAAAAAATACCGGATTATCAACGAAATTGATACCCGATGCTCATTTTTTAGGTAGCGAATCGTGCAAGGAATGCCATCAAGACCAATTTAAAGACTGGAAAGGATCTGATCATGATAGGGCCATGGAACTTCCAACACGTGAAACTGTTTTGGCAAAATTTGAAGGAGAAGTATTTAAAAGTCAAGGCGTAACTTCTACCTTCTTTATAAAAGATAGTGTGTTCTATGCCAATACAGAAGGACCTGACGGATTAAATCACGATTATAAGGTAGCTTATACCTTTGGTGTAAAACCCTTACAACAATATTTAGTTCAATTTCCAGATGGAGCCTATCAAGCCTTACGAACGGCTTGGGACACTGAGAAAGAAATATGGTTTGACCTTTATCCGGATTTTAAAGTAGTACATTCTGAATGGCTACATTGGTCTAGAGGTGGTTTGAACTGGAACAATATGTGTGCTGATTGTCATTCTACAAATGTCCGTGAAAATTATGATGAGACTACTAAAAAATACGACACCAAATATTCTGTAATTAATGTAAGCTGTGAAGCCTGTCATGGCCCAGGGAAAGACCATATTACTCAAGTAAAGGATTTGGGAGATGCCTATGACACTGCTACTAGTAAGTTACACATGACTTCTGATATTTCTTCACACCAATTGGTAGATGCCTGTGCAAGATGCCATATGAGACGTGAACAAGTTTCAGAGAATTTTAATTATGAAGGAACAATGCTTGACCATTATTTTCCGCAATTATTAGAAGCCCCTACTTATAATGCTGATGGTCAAATTTTAGATGAAGATTATGTTTATGCTTCCTTTGTTCAAAGTAAAATGTATAACAATGGTGTTTCTTGTAAAGATTGTCACAATTCACACTCCTTAAAATTAAAATTTGACGGTAATAAACTCTGTATGCAATGTCACGAACCTACAACATACAATGTAGCTTCGCATCACAAGCATGAAGGGTTTGAAGACGCTACACAATGTATTAACTGTCATATGGTGGGCAGAACGTATATGGGCAATGATTACAGACGCGATCATAGTTTTAGAATACCGAGACCTGACCAAAGTATCAAATATGATACGCCTAATGCCTGTGTGCAATGCCATACAGATAAAACAAATGAATGGGCGTGGCAAGGTTTTCAAAAATTATATGGACAGCCAGATAGTATCCATTTTTCAGATCAATTGGCTCCGGGAATTATTGGATTACCCAATGCACATGAAGGGTTGTTTGATTTAGTTCAAAACAAAAAACAACCAGATATTGCAAGAGCTTCAGCAGTAAAGGCTCTTCAAAACTATAATTTGCAAAGTCGTTTTGATGAATTTATGGCGTTTTTAAATGACAAATCACCCTTAGTTCGTGGTGCTACACTTGATGTGTTAAGCCAATCGAATACAACCGATTTTATGTCGTATTTATTACCCTTATTAAAAGATGCGAAAAGATCTATTCGAATAAAAGCCTATTTTGCCTTAGGTGATGTGCCTGAAGTAAATATACCAGCAACTTATGCCGATGCTTATACAAAAGCGGGTAAGGAATTTCAGAGCTATTTAAAAATAAATGCCGATTTTAGTGGTGGACAAGCAACAAAAGCAACCTATTACCAAAAGAAAGGTGATTTACAAAATACTAAAATAGGCTATGAAAAAGCTTTAGAAATTGATCCTAACAATAATATAGTTCGTAGTAATTTAGCCAATATCTATTATAATTTAGGAGAGCCTGACAAGGCCGAAAAAGCATTTAGAGAGGTCATTAAACAAGAACCTGAGTTCGGAATTACCTATTATTCTTTAGGCCTGTTACTTGCTGAACTAAATAGGGTTGACGATGCCGTTACAGAAATGGAAAAAGCCCATGCATTACTACCAGATAACATTCGTGTGATCTATAACTTGAGTTTAATGTATGGTAAAGTAAATAATTTGAAAGCTGCTGAGAAAACGTTAAAAGAGGGCATTAAAATCTATCCAAATAATGAGGATTTACTATATGCGTTAGCCTTTCAGTATGTGAACCTGAAAGAAGTTAAAAAAGCCATCCCTATTATAAATAAATTGATTCAGCTAGATCCTAATAATACCAATTATCAAAACTTGATGAAAACATTAAATCAAGCATAAGTAATTTGTGAAGCAATTAGTACGCCTATATACCATTAGTAATGAAAAAATTATTTTTTAGAAAATCTCCTTTAGACCTTCATGGTGTTACCTATTCGGAAGTACAAGAATTGGTAGAAGATTATGTACTGCTAAATCAGCGTTTTTTACCGTTACAAATTATCACTGGTAATTCTCAAGGTATGAAGAACAAAGTAACACGTTGTTTAAAAGAACATGGTTTTAGCTATCAGATTGGCGATGCTTATAATAAAGGATATATTGCGGTTTTAAAATAAGTACACGTTTGTGGTGAAAACAAATTTCTTAAAGAATACATGTAGCTAAATTTAGATAAACATATAGATTTTTATACCCTTTAACCACAATTATAATATTGAACATACTGAATTGAGTTCAGCACAAGTTGACCGTCCAAATTAAGGGAGGTGCTTATAACATGCGTGCAAACCACATCGAAATAAATAGCGTACACATTTAAAATAATACCTGAATTCCACTAGTTTAAAAATTACCCATTTCCGCTATTGATTACTATCAAAAGTTATTGTAATTTAAACACACTCTAACTAATGTTTCAAAAAAAAAAGGGGAAAACACCTTTCGTAAAAGGGGAAATACCCCCTTGACAATAGTTATATATAAGTGTATTTTTGATTTGATAATAGGAGTTATCACATTTAAAATCTTCCCAAAATTAATTCATAACCGACTAAAAATGATTCCAATTGGAAAACATAAGGTTTTTGATTTGACTCGGAATTTTTTAATATCAAAAATTTCGAAAATTATCAACGCAGATGAATCTTCAAAAAATTCAATGATCAGCATCTATGTCATTGAAACCGAACAATTTTTATGTTGTAATGAAGGAATAAAAAAATTTATTGGTGAAAATTATCCTAAGTTGTTTGATCAAGGTTGGGAGTTTTGGTTTGAGCTGATTGATTTTAAAGAATCAAAAGTAGTCAAGGAAAAAATAAAAGCCTTTATCACCCCACCCTATATTTATCAAAAATTAAACCTTAGGTATCATATCACTAACGTTTTTAAAAAAAGAATTTTTATAAAGCATGAAATATTCATGTACAAATTAAAAGATTATTCCCTCCTTGTAAATTATCTTTTTGATATTTCGGATAAAGAAAAAATAGAACATTGTTTTAAATCAAATGAACTCATAAAATTTAACGCATCAAATAGCGAACAATTCTATCCAATTTCATCTAGAGAAAGAGAAGTATTGGGATTAATTGGAGATGGTTTTTCCTCTAAACAAATAGCAGATAAACTTTATATTAGTAACCATACGGCTATCTCTCATCGTAAAAATTTAATCGAAAAATTTAAAGTTAAAAACACGGCTCAACTTATTAAAAGGGCTTCTAAAGTAATTGATTTGTAAATTTTTATCTCTTCTGCCTTCAGTGTCAATTAAGAAACTTTAGTATTCCATTTCTTTTGAGCGACTATTACTGTTAATGACAATTCAATCGGTCTGTAGGGTTAAATCATTTCTATCATTATTTATAATGCTAAAATATTTTAACCTATTTAATAACTCCTCAGCTTGTTTAGTTATATTATAACCCTCAAGAGATGTGCCTTTAGAAAAATCTAACATTTTCTTAACGGCATCATATTTATGCAGTTTTATTTTTCTAACTAAGAGAACTTGGTAAATCCAAGGTAAGAGTTCTTTTTTTTGGTCCTTATTTAAAACACTAAAATATTCCATCCAATGAACTTGTTTTTCTTTTTGTAGTTCACAATTTAAAAGCATATTTAATTTTGAAAAATCATTGGGTTCATTTTGCGTAATCTTTATAGATTCATAATTTTTAAGTAAGCTCCCAGATAATAGCCCCATTACAAATACGGTATGATAGTTTAGACTATATAGATATGTTCTTCTTTCTTTTTGGTCCTTTCCTTCAATTACTTTTAAGTCAAGATTTGGTGCAGGTAAAAAGCCTACTCTTTTTTCAATATAATTTAAACATCTTAATGCGAAAATAGCTAAATTACTGAATGGTTTTTTTGTTAATGTCCATGCAATTAATAGTTCTCCTGCAATGTCATAGTCTTGTCTGTCCATGAAGATTATTAATAAGGCCTCTAAATCATTTATTAATTTATCCATATCGATTTTAACAGTGGTTACTGAATTGAAAAAAGTATACATTACTGAATGTGTAAGAGCGTAGACACCGTCCGTGCTTTCACTAAAAAAATCAAAGGAATGGTTCAAGCAACCCAGATTAGTCCAAAATTGAATTTCTTTTTTGTTATCTGTATTTTTCCATATATTAAATAACCATTCTTGTTCAAGCATTCTATAGGGTGTCCGTTCTATACTTTTTTCATCATTCAACACATTTTCAAGAATCTTATCAAACGATGAATTTGGATATCCAGAATAATGTAAACAAATATGTCCGTGGGCATAATCTAAAGCCAAAGCTGGTTTAAGACATATATTTGTTAAAGTAGCTTTGCTTCTCGCTAAAGGTTCAATTAACTTATATAGCGTGTTTACTGCATTTGCTACTTTTTTATGTGATAAACTAGCTTTGGCATAAACTATTAAAAATGCTGCCTCAGCAATTATTTTTTCTGACCTGACAAACCAGGGAGCATTTTCAGGTGCTGCATGCCCTTCGATGATGAGATGCCTGATGGTACGTGAGGCAAAATCTAATGCGTAGGACAATCTATCCTCAAATAATTGTTTTTCAGGCAAGCTATTTTTAAAAGTATGCTTAGAATCAACATTTATATTTTCATTCAATTTTCTCACTACAACTGTCTATCTAGCTCCTCTAATCTTTCTAATCTATCCAATTCTTGAACATTAGAGCCAAATGGGGCTAGTCGGAAAATTCTAATATAGTATCTCATTGTTCCACAAAAATTTTCCCAAGGATCATCCATTAACGCTAATTCAGGTCCAAGCTTAGCAATTGTTTTACCTAATGCTTCGTAATTCACAATTTTAGAGCCCAACACTTGTTTGGCAACATCTTTTGAATCTTTCATTTGATTATAATTTTAATTTATACCTACTCTATTCTGTTTTCGGTGTCCCAGATTTTTATTAAATTTCATTTATAATTTCATTATAAGAATCCATTAGTGTTGTGTATTGCAACTTTAAACTTTCCAGGGTATTAACATTTAATTTGGTTGAATTTGATTTATTACAGTACGCTTTTAAGCATTTTATCATTCCATCAACATGAATACCTTGTTTAACCATCCTCGCTTTAAATTCAGTAGAAAAGTTCTTTTCGCTTAATAAGCAACTTAACAATTTACACAATTCCTGTTTGTCTTTATTACTTCTATTGCTCTCTGGTGCTGGATTATTTCCTCCTACCCATACTGCACCTGTTCTAACTTGTTCTCTTGTAAAATCTCTTCCTCGTAAGGTTGTTCCTTTTGCTATAATTCTGAATTGATAGATTCCCGAAGTTTGAGTTTTCAAATCAAGATTGTATTCGCCAATATCGCCTTTGATAAATGTAACGGTCTTTTTGATACCGTTAGGAGGTGTTAATATGGCTGACACAAAGACATTGTTTGGTAATGGGATACCATATTGCGTAAGTATCACTTTCAATTTTATTGTTGCTCCTTGCTCAAAACCGTCTTGACTTATATCAACTTTCATCTTCAGATTAGAAAAAGCGTGAACTAAAAGACTATAGGGTATTCCTTTAGAGATATTAGTGCCTGATGATTGATACTCTTCTTCATAATTTATATGTGTAAGTGAACGATTTTTATATTTATGATAATACTTTTCGTTTACTTTTAAAATAGCATGCCATTTCCCATCCCTTTCCCCTGCACCTATTGGAAGTGGCATGGTCATTCTATAATAAGAGACGTTATTACCGTAATTAAAAGTAAGGCCAGGTATCGTTGTGCTGTCAGAAGGTTTTATTATATGACCATTTGGGGATTCTAATGCAAAGTCAATCATTTGAGGATTGGGTAACATCAGAATGACATCTGAACTAATATCGGCTTCATTTATAACAAAAGGTATTTTGTGTTCTTGCCCTAGAAATAACTCTCCATCTGGATCAACTACCACTTCTTCGTTGTTTACACCTGCTAAAATTTGAAGAAAATATTTTGCCAATTTAAAAATGCTATTATTATTTAATGCGTCAGTCAAAAGTAAGTAGCCTCCGCTACTATTTACAACTGCATTTAAGGCTGATGGCTCAATATTTTCAGCTTTTCCTAATCCAATTGCAAATACTCTGTCATTGATACTACCTGATACATCGGCAATGTACTTAGAATCCGTTTCTTTACCGTCTGTTAATACAATTACGGACTTTGTATCATAATTAGTTATAGGGTTTAATCTTAATTGTGCCCTCTCAAGCCCATCACCAATAGCAGTTGACCCATTTAAATTTGGACTAAAAGTGGTAATTGCTGATTTAATATTGGTTCTATCAACATCAAAAGGAGACACTGGTCCGAGGGGTCCTACTAAAGGAATTAATATGTCATGTGGGTCTTGATCAAATGAAACAATTCCCAAACCATTTCCTTGCTGAATAACATCAGCTAAAATTGACGCTGAAAATCTCAAAACGTCTATTCTTTTAGAACTATCAATACCAGAAGGAAAATCCATACTACCTGATTGGTCTAAACAGAGCATTATAGCAGAAGTCTTTCTACCTATGGTATTGGCAGTGATTGGTATAATCCATTCTTGTTCAGTTTCTGGGTTCGTTACGGTGACCGAATACCCATCAGCCATCGTAATTTCATCACCATCTGTGGTACCTCTATACGTTACCCATAAATATACCTCCCTAACTATACTTGCATCTGAAGACGTTCCTAAGTTTTCAGAAGTACCATAAGGAGTGTCAAATGGTGTTCCAGGATTTGTCATATTAAAATTAGTACTCCAAAGGCTCCTTACATTAAATCGTATTGCTCTGGCTACTTCTTCTCCTTCTGGCACATCATTAAAGTTAAGGTTGGTAGTTACCAATTCAATATCCCAGCCTGCTTCGCGAACAACTCTAGCGGCATCGATTCGTCCAAATCCGTAGAATTCACTAAAAATGGGATTTCCATCATAAGTACCGCTATTTGAAAAATTACCATTGATGTCTTGCCACCGACCATTAGCATTACTTTCACCAGGATTTATTTTAACAGCAGTATTTCTCATCAAATCTCGTACTTCTGTCCATGTTAATTGCGGATTTGCAGATAAGATTAAAGCAGCAACTCCAGCACATAATGGTGTGGCATGAGAAGTGCCGCCAAAATTATTTCTATAATCAGCTTGAGTTGCAAAAACGGTTGTTCCAGTAGGGTGATTATTAAATAAATTTCCATCTAAGGTTAGCTGTTTTCCTGCATTATTAACTGCAGTTATCGAGTGGGTTTCTGCATTTCCGCTACCGGGATTGTTAATCATAATGGCTTGGCCTACGTTAAAACCAGCACTATTATTAACGGTTATACTATTGCTACCCGAAGTTGCATTTGCCGAGAGTGTATTTTGAACTGAAGGACGTCCAACGGCCACATCTTTAGTGTTAGGATTACCCATTCTTGTGGCTGTAAAGGCACCATAATTCGTGGTTGGATTATGTAAGGGTTGACTGGACACGTAGGCATCATGGCTAGGGGCACAAAACTCTACAACCGAACCAAAGCTACTATATCCAGCTCTAGTTTCTGTAACTCCGTCATTCGCCAAAGTGGAAGCGGAAACAGAAAAGCATTTACTATACATACCCCATGGACGAGCAAAAGTAATATCTATATCAGAATTTGCATTGCCTGCTGAAAAAAATAGTAGTGTACCTAAGCCATTTCTACCATCATCAGTAAGTTTATCAAAAACGGCACTCATTGTTCCTGAAATTGGCGAACCGGTACTAAAACCAAAACTATTGGTAATCACATCAGCCCCGGGTGTAATTTGAGCTGGAAAATTGGCGGTATCACTTTCCGGATCAAAGCCAGCTGCCCATAAGTACATATCGGCGTATCTCGCTTCATCACCACCTCTTTTAATGGCCAAAACCCTACAATTACCAGCAACTCCAGCAACGCCTTCATTAATTCCCGTAACGGCAGTTGCATTATTTGCATTAGCTGCTGCTGCACTTGCACAACAGGTTCCATGATCGCTGGTTAATGTGTTATTATTTGCTACCATATTTCCAAAGTCAAAAGCTTGATACGTTTTGGAATTTCCATTACTGACATTCCCTGAAAATTCAGGATGATTTGGATCAACTCCTGAATCAACAACGCCTATGATAACATTGGCATTTCCAAAAGTTCGATTGGTATTTATATTTCTTAAAAATTGCCAAGCATCAGGTGTGTTTAAAATTTGGTGATCCCATTGTTCAGGATATAAAAAATCTGTTGGAGTTACCGCATCTTCTTCTGTGGTGTGCATAAGATTGGGCTCAGAAAAAATAACATTTTCCAATTCAGCAATTTCATTGGCTATTTTTAAAACTTCATAAGTTGGCGTAGTTCCAGTAGTAAAATGATAAAGATTACCTAAAACAGACATCTTTCTTTTTATTTTTAATTTAAACTTTTTCGCCAATTCTTCTATGGTATCTTTGGTTACGTAATCTTCGAATTTTACCATAATTTCATTAGTCAATGCAGAAGCATTGTTTTCACTCAAATGCAGTAAGGGTGCCGTAATCAAACTTTCTTTTTCAAAGGCTTTACGTACTTCTAACTTTTCTTTTTCGGAGGTCTTTGATGAATATTTAATGATGTAAAAACCATTATTCTCAATGTTTTCACCTTGTTCTTCAATACTTAATTTGTACTTCTTTACCAAAGTAGTAAGTACATGCTTTTTATCTATCCTTGTTTTACTTTTGGGCTTTTCAGGTTCTTCCTCAATTACCACTACAATTTCATTTTTATAAGGGGTGAAAGGAGTTTTTACTTTACCCCTATAATAAAAAGGAGTATTATTTTCAAATAAAATAAAGAGTTCTTCGTGTTTACCTCCTTTAAAACTAATTTTCCGTCTTTCTTCATCGAATGGTTTTTTAGAGATAATTACTATATATTCACCTTTTGGAATATTATTTTCACTTACATAATTCCCTTTTTCATCTAGACAATTTAGATAAAATGTTTTTCTCTGTGATTGTAATACAACCGAAGCATTATCTATTCCTTTATATTTTTTATCGACTACTCGAATCCTTAAATTGTTTATTGTATTTTTCATATTTTTTATTTTAAGTGTCTAGTCTATTTAGTTTTTCCAAATGAAAAATTATTAAGTAATATGAAATGACATACGTCGATTTATTTTCACATTAGATATAATTCAACAGCGTAACAATTTCAAAAAAATAGTAAACCATGTCAATCCCCATTTTTGGGGATTTTGATTTATAAAAATAAAACAGCTCCCATTGGATAGGAGCTGCTTTACCAATTAGGGAAGGTTTAATTTATTTCTCTTTCACTTTTTCCATTAGAGGTTCAGCCATTATACTAGCTGCATCTCTATGATCTACGTACACAATATCTCCAATTATTCTAAATGTATATCGTCTCGTAGTTACCGCTCCTTTTATGGTTACCGCCCTAGAACCAAGATATTTAAATGGCACATTTTCTCTGATAATCGGTATTGATTTTGAAGCACTGCTATTATGACGAACTGAAGGTTGTTTATTCTGCTGTCTCAATGCTACTCTTTTTTGACCGCAACATCCCATAACTATTGGTTTTATGATATTTTTTAATTGATTATTGTGCTCACTAAGTTTTTGTAATGGCTTTCTCAGTGATACATGCAATTCCTGATAATGCCCCCCAGAACAATAACATGTCAATCATTGTATTTCCTAGAAAATAGGCAAAGGGAATGGCTATCCAAATACTGAGGCAGTAGAAACAATCGAGCAGGGTTCCAAAGAACCCTTGCCCAAATAGTTTTCTAAATTTAATGACTAGGTCAAAGGGACCGTCTTCTTGGCTTAACAGATGGGTTATTCGCCAAACGGTTAATCCTGATAATATAAAGATGAACCCTACTTCCATTACGCTGGTTCTGGTTTTTCAATTCCAATTAATATGTCTATTGCATTAAAAGGCTGATATCCAGAATTTCCATTTGTTAATCTGAGGTTTCCAACAAGACGTATTTTAAAGGCACAGAAATTTTGCTCGGCTGTCAACCATCCTCCAGAGGCAGGTTGCACTATTACTGTATAATAGTCTTCGGCATCTGCCATCGTCTCATTACCTGTACCTTTAAAAGAAATATTACAGTTTAATGGATTATTTTCAACATAATATCTACCTCTATTAGGGTCATTAATACTAAAGTCTGCAGCTCTTAAAGGTACATTTAATGGAAATACCTCTGTCGCTCCTTTACCCATAGTTAATTCGTAACTATTCATAAATCCTTTTGCTTCTCCAGGGTTGTGATCTACCTTAAACCTTATTGTCATTGGGGCATCATTAATGATATTATTACTGCTATCAACCGGTAAGGTAAACAAGCCGCATTCGCCTATCGTATTTCCACCCATAGTAACATTAAGATCAATTACCGCTGTTACATTTCTCGTTTTTTGCAAATACAAACGAATTGTATCTTCAGAATTTGCGAACTTTGAACCATCATCTTTATAACCTTGAATTCTAAAATAATATGTACCATTATCAAATTCATTTGTTAAAATTTTGGCCTTAATATTTTTGTAACCTTCTAGCCATAATCCAGAATCGGTTTCTATATTTAAATAGCCATGTAAAAGGGAGGAAGGAGTTGAGAAGGTACGATTTACTAGAGCATTAAAACCCGTAGTTAGATATGGCAAGCGGAGATCTTTAGTTAAATATTGCCAAGAATCTAATCCTTTTCTATATTCTATCGTATAATATTTAATTCCTACATTTTTAAGACAGCCTCGCAATATAAGTTGACCGCTCCATGCCGCACATTGCACTTTGGGAGCTATGTCTGCGTTGGCAGTAATAATACCCAAATTGTTCAACGTATTATTAAAATCGCCTCTAACACCACTCTCTTCTTTACCTAAAGCAATATTTCCGATACCTTGTAAAATATGTTGGCCTTGACAGGCAACTGGAATGAGTCCTGATCTCTCTATAGGTATACATAGATTAATCCGCTTTAAATAGGGCACATTCCAGTAAGGAGCCGTTTCAAACAAACTTGACGAAGTGGCTAATGGATCTAATAGTTTTATTGTAAGATCAGGTCTGGCTTGTACAAAAGCATTTTCACCTGAAGCGGTATCTATCTCCGATTCATTAAAATTTTGCGGATCAGTACGGTTAAACCTTAAAATATAATTACCAAAATGATCTGCATTAATAGTTCCTAAATTTTCTCGTTCGCCAGTACCGGTATAAGCACCACCTGAGAGTTCTGCAGTGGTTCTATCATATTCTTCAAAATTTAAAAGTGCATAAGGTATCGGACCCGTTTCACAACGTCGTCTAAAACGGTCAACAATTCTTGCCGCATCAATAAATTTATTTTTATCTATTGCTGCTCCAGTGTTTATATTTGAAGTTTCCAGTCTTATAGATTGCGTAGATTTTAAAGCATTGTATGTATAAGAAACAGCTTCTCTATTTTCCTTTTTATTGGCTTTTATGGAAATTTCCTCTGGTTTTGAAATGACAGTTATTTCTTCCTTTTCAGGGATAGCAGGGCCACCAAATGGAACCACAATCGGTTTGAATGTTCTTGGAGGATCAGGTTGTGGATTAAACATGACACTATCGACCAATTGGGGATAATAGCTTTTAACCGCCTCTCTAATTTGAGGGTTTATCAATACTTCTTTTAATTTTGGATAGGTATCTATCACAATAAGTCGCCAACAAGGATTAATTAAACAACCTTTATAATAACTAATGTTACCATAAACGACATAATCTTCTGGGGTTGCTGGAGTTCTAAAGCTCAGGATTAAGTCATTAAAATCGGCATCTCCTCCACTGTCATTCGATTCAAGATTGAATCGATACTCTCCTCCTACAATTTGAGGAAATTTCAGTTTCATTGTCGAATTTACATAGCTGGAACTGGAACTTGGTTTGTTTTGAATAGCAATATTCCATGAATTTCCAGAAACAAAATATTCATTATCTGAAACAACTCCGTTATAAGTTCCATTACCTTGGTTAGCCCCTGATATAATGAACCTTTGGGCAAAACTTGCTGATTTTGATTTTACTCGGACGAACCAAGCACCTTGCATTTTAATTGGCATAGCGTTTTGTTTTTAAATTATATTAATTTTGTTAGGAGCTAAATTAGATGCTAAGGCTACAGTAGTCAATCCCTAAAAATGGGGAAATTGAAACTTATTGTTATTAAAAAATAAATTGAAAACTTTAATATATTCGAGTAAAATCAAAATAAAAAAAAACCATTACTTTCGTAATGGCTCTCTATTCGTAAAACTCAATGGTTTTACAATACTTTATATATCGAAATAGAATTTAAATTATTTACATCTTTTAAAAACTAAAAATAGCTTATTTAAATTACGACCTTTTTAATTTCACCTTCGTAACTCATGATACCTCTCGCACTTGAAGAAATTTGAACAGTAGTTTTTCCAGTACCTAAAATGGTTATATAGATACTATAACTCTCATTTTTATCTTTGGCTTCGAATTTTAGAAATATTTTTCTCTTTTTGTCATTATAATCAGCAATAAAAACCGTTTCTTTAGTTTTAAACTCAATATTATTTGGTCCGCTTAACGTACCTCTATTCATATTTCCAATAAAAGGAAAATTTGCATACGTTTTATCACCTTCAATTAGTAAACCATCACCAATGGCTTCTGTACGATCGCCTTTTTGAGTAACAATCCATGCCGTTTTAAAAACAAAGTGACCATTTTGAACTAGTATTTTCGTTTTAGCATACTCGGCTAATTTCTTTTGCTTTTTTAATTCTTTTTTAGATTGAGCTGTCAACATTGTTGTGCTCATTACAAACATTAAACAATAAAATAATATCTTATTCTTTTTCATAAAATTTGGGATTATTGGGTAGAATGGATATATTTTAAGCTCCCATTACTGTTAAAACTAGACATTCAAATGATTCATATAAATTTAAGCGACATGTTTTTTTAAAACAATGTAGATTTTAAAAGTAATGATTTTTACCTATAATGAAGTAAATTAAAAAGGTTATTTACAATTAAGACCGTGTAATTTATAGGAATACACACGATAAAAAAGGAATCAAGGATTACCCAATACTAAAAAAACGCTCCCTATTTTCGGAAATCACCGAATTATGGAGCGTTTTAATTTTAATTAACAAATAGTCTGCGTAATTAAGAAATTACTATTTTTTTACTGTAGTTTTTATTGTCTTTATTAATATTATAAATATAAACACCAGCGGCTAAATGTGGCCACTTTTCTGAAATAGAAATATCATGTTGTCCTGCCTCTAAACGATCTTCAAACAACACACCTGTTTGTTGACCTATGATATTAAATAGGGATATTTTATACGTACCTTCTTCGTTATTCTCTATACGTATGGCTACTTGATCTTGATCATATATCGCCGTATGTTCAAACTTTTCTCTGATTAAATAATCGTGATTGGTCACTTTACTACTACAAGAAAACCCTAAATCTAAAGGTACATAAGGTCGTGGTATCGACTCATTGATGGCTGCAGAATCTACACAAAGCCATTCTTGCATTACCGTACCATATACATTGATAAAATCTTGCGTATAATTTAAGTTCCCTCCGCGTGTTAAATTGGTTAAACTAGGATGTTCTCCGATAAACCCGTTACCATTTAAGGCGGGACCAAAAAGTAACATTGGTGCAGCTGTACCATGATCAGTTCCGTTAGAGCCATTTTGTTTTACACGTCGCCCAAATTCTGACATGGTCATCGTTAACACATCACGATCGCGTCCACTTGGTTCTAAGTCCAAATAAAAAGCTTGTACCGATTCAGAAATATCCGTAAGTAATTCTTGATGTCTTTCGGGTTGATTGGCGTGTGTATCAAACCCATTCAGGTTTACCATATATACACAAGTACCCATCCCTGCTTTTACTGTTTTAGAAATAATAGATAAGGCTCTACCCAAATTAGAATCTGGAAATTCAACCGTATTGGTTTGTGTTGCCGCAGCCTCTTTTATTACGCCTGAGTATTTTAAAGTGGTATTTAACACACCACGTACATATTTTAATTGTGAGCCTTTTGTACAGTCAGGCACATCTGCTACGTTGTATAACGTACCATCTGAAGCAATTCGTTCTAACTGACCCGTATTGGCTATGGTAAAGGAATAATTACTTTCTGTTCCTTTAAACATAATATCACCCATACCTCCAATTTGTAAGGCTGGAGGTGCATCTGGTAAATTCAATAAATAATCAGGATATAAATCTTCAAAATAACGACCATAGACACCCGTTTCTACCAAATCATCATCTGTTCCTCTGGAGAAATTATCAGTTCCTGTAAAATGCGATAAGTTCATATTTTCATAACCTGTACCATTTACCACTTTCATACAACCACCTTCCCAAAGGGCTTCCATGGAGTCTTGTAAATAACTAGGTACTCCAAATTCTTCCGTTAACTTATAAATATCAGCCATTTCGTGCTTTAACGTCGGTCTGTGATTGGCATAACTATCATAATCATAAATAGGTACAATCGTATTTAATCCGTCATTACCTCCTTGAAGTCTAATGATTAACAATACTCTATCACTATTCGACTCCCCTAAGGCTTTTGTTAAAGCTGTTGGTTGCCCATATGCCATCGGAATTCCGTTTACCATTAAGGTAGCACCTGCCCCACCCAACCCTAAGGTTTGTAGGAAAGAACGTCTGTTCCATTTTTTATGATCTTCAGTTTTACAACTGGCATGAAAATTTTTATCTGTACACATAAGTTCTATTTAATTTGATAATCTGGTAAGGATACGATATACTCTAATAAATCGCGGACCTGGAGCGTGGCCGTTTCAAAGCCTAAGGTCCAACTATTGTCATCGAAATAATTGGATGGCACTCTACTTTTAAA
Source organism: Aureibaculum luteum (assembly GCF_003449015.1). Classification (GTDB taxonomy): domain Bacteria; phylum Bacteroidota; class Bacteroidia; order Flavobacteriales; family Flavobacteriaceae; genus Aureibaculum; species Aureibaculum luteum. The sequence continues at coordinate 287,449 of NZ_QRGD01000002.1, read as the reverse complement.
TACATCTACACCTACAGTATAATCATCCATGGTATAGGGAATTTCATTCATTAATGCTTCAAAAATAGCCGTAGCAACAACCTCTGCATCATTACTATTACTTGATACATCTATCGCAAATTCTCTAAATTGTTCTTGGTCTTGTTCCCAAGCCCATTGCAATACATCATCAATTAAATAACCTGCTCTAAAGGTAATTGTTCCTGAATTTAACCAATCTCTATCTCCATCCCAACCCGCAACGGTGGGTGGATTCAAAATATTCTGATCGAAAAGCCAAGAGGAAATATTTTTTATAGACTCCTTATTTATATCATAATCGCCAAAATTAAGTCCTGTGGAGGTCATAAATTGAACAATCAGATCTAGTGGACTTTTAATAATGACACTTTTAGCATTGGCATCGAAAAAATGAGCACTTTTAAATAAAGTTTTTAGAATAGGAGCTATTTCAAAACCATTTGCGACAAACTGTGCGGCGAGTGGATGTATAATTAAGGTACGAATGTCTTCATCTACCTCAGGACTCACAAAATCGATATAGATTCTTTCACAGATATAACGTGCAATGAGATCGGCTCTTTGTTCAAATAAAATATTAATTACATCATCATAACCCCAGTTACCCGTTTGATCAAAAATAGTTTTAGGTTCTGCATCAAATTTTTCTACATCAAAAATAATTCGAGAATTTTCACCATTTTCATATTCATTATATCCCGTTAAGGCTCTCGCAGTATTTACGATATCATCTTCTGTATACCCATTACCTTCGCCTAGGGTAAAAAGTTCGTACAATTCTCTTGCATAATTTTCATTAGGATCGCCCACTACATTATCAAAACTATTTAAAAATTTCAGCATGGCTTCATCCAAGCCAATTTCATGAATAAAAGTTTTAAAATTGCCAAAACTGTGGCGTTGTAACGCTAAAAAATACCGAAAAGCATAACCAGCGAAATCATATTCATTAATTCTGGTAACTATAATATTATGCCAAAAAAAAGTTAAGCGTCCACGAACACCATTGTCTATTAATTCTTTAATAAAAGCATACTGTGCCGTTTCTTTATTCTTATCATTTTCATCTTCACTATAGGTAAATCCGTTCGCTGCGTAATCAGCAGGATCTAACGGTGCCCACCCAGGTGAAGCTGTTGGTGCCAATCCCATTGCAGCATCAATAATTTGATCGACATAAGCAGATGGACTCTGACTCAACGCATTGGCAATGTCTGCAAAGGGAATACCAAAGCCTAAACGGTTGTGCAAGTGGCGTACATTTGCGGCATTCCATGGGTTTTCTGTGCTTGGAACATAAGCTGTTAAAGGGGAAATATTACATGATAAGTAGCTAGTTGTCATTTAGTTGCCTTTTATAACTTAGTTAAATAGTTTTATTAGTATGTATAGTATGATATAATCCATGTCGTTTTTTAATCTCTCTTCTATTTTCTCTCTGTTCTCTGCTCTATCATCTTTTCTCTCTACTCTATCTTCTCTTTTCTATCTTCTCTTCTCTTTATTCTATTTTCTCTCTTCCTAATACACTTCCTTTTCTCGTAAAAAATAATTGATAGAAATTCCTATGGTTTTATTTTTCCAAGTATCAGTATCCGTATTCATTATATTGGTTAAGCCATTGTAATAATTCAATCGAAGTTTCACCCGTTTTTTAACGAGTAGTCCAACACTTGCATTAGCACCAAAGCCCAATCGCTTTATAGTTGCATCACCACCAATATCTAAAAAAACAGTTTCTGTATCATTTTTAGTAATGGCTCTATTGTGATAACCGACGTTAAGTCCGGCATCTACAAAAAATTGAAGGTTTCTTCTATTAAAATTAAGATAGTATCCTAAATTGATGGGAATTTCAATAACATCAATTCCCCAATTTTCATTGGAAGTGTTGATACCTCTTCGGCTTATAGCCTTAAAAGACCTTCGGTTAAAGGTAAAGCCCAACCGTACAAAAATGCGATCGTTTAATTCTCTTTCAGCTACATATCCCACCCAAAAACCAGTAGATCTACTTGGTTCTACAGATTCACCAACCACAAAATCAGTATTGGTCGAGTTGACACCCACATCTAAACCATGATAAAATTGACTGTGTGTAATGGACGTAACGAAAAATAAAAGAAGGAAAATTCTTTTGAAAGGTATGCTTGTAAATTGTTCTCCCATATTATGGTTTAGGCATCGTTAGTTTATAAATCAGGGAGATTATTAAAGAAGAACGTTAAAAAATTGCGTTTATTATACTCTTATCATAAAAATAATCAGAATGATGAGAATTCCTTAATCTAAATTAAAATCGAATTTTAGAAATAATTAACAGAATTGTAAATTTATTTGTGGATTTTTGCAGCCTTAAATCGCTAAACATTTAACCCCTAACCTATTTTATCTATTTAATGGATTCTCTTACTCAAATTGTATTAGGTGCTGCCATCGGTGAGGTTGTACTCGGAAAAAAAATCGGGAATAAAGCCATGCTTTATGGAGCCATAGCAGGTACCATTCCTGATCTTGATATTATATCCTCATTTTTTACAGATACTGTTACCGCATTACGATATCATAGAGGTTTTACCCATTCCATTGTGTTTTCCATATTATTTGCCCCACTAATGGCGTGGCTGGTGACACGTTATGAACCTTATAAAAATTTCAGAAATTGGTCTTGGTTGTTTTTCTGGGCTTTTGTAACACACCCTATACTCGATGCTCATACTACTTGGGGTACACAGCTTTTTTGGCCTTTAGACATACGATTGGCCTTTAAAAATATTTTTGTCATAGACCCTTTATATACCATTCCTTTTTTAGTGTTTTTGATTTTGGCTATGGTTCAAAATAGGACTTCCGAAAAAAGAAGCTATTACAATAGAATGGGACTTATTATTAGTACCTCTTACTTAGTATTAACACTACTTTTTAAATTAGTAAGCTATCAAAAATTTGAAAATGCCTTAGACAATCAACAGATTGTTTATAATGACCTATCCACCAAACCGGCACCGTTTAATACCGTTTTATGGTCGGCCAATGTAAATACCCCAACTTCGTTTTTAATTGGTTATTATTCGTTTTTTGACAGCCAGCCCATTACGTTTCAAGCCTATCCTAAAAACCATGAGTTATTGGGTGAATTAATCCATAATGAAAAGGTTCAAGAAATGATCCATATTTCTCAAGGTTGGTACACCATTACCAAGAAAAATGGCGACTTGTATTATAACGATCTACGTTTTGGCCTATTAAGTATGAAACCTGATGCCGAGAATTTTGTATTTCAATATAAAATGGAAGTAGATGCCAATAAAGAAGTCACTTTTGTAGAAGTACCGAAAGATGCCTTAGATGGTAAAAAATTAGTGGCGGAATTGTGGCAACGCGTTAAGGGGAATTAAATCCTATCCCCAGCCCTTTCCTAAGGAAAGGGAGCTTGTTTTTAGTGTATAGCGTATGGAGTACTTCCATCAATATTTCAGTAATGCATGAAGGGATGCTATACAATGACCTCCCCCTAGCCCCCTCCGAAGGAAGGGGGATTGTTTTTAGTGTATAGCGTATGGAGTACTTCCATCAATATTTCAGTAATGCCCGAAGGGACGCTATACAAAGACCTCCCCCTAGCCCCCTCCGAAGGAAGGGGGATTGTTTTTAGCATATAATAAGCTGCCATTATCTACTACAGAATTAAATCACCCCTTCAGGGTTCTCTTTTATCAGAATCCCGAAGGGATGATATTCTTATTACTCCTACAATCGGACGGAATGCTTCCATCCTTACTTAACATCGTCCTTGCAGGACTATCAGAATCCCGAAGGGATGATATAACATGAACGTGGGACGAAGTCCTTCGTTACTGCATCTGATCGTGGGACATAGTCCTTCGTTACAGAGACACAGCCATGTGTTACACCACCCTTACAGGGCTCTCTATACTCATTACTAGTAGCACTGGCTGGAACTCACAGTAGCGGTAGGTACCCATAGTAGCGGACGGAATGCTTCCATCCTTGCTTAACATCGTCCTTGCAGGACTATCAGAATCCCGAAGGGATGATATATCCTTAACGAGGGACGAAGTCCTTCGTTACAGAGACACACTCCTTCGTTACTGCATGTGAATGTCCTATCCCAGCCCTTTCCTAAGGAAAGGGAGCTTGTTCGATAACTAAGCCAGAACACAGCCATGCGTTACACCACCCTTACAGGGTTCTCTATACTCATTACTAGTAGCACTGGCTGGAACTCACAGTAGCGGTAGGTACCCATAGTAGCGGTAGGTACCCATAGTAGCGGTAGGTACCCATAGTAGCGGATGGAATGCTTCCATCCTTACTCGAATGCGTCCCTTCAGGACTTTCTTAGTCATGAAGTGATTATATCATTAATCCCATACAAATCGATCATCATATTCCACCTCATTTTTTTCTAAAAAGTATTTGTACTCATCTTGAAATGAGTTTTTATTATGATGAGCATGTTGATTTTTTATATAGTTGACAATTGCGTCTACTTTATAAGGATTTACCGAAAATGCACCATAACCATCTTGCCAAAAGAAATTTTCTAAACTTTTATCCTTTGTCTTCATCCATTTAGATGAATTTGCTTTTAGCTTTTGAACCAAGGTCATTAATGCTATTTTTTTAGAAAGCATACATAAGATATGAATATGATCTGTATAACCACCTACAATTAATACGGGACATTCTAGGTCATTACAAACTCCACCTAGGTATTTATGTAATTCTTGTTCATAAGGAGGATGTATTAATGCAGCCCTATATTTAGTACTAAAAACGATATGTACGTAGTTTTTTACTAGTGATTGCCCCATAGTTATCGTGTGTTTAGTTTATAATACTTTGCTAATCAATATACTTATTCCTTTTGTATTAATCAACTCCTCTAGTAGTGTCACCATAAGAATCCCGAAGGGATGATATACCCTTAACGAGGGACGCAGTGCTTCGTTACAAAGACACACTCCTTCGTTACTGCATGTGATTATCCTATCCCCAGCCCTTTCCTAAGGAAAGGGAGCTTGTTTTTAGTGTATAGCGGACGGAGTACTTCCATCAATATTTCAGTAATGCCTGAAGGGACGCTATACAAAGACCTCCCCCTAGCCCCCTCCGAAGGAAGGGGGATTATTTTTAGCATATAATGAGCTGCCATTATCTACTACAGAATTAAATCACCCCTTCAGGGTTCTCTTTTATCAGAATCCCGAAGGGATGATATATCTTTAACGAGGGACGAAGTCCTTCGTTACTATACATGAATCAGAAATACAGTCCTTCGTTACTGCATGTGCACCGAAGATGCTATCCTTCGTTACTCCATATGAACCAGAGTCACAGCCCTACGTTCAAAGAAAGTTCACTTTAACAAAACAACAACAGAATACCTTAAAATATAATCTTATTTTTGATGCTATTTTTATCCAACTTATAAGTTAATTTTACGTTGCTAAAATCAACCAACAACCCAAATAAAAAAGCGAATGCCATTATTCTCAAAATATACTTTTACTTTTACTTTTCTACTTTTTAGTTTTGCCTGTAATTTTAGTTTCTCACAAAACACTATAGAAGTATCGGGTACTTTAATAGAAGCCGAAACGAAACAAGCTGTTCCTTATGCTACGGTAGTTTTCTTTGATAAAACTAGCAAGGAAATTATTAAAGGTATTACTTCAGATGATGATGGTAGCTTTAGAACTACGATAAACAATCCCAACTTTTATATAGAAATCAGTTTTATGGGCTTTGCTACAAAATCCATAACGACCTATTCTGTTACCAATAAAAAAGTAAATTTAGGTACCATTACCCTTGCCCCAGACAATCAAGCTCTTGATGAAGTTACCGTACGAGCAGAAGTTTCAAAAACAGTTTTTAAATTGGACAAACGGGTATTTAATGTAGGTAAAGATATCAGCAGCACTGGTGTTAGTGCCTTAGAAGTGTTGAATAATGTACCGTCTGTAAATGTAAATATTGAAGGAGAAATCAGCTTACGTGGTAGTTCTGGTGTGCAAATACTAATTAATGGAAAACCTTCTGTGTTGGCAGATGCCTCTAGCAATGCCTTAGGAACCATTACCGCAGATATGATTGAAAGTATTGAGGTAATTACCAATCCTTCTGCAAAATATGAAGCCTCGGGTACGGCGGGAATTTTAAATATCATCTTAAAAAAAGAGGATAAAAAAGGGTGGAATGGTTCCATTTCTGCAAATACCGGTATTCCTGATAATCATAGTATTGGATTGAGCCTAAACCGGCGGACAGAAAAATTTAATTTGTTTGCTCAGTTGGGTGCTGGTTATCGTTCATTACCACGAGATAGTGAATCTAAGAACACCGACTTGACCAATAACGAAGTTATTTATAGCAAAGGGACGGACTATCGCGATGAGACCTTTTTCAATCTCACCTTAGGAGCCGATTACCATATTAACGAATTAAATGTACTTACCTTATCGGGGAATTTTGCCTATGAAATTGAAGATCAACCGTCAGCAACTACGTTTAGCTATTTTGATGCCAGCGATAACCTTATTTCTAAATGGATTAGAGATGAAGTCACAGACGCTACAAATCCGAAATGGCAATATGAACTGAATTATAAAAAACAATTTGAAAATAATGAGGATCATACCTTACTCTTTAGTGCCTTAGGTAGTTTCTTCGGTAAAGACCAATCGTCACAATTTAATAGCACTACGCTCTCTGGAACTGAAGTGAATGACGATCAGCAAACGGATACCAATTTTCAGCAGGCCGATTATACGTTTAAGTTAGATTATACCAATCCGATTACTGAAGAATATAGCATAGAAGCGGGAGCTCAATATCTTATTAATGATGTGGGTAATGATTATGAAGTGAGAGACAAAGATGATAATAGTAATGTATATACCGTAAATGATGCGTTAACCAATAATTTTGAGTACGACCAAAAGGTATTAGGTGTTTATGCGACAGGAGCTTATGAACGCAAAAAATGGGGATTAAAAGCAGGATTACGAGTAGAGAATACCAATTTAGTCACTTTGCTGACCACTACGAATGTAAACAATACGCAAGACTATACCAATTTCTTTCCTTCGGTACATACTTCTTATAAAGTGGGTGAAAACTTTTCATTGCAGGCGGGATATTCTAAACGAATTTTTAGACCGAGGTTATGGGATTTAAACCCTTTCTTTAATGTTAGAAATAATTTTAATGTCCGTGCAGGGAATCCTAATTTACAGCCAGAATTTACAGACTCTTATGAGTTAACGAGTATTTATAAAATTGGTAAAGCGGCATTAAGCTCTAGTCTGTACTATAAATATACCACAGAAGTTATAGAACGTGTTTCTACCTCTTTAGACAATGTGACCACCACAACACCAGAAAATATTGGTACCAATGGCACCGTCGGATTTGAAACCAACGGAAAATACAATCCTACAAAATGGCTTACCCTTACGGGAGATTTTAATTTCAATTACTTTAACCGTGTCGGGACTTTCGAAACCAAGTCTTTTGATTTTTCAGGAAGTCAATGGTCATCAAAATTAGGTTCTAAAATTGGTCTACCTGCCGATATTGATTTGGAATTAACAGGTTCTTACCAATCGGGTTATGAAACCGTTCAAGGTGACGTTACGGGATTTGCCTTTTTAGATTTGGGAATTAGAAAGAAGATTATCAAAGGAAAAGTAATGGTGAATTTAGGCGTTAGAGACCTGTTTGAATCGCGAATTCAAGAAAGCTATGTGTATCAAGATACTTTTGAAGCTTATAATTATGGCAAACGTGGTCGCTTTTTTACCCTAGGGGTTAGTTACGGATTCGGAAAAGGAGAAGCCATGACTTATTCTGGTGGTAGAAGGCGGTAGTCCTATCCCCAGCCCTTTCCTAAGGAAAGGGAGATTGTTTTTAGTGTATAGTATATGAAGTACTTCTATCAATATTTCAGTATGTTTTGTAGGGACTGTATAAAAAGACCTCCCCCTAGCACCCTCCGAAGGAAGGGGGATTTGTTTTTAGTGTATAGTGTATGGAGTACTTCAATCAATATTTCAGTAAGGCCTGAAGGGCGGGTGTACAAAGACCTCCCCCTAGCCCCCTCCGAAGGAAGGGGATTTGTTTTAGTTACTTAAACCAGCTGTGTAAACCAGCTAAAAAATCATATTATAGATTCTGAAAGAACGGCATAAAAGACCTCCCCCTAACCCCCTCCGAAGGAAGGGGGATTTGTTTTTAGTTACTTAATCCAGCTGTGCAAATCAGCTAAAAAATCACATTATAGATTCTGAAGCGACGGTATCAAAATCTCACTCTAGCTCACTTACCTAAACTATTATTTATTTCTCTTTTTGTTACAAAATGAAACAATACCCTACGGCTCTATTGCCTAAATTTGAGCATGAGATATACCAATTACTTCGGACAACATTTTAAAGAACACGGACAGCCACATTTAAACAATGATTGCTATAAGCAATATTTTAATTTGGTGTGTATAGAAAACAAAATTCACGGTATGGAACTCCTCAAAAAGAAGTATAAAGGCACTCCTGAATACTATAAATACGACATGGAAATTGACAGCCTCCAAAAGCAAATTTTCCAGATTACCACCGATGATAAACCTGAATTCTTTTTACTAGAATTGTTGAAGAAATCTGCCAATTATTAAAACCTATTGCTTTTAAAAACAAAACTAAAACTCCTTCCCTTGTTTCAAGATAGATGTAGCGATAGCTGTGGACAAACTATAACTTACTACTTGAAGACCTTAAACAGAATGTTAAATAAATGCAGAACCTAAGCTCCTCCCCTTAAAAAAGGGGAGGGGTCAACCTCTTTTCTCACTCTCCCGAATCCCTCCCGAAGTCTCGGGATTCGGGAGGGACTCGTACCTCCTAAATCACTAGAAGAGACGTGGCATGCGTCAGTTCGAGTTGAGGCGTCAGCCGAAGTATCGAGTCCCGAATCCTCGGGAGAATGCAAACCAAGTACCATTACTCACTCTCCCGAATTGTCGGGACTCGATACAATTCACTCTCCCGAATCCCGAGACTTCGGGAGGGACTCCTAAATCACTCGAAGTGACGTGACATGCAAATTCCTACCATTATTAAGGAGGACGTAACGAAAGTTACGGGCCAGATGCAGTGTGGGATACGCATAGTAATTTCGCTAATCTAACTAAAACGTAATTTTATCATTTTGTACTTTCTACTGCGGACGGAGGGGTCAGGGGATTCCCCCCCCCCCCTTCTATTGAAGTTCATTTTTTGCCTTCCCTATGTTGACTTAATTGTTAATTCCATTAACCAACTTTTAATGGCATTTGCATGAAAACCGAAAGTGCACTAGACGAAACCGTTTATACTAAACTTCGTCTTATACTTTGAAAAAAAACCCTAGTTGTTTTTAGTGTTGGACTCTCGTGGTTGATAAAAGGCGAAGCTATTTTGGGGGATAAAAAATGAGTAACACAAATGGTATCAAATAGTATGTTTTTTGAGTAGCATTTTCTATTTGGCATTAAACTATATTCTTACTAATTGTAGTTTATTAACGGGTTAGTTTTTTTAATCTTGTCTGATAGGCTTGTGTGTAATTTCGTTTTGCTTTTTCATTTAAAAAAGAGGCTTCAATTAATGTATGCACTTCATTTTGTTTAGACAATACATCGGAAAACACTTTGTTTACTTGTTGTTTTAAAATACCAGCTTTTTCTCCTAAGATAAAAAACTGCTCTGTAATTTTTCCCTGTGCTAAATTAGGCGGCAATAAGCCATCATCTAACGCAAATTCTTTATCTTCTATGTGTAATCTACTATTTAACAAATCATAAGCAGGACTTAATCTGAAATCACCCATAGGTGTTTCAATTAATGAAAAGTTTTTAAAATGTGCATCTCCATTCGAGAATAAATAGTTAAAGAGTATCAGCTTAAATAATTTGATAGATTCTATAGTATAAGCAGGTGTATACTTTTTTAATATTTGAAAAAGTTCAACGTAGTTACCAGAATATTTAAAATCTTCGCCATGTGTTTGTGGTGTTCTGCCAGCTAAAGAAGCAAAATCTTCTTGAGCCCATTTATTGCCATCATCTTTAACATCAAAACGTTTTGTAATATATGCAGCAGCACCATTTTTAAAAAAAATGAGTGCATTTTCTGCGGTTTCCATATGAAATACCTGACGTGCAATTTGCATGGTTACATGCTCGTTTGCTGGCATTTGGCTGGCGTTTTTACCAACGTTAGGAATTGGTTTTAAAATGTATTGTCCTTGTTCTCCTTCATCTATTAAACGCAATTTATTTTTTTCTAGTAAGACCGAGAATTTTTCTTGAACACCAGAAATAGACATGCGTTTTCTGTTTGCAGTAAACAACATATCTGTTTGTTCATTGTTTGTTGGCGAATCGTAAGGCAATATTGGACTTACTTTTCTTCCTTGAAACAAACGTTTTAATGCAGTGTTACTGTAGCTAGTATAATTTGCTGCTAGTGTACCTGGACAATATGTTATTTTTGGTAAAGCCATTAGTTCGTTATTTTTTTAATGGTTATTGCTCCAATAGTATCGTATTTTGCAGTGGTAAGTAAGATGCCAAAATGGTCTTTTTTATCTATTCGATTCTCAAAACAAACCGTTTGTTTGTTAGACCCTTCTGGCAACATATTATAAAAAGTGGAAAACAGATATTTTGAGGTAAATTCTTGTTGCGTTTTGGGTAAGGTCAAACTAATAGCGGGTTTATCTGGATTATTAAACCAATAGTCGTAATAAGTAAACACAAAACTACCATCATCTAACTGCATTAACAACCCTGCAGCTTCTTTTTTGTATAATACCTCTGCTTGTCTCATTATTTTTTAGTTACATCTTTAACTGTAAAGGTGAGTTCCATACCCAATGCGTTACCAAGCTTTTGTAAGGTTTCTAAAGTTGGGTTGCCTTTACCGCTTTCAAATTGTTTTAGGGTACGTAAACCTACACCAGAAAGATCTGCAAGCATCTCTTGGGTTACATTTAGCATATCTCTACGTGCTTTTATAATTTCTATTAACTGTTGTGGGTGCATTATATAGCTCTTTTTATGTAAATATATACTTTTTTAATAAATAAACACACTATAAGTGCTTTTTATGGCACTATTTATGTTGTTTTTTAATTAAGTGACAATAATAACTGTCAATAGTGCATTTTAACGCACTATTACGATTCCTATTTTTGCATTTGACAAATTTACGCCAACACTATAATCAGCATCAAAATGTTTACTATCCCTTTGTTTTAGATTCTCTACACCAAGTACTCAAAACTTTTTTTTTAATCTAGATAAATAATTAAATAATCAATAATCTTACCTTGTCTTTATTTTCAATACGCATACCTTTTTTTTAAACGAAGCATTTTATAAAAGTAACCCTAAAGCTCCTCCCCTTTTTTGAGGAGGACGTAACGAAAGTTACGAGCCAGATGCAACGTGAAATATGCATAGTGATTTAGTTAATCTGAATAAAACGAAAGTGCATCGTTTTGAGAAAATCACTTTTTCGAGCTTTATCGACTATGAACATAAAACCTATTGCAAGTAATAAGTAAGCTCCTCCCCTTTTTTTTTAAAGGAGGACGTAACGAAAGTTACGAGCCAGATGCAACGTGAAATATGCATAGTGGTTTAGCTAATCTAACTAAAACGTAATTTTATCATTTTGTACGTACTACTGCGGACGGAGGGGTCAGGGGATTTTCCCCCTTTTTTCTATTCTCATTTTATACCACCACTATTTTTACTTAACTTTTGGTCAGATTAACCACTTTTAAAAGTTATGTGATGCAAGCAGACGTTAAAAAATTTTTGGGTTTAGACTTTAAAACCAATACACCTTGGTTAGACAATACCTATACCCTCCGAAAATTAATTGGACTCTTAGGCATCTTGCTCCCATTACTCTTACCGCTGTTTTTATATATGTATACCGGCCATGCCAACACCCTAGAATCTATTAGTCATTACTATTATACCCAATCTCAGAGTATATTTACCATTATCATCAGCCTAATGGCTATCTTTTTAATGATTTATAAAGGTAAAGACCCGGTGGACTTCTACATTTCTTTTATTGCTGGTTTTTTTGCCTTAATGGTCATATTATTTCCTACCTCAAATATTGTTGCCGCCAATACTACGCTAAACGAAGCGTATATGATTACCATACCCGCAGACCATACCGTAAGGATTGGTTTTCATTATATAAGTGCGGCTATTTTCTTAGGGTGTTTAACCTATATGAGCTTCTTTCAATTCACAAAATCTAATGTGCCTAAAAATGAGCGAACCCCTGAAAAAAATACTAGAAATACCATTTACAAAATCTGTGGCACTTTTATGTGCATTGGGTTATTGGTAATGGTCTTGGGACTCACTGGCGTAATAGAAGAAACGGTATATACAAAATTGCGTCTTACCTTTTGGATGGAAACTCTAGCCGTATTTAGTTTCGGACTTTCTTGGTTAGTAAAAGGTGAAGCTATTTTAGGGGATAAATAGTTAGAGAGCAGAGAATAGAGAATAGAGAAAATTAGAATAGAGAAAATTAGAATAAAAAGATGATCAGAAACTTTATTTATTTCTATTTAATACGCTAATCACTAATCGCTTAACGGTTTCCATTTCTTCTGGTTTGCTAGAAGCAATGTATAGTGTTAAGCTTGCTAAAGTATCGTTGCTAATTATCGGTTCTTGTTGACTATTAAAAAGCATCTTATTCAACTGTAAAAACTTCAGAAAACAAGCAGCTGCTATACGTTTATTGCCATCTACAAAAGAATGATTTTTTACTATTAAATATAAAAGCATAGTGGCTTTTTCTTCTAATGTGGCATAAAAATCATCATTTCCAAATCCTTTTGCTATTTGTGCTACTGAACTTTGAAAACTTTGGTCTTTCTCTTTACCAAATACATCCGAATCAAATTCAGTTAACATTTGATTAATTAGTTTTTGATAGTCTTCTAAACTTGGATAAGTAGCTTCTCTTTTAGTTAAACCTTTTACATCTAATTGTTCATGATCATAATCATCTAATAAACTTAAACCTTGTGCAAAAATTTCTAACAAATCATTATCTGATGATTTTTCTTCTATAGCCTTTGCTACGCTTCTCGTTAAAATATGAATCCCATCTTTTAATACCTGGACTTCTTGTTGCTTTTGTGCTAATCTCTTTTCATTCAGCGTATAACCTTTTACTAAATGCTCTTTCAAGGTTTGTGTTGCCCATATTCTAAATTGTGTACCTTGCTTTGATTTTACTCTATATCCTACAGATATAATTACATCTAGATTGTATAGATTTACAGCTGATGTTTGCGTTTTACTAGGGATAGCACCATGTTCAGTGGTTATCCGGGATTTCCGGACAACCATTTTTTCTTGAAGTTCACCTTCAGTAAAAATATTTCGTATATGTTCTGAAACAGTACGCTTATTTTTATCAAATAATTCCCCCATTTGAGCTTGTGTAAGCCAAACCGTATCTTTCTCAAATTGTACATTAATTTGAGTGGTACCATCATTGGCTTGATAAATTTCTATTTGGTTTTGTTCTTTCATTTAAAATTGATATGTTGTAAAATATGTGACAACCGTTACTTTTTCAATTACTAAAATACAATAAATATTACAGTAAAAAGAACTAGAATCGAGACTGATTGTGGTTAGAACTTAGAGATATTAGTTTTTTATGTTTTTACTGACTCGTGCCTCCTAAATCACTCGAAGAAACCTAGCATGCGTCAGTTCGAGTTGAGGCGACAGCCGAAGTATCGAGTCCCTCCCGAATCCCGAGACTTCGGGAGGGACTCGTAACCTCCTAATTTACTCGAAGAGAAGTTACATTGGTTAGTTAGAGTTGAGGCGACAGCCGAAGTATGCTTCTAACGAATTTAAACGTTAACCTTCAAGAATTAATACAAAGTTATTTGTAAGCAATAAGTAAGCTCCTCCCCTTGTTAAGGGGAGGTGTCCAAACGTAATTTTATCATTTTGTACATACCACGGCGGACGGAGGGGTGAACTCCTTTCTTCAATATCTTTATTTCTTCTTGTTTTAAGCCAGAGAACTCCTTTTATAAGGCTCTATTTGATAACACGCCATTATTTTGTTCTAAGAAACGAAGAAGTATCGAGACCATTTTATCAGGCATTTCAAAATTACTATCTATATAACTTTTAAAGCTATTATAACTTACCTTGAAAAACAGACGTTGTATATGAAAAATGCATGTTAATTATTATAAGATGTGAAAAATAAACGCTTAAATCTATATCAAACATACAAAACAACTGTGAAAAACACATGCTTTATATGAAAAAAACACGCTAAATGCCTATTTTTATGAAAAACGTACGCTGATTCCATTTTATTTTGTTATCTAATTTAGTCATGAAAAACACTTACAATTAGTAAAAAACAATCACCTACCCCCCTATCCCTTACATTCTTTTTCATTTCTCTATAAAATTTACTCGAAGAGAAGTTACATTGGTTAGTTCGAGTTGAGGCGACAGCCGAAGTATGCTTCTAACGAATTTAAACGTAAACCTTCAAGAATTAATACAAAGTTATTTGTAAGCAATAAGTAAGCTCCTCCCCTAAAAAAAAAGGGGAGGTGTCCAAACGTAATTTTATCATTTTGTACTTTCTATTGTGGACGGAGGGGTCACCCCTTTTTTCACTCTCCCGAAGTCTCGGGAGTTAGCAGTAAACGCCTTTGTATTGCTTTACCTAACACTCCAAGCCCAAAACATTAACAACGGCTGCATTACTAACAAGCGTAACCATGCACCCCATAATGGAATACAATAGGCAGTAGGTATACAACCTTCTTGATTAATAACATACCAATGGGTGGGAATAAAAGCAATCAATAATAAGAGGATCCCTATAACCGCTAATCCCCTTGTTTTAGGAATTGCAACACCAATAGCCAATCCCATTTCTACTGCACCTGCTGCATAATTAATAAATTGCTTATAGTCTGCAAAATAAGGCGGAATCTGATCAAAATAAAAATCCGGATTTATAAAATGGTAGCTACCCGCAAAGAGAAAAAAGAGAATAAGCAGTATACGGAGGACTTTAATCATTACAATTGGTTTTGTATGTATGTATTGCCGGATTCGGGACGCGTTCACTCCAAGTGACGTGACAAGCGTCAGTTCGAGTCTCCGGATTCGGGAGTTAGCAGTAAACGCCATTGGGTGTTTTTTTTATCAAACCCCAAAAAGCCTGCTGATTTACTAAAATATACCGTTTCTATGGAATTATCACGCTCACTAAAACGTCCGGTACTTTTAAATAGCTGTACATCAGTAAATGTTTTTGTACCCAAGGTAAATTCCGTTATTGGCACAGCCGCCAATTGCTCTCTACTAAAATAATCAGTGCCATAAAACACCAGTCCTTTTGCAGCAATATAAAATTCAATGGTTAAGGCATTTTCTCGTTCTGCCAATAATTTAATAGTAATTTCTCCCGTAAAAACGGTATCGTTTTTACTTGGTGCTAACGTATAAATATATCAATCAAAATAATCTGGATTTTTTGCCCACGGGTCTGAGCCAATAGTATCTTTTACAACACCCTCAGAAAAAAGACGCAACGTATCTTTTTCTGACGACACAAAAACGAGTGCTGTTTTACCTTGATACGGTATCATAGCCAAATCAGCCTTGGAAACGTTATAGTGTTGCCCTGAATTTATTTTCGGTGCCGTTTGGCAAGAGGCTACTACACCGAGCATAAAAATAATGGCCGTAATTCTCATACGATAGGCTATTTAAGGGTTAAACTGTTACTAAAAACTGCCACTAAAAATAGCTTACAACTCATTTTCATTCGCTTTTTGTACAATTGCTTTTAAGCGTGCTTTATGCTGTTGCTGATCTGTTTTTATTTTATTCTTTTTACGAGCCAATTGTTTACTATGCTTGGCTTTATTCTTGGTATTTTTTTCTTTCCCTATTTTTCCCATTTATTCTCCCATTTTATGATAAGACCAAATGACAATGCCAATCCATAAGGCTGCACATACACCCACAAATAGCGAAAAGTACCATACAATATCATTTGCTTCCATGGTCTACCAATTTAAAGAATATCATTAAACCTATTAACATGGGTGCCCACAACCCTATAAAAATACCGTGCATTTCATCTCCATGTAAAAATGTATATTCTGCTACAACAATGATAAGGGCACATAATACTAACATTAGAAAATAACCAATGCCTATTTTTTTTATAAACTTCATATTGAAATATAGTAGTTAATTTAATGAAGCCTAATTTAAGAATTTTTATTTGTTCTTTTTAACCCTTTGGCTAAAATTGTTTGGATGGTGGATTAGAATGCTTTTAATTTGGTTTGGTGATAAGAGAAATTACTTTTATGAAAAACACCCCATTGGATTCATTAATTTTTGCCAGTAACTTTATTCTCCCACAATAAAAACTTATCCCAATGACTTTCATTCCATTGTGCCGTTAGATAATAATCACCTACAAATAATTCTTTTGTATAATACCTACTTCTACCCGAATAATCTTTCGTTCCTTCTGAAATGTGTCTTAATATTTTATAATTGGCACCAAAAACTTGCTTTGAGTAATCTTCACTTCGAAGGTTTACTATTTCTTTAGAAGTTAAAAGATTCTTGTCAGTAAATCTTCTAAATGTTTTTTGAACATATGCCCCTATTTTTAGACCATCTACTTTTCTTTTATCATTATTCAAAACCTTAGATGTAATACTATTTTTTGATATTAATAATTTGTGTTTTATCTCTGACGCTGACTTTTTCGTTTTGTCTTTTATTTCAACTTCTAATTCTTCAAATACATTTTCAATCGTTTCTATATCGTAATCATTAAATAAATTCTCTTTAAGAATTTTAAGCATATTCCTCTTATATTCTTCAGATAAGATTATTTCCTTAAGTTTTATTTTCTGTTGTCTTCTATCTATTTGGTCCAACTTTTTTTGGGTGAATTTATCTAAATTTTCAAAATTAAAACTTGATTTATTAAATAACTGAACAAACTTTTCTCCTTTTACATTTCGTTTACCAAATGAAATTTTATCAATCATTAATGGATTATCTGATTTATACAAATTACCATCATAAAATACCTGAATTTCTTTACCTATAAGAATACCATAATCAAGTTTTAGTTGTCTCATGTAAGAGAATAATTGCTTCTGATAATCAAGATTAAGGTCTATGTCTGGTCTTTTAACTTCAATAACGAATAAATTCTTTTGTTTGTCAGATTTAAATAATAAATCCGGTTCTATTCTGTTTACAGAACCAATATGAAGTGTAGGTCTTACTTCAATATTACCTAGGTATTCTTTCCATCCAAGTTCTCCAAAAGCTTGAATTACTTTATTTTCAAAAAGTTGTTCATTAATACCAAAACTTATATTCTCTGATAATATAAAATTTAATGCTGACCATTGATTATGACTCATAATTTAAATATTTCAAGTGCAGAGTTAACTAATTCATCGGTTCTATTATTTATATTTTCTTGCTTCCATTCAGAAATGTCGCTAACCTTCTCATTTATATAAAGTCCATTTTTGAAACCAATAAACTTACCATCCTTTGATTTTCTGTTCTGTTTTTTAACCAAAGACATATTACTTAACTGTGAATTGTAACCAGTCAAAGTTAAGTTACCTAGCTTATGAACTGATTCTTTTTTTATCTCGTTTGCTTTTAGTATATCACCATCAGCAATCATATCAACCCAATGAGTAGGTATTTTATCACCTTGTGGAAATATATGTTCAATTGTCCAAACAAATTTTCTCTTGTCTCTGGCATAAAAGTTTTTATATATTTCCTTTGTTTCAGTATTTGCTAATTCTATTGATGAAAGAATATATCTCGTTGCACCTACATTTTCGTCATAAAGATCACCATTTAGTTTTTCTGCAAAGTATTCATCAGAAGCAGGTTTTCCTTTGTCTAAAATAATATCTCTGATATTATCATAAGAGTAATCTTCCAATTTATCAGTTTCAGCAATTATTTCCATAAAATGATTGGTCAAATCTCTCGTTGGTGGTGTATCCGTTACATTTCTACGAATCGAATAATTACATAAAAGATTAACCAATTTAATTTTTTCATCTTCATTAATATCAAACCTTTTGACAATATACAATAATAGCATATATGCGTCAGCTCCTGTAACGTTTTCTAGATTTCGCATTACATTTATTAATTCACTAGAATGCTCATCAATATCATATTCAATATGACTTGAATATATTAGTGATGCTTCTTCCAACCTATCAAAAAAGAAATGTACATTTCTATTTATTAATTCTTCATAAATCAAAATTAAATTAGATCTTAAGGCTTTAGGTCGTTTATTAACCAAAATTTCAGGTTCTAATTTAAAAGCATTATAAAACTGACGTAAGAAGCGTTCTTGTACTTTGTATTCGTCAGACAAATTAGAAATAATAGCATTCCATCGTTCAAAGTTCTCGTTTAAATTTGTGGTTTTCTCTACCTTTTCTAAATGTCCAAGTAACTTATTCTTAATTAAGTCAATTGCTGATAATGGAACACCTCTATTATTTAAAGTTTCAAATAATGTAAATGCATCCGCATGCGTAGCGACATCTATTTTCACTAAAGTTGCACTATTTAACTTGTTAAATATGTTATTCACTTGATTATAGTTATAGACTGGATTATTGTTCTCATCCAACTCATTCAGTCTATCATGAAAATAATTGTATGCCTTACTAATTCTTCTATTTCCGAAATTTTTAGGTTTTTTTATTTTCTTAAGTTCTTCTATTATTGTTGTAAAAATCCATTTATAATCATCTAAATTACTGTTAGAATATGAAGGTTCTAACCTAACTTTATTTGTGTCTTCAAAAACAATTCGATTCCTTAAAGCCATTAATTTTAACTGATGTTTTAAATTTGTCTTGTCTGGTGCATTATCTATTAAAAATTTATAAATAGCTAAATAAAATAAGCATATTGTTGTCATTCTTTGTTGACCATCAACCAATTGTAAATCAGCAGGCTTACTAGAATCCTTCTGTGTATTAATGCAAATTATTGATCCCAAAAAGTGACCTCCTTCACTCTCTTCAATGTCATCAAATAAGGATTCCCAATTCCATTTACTCCATACATATTCACGTTGATATTTAGGTATATGGTAAGATATTTTATTATCTGCACTAAATAATTCTGAAATTGGTTTGTTGTCAGTATTTTGTATCATTGTTTATAATAATTAGTTTTAAAACTATTTAATCTAGAACTTTTTCTATTGATTCTATAATTTCTTTTAACTTTTTAACATAGCTCGAATCTTCGCTATAATTATCATTAAAATAAATTTCGACATGTTTAGAATAGTCTTCAGAATCCTGTATTAATCTAGAATATTCTCTTAAATAAAATTGAATTTTATTTAGCAATAACTTTAGATTGTAATTGTCATGGCCATTAATATTCCATAGTGAAATTATTTCATTAAAAGCAACTTGAAATACTTCATCCCGCCAAACAGTTAATGATGTAGGATTTATATAATCATCATTAAGTCTATCTTCAGCATTGGTTCGTCTCGATATAATTTCAATTGCCTTTTCCTTTATGAATTGTAATACTCCAAAATAAGGGTTTTCAGTTGAGTGAGTTTCATTGGCTTTACATTCATTGATTATATTATTTCTTATTTCAGAATTAATATCTATAATTTCATCTAGGGTTTTTCCAAGATCTATACAGTGCTTAAATTTTTTATCAAGATGTATTTGATGTTTCTTTTTTATATCTTCAAACGACTTGTCATAAAAATCAGTAATTTTATAAATGTTAACATATAGTTTTTTCCAATTTTCACTTGGCTTAAAGTGTTGTATAGAATTATAAAACCTATTTCGGTCAACATCAAGTATTAACTTAGGGTATGCATTTGAAACAAATGACATTCTATTCGGCTCAGTCGGATTGTTTTTTTCTTTTTTGACATAATCATTAGCTATTTTACTTTGACTAATTACATCTTGACATAATTGCTCAATAAATAGAATTATGATATTTAAATTATCACGATATGAATCAATTACCTCCGTTTCCTTATCTTCAGCTTCAATTGTTTTAAGTCTTCTTTGATAAAACAAATCGAGCAATACTAAAAGAATGGCAACAAAAGAAAGTATGGCAGCTAATAAACTCCCATAAGATGAAATAATTCCCTCTTTTTTAGAAAAATCGAAATCCATAAAACTCCAATTTTCCGTTTCAGCTGCTGCTTCAAATGAAAACCAAACCAAAAAGATTGAAGTTATTCCTAATATAAAGGCTAATAAAAATACTAAAATTCTAAAATTCCTTGCTGTCATTTAAATAATATAAGTTGCCAATTCTTTCCAATACGCCTCA
The DNA here is from genome assembly GCF_003449015.1 of Aureibaculum luteum. Taxonomy (GTDB): domain Bacteria; phylum Bacteroidota; class Bacteroidia; order Flavobacteriales; family Flavobacteriaceae; genus Aureibaculum; species Aureibaculum luteum. The sequence goes on along the minus strand of NZ_QRGD01000002.1, from coordinate 266,898 downwards.
TCCCAATATTTTCTTGCACTGCCGGAAGTAGACGGTAACACAAAAAGTTTAGTTTCTTTGATTTTCTGAGTTTGTAACCCGTATTGAACTTTTCCTGTTTTTCCTTCAAGTCCTAAAACATACGAAGCTGCTTTTTTACCGTTAAACCCAATGTATTTGGGCTTAAATTTATTTATTTTGTCAATAAATCCTTTCACATTATAATTACTTTCATTGATTTCATTATCATTGCCATGTTGGTTGTGAACTAAATCTGTTAAACCAATTCCAAATTTATAAATGTCATAGCAATTATCTGGTATCAACAATGAATCTGTAAAATTAGCATTAAAAAGAATTTTGTAAAACTGATTACCTGAACCAGCATAGTAAAAGCCTTTTGTTACGGAAGCTGTACCTTTAGCTGTGCCACAGAAAACTATTTTTAAATCTTTATGTAACACATCTTTTAACATATCCTAATCAAATTTTAAATTCACATTCACTGCAACATTTTCATCCCTTCTATAACAATTAATATTACACCGCCCTATCCCAATACAAATACTCTTGAAAGCCTATAAACGTATCTCTAATTGATTTTTTATCTCCTAACTCATGTTTATTAACTAAGTTTGCATTTATATTTCATTTAAAAATATTATTAATTAATCGGCTTTATAATCCTTTCTAAAATTTGTCATGAATATATATTCAAGCTCTGAAATAAAACTAAATTTATGAAGTGATTTGTCTTAAACTGCAATACAATAAATGCCAGAATAATTAATACCTTTTAAAAAATTTCTATCTTTCCATTCAATCCAATTAGTGAAATATTGTAATATACAATATCAGTTATACTTTCTTCTTATTCATTATAATTTGCAACAGCAATAATCACATCATTTTCAATATGGCTACTTCTAGTTAAAATAATATCAAGGTAGTCAGCACCTAATTTTATTTTTAGCTCAATAATACTAGCTATTAAATCATCATATTTTTTATCACCTTTCGCATCACCAAGAACCAATCTTCTTAATGTAAATTTAGATAGGGTTTTATACTTTTTTATATCATTCAAAAGGGTACCAATGAAGGTAATAAGTTCTTGGTCTAAGTCATCTCTTTTTATTTTTAAAAGTGTCTTCAGAGCTATATTTGCCTTTGTTTCCAAAGCAGCTTCAGACTTTCCAGTGCTATATTTTGGTTTGTAAACTTTCATTTCTTCATAGGACTTCCAAAACTTTTTGGTTAAAGGTTGTCTTTCATCTTCAGGTGTACATTTTACAAAATGTAATAATTCTTCAAATGTTTTCTCTATTGGCTTTTCAGTTTCGTACTGGTGAACAATTGAAAACAAAGCCATTCCTTTTTTCCTTAAAACGACTGCATTGTTTTCTTCAAATAATTTAGCGGTCTTGGTTCTGCTTGGAAGTTTACTAATTTTCTTAACTATGTCTGGATGATTATTAAGTATTTCATTGTAATCATTCCTAATAATGGTACTAACACTTAATTCTTCATTCTCTTCTGGGTTCTGACTGATTTTAGTAAATAAACCACTTGGTGTTGGTTTTTCATCAGCATCAAACATTTTAGCATCTTCACCCAATGCACTATGAATTAAAAACATTTTTTGCTGTGCTATTTCTCTACTTTTTACAATATCAGAACCTTGGTCGGTTGGGAAAAAATTGTAAATATATAATTCATCAAATACCTTGGCACTCATTCTATTTATCCTTCCAACACGTTGTATAACTCTAGTAGGATTCCAAGGAATATCATAGTTGATAATTAATCCAGCTCTGTTTAAATTGTATCCTTCTGAAAGTTTATCACTGGTAATTAATACATCAAAATCATCTACCTGATTTTTAAACTTGGCATCGAAATTAGCATTTAACTCTAAAGCAAACTTTTTTGTAATACTACCATCACAAAACATTGCTCTACCAACAAGCTCCTTTTCAAATAACTCTTTTAGGTGACGTACTGTATCCGTATATTCAGAAAATAAGATGACTTTTCTTCGTGGTGTTGATTTTTGGTGTAATACATTTTTAATCGTTTTTAAAACGGCTTCCCTTTTGGGGTCATTTTCAACTAATTTCAACGCTTTTACTTCTTGGTCAACTCGCTCAAATAATTGAATATCACTTTTTATATCTGCAATAAATTTGTCTTTAAATTCAAATTCATCAACCTTATAAATTGTAGTGTGTTTTGGTTTCTTTTTAAATTCTGCATTTTTTTCAAATTCTTCTAACGCTTTTTTAATAGCTTCATAGGTAAAATCATCTGCTTCATCATCTTCATTATATATCTGTTCAATGACTTTTCTATCCATTACATATTTACCAGAATGCACAATAAATGAGAGTACCATTTTATGCGTTCTTAAAAAGCGTTCAATACTTTTATCAAATGCACCAAATGAACTTTCAAAACGTTTCACTAGCAACCTTCTCATAAAATCGAATAAGTTACGTTGTTGTTGGAATGCTCTGTTATCATCCTCACTCATTTTACCTTCATCCTCAACCTTATTTTCATATTCAAAAGGTTTGTATATCGCTCCTTTAAAGTTTCCTTCTTCACTAAAATAATTGGTAATTATTCTATCGTAAAAATCTGATTGTTCTTTTGAAAGCTCAAAAAATTGCTCTTCTGGGTCATTAACTTCTGATAAATTTTGAACCTCATTCTTATATTCAAAATCTGTTTTTAAATCCAATCTGTTACGTCTAATTACGATAGGTGTAATAATATTTTTAATATCATTAGCCATTGCCTTCACATTTTCTCTTACAATATGAATATCAATAGGTGGCTCAATACCAAATAATTTAACATAGTCTTTTTCGGCTTTCACCACCTTTTCTTGGTTTAAAGACTGGTGGTTTTTAATAATATTTGATAATCGTTTAAAACGATAATTATAAGCGTTAAACCTACCTTCTAAATCTTGCTCTAAAGTGATGCCAGATTGCCCAGGAATTATAAATAATTTTAATAAAGAAAATATATCTGCTGGTGAATTGTTAAATGGTGTTGCAGTTAATAAAATCACTTGTTTACCTCTACAAATATCTAATAGTGCTTCATATGCGGAGGTATCTTGATTTCTAAATTTATGAGCTTCATCAACTATTACAAAATCATAATCTAAATGTTTGTTTTCTATAAAAGCCTCTGCTTCTGATTCTAAATTACCAGAACTAGCTATCTCGCAATTAAGGTTAAACTTGTTTTTATATTCCCACCATCCAGTATTATCCTTTCTACTTCCAATTAATCCGGGAGGGCATAAAATTAGACCTCTTTTACCTAATTGGTTTGCTACCAATGATGCAATAATACTTTTACCTAAACCTACTACATCTGCAATTATAACACCATTATAAGTTTCAATTACGTTTAAGGCTTGATTAACCGCATCTATTTGATACTTGTATTTCTCAAAACCATTATCTTCTAATAAACGGTCTATGGCATTGTTAATTTTTTTAGCATCTTGAAGCTCAATATATGTTTTTAATATCAATGCATATGCTTCATAAGGTGTAATTAATGAAGCTTGACTTTTATTCTTTAAAAAATCTATAATAACTTTTGTGCCATTTTCGGCTTCCGTGATTGGAATGGAAGTAATCCACAAATCATCAAAGTATTTTTCAGCACTTTCAAAACCGTAATCTTTAATTTCTACATTAAATTCTTCTTGTTTATGTAAACCAGATTTGGTTAAATTACTACTACCAGTTATAAAAGCTTCTTTAGCTGAAATCTGCGATTCATTCAATTTGAATATATATAATTTAGCGTGATTTGGGTTTAAAGTTTTGCGAATAATTAACCTACCCTCTTCTAGTAACTGAATAAAAAAAGCTATTTGGTTATAAAATGCTTCATTATCCATTTCGGCATTGTTAATAGCATATCCCATAGATTTCATAAACTGGGTAAAATGCTCTTCTTGGCTTAAACTATCATCTTTTAAACCAATTTCAACAATATTAGAAAGATATTTCTCTACTTGTAACCCAACTAGTATTTTAAGATTTACTTCTTTATTTTGTTCTAACTTTTTATAAATCTCTTGCCAACCAGAAAAGTAGAAATACCCAACCAAAAATTTAAGTTCACTACTAACAGAAATTAATGATTCTAAACGTTTTTTTAGGGTGAATTCTCCGCTATTTGTTATAAAATTATTACTCATTTTCAATGCTGTAATTTTCGTATTGTTCTTTAGTTAATTCAAATTCTGTGTCGATTATTAATGTTTCCTCAAACGTCAAATTATACATTTTATAAATTATTGAATTTAATTCCACCAAATTCTCTCTAGAGTTGTCATAACCTTTTAAAATAATTTCTTTTACAATTTTCTCTATTTTTGATTCTACTTTTTCATCAATAATCTTTAGAGGGAAATTTTTCACATCCTCCACCAAAATTTTAGGAAAAGCACCTTTAGTGGCTTTAGGAGATGAATTAAAATGATAAAATGTAGCTAGTTTAGAATTAAGAAAAGCCAATAAAGAATATATATTATAATTAGGGGATTCAAGAACTACTATTATTGCTGGGTCATGATAATACTCAGTTTTGGTAAAAGCGGCAAAAATTGATGGATTAGTGATTTCTCGTATTAGAACCCTATTTCCTTTAAAAAATTTTGGTTGTCTTGGGTTTGCCAAATTATCACAATAGTCAATCCATTCTTGTTCATTCCAATTCAGCTGAAATGGGGTAACATCACTACCATAAATCCATTCTTTTAAGTTTTCATTTTCTAATCTATTAAAGTGATAAACTCTATTTTTTATAGTGAATTCATCTTGACCTTGATATTTATCATAAGCGATTAAGCCTTGACTATATTCTGGAAATAAATTCATTAAAGGCTCAGAATTACTCTTGATTTTTTCTATTAAATTTATTGACTTTTTATCAAGCTTAAAGGCTAAACTCCAGTTTTGATTGAATTTTAAAATTTTGTCATAATTAATCTTGCTATTTTCGATTTGAATTAACTCTTGAAAATTAAAAACTTCACTTGTTTTCTTGTAAGATATGGCATTATCATTATTATTCCTAAATATTGTAATAGCGTTTAAAACGGTTGCTTTTTCAAAAATCTTAAAAGCTGTACAATCCAAAATAAACATAGACCATAGCTCCATTAATCTAATTCTATATTTAGTAGCATAGACATTAAATAAAAAACTATTAGGAATAATAAATGATTTTATTCCATCCTTTTTCAGGTATTTCTGAGCTACTTCAATGAAGAAATAATAGATTTCATAATCAGGGACTTTAAAAAGATGTTTTAGTACCTCTTTTCTATATTCATTTTTCACAGAAACTCCATATGGAGGATTTCCAATAATAATATCAAACTTTTCAATTCCAAACATCCATTCAGGGTCAAACCAAGAAGAAGCATCATCTTTAAAAGGGTTCCAGCTAATTATTTTAAAAGCTCTACTGTTGTGGTCTGTAAATAAATTATTTTGATTAATAAAGGCTTTTTTTTGAACCTTTAAAAAACTCTGTTTAATCTTATTTTTCTTTTTACCTGAGCTTTGGAGATAATCAGCCCTTAATTGCTCTAATTGCTGTAGTTCTTCAAAATTATCAAACATTCCTTGTTGTCCACTTTCATCAGGCAATCCAATTAAGGTATTGGCAGTTACAAATTTAAACTCCAAGTTTGGTAAAGGTTCAATACCTCTGTTTTCCGCATCATCAACAATATTTTCATCAATAATTAAAGATAAAAAACTTCTTAATTTAGAAATTTCTGTTGCAATTGGTTGAATATCTACACCATAAATTGAGTTTTGAATAATCCCTAATTTTCTAATATAATCGGCATTGGCAGTATCCAATTTTTCTTGCATATACTTTCTAGCCAATGCATTTGGTATATTTTCAATTTGTTTTTCTTTCCACCAAGAAGCATCAGGGTCAAGTTTATGAAGTATGGTAATAATTTTATGTAATGCACCCATGGGGAAAGCACCAGAACCACAAGCTGGGTCTAATATTTTAACCGTATTTAAAGCTTCTAGTAATTCTTCTGTTCTTTCTTCATTAAAATCATTTTCACCACCTTCTTTAAACAAATTTTGTAATGCAATTTCATCTTCAACACCTGTTTTTGTTATTAAGTATTGTGTTAAGGATTGCTCTACCATATAATCCACAATTTCTCTTGGAGTATAAAAGCTACCAGTAGCTTTCCTTGCACTTTTTTCTGTGTCTGGGTCTATTTCAGCTAATAGGTTTTCAAATATTGTACCTAACATTTCAGGGTCAATACTTACCTCTGCATCACTTATGCTATTTTCATCAATGGTAAAATTAAACTGCTCCAAAACTGTAAATAATTTAAAAAACCATTCGTTTGGTATATTTAAGTTATAGGATACTTTATGAATACCACTACTGTCTTTAGGGAAAAAATCATCAGTATGTGGTTCAAATAAACCACCATTTAAAAATGGTATGGTTTCGTGACCATCGGGTAAATCATAATCGATTCGTTGCTCTTGTTTTTTATTAAGTATTAAGAAGAATAATTTTTCTAAATAATCGTGGTAGTAATTGAATCCACCATTACTTAGAATTTCAACAGTACCTGAGTGTAACCAACTTTCAGGAATTAAAGGTAGTTTATTTGGTGATTTTTTATTTTTTAAAAACCAACAAAAAATAGTTCTACCAATTAATCGAACACCAAATTCCTGATAAATTTTTCTATTTGCTAACGGTGTTGAAGGTAATTCTAACAAAGTATCAAAATTGTATCTTTTACTAGCAATGTTTATTTTACCACCAATTAGCTCGTAAAAAGCTTTGGAAACTTCTTTGTAAAAAAGTTTGTTTAATGGTTCAACGCTAAATGCTTTTATAATTTCATCAACTGAACCAAAGCTACAATCACCTACTTGTTGTTTAAATGTTTTATTTAGTTTGTCTTTATTAACAAAATAGCTATAACGTTTAAAATCTGTATAACTACGTTTAGTACCAAGGTAATTGGCATTTACAAAACTGAACCTAAAATTACCATCATCATCATAAAATACAAATAGAGAAGCATCTTTTACCTCTTCTTTTAGAATTTTTTTAGCTATTTCATATTGGTTTTTCTTACCAGTTTTTTCTGTTAAAGCATCAGATGTTTTAGAAGCAATTACAATTAGGTCATCACCATTAATGGTGGCTTCACCAATTTTTTCAATGGATTCGTATTTTTCAAAGACCTCATCATCAAACAAATAACTTAAATCATCTTCATCTGGTTTAAAGGTTGGTATTTTGTAACGTAAATATTGTATAAGGTTGTTTTGGCTGAAAGTATGGATGAGGGCATCAATGTGCATGATTTTCAAGAAATTTATAGCTATAAAGTTAAAAATTAAAACTGTTTAAAAAATATAATATATGATTGTTTTTAATTAATATTTCACAAGTCATTTAACGTGGTTTTAATGGATGATAAATTTACACATGAATCTTTTATTGTCCATTTCGTTTTTTGATGCCTAAAGGAAGGTTTGATTTATTAAAAATATGTTTTATAATTATTATCTATCAAAAATTTTTAGTCTTACATTATATAATTTTAGGCTACTATATTACAACTATTTTTTAAGTTTATAAATTCACTTAACTAACCTCCTTATCATTTTAACCCTATTCAGGGGTTGCTTCCCTTGTAAAATTCTGTAATTTTACCGCTTATTAGCACAACAACCATTACATTATCCTTATGAATACATTACGTTTCCTCATTGCAGTACTCATTTGTAATATGGGCTTTGCCCAAGAATTTTCTGAGTTAGATTCAACTAACTCGTATAAATTCCCGGTCTTAACCTATAAAACAGATACCTTGGTTGAAGAAAAAGTAAATTCCTTTTTACACATAAAACATTTGAGGCATTTACCAGGACAGTTTACCAAAACGCCTTTTACTAAAGCCCTGAAATTAGCTAGTAAACTAGAATTTAATGCATGGAAACATTTTGACTATAATGCTAACATCATTTTTGTAGAGCTATTTGGTACCCAAAAAGGTAAGGCATACACGGACATAGAACTATTTGATAAACGTACCGGAGATTTCTTTGATTATGATGATATATTTATTGATGAAAGGGATAGAGGCTATGAAGAAAAATTAACCCTACTATTAGATTCGTTAGTGGCCATCGATAAAATAAACCCTACGTCTAACATTTCTATTCGCATTGAATTATTAGAAGACGACATGCGTGTCAAAGTAAATGGTGTAGAAAATGTATCTGCTGATTTTCCGTATGCATCCATACGTGAAAAACTTACGGAGTATGGCAAGAACTTACTTTTAAATACCTCGGATACCATTATTCGTAGACCTGGCATACTCAATAAATTGTTTAGAGATAGAGCCTTTACCGAAAAAGGTAGTAAATACGAACGCCAGTTAAAATTTAAAATACTAGTGCTGCAACGTACTAAAAAATCGGACCCCGTTATTTATAAATGGTATGAAGGTAAAAACAATTCAGAACGTTTTACAGAATCTATTATAACCGATACCACCATTACATCAGATAACTATGTATGGGATTCGCTTGCTGATAAAAAAGTAAAATTAATGTATACTATGTCCATAGAAAAACAAACGGATAATTCCTGGAAAGGAACCATGCAACAGGGTTCACCGGTATTTCCTGTGCTGTTTAAGGAATATTAAAAGGGGTTCTGCAACAAGGTTGCTATAGCATCGTAGTTTGGTTAAAAGGTATAGAGAAATCGATATTCCTAAAATAATGGATAAAAATAGAGGATCTATATAATGTTTTTATTTTCTATGTATAAATAAACTAAAAATATAAGCTCTATTATAACAAGTAGTTTGCGGTTTGTTTAGACGTTTAACTCCGCACTTTGTTGTTACACTTTTTATGCTATTTTATCTATATATAATTCATCCTCAGTATTAGTAAAGATATATTTATCTATTTTTTTTATTATCGATTCTAAAGTATTTGATTCAGATATTTCCTGTTATAAATAGTCAGATTTAACAAACTGTATTAGCATATCATTATGAGCATCAACACATAGATGTAGTTGTTTTTTCAGTTTAAAATGCAAGTTAATTTTTTTAATAAGTAGTGCATTGTAACTTGTTTAACGAACGCTATAAATAGTAATCTTTTGGAGCAAAAATATATTTGTAAACTTAAAGTTTAAACGCCATGTCTTACTTTTATATTTGTATTTTATTGGCAAGCTCCATTAAATACTTTCGTTATAGATCCCCTTGAACTCAACTAAATATTTTACTACCAGTTTAAATGAACCATTTTACTATCTCTTGGTAAGTAAATTAGTGTATACGGACATAAAAAGCGTAGTGCCGTCCTAAATCGTTATTAAAAACCAATAAAAGTCAGTACTTTTATATCAGTTAATCTAAAATAGTTGCTTAGAAAAGTATATGCATTGCTTGAAAAGGAAAAAGTACTTTACGGAAAACCCGAATGATTAGTCATTTGGGTTTTTTTATCAACAATTTTATTCCTATTTAGTACCTAATTTAGCAACTAAAAACCCTCACAACGCTTCGGGATTCGTAAGTAGGCTAAAACAAGCAATAAAATAGCTACTTTGTAGCCCACAGTATTTATTCCGCTTTTTATTTAAATAATTCGTTTTCGTTAACATTAAAAATGTATTTATCTAATTTTTCTAAAATCGATTCAAACGAATTTGATTCAGATATTTGCTTTTTTAGAAAATCAGATTCTACAAATTGTGTTAGAATATCATCATCACTATCAACACATTGATATATCTCCTCTTTCAGTTCTTGTTGCGTATATTTTTCCAATAAATTATAATCTATTTTTATGTCAACAATTGGGTTGTAAACAGTTTTCGCTAAAAATCTTGTAATAAATGTGTCATTTACTTTGTCCGACTTAAATCCATAATTCCATTTTTGGCCGTTTTTGTCAAAAGCAATGCTATTTTTATTCCCATTCAGAACTGCTAAAACAGTCGCTTTTTGCCATGTCGATTCAGATTGTAATATATCTATACCACTTTTTTTATAAACCGATATTAATGGAAATTCTGGTTTACTCATAGTGTTGGCAACGGTTTTTATAAGAATAGTGGCTGTTTTAAGATCACAATTTTTTCAGTTTAGATCAAATATTATTGTTATCACTGTTCTTCGTATTAGCTGAATTACCTCCATTATTTTTATATGTTGTTGGCATCTAACGTTGGTATTTTAGAAATGATTGCAGTTATTGCAGGCTCAAATATTTTTGAGCGTTCATCCAACTCTAACCCATAAACAGAACCTTCTACATCACTTTTAAAATTTACCCACATAAAAACATCGTCACCTGCTTTAACGCCATTTTTTATGGCCAATGCATCAAATTCATCAATGTTTTGGTTAAAAAAAGTATTTTTAATAACCACTTTGTTTTGTGCGTTTACAATAGCTGTTAATAATAGTAAAACTAATAATGTGTTTTTCATAAGGTGTGTGTAAGTTAGCAACAACATCAAATTTAACTAATTCTAACCAAACAACAAAAAGGGAAACCGCCACTTTTTATTATTTAAATACTACCCTAGCTATTAATATGCAAAGTTGAGCCATTTAAAAACATAACCATAAAAAATAGTAGACGAGTATGTACGCCCAATGCCCTTAGTTACGCACAAAGATAAAATGAACTGTACAAGATTGCATATTGCCGTCATTGTTAAAGTCGTATTCTCCAGAATCGGTTCCTCCATTTAAAGATAGCGTTGTACCATCGTAGGTATGTCCGTAGGTATCCCATTCATCAAGGTTATCATCCCAAACTATGGCAAAGTAGAATGTTTGGTTAAAGGGTTCCCAGAACATTTCTCCACTTATGGTATACTCATTTCGATCTACTGGATTAATTGTTATGGTAAAGCTGCCATTAGATTGGACAGTCATTTCAACGGTTCCACCATCTTCAACAACGTCTACTGAGGTGCCTGATACACTAAATTGAGCACTGGTGGCCTCATAGGTTCCTGCGAGTTCGCTAATCTGAAAAGTACCATCCTTCGTTAGTAAATTTTCATTATCATCATCATCATCTGAACTGCAGGAGAACGTCAGAGATATCAATAGAATCAAAAATAGATATGCATATTGTTTCATAATAATAAATTTTGGAAGAAGGGAGCTTCCCCCTTCTAATTATATCTATTAAGGTATGTCTATTTTCTGTTAGCTAAAATGATATTAATCAGTTAAATATAGCTCTTGCAGTACTCTTTAAAGAGTATTAAAAGGATATTTAAACTATAGTGATATATAGTTATATTGCTTGTCATAAAACAAACGCTGAAAACTTAAATCAGGAAATACAATGTTATTAGGGCACTTTCAGTTACTTTTTTAACGCAACAGGTTGAGTGCTTCATTTTCGTACTTCATTCGGTACGCTTTGCCTTGCTCAACAAACCTAATTTCAAATGCGGAAGTAAAGGCTTTGTCTTGGGTAGGAAACCAATCTTTTACGTTGGGGTTTATACAGATAAAAAGACCATGCTCATCGCCTATGGCACAAAAACGATCAAAAGTACCGTCATATATTTTTATACCGGTTAACTTATGTAATTGTGTGTATATTTTTTCAATGGTTGTGGTGGGCATTCCTATTTCTGAGATTTCTAAAAATTGAGAAGCATCAAATGGTTGTGGTGTACTATTATTTAAATTTTTCCGTGCAATCAGCTCTACAATATTTTTGTCTTTATCATAAAAATAAATGGCTTTCGCATTCCATGCGGTAAAGTCAATAATTTCATTGCTTCCCTCCTTCTCTATAGCCACTTTTGTTTTAAGCCATGCCAAGGCTTCCATTTCTTTATTGGCGGGAATGTTTATGGCAAAATGATACGGCGTTGCTTTAGGCTTGTAAGCTATGGTCAATATGGATGTGCCCAACTGAAAAGACACCTTTTGGTCTGTACGTTTAATGCAGGTTACACGCAATATATGGGTATAAAAGTCGGCTTGGGCTTTTATATTAGTGCTGTATATTATTAATTCTTTTATCTGCATGTTATGGTTGCTATTCCTGCTCTATGGTATAAGAACCTTCGGTATCAAAACGTAGTGGAGCTTTTTCTAATTGCAAGGTATCTGATGTTGCTCGTAAAAAAGGTGTTGCGTCTGGGGCAACTCCTTTTAAAGCAATGGTATCATTTTTAAATTCGTCTTTCATAAAAATTAACGCCTCAGCATCAATGGTTTTTTCTAGTTTAAAAAAACCGTTGCTATCTGTTTTTACCGCAAAAATGTTTCCGTCTTTTTCTTTTACAAAAACATCTTTTACAGGTTTACCATTATTGTACACATAGCCTTGGTAATACTCCGTACTACACCCAACTAGTAACAGCAATACGGCTGCCACCCAACTATTTTTTAAACTATTTTTCATTTTTACTGGTAGCATTAACATTGTTTATTCTTCCGTTTTTAAGAGTTGTGTATACTTCTTAATTTTTTGATTCGTTGCTTTTGAATGCAGCTTTATTTTTTCATAACTAAAATTTTGAATATAGTGCGGAAAGGCTTTATTTTCAATAATATAGTCCAATATATTTTCTTTGTCAGCTTCACTTAACGGTCTTTTCTGTTTTTCTTTACCGTCACTTACTAAGTTATCTCCATTAAAGGTAAACGTACCCTTTTCAAATTGTTTAATTTCTTTGGCAGTAACATTATAGGCTATAATAAAACTATTAAAATCTTTTAGTGCATCAGCTTCCAATAGGCTCTTTAAAACGATACCTTTTTCAGCTCTTGATCTAAGTCCCAAGTTTAGCGTATTCAATTTCTTTATAGGGATGGTAAAAGTTTCCTTATTTTGTCGAGAGCGTTCGCCATTGGGTTCCGTTACGTCTTCTAAAGTTAACCATTGCTTATTCAATTGTACTACAGGTTTACTGTCAGCATCGTAATTATAATATTGAATGACTACGGAATCTTTTAAAGCAGCGTCTTTTTTGCCATAGATCATAAAATCTAGCTTTTGCTCTTCAGGCATTTGTAATTTTAAGGTCCCGTTTTTTAAATGATAGGCTCCGTAGGTCGTTAAGTCTAAACTGCCCACACTTAACGAGAAAAAAAACTGATGTGTGTCTAAAAACACCATAGAAGCCGCCATTTCAAATCCCCCCATATTATAACTGCCCGTTACGGTGTCTGAACCTTTAGAAAAGGCTTTTAGGCGTTCTTTTTCTTCCATATCTTCATGTACATTTTCTCTTAAACGTTCTCCGTTTTTATAAAAACGATATTCATCATTAAACAATACGGCACCATCAAAAGGTTTTCCGTCTTTATAGGTAGCCTCGGCAAGTACTTCGCCATCATAATCATAAGCGGCATAAGCACCGTCTTTTTTCCCTGCTTTCGCATGGTAAAACCCCATGGTCATATCTCTTGCACTATTATAAAATATTTGTTTCCCTTCTTCTTTTCCGTCTTTTAAATTTAGAATAATAGGTATTTTAGACCAACCTGTAAATTGCCTTTGTTCAACAAAAGTACCGTTCTGTTTTACACCATCTACATAGAAACCTTCGGCTATTTTCTTATCTTTATTCCACACCGTTTCCTTTCCGTTTTTACTGCCTTTTTTGTACTCAGATACATACAAAAGTCGATCATCATCTTCATGTTCAAAAGTACCTTCATCGGGATAGTGATTTTTATACATACCTTTATATAACACGTCTCCGTTACTATCATATTTGACAAAAGGTCCGTTAAAGTTTGTGTTTTCAACAGTTTTTATTGTTTTTATGGCTTTTACATAGCCGCAGTCATCGCCCTTATAAAACGTAATGGCTCTTCCTTCAATTACTTCTTCATCTATACAGGTGTTTTTTTGAATAATGGCTCCTATCTTGTCATAATAAGTTTCTGTGTTTTCGTCGTAACAGCCTTTATCTGGGCAAACACGTTCATAGGCCAGTATATCGGTATTTTCGTAATACAATTTTTCACCTATTCTTCTCCCCTCTTTATATTGAATAAAACAGTTACTTACCCCTTCTTGCGGAGAACCCTCTTTATAACTTAGGCTACTTCTTAATTTTCCTGCTTTGTTATATGCTTTTGAGGATTGTTGTCGGTCATCTATATGTACATTTTCCGTTTCTATGGTTCCATCTTCATAATAGGTAATTTCGGCTCCGTTCCTTTTATTATTTTTATAGGTAATGACCGTCTTTTTATTTCCATTGGCATAATACCAAACCACTTTACCATCGTAATAATACCCATTAGAACCTAAAAATGATGTTTCTGTAGTGTCAAGCTTTTTTTGCCAGGCTTCAAATTGTAAGGTACCATCAATATAATAGTCTTTAAATAAGGTTCTATTACCGTCTTGCTCCAAAGGCATGGGTCTGTAAAAATGGGCATTAGACTTTGTGGTTTCATCCCAATCCTGATCATAATAAATGGTGTCTTTTTGAGCGGTTATTGTGGTATGATACCCCATCATTAATAAAATGAAAGCACTAGTAAACGTTTTTAAGAGCATGTTTTTAGGTTATAACTGACAGTGACTCCTTTTTTGGTGACACCACTACGCAAATTTAGTGATTCCCTGTAGAGTACAAACACGGTAAATGGGGGTTTTTACCATGTATGGGATGGGATAGTACTAAACCGACCCAAAGGTAGTTCTGCAACCTCTAAATGCGGAGCAAAAACACAAAAAATTGGCTGCATCTTTTTCTATTTTTTAGGATTCAAATTGGTGGTGTTTTTAAAATAAAGACGTACCTTTAGTAGTCTAAATTACTAACTGTAAAATGCATTATTTCAGTAAGGAGTATCCTTACAAATAATGCAGTAAAACGTTTAATTGATTGCCTATTTCTAAGGGAGTTTTTCCGTTGGTGGAACCTAATTTACCTTAGCTATACGTGATTTTTAAACGATGTGTCGCTTTAAAATGTAAACCATCATGAAAATAAAACAATTTGAATACAAACCCTTATCCCATTTTTCGTACGCCTTAATAAGTGATGGTGAAATGGCTATTGTTGACCCAGAGCGTGACCCGATGCAGTATTATGAGTTTGCTTATAAAAATAAGGCAAAAATTATAGCGGTTATTGAAACACATCCGCATGCCGATTTTGTGAGTTCGCATTTGCAAATCCACAAAGAAACAGGAGCCAATATTTACAATAGTAAAAAATTAGGTGCTGATTATCCGCACATCTCTTTTGATGATGGCATTCGTATTAACATAGGAAAAGCAACCTTAACAGCGATGAACACCCCCGGACATTCGCCAGATAGTATTAGTATTGTTGCTGATGATGGCGATAAAAAAGTGTTGTTTACAGGCGATACCTTGTTTATTGGTGATGTTGGCCGACCCGATTTACGAGAAAAAGCAGGTAATATGAAGGCGAAACGTAAAGAATTGGCGGAAGCCATGTACGAAACCATGCTTCATAAATTCACCAATCTACCTAATGATACATTGGTCTATCCCGCTCACGGTGCTGGTTCATTGTGTGGAAAAAATTTAAGTGATGCCGCCAGTAGTACCCTGGGAAATGAACGGATGAGCAATTGGGCATTTCAAGAACAAACCAAAGAACAGTTTGTAGCTACCTTGTTGGAGAGTCAACCGTTTATACCTTCGTATTTTGGTTATAATGTGATGCTGAATAAAAGAGGAGCTAAAAACTTGCGTAAATCCATTGCCAAAGTGTCTTTTAAATTGAATACTACGGCTAAAGGGCTTCTTGTGGATGTACGGACGGATGCTGAATTTAAAAAAGGACATCTAAAAGGAAGTCTGAATATTGAGGCTACCTCTGAAGATTCTAAATTTGAAACGTGGTTAGGAGCCATCATTGCACCCAAAGAAAAGTTTAGTTTGGTTATTGAAAAACCGCAAGACTTAGATATGATATTGCAACGTGTAGCAAAAATAGGCTACGAAAAACAATTGAAAAAAGTAATCACCCTTGCTAAGGAAGATTTAATTGCAAATAAACCCTTGAATCTTCAGAATTTTAAAGCCCATCCAGATGAGTACACCATTGTAGACATCCGCAATATGAGCGAGATAAACGAGGGATCATTTTTTGAAAATGCACTGCCACGGCCATTAAATGAATTGCGTAAAACCGCAAAAACGATTCCCACTGATAAACCCATCGTAGTGCATTGTGCAGGTGGATATCGTAGTGCAGCAGGTACCAGTATTATTGAAAATCTACTAAAAAACGCTACCGTTTATGATTTAAGTGAAGATGTAAAGGAGTTTAACCAATAAGGGCAGTAATTTTACGGATCGTTGCTATACAAGGGCGTAATGTGTGGTGATAAATCGTCTGTGGATTCGTGGTGGCAATAACTCGCAGGTTGTGTTGTCGATAAATGAATGACCTCAAATAAGGAGCTTATGGCATTTTAAATAGCGAATACTTGTAATACCTTATTTTTTATAATTTATAAGTGCATTATTAAAAATGGAATCTTGTTTTACAAAACCCTCATTTTCAGATGGTTTACTGTAGGTATGCGTATAACTCAAAATACCATCAACAACATTATGTTTGTGTTTTGACATCCAGAGCCCGCGTTTAAAAACAAATTCTATTTCTAGTTTACTTTTATCATAATTTACTGCCTCTTTATACTCTAAAAGAAATTTATCATAAAATTGCTTATTCTTTTTTAGTGTTTTAAGTACAGAAATATAAAAATCGGCTTCAGGTTTCTTTTTTTTATACAATGCATAACTTCTAAAATTACTACCGTAATGAATAAAAGTAAGCAGATCACCCTTTTTTTCAATTAATATTTGATTGTTTAGGTAGACCCCTTTTACAAAATTCTCATTAGAATAGCCTTCTACCTCCTTTTCATTACATATTCTAAGGGTATGAAATTCATTTTTAAAATTCCTTATGATTCCAAAATGACCAGTAGGGGTAAGTTCTTTTATTTTATTAGCATAATAAAAACCAAAATCAGTTTCTGAAAGTTTTTCAATAACCATTGCTCCTTTATAAATTACATAGTCATCAGAGTCAATCATGGACGATCTTCCCTTAATGAGTTCATATTCACCTGAAATATCTATAATACTATCTATATTTACTTCAATGGTGTCTATCTTATATAATTGTGCTTCAATTTTGTTTTGTTGTAAAGCACTCGCTTTTAAGTATCGTTTTTCTTTAGTACCCGCAATAAAAACTACAAGCAATAGTAGACTAAAAATAGGTGTATGTTTTATGATCATTTATAAGTAATTTATTTTTTCGCTGAAGCTTTACACTAAAAACGGTCTAGTGCCAAAACTAAGAAATTTTAAATATTAATGGCCTCCATTCTTTTAGCAACCAATACATAGGTTTAACGCATTTGAAATTAAGTTCGTATAGTGCTAGTCTCAAATACGATCTCCATTCCGTTTTTATAAAAATTTCCATATTTTTAACTAAAATTTAAATTATGTGTTATTCAACGGCATTACGGAAAAAACGAGAAGAAATTGAGCAACGCTTACTGAGTATGATTCCCGCTAATTTTGAAATCCCCGATGAATATAAGCAGTACTTTCATTTAAACGGTTTTTCGCATGGCAACTTGTATATCATTACAATGGAGTCACCATCTTTAATAACTCCCGCTCAGTGGGGACTAGTTCCCGATTGGGCCAATAACGACCCTGCTGCCTTTTATAAAAAAAGCAATACCTTAAATGCCAAGAGCGAAACGCTATTTGAGCGGAACTCCTATAAAAAAAGTGCACAACATAAACGCTGTTTAATTCTTGCCGATGGTTTTTTTGAGCCGCATCACGAAAATGGGATTGTCGTACCTAATTTTTGTTACCAGCCGTCAGAAGCGTATCCCGAAGGCGATTTATTTCTATTTGCTGGGCTGTATAACGAAATAGATGCCCAAACCAATACGGCAACCATTATTACCATGCCAGCCAATGCCTTTTTTACCGAAGTGCATAATAAGCAAAAGAGAATGCCACTGGTCTTAGATGAAACGAACCTTGAAGATTGGCTAGATGAGGGCATGAATGCACCGAGCCTTAATGAACTCATGGCAGAAGGTTTTACCACCAAACCCTTTAAGGCCTACCCTGTAAGTAGAGACCTCTATAAAAAGAATGTAGAAACGGACTTGCCGTATATTGTGGAGCGGACGGCTTAGCTAATTAGGTGGGTGCTTCATTTCATGAGATTGCTTCACTCGGCTATCTCCGAGTTCGCAATGACTGTATAAGGATTACTCCCTGCGGTCGTTATCCCAGAAAGGGTATCCTGAGCAAGCATAGCAACCCAAAAACACAATGTGTTTTTTTGGGTTTTGGTTTTCCCTTCTCTTACGAAAATAAATTTTCGACGTTTTAAATGGCGAACTAGCGTATGATTAAACAATAAACTACACGTCACTATATTCCTTATATTTGCGATATGCGGAGTATATATGTAATGGTACATATCTAACTGTTTTACAAAACATTAAAATGAAACTATCTTCTATATTTATATTTTTAATGAGTTTTAATTTATATGCTCAACAACATTCAAATCTAGTAGATAGCGTATTGAAGGAGTTAAAAATCAATTTGTCTAATTGTAAAACTGATTTAATCGTAGAAAAAGTAATGCCAAATGATTCTACTAAAACAATTGTTGTAATACCCAAGCTAGAAACAGAATATAATGAACAAAACGATTGCTGTTTTGAGTTGAATAGCTACATCTTAATTGTAAATAGCTTAAGTTATCAAATTGAAAATAAATATATAGAAAGTTACAAGTCTAACGGTTGGGTTTCTGATGCAGTAGTATTGGTTGAAATTTCAATCGATACCGCTCCTTATTATTTATCAAATGAAAAACGAGCTTTTGGAATTAGAGTTAAATACAATGGAAACTCTAGAGTTAACCCTTATGGGTATGAAACAATTACTTTATTTGAACCACAAGATAATTCTTTAAGGACGTTACTTAAAAATTACAATGTTTTAGAATATAGTGGTCAATGGGACGGCAATTGTATTGGAGAATTTAGTTCTAAAAAAAAGACAATAATTATAACTGATAACTTAACAAATAGTCACTTAGATATTTTAATCAAAAGTAAAATCACAAATTCAATAGCTTTTCTTAATGAAAATAATGATTGTGATGAAAAAGAAACAGTAACTGAAAAAACAGAAACTCTTACATATGAGAATGGCTCGTATAAATAAAACGTTTTGTAACAATGTACAAAAAACATAGGGCGATTTTGTGTTAACTCCAAAGTTCTGTATTTATTGACAAAGTCCGCAAAATATAAAATTTGGCGTTATCCCTGATAGGGTATCCTGAGCAAGCATAGAAACCCAAAAACACGTTGTGTTTTTTTGGTTTTTTTGTTTCCCTTCTCTTACGAAAATATTTCAAGGATTACTCCCTGTGGTCGTCATCCCAGAAAAGGCATCCTGAGCAAGCATAGAAACCCAAAAACACGATGTGTTTTTTTGGTTTTTTTGTTTCCATATCGCTTACAAAAATATTTCAAGGATTACTCCCTGCGGTCGTCATCCCAGAAAGGGTATCCTAAGCAAGCATAGCAACCCAAAAACACGATGTGTTTTTTTGGTTTTTTTGTTTTCCCTGCTCTTACGAAAATAAATACGTGGATTACTCCCTGCGGTCGTGATCCCTGATTGGGAATCCAATACAAACATAGCAACCCAAAAACACGATGTGTTTTTATGGGTTTTTTGTTTTCCCTTCACTTACGAAAATAAATTTTCGACGTTTGGGAAAACAAAAAACCCACAACTTTCGTTGTGGGTTTCCTTTTGCGGAGAAAGAAGGGATTCGAACCCTCGGAGGTTTAACCCTCTACAGTAATAAATTACCGCTGCATTCAGCCACTCTGCCATTTCTCCAGACTTATATAACTGACCATTTCCCGCTTTATTGTATGCCCTTAAAAAAAATAGTACTATACGTTTTTAACATCTAAAAAAGACCTTTCATTTTAGCTAATTACACGATTGACTTCCAGTACTATATAGTAATTATTTTTAGCTTTACTGAATTTTATTTTATTTAAAATGACTAACTAAAGTATCAATATAGGATAAAACAAGAACTAAAGGTTAGTAACAATATTTCTTATCTTTGAGATCTATGATGTATATAGGTAATGGTGCGTATACTTCTAAGTTGTAAGCAATTTGAACGCAACTAAATAAAGGATTGTGAATCTTATTTATAAAATGATATTATGAAAAAACTATTTTTATTACTATTTGCAATTGGAGGTTTAATTTCCTGTAACAATGATGATGACAACATTGAAACAAATGAACAGAATTTTTTGATTTTTGGACACTTCTACGGTGAATGTTTTGGAGAAGGTTGCGTGGAAACTTTTAAACTGACGGATAAAAAATTATTTGAGGATGCCATTGACGATTATTCAGGGCAAAATTTGGAATTTATGGAATTAGAAAATGACAAGTTTGAACAAGTCAAAAACTTGGCTGACTTTTTCCCGAATCAACTTCTTAATGAAAGTGAAACAGTTCTTGGATGTCCAGATTGTGCAGATGGAGGTGGATTATTTATTCAATACTCGAAAAATGGAAATGTAAAAAGTTGGAGAATTGACCAAGATAAAAATAATGTTCCAACTTATTTACACAATTTCATAGACAAAGTGAATGAAAAAATTGAAATGATAAATAATTAAAAACTGCTGAAAACAGTAGTGATCATTAATTGTTTAATTCAATAAGTTAACAGAATACACCTTTAAACAGTAAACATAATTATGAAATATTTAAAAGAACTAACTGATGCTAAAATTGAATCAGGCCGACAAGCTAATCCTGAATTCATGAAAGGTGTAGATGCTATTATCAAGCAAGCAAAGGCCTTTCAGCAAGGTAAAGATGCCATTAAAATTGGACAAAAAGCTCCTAGTTTTAAGCTACCTAACCCTGAAGGAAATTCAATATCTTTAGCTGCCTTGCTAAACAAAGGTCCCGTTGTTATTACTTTTTACCGCGGCAATTGGTGCCCCTATTGCAACTTACAACTTAGAGCCTTGCAAGCCCGACTAGATGAAATTCATGCATTGGGTGCTACATTAGTTGCCATTAGCCCACAAGTGCCTGATGGATCAATGACAAAAGATGAAATTAGTGCAATGGACTTTATCGTGCTCTCTGACCAAGATGCCAAAGTTGCTTCGCAATATGGCGTTGCCTGGGAAGTACCAGCGTTTTTGGAGGAACATATGCGTGTAGGCAGAAAACTTGATTTAGAAAAAATTAATAATGGCAATAGTAATATATTACCAATTCCAGCAACATTTATAATTGGACGTGACGGAGTAGTTATATGGAATTATGTTAACGTTGATTACAGAACGCGTTCAGAGCCTGAGGATATTATTAAGGCGTTACAAAATTTGTCTTAAATTTATACTTTGATTTTAATAAAAAAAGACATGCTACTGTAAATCAAAAGGTAGCGACTCATTAAGTTTAGAAAAGAATGGATAAAAATGTTAAGGAGATACTATATAAGATTCATGAATTTTCTTATTCAATAATAGTACTACGATTAATTGCCTTAGGGGCATCCATTTATTTTATTCTGATTTTTAATGATGATCCCTATTTTAATGGATTCATGATATTGTTTTTAGCATTTATCATGCTCATAGCAACACAAAAAAAATTAATAACGGCTACTAAATCTGGAATAGAAACAAAGCAATTTAATTTATTGAACATGTTTACTAAAAGGGATTTTTTTCGTCACAAAGACATTGCAAATATTGAATTTACGCCAAGCACATTTTCAATCACAATGTTTCTTCTGAATAGAGTAATTTCTTCAGGATTAGATGCTAATAAACTTTCCGTTCTAAAAATAAAAATGAAAGATGGAAAAGAAATTGATTTAAAAAATATTGGAGACAAATTGGATGCCGAAAATTTAAATAAGATTATTATTGAAAACCAATAAAACGAGTTGCAATTTGGTATATCATTTATTGCGGAGGAATTATCTAACCGAAAATTCCTACCTTTAAACCAAGGAATGGAGTGAATTTAAAAATGAGGAAAGAGGTTTCCCAAATGGATTAAAAGGGTATATTTTTTATGACGACTCAAACATATGTCTGTGCATTTTGTCCCGAAAGATTATGAGAATACTCATTTAATGTTTCCATCGACCATTGATTCAATATCTATGGAGTCACTACAGTATCTTGCTGTTTCTTATACTTATTTTGCGACGTACAGCATTGATATGGATAAACAAATAATAGAGCATAAAAGAATATCACATTCAAATCCAACAATGTGGAATAAAACCGTTAAAAGAAATTTTTCTTTCGCTGGTGATACCTTGACACTAGAACCTTTTGAGAAAGAATTTGCTGGTACAAGGCTTAGATGGATAAAAGTATCTCATTTAAATGAGTGAGGAACGAAAGGCAAACAACTTGTATATGTCACATTCATTTATCTCCTAAGATATCAGAAACGTTCGCAACGTATAAAAAATAACTATGAAAAATGGAATTGTAATACTACTACTCTTAACAATTATTAGTTGTAATGACGGAAATAAAAATCAAAAATATTCAGAAGAAATTGTCAAAAAAATTGATACCACTCATTTTAAATTTAAAGGCTTTAACGTTGGTTCAAAATTGGACTTATTGAGCAATGGAAATTTTTATTATGAAAACTATTGGTATGGGTGTATGGGCGGCGGAGAGAATAAGAAAGTTTATGGTATTTTTCACATTGAAGATAAAAAATTAAAACTCAAACCTGACTCGATTAACCTTGCTACACTACCTTTTACTCGTCATAATAACCCATTAATTCAAACTTTTAAGTACGGTGCCGATTCATTAAAAATTAAAACGGAATATGATCTCATTAATTGGGGTGATAATGCTTACTTACTCTCCTCAGTAAAAGATGATCCAATATTTATTGACCTTGAACCTGAAAATGATTTTCAAAGGTTTGCTTATTATTATAATTATGGATTGGAGCCAAAACAACACGGTGAATACCTTTTTTATGAAAAAAAAACACAAAGTGATAGTTTAAACATGAAGTTGAATTTGAAAGAAATACCCATTGAATGGAGAAATCTATTTCTAGAAAAACCAGCCTCAGCAAAAGCATTAAAAACAGGAAAAAAAGATGAAAATTTAAATAAGATTATTATTAAAAACCAATAAAACGAGTTGCAATTTGGTATATCATTTATTGCCATTAATCCTAAAAAAACCATGAAACATTTTGCTATTGTATTTGTTTTTATTCTAATGAGTTGTAAAAACGAGCCAAAGACAGAAACAAAAATGGAGACGGATACAAAAGTCGATATAGTGACGGAATCAGAAAGTGAGAGCCAAATTGACCAATCTGTCTATGAAATGTGGAATAGCTACATCAAATCAAATCCTGAATTTAAAAACCAAGAAATACCGGAATCTGATTTTTTTCATAATAATAGAGAAGACGCCAATAGACTAGCAGCATTAACAATAAATGGGAAAAAGAAAGCTTCATCGGGATTATATAGTTTGTATAAACAATATAATGTTGACATCCCAAAAGTTGGGACCAAACAAATAATAACAGATTTTGACGGAAAAGCAAAAGCGATCATAGAAAATAGCAGTGTAGATACTATTCCATTCCATAAAATTTCCAAAGCTTATGCTGAATTGGATATGGGAACGGATATTGAACCCTTAGAAAAATGGAAAAAAGCTCATTGGGACTTTTTTAAAAATGTAATGGAAGAAAGTGGACAAAAACCAACCGAAGAAATGCTAGTAGTTTGCGTAATATTTGAAACCATCTGGACAGAAAAATAATAAAGTCTCACCTCATTTGGTAACTGCGAAACTGTATGTTTATACGTATTTTCAAAGCCACCATAAATTTTTATTTTAAAATATCAGATAAAAAATTAGAGTGAAAACAATCAGCTATTGATGTTTTTAGAGTTAGTTTAAACATAATACCTTTTTTTTTAATCGAAATTAATACGATCTCTGATGGTACCGTCTTGACGATGAATAATGACATCTGCTTTGTATTTTTTAGCCAATCGTTTCGCTTTTCTAATGGCGGTTTCTTGTAATTTATGTTTAGAAGTAATTCTTTTGTTCCCTTCTCTCCGAACGGCCCAACGGTCTTCATAAGGAACAACATGCTGGTGATACGTCCGCTTTCTTTTGTTAGAACTTTTTAAAAAGAGTTCCATAAATTGTGAAATGAGGTCTAACCAAAAATTAGGCTTTGTTTTATCAGGCATAGGCTTATCATTTAGGGATTACAACCAACGTTTACGTTTAAAAAATAAGAGTGTAAGTACTGATGAAATAATCATTAATCCAATAGCAAACGGATAGCCCCAAGGCTTATCTAATTCAGGAATAAATTTAAAGTTCATACCATACATACTCGCAATTAGCGTAGGTGGCATAAAAATAACGGTAACTACTGTAAATATTTTAATGATGCGGTTCTGCTCCATATTTACAAGACCTAAGAATGTGTTTTGAAGAAATTCTAATCGTTCAAAATTAAAACTGGTATGGTCTAGTAGTGAGCCAACATCCTTTATCATTACTTGTATAATCTCGTAATTTTTTTGTGGAAAAAATTTACTTTTTAAAATGGCTGATAAGATGCGTTGCTTCTCTATAATGTTTTCACGAATGGAAATAGTGGATTCTTGATAACCCGTTATTTTTAATAAAATTTCGCGTTCCAGATTGTTGTCTTTCACCAATCCTTTACTAATTCCAGATATTTTATCAGTTAAATCTTCAATTAAATCGGCATCAAAGTCAATTCGTGTATCTAGGATACTGAGTAATACATCGGTTCCGTTTTTTGGCTGTACCGATTTAATTTTTTTATAAGTATCAAGAAACGTTTTGTATTCTTGCTCACGTTGCGTTATTAAAAAATTCTTTTTTAAGATAAAAGAAACAGGTTCATTGACATGATTTCTTTTTTCGGTACGTAAAAAGTTTAAGTTGATCCCTATTTCGTCTTCCGTCTCGTTATATTTTGAGCTCGATTCAATTTCTTCACTTTCTTGAGAAGTAAATAATTCTACGTTAAAATACTTTTCAACTTCGGTAATTTCTTCTTTGGTTGCATTAAAAATATCAATCCAAATAATATTGGGGTTCAATAATTCAAGACCTGACTCAATGTTGTATTGCCCCTCTGCTATACTTAAATGTTTAATCATTCCTAATCTACTACTTTATGAATAAGGTTATCTGAGTAGTAACCTAGCCACAAATATACATTTTTGAATTCTATTACGAAGCAACATAAAACACCCTATTATTAAAATAGCCTAATACTACATCATGCTTTAGTGGCTTACTTTTCTGAATACGTAAACCAATCAAAAACAGCATTATTTTTTGATTTTTTTCCATTACTTGTAGCGTAAACACCTACTCCAGGTCCATTAAACATAGCATTTCCTTGTCCATCGGCAATCACAATAAGGCTTTGTTTTTCACCAATGGGTTGTAATGATTCCATCGCTGTACCATAACTAAATTGTACCTCCAAATCATTCGCTTTTACTTTCAAATAAACTTCTTTAGACTTATAAGGAATCCGTGCTATTTCTGTTTTTTCACCCATGAACGTTTTTAAGAGCACCAATGAAGTTTTATCTTTTAATAACGTATAATGATTTTCATTGGTTCTATAAATGGTTATTCCCGCTTGTTCATTGGCTTTAGAAGTTTTAAAGCTCATTTTTGTTGCGGCTTCAAACTTATGATGTTCTATTCGTTGCACTAATATGGATGAATTTACAAGGCTATCCATAACTTCTTTCCTTAATTTTAATTTAAGTAGTCCATCCTTCAAGGTGTAAAAAGATTCTTTAGGCGTGCGGATAGTATACCATTTAAGTGCTAAGCTGTCGCCCTCAAATTGGTCTTTTATAGGATTTTTTTTAACGGGTATCCATGGTAAATCTGGACGTTTTTGCTCCATTAAGACTTTTCCATAACCTGGATTAAATATGGGAGTTTGACCTTCAAATTCTACCTTGGCTAAAAACGTCTCTCTACTTAATGTGATTATTCTATCAATATTGCGTTTACCCAACATAACAGACCACCATTCGCCATGTTGCGTCTGTACCAAATCACCATGTCCTATGGCATGTAATGGATAATCTAAGCCCAAGTTACGATGTGTAAGTACCGGATTTATATAATCTGCTATATAGGGGCCATTAATAGAATCACTATGATGAACGGTAAGAGCATGAAACAAGCCTGTACCTCCTTCTGAAAGCATCAGTAAATATTTTCCATTAATGTGGTACAAATGTGGCCCTTCAGAATATGATGCATTATTTGCATGTCCGAACGTTAGCTCGTGACGCTCACCTACCAGTTTTTTCTGATTTAAATCTAATTCCTGATTGAAAATGACACTTTGATCAGGCCATTGTTTATCTTCTACGCCCGTCATCCCTGTATAATAACATTTTCCATCGTCATCCCACATGAGTGATGGATCAATACCAGGAGCTTCAGGCAACCAATTAGGATCTGACCACGGTCCCGCCGGATTGGTGGCCGTAACATAAAAATTCATTCCACATCCAACGCAGGTATTAATAATATAAAATAATCCGTCGTGAAATCTAATTGTTGGGGCGAAAACACCCAGTTTATCTGGTAAGCCTGTAAAATCCATTTGCTCTGGACGATTAATTGCATGACCAATTAACTCCCAGTTAACCAAATCTTTACTATGATAAACTGGAATTCCAGGAAACCATATAAAAGTAGAATTTACTAAATAATAATCATCTCCTACTCTACATATGGAGGGATCAGGATGATAGCCTGGTAAAATGGGATTATCAAAGTTTTCGGGTGCTGATTGTCCATAAAAATTCAAACAAAATAACAATCCAATGATCGTTATTTTAATAGTTTTAAAACTCATAATTAAAAATATAATAGTTAACTTAATTTGTAAATCCCCTTCATTCAGTGATTACCAAATGGTGATTGCGTCCTACAACGTAAACCTATAAGTATGAAAGAAATGAACTGTTTATTTGTGTATTAAATGAAAGGGCTTGCAGTTCCAAAGGTTTTAGGTATAAAAACAAGGAAACGTACCCAATTAACAACTACACAAATTTAAGAATTTTGTACTTAAAAAGCATTATAATTTACGGAAGTATTACTCTTATATTCAGACATTTTCTATTGGTATTAAATTTGAATTAAAAATTTAATTACTACCAAAATAAAAATATGGAATTACATTTTTGGTCACCATTTAGAATTGCTCTATTACCCTATTTTTTTTTAATTATTTAATATAGCGTGCACTGTAATTTTTACCTTTTTTAGTCACTAAAACCTTATACGTAAATTGATGACGTTTTATGGTAAATACCATCCCTTTATCGCTAACTTCTATTCTTCTGATATTATCATAGGTTTTATAATTACTACCCGACTGAAAGAAATCAGCTTCTTTAAAAGCATCAGTTATTTTTGCATCGTCTTGCGTTTTTTCCAATGTAATAAGACTGTAAGAGCCGCTTTTATTAGTTTTCACTATAATGGGTGTATAAAACAAATGGTCGCAAAAAGTCATACCTTCAGCAGATTGATCAGGTGATAATGGCTGTAAAAAATCACGTGATTCTGCCGTAAACAATTCTATTTCATTGGCCTCAGTCAAGGGTTGAACATCCAACTTTTCCATTTTAAAAACATTGGTTCCTTTTACAATGTATTCCTTATCATTGTGAACTATTTTTACATATTTGTATCCGTTACAGCTCCAATCTTTTGTGTTGTCTATATAATAATACATTGCCTTTCCAATAATTTTAACAAAAGTGCCTGCTGTGATAGATTCAATAACCTTCAGGTCTTCGTCTAAAAGTTGAATTTCTTTGCCAAGTAACACGCCATCACTATTTTCCTTTTCAAAAGACAATCTGATTTTTTCTTCAGAGGGTGCTAGTTTAGGCATTATAGGTGTTCGTACTTCTTGATCTTTCGTATATACAATTGTGAAGGTTTTTTGAATATAATTGGGCATATAGAGATATGCATTATCCAACGTGCTCCCTGATGACAATACAACATATTTCTTACCAAAAATATTTTCTTCCGAAGCTCCATTCATTTTAGCTTCCATCATAACTACAAACTTTGAGTGTACCGCCTTTTTATAGTCTTCAAAAGTAATTTTAGGATTTGTTTTAAACATATCATACATGTCTTTACTCATCGTTTGTTTTGCAAAAGACATTTCTTTCGCTCTAATTCTTTGCCCTTTGTCATTTGTATTTACCATTGAAAATTGGGAATAATCGTCACTATTTTCAACATCTAATACTACAGAATTATTAATATAATCTATTACCGTAAAATTATACCTTCCCAATTGTAGGGTTTTACCAATATCTGATTTGGCAATTTTTAAATGATCATACCCATTTACAAAGCCACTTTCAAATTCGATAGAACCACTAAAATCTTCGTTCTTTATTTCTGTTTTTATGGGAAAAGAACTACTAATGGTTCTCCAATTATGTGAAAAACTAGTGTTATTGGCAAAACCAGAAGAGGAATGAGATCCAAATCCTGTGCTACCCAAATCTTGAATAGCGAGCATCTCATTGTCTTGTTCAATCTTATTTGATTTAATAGTTAATTTGAAAAAGTCAAAAGAAATATCTTCCATAAACTCTGGAAAAAAGGAATTAAATTCAACAATATGATTTGTAAACATCCCTTTTTTGATGTTTATGGTAGCATTTTTTATAAGCGTATCTAGGGCCGTATTTAATTGCTCGTTTGTGTATGTTTTAGAAACCTCCCACGGCAATTTATAATCGGTGTCTATTGTTGTAGCTTTTTTTTCGGGATTAAACAACTCTGATGTAACAGCATACGTGAATTTCTCAACAAATTCAAGCTCTTTAAGTTTAGTAGAGTCTGCTTTTTGAGCAAAAGACAAGCTTGAAATCAATAGTAGGGCAATTGTAATTGTTTTGGTCATAATTCTTATTAGCGATGAGAAATTGATCTTTCTTATACCTACCATTGTAAATAATACAAAAGACTTTTATTTTATTTTTTAAAATTCAAAAGAGCTTTATAAATTGTGAGATGATGTTTAACCTGAAATTAATTTCTCTCTTATTTTAATGGTCGTTTCCGTTTTCTTAGACTGTGACGAAGATAGTATTTATAGTACGATTAGCAGTATAAAAAAGACAGCCGTTTGACTGCCTTTTTTAAAAGTTCTAATTTGTTTTTCAAATATCCTTCTCCATATATTTTTCTAAACTGCGTTATGCAAAACAGGCGTTGTGAAGTTTCGAAAGATATAAGTAATGCTGGAATTCTAATTACAGATGACTCTAAATTCTGTTCTACGATTAATTTTATGTTCATCATCCGTACAGGGTACATTGTCAGCACATTTAGTATTTTTAAGCTCACTCTCCCCTGCTCCTCTAGCTATTAAGCGTTCTTTGGCTATACCTAGCGTTACAATATAGGCAACAGTAGCATCTGCACGACGTTGAGATAATCTTTTATTATATGCATCACCACCTTGACTATCGGTATGCGACGACAGCTCTACATGGATGGTTGGATTCTCTTTCATTAATTTTACAATACGTCGTAAGTCTGGTAATGATTCTGATAGAATATCAGCTTTGTCTAAATTGAAATTAATATTTTCTAAATTTATTGCTTTACCACATGGGTCAATACACATTTCAAATTCTATAAATAAGGTTTTATTTCTATTATACGCAGCCGTTTTCACTTCTACTTCGTTTGAGTAATACCCATCTTTTTTACCGTTTAATGCATAGGTAGAGACTTGTTTTAGATGTACCAGAAAATCTCCTTTTTCATCAGAAATGGTATTCTTCTCCCCAGCATTTATCTTATCTCTAACTTTAATGGCTACACCTTGTATACCTTCTGCTTGACTACACTCTACTACATTTCCTTTAAGAATATAATTTTCATCTGTATACCAAATCACTTTTTCTACACCTAAACGACTGTTTTTTAAACAGGCCTCAAAATCCGTTTTAACTATTTTTTCAGCTTGTAAATCAACATCATGTAATTTACCTTTTACAACATAATCATCTGGTGCAACATCTTTAAAAACAACTTCACCAAATTCGTTAGTGGTTCCTGTTTGTATTTCTGCACCCGTTAAATCTTCTAGTACAATTTCTGTATTCGCTAATAATTGACCTGTAAATTTATCTTTTGCTGTAATATTAATTTTACAGGTTTCTGAGCACAATTCACATGCTTCTTCTTTCTTTTTAGTTTTGCCAAGTTTTAAGGTAACTCCCACAAACGCTCCGTACGATGAAATATCATGTTTAGAAGGTGTTGCTCTCATAATAGGTTCTGCTTCTAAAGTATTTACAGGTTGTTCGTTTTTATCTCTCGCAACAAATATAGGTTGATACATTGCAGAGCGTCCTCCTTCACTTAATTCTTCAACATCCATATGATTCATATAATAGGCTCCAGCATTGATTCCAATATTTTTGGAAATATAATAGGTAAAACGAACCTGTCCTTTATAGGTAAGTACTCCAGAATCTTTATAACCTGCATGAAAATTTAAGGGATGGGTAAATCTACCAGATGAACCTTCTAAATACGTTCTACCGCCATCAATATTGGCCAATCCGAAACGGGTATTTAATTCCGCCGTAAACTTTCCTGATTTTGTTCTGTATTGAAAGTTGGGACCAATACCATAAAACATTCGTGTAATTTTATCCTCACTTAAAGTAAAGGTATTTATAGGGGTACTTAAATCGGCTTCAAAAAGATTATCCGTTTTATAAGTACTTTTAGGTTGATTCATGATATAGTCAAAATCTACACCAACACCATACCAAGTCCAGTAATAATCTAAAGACAGACCTAAATCTAAACCACCTTCATAATCTATATAAGGTGTATCATTGTTATAGGTTGGAAAATCATAACCAAATCTGGGACTAATTCGAAAATAATTGCGATCTAAGGGTTCGTCTTTGTCTTGAGACTTGTTTTGAGCTGTTAGTGTAAATGCGTATGCAAACACGAATAATAATAGTACTGATTTTAATAATTCGTTCATAGCAAAAAGTTTAAAATGGTTGATATTCTTTTTCGTTTCCTTCAAAAAAGCGATTAAAATATTCGCTTTTAAAAAAAGCAATGAACCCATCTTGATTTTTAGAAATAAAATGAAAACCAAGATGAGTTCATTAACATAACTTTAACAAAGAACGTACCACTTTTTTTATTTTCAAAAAAAAGATAGGTTTTGGACGCGGAATTATCATTAAAATAATAACACAAAGAAGCTCTAGCCAAGGAGAAAATATATTTATATTAATGCAGTGGTACAGAGCTGAAAGCAGCATATGACTATATGCAAGAATTGGCAGAGGGTATTAAATAATTTATGGTACATAACTATGTTGAAAATAAAACAATTGATAGCAATTAAAAAAACGCAAAGGCAAAGATAGTATCCTCAAAAGCAAATTCATTTGTAGTTTAAGCGATTAAATAGTGTTAATATTGCTTTTTAAACCCACTAAACATAATAAACTCATAATGAAGAAATTTATTTTTAAATTCGCTCTACTCCTACTATGCATTAGTTGTGCTGAAAAAAACAGAACTTTTACTATCGATGAAATAGCACTATTGCCAAAAGTAGATTCTCTAGTATTAGCAGCCGAATCTTTTGCGTTTAAAGATGGACAACAACTTATAATGAATGCTGTTGAACAGCAAATTGCAGCAAATGACCTTATCCTTTTTGTAAAATCAACAGCTGATTTTGATGTAACTGTTAACGAAAATTCAGGTTCCATTTATTTTGAAAAAACAGAAGGTTTACCTGCAGAAGGATATGAACTTATAGTAACTCCAAAAAAAATAACGATTAAAGCTAATGACCAAGCTGGTTATTTTTATGGTGTACAAACGCTAAAGCAATTACTAAGCAAAGAAGTATCACCAGAAACAAATACAACCAAATACTTAGTACCATCGCTAACTATACAAGATAGTCCTCGATTTCAATGGCGTGCATATATGTTAGATGAATCGCGTTATTTTCATGGCGAGGAATTTGTTAAAGAGATACTAGATCAAATGGCATTATTAAAGATGAATACTTTTCATTGGCATTTAGTAGACGATGCAGGTTGGCGTGTAGAAATTAAGAAATACCCTTTGTTAACCGAAGTTGGTGGCTTTCGTAAAGACTCTGAAATAGACACTTGGAAAAGTGGAAAAACTTCAGGAGAACCTCATGGAGGATTCTATACGCAAGAGCAAATTAAAAGTATTGTAGCCTATGCTGCAACAAAAAATATAAATGTGGTGCCTGAAATTGAAATGCCAGGACATTCAAGTGCAGCTATTGCGGCCTATACTTGGTTAGGCACTGCTGGTATTGACATTGAAGTACCTATAAAATTTGGTAGACTCTATGATAATTACGATGTTACAAACCCAAAAGTTATAGAATTTTTAAAAGACGTTTTAACCGAAGTCTTTGAATTATTTCCTTCTGAAGTCATTCATATAGGTGGTGATGAAGTGGGGTATAAAGTTTGGGAAGATTCAAAACATGTACAAGCGTATATGAAAGAGAATAACATTAATTCACCTGCCGATTTACAAATACAATTTACAAATACCATTTCAAAGTTTATTGAAGAAAACGGACGAAGAATGATGGGATGGAACGAAATAATGGGTAAAAACATCCACAAAGGTTTTGAAGAAAAAAAGAATGATAAAGAGGCTGAGACCGAATTAGCTAAAAATGTGGTAGTCCATTTCTGGAAAGGCGATGTAGCATTAGCTACAGACGCGGCTAAAAAAGGATATGGTATTGTTAATTCATTGCATAGTAATACCTATTTAGATTATAATTATGAAGGGATTAGTTTAGAAAAAGCCTATGGTTTTAATCCTATTCCTGAAGGATTAGAGGAAAAATACTACAAAAACATTTATGGCTTAGGATGCCAAATGTGGAGCGAGTGGACGCCTACAAATAAGGATGTTGAAAGACAAACTTTTCCGAGAATTGCTGCCTATGCAGAAGTGGGTTGGACTACCTTAGAAAATAAAGATTTTGAAAGCTTTAAAATAGCACTTAAAAAAATGCAGTTGCATTGGGATAGCTTAGGCATTAATTATGCTAAAGTGTTGGAATAACAACGCTGGTTCTAATTTGAGCCAGATATATATACGCTTCAGTAAATTGTAAATGAGATAAAAAAGCTAAAAACATGCTGTGTTTTTAGCTTTTTTTTTAACTTCTCTTTACTATTTTGGAAATAATCATCTCTATTTTTTAATATGCTTTGATTTTTCTTCAGTATATAATGCTGCACATTGATCCATAAAATCACCCACGATTGCACCATCAAAATCAGATAAATTTTGAGTTGAAAAATTGAGCGTACGTTTTATAGGTTCCATTTTAATTAAGGCTTCTTTTTCAAGGTCGTAATAATGCCAATTGCCTATATATTTATGTGTATTTAAATTAATACTAGATTCACCACTGCCATCATTTGCCGCGTTTCCAAATTCGTATCGGCTCAACCCAATGGCTTCAATTTCTTTTGTTTTATTATTATATCTAAATTGAACTCCAAAGCCACCTCTCATAAAATTAACTTTAAAATAAAATCCGTTTTTAGCTTTTGTAAAATGGACCGTCCCTGAAGGATCACCCATCGGTTTACTTTTAAAAATCTTATTTGGAGCCGATAATTCTGCATAAATATAGCCATCGTCGTCTTCAAAGGCAATCCATACCTTATCGGGAATCAAATCATGATCAATATTTACAACTAAGGTATCTTGTGCATACATTAGGTTTTGAAATAAAAAGAGCATGAGTACTGTTTTTTTTAGCATAAATTTACGTTTCAATTTAAAGCACAATATAATTTAGTTAGTGTATTCTGTTTAATTCCATTTTAGCTGTTTTCTTTCTTTCCAATAATCGTAACTCGAAATTCCGAAATCTGTTAATTGATTAATTTCTACAGAAGTCAACGAAAATTGATTCGCTTTTAAATTGGCTCTTAAATGGATGTCATTGTTGGCACCACTCAGTACCATTGCATCTGTAAAAATTTCCATGCCATAACGTAGTGCAATAGCATCCGCACCTACCTTATATTTTTCACCAAGATGCGTCATAAATTCATAAAGACTATTATATTTCGAATAGTTTTGGTTTGGAATTAATCGACCATTTGCCAAGGCTTCTTTAATAATAAAAGGTCCAGTACGCTCTTGTAATATTTTTTTATATTTTACAATGCTTTGATCTAACATATTAAAAGTACACTGAAAGGATTGAAACAAGTCTTCTTTCTCCACTTGAATGGACAATCCTTTTTCCAAAACTTCCGCCTGATTGTCTCCTGTAGTTGTTAATCCTATGACAATATTGTATTCCGTTTTTAGCTCGTGTAATCGATTTAAAACCTCCGTATTTTCTAGAACTCCGGTATCCAAAGTAGCCGAATGTATTTGATATACTTTTAAATACGGTAGTAACTTTTTAGACTGCTCCCATTGTTTGTTCAAATTAGCTAAAGAATGCTCTTTTACCTCATGTATTTTTGCATTGGGATCAAAATTGGCAACATAAGTATAGCCCCATTTGGTTGAAACTAAAATACTCGAATCGTTCTTATCTTTTAACCAGCCTACCATTAATTCTTCGGCTATACCATATCCAGGAGACGTATCAAAATAACGAACACCATTTTTATAAGCATTTTCTAATACTTCTAACCCTTTTTCTTTAAATTTTGGCAATGAGAATACTTCTTCACTAGCATCTTGATTAATGTTAATGTATAAAGGTCTACCAATAGCTGCTGTACCTAATCCAATGTTGTTTTTTGATTTCAAATTTAAATTTTGGTGTTTGTAATTTCAGGCAAAGAACGCAAAGAAAAAAACACGCAAAGCTCGAAAAATATAAATTGACTTATTCTAATCTCTATGTGATATTTGCTTTAAACCATTACTTTATTGTTGGTTAAGCTTCTTTCTTAAAAAAACTATCTTCAAATCTTAAAAAGTGACACGTATAACCATTGGGGTTTCTTACCAAATAATCTTGATGTTCGGGTTCTGCCTGCCAAAACGGTGCAAAAGGTTCTAAGGTTGTAACTACATTTCCATCCCATTTTCCTGATGCATTAACAATACTTATTACCTCCTCTGCTATTGCCTTTTCTTCCTCGTTTTGAAAGAAAATTGCCGAACGATAACTAGATCCCATATCATTTCCTTGTTGATCAACCGTAGTTGGATTATGAATTCTGAAAAAGAAATCTAAAATCTCTCGAAACGAAGTTTTATCGGCATCATATGTTATTTCAATACCTTCGGCGTGACCTGGATGACTTTTATACGTCGGATTTTCATTTTGTCCACCTTGATATCCAACTTCAGTATCTATGACACCTGGGCGTGTTCTAAAAAGATCTTCCATGCCCCAGAAACATCCACCTGCTATATATGCTTTTTTAGTAGTACTCATACTTTATAATTTTTTAATTTCTCTTTTAAATTTTGTCATCAATTTGACCGTTTAAAATTAGAAAATATTTACCACTTAAAAATTAATTATATGAATTGTTAGCGATTGCTCCTGCAAAAGCTCTTCTTCTAATGGATAGAGCATGCAAAACAGGCAGAAATGGTTTGTTTTATATTGATTTTTAAGATAGCAAATTTAAAAAATGAGTTTTCCTCGATAAGAGTATTTAATAACGACTCTACTTCTCTATTTCTTTTATGAAATTTTCTGCAATTGTTATCAAATAACTGGAGCTGTTTTGCATGGCATCCTCTAAATCTTTAGCTACCTCTATAACAGAAGCCGCATATTCAATTCCCATTTTTTTTAAGCTATATTCCGGTAATTCTATGGCACCACAAAAGGCAGCTACTTTTATGTGTTGATCTAAGGCAGAAGTTAGCACGCCCTTAATGGTTTTACCCGATAAGGTCTGATCATCTAATTTTCCTTCTCCTGTAATAATCCAATCTGCATTCTTAACGTGGGTCTCAAAATCAGCAATTTCTTTCACTAAATCTATTCCAGAAGTAAGTGTTCCATTTAAAAATAGTTGTGTGCCTACCCCCATTCCACCAGCAGCCCCTCCTCCTTTTATTTGCTGAACATCGGTATTAAAATGACTATTCAATACGTTAGAAAAATCTTTTAATCCTTGGTCAAGCATTTTAATATCTTCAGTTGAAGCACCTTTTTGAGTACCATATACATAGGCTGCTCCTTCAATTCCGTATAACGGATTGGTAACGTCACAGGCTATTTTAAAGGTTACATTTTTTAATGCTGCATTCACCTGACTCGTATCTATAGACTTAATTTTTGATAAGTTTTTACCAACAGCCAACACTTCTTTTTTATTGGCATCTAAAAAGCGAAAGCCAAGTGCCGCTGCCATACCCGTTCCACAATCGTTAGTAGCACTACCGCCAATACCCAAAATAATTTTGGTAGCCCCTTTTTTTAAGGCATCCAAAATAAGTTGTCCGGTACCATATGTTGAGGTGTTTTTGCAATCGAGTTCTTCAGTTCTTAATAGTTTAAGACCTGACGCTTCTGCCATTTCAATAAATGCCGTTTTTGTAGTACTCGCATATAAATATTGAGCTTCAACTTCTTTAAATAAAGGATTATTAACGTGCGTGGTAATAAAAGTACCGTCAAGATAATAATTAGCTACATCAATAGTTCCATCTCCTCCATCTGCCAAGGGTAATTTTACAATGTTGTATTCTGGTTTAACATGTTGAATGCCTGATGCTACTGCATCACAAAATTCCAATCCCGTTAAGGATCCTTTAAATTTATCGGGTGCAATAACAATTTTCATAAGTTGTTGTATTGAGATTATCCAAAAATTGTGGGTACGAAATAACTAAAGATCACTATTACTATAAAAAATGCTACTAAAATATATACTTCTTTTATCATGAAGTCAGATTTTTTTATAGACACATTAAAGTTTGAAATACTTTTAACTTCAACATTTTTTGTTAAGGCACTCACTGTATAAGCAATTACCAACGAAAGTATTACACCTGTGAAATTTAACCAAATCCAAAATATTTCAAAACCTAAATCTATATTAAAAATTTCTTGCATGGTTTTTGAAAAAATAAGATTTACCAGTACGGCAACGATAATTCCGGCATTCATACCAATATGATTGACTTTTTTAGAGAAAAAAGCCAATAAAAAAGTTACTAAAACAGGTCCATAAAAAACGGAACCAATAGCATTAATTATTTCTATTACCGCACTTTTACTGCCTCCAAAAAGAAAAGCACTTGCCATACAAATACCACCCCAAAACACAACAGATGCCTTTGAAATTGCCATATATTTTTTAGGCGATAATTTCTTTTCTCCTCTATTAAAAAAATCTTCAACGGTTACTGCAGAAAGTGAATTTACGGTAGAGCTTAACGAAGACATGGCAGCGGATAAAATACCCACCATTAAAATACCAATAAGGCCGTGTGGTAAATATTTCATAATAAACACGGGTACCATTAAATCTACTTTAATACCATTAGTAGCAAATTCTTCAGGAAAATGTTTTTGTGTAGTACTTGCAATTTCCTCCAGAAAATCAGGAGCCAACATTACCAAACCACCTATAATTAAGCCCATAGTACAATACACCAATACTACTGGAAATCTCAATAAGCCGTTAGCTAATAATAGCGTTCGTATTGTTTTTTCATTTTTAGCTGATAAAAGCCTTTGTGCCTGTGTTTGATCACAACCATAATAGGATACATATAAAAAGAAACCACCAATAAGCATGGGCCAAAATCCATATTCATTGCCCTTGCCAATACCTAAATTATAGTCAATAACCTGTAAACGTTCTGGGGGGAATCCATTGGCTAAACCTCCGTGTTCTTGTACTAGATTCCAGCCAAAATACACACAAATAATTAAGCCTGTAAATAAAATAATCATCTGAATGGCGTCTCCCCAAACCACAGCCTTCATCCCTCCTTGCCAGGAGTATATAATGGTTATAACAGATATTATTAATATGGTATATACAAAATCAATGTCTAAAACAGCTTGTAATATAATGGCAATAGTATACACCATTACACCCGTACCTAAAGCCCTACTGATTTGAAAAACAATACTTAAAATTAACCGCGTTGAAGTACTAAATCTTTTCTCTACAAATTCATAGATACTTACCACACCCGATCTAAATAATGGGGGTACAATAACAATCATAATAAATATCATTGCTAATGGCACGGCAAACTCAAAGGTTAACCATTTCATACCGCCATTTAATTTTAAGCCAACAAAGGCGGGTGCGGAAATAAAGCTAATGGCAGACAATTGGGTTGCCATGGTCGATAAACTCAAAGGAAACCATCCTAAGCTTTTGCCCCCTAAAAAATAATCTTTTGAGTCTTTATTATCTTTAAAGAAAAAACCCATTCCTAAAAAGAAAACAATGTAAAATATAATGATACTATAGTCTAGCCAATTCATACTATTTACGTTTAAGGGTTGTTACTAATTAATGGACATAATTTAACAAAATTTTCTTCTAACAAATAATGGTCAGAAAAATTGAGTGTTTCCATCTGAGCCTAATATTTCTAAATTATAATTAATCACTTAACATATCTATGAGCAGAGCCGCACTCCATGAAAAATCATTACCACCATAGCCTGCTCGTACTTCTCCATGTGCTTCTTTTCGAGCATCAAAATACTCATAAAACCCATTAATTTCTATCAATGCTATCGTATCTTGTTTTACTCTTTCTGCAATATTTTTGTATCCATATTGGGTCAATCCTTTGTAAAGCATCCAGTTTAGGTTGATCCACACTGGACCTCTCCAATATTGTTTCGGATTGTACCGCTCGCTAGTTGGATCAAAAGAGGCACATAAATACTGATCTGGATTACCAAATTTTGTCATCATTGTATTTACCATCTCTGCTGCTCTTTCCTTATCGGGAATATTTGCAAACAACGGAGCAAATGATGATGACGAAATATATCTTAATGGCTTGTTATTTCTTAAATCATAATGAATATAGCAACCCAACTCTTCGTCATATAACTTCGAATTAAAAGATGAAATACTCAGCTGTTGCCATTGCTCTAATTGACGTACCTTATCCTCATTATTTCCTATACGCTTATAGAGCTTTATCAAACTTTCATTCGATTTGATAAGCATGGCATTAAATAGTGGATCTTGTACCAAAAAAGGTGATAATTCTGCTATTTTTTCATCGCTATAATTGTGCTGTTTTGCAATTTCTATGATGTGTAAATAATGATCATACTCTCTTTTCGAAGGACGTTGTGATGCGTCAACATGCGAAGTGTCTCTTCTTTGAAAATCATATCTTGGTGAATCTACCGTAGCCCAAATATCATCCCAAATTGGCGAATTATCGGTACCGGACTCCCAGTTATGGTAAATATATACCAGACCTTCATTATTAATATCTCTGTGTTGATAAAAATAGCGATGGTTAGCATATACTTTATCAATTTCTGATTCAATAAAGGTAAGTAGATCTTCTTTATCTGGGCTAATATTATACATTTCTTCTAATACAAAACCGGTAACGGGCGGTTGTGTCATCCCTGTAGATTTGTATTTTTTTGATGATAACGGATGTAAATCTGAACGGTGAAAATCTGCACCAGGAAAATAGGTATCCGTATCAGTATGGAAAATAATATGTGGTATAAAACCATTTTCCCATTGAGCATCGAGCAATGTCGAAATTTCTTGTTTTGCTTTAGGCATATCGAAATGAGCAAAGCCTATTGCTATAAAACCTGAATCCCATAACCATTGAAAGGGATATAAATTCTTACAAGGTAAAGTGAAACCACCTGGTTGATAATTCTCGGTAAGAATTTGCTTTGCCTTTTTAATTAAATTTTCGTGCATATAATAAAATTTATGGATAAATAGAGTGAAAAAAGAGTACAAAGATGTCTGTTGGATGGAAATCCAATATCCATCAATGTACTCCAACATTTACTAAAGAAACTAACTCAAATTTTAGAAATTAAATGTTGCTGTTAAGAATACTCTTCTCGGTAAAATTGGTCTTCCTACAAAAAACTCAGACTCTGTCTGACCTGCAGCACCTGCTCTTGGATTACCTTCTGTAATTCCAGAACTATCAAATAAATTAAACACTGAGAAACCTAAGCGAACAGATTGATTACTGTCTTGTTTTGCAAACGTATATCCAGCAGCTAAACGACCAATGTTAATGGCGTCTAATTCAATATTATTTGTATCATCTGTAAATTTCTTACCGGTATAGTTGAAACCGAAATTAGCATCAAACGCAGAATTGTCATAGTATAATCCTAATCCACCCAACAAGTTTGGTTGTCTTGCAAGTTCATTACCAACATTGGCTTCAGCATTTGTTCCATTTACAAGATCATAGTCTATATTTTTTGTGATTTCATGATCTTGATATGTAGCAGTTCCACGAAGATTCAAATTCTCAACGATTTCATAATCCCATGTTGCTTCAACACCAATTGTTCTTGTATTTTGTTCTGCTCTTGTTTGATCAATCAATTGACCACCAACAATAGCTTGACGAATTGAGACACGATCTTTAAGACCTACATAATACCCAGCAAAAGAACCTGAGAACTTACTATTTCCAAACTTAGCTCCAGCCTCAAACTGAATTATATTTTCAGGATCGTACTTACTTTCTGCTATACCTGGTACAGGTGCAAAACCTCTTAACTGTGGAAAGAAATATCCTTTAGAAAAGTTGGCATATAAATTTGTAGTTTCAGATAACTCATATAAACCGGCTAAAGAAACTGCCCATGCATTTGCTTCTACTTTAGTTCTTAAAAAAGAGCCATCAGCAGATTGTACATTACTCAATTCAGGTGTTAAATCAGCACCATTATAAACGGTTTCAGATGTAATTCCTCCTTTATTATTTTGTCCATCTGTATTTTCCCATCTAAATCCAATATCAAAACGCCATTTATCAAAAATCATCTCATCCGTTACATACAATGCTACTCTATTTTGTGATAAATAATTATTTGCTGTTTGTCCAATACGGTTATACAATCCACCCTCAGAATAAACAACATTTTCACCACTTGCATTTGTATAACTCAAATTAACTAGTCTAGGGTCATTATTAAATTCAGTTAATACTCTGTATTGATAATTAACATCTTCTGCCTCACTACGTGCAATAAAAGAACCAACGGTTATATTATGGCTTCCACCATTAGATGTTTCAATTCT
The DNA here is from genome assembly GCF_003449015.1 of Aureibaculum luteum. Classification (GTDB taxonomy): domain Bacteria; phylum Bacteroidota; class Bacteroidia; order Flavobacteriales; family Flavobacteriaceae; genus Aureibaculum; species Aureibaculum luteum. The sequence continues at coordinate 225,279 of NZ_QRGD01000002.1, read as the reverse complement.
TTTCGTCAAATTGATTTCTCCTGAATAATCAGTCATTGGACGTAAGCGATCTACTTCCAAATTATCAATTACCAAATCAGTACCACTTATTTGTTGGTTCGGATCACCACTTTGATAACGAGCAGTATATCCAAGGTTTCCTGGAGCTATACTTTCCATATAATTATTTAAAGTAATAGGATTTCCATTGTTACCATTTCCACCTACATATAAAGCAAAATTATGCTGATAGTTAGCGTATTTAACTTTTGATTTCAATTTAAGATCGTCACTAAAATTATAATCAAAGTCTGCTAAAAGATATCCACCTTTTGTAGAAACTCCATTAGCTATGGGACTGTTATAAACCCCACCTGGTGTATTGAATGATGTATTTGCTAAAGAGCCAGTTAATAATTGTTCAACAGGTTTACCATCGTTACCATTAATTCTTTCTCTGTTTCCACCAGAAAGTGGTAAAGGAAGATAAAATTGAGCATTATCATTAATAAATTGTCCATGCAGTGTAAATGAACCATTTTCGAATTTCTTTTTTATATTCCCTCTAAATTGTACCCCTTTGGTTGGTAGCCCAACATCTATTGGTCCATTATCATGTCGTACAAAGCCAGTAAAAGCATAGAATGTATTTGAATCTTCACCACCTAATCGTCCACCACTATAAAAATCAGTTTTAATTCTTCCTTGATTTGCTACTTCTACATTTATCATATTACCAGGATTTGAATCACCTGTTTTACTTGTATAGTTAATTATACCTGCAACAGAACCTGCACCATAAAGAACCGCAGACCCTCCTCGAACAAATTCAACTCCTTTAAAACCAATATCTGGTCTCGCATAAACATCATGAGCTGATGAATTCAATCCGAATGAACTTATCAAAGGCATACCATCATATTGTAAAGGATTAAATACATACTGTCCACCAGATGGAAGTCCTCTTACAAAAATATTACTTGCCGTTTCACCCCCACCACCTTCGGCAGTAATACCAGGTACACTACGCAAAATATCCGCTTGGCTATTGGCTGAAAGTTTAATTATCTCAGTTTGCTTTATTGAGCTTATAGATAACGGTGCTTGTTTCTGAGATCTAAAGGTACTTGATGACGTTAGTACAACTTCATCTAAAACACCAACGGCTTCCGTCAAAACCACATTTAAAGATATTGGTGTGCCTTCTAAATTAATAGCCTCTTCATGTGAAGTAAAGCCAATATAAGATACCTGAATGGTTTGTGCACCAGATAAATTAGTTGTAAAATTATAATTTCCGTCAAAATCTGTAGTAGTTCCAGAACTACTTCCTTTAATGACAACATTAGCTCCAGGAATGGGATTCCCAGAACTATCTTTAACGTCTCCCGAGATTTCGGTTTGTGAATTTCCTATCAGAAAGGATAAAGCACACATACATGTAAAAATTAGTGTTTTCATAAACTGTGATATTTAAATTAAGTTAGTATTTAATTACGATATATAAAAAATATCGATTAATATTTTGTAAACCTATCATTTTAAACAAGCGATAATTAAGAAAACAATAAAAAAAAGCCCGCAAACGTTTGCGGCAACGTTTGCAATTTATATATTTGTTTAGCTAATAAACAATTATGAAGAAAAAAAGCAATGTTACGCTGAAAGAAATCGCTAAAATTTTAGGATATTCTATCTCTACAGTTTCAAGAGCGTTACGAGATCATGTTGATATTAGTGCAGAAACAAAAGCAATTGTAGAGCAAAAGGCAAAAGAGTTAAATTATATGCCCAATATGTTTGCTCAAGGTTTTAGAAGTAGTAGAATGCATATTATTGGTGTTGTTGTTCCTAAGCTTTCTCATTATTTTACTTCTACAATGATTGAAGGTATTCTTGACTATGCAGAAACCAAAGGATATCGTGTAATAGTATCAGAATCGAAAAATAGCGTTGAAAAACAAAACCAAATGCTAAATACAATGCTACAATTTAATGTTGATGGCATTTTACTTTCAATGACCCGTAAAACAGCGAATGTTCAAGACATTTTAAATATTTTAGATAGAAAACCATTGGTTTTATTTGATAAAGTAATGAGTAAAATTCCATGTACTCAGATTATTATTGACGGTAAACAAGCTGCTTATAACGCTATAGAACATTTAATAAATATAGGAAAACGTAGGATTGCTATTTTTAAAGAGACAGAAAATTCATTCAATTCAGAGCAGCGGTTTGAAGGTTATTTAAAAGCCTTGAAAGATTACAACATACCCATAGATGAAAAATTGATTTTTAGTACCGAAGATATCTCATTGGAAAAAGGAGAACAATTGGCACAAATTGCAATTACCTTAAAAGAAAGACCCGATGCCATTTTTGCAATTACGGATAGCTGTGCCATTGGTGCCATTAAAATTTTAAATAAAAACAATATAAAAATACCTGAAGAAATTGCTGTTGTGGGATTTAGTAATTCAGCACACTCAACTATTATAGAACCAAATTTAAGCACCATTAATCAACCTGGTCATCTCATAGGAAAGACTGCTTTAAAGTATTTAATTGAAGAAATTGAAACTGATAACAATAATGATTTCCAAAGCAGTAAAACTGTTGAAATAAAATCAAGTCTCATCGTTAGAGATTCGTCCTTTATAGTATAGGTAGTTAACTTTTTAAGTTAAACATAAAATTAAAGTTACTGAAAACCAATACCATACAATTTAAATTAACAAAAATACTACCTTAAAAAAAGAGGTTTGTTATTCATTTTTTTTGCTTTGAAAATTTATAAGTAAAATTAAAAATTAAAAAGTCACGAAAATGTTTCTCAATTTCAAAAACCTTTTTATATTTGCAACCGCTAAAGGAGAAATGGCAGAGTGGTCGAATGCGGCAGTCTTGAAAACTGTTGAGGGTCACACCTCCGGGGGTTCGAATCCCTCTTTCTCCGCAAAAGGAAACCCACAACGAAAGTTGTGGGTTTTTTGTTTTCCAAAACGTCGAAAATTTATTTTCGTAAGTGCATGGAAAACAAAAAACCTATAAAAACACAACGTGTTTTTGGGTTGCTATGTTTGTATTGGATTCCCAATCAGGGATCACGACCAGAGGGAGTAATCCTTTACACAGATTTTCATATGAGAAGGGAAAACAAAAAACCTAAAAAACACCTCGTGTTTTTGCGTTGCTATGTTTGTATTGGATTCCCAATCAGGGATCACGACCAGAGGGAGTAATCCTTTGAACATTACTTCATAAATGTTTGAAAACAAAAACAAACATGCTAAGCATGTGATGGTTTTTATGCTTGTTCAGGATATCCGTTAGGGATCACGACCAGAGGGAGTAATCCTTTACACAGATTTTCGTAAGTGCATGGAAAACAAAAAACCTATAAAAACACAACGTGTTTTTGGGTTGCTTTGTTTGTATTGGATTACCAATCAGGGATCACGACCAGAGGGAGTAATCCTTTTAGATTATCATATTAAGTAAAAAGAAAAACAAAAACAGCGTGTTTTTGGGTTGCTATGTTTGTATTGGATTACGTAGTTAGGGACCACGACCAGAGGGAGTAATCCTTTGAACATTACTTCATAAATGTTTGAAAACAAAAAATAAACATGCGAAGCATGTGATGGTTTTTATGCTTGTTCAGGATATCCGTTAGGGATCACGACCAGAGGTGAATTGTATTATGATAATGATAGTATTACTCGTGCCCTTGAAAGATTCCATCAAATCGAAACATCATCTCTTGACTCACCAAGAAATCTGGCCAACAGAGCTGGTTGCCTTGTTAAGCAAGGTGATTTTGATAAAGCTATGAAACTATTAGTACAAGCATCAGCTCTTAACAAGGACTATAAATGGTATATAGGAAATCTCTACGAAATTAAAGGTGAAAAAGAAAAGGCAATTTTAGAGTATGACTATGTCTATCAAAGAGATAACATTGTATATGCACATTACAACCAAAGAATACAAGAATTGAAAATGAATCCCAGCCAATTAATGACCGAACTACACTTCAAAGACAGAAGAAAAAGGACTTTGATATTATTAAAGGGAATTGATAATGAAGCAAGTGCAACTCAAATTGGTAGATTTGAAATTAAAAATCAATAAAACTGTACCCAACGTTATATAAAATTAATTGCTTATTCAAGCCTAGTTATGAACCCGGAAGTATCTGGGCTCATAGATTTTCTTTCTAAAGATATTTAATACAAACAAAAGAAACACATTAAAATTCTAAATATACCATCAACCACAAGTCATTATATTTCTTATATTTGGTAATGGATAGAATAAATAAAGGTGCTATGGTGCATATAATTCTATTTTTTTAGAAAGTAAAAAACATATATTAAAAATATAAAATTAATAAAAGAGATGAGTAAATTTCACTACGCTTTTAAAGTAAAAGATATAAAATCAACACGTAAATTCTATATTGAAATTTTGGGGTGTAAAGAAGGTAGATCAACTGAAAATTGGATTGATTTCAATTTTTTTGAAAATCAATTATCCGCTCATATAAGTGATAATTTCCCAAAATTGGACTATTGTGGAAAAGTAGACGGAATAAACGTTCCAATACCTCATTTTGGTTGTTTATTAGAAATTGATGATTTTAAAAGAATTCAGAAAAAACTTGAGAAGGAAAAACTTGAATTTGTGGTTAAGCCACAGAAAAGATATGAAGGAAAAACTGGAGAGCAATTAACAATGTTTGTCTTTGATTTCAGTGGTAACCCTTTAGAATTTAAGGCATTTTCTAATAATAATGAAGTTTTTTCTATTTAAGAAAAACTACAAGTATTTATTTAAAATGTTTCACAAATATTAAAAAAATATACACAAATGAACATTTTTTTATTCCATTAAAAAGTAATTTAGTAAAATTACCTAAGTGTTCCATATGTTTATCTTCACCTAGCTGAATAAAGTTGAAAAAACTATGAAATAGTTATATGTGTAACAGTATATATATTGAGATCGTTGTAGTTTTGTGAAATTATTTCTCTTAGCTTATTTTAGTGTTGGTTTTCCAAATTTCATTACTTCATCCAGAGCAACGGATATCTCACAGGCATATTTCGTATAATTTCTTTTTTGGTAAAATTGGCATCTAATGATTGCCAAGTTTTCAAATAGGCTTCATTTTGAAGTTCTAATCCTCCAATTTATAGCTCTTATTTCAATTTGATACAAGTTTTTTCATTGTAATGTAACAAAACGATGGAACATATAAATTTTATTTTTTATTTGTCTTTATCACTATAACAATATTGATATAGCATTTTAAAATGATCTTTCATTTTTTGTTTTGCTTCTTGAGGCTTTTTGTTTTTTATAGCCTCGTAAATATTTATATGCTCTTGTATAGCTAAAAATGAATAATTTTCATCACAAACGTGATATTTTTCGAAATTAGTAATGATTTCAGGACTGATCATTAACATAAAGCTATTTAATGTGTTATTACCACTTGCCTGAGCTATTGCTAAATGAAATAATAAATCCTCTTGAACGCCGTCTTCACCTTTTAAAATTTTTTCACTATATGCATCAAGAGCTTTCTTAATTTGTTGTAAATCTTTCGTGTTTCTTACCGTCGCAGCTAATCTAGCTGCTTTTAATTCCAGCAAAATCCTAGTTTGAACCAATGATTTAAAATCGGGGTCTTTCAAACTTAAAATACCATCAATCATTCCGTTCATACCAACGGACCCAATTTGAGCAACAAATGTTCCACTTTGTGGAATAGATTTTAACAAGCCATAAAATTCTAATTTTTGAATAGCTTCCCTCACATTTCTTCTGCTTACGCCAAACTTTTCGGATAACATTCGTTCAGAGGGTAATTTTTCTCCCGGTTCTAAATTTTTATAATTAATTAAATCTCTTATTTTTACAATAACATCATTTAACACTTCTTGATTATCTTTTTTTGCGATTACTTTTAACTTCATGTGTACTAACTTTAAATTATTAAGAAACTGGATAACAAGTTGAATTTTCAACGGTCTTTATGGCTAAGGTTACTTCAATTAAATGAATAGTATCAATAATACCACTGACTCTTCCACTAACTTTGTCTTTACGAATATATAGACCCTCTGTATTTTAAGGGTCTGGCAACCAACACTCTCCTTCTGAATAAAAATTGTGCATACCTCCAGTACTTCTTTTACTGCTAAAATCAGTAAGTGGTATTTGTTTCGCATCAAAATAAGCATCAACCAATTTTAATACCCGTTCTTTCTCAATAGCAACGGGGTCTAAACCTTGATCACCATGGCCATAATTGTTAATAAATAGAAAGCTAAAGACTATTGTAAAAACGATTTTCATTTTATTAAAGTACGCTTAGATTATAAGTACATTACTTAATTCACTATTATTCTATAGTTAGATAGGTGCCTTTAAAGTTCTGATTTAAAACCATTACTTTAAGATTACCATCATTGTATGGAATGACTTCTATACTTGCCCTTCCATTCGCCATAGCTACCGCCTCGCTTCCCGTGGGTGTGCCTTGATTTTTAAGTAACTTACCTCCTTCTAAGCACTGAAAGTAAACTTTATCTTCATAATCTAGACACACCAACCCATTTTTGTCAACAGCCTGTGCGGTGACTAAATAATTGCCATTTTCAAGCGTTTTGTACGATAATTCTAAGCCCTTAGCTGCATCATTTTTTGTATACCTATAACTAACCATTAAGGTATCAGTCACCTTATTTCCATCTAAAGGTAGACCTATGGCAACCAGTTTATTGTCACCTTCTTTAAAGTTTACATCCCAAGTTAATCCACTTGCCGGAAATTTAGAAATGTCTCTTTGCTTTTCACCTAAAAATTCGTCATTATGATAAAAAGCAACTTTGTTACAATTACTATACACACTAATTGTTCTGGCTTTGTTCTCAGGACCTTGACGCTCTGTCCAGGTATGTGATTCTATATACGTAAAGGGATTTTTACCCCAATAACTCTTAAATACGAAATAGGCATCTTTTGGGTTTCCGTTTCTATCAACCAGTCCTTTTTGGTTCATATAAGGTATATCATTTTCAGGTCTTAAAGGCGTCCCAAAATCTTTAAAAGCCCATTGAACATTACCGACGAAATCAGGGTCGGTTTCAGAGATACGCAAATGCCAATCAAATAGATCAACAATATAGTTCTCACTCCAATCGCCTATTTGGGCAATGTTAGCTACTTTGGTTTGTACAATTGCTTCTTCCCATCCATCGGAATTTATTTCACCTTCTCCTGTAATCGGGTTTTCGCTATGACGACCTAAATGACTCGAACCACCATATTCTGCATGTAAAAAATGATTATATTCTTTTTTGTAGGTATCAATAGCTTTTTGATAGCTTTTATAGCTACCGGAATACCAACCTGACCAAATAGAAGGCGAGAATACATCGACAATAGTTGCACCTTCATAGTATTTTCTTATTGCTGTTTTTCTATATAGATCTAGTTCATGGGCAATCGTATTTAATTCGGTTAAAAAGACATTCATTTTTTCGGGATTGTCTCCTCCTTCAAAATCTGGTAACCAATACATTTCATTACCTAAAGACCAGATGATGATGCTGGGATGGTTGTAGTTTTGCGAAATCATTTCTTTAAGCTGATTTTTAGTGTTGGTTTTCCAGACTTCATTACCAAGTCCACCGCGACACCAAGGAATCTCATCCCAAACCAATAATCCGAGTTCATCACAGGCTTTATAGACTTCAGGGTCTTGAGGATAATGAGCCAGTCGCACAAAATTTGCACCCATTTCTTTAATAGATTTCATGTCGTTATAATGCTGCTGGTTGCTCATAGCGGCACCAACGCCCGCATGCTCTTCATGACGATGTGTTCCTCGTAATAATACTCTTTTCCCATTCAAATAAAACGCACCATGATCTTTAAACTCAAACCACCGGAATCCAACCCGTTCTGAAACGCTATCAATGGCCTTATTGTTTTCTAATAAGGTTATATTAATCGTGTATAAATTCGGGCTTTCTGTATCCCATAACTGCGGATTCTTTAATCTTGAAAAGTTTATTTCTACTTCACCTTTATGAACTGAAATGGTTTTAGTTGCTATCCTCTTACCTTGTGGATCTGAAAGCACAGCCTTTATCCGTAATTCTTTAGCATTACCAGGGTTAGAAACTGATGCTGAGACAATTAAATTGGCACTTCGCTTTGAAACTTCTGGGGTATTAATTTTCAAATTGCTTATATGCTTTTTCGATTTGGTAATTAACCAAACATCTCGCGTGATACCTCCATAAATAAAAAAATCACTTTTCTGGGATGGTATTATCTCTCGATTATATCCATTATCAACACGAACTAATACTGTGTTCTCTCCTTCTTGGATATGATTGGTAATATCAATATTAAAACCTATATATCCACCAATATGTTCACCTGCTTCTTTTCCATTAACAAAAACCCTTGTGGTAATATTTGCTCCCTCAAAATAAAGTGTATAGTTTCTGTTCACATCAATAGTTTCAATTGGCATGGTCCTTTTATACCAACTTGCACTTCTACGGTAACCTGGAATTAAATCGGTAGCATCTTCTGCATTCCATGTATGAGGAAGATTCACTTTCTCCCAATTCTCAAAATTTTCAATATTGATTAGGTTATTCGTATTATGCTCAGCATAAAGCCAATTTTTATTAATATTTACCTTGCTTCTAACTTGATTATCTTTTACACTATTTTGCGTGTAAACTAAATTATGCGACAATACAAAAAAGAATATGATGTAAAATGATTTAATGGTGTTGTTAAACTGAATTTTCATTTCAAAAATTTATGGATTAAGACCTGTTTTTTCTACAATTTAGTCAGGTTGAATTTTAAAGCTCTTTTTTTCTTAAAAGTGCCTCTAAAAAATAGTAGTCGGCATAATTTATTGGGCCATCCATTTCATCATCTTTTGGTCCGTTGCCAGTGCTGTGTTTTAGAATAAATGGAGCTTCAACATCTTTATCTAAAATATAATTAGCGGTCTGCAGGTTATCTAAAACCTTATTGGCAAAATTAAGATAGGTTTTGTTTTTTGTAAAACTATACAATTCAAATAATGCTGAGCCCATAATGGTGGCTGCAGAAACATCTCTTGGTACATTCGGAATATCAGGATGATTAAAATCCCAATAAGGAATACCATCATTTGGCAAATTCAGGTGTTCCATAAAAAATTTGGCTGTCGCTTCTGCTTGAGCCAAATAAGCTGGGTCTTTAGTGTATCTGTAGGCCATCGTAAACCCATAAATTGCCCAACTTTGTCCTCGAGCCCAAGAAGAATCATCATTGAAACCTTGGTGCGTAACTTTCATTTTTACTTTGCCATTAATGGTATCATAAACAACTACGTGATTAACACTATTGTCTGCTCTAAATTGATTTTTTAATGTTGTATTGGCATGTTTTACGGCTATCTTGTGATAAATACTATCTCCCGACATTTTTGTGGCTTCAAATAACAATTCCAGATTCATCATATTGTCTATAATTACTGGGAATTCCCAAATGTCTTTATTAAAATCCCATGACCTTAAAGAGCCTACATTTTTATTGAAACGGGTAATTAATGTATTTGCACTTGTTATTATAATTTCTTTATAAGTCTTATCCTTTGTTACTTCATATCCTTCTCCATAACTGCAGTACATTTTAAAGCCCATATCGTGGGTACCGCCATTGAGTTTTTGGTCTTCCATGTTTGCGGTCCATACGGTGGCTTTTTCCTTATAGGCGTTGTCTTCGGTCAATTTATACAAGTTCCACAAACTACCTGGAAAAAATCCGCTACACCAATCTTTTGAAGGAACTTTTCTCACTTCTCCAGATTTTCCGTCCATACTCCTAGGAAACCCATCTTTTGTAACTGGATAATTTAATAGTTTTTCATACCTTATTATTAAAAGTGAGTCTCTAGAAATCGGCCCAATTTCGCTGTTTTTATTTGTAGAATTTTTACAAGATGAAAACAATAAAGTGATACATAGTAAGACTTGTATAAATATTATAAGTTCTATTTTTTTTAGTTTCATCTTCATGTTATTTTGGAATTAAGATTATACGGTTTTCCACCTTCCTTTTTATAGTAAGTTTTAATTTCAAATTTTAAATAGTGAATAAAAAGAGGCGTATAACCCTTATCAAGTGTACACGCCTCTTAACTTAACTAACTCAAATTATTATCATAAAAAGTTAACTATTAGTACCCAGGATTCTGAGGTTCTAAATTAGGATTTCTTGATAACTCATCAGAAAGTAAAGGCAATAAGTAATCTCTATTCGGATCAAAATTTTCCTTTAATCCTTCTAATCCTGAAGCACTAAACACCTCTGATCCCATTTTTCGTCTTACAATGTCATACCATCTTTTAAACTCAAAGGCAAGTTCCCATTTTCGATCTTCTAATACCATAGTCCTAAAAGCGTCTTGAGACAAGCCAGAAACATCTGCAGGAAAAGCAGCCCCATTTCCATTTCTTGCTCTTGCACGAACTCTGTTTACATAACCTTCTGCTTCAGTTGAGCCTGGTGAAGTTTCATTCAAAGCTTCAGCAGCGATTAACAATACCTCTGCATAACGCATCATCATATAATTCGTCTCTGACCCTCTACCATTACCGGTAGCAGTTGTTCCAATAGAGCGTGTGTATTTTGCAATATGTGGTCGGTTTACACCTCTACCACTACCACCGCTCTCCTTAAAAGCTGTATAGGGTACTACGTTGCCTCCAAAAACTCCTGTATCATCTAAGCTAACTGATTTTCTGTAATCTAAATCATTCCAAGTGGTATATACAGCAAGAGATGGAACAGCAACTGACCAACCTCCTCCAAGACCATATTGTTCGTCATCTCTAAGCCCGGTTAAAGCTGCTTGATAATCTCTACCGTCGTCTCCATCGCTAATACCAATAAAATCTAACGTAAATATAGGTTCCTTAGAACCCTCAATTTTTGAAGAATCAAATAGATCTTGAAAATCTGGTTCTAAACCTAGGTTATAGGTTCCTTCATTATCAATAACTCCTTTAGCTTCTGTATAAGCATTTTGATAGTCACCCTTCGTTAAATACACCAACGCTAAATAAGAATGAGCAGCTGATTTAGCTGGTATAGATCTTGAAGCTTGAGTATCTGGCAACCATTTTTTAGCAAACTCTAAATCGGCAATAATGTTTGTATACACATCAGTAGCCGCTGTTTTACTAATAGAACTTGATGCAACTAAATCTGTTACAGGTTCTGTTATATAAGGTATATCTCCAAATTGTCTTACTAAATGAAAATATGCAAATGCTCTTGCAAAATAAGCTTGTGCGGTAACAGGATTTTTAATTTCATCCGCCACATCTACATCTTCTGCCCCTGCAATAGCCTGATTAGCAGCAGCTATCATTTGATAAACTCTAAGCCAATAGCCATCAATCATACCATTATCCGCTTGAACTGTAAAGACATCATGATCAATTCTTCTGGAAGATGTAGTTGGATCACCAAAAGCTACCATATCACCACGCATCATAAGTGTTAATGACATTTTTCTTCCCCAAAAATCTTCATGAGTCATATGTCCGTATGCTGCGTTTGCTGCTGTTTGTATATCTTTTGTTGATTTAAAGAAACCATCAGGAGCTAATAACCCTACAGGTTGTTCTTCTAAGTCTGAACAACCTATTATTGATAAACCTACCAATAAAAATAAATATTTATATTTTTTCATTATATATGTTTTTAAATTATTGATTAAAATTTTAAATTAATGCTAAAGTTGAAAGACTTAACTGTTGGGTAATTTCCAAAATCAAACCCATTCGTTGTGTTACTTGCTTCGCTTCCTTGACCAACAACTCCATAACTCACTTCAGGATCTAAACCAGAGTAGTCTGTAAAAGTTAACAAATTTTGACCACTAATTGAGAATCTGACATTGTTCATACCTAATTTTTCAGTAACACTTGATGGTAAATTATAACCTAAAGCTATATTTTTTAATCTAATATAACTTCCGTCTTCTACAAAGCGTGAAGAAATCTCTTTTCCTCTTAGTTTTGCACGAGGAATGTTTGTTTCTGTATTTGACGGTGTCCAAGAATTTAAGATATCTCTATTAGCATTTGAATCTCCATTAAACAACTGTACATTTGTAAGGTTCATAACATCACCTCCTTGAGAACCTTGAAAAAAGATATTTAAGTCAAAGTTTTTATACGTAAAGTTATTTGTAAAACCAAATGTCCAATCTGCATTAGGATCTCCTATTATTTTTTGATCAGCAGTAGTAATATCACCACTACCATTTACATCTGTAAATAATTGGTCTCCTGCCCCTGCTCCACCTAAAGTAGCGGTACCTGCTGGCAAATCTCCTCCTTGGTAAACACCTTGATACTCATATCCCCAAAATACACCTACTGCTTCACCTTCTCTTAAGACATGTGTACGGGGAATGTTAAAATAACCAGGAGAAGCATCTTGGAAAATATCTTGACCATTTAACAAGGTTACAAATTCATTTTTATTGGTAGCCCAGTTAAAATCTGTAGTCCAGCTAAAGTTTTCATTAGAAACATTTCTGGTATTCAAAGAGATTTCAAAACCTTTATTATTTACTTCGCCTACATTTCTTAAACTAGCCGCAGTTAGAAAACCTAAATATTGTGGTTGACTAGAATCCTCTATGATAAGATCTTTAGTATCTATGTTATAATAATCTAATGAAAGTGTAATTTTATTTTTTAATAAACCTAAATCTAACCCGATATTGGTTTGGTAAGAAGACTCCCATTTTAAATCTGGATTAGCAACTTGATTTGGCGTAACATTGATCACAGTTGTGCCATTAATGGGTGTAAAAACCGAACCAAAACTTGCTAAAGATTGATAGGCTGCAATTGCTTGATTACCTGTAACACCATAACTTGCTCTTAGTTTTAGATTAGAAACAGTTTCACTATCTTTTAAAAATTCTTCATTTGAAATTTTCCAACCTACAGCACCAGATGGAAAAATGGCGTATTTTTCATTTTCCGCAAAATTAGATGCTCCATCTCGTCTTACTGTAGCAGTTATTAAATACTTATCATCAAAATCATAATTCAACCTTCCGAATTGTGATTGAATTTCAGTTTCTGAAAAAGATGATGTTGGTATTAATTGTGTCGAACCAGATTGCAAATTAAAATAAGAAAAAGAATCAGAAGTGAACCCTTGGGCTCCTGCAGAAAATCTATCCGTGGATGTCTTTTGATAAGAATAACCTGCCAATAAAGTTAAATTTCCTTTCCCTATTTCTTTATTAAAAGTTAAATAATTCTCACTTAACAATGTTGTTCTCTTATAATTTTCAATGGTTGCTCTTCCTCCTGTAGCACCTCCAGCTGTAACAACTAATGTTGACGGTCTAAAAACACCTGCATTTCCATTAGCTGTACTATAGCCAAAAGTTGTTTTAAAAGCCAGATTTTCTAAGATATCATAATTTGCATATAAGTTTGCTCTATAATTATCTGTTTTTGTTTCATTAATGCCCTCAGTAGCAATTGCATAGGGGTTATCAACATTATCACCTACAGAATTTATGGTATTTATACCATTTGAATCTAATATTCCCCTATCTGGTGTAAATCTGAACATCAATGAAACGATATCATCTCCACCTCCATTTGCAGTTTCACCTGTTGATTGTGTGGGAACGCCATCTTTAGCTCCTCGACTACCAAAAAGATTAAAACCTAGTTTCAATTTATCAGTTACTTGTGCATCAACATTTGACAAGAAAGAGATTTTTTCAAATTCAGAATTTATTATAACACCTTCTTGTTTAAAATAATTAGCAGAAGCATAAAAGTTTATATTATCGCTTCCTCCAGAAAAAGAAAATTGATGATTTTGAGTATTGCCCGATTTATATAATAAGTCTTGCCAATCTGTATTTGCCGGTCCTTGAACATAACCAGAATTAAACGACTGTTGATAGGCTGCAAATTCATCTGCGTTTAACAAATCTAATTCATTCGAAGTGTTTTGGATAGAATAGTTAGAGTTAACTTCTATAGATAACTTTCCACTTTTCCCTTTTTTTGTAGTCACTAAAACAACACCATTTGAGCCTCTAGAACCGTATATAGCAGTAGCTGATGCATCTTTTAATACCTCCATAGACTGAATATCATTTGGCTGTGGCATATTTGCACCTACAAAACCATCTACAACAATAAGTGGAGCACTACTGGCATTAATTGAAGTATTTCCTCTAATTTTTATATTTATAGGGGCTCCAGGCTCACCTCCATTGTTAGATTGAACAACTACACCAGCCGCACGACCCTGTAGGGCCTGTTCTGCACTTGCTAAAGGAAATGCATTTAATTCATCAGATTTAACCGAAGATACAGAACCTGTAATGTCGCTCTTTTTTCGAGCACCATAACCTACAACAACGACTTCTTCTAATTCATTGTTATCAGCTTGAAGAATTACATTTATTTCATTTTGTGTTCCCACGGGTACTTCTTGGCTTACAAAACCAATAAAGCTATATATCAATACAGCTTCGTTTCCAGGGACATCGATTGAATATAAACCATCAAAATCTGTTGAGGCTCCTGTAGTACCTCCTTTTACGGAAATGTTAACTCCAGGTAATGGCATTCCATCATCTGCTGCAGTTACTTTCCCTGAAACACTCCTTTCCTGGGCATTTACCATTGATACTGCTAAAAGCAGAAATGTCAAAAGGAAAGCCCTGACTAATTTTACTTTGTTTTTCATCATAATTATTTACTTAAGTTAGTATTGAATTTGGTAATCAAATTATTTGTGTAAAAAATAATTTTATTCATTATTTAAGGCCAAATTTAATAACCTAAGAGGTCATAAAAATTCGAAATAAGGGTACCAAATATCCAAGATTGATCTTTTTTCAAAGTAAAAACACTAATAAATAAATGGAGAGTCGCTAGATTAGCTTAAATAAATTATCAATAGACTAATACCAATAATAAGGATGAAGAATAGTAGTTCAATAATGGTTATATTTAGTTTATTCCATTTCATCTGTTGCTGTTAATTGTTTTAATTGAATAGAATGATCTGATTATATTATTGTATACTGGATCTCATACGAGGTATAAATAAAGAAGATTTTACAAGACAAATTTAAAAAGGAAAAATATACGGAGAGTTCAAAGATAGGGAGTCAAAAATACTATGCACACTATTATTCAATACTTTCAAAAAATTTGTTTCTATATTGGGTTGGCGTAATTCCATATTTTTTTTGAAAACACTTACTAAAATACTTGGGATTTTTAAATCCTGTTTTATAGCATACTTGTGAAATGTTGATTTTGTTTTGCTCAAGTAGTTGCACCGCTCTTTTCATTCTAATTTCATGTATAAATTCATTAGGAGTAAAGTTGGTCCATGCCTTAATTTTTGTAAAAAGCATGGTTCTACTAACCCCTAGTTCTGAGCCAAAGAAAGGAATATCAAATTGGTCATTTGAAATGTTCTTTTCCACTATGTTAAATGCTTTTTTTAGTAGCTTTTCGTCAATTGAGTTAACGGTTATGTCACTAGGTTTTAAATAGGCTTCACTAGAAAACTTATTTTTTAAACGTAAGGTAGCATCTAATATATTCTTGATGCGTAGTTTAAATTCTTTAATATTAAATGGTTTACTGATATAATCATCTGCACCACTTTCTAAACCTTCAAACTTATAAATTAATGAGGTTCTTGAAGTCAATAAAATAACAGGTATATGGCTCGTATTTATATTTTCTTTAATTTTAGTACATAGCTCAGTTCCAACCATATTTGGCACAATTACATCGCTTATCACTAGATCAGGCATAAATTTCAAAACCTTTTTTAATGCAACTTTCCCATCCTCGGCCTCAATGACATTATAGTCTTTTTTTAATAAATTCTTAATAAAAAGCCTTAAGGGTTTGTGATCTTCTACTACTAAAAGGGTTGGTTTATTTTCTTCTACAACTAAATTATAAATTGTATTATTACTTAACTCAGTATGCTCTAATTGAGATTCGTATTGGCTAATGTCATCACTTATTTTAAAATCATTAATAATTTCGTTATCTGATAGATGTAATCTACCCAAAGGCAAGATTACCCTAAATATGGTACCGTCAGTACTTTTGCTTTTTACTTCGATATAGCCTTTGTGTAAATCAACTATATTTTTCACAATAGAAAGTCCAATTCCTGTACCTTTATTATAATTTTCTTGTGGTTTATTATGGATGGGTATTTCAAAAAATCGATCAAATATTTTATCTAAATTTTCTTCTGCTATACCCACTCCAGAATCTTCAACTTCGATAACAAGATTACTTTCTTTTTTTATTACACGTACACAAATACTACCTCCTTTGGATGTATATCTGAATGCATTTGATATTAGATTATAAAAAACGCGTTCTAACTTTACCCTATCATAAAAAAGAGGTATTACTTCATCTGAAACATCAAAGGTGTAAGTGTAATTTCCATTTCTGGCGAACTCTGTAAAAGAAAGATGTATTTCTTTTAGAAATTTTACAATATTTCCCTCAGCAGATTGTAGTTTCAATTCCTTGTTTTCAAGCTTTCTAAAATCCATCAACCTATTAATAAGTTGAAGTAAATGATTTGCACTACTTTCTATGACTAACAGCTTTTTATACATTTTATTACTACCTGTATAATCAGACAGCAATTGTTGTAATGGGCCTGATATTAACGTTAGTGGAGTTCTAAATTCATGAGAAATATTTGTAAAGAACTTTAGTTTTGCTTCATTTATTTCTTCATTTCTTATATTTTCTATATGTTCTAGTTCCAATTCATGCTTGAGTTTCGCTTTAGATTTTAAAAACCATAATAGAATAAATAAAGCAATGCCAATTAATAGTGCGTAGATTGTAAATGCCCACCAGCTTCTCCAGGGTGCAGGGTGCACTAAAATTTCAAGTGTGGTAGATTTTTCATTCCAAACACCATCATTATTGGCACCTTTTACCTCAAAAATATAAGTGCCAGGGTTTTGAATCGTATAATTTACTTCGTTATTAGAGGTTGTATTCCATGCATTCTCTAAACCAACCAATCTATAAGTATATTGATTGTTTGAAGGATTAATAAAGTTGGGAATAGCAAAGTTTAGCGAAAAATTCGCCATATCATAGTTTAGTTCTAATTTATTGGTATAACTAATGTTGTTTTTTAAAATAGCATCCTTACCATCTATATGTACCGACGTATTCATGATTCGAAAACCTGTCAAAATAACTTGTGGAGAATAGGTGTTTTGGGCAATGCTTTTTGGGTTAAATGTTGAAACACCCGCAGGTCCACCAAAATAAAACCTGTTACTATTCAGTTTTAAGGCCGCATTATCGTTATATTCATTACTAACTAAGCCATCCGTTTGATCGTAGATTGTAATATTTTTAGTAACAGCGTTATATTTTATTACACCATGGTTAGAGCTTAGCCAAAGGTTACTATCATCATCTTCTAAAATAGCATGAATGGAAGTAATTTCTAAATTGTCTTTCTTTAAAGGTACTTTAATAAAATCAGTGCCATCAAATAAGTAGAAGCCATTTGCCTTAGTTCCAACCCAAATATTAGTACTGCTGTCTTCATAAATTGTTAGAATATCAATACCAGAAATGATTTCTTTATTATAGAAAAAATGATCAATTTCAAATTCTTTTTTATCTAAATCACCAAGAGAAAATAAATTTAATCCACTTTGAGTACCTGTCCATAACCTATTTTTAGAATCTATGAGCATTGACCTTATTCTATTATTGGATAATGAATTACTTTTATCTGGTTCGTTTTGAAAGTTCTTAAAAGATTTTTCAGCTATATTATACCTTATTAAACCTTTTCCAAAAGTACCCAACCAAATAATATTTTCATTTTCTTGTTTAATCACATAAACGCCTAATTGAACTAAAAAGGTTTGAAGTTCTTTTGATAAAACACTATTGGTTATACGTTTAGTTTTAAGGCTGAAAATTGATAAACCATCAGAAAAAGTGCCAATCCATAACTCATTTTTCTTTAATAATATTGATTTGATATTATCATCAGATAGCCCTTTCGTATTTGAACTATTAATATAATTTGATTTTCCTGTATTATTGTCAATGACTGTTATTCCTCCACCTTCGGTTCCAAAATAAATGTTTTCATTTTTATCGGAGACAATTGAACTCACTACATTATACCCCAAACTATTTTCACCAATGTTTTGATGTAAATTGGTGAAGTTGGTATTCGATTTATCCCACAGGCTTACACCTCCATAATATGTTCCAATCCAAACTGAACCATTTTTATCCGTATAAATTGACTTTACTTTACTTAACCCCGAATATGCATTGGGTTTATTGATAACTGGGTTTAATTCACCATTGGGTTTAAAAACAACCACCCCACTATTTGTGCCCAACCATAAATTGCCCTGTTCGTCAAAATCCATAGACCTTAAATCAAGGTCTAAACCTTTAAATCCAGCAACATTCTTAAAAGGTACTAAGATCTTGGAATTTGTATTGATTTTATACAAACCATTTGATTTTGTAGCGATAAATATATTATTTTGATTGTCTGCTATTATGTCTTGGACATACAGAATATCTTTACTTTTAAATTGTATGAATTTATAATTATTACCTTCATTATTAATTAGTTTACATAAACCTTTTGAGGTGCCAACCCAAATTTCACCTTCTTTATCTTCTAAGATACTCAACACATAATTTCCTGGCAGACTATATGGATTATCTGGGTCATTAAAGAGTGTAGAAAAAGTCTTTGTTCCTTTATTGTAAATGGAAAGTCCGTTTGATGTGCCAATCCAAATTTTATCACCTATCTCTTTGACCTTCCAAACGGTGTTATGAGCAAGAGAATTAGTATTGTTTGTATGAAAGTATCTTTTAAAAGTATTGTTGATAGGATTATACCTATTTAAACCATTATAAGTACCAATCCAAAGCATACCCTCTGAATCTTCTGTAATGGTTAAAATATCACTATTGCTTATTGATAGAGTATCATTTATTTTGTTACGATAAATTTTAAAGCTATTGCCATCATACTTATTTAACCCATCTCTTGTACCAAACCACATTTGTCCCAATTTGTCTTGGTGTATGGCAATTACCGTACTTTGAGATAACCCATCAGTCGCGGTTAAATTTCTAAATTCGTAGCTGTCAGTTTGTGCGTGAATGATGATTGCAGATACAAGACTAAGAAGTAAAAAAAAGGCAATTCGTTTCATACAATGTGTCTATGACAAAAATAATAAGCACAAGTTAATAAAATGAAACTAATGTGCATAGGTTTTTAGAATAAGGAATTTTTAACTTCATTTTTTTCCGTAATTGCGTAATCGTTTTTTTAATTGATAATTATATAAAGAAGGCGTTTTTGTTAATGACTTGTTAGTGGATTCAATATAAGTCTTATATCCATATTCTATTTTGAAATTATGGTTGCCATGAACACCTATTACTCTAGCGAAGGGGCCATCTTCCATGCCATTTAGCACGAATGGTTTTGTGTCGCCTAATTTGTTTTCTACTTGAATATTAATATTCCAAAATGTGGAATAAGCACCATGAGAAGGTTTCCAATATGGAGCACCACCTCCAGCAAAAAGAGGATAACTGCCATCTTTATGTACATTTAAATGCACCTTTACATTATCAAATAAGTTTTGATGGTTAGCACCTGAGTGTTGGTCAAGTACAGGATTTGAAAATACCTCACAATTTTGGTACACATTTTTTGTTGAAAAAGTATTAAAACTTAAGGGATGTACTGCATTGTTATAAACCTTTAAATTATTGACGAGAACATTGTGAACACCAGCCATAGCAACCGTATAATGTGCCATATTATCTCCGGTGGTAACTATATCTTTAATACTGATATTTGCGGTTTCTTCAGCAAGAATACCACTATCAGCATTATGGATAACCACATCTTTTACCCAACTGTTGAAAACCCGTGTTAGAAAAATACCATTATAACCTGGCTCTACGTGATGGGCTACTCTTGGTGAATTGGGAAAAGTAATTCGCAAGTGCTCAATACCAACTTCTTTTAAATGTTTCCACGCGACCAATTGAGCTTGATATTCACTTCTAATGTCAATTGTTAAAGGGGTTTTAATAGTCACTTTATTCCCTGATATTTTTACAATTTCTACCTGTTGTCTTACGATTGGTAAACTAGGAAATTCCCAATGGTGAGAACCTACTTTGACTCCGATATTTTTATACAAATCATTAATGATAGATCCGTTTTCACCATCCTTATTAAAAAGATCTAATTGGACTATATCCCCAATTTTTAAGTTATTCAACTCTGATACTATAAGTGTTTTTTCTCCACGTCTACCTTTAATTACTTTAGCAAGCATTTTTTGTGGTTGATCATATTTTCCTAAATACGATTTTACTCTTTCTCCTGGAACTTGTGTCCAAATCATACCACCAGACCACGCATATTGAGAAAAAGGTAGGTCTATATTATTTTCTTTTTCACGTTGCCTTTTGTCAAATTTTAGTAAATATTCTCTCAATTCAACTAAAGATTCAGGATCTTTGAGGTACATCATGGGTCTTGGACAATATATTTCTGTACCGCCTTTACCAATTCCTGTGCCTCTTAAAACAAAATTACTTCGTTCAATATAAAGAATATTACTTAAGATAAGTTTACCTGCGGGTAATTGCAAGATGATATTTCCAGACATTGTTTTAGTCGCTTCTAAGGCATTCAAGAGTGCTTTAGAATCATCTAATCCATCATTTGGAATAACTCCATAATTAGTTGCTAAAATAATTTCACCAAATAACATTGGAAGTGGCACTTCCCCATTATGATAGCCTGCGTAGCTAAAATCAGGTAGATAATTGTTTTCGATTGTTGTTAAATCGCCAATAATTTTAGGAAGTTCTTGTGAAATACAAATCCATGATTGGAAAATAAGGACTAAATGTATTATGAATCTTTTTTTCAGCATATCCAAATGGGTTAACTAATATTGTTCTTAACAAAAGTAATTGTATAATCGAGTAATTGAGTCCTTTTTTAGGGGTAATATTGTACGTTTTTCACTTCCTATTTTTAGAATTAGCAACACGGATCATTTATCCATTTAACAAGAACAAAGCCTAAATCTAAATCGTAATACCACTACACTTAAGAATATCAGTGAATTATAAACACTGTCATCTTAGTATTATAAAAAAGGAATAACATGGCAGTTAAAGTTAATCTCCCCTACTCTCTTTGGAAGCTTTAACGTTTCAATTTTCTCAATTTAACAAAGAAGTTTATTTTTAAGTGTGTTTAAAACATTTAATACGTAATAAAGTTATATATTGTACCTTATAAAAGCTCCTGTGTAAAAACTTAACCATGAAAAAAGCATCTCCACTTATTGCAGTCATTTTACTTGTAATTATAAGTTCTTGTACTAAAAATGCACAAAAAATATTTACACGAAATGATATCAATATTATTCCGCAACCATTAGAATTAGCTCTTACTAAAGGTGTTTTTCAATTTTCTAGCGACACGAAATTTATAGTTTCAGACGAAGGATTAAAAGAAATAGCTAAGGGACTAATTTACACATTAGAAAATGCTGCAGGTCTTAAAATAGAAATAGTTACAACGGCTCCAAATAAGAATTTTATCCAATTGATAAGAGATGAAAAATTTGAAAACGAAGCCTACGAATTCATTGCTAGTCCTAAAAATATCATCATAACAGCAAAAGATAATGCTGGTTTTTTATATGGCTTAGAAACCTTACGCCAACTATTACCAACCGCTATTGAAAGTACTCGTTTGTCTCAAACGACTAACTGGATGATACCTGCCTTAATTATTAAAGACCAACCTCGTTTTAAACATAGAGGTTTTATGTTAGATGTGTCTCGTCATTTTTATGACATCGACTTTGTGAAACAAACTATAGATCGCTTAGACATGCATAAAATGAATGTGTTGCACCTACATTTAGTAGATGATCAAGGCTGGCGAATAGAAATAAAGAAATACCCAAAGTTGACCGAAGTTGGTGCCTATAGAAACGGAACCATAAAAGGTTATTACCCAGGAAATGAAAATGACAATAAAGTGTATGGAGGTTTTTTTACACAAGAAGAAATAAAAGATATTGTGGCCTATGCCTCAAAACGTAACATCACTGTTATCCCTGAAATAGAACTACCGGGTCACAGTAGTGCGGCAATTGCAGCTTATCCCTATTTAAGTTGTTTTCCTGAAGAACCCACAAATGTTCATCATAACATGATGTCTATAACGTCAAAAAAACAACAAGCGAATGGACAACTAAAAATTGTTCAAGAATCATGGGGTATTTATGAGGATATTTATTGTGCTGGTTAAGAGGAGGTGTTTTTATTCTTAGAAGACGTGCTCGATGAAATTATACCGTTATTTCCATCTAAATATATTCATATTGGGGGTGATGAAGCCATAAAACGGCATTGGGAGGTTTGCCCAAACTGTAAAAAACGAATGAAAAATGAAGGCTTAAAAGATGTACATGAATTACAAAGTTATTTTGTAAAACGTATTGAAAAGTATATTAATTCTAAAGGAAGAAAAATAATAGGATGGGATGAAATTTTAGAAGGTGGATTAGCACCTGAGGCTACCGTAATGAGTTGGAGAGGTACAAAAGGCGGACTAGCTGCCACGGAACAAGGTCATGATGTAATTATGACACCGGCTTCTCATTGCTACTTTAATCAATATCAAGGACCAAGAAGTGAAGAGCCCTTAGCCTTTAATGCATTTACGCCATTAAGCAAAGTTTATGAATTTGACCCGATTGTAAAAGGAATGACTGAAGCCCAAGCAAACCATGTTTTAGGAGCTCAAGGCAATTTATGGTCTGAATATATAACAACCAATGAGGAGACAGACTATATGACGTTTCCAAGACTTGCTGCTCTCTCTGAAGTACTATGGAGTACAAAAGAATCTAGAAGTTGGGAGAGCTTTACTAAAAGATTAGAATCTCAATTTGAGCGTTATGATTATTTGGGAATTAATTATGCAAAAAGTGCTTACTTAGTGACCTCTACTTTAACTACAAACTTAAAAGATAAGTCAATAAACATATCTTTAGAAAATGAATTTCCTAATCCCGATATTCGATATGTTTTAGGTGATAAAAATATTGACAACAAAGCTATAAAATATACAGATGCTCTTGATTTTTCAGAAACAACAATTTTAAAGGCTTCTTTATTTAAACATGATAAACCTATTGGTAAAAGTTATATAGATACTATAAATATCCATAAAGCTTTTGGTAAAGCCTTAACATTTAAATCTACTTATAGTAAAGACTATCAAGGTGATGGTCCTTTAAGCATGGCAAACGGAATTAGAGGTTCAAAAAACTTTGGAGATGGACATTGGCAAGGTTGGTTAGAAGAAGATATGGAGGTGGTTATCGATTTAGAAAAGCCACAACCTATTAAAGAAGTAAGTATAGGTACTTTGCAAAATTTAGAATCAGGAATTTATTTTCCCACAGCTGTAACAGTTTCTATTTCTGATGATGGCACTACCTATGAAGAAATTGGAAAAGTAGAACGTAAATTTAATATTAGAACTAAGAAAGATATAATTAACTTTAAAATTAAATTCAAAGAAACCAATACACGTTATGTAAAAGTAATTGCAACCAATTTAAAAAAAGCTCCTAATGATGCTGGTGCTTGGCTATTTGTAGATGAGCTATTAGTTCATTAAAAAGGATTCCTTTTGCGTCTATAACACTATAAATTACTAAGGATTTTAATAAAAATATTTCTAAAGACTAAGGATAATAATTTAACACGTAAGCTAAAAAGATGAAGAATAAAATTGTACTTATCGTTTTGTTTATATTTATAACTACAAACCTGTCAGCGAAAGAATATCACGTATCAAAGCAAGGTAATGATTTAAATAGTGGCTCTTTGCAAAGTCCATTTTTAACTATTAACCAGGCCGTAAAGTTTGCTTTTCCTGGTGACACCATTACTGTTCATGCAGGAACTTATCGAGAATGGGTGAAACCGTTACAAGGTGGAACGTCCGATCTCAAAAGGATTGTTTATCGGGCAGCCCCTGGAGAAAGAGTTGAAATTAAGGGGTCTGAAGTAATCACAGGTTGGCGAAAGGAAAAAAATGGGGTTTGGAAAGTGATTATACCTAATACTTTCTTTGGTAATTATAATCCCTATCAGGAATTAATTCATGGAGATTGGTTTATTGATAATGATCGTATACATCATACCGGAGAGGTATTTATTAATGGAAAATCTCTTTATGAGAAAGAAACTATTGAAAAAGTACGGCATCCAGTGGCTATAAATAACAGTTCAGATCCCATAGGTTCAACCTATACTTGGTATTGTGAAAGCAACGCAACACATACCACCATTTGGGTCAATTTTCAAAAGTACAATCCAAACAAAGAATTGGTCGAAATAAGTACCCGAAAAACATGTTTTTATCCTGAAAAGCCAGGTCTCAATTATATAACAATCAAAGGGTTTCATTTTAGTCAAGCTGCCACACAATGGGCTGCACCAACTGCTGAACAAGTCGGCATGATTTCAACCCATTGGAACAAAGGGTGGATTATTGAAAATAATGTAATAAGTGACTCAAAAACCAACGGAATTACGCTTGGTAAAGAACGTGGTACCGGACATAATACTTGGACGGCAGATGCCGAAAACATAAATAGAGACGGCAATATACATTACATTGAAGTCGTATTTAATGTACTTAGAAATAATTGGAATAAAGAACATGTAGGTACTCATATCGTTAGAAATAATACGATTTATAATTGTGAGCAAACCGCTATATGCGGTAGTATGGGAGCCGTTTTTAGTACTATTGAAAATAATCATATTTATAATATTTATACCAAGCGTCAATTTAAAGGTTATGAGATGGCCGGAATTAAACTTCATGCTCCCGTAGACGTTACTATAAAAAATAACAGAATTCATGATGCGGGTCGCGGCATTTGGTTAGACTGGATGGTACAAGGTGCACGTGTAAGCAGCAACTTATTATATCGTAATGACATGGACGATCTTCTAATCGAAGTGAGTCATGGCCCTTATATTGTAGATAACAATATTTTACTATCCGAAACAGCAATAGTAAATTGGTCGCAAGGAGGAGCTTATATTCATAATTTAATAACTGGTAATGTTAAATTAGTATCTGATAAAAATCGTTTTACGCCCTATTTTTTACCACATTCCATTGATATGGCAGGTTTAACTACAATTCATGGAGGTGATGATCGATTTTATAATAATATATTTACCACGGCTGACTCTAATGGTTTGAGTAGTGCTTATGAGTCTGCTGAATTACCGTCTTGGCTTTATGGAAATGTTTACTTTAATCAAAAGGAATCAACTATAAACGATTCACATAATGAGGTCCATTTAAATTACAATCCCACCGTGAAATTATTGGAAAAGGAAGGGGATGTATATCTTCAATTTTCTGTAAATAAAGCCTTTTTAGAACATAGAGTTGAACTAATTTCGACCCAAACATTAGGGGTAACAAAAATTGTAAAGACCGTTTTTGACCACCCTAACGGTTCTGAAATAATTTTTAATGTAGATTATTTCGGAATCAATCGCTCAAATGACAATCCAGTTGCAGGACCATTTTCAACTATAAATATGGAAAATGGCTCCTTAAAAATATGGAATAGTAAAGAGTTATAAAATGTGATTAGCCAATATGAAATAAAACTAGTAACCGGTATCGTAGTAATATAAAAAACTTCCTTCTTATCTTTGTTAAAAAATAGAATAGATATATGTAATGGTATATACTTTCTATCTTCGTGGTAATATAAAAACATACAAACAATGAAGATCATACTTAATTTACTAATTGTTGCCTTATTAATCGTTAGTTGTGCAAAAAATAAATCGAAATCAAAAGAACTTACAAGTAGTACGGAAACTACAAACTATACTGGTACTGCCAGTATTACAAAAGGTATAGCTACCACTATTACTGAAGATATTTATTCTTGTGAACGTGGACGAAAGACTGATGTTGGAGAAATTACTTCATCAGATGGTAAAAAATGGACGGTACCCGCACAAACCAATTATACAAATACTGATTTTCCATTTTCTGCTGATTTGTTTAATTCCTGTGAAGGAAATAATTATGCAACGGTAAAAGAAGCTCTATCCCATTTTGATGATTCCAACATCGTAGAAATTGACAAAGAAGGTGAGCTTTTTACAGCCTATATCTTTGCTGACAACTATTTTGAAATGTATGTTAATGGTATCGCTGTTGGTAAAGACAACGTTCCTTTTACAGCGTTTAATTCTAGTATTGTAAAGTTTAAAGTTCAAAAACCATTTACCATCGCTATGAAATTGGTGGATTGGGAAGAACATCTTGGGGTAGGTTGTGAAGCCAATAGAGGTAAATCTTTTCACGCTGGGGATGGCGGAATGGTAGCCATAATTAAAGATGAACAAAATAATAGTATAGCAACAACTAATGAAAATTGGAAAGCACAGACTTTTTACACTGCACCGATAACGGACTTAAGTTGCGTATCAGAAGATGGTAATTATAGATATTCTAAAAACTGTGACACCAATGGAGGTCAAGATGGAACTGCTTTCTATGCTTTGCATTGGGAAATCCCTAATGATTGGATGAAGACTGATTTTGATGATTCTATTTGGCCAAATGCAACCACCTATACAAACAAAACCATTGGGGTAGATAATAAACCTTCGTACACTAACTTTACTTCTATTTTTGACGATGCTGAAAATGATGCCGAATTTATTTGGTCTACCAATGTTGTTTTAGATAATGAAGTTTTAGTACGCTATACCGTTAAATAATCTAGCAACAAAAATTAATAATTACAAAATGAAAAACAGTCTACTATTCCTTATTACAATGATGCTTTTATTTTTGGGGAATTCTTGTACCCATAACAAAGAAGCTTCACTTTACAGATTTGATGATTTTAAAACCATCAACGCAGATTTTAAATTGAATAGTAAAGCGATAGCTAATGGAAAATTATTGGATGCTTTTAAATGTGAAGAAAAAGTAGCCGATGTAGAAAATTCTATCCCACTATCTTGGTCTAATGTACCGGAAGGCACAAAATCTTTAGCTATCGTAATGTATCACTACCCAAAAAAGGATGATAAATCAGAAATAAACTCCTACTTACTTTTATGGGGTATCAACCCTTCTGATTCAGAAATTCCTTATAAAATGGCGAACAATCCCAATTGGTTTATGGGATCAAATAAAGATGGAACCGCCATTTCTTATACCTCACCTTGTTCTCGTGGACCTGGAAAACATAAGTATACCATTGCTTTATTTGCATTGTCGGAAACCCCAAAATCACTTCCTAAATCTAATTCTCTTGATGTTGATTTAAATACTTTTATGAAAGCCATTTCTGATGATAACATCATTGACATAACAACTTTAACTTTTATAGATTCTAATTAATGAAAAAGGTAGTATTCATAGTAATAATTCTGTTTTTATCCTTTCACGTTTCTGCTCACGAGGGTGGACACGGTTCGTCCACAAAAGTTTGGCATTTTTTGAATAGTGAAATGAACTTAAATGCTGATTTTATTGAAAAAATTGACGAAACGGTTTATCTAATGAATGATAAACACCAAGTTGAGGCCTTCAATATTTCAGACTTCACAAGTAAAGAACAACAATATATTTTGAATAAGGCAAATTGGATTAGCGATAAAAATACTTTACAAACAGAGCATGAACTATATTCAATCAACTATTCTAAAATTTTAATTTATGTTGGTGTTACCCTATTACTATTTTCATTCTGTATGTTTAGGAAAAAGAACAAGTCTATAATTTTAGCTTTTAGTTTTATAGGATTTGCTGTTGTTATTATGGGTTGCAAAACCAATAGTTCCTCAAAAGGTATAAAAATGGCAAAAAATGATGTTTCCTATTTAGAATCTATTTTTGGAGTTTTTGACAAAGTGACTACACGTGTCGATAACAAATATTTTTACATAGAATCAGATGGAATACCTGAACACGAAATGATGACAGGTATAACCAATTGGCAACAACAAGTCCCTATTAATCACGATTATTCAGGTACTAATGCTTGGGCAATTCCTTTACACCCCGAATTGGCTGAAAATCCGCTATCAACAAAAGACAATTTTATGAAAGGAGCCATTGCTATTTCTGCGAATGGAATACCCATTTTTAATCCGTTAAACAATCGTGGTGAAGATGCAAACGCCATTGGAGAATTAGACAAATGGGGCGGACATTGTGGAAGAGCTGATGACTATCATTATCATTTACCACCTGCACACTTACAATCTAAAGTCGGTAATGACAAACCGATAGCCTATGCTTTAGATGGTTTTCCAGTTTACGGTGAAACGAATGAGCCTTTAGACGAAAATCTTGGGCGTTTTACTTCTGACAGTACCTATCAATATCACGCAGTTAAGGAATATCCGTATCTCATTGCTGCCATGAAAGGGAAAGTTGAAATAAATCCAAGAACTAAAGCACCAGAAAATGAAATAATGCCACAAGCTAAAACAAGAGGAGTGCGACCTGATTTAAGACCGCTACGTGATGCCAAAATTATCGATTTTAAGAATCCGAAACCTAACCAATATAGCTTAAAATATGAAGTTAAATCATCAATTTATACCATAAATTATAGTTGGGATAACAACGGGAATTATAATTACGAATTTATAAACCCAGACGGAACAACTACAAATTCAACATACAAAAGGAAGTAAAAACTACTATCAAGAAAAATCTGAAATGATAAATCCCTCAAAAGTAAAATTCATTAATCTTCAACGGATTACCTAAAGTTAAAATAAGTCATAAACTACAAGTAATTATATTTCTTATATTTGATAATCTCTAATATAGATATATGTAAGGGTACATATATCCCTTTATTGCAAACCATATTTCAAGTCGAGTCATATCAGATAATCTAAATGAACAACTTATTTAATTTATTTATCATAATGCTCCTTTTAACACTGAACGTTGCCTGTGTTGAAAAAAAATCTCACCCAAAGGAAATTAGCAATTCTAAAATTGTAACACAATTTAAAACCAACACTTTAAAATTCACTTCTGGAATTCGGGCAATCTTACAAGACAGTAAAGGAAATTATTGGTTTGGAAGTCAAAAAGAAGGCGTCAGTTATTATGATGGAAAAGCTTATCAATATTTTACCCAAACGGATGGCTTACCTGATAATCAAATCCGTTCTATACAAGAAGGTCCTGATAGAAATATTTGGTTTAGAACGGCAAACGGAATAAGTATGTATAATGGAGTAACGTTTACAAACTTTTCAACTGAACCTAACACCCCAAAATTGGAATGGAAGGCAACTGCTGAGAATTTATGGTTTAGTGCTGGAGAAAAAGAAGGCATACATCTCTATGACGGAATAAATTTGAATTATTTAAGTATTCCAAAGCTAAAGAATGAAAACCCTAATAATTCATATGGAACAACAGGCATTTCTAAAGATAAAAATGGTAACGTATGGATAGCTACTTATTCCGCTCTATTCTATTTTGATGGTAGCTCAATAACTAATTTTGATAATAGAAAATTGGCACTTAAATACAATGAGAAGTTGCATATACGAAGTGTACTAGCAGATTCAAAAGGGCAAATTTGGATAGGAAATAATGGAATTGGTGTATTACTGCACAACGGGGAATCGACAATTAACTTTTCAGAAAAAAAAGGATTAATTCACGCTAATAGTTCAGGAAATGGTGACCTTTCTCCAGCAGGAACACTCGAACATGTTTTTACTATTGCAGAAGATAGTCATGGTAATATTTGGTTTGGAGACCGAGACACCGGAGCTTGGAAATATGATGGAACATCAATGATAAACTACACTATTGATGACAAGCTTTCAACCTCAATGATTTGGTGTATTTATAAGGACAAAGAGAACAATTTGCTTTTTGGTATGGCTGATGGTGGCGTTTATAAGTTTAATGGAAAATCATTTACCAAAATCTTTTGAAAAGAAATATGAACATATAACAAACACATAATTGGCTGAAACTGAAGTTACCTCTACTCCCCTACCTTTATATAATCTTCAGGTTCTCTTAGAATAGTCCTTACAGATTTTCTGTCTGTGTTTTATTTACGAATTTAGCTACATAGACACAGTTACTTTTCTAATTCCATACGACGCAATATTTAGTAGATAAAAAAACAACCTTTAAACCTTATTATTTTTTTATAGTCTAAAATAAAACTATAAAATTATGAGAGCTTACAAATACCTTTATTTACTATCTGGTTTATTACTTTTTTCAATAGCCTGTAGCAAAGATGATGACAATACATTTCCTGAAGAAAATTCCATAACGGGCTATAAAATCGTAGATACAGGAGTTGAAGACTTTTACGATAATACTTCAGTTATTGCTGAACCTTCATCAAACCAAGCCTTTTATGGACAAGATGCAACCTACTCAGGCAACCAACCGAATTACACAGATAATGCTGATGGTACAATTACCGATAATATAACAGGATTAATTTGGGAAAAAGATATGGGTGATAAAATCACTTTTGATGACGCCTTTACCAAAGCTGAAAATTCTACTTTAGGTGATTATACCGATTGGAGAGTCCCGACGTTAAAAGAACTCTACTCTTTGATTAATTTCACAGGAAGGGTGCAAGGTGAAACCGCGATTGATCTATTTATCAATACCAATTATTTCAATCAACCTATTGGTGATGTAAGTATAGGTGAAAGAGAAATTGATGCCCAGACGTGGTCATCAACAGCATATGTAGGGCTAACAATGAATACAGACGAAACAGTATTTGGTGTAAACTTTATTGATGGTAGAATAAAAGGTTACCCAAAATTTAAACCTGCAACTGGGGCTGAGAATGAAATGTATTTTAGAATGGTTCGTGGCAATACAGCATATGGAGAAAATGATTTTATTGATAATGGAGACGGTACTATTAGCGATTTAGCTACTGGCCTAATGTGGCAAAAAGCAGATGATGGAATTTCTAGAGATTGGGAAGATGCCCTTGAATATTCTGAAAATTTAGAATTAGCTTCATTCAATGATTGGAGGTTGCCCAATACCAAAGAATTACAAAGTATTGTTGATTATACAAGATCACCACAGACTACTAAATCTCCTGCCATAAACCCAATATTCGAAACCACAGAAATCAATTATCCTGATGGCAATTCAGGAGGACATTATCCATTCTTTTGGACCAGTACAACACATTTAGATGGTGCAAATCCATACAGTGGTGCCGTTTATATTGCATTTGGTGAAGGCTTAGGAGAAATGAATGGTATTCTTTTAGATGTTCACGGTGCAGGTTGTCAAAGAAGTGACCCAAAGAGTGGTGACATTAATGATTACCCTCAATACTTCGGCCCCCAGGGAGATATTAGATATGTTTATAATTATGTGAGAGCTGTAAGAACTATTTCAGAATAAACATTATGGCCAGAATAAAATATATTGCACTTATTATTTGCTTTAATTTCTTTATAAACTCTTGCTCAAAAGACAACAATATTATTGAAGAAATATCTAGCTCATCAAAACCAAATATTTTATTAATTATTGCTGATGATTTTGGTTTAGATGCTTGTCCTAATTATGATATTGGTGCTATAAAACCAAATATGCCAAATTTACAACAACTAGTTAACAATGGTATAACGTTCGATAATTTTTGGGCCTTTCCGATGTATTCTCCAACAAGAGCATCAATTCTTACCGGAAAATACGGAATAAAAACAGGTGTATTAAATGCCTCAAATGCTTCTACAATAGATGCAAATGAAAAAACATTACAAGCTTATTTAGATGAAGAACTAAATGAAAAATATAGCCATTCAATTATTGGGAAATGGCATCTATCAAATAACGAACCTAACCGCCCAACAGAAATGGGTATAGATTACTATGCTGGTCTTTTAGGTGGCAGTGCAAGTAGTTATTATCTATGGAATTTAGTTGAAAATGGAGTGAGTAATCCCTCCACGGAGTACATCACGACCAAAACTACCAATTTGGCCATAGATTGGATTAATAACCAAGACAACAATTGGTTTTGTTGGTTGGCTTACTCAACACCACATACACCATTTCATCTTCCACCTACTGAAATGCATTCACAAGGAAACTTACCCGAAGACCAAGCAAGTATAGACAACAATCCACTACCCTATTTTATGGCAATGGCAGAAAGTATGGACTATGAAATTGGTCGTTTATTAGATAATATTCCTCAAGATGAAATGGATAATACAATTATAATTTTTATGGGAGATAATGGTACTTCTGGAGAAGTTATTCAAGGTCCGTATGCGAGTAATCGTAGTAAAGGAAGTATCTATCAAGGTGGAATTGCAGTTCCTTTAATTGTATCAGGAAAAGGAGTTTCTCGAATAGGCGTCAGAGATACAAACCTTATTAATTCTGCAGATTTATTTACCACTATTGCACAAATAGCTGGTATTAATATAAATACGTATGAAAATAGTAAAAGTTTTTATTCTTTGTTTACTCAAGCAACATCAAACAATAGAACTTATAATTATTCAGAGGTATTGAATAATTCCCCTACTAAATCTGGTTATACAATAAGGGACAATACCTATAAATTATTTGTATTAAATGATGGAACAGAAAGGTTTTATAATTTAAATCAAGACCCTTATGAAACTAATAATATCATAAACAACCTTACAAATGAAGAACAAGTTGCATACAACAACTTAAAAACGGAAGAAAATTCTATTAGAAATTAACAAAACCAAATGTCAACGAAAAAAATATATAAAATGAAGAAACACCTTGTTTTGGTGCTGCTTTTTTTAGGAACACAACTATTTGCTCAAGAAAATTATGAACAGTTAACTGCAACAATAATTGGGTCTGGCTCACCAAAATTTAATACAGAACGCTCTGGTCCTTCCGTGTTAATATCATATAAAAACACTCAGATTTTAGTAGATATGGGCAATGGAACCCAAGCCAATTTAAACAAAATAAATACAAAAATTAAAGACATAGATGGTATCCTTTTTACACATCATCATTTAGACCACAATGAGGAGTTTGCTCCTATTTTTATTCACTCAATTCTTGGAGGTAACAAAACAATAATTGCAGGTCCGAAACAGACCACTTCAATAATTGATAATATTCTTGAAATTTATGAAGAAGACATTGCGTATAGATTATCAAAATCTGGAAGAACTATAAGTGATGTCAAATCTAATTTCACTGCAAAAAACTTAACAGGAAACAACACATTCTCTATAGGTGCTATTACGGTTACTTACGCACCAGTAAATCATACTATTGCCACGCTTGCCTATCGTTTTGATGTAGGTAATGAATCTATCGTGATTTCTGGCGATTTAACCTACTCTAAATCCTTGCCCAATTTGGCTAAAAATGCAGATTATTTAATAATGGACTCTGGTGGTGCTATCGAATTAGGGGCTAAAAAGAATGATAAAAAAAGTAAGCACGATGATAACAACAAAAAAACGAAACAAAAAGCACACGTTAATTTAACAGAAAGCTCACAAATGGCTAAAGAAGCAAATGTTAACAATTTAGTATTAACACATTTCGTCTTTACAACTATTGATGAAGAAGCTACAACTGCTGAAATACGGAAGAATTATCTAGGCACAGTTATTTATGGAGAAGATTTAATGGTACTACCTTTAAAACAAAAAAGCACTTCAAACAAGAATTCAAATTTAAACTATAGCTACTCCATTGTTGATACAGGAGTTAAAGATTCTTATTCTGACATGGAAAAAATTTCTAAGCCAACTGATGGAGAATCATTTTACGGACAAGATGCCAACTACAACGGTAATCAGCCGTCATATACTGACAATGGTAATGGTACTGTAACTGATAATGTCACAGGTTTAATGTGGGAACAGGACATGGGAATAAAAATGACTCTGGAAGAAGCAATACTAAAAGCAAAAAATGCAACATCAGGAGGTTATAGTGATTGGAGGGTACCCACTATTAAAGAACTTTATTCGCTTATTCAGTTTACAGGAAAAGTAAAAGGAACCACTGCTATAAATCTATTTATTGATACCAACTATTTTAATCAACCTTTAGGAAATAGCAAAAATGGAGAACGAGAAATTGATGCACAAACCTGGTCTTTAACAACATATGTTGGACGAACAATGAAAAGTGACAAAACCATCTTCGGTGTTAATTTTGTAGATGGCCGGATTAAAGGCTATCCTAAATTCCATCCTAAAACAGGTACTGATAATAAAATGTATTTTCGCTTGGTGCGTGGAAATACAGATTATGGAAAGAATAACTTTATTGATAATGGAGATGGTACAGTAAGTGATTACGCAACAGGTCTCATGTGGCAAAAAGTTGATGATAGTACTGGTAAAAATTGGGAAGAGGCCCTAGCATATGCTGAAAATTTTGAACTTGCTGGGCACTCAGATTGGCATTTGCCCAATGCCAAAGAATTACAAAGCATTGTGGACTATTCTCGCTCTCCACAAACCACCAGTTCGCCTGCAATAGATCCTATTTTTGAATCCAACGAAATCAAAGATCCACAGGGAAACCTTGGACAATATCCCTTTTACTGGACCAGTACAACACATTTAGATGGACAAAACCCATATGCAAGTGCTGTTTATATTGCTTTTGGTGAAGCACAAGGACAAATGAATGGTAGATTGATGGATGTTCACGGTGCTGGAGCTCAAAGAAGCGATCCGAAAAGTGGAAATAAGAATGATTATCCTCAATATTTTGGACCACAAGGTGATGTTAGATACGTCTATAATTATGTGAGATGCGTTAAAGAAATAAACAACTTAGAAAATACAGAGATGATACAACCAGTTCCGAAAACCGAACAGGTAGAGCAAAACCAACAAAATAATAATAATTCTAATTCAAAAACCACATCCCCATCTTTCGAAAAAATGATAGGAAATATGGATACCAACAATGATGGTAAAATCTCTAAATCAGAAGCTAAAGGTAAATTGAAAGAAAACTTTAGTAAACGAGATAAAAACAAAGACAATTTTATTACGGAAGATGAATTGACGCGAAAAAAGAGATAAAAACGGGTTACAGTGAAATACTGTGATAAAAATTTACCTAATAATATTGATTTGTATTCAATGGGCTCCCAAAAGTCTGTATAAACCATAAACTACAAGTAACTAAATTTCTTATATTTGGTAATCTATATTATCAAATATTTCTAACCTATGGAAGTCATTGAAGAAGATTTAGAAAAGGTTTTTCATTTTTTAGTAGAATCATTCGGTTTTGAAAAAATGCCTGAATATTCTTTTGTTAAAGAAGTTTACAATGATTATTGGAAAAGGAATCTATTAATTAAATTCATATATGACGGTACGCTCAGAATTAATTTTTAAAAGCTAAATAAATACGAGCAGAATATTTTTTTTTCTGAAAGCAATCATAAGCGTATATTATTCCTCCAAAATAAAATCGGTGTTGACGAACTGACAACTCTATATAGCATTAAAAATAACTTTAAGCAACAAGCCGAGCTGATTGCAGATACTTTAAAACTGAATAGTACTATGCTGGATGGAAAATTGAGAAAGTTGAATCCATTATATAAATTGATATATACAATTGGATTCAATAACCCTAAAGACTCTTAATCATTATAATCTTTAAAGCGAATAAAAAAAAACAATTGCTAAGATTACCTATTAAATACTGTTATAATAAAAAGAAATCAAATAAGCTTCTATTCCCGAATTAAAAATCTATTAGAATAATAACACATGTCTAAAATACAAGTTAAATCAAACGATCGGCTTTTATCCCTCGATTTTTATAGGGGATTAACTATGTTCCTGCTTATTGCCGAGTTTTCTCACCTATTCTCTTTTTTCGTATTGCCACAATTTGAAGGAACTTTTATTCATGCTGTCGGAACTCAACTTCACCATGCTCGTTGGGAAGGGCTACATTTTTGGGATTTAATCCAACCCTTTTTTATGTTTATTGTTGGAGTGGCAATGCCATTATCTTTTTCAAAAAGGATGGCAAAAGGAGATACATATAAGCAATTAAGCAAACATGCCTTTAAAAGGGCATTTTTAATGTTACTCTTAGGTTGGGGGCTATATTGTATTGATGCAGGAGAAATTGTTTTTAGGTTCCAAAATGTATTGGCACAACTAGGAGTTACCTATATTTTAGCTTTTTTGGTAATTCGCCAACCTGTAGTTATTCAAATTGGCTTCTCTATTCTGTTAATTTTAATAAGTGAAGGCTTATTTAGATTTTTTCCTGTTGAAGGATTTAATAATGCTTTTGTTGACGGAGAAAATTTTGCAGCTTGGTTTAATATTCTTATTTCAGGTGAAGAATATGGAGGCGGTTGGGCCATGTTTAATGCTATACCAACTGCAGCACATACAATTTGGGGTGTTCTGGCAGGCCAATTACTTATAGGTAATTTTTCTGCCAAGAAAAAACTGCTTCTTTTATTTGGTGCAGGACTCATTGGATTAATTATAGGTTATGGTCTTAGTCCAATTACCCCAATTATAAAAAAAATATCAACCAGTACATTTGTTTTTGCTAGTGGAGGATGGTCATTGATTGCTCTCGCTTTATGTTATTGGCTAATAGATGTCAAGAAATATCAAAAAGGTGTGTTATTTTTTGCCGTAGTAGGTATGAATCCACTCTTTATTTATCTGTTTGCTCATATTGGGGGAGCCAAACTCATCAACAAAATTTTGCTGCCGTTTTCAAATGCCCTGTTTGGTTGGACAGGCGAATTAAACGCACAAATTATTTTAAGTTGTATGGTTCTTTTTATGCTTTGGTATATTTGTTACTGGATGTACAAAAAAAGAATATTTATTAAGATTTAAATCATTTGTTTGAACCTAGATAAAATTAAATTAATATAAATAATACGTTTGGTAAAAAAGTACTTTGGTATAGATTTCCTAATAGGTACATCAATATATTTTCACTTGGCTACCTAAAGTATTAATAAACTGCAAGTTAAACGTAACTATATTTCTTATATTTGGTAATATCTAGAATAGATATATGCTTTCAAACATTCCGGAAATTCTTGGACGTATGGAGCTTGTACTGATTAAAACTATATGAAACCCAAAACTAACTATACTAAAAGTGGTGATTTTAATATTGCTTATCAAGTGATAGGTGAAGGATCAATCGACATTTTATACATTCCTGGTTGGGTTTCAAATATTGATATGATGTGGGCTGAACCAAGGCTTGCTGCTTTTTTAACAAGGCTTTCTTTATTCTCTAGATTGATTATCTTCGATAAAAGAGGAACAGGACTTTCAGATCGTTCCGATGAATATTCCACTATGGAAGAACGAATGGATGATATCAATGCCGTTTTAGATGCTACGAATTCAAAAAAGGCATTTTTATTTAGCCATTCCGAAGGAGGCTCAGTTAGTCTTTTATTTTCTTTAAATTATCCTCAAAAAACCATAGGAGTTATTGGCTTTGGAATATTTGCCAAACGCAGATATTCAAAAGATTATCCTTGGGCTCCAACAGATGAAGAACGTGAAATTTCAAATAAAGCAATTGAAGACAATTGGGCACATGGAAATCTTGATGGACTAAAGTTATTAGTTCCATCATTAGCACATGATAGTGCTTTTTTGGATTGGCTGGCTAGTTATTTACGTTCCGGTGGAAGCCCAAAAGCTGCATTAATTTTACATAAGCAGTCTGTAAAGATTGATGTGACTGGAATTTTGGGTTCAATTAAAGTTCCAACACTTCTTCTATTTAGAAAAGAGGATTTAGATATACTTGTTGAAGAAGGCAGATATCTGGCAGAACACATTCCAAATTCCCAATTAGTTGAACTTAATGGTAAAGACCATCTTTTCTGGACAGGTGACACATATTTAATTTTAGCAGAAATAGAAGAATTTGTTACAGGTATACGTCCAAATAAATCAGAGTTTCAAAGTACAAAGCAAAAAAGTAGCAAAATAGGGATAGATCTAGGAATTGTAATGTCAGAAAATTTTTTATATAATTTAAAAGTTGAAGAATTCGCCAAATTATGTGGCCGAAGCTTAACAGCGTTTAAAAGAGATTTCAAAAATACATTTAACACGACACCTTTTAGATGGCTTAAGACGAAGCGTCTAGAATACGCTAAAACACTTTTACTTGAAAGCGATTTAAACGTAAACCAAATATGTTATGAGAGTGGGTTTAAAAACAACTCTCATTTTATTCAATCATTTAAAGAAAAATTCAAGTTCACTCCTAATCAATACAAATCGAAATCTATATCGAAGATTCATTCATAAAAAATTTGGACCTTAGAGCACATTTGTTGGATTTTTAAGGATATCAAAATCAACTCTTTTAGCTGAATTTTGTATTATAACCAAAAATACAAATTATGAAAAAATCAATCATCTTTATATATGGAATAGTAGCCTATTGTATATTTCTAGTTGCTTTTTTATATGCCATAGGCTTTGTTGGTAATTTTTTTGTTCCGAAAACAATAGATTCCGGTGTCGAGCCAACTTTGCTTAAAGCGATTCTAACCAATACAATTCTATTAAGTGTATTTGCAATACAGCATAGTGTTATGGCAAGACCAAAATTTAAAAAATGGTTTACATCCATCTTTAGTCACGCCATGGAACGGAGTACTTATATTTTACTCTCAAGTTTGGCATTGCTATTAATTTATTGGCAATGGCAACCTATCACAATACTAGTTTGGAAAATCGAAAATGATATTTTATCTATTATTTTAATGGGAATATTTTTTTGCAGGATGGCTTATAGTTCTTCTATCAACATTTATGATTAATCATTTTGAACTTTTTGGTTTAGCTCAAATTTTTAACAACCTTAAAAACAAAAAAACTCCAAATCCAAAATTTCAAACAAACTATTTATATAAATTGGTAAGACATCCAATTAT
Source organism: Aureibaculum luteum (assembly GCF_003449015.1). Taxonomy (GTDB): domain Bacteria; phylum Bacteroidota; class Bacteroidia; order Flavobacteriales; family Flavobacteriaceae; genus Aureibaculum; species Aureibaculum luteum. Next base: position 186,017 of record NZ_QRGD01000002.1, on the reverse strand, counting down.
GTTAGGATTTCTAATTGCCTTTTGGGCAACTCCAACAATGACTGTTGGGCATTTATTCTTTACACTAATAACAACCATCTATATTTTTATAGCGGTAAAATATTTAGAAGAAAAAGACCTAAGAAAGTATATTGGTGAAGCATATGAAACGTACCAAAATGAAGTTCCAATGATAATTCCCTTTACAAAAAAATAATTCAATAAATCTAACAGTATGAAAAAAAGTATATTTTTTCGTCATAGCTATTGGAATCATAATGACCAGTTGTAAAAACCATGACACATCGGAAATCGGGCATTCTGATGAATTAGAACACCAGATTCTAAAAGAATTTCGGCTTGAATTAACACAGAATCTTGATGATATAAACTCAAATATTGAGTCTTTAATAATTTCCAAAACTGCAAACGAAATTATTATTAACAACATGGAAAACAACACAAAATATCATGACTCTTTAGATTATCATTTCACAAATTTGTACCCATACCTTATATTTTCTCCAAACGAAACTACGTTCAACTACCTTAAATAATCGGCATTGTTTTTAATTTCTAATGATTCAATAAGAGCATCAGTTTCAAATCTATATGGAGTTCAATTTGGTATATACAAATCTTATGAGGGCATCTATTTTACAGAGCACTATACCAATTATATTAAGCCAATGTTTATGGAAGAGTTTGAAACATTTGAATTACATAGGTCTTTTAAGCCAAAAAACTATCAACAATTCATTACAAACAAAGCTTATAAAAGAGTAATAAGATATACAATTGATGCCATTCAAACTTTTATTTTTATGCAATCGGGTCTTAAGGAAAACGTGGAGAAATTAATATCAGAAATTGACAAAGAATTAATCTAAATAATTGTAAAGGCAGAAGTCAAAAACAAATTTGACTATAAGAAGAAATCGTACTAAAAAACGTGAATAACGAAAATACACTATCATATAAGGTTCAAAACATTTAATTAAAATTTAAAATTCGTTTTTTCTAAATAACGTCTAACTATTCGCTGAGTATCACTATTGTCTTCTTTGAGTTCTATTAATTGCTCATATTCTAATATGGAGGTGGTTTCCTCTTTCTCAGTAACAAAAGTAAACCCCTGGTACAATCCATTTTTAATAAGCACTACTGCTTCCTCCTCCTCTGTTCTACCTTTTTCTTTAATAATAAAAGTACTATTCAATTTTTCGATACTTGAAAGTGCTTTTTTAACCCTTAAATTATAAGACTCAACTTCTTCCAAATCCCTACAAACGCCTTTACAGGTTTTTATATGGTAATGAAAACATCCGCCAGGAATATTCTGTAAACTACAATATTTAGGACACAATTTATGTGCTTCACAGAATTCTTCTAAAAAAGTTCGACATTCTGTTTGATTGTATAGCTTTAAAATTGGGTTTGAAATTAGTTTTAAGCTATTGTACGTTATATGAATAATGCCGCTTAAATCTTGGTAGGTGGTTAAACCAAAACTGGCTCGATTTTTCTTTTGTGCTCTATTATATTTTGGATATAACCTTTTAATTTCATGAGATTCTAATAGCAACGCCACTAGTTCGCTACCTGTAAGTTCAAACGTAATATTAGCCGTTTCTGTGCATAATTTCAATTCTTTATTGGCCTTGCTATATAAATGGCTTAACACACGTTGTTTAATATCTATAGCTTTACCTACATAGATTACGTTGTTGTTGTCATCTTTAAAATAATAAACTCCTGGTTTATTAGGTAAGTCATCAATAAGAGTTTTTGACAACAATGGCGGTAATGTTGCTTGTCTTGATCTATTATTTAAATAGGAATCAAACACAAGACCAGAATCTAATGCGAGTAACTTTTCTAATAAAATAACCGTAGCCTTTGCATCTCCACGGGCTCTATGTCGGTTTTTTATATGAATACCTAAACTTGTACACAAAGCACCTAGGCTATAAGAACGTTGTCCTGGTATTAATTTTCTCGCCAAACGGATGGTGCATAATTTCTTTCTTTTAAATTCTGCTCCGAGCTCTTGAAGTTCGTGCTTTATAACATTAAAGTCAAAATTGACATTGTGTGCTACAAATATGCAATCTTCAGTGTATTCAATTACATCTTTTGCTATTTCATGGAATTTGGGTGCCTTACGAACCATTTCGTTAGTAATACCGGTAAGTCCAGATATTTTGTAACTTATAGAAGACTCAGGGTTAACCAAGGTGGTAAATTCTTTAATAACCTGCTTGCCATCATGAACAAAAATGGAGATCTCCGTTATTTTGTTACCCTTTGCTCCTAGCCCTGTAGTTTCTATATCGACAATTGCATATTTCAAATTATTATTCCCTTTTTGATTTTTAAAGTTACATTTTTAAAGGATAAAAAAACGATTTTTTAAAGTGTTCTTATGTTTCGAATCCCTTCATAAACCACTATACTAACAGAATTGGCTAGGTTTAAACTCCGAATATGAGGACTAAATAAGGGAATAGTAAATACTGAATTGGGATTTTCTGCCACTATATTTTTAGGCAAACCAACGGATTCTTTTCCAAAAACCAGAAACATGTCGTCTTTGTAGTCTATAGCACAGTAATCTTGAGTACCATGACTCGAAAGGAATGCAAAATGCTTACCTTTATGTATTGAGAAAAATTCATCAATACTTTCATAAATGAAAAGAGAAATATGCTTCCAATAGTCCAGCCCTGCTCTTTTCACTCTCTTATCATTTAATTCGAAGCCAAATGGTTTTACGAGATGCAAAGTTGAGCCAGAGGCCAAACTTAATCGACCAATGTTTCCTGTATTCATAGGTATCTCCGGTTCAATTAATACAATATTAAATCCCATTCTTTAAATTTTATGCTTAACAATACGTGAATATGTGTCAAATGACAAACATATCTTTTATAGACTAGTACAAATATAAGAAATATTGTTGCCTACAATTTATCGTTAATTTAAACTTTAAGGATCGTTTTTCATAATTTATCATCAGCGTATTACCAATCTCCTTTTTCACATAAATCTAAAAATGATCCCACAGACAGCAAAAAAATGTAGGTAAGAATATATAGAAAAGTCAAATAAATATAAAATTATTACCAGATAAAATAACACAATAACAATTTTTAGAAACCTTAAGTTTTCACATTTTAATCTGTTGTAAAATAGTATCATTAAAATAAATCTGTTTTACTTTTATTATGAACGTGCGTTCATTATATTTGTACTTTCATTTAAAGTACCATGGCAAGACCTGAAAAAAACAGAAAAATTTTGCAACCTCCAATCATGAAAGGTTTTAAACCTTATGGAATTCCTCGTTGCAAACTTAAAACAGTGCAACTTACACTTGAAGAGTACGAAAGTATACGCTTAGTTAATTATAAAATGCTTCAACAAAAGGAAGCTGCCGTATTGATGGAAATTTCTAGACCAACACTTACTCGAATTTATAATAAGGCATTAAAAACCATCACTAAGGCATTTGTTGAGGGAAAAGCAATTGAAATCGAAGGTGGAAATTATGAATTAGACAAAGAATGGTATCGCTGTAAAAATTGCAACAATTTAGTAGAAGGCGAAAAAGATAAGGTCATATGTACATCAAAAGATAAATTTTGTAGTAGAGAACATAAAATTTGAATACGTAATAAAAGAATGAATAGTATGAAAAAAGTAGCAATACCCTTAGGTAAAAACAATCAAATTGAAGATCATTTCGGACATTGTAAATTTTATAATATTTATACACTTTCTGAAGATAACCGTATAACTAATGTTGAACAATTGGCTTCTGAAAAAGGCTGTGGTTGCAAATCTAATATAGGAAGTGTATTAGCAAAAAAAGGCGTTCAAGTAATGATTGCTGGGGGTTTAGGAACGGGAGCCTTTACTGTTTTAAATAGTTTAGGTATTAATGTAATTAGAGGTTGTTCTGGTAATGTAGATACACTTATAGAGCAGTATACCAGCAATTTACTAATTGATGGCGGAGAAACATGTGGACATACTCATCATAAAAAACAACAATGCAATCACTCATAAAAGGAATTTCCTATACATTAAATATTGCTGTTTGTGCCTCTTAAACTATATAACTTATGCCAAATTTAGATCAAAAAGGCCCAGGTGGTTTAGGTCCAAAAACAGGAAAAAAACTTGGGAAATGTAAAAAAAATCACTTCGAAATAAAAAGTATTGAAGAAAATTATTTTTTTAATAAAAAAGCGTCAAGTGATTCAATCCCAAAAGAAAACCTACAAAATAGCATTAAAAAAAACGAATAGTTTTATTATTATAATGTAAGTATTTATTCCTTAAATTTAAAAAGTGAAAATTAAAAGAATAATGGTCAGAAAGACATCTATTATAAAAGGAGAAAGAGTTCAACTGCCAACCAAATATGGCCACTTTGAACTTATCCCATTTCAAGAAAAAATAAGCGGTCTTGAGCATATAGTCCTAATTAAGGGAAATATCTCATCAAAGGATAATGTGCTAACACGAATTCATTCTTCTTGTGCTACCGGAGATATATTTGGATCCTTAAAATGTGATTGTGGAGAACAACTCATCGCATCCATGAAATTAATTGAAAAGGAAGGAAAGGGAATCATCGTCTATTTACAACAAGAAGGAAGGGGAATTGGTCTTATGAATAAGATCAAGGCTTATAAACTACAAGAACAAGGTATGGATACTTTAGAAGCAAACGTACACTTGGGTTTTGCTCCAGACGAGCGAGAATATGAAGTAGGTGCCGATATTCTTAATGCCCTTGGCGTACATAAAATTAAACTCTTAACTAATAATCCTGATAAAATTAATAAATTAGAACAAAGTGGAATTAAGATTGTTGAACGTGTTCCTATCATAATAAATTCAAATGAATTCAATAAAGATTATTTAAGCACCAAAGAAAACCAGATGGGCCATCAACTTAGTAAAAACGATACCTCAATACGATCATAAATACATCTAACTGAATCCACTTCTAGTTATGCAGAAATTGGCCACTTAGATATTATAATTTTGTCTTGTTACATAAATGGTTTTGTTTAACAATAACCACTGAATATCTTTTTTTATTGAAAAGAAATAAGACTTTAATTTTTCTTAATTTAGACGCCTCAGAATAGTACTTTATTCTGATGAATGTTTTTAACAAAAACACCTATGACGAATAATATACTTATTGAAGATCAATATAAAAGAACAAGTTTATTTGAAAAAGAAAATGTGAATTATTTGGTTCGCGTTTTAAAAAGATTTAATACAGTTCCTAAGCTAAACAACATAAATATAATTACGTCTAATAGTCAACCTGATGTTTTCAAAATTGTACCGAACAAATCTATTATAATTGGTTCATTATATTTAAGCAAACCCGTTTTGGCCTTAGTTTATTTAAGATATGGTATAGAATGGCAACTTTGGTATAAAGCATTGGGTAGTGACAAAAGTGATACTATATTATGTGATATTGCAGCACTTAAAGTGACGCGTATATTTTATAAATTATTACCTGAAGATGATAAAGAAAAATTAAAATCTCTTAATTATTTTTTATTGGATCTGATTAAAAAGGATGAGGCTATACATACTGAATCTTTATTAGAATATGAAAAATTACAAGACTTTCATGGATTAAAAAAATCAACCAAAGTATTTAAAGAATCATGGAAGCCAATTATTGAAAATTTAGCAAAACCAACTGAATATTTATTAATGGACGGTGGTGATCTTCGTTTAAATATTGACGAAATTAATTTACTAAATAAATATGGTTGTAGGCCATTTCCGAGACCTGATGCTTTTACTTTTGCATCATCAACGGCAACAAGTGTTTCTAATTTTGCTTTTGATAAAACGGATAAGGTTAGAAGTATATTAATAAGTAATAGCTTAAAAAATGGCTTTAAAAATGCGACCGTTAATTTTTCTGAACTCTTAAAGAGTAATCTAAGGAAGATCTTTAGATTAAAAGATGAATGTCAAATAATATTCTCTCCTTCAGGCACAGATTCTTCACTCCAAATAGCCGCTATTACACAAATCATTTCAGACAAAGATATTACGCATGTTTTGGTAGCTTCTGATGAAACAGGCAGCGGTGTACCAACAGCTTTAAAAGGATGTCATTTTGAAAATACAACCGCTTTAAATCATCCTGTTAAAAAAGGCGACAAAATTAATGGATTTAGAGATATTGATTTAATTCAAATCCCTTTTAGAGATGAAAATGGTGCATTAAAATCATCCAATCAATTAGATTCCGAAGTATTTAATGCTATTTCTAAAACCAATGCTTTAGGTCGGCATGTTGTTTTACATACCATGGATCAATCAAAGCTAGGCTATCAATCTCCTAGTGAAAAAATGATGAAAGATTTAGATTCACTTGAAAACTTATCTATGCAAGTTCTTGTGGATGCCGCCCAACTTCGGTTAGATCCAACTGATATACAACATTATTTAAATAAAGGATATATTGTTTCTATAACTGGAAGTAAATACTTTACAGGCCCTCCCTATTCAGGTGCATTAATTCTACCGGAGTGTGTTAGTAAATTAATTCATACTATAGAAAATAAATTACCAGAGGGGTTAACCAAATACTACAATCATTCTGATTGGCCAACATCATGGTCCTGTTCAAAAGATTTATCAGAAGGGTTTAATTATGGTTCGTACATGCGTTGGAATGCTGCTATAGTTGAAATGGAAAGATATTTCAAAACACCTATTCTATATAGAAATATGGGCATTGAGATGTTTTGTAATTTCGTTGAAGATTCTATTAATGATGCAGAATTTTTACAACCTCTTTATGGTGATGAAACTAAAACGAACAGTTATAATAGTAAAGAATTTGGAATAAGAAATATTCGCACCATTTTTCCTTTTTTCATTCTTAAAAATGATACAGCTCTATCTGTTGATCATGTAAAAAAGCTCTATATTTTATTAAATTCTGATTTATCTGATCAATTTAAAGATTCTTCCTTAGAAATAATTAGACTTGCTGCCCAAAAATGTCATATCGGACAGGCAGTAAATGTGAAATATGGAAATGATTTTCAGAGTGCCATTTTAAGAATTAGTTTAGGAGCAAGGGTTATTTCTGAAAGTTGGGTGAATAGAGATATCAGTATCTATTTTAGAAATATAGAATTACAAATGAATCAAATAACTGTAATTATTAAAAAAATAGAATTGATTCTTAGTAGTCCCGAATTGTTAGATTAAATAATGAAAACAGTTAGGAATTAGCTTTTCTTTATATTGCGAATTATGTTTTTTAATCATTTTCAAACCTTATAAAAGCTAAAATGGAATACCTAAATGATAGTCTTCCATATCCTTTTTAAGGGACTTCACCTTCCCTATTCATAATTACTTAAATACATTCCCTAAATAATAAATGTATTTTATAAAAAACACAGTGTTTTAAAGAACCTAATTGTCTTTTTTTTAACCTATATGTTAATTTATTAGTTAAGAATGACTTCTGTCATTTTTAACTAATAAATTTCGCAATACCTTTGTTGTTATAAATTGAAAAGGTATGAATATTGGCTTAGTATTATCTGGTGGAGGAGCAAGAGGAGCTGCACATATTGGTGTAATAAAAGCGTTGTCTGAACACAAAATTCACCCTTCTCACATTTCAGGTACAAGTGCTGGGGCTATTGTTGGTGCTTTATATGCGGCTGGTGTTGACTGGTCTGAAATGTTGAATTTCTTTAAAACCATTACTCTTTTTAATAGACATAAGTATGCTTATAGAAAACCGGGGTTTATTGATACCGATAAATTCTATAATTCTTTTAAAGTATATTTTAAGGAAGATAATTTTGCTGCGTTGCAAAAACCACTTTATATAACTGCTACCGATATCGTAAAAGGTACTTTAAAGATTTTTAATACAGGAGAGCTGATTAGAGTCGTTTTAGCCTCTGCTTCTTTTCCTGGTGTTTTTACTCCAATGGAAATTGAAGGTTCTTATTATGTAGATGGTGGTACACTAAATAATTTTCCTGTCGAACCTTTAAAAAATGATTGTGACAAAATAATTGGGGTGTTTGTAAATCCATTAAAAAAAATTGAAATTGAAAATTTAAAACACTCTTATAATGTTGTGGAAAGAGCCTATAAAATAAAATCTGTTGCGGAGTCAGCCGCTAAATTTTCAGATTGCGATTTAATTGTAAAACCAGAGGTTTTAAGCGATTATAGTACCTTTAGTATGAATAATGTCCAAGCTATTTTTGAAATTGGTTATACCTCTACAATAGCGTTATTGAAAAAGAATAAACTATTTATTGATAACTAATATACTTGCCACATAATTTAAATATCATGACTAAAAGACACAAATTTATAAGGCTTATCATTGAATGATTTTTATCAATTACTTTGATAAGAAATAATATTTTGAAGGAAAGAATATGGTAAATAGTATTTCAAAATTTCTTGGCGAAGAATCATGGCTTACCTATCTAGTAATAATAGTAGCTAGTATTCTTTTAGGTTTAGCATTAAGATGGATAATTTTTACAATTTTAAAACTTGGTAACCAACGTAAACCAACCATTTTAAAAAAACAACTTCTAAAGCATTTAAAAACACCTGCAATGTTTTTATTACCCATTTTATTTATATATGGGTTCCTATTATATTTAAAACTAATTCCGCTGTGGCACAAGGTTATAGAAGCCCTTATTATAATCAATTTTTCATGGATAGTAATTGCATCCATAAATGCAATTGAAGAAATTGTAAAACAAAAATTTAGCATTGACACCAATCATAAAACGAAAGACAGAAAAGTACTAACACAACTCCGCTTTATAAAGAGTATTTCCATCATAATAATTATCACACTGGCTTGTTCTGCTATTTTATGGAATATCCCTGCTGCTAAAAAATTAGGCACTACCATATTAACATCTGCCGGTGTTATTGGGATTATTGTTGGTGTAGCCGCACAAAAATCAATCGCAAACTTAATTACTGGGTTTCAAATTGCCTTTACCCAACCTATTAAAATTGATGATGAAGTTGTTATTGAAGGTGAATTTGGCGAGGTAGAAGACATTACCCTTACCTATGTGGTTATAAAAATATGGGATAAACGTAGATTGGTATTACCCTTAAGTTATTTTAATGATAAACCGTTTGTAAACTGGACCTTTAACTCCGCTGACCTTATCGGAACCGTTTTTCTATACGTTGATTATACCTTTCCTGTTGAAGAATTAAGAGCGAAATTATTGGATATTTTAAATAATAATCCTTTATGGGATAAAAATGAGGCAAACTTATTAGTAACAGATTCTGATGTCCATTCCATGGAACTTAGAGCAGCATTCAGTGCGAAAAACGCTTCTGACACATGGGATTTACGATGTCAAATTAGAGAAGAATTAATTGATTTTATTAAAAAATCGTATCCAAATGCCTTACCTCAGTTAAGAAAAATGGAAATCAAAAAAAATTAAGAGATTTTCTAAAGAAAGTATTTATAAATTTGTTAATTCTTTACATTGAATTAAATCGATACTATTTAATATGGTAATAGATGAATTAGAAAACGAAGACATTTTACAAAGCATTTTTAACGCTTCTTTCGAAGGTATTTTAGTTTTAGACCCTAATGGGTTCATCATTAAGGCGAATCCTGCTAGCGAAACCATGTTTGGTTATGAAACGAATAAACTACTGGAAAGGAATATAGAAAAGCTTATCTCAAAGGAATTATTACTTAATAAAGAAGGTACTAATGCAACCAATTTCCTAGAGCTCAAAAATAAGTGTTTTGGAAAAGATTTGGATGTTTTTGGTATAAAAAAAGACAATTCAAAATTTCCCATAGAAATAAATTTAAATACAATAAAAATTGATGGTATTCAAGGACTAATTGTTTTTATTATTGATATTTCTGAGCGTTTGCTTGCTAAACAAAAATTGGCCTTAAGTGCTATTAATTCTACCAAAATTCAAGACCTTGCTCATGCCTTCGCTCTCGAAGAAAAAGTAATGGAACGAACCCTGGAACTCACCTCTACGGTACAAAAATTAGTGGAGTCTAATTTAAGTTTGGGAGATCAAATACAACTAACCAAAGCAGCCGAAAACAGAATTTTATCTAGTAGAATTTTACTTTCTAACATTGCACAAAATTTCCCTAAGGGATTTGTTGTTGTTGTCAATGCTAATTTAAAAATTGTATTTATTGAAGGAGAAGAGTTAGACGATTTAGGGTTTAGAGAAATCGTAAAAATAGGAGATACTATTGGTAATGTTCAAATAGTACCACAAGAGGTAAGCACAAAAGTTAAAAGTCATATTGAAAAAACCTTAAAAGGAGAACATTGTTCTTTTGAAGTTAAATTTCAAGATAGAACATATATGGTCAATACCACACCACTTATAAATATAGATAAAAAAATAGAAGAAGTATTGTTGGTATATAATAATATATCTTATCAAAAAGAAATTGAGATTGAAATATTAAATACATTAAAAAAAGAGAAGGAATTGAGTGAATTAAAATCACGGTTTATTTCAATGGCCTCTCATGAATTTAGAACTCCTTTAAGTGCCATATTATCTTCTGCCATATTAATTGAAAAATTAAATGCTCCTGGCCATGAGGACAGAAGATTAAATTATGTATCTAAAATAAGGTCAAGTGTTAAAAATTTAGTTATCATTCTCAATGATTTCCTATCATTGAGTAAATTACAAGAAGGTCAAGTAGTTGCTGAACCTGTATCATTTGATTTTATAGAATTTTCAAATTCTTTAATTGAAGAAATTGAAGGTATTAAAAAGAATGGACAAACCATAACCTTGAATTATAAACAACCAAGTATTGAGGTATTTTTAGATCAAAAATTTTTGAAACATATTGTTTTTAATTTGTTATCTAATGCCATAAAATACTCTGAAGAAGAAAAGGAGATAATTTTTAATATAAAAACCGACAAGCAACGTTTATTATTTGAAATAACAGATCAAGGGGTTGGTATCCCTGAAGAGGATCAAACGAATTTATTTAAACGTTTTTTTCGTGCTAAGAACACGACACATATTGAAGGAACTGGATTAGGACTGAATATCGTAAAGTCATATATAGAATTAATGGGAGGTACTATTACCTTAAAAAGTGATTTAAATATTGGAACCACTTTTTATGTGGAGCTTCCAATAAAAAATGAAAAAAAATGAAAAAAATACTCTTAATAGAAGACAATCAAAATGTTCGTGAAAATATAGCCGACATTTTAGAACTGGAAAATTATATAGTGAGCACTGCCGAAAACGGAAAAGTTGGCGTTGTAAAGGCGAATCAGTTTATGCCAGATGTCATTCTATGTGATATTATGATGCCAGAATTAGATGGATATGGAGTCTTTGAAAGTTTGAGTAAAAACGTAAAGACGGCAGGGATTCCATTTATCTTTTTAACAGCGAAAGCTGAAAAAGCGGATATGAGAAAAGGTATGAATTTAGGAGCTGATGACTATTTAACAAAACCTTTTGAAGAAGATGAACTGTTAGGTGCTATAAAAAGTCGTTTAAAAAAGAATGCCTTTTTGAAAAGAAAATTTTCTAATAATATTGAGGGTGTAAATGACTTTTTAAAAGAAGCATCAAAATATTTAGATTTACAAGATCTTTCTAAAGACAGAAGCCTTAAACTTTATAAAAACAAAGAAGAAATTTTTGCAGAAGGAGATGCGGCACATCGAATGTTTTTTATTCATAGTGGCACGGTAAAAACCTATAGATGTACAGAAACTGGGAAAGAATTTGTTACAGGTTTATACAGAGATGGAGATTTTATAGGACAACTGTCTCTTTTAGGTGATAATAGAACCTATATAGAATCAGCTACCGTATTAGAAGATGCTGAAATTTGTGAAATTCCTAAAACAGATTTCACAAAACTATTATATGATAATAGAGACGTTTCTAATAAGTTTATTAGTATGATCTCAAATAATATGATTCATTTACAAGAACAACTAGTAGATATGGCTTTTGCAACTGTGCGTCAAAAAGCAGCTAAAACACTACTGGAACTTGATGCAAAAGGAATGATTAAAGATCAAAAACATAAAGGTATTAGTATCCCTAGAGAAGATTTTGCAGGACTCATAGGAACTGCTACAGAAACAGCAATTAGAATGTTAACCGAATTCAAAAACGAAGGTTTAATTGGTGTAGAATCTGGCAGAAGACTCGTTATATTAAATAAAGAAACTCTAAAAGAAATAGCAGAATTTGGATAATATATTATTCTAATTCCTTCTTAGTTTTTTTAATAACTTATTCGCCACAAATGCAAGCAGCTTTTCTTGTACTACGCTTTTAAGTTCATTCTTAATACTTTCCACTTTTAAATTATTTTTAGAGCTTTTTAAATTTAGTTTAATCAACTCTTTATAAATATTGTTTTGCAGACTTAAAATTTTTAACTGCTCATCTATTTCTTCAAATGATTTATAGCTATTAGGTATCATATCTTATTAAAATAATAATTAGAAAATTTTTTCAATAACGGACTATTTACCTTATTCCTTAAAAAATAAGTCAAGAGCCCAATCAAAGCATAAAACAAACCGACAATTAAAAAGCCAAAAACAAGATTGTCCAAAACTTCACCAAAAAAGATTGCTAATGCAAGTGATAAAATCAACAATGCTATACCTACCAAAGCACTTACAATTAGTAATTTGGTAATAAAAGTAATACCAATCATAAGTGCTTTAAAACTTTTAAGCTTAATATATTCTTCACTACTTTTTATGTAGGATTGTATATTAACATCTGCTTCAAATAAGTTTTCTTTTAACTCCTCAAAAGCCATAACTAGTTTTTTTGTAAGTGAGTATTTTTGGTTTTAAGTTCTTCTAACTTATTTTCTAAACTATCAATAATATCCTCAGCTTTTCCACTCATTGTTGAAATAGTATCATCTAATTTTTGTTCAAATTCTTCTTTTTTTTCATTAACGGCTTTTGTTAATTCTTCTTTAGCATGAGAAATTCGATCAGAAATAATGTGCTTGGTATCTTCTGTTTTTTGTTTAATTCTTTTTCTGGTTTTTTTACCTTTATCAGGTGCGTAAAGAATTCCGATTCCAGCCCCAATAGCAACTCCTGTTAACAGTGCGAATAATGCATTTTCACTAGTATTTGACATAATTTAAAATTTTTAGATGTCCACCAACAAAGGCAGACAGATTAATAAATCAATTTTTACACTACAAAAATAAACAGGTAAATTATCTTTTAAAATGACCCAGGTCATTCATTATAATTATTTAACCTATTAATTTAGCTCCCATAAGTATTACTGGAAAAATGATAATACTTTTAAAAATTGATTATGAGTTATAGCTTGCAACATGCGAAGAAGAAACATATTTTTATAAAGTCATATTCGCAATTTAAGAAATTAGTAACCTCTATAGATATTTTAAAGAATGATAGCGAAATAAATTCTCAATTATCTATTCTTAGTATGTTTACCAATGAAGCGTCTTTTAAAAACAAAAAAGATCCAATTCAATTTGAGAAACAATTAAAAGAATATTGGAAAAAAGTACTCGGATCTTCTATCGAATTTGGTGTCTTTAAAAACCCTGAAATAGGTACTGTATATATTATTGGCTCATTAACATCATTGTTTATGCACGAAATTAATGGAAAAGCATTAGGAGGTATTTCAGTAGGGCTCAATGGTATTTTAAGAGGCTTAGGTGCTCAAGAAACAAATGTAAATACTTTTATAGAGATGTTACATAATGGGAATTATTTATTGATCATAAGAGGTTTTGATGATGACTTACAGCATTTAAAAACTGCATTGGAAGATGTATAGTAGCATCATGGTTTAATAAATCATAAAAAAATAAAGCACCTTATAAACCATTCAACCTATAAAACAGCATCTAAAAGGTATATAATTTCAGTCTCTTTAAGCGGTATTCTGCTATCGTTATCAAAACAAAAAACAAGTTCAATATTGAAATTTCAAAATGAAGTAATCAGTTCTTTTTGTAATTTAAATCATGTTGCTACTTATTTTCGTTTCCTGATCAAGATCATTTTGTATGATAAATTTGATTTCTACCTTTAATAAATATTAATTTTAAAATCACTTAGTTATGTCAGTATTAAAAGTAATTGAAGTATTAGGAAATTCTACCGTAAGTTTTGATGATGCGGTTAAAAATGTTGTTACTGAAGTTTCCAAAACAGTAAAAAACATTAAATCTGTTTATGTAAAAGATATGCAGGCAACAGTTAATAACAATCAGGTAGCAGAATACCGTGTAACCACAAAAGTAACTTTTGCCATTACGGCTTAGTTCTAAATGAAAAATTATTTAGGAAGAGGGTTCCTTAAAGATAAATTCAGTACTGATTTGCTTTAATGGAACCTTTTTCGCAAACCATTGATTTTGTTTCAATTAATTATTAAAGAGTTGGTTAGAAGGTAATAGATACATAATCTAAAAATGAAAGCAGATATACACATACCAAAAGCCATAAGCTCTCGATCAGCGTTTAAAAATAAATTCGGGTTAGGAGAAATGTACCGTGCTTTTATTTATATCCCTAAAGCAATGATAAAAATGATTGAAAATAACAAAAGCCAATTGGTTGATAAAGATTTTGTAAATCGCTTACAATTGGCAGTAACTGAAGTAAATGGTTGTACCATTTGCTCATATGGACATGCTAAATTGGCTTTACGTCTCGGCATGAGTGGTAAAGAAATAAGTAGCTTTTTAGGTGGTGAAAATAATTTTATAAAACCACAAGAAGCCATAGCAATATTGTTTGCTCAACATTATGCAGATTCAAGAGGTTATCCTAAAAAATATGCTTACGATGCTATTGTTAAAGAATATGGTAAGCAAGAAGCTCGTATTATACTTTCTGTAATTCAAATAATAACTGTTGGCAATATGCTAGGTATTCCATTTAGTGCATTTCAATCGAGACTAAAAGGGAAACCATACAAAGATAGCTCCTTGATTTTTGAACTTGGTACACTAATTATGGG
This sequence comes from Aureibaculum luteum, assembly GCF_003449015.1. Classification (GTDB taxonomy): domain Bacteria; phylum Bacteroidota; class Bacteroidia; order Flavobacteriales; family Flavobacteriaceae; genus Aureibaculum; species Aureibaculum luteum. The sequence goes on along the minus strand of NZ_QRGD01000002.1, from coordinate 170,924 downwards.
TATCCTTCTATTACCCATTGCCATTCTTCATGGTCTTTTAAGAGGTCTGATTGGTTTACCCAATATAAGACTTGATAAAAAAAAACAAAAGAATAAAAAAGATTGAATGAAAAGCAATCAAAGAACACTATTTATGAACTGATCTAGGTCATTTTAATTTTGCTTATATGTTCACACCTTTACACTGTAAAATTAAAATAAATAAAAATGGAGGACATGGTAAAATATAACAAACAGCACAAAGAGTTTCGTGTGATTATTACTCAAGTATTTCCCGATCTTGTTCAACTTAAAAAAGAAGAAGACAAGGAATCTTTTAATGAATTGGTCTTGAAAATTTTACCTGAGATAAATAAATATATAGTTGGTAGGTTAAATTCAGCCATAAAAAATGGACATTTTTCAAAAAATAAATATAAAGCTGATGATTTTATTGATCAACTTTTTATAGAAATTTATGATCATATAGACGGGTTTGAAAATCAGAAAGATTTCTATTTATGGTTATTTAAAAAAACCAATCAATTATTGGAAGATACCATTGTAGAAGAAGAATTTGACGAACTTTTCTTTAAAAATATTGATACGTACACTAAACCTGAGTGGGATGAAATGGAAGAAAACTACACTGTTGATGCTGGTGGTGATTTCTTATTGATTGAAGAGTTAGACGACATGTCATATAACCATAATGATTACACTTTAAACCATGTGTTTATAGAAAATAAAGAGAATAAAATAGTTAAAAAACTTGATAAAGAAATAAGTAAAGAAAGAATTCATACCCAAATAGCTATGGTACTTCAACAATTACCTTTGGCTATGAGTTCTGTTTTTGAATTGTTTACCAATTATAAATTTACAGCAAAAGAAATTGCAGAAATAAGAAATAGTAGTATTACACAGGTCGAAAAATTATTAGAAGACGCTAGAAAAGCACTACAATTAAGTTTTTTCAATAGATATGCTATTAACAAATAAAACTTGTTGAAAATGAATTACAAGGATTATTATAAAATATTAGGAGTTAATAAAGATGCCTCTTCAAAAGAGATAAAAAAAGCATATAGAAAATTGGCAGGGAAATATCATCCTGATAAAAATCCTGATGATAAAACTGCTGAAGATAAGTTCAAGGAATTGAATGAAGCAAATGAAGTGCTTAGTGATAAAGAAAAGCGTGAGAAATATGACACACTAGGCTCTAATTGGGATGCTTATCAAAACACCGGAGATAATTGGCGTGAGTATGCAAACCAAGCGAATCAAAGTGGAAGAAAATCGAGATACGCTCAAGGAGATCCTTCTGATATTTTTGGACAAGGTGCCGCTGGTGGTGAAGATTTTTCTAGCTTTTTTGAAACCTTTTTTGGTGGTAGAGCAAATCAATCTTCTTTTTCAGGAGGTGATACGAAAGCAGAAATGCCCATTACGCTGCTAGAAGCCTATAAAGGAAGTAAACGAACCTTTGAAATACATAATGAAAAGTTACGTATTACCATAAAACCTGGCTCGTATGATGGATTGCAATTAAAAATTAAAGGTAAAGGACAAAAAGGTGTTAAAGGTGGAAACCGAGGTGATTTATATATCATATTAAAAGTTCAGCCAGATCATCGATTTAAAAGAAGAGGGGATGATCTTTTATATAATGCCGACGTAGATTTATATACCGCAATTTTGGGTGGTAAGATAAATGTACCCACCCTTTCTGGATCACTAAATATTACAGTACCAAAAAACAGCAATTCAGGTAAGACACTTAGACTTAAAGGCAAAGGAATGCCTAACTATCGTAAACCATCCACTTATGGTGATTTATTAGTCAAACTAAATGTGAATTTACCAAAAAATCTTACAAAAGAAGAAGAGAATTTATTTAAAGAATTACAACAGTTACATAAAAAAGAACCTATAAAATCAAATTAAAACATACAATTATGAACACTACAATTTTAAACCCCAAAACAGAATTCTTATTAGGAGCAGGGTTAGACGTTTTACATTTTGAGAGTAAAGAATGGATGGATACCGTAGATTTTTGGAAAGATGAAGTTCGTTTTTTCAACGATTTATTAAAGAAAAAAGAGGTTTCTAAGAAAAATGATCCAGTATATGAAATGATGCTAAAAAATCTAGATAAAGTTCACATTGATTTATTTGACGATTTAGAAGTGAGCATTGTAGAGCACGAACAGTTATTATCAAGAATAGAATTGGCTGAAAAAGGATTGTCTGATGATGATTACAGAGAAAAACATCATGAGATTTCATTGCGTATGGCAGATTTCACAAAAGAGTTTAAAGCCTTTAAAAGAGTTGTTTTTGATTATACAAAAAAGCTATAAATTTATGTAACTAATAAATCGCCCATACAAATGGGCGTTTTATAGCACATTTTAAATATAAACATATGAAAGCAGATTTCAGTAAACTAATTAAGGGCGATAAGCCCGTACTTGTTGATTTTCATGCAGAATGGTGTGGTCCTTGTAAAGCACAATCTCCCATAATAAAACAAGTAGCAAATGAAATTGATGGAAAGGTTCGCATTATCAAAATAGATATTGATAAAAACCAACCTATAGCTCAACGCTATAATGTAAGAGGTGTACCAACATTGATTTTATTTAAGGATGGAAAAATTGTTTGGCGTCAATCTGGAGTACAAACCAAAGAACAGCTTCTTTCAATTATTAAACAAAACGTTTAAACATATTATCTAATAATAATTTTAAAATCAAACACCATGGAAATAGCAATTTATAGAGAAGAATTTATAAAGCCAGATTCTATTGATAATTTTTTAGACTTTTATTATAGTATACACATGGAGCACCTTGCAAGTGATTTATTAGTTAAAGGATTGTCACCTAATCAAATTTCGGATGCTGTAGTAAAAGCAATTAAAATTGGAAAATCATCTGGCGTAGAGATTCGCGAACATTTTTTACCATTGCTTACCGAAATAAACCATGAAATTATGAATGACTGTAAGCTCTCTCATTTAGGTTATGGACTGGTATTAATGAATGCTGATGTGGACCTATCTGTTGTAGGAGAGTTTCAAGTGGACGTTTTAAAAGGGTATTTAGAAAACTATTAGTATCTAAATATAAAGTAGTTATTCTTTCAGGAAAAATTGTATTATTTCTGAACCTGCTTACTAACTTTTTTGAATAGATCCATGCACCAAAAGCTAATATAATATACAGAATAATTATTGCGAGCATTTGCTCTAATTCATGAGTGAATTCATAATATAAGATAAGTATACCTCCAATACTTAGACCTATGATTGATAAGGCAGTTATCAACGTTGAAGAATTTGTCTTATCTCTTATTTTATAATTTGCAATTGCCATAAGTAGTAATACCAATAGAAATGTAATTTTGATATTATTTCTCAATAATAAATTAATTCAAAAAAAACAGTTAGAAAAGCAACTATTTTAATCAAAATTAAGGATTACAAAGGGAAAATAAACCAACTTAAAAAGTGAATTTATTTAGGGTACTTATTCAATTTCTAGACCTATTGGACAATGATCTGACCCCATTATATCTGAATATATAGAAACGGCTTTTACTCTAGATAATATTGATTTATTAACTAAAAAATAATCAATTCGCCATCCGGTATTTCGCTCTCTAGCTTTAAAGCGATAACTCCAATACGTATAAGCAACCTCATCGGGATAAAAATGTCTAAAAGCATCTACAAAGCCTGATTTTATTAAATTATCCATTCCATCAATTTCAACCTGAGTATACCCTGCCGTTTTGTTATAATTAGATCTATCATTTTTCAGATCTATAGAATTATGGGCTACATTAAAATCGCCACAAACAATGACAGGTTTCGTTTTCTCTAACTCTTTTAAATAGATTAAAAAATCGGCATCCCATTTTTTTCGATATGCCAAGCGATCTAATTGCTGTCCAGAATTAGGCACATATACATTTATCAAATAGAAATCTGGGTAACTGGTGCATAGCACTCTACCTTCAGTATAATGTTCTGCAATGTTCAAATCATTTTTTATAAAGTCTGGTTTTGACTTACTCAATATGGTAGTGCCCGAATACCCACTTTTATCTGCAGCGTTGCAGTATTGATAGTACTCTTTAAAAGGTAATAATGCTTTTTCAACTTCCTTTTCGCTAGCTCTTGTCTCTTGCAAGCAAATAATATCTGGATTCAGTTTTTTAACACTTTCAACAAAATTCTTCTTTACAATGGCACGTATTCCATTTACATTCCAAGATATTATATGCATACCTATTCCTATTGTTAGATTTAAAACTAATTGTCTATTACTTCTAACTCATTTATAATGACATCAACTCCTGGAGAAAAATACGCTGCTTTTTCAGCTGCTTTTTTTTCAGAAATTGAATGCACAATTCCTCTTAGTTTTACCAAACCATTTATTATTTCAACAGTGATTCCATCTGCTTCTATATCAGCTGAACGTTTAAAAGCTTTAGCAATTTTGCCTGTAACGTCTTCTTTTATTTTTTCTGATATTATTGTAATCGTATTGTTGATCCACTTAACGCCTTTTATGCTCTCTATAACTCTAGCAGCGGCATCTCTTTCATATGCCCATTCTACCTCTCCCGATATAGTAACCCAACCATCGCGTACTTCAATTGAAATTTTATCTTCAGGCACAGCTGTATTCCATTCAAAAGCTTTTACAATTGCTTTACCTATTTCAATATCCGTTTTTTGAAAATTAGTACCATATTTTACATGAATGTCACCCGCAAATGCTTTTACACCTTTTACTCTTTTTGCTGCCTTCTCTGCTGCCACTTTTACGAGGTAATTATCAACTACACCTGTTAGCATAACAACTCCGTTTTCAACGACTACTCCTATCTGAGTTTCATCTACGTTAGGTTGCCACGCAAGTTCTTGGAGTACATCATTCTTTATTTTTAAATCTGTTTTCATTTTACTTACTTCTAAATTAAACAATAACTAATACATGTAAAATTACTTTAGAAAACCACCATCTAAAATGATCTATATCAGCCTATATAGAATTCTTATCTATTTTGACATTATATTTCAAGTTACTCAAGTTTTTTAATAATAGACAACTCCCCTATTCTACTATTCAACTTATCATAGCACCCATACGTTTCTTTAACTTTATAAAGAAAATGATCTCTGCTAGGGAAAAGTAGATATCCGAAACTGAATAGCTAAGACTATTTCTATATATAGCTACTAACTCAATTTTAAAACATGACATACATCAAAATAAAATAAAGCAACCTACAACATTTTAATACCTATTTTAAAAAATCTGGGCTTTCATAAGCTGGATTAGGGTATTTATAAAACCCTTCTCCTGTAGAAACCCCTAATTTGTTTTTATCTATAAATTTTTCTTTTAAGTAGTTTACTGTTTTAATTTTTAATTCATCTTTGGTTTTCTCTGCTTTCATTTTATCAATATTGTAGGCGGTTGTAATCCCTACAACATCAAGAATACCAAAAGGTCCTAACGGTGCTCCAGTTGCTTTCATCCATGTTTTATCTATGGTTTCTACTTCGGCAACTTCACTAACCAATAAGTCTGTTGCGGCACTTAGCATTGGCACTAGTAACGAATTTAGGATGTATCCTGGTTGCTCTTTATGTAAAGGCAAGGCTAACATACCAATAGCTTTTGCAAAAGCTACGACATCTTTAAATACCTCAGGGTCAGTTGTTGGATGACCCATTATTTCTGCGGTATTATGAATCCATATGGTATTGGCAAAATGCAACGCTAAAAATTTTGTAGGTCGACCTGTAAATTCTGAAAATTGACTCGGTAAAAGTGTTGAAGAGTTGGTTGCAAATACTGTTTTTTCAGGTGCTACTTTTGCTAATTTTTTGTAAAATTCAATTTTTATTGTTGGATTTTCAGGTACCGCTTCAATTAGTAAATCTGCATCTTTTACCGCTTCAGCCAAATTGGAACTATACCTTAAATTTAAACGTGTTTTCTCAATTTGTTGCTCTGATGCGTTTAGATCTCTTTTATAAGCTTTACTTAACCTTTCGAATTTTGCTTTTGCTTTTTCTAAAACAGTATCATTGATATCGTAAACGGTTACATGAAAGCCATGAAATGCAGTTTGAAATGCAATCTGGTATCCTAAAACACCACTTCCGGCTATGGTTATATTTTTATAATTCATTTTTATATATTTAAATAGTTTATTTATTTTACCTCAATTAAAACAGCCTTTTTTGAAATTTCTGTTCATTTAGAATTACAATCCAATTTTCCTACTTGTATCACATGTACAATGCAAATTACATTATAGATAAACTGGGGAATACTCTACTTCAAGTTCATTGATAACATTGGTTACTCCAGGAGCACTATATGCCGCAATTTCTGCATCATCTTTTTCTTTTAAAGAGTGAACCATTCCACCCAATACTATCGTATTTTCATCAAGGTGAACCATTATGTTTTTCGAATCAATAGTTGCAGAGCGTTCCAATGCTTTTTCTATTTTATCGGCTACATCACTAGCTGTTGTTTTATGTGACAACTGAATATTATTAATAACTTCTTTTACTCCAAATAAGTTTTCAATTGTTCTTTTGGCAAAGTCTTTTTGATAGGCCCATTCTACTTCTCCTGTTAAATAAATGGTACCGTGATCAACTTCTACAATTATTTGATCCATGGGCACAGAGGCATTCCATTCTAAAGCATCTATTGCAGCCTTTGCAATTTCTATATCTAAATGCTTGTCACTATCGCCATATTTCACTTTTATCTCTTCTGCTATTGCTTTTACACCCGCTATATTTTTAACAGCTCTCTCAATAGCATCCTTTTTTGTTAAATCACTTACAATACCTGTAAGGGTAACAATACCATTTTTTACCGCTACACCAACTTGAGTTTCATCGATATTGGGTTGCCATGATAATTCTTCTAGAACATCGTTCTTAATTTTTAAATCTGATTTCATGATACATTTTTTTTACTATGAAATAATAAGTATACTACAAAGTTAGTATGATAAAGAGTATTAGTTACTGACCAAGGTCAGTATAAAAAAAATTGCCCTAATTCATTTAATGAGTTAGGACAATTTTCTATAAGAAAACGATCGAATCGACTTCTTAAAAGTTTTTTTAGAAAAAATTAATACACCACTTCTAATTCATTGTCTACACTCCATACGCCTGGGGCAAAATAAGCAGTATTTCTAGCTTCATCTTTTTCTTTTAATGAATGTACTTTCCCTGATAATTTTACAGTATGACCTTCCGTTTTTACACTAATACTATTTGCATCAATATCTGCTGAACGTTCAAATGCTTTTTTGATTTTGGTTTCTATATCACTAACGTCAATATTGTTTTTGAGTGAAATATTATTTACCACATATTTTACACTGGTTAAATTTTCAACTGCTTTTGTAGCTGCTTTTTTTTCAAATTCCCATTTTACTTCACCTGTCAAATAAACCCAACCATCTTCAACTTTTACATCAATTTTGTTTTCAGGCACCGCAATATTCCATTTTAATGCACTTACTGCTGCTGTGGCTATTTCAGTATCTGATTTATGTGAAGTTGTTCCATATTTAACCTCAATATCTTCAGCTACCGCTTTTACGCCAACTACACTTTTTGCAGCTTTTTCAGCTTCACGTTTTTTAACATAGCTGTCAACAGTTCCTGAAAGTGTTACCACACCATCTTTTACAGTTACTCCAATTTGAGTTTCATCGATGCTTGGTTGCCATTCTAGTTCATCTAAGACATCTTCTTTAATACTAAAATCTGTTCTCATAATTTCTATGATTTAAATTAAACTTTTATTAATACCCCAAAATTACATCAGCATTAGAATAAAGACACTGACCTACATCAGCATCAACTTATTTTTGAAAATTTTAACAGAGAATACTATTTATTGTGTAAGAAGTATGCTCTACCATTGAAAATTAATTCTGAGTTAAATAAAACATAGAAAGAAATTTATTAGTAGTTGCTCATAAAAGGGTTGGAAAAAACATAGAAAAGATTTTAAATAAAATCTGAAAAATAAATAAACCCACTAATTATTTTAAATTAGTGGGTCATTTACAATTTAACTCTTCCAATTATGAGTTAGTCATCAGGCTTATGAAATCCTACTACTATTTCTATTGTCTAAGTTATAAATCAGATTCGATACGTGTTTAGATAGCACACCTTTACAAGGCTACACAAAACTTTTTAATAAATAGCCTTAGGAGTTGTTGTACGAATCAATTTCTCATTAACAAATTCATAAATTCCCATAGGAGCTTGTTCTCTACCGAAACCTGAATTTTTTGTTCCTCCAAAAGGTAATTCTGGTGCAATTCCAGTAACATGATTGATATATACCATACCGGTATCTATTTTTCGAGCCACCTCAACGGCTTTTTTGATATTGTTGCCAAAAACGGTGCCACCCAAACCAAACTTCGTAGCATTAGCAATACTGATAGCCTCATCTATATCTTTGTAGCTATACAACATAAACACGGGACCAAATATTTCTTCATGGAAAGCATCCATTTCTGAGGTTATGTCTGTAATTATGGTGGGCTCTACAAAGGCTCCTTTCCTATCCATACGTTTACCCCCCAATACAATTGTCGCATTTTGTTGTGCGGCTTTATTAATTTGGGCAATTACATCATTTGCAGCGGCTTCTGTACTCAAAGGAGCTACGTTGGTTTCCTTATCCATTGGATCACCCACTTTTAAAGTGGCAAAAACATCTTTTACTTTCGCTAAAAAGGCTGCTTTCATTTTTTCTGGAACGATAACCCTTTTAGGGGAAACACAAACTTGACCCGCATTCCACATTCTTCCATCAACAGCAGTTTTCACCGCCAAATCAATATCCACATCATCTAAAACTATAAAAGGATCACTACCTCCTAATTCCAATGTTACTTTTTTTGCTTTCGCTCCAGCTGCACTAGCAATACTAGTTCCTGCAAGTTCACTTCCCGTTAAAGAAACTGCCTTAATTTTAGGATTTGAAACCAAACTTTTAATTTCTTTTCCTGGAATAAAAATGTTATTATAAACTCCAACAGGTAAGCCTGCCTTTATAAATAAGTCTTCCATTAATTGAGCACACTGAGGTACGTTTGAAGCATGTTTTAACACCATTGTATTACCAGCCATAAGATTTGAGGCGGCACTTCTGGTGATTTGATAGTAGGGAAAATTCCATGGTTGAATGCTTAGAATAGTTCCAATAGGTTCATAGGAGATAAATGCTTCTCCATTTTTAACTTCTAACGGTTTATCAGCTAATAATTCAGCAGCTTTATCAGCGTAATAATCAAAAATATCTGCGGATAATTCTACTTCGTAAATTGATTCAGAAATTAGTTTACCCATTTCTAATGTGGCTAATTTTCCCAATTCCTCTTTCCTCTCTCGCATCAAAGATGCTACCTTATGCATTACTTTTGCTCTTTCTTCATAAGATTGATTTTTCCAAGAAGCAAAAGCTTTGTCAGCCTTATCAATTATTGCTGCTAGTTCAATATCAGTCATAGGTGCAAACTCTTTCACCAATTCATTATTATAGGGGTTGACTGTTTTAATACTCGATGTTTGTTTTATTATTTCCATTATTTTAATTTTTAGAATTCAAAATCAAAATTATCATGGCAAGTGAAAAGAAACACTGACCTAGATCAGTTCTAAACTTTTTTTGAATTTATTAACACAGTGTTCTATTTATAAATTCCATTTTTTAACCTAATTAAAGTTCAAGTAAAGTTATAGTTTTATTAATACTGCAATATTTTTTTTTTAAAATAAAATCAGTTAAATAGAGTAAAAAAAAATGCCCTAATCCATGTTATTGAATTAAGGCAATTTCTTAGAATTAATAGGATTAAAAATAACTTGTAATTGCTTTTCAGATAACCTAATACACAACTTCTAATTCATTATCTACAGTGTATACTCCAGGTGCATAAAACGCCGTTTTTCTTGCTTCATCTTTTTCTTTTAATGAATGTACCTTTCCTGTTAACTTCACATTATGACCTTCGGCACTTACGGTAATACTTTTCGAATCAATATCTGCAGAACGTTCAAATGCTTTTTTGATCTTTTCTTTAATATTGATAGCATCTATATTATTTTTAAGCGTAATATTATTTACCACATATTTAACACCGGGAATATTTTTAACAGCATTTTTCGCTGAATTTTTCTCAAAATCCCACACTACTTCACCTGTAAGATAAACCCAACCATCTTCAACTTTTACCTCTATTTTTTTCTCAGGTACTGTAATATTCCATTTTAATGCTTTTACTGCTGCGGCTGCAATTTCTGAATCTGATGTATGTGAAGCAGTACCATATTTAACTTCAATATCTTCAGCTACTGCTTTTACACCTAACACACTTTTTGCAGCTTTTTCTACCTCTTGTTTTTTCATGTAACTATCTACAACCCCAGTAAGTGTTACAACACCATTTTTTACAACAACCCCAATTTGAGTTTCATCAATGCTTGGTTGCCATATTAATTCATCTAAAACATCTCTTTTAATACTTGAATCTGTTCTCATAATTTTATAAATTAAATTAAACACTAATTATACATCAAAGATATAGTGGTTCTAATGTGAGAACCCTGACCTACATCAGTATAAAACTTTTTTTGAAAACTTTAACAACGTGAGTATTGTATTGTCCTTACATAGCAATCTTAATATATCATCTGTTATTACAAGCTATTTTTATATAATAATTTGATTTTTAAATAAGACGTACCCATTGAGTGACGTTGCAATTAATAACCAAATAAAATAAGGAATTATCAATATCGATTTTAATTTTAACTCTGGCCAATAAAAAAATAAAAAGACTCCGACAACAAATGCAAGTCCAATTAAAACCAATAGGCCTGCCAGAACATAATGATAATAGAAGAATGTCGGATTCCATGCCATGTTCAATAAATACTGTACGACTAATAAACCAATGAGTAGATTTTTGTTTTCAATTTCTGGCCATAAATAGGCTAAGTAAAAACTAAAACATATCATAATCGTAAACCATGCAAAGCCAAAGACCCAACCTGGTGGTGTCCACGGAGCTTTGTCAATATGTGCATACCAATCAGAAGAAGCTCCATTGCCTGCTAAAAATCCTCCAACACCAAGTGCTGCAAAATTAAGTACTAAAAATAGTATCAGTCTATAAATCATTTTAATATATTTTTAATTGATCACAAAAGAAATTATTTAGATATAACTGTTTGTCAATTTGAACAAATCAGTATGAAAAAATTTATTGAGTCTTTCTATCGTATTCTATAATAAAGCGATGTATACCAACGCCATATGCATCATATAAATATTCAAAATTGATAAATTATCCCCTTATCACCTTTCACTTAACGCATGTCAAAAAGCTCTTGATGAAAATTCTTAGTAGGTAATCCGTTTTTCAAAAAGTCTTTATGTAATGCTTTTCCAAAACCAACGGGACCACAAAACCAAACACTGGCCGACTTCCAGTCTGGAACTATTGTACGTAACTTTTCTCCAGTTAACTGACCATCTCTACTGTCAATTATCACATGTAAGTTCACATTGGCAGCCGCAGCATCAGCAGTTAATTTCTTTAACGCATCAGGTTCCAGTTCAGTGGTACAATGAAATAAATCGATAGGTTGAGATACTCGATTATGAGCGAGGTGTTTCATACGAGCAATAAAAGGTGTAATACCAATACCACCACCAATCCAGATTTGACGTTTGGCAGTATCATCAAAAGTAAAGCAGCCATAAGGACCCTCTACAATTGCTTTGTCACCAATATTTAGCTTTTCAGGTAAGTGGTTTGTATAATCACCCAGTGCCTTGGTAATAAACATAATACGAGGATTATTTTCATCCCAGTCTGAGGCAATAGTATAAGGATGTTGCCCTTCTTTACTATCAAAAGTAACAAAAGCAAATTGACCACTCTTGTGTCCTTTCCATCCCACTTTGAGCAAAATTAAGGTTTCCAACACCTTCATTTTAGGAAAATAGTGTTGTTCCTCTATAGTACCTTCCACTTTTCGTCGCTTACCAACCTGACGTGTCAACACAAGAATAGCCGAGACTACACCTGCCAATAACAACATACCCATTACAATACCCAATGGCTGTGTCCATGAAGCAAAATCTAATAGCACCACTGTGTGAAATACCAAAATGAGATACACCACTGCGATGATCGTGTGGGTCTTTGCAAAAATCCGGTAAGGAAATCGTTTTATTAAGGACAATGCAATTAAAAGAACCAGCCCATAGAATGCCCATTCACCAATAAACTTGGCAGGCCCATGCAGACCATCAAAAAACGCCTGAACCTGATTAAGTGAATCTGATGCTGAATTTGCTCCATCACCATGTCCACGGCCACGCCCCCCCTCTATCAACCCAAGGCTTGATAACCAATGGGGGGCTTTCGCAGCAATCCAATGAAACACCGCAGCTCCCAACCCAATAACTCCTAACCATTTGTGAAGTCTATAAGATTTATCTAAGCCCCCAAGCATGGGTTCTAGCCAAACTGGACGAAGTGCAAGTACCATAGCGATACTCATTACTCCAATACCAATGATACCAGAATATTGAATAAATAAATCACGTATAGCTTTTCCTGTCATTGCATCTGGAAAAGGCATAATTGCCAATACCCATAAACCAGTCAATCCTACGAGAATTATCCACAATGCGATTTTGATATTTCTAAGCATAATCATTTATTTGTCGTGATAAACTAAAATATTCAATTCATATTTATTAATATTTATACCGCTTTTATAAATTTTCTAAAACGTAATCATATATAAATATGTAGTAACTTAAATTACTTTAAATGTGAACGCAACATCCAAGCAGTTTTTTCATGTTGTTCCATTAGCCCTGTTATATAGTCGCTAATGCCCTGAGCTTTCCATTTCTCTGCAATTGGTTCTATTTCTTCTCGAATAAAAACGATGATGCTCTCATGGTCTTCCAGTAACTCTGCAAATATGCTTTGACTATCATTGCCACCTTTTGTTTGTTCGGTAAGGTGAGTTAATTTTGAATAATCTTTTAAAGTAGCGGGTACATAATGACCAAGCATACGTATTTTTTCGGCTACGGTATCAACAATTTCTTGTTGCTCTTCATATAAAGTTTCAAGATAAAGGTGTACGGAATGAAAGTCAGTACCTTCTATATTCCAGTGAAAATTCAGTGTTTTTGAATAGAGTACAAATTCATCTGCCAATATTTTTGACAATTGGTTGGCAATAGACTGTCTGTTTTCTTTTGATATTCCAATGTTTGGTGTTTTCATGTTTCTGATTTTTTAATTAATAATTAACCAAAGGTATTTGAATCTGAAAACTATATTACTGACCCATGTCAGTTTAAAATCTTTTTTGAAAACTTTAACTAAATGGAGTGTTTTAGTAATAAATAAATTAACGTTAGGTAAAATTTTACAATCTGAGAAGTTGTCTTTCTTTTAAGTATCTGTTTTAGATCTTGACTGATTATACAATCTATATATATAATAAAATATTACTCCTGATATGTTGCCAAAAAAAGCCACTGCCATATCTTTTTGCGAATCCCAAACATCACCTTGAGTACCTAAATATGAAATACCTTGTTCTACAAAAAACACATCGGCAACAAGCCATTCTATAATTTCATATAAAGCACTTGCCGAAAGAATTGTTAAAATAGGGAGTATAAATACTTCTCTTTTTTCAAGTTTTAACCATTTTAAAATACACTCGTACAGAGGATAATACAATAATAAACTAAAATGTACTAGCCTATCATAAGGGTTTCTGGAGGAATGCAAGACGTCTTGAAGCCAAAACCCAAATGGATTCTCGGCATAGGTGTATTCAGAACCATACACATGCAAGCATAAAAAAACACAGATTAAGAAATAACTAAAATTGCTAAAACGATACGATTTATAAGTGAAAATTAAAAAAAGCAATGCTATAACAGTTAAGGTATTTTCTATAAGCCAATTGGCAATATCTGTAGTTCCTACTAAAGTGTTTATCCATAAAAACACAAATACGAGTACAAATAAAAATAACTTACGTTCAATAACAGTTATAGCACCACTATACAATTTCATTCCACAACAATTCTTTTTTATAAATGTAACACTAAGTAATCAATTATAACTACCTCGCAATTGCTTTAACAGATAAAGTATTTTCTATAAACCAATTCTTACTATTTATTTTACCAGTTAAAGAATTTACTCAGAGGAGAATAAATAACAAATCAAATTAAAAAAGCTTATGACCTCTATCTCTTATAGTACTGCTTAAACTAATTAATCAATAGTGTTTTTTATTTTTTTTAAATTAAAGGCTAGTATTATTCTAAATATACCAGCAGTAACAAATGCCAATGCTGTCATATAAACAATACTTACGCCTGCTAAAATTGGATTTGCTAATAATAGAAAAGAAAATAGTAATGTAAGAATTCCTAAAAATAGTAACCATCCCCAAAATGGGCCTCGAACTGATTTTAATTGAAATGATAACCCAATTGCCATAAACCCTTGAAATAATAGCCAAAAACCCACATAAAAAGGTAAAATAGCCATAGTCATTAATGGGTGCGTTATTAATAAAACACCAATTATAAGATCTAGAATACCACCTGCCAAATACCATCCCCAATCTTGCATCTCATTTTTACTAGAAATAGATAATGCAATTTGAGATATACCTGAAACAAAGATGAATACACTAAAAATAATACTTAATGATACATAACTTTCTAATGGTGTTTGAAACACCCAAACTCCAGCAATAATATATAGGACACCTATTAAGAGAGAAATCCACCAATTTTTTACTGCAGTTTGTGCTGAACTTAAAATTGAAGTTGACATAACTTTATAGTTTAGGATTATTAATCCACGTTATTTTTAAAAAGATCTTTTAAAGCGGTACCTAATTCATTCATATCATGGGTAAATTCTCGTTCAAATTTTTCTTCGTTTGCTTTTGCTGATTCATTAAAATCAATTACATCTTCTTTAAATTCTTTGCCTCTTTGTGCTAGTTTCTCTTTAAGTTCTTTGTTTTTTTCTTCTAATTTATTCAATGCTTTTGTCAATTTTTCTTTTTCATTTTTATTGGCTTTCGCAATTTTTGTTCTAAGTACTTTAATTTCTTTGTCTGTATTTTCAATAGCTTTTTCAGATGAAGTTTTGAATGTATTCCAATCTGATTGTACTGCTGTTTTAATCTCTTGACTAGAGTCTTTTGCTCCTTGTTTTAAGTCTTTACTCAATTCTTTTGCATCTTGTTTAACTTCTTTCGCATCTTGTTTGGATTGATTACCACAACTTGTTAAAATGCTTCCCACCATAAAAACGATTATGGTAAAGGATAAAACTTTTGTTTTCATAATTTTAATATTTACATTGTTATTATTTTATTGTTATTATTAAAAGATCATAATACTTTATTATATAGCGTTTTTACTAAAAAAATCTTTTAATGCTGTTTGTAACTCACTCATATCCAAAACAAACTGTTTTTGAAAATCTTTTCTTAATGCATTGTCGGCTTCATTAATTTTAGTCAAACTTTTTTCGAGTGTATTATTTTTTTGTTTCAATCTTTTTTTAAGATCATTTCTATTTTGTTCTAATATGTCAAGTTCTTTATTTAACTCTTGCTGACATGCTTCATTGGAACTTGCTATTACCCCTCGTAATTTCTTAATTTCAGTCTTACTATTGTCTAATGCAATTTGAGAATCTGTTTTGAATTTTACCCAGTCTGCTTTCATAGTACTACTAACTTCTACTTGAGAATCTTTTCTTGCCTGATTCAAATCATTATGTGCTGTCTTTGCATTTTCTTTAGCGGATGCAACATCTTTCTTTACTGCCGTTCCACAACTTGTTAAAATGCTCCCTACCATAAGAACTATTATGGTAAAGGATAAAATATTTTTTTTCATTACTATCTATTTTTATTTATTTTTCAAAAAATCTCTAAGCCCCATTAAAAGCTCATTTAAATCTTGAACAAAGTCCTTTTCAAAAGCTATTGTTACTACTTCTTGTGTTCTATTTATATCTTCTATATTTGATTTAATTCTTTTATTAATTTTAACTAATCTCGATTTGAGTATATTCTTTTTTTCTTCTAATGAATCCAGTGTTTTGATCTTTTTCTTTTGATTTTTTTTGTCATGATTTGCAATCTCCCTTCTTAATGCTT
The DNA here is from genome assembly GCF_003449015.1 of Aureibaculum luteum. Lineage (GTDB taxonomy): Bacteria > Bacteroidota > Bacteroidia > Flavobacteriales > Flavobacteriaceae > Aureibaculum > Aureibaculum luteum. The sequence goes on along the minus strand of NZ_QRGD01000002.1, from coordinate 154,609 downwards.
CAATTTGATTTTCTATTTTTAATAGGTTTTTTTGAGAATCAATATTAAATTCTTCCCATCCTTCTTTTTTAGTTATTTCAGTATCTATAACAGTATCTTTAGCATTTTGATTTAATGGTATATTGGCTGTATTGGTAGTTTTTTTTGACCCATGTATAGCTTTTGTTTTAGCAGAGCCACAACTTGTTAAAATGCTTCCTACCAGAATTACCATTATCGATAAATTTGCAATACGCATCTCTTTTTACCATTTATTAATGAAATACTTCAACTTCCTTTTGCAGTACATATTTCTCTTTAACATTCATGATATTATCAAACTCATAAATATTTAAGACACCTGTTTGAACCTCAACTTTTGGCATTTCTTCTGCAACAATACCATCAATATGTCCTATTAAAGCTCGAATGGAATTTCCATGAGCCGCCACCAATACCGTTTTACCTTTTACAAGTTCAGGGACAATAGCTTCATAAAAATAGGCGACCGTTCTTTGTTTGGTGTCTTTTAATGATTCACCGATGGGTAATTCATCTACATTGACTTTTCTGTATTTCTCATCGAATTTCGGATTCCGTTCATCACCTATGGATAGTTTAGGAGGTGGAGTGCTAAATCCCCTCCTAACCTTCCAATAAAAATCTTCACCAACATCTCTTTTCACTTCATCTTTATTTCTTCCTTGCCAAGCACCGTAATTACGTTCATTTAGCTTCCAACTTTTTATGAAATCAATGTACATCATATCACTAGTATCCAAAATAATAGCGGCAGTTTTAATGGCTCTTTTCAAATAAGATGAAAAACAAATATCAATGGATATATTGCGATCTCGAATAATTTCACCTGCTATTATGGCTTCTTCAACACCTTCGGCTGCAATATCTACATCTGTCCATCCTGTAAATATATTTTCTACATTCCATATACTTTTTCCATGTCTCACTAAAATTAACTTTCCCATCTCTACTATATTTTAAATATTAAAAACCTTAAAATCAATCCACAATATCTTCACATAATGCAGCATGCAATTGATATAATTTTTCTTCTTGTTTTTTGATTCTTTTTTTCAATCTATTTTTTCTAACTTTCATTATTGAATTAGAAACAGAATGTTCATAGTCATTAAGACGATTTTCCATTTGTTTAATTCTATTGTCTGTTTTGTCTTTAATTATTTTTAATGCCTGTTTTCTTTTTGTTTCTAACGCAGCAATTTTAATTTTACGTTTGGCTTTAAGTTCAGCTATCTTAGATTTTATTTTAACCTTTTCTTCCTTAGTAGCTTTTTTGAGTTTTTCGCGTTCGTCTTCAATTTTATCTTCAATATCTTCAATTTGTCCATCTATATAATCGTCAAATTCTATTCCTGCTTCACTTCTTATAATTTCTGAACTATAAGGTTCAAGAGCTTCATTAATAAAAACGGAACTGTCTTCTCCTACCTCAGCAATTATAGCAATGGTACCCACAGTCATTTGATTACTTACTTTTTTTACAAAATCATCTTCAAAATCATAACGACTTACATCGGCAATTGCACCAACGGCTAAACCTGAATACAATCCGATAACAAAACCTACAGGTCCTGCAATGGCTCCTAATAAACCACCAACTGCAGCTCCTGTTAAGGTTCTCCAGCCTTCTTCATCAGTTTGATCGTTTAATACTTCAAATTGATTGTTTTCTTTTTTTCGAATCATCATATGTTCATAGAGGGTAATATCTCCATAAGCATCTAATTCTTTAATTTTGTGTAAGGCATCTATGGCCCTTTTTTCTTCCTTAAATGGAACTACTATAATATTTGCCATTTTATTTGTTATTTAAATGTTATTACTATTTTTTTTAATGTGAATTTTACCTAATTATGATGCCAATTGTCCCATTTCATCATCTAGTCTTCTCAACATGCTTAACTCTTCACCAAAAGCTTCCAGACGATCTAATAGGTACTGTACTTTGCTTAATTCCTCTGCTTGTTCTTTAGAGTACCATAAGCCCAATTCCACTACCATAAAATTACCTTCGTCATGGGCAGCTTTAGTAAGGGCATAACATTGTCTTGTAATTTCTTGTTCATGTGCCAATGCTGATTGTATGACATCAGGTAGACTTAAAAAATCTTGTTTTGGTTGTTTTAAAGCTGGTGTTACAGGTCGTAACCCGTTTGCTAAAAGCATTTTTCGTGCTTTATTTGCATGTACAATTTCTTCATCGCTATATTGTTTAAATAATTTGGAAGCTCCCACAAACCCCTTATCATCTAACCAAGTAGACATAGCCAAGTATATTCTTGAAGAATACTCTTCTTGTTCCACACGATAATTTAGTAACTTAACCATAGCTTCGCTTAAAAATTCTGATTTTGTTTCCATGATTTAATTTTTTAAATATTATATATTGTTGTTATTATTCTTTATCTCTAGGTAAAGATTTATAGGTCAAAATTAGATAGCTCTTAACTGTAATACACTGACCTAGGTCAGAGCGTATAAAATTTTCACATTAGTTTAACTCTCGTTCTTTCCAATACGCTTCCGCTTTATTTTCCATTTTCTCTAACCGTGTATAATAATCAGGAAACTCTTTTAAATGTGCCCAAGCTATTTTTCCTGTTAAGGCTGTATCATTATTAGTCACATTGGTTTCTGGATATCTTGTGCCATGTTCAAATTCAACATTTACACCTTTTGTGAATTCGTCTAATCGAATAGCATTCCAATCGATACCCAAATTATTTCCAATCACTTTTGCTTCTTCTGAGTTTATTTTTTTCATTGTATGTGTATTTAACTGACAGAAAATTTATACCTCCTGTCTAGATTATACCAACAAAATTAATTTGCTTTAACAATAGTGACACTGACCTAGGTCAGCATGATAAAAAAAGATGCTTTTTTTAATTATTTAGAACCTAGAAACGATAATAGAAGAGAAAATAAAGTTGTGATCAGTTATGGATAAGAATATAGATTACTCCCACCAAAATAACACTGCCAAAAGCGTAGCTTACTAGTTTACCTGTAGTTTTTGAACCTTTTATTATTGTAGTAATAAGCTTTACAAACATATTACTCATCGTAGCTGCAATAATAACCGATGATGCTAGTTGCAATTTTTCTCCGTCTAAAGAAAACTTAGCCATGCTAATAGTAATGGCATCCGTGTCTGCCAAACCTGCTATTAATGCAGAATAATACAAACCACTTTCACCAAATAATCGGTTACTATAATAAACGGCAAAAAGGATCACTAAATAGACCACTCCGAATCCTATCGCATTTAACATGTTAAGCGGATTACCCAGTTTAATATCAGTATCAGGCTTGCTGTCATCTTTCCGCATTAATACTAAAGTAGCTATGATACAAATCAAAGTCAATAAACCAAATGGTAGTGCTAAATATTTAATAATTGCATTGTTAAAAATATAAGCTAATAAGGCTATTCTAGGAAACATAATTGCCGAGGCTACAATAATACCTGCACTATATTTTTTTGAAAGCTCTGGAGAATCCTTACTTCTTGAGGCGTAATTCCAAGCCACTGCGGTACTAGATATTAATCCGCCAAGAATAGCCGTAAGAAGAATCCCTTTTTTAGAACCCACAAATTTTACTAAAAAATAGCCAATGAAATTCAGAAAAGAGACAATTACGATAATAGAACCAATTTCAAAAGGATTGAGTAAATGATCTGGACCATACGTTTTGTTAGGTAGAAAGGGTAGAATTAACAAAGCTATTATTGAAAACTTTATAAATGCAAATAGTTCTTCAGAAGTTATATTACTAATAACAGAATGAAATCGATTTTTGAGTGAAAGTAATGTTACAATTATTACCGACGTAGCTACCGCATCACGATAATATTCTGCAGAGATCATAACCCCTAAAACAAAAGTGACTATCAAGGCTATATTGGTAGTAATACCTTTGGCATATTCTTCCTGTTTCTGGTAAAAATTATTAAGTACCAAAAAGAAAATAAATGATCCAAACCCCACTATTAATAACCACGGCGTAAATTTTTCAGTTAATGTTCCTAAAGTAAACCCTAGAATTGCAACAATAGGAAAGGTACGAATTCCAGCAAACCCCCTTTCTTCTTTAAGTTTGTCATATTCTCTTTCAAGCCCCAATATTAAGCCAACACCTAAACTGATTAGTACACCCAATATGTAGGATCCAACCAACTCGCTAATTTCTTGATGTATTTGCATAATCTTTGAATATTAAAAAAATTAATACTCTTTATTCTTAAAAATGGAAATAACGATATAAAATCCTAAAAATGCAGAGAGTATAAAACCAATAGCTCCGAGTAAAGGAATACCATATACCAAAGGAGGCATTTTAGCGATCACTAAAATGGATGAACCTATAGATAATGCGGCAATAATAACCGCAAAAACTAACCGATTAGAAGCTTTATTTAGTGTGCTTTGAAATTCTTTTAGGCCCTTATGCTTATGTACAATTACTAGTTTTCCTTCTTTAATTTTATTTAGAATGATAGTAATGTCATCTGGTAATGAATCAGCGAGACTGTTTAGGTCTTGTAATTTTGTGAAGTTCTTTTTTAACAAACGTTTTAGACTGAAACGCTTTTTCGTGATTTTAGTAGTGTAAGGTTCTAAATTATCTGTGATATTAAATTTAGGATCTAGTTTTAAACCTACGCCTTCTATAATTATTAAACCGCGAATGAGCATATACATATAATGGGGTAAAACTATATGGTTTCCATATAAAACGGATTTAAACTGATTAAGAACAATCCCCATTCTGATATTTTTAATGGAAGTATTACTGACTCCTACTATCAATTCATACAAATCATACTCTAATTTTTTATAATCATCAATATTGGCTTTTACTGCAATTTTCTCTAATAATTGAATTATTTTTTTTACATCATATTTCATAAAATATAACAAGAGATCGCTTAACGTTTCTCTGTCATTTGGCATAATTGACCCCATCATTCCAAAATCAATAAAACAAATTTGTTGGGTCTTTGGAAGTACAAAAATATTTCCAGGATGCGGATCGGCATGAAAAAAACCTTGCTCTAATATCTGTTCTAAATATAAATCTACGCCAACCTTAGCAACAGCACTACAATCTATATTTAACGAAGTAAGCATATCAATTTCTGAAACTTTAATTCCATCAATAAATTCCATACAAATAAGCGTGTCTGTAGATAGTTCTCGATACACTTTAGGAACATAAATAGATGCATTGCCTTTAAAATCTTTAGCAAAATGTTCCATGTTTTCAACTTCCTGTAAAAACTGAAGCTCTTCTCTAATACTTTTTTCAAAAGAAGCTATTATTTGCTTGGGCTGAAAGGCTTTTGCTTGACTGCTATGTTTTTCTAAACTTTTAGCAACTTGTTTCATTACCAAAATGTCAGCTTCTATTGTTTCTTTGATATCGGGCCGTTGTACTTTTAATACTACTTCATTTCCGTTTAATAATATTGCTTTATGTACTTGAGCTAGAGATGCTGCTGCTAAAGGTGTTGTATCAATTGATTGAAAATAATCTGTACTATTTATTTTTAATTCCTTTTCAACTACTTCATTAATATTGAAATTTTTTAATGTCAATACATGATCTTGTAGCTTTACAAGTTCCTTTATTAAATCAGGTGGCAACATATCTTCTCTGTTGCTAAATATTTGTCCCAATTTCACATAAGTAGGTCCCAACTCTTCCAACATCATTCGTATACGCTCGTATTTTGTAAAAGAAAGATTCTTTTGCGTATCAGGATGTTTTTTAAGATAACTTTTGGGAATTATTTTTTTTATTTGGTTGTGAGCCATAACATCCTCAAAGCCATATTTTGTGAGTACAGCAAATAGTTTGTTATATCTTTTTAGTTCCTGTTGTTTTGGAATTTTTAAACCTGCCATAACATAATTTTAGTTATATATTTCCTTAAAAAAAATAGAATTCTTTTTTAAGAGTTGTATATACCTCTATTGGGTTACCATTTAATTCGGAAACTCCTACAGTTTTATAGCAAATTCAGTATCATACTTCTCAGTATTCTATACTTCAAAGATTTAAATTTAACAGCACATTTAAAATGACTTAGATCATTCTTTTATATATTACCTTTCTAAGGTGTTTAGTAAGTCTTTATTTTTTTTACTCGAAGTGAGTCTTTTTGAAAATTAGTCCAATCATACTTTCCTTCCATAATACCCTTTGTTTCCCAGTCTCCATACATTGGATTGGGTAGTACAATAAACGTTGTACCAAATGTGGATCTTAAACTATCTACCTTGTTATTTCTAACCTCTGTAGAACTGTTCTCAAATGTTTCCGAGAAATCAGATAAATTATCACCAATTAATAATACAATTTCGAAATTTTCTTGTACTAGAAGTCTTCTTGGTTCTTTTCCGCTAGTTTCATCTTTTAATAAAACATGTGCTTTATCAGCAAAAGGAAATCCTATTAATAAAAGATTCTCTATAGTTTCATTTTTTTGTTTGATAGATCTATTAGAAATATAAAACACTTCTACACCTTTACTTTTTGCATAATTAAAAAATTGTAATGCACCCGGTATCGCTTCTGCTTTTTTTAGCTTTACCCATTCTGCCCATCTGAGTGACGTATATTCTTCATCAAGTTCTATCTGTTTTCCGCTGTATGGACTATTATCTAATAACGTTTCATCAATATCTGTTACTATTGCTAGAGGCTTCTTAGCCTCTTTGTTATTCGCAATTATATTATCTAACTGAAGCTGTGCTAAATTGAATGCTTGGTACGCCAATGCTCTATATTCTGCTGCATTTTGTTGCCATAAAACCGCTTGAATCGAATATTCTCGAAGGGGAATATTTCCATTTACTTCTTGTTTAGATTGAACCTGTTGCGTTTTACATCCGTAAAGAAATATAAACGTAAAAATGATAATTAATAATTTATGGTTTTTCATTATTATTTTTTATTTATCCTTTGAAAGAACAAATGACCAATTTTTATTTAGAATTACAAAAATAATCAGGCAAGAAATAACTATCTTTCCAATACCACAAATTGACTTAAGGCCTCCATGGCTTGGCAACCATACACTAATGCAGGTCCTCCTCCCATAAGAATAGCGACACCAATAGTTTCCATAATTTCTTCTGAACTTGCTCCTGAACTTAAAGCATCGTGCACATGAAAGGCAATACAGCCATCGCACCTTACCGTTATGGCAATTCCTAATGCAATAAGTTCTTTGTTTTTTGAAGAGAGCACACCTTCTTTAATACTAGCTTCGTGTAACTTATTAAATCCACCCATTACTTCAGGCATTTCAGCACCCATTTCACGCATTAATTTAGTAAGATTACTATAGTGTTTTGAATAGTCTTTAATCATAACTTAAAAATTTAATTGGTTATGTTGTCTCTCAATGAATAGTAATTGAGAGTTATTATGTATTGTAACATCGTAAAAAACTCTACATCAGTTTTAAAAAACCATTATAGATTGATAACTTTTAGAATAAACATATCTTATTAATTGTATTTAACAACAACAACAACAACAACGCAAATAGTGCTTATTTTTCAAAATATGTTCTCACAAAAGCATCTTGTTGATTTAACGTTAACTTATCGGCAGGCTCAACACTAATTTTAATATCTTTAAAACGTAAATCTTCATTCAGATAATTAAAAAGTTCTGTTTTCGCTTTGGTCAAACCAAAAAGAAGTACATCATCATATTTCAAAATAACTTGAGCAATTTTATCATAATACTCCTCTTGCATTTGTTGTCGTTTATTATGCATAAGGTTTTCACTTCTAGTTAAGGCCTCTGCTTTTGTTTCAAAAGTAAATTCAGATGTAATCGTGTAACTATTTTTCTCAGAATGTAAATCAATTAATTTTGCTTTTGAATGATCCATATAAATACCGAGCTCTTTTGTTTTTGTGTTTTCTTTAATCATGATTTTATTCTTTAAAAATTAAATTAAATTTTTCATTACTCATTTAATAGTATTTCAAAGCTAAATGAATTGAAGCGTTCTTGAAATGACCATGGTCAGTTACATTAATAAAATCATTTTACTACACCAATCATCTTGATTTAAACTGCTCAATTTATTTTATATTTTTAAAATATCGGTAGGTGTTTCTACTAATACTGTTTTATCGCCTTTCAAAGCAATGGGTTGTTTCATTATTTCTGGATTATGCCGTATCATTTTTATCCAATCATCCGTTGATAAATCATGATGTTGCAAATGCGAAGTATAAGCAGGGTGTTCTTGATTAACAAGATCAGCGGGTTCTAGATGTAATCTATCTGCAAGTTCTATTATTTGGAGACCCGTAAGTTTCGTTTTTAAAATATCTACTTCGTGTATTGCCAAACCTTCTGTTTTTGCATAAGCTAAGGCCTGTTTTGCTCTTTCAGAATTTGAACTATATAACAAAGTTATTTCTCGGTTTGATGTAGCAATTTCTCCCATGACGTAGCTTTTAAAAGTCAATTTTTTATTCGTTTTTAATTTTCTCTTCGGCTATATACCGTTCTAACAACTCCTTTAATCCTACCAAATATTCTTGCATCACTTTTTTATCTATCTGAGGATGACTAGTGACAGGTAATGCCATCGGATTTTCATCTAATGAGCGATAAAGCTCAGGATAATTCATTTGAATATTCAAGGTTAGTTTCGTTACTTCCTTAAGTATCGTATGTAGATCTTTCATGATTTTATATTTTTATTTGTCTTACTTTTATATTACTTTTTATTCATATCGTAAAGCATCTATCGGATTCAATTTTGCTGCTTTTCGTGCTGGAAAATATCCAAAAGCAACACCTACTAGAGCTGAAAACCCAAACCCAATGAGTATTGAATAACCAACGGTGGGAATAAAAAACCCAGTCACTTTATAAATAATTTGATTTCCTATAATTCCAAATACTATTCCTAAAATACCTCCCACCAAGCTGAGCACTATGGCTTCTATTAAAAACTGAGTTAAAATATCGCTTTCTCTAGCTCCAATCGCTAGTCTAGTACCTATTTCTCGAGTTCGCTCAGTAACGGAAACCAGCATAATATTCATAATACCAATACCTCCAACAATTAATGAAATACTAGCTACGGCACCTAACAGAATGGTTAAGATTCCTGTAATATTTCCCGTAATTTCCTGCAGTTCAATTTGTGTCATAATTTCAAAATCATCTTCATCTCCATCTATTATTTTATGAGACTCTCGTAATAGTTCAGAGGCCTCCATTTCTGCGTCAGCAATATGATCTTCGCTTAATGCACTCCCCAAAATCATAGTATACCCCCTTTGATGACCATACAGTCTATTTTGAATTGTTGTATAAGGAGCTAATATTATATCATCCATATCCTGCATACCCCCCGAACCTTCTTCAGTTAAAAGACCTAGTACGGTAAAAGGAACTTTATCTATACGTATTTGATGACCAATAGGGTCTTCTCCTGGGAAAAGTTCTTCTCGTATGGTTTGGCCGATAACACAATACTTTTTTGCTGTTCGCACGTCGTCTTCGGTAAAAAAACTACCCGTTTGTAATGCCCTACTCGTTATATAAAAATAATCGTAAGAAACTCCATAAACCATAGTAGATTTATAACCACTTGGCCCTATAGCTTGAGCTCCAATAGCTACTAGAGGAGATAATTGGGGCATCCAAACTGAATTTTTTTTAAGCATTTCAAAATCTTTCTCATCAATAGGGCGTCCCATTCTTACATTGATACCTGCCTTATGTTCTGACTTGGTTTGTATCATTAATAGATTGGTACCTAACCCTGATATTTGGTTTTCAACCTCTAATGTTGCTCCTTCTCCTGCTGATATGGTCATAATAACAGCTCCTACACCAATTATAATACCCAACATAGTCAATAAACTCCGCGTCCTATTCTTATAGATAGACAGAAAAGCAACTTTAAATATTTTCAAAAACCTTTTCATAATTGTTCAATTAAGGAGTTTCAACTGGTTTTTCCAATTCTTTGAGTGCAAATGCTTTTGTACTCCTTTTTTCTATAACTTTATCAGAAATAATTTGTCCATCTCGTAAATAAATCATGCGTTTTGCAAATTGTGCAATTTCTGGTTCATGCGTAATCATAACAATTGTTTTTCCCTTATTATTCAATTGAACAAAAAGATCGGCAATATCAATACTGGCTTTACTATCTAAGTTACCTGTAGGTTCATCTGCTAAAATAAGAGCGGGATTGTTAACCAATGCTCTAGCAATAGCAACACGCTGTTGTTGTCCACCAGAAAGTTCATTTGATTTATGGTAAATACGGTCTGCTAATCCCACTTGTTCAAGAGCTTTTTGAGCCAGTTCTTTTGAGTTCGGAAATTGCCCCGTTCTATCATAAATAAGAGGCAGTTCAACATTTTCAAGTGCCGTAGTACGTGACAATAAATTATAACTTTGAAAAATGAAACCTATTTTTTGATTTCGGACATCTGCCAACTGATTTTTACCTAATTTATTTACTTGTACTCCGTCTAAATCATATTCGCCGGAGGTAGCCCTATCTAAACAGCCAATAATATGTAGTAAGGTTGACTTTCCAGAACCAGACGCTCCCATAATGGCAACAAATTCACCTTCTTCAATAATCATATCTATGTCCGTTAGGGCATGCACCTCTATTTCACCATTTTTAAAAATACGGTTTAACTTTTTGGTTTCTATGACTTTTTTTACAGGCATCTTTTTCTATTTTTTAGATTTTATACCGTTGATAGCCTTTATATTTTCTGTTATTTCAGATTCATCTAAAAATTTTATAACTTCAGACTGTAACCCTGATGTAATACCTGTTTCTATAAATTTGAAATCTAGTTTACCGTTTTCATTATTATAAAAGAAACCATTAATATTGGCGGGTAAACTTTTCTTGAAATTTGTTGGCGTAAATAACTCTTCATTATTAATCGCATTTTTAAACGCTACCTGTAGAGAATCAGATACTATTGTTTTTGCCTTATCTTCTAATATAGGTTTAACTTCTTGTAGCATTGCTTCAGTGGGTCTAAAGCGTAAAGCAGAATTATTTATAAGCCATACATTTTTTGCTTTAGCTGTAATAAACTCTATGTTCGTAGTCATTCCTGGTATTAATAACCCACCCTTATTTTCTATATCAATAACTACCTGATAATTAACTACATTGTTTATTTCTGTAGGCTGTAATCGGATTTGGCTCACTTTACCAAAAAACTTTTTATCTGGATAGGTTTGTATGGTAAAACGTACGTCCATACTATCCTTTACATAACCAATATCACTTTCATCAACATCTGCCAAAATTTGCATTTTAGACAAATCTTCCGCTATAATAAACATTGTTGGTGTAGAAAAACTTGCAGCAACGGTCTGTCCTTCATCTACGGTTTTTTCAATAACGACACCATTAATAGGTGATAATATTTTTGCATATCCCATATTAACCTGTGCATTTGTAAGTGCAGCTTGAGATGCTTTTTTGTAACTAACAGCTTGCTCATAACTATATTTTGAAGTATTATATTCTTTTTCAGATATAACATCTTTTTCAAACAGCACCTTATTCCTTTTATAATCATCTTCAACCTGATTCAATTGGGCTTGACTCACGGCTAAATTGGCCGAAGCAGATTCTAACGCCGTGCGTAGCATCTTCATGTCCATAGTAGCCAATAATTGCCCTGCCTTTACTTGGTCATTGTAATCAACATATATTTTAGAGATGGTACCAGATATTTGTGTACCTACATCTACAGTATTAATGGCTTCCAATGTTCCTGTGCTAGACACATCAGACTCAATATCACCTTTTTGAAAAACGGTAAACGTATAAGCTACTTTTTTAGACTCAATTTTAGGCCTTACATAAAAATAACCTATTGCTGCAATTACAATAACTGCTGTAACTATTAACCATCTGTATTTTTTCATCTCCTTCAATTTTGAAATGTAAAATTTTATATATGAATTTGTAATTAATATGATACAGGTCAATGTTAACCTATAGCTATAGAATCACATATTTTAAGCATAATTTTTAATTTTACTAAAGTCTAAATGCCTTACTAATTCTTCTTTATCAATTATAAATTCAGTAATACTAAAAACTTCCTTTCTATTTTTTCTAAAAGATTTTAGGAAATCAGATAAATCATCTTCAAGTTGCTCATGTTCATTTCTAAATTCATAAGCATCATATTTAAACGGATCATCAATTAAAGCTTCTAAATGTTCTAGATGTTTATTCGTTTTCTTTAATAACAAAGAATTTTGTCTATCTACATTTAGCAAGTTAATTTCTATCTCTTGTACCTTATCAATATGTTCTTTTCTTGCTATCCATAGAAAATATTTATCAATTAAATCATGTAGAAATTTTATATCATCTGCAAAAAACAAAAGATCAGATTTCCAATGTTCTGTAAGAACAAAAAGTTGTTTCCAGTTTGCCTCTTGAATAAAATTGTCTTTTGGTCTATATCTGAAATTATTCATAATCTATTTTTTTATTATTTCATTTAATGATTTACTTTACTCTAATTGTATCGTCTGCTGTTACTATACTTTAATGCTGTGAACGTTCATTTAAAGAAATTACAGACGCTTCAAATTCTAACTTTTATGGTTGATTTATTTAACTGTAAAATTATGCCTTCTCTATATTTCGTAAAATGACGTAGGTCATTTTATGAAAATGATTGCTCGCTACAAATTGGGAGAATAAAAACTATGAAATGATAAACGATACCATAAAGGTGAATTCTATTTTAAAGCCATTGAAGGGGTGAGATATTTGCAATATTTTATCAATACAAAAATGAATATTCAATATTCAAATGCTTAAAAAGATAACAATACGAAAGAAAAGTTATATTGAACCTAAGCTTATAGTATAGAATTATTATTTTATCTTTGCTTTTCAATTTTTAGTAAATGAGCAACAGTATAGGAAAATTATTTAAACTGACTACGTTTGGAGAATCACATGGAGCCGCTATTGGTGGTATTATAGATGGCTGTCCCGCTGGTATCACATTAGATTTTAAAGCGATTCAAAATGAATTAGATCGACGTAAACCTGGTCAATCTGCTATTGTTACCCAACGGAAAGAACCTGACACTGTTGAGTTTTTATCGGGTATATTTGATGGTCAAACTACGGGTACTTCTATTGGTTTTATAATCAAAAACACCAATCAAAAATCCAATGATTACTCAGATATTAAAAATACTTTTAGACCTTCTCATGCTGATTATACATATACTAAAAAATATGGTTTAAGAGATTTTAGAGGTGGAGGACGCTCATCTGCTCGTGAAACTGCCAATTGGATTGTTGCCGGAGCCATCGCCAAGCAAATACTAAAAGACATAAAAATTAATGCGTTTACCAATTCTGTAGGAGCAATTACTTTAGATAAATCCTATCAAGAATTAGATTTATCGCAAACAGAATCAAATGCTGTTCGTTGTCCTGATACAGAAACAGCTACAAAAATGATAGACCATATAAAAGCTATTAAAAAACAAGGTGATACCATTGGTGGTACCATTACTTGTGTAGCTAAAAATGTACCCTTAGGTTTTGGTGAACCCATTTTTGATAAATTACATGCCAGATTAGGTCAAGCCATGCTTACCATAAACGCCGTAAAAGGTTTTGAATATGGTAGTGGTTTTGAAGGCACAAAACTAAAAGGATCTGAACATAATGATGCTTTTAATGCAGACGGATCTACTAAAACAAATTTATCTGGTGGTATTCAAGGTGGTATTTCTAACGGAATGGATATTTATTTTAACGTCGCATTTAAACCGGTAGCCACATTACTTCAAAAATATGATACCATAGACACAGAAGGTAATGCCATAAATGTGCAAGGTAAAGGAAGACATGATCCTTGTGTTGTACCCAGAGCTGTACCTATTGTAGAAGCTTTAACAGCTATGGTTTTGATGGATTTTTATATGTTAGATAATTCAAGTAAAATTTAGTTTTTAATTCCGTAATATCATGGGCTATTGTACTAATGCTGAGCATTAGTGTTTCTAATAGTTTCCGTACATTTTTGACGTTGATTTTATAGTACACTTTTTCTAAAATATTTTAACACTTTTTACGTTATACTATTTACCTCTAACTTAGATTGTTTATAATAAATGATGAACGCTGTTTAATAACGAGCTTATCATAAACAAAAAAGTATGGAAAAAAAATCACTACTTAAAAACATATATCAAGTAGAATTCGAATAATTATAGTGGAATTAAAATTCAATTCTATGAGAAAAGTAATTTTACTGTGTATGTTATGCTGTATGGCCTGGATAGGCAACGCTCAAATACAAGAGGAGAATTTTAATGCGTCAGTAATTCCTGAGGGTTGGTCAGCAACTTCTGGTCCTACCGGCTGCACTTGGCAGTTTGGATATTCAGGTTCACTCATTGGTAGTGGCTATACAAATCCTGCTAGTTTCTCTTCAGGTGGGGTAATTTTTAATGACAATAGCTGTGGTAGTTTTGTGAATAATTACGTAGAATTAGAAGGTCCTTCCATAGATTTAATTGCCCAAAGTGTTTCTACAGCTGCAATAGAGCTGATATATAATCATCAAACATTTAGCAATAGTGGTAATTTTATGGTTGATGTTTGGGATGGTACAATATGGCAAAATGTACTTTTAGTAGATGGTGATGATACAGCTCCGAATAGCGGTAGTAACCAAAGTGTAAGCATCGATGTAACAGCATATATTAATAATGCTTTCAAAGTCAAATTTATTTATGATGATGAAAACACCTTCACATGGGGCATTGGCATAGACCATTACACCTTACTAAATACTACAACTGCCAGTATTGAAGACTTGGTTTCCGTTGGTTTTAATTATTCACCTAACCCTGTAACCAATGATGTTTTAACGTTGAGAGCAGATGAAAACATCGCCATTGTAAACGTTTATAATACTATTGGTCAGAAGGTATTGTCAAAAAAACCTGTCGCTTCAGAATCTAAATTATATATGGATCATTTACCAGATGGTGTATACCTTATTCAAGTAGAGGTTGGTGATAAAAACGGGACTTTTAAGATTATAAAGTAGTTCTGTTTCTTATTTGAATGGTTAAATTACTCAACTAGTTAATTTTAACCATACGTTTTTCTAAATTTATCGCGTTTCTAATAAAATTTGGTAATTTTAAGGTTTAAACCAAACCTTATTATTATGAAGTTCTATAAATTCCTGTTAATGACTATTGCCTTTTCAATAGTCCATCTTACTTCCGCACAACATACCGACACTTTTTTTACGCTTGATCCAACATTAACACCAAATGCTGAATCTATTATTTTTAGTATGGATAGTGATCTATGGAAAGTACCTACTTCTGGAGGAAACGCTCAAAGATTAACAGCAATGGAAGGCGACGAAACCAATCCTAGTGTATCTCCTGATGGAAAATGGTTAGCGTTCTCGAGTAATCAATTCGGTAATGCAGATGTATACATTATACCTTTAAAAGGTGGAGAAATTACGCAACTTACTTTTCATGAAAGTGATGATAAAGTTTCTTCTTGGAGCTGGGACAGTGCTACCATTTATTTTACTTCTGGACGGTTCAATAGTTTTACAACCTATAGTATTAATAAAAATGGAGGAACCCCGATACGACTATTTGAAAACTATTTTAATACCGTTCACAACGTAGTTGAAAATCCGCTTAATGATGAAATTTATTTTAACGAATCATGGGAAAGTGGTCGATTTGCACATAGGAAAAGATATAAAGGAGATTACAATCCTGACATAAAATCATACAACACAAAAACCAAGGCATTTAAAAAATATACAACATATAGAGGTAAAGATTTTGGAGCGACTTTCGATAAAAATGGAACTCTATATTTTAAATCTGATGAAGCCAATGATGAATACAATCTTTACACGTTTAATAATGGTGTAAAAAAATCACTTACAAATTTTAAAACTTCAATAATGTGGCCTAAAGTAAGTGCCAATGGAGAAAAAGTTGTTTTTAGAAAAGATTATCAAATTTATGTTTATGATGTAAACTCTGGAAAAACGAGTAAACCAATAATTCGAATTTTTAAAAACAATACCTTAAATAAAGATCAGAGTTTTAAAACTAAAGGTAAAATAAGCTATTTTGATGTATCACCAGATGATAAAAAGTTAGCTTTTGTTTCAAGAGGTAGATTATTTATTTCTGATATAAAAGGAAAATTTATAAAAGAAATAAAAACGGACCCGATAGAAGCTGTACAAGAGGTAAAATGGTTAAAAAATAATAAAACCTTAATTTATTCGCAATCCTTAAAAGGGTACTACAACTGGTATTCAATAAATGCCGAAGATAATTCCAATAAAAAACAAATTACAAAAAACAATAAGAATAATAGACAACTAACTTTTAATAGTGATAGAACAAAGGGTGTTTATATCAGTGGAAGAAATAATATAATTATCATAGATTTAATTACTTTTAAAACAAACACCATTGTAACCGATGAATTATGGGGTTTTTATAATAGTAATCCTTATTTTTCTCCAGATGATAAGTATGTAGTTTACAATGCACATCGCAATTTTGAATCTGACATTTTTACTTATGAAATCGCTACAAAAAAAACGACAAACTTAACCAATACCAAAGTATCTGAATCAGAACCTACTTGGTCTCCTGATGGTAAATTTATCTACTTTTCTTCTGATAAACTACAACCAGGCTATCCAATGGGAACTACAAATTCTAAAATTTATCAAATGGCTTTAGATAAATATGAAGCCCCTTTTAAATTAAATAAAATTGAAAAATTATTTGAAGAAGAGAAAAAAGAGGAATCTAAATCAAAAAAGGAAAAAGACAAAAATAAGGAGGAAGAAAAAGTTGTAAAACCAGTGGTAACTATTAACCCAAATAATACAATGGAACGTCTAAAACAAATTAGTCCCAGTTTTGGTCAGCAAGAAAATATTACCGTTGTAACAAAAGATGATAAAACCTTTATTTACTATATTTCTAATCATAGTGAAGGTAAAAGCAAACTATGGAAAACTACTTTAGAACCTTTTGAAAAAAACAAAACCGAAAGTGTAAGTGATAAGAAAATTAATAGTTATCAAATTGTATCCTCATCTAAAAACAATTATATCCTTTTTGATGGAGCTATTGCAACACTTGATATAGAGGGTAATAAGTTAAAGGAAATTGAAACCAATTTCACATTTAATAAAGCTCTTGTAAATGAATTTGATCAAATGTTTTATGAAGCTTGGGCGGGTATGGAAGAGAATTTCTATGATGAAAATTTCCATGGTCAAAACTGGCAAAAATTACGCGACCATTATGCTCAATATTTACCCAATGTTACCAGTAGAAATGATTTAAGTTTAATTTTTAATGATATGCTTGGAGAATTGAACACGTCACATTTTGGATTCAACTCGCATGGTAATGAACAAGATGTTTATTATGGTACACGTTCTTTAGCAACCGGAATTTTATTTAATAATACTCATCCGTATATCGTAGATGCGATTGTAAAAGAAAGTCCTACAGATGTAAAAGGTAAAAACATAAAAAAGGGTGATGAATTAGTAGCCGTAAATGGAGTCAAAATTGTAAAAACAGAAAATAGAGAAAAATATTTCTCTGTTCCCTCTTTTGAAAATGAGATTACACTAACATTGAAACGTAAAGGTGTTGAACATAAAGTAAATGTTCATGCTTCATCTACTAATACTATCAAAAGCTTACTTTATGATGAATGGCAAGATTTTAACCAAAACTATGTAGATACTAAATCAAATAATAAAATAGCCTATGTTCATATGAAAAATATGTCTGGTGGCGAATTGACAAAATTTAAAGAAGATTTAGTAAGTAACGAGGCCGATAAAAAGGCTTTAATAGTTGACTTACGTTTTAACACAGGTGGAAATGTACATGATGGTGTGCTTAATTTTTTACAACAAAAAAAATATTTAAATTGGAAATATAGAGAAGGTAAGTTAACCGGCCAGTCTAATTTTAATTATGGTAATAAACCAATTGTTCTTTTAATTAATGAACAATCATTATCTGATGCTGAGATGACTGCTAGTGGATTCAAAGAGTTGGGTTTAGGCACCATTGTAGGAACTGAAACTTATCGATGGATTATTTTTACCACAGGTAAATCTTTAGTTGATGGTTCTTTTTATCGTTTGCCTTCTTGGGGATGTTATACGCTTGATGGTAAAAACTTGGAAAGTGAAGGCGTAAGTCCTGATGTTTATGTAGCTGAAAGCTTTAAAGATAGATTAGAGGGTAAGCAGCCTCAATTAGATAAAGCAATTGAAATACTATTAAAAGAACTAAATAAATAGTATTTGGTTTTTATTTCGCTTAAAAGCAAACTATCTTTGCCGACAATTAAAAACGAGTACATTTAAAAAATATAATAATGAAAGACGGATTATACGCAAAATTCAACACCACCAAAGGTGAAATAATAGTTGAGTTAACATACGACAAAACACCTGGAACAGTTGGTAATTTTGTCGCTCTAGCAGAAGGGAATTTAGAAAATAATATACTTCCACAAGGAAAACCTTACTATGATGGTTTAAAATTTCACAGGGTAATACCTGATTTTATGATTCAAGGTGGTTGTCCACAAGGAACAGGTACTGGAAATCCAGGTTATAGTTTTGATGACGAATTTCATCCTGATTTAAAACATGACAAACCGGGTGTTTTATCTATGGCCAATTCTGGTACAGCAACTAATGGAAGTCAGTTTTTTATTACGCATGTACCAACTCCTTGGTTAGATAATAAGCACACCATATTTGGAAATGTTATAGAAGGTCAAGATGTTGTTGACAGTATT
The DNA here is from genome assembly GCF_003449015.1 of Aureibaculum luteum. GTDB lineage: Bacteria > Bacteroidota > Bacteroidia > Flavobacteriales > Flavobacteriaceae > Aureibaculum > Aureibaculum luteum. Next base: position 135,651 of record NZ_QRGD01000002.1, on the reverse strand, counting down.
CAACAAGATGACAAAACAGAAAGCATTGAAATTATAAGAGTTGGTAAAGAAGCAGAAGATTTTAACGCTATAGAGGCTTTTAGAACTTTTGAAGGTTCTAGAGCAAAAAGAGAAGCTGAAGAAAAAGAAAATTCTGAAAAATTATTGAGTGATGTTTCTAAAGGTTTTGAAAAAACAGATAGCGGATTAAGATATAAAATCACGGAAAAAGGAAATGGAAAAAGTGCCACTAAAGGTGCTAAAGTTTCTGTGCACTACAGAGGCCAGTTATTAGATGGTACCGTTTTCGATTCATCATTTGAACGTAAAGAACCTATCGAGTTTGCAATTGGTGTTGGCCAAGTTATTGCAGGTTGGGATGAAGGTATTCAACTATTACAAGTTGGAGATAAAGCTCGTATGGTAATTCCATCAGCATTAGCTTATGGTTCTAGAGGTGCAGGTGGAGTAATTCCTCCTGACGCTCCATTAATCTTTGATGTGGAATTGATAGATGTGAAATAAAATTCACACAAGGTTTTATAAAAATTTTAAAAAAGACTCCACAAAATGGAGTCTTTTTTTATATTTGTAGTGTTGTTGCTTCTTAAAATTAAAACTAAAATGCCAGTAACAGACATTGATATCCTTAAATATCCTATAGGTAAAGCAAAAATACCCACTCCTATTTCTTCCCAACATATTACAGATTGGATTCAAATTTTGGAAGATTTCCCAGAACAATTGACAAAACTTGTAAGCTATTTGAATGATTCGCAATTGGATACACCTTACAGACCTGGTGGTTGGACAGTTAGACAAGTTGTGCATCATTTGTCAGATAGCCATTACAATAGCTATATCCGCTTTAAATGGGCTTTAACAGAAGTGAAACCAATCATAAAAACCTATTATGAAGATCGCTGGGCTGAACTTAGAGATGGTAAATCTGCCCCCATCCTACTCTCTTTAAGATCTTTAGATACATTACATCAAAAATGGGTGTATTTCTTAAAGGGATTAAGTGCTAACGAGTTACAACATACTTTTGTACACCCAGAAACCAATGAAGAAGTTTCTCTTGCTGAAAATATCGGAATTTACGCATGGCATTCCGTTCACCACTATGCTCATATTGACGGATTAAAAAAAAGAATGGGTTGGTAATCTCTTCTTACTTATAAATTAAACCGTTTTTAAAATTAGGGTTTTCACCATTTAAATTAATTAAATAACCGTTTACCACAGCATACTCATTCACACCGTTTTTCTGCAATAAAAACGTCGGATTTCTACCAACATTAACATCCAATTTAGGAGTAGCTTTAGTTACTTTTAATACAGTCATTGGTTTACTTGTATATCTAACATCAGGTAATTTTGCCATTTTAACATAGCCATATCCCTTTTTTAACATCGATAAAGCATTCAGTCTTTCGTAACTTGTACTAGAAGCAATCATTGTTGGGTATAATGTACCTGCAACAATTTTATAACCTTCTGCATCAAAAGTTTCATATCCATAATAAGTAGACAAATCTCCTAAGTCTACAATTCTACCAACATTATAAAAATCTGTATTTTCTCTATTATCAACCTCGATGCGATTGATACCTAAATCTATTTTATAAGGTTTCCCGTTTAGCTCATAGGTAAGATTTTTAATTTTTAGATTAAATAATTTACGATCATTCTGAGGGATTTTATTGTAATCTTCAACAGCGATATCATTATAATCACCATTTGCAATTGTATAAATTGCAGAAAGAATAGAAACATAATTTAGTTTTCTAATTTCTTGTTTTTCCACATCATTTAAATACCCCCCTGATTCTATTAAAATTGCACTCGTACCCCACTTTGTAATATTATCTCCAAATGCTCTAGGCTCAAAATCATCACTATAACGCCCTACTTGACCTGGGGCATATTTTTGTATAATAGAATTCATATAAACAATAACCTTCATGGCATTGGCTCTAACATCGTTTATTTCCTTTTCATAATTATAAGCAGGTGCCAAATAAGAAATCGTTGCTGGTTTATCCGTTCTCTCAGCATTGTAATAGGTACTTTGGTCATGTAAATTGAATCCGAATTCAGCATTTAAACTATCCCTAACACGCTTTAACGTTTTTCCTTCTGGCGATTGCAAACGCAAGGCATCTCTATTAATATCAACACCCAGAGCATTTCTTCTCGTAAAAACTTCCGCTCCATCAGGATTAAGCATTGGCAAAAAGTGCAATGTCAATTTTTTTAATATTTTCTTTTTCTCTTTTGAAAAATCATCACTATCTAAAAAGTTTAAAATATCAAAGATGGCTTGTGTAGCGGTTGGTTCATCACCATGCATTTGTGACCATAAAAAAACATTGGTTTTACCTTTACCAATACTTATTAGATTTAAATCGCGACCTTCTATAGATTGTCCAACTTTGTTTACAGTAAACTTTGAATTCTTATGAAATTTATCAACTAATGGCTTTATATTAGTATGCTTAATTCTTCGTTTGTCTAAACTTACCTCTTTAAACTTTTCATAAGTCTTATAAAGTTCGCTGGTCATTTCTTCAGATTGACCCAACATTAATTCTGTACTTAATAGGATAATAGTTATAAGTAGTATTCTTAATTTCATAGTTTAATTGTCTTGATCATTATTCGTTGAAGTTTTACCCTTGGCATTATCATTAAGTTGATTTTAATGCCTCGTATAAATCAATTCTTATTTTAAAGGTGTTGGTTTCAAATTTAAGCTTTTTGTAGCACTTTTAACTTTGTTTACAAAATCTATACCAGGATCAGTTTTTTCTGTTCTATAATTGGCATCTTTTTCTAACCATAATGGATGTCCTTCAAAATTAGTATATTCATAATGTCCAATCACATATTGAATATCATATTTTTTAGCTAAATAAGTAACCAACCATATATTAGATTTTAATTGAGCCTCCGTCAATGGCGTATCTTTTGTACCTCCTACATTTTCTATGCCAATTGCTGCATGGTTTAATCCAATAACATGCCTAGCCATAAAAGTTTCGGGCATTAAACGATAAATAGTACCATCTTGAGCTACTAAAAATTGTGAAGAAACATTTAAACCACTCTTATTAACCAATGCAGGTCTCCAGTTTGGTAAAGCTGATTTATTAAACGCTGTAAAAGATTTTTCTAAAGTAGGAATAGCCGTCCAGTGTAGTACCACCATTTTAGGCTCTATTATTGGCAATTCTTGTTCTAATCCATAACGATTAGACAAATAAGCTAAGGTTAACGCCTTCCTTTCTTCGTCAAAAACTATTGGCTTATCCACAATTTTTTGAGCAGATTTACAGGAAAAAAAGGCTATAAAAACAATTAACAATACACTACATTTCATTGAGTACGATTTTCCACTTTTAACGTTTCAAAAATACTAAACTTAATTACATATAATAATGTATTTTGATAATTTAAAATAACGCAAAAAAAACTGCCTTAACTCACCATTGCGTTAAGACAGTTTTTTACCCCTTTGTTCTATTAATCTTATAGTATATCTGTTATTATAATTTGATTAATATTATTTCACTATTCACTATTAAAACAACTTCTACCCAAAAACTCCTACATAAAATCAATGTTTTTTTACATTTTTTAGAAGATATTATTTAAACAACTAATTATCAGATTAATAAAATTTACTTTATTTTTAAATAAAAATTTATTTTAATTACTACTTGAAGATTTTTCAAGGTCCTTTAATAAATCTTCACTTGATTGCGTTACATTATTTACACATTTAATTCCCCATCTTGAAAAGAAAAATAGAAATACCAACATAATGGGTAAATAGATATACCAAATGTTACTTTCAAAGAAAATATCTTTATTATTTATTATTTTACCTGCTAAAGGCATTGCTGTAAATACTAATAAAAGACTAAAGTAGATACTTGATTTTTGAATCATCATATATCTTTTTTTATTTCTTGAAAATTTAATTAAGGTCTGCTTATAATTAGTATCATCAAGCGAAACATTTTTCATTTTGAATAAACTTCTTAGCGAAACTATAGGCAGTAAAATAAGATACAAAATAGTAAAAACACCACAGGTAATAAAATACCAGGTATCTAATTTTGAAAAATTTACTAGAATAAATAAGGCTCCAGTAAAACAAACCAATGCTCCAATCATTTCAGGAAGAGCTATTTTATTCAATTTCGAGTTAATACGTTCCTTTGTCATTTCAATTATTAAATGATCAGTTAATATTTTTTGTTGTTCAACTTCTTTAGATAAATTGAACCAAAGCGATTTCATTTCTTCTAATTCCATATTACTTTAAAATTTGTGTTTTTAATTTTTCTTTAATTCGAGATAATCTGGTACCCACATTTGTGTTTGTGAATCCTGTTATCTCGGCTATTTCATCATAGTTTTTTCCTTCTAAATAAAGTAGAATTATACCTTTTTCTATGATATTTAATTTTTTAATCTTGGTATGTAACAGTACAATACGATCTTCTATAATGGTATCTTCTTGTTCCGTTTTATAAGTAAGTATTTTTTCAATTGGAATTCGAACGCCACCTCTTTTTTCCTTTTTCAAGTAGGTTATTGATGTATTTAAAGCTACCCTATACATCCAGGTGCTAATTTTAGCGTTACCCTTAAAGGTCTTATAAGACTTAAACAGCTGATAAACTATTTCTTGATATAAATCTTGTTGATCTTCTTTGTTATTTGTGTAAACTGAAGTTATTTTAAAAATAATTCCTTGGTTCTCTTTTATAACTTCAGTAAATGCTTGTTTCTTGGTCATTCAAAATTAATTACACTCCATTAGTAACTGAAGTCTCTGAAAAATCACAAAAAAATTATTTTTTTATTTTTGTAGTATCGATAACACCGTATTGTATTTCTAATTTCTTACGGCCCCACTCTTTCGCTCGCTTAATATCTTTACCCATATAGATATCAATTTTATTTCTCCAACGATAATGCATTTTATCTTTTACAAGATAAGTTCCTTTTATTCCTTCAATTTTTATGGGTGTATTATGCTTTAATCCCATTCTAAGTAAATCTCTAGAAACGGCAATATATGGCATTCCAGGTCTTAGACTATCGCCCCAAGCGGTAATATGTGGATTCCCATCTGTTTGTGCTGTAGTTGAATTATAGGCAGTCGCAGTAACTTTTATTGTTTTCCAAGTAAAAGGGTCTTCAATTTTTTTCTTACATCCAATTACAACGGATAAGACCATAAATAGGCAGATATTCTTTAGCATAATAGTCTATTCAACATTAAGTTAGATGAATGAAATTTACTAAAAAATTTCTAAATGATTAAAATGATCTATTTTTAAAAGAAATAAGTATGCTCTTTCTAAGATGAAAATACTTCCGTAAATTTTATGTCTAAGCTCTTTTGAAGCCCGTGAATCAACTGTAATTCACTTGGCAAAATCAATGCCATTGAAACTCCTTTTTTTCCAGCTCTTGCCGTTCTACCACTTCTGTGGGTATAATATTCTAATTGCTCTGGCAATTGATGGTGAATTACAAAGGCTAAACTATTAACATCGATTCCACGAGCAGAAACATCTGTTGAAATAAGGATTTGTACACTTTCATTTTTAAAAGCCCGCATTACCTTATCACGATCTCTTTGTTGCATATCACCTTCCAAAGCTCCTACAGAGAAGCCTTCTTCCTTCAAAATATTTGTAAGATTTTGTGTACCTGCTTTTGTTCTACAAAAAATAATACCTCGTTCTTCGGGCTTACTTTCTAAAAACTGGATAAGAACATCTACTTTTTTCTTTATAGTAGTGATTAAATATTGATGACTAATATTTGAATTTACTAAGTTGTTTTCGTTTACTGCAATTCGTACAGCCTTTGGCGACATATATTTCTTAATGATACTTTGAATTTCATCTGGCATGGTAGCCGAAAACAACCATGTATTTCTAAGCCCACTTGTATATTTTAATATGGTATTTAAATCTTGTTTAAATCCCATACTCATCATTTCATCAGCCTCATCTAAAACTAACGTCTTCATATGTTGTAAATCAATTTCTCCTCTTTCAATAAAATCAATCAATCGTCCAGGAGTAGCAACAACAATATGCGTGGTACGTTGAATTCTTTTCAATTGAATATCAATTTTTTCACCACCATAAATTCCTTCAGAAAATATTTTTTTTGAATGATACTTCGTGAACCTAAATAATTGTTTCTGGATTTGTTGTACCAATTCTCGCGTTGGAGCCAAAATTAAAGCCTGAATCTCATCTTTAGAAGGATCTATTGATTGCAAAATAGGCAGTCCGAAAGCGGCAGTTTTACCCGTACCTGTTTGAGCTAATCCAATAAAATCTGTCTTTGTACTTAAAAGTACAGGAATAGCTTTTTCTTGAATTTCTGTAGGAACAGTAATTCCTAATTCTTGCAAAGATTTTATATAAGAGGATTGAATACCTAAATCAGAAAACGTTGACATAATTTTATGTAATTTTCTGCAAAAGTACGTTTAATAATAGAATTGATTAGCAGTTTACCCTTTATTGGCTTTATTTAGTTGTTTCTTTATTTTATTAATAGCAGATTCAATAGACTTTTCAGGTTCAATAACATTATATGCTCCCCAAAATTCAGGATCTGAAAACCCTGATGCTGCATCACTTATAACAACAGATTTCTTAAGCTTTTCTCTATTTTTTAACTTCTCATTATCAATATTAAATTTCCAATCGGTTACCGCCATTTCACTTGTTAATGAATAGTTCGAACTAAACAATTTACGTTTCCGTTTCACCTTAAAACTCAATTGCACATTTCCATAACCATAATACCATTTACCATCTTTCTCTAGGTAATCTACCCTATAAGCCGCATTGGTAGGATACACTTTAATATCCCTTGGTTTTTTTCGCACAAAAAGGTCGCCTGTTAATTCTTTATTTTCAACATTCAAATTGTAGATCGCACTTTTTAACGCTGAAGTTTCAACATCTATATATAGTTTTCCATAATATAAGGGTTCTGTAACCGTATTTAGTTGTTTAAACTGAACGACATAAACGGCATTACCATTAATTGTAGTTGTAGGTGCAAAGCTAAATCTGTAAGAATCAATCATATCCGAATTAAAAATATATTCAGGGTACTTCATTAAATCGATATATAATGGATTATAAGGACCTCCTTGTAATTTTAAAGCTACTGTATCTAACTTGTTGTAATCAGTACTTTTTCTTGCCTTAAACAGCTCTATATCATCTTGTCTAGAAGAGGTATAAGGCTGCTTATACACATTTACAATAGCTTCAGCTAAAGAGGCATTTTTGCGACCTTTTTTAATAGTTTCTCTGTAAAAAGCGGTCATTAAGACAGGTTCATTCACATTATTAATAGCTTTTTTCTTTAAGGTAGATTTAACCAAAGCTTTGGCATCATTTGGAGCTACCAATTTAATTTCCCCTAACTTAATTATTGAATTGATTAATTCAATTTTATTATCTTCAGCCTTTAATGTTGTCAATAAAACCTCCTTCGTATCAAATCCAATATAGGATATTATTAACACCCCATTGTCTAGATCTTTTGGGACTTTTAACAGAAATTTGCCATCGGAATTTGTTATCGTACTGATATTTGTTTCTTTAACCGTTAATGTTGCAAAAACCAACGCATTACCAGTTTCACTGTCCAAAACAACACCGCCGTATTCTAAATATTCATTAGTATACTCAATTGGGTCTTCCTGAAAATTTGAAAATGCAAACACTGTACCTGCTGATAAAGTCATGCATATAAAAGAGAACAATATCTTTTTTGAAATTGAAGTAATATTTATAGCTACCATAGTTTAACGTACAAAATTAAGGTAGTAATTTAATCAAAAAAAAGGAATATTTGGCTATAAATGTAACTTTACTAAAGTTAAATTATATTCAACATCTTTTGAGTAGCTTTTATGGCCGAGACGGTTTGATCAGAATCTAACCCTCTTGTTTTAAAAGTTTTATCATTAGTTTTCCAAGTAATTACTGTTTCACAAAGTGCATCAGAGCTTGATCCAGGTGGAATTCTAACTGCGTAATCAGTAAGTTTAGGTAATGTTAACCCTTTACTTTTATATACCTTACCTAATGCATTCATAAACGCATCAAATTGACCATCACCTTGACAATGCTCCTCTATTAAGACTCCATCTATTTTCACAGAAACGGTTGTAGATGGCTTTAACCCCTTAGCATGTGTTAACACGTAAGATTCAATAGTAATACGTTCTTCATAAACATTACTATCCAAGACATCAGAAATTATATAAGGTAAATCTTCCTTGGTAACTACTTCTTTCTTATCACCTAATTCAATAATACGCTGCGTTACTTTTAAAACATCTTCATCATTCAATTGTAAACCTAGCTCTTGTAAATTCTTTTGAATATTGGCTTTTCCAGATGTTTTTCCTAAGGCGTATTTCCGTTTTCTGCCAAACCTTTCAGGTAATAAATCATTAAAGTATAAGTTATTTTTACTATCGCCATCAGCATGAATACCAGCTGTTTGCGTAAACACGTTATCTCCTAAAACAGGTTTATTAACAGGAATTCTGAAGCCAGAGAACGTCTCTACCAATTTACTTACCGTATATAAAGCTTGTTCATTGACACCAATTTCAATATCAGGTAAAAAGTCATTTATTACAGCTACTACACTTGCTAATGGAGCATTACCCGCTCGCTCTCCCATTCCATTAACTGTGAGATGCAATCCGTTTACACCTGCCTTTACAGCTTCTAAGGCATTTGAGACTCCCAAATCATAATCATTATGAGCATGGAAGTCAATATGCATTTTAGGATATTTAGCTCGTATGGCGGAGAGATATTTAAAACTTTCTTCTGGAGATAACACCCCCAAAGTATCTGGTAATAAAATTCGTTCTACGGGTTGCGTTTCTAAAAAATCTAAATATTCATAGACATAAGCTTCTGAATTCCGCATTCCATTACTCCAATCTTCTAAATAAACATTGGTTTTAATAGAAGCGGCTACAGCAAGTTCTATAACTTTTTTTATTTCTGAAAAATGTTGTTCGGGTGTCTTTTTAAGCTGATATTTTAAATGATTTAAGGAGCCTTTGGTCAGTAAGTTCTGAACTTTAGCCCCCGTATTCTTCATCCACTCAATGGACAACCCGTTATCTACAAAAGATAAGACCTCTATTTTATCTAAATAACCTTTTTCTTTAGCCCATTCCGTTATGCTTTTAACCGCATTAAATTCACCTTCAGAAACTCGTGTTGAAGCAACTTCAATACGATCAACTTTTAGTTCTTCTAATAATAATTGAGCAATGGTTAACTTTTCTGATGAAGAAAATGAAACACCACTAGTTTGTTCACCATCTCGTAAGGTGGTGTCCATGATTTCAATTTTACGCTTGGTCATATAGGTCTGCTGTAGAAAATTATATTAAAAAGGACGTGTTTTTACAAACTCTTGAATCTCTCCTTTTATATTTTGTAAATAGTCTATATCATCAAAACCATTGAGCATATTTTCCTTTTTATAAGAATTAATTTCAAACGACTCTGAATTACCCGAACTTAAAAGTGTAACGGTCTGATTTTGTAAATCTACTTTGATTTCCGTGTCCGGATTAGCTTCAATAGCTCCAAATATTTCTTGTAAAAAATTTTCGCTTATCTGAACTGGTAAAACACCTACATTCAAGCAATTCCCTCTAAAAATATCTGCAAAAAAACTAGAGATTACACATCTAAATCCAAAATCGTATACTGCCCACGCTGCGTGTTCTCGTGAAGATCCTGATCCAAAATTTCTCCCTCCAACTAAAATTTTACCGCTGTATTTTGGATTGTTTAAAGGAAAATCTACTTTCGGACTATCATCTGAATTGTATCTCCAATCTCTAAAAAGATTATCTCCAAAACCTTTTCTTTCTGTAGCTTTTAAAAAACGTGCAGGAATGATTTGGTCGGTATCCACGTTTTCTATTGAAAGTGGGTATGCTGATGTTTGTAATATATTAAATTTATCGTATGCCATTGTATGGTTATTCTATTATTATACTTATTGTTATTTGGTAGACACTTACGCCATCAATTCACGAGGATCAGTTACTTTACCAGTTACTGCCGCTGCTGCTGCCACTAAAGGACTTGCTAATAATGTACGAGAACCGGGTCCTTGACGACCTTCAAAATTTCTATTGGACGTACTTACCGCATATTTCCCTGCAGGTACCTTATCATCATTCATCGCTAAACAAGCTGAACAACCTGGCTCTCTTAATGCGAAACCTGCATCTGTTAAAATATCTAAAATACCTTCTTCTTTAATTTGAGCTTCAACTTTATGTGAACCTGGCACTAACCATGCTGTAACATTGTCTGCTTTTTTTCTTCCTTTAACAATAGATGCAAAAGATCTAAAGTCTTCTATTCTACCATTTGTACAACTACCCACAAAAACAAAATCTATAGTTTTACCAATCATAGATTCTCCTTGTTCATACCCCATATAGCTCAATGATTTCTCATAAGTAGCTTTACCATCTTTTACGGCATCAGATTGTGGAATTTGATTAGAAATACCCATACCCATTCCTGGATTGGTACCATAGGTAATCATTGGTTCTATATCTGAAGCATTAAATGTATATTCTTTATCGAAAGTAGCATCAGCATCCGTTTTCAACGTTTTCCAATACTCCATAGCCGTATCCCAATCCGCTCCTTTTGGTGTAAACTTTCTTCCTTTTATATAATCAAATGTTTTTTCATCAGGGGCAATCATGCCACCTCTAGCTCCCATCTCTATACTTAAGTTACAAACGGTCATTCTTCCTTCCATAGACATTTCCTCAAATACATCACCTGCATATTCTACAAAATAACCTGTAGCACCCGAAGTTGACAATTGTGAAATAATATATAATGCAACATCTTTAGGCGTAACTGCTCTATTCAGTTTCCCAACGATATTAATTCTCATTTTTTTAGGCTTAGGCTGCATAATACATTGTGTAGAAAGTACCATTTCAACCTCCGAAGTACCAATACCAAAAGCAATGGCACCAAAAGCACCATGTGTTGATGTATGTGAATCTCCACAAACTATTGTAGCTCCTGGTAATGTGATTCCATTTTCTGGTCCTACAACATGTACAATTCCATTATTTTCATGACCTAACCCCCAATGAAGAATACCGTGCTCTTTAGAATTTTCTTCCAACGCTTTTAACTGATTAGCAGAAAGTGGATCTTCAACTGGTAAATGTTGATTTATAGTTGGTGTATTATGGTCAGCTGTAGCGAAAGTTCGCTTCGGCTCCATAACTTTAATGCCTCTAGTTTTTAAACCCAAGAAAGCAACAGGACTTGTAACCTCATGTATTAAATGTCTGTCGATAAAAAAAACATCTGGTCCTCCTTCAATTTTACGTACTACATGGGCATCCCAAACTTTGTCAAATAAAGTATTACTCATAATCAATCTAATTTTTTTGATATTTTAATAATCTTGCGAATATAAAATTTTATAAAATATCTATAAAATAACTTAATTAGAGATTACGATGTTCAACACGTTATTTCGGGTTTTGGACTTGACTTTTATTCCTATTTTTCAGTCGGTGGTGTAATCATAATATGTGCACCAGCAGAACCTGGAAACATTAACCAAGGATGTCCCGGAGCATTTGGTTTTAATGATAAACCTGTACTTTCTTGTGTAGCGAAGGGCATATAAACAACATACCTATAATGCGTATTTACATTCGTTGCACTTTCAACATCAAAACCACCTTTTTCACCTTGTAACACATGCAATGTAGATGGGTTTTTAGGCAATTCTAATTTACCATCTTTACCTTCTTGTTCTCGTATTGCCCTTAATTCTTGTGTTTTCTTTCCTTCCGCTTTTAAGGCTCTACCTCTTGCCATAAAGGGGTCTAGATCTTTATGATAAGCTACTACTTGAAACCCTTTTTTATTGGGATTGTCAGCAATACAAATCATCGCATTTGTTCCTTCTCTTAAAGTGATAAAATTTCCTTCATCATCATACCCATATACCTTTGCTCCTGCTCTCGTTTCTTCTGGGGCTGCCAAAATTGCCGAAGCAATTTGATGCTCTTTCGTCAATTTTTGATTTGGAACAATTACTTCCACTTCAGTTTTCATATCTTCCTGTGCTACTTTATCCGTTTCTTTTTTTTCCGCTGGTTTATCGCAAGAAATAAAAATAGTAACTGTGAAAAGAACAAGTAAAATGTTTTTGGCGTGTTTCATTTTTATAAATTTTAAATAAGATTTTAATATTCAATTATTTATACCGAGAAGATACTGGCTTTTACCATCTTCGGAATTGTTAAGTACCTAGTATAGACTTTTATAATTGATATATTGCATTCAAATATAAATAATTATACATATTTTTAGGGTTTCAATTTAACTAAAATTACTTTTTATGAAAAATGCGATGTTTTTATTCACACTTTTAATGCTATCTTCTTGTAACATGAATAAAAAATCGGACACTTCCGAAACCTCAAAAATCATTTCAGATTCTACTGATATTAAAACTGAAATTGTTGAAACAAAAATAGTAGATACAGTAGCTTACGCCAAAGAAATTCATGAACGCGTTATTACGTTGGATACCCATGACGATATAAATGTAGCTAATTTCATTAAAGAAAAAAATTACACACAACGTTTAGAAAACCAAGTTAACTTACCTAAAATGGAAGAAGGTGGACTTGATGTTGCTTGGTTTATAGTTTACACCGGTCAAGGTAATTTGAATAAAGCAGGTTATAAAAAGGCCTATGCAAATGCAATGGCTAAATTTGAAGCTATTCATAGATTGACTGAAGAAATTGCACCAGATAAAATTGAATTAGCATTAACTTCTGATGACGTTAGAAGAATAAATGCTGCCGGTAAAAAAATTGCAATGATTGGTGTAGAAAACGGATATCCAATTGGAACAGATATTTCTAATGTAAAGAAATTTTATGACCTGGGAGCTAGATATATGTCCTTAGCTCATAATGGCCATAGCCAATTGGCTGATTCTAATACAGGTGAAAAGGATAATGTATGGTTACATAATGGATTAAGTGACTTGGGTAAAGAAGTTATTGCTGAAATGAATAAATATGGAATTATGGTAGACTTATCTCATCCATCTATTGAAGCTAATAAACAAGCAATTGCATTGTCTAAAGCTCCAGTAATAGCTTCACATTCAGCCGCAAGAGCTTTATGCGACCATAGCAGAAACCTAAATGACGAAGTATTACAGCTAATTAAAGAAAAGAATGGCGTAGTGCAAACAGTAGCCTTTAAATCTTATGTAAATACCGATAAACAAAATAAAAGAAATGCTTTTGAAAAATCTATTTATAAAAATGTTTTAGACTCCATGGGTGTAAAGTACTTAGAAAGAAGTGAAGCTAGAAAACTAGTTGAAGCTGACAGAGATGCCTATTATGCAAATTATATGAAAGCTAGAACTATTGTTAATGGCAAGATGAAAACAATTAAAGATGCTCCTGGTGCAGTTGATGTTTCTGACTTTATAGATCATATTGATTACTTGGTAGATTTAATTGGTTTAGAACATGTTGGAATCTCTTCAGATTTTGATGGTGGTGGTGGTATTGAAGGTTGGTCAGATGCTTCTGAAACTTTTAATGTTACATTAGAATTGGTGAAACGAGGATATACTGAAGATCAGATTGGTAAATTATGGAGTGGTAATTTATTAAGAGTTTTAGATGATGTTCAAAAAGTGGCTGCAGAATTGCAAAAAGAAGCCTAAATATAAATAGATATTTATTGTTTAAAGACGCGATATATAGCGTCTTTAAACAATAAATAAATCTGCTAACTCATTATCAATTCGTTTTGGTTTTAATGTTTTGGCGTCTATCAAACACCATGTAGTTTTACACTTCACTAAAAGTTCGTCTTCACGATAAATTCGAAATATCCGATTTGACCGTGCTCCTTTTACATCTTCAATCCAAGTATAAACAGTTAAAGTGTCATTGTTAAAAGCTTGTTGTACATAATCAACTTCATGCCGAAGCACAAACCATTGAACGTTTTTCTTTAGTTCATCCGAAGCTAGTTTTTCCCAATGCATATTGGCAACCATTTGTGTCCAAGCTAAATAAGCTACATTATTTACATGCCCCAATCTATCAATATCATTTAACGTAACTTTAAAAGAATATTTAAATGACACTTTGTTTTCTGGAATTTTATCGATCATATCATTATAATTATGAATACTAAAATACAATATAAATAGATAACCGTATATAGTTCCTTCATTTTCTTTAGCTTTGTCTTTTTAGTTTGAACTCCACAAAATACCTTCTATAATGAGCAATTATTTTAAATGGTTTTATAATATTTTAACAACCAATAATGTATCTGAAGATGTAGCCCTATATTTAAACCTATTGATAAATTTGGTTATTTTAATCGTTGTACTCTTATTGATTGATTTTATTCTTAAAAGAATAATTATAAGGGCCTTCAAAATTTTTACAATTAAGACTAAAACTACGTACGATGACTACTTGGTTCAAAGTAATTTTCCAAAATATATAGCTCATATCATACCTTTTATTATTCTAAGAAAATTAATTCCTTTTGTTTTAGTGGACTTTGAAATATGGAAAAACTTTTTTATTAAAGCCACAGATGTATACCTAATTATTTTAATGGTTTGGATTTTTAGAAGCCTTTTAAGAACTACCAAAGAATTTTTAAAACAAAAAGAATACTTTAAAGATAAACCCTTAGATAGTTATGCTCAAGTAATCGTAATATTTATTTGGTTTATAGGTGCCTTATTTATTTTTTCTGAACTTACTGACAAGAGCATGATAAAATTCCTAGCAACCTTTGGTGCTGCTTCTGCGATTTTGTTACTAATTTTTAAAGATACCATATTGGGTTTTGTAGCAAGTATACAAGTTTCTATTAATGACATGGTTCGTATTGGCGACTGGATAACAATGGATAATTATGGTGCCGATGGAGATGTTGTTGAAATAAATTTAGCCACAGTAAAAGTGTCTAATTGGGATTTAACAATTACTACAATACCAACCTACGCCTTAATTTCTGATTCTTTTAAAAATTGGAGAGGAATGCAAGAAAGTGGTGGTAGAAGAATTAAAAGGGCTTTTATTATTAAAACAAATAGTATTAAATTTTTAACGGATAAGGATCTGAAAAAGTTTTCAAAAATTCAAATTCTTACCGATTATATAGCTCATAGGCAATCTGATATTGATAAGTACAACACAGAACATAATTCGGACAGATCTTTTGTTGTTAATGGCAGAAATCAAACCAATCTTGGCTTATTTAGAAAATATTGCGATTTATATTTAAATGAGCACTCCGCAATCAATAAGGATATGATGATTATGACGCGTCATCTCGATCCTACTTCAAAGGGAATTCCATTAGAAATTTATACTTTTTCAAAGGATAAAAGATGGATTAATTATGAACATATTATGGCAGATATTTTTGAACACATGATCGCTGCTGTTCCCCATTTTGACTTAGAATTATTTCAAGAACCTAGCTCTAAAGATTTTCAAGAGTTGAGTTCTAAATTTAAGTAAGGCTACTTATTTTTTAACCGATCCGTAACATATTCCATCTCCGTTTTACCATGTGCTTTTGGCTTACCCTTATCATCAAGATTTGCCATCACAATACTAGAGATCGTTAAAATAGTTTCTTGTGTCATTTTGTTTCTAACCTCACATGCCAAGGTTAAAGATGCCATGCCAAATTTAACTACTTCTATACCTATCTCGATAATATCGCCTTCTCTGGCTGAATTTTTAAAGTCTACTTGAGATATGCGTTTGGTTACTACTTTTGTATTCTCTAATTGAATAATTGTAAACAAGGCTGCTTCTTCATCTATCCAAGACAATAGTCTTCCTCCAAACAAGGTTCCATTAGGGTTTAAATCTTCTGGTTTTACCCATTTTCTAGTGTGAAATTTCATATGTATTAAATTACGATAGAATTACTTTTAAACGTGTTCCTTTTGGTTGATAATACGTGGACAACTATTCTTCTATATGCTCAATCAAATATACATAATCCTTATTTTTAAATAAAACTTATGCATCATGAATTCTAGAAAAGAGCACTTATTAAGCATCAGGCCCATCATAAATTATAAAGTCGAAGCTATTTCTGAAATAGAAAATTTTCAAAACACTACGCTTAGACCCATATTAAAATTTCAGAATGAGCTCTTAATAGCCATTTTTAAAGATTATATAAAACGCTATAAAAATGCCTTTTATGAGTTACCCATTGCTGGAAAAATGAACTATATAGACAATGCAGTACAGAAAAATACAAAATTCAGAAATGCTCTAAAGGGTTTAGTTACGGGAATGTTTACCCTAGATGAATATCAATATTATTCGGAAAATTCATCAGAAATTAGTAAAAGAATGATGCAAATGATTAGTGAAAGGTTGAAAGATCAATTACAACTATTTGAAAACTAAATAGCGTATTGCCAACCCTATGATAATACAAATAGCAAAACTCATTAAGGTACCAATTAAGACATATTCCGTTTGTTTTCTTGCCCCTTTTGTATCACTAAACCTTAATATGGACTTCGCTCCTATCAAGAACCCTATTGCGGCAAAATTATTAATTAAAATAAAAGTCAATACCAATATACGTTCAAAAATTCCAATATAACGGCCTGCTTTATTCAAGCTACTCTGTGCTTCTTCGTTTGATATTTCCTTTTGCCATCGCTCCGTTGCTTTACCAATAATGAAACCCACAGGAAAAATCACAATTAAATATCCTGTGAAAATGGCTAAGGCTTGTGTTGAAGTAAAAAATGTGGCTATTGCTGGCAGCACTTCTGAAAACCCATTAATTAAGTATAACCAGGCGATAACAAGTATCATTAAGTGTAAAATTTGATCAATTATAAAGTACTTTAAATTATCCTTCTTTTGATGTAACTTCCATAGGTCAATAAAAAAATGTGTGATCACGATAACTATTGGAATTAAAAACTGATTCCAATCTTGTAAAATTATATAAGTTAATACACCCGCCAATAAACTATGAGCATATAAATACCATGACTTGCCCTTATAATTGCGTTTGTGCTTGACCATTTTAGTATTTTGAAATACAAAATCGGTCAATACATGAGCTAATAACAATTGCAATATGATAAGAATGTTGTCCATATAATCTATTCTATTTTTTTCTAATAATCATTTTAAACGTTTGTATAGTTTCCAATGGCTGACTTATAACGTTCTAATAATAGGGCTACAGCATCCCAATTGGCTGCTTTTTTTCGATGATTGACCGCAGATTGATTTATACCAAGTATTTCTGCTACCTCCGTTTCTTTTTTACCTTTAAGCAAATAATAAGCTACCTCAGCAGATGCGACACTCCATTTACTAGTAACACTATCTAACAAAGCGAAATGCACATTAAACTCATCGTTTAAATTTTCATCAGCCGTTTTTAATAGTAAACGTGGATAATCTCCTTTCATACTATCTAATGTTCTTCCTGAAAAATGGAAAGCTTCGCCATTAGATTCTAAAATTGATTCTCTTTTTAAATTAATATTACCAATACCTATAGCAATTCTAAAATCTGTTAACCCACTTATTTTCTTATTTTTTGTTGGAATTTTATTAACGGCTGTCTTTACCGTAAGCACCAATTCTAAAGCTCGTGAAGAATCTAACACAACGCCCTGAAAACTATCGCCTCTGAATATTTTAAAATCCGCATCATAGGCAGTTCTAAAGTATTCAAATTCTGTATTTACCACATTAAGTATCGCATCTAAATGCTGTGGTGGATAGTTGGTAGAGTCTATTAAGTCTCCTGTAATTACGGTTTTCATACTACAAATATATAAAAAATATTAGTCCACAGGCTAATAATGACTAAATATTAGCCTACAGACTAATAATGATATAATATTAGCCTATAGACTAATAATATTTAATTGCTGTTTTTAAGATTTAAAGTATATTGCGTAATAATTTGAAACATGGCTAAAACAGAATACAGTGTATATGTGATAGAGCTATCTAAACGTGTTTTTACCGATAATAGAAGGTTTAGAGCTGCCAACCCACAATTTAATGGCGTACTCCAATGTCTTTATGTGGGTATGACAAGTAAGACTCCTGAAGACCGTTTCAAACAACACAAAACTGGCTATAGAAATAAAAAAGGGCATAAACTATCTTCAAATATTGTTGAAAAATACGGTATGTATTTGCGTCCCAGTTTATACAATCATATAAACCCTATAAAAACAAGAGCTGAGGCCTTAAAAATGGAAGCACAATTGGCGTTGAAACTAAGAAGAATGCGTTATGCTGTTTGGTATAATTGAGACAGACTAACTTGATTGAGAGGATTAGCAGCTTATTATTTACCATGCCCATAAAAAATATGCAGCAATAACATTCAAAAGATTACCACGTCGCATAATCATTTCTATTTAACGAGTATATTTTTATATTGCTCGCAATGACAATATTAATTATTCAATTAAAGAAACACCGTTCAAATCAGTAGTTAAAATATCACTCATCAAATTAAAATATGGACGAATGGATTTAAATGCAGTATTCACTTCATCCATAAAATCAGCTGAAAGAACTTCCTTATCTGTATATTTTTTAATGAACATAAATTGCTTTCTACGAATTAATTCTATATTCTCATGTTCTTTATTAAAACCTTTTGGAGCGGTCTTAACAGCATCACCTACCATTGCACCCCAAATGTTTTTAAAGCTTTTGTCATTAAGAATGTCATTAATTTCGGTAGCATCCAATTCAAACTCTTTACGAATTCGCAATAAATCTTCTTTCTCAGGGTTCCAAAAACCAGTCGCTATAAAAGAATCACCCGGAGCAATTTGTAAGTAATATCCTCCTCGCAATTTTGGTTTTATTCGGCTATAAGAACCACCAAAATGTGTCTTATAGGGAGCTTTATTCTTTGAGAAACGTACATCTCTATAAATCCGGAACATTTTTAATTTATCAACCTCATCATGTTCCTGTATTTTTTTTAATAATTCATTATAGAATTGCTTTACCTCAGCCTCAATTTGCTTAAACTCTGGTTTACGTTCGTTAAACCAATCTCTATTATTGTTCTTTTCTAGTTTTTTAAAAAAAGTAAATGCCTCTTGAGGTATCGTAGTCGCCATAAATATGTTTAATTTCTCTCAAAGGTAAGAAAGATAATTTACATTAAAAAGAATGAAATATCATTATTTTTCATATCTTAGTAACTGTTAATCAACCAGTAACGACACACTCACATTAACTAAACCCAATTAAACATGACCAATTTTATAAGAAAAACAAAACCACCTATGTGGTTCTGGATCATAAGTCTAATTTCACTTTTGTGGAACGGAATGGGTGTATTCCAGTATTTACAACAAGCTTATAACACAGAAAATTTTAGAGTAATGTATACTGATGAACAACTCTCAATGATTGCAAACACGCCTTCTTGGGCAATTGCAGCCTTTGCCATTGCTGTTTTTGGTGGACTTCTTGGTACATTCGCATTATTACTTAGAAAAAAATATGCTAGACCTCTATTTTTAGTTTCCTTAATCGGGATAATAGTACAGATGGTTTACAACCTATTTATAAGCAATGCCATGGAAGTTTATGGCCCTGGTGCCATTGCTATGCCAATTATGGTATTGGTTTTTGGTATGATACTAATTTGGTTTTCTAAAAAGAGTATTGGTAAGGGGTGGATTTCTTAAACTACTTAGCTAAATAATAAATAGGCTGTTTAAAAAGTCTATTCAACAGTCAATTCGAGCGGAGTCGAGAACAACAAACTACTGAGGTTCAATTGTATCTCGACTTCGCTAGATGTGACAAAAGGACAAAAATTAGACTTTTTAGCCAGCCTTTTATCTATAAATCATTTATATAACTTCCATATAGGTCATTAAACCGATACCCTTTTGTAAACCTACTTTTGCTTAATTTTTTATGCTCTACCAATGCCCATAACACAAACTCTTTAAAGAAATAACGATCGCTTTTAGCAACCTCTGGTTGATATTTATCTATCAATACGTCTAAGGCTTTAATTTTATCGAGTTCATTTTTATACATCTCATCAGTCATATCATCAAGCAATTCAAAATCACTTTCTTCAAAAAACCATTGTATGATTTTATCATAAGGCGTAACCTCGTCTTTGTGTTGCAATTTTTGAATTTCAGGAAAATAATCTGGAAATAATGTTTTAATGGCATCAGCAATCAAGGTTTTAGCTACAAAAGAAGCTCCTTCTTGTTCGCCTTCATATACCAACTCTACTTTACCCGTAATTGCAGGAATAACGCCTAAAAAATCTAACAACCGAACTGAAGTAGTACTATCAGAAGTACGTATACTTCTACGTTCAGCCGTACTTAATAAATTCTCAAAAATAGTAATACTCATACGTGCACTTACACCACTTTTAGCATCTACATACTCACTTTCTCTCGCTTCAAAACTAATTTGTTCTAATAATTTCTTTGCGATGTCTGGCACATGAATTTTCTCTAACTGCGGCTTATCTGCATTTGCTTCTTGATTCGTAATCTTTTGAGCAATTTCGATAGACTCCGGATAATGGGTCAATATTTGAGATCCTATTCTATCTTTTAACGGAGTTACAATACTTCCTCTATTGGTATAGTCTTCAGGATTTGCAGTAAAAATGAATTGTAAATCTAAAGGTAAACGTAATTTAAAACCTCTAATTTGGATATCACCTTCTTGTAAAATATTAAATAATGAAACTTGAATCCGAGCTTGTAAATCGGGCAACTCATTAATAACAAAAATAGATCTATTGGCTCTCGGTATCATTCCGAAATGGATAACCCGATCATCGGCATAGCTCAATTTTAAGTTCGCCGCTTTTATAGGGTCAACATCTCCTATTAAATCTGCTACAGTTACATCTGGTGTTGCTAACTTTTCATAAAAACGATCATCTCTATGAAGCCATATAATAGGTGTATCATCTTGCTTTTCATTAATTAAATCAATCGCAAAACGTGATAATGGTCTTAAGGGATCATCATTAATTTCAGACCCCTCTACAACAGGAATATATTCATCTAATAAATTCACCATTAATCGAGCTAAACGCGTTTTTGCTTGTCCACGTAAACCTAATAAATTGATATTGTGACGTGAAAGAATAGCCGTTTCTAATTCAGGAATTACTGAATTTTCATACCCCCAAACACCTTCAAAGACATTTTCTTCTAACTTTATTTTTTCAATTAAGTTCTCTCTCAATTCATCTTTAATAGACTTTGATTGATAACCCGCTTTTTTTAAATCGCCTAATGTTTTTATATTTTCAATATTCATATATTCTTTTTATCCTTTTAATCGTTTCTTTCTGTTTTGATCATAATCCTCAAAAATCATTTCTCCTA
This sequence comes from Aureibaculum luteum, assembly GCF_003449015.1. GTDB lineage: Bacteria > Bacteroidota > Bacteroidia > Flavobacteriales > Flavobacteriaceae > Aureibaculum > Aureibaculum luteum. Next base: position 114,078 of record NZ_QRGD01000002.1, on the reverse strand, counting down.
AACCTTGTAAACCAGTATAAAATGCCTTTCCTTGATTTGCCTGTGTAAATTCACGCACAAACTGCATTAAATATGGGTCTTGAGCAATCATAAATGTGGTAATAGGTATATGTAACTTTCTAGCTTGACTCGCCATATTATAACATTTCTCTACAATGAATTGATCTAAACCATTGCTATTTTTATAATACTGACCATCAGGCATTCGTAAACAACTTGGCTTACCATCCGTTATCATAAAAATTTGTTTGTTCGTATTTCGCTTTCTCCGGAGCATATCCATTGCCAATTGTAAACCGGCAACCGTATTCGTATGATAGGGCCCTACTTTTAAATAAGGTAAATCTTTAATGGCTATTGGCCAAGCATCATTACCAAAAACTAAAATATCTAAAGTATCTTTTGGATATCTTGTCGTAATTAATTCTGCTAAAGCCATGGCTACTTTTTTAGCTGGCGTAATACGATCTTCACCATATAAAATCATACTATGACTTATATCTATCATTAAAACCGTACTCATCTGAGCCTTAAAATTGGTCTCTTCAACAACTAAGTCATTTTCGTTCAGTATAAACTCACCAATCCCATTATGTATTTGTGCATTTTTTATGCTTTCGGTCATGGAGATATGATCAAGACCATCTCCATAACGGTAATTGCGAAATTCACCCGTATGCTCATCGCCTTGACCAATACTTTTAGCCTTATGATTACCCGATCTACTTCTTTTTAAGTTTCCGAAAATTTGATCTAGTGCCTTTTGCCGAATGGCACGTTCTGTTTTTGCAGTAATTGCTAAGCCACCACCCTTTTCAGGATCTATTTCATCGCGTAGGTATCCCTTCTTTTTAAGATCTTCAATAAAATCATCGAGGGTATATTCAGCAGTAGTCAAATCATACTCCTTATCAAGTTGTGCTAGCCAGTCTAGGGCTTCTTCAACATCACCAGAAGTATGCGTTATTAACTCTTTAAAAATTTCAAAGAGTTTATCAAAAGGAGAAATATGAGGAGCTTCGTAGTTTTCGAAACGTAACCCTTTTTTAAAGATGTTATTCATCGTATAAAAATAGGAACAAAATATTACAATAACTCTAACAAAATGTTAATTAATGCCGTGTCTTTAGCACTTCAACAACATCATTTAGTTTAAATCCTTTCGCTTGTAATAGTATAAGATAATGAAAAAGTAAATCAGCTGACTCATTTAAAAACAAATCGTCATTGTCATCTTTTGCTTCTATAACCACTTCTACAGCCTCCTCACCAACTTTTTGAGCTATTTTGTTCATACCATCTTCAAATAGGGAAGCCACATAGCTTTTCTTTCCATCTGAATTTTCTTTTCTGTCAGTTATAACCGATTCTAATTCTGATAAAAATCCGAAAGTCGTTTTGTTATCCTCTCCCCAACAGGTATCCGTTCCTTTATGACAGGTAGGCCCAACTGGTGCCACACTTACCAATAAAGTATCATTATCACAGTCTAGCTTTATATCAACTAAATTTAGAAAATTTCCACTTTCTTCACCTTTAGTCCACAATCTATTTTTAGTCCTACTAAAAAAAGTTACTTTTTTACTTTCAATAGTTTGTTGATAAGCTTCGGCATTCATATAGCCCAACATCAATACATTTTTGGTCAATGCATCTTGAATTATTGCGGGTACTAATCCGTCACTATTTTTATTAAAATCGATCTCCATGTTCTATTAATTATAACCTTACAGGAATATTATGCAATTGCAATTCCTTTTTTAATTCGTTAATTTCAATTTCTTTAAAATGAAAAACACTTGCTGCTAATGCTGCATCAGATTTTCCGTCTACAAAAGTATCAATAAAATGTTGATTAGTACCTGCTCCACCAGAAGCAATTATCGGGATATTTAATTCCGTTGATAATTTGGCCAATGCCTTATTTGCAAATCCGTTTTTAGTACCATCATGATCCATCGAGGTAAATAATATTTCACCGGCTCCTCTTTGCTCTACCTCTTTTGCCCATTCAAACAAATCTAATTCAGTAGGTACCTTTCCTCCTACTAAATGCACCGTCCATTTTCCATCAATTTGTTTTGCATCTATGGCAACTACAATACACTGACTGCCAAATTTAGCCGATAATTGATTGATTAAATCAGGATTTTTAACGGCAGACGAGTTAATAGATACTTTATCAGCTCCGCATTTTAACAATACATCAACATCTTCAACTGAAGAAATTCCACCACCAACTGTAAAAGGTATGTTCACTTTTTCAGAAACATGTAATACTAAGTCGGCCAAGGTTTTTCTACGTTCTTCTGTGGCAGAAATATCTAAGAATACCAATTCATCGGCACCGTTTTCAGCATAAATAGCCGCCAATTCTACTGGATCACCAGCATCTCTTAAATCGACAAAATTAACACCTTTAACGGTGCGTCCGTTTTTGATATCTAGACAGGGTATGATTCTTTTTGTAAGCAAAATCGTTAATTTTTTAAAATATATTCTTCCAACTGTTTCAAACTTATTCTATTTTCATAGATGGCTTTTCCTATAATAGTACCTTCACAACCCATTTCTGCCAACTTAGGGATTTCATCAAAAGTTGAAATACCTCCAGAAGCTATTAAATTAATTTTTGGCACTTCTAACAACAGCCTTTTGTACAATTCAAATGAAGGCCCTTCTAACATCCCATCTTTACTAATATCTGTACAAATAACATATTTTATACCATCTTCTTTATAAGCTTGGACGAAAGGAATTAATTCTTTATCAGATTCTTCTAACCATCCGCTAATGGCTATTTTTTCACCTAAAGCATCTGCACCTAAAATAATTTTATCTGCACCATATTTCTGAATCCAACTTTTAAAAGTTTCCGGATTTTTTACGGCAATACTGCCACCAGTGATTTGATTTGCACCACTATCAAATGCAATTTTAAGATCGTCATCCGATTTTAATCCACCACCAAAGTCAATTTGTAAACTTGTTTGAGAAGCAATTTTCTCTAAGACCTTATAATTGACAATATGACTTGCTTTTGCACCATCTAGATCTACCAGATGTAAATGTTTGATGCCATGTGCTTCAAATTGCTTAGCCACTTCGAGTGGACTCTCATTATATATTTTTTTTGTAGCATAATCACCTTTCGATAATCGTACACATTTACCATCTATGATGTCTATGGCGGGAATAATTCTCATTTTTTCTAATTAAATTAAATATATTTTAAATAGGGCATACACCTCTAAAATCGCCTCAAGGGGACAATCTTACAATTAAACTTCTGCAATTATAAACTATCTCGGTACTTCTACAGATTGCACTATCATTTCTATTACTTTATCCGTCGTCATTCCTTCCATTTCTCGTTCTGGAGTTAGAATAATTCTATGCCTTAAAACAGGAGTCATGGATTTTTTTACATCTTCAGGTATTACAAAATCACGACCATTAATGGCTGCAAAACCTTTAGATGCCATTAACACGGCAATACTTGCTCTTGGTGAACCTCCTAAGTATAAATGTGGATGATTTCTTGTTTTAATTATGATTTCTGCTATGTATTTAATAATCTTTTCTTCAACTAAAATTTCATAAATCTTACTTCTATACTCGGCTAAATCTTTTTCAGACAGTACTGATTTCACTTGTGATTGTGGCGATGCTCCTTTACGATTATTGTGCGATTGAATGATCATCACTTCTTCCTCTAAATTAGGATAACCTACATTAATTTTAAATAAAAAACGGTCTAATTGAGCTTCTGGTAAAGCATAAGTTCCTTCTTGCTCTATTGGGTTTTGAGTGGCCAATACCATAAAGGGTGGTGGCATAATATATTTAGTACCATCTATTGTTATTTGGCGTTCCTCCATCACCTCAAACAACGCCGCTTGTGTCTTAGCAGGTGCTCGATTAATTTCATCTATCAGTACGAGATTAGAAAATATGGGTCCTTTTTTAAACTCAAAATCCGAAGTTTTCATATTTAATACCGACGTACCCAATACATCTGATGGCATTAAATCGGGTGTAAACTGAATTCTATTAAAATCTGTAGCAATAGTTTTTGCTAATAACTTAGCCGTAACTGTTTTTGCGACTCCAGGAACCCCTTCTATCAGTACATGACCATCTGCCAAAAGTGCTACCAAAAGCAATTCCATAAATTCTTCTTGGCCCACAATTACTTGATGTAATTGCTCCTTTATTGCCTCCACCGCAACTTTCAACTTACTTAAATCTATTCTGCTATTAAAATGTAAGCCTTCTTCTGGGTTTTGTTCCGTGTTTTCCATGTCTATACTGGATTTTTAAATTTTTCTATTAAAGAATTAAGACCAATCAATTCTTCCTTTGTAATTGTATTTTTTTGATGGATTACGTCTATCTGTTTAAAAAGCTTTTTTACATCGTCCAATTTATGTCCGCTTCTTGAAGCCACATAAGTATAAAAACTATCATTAATAGTTACCGTTGGTACATGTAATTTAGTGCGAATATACTCTAACAAATAGGTAATCTTATGTTCTGCAATATTTTTATGTTCTGACTTTTCGTAATACATATTTGCTATGGTACGCGTAAATGCCAAAGTTTGATTTTTTAATGGTGTAATAATCGGAATATAACGTTGCTTGCGTTTCCCTTCGAAAATAATAAAAATTAGCACCCCAATTAAGGTAATATAATAGGCCCATTTCAAACTTTTTGAGCCTAATATATATTGCATTGGCGAAGTTATTTTGCTCTTACCTGTTTTATAATAAGCATCCCAAAGTATGGGTTTTGAAGCATCTAAATAAGACAACACTGAAGCAGTGTATTGCTGGTTAGGCGATTTTAAAATATAATAATTGGTAAAAGCCTCAGGAAAAGTATGAAAATAAAAATTCCCTTTTCCAAAAGGTTCTTTTAGGAAATTAATGCCTTCATAAACCCTTTCTCCATCTGAATTGAGATAACCTGTTATACCTAATGCTGTTGCCTTTAAAGTATCTATTTCAGAAAAAGTAGTGTTATAAAAACCTCTATCAAAACTAAATTCTTTCTTACTTAAATTCTTATTGTAAAGCTTAAAAAACACATCTTGCTCATATTCAACTGAAGAAATTCCCTCTGTTTTTAGATGTAGGGTATCAATATTAATACCGTGCGTTGATATAAAGACATCGTTACCTCGCTCTACAAATTGCAACAACTTGTTAAACTCATCTTCACCAAAATTTATTCCATCATCAATAAAAAAATAAGTACCTGTTTTGGTTGTATCTTGCAAAAACTCATAAGGAGGAGTAGTAATGTCTTGAATTTCTGTATCAGGGAAAATAGTTTCTAATTCGTTACGCAACACATAAGTACCATAAGGTAATTTGTGCTTTGCAGCATAGGTAGGAAACCAATTTAACGGCTTAGGTTTAACGCTTTCCAAATAAATAAAAGCCATAAACACGAGTATAGCACCCCCTAACAATATTTTAGATCTCTTACTCAAATTACTTTATCAATTTTGTAAGTTCGTTTAATTGATTTTCTGCTTTTACAAACTCTGATTCATTCAATTCAAAATTTCCATACCAAACAAAATCATACAAATAGGTGCCTGAAGCAAACTTATGTTTTAAAGTTTCAGATGTTATTTCCTTGATATAATCTTCATTTGTTTTTTGTTGTTGCCAATCAATTATCTCTGAGTTAGACAGCTTTTGTAAAACCATAAGGTAATAGTATCTCACTGCGAGTCTGTAATTTTTTTGAGCAATTGCATTTTTTATTAATTCGGGTAAGTCTTCACTCTTTATCAATTCTTCATCATCAGTTAATCGAACTGTTGATGTATTTGTAGTGCCTGAAATAAGGCTACTTGTATTCACTTTTAAAAAGAATTTTATCAATAAAAACAATACAACCGCTGCAATGGCATAAGGTATAATTCTAACCAAAAACCCCATAATACCTGTAGCAACCTCATTACCAAATATAGCTCTTAACATATTCAAAAACACTCGATACAACCAATCGAGTGCTCGCTCTAACATGGAAGGCTCTCTTATTTCAACTTTATAATTGAAATTTTTATCCGCATTATAGTCATCAAGGTTGTTCGTATCAAACTTTTTTAATTCAATGGCTTGCTTATCTACCTGAACCTTGAGAGAGTCTTGTTGAGCATTACTGTATAAAGTAACTAAAACGAATATGTAAAATAAGATTTTTTTCAAAGGATTATTGACCTAAACTATCAATTTTTTCAATGGTTCCTGTTAAATTCTTTTGCTCATTTAAATCGTAATAGATAAAAACGGATGCTATTAGCGTTATTGATGACAATACGAATTTACCTATAAAGGAGATTACATTTAAACCGATACTAATTGGATCATTAAGTGCCATTACAATTTCTGTGGGATCATTACTTCCAATTGTTGTACCTCCACTTATCAAATCATAGAGCATTGCAGGTATAGAAAAGGCATATCCTAATATATTAACTAAAATAGTTACCACAAGTAACACACCAAAAGTGTTCCACCATTGTTCTTTTATTAAAATAAAACAATGTGAGATACTTTCACTAACACTTTTGTCTTCAAATACCATAATTGAAGTAGCTAAGGATAATACTACCCATAAATAAATACCTGGTAAATAACATAAAACAGCTCCAAAACCAATCATTAGTACTATTAAAATACCTAAACCTAAAAATTTAAATATATTTTTATATGTATTTGATTTTACATCCTCAATGTTGACATCTCCATTATTCTCTATATAAGATTTTATATAATATAACGATGTTAAAGACACCATGATAAAGACCAACATAAATACGACAACCATCAATCCAATCCACCCAAACATAGGTATCATTAATCCAAACATATCATTAGGATTTGAACTATTGATCATACCGGCCATTTCACCAGCAACTCCTAGGTAATAACCTAAAATTACAACCATCAATATTGATCCCGCCAAAATAAATGGTCCTGCAATTTTAATTATGGCACTAAAATAAGATTTCCAATTTTCTCTAATAAAGGCAAAAGTGTCATTAATTATGGCACCCAAATCTCTTTCCTTTTTAAATTCAATAAAACTATGATTCTCCATATTCTAGATTTTGTTTGGTTAATTTGATTGGATAATAAACGTAATAATATAATATACTAAATAAGGAGGCCGCTATAATTAATAAAGCCAACCAATCTGGCATTTCTGTATGTCTTGTTACAAACCCTTCTAAAAAACCTGCGACGATAAAAAACGGAATGGTACTCACCATAATTTTTAACCCCGCCTTGAAACTGCGTTTAAAAGAATCTAATCGGGTATACGTTCCCGGAAAAAGGAGACCATTACCTAATACCATTCCAGCACATGAGGCTATCACTATCACCGAAATTTCTATGGTACCGTGGATCCAAATGGTCCGGGTTGATTCCCACAGTAAATCATTGTCGTAAAAAAAATACAAAAAGGAACCTAACATGATACCATTTCGCATCATTATATACAGCGTACCTACAGAGAATAATATCCCCAATAGAAAAGCATACATGGCTACTTTTATATTATTAATAGTTATTGAAACCGCCATTGCAGTTTCGCCTTCCTGCTTATAAACAGCCATTGGGTCACCTTTGGCAATGTTTTCTAGAGTCATATTCACATAAGAATCACCAAGTATAAGCCTCACAAAGTCACCATCTTTAGCAGCAGAAAAAGCACCTACTATGGCAAAAAATGCAAATACTAAAAACGCAATTAATAATTGTTTACGATGGGTATAAAAAGCTAAAGGAAATTCCGTTTTAAAGAAACTAACAAGTCTATTCTTTCCTTCTTTTTTTGTTTTATAAATCTTTCTATGAGCTGTAGAAGCTACTGTATTTAAGTATTTTACAGTATTACTTTTAGGATAGAAGGTTTTGGCATAACTCAAATCGTCTGTTATTTCTATGTATAAATCAGATAATTTATCGGGCGAAATTTGTTGTTGGTTGGATAGCACATTTTCAAATAACTGCCATCTTTCCTTATGTTTTTTTACAAAAGCCGCTTCTCGCATTGCTATTTTTTAATTCTTTTATAAAAAGAAAAATCATATTTTAAATTGTAGATTCTTTTTATATTCGCCTGTTTTTAGTTTCCAAAACTATTTGTACAAATAAACGTAAAAATGGATAATTTTCAAATAGAAACCGCCCAAAATGTAAGCATTAATCAAAATGTTGCCAATGTGAGCACCAGAATAGGTTCTTTTCTTATAGATCTATTAATAATTGTTGGGTATTATATTATAATGTTTTTGATTTTAAATGCTATTGGCATTGAACAAAATATGGATTCTTGGCTCATCCTTACTATTATGGGATTACCTATTTTCTTTTATAGCTTAATCTTTGAAGTATTAATGAATGGACAAACACCAGGAAAATATGCCAATAAAATACGCGTAGTAAAAATAGATGGATCTAAACCTACTTTTGGAAGTTACTTAATACGATGGATGTTACGTTTAATTGATATAGACATCGCTTCTGGCTCTATAGCATTACTAACGTTATTATTAAATGGAAAAGGGCAACGTCTTGGAGATATTGCAGCATCTACAACGGTTATTTCAGAAAAAAAACGAGTTACAATTCACGATACGTTAGTAGCAGATATTCCTGATAATTATATGCCAACATACCCTCAAGTCACAATGCTTTCTGATGCTGATATTCAATCGATTAAAGAATTATATAGAACCGCTAAAAGAAAAGGAAATCATGGCGTTATCGTTAAATTACACCAAAAAATTATTGAAATAACAGATATAAAAACAGATATGATGGCCGTTGACTTTGTTGATTTGGTCATAAAAGATTACAACTATTATACACAACAATAAAAAAGCAACAAAAAATCAGATAACAAAAACCAAATAAATCTCAAAAATTAAAAAAATTAAATTATTTTGTTTTAATTGAGATGTGAACATTAGTTGTTATTTGGTACTTGTAATTTGTTTATTAATTTAACCCATGACTATATTTTATTCTTTAGATCTTTTAGGTACTATCGCCTTTGCTGTATCTGGCACATTAACGGCTATCCATAAAAAGTTTGATCCTTTTGGTGTTTTTATAATTGCTTTTGCAACAGCCGTTGGTGGCGGAACCTTACGTGATATACTCATTGGCAGAACTCCAGTAGGTTGGATGCTTGACCTCAACTATGTCTATGCAATTATTGGTGCTACTATTTTTGCGATTATTATTAGAAAAAAGATAAATTATTTAAGCACTTCCTTATTTTTATTTGATACTATCGGACTCGGTATCTTTACCATCATAGGTACTGAAATTGGTGTACAGCAAGATTTACATCCTATTATTTGCGTTGCTTTAGGAGTGGTTTCTGCAACTTTCGGAGGTGTAATTAGAGATATTCTTTGTAATGAAATACCCGTAATTTTTCATAAAGAAATTTATGCCAGTGCCTGTATTGTTGGAGCCATCACATTTTTAGCCTTAAGTACATTTAATGTACCTGTTAATATCAACTATATTATTACTTCTCTGATAGTAATACTGATTCGGTTAATTTCTGTGAAATTTAAGCTTAGTCTACCTACTTTTATTGCCGATACAAAAAGTTAACGCTTTTCTTTAGTTTCAAAAGTTATATTAACTCAGAAAATTTACCTCAACACTTAAAAATTAATTAAATTTATAACTTGCAACTATAAACGATATAACTGCGATGTGGTTGTACAATTGTCGGCAATAATTTAACTGAATGCAAAACACACCAAACCCAGCAGTAATTTTAGCAATCGTTCTAAACGGACTAATTTTTGTAATATATCTGATTTTAAAAAATAATGGTGAAAAAGGAAGTTTTTTTAATGGAGCAATTTTAAAAAACCCAATTAAACTTTTCCGACTTGCAAACCGAACTGAAAATAAAGGAATAAAATTTACTTATTTCTCATTGGTTTTTGCAGTTCCAGTTTTGACAATTCTATTTGCATTTACAGCCTTTACTCGAATCTCTGAATTTGGAAAAAGTGATGAATGTGAATATGAAGAATATTTTAGGAGTCGTGAATGGAACGGAAAAATAGTTGATAAATATCTTGACAAAGAAAATCACGGATATCTAACTATAAGTATAAAAAACCAAAAAGGAATTTATATAATACAAGATGAAATTTTATATGAATTTAATAATTATGAACTGATTGAAATTGGAGATTCTATTTCAAAAACTAAAGGAGAATTAATAGCACATTTATATAAACCGAATGGAGAAACGGAATTGAAATCTGATTTTAATTGTGGAAAATAAAAAACTAATGCCAACAATTTAAAACAAAAATAGGGAGTATTGGTGCTTTAACAAAGGTTTTGGTACATAACCAATGTGACAATTTTTTATATTCGTATCATGAAAAAATTTATTTTTATATTATGTATTGCTGCAACACTTATTTCATGTAATAAAAAGGTTCAACAACCAAATATCGTATTTGTTTTTGCAGATCAATGGAGAGCAGCATCGATGGGCTATCTCGGCAATAAAGATGTAAAAACACCCAACCTTAATCAGCTTGCTTCTCAGGGCGTTTATTTTACCAATACCGTTTCTACAAGTCCCGTTTGTACGCCTTATAGAGCAATGCTGTTAACGGGGCAGCACCCATTAAAAACGGGCATGTTTATGAATGATATTAGGCTTAATCCAGCATCGAATAGTTTTGCCAAACTCTTTAAACAAGAAGGATATAATACAGCCTATATTGGCAAGTGGCATTTAGACGATAATGGTCGTTCTGCTTATATACCGAAAGAAAGAAGACAGGGTTTTGACTATTGGAAAGTGTTAGAATGTACGCACAGCTACAATAACTCTCCCTATTGGGGAACCGATGATAAATTACATAATTGGGATGGCTATGATGCTGAAGCTCAAACAAAAGATGCTATCGCCTATATTGAAGAACAGTCTAAAAGTGATAAACCTTTTACCTTAATGCTATCTTGGGGGCCACCTCATGCTCCGTATGGAACGGCTCCTAAAGAATTTCAAGATTTATATGAAAATGCTGATATTCAGCTAAGACAAAATGTACCGGAAAAACTTGCCGAGAAAACAAAAGCCATATTAAAAGGATATTATGCACATTGTTCTGCACTTGATAGCTACATTAAACAATTACAAGATGCCATAAAGCGAAATAATATTGAAGATAACACTATTTTCGTGTTTACTTCTGATCATGGAGATATGATTAATAGCCATGGCGAAACGAAAAAACAACGCATCTATGAAGAGTCGGTTAAAGTACCTTTTATTGTTAAATATCCAGCATTGCTTGGAAAAGAAGGCAAAAAAAGTGATTTCTTATTAAATACCTTAGATATACTACCTACCCTATTAGGAATGTCAGGGGCTTCTATACCAGAAAATTTAGATGGAGAAGATATAACTGAAGTAATACTTGGTAAAAAGGAAGATGATAGAAAAGCATCACTTGTAGCATGTATTCAGCCTTTTGGTCAATGGAACAGAAGCCGAGGAGGTAAAGAATTTAGAGGAATTGTAACAAAGACACATACCTACGCTAAAGACTTAAATGGCGAATGGTTACTTTTTGATAATATTGCAGACCCCTATCAGTTAAACAATCTGATCGGAAATCCGGATTATAATTCTATTTCCAAAAACTTGGAAGCATTACTTGCTGAACAACTCAACTCATTAGACGATGCGTTTTTAACAGGACCAACGTATGTTAAAAAATGGGGACATCAAGTTGATTCCACCGGAACGGTACCTTACAAATGGTAACGCTAAGTAGCATGGTGCTTTTTTAAAAGTATTGAAGTTTAATTTAAATAGTATTTCATTCTAGGTGAGTTATGAACAGTCAATTGTGCTACTATATCTAATTATTTATTTTAGTATCTTTGAAACAGAACCTTAATTTAAACCTCTTGAAAAAAAAACCTATCAGACACAGGAAATCAAACGCCTCTAAAAAAGCGGGCTTGCCTCCTGGCAGTATTACCTATATTGGTAAAGAAAGATCAGAAGCTGCTATATTAGAAATGATAAGTTATAATCCTCAAGAGCTTTCTAAAGTAAAATATGACACCTGTGCAGAGCTTCATAAAAATATGCAGCCGAATTCTGTAAATTGGATTAATGTTGATGGAATACATAATTACCAACTCATTAATGAATTTCATGATATTTTTAAACTTGACAATTTGTTACTTGAAGATGTCTCCAACACCAATCAAAGACCAAAAGTGGAAGAATATGAAAATTACCTCTTCTTATCTTTAAAGATGCTACGTTACGACGAAGTGGAAAAAACGATTGATAGTGAGCAAATTAGCTTGGTTTTAAGTAAAGATTATGTCATTAGCTTTCAAGAAAAAACAGGTGATGTCTTTGGCCATATAAGAGAGCGGATTGAAGCTCCTAAAGGACAAATACGAAGTAAAAAGAATGATTATCTATTTTATTCGCTCATAGATTCCATCGTTGATAATTACTTTATTGCCATTGAAAATATTGGTAATGACCTTGAAGATTTGGAGGATGAAATCTTTAACGATCCCTCACAAAAATCTTTACAGAAAATTCATGCCTATAAAAATGTTTTATTAGTATTGAGAAGGTCTATCTATCCTTTACGGGAATCTGTCAATAAATTACTTCGTGATAATGACAAATTTATTAGCCCAAAAAACATTAAATATTTTAATGATGTACATGATCATACCATTCAAATTATAGACATCTTAGAATCTTATAGAGATGTAGTTTCAGGTTTAAAAGATAGTTATTTGTCTAGCTTGAGTCTTAAAATGAATCAGGTAATGCAAGTACTTACCATTATGGCTACCATTTTTATTCCACTAACCTTTATTGCAGGTATTTATGGAATGAATTTCGAAACCATCCCTGAATTAAAATGGGAATATGGATATTATTATTTCTGGGCCATTTCTATAGCTATCGGAATTGGTTTGTTATTCTATTTTAAAAAGAAAAAGTGGTTGTAATAGCTCTTTAAATTCAAATTATTTTATACATAAATGAACTTCAACTATATTTTATTTTTTGCAGTATTAATTTCTCAAAGCATCTCATCTCAAGAAAAAAGAGCCCGAGATTATGGTATTGAAATTGGCGTTATGAAAACGGGAAAACAAAACGCAATTACTGATGTGGATGGCGTAAAAGTAGGACACACTACTTTAATTGATGGTGATAGCATTAGAACCGGAGTCACAGCCATTTTACCACACGCTAAAAACATATTCCAATTAAAAGTACCTGCTGCTATTTATATAGGGAATGGTTTTGGAAAATTAGCAGGGTATAGTCAGGTAAAAGAATTAGGGAATATAGAAACCCCTATAATTTTAACGAACACCTTAAGTGTTCCGAAAGCTTCTGACGCATTGATTACATATACTTTAAACCAACCCGAAAATCGAAATGTGAGATCGGTAAATTCCGTTGTTGGTGAAACCAATGATGGTTATCTTAATGATATTCAAGGAAGGCATGTTAAAGAAAAGCATGTGTTAGACGCTATTAAAAATGCAAGCACTTCAAATGTAGAAGAAGGTAATGTTGGTGCTGGAACTGGTACTGTTTGTTTTGGATTTAAAGGTGGAATTGGAACTTCTTCTAGAGTGATACCAGAAGCATTAGGTGGCTATACTGTTGGAGTATTAGTACAAACTAATTTTGGCGGCGTATTACAAATCAATGGTGCTCCCATTGCAAAAGAACTAAATAGCTATCCCTATAAAAATGAAATGGAAGCGGATGGTTCTTGTATGATTGTTGTAATTACCGATGCTCCCATCAGTTCAAGAAACCTAGAAAGAATGGCAAAAAGAGCCATGTTAGGTCTCGCCAAAACAGGTGGCATTGCCTCCAATGGAAGTGGTGATTATGTGATTGCTCTTTCTACAGCAAAAGAAAATTTAATTGATTCAAAAAATGACTCCGCTTTTTATCAGCGTAAAGAATTAAAAAACAGTAAAACTACGCCCCTATTTATGGCAACGATTGAAGCTACAGAAGAAGCAATTATCAATTCACTATTCGCCGCTAAAGATATGACTGGTAGAAATAACCATACCATTAAGGCACTGCCTATTCTTGATATTCTAGATATTATGAAAAAATACAATCTCATTAAAGAAGAATAAAATACTTCTTTTGCTTCTTTTTTAGTCTTGTCTCTTTATTCTAACATTAATGAGCACAATCTAAACTTTACCCCTGTATTCAGGGTACTCATTTTCACCAAAAACCAGCTTTTGCACACATAGGTTTTCAGATACTTTTGTTTTAAATAATAAAAAAACAAACATCATGAAAATTTTTGCAACCCTACTAATCGTTTTATCATTAATTTCTTGTAATACTAAAGAAGTAGTGAACACCAATGCTAAAGCGGATACTATCCAAAAAGAAAAATTATATTTAAGTCATGTCAAATTCACAAATGCCATTCAGGTCTATGGTGAGCCCCAAATCAGTAATAAGAAAAAAGTAGCAGAAAACAATCTTTCTGAAGAACAACTTGCAGTTGTAGATAAATATTTTCCAAATAAAGAATATAAGTCTAAAAAAGTATTTTTTCTTGAAGCTCAATGGAAAAGACCAACAAACACAGAACTTACGGTATGGTATTTATTTATAGAAAATGAATGGAAACCAATTGAAGTTCGCACTAATGCGTAATATATTAATATTCATTTCGTTACCTAACAAACTATAGGCTAACCATTATGATAAAATTTAAACATATTGTGTTTTTGTTATTCTTCTGGATTCTAATATTTTCTTGTGAAGATAAAAAGGATACCGTAGCGAATTCAAAAGAAGAAACGCATGATGCTATTGCAAAAAAGGAATCAAACAATACCTTAATTTCAAAAACAAAAGAGCAATTAAACATGCTCTCTTTACGTGAAGCGACAACAAAATATGGAACGCCTCAAGAAAAAGAAATCATTAAAATAACAGCAAATAGTATTCCTTATAATTTAGAAGAACTAATAAAAAAACAATATCCCAACAAGGAATATGTAACCCATGAAATTGAAATCATAGCAGCTTCATGGAAGGTTCAAGACCAATCATGGATTCAAGTTTGGTATACATTAGAAAATAAGGTATGGATGCCTATTGATATGTTGGTTACAATTTAATCATACAAAAGCTTATTAAGCCAATTGCGTATTTTTTGTTCCTGATGTAGCTTGTATAATAATTGCAATACCCATTACCAAACCACAACCAATTAAATTCAGCCATAAATAACTTAACATGGCTTTATCACCTTGACTTTCAGGTAAAAACATAGTAAAATAATAGATTCCAATTACTACTACTTGTGTAATAAGTGCCGCCGTAAACACCGCATTACTCTTCACAAATTTTATAAAAAAGGCCAACAAGAACATTCCTAGTACATTACCATAAAATATGGAACCTATAATGTTTACGAGCTGTATCAAATTATCAAATAAGTTGGCAACGCAGGCTATTAAAATAGCAATAACACCCCATAACAAAGTAAACCATTTAGAAGCGATCATAAAATGCTTTTCAGATCTTTCACCAACTACATTTCGCTTGTATAAATCTAATGCTGTTGTTGAACCTAAGGCATTTAGCTCCGACGCTGTTGACGACATAGCCGCCGATAAAATTACGGCTAACAACAATCCTATCAAACCTCTTGGTAAATTGTTTAAAATAAAATGGATAAAAACATAATCCTTGTCATTAGCTTCTACTTTTACATCATTTTCTATTGCGGCTTCATTTATAAGAACTCTAGCTGCTTCCCTATTCTCCTTATCTACAGTATTAATTTCAGAGATTTGTTTACTCAAGGCCTCATTTTCAGATTTCACATATTCTTTGATTAACAACTGTTTTTCGTTAAAAATCAATTCTTGTTCTTCCTCCAGAGCCTTATAATCATTAGCATAAGATGAATTTAATACCGTCTCAGTAGCTGTTGGACTAAAATTTAAAGGTGTAGCATTAAATTGATAAAACACAAATACCATAACCCCAACTAACAATATAAAGAATTGCATTGGTACCTTTAACAAACCATTAAAAAGCAACCCCAATTGCATTTCTTTTATGGACTTCCCAGAAAGGTAACGTTGTACTTGACTTTGATCTGTCCCAAAATAGGCTAAGGCTAAAAAACTACCCCCAATTATACCACTCCAAAAGGTGTATCTATTATCAAAATCAAATGAAAAATCAAGGATTTTCATTTTATCACTGGCTCCTGCAATATCTAAAGCCTTAGTAAAGGTTACACCCGCTGGCAAGGCATCAACAATCATAAAAAAGGCAATGAACATACCCGTAAAAATAACCAGCATTTGATGTTTTTGCGTTACACTTACCGCTTTGGTACCTCCAGAAACCGTGTAAATAATAACTAAAATTCCTATGGTAATATTCAGCGTTATCAAATCCCAACCCAATACAGCAGATAGAATAATAGCTGGTGCATAAATCGTAATTCCCGCGGCTAAACCTCTTTGAATAAGAAATAAAATAGCTGCCAAACTTCGCGTTTTTAAATCAAAACGACTTTCGAGATATTCATATGCTGTAAATACTTTAAGCCGATGGTAAATAGGTATAAATACCAAACAAATAATAACCATGGCAATAGGTACGCCAAAATAGAATTGCACAAATCCCATTCCATCATGAAACGCCTGGCCTGGAGTAGACAAAAATGTGATAGCACTCGCTTGTGTAGCCATAACCGACAAACCGATAGTCCACCATTTAGATTCGTTACCTCCTCGAATAAAATCTTGTACATTTTTACTTCCTCTGGTTTTGTAAACACCATAGGCTACTATAAAAATAAGAGTACAGATTAAAATTATCCAATCAATTTGCTGCATAGCTATTTTTTTATGAAAATATCTTCATTATTAGATAAAATAATACCACATAAAACGCATTGGCTACTAAAACCCAGGTATATAATTTTTGCCATGTATATTTTTTATCCTCATTCATTAGATTTGTTCTTATTTTTTACCAACTGAAATCATGTTAGCGAATAATTTATAAGCTCCGGGTACACCAGCAGGAAGTTCTCTAAAAAAACTAATCCCAGTATATATGAAATGCCCTTTTCCGTATTTTGCTATAAGTAGACTTCCTTTTTTTGCCGACTCTCCTTTATCATGCATTGATAATATTGGTGTAAAATCTTTACTCCATTCATTTGGAAAATACAAGCCACGTTCTTGAATCCACCCCTCAAAATCTTCTGACTCCATATTGTTCGGTGAAGTTAACAAGCCGTATTTTTCTGATAAAAAACCTACGGTAGCATCTTCTTCCACTACCCTATCTCTTGATAATTTCAATTCATAAGGAGCAACAGTATCTACTTTCAATCCTCTATTCGTATTGTATTGAACAATTAATGTACCTCCATTTTCTACATATTTATGAAGAGCAGCTTGATAAAATTTTGCTTTATCACTTACATTATATATTCTAATACCCAAAACAACGGCATCGTATTTATTCAATGACTTTAAACTTATATTGTCTTCGTTTAATTCCTCAACTTTAAAACCAATTTGTGCTAAACTGGTAGGGATTTGATCTCCTGCACCTTGAATATATCCTATTAAATTTCCTTTCTTTTTAATATCTAATCGCACCAATTTAGCTTCTGACGGCATTAAAATTGTTTGTTTCGGAATATGATCATAATCAATGTTTATCAATTCTTTTGTATACATACTATCGCCGATGGTTACAATAGGTGACATTAATCCTTCACTTTGATTGTTTGGTGGTGTTACCGTAAAAACAACTGTTTTTTCTCCACCTTTATTAGCGATGGTAAAGTCAATCTTTTCGGGACTCACTTTCCAATCAGAAGGGTAACATAAATTAACAGAACCTGATAAATTATCTTTTGATGATTTAATAACTACTGGTATTTCTTTCGCTGAATTATCAGCAAAAATATTTATCTTATTTGAAATTTTTGCGGTTACTTCTGGTAAAATTTCAAAAGGTTGGTACACTTCACCCTTTACAGGATCGTTATATTTATAAACAATAGGCTTTTTTATGTCTATAGGATAGCCATCAATAACCAAACTAAAGACTGCGGTGGCATTATGTGGCGTTTCTGGGTTTCCTATTAATGAATGATCCGTAACTTTATACATCCCCAAGGTACTCACATCAGTTAACCAATAAGGAGCAGTAAATTGTTCTTTATCAGAAATGTAAAGTTGATCCGTATACGTGTATGATTGATTATTGGCCAGATCTTTTACGTGTGCAAACTCTTGACCTTCTATTGGTCTTTTAAAGGAAGTCATCAAATTAACGGCCGTTAATTTAATAGTTACATTACTTCTATTGATGGCTTCGATGTCAATATTCACTTTTTCATTTAAAGTACTAAATGAACTTTCTGCTTTGGCCTCTAAATACAAGCCCGCACAAGCTGCAATAACACTTTTAATTTCAGGTAATTTTAAAAATTTCCAATGACCCTCAGGTAAATTATCAATCAATTGATAGGCTTTCATTAATTCAGGTATACTATGGTCTGGATTCTTAAAATCGAAATCTTGTTGCACTTTACCCAAAATATCAGCAATGGCTTTACCCCCATCTACTCTGTTCCAAGAAGTATCAACACCTTCAAAAATATTTCCATTTTTGGGCATTGTACCTTTTAAAAGTTCTATATATTCTAATTCAGAACCTCTAGAACCCGTACTACCAAAACCTTGTGATCTATGTTGGCTTCTACTTAACGACGCAATTTCAGGGTTAGACAATCCTTTAGAAGGAAAATAAACTCCCATATCAAAACTTAATAAATTTGTTTTATCAGCTTTATCAAATTTTTCTTGGCTTCCATAAAACCACCAAGAGGTATTAAAAAATAAATTCTTTGGTTGCCACGTTCCATATAAATTGTGACTTTTAAAATTTTTATCTCCAACCAAATCAAATGCCTCTACACTTAACATTGCTGACGACGTATGATGCCCATGCGTAGTACCTGGCGTTCTATGATTGAAACGATTAATAATTACATCTGGTTTGAATTTTCTAATGATAGAAACTACATCTTTTAAAACTTCCTCTTTATTCCATATAGATAAGGTCTCATCAGGATGCTTAGAATAACCAAAGTCTTTAGCTCTTGAAAAAAATTGCTCACCACCATCTGTTCTTCGTGCAGCTAATAACTCTTGTGTTCTTATAACACCTAAAAGTTCTTGCAATTCAGAACCTATCAAATTTTGTCCACCATCACCTCTAGTTATTGACAAATATCCCGTTCTGGCTTTAATATGATTGGAAAAATAGGAAATTAATCGTGTATTTTCATCATCCGGATGTGCTGCAACATATAGTACTGTTCCTAAAAAATTCAATTTCTGTATAGATTCATAAATCTCAGAAGTACTGGATTTATTAGGCTTTTGAGCATTAATTGGTAATACAAAAAGAAGAATTACCAGTAATAATAGTATTTTTTTCATAAATTTTAATGAGTCTAATTAAATCTTAGGCTCACAAATCTACTTAAAATTTACGATTGTGAATAAAACAGTAAAATTTATTTTTTTAGCTCCTATATATTAATCTATATTTGTAAATATATTATAAGACATCATTGAGAGCTTTGATATAACTCGTTTAATTACTGCAAAAAGGTAGTGACTAAACATTGAACATTTTAACCTATTATACAGAGATGAAATTTATAGTTTCAAGTAATCAATTATTAAAGCAACTTCAAGTTTTAGGAGGTGTTATCAATAATAGCAATACATTACCAATTTTAGACAATTTCTTATTTGAATTGTCAAATAATCAGTTAAAAGTTTCTGCATCAGATTTAGAAACTACAATGACTACAATTATTGAAGCTGAGGCTGATGAAGATGGTAAAGTTGCCATCAATGCCAGATTATTATTAGATACTTTAAAAACTTTTCCAGAACAACCCTTAACTTTTGTGGTTGAAGAAAATAATACGCTTGAAATCAGTTCTGAAAGTGGTAAGTATGCCTTAGCGTATGCTGATGGAGAAGAATTTCCGAAAGCAGTTGAGTTAGAAGAACCAAGTAAAACGGTAATAACAGGAGATATATTAGCAACAGCTATATCTAAAACTATTTTTGCTTCTGGTAACGACGATTTACGACCTGTAATGAGTGGTGTTTTCTTTCAGTTCTCTAAAGAAAATTTAACTTTTGTAGCTACAGATGCTCATAAACTGGTTAAATATACTCGTAATGATGTTAGTGCAAGTGAAGTCGCTGAGTTCATAATGCCTAAAAAACCATTAAACTTATTAAAGAATATTTTATCAGGTTCGCAAGAGGATGTGATCGTTGAATATAACGACGCAAACGCTAAATTTTCTATTGATAAAACAGTTTTAGTTTGTCGTTTAATTGATGGTAAATATCCAAACTACGAAGCGGTTATCCCAAAAGAGAACCCAAATAAATTAACCTTAGAAAGAAGTTCATTTTTAAATTCTGTTCGTCGTGTTTCTATATTCTCAAGTAAAACGACACATCAAATACGTTTAAAAATGGCAGGTACTGAATTAAATATCTCCGCAGAAGATATTGACTTTTCAAATAAAGCAGATGAACGCCTAAAATGTAACTACGAAGGTGATGATATGCAAATAGGTTTTAATTCTAAATTTTTATCAGAAATGTTAAACAATTTAGAATCAAATGAAATTTTATTAGAAATGTCATTACCCAATAGAGCTGGAATTTTAACTCCAATTGATGGATTAGAAGAAGGTGAGCACATTACAATGCTTGTTATGCCTGTAATGTTAAATGGATAATACCTTTTAAGTCCCTTTTATTTTATTATTTTAATTACTGTTTTTAAGGCTTATTTTAAGACCAATCGGTATGTTTTTTTATTAAATAAACAGAATACTATCATTTTCTTACCATTTAAATAGAAAACCATACTTTATATTGATTTTATTGTAATGTAATGAAATATTCGTTACTTTAGCAGTCTTATAGAACCCCTAAATTCTATTTTAATTTATTGTATTAATAAAATTAATATTATTTCACTAAAATATTATTAATTTTCGTGTGTAAAAGCGAAGTGTAATTAAAGTAACTCTATGAAAAGAACACTACTCTCTATTTTAACATTTACAGTATTCACCTATGTGGCAGTTTCTCAAACAACTGACTACTCTAAGGTTATTTTCAGTAGTAAAATATATGAATACAAAAACGACGAACCCAGAACTCAAGAATTAGGTATCGATAAAGAATTATTATCAAGTATTATTGATAATCTTGGCGATTCACTTTACTCAGAGAAAGAAAAAAAAGACATTGTAGATAAAGCATGGTTGGCTTTTTCTAACCCTAAACTATTTGATTTTGTTTTTAAGGATTTTGCCGTAAAAACAATTAATAATTGGGGCCAAGTAAATGCTAATGGTGAATTGGTATTAGAACCTAACCCATACCTTACGGAATGGACGATCAATAGCGACGAATTCCCCTATTTTCAATTGGCATTAAGTAAAATATTAAGTCACTATGATTTAATTACTTATGGTGATGATGCTGAAGGTGTGAAATCATCGTTTAATGAATTACTAATCACAAAAAATATTAACTTTCAAGATCCTAAAGATGACGATTGGGCCTATTCTTATTTAGAAACTGTAAATGCCGATTTAGCACCAAAAGGATTAGTAGCTTTGGTTACGAAAGGATATTATAACATCATCGTTTGTAAACTTGAAAAGAAGGATGAAATAACAGAACTTTTCAAAAAAATTGAATGGGATTTTATTCAACCCTAAAATTTATAAAAAAATTATACTCAAGTAATTAAAAAACCGTTCTTTAAGGGAGCGGTTTTTTTCCATACAACGCCGAACCAGCAATTAATAAATAAAAACTAATGACAACATGATGAAAAACATCATATTTATCTGTTTAGCGTTAATTACATTTAATGTTGACCTTTTTGCTCAACCAGATTATTCTGCAATACGTTTCCACAGTACTATAAAGGAATATAAAAAAGTAAAACCCAACTTAAAAGAGGCTAATTTTAAAAAAGCCGATATTCAAAATATCGTATCATTATTAGGAAGTTCTTTTTACAATGAGGAAGAAGTTATAGATATTACCGAAAAAATTTGGCTGGCTCTTTTAGATCCAAAGAAATTTGACTACGTCTATAAGGATATAGCTGTTCAATCTATTCCTAATTGGAATAAAAAGAATTTTAAAGGTGAAATTGTTATAGAACCCAACCCTCTTTTAGCCAAATGGACCAAAGCTCAAAACGATATTTTATATTTTAAAGATGCCGTTGGGCAATTACTAACTTTCTATAAATTAATGGGGTATAGTGAAGATGCAAAAGGTGCAAAAAAGGCATTAGCCAATATGTTGCATACAGAAAAATATAAATTCAGATCAATTAGGGCTAATGATTGGCCAAGCTACTATTTAAGTTCTGCTAATGCAGGAATTAATTCAAAAGGACTAACAGCAATGATATCCAATTATGACTTTTTTGTATGTAAAACGAGCCAAAAATCCAGTCTTATAGCTGCTTTTCAAAAAATGGATTGGTTATTTGAAAAACCTGTTAAATAAGAAAAAGGCAACTTAAATTTTTATTTATATCCTACATTCATTTTACGTTTAGTTCAATAGTACATACCTAATTCGTTGACGAAATTTATTATTATTAAAATAATTTCGTTCAGGTCATTGTGAAGTTTGGTGTTATAATAATTAATCAATATAACACTTGTTCAAAACTTCAAGCTCAAATTACTTCTAATTAAATAATACAGAAAAACTACCAATTGAAGAAGATGGACTGAAGACTTTTTTTCCTACCTTTCCAAAATGAATTTTTTAGCACATATTTATTTATCTGGTAATAACGATCTACTTAAAATTGGTAATTTTATTGCTGATGGCATTGTTGGAAATAAATATAAACACCTTCCCATTGCCGTTCAAAAAGGAATTCAACTCCATCGAAAAATTGATTCATTTACAGATACACACCCAATTGTAAGAAAGAGTAAAAAAAGACTTCACCCAAGATACAGACATTATAATGGAGTAATTATTGATATTTTATATGATCACTATTTGGCCAAAAACTGGTTAGTATACAGCGATATAGAATTGAATGCTTATACACAACAGTTTTATACATTATTAACGGACAATCATGAAATTCTACCTGAAAAAATTAAAAAGCTATTGCCTTATATGATTAAAGACAATTGGTTGTACAATTACAGAACTATCGAAGGGATAGAAACGGTATTAATAGGTATGAATAAGAGAACAAAAAACATCTCTAAAATGAATTTAGCCATTGAAGATTTACAACTTTATTATACTGATTTTGAAGATGACTTTACAACCTTCTTTGAAGATTTACGTAACTTATCATCTGAACAAACAAAAATAATACTTAATAAATAGAGGTATATTCGTCTAATTATTTTTCTGTTGAAACAATAATTAATAACATATCCTACAACGACTTATCTAAATAACCATAAGCATAAAGGTTCTTATAATTTTATTTAAATGAAAAAAATCCTACTTATTTTAAGCATTTGCTTCCTTGTGATACAATGTAAAAAAAGTGCCCCAAATACTTCAATACTTGAAACCGAAGATAATAGAACCTATGGCATTCTTGCCGATTCTGCCATGGTGGTATCTGCAAGAGAAGAGGCTTCCAAAATTGGATTAGCCATTATGAAACAGGGAGGAAATGCATTTGATGCTATGGTTGCCACTGATTTATCATTGCTTGTCTCCTATCCATTTGCAGGCAATATTGGAGGTGGTGGTTTTAT
This sequence comes from Aureibaculum luteum, assembly GCF_003449015.1. Lineage (GTDB taxonomy): Bacteria > Bacteroidota > Bacteroidia > Flavobacteriales > Flavobacteriaceae > Aureibaculum > Aureibaculum luteum. The sequence goes on along the minus strand of NZ_QRGD01000002.1, from coordinate 90,080 downwards.
GGTTTATCGATTAAAGGATGGTAAAACAGGAAGTATTGATTATCGTGAAAAAGCTCCTCTCAAAGCCTCGAGAGATATGTATTTAGATAAAAAAGAGAATGTAATTCCCAATAAAAGCACCTTGGGAGCTATGGCTGTCGGCGTGCCTGGCACTGTGGCTGGGTTATTTGAAGTTCATAAAAAATTTGGTACCCTACCCATTGAAAAACTTATGCAACCTGCCATAGATTTGGCAACTAACGGTGTTGTTGTTACCAAGCACCAAGCGAGAATGTTTAATGCATACAGACCTCTTTTTGAGAAAGCAAACAAACGCACTATCCTTCTAGATAAAGAATGGCAGGTTGGTGATACTATAAAATACCCCGCACTAGCGTCAACATTAACAAGAATAAGAGATAATGGCAGAGATGAATTCTATAAAGGAAAGACAGCTGATCTTTTGGTGGAATATGTTCAAAGTTTAGGTGGAATTATAACAAAAGAAGATTTAGCAACTTATGAAGCACAATGGAGAAACCCAATAACATTTGAATATAAAGGTAATAAGATCATTTCTATGTCTCCACCATCTAGTGGTGGTATTTGTATTGGTCAAATTTTAAAAAGTATTGAGCCCTATAATATCAATCAATATGCCCATAACTCTTTAGAATATGTTCAATTAATAACAGAAGCCGAACGAAGAACTTATGCCGATAGATCTGAATTTTTAGGCGACCCTGATTTTGTGCATGTACCTATTGATACCTTACTCTCACCCTATTATTTATCGCAAAGAATGTCTGATTTCAATTGGAATAAGGCCACTAAATCTACCGATATTACGTATGGTGAAATCACCCTACCAGAAAGTGACGAAACAACACACTATTCTATTGTAGATCAATTTGGGAACGCTGTAGCAGTTACCACTACAATTAATGGAGCTTATGGCTCTAAAGTGTATGTTAAGGATGCAGGATTCTTTCTAAATAATGAAATGGATGACTTCAGTTCTAAACCTGGTGAGCCAAATATGTTTGGATTATTAGGTGCCGAAGCTAATGCTATTGCCCCTCAAAAAAGAATGTTAAGTGCTATGACACCTACAATTGTAGAAAAAGAGGGTAAACTTAAAATGGTGATTGGCACGCCTGGTGGTTCTACAATTATCACCTCGGTAATGCAAAACATTTTAAATGTTTTAGAATACGATATGACCATGCAAGAGTCAGTATCACAGCCTAGATTCCATCATCAATGGTATCCAGATGATATTAAATTTGAAACTACCTTTGACAGTATTATATTTCCTGCTTTGCGAAATAAAGGATATATCATTGACCAAAGCAATTCTCGAATTATAGGTAAAGTAGATGCCATTTTAGTTTTACCTAATGGCAAATTAGAAGGTGGTGCCGACCCTAGAGGTGATGATAGTGCGGAAGGTTTTTAAATTGAATTATAAAATATAATTTCCAATTATGAACACCATTTTTAACCCAAAATAGGAAGTAATTGTGTTTTGTTATTTAATAATTGATTATTATTTCTCTTTTGGTGCTTGAATATTGATATTTCTCAACAGTTTTTTATATTTTCGCAGTCTCAAAAACCCATCTGTTTTTTACTTTAAAACTTGATACTATAGTTGGGTTGATTTTATACATTATGGAAGAAAAGAAATTTGATGTCAATTCGCTCATAGGTTTTTTATTATTAGGTGCTATTATGGTTTGGTATATGTATACCAATCAACCAACACCTGAAGAACTTGAAAAGCAAAGAACTGAGCAAATACAAGATTCAATACAAAACGTCCAAGAGCAAATAACTCAACCCACCACAAAGACCGTTGACTCAGCTATAACCACGGTAAACCCTACAGATTCTGTCGCTCTTTCAAATGCTCAAAGTCAATTAGGAGCTTTTGCATATAGTGCTACATTACCCTCTGCATCGGCCAATGAAACTATTATTGAAAACGATTTATTAAAAATTAAAGTTTCCAATAAAGGTGGACAAATAACAGATGTTGAGCTGAAAAAATTTAAAACAAACGCTCAAAAACCATTACACCTCGTAAAAGATAATAATGCTCTTTTTAATATCAACTTTGCGACAATGGATAATAGAACTTTAAATACTAAAGATCTATTTTTTGAACCAACCTTATCTAAAAATGGCGAAAACCAAGTACTTTCTATGAAATTGAAAGTATCAGCTGACCAATATTTAGAATATCGTTACGAGATTAAACCAGGAGATTACATGCTAGATTTTACTTTAAAATCTCAAGGCATGGATAGGGCAATAAATACCACGCAACCTTTACAATTGAATTGGGACTTTAAAGCCTATCGTCAAGAAAAAAGTATAAAGACCGAAAACATGTACGGTTATTTCTACTATAAAGCCGATGATGATGTAAGTTACTTAAGTTTTACAGATGAAGATGAATTAAAAGATGTAAACTGGGTTGCCTACAAACAACACTTTTTCACCTCTTTATTAAAAACCGAGACTCCTTTTAGTTCTGCAAATGTTTCTTCTACAGATTTAGTAAAAGATGAAGAAAAGGACACCGTATTTACAAAGCTGTTTACTTTAAAAGCACCATTAGACATGAAAAATGGTGAGCTTAATTATGCCATGAACTGGTATTATGGGCCTACAGATTATAAAATATTTAAAAAGTATAAAGACACAGACATTAAAGATGTGGCTGACCTAGGTTGGGGTATTTTTGGTTGGATTAACAGAATTATTTTTATTCCAGTATTTACTTTTTTAAGTACGTACATGACCAATTATGGATTAATAATTATTTTAATGACCATAATTGTTCGGATAATAATGTCGCCTGTGGTATACAAATCTTATTTATCGAGTGCAAAAATGAAGGTATTACGGCCTGAAATGCAAGCGATAAATGAAAGACTTAAGGGTAAGGAAAACGCAATGAAGCGTCAACAAGAAACAATGGCCTTACAACGTAAAGCAGGGGTTAGTCCACTAGCTGGTTGTATACCCGCGTTGATTCAAATGCCAGTATTCTTTGCCTTATTTAGATTTTTTCCATCAGAGATAGGTTTACGACAAAAAAGCTTTTTATGGGCAGATGATTTATCTTCTTATGATATGGTTGCTCAATTACCCTTTAAAATTCCTTTTTATGGAGATCACGTCAGTTTATTTCCAATCTTAGCATCTATAGCTATATTCTTTTATATGCGTATGACGCAAAGTCAGCAAATGAATATGCAGCAGCCCACTCAAGAAGGTATGCCTGATATGAGTAAGATGATGAAATACATGATGTACTTCTCTCCTCTTATGATGCTTTTCTTTTTTAATAATTATGCAAGTAGTTTGAGTTTATACTATTTCGTATCTAACTTACTTACTATAGTAATTATGTTGGTAATTAAGAATTTTATTATCGATGAAGATAAAATTCACGCACAAATACAAGAAAACAAGGCTAAGCCTGAAAAGAAAAAAAGCAAGTTTAAACAACGTTTAGATGACGCCATGAAGCAAGCTCAAGTACAACAAGAACAAAAGAAAAAGAAATAATTTCTATAAATTAATATTTAGTATTTAAAACCGAAGCTTATCGCTTCGGTTTTTTTTTATGATTCTATTTTATTTGATTTTCTTCTTTAAAAATACGAACTTCGTTTGCTCTAATAATTATAGTGATTTTATATCTTTATATTCAAGGCAACCTAAAAACCTAACATAATGCTTAAGAAATTCTTTAGTTACCAACTTGTTTTATTTATAAGTGTGATAGTACTATCATCTTGTAGTTCAAGTTCAAAATTAACAAGTTCAACACCAACTACGAATTCAAAAGCTTCTCTTGAAAAACCATATGTCATCTTAATTTCCTTGGATGGTTTTCGGTGGGATTATGTAGAAAAATATAAACCGCCTCATTTATCTAATTTTATTAAAAATGGTGTAAAAGCGGAGTCACTAATCCCATCATTTCCGTCTAAAACCTTTCCAAATCATTATACCATTGCCACAGGAATGTATCCTGATAAACATGGTATTATTGGGAATTCATTTTTTAGTTACAAAAAAAATACTATTTATAAATTAGGAAATCGTGAAACCGTTGAAGATGGTACCTTTTATGGAGGTACACCAATTTGGGTACTCGCTGATAAAAATCAGATGGTTTCTGCAAGTTATTTTTTCGTTGGCTCTGAAGCAGACATTCAAGGTAAACACCCTACCTATTATAAAATTTATGATGGCAGCATAAAAAATGAAACCCGAGTAACTCAAGCTCTTAATTGGTTAGCATTACCCAAAGAAAAAAGACCACATTTAATTACCATGTATTTTTCTGACATGGATAATACGGGTCATGATTTTGGACCAAATAATGATGCTGAAATAAAAAAAACATTGTTTACTTTGGATAAAAACTTAGGTGATTTATTCAAAGGTACAGCAGCAACAGGACTCCCTATAAATATTGTTATTGTTTCTGATCATGGTATGATGGAGTTAAAGACTGAAAATTTGATTCCCAGAGAGACTATTAAAAATGATAGTTTGTATGTAACCATAGATAATGGAGCCATTGTAAATATCCATCCAAAGAAAAATGTTGATATTGATGTTTTACTTAAAGATTTAAAACAAAAAGAAGCTCACTTTAAAGTTTATAAAACTGAAAATACTCCGGGTTTTGAATATACACCACAAAATAAAGACTGGGGCAGCATTCAATTAATACCAGATGTTGGCTACTATTTTAGTTCTAAATCACGCATAGCATCGCTAAAAGAGAAAAATATTGATAAAATAGGTATCCACGGACCTGATCCGAAGTATAAAGATATGCATGGTATCTTTTATGCGAACGGCCCAGGTTTTAAAAACGGATATGAGACCGCTTCAATTAAAAACATACACATCTATCCAATTCTTTGTAAATTGTTAGGATTGGATATTCCCAATACTATTGACGGGAAGTTAGAAGAGTTAAAAGATGTTCTAAAATAAAAAATTGCAATAATAATCTATTGTGCATTTTGACTTTTTTATCAAAAATTATTCTCTCGAAGTTTAGGGAGACGCTTTTACTTATTATTTCTTTCATAATGCACAATGGGTTAATACTACTATAATATATACGGTTATTCCCAAAATTCGCGGATTACTGAGGTCTTAAAAAAAGTGTATATAAGGTTCCTGTTCCACCAGCACCACCTCCAAAATTAATTGCTACAGAGCCGTCTCCCTTTAAATCTCCCACATAAGAAATGGAACGAGAAAAACGCCCCTCATCAGGTAAGTTTATATTAAAACCACCTTCAGTGTTATTAATCTTATCGTATGCTTTTACGGTCTTATCTTCATTAAGATAAAGCACATAGCCCCAACCTTCATATTGTTGATTTGCCCCCGTAATTAAATCAGGTATTCCGTCACCATCAATATCACCTGCTGCACACATGGCATGCCCAAAATTTGCCCCAAAGGTTCCATTTGGATTTTCGTCTGTCACCAAAGTATCTGTAAAACCATTGATACCTTCCGCAATTTTTACTTTAGACACAACATTGTAGGTCATGTTATCCAACGAAATAATCCAAACGGCTCCTTTACCTCCATCGGACATAAAAGCTCCTACAGCCAATTCTTTATTCCCATCATTATCAAGGTCACCAAGCATTGCTACTTCTCTACCGCCAAATTGATCTCCATCTTCGAGTCCAACTCCAAAACCGCCCTGAGTAGAGCTTATAGTTATCTTATTTCCATATTCAACTTGAGACGCACTATTCAAAAATAAAATATCTATCGCACCTCGGTTACTACCACCATTATCTGAACCAGGGTTACACGCAACTAAATCTATGCGACCATCTCCATTTAAATCACCAATTGCCGATAATCCATTGGCTATAATATTTTCATTTTTGACAAAATTCTTAACTGTTCCATCTGAATTTAAATGAATGATATATAATGAATTATTTGGAGGGACTGGTGACGCCACTGCAATATCTGGAATTCCATCAGCATTATAGTCTCCAATACCTGCTACACCATAGCCAAAAAAGTTTCCTGAATTTAAAGTATCCGTAAATCCACCCTCTAACATGGAAATTTTCTGGTTTGATTGTACAGAACCATCACTATTCATAAATAAAATGTAAACGGCTCCAGCATCGGTTGCTCCATCATCATCTGAGCGTGCTCCCACTACAAAATCTATGACACCATCACCATTAACATCACCAATTTTATCATGATCTCTTCCAAACCGATCTCCGCTCTCTAAATTAGCAGAAAAACCTCCTGAGCCTTCGTTAATTGTGATAAACCCTTCTGGTTGATATGATAATGTAGATATGGGTATTTCTTCTGTTAAATTATCTTCTGTGCTACAATTAATACATATTAAGCTAATAAAAAGCACTACTATTTTTCTCATCATTACAAATGGTTTAGCACTTTGACAACTGATTAATCAAATGGTTTAATTAAAATTAAAAAAATTACTCTTTTAAACCCGATTACAAGTTAAAAACTTAAAAAAATTAAACCAATCCTTTCAACACTTCTACTACTAAATCAATCTCTTCTTTTGTGTTGTATTTACTAAAAGAAAACCGAACCGAAGTTGATTTGGCCTTATTTTCTGGTAAAATGGCTTCTAACACATGTGAGCCTTTTGCACTTCCACTTTGACAAGCACTGCCTCCTGAAGCCGCAACACCTTTTAAGTCTAGTTGAAACAATAACATTGGTAATTCTTTTGGAAAACGCACATTTAAAATAGTATAGCTACTTTGTTCTAAATCTGCTGAACAACCATTAAATTCTAATGTTGGTAATTCACTTTTTATTTGATTAATAAAATGCTTTTTTAATTTGGTGATGTATGTTTTATCTATTTCTTCATTTTCCAAGGCGATATCCAATGCTATTTGCATTCCTGCTATTTGCGGTACATTTTCTGTTCCTGCTCTAGCACCACGCTCCTGCTCTCCTCCTATTAACATGGGTTTTATACCAAATCCTTTTTTAAAAATGGCAAACCCCACCCCCTTTGGTCCATGGAATTTGTGAGCACTTGCTGTTATAAAATCAATAGGTACTGCCCGTAAATCCATTGTAAAATGACCAATAGCCTGAACTGTATCAGAATGAAACAAGGCATTATTGGCAATACATAAATCAGAAACTTTCGCACTATCTAATAAGTTTCCCAATTCATTATTCACTGACATTAAACTCACCAAGGTTTTATCTTTATTTGAATTCAAAAGAGCCTCAATTTGACTATAATTAACCACTCCCCGTTCGTCTAATTCTAAAAAATCTATGGTTATATTAAACTCATCTGCCAAGGCTTCAATGGTATGCAATACGGCATGGTGCTCAATGTTAGTAGTGATTATTCTTTTTACTCCTAAATGTACAATCGCGTTACGTAGTATTAAATTATCAGCTTCACTTCCTCCTGCAGTAAACACAACCTCTCCAGCAGTAACATTAAAATGTTTTGCAATGCTTTTTCTGGCTGCTTCAACCACTGATTTAGCTTTCCTACCTACTTGATGTGTTGAAGACGGATTGCCATAAACCGTGGTCATAACCTCCGTAACCCTTTCAATTACCTTAGTATCTATTGGCGTAGTTGCGGCATTGTCTAAATAAATTATACTCATCTAAATATATTTTCATTAACCCATTTGTTTTCAAATACTTATAAGGTTAGTGTTATGTGTTTTCAAACTAAATGCCCATTATGAGCTCTATGAGCACAAAAGTAATCAAAATTAACAGCAAGTATTTTTACTTTGTTGCGTATTTCGCCTATTTTTGTCAGTGAACAGATTTTTAAAGTTTATAAATGAGCAGAATATATTTAATTTTTATACTGATACTTGTATGGTCATGTGATGATGGTAGCATCGACATTCCTGAATTTGATTTTTCCTCAACAGATATTGAAACTTGCGGAGAGATTGTCCTATTTAAAATTAATGAAAATGAAACTTTTGTTATTGAATTGGATTCTGATTTAGATGATGATGAAACTTTCTTAACGTATAAATGGGATGAAGAAACATTTACCGTTTCCGGGAGCGGAACCAATAGCATTACCTATAGAACAATGTCTGAAGCACCAACCTCTAGTTATTTTTGTCAAAATATACCGCCAACTTCTCCTACGGTTACACAAGAGTGGACAGGAACAGGTACTGTTTTGGTAAATACTGTATTTTCAGAAGATGATAATGATGGCGTAGATGAAACTGATGATTTATTACTTGATACAGATGGGGATGGTATACCAAATTATCGGGACTCTGATGATGATGGTGATGATATAACCACCAAAAATGAGGATATTGACGGAGATGGAGATCCTACAAATGATGATACCGACGGTGATGGTATCCCCAATTATTTAGATGCAAATGATGATGGTGATAGTGTGGACACAATAAATGAATCTACTACTCTAGATGCGAACGGAAATGGTATTGTTGATTATTTGGACCCTGATACTTCTAGTACGATAACAGAGCAAAGAAATATACAAAATAGCTACGTAGAGACTTATGAAACTGCTGTAACCATAACACCTCTTAAACTGGTAAATGAAAATGGTGATCCTATCAATTATGATACTTATGAATTTGGAACCATAGAAACTTCAAAAACAATAACACCTGAATAAATGGGCGTAATCTCTTTTTTGGAAGAACATATGCTGTCTTGCCAGTGGAAACAATTGGGAGTAGAATGTATGGGGTGTGGTATGCAACGCTCATTAATTTATCTTTTAAAAGGAGATTTTATTGCCGCATTTTATATGTATCCAGCTATTTATAGTCTCATTGGAATGTTTGTATACTTAGGATTTCACTTAAAATTCGCTTTTAAAAACGGACATAAAATTCTGTTATTTTTATTTGTAAGTAATGTTTTAATTATGCTAACGAACTATATTTTAAAATCTATTAATTAACTAAACTCAATAATATGGAACAACAAAAATTACCAAATGCAACCTTAGTACTAATAATGGGTATTCTTTCTATTGTAGGAGCATGTTGTTATGGCCTACCCGGAATTCTTTTTGGACTTATTGGACTTATTGTCGGTGTAAAGGACACTAAAACCTATAAACAAGCTCCTGAAAATTACTCAAATTATGGTAACGTACAAGCAGGAAAAATCATGGCTATCATAGGATTAATTATAAGTCTTTTTGTGATAGGTATGGTCTTATATGTACTTTCTTTAATTGGATGGGACGCTTTAGGTGACCCAGAATTAATGCAAGAAAGAATCGAGGAATTACGAAGCCAATATTCTTAATATTTTGAAATATAAAAAATTAATAATGCTATTACTTTTATTGGTAATAGCATTATTTTATTTTAGTGGCACTCCAAATCAATTCAATTTTCTACTTAAATGTCCACTCTACAACACCACTGGTATTTACTGTCCTGGTTGTGGTAGCCAGCGTGCTTTTCACAATTTGTTTCATGGTAATTTTTTAGAAGCTCTTCATAATAATATAATGTTACTGTTAGGTATAATAGCGTTGATATACCATTACGGAATACAATTGAGCAACCATTTTTTTAAAACACGTGCTAAAAGTATCTTTAGCAATAAAAAGATACGATTTTGGATTTTAGGAATATTTTTACTTTTTTGGATTTTAAGAAATATAAACGCTTACCCTTTTTCACTATTGGCACCAATAAATTAGGTGAACTCCTTCTTTAATAACAATTATAGATAAAAAATTAGCTGTACTAGTTATTTTTATTTTCGATATTTAGCATCACACATGGAAAATTACTTCATATTAATTTATAAATAATGTAATTGAAGAATTAAAACAAAAAACGTTAACCTCTAACTTTCAATACACTACATATTACTCTCCAATTTAATTTCTATTTTTCTAAAAAATATTAATAAAACAGGTAGGAATTATAGCTCTTAAATTGTTCTATCAACAACTACCTAAACCTAACACATACTATTTCGTTCATGTGAGTAATCCATGATGTCTAATAGTATATAACTGTATTATATATTTCCTCATAGAATATGTACTACAAAAAATAATTTATTAATATAAACTAATATTTCCCCTTATGAAAAAAGTAATTTTAACAACATTTTTAATGTTGACATCCCTAATTTATTCACAAGAATATTCCAGAATAACAATTGAACCCTCCATAGGTATCACACAGATACAAGATGTGGCCTCATTCGCCTTTGCGAATTACAATATTGGTGGTAGATATATGCTTAATAATAAATTTGGAGTTCGAGTCTCTGCAACATACACTGACAATTTAGAAAATTATTACTCAGCCAATATTCAAGGTATAGTCAATGTAGGCAGGGTATTAAATTTTGAGGAGTTTACCAAGGCCTATACTATATTATTAGGAGTTGGTGGAGATTATACGTATTTACATAAAATACATGACCCAAAAATATTTAGAGAAAATAGTAACTTTCATTTAATGACCAGTATTGACAATTTGTATAAAATTAATAATAAATTGGCTCTAAAAGCATCTTTAAATGTGGTTACAGGTATTAACGATTTACAAGAAAGTGATCTTTATACTACCAATTCTTTCGGTATCAATTTAGGTGTTTCATATACTTTAGGGAAAAAGGATCATATTGATTGGTCAGTTAAGAATATGGACCCAATAATAATTGACAGCACTAAAACTATCATTGAAAAACCGGTTATCAATAATTATATTACCAAAGAAACAGATAGTAATTATAGCCAAAATGAATACGTATTTTTCGACAATAACGAATCAGAAATAAAAGCAACTGGTTTAAATGCAATAAGCAAAATAGTTAATTACTTAAAGGCATATCCTGAAAAAGAAGTAACTTTAATTGGTTATGCCTCTAATACGGATAATACAACTGTTGATTATGATAACGCTCTTTCAGAAAAAAGAGCACAAGTTATTTTTGAAAAACTTTCAGAATTAGGTATCTCAGCTGGTAGAATAAATTTAGAATTTAGAGGTAAAGATGCTGACAAAATAAAATCTTCATTTGATTTTGCACGAAGGGTAGAACTCATAATTAGATAATATTTTACGTTAAACTTAAACATTTAAAAACTCCTGAAATAGTTAAAATTTCAGGAGTTTTGTTTTATATCTAAACCTACTAAATTATAAAATTGAGTGTAATACAGAATTGCAATATTTCAAAAAACTAACCGTTATTTATTCGAACCATTATTAAAGTTTAACTAATCATTATGAATTTCGTATTTAAAAAATATAAATCGCTAATATTATTACTATTAACAATAGGTCTAGTCTCTTGTAGTGGTACCAAAAGAACCCAAGAAGCTTTAAATAGTGGAAATTATTACAGTGCAATTAATGCGTCAATCGCTAAATTATCTGCCAATAAAACTAAAAAAGGAAATCAGAAGTATATTACAATGCTTGAAGATGCCTTTGCTAAGAATACAAAAAGAGAAAATAAAGAAATTAATTTTTTATTGAAAGAAGGGAATGAAGCTAATTATGAAAAAGTTTATAATAGGTATTTAGAATTGGAGTCTATTCAAGAAAGAATAAATCCGTTACTTCCACTGTACTTGTCTGAAGAAGGTAGAAAAGCAAAATTTTCATTTAGTGATTACACCAATAAAATATTAACTTCTAAAGAAAAACTAGCATCTTATCTCTATTCAAATGCTTCTGGTTTGGCTAAATTAGCAAGTACAAAATATGATTATAGAAAAGCATATAATGACTTTACCTATTTAGAAGAATTAAGCCCAGGTTATAAAGACACAAAGCAAAGAATTGAAGATGTTTATGTAAAAGGGATAGATTACGTAAAAGTGAAATCATACAATGCAAGTGACAAGATAATTCCTGAAGATTTAGAAAATGAATTACTAAATTTTAATACTTATGGTTTAAATGATTTATGGACAACATATCACACGAACCCTCAAAAAAATATTAATTATAATTATGAAATGGTATTAGAGTTTGTAAGCATAAATATTAGTCCTGAAGCCATATATGAAAAACAAATTATCAAAGAAAAGGAAATTAAGGATGGTTGGAAATATGTCTTAGACACTAACGGCAATGTAACTAAAGATAGTCTTGGTAACGATTTAAAGGAAGATAAATTTATAAAAGTTAAAAGTGTTTTTAATAAACTAACACAGCATAAAGAGGCAAATATAACAGCCAAAGTAAGTTATTCTGATCTACAAACAAATCAATTAATTAACGCATACCCTATAACTTCAGGGTTTGTTTTTGAACATATATATGGTAATTACAGTGGAGATAAAAGATCTTTAGACTCTGAATACTTAGGTTTCTCTTCACAAAAGGCAGTTCCTTTTCCAACAAGTGAACAAATGATTTATGATTCTGGTGAAGACCTTAAACTCAAAATAAAAAATATAGTAAAGGCCTATAAGTTCAATTAAAGTACAATAACTATATCCTTATTTTCTCTAAATTTTCACACTCATAATATCGTAATGCGAACCATGTGCAACTACGGCACCATCTTTTAATACTATTAATTGTGGGGATTGGTGCATCACTCCAAATTTTGAAGTAATTTCTTCTGAAATTGGTCGAAAACTTAACAAATCCAGTAAGTAAAAATCTACTTCTCCGGTATCCTCTTGACGCTCAAACTGACGTAAAACTCCACTACTTATACCACATCTCGTGCTGTGTTTAAATATAGCTTGATATTTTGAGTTCGACTTTTGCTCGATTTCATCCAGTTGTTCCATTGAATTTAAAGCAATCCAATTAAAATTATTTTTGGGTTTTGAAGCCTCAGAACTACCAAACAAACTTTTTAATATTCCCATGTTAATATTTTCGTTTTCAATTTCAGTTTCAAAGTTAGCTATTTTATTACTGACAATAAACGTTGTGCCTAAATGACTCTCAATATTCTTATAAATTCATTAAAAAATGACATTTTGTCTTTAAAATCAACTCTAAACAGCCATTTTGACGCTTAACTATTTTATGCTACTAATGGAACACTAATTGCATCTGCTGTAATAAAAAAAGAAAGATGAATCTAAATAATTATACCATAAAATCGCAGGAAGCAGTGCAACAAGCTCAGCAAATTGCACAAGGCTTAGGACATCAACAAATAGAGAATGCACATATCTTAAAAGGTATTTTTGAGGTTGATGAGAATGTAATACCATTTTTACTGAATAAATTAGGCGTAAATGTTGATATTTTTAAACAAACATTAGATAATATAATCGCTAGTTTCCCTAAAGTTTCTGGAGGCGAATTAATGCTTTCAAGAGTTGCGGGAACAATGCTTTCTGATGCAGCTAATATTGCGAAGAAAATGTCTGATGAATATATCTCAATTGAACATATTTTATTAGCCATAATAAAATCTAAAGGTGATACTACTCAATTATTTAAAGATAATGGAGTAACAGAAAAGGATTTAAAAGCGGCTATTGCAGAACTTCGTAAAGGTAGTAAAGTTACGAGTCAAGGTGCTGAAGACACTTATAACTCTTTAAGTAAATATGGTAAAAACTTAAATCAATTGGCCAGTGATGGTAAGTTAGATCCCGTTATTGGTCGTGATGAAGAAATTCGTAGAATTCTTCAAATCTTATCACGTAGAACAAAGAATAACCCAATATTAATTGGTGAACCTGGTGTAGGTAAAACAGCTATTGCAGAAGGTTTAGCTCATAGAATTGTAAAAGGTGATGTACCTGAAAACTTAGCAGATAAAATTATATATTCTTTAGATATGGGTGCCCTTATTGCTGGTGCAAAATATAAAGGTGAATTTGAAGAAAGATTAAAATCAGTAGTAAAAGAAGTCATTGATGCTGATGGACAAATTGTATTATTTATAGATGAAATTCATACCTTGGTAGGTGCTGGAGGTGGACAAGGTGCAATGGATGCTGCTAATATTTTAAAGCCTGCATTGGCAAGAGGTGAATTACGTGCCATTGGAGCAACCACTTTAGATGAATATCAAAAACATTTTGAAAAGGACAAAGCTTTAGAGCGTCGTTTCCAAAAAGTAGTGGTTAATGAACCTGATACTGAAAGTGCTATTTCAATTTTACGTGGAATTAAAGATAAATATGAAACGCACCATAAAGTACAAATTAAAGATGATGCTATTATCGCTGCAGTTGAACTATCGCAACGTTATATCACAGATCGTTTTTTACCAGATAAAGCGATTGATTTAATGGATGAGGCTGCTGCTAAATTACGTATGGAAATCAATTCTAAACCTGAAGAGTTAGACGCATTAGATCGAAAAATAATGCAATTGGAAATTGAAATTGAAGCCATAAAACGTGAAAAGGACGAGAAAAAACTGAAAAGTTTAAAAGAAGAAGTTGCTAATTTAAAAGAAGATCGTGAAGGTATCTATGCAAAATGGAAAAGCGAAAAAGAAGTTGTAGATCAAATTCAGGCTGCTAAAAAAGCAATTGATGATTACAAAACTGAGGCTGATAAGGCAGAGCGTAATGGAGACTATGGTAAAGTAGCAGAGATTCGTTATGGTAAAATAAAAGAAGAGGAAGAAAAGTTAGCGATACTCCAAAAAGATGTATTGAGCAATCAAGATAACGCCTTAATAAAAGAGGAAGTAACGGCAGAAGATATAGCAGAAGTTGTAGCAAAATGGACAGGTATTCCAGTTCAAAAAATGCTGCAAAGCGAACGTGAAAAATTGTTACACTTAGAAGATGAATTACACCACCGTGTAGTTGGTCAAAATGAGGCTATTGAAGCGGTAGCAGATGCTGTAAGACGTTCAAAAGCTGGATTACAAGATAGTAAAAGACCAGTGGGTAGTTTCTTGTTTTTAGGAACCACAGGGGTTGGTAAAACGGAATTAGCAAAAGCATTGGCAGAATATTTATTTAATGATGAAGCTTCCATGACAAGAATAGATATGAGTGAATATCAAGAGCGTCATGCCGTAAGCCGATTAGTTGGAGCACCTCCGGGATACGTTGGATATGAAGAAGGTGGACAATTGACTGAAGCTGTTAGGCGTAAACCTTATTCTGTTATTCTGTTGGATGAGATTGAAAAAGCACACCCTGACACCTTTAATATCTTATTGCAGGTATTAGATGAAGGACGACTTACAGATAACAAAGGTCGTGTAGCTGATTTTAAAAACTCAATAATAATTATGACCTCAAATATGGGTTCTGACATTATACAAGAGAATTTTAAAGAGTTCGACATGAATAAACGCGATCAGGTTACAGAAGCAACGAAAGTAGATGTGTTAGGTCTATTACGAAAAACAATTCGACCTGAATTTATCAATAGGATTGATGAAATTGTGATGTTCACTCCTTTAAATAAAGCAGAAGTTACTCAAATTGTAAAATTACAATTGAATGGTTTGATTAAAATGTTAGCCGAAAAAGGAATTACACTGAGTACCACAGATGAAGCTATTGAAAGTCTTTCACGCCAAGGATTTGATCCACAATTTGGAGCAAGACCTATAAAAAGGGTGATACAGCGTAAAGTTTTAAACGAATTGTCTAAAGAAATTTTAGCGGGTAAAGTAGTTGACAATAGCTCTATACTTCTCGATGCTTTTGATGACGAATTGGTTTTTAGAAATAAATAATTTCAAGAAACTTTAAACCTTAATCTTAAAAAATCAGGTCATAACTGACCTGATTTTTTATTTTCACCAACTAACAACCTCACAATGAACTGGATTTTAGCGACACTTTTAATACTAATTGTTATTTATTTGGTAAGTAATTACAACAGGAAAAAAAGATTAGCTAAACTCAAAATATATTTTATTGACAATTGGGGCAAACCAAAATTGACACGATTTCACTTTCGATCCATTGGTCAATATTACTATAATAATTTTCACAAAAAAGAAGCCTATCATTTAATATCTGACCGGGTTAATACCGATTTAGACATTGATGCTGTTTTTCAATTTATTGACCGTACCTCTTCAAAAATTGGTCAGCAATTTTTATACTTCAAATTAAGAACCATTGGAACTATTGATAAGCTAAAAAAGTTTAGTGCTTTTAGTCAAGTTTTTAGTAATGATGATGATTTAAGGCTCAAATGTCAATTACTGCTATCAAATTTAAATTCTAATGCATCTTATGAATTAGAAAAATTAATAAATGATAAAACGATAGAAAAACCTAAAAATATAAAATGGATCTATGCATTAACCATAACTGCAGTTTTATCAATTTTATTAGTAGTTGTTCATCCACTATTTTTATTATTATTAATTCCCATTTTTGCTCTAAACACCGTTTCTCATTATAAAAATAAAGAAAATATAACCTATTATTTAGATGGTGTAACACAGCTGAATAAAGGTCTAACAATAAGCAAAGAACTGATTAAGATTGAAAAAGTAAAGTCCCATTTTAAGTATGTTGGTTTTGTTAAAAAGTTGGATTCCATCCGTTATAAAACCAAGTTTATAGGATTTGAGAAACATATAGGAGGAGAATTTGCTGCCTTTTTCTGGTTAGTGACAGAATTAGTAAAAATTCAATTTAATATAGAACAAATTGTATTTTTTAGCTTTATTGATACTATCTCTAAAGAGCAAAAAAGCATTGAACAACTCTATTTATTTATTGGAGAAATTGATGCAGCTATTTCAATTGCTTCTTTAAAGGCTGGGAAAGAGCAAACGTGTACTCCTAACTTTACGGATAAAAAACAAATTAAAACTCAAGAAGTTTACCATCCTTTAATTGAAAATTGTATTGTAAACGATTTAAATTTAATTGATAAAAGCATGTTGTTGACAGGCTCAAACATGTCTGGAAAAACAACATTTATTAGAACCATTGCTGTCAATAGTATTTTAGCCCAAACACTAAATATTTGCTTTGCAAAGACCTATACCGCACCATTTTTAAAAGTACACAGTTCCATTAGAATTACAGACGATTTACAAGAAAACACAAGTTATTATCTACAAGAAGTACTAACCGTAAAAGAGTTAATAGATGCTTCAAAAGCCGAAGAACCTTGCCTTTTTGTATTAGATGAAATTTTTAAAGGCACCAATACCGTTGAGCGAATTTCGGGTGGAAAAGCCATTTTAGCCTATCTTAATAAAAAAAATCATATTGTTTTAGTTTCTACACACGATATTGAACTAACTGAATTATTGAAAAAAGAAAATTACGAATTATATCATTTTAGTGAGCAAATTGAAAATGAAGAACTCTTGTTTGACCATAAATTAAAAAGTGGAAAATTAAAAACAAGAAACGCCATTAAGGTTTTAGAACTATATGATTATCCGCCAGAAATAATTGCTGATGCTAGAAAAACGGAGACAGAGAGTTTTAATTAATTTCTTCTTTACGCATCCAAAATTACACTTCACTCATTCGATAGTATCATTAACACATCCTTAGTTTTATAAATAAAACATTGATAGTAGGTTTATATCGAATTTAAAATCTAACCTATTATGAAAAAAGTAATTATTTTGGTTTTTGTAGCACTTGTTGCATTAACCGCTACTGGTCAAGAAAAACTTATCACAGGAAAGGTATCAGATGAAACTGGACCATTACCAGGTGTTTCAGTACTTGTGAAAGGAACTAGCAACGGAACACAAACTGACTTTGATGGTAAGTATTCCATAAAAGCGAATCTTGGAGATATACTCATATATTCATTTGTTGGTATGAAAAGTGAGCAAAAAATTGTGGGTAAAAATGAAGTCATTGATGTGGTATTAGAAGCTGATAATGTTTTAGAAGAAGTTGTAGTGGTTGGATATGGAATTTCAAGAAAAAGTAAATCTTTATCATACAGTGTATCGACAATCGGTACTGCAGATAAAGCCTTAAAAGGAAAAATTATTGGCGTTCCAATTACAAATACTAACAACATAAAAATTCGAGGTACAACTTCAGTTTCTAATAAAAACCAACCGCTGTATATCATTGACGGAAACCCTGTAAGTGTGGACTCGAAAGAATTCAAAAAACTAAATCCGAATCAAATTAAAAATGTAAGTGTCTTAAAGAATAATACTGCAGCATCAATTTATGGAAACAGAGCTACAAATGGGGCTATAATAATTAGTACAAAACAGAACAACTATGAAAGTGAGTCTTATAAAAAAATAAAAGAAAATGAATTTAAACATGTTTCATTTTCACCACTTTCAACCTTTTCCATTGATGTTGATAAAGCTGGATATAGCAATGTTAGAAGACTTTTGAACAATGGTTCTTCTGTTCCTGCAGATGCTGTTAAAATTGAAGAAATGATTAATTATTTTGATTATGATTATCCTCAACCTATTGATGAGCATCCTTTTGCAATCAATACAGAATTGGCGAGTAGCCCTTGGTCTAAAGATTCTAAAATTTTAAAAATAGGATTACAAGGCAAAGAAATATTGAATAAAAACATACCACCTTCAAACTTGGTTTTTTTAATAGATGTTTCTGGATCTATGAGTAACGCTAATAAATTACCCTTGTTGAAATCTGCTTTTAAATTATTAGTAAATCAATTAAGAGATGAAGACAAAGTATCTATCGTTGTTTATGCCGGTGCCGCAGGTGTGGTTTTAAAACCTACCTCTGGTAGTAATAAAACTAAAATTATTGAAGCTTTAGAAAATTTAAGTGCTGGAGGTTCTACAGCAGGTGGTGAAGGAATTAATTTAGCATACAAGATTGCAGAGCAAAATTTTAAGAAAAAAGGTAATAACAGAGTCATTTTAGCTACTGACGGTGACTTCAATATAGGTGCTTCAAGTGATGATGCCATGGAAGAATTAATCAAAGAAAAACGAAAATCTGGTATTTTCTTAACAGCACTTGGTTTTGGAATGGGTAATTACCAAGACTCTAAATTAGAAACGTTAGCTGATAAAGGCAATGGAAATCATGCTTATATTGATACCATGCAAGAGGCCAAACGTGTGTTAGTTACAGAATTTGGAGGTACCTTATTTACCATAGCAAAAGACGTTAAAATTCAAGTTGAATTTAATCCAAATAAAATAGAAGCGTATCGATTGATAGGATATGAAAATAGACTATTAGCCGATGAGGATTTTATTGATGATAAAAAAGATGCTGGTGAATTAGGAAGTAATCATAGTGTTACAGCACTATATGAAATTATACCGAAAGGCAAAACAAGTAAATTTTTAAAGGAAATTGGTGATTTAAAATATTCAGATAACACTTCTAAAGATAAGTTTAAGGATGAATTGGTCACTATCAAATTCAGATATAAAAAACCAAAAGGTACCAAAAGTATTGAAATGGTGCATGTAGTAAAAGATAATACTATAGAGTTTGATAACGCAAGTAACGATTTAAGGTTTGCATCGGCAGTTGCCTTATTTGGTATGAAACTAAGAGCATCACAAATAAGCAAAGAAATAAGTCTTGATGATATTAGTAAAATCGCTGAAAATGCAAAAGGTAAGGATAAGTTTGGCTACAGATCAGAGTTTGCTAGATTGGTTGATATGACAATACTAGAAAATTAAATACATAATTTTAAAATTAAAATCAGATCACACTCGGTCTGATTTTTTTTATTTTAATCAATTAGTTACTTTTGAGAATAATCAAATACCGATTAAAATGAGAATACTTTTTTTTTGCTGTCTACTTCTACTAAGTTGTAGTAAAAACAAAAATTTTACATTGAAAATAAAGGCAAAATCAATTGATGCTCATGTCGAAGGTGAAATATTAAAAGGACCTTCTGTTTTAAACGATCCTGACCGGTTTGTTTGGGGAGGTTCTGTCATTAAAGGAAAAGATAACAAATATCACATGCTTTATAATACTTGGGAGTGTGGAGATTCCATTCCTGTATTCTCAGATTCCTGGGTGCTACATTCAAAGATTGCATACGCAGTTTCAGATGAGCCAGATAGAAACTTTAAATTTCAAAAAATTGTACTGAAGGGAAAACGTTTTGACGGTGATACGATTGCGTGGGATGCACAAGTAGTTACCAATCCTCATGTCAAATATTTTGATAATAAATATTATTTATACTATGTAGGCTCTAAAGATCCTGGTATTCAACCAAAAGGTTCCAAGGGTGAAAAATTAAACAAACGCAATCGCGTTCAACAGAATCAAAAAATTGGTGTTATAGAATTTGATAGTTTTGATGACTTAGTCTCTGGGAAATTTAAAAGGCCCGATATCCCCTTATTAAGTCCACGTACTCGCGTAAAACCTAATAATATTATTAACCCTTCACCAGAAGGAACAACACCAAAACCTGACAATATTATTGTTGTAAATCCGTCAGTTGTTCAGCGACCATCAGATGGTAAATTCTTACTTTATTTTAAAGGTAATTTTTACAATCCGCATTGGCGAGGCGTACATGGTATTGCCATTTCGGATAAACCAAATGGCCCATTTACGACCACTGAGAATTTTGTTTTTGACTTTAAAGATACTGATGGTAAAATTGCTTCTGCAGAAGATCCATATGTATGGTACCATTCTAAACATAAAAAATTCTATAGTGTAGTAAAAGATTTTTCCGGATTGATTACGGAAGGAATGCCAGGATTAGCATTACTAGAATCAATAGATGGTATAAAATGGACTAAGCCAACACATCCATTTTTTATGAAAAAAGAAGTTATTTTAAATTCTAATGACACTATAAAAGTAAATCGACTCGAACGCCCTCAATTATTGATAGATGAAAATGGAAGTCCAAAAGTTTTGTATGCTGCAAGTTCTTTAGTTAATATTAATCCAAGACAAGATGGAGCTTCTTTTAATGTACATATACCACTAGAAAACATTGAGTAGCAATTACGTTTCCTTAACAACTAGAAAATTAAAACTTATCTTTGGTTTTAATTAATCAATCTTATTTCGACAATGAATATTTCTAAAAAAGCACTTTTATTACTCTGTTTACTCATAGGTTTAAACAGTTTAGGTCAAGTAAAAAATGAATCAACATTATCTTTAGATCAAATAATGAAAGGTGATGCTTTTGTTGGACACTTACCTGAACGCATCAGTTGGTCAGACGATAGTAAGTCTATTTATTTTAGCTGGAATCCTGAAGCTGACACCATCTCATCTCGTTACAAAGTAGCTATTAATACGAAGACTATTAAAAAATTAAGCACAGAAGAATCACTTGCACAAACGAGTAATGGAATTTATAACCGTGATAATCTTTGGAAAGCATATGAAAAAAATGGAGACATTTATTTATTAAACACTAAAAATCTCGCAGTTAAACAGGTTACGAATACCTTAGCATATGAAACCAACCCCCTATTTTCTGGAGATGAAAAGGATATTTTATTCCAAAGTAATTCAAACTTTTTTAAATGGAATATTGCAGAAGGAACCACAACTCAATTAACTAATTTTAATACTGGTAAAAAACCAAAAGAAGATAAAAAGCTTTCAGAACAGGACCAATGGTTGAAAGACCAGCAATTACAAAATTTTCAAGTTTTAGGAGATCGAGAAAACGTACAAAAAGCCTCAAAATACAGAAGAGAATTAACTAAAGTTAAAAGGCCAAGAGCAATTTATTTAGAAGGCAAAAGATTGAGAGGTTTAAAGATATCACCCAATTTAAATTATGTAGTATATAGTCTATATTCACCAGTAAAGAATAAAAATACGGTAGTTCCAAATTTTGTTACAACATCTGGTTATACTACAGATATTTCTACTAGATCTAAAGTTGGTGTCAAACAATCAACTTCAGAAACTTGGATTTACAACATTCTAAAAGACACTATTTATCAAGTAAAAACGGATAAAATTGAGGGAATTTATGACAAGCCAATATTTTTAAAAGATTATACGCCCAAAGATTCTGTATTTAATCCAACATATAAAAAACCTCGCAATGTAACTATTGGCTCGCCAGTTTTTTCTGATGACAATAAAGCTGTAGTTAATATTACTTCAGAAGATAATAAAGACAGGTGGATAATGAGCCTAGATGTATCGACGGGTAATTTATCTTTAATTGACAGACAACATGACGACGCTTGGATTGGCGGCCCTGAAGTGGGATGGTTTTCACAAGGCAGAATAGAATGGATAGACGCTAATAGGATATGGTTTAAATCTGAAAAAACGGGATATGCTCATATCTATATTGCTAATGTAAACACTGGTGAAATTACCGCAGTAACCTCTGGTAGTTATGAAGTTTTAGAAACCACATTAAGCAAAAACAAAAAATCTTTTTATTTAGTTACCAATAAAGTAAGTCCTTTTGAACAGCATTTTTACCACTTAACAATAAAAACGGGTAAAATGACCCAAATTACAACACTAAAAGGTGGTCATGAAGTAACCATTTCTCCAGATGAAAAGCAATTGGCTATTCGTTATTCTAATAGTACAACACCTTGGGAGCTTTATGTAATGCCAAATAAAATGAATGGTAAAATAACACAATTAACACATTCTGTAACACAAGATTTTAAAGACTACAATTGGAAACAACCAGAAATAATACGTTTTAAAAGTAGCGATGGTACTGATGTACCCGCTACCCTATTAAAACCAACCGCTGAAAAAAATAATGGTGCTGCCGTACTATTTGTTCATGGTGCTGGTTATTTACAAAATGTACACCAATGGTGGTCTTCTTATTTTAGAGAATATATGTTTCATAATATGCTCGTTGATAATGGCTATACTGTGTTAGCAATTGATTTTAGAGCAAGTTCAGGCTATGGTAGCGATTGGCGTACCAGTATTTATAGACATATGGGCGGTAAAGATTTAGATGATCAAATTGATGGAGCCAAATATCTTATAGAAAATCAAGGAGTGAATAAAGATAAAATTGGTATTTATGGTGGATCATATGGTGGTTTTATAACCTTAATGGCAATGTTCAAATACCCTGATACATTTAAAAGTGGAGCTGCAATACGTTCGGTAGCAGATTGGTCTAATTATAATCATGGTTATACCGCCCCTATTTTAAATACACCTGTAGAAGATAGTATTGCTTACAACAGAAGTTCGCCTATAAAATTTGCGGAAGGATTAAAAGGAAATTTACTTATTTTACATGGAATGGTAGATACCAATGTTCATTTTCAAGATGTTGTACAATTATCACAACGACTTATTGAACTTAAAAAAGAAAATTGGGAAATGGCAGTATTTCCAGTTGAAAGTCATGGATTTGTAGAAGCTTCTAGTTGGAGAGATGAATACCGTAGAATTTTCAAACTATTTCAAGAAACTCTTAATAATTAAATAGCTATATGGGCTTAATACTTCTTAATATATAAAAAATATACCAATTGGTATATTTTTTATATATTTGCTTTATGTTAACCAAGGCCGAACTTACCAAACTACACATTTTAAAAACCGTGGCTCCTATTTTCAATCAGAATGGATATGCTGCAACTAGTATGAGCGATATCACGTTGGCCACTAGCCTAACCAAAGGTGCTATTTATGGTCATTTTGAAAACAAGGAAGAACTTGCAATAGCAGCGTTTAACTACAACGTTAAAAGCATGTTACTACGCATTGGTGAACATTTAAGTACAAATGACTCCCCTATTGAAAAGTTGTATTTAATTACTGATTTCTATCGAAATTATTATAATTATAGTAAAGAACTTGGCGGATGCCCTATTACTAATGTTGGTGTTGATGCAAATAATCAGAATACTGCCTTATTAGAACGTGTACGATATGTAGTCCGAAAAATACAAGATCAGATTGCAACATTAATTGAAGATGGAATAAAAGCGGGTGAAATTAACACAGAAATAAACGCAATGACTTTTGCTAAACGAATTGATACCATGTTGCAAGGAGCCATATTTTTAACGTATACAATGGATGATGATTCTTACCTTAAAGAAACAACGCATCATATTGATAGTATTATCTCCAATGAACTAAAAGAGTAATATTTTTTTAACTAATTATATACCAATCGGTATATTTAAACAAAAACCAATGAAAAAATTACCAAAAATTGTAACGAACCAAGCCAAAATTAGATTTCAAGATTGCGATCCCTTTAATCATTTAAACAATGGGAGCTATATCAATTACTTTATGAATCATCGTGAAGATATGCTTATTAAACATTATGATGTTGATATTTATGCACTTGCAAAAACAACAGGAAAAAGCTGGGTTTCTTCAAGTAATCAGATTGCTTATTTACGTCCAGCGTTTCTAATGGAAACCGTAACTATAGAATCACAATTAATCCGATTTTCAGAAACAGATTTACTCGCAGAAATGCGAATGTATAATAAAGATAAAACGGAGTTAAAAGCAGTCATTTGGTGTGGATTCGTACATTTTAATTTTTCTAAACAATCTCGTGATAAACACGATGAAACATTTACAAATCTTTTTCATGACATTTGTCTTCCAATAGAAAATAGCAGCACTTTTGAGCATAGAATTAAGAGCTTAAAAACTAAAAGCCCTATTTCTCTGTAATTTAGGCTTCAAAACCTGAAATAAAGTCATAAACACCTAGATATCAAGAGACAAAATGTCTTTACCGTAAATGAAAAAGTGACAAAATATCATAAATCACCAATTGGTATTTAATTTGCTTTACACCTAACAAATAAAAAAAGTTTAATTTAAAAATAAATTATTATGTTAGTAAAAAGCAATGGTGTTCCTGTAATACCAACAGTATTTGACAATTTATTTAGAGATTGGTCTTCAACTAATTTTTCAGAAACCAATACAAGTTTACCTGCTGTAAATATCAAAGAAGATGAAGACGGATTTACAGTAAATTTAGCAGCTCCGGGAATGGACAAAAAAGATTTCAATATTGATTTAAATAATGATGTATTGACTATTTCCTCAGAAAAAAAAGTGAATCCCGACGCTTCGGGAGAAGTAAAAAAAGATAATTATACACGAAGAGAGTACAGTTATCAATCTTTTAAAAGAAGTTTTAATTTACCAAAAAACATTGTAGATAATGATAAAATTAAAGCAACTTACACTAATGGAGAATTGAGTATTGTAATTCCTAAACGTGAAGAAGCAAAACCAAAACCAGCTCGATTGATTGAGGTAAAATAATGATTAATATGGGCGAATAGTATTCGCCCATTTTTTTAGTATCAAATCACAATTATCCTTTTTTATTTAATTAAAATTATATAAAAATGAAAAACTTAATAATAATTACAGTGTTGTTAACTTTTTCGTTAACAAGTTGTACCGGTCAAAAACAGACTGATAAAACAAAAACTCAGTTAGATAGTATTGAACCAATTATAAACAGTAGTGTTCATAAAGAATATGATGAAGATGGAAATTTAATTAGTGTTGATTCTACATACTCCTATTTCTATTCTAATATAAAAGATGATTCTATTTTAGAACAAAAATTTTTCAAACAATTTAAAATAGGATTTGATGATAATTTTAATCATAGAGATAGCATCATGGCTAACGATTTCTTTAATGAAGATATGTTTAAAATGCACGATTTTTACAATCAAGATTTCTTTAGTAAACGATTTAGAATCAATGATGATACTGTAGATGAAATCTTCAAAAAAATGGATTCTATTAAGAATAGGTATTATTTAAAAAACGAAGATAATTTGACAAAAGAAATTTAAAGAATACAAGCTGCCTACTTTGGCAGTTTTTTTTTGGTTATAAAATAGATCTTGAGAATTTGTTTTTAGCTTCGCTCCTAATTATTAATTAATATATAAGAAAACTGTTATAAATACGTTTATGGTATAGCTAACCAACTTATATCTAATAATTAAGATCTAATTAACCAACTAAATGAAAAAGTATCTCATCGCCATTTTACTGTTTTCAATAACAGTTACAGCATTTTCTCAAAAAGAAAAAACTACCTATTATCTCATACGTCATGCCGAAAAAGTGAAGACTGATACAACTGATAAAAATCCAGAGCTCAACAAAATAGGAAAAGAGAGAGCAAAATCATGGAAGAATATTTTTGATGAATTAAAAATAGATGCCATATATTCTACTGATTATAATCGCACGCTACAAACCGTTGCTCCAATTGCTAAATCTAAAAAACTGACAGTTCAGAATTACCATCCGAATAATTTGGATGTTGATCAATTTTTAAAAGATACGAAAGGAAAAGCTATTCTAATTGTTGGCCACAGTAATACGATACCTAGCTTTGCTAATAAACTTGTTGGTAATGGTGAATATTTAAATATAGATGAAACCGATAATGATAATTTGTATTTGGTAACTATAGAAGGTGATATAATTGAGCATGTTATGATCGATGTGGAATAATAATTCAATTCGATACAAAATTTTATAATTACGGAGAACTTATTAGCCCAAAACTAAATTCTAAAATCTCATAGTATGTTGTGATTAGCGATATACGCCATAGCTATTATCTAGAGATAACCTTAAATTGTCAATTCTTCTTATAAATATTAAAGCTTTAATCTTTTTAATCTTCCAATTTTAGTTAATTTTGTAGTAATGCAACCAAAGATTAACATAAGGAACAAAAAAGCTCGTTTTGAGTATGAAATTTTAGACACTTACGTGGCTGGAATTCAACTTACAGGTACTGAAATAAAGTCAATTAGAGCTAGTAAAGCTCGTATTACGGAGAGCTTTTGTGAGTTTAATGAAAAAGGTGAACTTTTCGCTATTAATATGTTTATTGAAGAATATATTAATGGAAATATATACAATCATAAACCCAAAAGTGAACGCCGCTTACTCCTTAATAAACGTGAATTAAAAAAACTACAAAAAGAAGTACAGAATGTTGGACTGACCATCGTTCCACTTAAATTATTTCTAACGGATAAAGGTTGGGCTAAGCTAGAAATAGGGTTGGCAAAGGGTAAAAAACTCTATGACAAACGAGAAACATTAAAGGATAGAGACAGCAAAAGAAATTTAGATAGGATAAAAAAAATCTATAAATGACATTGAGCTCTTTTTTTCAACTTGTTCGGTGGAAGAACTTGGTAATGTTAGCTCTTATTCAAATTCTATTTAAGTATGTTTATTTCCCTTCCTTTTCAATTGATACAGCATTATCCAATGTTACTTTTGCAATATTAGTTTTTACTACGCTTATAATTGCAGCTGCAGGTTACATTATGAATGATATTTATGATGTTGAAGCCGACAAAATTAACAAACCTACCAAAGTTTTAGTGAGCCGAAAAATAAGTAAAAAACAAGCAAACTTTCTCTATAACATATTTAACAGTATAGGACTGTTATGTGGATTATATGTGGCTCACACTGTTGACAAGCTTTCTTTTGTAGCCATTTTTGTAATTACCATTTTATTATTAAAAGTATATAACTCAGACTTAAAAAAAAGACCTTTAATTGGTAATGTAATCGTATCATTATTAGTTTCAATGAGTATTCTAATTGTTGGTGTTTTTGACATCATTCCCATGGTTACTGAAGAAAACGATATTAAACAGTATTACGCTTTTAGAGTGTTGATAGATTATGCTGTTTTTGCCTTTATATTTATGCTGTTACGTGAAATGGTAAAGGATGCCGAAGATGTAAATGGTGACAAATACATGAACATGAAAACACTACCTATTATTTTAGGTAGAAAAAGAGCAAATACTGTCATTTTTGCCCTCAGTTTTTTTCCATTAATAATAATTACATCCTATAGCTTTAACAGCTTTTCTAATGTACCATTTGTTTTGGCTTACATGCTAATTGTAGTGCTATTGCCCCTACTCTATTTTATGACAAAAATATTGTATGCCAAGTCTAAAAAAGATTATATTAGAGCAAGTAGACTATTAAAATTAATTATGCTATTAGGAATTTTTTCTATAGTAATACTCTCCTTAACTATTTATTATGCTGACCGATAAATTAAAAAATTACAATATCTTATTAGGATCTCAATCCTCCAGAAGAAAACAATTTCTTAGAGATTTAAGAATCCCTTTTACCACGGTTTCTATTGATGTTGATGAAGATTATCCGAAATATTTACACGGTAATGAAATTACAAGTTATTTAGCTGAATTAAAAGCTGATGCTTACGAAAACACGTTAGAAGATAATGATATCCTTATAACAGCAGATACCTTAGTTAGAGTGTCTGGTAAGGTGTTAGGGAAGCCCAAGAATGCCGAAGAGGCTAAAGAAATGTTGAATTTATTATCTGAAAAACAACATGAAGCCATCAGCTCCATTTGTTTAAAAACAAAAAGCAAAAAAACAATTATTAGCGATACCACAACTGTTCATTTTAAAAAATTAACGGATGAGGAAATCGATTTTTATATCGATAATTACAAACCATTTGATAAGGCTGGAGCGTATGGTATTCAAGAATGGTTAGGATATGTTGCTGTGGAAAAAATAGAAGGAAGTTTTTATAATGTAATGGGTTTTCCCATCCATAAATTTTACAAAGAAATGATGAAATTATAATTCTAGAAAGTTGTTAACGGTATTCGTTTAGTTAATTATTTTATTTTATTTGAAAGTTTCGAAACGTGTTACCACCTTTTTTTATAGGGAATTTGACTATTGTACAATAATTTTAACATTTAGGAGTTATCAACATTCTGCATATTGGCTCGAATTTTGCGTTTTAGTAAAGAACTTATCTTGACTTATTGCTTTTAACCGAAAATAAGTTGAAATTTAACCAGATGAGGCACTTTTTATAGGATATAGCATCGCTACATACGAGAAAAGTAACAAAATATGGACAAATTTCAGTTATTTTTTAGGAAATAGAAAAAGTTATGATGAGTTCTATGAATACATTTAACTAAAATTAATTATTATGAGAAAATTAGTATTAACACTACTAACCCTTACCTTAACCTCAAGTTTAGTATTTGCACAAAAAATTGACGTCGGCTTTAAAGGCGGACTCAATTACAACTTTGGTGGCGATCTCTCTGAAGTCGTTTCTGAAGTCGGTAGTAATGCCGAAAATTTAATTTCAGGAGCTGATAACAAAGCTGGCTTCCATCTTGGCTTATGGTCACGTATTCATTTTTTAGGATTGTATTTACGTCCAGAGATTAATTATACACAGTTAAATAACTCGTATAATAATCCCGATGAAAATGTGAATACCGATTTTAAAACCAAAAAAATAGACATTCCTATTTTATTGGGTACAAAAATTATTGGTCCCGTACATATTTTTGCGGGTCCATCTATTCAGTATATTACAAAATCTGACTTTAGTCAAAGTGAATTTGAAAATCTTAAAACCAACGATTTTAGCGTTGGACTTCAAATTGGAACAGGCTTAGAACTTGGAAGATTCGGTCTTGATGTAAGATGGGAAAAAGGATTTTCAAACGACTTAAAAGGTGACTTAGATAATGGTGTTCTAAATACTGGTATTGAAGTAGACAATAGACCCAATCAGATTATATTTGGTTTATCTTATCGATTTAATGATAATAGAAGGTAATTTACAGTAGCGGTAACACGCTTCAGTAAATCAATAATATGTAAAAAAAGCACCAAATTCGATGAATTTGGTGCTTTTTTGTTGTTGTCTTAATTGAATACGAAATTAAAATACTGCCAACGGAATACTAATTTCTAACTATCAGAATCTAAATAATCTGGTATATTATCTCCATCTGAATCAAGGGCATCTACAGGATTACCATCTCCATTTGGGTCTGCATTCTCATCTCTAGTTAATATACCGTCACCATCATCATCAGTATCTATAAAATCAGGGCTTAAATCACCGTCAGTATCATCATCAATAATCTCACCATCATTATTTAAGTCTTCATACTCATTTAAAATACCGTCATTATCATAATCAGTCTTTACAACCATATTTAAATCAATAAAGAATATCAAGGATTCATTAGGTCCAATGGCATTACTACCAAAATTACTGTAGGCTAAACCAGAAGGTATAAATAGAACCCCTTTACCTGTGTTTTCAAAAGAAATCGGTTCTCCTGGTACAGATACATTTGTACCGCTTTTAAAGTGGGGGAAACCATATTTCCACCCTTGAATAACTCCAGAACTTACACCTTGAGATGATACTGACCCTCCAATATTAAGCCATATGTTTTTATTTTCATCAAATTTCAAGCTATCTAATGTAAATCCTCTATAATTTACAAATACTGAATCATAACGCGTTGCACTAATATTTTCTCCTTGTTCTAAAACCAAATAATATAACTTATAATCAATTTCATCATAAGTTAAATTTTCTGTTTCCACTTGTAAAAATAAAGACTCTTCTCCATTTAAAATTGTATCAATAACACCAAAAGACTCTCCTGCAGCGGGTGGAATATAATAATGTGTTTGTAAGTAATCTACTAATAAATCATCATCTAATAATGCCTGTGCTTCAGGGTCATGAGGTATTGTATCATCATCATCGTCCTTTTTACAAGAAACAAGTACTAATCCTAATATAAAAATGTAAAATATAGCGTTAAATTTCAATTTCATCTGTTATTTTTTTTGAGCTTGCAATTTACATCTATTTTCTAAAATACATATAAGTAAACTACATTTAACAAAAAATTATAAAGGCAACTTATGAATGTGCTGTTATTATTAGTAAGTATAGCATTCTTATATTAAATACTAATTGTTATTGCCTTGTCTTCCAGCTCCCATTCTACCTCCTCCTTGTTCATTAAAATGAGCATCAAACCAAACTGGTTTTTCAATATCATTTTCATAAATATAAGTTGCTATTTTTTTTAAGTCTTCCTCTTTATAATTAAGATTTGTCATTACTCTAAATTGCTGTACTGCTCCAAACATTAATGCTTTTTGCTCAGTTGGCTCTTTAGAGAAATTAACGATAGCATTAATGAAATCTTCTTTTTGAGGATTAGCCATTAAGTATCTTTTCTTTACGGCTATCATTGGTGGTGCTATAATCTCATCATGAGATGTACTAGTTATACTATGGCAAGCATAACACGTGTTTTTAAACAACGTATAGGCTTCTTCTTGCTGTTCTGTGGTCTTAGTAGTAGAAAGTGTAGCTTGTGTTGATGATTTTTTATCGGTATTACAGCTTACTAACGCAAATAATATTACAGAGCATAACATTAGATTTTTCATATTTTAAGTCTTTTTCAAAACTAACTTTTCTCTTATCTTAAAAAAATGATATTCATCATATAATGAAAAACTTTTTGGTAAATGAAATCCTTTTCAGAACACTCAATAATAGTTTACATTATAATTGGAAGGTTATTATTATTATTATGCAAAACAAAAAAGTATTGTTTTTGTTATGAAGATTCACAACAAAAACAATACTTAACTATACATGAGTAAACTTAAGTTACATCATGTTTTATCTTTAGTATAGACTTACGCTTTAAAAGTAATCTTACGCATACGTAAGCTCTTTGGTGTAATTTCTAAATACTCATCATCTTTAATATACTCCATACATTCCTCTAAAGAAAAATCTACTTTAGGAAAAATTTTCATTGCCTCATCAGTACCTGATTTACGCATATTTGTCAATTGCTTTCCTTTTATTAAGTTTACTGACATGTCTTCTGTTTTACTATTTTCTCCTATGACTTGACCGACATAAATCTCATCGTTAGGATCAATAAAAAACCTTCCTCTGTCTTGTAAACGGTCTAATGCATAAGCAGTAGCTTTACCTGCGGCAGCTGAAATAATAGCTCCTTTTGGCTCATCAGAAAATTCACCTTTAAAAGGTTCATATGAATTAAATCTATGATTTACAATTGCTTGACCAGCAGTTGCTGTTAATATTTTATTACGTAATCCAATCAACCCTCTTGAAGGAATGTTGAATTCTAAATGTTGTAAATCTCCTTTAGGCTCCATTACCAACAAGTCACCTTTTCTCAAAGAAACTAAATGTACAGCTTTTGATGAAACCTCTTCTGGAACATCTATTACAAGCGTTTCAAAAGGCTCACATTTCTTACCATCAATTTCTTTTAAAATTACTTGAGGACGGCCTACTTGTAATTCGTAACCTTCACGACGCATCGTCTCTATCAAAACTGATAAATGCAATACACCACGCCCAAATACGATAAACTTATCTTCAGAATCAGTTGTTTCAACTTTAAGAGCTAAATTTTTCTCTAATTCTTTGAATAATCTATCACGTAAATGACGAGAAGTAACAAATTTACCTTCCTTACCAAAAAATGGAGAGTTGTTTATTGTAAACAACATACTCATTGTTGGTTGATCAATTTCTGTTCTTGGCAATGCTTCTGGATTTTCTAAATCTGCAATTGTATCACCAATTTCAAATCCGTCAAGACCAGTTATTGCACAAATATCTCCACAACGTACTTTTTCAACTTGGGCTTTACCCATCCCTTCAAATACGTGTAATTCTTTAATTCTTACTTTTTTAGTAGTGCCATCAGCTTTACATAACATGTAATCTTTAGCAACTTCTAAATCTCCACGAAAAATTCGTCCAATAGCAATTCTTCCTGTAAATGCAGAAAAATCTAAAGAGGTAATTTGCATTTGAGGAGTTCCTTCATTATAAGGAGACTCTGGTATCGATTCCAAAACGGCATCTAACAAAGCTACAATATCAGTAGTAGGTTTTTGCCAATCTGTACTCATCCAACCATTTTTAGCTGAACCATATATAGTTGTAAAATCTAATTGTTCTTCTGTTGCATCTAAAGCAAACATAAGATCAAAAACTTTTTCATGTACAATATCAGGTGTACAATTTTCTTTATCAACTTTGTTTACTACCACAATTGGTGTTAAACCCAATTCTAAAGCTTTACCTAATACAAAACGAGTCTGAGGCATAGGACCTTCAAATGCATCTACTAGTAATAAAACACCATCAGCCATTTTTAATACACGCTCTACCTCTCCACCAAAATCGGCGTGACCAGGGGTATCAATTACATTTATCTTTACTCCTTTATAAACAACAGATACATTTTTGGACAAGATAGTAATACCACGTTCACGTTCTAAATCATTGTTGTCTAACAATAAGTCAGTACGCTCTTTACGTTCATCCAAGATATGGGCTTGGTCAATAATTTTATCAACTAGGGTAGTTTTACCGTGATCGACGTGAGCTATAATAGCTATGTTTCTAATAGATTGCATATATTTTTTTTTCGAGGTGCAAAAGTAGTGTTTAATTTGATTAATAATGATTTAAGAATGTATTTTTTCGATTTAGGTTTAATAAAAAAGCTGAATTGTCACGAACATTAGAGATTACAAGAGCCATTAGTTTAGATAATTACAATAAATGCCACAAGACATTCCTTTTTATAATACAATAATTGTTATCAAAAAAATAAAACTTATCTTTATCATTCTACAAACCAACCCTTTGATAAAATGGCAGTACCTGTAAAAATTTTTATAGTAGAAGATGAAATGATTATTGCTGCTAATATTTCTCTTCAATTACAAAAATTAGGTTATGAGGTCATAGGTATGGTGTCTAGAGGTGAAGATGCTTTAGAGCAAATAGAAGCAAATATACCCGACATTATACTAATGGATATTCAACTTAAAGGCAAACTAAGCGGAATTGATACTGCAAAACTTATACAGTTTAAATATAAAATACCAATAATTTACCTAACAGCTAACACAGATGATTCCTATTTTAACGAAGCAAAAACTACAAAACCAGCTGCATTTATCTCTAAACCTTTTAAAAATTTAGACTTACAACGTGCCATAGAATTGTCTATTGACACGATTACGCTAGAATCAAAAAAAATAGAGCAGAAAAACCCATATGTATTAGAAGATTGCATTTTTGTGAGAGATCATGATAAAATGGTTAAAATATCGATTAAAAACATATATTATATTGAAGCTGATCGCAATTACTGTCGCATTTTTTGCAAAGACAAAGCGTTTTTAATAGTAAATACCTTAAAAGATATTAATGAAAAACTGCCCAACGCACATTTTTTAAGAGTACATCGATCTTATATTGTAAATCTCTCTAAAATTGATGAAGTAGCCGGAACCCATTTAATGGTATCTAAAAAAGTTGTCCCTATGAGTAAATCATTTAAAATTGATTTAATGAAAAGACTGCATACCATCTAAGCTATTTTCTCAAAACGGAACTGAATAGAAATGGAAGCACCATTTTCATTATTTTTTTCTATGAAACCTCCCAATTGACTTACCAATAGATTAATTAACTGAGTACCAAACCCTGTTCCTTTAGATTCTTCATTTTTCACAAATCCAATACCATTATCTCTAAAATTAAGGCTATAATCATTTTCATTTAGTTGTATTAAATCTATGTAAATAGTACCTTTCGTATTATTCGGAAATGCATACTTCATGGCATTTGTCAACAATTCATTTACTATTAAACCAAGTGGAATCGCCATATCAATATCAACTTCTAGAGGTTCCATATCGATTATCAATGAAATACGATTGTCATTTCCAAAAGAGTCCAATACATGCTGACTTAGATTTACAAAATAATCTTTCATTTCAACATTTGACAAATTATTTCGTTGATATAATTTTTGATGGATCATACTCATAGAATGCACTCTGTTTTGACTATGCAACATTAAACTCACCATTTTTTCATCGGTTATTTGAGCTGATTGTAATGCCAATAAACTTGAAACTATCTCCAAATTATTCTTAACGCGATGATGAATTTCTTTTAATAAGAATTCTTTTTCTTCATTTTGTTGCTGCAGTAAAATCCTTTTCTTCCTGATGTTTTGATAGGCAAAATAGATGAGCGTTAGCACTATAAAAAGCATCACTGAAATAACAATAATTAATGTTTCTCTTAACTTTTGTTTTTTTATTTCCGTTTCTTGTAACTTAATTGTATTCTCTTTTTGAGCTACTTCAAATTCCGTTTGTAAAAGTGAAATTCTTTCATCAGCTTCAGCTGTAAAAACTTTACTCTGCAATAGATCATATTGAGCAAAGGCAGCGTAGGCTTCTTGATAATCATGATTACCCGCGTGAGCCCTACCAAGGCTATTATAAGCTTGACTTAAATAATAATTATCTCCAAAATCAGCCGTTGCAATACGTATTGAATTTTGCAGACTTTCTATAGCACTGAGGTATTTACCTTCCAAATTCTGAGCTTTACCCAAAGAAAGCCAAGATCGCATAAGCATAAAATTATTATCTAATAAGTTGGCATATTTAATGGCATTCTCGCCTGCCAATGCTGCTTGGTCAAATTTATTTAAATAAGCATTTAAATCAGTTAAAGAAATATAAATATCACTTAAATTGTTATAAAAGCCATAGCGTTCGCCAATTGCAATAGCATGATTGTAGTAACTGAGAGCTTCTTCCTCTTGTTTTAATTCTAAATAATTATTTCCAACTACATATAATGTAAAGTCATAATCTAAATCATTGATGCCAACTTCTTCAAATAATGCAACCGATTTTAATCCATATTCTACCCCTTTATCAAATTTAGATTGTTTCCAGAATAAATTACTTAAATCACTATAAGCCAGTGCTATAACTCTTTTATCTTTTAACTCTTCACCTAATCTCAGCGATTCTAACGCATAATCAGCAGCTTTAGCTATTAACCCTCTTCTTTCAAAAACATAACCTAATTCTGTATTTAACTTGGGTAAATCTTGCTTCCTAACTTTACTTTTAGCCTCTTGCAACACAAAAAAAGCACTGTCTAATTTTTCCATTCGAAGTAGAATTGCTCCTTGTGTTATCTGAAACTTACCATGCCAAAGCGTATCTTTTTTCTCTTTGGTTATTTGTAAACCCTGAATTGCAAAACTCAACGCTTTATTTAAATTTCGTGTATGCCAATAATAGGCCAAATCATTTAACACAGAAAATTTAATGGTATCCGTTTTTATTTTGGGTAAGGCAACTTCTAAAATATCTAAGTAGGAAGCTCCAAAATTATCAGTATCGACAAACACCTTTTTATAAGGGTTTTCTTTACTTAAATCAATAATCTGAGCGTAACAAAAAATGGTACTTAAAATAGTAATTGTTGTGCATATTAATTGCTTCTTTAAATTCTTTACCATCTATATTAAAGTACATCTATTTGAGTTAGGCTAATTTACCAAATTTATTATAAGTAGTAAAAAGCTTTGAAAAATTAAAAAGCTCTTTCGGACACTAATCACAGCACTTCGTCCTAATCTCCTTGTTTTATAGGTGATAAATCAATTATTTAGGGTCTATAATAAGAAATCTCAATGCGGATTATTACAACCACTTATGCTCTTATGCTTTTATTAATGGTCTCTTGTACCCAGCCTAATAAAACGACTAAAAACAAAGCTACTCCTATTATCGAAGCTCAGGTTTCTAGTTATTTAGTGGCTCAAAATAGCATAGGCAAAAATAGGGTTGATACGTTACTATCAGAATCTTTTATAAGAAACATGAATGGTATTCAAATGGTATCTAATATTAGTGAACATAAAGCCAATATGCATATTTTTCTTAATGGCTTTCCAGATATGAATTTCACTTTTCCATCCCAGCTCATTAAAGATAATGAAGCCTATATAGTATGGATATTTACAGGTACACATACTGGAATTTTTGGTGAAATTAACGCCACTGGTAAGAAAGTAAAAATAAACGGAATTTCACATCTTTATTTTGATAAAGAAGATAAAATTTATAGAGAAGATGTGTTTTATAATGAATTGGATTTATTGCAACAATTGGGGTTTACTCTAAATCCACCTATTACTGAATAAATAAAATTAATATTCATAACAAACCTTAAAACTAACTATAATGAAAAATTTTAAAACAATGATGGTCTTAGCAATTGTGCTTATGCTAAATCCAATTGTCACAAATGCACAAGACACTAATAACCGCCAATCCTATTGGGTTCATGAAGACCAGGTGAAACCTTCTAAACAAGCCGAATATGAAAAAATTACAAAAGAATTTATCGAAGCATGTAAAAAACATGACCTTAAAGGGGCTGATTGGGCAACCGCACGTATTGATGATGGTACTTATTTAAGTATTGCCCCTATTGAAAACATGGGTGATTTTGATAAAAACCCATTGGCTCCATTATCTGAAAAAATGGGAGAAGAAAAATTCAGAGACCTATTTAAACGCTTCGACGAGTGTTATGATAAACATGGAGACCGTGTTGTAGTGTTAAACCCTGAACTTTCTTATATGCCAAACGGGCTAACTACTAATACGGAAGGACAAAATTATAGAAAATGGCATTCTTTACATGTTACGCCTAGTAATATCCAGAAATTAAAAGCAAAAATTATAGAAATAAAAGCACTTTATGCAAAGAAAGGTGCGAAAGAGTATTTTAGAATTTACTATACTGGATTTGGAACTATGGGCGACTATTATCTAGTTACCATTTCGGCAAAAGATGAAAAATCTTATATCGAATTATCTGATGAAACAGAAACCCTGCTTGGTGAGGAAGGTAAAAAACTAATGGGAGAAATGTTTCTATTATTAGATAAGTATGAAACTAAATCGGGATGGATGCGTCCAGATTTAGGTTACACTGCAAAAAAATAATAATTTAAAATAGTGAAACCATGAAAAAAATTATTCTATTAGGACTTGTAATAGTTCTCTTTACAGCTTGTGAAAAGCAAGTGAAACGCTTCACGGAACAATCACCTGAAATTGAAACTGTAAAAAAGCTTATTGATAATTATAACAAAAAGACAATTGATGTAAGCATCTATGCAGATAGTGCAAAAATATACTACAATACAATAGATAATTCAATATCGCCAACGGAAGTAAAGGCGTATCATCAAGAAAGAGAAGCTCTTTATGCATCTCGAATGTTTTCTGATAAAGATCCTGAATATGAAATGGTGCTCACTGATGACGGTGATACCTGGGTAAACTGTTGGCTGCAATGGAATGCAACATTGGCAGGAAATGGTAAAAAAATTGTGATGCCCATACATCTAACCTATCAATTTGTGGATGGAAAAATTGTTAAGGCATATGGTTATTGGGATCCGACTGAAGTATTATTAAATATTCAAGCTATGGAAGCTGAAAAAGAAAAATTGGCTAATGAGGAGCGATCTGAAGAATGATAATTAGCATTTTAAAGTAATGGTAACAATGAGTACACTGTTTTTAAAATTTAGAAAGGAATAATCAAGTAATTAAATTTTATCAATTAATAACTCCCTAAATATATAAAAATGAAAACGATAAAAACAACAATGGTATTGGCATTAGTTTTATTTCTAACGCCTGTTATTTCAAATGCCCAAGAATCCACCTTAAAATTTGAAAATGCAGATTCGGCTCTAAATCTCGTACGGACTTATGTTAATGCTTTACAAGCGGCAGATATAGCCAAAATGAGTGCTACATTAGATTCAAATGCCATGATTTATGGTTTAGGCAGTGGTTTAGATTCTCTCACTGTTGCAGAACATACCATTTATTATAAAAAAAGTACTGACGACTATAAACATGTTATAAGTGGTGACCTTTATTTACCTGTTAAAGTTACAGATAATTGGAATGAAGGTGAATGGGTACTAACATGGGGTACAAATACAATTACAAATAAAGAGACAGAAAATACAATAGTTATTCCATATCATA
Organism: Aureibaculum luteum; assembly: GCF_003449015.1. Classification (GTDB taxonomy): domain Bacteria; phylum Bacteroidota; class Bacteroidia; order Flavobacteriales; family Flavobacteriaceae; genus Aureibaculum; species Aureibaculum luteum. Next base: position 51,352 of record NZ_QRGD01000002.1, on the reverse strand, counting down.
TTGCCAGTTTAGTTGCAAATGGTAAAATAATAATGATGCGATATTTTTATGATAGTTCTAATATTATGAAAAACACAGGATGGACATTAATCCCTCCAAAAAAGTAATCTTTAATTAATACTTATTAATCGCTAAGTAATACAAACGCTTAGCGATTAATATTTCAATAAAAAATTAATAAACATGAAAAAAGTGGGAATTATTGGTGGCTCTGGCTTTATTGGAAGCTATATCACCAAAACGTTTTTAGATCAAAATTTTCAAGTAAAAGTATCCAGTACTGATATCTCAAAAAAGGAAAAGTATGCCCATTTAAGTAATTTAATGCATTCTGACAAACTTCAAATTAGCGAGCTAAACGTTACTGATAAAGCATTGCTTAAAGATTTTGTATCAGACTGTGATATTGTTATTCATGGTGGTACCCCATTTCAATTGGATTTTAAGGATGCAAAAAATGAATTATTCGATCCAACTATTAAAGGAACTGAAAACTTTTTGGAAGTTATTGCGGAAACACCAAAAGTTAAAAAGGTTGTTTTGATTGCATCTGTAGCAGCTTGGAACACTAATTTTCCATTACCTGCAGGAGGTAAAACACCAAAGGATACCTATAATGAAAATGATACCCCTTTTAAAAGTAAAGAAAGTCATCCTTACGCACAAGCAAAATTTATGGCTAATCAAACTGTCAATACATTTATAAAGAACCATCCTGATCTAGATTTTGAAATTACAAGTGTTTCTCCTGTGGCTGTTTTTGGAAAATCAATGTCGCAACGCGAAGATTCTACCTCTACGGGTTTACAATATCTAATTAAAAACAAGCTTGCACCTAATCCATTTGTGCAAATGCTGTTTGACACCAATGCTGAATTCGCTATTGTTGATGTTAAAGATGTGGCCAAGAGTATTTATAAATCAGCTACAACTTCTGGTTTACATGGTAAGAATTATTTACTCACAAGCCAAACGTATTCTGTATCAGATATTTCTTTGATGTTAAATAACCAAGAGTCAAAAAATGCACCGAAAGTTATTTATCAAAACCAACTGGCAGTAAATGACTTAGGTATAACTTTTCAAATGGTAAAAAAAACGTTAAACCGATATTCTAATTAATAAAAACAGCTTATTAAACCGTAAACTATGGAATATAATCAACCCAATTGGACCAAAAATGAATTAAAAATATACATCCTGTTACTATGTGCAAATGCAGATTCAAAAATAAAGAAAAAAGAATTGAAACTAATAAAATCTAGTGCAGATAAATCAACCTTTAAACCAATATATAAGGAGTTTAAAAAAGATGATGAAGATACTAGATTTGATAAGATAGAATTTGTTATTGGAAAACATGAATATACACACGAAGAACTCAATGATCTGAAAAGAGACGTCTTTAAAATTTTCAATTCAGATGATAAATTCGTAACCAATGAACGCTATCTAGAAAAAGTGCTTGATAATATTTTGTATTAAAAATAAAACGCTATCAACCCTAAGAATGAAATCGAAAATAGTCATCCTACTCGTTTTATTGAGTTTCATTTTATCAATTTCAATCATAAATTGTAAAGGATCAATTGAGTCAAAAATCACTAGCGACACAATAGCCAATAACTGCGGAAAAAAATATGCAAAAGCATGGTCAGGGCAAGATACAGAAGCTTACTCAAAAATCTTTACTTCTAATGGCTCGCTTAAAGTCGATAATGAAAAACCCGTTGTTGGACGCGACGCTATCTCTAAGGTGGCTCAAAGCTATATAACCGCATTTCCTGACATGATTGTCGCTTTAGATAGCTTAGTCAAAACCACGAAAGGAATCGAGTTTTATTGGACATTGACCGGAACTAACATTGGCCCAAAGGGCACAGGAAAAAAAGTAAATATCAGTGGATTCGAAGTTTGGAAATTAGATAACAACGGACTTATCAAAGAACCCATAGGTAGTTTTGATACTAATTAATATAACAGACAACTTAAATATGATAGTGACAATTAAAATTGAGTAAAATTAAACTAAAATCTATATAAAAGATGGAAACCTCAACCACACAACCAACACCAGCAGCAATCCTTCAAATGGGATCAGGATTTTGGGCATCAAAAATACTTTTGACAGCAGTAAATTTCGAACTCTTTACACATCTTGCAAAGCAATCGAATCAGTCTGCCAAGAACCTCAAATCTTTAATGGATTTGAAATGTACAGACAGAAACACTTACGACTTTTTGGACTGTCTGACGGGATTTGGATTTTTGAAACGAGAAGGTCTCTTGGAAACCGCCCGCTACTCAAACACTTTAGACACTGATGTGTTTTTGGATAAAACGAAACCTTCTTATATCGGTGGAATTCTTGAAATGATGAACAATAGACTCTGGGAATTTTGGGGAAATCTAGATGATGGTTTAAAAACAGGCTTGATTCAGAATGAAGCCAAGGATGGCGGCGAAGGCATTTTCGACTTAATTTATGGCAATCCCGACTTATTAAAAAACTTCGTAAATGGAATGACAGGTGTACAAATGGGAAATTTTATGGTTTTAGCACAAAAGTTTGATTTTTCAAACTACAAAACTTTGGTAGATGCAGGAGGTTCGGCAGGCGTACTTTCTGCGATGGTCGCCAAAAATAATCCACATATAAGCTGTACCACGTTCGACTTACTTCCGCTGGAAACTATGGCGAACGAAACCATTCAAAAATTCCAGTTAGAAGATCGTGTAAAAGTTTTGAGCGGTGATTTTTTCAAGATTGGACTGCCAAAAGCAGATATCGTAACTATGGGAAATATATTGCACGATTGGGATGAAGTCACTAAAATAAATCTGATGCAAATTGCTTATGATGCACTACCAAAAGGAGGTGCTTTTATCGCCATTGAAAATGTTATTGACAATGATAGAAAACAAAACGTTTTTGGGATGATGATGAGCCTGAACATGCTTATTGAAACCGGTGATGGGTTTGATTATACCTTTGACGATTTCAACCGATGGACAAAAAAAGTAGGCTTTACATCTACTGAATTGATGCCATTAGCAGGACCATCCAGTGCTGCAATCGCTTATAAATAATAAGCCTTTAATATACATAAAAATGAAAACAACTAAACACTTCCTCACAATGCTATTTTTTGTGTCCATCTCTCTGAATGGTTTTAGCCAAGAGAAAACAGAGAGTCCATCCATTGACTATAAAGCAATGGAACCAAAGGATTGGTCCATAGAGCTTGATGCTGTTGTGTCCGCTGGAAAAACCCATAAAATTTTATTGGAGAATGACGAGGTTAGGGTCTTGGAAGTTACATTGAAACCGGGAGAAACCGGAAGCCTACACCATCATCGATGGCCAAGTGTTATCGATGTACTGGAACGTGGTCATTTTATTGATTATGATGCCAATGGAAATGTCAATATCGACACCAGCAAAATGCCTTCTGACCAAAAATTACCTACCACCATTTGGCTGGATGCTCAACCACCTTATTATGTCAAAAACTTAAGCGGTACATTATCCATACATCTTATTCGCGTTGAAATGAAACGATAATCATAAAATTATATGAACTATTAAATCAATACCATTATGAAAACAACAAAATATTTAACCTTAGGAATTGCTTTAGTTGCTATGATGTCATTCTCAAGTTACAACGAAAAAACCAAAACGAATACAACTGAACACACTGAAACTGCAGAACACAAAGACAATAATGACGAACATGCCGCTCCAGAATATTTTCTTTTACGTCCAGAGGTTGAAAAAGCCTATGGATATTCCCATGCGGTAAAAATTGGCAACAGTATAAAAATTTCTGGAGCTGTTAGCATGGATGATGAAGGCAATCCAACCGCGATAGGAGATTTAGGGCAGCAAATGAAAAATTGTTATGCGGATTTGGAAAAAATTCTAAAACACTATGGTTGCACATTTGATGACGTAGTTGTAGAAAATGTTTTTACGACCAGTATGCCGAAATTTTTGGAAGCTGCAGGCTACAGAACAACAATTTATAAAAATCATTTCCCCACAGGTTCTTGGCTCGGTGTCAAAGAACTGGCGGTTCCTGAATTTATGATTGAAATAGAATTGGAAGTGCATAAACCAAATAATAAATAATAAACCCTGAAAATAAAAACCATGAAGGTAATATCAAAAATTCTTGTTCTATCACTTCTAATATCATACACTGCAATTAGCCAAACACTACCACAAGCACTTTCTAAAATCAACACAGAAGGCTTTCAGAAATCCGAAGTTATGAGCCTCATTACTGATTTGTCTGATGTTTATGGTCCTCGGTTAGCAGGTACAAATCAATATTTTACGGCTGCAGAATGGGCAAAGAAAACCATGGAAAATTGGGAAGTAGACAAGGTGTATTTTGAAAATTATTGTGATGACTGCATGGGTTGGGAAGTAAAATCATTTAATGTAGAAATGACTGAACCTACTTATATGAAAATACAAGCCTATCCATATGCATGGACAGAAAGTTCAAATGGCGTACAGATGGGCGATTTAGTTTCAATTGAAGATTACGCAAATTTAGAACAAGTAAAAAAACAATGGAGCGGAAAATTAAAAGGAAAAACGATATTAATAGGTTCGGCTCCAGAACAAAATATGCTATTTGATGCACTTTCAAAACGATTTACAGGCGATCAAATTGAGGAAGCTAAAAAATCGATTGTACCTACACCAAATAACCCTTTAAGCCATAATGCTGGAGATATGGATTTAATTGGAAATTTAGATCTTATATTCGATAGTATGGTGCGAAAAGATGATTCCTTTTTTGCCTTTCTAAAAGCAGAAGGTGCTTTAAGTATTTTAGGGACTACACCATTTTTTCCTGGTATTATTCATCCAAGTGGTACTTATAATTTTAGAGAAAGTGATAAAAAAACAGTTCCCTATTTTGCAATTTCACCAGAAAGTTTTGGAAAATTAATACGCTTAACAGGCAGAAATATTACTCCAAAAATTAAATTCCATTTGGATTCTGAATTGTATTTAAAGCCTGAAAACAATGTGAATATTATTGGTGAAATTACCGGTTCAGATTTAAAATTAAAAGATGAAGTGGTGATGATTGGAGCCCATTTTGATTCTTGGCATTCGGCATCTGGAGCAACTGATAATGGTGCAGGTTCTGCAGTGATGATGGAAGTTATGCGAATTATTAAAGCTTCTGGATTAAAACCAAAACGAACCATTAGAATAGCACTTTGGGGAGGCGAAGAGCAAGCTTTTGTAGGTTCTTTGGCTTATGCAGAAAAGCATTATGGGAAAGTAAAAGAAACTACCAGAAAAAAAGAGGTTGAAAAAATTTCGGCCTATATCAATATGGATAATGGTGCAGGGCAAATGCGAGGAGTTTATTTGCAAGGAAACGAAGCGGTAAGACCCATTTTTGAAGATATGTTAGAACCTTACGCCCATTTAGATGTAAATAATTTAACCATTCAAAATACAGATTTTACAGATCATGATGTTTTTGACTATTACAAAATACCAGGATTTCAAATCATTCAAGATCCATTGAATTATAGTACAGTAACGCATCACACTAATTTAGATGCTTTGGAATATGTTCCAAAACGTGATATGATGGTCAATGCGACTGTAATTGCTGCACTTGTGTATCAAATTGCTGAAAGAGATTTTCGCTTACCACGGGAAGAGTAATCTAAAATTAAATGCGATTAACTATTAACAAAAAAAATAAAACTAAATCAAATATTATGAAAGAAAATCAAAGCATGCAAATCATTGACAATGTATACAAAGCATTCGAAAAAGGCGATATCCCAACAATTATGGGGTCTATGAGTCCTAAAATTGAATGGAATGAAGCCGAAAGTAATTCCATGGCAAGCGGCAATCCGTACATTGGTCCAGATGCTATTATAAATGGTGTGTTTGCACGGCTTGGAGCTGAACACGAGTATTTCAAATTAGCAGATATTGAGCTTCATGAAATGAGCAACAATAAAGTATTGGCAACTTTACGATATGATGCTAAAAACAAAAAAACTGGCAAAGGTTACAATGCTCAAGCGGCTCATTTGTGGGTACTTAAAAATGGAAAAATCATAAGTTTTCAGCAATATGTGGATACCAAGAAGTTAGCAGAAGCTGAGCAGTGATAAAAAAAGATCAATTACAGCTACAAAAGAATTATTACCTCCAGAATTTATGATAGATATTGAACCGGAAGTACATAAATCAATTTAATGATAAAAACTATAAAACTAGTATTAACCACAATTTTGGTTTTGCCATTAACTTAAATGGTCTTGCACAAGACACATTAACAAATGATAATTAATAAAACAAAAATTATGAAGAACATCCTATTAATTCTAAGCCTAGCTTTATGTTTTATAACTACTAAGAATGGATATGCCCAAGAAGCAAATCTACCTGATGGTACTATTACCGAAAAACTTGCCTTCATTGAGGATGCTAAGAATTTTAATAGTGAAAGTGAACGTTTAAAGGTGCTTTTCGAAGTCTTTACCAAAAGCCAATTAGAAGCGTCTCCAGTAATGGCTACATTTTTTGGAAAGCCTGGATACAACCAATTATGGGATAACGTTTCACCAGAAGGAATAAAGAAGAACCTAGATATTTTAAAGATTTTCAACGAATCAAAAGACTGGTTTAACCCTAAAGATTTATTGGAAGAAGATAAAATTAACTTCAGTATTTTTAATCGCTCTGTTGGCGACCAATACGCTTTGAATAGTCAGTTTCCACAACAGTATTTAATTATAGACCAAATTCAGGGAATTCATACGATTATACCCGCAATAATTCAAATGATGCCAACCAATTCTCCAAAGGCATTAGAAGACATTACGGCAAGACTTGAAGGCGTTCCGGAACTTTTACAAAACGTTGAAACAACCTTATTAGAAGGTATTGAAAAGGGAATCGTGATGCCACGAAATACAGTAGTACAAGTTCCCGAACAATTAAAAAGCATAATCTCTAAAACTCCAATAGAAAGCATTTTTTATACACCATTTGCAAAGCTAGAAGGAAATGATGTTTTAAAAAAGAAGGTGAAAACGATTATTTCCAAAAGCGTAAACCCAGCTTTAGAAAGGTTCAGGAGTTTTATGACCGATACCTATTTGCCCAACACAAGAAAAACCTATGGCTTAAGTGAATTACCCAATGGAACGGCGTGGTACAATGAGCAAATAAAGTTTCATACCACCACAAATAAGACTGCTCAAGAAATCCATGACCTAGGTCTATCAGAAGTAGCGAGAATAAAACTTAAAATGGAAAAGGTGAAATCTGATCTTAATTTCGATGGAGACATAAATGCATTTAATACTTTTCTAAAGGAAGACCCTCAGTTTTATTTTAACACGCCCGAAGAATTGCTTTCCGCTTATCGTGACATTTGCAAAAAAATAGATCCTGTTTTACCCCAACTTTTTGGGAAACTACCAAGGCTTCCTTATGGTGTAAAAAAAGTTCCTGCTTATTCGGAGCAAGCTACCACAACTGCCTATTATAATCCAGGTTCTCTGCAGACAGGTATGGCAGGCTATTTCTTTGCTAATACCTACAACTTAAAATCGAGACCAAAATGGGAGATGGAAGCGTTGACTATTCATGAAGCTGTGCCTGGCCATCACTTACAAATTTCACTTGCCCAAGAGCTAGAGAACGTTCCAGAGTTTAGAACCATGCTTGGGTTTACAGCATTTATTGAAGGTTGGGGACTATATTCTGAAAGTCTGGGTCCAGAACTTGGAATGTACGAAGATGCCTATTCTCAATACGGACAATTGACGTATGAAATGTGGCGTGCAATTCGTTTGGTAGTTGATACTGGTATTCATGCTTTTGGATGGACAAGACAAGAAGCCATTGACTATTTCATAAAGAATTCCGGAAAAAATGAAAATGATATTACGGTTGAAATCGATAGGTATATCGCTTGGCCTGGACAAGCCTTAGCTTACAAAATTGGAGAACTAAAAATAAAAGAGCTTAGAAAGAAATCTGAAGAAACCCTTAAAGATCAATTTGATATTAGGTCATTTCATGATGTAGTTCTCGGTAGTGGTTCAATTCCGTTGGACGTGTTAGAAGACAATGTAAACCAATGGATAACCAATCAAAAAGGCAATTGATTGAAGGCACGCACGACATGATGGATCCAAAATTTATGGAATAGATGAGTACGGAAGTTCAAAACGGAATTAGATTAACCACAAATGCAGGGCATATTGCTCAATATGATGAACTGGAAGTCATTCATGAAAAGTAATACTCCCAAAAGAGTTGTTTATTTTAAATTAAAAAACCAACCTAAAACCCCATGAAACCAAAATCAACCCGAATTAAATCTATTGACATACTTAGAGGTGTTATTATGGTGCTTATGGCCTTAGATCATGTACGTGCTTATTTCAATTATGGGTCCTTTTTCTCAGACCCAACCAATTTAGAAACAACCACGCCTGTGCTATTTTTCACCCGTTTTATAACGCATTTTTGTGCACCTGTATTTGTGTTTTTGGCTGGAACCTCTGCTTTTTTGTATGGTTATAGAAAAACAAAAAAAGAAGTTTTTAACTTTTTGTTTACACGTGGAATTTGGCTTATTTTCCTAGAAATTGTCGTTAATAATTTGATTTGGACCTTTGACCTCAATTATAGTTTTCTGATTCTTCAGGTAATTTGGACTATTGGAATCTGTATGGTGTGCCTATCTTTTTTAATTTATTTACCAAAAAAAGTAATTCTTGCCATTGGTATTATTTTAGTTGCTGGCCATAATGCTTTGGATGGTATAGTGTTAGAAGGTCAAAGTTTTCAATCTATTATTTGGTATATTTTACATCAAGGAAAGTTTTTTGTTTTTAGTCCCGACTCCATACTTTATATCCATTATCCTATACTACCTTGGATTGGGCTAATGGCTCTAGGGTATTTGTTTGGAACTTTTTATCAAAACGGGTTTAATGTTGCTGTACGTAAAAAATGGCTTTTGTACCTTGGGTTTAGTGCCATTATTCTGTTTTTTGTTTTAAGATTGTCAAATGTTTATGGCGATTTAGTACCATGGACCTATCAAGAAACTACTGCGAAAACGATTATCTCGTTTTTTAATGTCACCAAATATCCACCTTCTTTATTATATTTATGTATTACAATGGGTCCAGCACTCTTGTTTTTATACACTATTGAAACTACTAAAAACAAAGTAACCAATTTCTTTTTGGTCTTTGGTCGCGTACCCTTATTCTATTATTTCTTACACATGTTCGTCATTCATTCATTAGCCATTGTAAGTATTCTAATTTTTGGAGGACATTGGCAAGATATGATAATTGATGCGGAGTCTTTTTTGAATAAAAATTTACTGAGTTACGGTTATTCACTTTTTGCAGTATATCTAATATGGATTGGAGTCATTCTTCTAATCTACCCTATTTGTAAAAAATATATGATTTATAAAGCCAATAATAAAGACAAATGGTGGCTTAGTTACCTTTAATTTAAAATATGATAAAACAGGACAAAGGATTAAAACGATCAATTGGCGTATTTGGATTATCTGCAAATATTATCAATATTATGATCGGTGCTGGTATTTTTGCATTACCTGCTATTATAGCTGGTAAGATGGGTAATTCTAGTATTTTTGCCTATATTTTTTGTGGTATTCTAATTACACTAGTAGTACTTTGCTTTGCAGAAGCTGGTACTAAAGTAAACAATTCAGGAGGCCCTTATACCTATATAGAAACTGCTTTTGGTGATTATGCAGGATTTTTAGCTGGTATTTTTGCAATAGGTAGTAATATGATTGCTAGTGCTGCTGTAGCCATTGCCCTTGTTACTATTTTAGAAACCATTTTTCCAGTTTTAGGATTGTTAACTGCACGGATTGGTTTTTTATTATCTTTATATGCATTGTTCACGTTCGTAAACATTTTAGGTATAAAACAAGGTATGGGTTTAGTAAAACTGAATACCGTTTTGAAATTAAGTCCTCTCCTACTTTTGGTAATTATTGGATGGAAAGATGTATCCTATACCAATTTACAGATAGATTCGTTACCTACTTTTTATGAACTTGGAGATGCTTCTTTAGTTCTCTTTTTTGCATTTTTAGGATGTGAAACAGGATTGATTGTTGGCGGAGAGATAAAAAACCCCAAACGTACTATTCCGCGTTCTATTTTTATCAGTATTAGTGTAGTTGTCGGTTTATATATACTTATTCAGCTAGTCTCTCAAGGGATACTGGGGAACGAATTGGTTAATTATAAAGCTTCACCGTTGGCAGAAACAGCTAAAATTGTATTGGGCCCATTTGGATATGTACTTTTAATCATTGGTGCCGCTATTTCTATGCTAGGCTTAGTAAGTGGTGATTTATTGAATACACCACGTGTTTTATTTGCACTTTCAAGAGATAATGTAATTCCGATAATAAAACTATCCAGCATACATAAAAAATTTGCAACCCCCCATGTGGCTATTTTAATTTATAGTAGTATGACATTTATATTTGCAATTACTGGTAGTTTTGAGCAATTGGTTGTTATCGCAACGAGTACCGTTCTTCTCCTCTATTTAGGTGTTGCCCTTTCCGTAATAAAGTTGCGTAAAATACAAAAATCGGAACCGGGAGATTTTAAAATTCCAGGAGGCATAACCGTACCCATACTTTCCATTCTTATAATTTTTTACTTTTTGTCACACTTGTCTACTAATGAAATGATTGGTACCATATTATTTATAGGGATACTAACGATACTTTTTTTTATAATCAAAGCCTTTAAAATGAAAATGGAATGATAAATATGGTTAAAATGAGGAAAAACTTCACAACTGTATTAAGGGCAGTTAGTGGAACATAAAAGTATCCCAACCAAATAAAGGATTGAAAAATGATCAAAACCCTTAAAATAAATGTAGAAACTATTAAATAAAACATATAACCTACTAAGAGCCGTCCTAAAAGCATGAAATTAAAAAAAACAGAAGAAAATGAAATAAGAAAAGTGTACGACACTTGGCTAAACAGCTATCTGAATGGTGATGTTACCACTTATGATTCTTACTTTGACGATGAATATCATTTCATTGGGTCTACTCATAATGAAGAATTTTTAAACAGAAAAGACACGACTCATTTTTTTGCAGATACGGCCGAACAATTCGCTGGTAAATGTGATTTAAGGAATGAAAGACTAACCATAGAAAAATTTGGCGAACTTATTTTTATTACACACCTCTTTGACGCTTGGTTTATAAATGAAACTGATTGGGCCTATTATGGACGATTCCGCTTTACATCAGCTTTAGAAAATAAGATAGAAGGTTGGCGTTTTATTTATCAACATTTTTCTACCACAGATTCTAAAACAAAAGAAGGTGAAAGCATTGGTTTTGATCAGATTAGTGCTGAAAACTTACAACTCCGTGAAGCCATAAAAAGAGGTACCATCGAACTTGAAACGAAAAACCGAGAATTAGAAATCGAAGGAGCTTTAGAACGGATTAGAGCCCAAGCTGTTTCCATGCAACAATCGTCAGACTTACTCGACATTGTAGTGTCCATGCGAAATGAATTTACCAAATTGGGTCACCAAGCTCATTACTTCTGGCACATGATGTGGTTACCCAAATCTTATGAAAAAGCCATGACCTCTGGTGATGGTACCAAAATTGGATTTGTAATGGAGTTACCTAGACATATTCATGGTGATATTCCTTTGTTAGCGAAATGGGAAAAGAGTACAAAACCAACTGTTGTGTACGCCATGAATGTTGCAGAAGCTATTGATTATGTAGATAAAATGGTTGCACTTGGTGATTTTAAGAATATTGATCCCCAAGCACCGAGTCATGACGATATTAGGAATATCGGTGGATTAACCTTTATCATGGCAAGGACCACACATGGAGAAATTGGTTACTCTTTGCCTGGAATTATTAAAAATCCTCCTTCCGAAGATTTAGATATTTTAATACAATTTTCTGGTGCTTTTGACTTAGCACATAGACGTTTCTTAGACCTACAAAAAGCAGAAAAGCAAGCTAGAGAAACCCAAATTGAACTGGCTTTAGAAAAAGTAAGAAGTCGCACAATGGGTATGCAGCGAAGTGATGAATTAAGAGATACTGCTATGCTTCTATTCCAACAAGTGGAAGAATTAGGAATAAATTCCTTCGCCTGTGGTTTTAATATCTGGGATGACGACAAGAAATTTGCTACTGCTTGGATGGCAGGTAAAAATCGACTTCAGCCTCCTTTTAAAACAAATTCTAATGAAGACGTGTATCTTCTTTTTCACGAAGCAGAAAAAAGAGGTGACGCTTTATTTGTTTTAGAACAAAAAGGTAAGGAACTAGAAGACCATTATAAGTATATGCTATCAATTCCTGAAGTAAAAGCATTGGCTAAAGCTGGACTTTCGTTTCCAAGTTTTCAAATTATACATTGTGCCTATTTTTCAAAAGGTTACCTCATGTTTATTACACATGAACCTGTTCCAGAGACACAAGATATTTTTATACGTTTCGCCAAAGTTTTTAACCAAACTTATACACGTTTTCTGGATCTTCAAAAAGCAGAGGCACAAGCAAGAGAATCTGAAGTTGAATTGGCATTAGAAAAAGTGCGAAGTAGAACCATGGCCATGCAACATAGTGACGAATTACAAGAAGCCTCTTTCCTATTAGATGAACAAGTAAGAGGGTTAGGTATTCAAACCTGGGGCTGTGCTTTTCATATTTATGGAGAAAACGAATCTACAGAATGGTTTGGTAATGAAGCGGGTGTTTTACACACCTATACAGTGCCACGAGAAGGCATATTTAAAGAGTATTACCAAAAAGGTGAACAGGGAGAATCACTTGTAATACAAGAATTTTCTGGGGAGGAATGTACGGCTCATTATGAGTATATGAGTACGCTTCCTGTTATAGGAGATGTGTTACAAATTTTGAAGAAAACAAATAATGGCTTTCCAACCTATCAAATTGACCATGTGGTCTATTTCAAGTATGGTTATTTGTTATTTATTACACGAGAACATGTTCCAAATGCTCACGACATTTTCAAACGTTTTGCCAACGTTTTTGAACAAACCTACACACGTTTCCTTGATTTACAAAAAGCAGAAGCACAAGCCAAGGAAGCACAAATAGAACATGCTTTAGAAAAAGTACGGTCTCGTACCATGGCCATGCAAAACAGTAAAGAACTTGGAGAGGTTATACTTGAAGTTCTTAATAAATTGCAGGAATTAGGTATTTCTATGAAGCATAGGGCGACAGCAATATTTACTTATGAAGCTGAAAGTAAAGATTACGAGCAATGGGTAGCTTCACCCGTATATAATTCCATATTAAGTTTTAATACCCCATATTTTGACCACCCTGTTCAAAACGATATTTGGAACGCAAGACAAAATGGAACAGATTTCTATGCTAAGCCCTATACAGTTGAAGAAAAGAATTCACTCTTTAACTATTTATTCAAGCTTCCCGCATTAAAAAGCATGCCTCAGGCAGAAAAAACAAAGGCACTACAATTTAAGTTTTACAGTATTTCAATAGCATTTCAAAAACATGCTGCATTAGTTGTTGTGGATCATTCTGGAATTCCCTTAACCGAAGCTGAAAATAGCATCCTAAAACGACTTAATAAAGTATTTCATCAAACCTACACACGATTTTTAGACTTACAAAAAGCGGAAGCACAGGCACGAGAATCAGAAATTGAACTCGCACTAGAAAGAGTAAGAGCTAGAACCATGGCCATGCAAAAAAGTGTAGAATTAGGTGATGTTGCTTTTATACTTTTTCAACAACTAAAGAGTTTGGGTGGTAATCTTTGGGGTACAGGATTTGGTTTCTGTAAAATGGCTTCCGATACGGATGAATATTGGCTTGCTAACGAAAAAGGCGTCATGCCTTATCTTAAAGTTCCAAACACGGTTGATCCAACTCATAAACAAATGTATCTCGGTTGGAACAAAAAATTAGAATCACTTTCTATTGAAAAAGGTGGTAAGGAACTCAAAGCACATTACAACTATATGCTCTCTGTTCCTGATTTAAAACCCATTTTTCAAGGCATTTTAGATGATGGCATTGTATTTCCTAAATGGCAAAAATGGCATGCGGCGTATTTCAAGTATGGCTACTTGCTAGTCATTACTACAGAAATCTATGAAAATGAAGAAATTCTTCCACGCTTCGCCAAAGTCTTCGAACAAACCTATACGCGTTTTCTTGACCTCCAAAAAGCAGAAAAACAAGCAAGAGAATCAGAAATTGAATTGGCATTAGAAAGAATTCGTGCACGTACCATGGCCATGCAAAAAAGTAGTGAACTTTTAAAAGCGGGAGAATTACTATGGAATGAAATCACAAAATTGGGTATCAACTGTTTTACAAGCGGTTATGTTTTAATGGATGATAAGGAAGACATTGGCTGGAATTACACGCCGAATCCTTCCACCGGGAAAATTTTAGAGCAAGCCATTGGTATTCCGCATAAACAAACAACTCCAATGCGGAAAATTGTTGCCGATTGGAAAAAACAAGCACCGTTGTGCGTTATCGAACTGACCAGAAAACAAACTATTGCACACCAAACTTTTGTGGCAGAAAAGGGGATCAATTTTCCTTTTTCCGCAAAGGAACTTGTTGAAATATCACCTAAAGAAATCGTAATCCATTCGTTTAACTTTAAGCAAGGCTATTTACTAATTATTGGTAGCGAAAAACTAACCAAAACACAGGTTGAAGTGATGTTACGCTTTACTAAAGTATTTCAACAAACTTATACACGTTTCCTAGATCTTAAAAAAGCAGAGCAACAAGCTAGAGAGTCTCAAATTGAAGCAGCTTTAGAGCGTACACGTACCCAAAGTATGCTTATGCAGCATTCGGATGAGTTGCATGTAACCGTTCAAGTATTTCATCAACAATTACAGTTGTTAGGTATTGATTCTGAATTTTCTTATTTATGGTTACCTGAAGAATCAGAAAAAAACCATTCGTTTTGGGCAACTTGGAGTGAAACTAAAAAAGGTAAAACAATTTTCAAAAACAAAACTGTTTCTTATCCATTAGACAAACAAGAACCATCAATTGCAGCTTGTTATTTAGCTTGGGATGGTGAAGAAAAAGTGCATGTTAATACTGTAGAACCCGATAAAGTAGAAGCTTATTTTAACACATGGTCAGAGCTCCTCAATGGTGTAGATAAATTTAAACCCGAATTATTTCCAGATGGACTGTATTATATAGATGCTTACATGTCATACGGTTGCTTTGGAATTATGATAAAGCGGGAGCTTACTAGAGATGAAAAAAATATACTTAGTCGATTTTCAAAAGAATTCCAACGTACGTATACACGTTTCCTAGACTTACAAAATGCTGAAAGTCAAGCAAGGGAAGCAAGAATAGAAACCTCCCTTGAAAAAGTAAGAAGCAGAACCATGGCAATGCAAAAAGGTGAAGAAGTTAAAGATGTTGTAGTCCTTTTGTATAAAGAGCTCATATCGCTTGGTGTTACCAACTTTGCTACCTGTGGTTATGTAGAAATAAATGAGAAAACCAACAAGCAAGAAACCTGGGTCACAAACCCTGGAGGTGACTCTTTAGGATTATTTTATCTTCCTTTAACTGGAGATGTACATTTTGACGCACGCTACGAGGCATGGAAAAACAAACAAACGGTATTTCACCAAACAGTTGCTGGTAAAGAGCGAAAAAAGCATCTTGAATATGCCATTACCACATTCAATTCAAAAGAGGCAGAAGAGATGGTACTTAATCAATTCCCTGACCCAACTGTATTTTATTGCTTTAATTTTTCACATGGCTATTTACACCTCGTTTGTGGTTCCTACCTTAGCAAAGAAGAAGAGTCACTATTAGCAAGATTTACGCGAGTATTTGAACAGACTTATGCACGCTTTCTCGATTTAAAAAAAGCAGAAGCACAAGCTATAGAAGCACAAATAGAAAATGCCTTAGAAAAAGTACGTTCCCGCTCATTGGCGATGCACAAACCTGAAGAACTTCAAGAAGTAGTTGCTGTAGTTGCAGAAAAATTAAAAGATTTAGGTGTGATATATGATGCAGGTGGTGTAATTCTTTGCACCTACTTCCCAGACAATAAGGATGTGGTGCATTGGATTGCTGTAGATGACTTTTCGTCTTCGGGACGCTATTTTGTGCCTTATTTTGATAATCCGATTTTTAGTGAAGCTTGGAATTCTAAAATACGAGGCGATGCCTATTTCTCAAAAGAATTCCCTGTTGAAGCGAAAAATGATTTTTTTAAACAAGCATTTGAAAATAGTGATTATAAGCAAATGCCAGACGACTATAAGCTGTTTGTACTTAATGCTAATCAGCATCATCTCTCTGCCGCTTGGTCTAAAAATTCTGCAATTTTAATTCCTTCACTTACTGGTGCAGTACCATCTGAAAGTGATGCCGAAATAATGAAACGGTTTGCCAAGGTTTTTGAACAAGCTTACATCCGTTTTATGGATCTCGAAAAAGCAGAAGCTCAAGCAAGGGAATCTCTCATTGAAATTGGTCTAGAACGTGTAAGAAGTAGAACCCTTGCCATGCAAACATCAAAGGAGTTAGCACAAACAGCTGTGGTGCTTTTTAAACAACTTATCGATTTAGGTATTGCTCCAAATAGATTATTTATTGGTATTATTAAAGAAGAAGGTGCTTCAATAGAAGCTTGGGCAACCAATGAAGATGGTAGTAAAATAGCGAACCGATTTATTTTGAAAGCATCAAAAAACAAATCCATCAAAAAAATGGTTACAGGATGGAAACAACAAAAACAATCGATAGTTATCGATATGAAAGGTAAAGAGTTAAAGGACTATTTTCATTATTTAAGTGAAGAAATGAAAATTCCTTTCATGTTTGGATTAGAACAAAAAAGAAGAGTTCAGACTATTGCCTATTTTTCTGGTGGCTTTATTGGAATGGCTGGTCCTGATGAACAATCTGAAGACAACATACATTTAATAGAACGTTTTGCTTCCGTTTTTAATTTAACATACACACGTTTTAATGATTTAAAAGTTGCAGAAGCACAGTCTAAAAAAGCTGAAGAAGATTTAATAAATCTACAACTTGCGAAAAAAAGTGCAGAAAAAGCATTATTAGAATTACAGCAAACTCAAAAACAACTCATCCAATCTGAAAAAATGGCAAGTTTAGGTGAGCTTACGGCTGGGATTGCCCATGAAATTCAAAACCCTTTAAATTTTGTAAATAATTTCTCTGAAGTTAGTGGTGAATTAATCGATGAAATGAACGAAGAAATTGAAAAAGGAGATTTAGAAGAAGCTAAATTCATAGCCAAAGATATTAAAGAAAACCTTGAAAAAATAAACCATCATGGTAAACGTGCAGATGGTATCGTAAAAGGAATGTTACAGCACAGTCGCAGCAGCAGTGGGCAAAAAGTACCCACGGACATCAATGTCTTGGCAGATGAATATTTACGTCTGGCCTATCATGGATTGCGTGCCAAAGACAAATCGTTTAATGCCAATTTAGTAACTGATTTTGATGATGAAATTACAACTGTAACTATTATTCCACAAGATATAGGTCGCGTAATCTTAAACTTAATTACCAATGCATTTTATACCGTTGATGAAAAAAAGAAATCAGGTGCAGCAAACTTTGAACCAACGGTTTCAGTTTCCACTAAACAACTAAAAGACCAAGTTCTTATCACTGTAAAAGACAATGGTAATGGCATTCCAAAACACATACTCGACAAGATTTATCAGCCTTTTTTCACCACCAAACCTACGGGGCAAGGTACCGGATTAGGCCTCAGTATGAGTTACGACATCGTTAAAGCACATAATGGTGAATTAAAAGTAGCAACCAATGAAGGAGAAGGTTCTCAATTTTCAATTTTACTCACATTATAACAACCATAAAGTAATGAAAACAAATCAACCCATACAAAAGCAAAGCCTTGTTCTTCTAGTCTTAGGTCTATTTCTTGTAATTTTATTTCCTTGGTCCAAATTACAAGCCCAACAAATTGACCCCGACTATATTTCCATTGGTGATGGCTTAACTTCTCCCACTGTAAAAGATATTTTCCAGGATAGCTTCGGACTGATTTGGTTTGCCACCAGTAATGGCTTGCAAAAATATGACGGTTATACTTTTGAAACATTTAAAAATATCCCCGGAAAACCCCATAGTTTGGCAAACAATAATCTTTGGAGTGTTGTTGAAGATGACCAACATAATCTTTGGATAGGGACTGATAATGGTATTTCTAAATTAGATAGGGTTAAAAAAACCTTTACAAACTACGATTTTACTACACTATTTAACCTCCCTCCAGGAATTAGTGCCGTTTTTAATATCTATATTGATTCTCAAAAAACGATATGGGCAGCAACAAGATCAGCAGAACTTGTCTATTATGATATAAATAATGATACATGGAAACCCGCCGAATATAATACACCTAATGCATCTGAAGGTCTTGTAACCTATAATATTGTCTTTGCAATAACTGAAGATGACAATGGAGGACATTGGACTGGTTCCTTTACCTACGGTTTAATGCATCGTGCTAAGAATGAAACCAAATTTAAACCTATCATTTTTGAAGATACTGAAACGGTTGATTTTACTAGTAATGAAAATGGTATTACTGCCTTATTTGTTGATAGCGATAACATCGTTTGGATAACAGCTAGAAATGGAGTTTACAAGTATGATCCGAAAAAAAATAAGTTAAAAACCCTAAAAACGTATAGTGAAAATCAAGTTGATCTTTGGAATCATTTGAATGATATTATGCAAGATAATGAGGGTAATATTTGGATAGCCAATAACTATCGTGGTATCTTAAAGTTTAATGGTATTTCAGATGAATTTCATGTTACTCCGATAAACGGGGTATATGAAGCCAAAGGAATAGGAATGAGTGTCACTTTTTCACATTTCATAATTGATAAAAGTGGAATTTTTTGGATGGGCAGTATTAACAAAGGAATTTTAACATACAACCCTGAAAGCAAACCTTTTATACACTACACCCATCAGCAAGGTAATGATCAAAGCATCAGTATGAATGGTGTTTTTGGGTTACTTTCTTCTAAAATAAATCCGAACATCCTCTATGTTGGTACCAGAGGTGAAGGTCTAAATATTTTTAATGCAAAGAATCAAACCTTCAAACAAGTAAAATACAAAGCAATAAACGATACGTATGGTGGTGCCGTCCGCAGTATTGGTGAACTTTCTGATGGTTCTGTCTATTTGGGTTCTTGGGGAGATGGTCTTATTGAATTAGATAAAAATTGGAACGAGAAAAGACGATTTGTTTATGACGATAAAGATGACAATAGTATTTCAAACGATCAGGTTCGAGTTTTAAAAACAGATGCAAAAAACAACTTATGGGTAGGTACCAATAATGGACTGAATTATTTTGATACTAAAAAAGGTCTTTTTACGCGGATTATCAGTAAAAGCACACAAAGCTATCCTAACGAACTTCTTGAAAATATTAATAACTGGAGCAAAACTGATAAAGCCGTTGCCAAATTTTTAGCGGTAACCGATGATCAAAATCTTAGTCAATCTTTTAATGTAACCGAAGCTGGTAGTTACCTTATCGCCTCTATAGGCGAAGGAGATATAATGAGTATGGCTGATTACGGTTTTTTACTAAATGCCGCTAAAGATACAGTGTGGATTTCAAATAATTTTCATAGTACTAAATATGCAGGTGGTTCTATGAAAAACAGAATTGAAATGCAACAAATTGAACTAGAACCTGGTACTTATGAACTTAACTACCATTCTGATGATAGCCATAGCTTCGGTATTTGGAATGAAGATGCACCAACTAAAACTGAATTATACGGTGCAATTCTTATCCATTTAAATACTGCTGACAAAACGTTGGTCGAAACGCTTTTAAAGAAGGATTCGGGCCAAATGGTTATCAACGGAAATAATATCATGTCCATGAAACTTACTGATAAATTTCTTTGGGTGGGTTCAGCTTCGGGAGGACTTAATAAAATTAACCTTAAAGACAATTCCGTCACATCATATCACGTAGATTCCAATTCAGAAAACACCATAATTAGTAATGCTATCTTTGGTATTGATATCGATAAAAACGGATTTGTTTGGATTGCTACCGACGCGGGTTTAAACAAATTAGACCCTACAACTGAAATTTTTACACATTATGATGAGACCGATGGCTTACCCACAAATTTATTAGAATCCGTAGTTATTGGAAAGAATGGCGAAATGTGGATTTCGACCCAAAACGGATTGTCACAAATGGTCACTAGTAAAACAATGGGTAAAGTCACTTTTATAAACTATAGTTCAGAAGATGGACTCGGTGGCGATGCCTTTATATCGCAAGCAGGTATTGTAACACCAGAAGGTAGGTTTTACTTTGGTGGCGAACATGGCCTAAATTCCGTTAGTAAAATAAAAACGAATGATGTTCCTCCAAATTTGATTTTATCTAATCTTTTTATTTCTAATCAATCGGTCTATGATATGGGCGAAGCTTCCCCGCTTAAAACTAATTTGCTCACCACCGATACCATAACAATGAGACATGATCAAAATAATTTGAGTTTTGAATTTGCAGCCTTACATTATGCCAATCCTAAAAAAAATCAATATGCACATATGCTCAAAGGCTATGATAACGATTGGATTTATGACAATCGAAACTACGCGTCATATACCAATCTTGACCCAGGCGATTATGAATTTATTATCCGTGCTTCTAATGCTTATGGTGTTTGGAATGAAGAAGGAAAATCAATATTTATAAGCATTGAGTCTCCTTGGTATAAAACCTGGTGGGCCTATGGCTTATATGCTATTTTAACAGGTTCAATATTTTATGCTGTTCATCGATTGCAACGTAGAAAATTAATCTTAAAAGAAAGACAACGTTCCCACCTTCGAGAAATGGAACTCCGAACCGAGGCTGCAGAATCGGATGCCAAAGCCTTGCAGGCCGAGAACGAACAGAAAAAAAATGTGGAAATGTTGAGCGAAATCGGTAAAAACATAACGTCCTCACTAGACTTAGATGATATTTTTCACAAGTTATACGAGCATGTCAATGAATTAGCGGATGCCTCCATTTTTGGAGTAGGAATTTATCATCCTGAAAATAATAAAATAGAGTATCGTATGGCTATGGAGAAAGGAAAGGCTTATCCAGTCTACTTTAGGGATACCACTGATAAAAATCAATTTCCAGTTTGGTGTATTGAAAATCAAAAACCTATCTTTATTAATGATGTACAAACCGAGTATGAAAATTATATTGAATACTATAAAGAACCTGAAAAAGTCTTTAAAGATGGTACTAAGACCGAAGAGCCTGAGTCTATTATCTATTTACCTTTAATCTCTAAAAAACGAGTACTTGGGGTAATTACGATCCAAAGCTTTGAGAAAAACGCCTATACAAACTACCATTTAAATCTGTTACAAAATTTAGCATCTTATACCGCCATTGCCCTTGATAATGCAGATGCTTACACTGCGTTAAAAGCTACGCAATCGCAATTGATACAATCCGAAAAAATGGCAAGTTTAGGAGAGCTAACTGCTGGTATAGCACATGAAATTCAAAACCCGTTAAACTTTGTAAATAATTTCTCTGAAGTGAGTAACGAGCTCATTGATGAAATGAACGCAGAAATTGAAAAAGGAGAATTTGAAGAAGCTAAAGATATAGCCAAAGATATTAAGCAAAATCTTGAAAAAATAAACCATCATGGTAAACGTGCAGATGCTATCGTTAAAAGTATGTTGCAGCACAGTCGCAGTAGTAATGGAACAAAAGAGCCTACAGATATTAATGCCTTGACGGATGAATATTTACGACTGGCTTATCATGGTTTACGGGCTAAAGATAAATCCTTTAATGCGAAAATGGTGACTAATTTTGATGAGACATTAGAAAAAGTGCAGGTAATCGCTCAGGATATTGGGAGGGTAATTTTAAATTTAATAACCAATGGATTTTATGCAGTAGATGAAAAAAAGAAATCAGGTATTAAAAATTATGACCCCACGGTTTCCGTTTCTACGAAACAACTCAAAGACCAAGTTATTATAACTGTTAAAGACAATGGTAATGGTATTCCAAAACACCTACTAGACAAAATTTATCAGCCTTTTTTCACCACTAAACCCACAGGACAAGGAACTGGATTGGGTCTGAGTATGAGTTATGATATTGTTGTTGCACATGGAGGTGAATTGAAAGTTGAAACCAAAGAAGGTGAAGGCTCAAAATTTTCTATTATATTTAACAATACAATCACCAATACCATATGAAAATACGTCAAATGATATTGAATTTAATACTGATTTGCTTTACAATTGCAACAAGCAGTGCTCAGGATATTCAGCCGATCCATTTGGCTAAGATTGACAGTTTACAAAATCTTGTGGAATCTCATCCCCAAAATGACCAAGAAAAAGTACGACTCTTAAATGAATATGCTAGATCTTGCTTTCACAGTTTAGAACACAAACAAGGCTTTATTGCAACACGCGAAGCACGGTTACTTTCCGAACAACTAAATTTCAAAGGGGGCGAAATTATGTATTACCTAACCTTATCGGAATACTTTGGCTCTGGCGATTTGGCAAATTATTATCGGAAACAGGCCGAATGGCTATCAAAAACCCCTGACCAACAATTAGGAAAATATTATGTATCGCTTCAAAACAAAGATTATAACTTGGGGAATGATTGGGAAAATCTAAAACGTAAATCTACTGATTTACTGCACTACTTCGAAAATCTTGATGACAAAGAAATACAAGCCTCTATTTTGTCGAACATTGGCTATTTCAATTATAGGATTGGCAATTTTGAGGAAGCGTTACATAATCAGGAGAAAGCTATTACGCTCTATAAGGATTTGGGGCAAACCTATCCTGCCTTTCAAACTTCTTCAGATAAAATGTATAGTTTGAAAAGCTTGGAACAGGAAGATGATATTAAAAAATTGGAAACAGAATTAGTTGAATTTATTACCCAAAATAAAAATGAAAGCACATATGGATTAATCACAGCAGCTATGGCCAATGGATATAGTGGTTCTGGCAGATATGGACTTGCAATAGAATACTACCTAAAAAGTATTTCAATATTTGAGCAAAATGGTGATGTTAGCATGCTCGCTGATACCTATGAAAATATAGGAACTGCATATAGAAATATTGTAATGTACGATAAGGCAGCTGTCATCTATGAAAAATTAATCCCGCTCTTAAAACAACAAAATGATACTGATAACATTTTCGATATCTATAGCCAAGCTTCTTTCTCAAATTACTACATAAAAAATTATGACAAAGCACGTGAATATATGGCACTGTCCCTTCAGGTAGCCAACGAACAGATAAAAGAATATTATCTGGCTCGCCAATATAGTCTTGAGGGTCAAATACTAAAAGATGGAAAACAATATTCAGCGGCTATCCCCTATTTACAAAAAGCATTGGCAAGTTATATGGAATTGGGTAAAAAAAATGGAAATCCTTTTATGGCCATGTATACTGCTGAATGCTATCAGCAAATGGGAGATTACAAAAAGGCATTAGAACATACATTACTTGGCTTACAAATGGAAAAGGAAACAAACTTACCCAGAACAAAAGTAGAAAGCGAAATAAGTTTGATGTTATCTGAAATATATGAAAAACTTGGGCAAAATGATAAAGCGTTTCAATACCTCAAAAGATATGAAGAAATTAGAGCTGAAAATGACAAATTAGATGCAGCCAATCGACTGGCAGATGCTGAAATAAATGATATTCTAGAAAAAAGTCAACGAAAAATTGATGCAGCAGAACAAGAAAACCTGTTGGCAGATCAAGCTAATAAAGTTCAAAAAATTTGGATCTTTAGCATTACTGGAGCACTTTTATCAGCCTTATTACTAAGTTTTATCCTTTTTAGAAATAACAAAAACAAACAAAAAGCAAATAAAATTCTCAGTAAACAAAAAGAAGAAATCCAAACGACATTGAAAAAATTAGAAGCCACACAATCGCAATTGATACAATCCGAAAAAATGGCAAGTTTAGGTGAACTGACTGCTGGTATTGCACATGAAATCCAAAACCCATTAAATTTTGTAAATAATTTTAGTGAAGTGAGTTCAGAGTTAGTTGATGAAATGAACGAGGAACTAGAAAAGGGCGATTTAGACGAGGCCAAATTTATCGCCAAAGACATTAAAGAAAATCTTGAAAAAATAAACCATCATGGCAAACGTGCTGATGGAATCGTAAAAGGAATGTTACAGCATAGCCGAAAAAGCACGGCTATAAAAGAACCCACAGATGTCAATAAACTCGCCGACGAATATTTACGCTTGGCCTATCACGGTCTCCGTGCAAAAGACAAAACTTTTAATGCTACCTTAGTAACCAATTTTGATGACAGCATTAGTCGCATAGACCTAATACCTCAAGATATAGGTCGCGTAATCTTAAATTTAATCACCAATGCATTTTATACTGTGGATGAAAAAAAGAAATCAGGCATAGCAAACTATGAGCCCAAGGTTTCTGTTTCCACAAAACAGCTTAATAACCAAATTGTTATCACTGTAAAAGACAATGGTAATGGCATTCCAAAACACGTACTAGATAAAATTTATCAGCCTTTTTTCACCACTAAACCCACGGGTCAAGGCACTGGATTGGGTCTGAGTATGAGTTATGATATTGTAGTTGCTCACGGAGGCGAATTGAAAGTGGAGACCAAAGCAGGTGAAGGCTCAAAATTTTCTGTTATATTTACAAATACAATACCCTTATCCAAATGAAAACCAACCTATTAATGAAACATTATATTTTTCTTTTGTGCCTGGTCTTTGGCCTGTTCCTCATTTCATGTCAAAAAAACAGCAAATCAAAAACAGAAACCACTATTGGCGATTATAAGACTCCCGAAACTATACCGCTAGTATTTACAGAACCAGAGCCTTTCGAATGGGAAACCATAACGAATGACACCTTAACAATCCCTGTAACCTATTCTTTGGATGTTGATGCACTGCCTAGTAAACCATTTGAATTAAATACATTCAAACCACTGAAATCTCCAATGAAGGAATATGATTTGGATTGGGACAATGTATCTTCGGAAAAATTAAAACTTGATTCCGTTCCTTTTACCGTAACAAAATCGGCAATAAAAAAGCCTACCATTACTAAAATGAAGACTCCTGCTATTATGGAAGGCACCCATACCAACCTAATGCAGCTCTCCGTAAATGAAGGTTTACCAGCTAATGAAATTTCCTCTATGGTAGAAACTGAAGATGGTAATATTTGGATAGCCTCATCTTCTACAACGGGCTCTTTAACACTTTATGATGGTGAAAATGCATTTGCCTATGATTACACTTCAGTTTATGGGATGACCTTTGATAAACAGGGAAGACTTTGGTTGACTACCGTTCAAAACGGTATTTATGTGTTGGATTTTAAGAATGATATAGAATACGTAATCACACCTTCAGTAGCCAATTTTATAGGGGTAGATATTCTTTGTGACTATACTGGAACCCTTTATTTTGTTTCTTACGGAGACGGAATTTTTAAAGTGGATGCTGAAATGAAAAATTTACAGAAATTAGAAATTGCTAGTACACAATTTGCGTTCACTCTTTTTGAGGACAGCCAAAATAATATATGGCTTAGTACTGATGATGGTCTTGCCATGTTGGATAAAGAAAGAGAGTCTCTTAAAAAAATGCCAAGCAATCCAAATAATAATTTAAATGCTTTTGTTTTTGATATGACAGAGGATAAAACAGGGAATATATGGATATGTCAAATAGTACCACCTTCTCCTGATTCTAAAACCACTACATATGAGGTGTTACAAGTATCCTTAAAAAATAAAAAAATAACTGTGCTTTCTGCGGAAAATGGCTATAACATACAAGGACGGGAGATAGAAGAAGATAATCAGGGTAATTTTTGGATAGCTGGAACAAAGGAAATTTTTATTTTAAGTAACGATAAAAAAAGTTCCAAAACTGTAGGTGTAAATAGTAATATGACTGGCGACCAAAAGAGGACTCGCTCCCTAAAGAGAAAAGATGGTTCGCTATGGTTCGGAACTGTCGATAAAGGTGTAATTATAGCAAACGACTTCACCTTAAAAACAGAATATTTTGATGACTCCAGTGGCCTAATAGATGACGAAGTTTGGGAAATAGAAGAAAACTCCAGAGGAGAAATATGGCTGGGAACTACAAATGGAATTAATATTATTGATCCCAAGAAAAATACTATAAAAGCCCTAAGTCCTGAAAAACTACATGGTACGCCTAATAACCAAATTAGTATTATTAGGGAGTTATCAAAGGATATCTACTATATAAACACTAGGCCTGGCTTTTCTATTTTTGATCGACAAAAGAATAAAATTTCGGTATTTGCTAGAAATGCAAAAGCACCCATTTTTGTAGTATCGATGGCAGTGGTAAATGAGCATACTTTTTTGTTATATACTTCACAAGGTATATTTTTTTATGATATTGAAAACAATAGCTTAAATAAAGTGGTATCAAAGAATGATTCAGATATTTTAAACGCTGAGCGTGGGGCGGTAATGGTTTATAATAAGGAAATACTTTGGATTCCTACGCAAAATGGTTTGGCTAGAGTAAATATAAAAACAAACAACGTTAGTTATCTTAGAGAGGAACAAGGTCTCTGTGATAACAATGCAATGGTAGTTTCCTTTTCAAAAGAAGGTGAGTTATGGGTGGCTACTCTAAACGGAATTTCCATTTTAAATTTAGAAGAAAATACACTTACTAATTTAAAAGAAGAAAATGGTCTGCTACCCTCAGAGATGTATGATCTTATTGAAAGAGATGATATAATGTATGCCGCCAGCGTTAATGGCCTTATCCCTATAGAAAAAGCTACTGTAAAAACTACAAATAATGGGTTCTATAATTTTAATAGTGGTTTAGGTTTTAAGTTGAACGACTATTTACAGAATTCTCCTAAATTTCTAAAAAATGGACAGTTTTGGGCAGGTATTTCCAATTCATCCGATGAATACAAGCTCTTAATTATAGACAATGAACCCAAACCCGATAGCATTGTAAACACTGTTCATATTACTAAAATGTACGTTAGAGATGAAGCTCCAAGGTTTAATGATAAAAACGATTTAGATTCTCTAAATAGTAAAATTTCATCGTTCTCCAACGAAACAAATTTAAAGTGGGATTCCATAAAACAACCCTATAATATTCCATCAGGTCTTGTATTACCCTTTGACCAAAACAGTTTAAGTTTCAGCTATGCAAGTAATAATGTGTTTAATAGAGCCCAATTAACCTATCGTTTTATCCTTGATGGTGAAGATGCCGATTGGACCTATGCAGACACTAAAACAAAAACAAAAAACTATTATAATTTAAAACCTGGTCAATATACATTTAAAGTGGCTGCAAGAAGTTTTAATAAGCAATGGTCAAAGCCAGATGTTTTAACATTTCGTATTAGCCCCCCATGGTGGCAAACCTGGTGGGCTTATTTACTTTTTGGGCTTTTGGCCGTTGGTATTTTAAGAATTTATATTCTTTTTAGAGCAAGGAAATTAACCAATGAAAATAAGCTTTTGGAAGAGAAAGTTAAAGAAAGAACCAATGAGCTAGAAGCTTCCATTGAAGATCTAAAAGCGACACAATCGCAACTGATTCAATCTGAAAAAATGGCAAGTTTAGGTGAACTAACCGCAGGTATAGCTCATGAAATTCAAAACCCATTAAACTTCGTCAATAATTTTTCTGAGATTAATGTAGAACTGATTGATGAAATGCAAGAAGAGTTAAAAGCGGGTAATCCAGAAGAAGCTATTGAGATTTCTAATGATATTAAAGAAAATCAGAAAAAAATAAACCATCATGGTAAGCGTGCAGATTCGATTGTAAAAGGAATGTTAAAGCACAGTCGCAATACCAGTGGAGAAAAAGAACCAACGAATATCAATGCTATTGCCGACGAATATTTACGACTGGCGTATCACGGACTGCGAGCTAAAGACAAATCTTTTAATGCTACTTTAAATACAGATTTTGACGAGTCTATTGGTTTAATTAATGTAGCAGGCCAAGATATGGGTAGAGTAATTTTAAATTTAATTACCAATGCATTACATGCCATCTCCCCCAATTCCAAAACACCTGAGAAAACAGTGAAAGATCCAACGATTTGGATAAGCACAAAAAAAGTAGGAGATCAAGTTATCATAAAAATAAAAGATAATGGTTCAGGAATTCCTAAGGAAATCGTAGACAAAATTTTTCAACCTTTTTTTACTACCAAACCCTCAGGACAAGGAACGGGATTAGGACTGTCTATGAGTTACGATATTGTAAGATCGCATGGTGGCGATCTAAAGGTTGAAAGCCAAGAAGGCGAAGGAACCACCTTTACCATTAGTATTCCAAAATAAAGAACACAGATTAAAGGTATTAATGGATTACACAGTTTACATATAGAAATTATGAATTATGAATTAAAAGCAGTTATCGAATTACAAGATGCACATTTGGCACAGGTTTTAAACTATCTAAAGGCCTACAAACTCGAAGTTGGTTTATTAATCAATTTTGGATCGAAAAGTTTAACATTTAAAAGATATGTATTGTAGTTAGTGAAATCTAACAATCCATTTAATCAGTAATAATAAATCTGAGAAATCAATTTAATCAAATAATAATCAGTGATAAAACCCCTTTAAATTATGAAAATATTAGTAGTTGACGATGAGCACGATGTTAAGACCTTATTTCAACAACGTTTTAGAAAAGAAATTCGCAAAGGTGAACTCGAGTTCGTATTTGCCTTTTCTGGAGAAGAAGCCTTAACTGTATTAGAGAGTATGAAACAGGAAGCCGTTTTAATTCTTTCAGATATTAATATGCCTGGTATGAGTGGACTTGAACTGTTAAAAAAAATTAAAAAGGAATATCTAGCACCACCACCGGTAGTAATGATGATTACCGCTTATGGTGATGAAGAAAATTTTAACACCGCCAAGAGTTTAGGAGCAGACGACTTTTTAACCAAACCAGTTGATTTT
Source organism: Aureibaculum luteum (assembly GCF_003449015.1). Taxonomy (GTDB): domain Bacteria; phylum Bacteroidota; class Bacteroidia; order Flavobacteriales; family Flavobacteriaceae; genus Aureibaculum; species Aureibaculum luteum. Next base: position 22,109 of record NZ_QRGD01000002.1, on the reverse strand, counting down.
AAATTATTAAAAGATAAACTAATAAATAATATCTAATGGCAAAAATACTAGTAGTAGACGATGAGCCGGATTTAGAAACACTAATTAAGCAAAAATTCCGTAAACAGATTCGGCAAAAAGAGTATGAATTTCTATTTGCAATCAATGGTAAAGATGCCCTTGAAAAATTGATTGCGGAACCTGATACGGATATCGTTTTGAGCGACATCAACATGCCCGAAATGGATGGCTTAACCTTATTGACCAAATTGAGTGAATCAAGTCCATTAATTAAATCGGTTATTGTCTCGGCTTATGGTGATATGGATAATATCAGGACTGCCATGAACCGTGGTGCCTTTGACTTTATTACTAAGCCTATTAATTTTGAGGATCTGACGTTAACCATGGAAAAGACCATAAAACATGCGAAACACATTAAGGACACTCTTCAAGCCATTAAAGAAAACAACATTTTAAAAATGTATGTTGACGAAAATGTGCTCAATTTTATGGGAAGCCGTGAGTACGAAAATACGATTATGGCTAATGAAACTATCGAAGCTACCGTCGTTTTTATAGATATCTGTGGGTTTACAAAAATTAGTGAACATGCTCCTGCAGATACCGTAGTTACCATGATTAATTCTTATTTCGACGAAATGGTTAAAGAAATAATGAATCAAGAAGGGTATATCGATAAATTTATTGGCGATGCTATTATGGCGGTCTTTCGAGGAGAATTTCATTTAGACAGAGCTATAGATGCAGCATTGGCAGTACGAAATAAGATAAATAATCTACCAGAAATGGGAGATACCATTAAGTTTAAACCTAAAGTATCTATCGGTATTAAAAGTGGGGAGATGATTTCTGGTAATATAGGCTCCGTAAGTTTAAAAAGATTAGATTATACGGTTATTGGAGATACTGTTAATACCGCCGCACGATTGCAAGATGCCGCCAAGGAAAATCAAATAATTATTTGTGAAACCTGTCACGAGCACATTAAAGAGTCATTTGTTTGCAAATCATTAGGCAGTATAACTGTGAAAAACAAATCAGAAGCAATAACTATTTATGAAGTATTGGAATAAAATAAATGTTAGGTTTAAGTTATAAGGCATAAAAAAAAGTAGCCCAAACGCGAGGTATCGCAATTGAAATAAAAACAATTTAGGAATATGGAAATACCGGAAGCACAGCAAAACCCACCCCAAATTAAAAACAAACACACAGATGATTTAGTAGATCATTATTGGGGAAGCATCAATTATATTTTTAATCTAATTAAGGCCTCCGAAATTAAGGCAGGTTTAATTCTTTCATTCTATGGAATTTTATTCAATTTCATCTACAAAAGCTTTGCAAGTGTTTCAGGTACCGACACGTACCATACCTTTTTATATATTCTCTTAGCACTTTGGCTTATATGTACTATTATTTCTGTGTACTTCTGTATTCGATGCTTTATGCCTAGAATTGAAACGAAGTTTGATAAAAATATTTTCTTTTTTGGTGATGTAATTACCAAATTTGGTGACATTAAACAATTCTCAAAATTGTTTCATGAAATTAGCAAGGATGAAGACCGGTTGTTTGATCAATTAGGACAACAAGTCTATATCAATTCAAAAATTGCTGCCTTAAAATTTAAAAATGTAAATAGAGCATTACGATTTTTAGCCTTAGGGTTGGTATTTCTATTCATTATTATTGCATACTACTATATCGTATTTTCATAATTCTTCATAAAATCATAAATTCTAATCGTGATTTTGTGTTCTGAATTTAACTACTTTTGCAGTGATGGTAAAAGAAATACAGCTCCGGGTAAAGTTAAAAGAAGAAAAAATTGCAGACATTCTTAAAATTAAGGCTGCTCAACAATTAGCAACTGCAGTTAAGCATATTCAAAGTGTCAAGATTTTAAGAAAATCTATCGATGCTCGTAAGCCCACAATTATCACCAATTATAAGGTTGCTGTTTATATAAATGAACCTGCACCTGAGCCTACAATTAAAGCGTTTCATTATAAAGATGTTGCTAATGCAAAACCAATTCACATAATCGGATTCGGTCCCGCAGGTATGTTTGCCGCCTTACGCTGTATTGAATTAGGTTATAAACCTATTGTTTTAGAACGGGGTAAAAAAGTACAAGAACGAAGACGCGATTTAAAAGCCATTAACCAAGACCATTTTGTAGATGAAGATTCAAATTACTGTTTTGGTGAAGGTGGTGCTGGTACCTATTCTGATGGTAAATTATACACCCGAAGTTTAAAACGTGGAAATGTAAGACGCATATTTGAACAGTTTGTATTTCATGGAGCTACAGAGCAAATTCTTATTGATGCTCATCCGCATATAGGTACTAACAAACTACCTAAAATAGTTGAAAATATTAGAGAGGTTATTTTAAAACATGGTGGAGAAATCCATTTTGAAAGTCGCGTTGTTGATTTTGTTATCAAAAACAACAGTCTAAAAGCCATTCGCTTACAGAATGATATTGAAATGGATACCCAAGCTGTTATTTTAGCCACAGGGCATTCTGCTAGAGATATTTACTATTTATTACATAAAAAAGATATTGCCATAGAGGCTAAATCTTTTGCTATGGGTGTTCGCGTGGAACATCCACAACATATTATTGATTCTATTCAATACCATTGCGAAGGTAAAAGAGATGAACTATTACCTGCCGCTCCTTATAGTTTAGTACATCAGGTAAAAGACCGTGGTGTCTATTCTTTTTGTATGTGTCCAGGTGGCTTTATTGTCCCTGCAGCAACCGCCATGGGCGAAGTTGTGGTCAACGGCATGTCTCCTTCCAAACGAAATAATGAATTTGCAAATTCAGGTATCGTTGTAGAAATTGATGTAGAGAAAGACATTCCTTCTTTTAATCAGTTTGGCCAATTAAAAGGCTTAGAATTCCAAAAGAGTTTAGAAAAGTTAGCATTTAATGCAGGAGGTAAAACACAAACTGCACCAGCACAACGATTGACCGATTTTGTAACGGGCAAATTATCTACAGATTTGAATACAACATCCTATCAGCCTGGATTAAAATCAGCTACTTTACACTCACTATTACCAAAAATTATAGGGAGTAGATTACGTACGGGATTTAAAGTTTTTGGCGAAAAAATGAAGGGCTTTTATACCGAAGAAGCTAATGTGGTAGGTGTAGAATCTAGAACGTCTTCTCCTGTAAAAATTCCTAGAAACGAAAATTTAGAGCATCCGCAAGTAGAGGGATTATTTCCCTGTGGCGAAGGTGGTGGTTATGCTGGTGGAATTGTTTCTGCAGCTATGGATGGTGAACGATGTGTGGAAGCGGCAATACAGTCTTTTCAAGAACGAAAATAAGGTGTTCCGTCATTTTTCACAATTCTTTTTAAACTAACAACCATTTTTTCGTTTGGTTTCTTTAGTCAATTTTCCATTTACAATCGAGTTATACTGCTGCAGTATTTATTAGATCGTTTTGATAAATTGAATCAAATAAACGATAAAAATACTAATGGCGAGACCAATACTTACTTTTGCAAAATCTTTAGCGATAAGTTTATAAGAAGTTTTTAATTTCCCTTTATTAAGAAGGTAATTTATTGCTATTTCACGCCCAGCAAGAATACCAATAAAAGTCCAAGTTGTACTCATTGGAACCGAATTATAGTTTCCATATACAAAGAGAATTATTCCATAACAAAGGTCAATTATGGTAGCAGAACGGATGTTTCTAGTATTTACTTTCTGATTCACCATCTCCTGAATTTTACCTCCTCGATTTTTGAAAATATAGGCCATAATGGTCAAGATTACAACTAAGGAACCAAGCAGCTCAAATAGTGATAGTTTCCTTGGTAGAAAAACATAAATATTAGCAAAATCCTGAATGAGCCATTGCGACCATAAAAATGCCGTAGAACCCCATTGAGCAATTATCCAAAACCGCTTTTGATTGGTTTTTTTCAGCTTGTCAATAGAGCTTTTCGATTCAAATCTTTGGGCAATTAATAAATACAGTACAAAGGCTGTAATGACTGAAATACCATAACCATAAACGGATTTTAGCATCATTTTTTCGATAATCTGTTGGCTCGAAAAAACACTAAGAATCATAAATGTAGTACTCACTGGTATTCCAAAACGTGTGATTACCAATAAAGTAATTGGAGCTAATAAATGCCACCACATTAACGTTTCTGGAAGGGAGACTTTATCTAAGCGTTGGTAGGATACATCTCCTCCGTAACTATACCATCCATAAATTAATGTTGCAGATAAAATAGCGGATGCAAATGCCCATAGATATAACCAATGCGTTTTGCTATTAGAAGAGAGAAAAGTACCTAATGTTTGTATAACATCATTTCCAATTACGGCATACGCTGCGAGTAAAAAACCAGTATAAAGTATAAATAATTCCATTATAAATTCAAAGTTGAGTTTGGCATGCTTATTTGTACTCAAATATGATTTCAGATTCAATCATTTTCCACTGAAATCAACTATTCCTTATTTATTATTTCAAAGAATAAAGATACATGGAAACTCAATTGCTTATTTATTTTTAAGTGTTTATTTACAACATGTAAAGCGTGTTTTTATCGTATTAAGGTTTGACTGCCTTTTAATTGATTTTGCTATTTTCTGAAGCTGTGTATGCAAATGAAACGTAGCTTATCCCCTATTCCCTATTTTGAATACGCCCCTGAAGAATAGGTCAATTCATAACTATGGGTATAGATTTCAAAAACAATTCCAAATGGGTCTTCAACATAGCACATTTTAAAGGGCTTATCTTTTGGATAGTATGCTCTAATTGGCATTCTTTGTTTTCCTCCATATGAAACAATTTTATCAATGAGTTCTTCAATGTTTGGATCTTGAACACAGAAATGAAAAAGACCAGTGTTAAAAGGATTAAATTCAGGTGTTTCCTTTATTCCGTTTGGAAAGGAAAATAATTCAATACCAATACCATCTGACGTTGCTAAATGAGCAATTTCAAATTCAGTCCAATACTCTCCGAAAACATCAATACACATCTGACCAATTGCCGTTTCTTTTTCTTTTGTAACCGTTGATGGTTCCATAATTATATACCATCCCATTACTTCTGAATAGAATTTTACCGCTTTATGTATATCAGGAACAGTAATTCCAATATGTGAAAAAGATTTTGGATAATTTTTAATCGTCGTCATAGAATTTAATTTAGATTGCGAAATTAATTTATATTTGCCATATGAGCAATAACTTACCAAAAAGTGATATAGTTACTAAATAGAGTAAAATACGGAATATCAGAATATTAAATCGTTAATTTTGAATAAAAAAATAAATTGTCCTTTAAATTACACCATGCATTTAATTGGAACCAAATGGAAACCTTTAATTCTATTTCATTTGTTAGAAGGTGCACTGCGATCTGGCATATTGCAAAAGAAAATTCCAGGTATTTCAAATAAAATGTTTACTCAAACTGTAAGAGAGTTAGAAAAAGATGGGCTTATTTCTAGGAAAATTTTTCCTGTAGTTCCTCCTAGAGTGGAATACAAATTAAGTACAAGAGGAAAATCACTTGAGAAAATCCTTAGAAGTTTAGATAGCTGGGGAGCAAATGATTGTCAAAATTAAATACTTGCTTTAATTCTAGATGTATATAAAGCCTATCCTTGATATCCACTTTTTTATCGAATTGAAATGCCTGCTATAATTCCATAATCAGTTATTTCAAGTGTTGAAAAAGCTGTGGAATCTGGAAGTCCTTCTAGCCTACTCCAACTATTCCCGTTATTCCTTGATCGGTATATTCCTATCCATTGTGCAGAAAAAATAGTATTACCTATCTATAATGGTTTTTGTTTTCGCTTCAATTTTTGGTCTTTTAACTGAATCAATTTTTTCGGGGGGTTCTATATTTTTACTTTGGATTTTTTGGATACATCCATAGGAAGTTAATAATAGTACGAAAATGAAAATTTTATAAATTGTTTGTTGGTTCATATTGTTTTCATTTACTTAATGGATAAAAATAATGATCCTAGAAAATAGTTACCGTGTTAAACAACTAATGTAGTTCATTTAAATAATAGCGTCAATGCTAAAAAAATACTAAAATTATTTTTTAATTGACCAGCCTAATTATTGTTAAAAAAGTCTATCAAATTTGAATGTCGTTATAAAATAAAGCATTCCTGTTGTAGCCAACAAATGAATTGCAAAGCCAATATAATTGATGACTTTTACATATGTTTTTTTATAAAAACCTTTAATAGAATAAAGAGCAAATAGTAAAATACAAGCTTCCATACCTATTACAAACAATTCTCTAAATTCGAAATTATGTTGCTTTATATGCATGCTATTTAGTACCCAAAAAATAAATATACCTATCACTATTACCGCATTTAAATACGATATTATTAAAGTCGTTTTTTGCATTTTATACCCGATAGTAATGGCTGCTAAATGGCCAATCAAAATCATAATCAATGCTGTAATTACGTATATATCATTCATAGGTATTCATCGGTATGTTCGTTTTTCTGTAATAATAGGTAACGTATGTGTATTTGTTTGGTTGCTTGGTTCAGCAACTAATTTAGTTAATATAAACCAAACGCTAAGCAAATTAGGCCTTTCATACCTACTTGTGGAGGATTTTACAAGTAGGATCGTGCCAAGCAATAAATTTCATATGATGTTACCAAACGTTTTCATCTACGCTTTAATTTTTTAGAGGCGTATTCATCCAGTAATCTGAAAGATTCTTCAAGGGAGCAATAGGTTGGTTTTTAAAAATGGGTTCAGTCTTAAGCATATACAAAGTGTCCAATGGTTTTTCAGCATTTATATTAAGTTCTTGAACAAAAAACTCTCTATATTGATTATAACTTGCATATTCTTGTTGGTGCATTACATTGCCATAAATGTCCTTTATGTTTTTGGTTTTTACCATTACATCTTCAAAGACAGATTTGCTTGATGATTGCATTTTTATAGAGTCAAAAACCATTTCTTTATTCAGATATAATAACACTATATTATTTTTAACTTCAATTCGATCAATTTTTAATTTTTTATCATTATAAGATATTCTATAATTTCTTTTCTTCATGGCATCTTTTAATAATGGAGTATTATTAAAAGTTAGCTCAATACTATTATAAGTAAGTTCATTACGTTTTGTGTAATTGATTTTCGCATCAAGTGGGAAAAATTTTGGAGGTTGTAAGCTTTCAAATGAGTTCTTAAAAGAAATATAATTAGGATACATTATTCCTTTATGTGATTGATATTCTAATATGATTTCATAAAGCAGTTTTTCAAGATTTTTTTCCTTTGTTTTTGATAGGTTAGGATCCGTTTGTAATTTATTTCGAGATCCTACTGATTTTTTCTTATCATAAACCGCATATTGCATTTTATAAATTTTAAAATCACCTTTGCTAATGAAAATTTTACCCGAAACACTAATGTTTTCTAACGTTTTATAAATATCTATAGAATAAAGAGGAATGTTATCAATAAAGGTATCAGGTAGTAGTTTAAGTTCATGATTTATAACAAAGTTTTCATCTAAACGATTTACAAAATCATAACTATCTATATTGTAGTTGCGTATAGCATCACTTAATCTAAGAATAGTGTACTCATTACCTCCTGGTGCACTTATAGTGGCATTAGAAATGACTTTCCTTCTGTTCGAATAATCATAAGGCTTGGCAGCAATGGTATCAGTTGGGAAGAATGGGTTCTTTTTGTACTGATATATTCTTGTTTGAGTTTCATTTAAATCGTTAACACCAAAGCCAGAATCAAAAACTTGCATTAAAGCTTCATTTAGATTTAAATACTTTCCTTCTTTTATTTGATAATCTCTATAATAGCCCACGTAGGAAAATGGCATGAAAGAATAATTTTCAGGAATTTTATCTAATGCCAATTGAACAATTTCTTTCGCACTCCTTCTTTTCTTATAAGTTATAAGCACTACTTCATCCAGTGTTTCTATTATTTCAATTAAAGTTATTGGATTAATTAAGTTCTTATTAAGGCCTAGTAATGGTATTTCCTTTGAGGAATATCCGATTGAAGATATTACCAAAGTGTCTCCTGATATTTGAAATTTAGAAGGTATTTTAAATCCTCCATCAATGTTAGATATTAATCCTTTAGCCTTATTTTTAATTAGTATGGTTGCAAAGGGTATTGGAGTATTATCTACAGAATTCATTAATTTACCGTAAATAAATTCAGCTTCTTGCCCTTCTATTTTATTGGATTGAAGTATAAGGATTAATAATAAAAATAAGCCTAATTTATTAGAAATTGAGTACATCAAATGTTATGTCTTATCTTGATTATCCAAATGTTGAGTAATGGTCTTGTATTTTGTATGCTTCACTCATGTGTTGGATAGTTTAAGCACCTAATTTAATAAATAAAAACCTGATTTTTATGCGAAAAGTAAACTGAAATAGATTGTTTTGTAATTTGACTTATAATGACCTTTTTTTACAACCGTTGTTTTTAAAAGGTATTAATTATTATGTAATGTTTCAAAATGATTTTTCACAAAGGCATCTTTTTCATTATCCGTCATTTTATCAGCTGGCTCAATGTCAATTTTTATATCTTTAAAATGCAAATCTTTATTTAAATAATTATGTAATTCTACTTTAGCATTTGTAGGCCCAAATAAAACGACATGATTATATTTTAAAATTTTACTTCCAATTTTTTTATAAAATTTTTCATGCATTTGTTGTCTTTTGTTATGCATTAGTATTTCGCTTTTAATCAAAGCTTCTTCTTTTGTTTCTGAAGTAAAGTTTGAGACAATAGAGCGACTTTTATTCTTTGAATTTAAATTAATTAAATCTGCTGTTGAATGATCCATCCAGATCCCCAAATTATTTTTTGATTCCATTTAATACGTATTAATATTTTTTATTTTTTCCAATAATGGTTTCCACCGTAGTTTTTATTTTATCAATTGCACCTGTTACGGCAAGTTCTATACTATCTGCCTGATTCGTTATAGCAACAGGTGGTCTGCCTTCTAGTCTGGCTTCTAGTAGACACGAGATGTCATTAGATCCACCTTTATTTCCATTCTCATCTTTCAAGTGAACTTCTATTCTCGTGATATGTGATTCGAATCTGTGTAATGCTTGTGCAATTTGAAAGGTAAAAAAATCACTACTTCTTTTTTCTCCAGTAAGAGTGTTGTCGGTATTTATTAAAATTGTCATATTTTATAGTTTTTTAATGTTTTTTCGCATACGTTTCTAATAAGTTATTTAGGGAATCTAAATAACTTTTTAATTCTATGTTATTTATTCCTTTATCCACATTGGATAGGAAGCTTCTTGGTATTTCATTTATGTATTTAATCAGTTCTGGATGTTCCTCTTGAATTTTTGTGGTTGTCAATCTGATTTTATCATTTAGTTCGTTTTGTGATTCCATTTTCAATAATTTTTAAAAACAATAAGTTTCTTTTTTAAAGATACTTTTTATAAATACTAAAGAGAATTAACCATCAATAGCATGTTTCCGTATATCTTTTCTTTTAGTTTTATCCACAAGATTTAAATGTGTACAGGCCATTATTATGCATTATGCTGCTTTTGTTATGATTTTCCTCTTGACGATTCATATCAACTTCTAGATACCTTTTTGCAGAAACGTAAAAACATCCTACTGTTTTTCTGTGGTTTTTACTCCCCTTTTATTTTTGTCAAAAGGATTACTAGTTGTCTGTTTTTTAATTTTTATTTTGTTGTTTTTTTATTGTTGTTTTTTCGAAATCAAAATGGTCCGTTAATTGGTTGGTATTACCATTTGGATTTGTTGGATGAGTCTGTACTTTTGTTATTTTAAATTTCTTTCTATCTTTAATCATTCCCATTATTTGTTGTTTTAATTGTTCATTCTTAGTATAAAGCTTTAATACTCATACATTGCCAATACTATGTTAATACCTAAAACTTTAACTAAGCAATTAACATCTTTTATTAAAGTTAAGCTTGGCTAATTGTTTTTTTTGAGAGGATAGTTGTAATAAATAATTACTTGGTAGTTCTGAAAATAGCTAGTTAAAATTAAGTAGCCTTATTATAGGATAGGTCAACATTACAACTAACCGTTTGTATATGTTTTACCTTCGGTGATTATTCTCCCAAGCTTGTTTTAGTTCTTTCCATCGCGGCATGCTGGCTCTTTCGCTAAAAAGGTTTGCTAAACCTTTTTTAAACACTTCTCCCTGTTTCAAAATGCTGAACAAAAATCACCTTGTTTCTACAGTTGTTTCGTGCTTAAACAAATAATTTAGCTAATAAAAACCATCTCCACACTTCGGGAGAATTCAGAAGTCTCGAAACACGAGATATTTCACTTCGGGTTCATAAGTAAGGTAAAACCCAGTAATGGGTTACAGTCATTGTTAGCTTTTCGCTATTTTTATTTATTTATTGACTCTTTCATCATTTCTTAATAAATGAGGAGATGCAATTTTAGCAAATTTTATCTTCCTCCTGGAGGACAGTGTAATTTTAAATAGTTAGTATATAAAGTGGATAAATGTTCAAATGTACCTTCTCCTTCCCTAAATCCATGAGACCTGTTTGGATAAGGCATAAATTGAAATTGTTTATTGTGTTTTATCAATTCGTTTACTAACATTTCAGCATTTTGATAATGCACATTATCATCTCCCGTTCCATGGATATAAAGTAAATTTCCCTGTAGGTTTTTGGCATAGTTAACGGGAGAACCATTACTAAAGTCTTCCATGTTTTCTTGAGGCAAGCCCATATAACGTTCTTGATAAATATTATCATAGGTTAATTGATTTGCAACAGCCGCAAGTGAAATTCCAGTTTTGTAAATCTCAGGATATTTAAACATCAAATTTAAGGTGGCAGAACCTCCTCCACTATGGCCCCAAACTGCTATCCGATCAGCATCTACAAAATCCCATTTCAAAATTTCTGTAGCTGCCTTGGCTTGATCGTTTACATTTATTACACCTATTTTTTTATAAATAGACTTTCTCCATGCCCTACCCTTTGGAGCAGGAGTCCCTCTATTATCTAATGAAATGTAGATATAACCATCATCTGCCATACTCCCTTTATAAAACCAATTCATACCCGCATAATAGTTGTCGTTTACAGTGGTCATCGCGGGTTCTGTATACACATAAAACACCACAGGGTATTTTTTACTTGGATCAAAATTTGTTGGCTTTACCATCCATCCGTCCATTTCAACATTGTCTGCAGTTGTTATGGTAAAGAACTCCGTGCCTGGTTTTTCTTCCCATTTTTTAATGTTAGTAAGGATGCTTTCTTCTTCGCTTAAAGCCTTTTGATTGGCAACAGTTATAAACTCTTTTACCTCTGGCGTATAATGGTTGGTAAAACTATGTTCAGCATAACTACCATTGGATGAGAAAGAATAATCATGCGTTCCTTTTAAGCTTTCAGGACTTAGTAATTTGTTTTTTCCTTTACCATTTAATTTGGACTTATATAAATACTTTTGAGTAGCATTATCAGGTGAAGCTAAATAGTATACATATCCTTCTTTGCTGTTGATGTATTTTAAATCAATAACATCATAATCGCCTTTTGTAATAAGAATTTCTGGTTTTCCTTCTAAAGAAACTTGGTATAAATGTCTCCATCCATCTTTTTCTGATGCCCAAAGGATACTATTTGTTTTTTTAAGAAAACTAAAATTATTGATATAATCAATTTCATAAGGATTGCCTAATTGAAATAAATCTACCCAAGCTTCATCTGATTCTTCATGAATCACTTTAGCACTTCCTTTTAAGGCATCGGCAATATATAATTTACTATGGTTTTGCTTTCTATTTAATTGTTGAATTAAAAGATTGTTTGTTGTAGGTATAAATTCCATTCTCACTAAATAGTTTTGTGAAGCATCCCCAGGAATATCCATCCAAGTTGTTTTATTATCAGAAAGTGATACCACACCAACCCTACAAGCAGAGGGACTTTCACCAACTTTAGGATATTCTAAAGGCACTAACTTCGAATAGATTGAATCTGTATTGTTAATCATATAAAACTTCTTGATGGCACTTGCATCTATTTGCCAATAGGCAATAGATTTGCTATCTGGACTCCAACGAAATCCGTCTCTACAAGCAAATTCTTCCTCGTAAGCCCAATCAAATGTTCCATTTATTAAAGAAACTGTGCCATTAGTTGTTAACGCTTGAACCTTGCCACTTGTATAATCTTCACTATATAAATTGTTATCAGAAACATAAGCTATGGTGTTACCATCGGGAGAGAATTTTGCAAACATTAGGGAGGAAGGAGGAAGGCTCTTTCCAATTTGAGTAAGCGTTTTTGTTTTAAAGTTAAAAACCCAATAATCTCCTTTGGTATGTAGTCTCCAAACTTTTTTAGTATTGGTGAATAATAATACTTTTTGTTGGTCAAAAGAGAATGTAAAATGAGCCACCGTTATTGGCTCTGATTTCCCTGATGGAGTAAGTTGTGCATTTGAAATGACCGTTTTCGGCTCATGGTTAGGGAGGGTATAGCTTACAAGTTGATTTTTTTCTAATTTAAAATAAGCATCTCCATTGTTTGTCCAATTAATTTGAGCTTCTAAGTTAAAATTAAAAGAGAAAATGCAAACGAACACGATAATTTTAAAGATATTTAAATTGATGATCAAGAAATTTTTTACGTGTTTCATTGGTTAATTTTTAGGGTTAATTATTTTCTTTTTATATCTATGTCAATTACAAATTATCCATATTGTGCATAATGTAGGCAAACATGTTTGTATATGGTTTACTTCGCTAATTCGCTTCGCTCGTGTGTTGCGTGGTTCAGCAACTAATTTAGCAAATAAAAATCGAATAGAAAATCAATAAAATGAGCAAAGTGAACTGACGTTAGCAATTTTCGTAAGTTAGGATAGAATTAAATATAAATTATATACCGTGTTATAAGTAGCTTTTTTTTTACATTACTTGCTCAATTTCAGTATCCGAAATGCTCCTTGAATTACCAACAAAAAAACGATTGTTCCGATGATTAAATCAGGTTTATTGGAACTCAAATAATTTACTAAAATTCCAGCAATTATTACTCCCAAATTTATAATCACGTCATTAGAGGTGAAAATCATACTGGCTTTCATATGTACCTCGTCTTTGCTCTTTGACTTTTGCAAAATATAAAGACAAATTCCGTTTGCGATAAGTGCAAAAATAGATACGATAATCATTGTCGAAAAATTGGGAAGGTTCTCGTCTCCTAAAAATCTTCTTAAAACTTCTACAAATCCAATAATCGCAAGTGTTATTTGAAAATATCCAGCAAGTTTTACAATCCGCTTTTTCTTTATTATGGTTCCTCCAACCGCAATCAAACTAATTCCGTACACGAAACTATCCGCAAGCATATCTAGACTGTCGGCAACAAGTCCCATTGATTTTGAAATAACTCCTGTCGTCATCTCGATTATGAAAAAGGCAAAATTGATTGCAAGTACAGACCAAAGTAGCTTTTTTTGGTTTGTATTTTCTTCAAATTCCGTTTGGTCGGTTTGTTCCGTTGCCATTTTTTTTCCGCCTAAATTCAATTCGATAATTGATTTTTCGATTTGATCAATTTCTCCACTGTGAAAAACGGTCAATTGTCGATTCGGAATATCAAAGTCCAAATTAGCAATACTTGAAATTCCGTCCAATTTCATTCGGATTAGATTTTCCTCTGATGGACAGTCCATTTTTGTAATTTCAAATAGTGTTCTATTCACTCGGTTTCTGGGTTTTCGCCAATACTTACAACGTTATGTCAAAGTTCAGCGGGATGTTTAAGCACCTAATTTAACAAATAAAAGCCATCCCGACGCTTCGATTTTCTTAAGTACAGTAAAATCAAGCACTATTTTTATCCTTTATTCAATTGTTTTAAAAAACGTTGTTCTTTGATGGTACCGTATATTATAATGGCGATAACACCTAGAAGAGAAATAACACCTGAAATTATAATATAGGTATAGAATCCTTTGGAAAAGTATTCCTTAAAATAAGGCAATAGCAGATAAAACCCAATGATGTAAACTGCAATACAAACAGGTGTAATCACATAATTTATTAGTAATCGAATTTTATAATACCTTTTCAGATAGGCGTAGTACGGTTTTTGAGCCATTGAAATAAGTTGTTTTTCTTTACGATATACCGTATAAAACTCTAAGACAATTCGAAAAGTAAGACTAGAAATCATAAGTAAAAGTCCTAAATTAAAGGTATTCCATTCACTGAATGCGAAATAAAAAGCATAGACCATTAAAACCACCACGGTTACAGACATCACAGTGATACTGATATATTGGCTATTGCGTTGTTTCTTTGCTTTTGTAATTATGTCCTTAGCATTAAAGTTTGAGATATCATTACGTTGACTTCCCCATAATTTATCTAAATTATCATTTTCCATTTTTAATACATTTTAAAAGTGATTTCCGAATACGACTTAAACGTGTTCGTAATGTTCCGTGTGCCAAACCAACGGTATCTGCAATAGTAGCTTGTGGTATGTTTTCTAGTTCTAATAATATCAATGCTCTATTTTGCTCGTTTAGTTGGTCAATACAGTGATACATTTTTTTGATATTCTTTTCTGTTTCATCAGAAGCATCATCAGTAACATCAGGACTACTAGTTGTTAATACGTCTTCATTAATAGTACTATTTCTTCTGGATTTACGTAAATCTCCCAAACATACATTTACGGCAATTCTATAAATCCAAGTGTCAATTGACGACTTCCCTTTAAATGAATTGCTATGTTTCCAAACCTTAATAAAAGTTTCTTGAAGCCATTCTTTTGCAAGCTCATCATTACCAGACGCATAGCCTAAGCACAATCTATGGACTTTAGAAGCATATGAATTATAAATACTTGTAAACTCTTGTTCTCTATTCATTCTTTGATGATAAAATCGTTTGTATTTGACTTAAAAACCATTTCGGTTTGTCTAACATAATAAAATGGGCACTGTCATCAGCTACAATAAAATCATAATTTTTTAAATTTTCGTATTGACTTTTATAAGTTTGTGTAACCATTTCTTTTCCAAAAGGTTTTGATGCTGCAATTATGGTTACAGGAATCGATATCTTTTTTAAATCTTCTCGAAGGTCTAATTTAAGATAATCGGTATATCCATAAACATATGTTTTTCGGTCAGCTTCTAGCATCCAATTTTTAATTCTTTCTTGTGCTGATTCTTTGGTACTCATTCCTTTTGACATCGCTACCGCAATTTGTTCAAATTCTTTATCACTCATGGCTAATTGCCGATCATTATAGGGGTTTTCATAGACCAAGTTTTCAGGATTGTAATCAGGGATCATTAATGCACCAGAAGCTGGTAGAGCATCAATTAATACGATTTTTGATAGTTTCAAATCATCATTACTCGCAAGCCAAGTAGCAATTGTACCTCCCAAACTGTGACCAATTATAGTCGCATTTTGTAAATTATTGTTTACTATATAGCTTTTAATGGCCTCGTTTACTTTTGGTAACCAAGGAAATTCAATAGGTTCCTTTCCTCCAAAACCCGCTAACGTAACGATGTGGCATTCGTAATTCTTTTCTAACTCTTTTACTAATGGATTCCAAATTTCTCCAGGAACTGTAAAACCGGGAATTAATATTACAGGGTTACCTTTTCCTGTAACTTCTATATGGATAGGTTCATTTTCGTTGGTTGCGTAAATTGATAAAGTAAATACACAGAAGACTAATAATACAATAACATTTTTCATTGTTTCTAAGTTTTGATTTCTCTTTAGATGCGGAACTCAAAAAATGTTACATTTTATTTTTAAAAGTGAACTAAAATAGATTCAATTTATTCTTGGAGAAGGGATGGTCATACTGTTACCGAAGGTCTTTAACTATGCTATTTTTAATAATATACTTTTATTTCATCAGGTTCTTTAATAAACTGCATGAATTTTCTAATCTTTACAGGGATTTTAGTTCTTTTAATATATGTTATATCCCATTTATCTAATTTTTTTATAATAACAATAATATCTTTTTCAAATTCTGTTTTTGGTTTCCTTATCTCAATATTAGGTGGTTTATTTAAGTTAAATATTGTGTCAATAGTTTTTATATATTCAGATTGCAAATGTTCATGAGAGGTTAAGTTTACAGCCAAAAGTTTTCCATTTTCATCAATATCAACTACAATATTAACTCTATTTTCAATATAACTTTTACCGTATTCTTTTTTGTAAAAAATTTTTAATAGTGAATCTATATCAACTTTTGGTTTTGAATTCGTGAATCGACCATCAAAATTTGTAAAAATATATTGGTTAATTTTAAATTCATTAGCATTGTCTAGAACTCTCTGTTCCCTTTCAGAGACACCATTTGTATTCAATGGTCTTGAATTTGAGCAATTATAACCAAAAGTCAGTTTATCATTCCAATAAAAAGCATAAACCAACCATTTTTCATTGTATTCAACATTCCAATCGCAAGAAGTGTAGGTTCCGGTATATTTCCCTTCTGATTTGAATGTGAATTGGAGAAATTTTGGGTTATTCCCTTTTATATAATGCTTTAAGATCTCGAATTCCACAGTATAATTTAATGAATCAGGAGAATATATTTTGGAAATAATTTTTCCTTCAAATACATATTCTGATTCTTGAAATTCAAGAATAGGTTTTGGAATATCACAAGTACAAGCATTCATTTTTATAAATGAAAATAGAAAAAATATTAAAATTAGAATTTTCCTCATCATGTCTTGTCCAGTACTATGGTTTATAAAAATCTAAAGATACCTGTAATCTTATTTCAATAAATAAGTTAATGAAACTTGACTTGCATTGCACTACAGTTCTTTGTTAGCTTTAATTTTTTAGCTTTCTGCAAATTTTATTAATGGTTTTATATTTCCATTGTCAGCTTCTCTTAATGCTATGATATACTCTTTTCTTGTTTCATCTGCTCTAATCATATTTGATTTGTGCCAACTGAAAATTTCTTTTCCGAAAATGAATTCAATAATTATATCAGCCATCATTCTTGAGTGTCTACCATTTCCATTAGGAAAACAGTGAATTGCTACGATTCTATGTTTAAATCTTATAGCAATTTCTTTAGGCGGATAAATCTTTTGTTCTAACCAATATTTAGTATCATCAATTAGATGTTTTAGTTCCATTCCGATTTGAGACCATTTTATTCCAATGTTTTTGTCAGTCTTTCTAAATTCACCTGCCCATTTCCAAACATCTTCGTACATTTTTTTGTGTAAATCTTTTATAAACTTTTCAGTCAATATTTTTTCAGGTTTTAAATTAGCTCGAATAGTCCATTCTACAGCTTTTTCAATATTTAGCTGTTCAAATTCATTGAGTTCTGTTTGCGTTGTTATTGATTTTATTTTTAGACCTTCTTTTTCGTCTTCATCTATTGGTGTTTGGCCATCTGCGTATTTTAAATCTAATCCCATAATGACTTTCTCATTTCCCTTTTTATTTCATTAGCCAAGTCATTTATTGAATCATCAATTTTATCTTCACTGATTCCTTGATTCTCTAATTTCATATTTTGATTGGTCCTTAAAACAATTTTTCGGGCCAGTTTTTTAGCCTTCACGTTGATTAGACTTTCAATGGTACCATCTTTAGGAATAAAACCATAGATAAATTTCATATCCAAGGCATTACCAACATCCTTTAGTTTATTGATGGTTATCTGACCCGTAGCTTCACGTTCCTCAATTTTTTGAATAGCTCCTTTAGTCAAGTCAAGTTTGGTCCCTAATTGGTCCATTGTCATATTAAGAGTGGTTCTAATAGTATTTACCCATCCTTTTTGTGGAATCAGGATCGTTCCTGCATCTTTAAAATTAGCCAGTTTTTGGTCTAATTGTTCTATGAGTAGTTTTTTTTTGTTTCTCATTTGTTAATATTTTATACATATAAGTATGTAAATTAAAACAAAAGTATACAAATATGTATAAATAAACAAATAAAAGAATACATATAAGTATTATTTTATGTAAATAATCATACAAATACGTATGATTAAGTTTACCTAAAAGGTTCTGATATAGATGTTTAGGCCTAAAATAGGACTACAGGTTAGTTCCGAAGCTTCGGGAAATTTTACGCTGATAAATTATAGTTCCTCTTTGGTGTTCTAAAGTCTAAAAACACCTGTAATTTTTCGTGTATTGCACAGCAGTTCACTTACGTTTAATACCGCTACTTTTTGAGTTATAATAAGAAAGAATAAAAGAGAGGATTAAAGTTACTATTAATTAACTTTAATCCATTTAAGAAACATCGTTAATAAATTATCCCTTTATTTTACTTTTAAATTCTTCAAATTCAGATTTTTGCTTTTTGGGCCAGCTATTATTAGAAGTATCTACATCGGCAGTCTCTAAATCTGGATCTATGGCGATATTTATGATTTCTTTATTAGAATAAACTGCTTTGGTAACTTCTTTATCATTGTATCTCCAAATTTGAGCTGGATACGTTTTTCTATCTTTTGAACCATCCGCATAGGTATACTCAACAATAATTGGCATTACTAAACCACCTGGCTTATCAAATGTAATTTCGTAGAAAAATTTAGAATTGGCTTTTTTGGCAGACTCAAATTTTAATGCTTTTGTAGTATCTTCAACAAAATTAATTTTATCTCCTTCTCCAGCTTCGGCATAGAACTTTTTTACATTTTTAATACCTATATCTGTGACATCAGTTGTATAGAACCAACCTCTCCAGAACCAATCTAAGTCAATAGCAGAAGCATCTTCCATTGATCTAAAGAAATCTGCAGGTGTTGGGTGTTTAAACATCCAACGTTGAGAGTAGGTTCTAAAAGCATGATCAAATAATTCTTTACCCATTATGGTTTCACGTAAAATCCACAATGCAGTTGCTGGTTTTGCATAGGCATTGCTACCAAAACTATATAGATTATCTCCTTTTGACATGATCGGAGCTATTCTAGATTGATCTCCATCCATATAATCAACAATGTTTTTTGGCAACCCTCTCCCTAAAGGATATCCTTCTTCATAATCCATCATGGCCAACATTTGAACAAATGAATTTAAACCTTCATCCATCCAAGTCCATTGACGCTCATCAGAATTTACAATCATCGGAAAAAAGTTATGTCCAACTTCATGAATTGTCACACCTATCATTCTATATTTTGTTCTGTCTGAGTAGGTTCCATCTGCTTTAGGCCTTCCAGGATTGAAACATATTTGCGGATATTCCATTCCCATTTGTCCATCTACAGAAATAGCCTTGTGATACGGGTAATCGAAGGTATATCTAGAATATGTTTTTAAGGTTTGAGCGGTAGCTCGTGTAGAGTGATCGCCATATAATGGATTTGCTTCTTTAGAATAATAGGAATAAGCCATAACCGTTTTTCCATTAATATCAACAGCCATACCATCCCAAATAAATTTTCTAGAGGTAGCAAAAGCATAGTCTCTCACATTTTCTGCAAAAAACTTCCATGTTTTTGTTTTCTTAGAAAAGCCTTTTTCAGTTTTTATAGCTTCGTCTTGTGTTTGAATTACAACCGGATTATCAAAAGATTTTTTTGCTTCTGCTAACCTTATTAGTTGTGTTTTTGTTAAAACATCTTTTTCATTCAGTAATACCCCTGTTGCTCCAAGCATATGGTCAGAAGGTGTGGTAATGTTTACCGTATAATCACCAAACTCTAAGGCAAACTCACTTCTTCCCCAAAATTGATCATTTTGCCAACCTTCTACATTATCATACACACATAATCTCGGAAAGAATTGGGCAATAACATAATTGTTATTACCATCAGCAGGAAAATGCTCAAAACCAGACCTACCACCTTCAACTCTATGATTGTTTATATTGTACCACCACGCCACCTTGAATTGAAATGTTTCACCAGCGGCTAACGGTTTTGGTAAGTTTATCCGCATCATGGTTTGGTTAATTGTATGTGACAAACTACTATCATCTATATTGGTAACACTTGTAATATTGAATCCACCATCAAAAGGCTTATTTATATAGGTTTTGTCAAATCTAACCTTTGTAGTGCCTTCTGGAATTTTACTGGGTTGAATATCTGGAGTTTTAGAATCTGCTGCACGCTTATTTTGATCTAATTGTAACCATAAATAGGTGAGCTCATCTGTTGAGTTATTATGGTATGTAATTGTTTCACTTCCTGTAATTTTTTGTTTGGCATCATCTAAAACAATATCAATAACATAATCTACTTTTTGCTGTGTATAGTCTTTACCAGGAGCACCAGAGGCAGTACGTTGCGTATTTGGGGTTGCTAGTACATCTTTAAGCTGTCTAAATTTATTTTGATTTGTATGTCCATCCTGCGTTGCTCTAGTTGGGGTTTGTGCAAAAACAGCAGTTGAAATAAACAAAATAGATAGTACAACAGTAGTTAATTTCTTCATGTTTTAATTTTTGGAGTTTTAAATGAGGACTAATTTATAAAAAAAACAGTACTTGACAAGAATGTTTAAAAATTCAATATTTTTTTGGGACTGATATTTATGATAACAATAGAATTAATAGTTTTTTATTACATTTTGAATAGTACAACTTTCAGATCTATGTAATGGCCTTCAACGTTTTTTGAAGCCTACTTTTAACTAAAATAAAACTGTTGGTTTTAGTAGTGTATTACTTTCTAGATATGTTGGAGGCTTTTCGCAAGAAAGCTTACACTATCCGTTAATTTTATAAGGTGTTGTACACTGTTTTTCTCCGTTCTGTTGTACATTTTTCAAATTTTAATCCCACTGTTTAATACTCTTTTTTTTCTGGTATACAATACGAAGATATTTTTTCAATTTCACTTTTTTCATTAAATTCATATACATCACAGGCAGAAACAAA
The DNA here is from genome assembly GCF_003449015.1 of Aureibaculum luteum. Taxonomy (GTDB): domain Bacteria; phylum Bacteroidota; class Bacteroidia; order Flavobacteriales; family Flavobacteriaceae; genus Aureibaculum; species Aureibaculum luteum. The sequence goes on along the minus strand of NZ_QRGD01000002.1, from coordinate 1,126 downwards.
ATTTATTCTTTTTCCGTCTTGTTTAAATTCCGCTGTTCCAATTATTATCACTTTATTTTCAGAAACGAGAATATCATTTGTTTTAAAATCGGTTTGTACAGATTTAAAATATTCAGATGTCTGTACGCAATTTTCTTTAACAGCATTCTTACCCTCAAAAATATTTTCTCCGATAACATTCCAAACTATTTCGTCACTTAAATATTCCATTATGTTTTCAAATTTTCCGTTCGAGAAAAGTGCTGCTATTTCTTTTTTTGAATGTTCCATTTTTCTTTGAAGTTAAATTCTTTTTAAAGGGTTATGTAACTCATTTGCTTATCCAGTTAGCTTTGCTCGTGTGTTACGTGGTTTATGCCTCTAATTTAGCAAAAAAAACCATCCCGACGCTTTGTGAGAAATTCCGAAGTCTCGAAACATGAGACATGACTCTTCATGATTCGTAAGTAGGTAAAAAGCCATCAATTAATTATACAATCTATTAGCAACTGATTATTTATGTAGCTTGAATTTTGTATTATCACTATAAATATTAACTTTTGAAACGGTTTCAACGATTTGCTTTTTTTCATTCAAATATTCATCACCTTCTTCAATAGTTTTAAAAGGTTCATATTTAATTTTTATTTTAACACTATCGCTATCGCATGCAAGCCAGTTATAATTCCGGCCATTCATTAACAATTCACTACTTGTTTTTGATTTAATGGTTAAATAATCTTTGTCAGTAACTTCAAGGTGTTTAAATTCTGAATTATCTTCCCAAATCGGGATATCTTCGCATTCCATTGTATTCGTAAAGAAGTCAAACCTTGAGTTGAAAGTATTATTGGGTTTCAACATAATAATATCTTCGTTGGAGTCATTAACAACATCAAAACTTAGCATTATTCCACCAATATTATCTACATAAGTTTTTTCAGAATTGATTTTAAAATAGATTTTGGATTTAGATGTATTTTGTTTAATCGTTTTACAACATGAAAATAATAGGAAAATTATTAAAATGAAAATTAGTTTAAATCTCATGATTTTTGTATTTGTTGCTAACGTCAGTCTGTCTAATAACCTGCCGTATTTTTTGTTTAATCTTACCAAATTACAGGTTTTGTTTTAAACAACGAGT
>NZ_QRGD01000019.1 GCF_003449015.1 Aureibaculum luteum | reverse complement strand
GTGTTGAAAAAAAATAAAATAAAAATTTAATTTTTTTCTTGCAGGTTTAAAAAAAGGTTTTATATTTGCATCCGCTTAGAGAAACAGAGATAAGTTGAAATAGTGATTTGGAGATTTAATAGAGGTTCGATTCCTTTACACAGACAAGATAATGCCTGATATAGATTGGGTATTTTTTTTCGAAAATATTTAAATATTGCTTCGAAAAGTTCATTGAAAATATTGAAAATTGACAGCGTAAAAATAGAGTAAGATTACATTTGATTGTTCTTTTATTAGGACAATTAATTGATTAATTTTTTTGAGAAACTTTTCGTTTTAAAGAGATTTAAAATTTATACGATGGAGAGTTTGATCCTGGCTCAGGATGAACGCTAGCGGCAGGCTTAACACATGCAAGTCGAGGGGTAACAGAGGTAGCTTGCTACTTGCTGACGACCGGCGCACGGGTGAGTAACGCGTATACAATTTGCCTTATACTGGAGAATAACCAAGAGAAATTTTGACTAATACTCCATAGTATTATAGATTGGCATCAATTTATAATTAAAGATTTATTGGTATAAGATGAGTATGCGTCCTATTAGTTAGATGGTAAGGTAACGGCTTACCATGACTATGATAGGTAGGGGTCCTGAGAGGGAGATCCCCCACACTGGTACTGAGACACGGACCAGACTCCTACGGGAGGCAGCAGTGAGGAATATTGGACAATGGAGGCAACTCTGATCCAGCCATGCCGCGTGCAGGAAGACGGCCCTATGGGTTGTAAACTGCTTTTATACAGGAAGAAACGCATCTACGTGTAGGTGTTTGACGGTACTGTACGAATAAGCACCGGCTAACTCCGTGCCAGCAGCCGCGGTAATACGGAGGGTGCAAGCGTTATCCGGAATCATTGGGTTTAAAGGGTCCGTAGGCGGACAATTAAGTCAGAGGTGAAATCCCACAGCTCAACTGTGGAACTGCCTTTGATACTGGTTGTCTTGAATTTTAGTGAAGTAGATAGAATATGTAGTGTAGCGGTGAAATGCATAGATATTACATAGAATACCGATTGCGAAGGCAGTCTACTAACTAACAATTGACGCTAATGGACGAAAGCGTGGGGAGCGAACAGGATTAGATACCCTGGTAGTCCACGCCGTAAACGATGGATACTAGTTGTTGGGGTTTACCTCAGTGACTAAGCGAAAGTGATAAGTATCCCACCTGGGGAGTACGTTCGCAAGGATGAAACTCAAAGGAATTGACGGGGGCCCGCACAAGCGGTGGAGCATGTGGTTTAATTCGATGATACGCGAGGAACCTTACCAGGGCTTAAATGTAAGTTGCATTAGCTAGAGATAGTTATTTCTTCGGACCACTTACAAGGTGCTGCATGGTTGTCGTCAGCTCGTGCCGTGAGGTGTCAGGTTAAGTCCTATAACGAGCGCAACCCCTATCGTTAGTTGCTAACAGGTCATGCTGAGGACTCTAATGAGACTGCCGGTGCAAACCGAGAGGAAGGTGGGGATGACGTCAAATCATCACGGCCCTTACGTCCTGGGCTACACACGTGCTACAATGGTAAGGACAGAGAGCAGCCAACTGGTGACAGTGAGCGAATCTATAAACCTTATCGCAGTTCGGATCGGAGTCTGCAACTCGACTCCGTGAAGCTGGAATCGCTAGTAATCGCATATCAGCCATGATGCGGTGAATACGTTCCCGGGCCTTGTACACACCGCCCGTCAAGCCATGGAAGCTGGGAGTACCTGAAGTCGGTGACCGCAAGGAGCTGCCTAGGGTAAAACTGGTAACTGGGGCTAAGTCGTAACAAGGTAGCCGTACCGGAAGGTGCGGCTGGAACACCTCCTTTCTAGAGCTTGTTTGTGAAGTTTCGACAACACATTCAACGAAGAAACGGAAGTTTTGTTAACGAAAGATTATAATGTTACTTCTATTGCTGTCAATTTTTTTTAAATAATAAAGTCTTAAGATTTAGTTAGTAGGAAAGCACTGCCAACTGAATACTGAATACTGCGGACTGTATAAAGTCTCGTAGCTCAGCTGGTTAGAGCGCTACACTGATAATGTAGAGGTCGGCAGTTCGAGTCTGCCCGAGACTACAAATCATGTGAAAACATGGTAATTAAAGAATTAAAGAGTTCTGAAAAGAATTTTTTAAACGTTCATTACATATTGAAGGAAATTTTAGAAGTTGAGATACCTTAATTTTTGTTGAAATTTGGAAATTGATTTTTTAAAATTTCATTAATTATGGGGGATTAGCTCAGCTGGCTAGAGCGCCTGCCTTGCACGCAGGAGGTCATCGGTTCGACTCCGATATTCTCCACTATTCAGTATATAGTTTTAACTATAATCTGAAAAATGTTCATTGACATATTGAAATAATGATATCGTAAATCATAATAAGCTAGTTTTTATAGTAATACTTAGGTATTATTATAATTACAGATAGAATTAAAATTAAGGCTGTAATTTATTGAAATATATAAATTACACATTATAAGAATACTCTGATTTATCAGAGTTATTGCACTGAGTTTACTTGGTGTAATAAAAAGAGCAAAAAGTACAATAAGCTAAATAAGGGCGTATGGAGGATGCCTAGGCTCTCAGAGACGAAGAAGGACGTGATAAGCTGCGAAAAGCTACGGGGATTGGCACATACAAATTGATCCGTAGATATCCGAATGGGGCAACCCGGCATGTTGAAGACATGTCATCCAGCAATGGAGGTAAACCCGGAGAACTGAAACATCTAAGTACCCGGAGGAAGAGAAAACAATAGTGATTCCGTTAGTAGTGGCGAGCGAACGCGGATTAGCCCAAACCTATTTTGTTACGGCAAGATAGGGGTTGTAGGACTACAATATTTAATGCTAATAGAATTAGAACACTTTGGAAAGAGTGACCATAGAGGGTGATAGTCCCGTATAAGTAATAGAAGTTATTGATAGTAGTATCCTGAGTAGTGCGGGGCACGTGAAACCCTGTATGAATCAAGCGGGACCATCCGCTAAGGCTAAATACTCCTGAGAGACCGATAGTGAACTAGTACCGTGAGGGAAAGGTGAAAAGAACCCTAAATAAGGGAGTGAAATAGATCCTGAAACCGTACGCCTACAAGCGGTCGGAGCAACTTCGTGTTGTGACGGCGTGCCTTTTGCATAATGAGCCTACGAGTTACTGTTGTTAGCAAGGTTAAATGTTTAAGACATGGAGCCGTAGCGAAAGCGAGTCTGAATAGGGCGACATAGTTAGCAGTAGTAGACGCGAAACCGAGTGATCTACCCATGGGCAGGTTGAAGCTGTGGTAACACATAGTGGAGGACCGAACCAGTTGACGTTGAAAAGTCTTTGGATGACCTGTGGGTAGGGGTGAAAGGCCAATCAAACTCGGAAATAGCTCGTACTCCCCGAAATGCATTTAGGTGCAGCGTTGAGCATAGTTTTATAGAGGTAGAGCTACTGATTGGATGCGGGGGCTTCACCGCCTACCAATTCCTGACAAACTCCGAATGCTATAAAATGATTCTCAGCAGTGAGGGCATGGGTGCTAAGGTCCATGTCCGAGAGGGAAAGAACCCAGACCATCAGCTAAGGTCCCAAAATATATACTAAGTTGAACTAACGAGGTTCGATTGCACAGACAGCTAGGATGTTGGCTTGGAAGCAGCCATTCATTTAAAGAGTGCGTAACAGCTCACTAGTCGAGCGATCGAGCATGGATAATAATCGGGCATAAGTATATTACCGAAGCTATGGCTTCTATACACGAGTATAGAGGGGTAGGGGAGCATTGTAACAGGGTTGAAGGTGTACCGTAAGGTATGCTGGACTGGTTACAAAAGAAAATGTAGGCATAAGTAACGATAATGCGGGTGAGAAACCCGCACACCGAAAGACTAAGGTTTCCTCAGCTATGCTAATCAGCTGAGGGTTAGTCGGGACCTAACGCGAACCCGAAAGGGGTAGTGGATGGACAACAGATTAATATTTCTGTACTACTTTATATTGCGATGGGGTGACGGAGTAATGACAGCACCGCGAACTGACAGAATAGTTCGTTAAACTGAATAGGTATAGGTTTGATAGTTAAATGCGTCAGACTTGCTGAATCAGGATAGTACCACAAAGCTTCGGCAGCGTGGATAGTGTGTGTAAAGGCTTCCAAGAAAAACCTCTAAGCTATAGATATAAAGTACTCGTACCGTAAACCGACACAGGTAGTTGGGAAGAGAATTCTAAGGTGCTCGAGAGATTCATGGCTAAGGAACTAGGCAAAATAGACTCGTAACTTCGGGAGAAGAGTCGCCCCCCTTTACGGGGGGGCCGCAGAGAAATGATCCAGGCGACTGTTTATCAAAAACACAGGGCTATGCTAAATCGAAAGATGATGTATATGGCCTGACACCTGCCCGGTGCTGGAAGGTTAAGTGGAGTTGTTATCTTCGGAGAAGCAATGAAATGAAGCCCCAGTAAACGGCGGCCGTAACTATAACGGTCCTAAGGTAGCGAAATTCCTTGTCGGGTAAGTTCCGACCTGCACGAATGGTGCAACGATCTGGATACTGTCTCAGCCATGAGCTCGGTGAAATTGTAGTATCGGTGAAGATGCCGATTACCCGCTACGGGACGAAAAGACCCCGTGAACCTTTACTATAGCTTAGTATTGACTTTGGATAAGTAATGTGTAGGATAGGTGGGAGACTTCGAAGCGGCGTCGCTAGGCGTTGTGGAGTCACCGTTGAAATACCACCCTTTGCTTATTCGAAGCCTAACCCAGTGATGGGGACAGTGCTTGGTGGGTAGTTTGACTGGGGTGGTCGCCTCCAAAAGAGTAACGGAGGCTTCTAAAGGTACCCTCAGCACGCTTGGTAACCGTGCGTAGAGTGCAATGGCATAAGGGTGCTTGACTGCGAGACTGACAAGTCGATCAGGTTGGAAACAAGAGCATAGTGATCCGGTGGTTCCGTATGGAAGGGCCATCGCTCAAAGGATAAAAGGTACTCCGGGGATAACAGGCTGATCTCCCCCAAGAGCTCATATCGACGGGGGGGTTTGGCACCTCGATGTCGGCTCGTCACATCCTGGGGCTGGAGAAGGTCCCAAGGGTTGGGCTGTTCGCCCATTAAAGTGGCACGCGAGCTGGGTTCAGAACGTCGTGAGACAGTTCGGTCTCTATCTGTAGCGGGCGTTAGAAATTTGCGTGGATCTGATTCTAGTACGAGAGGACCGAATTGGACTGACCTCTGGTGTACCAGTTGTTCCGCTAGGAGCACTGCTGGGTAGCTACGTCGGGAAGGGATAAGCGCTGAAAGCATATAAGCGCGAAACCCACCACTAGATGAGATTTCTTTAAAGGGTCGTGGAAGATTACCACGTTGATAGGCTATAGGTGTAAAGGCAGTAATGTCATAGCCGAGTAGTACTAATAACCCATAGGCTTATGTACGCTTACTCCCTGTTGGGCAACTAACAGGGAGTGAAAACTCTTTTTTTTTATAAAAAAGCTGTTTTTAATTTAATTACGATTTACTATATCATTATTTTTTATATGTCAACTCTTACAGTTTTGATAACTCAGAACTGAAACAGTTTAAGGTGATTATAACGATAGGGCTCACCTCTTTCCATCCCGAACAGAGAAGTTAAGCCTATCAGTGCAGATGGTACTGCCACTAGGTGGGAGAGTATGTCGTCGCCTTTCTTTTAAACCTTCATTATTAATTTAATGAAGGTTTTTTTATG
>NZ_QRGD01000018.1 GCF_003449015.1 Aureibaculum luteum | reverse complement strand
CTTTTATCAAACTTAAAGATTTACTAACTTAGCGACATAATAGAAATAAAGTTAATATAGACTTTATTCCTACGTTAGCAAACAGTTGAACAAAACCTACAAACGAAAATCAAATATGAAAAAAGTCATTTTACTATTAATATTTAGCATATTACTAGTTGCCTTCGATTCAACTTCAAATGATGGAATTGAAATTAGCGGATATGTCAAAAATTCAGAGCAAGAATATATTAATTTGAATTACGTACCACGATTAAGAGGGAACTTAAATTTTGATAATTTCACAAGTATTGGTTCTTTTATAGATTCAGAGGGACATTTCAACTTAAATTCTGATAAGATTACAGATGGAGCCAACTACAGCCTTGAATTTAAAAACAGCGGAATTCAATTAATTCTCTTTAGCGGAGACAATATTCAAATAAGCTTTGATGTAAATAATCCAAAAAATTCACTAATTGTTAAAGGAAAAGGAGCGGGAAAAATAAATACTCTAAACCTTAAACAATTTGAATATGATGATTTTGATTCAGAAAAAACCCAAAGTCTAGATGAATTCATCATTTCCATTAGTACTGCTATTTCAGAACAAAACGAATTATTAAACTTTATTTATCTAAAAAAATCAAATGAAAAATTAATCTCACAAGCTGAGAACAAAATTGAAATTCAAAAAATAATTACTGAAACACCACTTACCGAAAAAGAATACAATTTTCTTTTAAATCGTATAAATTTTAAAAAATACTCATTGCTTACCAGTTATTTAAACAAAATGTCTAGACTTAAAAGTTTAGATTCAATTAGTATCAACTTTAAAGATAAAGCATTTAAATATTTTGATAAACAAGAATACAAAAAGCTCAATAATATAAATGATTGGCATTTAGCAAATAATTTAGAAAGTATCTTACAAATCGAATACTTGAAAAAATTAGAGGAGCAAGGTAACGTTAGAGTAACATATGGAAATTGGCAATCATTCTTCAACAATTCCGATTATGAAGAATGGGTCAATTCTTTTTTAAAGGATAACTTAAACAAAGAAATATACAATAAATACTATGCGGATTTATCTACTTGGTTAATGACTTTAGGTGCGAATTATAAAACATACTCTAAAAAAATTGACATTAATAATGACAATAAATATGTAAAAAAAATAAATGAATTTGAAAATCTATTAGAGGACGGACTGGACAATAAAGATTACACACTTAATGAAGACGCATTTACTTTAAATAAATCGAAATTCAAATCTTTACTAGAGAACTATAATGGTAAACCTTTAATTATTGTTTTTTGGTCAGCTCAATATGCTGGAGCATCAATAGTTAATAACCTTCCTTCAATTAAAAATTTTGAAAAAGAAAATAAAGAAAAAATTAGTACAATTAATATTTGTATAGATAAGAAAGTGAATAAAAAAGTATGGGCTGCTAGAGTTATAGATAATTCTTGGAAATCAAAACATTACTTTTTACCAATTGAGGAGAATGATTCTATTTTAAATGAGTTTAGTGATAAAAAAATATCGGCATTTTGTGACGGAGGTGTTACTTATGCATTTATAGACGAAAACGGAATTATTAATAATGCAATTGAATTTCCGTTTCATCTTTCGACCAATGAAATTGAGAAAATGATGAATTAAAAACCGTTTGCTAACAATGTATAAAAAAAATAGGGCGGATATTGCTTAAACAAAGGTTTAGGCGTATTTGCAAAGTCGCCAAACCTTTTGATTTGACTTTTAGAAAAATAAGATAAAAACAAAATGCAAAAGTTTTGGCTTGTGGCTAAGCGGAGAGGTCATCGCTTACTGACTGCCCTACTTTTCTTATACTAACCGTTAGCAAACATTTAGAAAAATGAATATTTTAAAAGGATTTTACGCATTCGCAATTGGTTCGGGATTATTTACCATATATAACAATCTTGATAACTTAGTGGACCCAACAATTGCTGTTTCTATACTTGGAATTGTAAGCGGAATTCTATTTTTTATACGGAAATATGAGTTTTATTATTTAGCGCTTATTTGGATAATAATTCAGATTCCTTACTTCGTTATAAACGACACTTCTATTAACCTTTCTCTTCTTTATAGTGCGAAGTTTGGCCTTACATTTGGATCAAGTGAGATAGGTGTGAATATTCATGTTTTTTTACTCTTCTTTGCAAAATATTTAATTTTATCACAGTATTTAGAAAAGGAAATCTCTGTTAAACCTTTTACAGAAAAATCAACGGAATTGATCGGCGACGGAATAACGTTCAAAACCATTGATATAATATCGAATAAAAGTCTTTCATCTGATATCAATTTGAGTTTAAATGGAATAGATTATTCTAAATTATATTTTCAACCGCAGGATAGTGATAAAATAAAAAAAGGTACTGTATTTTTAATACCGACAACTGGTGGAAATGAGTTAAAGGCATCCATTATTTTCGAAAAAAAATAAAAAAACGTTTGCTAACAACGTGTATAATTAATTGCGGCGGAATTTCCTCGCAGGAAATTCACTCGAATTAATTAACTTGCTCATACGTTGGAAAATCTCAACTGATTTTCCGCAACTAACCATACACAACACGTTGCCAACCATTAAAACAAATACATAAGAGGATGGATAAAGAAGAGAAGATAAAGAGGTTAAAAGCATTATTAGAAAGAATAGATGATTATTCTAATACAGAGTATAACTTTGATGTTGTTGATGGATTGTTAAAAAAGGAAATCAAATACGAAGAAAATGAAGAAATAAAAACAACAAGCTATTTAATGTATTTAAACGAAGTGCTTAATGAAGATGTTTTTAGATACAAGACTGCGTTAAAGAGAAGTCCTAAAAAAGGAGCAATTACAGAATACAAAAGTTTAATAGGTAGATTTACAAGTGTAGTTTATGGAGAATTAAGCTGTTTAAAATTAAATCAGTAATAATAATTAGGAAGGGTAATCTATCTTTTTAAAATAATCCAACATAACATTGTTAGCATTATTTAATAAGAATTTAAGCTGTTCTAAATTGTCAACCCTATAAGACCTTGCAACTGACATTAAATCAAAAACATCAGTTCTATCGGTTATAGATTGAATCATAATAGAATTATTAAAAACAACTATATCACAATACATCATTTCTGAATCATTAGGAGTTGAATCAAAATAACGTCTATAACGAGGCGAATTTATATCCTCTTCGTCAATTTTGACTATTTCAAATTTTCTTTCGGCAAGGTAGGAATGAATAAAAGAGTGCATAAAATGGGAATTAATGAAACCAAAAGTAATCATTACACGATAAAAACATTAAGACTAATGGTAATCAAGGAATGAAAAGAAGAGACTTTAATTTATTAAAAAACATTTTAATTGGTATTGCCATTCTTGCTGTTTATTTTATTTGGTTGTTTAACAGCAATGCTTATAGTGAAGCTAGAGAAAGTTATTTAATGGTAACGAAAGAAAAAATTACAGTATCGGGTAATTTTCTTGATACCGAAAAATTTGAAATGGATAGAGATGCTGGGGAAATAGCAGATGGATATGGTTATAAATACTCATTCGTAACAAAAGATGGCAGAACTATTGAAAGTACAGGATGGAATTACGGAGAATTGCCAACAAACATTGAGATTGAATATATTTCGGACAGCCCAAATATTAACAGAATTAAAGGAGTGTTGTCAAATGAAGAAAGTTTTACCGATTGGCTTAAAAATAAAGTCGTCTTTAAATTATTTGGATTTAGCATTTTCGTGTTTTTTAGTTATCACTGTATAAAAAGCGGAATTGATGAATATAAAAAAAGTAAAAGTAAATCATGTTAGACAAATATAAATATCATCATAAGGTTTTGAACTACCTGAACGACAAAAGAACTGAACATTTTAAGCATGTAGAACGTAACAAAACGGATGAAACAGAGATTCTTACAACCTATACTTTAACGCCAGAAGAAATTTCAAATGGTTTAAAAATAGACTCAATAAAAACAAATGCGACATTGATTGACTTACATGAACTAGGGTTTGTAAAACTTGATAACTTTAGATACTCTTCAAAAGAAAACGCTTATTTTTATATTGAATCTGAATATTTTAAAAAGAAACATAACGAATATATCACACAAAAAATCTTAACATTCTTTAAAGATTTTTTAATAATATCTATTGGACTTGTTACTTTAATATCACTTATTTATAATGTTTTCAAAACAAGTCAGGAGAAAGTACTAATCGAAAAAGAAATATTAGAACCGCAATCGAAAGTAGAAAGTATAAAGCAGGAATTATCCACAGAAGAAAATAATACAGAAATGATTCTAAACGATTCTTTAAAGAGGAACTGAATTTTGACATGAGTAAAGGAATTTAAAATTAATTTTAACTAAACCAACCTGAATTAATGGAAATATTAAATATTGTATACGATTGGATTACAGCGAATATGGAGTTAGTTATAAGAACATCCATTGTTAGTATCATTGTTACATCATTTGCTAGAGCAGTATCAATATTAAAAAAGAATATACCTAAAGGAATTAAAAAACTTAGGAAAATCAAAAGCATAAAGTATTTAGGATTTATACTTCTATATGCTTTACCACTTGGAACAATAGGCATTATGATTGTTGACCAAACTACAGAACCGACTTTTAAAAACATTGCTTTGCTCATAATTTTATGCACAACGTTTGTTTTTAATATTCTAATTAGCCATATAAATTCTATTTATAAACAGATTAGGGAATTAACCGAAACTTGTTCGTATAATAATTTAACTCATAAGAAAGCAATTAATATTATACTTGAAAAAATAGATTTAAAAGAGCGAATAGAATGACGGTACGTAACGGTTGGCAACAATATATATAAATAATTTTTAACATTGTTTTTAACCTATTACTTACTGTTTCTATACATTGTATATTTATAACCGTTAATAGTTGTTTATCCATTAAAAACTATTCATATACAAAACGTTAGCGGTAATTTGAATAAAACTAGTAGGAGAAAGGAACTATATGATATCAAGGCATAAGATAACAAGAGATTTAAAAAAAGAATTTGAATTTGTAAAAGACAGATTCCCTAATACAAGTAGAAAACTAAAAAAAAGAGTATCAAACGACCTTATTGTTAATCTTTCAGCTTATAAAAATATTGGTAAGGAATTATCAATTTTCAGCATTTTAAATGAGGATAACGAAGAAGCAATAAAAGGGTTACGTTTTTATCTTAATATTGGAACCAAACATTTTCAAAGAGAATTTGGAAGTGGTCAAACTCTTGTAATAACAATTGAAAATGAACATTTTGAAATTGAAAAAACAAATAAAAGAGAAAAAGTAAGTCTCTTCAATTGGTGGGAACTATTAAATATTTCTCTTATTTTAAAGGAAACCTCATGTCGAAACGCCCTAATTGAATTGTATGAACTTGTTGCTAAAGAAGATAAAGACCCATACTGGAACAGATTTACTCAATTTACACTAATGTGTTTAGGTACTAGAACACCTGAAGACACAATATTCGAAGATTTAAAAAGCATAGTCAATTCAGGTGTCGTAGCTTTTTATGCTATTTCTGGAAATGGATTAACAAAATCAGAAGAAGGAAAGAAACTTCGAGAACGGATATGGTTGCCTATAGCCGAAATCTATAACTATTCTATAAAGTTAGAAAGCCAAAAGGTTAATGATAAAATCGAAAGTATACTTATTTCTAAAAAAGAATGGATAATTCAAAACAAAGAGGAAGATAATAGCTCATTATGGATTGATTTTGCTTTAACTGCAGTCTGTGCTTTTGCGAAAGAAAAGGGAATTGTAATTAATGTAAAATCAGATTACATACCTGAATTTTTAATTAAGTGAAAATAAAAACTACCGCTAACAAAACCTATAAACAATACGGGTTTAGGGCTTAAACGCTAAGGTTTGCGTATTTTTATGAGGTCGCGAAATCTTTGGGATTTCGCTTTAACAGAAAAAAAGAAAAAACAAAACCAAAAGATTTCGCTACGTGCATGGCGGAAAGCAAATGCTAGTTTGCTCCCGCACTGTTCATAGCTAAGTCGTTAGCAAACATTGCGTAGACATATTTTTAATTAAATAAACATGATAGAGAGTAGGCTAAAGTTTTACGTTTACATTTTACCAATATTGACTTTCAGCTTCCCCATATTGCTTTATTCTGCATTATTCTTGAAAGGGGGTTTCTCTCCTGATTTACCGATTTACATAGTCTTATTCTTCTCATCTTTAATGTTATTCTGTTTTCTCTTGCTATTGTTTGGGGAATTACGGACTAAAGCAATTTATATAAGAATAGAAGATGATAAAATCATTGTGAAACGATATTTAGGATTAGGCTCAAAAAGAGAGTTTAAAATTGACAATTTTGACGGGTATACAGTATCAAATTTGTATTCTTTTAGTGGAATTCATGAATATTTGTATCTGACAAAAAACGGAAGAAAAATGATCAAAATATCGGAATTTTACCACACCAATTACCTACAACTAAAGGAGGCAATTCATTCTAAAGTTAACTTTACTGGAAGAACTAAGTTTAGAATGGTTGACGAATTAACCGAAATCTTTAAATAAAAACGTTTGCTAACAACGGCTATAATTCATTGCGGCGGAATTTCCCTCCGGAAATTCCTATATTGCAATGATGGCTTGGTAATATCGGAATAGTCCTAGCGGACAATTCCGCAACGAAAACCATAGCCCAACCGTTGCCAACCATTAGTTCCGATTGAAAAAATCATAGCATTAGGTAGAAAAGCCGAATTAAAAATAAAGGAAATGGGATATGAATATGCCTATATCCGACATCCAGCGAATGGTGGAAAAAATAAATTCATAAGCGGATTAAGAATTGAGCTGAAATAAAAACTGATAAAAATTACAAATGAATAACGAACTGATTAAACAAAAAAGTTGGTGGAAAAAGAATTGGAAGTGGCTTGTGCCTGTGAGTGGCATAATACTAATTCAAATTGTATTTTTAATTTCTTCAGGAGTTGCGGGAAATAGTGCTGATATAGTCAGAGCATATTCAGAAACTGAACTTTATGAAAACGCACTAGAAAAAGTAAAATCTGATGAACGAGCATCGGAATTGCTTGGCGAAATAAAACCGATTGATAAACTTGCTATTTTAGAAGGAGTAGTTAAATATTCAAATGAATACAAAACTATAAACTCATCAATTCGTGTGGTAGGAACAAAAGGACGTGGGAGAATGGATATTTCTGCTGATCTAATACATGACCAATGGAACTATAAAAAAATAAATATCCGAATTAAAAAGCCGATTGAGAAAAAACAAACTATCCAAATCATCAAAAATATTGAATAATAACGGTTGGCAACAATGTGTATAATTAATTGCTTGGGTCTGTGTGTACTCGGAAAATCCTACGGATTTCCCTAACGTTTAGTTTAATTTATTAAATTAGTTGCGTAACCCACGCACCTAACCAAGAACTGTGTTGATTTCCTAATGTTTTTGCTTTTATTTTTTTACAATATTATCTTAGGGCTTTATTGAAGTAGAA
>NZ_QRGD01000017.1 GCF_003449015.1 Aureibaculum luteum | reverse complement strand
GCCGTATACGAGACCCGTATGTACGGTGGTGTGAGGGGTGCACTCCGTCAATTATTGGCGGAGCCATCCACTCGATTATGTGTTTTTATTTATTTCCATTTGGTTCTCATTCCATTCCATTCTTTCCATAACTTTAGATACGCTTCTCGATCATACTTTTCTTCAGGTAAAGTTTTAGGTTTACTTACTTCATAAAAAGTTTGCACTTTATCTACAAACTGTAAAATTTGATTTTTATACCCTTCAAAAGGAATTACCGTTTCTAAGTTTGCTTCCGTAATCAATCTGACCTGTTTATCTTGGTGGATAACCCACCAATTAACTCCTCTTTCTATTGGGTAAACTGTTTCAATAAGTACCATTGGTTCATCTGGTAAATGATTTATATGATGTCCCTCACTAGGTACTAAACATTGTCCTACTTTGTTTTCGGAGGTATGATTAAATTCTAGAGTTCTTAAGAGATGTAAAGCCATGGCGGTCAATGACCACCAATCATCCGGATCAGAAGAATTATCGGCAACAATTTCATTACCTATAGTTACGCGTACTTTTCCGTGAGCACAGAGGTCAAGATTATCTTCGTCATTATAACTTTCCAACCAATGGATTTTCTGCAACTCAATATGAAACATTTTGTTACTCACTTATAAATTCATTTTGACAACGTTTAGTATATGGCAAGTAGGGCAGTAGAAAGCGAAAAACTTTCTAGTTTGCACTGAGCCAAATCGTTGTATTTTGTTTTTATCTTATTCATTTTAAAAGCCAAATCAACGATTTGGCGGTGTTTGTAAATAGTAACGAACTTTCTTAAACCACTGAACGTCCTATTTGCTATATACCGTGTTAGCATCTTTTTTATTTCTTTAAATAATTTCGGCTTTCTCCATTATTCTATTTAACTCCACTTTTGTCTTCTTCAACTCTATATTGTGTAATATTAAGCCAACGATATAGAACCATATGGCAGTTATAGGTATGCCTAATAATACCAGAAAATTTGAACGCAAAATAGCAGTAGCTGACATTATTATCGCAAAAACACTTACGATATAAAGTAAATATTTTCTAGATTCTATAGTCAGAACTATGATTTGCTTTCCGTTATCTGAAATTTTTATTATTCCTTTAATTTGTGGTCTAGCTGTATTGTAATGAACAAGTTTTCTTTCTACTAAGAACTCATTAACACTAAGTTTTCCTTTGTAAGGAGCAGAATGTTTTGAATTGTTTGTTTCAATATTTTCCACTAAAAACTGAAGAAATTTATCAGGGTTGCGAATTTCAGTTTTCCAATTCTTGTATGGCGGATACAGTTTCATTTAATTGACACACAACGGTCTGACTATGTGCCGTTAATTTTCTTTGTTAAAGCAATAAAGTTAATAGATAAATCACAGACCTTTTCGCTTTTAAAATATTTTTTTACGTTGCCCTTGCGTTTCACTAAACAATACCTAATAAGAGCATGAGTTGTTTGAAGAAAAAATGTTTTAAAAGCACTTGCCCAAAACCTAATAAATAAGCCGAAATTAATGACATATAGGTGGTGTTACTTACAGTTTTTTATTCGAGATATTAATTCGGTAGTTTTTTCTTGCCCAACAATACAACCACCACATGTAGAAATCCGAGTTGAATACTTTTTTATTTCCTCTATTCTTGTTTCTATTTCACTTTTTTGAACTGAATTAAAATCAGATAGATGACAATAAAAATATTCTATTGCCATAATTCGGGTAGCTGGGTTTTTACTAAAAAGTAAATATTCACAATTTATAGGGTTGATAATTTCGTCAAATATTTCCCGATTTTTTAAAACTGACATTCCATACCCACATCGATTTCCAAAGACTATTCCGATAAAAGGATTCATTATTTTGTTCAACGTAGTGTCTAATTGTACTTTAAGTTCATCCATAGAACTAGTAGCGTTTTCGAAACCAAATTCTATTGGTTTTACCTTGTCCTTATCATCTATTTCGAAAATTTCAGATAATTTTTCTTTGTATAATTTTCTAATTTTCTTCTTTCTATTCGGAATGGTTGAGCTCAATTCGTAAGCGACAACTTCATTCTTATAGGATAATATTTTATAGTCAAAAGACATATATCCTTTTCCATTACTACCAGATTTTAAAATATAACCAAACCCTAAATCTTTAATTCTATTGTTGTTTACCTCTAGAGTTTTAAAAAGTTCAGATGTAGAAATTTTATAAGCATCAGAAACTTGAGAAATAAATAGAGTATCCATCATTACCCATTCTTTTACCAATTCTGTTCGTTGAGAAAATGAATTCAAATGAATTACTATAATTGTTGTCAATATTAGAATTTTCTTCATTTTTAAATTGTAGGTAACTAAGGTATAAACACATTACGTTTAGCCCCGTTATATTTATTAATGTTTTTTCTTGAATTAAGAAGCTAAAGCGAACAGCACTACAATTGGGTTGGAGTAGGAGTTTTATTTAGCGACTGCCTTTCAAATGTAGCACTAAAATGGCATTAACACTAATGAAAAATTTTTGTAATAAATGTGGTGAAAGTGTAGGATGAAAAACTGTTGTATTTTTACTTGTTTTTTACTCTAGTACTTTGTAAGCTATTGCGTTTTATTCCATTGGTCAATCGTCATAATTTCAGTCAATTCAAGAGTTTCCTTTTTTCCGTCTGAATATACCTTTTCCATTTTCGCTAAACCAATTCCTTTTACATAATAACTGTATTGAGTGTATTCAAATTTTTCTGTTGAATTCACAACTACAGTTTTATAATTTCCTTTTAGTTTAATTGCTTCGTGTTCTTTTCCGAGAATACTGATTTTAGATTTCCCAACATATTCTCTTTCTTTAGAAAATATCGTTTTATACTTTCCATCGTAATTAGTTTCTGCGGTATATTTATAAGGTTCGTTTTTATTCCATCTAAAAACATCCACATCTTTCAGAATGTTATAAACTGGAAGTAAAAGACCTTTTTGGTTTTTAAGATAACTTGTAAATTCGATTACTTCAGTTCCTTTATCAGTAATCTTTTCTTTAAACAGTTCATATTGTCTGAAGTCATTTTCGTATGCTTCAGTAGTCAGAATTTGATTTTTTAAATCAGAAGTTAGTTTCCAATATTGGGTTTTAGTTGGTTCAGATTTACATTCGTATTTATAGACTTTTCCATTAGTCAATTCAGAAATTGGGAAATAATATTCCTTTACTGAACATCCTGTGAAAGTCAGAATTATAATAAATATCAAAATTTGCTTTATGAATCTCATTTTTCAGGTTGTAGCTAAGAATAGTATAAACGTCCCGATAGTTCGGGAGCGTTTAGCCCCGTTATGTTTATTAATGTTTTTTCTTGAATTTAGAAGCTAAAGTGAACAACACTTCAAATGTGTTGGAGTATGGGGTTTTATTTAGCGACAGTCTTTCAAATTTATAAATAAATTGGCAATAATGCAAATGACAAATTTGTGGAATAGTTATGGTGAAAAGTGCAGTGTTTTAAATTAGTGATTTTTACTCGTTTTTACCGTTTTACTTTGGTGTCCTTAGTGCTATTTATTTAAATTTAATACTCTTAAGTATAGACATTGCTTCTTCATAGTGACTTTCGTAACTTGCTTTTAAAGAAGAATAATTATAATTATAATATTCTCCATTATGCTCAAAATACACCTTATATTCTTTATAACTTCTTGATTCGGTTATATAAATATAAGTATCACCAAATTTACTGTTCTCAACTAATTGGAAGTCTTGCGAACTATAATAATTGTCTTTTTTTCGAGCCAAAGCAAACTTTTTGAAACTAGGTTTCTTTTTTAACTGAAATTGAAAAACGGAAACCATGTTATCGAAGTGGTTATTGCCTTTTTTGATAGGAGTATAGCCAACATATCCATGATGTTTAACAGGTCTCCAATTATCTGGTGTATCAACAGTAAAATTTTGAGCGTTAATCCAATCTTGAGCTTCTATAAGGTTTTGAGA
The DNA here is from genome assembly GCF_003449015.1 of Aureibaculum luteum. Classification (GTDB taxonomy): domain Bacteria; phylum Bacteroidota; class Bacteroidia; order Flavobacteriales; family Flavobacteriaceae; genus Aureibaculum; species Aureibaculum luteum. The sequence goes on along the minus strand of NZ_QRGD01000017.1, from coordinate 9,705 downwards.
ATTTATTAAGTTGCGAGTTTCATTACTAACCATTTTTGTAGATTTGCAATTAGACAAAACTAAAGTTAATAAGAGAAGTGTGATTTTTCTCATAAATGGTTTTTTATTAAGTGCAACAATTTTATAATCGTATTGCGTTTATATCTTTTATAGTTAAAGTATCATTCTTGTATTTACGAAGTCAAAAGCAAACAATACGACAAATGAATCGGAGTAATGATTTTATTTAGCGACTACATATTCAAATGTAGTAATTAACTGGTAATAATGCAAATGGGGTATTGCCTTAGAATAAAAATTAAATATGGTCTTTATTGTTCAGTTAACGAATTTTCACTTCTATTTCCTTAACGGCATCTTCTGGTGGTCCAAACCTCATTTTTACATTAGCTCCTTTCATGAACACTACTTTTTCAAGTATTGGTTGTACTGTCTTAAAAAGGGTTTCGGCATTAGACCCATACATATAAAATTCCATCGCTATAATCCATCGCAATTTCATGTCCGTCATATTCGCTCACAGCATTCTTATCTATCAAGGTTCTCAAATCATTTTCCATTTGGTGCAATGGTTTAAGATCTTCTAAACCATATAGAAAATTAATAATTACAGCATGTTCCGTATTATTCGCTTCAATATTTTTTTAAGTATAAAGAGTTTATTAAATATTCTCAAATTAAGTGGTTTTAAATCATGTGTTCAGGTTGTATACAAAGGCTGTACGGTTTTAATAAAGCTACTAACTTTGTTATATACTTTTTAGTCATCAATAAGTTTTAAGTCACAAAACCAGAAGCCCATCGAATTGTTATTATTTTCTTTTTTTGGATTTTTATATTCTCTATAAACCTTATCACCCACCACAAATTTTATAGGGTTATTAAATATAGGACCATCATAACAAAAAGTATGAAACTCTCCATTTTCACCACAAGGGTCAACATTATCAGGTAGATCGTTGATAAAATCGTTATCAATTATCCTTCCAACAAACGAAGCATCCAAAAGTTTTGATTTTATACAAATGACTATGGTTTTAAATCCTAGGTTTAAAAATTCCTCTATAAGCTCTTTAGTATCTCTTTGCCATAGTGGAAAATGACATTTAATATTATATGGGTTTAATTGTTTTTCTCGATAGATTCTGAGATCTTCTAAAAAAATATCTCCAAAGCCACAATGTGTGTAGCCATCAAGTTGTAATTGAGTTACAACCCGTTCCATTTCATTATTATAAACTTCCATAGATGGTTCTTCCGGAAGTTCAATTGTTGTAATAGGAAGTCCAATTTCTTGAGCATGTTTTACTAATAATTCCCGTCTAAGGCCATGCATGGAAACGCGATTATGATGCGTATTTATAGCAGTGACTAATCTATTAATTTGATATCGTTCATCTTTTTTAAGATAATAATAGGCCAATGAAGCATCTTTGCCAGTACTCCAATTAAAGTATGTTTTTAGCTTTTTTACCATTATTTATTTCAAGTCGTTTTACATTTGTTATTTAGTTCTTTATAAGCAGACCACAGAAGCATTGTTATTTTAGGATTTTAAACGTTTTAAGAGAATGTATTAAGTTGGCCATTTCGATATTAAAACGATCTGTTTGGGTAGTTGATGCGGTCAAATTGTAGTAAACACCTTTTTCGTTACTATTTATTAAGAAATTTATAATTTCTAAATTCCCGTTATTCTCACTTGTCGTTTTTGCATGGAAAAAGTATGCTTCTTGATTAAAAATGGTTGTAGAGCCAGAATCTACTATTTCTTTAATCTGCGAATGATTTTGTATTTGATTTAGAAGAAAATTAAATTCAGATTTCAGATCCATGTTACCATTATCACCTTTATACTTTTTAATCAATAAAACATTTTGATACCCTTTTGTATTCGGTTTAGAACTTGCAAATAGACCTAAAATATCTTTATCATTTTCTATATATGGAACTTCAAATTCCCAATTAATGGGCAAGTTTATAGAAAACTCTTTATTTGGGTATTCTACTTTTTGAGTATTGAATTCTTTAGAGAAATTGGAATAATTACTTAAAGTATTCTTATCATTTGAGCAGCTAGTTAAAAAAATAAGTAGAATAAATGGATTAAAATGCTTCATTGTATTTAAAAATATGCAAAAATTATGAAATAAACGCATTGCGTTTAGTCCCGTTATATTTATTTATGTTTTTTCTTGAATTTAGAAGCTAAAGAAACAGCACTTCAATTGGGTTGGAGTAGGAGTTTTATTTAGCGACTGCCTTTCAAATATAATAATTATAAATTCAATGGAAAAATCCGCAGCAATTAATTATAAATGGTGTTGTAGGGTGTTTTTCTTTTTTTGTTTAACACTATAAATTATTCCCACGATTAGTCCAAATAGTCCACCTAAATAACTGAAATTATGCATTGAACCAACTGCGATAAAATTTTCAGTGTCAATTAAATTATCAGGTAACCACCAGTTAACTCCTGTGTCATACAAATAAAATTTCCCATATACGAGTCCAATTAATCCAGTTAAAAAGGCAACAATAACTGTAATTAATAGTGCTTTAATAGTCACTTGAAACATTTGTTTATGGTCTTTATAAATTAAGCCAACCAAACCAAGTATAAATCCGATTAATAAACCAAACCACCAAGTTGCCATAAATCCGACAATAGAAACTTCAAATCTTGGATTAGAAAAAATAGCCTCAGTTTCGAAGTCTATTAGTCCAAATTGGTAAAATTTAAATTTTGTGTAATATTCCGGTGAAATGGTATAAGTTATTTGGTCATGAATAATTCCATAGAGTCCGCCTATTAAAGGTGCCATCAGAATTATCAAAATCAGAATAAGGAATTTCTTCATTGTCATTTTAGTTAATGCCCTACATTGCTTTTGTATATAATTTCATTGCGTGTTTAAACACCTAATTTAGCCGAAGTTTCGGAGCTCGAGCCCAGACGCTCAGGTTACGCAAATAAGTTAGAGCTAGCAATAAATATTATAAGGTGTTGTGATTAGCTTATTACATTATTTCAATTAGTTTGTCAGATAGTTCATCCACGACTTGCTCATTTATAATTGCTTTATCTAAAGTCAATTATTGATTTAAAAGGGTGTTTTTACTGCTTGTGCAACGATTACCGTTGTTGTACGCAGTTTTTTTTAATATTCATTTATTAATTCAGCTAATTTGGTGTTATAAGGATTAAACAATGAAAATTGATATTGATTGTAATCAGCTGTCACAATTCCATAAATTTTATTGAGAGCTCTATTTATTTTGTCCGAGTCGCTTGAATTCAGTTCGTTCATAAGCTCTGAATCCTTTTTAATTTTTTCTAAAATGTCGTTTTTAATGGAAACTAATTTTGAACTAGAAATTAATTCTTCTGTTATATTATTTTCAAGAGGTAAGGCATCTTTGAAATAACTATTTTTTCCAAGAAGAAATGCGAAGCGATAAGTGTAAATTGACCAATTAGTGTTAATGCTTTCAAAATTTTTTAATCTTTCTCCCAGTTCTTCCAATCTTTCTTTAATAATCTGTATTGGTAAATGCCAATTTGCATTTCCTTTAAAGTACGCATCCGATTCTAATTTTATTTCCAATAATATCTCTTTAATAGTAGAATTTATTTCGTATTCAACCGCAGATGTTCTAACAGTTAAATAGTCCATATAATGGTCAATCAAGATGTCCTTTACTTTTGCTTTCCGTTCTTTGTTCTTTATAATTAGCGCAATTATTATCCCAATTACTAAAGTCGAAATAACTCCTAAAAGAGGAATTATTATATCCTTTGTAATTTCATACCAACCTATTGGATTTTCTGTGTTTTCCATTTTCTCAAATTGCGTACAACTAGGGTATAAACACATTACGTTTAGCCCCGTTATATTTATTTATGTTTTCTCTTGAATTAAGAAGCTAAAGCGAACAGCACTTCAATTGGGTTGGAGTAGGGGTTTTATTTAGCGACTGCCTTTCAAATGTAGCTATAAAATGGCATTAAATCAAATTGAAAAATTAAGTAGAAACTGAGGGGAAGTGTAGTGAGAAAAATTAGCCTAAATTGCAGCCTGTAATAAGCTTTTAAAACAGGCTTTTGCAATCGCTAAATCAAGAGTAGCTTACGATCAGAATTACAGAAGTACTTTTTGGTAAATTAAGCAAATTTTACTTGTTTTTTACCACAGTTCTTTGTTGTATGCAGTGCTTTTACTAGCATTATTAGTTAGTCAATTCATTCAATTCATTCAATTTTTCTTTATCATAGTCTGAGATTCCAAACTCTCCTGAAATAATTTCATCTCCATATCTATCCCAAATACTATTAAAACTTGTTCCAATTGACTCAGCAGTCAAATTTCCTTCTGTAAATGACAAAACAGGTCCTTTATGGATTCCACAATAGTTTGACGTAACTATTATTCCATCTTCATTATATTCAGCCATTTCTTGGAATATTTCATAAGCTTTCTCATAGGCAATTTGTTCATTTTCAAAAGCCGTTCCTATTGGATTCTGACAAGCTCCAATTATCATTCTTGGTGTAAGGCCATAATAATATCTATCAAATTTACCTTGATGGTAAGCTTTTAAAATCTTAATCCAATTCATCTTTCCAATTTTCTATAAGTAACATTGTTTTATTATCTGGTTCAGATTCTTTTGTGATTTTCCCAATATCTATCATTACAGGTACTTGTGCAGAAAGACCTGCTAAAATGCAAGTTCCAGTTGGTATAATGGGTAGTGATTCAAAAGACAGTTTGTCTAAATAAGAAACCGTTCTTTCAACTGCTTTTATATCATTATTGTTAATTAACCTATGTAAAAAGAAATTATGAAGCTGTGAAATAATAGTTGCAGAAATATCCGAAGGACGTTGACTTGCAATTGTTAAAAATGTTCCAAATTTTCTTCCTTCTTTAATTATTTCTTCAAATGTTTCTAATCTGTAATCTTTCCAAGTCTCACTTTCTCTTTGGGATGTAGTTGATAAAATATTATGAGCTTCATCAATAATTATATTCAGATACTTTTCTTTTATATTTTCCTCTTTTTTCTTTTCATAAAGCTGTTTGCAAATTAAAAGAGGAAGCATTTTCCTCATTTGAATATTTACATCTCTTAATGAAACTATAGAGATATTCAAAGAAGGAATTTCGTTGCTAATTACAATAACTTTTCTTAAATCATTTATTCTTGGTGGAGTTCTTTTCAATAGTGGAGATAAGTGCTCAATATTTGAAAATCCATTTATAATTTCGTGATGAAATTGAAGAATTATTCTAAGTCTTATCTTTAATAAAGAATCGCTCTGAATTTCATCAAAAGTAATAGTAGATAATAAGTTCTCTAAATATCTAAGAACTTCAGTTTTATTATAGTTATTTGGCTCTATGTAAAATCCGTTTGTAGTTGAATTATAATGTAAATTTTGACGTATTTGACTCAATGTTTCCCAAATATTACTATTTGTTAGACATTCTCCTAGATGTGAAAGAAAATCTATTATAATAGCAATATTAAAATTATCATCTTCTTTGTCAATTATTTTATAAATTGATGATTTAATAAAGTCCAAAAGGTCATCATTATTGATTAGTTGTTCTTCTAAAAATGTACTTTCTAGTGCTCTTTTTAAAAAAGGTTTTTGAGTTTTTTCGGTAGCCTCTAATACTAATGCCCAAAAATTATAATCTGATATTAAGTCTTGAGAAATTGGGAATTTATCTTTTTCAGTTCGTGTGTTTAAGGAATAAATGTTTTTATGAACTTTATCTATTATAACATTGTCATTAATGTATTCTCCATTAAAATCTATAAAAAAGAATTCCGCATTCTCTTTAAATTTAGAGTTTCCAATATATTTTAAAAATAGTTCACGATAAATTTTTGCTAGTGTATAGGATTTTCCACTACCTGTATTTCCAAATATTCCTATGTGACTTGCAAAAAGGTCATTAACTCCAACTTTGATTTCTTGATTGTTTTCGTGAGTTAAAGTACCCAATGTTAATGGGTCATCTTCTTTTTTAACAAAGTTGTGTACATCTTCAAATTCTTGTAAGTCTAAAAGATAACATTCATTGTTTATCAAAGGAAGTTCTTTAATACCTCTTTCAAATCCTCTTTTACTAAAGAAACCTAATAATGAAATCTGTAATACTCGTTTTATTTTCTGTCGTTCACTTGTATAGTTTTTATTGACGAATTTTTTATCTTCAATTATAAATTCGCCTTCAACTTTTCCAATAATTTTAGTAAAGCCTTTTGTTATTTTAACATAGCCATTTACTGAAATATTTCTTAAAAGTTTCCCTTGATAAAGCAGGTGTGCTCCATTTTTTGATTTGTCAACTTCTATTTTAATTGTTCTACCTTCTACAGAAGTTACTTTGCCAACTTTAAAAATTGAATCTTTTTGTAAAATTTCTTTCATATAATCTTAGTTTAAAACTATATCTGCTAGCAAAGGCAAAAGTAAATATTCGTTGAATTTCCTTAAATTAAAACCATCTTCTGGATTTATAAATTCAACATTTGGGAAACTATTAATATCAATTTTGTCGTTTTTAAAGTTGTCAATTATATCATTAGCAGATTTGGTGTAAGAAACTATGAAAATTTTTAATGTTGGATTTGATTTAATTGCACGAATTGTAATTTCTCGAATGTGTTCATCTGCCATTGAGAAGCCCATTACAAAAAGTGCTGAATTTTCTTTTTCTAGTTCATTTGCATAAAGCCTTAACATCTCATAATAATTCTTATTAAAAGTAGTGTCTTTAAACTTGTCTTTTGTAGGATTTACTATTTGAAGTTTTTCATAAGATTTTATAAAATCAGTAACAATCTGAATAGGAGTTATTTTAGTGACTTCATCTACAATTTCATTAATTGTTAAATTTCTTGTGTCAGTACTCCATTTAGTATCATTCAGTGTTTTAACATCTAATAAAGAAATTTTTGATATTTCATCAGTAACTTCTTTTAAAATATTAAGGTTTGAGAAATTTATATTTCCTTTATTCATTTCCCAAGTAACAGAACCGTGAATTTTCAACAAGTTAAAAACTGGTATTTCTGAAATGTTATCGTAATGTAAACTTTTTTGATAGAAAGACTTTTTAAAATTACTTAAGCTAAATTTTTTATTAAAAATCCCATTAAACCCGTCATTGAATTGTAAGTCTAAATCTTCTAGTAGCTTTTCTATGAATATATCAATGTTGGTTGTAAATAAATTTATCTGCTTATTTACAGTATTACTTCTTCTTTCATATAAAATATGATTGAGAGTCTTAAAAAAGTCTTTATAAGCCTTGTATGTATTATTTAGTTTCTCTTCTGCTGTTGTTTCATTTGTTTCAAACTCATCAATATCAATTTGTGCATTTTTAATGTCAATATTGGCTTTCATAGCAATATCAAAATATGCTTTGTAAAGAGTTGCTTTTACAAGAAAATAATTATCATCTGTTATTGCTTTGGAAATTCTCAAATCTTCAAGTCCTTCAAGCCAAGTTTCAATGTTACCTAATGTTCCAAAAAACGGAGTTGATAAACCCGAACCAATTAAGAAATTTATATTGCAATCTTGAAATATGTTTTTTTGATGATTTAATTCTTTTTCTTTTATTCAGGTTGGTTTTTTTTGCATTGCATACAACTAGGGTATAAACACATTACGTTTAGGCCCGTTATATTTATTAATGTTTTTTCTTGAATTAAGAAGCTAAAGCGAACAGCACTTCAATTGGGTTGGAGTAGGGGTTTTATTTAGCGACTGCCTTTCAAATGTAGCATTAAAATTTCAATTACACAAATGAAAATCAAGGAGGTAAGTGCAATGCGTTTTTTAGTTTAATCGTACTATAGAACGCACTCGTAAACTACTTTACAATAAATAAAAATATTAAATGTTAAAAATACAGTTATTATTAATATGATTTTCTACATTTGTAATGCATCGTGTGTGAGGTTATAACATTACTGAAAAGTGAATTAGAATTTTAACCGCGGTTTTTAAGGCAATCTTTAAACAAATGAATATGAAAAAGAAGCTATTGGTAAGCAGCATGTTAATGGGTTTTATATTACTGATTTTTAGTAACTGTGCGGAAGATTCTAACAATAAATTTAATACCAACAAGCCTGACGAAGAAGAGGAGCAAGAACCTGTTGTTGATAATCCTGATCCTGTTGTTGTAGATGCTCGGCTACCTGCTGATGTAGATTCAACGTACACCATAACATTTGAAGACAATTTTAACCAAGCGGCTGGTACCTTACCAGATGCTAATAAGTGGCAGAGTAAGCTTCCTTGGGGGCCAGCAGTTATTATAAATAAAGAACGTCAGTATTATACCGACGTGCTAAATGGTGATACAAATGCACCTAACCCTTTTAATTTTGACGGAGAGCACCTCATTATTACCGCTGGCTTAAATTCTGCTGAGCAAGTCACTGCTACGGGACAAGATTATTACTCCGGTGTATTATCTGGTGCCCAATCTACACCATACCGCGATGGTTATATAGAAGCTAAGATTTGGTTTGAACCAGATGTGGCTGGGTTTTGGGGAGCATTTTGGTTGTTACACCGCTATTACGACTATCCTAATGATACAGGTGCAAATGGTATCAGTAGAACGGAGATAGACTGGGAGTTTGTACGTGGGCCTGGTGGAGAGTTTTTGGGTGGCCCTTATGCTACTGACCGTGCAACCATGGCGTATCACTATGAGGATGGTCAATGGTCCATATCTAGATCTGGGTATAGAGGGAAAGACAACGTTCCCGTTAGCTCAGTACAGTGCGATGGCACCGTTTTAAATCAGAATAATGGTATAGGGCCTGCAACACTGCCTGATGGTGCAGACTTTGCAGGTGCATGGCATAGATATGGTGTTTGGAAAACCGATAATTTTATAAAATGGTATTTAGACGGTGTAATGGTTGCCAGTGTTTGTGATCCGGCAATTGTGAGTCAGCTTGAAATGTACCCTATTATCAACATGGCTGTTGGTGGTAACTATCCTGGTCCGCCAGATGCCGCTGATTACCCTACCTCTATGCTTGTAGATTATATATGCGTATGGCAACCCAAATCTTAATAAGATAATACGTTTTTATTTGGTTTACGTACCCGTTTTTTGTGCGGTGCTTATTCTTTTCTAATCCAATATTGAGTTCTGCCAAAAACGGAAAACCCGAGAAACCCTCTTATTTTTAGTTTATTAGCATTGATAAGCTTTAAATAACAGCTGTAGGTTTCTCCATTTTCAGGATCCATAATAGTACCCCCTTTAAACTCATTACCCACTTTTTTAATATTTTCGATAATCACTAATCCAACTATGGGTTTGTTCTTATTGGTTCCTTTACAAGATTTGCAAACGGCGTTATTATCTCCATTAAACCTTTTTACTATTTTGGCAAAATAGAGGTTGTCTTTTTGATAAATTTCAATGAGTGCTTTCTTTTCTTTGGTGTTATCATCATAGGTTTCCCATTGTCCAATAATAGATTGCCCATTAACGGTGATGCTTACCAGCAGCATTAAAAATATACGTAAATAGTTCATGGTCTGTAACTGTTTAAATTGTTTTGTGTACTACTTAAGTTAGCATTTATAAATATAGTTATAAATTTAAGTATAGAAACAGAAAGAACAAAAGAGTGGAGTAAGGTCAT
>NZ_QRGD01000016.1 GCF_003449015.1 Aureibaculum luteum | reverse complement strand
TCCAGTAAAAATGTTACAATTAATAAAGTTTGTTGCTTTTTATGTCAAATTGAGAGGAGTGAAAACTACCGCATCCGTCCCGAAGTGTCGGGAGCGGATTTGGTTCATTTTTAAACTGGTGGATTCTCAAACGCAAATGCCAGCCTCTAAATCCACAAGTTTAAAAACGTTTATTTTTTGCCTTAAAAGACTTTTTTAACTCTGCGACCTTCGGGAGCAGACAAGGTTGTTTTTGTGGCAACAAAAACACATCTTGCACTTAACTGCATTCCATTATAATTGAAGTACTTTTTAAGACTAGATTAGTTGAAGTTATTTTCCCAACTTTTAAAAAAAATACTTGCTAGTGAAAAGAAAAATATAGAAATCAAAACTTAACTATAGCCATGAGAAAGGTTATTTTTAAACTTGTTTCGAATGTTGAGATTCAATTACTTTACTTTTTTTATTTTCAATACGTGTCAATAAATTATGAATATCCTCGCTTATTTTATGTTCTAAAACTCTGGCATAAATTTGAGTAGTTGAAAGCTGTGAATGACCCAACAGTTTTGAAACGGTTTCAATCGGAACTCCATTAGAAAGCATTAATGTAGTTGCAAAAGTATGTCTTGCAACGTGAAAAGTAATATGCTTACGAATTTCACAAGCTTTGGCAATGTCTTTTAAGTAGCTATTCATTTTTTGGTTTGAATAGACAGGAAGCAACAAGCCTGTTATATGCTGTTCTTTAGAATTATTATATTTATCAATAATTTGTTGAGCTTTCGGTAAAATAGGAATTTTGACAGCCTCATCGGTTTTAGCCCTTTTGGTATGTATCCAATTATTGCCATCCATTCCTTTAACAATTTGATGAAAGTTTAGCTCTTTTAAGTCTATATATGATAGTCCTGTATAACATGCAAAAATAAAAGCATCTTTTACCTTTTCAAGTTTTTCAGAATAAAAAACGGTAGTTTCGATGGTTGCCATTTCTCTTTCTGTTAGAAACTGTCTATCGTATTTGTGATATTTTAACTTGAATTTTTGAAAAGGATCTTTTGTCAACCATTCCAATTTAACAGCTAGATTAACCATTTTTTTAAGCCGTTCCAAATGTTTCATCGCACCGTTATTGTTCAACATTTTTATATCTCGCTGAGATTTTCGATTTCTTAGGTAGTTTTCAAAATCAATGATAAAACGATAATTGAGCTGTTTTAAATAAATATCATCCACCTTTAGTTGATTGATTAAAAAGGAATTCAAATATTTTTCTGTGGTAAAATAATTTTTCATTGTCCCTGCTTTTAATGTTGTAGTCATATTTGAATTATGATATTCAACTAGTTGTTTCAGGGTTTTATATTGATTATCATCACCTAAATACCGAGCCTTGATTGCTCTGGGTGAAATTACCTTGAATTCTTCCAACAATTGCTTATGACAATCTAATAATTGCCCATAAACATGGTCTAAATACTTATTTAATATTCGTGAATTTTGGGAGATTCCTCTTGCTCGGGCTTTAAAATTGTCCCAATTGCACACCTGAATACACCTTTTTAGACTGATTTCAGCACGTTTTTGGTTTACTGTTATCCTAGCGTAAATGGATAGCTCATCACGCTTGTTACGTGACTTACGCGTAAAGAAAATAATTGAAAAAGTGTTGTTTGTCTGCATGTTAAATAACTTTAGTTAAACAAATGAATTTGTATAAGACAAATACCAAAATGTTCTTAAAAGCTCTTTAAAGTTACAATAATTAGTGTAGAAAAGTGTTCACCTGATTGCACACCTTTTAGTTGGTTTTAAATGAAATCAATTGATGTCATAAAAAATTAAAACACTGAAAATCATACAATTAACAGTGTTTTGTTTTCCCTTAAAAAGGGTTCGTCGGGGCGAGAGGATTCGAACCTCCGATCTCTGGTCCCCCAGACCAGCACTTTAACCGGACTAAGCTACGCCCCGAATTCTATATTATTATTATTATTATTATTATCTAAAAATCTTTTAGCACCTCTTTTTTTTATTTTTCTTTCAAGAGCAACGGCTTCGGTTCTCGATGAAACTTCAAATTTGTCAACCAATTCCCAAGGAATACCATTTTTAGTAGATTTTACTTGTCCTTTATTATGTCTAATTATTCTTTCTTCAAAATTATTAGTTTGGCGTATATAAAATCTATTCCACAAAGAACTAAAAATCATATATACTTCAAATTCTTCCACTTTTATTTAATTGTTTATTAATAATTGTATGGATTTATTGAACCTCCTATCTCCACGCTCAAAGCGTGGCACTTTAACCATGTCTTCGGCTTGACTGGCCGGACTAAGTCCTGTCACGCCAATGGCGTGGTACACCCCGAAAATAGAATTCAAAAATAAAAATATTATCCAACATCATCATCTGAATCTTCTAAAATTTCTATACCATGCTGCAATACTATTGAATTAGGGATGGTTATATTTTCTCCTTTGTCTGTTTTCATAAAAAGAAAGAATCCTGAAATATCAGTTACTGTTCCAATCCAATCATAATCTTTGTCAATAATTCTTATTCTATGACCAATTCTTACAGGGTGATTAAAAAATAAAATCACGCTTGCGGTGAGATTTGAAAGAATAGACCACTGTGCGATAAAACCAACGCCCAAAACGGCCAAAAATGAAGATATAAAAACGGTGAAATCCCTAAAGTCAACACCCCATATTATCGCTATAAAAATACCGAATAGAATATATAATATTAAATAGTGAAGGTTTAAAATAATCTTTCTTCTATTTAAATCTATAGATTTTAAAATAGTAAATTTTTTAATGGCCAGTTTAATTAATTGACCAATAATTAACAATGACACAATTAAACCTATCGTTAATAGAATTTGATACTTATGGTTAATAATCATTAGATTTATTATATATAGAATTAAATTGCAAAATTAAGACATTAGCGGTAAATTTATCTACTTTAAACTTGCATTTATACTAATAAAAAAAATTAATCAACCCAACCATGACCGAAATCAGTAACAAAAAAGAATATGTTTTAAAAAATAATTATTTAACCTTAACTGTTAAAAAAAAAGGTGCTGAAATGGTTAGTTTAAAAAAAGATAATAGAGAATATATTTGGCAAGCGAATACTCAATTTTGGGGAAGATATGCTCCAATTTTATTTCCGATTGTGGGAAGATTAATTGACAATGAATATCTGTACAAGGGCAAGTGTTATATTATGAACCAGCATGGTTTTGCAAGAGATAATGATTTTGAAGTAATTGATAAAACAGATAATAGTATTTGTTTAGAATTATCTAGTACTGAGAAATCAAAAAAAATATTCCCCTTTAACTTTAAGCTACAAGTTACATATACCTTAGAAGATAAATCATTACGAACGGAATATACAATAATCAATTCATCTGAAAATGATGAATTATATTTCTCAATTGGTGCTCATCCTGCGTTTAATTGTCCTTTTGAAGAAGGGCACTCAAGAAATGAATATCAATTGATTTTTGATAAAGAACTAGCTCCAGAATCTGATGTAATAGAAGAGGGCTTACGTTGTACTAAAACATCAAAAGTATTTGAGCAAAATGGTTCATTAACGGTGCACAATTCTCTTTTTGACAATGATGCTATAATTTTTAATCCTAATCCATTTTCTAAAGTAACATTTGTGCATAAACCTTCTCAAAAAGCCTATATGAGTGTTGCATTTAAGAATTATCCTTATTTGGGAATCTGGTCTTCAAATCAAGATTCTCCATTTGTTTGTATAGAACCATGGCATGGAATAACTGATCATAAAGATCATAATAAAGAATTATCTCAAAAAGAAGGTATTATTAAACTTGTAGCTAATGGTAAATTTAGTTGTGAATTTACAATTGAAGTGTTATAGTGTTGAAATTAATTACTTTAATTTTTAACAATGGTAGTATGAAATTCAATAATAAGGATTATTTTGCTAATATTTTTATTAGTGAATTCTAATATTAAAAACCATTCGTCGACACTTTCGGGTTAATCATCTACAGTTAAAGTGCAACTAACAAATGATTATTTTTAAACAATAGATTAGGATTACTTTTATAGTCTAATTAGACTAAAATAAGTGGTAAAATGAAAAATTTGAAAATATTATTAATCGAAGATGATTTAATTGAAGTAATGAAATTTAAGCGAGCTATTTCTTCACTGGGCCTAAATCATCAATTAATTGAAGCAACTAATGGTGAAGATGCATTAAAAATTTTAGAAGAAAAAGACAATATTCCCGACATAATTTTGTTAGACTTAAACATGCCTAAAATTAACGGAATAGAATTTCTATCTATACTTAAAAAAGATAATACTCTAAAATATGTACCAACTGTTATTCTTACAACCTCAAGCAATCAACGAGATTTATTGGCATGTTATGAAATTGGAATTGCAGGTTATGTGCTAAAACCTTTAAAATATGAAGATTATGTTCAGAAAATTGAAAAATTATTAGCCTATTGGAGTATAAATGAATTAAAGAAATTATAAAATGAAAGGTATTGTTTTTACTGAGTTTTTAGATTTAGTTGAAGATAAATTTGGTCTTGAAATGGTTGATAAAATAATCAATGAATCCGATTTAGAATCAAACGGAGCCTATACAGCTGTTGGAACCTATAGTTTTTCTGAAATGTTACAACTATTGCAACATCTTAGTGAAAATACAGGTATTTCAAAAGATGATTTATTATTGGTTTATGCTGAGCATTTTTTCGCTGTATTGGCAGAAAGTTATCCAGGTCTTATAGAAACATATAAAGATCCTATTGAGATGCTAGCTTCTATTGAGAATCACATACATATAGAAGTAAGAAAAATATACCCGGATGCTGAACTTCCTACTTTTGAAATTTTAGAAAGAACAGATAATTCATTAATTATGATTTATAAGTCTAGCCGAGCTATGCATTATTTTGGATTAGGCTTAATGAATAAAACTTTTGAGCATTTTAATTCTTCCGCAACTATCGACTTAGAAAAAATAAAAGAAGATGGTACTGAAGTTAAGTTTACAATTCATAAAAATTAATGAGTCAGAATCAGGTCGACATATTAAAACGAGCATTAGCTAGAGAGAAATCTGCAAGAAAACAAGCTGAAAAAATATTAGAACACAAAGCTACTGAACTCTTCGAAGTCAATGAGAAGTTAAAAAAGTCTAATATAGGTTTAGAAAAATTACTTTTAAGAACAGATTCTCAGTTACAAGGTGTTTTTGAAAATATAGTAGATGCTTATGTTATAATTGATCTTTCTGGAAATATCCTTAAAATGAATGAGGCCGCAGTATCATTACTTGGTTTTAAACATACTAAGGAAGATTTCAACCTCATTAAAATGGTTCATTTTAGTGAACTGAAACGAGTTCAAGAATCATTTAAAATTCTTTTTGACGAAGGCTCCATAACGGACTTTAATGTCAACCTTATAACAAAAGACAAGCAATCTAAAATTGTTCATATAAATGCGAGTATAATATATGATGAGGGAGTTCCTGTCGCTGCACAAGGTATTGTTAGAGACATTACAAAGGAAAAAGCCCACGAAGAACAACTTATAGCATCAGAAAGTAGACTGTCTACACTTATTCTTAATCTAGACAGTGGTGTTGTACTTGAGGACGAAAATAGAAAAATAGTACTTACAAATAATAAATTTACCGAGCTTTTTAATATCGATATTGATCCCAGTGAATTAATAGGGCAGGATTGTCTAGCATCTTCTGAACAAAACAGTGCTTTATTTAAAAGTCCTGAAGGTTTTTTGAAAAGAATGCGTGAGGTTGATGAAAAAAAAGAAATTGTAATTGGTGATGAACTGGAAATGGTAAATGATAAGATTTTAGAACGAAATTACATTCCAATAGTTCAAGGTGATCAATTAAAAGGATATTTATGGACTTTTAAAGATGTTACTCTAAATAGAACTTATAGAAAAAGTTTAGAAGTAGAAAAACAAAAATACTATAGCATAATTTCTAATATGAACTTAGGTTTGATTGAGGTAGACCTAGATGATAGAATTTTGATGGTAAATCAAAGTTTGGTTAAAATGACGGGCTATTCTGAAAAAGAGCTAATAGGTATCAAAGGAAAAGATATACTTCCTTTAAAAAAGGATGAAGATATATTAAAGCAAAAGTTGCGTGAAAGAAAGCAAGGAAAAACAGAGTCTTATGAACTGAGAATAAAAACTAAGGCAGGAGAAATTAGACATTGGTTGGTAAGTGGTGCACCTAATTATAACATAAAAGGTGAAATCATTGGTTCAATAGGTATCAACTTTGATATTACTGAAATTAAAAACCTACAACTTCAAAAGGAAAGTTTACTTAAAAAGTTAGAAAAAAGTAATGACGAGTTACATGAATATGCTCATATTGTGTCACATGATTTAAAATCACCTTTACGCAGTATTTACGCACTTACAACGTGGCTAAAAGAAGATAATAAAGACAAGTTAGACACCGCGAGTATTCAAAACTTTGATCTCATAGAGTCTACTTTAGAGAAAATGGAACAGTTAATTACTGATATATTAAAATATTCAAGTATTGGTTCTGATGAACATGATAAAGTACATGTAGATATCGATACGATATTAAAAGACTTATTAGAAATCAATTATACACCCAATCATATCAAAATATCCGTTCAAAATGAACTGCCAATTATTTGGGGAAATAAGACAAAGCTTCAGCAGTTATTCCAAAACCTTATAAGTAATGCAGTAAAATTTATTGATAAAGAGGAAGGCTTTATAGATATATGTTTTGAAGAATTTGAAAATCACTATCAATTTTCAGTTAAAGATAACGGAATGGGAATTGATGAAAAATTCCATGATAAAATTTTTAAAATATTTCATTCTTTAAATAAACGAAAAGATTCTACGGGAATAGGATTATCAATCGTTAAAAAAATTGTTGAATTACACGACGGGGAAATTTGGTTAGAAAGTACGCCCAACGTAGGTACAACTTTTTACTTCACGTTAAAAAAATAAAAATGAAAATAGTTCAATTACAAAAAAATAAAGGAAAAAACTGGGTGTACATATCTCCAAAACAAAAATTAACAAATCCGTTAGTTCTTGTTTTTGGAAATAGATTTCTTTTAGAAGACTTAGAGATATATAGTGAAATAAAAGAAATGTTTCCTGATGGTCATGTTGTTTTTGGTTCTACTTGTGCAGATATAATAGGAAGTTCGGTTGAGGAAGAAAGTGTCTCAATTACGGCAATGGAATTTGAAAAAAGTCAATTTTTAATAAAGACAAGTAACATTATAAATACAGAATTAGATAGTTTTAAAACTGGAAATAATCTTATTAAACAATTGCCTTCAGAAGGCTTAAAGTTTATTTATGTTATTTCAGATGGTAGTTTTGTAAATGGTAGCGAGTTAACCAAAGGAATGAATGCCGCTACTGATAATAATATTTTAATAACAGGTGGTTTATGTGGTGATGCAGCACGTTTTGAAAAAACACTTGCCTCATATAATGAAGCTCCAAAAGAAGGAGAAATAGTAGCTATTGGTTTTTATGGAGAAACACTAGAGGTTACCTTCTCTATTTATGGAGGTTGGACACCTTTTGGACCGGAGCGTATTGTTACAAAATCAGAGTCAAATATTTTGTACGAACTTGATAACCAACCTGCATTGGATTTATACAAAAAATATTTAGGAGAAAAATCTAAAGAGTTACCAGGTGCCGCTTTATTGTATCCATTAAATGTAAAATCTAATGATGAAAAACAATCGATCGTTAGAAGTATATTAAATATTGATGAAGAAAAAAATGCTGTAATTTTAGCTGGAGATATTCCAGAAAATTCTAAAGTGCAACTGATGATGACAAATGTTGATAATATAGCAAATGCATCTGAAAGGGCAGCAAAGCAAGCCTTAGAATTAAGGAGTAACAAGCCAGAATTAGCTCTTTTAGTAAGTTGTATTGGTAGAAAATTGGTCTTAGACCAACGTGTTGAAGAAGAAATTGAGGAAGTATTAAACGTAGTGGGTACTGAAACTATTCTCTCTGGATTTTATTCCTATGGTGAAATAGCACCTTTCCATGGAGAGAACAACTGTCAATTACATAATCAGACCATGACCATAACGCTAATAAGCGAATAATGAACTCATTATTAAAACGACAAATACGAAAATATTTAAGTGACGAACAGGTTGCTGACAAAAATTTAGAACAATTTTTGTCAGCTATTAATAGCTCTTACAACAATTTTGACGATCAGTTTACCATGCAACAAAGAGCAATGGGAATTAGTTCAGAAGAGTTGTTTAATGCAAATCAACAATTGCGACAAGAGTCAAAGTTGCAACAAGAAGTTATTAATAAATTGAAACGAGTTATTGAAACCCTAAAGTTTTATGATTTACCAGAGCATCAAATTAAGGAGAACTTAGAATTAGACGGCTTAAAGTTGGTAGAGTTTATTGATAATCAAACCAAAGAAATTATTGAAATAAACAAACAACGTGAAACATTATTAAGTGAATTGGCGTATCAAAACCAAGAATTAAGCGATTATGCTCACATGGTTTCTCACGATTTAAAATCACCTTTACGGAGTATAGATTCTTTAACAGCTTGGTTAAAGGAAGATTATCATGATGTTATTGATAAGAACGGTAAAGAGAGCTTAGAATTGATTAGGAATAACGTAGAGAAAATGGAATTGCTAATTAATGGTATTTTAGAATATTCAACCATTGGTAATAGCAAAGAAGAATTTTACGATGTCAATATCGATGTGCTTTTTAATGATATTTTAAATTTAATTGATGTTCCTGAAAACATTGCCATTAATAAAACAAAAACATTACCTCGTATAAAAGGTGATAAATATAGGTTACAGCAGGTGTTTCAAAATTTAATTACGAATGCTATCAATTATAATGACAAAAAAAATGGAGTAATTGAAATCGGTTACGAAGATAAAAATGATTTTTGGCAGTTCTACATAAAAGATAATGGTATTGGCATAGATCAGGCTTATTTTGAAAAGATTTTTAAAACCTTTCATAAACTAGAAAATAAAGTAGGTTCTACAGGTATTGGACTATCCATAGTTAAGAAAATTGTCGATTTGTATGGCGGAAAAATATGGCTAGAATCACAATTAACTAAAGGAACTACCTTTTATTTCACACTAAAAAAAGAACCTCATGGAACAACCTAATCTATCATATATTAATAGTATGTCTGGAGGCGATAAGCCTTTTGAACAAAAACTCATTGAAATAATAAAATTAGAGTTTCCGGAAGAAAAAAAGACCTATTTCACAAATTTTAATGCTAAGGATTTTAAACAAATTGCTGAAAATGTTCATAAACTTAAACATAAAATTAGTATTTTAGGGCTTGAAAAAAGTTATGAGGTTGCAGTAGCTTATGAAAATAATTTACATGATGGTAATACAGACCTTCATGAAGAGTTTGAAGCGATTTTAACTACCATGACTAATTATCTAGAACTTTTATAATTAGTGATTTATGAATTGTATTATTATTGATGATGAAGCTACGGCCAGACTTATAATTAATCAATTATGCTCTAATATAAAAAGCCTTACTGTTGTAGATGATTTTCCAAATGCAATTCAAGCTATTAAGTATCTAAATCAAAATGAGATAGATTTAATCTTTTTGGATATCCATATGCCTGATTTTACAGGTTTTGACTTTATTGATACCTTAAAAAATCCACCAAAAATTATTTTAACAACATCAGATGCTAATTTTGCTATTCAGGCATTTGAATACGATTGTATTGTAGATTATTTAGTAAAACCAATTACTCCAGAACGTTTTCAAAAAGCCATTGTAAAAGCTGAATCTATAAAAACGGAAGTTAAAGAACCTATAAATATTGATAAAGAAAGTGCTTTGTCTGATAATCATTTATATGTTAACATAGATAGGCGGTTAATTAAAATTGATATTCCTAGTATTTATCTGGTTGAAGCTAAGGGGGATTATATTCGTGTAAAAACCGAAGATAAAAATTATACAGTGCATTCAACCTTAAAAAAAATAGAAGATAAATTACCTAAAGATTTGTTTTTAAAAGTACATCGTTCCTTTATTATAAATATTAAAAAAATAATTGATATTGAAGATAATAGTGTGCTTATTAAGAAAGATGTAATTCCTGTAAGTCGCTCTAATAGACCAGAATTAATGAAACGTTTGAATTTGCTTTAAGGACTTAACTTCAGTATTAAACCATTCGTCTATACTTACCTTTCATCCAACGAAAATTACAATTCAAGCCTCCTTATTACTATAAATTTGTGGTATAAATAATATATCATGAAAAAATTAATAGTACTATTAGCATTAAGTTTCTTAAACGTAAACGCACAAGATGTTCCGTTTAATTGTGATTATAATGCATACCTTTTTCAAAATAATGATGTTTTCGCAATAGACTTAGCGTCAGGGAATTCGTATACCGTTGCCACCGACATCACTAAAGGGAGTGTTAATGCAACGGCTTATAACCCTGTAGATGGTTATATCTGGGGTTCATTAAGTAGCCCAGAAAAATCAATAGTACGTATTGGTAAGAATTTTCAAACAACAACATATTATATAGATGAATTACCTTCGAGTAATCGTTATGTAGGAGATATTAGCTCTGAAGGAATCTATTATTTAAAAGCTGGTGGTAAAACGTATTATAAAATAGATTTGAATCCTGAATCTGATAATTACACAAAATATATGTCTGCAGAACGTTTGTCTCAAAGCATTAGCGTTCACGATTGGGCTTTTAATGCCGTAGATGGAAATTTATATGCTGTTGAAAAAACTACGAATATTTTATATCGAATTGATCCTGCAACGAGTAATGTGCAATCACTTGGAATTGTTCCTATTCTTACAGGATTAAATTATACCTACGGAGCCGTTTATTTTGATGCTTCTGGTCGTTTTTATGTCTCTGCAAATCAAACAGGAACCATATATGTTATTCAAAATGTCCAAGATTTAAACGGTAAAAACACGATGGATTCGAACTTATTTGCATTCGGTCCTTCAAGTTCTAGTAATGATGGTGCTCGTTGTCCTACAGCTCCTGTATTACAAGAAGACTGTACGAATGGTATTGATGATGATGGAGATGGTTTAATTGACTGTGAAGATCCTTCTTGTTCAGGATATGCTGCTTGTCCTGTACTTGTAGCTCCAACTTCAACTGCTAATTCTGGAGGGTTAGAAAGTAATAATAGATTGTCACAACAAATTAGTAAACGAAATTTTGAACGTACTAAAAGTAGTTATAAGTTTGATAAGACAAGTGCGAAAAAAGTTTCGAGAACACTTAAATACGGAAAAAAATCAAGCAAAACGGGTATAGAGCTAACCGATTTTATTCCTTTTGGTACCATTGGAGAAGATAACATCATAGAGTCATCACCTAAGGATTTAATAAATATAACAAATGCTACCAATATTTATTCGGTAGATTATATGAGAGAAAATCAGGCTGTTGCTTCTATTTTATTACTTGAAACGGAAAAAGGTGTTTATGAACATACCAAATACATTTGTGATAGATTATTAGGAGCGGAATTAATTTCAGTATCAACGATAGAAATAAAAGAGCAAAAATTTATAAAAGCACTGATAAGAAATATAGATGGTTCGTTAGAGTTTGTCTTAAGTTTATCAGCAAAATCAACAAACAGTAATAATAATTTCGGGGTTGAAAGCCATTGGAATTTAGATAGATATGAAAAAGATGTACCTTTTTATAACTTTCAAATTTGGTCTAATTCTTTAGATGATTTATTAAAGTTAGGTGAAGAAGTACTAAACTTATTAGAAGTACAAAAGCCCGTAACAAGTTATAATAATTCTACACCGCCAACTGTATTTGTTAGAAAAGGAAAATACCTTAACGGTAAGTTAGATTTAGAGATTGTAAATACAAACAAGAGTAAGTCCGTAGTTTTTGATGGTGGATTAAGAGCTAGTGAAACAGGTTTTGTAGAGTATGTATCAACAAATGTTGATTTAGACGGTAATTATATTTCTAATGTTCAAGTAGATGCCGGAAATTTATTTGATATAGGTTTTAGAATTGGTGATGGTAAAGAAACTCCAGATGATTTGTTTATGTCTGACGGTCCTTGGGGATATGATGATGCAGCTCCAAGTACATCAGTAATGAAATATAACATTGAATCGAATGACTACACTTTTAATGATGATGATTTTCCAATTGAAAGAAATATAGAATTAGAAGCAACAACGAGTGAGTATATTGCTGCGTATAGAGCATTAACACCGAAATTCAGTCCTGTAGATATATCAGATTACAATAGTTTGAAAATGAAAGCAAAAGGAACAGGGACGTTAATCATAAGATTAGTAAAAAAAGGTATTGAGAATTGGGAAACTCAATTTAAAACTTCTATTACATTAACAGAAACTTTACAAGATTTTACAGTTCCTTTTTCAGATTTTACATCTGATAACGGTGAAAGTTTAGAATTAAATGATGTAACTTCTATGGTTTTTACAATGCTTGCCGAAAGTGGTGTTAAAGAGACCAAAGAAATGCACTTAAAGCAATTGCGTTTTACAACTGGTAAAACTTTAGCTGTTGAAAATTTAAATAGTGGTGACGATTTATTAAATCCTATTGTTGTACCGAACCCAATGACCACAAGTTCTAAAATTCATTTTACATCGCAACAAGCGGAAAATGTAACCTTGTTCGTATACAATCAATTGGGTACTATAGTAAAACAGGTGTCATTTCAAACTGTAGTTGGTAAAAATGAGATACTTCTAAATAAAGATAATTTAACTTCAGGAATGTATTTGTGTAAAGTGAAAAGTAACTATGTAGAATATAAAACCACCAAACTAATTGTAAATTGATTATTGGGGAATTTTCATTAGTGTTTGGGCAAAAGAAATTTTCTTTTGCCTTTTTTTTATGGGGATAGATGTGAATAAAAAAAGAAAATAGTCTATTTCTAGAGCGTTTTATCCTTTTTTAGAAATAGTGATACATTATAACAATGTCAACCTATAGTTTAATTTCTGAAAGTCGGTGAATCAAATAAATACCATTTAAAGCGAATCCCAATTTCAGTAAATGTAAAACCAGCAGCAGTGGCAGAAGCAATGTTACTTCGTGTTCCGAAAATATTAGCTGCAGCACGCGATGAAAATTTATATCCTAATTTCGCTTGGATTCTGTAAGTGCTTTGGCTACTATCATCTTCAATGTATTGTAACCCTGTAGCTGCGGTTAACTCATAAAACCATTCCTTAGGTTTAGTAATAACCTCGTCTTTAATTAAATTAACAAATACTTCAACTGCATTAAACTTGTTAGGACTAAAATAGATGGTTGGTACTTGATTTTTGAAAGTAATATACTGGTAGTTTAAACCAGCCTTTAAAGATGGTTTACTTAAAATGTTATAGTATAAAGATGTAAATAATAGGTTTCTAGTATTATCATCGTTTTGAGATGTATAATAGTATTGTGTAAACCAACCTAATTTAAAATTTGTACTTAAATTATAATTAGCATAATAATTGTTTTGTACTATTTCACGATCTAATAATTCAGCATTAAAACTTTGTACTTCGCGTTTATAGCCAATATCTAACGTCTGTAATTTAAATGGTTTAATGTTAAAAGACAGGTCTGTTAATAGCTGTGTATAGTCTGTGTCATTTGCATTAGCGGCCATAATACCTGCTGTACCTCTAAAGGTAACATTGGGTAATAACTGGTAAGCTAAACCTAAACTAAAATCATTTGAAGTAGCCTTATTATCAGTTACTGAATTACTTGTGTTTCTGTAATTGTAACTACCCAATGCTTTCAGTTTCGTAGATAATGGAAACTCTAAATTATTATTAAACGCAAATGCTTCGTTATCACCGTTATCAAAAGTATAAGATGCCTTTCCTTCGTAAGATGGTGTAAAAGTAGTGTTGAGGTTTTTTATAAAATTAGAAGCATCTTTCTGATTGTTGTAAAACTTTAATGTGTTTTCGGCCGATAGATAAGCATCATCATAAAAACCCAAAGCTTTTAAAGCATTTGCCTTTCCTAAATTACCATCAAAAGAGGCACTGTCATTAACTAAAATTTGATTGTAATCAGTAACACTCTTTTTAAAATCACTTTTATAGATATTTAATGTAGCACGTAAGGCCAAGATCCAATTCTCATTTGGTTTAGTGCTGATTAAATTGGCAATAAGCTTATCTGCTGGTTTAAATTGTTTATTCCAAATAAGGGCTTGAATATGGCGTTCTGTTGTAGGCTGAATAAGTGATTTGTCTGTAATTGTATCTAAACTTTTATAAGCTTGTTTACTTAGCTCTAGGGCCTCTTTTTCTTTTCCATTTAAATGTGATACTAATGCTAAACCGTTCAATGCTGTTATTTTGTTATTTGGGTTTGTAGCCAATAAATCATAAGTGGATTTGGCATCTTCTAATCGATTAGCAATTAAATAAAGGTTAGCCAAGTTTAACAACGTTTCTTTGTCATTATTAAAAAGGGTTAGGTTTTCTTTTAAAAGTGATTCGGCTTCATCATACTGTTGTGCTTGTTGTTTCTGATAAGCATAACCTAAATACATATACTTTTTAGAAGTTAGTGCGTTAGGGTTTCCTGGTAACACTTCTAGTGCTTTATTTACATAAACTAAAGCATCTTCATATTCTTTTAAATTGGAAAGTGTGTTCGCATAACTTAATAAAGCTGGAAAACTTTTAGGGTCTTCATCTATCAAACTTTTAAAATAGGTTTTAGCTTTAGTGAAATTGCTATTCCATAATAAAGACTCTCCATAATTTAGCTTTACTTCAAAGTCACTCGGGTAATCTGCTAATAAATTGGTAAATAAGACATTCGCTTCTTCTGGTTTTCCATTAAGTCCAATTGCACGACCATAACACAAGCGTGCAGTCTTATTATTTGGATAGTCTTTTAAAACGGTTTGAAAAAACGTTTCCGCTTTCACATATTTTCCTGTTTCTAAATACGTAAAACCTTCTTGCATCTCTTGAGAATAGATAACAGTAGTTACTAAAACGGTAAACAGAAGCAAAAGCTTTTTAATAATCATAGTATAATAAATTTAATAGAATTCAGAGTTAATCATTAGTAATTAATCATTCGTCTATAGAAAACTATCAACTTAACGAAATTCAATTACCTTTTATTCTTTTAGTTATGATATTTGTATCAGAAATAAAGGCAATATTAATTTAAAAAATAGAAACTATGGCAATTAAAATTTCAAAAACGGATAATATTTTTAATGTTGAAGGTCAAATTAACTTTTCTACAGCAAATTATTTTAAAACACATTTAACGATTACTCTTAATTCGTCAAGAGGGTTGACCATCAATATAAATAATGTTTCAGAAATTGATGATAGTGGAATAATAGCTTTAAAATCAATTTATATGAATGCCTTAAAATGGAACAAGCCGTTTTATATCATTGGAGAGGGTTCCAATGCTATTTATAAAAAATATGGACAAGCTAATTTAGCTTAACTAAAAATCAGAAAATACGTGAATTACATGTTAAACAACATGATCTAATTTTTATCGTTATAGAAATAATTAATAGAACTACAGCTAAACACTTAACGTACGTATTACGAAATAGTAATAGTACCATACAATCCATAAATATTGATGGTGTAAACGGGTTTGATACAATTTAAAGAAAGTTTTAGAAGAACTATTCTGAATAATAGAATCCATTTAAAAGGTTTTTAGTTGCTGATGTAAAGCTATGTACGGTTATTTTCAATTTAATCATGCAACATTTTAAAAAGTACATTGTTTTCAATAAATAAACTTATGCAATTTATAGCCTCATTAAAATCTAAAAAAATTACTCCAGAACAATTGTTTATGTTAAGTGTTTTGGTGGTAAATGGAGGGAATTATTTATATAATTTAATTCTTGGTCGCTTATTAGGGCCAGCACAATTTGCAGATGCAGCTGTTTTAATTACATTTTTATTGGTGTTAAGTTTTGCAGCGATGACTTTTCAATTGGTAACTGCTAAATTCTCTGTACTTTTTGAAAATCAGGTGTTGAAAGGATTTATTTCTAAAGTCTATAAAAATGCTTTGGTTGTCGGCATAATAATGGGAGTACTTATTGTCGTTTTTGCAAACCAATTACAAAACGTTTTTAATACCTCATCATCAAATATGTTTATTGTATTTGGTTGTGGTGTACCACTTTATTTTCTAATGAGTGTAAATCGTGGAGTCTTTCAAGGTAAAAAGAATTTTAAGTCCTTATCTATTACTTACCAAGGCGAAATGTTAAGTCGTTTGGTTATAACGCTTGGGCTCATTCTAATTTTTAATATACAATCATCTGTTGTAATTGCAGTGGGTATTATTGCGTCTTTTGTATTTGGATTGATCCCCTTCAAAGTTCCTACTATTATTCCAAAGAAAGCATTAGAATTAAGTAAAACACATACAAAAGAGATAAGAGCATTTTTTATTATTACTGTATTTTACGAGCTAACCCAAATCATTATTAACAACAGTGATATTCTTTTGGTAAAACATTATTTTGAAGCTTATGAGGCTGGTTTATACGCCTCTTTAGCTTTAATTGGTAGAATGGTCTACTTTATTGCTTGGATGTTTGTAATGCTTTTGTTACCAACGGTAGTCCAACTTAAAAAAGACGGAAAAGAGACTGCATCTATACTTTTTAAATATGTAGGTTATATAGCGGTAATATCAATTATTATAATAGTTCTTTGTTTAAGTTTTCCTGAAATTATTATTACACTTTTATTTGGCGATAGTTATATTGCTATGGCTCCATTATTATGGAAATATGCCATTGCAACCTCAATGTTTGCCATATCCAATATTTTCGCATATTACTACCTTTCCTTAGATAAATATATACCTGTAGTTATTACTGGGGTATTTGGTGTGTTACAAATGGGACTAGTTATTTTTTATCACGAAAGTTTAGAACAAGTAGTTCATATGCAAATTATAGCGATGTTATTATTACTCGGTATTCAATTAGTATTTTTTAAATATAATCAAATAAAGGAAAAAGCTATTTAAACTAAAGAAAATTACCATTCAACTATAGTAAAGATTCTTTGAACTAAATGTAGCTCTTTTCGAATAAATAAAGACTCAAATTTGCATCATAATAAAGAACATAATTAAACACATATATCATGAAATTAGCGATTGTCACAGCATATCCTCCTAGTAAAGTTACTCTAAATGAATATGCATATCATTTAGTAAAACACTTCAGACAAAAAGAAGAAGTAACGGAGTTAGTATTATTAACTGATTTTACAGAAGGTAAAAAGGATATTGAATTTACGGAAGCTGGTTGTAAGATAACCGTTAAAGAGTGTTGGAAATTTAATAGTTATACAAACCTTTTTAAGGTAACAAAGGCAATAAATAAAATTAAACCAGATGCTGTGTTGTTTAATTTACAATTTATGAAATTTGGGGATAAAAAAGTAGCAGCTGCATTAGGTTTAATGTTACCATTAGTTTGTAAGCTTAAAAAAATACCTAATATTGTTTTACTTCATAATATTTTAGAAGAAGTAGATTTAGGAAGTGCTGGTTTTACGACGAATAAATTAATGCAAAAAATTTATGGTTTTATAGGTTCTACATTAACAAGATTAATTCTTCAAGCAGATACTGTTGCAGTTACTATGGAGAAATATGTGACTATACTTGAAGCTAAATATAAAGCAAAAAACGTAAAATTAATACCACATGGTACATTTGAAATACCGGAAGAGCCAGATTATAAGGTGCCAACCAAACCTATGCAAATAATGACTTTTGGAAAGTTTGGTACTTATAAGAAAGTAGAGGGAATGATTGAAGCAGTTGTAAAAGTAAGACAAGTTACAGGGTTGGACTTAGAAGTTGTGATTGCAGGAACTGATAACCCAAATGTTCCAGGGTATTTAGCTAAAGTTAAAGAAGATTATAAGCATGTGCCGCAAGTTCGTTTTACGGGATATGTCGAAGAACATGAAGTGCCAACTATATTTAACGAGAGTGCAGTAGTTGTATTTCCTTATACTTCTACAACAGGAAGTTCAGGTGTTTTACACCAGGCAGGTAGTTATGGTAAGGCAGTAATAATGCCGGATCTAGGAGATTTAGCCTTATTGGTGCAAGATGAAGGTTATAAAGGTGAATTTTTTGAGCCTACTTCAGTAGAAAGTTTAGCAAACGCTATTGAAAGTATCATAACTAATGAAGCATACAGAATGGAATTAGGTAAAGCAAATTATAAGGCAGCAACAGCATTGCCTATGAGTAAAATTGCAGATATGTACTTGGATACTTTTGAAACTATAATTTCTAGAAAAACAAAGAGAACGGCGGTTACAGCGTAAAGTTATTCTTTTGATATATACTTAAACGCAGGTTTGTTTTCTCCGTTTTTATTTATAAACCCATAATGTTCTTGAGCCTTTTTTCGCCAAGGAAGTCGTCCTACCACATCAGTTGGTATATCATTAAAATCGTAAAGCGTCCAAGACATAAAATGCAAATTATTAAGTGCAATTATTTCTTGGATTTTTTTATGGTAGTTGGCTTGATCTTCATCAGAACTACCAAAAGGTTTCCATAAACCATTGTAAGACGAGATTCCAAACTCTTGAAGTACTAATGGCTTATTCGGTATTTCTGTTTTCATCGTTTTAATAGCAGTATCTAATTTATCTAAATCTTCATAGTAATGGAACGATACAATATCTACTTTATCTTTTAAAATAGATGTACTTTGTGTGTTAGACCAACCAATCGTTACTGGGTGTATGCTGTCTACAGATTTTACCAAATCAATCATATTGTCTAACCAAGCAATCACATTTGTTTTTCCTCGCGATTCAAAATCTAAATTCGGCTCGTTTTTAATATCCCAGCCTAACAAGGCTTTATGATCTTTTAAGGAGGAAACAATTGCCGATGCATGATGTTGATTAAGCGTCCAATTTAAAACAGAATAATCACCAAAAAAATCAAAAAGTGTTAACACTACTTTCAAATTTTCAGATTCAGCTAAATCTAAAATTTTCTTCAATTTAGTTAGTTTCTCAGGTTTAACATGTGCTTTACCAAAATCTTCATAAGGCACAAAAATTCTTATACTATTGAGTCCTGAATTTTTAATAATTTTAAAATCCTTTTCAATGATACTTGTGTCATATTTATCTCCAAACATATCCCATGGTGAATCTTGAGGATAATAGTTAATACCTTTTATTGCTTTAAAATTATTGGAAGCGGGTTCAAATTTGTTTTTATTATCGACACTCTCTTCTTTTATCATGTGTCTAATACGCCATAGACCATCTTCTAATAATAGTATTATTTTATAAGTAGATTTTTCTGTGTTTTCTAGAAGAATGGTTTCATCCTGATAAATTCTTTTATATTCTACAACATCTTTATCTGTAATAACAGCCAATTTTCCGTCTTCGCTAAAAAAATCAAGACTAGGGTGGTGCCTTAAAGTAGTACTTACAACTGAAATGTTTTTATCGTTATTTTGTTCAATAAATTCAATGATGTTTTTCCGAGCCGTTTTAGTATAATAGTCATTAATGCCTGTTAAAGTATTGGTTTTAAAAGCCACATGTTTTACATACCATGCATCTAAATAATCGTTTTGAATGGCATAGAGAGTTTGGTCGTCCATTACTCGGCCTTCATTCTTTAATGATGCCCATTCTAATTGAGGTAAATATTGATCAATCTTTTTAATTTCAGTGCGTAACATGCTGCTACGGTCTGCACCCGTATTTAAATAACTGTACACACTGCTAATACCAAACAATATAAAAATAATTAAAGCGATGTAAGACAGCACTAAAACACTACGCACTATGTTTCTGTTAATACCTCTCATAGCTTTGTGTTAGGAAATGTTTTTTCAATTTTAGCAGTCTTTATTTTTAAGGTATAGGATTTACTTGGAAAAGTATTGTTATCTAAATTGAAAGTAGTAAAACCTTTTGATGAATTTTTAGATAGTATTTTTAAAATCTGATTACCATCGTATACCGAAAGTAATACTTCCAATCCATCAGGTACCATCTGATTCATAAAACTTTTTAAAGGCCCTACGGTTATGGTTCTGTTATTTTCAGTAAAACGAACTTCAAAATCTGAAATAATAGACTTGTATGATAATTCTATTACATTACTTTCTGCCATACCCTCAATAAAGGCTTTAACAGACCAATTTTCCTTGTGGTCCGGATGAATCATTTTGGCAACTGCAATTCCATTAACAGTAGTACCAGATGTTTTTAAAATGTTTTTTAAAGTGTTGGTTATAAAAAAGTTAACAAAAGTGCCATCACTAACTATATTTCCATAGGTGTCTTTTATAATAGATGTTGAAAAAGTAGTGATTTGATTGCCATCGGAATACTCATGATTTCTTTGGAATGAAATGCTAAAATCCGTCGGAATTCCAGGCATTACATTAAGAGTACTTTCTTTTGAGTTTAACTCCAAACATTCAGATGATACTAAAATTCTTCCTATTTTTTTTTCTGAATAAATGTTTTTATAGGCAATTCTATTTTTCATAATGATGATGTCATTAATTTGATTTTCCAAAAATTGATGCTTTACAGTTATCTTTGTGCTATCAGCTAATGGGTTGTCATAGATATCTGTTGGAATAACAACCAACATTGAAAAGTCTGAGCCTCCAGCTCCAATACTTGGTGGACCTAAATAAGTTTCAATTGTTTCTGTTTTTTGTTCCGGACGTATATAGAATTTTCCTGAAAGTGATTCCTTGCTTAATAATTTCCAATGTACAACTCCCGTTTTGTTTGATAATAACTCAGGGATTTTAAAATTCAAAAAATCAGAATCTATAATTGGTTTAATAATAGTAGTACCATAACTATTACTTAAATACAGACTAGTTTTCTCGTCATTAGTAGTTGAAAATTTTAAAACGATAGTTTTTCCCGCTACATATTCCGTGTTTGTGGTAAGGATTTCAATATCCTCCATAGTATTTCTAGAAGGTATTGCTAGCAAAGCTATCAATCCTGAAATTATCAGATATGTGAATTTTATTTTCATTAATTTGGACTCCCTATATAAGTGTTAATTTCTATTTTTATAAAACTATAATTCGCATTTATAATAGGTTGTAAAACAGTATTTGTTTGGTTATTAATTCTATTGGGTACCACTTTTTTTGAAATAGATTTGTTAGGTAAACCATTGACATAACAGTTTTTCATATCTTCATTTATTAAGGTTATGTCGTCATTTTTTAAAACAGGATATTCAAATGTTTGCTGACGTTGTTGTCTAATACCTTCTGAAATAAATTGATGATCTACCCAAAGCATATTTTTATTCTCATCGTAATATGTAAACAATAATTGAGGAATTGTAACTTCTTCAATACCAGAATTAAATAGTTTACCCTTAATAAGGTCTTCTGAAATATCTAAATCGCTTAAAGTAGCACCTTTATATAAATCTGAATTAGATACATTACCTGCAATTTGTAAGTTGAATTTGGTAGGTTGCTCTTCGAATTCAATTGGTGTAAACTCGTCAGGATTGAATGTTTTAGGAATCGAATCTTGAATTTTTGACCATGCAATTCCTTCAAAATTGATTTTAAATGAACTCACTTCCTTTGGCATTAGTTTATGCTTTATATGGTATTTGGCATTATAAGTAGCCAATTCTTTATCATCATTATTATATAATGTTCCTTTTAAAACGACATCGGCAGGCACGTTGTCAATATTTTGAACTTCGCCAATTAACGCATAGCTATTATTGTGTTTTACCAATTTGGCAGAAAGAATTTCTAAATTAGGTTGTTTTAAAATATCTTCATGATGGGTTTGTTCAGTAGTTATTCGCCTTCTACCTTGATTAAAATATTTAGTAATATTATTAGAATACAATTGATCTGGAGGTAAGTCAGAACCAATTTCTTCTGGTTGAACATACCATTTGTTTTTATGCTTAACCAAATATTTATAGTCCGTTTTATTTATTTTTTCTAAGGGTGTAATCCATTTGGTATTAACTTTTACAGTAGCCAAACTATCTGTTTTAGAAAGTACAATTGTTTCAATAGCATCTAATTTTGCATAGGAACTCAACAACCCATCAGTAACTGAAATCTCCAACATGTATTGGTCCATTGGTAATTTACTTTCAGGATTTATTAAGTCATACGCTTTTTCATATTCTTTAAAGTCTAAGGCATCATAATAGGTCAATATTGCATTTTCTGGTGAATGATGAGAATCGTTTTTAACGTAGAAAATATAGACGCCATAAAAGACACTAATGGCTAAAATTATTGACCATATATGAGTAATTTTAAGAACGCCAATTGAAAATTTTGTATAATTATTTTTGAATTTTAAAAAATCCGGAATTGCCTTAGCTTTTGTTTTTAACGCATTTACTATGAACATTTGGATGTTTAGTATAAAAGCGATAATTACAGTTATAAAAGGCATAATACCCCAAAGTATTTTTTGCCACTTTGCAACATCATCTTTTGGCAGTATGGTAGAAACGGGAGGTACATTTAGTTTTTCCCAGACTTGAATACCATTTTCTAATTGCCGCAAACGTTGCCAACCACAGAAATATAATATAGGGTCATAAAATTTATCATTAGAGAAGATATATTTGAAATTATATTTTTCAGGAGTCGTTAAAAACTGTTGCAAAGATCCAACGCCCTCAACACCTTTAAATTTTGAATTTTCTAATCGTTCAATAGGACGCGTGGTTAATTCTGGTAAACGTCTTGCTGAATGATAGTTACCGTCTACACTCATGGCATTGGTTTGTGCAGATAACCACGCCATTTGGTCTCCAAATCCCAAGGTCATATAACGCCATAGGTCATGTTGATCTTGATTTAGAAAATTGATTATAGGTAACATCTTTATTTTTTGAGGTTGCGAAGGCCTGAAATAGCTTAAGCTCATCGTAAAGATTGTCATGAATAGGAATAACCCAGCAAGTATTCCACCAATTAACCGATGGTAGATTGCACCAAATTTCTTTTGTATTAAATCTTTTAAATCACCATCAACAAAACGATAAACAAACTCACCAAAAAGCGGTAACGACATTATAGAGGCCCATAGTGTAAAACGGTCTAAGGTTAAAATATTAAAAGCGGTTTCACCCAAAAACATTCTAGGTATCGGAGTCGTACCTCCAGTTCCTAAAACAGTTAGAATTGTAATTGAGAGTCCAAAAAACAAATAACGTTTACAATAATATCTGTAAAATATATAAGGTAAAAGTATTAATAAAACACCCCAAGGGATTAAAAAGAACACTAAACCAGATGAAGTGATTTCTAAGAAATTATCTCGAGATCCATGTGGAATTGGAACTTGTGTAATTGGGTTTGCTTTAGAATTTATCCAATACGGTAATAGACATCCAACTATAATTGCTAATGAAAGCATTCCAAAACTGACAATACGCCTAAAAAGTTGAAGAAAACTAGTTAAAAAAACATTGAATGTTATGGCTTTAGCGGAATCCACTTTTTCCCTCGAAACATCCATAATTACCATTCCTATTAAAGGGAATATGAAGAATATCATACCGAAAATAGGGGTCACATGATGCGATGTTACGGTTACTGCAATTAAAGAAAGTGATGTAAAAAGGTATTTATAACGCCCCGTTTTTATCCATAAATATATTTCTGGAAGTGAGTGCATTAACACGGAAATGCCAATAATACTAGGTAGTTGACCGAAAATATGAAGTGTTTCTACGAACGATGATGAAAAAACGGCTAGAATTGCTGCATAGCCAGCAGCTGTTTTATTTGAGGTGATGAGCAATGAAAACCTATAAACCCCCGTTATAAATAGAATAATACTAATTAAAGCGACGGTAAACATGCCAAATTTAAGCCCTCCAACGTAAGAAAGTGCAGCAATGGACTGATGAACTAGCGGTGGGTAACTCATAACTGTAAAGCCCGTATACCATTTGTCATTCCAAGGTTCGAACCAATTGCCGGCATAGTGCTCAGCAAAAAATAGATGTATAAGTGCGTCGTAGGTTGTTTCGAGAGTAAAGAATATTGAAGTACCGTGAAAAGCAATACCTATAAGTAAAGCAACAATTAAGTATTTATTGGTTTTTTCTTTCATTTAAAGTGAACGACAATATCCACATGGTAAATATAAAAAATATAATTAGCTTATTTTATTTATCTATACAAATAAACCGTTCGTCGAAAGACATCAATGGTTTTAACTAAATATTAATTTAAAAATACTGTTAGAATATACATTTACAACATAATTAATACCGAAAACCAATTATCATGAAAATATTAGCAATAGATGACCAGCAATTAGTTTTATTACCATTAGAAAAGAGGTTGAAGGAGTTAGGTTATGATGTTAAAATTGAAACAAATGCAGCCAAAGGATTAGAATTATATGAATCATTTAATCCAGATTTAGTTATAGTAGATATTAATATGCCAGAAATGTCTGGTATAGATATTGTAAAATATATTAGGATTACTAAAAATTCTCAAACTCCGATAATGGTGTTGTCTGGAGATACAAAAGATGAAACTATTACTGAAGGTTTTGAGTTGGGAATTAATGATTATATGAAAAAACCACTGAGCTTAAATGAAATTAGTGCACGTGTAAAACGATTAATAGGTGCTCCTGAGGTTGAAAGTACAGTTGCTAAAAGCGATGTAATGATACAAGAACGTTGTGTTGGTGTTGTAATACCTTGTTATAATGAAGAAGAGCGTTTATTTAGTAAGGAATTTACAGATTATATAGATAAAAATTCTGGGTACCACTTATGTTTTGTAAATGATGGCAGTAAGGATAAAACTTTGGAGGTATTAAAAGAATTGCAAAAAGGGAGAGAAGATTTTATTACGGTTTATGATTGTGAAAGAAATGGAGGAAAAGCCGAGGCAGTGCGTTTAGGTATGTTGCATATGGCTAAAAAGGTTGATTTAGATTATATAGGTTTTTTAGATGCTGATTTATCTACAGACTTAGCTGATTTTGATGATTTGGTTAAAACTATTGAAACTACAGAATTTAAAATAGTAAGTGGTTCTCGTATTTCAAGAATGGGGGCAAATATTACGAAAGAATCTGCTCGTAAAATTATTAGTTTAACTATAAATTATATTATCAGAAAGATTTTGAAAATGGATTTTAAAGACACACAATGTGGAGCGAAAATCTTTAGCAAAGATGTAATAGAAGTAGCTTTTGGAGAAAAATTTGTTACACAATGGATTTTCGATGTAGAGATATTTAAACGGATGAGTATCCATTTTGGATTAAAAGAAGCAAAAGAAATGTTATGTGAGCAACCATTGAAAAGATGGATTCATGCAGATGGTTCTAAGTTATCAATGAAAGATTCTGTGAAAATTGTTGGTCAATTGGGGCAAATTGCTTGGGTGTATAGAAATAAAAAAAGTCAAATGGAACCTAGTTTAACGAATTAAAAAAAATCAAATATTACAATTCTGTAGAAATGATTTATCAATGTTTTTAATAGAAAAGCTCAAAAATTTTTAATTTTTGGGCTTTTCTGGTTTGTGAAATAATATTAAAATCAATGTAATATATTAGCGTTTTAGCTAAAACCATTTCTTTTATGTGGTAAGGAATGTGTAGTTAGCTTAAAAATACTTGTTCCTCATTGTGATTCTTTTACAGGTTTGAAAAAAGAAAGGTATAAAATATTTTTAAAGAATTATAATCAACAAAATTACTCCGAGTTCTTCGTCGTGTTCCTGTTATAATATTGTTGCACAATTAGAGCCTAAAATGCCGATGCCATTTTAACGTCTTTTTTTATTTGTTTACTTATGCTCATCTACGATGGCAATATTACAATTTAAAGGATTACCTCGTTATACTCGTTGATCCTGAAGAAGGGGCGTTGCTCATTAAAAGCCTAAAAAGAAATTGGTATTTATAAATTTTCATATGAAATAGGATTACTCCTCGTTCCTCGTCGCGATCCTGAAGAAGGGGCGTTGCTCATTAAAAGCCAAAAATAGGAATTGGTATTTAGAAATTTTCATATGAAATAGGATTACTCCTCGTTCCTCGTCGTGATCCTGTAATGGGGTTGTTGCTCATTAAAAGCCTAAAATAGGAATTGGTATTTATAAATTTCCATATGAAATAGGATTACTCCTCGTTCCTCGTCGTGGTCCTGAAAGATGTGCGTTGCTCATTAAAAGCCAAAATAGGAATTGGTATTTATAAATTTCCATATGAAATAGGATTACTCCTCGTTCCTCGTTGTGATCCTGAAGAAGGGGCGTTGCTCATTAAAAGCCTAAAAAAAGGTATTTGTATTTTAAAAATTTCATATGAAACGGGATTACTCCTCGTACCTCGTCGTGATCCTGTATTGGGGTGTATAAAGAAAGATATTAAATTTTTAGATAGTGGAGATTTACAGGATTACTCCTCGTTCCTCGTCGTGATCCTGTAATGGGGTTGTTGCTCATCAAAAGCCTAAAATATGAATTGGTATTTATAAATTTCCATATGAAATAGGATTACTCCTCGTTCCTCGTCGTGATCCTGAAGAAGGGGCGTTGCTCATTAAAAGCCAAAATAGGAATTGGTATTTATAAATTTCCATATGAAATAGGATTACCTCGTTACACTCGTTGATCCTGAAGAAGGGGCGTTGCTCATTAAAAGCCTAAAATAGGAATTGGTATTTATAAATTTCCATATGAAATAGGATTACTCCTCGTACCTCGTCGTGATCCTGTAATGGGGTTGTTGCTCATCAAAAGCCTAAAAAAAGGTATTTGTA
>NZ_QRGD01000015.1 GCF_003449015.1 Aureibaculum luteum | reverse complement strand
GCCCTTAATTATAAAATAAGCAAAAAGCAAGTTGAAAAGATATACAAGAGAGCCAATGTATTAATTGACTTTTTAGAAGACAAGTTTGAATCAGAATTGAAAACCTGTGAAGAAAATATAAAATTATACGATTCTAATTTACTAGAGAAAGAAATTAAGCCTGTCAACATGGAAGAAAAGGAAGCCAATGAACCATCTCTTTTACAACAAATTAAGGAATTAAGTGAAGATGGTTTTGAGTTGTTAAGACCTATAGGTGGAGTCCGAAAAGGCTATTATTTAAAATATGTTCATATTTATAGTTATGCCCATCTTTTTAGCATATTGGAATCTTCAATCAATGTATGTATACTCGCTTTAGAAGGGAGAGTCGATATGACCCTTGATATTAGGAATAAAGAATCAGATGTAATAAATGTATTGGAATTGGCTAAAAATTTAATACCGTTGGAGGAAGCGAATTATTTAGATGAAATGCGAAAACTTATGCTACCAGATGAAAATGGTTGAAGAAACAAAGACTAGAAAAATCAATAGCTCTTGACAAAAAATAAAAGTAATCATGAAATTAATATATAGTTTTATCAACAGTAGAAGAATTCTAGGAAGTTAAAAAAGTTAAATCACTTGAGTATTTTAATTAAAACTTGAAAATTCTATGCACTACTTTTACCTTTCTTGTTATTTCTATCCCGTAATACATCTTCACATTCATTTATTTTTTTTAGACTTAGCTTAATAATTACTAATAAATCATCTGTTGTTTCTGCACTACGAAGTTTTTGTTTTATTGGCGGGAATTCATGCTCTGAATGAAGATATTTTTTTGTTCGAGCTAATTTGGAAAGTGCTGAACCAACATACCCCTTTACTTTATTAAATCGAAATGCTGGAGGCATTCGATCGTTATTTATGTTTTCATTCCCATTCAATTCGTTAAAAATTATTTTTTCGAATAGACTAGCTTTAGCTCCATGCCTTCCTCCAGTTTCACACTTAAATGCTTTTCTAATTAATAATTCATACAATTTCCCCTTTTGACAATTTTCCATGACTATAGAATTTGATTAAATTAATATTCAAAGTCATGAAATCTTTTAGGGGTACAGAAAATGACCGTACAAAATAAAAATAATATACTTGAGATATTCTTTATTATCTCGAAGAATAAGAGTTGAAGTTAAAAATTATGGTACAATTAAAAGAATAAAAAACCGCAATTATCAAGAAAATAAACCGCAAAATTTTACGGTTTAAACCTTAAGTTATATATGTTAAATATTTATAAAAATTTGGGTTTATGGTAAAATAGATACAGTTAAGTAATTATCCCAAAACAGTACTTAATGTAAACATAGGCAAATACATTGCAATTAATATAACAGCGACTAATGCTCCTAAGAAAATTATGATAAGTGGCTCTAATACTGTACTTAACATCTTAGATTTGTACTGAATTTCCTCATTGTATTGTGTAGTTAATCGTTCAAAGATAAATTCATTTTGATTTGTTTCCTCCGCTACTCTTAGTAGGGATACCATTTTTCTATCAAAAATTTTATGTTCTTGTAAACTCTCACTTAAACTATTCCCTGATAGAATTTTTGATTCCACATCTATTAACGCAGTTTGTAGGGGATAAAAGTCAATCATTTTTTTGGTAAGTTGTATGCTGTTTAAAACGGGGACTTTTGCTGTGGTCAATAATGCGACTGCTTGTGTAAATTGCCCGATATACACTTTACGCATCAAGTCCCCCACAAAAGGAATTTTCAATACCAATTTAGAAGTATATTTTTTATACCATACTTTTTTTTTGATAAACTTTCTAAAAACTGGAATTGCAAGTATAATTATAAAAAACAACCAAAAATAATCCTGAAAAACAGTCGATGCCTTCATAACCATTTTTGTAAGCCAAGGTAATTCTACATTGTTCTGTTTAAAAATATCAGCAAACATGGGCACAACATAACGTAACATAAATAATACCGCTAAAACTGCGGTTATTAAAACTACTATTGGGTAAGACAACGCATTCAACACTGTTCTGCGTTGTTCATTCCGTCTTCTAAAGAATAAGCCTAATTCTTGGGTAACTTTTGGTAAGGTTCCTGTTTCTTCACCAATTTTAAGAGAATAATATTCGTATTCAGTAAAGTTTTTATTGGATTGGATACTTTCAGAAAAACTACTACCTTCTAAAATGGCATTTACCATATCATCCATCAAGGTTTTATCCTTTTGTTTTTTTTGTTCTTGGGCAATTAAGGACAAGGCTTCTTTTAAACTGATCCCTGCTTTTAACAAGACACTTAACTCTGTATAAAGTGCTTCTTTCTTTTTGCTATTAAATGAACTTCCAAACAAAGTAACTTCAGTTTTGAGTATTTTATCAATATCAAAACTGTTGTCCTTTTTCTTTTTGGTCTGTATGTTGTCTAGCTTAAATGCCATTCTCCTTATTTAAATAATATGAGGCGTCTTTAGTTTTAGAAACGAATATCGTTTTTTCTTCTATTTCTTTTGACAATTGTAATTCTAAAGCATCAATTTCATTGTTTTTTATAACATCTCCATCCAAAAACACTACAACATCA
Source organism: Aureibaculum luteum (assembly GCF_003449015.1). Classification (GTDB taxonomy): domain Bacteria; phylum Bacteroidota; class Bacteroidia; order Flavobacteriales; family Flavobacteriaceae; genus Aureibaculum; species Aureibaculum luteum. Next base: position 34,842 of record NZ_QRGD01000015.1, on the reverse strand, counting down.
ATAATAGGTACAGATAAGGTATCATTATTCCGTTTGATGAAATCACTTGAAAATATATAATTGACGGTATCTATTTCTGAAATGCATGTTAATTCTTTTTTGTTGTTATTATAGTACAGTTGATGCTTGTTAAAATCGTTTAATAAGGTTCTTTCCAATAACCTTATCTCTGTTTGTTTATCATAGTTATTGTTGACAATTCTTATTTGCTGTTGCACCATACCCAAGACAATCATCGCTAATGCAATTACAATTACTGAAACAACTAAAACCACCAGCATTTCTGCAATGGTAAAGGCTTTTACTTTTTTATTCAGAGGTGGCATCTAACACTTTTTTTATGATGATTTTCTTTTTAAAATCATCAGATTCAGATTCGGTTTTTTGTACCGCTTCAATTAAAACATAAGCTTGATCATTTTCTACTAATTTTGAAAATGTGATGTCATAATCTTTAAAACTATCTTGATAATCGTTACTTATTTTATCGTGCTCGTATAAGTATTTAAGTTTATTTAAATGGGTATCAATTCGATGTGTATTTCCTTGTATGGACGACTGAAATACATTATTTAAAGTCATTGAGGCTATGGCGAAGATTAAAATAATGATAACCGAAGCCACCAAGACTTCAACCAAGGTCGAAGCTTTTAATTTTTTATGTATTCTTCTTTTTAACATTTCTAATTTTCTAATAATTCAACCATTGGGCCACTTCAAGTTTTGAATTTTTAAAGGTTAGTCCACAATATTGTTTTGGTAAATCTATAGCGATTATTTTACCATTGTAAATATGGTTTTTATATACCGATCCAAATTGACTGGCTATAAAACCTTTGGTATAAACACTCCCTTTTACCATACCTAATAATTCCATGTTTTTACTGCAATAAACCTCACCCATAACGGTGGATTGTTCTTCTATTACAATTTGAGGTTTATAATTATCCGTTTCATTTCTGGATATAAAAACAACCATACCTTTGATTTGGGATTCTTTGTCTATAAGTATTTGAGGGGCTTGCTCGTTTTTATTTACTAATTGCACTATTTTTTCATCTAAAATTAGTGCAGATGGATAGTTTAGTACGCAATTTTTACCGATGGTTATTTTTTTATTGGCAAAGGCTTGAAAATTTCCTATTACATTATCTTCAATCTCAATTTCTGGGGCAATGAGAATGACATCCTTTAAACTGCTTATAGACTTCACTTTTATCTTGGTTTCTGAATACATCACAATGTTTCCAGAAAGTTTTTGATAGTTTAATGTTATCGTCCCATATTCTCTAATTATTTTAGTGGGTTCGGAAAATGAATGCACTAGCCTTAAATTTTCATCTAGTTCTATAGTTTCATTATTTTCATTTAAAACCGTCCTATTTATAACTTCGTTGTATTTTATTGAATTTTGAAATTCAGGTAACTTTTTACTACTCTTTAGAACTTGTCCATAAATCAATTGATTCCCCATATAGGACTTCCCTCCTATTGAACCACGCTTTACACCTTTAATAGGTAAATAAGATTTCCCCATAATTCGGGTATCACCCACAACAACTAAAGGTTGGTTGGCATCTTCCAAATACAAGGCAGTTCTTTTTTTTTCTTGACCTCCCAATAAGGCCGTTCTGCTAAATATTTCATTATCTCTAGTTGATGTTACACTTAAAACATCATAAACACCCCAATGCTTTTTTAACAATGTTGTTTCTACATAAGTGTCTTCATCTTTGGGTACAATGATTTTTTGATTATAAGGTAGCTCTATATTTGTTATTCGATTAAAACTCTGATTGCTAGCTGTTACTACTTCTTGAAAAAAAGTTGCTTTTATGCGTAACTTATTTTGGACAAAACTTAAACTAATAAAAGCAAAAACTAATAAAGCAATAACAACCGCAATAAAAATGGTGTATTGTAGTGCTCCAGCTTTTAGCTTTTTGTTTAACAATGAAGCCATATGTTATTTGATTATGGGGAAGGTTTGTTTTTGTCCTTGAAATTGTACCACAATCTCTGTGATTGTTCCTCTCAATAATTTCACATCATTTTTGGTGCTATTTTTTTTAAAAAATTGTTGTTGACCATTAATACTGATAATAAACACCTGTTCCTTTTTACCTGTTGCTGCAACTACGCCTTTATATATTATTGTCGGAAAAGGTTTTTGTGGAGTAATGGTTACTTTTTTGGTACTCCTTTTCGTTTTAATGCTCGGTTTTTTTGAAACTGTACCTAAAAAAGGATCTCTATACTCCGTGTTAATAGTAAAGGATTCTGATGCTTCAATTTTTTGGGGTATAAATTGTGTAGTGGCTAAGTTAACTGATGTAACTGTATTGGTTGGAGATAATGAGGTAAAGATACGATAGCCTAATACTCCCCAGATTATCATTACTGCCGGTAATAGAAAAAATATATTTTTTTTGTTTTTCATTGTTAAATGTTATAATCTCCAATCGTCGGTTCGAGTGTTCCGAGGAACGAGTCCCGAAGTGTCGGGAGTATCGAGAACCTTTGTTACGAACTAACACTTTTCGATACATTTTTCTTCACTTCGTTACGAAAAACACTCGAAGTGACGTTTAGTATTACTCTACCACAAACCCATTAATTGTATACTCAGTTTCATACGCAAAGTTTACTCCTTTTACTCTCCACTCATAGCTATTAGCAGACAATGAATCAATACTAAATTGATTTACATTAACAACCGTATCCAATTTTATTTGTGAAGCTTGTGCAAAAGTTGGTGTAGCCACTTGTAAATGATAGTTAAGACTATCACCAAGATACACCCAATTAAAGGATATGGTTTTACCTTTTTCTAAGGTAGTATCATTGGCAGGTGCTAATAATGTAATGGTCTCATTTGAAATATTTGGCTCATTAACTATTTCTTCGCAACTCAATAAACTAACAACTAAAAGTAGAGCAATTATTTTCTTCATTTTATGTTTTACTTTTATTAATATTAAATATACTAATAAGTTAAGCCTTGAATATAAATTCATTTCTTTAAATACTAATAAATTAACCTGTGTAGTACATTTCCGTATAAATGGTAGGGTATTTATAGTGAATGGTAGTTTTTAAGCTTTTAATCTCATTACTTCTCATGAGTAACGTAATTACGAATGTGTAAAGGAATGAAGTAATCTGAATAAACTTTGTTACTAACATTCATGAGATAGGGGCGTCTCCCGAAGTCTAGGGACTGGCGATGCCTGATTATTGATAAGCTAGCTTACTACTATTGTTTCAACAGACACAACATAACCTTTAAGCTTACCTGTTTTGTTTCACTAACTGTTTTAATTTCTAATGGACTCATTAAAATTGTAACTGATCTCCCCAAAGGTATAACTTTAAAGTTGCATTTAACATCCCGAAATTTTTACTAAAACATATTGTTTTTCTAGATAAACGTTTTAAATGTATTCTTAGTGTAAGATTATTTCTTTCAATGACTGTTGTATTTTTCTTTCTGGTATTATGTTGCTTTTTAGGAATAAGTCTTCTGTAGGTTCTTAGCCCGTCAGTAAATATCATTTTAGGATATAATTGTAGTACAGATTTTGTAATAACAGATATGTTTCTTTTAGTTCTTCTTCCTACAATAAAATTGACAACTTTCTTTGTATGTCTGTTTATAGCATAGGTAATCCAAGCTTCTTTCAATTTGTAGCCAACCACAACTCGCATTTCATCAATCTCATAATATTGAAATTTCTCATTATATATTGGTTTTGAAATTAATGACCCCATATACTTTATTCGTTTCATTACTGTAGTTTTAGATATTGAAAGCAAACGAGATGTAGATCTAATTCCAACGCTTTCCTTTAGTAAATGATATATGTTTTTGTTTGTATCTATTTTATAAGCATTATAGTGATATTTATGCTGAAAACTTATTTTACAACTCTTACAATAATAACGTTGCCTGCCATTTGATTGTTTTCCATTTTTTACAGCTAAAACCTTACACATTCTACACTTCATATATTTTCTATCAACTAATTTGAACCACTAAGATTAAAAATACTCATTTTAAGACCTTTAAAAGCGTCTAAACAGAAAAGGATGAACTTTATGTCCATCCTTCTATTTGTGAAAATATATTCTAATATACTGTTTTATAGTATTTTAAATTTTATTTTATCATCATCAACTAATCTGTACCACTACCGTTTCTTCTTCTTCCATAAACTTTTGAACTAAAAAGACTATCATTGCTGATAGTCTTTTGTGATTGTTATATATTTAGTTTTTTAATGACTAACACTAAGCTAAACCAATACCGAGCAACAGGGTTAATTCTAAAGTTTACTCTATTATAAGATTGGGATATTTATATTTTAAATAATTAGTTTTACTATCCATAGAGACAGAACTGTTTACATATCTGATTTGTTCCATACTTTCAAAATCGAATAACCAAAGAATAGGATTACTAGTGCCTTCATTATTTTCTAAATAACCTAAAAGTAAAAGCTTTTTTCCCTCATTCAACCAAATAGCATCTTCTATAGTCTCGATTGAACCTAATGAAACTAAACTGGTTATTCTATTACTATCATATATATAAATATTCTGATCAACCCCAAATGATAAAAACATTTTGCCATCACGTTTTTCTATTACCGTGTTGTAAGAGTATAAGTCTACAATCCAATTAAAAGATGATATAATAAAAAGAGAATCAATAGAAGAAAATTCATTCTTATCAAATACACCCCATTTAATTTTAATTTTTTTTTTAAATTCTTCATTAAAGTCCTTTAAATCAAAAGAACTATCAATTGATTTCCAACTTCCCATCCATAATTTATTTTTCTCGATGATTTGGCTCTGATACTTTTTAGGGAAATTTTTAAGAACATCTTGATTTTTTTCATTGCTAGTTTGATCAATATTAGTCTGATGGTTGTCTTCTTTTTCTTTGTCTTGTTTACAAGTCATACTTACCAACAAGATTAATATAATTAAATATTTCATTTTTAGTATCCTTTTAATGATTTAAAATTTTGGCGGTTTTGGGGGTGCCCCATTGAGATATTTATAGATTCCTGTAGCTATTTCCTTCCCAATACTAGCTGATTGATTTTTCATCTTGTTTACATCTCCTTGATTAGTAATAAATCCAACTTCTACTAAAACAGCAGGACCTGTTTTGCTAAATCTATTTAATACACTTAAATCATTTCTTTCTGTAGTTCCATCACCTCTTACATCCATTGTCTTCTGACTTCCCGATATGCTTTCTGCCAATGCTTCATTATTATCAGCGTTCGTCCCCCCGCCCTTATAAAGTACAGTAAAACCACTTGCATCCTCATTCGAAGCTGAATTAATATGAATACTGACAAACATATCAGCACCATTCTCTTTGGCATTATTCGTTCGAAAAATAAGCGAATTCCCATCTACCGTCAAATCCCCTTCTCGTACCATATGAGTTTCTTCTCCAAAAAGCTTCAAAAAAGAACTTACATTTTCAGAAATACTGAGGGCTAAATCTTTTTCTTGTTCTCCATTCGCTACAGCACCAGGATCCATTGCCGAATTGTTATTACCATCAATCCCATGTCCTGGATCAATGGCCACTTTAATGGGATCTTTTTGATCATCACAATCTCCTGTAGGACAGGGCATCATACCATCTGGATCTTGAAAAAATACTGGGTTATTAAAAGCATAATTATACGGCGAGTGCCTTCTCATTTGTTCAGCCAACGGGTCAAGGTTCATCCATCTGCCCAAAGCAGGATCATAATTCCTTGCTCCAAAATCATACCAATCTAAAGACTTACCACTTATATCGTCATCTTGTAATTCTTTACCATTATAACCGTATTTATTTGCTAATGAATTTCCATTCGCAGACACATTGCCGTTATATCCTTTATGAGTTAATCCAAATGGATAATAATTTTTCTCCTCAATGATTTCGGTTGAAGCGTTGATTGACCCATTCCCATCACTATCCGTATAGGACAGCCTGATGTTCCCTAGGTGGTCTTTATATTGATAGACATAATCAAAACCACCAGAGCCATCTGGTTGTACATATCCTTCTGCATGATTAAAGAATTGTAATTCAGGTGGTGAATTAGTTGTTTCAGAATTATAATTTTCAGTGTAAACATAATTACCTGCATATAGCGTTGATTTAGACCCATATATTCCTGGCCCTAGAAGAAATTTTTCAGTTTTTTCCAATTTTACACCAGTAGCATCATAAACATAATAAAGTCCCTCATAACTACCTGCACTTTTTGTTATATACGTTGGTAAATTTAGGTGATTATAAGTTATGGTATGTATTCCTTTATTAGCGTCTGACAGTAAATTCCCATTAGTATCATACGAGTAATCATCACCTGTATTAACACCATCTTTAAAACCTGTTGTGGTTTCTCCTGTATCGGTTACGCTCAATAACTTGTTACCATTTGCCGTTCCGTAATCATAAGTCAAGTTATCCATTATACCAAAAGTGGTTGCTCCTAAATTGGTATGCCCTTGTCTTTGTAAATTGGTAATATTTCCGTTTTTGTCGTAGGTTACGGAACTAAGGTCATAATTGTTTGAATTCGCTCCGCTCGCAGCGGTGATTCTATTTAGAGCATCGTAAGAATAAATATAATTTCTTATACTCGTATCAGTGTTCAATGTACTCCAAGCCGTTTGGCTAATGTTTCCATTAAATAATTTCTTGCTGGTGTCTGAAATATCATTGTACATCAATGTAAAGTTAAACAAATCATTATCATTTTTGGCATCTTCATTAATATTTTTTAACCAACCTCTTACATTGTATGTATAATCTACGGTTTGTAAACCTTTGCTGTTGTCCACAATTTTTAGGTCTTTTACTTTACCATTGTTTGAATAAAAGCCTACATCACCCAATAATGTACCGGAAGAGGTTACTGTTGATGTGTAAAATGTTTCTCCATTTTTTTTGTAATATATTGTTGTGCCTGCTCTTTCTATTCTAAATATATCACCCGAATAATAAGTTCCATAATTACCTTTTAAATTTCCTGATTCATAAACCTGAACCTGTCCCCCTGATGTATTGTACAAGCCATATTTTATGGTGTTATAATTCTCGTTTGCATTTAAATTTGATAAACCTATCATTACATCTTTATTGGTTTGTGGAACTTCATATTCTACATAACCATTCCCTGAAAAATTACCTTTTGTGGCAAAACCAGAATTGCCCCAACTAGTTGAAACAGTTTTAGTAACAATGTCATCACTTACAGATACTCCAACGACATCTTTATAACCAATTATAGTTCCATTATCAATTAATTTACTCTCTAATTGACCTAACTCATCATAATTATTTCTGACCAGTCGTCTTGAATTTTGATCGTCTATTTTTTCAGTTTGTTGTACCAGTCTATTTACATGATCATAATCAAACCTATCAATAGTTACTATATCTGATTTTCCGGTCTTTTTATGGGTCGTTTTGGTTTCTAATAATTTGCCCGTAAAATCATCCAGTTTACTCTCTATAATGTCGGTTGTTTCTAGAAATTCATTTACAGAATAGGTATAAATAGGTCTTGCTTTATCATCATAATAGGTAACTGTAGTTATCCATTTTATTGGTGATGACTCTAATACTCTTACTTTATTTACTGTTGCTAATCCTTTTACATTTGTGGTACTTACAATTCCATAAGTATTGGTAACACTGGACGTTAGTCCAGCTGGTAAGTTAGTATATTTATCATAATAATTTACTGTTAGTGTTTGTACAATATTACCTGTAGGTAGAACACTATTTGTATAGTAAACTGGAATACCTCCTATGGTTGTTGGTGATGTTGAGTAGGTTTCAAATTCATTGTAACTACTGCTAGGAGAAGTAATATACCCCTGTAATATGATTCTAGAACTATTATTTTGATAAATTCCAGTGTAAGCCACTCTTCCAAATGCATCATACTTTGTAAATAACCATTCATCTGGTGATTTAGCCTTTTGATTTGGATCTTGTGTAAGTATGGGTTGATCTAAGTTATTATACACTATGTATTCCCAAGTAGTAGCATCTCCTTTACCTGGTATTTTCTTTTCTATCAAACGGTTTCTATTATCATATTTATATTGATAACATAATTCTGCCAGTTCGGTTGCATTTGGTTTAGCTGTGTGTGCTTCTGATTTTGGAGGTAACACATAGGTTAAATTTCCAAAACCGTCATAAACATAATACGTATCATGTGCTACACCTGCATTATAAGTGCGTTTTAAAACAACTCTACCTTGTTTGTCTTTAAATTCTTCAGTAGTTCTATTTAATCCATCACTCGTTTTCCAATTTTCATCTTTGATGATGGTTTTGTAAAGCTGATTTTCTTGATAATTCCCATTATTTACACCTGTGTCTAAATTTAGTATAGGCGTATAAGTGTTATTTGCAAAAACAAGACTTACCGTATACATTTTTACTTCTGAATCTGTATTACTTTGATAATCAAATTTTATGGTATGGTCTGTATCTGATATTTTATTGACTAACCAATCTTTGCCTGGTGCTCCCTGTTCTAGAACACGACTTAGTGGTGATGCTTCCAAATACTTCTCAGAATAAGGGTTAATGTTCGCCGCAGTCATTCCAGGAAAATCAGCATTGTATTTTGTAGCATCATAATAGTTTAAAGTTGCTGCTTCTGCTCCAGTTCTATATAAACCTCCATTACTAGATGCTGTATAGGGTAAATATTCTTTATCCTGCCTGCCATAATCATCATAAGCTATATGGGTGATGATATCTTCTCCATCACCTCCTGCACGTATTCCAATACTTTGCATAGGCCTACCCAAACCATCAAAATAGGTTACATTTTCAATTTTTTCGCTAACCGTTAGATTTGAAATATTTGTAATGGCTATCTGTGGGCTTATAGTATACACATAGTTTTCATCACTAAGTGTATAGATAGGGCATCCGTTATTCCCAGAAGGTCCTGACTCCGTAGGGCATAAGTCTGTATTGTTAGATACATAATTTGTAGGTTGTGTACATGCGGATTGCGTTGAGTTGGGGTCTCCTAAACCATCTCCATCTTGATCTTCATACCAAGTAGTAGATTGTGTAATAGAAACAGATACTGATCCAGAACTAGTACTCCAAGTACCACTACTATTTTTTGCACGGATATAGTAAGTACCACTACCTTCATTAGCTGCAAAAGTACTACCACTGCCTTTATTTGTATAAGTTCCACTAGAAGATTTTCCTTGCCAGTACCAAGTAACTCCGCTTGGTGGTGACCCACTACGTTGAAGTGTTGAATATCCACATGAAGAACTTTGTATAGTAGGGTTTCCCGGTGTCGACAGTGCTGCAGGATTAACATTAATGGATAAATTTACTAGATAACCATTATTCATATAATCATAAACATTTGCAGTTATATAACTTGAAGAACCCGAATAAAATAAAACATTAGCACTTTTATTAGAAGGGTAATTTTGTACTTCTCCACTAGTTATATACCAATCTACGCCAATAATACCATGATAATTTGGATCATTTACAGTGTAGATATGAGTAGAATTTGAAGTTACTGTTGTAGGACCACTAATATAATATCCTTGGGCTGTCGCTGCAAGACTCACAAAGAATAATGTTATTAAAAAAATAATTCTTTTTATAGATACTGTTTTCATGGCTTTCTATTTTTGGTTTTTTGTATAATGAAGCTTCGAAATGAAAGCTTTTATGTCACCAACTTCCTTTAATTTAACGATTAGGTCAGTTGCAGATAGCTTTTCTATTTTTTGAATAAATACTTTTCCGTTAGGGCTTGTAAAAAGGATATATTTATCATTCTCACTGAGTTTCCATGTTCCCGTTGACTTTCTTTTATCTGCTAATAATAATGTAAAATTGCCATCAGCTTCAAATACTATTTGCCTGTTTAAGTATATTGATTTCATTTCACTGCGTTGTTGTTTAGGAAGGGAATCAAATTGTGACTTATTACTCTTGTCTATATTTTTTAGAGAAGAATCGTAATCAAATGTCCAAGTTCCTAACAATAAATCAGTCGAAGATTTGCCTTTCTTATTTTGCCCTTCAACAGTATTGGGAATACTTATACAAAAAAGTACTACTAGTAATAAATAATAATGAGTTTTCATGTGATTGTATATTTTCTAGTTATTAGTTTTTATAATGGTATTCATTCTGGCTTAAGATTTTACCATTCTTATCTTTTACCTGTTTTAAACGATTAAAGTGGTCGTATTCATAGTACATTGCATAACCTCGTGCATCGGTCATGCTTGTTATGCCAATCAACGGATCAAAGGTATAGGTGGTAATCATGGCATCTGACAATGCTGGCAAACTTCTTAAGGAATTTAAGGCTGAGCGTAAAGCCCCTTCATTACCTTCATAACTTGTGATAACGCCGCTACTATCTATTATATCTACAGTACGGTCATCATCAGCATCAGACTTTGTATGTAAATTATTTATTTCACTTGATACTTCAGAATAAGTAGCATTCTCTATCTTGGCTATAGGATACTGTTCTTTATAACCCCAGATATATACAATATGCGTACCGTCAGTCTTTAATACTTCTTGTATATTACCATTGTCATAGTAATCAAGATATTCAACACGGTCTTCTAAAATATCTGTACCTTTTGAAGTTTGAACAATCTTTGGTTTATAAACCGTATTTCCCCAATCTTCATAATTATTTTTCACCTTAGATAAAGGCTCTGTATCTATAGTAGTATTTTGTTCAATTACAGGATTGATAATGTTAGCAGTCTCCATTTTCTCATATACATTACTAGGTGCAGAAAAGTCTTGTGGGTATTTATTTTCTGATACTATAGTTTGATCTAGACTATTTGTGAATGTGGTAGTAGCTAACTGATTTTGGTCATTGTAGGTGTAATCTTTAACCGTAGTAATACCGTTTTCTATAATTGTCTCTTTGTTTACCAATGCTACGCCCATGCTCACTTTTGTGTCTTGATAATAAAATATTTCCTCCGAACCTGAATTGATATTACCAGAACCACCCGTAGTACCTGGTAATTCCATATTCATATATACAATAGTCGCACTAGACATTGGAGATAGATTTATACTGTTTAAATATTCTTCCATTTCGTTTGCAGTATTATATCTCACTTTTCTCTTAATACCTTTTAACTCTTTAAAGTCATATTTATATGAAATGGACTTAATAAGTTCATCCCCTTCAGAAATATAAGATTTAGATATAGGTAATCCCCGTTTCCAACTTTGATCTATTGCAGGAACAAATGGCCATTTATGGCTAAAAGTAGTCCATGAACTTTTTTCAACTAAAGACCAATAAGTCCTTTGATGATGTTTCCTAACAAGATTTACAGTTACATCAATATCGTCATATACCACTATTCCTAAGCCAGACCATCCTGCAGTTGTAAAACTATGATGAACCTGGCCATTTCCTGTTTCTTTTTCTATTACACTTCCGTAATTTAAATGATAACCATTAGTAATACCTAAGGCTATAGGGTTACCCGAGCCCATTTTAATATAAGGTAAAGGATCAGCTTCTGTACTTGTGGACCCCGTGCCAATTGCAGGATGTATTAAATGATGTAGTTGTTCCGATTCACTATCATAAGATTCAGTAACATAAACTAAATCGCTATCTCCATAATATGGATAGTCAGCATATGAACCACCTGAATATGTGTATTTTTTACTTTTAACAGTAACACCGTCTATTTTATCATTAACCTCTTCTATTCTGAGACCACCAGAGTTAGCATTTAAATTTAAATGCGGGAGGTGCCCTCCGTTTATATTTTGATGTTGCTCAAAAATAAATTCTGTTTCACCTCCAGTGGGGTAGGTAATAGATTTTAAAGTGCCATATTCCATATGTGGATAAGAAGGTGTGCGATCTGCTCCATTAACAGTTAAGTAATGGTTTAAACCATTAAAATCAGGAATATTACCCTGAAAAGTAGGCACATAGGACTGATTTGAAGTTTCTCCATTAAAATACCCCCAATGGTCTTGGGCGTAAGATAATTTACTGGGTAATAAATCTTTATTAGCGGTAGTTCTTCCATAGTATTCAAAGTCATATGTTTTTACATCGTCATCATTACAAGTGGTTTCTGTTAATCCTTTTAAATAAAGGCGTTTATTTGCCCAAGTTAAATCATGGCTCGTACCATTCCACCAAGTATCTACATATCCTGGAGTTTCAGATTCTACAAACTCATAGTCGAAATCTATTTTTTTTATACAGTTTCCTGAATAGCTAATTTCTATATCTCCGATTGTTTTTGGTCTGTATGACTCTGCCAATGAACTTGTAGCATATAAGTCTTCACGATCTTCTCCTGCATTAAAAGTTACTGTTTCTCCAAAACTAGTTGTAATTTTGAAAAGCCTATAACTTGTATTGGCTGGACTTTGATACCAAGGAATAGAATTGGCTGTCCCAGTATTAAAATAGTTTATCAATAACGCCCCCCTTTTATTAATAAGCGTTTGATTTGTCTCGGAAGTATATTCAAAATCTATCCATTCAGTTAAATCGGCACTTTCTATTTTTGTTAAGTACCAGCCAGTTATTGTCGATGAATTGTCATCAGATTCATAAAGATTAAAAGAATAAATATTCCCATTAGTATCTGTAATTTTAGATGCAAGACCATCAATTTTAAAATTAATATCTGGTGAAACCATAGGGTTTCCAGCATCATCAAAAATATATTTCCCTGAAAATCCTACAAAATTATAATAAAATACATCTGGAGACTTATCCTTATATTCATAAGTGTCGAATAATGTTTCGACTAAATCTGTTCTACCATTTATTGAACTGTAGCCGTTGCGGTAGAAATTAGCTGAAAAAAAAGTATCATCAATCAAAGGAGATCTTTGTGGAGCCATTCCATGAATATTTGTGCCAATATCTACTTTGTCTTTAACTGCTCTTGTAACCATTCCCCCTGCATTAAGCGTCCAACCCAAACCAACTTGCGAACCAAGCTCTTCTACCTTAATACCAGAAGCTCTATATGACAATGAAATAGGAACACTCAGCTTTTTGCCTTTTATTACCCATATAGGAATATTAATATCTGGAGTTCCTGTAGATAGAGATATTGGAGTGTTTCCATATTCCCCCAATGCAGCTGCTGTTGGAGATGGATATATTACTTCAGGAAGGTCTTGACTATAAACTGTAAACGAAATAAATAGAAAAGTTAATAGTGACAATTTATTCATAACAAAAAATTTAGTTAATGGATTGTTTAGCGATTTTATACTAAGCTTTTTTAGGACTTATTTTCTGATATAAAGTTAGACACAATTTCGCGTTGATTTTCTTAAAAACCTGAAGTTTAAACCTATTTGATACTTATCAGAATGAATGGTATGATTCTCTTAACCTATTGTAAGGTTTTCCGTTTTTTAGGCTGTTATATGCATATATATGGTCATTCCGAATTAAAATATTTATTTAGATTTGAATCAAAATCACCTAAAAATGAAAATGTATTCAAAAAAACTATCCGCTTTTAACTTACAAGAATTGTTAGTAGTCTTGGTGATTATAGGTATCTTATTATTGCTAGCCTTACCTAACCTAATGCCTTTAATTTCAAAAACAAAAAGTTTAGAGGCACAAACACAGCTTAAACATATTTATAATTTAGAACGGCAACAGTTTTTTATGATTTCTAAGTATAGCTCTGATTTTAATGCGATTGATTTTGAAGCACCCCAAACTGTGCTAGAAAATGGCAATGCTAATTATGCCTATGATATTATAGAAGCTTCAAATAATAGTTTTAAAGCTCGTGCTACTGCGGTTACGGATTTTGACGGCGATGGCGTATTTAATGTTTGGGAAGTGGATCACAATAATATCTTAAAGGAAATAATAAAAGATTAATTAAGTCAAGTTCATAAGATGATTCTATTAAAAATAATAAGCCTTTGTTGTCTTCTGGCCATTTGTATTCAAGATTTTAGAGAACGAAAAGTCTATCTCGTGATATTGATAGGTTCAGGAATATTATTGTCATTTTCTTATTTTTTAGAAACCACCCCAATGCAATACTTGGTAAATATTGGTATGAATTTAGTCATTATTGTTTTGATAATTGGCATACTTTTTCTCTATGCTAAATTCAAATTAAAAACCAAATTAAATGATGCATTGGGACTTGGAGATGTATTTTTTTTCATTGTTATAGCAATTAGTTTTCCCATAAGTACATTTATCATTCTGTTTTCATTTTCCTTAGTTTTTTCATTAATGGTGTTTTTATTATTAAAGCCATCACTTAAAGATGCAACTGTACCGTTAGCAGGATTACAAGCCTTGTTTTTAACTATGATTTTAAGTGTGAACTGGATTTTTGAATTCACTAATTTATATGCCATTTAATGAGCGATAATTTTAACATAGCGACCCAATTACAACAATTAATAAGTGCTGAACAGGCATATCATTATCGGATTATTCCTCATAGTAAACAAAATGGAAGTATAATATTTAAATCAGATAAGGAAAACCAAGAGAATCTTAAAAATGAACTACAAATTATCCTTGGTAAAAAAATTGAGCTTTTGCTGGAGACCACAGAGAATATCCAACAATACTTAAGTCAGAATTATAGAAAAACAAATACAGCCATTAATACACAGCTGACTGACTCTAAAGATTTATTGATTAATATAATCCATGAAGCTAAATCTTTAGGTAGTAGTGATATTCATTTTGAAGCTTTTGAACATACAAGAAGGGTGCGTTTTAGAATTGATGGTAAACTATTGGAGCGATATGTAATTCCAACAGAGGAATATCCTAAAATTATCAATCAGCTTAAAGTAAAATCTGGACTAGATATCGCTGAAAAACGACTACCACAAGATGGTCGTATCAACATCAATACACCAGTAGAATCTTATGACATTAGGGTTTCGTCTTTACCTACTTTACATGGCGAAAAGTTGGTATTGCGTTTACTTTCTAAAGAAGCTACAAACATTCAATTAGATAAACTAGGGTTTACAGATGAAGATTTAAGACGTTACAAGAATAGTGTTAAAAATCAAAATGGGATTGTATTGATTTCTGGTCCAACGGGCTCGGGAAAAACAACAACACTTTACGCTACCTTGAAATTATTAAACACGAATGCAAGAAATATTTTGACTATTGAAGACCCTATTGAGTATACCTTGGAAGGCATTAATCAAGTACAACTCAAAGAAAATATTGGGTTAGATTTTGCAAAATCACTACGTACTTTTTTACGCCAAGACCCTGATATAATTATGGTAGGTGAAATTAGAGATGTTGATACAGCGAACATGGCTGTACGAGCTTCATTAACTGGACATTTGGTACTCTCAACAATACATACTAACTCGGCTTGGGCAACCATTTCTAGATTAATTGACATGGGTGTACCGTCTTTTCTAATTGCGAGTACCCTAAAAGTGAGTGTGGCTCAACGTTTGGTTCGTAAATTATGTAACCATTGTAAAAGTAAAGCAACAGTTTCAAAGGAACTTTTCCCTGATGGATTTGAAATTCCTAAATCACTGACGCAACACTACAAAGCTGTTGGATGTAGTGATTGTTTCCATACTGGTTATTCTGGGCGAAAAGCTATCTATGAAATTATTCCTATAACTAGAGAATTGACAGAACAAATCAAAAAAAACAGTTTGGAGATTGACGCATATATTAAAACTAAAAAAATTGCAACCTTAAAAGACAATGCTTTACAATTGGTAGTAACTGGAGAAACTTCCATTGAAGAAGTATATCCGTTATTAACTGACTTTTAGTGTATTTATAAAAAAAATAGTATGATAAAAAACTACATTTTAAAATTTTCATTTCTAATCATGTTTGTTGGGTTTACACTACAATTAAAGGCACAAAATGCCCGCATTGATCAACTTCAAACCAAATTAGAAAGTATTATAATAGATGCCCCAGGCTTAAGTCAAAAGGCAGAAATAAATGTAAATGATGTTACACTATCTGATTTTCTACAGGCCTTGGCAACAGCCCATAAATTAAATTTGAATATCCATCCAGAACTAAATGATATTAACATTCGAAATAATTTTTCTAACGCTACAGTTTCTGATGTTTTAATTTTTTTATGTAAAGAGTATGATTTGGATATAGATTTTACAGGGAATATATTTTCAATTCATAAATTGGAAAAAGAAGTTCCTATTGTAAAACAACGTGAAATTCCTATTAATTACAATATAAACGCTGATATTTTTAGTGTCGATTTAAGAAGAGATACGTTGTACTTGGCATTTAAACAGATTATGGATAAAACGGGTAAAAATTTGGTTTTTGCTCCTGGAATGGAACGTTTATTAATATCATCATATATAAAAAGTATGCCTTTTGATAATGCCTTAGATAAAATTGCTTTTGCCAATAATCTTTCCGTAACTAAAACAAGAGACAATTTTTATCTTTTTGAACAAAATGACATTCTGCAAATTACTGCGATTCCAAATCAAAATAAAAGTAATTCAACAGGAAAGGAGCCAGAAAGACCGCAGCAATCTCAACGACCTCAAAGACAGCGGCGGTCTAATTTTTTCTTTGAAGTAACTGATACTATTTCACAAATAATGAATGTCGAATTTGACAATACGCCTATATCAAATGTCATTTACGACATTGGTCATGAGCTTAATAAGAATATGTTTACCGCAGCACCTTTAAATGAGGCTGGAAATGCAACAGTAAAAGCAGATTTCATCACTTATGATTTACTTTTGGATAGAATACTTGAAAACACAGATTTTACATATAAAAAAAGAGACTCTATTTATTACTTTGGGAAAAAGGAGCAGATATCTTTACGTGATGCTGTAGTAATTCCTTTAATGCATCGGTCTATTGAAGTGATGACCAATAATACAAGTACAGAAAGAAGAGCAGGCAGGTCAACTAGCAGTTATTCACAGAACAGTGGCTATAGTAATTATAATAATTCTAGCAATTACATTAATACAGGTAGTTCTAGTAATGTAAACAGCTTAAACAACTCCAATCTTCAAAATATAAATACCAACAGAACGGAATCATTTTCAGAGCGAGACAACCAAGTAGAATCTTTAATCAATATGCTACCAGAAGATGTGGTTAAAGATTTAAAAGTAATGGTAGATGTGGAGTTGAATAGTTTTATAGTTAGTGGGCCAAGTCAAAATATTAAGCGTTTTAAAGAGTTTATTACCTATATTGATAAACCAGTACCTGTTATATTAATAGAGGTAATGTTATTAGAAGTCAATAAATCAGCAACGATAGAAACAGGAATTAGTTGGGGAATTGGTGCAGAACCCACCACAACACAAGGTGATATTTATCCAAATGCTGATGTCAATTTGGGAGCGAGTACAATTAATAGGATAATTGGTGGTTTTAGTGGTTTTGGTTCTTTAAATTTAGGACAGGTTGTTCCTAATTTTTTTGCTAATATCAAAGCGATGGAAACCAATGGAGACATAAAAATCAGATCATCACCAAGATTATCGGCATTAAACGGTCATAGAGCCAATTTATCTATTGGTGAAACTACATATTACGCCGTTACACAACGTGATATTATTGGGAGTCTAAACCCACAAATATCGGATGTTACTAATTACCAACCGATTGATGCTGAATTTGCCATCAATATAAAACCACTAGTCTCAGGCGATGGTCAAATTACCTTAGATATAAATGTCATCCAATCAACCTTTAACAGTAATAAAGTAGCAGACGATGCACCTCCCGGCATTAATTCAAGAGAGTTCAATTCAATCATTAGGGTTAAAGATCAAGATTTGGTCATTTTGGGCGGTTTGGAAGAAAAAATTAAAAATGACTCAGGTAATGGTGTTCCATTTTTAGCAAGAATACCAGTAATCAAATGGTTTTTCAGTAAAAAGAAACGTGAGGACACTAAAAAGAAACTGACTGTATTAATTAAACCTACCATCATCAAATAGTGTTAGACAAACTGTTGACATATACAAAATTCGGTTCACTTTTTTGTGGAGTAGAACATACTTCTAAAGATGGTAAAGAAGCAATTAACGGTCTCCTTTTAAAGAAAAAGAAGGGTGAGTTTTTAGTAGAAAAAACATTTATAAGCAGTGCTGCAACTGACTTAAAAGACCAACTTCCTAAAAGCCAACACTTCTATTTAATTGTTAATACCGATCAAGTTCTTTCAAAAACATTAAATGGTGTATACAACGAACAAAAAGCAATTGCGGAAGCCTTTCCTAATTTAAACAGTAAAGACTTTTATTATGAAGTTTATAACACTTCAACTAAAAGCTTTATAGCTATAAGTAGAAAGGAATATGTAGATAATCTTCTTAATAGCTACAAAAAACAAGAATACAATTGTATTGAATTTTCATTAGGAAATTTAGCCATTGCTCAATTAAAGGATATAGTTGATGTCAACAATTTACAAACTTCAAATAGTAGAATTAATTTTGTTGAGAATGAAATAGATGCAATTAACTCTGTTACTGTTGTAAGTGAAACGGAATATAATTTGAACGGACTTAATTTAACAAATAACAGTGTATTGCCTTTAGCGGGAATCATTTCGTACTATACGCAACAATCCCTTACCGATTCCAATTTTTTAGAACTAAGTACAACACTATTTTCTGATTTTAAGCAACAACGTATTTTTAAAGTAGGTTTGACCTTGGGGCTAACACTTCTATTTGTTTCTTTGATGATTAGTTTTTTGCTTTTTAGTAGTTATAATAAGGAAATAAATGCCATTTCCTCAGAACTAGAATTAAATAAAACTTATAAAAACTCTTTACTTCAACTTACGGATGATGTCAATAAAAAAGAACGTTTGGTCACCGATTTTTCGTTGTCCTCTTCGAAAGTGTCATGGTATTTAGATCAACTGGGTGGTAAATTACCCAATTCAATCACCTTAACCGAATTGCACTATCAACCACTTCAGAAGAGTATTAAAAAAGAGAAACAAATTCTATTGGAAGAAAATACCATTTTGATTAAAGGTGAATCCGCAATTAATGAAGATTTTTCAAATTGGATAAATATATTGGAAAAGTTAGATTGGATAGAAAATGTGGCTATAAAGCACTATGGAACTGATAAAAAATCTACTGCAGCATTTGAAATAGAACTGAAGTTAAAAGTATAATGAATTTGAAGAAAAAAAACATCTTATTATTGATTGGGTTCCTACTAATGTTGTGGGTGGCCTATCAATTTTCATTTTCTAAAACATTAACACTCAAAAAACAATACCAAACGCTTAAAATTGAACAAGAATTATTAAGTAATGTTTCGGGAAAATTGTTGAGTTTAAAACAGGTTAATATTTATTACGATTCCATTTTAAAATCTAAAAAAATATCTACTGAAAATTCATTTCAAAATAACTTATTACAGCGAATTTCCGTCTTTTCCGATTCTACAAACATTTCAATTGTTAATTTTAATACTCCACATATTTTTGAAGTTGATAATGCCATAATCAATACATATTCATTTACTTTAAAAGGTGATTTTTCTTCAATAACAAGATTGGTCTTTGAATTGGAACAAGAATATAAATTGGGTAAGATTATCTCTGTACATTTTGAAAAAAAGAAGAATTATAGGCGTAATTCAAATTATTTAGAAGGTACAATACTCTTGCAAAAGGTGGATTCTAAATAAAAACTTAGTACTTAAATAGATTTACTTTTTTGTTTAAACGAGAAACATTTTTATAAGTATCTTTTCCACAACCTTCATTGGCTCCGGTTATGTTAACTATGCTAATTTTACCATATTCTTTCTTCCAACAAAATGAAGCAGTAGTATAAGTAAAAGAAACTCCATTAGCCATATCGATGTTGGCAATAGTTCTGCCATTCTTAATTAACTCTAAATTGTATTTTTTTGGTTTATTATTAATGAGATATACTTCATCTGCTTGTGATAAATTTTCTAAATCTTCACTGTTAAAATAAGTGGAGATTCCTGTGATGATTATATTATTCTTGGCATTCTGTAAATAAGTACTTATGCCATCATTATACTCCGCATTTAATTCATTTATCAATTGTACTTTATCTAAAAATTGAAGATTGACGTAACTTGGTTTATTCTCAGCTGAATCTATATAGGTGATGTTAATTTTCTGATTTTGTTGATTGGATGCTTTAGTATAGGTTTTGAAAGTAGTAGTATTAAAAACTACATTATTTGTAGCTACTCTTATTTTTTGATTGTAAACTGGCAAGGCAGTAGTTTCTAATCTATCCGTTTTGAATTTATAATTAACCTTTCCAATTACTCCCAATTCTACTACTGTTTTTGTTGTTTTTTGACTTTGTTGATTTACTTGTATCGTTTTACACGAAAATAGTATACTAATAAGTGAAAGTATCGTAATTATTTTTTTCATTTCCCTTTATTTCTGGTAAGCTTAAAGATACTACTTACAGAAGTTTTGTATATAAATTAACTTCGTTAAATAGTCATTAATTAACCTATATCATACATTTCCGTATAAATGGTATTAAATAACTAGTAAATGGTCATTTTTACTGTTATCCACTAATGTGAACTCTAAGGATTAGGCAAATTCATTATATAAGAATTAGAAAAGTTAAATTATTAAAAATGGGGCTAGAGATATGCTAAATGATTAAATTAAAAACAAAACTTAATATCAAAGAGCTATGTGAATTAACACAAAAGACAATTAATCTAGATAATTACTTGTTAGTCTGAGAACTAAAACATAGAAATCAAAGGCTCGTGATTGTGCCGATTATAAAGCTGAAGCAAGTTTTTACCGAAAAGTGCAAGATGTGTTTTTGTTCCCACAAAAACAACCTTGTCTGCTCCCGAAGGTCGCAGAGCAAAAAAAGTCTTTTAAGGAAAATAACCGTTTTTCAACTTGTGGATTTAGAGGCTGCCATTAGCGTTTGAGAATCTACCAGTTTAAAAATGAACCAAATCCGCTCCCGATACTTCGGGATGGATGTGGTAATTAATATTATTTTTTTTTAAAAATTCCCAATTCAATAATGATAATAAATATTATTAAATTATCAACTATAAATTTATACTATCTGTTTTGAAATGTTTTGAATTTTAGAAACGAACAGTTATTAATTAGCATTTTAGCGAAATTAAAAAATCATACAAAAATCTTCACCATTTAATAGATTACTATCAAAAGATAGTTATTTTTGAATCTGTAAAATCAAAATAATTATATGGATGCATTAAGCTATGAATATTTGATTAGGACGGCATACAATTGTGGTCCTGGTGGTGCTGATGGACGAGCTGAAGCAAAAATTTACCATAAAATGGAACAAATAGAGAATGCGATAAAAGAGAGAGCATCCATAGATTCTAATGGCGGAATAGAATATATTTATAGATCAGCTTCCATAAACGTGAGTATGAACATCTATGATGCATTAATAAAAGTAGTTGATGATTTCTACTTTACCGATGAGAACAAAAAGATGAAAAAAAGATTAGAAAAACTGGCAACCGATATATATATATGAAGACTGACCGGGATATAATAGATAGCACAATCAACGAAGCTCATCAAATTTTTAAGAAAATTAAACTTCAGATGAAATAAACATTTTGACTGTTCCTGAAGGTCGCAAAAAAATGATACATTCAATAAATTAGTACTCTTAAGTTATTCTTAGAATAACTTATTCTTTTTCATAGCAATTTTCCCACTCCTTTTTTATTTAAGGGGTGGGATTTTATTTTAACACAAATAAATAGTTAATAAATTATTTTATTTAAGAAATCGACCTCTATATTAAAATTAAACTGAAAAACGTTTTTCAACTTGTGGATTTAGAGGCTGGCATTAGCGTTTGAGAATCCACCAGTTTAAAAATGAACCAAATCCGCTCACGACACTTCGGGGCGGATGCGGTAGTTGGCAGTCAATTTATTTTTTATCTAATTTCTAGAAAACTACAAATTGTAACAATTTTTTCTAATGTTTTCAGGGCTTTACAAAGGAATTGTTACAATTTCAATAATTCCTTATCTACCCAGTATTTTTCAAACACCCTTTAACCACAGAGCTTTGCGAAGCAAAATGAATCAGTAGCGTTGCTTTAGCACGCTACCCTCTCGCTTCTCCCCCTTAGTTTTGAATTAACAGTTTTCATAGAGATATTTATATGATAGTAAAGTTTATTAATTCATAACTTCCTGTCGGTGAAATACTCTAAATAGCAATTGTTTTATCTTCTTCTGTTGCCGAAGCATTATTTGTTTCTTTGGTGTGTTCTGAATTTTCCATAATTAATGTTAGTTGTTTTTCAGAGTTTAAAGCTAAATAAGCTTTAAATTACAGAATTATTTTTGGTCTATTAATTTATCAATCTCTAATTTTTTAATATAGCTCCACAATTCTTCTGGAGTCATTTTCCATGCATTTACCTCTATACCAAATCTTTGATTTATTAAACATTGGAGTGTAGACTTTTGATAATTTCCTGATGATTGATATTTTATCAAAGTACGCTGACCATCGAACGTTTGTGTACGTTCATAACCTGATTCATCTTCTTTATCAACTTCCATATTTTGCATCATTATAAACATGGAGACAATCGCTGAACCATTACCTGCACCATCTGGGATGGTAATGTTTATCTTTTTATCATCATCTCCTTTAAAAGTTAATTTAAATGTGCTAATACCCATTTGACTAGCAATATTATATGATGTTCTATTTAAATCGACTACTTATTCAGGCATCCACGTTTTTATTTGTTCTTTCGTAATTGGGGTCAATTCTGCAAGTTCTTTTGTGTTTTTTTCTAAATCTTCTGTCGCCTTCACTATTTCATTTACATTGCCTAAACCTTGTTTCGCTTCTTCTGCAGCACCAGCAGCTTCCTTAATTTTAGTTAACGGATTGTTTTGTTTTTTACACGCTACCACTAGCAGTAATAACATGGTAATTGTGATTAGTTTTTTCATTTGTTTTTTCCTTTAATTAAGAGCCTGTTTTCACCTTAAATTCACCATCAGTAATTTGTTTTGTACTACTATCTTCTTTGTTTACGCCTGTAAAAGAAAATTTACCAATTAAATAATCGCCTTCTTCCGTTAAGGTAATGGCACCTTTTCCTTTTGTTTTTGCAGCTAACCAATCAACTTTAGTGTTGGTATATACCATATTATCTGAATTGCTTATGCCCTCACCAAAAGTGTAGGTTGCTGGTCCTTTGTTATAATTTATATAAATTCTAATCTTTTCGGTTTTATCTTTACTTACAGCAGCTAGTGTGATAATATTTTGAGCTGAAAAATATATAGGAGCATCTGCATAAAAAGTTACGCCATCTATCGTTGCTTTTAAGAAGGTGTCATTTTGAGTCTGCTCTATTTTAGTACCGTCTTTTATTTTATCCTTTTTAGTGTCAGAACAACTAACTATTAATACTAATAGCAATACTAGTGTGATATGTTTTTTCATTATTTCAGTAATTTTTTTACATTTAATTTTTGAATATAACCCCATAGGTCTTCCGCATTAATATTCACTCCTGAAGCGTTTACAATTATTCTATCTTCAACTTTGTAGAATAGCTGTGTGGCTTTTGCTCGTTCGCTATATTGAGCTATATAGTGCTTTATATCCTTTTCATCTTTACCATTATTTTCCATTGCATATGCATAGTTTATAATCTCCATATCATCAGGGCTCTTAGCACAATCAACTACATAAAGGTCTATTTCTTTTTTTTGAGTTTCGTTAGCATAGGTTAAATGAATATTGTTTTTGTTTTTTACTCCTCTAGGTGGATTGCCGTGTTCTTTGATCGTTACTGATAAATCACCTAGTTTATTTGGCACCCATTTTTCAAATTGCTGTTTTGTTATGGGAGTGAAATTATCTAATCTTTTGGCAACTTGTATTTTTTCATCTTTCTTTATTTGTCTTAAAAACCATTTCACCTTTTTAGATGCAGGCGAACTTTTGGTAAACTGTATTTTTTTTGGTTTGGTGGCATGGTAATCACCTTTACTATAATTTTGAACCGCTACAAGATTTTCTTCTATAAAGTTCCACCCCTTTTTAAATTGAATGTTCGCACTAATAGCAACCTCAATATCATAAGTACCATCAAAAGATGTTTTAATGCATTCATCTTTATACGTTATTGCTCTATCCATATAAAACCAAAAATACTTACTACCTACAGCAAGACTATCACTAGCATATTTATTATTACCTAATATTTTTTCATTGGTCACAGGTTCTAATACCGCTACGTTTATTCCATATTTTTTTATGAATATCGGGGCATATTTTTGTGAGTATACATCATCAAAAGGTGTTTCTGCAAAATCATCTCTGCCTTTACAACCTTGCATTAAAAACAAGCTATGAAAGTTATAATGTTGTAAATTAATACTATCATAAATCGCCTTAATATCAAATTCAGGCAAATTGAAATGAATCGTGCCATCTTTATTTATTTTTCCAAGAATAATTTCTTCTCCATTTGCTTGTTCTTGGACCAGTTCTAATGCTTCATGGGTATAATCTAACTCTCCTTTAAGATGGTTTTCAACTTTAGGTAAAGGAGTTTGCGATTGTTGTGCTATACACGGTTGAGATAGTGTACATACGAATAGTAATAGGATGTAAATTTTAGTTTTCATGGTTATGGTTTTTTTGCTTTAATAATTTCTTTTGTTTAGACATGGGTTTCACTAATGAACACGAATGAAATAGTATGTAGCTATTTTAATTTATTGTTCAATAAAAACCTTTACTTGCCAAAAAAAAGTAAAGGTTTGTTGTGTCTTTAAGCTTATTGTACTAACTCAAAACGGTAATAAAGGCGTACATAGGTTTCCTTATTATTATCACCAAATTCTAAATGCCCTATTAAAGAATTATTAGACCCTTTTTTCATCCACATTACATTTCCATAAGCACCATATTCATGCATATCGCCACCTCTGCCGCCTTTAAAATAACTACTAGATCTGTATTTTGTAGCCCGAGGATTTTGTAAATATTCTAGCACTTCGTTGATACTTACTTCAATATCGTTTCTGCCATACTTAGCTATATATTTATATGTATTTTTCTCAAAAAGTCCAATTCCTTCACTATTAACTTCACTAAGGGCGGTTTTTATCTTAAATTCAGCACGTTTATCGGCTATTTCTTGAGGTGTAATTTCATAAACCAGCGAGTTATTAATAATATGATTTTCGTCTCCTTCTCGTACATGAATTTGCTGACTTCCACCTGTATTTATAATAGCGATAGCTTCTTTGTTGATTCTGAATGCTTCTTTAATCCTAATACTTACGTCTTTAGAACCTACTTTAATTTTCTTTTCAATTGCACGTTTTTGATTTCCTTTGGTTTTGTAATCAACGAATTGTTGAAACGTGAAATCTGCAATATCATCACTATCTCTTGCTTGTATAGATTTAATACGTGTTAAGGTTACTTTTAAACGTATATTATCTTTTGTAGAAGCAGTAGCATTGTTTGATGTTTTAGTAAAAGAAAGTCCTTTCCAGCCATCTACACCTATAGTACCTACTTTGTCAACTTTTTTTGCACTAATACTATAACGGTAATATTTATTACCCTTAAAAAAATAGATTTTGCCATTGGTATGTAGTAAAGCAGCTTCTACATTATTTGGTACGCCTTTCCAGTTGGTACTAATCGCTGCTGTTTTATCAACTTTACGAGTAGAACTATTGTAACGGTAATACGTACTTCCTTTAAAAAAGTATGCCTTACCGTTGGAATGTACAACGGCGGCATCTACATTATTGGGTACTCCTTTCCAGTTTTTACTGATAATGTCTGTTTTGTCAACTTTGTTCGTGTAAAAATTATAACGGTAATACTTGCTGCCTTTAAAAAAATAACCTTTACCATTAGTATGAAGCAGAGCAGCGTCAACGCTGTTTACCAATCCTTTAAAATTGCCATTAATAACAGCACTTTTTTCTAATTTATCTGTACGTAGGTTTTGCCTATAGTATTTTTTATCTGTAAAAAAATAGGCCTTGCCTGTAGGAGATTTTAAAGCCGCTTTTAGCTGCCCAAAACTTGCCGTGGCTGTTGTAGTCTCCGTTTTATTTTCTTTCGTTTTATCTGTAAATGAGCTTAACAGTACTACTAAACTTAATAGTAGTGTAATTTGTAGTTTGTTTTTCATAATTTTTTATTTTATTATTTCTCTTTGAGAAGGGTTTTAAACTATTATTTTATTTTTAGTCTTTATTTCAACTATATAACTTTTAGAATAACTGAACCCTTTTTTGATCGTTGTAATTCTACTTTATTTTCTCCTACAGAAAATTGATCACCAGGTTTAAACGCATCTCCTGGAAGGAACCCATCTCCTGGAAGGAATGTGTCTACTTCTGGAATGTACCATTTTGCACTTGCAAGATGAATATAAGACCCTTTTTGTAAGATTATTATGCCTCTACTTTCTTTAAATTCACCTTTTACTAAACCTATACTAAATATATTTTTAGGATATTTTTTTGGAAGTGTTTTAAATGATTTTTTATTAAATAACTCAACATTTTTTACCTGATGTTCTTTGTTACCAATGAGTACTACAAAATTTTCTTCTTGTGCTTTTGCAGAAAATAAAGTAAATAGACATAATACTACTGTTGCTAAAATTTTCGTTTTCATAATTTTTATTTTAATTATTAATAATCTCCTTCAGCAGTTTCTGCATTTAACTTCCTAAAGTCATAGTCACTCACGATTATTGACATAGGTTCGTTTACCAGTTCAACACAAGTCATAGTAGTATTAAATTTTTTCTTTTTTTTGTTTATAAATGTCATTTCCATCATTAAACTATTATCTGCTCCTTTTAACCATTTTGGGTCAAAACCTTCTGGTAAAGCTTTTTTATTTGCACCATTATATATTTGGTTAAAACTAACAGGTGCATCAAAAGTTACATACATAATCATCTTTATTTCTTTATTTTCTATTTGAAACCCTTGACAGGTGTATCCTAAAATTTCTTTTGTATCTAATTCTTTATAATTCATTTCTTTCATAAGCTCTTCTTCTTGGGCAACATCTTCAGCTGTCTCTACTGGGGTCGAAATGATATATCCAGTTTTTATATCGTTGGAATTTCTAAAAATGGTCATGGTTTTTAAATCCTCATCCATTACCATTACTATACTGTCTGTAAACTTTTTTTCTTTAAATACTGGTTTAAAACCGAAATAATTAGCTCCAGATTTTAAATTATAGACTATGTCCATTTCACCTTGATTAGATTTAGACTTCATTTGTAGTTTGTATTTCCATTCAAAGTCATAGCTCTCTGGTAATATCGAAGGATCCATACTTTTTTTAGAAAAATCGAAATTGAATAGTTTGTCCATTCCTTTTTCGGTTTCCGTAGCAGCTTTTTCCTCGGATTTTCTAAGTACTGCTTCTTTTGCAGCTTCTTCAGCTCGTTTCTTTAATTTTTTAAAGAATTGGGCATTTGTATGCTGTGAATAGCACAACAACATACCCATACATACGAGTATTGTTTTTAGTTTTAATACTTTTGGTTTCATTTTTAATATTATTTTTTAAATTTTCACAAACTAACTTAGTTGGTTTGTCGTCGCTGCTCGGCATAGCTCAAAACCTAATTTTGGCTCTGCGATCACAGCTTGACAAATTCTACTCTACGATTATTTGCTTTAGCTTCTGGGGTCGTATTCTCAGTAAGTGGTACGCTTTCTCCAAACCCTTTGGTTTCTAGTCTTTCTTGGTCAATACCAGCATTTATAAGTGCTTTTTTAACTGCTTCTGCTCTTTGTAATGATAGTTGTTGATTATACGATTCTTCACCATCGCTATCGGTATGCCCTTCAATAGAAAATTTAAGATCTGAATGTTCTTGCATCATTTTGGCTACCTTATTAATAACACCATAAGAGGTTGGTTTTATAGAAGCTTTGTTTACATCGAATAGAATACCTCTAGTAACAAACTTACCATCTGCTACTAACTGATCGTACAGTTTCTTACCCCCTTTAGCTATACGGATATTTTTTATAGCAGATAATTCGTTGTAATAAGCAAAAACTTCAACACTAAAAGCTTCAGGTTTAAACTTTACATTAGGAATGCTCAATGCTCTACTTTCATCTATAAATACCTTAAAGCTTCTTTTATTGAAGGAGATAGCAATATGTCTCCAAACAGGTTTACCAATTGGCACTATCATTGCCTCATCAAAAGAGGCATATTCTTTATTTGATGAATTGTCTACACAATCCATTGAAGCTCCATGAACATTTACATTGATGCTTTTGCAATAATATTTTTTATCTTCTGAGTAGCCGTAGTTTTTATTGCTTGGCCATAAATTGACTCTATAATCTTGATAAGTTGGACCATGAACGCTTTTAAATAAGGCATCAAATTCAATGGTAAATACTTCGGGCAAATAGGTTTCCTTATCCATTAAAGGAGTAATCTTTGCTCCGTTCAACATATTAATGACGTTTTCATTGGTAATTGAAGCATTTTCAGCATTACCTTTAAGTAAATCCCACCTAGAAGGGAATTCTCCACTTTCTTCATTTACTAAATCATCTTCGAAGATTATTTCATCACCAGGAACGAAATTATATTTCGTCCAAGATTTTATTTCTTCTGTAGAAACTCTATCTTCTTCATTTTTGGAAGAGTTCGTTGTGTTATTTGAGCCTGGTTTATTAGTAGGCTTCTTTTTTACTTTTCTTTTGCGTTTAACGATTTTTCCATCAATAATGGTATCAAAAGTTTGTTCGGTTTTTTTAGTTACCTTTTCTTCTGTTTTACGTAAAACTGTTTCTTCTGCAGCATCTTTAACTCTTTTCTTTAGCTTTTTAAGAAATTGAGCCTCACTTGTTTGAATGCCTCCAAAAAAAAGAAGTAGTATTACAAAGAGTGAAATCTTGTTTGTTTTACA
Organism: Aureibaculum luteum; assembly: GCF_003449015.1. GTDB lineage: Bacteria > Bacteroidota > Bacteroidia > Flavobacteriales > Flavobacteriaceae > Aureibaculum > Aureibaculum luteum. The sequence continues at coordinate 5,747 of NZ_QRGD01000015.1, read as the reverse complement.
TTTTTTCATACTATTGAGTATTTTCATTTACCTTTAGTACCTTATAATCGTCCTATGTTAACATCCTATCTAAAAAATTGAATATTTTTTTATTCTTAACTACCAAACCCCTTAATGGAAAAAAATCATATAGTATCTTTAATACACAGTAAGCCTAAAGAAATAGATAATCTTTATACGAGTAATAGGGATGCCTTTTTGAATTTTGGCAAAAAGTATGGCTTAGATTATGACGATTTGGTAGATATCTATCAAGAAGCGTTTATTGCTTTGAGAAAATATGCCATTAGTGGAAAGCTGAATAAAGTTAAAAGTTCATTAAAAACCTACCTTTTTGGTATTGGTAAGTATATGATCTATGATAGACTAAAAGAGCTTAATAAGACTGTTAACTATGATACTTTAAAAAAAGTTGAAGATTCTATTGAAGTAGTTCCGTTTGAAACTGAAAATGAAGAACTCACCATAGAACAACAATTACTAAGAAGTCATTTTAAGAAACTAGGAAAAAAGTGTCAAGAAGTGTTAACCTTATTCTATTCTAGAGGACTAACTATTGATGAGATAGTTGAATGCACTAACTACACAAACAATAGTGTCGTTAGAAGCCAAAAGTCTAGATGTATTAAAACCTTAAAAAACATGATAAAATTATAAGGTATGGAACATGAAGAATTGATAGAAAAATATATACAAAACGGGTTGACACCTGAAGAAAAAAAAGTCGTTGATCACTTAATCAATGCAGATCCTAATTTTAAGGGTAATTTAAAAGCACATCTTAATTTAAAAAAAGCAATTAGTGCATCTGATGATGACGCTTTTAAGAAATTACTAAATGAGATTGAAAGTACACATACTACAAAAAGAAGAAATTATACAAAATGGATTGTCGCTGCCAGTATTGTATTATTGGTTGGGTTGAGTAGTATACTATCTATAAATAACAAGCCTTCTAATGATGAGCTATTTAGTAGTTATTTTGAGCCGTATAGAAATGTCATTCAGCCTATAGAGAGAGGCAACAACTTCCAAGACGAAAAAACAATTGCTTTTACTGCCTATGAAAAAGGAGAATATAAGAAAGCCTTTGAACTCTTTTCTAAACTACATACAAGTACAAACGAACCTTATTATTTATTTTATCAGGCAAATGCCCTACTCAAATTAGAAAAAGCCAAGGAAGCTGTACCTTTACTATTAAAACATCTAAAAACAAAAGATACCTTAACAGAAAAGTCTCGTTGGTATCTTGCACTTGCTTATTTAAAATTAAATAATAAGGTAGAAGCAAAGAAAACCTTAAAAAAAGTACTTACTGAAAGCACCTATAAAACGAAAGAAGCAAATGAACTACTTAAAAAAATCAAATAAAAACAATCTTTTTAAACTCAAAAAGGTTGTATTATTTTTCATCATATTTAGTTTTCATTATTCATCTAGTCAACTTAGTAACGATAATACAATACTGACTCCAGAAATAAGTAAGTTACAATTGGGAGGTAAACATATTGAAGCCTCGGGTAGTATTTATGATAGATTACAGCTGTTTTCTAATCAAACCAATAACAAAAATATAGTTATTGACAGTATTAATAAATACTATAATTATGTTCTTAAATACGAAAAAAATAAAGAAAAACTAAATTCCTTTCACGAAAAGCTTCAAGCATTTAGTCAACAGACTATCCCTCTAGATACAGTTAAACTTATAAATTCCTATTTGCTTCATGCCAGTTATCTTGTGAAATCACGTAACTATCAAAAAGCATTAATAATAGTAGATGAAGGTATCTCTACTTGGGAAAAATATTATAAAAAGCCAACAGCTATTTATGCCAAGCTTAATACTGGTAAAGGACTTATTTTATACAATTTAAGATTAGAAGGTGAAAGTTTTGAGCAATATGAATATGCTGCTAAAATATATGAGTCCCTAGATAAAGTTAACTCATTAGATCTATGGGATCTCTACACAGGTCTAGCAATAAGCTACGATCGCTACGGGTTTTATGAAAAAGGGCTGTTCTATTTTAAAAAAGCAGAGGCCTCACTAGTAACTGACGAAGCAAAAAAAGAGCTAAAAGAATTAGTGAAAAATGGCTTTTCTGAACTTGATGGAATGATCCTTGCTAATCTAACAGGCTTCATACGCGTCTATAAAAATTTAAATAATGAAGATGCAATTACATCTTACTTAACAAAAATTGATAATTACATTATAGGTAAAAAATTAAGTTTAAAGTCTAAATATCAAGCATCTGCTGGTTACAGTTATGCTGGATTACATTATTTTAACAATAAAAAAGATTACGAAAAAGCATTACTGTTTTTTAAAAAGGCCTTACAAATAGTTCCTAAAAAAGAATTTAAAACCCAAGCTGATTATTATAATCTTAATATAATTAGAGCTAATATAGGTTTAAATGATGCAAATAAAATGATTAAATCATTAAATTCTTTTCTAAAAGAAAGACCAAAATTGCCTCGTCAATTAAAAGCGTTTGCTTATCAAAGTAAGGCTTTACTTAACATTAAAAATAATTTAATCCCTAACGCTATACAAGATATCCAATTAACAATAAACTATTTTTCAAAAAGTAAAAAGGAACTTACTATTTTAAATGATTCCTCAGTAGTAAATTACAGCCCAACAAAAAAAATAAATGATATTTCATATATCGTAGAGATCGCCGATGCTTTAAATGATCTGGAGAATAAAAATGACTCTGTAATAATCGCTTCTAATAACTTATATAAAATTGCTTTAAAACAGTTTAAAGAATCTTATTCTAAGAATTTTTATTCTTTAAAATTAGAAACTATTTATGATAAAATCATTAAAGGAATTTTAATTACTGACGAGTTTCGATCAAGCAATATTAGTAATTTAAACGAGTTATTGAGCACTATAATTAATGATAAGTCAAGCTTTTTATGGCATAATTTTTTAATAAATAGAAAAAGTGATTTTCTTAAGGTTCCTGATTCTCTAATAGCAAAAGAAAAATTATTACGACAAAAGTTATTAATATATCAAACAAAAGAATTTGAAAATAATTACGCTCCAGAAAAATACAGCGCATTAAAAACAGAAATTAAGGAAGAATTACAAAGTATATTAAATACAATTAATAATGAATATGCTACCCATAGATTCTTTGATGACAATTCGTTTAGTCTTTTTGATTTTAGAAAGCAATTAAATGATAAGGATGTGGTAATTTACTACCAAGTTTTAGATAATTATTTATTTTGTTTTGGTATAACAAAATCTACGATTGAGGTTTTTCCCATATCAAATTTTTCGTCTATAGAAGAATTAGTATTAGACTTCACAAAAGATGCAGGTAATTTAAATAGCTCTATTGTTGAACTAAGAAAAAAAGGAAAAAATTTATACAACAGTTTGCAACTAGATAAGTTCCGAAACTTTGATAAATTAACAATTGTTCCCGATAAAATATTGCACTATCTACCTTTCGAATTATTAATAGAAGATGACAAATATCTAATAGAAAATAAAAAAATTAATTATACTACTGCATTGCCTTTTATGCAGTACAATCTTAAATCTAATAACTCATCAAAAAGAGATAATATTTTATTATTTGCCTCAACTTATGATAATTTTCAAGAACCATTACCTCAACTTGCTATTAGAAAAGGTGACTATAATTTACCGGGTGCATTAGATGAAATTAATTTCATAAAAAAAATTACAAATGGAACGGTTTTTAGTGGTAATAAAGCATCTAAAGAAAATTTTATTTCAAATTCAAAAGACGGCAATGTATTACACTTAGCAATGCATGCTTTTTTAAATAATAAAAATTCAGAGTTAAGTTATTTCGCTTTTTCAGATAATATAAAAGATAATAAATTGTTTCTTTCTGAACTGTACGGATTAAATTTAAACGCAAAATTAGCGGTTCTAAGTGCTTGCAATACAGGTGTGGGTAATATAAAATCTGGAAAAGGGATTGTTTCGTTAAATAGAGCTTTTATATACGCTGGAGTACCAACTACAGTGTCAAGTTTATGGAGTGTTCCAGATCAAACATCAAAAGACATTATTATTAATTTTTACAAAAATCTAAATAATGGCCAGTTAAGCTCTGATGCCCTACGCGAAGCAAAATTGAACTACCTAAACACGACTTTAGATAGCGAATTAAAGCACCCTTACTACTGGGCAACTTTTATTCAACATGGCAAAGATGTAAGCTTAAACTTCAAATCAAAGTTTTCCATTTGGAAATGGGGTTTAGTACTTATCGCTCTAAGCCTTATTTTGTTTATATATTTTCGTAAAAAAGGCAAAAAAAGTCTTAACTAAAAATAAATCGTCTGTTTATCTACCCATCCCTTTCACAACTTTCGCTAACTCAGCATACCAATCTTCGCCAAACTTTCTAACTAAGGCTTGTTTTACAAATTTGTAGACAGGCACTTGCAGTTATTTGCCCAAGGAACAGGCATCATCGCAAATTTCCAATTTATGGTAATTTACCGCTGCGAATTCTGAATAATCTTGCACCCTTACTGGGTACAAATGACAAGAAATAGGTTTTCCCAAGTTATTTCACCTTGGTTGTAGGCTTCTTCAATGCCACATTGCGCCACTCCTTTTTTATAATAATTGATATACACGCAACTATTATCATCTGGAATAAGCGGAGTTTCATATTCATCGTTAACTCTACATACAATCCGTGATTTTAAATGTCTTAAATACCTTCGTTTGTCAAAAAGCCTTTATTTTAGGATAAATATCCATTAATATTTTAAGCTCTTCTTCCTCTAATGTACTCCTGATTATCCATCAACGCCACAAGCTCATTTAAACGCAGAAAGATTACACATAAAATCGTTTTCTATGATCTCTTTATTTCGATTTCACGTTATAATTACATAGAAAATTTTAAGACAATATTTCAAACTAAGATTAAAAAAAACAGTTTAAAGTTCTATTTGAAATCGAAATTTAGTTATTTTACTATATCCAATTGATTACCAACAAAGAAAAAATAAAAATGAAATCTAGACTAAAAGATTTTTTTGCAGAAAAAGCAGAAGGGTATGATAGGTAAAAGTCAAGTACTCAAAATGGAGATAATATTGCCCAATCAATATTAAAGGATCTATCATTTTCAAAGGAGATGCATATTATGGATTTTGGTTCTGGTACTGGATTGTTGTTATCTCAAATTGCTACACACGTGGGTGAAATCACAGCAGTCGATATTTCTGCATCTATGAATGGCGTTTTACAATCAAAAATGAACGCAATAGACTGCAAGCTTCAAATATTGGAGCTGGATTTAACAAAAGAAACATTAAATACAAAATTTGATTCTATTATTTCGTCCATGACTATTCATCATATAGAAAATTTGCAAGAGATATTTAAGAAATTTTATTCATTGCTAAATGATAATGGAACCATTGCGATTGCCGACCTTGACAAAGAAGATGGTTCTTTTCACACAGAAGATACTGGAGTCTTTCATTACGGATTTGATAGAAACGAATTCTTAAGTATTGCAGAAAACACAGGGTTTAGACACTTGAAGATTCAAACTGCAAGTATAATGGATAAACCAACAGGTAATTACCCTGTTTTCTTATTAACAGGTGAAAAGTAGCTATACGTAAAAGTCTTACGGCAATCGAGTGGATGGCTCCGCCAATAATTGACGGAGTGCACCCCTCACACCACCGTACATACGGGTCTCGTATACGGC
>NZ_QRGD01000014.1 GCF_003449015.1 Aureibaculum luteum | reverse complement strand
CGGAACGAATGGAATTAATGGTGCAACAGGTGCTCAAGGTATCCAAGGTGAAAAAGGTGATGCTGGTACAAATGGTACTGACGGAACTAATGGTACTAAAGGAGATAAAGGTGAACAAGGTGATGCTGGTATAAATGGTGCTGACGGAACGAATGGAATTAATGGTGCAACTGGTGCTCAAGGTATTCAAGGTGAAAAAGGTGATGCTGGTACAAATGGTATCGACGGAACGAATGGAATTAATGGTGCAACAGGTGCTCAAGGTATCCAAGGTGAAAAAGGTGACGCTGGTGCAAATGGTGTTGACGGAACTAACGGTCAAGATGGTAATGATGGAACTAATGGCTACAACACACTTACGCGTACTGCACAAGAATCGAGAACAGTTGGTGGTGTTACTAGACAAGGTACTTCACTATTTACAGGACTAGATTTAGATAGGGATAACTATTTAGATTCAAGTGAAATTACATTCACGTCGTTTATCTATGATGGGATAGATGGCGAAGACGGAACAAATGGTACCAACGGTGCTACTGGTGCTAAAGGTGATACGGGTGCTAAAGGTGATACTGGTGCTACGGGAGCAACTGGAACAGCAGGTTCTTCAAATAGAGTTTACCTTGGCCATTTTACAATAACAGCTACAGGAAATATAACCATTTCTGGAATTCCGTTCAAACCCTCACAAATAAGTTTTGTAGCTCATGCAAATGTTGAATCTCTAACTATTAATGCTGATAACGGAGTAGGAAATAATAATAATAGCCTTGCAAACTCATTTGGAACAATGAATGGATATGTTAGAGGAACAACCCAACAAGTAATATATGTCGGAGGTCATGGAAATTCTATTAACGATATCTCACGTTTTGCTTCACCTAATCATTGTATTGGTGTAAGGTATGGTAGTCAAAATGGTGATAATCTAGGTATTACTTCTGCTGAATTTGGAACTTTTACGGCTGATGGTTTTACCCTTAATATTGATAATAAAGCAGATAATTTAGTAATAATGTTTCAAGCATATGAATAAGATATTCACATTTATTTTCCTATCAATTGGGCAACTTTTAATAGGTCAGACAGCATTTCATAACTTTGGTGATATTCAAATTCACGACGAAGGTAAAATCGGCTTCCATACCAACCTAATTAATGACGGTATGTTTAATAGCAACTTAGGTCTTAGTGGGTTTTATGGAGAAGATCAACTGACAATATCAGGTACATCAATTGCCGAATTTTACAATTCAGAAATTGATGTGTTAGACGGTTTAAATTTGGAAACATCAATGGGTGTATATAATACGTTAGAATTTATTAATGGAAAAGTATTTACTCCACGAAGTGATTTAGATATTTCATTAGACTTCCTTCAAGCGGATTATAACGGTGAGTATGATTTTGAACATGTAGATGGTTATGCCGCACTTTTTGGAGATATTGATTTCACTTTTCCTATTGGAGATGAAGATAAGTTAAGACCCTTATCGATATCTAAACCAAATTCAATTTCAACTTTTAAAAGTGCATACTTTTATGAGGATCCTAATAGTCCTACTACATTTTCAACACTATTTGATACCAACAGCTTTGCTCCTATTCTTTCTAAAGTAAATGATAAAGAGTTTTGGGATTTAGATGGTAATGAAGCTATTGAAGTTACGCTTACTTGGGATCTTGATAGTGATATTAAAAACCTAACAGATGATATTGAATTATTAAGAGTTGTTGGTTGGAATACAAAAACACTACGTTGGGATAGTTTAGGAAGAAATGATGTTTCTGGAGATTTAGAGGAAGGTGATATTACTTCAATTTCTTTTGTACCCAACGACTATGAGGTGTTAACGATTGCTTCTGAACCTGCAGGCAATGAATTTACAATAAATACTGGATTTTCTCCAAATGGAGACGGTATGAATGATAACTTTGAAATCAGCGGATTAGATTTAACTCAAGAGAATTCAATTGAAGTTTATGACCGTTGGGGAAAAATTATATATGAAAAAGATAATTACGACAATACATGGGGCGGTATATCAGAAAACAGTGGTACTATAGATAAAGGAATAGTTGTACCTGTAGGAACCTACTATTTTATTCTTAAATTAAAAGATAAAGTAACGCTAAAGAATAGGACGTATAAAGGTTGGGTTTATATTAATTATTAAGCCAATACATCTTTTTTAGGTGTGGTAGGGTTATAACCAAAATCAGCATCTGGTAATTCAATTCCTAATTGGGAAATGATATAACCAATACTCGCAAAATGGTGAATAGCATGGCTATGAGCTTGTGATAATATAGAAGCTACAGTATATTTGGTTGTAATCATGCCTAGGCCTAAATCGTCAGAGACCACTACAACTTCATTTAAATCTTCAGAAGTCAGACTTCTTAATTTACTTATAACTTGGTTAAAATACGCCAAACCCATTTCTGTTTTTTGTTCTGCTTCCGTATTTCGCTTTCTAGCCGCTAAATTAATTTCTCTAGCATCTAATCCGCAAAAAACACAATCGAACATATCTAAAACGTGTCTCATATGTATACCTATACTTGAGTGATAGGGTTTAACAGAAACATTACTATATTCCTCATCACTTATAATGCTAAGTAAGCCTATACCTCGGTTTAAATTATTTTCAATGGCATCAATCATAGTAATATTTTGACCTTTAGTCGCAAATATAATAATTAATTTACGGATTATTTTAAGAAAGCAATTATGCCCAAAATAAAAAACAGACCACTTAATATGTAATTTATATTTGTGGCAATAAATTTGGCACGCCTTGTTATTAAACTTGCAAAAAAAACATATAGAAAAAATAACGCGAACGAACCTAAGCCTGCCCCTATTATAAATAAAATAATATAAGGTTGCTCCATTATTAACTGACCATTAACTTCAAAATAGGTCGTGAGTCCGAAATAAAAAGGAATAGCCAACATGTTTATTGCAGACATTAACATTCCTATAAAAAATAAATTTCCTTTTTTTGACTTTCCTTCTGCATTAAATGTTTTTCGAGCTTGTATAAAGAAAAATAGTGCCAATATAAAAAAAACAATAATTGCTGCTATTTTCAAATGGTTAAATACATTGGGATTTTGACTTAAATAATTTGCAAAAACCAATGCAATTGAAGCTTGAATAAACACAACAACTGACGCTCCGGCTGAAAATACTACTCCTGCTCTCTTCCCTTGTTCTATGGTTGTTCTAACTGCGGTCATGTTTAGCATACCTGGAGCTAACAATCCTAAAAAAGCAGATATAAGTCCTAAAAAAAGATGAAAAACGTATGCCATATTTATCGCTGAATGTATTTATTAATTAAGCCATTTACATCATCAGAAATACGAAACTTATATACTGTAAAAGTATAAATGAGAGTAACAACAATAGACTTTATTATCATATTTACCAAAGCATGAAATGGTAGTTCTATAAAATAAAACGCAAAAAACAGGACTAAAATCACAGCCAAAATTGCTATTGTTTTTTTTGTAAAGGGTTGCATATTCATTTTTACTTGAATATATATAATTTTAATAGTACTGAAAATTAGTACTACAATTAAGGTTGCTAATGCAGCACCATCTATTCCTAAAACACCTATTAACCATTTATTTAAAAAAATAACACTTAATGCCATGGCTATTGAGAAATAGAAAAACACTCTATAATGATCAGAATTAGTTAAAATGGCTCCATTTGTACCTAACGCCAGCTTATACATTTCGGAAATAGAAATCATCAATACAATCATCCCTCCCACTGCATATTCTGGTTTATTTATGAATGCATATAAATCTTGAATATTCAAATTGATAAGTAAAAACAACAACCCTCCAGCGACTAATAGCGTTATAGAACTTTTTTTATACAAACTTAAAACTTCTTTTAGGTTATTATTATTAAGCTCTTTAGCTGTTAGTGGGTTTATAATTTGTTGCATTGCCCTTGACGGAATAGCAATAACTGAAGCTATATATATTCCTACTGCATAATAGGCAACCTCAGCAATTTGCTCAAGTTGTGGAATCATAAATTTATCAATATCTAATAAAATACCACTTGCCGATCCTGCCAAAATAATATAGAATGAGTAAGACAAAATCTCACGACTATTTTTAGGCAACTTAAAAATAAAATCAGGTTTATACAACGAAAAGGCATAAATCATCATAATGAGCATTCGCAACCCGTAAACAATAGCAATAGCATATATAAATTGTTCATTAGTAATCCATTTAAAATGCACGGCAAACAATAGAATAGTGGCACAAATTCTGGCAAACATCTCCTTAACAAAATTACCAAAAACGGACTGGTACTGCACTTTACTAAAAGAATAAAACACTTCAAAATAACCAATAAAAATTGCGGTAAAAAAAATAAGATAGGTATACGGTTTAATTATTGCGTTTTCCACAGATAACCAGTTTGCAATACTTTCATAGGTAAAAGCTCCAATAAAACCTAAGGGTATAATAATAAATAAAGGCATTACCAATGCACTGGTTAAAAATTGATCTTGCTCATATTTTGTATGAAACGAAGTAAAAAATTTAATGATGGTATGCTGCATACCAAGTACCATTAAGGGCGATAAAATATTAGCAGTAGATAATAAAAATGTGTTGAGACCGTAATAGTCTTCGTGTAAAAAATGCGTATAAATAAATAAAACATTTATGCCACCAATAGCAAAACCTAAAAAAAGAATCAGGGTGTTGGTAAAAGATTGTTTTAAAACAATACCCATTTATTGAATGGTTTGATTAATTAATTTCTTAGTTAAATAATTAAATCGAATATACAATAATATTCCAGAGGCAGTTAAACCTGCCAACAATCCTAACCAGATCCCCACACTACCATACATATCTTCCTTTCCTAAAAAATAAGAAATAGGAAAACCAATTAGCCAATAGGCAATAAAAGTAATTATCGTAGGAATCTTAACATCTTGTAAACCTCTTAAGGCCCCCAGCACAGCTACCTGTAATCCGTCAGAAATTTGAAAAACAGCAGACACTAATAATAATTTAGCAGCGATACTCACCACTTCTAAGTTATCAATTTGATTGACTAGGTCATATTCATCTACATAAATTCTTGGCAACTCTTGATTGAATATCATAAATACTAAGGCGAAAATAATATCTAAAAAGAAGGTCAGTAAAAATATGGAAAACGCAATACGTCGTAATTCCTTAAAGTTTTTTAATCCTTTTTGATTCCCTACTCTAATCATTGCTGTAACACTTAAGCCCATAGCCACCATAAAAGTCATGGAAGACAAGTTTAGTGCAATCTGATTTGCCGCTTGTGGATTTTTACCCAATACACCGCTTAACCAAATGGCAGCCGTAAAAATAGCCACCTCAAAAAACATTTGCAAGGCTGAAGGAAAGCCAAGATTTATTATTTTTTTGAGTATGCCTTTCTTTATATTTTTAAAACTAAATCGCTCAAAATAAGGTTTGAATTTTGTTTTTGATTTCAACAACAACCATATATAACCCAACATAACAACCCTTGAAACCAAAGTTCCGATCGCAGCTCCGATAATACCCATTTCCGGAAATCCAAATTTTCCAAAAATCAATAAATAATTCAACACTACATTTATAACATTTGCTATAATAGTAGCATACATGGCATACTTGGTTTGTGACAAGCCATCTGCAAACTGTTTAAAGCCCTGAAATATGATTAATGGAATTAAAGAAAAAGCAACCAAATCTAAATAAGGAATTGCCAGTGCTACCACCTCTTCTGGTTGACTCATATGATACATCAGCGGTTTTATAGCCAATATCAATAGAAATAAAACAATCCCGAGAACGGTGCATAAAATTAAGCCATGGTTAAAAGTTTGCTTTCCCTTTTCAATATTTTTTTCACCATCTGCTTCTGCAACTAAGGGCGTAATAGCAGTTGAAAAACCTATGCCCAAACTCATCGCTATAAAAACGAAACTATTTCCTAAAGATACAGCCGCCAGTTCAGCAGTTCCCATTTGGCCCACCATAATATTATCAATAAAACTAACCATCGTATGGCCAATCATGCCTAGCATAACTGGGTAAGCCAATTTTAAATTATAGCGAAATTCTGATGTATATGTTTTAAGATTCAAAAAAGTTTGATTTTTAATGTTTGCAAAGGTAATAGATTTTGTCAGAGGATAAATACGAAGTAGATAAATACATTTTGTTTTGAAATAAGATTTTAAATTATTATTTTAGAGGTATGAGCGTTATTAAAAATCAACAAAAATTTTCAATACTTAATTCCTTATCCGTAATTATTGCTATTGGAATTAATTATTATTCTCAAGTCTATACAATTAATGGAAATACGATTGGTGGACTCAGTGATAAATATACCAACTTATTTACTCCAGCTGGGTATGCTTTTTCTATTTGGGGCATTATTTATGTAGGACTAATTACTTTTTGTGGTTTTCAAATTTACCAAACTTTCAAGCTCAAAAAAAATGTTGAATTTATAAATCAAACTGGTTATTGGTTTGCATTAACGAACTTAGCAAATGCAGCTTGGGTATTTGCATGGCTCTATGAAAACACACTTCTTTCTGTAGGTATTATGATTGTAATGCTAATTTCTTTGACAAAAATAATTTTAAATACAAACATGGAGCGTTTAGATGCTTCCAAAAAAACAATTGGGTTTTATTGGTGGCCAATTTGTATTTATTCGGGATGGATTACAGTTGCCACTATTGCGAATATTACTGCTTACTTGGCCAAAATTGAATGGAGTGGCTTTGGATTATCTGAAATACAATGGACTATTATCATGATAATTATTGCTACGTTATTAAATACCTTAATCATTTACAAACGAAATATGAGAGAATTTGCCTTAGTTGGTGTTTGGGCATTGATAGCCATATATATAAAACAGCAAAATGAATATAAAAGCATTGCTTATACGGCTTTAATAGGAGCCCTTATTCTGTTCGGCTATGTTATGTATCATGGATTTAAAAACAGAAAGACCAATCCCTTTTTTCTAAAATAAAATCATAAATTTACTCAACTTTGATACTAGAATACCAAAAATGACTTAAAAATCATATCGTACTGCTGCTGCTTAATTAAATCTATTTAGACATATTTAACTCCTAAATACAGCTAACCACATAGGGTTCGTTTTCAACTTCAATAATCAATTTTATACTAAATATTCTATTTTATAGTTATATAAATAACTAACTATAAGAACTTAATCACATGAAAGTCCTATTTAAATATAGTATTTTACTATTATTATTCGTATCGATATCTTCATGTTCTGAAGATGATACTGATGAAGTTTTCGTTGAAACAAGTATTACTGATAAAATATTCAATTTAGTAAATGCTCATAGAGAGAGTAAGGGACTTGAAATATTATCAAGAAATACTACTGCTGATAATCTTGCCATTGACCATAGTAAATATATGATTGCAAAAGATAAGATTAGCCACGATAATTTTAGTTCGAGAGCTAATAACTTAAAAAGAAATGAAAATGCAAAAGGGACAGGTGAAAATGTAGCTTATGGCTATAATACGGCCGAAAAAGTGGTCACTGCATGGTTAAACAGTTCAGAACATAAAGAAAATATTGAAGGCAATTTTACACATACAGGTATCGCTGCTGTTCAAAACGCTGAAGGTACTTATTATTTTACGCAACTTTTTTACAGATAAATTATACTAAAAATGAACTTTAACTGTTATAGTTATCCAACAAAGCAATTGACCCGCTAAATACTTATATATATTTCTGATACTAATCAGAATCAAAACCAAAAAATCCCGTTCCAACTATTGGAACGGGATTTTTGTTATTACCGTTTTGTCCATTATTTACAGCGAAAATTGACTATTTCTTGAACCATTAATCAGTACATTTGTATTAAACCGACCCAAAAGAATAAGCCATGGAGTTTATATTATTTATTATTTTGGTTTTATTAATTGTATTAATTAGTAAAACAAATTCTAATTATTCTGTTTTAAAAAGAAGCATTGAAGAATTAACTGAAAAAATTTCTGATTTAAGTAAGGAAATACCTAAAGTCACAGAAAAAAAATCAAATACTATTGCGGAGGATCCTCAACCTCCTATAATCTCTAAAAACATAGAAGACACTTTACCTCCATCAATTCCTCTCAAAGAAAAAGTTGATAAAGAAATTAACATTAGCCATGCTAAGATAACAAGCGAACCTATATTCGAGAAGCAGAAGGAACATACTATAATAGAAGAACCATTAGAAGAAAATTTTAAAACTTTATACACACCGAAACCACTTAAAAAATCGTATTGGGAAAAATTTAAAGAGAAAAACCCTGATTTAGAAAAGTTTATTGGTGAAAATTTAATAAATAAAATAGGAATTCTAATTCTTGTTTTGGGTATTAGTTATTTTGTGAAATATGCCATTGATAAAGATTGGATAAATGAACCTGCCAGAGTTGGTATTGGTATTTTAGCGGGAGCATTAGTTATGCTAATAGCACACAGATTGCGTAAGAATTATGGATCTTTTAGTTCCGTTTTAGTAGCAGGTGCAATTGCTATATTTTATTTTACCATTGGTATTGCATTTCATGAATATCGACTTTTTAACCAAACTGTTGCTTTTGCAATAATGGTTGTAATTACTGCTTTTAGTAGTGTAATTTCTATATCGTATAATAGAATGGAATTAGCCATCCTTTCCTTAATAGGAGGTTTTGCTGTGCCATTTATGATTAGTACGGGTACGGGTAATTACATTGTACTGTTTACCTATATTATTATATTAAATATAGGAATACTATCAATGGCCTATTACAAAAAATGGAATTTAGTAAATGTTCTGGCTTTTATATTTACCACCCTATTATTTGGTGGATGGTTTATACAAGAAATAATAAGTGAAGAACCTCATTATTTAGATGCCCTAATTTTTTCTTTTGCTTTTTATCTCATCTTTATTATTACAAATATTATCAATAATATTAGAACCAAAGGTACTTTCTCTAAGATACAGCTCAGTATTTTGGTCGTTAATACATTTGTGTTTTATGCTATTGGTATGGTAATTTTTAGTGATTTTCATTCAGAACTAAAAGGAATTTTTACTATTGCTCTGGGATTACTCAATTTTATATACGCGTGGTTACTTTATAAGAAATTTCAGTTGGACAAAATAGCCGTTTATTTATTAATTGGCCTTACGCTTACCTTTATTACGTTAGCTATTCCAATACAATTTCAAGGTAATTATATCACCTTATTTTGGGCAGCAGAAGCTGTTTTATTAATGTGGTTAGCTAAAAAATCAAAAATAAAGAGCTATCGTTTTGCATCGGTAATTGTACATGCATTGATGATGATTAGCTTACTATTAGATTGGGAGCAAAAATACTTTAGCACAGCTCATCTAAATATCATAATCAATCCAATATTTGCAACTGGACTATTTGCATTACTTTCAATATTTTCAGTACACTATTTATTAAAAAATGAAAATGAAATTTTAAAAAAATGGAATTTCGTATTTAATCCTATAATTTATCGGAATTTTATGGGTATAGCTGGTATTATATTGGGCTACATCGTAGGCCTTTTAGAAGTTTTATATCAATCAAATTATTATATTGAGAATACCGCTTCTGCCCTATCTCTATCCGCTGTTTATCATTTATTATTTACGGCTATAGTATCCTTTATATTGTATAAAAAGAAAACAAAACTAGGTATTCAATTGATGAATATTATTGCAATTTTCAACATTACACTATTTATTTTATACATTTCAATATTAGCTTTTAGCGAACATAAAGAATATTTAAGTACTGGTGTTCATACGGAAATTGCATTTTATTTACATTATATATCTTTAGCATTTATTATATACTTTGCATACTTACTTTATAATTCTAACAAACAAAAAGTAGTATTTCCAATATTTGAAAATAAATTATTTATTTGGCTTGCAGCAATTGCTGTTATTTTTATAACAAGTAGTGAATTGATGCTGCATGGATTAAAAATATTGAATTCGCCAGTTACTGTAGAGCAATTGAAAGCTAATGAATATTACGAACTATATAAAAATGACTTGTTTTATTTATATGATACAACAGTAACATCAATGATCAATCAAGCAAAATTAAAAATTACTAAAACTAGTTTCCCAGTATTGTGGGGAGTACTTGCTTTTGTATTTTTAATAATAGGTATTAAAAAGCAAATAAAGACACTAAGAATTGTAGCCTTAGTTTTATTGGCCGTTACCATTGTAAAGTTATTTGTGTTTGATATTACCAATGTGTCAGAAACCGGTAAAATCATTGCTTTTATATTGTTAGGTATCTTAATATTAATCATATCATATGTTTATCAAAAAATTAAAGTTCTAATTTTAGATGATGAAGATGATAACGTCAAACAAGAAAATGAAGAACTTTAAGTTTATAATAGTATTCTTATTTACAAATTTCATTTTTTCTCAACAGCTTATTAAAGGAGAATTAAGTGATGTTAAAACTGACGGTCTGCATGAAATTCTTGTACCGAACGAAATAAGGTCGTTTTCTAACAGCGATTTAAGTGATTTTAGGATATTGGATATTTCCGGAAATGAAGTTCCTTATTTTATACGTCAAAAAAGTGCGTCCGTTACTGTAAATCAATTCATTGATTACGAAATTATTTCAAAAAAAACGATTAAAGACTCCGTAACCTTAGCGGTAATAAAAAACCCAAAGAAGACAATAAACCAATTAGTACTTCAAATTGCCAATTACGCAGGTTCAAAATCATACCGTCTTTTAGGCAGTAATGATCAGGAAGAATGGTTCGGATTAGAAAATAATACAAGATTATCTGGTTTACAGGATTCAGATGATACTAAAATTTTTAAAAAGATAACGTTTCCTATAAACGCTTATAAATATATTAAAATTATTTTCGATGATAAAAACTCATTACCTATAAATATAGTAAGAATTGGTGGCACAAAAAGTGAAGTTACCAATGAGGCTCTACTCAAAATTAATTTTACCTCAAAAGAAATTACAGAAATTGCTGATGAAAAAATCACCAAAATTCACTTCCTATTTAAAAATCGTGAAATCATAAATCAGATTCTCTTTAATATAACGGCTCCTGATTTTTATAATAGAAAAGCTACACTTTATAAAACAGTAACGAAAGAAGTTAAAGGAAAAGAAGAAAGCTATAGAAAAAACCTCGCTCAATTTTATTTAAATTCTAATAGTGCGAACAGTTTTAATATCTCAGAAATATTTGAAAATGATTTTTTTATTGAAATTGAAAATAACGATAATGCACCGATAGAAGTTAGTGAAATACTTTTTTTTCAAGACCCCATATATATTATTGCTTCCTTAAAAACCAATGAAAAATTTACTATTAAAGCCGGCGATAAAGCGTTGAAAACACCTCAATACGATCTTTCTTATTTTAAAAGTAATATCTCTAGTAATCTACCGAAAGTAACCATTACTAATATTATCCATAAAAGCACACCTCAATCAAATACAGATGCCGTTGATGTCTTTTGGAAAAAATCATGGTTTATGTGGCTTTGTATTTCTTTGGCAGGTATCGTTATCTTATATTTTACAAGCAGCCTTTTAAAGGATTTGAAAAAGGAAAAATAATTACGTTTTTATCTTAAAATAAAAAAATCCCGTTCCAATATTTGGAACGGGATTTTTGTTTTACATGTTGTCATTCCGAGGCACGAGGAATCTGTTCAAATGACAAGTACTGTTCATGAGATTCCTCCTTCGTCGGAATGACAACTAAGAATAATTTAATCTTCTTTTACTTCTTCGAAATCTACATCTTGTACATCATCACTTTCAGTGGCTGAAGAACCTTCCGCTTCTCCTGCAGCTCCTGCATCACCAGCAGCTCCACCTTCTTGTTCTGCTTTGTACATCTCTTCAGAGGCAACTTTCCAAGCTTCATTTATCTTTTCCATGGCAGTATCTATTTGTGCCAAGTCTTTAGACTCATGTGCTTTTTTCAATTCCTCTAACGCAGCTTCAATTGGTTCTTTTTTATCAGTAGATAATTTTTCTCCAAACTCTTTTAATTGTTTTTCTGTTTGGAAAATCATTGAATCAGCACCATTGATTTTTTCAGCAGTTTCTTTTGCTTGTTTATCAGATTCAGCATTTGCTTCAGCATCTGCTTTCATTTTTTTGATATCATCTTCTGATAATCCTGAAGAAGCTTCAATACGAATGTTATGTTCTTTACCTGTACCTTTATCTTTAGCTGATACATTGATGATACCATTGGCATCAATATCAAATGTAACCTCAATTTGTGGAACACCTCTTTGTGCTGGTGGAATTCCATCTAAATGGAAACGGCCAATTGTTTTATTATCGGCTGCCATAGCACGCTCACCTTGTAACACATGAATTTCTACTGAAGGCTGGTTGTCAGCTGCAGTTGAAAATACTTGTGATTTTTTAGTTGGTATTGTAGTATTGGCTTCAATTAATTTAGTCATTACATTACCCATAGTTTCAATACCTAAGGCTAATGGCGTAACATCTAATAAAAGTACATCTTTTACATCTCCTGTTAACACACCACCTTGAATTGCAGCACCTACAGCAACTACCTCATCAGGGTTTACACCTTTATGTGGGTCTTTACCAAAGAATTTTTTTACTTCTTCTTGAATTTTAGGAATACGAGTTGAACCACCTACTAAAATTATTTCATCAATATCAGTAGTTTTAAGATCAGCATCTTTTAATGCTTTTGCTACAGGATCCATTGAACGTTTCACTAAATCATGTGCTAATTGTTCAAACTGAGCTCTAGTTAATTTTTTTACCAAGTGTTTTGGTACATTATCTACAACGGTAACATAAGGTAAATTAATCTCTGTTTGTGTACTAGAAGATAATTCAATCTTAGCTTTTTCAGCAGCTTCTTTTAAACGTTGTAAAGCCATTGGATCTTTTCTAAGATCAACGTTTTCATCTTTTTTAAAGGCATCTGCTAACCAATCAATAATTACTTGATCAAAATCATCACCACCTAAATGCGTATCACCATTTGTAGATAATACTTCAAAAACACCATCACCAATTTCTAGGATAGAAATATCAAAAGTACCACCACCTAAATCGTAAACCGCAATTTTTTTATCCTCACCAGATTTATCTAATCCGTATGCCAATGCAGCCGCTGTAGGCTCATTGATTATACGACTCACTTTTAAACCTGCTATTTCACCAGCTTCTTTTGTAGCCTGACGTTGTGCATCATTAAAATATGCAGGTACAGTTACTACAGCTTCTTTAACCTCATGACCTAAATAGTCTTCGGCTGTTTTTTTCATTTTTTGCAATATCATTGCTGAGATTTCTTGTGGCGTATACATTCTGCCATCAATATCTACTCTTGGTGTATCATTGTCTCCTTTAACCACTTTATAAGGTACACGTTCTGCTTCTTTTTTAGATTCAGAATACTTGTTACCCATAAAACGTTTAATTGAATATACCGTTCTTGTAGGATTAGTCACTGCTTGTCTTTTAGCAGGGTCACCAACTTTACGTTCGCCACCATCAACAAATGCTACAATAGAAGGAGTTGTTCTTTTTCCTTCTGCATTAGGAATTACTACTGGCTCATTACCTTCCATTACAGAAACACATGAGTTGGTTGTTCCTAAATCTATTCCTATAATTTTACTCATAATATAAATATTTAGATTTTTAGATTATTCTTTTTGATTACTGATTGTAATTAGTCAATCTTTATGCCAACGCTAATTTTAAATGATTTTGACAGCATTTTTTTTATAATAATGACAGAGTGGCAGTTTTAGGAGTGTATTCACTCACGGCAACATGGCATAAATAACTAATGATTGTTCATTAATTATACGATTAAGACATATGTTCCGATAAAAAACAAGATTCTAATAATTCAAAACCTTTCGTTGGAATTTGGTTCTTGTAATTTGAAGTTTACCACTTTGCTAACCTGAGTTCAAACTTCCTTTCCTTTTCGATTATAAATACTAAGTTTACTCAATTGTTTTATCTATTTTTGATTATTAGTTTCTAATAGAATTATATGGAATGTATTTCGGTATTTGATATGTTAAAAATTGGTGTAGGACCTTCTAGTTCACACACCTTAGGGCCTTGGCGTGCTGCAGAACGATGGATAAAAGAATTAAAGACTTCCAATAAATTTGATACTGTTGAACAAATAACGGTTGATTTATATGGTTCTTTATCCTTAACAGGAAAAGGTCATGCTACTGATTATGCCATATTACTTGGCTTAAGTGGTGCAGACCCAGAAACAATACCTACACAAAGTATCGAAGCTATTATTGCCGCCATAAAAATAAAGAAAGCATTATCTTTTAATAACGAAAAAATACTGGCTTTTAATCCGGAAACGGATATTGTTTTTAATAGAAAATTTCTTCCCTTTCATGCCAATGGAATGACTTTTACAGCTACTATTTCGGGTAAAAAAAGCCGTTCTACCTTCTACTCTATTGGTGGTGGATTTGTAGTGAAAGAAGAACGTAAAAACTCTAAAAAAAATAAACAAATTTTCTCAAATACCTTTCCTTATCCTATTAAACTTGGTACGGAGTTATTGGCGTATTGTAAAAGTCAAAACCGAGCCATCTCTGATGTAGTTCTAGAAAATGAAAAATCAATACGAACACCTGAGAAGATTGATTATGAATTCCATCGTATTTGGAATACCATGTTAGAATGCATGTATACTGGCTGTCATACTGAAGGTAATTTACCTGGAGGACTCAATGTAAGACGTCGTGCTTTTGACACTCATAAAAACTTAATCGGTGTTTCATTATACAACAATCCTCAAGAATGGCTTGAAGCGATTAGAAATACCGAAGTTAAATTCAGACAAATACTTAAATGGGTAAGTTGTTTTGCCTTAAGTGTTAATGAAGTAAACGCTTCATTAGGCCGTGTAGTTACCGCACCGACAAATGGGAGTGCTGGTGTAATACCCGCCGTATTAATGTATTATTTGGTTATTGAAAACCACGAAGCTAGTTTTGATGAAATTAAAAAATTCTTGTTGGTGGCTGGTGAAATTGGTAGTATCTTTAAAAAAGGTGCAACTATATCTGCTGCAATGGGTGGCTGTCAGGCAGAAATTGGAGTTTCAGCCGCGATGGCGGCAGGTGCATTGACCGAACTATTAGGTGGTACTCCAGATCAAGTATTAATTGCTGCTGAAATTGCTATGGAACATCATTTAGGATTGACTTGTGACCCTATTGGTGGATTGGTGCAAGTACCTTGTATTGAACGCAATTCTATGGGAGCCATAAAAGCCATCCATGCGGCTGAATTGGCTTTAGATACTGACCCTATAAATGTTAAGGTGCCCTTTGATAAGGTAGTAAATACCATGTGGGAAACCGCAAAAGACATGAATAATAAATACAAAGAAACGTCAACAGGTGGCTTAGCCGTTAATGTTGCATTGTCTGATTGTTAAGACCTCACCCAGAAATACCGAAAAGGTCTTTCTGACCTCTCCGAAGGAGAGGTAAATTGATAATACTATTTAGATTAAGAATATGTTTAAGAAGATAAATTACACAATAATAATTGTATTATTCTCTGCACAATTTATTTTTGCCCAAAAAATAAATCATGAGTTTAGAGGTGTTTGGGTAGCAACGGTCAATAATATTGATTGGCCTAGCAAAAAGAATTTAAATCCAACTAAACAAAAAGCAGAACTTATAAAACTGTTAGATCAGTTTAAAGACTTGAATTTTAATGCAATCATTTTTCAAATCCGCCCTACGGCAGATGCTTTTTACAATTCCAGTTATGAACCGTGGTCAGCCTATTTAACCGATAGTATTAACAGTCCACCAAAACCCTATTACGACCCGTTGGCCTTTGCAATTGCAGAAACTCATAAAAGGGGAATGGAATTTCATGCATGGTTAAATCCTTATCGGGTTTTAATTAATTATAAAAATACGACAACAAAACCGTTAGCATTACTCAAAGAAAAGCCAGATTGGTTTTTAAACTATGGAGAAACCACTTATTTTAATCCAGGTGTACCCGAAGTTAGAACCTATACCAATAAAGTGGTGGCAGAAATTGTTCAGAATTATGATGTAGATGCTATTCATTTTGACGATTATTTTTACCCTTATAAAATTGCCAACGAAGTTTTTCCTGATGCCGATGCCTTTAAAAATTTTGGAGGTAAATTTTATCCCAATCAAATTGATAATTGGCGTAGAGACAATGTGAATACCATCATTGAAGAATTACATACAACTATAAAATCCATTAAACCTTGGGTACAATTTGGCATTAGTCCTTTTGGCGTATGGCGTAATAAAGCTGATGACCCAACAGGCTCTAATACCGATGCCGGACAAACCAACTACGACCATTTATATGCCGATGTTTTACTATGGACAAAAAAGGGTTGGTTAGATTATATTCTTCCTCAAATTTATTGGCAAATTGGCCATGATAAAGCTGACTATAAAACAATAGCAGAATGGTGGATTAAAAACAACTATAATACCAATCTATATATTGGGCAAG
Organism: Aureibaculum luteum; assembly: GCF_003449015.1. Taxonomy (GTDB): domain Bacteria; phylum Bacteroidota; class Bacteroidia; order Flavobacteriales; family Flavobacteriaceae; genus Aureibaculum; species Aureibaculum luteum. The sequence goes on along the minus strand of NZ_QRGD01000014.1, from coordinate 22,524 downwards.
CCATGTATCGCTTAGGAGGTAAAACAGATGAAGCATGGAAACAAAAAAATAAAACAGAAATTGAAAAGCAATTAGATTTGAATAGGTCTTTACCTACGATTAAAGGTTCAACTTATTTTAGTGCAAAAAGCTTTAATAAAAATGCCTTTGGTATTAATAAAATATTAAAGGAGAACTATTATCAACACCCAACATTACCGCCACTAACCAATAATAAGGCTTCCTTTTTTCCTGCCCCCGTTTCTCATATAAAGCTCACGAAAATAAAAGGTAGAAAATATCAATTATCATGGAAAAAACTACCCGAAAATACGGCTAAAGAAGCGGTAAAATTCTTGGTATATAAATTTGAAAGAGATGAAGCTATGGCAATTAATAATCCTTCAAAAATTATTGCCTTAACAGGAGAAACTCATATCAACCTAAACAAACGCGATTTAAAAAAGAGAACCACTTTTGTTGTGGTTCCTGTAAGTAGAAACAATAATGTTGGTGAGGGTGAAGTTTTTGTTTATTAAACCCCTCCGCCCTTTTACTTTATTATAAAAATTCAATATTACTAACTGGGCACCTACCCTTGAAAAAAGGGGAGGAATTTTTATTCTATTATACGAGAGGAAAATTTGATAACTTTTTAATTCTCCTCCTTTTTCAAGGAGGAGTGGATTTATGTGTGCGAAAGCAAAACATAAAGACGAGGTGGTAAACGCTAATCTATAAAATAACTACCAATCTCTTCTAACACTCCTTCCAAACTTTCAAAAACCAACTTATTTTCAAATCTAACAATTTTATATCCTAAATCTTCCAATAAACGAGTTCGTTCCTCATCATAATTTTGTTGTGCTAAACCTAAATGTACAGCACCATCAAGCTCTATAATTAGGTTTTCAGAAGCACAATAAAAATCTACAATATAGTTATCAATACTATGTTGTCTTCTAAATTTCCTTCCTCTTAACTGTTTTCTCTGAAGCGATATCCATAAAGTAGCTTCCGCTGATGTAGATTTATTGCGAAGTGCTTTTCTGCGTTCTTCCAGATATTTACGGTTGTGTAGTTTACTCATTTAGTATTTTTTGACCCCGTCGTCTTTCTACTTTATCATAAAAATTAAATTTTACTACTGGGCACCTCCCCTTGAAAAAAGAAGGAGAATTAAAAAGGTAATAAAATATATTTCATTTAACTAACCTAATAAGCACCAACTAATTTTCACTTGATATTAGCACAAAAAACATAACCATCACTAAGAGTGACTTTTGCGACCTAGACTTTATCTTCGTCACTAAAATAACATACATAATACACTCGGATAATTTGCCAATTCCCTTAAAGCCTTTTCAATAATTCAACAAACCACAATTCATCAGGGCTATTCTTAATGGCCAATGCCATAAGTGCATCCATTTCTGACGTATCAGATTCTAATTCAAGTGGGCCATCATCATAGAAATTTATAGCATCCACAAAAAAACCGTATGACCAAAGATTGTCAGTCAAACTCAATTGACGATCTTTAGGGAAACCATCAGTAAAAAAAACTGGCCTTTCAAATTTGTTTGCTTTTAAGATACTCAACAACAAAAGATCACATCTAAATAAATAGGTATTTTCATAGGTTGGATTAACTGTCCAAGCAAAGTCACCTATTGTAATTTTTTGTGGAGCCCATTCTTGAATTTCTAGATTATCCAGCGTTTCCTCAGGCAAATCAAACGTAACCACTTTCTGTTTTACTAAATAGGTAGCATACCAAGAAGACTCTAGTAAATTAGCATCAACAACTGCAATATCTTTTCTATACCCTTCAACAATTTGCAAATACCAAAGTGGAATAGTGAGTTGATCTCCAGATGTAAATAAAATGGAATTTTCATTACAAGAATCTAATATTTTCTTGTTTAGTGCAAGTATAAATTCACTAAACCCACCTCTTTTTATTCCTTCATTAAAGGCCCATAATGCTTGATCTTTTTGACCTTTGTGCCAATAGGTCATTGCCATACTTCCCCATTCAGAAGTAATTTTTGAATAAGGGTCTAACACTACGATTTCCCCTTCATATTTTGGGGTCAATTTATTAACCGCCTCGAATTGCTCACTTGATTTAATGGTTAGATCAAGTTTCATTGAAATTAAACTTGCTCCATCCTTAGCATTTAAACGACTATACGCATAGCCTAAAAAGTACTTCGCTTCCGTATTTTCTGGTTTTAACTGTACCGCTCTTTCAAGTGTCCTAACGGCAACATCATAATCTTGTTCTTCAAAGTTTTTATGAAACTCTGCTTTGCCTTCAGCTAGAAAACGCTCAAAATTGTCCTTTTGAGCATAAGTAATGGAAACAAAGAATACAAATAGAATAGTGACAATTATTTTCAAAATACTTTTTTTAACGCGTAAAAACCAACTCCGTTTCTGAAGACTTATTCGCATCAAATGCATAACCTTCGCTATTAAACCCTTTTAAACCTTCAACAGTAGCAACATCATAATCAATAATATAACGAACCATATAGCCTCTTGCTAATTTGGCATAGGTCATAATCATTTTATATTCACCATTTTTTAAATCTTTAAAAACGGGAGTAATGATAGGCGATTTTAACAACTTAGGTTTTATAGCTTTAAAATATTCGTTACTTGCCAAATTAATAACGGGTTCATCATCTTTTAATTCCTCATTTAAGGCTTTGGTAATAGCACCATCCCAAAACTGATAAAGATTCTCTTTTCTGCCAATTTTTAATTTTGTACCCATTTCCAATCGATAGGGTTGCATTAAATCTAAGGGTTTCAGCAAACCATACTGCCCAGAAATTATACGCAATTTATCTTGCAATTGGTCCAATTTACTAACAGGCAGCGTAGCCATATCAATACCTTGAAATACAGCACCCGTAAAGGCATAAATAGCCTGCTTTGAATTGTCAGGTGTAAAAGGAACATTCCAATGCTGATTTCTATCAAAATTTAATTGCCCCAAATTGTCTGAAATGTGCATTAATTTGGAAAGCTGTTTGGCACTTTTCTTCTTCAAAACTGTGCTTAATTTTTCTGCTTCTTTTAAAAAAATAGGGGCTGAATATTTTTCGGTTGGCACTTCTGATTCAAAATCTAAAGACTTTGCTGGCGATATAATTACTTTCATAGTTCTCTTATTGAAGTGTAAAAATACAAAGCAGATTTGACTAAACAAATGCTTTACTAACTAAATAATTGATGCCCGTATAGAAAAAGTTTATAAACTAAATAATTATTATATATTTAACCTAATTTTTATAATTCACCCTAATTTTTTAGTCATTTTGCAATGACCACACACTTATATGTACAACATAAAACGACTTTTCTGTGTTCTTATCTTTATAACTGCCAGTTTTCATTTTCAGGCACAAAATGACAAAAATGAACCTCCAAAAACAACTACTAATGCACCACTTATGGGCTGGGCTAGTTGGAATAACTATCGCGTAAACATTAACGAAGATATTATTAAATCGCAAGCCGATGCCATGGTATCTTCCGGCTTAAAAGATGCGGGTTACTCTTTTATAAATACGGATGATGGTTTTTTTGGTGGCAGAGATCAAAATGGAAATTTACTTGTACATAAAGAACGTTTTCCAAGTGGAATGAAATCATTGGCAGCTTATATTCATTCTAAAGGGTTAAAGGCCGGAATTTATTCAGATGCTGGTAGTAATACTTGTGCTTCGTATTGGGATAAAGACACCATTGGTGTGGGCATGGGTTTATATGGTCATGATGATCAAGATTTGGAATTATTTCTTAAAAAATGGAAATACGATTTTATAAAAATTGATTGGTGTGGTGGTGAATGGTTAGGTCTCGATGAGCAAACCCGGTATTCTGAAATTGGGACTAAAATTAAAGCGATTAATCCTGAGGTAATTTATAATGTGTGCCGTTGGCAGTTCCCTGGAAAATGGGTAACTCAAGTTGCAGATTCTTGGCGAATTTCAGCAGATATCAATAATAAATTTCATTCTATTTTGGCTATTATTGATTTGAACGCCGACCTATGGCAATACAGTTCTAAAGGTCATTATAATGATATGGATATGCTCCAAGTAGGTCGCGGAATGTCTTACGAAGAGGATAAAACACATTTTTCAATGTGGGCTATTATGCATTCGCCTCTTTTATTAGGAAATGACTTGACGAATATGAGCAAGGAAACTGTTGAAATTATCACGAATGAAGAAATTATTGATTTGAATCAAAGCTCTTATGTCTATCAGGCTCGACGTTTAGTAGATCATGGTGATTTAGAAGTTTGGGCCAAACCCTTACACTCCACTATAAGTGGCGAAGTTGCTGTTGCTTTATTAAACAGATCTGATAAAACCGAGAGTATTTCCTTTACGTTAGATCAAATTGGTTTAGATGGTAACATAGCCCATACCATGAAAGACTTATGGTCTAAAAAAATGTATGCATTATCTTCTAAGAAATCAATTGAGATGACGGTCCCTTCACATGGTGTTGTGGTATTAAAAATAAAAGGAAAGTCGTTACCCTACAACGTGTTTCAATACAAGGATAAAAAACAAGAATAAAATAAATGAAGGAAGTCAATATGATACAAATACGTAAAGCCACACTACAAGACCTAGCGACATTAAAACAATTTGAACAAGGTGTAATAACTTACGAACGCCCTTTTGCTTTAAATTTAAAAGAAGACCCCATCACGTATTACACTATAGAAAACCTCATTAACAGCGATGATGCTGAACTCTTAGTTGCAATAATAGAAAACAAATTAGTCGGTTGTGGCTATGCTCTCATAAAGGATTCTGCAGTTTATAAAAAACCAGACCAATATGCCTATTTAGGGTTTATGTATGTAATACCTGAACATCGTGGTAAAGGAATCAACGGGACCGTGACTAAACATTTAATAACATGGGCAACGTCCAAGAATATTACTGAAATTCAATTGGATGTATATGCTGATAATGTAAGTGCTTTAAACGCCTATAAAAAAGTAGGATTTAAACCAGATCTATTACAAATGAGACTAGAAACTAATAATATAAACAACAAACCAGAATGATAAAAACCAACTTCAACAAAGCCTTAACAGTTGCCATACTATTAATAATTACTTATTCGTGTAATTTAAAATCGAATGGTGTAGATGCCAGCCAAGTAAAAGTGGTAGATGTAAATCCTGATTATTTTATCAAAGATGCTTTAATTGTAGATATCGTTAAAAAGGAAGTAGATTTAAAAGGTGGAAAAACTTTATGCTATGTTATCAAAACGCATTCGCAACCTACAGAACACAACATGGGACCTTGGTGCCCAAGACATATCAGTGATGGTAAAGAAAAAGGTGGTTTATGGTTTAGAGAAGGCAAAGTATATGATGTAGATGGTCATTTTATAGCTGATTTAGACAAATTTTATAATGATGATAGATGGAATCTTTTTAGAGAAAATGATTCTATAAAAGTGACTACATCTAAAGAAGCATGCGAAGGTGCCGCTAAACCCGATGTTGAAGATGAATACCAAAACCATTGTGTAGAATGTTTACCTGAATACTACGAAGATCAAATAACAACGTATACCATACCGGTTACTCCAGTATACAACAATAGAAGTAGAGATTTAAGTCGTAACGGTTTAGGATTGGCTTTTAACGGCGTAAACTACGATCCGCCAGCTCCAGTTCATGCCATTTTAGCGGCACATACGTTGGCTCCATTGGATGATCATGGTGGACATGTAAATCCACACGGTGGTTATCATTATCATGCTGCTACGGGTTCTACCAAAGAAATTGAGCAAACAGATACGCATGCTCCTATGCTAGGTTATGCCATTGATGGTTTTGGTATTTATGCCTTAACCGATAAAAAAGGAGAAAAACCAACCGATTTAGACAATTGTGGTGGACATCAAGACGATGTTAGAGGGTATCATTACCATGCGGGTGAAGTTGGCGGAAATGAAATAATTAAATGTTTACACGGTGAACCTGGTCAAATGGTAGTGCAAGAGTAATTAGAATGAAATCTACTATGAGTATATTATAGTTGAAGCCCTTTTGAGGTCTCTAAGGAAAGAAGCAAATAAAAATAGGTTGAATTTTAGTTTTGTAACACTTGAAAATTTACCTGATGATATCCCAGATTTTCAACGAGAAAGTACTGTGGCAGGCTGGCACTATTTTATAAAAGATAGCCCTACAGCTTATCTCAAAAAACAAACGAACATGGGTTCAGTATAAATGGAGTTTAAAACAAAAGTTACATATTAAGTGATTTTTGGAATCACCTCTCGACTACGCTCGAGATAACATGGAGAAAAATTGTAGAGAAATTAGGAGTGATAAAAAATTACTTGTTTCGAAATATTTTTGCTAATGTAAAATCATTCCAACTGACGTAATATATAAGGTAAAGTTACACCATTTTAAAAAATATGATTTCAGACTTTATAGACATATTAACCATTGAATTTCAAAAACAGGCAAACCCAACAATCGCTGCAGCTCAAAAAGCTTATATGCGAGGTCAATTTGAATATTTAGGATTAAAAACAGACACCAGAAGAGCCATTCAAAAACCATTTTTAATAAAGGACTATCTACCTGAGAAAAAAGAACTAACTACACTGGTCAAAATACTATGGTTAAAACCGCAACGCGATTTCCATTATTTTGCACAAGAATTGGTATTTAAATATGTAAAGCAATTTGAAAAAGAAGATATTGTCTTATTAGAATATATGGTGAGCCACAACTCTTGGTGGGATACTGTAGATTATATTGCCGTTAAATTGATGGGAAGCTATTTTAAAAAATTCCCTGATCAAAGAGTAGCGTATTGTACTAAGTGGTTACAATCAGATAATATTTGGTTGCAACGGTCTGCATTGCTGTTTCAGTTAAAATATAAAACCGAAATAGATACACAACTTTTAAGTTCAACTATTACTTCACTATTAGGCTCCAAAGAATTTTTCATAAACAAGGCCATCGGTTGGGTATTACGAGAATACAGTAGAACAAATCCGGACTGGGTAATTGCATTTGTAGACAAAACGAAGCTAAGTAACTTAAGTAAAAAGGAAGCCTTACGTTTGTTAAAATAAATTCATTTTACCTCTCTTAATCTCAATATTAATTCTAATTTTGAATAGAGGAACGTTACCAGAAATACCCAGAAAATGCCAAGCATTGAACTTCACACAGTAATAAAAGCCACTATTGAAACTGTTTTTGACCTTTCAAGAAGTATTGATTTACACAAAATATCAACCCAACAGACTAACGAAGAAGCCATTGCAGGTAAAACAAGTGGATTAATAGGTTTGAATGAAAGTGTAACCTGGAGGGCAAAACACTTCGGTATATATCAACAATTGACTTCACGTATTACGGAATTTGAGCGTCCTAATTATTTTGTAGACGAAATGGAGACAGGAGCGTTTCAAGAATTTAAACATGAACATCACTTCTCTGATGTAAATGGAGAAACTCAAATGATAGATGTATTTGAATATACATCACCATTTGGCATCTTCGGAAAATTAGCCGACACATTGTTTCTTGAAAAATATATGACGAAATTACTTATAAAACGAAATCGAATTGTTAAAGAGTTTGCTGAATCAGGTAAATGGAAGGCACTTTCAAAATAAAGTAAATGATAGGCGAATTATGTATTAGAAATATAAACTTAAAAAACAGCAATTAATAAAGAGTGACAAAACAAGCCATAAGTTCAAATTGAAAAGACACACTAAATACAAGTAATAAATTCAATTAATTGTTATTGACAACCTACTTATAAAAACCCGTTGGAACTTCGTAAGGTTCAATTTCCTTTTACTAATTTAGCCGCGGTCAACGCCAATAATATACACTTATACATTTCCCAAATTATGAAACAAACTGAATTCTTAGAAAAAAACGTATTTACTGATTTAAAAAACAGGAATGACGGAGACGACAAAGAAACCATTTACCATTTTTCTGAGTCAGATTTCGAAACTGTTCTTCAGCGTTTAGAACATTTAGGTATTGGTTTGTATCAAATGGAGACTTTTGACAATGGAGAATCACATGGCATTGCCACACATAACGATTTTAAAAAGAAAGCGACAGACCCTCGATGGTACAAAAAGTCATTTTTGACCTTTAAAACGGGTCAATCGGGACTATCTTATTCCGCTACTTATAAAGTTTCTAGTAAACTTTTAGCGAGATAAGGTAAATACTTAATTTTGAAGGTATCAAAAAGAGGTTGCAAACAATTTTAAAGCATCAAAATTGACCTCGATAATAAAAGACAAAGAATATGACCAATAATGATATATTAAGACGCATTCGTTACCTGTTTAATTATAATGACGACAAAATGATTTCGCTTTTTAAATTAGCAGATTACGATGTGGAGAAGGAAGGTTTACTTGCCTGGTTAAAAAAAGAAGATGATCCTTTAGTTGTAGAAATGACTGATGTAGAACTGGCTACTTTTCTCAACGGACTAATCATTGAAAAACGAGGAAAAAGAGAAGGTCCTGCACCAATAGCAGAAGACCCGTTAAGTAATAATATGATTCTTCGAAAACTAAAAATCGCATTAGATTTAAAAACGGATGACATTTTAGAGCTATTTGAATCTATAGATAAAAAAATAAGTAAACATGAATTGAGTTCATTTTTCCGCAGACCTGACCATAGATCTTATCGACCTTGTTTAGATCAGTACTTAAGAAATTTCCTTAATGCATTACAAACACAATATAAAAACAAATTAAACGAATAGCTCTTTAAGATAGCATACCGTCAAAATCACCTAAGCTTATTCCTACTTATTTCCATTATAAAATTTGAATGTACTTTTATTTAGCTAAAGACTTCGCTAAAAAAAGTTATGTTTAAACGTATGGAATACCCTACCCTAATTTGTATTCATTCTTAGAATATTTCTCGTTAACTTTGGTTAAAAGTTCTAGATAAAACTCCTACTCCAACACCTTGAAGTGCTGTTATTTTTAGCAACTTTAATATAGAGTTAATCAGTCTTCCAATATCTTATATAATAGAAATTTGGTTTTCAAAAAGTTAATTTACCACTATCAGCATAGCTTACAGATCTATAAACATCTTTCAAAATGTCTACAAATAATTTTAATATAAACGGATTATCAAGTGAGCAGGTTCTTATTGCAAGAGAAAAATATGGTAAAAACACCTTAAACTACAAGCAAGAAAACAATGTCTTAGATGATATTAAAACATTGGTCAAAGAGCCAATGATAATTCTTCTATTTGTAGCGGCTCTCATTTATTTAATTAGCGGAAACACTGGCGATGCTATCTTTCTAGCATCTGCCATTATTCTTGTATCAATTATTTCATTATACCAAGATTCTAGAAGTAGAAATGCACTGCAAAAACTTAAAAAGCTTTCTCAACCTCATTGCAAAGTCATTAGAAATGGTAATGTAGTAGAAATTAGTAGCGATGATTTGGTGGTTGGCGATAGTTTAATGGTTGAAGAAGGCACTTCAATTACTGCAGATGCCATAATAGTTCATTCTAATGATTTTTCAGTCAATGAATCTATCCTTACGGGAGAGTCACTATCTGTTTTTAAAGACAAAAATAAAGAGGATAATTTAATATTTACAGGGACTACTGTTGCTAGTGGTTTGGCAATTGCTACCGTTACACATATTGGCAATGAAACTAAATTAGGAAAAATTGGAAAAAGTCTAGAAAGCATTACCGAAGAAAAGACCCCACTAGAATTGCAAATAATCAACTTCGTAAAGACAATGGTTATTTCAGGTTCTTTTGTTTTTATTCTGGTTTGGGCCATTAATTATTTTCATTCGTACAATGTATTAGATAGCTTACTTAAGGCTTTAACCCTAGCTATGAGTATTTTACCTGAAGAAATCCCTATGGCATTCACCTCGTTTATGGCAATTGGTGCTTGGCGACTCATGAAAATGGGTATTGTAGTAAAACAGATGAAGACAGTTGAAACACTGGGAAGTGCTACGGTAATCTGTACGGACAAAACAGGAACAATTACAGAAAACAAAATGAGTTTGGCAAAAATTTACACGCTAAATTCAAATAGAATCGTCACTCCTGAAGCAGCTAATGAAGATGAAAAGGAGTTGATAAAAATAGCGATGTGGGCCAGTGAACCCATTCCTTTCGATGCCATGGAAATAGCCTTACACCAAGCTTATGCAGCTATAAAAGAAAAAGATGAACGTCCCAATTTTAAGTTAATCCACGAATATCCACTAGGTGGGAAACCACCAATGATGACCCATATTTTTGAAAATAATGCTGGTCAAAGAATCATAGCTGCCAAAGGAGCTCCAGAAGCATTGATAGCCATTTCTAATTTAAGCTCAGCAGAAAAGAAGGAAATTAATAATGCGATTCAAACCATAACCAGTAAAGGCTACAGAGTTTTAGGAGTTGGTGATAGTGATTTTAAAGGATCCAATTTTCCAAAAACCCAACAAGAATTTAAGTTTAACTTTATAGGAATCATTGCATTTTATGATCCTCCGAAAAAAAATATCAATAAAGTCTTTGAAGACTTCTACCAAGCTGGTATTTCGGTCAAAATTATTACGGGAGATAATGCGGCAACTACCAAAGCCATTGCCGAGCAAGTTTCATTTAAGGGCTTTGAAAGTAGTATTACCGGTGATGAATTAATGAAATTGTCAGAAAAAGAGCTGGAGGAAAGTGTGATGAATACCAATATTTTCACCAGAATGTATCCTGAAGCAAAACTGAGAATTATCAATGCCTTAAAAGCAAAAAATCAAATTGTAGCCATGACTGGAGATGGTGTGAATGATGGTCCTGCTTTAAAAGCAGCCCACATTGGCATTGCTATGGGAAAAAAAGGTACAGAAATAGCCAAGCAAGCGGCTTCTCTTATATTGACGGAAGACGATTTATCAAAAATGGTGGATGCCATTGCCATGGGTAGGAGAATCTATACCAACCTAAAAAAAGCCATTCAATACATTATATCCATTCACATTCCAATTATTCTTACTGTTTTTATTCCACTTGCCTTAGGATGGGTCTATCCAAATATCCTATCACCCGTGCATATTATATTTTTAGAGCTCATAATGGGACCAACCTGTTCTATTATATTTGAGAATGAGCCCATGGAAAAAAACACCATGTTACAAAAACCAAGACCGTTTACGACCACTTTTTTTAATTGGAATGAGCTAACCACAAGTATTATTCAAGGTATAGCAATTACAATGGGTACTTTAGCTATCTATCAATATTCGGTTTATATGACTTATGACGAAGCCCTAACTAGGACAATGGTATTTACGGTATTAATTACGGCGAATATATTTTTAACACTTATAAATCGATCTTTCTATTATTCCATCTTTACCACGCTGAAATATAAAAACAATTTGGTTATTTTGATTATTGCCATCACAGTTGCCATTACAGGATTATTACTCTTTGTACCTCCATTAACCCGTTTCTTTGAATTTGAGGCACTTACTATGTCACAGTTAGCAATTTCTATGGCTATAGGTTTTATATCGGTAATTTGGTACGAATTCGTAAAAATTAAAACGAGAAGAACAAATAGATCCGTTACATTGTGACTTGTGTTTTCCTTTTATTTAACAAAATACTATCATTTGCTTTCCATCCATTTTATTTCTACATTTGGAAGACTGTCGCTAAATAAACCACTACGCTTCTCCAATTAGAGAACTGTTAATCTTAGCTTACTATTTATAAAAAGACTCCGGAATAATATTCAATTTACATTTACTAAATTAGATGCTTAAATCATGTATAAAAATACCAACATTAAATAAGCATTCAAAAAAATGACAAAATTCAGTACGTACTTTTTATTATTAATATCCTTTTCTCTTTTGGGCTGTAATTCACAGTCGGGTTATTCCGATTTAGATGAACTTTATTCAGATTTCGTAGTCTTTTTAAAAGATGCCGATGAAAATAACCTAAAAGCGTATTGCAATAAGATTACTCCAGACCAAGGAACGGTAGATTATATGAAAAATAATAATTTTTCATATCGTGGTATACCTGAAGAATTGGAAAAGCAAAACATAAAACCTTCACTTATTGGAGAAGAATTCTTTAAATCAGTTGCTTATTTTAAGCAAAAATTAATACGGAATAATCAATTAGAAAACTTGATATATATTGGAAGAGAACAAGAGGGTGAAGAGCTTTATAATGAAAAATTAAAAATATATGTAACCGAAACATTCATTATAATGGAGTCAAATGGAAAAAAAATAAAATGTAAATTAGGTGAAATGTTTAGAATTGATGGAAAGTGGAAATCATTTACCTCTCCAAAATTAGGATGGTAGTAATTTTGATAACCATAAAACAAATGAAGACACAGCTCAGCGTAATTCACCACATTCTTGGTATGAACATTAAGATGCCGAAAATTCAATAAAACAAATTAAAAGAATCGTAATTCATGGAAAATGCTTTAGTAGAAATGATGTCAAATTTTATTGATTTGACGCATGAAGAAAAACAAGGAATTGTTGAAGCTTTTCCTATTAAAACATACCCAAAAGGTACAATTTTACTTAAAGAAGGACAGATTGCTAAAGATGCATTTTCTGTAATAAAGGGTTGCATCAGAGAATTTACTAATGAAGATGGAAATGAGAATACCACAAATTTTTATACTGAATTTCAATCGGCTGTAAATTTTGATAGTATGGCAAATAGCAAACCCTCTAAATGTTATTTTATGTGTACTGAAGAGACTACCGTAGCCATTCTAAACGCCGAAAAAGAAAACGCTCTGTACAAGAAATTCCCACGTTTTGGAGAAGTATGTCGTGTAGAAATGGAAAAAATGCTTGGAGCTAGTCAAGAAGAACTAGCCGTTTTTAAAAATGCAACACCAAAAGACAGGTACCTAAACGTATTAAAAAACAGACCCGAATTAATAGAAAGAGTACCACAATACCAACTCGCAAGTTATCTTGGAATTAAGCCTGAAACACTCAGTAGAATTCGGAGAAGAATTGTAACTAGAGACTAATTTAAACCTTTGTCTAATATCAGAACTTAAAACCAAAATTTAAACTGGGTTCAAATATATAGTTAGGCTTACCGTTTTCAATCTTCGCAAAATCAGATGGATAATTCGTATCAACAGGCCAATATTTGAGTGCATAGGCAGGTTCTAAATACCATCTTTTTTTGAAAAACTCAAAGCGATATCCGGCTATCAATTGAAAATACAACTGAAACCCTTTTTGAATTTTATCGTTATTCGTAGTATAATATTGTTTCATAAAAGGTGTGGCTTGCACGGTGGTAAATAGTCCTTTCCAATAAAAGCGTTGATATCCTATTCCAACACCAAAAGCTCTCACATAACCGGGATAAAATGCATCTGAATGTCCGTAGGTACCCAAAGGTTCTGAATATTTCCAGGTATTAAACTCTGCAAATATTCTGTCTTTTTTAGTGAATTGATACCCAAAGGTTAATACGTAATAATCGGGAGCATCAGAAAGTAAATTTCCCAGCATAAAAAAGGAAGATCCTATAGAATAGTTGTGCTCTATCTGGTTATCGGTAGCATCTGACAATAAATCCAGTGATTCCGTTTTTTGACCAAAAACAGCCGTTGCTGCCAATAATAAAAAAATTAATATCTTTTCGTCTAGTTTCATAATTTTTAAGTTTTACAGTCTGATTCTTAAAATAGTAGCGGATTACCACACTCACGCTTTTTAACTTAAGCCAGACCTTTTATAGTTTGTTTCAACAATATGTTTCTACAAAACTAATGGCTAAGAATCCCTAATGCATTGACTATAGTCAAGAAATGTAAAAATGAAGCAAATACGATACGTTTAAAATCCACCTATTAAGAATTCAAACATCAATTTTCATTTGCTTACTTCCCCATTTATTTCTACATTTGGTAGACTGTCGCTACATAAAACCCGTTCTCCAAACTATTGGAAGTGCCTTTAGTTTAAGCATCTTCATAAATACATAGGTGATCTAGTACAACTAGCTGCGATAAAGGGAATAAACTACAGTTAAAAAAAAGCAGATGATAAACAAAACGAATTTTATATTTCTTTTAGGATCATTGAGTTGCCTACTACTGTTACTTTCCAGTTGTAGCACATCCAGAAAAATGAAGAGTACTTCTGTAGAAATAAGCAAACCAACTATAGCTATAAAAAAATCAAGTGGAGGCTCAAGTGGCATGGAACAACTAAATGATAGTACCTATTTGGTTGTTTATGATGTTAAAAACTTCAAAAAAGGAGTCAGACTGGCAATGGTAGTACTTACAGAAAAATCTATTAATGTATTTCCTATTAAAGTTGATGCTTGGGGTATCGAAGGCATTTCAAGTGATTTAGAAAGCATTTGTGCCATTCCTGGGAAAGAAAATGAATTTTTAATAGCAGAGTCAGGCAATTGGAAAGGTAACTTGGGGCGAATATTTCATATTCAAGTAGATCTTAGCACACGGAAAGCTACCCTATTGGGCAGTGTCAAATTTCCGTTGTTGTATAGAAATGATATGGATACTACTGGTGATCAATACGAAGCCATTCATTGCTTGGCCTATTCTGAAAATGAAAGGATTGTAATACTAGGTGAACGTGGTGGCTCAAAAAACAATCCAACAGGCGTGTTACGTTGGGGACTTTATAATACTGAGCAGCATACGCTAAACATAAAAGGCCAGGGTTTAAAAGGAATGGCCATTGACGCTCCTGGAAATTGGGAAAATAAGCTCCAAAAAAGAAGCATTACGGATATGTATATTGATGCAAATGGAATCATTTGGGCTTCCGCTTCCGAAGATCAAGGAGATGCAGGTCCTTTCTATTCTGTCATATATAAATTGGGTGAAATTAACCCGATGAATCTTCAAAATCCTATTACTCCATATGATAGTTTAACTATAGGCCGAGAAATTTACGGATTCAAAATAGAAGCCTTGTCTGGTCCTCAAAAAGAGATCAACTGTACGCATACTTTTGGCACAGAAGATGAAATTTATGGTGGCGTATTGAGGCCTCTATTTATTGCATCTGACCATTAAAAGAAAATAACCACACTTACTAGTAATTGTTGTCAACCACTTTTGTTTACAATTATATAGACTACCCTATTATTTGACAAATCTTAAGCCTTAAATTTGTGTAGTACACTGAAAAAAACCATGTATAGGATGTAGTAATTGAACCCCATCCTTACATGCAATAATTGTTCTTACATCAATAAAATGCACATCAATACAAAAAATTTAAAAGCAATTCAGGATTTGTATCCAGACGAATTAGCCCATTGTTACGGTTGCGGAAAAAGCAATCCTGACGGTTTCCAATTAAAAACATATCTGGTTGGCGATGAAACCATAGCCTATTTTACACCTCAACCAAAATACACGGCACTCCCCGGAAGTGTTTACGGCGGGTTAATAGCGTCTCTTCTTGATTGTCACGGAACTGGTTCGGCGGCAGCTTTTGTATGTAAAAATGAACATATTTCTTTAGTTGATGCTACAACTATTCCCGTTAGGTGTGTTACTGCATCATTAAAAATCGATTTTAAAAATCCTACACCTATGGGAGTTGAATTGGAATTGAAAGGAAAACTTCGCAGCATAGAAGGGAGAAAAATCTGGGTAGATATGACACTCGCTGCAAATGGTATTATATGTGCAACAGGTGAGATTTTGGCAATCAGGTTAAGAGACTAAGTTATGTTGGCATTAGAGAATAAATATGACTAGTAAGGATGTGCTAAAAACTCTAATCTACGTCAAAATAGTGTGTATAAAGAGGTCAAACACTTTTATTTAAACACGTTTGTTTTACGATGCCCAACGTACACCCTACACTTAAATTCTAGATTTGATTTAATGCCATTTTAGTGTTACATTTGAAAGGCAGTCGCTAAATAAAACCCCTACTCCAACACATTTGAAGTGCTGTTTCTTTAGCTTCAAAATTCAAGAAAAAACTAGTATAACCATAACAGGTATAAACGCTCCCGAAGTATCGGGACGTTTATACAATAGTCGCCCACGATTATGAAAAAGATAGTGTTGTTAATAATTGTCTCAGTTGGAATTATTTCTTGTACTAAAAATCAAAAGCCGTCGGGAATTTGGATTTCAGTAAAAGATAAACCAATGACTTCTAAAAATGGGTATTTAAGAGACTTTAAAAGTTTAATTTTAGACTTTGAAAAACTGGAATTTTCAAACCTTTCAACATCCCAAGATTCCATTATAAAATTTGAAGTTGACCCAAATAATAATAATTTATCTCAACCCGGTGATACTGCCAATGTTGGTTACACAATTTACAACAAGGACTCACTTGAGTTGAATTTTGATTTTTTAAATCTAACCTTAGTTCTTGTACCACTAAATCTTGAATTTGAACTAAATTCTTCAAAAACGGCAATTACAGAATATTTATTTAATAACGAATTTAAGCTTGTTAGAGACACTATGAAATTGAATTTCTCAAATGAATATTTCTCGAATGAATATTTCACAAAAGGAATTAAAAACAAACGAATCTTAAAAAGTAAATTCTTAAAGAATAAAGAATTTGTAGGTTATTGGTATATAGGACAAAAGAATAAAAATTATTTTTTGGTTTGTAACTTTGACCCATATGGAACACATGAATCTATTTATCAAATAACAGAATTTCAAAAAACTAAAATAACGCTAAAGGGAATTTTAACTGAAGGTTTTGGGAAAAAAATTACAGAACTCGAAACCAATATATAAAACTTATAACAAAGTAAAATAAAAGTGGGAAACAATATATAAAATCAATGCGGGGGATTTTCCTTCTGGAAAATCCCAGCTAATTTACTAACTTTGGTCTATTAACAAAGTTGGTGACTTATTTAGTCCGCACAGCTTTTATACGCAATGTTGGTATTAATTAGAGAAATGAACAAACTCAAAATCATCTTACTAGTTACAATTGTATTTTTGAGTTGTAGAAATGAAAACGATACTACTAAAATGCAATTTTTAACCGACAAAATTCCGAACAATATACCTTTTGAATTCAAACAAGATGTCGTTCCTGAAAATAAACTTATCCATAAGGGAATATTTAGCCCTAACTTAAAAGAGTATTATTACACTATTTCGGATACTAATTTTAAGAAATTTGATGTTTTCGTAATAAAAAAAGATAACGGAAATTGGACTGAGCCAAAGAAAGTCTTTTTTAATAGTAAATATAACGAACACGGAATGAGTTTTTCACCTGATGGGAATTCTATCTATTTTAGCTCAACCCGACCAACAAATGTTAAAGGTACTTTAGAAACTTGGCATATTTGGAAATCTGACAACGTTAATGGAGAATGGAAAGAACCTGTTTTTGTGGATATCCCAAACTTGAGAGATAAATTAGTTTCGCATCCTACAATTACAAACTCTGGAACCTTATATTTCCACACAAGTAATATCGATTATAGCGAAATGGATATTTATCATTCAAAAAAAGTAAATGGTAAATTTGAAAATGCAGAAAAAACTTCAATTTCGATGAATTCAAAAACAGGAAAATGTACGCCATATGTTTCACCTAATGAAGATTATTTAATTTTTGCTTCTATTGGAAACCAGCTCGACTTAATGATAAGTTTTAGTGATGGAAGAGGTGGATGGATAAATACCAAAAAATTGAATAATAAAATCAATAATATTGGGCAAGGAAATCCATATGTTACACCTGACAATAAATTTTTATTTTATACAACTGGTGAACATTTAGAAAAAAATTGGAGGGTTAACTGGGTTGATATAGAATCTGAATTAAAAAATAACTAATGCCAACAACTGTTTTAATTCATTGTAGCGGCCGAAGCTTCGGGGTTCTTCCGAAAATCTATATCTTTAAACCAATGCTTGATTTCAACGAAATAGTCATCGCGGACACTTCCACATCGAAGCCATAGCTATATTTCAGGACTTGACATTCAAAAAAATAGATTACTCAGAAAACAATACTTTTATATAAACCATTTAAAGTAAATTATGAACTTAAGAATAACAATAGTTTTCACACTTACATTATTAGTATCTAGTGTTTTCGCTCAAGAAAAAAACAATTACAAAACAGAAACTTCAATTCATTATTATGACACAGATATAATGAAGGGTAATGCTTATATGCAGCAGATGTGTGTAGTTGACTTTTATTATCCTACAGACATTGATAATTTCGCAACAATTGTGTGGTTTCATGGTGGTGGTTTAACTGGTGGAAATCGTGAAATACCAGAATATCTTAAAAACAAGGGGGTTGCAGTTGTTAGTGTTGGGTATCGATTGTCACCAACTGTAAAAAGTTTGGAGTGTATAAAAGATGCAGCAGCAGCAACAGCCTGGACATTTAAAAATATTGAAAAATATGGTGGTAATTCTTCTCTGATATTTGTATCAGGAATGTCAGCAGGTGGATACCTCACTTATATGGTAGGGTTAGATAAAAAACAATTGGCAGTTCATGATATTGATGCAAATAAAATTGCTGGATTAATTCCTTTTTCTGGACATGCCATAACGCATTTTACCGTACGTAAAGAACGAGGTATTTCAGGAGAACAGCCCTTTATTGATGAGATGGCTCCATTGTTTTATGTAAGAGCAGATGCACCACCACTATTAATTATTACAGGAGATAGAGAATTGGAGATGTTGGGCAGATATGAAGAGAATGCATATATGATGCGAATGATGAAGGTTGCTGGTCATAAACATGTTCGAATATATGAATTAGATGGCTCCAATCACGGACAAATGATGTATCCTGCATTACCTCTTTTGATAAGAGAGGTGAAAACTTTAACTAAAGAAATTATGTTGGAATAAGTATTTCATATTGATTGTATTTGAAAGTTAGAAAAGCACGAAAACACAATAATGTAGAATAATAACAACAGAGATCGTAGTAACTTACAGCGTTTTAGCCCAGTGCAACTTTCTTGTAACTTTACATGTTGAAGCCCGCAGTTGGCTACTATTTTTATAGTAACCGTTGTAGCTACTTATAAAAAACAACACCAATGAAGATTAAAAACATATTTTTGACATTTATCAGCTTAACGATATGTAGTCTAAGTTTTGCCCAAAAGGAGTTAACACAGCACAAGACCGTACCACTCTCTATTGGAGAAAAAATTGCATTTGAATCGAAAATTCTCAACGAAAATAGAATTGTAAACATTTATTTACCCAACGGATATTCAAAAGATTCCTTACAAACATATCCCGTCATTTATCTATTAGATGGTTCTATTGATGAAGACTTTATTCATATTTCGGGACTCGTACAATTTGGGTCCTTCTCTTGGATAAATATGATTCCTGAATCTATTGTTGTAGGTATAGCTAATATTGATAGAAAAAGGGACTTTACTTTTCCTACGCTTAACAAAAAAGACCAAAGGGACTTTCCAACAACTGGAAAATCAGATACCTTTATAAAATTTATTAAAACGGAACTACAACCACTTATTGACAACCAATACAACACGAATGCAACTAAAACATTGATTGGGCAATCACTGGGTGGACTTTTAGCAACTGAAATTTTATTTAAAAATCCTGACCTTTTTGACAATTATATTATTGTGAGCCCTAGTTTATGGTGGAATGATGAATCGTTACTGACATACAAGCCTACTTTATATACCTCAAAAAAGTCCATTTATATAGCCGTTGGTAAAGAAGGAAAAATAATGGAAAGAACCGCTAACCAATTATATGATAAATTAAAGTTGCAACAAAAAGAAAACACCAATCTATATTTTGATTTCTTTGAAAAACAAGACCATGCAGATGCCCTACATTTAGCAGTATATAATGCGTTTGAAAACATATTTAAGAAAAAAGAAAAATAGCAGTTACCTATATTTTAACCTAATCATATAGCTTTTCCCCTAACCGTGTAACGCATTGAGCACACAAATTATTAATTTGCTTTACAACTATATAATTTTTATATTTGATAGGTAGCCTTTGAATAAGACGTAACCGCCATTCTTTTGAAATAATTTTAGTGTTTTGCCTTTACGCATCGTTTGGCAATTAAATTATGTTACACTCATAAGCCCTATTCAATACAAAACAACTTATAAAACTGCTTAAAAAATAAGAGTATGAAAAAAATAGTTATTTGCTTGTTCGTTGCTATTCTGACCACCCAATTATTAGTTTCGCAAAACTTAAAAAAGGATTTTAAATGGCCAGAAAACAAAAAGGCTGCGGTGTGTTTAACCTTTGATGATGGACAAGATTCTCATCTAGATAACGCCATACCTATACTCGATTCTTTTAATGTTAAGGCCACTTTTTATTGTCCTGGAAATTCAGAATCGTTACATAACCGAACCTCAGAATGGCAAAATATGGTAAAAACCGGACATGAATTAGGGAATCATTCCCTATTTCATCCCTGTGATGCGAAAACTCAAGATTGGGTTAAGCCAGAGTACGACTTAAACGTATATACAAAAGACCAAATAAAAATGGAATTATATACCGCCAATACGTTGTTAAAAGCTGTTGACGGAAAAACAAATAGAACGTATGCATATACCTGCTCCAACTTCACCGTAAGAGGAGATACCACGTTTGTAGATGTAGTCAAAGATCTATTTTCGGCGGCAAGAAGTGATGGGCCAATACCGAAAACGATGGAAAATATTGACACTAATTTTATGCCAAGTTGGAATGTTGATAGTAATACCGGAGAAGAACTAATTGCGTATGTAAAAGAGGCGAAGAATAACGGAACGGTAGCCACATTTATGTTTCATAGTGTAGGTGGCGGTTACTTAAATGTTTCTAACGAAGCATTAAAAGAATTATTAAATTATCTTAAAGCTAATGAAAAAGACTATTGGGTAGATACGTTTTATAATGTTACCAATTATATAGAAAACCAAATGGCTACCGCTAACTAATTTAGTAGATTTAGAATCCTTTTTTATATGAATTTAAAGACAACAACCTATATCTTTATATCCTCAAAACACCTATGCTAAAAGATATAATGGGTCGTTGTTTAAAAAACTGCAGCTGACTATGACCTTGTGACTAGCATTACTATTAAAAAAAACTGCTATTATCGCAACAAATAGAACACCTAAAAACATGGATTCTACTTCATAAAAAAAACATTAATGACACTTGAAGATTTAGGATATAACCAAACATTAGCAACCTTTAGAACACAACAAAATTTAGATACATTTGATGTGGGTCGTGTTATATTAGAACATAAGGATAGGTATGTTGTCAAAACCAATACCACAGAGTTTGACGCTGAACTTATTGGAAATTTAAGGTTTACCGCTGAAACCAGATACGATTTGCCTGCCGTTGGAGATTGGGTTGCCTTTTCTGAATATGATGAAAACAAAGCCTTAATACATGCTATATATCCAAGACAATCTATTATTGAAAGACAAGCTGTGGGTAAAGCCACACAAATTCAAATTATTGCTACAAACGTAGATTATGGGTTGATCGTTCAATCTGTTAATAGAGATTTTAACATCAATCGTTTAGAACGGTATTTAACCATTTGTAATACTTCAAAAGTTGCACCTATTATTGTGCTTAGTAAAATAGATTTAATTGAAAAGGACGCATTAAAAGAACTAATTGATAACCTAAAGTTACGCGTAAAAGGAGTACCCATCCTCACCATTAGCAATCCATCAAACATTGGATTAGACACCATTAAAGACCTGTTAATTAAAGGAAAAACCTATTGTCTCTTAGGTTCTTCAGGCGTTGGAAAATCTACAATTTTAAACAAACTTTCAGGCAAAGAACTAATGGATACCGCAGCAATCAGTGAAGGTATTGACAGAGGAAAACATGTGACCACACATCGTGAATTAATTGTTTTAGATACTGGTACTATTTTTATAGACAATCCGGGAATGCGAGAAATTGGCCTCACCAATACGTCCGCCGGTTTAGAAATTACCTTTGATAAAATTTTCGAATTATCTCAAAATTGTAAATTCAATGATTGTACACATACGTCTGAAAAAGGTTGTGCCATACTAAATGCTCTTGAAAATGGAGAGATGGATTCAGATGCCTATGCTAACTTTCAAAAAATGGAAAAAGAAAGATCCTTTTTTGAATCAAGTGCGGAAGACAAAAGAAAAAAAGATAAAAACTTTGGTAAACTCATAAAAAACATGAAAAAGCAACGAAAAAACAATAAGTATTAAGTACAACATCAGGCTCCATAAAACACCTTTCTACCTAACCCAACAATGCACTACTTTTCGTATTTGAACTTTTAACGATGAAGTGAGATTACTAACCAAGAACTGTGTTGATTTCCTAATGTTTTTGCTTTTATTTTTTTACAATATTATCTTAGGGCTTTATTGAAGTAGAA
>NZ_QRGD01000013.1 GCF_003449015.1 Aureibaculum luteum | reverse complement strand
GAAGATACAAAAAAGTTATAAAACCAATATGATTCTTTTAAAAGAAAATGTTAGAAGTTATTAGACAGTCTGACGTTTATGTATAAGAATAGTTGCGGGTTTGTATGCGAGGATTTTCCGAAGGAAAATCAGACGTTACAAACACGCAACGACCTTTGATTAAGCACTAAGCCGCAATTATTTTTATACGGCTTAAGTTTACAATCTCTACTTTTAGAGTTATAATCAGAAAGAACAAAAGAGAGAATTAAGGTTAATTTATACGGTGAAGCTATAGACTTCGACAACATTGATAATCCTCTCTCTTTTCTACTAAAAATCACGTTCAGTTCTGTGAGACCTAGATCTCGTTTTCAAGTTGTTGTGAGTCAAGTAGGTTGTTCTTTCATAAATCATTTCTTATGAATAAATATACTGAAACTTTTGGAATTGATATTAGTAAAGATGTTTTTGATTGTTATGGCAGTAAGCAAGGTCATTTACAATTTAAAAATGATGAAACGGGTTTTAATAAGTTTCAAAAAAAATTAGTTATTAATAGTTTAGTTGTTATGGAAGCTACGGGCTATTACCATTACAGGTTTGCACAGTTTTTATATAGTAAAAAAGTAATAGTTTCCGTAGTCAATCCTTTATCTGTAAAGCGTTTTATCCAAATGAAATTAGCAAAAGTAAAAACGGACAAAAGTGATGCTAAGGCCATTTGTGAGTATGGATTAGTTAATGAAGTTCCACTTTATAATGCACTTACCGATGTGCAAAGCGAATGTTTACAACTCTTTAGGTTAATGGATAGTTTTTTAAAGAAAAGAACAGCTACCAAGAACAAATTACATGGAGAAGAAGTATTAGGTATTCCATCAAAATGGGTTTATCGATCTTTAAAAAGAGACAAGAAACATTTAGATAAAGAACTTTTAGGAATTCAAACCAAGCTATTATCATTAGTAAAGCAAGATCAGCAACAACAATTAACACTCTTGCAGAGTATTCCAGGCATAGGAATGAAGACTGCTTTGTTTTTAATTGTAATTACAGATGGTTTTTCCAAATTTGAAAATTCTTCTCAATTATGTAGCTATGTTGGAATTACGCCAACAATAAGAGAATCAGGCAGTAGTGTAAGAGGTAGAAGTAGAATTAGTAAGGTTGGCAATAAAAAGCTAAGAAACCTTTTGTTTTTATGTGCATTTTCGGCCTGTAAACACAATAAAGCTTGTAGAGAAGTCTATGAGCGTATTGTAAACAAAGGGAAAAGCAAGAAACTGGCTTTAATTGCAGTAGCTAACAAGTTGTTAAAACAAGCTTTTGCCATAGCAAAATCAGGATTACCCTATGATGAGGGTTTTGTATCTGTGCGAAGGTAAATGAATGCTAAATAATAATAAAAATAGTCAATTGAAACTTAGAATTTATTTTAATTGACAAAGAATAATAGTGTCAAAATTTAATGAAGAATTTGTTTGTTTTTTAACTCAGTTCTTTGTTAGCGGTAGTTTTTATTCGTTCATTTTGATTTTATGTTCCGTATATTTCAAAGATTCAATCTCCGATATATTAAGTCCTTGTTCAGAGATATAATCCGTATTTTCTTTCATTGAAACTTGAATTTCGTTGCTAATTGTTAGATTTCCATACTCGTCATAGGCTTCTGGTAAATAGATTGAAAATGATTTTCCGTTTCTAAAAGTTCCGATTTGCGTGTCTCCATATTCGTTTTCAGGGTCTAAAAAGAACAAGTAATCTTCTTGTGAATCAGTTTTATTTTTAGAAAATCCAATTGAAAGTTCGGGAATCGCTGTGTTTTCCTCATATCCACTTAACCAGCCAACAAGATTGTGATAAACATAAAAACTAATCGATAGGTCAGCTTTTATAATTTTCCAATCTCCGTATTCCGCAATTCCGAAATTGTATATTTTGTATTCTTCATTTCCTGAAAGTTCTCCATATTCTTTAATTCCTTTGAGAATGTAACTTTCTGTTGTGCTTTTTGTAAGTATAAACCTGTTGTAATCTTCGCTCTTTATTTTCTTTAATGTCCCGAGAGTCGGTTTTTCTTTTTCAGGTGTGTTTTCTTTAGTCTCAACACTATTTTTGTTTTGACTAATTACATTGTTTTCCTTTTTTCCTCTAAATTGATTGAAAAGAATAAAAATAATTACAATTGCAATTACGCTTATTATTATGTACTTCATTCGTTTTTTTTAAATTACCGCTAACTATTGTATAAACGTATTACGTTTATCCCCGTTAATTATTATCGTATTTTCTTGAATTTACGTAGCTAAGGTGAACAGCACTTCAATTGGGTTGGAGTAGGGTTTTATTTAGCGACAGCCTTTCAAATGTAGCATTAAAATGGCAATAAAGCAAATTATAAATCTAGGTAATAAGTGTTATCAAAGTGCTCTGTGAAATTTAGCATGAATAGCAGTATGTAAACAGTACTTTGTTGTGCTTTCGTTATTCTTTTTTCACTAATTCGGATTCAATTTGTACTATAATATTTTCAACAAACTTTAAAATATTTTTTTGATATTCCAATCTATTCTTTTCTAAATCAGATTTTGTTACCAAAACACCTAAAAACGAATCATTTTTTAGATGTTTAATAATTGCACTATTTCTTTCTTCTTCAGTTATTGGTTTGTTTAAACCATTACTTTTTCTATCTCTTTCAGGTTCCAAATAGGCAGCATAATTACTCGATTTCTCCACCAATGATGATGTCAATTCTAAACAAAAGTCTTCATCTTCAAAACCATATTTGATTTCTGCTGAAAATTCTGCAAGTAAACTCTTCAATTTTTGATTTTTTATAACGTCAGTTTTACCAGAGCCAATCAGTCCATCATAAGTTCCATTAACGGGTTCTACTCTCCAGTATGATATTGCTCCGCGATAAATATATTCTCCAATAGAATCAATATCTTTTTGTTCATTCATTGTCATTTGCAATTTGTAGCAAAACTTAACGACGGTTTCTTGATTTTTGATTGTCGCTTTAGTTCTGTTTTGGGTTTCCAAAAAATCTGTTTTCATCGCTTTTAGAATTGCGACTTCTTCATTTTCAGTAATTCTGTTTTGGTTCCAATTATTTATACCTAGAGCAATTAAAATTCCAATAACTACCAGAATAATTTCTCCGATTGCATATTTTAGATATTTTCCAGTTTTGTTTTCCTTAAGTAAGTTTTGACGAATACGTCTAAAAAATTTTATCATTGGTTAGTGGTTTTCTTAATGAAGCACAACGGTTGGTATAAAAAGGGTTGCGGGTTTACATGCGAGGATTTTCCGTAGGAAAATGAGACGTAGTAAACTTGCAACGAGCTTTGGTTACACCCAAAATTGAGCAATTATTTTTATACCGTGTTATACTCGGTTATTTATTCTTAAGTGTCGGAATTATTCTGTCTTGCAAAGCTCTATAAGTTGACTGTTCTGGCTCATTATTTATATTCCAACCATTAAAGACAATTATTAAATTATGTTTTGGTGCTATCATTAAATACTGACCTCCATATCCGTTGGCGGAATAAATATTGGTTTTGTCATTATCCGTATATTCAGGAATCCACCATTGATACCCGTATCCCGTAACACTTTTCCATTGAGGTTTTACGTTTTTAAGTAAAGGGCTTGTGGATGTTGTAACCCAACTTTCAGATACAATTTGCTTACCATTCCATTTCCCTTTGTTCAAAAACAATGAACCAATTTTAGCCAAGTCTTCTGCCTTAAGATATAAACCTCCTTCTGTATCAATTTCTCCATCAGGCGTTTCTTTCCAATAGTAATCTGTAATGCCGAGTGGCTCAAATAATTTTTCTTCTGCCCAATCATCAATTCGTTTGCCCGTAATGGTTCTAATGATTTTACCTAAAAGAACAGTTCCTCCTCCATTATACACGAATCTTATTCCTGGTATGATATCCATAGGCTTACTCAAAACATATTCTACCCAGTTGTCGCTTGATTCCAGCCTAAAACAGTCATTTGTAGTATCATTATGGTCAGTCTCTTCATTCCATTGTAATCCACTTCTCATTGTCAATAAATCTTTAATAGATATATTTTGCTTTCGTTTATCTAGAAAGTAAGTATCATAACCAGTCAACAAAGGCATTATTTTGTTGTCAACATTATAATCTTCGTTCAAATCTAACGTAATACCTAAAAGGATTGAAGTAATACTTTTGGTTACAGATTGAAGGGTGTGTAATTCAGTTTGCTTGTAGTATGGATGCCAATCTGTACTATTGAAATTATATTGATGATTAGTTGTGTCATATTTTTGAACAATAGTTTTATTGTCCTGCTTATATTTAAAATCTGCCAATAACTCATCATTTTGTATGACCATAAAGCGGTCAATTAATCCATAATATCCATCATTTATTTCTGAATGAATAGAATCAATCACTGAGGAAAGGACATTTTGGGAAGCCACTCTTTGAGCGTCTTTAATGGACTCTTTATCTTTGTTTTTTGAGTTACACCCCATTAACGCAACTATAAACAAAATTGAAAATGTTAGCGTTTTAATTTTATTTATAATTGTTCTCATAATTTTTGTTGTAATTAGATATAACGATTAATAGTTGGTACGTAGCATCACGAAAGGTGCTATGATTTTACATACCGTGTTATACTTATTTTACTTGTGTTTCTATATTGTCGATAAACTGCATGATTTCAGTATTAATAGTATCGCTATAGGAAGTAAAAAAAACATAATGGTCTTTTCCTTTCATTTCAAAAAGCGTTGAATTTGGTATTCTTTTGGCCGCATTCTGTGAGTGAGAATAAGGAACGTTATCATCTTTATCACCATGAAATAGGATGGTAGGAGACATTATTTGATCCAATTTTAAATCTTTTAAATGGAAGACCACATTGTTATCGTTTTCTAAACCATCATCAATTGACACGAATGGGAATAGACCTCTTTCAACAAACCAATCCATGATTTCACCTTCTTCCTTTGACATTTGAGTTTTAGCAATTTGAATTCCTAACCATGTACCAAATTCAGTTTGAAAGAAGGAACTTAAAAGGCCATTGTCATCCGTTGTGTCTTCCATTTTTTCAGAAACAGCTGCAGATAGTATCAGTCCTGCACATCTGTCTGGATAATCTATCGCAAACTGAATACTTGGGGGACCACCACCAGATATTCCATTGACATATACAGCATCAATTTTTAGCTCATCTAATAAGCTTTTATAGAGTGCCGCTTCATCTTTGGGGGTTCCCCCAGAGGATAAAGGTGTTTTATAATAACCAGGTCTTGAGACCGCCAACACACTAAAACCTTTCTTAAGAAATGATTCACCCCCTGCAACATGTACACTACCTGGAGATCCATGAATCATGAGCATATATCGGTCTGAATTACCCTTTAAAGTGTATTCTACAGGTCCTTCGGAGGTAGTTATGACTTTCGAATTTTGAGGTAAATTTTGAATTGCAGCTTTTTTCCAAAAGAAGAAAGTGATATAAAGGCCAATCATTAAAACTGCGATTAAGCCAATGATTGCTATTAAAATTCGCTTAATCCATTTAAGTAACTTTTTCATTCTAATCTTCAATTAAGTATAATGTTAAACATATGGCAAGTTGGGCAGAAAACAAGCGATTACTTTCGTTTTAGCCACAAGCCAAATCTTTCGCTCCCGAAACTTCGGGATTGTTTTAATTTTCTCTTTTAATACCAAATCAAAAGATTTGGCGACCTTATTAAGAATATAATATCGTTTAATTAAACTTTTCTTATTTACCAGCGTCTGGAAACAGATATTGAAAAGTCTCCACCTTTATATTCAGGATGCTTGATAAAAGTGATTTCATAATTTGGGTTTTCAACTAGTTGATAAACCCAATCTTTAAACTTGCTACTTCCCTCTTTATTTGGCATTCTTACATATTTTTTAGATGAAGAAACTGTTTGGTATAAATCATTAAAGTGTTGTTCATCATCTGTATAAATTATAGACATAAACTTTAGCTGGAAAACTAAAAAATAAATTGAATTTATTTTAGCCGTTTTATCTGTACTTTTTGGTCCGTAATGCATCTTTCTAGCTCCAATCTTACTGCCTGTATAACCTTCATCTCCTTTATCATAATCCAGTCTGGTATATTTATGTTCTTTAACAATTTTCACGAAACAACTACTTGTATCATAAACTTCATCACTCTTACAAGATACAATTTCAAAAAGTTGATCCATTGTTATTTCTTGTGCAGAAATAGATAAATGAATTAAGAAACATGTTATAAATAAGTAAATTACTTTCATTGTATATATAGTTTAAAATTAAATAATATAACCAAAAGGTATAAAATATTTTTCATCGTTTATTTAGACTCTAGAAAGCAATTTAGAAATAAAACGTCATAATCCCAAAAAATGTTCGTTTTATAAATATGTTGAAAATATTAATTTTGGAGTACTTGATTAGTGCTTTTCATAGGTCATGGTGTCTACATAGTGTTTTATTTTTTTATCAGTTTCAATGCCAGAAAAGGTGTTGCAATTCCAATTCCAATTAACATGGTTGAATAAAAGTCAAATGGTTCAATCAGCAAATATTCTGGAAACAATGGATTTGGACTTCTTCCAATATAAATAAGAAAATAAAGTCCAATTCCGAATATTATTAGTACGCAAAAAAGAACAGTTAGTAAATCCAATAATAATTCCGACTTTTTAAATTCCGCTCTTGTTGAGTTATATAACATTCCAAAAACAGGAATTGAAGCAAAGGTCAGATAATCTAAAGTATTTGTTGATATGCCAAAATGATATCCCGTCATTTTTTGAATCAAATTGATTGAATCAACTATTAAATTAATTCCGAACATAGAGTTAAGAGATAAAAATATCAAAGTTGAAATTCCAATTATGATGTATTTAATATTTTTCGGTATTTTTTTCAATTTGGATTTCGTTTTTCAACATTATGCACAACGTTGTTGTGAATTAGTTGCGTGTTTTAAGTACTAAAATAAATAAACACAGATAGAATTCCGAAGTCTCGGAACACTAGTCCCGTCGCTTTAAGATTCGTAAGTCGGCAGTAAACTAGCCATGAATTTTATACGTTATTATGTTTTCGTTATTTTTCTAATTCATTATCGATTATATTTTCGATTTCTTGACATTTCTTGATTAGTCCTTCCAATATTCCATTAATGGCAAAACTGTTTACTCTAATTACTTTAACTGTATTAATAAACTCTATACTAGATGAAAGGGAATTGTAGTCAGCAGGCTTCATAACAGGATCTTCATAATTCTCTATTGTGAATTGGGTTCTGGCAATTGGTCTTCCATAATCATGAATATTAATACGATAATTTTCATATTCATAATCCAACTTTGGATATTCTATGTTGTATAAGTCTAAAACTTGTTTTTTTAGTTTATCACTTGATATTAAGTCGATTCCTTTCGACTCAAGAACTTTATATATGGAAATTTGTGGCGAAAACATTTTTTCTATTCCTGCCATTGAAATAATAACGAATTGCTTATTAAGCGAATCATTATAAGGTAATTTTTTCTCTACATGATTTAGTAACGAAGTCGCATAATGAATATCCCTTTTGCCCCATTCCAATCTTAAATTTAATTGCTTAATGTCTGTTGATATTGAGTTTTTGAGTTCTTGAAGTATCTTTGTTTCTTCTATGGCGTTCTTTCTGTTTTCATTCCAATTATTTATTGATAGAGCAATCAAAATTCCGATAACTACAAGTACTATTTCACCAATGGCATATTTTAAATACTTTCCAGTTTTATTTTCCTTAAGTAAGTTTTGACGAATCGTCTAAAAAATTTTATCATTGGTTAGTGGTTTGTCTCGAGTACTCGGGATGAAGGCTAACGTTTCGTAAAAGCGGACGTTTTAATGCCGCCTATTCAATGTTAGCAGTAGTGCTTTATTGTCTTAATACAGTCACAATACATTTACATTACTTCAACTTCATCAACAAATAGGAAAACGTTAAAGCGTTTGATTTAGCTCTTTGTTCATTAGTAGATGAGCCTGCATGGCCTCCTTCTGTATTTTCATAATAAAAGGTTTTGTAACCCATATCATTCATTTTAGCTACCATTTTTCGGGCATGACCAGGATGAACTCTATCATCACGTGTAGAAGTGCCAAAGTATACTTCCGGATACTCCGTGCCTTTTTTAAGATTGTGATAGGGTGAATATTTTTTAATGTATTCCCATTCTTCAGGAATATCAGGATTACCGTACTCGCCCATCCAGCTAGCTCCTGCTAATAGTTTATTATACCGTTGCATGTCTAACAAAGGCACTTGACAAACCACAGCATTGTATAAATCAGGTCGCTGTGTAAAAGCAACTCCCACTAATAATCCACCATTACTTCCACCCATGACACCTAAATGCTTTGGCGAGCTTACTTTTTTGGAAATCAAATCTTCGGATACGGCATATAAATCATCGAATACATTTTGACGCTTTTCTTTTTTACCATCTTGATGCCATTTTGGACCAAACTCTCCACCACCACGGATATTAGCGAGAACAAAAACACCACCCTTATCTAACCATGACACTCCATATGTTGATGCGTAATATGGTGTTAAGGAAATTTCAAATCCACCATAAGCATATACAAGTGTTGGATTAGTGGTATCATTTTTCATGCCCTTGGCTGCTACCATAAAATAAGGAATCATCGTACCATCTTTTGACTTTGCTTTATGCTGTTTTATTTCATATTTACTCGCATCAAAAAAAGCTGGTAATGATTTATAGGTTTTAAAAGTATTGTTACCTGCATCTGCCGAATACAAGGTAGTTGGTGTTATAAAGTTTGTAAAGTTAAAGAAATACTGATCTGAGAGGTCATCGGTTGCTGCTATAGAAATAGTTCCAAAATCTGGTGCATTTACTTTTTCACTAGTCCATTTTTCATTATCGAATGAATAGATATGTAATTGACTAGTAACATTGGTCAGTAGTTCTATAAGTAATTTGTTTTTAGTAGTTGAAACCCCAGAAATACTCGAAAATTCATCTGGCTCTATGATTAGTTTAATTTCTTTATTTCCTTTTAATAATTCAGAAAAATTTATACTTAGTAATGTTCCGGTTTTATAGGTTTTGGTATTCACAGTCCAATCTGATTTCAATTGTATAATCATTTGATTATTTAAAATAGCACTAGGACTGGCATCTTCAGGAATGTCTAACTTAATTGCTTTATTATTGTCCCAAATGAAGCTGTGGCTTGTATAGAATGTAAGTGCCCGACTAATCATCGTATATGCTTGTGAACCATCACGCATAACGCCTCCCCAAGTACCTACATCAGAAGATTCTCCCTTATAAATTAGTTGAGCATCTTTTAACAGCGTACCACGTTTCCATAGTTTTACTTGACTAGGATAACCAGATGTTGTCATAGTGCCTTCTCCGAAATCGGAAGAAACAATCAGGGTGTTTTCATCTATATAACTGGCATTACCTTTAGATTCATCAATTGAAAATCCATTTTCTATAAATTGTTTTTTATTTACATCAAATTCTTTGGTAACCACCGCATCGCCACCACCTTCAGACAGTTGAACTAAAAAACGATTGTAATCAGGATATAAACCATTACTACCTTTGTAGACCCATTTTTTATCATCTTTTTTTGAAATTTCATCTATATCAAGGAGCGTTTCCCAAACTGGATTTCCACTTGTATAGCTGTCTAATAAGGATCTCCTCCAAATACCTCTCACATGATTTTCGTCTTTCCAGAAATTATAAACGTAATTCCCCTGAATAGATGGATATGCTATTTTTTCATTAGAATTATATATTTCTAAGCTCTTATCGTAAATAGACTGATAGTCTTTTTCGGTACTAAGTTCTTCAATGGTAGCTTTGTTTTGACTCGCTACAAATTCCAATGCTTTTTGGCCATCAACTTCTTCTAACCATAGGTATTTGTCTTCCTGTGCTTGAGTAATTAGGACTATTCCAAATAATGCTAAGAACAATAAAGTGTACTTTTTCATGTTTATTATTTTATTTTTTGTCAAACTATTTTGAGCTAATTGCCATTTTTTCATTACTGCTAACAATGGAATATATGTAATCCCTACACCATCCTTTAATTCTATAAATGTAATTAATTTTTTATAATAATGCTACAACCTATATTATTATTATTATGGGACTTCTTACATGGTTTAAATAGTATTAGCCGTTTGTTAATCGTTAAGCTACGGCTAAATTTTAGTAACATAAAAACCCACATAAAGCTTGGCTTTATTTGGGTTTTAAAAATTGTACATTTTTATAGTATAAACGTCAATTACAAACGTCCTTGGTTTTTCGGCGGGTACGGTTCTTTTTTTAGTAAGCTTAACTCTCTGCTGGTTTGTCCGGCTTCGGAAGTATTTTCTTCAGCCCTATATATTAAATAAGGCATCACATCTCTTACCGCTCCATAAGGCATGTATTTAGAAACATTACACCCTTCTTTTGCCAAATTGTACGTAATATATGATCATTCTTATTAAAGTCCTTTAGTGGAAAATTAATGAAGTTTTACTTGTTTTTTTACCACAGTACTTTGTTGTAGTAAGTTATTTTTGTTCCAATTCAAACAATATTCCAATAAAGTCAAAATAGATTTTTCCATTTTGGTATTTAATGATAATTCTTTTAGGCACAGTATTACTTGATATTTCGAAGAGTTCAATTCTATTTTCATTCGCGATTGTCCATTTGTAATCATATAATCCAATAAAAGGTGTTGAGTTTTTTTCGTTCTCAAGTCGATTTTTCTTGTCTCGATAAAGTAATTCTTTAGTTTCTAAAAATTGGATTGATGCTCCAATATAATCTTGTTTCAATCTGGTTTCTATTTCAGAGTTTGATTCCGCATTTGGTCCACAGTTTGAAATTATGGCGTTATATGTGACATCTTTAATAATCCATTTTCCAATAATTTCAGAATCGGTAGATTGAGAATAAGTAATTCCGTTAAAGCATAAAAAACAAAAGAATATTAGTGATGATCTCATATTCTAATGACGAATTGTATTCTGTTTTGTTACTAATGTAATTCCGTCACGATAAGGTTCCGATTAATTTACTACAACAATTGTATAACCGTATTGTGGTTATACCCTTTATCAATGCAAGTTAATGAAATTCCATGAAATTGTATACTGAACAGGTCGTAATGTAACTTGTCAATTTACAATAGCCGTTTGTTAACCGTTAAGCAACGGTTAAATTTTAGTAAAATAAAAAACCAGATAAAGCCTGTCTTTATCTGGTTTTTAAAAATTGTGAATTTTTATAGTATAATTGTCACTTATAAACGTCCTTGTTTTTTACGGCGGGTACGTTCTTTTTTTAGTAAGCTTAATTCTCTACTGGTTTGTCCGGCTACGGAAGTATTTTCTTCGGCTCTACGTATTAAATAAGGCATCACATCTCTTACCGCTCCATAAGGCATGTATTTAGAAACATTATACCCTTCTTTTGCTAAATTGTAGGTAATATGGTCGCTCATACCATACAACTGGCCAAACCAAATGGTTTTATTGTCTTTTTCTAATCCTTTTTTTGCGGCCAATTCCATCACCTTCATCGTACTTAATTCGTTATGTGTACCCGCATATAAAGACAAGCCTAATCCAGTTAACATATAATCGATACCGGCATCATAATTTTGGTCGGTCGTTTGTTTATCAGCACAAATAGGAGACGGATAGCCCTTTTCTTTGGCTCGCTCTCGCTCTTTTTCCATATAAGCTCCTCGCACTAATTTCATCCCTATCTTATAACCTTTGGCTTCCGCTCTTTGATGTAAGTTCTTTAAATACTCTAATCGATCCCATCTATACATTTGTAGGGTACCAAAAACAATGGCTTTCTCCGTATTGTATTTCTCCATCATGCTCTCAATTAAATCGTCAGCGGCATCTTGCATCCAACTTTCTTCGGCATCTATCAATAAGGGTACATCTTTTTCGTAGGCAGCCTTACAAACCGTTTCAAAACGTGCTACTACCCTACTCCAATCTTTTTGTTCTGCATCTGTTAAGGCAGTACCAGCAGTAATCTTTTCATACAATTTAAACCTGCCAAAACCAGTAGGTTTAAATACCGCAAACGGAATACTAGGCTTCTCTTTTGCAAAACCTATATTTTTTAGGGTCTTTTCTAAAGCCATTTCAAAATGCTCTTCGTCTTCTTTACCCTCTACGGAATAATCTAATACCGAATGTACATGGTGTTCGTACATCTTTTCTATAGTATCTAAACAATCCTTCTCATCTACACCACCACAAAAATGATCAAAAACAGAAGCTCTAATCAATTGTTCTACCGGTAAATGGGCTTTTAATGCAAAATTGGTTATGGCAGTACCAATTCTTACCAACGGTTCACTTTTTATCATCTTAAATAAAAAGTAAGCTCGTTCTAACTCGGCATCGGATTTTAATGTGAATGCCGTTTTTGTATCTTCAAATAATGTACTCATTCGGTTGATTTGTTTAAACAAATATAACAAGAAGATTGTTCTACTGATTCAATAAAATCAATTTATTTTAAGGGTAAAAACGGACTCTTTTTCACCTTTTTTTTGGCATTTTTATTTCCATATTCGCAACAATCCATTTCAAAAAAGCAGCAATTGCCCAGAATTATGACTTATTTTCGCTTTAATACCAAAAGTTGAAACCAGTTCGTATAATTTTCAATAAATTCGCAAATATTTTTATTACTTATGAAGCCAATTACATCTGCCAGTTATTCTATTTATTTTAATGACGATGCTTATCAAAATCTCAATGCTTATATTGCTAAAAATGAGATTGATAAAGTTTATATTTTAACTGATAAAAACACGCATAAATTTTGTTTACCAAAGTTTAAAACAAAAATTCCGAGTACTGTAACTATCCAAACCATTACCATTAACGATGGTGAAATCAATAAGAATATTAACACCTGTGTAGAAGTTTGGAAAGCGTTAACCGAATTAGAAGCCGATCGTAAAAGTTTAATTATAAACATTGGCGGCGGTATGGTAACAGATCTTGGCGGATTTGTAGCGTCTACCTTTAAACGAGGTATTAAATTTATTAATATACCTACGACGCTACTCAGTATGGTTGATGCTTCCGTTGGAAGTAAAACGGGAGTAGATTTAGACAATTTAAAAAATTTAGTAGGGCTGTTTTCTAATCCCGAAATGGTTTTAATTGACAGTACCTTTTTAGAGACTTTACCTGAACGGGAATTAAAGTCTGGTGTGGCTGAAGTGATCAAATACGGTTTAACTTTTGACGCCGACTTATTAGAGACTATAAAACAAGATAAATGGAAAGAGGTTGCTGCTTTAAACAACATTATCTATCAATCTATAGAAATAAAAAACAAGGTAGTTTTAGAAGATTTTAAAGAAACAGGATTACGAAAAGTGCTAAACTTCGGACATACCGTAGGCCATGCTATTGAATCTTATCATTTAGATCATAAAGATTTAGACCGCTTATTACATGGTGAAGCTATTGCCATTGGGATGGTTGTTGAAGCTTATATTTCTAAAGAACTCCATGGTTTTCCTGAAGAAGAGCTGGCTTCTCTTAAACAATATGTACTAAAAACCTATGGAAAAACAACCATTGCAAAAAAACATGTTCCTGCAATTTTAGAATTGATGAAACATGATAAAAAGAATATAAAAGGAACGGTTCGTTATATTTTATTGAAAAATATTGGTGAGTTTGTAATTGATGCAGAAGCTACCAATACCTTGGTTATTGAAGGCTTAGACTATTATGAGCGTTAGTTGAAAATTCTAAATAAGGCCTACTATAACTATCGAATAAATAGTATAAATGATAGATGAAATACCCTAAATGAGATTGCCACGGGCATTTTAAGAAGTTATTTAATAATGGACTTTATCGAATGGCTTCGCAATGACAATTACACTAATGACTTCAATACATAACTATTGATAAAAAATAAAACAACGATGAAAACAATAATTACAACTTCAAAAGCACCAGCACCAATAGGTCCGTACAACCAAGCTGTTTTAGTAAATGGTATGCTTTTTACTTCTGGTCAAATTGCTTTTGATCCGGCAACTGGGAATCTGATTTTAGAAGATATTCAATCGGAAACCAAACAGGTAATGGAGAATTTAAAAGCGGTATTGGCTGAAGCCGAGTTGACTTTTGAAAATGTAGTGAAAACATCTATTTTTATAGCAGACATGAACGATTTTGCTAAAATAAATGAAATTTATGGTGCCTATTTTAATGACGAAACAGCCCCAGCAAGAGAAACGGTTCAAGTAGCTTGCTTACCGAAAAATGTGAATGTAGAAATTTCTATGATTGCTGTTAAATAGCACCAATCAATAAATCTGCTGTTGCAGGATTAGTTGCCAATGGCACATCATGTACATCACACAAACGCATGAGCATTAATACATCAGGTTCATGCGGATGTTTTTCTAAGGGATCTCTAAAAAAGAGTACCATATTACATTTACCTTCTGCTACTCTAGCTGCTATCTGGGCATCGCCTCCTAGTGGCCCTGAAAGTAACTTCTGAACTTTAAATCCCGCTTTTTCCACTTTCTCTCCCGTTGTTCCGGTAGAAACAAAAGTGATATTTTTACCTAATAATATATCTCTGTGTTCATTTAAAAACTGAACCATCTCAGCCTTTTTTCCATCATGTGCTATTAAAGCGATTTCCATAAATCTTTATATTTATTTTTTACTTTTACTGTGGCAAAATTAATTATAATATAAATATGGAGCTCATATTTAACTTTACGATACTATTAACTCTTTGGCTTAATGAATATTCTTAGCATGATAAGAAACCAATCCTTCAATAGGTCTTCTCACAAAATTACCAACTTTGAAACCCATTTCTGCACCAACTTCATTTATTTCGTCTTGAGCATAAAAAGCAATAGAACCCGCAAAATGTACAGGTACTGTTTTTATCTCTTCTTTATATTGCATTATCATACTTTTAGTAAATACTCTAATGCCACTTTTAATTAAATCTGTACTATATTTTAAATCTTTATTTAAAAATAAAAATTCTGCAAAATCTGCTAAATACGCATTTGGGTTTGGTTGTTTGTAGAGATTATATTTAATAAAATCTTCATCCATATTATAACGCTCTGCCATACCTACTCGTAAACTTTCAGGCATTACCTTAAAGAAATAATCTCTTATCATCTGCTTTCCGTAATAATTACCACTGGCATCATCCATTAACATATACCCTAATGATTTTACGCGTTGCTCAATACCTTCTCCATTATAATACGTACAATTAGAACCGGTACCTAAAATACAAACGACAGCAGGCTCATTATTGTCAATAGTAGAATATATGGCTGCCAAGGTATCTTCAGCAACAACAACTTCTGCATTTGGAAATAATTTTTCTAACACTTCTGTTAGGGCTTTATTGGGGGCATCCGTGCCACAACCCGCTCCATAAAAATAAATATGTTCTACTTCATTTTTGTGTAGTTTTAGCCTATCACTTTCTTGAATTCTCCCCATTAACTCACTAGGAGTTAAAATAGCTGGGTTTAATCCTTTTGTTCTCACCTTTTCAAACAATTGGATGCCATTGTCATCAATTGCTATCCAGTCACATTTTGTAGATCCACCGTCTGTAATTATCGTCATAATTGTTTAATTTAAAAAATTGAACTGACTCAAACCCTCTATGTTTATGAAAAAGAAAGAGCTTAAATCAGTCCAGTAAAAGTAGTTAACGAATTTAAGAAAAAAGATGATAAACGTCATGATTATTTAGAAAAATCATCTTAATCGGTCAATGTTAATAGTATAGTTCATAACTAATTTCAAAAACGATTAGATAACCCCGTGAAAATCATAATTTTGATGTGTTATAATAAATTTTATTACAACAACTCCTTTTTTCCCTATAAAAGTCCTAGATGTCCAATTTGGGACTTTTTTCAACTTATATTAGCCCAAATCGCTTTATTCTTCGTTATTTCTTGATAAGTTCTCTTTAATTGTAAATGATTTGGATCTAATAAGTACGGGTCTTTTTTTAAGAGTTCAAAAGCCATTTCTCTTGCTCGTTTTAAAATAGCACCATCTTTAACAAGATCTGCAATCTTTAAATTTAAAACCCCACTTTGTTGGGTGCCCATCATATCTCCAGGACCACGTAATTTTAAATCAACCTCAGCAATTTCAAATCCGTCATTGGTGGCCACCATCGTTTCTAGTCTTGTTTTGGCATCGCTCGTTAATTTAAAGCTTGTCATTAAAATACAAAAACTCTGCTCTGCACCTCGCCCTACTCTACCTCTTAATTGATGTAATTGAGAAAGTCCGAAACGCTCTGCACTTTCTATGACCATGGCACTGGCATTGGGTATATTAACGCCTACTTCTATTACCGTTGTAGCCACCATAATTTGTGTTTCATGGTTTATAAAACGATTCATTTCGTAATCTTTATCGGCTGATTTCATTTGGCCGTGAACAATACTAATTTGATATTTCGGTTGCGGAAATTCTCTCGAAATACTTTCATAACCGTCCATTAAATCTTTAAAATCGAGTTTTTTTGATTCTTGTATTAATGGATATACCACATAAACCTGTCTGCCTTTAGCAATTTCTTCTTTCATAAATTTGAAAACACTCAATCTATTGCTATCATATCTATGAGCCGTAATGATCTGTTTTCTACCTGGCGGTAACTCATCTATTACAGAAATATCTAAATCGCCATAGACACTCATGGCTAAGGTTCTAGGGATAGGTGTTGCCGTCATTACTAAGATATGTGGAGGGATTGGAGCTCCACCTATCTCTGGGAGGCTTTTCATGGCTGCTGAAATTTGATGTAGCAAATTCTCGCTATTGCCCACAATCTCTTCCGTAGTAAAACGGAGCACATGGTAGCCAAATTCAGTTAAAATTTGACTTCTCATTTCACCGACGTCCTTTTGTTCTGGGCTATTTTTAGTAGCTACATCAATTTCAATAATCAATTTTTTAGAGCTACATATAAAATCAACAAGGAACATATCTACACTTTGTTTCCTTCTAAACTTGACATCTAATTTTCGGGTTCTTAAACCTTCCCAAAGCATTTGTTCTGCTTCTGCTGTTTGTTTTTTCTTTTCTTTCTGAAGCTCCTTTACTAAAGCATAAATAGAAGGGTTAGCCGTTTCATACTTTTTATGAATTTCAGCTTGCTTTCCTTCAGGCAATTTTGTGGGTGGACTCTTCATCCACATTTTTGCTCGTTGAGCTACCCCAAAGCGATGTTGCTCGTCAATAACCGCAATTCCTAACTTTTTGAATTGTACTTTATCTTCAAACAAGGCATGTGTACCTATTAAAATATCTAAAGACCCATCTTCTAACGCCGCATGAATAATTCTTCGTTCTTTTGTTTTTGTTGACCCTGTCAGGATTTTTACATGAATATCCATATCAGATAGTAATTCTGTTATGGCAATAAAATGTTGATTTGCTAATATTTCTGTTGGGGCTATTAAGGCCGCTTGAAATCCGTTATCTAAGGCAATTAAAATGGTTAAAAGTGCTACTATCGTTTTACCAGAACCTACATCTCCTTGTAAAAGCCTGTTCATTTGAGCACCAGTACTCATGTCTTTTCTAAATTCTTTAACCACTCGTTTTTGAGCGTTGGTCAATTCAAAAGGTAAATAATTGTTATAAAACGTATTAAAATTATCGCCAATGGTATCAAAAACATACCCCTTAATTTGGGTTTTATGAATCATGTTTTTGCGAATCAGTTGCAACTGAATAAA
This sequence comes from Aureibaculum luteum, assembly GCF_003449015.1. Taxonomy (GTDB): domain Bacteria; phylum Bacteroidota; class Bacteroidia; order Flavobacteriales; family Flavobacteriaceae; genus Aureibaculum; species Aureibaculum luteum. Next base: position 78,303 of record NZ_QRGD01000013.1, on the reverse strand, counting down.
AAATAATTCTTCAAACTTTAAGCGTTGTTGGGCTTTCGTTAACAGTTGTTGACTCTTCGGAAAATGAATATTAAATAAGGCTTCCCCTTTAGAAATTAAATGCAAGGTATCAATAATACTTGCAGGTAGGTTTTCTTGAAATCTATTTCCTAATTCGAGAAACAAATTTTGAATCATTTTAGAGACAATCCTATTGGTGACTCCTTTTTTAGATAATAACTCTGTAGATGGATATACCGGCTGCATAGCCGTTTGTAAACTCTTTTTATATTCCGTGACCAATTCCAATTCAGGATGTGGCATACTAAAAGTACCATTAAAATGATTTACTTTTCCAAAAGCGACATAGGCTGTATTTAGTTTTAGCGATTCTTTGATCCACTTTACACCTCTAAACCAAACCAATTCCATAGTGCCCGTATCATCAATAAAGGTGGCCACAAGTCTACTTCCTCTTTTTTGTTGAACCGTTTTAATGTTTACTATTTTACCAACAATCTGTACTTCTGCCGAATTCTGGAGCAAACCGTTTACCTTAAAAAATTGGGTACGATCCATATATCTGTTCGGAAAAAAATGCAACAAATCAGACAAGGTTCTAATACCTAATTCCTTACGCAGCAAATCTGCCCGAGCGGAGCCCACACCTTTAAGGTATTCTATAGAAGTATGTAAATTAGTTCCTGCCAAAAATTAGTTTTGAGAACGAAGATAGTAATTTGGATAGTTTTAACGAATAAGAATTTCTATATTTGAATCGAACACTTTTCACAACGCAATGCAGAAACTTATAGTCCTGTTTTTATTTTTTACAAGTATAGTGGCTTGTCAAAAACCTAAAGTAAACGATAGCAACGAAAATAATAACACTGATTTTTCTACTATAGAGCTAACAGTAGAACGCGGTGCATTTCACTATGACACTTTTGTTTTAAAAGACACCACCATTACTTTCCATCCGCAAAAGGAAATGGATTCTGTAGAGCATCAAGAGTATTACACCAAATCTGAAAAGCATATTTCTAAAGCAGATAGAGATGTATTGGTTCAAAAAATAATAGCTGCTGATATTTGGGATTTAAAAGATAAGTATACCCCTGATGAATCTTGTACCAGTATGCTAACGGTTACGTTCAGTTTAAATGGTAAAACAAAGAAAATTGTTAGCGAAGACTTTGATCGTGGTTGTCCTGAAATTATTAAATATATTGAAAGTGAACTGGTACGTCTTCATGGTAAGGAGCTTAAACGGATCTTTTTACCAGGATAATTTAAAATAACCAAAGAGGTACTTCTTACAACATTAAATCAAATAGATATTCAAATTATAGTTAGATGAAACTTAAAATTCCGCCAGCAATTCAATTTTTATTTTTTGCGATTGCCATGTTTATCATTACAAAGTTAACAGGTAAAAATTTTTCATTTGCATTGCAAAATGTTGTTGTGATCCTATTATTTGCTTTTGGAGCCTTCATTGGTTTACTTGCTGTATTATCTTTTAGAAAAGCTCATACAACTATTAATCCCTTAGACCCTTCAAAAGCATCAAAGCTGGTAACGTCTGATCTCTACCAGTATACTAGAAACCCAATGTATTTAGGGTTGCTGATCATACAAACGGCATTGTTTTTCGGATTTGGAAATTACTATAATATCATTATTTTGTTTATCTATGGTTGGTATCTCACCAATTATCAAATTAAACCTGAAGAAGAGGCATTGACAAAACTATTTGGTGATGGGTACACGCAGTATTGTGAAAAAGTACGAAGATGGATATGAAAAAAGCGGAGCTAAAAGAATTTTTAGAGGTGAAGGTTATTGATTTTAAATTTTTTAACCGCAACTATCGCTATGGGGAACCGAAAAATGATGCGAATAGTATCTAAAATGTTAACTTTGGGTTTAAATTTAAAATCTAATATAGTGATGGATTATTCAAGGTTTTAGGTAGAGCTTAACTAATCATCATTCACTATAATATATCAAAAAAAATAGAAAAAATTTAATCACTTCATTCTTTTGCTTATTTAGCACTGAGTGTCGCATTATTCAAGACTTATAAATATTAAGAAAAATCTCATGAAACATCTTTTATCCCTTTTATTTTTTATACTATTCTATGGTTTCTCTCAATTTGTTAATGCTCAAGATTGCAAGGTACTCGTTCTAAAAATTGATAGTATTTACACTGGAAAATGCAAAAAAGGCTTTGCCCATGGTAAGGGAACCGCAATAGGAGAAGATACATATAAAGGGAAATTTGTTAAAGGATGGCCTAGTGGTAAAGGAACCTATACTTGGGCCAATGGCGACAGTTATACTGGAGATTTTCAAGAAGGAAAACGATTTGGAGAAGGAAAATTAACAATAAAAGGAATTGACCGTGATAGTATTATGGATGGTCTCTGGGAAAATGATATCTATTTGGGGGCAAAACCTAAAAAACCTAAGGTGATTATTAAAGAACAAATTGATAGGTATACTTTTAGAAAAATAGGAGATGGAAAAGACCGAGTACTCATTAATTTCTTACAAAATGGACTTCCAAATAAAACCCTTGAAAATCTAACTATTAATACTTCAAGTGGAACTGAAACTAGATTAGGAAATTCTACAGGCTATGAATTTATCGACTTTCCAGTCACCATTAGGGTATCTTATAGTACAATGAACAAATTAAACACAATGAGACATGAAGCCCTTTTTGAATTTAAAATAACTGAACCAGGAGATTGGGTACTAAATTTAGTCAATTGATAATTGACCTTTGCTTGAATTATTGTAGTTTATATTTTTAACATTTTACGCGTAAAACAATAAAGAAATAATTTCTCTAATTTTTGTAAAATAGTACGTCAATGGGTATGAAAAAAGCTGAGCTAAAAGAGTTTTTAGATGTTAAGGTTATTGAATACAATAACCCGAAGTTTATTGAGTCTGACCCTATTCTAATTCCACATCGTTTTCAGCTCAAAGAAGACATTGAAATTTCAGGTTTTTTAACGGCAACTATCGCTTGGGGAAACCGAAAAATGATCATCAATAATGCCAATAAAATGATGGAATTGTTGGATAATAGTCCACATGATTTTATCATCAATCATAAACCTAGTGAATTAAAATCATTAGAAAATTTTGTACACAGAACGTTTAACGGAAATGATTTTGCTTATTTTATCCAGGCATTACAACATATTTATAAAAATCACGGAGGCTTAGAAGCTGTATTTTCACAACATATTGAAAATAACTCGACCCAAAATGCCATTCACAATTTAAAAAAAGTGTTTTTTGAATTGGACCATTTACCAAGAACTCAAAAACACATATCAGACCCATTAAAAGGTTCTGCCGCCAAAAGAATCAATATGTTTTTACGATGGATGGCCAGAAAAGATACTGCGGGTGTAGATTTTGGAATCTGGGAGACCATTGCCCCTTCAACGCTATCTTGCCCTTTAGATGTTCACTCTGGTAATGTAGCCAGAAAATTAGGTTTACTTACCCGAAAGCAAAATGACGCCAAGGCGTTGGCTGAACTAGACTACAATTTACGTGAATTGGATCCAAACGATCCAGTTAAATACGATTTTGCCTTATTTGGATTGGGAGTGTTTGAAAAGTTTTAGTGCTCTACTTCGCTTGCACTGACAGTATTATTAGTTACATTTGCACATTAATTCAAAAATAAAATTATTGTTTTTGAATTCATAGTTACACGAATAGAAAATTCAACGATTACACAATAGCAAATGCGTTTACATAGAAATTTAGTACTAGCCGTTATAGATTCACTTAATTATATTTATAATGATGGTTTATATGCCGATAAAGTTGTAGAAAAGACTTTAAAAAGAGATACCCGTTGGGGAGCCCGTGACAGAGCTTTTATTGCCGAAACAATTTATGATTGTGTGCGTTGGAAAAGACTCTACAACGAAATTGCAGGAACAAAAAATCATTTTTCACAAGAAAACTTATGGAAAATATTTACGGTTTGGGCTACGTTAAAAGGAATTTCTTTACCAGATTGGAAACAATTTGAAGGTACACCTGTACGTCGTTTAAAAGGAAAATTTGATGAGTTTCAAAGTAACCGTGCTATTCGCGAATCTATTCCAGATTGGTTAGATGAAATGGGGGTTAAAGAATTAGGCAAGCAATGGGATAAAGAAATTGAAGCTTTAAACCAACAAGCAAGTGTGATATTGAGAACCAACACCTTGAAAACCACTAAAAAAATTCTGCATAAAGCTTTACTTGAAGAAGAAATATGCTCTGAATTTGTTGAAGGATACCCTGATGCCTTAAAACTGATGGAACGCAAAAATGTATTTAGAACAGATATCTTTAAACAAGGATTTTTTGAAGTACAAGATGCTTCGTCACAATTGGTGGCTGCCTATTTAGATGTACAACCAGGTATGCGTGTCATTGATGCTTGTGCTGGAGCTGGAGGAAAAGCATTGCATTTAGCCGCATTAATGGAAAACAAAGGGCAAATAATTGCACTTGACATTTACGGAAATAAACTGAAAGAATTAAAACGTAGAGCGAAACGAGCAGGAGCTCATAATATTGAACCTCGCACTATAGATTCTACCAAAGTAATTAAAAAACTATACAATCAGGCAGACCGTGTGCTTATCGATTCACCATGTAGCGGATTGGGTGTTTTGAGAAGAAACCCAGATGCCAAATGGAAATTGCAACCTGAATTCATAGAAAACATTAAAAAAACACAAGCCCAAATCTTAGAAAGTTATTCTAAATTTTTAAAGATTGGTGGAAAAATGGTGTATGCTACCTGTTCTATCTTGCCTTCTGAAAATGAAAAGCAGGTACAGGCATTTCTAAAAACACATGATAATTTCCATTTAGTTAAAGAGAAGAAAGTTTCACCGGCAAAATCTGGTTTTGACGGATTCTATATGGCTCTTATGGAGAGAACCGCTTAAAAATAGTAAATACCGTCCCCTTTCTGAACTTTAAGAACTCTGGGACTGTACTTTTGTTCCTAAAAATAATAGTTTCGTTTTATGGATTGGCATGCTATGCATACATAAAATGAAGGTAATGCTGTCTCGGTTATGATGGCATTTTTTTATTCTATATTCGTATACATTTCCTCCCAATGCATACAATTATCCTTTAATTGGTACGTTTTATGATATAGCTATTGAAAAATCATATAAACATACCCTGTTATGCTATTAAAGAAATCTATATTTACGTTACTACTATTAGTGGCTTTTACACTACCTATGAGTACCCTTTTTGCTCAACAAGACAGTATACCGAAAGAAAATTACAACGTTTCTATTGGTAAATCTATCCTCAATAAAAAACTGTGGTCACAACCCTATCGTTATGAGGAAAAAGTACTACAAACACTTAGTATTCAAGTAAATATTGAACGGTTAGACCGAAAAGCAGAAGAATTTGATTTCAACTTATTTTCAATGACTGATGAAGAGAAAAAATGGAGAATTAGACCTGTAGCCATTTATTATTACAGAGCAGATAGAAAGATCTATTTAAAATCAAAAGCCGACAATCGTAATTATGAAGATTTTGAAAAATACCCCATAGAAGGCTATGAAAATTTTGAAGCCAAAACCTATAAAACAAATACCCTAGGAATAAAAAAGAAGCGTAAAGAATCGCCTTCTATCCAGTCTTTAGATAAAATGAAATTGAGTAGTTCAAAAATTACTTATTATTTAGATTTTCCTGTAAGACCTGAATTTGACTATGGTAAAATATTTTTTAAAGATGCACCTATTGGATTTGCTGGTATAAAGCATTAAAAATCTATATTTCTGGCTTTTCCCATCCATTATGATACGATGCTTTTAGTAACGCATTGGCTTTAGCATTGTTTTTGAACATATTAGCATCAGCATCCCAAAACAACTTTTCGCCAGTCTTATAGGCTATATTGCCCATTTGTGCATTAATGGCAGCAATACTACCCGATTTTATTGGCGTATTTAAGATTTTAGAATTTTTAGATCTAACGGCTTCAACAAAATTCTGTGTATGTAAATCCAAATAATTGACATCTTTGGGTCGTGACTTTGGCAGTATCTCTTCCATCGAATCTTTCGCTGAATCTTCAACAATTACCTCATAACCTCCTCGGTTAACTACTAACGTAGCATTATTACCTATAAAAGCAATTCCTTCTGTTCTACCGTATGGACCTGAATCTATTCCCGTGGCGTGCTCCCAAAGCATATTAAAATTATCGTATTCAAAAATGGTTTGTAAGGTATCTGGTGTTTCAGAGGCATCATCAGGATAAGCTAATTTACCACCACTAGCCATTATTGATTTTGGAGCTGTTGCTCCCATGGCGTATAAAGCAATATCAATTTCATGCACCCCCCAATCAGTCATTAAACCTCCGGCATAATCCCAAAACCATCTAAAATTAAAATGAAAACGATTTGGATTGAACGCCCTTTTAGGTGCAGGGCCTAACCAAAATGGATAATCTACACCCTCTGGTGCTTCTTGATCTGGTTGTGGTTGTACAGGTTTCATCCAACCTTGATAAGCCCATACTTTAACTAGCCGTATGTTACCTAATTTACCTGATCTTACAATATCAATAGCTTCTTTATAATGAGGACCACTACGTTGCCACTGCCCTACTTGCACTATCGTATTATATTTTTCTGCAGCTGCAACCATAAGGTTACATTCTTCAATGGTATTGGAAATAGGCTTTTCTACATAAACTTGTTTACCAGCTGCACAAGCATCCACCATCATTTTACAATGCCAATGGTCTGGTGTACCAATAATTACTGCATCAATATCTTTATTTGCTAGTAATTTTCTATAATCACCATAGGTTTTAATCTTTTTAGCAGCCTTACTATCCTTTTTACGGATTTCTTCAACACGTCTGTTGATTACATTATTATCTATATCACAAATACCAATTAAATGAACGCCTTTATTTTTTAGTATAGAAACGGTGTTAGACCACCCCATACCATTACAGCCGATTACGCCTATACGTAAGGTTTCTTGAGAATTGAAAAGTTGACTTGAAAAAGCAGTTCCATAAGAGGGTATACTTAATGCAGCCATACCTAAGGCAGCATCTTTAATAAATTTTCTGCGTTGGTTTTGCATGGTGATGGTGTTTGGTTAAGCATATAAATTTAACTAAAATATTCTTAGCAAATATATCACCTCGTAATATGCAATTATGATGGTATTTGTAAACCAAAAAAAAACTGCTTAATTTTATTAAGCAGTTTTTTAAATTTTTTAAGAGTAACTTATCTATAATTAATCGTTATCATAGACACCGTTTGCACCAATACCAGCAGAAAAGCTAGTTATAAGAGTTCCATCAAGGTCATAAACTTTTACTTCAGAATTTTCAGTAAATCCTTTTACATCCGTATAAAACAATTTATCATTAACAACATTAAAGCCATATCCAATAAACCATGAAGCGTCATTTACCTGTGTGTCTAATAATTCCGTATTGGCCATTGACGTTACATCTGTAGCATATTTAAAGATTTTAGAACCTGATATAAAATAGATATAGTCATCTTCTACTTCCAATTTACTCACACTTGAAAGTCCATCTTCAAAAGCTATTTCACCTATAACATCATTCGTACTGGTATTTACTTTTGTAATACCTGTACTGTGTAATGCATATAATATACCATCTTCAATCTCCATTGAATTTAAACCATCTCCAACAGTTACTGAATCTATTACAGCATTGGTGCTAGCATCAATTACTGTGATTTCATTTCCGTAACCCCAAGCAGCATTCATAACATACAATTTGCCATTATCTTCTTTAATTTCTTCTACCGTTTTATTAAGAGCTATTTGAGTAATATATTCAAAGCTATTGGCATCAAAAACCTCAACCGATTGTTTACCACTATTGGTTACAAACAATTTATCGTTTTCTACCACTGCATATCTAGGTAATTCAATACTATCGGTTATGGTTTTAACACTATTAAAAGTATATCTGTTTACTACTTCAATTTTATTACTATTATTAACTACTAAAAAAGCATAATCGTCATCAAAAGCTATTGATTGCAATATATCACCCAAGTTACCTCCATTTATACTTGAAAATACAGTATTCGTTTCTTGTAAAAAGTCACTATCAATAAATGTTATTGATGAATTTGGAGATCCAAAATTACCTTCGTTACTTACAATATAACCATTTTCAAAATCACCTTTTGGTAATGGCTCTGGATCGTCAGAATCATCACACGAAGTAAATCCTAATAGGACTGCTAAACTTAATGTACTGAATTTAATAAATTTTCTAATCATTGTTTTTATAGTTTTAAAGTTAAATTAATATGATAGTTTGTACCAGGCATAGGTCTATAGGCCTTGGTTTCATAATTGGTATTAAAAAGGTTATTAACGCCGCCACCAACAATCCAGTTTCTATTTTTTGTAAATGCATAATTCATTGATAAGTTGGTCAATAAAAAATCATTTAGCACAGTGTCTGGATTGTTGTTAGAATAGGTAAAAACCTCTCCGGTATATATAGTGTTTAGCCGTGCAGAAAAATCTGCTATTTTGTAGGATACTCCTAAAGTTGCTTTATGATAGGGTACATATATGAGTTGATAATCTGTTTCTTTATTTTTAGATACGGTATAGCTATACAACGTATTGATTTTAAATTGATGGTCACCTAAGGAAATTCCATATTGCAAATTGGTTTCAATTCCATAAGACTGCACCTTATTTGTATTTACAGGCCTCCATAAATCACCAGAATAAGGCAACCAACGTATTAAATCCTTAATATCATTATAATACCCCGTTAGCGTAAATTTTAAATTCCGCAAATGAATTTCATTAGAAAGTTCATATTGTAAAGATGATTCTGCTTTTAAATCAGGATTTTCAGCTCCCGGCCAATACAGATCATTAAAAGTGGGAATTCTATAATTTTTAGAAATAGATGTTTTTAAGGTATATTCAACAAATGGATGCCAACTCGTACCCACTGAAAATAATAACGGACTATCATAATCTTCATTCAACTCCCCTCTTAACGTTGCCTGATAGGTAAAGTTCTTCGCTAACTTGTGTTTTAAATACACATTTGCACTTCCTGTATTTCGTTGTACATTATCATAGTTTGTACCCGTTGCCGTTGCTAAATTATATTCTCCACCTACATTAAATAATAACTTTTTTAATTGCAATTGATAATTGTAATTGGCAATGTACGTCCACCCATTACCATTATTTGATCCTTCGCTAGTATCCAAATCTGGATAAAACCGATACTTTTCATTAATTAAAGCCAGTTTTACCGTAGACTGATTTTTACCAGAATTATATTGGTATTTTCCCAATACACGTATGTGTTCATCGCTATATTTATTCCGAGTTTGTGTTGTTTCTATAATTGATAAATGTCTTTCACCTGTAAACCAATTAGAATAAATTGAAAAGGAGTTTTTTGCATTGGGCTTATAAGCAGCGTTTAGAGATGCATTGATGTTATAAAATTGGCCATTTTCATTCCTTTGGTCTGAATCTATGTATTCATAATCATTATCAGAATCTAAATAACTAAGCCCGATTTGCAGATTGGTTTTCGCACCCGATATACTGTGATTTGTACTTAAATTTTTGGTATTAAAGCTACCATAAGAAGTATATATTTCATGTGTGTTTTCGGTATCAATATCTAAATTATTATTCAGATAAACCACACCTCCAATAGCTCCTGTTCCAAATTGCGAACTACCACCACCAGGACGCACCAACACTTCTGAAATATTTTGAGTATTGATTAGATTAAAATCTGTTTGTCCTAAAAAAGGAGAGTTTATATTAATACCATTCCACACTACAGCGGTTTGTTGAGCGGTTGTACCTCTAAAAGAGGCTGAAGAAACCATACCAAAACCATTTTCTTTAAAATAAATAGGTGTTTCAAATTGTAACACCTCTGTTAGTTGTGGACGATAATTTTTTAAAAGTGCTTTACTTATTTTTATAATAGGTTGACCAACAGATTTGTCTTCTAATTTATCAGCAGAAAGAAAAACTGTATCCAAGACAGTACTAGTCACTTGCGAAAAGCAAGGAATAGTAAATAAAAAAATAATGATTACGATGTTGTATCTCATAATTTCTGCTTATCCCGAACAGGTAATTTGTTTTAATTGTTTTCAATTGGCAGGTCTCCTGGCTTGCGTCTTATTGTGAACCTTCCCGCGAAAAAAGCAGTGGTAAGTAGCATTACAATAAGCATCTTGAAATACATCAAGACTGAGCGTACAGTTGCGGGAACAGCTTCTGATTTTAACAGAATTCCCATTTAATTTTTCTTTTATTTCTTAAGATAAAAGTGTAAAACCAATAAGCGGCAAATATAACTATTTTTTAGATTTTGAAGTAGCGAATGACATCAAAGTGTCTATAATTTTATACTATTTCTGAATTAGATAATTTAGATAAAAAATAATTACACTATCCTTAAAATTAAGACAGTAATTTATATGATTAGCATAAACTCAACCCCTTTCTATTAGAATCCGCAAATAGATAGGGGTATTACATTCTTAAACTAGCCAAAAAAGGTTTTCTTAATAAATTACCTAAATAACTAGCGTGGTAAATCAATTGGTAAAAACAGGTAAAAGGTAGTTATCCTATTCCTTTTTTAAATTGTTATTTTTTTTCTAAATAACTTCCTATTTTTTACTAATTAGTTCCGAAAGTACTTGTTTAAAAGTTTCTATGGGCTGTGCACCCGTTACTGCACTTTTTCTATCAAATACAATTGTTGGAACAGAGTTTATCCCTAAATTTTTCCAATACCCTTCTTTACTTTTCACATTGTAACGAGCTTCGTCATTATCTAATCTAGCTAATCCCTCTACTGCATTTAAACCAACATCTAATAACGCTTGTTTTAAAACTTCTCTTTTAGATACATCTTTTCGCTCACTAAAAAACGCAGTTGTCAAACGCATTTTTAATTCCGTTTGCTTCTTAAAGTCTTTTGCATAATCTAATAAAACATGGGCATCAAAAGTATTGACCATTCGCATATCATCAAAATAATCGAATTTAAATCCAAGTGCTGCACCAACGTCGGTCATATTTTGTTTCGATGCTATTTGTTGCTCTTTCGTAGAACCATATTTTTCTGTAATATGTTCATCTACATTCTGACCTTCAGCAGGCATATCCGGATTCAATTCAAAAGGGTGCCATTCAATGGCTACTTGATCTTCAACACCTAGTTCTGCAATGGCTTTTTCTAAACGTTTGTAGCCAATGGTACACCACGGACAAACAACGTCAGAAACAATATCTATTTTTAATTTTTCTTTCATTTTTTTTATTTAAATATGTATCATAAAATTCCTAAAACGAATGGTAAGAGAATTTTACAACTTTTTTAGATATATGATTATCAGGTGCATAGTCATAAAAATAATGATATGCACCTTTATATAATTTAAAATTTCATATCAATATTTTCCTTTTTCAACCCTTTTATATAAGCAATAGTTTCATTCATAACTGGTTACATATCACCAACAAATGAAACTGTTATAGGGAAAATAGTGTAATCTTTATTCCTTGCTGCTACTACTTCGTTAGCAGGAACTTCTTCATTATTATCTCTAATATCTCTTAAATATGAATTCCTCTTTTTTTGTTTGATTTTGACTTCCAAACCGGAATTGAGATCATTTCCATAGCTGACTTCGTTTTTTGAAAATCATCTATCGTTGGTTAAAATGGCATTTGAAAAGCGATGTTAAAATCACCCGTATCTCTTGCTTTTAAGGCAACATCAGAAACAATATCTATTTTCAGTTTTTTATTCATGATTAGTAATTATCCTTCCAATAAAATTTGACGAATCATTTGATTTGTAAAACCCCATTCATTATCATACCATGTCATTACTTTTAATAAGTCACCATCAACTACCCTGGTCATACTCAAATCAACTGTTGAGGCATGTGGGTTTTTAACAATATCTGAAGACACTAGTGGTTCTGTAGTTGTCGATAATATGTTCTTGTATCTTTCTGATTTTGCTTCTTCTTCAAAAATGGAATTTACCTCTTCAATTGTTACTGGTCTTTCAGTTACAAATGTAAGGTCAGATATAGAACCAACAGGAATTGGAACACGAAGTGCTACGCCATCAAACTTACCTTTCAATTCTGGTAATGCTTTTGTAGTTGCAATAGCTGCACCTGTAGTTGTAGGTACTATATTTGCCGCTCCTGCACGCCCCATTCTAAAGTTCTTTTTTGATGGTGCATCAACGATCCCTTGTGAAGCCGTATAAGCATGTACAGTGGTCATTATAGCTTTTTTGATACCAATTCTCCTACCTAACACCTCTACTACAGGACTAATATTATTGGTGGTACAACTTGCACATGAAAATATATTTGTCTTACCATCCGCACTATTTACACCATGCACAACTGTGGGAATATCTTCACTTTTTGTAGGTGCAGAAATAATAACAGATTTCGCTCCTGCTTTAATGTGCTTTTTGGCATCATCGCTGCTTGTAAAAAAGCCTGTGCTTTCAATTACAACATCAATCTTATTGGCTGCCCATGGTAACTCTTCAGGATTACGAACAGAATTAAATTGAATTTTTTTACCATTTACATAAAGGTTGATATCATCATGAGTTACCTCATGCTCATAAATACCATACACAGAATCATACTTAATTAAGTAGGCTATATTATCAATAGATACTATATCATTTACTGCGACCAATTCTAAGGTTGGTGTATCTAAAATTACTTTTAGGGCAGCTCTACCGATTCTCCCCATTCCGTTTATTGCTATTTTTTTCATCATAATAAACTTTTAAATTGTTATTGATATCTTTTAATCTTAATCTCTAATACTTTTCTTTCATTTTTTAAAATGTTATCAATTCACTAATTTGTAATGCTCCTTTTACATTACTGTAATTTTTTAAGTCAGCCGCAAAAAATTCAGCATGTGGACCAAATGAAGACTGAAAAGAAGCTACATCATCAAATAGTAAATGTGCAATAGCAACATATGGAGCAGCCTCGCCAAGAACGCTACTTGCTACCCCTAAGTCTAACTCCAACCCTTTTAAGGCATCGCCAACTTTATTAGAAACCATTGGTAAATGATCGTTTTTGTAATAGTCTACATCAAACTTTACATCTTTACTGTTTGGATACATTACAGATACTTTTATCATAATTGTATTTTTTTAATTTACAAATTAATAATCCTTCCGACTAAAAAAACGAAAGGATTATTTATCAATTTAATTTTTTCTTTTTAAAGCTTAAGATGCGACATTATCTTTAGACCAAGCAAACTTTTGAAAAGGAGCATCTACAGGTGTATTCGCAATATGATTCGTGTAATTACTAATTACTTTTTGAGATAAACCTAATATAATTTCTAACACTTGTTGTTCTCCATAACCTGCTGCATAAAAAGTAGCTAACTCTTCTTGAGATACATGACCACGATTTCTAACAATTGTTAACGTCATTGTTCTTAATGCTTCTAATTTTGCACTTTCTAAAGGTGCTTCGTTACGTAAAGCTTCTGTAATACTGTCATCTACTTTCATCATTTTTGCTATTCCCGTATGTGCAGGTACACAGTAATGACATGCATGTTCCACATTTATTGTTTGCCAAACTACAGTTAATTCATCATTATTAAATGAAGATTCTGTAAACAATTTGTGTATTGTTTGATACGCTTCTAAGATACCTGGAGCTCCAGCTAAGACACCGTGCAACCCAGGAATCATTCCGTTTGATTTCAAAGATTGTTCTAATAAAGTTTTGCTTCCTTCTGGAGCTGATTCAATGTCGTGAATTTTTAATGTTGTCATAATTTCTGTTTTATTTTGTTATTGTTATTATTATTTTTTCTAAACAATCGTTTAGTTATTGTGCAAAAAAAAAGGCTTATATATTTTTAAATGTCATCTCAATATAGTCTTCTATTTCTTTTTGCGTATTTACTCTTGCTGCTGCCGCTAAGCCATGTTTAGCTAACAGTAAAAAATTGGCTTCTTTAAGAACCGTCTCTTCACTTTTTGTAGCATCCATACTTAATTTTTCAATAAATAAGGCTTTCAAATTATCCATAAAGGCAACCATTTCCTCTTTAATTAATTGATCCTGGTTTTCTGAAAACTCATTATACGTATTGGTTACCAAACAGCCTTTTTGATTTCCAGCTTTATAATTTGAACTTACAGAGTCATAGAAAAATTGTTTAATATCTTCTACACCACTTGATGCTTTTTTTAATTTATCTAGCGTAGCACCAACTTTCGTTTTATAACACTTTAAACTTTCAAGAAAGAGACCGTGTTTATTACCAAAACTAGAATAGATAGAAAATTTATTAATGCCCATTTCTTTTTCAAGCATTTGCATTGATGTTGTTTCGTAGCCTTTTTTCCAAAAAAGCTTCATTGCTTTTTCAACAACTTCATCTTCTCTATATTCTTTTTTCCTTGCCATTATTTCTAATTACGCTGCAAAACTAAACAATCGGTTAGTAATAAAAAAACTTTTCCGGATTTATTTCTATTTTTTAACCAAACTACGAAATTTCAAATCTCGTTTACTTTCAGCTAAGCCCCTATGAATGTTCTATTTATTTATTGTACAACACCCTTAATGGTTCCCATTTTAGAACTGATTATAGAATGGGGTTTACAGGCAGCAGAAACTAAAGGTGAATTTTATTTGATGAATAAAAGAACTTTAAAAGCATAAAAAGGCAGCCACTGGCTGCCTTTTTTATACATCATAAATTACAATTTTGTATGCATTAAATACTTACAAACCTTCAATAATCCCTTGATTTTAATCGCATCATTAGCATTTGTAAACGTTGATAAAAATAAAGATTTCCATGCACGTTTTCTTTATTAAAAGTTTGATCTTTTCGCTTCGTTTTGTATAACGTAAAAGTTGCCATAATACTCCATATTAAATTAGACACAAATGAAGGGATGGCATTATAATAATAACAATTTATTGCAATTAAAAGTGCTCCAAAAAGATTTAAGTACTTAGCATAATCAAAATACTTTTTATTTTCAATAAGTGTTAGTCCGTAAGCAAGAATTAAAAAGCCAGAACCTGACCATCCTAATATATCAATTACTAATTTCATTTCTCTTAATTTGTTTCATTTTTTGTTGTTAAACTATGAAGCAAAATTGCTCTAAGACCATTAATATATTATGATAAAAAAGCAGCTATAAATGGTAATTTTACGCCATTTTAAAATATTAAAATCGATTTCTAAATTCTATTGGTGTAATATGTTGATGTTTTTTAAAAAACTTCACAAAATTTGTAGGTTCATCAAAACCAAGCGTATATCCAATTTCTTTTACACTATCTGTAGTATGGACTAGCAAACGTTTAGCTTCTAATATTATCCTAGCATCTATCATTTGCTTTGGTGTAATATCCATTATTTTTAAGGTAGCATTACTTAAACGCTTTTGCGTAACATTGAGTTGAATTGCGTATTTACTAACCGATTTTTGTGTTTGAAACTGTTTGTCTAAAAAATCTCTAAACTTAATTACACATTCTAAATCTGACCCTTTATTTATTTGTGTACTATTTTGATTTTGTCTTTCTCTCTCAGACAACAGTAATAAGTTCTGAAGATAATTTCTAAGAATATCTGACTGATAGTTATCTACATCTGAAGCTAATTCCGTTTTAATAAGCTTCATAAAGCTATCAAATACAGCTGTTAAACTTTTCACCTCAATACTAGAAATAGCATATAAATCGTTAAAAAGCATACTACTTCTTAAAAACTTTGTGTCATATTCTGTTTTACAAAAAAAGTTATCCGTAAATAAAAGTATTTCTCCGTCTATAGGCTCTTTACTATCATAACATTGAACACTATTTTTATCGACAAATAAGATAGAATTTGGTTGTATTTCTATAGGATGAAAATCTACCATATGCTTTGGCATTCCACTTTTAAACCAAATAATCTGATAGAAATCTGTTCTATGTGGTATAATTAAATCATCAAAAAGATTCGCATAATGCGTGCCCAAGTCTAAAAGCTCAAACTCATGAGGCACCCCTTCTTTAAACCCATACTTTTTAATATTTGATGTCACGTATAGTGGTGTTTATTTATAAAACAAAAGTATCTATTTTTTGATTGTAAATTTCAACATACTCACATTGAATTATAAATATGAAAAATAAAGAAATAAGAACCCCTAAAAATAAAAAACTCCGAGAGCTATTGCTCTCGGAGTTATAAACTAAATCTATTTAAACCTATACTGCCTAATAAAGATTGGTAAAACTTAAAGAACTATTTATAGTAAACCGTTGGTAATACTTAATAACTTTTCGATTTTACCTTCGTCATACGCATCTGGATGTGCAGGAGAAAAATGTCCTTTAACTTCACCTTTATCATTGTCAAAATAGTTACCTGAATCATTTTTATAGTCTTCAGACAATGCTAAATCAACCAAAATATCGCTCCCTTTTTCCGCTGGTGACCAATGTTGACCATACGCCTCTTTAGCCATTTTTGTATTTAACAACGATCCGGGATTTACGGCAATAACTGTAATATTTGGCTCTTGTTTTGCTAAATTAAAACTCCACATCGTTAATGCTAATTTACTTTGTGCGTAGGTTGAATTTTCGGACTGTTGTTCTTTCCCTGTTAAAACAGCTTCTGAAACTGGTGCTTGTGCTGCAGAACTTAAATTGATAATTCGTGGTGCTTCCGATTTTTTTATGTTCGAAAGAATAGCATTCGTTAATACATAAGGAGCTAAATAATTCACCACCATTCTCATATCTAAACCATCTTTATTCTCTATTGCTTTACTTTTAAAAACACCTGCATTATTGATTAAAATATCAATTTTAGGAATTTCCTTTTTAATTTTATCTGCCATTTTTATAACGGATTCTAAATCTGAAAAATCAGCTACAAAACCTTCTATATTTTCATTATTTGAAGCCTCTTTAATTTCCGAAATTACTTGAAGCACTTTTGCTTCATTTCTTCCGTGTACATATACGGTATGACCTTTTTTCGCTAAATTTAAAGCCGTAATTTTACCTATTCCGTCTGTACTTCCTGTTACTATTATTACTTTAGACATGATTTTTATTTGTTTTATTCTAATGTCACTTTGAGCATAGTCGAAAGGTCTTTTTAGTTGTCGACTATATACATACTTACATTTTCTTATTTTTTTTTGAACCTTGGTATGAAATTCTGGCAATACCTTTTTTGCAATTCGCTCTAAAGTAACGTCCATATTCATCGTATTGAACCTTAAGTTTAAAGCTAAATGATTTACACCTTCTACACTAGTTATAAAACTGCATATACAACATGGTTTCGTCGCTACGCTTTGCCTATCATTAAAGTGGCACCCCTGTCTACTTACGTGGCGGATACATACATATGACCATCTGTGTGGTTATTACTTACACCATCGGGCAAAATTAAATGATCATCTTGTGTATACTACGGTCTTTTGCCAAAACCTCGACTACACTTTTACCCTATTTTAAGTAGCGTTAAATAAACAAAAATACAATCTAATTTCTGGATTATAAGACTCTGTTAATCTTCCGGTGGATGACCATGAATTTGTTCAAAAACGGCATCAAAATTTTCACGAAGATAGGTGTTAAGCTTTTTTTGATAATCCAGTTTTAGCCAACTTATAAAATTATTGGTGCTTTTACTTATACACTTGCCATAAACTTTTATCCTATTATCAATGTCTTCTTTAAGTAATTTTGCCAACGTAAGGGCATCATACACATCTTCACTGTTTTCTATACAGATATAGCCATGTTGTTCAATGGATTTTTCCAAAACCACTTTAGAGGATTCTCCGGAAAAGGTGGTATCCTTATATAAAGCATTAATATCCAAGTAAGTGTCCTTGGATTTTGAAAACTCTGACCGAATGTCATCGGCCAACTCATGTTTAAAGGCACTTTCAATATCTTCATCGTCCTTAATACGGTCTATGTAATAATTCGGGAATTTAAAAATGGCCTCCCAGTTTAGATCTGCACCCCAAGGACCAAAACGATAGATATTATTGCCAAGATCTATAACGGTAAATTTAGATTTGTTGTTCAACACCCGAGAGCCCCTACCAATCATTTGGTAGTACAAGGTCAAGGACTTTGTGGCCCTGTTTAAAATAATGGTATCGATAGTGGGTTCATCAAAACCAGTCGTCAGTATACTTACAGATGTTAGTATGGCGTCTGGAGTTTCATGAAACCACTTTAAAATTTGTTTTCGTTGTTTTTTGGTAGCGGTATTGTCCAAATGCATAATGGGTAACCCTGCATTGTTAAAGGTATGGTATACCTGGATTGAGGTATCTATACCATTGTTAAATATCAATGTTTTTTTTTCCTTGGAATGTATTATATAAGCTTCCAGTAATTTATTTAACATGGACGGACTCGTATACAGGTCCGAAGAAGATTTAACTGTATAATCCCCATTGGAACCTATCTCCAAAGAAGTCAGTCCCATGTCATACTGGTGCGTTTCGGCTCTCGCCAAAAAGTCGTTTTCAATTAAATTTTCTATGGATTCGCCAGGAATCAGCTCATCGTAGTTGCTATTCATGGGCAACTCCTTATTGGAACTTAAGGGCGTAGCAGTAACCCCAAGAATAAATGAGTTTTCGAAAAATTTGAACAGTTTTGTAAACGAATTATAATGAGCCTCATCTACAATGACTAAACCAACGTCCGAGATATTCAATATACCGTCGTTAAGCCTATTATTTAGCGTTTCCACCATGGCCACATAACAATTGTAGCGTTCATGGTCATCTAAATTGGCTTTGCTATTGACTACTTTATTGACCACTCCAAAACTGGTGAGCATTTTAGAAGTCTGGTTACAGAGCTCTACACGGTGTGTCATGACCAAGACCTTTTTTGAGTGATTTTTAAGGTATTGCCGTACCATCTCAGAGAAAATTACGGTCTTTCCCCCACCAGTAGGTAATTGATATAAGAGGTGGTAATCATCTCTTTCATTATCGAACTTTTCAAATATTTGATTAATAGCACCTTGCTGGTAGCTGTAAAGTTCTTTGTCCGTCTTTTTTTCCTGTATTTCAAATAGGGGCTGTTGCATAATATCTTTTTCTTGAGTGTGCAAATGTAAAACCTTCAATAAGTTATTACTAATATATTGAAAGGCTTTCTGAAACAATTCCCTGTTATTTTCTTAAATGATATCCATTGCCAGATATTCATCGTAGGAATTTCACCAAATTAATCCCCAAAACAGGCGGCTATCCGAAAGTTGGCCACTTGCAACCGATGATGTAAAGTCATTAAGTATTTAACTCGGTTTTATCTAAAAGAAACGCCTTCTACTATAGGTTTAAACCTGAAAATATAAAATGGTTTTGTAGAGAGATCTTTACCTTCATTAAATACGGCTCCTCTATTTACTTGTGCTGCAGAAACATACATATAACCATCTACATGATTATAACTTACACCATCTGGCCAAACCATATTAGGGTCTTTTATCATCGTTTTTACACTTTTATCTTTTGCTAAAACAACAGCTACGCTATTCGATTCTAAAGCGGTGAGATAAATATTCCCTTCCGTATCAATACTCATTCCTCCATTGTTTGGTTTCTCTGAATACATTTCAATTCTACCATCTAATTCTGTTTCTGTAAAGTTCTCATTTACTAAATCAATGGTTTTAATTCTGTAGATTTTAGTTCCGTTTAACGGACCATAATAAATGTATTCGAAATTAGCATCAGCGGTAATTCCGTCATTACCCACTAATAAATCAACACCATTAACCGCTAAATGTTTTCCGTTAATTACCGTTGGTGTATTTTCTGGCAACGTTGTACGCGTACCTTCTAATAATCGACGTGCTTTACCCGTTTTCATATCCACAATAATAAATGCACCACTGGTTCCATCTCCTCCATTGCCAATACCTTCATCTGCTATTATAAAATAACCGTTTTTAGTATCTACAACCATATCATTTGGTTGAGCATGCTCAGGTACTACAGGTTTTGGCAAATAATAAATACGCTCTAATTGATTGGTTTTTGTGTTCCAACCCACTATTTTGGGTGTTACATTATTACGTTGTGCCATATCTAACATCCAAACAATTCCGTTTTTATCGTTTCTAATGCCTAAAACATTACTTAAATAATTATCGTCGGTAGTTCTTGGTGTATTCCAAGCTTTATTAGGAAACGGTTGGCTTATTTTTGTTTTAGCATTCATAAGCATTACTCTATTATCTGGTGAGAAAAAGGGATGATGACTATACACTAAATCTCCAGTATTAGTAAACGTAATATTACCAACAGCTTGATCTGTAGTGGCAAAAACCTCTGCTTCAGTTATTGTGTTTTGTGCTTGTATTGACATAACTGTTGTGATGATAATAAATGTGATATTAATGATTTTCATTTTGAATTTAATTGTGTCGTCAGTTCGAGTGACATTCGTTATTTAAAATTTTGTATCAAGAACTTTTACTTAACCCAAACTTCTCGATACTAATTTCTCGTACCTCAAAATTCACTCGAAGTGACGTTCTATTTAAAGTTTTATTTACTCTTTTTTAAATACGCTGGTAATTCTTTGCTTAACCAATCTTCACGCACAGGAACGTGAACATCTAAATCAACCGTTTCTTCTAGAGCCCAAAACTCGTGAGGTACATTTTCTGGAAACACAATCACTTCTCCTGCTCCAACTTCTACAAATTGTTCTTTTCCGTCTATAATGGTCTTGATTTTTACTTTACCAGACATAATATATGTAATCTGCTCATTAGGATGCTGGTGCCAAGGAATATGTGCTCCTTTTTCTAAATTAAAAATGGTCATTTGACCTTTTTCACCATGAAACCACTTACGCTTTATCCCCTCACCAATAGTTTCTGATTCCATTTTATCAAAATTGAAATGTTGCACTTTTGAAATTGCTACAGAATCTTTGGTTGTTACTTGTGCATTTACCGTATTACCTACAAATAGTGTAGTGACCGCTAATGCCGCTATAATTGATTTGAAATTCATTTTTTGCATTATTTATTTGAGTCAGTTCGTGTGAACTTCTTTTTCAGAATTTTTTATTTAGAAATATTAGAGCTAATAAGCTTCTCGATACATTTTTATTTTCATTGCATTTCAATAAAAACACTCGAAGTGACAATTGATTTTTTATGTATTACTTCCTAATAAAATTAAAAACCTTCTAAAACTATTTTACCTTTTGCTTTACCTGTTTCTAAGAATGCATGAGCTCTACGAAGATTTTCAGCATTAATAATTCCGAAATTCTCACCTAAAGTGGTTTTTATAGTTCCTTTGTCAATTAATTCTGAAACTTTGTTCAAAATGTTGTGTTGTTCAATCATATCTTCCGTTTGAAACATAGATCGTGTAAACATCAATTCTATATGTGTTGAAACTGCTTTTCCTTTAAAAGGCATCACATTTAACACTTTTGGATCATCAATAAAACCGAATTTACCTTGAGGTTTTATCAACTTTACAATCTCATCCACATGATGCTCTGTAGCGTTTAAACTTACTACATATTCAGGAGCAGGAAGATTGTACTTCTCAAATTCCTCACTTAATTTATTTCTGTGATTTATAACGGTATCTGCACCAAATTCTTTTAACCAATTGGTCGTTTCTTCTCGAGAAGCCGTACCTATTATATTCAATTTCGTTAGCTTTTTGGCCAGTTGTACTAAAATAGACCCTACGCCTCCGGCCGCACCAATTACTAAAATAGATTTACTTGCATCGTCTTTTGAAACTTGTAATCTATCAAACAACATTTCGTAAGCTGTAAGTGATGTTAATGGTAAAGCAGCAGCTTCTGGAAAAGATAAACTTGTTGGTTTCTTGCCAACAATACGTTCGTCTACAATTTGGTATTGAGCATAACTTCCTTGGCGTGTAAAATCACCAGCATACCAAACTTCATCGCCAACCTTAAAAAGTGTAACCTCTTCGCCTACTTCTTTTACAATACCAGTTGCATCCCATCCGATAACTTTCCATTCGTCACCTTCTACTGGCATTCCTGCACGCACTTTATAATCTGCTGGATTTACAGAAATAGCTTTTATTTCTACTAAAATGTCTTTTCCAGTAGCTTTTGGTGTGTTTAATTCTATGTCTTGTAATGAGTTTTCATCTTCAATTGGAAGATTCTCTTTATACCCTATTGCTTTCATTTTTATTGTATTTTTTAGATGGAAGTGTTTACTTAAACGTAACTATATCTTCAAAGTTTCTTCTTGATTTTCCAAATTCTGGATCTGTTTTTCTATAACCAAAAGCAGCCATAAATGATAAACCATATTTATCTGTATCTATATCAAATTTTTCTTTTAATAAGGCTTCGGCTTTTTCTTGATGAAATCCTTCAATCGGACAAGAATCAATACCTATTAAAGCTGAAGCTGTTAACATATTACCTAAAGCGATGTAGGTTTGTTTGGCAGACCAATCGAATAATTTTTTGTCTGTATCTAAATCGAAATCATTTTCTTGAAATTCCCTATAGAATTTAGAATACATTTCAATTACATCGGCTGGTAATTGTTTAACATCCTTCATCATGTGCATAATATAATCTGCATCATGTTTTACCATCGGTGCTTTCATACTTAAACCCAATACAAAATGACTTGCCGTATCTAATTTTAAAGGTGCTCCCCAAGCTACAGGTTTTAATAATTCACGTAACTCCTTGTCTTGAACTACTATAAAATGCCAAGGTTCGAAACCAAATGAACTTGGCGATAAATTTGCTGTTTTTAAGATGAAATTCATGTCTTCATCTGAAACCTTTTTGGTAACATCAAACTCTTTAGTAGCATGTCTAAAATTAAATGCATTTAATATCTCTACTTTTGCAATGTTTGGTATCTTCATTTTATATGTTTTAATAAATTGGTTCTTAATTTTGTACAAATGTAAAACCACATACATTATTAAAAGTGTATAAAAAAAGGTGATATTGGTATAAATAAAGGTTTTTAATCATTTAAACCGTAAATTAATATGACATAAGTGTATTCACGTCAATAAAAACAATATTTTATACCAAAAAGGATAACATAATCCTTGAATAATACAAACTCCATTATTACGTTATCCATCTAAAAGTCAAATTGATTCTTGGTTTAATTTTCTTTGCTGTTTTTGGTATTTTGTGCTTCCAATTGTCTTGTGTAGCACCTTGCATCAACAATAAACTTCCGTGAGCTAGTGGAATATCAATACGTTTCAAATCCTTACGTGTAGCATGTTTTAACTGAAAAGGTCTTGTTTCACCATAAGTCACTGAAGCAATAACTGTGTTTTTACGTTGTTCACCTTCATAATCTTGGTGCCAATCTACACTGTCTTTTCCATCTCTGTAATAATTGAGTAAACAGCGTGTAAATTTTATATCTACCTCCTGCTCTATTCGGTTTTTAATAAATAATAAATCAGCATTCCAAGCATGCATTTTACTTCTCTTATCTGTATAAGACACATCTGTTTTTGTATCGCCATACCAAGCCGTTAACCGTGGTAAATTGACTTGTTTGCCGTAAATAATCATCTGATCTTGCTCCCAAACTGTATTATTTAACAAACTATCATAAAGCCTATTGCTTTCGTCAGTAGTAAAGAAATTTTCAAATAAAGTTACATCAGCACCAGGTAAATCAAACTCCGTTTTAAGAATTTCATCTGAAGAAAATAAGTCCATTTGACTAAATAAATTCATTTTGGAAGAATCTAAATTCGTTAATTATTTTAAAAGAACTAAAATATTCTTAATCCTTTGTTGTTTTTCTCAAGCCTATTATAAAATAACTGAGCATTATTATAATAAAAAAAGCAAAGGGTAATGAGGTTATAATTAACAGACGTTGTACAGCCTCCAAAACATTAATATCTGTTTTAAAATTACCCAATAACACCAAAGCAATTGTGGCTAAGAGAATAAAAATAGACCAAACTACCCGATGGGTTTTACTTGGGTTTTTAGAACCATTATCTGTAAACATACTTAACACGAATACAGCAGAATCTACAGACGTTATTAAAAAACTAATTAATAAAAACGCTGACGTTATATTTAAAAATGTAGCAAAAGGATAGTGTTCAAAAAAAACAAAAATAGAAGAGAATACATTACTAAATTGGCTGTTATAGACACCCCATTCATCAATCAAATTAAATGCGGATGTGCCAAAAACAGAAAACCAAAAAAATGTACCCAGAGAAGGAATAATTAAAACACCTAATAGCAACTGACGTATGGTACGACCTTTAGAAATACGAGCAATAAATATACCTGTAAAAGGTGCCCAAGACAACCAAAATGCCCAATAATAGAAAGTCCAGTCTGTTAAAAATTCCGTTCCTGGGTTATAAGATCCTATAGCCAAGCTCATCGGTATAAAATCTATAATATAATAAAAGGTGGCCGTAGCAAATGAGGCAAGAATAGCACTCATATCACTAGTAACAAAGACAAAAATTAAAATAGCAAGAGTGATTATAATATTTAATTTAGAAAATATTTTAATCCCCTTGTTTACACCTTGCCATGCAGAATAACAAGCAACAGTACAAATAAGCACGCACAGTAAAATAGTTGTCATTAATCCAAAATTCGCATCTGTAATATGATTAATACCACCATTAATTTGGGTGGTTCCTAAACCTATTGCAGCAATTAATCCAAAAACAGTCGTTATAATGGTGATGACATCAACTCCTTTTCTTACAATTTTGCTTTTTATATGATCTTCAATGGTGGCACTAATACTCACTTTCTTTTTTCTAATGTATAAACCATAGCCAATGATCATTGCAAATAGTCCATAAAAAGCCCAAGCCGTTAGCCCCCATTGATAAAAGGTAAATTCTAGTGTAAAGTATCTGCTGGTAAATTAGAAGTATAAGGTGGATTTTGTTGCATAAAAACAGGCTCTTGTACTGCACGTAACAAAATACCAGATCCCATTCCTGCACTATATAACATAGCAGTCCAAGCCCAAAGTGAATGTTCTGGTTTAGAAGTTGGCTTACCTAGTCTAATATTTCCATAACGAGAAAATGCGATAACTAATAGAGACAAAACTAAACCTAAACCCAAATAAAGATAAAAATATCCAAAATAATTTCGTACCCATAATGAGGCAATTTCTATAGCATTATAACTAGCTTCCGTAGCAAAAAACACCAATAAAGTACAGCTAAAAATAATACCAACAGAAATGGATAATATAGAATGTTTCTGAATGTATTTTAGCATCAAGTTTAATTTTAAACAAAAATAGGGATTAGAATTTAAATCTTAATCCCTAACGATTTCACTATTTATGCTTTTTAAACCTAGTTTATTATTTCGGTCATTTCATTTAAAATGAACTCGTTTACCTTACCCTCTGTAACTTTTAAATAATGAGCTAAATGCTTATTACCCATATGTTTTTGCCATAACTCACGATTAATCCATTTTTCATGGAATAAAAAGAAGTTTGGATTCCCATTATCTTGTTGAAGATCATAACTAATATTACCTTCCTCTACTCTAGTTACCTCTAATAATTTTAGTAATTCAGCTTTCACAAATTCTCTGTGTTCTTCTTTTACTAAAATCCTAGCCACTATTGTTAAATATGATTTTTCCATACTATTGTTTTGAATTGGTTTAATTATAATGCAAAACTATACGGACTCCCCAATCTTTTAATGTACTAAAAATGGATAATAATGTACATTTAAAGGTTTCAATCACAATTTTTTGCTTTCATATTTCTTTTTTATCTAATTTCGCATCAAATTATTACTAATACACATCAAAATGCAAGTAATTGAAGCATATAAACCTTTTGAAATACAAGAAATCGAACTGACAGAATGGAAACAACGGCCTGTTAAAAACAATTTTTTCGAATTGGTTTTAATAAAAAATGGTGAAGGATCGCAATGCATTAACTATAATGATGTCCGTTACAACAAAGGCAGTATCTTTTTATTGCCTCCATTAAAATGTCATTCGTTCAACATCGAAAAACCTACAAAATTTGTATTTCTAAAGTTTACGGATTCATTTTTTAAAAATATAAACAGAATTACTATTGATAGAAACGAATGGTTTAAAGAAGCCTCTTATATCTTATCTAACTATAATCAATTGCCTGGTGACATTATTAAAAATGATGTAGACCGAAATCATTTGAAAAACTTAATTTCTATGATTTTAGAAGAATCTCGAAGTTATGGTAACGAATCTATAAACCTAATAACTAGCTTAATGACAAGCATCTTAGAATTATTGATTAGAAACATAAAGAAGAGCAGTTATTTTGAAATGCCAAACAACAACTCAGACGATAGAATAACAAAAATGCTAACCTATATTAACGAAAACATCGATAAAACAGCGTTGTTAAAAGTCGAAAACTTAGCAGATGTCTTTATGATGTCTCCAACTTATGTCAGTGAATTTTTCAAGAAACAAGTCCACATGCCTTTGCGAGAATATATACTAAAAGCCAAACTTAAATTGGTTGAAATCCGTTTATTAAATTCAGATTTTACATTAACGCAAATAGCGGACGAACTAGGATTTACAGATGTTAGTCACCTTTCCAAAACATTTAAAAGGTATGCAGGCACTTCTATACGAGAGTTTAAGAACAATGGTGAGTATATGTTATTAAAAAGAGCAACTTGCTCTCCAAGTATTACTATTTAAAAAACTTAATTACCTAAAGTTCATAAGACAAACAATAAATCGACATTTGTCATATCACAAATTAGTTATCAATTCTCTTTTCACCAACCAAAACTCCAGTAACTCCCCAATGGCTAAAACTACTACCTTCATCGTTACCCTGATCAATTACAACTTGAATAATATGTTTTCCTGGTTCTAAATCTTTTAGCGGAATTAAATAAGGAGGTGTTAGTGTACCAGGGCACCAATTAGAACGACTCAAATCGCTAGAAGACAATCCATTTCCAAAATTACCTGAGGCGGGATTCGAAAATCGATACGTAGCACAATCTGTCCGCCAAGGCACTATCGTAAATACTTCTTTACCATCAATAAATATTTTATTCATTTTCGGAACAAATTCGTCTCCAGCACCCCATCCTCCATGACCTGTGGAAGTATATAGCATCTGTAAGTCTTCTATATTTTTAGGGATTTCAAAATCAACAGTAAGTGTATCCGTTTTAAATAATCTTCCATAATTCTGACCTGACATTTCTAATGTATTAACCGTAGAGAATAAAGGCTCGATATATTTCACATCCACAGTATCATTGCCACCGAATGATGGATAAAAATTAAGTTCAAGACTCACTTTATGTCCTCCTTTATCATAATTACCAACAAAAACACCTACCCAAATTTCATCAACATCTGTTGGGATTAAAGATGTTACCTCTTGCTTATAGCGAACATCATCTGCCCAATCGTAATTGTTAATAACCCGCTTGTCATTAAAATGATTCGCTCCAAACGATGTAAAAAATCGCATGATTTCAATGGGTGGATTATAATTTCCTTCTTTAATAATTCCTTGGTATTTCTGTCCTGTATTATCGGTATAAACTGGTAATTGATCTAACCCTTTTAAATATGCATCCATCACAGAACTATTTTCATCTACTGGGACAATAAAGACCGAACCTGTCCGGTCATAGGCATCACCATTAGAACGGCACTGTAATTTCGCAAATACATTTCCACTCTTTTTTAATTCAGGGGTTAGTTTAATCTTTTTTACAATTACAGAGCCTACACTTAAATGATAGGTTTTATTAAGCTCAATAGTATTGGTATCAGGAGCTTTTAAAGAACCATCAAAATTGACCGTTTCATTATCAAAAATAGTAACTTTAGTAAACCTTGAATTGATTTTAATCTCTTCAAATTCGGCGGCAGTAACCTCCAATGCATTATCAGCAGTATATTGACGCGGTTCAGCTTTTTTAATTTTATCTATAGCACTCGCTAGTGAAGTACGATTCCCATTTCTTGTTATTTTTAATACCAACGCATTTTTATTGGGTAAAAACATAGGGCTTGGTGACCCCTTCACTTTTGCATCTTCCGTAAACCATACTTCTATGGAATTAGAAAAATAATTATACTTGGCATATTTACATTTAAAACCTAAAATAGTTTCTGGCTTATCTTCAAAAATCGGTTTTGGAAGGCTATCAAAAAGAGTTACTTGTTTATAGAGTTGGTCATTATAAGTTATCGTACTTACAACTTCACTGGTATTAAAATTAATAAATTGTTGAATTTTGTCATCAGCATTAGATAAAAAAACGATTTGATTTTGATAATCTATACTGGTGGTTCTATCACTCTTTTTTCCATTTGAAATGTTGTCGTAAGTAATCTTATAACTATGAGGTTTCTTTTGAGTGTAAGCTAAAATAGGTAATATAAAAAGTAGGGTTACAAATATTTTTTTCATGTTGGGTTATATTTTACCCTTACAAAATTAATACATTCCCCTTACCCTACAATTATAGAAACCTAGAGATACTAACAAAACCTTGTTAAAAACATTTGTCATTTTTGTTTCTTTTGACACATCCTTAACCATCTAAATATGTATTTTTACTGCTCACAAAATCAAAGCAATGATCTATTTTTTTGGAGAGTCACACACCAAAGTATTCGCAGTACAAACCGCAAACAATTTAACAACAGATTCCATTAATAAACTTACTTGGTTATTTGGTAATAAAACCATGCTACAACAAGCAACTATTGACGCTTATTTTGTTGGACCGCGTGCTGCAATGATAACACCTTGGAGTACCAATGCTGTTGAAATAACTCAAAATATGGGTATTGAGGGGATTCTAAGAATAGAAGAATTCATCGCTTCAAATGAAGTATTTGCAGATTTTGACCCTATGCTTCTTCAAAAATATATAATATTAAATCAAGAGATTTTTGATGTTCACATACAACCAGAAGCCGTTTTAGAAATTGAAAACATCGCAGAATATAATCAACAAGAAGGGCTTTCGTTAAGTGATGACGAAGTAGAATACCTAGAAAATCTATCTGCAAAATTATATAAAGAATCTGGGAGAAAACTAACAGATTCTGAGGTTTTCGGATTCTCACAAGTAAATAGTGAACATTGTCGTCATAAAATTTTCAATGGCTCTTTTGTTATTGATGGTAAGGAAAAACCATCTTCTTTATTCAAATTGATTAAAAAAACTTCTGAAATACATCCTAACGATATTGTTTCAGCATACAAAGACAATGTGGCTTTTATTAAAGGTCCAAAAGTGGAGCAATTTGCTCCAAAAACAGCTGATAAGCCTGACTTTTATGAAGTTAAAGATTACAATTCCGTTTTATCGTTAAAAGCAGAAACACATAATTTCCCAACAACTGTAGAGCCTTTCAACGGTGCAGCAACAGGTTCCGGTGGTGAGATTCGTGATAGACTAGCAGGTGGAAAAGGATCTTTACCTTTAGCGGGAACAGCAGTATATATGACTTCGTATTCTCGATTAGAGCAAGATTCGGTTGACTCGAATCAAGACAAGCCTTGGGAAGATGCGATGCCTGCACGTCCATGGTTATATCAAACGCCTATTGATATTTTAATTAAAGCATCAAATGGTGCTTCTGATTTTGGTAATAAATTCGGCCAACCCTTAATTTGTGGATCTGTTTTAACTTTTGAACATGGAGAGCATTCTAGAAAATTAGGTTACGACAAAGTGATCATGCAAGCTGGTGGTATCGGATATGGAAAGGCAGAGCAAGCCTTAAAAGACACCCCAAAAACTGGTGATAAAATTGTCCTTTTAGGTGGTGATAATTATAGAATTGGAATGGGTGGTGCTGCAGTATCTTCTGCAGATACTGGTGCCTTTGAAAGTGGTATTGAATTGAATGCTGTACAACGTTCAAATCCTGAAATGCAAAAAAGAGCGGCAAACGCCATTCGTGGTATGGTAGAAAGCGATATAAATCATATTGTTTCTATTCACGATCATGGAGCGGGTGGTCATCTGAATTGTCTTTCTGAATTGGTGGAAGATACCGGTGGAAAAATTGATTTAGATAAGCTTCCTATTGGAGATCCGACACTATCCGCCAAAGAAATAATCGGGAATGAATCTCAAGAAAGAATGGGATTGGTTATTGGTGAAAAACATTTAGAAAATTTACAACGAATTGCAGAACGTGAGCGTTCTCCTATTTATACTGTTGGTGATGTTACAGGGGATAATCGTTTTACCTTTGAGTCAAAAACAACTGGTGAAAAGCCAATGGACTTAGCGTTGGAAGATATGTTTGGCAGCTCTCCAAAAACGATAATGAATGATGTAACCATTCAACGAAATTATGAAGAATTGGTATATGATAATGATAAATTTACAGACTACCTTAAACGCGTATTACAATTAGAAGCTGTTGCCTGTAAAGACTGGTTGACAAATAAAGTAGACCGATGTGTAGGTGGTAAAGTTGCCAAGCAACAATGTGTTGGCCCGTTACAATTACCACTTAACAATTGTGCGGTAATGGCGTTAGACTATAAAGGTAAGGAAGGAATTGCGACTAGTATAGGGCACTCCCCTATTTCAGGTTTAATTGACCCTATTGCCGGAAGTAGAAATTCAATTGCTGAGGCGTTAACAAATATTATTTGGGCACCACTTGAAGAGGGACTTAAGAGTATTTCACTTTCAGCAAACTGGATGTGGCCTTGTAGAAATGAAGGTGAAGATGCTCGTTTATATGAAGCTGTTGAAGCTATTTCAGAATTCGCCATTGAACTGGGTATAAATGTACCTACAGGGAAAGATTCCTTGTCAATGAAACAAAAATATCCTAATGAAGAAGTAATCGCTCCAGGTACTGTAATTATTTCGGCAGCTGGTCATTGTAATGATATTACCAAAGTTGTAGAACCTGTGTTACAAGCCAATAAAGGATCTATTTATTATATCAATCTTTCACAGGAAAGTCACGAATTAGGAGGAAGTTCATTTGCTCAAACATTGAATAAAGTGGGTAGCAAAGCTCCTTCAATAAAAGATGCGAAGCAGTTTGCAACAATTTTTAATACCATTCAAAAGCTAATTAAAAATGACAAGATTGTTGCCGGACATGATGTTGCATCTGGTGGATTGATAACGACACTATTAGAAATGTGTTTTGCAGATATAAGCTTAGGAGCGACCATAGACGTATCGGCAATTAATGAAAAAGACACTTCCAAACTATTGTTTTCTGAAAATGCAGGAATTGTTTTTCAAGCTGAAGATAATTCAGTTGAAAAAATATTAACTGATGCTAATATTGAATTTTATAGGATAGGAAAAGTAACTTCTAACGAAACACTTTCCATAAAGAATCAACATGAAGATTTAGTGTTGAATGTTTCTGAGTTAAGAGATGTTTGGTTTAAAACTTCGTATTTATTAGATAAGCATCAAACAGCAAATAATTTAGCTCAAGATAGATTTGATAATTATAAAAATCAACCGTTAGCCTACGTTTTTCCAAAACACTTTACGGGTAAGCTGAAAGATATAACAGGGTTGTCAGGTCGAGCGTCCCGAGATATTCGGGAGAGACCTAAAGCTGCTATTCTCCGTGAAAAAGGTAGTAACTCTGAACGAGAAATGGCAAATGCCATGTATTTGGCAGGATTTGATGTAAAAGATGTTCACATGACCGATCTAATTTCTGGTCGTGAAAATTTAGAAGATATTCAATTTTTGGGAGCTGTTGGCGGATTTAGTAATTCGGATGTGTTGGGTTCTGCTAAAGGTTGGGCAGGTGCCATTAAATACAACGAAAAAGCCAATAAGGTAATCAACGATTTCTTTGCAAGAGAAGACACTTTATCTGTTGGAATTTGCAATGGTTGTCAGTTATTTATGGAATTGGAAGTTATCAACCCCGATCATACTAACCATGGAAAAATGAAACATAACGACTCTCATAAACACGAAAGTTCATTTACTTCAGTATATATTCAAGAAAATAATTCAATAATGCTATCTTCTTTAGCAGGAAGTACTTTAGGTGTTTGGATTAGTCACGGTGAAGGTAAATTTAACTTACCAATGTCCGAAGACAATTATGATGTTGTCGCCAAATATGGTTATGCTGAATATCCCCATAACCCTAATGGTTCTGATTTCAACACTGCCATGTTGTGCGATACCAGTGGTCGTCACTTAGTAACGATGCCACATATAGAACGTTCGACTTTTCAATGGAATTGGGCTAATTATCCTGAAGGAAGAAAAGATGAAGTTTCTCCCTGGCTAGAAGCATTTGTGAATGCTAGAAAATGGATTGAAAAGAAAAATCCATCCTAAATCCTTCCCAAAAAGGAAGGACTTTGACTATTACAGTGATACTATTTCTTAAGCGTTTAAAAGACACTATTTTTTACCCATACTTGAAAATTGCTACTTATCAATTTATAATAAATGTCAATGAGAACAGCTCCTTGCTTTAGGCAAAGAGAGGTGACATATGACGAAGGAGGATGGCCGTGGGTTTGACTAATTAAGTCCCAAGATATTATATTCTAAAAAGGGTTTTAAATTACAAGTTTTCAAACTCCCCTTTTATCGTTTTATTAGCATTGACTTTATATCCGTATTACCCTTTCTTCACCCTAAAAGCGGTGCTAAAAAAATAAGAGAACTTATTTTATTGCTTTATTAATAACTTATTAATTCGCTTTACCAATGCAGGACCTTCATAGATAAAACCTGTATAGACTTGCACTAAATCTGCACCGGCTTCAATTTTTTCAAGGGCGTCTTCCGCAGAATGAATTCCTCCAACACCAATTATAGGAAATGCTTTATTAGATTTATCAGCTAAAAATCGAATCACTTCTGTAGAACGGTTAGTTAACGGCTTACCACTTAAACCTCCTGTTTCATTTTTATTTTCAGATTGTAAACCTTCTCTAGAAATTGTAGTATTTGTAGCAATTACACCATCAATTTTTGTAGTTTCAATAATATCAATAATATCAAGTAATTGGGTATCCGTTAAATCGGGAGCAATTTTTAATAAAATTGGTTTTCTAGTGGCTTTCTTATTATTTTCTTCTTGTAAGGTATTTAACAATTTTGTTAAAGGCTCTTTTTCTTGTAAGTCTCTTAAATTAGGAGTATTGGGTGAGCTCACATTGACCACGAAATAGTCAACTACTTCAAAAAGTTTATTAAAACAGATGATATAATCATCAATAGCGTTTTCATTAGGCGTAATCTTATTTTTACCAATATTACCACCTATAATAACATCTGTTTTTTTATTCTTTAATCGTTCTACAGCAGCATCTACACCTTCATTATTAAACCCCATTCTATTAATAATACCACCATCTTCTTTAAGTCGAAATAAGCGTTTTTTAGGATTTCCTGGTTGTGGCTTTGGTGTTACGGTACCAATTTCCACAAATCCGAATCCATAATAGGAAAGCTCATCAAATAAAAAGGCATTTTTATCCATTCCTGCTGCTAAACCTACTGGATTTCTAAACGTTAGTCCAAATAAATTACGTTCTAACTTTTTGTCTTCAACTTTAAATTTACCTTTAACTATGGCTTTTATAAAAGGAATTTTAAAACCATTTTTTATAAGAGAAAATGTAAAATAGTGGACTTTTTCAGGATCAAATAAAAACAGTACTTTTCTGATGAGTTTATACATTGTTTACGCTCTTAATTCTGCTTTTAATTTGGTTTCAAATGTTTGTTGTAACTTATTCATCACACCGTCAATTTGATTGTCTGTTAACGTCTGTTTATCATCTTGTAATATAAAACTCACGGCATAAGATTTTTTACCTTCTGGCAATTTATCACCTTCATACACATCAAATAAATCGACAGATTTTAATATTTTTCTATCTGTTTGAAATGCCAATTGATACACTTCATTAAAAGTCACTTTCTTATCCAATAATAATGAGAAATCTCTTTTAACCGATGGAAACTTAGTTAAACCACTAACTTTTAGTGTTTTGTTTTTTATAAATTGAAGCATCGCATCCCAATTAAAGTCTGCGTAAAGTACTTCTTGCTTAATTCCAAATTGCTTGGTAATGGTCGATTTAACCACACCAAAATCTACAAGCGTTTCTTTTCCAACCTGTAATGATATGCCTTCTGAAAAGAAATCATTTTCAAGTGGTAGCGATTTATATGAGCTAAGACCAACTCTTTCTAAAACATTTTGAACGATTCCTTTTCCATAAAAGAAATCAGATTTTTTTGTTTTAAGCAACCAATTATTATCATTCCTATTTCCTGATATTAAAAGGGAAAAATGTTTTTGTTCTTCATATTTACCATCAAATTTATGATAGGTATTTCCAAATTCAAACAATTTAATGTCACTACTTTTTCTGTTGATATTATAGGCTACAGCTTCCAAACCACTAAAAAGTAAGGTCTGTCTTAACACGGATAAATCAGCACTTAAGGGATTAAGCATCGTTACATTATGCTTCGAGTCTATTTGTTCTGAAAATTCAACATAATCAGGACTAGTTAATGAATTGGCCATCATTTCATAAAATCCTTGACTAGCCAGTTGATTGCTAATTAAATTCTGTAATTTATTAGCATCTGGATTAGGAACATATGAAATTGAAGTATTCAACTTCGGTGAAGTTTTGACATTATTATAGCCATAAACTCTTAAAATTTCTTCAATAATATCTGCCTCTCTAGTAACATCAACTCGGTATGAAGGTATTGTTAATCCTAATCCTGAATCGGTTTGATTGTTAATTTTAATATCTAATGAAGCTAAGATATTTTTAATGGTATCTGGTTTTAACCTTTCTCCAATCAGTTTTTCTGCATTATCAAATGAAAATCGCACTTGATGATCTTCTATTTTATCTGGGTAAATATCAATTAGGTCAGAAGAAATTTCTCCTCCAGCTATTTCTTCAATTAACAAAGCAGCTCTTTTCAATGCATAATCAGTAATATTTGGATCAATCCCTCTTTCAAAACGGAATGAAGCATCCGTATTTAAACCAAATCTTTTAGCTGTTTTACGAATAGAAACAGCATCAAAATAAGCACTTTCTAAAAAGATAGCGGTTGTGTTTTTGCTTACTCCAGAATCTAAACCACCATAAACACCTGCAATACATAAAGGATTTGAATCGCCATCGCAAATCATAATATCATCTTTATGTAATTTTCGCGTTTCTCCATCTAAGGTTACAAACTCCGTATCTTTTGGTAAATTTTTTACAATAATTTTATTTCCATTTATTTTCGATGCATCAAAAGCATGCAACGGTTGTCCCAACTCATGTAACACATAATTGGTAATATCAACAATATTATTAATTGGGTTTACGCCAATTGCCTTTAATTTATCTTGCATCCATTTAGGAGAGTCTTCCACTTTAATCCCTGTAATTGTTACTCCTGCGTAACGGGGCACTTGCTTTTTATTAGCAACGTCAACCTGTATTTTTAAGGAACGGATGTCAACATCAAAATTACTTACTGAAGGAGTTATTAATTCTTCATCAATATTTAGTTGCAGTAAACCCGCTTTTAAATCACGTGCTACTCCAAAATGACTCATTGCATCAGATCTATTGGGAGTTAACCCTATTTCAAAAACATAATCTGTCGATATTTCAAATAATTCAGCAGCAGGCGTACCTGCTTTAACTTTTTTATCTAAGACTAAAATTCCATCATGACCTTCACCCAGTCCTAACTCATCCTCAGCACAAATCATTCCGTGACTAGCTTCACCTCTTATATTTCCTTTTTTAATTTTAAATCCGTTACCTTCATTATCATATAATGTGGTGCCAACAGTTGCTACTGGTACTTTTTGACCAGCGTCTACATTAGGAGCTCCACACACAATTTGTAATGGCTCTCCATTGCCCAAGTCTACTGTAGTCACTTTTAATCGATCTGCATTAGGATGCTTTTCGCAAGTCAATACCTCTCCTACTACAATCCCCTCTAAACTTCCTTTTATAGATTCTACTTTTTCAATACCCTCTACTTCCAAGCCTAAATCGGTTAAAATTTCACCAACCTTTTCTACCTCTAAATCAATCTTTAAGAATTGTTGTAACCAATTATAAGAAATCTTCATTTATTCTATTTTTTTTAAATCGGCACAAAGATAATCAATACATTTTACTAGTTGCAATAGGGAATGTATAAATTTCATCATCTAAAAATTAATATAATTACGATCATATTAAACACTGTTTTTCGCTTGTATATTCCTTTTAATTTTTATACTTTGCATTACCAAATTACAAAAATATGCCCATAGAAATTACGAGATTATTTGATTTCCCCTACTATCAATTGGAGAAATACAATTTAGACGCCGCATTGGTAACTAAATATGATGGAGAATGGGTAAAAACATCCACAAAAGAATATTTAGATAAAGCGAATGCATTAAGTAGAGCCTTACTTAAATTAGGAGTTAAAAAGAACGATAAAATTGCAATAATATCTTCTACGAATCGAACGGAATGGAATATTACTGATATAGGTGTTTTGCAAACAGGTGCTCAAAACATTCCAATTTACCCCACTATATCTGCGGAAGATTATGAATATGTATTAAACCATAGTGAATCCATATATTGTTTTGTTTCTGATAGTGAAGTGCTAGCTAAAGTCAATGCTATCAAAAGTAAAACCAGTTTAAAAGAAGTCTTTTGTTATGATCAAATCGAAGGATGTAAACATTATTCTGAACTGTTTGAGTTGGGTAAAGATTTAGATAACCAACCCGAATTAGATCAACGAAAAAGTGAAGTATTATATACCGATTTGGCTACCATTATATATACATCTGGAACAACTGGAAAACCCAAGGGAGTTATGCTTTCGCATAAAAACATTGTTAGCAATGCCTTAGATAGCGACCCTAGATTACCTTTAATTGACGGTGAGACCCGAATTTTGAGCTTTTTACCTATTTGTCATATTTTTGAAAGATTATTAATTTATTTATATCAATATGCTGGTTGTACAGTCTATTATGCTGAAGGTTTAGATAAAATTGGTGATAATATTAAGGAAGTTCAACCTCATATGATGAGTGTTGTGCCTCGTTTATTAGAAAAATTATATGATAAAATATATGCCAAAGGAGGAGAATTAACAGGCATAAAAAAAGCCTTGTTTTATTGGGCAGTTGAAATTGGTGAAAAATTTGAGCCCTACGAGGTAAATGGCTGGTGGTATGAATTTAAACTTAAAATTGCTAGAAAATTAATTTTCAGTAAATGGCAAGAAGCCTTAGGAGGTAACTTAGGCACAATGGTTTCTGGTAGTGCCGCTTTAAATCCGAGATTAGCAAGAATATTTTGTGCGGCAGGAATGTATGTTATGGAAGGTTATGGCCTTACAGAAACTTCTCCTGTAGTTGCTGTTAATATGTATAAAGACAAAATGTTTAAAATTGGTGCCGTTGGTAAACCTATTAGAAATGTTGAAGTAACTATTGCTGAAGATGGCGAAATATTGATTAAAGGCCCCAATGTGAT
Source organism: Aureibaculum luteum (assembly GCF_003449015.1). Lineage (GTDB taxonomy): Bacteria > Bacteroidota > Bacteroidia > Flavobacteriales > Flavobacteriaceae > Aureibaculum > Aureibaculum luteum. The sequence continues at coordinate 40,545 of NZ_QRGD01000013.1, read as the reverse complement.
GATGGGTTATTATAAAGATCCTGAAAAAACAAAGAGTGTTATGACTGGAGATTGTTTCCATACGGGAGATAAGGGTGAGATAGATAGTGAAGGTTTCTTAAAAATTACTGGACGTAAAAAAGAAATGTTCAAGACCTCTGGAGGTAAGTACGTTATACCAACACTATTAGAAAATATTTTAAAAGAATCTCAATTTATAGAACAAATAATGGTGATTGGTGAAGGCGAAAAAATGCCAGCTGCCTTAATCCAACCTAATTTTGATTTTATAAAAGAATGGGCTAAAAGAAAAAATGCAACCATCGGCAATAGTGATCAAGAAATCATTAAGAATCCTGAAGTTATTCAACGTATTCAAAAAGACATAGATAAATGCAATAAAAACTTTGGTAAATGGGAACAAATTAAACGTTTTGAACTCACTCCCGATGTTTGGAGTATTGATGGTGGGCACTTAACACCTACCATGAAAATGAAACGAGCCGTTATAAAAGAAATATATAAAGATTTATACGATAAGATATATAGTAATTAATACCTTTGTCCTCACCCAAGATTATAGAAAACAATAATCTTGACCTCTCCGAAGGTGAGGTAAAAAATTTGTTGGAATTTTGAATTTTAAATATTGATTTTTTAAATTTTCTATGGAACATTTTATAGTATCGGCACGTAAATATAGACCTCAGGTTTTTGATGATGTTGTGGGGCAAAAAGCCATTACTAACACACTAGAAAATGCTATAAAAAACAACCATTTAGCACAAGCTTTATTGTTTACAGGCCCCAGAGGTGTTGGTAAAACTACATGTGCAAGAATTCTAGCAAAAAGAATTAATCAAGCTAATGCAGAAACGATTGACCCTAATGAAGATTTTGCTTTTAATATCTTTGAATTAGATGCAGCATCTAACAATTCGGTTGATGATATAAGAAATTTAACAGATCAGGTTCGTATACCACCACAAACAGGAAAATATAAAGTTTATATAATTGATGAGGTACACATGTTATCTCAAGCTGCATTTAATGCATTTTTAAAAACGTTAGAAGAACCTCCTGCTCATGCTATATTTATTTTAGCAACTACAGAAAAGCATAAAATTATTCCTACCATTTTATCTAGATGTCAAATATTTGACTTTAAACGGATTGGTGTTGTTGATATTAAAGAATACCTGCATAAAATAACCAAGGAAGAAAAAATTAAGGCAGATGATGATGCCCTACATATTATCGCTCAAAAAGCGGATGGAGCTTTACGTGATGCTCTTTCTGTTTTTGACAGAGTCGTTAGTTTTTCTAATGATAATATTACAAGGCAGGCCGTTGCAGAAAACTTGAATGTATTAGATTATGATTCTTATTTTAAGATTACTGATTTAATTCTTGAAAATAATATCCCTCAGGTGTTAATTGCTTTTAATGAAATTTTAGCTCAAGGTTTTGAAGGTCATCATTTTATTGCTGGCTTAGCTTCACATTTCAGAGACTTATTGGTTGCAAAAGATAGCATAACTATTCCATTACTGGAAGTAGGTGAGTCTACAAAAAAACAATACGACGAACAAAGTAAAAAATGTGAAATATCATTTTTACTTAAAGGGATTGATTTGGCCAATGATTGCGATTTAAAATACAAAAGCAGTAAAAATCAACGACTGTTAGTGGAATTAACATTAATGCAATTAGCGTCAATAACTTTTCCGAATACGGACGAAAAAAAAAAGCATAAAAACTACATAATTCCCGCCATACACTTTATAAGTACATCAGTTGCTAAAAAAAATAAAGTGACTCCAGTAATTGCTAAAAAAACAACTGCTGTAGTAAAAAAACCTAAAATTAACGTAGAACAAGAAACACCTACGGAAAAACCAACGCTATCTACAAGAAAAACAAGGCGTTCTTCTGCCCTATCTCTAAGTAGTATTCATAAAAAGAAAGAAACCGTTAAAAAAACGGATGATGAATTAGAAGATAATTCTAATAAACCAAGGGATGAATTTTCTGAAGCTGAATTCTTAGAATATTGGAAGAAATACATTCAAGAATTAGAGCAAAAAGGCGTGCGTAACCTGGTAGCTATTTTAAAAGCGGATATTCCTAAAGTTAAAAAAAACAGCGTTCAGTTAGATATGCCTAGTGCAATGATGAAAACGGAACTTTTAAAAGTAAAACCGAAATTAGTACGCTATTTTCGTGAAAAATTAAATAATTACGGTATTGATTTGGTGATTAATGTAAATGAAGATAACCAAAAGAAATTTGCCTATACGCCGCAGGAGAAGTACAATAAATTATTAGAAAAGAACCAAGCGTTGGCACTACTAAAAAGTAAATTTAAACTCGATTTATAACAACTATGTTAGGACTTAAATTTGAAACAGAAACTTCATGGGCAGAAATTGCCAAAAATGATTTACAGCAAATATTAACAGACCACGCTTTTTTAGAGCAAAAGGCTGCATCTAATGCTGTTTCTATTATCATAAACTACTCTGAAGAAACAGAGTTAGTTTCCGCCATGAGCGAAATTGCCATAGAAGAAATGCAACATTTTAAAATGGTGCATGATTTAATGACTGCTAGAGGAATGGTATTAGGCAGATCTCAATCAAATAACTATGCCAAAGATTTACAAAGCTTTTTTGTAAAAACAAAGGACAGAAATGAAGCTTTAATACAACGTTTATTAGTTGCAGCACTTATAGAAGCTAGAAGTTGTGAACGTTTTAAAGTGTTTTCAGAAAATTTGGAAGATCAAGAATTATCTGACTTCTATAAAGACTTAATGATTTCTGAGGCCAATCATTACACCTTGTTCTTAGGTTTTGCAAGAAAATATCAGGATAAAGAGATTGTGAATAAGAAATGGGATCAATTATTAGCCTATGAAGCAGAGTTAATGAAAGCAGGAGGCAAAACGGCTAAGGTACATGGCTAGATAGCTATTAAAACGATTCATCTAATTACTTCAAATAATTTAAAAGAAGCTAGAACATTTGTAGATCTTTAACTAATAAAATGAATTTACGTGTACTATCAATAGTTGCATTTCTAAGTTGCCAACTTTTTTTATTCCAAAAAAAGTGTTTCAATTAAAATTGACGATGTTCGAAAAAAGATGATTGATAAAAATATGAAAAGAATCTATCGTGAATAGTACTATTGACTTTATGAAAAAATGGTAGAAAATAATAAGAAATAAATTTGATTTTAAAATAGTAAGGAGAAAAGCTACTTGTAGTGTTAAGCTCATACTTAACCTTTCGCTTCTCTCCTTTCTCCCCTGAGTTGAACTCCTAAGAGTAATACTTTTATACTTATACTTACAATTCTTTTAATAGAAGGAGAAAAGCTACTTGTAGATTTGAATCTTCATTCATAATTTTCACTTCTCTCCTTTCTCCCCTGAGTTAAACTCCTAAGAGTAATACTTTTATATTTTATACTAATTATAATTTTAATAGAAGGAGAAAAGCTACTTGTAGATTTGAATCTTCATTCATAATTTTCACTTCTCTCCTTTCTCCCCTGAGTTAAACTCCTAAGAGTAATACTTTTATATTTTATACTAATTATAATTTTAATAGAAGGAGAAAAGCTACTTGTAGATTTGAATCTTCATTCATAATTTTCACTTCTCTCCTTTCTCCCCTGAGTTAAACTCCTAAGAGTAATATTTTTATATTTATACTAATTTTAGTTTAATAGAAGGAGAAAAGTTACTTGTAGATATGAACTTTAATTCATAATTTTCACTCCTCTCCTTTCTCCCCTAATTTTAGTATTCAGATATTATAACGTCGTATTTTCGTTTCTATTATATATTAATTTTATAAAGCAAATGTATGTTCTCAGACGATACCAGTCAATAGTGTAAATGGGTGATTTTAAAAATCAAGGAAAATGGGTAGTTTTTACGATTTACTATAAGGTGTTGATATTCAATAACTTCAATCGTTTGTTTTGATGCTAAGGATGAACATTGATGTAAATAAAATCAAAATTTATAGCAAATTAATTCTAAAAATTTTCATCATTTATAGAATTTTTAGGGAAAATGGGTAGTTTGGGGGCTCATTATTACTTGCTTTTATCGCATTTATTATTGGAAAAATAAAATAAAAGACACCAATTACTGCAAATCCAAGTAATCCTAAACCAAAAAATAGTATTAATGGAATACATATTAGCATGTAAATTATCATACTTAACCGAAAATTGATAATTGATCTTCCATGTTCGTCCATAGTAAAAACTTTATCTTTATTTGTTATCCATATAAATAATGGTACTAATAATCCTCCTACTAAGGTTACCAAATCTAAAAGTTGGCTTAAATGTGTAATTACGATTAATTGATTATTTCGTTTCATATGTTGTGTTTTAGAGTGTTTGTTTTCTTATAAGACGCATTATTTCAGAAAATGTTACAAACATAGCTTTACTAAACACCCGTAAAACAAGAGAATTTGCTACTTTTGCATAGAAATTAAATTATGAATACTCAAGATACAATTATTGCTTTAGCAACTCCATCAGGTTCTGGTGCCATTGCCGTTATACGGTTATCAGGTAGTAATGCTATTTCTATTGCCAATCGCTATTTTAAGTCTATTCATAATAAAAAATTATCCAATCAAAAAACCCATACTATTCATTTAGGTAATATCATTGATGGTGAACGTGTGCTTGATGAAGTTTTAGTTTCTCTCTTTAAGAATCCTCAATCATATACTGGTGAAGATGTGGTTGAAATTTCTTGTCATGGCTCACTATATATTCAGCAAGAAATTATGCAACTTTTTGTACGCAATGGATGTAGAATGGCTGACCCTGGTGAATTTACTTTACGAGCTTTTTTAAACGGTAAATTAGACCTTAGCCAAGCGGAGGCTGTAGCTGACCTAATAGCTTCAGATTCAAAAGCTTCTCATCAAATTGCCATGCAACAGATGAGGGGTGGTTTTTCTAATGAAATTGAAAATCTGAGACAAGACCTTTTGAATTTTGCGTCTCTAATTGAATTGGAATTAGATTTTTCTGAAGAAGATGTTGAATTTGCAAATAGAGACGATTTCCAAAAATTGGTCACTAAAATCTCAACTGTCCTAAAAGCATTAATTGATTCATTTGCTTTTGGTAATGTTCTAAAAAACGGTATTCCAGTTGCCATTATCGGAGAACCCAATGTAGGTAAGTCTACGTTATTAAATGCATTATTAAATGAGGAAAAAGCAATAGTAAGCTCTATTGCGGGTACAACTAGAGATGCTATTGAAGATGAATTAATCATTGAAGGAGTAGCATATCGCTTTATTGACACTGCGGGAATTAGAGACACCACCGATGAAATTGAGAGTATCGGAATTAAAAAAACTTTCGAAAAAACGGCACAAGCTCAATTGATAATTTATTTATTTGATGCCTCAATTATAAGAAGTAGACATGATGGTGAAATAACTGAATTATTGAATTTGATTAAACATGAAATTGAAAAGGTTTCTACAAAGTTTCCTGATAAAAAAATGTTGATAATTGCAAATAAATCTGATTTACTTTCCGAAAAAGAAATGAATCAGATTGAAAACCAAATTAAAAATATCTTATTTCTTTCTGCAAAAGAAAACGAAGGTATTCATGAATTAAAAAATCAACTAACGGCATTATCTAATATTGGAGTCTTAAGTAATAATCAGACTATAGTGAGTAATAGTCGTCATTTCTCCGTGTTAAACAAGGCTCTAATTGAAATTAAAAATGTTCAATTTGGTATTGACAACAACATCAGCTCTGATTTAATAGCTATCGATATCCGCCAAGCCCTACTCTATTTGGGTGAAATTACTGGAGCAGTAACTAATGAGGATTTACTTGGTAATATTTTTGCAAACTTTTGTATTGGAAAATAAACAGTCATTTTAGTTGATGCCAAATGATATTATTTGACTGTAAATCAAATAGTTGTGAATAACTTTTTTAGTATTTCTTTCTTTTAATACCCCTATTTTCATACATTTATTACACCATTTTTACACCACGTCGTCTTTTTTTGAACCGTGGTGTAAAAATTTACACCACGCTTGCGGTAATTTCGCCGATTTTGTCGCTTAGCGGTACTTAGAGAAATCTAGCGATATCTAATTCTTTATAATAGAATGAGTAGTAATATTAAAATACAGAGAATTTGCAAGTACTGTAAAAATGAATTTACGGCACGAACGACTTCGACCAAATACTGTTCACATAAATGTAATAGTCGTCATTATAAAGAGAAAATAAGAGAGACAAAAATTGCAAAAAGCAATCAAGAGTCCAAAGAAGAAATAACCTTTTCACTAGAGGTAATAAAAGCTAAAGAATTTTTAACGGTAAAAGAAGCCGCTACACTTTTAAACTGTTCTAATAGGGTAATTTACTACAATATCAATTGTGGTTATATTGAAGCTGTTAATTTGGGGCAAAGGGTGACAAGAATTAAAAGATCTGTAATAGATAGGTTATTCGAAGTACGATAATTTATTTGTGGAACATAAATAACTATTAAAACATCAATTATGAAGATTAGTTTAAGAAAAAGAAAAATTGCAAACGGACGTATTACCCTATTTTTAGAATACTACTTAGGGTACTTAATTGATAAAAACGGGAAGATGAAACACCATAGGAGTTTTGAATACTTAAAACTTTATCTCCATGAAAATCCAATTACTGCAAATGAAAAAAAGTATAATAAAGAAACAATGCAGTTAGCCCAGAATATTCTTACTATTAAGAAATCAGATTATATTAAAGGTAAGTTCAGTATAAAGGACGATAAAAAAGGTAAAATTTTATTTTTAACTTATTACAACAAACTTAAAGAAGACCGATATGAAAGTAAAGGCAATTATGATAATTGGGAAGCCGCCTTTAAACATTTAGAACGCTATTGTCCAGCTAATTTGATGATAAAGGATGTTAATGAAGATTTTTTAAAAGGATTTAAAAAATACTTACATACAGAAGCCAAAACCACTGGCAACACTCCCTTATCTCAGAATACTAAATATACCTATTTCAATAAAATTAGAGCTGCATTAACTGAGGCTTTTAACCAAGGTTATTTAGATACAAATATAGTACGAATGGTTAAAGGGTTCGACCAAGGGGAATCCAAAAGGGAATATCTCACATATTCAGAATTACAAGCTTTAAGTAAGGCCAGTTGCAAACACCCGGTTTTAAAAAATGCTTTTATTTTTAGTTGTCTTACAGGGCTGCGATGGAGTGATATCAATAAACTAATCTGGTCAGAAGTAAGAGATGAAGAAGAACAACCTCGAGTCATTTTTAGGCAGAAAAAAACTGATGGGCTTGAATATTTGTATATATCTGATCAGGCCAGAGCACTACTAGGAAAAAGAGAAAACCAAAATGATAGAGTTTTTACAGGTCTCAAATACGGTGCTCATTTTAATTCAGAAATTTTACGGTGGTGTATGCGTGCAGGTATAACAAAACATATTACTTTTCATAGTGCCAGACATACGAATGCCGTTTTGTTATTAGAAAATGGAGCAGATATTTATACTGTATCCAAAAGACTTGGACACAAAGAAATAAGAACAACCGAAATTTATGCCAAAATAATAGATACTAAAATGAAAGAGGCTGCAAATAGCATTCCTGTCTTAAAATTTTCTTAGACATGAGCTTTTTCATATAGTATTTTCATGAAATACTCATCTCTATTTGTAGATAACCCATAGTTTTTATCCAAAATCATTTTTTCATGATTTTCTGATTAAATATTGATTATTCTCGTTTAATCCTTTTTTATTTCAAATAAAATTAGGAGATAAAATTACATCAACAAATCAACACAAAATTAATTAACTCTTTGTTTATCAATTATTTGTGAACAACTATTTAGTTGTGGAATTAGATCCACTTTACTATTTCCCTACATTTATCCTAAGAATTCTATAAAAGAAAACAAAAGTGCTTTTGTTCATTTATTAATCCTAAAACAGATAAAATGGACAACTTATTAATCTTAGAACGCTTAGATCGAATAGAACGATTACTAACCGTAAGTAAGGACGTATTAACCTTTGAAGAAACCTGTGATTATACTGGTATCTCTAGAAGTTATCTTTACAAACTTACAGCATCGGGCAATATCCCACATTCCAAACCCAATGGAAAAATGATTTATTTCGAAAAGAAAAAACTCAATACGTGGCTACTTCAAAATGGACGCAAATCCAATGATGAAATCGAGGCAGAAGCCATTGCATATTCTTTTAGAAATAAAAGAAGGTAGAGGAAACTAATTTTACAACATTCTTTTGATAAATCAAACGGTAGCGTTTCTTGCCGTATTCTATACTGTCTAACAGGGCTCCAATATACAATGAACTTTACCCCCTTAAAGATTAAAAAAAATACTGATGATTTCTCAAGACACACAGCGAGAAATGCTAACCTCCCTGTAAAAGCTATTGTAGGTGTTGGCGGCTATGGATATATGGAAAAATTATTGGGTAACAAATGGGATGACCGTTAAATAATATTTTGATAAAACGCTATGTATTAAACATCCTTTAATTATTTTAATAACTATAAGACCGGATCAAAGAAATAAACAATACAAAATTCTAAAAAGAGTAGTTAATATAGGATACAATCAATAAGGTACTAAATCAAAAATTGAAAACCTCCCTTCAAACATGACAATCCAATAGTCATCTCAACTCCTATCAACAACGGGATTTAGAATTAATAACTTAACTTGCGAAAATATTATATGTGCAAACTGAATTGTTAGAAGTAACATTAGATTAAAACAAAATTAAACTCAATGAAATTAAAAGAGAAAATTAGGGAGGTAGTAAGTTGTTCTAATATATTGAATGAAAGGGAGATTGAACTTATCGTTGAAAAAACGATCGTCAAACAATTCAAAAAAAATGAATTCTTATTAAGAGAAGGTCAAATTCCAAACAAGTGTTATATGGTCGTTGAAGGTTGTGTAAGAGAATATCTGATTAAAGACGGAGTAGAAAAATCAACAGCTTTCTTTACTGAAGGAGATACATTTACACCTTTTGCTCATAACGGAAAGGGGGCACCATCCAAACATTACTGGGAATGTAGAGAAGATTGTGTGCTTACGATTAGTGATCAGGCTTTTGAAAAAGAATTAAGGGCAGCACTCCCTAGGTTAGATGCTGTTTTTCAGCAAATTGCAGTAGAAAAATTGAATAAAGCAAAAACAGAATGGAGTCTTTTTATATCTTCTTCGCCCGAAGAAAGATATCTAAATTTATTAGAAGCTAGACCAACACTTTTTAATCGAGTACCACATCACCAAATTGCAAGTTATCTTGGTATGGAACCACAATCACTTAGCAGAATTCGCAAAAGAATTATTGATAATTAATCATATCTTTTAATTATATTATTTTTTCCATTTGCGTGCTCTTAATAGCAAGTACCATAAGGTAATTAGAAACGAATCATGCCTGACATTATTTTCTTCATCAATAAGGTAATAATATTGCAAAACTTCCTTATCATTTAATAAGATAAGAAAATTCACATCAATTAGTAATTAGTTTTATTGGGAGAATTGATAAAAAGAAACACAAATAAATTAACTTTAGTTAATAAGAAGTAATTTAATAGTGTTTAGGTTTGCAACGCAATTACGTTGTGTATTTTATTAAAAAAAAATCAAAATAAACACAAAAAATTAGATGAATGAAAAAAAACGCTTTATATACTACAATTTAATTTAAGTGTCTCTAGCCAAAAAATTCCATTAAATAATAAAGTTAGTAAAAGTATTATCAAGTCTGAAACATCACAGTTGACTTGGTTTATGTTTCGAGATATACTTAAAGAGAAATTGGGAAGGTTGAAATTACTGATGAAATTTCAAACAATTCTGCTGTAAGCATCTATTGTATAGATGTCTTAACAAGAAAAATTCTTAGACTAGACATTGATTTTTGTGGTTGAAAAATGCAAATAGAATTAGTAAAACAATATGACTAAGTTTTTAACTAATCAATTAAGACAATTAGAGTTGGTTTAAAATGAACGACCTGTTATGCTCACTTAAGTTAAAACAATCACTAATAAAAAATATTCTTATATAAATTTTGTACAAATGTTTCGGAAACTAGCATAATCAAAAACTCATAAAAGCATTACATTTTATAAGAAATACACTAAAAATTGAATAAAAAAAATAGAACCATGAGAATATTATTATATACTGTATTATTTTTCTTCTTGATAGCTGTCCAAGCGCAATCAAATACCGAGGTTTTCTTGGTTGATATTATTAAATCCAATAATAATAATAATAATAATAATATTGAATTGGCAAATCTTCAAAATATTTCCAATAATGAAGCCCATGACAATCAGCCTAATTTTTTCGATGCTAATACTGTAATGTTTTCATCTACAAGAGATGGTCAAACGGACATAAGAGGTTACGGTATAAATAATCAGGAAACTTCTTGGTTGACGGATACTCCATTTGAAAATGAATATTCTCCATTAAAAATCCCTAATAGTGAAGCTATTTCTGCGGTTCATTTAGATAATGACGGATTACAGCGATTATATCAATATGACTTGGCCAATGGAACATCTAAAGTTCTTTTGAAGGAGATAAAAGTTGGGTATAATGTTTGGTTCAATTCTACGATCTTAATTTCATCAGTTTTGGTAAACGACAAGATGGATTTAGTAGTGTCCAACCTAGATGATAACAGCAACATTACTGTGGCACATGACGTGGGTAGGTCAATACATAAAATTCCAAATTCTGGTTTGGTAAGTTTTATAAGTTATGAGAATAATACTTCATCAATCAAATCTTTAGACCCAATTTCTGGAAATATCAAAACGATAAAATCGTTACCCATTCCGATTAAAGATATTTGTTGGCTAGTCGATAATATAGTTTTGATTCCTAATGGTAAAAAAATAGTTCAATTAAATATCAATGACGATAATATTAGTGTGTTATATAGTTTTAAAGAGAAAGAAATAAATGAAATCTCAAGAATTTCAATAAGTCCTGACAATAAGCACTTGGTTTTTGTTTCAGAAGAATCTCCAGAAATTATAGTTCAAAAACAAGTTGAGGCATACAATAAAGGTAATTGGGAAGAATTTGCTTCTTATTTTTCTGAAAATATAACGGTTAAAAATTTTCCGGATGACACACTTTACGAAGGTAATTCTAAATTAAAATCAAATTATAAACAATTCTTTTCTGACAACCCTAAATCCAAAATTAAAATAGTTAAAAGAATTAGTAATAGGAATATAGTTATTGATGAAGAACTTATTACTATTAACGGAGAAGAACATCATCAATCTGTGCTCTATAAAATTAATAAGGGTGAAATTATTAGTATGTATTTTATTAGAGGAAAACAAGGTTCTCCTAAAGTTGAAGCTATTGTTCAAAAACAATTTGACACATGGAATGAAAAGGATATTGATAATTTTGTAAAAACCTTCAGTGATGATATAAAAGTTTATGAATTTCAAAATAAGATTTATGTTGATGGTCAAAAACAATTGTATGATATCTTTTCTGAGTTATTCACAAGTAGTCCAGATTTACATTGTGAAATATCCAACCGAATTATAATTGGCAATACTGTCATAGATAAAGAGGTGATCTCTGATAAAACAGAGGACAGTCATGAAGCAATAGTTATTTATGAAGTTGAAAATGGTAAGATTTTTAGAATGACAACGCTTAACAATTGAAAAGAAAAGTATTCAATAAACTAGTTAAAACTAAATAAACAAGGCGTAATGCTAAGTTTTAAAAGAAATTGTTGAACCTTTTTGCAAGTCACATTTTTTTTCATCTCGTCTTATTTAGAAAAAAACAAGGAATGAGCTTATCAAAAATATAAAAAAGTTAGTAATGAAATTATCAGTTTTAGTAATATTTCTATTTAGTATTAATATATATGCTCAACAGCAAGGGCCAATACCTAAGAATTATTTGGGGATTGGTATTGGCTATCGTTTAGACAATTTAAAAGACACTAATTTCTCGCCTCTTAATCAAAAAGGAGGCTCTTTTTTTTACTCTGTTTTCTATGAGAGACATTCAAAAAACATAATGAAATTTAATATTAAATACGGAGATGGCATTTTAAAATCCGGGCGCTCAGATAGACTCAAAACTTCATATTATGCGGGAAGCGTTGGTTTTACTTATTTAAAGAATCTATCTACTAATCAAGAATCTGCCAACTTTTACGTTGGAGGCTCGTATAACTTAGATCTTTTATATATGGATTGGTTCAACCAGGATGCATTTAGTTATGTTTCTGCACACGGTTTATCAATGAATGTTGCAGTATCAAAACAATTAGCACCAAGGCAATATATTGAAAGTACAGTAGCTATACCAGTATTACAATTTTTAAGTCGTCCACCTTATAACGGTATAGATGAGTATATTATTGAAAACCAAGATGAACCACTCAATATTATTTTTGCTGGAAAGTTAACATCGTTGAAAGCATACAAATCAATACATTGGAATGTCAATTATAGATATGAAATTTCAAATAATTTTAATTTAAAGTTTGATTACGATTTGAATATTCAAAGTGTAAAAACAGTAAACGAATTTAAAAATTTATCCAATAGAGTCTCAACTAGCTTGTTATATCAATTTTAATATGAAAAATATAATATTTCTATTCGCACTAATTTTATTTTCATCTTGCTCCGTAGCAATTATTGGCGAAGATCAACCAGATACACAAACAAATAACTTTGATATTTTTTGGAATGATTTCGAACAGCATTATAGTTTATTTACTGTAAGAGATATAAACTGGAATGAATTATATAATGTTTACAGACCACAAGTAAATGATGAAATCTCAGATGAAGAACTATGGAGCATCTTATCTAATCTAATTGAGCATTTAGACGATAGCCACACTACATTATATGATGGAAATGGGCATCATTATACTTCGGGTTATTTGTTGAATGAGCAATCTTCATTTGAGATAAGTGAGGAGCTTATTATATCAAAATATTTAGATTTTGTAACAGAAATACCATCAGAAGATAGACTTCTTTACGGAAAAGTAAAAGATAAAAATATCGGGTATATTTATTTAGGCGTTATGGATGGTGAAAACCCAGCTATTATAGATAAAATAGCAGAGGAATTGAAAGATTACGACGCTATAATCTTTGATATAAGACAAAATGAGGGTGGTGATGATAGATATTCTGCTAGAATTGCACAAGCATTTTCAGATGGAGAGCATTTTATTTATACAGCTCAAACTAGAAATGGCGTAAGTTATGATGATTTTGATGAAATAAAAGAATTTTACACACATCCAAATCAAGAAAATTCGTATGTAAAACCAGTAATTATTTTAACGGATAGAGCAACTATAAGTGCTGGAGAAACACTCTTATCATACATGAAATCTTATGAACATGTTATTCAGGTTGGAGACACTACCGCTGGGGATTTTTCAACACAAAGTAATATGCGATTTCTACCTAATTCTTGGCATTACATATATTCAATACAAAAAGTTTTATTTCCTAACGGAGAAAGTTTAGACGGTGTTGGTCATGTTCCTGATATTTATATAAAAAATACAGCGGCAGATATTAGTGCTTTAAATGATAAAGTTTTTGACAGAGCAATTCAATATCTTTTTGAAGAACACAATATTGAATAAAGAAATACTTGTAAAATCTAAACTAAAACTAGCACATACTTTCGAAAATCGCTGAACACTTAATTTGACTTAATCATCAATCTTAAATATGTTCACTTGTATTTATGATATATAATTGACAAAAAATCATCGCAAATAAAACTGATCAAATGAATAAAAAAATAGACTTTAATAAAATATTGTTATTAATATTTTCAATTCTCGGATTAACCTCCTGCGATACCAATAATATAGATTGTATTCGAGGAGAGGGAAGCATTACCACACAAGTTTTGTCAATTTCCGATTTTGATGGAATTAACTTATATGGCTCTGAGAATATTAGGATTTCCCAAGGTTTAATACAAGAAGTAAAAGTAATAGGAAACCCAAATATTATAGAAAACTTAAGAACATCGGTTTCTAATAATATTTGGGACATCCGGTTAGAAGCAGGTTGTTATAGAAATTACAAATTAGCAATTGAAATAATAGTTCCAAATATTAAGTATTTAGAAATAAATGGTTCTGGAAATATAATAGTGAATGATTTTGAGGATCAAAACAACTTAAACATTGAGATAAATGGTAGCGGCAACATTAGCTTAAATCAATTTGAAGGGTTTACTAATTTTGATGCTAGCTTAAATGGTTCTGGTTATTTTAAAGCAAATTATGATATTTATACTTTAGAAAATTTGAATGTAAATAATAGAGGTCGAGGAAACTTTTTAGGTTTTAAGCTTAATACGGACAATTGCATTATTAATTCCATTGGAGTTGGAAGTATAAAGGTTACTGCAACCGATTTATTAGATGTAAGGTTAACTGGGAGAGGTGATGTTTTTTATAAAGGAACACCTGAAATTACTCAAAATATTATAGGCACTGGTAATTTAATCAACGCTAATTAATATTTAAGCTAAATTAATTAATCCATCAAAGAAGGTCGAATATCTAAAGAAATAGTGTTTATGGTTTATCTATGTCATTTATAACTCATTTGAGGAAGGGAAAGCAATATGCTGTTTTTCCTTTTTATTTTTTTTGTTTGTAACTAGTCTTCTTTCTTGTCACAAACACAAACAATTGAAAATATACGAGGCTTAACTAATATAGGAACATTAATTATTTAAAGAGAAGAAATTTTAATTGTAGAGAAATTAAATACAAATTGGTTGAGACAGTTCAAACGTATAGCAGAGCAAGAATATATCAAAATAGAAAAAAAATGCCATGTTGAAGAAGAAAACTACTAATTAAAGATACTTCAAATTAAACATTACAATTAGATAAATGAACACAGATAAATTAATAACACTTTTTGAAAGAGTCTTGAACAAGTCAATCACAGAAATATCACTTCATAAAATGAAAAAAATATTTAGCGAATAGAAAAAACCATAAAGAAATGAAATATAAACAAATAGGTATTTTCTATTTTCTTGCTGCATTTTTACTGTTAGGATGCAGAAAACCTGAGAAAAAAGAAGTAAACAAAGAATCTAAAAAGAGAGGTTCTTACGTTTTAGTTGAAGAATGGCCCAAATTATCTAAGAATCATGTTTTAGGTCTTCCATCTGGACTAGGAATTGATTCAAATAATAATATTGTAGTTTTTCACAGAGCAAGTAGGGTCTGGGAAGAGGAGTTCCCTAAAGTTAAAATTCAAGAAAACACAATTTTGACTCTCGATAAACAAACTGGCGAAGTATTAAAAAGTTGGGGAGCTGATTTATTTATTATGCCACATGGTTTAGAAATCGATAAAGAAAACAATATCTGGGTTACAGATGTTGGCTTACACCAAGTCTTTAAATTTAGTTCAGAAGGAAAGCTGCTTTTAAAATTAGGAGAAGCTACTGTCCATGGAGATGACTCTTCACATTTTAATCTTCCAACGGATATAGCCGTATCAGACGATGGTTCATTTTATGTGAGCGATGGATACTATAACAGAAGAATAGTTAAATTCTCTAAAGACGGAACATATTTATTTGAATGGGGCAAACATGGAAATAAAAGAGGAGAGTTCATTGTCCCACACGGAATTGATTTAGATAATTTGGGTAACGTATATGTAGCTGATCGTGAAAATAATAGAATTCAAAAGTTTGATGCCGAAGGAAATTTTATTACGGATTGGAATAATAATGAAACTGGAATGCTATTATCTGTAGTTATAGACAATAAGAATGATTATTTGTTTGCAATAGATTTAATGATTGAAAATGACACAATTCCCAAAGGTTCAGATATTTTTCGTTTTGATTTAAATACTAACCTGCAAATGCAATTCGGTAGGACAGGATTCTACGATAATTCAACTTCTATGTATCACGATATTATTATTGATGATGAAGGAAGCTTATACGTTGCAGATGGTTCGGACAAAACAATTAAAAAATTTCGAATAAAGGAAAATGAATAAAAAAGGAATGCACAACAAAGACTGAATAATTAATTGCACGGTTCTAGCCTACTTGATTAAATCTTCTCGAATTTTCTAGTATGTGTATAAACTAAGCAACTAAAATTATATAATCTCATTATCAACAATCAAATATATTATGAAAAAGAAAACAGTTTTAAGATTAATATTGGGTATAATTACTACGGTATTAATAATGGCATTATTATTTTATTTTTTCCTATTCCTCAACCCGTTAAACATATATGAATCTAATACACTAAAATGGATTCCTATATTAATTTGTGTCATTAGTTTACTTGCCAGTGGGTTCATAAACAAAGAGACACCATCAAAATTTCTTGTGTTTTTATTCTTGCCATATATTATCTTTCAATTGTTCAATTTCACATATTTCCCATTTATTTTAATATTAGTTATTACTGGGATATTAACCTTATTAGTTACGCGAAAGAATCAAACTAGTATATATAAATTATTTGGTTGGGCTGGAATTATATGTATTATATTATTTCACTTATTTACCCAACCTTTAATTTTAGAAGGGGAAGGTTTTGGTTTTGACGATACCGGTGAATTAATAAATGCCAATATATTATGGGATTTTTCTGAAGAGGAAGTTCTAGTGCTTCCAAGTCATGTGCTGTTAGATCAAGACAATTCCAGTTTTGATATGATAGATATCAAAGGAAAAACACATTTTGTAACTTTCTGGGCTACCTGGTGTTCTGGGTGTATTGAAAAAAAACCAGATCTGGAAAAACTGAAAGTAGCTTATCAAAATAATCTTAACACAAAATTTATTGACATTTCTTTTGATGACATCGAAGGAAATAGATGGTTTAAATATTTAGAAGTTAAAAAACCACTTGGGCTACAGTTGATTTCAAAAAGCCAAAAAAAAACGAGTAGAGCATTGAATTTTGAAGGTATACCAATGTACTTTATTGTAAATCCTGACGGTACTTACAAAGAATATAGGTCTTTTGATATTGCACAAAAAGTGTTCAATAAAACATTCAATAAATTGTC
Source organism: Aureibaculum luteum (assembly GCF_003449015.1). GTDB lineage: Bacteria > Bacteroidota > Bacteroidia > Flavobacteriales > Flavobacteriaceae > Aureibaculum > Aureibaculum luteum. The sequence continues at coordinate 23,343 of NZ_QRGD01000013.1, read as the reverse complement.
AGTTAATGGCTATACAAATTATAATTTAAGTGGTTTTGATGTGCTAGTTGAAGAAAGGGCTTTTCTCGAAAATTTAATATTAACTAACACCGCTATTGATTTACTAAAAACTAAACTCCATGAGATCTCACAATTTAAGATTGATCAAGATAAAATGGACGCTTTAAAAGCTGTCCCTATTTTTATGGATTGGAATACCACGACCGGAGGTTCTCAGTATCACCCTAGTAAGCAATGGTTAATTACTAACGGGTATATCCCTGAAAAAGCAATGTGTGTTGAGATTTCCAATATTACAAATTTCATCAATTGGACGAATAAAAATCAACCGTATATGGTTATGCATGAGTTAACTCATGCATATCATCACAGGGAACTAAATAATAATTCAACAATTACAAATGCTTTCAACAATGCAACCTCAAAAAGCTTGTATACAAATGTTTCATATCATACTGGTGGAGAAGATTACATCATCATGCCAATAGCCTATGCTCTTAATGATGAACAAGAATATTTTGCTGAAATTTCTGAAGCTTATTTTGGTCTGAATGATTACTTCCCATTTGACCGCAATGATTTAAGTAATTACGATGTCCTCGGGTTTAATGCTGCAATATCTGTATGGGGAGATTAAAGTACTAAAACTTTATCCAAACCATATTTTTTACAACATTAAATACAATAATCACAAGCTCATCATCATTAGGGTAACTCTTATTAACTGAATTTATTAATAAAAAATCTAAAAAAACTACTCACAATAATGACTAAAATTAATTGCTTAGTACAGATCTTCACAGAAAATCCTTTGAGTTTTCCTATGGCTCGTCCACTATTTCTAAATTAGTAGCATGATTCAGCAACTAATCAAGATAAACAAATCGTTAGCAACAATAAAAAATCAAAAAAAATGAAAGAGCAAATCAAAAAACATTTTAGTAGATATGTTGCGTTTAGCGACCTAGAAATAGATGAAATTTACTCAAAATTAACTCATAAGACTTTCGAAAAAAAAGAGTTTTTACTTAAAGAAGGTGAAATATGCAAAAGCAATTATTTTCTTCTATATGGTTTGGTTCGTTCATTTTATATTGACAATAAAGGAAATGAAAAAATAACTCAATTTGCACTAGAAAATTGGTGGGTAACTAATATGGAAAGTTATATAAAGAATATTCCTTCTTATTCATCTATTCAAGCAATTGAAAAAACTACAGTTCTTATAGTTGATAAATTAGAATTAGAAAAGCTATTTAAATCTATTCCAAAACTTGAAAGATTTTTCAGAATAATTACCGAAAATATGCTGATTGCTATCCTGCGTAGAAACGACATTTATCTACTAATGAGAAGTAAAGACAGATATGATGGTTTTATGAAACACTTTCCTCTTTTTGCTCAAAGAGTACCTCAATATATGATTGCATCATATTTAGAAATTACACCTGAATATTTAAGTGAGTTAAGAAGAAAATAGCATTTTTCTTATTTCTTAAGATACCTTAATCATTAAAGAAGAGGTAAACGATAAATTTGCTTCTTAACTTATTTAAATAATATAATTATGGAACGAATTACGTATCAAGACATCCCAAATGGAATGTTTGAAAACTTGAGAACTATTGAAGACTCAATTATCAATTCTACATTAGATAGAAAATTGATAGAAATGATAAGGTTAAGAACAGCTCAAATAAATGGGTGTGCCTATTGTGTGGATATGCACTACAAAGAGTTAAAACATTTTGGAGAAACGGAACTACGATTATCCTCTTTATGTGTTTGGGAAGAAACCCCTTATTTCTCAGAAAAAGAGAGAGTTGTATTATCATTTACTGAAACCTTAACAAATCTAAAAAGCAGTCCTATTTCTCAAGCATTATTTGATGAGTTGACCAGTCATTTTTCTAAAGAAGAAATTTGCTATTTAACACTAACTATATCTCAAAGTAATACTTGGAATAGGTTGATGAAAACTTTTGAGTTTACTCCTGGGAAGTATATAGTAAGCGAATAAATGGGATAATGTATACCTAATTTTTAGCTGAATTAGTAATGATAATATAGAAGGAACTCTTATAAGTTTGAAACTTATGTAAACAGACTATGCACTTGAACTTTATATTAACAGCTTTTTTAAGCTACTCAACAATTCAATTTATAATCATTAAAATTTAACAAACATGAAAAATACATCAAAAGAAGTTATCGAAGCTTGGGTTTCAGGCTTTCACAAAGAAGATGTTGCTCAACTAACTTCCTTGTTCTCAGAAGAAGCCACTTTCTTTGATCCACGATATCCTTTATTAAAAGGTAAAGATACCATAGAGGCTTATTATATGCATTTACTATCTGAAACGACAGCTTGGGGAGCAACTATGTTTGAAGGTCCCTATTTGCATGGCGAAGATTGCTTTGCTATACATTCTCGTTTAAAATTTACTTGGCGGGAAAACAATGTAACTGTAGATTGGCCTTTCGTTGCTTTTTTCAAAGTACGTTTATCTGATAATAAAATAATTCGTTATGACGAATATTGGGATACAGCAGATACTTTAAAAAAAATAGGAATTAAGACTTGGGGACCCCTGCCAGAATTTGCAAAGTCTAAATAGCAACTTTGCAGAAAGAGAGGACACTTATCTTTAATGAAAAATTTTCTGAAGTAGGTTGTTTCCCTCTTTTTCTGCGTAGAGGCTTTTGCAACAGGAATAAAAAGCATATCAATATTAATTTGAAAACGTTCACCCTAAATTATGATTTTATCATTATTATTAAGCATAATTCTAATTGGACTTGGAATGATTCATTTTAATTGGGCAATTGGAGGAAAATTAGGATTTTCGGTAACATTACCTACAAAAGAAAATGGAGAGAGAATAATAAATCCGAAAAAAATTGATAGTGCAATAGTTGGAATTGGATTAACTTCATTCGGTGTCTTTTATGTCTTTAAATCTGGACTAATTGAATCTAATCTTCCTGAATGGACAATAAAATTTGGAAGCTGGATAATCCCAATATTGTTTCTTTTACGAGCAATTGGAGAATTCAGATATATTGGATTTTTTAAAAGTGTAAAAGGAACTGATTTTGGAAAACTTGACACTAAATTCTTTTCGCCTTTATGTTTATTAATCGGAATATTTGGAATAACAATTCAACTTATGATATAAACAGGTGTTAACTTAAGACATGTATAAGTAATAGCGATTTAAGTTTTAATTCAAATCGCTATTCTTTTTTATTTCGTAAATTGCTTTTCGAAAAGTAGTTCTGCAAAACTCGCTACTACTCATACAAAAATTCGTTTTACAACATTAAAATACAGTCCTCAATCCAAACTTTATACATAAGGAAAACAAATGCAAATGGATATTACAAATATTAAAAAAACTAAATTTTAATTAATGAATTTAGTTTTAGATTTCTTTTTAGTGGGTGGTACTGTAATTATTGCAATAATTTTATTGCGTCTATTAAGAATAAAATCTAAAGAACTTCCTCAAAAAATTTTGCTACTGCTTTTTTTACTTCTATTTTTTGTGACTGTTTACTTTTATGCTTTGTTACATAATATAAATTGGTTAATAAAACTCTGTTTTATTCCAAATGATTTAACAACAATTACTTTAGGTCCTTTGTTATTTCTATATGTAAAATCTTTGTTTTTAAAAGAAGAGAATTTAGTTAGGAATACACTACCACACTTTATTCCTACTTTATTGTTTGCCTTTGGAATTTCAATTCCAACGCTGCTATACACTAGTTTTAAAATAGATATCTTTTCGTATGCATTAAAAGATTTTATATTCATTTTTTTTAGAATTGAAAGTTTCTATTTCATCCTATATTTAATTATTTCTTTAAGATTGTTATCAAAGTATCAAAAATTAACGAAATACAAATATTCGAACCTGACGAAGTTTGATTTTAATTGGATAAAGGTCATGCTTTTTTCCACATTGGGTATTATAAGTGTTGATTTAGTTCTTAAAATATATGAGTCCTTTTTTGGTGATTTTCAATGGAATGTCGATAATATTTCTGTATTGGCTATGATTGTCTTAGTTTCATATTTAGCATATTATGGTTTAAACCAATCTAAAGTATTATTACCAACCTTTCTATTAGATATTGAAATAGAACCTAAAATTAATAAGAAAAAGAATAAGACTTTATCTTCGGATAAAAAAGAAGAGTTTGAAAACCTGAAAAATAAACTTGAACATATTATAAAAACCGAACGGCCATATTTATATGAAGATTTGACATTACGGAAATTAGCTGAACAACTTTCTACAACAGACAAAAAACTGTCCACAATGTTAAATCAATACTTGAACACTACATTTTATGATTTAATAAATAAGTATCGTGTAGAAGCTATAAAAGAAAAGATAAACTTAGATAGTTATATAAATTATGACCTATTTGGAATTGCGTGCGAATGTGGTTTTAAATCAAGAACCAGTTTCAATAGAATTTTTAAAAAAGAAACTGGACTTTCTCCTTCCGATTACAAAAAAAGTATTTCATAAACATTGTTCTGTCTTTTTTAACATAATATAACGTACCAATGCTTCTATTGGTCAACCTAAATCATTGTAAGTTTATTTATTTGTGGCCAAATTATAAGTTTTATTAAAAAATGAATAAAAAAGGACAAATAAATGGCTACACATGTATTTTACTTAATATACTAACCTACTTTACATTTTCACTACTTAGTCCTCCAATAACAGCACAAACAAATTACACTGTAAGTGGAATAATTTTGGACAAAGAAAATGGAGAAACTCTTTTTGGTGCTTCTGTTTTTTTTAAAGGTACAACAAATGGTGTAGTCACTAACGAATATGGTTTCTATTCAATCACAGCTCCAAAAGGAAATTACACACTCATCGTTTCCTATATAGGATATCCAGAAATAACCAGAGAGATTCTACTTGACAGAAATCAAAAATTAGATTTTAAAATTACCGAAGCTTCGACGAAACTAAATGAAGTAGTACTAACAGGAGAGGAAACAGAACGAATAAACCTTAGGAAACCTGAAATGAGTGTATTAAAATTGAATATCAAAACAATTAAACAGATACCGGTAGTGTTGGGAGAGGTAGATATCATAAAGTCACTGCAAATGTTGCCTGGTGTAGCTAGTAGTGCTGAGGGCACAAGTGGTTTTCATGTGAGAGGTGGAGCTGTAGATCAAAATTTGGTTTTGTTAGACGAGGCCATAATATATAATACTTCACACTTGTTGGGATATGTTTCTGTATTCAATGCAGATGCGGTTAAAGATATTAAATTATATAAAGGTGGGATTCCGGCACGATTTGGAGGTAGAGCTTCTTCTGTTTTAGATGTTCGCCAAAAAGATGGAAACAGTGAGCGAATAGCGCTTACTGGTGGAATTGGAATCATTTCTAGTAGACTTACGGTAGAAGGCCCTTTATTTGGGGAAAAGGGATCATTTATGGTTGCTGGTAGAGGTTCCTACGCTACTCTATTTTTAAAAGCATCGAAATCTGATACTGATATTGGTTTTTATGACTTAAACCTTAAAACCAATTATAGATTAGATGAAAATAACAAACTCTTTCTTTCAGGCTATTTTGGCAGAGATAAATTGAGTTTTGGAGATGATTTTGGTGTAGGCTATGGAAATGCATCCGGGAATTTAAGGTGGAATCATATTTTTAATAATAAGTTGTTCTCCAATTTATCTATTATTTACGGTAAGTATGATTATAACATTGATTTTAATATTGATGAATTTGAATGGATTTCTTCAATAAGTAATATTAACTTAAAATATGACCTCAAATACTACCTGAGTAATACTTTTAAATTAGATTTTGGCGCCAGTAGTATTTATTACGATTTTAATCCTGGACAGATTACACCAACATCTGAAAATTCTGAAGTAAATCTATTAAAATTTGATAATAAAAGAGCATTCGAAAACGCTTTGTATATCAATGCTGAACATAAACTAACAGACAAACTTACCGCTCAATATGGGTTTAGGTATAGTATGTTTAATCGTTTAGGAGGCCAAGAAATCTCAAACTACGCAAACGATCAACCTGTAATTTACAACAATACGTTGGGAGTTTATCAGCGTAGTTCTGAGACCGGACTAACTAATTATGATAATAATAAAACTATAAAAAAATTCGGTAACCTAGAGCCAAGAGCATCATTGGCGTATCAATTAAATGAATCATCTTCAGTTAAAATGGGATATACCAAGGCAGCTCAATATATTCATTTAATATCTAATACAAACGCAGTTTCACCCTTAGATGTATGGACTCCAAGTGGAAAATATATAAAACCACAAATATCTAATCAGATTGCGTTAGGATACTTTAAAAATTTCAAGAATAAATCGTATTCGTTAGAAATAGAAAGCTATTATAAAACTGTTGACAATCGTATCGATTATATAGATGGGTCAAACTTGATTACAAATACAATAGAGACAGAAATTTTAAAGGGAGAATCTAGAGCCTATGGCCTTGAATTATTGATTCGTAAAAACCAAGGCAAATTTACAGGTTGGTTTGCATATACGCTCTCAAAATCAGAACAGAGAACATCTGGTGGCGATGCAAGAGGCCCAGGAATCAACAATGGGAAATGGTATAACACTTCAAATGACAGAACTCACGATTTTTCCTTAACGGGAACTTATCAACTAAATGATAAATGGGCTTTTGGAGCTAATTTTGTTTTTCAAACGGGCAGACCAGTAACCTATCCAGATAGTCAATATGAATATGAAGAACTTTCGATTGCCAACTTTTCAGATAGAAATTCGGATAGATTGACGGCTTACAATAGACTAGATTTCTCTGCGACTTACAAACCGAATAGAAAACTCGACAAAAAATGGAAAGGAGAATGGGTCTTTGGAATTTACAATATTTATAATCGTAAAAATGCAGCGGCAGTTTCATTTGGACAAAATTTGGAAACGAGCGTAAACGAAGCAACTAGAAGTTCAATATACGGGATTATGCCTTCAGTAACTTATAACTTTAAATTTTAAGAAAATGAATAGATATTTAAGAATTATAATTTTCCTGTCAGCTGTGCTAATTACAGCATGTGAAGACGTTATAGATGTAGATGTACAAACGGTCCCTCCTAGGCTAACAATAGAAGCATCTTTAGATTGGGAAAAAGGTACTACAGGAAATGAACAAACCATAAAATTAAGTACATCTACTCCTTATTTTGATATTACTTCAAATACAGGTGTTAATGACGCCACTGTAAAGGTTACAAATGATGATAGTCTAGATGAATTCGTTTTCGTAAATCAGAATAATGGTACGTATACTAGTTCTAGTTTCGTTCCAGTTGTTAACCAATCCTATACTTTGGAAGTCTTATATAACGGAGAACGGTACTCGGCTACTGAAACTTTAACTCCTGTGGTTGATATAGCAGAAGTTTTTCAATCTAATCAAGGTTTAGGCGGTTTAGATAACAATGCACTTGAAGTTAATGTTTCATTTGATGACCCCGTAGATATAAATAATTACTATCTCATCAAATTTAAAGAACAAGGTGATTTATTACCAAGGCTTGATTATACTGATGATGAATTCAGAGATGGAAATAGAATTGAAGTATTTTATGAAAAATATAAGGAGGCGGATGAAGATGAGTTTATTCCTGGCGATATAGTCGATATTAATTTCTTTGGCATCTCTAGAGATTATTATAATTATGTGAAACTACTTATTATACAATCTGGAGGTAATGGTCTTTTTGGACAAACACCTGCCATCGTAAAAGGAAACTGTATAAATATAGACAATACTGACAATTATGCTCATGGGTACTTTAGATTAACTCAAGTGGTTCGTACAAATTACACGTTTCAATAAAATAATTATGAAAAAAGAAAATTGTTTAAAATCGAAAATGACACGCAATCCATTTATGATTAGAACTGTTATTTTATGCTTAGTTTTTTTATCTGTAATTAGAATAAATGCACAGCAAGAAGGAGTAAGTGGAAATAATATTTCTATTCCCGAATCCAAGTTTACACTCCATGATTTTGCATATCCTATAGATTTATTTAACAAAGAACAACATTCTAATTTTGTATTCCGCTATAAAATAAAGTTAAAGTTTATAATAGAATTAAAGGGGTTTTACGACACTTATTTGTTGGCAGATGTTTTTAAAACACCAATTACGACAAAACTTTATGTTACTAATAAACTTTATCTTTTTTCAGGAATAGAATTAGAATCAGAAAGTGACAAATTACAGTTAAATCTTCAGCCACCACAATTAAAATTCAAAAACGGAATGGGTTATGATATTGAAAAAAACCTCTTCATACAATTTGACCATGACCTGCACTTTAATAAGTCTGCTGTCGGTGCATATGGAACTCCTAGTCTATTTTCGTTGAGCGGTAAATATAAATTTTAACTGCAAGATCAACGACTTAACTCAATGTTTTTTTAGGAGTATCATCTAATATGCTTAAAATGGAACGTTAAAATTTTGCTGTGTAAATCCAATTAAAATAACTTATATAGCATCAATCAAAAGTTCAAGTTCTAACTTTAGAGAAAAGTGGTTGAAAAAAATAAATTTGTTAGGCGAAAGCATGAAATAACTACTACCGGCACAGTATTCACAAATACCTTGTAGCACATTACTCAAACCAGTATGGGAAAAGTGTTTTATATGAAAAGGTCAAAAAACTCATAGATACCTCTTTGAATTTTGGAATTTATTTTAATCAAAAACTAATTGGATAGACACGTGTAATTTCTGATTTTTCTACAACTGCATATTTAGGAGATATATTGATTTTAAAAGAACATCGAGGTCTTGGCTTAAGCAAATAGCTTATGGAAATAATTTTAGAGTATAACGACTTACAGAATTTAAGACGTTGGATTTTATTGACAAGTACAGCGGAATGGATTTATAAAAAATACGAATTCACAAAACTTGCAAAACCTGAAATCTATATGAGAAAGTTTAATCCAGATGTTTATCGAAACATACAGAATGCAAGAAAGTTTAGATTTAACGATTAAATTAAGCAGTGAATTTTAACAAATAGAAAAACCGAAATAGCATTGAGAAATGAACAAATTAGTTTTAATATAGGGAACTGGTTTCCTCTTTATAATAGTATGTATAAAACATATTCGCTTTCACCCTTAAACACTCATTTTTTTTCAATTTGATGCTTTAAAAGCTATTCAATACTTCCTTTCTCAAGCGCACACTTATGGGAATTTTAAAGTTTCTTATAATAATTTTATTCTTTACTATTTTATCAACTTTGTACTTGGATACTAAATAAGATTTATGGGTTTGTACAAAATCATCAGGCAACATATCTTTAATCAACTTTAAAGACATGTGAGCAGTCAATGTATGCTCAACTGTTACAATTCTGATATAATTTTGCATTGCTTTAATAAATAAGATATCACCTATTCTGACCTTTTTAATTTTTTTATCACTCTTAATGAATAGGACTTCTTTTTCACTTTCATTTCCACAATATCTATTTACTTTATTTATAGTGTGCAAAAAACGTTCAAAAGAGATGGGCTTTACTAAATAATCTAGCACGTCATAATTAAAACTTTCTAAAGCATATTCAGTATATGCAGTAGTCATGATTATTAATGGAGAATCTTTTAGGGTTTTTAACCAATCGATTCCCGATAAGATGGGCATGTTAATATCTAGAAATATTAAATCGATTTGATATGTTTGAAGGTATTGATTTGCCTGCAAAGCATTTTTACAAAGTGCTACAACATTTAAAAATGAAAACTCATTACAGTACTCTGCAATACCTTCTCGAGCTATGGGCTCATCATCTATGATTAAACAATTAAGGTGTTTCATTTCTGATTGTTATAAGTTAATTGATAAATCGACAATAAAATCGGTATTTCCCTTTTCTATTTCTAAATGATATTCATTAGGATACAATAACGACAATCGTCGTTTAACATTGTTTAATCCAATTCCTCCTATAGGGTTTTCAGTATTTAAGTTATCAAAACTATTAGTGCTATTTAGTGTAAGTGTACCTCCTGTTTCTATTATTCTTATACTAATCTCACTCTTTTCTGCATGACTACTACAATGCTTAAAAGTATTTTCTATAAATGGAATTAATAGCAAAGGAGCTATTTTTTTAGTGGAACTCTCAAATTCTATTTCATAATCCAATTGAATATCTGAACCTTTACGGGTTTCCTCGATTTTAATATACTGTAATACGTAATTAAGTTCTTTTTCTAATGAAATATAAGTTTCACTTTCATATAGTTGATAGCGCAATAATCCTGAAAATTGAAGTAAAGTTTCTTTCGCTAAGGTGTCGTTTTTCCCAATTAAATGATAAACACTATTAATGCCATTAAATAAAAAATGTGGGTTTAATTGTGCCTTCAAATATTTTAATTCGGTTTTATAATTTTCTTCTACTAAAGCTTGGCTTATTTTTTTTGATTTTTTGTATTCAAATTTCAGAATATAGTAAAAACCCGCAATACTATAAAGTATATGAAATATTGTATTAGTATTAAAATTTGCGTCTACCGGTATATCATTTACACCATAAAAAATAAGAAGTAAATAATCAAAATAAGCTTCGGTTATAGAAATTAAAAGAATTACAAAAATTGATACTACATAAAACATCCTTTTTTTACCTTGATTGTACATTTTTGGAAACAACCAAAAAATTTGTATGTAAAATACAAGTGCATTAAAAAAAAGTCCATATAGGTATGCATATTGAAAACTACCTGAATCATGAGTAAATCCATTCCAATTAAGACTAGTAGCAAAAGCTATTAACCAATAGTTAAATAACCAAAACAGAATGTGACCTGCAATCAAAGCTATTTTAGATGTATTTAATTTACCCATATCAACAAAGAAACATATAATTTATTAATACTATGTTAATTTTCTACGCTCATCAGCAATTAAGCAACGCTTATCAAATTATAATTTTATTAAGTGTCTTTTTCATTCTCTTTGTCTCAAAATAAATAATATGAAAAATATGAATCGCTTAAACTTGATTATTTACACTTTTATAATTGTCGCTTTCTCGTCCTGCAATAACGATGACGATAATACTTCGTCTAACCCATTTGAACAAATTTCAGATATAGCAACGCAACATGGTAATTTAGAAGGAAATATTGTGGTCGTTGTTGCTCAGGGAGGTCCCAGTACTACGCTTGAAGATGGGGATATAAGTGAAGTTATAGAAGAAACAGAAACCCAATCAGCATTGTGGGTAAATGTTCATCAAGTGCAAACAAAAGATCCAAATCTATTCACAGATTCAGACATCACTTTTGAACAAGCAAAACAATTCGATTTACAAAGTACCGCCTATTTAAAACGTGTTGTTGATTTTTATAAAAATCAACAAGGAAAAACGGTTTATGTTATTGGAGTTTCATTTGGTTCCTTTGTAGTTCAAGATTTAATCGCTGCTCATGGCGTGGATATCGCTGATGGTTATCTCATACTAGGAAATCGTTTAGCTGTCGATGATGTTAGTTGGCAGAATCACAGCGAAGGACAGTTCGTAGCATATATTTATGACGATAATGGAGATTATACTATTGAATTAGAAAACGATCCTTATTTTGATACCATTGAACAAAGGAATATGGCAAAATTAATTGCAGGGTTCGCATTTAACCGTTACACAGAAAGACTAGACAATAACGTAAGCCTTTCCAAAGTAACCTATATTTATGGTAGTAGAGATGAGATCGCCGGACCACTTTCGGCTCAAGAACTTGAATTTCTAAATGACAAAGGTGCAAAAATAGGCCGCGTTGAGGGCGGAGGTCATGATGACGCTATAGGAACTGGAGTAAATATATTAAAAGAAGTCTTTGGGATAGAATAATACGCTTTAAAAAAGTAAAATCAAAAAAAAAGTTATTTCTAAATTTATTACCATAAGCCTTATGAATAAAACCATTCTATCCTTAATTTTTCTATTGTCAATTACAAATGCCCTCGCTCAAGAAGATTCTCAACTAAAAAAAAATAGTATAGAATTTTCAACTGGTTACACTATTGGCTATTTAAAAAATTTAACATTTGCACCTCTTTCACGCTATGACTACAATGCACTAAACTATCAATTAAAATATACGCGTATTACCAAAAGAGAAAAGCTTTTTGAAGTGCAATTAGATTATTTGAATTCTGAATTAGAAACTAATATAATTCCTGAGCCTAATCCCCAGTTTTCAAAAATTGTACTGAACATTTCTTCATTGAAAGAAATTTATAAAAATGAGAAACTTAAAATACATTTAGGCATACAGACTCAATCAAACGTATCTTCTTTTTACGATTGGAAACAATATGATTTTCAACAGAAACTTGGGATAGCTGGTCGCTTTACTTTTCAGGTAGATGACAAACAATCACTATCATCTAAAATAACAATTCCCCTTGTTATGTGGAGAACTTCTACTTTCGAAGAAAATTTATACTCAGTAGGTAAATACCAAAGTATTTTATGGAGTACTGACTATTCATATAAACTTTCTAATCATTTTGTTGTAAAAGCAAGCTATAATTTTAATTACGATAGGCTTCAAATATCTAATGCGTTTAGAGAATTACAACATCAAATTAATCTAGGAATTAACTATAAATTTTAATTATGAAACATCTTAAAATAGTAACATATATCTTATTCATTATAGCAATGACATCTTGCACAGATACTTTAATGGGTGATCAAGGAAAACTAGACGAAGACATCTATCTAAATTACCAAACTGTAACAGATTTAGAATTGCCTTTTGAAGACGAATGGTTTGTGGTTAATGGTGGAAAAACACATTTTGAAGGTGCTCATCATTTTACTAGTCGTGGCGGAGGGGAACGATATGCAATTGATTTTCTCATCGTACAGGATACGATATTAGCTGATGGAACCGTAAGAAAGAAAAATTATTCAGGAGATTGGAGACAAAATGAAAACCATTATTGTTTTGGTAAACGCTTAAATGCTCCAGGTGATGGAAAAATAATAGAAGTTGTAAATACTATTGATGATAATCAAGTTGGCACTACTAATAGAGACCAACCAGGTGGCAATTATATTATAATAGACCATTTAAACGGTGAAACCTCGATACTGGCCCACTTAAAAAAAGGGTCTATTATAGTTTCCCAAGGTGATACTCTAGTTAAAGGTCAAGAAGTGGGGCGGGCTGGGAATAGTGGTTCTTCAGATAGGCCACACTTACATTATCAATTACAAGGGACATCAGGTCAATTAAGAGGATTAGGACTTCCTGCTCAATTCTCAAATTACTATGAAGATGAAGTATTTACAGAAAAAGGTGAGCCAGTTCGTGGTCAGTTTGTAAGTAAAAATTAGTTAAAAGCAATTATTAAATTAATAACTCTACATGTTGGCACTTCCTTAAATGATAATACTGTCTGGGAAAAGTGCTTTAAATTCACTTTTCCCGAATTCGGTCAAATAAGGATAGAGCATAAGCATTAAACTATCAGATTGTGATTCTATATAACTTTGATTAATTTCATTTTGATATAGGATAGAATTATATAGCCAAGTATTGCTAAAACCTATCATTCGTTCTATTAAACATTGGCGTTCTTTACTAAATTCAAAAGTTATAATAATTCCTTTTTCTATTAAAGTATTAAGTAAAAAGTTATAGCCTTTAAATCGTGTTTTATAGACTTCCTCAAAATGAGACTTTATTTTATCATTTAAGCGGAGTAAGTTATATATATCAGTCCAAAAGAAATGATATTTGCTCATTCTTAACATACTTAAAAGAATATCTTCTTTAATCGTTTTTAAAGTAAGTTCTCTTTCTTCTAAATGTTTAATTCGAGAATCGAATTCTGCAACCATTTCGAAATATAAAGCTTCTAGAATATCTTCTCTTTTCTTAAAATGGTAATTCAAATTTCCTGAACTTATTTTTAGCTCTAATGCAATCATCCTAATTGTTACATTACCATATCCAAAATTATTAAATAACTTTCTGGAAGCTGATAAAATATTTGTTTGTCTATTTCCCATTGGTAAACTTGTCCTAATATGTATTTTTTTAGTAAATTTGTCCTAAAATAAGAAAAATGAAGTCATTATTTAAATCTGAACAAGGAAAAAGTGAAATTTTAAATCTTTATGATGAAAAATTGGAAGCGTTAAATATTAAACATAATTACATATCTATTGATACGACTTATGGACATACACATATTATTGTGTCTGGAGCACCATCAAATGTCCCAATTATAATAATTCACGGTTCGAATGGTTGTGCACCAATTGCTCTTGAAACATATCCGAATTTATGTGAAAAATTTAGAGTTTATGCAATTGATGTTTTAGCTCAACCAAATAAAAGTGCTGAGTCAAGATTAAGTATGAAAGATGATTCTTATGGGCAATGGATAAATGAAATAATTGATTCTCTAAAAATTGAAAATGTTATTATGGCAGGTTTTTCATTTGGTGGATTGATCATATTAAAAACGCTAGAATTCGATGAAAGCAAAATCAAGAAAGTTTATTTATCTGCACCAGCATACATTGTAAATGGAAATCCAATCAAAGCATTATTCAAAATATTTATTCCAATGAAAATGTTTATGAAAACGCAAAAAAGCAAATATGTTGAAAAATTTTTAGCAGCCATTTTTACAGAACGTGATGAATTTGCAATCAAATATTTATCAAAGGTATTCTTACATTTCAAAATGGATTTTACACCTGTTCCAGTAATAAATAAGGTAAAAGCAAATTTGATACAAACACCGATAATATTGTTTGCTGGAGAAAACGACATACTTTTTCCTGGAAAAAAAATGATTAAAAGAGCATCAAAAATTTTTCCTTCTTTAAAAAGTACTAAACTATTTGAAAACTCTAAACACGTGCAAAATAAAAAACAAAATGTATTAATTGAACAAACAATCTTGGAAGATAACCTACGAACGAAAACACTATAAGTAATATATCCTTAAAGTATATATCATTGGTGGATTTATTTAGAGTCCAACTATAGATACAATAATCACAATAAAATTGAAAAGACGTCCTATTTATTCTCTATACTAAAGCTTCGTAATACAAAACCTTGTAGATTTTCTAACTTTGGTTTAATACTATGCTTACTTTGAATTTATAAAACCAAAGGTTAAGTTATCTACTACTGTATCAGATATACCATAGTAATAATTTTCATTACTTCCAGATTTTATATTAAATTGAATGGCCAAGTATTCAATTTCTTTTATATTCAAATTATCTAAATTAATACTAAATCCTTGAAACTTTGTTTGAGGTTCTGTATAAATGCGGTAAAAATCATCTTTTCCAATTCGACCATCATCAAGTCTTTCCATTTCTGCTTTGTTTTTTACACTTGGAGACGGCAATGATAAGAGTGTCCTTCGTTTGATAAATATCTGATCCAGAAAATTTGTAACCACCACGTCTATTTTTAATTGTACTGAACAGCTCACTCATATCAAGCAAAATAAATCCGTTATTTAAACACCCTTTGGGGCTACTATATAATGCATAAGAAATACCCCAGTCATCAGGCAGATTATATTTATAGGAAAACCCTTTCCAGTCCGTTTTTCTGTATTCTTCATATTTGGATGAATCATTCCATGTTGGAATGATCTAAGCCTCTAAAATTGAATTATCAATGGTTGTTTTAATTGAACCCTTGAAAATTATAGACATTTACCATGTGCCAAAGCCATGTTAACACTGCGTAAAATGCCATTGGAGCTATTGACCATCGTATACTGTTTCGCTTCATTTTACTTATACTTAATTTTATCTCTATGCATAATCATCCTTCAAATAGAATTTGTTATTGATGAACATTTTTTTTTAGTTTCAACTTTAGATATTCTATTTTCAATGAAATCATCAAAAAATTGTAGAATGCATAAAACGATATATCCTTTATTAATCGCATAATTACTTGTGTTATTGATTTATTAACTTCCATTCTTTAATACAGACTAATTAACTAACATCTTCATTTACTGTGATTACAACATTCCCTTTTTTATGTCCTTTATCAACGTATCTATGTGCTTCAACAATCTGATCCATTGAGAACTTTCTATCAATTACAATTTGAAGATGTCCTTCTTCAACTAATCTTTTCAATTTTAATAGTACTTCAGCGGTCTCTGGAGAATTTTTTCCAACAACCAATTTTTTACTACTTATTAAGGAAGTCCAAATCATAGAAATACTTTTCATTGGTCTTCCTACATTTAAATAGCATCCATTTTTATTAAGTGCCGCTATACAAACTTTAAAGGGGCATTTATCTACAGTTATAAATATAATATCATAAGTTTCGAAGTTTTTCGTGAAATCAGTTTTTTCGTAATCAATTACTTTATCAGCTCCTAAAGATTTCACCAAATTTAAATTAGCCTCGCTGCAGACTCCTGTTACCTCTGCTCCAAAGTATTTGCCGAGTTGAACAGCATAGGTCCCTACACTTCCAGAAGCTCCATATATCAGCACTTTTTGCCCCGGTTTTACATTTGCTATTTTTTTGAGATAATAAAATGCCGTTCGAGCTCCTATAGGTATTGCGGCAGCTTCTTTATAAGTAGCATTATTTGGTTTCAAAGCAATCGGTCCATCTTCAGGTAAACATATGTATTCTGCATAAGCGCCAAAAGTTTGCAAGGTAGCTGCAAAAACTTTATCTCCTTTTTTAAACAACTTAACATCTTTACCGATAGATTCAATTTTACCAGAAAGTTCCATCCCTAAAATAGATTTTCTAGGCTTTCTAATCCCCACCATTAATCGAGCAGGAAGCCAGAAAGAGGCTGGGATATCAAAACTCCGCACCCTATAATCAGCAGCACTTACCGAAGTAGCATAAACCTTCACAAGTACTTCATTATCCTTTGGGACAGGTTTTTCTACTTCTTGAATTTGTAGAACTTCTGGCGGTCCATATTTTGTGCATAATACTGCTTTCATTTTTTTAAATTAGACATGAGATTCAGTATTATTAATATTATCATGAGTTGGCAATTTCCATGCAATTCGGAATATCCATAAAATAGCTGCAGTCTCAATAGTCATATGAAAAGCATCATCGATATCTAGCGAAGATATACCTGTTGCAAATACTCCTAATGTGATTATACCAGCGATTATGTTAGCCCATTTATTTGCATTATCACTTAATATTCTGGAAAGAAGTACCATCAAAATGGGTATTTCTGCTAAAAACCCACCCAATAACATTAATTCGTCTGTTATTTCGATACCATTAACAGTTCCAGTCATTATCTCTTCGATAAATCCCGATTTGACGAATTGATGTAGGTCTCTAAAAATTATATTGAGCAATACAAATATCCATAAAGTTGAAAGCAGCGTTTGAGGTTTAATTTTATTATTTATCATCTAATTTATATTTGTTTTGAAGTGTTTCTAATGTCTTCCAATCCTTCTTTTAAAAACTTATACACCATAGGGTTAATCAACCAAAGTGGCATTCCTTTTGGGTCAAATTGCACGCTATTTATTGCTTTACTTGAGTTATTCGTAATTGGAGAGAAACTCCAAGTCCCCCTAAAAGTTTTAACACGATTTAGTTTTTTCGAGGGCTTAATCTGAGATTCTTCCCATGCTTCATTCCATCTTGCACCAAAACTACCATCATCATCACTAAAAAACAGATATCTGACACTCATTTCTGTATCTTTTAAGGGAAAAGGTTCGTTATGTATCAGATAAGTCAAAAGACCATCTTCAGACTGATCTGAAATCTCATAAGTGGGGTACTTTTTATTTTCAGTACCATTAGCTAGTTTATGAATATCTTTCTTGAACGCCTTAAGGCAAGATTCTGGAGATAATTGTATATCCCCTTCAATTTTATACTCTAAGAAATTTGTTTCTTT
This sequence comes from Aureibaculum luteum, assembly GCF_003449015.1. Classification (GTDB taxonomy): domain Bacteria; phylum Bacteroidota; class Bacteroidia; order Flavobacteriales; family Flavobacteriaceae; genus Aureibaculum; species Aureibaculum luteum. Next base: position 5,319 of record NZ_QRGD01000013.1, on the reverse strand, counting down.
TAGTTTTCGTTTATAGATTTTCCAAGTAAGATCTTTAGTTTTATTTACTTTAACTATCTGCCATTCATACTTTCCCCATTCTTTAATGTTTCTATCCCTTGCTGATACACAGCTTTGTAGAAAGAATATTACAAATCCAAACAAGAAAATGAGTCTAGTAAATTTTGTAGCTTTTTTATTCATTAGAAATAATGCTTTTATCGGTGCAAAATTATATTACAACAAGAACTTTATTATTAACTTAAGTTACAATTATAATAAAAGATTGTTACCAACGCGATCGCAAATAACTTTAGTGGTTTCGCAGGAGAAATTCAATACAACCTACGATCTTCGTACTATAAGATATTTCCACTAAAATTGAAACATCAAGTAAAATTGAAACCCTTGATTCGTGTGTTATGATAATCCAAGTGACCACCAAATGAAGTAATTCACAACATGCATTAGAGCTACTTTTTTATTGTAAAAATGTTGAAAGTATATATAAAAACTTTTTTCATAAACAATATATTTCATTTGTTCTACATCACTAAGGAGAAATAATGCAAATCAAAGTGTTAACAGGAACTGAGTAAAAAGTTTAAATAATTGATTATAATTACAATTCAATTTAGTTCTGTAAAAGGTTAATTAACAAAACTTCTAAAAAGAAAGGTCAATGGAACTAATATTCTAAAAGTAATTTGAGATATTTCTTAATTCCGTAAAACGACCGTTCTAGGGGACAAAGAAACTTAATTATTAATACTCAATTAAAAAGGTGTAAATATTCAAAATTATTGGTAACTATATTTCTTATATTTGGAGTATATAGATAATGGTATCTATATACTTTTGTTGCCCACAATATAAAGAAACATCCTACATAGCATTAAAATTGGTTTCATCTATCTATCCATTTTCTAAAATCTTTAGTGGAAGATGTACTTGTGATTATAGAAACGGACAATCCCTTTACCTTTAGAGATAATCTATTTTTGCTATATGGAACTATTTTTTCAATAAAATCTATATTAACTATATAGCTTCTATTGATTCTAAAAAAATGGTCTGGATTCAATTCAGCGGAAAGCGAACCTAAAGATGCTGAAATACTATGCAAATTGGCATCACTATCTTTTAGTTTACAAAAATCGCCACAAGCTTCAAAATAACTAATTGCTTCGGTATTGACCAATTTTATACCTTCAGGTTTCTTAATGGCAAAACGTTTTTTATAAGTGTCTTTTTGCTCAATTAAAGTTTTGAACTGTTGAAAAAAATTAGTTTCATTGAATTTTTTATCAAATAAATCCTTATACTTTATTAATGCGTTTTCAATTTCCTTTTGTGTATAAGGCTTTAAAATATAGCCAATTCCATTGGTTTTAAACGCTTTTAAAAGATGTTCATCAAAAGCGGTACAAAAAATTATCGGTGTAGAAGTTTTAATCGAATCAAATATATCGAATGATGTTCCTCCAATTATTTTAATATCTGACACAATTAAATCATAACTCGTTTCTTTAAGATGCTTTATGGAATCTTCAACAGAACGTGTATGTGTATAGTTAAAATCTGAATTTAAAGATTCATTCACGTAAGCAAGTAACTTTTTAAATGCTGGAATTTCGTCTTCTATTATTAGGATGTTCATATATGACTAATCTACAATTTTTAAAAATGGCAACGTTAAAACAAATTCTCGGCCTGTTTGCTTAATTTCCATTTTTTTATCCGATAATAATTTATAACGTTTTTTTAAGTTCTTCAATCCAGTTCCTAACGATTCATTCACAGCAATTTTTGAAATAGTATTAGATATTTTCATTTCATTTTGATTTACAAATATCATAGTTACAACACTTATATTGTTTACTGGTCTATTATGTTTTACAACATTCTCCAAAGCTGACAACAATGCTCCATTTGGTAAATATTTATCTTTATAACTTTGTTCAACTTCAAAATTAAACTGATAATCATTCTCAAATTGTGTTTCTATCAAATAACAATAATTTTTTGCCAAAGCTATTTCTGATTCCAAAGTTGCAATATCTTCATCTTTTACTGCAATCAAATAGCGATATAAACCTGAAAGATTAGAAATATATTCCTTAACCTTTTCTTTAGGAGAATAATCTACCAATGCGTCAATGGTGTTGAGACTATTGTATAAAAAATGTGGGTTGAATTGAGACTTCAATACTTTAAGTTCCAGTTCTTTCTGCGTACTTAAAAGTTCAACAGATTGCAATTGATACTCATAATATTTTTTTGCTGAAATAATTGTCAAAGGAATTGCCAGATTTGCAGCAGAACCGTTTATGTTGATGAAAATCAATTCAATAAAAGACGGTAATTCATTCCATTTAATCATTCCAGAACGTGTTATCTCGCCTGATATTGATGCCAAAAAACCAAAAAGCCAAAAACTAAAAAGGGCAAAAATAATTAAGGCAAAGTAGTATTTACTCTTTATAAGAAAGGCATTGATTAACACTTTGCTGACATACAACAATATAATAGTTTGTACCCAAAAAACGGGGATATCGATAAGAAATTCAACTAATGTATATTTGTCAATATAAAACTTGAAAATAAGCCATATCGTGGCTACCAAAAGATAACCGCCAATAATTTTATAGTCTGATTTGTTTAATTTAAAAGCATCCATAATTCAGCACCAATATACATATTTATGGAGCTAATTTTCCATAATAATTTTTAAGGGTTTCAATAATTTCATTGGTATCCTTATAAATTGTTTTGGTGGTTGATGTATTACAAAACAACATATAACCTCTAGCTTGCTTCTTGTTATAATAGGCATACGTTAGCACTCCAACAATATCGCCCTCGTGTCCAACTGTACTACTTGGATATACTTCCCAAAGAATTCCGTGTTCAAATTCGGGTTTGATTTGGGCTTTAAGCATTTCATTAAATGACGCTGTCGTTAAAATAGAAGGTTTTTCATTATAACCACTTGCCATTGACTGCATAAATTTGTTAAAATCATCAATGCTCGTTTCAAAACCACCAGCTGGATATAGAATAAGTTTGTAGTTATTCGGAACTTTAATTCCTGCGTGATATAAAGACGATTTTTTATCTTTTAGATAACCTTGCATATTGAAATCAAAACCGGAATTGTTCATTTGCAATGCGGATAAAATATGTGTTTGTACAAATTCCGAATAAGATACACCACTTGCCTTTTCAATAATTAGCGCCAACAAAGACGCTCCTTCATTACTATAAACTTCTTTTTCGCCAGCTTTCACATTCTCGAAATGGTTTTTGTTATACCATTTACCGTTTGGGTCGTATAAATTTTGAAGAAATTCATTGAGTGGTACATCTTCATTTTTATTGATTCTTTTTGAAAGTTTATTCAATAGTGTTCTTCGCAAACCAAAAGGCAACTCATCTTTGATTTTGGGAATAGGCGTTGGAAAATACAATGCTTTTAAATCATATTCTGGTAATTTCTTAAGTCCAGCGGTATGTGTGGCTAAATGCCGAATCGTAATAACTTGCTTTGGAAAATTTGGGTTTATCAGTTTAAATGGCAAATAATCGTTTACATTATCATCCAAATGCAAAAGGTTCATTTCTTGTGCTTTCATTATAGAAACACCCAACAATAATTTTGAAATAGAAGCTATTTTCTGTACGGTCTGCGTTGTATAAGGATTATTATTTTCAACATCAGCAAATCCAAATCCACTTTTATACAAAACGGAATCCTTGGTATAAATGGCAACACCGAAACCTTGTACAGAATTGTGCTTCGCTAAATTCTCCAATTTCAATGTTAAAGAATCTGATGCTGTTTGGCAAAAAGCACTTAATTGTGCTACGCTAAAAACTATAATAAAAATGGCTTTAATTTTCATTTTGTTCGTTTTAATTTTTTTCGAATGAATTTTACTGTATAGAATATTACTATAATGATTATGATTAAAACAGTTCCAATAATGATGTATAATTTGTACAAGTTTGGACCTGTAAGTAAATAGAAAAATAATTCTTGCCCTAATTGTTCTCCATTTTCAGAATTTGCAAAGAGAACAAAACCCCATTTTTTATCACTATCCAAAGCATACCAAGAAGTAAAACCTTCGTTATTGCCAGAGTGCAATACTATATTCGTAAATGGAAAATCTATGGCCAAAAAACCCAATGTGTAATGAACATTAACACCATCATACGGAACTTTGGAATGTGGCTTGAATAATTCGGTACAACTTTTTTCAGTTAATCCTTCTTTGTTCATAATGGCAATCATCCATTTAGAAAAATCAGTACACTCCGTATGCAAAGATGAAGCAGCATAAAAAACATTATCTTCCTTTTGAAACCAATAATTATTTTTCCAATCTATCCAGTTTCCGTTTTCATCATAAGGTTCGGCTTTAAGTTCTCTTGTATATGGATTTTGAATAAATACAAAATGTTTCAAGCCGAGTGGGACAGCAACCTTTTCCTGAAATAATTCCTCCAATCCATTCCAATCGGTTTTTTCAATCTCTTTTAATACCATAGCGAGATATTGATAACCTTCTCCAGAATATCCATAATCTGTATTTGGTTCAAATAATAGCTTCAGTTTTTTATCATCTTCATTTTCTCGCCAATTAGGAAAACCAGTTCTATGGCTCAAAGCCATTCGTGCAGTAATCAATTTATATCTTTCATCATAAGCAATATCAGGATAAGGCAGATATTTGTATAAAGGCATATCCAAATCCAATTTTCCTTCTTCAACAAATTTCATAGTAAAAAAGGCAAAAACAGATTTAGAAATTGAAGCTCCTTCAAAGATGGTTTCGTTTGTTATTGGTTGTTTTTGCTCAACATTCGCATAACCTTTATTCATTTGGTAAACGACCTCGCCATCATTTATCATTGCAAATGACAACCCAGGAATGTTTAGTTCCTTCATTTTAGAATCAAGGTAATGGTCAATGGAATCTTTTGGAATGCCAAAACCAATATAACTGTCAATCTCATTGGTTTTATTATCTGAACAACTTGTGAGAATTAAAGCAATTAAAACGACTTTGAGAATGTTACTTTTCATTATGAACCGTTTAGAATTATTTGTCGAAAATAAAACGTTAGGATTAAGTATGCAATTGGAAAATGTTGAATAGGCATATTAAAACGGTTAAGCGGATTAAATTCAAGACTAATAAATTTTAGGATTGAATTTAGCGGAATTGAGAACGGAAAAATACTGTGGGCAACACCGGTAATCGTTGCACAAGCAGTAAAAACACTCTTTTAAATCAATAATTGACTTGATTTCAACCATTTTAAGAACGGCTG
>NZ_QRGD01000012.1 GCF_003449015.1 Aureibaculum luteum | reverse complement strand
AAGCGGATGCAAATATAAAACCTTTTTTTAAACCTGCAAGAAAAAAATTAAATTTTTATTTTATTTTTTTTCAACACTACCAAATCAACATTTCAACGCAATCTCACCTCATCAACTACCCCTCTCAATTGCGGGTGCAAACATACACCACTTTTTATTATCTAACAACATAAAAAGACAAATATTTTAATATAAATTCCATTTAATTTTCACCTAGTTTAGCATCAAGGTTTTAGGTGTAAAATTATTTTTAAAAATATTATTACTTACACTATTTTTAATGTTGTGTTAAGGATTAAAGTGTCGTCCTTTTTACATTACCATTATATATAATCGATACTATAGTCTTAAATATGGTAGTTTTTAGGTTATAAAACGCTTAATCACATTCATAATAAAAAGATACAGCGGAAAGTCTGCCCCTTAAATTACTTACGCTGTTTTTAATGTTGCCTAAGGGTTAAAGCGTCATTCTATTAATGTTACCTTATATATAATGTATACAATTGCATTAAATAAGGGCTTTTTAGGATACAAAACGCTTTATATCATTCATAATAAAAACATACAGTGAAAAGCCTGCACCCATAAACCCGAGAATTAGTTACACTGTTTATGGTCTTGTGCTAAGGATTAAAGCGTCATCCTTTTTATATTACCATTATATATAGTGTATAAAATTGCATTAAATATGGGCTTTTTAGGATACAAAACGCTCTATATCCTTCATAATAAAAACATACAGCGGAAAGCCTGCTCCCATAAACCCGAGAATTAGTTACATTGTTTATGGTCTTGTGTTAAGGATTAAAGCGTCATCCTTTTTATGTTACCATTATATATAATGTATACAATTGTATTAAATATGTCGTTTTTAGGTTATAAAACGCTTAATCACATTCGTAATAAAAAGATACAGCGGAAAGCCTGCCCCTGAAACCGGAGAACAACATTAATAATACATACCTTATATGTATGTAGATAGACTTACTTAAACGGAAACGTATTAGTGATGGTTTTAGGGAACACCCAAATAATAAATGACATTATATTGTACAAGAATGTCTTTTCTAATATCTTTGTCAACTTATTTACCTTATATATATGATTAAAATTACATTACCCGATGGTTCAATTAAGGAAGTTGCTAAAAATAGCACTCCAATGGATGTTGCCAAAAGTATCAGTGAAGGCTTTGCTAGAAACGTTATTTCTGCTAAATTTAATAATGTCACTGTTGAAACTTCAACAGAACTTACTAAAGATGGCTCATTACTTTTATATACATGGAAGGATTCTGAAGGAAAAAAAGCATTTTGGCATTCTTCAGCTCACCTTTTAGCACAGGCAATACTTCATTTTTATCCTAACGCAAAACTTACTATTGGTCCTGCTATTGAAAATGGATTCTATTATGACATTGATTTTGGTGATGAAACTTTATCTGACAACGACTTTAAGAAGATAGAAGATAAAATGATTGAATTTGCACGTCAAAAATTTGAATTTAAATTACGTGCGATATCAAAAGCTGATGCCTTACATTACTATAAGGAACAAAATAATGAATTTAAGGTTGAGTTGATTGAAAATTTAACTGATGGTGAGATTACCTTTTGCGATCATGCCGACTTTACGGATTTATGTCGTGGTGGTCATATACCAAATACAGGTTTTATAAAAGCTGTAAAAATAATGAGTGTTGCTGGAGCCTATTGGAGAGGTGACGAAAAGAATAAGCAGTTGACTCGTGTATACGGAATTTCTTTTCCTAAACAGAAAGAGCTCACTGAGTATTTACATTTACTTGAAGAAGCAAAAAAACGTGATCATAGAAAATTAGGTAAGGAACTTGAGCTTTTCACTTTTTCACAAAAGGTGGGGCAAGGTTTACCTTTATGGTTACCAAAAGGAGCTGCTTTACGTGAAAGATTGGAGAACTTCCTGAAAAAAGCACAAAAGAAAGCAGGTTATGAAATGGTGATAACACCACATATAGGGCAAAAAGAGTTATATGTAACTTCTGGGCATTATGCTAAGTATGGTGAAGATAGTTTCCAACCGATACATACACCTAAAGAAGATGAAGAGTTTTTGTTAAAACCGATGAATTGTCCACATCATTGTGAAATTTATAATAACAAACCTTATTCTTACAAAGACTTACCAAAACGTTTTGCTGAATTTGGTACCGTATATAGGTATGAGCAAAGTGGAGAATTACACGGTTTAACTCGTGTTAGAGGTTTTACACAAGATGATGCTCATATATTCTGTACCCCAGAGCAATTAGACCAGGAATTTAAAAATGTAATAGACCTCGTATTATATGTATTCAAATGTTTAGGATTTGAAAACTTTTCTACGCAAGTTTCTATTAGAGATATGGAGAACTTAGATAAGTACATTGGTGATGTTCAAACTTGGGAAATAGCAGAGCAAGCAATTATTAATGCAGCTAAAGATAAAGGATTAGATTATGTTATTGTAGAAGGTGAAGCAGCTTTTTATGGGCCGAAATTAGACTTTATGGTTAAGGATGCTCTAGGAAGAAGCTGGCAATTGGGAACCATTCAGGTGGACTATAATTTACCTAAACGCTTTGATTTGACGTACAAAGGGGCTGACAACCAATTACATAGACCTGTAATGATACATAGAGCACCGTTTGGATCTATGGAAAGGTTTATTGCTTTATTATTAGAACATACAGGAGGCAACTTTCCACTGTGGCTTATGCCTGAGCAGGTTATTTTATTGCCAATCAGTGAGAAATATGAAAAATATAGCAAAAAAGTTTTACAATTGCTGGAAAATTACGAAATTCGCGGCTTGATTGATGATAGAAATGAAAAGACGGGTAAAAAGATTAGAGACGCTGAAGTAACTAAAATTCCGTTTATGATTATCATTGGAGAAGATGAAGAAAATACCGAAACGATTTCTGTGAGAAAACACGGAGGCGAAGATTTAGGAAAAATAACCATAGAAGCGTTTTCTTCCTTGGTAAGTAAAGAAATAAAGAGTACATTACAGGAGTTTAAGTTTAATTAAAAATTTACAGTCATAGCAATACGTAGAAAAGGGGGTAGAAAACCTTGGAGAATACAAAAAGAAGATGCACATCGCATAAACGGTAACATTCGAGCTCAAGAAGTTCGTTTAGTTGGAGATAACGTAGAAATAGGAGTTTATCCTTTAGCTCAAGCAAAGAAAATTGCTGAAGAGCTAGAACTAGATCTTGTGGAGATATCTCCCAATGCGTCTCCGCCCGTTTGTAAGGTAATAGACTACAAGAAGTTTTTATACGAACAGAAAAAACGCGAAAAAGCTTTAAAAGCAAAAGCGAGTAAAGTTGTAATGAAAGAAATCCGTTTTGGTCCGAATACTGACGATCATGATTACGATTTCAAAAAGAAACATGCCATTAAGTTTTTAAGCGAAGGTGCTAAACTTAAGGCATATGTATTTTTTAAAGGTAGATCTATTGTTTACAAAGATCAAGGTGAAATTTTATTATTAAAATTAGCCACTGACTTAGAGGAGTATGGAAAGGTAGAGCAATTACCGCGATTGGAAGGTAAGCGTATGACAATGTTCATTGCACCGAAAAAGAAATAGTTTCGTATCAATTGCAACAATCACAGAGTTTAGAAAGTAAGTAAGAATAAATATAAAAGTAGGAGACAATGCCTAAAATGAAAACAAAATCTAGTGCCAAAAAACGCTTTAAGCTAACTGGTACTGGTAAAATTAAAAGAAAGCACGCTTTTAAGAGTCATATATTGACTAAAAAATCTAAAAAGCGTAAGCTTAAATTAACACATTCAGGATTAGTACATAAGGCTGATAAAATGAACGTGTTGAAAATGTTAAAATTAAAATAAACTTAATCGCAAGTTAAGTTTATAGGTAATTATTATAAACCATGTATTAGTGCCTAAAAAATGTCTCCATAAATTAGAGACTGCCTGATACAAAAAACAATTAAAATTATGCCAAGATCGGTAAATTCAGTAGCTAAAAGAGCTCGTAGAAAAAAAATATTAAAACAAGCAAAAGGTTATTTTGGAAGACGTAAAAACGTTTACACAGTAGCTAAAAACGCGGTAGAAAAAGCAATGTCTTATTCTTACCGTGATAGAAAAAACAATAAACGTAACTTTAGAGGGTTGTGGATTCAGCGTATTAATGCTGGTGCACGTCAACATGGAATGTCTTATTCTCAATTTATGGGTAAAGTAAAAGCCAATAATATTGAGTTAAACAGAAAAGTATTGGCTGATTTAGCAATGAATCATCCTGATGCTTTTAAAGCAGTTGTAGATAAAGTTAAATAAATAACAATATTCTTACTTATTAAAAATCCCGAACTTAAGTTCGGGATTTTTTTTTGTTTCTAGTTGTATATTTATGACCACTATTAAGGCATAAATTAAATCTCTAAATTAATTGTAGCTTCATTAAGATGCTTAATTTTGTATAAAAATTATAATAATGGATTTATCTAAAGTAAAACTGGTAGTGACTGATATGGATGGCACATTGTTAAATGCCAATCACGAAGTTAGTTCTCGTTTCTTCAGCCTATACGAACAATTAAAAGGTTATATACATTTCGTTGCCGCGAGTGGAAGGCAATACCAAAGTATGACTTCTAAATTAGAAACTATAAAGGATGAAATTACTATAATAGCAGAAAATGGTGGTATTGCTAGGCAAGGTAAAACAGAAATTATGTTGACCCACTTACCTGATGAAAAAATACAACAACTCATTCCTTTGATACGTCAAATTGTGGGTGGTTACATTGTGCTATGTGGTAAAAGAAGTGCGTATATTGAAACTGAAGATAAAACATTCATTTCGCTATTTGATGAGTTTTATAACACCTATGAAATTGTTAAAGACCTTACTGAAATAACTAATGATGACATTCTTAAAATTGCCGTTTATCATTTTAATTCTTCAGAAACGTTTTTGTATCCTAAACTGAAACATTTAGAAAATGAATTAAAAATTAAAGTATCAGGTCAAAACTGGTTAGATATCTCAGACTTAAATGCTAACAAAGGTTATGCTCTTAGTCACTTACAGCAAAGTATGGGAGTTACTAAAGATGAAACTATGGTTTTTGGCGATTACAATAATGATTTAGAAATGCTTGAATTGGCACATTTTAGTTATGCCATGGAAAATGCTCATCCAAATGTAAAGGAGGTTGCTAATTTTTTAACCAAAAGTAATCTTGAACAAGGGGTGGAAATAGTTTTAGAACAGTTGCTGAAAGCAAAATTAAAGAATAACAGCAAGCAGTAGTAGCTCTCAATACATAGCGTCAATTTCCAAAAGCGGTAATAACAATGGATCTTGAATTAGAATGATTGCGATGCTCACAAAGATATATACCCTGCCAAATTCCCAAATTTAATTCCCCATCAGTTATAGGTATTTGTACTGAAGCCCCTAGTAGAGATGCTTTAATATGTGCTGGCATATCATCAGAACCTTCATAAGTATGCATATAAAATGGTGCATTTTCTGGTACTGTTTTATTAAAATGACTTTCAAAATCTTGTCTTACCGTTGGATCTGCATTTTCGTTAATCGTTAAACTTGCAGAAGTATGTTTTATAAATACCTGTAACATTCCAACATTTATTTGTTTAAGCTCAGGAATACTCTGAACTACTATATTCGTAATGATATGAAAACCTCTCTTTTTAGGTGTTAATATTAGTTCTTTTTGATAGATTTTCATGGCCAGTATTTTGATTTTATAAGTATAAAAATGTTAAATGAATTAATAAGTTGTTGGGTTAATTATTTATTTGTGATAAAATTACACTTATAATTTTTTTCTTAAAAGAAATTTAATTGTTAAATTCACACATTATAATTTACAAAAATAAAATTTTTAATTTTTTTGAAACTAGCCAAAAAAAATACACTCGCTTATTTAAGTCCAGATTTAACATCTGGATAGTTTAAATACTTACAGGATAAAATAGACTTAACTCATAAAAATCCTATTCATATATCTCATCGTCAATTTGAAAATGAATTAGGTACATGATGAAAAGTGATTTGCCAAGTTATGAAGAAACTAGAAAATGTAGGTAAACTAAAACAACTAATAAATGGTATTAAAACTTTATACCGGTGACTAAAGTTGCAGCATAGTTTATATATATCAATGATTTTTTCAATTTTATAATTAATTGACGGTACGTCTTAAATAAGTATAAATAATTAAATTATGACTAAAAATTTAGGTAAAATTGATAGAATTATCAGAATCATAATTTTTATTGTAATGACAACTCTTTACTTCTCCAAAACAGTTACAGGTACTATTGGGTTAATTCTATTACTTTTGGGAGGAATTGCATTGTTATCAAGCTTAGTGAGTTTCAGTCCTGTTTACGAAATTTTTGGTATTTCAACTTACAAAGACAAGAAATTGAAATAACATTAAATAAAAAAAATGCCCATCTTGGATGGGCATTTTTTATATTTAGTATTATAAATTGTCATACTCCCCTAACCCCTTAGTAAATCTTTCTGGATCTGCTGCTAAATGGTAACGTGGATCGTCTATATCTTCTACAATAACTTCTCTGAATTTAGGATTCGATTTGTAAAGTAGCTCTTTACAATCTTCACTCAAGTGCTTTAGTTGAATTTGTTTACCCGCAGCCTCATACTTATTTACTAAATTAAATACTGCTTCTAACGCAGAGTGATCGCTAATACGTGATTCCACAAAATCTATTTCCACCTTTTCTGGATCATTTTTGACATCAAACTTATTGGTAAATTCTTGAATACTTCCAAAAAATAATGGTCCCCAAATTTCATATGTTTTAGTACCATCTTCTTTCATCCGTTTTCTAGCACGAATCCGTTTGGCGTTTTCCCAAGAAAAAACCAAGGCACTAACAATTACACCTGCTATAACGGCGATGGCTAAATCGAAAATTACAGTAAGACCTGATACCAGAATCAGTACAATTAAATCACTTACTGGAATTTTATTTAATATTCTAAAGCTAGACCAAGCAAACGTACCAATAACCACCATAAACATAACCCCAACTAAGGCCGCAATGGGAACTTGTTCAATTAAACCAGATGCAAATAGGATAAAACCTAACAAAGCCAATGCGGCTACAATACCTGACAATCTACCACGACCACCACCTTTTATATTTATAATAGATTGACCAATCATTGCACAACCTCCCATACCTCCAAAAAATCCTGTTACAATATTTGCTCCACCCTGTGCTAAACATTCACGATTTGAATTTCCTCGTGTTTCGGTTAACTCATCAACCAAATTTAAAGTCATTAGAGATTCAATTAAACCAATAGCTGCTAAAATCAATGCATACGGACCAATAAACACAAAGGTTTCCCAAGTAAATGGAACTTTATTAAATATATCGAATTGAAATTTAGGCAAACCACCTTTTAAACCTTCTCCTCCCCCATCGGCAATAAAACTACCCACTGTAGCAACATCTAATTGTCCGAAGATAGCAATTGCTGATACTACCAAAATTGCCACCAAACCATCAGGTATTTTTTTAGATATTTTAGGTAATCCAAACATTAATAACATGGTTAATAATACTAGCCCTGACATCCACATTAATTCTTTACTCGGAATCCATTGTTTCGCAAATCCTTTTTTCTCAATAGAATATATTGCGGAATTTTCAATATTAAATTTAACCTCATTATTTGAAGTATCATATACCTGACCATCACTTATATTATATCTTAAGGCATTGCTGTCAGCATCTAATAACTGATTATTATCTTTTACAAAGAGTAATTTACCTGTATTGCCATCATAAACTTGATTATCGGTAATTGTCATAATTTTTTCTACCGACTCTGTCTTAATCATATTATTACCATAAATATCCTTTATGTTCTCCTTAAACATACCTAACTGAGACAAAAATATAACGATTGCCAGACCATTAACAAACCCCATCATTACAGGGTGAGGAATTAATCTAACGAACTTACCTAGTTTAAATACTCCAGCCATCATTTGTATAATTCCCATTAAAATAACCGTTGCAAAAAGATAATACAAGCCTAACTCTTCATCGGGGCTCCCCATAGCATTCCCTCTTGATACTAGCGTTACCATAACTACTGCTAATGCACCAGTTGCACCAGAAATCATACCCGGCCTACCTCCAAAAATGGCAGTAATTAACCCAATCATAAATGCTGCATACAGCCCTACTAAAGGATCAACACCTGCTACAAAGGCAAAAGCTACTGCTTCTGGAACTAAAGCTAATGCAACTGTAAGTCCACTTAAAATATCATTCTTCGCATTCGCTGCTCTTTTTCTAATAAATTCAGTCATGGCTATAATTTTGAAGCGGCAAAAGTACAGTTAATCTAAAGATAGACAATAGTATATAGTAATATTTTCGTTAAGTTTGACCTATAAAACATATTTAATGAAAAAAATTTATCTTCTTTTTTTATTTATTCACTTCTCCATTTTAGTTGTCAGTCAAACTAAAAATGATTTTATAACTACCTTCGAAAAAAGTAACGGAACTGAAACGGCTACTTACAAACAAACAATTCAGTTTTATTCAGACTTAGCAAATAGATATCCTGAAATACAGCTTCAAGAAATTGGCCAGACCGATTCTGGAAAACCATTACATATTGCTATTTTTAATCCTAATAAAGAGTTTGATTTTTTAGAGATGGAAAAAAGTAAGGTCGTTTTACTTATAAATAATGGTATTCATCCTGGTGAAAGTGATGGTATTGATGCTACCATGATGCTCTATAGAGATGTAGTTCAGGGTAAAATTAAAGCTCCTAAAAATGTAGTTTTGGTAACCATTCCTATTTATAATGTAGGTGGAAGTCTTAATAGAAATTTACATAGTAGAACCAACCAAAATGGTCCGAAGGCATATGGATTTAGAGGTAATGCCAGAAACTTTGATTTGAATAGAGATTTTATAAAAAATGACACTAAAAATGCTAAAACATTTGCAAAAATATTCCATTTGGTTAATCCTGATGTTTTTATTGATAATCACGTTAGTAACGGTGCGGACTATCAATATTCACTTACACACTTATTTACACAACACAATAAATTAGGAGGTAATTTGGGTAGCTATATTCACAACAAAATGATGCCTGAACTTGAGAATAAGCTTTCGCAAAAAAAATGGGATATTACCCCTTACGTAAATGTATTTAATAGTACTCCAGAAAAAGGTTTTACTCAATTTATGGATTATCCACGCTATTCTACAGGGTATACTACATTATTTAACACCTTAGGAATGATGGTAGAAACACATATGTTAAAACCTTATAAACAACGTGTTGAGGGTACTTATGAATTAATGAAAAGTATGCTCGAGATTATGGAAGAAAATAGTACCGAAATTAAGGCAATCCGACGGAATTACTATAAAACAATACTCAAGCAAAAAAACTATCCTTTAGATTGGGAATTAGATACTACGAAGAATTCTACGTTAAACTTTAAAGGTTTTGAAGGTAAAATGATACCGAGTGAAATTACTGGAAAACTCAGGTTAAAATATGATAGAAGTAAGCCGTTTACCAAAAAAGTTACCTATCAAAATTATTTTAAACCAACCATAGAAATAGCGATACCCAAAGGCTATATGATTCCCCAAGGCTGGTATAATGTTATTGATCTCTTAAAAATTAATAACATAAAAATGAGGGCTATTAATAAGGACACCACATTTAGTGTAGAAGCGTATCGTATTTCAGAATACAAAACCAGAAAATCTGCATATGAAGGACATTATCAACACTATAATACAACAATTGAATCTAAAAGAAAAAATATGACTTTCAAATCTGGTGATTATTTAATCTACACCAATCAGCCTGGCGTCCGGTATTTATTAGAAACTTTAGAACCTCAAGGTCCTGATTCTTTTTTTAATTGGAACTTTTTTGATACCATTTTACAACAAAAAGAAGGCTTTTCACCCTATGTTTGGGAAGATTTAGCCAAAGAAATATTAGATAATAATTCTGCCTTAAAAAAGACGTTTGAAGATAAAAGAGCGAATGATGATGATTTTGCAAACAATTGGTATTCACAATTAAAATGGATTCACAATCATAGTGATTATTATGAAAAAGCACATATGGAATATCCGGTTTATCGATTTTAGTTGTTCGCAAAAAACGTTAATTCGAATGATTTTTGATAATCCCGAACCCTCAACAAGGGTATCAAGAAAAATATTTTTTTTACAAATTTCTTATTTAGGATACTAAATTCTTTCAGCATTTAGCTCGAACTGAAGTAATTCTATTGCGACTAATTCGATTTAAAAAAGCAATTTTATATTCTTATAGGTGTTTTGTAAGGCTTTTTCTACTTCAGTATCAGACAACCATACTACTTTGGTAATCCCTTCTTCTAATTGAGGAAAGAGTTCTCCTTTAAAATCAGAAGTCATTTTAAACCAATAACTAACTTTTAGCACATATTTCTTTTTGTGTTTGTAGATGTGATACGTTGTTTGTAATTGATCTGAAATTTTAAGTTTTTCAATACCGGTCTCCTCTTCTACCTCCCTAATTGCTGTCTCTTCAATAGTTTCTCCTTTTTCAATTTTCCCCTTTGGTAAATCCCATTTATCATTTCTAAATATAAATAGTATTTCATTTTTATCATTAAAAACTTTTCCTCCACCAGCTTCAATAATTTTAAATGCAGATGTAAAATATTGCCATAAACTATTAAAATCATCATTATATAGAAATACAGCTTCCATAGATCCCTGTTCCATTTTATCAATAATTGATAGTACATCAATATCGTTACTATGAAAAAAATGACTTTTTGTTTGGTACTTTACATCTGTAACCAAATTAATTGGGAAATTGTTAAAAAATACGGTCTTCATTAATTAATATTTTATTGAAATAATTGTTTAAATTTGTGCTTATGATTTTTGAAAAAAACAAAGCTAAAGAAACCGCTGAGTTCTTATTACAAATTAAGGCAATTAAACTCAGTCCAAAAAATCCTTTTACCTGGGCATCTGGATGGAAATCTCCTATTTATTGTGACAATAGAATTGCTTTATCACATGTAAACGTTAGAACTTATATTAGAGAAATTTTATCTAAAATAATAGATCAAAAATACGGAAAGCCTGATGCTATTGCAGGTGTTGCAACGGGTGCAATAGCTATAGGAGCATTAGTGGCACAAGAATTGGGGTTACCTTTTATATATGTACGACCAGAAGCAAAAAAACATGGTAGACAAAATCAAATAGAAGGTCAAATTGAAAAGCATCAATCCGTAGTTGTCGTTGAAGATTTAATAAGTACAGGTGGTAGCAGCCTAAAAGCAGTTGAAGCTTTACGAGAGCAACAAATTAATGTAAAGGGTATGGTTGCTATATTTAGTTATGGTTTTGATGTTGCTGTTCAAAATTTTGCGGACGCAAATGTAGAATTAACAACTATAAGCGATTATGATACGTTGATTGAACAAGCTGTAGCCAGAGAATATGTGGCAGAAGAAGATCAATTTACGCTACAGAAATGGAGAATGAAACCAAGTGAATGGAATGGTTAGTTCTCTTTAGAATAAAAATTTAAATAAGAAAAATGAATTTAGAAACAAATAAAGTAATAGCAAGTAAGACTCAAGAAGAAATGTTTAAGTTTTTAACTAAAGTTGAAAATTACGAACAAATTATGCCTGAGAATACTGATAAATTTGAAGTTGGTGAAGATTCTTTCTTGTTTTCTTTAAAAGGCATGCCAGAAATACGATTAAAACTTCAAGAGCAAGAAGCTTCAAGTAAGGTAGTACTAGGATCTACAAGTGATAAATTTCCATTTACTTTAACAGGAAATATTGTAAAAATTGACGATAATTCAAGTGAAGTTCAACTTTTATTTGATGGTAAATTTAACCCAATGGTGGCCATGATGATTAAAAACCCTATTCAAAAATTTATTACTACGCTAACTGAAAATATTGAAAAATTATAATTGAATTAAATAAATTTAATTTCTTTTAGACCAAATTCTTTAAGACTTTCGTCTTCTAATTCAACAATTAAATTTCCCATTAGTGAAGTTCCAGTTATTCTTCCTAAAAATTCCTGATCATCTGCATTTTTAAACATAGACGGAACACCATTTCTGTATAAGATAGATTCGTATTGACTTTTTATCTTTTTAAACTCATGTTTTCTAACGCCTATTATTTGATATTGGATTTCTAATAATAATTTTTCTAACAGTTCATCTCTATCAATAGTTCTATTTAAAATTCGCTTTAATGAAGTGGCATTTGACAAATCATCAGAAAAATTTTCTTGATTTACATTTAAACCAATACCTACAATTGCGTAGTTCACGTTAGAACTTTTTAAAACACATTCTGATAGAACACCACATATTTTCTTACCGGCTGACAAAATGTCGTTAGGCCATTTTACAGATAATTTTTCAGGTATATAATATCTCAACACATTATAGATGGCAATTGAGATGCTGTAATTTAACATAAACTGATGGACTACTTTTAGGTTATCAAATCTTATTAAAACACTAAAGGTAAGGTTCTTACCCTCTTCAGAAGACCATTGATTATCTCCTTGCCCTTTACCCTTGTTCTGCTTTTCTGCAACAACGACCGTGGCATCCTTAACATAAGATTGTTTCATTAATTCTCTTAAATAAGAATTTGTAGAATCTATGGCACCAACTTTGACTATCTTCATATGTATGCAAATATAACAATATGAACTTATCATTTTTGCAAAAAAACAAAAAGTGAAGATGAGTTCATCACTAATGATAAAATTAATACATTTGCATCAAAATTATAAAGGCAGTTAATGACGAAAAATAAAGTTAGTACCGATCAGTTAATTTCAGAGATACTTAACGGCATAGATAAGGTTAAGGGTGCAAAAGTTAACATTTTAGATTTAAGAGATATTGAAAATACAGTTTCAGACTATTTTATAGTTTGCGAAGGTGGTTCAAACACACAGGTAAATGCAATTTCAGGCTCGGTACAAAAAACAGTCAGTAAAGCCTTAAAAGAAAATCCATGGCACATCGAAGGCGAGGCTAACGCAGAATGGATTTTATTAGATTATGTAAATGTTGTAGTTCATGTTTTCCAAAAACATATCAGAGAATTTTATGACATTGAGAGCTTGTGGGGTGATGCTAAAATCACGACTATAGAAGCTTAAAAACAAACAATAACAATTTTAGAACGCATCAATGAGTAAGGATAAAAAGAACAACAATAAGAAGCCCTTTAAAGAGTTTAAATTTAAATTCAATTTCTACTGGGTTTATGGTATTTTATTTGCTTTAATAATAGGTTATCAATTTTTTAATAGCTCAGAACTAGCTACAAGTAAATTAACTGAAAATGAATTTACTGAAATATTAAAAGAAAATGACGTTGAAAAAGTTGTTATTGTTAACAACGATGTAGCACAGGTTTTTATTAAAGCAGAAGCTCTACAAAAAGAAAAATACAAAGAGAAAACTAATAGCCCTTTCTATAATGCGAAAGATCCATTATATGTTTTTGACTTTGGTGATTTACAAAATTTCGAAAAAGACCTAAGTACTAATAAAGCCGAGTATAAATTAGATTTTGACACCAATAATACTACAGAAACAAGTGTTTGGGATGGTATATTTATGTGGCTTCCTTTTATCTTTATAATCGCCATTTGGATTTTTATTATGAGACGTATGTCAGGATCTGGTGGTGGTGGTGGACCAGGTGGTCAAATATTTAATATTGGAAAATCTAAGGCTAAATTATTTGATCAAGATCAAAAAGTTCAAACTTCTTTTAAAGATGTTGCCGGACTTGAAGGAGCTAAAGAAGAAGTTCAAGAAATAGTTGACTTCTTAAAAAACCCTGATAAATATACCAAATTAGGTGGTAAAATTCCTAAAGGAGCCCTATTAGTAGGCCCTCCAGGAACAGGTAAAACATTATTGGCAAAAGCTGTTGCAGGTGAAGCTAAAGTACCTTTCTTTTCATTGTCAGGTTCAGATTTTGTTGAAATGTTTGTGGGTGTAGGAGCTTCTCGTGTAAGAGATTTGTTTAAACAAGCTGCTCAAAAATCACCTT
The DNA here is from genome assembly GCF_003449015.1 of Aureibaculum luteum. Taxonomy (GTDB): domain Bacteria; phylum Bacteroidota; class Bacteroidia; order Flavobacteriales; family Flavobacteriaceae; genus Aureibaculum; species Aureibaculum luteum. Next base: position 98,500 of record NZ_QRGD01000012.1, on the reverse strand, counting down.
CCATTATATTTATTGATGAAATTGATGCCATTGGTAGGGCGAGAGGAAAAAATAATTTTTCAGGTGGTAATGATGAACGTGAAAACACATTGAATCAATTATTAACTGAAATGGATGGGTTTGGTACAGATGTTAATGTTATTGTATTAGCAGCCACAAACCGTGCTGATGTATTAGATAAGGCTTTAATGCGTGCAGGTAGATTTGATAGACAAATATATGTTGACCTACCTGATATGAATGAACGTAAAGAAATTTTTGAAGTTCATATTAGACCTTTAAAAATGTCTAAAGATGTTGATATTGAATTCTTAGCTAAGCAGACCCCTGGTTTCTCTGGTGCGGATATTGCTAATGTTTGTAATGAAGCTGCTTTAGTAGCGGCAAGACAAGATAAAAAGGCAGTACATCATCAAGATTTCTTAGATGCCGTTGATAGAATTGTTGGTGGTTTAGAAAAGAAAAATAAAATAATGACCCAAAAAGAAAAGAAAACTATTGCTTTTCATGAAGCAGGTCATGCAACAGTGAGTTGGACATTAGAACATGCCGCTCCCCTAGTAAAAGTTACAATTGTACCAAGAGGTCAATCATTAGGGGCCGCCTGGTATTTACCAGAGGAACGAATGATTGTACAAACAGAACAAATGTTAGACGAAATGTGTGCAACCTTGGGTGGTAGAGCTGCTGAAAAATTAATATTTGGTAAAATTTCTACTGGAGCCTTAAGTGATCTTGAAAAAATCACAAAACAGGCGAGAGCAATGATTACAGTTTATGGGTTAAGCGAAAAAATAGGTAACATTACCTATTACGATTCATCAGGACAATCAGATTATAATTTCTCAAAACCTTACAGTGAAGAAACTGCAGTGTTAATTGACCAAGAGATTTCTCACTTGATTGAAACACAATACAAAAGAGCGATACAAATTCTTACTGAACACAAAGAAGAGTTGACTACCTTAGCGGAACTCTTATTAGAAAAAGAAGTGATATTTGGTGATGATTTAGTAAAAATACTAGGTGAAAGACCATTTGCAAAAGAACCGTTAGCAGTTAGTAAAGCTAAAAAGGATTTACAAAAAAAAGAAGCTAAAAAAGCAGTTAAAGAAGTTAAAGACGAAAAAGATGTGAACAATGAGGGTGAGATTTCAACAGAACTAGCGTAATCGTTTCTTAAATTTATAATTTTGAGAAACTCTCTAAGTAAATGAATCTCTTTAAAAAACTTTTTGGCTCATCATCGGAAAACGATTTAGATGTTGTGGAGTCTAAATCATCAGTTTTAGATACAACTGGTTTAGATGAAACTTTTGTACACAATTTTATAGATAAAGGCGGTAAATTTTTATATTGTACTAATCAAGAAGAAGTCAATCAGCATTTGTCTCATATTCTAAAGGAAAATAATTGGAAAAATGTAGTCTGTTTTGATAATGACTTAAAGAAGATTTTAACTATTGTTGATAGTGATAATACCTCTACCATCAATAAACACTATCCATTTTTTACGTACTGTGAACATTTACTCTCTGATGAAGGGAGTATTTTGTTTTCTTCAAAGCAAGTTCATTATCATAAAATTGTCGAATTACCAGACTACTTTATAGTATTTGCAAAAACCAGTCAAATGGTAAAAGATAAAAGCGAAGGGTTAATGGGTATTAGACAAACGTATGAAAAAAACTTTCCTACAAACATTAGTTCTATAAAAAGTTATGTTCCTGAAAAAGTGGATGATGATTTTTTAAGCTTTGGTAATAATAATGCAAAAAACTTATATTTGCTATTACTAGAAGATTTATAACATGCGAGAAATTGTTGTCAGAGCATTATCAGGCATAATTTACGTTGCTTTAGTTATTGGTAGTATACTTTATGCTAAAGAATCTTTCTATGCCGTTTTTTACATCTTTATGATGTTGTGTCTTTACGAATTTAAAAATCTAATTCATCTCAGCTATAAATGGACTTTTATTGTAGCTACCTTAATTTATCTTAATTTTATTGAAACCCCTACGCTAGTTTCTAAATACCTACACTTTTTACTCATTACCAGTTTATTTATTCCCGTTATCTATCAACTATTTATATCAAAAATAACACTAACGTCTAGTAAGCTTGGACATTACTTTTTAGCATTGGCATATATTGCCTTGCCATTTGCAATGCTAATACAAGTTCCTTTTATTGATGGTGAATACCATCCGAAAATTATTTTAAGTGTTTTTGTTTTAATTTGGATTAGTGATACTTTTGCATATTTAGTGGGCAGTACTATTGGTAAAACAAAATTATACAAAAAAGTATCTCCTAATAAAACTATAGAAGGTGCTTTAGGCGGATTGGTAGCAGCTTTAATTGGTGGCTATTTAATCTCATTGTACTTAACTGATATTGCTCTAATACATTGGATAATTATTGCTTTTATAGTTTTTGGTTTTGGACTTTTAGGCGACTTAATAGAATCTAAATTTAAAAGAGAAGCAGGCATAAAAGATAGTAGCAATTTTATACCAGGGCATGGTGGATTTTTAGATCGACTGGATAGTATTATTTTTGCTGCACCTTTCGTTTACGTATATTTACATATCATCACTTAATTATTATAAAAATGTTTCATAAAGAAGGATATAAAATAATCATGATTTCAATGCTTATTTTTGCTGGTATTATTTTATTAGTTGATAACCTAATTCATGTTGAATGGTTAAGAACTTCAATTATGGTTCTTTTTTTAATTCTGTTTGTTTTAATACTACAGTTTTTTAGAAACCCTAAAAGACACACCGTAGAAAATGATAATCAAATCATTGCCGCTGTAGATGGAAAGGTTGTCGTTATTGAAGAAGTTGAAGAAAACGAATTCTTTAAAGATAAACGTAGGCAGATTTCTATATTTATGTCACCTTTGAATGTACATGTAACTAGATATCCTATTGGCGGAAAAATAATTTATAGTAAATACCATCCTGGTAAGTATTTAGTGGCTTGGCATCCAAAATCATCGACAGATAATGAGAGAACAACAGTAGTTGTTGAAAATAAAATAGTTGGTAAAATTTTGTTTCGACAAATAGCTGGTGCCATGGCAAGACGGATTGTTAATTATGCTAAAGAGAATGATAATGCCGTACAAGGTGCCGATTCTGGATTTATTAAATTTGGATCTAGAGTAGATATTTTTGTTCCATTAGATATGAAAATTAATGTATCTATAAACGATAAAGTTAAAGGAGGAGAAACCATAATAGCAGCATATGTCTAAACTTGATAAAAGATTTGTAGCTGCCTTTGATATTGCCTCGGCAATGACACAAAGAATTCCACCAGACACTATGTTAATGTTTTATGCCTATTATAAGCAAGCAACAAAAGGTGGAAATTTTAAGGAACCTACTGAGGGGATTCCATTAAAAAATGCTTTTAAACTAAATGCATGGTTTCAAATTAAAAATTTAAGTATTGATGAAGCAAAAGAAAAATATATTGAATTAGTTGAAAAAATAACAAATCAAAAAATAAATTAATAATGAATCTAACAAAAAAGTTATCCGTAGTATTTTTAGGTGCAGTACTGAGTATAAGTGCTATTTCTTGTAAAAAAGAAGTAAAAGAAGAAGTACCTGCAAAATTTTCCATTGAATCTAAAACCATCACTGTTAATTGGACAGGTTATAAGACTACTGATAAAGTTGCGGTACATGGTGTTTTTCAAGAAATTACCCTTGGTAATGTTAAGAATGATACAACAGCGATGGGTGCTTTAGATGGTACTACATTTGACATACCAGTAAGCAGTTTATTTTCTAAAGATTCTATTAGAGACTCAAAATTAAAAACGTTGTTTTTTGGAGTAATGGATGCTACCGTATCTTTAACTGGTACCTTAAACTTGAAAAAAGATGGTACTGGTAACGTAGATCTAAAAATGAATGGCGTACAGCATAAAGTTCCTGTTACTTATACATCAAGTGGTCAACTAGTTGAATTAGAAGGTACATTAAATTTAGAAGATTTTAAAGCTCAATCTGCTTTAGAATCTATAAGTAAAGCATGTTTTGATTTACATAAGGGACCTGATGGAGTAAGTAAAACATGGAGTGAAGTAGGTATTAGTGCAGCAATATATTTGAAAAAAGAATAAAATACTTTAATACAAATACAAAAAAAAGGCTCTGAGAATATCTCAGAGCCTTTTTTTAGACCAAAACTGTTTATCCAACCGGTTTAATAATTTTCCATATCAAAGCCCCTAAAATACCACCAATAATTGGTGCTACAATAAATAGCCACAACTGAGTTAATGCAAGTCCTTGTACAAATAAAGCAGGTCCGATACTACGTGCAGGGTTTACTGAAGTTCCTGAAATAGGAATACCAACAATATGAATCATTGTTAAAGCTAAACCAATAGCAATACCTGCAAATTTAACATTAGCATCTTTATGTGTAGCACCAAAAATAACTAATAAAAATATTGCTGTTAAAACCACTTCTGCTATAAATGCAGATTGCATGTTGTATCCGTTAGGAGATCCTGTGCCAAATCCATTTTGTCCTAATCCGTTTATTGCAATATCATAATCAGCATGACCGCCTGCAATTAAGAATAATACCCCAGCACCTAAAATAGCACCTATAATCTGGAAAATAATGTAACCACCTGCATCCTTGGCGTTAATTTTTCCTGCAAAGAGCATACCCACTGTAATAGCGGGATTAATGTGGCATCCTGATACAGGACCAATAGCATAAACCATTGCTAAAACAGCAATACCGAATGCAAATGCTATTCCTAAAAACCCGACATCTCCGCCAGAAATTACCGCACTACCGCAGCCAATAAATACCAGAACAAATGTTCCGAACATTTCTGCTAAATAATTTTTCATATTGTATAAAGTTTAGTTAGTAACCCGATTTTTAATATCACATTTTATTTAATATCAGGCTCATCGTTTTGATAAATATACTAAATATTTTCTTGGCTATTAAAATTCATTGAATTTGAGTACCTTTGTAGAAAATAATAATTATGAAACTTTTACTCCTTACATTAGGGCTGTTAGCTTTAGCTTTTGCTGGAATTGCTATAAAGATTTGGGCTAAAAAAGATGGTAAATTTGCAGGCACTTGTGCTAGTCAAAATCCAATATTAAATGAAAATGGCGATTCTTGTGGTTTTTGCGGTAAATCACCTGATCAATTTGACTCTTGTAAAGAACCACAACATAACTAATGTTAATCTTTTTATATGTAATTTTTGTTTTAAGTGTAGTCGCACAACTATTCTATTTTTACATATTTAGTAAATTTACTTATTCAAAACAAGAAGTAACAAACATAAAGCAGTTAAAATTTTCCGTAATTATCTGTGCTCGAAATGAAGCTGATAATTTAAAGCTACATTTAGAAAAAGTACTTACACAAAGATACCTAGATTTTGAAGTAATTGTTGTTAATGATGCTTCTACAGATACTACTTCTACCCTACTTGAAGAATATCAAATAAGATTTCGTCATCTCAAAATTATTGAAATAAAAGCTAGTGAGAATTATTCTGGCAACAAAAAAAACGCTATTACTAAAGGTGTTGAAGCATCAAAATATGAATATCTTTTATTTACTGATGCGGATTGCGAGCCTGCTTCAACACATTGGATTTCAGAAATGGCCTCTCAATTCAGTGATCGTAAAAAAATAGTTTTGGGATATGGTGCCTATAAAAAAATATCCAATTCTTTTTTGAATAAAATAATACGTTATGAGACATTGATAACAGCGGTTCAGTATTTTTCATACGCAAAAATGAGTATGCCTTATATGGGAGTAGGTAGAAATTTAGCCTATAAAAAAAGTTTGTTTACCGAGGCAAATGGATTCGTAAGTCATGCTAATGTAACATCAGGAGATGATGACCTCTTTATAAATGAAGTAGCCAGTCAAAAAAATACAACTATTTGTTTTACAAAACAAAGTTTTACCATTTCAGAACCCAAAACAACCTTTAAGAGTTGGTTTAATCAAAAAAGAAGGCATGTTACCACTGCTAACTACTATAAACCTATTCATAAAAGTTTATTAGGTATTTATTATATTTCTCAAATCTCATTTTGGTTACTAACAATAATATTGTTGGCTTATTCGTTAATTGGACAACTGGAAATTTGGAATGTAATCTTATTAATGCTATTACGACTACTTATACAATATATTATTATTGGAAAAGCTGCCGAAAAACTCAATGAAAAAGATTTGATTCCTTGGTTTCCAATACTAGATATATATTTAGTTTTTATTCAATTCGTAATATTTATTAGAAACTTAAAAGGAAAACCCAACTCTTGGTAAAAAAGACGGAAAATATTATTGAAAGTATTAACAAAGCAAAGCAAGGAGATGAAACTTCTTATACCTTTTTGCTTAATATGTTTTGGAAAGACATTTATCGTTTCATTCTCAACAAAGCAAATGATGAAAATGAAGCAGAGGATGTCACCATCAGAACCTTTGCAAAAGCATTTGATAAAATTGATACATTTGACGAAAATTACGAGTTCAAAACATGGCTACTTTCCATTGCCAATAACTTGTTTATTGACCAACTTCGTAAGAAAAAAACAGAAACTATTTCTATTGACAAAAAAAACTCTGAAGCGTATAAGATAAAAGATGCAGAGCCAACGCCCGATGACCTTTTAATAATAGAACAAAATTTAGCACAATTACTAGCTTTCATAAAACAGTTAAAACCTCATTATCAAGAAATTATAAATCTTCGTTTTTTTCAAGAAATGAGCTATAAAGAAATGGTTATAGAACTTAACGAACCCATGAGTACTATTAAAGTTAAGTTATTACGAGCTAAGAAATTATTGGCCGAAATTATTAACTCCGCAAAGTCATAATACAATTAACACTTATCAATTAGACAACATCTTAAAATTACCATTTTATATTTGCTATAGTGCTGTATAAATTATTACGGGTTAGGCATTAAAAAAAATCACTATTTTCACAAAAGCAAACTACAATTCTATGAAATTTCATGAGATGTTTCGTGCAATTGGCAAAATATCAACGCCTTGAGACTATTTTTAAACCATGAATAAAAGTTGGCTAAAAAAACTAGGCCCTGGTTTGCTATTTGCCGGTGCGGCAATTGGCGTTTCTCATTTAGTGCAATCAACAAGAGCTGGAGCCGATTTCGGATTTGGACTTATATGGGCTATACTGCTGGTTAATCTTTTTAAATATCCTTTTTTTCAATATGGGCCACGTTATGCTACTGCAACTGGAGAAAGTTTAATTGATGGCTATAAGAGACTTGGCAAAGGTGTTTTGATTGTATATTATATTCTTACTTTTACAACAATGTTTACTATACAAGCTGCCGTTACCATAGTAACTGCGGGGTTAGCTGCAAATCTATTTGGCATTACACCAGATGTTACTATATGGAGTATAATCATAACACTAATTTGTTTAACCACATTGTTAATTGGTAAATACAAACTACTTGACAACTTAATTAAAGTTATTATTGTAATACTCACCGTAAGTACCTTAATAGCCGTTGGTGTAGCCATTTTCAAGACAAACAAGACTGTTAGCTTTACTCAAATCATCCCCAAAGGAGCATTAGAAATTGGTTTTCTAATTACTTTTTTAGGATGGATGCCTGCTCCGCTAGATATTTCCACCTGGCACTCGCTTTGGGCATTGGAAAAGCAAAAAGATGGAGATAATAAATACAACACTAAGCAATCCATATTCGACTTTAACATTGGTTATGTAGGCACAACAATTTTAGCTTTTTGTTTTTTGGGTTTGGGAGCTTTAATTATGTATCAATCTGGTAATGAATTTAGTAGTAGTGCAGGTGTTTTTGCACAACAAATAATAGGTCTATATACAGAAACTTTAGGCTCACAAACAGCTATTTTTATTGGTGTTGCTGCGTTTACAACAATGTTGAGTACAACACTAACAACGCTTGATGCATCTCCTCGTGCTATGGAAAGATCATCAGTATTATTATTTCAGAAAAAAACGAAGCTAACTTATAATTTCTGGATTATTATTCTTTCAGCGGGTACCATGATTATCTTATTCTATTTTATTTCTAATATGATAGCCTTAGTTAAAGTTGCAACGATCTTATCTTTTTTAACAGCTCCATTTTATGCTATTGCTAATTTTATGTTGATTTCAAGTAGGCATACTCCAAAAGAATGGCGTCCGTCAATGGGAATGAAAATCGTAAGCTATTTAGGTATTCTATTCCTTGTCGGATTTAGTGTGTGGTATCTTTTTAATCTATAACCCCAATTTAAATGCTGTTTTAATAATCGATGCCGTCTTAAGACTACTATATCTATACGCTAGGTAATTTGGTTAAAATGGCTTTACGGAATATTACAAATATCCTTAAGTTTAAAATTGAATTCGTAACTTTGCATTCAATAAAAATTGAACAAGAGAATATGTCAGAAGAATCTGTAATACTTCCCGTAAAAAAACCAAAATGGTTGCGTGTAAAACTACCAACAGGTAAAAAATATACTGAATTAAGAAGTTTGGTTGAAAAATACGATTTACACACAATTTGTACTAGCGGTAGCTGTCCAAATATGGGTGAATGTTGGGGAGAGGGCACTGCAACGTTCATGATTTTAGGTAACGTGTGTACGCGTTCTTGTGGATTCTGTGGTGTAAAAACTGGTAGACCTGATACGGTAGATTGGGAAGAACCTGAAAAAGTGGCTCGTTCAATTAAATTAATGCAAATAAAACATGCCGTAATTACTTCTGTTGATAGAGATGATTTAAAAGATGGAGGTTCAATAATTTGGGAAGAAACAGTCAATGCTATACGCAGAGCAAATCCAGAAACTACATTAGAAACTTTAATTCCTGATTTTCAACTTATACATAAAAATTTAGACAGAATTATAGCGGTATCACCTGAGGTAGTATCTCACAATGTAGAAACAGTGAGACGTTTGACTAGAGAAGTTCGAATTCAGGCAAAATATGATCGGAGTTTGGCGGTATTAAAATATCTAAAAGATAGTGGTATCAAAAGAACAAAATCTGGAATAATGTTAGGCTTGGGTGAAAAAGAAGACGAAGTTATGCAAACCATGACAGATCTTAAAAATGTAAATGTTGATGTAGTTACTATCGGTCAGTATTTACAACCTAGTAAAATGCATTTACCTGTAAAAGAATTTATTACGCCCGAACAATTTAAAAAATACGAAGAGTTTGGATTAAAATTAGGCTTTAGACATGTAGAAAGTGGTGCTTTGGTACGCTCTTCTTACAAGGCACAAAAACACATTTTATAAAATTTTAACACTTTTTAACTTTTCAATTACTCAACTCATACAATTTTGGCATGGAACTTGCCGTTATAGATGTGTTAGCAAAGTAGTTTGCTTTCATTGTATAAATTATTTGAGTTAGTTAAATTTAGAGCGTCCCAGGAGTGGGACGCTTTTTTATTGGAACAAATCGGTTATACATTAAATGGTTGCGTTTACTCATTTATACTTTTCACTACGTTATTGATATACTATTTTTGAAATTCAATTAAATAGTTTTACCATGAAAATTCTTTCTAGTTTAGTTTTACTCTTTCTTTTATCCATAAACATTTTTGGGCAAACTAAAACCATACACACCTTCGTTGCTCTTTGCGATAATATTAACCAAGGTATCGTTCCGGTTCCAAAAAGTTTGGGTAATGGTAAGGATATAAAAAACAACTTGTATTGGGGTGCCGCTTATGGCGTAAAGTCATACTTTAAAAACAAAACATCCGACTGGGAGCTAGTAAACACATTGGCCACCGATAATCCAATTATTTTAGAACGCATTTTATTTAAGCATAAATCTAAAGATGTTTACATGCTTGCTGATGCCTATGATGGTGAAAAAATAAAAACATGCAGTGAAGAATTTCTAAAAGCATCTAACGGACAAAAATCTATTACCATAACACATGAAAAATTGTCATTAAATTTTGGGGGTAGTGCTGATTTAGTGTCATATATAGGCCATGATGGCTTAATGGATTTTGACATAAATGTTACGTATAAACCAATAGAAACTTCCAAAAAAGATGCCATTGTACTGGCGTGCTATAGTAAAAACTATTTCTCATCAGAATTAAAATCTGCAAAAGCAAATCCCATTTTATGGACTACGCATTTAATGGCACCTGAAGCTTATGTTTTAAAAGCGGCCTTAGACGGATGGATATATAATGAAACTGGAAAACAAATTGACGAACGTGCTGCACAAGCGTACCATAAGTATCAAAAATGTGGTATAAAAGGAGCTCGAAATTTATTTACAACAGGTTTTTAGATACTATCGCAACCAAATAAACAATCCCAACCAAACAATAGGCAAACTCTCTACAAAAAAAGCACTGTAATACTTGTTTTGATCTTCGGTTGACTTTACTAAAAAGAGTAACGTTACTACTGCAATAAAGAAATGAATTCTCAATTGTTCTGGATCAACCGTAGTCTTAAAAAACTCTAATCCTAAAAACAGCATTAAAAACAATAACCCTAACCATTTTGATTTTGGTACCCCGATGGATTGAGGTAAGGTTTTCAACTCTTCTTTATCATAAGCTACATCTCTAATATCAAAAGGAATAGTTATTGCCGCAACAAATAAAAAGCGTTGTACAAATAGTATAATTTCAGTGTTCCCAATATGATGGCGATGTTGTACCAATGGAATTATAACCGTTACAGCTGCCCATGAAATAGCTATTAAAAATAGCTTTACAAAAGCAATATAACGCAATGAAAGATTTTGTTTTTTGATGTCAAAAGGATTAACGTACAAAAAAGTTACAACACCAAAAGGCAACAACCATAAAAAGGTTTCAAGTTTAAAGTAAAATGCATAATACAAACTTACAATTACACTAAAAACGGTTAGTATTACAATTACTGTTTTGTGTTTTTTTATGAATTCAAAAAACCATGGTTGCACTTCTTCTACTCTAAAAATACGTATTAAATTGTAAGATGCAATTGTTGAAAACAAACAAAAAAGAGCAAATAAATTACTGTTATTTCCATACGACATTAATGTAATTTTAACCAAACAAAACACCGCTAATGCCACGTGAATATTACTAAAAATGTAAAAATCTAAAATGCGTTTTAATGTTGGCATTTGGTGAAAAATCTAAAATGTTAGAGATGCTGATAAATTGTATAATAGTAGGTCCAAAAATACCTCTTTTTTTGCTACTTTTGAATTATAATAATTCATAGACACGCACACTAAACAATATATTTTATGCAAACGGATTCTTTTACTTTAAGACACCTCGGCCCTCGCGAAAATGACCTTCCAGAAATGCTTAAGACCATTGGGGTAAATAGCTTGGATGAATTGATAGACAATACTATACCTAGTCATATTAAATTAGAGAAACCGTTGAATCTACCATCACCAATGAGCGAGTATGAATTTAGCAGTTATATTCAAAAATTATCTAAAAAAAACAAAGAGTTTAAATCATATATTGGTTTAGGGTATCACCCAACCATTTTACCTGCCGTTATTCAACGAAATATTTTTGAGAATCCAAGTTGGTACACTTCGTATACCCCTTATCAGGCAGAAATTTCTCAAGGTCGTTTAGAAGCTTTGTTAAACTATCAAACGGTTATTGCTGACCTTACGGGAATGGATATGGCAAATTCATCATTATTAGATGAAGGTACTGCTGCCGCGGAAGCTATGATTATGTTATATAATAATCGCTCAAGAGCTCAAAAGAAAAGTGACACTTTACAATTTTTTGTCTCTGATGATGTGTTGCCACAAACGGTTTCTATTTTAAAAACACGTTCAGAACCGTTAGGAATCGAACTTATTTATGGCCATCATGAAGATGCTGCACTTTCTTCAAATGTTTTTGGTGCCATTGTTCAATATCCTACAAAAAATGGGCAAATTTATGATTATACTCATTTTATTGAAAGAGCCAATCAACAAGATATAAAAGTTATTATAGCTGCTGATTTATTGAGTTTAGCTATTTTAAAATCACCAGGAGAAATGGGAGCATCTATAACCGTAGGTACTTCGCAACGTTTTGGCGTTCCTATGGGGTATGGCGGACCGCATGCTGGTTACTTTGCAACCAAAGACGAGTATAAAAGATCAATCCCTGGACGAATTATCGGTGTAACCATAGATACCGATGGCAATAGAGCCTTACGGATGGCATTGCAAACTAGAGAGCAACACATAAAACGTGAAAAAGCAACTTCAAACATTTGTACGGCACAAGTATTATTGGCTGTAATGGCAGGTATGTATGCCGTTTACCACGGTGCGGATGGACTAAAATATATAGCCAACAAAGTACACAGTTTAACCACTATTTTAAATAAAGAAGTTAAAAAATTAGGCTTACAACAAGAAAACTCAACATTTTTTGACACCTTAAAAATAAAAGTAAGTGCTGCCAATGCCGTTAAAAAGCTTGCCGAGGCTTCAGAAATCAACTTTTTATATTTAGACCATACAACTATTGGTATTTCGTTAAATGAAACCACCACAATAGCAGATGTGGACAACATTGTTTCTATTTTAGCTGAAGCAGAAAATGCCGAGCATGCAGCTTGTGCTAACTACACCGATATAACTTCAATACCTGATAGCATAAAAAGAAATACGCCTTTTATGACCTTCGAAGTTTTTGAAAATTACCATTCAGAGACTGAAATGATGCGGTATATAAAAAGGTTAGAGAAAAAAGACATCTCTTTAACAGATTCTATGATTTCTTTAGGTTCATGTACCATGAAATTGAATGCCGCTTCTGAAATGCTTCCTTTGAGTTCTAGTAGCTGGAACAGCATCCATCCATTTGTGCCTATTGATCAAGCACAAGGATATCAAGAAATGTTGAGAGATTTAGAGCATTCTTTAAATATTATTACAGGTTTTGCCGCTACATCGTTGCAACCCAATTCAGGTGCACAAGGTGAATATGCAGGCTTAATGGTAATTAGAGCATACCATGCTTCTCGAGGTGAATCTCATAGAAACATTTGTTTAATTCCTGCTTCTGCACACGGTACTAATCCTGCTTCTGCAGTTATGGCCGGTATGAAAGTTGTGGTTACCAAAACTTCGGAAGACGGAAATATAGATGTAAACGATTTACGCGAAAAGGCAGAATTACATAAAGATAATCTTGCTGCCTTAATGGTGACCTACCCATCAACACATGGTGTTTTTGAAAGTGCTATTAAAGATATTACGAAAACCATTCATGACAATGGCGGACAAGTATATATGGATGGTGCCAATATGAATGCTCAGGTTGGCTTAACGAACCCAGCCACAGTTGGTGCAGATGTTTGTCACTTAAACTTACACAAAACGTTTGCCATACCACATGGTGGTGGTGGACCTGGTGTTGGCCCTATTTGTGTGGCTAAGCATTTAGCTCCATTTTTACCGACCAACCCTATTGTTAAAACGGGCGGACAACATGCCATTACTGGAATTTCTGCTGCTCCTTGGGGTTCAGCTTTGGTTGATTTAATTTCTTACGGTTATATTAAAATGTTAGGTGCTGAAGGTTTAACACAAGCCACTAAATATGCCATTTTAAATGCCAATTACTTAAAATCTAAATTAGAAAAACATTTTAAAATATTATATACCGGTGAAAAAGGTTTTGCTGCTCATGAAATGATTGTGGACTTTAGGGAATTTAAAACCAAAGGCATAGAGGTAACTGATGTTGCGAAGCGATTGATGGATTATGGCTTCCACGCCCCTACTCTTTCGTTTCCTGTTGCGGGTACTTTAATGATTGAACCTACTGAAAGTGAAAGTAAACAAGAATTAGATCGTTTTTGTGAGGCTTTAATTTCAATAAAATCTGAAATTGATAGCTATGAAGAGGGTGTAGATTCTGTATTAAAAAACGCCCCACATACACAAGCTATGTTAACGGCCGATGATTGGCAATTTAGTTATAGCCGACAAGCGGCTGCTTTTCCGTTATCGTATATTTCTGATGGCAAATTTTGGCCACCAGTACGCCGAGTTGATGATGCATATGGAGACAGGAATTTAGTATGTTCTTGTAACCCTATTGAGGATTATATGGAGGTTTAAGATTTATTTTATTGTTTTTTTACATAAAAAACAAACAGAAATTATTAAGGATATACCCACAATTGTGGGTATATATTGTTGCTTTTAATTTAAAAAAATGAAGTACTATATTTTAAAAGCAGCTGAAGGGTAAGACTTAATTTGGTCAAATGAAATTGAATTGAGAATCTATTTTAAATGAATGGAAAAAAATTGAGATCGATTATGTTGATGAAGGAATGAGAGATTTTGATGTTCGTGTTGCCACGTCTCCGCTCTACATATTGAGTAAAAAGAATATAATTTACTGCAAAATACTCTAATTAAATATGGTGAATTTTTGCCTTTTAACTTTTTTATGATTGTACTAATATCCTGAGATGGTCTATACTCTAAATGGTCATGAATATGGTCATGTAAAACTACTCCTTTCAAGATGTGAATATCCTCTGCATCACAAATTTGGATGATCAAACTTCGACATCGTTTTTGAACATCTCCTTTTACAATTTAATATCTATATTTTGTACTCCATACAATGTGAAATGTTAATCACGTTATTATATATGTAGCGGTACATATATTCCTAAGTTGCCTGCAATATGAAAATCAAAATTTTTAACGAAAAATGGAAACAAAAAACATATTTATAATATTTGGGATACTAATAATAGTTATTAGTTTCTTTTATGTCTTTGCCAAATCATCTGCATCAATGTATGTTAATAGTAACCAGAATGATAGTCCTTATTATATAATATCGAAACCTATAGTTGTTAAAAATATATTATTACCAAAAGGCACGAAAATCACATATATAAAACGTTACTTTTGGGAAAAACATCAGCAAAAAGAACTACTAAACGAGAAAGATATCACTGATGTTTCTTTTAAAGAAGGAATAACAATAGAATGGGGAGGAGTTCCAATTACTGAAATTATCCGTTTTTTTAATCCGGAAATGAAAGGTTTTACTGTTTATGCGGATTTCAATAAATTAAAAGAAAACAAAGAAACTCAATTCTCTAATCTGTGGCTTAGCTGTAATAGTGATTTAAGTTTAACTATAAAAAACACAAATGACTGGTCATTTAACAAAAAAAACATTTTGGATATAGAATCTTGTGGAGCGAATTATCAAAGATATTTTACTGTAAAAATAAAGCAACAAAAATTTTTAGACAATTTGTATAATGAATTGATAAAAATCGAAAATTAAAGATTGAAAACATAAATAAAAAATACTGACAGGCAACAATGCTTATAATTCATTGCTAGGAAAGGTTATTGTCCGACATTCTTTCTGTATCTTTAATCCTGATTTCTTGTCCGAAAAATCCCATCGGATTTATCGCAACGAAATTATACTCTATCACGTTATGCTTCATCGTGATTAATCATCAAGTAACAAATGAACCTGTAATTGGAAAAACTGCAATCAGAGATATGTTTGATAGAGAATTTAAAGAAGCGGATATGAATTGTATTATTGAAAACATTTTTGAGGATAATGATTGGGGTATTTTGGAATGGAAAGACCCATTAGGGCTACGTGGATGTGGATTTTTTCACATTAATTACGGGAATATTAAATTTCAAAGAGGATATTGGGATAAATTATCCTTTTTAAGACAATAGAAATTACCTATTCCAAAAGAATGAAATGCACAAAAGCACAACACCGCATTTAATATATACTTACTTTTAAATTAAATATAAAACGACAAACGATTTGCTAGCACTGAAAAATCTCCAATTTCCCATTCGTACAAAATATATTCAAACTTGTTACCCAACATTTTGCCTTGTCTTATGCCAGTTGTAAGATAACACTCAATAATATTAAAGATCTAAATGTGAAAAAATTAATAATTACTTTCTTATTGACGATGTCAATAAATGTATTTTCTCAAAAGCCCTATGATTATACACTATTAACATATTCTCAGGTTGGCTATGATATTTTAATGCCTAAAAATGCGATGGTTCAAAACACCGACTCAACATTTTTGAGTACCGATGCTACCTTTACTTTACGTCGAATTTCAGACAATAAAAAAGTACTTAAAGGAAAGGTTCTAAAAATGGAAAAAAAGTGGGGCAAATTTTGGTGGAAGGTCGACTTTTCTAATTATCAAAAAGCAGGCACATACTTTTTGGAAATTAAGGATCATAAAAAAACCTTGTTCGCTAGCAAGAAAGAATTACCCATTATTATTGAAAAAAATAGGATGTGGAATAAAACATGGTATGCAACTGCCTTGTCCCATTTAAAAAAGCGTGACAGTTTAAGCTACAAACTTGAAGGTGGTTGGAAAGATTGTGGAAGTCCGCTTCAAGAAGTTAGTAGCCATATAATAATGCTTAATGCATTATGCGATTTGTATGAACTTACTGGTAGTAAGTTAAGTACAAAAGAAAAGCAAGAAACTATAGAACAAATGATTATTGGTGCTAATTATGTCGCTTATTGCCAAGATCTTGCCGAAGAAATAGGATATAAAGAAGGAGCTGTAGTGCATGAAGCACGTCAGAATTTGAAAGTTGTTACAGGTAACGTTGCAAAAACATCCATGATTTTGGCCCGTATTGGACGCATTATTAAAGATATTAATTCGCAAAAAAGTATTGAATATATTCAACGTTCTAAAAAATCTTTTGAATGGATCGACCAATATGGACCAGTATTGCATTGGGACAATCGCGGAAAGGAATATGCCATAGTTCACGGTGCACCAGAGAAAATGTTTATGCCACCAAAAGAATGGATGACGCGTGATTTGGTTATGATGATGTGGGCAGGGCTAGAGCTTTACAAAGCGGGAGAAACCGAATACAAAGAACGGTCTGTTCTTTATGCTAAAAGAGTAATGGCAAGACAAGTTCCAGAAGAAAAAGCAGAAGATGGCTTATATGGCCATTTTTATACATATGACTCATATGATTTTACTGAAAAAGCAAATATTCATTGTGGAGCATGGAGTGCAAATTATAAAGCCTATAACCAAGGTGGTCATTTTCCGCATTACTTAATACCAATGATTGAAATGATGCAGCTTTGGCCACAACATAATGATAATGCTAATTGGCATAAAACGGTTAAATCATTTGCCTACAATTACTTTGTGCCAGCTACAGGGCAAAACCCATTTAAAATTTTGCCAGCAGGATATTACAAAGGTGAGGGGTTACTAAACTTCTCTGGTTGGTATCATGGACACAACAAAATATTTGGTTATGCGGCAGGTTTAGCAATGGAGTTTTATCATTTATATGACGATGATCAATTTATTGATATTGCCATGGGTAATTTAAATTGGATTACTGGTTTACATAGTGGGTTTCATAAAAATGACCGTGACTTTTCAGCCAGCATGATTGTTGGAATAGGAAATCGTTCTAAGGCAGACTGGGATGCTATGACGGGAACAATTACGAATGGATTTGAAGCATTTAAACAATTTAAACTTGAAAGACCTACAAAAAAAGCTGATGCACCGACTTATTTTGGTGATGAAGGTGGAATACATCATCCAGCGGGTTGGATAAGTGGTCTAACGCGATTGTATTATTACCAAGAAAATAATTAACTCTATTAAAATCTTTATACAGCAATGGGTTTTGTTACTACAGATTTTTACAGAAAATTATAAATCATAAAGAAAAATA
This sequence comes from Aureibaculum luteum, assembly GCF_003449015.1. Taxonomy (GTDB): domain Bacteria; phylum Bacteroidota; class Bacteroidia; order Flavobacteriales; family Flavobacteriaceae; genus Aureibaculum; species Aureibaculum luteum. Next base: position 80,662 of record NZ_QRGD01000012.1, on the reverse strand, counting down.
TGTTTTTGTAACGCTGGTTGTAAAGTAACATTTATTTAGTAATTGCTATAGCTTGTTTTAAATAGCTATAAAAATTGCATGTGTCCTCAAACCTCATTATATTCCTCTTTTTGTAACTTCGCGTCAAACAATAACTGCAATTAATAAAACACTGCGAGCCATTAAAAAATCACCCATCTATAATAGTACTATGACAAAAAAAAACGAATGCTTAATAAACTTCTTATGAAGAGCACCCTTATTTTTATTTTATGTATTATTCTATTTGTGTCTTGTAATGATAATAAATTAAATATTTCAGCTATAATTTCTAAAGATTTATTTTTAAGTGAATTAAAGGGAGATGTAAAAGAGTGTAAAATCTCTAAAACACATGTTAATAGAGGGAATACTACTACGCTTTCTGAAAGAATCTCATTTAATAAGAAAGGACACATAACGGATAAATTTATAGAAACATCTTCCAAAGTCTCAAATTACAACCACCAAAATTACTATTCGAATAACTTAAGAGATTCTACAATAGTATTGGATTCTGAAGATGCAATTATCAATAAATATTTGTACTTCTATACTATTGAAAATAAATTAACATCATTTATAAATATCAATTATGAAAATCAAATTAGGGATACTGTAAAAATTGAATATTCAAAAAATGCAGTCAAGGTAATATCAACTAGTCATAATAAAACTATGTTATTTGACAATGAATCAAGTTTAATTAAAGTTGAAAATAAATTTAATAATCAATCAGTTTCATTGCTATTTTCTAATGATAAATCTACATCTGAAAAACAGACAGATGGATTTAAAGAAATGAGTACATACATCTATGACGACAATGGAAACTGGACAAAAAAAACTACGGTTTTCAATGTGAAAACTGATAATAAAATTGAATATACCAGAGATATTCAATATTACAATGAATAACATATTAAAGCAAAAAAATATATAATATAAATCTCGTTTTTCATTGAAACGTACTACTTTTATTCTCGGAATTAAAAATGACCGATTCCATAGCATTAATTGTAAATTCTAACGTTAAAGTAATTCATATGTTAGCATAATTATTTGCTTGAAACCAATGCTAGTTTAATTAATAATAATGTAACGTTTTGGTGCGTTATGTACTGTTTAAGCATCTAAAAAAAAAATTAATCTTAATATGAAATTTAAAAAATTAGTTATTTTCTGCATCACAGCAATAGTATTATCTTGTTCATCTGATAATAACGGTGATGATTTCAAAGAGACCGAAAACACTAATTTTAGATTGACCTCGGTCCAATTTCTTACTGACCAAGCGTTGTCTGCAGTAAGTATAAGACCAACACATAGTATAAACTACAAATATGATCTGTCGAACAAAATTTCACAAATCAGTACTAATGGAAGTGTCTATAGTGTTGATATAATTAGCAACAATTTGTTTGAACTAAATTTATTAGAGCATGATTTAGGTGATGAATATACGATAACAATAAAACGTTCTATACATTTACAAAACAATCATGTGGAATATATAAAATCAGAAAGTGAGCTATTTAATTCGAGAAAAAATACACTTAATTATTATACTGATTCAATTTCATATACGTATGTTGACAGTTATATCTCGAAAATTGAATCTTATTCTAAAAAATTATCAAAATATGAACTTAAAAGAAAATATGAATATCAAATAAAAAATGGAAATGTTTTAAAAATAATTGATACTTACGTTGGTATAAAAAATATCAGAAACTTTAATTACGATAATAAAACTAAAGTAGACTTTTCTGAATTTGCTTATCGCACACCACTATATCCTGAAAATTTCCTCGATTATATTTTAATTCATGATAAAATGGGTAAGCAAAACATAAATAATGTTAGCTCCGTTTTTTGTACTTATGATGAAGATTATCTTAAAGCTCCTCAAATTGAATCTGTTGAATATGCACACATTTTTAGCACAAATGGAAAGATTAAAAATATTGAAATGTCAGGGACAGTGATCTATAGTAAAGACAATACTAATTATCCAAAAAGTTTTTCTAACGTAAGAACCAGTATGGTTTATGAAAAATATTAAAATAATATAGTGTCCTAGTATTAAAACGCATACCCATTTATCAGTGTCTTAATATAAATATGTCATAAAATTGAAAAACATTGTTAAGATGGACAAACTAAAGTACACTTATGTTTTATTTACTAAATTAGTTGCTTAAACAAGCAACTAATTCATATTCGATATTGTTCTGCTTCATTGAAATAGAAAATGAAAATACTAAAACTACTTTTTACAATTTGTCTTTTACTAATTCTTTCATGCAACAGTTCAGTAAAAAAAACAACGAAAACAATAGCGTTTAATGATAATGCATTTTGGATAGAAGATGGTATAGCTCTCCCTGAAAGCGATTCGTTATTTTATTTGGAGCACCCGGCACCATTATTCAGAAAAGAATTTAAAACTGATAAAGCCATTAAATCTGCTACACTGAGTATAACAGCAGCGGGTTATTATAAAGCATTTATTAATGGAAGTGGTATTAAAAAAAATGTTCTTGATCCGGCTTGGACTGACTTTAGTAAGCGAATATACTATTCTGAATACGACGTAACTTCACACATTCAAAATGGTGATAATTGTTTAGGCGTGGTACTTGGTAACGGTTTTTATAACCCATTACCCTTAAGAAAATGGGGAAGAAGAAACCTAAGAGAAGATCTTAAGGTTGGAAAGCCTGTATTTATTGCAAAACTTAACATTAGTTATAAAAATGGTGAATCTAAAGAAATCGTTACTGATAACTCTTGGCAATATGCTTTAGGTCCTATTTTAAAAAACAGTGTTTATATTGGCGTTTCTTATAATGCCAATAAAGAATTAGACGGGTGGAACACCGCTGGGTTTGATGATAAGAAATGGCAAGCAGCCGCTATTGGAAGTCCTCCTGGTGGAAAACTGGTAAAGGCATTTTTCCCTCCTGTTGAAATAACCCAAGAAATAACTCCAGTCGATATTTCTTCTACAGTAAATGGAAATTGGATTGTTGATATGGGTATAAATTTTACAGGGACTTATAAAATTAAATTATCTGGTGCTGTAGGTGACACCATTACTTTCAAGTTTGGTGAACGCGTTTATAAGGATGGAAGTGTAAACCCAATGACCACTGTAGCTGGCCAAATTAAGAAAAAAGGAGTTGGCGGCCCTGGTGCACCAGATATAGCATGGCAAACCGATAGTTATATCATAGGCGATAAAAAAGAGCAATGGTTCAGCCCAGATTTCACCTACCACACTTACCGGTACATGGAGATAAAGGGTTTAAAAGTAAAACCTAAAATGGATGATGTTTTGGGGCTTTTTATGCATACCAATGTTACCAATAAAAATAGTTTTTCTAGCTCCTCAAAATTACTAAATTCGATTCAGGATGCTACAGAAAGAACATTTTTGGCAAATTTAGTGAGCGTTCAATCAGATTGCCCTGCAAGAGAAAAATTTGGCTATGGGGGTGATTTAAATGCTACTAGTGAAGCCTTCATTTATAATTTCGACATGCAATCCTTTTATCGTAAAACAGTTTATGATTGGGTAGACGCGATGAAAGATTCAAATTTTGTAGATACCGCACCATTTACAGGTATAGAATATTGTGGCATTAGTTGGGAATCAGCTTACTTGACTACACAATATTACTTATACCTCTACTACAATGATACCAACATTATAAAAGAACTTTATGGTCTAAATAACAAATGGATGGATAAAGTAGCAATGATTCATCCTGAAGGAATTGTTGATAAAGGTTTAAGCGATCATGAATCAATGGAACCTGTTCCGGTACAACTCACAGGTACTAGCCATTATTTGCAATGTGCTCATATCATGAAGACCTTTGCAGGTGTAATGGGTAAAACGAAAGATGTAAAAAAATATGAAGCGTTAGCATACAAATTAAAGAAGCAGGTACGGGCTGAATTTTGGGACAAACCATTTATAGGGAAAATTAATAGACAAACGTTATTTTCAACGTTACTCTATCACAAAATAGTTCCTAAAGATGAAATTAATGCTGCAACAGACTCACTATTAACAGCAATTAAAAATGGTCCATCTCAGCATTTTAATACCGGAATTTTTGGCACTAAATATGTCCTAGAAACACTAGCTGAAAACGGCGGTCCAAATGCAGTTTTTAATATCGTAAATAGTACAACATATCCGGGTTGGGGCTTTATGATTAAACAAGGAGCAACTTCGATATGGGAAACATGGAAAGAGAGTGATAATACATACTCCAATAACCACCCAATGTTTGGGACGGTTTCTGAATGGTACTATCGATGGTTAGCTGGTATACGTCCCGATTCTGAACATCCCGGATTTAAAGAATTTTTTATTACACCTACCACGCCTGAAGGACTTGAAGCTGTGAACTGTACTTATAATTCTCCTTATGGAGTAATCGTATCGAATTGGAAAAAGATGACATCAGAGAGGTATACTTATGAAATAACCGTTCCAAATGGAACTAAGGCTAATGTAACATTACCAGTGCCCGAATCACAAATAGTGACAATTAGCAATAAGCAGGGACTAAACCAATCTAATGAGATTGATGGACTACAATCTGGACAATTCTCCTTGAAAGAAGGCGATTATGTGATTACTGTAACTTCTGATAAGATATAAATAGTAAAATAAATGAAAAACATATTGAAACTTTTTTTTTACTCAGTAATAGCCCTCTTATTTAGTCAATGTAAAAATGAGACTAAGGATGATGTAACTAGACCAAATATTTTATTTATCCTAGTCGATGATCAACGTAATGATGTTCTCTCCATTGCAGGTCATCCAATTGTAAAAACACCAACTATTGATAACCTTGCCAAGAATGGAATTCGGTTTACAAATGCATTTGTTACCTCTCCAATATGTGCGGCTAGTCGAGCTTCTATTTTCACTGGATTGTATGAATACAAGCACCTTTATACTTTTGGTAAAAAACCACTTAAAGAAGCATATATCGCTAATTCATATCCCTTGTTGCTTAAAAAATCAGGATACACTACTGGTTTTACAGGAAAATTTGGAGTGAATCTTGAAATGAAAGATAGCATGATAAAAGAAATGTTTGACTTTTTTAAGCCTTCTCGTAAAAACGCACCGTATTTTGAAAAGCGTGCTGATGGTACCTTACGGCATTCTGCCGAAATTCGTGGAGATGATGCTGTTGAATTTATTAATAATCAGACTTCTAAGAATCCTTTTTGTCTTTCTATAAGCTTTAATGCAGTACATGCTGTAGATGCCAATTTAACTCCTGGAAATGAAGGCCATTATCCATATCCTCAGTCCGTTGCTAACATGTATGAAGATATAGTTATTCCGAAACCAACTTTGAATGCTCCTGAAATATATGAAAATCATCCCGATTTTTTAAAAAATTCATTAAACAGAGAACGGTATTTTTGGAGGTGGGATACTGAAGAGAAATACCAAACAAACATGAAGGCTTACTACCGTATGATTAGTGGATATGATAACGTTATGAAAAGAGTAATTGCATCGCTAAAAGCAAAAGGTTTAGATAAAAATACTATAATTATTTATTCTTCAGATAATGGATATTATATGGGCAATAGAGGTTTTGCCGGTAAATGGTCTCATTATGATGAATCTCTAAGAGTGCCTTTAATCATTTATGATCCTCGAATGCCTTCTAAAGACGTTGGACAAACATCAAATAAAACAGCTCTTAACATTGACATCACGGCAACTATTCTTGACTTATCCGGTGTTACTGTACCTCAATCGTATCAAGGAAAAAGTCTCCAACCCATTTTAAATAATGAAGAAATTTCCAATTGGCGAGATGATTTTTTAATTGAGCACAGAATGGAACATAAAAAGATTCCTAAATATGTTGGAATTCATGAACAGCGATATGTTTATGCCAATTATTATGAACAAAATCCGCAATATGAGTATTTGCATGATTTACAAAAAGACCCAAATCAACTTATAAATTTTAAAAACGATCCTAATTATACTGAAGTACTACAACGTATGAGAAAAAAATATCAAGAATTAGAAAAAAAATAACAACATGTCTATTCTTAAGAGGTTAGGTGGGGAAATGGCTTTAGAAACTCTCTTAGATTAATCTAAGAATGTAGAACATATTCGATCATTATTTCCAAAATGCAAATCTAATCAGAGTGTATATTTACGCGACCTTCTTATATTAGCCCAATCATTGAATAAAACTATTTTTGAAACCATCTAAGTTCATACTTCCTATAATTGTAATTTCTCAGTTCTGCTGTACATCTCTTTGGTTTGCTGGTAACGGGGTAATGAGCGATCTTATAGTGAATTTCAATCTTGAAACTAGTGCTTTGGGCCATTTAACTTCGGCAGTACAATTCGGATTTATTTTAGGTACGCTGGTCTTTGCCATTTTCACTATTGCAGATCGTTTTTCTCCCTCAAAAGTATTTTTCACCTGTGCATTACTCGGCTCCCTATTTAATGCTGGGGTAATATGGGATGGTAACAGTTTAACAAGTATACTTTCACTTCGTTTTATTACAGGTTTTTTTCTAGCTGGTATATACCCAGTTGGAATGAAAATAGCAACGGACTATTATGAAAAAGGATTAGGCAAATCACTTAGTTTTTTAGTTGGTGCATTAGTAATTGGTACTGCATTCCCTCATTTAGCCAAAGAAATGACCGGTACATTTCCTTGGAAATCTGTGATCATCTTAACTTCATCTCTTGCCATAATTGGTGGTTTATTAATGTTGATTATGGTTCCTGATGGCCCCTACCGAAAATCTGCAAATAAAATGGATCTTTCCGCATGTTTTGATGTATTTCGAAATCGTAAATTTCGTTCTGCGTCCTTTGGTTATTTTGGTCATATGTGGGAATTGTATGCCTTTTGGGCTTTTATACCCGTTATACTAAAAACCTATACCATCCAACATCCTGATGTAGTATTCAACATCCCATTATTGTCATTTTCTATTATAGCTATAGGTGGATTGGCCTGTGTAATTGGTGGATATCTTGTGAGTATAGCAGGAACTAAACGCATAGCAGCTATATCATTAATCTTATCATGTACATGCTGTCTCTTATCACCATTACTCTTTATGTCAGAGTCTGAAAGCCTATTTATTGCTTTTCTTCTTTTTTGGGGAATGGTTGTTATCGCAGACTCTCCTCTTTTCTCAACGCTAGTGGCTCAAAATGTATCCGCTGAAATAAAAGGTACCGCTCTTACCATTGTAAATAGTATTGGTTTTTTCATTACTATAATTAGTATTCAGCTTCTTAATTTTTTACAAGATTTAGTGAATCCAGCGTATATTTATACCTTATTAGCCATAGGGCCTATTTTAGGTTTAATAGCATTATACGAAAAGAAAAAAAGTAATGAACAGAGCTAAGCTTAAACTGCATTAAAAAAATTGCAAAAATGAATACAAAAATTACTAAATTACTTCATCAACTATTTTTAATGATTGCCCTTTTGTCACTACTATCTAGTTGCTTTAACGCTACTAAAAAATCTGAAGATAAAGAAACTAAAACCACTACTTACCCAAGTGAAGTTATTCCGTTTATGAACGAATGGAGTATACTATTAGGGGATGGTACACGCTCTGAAAAATTAACAAATTACGAGCACAAAAATTTCTTTTATGTTTCAAATGATGGAAAAACGGATTGGGTAGTATATAAAACACCAAATTCTGGTATTACCTCGCGTACTTCAAGCAATACGAGAACAGAATTAGGGCAATTACAACACTGGATACCTGAAACGGGAGGTAAATTGACAGGCACCTTAAAAGTGATGCATGTTTCAACCACTGGTGATGCGAGAGTTCCCTCCTCATACTCGGTAGTAGTTGGACAGATTCATAGTGACGAAGGCCACGAAAATGAACCTTTAAAAATCTATTATAAAAAATTTCCTGGTTATACAAAAGGTTCCGTTTTTTGGAACTATGAAATAAACACAGAAGGTGACAATTCAAAAAGATGGGATTATTCAACGGCTGTTTGGGGAGATGATATGTCTGTTATAGGATCGAGTTTTTCGTCGTACCCTGACGAGCCTAAAAATGGTATTCAATTAGGAGAGGAATTTAGTTATGAAATAAATGTTTATAAGGGTATAATGTATCTGACTTTTACTAGTGAAATGCATGAGACTGTAAAATTTACGAAAAACTTGTTGAATTCCGAATTCGTAACTCATTCAGATATCCCTCAACAAGTATTAACATTATACGCATCTAGAGGACGTGACGGTACGGAGCGAAAAAATGCTTATGCTGGTGAAATGCAGTATTTTAAACAAGGAGCTTATAATCAAGCTAACGTGAAGAGTACTAAATCAGAAACCTATGAGGGAGATATAGAAAAACAATATGCAAATGGAAGCTATGCAGAAGTGTGGTTTAAAGAAGCAACGGTAGGTTCTGGTACATTGCCTGATGAAAAGTGATTCTTACAAAATATCAGATTGCGTCATGGAGAAGTTGCAGTAAGAAAGCTGATGAGAAGACATGAATAAAAGTGCCAGATATGCACTTTTGGGAAAATACAAGTTTAAATAGATAAATAGTTATGTTTCAAAAAATTCTAAGAACTAAATCATCAAAAACAACCATTCTCATTCGCCTGATGGTGGGCTCCGTTTTTCTTTCAGAAGGCATTCAAAAATTTCTTTTCCCTTCAATTCGGGGAATAGGCCGTTTCGAAAAAATAGGACTTCCATCACCAGAATTTCTTGCGGCGTTTGTCGGCACGTTTGAGATTGTTTGCGGTGTATTGATTTTAATTGGCTTACTCACAAGGTTAGCTAGTATTCCTACACTCATTATTATGCTTGTTGCAATTGCCACCACAAAATCAGCAATTTTATTCAATGATGGGTTTTGGGTAATGATGCATGCAAGCCGAACTGATTGGGCCATGCTTTTAGGTAGTCTGTTTTTAATTATCAAAGGCGGTGGGAATTGGTCGTTTGACAAAAAGCTTTCAAATTATAAATTATGACCAGAAAGAAAATAAATATTTGATTTTTTTCTTAGGGCTCTAGATGTAGAAAATGAACAATAAGCTAAAAAATTTAAATAGAAAGTTTGGTATACCTAAAAACATTGTATACAATTAATAAAACCCATACTTGAACTATGCTAACGGACATTAATCCAAAATTACCCATGCGTGACAAAAAGGTGACACGAGAATTCTACATGAACAAATTGGGATTTCAAGAATTTGATACTGCTGACTTTGATGCGTATTTAATGATGACAAAAGACCAAATCCAAATTCATTTCTTTTTATTTAAAGACCTAGACCCTAAAGAAAATTATGGTCAAGTTTATATTAGAACGGATGATATTGACCGTTTATACGACTCATTATTAGATTCTAAAACGACTATTCACCCCAATGGACCATTAGAAATTAAATCTTGGGGGCAAAAAGAGTTTTCCGTACTCGACCCTGATCATAGTTTATTGACTTTTGGGCAAAATATATCATTATAAAAGTAAACTTTAATTGTATCTCATTTATTACTAGTTTTATAGGTACTTTAAAAACCTAAAAGATTTCTTATTCGGTTTGTATTTGCTAAATTCGTTCCTTAAAACACATAACAATCCTTACTTCCGCAAACAACTTCAATTGATAGTTTAAAAACTAAAAGTCGATACAATGAAAAAAATAATTACAATTATTTGTCTTACGCTACTACTAATCTCCTGTAATAAGGGTATTAACACACAACAAGAAGTTAAACCAACATCTCATAGTGATAAAACCATAATGGCTATTTTTGCTCATTCAGATGATGAAAGTACCATCTCACCTATTCTCTCTAAATATGCCAAGGCAGGTGTAAACATTTATTTAGTATTGGCAACTGACGGGTCTAATGGAGTATCGCCACATGCTAACATTCCTGCTGGAGATTCACTTGCTAAAGTACGTTCTCAAGAAGCATTGTGTACTACAAAAACCTTAGGCATAAACCCTCCTATTCTATTGAATTATACAGACGGTGAATTAGCACAAATGGAAAATCTTTTTTCGCTTGACGATAAAATTGATAGTTTATTTACAAAATACAAACCTGATGTTGTTATGAGTTTTGGACCTGGCGGTTATTATGGGCATCCTGATCATCGTATTGTCAGTAATATTGTCACTGAAGTTTTTCAAAAAAATAAAACAAAGTCATTGAAACAGCTTCTTTATGTTGGTGTTTTAAAAGAAGACTTAGAGGCAGCTCCAAAAATAAAAACGAATATGGCAAGTTGGTTTAAAGAAAGTCTAAAAACTACGGATAAGAAATTCTTAACGTATAGAATACCCTATTCAGAAGATGATTACAATGTAGGAAGAGAAGCATTAGGTTGCTGTAAATCGCAATACACTACTGAAGTTATGGATGAATTGTTTACTCTAATTGGCCAAAAAGAACGGATACTTTATTTCCGTCCATGGAATGGTTCAGAAAATATAAAGCATGATGTTTTTGAATACTAAATAAAATTTAGAGAAAGCCTATACCTATGTCCGTAGAAGAAATTCGATCACTATTTCCAATTACAAAAGAAGCTGTTTATCTGAACAGTGCTTCACAAACTCCTTTAAATACGTTGGTATACGACAGACTTCAAAAGCATTTAAAAACAGAATTAAACCCTGTTGGTAAAAAAGCATTTGATCGTGATAACATACGTGGGTTGCTTTCAAAATTATTGGGTGGTGCTCCAGAAGAATATGCATTGGTAACAAGTACTGGTGTTGGTTTAGGGATTGTAGCACAAGGTGTTGATCTAAAAAAAGGTGACAATATTGTTATCCCAGAATATGAACATTGGAATAATATTTTTCCTTGGTTACAACTAAAAGAGAAAGGTGTTGAAATTAGATTTGCAAAAATAAATGACGATAATAGTATTGACCCTGTGTCCATAGAAAAATTGGTAGATGCTAAAACCCGAATTGTAGCTCTTGCAGCTGTTCGTTTTAACAGTGGTTTCAGACCCGACCTTGCTGCAATTGGTAAAATTGCTCACATGAATGATGCTCTATTTGTAGTGGATGCAGCACAAGCAGCGGGAATGATTCCCATTGATGTAGAAAAATTTCAAATTGATGTAATGGCAGGTTGCGGATTTAAATGGCTATTAGGCATGCACGGAACAGGTTTTTTATATGTAAGTAAACGAGTTATACATAAAATTACCCCCGTTTTACCAGGTATGTATGCCGCTGATACATATTTTGATAAACTTTCTTATCATGACGATTCCAGAAAGTTTGAGACCGGTACCATTGCGTATTCACTCTTTAATGCTTGGTCTGCAGGACTTCAATTATTGTTAGAGATTGGTATCAATACTATTTATGAGAAAGCGTTAGAAAATACAGACTTACTAATTGAAGGACTCCGTGATAAAGGATTTGAAATTGTGACACCTACAAAAAAACGAGATGAAAGAACCGCTATTGTTCATTTTAGTACAGGTTCTTTAGATACTACTAAAATACTATTTGAAAAACTAAAAATCGAAAATGTTCTAGTAACTTTACAAGCTAAGAATATAAGAGTAAGTCCTAACTTTTTTAATACAAAAACGGAAATTAGAAAATTTTTAAGTTTAGTCTCCTATTAATTTTTCTAAACAATACATCTCAAAACACAATACACCTATGATAATAAGATATACAAAAGCACTTTTGGTCATTTTAATAGTAATGACTTCTTGTAAAAAAAATAATACAGATAAACATATCGATGATGCTAATGTTTACAATAGCAAAGAAATTGGATGGACTATAACCATACCGAATGACTGGATAGTTACTACAAAAAAACAAAGTAATAGCGACACGAATAAGGGTAAAGAGATCTTAGAGAATCAAATAGGTAGTGAAATTAATATTTCTGGTCTAAAAAATCTAATTGGTTTCCAAAAAAACGCGTTTAACAGATTTCAATCTACTTCACAGCCTTTTGAAATTGAATATCCCGGAGAATGGGAAGAGAATAACATACTTCTAAAAAAACTAATGTACGATACATTTACTGAGCAAGAAATGAAAATCGATACTTCAGCAACAATGGTAGTTAACATTGATGGGCTTGATTTTCAGACTTATGAATTTATTATTTATGATCCAGATGGTGAAGAAATTATTAAACAACAAATGTATAACCGATTAATTAATGGGTTTGACTTTGGTGTAAACATAAAATATAATAACGAAGCTGATAAAAAAGAAATGCTTGATGCTTGGATCAATTCCAAATTTAAAAAATAAATTATTAATGATAAAATCCCTATTTCAAAGACTATTTTCATCAACTAGAAAACCGAATAAAGCAAATCAACAAGTACCTTATGAATACAAACTAGAAAAAGGTCAAGTTGAATCTGTTTTCGCCCCAGAATTAGAAAATCAAAAAAATTTAGTGCTTACTAAATGGAATATTAAATTAGACGATATTGTTAAACCAGGAGATATTATATGTGATCTTTCTAATGACATGATACTTATGGAGTTTGAGAGTGTTTTCAATGGGAAAATAATCTCAATGTGTCCTTTAAATACGAAACTGAATAAAGTAACTGAACTTTTTAAAGTAGAAGGGATTAACCTTCTATAGACCAAAATAGTTGTTAAACTATTTTATAATTCCCTCCTATTATTAGATTCATAGATATTAAAAGAACCCTAATGTCTTTTGGTAATACTGAAAATTAACATTTATTGTTGTTCAAAGAAAGTTCTATGTTCCTCTTTTAAGTTTTTTCTTTAATATAGATACGAATCATTACCTAAAAAGAAATAAAATATTTAAATAGAAATAGAGCACAAAACACAGTAATTAATCAAAGAAGTAAGATATTTACAAAATTCAAATTATATTTTACCTATATTCTAATATAAACAATACAGCCATTACATGTCGTCTAAAAAACCCAACCCAATAAAGTCAAGTTTACATCCTCGAAACAAAAACCGAGAACGCTATGACTTAAGTGCATTGGTGCAGTCAAATCCTGAATTGGCAACGCATGTAAAACCAAATAAATATGGCGACGATTCTGTTGATTTTTCAAACCCCGAAGCTGTAAAAATCTTAAACAAAGGGTTATTACATCATTATTACGGAATTAAAAATTGGGATTTTCCAGATGAAAATTTATGTCCACCCATTCCTGGAAGGGCAGATTATATTCATCATATGGCTGATTTGTTATGCGAACATAATTTTGGAAAAATTCCAACAGGAAACAAAATCACCTGTTTAGATGTTGGCGTTGGTGCCAGTTGTATTTATCCCATATTAGGAGTGACAGAATATGGATGGAATTTTATTGGGTCTGATATTAATCCCAAATCCGTACAATCTTCTCAGCAGATTGTTGATTCTAACCCATCTCTAAAAGATAAAGTTACTTTTAGATTACAAGAAAATACTAAAGATATTTTTTATGGAATTCTTACCCGAGAAGATAAGGTGGATATCAGCGTTTGTAATCCTCCATTTCATGCAACTATTGAAGATGCTCAAAGAGGTTCAAAACGAAAGGTTCAAAATTTATCTGGTAAAAAAGTAAAAAAACCAGAACTCAATTTTGCAGGTATTTATAATGAATTGGTATGTGATGGCGGCGAATCAAAATTTATAACAAATATGGTGCGTGAAAGTGAAAAATTTGCTAAAAACTGTTATTGGTTTTCAACCTTAGTATCTAAACAATCTAATCTCAATGGAATTTACAAAACATTAGATAGATACAATGCTGTAGATGTAAAAACCATTCCGATGGGCACAGGTAATAAATCGAGCCGTATTGTAGCTTGGACTTTCCTTTCTAAGTTAGAGCAAAAAGAATGGAAATTGACCAGATGGGCAGATAAAAAACCTTCTAAAAAGTAATTTAATCTAAAAATTATACTACTGCGGATAAAATCAATATGAAAAAGTCCTTAAAAATTTTAGGGGTTGTACTTGCCGTATACCTAACATACAGCAACATAGGCCCTGTTAGATATTTAGTTGATCGTGTCTCTTTGTTTGGTTTGTATGGAGATTACAACTATTTATCTGATCATACTGTTGCATCAGAAAGCTATCAAATAAATAAAATTATTGATGGTAATTTAGATGGCCCTATTTCCTACAACACCGCAACCAAAGAATATATTTTTACTATTTACGATGCTGATTACGATAGAAATAACGCAGGTTGGAAAACCTTATGGAAAGTTAATAAAGTTGGAAAATTAATCGATAGTCTGAATTTTAGAGATTACATAAATAAGTTAGGATATAATTTTGAGGAAGACTACTATACGGATTGGATCTATTCTGGTAATAAAGCAAAACAAGAATATCATCAAATTATAAATTATGATAGTATTGAAGCCAATGTATTTCATGAATATATAGCGAAGTCTGATATTATTATTTATGGTAATGATTATGATGTCGATAACATAAATTGTTATATAAATATTAATGACAATTGGACAGTCTTTAAATCTGCAAAGGGTTTTGATGATTTTTATATGAATCCGTTTAAGTTATATAAACAAGAGGAAAAAAGTTTAGATTCACTGATTGTCTTAGAAAACAAAATTGCACCATGGCAAAAATGGAAAGATGAAAACGAACCAATATATTTAGAAAAATTTGTAGGAAAATCACCTGAATACAGCTCCTTCTTTGACATCAATAACACGAGTAGATCCGGATGGAATGGTACAGGTTATTTTCGACTTCTACATTTGTCCGAAACTTTAAATTTCAAGGCATATACTTTTAAATCAGGCACTTTCGGTTCCTACTCCCCTGATATCGAATTATTCTATCCGAAAAAGGAATTTGAAAACCCGAAAAAAATTGCTTTTATTGAATTGAGAGGTAATGGAAGATCGAAAAGAGCATATAAAGAAAATGGAATTTACATTCTTAAGAGCAAAGATTAACCCTTTCAGAAAAGTTATAAAAATAAGCTCCCTAATTCATATATAGGTTTTACACACTTCAAATGACCATTCGCTAATTATTAGTTTTTTGATATTGTAATTTCAAATAATTTTATGTAAAAGTTTAACTATGAGAAACCTATGCTTTATAATATTATTGGCCACTTTTGTGAGCTGTACCCATTCTCAAAACAATACTAAAACTACATTACAATTTACAGATACAGTACGTGTTCTCAATGATTTAGTAAACATTACCAATACTCAAAAACCAAGAAACTATAAAAATATAAAAACATTAGATAGTGTAGCTAATTATATAAAATCTGAATTTATAAAAGTCTGTGACACTACCGCTTTTCAAAATTTTGATGTTGAAAACAAAACCTATAGGAACGTAATAGGTTCCATAGGTATCGAAAATAAAGAGCGGATTATAATAGGTGCTCATTACGATGTGTATGGCAACCATACTGGAGCAGATGACAATGCCAGTGGTGTTGTTGGTATTTTAGAATTGGCAAGATTATTATCAAAAGAAAAATTAAACTACCGTATTGATTTTGTCGCCTATACCTTAGAAGAGCCACCTTTTTTTAGAACAGCTCAAATGGGCAGTGCAATTCATGCTAATTATCTAAATGAAAATAAGATTCCCGTTAAAGGAATGATTTGCTTAGAAATGATAGGTTACTACAATGACAAACCCAACTCACAAGAAAATCCTATCCCTGGAATGAGCCTAATTTATGGGAACAAGGCCGATTATATAACCGTTGTACAACATAAAAATAGTGGTGAATTTAGCGATGAATTCAATGAATTATTTAATTCAAAAAAAATAATAAAAACAGAATCTTTAAAAGGAAATTCTATGTTGCCTGGTGTCGATTTTTCGGATCATTTAAACTATTGGAATCTAAATTATGATGCCGTAATGATTACAAACACTGCATTTTACCGAAATAAGAATTATCATAAAAAAGGAGACGTTTTATCAACCCTAAATCTTCATAAAATGGCATTGGTAATTGAACAGCTCTTTCTATCTATAAAATCACTAAAATAAATCAGATATTAGTATTGCTACTAATGGTGAAAATGATAATAATTGTTAAATAATTTGAACACGATCACTGTGAACTTGCTATTAAATTCCCTTTTTCGATTCATTTTCAGCTGAAAATGAATCAAATGATTAATATGCAGCCTGTTTTAGTATAAGGATACTTCATTTATCATATATAAAAGGCGTCATTTTTTGTGAAAAATATAATAATTACGTTTCATTTTAGTTCTGAATAAAAGAAATATAACAAAAATCACATGTTTCTTTTAGAACTACATCTAAAGTAGTATTTTTGTAACTACGTTTGTAACTATTACTTTAAAACAACATGAAGGAAATAACTAAAGAGACCTACATCAATTGGTACAAAGACATGCTTTTTTGGCGAAAGTTTGAAGATAAATTAGCAGCTGTTTATATTCAGCAAAAAGTTCGAGGTTTTTTACACCTCTATAATGGTCAAGAAGCTGTATTGGCAGGTGCCTTACACGCTATGGACTTAACAAAGGATAAGATGATTACAGCTTACCGTAATCACGTACAACCTATTGGAATGGGTGTAGATCCTAAAAGAGTTATGGCGGAGTTATACGGTAAAGAAACTGGAACTTCTCATGGTATGGGTGGTTCTATGCATATTTTTTCTAAAGAACATCGTTTTTATGGTGGTCATGGTATTGTTGGTGGTCAAATTCCATTAGGTGCAGGTATTGCTTTTGGTGATAAGTACAAAGGAAACGATGCTGTTACTCTAACATGTTTTGGTGATGGTGCTGCAAGACAAGGTTCTTTACACGAAACCTTTAATATGGCAATGTTATGGAAACTTCCTGTAGTTTTTGTAGTAGAAAATAACGGTTATGCCATGGGTACATCTGTAAAACGTACTGCAAATCATGAAGATATTTGGAAGTTAGGCTTAGGATATAATATGCCTAGTAAACCTGTTGATGGAATGAATCCTGTTAAAGTTGCGGAAGCGATGTATGAAGCTATTGAACATGCTAGAAAAGATGGCCCTTACTTTTTAGAGGTTAAAACATATAGATATAGAGGACATTCTATGAGTGATGCACAACACTATAGAACGAAAGATGAAGTTGCAGAGTATAAAAAAATAGATCCTATTACTCAAGTTTTAGATGTAATAAAAAAGGAAAAATATGCAACTGATGATGAAATAAAATCATGGGACAAAGCTGTAAAAGAGAAAGTAGCAGAATGTGAAAAATTTGCTGAAGAATCTCCATATCCTAATAAACAAGCATTATATGATATGGTTTATGAACAGGAAGATTATCCTTTTGTTAAACACAGATTATAGTTAGAAGTTCCGCCTACATTGAATCTGCGGTGGAATGAAAAAGATTTGAGTAAATTACATTTTCAAATAACAAATGAAAACTTTGAGCTAATTCATAAAATTAGTTTCTAAATATTAAATAAAAATTTATGGCAACAATAATTAATATGCCCCGTTTGAGCGACACTATGGAAGAAGGTGTTGTTGCTAAATGGTTAAAAAAAGTAGGTGATAAGATTGAAGAAGGTGATATACTAGCTGAAATAGAAACTGACAAAGCTACGATGGAGTTTGAATCTTTCAATGAAGGTACTTTATTGTATATCGGAATCCAAGAAGGTGAATCTTCTAAAGTAGATACTTTATTAGCGATTATAGGTGAAAAAGGTGAGGATATTTCTGACTTAATTAAAGGAGCTTCAGAAGCTCCTAAAGAAGAAGAAAATAATGATGCTGTAGCAAAACCTGAAGTAAAGGAAGCTGCTCAAACAAATGCTGAAGCACTTATCCCAGAGGGGGCTCAAATTATTACCATGCCTCGCTTAAGTGATACGATGACTGAAGGTACTGTTGCATCTTGGCTTAAAAAAGTTGGTGATACAGTTAAAGAAGGTGATATTTTAGCTGAAATAGAAACGGATAAAGCCACTATGGAGTTTGAATGTTTCTATGATGGTACCTTACTATATATTGGTGTTCATGAAGGTGAAACTGCTCTTGTTGATAGTACTTTGGCTGTAATTGGTAATAAAGGTACTGATGTAACTGCCTTAGTAGAAGCTATTAAAGCGGGTGCTTTTTCAAAAGATGAAGCAAAACCGGCTCCTAAAAAGGAAGAAGTAAAAACTGCACCTCAACAAGTTCAAAAAACAGTAAGTGCTCCAGTTCAAGAAGCAAATGTAACAACTTCTACTTCTGGTGGACGCATATTCGCTTCCCCATTGGCTAAAAAAATAGCACAAGAAAAAGGGATTGATTTAGCACAAGTAAAAGGTTCTGGTACTGGTGGACGTATCATCAGAAGTGATGTCGAAAACTTTACACCTAGTCAAGCAGGATCATCTGCAATGCCTTTTGTGGCAAGTGGAGAAGAGAGTTTTGAAGAAATACCTAACTCGCAAATGCGTAAAGTGATTGCTCGTAGATTGGGTGAATCTAAATTTACGGCACCACATTACTATTTGAATGTAGAATTCAATATGGATAATGCGATAGCATTTAGACTACAATTCAATTCTGTACCCGATACCAAAATATCTTATAATGATATGGTTGTTAAAGCCGTAGCTTTGGCTTTGAAACAACATCCACAAGTTAATTCTCAGTGGTTTGACGATAAAATGCGTATAAATCACCATGTACATATTGGTGTAGCAGTTGCTGTTGAAGATGGTTTATTGGTACCAGTTTTAAAATTTGCCGATGAGCAAAGCTTACAACAAATTGGATCAAAAGTAAAAGAATATGCTGGTAAAGCAAGAACTAAAAAATTAACGCCTCAAGAAATGGAAGGCAGTACTTTTACTATCTCTAATTTAGGAATGTTCGGTATAACGGACTTTACTTCAATTATAAATCAGCCAAATTCAGCTATTTTATCAGTGGGAGCAATTGTTCAAAAACCAATTGTAAAAGAAGGTCAAATTGTTGTAGGTAATACAATGAAATTAACCTTGGCATGTGACCACAGAACGGTTGACGGTGCTACTGGTGCTCAATTTTTATTAACATTAAAAGGATTTATTGAAAATCCAGTTACAATGTTGGTATAATTTATAAGTAGTAAAAATAAATATAGAAAAAGCCTGAAATTAAATATTTCAGGCTTTTTTATTACTAATTTAACCTCTGTTTTTCCTCTTCTGCCCCAGTATCTCTTTCACGTGCGGATTTTAGTTTTTTATTTCCAAAATTTCTTGAATAGGTCAACATAAAGGTACGGTTCATAAAATCGAAGGTACTATTTGTATTCAGGTTTTGCTCAGGAACACTGTTGGTTACCTCCCATTTCATTGAATCCATCAAGTCATTGACCTTAAATCCGAGTGTACCCCATTTATCACCAAACTTTTTTTGAATCCCAAGATTTATTCCAAAAATACTTTTTAACGTGGAAGTGCCTATAAAACTGTTTAAACTTGGGCTGTTATAATTTACACTAATTTCTGAAGTAAGGTTTTTTGCCATGGTGAATGACTGCGTGCAATTAATATTTATCGTGTTTTTTTCAAAATTAGAAAGTGAGCCATCTACGGTATTTGAAAATTTAGTATTTGAATATATAAAGTTGTTCTGCATTTTCCACCAGTGCGTTACGGTTATTGGAAGCCCTAATGTTAAGGAGAATATTTTTGTTCTGTCTATGTTTGCCGCCGCAAAAACCAATCTTTCATTTTCTTCATCAAAAGAGGATTGAAATCTTGCAATAGTTCCATCCTCTATGGAATACTGTGCTGAAAGAATCACAGACCGGTAATTAACATCGAACTTAACGGAATTTGAAATGGCAGGTTGGATAGAAGCATTTCCAGCAAAAAAAGTGCCTGGGTCAAAGAAAATTACAAATGGAGCCATATCATTAAATGTTGGTCTTGTGATACGTCTTGAATAAGAAGCATTAAAATTTAAACTATCGTTAACTTTATACGAGAGATATGCTGTTGGGAAAAATTCGCCAAAAGCCCTATCCACCACTTTACCTTGTTTGTCAGAATTTAACTCCGAGTCGGTATGTTCATAACGCAAGCCCAATTGCAGGCTTATTATGTCATTTATGGCATAGTCAATACTACTATATCCTGCCAATATCCGTTCTTCTAATTTACTGATGTTGGTCAATTCAGGGTCTTCGATAAAATTTTGACCTTCAAAAGCACCCACTACCACATCATTATTAAAATTATTGAAAGCTGCTTTTAGCCCTATTCCTAACTTTATTTTATCACTAATTTGACCACTATAATCTGCTTTGCCAACGGTAATGTTAATAGGGTTGGTTTTATCACTTTTGGTAAGTTCTTCCCTTAAAAAATTATTATTTTCATCAAAAAAACTATTGGTATAATTTGTTGGGTTTTCAATTTCATATTTTAAATAATCTAAATCAATACTGATATAAGCATCGTCTTTAAAATTATGTTTGAAGTTAATATTTGACCCAAAATGTTTGTGTTGGTTTCTTTCCGTATTCATTAGTTCAATAAAAGAATTTGGACTTTCATTTAATAACTCTCGACTCATATTAGCCGCATCCATGGTCCATTTACTGTCACTTGCCCAAAGTAGAAACCCAATAACAGATTTATCGGACAGCTTATAATCCAGGCCGGACCTAATGTTATGATAACGTAGATTTGGATCTCTATCAGATACTGTGGCTACATTTACGGGAATACCATCTTCGTTTATAAAACTCCTCTCAAATTCAAATAGTTCTCCTTGAGTTTGTCTAAAAAAAGAATAATTTCCAAAAATGTTGATTTTATTCTTTCTATAGTTAAAACTAATATTATCAGAAGTTACACTTCCGTTACCTACACCAAAAGAAAACGAATAGGAACCGTTCAGCCCAACATCTGTACGCGTTTTTAATATGATATTTATAAATCCTGCATTCCCTTCAGCATCAAAATTAGCGGGTGGCGTGGTTATCAATTCAATGGATTCAATATTATCAGAGCTCATCCCTTGCAACATCTGCACCACACTTGATGCAGGCATATAACTTTCTTTTCCATTTATCATGACAACTACACCGCTTTTTCCTACTAAAGATATAGCATTATTCTGTCTATTAACAATAACACCTGGAGAACGTTCAAGCACTTCCAAAGCTGATGAACCAGTAGCAATAATACTACTAGATACATTTATAACCATCCTGTCAATTTTTTGCTCGTACAACTGCTTTTTAGCTACCACTTCAACCTCATTAAGTGCCTCGCCTTCAATTAAGACAAGGGTTTCCACTTTATAATTAGCACTTAAGTTAATAGGTTTTGAGTAAGCGGATTGATATCCAACAATACTTGACATGATCAGGTAATTACCTTGATTTATATTATCTAAAGTATACGTTCCATTTTTTAAAGTTACAATACCCTTAACCAATGTAGAATCTGATGATTGTAGCAATAAAACATTTGCAAATGGCAATCCGTTTCCATTCGCTTCCGAAACTAAACCAGAAATGGTATATGTTGCTTGTGAAAAACAATACATTGAACACGTAAAGAGTATTAGAATTATTAATTTTAACTTTCTCATGTTCAATGTTTTAATTTCTATTTTCCGATGTTATGATTACAACACAGAACTTTCTATTTCAATATCGGCATGTTCCCATGCCTTTTCAAATTCTACTTTTATCTTTTTTGCTTCTTCCATTTTACCTTGAGCTTTTAAGCTATGATATAAGCCAGTTAAAGACCATCCGTTTTGTCTTAAAATATTCAAATCTTCCTTATATATCTTTTCAGCTTGACTAAATTTACCAGCTTTTAAAAGTACCGCTCCCAAATTTTGTCGTGTAGGTATGTGCCATGCAGCGGGTTCTGTATAGGTTAATCCATCTTCAAAAATAACTGCGTTTTCAAGGTGTTCTATTGATGTTGAATAATCACCTTTTAATGCTGCTAACTCTCCTGCCACCACTTCAAAAGCAATATTAGCGGCATGGATAGATGCATTGTTTGCAGTGGCTACTAATGTTTCTAAATCAGGATCTTTCTTAAGTACAGCAATAGCATCCAACTCTTCTTGAGCCTCCTTTACATTACCTTTTCTTACAAAAGCAATTCCACGAGCGTAATGCTGCATAAGACTCAAATGCTTAATTTTCGGATTAGGAGCAGGTATCGTCAAAATCTCATTCCATTTTCCAAACCGCGTGTATGCTAATAACGGTGTAGCAGCAAAATCTTGTAAAAACGTTAAGGTTTCTAATTCTCCCGTTGGTACTTTTTCAGCGGTTTTTTTGGCCGCATCTATAGCAATATCACTAGCTCCAAGTAAACTAGCTGATGACCATAAAAAATGAATGTTATGTGGGTAATAACCCAAAGGGTATATACCTTGAGCAAAACATTGTGAAATATAATCTTCATCTGCCAAAATTGCGGCTTGATTCACTTTAACAGCATCTAAATATCTTCCCACTCTAATATAAATATGTGAAGGCATATGAACAATATGACCAGCTCCTGGCATTAAAGTAATAAGTTTATCTGCACTTGCTACACCCATATCTGGATAAGGTAATTCTACCATATGGATATAGTAATGATGCCCACCAGGGTTTTCAGGTTCAAGCTCCATTGCTTTTTCAAGAGCTACTTTGGCTTCTTTAATATTTGGGGATGGATTTCCATCTTTATCCCAATAATTCCAAGGCACTGTGTTCATTACTGATGCCGCATACAAAATTTGAATATTTACATCTTCAGGATATTGTTGAACCACTTTTTTCATAGCGTTCATATAGGCCGAATTCAGTTCAGCAACATCTTTTGTTAAATCAGTACTATATCTTGCAGATAATGCATTAATCAATGCTTTTTCCTTGGGACTAGCCTTAGACAATAACTGTAAGGCTTTGTCCATTGCCTCATTTATTTTTTGTTTCCGTTCATCATCTGGTAGTGGGTCATTTATATTTGGACCTAATGCAAATGCTTGTCCCCAATACGCCATGGCAGTGTTAGGGCTTAGCCGAGCCGTTTCCAAAAAAGAACGATGTCCTTCTGCATGATTGAAAGCGTAACTCAATTTCATTCCTTGATTAAAAAAGGCTTGCACCCGCTCATTTTTGGTGCTAATAGTGAAATTAAGATTTCCCAAATTTTCAAAAAGTGGAGAGATTTGTCTTGTAGTGTCTATGTCTGTCAATAAATACTTAGTTGACGTACATTTAATAAAATTTAATCCTGCCTTGGCTGGTCGCTCTGAAGTAATTTCTGAAAATGTTATATTTAAAAAATAAGCTATTGGCAATAGCATCAGGCTAAATAAAATAAAGTTAGTTTTTGTTTTCATAATTGCTCGTTTTGGAAATTAATAACTATTTGACCTAATCTTCTTTCTTCAATGGAGAATGATGTTCATGAACTATTTTCCAACCTTCTTCTGTTTTTACAAATAGTAAGGTTATTTGATCATTAACAACAACGAGATCCTCACCAAATTTTAATTGGAAATCAGAATGAAATGTTACATTAGCGACGTCTCCGTAAACTGCAATCTGCATATCTTTTGCATCAAATTTCACTACTTCTGTAACACCACTAAAAACTTTACGTTCATAGGTTTCATTTGCTTCTCCTCCATTACGAAGTGCACCATCTTTAAATTCAGTAAACTTTGGTCCATAAGCATGGAAGGAAATTAATTTATCCATATCACCATCCTTTAAACTTTGTGCAATGGCCTCAAAGGTTTCGACTATTTCCTTTTTTGCTTCTGGAAATTCATCGTTTACTAAATCAATTTTAACTTCTTCAACGACTACTTTTTGTTCTTTTTCTTTACATCCTATTACTAAAATTCCGAAAATTAAGAGTAAAGCAAGTGGAAATTTTGTTTCCATGTGTTTTAAATTTTATATTGTTTGTAAAAATTGGTTATTGAATTCTTAAGAATATTAAATTAATTATTTTCAATTTAAAATTCCAATCAATTAGGACGGGATTAAATTATAATTGTCCCTATGTCACGTAATATTTATCGGTGTGATTATTTTATCTCTTCAAAAGATCAACATAGGTTATATGCAATCACTTTTAACTTTTTTTAAATTTAGAAAATGGAATTATCATTGGCACCTCTTTTTGATACTCTTCATACTCTTCTCCAATTATCTTTTTTAAATCCTTTTCTTCTAGTAATTTGACCGCAACGAATATATATGTTGTGGTTACAACTGCAAACAAAAGGCGTCCAAGAGTCATTGTAGGAGCAGCCCAAAAGGCAATAATAAAACCGAGCATCATAGGATGTCTTATTAATTTGTAAAAATAATTTACCTGAAAAGGCGGATAGGTCAATTTCCGATCTTTAAAGTTTTCGTAAATCTGACTAAGCCCAAATAATTCAAAATGACTGATCATAAAAGTTGATAAGAGCACGATTAACCAACCCGAAAAAAATATAACGGTAATGATCAAAGAAATTGGCCCATCAGTGTTCCAGACAATTTCCGTCATAGGTTGCCATTTCCAATACATTAACAATAAAATAAGGCTAGATAGTAAAACAAATGTACTTCGTTCAATAGCTGGATTTACATAATTACTCAACCACTTTTTAAAAGCGGGACGTGCCATTATAGTATGTTGCATGGCAAATAAGCTGAGCAATCCAATATTTATAAAGGCGGATTGTAACAAAGGCCCATCAACACCGGTATCAATAGATTTAGGCACTATAATATTTCCTACAAACCCTACAGCATATAAAAATGCGACTAAAAAGACGATGTAAGCTACTATTCCGTATAGGATAACTAGTATTTTATTCATAATATTTAATTTTTTGTAATTTATATAGTTTATACTTTTAAGTTTTACTGAAGCCTTAGAAAGCAAGAAATACTATTCTAAAATCATATTACAATGTTAAAAAATTCTACAAAAAAATACTTTCACTATTTCGTCAATACCTAGCAGTCTTTGTGAATAATAACATTGTGCTCATTTTTATCGTTTAAAATTGTTTTTCTGAAAATCAAGTACTTTCTTATTCTTATGCCTTCTCATTTTTTCTAAGTTTACTGGTTTATAATTTATAAGACTAATGGAGATACAGCTTAAATTTTCAATTTATTGGAAGCTTAGGGGCAGTCCCATTTTAGATTTTTCAAAAATTTACAATCACACGTATAAAAAAAATTAATACTCCGCCACATCCGCCTTAATAGTAACATATTGAGTATTGCCATCTTTACAAGTATAATCAATACTCCTTGGATTATATATTACTCCAAAATTCCCATTCTTATCTTTTCCTCCACCATATGGAGCTAAAAAATAGTTACCAGTTGGTAAAGCTATAGTAGACCAATAAGAAAGCTGTCCTTGTTTATTGAGCTCATTGACAGATGATTTGAATAAAAACGTATTGACTCCATTGGAATTTACTTTATATATACCAATACCATCCGTATGTTTGTCATATATTCCTGTAACCGAAACAACTAATTTACATTTCTTATCCTCTACATATACGCTAACACTTTTAGCCACAGTGCCATTCTTTCCGGTAACTACCAACTTATAAGTTTCAGATTTGTTTAAATGTTCTGAGTATTCACCATCCATTGTCAAAGGCCAACCAAAATTACCCGTTGGAAATTTTATTCGCGACGTAATTTCCCCAAAACTATCATAGAGATGTGCTTTATATGCATTCTTTACTTTCCAGTAAAAACGAACTTGATCCCCTGATTTAATTCTTGTTGGTTCAACTTTAAAATCAAGAATTTCAGGTTCAGTATCAGTTTGAGTATTTTTCTTTTTCTTGAACTTGACATCTAATTTTTCAGTTACTTTACCATAATCATTTTCAGCCACAAGCTCATAAATAGCCGATTTTCTATGCTGGATTTTAAAACTCCTTTTCATAAAAGAGGGCCAACCTATTTCACTATTAGAGCGTTCAGAACGACTTTTTATTTCTAAGCCATCTCTATAGAGTTTTACTCTGTTTGCATTTGTTGTTTTCCAACTGAATTCAATCCAATTGGTTTTTCTCCCATTTTCATCTCCTTTAGTTTTATTAGTTACCATAAATGAAGTAATTGTGGGTAATGAAGATTTATCTTGGTTTTGAGCAGTAGTCGAATATGGCAAAATAAAGCAGATAACAACAACAAAAAAAGAAATGAGTTTAACATTTGTATAATCTTGTTTCCTTTTATTCATGGTACATTTTATTTGCATTGTTTTTTAGTATTCAATTAATGATTTGAATTTTCATATAAATTCATAATAAAAAATCATACCTTATTAATAATAAACTTATCACTAAAGAATGGAAATAGGGCAGTTTTAGCCCTACCTCAATCCTTAAAAGTGTAATATTATTCAGAAGGTTTATTCGTCTGTTCAATTATTAACCCACCTGTTGGAATTTTAACAATATACTTTTTACTCACTTCGTCTTCTGTCATTTCTCTATCTCTAACGGTATTTGTTTCCGTCTCACTATCTTCCATTTCTCCTCCTCCTTTTGCAGAAAAAACCCAAATATCAAGGCCTGCTTCGGCATAAGTCTTCATCATTTCTGTTGTTTCTTCAGATCTTGAAGCTTCGCGTTCAGCTCCAACCTTTGTTGAGCTTATAATTTCTTGTTCGTTGTAACCAAAAGATAATTCAAAGAAAAGTTCATTTCTATCTGGAAGTGTAAACTCAATTATTTCTGACTCCAATCTATATTTATCATCATCCAAAATTGGAGTACTTAGAATTCTATTGTAAGGCTCCTCTGCAGGATAATAAGCCACAAGTATTGTTCCTGAATCTTCTTCATTTATTTCCATCTCAACTGGGAAGAATGCTTTCCCATTATAAACAGAGATATCTTTGTAACTTGTATCATCATAACCATCTACTTCTACAGAAGTTTCTATTCTGAACATTCCTGTTAAAGGTTTACCTTCGTGATCGTTAATGATTAATCGAAAATTAATTGTTTTTTGTGCTTGAATTTGTGAAATACTTATAATAAGTATTGCTCCTAAAATTAATGTGATTTTTCGTTTCATAATTAATTGTTTTAAAATTTATATTATTAATTGGGTAGTTCATCAACTAAAAGTATTCCTGTACTTGTAGTTTTTCTACCAGATTTAATCTCTCTATTTCCAGATAGTCTCCATGTGATTTCGTAATCATATACCTGTATTCCAACAGGTAGCATAAACTCTAATTGCCCACTTAAAACTTCAGCTTTTGTATATATAGTAAATGATTTTATTAAATCTCTCCCACCTAAATTATAATAAACTTTAACATCTACAATTCTAACTTTATTCGCTATTAAAAGTTCTTTTTCTGCACGAATAGTAATTACCTGTCTAGAAATTGGGGGGCTTAGCGTAATGACACTTTTATTTGTACTTAACCAGTCTGTCTCAATATCGTTTCCACCAAAAAAGCTCCAATTAACCTGATAATCATAATTAAACCAATTAGACCTGTTGACATCTCCTTTCCAACCATAAATCATTTTAAACAAGTTGCCTTCTTTTTTAAATTCATTTCGCGTAATTCTAATTTGTTTATAGGTAACTTTTCCTGATTCATGTTTTTTACGTAATTGTATTGTTCCGTAATTGATATATTTAACAAAATCATTCTCATTTAATCCATCCAATACTGTAACTATTTCCCGCTGTTTAAATACATCATCGTCTAAATTGGTTTCTAAAAAACATTTGGGGCAACTTGACCTACTTATCTCTAAGTTACCTCCAAAAGGGGCATTAACGACAGTAGGATGACTCTCTTTAAAACTTATTGAATCTATACCTGTTTTTCTGATTTTCTTGACAGTATAAGATGCCGTGATTTGTATAGAGGGTATTTCCGGTAACTCTTCTAATTCTGCATCGAAAACTTGTGCTATTTTTGTCAAATCACCAGACTTACTTGCTGCTATTGCTTCTGCCTTAGAAGCTTCATTTTCTGCAGATTTCCCTTTCTCAATAGCACTTTCTTTAGCTTTTTTCGCTTCTTTATTTGCCGTAACCACCTTTTTAGCTGCATTTGCTTTTTCTGAAGCAAGAGCATCATCATTATCGTTCACTATTTTTTTATTTTCAACTGCTTTTTTTAAGTCAGCGGCTTTTTTATCTGCTATTTTTGTTGCTTTAACGGCCGCAACACTTGCTCCATTTGCTTTTTTTCTTGCCGCTGATATTGCTTTCTCTGCATCCTTTTTTTCGCTATTCGATTTCTCTAAAGCAGCTTTGTTTTTTTTGGTAGCTTCATCTTTTTTGGCATTATTCCTTTTTATTATTTCGCCCCTTTCTTTTATTACAGTTTTTTTTCTCTCTGCTAATAATTGTGAAGCAGATTTGGCTTTATTCTGAGACTTAGATGGCACTTTAGGTATTGCGGTATCTATATCTTCTTTAAAAAAGGCACCCTTAGCAGCTTTTATGGCCTCCTTTATTGATGACTCAAACGTAAAATTAGCCCCTATGCTTTTAATTTTAATAGCACCATTATTTACTGTTTCCTTAACAAGTGCATCTATATCACTTGAGGCCCAAGAAGTCGCAATTCCTGCTTTAAACCTTTTGGTATTGTATACTTTATCATAATTAATTATTATTAATGCTTCTATTGGAGAGTTATAGCCTGCAATAACCATATCGAAATTGAAGGTGACTACAGGGTTGGGTGTATTAAAAGACTCCCAAAGCAGAGAGGTAGAACGTTTGTCCAATAATAAATTAATAGCAATAAAACTATTATCCATAATGGGTGCTTTCGTTTCTCCTACATATTCATGCGAATCAGGATCATTGAGCTTTGGAACAGAAACATTTACTACTCCGCTTTTATAGGTAACGGCACCGACAATTTTTCCTTTTGGATTAATCCCTTTTAGCTCTTCTTGTGCTTTTTCCACATCTTCTTTAGTTACTTCAAAACCAAAAACACAATGCAGTACACCTCCGCCAATACCTTCGCCTGCATCACTTTCTTCATTATACACCCATTTTATTAAAGAAAATTTAGGAGTACCATCTTCATTATTTGCCAATTTTAATTTATTTGGCAAATACCAATAAGAATTTTTGTCCTTAACGCCTGGATATAATGTTAATCCTCCTACATCCACATTTTTATCTAATACAATTTGCATTGTAAAGTCACTTTTGTTTTGAGAAGACATAGAATCACTAAATCCAAACACTAAGACTAACACTATACAAAACTTTAATAAGGTCTTCATCGTTTATAGTTTTATTAATTTTTTACAATATTTATTACATCTTTAAATCGATCTAATATTCCAGAGGCTTTATTAATACTGCCATCACTTGAAGGTTTTACAATTACTTTACCTGCCTCAATTACCTTTTCAATAAATGCTACATTTTCATCTAACACTTCTGTTGGTATTGCCGCGTATACATAATCATCATTAATCTTGGGTTGCCACCCAAAGGCCATTTTACCTTTTGAAGGGTCTTTATAATCTACTATTAATTGGTAGGCATAACCTTGTGTATCTGCATCCATAAAGATTGTTTTTTCCATAATAGAGACACCTTTAGATACTGTTATGGGAACATTTGTTTGAACTTCCTTGCCAAACTTGTAATACCTAAGTTGAATAGTTGCTCTAACTACTCCCAAAGCAGATAACTCTTCAAGATCAGCTTCGCATTCTACTGTTCTTCCTTCAATTGGGGCTGAAAAGGTGATGCCTGCCAAATCAGCTTTTTTATAGGTTGGGTTTTCAGGGAATAGTTTACCGCCTCGTAAACTACTTTGTATTTTATACTCATAAGCCTCTCCATCCACATCGCTTCCCATTGCATAACTGATTGATTTAGTGGGTCCATTCTCCTTTAAATATGCTAGATCCATTGTAAAGTGTTTATTAAAATCATTGCCTGATTTTCGCTTTTTGCGTACATTAACAGTAACATAATTAATTTCTTTTTCGAAAATATCTATGGCATCTAAGTCTAATATAAAGTCGATAGTTCTGTGCTCGAAAAAGGGGTCATTTAAAGTAACCTCATTTACACATTTTTCATTATCCCTTACAGCATCGTACCAGTCTGCTAAATTACCTGTTACAGAGAAATATTTATTTACAGCCAATTTGGCATCAAAATCAAATACCTGTGTGTTTTTCTGAAAATTAGATTCGAAATAGGTTTTATTGAACGTATATTTTTTTCCGTATTTTATATCTGGCATCGCCTCTTGTTCTTGCTCTGTAGGTGGTGAGGTAGTATTCTCTTCTTCAACATTTGACATTTTATCCAAGAAAAACTGAAAGAATGCTTCTCGCATTTGACTTATTCTATCGTCAGCGATGTTTTCTTCCCATTTTAGCTCTATAATCTTGTTCTCCTCAAGTGTTTCTATAAACTTGTGAACCTCATCATAGTTTCTTGTGTTTTTTTTCCACCACCAATGGCCTTTTTTCTTATTCGAGTACGAAGCTGAGTCTTGTTTAAACTGCGTATGCATTTTCTCCCAATTAATTATTGCCCTTCCTTTAGCAGCAGGCATTTGTACAGCATACTTAAAAGATAATTCTAACGATAAATCTGCAATAGAGCGATCTTTTTCTAAAGATGCTATCATTAATTGTGCTTCTATATTATCCATTTTAGAAGCAAAAGAAGATGCAGCTCCTGGCATTATAGGAGCTCTTTTTGACATAACAACTTTTCCCGCTCTATTTGGATCGGATAACAATGCAGAGATTATTCGAAATGAATTATCGCCATCTGGGGTTACATCAACTGCTCCTTTTAAAATGCTACCTTTTCTTGCTCCTTGTCCTCCGATTTTAAGAATCCCTTCTAACTCTGTTTGTTGCTTTGGTGTCAAACCCCATTCCATTAGCATATGAAATAAGGCACCACTTACACCTCCTTCATTGGCTCCTTTTTCTGTCATGTATTTTAAGAGCATAAATTTTGGTGTACCCTCTTTATCTAAAGATAAATGAGGATTAGTAGGTAAGTAGAAATAATTTTTAGATTTCTGATCAGACATGCTGATTGACTGTCCTAACAATGTCACTTGTAGTCCATCTTTTAGCACAATGGTTAACTTGTTATCACTATCTAATATTTGTGCTTTAATGTTATGAGTATACACTATAAGGCTGATAAATATAACTGCTAGTTTTAAAGTTATTTTCATAATTGAATTTTTAATGTGAAATTAAATTTGTCTTAATATTTATAATTTTATTGTTTTATTATAAAGTATATTTCAGAGGAATTGCATTTTTTTCATTCTTTTGGTATTTCATCAATAAATAAAATTCCATGTGTATTTATTCCTGCTTTTTTTATGGGTTGCTCCCCTTTAACAAACCACATCATGGAGTAGTTTATCGTATCCTGACCACGAGGTAAAGTGACTTCAAATGATTTTTCACTAAGTGTATCAGACGGAAATACTTTTACTCTTTCATTTCGTTTTTCACCAAAAAAATCATAGGAAATATTGATCGAAGTTGCCACAATGTTTTGAATTCTTAGGGTTTCTAATTCTCCCATTATTTCAATTGTTTTTCTGTTAAATGGTACAAATAAATTTATCATAGCGGTAGATTGTTTTTTCCAATCACTACTATAAGAACCACCCCCAACAAACTTCCAAATGGATTGATATTGATACGTTAACCACATATCAATGTCAGTGTCCTTATGATTTAGATAGGAAATTCCAACTTTTCCATCTTTTTTTAGATATGTATCTTTTGTTAAAAAAACTTCTTTAATAGTTTCTGTACCATCTTGATGCTGTTTCTTCATTTTTATTGTAACACTATTTATCATTTTCTCGAACTCTTTCTTTACATCACCATCCAAACCTATAAAGATTTCACGTTGCTGAAAAGTGGGGTCCCAAAGTGGTACTTCCTTGAAAATATTTTGATTACTTCCATATTCTTTATACAAGCTTCCCATATTAAAAGTGATAAAATGAGTTCTATTAACATCACTTCTCCCTTTAAATACTAAATGGCTTTTACCTGTAGTTTTATATTCTTTGTGTTTATAAGCCACATTGAACCCAAAACCTGTTGTATTTCGACTTCCTAAGGCTCCATTTGGACCTATTAATGCTCCTATTGACTCTTCAATACCTCCTTTATTCTCTTCTGATACTTGTTCTAGAGGCACTTTAGTAAACATTAAACCAATAAGTTTGTCATATATAGTTTGTACCAAACTTTCCATAGCTGAATCAGAGCCTACGCTTGTTAGTTTTATTACATTATCTCTTCGCATACTGTCAAATGCTAAACCAATGTCAGCTCCAATAAAATAGGCACTACCGCCAGCATCAAACTTTTTGCTTTTTTTTATTTCAGACCAATCAATATCAACCTCAGCTTCATAACTATCAGTCAATCCGGAAAATGATAATTCAAAAACTAAAGAGACATCTGATGTTGCCATTTTTAAACTTTCCAATAATAATTTAGACTTTAAAGGATCTACGTTAAAAGTAGCTGCGAGATTGGTTCTTTCTGTAATTGGGGTCTCTCCAGACTCTATCACTCTTTTTTCCTTTTTTCCAGATTTTGAGTTTAATATAGAAGACACCATAGTATATCTTCCCTTATTAAATTGAATTGGCCCACTAATTTTGATATCCTTCGTGTTGAATTTTTTTTGTAAAAATATTTTTGCTTCTGCTATTTTTTCTACTGGTGTATTGTATTGAACTAAGAAGTGTAAAATTCCTCCACCATCAGCTTTTGTAATAGAATTACTTGATTCTTCTTTTGTAGGTTTTTCAATAATATAACGCATATAAGAAAATGTTGGTAAACCCTCTTTAGTAAGAGAAAAACCAGCATTCAATGGTAAATACTTAAATGTATTTGGCTGTTTATATACAGGAAAACACAAAAGACCATCTGCCTGTATTCCCTGATCTATCAATATCTTTTGTCCTTGCAAAGAACACAGGAATAGGCAATTCAAGAATAGTATGTTTATATATTTTAGTTTCATCTTTTTTCTTATTGGTTTGGAGTCATCAAAAACAGATAATTTTCATCATTTAACGGCTTGGCCTCTTCTTCTATTTTTTCACTGCCCATATACCAAGTGACTTGATAAATAATTGGCTCATTTTCATCATGGTACACATTTATTTTCGTGGTACTTTCAACATCATCAGCTCTTAATACTTGTACTTTATATGGTGTTGGTTTTCCGTTAAGAATCACAAAAAACCGTATAGTACAAGAATTAATTCCTAATGCACTAAAACTACTCTTGTCAGCATCAATTTCTATATTTCTTTTTTTAAATGGAGGGGTTAATACAATAGATGGCGTATTAGATTTTAACCATTCATCTTTATTCTCAGGAATTTGAATTGTTTCTGACTTCCCTTTTAAACTCCAATTCAGTTTATATTCATAATCTAACCAGTTTGCTTTTTTTAATCCTAGTCGTGGGTATGAAAGCGTTTTATAATTAGTGCCATTTGCCAAGTCTGTATTGTTAAAAATAATATCTTTTGTTATCTCATCTTGACCGGCTTTATAATATTTTTTAAAAGAAACAGTAACAGAATTTAAAATTTCACTAAACGATTCAACATAAGCTAAGTCTATAAGAAACATAATATCTCTCATCATAAAATCGGAGTCATTTAAATTCACAATTTTAAAATACTTATCACCTGCTTCCTCTTTTAGAATATTATAGAGTCCACCAATATTGCCAGAAGAAGTAACTGGCACCTTAATAGTTGTAGATTTATTTAAATTTAAATAGAACTTATTTATTTTGATATCTTCTCTATTTTTAATTACCAATTGATCATCAGTAACATAATTGTCGTTTCTAGTTTTCCCAGAAATGCTTACCCCTGTCAGGCCTATTTTTGTTCCACCAAAAACACTACTGAACCAACCTCTTTTTTGACGCCCTTTAAGTTGACCTTTCTCAACAGCGGTTTCTTTAACAGGTTGCTTTGCCCATCCTATTTCTACATTAAACATTACATCTGTAAGCTTTTCTGTTATTATATTTAATATTCCATCCATGTCACTGGTTTTTACACCTAACCCCTCAGAACGATCAAAGACATCAATGCTAATTAATTGATCTTGTATCATTTTATCAGTAATATCTCTTAATTGCCGTTTGGTAAATCCTCCTTGAATATTTTTTATCTCACTAAAGTGCTTATAAATTGTAGACATTTCAGCAGTAACCACTGCGTTATAGGCTTTTACCTTTGCTTCATAGTATCCGCTTACAACTACCGAAACATCTGATGTTCCACTTTCAAGAGATTTAAATAATAATGTCGCTCCATTCATATTCAATTTTGCAGCAAATGCTGTTTTTCCTCCTTGCGTAAGTGCAGGGCCAGCGGCAATTAGATTTGAAGTAAAAGGATTTTCACCTTCCGTATTTGTTAATATTGATGATATGACCTTGAAACCGGTACTTACATTTTCGCCGCTTTGGGTTTCCTGTAATAATGGAACCGCACCAACAATTCTAGCTCCAGGAACTAGTGATTTAAGTTTTTTTTCTATGGTAGACAAAACCTCTTCAGGTAAATCAAATTGAATAAGGGCATGAAATAATCCTCCACTAGATTCTCCATTCTCTCCAATATATTTGATACCCATCAGTTCAAAATCACCAGCTTTATTAACAGCAATTCTTGGGTAGTCTGGTAAAAAATAAAATGCTTTTTTATCATTACTATCTTGTAACAATTGAATCCCATTTATTGTTCTTCTTCCTTCATCATAATTGACTTGTGAAAAACAATATGTTAAACCAAAACAAAATAATATTAAGGTTACAATTAGCGTCTTATTATATTTCATAATTCATTATTGTTATCTAATTACTTTCAATTTCACTGGTAATATCTAATATACCGTTCCATTGCTTTTTTTCGATCCATTCTTCTCTTTTTAAAGTGCCATCATTATATATTTCTGTTACTCTATACTCATAAGGTTCACTTAATTTTACAGCGTAGATAAATTTTATGGTTTTTGCATAGATATCGGGTTGTTCTTTATAAAAGACATTTTTAAAAACAACTTCTTTTCCATTAACACTTTTTGCCTTAATTTCAACAATTTTTGCGGATAGGTCATCTCTTATCATATTATTGAAATCATAACAATAAACATCTAAGGCTGCATATTCAGAAGGTAGCCGTTCATTAAGATCTACTTGTTTTATTAAGTCTGGCCACTTATCGGTATTGATATCAATGGAAAGTGATCCATTTTTTACAATTGCTTCTGATAAAACATTTACATCTATGGTATTTTCACTGTTCTCGTTTTCAAATTCCTTAATAAGTTCTGTAGAACCTGAAGCTATAACTTCATCTAAATCACCTCCTGAAAACTTTGCTAAAAAAGTATAATTTAGACTTATAGTTGGTCTATTATTTTCTAAACTCTCTTTGAATAATTGAGCATCTTCAGTCTCTAATCGTAATGTAAAATAGCGTTCTTTCCAGTTTTGATCTGCCCCGCTATTTTCTGTGTTTTCAAAAAAACCATTTTTAAAATTTTCAGATAAAGTATCAGTTGTTTTCTTATTTGTAACGTACTCTAGTTCTGTATCTATGTTGCTAATGGCAATTGGTTTTAATTCTTGAATTTTAACACCTGCATTTATTAATTTTGAGATGATTGCATTTATGGTATTTTTAGTTGGGGTATTTATTGCTACTCTAAAATTTATTAAACTTTTAAAACTATTGGAATTTTCATTTTCAGTTACTTTTGTACCCGTATGCCTCATTTGAATAAATTTAAAATTCGGCTTACCTTCTTTATTTTTGACTAATTTTAAACCATAAGCCACATAATAATAGTGTGTCTTCTTTGTAACATCTTGATATATAATAACATTGTCAATTACTCGCCTAGAACTTCTTTTAGGTTGTGAAAATGCATTAAAACTCACTAATAATGCTACTATTAATATGTATCCACTTTTTGACATTTTTAATTTATTGAAATTCGGGAAGATTACTAATAGTTTCTTTAAGTGTATGCATACCAATATATACATCCACTTCATCTGATGATATCCAATCATCTGATTCATGTATCTTACCATCGGACATTACAAGTTTCAATTTATACTCATATTTAAGCTCCGAACCTTCTGGCAAATAAAACGGACCAGCTGATATTGCTGACAGATCCTTTTCTATTATTATAGATGTTAATTTTATTATATTTTTTGCTTTTGGATCTGCTTGTTTACTTCTTATTTGTATTTCTAAAAATGCTGCTTTTGTAGTTTCTAATACTTTAAAACTTTTAAAATTGACAGTTTTAGTATTACTGCCTGAAGTACCTCCTGTTAGCTCATTCATAATTTCATTCATACAAGAATTACATTCATCAATTGAATAATCTATCCAGATCCGTTCTGTTTTTGATTCAATCCATTTCGGCATCAATGCACCATTAAATTTCGCTTTAGATTTTGAAGGAACCTCCGTATTGTTTAAACCCCAGGAATAAACCATTGGTAAATTGCGACCATTTTCTTCACCAATAACTAATGCATGTATATACTTTAGTTTTAGTGGAAAAGGTGTCTCATTAACCCAATTTTCAGTTCTCCAGTTGTTTGGCTGTAAAATAAATTTACCAATAGTCCTTGTATCTGCTAATGTAATTCTTACTGGTATTTTTTGTTCAGGTATGGTCTCGCTATCTGGTGTAAGCGACATGTTTCCAAAAATACCACCACCGTTTTCTGATAATGCAACTTGTATTTCTTCTTTTATTCTATTATCAACCTTCCAAGACACGTTTATTGGATTATTTATAGTTGACGACATTGTAACATTTATATCCTTATCTGGGATCTCATATGCACTTTGAAGTCCTTCAGATAAGGATATTGTAGGTGTTGATTTTATTGGTATAATTTTTAAATCAATATTATCATTTGTATAAATTGATTTATTGTTATTTATATAAGAATTTAATAGTGCTTTTATTAAATCACTCTCTTTTTTCGAAATATTAGGGGTTAGTACTCCTGACATATTAACATTTCCAGAGATTTCAGAAGATGAAGCGGTACCATATAGCATATCAAATTGATAGCCAGTATTAGTATTCCATTGCAAATGATAAGCCTCTGGTAAATAGTAAAATACACCAGAGTTCAAATTCTTATCTGAATATATATTCATTTGGATATTAGTAATATCAAAAGGAAATTCAAAATTAACATCAGTAGCCAAATTATCCCATAGAGATATTTGATTTAAATTATCTGGCCCTAATACTTCAAGTGTTTTAGCTGGATCTTTACCTCTAACCGCTTGAACAGTTTCATTTCTTCTTGTTGCTTTCCCTCTTACAGCTGGTACAACTTCATTTTTTCTTGTAGCTCTTCCTCTAACAGCTGGTACAATTTCATTCCTTCTTGTAACTCCTTCTCTTATAACCGGTGCTGTTTCACGATTACTTCCATTTTCATTTGTTGCGGTTCCAGTAGAAGTAGTCATATAACTACTATTAAAAGTGGGGCGTTTATAGGGTATTACAAACACGTGATTATCAGCTCTTAAATCTTTTGCACTTCCAATGGGCTCTAATTTTATTGGAATTATTAAATTTTCTGCATTAATCTCAGTTTTCCATAATTTTTCCAAACTGTATAAGAAAGTCGTAGGTAAAAAATTCTTTTTCTCCTTTTTTACATCAATCTGTAAATAGGAAGATTGAATTTCCGTGCCTTCTGGCAAATTATCCTCTAATGTAATCTCAACTTGTAATGGTTTTTCACCTTCTATTAAAGTGTATTTTACATTTTTAATTCCATTAAGTGATTTTTTTTCCGCGTCAATTATTTTGTAACTAACCCATGTAGATTCTATACCAGAATGATGTATTTCCAATTTTAGTGTTTTCTCTCCAGAATATAACACTGCCACTTTATCTATTTGTCCATCTAATTTTTTGGCACCAATTTGTAGAAGTGCAAAAGCTGTATCATCAATTTTAGTTAATTCTTTTCCTTGAAGTCCAGAGAAATTTTGGGCTCTAGCTCCAATCGAAAAAAGAATAAAAAATGAAATGACACTTAATTTAAGTAAATATTTTTTTGATTTTACCATAACTTCTATTTAGTGTTAAATAATAGATGTTACAATAGTAGGATTATGATGCGATAAAGTCTTTCATTATTCAGTCAAAAACTAGCAGTATTTGTGAAAATGATGGTCATAACTTTAAATTCTTGTTCATAAATTGTATTCAAAAACATTCTAAAACACTGTAAAACAGTTTATTTACGGATTCCAATAGGTGAGCATCCAAATTCTTCTTTAAATGCACGACTAAACCAGGAAGGATCTTTAAAACCGACTTCATAAGCAATTTCTGAAACGGTTTTATGTGAAGATTCAATTAATTCTTTGGCCTTTTGCAACCTAACAGAACGAATAAAAACTGCGGTAGATTTATCTGTAATGGCCTTTAGTTTTCTATAGATCTGAGATTCACTTAAACACATTTCTTTGGCTAATTGCGTTGGTCCGAAATTAGCATTGTCTAAATTTTTATGAATATTATTAAGTATTTGCTGTAAAAATTTGGTTTGAGGGTTTTCGGATTTCTCATTCAACACTATAGAAAAACCATTTTTTTCAAGTTTACTAATCAATTTTTTCCGAACTAAAACTAATTGATCTAATCGAATAAATAATTCC
Source organism: Aureibaculum luteum (assembly GCF_003449015.1). Lineage (GTDB taxonomy): Bacteria > Bacteroidota > Bacteroidia > Flavobacteriales > Flavobacteriaceae > Aureibaculum > Aureibaculum luteum. Next base: position 41,774 of record NZ_QRGD01000012.1, on the reverse strand, counting down.
TTTTCATTAAAAGGTTTTGCTAAATAAGCATCCGCTCCATACGAAAGTCCTGTCAACCTATCTTTTGTAGTAACCTTCGCCGTTAAAAGTATAATGGGGATATGATCAGTGCGAACGTCTCTTTTTAACGTATCACAGACTTCAAAACCATCTTTTTCAGGCATCATAACATCGGAAATAATAATATCTGGTACTTTTTCATATGCCATTTCTATTCCGATATTACCATTTATGGCATGCATGGTTTGGTATTTCCCCTTTAAACAGGTCATCAAATAATGAGCAACATCCTCATTATCTTCAATAATAAGTACTAAAGGTAAAAGAGAACTATCGTCGAAATATGACAATTCTGTTTTTGTAATATTCAAACTTTTCTTTATAGGCTGTTCAATCGTAATTTTACCTTCTACGGTTTTAACTGCATTATTAGTAATTGGTATTTGAACGATAAAGGTGCTTCCTTTGCCCAAAACACTCTTTACTTCAATAGTTCCTGTCATTAACTCCACAAATTCCTTAGCCAAGGAAAGTCCAATTCCGGTGCCTTTTCTCCCATTAAACGACTCATTATCAACTTGAAAAAATCGGTCGAATAAATTTACAATATCATCCTCTGCGAGCCCCAAGCCATTATCTTTTACTTTTATTGAGAAAAAACTAATGTCATTTGTCTTAATTTTGTTGAGATGTACGATTACTTTACCGTTAACCTCTGTGAATTTTATAGCATTTGATAGTAAATTAGACATAATGGATGCCATCTTATTGACATCAATATCCATTACTAGCTTATCAATTTCAGAATAAACAGTGAGATTTATTTTCTTTGCTTCGGCCAAAGAATGAAAGCTCTCACTTAGATACTTTACAAATGGTATGGCATCAGTCTGCACCAGATTCAACTCCATAGAGCCACTTTCTACTTTTGCTAAATCTAACATCTCATTGACTAATTGCAATAAGTTTTTGCCATTACGGCGAATCATTTCCAAAGAAGTATCAGTACCTTCAATACTTTTTGTAAGTACATTTGCTTTGAGTATTTCAGTCATCCCTAGAATTACCGTTAATGGAGTTCTGAATTCATGAGTGATATTCGAATATAGTTTTGTTTTTGAATCATTCAATAATTCCAGTTGTTCGGTTTGGTGGTTTAACAGTACATTTTTTTGTCGTATTTCAAGGGTACGTTTATTAATAGTATTTTCTAATGTCTCATTTTTTTTCTTTAGTTCATTAGACCTCCACTTAGAATATACGGCCACAATTGTAAATGCTAGTATGCTATACAATAAATATGCCCACCATGTTCTATGCAACGGTGGTAAAATGGTAAATGAATAACTATCTTCCTTACTTATATCATTAAAAACATTTTTCGAACGCACTTTAAAACTATAGTCTCCTTCTGGTATGTTGGTATAGTCTTTTTTGGTTTCCTTAGTCCAAGATGACCAATCCTTGTCAAAACCTTCCAAGATATATTGATACGTATTGTTTTCAGATTTGGTGTAATATGGAAGTGAATATTCAAATTTTAACGCATTGTTTTTAAATGGAATTTTAAAAACAATTTCCTTGGTTCTATGAATGTTAGAACCTGTATAGATTAAAGAATCATTATTAACCCAAACCTTTCTCAACTTGGCAGTTAGGTTTTTCTTGGATAATCTCGTTTTATTTTGATTATAGAGAAGTATACCTTTAGGTCCTGTAAAGAGAACAATATCTTCCAAAAATTCCATACTATAAGTTGAAAAATCATTGAAAAGATTGTATTCATATAATTCTGAGAATTCATTTTCGGAAAATTTGTAGATTTTATTTTTAAAACCAGCCCTAACGGTTTGCCAAATAGTACCATTGCTGTCCATTCCCATAAAACCATAAGCATCTACAGATTTATCATATTGACTTGTTAAAATAGTATCTTTTTCAAAGGTATCTTCTTTTCTATTATAATGATACATCCCATTTTGTGTTGTTACGTATATTTTATTATTGAATTCATATGGAAAGTTATAACTCATAGAAGGAAGTCCAGACAACGTATCATAATGCTTTATATTAAAACCAGAATTAATTTTGTTAATATGATAAAGTCCTTTATGATAAGTTTGAAGCCAGATATTCTTGTTAGGTTCTTCTACGATTCCTTCTATACCGCCATCAATCTGGAGAAGTAATTTTTTAAACCATTTATTATTTACAAAGTTAACGTCAAATAACTTACCCTCAATTGTTCCTGCGTATACCTTTGAATTAGGCGATTTGGTTTTTAATAGAGATGTTAATGCCCAACTTTCTTTTTTTATAAATTGAGCTTTACTATTTTCATTTATTTTGTAGATATATTCAGAATGAAAAGCTAATAATCCTTTTTCTAATGAAATAATGAATTTAATGCTATTGTCTATGCCGTCAATTTTATTAAAATAAGGTTCTTTGTTACTTGCTGTCAAACCTTGTTTTTCTAATTGATATAACCCCTTACTATCAACTAAGAAAGTATTATTATGATAACTAACTGACCTCACTCTTTCAGTTAATCCGTTTAATTCATTAAAACTTCTAAACGGAGATGCCCAATCAATCTTAGATATACCATTATCACTCCCAACCCAAATTGAACCATTACTATCTTCATAAACGCAGAACAAAACATCACTTATGAGACCATGTTTTTTCCCAATCCGTTGCTTTATTTTTCCAGTTTTACCATCAACAATATAAAGACCAAAGGAAGTTGTTGCCATTGCAAAATCTCCGTTAGATAACAGGATCCCTTTATATATTGGATGTTTTAAAAAAATTTCATTACTACTTTTATTAAACGGAGTAGTTGTTTTACCATTAAATAACAAAAGACCTTGATTAGCTGTAACTATTACAACTTGATTATCTTGATGAGGTAATATCACATTTACTTTTGAAATATTATTTTTTAAAACATCTCCACCTGGAATTAAAACAAGGGAATCACCCACAATTTTATGTATACCAATCCCTTTAATTTCTGCAAATAATGTGTCTTTTATTCTAAAAATTCCTCCAAATTTAGATTCAAATCCCCACGTTTTTAAATGTTCCCCATTCCATCTAAAAAGATATTTCTGTGACATAAAAAACACTTCATTATTTAGTGCAATTGTAGTCCAAATATTTCCAAATTTCCGATTTGTCAATTCTAACTGTTCCATTAAAGAATGTAAACGCATTTGCCCCAATTCATCTGGTTTTAGATAGCCTAGCTCATTTGTCCCTCCAAAATATATCGTATCATTTATTTTAGTTAATGATCTAATTAAATTTTTATTTTCAAATTTTATGGTACTCCAACTACTTCCGTCAAATTGAACAATTCCGTCTGTATTTCCAAAATACATTAAACCGTCATTCCCTTCCAAGATGTCCCAATTTTGAGGGTTACTTTTATAATCATCTGATGTGAAATTTTCTATATATGGTAATCCAGATTCCCAAATTTGTAAAGGAGTAAAGTCACGGTTAGAATTAATGTTCTCTTGAGAAAATGAATTATAAAATGTGAAGAAAAACAATATTATTAATAAATGGTAAGAATGTTTTTTTCTGATAAACAGCATGAATTCAAATTAAATTTGATTGACTCTTAAAATAGTTCTATTTAAATGTAAGAAAATACATTGACTCTCAATACATTTCACTTTCACAAGATACTTAAAAAGTATAGTATGCACAAAAGGGTTTTCCCCCATTAAAAAAGGGGGTTTCTCCTGTTTTACATCATAGCGTACTTTTAACGCATAAAAAAAGCCCGAAAAAAAAATTTCAGGCTTTTTTATATTTGATCAATAAGATCTTTATTCTTCTATAGTCTCTGTAGTTTTCGGTTTTTCAACATCTACCAAATTGAGTCCATCGTATTTCACTAAGAATATACCCTTGTTTATATACCCATTATTACCATTTTTAGTATACAAAAATTTACTTGTAATTCTTTCAGAAATGCCTCCTGAAAAAGCACTATTGACCATTGCATACGTTGCCATACGAGCTAAAGCATCATAAGTTATATCAAAACCTTTAAAAGCATAGTCAGAGGGATCTAGATAATTCTTCTTCTTATACTTAGAAATAAATTGCTGTACATTAATACTATTCTCATCCACAAAGTTCTCTGTAGCATAATGCAAATTAACCCTTGCCAAATGATGATTTTCAATTTTCTCAAAATTAGCTTGATGTCTCAGTGCGAAAAGTGTAATACTAATTTTTTCAGGCATTACCCCTAAGTTCTGAATTACATCATTAGTTACTGATGAATCATCTGTCAATAAAACTACCCAATTCTCTTTTTTATCTAATATATTCTTTTTAAAATAATCTGGTCTAATATATCCTTTAACAGGACTTAAAATTCTGAGTTTACCTAATGTATCAATAGCCTTTAACTCAGCAATTGTTTTATTATATTTTAATTGGTTCTCTTGGATATCATCTTTAATAACAATTAAATTTTCACCCTTATAATTCTTTTTAATATACTCGAGTACTTTTTGTGATAATTGATCTTCTGAAGGTGTATCTTGAATTGTATTTTTTGCCGCAAATGCACCGTGATCTTTTGAGGAAACAGGAGAGATAATTGCGGTATTTTGATTTCCTAAACTTTGAGAAACAAATCTTACATTATTTAAAAACATTGGACCAATAATAGCATCAACATCATTAAATTCATTCATTTTAAGAATAGTAGAAACCTCTGTTAAACTATTTTTAGTATCAAAAACTTTTGCCGTGATATTCAATCCTTGCTTTTTTAAAGAATCTAAGGCCATTTCTGCTCCTAAATAGAAATCTGTCGCAATATCGTCTAATCTAGGTTTACCCGAAGAAAAAGGTAACATTATTGCTATTTTCAACGTATTATTTGATAAAAAATTCTCTGCAAAAACCTCACTATTATTAAGAGTGACTACTTTAGGAATCATGATAATAGCTCCCACTTTAGCTCCAAGTTTCAAGTCTGGATTATACAATACTAGTTGCTCTTGAGAAATTTTAAATTTTTGACTTAAACTAAAAAGTGTTTCTCCTTTTTCAATTTGATGTGTTATTTTATCATCATTTATAGCATCTGGTATTTCAACTCTATTAGGTACCTTAATTATGGCATCTGCTTTTAATCCTTCTTTAATCTGAGGATTCATCTTTTCTAAATCTGCCACTGAAATACCATAACGCCTCGCTATCATGTATTTTGTTTCTTTCGCTTTAACCAAATAAGGTTTAACTGTATTGTCTTCAGCCTTTACTTTCTTAACCTCAACTTGATAGCCTCGTTTTACTGGTATTTTTATAACTTGACCTGCTTTCAGATCGTCCATCCTTAAAACTTCATTGTGTTTTCTTAAAGTCCGTTTAGAAGCACCAAAATCCTTTCTCAACCTGAAATAATTCTCTTTCGGCAATACCTTATGGTATAAAAAACCATCCAATACATAATCGCCATCTTCAATATTTGGAACCGCACTATACTTATTATTCGGCACAATAACAACCTGATCTATACTTACTTGATTGTTTTTAATATCAGGATTTAGCTTAAAAAAATCAGCTTTACTAACACTGAATTTTTGAGTAATACTAAATACTGTTTCTCCTTTTTTAACTTGGTAAGGTAAATACTTCTTCTCTTGAGAAAAAACACTTACCGTTACTAATAGAAAAAAAAGTAATGTTATTTTTATTTTATTCATCGTAATTAATTAATCTATTTAAAAACGGAATTACTCCCACTCTATTGTTGCTGGTGGCTTAGAACTGATATCATATACAACTCTATTAACACCTTTTACACCATTTATTATTTTATTTGATGTTTCCTGTAAAAATTCATATGGTAAATTCACCCAATCGGCTGTCATTCCATCTGTTGAAGAAACCGCTCGCAAAGCTACAACTTTTTCATAAGTCCGCTCATCACCCATTACTCCTACTGAATTAACGGGTAAAAGCATGGCTCCTGCCTGCCAAACATCATCATATAAATTCCACTTCTTTAAACCATTTACAAAAACGGCATCAACCTCCTGTAATATTCTCACTTTTTCTGCCGTAATATCACCAAGAATTCTAATTCCTAATCCAGGACCTGGAAACGGGTGCCTACCTAATAATTCAGGGTCAATTCCCATCGTTTTACCAACTCTTCGTACCTCATCCTTAAAAATCATGCGTAAAGGCTCCACAATTTTCAATTTCATAAAATCAGGTAATCCTCCTACATTATGATGACTTTTAATAGTTGCCGATGGACCGCCTGTTACAGAAACTGATTCAATTACATCAGGATAAATAGTACCCTGTGCAAGCCACTTAACATCTTTAATTAGATGTGCTTCATCATCAAATACTTCTATAAACGTGCCACCAATGGCTTTACGTTTTAATTCTGGTTCTGAAATACCTTCTAGAGCTTTCAAAAAACGTGCCGAAGCATCGACACCCTTAACATTAAGTCCCATATGTTCATATTGATCTAATACGCTTTCAAATTCATTTTTACGTAATAACCCATTATTAACAAAAATGCAATATAAATTCTTTCCTATCGCTTTATCCAAAAGAACTGCAGCAACTGTAGAATCAACTCCTCCAGATAAACCTAGTACTACTTTATCATTCCCCAATTGTTCTTTCAGTTTACTGACCGTAGAGTCAACAAAAGAATCGGGTGTCCAAGTTTGTGCAACATTGGCTATTTTAACTAAAAAATTTTCTAAAATTTGCTTCCCTTCAGTAGTGTGATATACTTCTGGATGAAATTGAATTGCATAAGTATCCTCATCTTCTATTTTAAAAGCGGCATGCTCTACATCTTCCGTACTCGCAATATTTTTATATCCTTTTGGTAATTTTAAAATGGTATCCGAATGGCTCATCCAAACTTGACTACCTTCATTAACTTTAGTAAAAAACTCTTCACTATGATCTACTTTTGAAAGTTTGGCCCTTCCATACTCTCTTGTATTGGATGCACCTACCTTTCCGCCATAAAAATGAACTAAATATTGAGCTCCATAACAGATACCCAATAATGGTTTTTTTCCTTTAATTTTTGATAAATCAGGTTGAGGAGCATCTTCAGCATCTACCGAACATGGACTGCCAGACAATATAACAGCTTTGTATTCGTCTACGTTAAATTTATTACTATTGAATGGAAATATTTCGCAGAATATATTTAACTCTCTAATACGACGAGCTATTAATTGAGTAAACTGTGAACCAAAATCTAAAATGAGGACTTTTTCTTGCATCTGCAAAAATAAAATTTAATTCCTAAAACTTGAGGACCTTTTATGATTTGTTTATAAATTGTTTGAATATAGCTGTATGATTTTAATTGATTTTCGACTAAACCCTAAATTAAATCGCTATGAACTCTAGAATTCACTTCACTTTAAGATTAATAGTGGCCCTTGTATTAGTTCAAACCTTGTACTTTAAATTTTCTGCACATGCTGACAGTGTATATATTTTTAACACCCTAGGTCTTGAACCCTATGGGAGAATTACAATAGGTATCTTAGAATTGATTGCTGCTATTTTATTATTTGTACCCAAAACCATTTGGCTTGGAGCATTACTATCATTTCTAATTATTACTGGAGCCATATATGCTCATCTAACCAAATTGGGAATTGTAATTAATGGAGATAGTGGTAAACTTTTTTATTTAGCGATTACAGTCTTTATTTTATCTGCTATTATTTTACTAAAAAACAGAAAAAACATACCATTTGTCAACAAAAAGATGTAATTCATTGATTTTGATCAATTTGCTCAATAATATTCGCTATATTTGAAGTCTATCAATTATTTTTCTAACAATCATATTTTAATCCTAAGTATTAATCCATTCAACTTAAATGGATCAATGCTCAAAATTGTTGTACATGATATTAGAATTAGAAAAAAAAGTTAGAGAAAACACTTTGCTCATTGACCAACTGATTTCCAACTATTTTTTAAATCATCTTTCAAAGAAAGATGTTCAAACTATTAATGGACTAACGGCTAACAATCAGTTCACTTTTAATCAAAAGGTAAAATTATTTTGTGATGTAGTAACGATGTCAAATATAGACCAAGCTAAATTTAAGGTCTATGCTAAAATAACTGCTGATTTGGAAAACAATGACATTCTAAATCCCGCTTATTTCCAAAATATCAGAAATTATCACACTTTCCTTATGAATACCTATTCTGCAGCATCAGATTCGAATTCTACGCAAGTAAAACTTTTTTCAGCAACTAGCAGGTTGTCTAATAATATTGTTAGACTAACGCAAGTTTATACTGAAAAACCTCAGATTTATGCTCAAAAAGGTCTTAGAAACATTTTTTCTAGATAACTTTGTTTGAATGAAACAGGAGATTCGAAAAGCTGTAATGGCCGTAATTGTAAATATCGAGAATAAGGTATTAATTGGTTCTTCACCAAGAGATGGCGGTTTTAAATTCCCGCAAGGCGGATTAGATAAAAACGAACATTTTATAGACGGTATTATACGTGAATTAAAAGAAGAACTGGATCTTGATATTACTATTAATGATATTTCTCAAAGTTATACTGAAACTGTAAAGTATATTTACCCAAATGAGGATAAATATATTTTTAAAAGTCAAGAATTAAATATTGTTAAGGTAACGTTTAACAATCAAATGAAGCTTATACCTCAAGATGATGAGTTTGAGGAGTTAATTTGGATAAACCCATCAGAATTACTAAACTACAATACATACTTTAGAGCACAAGCATATGAAAAGGCGTTGGTAATTTGCGGTCTTTTGTAACTTTATTTAATTTCTATTTTGTCACCTAAAAAATGAGGTTTTACGCCAAAGAGTAAATCAACAAAAACTTTTACTCTTGCTAAATATTCTCGCATCATTACTTTTGTACCTGATTTGCCTCCAACGTCTTTGGCATTGAAGCCAATACTCTTAATACCTTTTTTTTCTGCGAGATAGATCGCTCTTTCATTATGAAATTTTTGAGAAATAAAAGTTACTTCTGTTAATCCAAAAATTTCTTTCGCTCGCACTACAGAATCTAAGGTTCTAAAACCTGCATAATCGAGAAATATTCGTTCAGCAGGTATGCCTTTAGCAATTAAATCATTTTTAAAATCAGTCGGCTCATCATTGTTAACGGAACTATTATCACCACTTACTAATATAAATTCAATTTTCCCCGCCTTGTATAAGGCTACTGCCGCATCAACTCGATATTGATAGAAAAGATTGATATTACCACTCTTTAAAAGTTTAGAAGTACCTAACACTACCCCTACTTTATTAGACTTGATTTGATTAATATTATCAAAAACCCTATCAGATGAAAAATTATATATAATGTAATTAGGGATAAAGACAAATAGAGATAAAATAATTACGAGGAGTAAAATTTTCTTTTTCATAAAAAATAGGTTTGGCAAAATTTAATTGTTTCTAAATTTAAATTAATATTCTTTTATATAATATATTTGTTAGAACCTTAACTAAATTTTGACATTATGAAATCAAACTTCTATAAATTTAGTATTTCTATTTTATTCATTTGCTTTTGTCTTCAAATGAATAGTCAAAAAGCAATTGACATTGCTGATTTAATGAATTTAAAATCTGTAAGTGATCCTCAGATTAGTCCTGATGGAAAATGGGTGGCCTATTTAACCACAGAAATGGATTTAAAAAAAGACGAATCACAGTCACAACTTTGGATGATTTCTATTGAAGGTGGAGCTGCAATTCCAATGACCTCAAAAGACTTTTACTCCCCTAGTTCTCCACGTTGGAGTCCTGATAACAAATACTTGTCTTTTCTAGCGTCAAAAAAAAATGAAAAAACCCAACTATATACTTTAAATAGATTGGGAGGTGATGCAGAGCAAATAACCAATATCAAACAAGGAATTCAAGGTTACGAATGGTCACCAGATGGTAAAACGTTTTTATTAAGTATTAAGGATGCAAAACCAGAAGAGTTAACGGAAGATAAAAAAGATGATGAAAAACCGAAACCAATTGTAATTGACCGGTTGCAATTCAAAAGAGATTATGTAGGCTATTTAGATCGATTCAGGGTGCATCTCTATTCATTGAAAATTGGAGACTCTATTCCTTCCCAACTTACTTTTGGCGATTTTGACGATTTGAATCCAACGTGGAATCCAAATGGTACTCAGATTGCTTTTCAAAGTAATAGAACTGAAAATCCTGATGGTAATTCAAATACTGATATTTGGATTGTTTCATCTAAAAACTCTTCAGATGACAAAAATTTAATCCAAGTTACTACTAACGGTAATTCAGACACAAATCCTGTGTGGAGCAAGGACGGTAAAACAATCCTTTACAATACAATTACTGATGCTAAAGCGATGTGGTACGCAACTCAAAAATTAGCCATGGTATCCGCAACTAGCGGTGAACCAAAAATATTAGCGAATGAATTAGATCGAAACATCAGTAAAGCACGTTTTTCAGATGATGGTAAATCCATATTCTTTATAATAGAAGAAAATGGTACGAGCGTTTTAGGTTCATTAGATCGTTCCGGAAAAAATTTGAAACGCATTATCAAGGGTGATTTCAGTATTTCTGACTACGATTTAGTGGGTTCGTCAATCGTTCCTTTGTTAACAAAAAGCAATGAACCTGCCGAAGTTTATAATTACGAAAAAGGAAAACTCATTAAACTTAGTACAGTAAATGACAAGCTATTTGAGAATATTTCAAAACCGACAGTAGAAAAAATAAACTTTAAAAGTAAAGATGGTATGCCCGTTGAAGGTTTTGTGGTAAAACCAATAAATTTTATAGCGACAAAAAAATATCCTTTAATTTTATGGTTACACGGTGGCCCTGTTAGTCAATATGAATTTGGATTTAATGATGAGGCAGAACTTTTTGCTGCCAATGGTTATATTACCTTATTGATTAATCCACGAGGCTCTTCTGGTTATGGGCAACCATTTTCTGAAGCATTGTTTGCCGATTGGGGTAATAAAGATTTTCAAGATGTTATGGCAGGTGTTAATTATATAATCGATCAAGGTTATACTGATGAAAATCGTTTAGGTGTTGGAGGATGGTCTTATGGTGGAATACTAACTAATTACGTCATTACTAAAAGTGATCGCTTCAAAGCTGCTATATCGGGTGCGAGTGAAGCACTTTACAGAGCCAATTACGGACATGACCATTATCAATTGACATGGGAATTAGAACTTGGTTTGCCGTGGGAAAATGCAAAGGCTTGGGAAAAAATTTCTCCATTTAATGATGTTGCAAAAATTATTACACCAACGTTATGGGTTGGTGGTAGTGACGACTGGAATGTGCCTATTCTAAATTCAGAACAAATGTATCAAGCTATGAAACGCTTAGGGCGTGAAACGCAATTGGTTGTTTATCCAGGAGAGCATCATGGTTTAAGACGACCTAGCTTTATAAAAGATCGGTACGAACGATATACAACTTGGTTTAATAAGTACTTAAAATAAGTTTACGTCATATCTTAAAAAAATATTTTTTATTTACTATTACATGTATTTCTATTTACTTTTATATGTGTACCATTAAAATTGCAGGGGCAACGGAGTGGCAATAACGAATTCACCACTCACCCCCTTCAAATAATTAAAACAAAGCCTAATTTACATAAATTAGGAAAATTAATTTAATTTAAACTCAGATGTATGAAAATTAAAAGTTACTTTTTTTTCGGATTATTTTTTATTACATCGATAATTTTCGCACAAGAAAAGGAAATTTCTGGTACAATTATCGACGAACAAGGTATGCCTCTGCCAGGGGTAAGTATTATTATTGAAAATACCCAAACCGGAACAGAAACCGATTTTGACGGTAATTATTCTATTAAAGCTAAACCTGAAAATGTTTTGATTTTTTCGTTTTTAGGTTTAAAAACCGTCAAACAAACAGTAGGTAAAAAAACTACAATAAATGTTTCTATGATTTCGGACAATCAATTGGAAGAAGTGGTAATCGTTGGTTTTGGAAAACAATCTAAACGAACAGTTACTGACAACATAGCTTCTTTGACCTCCAAAGATCTTAATAATATACCCATTTCGAATTTGCAAGGTGCATTAACTGGAAAGGCGGCAGGCGTACAAATTCAACAAATAAATGGTAAAGTTGAAGGTGGTGTTAAAATGAGAATTAGAGGTGTCTCAACGATATCATCATCACAAGAGCCCTTATATGTAATTGATGGTATGCCATTGATTAATGATGATGAGAGTGTATCTGATGCTCCTATGAATCCATTAATTTCTTTGAATCCAAACGATATTGAAAGTATTCAAATCTTAAAAGATGCATCATCTGCTGCAATTTATGGTGCTCGAGGTACCAATGGAGTTGTTTTAATTACCACAAAACAAGGTAAATCTGGTAAAACTAAAATTTCAGTAAACTCTTCTTATGGTTGGAGTGAAGCAACAAACACTGTAAAATTTCTTAATGCAGAGCAATATGTTGAGTTATTTACAGAAGCATCTGCTAACAGTTATGGTGCAGATGATTTATGGCTTACAGAACCAGGAGGTTATTTTGATGATATGGCAAACGGATTAGATTGGCGTAATGGAGAAGTCGATACTGATTGGACAGATTATGCTTTAGTAAACGGATCAGTACAAGATCATTCATTCTCTATTTCAGGAGGTGATGAAAAAACAGTTTTTTATGTATCTGGTGCTTATAATAATACTGAGGGTATTGTTCGTGGTAACAGTTTAGAACGTTACTCTTATAGAGGTAATTTAGATCATAAAGTTTCTGATAAATTCCGTATTGGTCTAAACAGTAGCTTAAGTAAAACACAAATTTCAAGAATAGGTACAGACAATTCATTTTCTACACCTCTTCAAGCAATAGCTCAATCACCCTTAAACCCTGCTTATTTAGATGATGGGGTTACACCCAATAATGAATCTACAATTTATTATAACTTTTTAATGCAAGAGTATAATGGTAGTTGGGATGTTAATATTACAAGAGCAATTATGAATACTTTTGCTCAATATGATTTTACTCCAGATTTAAGCTTTAGAACTGAAATAGGGTATGACAGCAACAATCAATTGGATGAATATTTTGCGGGTAGTTTAACTGAATCAGCTTCTACAAATGGATATGCCGACGCTACCTCAATACAATCAGACAAATACAACATTAACAATTACTTTACTTATCAAAAATCTTTTAACACTAGTAATTTAGAAGTTGTAGCTGGAATGAGTTTCGAAGAGAGTTCTAGAAAAAGGCAATATGTTGCTGGAACTGGTTTTCCCTCTGATGCACTTCAAACCGTTGAGAGTGCTTCAGAAATCACTGCTGGATCTTCAAGCAGAACTAAATATAACTTTTTATCCTATTTTAGTAGAGCTACATTTTCACTCTACGACAAATATCTTTTAAAAGGAAGTATTAGATATGATGGATCTTCTCGATTTGGTGCTGACAACCGTTATGGAATTTTTCCTGCAGCTTCAGTAGGTTGGATACTATCAGAAGAAGATTTTCTAAAAAACTCTAATACTGTATCATCTTTAAAATTAAGAGGAAGTTATGGAATTACAGGTAATGCTGGTATTGGAAACTTTGCTAGTTTAGGTTTATATAATGGTAGTGCGTATAATAAAACGTCTTCATTGTCTCCTTCTCAATTAGCAAATAGCGATTTAAAATGGGAGCGTACAACTCAAGTGGATGTTGGTTTAGATTTTGGCTTATTGAATAATAAAATAACTGGTGAAGTTGATTATTATGTTAAAACAACTAATGATCTCTTATTAAATGAACCCGTACCAGGTACTTCTGGCTGGAGCTCAATTACTCGAAATGTTGGATCGATGCAGAATAGTGGATTTGAGTTTGTTTTAAATACTACCAACGTCACAACTTCTAATTTTACATGGAATTCTTCATTAAACCTTTCCACTTTAAAAAATGAAGTAACAAAATTACCAAATGGAGATATTGTAGCAGAACGTAATCTAGTTAGAGAAGGTGAAACCATATCTTCTTTTTATTTAGTTGAATATGCCGGTGTTGATCCTGATAATGGCGATGCTCTTTTCTACACAAATACAACAAATGCAGATGGTACTTTAGACAAAACCAAAACAAATGTTTATAGTGATGCTGAAAGAATTGTAACTGGAAACCCATACCCAACGCTAATGGCCGGATTTACCAATAACTTATCGTACCGAAATTTTGATTTTTCTTTTACATTTCAAGGCGAATGGGGTGCTTCTATATATAACGAAGGTGGTAAGTTTCAATCTGGTAATGCTAGATATGAAGACAATCAAACCGCTGATCAAATGAATAGATGGCAAAACCCTGGTGACATTACCGATGTTCCACAAGCAAGAATGTACAGTACAAATGGACAACAAGCTTCAACACGGTATTTAGAAAAATCTGATTTTATAAGATTACGAAATCTATCACTGGGCTACACTATACCTCGGAATGTTACTCAAAAATTTTCAGTAGACAGGTTGAGAATATATTTTACAGGTGTTAATTTACTGACATTTACTGATTATACTGGTTATGACCCTGAATCTACATATGATAATTATGGTAATTCAAGTATTCAAAAAGGTATTGCATTTTATTCTGCACCACCGGCAAAAACGTTTACTCTTGGATTAAATATAGACCTATAAAAAAAAGAGACCATGAAAAAATTTATAAATATAAAAATCGGAATACTACTGCTTACTATTTCTTTGATAAGCTGTAATGATAACCTTAATATTGAACCTGAACAATACCTATCAACTGAGGTAGTTATTAGTAACTCTGAAAATCTATCTAAGGTTTTAAATAACGCTTATAACGACGCCCGCTCAAGCTCCAGCTATGGCGGTAGTATTGCTATAGCATCTGAACTAATTGCCGACGATGGTGATCTTTGGTGGAACGGAACTTATGTAGATCCGGGAGAATTTATTGAAAAGGCAATGTTATCAGATAATGGATTTGTAGAAAGCATTTGGATGAATGGCTATGACATTATTAACCAAGCTAATATTATACTAGGCAATTCTAGTGCTTATGTAGACGAAGATGAAAAACAAACTGCAGAAGCTGAGGCAAAATTTTTAAGAGCTATGGTGTATTTCGATTTAGCTAGACTGTTCTCCAAACCTTACACAAACGGTATCCAAAACACCCAATTAGGAGTGCCTTTGGTTTTTACAGCTGTACTAGATCCAAAAAATATTGATTACCCAACTAGAAACACTCTAGAAGAAGTATACACACAAGTAATAACAGATTTAACAGATGCGTATGATTTATTACCATCTTCAAATGGTGTATATGCTACAAAATACAGTGCTGCTGCACTACTTGCACGAGTATACTTACAAATGGGAGATTATACTAACGCACGAGATATGGCAGATGAAGTAATCAATAATAGTGGTGCTTCATTAACCAACACTTTTAGTGGTGCTTTTAATAATGATGAAAATTCTGAAGAAGACCTTCTTGCTTGGCAAGTAACCAGCCAAGATGCAAGTTCTAACTATTTAAACCTATTCTTTGCAGGAAGCGATTTTGGAGGTCGATCAGGAAACCCTGATATTGATGTAGAAGACCAACATTATGATATTTATGACGACTCCAATGACCAAAGAGCTAACTTCTTTTATGAAGCAAAATATTGGTGTACTACTAAATGGCAATACCAATTTGGAAACATTCCATTTATACGCCTTGCAGAAATGTATTTAATACGAGCTGAAAGTAACTTCAGATTAACAACGACAGTTGGAGATACTCCGGTAAATGATATTAATAAATTAAGGAGTAGATCTACTGCTTCAACTTTTGGCACTGTGGATTTAGACATTATTTTAATGGAACGAAAAAGAGAATTATCCTTTGAGGGTTTTGCACTATTTGATGCAAAACGCCTAGGTAATAACATTGGAACTATATCTTATGACGCTAATCAATTGGTATTACCCATACCACTTAGAGAAACTGATGCCAACACAAATTTGGAGCAAAATCCAGGTTACTAATATCAGTCCATTAAAAAATCCCTATAAAATAAATTTTATAGGGATTTTTTTTGCTTAAAATTTAGGCCATAACATCTTTAATTTCAAGAAAAACCACCTTAAGATACTTCACTTGATACTATTACAACTGTATAACTGAAAACTTACCCTCCAACGGATTTAATGTTGCCATCAAGGTTGGAATTAAACGATCTCCATATAACAAATACAATTCTGAAAAATTACGTTGTCGTTCTTCCAAACTCTGATTCGGGAATAATTGATTCTGCAACTCCTTTATTCGATCAACCTCATCTTTTAATTTTCTTTTTTGAGCACTTAGCAGTCTTTTTTCTAACGTATTTAACCCTTTTAACTGTTTTACTTTTTGAGCTTTAACCGCCCCTATAAATGACTTATCTGTTTTAGTGGCCAACTCCTCTAAATCAGTGAACTGCTTTTCTAAACTATTGCGTTGCTTTGAAAAATCAATTTCAATTTCAGAAATTTCTTTTATTTTTTTATTGACTAACTGGTGTTGATCTAAGAACAACTCGTCAATTGATATTTTTAATTTCTCAGCTTTATTAAATTGTTTCTCTGAAATAATTAAGGCTGAATTTCTTAATAATAATATTGGAAATGGAATTTTAACGGCCTCAAAATAATCCTTAAGTTCTAACCAATAAGCAAGTTCTCCACCACCTCCGATATAGCATAAATTAGGCAAGATAATTTCTTGATATAACGGTCGCATTATTACATTAGGGCTGAATCTTTCAGGAAATGCATTTACTTCTTTAAGGAGATCATCTTTACTCCAAGAAATGTCAGAATCAACTACCTTATAAATTCCATGCTCAAAAACAATACGTTCTCGAATGGCATCAGTTAAGTAAAACAAGTTAATTTCACGTGGATTTACCTGAATACCATAATTTTTCAATTGTTTTTCAATTGTTTTAGAAACCTGTTTAAAACTAGTTTGATTCAACAATTCGTCCTCAACAAACGGTTTGAATAACTCTTTTAAGTTTGTATCATCACCGTCTATAATTACTAAGCCATATTGGTTAAACAATTCATTTGTTAAATATCTTGTAGCGTCAGTAAGATTGTCATGCTTTAAATACGCTTCTTTAAATAGGTGAATTAAATACTTGGCATTTTTAGAGCCATCTAAAGCTTTTTCAAAAATAGCAGCAACGTTTTCTAAACCATCGGTAGGTAAACGTCCTACTCCACTTTTGCTATCCCTATTCCAGCTTATTTTTTGACCTTTAAAATTAAAATAATTGATTTCATCAAAATCATGATCCTCCGTTGCCATCCAATAAATTGGGACAAAGTTATCATCAGGAAATTCTCTTTTTAATTGTTTGCACAAATTAATTGTAGAAACTATTTTATACAAAAAATAGAGTGGCCCTGTAAATAAATTGAGCTGATGCCCTGTTGTAATTGTAAACGTATTTTCCTTTTTTAGAAGTTCAATATTACTTTTTGTTGTACTAGAAACTTCTATTTTTTGATATTGATCTTCTAAAGATTTGACCAAGATAGATCTCGACTCTGTTTGAAAAGACAATCGTTTTAATTCTATTTGTTTCTTAAACCCATCAATAGTTGAGAAATTTGAATAAAATGATTTAATCTTATCATTTTGAGCGAGATAGTCGCAAATAATATCGGAGAAATAGCCCGTTCGGGCAAAAGGAATTGTAGTTAAACAGTCTTCTTCAATCATATGATAAAAATAGGGAAAATTTAAAAGATTGCGTAATTATTGAAATACTATTTAAAATAATTAACCCCTCCACCTTAGGAGTACTTCTCCTTGAAATAAGGTAAGGAATCATTATTATTGATAATTTAAATTTTAACTAAGAAACAGGTTCTCCATTGAGGTCAAAATCACCTGCAGAATTGATTTTCACATTAACAAACTGACCTAATTGTACATAATGTTTTGATGCATCAATTATAACATCATTATCAACATCTGGCGAATCAAACTCCGTTCTACCAAAAAAGTAATTCCCTTCTTTTCTATCGAAAAGACATTTAAATGTTTTACCCACTTTCTCTTGATTTAATTCAAAAGAAATTTGACTTTGTATTTCCATAATTTCGGCAACACGTTGTTCTTTTACCTCTTCTGGAACATCATCTTCTAAAGTTGCTGCATGTGTATTTTCTTCATGTGAATAGGCAAAAGCCCCAAGTCTATCAAAGCGTGTATCTATAACCCAATTCTTTAATTCTTCAAAAATTTCATCAGTTTCTCCTGGATATCCCACAATTAGCGTTGTTCTAATGGCCATATCTGGAACAGCCGCTCTAAACTTTGTAATAAGGTTTACTGTTTTTTCATGCGTTGTACCTCTTCGCATGGATTTTAAGATTTCAGTATTAATATGTTGTAATGGAATGTCCAAATAATTACACACTTTAGGCTCATTTTTCATTACCTCAAGTATATCTAAAGGAAAACCTGTAGGAAAAGCATAGTGTAATCTAATCCACTCTATTCCTTCTACTTTTGCTAATTCTTTTAATAAATCAGCTAAGGCTCTTTTTTTATAAATATCTAGTCCGTAATACGTTAAATCTTGAGCAATTAAAATCAACTCTTTAATTCCTTTTTCAGCTAAATTTTGAGCTTCTTTTACTAAATTTTCAATAGGTGTAGAAACATGCTTACCCCTCATTAATGGGATGGCACAAAACGAACAAGGTCTATCACAACCTTCAGCAATTTTTAAATAAGCATAATGCTTTGGAGTCGTTGTTACACGTTCACCTAATAACTCATGCTTATAATCTGCTTCTAAAACTTTTAATAAGTTAGGTAAATCATGTGTACCAAAATAAGCATCAACATCAGGTATTTCTTTTTCTAAATCTGGTTTATAACGTTCACTTAAACATCCTGTAACAAAAACTTTGTCAACCTCACCTTTTTCCTTTTTGTGAGCGTAATGTAAAATAGTATTGATAGATTCTTCTTTGGCTTTACCAATAAATCCACAAGTATTTATTACTACAATATTACCATCGTCATTTTCATCTTCATGTACAACCTCTTTACCATTGGCTTGTAGTTGCCCCATTAGCACTTCAGAATCATAAACATTCTTAGAACATCCTAGAGTAACAACATTAATCTTATTTTGTTTTGTAGATTTTGTTCGCATGTAGCTTTATTATTTTTTGCAAAAATAGGCTATTATGCATTAAAGACTAATTATATAAGACCTTTTTCTTTAGCAATACGCACCAAATCTTCATCATTTCCCCTTTTTAGATTAAGTGATTTTTTCAATTGACTTTTTTTCTTTTCAATTGAACTTAATGATAAGTTAATATATTGATCTAAATCTTTGGTTTTAATCCCCCGTTCTAAATGCATTAATATTTTAATATCGTTATCGTCGAATTTATCACTTTCTTTACGGAGACTAATATTACTTAAAAATTTTAGTACGGAAGTACTATAAAATGGAGGGTTACTCATAATCGTTTTAAAACCAGTAATAAATTCTGTAGGATTACTATCGTTTTTTATCAATAATCCGTCAGGCTTAATTTTAGTTAAAATATTATGAATGCTAAGACTGTCATTATTTAACGTTAATATAGCTATTCGTGCTTTCGGAAAGTTTTTTTTAGCATATAACGCTAAATCTTCTCCAGATTTAAAGTTTCCATCTAGCGATGGCGGTAAATTCATATCAAAATAAAAACAATCATAAGGAACATTAGTTTGAGCTAACTTCATTTTTAAAATGGCTTCTTCACAGTCACAAGCTACATCTATTTTTAGGCTACCACAATCTAAATCGGCATAATTAAACATACTTTTATACGCCTCTATGATCATAGGATTATCATCGACTATTAATATGTTTAAAAAATTTTCCAAGAGAATAATAGGGGTTGCGTTTTACAAGTTAGTGAATTTTAATTAAATAAACTACAACGGTATCTTAATATTTATGGTAGTTCCTTTTTTTAGTTCTGAAATAAATTCAACAACGCCATTAAGGCGTTCCACTCTTGACCTTATATTTTTAATACCAATACCGTCTTTATTGGTGTTTGTATTAAAACCTATTCCATCATCTATTATTGATAAATGAATAAAATCAGCATCACTATTTAAAGATACGTTTAAGTTATTGGCTTTGGCATATTTATTTATATTTTGAACAGATTCTTGAATTATACGATAGATATTCATTTTTATATCTCCCTTTATCTCTGACCATTTTAAAGTATTATCTGCTAATAATTCAAAAGTATAGCCGTGTAATGAACTTTTTTCTGATAATAGGTCTTCAATCAATTGAACATATCCCACGTTAGCATCAATCGCATTGGAGTGTAATTCATGTGAAACATTTCTTATTTCATCAATTACTTTAGAAAGTCCTTCAATAAAGGTCTCTCTTTTTATTACAGCCTCTGCATTGTTTTGAGCATTTAATACCGCTAAATTCATTTTTATACCATAGAGATTGCCCAAAACACCATCATGTAACTCTTCAGACATTCTTTTTTTCTCATTTCGTTTACCTTCATCTATTTTATTTTGCTGGGTCAACATTAAATTATAGATTTCTTCATTAGCAAGTTGCTGTTCTTTTTCCAATTTTAATCTAATATTTTTTAAACGCTGATCTCTAATAATATAAATAAGCATCCCTAAAACAAGAACTATTGAACCTACGACTAAGATATTCCTATTTTGCTCTGATAATGTTTCATTTTCTTCTATAAACTGATCGGTTTCAAACTGTATTCGAGCAATTTTATTTCTAACAGCTCTTTCTTCCTCGAGTAGTTTCTCGTTCAGATTAATGTATTGTCGTGTATATTTATCATTATTGTTCTTATCAATTTCAGCTAGCAACATTAATGTGGCCAAAAGGTCTCTATAATTATTTGTGCTTTCTGCAATGTTTTTAGATTCTTTTGCTAAACGTAACGCTTTTATAGTGTCATTTAAAGTAGCATAGTATTCGGCTTGGTGTAATAAATTCATAGATTTACCCCAATCATCATAAACACTATCTCTTATATGTAAAGATTCTTGAAACAACTTAATAACACCAATAGTATCGTTCAACTTAAATTTACTATAGGCTAAATTGTCCAATAATTTGGCATATAATTTTGTGTTTTCATATTTTAAATCAACTCTTCTTAAAGCTTTTATATAATGCTCTCTAGCCTTTTCATATTGCTTATTATTGGCATAGACAACTCCAATATTATTTAATGTATTTTCAAAGTTAGTATCTTCTCCATTACCATTAATTTGATTTTGATACTCTAAGGCTTTGTTATGATATTTTAATGCTTTACCATATTGATGTAATTCATTAAAAACAACTCCAAGATTGGTATAACATTTATATAATTGATTATCCTTACCTAACGGTTCTAATATTTCAATAGCCCTTATAGTCGTTACTTCACTCCCTGTGTAATCTCTGAGTTCAGACTGACTAATAGCCATGTTCAACAACATTCTTCCAGATGAATAATTATCTCCTATTGCATTAAAATTTTTTTGTGCATAAAAATAATTATAATAAGCACTATCATTTACTTCATAAGATCCAAAAAAATCACCTAAATCCCAATAATTAAAAGCAAGCCTTAGAGAATCTCCTAATTTTTTTGATAATTCAATTGTTAGCTTATTAGTTCTTCTGAACGAAGAAGAATCTTTTAATTTGGAATAACGTATCGCTATTTTAGATAAATATTTATTCCGCAGAGAATCATTTTTTTCTTCTAAGGTCTTTTCATAAGCCTTATCTAGAAAAAACAATCTATTTTCTAATGTTAATTCCGTTTTCTTTGCATATTTAATCCAAACAGGTATACTATCATTAGTATTATCAATATAATCATTGACATTACTATCTAGTGCTACTGACTGAGAAGTTATAAAAAATATTAAAAACGTAATGTAAAAAAATAAATGTTTCAATTAGAATAATTTTCAAGTTGTAAATGTATCTAATATAAACAAAAAAAACCTTAAGTAAGTACCTAAGGTTTTATATCTATTAATTATTTAATGTAAATTTAGTTACCTCCTCCCAAATCATCCTCTTCTTCTCTTTCATCATGTTCATTTCCTTGGTCACCAGTATCTAAATCTTCATTATCAGTATCTACGGATAAAGTATGGTTAAATTCAGTTAATTCTGCCTGTTCTAAATCATCTAGCGTTGCATCAGAATCACAAGAATAAAAAGCTACTGATACTATTAATATGGCTAATATGTTTTTAAATGTCTTCATGGGTTTATTATTTTGATTATGGTTATTAATGCATGTGCATGTCAGCACGGTACTTGTGTTACTATTTATTATCACTTCAGTTAAGATTTAGTTACCACCTCCCAAATCATCATCCTCTTCTTCTCTTTCATCATGTTCATTACCTTGGTCACCAGTATCTAAACCTTCACTATCAGCATCTACTGATAAGTCATGGTTAAATTCTGTTAATTCTGCCTGTTCTACATCATCTAGCGTTGCATCTGCATCGCATGAATAAAAAGCTACTGATACTATTAATATGGCTAATATGTTTTTAAATGTCTTCATGGGTTTATTGTTTTGATTATGGTTATTAATGCATGTGCATGTCAGCACGGTACTTGTGTTACTATCTATTATTAATTCAGTTAAGATTTAGTTACCAGCTCCCAAATCATCATCCTCTTCTTCTCTTTCATCATGTTCATTTCCTTGATCACCAGTATCTAACGCTTCGTCATCAGCATCTACAGATAAGTCATGGTTAAATTCTGTTAATTCTGCTTGTTCTACATCATCTAGCGTTGCATCTGCATCGCATGAATAAAAAGCTACTGATACTATTAATATGGCTAATATGTTTTTAAATGTCTTCATGGGTTTATGGTTTTGATTATGGTTTTGTTTTTAATTCAATGTTGTTAATAAATGAATGTATAAGGCAACATAACATTTCTGTTAACCACTCACATTCTTATTGTTATGTTACTATTTAAAATGATATAGAAGCTTCAATTTCTGTTACAAAACTAAGCCGAAGGGGAAGTTTAAACTACTATTTTAAAGAAGACATAGTGGATGACCCACAAAGAGAAGTGCTTTGCACGAGTATAACAGTAGATGGTAATTAATGGGTAATTTACAATACTAGTTTAAGGATAATAAGGCATTCTTAGAAATAGATTTTTCTAAAATAACAACATTTTCTTTATATGATTTTGAGAAAGGAATGGCAAAACTATGCTGCTTTATTGTGCATTTAGCTTTTCCGAAGTGAATTCTAGATACATACTTTTGGTTTACAATATAACTATTGTGTATTCTAGTAAAATTTTCAGGTAAAAGTTTTTCAAAGTATTTGAGGGTTTTATATGCACTAATAGTAGTACCATCTTCCATAAAAAAATCAGTAGATGTATTATCTGCTTTTAGAAACAGTATTTCATTCATTTCAATAAATCGATAATCTTTATATGATTTTAGACATAACTTATCTGAAGGTTTTCTGGGCTTTATTTTTAACCTTGCCACAGATTTACGCAGCTCAAAATCATTGATGGGTTTTAAAATATAATCACAAAAATTATTTTTCATACAATTATACGCCCCATCTTTTGTAGTTGACAAGGCTATCACTTTCGGCATTTCTTTGACGTACTTATACAATTCATTTATAAAACTAAAGGCATCGTTCGTGTTCTCTTTGTTGTTATCTACATCAATAAAAATAATATCTGGTGCGTATTCTAAAATAGTATCCAATGATTGATTAAAACATCCCGAAGCACCTATACAGATAAAATCATCTGTATTTTCGAAATATTTTTGAATCTTTATAATGGTTTTTTTGTCGCCATCAATTATTGAATATCTATTTTGCATAGGCCCGTAATTTAGTTTTACTAAATTACATAGTTATTTTATTTTAGATGAGCTCTTTAACCTCAAAATAACCAGTATTAAACCGCAATATTTTACGGTTTAAACCGTAAAATATTGCGGTTTTTTACACTAACTATTGCGGTTTTTTTTGGAATAAAGTCGCTCGTTTGTCGTTATCTTTGTATCAACTTAAAACAATAAGTACAGCTAAACACATTATGTATAATCTAGTCCTTAACCCAATGATCTACTTTCCTAAAAATTTCCACTTATTACGAAGGAAGTAAAGTCTATTCATAGCAAGTACTTTACTCACAATCATTGGGCTGGACTTTTTATTTACTTTTTAAAAAAGTGATTATCATTTAAAAAGTCACTTTTACTAAATTTATTTTAATAAGGGAGTTAGTTAAAATAGAGGTTCGAAAGAGCCTCTATTTTTATTAAGCACGAAACAATATAATCTTTTTAAACCATGAAAAACAGATCATCTCAATTTCTTGTTGTAGGATTATTATTAGTTATGTTAGGTGCTATTTTAAAAGTAATTAAAATGGAAACATACGCTACTACTTTTTTAACAATTGGTTTGTTTTTAGAAATTAGTGCTGGTCTTATTTTCTTCTACGATCGCGTAACTTCAAAAAAATAACAAACCATAAATTTATTTCTTAAGTGTTTTGATGTTTTAATATACAAATCATCTAAACCTTTTACTTCTTAAAATTCAAATACAGCATTCCTTTTTTATAACTTATTCCATTTCCAACAACTATAAATAGCACATAAAATTAAACCTTTATTATTCCGTTAAGTCTAATATTTAAATTAGTTATACAAAAGTCAATGATATGCAAAGGTTATTAGCAATTGGATTACTTATCTCCTTACTATTTTCTTGTACCTCACAAGATGATCCACTTGAAACTATAGACCCCATTTATTTTCCATCAATTACTGATGATGGCTGGGAAACAGAATCAATAGATAATTTAAATTGGAACAAAGCTAAGCTAGAGCCATTGCTAACTTTTTTAGAAGATAATAACACTAAAGGTTTTATCATTTTAAAAAATGGTAAAATGGTCATTGAAAAATATTTTAATGGTCATTCTAATAGTTCAATATGGTATTGGGCAAGTGCAGGTAAAACCTTAACTGCTGCAATGACTGGAATTGCAGAAAATGATGGCTATTTAAACCTTAATGATAAGGCTTCTATACATCTAGGTACAGGATGGACCAGTGCTCCATTGGCAAAGGAAAATCTTATTACCATTTCACATCTACTATCCATGACATCTGGATTGGATGACTACTTAGGGGATGATGTGAATGCTGAAAATCTTAATTTTGTTTCAGATGCAGGCACCAGATGGGCATATCACAATGTATATGTAAAATTACAAGATATAATAGCCACCGCATCACAACAATCTTATGTAAATTATTTTAATACAAAACTGAGAGATAGAATTGGAATGACAGGGACTTGGATTAAATTGGGAAACAATAATGTCTTTTGGAGTAATACAAAAAGTATGGCTCGTTTTGGTTTACTTTCCCTCTCATATGGAGCTTGGGATGGCTCTCAGATTGTAAACGAAAATTATTATAAAAAAGCAGTTAGCACTTCGCAACCTATAAACCAATCCTATGGATATTTATGGTGGTTAAATGGTAAATCAAGTTATCATTTACCTCAAACACAAATTGAATTTCAAGGTTCGTTAATTGAATCAGCACCTGATGATATGTATTGTGCACTTGGTAAAAATGATCAAAAAATATATGTAGTACCTAGTCAAAACCTTGTGATTGTACGTATGGGTGAATCTGCAGAAGATGATAATTTTGCTTTATCTGATTTTGATGAATTATTATGGCAAAAAATAAATGCCTTACTTAATTAAAACTTTTAATCATCAAATAGAAGTTCGTAAAAAATTGTTATTTATTTAAAAAAGCTATCAACAAACTCAATTTTATTAAACACCTGTAAATCGTCTACTTGTTCTCCTACACCAATATATTTTACGGGAATTTTAAATTGATCAGAAATACCAATTACAACACCACCCTTTGCAGTACCGTCTAACTTGGTTACCGCTAAAGATGTAACTTCAGTTGCCTTTGTGAATTGTTTAGCTTGTTCAAAAGCATTTTGACCAGTTGAACCATCTAATACAAGTAACACTTCATGAGGAGCATCGTCAATAACTTTTTGCATAACCCTTTTAATTTTGGTCAGCTCATTCATTAAATTCACCTTATTATGCAAACGTCCCGCTGTGTCAATAATTACAACATCAGCATTCTGATTAACCGCTGATTGAACAGTGTCAAAAGCCACAGATGCCGGATCACTACCCATTTTTTGCTTTATTATGGGCACACCTATCCTATCTGCCCAAACTTGCAATTGATCTATGGCAGCAGCTCTAAAAGTATCACCTGCACCCAAAACTACTTTCAGGCCTTGTTTCTTAAATTGAGAAGCTAATTTACCAATTGTAGTTGTCTTACCTACTCCATTTACACCAACCACCATTATAACATATGGTTTTTTATCATTAGGCACTGTAAAATCAGTTTCGTTACCGACATTAGTTTCCGCCAATAAACCTGCTATTTCTTCTCTTAAAATTTTATTCAGCTCTTCGGTACCTAAATACTTATCTTTAGCTACTCTTGCTTCAATTCTATCAATAATCTTTAAGGTAGTAGCCACACCCACATCAGAAGAAACTAATATCTCTTCCAAATTATCTAATACATCATCATCTACTTTTGATTTACCGGCTACCGCTTTCGACAGTTTAGAAAAAAAGGTAGTTTTACTTTTTTCCAAGCCTTTGTCTAAGGTTTCCTTTTTTTCTTTTGAAAATATTTTTTTAAATAAACTCATTTTTGAATTTAATAGTTATTGAGTTAGTGTTTTGTATTATATAATGCATTATCGAGTGATCATTTTGATTCTCAAATTTCAACATCATTCTTACAAAGATAAGAAAGCTTTCTAAAACACAATGACTAAATAGTAAGAGGAGAGAAAAATTTTAGAACTATGACATCTAAAGTCATTAGAACTTCTACATATTGCAACCTTTTTTCAAAGGTTATTAAATAGCAAAAGCTACTTCCAAAAAATGAAAGTAGCTTCTATATAATTTATAAAAAACGATTATTTTTTACTAAAATAATCATTTACGTCAGCGGGATCCATAATTGATTCAACAAAAGAATAAGCTCCAGTTTTTGGAGATTTCACCATTTTCACTGCTTTTGTTAATCTTTTCGCCCCTGTTTGTAACGATGCTACTGATTTCTTTGCCATACTTTAAATATTATTTGAAATTTTTATTTTGAAATTTTATTTTAAAATTTCGAATTATTTAATTTCTTTATGAATAGTCATTTTCTTTAGGATAGGATTGAATTTTTTCAATTCCAATCTATCTGGAGTATTCTTTTTGTTCTTTGTAGTAATGTATCTAGATGTACCTGGTTTACCACTTTCTTTGTGTTCAGTGCACTCTAATATAACCTGAATTCTATTACCTTTACCTTTTGCCATTGTATTCTATTTTTTCAAAAAGCCATTAGCTCTGGCTTCTTTAATTACAGCAGATATGCCTTTTTTATTGATATTTTTTAAAGCCGAAGCAGATACTTTCAAAGTAACCCACTTATCTTCTTCAGGAATATAAAAACGCTTCTTCATTAAATTAGCGTCAAATTTTCTTTTAGTCCTATTCATGGAATGAGAAACGTTGTTTCCTACCATAGCCTTTTTTCCTGTTAACTCACAAACTCTTGACATTTTCTAAACTTTAAATGTGTTAATTCTAAACGAGGTGCAAAAATAATAAATTAATTGAATTTACAAACAAATTTTTCACTGTTTTTTAGTCAACTCTGTTCATTTTTTTCTTTCACTTCGTATTTACGCGTTTTCTACCTTGATTTTTATCTCAGAAAAACGGGTCACAATGTATTCAATAATGCTATTCTTAACAACTCCAATGCCTTTACTGAAGCCCGTTCTATAACCTTTTGGCGAGGTTGACCAAAATTAAATTCTTTAGTCGTAATTCCGTCAGGCGTTAAAATACTTATAAATACTACACCTACAGATTTATCTGTATTATCTTTTGTAGGACCCGCATTACCTGTGACGGCAATAGCACAATCCGTTTTATAAAGTTTTTGAATTCCTCTCGCCATTTCTTCTACCACTGCTGCACTTACCACTGAATGCTCTTCAATTGTTTTTTCAGATACTCCTAAAACTTCTCTTTTAATGCGTTCATTATAACTAACAACCGATCCTACAAAGTATTCAGAGGCACCTGCTACAGAAGTAATCATTGTTGCAATATTTCCGCCAGTACAGCTTTCGGCCGTAGCTATTGTTTTATGCTCTGCAACTAACAACTTACCAATTATTGTCTCTATGGATTCCTCTCCTTCAAAACCTACAAAAATATCTTTAACATAACCAACTAACTCCTTTTCAAGCCTTAGCATTTCACTTATTAATAAATTTTCATCAAAGCCCTTTGCGGTTAATCTTAGCCTTACTTTACCTAAATTTGGTAAGTAAGCCAATTTAATATTTTTAGGCAAGCTATCTTCCCAAGTATCTAATCTTTCAGCAATAGCACTTTCTCCTACACCATAAGTGAGCAAAGTTCTATGCATAATATATGGACGGTTGTATTTCTTTTGTAAATAAGGTACCACCTCTCCGGTAATTAAACCTTCCATTTCATAGGGCACACCAGGTAATGAAATAAAAACCTTATCATTTTTCTCCATTAGCATTCCTGGGGCTGTACCAAAATTATTCTTTAAGACTAATGCTTTGGAAGGCACTAGAGCCTGCTGACGGTTAATATCAGAAATTGGCGTAGAAACATAATTTTTAAATAAATTTTCTACATGCTTTAATACCTCATCATTAAGCACTAAGGTATCATTAAAATATTCACAGAGTGTATGTTTTGTAATATCATCCTTCGTTGGACCTAATCCTCCAGTAATAATGATGATATCAGCATTCTCTTCAGCTTCTTTTAAAGACTTTAAAATATGCTCTTTATCATCTTGTACGGATGTTATCTGATACACAGAAACTCCAATTTTATTTAATTCTTGAGCAATAAAAGCAGAATTGGTATCTACAATTTGTCCAATAAGAATTTCATCTCCAATTGTAATTATTTCGGCATTCACAAATCCTAGTTTTAAAATTTAACTACAAAGGTAATCAAGTGTTTTGTATCATAGCATTTTTACTTTAATAGTAATTCTATATATTTACAAATAAATAAAAATATTATGCGACAATTACTATTATTTATTCTACCACTTACTTTTACGTTAACATGTTTTGCTCAAACGGATGCTGATAAAGTAAAGGAAACTGTTTCTAAGAATGATATTGAAGGACATATTTATTTTTTAGCTTCTGATGAATTACGTGGAAGAGAAACTGGGAGTCCAGAAATTGACATTGCTGCCGCCTATTTAGCCAATTCTTTTAGAAGATACGGTGTTAAACCAGCAGATAATGGTAGCTATTACCAAGCTGTTGAACTTGAAAAAGTAAGTGCCGCAAAAGATATTAAAATAGAATTAAATACTTTTAAATCGGGTAATCTATTACCACTAGCCGCCAGTAACTTTGATTTTAACGGTGATGCTATTTTCTTAAATTATGGTTTAGAAGAAGATTATAATAAAAAAGATGTAAAGGGCAAATTGGTTATTGTAAAAGCAGGGACCGCTGAAAAAAGTGACCCAAGAGCTGCTTTTAGAGCTGCCAAAAATAAAAGAGAACTCGCCTCAAAAAACGGTGCCGCTGGCATTGTAGAATTAAGTAATGCTGATGCTGCTCTTTGGACGCAATTATCAGGATACTTTGGTGGTGAACAAATAGGATTAAAAAGTGAAGATGTTAAAAAACTTGTACATGTATGGCTTCAAGATACTGATGGAAGCATTGAAAAAGAATTGCGTTCTTCTAAAAAAATCTCAGGAAAATTAAGTGTTTCTGGAATTCACAAAAAAGCTGTTCCGTCAAGAAACGTAGTGGGAATGGTAGAAGGAACAGACCCTAGCTTAAAAAACGAATTTGTTATTTATTCAGCTCATTATGATCACAATGGCGTTGGTAAACCCAATGCAGAAAATGATTCTATTTATAATGGTGCTCGTGATAATGCGGTGGGAACTGTTACTGTGTTAAGTGCTGCCGAAAATATTGCTAAATATCCTACAAAAAGATCTGCTTTGTTTATATTATTTACCGGTGAAGAAAAAGGGTTACTGGGAAGCAAATGGTATGTAGAACATCCTGTTATTCCGTTAGAACAAATGGTTTATTGTTTTAATAGTGATAATGGTGGTTATAATGACACCTCCATTGCAACTATTGTTGGATTGAACAGAACAACTGTTGGACAACATATTATCAATGCGGCCTCTGAATTTGGTTTAAAAGCGATTGATGATCCTGCGGGCGAGCAAGGTTTATTTGACCGTTCTGACAATGTCAGTTTTGCAGCTAAAGGCATTCCCGCTCCTACATTTAGTTTAGGTTTTACCGCTTTTGATGCTGAAATTAACAAATACTATCATCAAACTGCTGACAACCCTGATACGTTGGATTACGACTATTTAGAAAAATTCTTTAAATCGTATGTGATGGCCTGTAGACTTATTGCAAATGACCCTAACACTCCATTTTGGACGAAGGGCGATAAGTATTATGAGATTGGTGAACACTTATATAAAAAGAAGTAATTTTCTAGTTTTACCAATTCACATATGGATTGTTTACTAAGGCTGCATTGTAATATTTAGTAATGCCTGTTACTTCATTGCCTAACCATTTAGGTTTCGTGAACGTTTCTTTTTCTGAGGATAATTCAATTTCTGCCACTACTAATCCTTTATTCTCCGCATAAAATTCATCAACTTCAAAGGTATGAATACCTACTTTTACTAAATACCTACTTTTATCAATAACACCAGGTTCACAAATTTTTAATAAATCTTTGGCTTCATCAAACGGAATCTCCTTTTCCCACTCATACCTAGAAGCTCCAGAAGCATTGCCAATTCCTTTTACAGTCAAAAAACCTAAGTCACCAATAATTCGAACACGTACAGTACGTTCTGGCACAGAAGATAAAAAACCTTGAATAATTTTTAGCTTCTTAAAAGCTTCTTTTTTAAAAGCATCACTTACTACTAAGAATTTACGTTCAATTTCTAATGCCATAAATTATAATTAAGTTATAAATATTAAGATAATAAAGTATTTAATTGAGTATGACTTAACTTGCTTCAATACTTCTAGTTTTTTTTAATTAAAAAACAAATTTCAAGTACCAAAATCCAAATAAAAAATAAAATACCAACAGCAACATTTTGAATTTATATTATAATCTTTATGTTAATGCTTTTTGCTGTGTATAAACTATTTAATTTTTATGCTAAACGCTTCGTTGTCTTCTAATTTTCCAATTAAAATATCATTCTCAGCAACCCTACCCACGCCTTCAGGAGTTCCTGTAAAAATAATATCCCCTTTTTTTAAGGTAAAAAATTGAGAAACGTATGCTATTAAATCATCAATTTTCCAAAGCATTGCATTTGTGTTTCCATTTTGAACAACCACCTCATTTTTAGATAACTGAAATTTTAAATTTTCTAAATCAAAATTTTCTTTAGGATAAAACTCACCTATAACGGCACTACCGTCAAAGGCTTTGGCTTTTTCCCATGGCAATCCTTTTTCCTTACATTGAGCTTGAACGTCACGAGCTGTAAAATCAATACCCAGTCCAATTTCGTCATAATATTTATGAGCAAATTTAGACTCTATATGCTTTCCTACTTTATTTATCTTTACCAGCACCTCAACCTCATAATGTATGTCACTAGAAAATGCTGGAATAAAAAATGGCATTTTCTTCGGTAAAATTGCGGAGTCTGGTTTCAGAAAAACGACTGGATTTTCAGGTCTTTCATTTGCCAATTCTTCAATATGCTTGGCATAATTTCTTCCTATACAAATTATTTTCATCTGTTTTATTTTTTAGGATTAGCTGTCTTATGAATGAACATTTTATACTTTCTATTTATTCTCCAGATTCTGGAAACACAACAGCTCTTTTATTTGCAACTATTATTTGATTTTGAAGGTGGCATTTAACGGCTTTAGCAAGTACTAATCGTTCCACATCTGCTCCAATACGTTTTAATGTATTGGGTGTACAGTCATGCGTAACACGCTCTACACCTTGTTCAATGATAGGACCTTCATCTAAATCTTCAGTGGCGTAATGTGCAGTGGCTCCAATTAGCTTTACCCCTCTTTCATACGCTCTTTTGTAAGGATTTGCTCCTTGGAATGCTGGTAAAAACGAATGGTGTATGTTTATAATTCTTTCTGGAAAACTATTGATAAAATTAGAAGACAAAATTTGCATGTATCTTGCCATTATAATTAAATCGATTTTATGATCAACTAATAATTTAATAACCTCAACTTCTTGTTGCTCCTTAGCTCCTTTTGTCACAGGCATATAAAAATAAGGTATGTTAAACATTTCAGCAATAGGTCGTAGTTTATCATGATTACTGATTACCATGCTAATGGTACAATTTAAATCGCCCTCTTTTTGCCGTTCAAGCAAATCGTACAAACAATGTGATGTGTGCGAAACTAAAATAGCAACATTCGGCTTGCTATCTCCGTAATTAACCGACCAATTAAAATTTAACGGTTCTGCCAATTCTAAAAAATTAGCTTCCAATTCTTTTTTACTGATATGGGTTCCTTCTGCATTTAATCTAACTCGCATAAAATATGTATTTTCAATAGAATTTACATATTGCTGACAGCTTAAAATATTAAAACCTTTACTGTAAAAAAAGTTTGTTATTTTTGCCACCAACCCTTTGTTATCTGGACAATTTATTAAAAATGTTACTATTTGCGAATCCATTTATTATGCTATGTTTAATTTTAGATTATTTAAGAAACCTTGAATTTATGGTAACCATTTCTTTTCAAAATTAGGTTTACGTTTTTCTAAAAAAGCATCGCGACCTTCTTTGGCTTCTTCTGTCATATAGGCTAATCGTGTCGCTTCTCCTGCAAAAACTTGTTGCCCTACCATTCCATCATCCGTCAAGTTCATGGCAAATTTTAACATTTTTATAGAGGTAGGCGATTTTTCTAAAATTTCTTGTGCCCATTGATATGCGGTATCCTCTAATTCATCGTGTGGAATAACGGCATTTACCATTCCCATTTCAAAAGCTTCTTGAGCGGAATAATTTCGCCCTAAAAAGAAAATTTCTCGTGCCCTTTTCTGCCCCACCATTTTAGCTAAATACGCTGATCCATAACCACCATCAAAACTAGTAACATCAGCATCCGTTTGCTTAAAAATGGCATGTTCTTTACTTGCCAATGTTAAGTCGCATACTACATGTAAACTATGACCACCACCAACAGCCCATCCTGGTACCACAGCAATAACGGCCTTTGGCATAAAACGAATTAAACGTTGTACTTCTAAAATATTTAAGCGGTGCATACCATCTTCACCAACATACCCTTGATGACCTCTTGCTTTTTGATCTCCACCACTGCAAAAAGAATAAATACCATCTTTTGAAGAAGGTCCTTCTGCTGAAAGTAACACTACACCAATACTAGTATCTTCTTGTGCATCATAAAAAGCATTATACAATTCACTTGTTGTTTTTGGACGAAATGCATTGCGTACATCAGGTCTATTGAACGCAATTCTGGCCACGCCATTAGACTTTTTATAGGTAATATCTTCGTATTTTTTTACAATTTTCCAATCTGGTTGTATCATTTATTACAATTTTATGCGATTCTAAGCGTTTGTAAAGATAGAATTAAGAAAAAGAGAAAAAAAATTAACCACTTAAAAATCCAAAAATTGTGTAAGTATGAAAAAAATTTACTCGCTATTACTTGTATTAACGTTTAGTTTTGCTGCATTTAGTCAGAACATTTCGTTAGAAGCTTTTAAATCATCCGAATTAAGCGGTGAATTAAATAGTACACGTACTTTAAAAATTTATGTGCCCGATTCTTATCAACAAGACTCTACAAGGGTATACCCTTTAGCTATTGTTTTAGATGCTGAATATCTTTTTGATATTTATGTAGCCAATTCTAAACTTTTTTCCGCTAAAGACAAAGCACCAGAGCAAATTGTTGTTGGTA
Source organism: Aureibaculum luteum (assembly GCF_003449015.1). Taxonomy (GTDB): domain Bacteria; phylum Bacteroidota; class Bacteroidia; order Flavobacteriales; family Flavobacteriaceae; genus Aureibaculum; species Aureibaculum luteum. The sequence goes on along the minus strand of NZ_QRGD01000012.1, from coordinate 7,430 downwards.
TTTTTCAAAACCAAAAAAACGAACGTAAAACTGATTGTGCTGTAGATTTGAACAGTATGCTTACAGAAACAAGTTCTAAATTTTATAAATTCATTAAGAATGAATTGATTGGTTATATTGAACATAATTATAGAATTTCACCATTTAGAACCATTGTAGGAAATACCATAACGGCAAATTTCACCAACTACTTTATGGTAGAACCAACACCAATTTTTAATGCATATGTAAATATTAACCCGAGATATTCTCAAGATATTGCAGATTTATTTAGAGGTAAAGTACCAACCATAGACCGACATACTTATTACTATTTGAATAATGGTGCGTTTTTAGGTGAAGAGAAAAGCAAAAACATTGAGTCTCTTTATTATGTTTTGAAAAATTTTGAAAACGACAATTTTAAATATAAATATGACGCGTTTGATACCTCAACGAATATTTCTTCAATGGGGCAAGCAATACCAGCTGCTATGGCTCATATTTTCGACATGTATTCATCAATTTCTAAAGAGGAATTTGATACTAATATTGCCGATTTAAATCCGGCAGAAGCTATTGAGTATATAGAAAAGAAATATGTTGAGATACAATACCTTTTTGGTGCCAATCTAAAAATTAGAGAAAGAGATATTTTTGCCATTGAGTCTATTATTTTAGACAAAGAAGATGGGGCGTATTTAGAAGAATTTGGTAAAATGATTAACAGATTGTATCCTGAATCTCCAATAGGCGACTATTATATTGGTCAATATTACGAAACAGGAAATAATTTAAAGAAAGCTTTAAAATATTATAAAAATGGATTTGCAAAAATATCATCTGAAGATCCTAATTCTGACGGATACTATCAAAATGTAGAACGTGTTTTAGCAAAGCAAAAAAGCTTAAACAACGGTCAAGAAATTGGTGACGATTATGATGAAGAAATAATTGAAACTGTACAAGGTGACGAAACTGGACGTTAAACCATAATAATATTTAGACATAATAAAAAAGCCGCTCTACATGAGCGGCTTTTTTATTTAATGGCATTGAAATAGCTTTTTAACACCTCATCATTTATAGTACTGGGTGTAAAGACTTCTAATATTTTAGGCTGTTCAGAAGCCTCAAAGAAAGTATCTAATTGATGGAATAACTCTTCTTTAGTTGTAGCCGATTTATATGCTAACTGATACATTTTACACAGATGTTCTGCATTTAGATTGTGCTTGGTTTCAAAATAGTCTAACGCATTGGTTTTTTTAGGTCCAGGTAAAATTTTAAAAATACCACCACCTCCATTATTTAGTAGAATAATTCTAAAATTTTTAGGTATATATTTATTCCACAACGCGTTACTATCATAAAAGAAGCTAATATCACCGGTAATAAAAATGGTTTGTTCTTTTGAAATAGAAGCTGCTCCAATAGCTGTAGAAGTGCTTCCGTCAATACCACTTGTGCCTCTGTTGCAAAATACTTTTATTGAAGGATTGTTGTCATACAATTGAGCGTAACGTATTACAGAACTGTTTGAGAGTTGTAATTGTGATGCATCAGGTAATTTATTTAATACCGCATCAAAAACCTCAAAATCAGAAAAGTCAACGTCTTTTACAAATTGCTTGTGCTTACTATTTCGTTCTTCTTTTATAGTTAGCCAATGTTTCTGATACTTACTTTCTATCGGTTTTATTAAATTTATAAATTGCTCAAAAAATAGTGAACCTGACATTTTAAAATGATGCGTTAAACAATGATATGTATCTAAGCAGTTATCACTATTGATATGCCAATGATTTTTGGGTTGGTACTTTCGTAAGAATTGTTTTATCTTTTTTGATACGATCATCCCGCCAAGGGTAACCAACAAATCTGGTTTTAGTTGCTCAAAATCAGCATCTTGTAAAGAGAAAATGAGTTTATCAATACTATTTATAAATTTTGGATGGTGAAGGTTAGAGGTGTTTTCTGTAAATACCAACACGGACTGATCATGTACCAATTCATTTAATTGTTGCTGTAATAATTCATCGGGATAATTGGCTCCGATCAGTATTATTTTTTGAGCTGATTGATTCCAAATGTTGGAGAAATCTTCTAAATAAAAATCTATTTCCTCTTCAATAGTCATGAATTTTGCCTCAACATTATTTATTGATAAGCTATTACATGTTTCGTATAAAGGCTCATCAAAAGGCACATTGATATGTGTTGGTCCGCTTTTAAGAATGGCGAGTTGTATGGCTTCAGAAATCAATTTTTTATTTTCCTGTTCAAACGCTTTACCATGCCTTAAATTAGCATTAAATATACTGTGGTTTTTAAAAACATTTTCTTGACGGATGGTTTGTCCGTCACCAATATCTATGAACTCTTTAGGTCTATCAGCAGAAATAACGATTAACGGAATATTACTATAAAAAGCTTCTGCAAAGGCAGGGTAATAATTTAACAACGCAGAACCTGAAGTACACACTACGGCTACTGGCATTTGAGTTTGCTGAGCAATACCCAATGCGAAAAATGCGGCACACCTTTCATCAACAATACTATATGTTTTTATATTAGGATGATTGGTAAAACCAATAGTTAAGGGTGCATTACGTGAGCCCGGAGAAATGATGATATGTTCTACGTTATATGCAACACAACTCTCTACAATTAATTGAGAAAGTTCTTTTTGGGAATAAATCATTACTATTGTTTCTGATTTAGGGATAAAGGATTAACTAAAACTCTGAATAAATAACAAAATTAAGACTATTGTTCAAGTTTACCTTAGTTCTTTACACTATTTAACAACACCATATTGGTCAAATAAATAAAGCATTGATGCCATAGAGGCCGCTCCTAATTCCAATTCACGTTGGTTAACCGCCTCAAATACATCTGCTTCTGTATGATGGTAGTCAAAATACCGTTGCGAATCTGGTCTTAACCCTAACAACACATTATCATCCTTTTTTAAAGGGCCAATATCTGCACCACCACCACCTCTGGCAAAAATATGAATGTTATAAGGTTCAAATAATGATTTCCATTGTAAAACTTGATCGTAATTTTTATCATTACATGTAAAACCAAATCCACGAGGTGAAAAACCACCAGAATCAGACTCTAATGCCACAATATGATTTTCTTTTTTCTTTACCACTTCTGCCGCATAAGCCTTCCCTCCACTTAAGCCAAACTCCTCATTAGCAAACAATACCACTCTTAAGGTTCTTTTGTTCTTAATTCTCAAGGTTTTAAACAATCGTAATACTTCCATAGACTGCACTACTCCTGCCCCATCATCGTGTGCACCTTCTCCTAAATCCCAAGAATCTAAATGTCCGCCCACTACCATTATTTCATCTGGATAATTGAGGCCTTCAATTTCGCCAATTACATTAAAAGACTGTGTATCTGGCAAATTCTTACAGCTTTGTTTAAAGTAGAATTTAAGCTTCATTTTATCATTTTGCTTTAACAAACTACTGAGCATTTCTGCACTATTTGTACTTATGGCCGCTGTAGGAATTTTTTGACTTTCTTCAATATCTCCATAATGCATGGTACCTGTATGTGGTACGTTGTCAATTTTAGTAGTCATTGAACGAACTATAGCACCTAAAGCACCATATTTACCCGCCACTGCGGCTCCGTTTACACGTTGACCAACAGCAGCACCATAGGCTTTAAAAGTTTCAATTTTATCAGCAGGCATGGCTCCGTTATAAAACACAATTTTACCTTTAACTTTGTCTCCTAACTCTTCTACTTCTTTTAAACTTTTTACTTCAATAACCTCAGCTAGCAATCCTTCTTCTGGCGTAGCAACAGAACCACCTAAGGCTCTAATATTTACATTAAAATTACCGAACTCCGTTGCTACATGCCCCTCTTCTTTCTCTCCACGTACCCAATGCGGTACGGTTACGGGTTGCAACCAAACTTTGGTTAGTCCTAACTTATCTAATTCAGCTTTTGCCCAAGCTACTGCCTTTTTATCGCCTTCTGAACCTGTTAAGCGATGACCTACTTTTTTGGTTAATTGTTGTAACCATAGATAGCTTTTACCTTTTGTTAACGCCTCCATATATAGCTTTTTTAGCTGAATAGAATCGTTCGTTGCATTTGTTTGTGCAGACAGGTTTACGGATAGTAATAGTAGTAAGCTTATTGTTATTAACTGCTTCATAATTTTAGGTGCTATTATTTGTGAATTTATGTAAAAAGAGGCATTGAACCTAGTATGATTTATCAAAATTAATCATTTTCAAGTTGTGCTCTAAATTCGTCTAACCGAGCTTTCGTTTTATCATCTAATTCAGGAGCCTTAATGTCTTTGTAACTTTCTAAGGTTTCTAAAATAGTAGTTGCTACGATGGTTCTTGCCGTAGGTTTATCATCTGCCGGTACAATGTACCAAGGTGCTTTTTCTGTAGAAGTTCTATTAATAGCATCTTCATAACAGGCTTGATAGGTACTCCAATGTTCACGCTCTTCTAGATCGCCAGCAGAGAACTTCCAATTTTTATTTTTTTTCTCTATTCTACGTAACAATCTGTTTTTCTGCTCCTCTTTAGATACATGCAGAAAGAACTTTAAGATTATTGTACCATTATCAGCAATGTGCTTTTCAAAGTTATTGATGTCTTCCATTCTGTTATGGAAAAAAGTATCATCAATATCGTTTGTACTCTTTACGGATGGAAGTTTTTCACCCATAATATATTCAGGATGCACTCTTGTAACCAAAACATTCTCGTAATGGGTACGGTTAAAAACGCCTATTTTACCTCTTTCTGGTAAGGCAACATAATGACGCCACAAAAAATCGTGCTTTAACTCTTTATCTGTTGGCACCTTAAAGCTATGTACCACAACACCTCTGGCATTTACTTGTTTAAAAACTTCTCTTATTAAACTGTCTTTACCTGAAGTGTCCATGCCTTGTAAACAAACTAACATACTATACTTACCGTGAGCATACATGGTATCTTGCAATTCACTGAGTTGTTTTCTTGCTTTTTTTAATTTGTCTTTGGCATTACTATCAACTTCTTTTGTTGTAATTTTTGACAGGTTTATGGGAGTGGTAACTTTATATTTATGCATATGGATTCGCAGGTTTTTATAGCGTAAAATTAAGTAAATTAATCTGTTTTTAAAAAGGTTAAGCGGGATTGATATTAAAAATGGGGATTGATACTATTTTTATCTTCTTATTATTAAAACTTCATCATCTGAAAATTCCATCCAAGCAAAATCATATATATGATGATACATTTTACCCTGTTTATTAACATTAAAATGAGTAATGTATTTAAAATTAAATTTTTTTCTAGACAAGGTGAGTCTTTTTATTTTTTTTTGATTGCTATTTTTACCTAACAGTTCTAATAAAATTGCTCTGTTTCTATGTAAAATTTTATCAATTTCAGTAGCTGTTGTTTTTGTAACCCTTCTTAATTTAGTGTGGTAATCATTTTTACATTTGATAGAACAGAATACTCTATCAATTCTACCCTTTATCTCTTTTTTACAAATTTTACATTCCATAATGTTTCAAAAGTATTGATTTTATTTGGTTTTCTTATTATCCGTTGGTTAACGGTTAATAAACGTTTACAAACGAATACAGTCGACTAATTCAACATTATGATGTATTATATGATTAGTTTTACTCAAATATGAAGACATTAGAGAAAATACAAAACAAATTAAAACAGCGTAACTACTCAAAAAACACACAAAATGTTTACTGTAGTTTTTTAAAAATGTACGCAAAATACTGTAATGAGCATGATTTAGATGCAAAAAAGGATGCTTCTCCATTTATTTTGCATTTAGTTGATTTGGGATATGCCATAAGTACACAAAACCAAGCCATTAATGCGATAAAATTTTACTGGGAACACATTTTAGGTTTTGAACCACAATTTATAGCTATTGATAGACCTATGAAGGAAAGACGGTTACCACCTATTTTTAGTTTAGACGAAGTTGCTAGAATTTTTGATTGCACTGAAAACTATAAACATAGAATGGTTTTAACAACCATTTATGCATGTGGATTAAGAATTGGTGATTTAATAAATTTAAAGATTGAAGATATAGATGGTGAAAGAAAAATGATGCACATTAAGCGTGGTAAAGGGAAAAAGGACCGAATGATACCAGTACCTGAGAGCTTATTGATTCAACTACGTGTTTATTTAAAATTTTACAAACCTGAATTATATCTTTTTGAAGGGCGAGCCAAAAAAGGAAGCTCTGAAACAGTTAAATATTCTGCTAGTAGTATCAGATCTTTTTACAAAAACTCATTATTTAAAGCTCATATTAAAAAGAAAGCTACTTTGCACACCTTAAGGCATAGTTATGCAACTCATTTATATGAAAATGGAATAAACTTAAGGAGTATTCAGGTATTACTGGGGCATGAAAGTAGCAAAACTACTGAATTATACACTCATGTAAGTAATGTACACCTTAATAAAACACCTAGTCCTCTAGATTTTTTAAAAAAATAATTACCTTTATGGCCATAACGGATATAAACGCAATACGTTTATACAATAGTTACCAACAAGCTAAAAAAAAATCGTGACTAAAAAGAAAATGCAGAACGGAATTTGCAGATTATGCCAAAAAGATAAGGAATTAAGTTTTGAACATATTCCACCGAAATCTGCATTTAATAAAACGACTAGATATTTTTCAGTTCCATTTAAGGAATTTGCAAAAGCGAAAAATTGGCTGAACTATAAACCAAAAGGAAAAATAAACCAAGGTGGACTTGGTTATCATTCTTTGTGTGAAAAATGTAATGGCTTTTTAAATGATAATTATGTCCGACCTTATGCTGATTGGGCAAAATTTGGAATGAGTGCAATTAAAAATGCTAAATCTGATTACAATGTTTGGGAAGTAACCGAAAAAAATCCGTTTAGAATTTTAAAGCAAATTATAGCAATGTTTATCGCAATGAATGAACCTTGGTTTGGAAAACAAAATCCTGAACTTCTTGAATTTGTTAATAATCCCGAATTAAAGATTTTATCTGAACGCTATAAAATTTATGTCTATTTGAAAAGTCGAGGACAAATAAGAACAACAAAATGGAGTGGAACAAATTTTTATGGTCAAGTATGTGAATTAGCATTTGAGCCATTTGGATATATCTTAAATATTGATAATTACAACGGAATTGACCATTTAACAGAAATAAGTGGTTGGAAAAATTATACGGATGAAAGAAACCACACTTTCGACATAGGACTTTATGATTATCCAACTTATTTACCAATTCCGACTGATTATAGAACGAAAGAGGAAATAAATATAAACCACTAAAACGGAATAAAGCCAGTTGGTAATCGAGTGGATGGCTCCGCCAATAATTGACGGAGTGCACCCCTCACACCACCGTACATACGGGTCTCGTATACGGC
>NZ_QRGD01000011.1 GCF_003449015.1 Aureibaculum luteum | reverse complement strand
CGGGGTGGCAGGATTCGAACCTGCGACCTCCGCGTCCCAAACGCGGCGCGATAACCGGGCTACGCTACACCCCGAAATAGCTATCACTTATAAAATAAGCTTCCAAATTATTGCAAAAAATATAAATTATAATCTACTCTTAAAATTTGGAGGTGCAAATATATAGCTTTTATTAATAGTGACAATACATAATTATTTGTAATTTTAGTTCCTGTAAATTAAATCTGTTCATTATGAAGCTTCTTAAAATATTTTCTCTACTTCTTATAGCTATAAATTATTCCGCTTGTGCACAACAAGTAGATTCAGAAGTTAAAGCTGAAGAACCAAGTGATACAAATTATACTACAGAATTAATTATAGATGAACTTAGTATACCCTGGGGAATGGCGTTTTTACCTGATGGTAGTATATTAATAACGGAAAAATCTGGTGAACTGATTCATTTTAAAAATAATGAAAGGGTTACAATATCTGGTTTACCTGAGATTTATAATAGAGGGCAAGGAGGATTGTTAGATGTAATTATTCATCCTAAGTTCAGTGAAAATGGATGGATCTATTTTTCTTACGCCTCACAAGAGGGTGATGGAGATGGTGGTAATACGGCTATTATGAGAGCTAAGTTAGACGGAAATACCTTAATTGATAAACAAGTATTATATAAAGCGGAACCGAATACCACTAAAGGTCAACATTTTGGTTCACGATTAGCTTTTGATAATGAGGGATTTTTATATTTTTCTGTTGGAGATAGAGGTAATCGTGATGAAAATCCCCAAGATATTACTAGAGATTGTGGGAAAATATATCGCTTAAATGATGATGGTACCGTACCAAATGATAATCCATTTATAAATGAACCAAATGCCAAAACGGCTATTTACTCTTATGGTCATAGAAATCCTCAGGGGATGTTTAAGCATCCAGAAACGGGAGAAATTTGGACCCATGAGCATGGTCCGCAAGGAGGAGATGAGATAAATATCATCCAGAAAGGATTAAATTATGGTTGGCCAAAAATTAGTTATGGAATTAATTATAGCGGGACTACTTTAACTGAAAATACAGCTTTACCTGGTATGGAGCAGCCTCTTTTTTATTGGGTGCCTTCTATAGCACCTAGTGGTTTTGCAATCGTTTCTTCTGATAAATACCCTGAATGGAAAGGTAATTTACTTGTTGGCTCATTAAAATTCCAATATTTAGAACGGTTAGTGTTGGAAAATAATAAGGTAGTAAAGCGAGAAAAATTATTTGAAGGTTTAGGGCGTGTAAGAAATGTTGTACAAGCACCTGATGGTTATATTTATGTAGGAATTGAAAATTTAGGAATCATTAAAATTGTACCGAAGTCATGATCAGAGTGGCAATGTTTAGTGTAGTTTATTTGTTGTGTTTTAATGTTTTTGGGCAGAATAGTGCAAATAGTGAAGATGTAATAGTTAGTATTGATAGAGGTGTCATTATTTATGAAGATTTCTGTATGAATTGTCATTTGGTTGAAGGAGAAGGTGTTGAAAATGTGATCCCACCATTGGCTTTGTCAGATTTTTTAATGAAAAATAGAGAAGAAAGCTTAAAAGTAGTAAAGTTTGGTCAGTCCGGAAAGATCGTAGTCAATGGAAAAACCTATAATGGCACAATGACGGCTATGGGGTTAACTGATCAAGAAATAGCAGATGTAATGAACTATATAACCAATAGTTTTGGTAACTCTAATGCTATAAAGTTTACGGAACAAGAAGTTTTAAAAATAGAGAAGTAGAATCAGGCATATTTGGTTAAATTTGCATCAAGAAAAATATTAACATTTATATAATTCATGCTCGTAATAGGAATTGCCGGAGGTACCGGAAGTGGTAAAACCACAGTTGTAAATCAGATTATTAACGAATTGGCAAATGAGGACGTTACTGTAATTTCTCAAGATTCGTATTATCATGAAACGGATAATTTATCTATTACAGAGCGTTCGAAAATCAATTTTGACCATCCCAGAGCAATTGATTTTGATTTATTAGTCAAACATATAGCTCAGTTAAAAAAAGGTAAAACTATTTTGCAACCTGTATATTCATTTGCAATGCACAATAGAACAAAGGATACGGTAAAAACGCATGCCAGTAAAGTGTTAATTGTAGAAGGTATTTTAATTTTCTCTCATAAAGATTTGCGAGACATGATGGATATTAAAGTATTTGTACATGCAGATTCTGATGAGCGACTTATCCGTAGATTAAAAAGAGATATTACAGAAAGAGCGAGAGATATGGATGAGGTTTTGCAACGTTATCAGAGCACCTTAAAACCCATGCACGATCAATTTATTGAGCCGATGAAAGAGTATGCTGATATTATAATACCGAATAATAAATACAATACGGTAGCTATTGATATTGTGAGAACCATCATTAATGAAAGACTACAGTAAATGACCTTTAAAGAGTTTCGGAAAAATAAAGTGGTTCGATTTTTAAGCAACAGATATATTCTTATTTTACTGTTGTTTTTAGTTTGGATGTTGTTTTTTGATGAGAATTCTTATTTGAATCATCGAGAATTGAATCGAGAACGAAGTAAAATAAAAAATACTATTGAGTTTTATGATGATGGATCTGAATACGACAAAAAATTAATAAAAAATTTACAAGATCCTGACTCATTAGAAAAATTTGCTAGAGAAGAATATAAGATGAAGCGGAAAGATGAAGACATCTTTATTATTGATTTTGATTCAATAAAAGAAAAATAATGAGCTATTTTTTATTTGACGAATTTTATCAAGTATCTGCCAAAGAATGGAAACAAAAGATTCAATTTGATCTTAAAGGAGCCGATTATAATGAAACGTTAGTATGGGAGTCTAATGAAGGTATTAAAGTAAAGCCTTTTTACCATAAAGACGACACCAAATTTTTACCTATAGTTACTTCTAAAAAGAAATACTCTATTTGTCAATCTATTTTTATTTCTGACGTTAAAGTGGCAAATTTTTTAGCAAAGGACGCTTTAAAGCGAGGGGCAAACTCGATTGAGTTTGAAGCTCATGCTGATTTTGATATTAATCAATTACTTGACCAATTACTTAATTCTGGAGATACAAAAGATAATGTTCAAATTTATTTCAAACTTAATTTTTTATCAGAATCGTTTTTAATACGACTAATTGAGAAATGCGAAGACCTATCTATTTTTCTGAATGTTGATTTAATTGGAAATCTTGCCAAAACGGGTAATTGGTTTAGAAATAAAAAAGAAGACTATTCTATTTTAGAAAATATTCTCAAAAAAGCTACCTCAAATGTCAGTGTACTTTCCGTAGATGCTGGACTTTATCAGAATGCAGGTGCAGACATTATTCAGCAAGTGGCTTATGCTCTAGGTCATGGTAATGAGTACTTAAATACTATTGCTAGTAATACAAAACAAATTGTTAACACGATCTCATTTCAATTTGCTATTGGAGGCAATTACTTCTTTGAAATTGCCAAACTGAGAGCTTTTGGGTATTTATGGCAATTACTCACCGAGGAATATGATGTAAATATAAAAGCGGAGCTATTTGTAAAACCAAGTTTACGCAATAAAACGTTGTATGATTCTAATGTAAATATGTTACGTACTACAACGGAATGTATGAGTGCAATTCTGGGTGGAGCAGATGTTATTTCTAATGTGTCTTATGATAGTTTATATCATAAAAAAAATGAATTTGGTGAACGTATTGCAAGAAATCAGCTTTTAATTTTACAGGAAGAAAGTTACTTTAAAGAGGTGAGTCAGGTCGCTGAAGGTTCTTATTATATAGAATCGTTAACCAAAGAGATTGCTGAAAAGGCGTTACAGTTATTTAAAAATATTGAAAAAAGTGGTGGTTTTTTAAGCCAATTTGAGGCTGGTACTATTCAACGTAAAATTGAGCAAAGTGCAGCAAAGGAACAACAACAAATTGATAAAGAAGAAATAATTTTGTTAGGCAGCAACAAATATTCTAATGTCGATGAAAGAATGAAGTCTGAATTAGAATTGTATCCATTCGTGAAAATAAAACCACGTAAAACGGAAATAAGACCAATTATTACCAAAAGATTGGCTGAAAAAGTTGAACAGGAAAGGATAAGCCAAGAATAAATGTCTCGTAAAAACGTCCAACATATAAAATTGAATACAATGAGTTCTGAAGATAGAACTCAAGAGTTTCAACATGAAAATTTTGTGGCCGGTATTGCACCCTATCTTCGTGGTAATAACTCCACAATGTATGTAAGTAACCCATGGACTATTCGTGAATATGCTGATTTTTCAACCGTCGAAAAAACGAATGCTTTTTATAGAAGAAATATAGTAAAGGGGCAAAAAGAACTATTTGTGACTTTTAACACGGCAGTAAATTATGGTTTAGATTCAGAGGCTGAAGAAGGAGTAAGTGATGAGGGTGGTAAAGCAGGTATTGTCATTGATTCTGTTGAGGATATGAAAATTCTGTTTGATCAGATTCCTTTAGATCAAATATCTGTTTTCATGTCAGTTAATGGAGCCGTATTGCCCATTTTGGCCTTTTATATTGTAGCTGCTAAAGAGCAAGGGGTAAATGTATCAGAATTAAGGGGAACTATCCAAAGTGATATTCTTAAAGAGTTAATGACAAAAGGTAGAGATCTATCTCTTCCTATAAATTCAATGAAATTTAGTACTGATATTTTTGAATTTACGAGTAAAAACATGCCGAAATTCAATTTAAGTACAATAGCTGGCTATCAACTTCAAGAAACTGGTGCTACACCTGAAATTGAATTGGCATATACGTTGGCTAAAGGTTTAGAATACCTGAAAATGGGTTTAAATAATGGTACAGGTATCGATACTTTAGCTCTGAAATTATCTTTTTCATGGAGTATAGGTATGGAGCATTTTAAGGAGATTGCTAAACTTAGAGTTGGAAGAATGTTGTGGGCGAAAATTGTAAAACAATTCCATCCTAAAAATCAAGAGTCGTTGGTTATGCGTTCGCATAGTCAAACAAATAGGAATAGCTTAACTGTACAAGATCCTTTTAATAATTTAGCAAGAACTACAATTGAAGCCATGGCTGGTGCTTTTGGTGGTACACAATCTTTACATGCTCCTGTATTTGATGCAGGGATGAAATTACCATCTGATTTATCACACAGAAAAGCAAATTCGACTCAAATTTATATTCAAGAGGAAACCAACATAACAAAAACAGTTGATCCTTGGGCAGGATCTTATCATGTAGAGGAATTAACTGAAAATATTGCCAAAGAAGCTTGGGGATTGATTCAAGAAGTTGAAGAACTTGGTGGATTGACTAAAGCAATTGAACAAGGGATTCCTAAAATGAGAATAGAAGAAGCGGCCGCAAAAAAAAGAGCGAATATGGATAATGGAAAAGATATTACAGTAGGTGTACATAAATATCAATTTAAGGAGAAAGTTGTTTCAGCTTCATTAGCTGCAGATAATGATGCTCAAATAAAAAGATTACATACTTTAAAATCGAATAGGAATCAACAATTAGTAGATGCGGCACTTTTAAATTTAAGTAATTGTGCCAAATCAGGAACGGGAAATTTATTAGCTTTTGCTATAGTAGCTGCTGAACAAAGAGCTACACTAGGAGAAATGTCTAAAGCATTAGAAATAGCTCCAGATAAATAAAATTAAAATTTAATTATTGACATGAATAGTAAGACTACACCAAATGATAATCAATTTAAAAAGGCATTAGAATTATCTGATACATTTGCTGAATTAGAAGGTCGTCGTCCGCGAATTATGTTGGCAACAATGGGGCAAGATGATCATTATCTCGAAGTGAAAGTGGTTGCAACTAGTTTTGCAGATTTAGGTTTTGATGTAGATATTGGTCCGTTATTTCAAACTCCAAAAGAGGCTGCAAAACAAGCAGTAGAAAATGATGTTCATATATTAGGTGTTTTGTCTTTAGCTGATGGAAATAAAATTTTAATTCCACAAGTTATAGAAGAATTGAAAAAATATGGTAGAGAAGATATAATGGTTATAGCTGGCGGTGTTATACCTCCTAATGATTATCAGCTTTTAATTGATAGCGGGGTAATGATAGTATTTAGCCCAGAAACCAAAATTTCTGAAGTTGCAATTGATGTATTAGAATTATTAATTGAAAGTTAGATTTTATTTCAATAATTTAATTCCTGAATCTTCTAATGTAATTGCTCTGTTCTTATATAGAAACCCTATTGCTTTTTTAAATGCCTTTTTACTCATACCTAGAGAGCTGTAAATTTCTTCAGGAGAGCTTTTATCAGTTAATGGCAGTAAACCATCGTTTTTAGATAGAGCGGTTAGAATCAAGTTACTATTAGCATCATTAAATTTTCTATATCCAATAGGTTGTATTGAGATGTCGATATGATTGTCTTCTCTTACTTTTTTTACATATCCTTTTAATTGATCACCAATGTTAAGGGTAGTAAAAACTTCATTTTCATAAACAAGTCCTTTGTGTTCATTATTTATTATTACAACATAGCCTAAATCTGTTTGTTGATATACTAACAAATCAACCTCTTCTCCTGCTTCTATGGTAATATTTATATTTTGTAATTGTTTTTCAATATAACTACTAGCAAATAATCTATTTGTAGTTTCATCTATATCTAAATAGACTACATACCATTTACCTTCAGCCATTTCATCTTTTTGCTCACCAAAAGGTACTAGTAGATCTTTGTCTAAGCCCCAATTTAAAAAAGCACCGACTTTAGTTAAAGCCACTACTTGAAGCAATGCAAATTGATATAATTGTATTTTTGGTTTTTTAAAAGTGGCTACTTTTTTTCCATCATTGTCATGATAAACAAATACTTCAATAGAGGTTCCTATTTCAGAATTCCCTGAAGTAATTTGTTCAGAGCAGAGCACCTTTTCATTGTCATTATCAGTTAAAATGAATCCATCTTCTGTTTTCTCTAATATGTTAAGAGTATTGTATTGTCCTAAAGTGATCATTACTATTATTTTTTGCGAAAGTACTGTTTCTTTTTATAATTAAATTGTATCAAACCTTTGTTTCGTTAATTTATCCTTAACCTCTCCAGTATGTTTTATTGTAGAAGGTTCAAAAAGCAAGACCCAAACTTCATTTAGGGCAACAGGTTTATGATCTATACCCTTTGGAATGATAAGCATTTCACTTTCTTTTAATTTCACCTTTTTGTCTCTAAACTCAATTGTCAATGTTCCTTTTATTATAAAAAACAATTCGTCTTCCTCTTTGTGATTGTGCCACACAAATTCACCCATTAGTTTTGCTAATTTTACATCTTGTCCGTTTAATTGACCGATGATTTTTGGTGTCCAATGCTCTTGGAAAAGAGAAAATTTATCATTTAAATTAAGAACTTCCATTGAGTTAGTTTTCTAAAAATTGAGGTGCTTTTCGGTGTTGTGTTCCTTGTTCATACGCAAAAGCAATTTCTATAAGTATGGGTTCGCTCCAAGCTCTACCAAAAAAGGAAATTCCTACAGGTAAGGCATCTATAAACCCCATAGGTACAGTAATGTTTGGGTATCCAGCTCTCGCCGCAGGTGAAGAACTTCCTAAACCAAAAGAATCACCATTGATGTGATCTGTTTTCCATGCCGGACCTCCAGTTGGTGAAATTATAGCATCTAAATTATGCTCATCCATAACTTTATCTATACCGTTTTCTCTAGCACCACTAAGCATTTTTGATAATGTTTCTTTATATGCGTCACTATCTAAGCCTTTTTTTTCTTGAGCCATTTCTAAATATCTCTGATTATAAAATGCCATTTCGATGGAGTCTTTTTTGTTGTATGTAATTAACTCTTCTAAGTTTTTTATTTTTCCATCTTTTCCTAATGACTTAAAGTAGTTGTTAAGTCCATCTTTGTATTCAAATAACATGACTTGAAAAGATAATCCACCTACATTATTATCTGAGATTTTATTAATTTCAACAACTTCAGCTCCTTGACTTTTTATAAATGCTACGGCATCATTAAAAAGGGTATCCACTTTATAATTATTACCCAAAGGAGCCGTGTAAATACCAATTTTTTTACCTTTTAGTCCATCTTCATTTAAAAATTGGGTATAATCACTTTTAAAATTGTTATGGCTAGCAAAGGTCTTATTATCAAGGGAATCAATACCAGTCAATGCACCCAAGCATATGACAGCATCGGTAAGCGTTCTTGACATAGGACCTGCTGTGTCTTGTGTAAAAGATATTGGAATAATACCTGAACGGCTTATTAAACCAACAGTTGGTTTTATACCTACAATACCATTGTTGTTCGATGGGCAAACAATTGAGCCATTTGTTTCTGTACCTATTGCTAACACTGTTAAGTTTGCAGAAACAGCTACGCCAGAACCGGCACTTGAACCACATGGATTTCTATCTAAAACATAAGGGTTTTTTGTTTGACCTCCAATACCGCTCCATCCACTTGATGACATTTCGCCTCTAAAGTTGGCCCATTCGCTTAAATTTGCTTTTCCTAAAATTACGGCTCCAGCTTCTCTTAATTTTTTAGCAACAAAGCTATCTTGTAAAGGTTTTGAATTCTGAAGAGCTCTTGAACCTGCTGTAGTAAACATATGATCATGTGTGTCTATGTTATCTTTTAATAAAACAGGTATTCCATGCATGGCACCTCTAGATTTTCCAGCTTTTAATTCTTTATCTAGTTCTGCAGCAATTGATAAGGCATCTGGATTTACTTGAATAATAGAATTTAAATTCGGTCCATTTTTATCTATACGCTCTATTTGATTTATATAGTTCTGAATTACTTCTGTTATTGTGAAATCTTCATTATTATATCCCTCTTGTAATTCTGCAATTGTAATTTCTTCCAATTCAAAATTATTAGTTGAGCTGTTTGATTTATTTTGATCTTTTTTAGAAGTGCAGGAGATAACTAATAAGAAAAATACAATAGATGTTATCTTAAAAAAGAAAGTGTATGAAGTGGGTTTTAGCAGCATATTTATTGGAATAATAAAGTAATGTACTAAGGTAATTAAATTTAATTTAAACTATCTATATGTTTTTTTACTTGGTCAGCGTATTCATCTACAATAACCCATTGATGATTACAGGTTGTTCCGTGATCTTCTTTCCATTTAGCATATGTGCCGTATTCATCGACTTCACGTGTGCTAATTAGTTCAACTTTGTTGCCAAATAAAGAACGTTCAAAGTCTTGTACTCCGCAAACAGAACATGTTTTCCAAGTGGTTTTACTTGATAAAATTAACACAAGAAGTAATGCAAAAATTAGTGTTACGAAATACATTGTCTTTATTTTCAAATCTTGAATTTAATTTTTGTTAAAGTTAAATATAAAAAAAACCGAAGTATTTATCAAATACTTCGGTTTAAATCTAGTTATAAATTTTGTTATTCTTCACTTTTACTTAGCATCACAGTTTGTAATGCAGCTTCTTTTGAACTTAAAGTAAATGTGTATTTATCATCTAAAAAAACTTGCATAAGCTCTCTATCCTCACTTACCCAATAGTACGCATCTTTCATTCCTTTACCTTGATGAACAAATTTATGAAGTTTCATATCCTTTCCATTAATCTTAGTAGTTGTAGTACCTAAGTAATTAACAGTATGGTTTTTTAAAACATAAAGTTTCGTTTCATCTAAAGCATTAAATTTAAATGTACCCCTTCTGTCAAAAGGTAATTTAGGAATAATTGCCCATAAATTAAATGTAGGAATTGTTCTTGCAGGTATTTTTAAAGTTGCATTGTATTTTGCAAAAGTAAATCGTTGCACATCTGGGTCTGAATCCATTTCATCAACATAGTCACCTTTAAAATGCCAAAAAGAAATATCGTTTTTATCGGTCTTGATTTTTGTTCCTGTAAAATTTACTGGTTCAATGTTAGAATCTATAGTACCGTGAAACTTAAACTCTTTAGCCATGACCATTTTTTCAGATTCGCATGAAGTACTTAAACTGAAATTCAATACGTCATTATCAAAATTGGCTTTTACTACCGTGTTTATAGTGTTTTGATTATTAGAATCTAATTTTTGAAAACTAATATAACCTTCTGTGTCTAATGAGGTATACCAATAAATTTTTTCTAAGTTTTCTTGTGAAAAACTAGTGATACTTAGGCATAACATGCCTAGAAATAAGGGGAGTTTTTTAATCATAGTGTTCTTTTGTTAAGGTTAAAAATTTAAAATTGTATATAATTCTACACTGATAAAACAACTACAAGTCTAAAATTCCTACCTATGAAACCGAAAAATATTAAAATATTTGTAAATATACTACAAATTTTATTCGATTGTTTATTAATTAGATTTACGTTCAGCCCTTCGTTGTTCCCTTTTTGCCTTACGTTCCGCTTTACGTTGCTCTTTTTCAAGTGTAGTATTATTCTTGTTAAATAGATTTTCAAAGAATAAATTAAATTTTGAGTCTTCTAAATAATCTTCACAGTCTAAGGCATCTGCATATTGCTCAGGAAGGGGGGCGAAGGGAGCACTGTATTGCTTTTTTACATTTTGTAATGTTTTTCCTACTAGGGGAAGAGCTAATTTACTTCCAGATCCGTTTGTGCCCGAGTTAAATCTAATACTTGGCGATGAAGCACCGACTCTAGATACGATTACTAATTTTGGCGTATAAGCAGCAAACCAGGCATCCGCATAATCTTGTGAGGTGCCCGTTTTACCGGCGATGGGAATATTTATACCATATTTGTTTTTTAATGAAGTTCCGGTTCCTTCATTTATAGCCTTTTGTAGCATAGCTGAAAGTAAAATGGAGGTGTTTTTACTAATAACTCTATTTTTTTTAGTTGGCTTTAATAATTTGTTTTCATATATAGTTTTTCCATCTGCTGTTTTAATACTTAAAACAGTCTTAGGTTCTACTAGGTAACCACCATTGGCAAATGCACTATAGGCTCTACTCAATTCATAGATACTTGAATTAGCTGTACCTAAAGCTACGGAAGGTTTTTTAGGTAATTCTGAAGAGAAACCTAAACCTTTCCATAATTTTTCTAAATTGGCGAATGGGATATTTAAAAATAAATTTACTGTAGGGATATTCATAGATTTGGCTAAAGCGGCTGCCATAGAATAATTGCCACCCGTTGAATTGTCATAATTGCTCGGTTGCCAATTGTCAAAATCAGAAATAATTAACGATTTATTATCCAAATACGAGCAGGGCATAATTCCTTGTTCTAGGCCTGCGGCATATAAAATTGGTTTAAAAGTTGAAGCGATTTGACGTTGAGCAAAAATTTGATCGTAAGGTTGGGTGCCAAAGTCAATACCTCCAACCCATGTTTTTACCGCTCCCGTTTGAGGATCTAAGGCTAGTAAACCGGCATGTAATAAAGTAATGGATTGACTTATACTATCATGTATAGATATTGAATCCGTATAAACACCATCCCAACTAAACAATTCTCTATTTTGTTTTTCATTGGCTATATCCGTTAATTTTAAACGGTTTAGTTCTTTTGTAATTAGCTTATTTAAGGTTTTTAAACTATTTCCTGAACGGTATTGTTTTCGTAAGCGAGTTTGCATTACACTTAAATGGCTTTTAAATGCATTTAGTGCTTGGTTTTGTAATTGTAAATTAAGTGTTGTGGTAATAATAAGTCCATCCTTGTTCGAAGTGAGTTCTGTGTTATTGTCACTATTGTAATCTTCTAAAATTTTATTAACTTCATCTTTTACCTGAACTAAAAAGTAATTTGCTGGCCCTTCTGATTCTAAATTAGCATAATCTAGTTGTAATGGAATTTTTTGAAGAGAATCTTTTATTTTTGCCGTAATATAATTGTACTTTTCTAATTGTGTTAATACTACGTTTCTTCTTCTTTTAGCGTTGTCAGGGTATATTCTAGGGTTGTAGAAGGTATTTGCTTTTAACATCCCAACGAGTATAGCAGCTTCTTCAATCTTTATTTCTTCAATAGGTTTGTTAAAAAAACGTCTAGCCGCAGCTTCAATACCTAATACATTTTCTCCAAAAGGTACCGTATTTAAATAAAGCGTTAGAATATCTTCTTTAGAGTATATTTTTTCTAGTCGATACGCCAAAAAAGCTTCTTTACTTTTATTAACCAACATGCTTAACGGACCATGATTTTTGCGACCATACATGTTTTTTACTAATTGTTGATTGATAGTACTTCCTCCACCAGAGCCTTTATCACGAAAAAGAATAGTTTTAAAAAGCACTCTTAATAAGCTCCGAGAATCAACACCGTCATGCTCAAAATATCTCGCATCTTCAGTAGCAACTAAGGCATTAATTAAGTGTTTTGGTAACTGTTCATACTTAATGTTTGTTCTGTTTTCTGAAAAAAACTTCCCTAATAACTCATCATCTTCCGATAAAACTAAGGTGGCCGTCTGATTTTTAAAAGCTTTTAATTCCTCTATGGTGTGTATAGGCCCAAAGACACCATAATATATTGATGTTAAAAAGAGACCAAGTAAAACAGCCAGAAACGTCAGGCTTATTATTAAATATTTTAGTATTTTTTTAAACATATAAATTACTAAGGGAGTTTATGCATTTTTAAACGACAACTTATTGTTGATATTCTTGTTTAGAATGGCAATTATAAACAATTTATGAACACTTTAAGAAAAAAATCCACCTTTAAAATCAAGACAATCTTTCAGGTCTCAATCTTTTAATCTTACAATTAGAATACGTAATTTTGCAAACCAATTTTCAAGTTAATAAAAAACACGATAATATGTTTCATAAATATATAAAATTAGGAATTGCTGCGGCTATTGTAGTATGGGCTGGTTTTCAGTTTGCCGATAAGCACATAGGTAATGGTATTGCTTTATTGTTTTTAGCAGGGATTTTCATTTTCTTTTATTTTAAGAATGAATTTTTGTTGTTGTCATTTATGAGATTGCGTAAAAAAGATTTTCCAGGTGCACAAAAATGGTTGGGTTTCATCAAGAATCCTTCAGGTGCCTTAGTACGTAAACAAGAAGGTTATTTTAACTTTTTACATGGTATTTTAGTTTCTCAAACTAATTTAACACAAGCCGAAAAATATTTCAAAAAAGCATTGAGCTTAGGCTTGTCAATGGATCATGATGCAGCAATGGCTAAATTGCAGTTAGCCGGTGTGGCTATGACCAAGAGAAGAAAGCGTGAAGCGACTAGTTTAATTGCAGAAGCAAAGAAATTAGATAAGCACGGTGTGCTTAATGATCAGATCAAAATGATGAAGCAACAAATGAAAAAGATTTAAATTTAAATCTTTTTCACTTCAAAACGGGCAACTACTTAGAAAGCATTATTATCTAGATTAAAAGTTAGGTTATTTATATTAGCTATTTTTTTAGAATAAGAGCCTGAGTCATACCTGCGGTGATATTAATATTTAAATAATCGTTTGGAAATATTTACAAAATAGATAAATATAATAATTAGGCCTTTTTAATTTATTAGCTCCTTATAAATTATTAATTTAGTCTCAAAATAGAATCAATGAGACTTACCTTGCTAATTGTTGCGTTATTTGTATGCAACAACCTTTACCCACAAAAATTCGTAAAACAAAAAGTATTAAAAAGTAAAAACTCCTCTTCAGAGACCTTTCAGTCCATGACTTTTAATGGATCTTGGTGCTGGTTTTCAGACCCTAGAGCCGTATATTTTGAAGGTAAACACAAGAGAACCTATAGTGGCTGGGTTGACAATTATGGTGATATTCATGTAGGGTTTTATGATCATGATACAAAAGAAATCAAATCAACTGTAATTTATAATAATTTAGAACCCGATGATCACAACAACCCGTCTATTTTATTTGATGAAGAGGGTAAACTAATTGTATTTTTTAATAGACATATGATGGGGGTTCAACCATTATATCAGATAAAAGCAACTAAACCCGAAAGTATTGAAAGTTTTGGAAAGGTTAAAGAATTATTTTTAAATGACCCTGCTTTAAAGGACATGGGGAGTTTAAATCATACCTATACCAATCCTATAAAATTATCTGCTGAAAATGGACGAATTTTCCTTTTTTGGAGAGGTGTTGATGGTAAACCTAGCTATTCATTTTCTGATGATAATGGTGAAAACTGGAGTATTGGGAAAATATTCTTTATGCCTGAACGAATTTACGGTTTTAGACGACCGTATACCAAAATTTATTCTGACGGTGTTGATAAAATTCATTTTGTTCTAACGGATGGTCATCCGCGTAAGGAAAATGAGAACAGTATATATTATACGTATTATCAAAAAGGAAGTTTTTACAAGGCAGATGGTACTAAAATTAAAGATTTGGGAGGGGATCCTTTGTTGCCAACAGAACTGGATATGGTTTATAGTGGTAAAAAAGGAAAAGCCAAAGCATGGAACTGGGATGTGGCTCAAGATAAAGAAGGTAATGCCGTAATTACTTACGTTAAATTCCCCGATGATGAAAAACATATTTATTGTTACGCTACCTATAATAAAGGAAAATGGAATAATTTTGATTTAATTAATTCAGGAAAATGGTTTCCAGATACGGCTGAGGGTGAAAAAGAACCTGAACCAAATTATTCTGGTGGTATGAGTATTGATCATGAGAATCCTAATACATTGTACTTATCTGTTAATAGAGATAGTGTTTTTGAAATTGAAAAATGGGTGACCAATAATGGGGGAAAATCATGGAATGTAAATCAACTTACCAAAGGTTCTTCAAAAAATAACATTAGACCTTTTGCAGTTCGAAATGCAAAAGAAGGCAATCCGTTACAAGTATTATGGATGCAGAATACAAGATATCCTTATTTTGCTTATTTAAGAAATGCTGACTTCAGAGGGCGTTTTCATTCTTCGATAAAAATGGGATTACAATCGCCAACAATTGATAATCCAGTAACTAAGGAAAACATTATTAATATTATGCGACAAACCGCTGATTGGCAATTGGCAAATCCTCGTTATGATGCTGATGAATTAAATTGGCATTACGGAGCATTTTATACTGGTTTACGGGCATTGAGTGAAGTAACGGGTGAAAATCGTTACATCAATCAACTTTTAAATATTGGAGAAGCCGCTGATTGGCAGCCGATGGATGCTGTTTTTCATGCTGATCGATTAACGGTGATTGACAATTGGGCATGGCTGTATGGTAAGTTTAAACAGCCGGAAATGATTGGTAAATTTAAATGGGTGTTGGATATGCATTTGGCTAGAAATTATAAAAAGGCTACAGATGTTCGATTTCAAAATAATCCATACTATTTAGAATGGTGGACCTGGTGTGATGCACTTTTTATGGCACCACCATCATTTGTTGAAATATGGAAAGTGACTGAAGACGAGAAGTACTTAAATTACATGGATACACAATGGTGGAAAACCTCTGACTATTTATATTCAAAAGAAGATTCATTGTATTATCGTGATGACCGTTATTTTGAAAAGCGTTCAGACAATAATAAAAAAATATTTTGGTCGAGAGGAAATGGTTGGGTAATTGCCGGTTTGGCAAGGATTCTCGAAAATTTACCTCAGGAGTATAGCAATCGACAAAAATTTGAACAACAATATAAAGAAATGGCTCTAAAGTTACTATCTATTCAGAGTGAAGATGGTCTTTGGAGAGTAAGTTTACACGATCCTAAATATTTAGACATGGGTGAATCTAGCGGTAGCTCTTTCTTTACTTTTGCCTTGGCGTGGGGCATAAATAATGGTTTAATTTCAGAAAAATATAAACCCAATGTTAAAAAAGCATGGGCAGCTTTATGTAGCAATGTTAATAATGAAGGGAGATTAGGTTTTGTGCAACAGGTGGCGGGAGACCCTTATCCATTTCATGAAGATGAGTCACATGTTTATGCTACTGGAGCATTTTTGTTGGCTGGGAAAGAAATGATTGAGCTCGTTAAGGAATAAGTCTAACGGTGTTCAAAAATGTCATACTGTATTTTGTATCGGTATAATGTTTTTTATGAGATTTTGGTCGAAGAGATGTGTAAAATTATTTAATGAGTACTATTTAAATAGTAGCTTATATGTTTTGTGCCTTCCATTTTAAACCATTGAAAAGTACCACGAAAAAAAACCTCGAAATTAATATTTCGAGGTTTTTTAATAGTTGAAAATCAAAAAGATTATTTTTTCTTTTTGAATTTATCATATTTGTTTTTGAACTTGTCAATTCTACCAGCACTATCAACTAATTTAACTTTACCAGTATAGTAAGGGTGAGAAGTTCTTGAAATCTCTAATTTAATTAAAGGATACTCAACACCTTCAACTTCTAACGTCTCCTTTGAATCGGCAGTAGATTTTGTTAAAAAAACATCTTCGTTAGACATGTCTTTAAAAGCTACCATTCTATAATTTTCAGGATGAATTCCTTTTTTCATCTTAGTATTTTTTTAAATGTTATAATTTATTAGCCATTTATGTAAAATAATCTACTTGGCTATTTTGAGACTGCAAATTTAATACTATTTTTGAAAATTCAAACATAATCTGAACTATTTTATATGAAAAAGCATAAAATAATTTTATCCTTGGTATTAATTGCATCATTTTTTGGTTCATGTGGTAACACATATAAGCTGAAATTGAGTTCGCCAAAATCAATGAAAATCAATGAAAAGCTAACACTATCCGTAACTGAAGAAAATAGTAAGCCTATTGATTCTGTTAGATATTATCTAGACGGAAAACGTTTGCCTGGAAATAAGGATGTTACCTTAAACACAAGTAAATTAGGAGCACATGCCATTTCTGCTACGGTTTTTTATGGTGAAGAACAGAAAAAATTAACCAATACTATTCTGTTATTTGCAGAAAAATCACCTGAAATTTATTCGTATGAAATTGTAAACGAATATCCACATGATGAAAATGCTTTTACACAGGGATTAGAGTATCATAATGGGTTTTTATATGAAAGTACCGGACAAAATGGAGAGTCAACATTAAGAAAGGTGGAGCTGAAAACAGGTGAAGTTTTACAAAAAATAGATTTAGATAAGAGTTTTTTTGGAGAAGGCATGACCATTTACAATGATAAAGTGTACATGTTAACTTGGCAATCAGGAAAAGGGTTTGTTTTTAATTTAGAATCTTTTGAGAAGGAAAAAGAGTTTAAATATGATCAAAGTAAGCAGGGATGGGGTTTAACTCATAACGGTGAGAAATTAATAAAATCTGATGGAACCGATAAAATTTGGTTTTTAGATCCAGAAACAGGTACTGAAGAATCTCACATCGAAGCGTATACCATAGATCGAGCGGTACCAAAATTAAATGAATTAGAATTTATTGATGGTAAAATTTATGCCAATGTATGGCAACGCAATAGCTTAGTAATGATTAATCCTAATACAGGTGCATTAGAGGGTATAGCTGATTTGGCAGGATTACAGGAGAAAGTAGGTCAAAAAGGTGATGAAAATGTACTAAATGGAATTGCCTATGACGAAGAAAACGACCGTCTTTTTGTTACAGGGAAAGATTGGAATACTTTATTTGAGATAAAATTAAATAAAAAGTAATAAATAACATAGCAAGTAGTTATACCTTATAAATGCCCTCAATAATGCGATTATTGTATTCAGTTCTTATTGCTCTTATTATTTTAGGGATATCTTCTTGTCGTAAAGATTTTGGTACCATTGTAAGTTCTGGTAATTTAGAATTCTCAGTAGATACGGTATTGTTAAATAGAGTCTTTGATGATATTAGCTCAAGTACACAAACTTTTAAAGTATATAATAGAAGTAATGAAGCCATAACTATTCCTACTATTAAACTGGGAAGGGGCGATAATTCTTTCTATCGCTTAAATGTAGATGGTGTTCCAGGAAAGTCATTTGAAAATATAGATATCTTGGCAAATGATAGTATTTATGTTTTTGTTGAAGCAACGGTTGATTTTGAGCAAATTACGGATACTGAGTTTTTCTATAGAGATTCTGTTGTTTTTCAGTCAGAGACCAGTGAACAAGATGTTAAATTGGAAGCTTTAGTATTAGATGTTAATTTGATAAAACCTGATAGAACAGAACAACCAGATGGCAGTTTTGTTTATGAAACTATTATTCTTGGGCAAAACACAGATGGTGATTTGTTAGGTGTTAGAGGGACAACTTTGTCAGGAAACAATACGTTCACAAATACAAAACCATACCTGATTTATGGGTATGTGGGGGTTGCAGAAAACACAACCTTAACCATTGATGCAGGGGCTACTTTATATTTTCATGACAATTCAGGAATCGTAGTCGGAAAAAACGCGACTTTAAATGTAAAGGGTGCTTTTGAAAATGAAGTGTTATTTGAAGATGATAGGCTTGAACCTGAATTTGATGATACTTCGGGACAATGGGGAACTATTTGGTTGCGGGCCGGAAGTAAAAATAATAGTATCAACTATGCAATAATTAAAAATAATGTTATTGGTGTATTAGCTGATTCTATTGGTAATGTAAATCCAACCCTAACAATTAAAAATACACAGATTTACAATACGTCTAATTATGGAATTTTAGGTAGGGAGACCAATATTTTGGGAGAGAATATCGTAATTGGTAATAGTGGACAATCTACATTGGCGTGCACTGTAGGTGGTACCTATAATTTTACGCACTGTACTTTTGCTAATTATTGGCGAAGTGGTTTTAGACAATATCCAAGTGTATTGGTGAATAATTTCTTTAGCTATTATGATGAAAGCAATACAGAAGTTATTGAAACCCGTAATTTAAATGCGGCAAACTTTACCAATTGTATTATTGATGGTAATCAGGATGTGGAATTTGTTTTAAATAAAGTTGAAGGAGCGGACTTCAATTTTAATGTTAAAAATAGCATGTTAAAATTTAATACGACGAATACAGAAGTGTTAGACAACCCATTATTTGATTTTACAAATGCTTCTTTATATCAAAATGTAATACGTAATGGAAATCTCGATTTTAAGGATACACAAGAAAATGAATTAATCATAGGTGAAGCGTCTGAAGCAATTGGAAACGCAGATGTAAATGCGGCATTTCAAGTACCTAATGATATTTTAAATGTGAGTAGAACTACTTCACCAGATATCGGTGCATATCAACATATTGTTTTTGAAGAGGAAGAGAATTAGTTGGAAGTCGGAAGTCACCAGTTAATAGTAATAATATTACTCAAACCGCCCATACCAGCTCCAATCATAGAATAATTCATGATCTAAATCATACTTACCGTAGTTGGCATTATCGTTTTTATAAACCCTAAAAATTTTCATTTTAGGAAATACATTTAGAATATTTTTAATGGAGTCAATGTGTTGTTCAGAGACGTTTTTATCTGCGATAAGGTTAAAATACAAGTTTTTTATTTCTTCTTCTTCCCATATTGCCCGTTCCGAATAAATATAGGGTTTTATAAAACTTGAAATATCGTTACCATATTCAAGAGGATGATCAAGTTTTACAATTAATTTTTTATTCTTATACCCAACAAATAAGTCAATACCATATTCTATAGCCTCATTTTTGGTCATCTCAAAATTAGCTTCAGGTAAATTAATTTGAAAATCAAATTTTCTTAAATAGTGAATCCAATAATTATTGACTTTGAAAAGACCGTGATGCGAAAAGACTGAATCCTTTGGTAGTTTAGCAAATAAGGCATCTTTATTTTCACTCAATTTGTAGTCGAGCGTAAATTTTGTGTTAAAACCCGCAAGTTCTTTTGGGAAATGAAATTTTATTTGTGACTTATCTACCTGCCACGTACCTTTCCTGTAAATATTGTAAGTGTAATGAATTATAGAATCTTCATAAAACCTAAATTCGTTACTACCTCCTGAGGGAAAATCATTCCAAACTCCAATCAATTCTTTTTCATATTTATTTCTAGAACAATTAACTAGAAACACTAGCAATAAAAATAGAAGACTTCTTTTTATGAAAATACTTAATCTCAAATTATTATTTCTTATAAACCTTTCCTTCTTTCATTACAAAAACAACATTTTCCATAGTATTGATGTTTTTGGTAGGGTCTTCGTCCGTAGCCACTATATCAGCTATAAAGCCAATCGCTATTTGACCAATTTCAGTTGGCATTTCTAATATTTTTGCATTGGTAATCGTTGCAGACTGAATGGTTTCTATGGCTGGCATACCAGCTTCTACCATATAACCAAACTCTTTACCATTATCGCCATGATCAAAAACACCCGCATCGGTACCAAAAGCGATGGAAACTCCTTTTTTATAGGCTTTACCAAAAGTACTTTGAATTTTAGGTCCGATAGCTAATGCTTTCGGAACAATAATTTCAGGAAAGTATCCTTTAATTTTTGCCTTATCAGCAACTGATTTCCCTGCTGTTATTGTAGGTACATAGTATGCATCATGCTTTTTCATGAGCTCCATGGTTTCTTCACTCATTAAAGTACCGTGTTCTATAGTTTTAACACCTCCTATTATGGCTCTTTGCATGCCTTCATCACCATGGGCATGTGCGGCAACATGCATACCATAATCTTTAGCCGTCTCGCAAATCGCTTTTATTTCTTCGATTGTAAATTGTGGATTTTGCCCACTTTTTGCAACACTTAACACGCCTCCTGTGGCTGTAATTTTTATAAGGTCAGCACCGTTTTTATAACGTTGTCTCACCGCTTTTCTAGCATCTTCAACACTATTTACAACACCCTCTTTAGGGCCAGGATTCCCCATGAGTTTCTTGCTAAACCCATTGGTAGGGTCGGCATGACCTCCAGTTGTAGCCAGTGATTTTTCAGCAGTAAATATTCTAGGGCCGTCAACCTTTCCTTGATTAATAGCGTTTCGTAAAGATACGTTTACACCACTTCCTCCAAGATCTCTAACTGTTGTAAATCCTGCTAATAAAGTAGATTTGGCAAAACCTTGAGCGTCAAAAGCAATATCGGCGTCATTCAATACAAAAGGTGCAATATAACTTTTAGGATTCAGTTGCCCTTCTAAGTGAACATGCATATCAATTAGACCTGGCATTACGGTCTTAGATTTTAAATCTATTATATTATCCTTTTTAGATTTCGGATTTATATATCCGCTTTTTACATCTGTAATTTTATTACC
This sequence comes from Aureibaculum luteum, assembly GCF_003449015.1. Lineage (GTDB taxonomy): Bacteria > Bacteroidota > Bacteroidia > Flavobacteriales > Flavobacteriaceae > Aureibaculum > Aureibaculum luteum. The sequence continues at coordinate 109,731 of NZ_QRGD01000011.1, read as the reverse complement.
AGAAACAATAACTGTCATTTCAGTAAGAACTTTACCGTCTTTGGTGTCAATGAGCTTACCACAATGTAAATAGGTGTTTTGTGCAGGTAAAATGAAACTGAATAAAAGGCAAAAACTAATAAGTAATTTTTTCATAATGTAGGTTGCTGAGTTAATGATTATATTTGATGCTTAAAAATAAGAAATTTTAATGGCTTTTATTGATAATAATATAGAATCAGATATAATGGTTGTGAAAAACATTGTAGTAACAGGGGCAAGCAGAGGTATTGGATACGAGATGGTAAAGCTTTTGAGTGAAAAAGGACATCAAGTTTTGGCGATTTCTAGAAATATTTCAACGCTAGAAGAATTGCAAAAAACACTTAAAAACATTTCGGTTTTGGGAGTTGATATCTCTGATGAAAATCAACTAAATACTATTTCAAAGTTTCTAAAAGAAAAATGGGATTCTGTTGATGTTTTAATTCATAATGCAGGAGCTATAGTCAACAAGCCATTTGCGGAGACGAGTGCAAAAGAATTTTTAGAAGTTTATAAAGTCAACGTATTTGCTGTAGCAAGCTTGACTAAAATTATGTTACCCTATTTGAAAGCAGGCAGTCATGTTGTTGCTATCAGTAGCATGGGCGGTATTCAAGGAAGTATGAAATTTCCGGGATTATCGGCATACAGTTCTTCAAAAGGAGCCGTTATTACTTTAATGGAATTGTTGGCAGAAGAATTTAAGGAAAAACAAATTGCATTTAACACGTTAGCATTAGGAGCAGTACAAACGGAAATGTTGGCAGCAGCTTTTCCAGGATATCAAGCACCCACAACTCCTAAAGAAATGGGAGCGTATATTGCTAATTTTGCTTTGACAGGTAATCAGTTTTATAATGGTAAAGTGTTGCAAGTGTCGTCTTCAACACCTTAAAAAAATGAAAGAAAGACAAATTTTAGAAAAATATATTCCTTTGGCATCTATTGATTTAGTAATTGATTTACTGAATAAATATCCGTGTAAACTAAAAATTGTAAATAATAGAAAGACAAAACATGGTGATTTTAGAAAATTGAATACAGGTCAATTTCAAATTACTATTAATAACGATTTGAATCATTATCGCTTTTTGTTGACTTTAATACACGAAATAGCTCATTTAGTAACTCATCAAAAACACAAACGAGTAAAACCACATGGTATTGAATGGAAAATGAACTTTCAGCATTTGATGTTGCCATATGTTACTCCAGAAATTTACCCAACTGAAATATTACCTTATTTAGCACGTTATTTACAGAACCCAAAGGCGAGTACTGATGCTGATGCAAAATTATCTTTAGCGTTAAAAAAGTATGATGAAACGAATGAATTAAATTATATTTTTGAATTAGCACCAAAGAATAAATTTATTCATAATAATCGTATTTTTGAAATGATAGAAAAGCGAAGAACACGATATGAGTGTATTGAGGTTAGAACAAAAAAGAGGTATTTGTTTCATCAAAATGCAGAAGTAGAGGTGATTAAATAATAAAATATTTATCTTTCATTATAGATATTAAACACTAGAAATAGTACATAAAAAATAAAAAAAAATGCAACAAAATTATTACGCAGTAATTATGGCAGGTGGTGTTGGTTCAAGGTTTTGGCCAGTGAGTACTACACAATTCCCAAAACAGTTCCATGACATGTTAGGGAAAGGAGATTCTTTATTGCAACGTACTTTTAAGAGACTATCAACTTTAATTCCGAAAGAAAATATTTTAATAGCTACAAACGCTATATATAAAGAACTTGTTTTAGAACAATTACCCGAATGCACAGAGAAACAATTATTGTTAGAACCTGCAATGCGTAATACGGCTCCGTGTATTTTATATGCTGCATTAAAAATTCAACAAAAAGATCCCAATGCGGTTATGGTTGTAGCTCCATCTGATCATTGGATTGATAATGAGCAAGAATTTATAAATAATATTCAGACGGCTTTTATTGCTTGTGAGAAAAATGATATTTTAATGACCTTGGGTATACAGCCTAATAGTCCTAATACGGGATATGGTTATATAAAATTTGAAAATAATGACTCCGAAATAAAAAAAGTAATTAATTTTACAGAGAAGCCTGATTTAGAAACAGCTACAAAATTTTTAGAAAGTGGAGATTATGTTTGGAATGCGGGTATTTTTATTTGGAGTGTAAAAAGCATTGTAAAGGCTTTTCAGAATTATTTACCAGAAATGAATACATTATTCTGTGAAGGGAATAAAGCCTATAATACCAATTTGGAAGATGATTTTATAAATAATAATTATCAAAAAGCAGAAAATATTTCCATTGATTATGGTATTATGCAAAAGGCGGAAAATATATATACCTTGCCAGTTGAATTTGGATGGAATGATTTAGGAACTTGGAGTTCTTTACACGAAAAATTAGAAAAGGACGAAGATAATAACGCCGTTGTAAATGCGAAAACCATTTTTAATGATGCTTCAGGGAATATGGTGAGTACCACAAAATACAAGCATGTTGTTATTCAAGGGTTAGAAGATTTTATAGTAGTTGAAAAAGAAGATGTATTGTTAATTTGTCCTAAAAAGAACGAACAGGATATTAAACAAATAGTTTCTCAGGTTAAAGAAAAATTTGGCAAAGATTTAGTTTAAAAAGAATAAGCTCTATAAACCATGGAAGAAAACAAAAAGGTTGAAGTTGATCTTGATGTAAAAAAAGAAGAAACCCAAAAGAAGGTTACTGGTATCTTAGGTGGTATAAAAGAGTTTTTGATAGATCTTTTAGACATAAAACACGATACGAATAAGGAAGGGACAGTACAGGCAATCAAGGATAATATTTCCATGAAAGGTCATACGGCTTGGATTTTGGTCTTTTCAATTCTTATAGCCTCCATTGGTTTAAATGCGAACTCAACAGCAGTTGTAATTGGAGCCATGTTAATATCGCCTTTAATGGGACCAATATTAGGAGTTGGCTTGTCTATAGGTATTAATGATATTGATACTTTGAGACGCTCAATGGTTAATTTAGGGGTTATGGTTGGGTTAAGTTTGCTAACTTCTTTCTTGTTTTTTAGTATCCCATTGTTTCAAGATGCGACTACTGAAATTTTAGCTAGAACAAGACCCGATGTACGTGATGTTTTTATAGCACTTGCAGGTGGTTTGGCACTTATTATAGCGGTTAGTAGACCTTCTGCTCAAACCAATACTGTAGCTGGTGTTGCTATTGCGACAGCATTAATGCCACCTTTATGTACCGCCGGTTATGGTTTAGCTACTGGTCAGTTTTCCTATTTTCTTGGTGCTATGTTTTTATTTACCATCAATACCATTTTTATAGCGTTAGCAACATTTGTAATTGTTAAGTTTTTAAGTTTTCCGATGGTTAAGTATATTAATTCTGCTAAACGGAAGCGAATTAGTCAATTTGCCTCAGTAGTGGCATTTATTATACTGGCTGGAAGTATATATTCATTTTATAATTTATTTAGAGAAAATGAATTTAAAAAAACGGCACAATCTTTTATTCATGAACTAAAAGGAAATGGAGTATCTATAATTGGGGAAGACGATAAAAATATTGATTATACTAATAAAAAAATAACACTGCCTTTATTTAATCCAGTTTCTGATGCTCAAGTTGGTATTTGGAAAGATAGGATGGGGGAGTTAGGTTTGGGAGAAGTTGAATTGAAAATTCAGCAGCAGGATGATACAGAAATGCTAGCACAAGTGAAAAATCTACAGGATCTGTATTCTCAAAATCAAAAAATTATTACTTCCCGTGATGAAAATATCAAAGAAAAAGAGGACAGAATTAGATTGTTAGAAAATGAACTTAATAAGTTTTACAAAGATCAAATTCCTTTTAAATCGGTCAGTGAAGAAGCGAAAATAAATTATGACGGTATTGAGAAGATGAGCTATGCTAAAAAAGTGGTAACTGATTTCTCAAAAATTGATTCCATCGCTTTTTTTAGTATAAAATGGAAAGATAAAATGGCTAAAAAGGAGTTGAACATGCAAGAGGCAAAGCTCAAATTATGGCTTAAAACAAGATTGGCTTTGGATACCTTAAAAATTATCAGAGAATAGTGTATTTATTTAATCTTTAGTTTTAATAGGCGTCATCTTATTAAGAGCCGCTATTGTCTTGTTTTAATTGTGCTTCTCTTACTTTTTTAAATAAGTTAGAGGAATAAACAAAATCAACCAACGATTCATTGTCTGTTTTAAAAACTTCGTCATTGGTACCTTCCCATTCTTTAACACCATGCTTCAATAATATAATTTTTTCACCAATTTCCATCACAGAATTCATGTCATGGCTATTAATTATGGTGGTTATATTATATTCTTTCGTAATTTCTTGAATTAAATTATCAATTACTGTCGAAGTTTTCGGATCTAATCCCGAGTTTGGCTCATCACAAAATAAATACTTTGGGTTCATTACAATTGCTCTAGCAATGGCTACCCGTTTTTGCATACCTCCAGAAAGTTCAGCGGGAAATTTTTTGTTCGCATTTTCTAAGTTTACACGGTCTAAAACAAAATTTACACGCTCAATTTTTTCTTCATATGACTGATCCGTAAACATTTTTAAAGGGAACATTACATTTTCTTCAACAGTAGAACTGTCAAATAAAGCACTTCCTTGAAAAACCATGCCAATATCCTTTTTTAAATCACGTTTCTCATCACCGCTCATTTCATTATAGATCTGACCATCATAAATAATATCACCTTTCTCAGGTTGAATCAAACCCAGCAGACATTTTAAGAATACGGTTTTTCCTGATCCACTAGTTCCAATAACCAAGCTCGTTTTTCCATTTTCGAAAGTGGCATCAATACCCTTCAATACTTGAACCCCGTCAAACTCCTTATTTAAATTTCTTACTTCAATCATTTTCCTAAAAGCATTTGAGTTAAAAAGTAATTCAATACGATTATTACAATACTTGTCCATACTACGGCACGTGTACTGGCATTACCCACTTCAATAGCTCCTCCTTTAACATAAAAGCCTTGATACGCCGGTATTGTAGCAATAACAAAAGCAAATACAGAAGTCTTAATCATAGAATAGACCAAGTGAAAAGGTTCAAATTCACTTCTAATACCCATTATGTAATCAGCTGAGCTTACTAAGCCTGTTAAATTTCCAGCAACCCATCCCCCAAAAATACCAAGCCAAATACTAATAATAATAACGAACGGATAAAAGAAGACGTTGGCAATAATTTTAGGGAGCACTAAATAATTTAATGAATTTATACCCATTACTTCAAGAGCATCAATTTGTTCTGTAACTCGCATAGTACCAATACTAGAAGTAATGTACGAGCCTACTTTTCCTGCTAAAATAATTGAAATAAGTGTTGGTGAAAATTCTAATATTAATGATTCTCTAGATGCATATCCAATTAAATATTTAGGTGTAATGGGATTGTCCAAATTTAAAGCGGTTTGAATAACCACAACACCACCAACAAAAAAGGAAATAAAAGCAACTATTCCTATGGAGTTAATACCCAAATCTTCAATTTCTTTAAAAATGGATTCTCTAAAAATAGATCCTTTTTGAGGTCTTTTAAAAACCTCTTTAAGCATAATAAAATACTTACCAATATATTTAAAATAGTTGATCAAATTATAGGTTTCTGTTATTGGAAATGAATTAACATTAATTTAATTTTCAAATATCAAAAATATAATATTAAATGTAAAAAAAGCCCTAATTTTGATTTTAATATAAAATATCACTGATGAAAAAATTATTATCTTTTGTTATAACCTTAGTTTTATTCACTTCTAGTTTCGCTCAAAATTCTGTTGTAAATGAACCAGAGTTCAGTCTTACTTCAATAGAAATGCAACGCCCTAAATTGGTTGTTGGTATCGTAGTTGATCAAATGCGTTATGACTATTTAACACGATTTTACAATAGATATGGAAATGATGGTTTTAAAAGAATAATTGATGGTGGGTTTAGCTGTGAAAATGGACATTATAATTACATTCCAACCTATACTGCTGTTGGACATACTTCCATATATACAGGTACTACACCAAGTTATCACGGTATAATTGGAAACAATTGGTATGATAAGTTCACTAAAAAGTCTATTTATTGTGTAGATGATAATGATTATAAGAGTGTTGGAGCAGACGATGGTGGTAGAAAATCGCCGCGTAGAATGTTATCTACCACAATAGGTGATGAGCTTAAAATGGCACAAAATAAGAGAGGTAAAGTCATAGGGTTAAGTATAAAAGATAGATCAGCTATTTTACCAGCAGGGCATGCGGCAGATGGTTCATATTGGTTTCAAGGAAAAAAAGAAGGTAAGTTTATTACCAGTTCTTATTATATGGATAAATTACCGAAATGGGTTCAAGAATTTAATAAGAACGGCAATGCTAAAAAATATTTAAATTCCACTTGGAATACACTGTACGATATTAATACATACACAGAAAGTATAGCCGATGATAATAAGTTTGAAGGGTTATTTAAAGGGAAAAAAACACCAACATTTCCTTATGATTTAAAAAAACTGAAGAAGAATAATGGTAATTACGATCTTTTAAAGGCCGTACCTTATGGTAATACTATTGTAAAAGATTTTGCTGAGGCAGCTATAATTGGCGAGAACTTAGGTCAAACACAAAATGTAACTGACTTTTTAGCAGTTAGTTTTTCTAGTACCGATTATGTCGGGCATAAATTTGGGGTTGACTCCAAAGAAATTGAAGATACGTATTTAAGGTTGGATAAAGAGTTGGCTTCATTTTTTAAGTTTTTAGACGAAAAGGTAGGTAAAGGTAATTACACGTTGTTTTTAACTGCAGACCATGCTGCTGTGCAAGTTCCTTCCTATTTAAAGACGTTAAAAATACCTTCCGGTTATTTTGATAATAAAGATTTTAAAAAGAAAGCATCTGCCTTTCTTTTAGATAAATATAAATCGGATGACTTGATTGAAGATATATCTAATTTTCAAATCTTTTTAAACAAGAGTAAAATTAAAGAGTTGAAATTAGATGCAAACGAAGTTGCTCAAAGTTTAGCAGATGAAGTTATTAATTATAAGGGTATTTCAAGAGCAGTAACGGCTCGTACCATGCAAACTGCCAATTTTACGGAGGGTATAATGCACTTTTTACAAAATGGATACAATCAGAAATTTTCAGGTGACGTATTATTAGTGCCAAACCCGGCTACAATAAGCTATTCAAAAACAGGTTCTACGCACGGGTCAGGTTATAATTACGATACGCATGTGCCTATCATTTTTTATGGTAAAGGTATTAAGAAAGGCTCAAGTAAAACTTTGGTAAATATTACAGATATTGCTCCAACAATGTCAAGTTTATTAAACATTACATTTCCTAATGCAACTTCAGGGAAAGTAGTACAAGAGGTTTTAGAGGATTAATTTTAGGTTGTCAAACTATTGTTGAAATTTTTTAATTAGTGATGATTGCTTGATATATGCAAAACAGCAACTAGATAATTATTTCTTCTTTTTTATATAATGAAGAAATTATATGTAGTATAAGTATAAAACTAATGATAAGGGTTTTAGGTCTAATACCTATACACAACAGCATTAATGTTCATACCTGCACCTACGGAGGCTAAAATAATTACATCTCCTTCGTTTAGGTTATGATTTTCTATTTTTCCTTTCAATACCAAATCGAGTAGTGTGGGAATAGTAGCCACAGAGCTATTGCCTAATTTATGAATATTCATTGGCAATACATTTTCTGGTACGTGAGATTTATACAACCTAAAAAAACGTTTGATGATGGCTTCATCCATTTTTTCATTGGCTTGATGTATAAATATTTTTTTTACATCTTCAATAGGCACTCCACTTTTATCTAGAGCCTTTTTCATGGCTAAAGGCACATTGTTTAAGGAGTATTCATAAATTTTTCGTCCCAACATTTTTATATACCGAACACCTTCATTAGTATTGGGTTTATTTGACTCTCCAAAATATAGATAATTAGATTCTTCAATGGTATCAGATAGTGCGGCATAGCTTAAAATTCCGTTATCACTATTTTCTTTGGCTTCCATAATGCAAGCACCTGCACCATCAGCAAAAATCATTGAATCTCTATCGTGATTATCAATTACCCTTGATAAGGTTTCAGAACCAATAACCAAACATTTTTGTGCTTCACCAGATTTTATATAAATATGAGCCTGTATAACACCTTGTAGCCATCCTGGGCAACCGAATATAATGTCATAAGCTACACAATTAGAGTTTTTAATTTTCAAATTATGCTTTACTCGAGCAGCTAAACTTGGTAAAATGTCTGTTTGAACGCTTCCTTTTTTAACGTCACCAAAATTTTGAGCAACTATAATGTAGTCTAATTCTTCTGGGTCAATACCAGAATCATCAATAGCTCTTTGTGCAGCAATTGTCGCAATGTCTGAAGAGTTTAAATTATCTTTTACATAACGTCTTTCTCCGATGCCTGTAATAGATTTAAACTTTTCTATGATTACTTCGTTCGACGTAGTAAAAAGCTTTTTATTGTCATCATAAAACTGACTTTCAATAAAATCACTATTTTTTATAGCTACTGAGGGGATGAAACTGCCGTTTCCAGTGATAACTGACTTCATATAAAAAAAGGTCTAGGGTGCTGAATTACAACCAACGGCTAAATTAATTATTTTAAGCTTAGTAATTAAATTTTAAAAAGAATATTTTAAGAATTACTGCTCATTTTTATTTCCATAACTGTAGCAATAGACAAGGCTCTTGTCTTGGCCATTTCTGATTTTTCGCCTTTATAGTTGTCGTCAATAGACGAAGTGAAATGTAGTAACCACCTTTTAAAATGTTCATGCTTAAAAGGCTTACGTTCATTAAGAATTAAATGAGGTTGCATGGCATTTCTTTGGTAATCAGTGGTGCTAAATAAAATTCCATTCCAAAAATCAGTTACAATATTGAGGTGTTCTTCTAAATGATTTTCATTAATAACATCTTCAAAGAAATGCTTAACAATATCATCTGATAACAATTTCTTGTATAGTTCCGTAATTATAAAATGGATGTCTTTTCTTGTTTTAATGTCTTGCATAAGGTTAAGTAGTTGCTAGTTTATCTGATAATCGAATTTTAATTATAAAAAGCTACTGTCAAATCCAAAAGGTAATAAATCTTTTAAAGCATTTACCTTAACAACTTTTCCTTCCTCTCCCATAAAATAAATTTCTATTGCTTGCTTTTGTTTGTGCTCGTATTCAGCAATACTTTGTCTGCAGGCACCACAAGGACCAACAGGGTTTGTTACTTTATGTTTCGATGAACTTGCTGAAATGGCAATAGATAAGATTGTGCATTCCGGGTAATTGGCACCTGCATTATAAATAGCAACACGTTCTGCACACAAGCCAGAAGGGAAAGCTGCATTTTCTTGATTGTTACCTAGCACTATCTTATTATTATCTAGTAAGATAGCAGCACCGACATTAAAATTAGAATATGGGGCATAGGCTTTTTCACGGGCTTTTATAGCTTCGTTCATTAAATAACGTGCATTGATGTCCAGTTCATCAATATTTTCGAATAACATGTATTCTATTTTACTTTGTATTTTTTGCATAAAAAGCTACACTTTGGGGATGATACCAATTCTTACTTAAAATCACCTCTTTAAAACCGTTCTTTTTGCACTATATTTCAAAAGAAAGATACAACCATAACTATAGTTATGGTTGAACTTTATTCTTCATTTATTACAAAAATATTCAATTTTCATTATCGGTACTTTTAAATAAGAATTGAAATAAAAAAATCATTTTAGCTAAAATACTAAAATGATTTTTGAAATTATATATTTGAACTGATTTATAAGAATCTTAATAATCAAATATGTCACCGAAATTGAAAGTTAAAGAAAAACGTAATGTGTTTTCCAAAGGATTATTAACATCTGATGAGTTTATCAAGTAGGACATATCTAAGTTTAAACTTTTAAATTTAAATCCGGCTCCTAATGTAAAATATTTACGAGCTCCTTTCAATTCATTTTCGTTAAAATATCCAAGACGAAGTCCCAACGTATTGTCATACATATATTCAGCTCCCAATGCCCAAGTAAATTCTTTAAGTTCTTCACTAAATCCGTTTGGAGCATCTCCAAAAGAACTGAACATACCACTTAAAAAGCTAACGTCATCATCTTTTCCTTCTAGAATTTCTCCTGTTGAAGAATCTCTAATTGGTGGCGTAGGTACTAATAATTTATTAAATTCAAGGTTGGTTGTTACTGAGTTCATATCATCTAAGATAAATTCAAATCCACCACCTAATTTTAAATTGGTTGGTATAAAACTTTCTCTTCCTCCATCAGATAATGTGACTTTTGGACCAATGTTAGAAACATTAAATCCACCACGCCAAATACCATTAAAATTACCGTAATTTTTTTCTGGAGATTGATAATAACCAGCAACATCAACGGCAAAAGTATTTACAGTTTTTAAGTCAGAATTTTCAACTTTTAAAGCATAATCAGAACGAATGTAACGTACACCAACAGCTAACGCGAACGTTTCGTTTAGTTTTAAAGAGTACGAACCATCAAAAGATAATTCGTTAGGGTTTTCAGTACCTATTGGGTTTCCACCTGTATCCGTTAAATCTATGGTTCCAAGAGAAAAGTATTTTAAACTGGCACCCCAAGCACTTTGTTCATTGATTTTATTTGAAAAAGTTAAACTACTGACAAATACATCATTCGTTAAGTTACGTAACCAAGGGGTATAGTTAACACCTACTGCGAACTGAGTATCCGAAAAAGCAAATTTTGCTGGGTTATGATGTTGAGAATTGGCATCAGGTTTGGTAGCTACACCAATATCACCCATACCTCCAGCACGAGCGTCTGGTACAATTGTTAAAAATGGAGCGGCCGTTGTTATCGGATTTGGTTCGTCTTGTGCGTTAGCTACATGTAAGCATAAAAATGCTATAAGTAGTAAAAATGAGTTTTTCATCAGAATAGTTAAGTTAGGGATTTTGAACATTTTGATTTTACTGTAAAATGACAAGTTTTTCAAATTTTTCGTTTTTAGTATTTGTTAATGTCGATTTAACATTGAGTTTATAAATGTAAACCCCTTTTCCAATTTTATTACCAAAGTCATCTAAACCATTCCATGATATGGAACGTGATAGATTTTCAGACTGTACGTTTTGGTTAATTGTTTTAATTAGTTTACCAGAAACTGTAAATATCTGAACTTGAACCTCTAAGGGTTCATTTGGTTTATTGTGATTAAACCAAAACTCTGTATAATTTATAAAAGGATTAGGATAATTAAGAACGTTACTCAATACCAAATCGCTGTTATCTACTACAACAAAATTTAACGTTGCTTCTGATGAATTATTGTATGTATCCCAAACTTTAAAATTTAGGGTATGTAAACCCGGTTCTAAATTTCGAAAAGGGAACTTTACTTTTCCTGTTGTAAAGTCGTCTAGTTCTGTTTCATAAAAATCATTTAAGATGTATGGATTGGCCTGATCTCCATCTAAAATAGCAACAATATCGTGGTCAACTGCAGTAATTGAAGTATTGATACCTGAACTATCTTCTAAAATGGCAATTAAATGGGGTGATTCGCTTGTGTTACCTCCATCTGCAAAAGATTCATCATCCATAAAAAGTTGAATGATTGGTCCAACATTATCTTCAGGTGCATTTTTATCAATACCACCAATAATAACCTCTTGATTTACGCCACCTTTGTCAATAGCATCATTGTTGGCGTATAAACTGATTTTAGATTTTCCGTATGCTATTCTAATGTCTTTCGGTACAATAAAATCAAAATTAAAAATACCATTTTTTATGGAAGCTCTTCCTCTAAAAATTTTACTTTCAATAGCATCAAAAGACAATTTGTTACCAAAATTATTATTGTCTAAAGTGATACGGTCTACCGATTTATCATAAATGGTTGCAGACAACTCACCATTAAAATCGGTTAAATTATTTCCGAGAGCATCTTTAACAACTCCTTCTAAACTTATTTTAGATAAGGCTTTTAGCGTATCAGTTGTTGAGGTGATGTTTTGTCCGTTTAATTTAGTAAGCTCAATACTTGGTTTTGGACGGGCAAGTTTCATAGCAGGATCACCTAAATAAAAAACAAATAAACGTTGCGTGGTATTTGGAGCTGTTGGGTCATTTTTCATGGCCATCATAGCTTCAGCAATAGTATAATCTTCTCCGTTGAATCCAAAAAGCTTTTTGGTTAGTATATCATTAAAGCGTTGCCCAACACTAATAAAAATTTCACGTGTTGTCGTTATTAAACTTGTGGCACCTCCGTAAGGATTTAAGAAAACAAATTCGCCAGCAGTAGGTCTAAGTGGGTTATCAAATTTAGAAAACTCACAAGTAACAGTTATAAATAGCGGTAACTTGTTGAGGTTGTTCCAATCATTTATAGCTGAGTTTTCTAAAATACGCTCGTTAGCCCAACCATCTTCCCCACCATGTCCGAAATAATTTATTACTAAAGAACCTGTTTCAACAGCGTTATTTATGGCTTCGTTTACATCAGGATAACGTTCTCCTCCAGCAGAAGTTTCCTGTACATAGGCATCTGCATAAATTTTTGATAAATTATAAATAGGTCGTCTGTTTTTAAGTGTATCGGCTAATTTTTCTACGGTTTCTTGAAGAATAAACTCGCTGGCCACATCTGGATCATCAGCCACTAAAGTGATTCTATTACGCCAATCTCCAAAAGATTCTGTGTTATAATAGTTTAAGGTTTTATCAACTGTAGTTTTGGCTTCACTTACTGTTGATATAGGAAACCTTCCAGTAGCTACATCTTGATTATCAGCATTGCTTAATTCACCTTCATCATCATCCATCATACCATAATAATCATCCGTAACATAAGAACGTGCCAAATCAAAACTTTCTAAAGATTGAAAAGAAGGTACAATATTATTGTTATCATTAATCCGATCCTTAAAATCATAAGAAGCATCGCCAAATAAACAGACATACTTAATTCTGGTTTCTTCAGTAGATGCATTTCGATACAAATGTCTTATAAAATCGCGAATCGACGTTAAATCAGGTGAGCCAGAACCAAATTCATTATATATATGGTCTAAATTGATCACTTGAACCGTTAAATTGGAATGTTCTCTGTGATATGCAGCTAATCGTTCCGCTTCGTTCATTAAAAAATCTTGAGTAATAATTACATAATCGATATCTTTTAAAGCTTGTAAGTTTTGATTAGGTATTTTGCTCTGCTTAATCATTTTAGGTTTGTAATAATCATTTTCGTTCAGTACGATAAACTCTTCCAATGAACCTCCGAACGAATTAAAACTAAATTGATCTGAACTGGATAGATTATTAATAATTTTTGGATTGATACCGTCTGTAACAATCCACACTTGATCGATATTCGTATTGTTTTCTATTTGATAATTATATAGCGTAGAATTTGATTGGGATTCAAAATTTCTAAAGGAAAATTGTTTACCATTTGCAATTAGTTTTTTAACACCTATTAGTTCTACATAATCTAGATAGGCTTTTGCCGAAGGGTTACCATTATTATTATAAGTAATCTCTACTGCTATAGTTGAGGTACTCGCAGATGTGCTCTGTGAACTTTCACGAGGAATGGCAAGTGTTAGATTACCTGACGTTGAGGGTACTGCCGGCAAGCTAATATTCATTAAATTCTGACCATTCACTTTTACATCAAATGAAGATGCCGTAGAAGATATGGCTACACCTCTTACTCTTATAGTAATTGGTTGTAAAATGTCTAGGTTCTCAAATTGAAATATTTTCGTTGTAGTATTTTCAAAACTTAATTCTTTACCAAACCATTGTTGTCCATTGGCAAATAAATTTGTTTTATCGTTTTCAATGAAATCATAATCATTATATGTAGTAATTGTTTCGGTTGGGGTAGCTAAAATATCAGGAACGTTAGTTATTCGTTTACCCAAACCATTATCAATGGTTAAGAAATAATAAGCATTATCGCTATATATATTATTAATGTGTTTAGATTGGGAAGGTTGTGATGGAATGGTATTCCAACCATGTGGTCCGATACCATAAAAGAGGATATAATCATTATTATCAAATCGATTATCTTCTTCACCATTTACAAAAATTGCATTTTCTTGTAATCCGTCATATCTGAAATCTGCATTTTTTTGAGGTAGTAGTTGTCCACCATTTCCAAATATCCTGATATTTTTAGGGTTAATATCAGTCGTGTTTACACCTAGGTTTTTTAAAAATTGATTATCTATTTTAAAAACACCAGTAGTATCAATTGAAAACTTGTACCAAGTACCTTCAGAGAGGATAGAATTTTTAACCACCGACGCTTTGGGGGAATAAGATTTTGTATTAGATATAACATTTCTATCAATGTTTTGCGAATAAACAAAGAGAGGGGCTATATATAATAGGTGTACTAAATATCTAAAATTTTTTTTCAAATGAAATGACTTCATATATAAATTAAAATGGCTCGCAAGATAATCATACTTATTTTATATTAAGCATTAATCAAATCTAAACAGGATAGAGCTTGTTTGGACGGTTTGTTTTAAATGCTTACAAATTTAAATAGAATTAATATCATATTTTATAACACAACATATAATAAAGAAATAAAACAATCGTTATACTAGCATTAACAGGCATAATGTGTCAAAAAAATACACCCCTAATGCCGAATGATTCAACTCTAAAAGAATAAATTAAGAAGTTTAAATATGAGAAGGTATATCGGAAACAAAGTTTTGTTAACAGTATTAGTAGCTGCTACTTTAATAAGTTGTGGTAAAAAGTCCAGAACACATTCTGAACTTACAGGTTGGAAATTTAATGATCCAACTTATGGTGGTTTTACAGCTAATACAAACTATGCTGGTCAAAAAGTTCCACCAGGAATGGTACTAATAGAAGGAGGTACATTTACCATGGGTAGTGTAACTGATGATGTAATGTTCGACTGGAACACTACACCAACAAAACAACAAGTACGTTCATTCTATATGGATGAAGCTGAGGTTACAAACTTAGAATATTTGTTCTATTTACAATATTTAGAGAAAGTATACCCTCCATCAGATGATAGTTATAGAAAAATTTATCAATCTGCTTTGCCAGATACATTGGTTTGGAGAGATGCTCTTGGTTTTAACGAGTTATTAACTGAAGCATATTTACGTCACCCATCATATTCTGATTATCCAGTAGTAGGTGTGTCTTGGTTACAAGCTACTGAATACTGTAAATGGCGAACCGATAGGGTTAACGAAAAAATATTAATGGATAAAGGTGTACTTAAATCTTTATTTGATATGGATTCGGTTACTGTAGAAGGTAAAAATAGATTTGACACAGGTGCCTATTTAGCAAATCCTGATTTGTTATTTGATGGTAACGAAGATATTTATGGAAAAGGTCTATATGATCCAAATGCTCAAGTAAAGAAACAAAGTAAAAAAGAAAGAAAAGCAGCAAAAAATGCTGATGATGCTTCTGGAGATGATGGTGAAAAATTATCAAGAAAAGATAGAAAGTCTAAAAAATCTGATCAAGGTTTTACAGGTCGTCACGTTAAAACGTCTGATGGTATGTTAACACAACGTTTTAGATTGCCTACTGAATCCGAATGGGAATATGCTGCAAAAGCTGAAATTGAAAATAGAGAATATAATACTATTAGAGGTAGAAAAAAATATTCTTGGAATGGTTCAACAACTAGAGATGATTCTAGAAGAAGAGGTGGTGACCAATTAGCAAACTTTAAACAAGGTAAAGGTGATTATAGTGGTTTAGCAGGATGGAGTAATGATGGTGCTGACATCACAATTAGAGTAAAATCTTATGATTCTAATGCATTTGGACTGTATGATATGTCAGGTAATGTTGCAGAATGGGTAGCTGATGTTTATAGACCAATAATTGATAACGATGCAAATGACTTTAACTATTTTAGAGGTAATGTATTTAAAAAACCTTTAATTGATGAAGAAGGTAAGGTAGTTGTTGTTGATTATAACAGCATAGAGTTTGATACTTTAGATAATGGTAAAATTGTACCTAAAGATTTGCCAGGAAGTATTAAATATGTGCCAATTACTAAGCGTGATGCTTTTATGAGACCTAATTATGAAAAAGCTGATAATATTTCTATCGGTGATGGAGATATGGCTTCAACTAAAAATTACTATCAAGATGAGGAAGATATGGAAAATCAACCAAGAATGTATAATTCACCTAAAACACCAAAACAGATTGGAGAAAGTGGATTAATCATTCAACAATATGATACAAAAACTAGGAACACTTTAATTAGTGATCAAGCTAGAGTATATAAAGGAGGTTCTTGGAAAGATAGAGCCTATTGGTTAGACCCAGCTCAACGTAGATATTTGCCAGAGTATATGGCTACAAATTATATCGGATTTAGATGTGCAACTGACAAGTTGGGTGCAATGTCTTACAAAAGAAGACGTAAGGAACCACAAAGATAAGTCTTGCTATAGAATAAATAATTAAAACTCAATACATTTTGTATTGAGTTTTTTTTTAGTTTTAACCCATGAAATGCCAAAGTTAAAATTAGGAAAACAGTCAAAGTGATAATTATGGTATTCCATCTGACTATAAAATTAATATACATTGACGCATGAATATTTCAGAACTCTATAAAATTTATAAACAGTCCTATCAAGTTTCTACAGATACTAGAAAAGTAGAAAGAGGTTGTGTCTTTTTTGCTTTAAAAGGTGATAATTTTAATGGTAATAAATTTGCCGAAGATGCTTTAAAAAAAGGAGCAGCTTTTGCCGTTGTTGATGAAGCTATTTATCAAACAAAACCAACTATTATTTTAGTAAACGATGTTATGGCAACGATGCAGGCATTAGCTACCTACCACAGAAAAGAACTTAATATACCCATCATTAGTCTAACAGGAAGTAACGGTAAAACCACCACTAAAGAATTGATTAATGCTGTTCTTTCTGAGAAATACAATACAACAGCAACAAAGGGTAATTTAAACAATCATATTGGAGTACCTTTGACACTACTTTCAATGACCCCTAAAACTGAAATAGGTATCGTTGAAATGGGGGCGAATCATTTAAAAGAAATTGAACTTTTATGTAATATTGCCCAACCCGATTACGGTTATATTACGAACTTTGGAAAAGCACATTTAGAAGGGTTTGGTAGTATTGAAGGTGTAATAGAAGGTAAATCAGAATTGTATACCTATTTGAAAAATAAAAATAAAACTGCTTTTGTAAATGCGAATGACCCTATTCAATTAGAAAAATCAGTAACTATAAACCAAGTTACATTTGGTGGGAACAATAGCGATGTTCTTGTTAGTTTTGTAGAGGCTAATCCGTTTGTTCATGTTCAATTTAATAATGAAATTGTAAAAAGCCAATTGATTGGGGCTTATAATTATAATAATATTTCGGCGGCATTAGCTATTGGTAATTTCTTTAAAGTGAAAAGTGAAGATAGTATTAAGGCCATAGAGAATTATGTACCAAGTAATAATCGCTCTCAAATAATACATAAAGGATCTAATAAAATTGTTTTAGATGCCTATAATGCTAATCCGAGTAGTATGGAAGTTGCTTTAGAGAATTTATCCAATTTAACGGATTCTCATAAAATTGCAATTTTGGGCGATATGTTTGAACTAGGAAAGACTGCTGAAGCTGAGCATCAATTTATTGTTGATTTGTTAAGTAAACTTTCAATATCAAAAGCATATTTAATTGGAGAGAATTTTTATAAATGTAGAGCTAATGAAGATAAAATTCAACTTTTTAATTCTTATGAATCGTTTAAAAAGCATTTTTCAACTCTCAATATTACGAATGCAACACTACTAATTAAAGCCTCAAGAGGTATGGCTTTAGAGCGAGTGTTAGACATTGTTTAACCTTACTTTTGTTTTAATAAAAATTCTTTAAAAGCGTTCCAATAATTTTCATGACCGTCATTCTTTTCCCATAAGGCTTTAGAACCGTGGTATCCTTTTAACTTAGGCTTAAATTGTGTAATTAAGTTTGGCTTAACTTGACTTAATAGTTTTTCCACAGGTTTGATTTCTCGTTTAGAAGACGTTGCAAATACAGGGATACTTATTGATTTTATAGTTTGCTTTAATTTTATACCTGTTAAATATTCTCCGGGGCTAAAGACAGCAATAGCTTTTGTTTTTGAATTTTCACTACCAATCCACAAAGCTAATGAAGCAGAGTAGGAGCTACCTACTAAAATAACAGGTTGTTCGCCATTTATTTTATACAAATAATCTATAGCGGCCTCAACATCTTGTTTGGCTCCAGCATAACCAACATTTCTTAATTTATTATTTGCATCAATTGCGGTTTGGTTAACAATTCCGTTTATTTCTTGACCAGAACGCTGATCTATTGCCATGCAAGAAAAACCTAATGCATTGAGCTCTTTCGCAGTATTTAAATATTCACCACGACTATAGCCTGCCTGATGACATAACAAAACTGTTGGGGGTATGTTTTCTAAAAAGTAAGTGTCAGCCGTAATAATTACAGAATCTTTGGCATAAAATGTAATCGTTTTAGAATCTAAACTAGATTCTTGGGCCGGAATATCTGATAAATATAATAGACCAATAAGTAAAATATAAAAACGCATAGTATAGATTTATGTTACCAAGATAATAAATTTAAATAACTAATTTTATTGTTCTGATTAACTATTTTTTTAAACTTTTTAGCACAACCTTCAGTACATGGATACCATAATTGTAGCTTATTTTCAATAAGCTTATAATTAATTTTATACTCAGAAGAATTACATTCGTTTTTTACAAAAATAATCTCAGTTTTATCATTAGATGAGCCAACGTTATTCTTTTTCGTATCACTATTTGTAGACCAAAAAAAACCATTTGATATGTTTTTTTTATTTTTAAAGAATTAAATAATTCCCTCACTTACAATAGGTTGATAATCATCACTACCATCTCTTGGGTCCCAATATTGTACAATCAATTTCCATTTTTCAATTAATTCTTCATTTTGTAATAATACATCCTCTTCTTTTGTACAAGAAGAAAGAATAGCTATTGTAAGTACCAAAAATATAGGTCGATTCGTTGTTTAATTTAGAATAATAGATGCTATTGGTCGAAAAAAGTTGCATACGAATAGTATTTTGGTTTATTTTAGATTTTATATTTAAACTCTAATCTAATCAACCCTGTATTATGAATAAAATCTTAATTATTTTATTAATATCAATTCTATTTATTTCCTGTAAAGACAAATCAGATACAGAAATATCGAAAAGTAAAATTCCGGTTTATGCATGGACTGGAGGTCCTGGTGAAGCTACAGATGCAGAACTTTTGACCAGTTTTAAAGGTTTTAAAGATCATGGTGTTGATGGACTAATGTATAATGGAGGTCAAAACCCAGAAACGTATAAACGGGTGGGTAAAATAGCCAAAGAAGCAGGTTTAGAATTCCATACGTGGATTCCAACAATGAGACAAGACCCAAACGATACATTAACCGCTGATTTGTTTGGTGTTAATGGGGAAGGAGATTCTGCCTTTGATAAACCTGTTTATGCAAAGCATTATACTTTTTTATGCCCAAATAAAGAAAAAGTAGTTGATTATTTAACAGACTTATATGGTAAGATAGCTGATGTTGATGAGGTTGATGGAATTCATTTAGATTATATACGTTTTCCAGATGTTATTTTAGCAAGAGGTTTATGGGAAAAATATGATTTAGTAATGGATAAAGAGTTTCCTAAATACGATTATTGCTATTGCGATAAATGTAAGGCTGACTTTAAAGAACAGTCAGGTATTGATATTAATGAAGTGGAAGATCCGTCACAGGTACAAGAATGGAAACAATTCAGATATGATTTAATTACAAATATGGTGAATAAAATTGCTGAGGTAGTCCATGCAAAAGGAAAGCAATTAAATGCAGCCGTTTTTCCGGGACCTTCATTAGCGAAAAAAATGGTGCGTCAAGAATGGGAAAAATGGGACTTAGATGCAATTTTTCCAATGAATTACAATGATTTTTATTTAGAAGATACCAAATGGGTTGGTGAAATGGTTAAAGAAGAGGTAGCGTCAGTTAATAACGCCAAACCAATTTATAGTGGACTATTTATAACACCATTTCCTAATGAAAAGGCAGAGCATCCAGATCCTGAAGATCACGGTGTCTCTCCAGAAGAATTAGTGGATGCTATTGAACAGTCTATGATAAACGGAGCTGCAGGTATTTGTTTGTTTACACCAGGTCGTATGACTGATGAGCACTGGAAAGTATTTAAAGAAGCTATTTATAAGGACTATACCAAACTGAAAATATTAGCAAATAAAAAACAGTAAGAAATTGAAACGAGGAGATTTGTATTTTTTTACAAAATCTTTTTGGGTACAATTTTTCTAGTCCATGCCTTAATACGTTTGACTGTTTTAACTTTATTATCAGGATTGAAGTCTGCAGTAGTTTGCCATGAATTTTCGGGTTTAAACTCAATTTCCATGCCTTTTAAAACATTGTCTGATATCTTTTTATTTTTGATAATTGCCAAACATTCTGTGTTAAGGTTAGCACTTCTAGGGTCTAAATTAAAAGTACCTATCACTGTTGTTTCACTATCAACTACCATTGATTTTGAATGTAAGCCAAAAATGGGTTTAAAATCTAACTTGGCTTGCAAATGGCCTGTCATTATTTTAAAACGCTCTTCAGCATCTGGTTTAAATTCATAGATTTCTACACCAGTTTCTAACAAGGCTTTTCTATCACGTTGATAACCATTAAAGGCTTCTAGATTATCTGTAGAAGCTAAACTGTTGGTCAAAATTCTAATTTTCACACCACGTTTTATGGCATTTTTAAACAGGTTACGACTCAACGCTGTAGTAATTAAATAGGGAGTTTGAATGTCTAAAGACGATTTTGCATTTTTTACTAATTTAATCAAGGCATCTGTGGTATATCCGCCACCACCTAAACCTTCAGAGCCATCATTTTTTCCAGGTGCATCAGAAATAAAGGCAACTTCTTTAGTCCAAACTAAACCGCCAGACTCTTTTATTTTTTTAAGGGTAGTGGGTAAATTTTCAATTTGTGTTCTTATCTGCGGCCAAAAATTATCGGGATTACATGCATATTGATGCAATTTTTCAAACCGATTAGGGTCGGTATAATTTTCGGGTAACTCCTCTGCTAAATTTTTAATTGGCACACTTAAATTATTATTCCAAAACTGTTCAAATGACTGTTCTACTTTTGGAGTAATTTTACCAAGTAGTAATACATCTCTATCCCTAAAGTTATATTCATGGTCATAATCAAAATATTCATCAGCAATATTTCTACCGCCTGTAATTACTACTTTACTATCAACAATAAAGGTTTTATTGTGCATTCTTAAGTTTGCAGATCTAAAGTCAGTTGCAAATTTTTTAAGTTTACTAACGATGCTTTTGCCTAAATTAACACCAGGATTATAGACTTTAATAGCAATATTTTCATGGCTTGCCATCATTAAAATATCTTCTAACTCTGCATCAACCATAATGTCATCAACCAAAATTCTAACTTTTACACCGCGGTCTGCTGCTCTAATCAAATAATCACAGGCTATAAGTCCTACATTATCAGTTGAAAATATAAAATACTGTATATCAATTGTTTTTTCAGCATTTTGTGTAAGCCAAGCCCTTGTGGTCAAAGATCCTCCACCATCTTCTAAAACATAAACACCAGTTTTAGTTTGCATTTCTTCCTCAATATCTGCTAATTCTTTAGAAAGGCTGATGCTATCTTTTCTATGAATGGTTTCGCAGAAGTTTTGACTACTAACTATTTTGGGAATTGGTTTTTTGCAATTGTTAAGTAATAGAATGAGTAGAAACGCTATTAGATAATGCTTTAAGTAATGGATATGAGTCATTTAGTTGTAATAGGAGATTGGTTAAAGGTATTATAGATCATCAGTAAAATGACCTCTGTGTTTTTCTTTTTCAAACTTACTTATATTATAAGTTGAAGACTTATTTTTAGGTATTGAAAGGCTTTTCCATTGTTTGCCTTTTATTAATTTACCAACATAAACGAGCTGACCTATATGATAAGAATAGTGACTCAATTGTCTATTAATAGCTTCTAGAGTAGTGTGGCCTTCGTTCCTGATATAAATAATTCGTTGTAAATCTTCCGCTTTTAAGTTACCAATTATAAGAAATAAACAAGCCCATCCCTTTTCCCATGCCGTTGTCATTTCGATTTTTGAAGTATAATTGTCCTCAAATTCTGTATCTCTATGTCGCCAATCTTTTTCACCATCTTCAGTGTGAAAATTAGTCCATCGAGACAACATATTGCCTACTATATGTTTTACAATAATGGCAATGCTATTGCTATCTTCATTGAGTGACCAATGTATTTCAGTATCACTAACTTGATCAAAAGTCTTATCGCCTAAACTTTTGTAATAACTAAATTGTTTTTGAATACTGTCTATATAATTTTTGTTCATATTGATGTGAAAAAAAAAGTCCTCACTATGAGGACTCTAAATTTAATAAAATAATATTAGTTATTTTTTCTCAGCGGAAACAAACTTTATAGAACTTGTATTTACACAATAACGTTGTCCTGTGGTCTCCTTAGGGCCATCATCAAAAACATGACCTAAATGTCCATCACAATTTGTACACGTTATTTCCGTTCTGATCATACCAGCACTATTGTCTTTTTTAAAATCAACGGTTCCAGGAATCGCATCATCGAACGACGGCCAACCGCAGTGACTTTCATATTTACTACCCGATTTGAATAACTGAGCATTACAAGCTCTACATACATAAGTGCCTTTTTCAAAGTGTTTGGTATAGCCAGTGTCACCTGGTCTATCTGTACCTTTTAGACGCAATACATAATATTCTTGATCTGTTAATTCAGCTTTCCATTCTGCGTCTGTTTTTACAATTTTATCTTTATTGTCTGTCATGTCTTTGTTTTCTTTTTTTGATTTTTGAGCATTACTGGTACAGCTAACTAGTAGTGAAATAAATAATAAAGTGAATATACTTTTCATGTTTTAATTTTTGAGAAAATCTATAATTTTATGTATCGTATTATGATCCCTTAATATTTGTCGATGGCCTAGACCATTAGTAATTAATAATTTACCCTTTACTAAGTTTTGACGTATTTTATACGCAGAACTTACATCAACATCGTTGTCTTGCACATCATGTACTACTAATGTTGGGTTAGTCACACTTTTTGCACTTGTAATGGCTGCTAATGATTCAAGATCTACTTCAAATTTCGACCTAATTTGTTTTTTCATCAACGTTGCCACTTTATTTTTGAGCTTTAATTTTTGCACAAAAAGATCTAAAATTTTATTGTTTGAGGCTTCAATACCGATGATTGCTAGTTTATTTAAAAATTGTTTTTTAGCCAATGATGCTAATAAGGTAATTCCACCAAAAGAGTGGCCAATCGCAGCTTCAAATGGGCCAAATTTATCATTAATGTATTCAACGGTAGCAATACATTCAAGCATGTTAGTAGTTTTGCCCGAAGATAGTCCATGTGCGGGAAGATCAACACTAATGACCATCATTCCATTTTCAAGTAATTTATCGGCAACTTCGTAGAGTTGAGTACCCCGTCCGGCCCATCCATGAACTAAAAGAATTTTAGTTTTGGAAAAACCATATTCATATACATTTACATCTTTTTGGATCGATGGAATATTTATTAAAATGTTTTTTGCACTCTTTCGCATCATTTCTTCTCTTTCAGGAGTTTTAAATTTTGGAGGCGTGGTAAATAGTTTTATGGCAAAATTTGCAGCTAATTTGCTAGAAAATAATTGTAATGTTTTTCCTGTTCGAATTATAGAACTTGGTATTTCAAAATTGTTTTTTTTTGGCATTATTTTGGATTAATTACAATAAATATTCGCAAATACGAAGTTAATCATTTTTTGTATATTTATATTTGCATTCTTAAAACTTAAAAAAACAAGATGAAAAAAATTATTGCATTAACTATTGTAACCTTATTTTTAATTAGTTGCAGTACAGTGCCAATTACTGGAAGGAAAAGAGTAAACTTTGTAAGCGATGCTGAAGTATTACCTATGGCCTTTGCTCAATACAAGGGGTTTTTAGAAGAAAATAAATTGTCTACCAATGCTTCGAAAACTAAAGAAATTAAAGATATAGGTGCTAGAATATCTCAAGCAGTTGATCGATTTATGCGTGTAAATGGAATGAAAGCAGAAGCTGATAGTTATCAATGGGAGTTTAACTTAGTTGAAGATGAAACAGTAAATGCTTGGTGTATGCCCGGTGGAAAAGTCGTTTTTTATACAGGTATTTTGCCTATTTGTAAAAATTCCGATGGTATTGCTGCTGTAATGGGACATGAGGTTGCTCATGCCTTCGCTAAACATGGTCAAGAGCGTATGTCAACGGGTCAATTACAACAGTTAGGTGGCGTTGCAGTAGCTGTTGCAACTGCCAACAAATCAGCTGAGCAGCAACAAATATGGAATACTGCTTATGGTTTAGGTTCTCAAGTTGGAATTATGTTGCCATTTAGTAGAACTCACGAACGAGAAGCAGACAGATTAGGATTAGTATTTATGATTATGGCAGGTTATAATGGTGAAGAGGCAGCCGAAGTGTGGGTGAGGATGAGTGAACGTGCAGGAGGAGAGGCTCCTCCTCAAATTTTAAGTACGCACCCATCTAATGAATCAAGAATAGCCGATTTGAAGGCCTATTTACCTGAAGCAAGAGCTCATGCAAAAAAGTATAATGCGAAAGCATTGACAAGTGAATAAAGATGAATTGATTGATTGGTTTGGATCACTTAAAACTATATTTTATATCTAAAAAAATTTAGATTGGCAAGTAGATTTCCCCAATCTTTTAAAATTAGTAGTACATTGTGAGCCGTATTTCAACTGAAATATGGCTTTTTATTTTACAACCAACCCTATGTTAAAAAGAGGAGATAAGAAACTAATCAATGCTTGGTCATTTTATGACTGGGCAAATTCAGTATATTCTTTAGTAATTGGTACAGCTGTTTTTCCTATTTATTATGAATCTGTTACCGGAGGTGGTAATGGAGTAGTTCAATTTTTAGGTTCTGAATGGTATAACACAACGATTTATTCGTATGCTCTCGGGTTTTCCTTCTTAATTGTGGCTTTATTGTCTCCAATACTGTCTGCTATTGCGGATTATACGGGCAATAAAAAACGATTTTTAAAATTTTTCTGTCTGTTAGGTTCCCTATCCGTAATGATGTTGTTCTTTTTTACAGGTAAGGAAAATGTATGGATTGGAATTGTCTTTACTATTTTAGCGAGCATTGGTTTTTGGGGCAGTATGGTTTTTTATAATGCTTATTTACCTGAAGTTGCTTTTCCTGAACAGCAAGATAAAGTGAGTGCCAAAGGTTTTATGCTTGGTTACGTAGGTTCTGTGATTTTATTGGCATTTAATTTATCAATGGTTATGATGCCTGAGTTGTATGGTATAACTGATGCCACATTACCGGCCAGAATATCATTTTTAACAGTAGGTATTTGGTGGATAGGGTTTGCACAGTATACTTTTAAAAACCTCCCCAATAACCCATATAAACGAAAACCAGAAAGAGATTTTATTTTTAAGGGCTACAAAGAGTTACGAGTGGTTTTAAAAGAAATAAAAACGCAATCGCAACTGAAAATATTATTAATTTCGTTTTTTTTATATAGTGTAGGTGTACAAACAATAATATTATTAGCATCTATTTTTGGCACTAAAGATTTAGGCTTAGAAACAAGTAATTTAATTATAACTATTTTACTAATTCAAATTGTTGGGGTAGTAGGGGCTTATTTTTTTTCCAGACTATCTACTAGAATTGGAAATATAAGTGCGTTAAAAATAACGATAATAATTTGGGCTTTTGCCTGCGTTGGAGCGTATCTTTTGGATAGAGATGATCCTAATGTATATTTAAAATTTTATGTTTTAGGTGCTTTTTTGGGTTTTGTACTTGGTGCTATTCAGACGCTATCTAGATCTACATATTCTAAATTGATTCCAGATGAAACGCAAGATCATGCGACGTATTTCAGCTTCTTTGATGTAACAGAAAAGCTTGCTATAGTTGTAGGGATGGTTATTGCAGGAGTTGTAACTTCTTATACCAGTTCTCTTAAATTGTTTATTTTAATTTTAGGAGTTTTTTTTATTGCAGGATTTATTGTGCTAAGTTTTATGAAAGCATCTAAGTATGTAAAATAAAGTGCTGTTGTTCTAGTTTAAAATGAAGAAGCAACCAATCTTAATTTTGGACATCTATAATAAAATTGACACTTCTAATATGATGTTTAAAACAGTAAAAATTATATGTTTCTTTTTATTTAGTTCACTATTTATTTCATGTCAAAATGATGAGGCTCCAGAAAAAAATCAGGAAATTTATTTTGAGAAATTTAGTATTAATTATGCATGGGGATTAAATTATAACCATTGGATAATTGATAATGAAGGTAATGTAAGGGTGAACAAAGAAAGAGATTCAATAATCTGGATAGATACAGATAACTTGAACAGTTATAAAGAAATGTTTGACTCTATTGTTTTTATAGTTGATAAAAGTGAGCTTGAAAAGTATGTAGCTTTAATTTCCAAAGCTGCTAAGGGGAAAGTTATTGAAAGCAATCAAAATCGTGCCGATTTTGGTAATGTGGGTTTTAATTGTTTTACAAAAAACAATCATAATTTTAAAACAGTAGTGCTTACTGAAATGAGTGATCTTTTAGATAAGAAAAATCTTAGTACAGAAGCTGAAAAAATTGGGATTTGGTTAAGAGAACTGAATCTTAAGATGAATTCTAATTAAAAAATACACCTTAAGATTAAATTCTAATAATGTGATTATTAGTACTCAAAAGTGATTAACGTTTACCACTTCTTTTACTTCCACTAAAACCTCCGCTTTTTTTACCACCTTTATATCCGCCTCCACTAGAGCTTTTTCCTTTATATCCGCCACCAGAGCCACCTCCAGAGCGTCTTTCTCTTCCGCCACCGCTTGAATTTCTATCTCCACCACCGAAGCTGCGTTTTTTGCCACTTCTTCTTCCTCCGCCACCTTTTGGTTTAGTGGTTACTTCTACAATTACAGATCTACCTTCAAATTCTGCATGTTGAAATGCTTCAACTACTTGATCTGCAAAAGCTTTGTCAATTTCAAAGAATGAGAAACTTTTAAGAATTTCTATTTGTCCAATTTCAACATCACTCTTTTTAAGATTTTCGTTGATTAATCCTATTAATCTGGCAGGATTCAATCCGTCCATTTTTCCTAAATTGATATAGAATCTTGTAAAATTCTCGTCAGTACTTCTAGTTCTTCGTTCTCTAGAGTCGTCTCCATTGAGGTCTTCAGCACCTTGGTAATATGATAAGAATTGATTAAACTCGATAGAAACAAATCGTTTTATTAATTCGTCATGTTCAATATCTTTCAATTGAGCATAAATACCTTCTAAATAAGGATTTATTTGATCTTCATTTACTTCAACATCTTTTACCTTTTCAATCAGTTTAAATAATTGCTTTTCGCAAATTTCTTGACCTCCAGGTACTTGTTGAGCTATGAATTTTTTACCAATTTTACTTTCAATTGGTCTTAGAGAATTTTTCTCTCTGTTCGTAATTATTGCAATAGAAATACCTTCTTTACCAGCTCTACCTGTTCTACCACTTCTATGTGTATAGTTTTCCGCTTGATCTGGTAATTTATAGTTGATAACATGCGTTAAGTCATCCACATCTAATCCTCTTGCTGCTACATCAGTAGCCACTAAAATTTGTAAATGTTTAGCTCTAAATTTTTCCATTACTATATCACGCTGAGCCTGTGATAAATCACCATGTAAGGCATCTGCATTATAACCATCATCAATTAAATTGGCGGCTACATTTTTTGTTTCCCTTCTTGTTCTACAAAAAACGATAGCATATATATTAGGGTTAACATCTGCTAATCTCTTTAGGGTCGGGTATCTGTTTTTTTCAGAAACCAAATAATATTCATGTGAAACTTTATCTGCACCAGCATTCTTTTTTCCCGCACTAATTTCTACAGGTTTAGTCATGTAGTTTTTAGCAATAGCATCTACTTCTCTAGGAAAAGTTGCTGAAAATAATAAAGTTTGTTTTTCTTTTGGTGTTACTTCTAATATCTGGTCTAAATCATCTTTAAACCCCATATTTAACATCTCATCGGCTTCATCTAACACGACCCATTTAATGTCTTTCAGTTTTAACTGTTTACGTTTAATTAAATCGACAGTTCTACCTGGAGTACCTACAACAATTTGAGCACCTCTTTTTAATCCACGAATCTGTTCGTCAATATTGGCTCCACCGTAAACGGTAACCACATTAACACGTTTCATGTATTTACAGAATTCTTCAATGTTTTTTCCTATTTGAATAGCTAGCTCTCGTGTAGGAGACAAAATAATAGCTTGTGTAGCCTTACTTTCTAAATCTAATTTTTCAAGAATTGGTAAACTAAATGCGGCCGTTTTTCCGGTACCTGTTTGTGCAAATGCTTTTAAGTCATTAGAAGCATTAATAATTTGCGGTATCGCTTGTTGTTGGATTGGTGTCGGTTTTTCGTAACCTAAATCGGTTAAAGCATCGACAATTTCTTGGCGTAGGCCAAGATCATTAAATAAAGACATATATTAAAAATTTATCAAACTAAGGCTTCCCAATAGTGCTGTCTTAGCAGATAAATAAGCCTTTTCGTTTATGAATGTGCAAAAGTAGTCTTAATTTAATGATTATTAGAGGTTTTTAAAATTAATTAGCAAAATTGACTCATCAATCTTTATTTAATTTGCTTGATTTGTTTCTCAAAACTACGATTTGAGAGATGCGTCATGTTGTTTTGAATTCTTCCTTCTTTGTCTATTAAAATTGCCCTTGGAAAATTAATATCTAACCAGTCAATACCTTCATCAATACGATATTGATTGTCTTTATTTAGCTTTATTAAACTCCTCCACTCGGCTTCCATATAGACAGAAGTAAGACCAATAAAATGATATTCTGGATATTTTTTTTCTAAATAGTTAAAACGTTTGGAAAAATTTTCCATTTCACTAGAGTTTGAAGGCCAAGTACATATTACTGTTTTTTTATTTTTAATAATGGTATTTAACTGAATGGCTTCACCATTAAAATTGTTGGGAGAAATATTTGGTAACTTATAGCCTTTAGCTAATTTTTTTGAAACCTCTATTAAATTTGAAATTTCAGCTACACTTTTTTTATCTGTAGAATGATCAAAAAATAAGCGTACAGCTCTTTCTTTTTCTACAATAGGGGTGTCTTCATTTAACAGAGCATACCAGATACCCATATATAAAAAGTTATTTTTAACAGATTCTGTTTTAATGTTTTCGAGTGCCGCCTGCATCATGTTAACATCTATATCGCTTTTAAAACTATCTAAAACTTGTTTTTCATAAGCTAAATGATGCAAATAAGCTCTTACATAACTTTGATGTGGGTAAAATCCAGTTAAATCTTTATCATCGAGGTCTATGTTTTTTCTAAATTTAAAGAACCTTGGGTTTATGTTGGGATGCTCGTTAGATCCAATAGATTTCATGTGATTATGCGGGTAGATTTCCTTTTTTTTGTATAAGGGATAATTTATGGCAGTATTTACTAATTTGTCAAATAAAATAGAACTTTCAGGTACTTCAGATTTAAACTGCGAGTAAAGTAAATTTTTTAACATTAATATGGAATCAAATTTTAATTGAAATAAGCTATCGCTAAGCTTGTAATATTTGTTAAAATCTCGATCTTCCTTTTGATTAACTAAAAATAGATTGATTAAAAAATTATTACGTTCAGCACCTTTTCCACTAAAAACAAGTGATTCATCAAAATCCCATGTGTTTAAACGAATTAATAAACTGTCATTTGATTCCATATATACATATTGGAACTCATTACCATGTTTAAATTTGTAAAATCCGTTGGTAAATTTTTTTAATTTTATTAAAAATTTATCGTTGATACTTAATTTTGAAGAGTCTAACAATTGGTCTTTGTAATAAAAATAAACCTTGTCTGATTTAGGGTTTATTATTTGACCGCCAAAATAAGCCACATCATTAGTCCCTTTATCTTTGCAACTTACAATAATAAGCGTAACAATAGATAAAGTGAAAAGGTTAGTTGAAAAAAAGGAGAGTAATTTTCTTGCCAAATTTGTTAGGTTTTTTTGAACAACACAAAAATAGCCATTCAAACTCCCAAAATTAGTTAATGGGATGTTAAATTAAGCAGTTGAGTATTTCAAGTGACACTTATTAATTTGCGTAAAATGAGTTTATTCAGCAATACTAAATTGAAGTTAATAATGAAGTTTTAAATATTCTTAAAACTAAGAAAGAGTACTGCGTTTTAAATTATATGGAGTTCTTTTCGCTAATAGCTACGCATTGCTTACTTTTGCACGGAATTTAAAAAAATAATAATGTTATCAGTTTCTAACTTATCAGTACAATTCGGAAAACGCATCTTATTTGATGAAGTAAATACCATTTTTACACAAGGTAATTGCTATGGAATAATTGGTGCAAATGGAGCAGGAAAATCTACATTTTTAAAGATTATTGCGGGTGATATTGATCCAGCTTCAGGGAATGTTTCTTTGGAAAAAGGAAAACGCATGTCTGTGCTATCGCAAGATCATAATGCCTCAGATGAATTTCCTGTATTAGAAGCTGTAATTAGGGGTAACAAGTCACTTTTTAAAATTAAGTCAGAAATTGATGCTTTATATGCTGATTATACTGACGAAAATGCAGAAAAAATTGGTGAGTTACAAGTGAAATTTGAAGAAATGAACGGTTGGAATGCTGAGAGTAATGCGGCAGCAATGTTGTCTAACTTAGGCGTGAAAGAAGATCAGCACTTCACATTGATGAAAGATTTAGATGGTAAGGCGAAAGTACGTGTATTATTAGCACAAGCTTTATTTGGAAATCCGGATGTGTTGATAATGGATGAGCCTACCAATGATTTGGATTATGAAACCATTAAGTGGTTAGAAAACTTTTTGGCCAATTATGAAAATACAGTTATTGTTGTTTCACATGATAGGCACTTTTTAGATGCTGTTTGTACTCATATTTCTGATATTGATTTTGGTAAAATAAACAACTACTCTGGTAATTATTCTTTTTGGTACGAATCTAGTCAATTGGCTGCTCGTCAAAGATCTCAGCAAAATAAAAAAGCTGAAGAAAAGAAAAAAGAACTGGAAGAATTTATACGTAGATTTTCTGCAAATGTTGCTAAATCTAAGCAAGCAACCAGTAGGAAAAAGATGATTGAAAAATTAAATATTTCTGATATTAAGCCATCGAGTAGGAGGTATCCGGCCATAATATTTGACCGTGAGCGTGAAGCAGGTGATCAGATATTAAATATTGAAGGTTTACAAAAATCTATTGATGGTGAATTGTTATTTGATAATATTAATCTCAATTTAACTAAAGGAGATAAGGTGGTAATCTTTTCAAAAGATTCAAGAGCAGTTACCGCATTTTTCGAAATTATCAATGGAAACACAAAGCAAGATGCAGGAAAGTTTGCTTGGGGGGTTACCACAACACAGGCCTATTTACCGTTAGAGAATGCACACTTTTTTGATAATGATTTAAGTCTGGTGGACTGGTTAAGACAATGGGCAACGACAGAAGAAGAAAGAGAAGAAGTTTATATCCGTGGGTTTTTAGGAAAAATGATTTTTAGTGGAGAGGAAGCTTTAAAGCAATGTAATGTATTGTCAGGTGGAGAAAAAGTACGTTGTATGTTATCTAGAATGATGATGCTGAGAGCAAATGTATTGATGTTAGATGAGCCGACAAACCACTTGGACTTAGAATCTATTCAAGCTTTTAATAATTCACTTACGAACTTTAAAGGCACTGTTTTATTTGCAACGCATGATCATGAATTTGCACAAACTGTTGCTAATCGTGTTATTGAATTAACACCGCAAGGAGCCATAGACAGATATACTACCTTTGATGATTATTTCGAAAACGATAAGATAAAAGAACAACGAGAAAAAATGTATCAGGTTTAAAAGTAAAAGACGCGAAACTTCGCGTCTATAATATTAGCCATTGATAAATGGTGCATCAAATGTCTAAGGTTACACTTATTTTGTGTTTATTTTTGTATTTTTTGTAAATTTTAAAGATTTTCAGACTACTTAAAGAATGAATATGGTCAATTTATTTACGGTCTCGCAACTTCGTAGCCACCACCTTTTGATTTTTTATAAAAAACGCCATTTAATTTATAATACTTTACACCTGCCATTACTACATTTTCACCACCTTTAGGTACATTTTTAAGTTTAGCACCTTTTGGAGCTGTTCTTAATACAAATCTCTTTTTGATTTTTGCATACCAAACACCATCAATAATGTAGTAATCAATGTTTTTATATACAATTTTTTCAGGTTGTTTGTCAGAACTGTTTATTGTTTCTTTTTTAGTAGTAGCTGCATCAGATTGGGCGTTCATACTATTGAATGATAACATAGCAATACCCAAAATGGCAATAATTCTTAATTTTTTCATCTTTTTCTTTCCTTTTTTCCAGTGCAAATTTAGAAAATAACATTGTTTTGCCAAATTCTAAGGGGATTAGTTTTTGTTCATATTACCACCTCTATTTCTAAATCGTTTTAATAATTCCTTATTAAAATTTTGTTCTGCACTTATTAATTTTATCATTTTCTTAGAAGATATAACTCCAGTTAAATTTTTTTTTAAGTTTTCTTTGGCTTTGGCAACATTACTATCAATTTCCACAAATTCTTCTAAAATAGTATCAGCTTCGCTTTCAGATAACTGATCAATTCCACCCGCGATTCTAATTTTTTTAAATATTTGACGCGTTTTGGTAATTTTAATTTTCTGATATTCTTTTGAATACGCATTATAAACTGGCCAAAACTTTTCCGCTTCATCAACGGTTAGTTCTAATGCTTCAGTAAGAAAAGCCGTTTTATAAGCCTTTATTTTTTCATTATCATTGCGTTGAGCTATTCCAGTAAAAACTGTAAATAACAAAATTCCAAATATAATTTTTTTTAAATTCATCAGTTTTCTAGTATTAAGTTCTCAATATCCGTGCCATTTAAAAATTCTATAATTTCATCATCTTCGAAAATGGGTTGGCTTTCCAATTCTATATCTTCAAATACATCCGTTATTTCGTAAGTGTCAAAGGCAATTAAGTCATTGTCAATCCATTCTTCTATATCGGCAGACGCCAATTGATCTAAATTGGTATCAGTACTGCTGCTGTTATAATTTATAAAAATAAATAGTAATAATGACGCTGCCGCCGCAAGAGGAATTAACCTTTTTAAGAATATAGTTTTAAAGTCAATAACTTTGGACTTGCTTTTTTTACTTTTAATCTTTTCTAAGACATCATCTTCAATTGAATCTAGATAGTTTTTAGGAATTTTGTATCCTGATTCTTTTTTCTCATTATTCAATTGTAGTTTTTGTAATACATTTTCTTCAATGGAATCAAAATAACCGTCAGGATTATTAAATCCGTCTTTTTTAGGAAATGTTTCACTAGTCATTTTAGCAAAAACAGCATCCTCAACCGTGTCAAAATACGCTTGTGGAGTTTTAAATCCTGATTTTTTAATATGTTCTAGTTTCTTTTTTGGCATCTTATCTTTTAGACTGTAGTTTTTTGTAATGGTTTAATACTTATTTTGTTATATATTTTTCAATCTTTTTTACCGCGTGATGGTATGAGGCTTTTAACGCACCAACGGAGGTTTCTAAAACATCAGAAATATCCTGATATTTCATATTATCAAAATATTTCATATTAAACACCAATTGTTGTTTTTGAGGTAATGTGGCAACTGCTTTTTGTAATTTTAATTGTATTTCATCACCATCAAAATAAACATCTGATTCTAAGTTCTGTATCATCTCACTTTGCAATTCATTGACATCAACTTGCCTCATTTTAGCTCTCTTATTTATAAATGTAATGGACTCATTGGTCGCAATTCTATACATCCATGAGTAAATTTTACTCTCCGCATTAAATTTGTCAATATTTTTATAAACTTTAATAAACGTGTTCTGTAAAACATCATCGGCATCATCATGTGAAATTACTATTTTACGGATATGCCAATACAAACGTTCTTTATATAAAGACATTAATTCTCTAAACGCTTTTTCTTGCGTTGATGGATTTTTTAATTCAGATATGAGATCCCCTTCTACTATCAATAAAGTGTTTTTATACTTAGACTATAAAGATAGTGAAAGGTTTAAATTAGTTGGATTGTTTTTAGTTTTTATGTTTGTAGTTCTCTTGCGGAGTAGGTTTCATGCTATGACCTTAAAGAGATTTGCAAATCCTGTCAAGTTTTAAAGACTTTTACTCTTTTAAACCACAACAAGTGTCAAATAGTTAAACTTAAAGACCAATTTTTAGCTTTACATTCAATACCCTTCCAGATAAATAATTAGGGATTCCGATAGAGCGTGATGAAGAAATATCTCTTACCCAAGTATTGGTAATTGAATTTTGAACATCAAACATATTAAAGAGTTCAATACCCAATGAGAATTCTTTAAAATTTTCTAGCCATTTGATGTTGGTGGTGTTTTCAGCATCTTTAAAAACATAAGACATGCCAATGTCTGATCTGAAATAATCCTTTAATCTACTTTGAAATATATAAGGATCAGCATACGATGGTGAACCTCCTGGAAGTCCCGTGTTATACACCATATTCAGATACATTTTTAAATTTGGATAATTGGGAACGTAATCTTGAAACAACACCGCAAATTTTAAACGTTGATCTGTTGGTCTGGCAATATAACCTTGGTTATCGATATTCTCTTCCGTTTTTAGATACCCAAAACTAAAGTAAGATTCTGTTCCTTCTACAAACTCTCCATTGATTCGAGCATCAAATCCTACAGCATAAGCTTTAGCATTATTTTTAGCTCTATAACGTATTTGTACATTGTCAACAGTAAATGGATTTACATCTGTTAAAGATTTATAATAGGCTTCGGTAACCAATTTAAAAGGTCTATTCCATAACTTAAAACTGTAGTCATTCCCCAATACAAAATGAATAGAGCGTTGGGCTTTTACTTCCGGATGAACTACACCTGAAGAATCTCTTAATTCTCTATAGAATGGGGGTTGATAATAATAACCACCTGAAACTCTGAACAGCATGTCTTTTTTCCAATCTGGTTTTATCGAAAATTGTGCTCGAGGGCTTATAACCGTATGTCCTTTTTCTTCAATGCCTTCAGCTTTAACTTTCCAGTTTTGAGCTCTAACACCTAAGTTAAACCACAATTGAGTGTCATTTATATATGTTGATTTACTCCATTGTCCAAATCCTGAAATTCTGTTGATTTGAACATTGTTTGTAGCTCTTACGCTGGTAAATGGTACAATTGGTCCGGTATAAGAATTATAAGGTTCATCATTACTAGGTAGTAGACTAGGAGGCCTTAAAGAGAAGCCGGCAGAGTCAATCACTTCCCATTCAACAATACGGTCTTTTATGTCTTCTAATTGGTATTTGGCTCCAAATTCAAAAAGGTGCTTGTCTTTTTTTAGCGTTGCTTTTACTTGAACGTTTGTTATTAAAGCATCCAAGTCATTTCGAGCATGGTCTAATTGCGAACCAATGGCTTGTGAAAATTCTACATCTCCAAAGCTATCACTACCAAAATCGGCATTTACATTGCCAATACCATAAAAAGCTAAAATATCGTAATGCTCTTCTTCTTGCGTATTATAAGCAGATGAAGTTAATTCTAATTTAAGGTTGTCATTTACTAAATAAGTACCTTTTAAAGCACCAAAAAGGGTTAAGTATTGATCCGTCTCTTTACCTCTGTAATTTACAATAAGGGCTTTGGGGTCACTAAGAGTACCGAATTTCGTTTCTCTGCTTACAGGTGTGTATTTGTAATTATTAAGAGAGAAATTACCTAAAAAATCTAAACTAAACTTATTATTAAATTGATACGAAACGTAGGTCTGAACATCCGTAAAACTAGGTTTAAAATTAGTTTCTATATCTTTTTGATTGACAAAAAGGCTATTATTTCTATATCTAGCTCCCAGTATGGCAGAAAGCTTTTTGTCTTTAGAGATTCCTTCTGCAGTTAAACTTCCTCCTAAAAGACTTGCCTCTAATCCAATGCCAAAAGATTTTGGTTTTTTATAGGTAATATCCAACACGGAAGATAATTTATCGCCATATTTTGCTTGAAATCCACCGGCAGAAAATTTTACATTTTGCGTTAAATTAGGGTTTACAAAACTTAAACCTTCTTGTTGACCAGAACGGACTAAGAAGGGTCTGTATACTTCAATGCCATTAACATAAACTAAATTCTCATCATAATTACCACCTCTTACATTGTACTGTGTGCTCAATTCATTATTACCACTTACACCTAGTCCAATATTTTTTAAAGTGCCTTCAATTCCCGCATTAGCACTCGGTAATTTTTTTATAGTTTCAATAGGAACTTTATCAATGCCTTGAGCATCATCTTTTTTATCTTTAACAACAACCGTCTCTATTTCTTCAATTTTAATTTTAAGTTTAGGTGAAAAAAACAAATTTCTGTTTTTTGGAATTTTTACTTTTTTATTGAGTGTGGTGTATGCAATATGACTAAAGGTAACTGTTACCTCCGTATTTGCAGGAAGAGAAAGTGTATACCTTCCGTTACTATCAGTATTAGTTCCTTTTTGGTTATAGGTAACAGAAACATCTTCAATAGGTTTACCTTCTTCATTTTTCACAGTACCTTTTATGGTTGCCGTTTGTGCAATAGCAATACTAGTGAAAAAGAAAAATACGACTAAAAAAGAAATTGATGCTTTCAACAATGATTGTCTTTAGTGAAATATGGTTTAATACTCCAATCGGTTTGCTATGCCTAATTTATAAATTACGACTATAGCATACAGCTATCCTACTTGGTATTAAACGATGCAATATACACATTAGTATTGTTTACATTATCAACAACCGTTAGTTTTAACTTGTGTTTTACGCCTTCAATTTTGCCATCGTTAAAATCGTAAGTCAGTACATTTTTTTTAGGCTCATATTCAAACAATACCCACTTACCATCAATCTCTCCTCTATACGATTTTATTCCAGAAAGGTTATCAGTAATTTTTAATTTTAAATAACGGTATTTCGATAACCATTGTTTGTCCTTAAAGTTAACGGGACTAATTTTTGGAGCTACAGAGTCAATAGCCAATGTGTAATTTCCTAAGCTTCTACTTAACGTGTAAACTTTGTTGTCTTTTCTTTTTGTTGAGGCGTAAGATCGTCTTCCTTTGTCATTAATAGATGCAATAATTACTTGCTTTTTATCCTTGGCGGGATAGTCAGAAATATCAAAAGTTAAAGTGAAATTGCGATGCAATGGAATACCTCCATTGTGTAGTTTTACAATATTGTTATCATAACTAAAATCGAAATAAATGTCCTCATAAAAACTATTTTTTGGAAAAGCAACACTTATGTTTTCTTTGTTAATTTTGTTAAACTCATTCGCTCTGAAAAAATGAGGCGTTTTTTTAGATTCCGTTTTTACAATTGTAGTTGTCTTTTTTCCTTTTATAGGAATAATTAGTTTGGTTGTATTACCCTTAAAATCTTTAGCCGTAATTTCAACGTTATAGGATAATCCATCCTCAATCGTTAAATATCCATTGTTAATTAATGATTTATAGATGCTTAATTTGTTAGAAGGTTCTACAAAACACCTTTGAATTTTTTGCCTTTTTTTGAAGTATCGCTCATAATCTATTAAGGTATTTATGTAACGTGTTTCCGCAAAACTGACCGTATTTACTTCATGTTCATAAACCTTTTTACCATTAACGGTCATTTGTAAATTGAAAATACCATTGTTGTTTAAGGCTCCATCCAGTTTATCAACGGCATTAATACCAATACCAATTTTTCCATAAGCGGAAATGGGATTGGCAACTAAATTTCCATTCTTGTTTTTTATAATTAATTCCTTAACGGCATCGGTTCCGTCAACATTTGTAGAATCACCAAAGGAATAAACAACTCCAGCTCTTATCAATGGTTGCTGATGATCGGGAATGTCAATACCAAAAAACATTGGATTTATTGGATTGGATTTTCCATCCCTAATTTCAAAATGCAAGTGTGGTCCACCAGAACTCCCTGAATTACCACTATATGCTACGAGTTTTCCTTTCTCTACTTTTAATGCATTGGCTTGAGGAAATAATTCTAACGTGTATCTCTGTTTTTTATATTGTTGTTGTTTAACATAAGCCTCAATTTCAGGAGCAAACTTCTTTAAATGTCCATAAACTGTTGTGTAACCATTTGGGTGTGTAATATAAAGTGCCTTACCATAGCCCCAATGTGCAACATTTATTCGTGATACATAACCGTCAGCCGCAGCCACAACATTTAATCCTTCACGTTGTTGTGTTTTTATATCCAATCCTCCATGGAAATGATTGGTACGTAATTCACCAAAAGTACCTGATAAAATTAGCGGTACTTCTAATGGTTTAATAAAGTAGTCTTTAGGGTAATTTGCTTGTGAAAATCCTTGGAAAAAGACCAAGAAAAGCAATGTAAATAAAAATGTTTTTCTCATGATAAGGGCAAAAATAATCAATCAAATTTGAATTAAAAAATATAATAGATGATGTTAATTAATGTTATAACAATCAGTAGATTAGGTTGAATAATTAATAATATTTTAAAAAACCTTGTTTAATTCTAAATAGAACACTAAATTTGTTGATAATGTTTAGAATCTCTGTATTTAATGAGTAATGTTTTAGAAATAGTTGATTCCCTGCAAAGTAAGCTTGAAAACTTACTTACCAAATATGAATTATTGAAGATTGAAAACCAACAGTTGTTGGAGAAAAGTGAAAACTTAGTTCAAGAAGTTCAGAAAGGGAAAGAATCTATAAACGCTATTGAAAGTAAATACGAATCATTAAAAGTTGCAAATGCGATGGTAGGCAGCAAAGAAGATAAACATTCAACTAAATTGAAAATAAATACATTAATACGCGAAATTGATAAGTGTATATTGCAGTTAAGTGAATAAACCCGATGGAAGATAAGTTAAAGATAAAAGTAACTATTGGAGATAGAGTTTATCCTTTAACTATAAACAGTGAAGGTGAAGAGGAAGGTGTAAGAAAAGCTGTAAAAAAAATAAACGACTTAATAAAACGTTTTGAAGAGAATTATGAAGTAAGAGATAAGCAAGATGTTTTAGCCATGTGTGCATTACAATTTGCCTCTTTACAGGAAGTAAAAAGTATTTATAATGATCAGGATGGTGAAGAAATAGAAAAAAAATTACTAGAAATGAGTGAAGTTTTAGATGCTCATTTATAATATACGTTCTTTAAAATATAACAATTACTGCCTACATTTAGTTATTTGTTCATTAAACTCAACATTATTTTTTTAAAAAGGGTGAGTCTAAGCTAGTAAAGCATGCCGCATGTGCCAAATTTATTTTGGATTTGGCGGATCCTTGATCAGCCAGTTAGCCCTAAACTTGTCTTACAAGGAGTTTAAAAAACCGTACTAGATGTAGGCTTTTTTTATGGACGCCGTTCAAGTTATTGAGCTGTGTTTTATTACACCAATTTACCTAAAACTAAAACAATGGATGGAATGATATTACCAATAATTATTGGTATTGTAGTAGGTTTGATTATCGGGTTTTTTATTGCAAAAGCCCTTGAGAAAAACAAAGCATTTGCTATACTAAAAAATGCAAAAAGCCAAGCCTCATCAATTATTAAAACAGCAACAAGCGACGCTGAAGTATTAAAAAAAGATAAAGTATTACAAGCTAAAGAAAAATTTATTGAACTAAAATCAGAACACGAAAAGGTGATTCTGAGTAGAGATAGAAAAGTTTCTGAAGCTGAAAAAAGAATACGAGAAAAGGAATCTAAAGTAGCTCAGGAACTGGACAAGAGCAGTAAGCTTAATAAGAAATTAGAAGAAAAAGCCGCTGATTACGATTTTAGAATTGATTTTTTAGAAAAGAAACAAACGGAGGCTGAAAAATTACATAAAAAACATGTTGAACATCTTGAAGTAATTTCAGGACTCTCTGCTGAAGATGCTAAGAAGGAATTAGTTACCTCTTTAAGAGACGAAGCTAAATCAGATGCAATGAGCTATATTCAAGACACACTTGAAGAGGCAAAATTGACCGCTCAACAAGAAGCTAAAAAAATTATTTTAAGTACCATACAGCGTATCGGTGTAGAGCAAACTGTTGAAAACTGTGTCTCTGTCTTTAACTTGGAATCAGATGATGTTAAAGGAAGAATTATTGGTAGAGAAGGAAGAAATATTAGAGCGATAGAATCGGCTACTGGTGTTGAAATTATTGTAGATGATACTCCAGAAGCAATTATTCTTTCATGTTTCGATCCAATACGTAGAGAGATTGCTAGATTGTCGTTACACAAATTGGTAACAGATGGTAGAATTCACCCTGCTAGAATTGAAGAAATAGTAGCGAAAACATCTAAAGAAATCAATCAAGAAATTATTGAAGTCGGTAAACGTACCGTAATAGACTTAGGAATTCATGGGCTACACCCGGAATTAATTAAAGTTGTTGGTAGAATGAAATACCGTTCTTCTTATGGACAAAATTTATTACAACACTCAAGAGAAGTTGCTAATTTATGTGCATTAATGGCTGCGGAATTAGGGTTGAATCCTAAAGTTGCTAAACGTGCAGGTTTATTACATGATATTGGTAAAGTACCAGAAACGGAGAGTGAATTACCTCATGCTTTATTAGGTATGGAATGGGCACAGAAATACGGTGAAAAACCTGATGTTTGTAATGCTATTGGTGCTCACCATGACGAGATCGAGATGAAATCGTTATATGCTCCAATTGTTCAAGTTTGTGATGCTATTTCAGGTGCTAGACCTGGTGCAAGGCGTCAGGTGTTAGATTCTTATATTCAACGTTTAAAAGATCTTGAAAATGTAGCATTTGGTTTTGCAGGTGTACAAAAAGCCTACGCTATTCAAGCGGGTAGAGAATTACGTGTTATTGTTGAAAGTGAAAAAGTAGATGATATAAAAGCATCAGAATTATCATTTAATATTTCACAAAAAATTCAAAATGACATGACCTATCCTGGTCAGGTTCGTGTTACTGTAATTAGAGAAACAAGAGCTGTAAATATTGCGAAATAATTGTGAAAGGATTTATAAATGATAAGCTAATTGATTGTGGTAATGCACAAGTTAGTGCTTATGATTTAGGTTTAAATAGAGGATATGCCGTTTTCGATTTTTTTAGAATCGTAAACGGCAATTTTCGTTTTTTATCAGACCATTTAGATCGGTTTATCAATTCAATTTACTTAGCTAAAATTCCTAATCCATATACTAAATCTCAATTACACGATAAAGTATTAGAACTACAAGCCATAAATAAAGTAGATAATGGTTATATTAGAATTACATTAACTGCAGGTACATCACTCAACTTTGGTTCATTAGCTGCATCTACCTTAATTGTTTTAACTGGTGTTTCAGGTGCGAATACAAATACTGATTATACGGAAGGAGTAAAATTAATTTCTAAAACGCATCAAAGATCTTTTCCTAGAATAAAGAGTACCGATTATTTCTTTCCTCAAATGCTTCATCAAGAATTAAAAGAAGGAAAGGCCACAGATGTGTTGTACGCTACTGATTATATTACAGAGACTTCTCGAGCTAATATCTTTTGTGTAAAAGATGGAAAAATTAGTACTCCAAAAAAGAATATTTTAGAAGGGATCACCCGAAAAAAAATAGTGACTATGGAACCTTCCATAATCTTAACCGATATAACTATTAAAGATTTATATGCTTGTGATGAAGTATTTATTACAAGTTCAAGTAAAGAGTTGATGCCTGTTGTACAGATTGATAATCAAATTATTGGAACAGGAAAAGTTGGACAAGTTTATAGAAACTTACACACTCAATTTTCTACATTTTGTAAGTAATAATTATAACACTAAATTATCATAGGTGGTACAATTGATAAGAACAAATTCTGCAAACAAAGATTTTATTGAATTAGTTAAATTACTCGATGCTGATTTAGCCATAAGAGATGGTGAAGATCATGATTTTTACAATCAATTTAATAAATTGGATAGTATAAATCATGTCGTAGTGTTATACGAAGATGAAATTCTAATTGGCTGTGGTGCGGTTAAAGAGTTTGAATCAAGTACTATGGAAGTTAAACGCATGTTTACATTACATGAGGTTAGAGGTAAGGGAGTGGCAAGTCAAGTTCTTACAGAGTTAGAAAAATGGACAGCGGAATTGTTTTATACACGACTTGTATTAGAAACCGGATTACAACAACCTGAAGCTATTGCATTATATGAAAAATGTGGTTATAATAAAATAACCAATTACGGACAGTATGCATGTGTTGAGAATAGCGTT
Organism: Aureibaculum luteum; assembly: GCF_003449015.1. Lineage (GTDB taxonomy): Bacteria > Bacteroidota > Bacteroidia > Flavobacteriales > Flavobacteriaceae > Aureibaculum > Aureibaculum luteum. Next base: position 66,882 of record NZ_QRGD01000011.1, on the reverse strand, counting down.
TGTTTTGAGAAAGTGATATAAAACCTATTCTTTTAATCCGTTTAGTTACACCGTATGCCGCCAACTTATTTCCTCGGATGATATTTTTCTACGACCTCCTTTAAAAAAGACTTATCCACATGCATGTAAATTTCTGTGGTAGTAATGCTTTCATGACCTAACATTTGCTGAATAGAGCGAAGGTCAGCCCCATTTTCTAACAAATGGGTAGCAAAAGAATGTCTAAATGTATGTGGACTTACCGTTTTACCAAGTTCGGCTTTTAGAGCCAACTCTTTAATGATCATAAATACCATATTCCGTGAGAGTTGCTTTCCTCTTCTGTTTAAAAACAGAGTATCTTCAAAACCTTTTTTCACGTTAATATGAACCCTTATTTGTTTTATGTAAATAGTAATAAACTTTTGAGTTTCTATATTTATAGGAACAAAACGCTCTTTATCTCCTTTACCAGTAACTTTTATAAAACCTTCAGCAAAAAATAAGTCTGATATTTGTAAGGTAATTAATTCCGTAACACGTAAACCACAGCTGTATAAAGTCTCTAGCATAGCTCTGTTACGTTCACCTTCTGGTGTGCTAAGGTCAATTTGACTTATGATTAAGTCAATCTCTTCAATAGCTAGAGTGTCTGGTAATTTTCTGCCTATTTTAGGTGTTTCTAGAATTGCTGTGGGATTGTCTTTTCTATAATTTTCAAAAATTAAATAATCAAAAAAACTGCGTAGACCCGAAATTATTCGCGATTGACTTCTCGCATTTACCTCTTTAGAAATGTGGTAAATAAATTGTTGAGTGGTTTCGTCGGTAATATTTTTAGGAGAAATTTTAATCTCATTTTCTTCTAAAAAAAGAATTAATTTTTCAACATCTCTCGTGTAACTTTGAACTGAATTAGCTGATAAGCCACGTTCAATTTTAAGATATAATTGATAATCATATAAAGCGTTTTGCCAAGTCATGCTGAGATGATAGTTTTTTTATATATTGCAATATTAAATTAAAAAAATCGAAACGAGTGAAAATAATCATCATCAACGGACCAAATTTAAACTTATTAGGTAAACGTGAGCCAACTATTTACGGTAATGCCTCGTTTGAGGAGTATTTTAATAGTTTAAAAAAGCAATATCCCAACATTCAACTTGAATATTTTCAATCGAATATTGAAGGTGAACTTATTGATAAAATGCATGAAGTTGGTTTTGATTATCATGGTATCATCTTAAATGCAGCTGCTTATACACATACCTCTGTGGGTATTGGTGATGCTGTAAAAGCTATTGAACCCCCCGTCGTTGAAGTGCATATCTCTAATGTTTATGCTCGTGAAGAGTTTAGACAGCATTCTTATATTTCTCCTAATGCTGCTGGAGTTATAGTGGGGTTTGGACTAAAAGGATATCAGTTAGCTTTAGAAAGTTTTATAAAATAGTGAGATCTACCGTTTGAGTAATTGTGTGATACAATTGAAAAACGTGAATTTGACAATGAGAGTTCTTTTAAGCTAATGCATTACATTTAAAAAAGTAATATATAGCTTATGTATTAATAAGCTCGTTAACACCTATAAATTGCACTCCTTTTTTGCGTAATTCAATTTGTTGCCGGTGATAAACATCTTTATCTAATGCTTGTACGGCTTCATTGATAACAATACATTTAAATCCTTCATTTAGAGCATCAATTATGGAGAAGTAGACACAAATATCTGCAGCCAATCCACAAAAATAAATTTCACGAACTCCTTTATCTTTTAAATACCCAGTTAATCCTGTAGATTTTAAATGGGCGTTGTCATAAAAAGCACTACAACTATCAATTTCTACAGAAGTTCCTTTTCTGAAAATAGCTTCAATAGCTTGATCATTAAGTTTTGCATGCAAGGCAGCACCTGATGTGTTTTGCACACAATGTGTAGGCCATAATGTTTGTGATAGTCCATCAATGGTAATTACGTCAAACTCTTTCTTACCTGAGTGGTTATTCGCAAAACTAATATGGTTTTTAGGATGCCAATCTTGTGTTGCTACCACCAAATCAAAATGTGATTGCACTTGATTGATCATAGGTAAAATGGTGTCGCCGTCAGGCACAGGTAAATTACCATTAGGCATAAAATCTGGCTGAACATCAATTAAAAGTAGAGCTTGCATATGTTTAAACGGGTTAAATTTTACGTGATTTGATCAGTGCTTCTTGCTCTTTTTTGAGTGCTGTACTTATTCCTATTTTGTATTGATGTGGATTGTAAAAACGTTTATATTCTAATGGTAGTTGAGCAAAACGCTCGCGACTATATTCTGCAATTTCTGAAAGCGTACGTAGTTTAATTTTAATTTCTCCTTCGCCCATTACTTCTTTTAGCAACGGTTCTTGTTTTAAACTGTCAATGTCCATTTGCTTAAATGGGTCAAAAGGATGATGCATAGTTGTAACATGATTCTCGGTTTTCAAACTAATAACGTCCGCCCCAATCCATGTGCCCTCCTCAGATGTTACACGGTAAACTTGCTTGGCGTGTGGCAATGTGATTTTTTCTAAATTTTCTGAAATTTTAATTCTTGGTTTTCCATTAGAAAAAGCAAGTTTATATACACCATCTAGAGCTCCATTTGGTTTGCCAATGACCAAATTAGTACCTACACCATAGATGTCAATGGGTGCATTTTGTTCTTGCAAACTTTTTATTACATATTCATCTAATTGATTTGATGCTGCTATTTTTACATAGTGTAGTCCGGCTGCATCTAGAAGCTTTCTGCTTTCTTTGGCAAAATAAGCTAAATCTCCACTGTCCAATCGAATAGCAAATAACTTTTCACCACGTACCTCCATTTCTTTGGCTATGATAATGGCGTTGGGTATACCACTTTTTAAGGTGTTGTACGTGTCTACTAAAAGGACACATTTTTTTGGAAGTTGTAGGGCGAAATCTCTAAAAGATTCGAGCTCATTATCATAACTTTGCACAAAGGAATGAGCCATGGTTCCTGAAATAGGGATATTAAAATCTTCTCCAGCAATAACATTACTAGTGCCATCAAAACCACCAATAAAGGCAGCACGAGAAGCATAATAACCACCTGGTCCTTGTGCACGCCTTAGTCCAAAATCCAATAAAGAGCGATTACCTGCAATAAATCGCATACGACGAGCTTTAGTCGCAATTAAGCTTTGAAAATTAAGTAAATTTAGAACTATTGTTTCAATGAGTTGAGCTTCAATAAGAGTGCCTTCTACACGGAGCGTCGGTCGGTTTGGAAAAATCACATCACCTTCCATAACAGAAAATATTTTTCCATGAAAGCGGAATTTTTCTAAATAATCTAAAAAATCGTCAGGAAAATTTTGAGTTTTTAAAAACGAGATATCTTCCTTGCTAAATCGTAAACTTTTTAGTTTTTGTAATAAATCTTCAAGACCAGCAAAAATAGTATAGCCTCCTTCAAAAGGGTTTTTTCTAAAGTAATAATCAAACACGGCTGTTTGCTCATGTTTATTATTTTTAAAATAGGCTTGTGCCATCCTGAGTTGGTACAAATCGGTATAAGTAGCAGAAATTTTGAACACGTCTTGTTTTTAAACAAATATAAGTATTAGTCTTTAAGTAGGATCTTAATTAATTATACTTTTTTATGAAAAATAGCATAAACTAAAGGGCTATGTTAAGTAATAAGTAGTTGAAAATCCTTATAAATATTGATAAAATTTAAAAAAGAAGGGTGTTTTTTTAAATCGCACGTATTCGTTTATATTTTTAACTTCTAATCATTATCTTTGCACGATACAAAAAAATGCAGAACGCCAATGTTTTCAAATTTAAGTGATAAATTAGATAAAGCTATTCATGTCTTAAAAGGACATGGTCAAATAACAGAAATAAATGTTGCAGAAACATTAAAGGAGGTCCGTAGGGCTTTGTTAGATGCCGATGTTAATTATAAAATAGCTAAAGAATTTACGGCTCGTGTAAAAGAAAAAGCCTTAGGTCAAAACGTGTTAACCACATTAAACCCAGGTCAGTTACTTGTAAAAATAGTTAAAGATGAGTTGACAGAACTCATGGGAGGAGAAACCGTTGGAATTAATTTAAAAGGTTCTCCTACTGTAATTTTAATGTCAGGTTTACAAGGTTCTGGTAAAACTACTTTTTCTGGTAAATTGGCTAATTATCTAAAGACCAAAAAATCAAAAGAAGTTTTATTAGTAGGTTGTGATGTTTACAGACCTGCAGCAATTAATCAATTAAAAGTTGTTGGCGAGCAGATTGGTGTTGAGGTTTATGCGGAAGAAGGTAATCAGAATCCTGTTGAGATTTCTGAAAATGCCGTAAAGTATGCCAAAGCGAATGGTAAGAATGTTGTTATTATAGATACTGCCGGTCGTTTGGCTGTTGATGAAACTATGATGACCGAGATCTCAAATATTCATAAAGCTGTAAATCCACAAGAAACATTGTTTGTGGTAGATTCTATGACAGGGCAAGATGCTGTAAATACGGCAAAAGCCTTTAATGATGTCTTAAATTTTGAAGGAGTTATCTTAACGAAGTTAGATGGTGATACCCGAGGTGGAGCAGCCTTATCTATAAAATCTGTTGTTGATAAACCGATTAAGTTTATTGGTACTGGTGAAAAAATGGAAGCCATTGATGTTTTTCATCCCGATAGGATGGCAGAACGTATTTTGGGAATGGGTGATGTCGTTTCTTTGGTAGAAAGAGCTCAAGAGCAATATGATGAAGAAGAGGCTAGAAAAATACAGAAAAAAATAGCTAAAAACCAATTCGGATTTGATGATTTCTTAAAACAAATTCAGCAAATCAAGAAAATGGGTAACATGAAGGATTTGGTAGGTATGATTCCTGGTGTTGGTAAGGCTATGAAAGATATAGATATTGATGATGATGCTTTTAAAGGAATTGAAGCTATTATACATTCAATGACGCCTCTTGAAAGAAGCACGCCAACGGAAATCAATGCAAGTAGAAAAAAACGTATTGCAAAAGGTTCTGGAACTTCGGTTCAAGAAGTGAATCAACTCATGAAACAATTTGATCAAATGAGTAAAATGATGAAAATGATGCAAGGTGGTGGTGGCAAAAAAATGATGCAAATGATGAAGGGGATGAAATAAAACTGGAGCTGAGGCTTGAGCTATTTGACTTGAGACTCAACTAAAAATAATATTAATATCTCATATTTTTATAATGATAATTCTTGACGGTAAAAAAACATCAGCTGAATTAAAATCTGAAATTGCTGAATCAGTAAAACTATTAAAATCACAAGGAAAAAAAACACCGCATCTTGTTGCCGTGTTAGTGGGTACTGACGGAGCAAGTATGACCTATGTTGGAGCAAAAGTTAAGGCCTGTGAATTGGTAGGTTTCGAGTCTACATTAATAGATTTACCAGAAGAAACTACTGAAGAGAAATTATTACAAGAAATTGAAAGTCTCAACAATAATGATAGTATTGATGGGTTTATAGTTCAATTACCCTTGCCAAAACATATTGATGAACAAAAGGTATTGATGGCTGTAAACCCAGATAAAGATGTTGATGGGTTTCACCCAACTAATGTTGGGAAAATGACCTTAGATTTACCTTCTTTTTTACCTGCTACACCATATGGAATTTTAGAGCTTCTTGAAAGATATGAAGTTGAAACATCTGGTAAACATGTTGTCGTTATTGGTAGAAGTCATATTGTTGGTAGGCCAATGAGTATCTTAATGAGTCAAAAACGTAAAGCAGGTAATGCTACTGTAACCGTTGCTCACAGTCGTACAAAAAATCTAAAGGAATTAACATTACAAGCTGATATTATTGTTGCCGCTTTAGGAATTGCAGAGTTTCTTACTGGTGATATGGTAAAAGACGGTGTGGTTGTTATTGATGTAGGTATTACAAGAGTTGATGATGCTACAAAAAAACGAGGTTATAAATTAGCTGGTGATGTGCATTTTGAAAGTGTAAGCAAAAAAGCGAGTTTTATTACTCCTGTTCCTGGTGGTGTTGGACCAATGACTATTGCAATGCTTTTGAAAAACACACTTTTAGCTTGCGAAAATAAGGAGTAAAGTTTATTCGATTGAATTCCAGATATCTAGATATATTTTCCAGTCTTCATTTACTTTTTTCCAAACAATAACATATTTGCCTTTAAAAGCGGAAGTAGTGTTGTTTTTGTTGTTTTTAGAAGTTCCTTCAAAGTAACCATAATCATATGCATAATTATCAATTACGTTAATTTCTTTTGGAGTAACTTTATGTGATACTATTTTTATGTGTTTGGGTATAGTCCACCGTTTTTTAATGGCTTCATATCCCTCAATTATATCCGAATTCTCAGGGAAAATTTTACCATCTTCACTATAAAGAGAAGTTAATTTTTCAATATCGCCATCTATATAAGCCTTAGAAAATTCTTTGGTATTTTTTAAAATAACACTAACATCCTCACCCTTACCGACATACTCTTGTGCGTTAACAGAAATGGTTAATAGTAAAAACAGTAAAAAAGCATTAATTCTAGATGACATAGTGACTTTAAAATTAACTGAGTATTGAAAGAAGCGTAATAAGAACTGCAACAATAACTTTAACAAGAATCATGGTATATGAATTTTTATCAAAATTACGAATTCTGTTATGGTTACCGTATCATTATTAAAATAATTAGTAAATATTTAACCTTTATTTTAACATAATTTTCATCAAAATAGTTTTACGCTATTTAGCGAAAAGTTGATTCACATCTTTAAAAGCTTTAAATTCTAATGCATTTCCTGCTGGGTCTAAAAAAAACATAGTGGCTTGTTCTCCTATTTCACCTTCAAAACGGATGTAAGGCTCAATTATAAATTCAACATTTTTAGACTTTAATTTACTTGAAAAATCTTGAAAAGTATTCCATTCTAATACCACACCATAATGTGGCACAGGTACACTTTTTCCATCAACAGCATTCGTATGAGATTTTTCTTCTGATTTTGGCTTAAAATGGATTACTAATTGATGTCCAAAAAAATTAAAATCGACCCAATGATCACTACTTCTACCTTCTTCACATTCTAAAACAGTATTGTAAAATTTTCTGCACTCGGCTAAGTTATGAACGGGAATTGCAATGTGGAATGGCTGTACTTTTGTCATCGTTTTTTGTTTTTTTAAGATTCTCTATTTACTGCGTCAATTGAAAAGGCGGGCAAGCAAATTGCGAGATATTCACAAGCTTCATTAAACGGATTTGAATACTGAACTCTTGCATTCTTTTTTATTTTAATAGATTGTCCCGTTTCTAAAACTATTTTTTCACCTTCAATAATAAATTGTTTTTTGCCTTTTATGATATACGTATATTCATCAAATTCAGGAGACTGAAAAGGTTCAGACCAGCCTGGAGGAGCTATCATATGAGCAATGCTTACATCTGAATTGCCATCGGTTGCTAAGCCAAAATGTTCTTCAATTACTTTTCCGTCATCAGTAGGAACGACAAAGGGTGATTTCTGAATTTGATAATATTTCATTTTTTTCATTTTTTGTAAAAATAAGAGTTATTCCTCTTCGTATAAACTTAACCTATTGTTAAGTGTTATAATTTCTGTTTGTAAATTTTCAACACGTTTTAAAAGTTTATCTACAACATCTAATCCTTCCATATTAATATCTAGGTCAAAATGTAAACGTATCAATTTTTCAATAGTACTAATGTGATTTTTAGCTACACATTGTGTCTTTTCTATTTTAACAATTTCAACCAATTCATATTCACTTAATGTGTCTAAGAAAGATGATGGTACGTTATAATGAAGACAAAATTGTTGTATTGATATATAATTATCTGTGTCCATAATTACTGTAATTTTTTAAGTTCTTGAAATAATTCTTTCTCTTTAATGGAAAGATTTTTAGGCATCTCAATGGTATAGGTAATATACAGATTACCATATTCTCCTTCTTTTTTGTACTTAGGAAAACCTTTACCACTCAATTTTACTTTGGTACCATTTTGTGTTTCTGGCTTCACTTTCAATTTTACCTTACCATCAAAGGTGTCTACGGTAATATCACCACCTAAAATAGCTGTATAAATATCAATAGAAGCATCGGTATAAAGATGCTCATGATCTCGTTTAAACTTGGTGTTATTAATTATTGAAAAGGTAATAAACAAGTCACCATTTGGACCGCCATTAACGCCTTTACTACCATGTCCTTTAATTTTAATTACCTGTCCGTTTTCTATACCTGCTGGAATTGTAATTCTTATATTCTTACCGTTTACGGTTAATGTACGCTTATGTGTTGCGTACACATCTTTAAGATTCAGTTGTAATTCTGCATTAAAATCTTGTCCTCTAAACTTAACACCAGCACTACTTCGTTGACCGGAACTTCTACCGCCGAACATCGATTCAAAAAAATCTGAAAAATCATGTTCTGAAGAATTACCAGAGTAGGTACGTTGCCCTGAATTTCCTTGGTATTGATTTTGTTGTTTTGCTTTTTCGAATTGTTCAGCATGTTGCCAATCTTTGCCATACTCATCATATTTTTTTCTGTTTTCAGGATTACTTAAGACCTCATTGGCTTCGTTAATTTCCTTAAACTTTTTTTCAGACGCTTTGTTATTTGGATTTAAGTCTGGATGATATTTTCTGGCTAATTTTCTATAGGCTTTTTTGATGTCCTTTTCTGATGCGGTTTTTGATATCTCTAATATTTTATAGTAATCTATAAATGCCATTTATTTAGATTTTTAAATTTTAATAATATCTGTTGGTGTCTCCACTAAAATAGTAATTTCTCCTCTTAAAGCAATGGGCTGTTTCATTATTTCAGGATTATTTTGTATCATTTTTATCCAATCATCAGTAGAGAAGTTATGATGTTCAAAATGTTTAGCATAAGCAGGATGTTCTTGATTAACCAAATCTTTTAATTCCAAATTTAATTTATCAGCTAATTCAACAAGTTGTGTACCTGTTAATTTGGTTTTTAACATGTCTATTTCATGTATTGGCAATCCTTCTGATTTAGCATAAGCCAATGTTTGCTTTGCCCTTACTGAGTTTGAATTATAATACAGTGTAATTTGTCTGTTTGATGTCGCTATTTCTCCCATCTATTTATAATATATAACTATTGACTTATAAAAGTAGGAAAAAAGAGATAGAATAATACTGATTAATATCATTTTAAATTTTAAACCTTAAGCTTAATATTACGTATAAATTAAAATATATGAAACTTACTTTTTTTGGAGGAGCTGGCACGGTAACAGGTTCTAAAATATTATTAGAAGTAAATTATAAAAAAATATTAATTGATTGTGGCTTATTCCAAGGGCTTAAAGAATTACGTTTAAAAAATAGAGAACCGCTCCCTATAAACCTAAGCGATTTAGATGTTGTGTTATTAACTCATGCTCATTTAGATCATTGTGGTTATTTGCCTGTATTGGTAAAAAATGGTTATCAGGGTAAAATTTATTGTACAGAAGCTACTAGAGATTTAACCGAGATTATATTACTCGATAGTGGTAAAATTCAAAAAGAAGAGGCGGAAAGAGCCAATAGATATGGGTATACCAAGCATAAGCCAGCGGAGCCTTTATACGATGTAGATGATGCTAAAGATACCCTTGCACATTTTAAAACTTTTGAAGAAGATGTATGGCATGCTATTGACGAAGAAATTAAATTTAAGTTTTTAAATAGCGGTCATATTTTAGGTAGTGTTTTTATTGTTTTAGAAGTGAAAGGGAAAACATTTGTTTTTTCGGGAGATATTGGTAGAAAGCAACCTATACTTTTACATCCGTATAATTACATTCAGAAAGCAGATTATTTGGTAATAGAATCTACTTACGGTAATAGAATTCATGAGGATATTTCTATTGAAGATGAATTGTTAAGAACAATAAAACATACCTATACAAAAAGAGGAATATTAATTATACCAACTTTTTCAGTGGAAAGAGCTCAAGAAATTATTTATCTATTAAGTGTTTTAAAACGCAGAAATTTATTGCCGAACATTCCTATTTATTTAGACAGTCCAATGGGAGTAAACGCAACGGAGGTCTATTTTAAACATACAAAAAATCATACATTAACCACGGCAGATATCAATAGTATGTTAGCAACAGTGGAATTAATAAGTAATATTGACGCCTCAAAAGCTATAGTAAATGATGATAACCCAAAGATAGTTTTGGCGGGTAGTGGAATGATTACAGGTGGGCGAGTACTGCATTATTTAGATAATAATATTGGTGATAAAAAAAATAGTGTGTTAATTGTTGGTTTCCAGGCAGAAGGTACAAGAGGTCGGGCTTTATTGGAAGGAGATCGAGAAATCAAATTTTTTGGAAAATACCATAAAATTGAGGCGGAAGTCTTTAAGATTAATGCATTTTCTGGCCATGCAGATCAGAGTGAATTATTAGATTGGTTAACTCATTTTACCAGTCCACCAACACTTACATTTATAAATCATGGAGAACCACATCAAAGTCAAGTGTTAAGAACTAAAATTAAAACGGATTTAGGGTGGAATTGTACTGTGGCTAAAATGAATAAAGAGTATTACCTAAGTTAAAAAGGGTACCTTACTGTTATTCTTGATTGAATAATTCTACTGTATAAGATAGTAATTCTGTTCCTCCGGCTTTACCATGTCCTGGAATGACATGTACTATGTTTGGTAATTCCTTTATTATTTTTGAAACGGTATTTGACCAATCTGCAGTATTAGCATCCTCTAAATTTCCTTTTTTTGCTCCAATTGATTTTATCAAACAACCGCCAAAAAGGACTTTTTCACTGGGTATGTAGCTTACAATATTGTCATTAGTATGTCCTTCTCCAGAATATGAATTTCTTATGATTTCACCATTTAGTACAAGATTTTTTTTAAGGTCTAAAGTGACTTGAGGTAATTCTGCACTTTTATCTTTTATCATTGCTATGGTTTTTTCAGAGGCATATGATTTTATATTGTTTTTGTGAAACTCCTGTAATCCACCAAGGCAATCTTTATGAAAATGAGTTACTACCACTCCTTTAATATCAACCTTTTTCTTATTCTGAAGCCAATCGATAAGTTCTTTTGAAGTGGCATTATCAGTAGGTGTATCAAAGACCATCGCTTCACCTTCTTTAATAAATACCATGCCGTTACAAGCTACTTTTCCAAAATCTTGAGTTTGTAAATAAGAAATATGTATAAACGTATTTTCTGTTACTTGTTGTATCACAAGGTTTTCAGATTTATATATTTCTTTTTCAATTTGCGTTTGACATGAAACTAAAAATAAAAATAGACTTGTTAGCTGTTTAATTTTTATTTTGGTGTATTAATAAGCTTTAAAAATAGTAAATCCTTTATGAATTCATTAATTTTGCCCCCTAATTTTTTATTTTGATGAATATTCAAGAAACCATAGACAAAGCTATTAGAGCTGGATTGCAAGAGATTTATAATGTTGACATTGAAAATGTAGAGTTTCAAGCTACCCGAAAAGATTTTGAAGGAGATATTACTGTAGTGGTTTTTCCGTTTTTAAAAGTAATTAAAGGCAACCCCGTTGAAATAGGTACAAAGTTAGGTGTGTATCTTACTGAAAATGTTACTGAAATAACAAAATTCAATGTGGTCAAAGGTTTTTTAAATCTAGTATTGAGCGATGCTTATTTTATTGAAAACTTTGAGAAGAGCTATCAAATAGATAATTTTGGAATTAAAGAACCTGAATCAGGTCAGAAATCGGTTATGGTTGAATATTCTTCGCCAAACACTAATAAACCTTTGCATTTAGGTCATATTCGAAATAATTTATTGGGTTATTCAGTTGCTGAAATTATAAAGGCGTCTGGTAAAAAAGTTTATAAAACACAGATAATTAATGACCGTGGTATTCATATTTGTAAAAGCATGTTGGCTTGGCAAAAATGGGGAAATGGAGAGACGCCAGAGAGCACAAGCCTAAAAGGTGATAAGTTGGTGGGTAATTATTATGTGAAATTTGATCAAGAATACAAAAAAGAGATTCTCGATTTAGTTTCTAAAGGATACGCTGAAGATGATGCAAAAAAACAAGCACCATTACTTTTAGAAGCTCAAGAAATGCTTCAAAAATGGGAAGCCAATGATAAAACTGTTGTTGACTTATGGAAAGAAATGAACCAATGGGTGTATGACGGGTTTGAACAAACGTACAAAGCTCTTGGAGTTGATTTTGATAAAAATTATTATGAAAGTGATACCTATTTATTAGGTAAAGATATTGTAGCAGAAGGCTTAGAAAAAGGTGTCTTTTATAAAAAGGATGACGGATCAGTTTGGATAGATTTAACTGACGATGGTCTTGATGAGAAAATAGTATTACGTTCTGATGGTACAGCGGTGTATATGACACAAGATATTGGTACGGCAATACAACGTATTAAGGATTACCCAGATGTTGGAGGATTGGTTTATACCGTGGGTAACGAGCAAGATTATCATTTTAAAGTACTCTTTTTGATACTTAAAAAACTAGGGTTTGATTGGGCTAAAAATCTTTACCATTTGAGTTATGGTATGGTTGATTTACCTTCAGGAAAAATGAAATCTCGTGAAGGAACGGTAGTTGATGCAGATGATTTACTACTGGACATGACCAACACCGCCAGAGAAATTTCTGAAGATCTAGGGAAACTAGAAGGGTATACGGATGGAGAAAAAGCAAGCTTATTTAAAACCATAGGCTTAGGAGCTTTAAAATACCATATTCTAAAAGTTGATCCTAAAAAACGAATTTTATTTGATCCCAAAGAATCTATAGATTTTCAAGGAAATACAGGGCCTTTTATTCAGTATACCTATGCAAGAATACAATCTATATTACGAAAAGCAGATTTTGACTATGCTTTAGTAACAAACATAAATGATACAGCCCTAGAAGATAAAGAAAAATCAGTCTTAAAACAGTTGGCTTTATTTCCAGAAGTTGTACAACAAGCCGCAGAAAATTATAGTCCTGCTTTAATTGCAAATTATACCTACGACTTGGTTAAAGAATACAATTCTTTCTATCAAAGTATCCCCATTTTAGCTGCCGAAGACGAGCAAGAAAAGGTATTTAGAGTACAGTTATCCAAAAAAACAAGTGAAGTTATAAAGAGTGCTTTTGATATGTTAGGCATTGAGGTGCCGGAAAGGATGTAAGAGAATAAAATAAATACAAATAAATTTATGAAAAAATTAATTGTGCTAGTTTTAGTTTCAAGTATATTATTTACGTCTTGTACAAAAGAAAATGACCAAGAACCGAAAGATCCCATAATAGGTGCTTGGAAACCTATAAAAGAGGTAGAGGTTTATACGGATAACTCAATTTCTGAATTCTCGAATAATAATTGTAACCAAAAGTCTAGATTTATATTTTTTGAAGATGGCTCATTGGATTTTATTGAATATGCAAATGATGAAGTAAACGATGATTGTGAGAAAAGGACTGAGCCCGTCTTGACTTTTGGAAGTTGGGAGAGAAGTGTTAATGGATCTTATCGTATTATAACAACTTATACATATACTGCCAATCAGCATAGTTATACGGATGACAATATTCCCGATGTTTTTATATTTGAAAACAATAACAATACATTGAAGTTTGGCTATAATGATGATGAGATTATTAATGGTAAGCAATTAAAACACTATTACACTGAGTTTTTAAGAGTTGAATAAAATAGTTTTAATTTATTAGGTGTAGAAGTATCAGAAAGAATAATGCAACTCAAATAGCCAAGATCAATTCCTTATGAATATACAACTAATTTGTTCTGATATTGACGGAACGCTTTTAAACAAAGATAGAGAACTCTCAATTGCAACAATTGAGCAGATAAAAAGATTATCTCATATTCCTTTTATATTAATTTCTTCTAGAATGCCTAAAGCAATGACGCATTTGCAAGGTCAATTGGGGATTAAAAATTTAGCTCTAATAGCATATAATGGTGGTTTGGTTTTAGAAAATGAAACGGTTGTAGATTCTACAGAAATATCTACCAGCATTATCGATAAATTGCATAAAACTATTTTGAACACAGAATTACACTTTAGCTTATATCATGCCAATGAATGGTATGTACCTGAGTTGGACTATTGGGCAAAAAGAGAAGCGAATAATACAAAGGTTGATCCTGAAATTCAGGCTATTGACGTAACTATTGCGAACTGGAAAAAGGAAGACAAAGGAGCTCATAAAATCATGATAATGGGCGATGCGGAAGATATTGATCGCGTAGTTGAGATTATAAAAGACCAATTTGATTCAGAAATAATTGGGTATCGGTCAAAAGATACCTATTTAGAAATTGCTCCAAAATCCATTTCTAAAAAGACAGCTATCGAGGTTTTATTAAATAGTCATTATCCAAAATTAGCATTAGAAAATGTGGTTGCTTTTGGTGATAATTATAATGATATCGAAATGTTGAAAGCTGTGGGTGTTGGTGTTGCGGTATCTAATGCAATTGAAGAGGTTTTGGAAGTTAGTAGCACAGTTACGGATACCAATAAAAATGATGGTGTGGCAAAATTTCTAAGAGATTTTTTATAGTATTTTTGAAGGAATTACAGCGTTAAATGATTTTTATTTTGGAATATCTGTAAAAAAATAGCCGAATATAAACATTACTCGAACTTGGTAACCCATCAATTTTATAAACCTTATCTTTGCCAACTTATAAAAAACTATGACATTTAAAGACTTAGGCATTGTTGAGCCGATATTAAAAGCCTTAAACGAAAAAGGCTATACACACCCAACACCAATTCAAGAACAAGCTATACCCATTTTATTAAAAGGTAAAGACCTTATGGGCTGTGCACAAACAGGTACCGGTAAAACGGCCGCGTTTGCCATTCCTATTATACAACATATTTATAATAACAACCAAAAAGGTAGAGATTCTAAAAAAATTAAAGCTCTTATAGTTACACCAACTCGTGAGTTAGCTATCCAAATTTATGATAATTTCAAAATCTACGGTAAAAATACAGGCATCAAATGCAATGTTATTTTTGGTGGAGTAAAACAACATGCCCAAACCGCAGCTCTTCGACAAGGAGTTGATGTTCTTGTGGCGACACCAGGTAGACTGCTAGATTTGATGAACCAAGGTTTTATCAGCTTAAGAGATATAGAGTATTTTGTATTAGATGAGGCAGATCAGATGTTGGACATGGGGTTTATACACGATATTAAAAAAATATTAGCAAAATTACCTCAAAAAAGGCAATCGCTTTTCTTTTCAGCAACAATGCCTAAAAGTATTGTAGAATTATCTAGAAAAATATTGGGTAATTTTGATACGGTGACGATAAAACCAGAACAAGCCACTGCAGAAAAAGTGGAGCAAGCTATTTATTTTGTCCACAAAAAAGCAAAAATAAAATTATTAGTACATATACTTGAAACGCAGTCCATTAATTCTACATTGGTGTTTTCAAGAACCAAACATGGTGCCAATAAAATTGTAAAGTTGTTGGATAAAGAAGGAATTAATTCCGCAGCTATCCATGGTAATAAATCACAAGGAGCAAGAGTAAAAGCATTAGAAGGTTTTAAAGATGGTAAAATAAAAGTACTAGTTGCAACTGACATTGCAGCAAGAGGTATTGATATTGATGAACTGGCCTTAGTTGTAAATTATGATTTGCCAAATATTGCAGAAACGTATGTGCACAGAATAGGTAGAACAGGACGTGCTAAGGCAAGTGGTATTGCTGTTTCATTTTGCGACCAAGAAGAAAGAGCCTATTTACGTGATATTGAAAAATTAATCAAACAGAAAATACCTGTGATATCAGAACATCCTTTTATTAATTTTAAAGATGATAATCCAGGAAGTGATGAAAAGCCAAGACAACGTTCTAGATCTAATAATTCATCTAACAGAGATAGTCGTAATGGGAATAAAATCAAGAAAAATCCTAATAACAAAAGGCGTGAGTCAAACTCTAGGAATAGATAATAGATATTACATGTATTATGGTACTGTTTGATTTTAATAAAAATACCGACATATCTCATTGGAAAGTTACCAATGATGCCGTTATGGGAGGTAAATCGGTCGGGCAATTTTTACTTGATAATGAAGGTAATGGTGTTTATAAAGGAGAAGTATCTTTAGAAAATAATGGCGGATTTTCTTCTGTGAAAACTACTTTTGAACCAAAAAATATTGCGGACTTCAATACTTTTATTTTAAAAATTAAGGGAGATGGTAAAGCGTATCAATTTAGAATAAAATCAGATACATCTCAGCGTCATTCCTATATTTATAAATTTGATACAACCGGTGATTGGCAAACTATAGAAATTCCTTTATCTGATTTACATCCTGTATTTAGAGGGAGGAAGTTAGATTTGCCTAATTTTTGTGATCACCTATTGGCGGTAGTAACTTTTCTTATTGCCAATAAGAAAAATGAATCTTTTCAATTAAAAATAGCAAGTATTGATTTAAAATAATTAGTTATCTTTAACCTAATGTAAAGCCGAAATCATAAATAATTTAAGGAGGTTATGAGCTTTCTGTTTTATTAATTATTTTAGAAGTCCGTCTATGAAACCAACTATATTTTTACTACTCATGTTTTCATTTCTTTCAAATAATAAGTTATCTGCTCAAGATTGGCCTAACCTCACTAAATTCAAAATAGACAACGCTCCTATAGAAAAAGAAGCCAATAGTGAAAGTCGTATTGTGTTTATGGGTAACTCTATTACAGAAGGGTGGCTGAAATTAGATACTGCTTTTTTTGACAATAAAAATTATATAAACAGAGGGATAAGTGGTCAAACTACACCGCAGATGTTACTAAGGTTTAGGGCAGATGTAATTAATTTGGAACCTAAAGTTGTAGTAATTCTTGCAGGTACAAATGATATTGCTGGCAATACTGGACCAATGAGTTTCGATATGATTATAGATAACATGAAGTCTATGTGTGAGTTGGCAAAAGCTAATGCTATCAAAGTTGTATTATCTTCGGTACTTCCTGCCTATGATTATCCTTGGCGAAAAGGTCTTAATCCTAATGAAAAGATTCCAAAATTAAATAAACTTTTAAAAGCATATGCTGATGAAAATGACATTGTCTATTTAGATTATTTTTCGGCGATGGTTGACGATGAAAACGGATTGAAAAAAATATACACTGCTGACGGTGTACATCCAAATAAAGAAGGTTACCAAATTATGGACCCTCTTGCTAAAATGGCTATTGAAAAAGCTTTAAAAAAATAAATAATGTATAAACAGCTTACGTTTCTTATTCTTGCAGTAATTGTAATTTCATGCAAAGCCCCATCACAAAAGGAAATTACCAAAATAGCATTTGGTTCATGTGGACATGAGACACATCCTTTACCCATTTTTGATGTTGTGGTAAAACATAACCCTGATTATTTTATTTTTTTAGGTGATAATATCTATGGAGATACGAAAGATATGGATGTGTTAAAAACAAAATATCAAAAGCTGGCTGATAAACCTACCTTTCAAAACCTTAAAAAGAATACTGAAATTTTAGCCACTTGGGACGATCATGATTATGGATGGAACGATGCCGGTCGACATTATTCTCATAAGAAAGAATCGAAAGAAATATTTCTCGATTTTTTTGATGAACCTAAAAATTCTGAGCGTAGAAATCATAAAGGTATTTACACATCATATGTAAAAGAAATCGGCAACAAAAAATTACAAATCATTCTATTAGATGTTCGTACTTTTAGAGATGATATTAAAAGGAACGAAGGCGAATTTAAAGATGATAAGCGATATTTTTATAAACTTGATTATGCTCCATATCAAACTGCAGATTCTACTTTTTTAGGTGCTAAGCAATGGAAATGGTTAGAAAAAGAATTAGAAAAACCAGCAGATATAAGAATAATAGGTTCCGGTTCACAATTTGGTATTGAATTTAATGGATATGAAGGTTGGGCTAATTTTCCGCATGAACAGAAAAGATTACTTAACCTTATTAAAAAGACAAAAGCAAATGGAGTCCTATTCATTACTGGGGATGTACATTATGCTGAAATTTCAAAACTTAAAGAACCAGATCTTTACCCCATATATGATGTAACTTCAAGTGGGTTATCATCAACTTGGCATTTTGCAACACCCAATAAAAATAGAATTGAAGGTCCAGTAATGGAAAATCATTTTGGACTAATCAGCATTGATTGGTCATTAAAAATTCCAGAAATAAAAATGGAAGTTTGGGATGTTAACGATAATCAAAGGTTTGAATACACCATCAATTTGGCAGATATTAGTTTTAATTAATACCGTTTAATTTGGAAGATTGGTTGTTCAGCTAAATAATTTATAATAATAAATTATTATGTTTATTTTTAGGGCTTAATCAATCAGTATGAAAAATAAAATATTTTACCCTTATTTCTTAATTATTTGCATCGGACTTATTAGCTTAACTTCTTGTGAAACTAAAAAACCAGCTATTCCTAAAGATTTAGCGAAGCAACAATTGATACCAAAACCAGTTAATGTTAATGCTACAGGTAGTTCATTTGAAATAAATAGCAATACCTCTATTCAGTATCAAACTGACGAATTACAACCTATTGCAGCGTATCTTGCTGAAATGTTACGTCCTGCTACAGGCTTTGAAATTCCAGTAAAAGTAATGGACTCTAAACCATCATCTGATCATATATTTTTAACCCTAACAGATAGTATTACGTCAAATGAAGGTTATAAATTAATAACAAAAGAAAGCGGTATCGTCATCAAAGCAAATAAACCTGCAGGTTTGTTTTATGGTGTACAAACCTTGCGACAATTATTACCAGCAAGTATTGAAAAAGGCACTAAAATATCTGACACCTTATTAGTGGCTACAGGAACAATTACAGATAGTCCATCATACGGTTATCGTGGTGCAATGTTAGATGTATCTCGTCACTTTTTTGGTGTTGATGATGTGAAAAGAGTAATTGATTTACTTTCAATTTATAAAATGAACAGGTTGCATTTGCACCTTTCTGATGATCAGGGATGGCGTATTGAAATTAAATCATGGCCAAACTTAACAGCACATGGTGGAAGCTCAGAAGTAGGAGACGGAGAAGGTGGGTTTTATACCCAAGAGCAATATAAGGACATTGTTAAATACGCTCAAGATCGTTTTATAACTATTGTTCCAGAAATTGATATGCCGGGCCATACTAATGCTGCATTGGCTTCTTATCCTGAATTGAATTGTAATGGAAAAGCAACAGAATTATACCACGGAACAAATGTTGGATTCAGTACCCTATGTATAGATAAAGAAATAACCTATAAATTTATTGATGATGTTTTTGGCGAATTAGCAGCCATGACACCGGGAGAATATATTCATATTGGTGGTGATGAATCGCATGTAACTCCTTTAAAGGACTTTATTCCATTTATTAATAGAGCTCAGAAAATTGTTGAAAAACATGGAAAAAAAGTCATAGGTTGGGATGAAATTGCACATGCTGAGTTATTACCAAATACGGTGGTACAATATTGGTCAAAAGGCGAAAATGCTATCAAAGGTATGGGGCAAGGAGCGAAAGTATTAATGTCTCCAGCAACAAAGGCATATTTAGATATGCAATATGATTCTATTACTCCAATCGGTCTACATTGGGCTGCTTATATAGAGGTTGATGAAGCTTATAATTGGGATTTAGCCACTTTTGAGGAAGGAATCTCAAAAGAAAATATTATTGGTATTGAAGCTCCATTATGGTCTGAAACAGTTGAGACTATGGATGATATAGAATATTTAGTTTTTCCTAGAGTATTAGGTTTGGCAGAAATTGGATGGACGCCAACCTCTCAAAGAAATTGGGATGAGTACAAAGTAAGACTAGGTAATCATAAAGACAGGTTGGAAGCTTTAGGTATAAACTATTATCCTTCTACACGTGTTCCATGGAATTCTATTTCCGCTCAAAATGATAGTATCATTAAAAAATAAAAACAAGGATCAAGGTAACAGCTTTTATTGGAGTTCAAACACGGTGATGTTAGGATTCTTTATTTTAATTAAACATAAAATAGTATTAAAATGAAACAAATTTCAGTTCTATTTTTTCTAGTTATTCTCTTTTTAAGCTGTACGAAGTCAAATAAAGAAGAGAAACTTGAGGTTCAAGTTGATAATGCCTATAGAGTTATTGCTTATGTTCATGGATGGAATGATATTTTAGTAACACACAAAGAAAAAGCCAATCAAATAACCCATATTAATTATGCCTTTGCCAATATTAAAGATGGAAAAGTCACTGAGGGTAATAGTTCTGATTCAGAAATATTAAAAAAGATAAACCAATTAAAATTGGTAAATCCCGATTTGAAAATTCTAATTTCTGTTGGAGGATGGTCTTGGTCTAAAA
Source organism: Aureibaculum luteum (assembly GCF_003449015.1). Lineage (GTDB taxonomy): Bacteria > Bacteroidota > Bacteroidia > Flavobacteriales > Flavobacteriaceae > Aureibaculum > Aureibaculum luteum. Next base: position 46,407 of record NZ_QRGD01000011.1, on the reverse strand, counting down.
ATTTTTCAGATGCAGTTCTAACGGAGCAATCCAGAGAAGTTTTTGCGAATAGTGCCATTGCCTTTATGCAGAAACATGATATTGATGGTATTGATTTGGATTGGGAGTATCCAGGGCAAATTGGAGATAATAATACGTTTAGACCAGAGGATAAAGAGAATTTTACCTCAATTTTAAAGTTAATTAGAGAAAAGTTAGAAGCTATTAAGCCAAAAACATACCTTTTAACTATCGCTACAGGAGCCAATCAAGCGTATTTGGAGCATACCGATATGGCTGAAGCTCATCAATATTTAGATTTTATAAATATAATGACTTACGATTATTATACCGGTGGATCAAATAGTACTGGGCATCATTCTAATTTATACGCATCTGAACTAAATAAGGACGCTATGAATTCTGCTAAAGCAGTTGAGCAACATATAAATGCGGGTATTCCAATTGAAAAAATAGTTCTAGGAGTTCCTTTTTATGGGAGATGGTGGAAAGGTGTAAATGCAGAAAATAACGGATTATATCAAGATTCTTCTGGAGCAAGAGGAAGTTACAACTTCAAAGACGTTGAAGAAAATTACATTGATAAAAACGGATTTGTAGCTCTCTGGGATGATGAAGCAAAAGTACCTTACTTATGGAATACTGCAGAAACTCAATTTGTAACCTATGAAAATTCTAAATCATTAAAATTTAAAATTGATTATATTAAAGAAAAGAAAATAGGTGGTGTAATGTTTTGGCAATTGAACCAAGATAGTGGTACATTGCTAAATACTATTTCAGATAACTTAAAATAACTTCAGTGTTTAATTGCTTCATTCACGATCTAGTTATTACAATCTTATGTAACGTAACACAGCCTATCTCAATTTTTTCATTATCATTGGACCAATTAGTTTAGAAACTCCTGACGTATTTATCTTCATTCTATTGGCTTACTTTCAGTTCAACTAACCATATTTAACTATATTTGTCGCCACAAAAAAAATCAGGATGTTACAAAGAAAAGTAGGTGCCATATTATTGTTTTGTTTATTATGTAGTGTCTTTACGAATGCACAAAAGGATACCGTAAATTTGAAAGAAGTAATTGTTACGTCAAACAGAATATCAATACCTTATTTTAAAACTTCAAGAACAATAAACCTTATAACCGCAAAAGAAATAAAAAACTCGACAGCAACAAATGTTGTAGAAGTTTTGCAGCAGGTAGCGGGTATTGATGTCAGACAACGGGGTGTAGATGGCACGCAAGCAGATCTTTACATTAGAGGTGGTAGCTTTGATCAGACACTTATTTTAATTGATGGCATAAAAATGGATGATGCTCAAACGGGGCATCATACAATGAATGCTATGGTAGCCTTAGATAATATAGAACGTATTGAAGTCATTAAAGGCCCAGCTGCGAGAGTATTTGGACAAAACGCCTTTGCTGGAGCTATAAATATTGTGACTAAAAAAATCCAATCAAATGCATTGACAGCATCGCTTGGGTATGGTTCTTATAATAATTTAAAGGCTTCTGTAGGTTATAGAAAAGCTTTTACAAATGGAGGAGGTTTTCAAATCCATGCACAAAAACAAAAATCGGATGGGTATAGAACAAATTCTGATTTTGATAACACTTCTGTATTTTTAAAATCGCAAGTTAAAAATTATAATTTTTTAGTTTCTTTAAGTGAGCGAAAATTTGGTGCAGAAAATTTTTACACATCAAATCCTGATTGGAAAGAATATGAAGAAACACAAACAAGTTTATTTGCAGTTTCTTCTGTGTACAGAGCTAAGAACTTGATCATAAAGCCAAGAATTTATTGGAGAAGAAATCAAGATATATTTTTATTGAAAAGATATGAGCCTAGCTTTTTTAGGAATTTGCATATCACAAATAAAATTGCGGCTGAAACTAATTTTGAACTGACCTCTGACTTGGGGAAAACGGGATTTGGAATAGACTTAAATAAAGTGTTTTTGTCAAGTAATAATTTAGGTGATCGTGATCGATTTATGTTAACTTCATTTTTAGAACATCGTTTTGAAATTGGTGATTTAGATGTAACTCCGGGATTAGCATTTACTTACTTTTCTGATTTTGATGCTCAAATATTTCCTGGTTTAGATGTCGGATATGGGGTGACAGATCATATAAAATTATATGGTAATATAGGCTATACCTATCGTATACCAACTTTTACAGATTTATACTATTCAGATCCAGGCACCGAAGGTAATTCTGAATTAAAACCTGAATCTGCCTTGTCTGAAGAAATTGGATTTAAGTTTACCACTGAAAAATTTCAGGTTAATGTTGCTGTTTTTAATCGGACTTCTGATGATTTAATTGATTATACCAAAGAGGTTGAAGCTGATAAATGGAAAGCTCAAAATTTTAGTAAAGTAAATACCAAAGGTTTTGAAACTTCAGTTAATTATAATTTTGAAGTTAGTAATTATAATCAAAATATAAAATTAGGGTATAATTTTATAGATGATGATATAAAAGATGTAAACGTCGCATTTACCAGATATGGTTTAAATAGTTTAAAGCATCAATTTACTTCAAGTTTACATACTCAATTTTTGTCTTTTTTAGACCAAAGCATTAGCTTTAGGTTTGTGGAAAGAACTAACGGACAAACTTATAATTTGGTTGATTTTAAGTTAAGAGCCAAATTCAATAAATTTGAAATTTCAGCAAAGGCTAATAATATTTTTAATACGGAATATATAGAACAAGGTTTGGTACCTATGCCAAAAGGAAATTTTATGTTTGGATTAACTTATAATTTATATTAATCAACTAAAGTTTAAGACGTTAAAAAACGTTGTTTTTATCAGGTAAAAATAGTTAGCTGAGGTTATAATCTTAGTAAAGTAGATAACTTCAGCAGAGTTAATAAACGAATTATAATTTCGATTTCTTTCAATTCCGTATATTTATACTCAAACCCTTTTCCATGAGATTTTTACTGTTATTTGTGTTCGTTTTTAGTATTGCTTGCTCACAATCTAATATAACTCCACTCGAACAAGCTCTAGCATCTGAAAATCAAAAAATTCGTACTGTAATGGACAGCTTAGAGCAGTACGAAGTACAAATTCTATATACAGAAATAATTAGAGATGAAGCTAATCGACCTTCATTTAAAGATGATAGGTTTCAGGTTAATGATAGTAATTATTTTTATCCAGCAAGTACAGTAAAATTTCCAACATCAATTTTGGCTTTGGAAAAGCTAAATGAAGATGATCGTTTTGACAGAAATGCCAATTTTTTTGTTGAAGGCGATACTCTAGTCACAACATTTGGTAATGAAATTAAGAAAATATTTGCCGTAAGTGACAATGCGTCTAACAATAGGCTATTTGAATATTTAGGACAAGATGAAATCAACAACCGATTAGAAAGTAAAGGGATAATTGCTCGTATTTCACATAGATTATCTATTCCAAATTCGGATAAGCTAACCACAAAATCACTGGTTTTTTATTTAAATGACAGTACCACAACCCCTACAATGCCTATAATTAATAAACCTTTAGAATCGCTAACTATTAAAAAAATAAGTAAAGGGGTAGGTTTTTTAGATGATGATGAGTTGATAAATGAACCGATGGATTTTTCTTTTAAAAATTATTTACCTATTACTTCATTACATAATACGATGAAGCAATTGATGTTTCCTGAACTATACCCTAAAGAAAAACAGTTTCATTTAACAGAAAACGACAGGGAGTTTTTAATCAATATGATGAAAATAACACCAAAAGAAGCAGGTTATATAGGTGATGATTATTACGATAGTTATGTAAATTTTTTGGTATTTGGAGATGATAAATCACCAATGCCTGATACTATAGAAATTTACAATAAGGTTGGGTATGCCTATGGTTACTTAACTGATTGTGCATATATCAAAAACAAAGAAACGGATAAGGAATACATTATAACGGCCACTATTCATACCAACAAAAATAAAATTTATAATGATGGTATTTATGAAACAGATTCTGTTGGAATTCCTTTTTTGGCTGAGCTAGGTAGGCAGTTGGTTAAAATATAAGTTTATATTTCCTCCAAAACAGATTTCCCTTTTGATTTGTCGCCTGAAGTCCATTGCCAACTTTCATGTAATCTAATTTTTCCAGAAGGCATAATTTCTGGACTTGATTTACAATTACCAGTCATTATTTCACCTCTTTTATTAATTTGATGATAGCTCATTTCAATGTTTCCATCACCATCTACTAAACCAATTAAATGACCACAAATTATTTGCCCACCTGAATAATTGGAGGTGAGTATAGTGCCTTTTTGTTTATATTCAAAAACGGTTTCGGTTGAAGTTTCACCATTTTCGCTGTTAGCAATGGATCGAAAAAGTTTGTTATTATAATTCATTTTTTTGATGATTTGGCCTTCTTATAAAATTTTTTCAAGAGCTAACTAAATTGGTCTTTTGAAGACTCTTTTTGAATAAATTTATAAAACATACTTGTTAAAGATATCATCTAACTCTTCATCGGGATTATAACAGAGTCCTGAGTGCGTTTTAGAGCTTTGAATAATGGTACTTCTACAAGCTGCTAGCCATCTAAACCTATCAGATAATTCGAGTTTACCTATGGGGCCACCAGCAGTTGCTCCATCACAAATTAATTTCCAAGCATTTAAATATTCATTCAATACTTCTAACTCCGTTTCAGGAGAAAATACTTTTAATAATTCTTGATTAACTTTATATTTTATGCCTAGAAATTTTTTCCGTTTAGAAAACAGAATTACGCCAACATTGAAGAATTCTTCGCGTTCTACTCTAGGAACAACTCTGATTATGGCATATTCAAATGTAACTCTATCTTGCATCGGCTGCTTCTTTAACTAAAATATCAATCATAGATAATTTAGTGGTTATAAATTGAATATATGCTGCTCTCATTTCCTCAGGACCTAAAATATCAGATTCACTTAGCAACCAGTCTTCTGGAATATTTGAAACTATTTCAATAATTTTATCTTTATGAAGTAACTTTTGTATTTCTATAGAAGCTTCTTCTAAACAAGTAGCTCGTTGTAAAAGTACATGGTCTTTTATATAAGGAAAAGTCCTGTCAAGATGGCTTTCCCAATTTTCCCAATTATGATGAAAATAGAAACTAGCTCCGTTATCTATAACCCACAGTTCATTATTCCAGTTAAGTAAATTGGTATTTTTGGCTGTTCGGTCAATATTACTAATTAAGCTATCTAAAATAACCACTTTCGAAGCAGTCATTGCATCTACTTTGGAAACTAAAGGATCAAAAGTAATAGAACCCGATAAATAATGCAATCCTAAGTTTAAACCAATACTAAATTTAAGCAAGTCCTGTATTTCTTCATCAGGTTCTGTTTTACTAAACGAATCATCCAAATTCATAAATACCAATTCAGGAACATTAAGTCCAACGGCTCGAGCTAATTCGCCACCAATGAATTCAGCTATAAGAGCCTTTTTTCCTTGTCCTGCTCCTCTAAACTTGAGCACATATAGAAAACCATCATCAGCTTTTACTATCGCAGGAAGCGAACCACCTTCTCTTAATGGATGTACATATTGAACAACATCTACTATTCTAATATCAATTTTATTCATGAATACTAAAATAGTAAAAATATTAGGTTGAGAGCCTATAGATATTTTTATTATTAAAATATCTTGGTATAAAATAAGGGGTTATGGATTGGCTAATTGTATAAATGGTATGAGCTGTTAAAATTAATCACTTTAACTGTCTATTAAACTGCTCTTCTAATTATGTTTTAGTAAATTTTAAAACGGATCTAAAGACAACTAGCTAAAATGTCATCATTATAAAGTGGTTAGTTTAAAATATAAATGAGAGCATAAATCGAAATAAAGACCCATAACGTAAGTGCCAATAGAATCGGTTTAATACCCGAAGATTTTAGATCGTTAATTGAAATTGTTGAACCTACAATAAAGAGCGTAACTATTAATAAACGTTTTGCCATTAAAACAATTATATGAGTAGCTGGTTCAGGGATAATATGATAACTATTTATGATTATAGCAATGACAAATAAAATTATAAAATAAGGAATCCTTATGCGTTCTCCTTTTGTTTTAAATAGAAACATTGAAAACACGGATAAAGGGATAATCCATAAGGTTCTTGATAGTTTTACAGTCGTTGCAATTTTTAAGGCTTCATCTCCATAACCTATTGTGGCTCCTACAACCGAACTAGTGTCATGTATTGCTACGGCACACCATAAACCAAATTGTTGTTGTGTTAAATTTAATAAATGACCAATCGCAGGGAAAACAAACAAAGCAATAGAATTAAATAGAAATACGATACCTAAAGCGATACTTATAGTATTGCTTTTAGCCTTGATAACTGGTGATATTGCGGCTATCGCACTACCGCCACAAATGGCAGTGCCTGAGGTTATAAGGTAACCTAATTTTAAATCTAATTTAAAAAGCCTTGTAAGGAATAGGCCTAATGATACGGTCAAAAATATTGTAGAAATGGTTAAGCTGAATCCTTCTTTGCTGGCTACTAGCGTTTCTTTTAAGAACATACCAAAGCCCAAACCAATAACCGAAATTTTTAGAAAATAATGAATGGCTTTATTACTATACGATTTATATGGATTATCGAAAATAAGCACAAATACAAAACCTAACAATAATGCGGATGGGCTATTTATTTCACCTAAGAGAGTAGTAATGATTATAAGGAAGTAGACTGCTTTAGCGAAAATAGTCTTCATATCAATTTACTTTGTTTGATACAAAAATAATTTTAACAAATAACTAATAAGCAAAGTAATATGTTATCTTGGATAACTAAAAGTTATAGCTGTGTCGTATAAATTTTTCAAAATATTCTATCTTACTTGATTGATAGCCAGTTCTTTTTACAAAATAAAACCACCGTTCTATACCTGAGCTATTAATATCTATTATTTTTAATTTATTATTAACCAGGTCGTTATTAATAGCATTTATAGAAAGAAGAGCATAATCGTCAGAATGGTATAAATAATTTTTAATGGCTTCTGTGCTATTTAAGGAGACCACACTATTCAGTCTTTTAATGTTATTGTCTTTTAAAAATGAATCAATAATGTCTTTAGTACCAGAGCCTTTTTCACGTTCAATTATTGGGATTTTTTGTAGGGTTTCTATATCTATATTACCTTTTTTGAAAGAATTATTATTAAAATTGGTAACGAGGACAATTTCATCTTTAATAAATTTTTCAAAATGTAGTTTTGTATTTGTTACACTTCCTTCTGTGATTCCAAAATCTATTTCATCATTTAAAATTAGCTCTTCAATGTTGGCTGAATTATCACTTATAATTTCAAATTTAGTTTGTGGAAATTGAACTCTAAATTTGGCAATTACTTTCGGAATAATATAATTGGATAACGTGGTACTTACACCGAAACTGATAAACTCAGGAAAGCGTTCTTTTTTATGTAGAAATTGTTCATCCATTTCAGAATATATAGCAAGAATTTTATTGGTATATAAAAGGAAAGACTTCCCTTCGGTGGTAAGTTCAATTGAGTTTCTCTTTCTAATAAATAATGTGGTTTTGTATTCTTCTTCTAAATTTTTTATAGCTTTTGATACAGCAGGTTGCGAAACAAATAATTGTTCTGCAGCTTTTGTGAAACTTAAATGCTTAGCAACAATTTTAAATATATGTAACTTGGTTTTCATTCGCTTTTGTAAGGGGTTTATTTATGATATTAAATAATAAGATTTTAGAAACATAATTAGAAGCTTAACGAATGCCTAATAAAATTCAAGTGAAAATTGATTACGCTCTTTTATTTCTTTAAGTGGAGTCTTATTTGTGGCATTATTAAATTCAAAACCTATTATTTAGTATTCTACATATTTTTGATTTTTTTTAAAATTACAAACTTTATAGTTTGGAGAATAGAATTAAAACTAATATTTAAATTTTGCTTATTATTTTTTAGTTTAGACTCTGCGTGTCATACGAGATATGTTTGTGTACTATAAGGTGTTTACAAATTGAAATGTGCCTTCATTTTGAATATAAAAGTAGAATAAAATTTTTATTAATTTTTTCATATAACCCTTTGTTAATACATACCTAAAGGAATGAATCTTTATTGTTACTATAGTTGACGATAACCTATTATATAAACCTAATTTATTGAATTATATAGATGTAGGATACACAATTTTATTTTTTTTGTAAGGCTGGTTTCTTTTTCCGTCTACCTAAAAAAATAAACATAAAATACATGAGAAATTTAACATTAGTTATTGCATTATTTATTTCAACAATTTCATTTTCGCAGATTGATGCTGAACATTTAGAAATAGGAGATGCAGCTCCATTAATTACCGGAACTGATCAATTTGATAATAAAATTAATTCTTCAAAAATTTTAGAGGGCAATAAAATTATTCTTATTTTTTACAGAGGTAATTGGTGTCCTCATTGTAGAAAACACTTAAAAACATTACAAGAAAATTTAAAAGCCTTAAATGAAAAAGGATATGCTGTTGTAGTAGTAACACCTGAAAAGGTAGAAAAAACCAAAGAGACTGCAGAAAAATTTGGAAGTACATTTTCTATTTTACACGATGCCGATAATACAATAATGAACAATTATAAAGTGGCTTTTGAAGTAAACGAAAAAAGTGTCCCGAATTACTTTAGTGCAACACAGAAAAAATTAGCAGAATATAATGCTGAAAATAATAATGTCTTACCTGTACCTGCTACATACATCATAAACAAAAAAGGTGAAATTGAGTTTGTACATTACGACCCTAACTATTCTAACCGTTTTGATGTTACTGAGTTACTGAAATAGTAGAAATACGAGAATATAAGATATAAAAATTCCAAATAGTTACTTTTAAAGCAAACTATTTGGAATTTTTATTTTAACACTGAAATAAGAAGTGATGTATTGTTTAACGCTTAACTAATAACACTACATTCTCTACATGGTGTGTTTGTGGGAACATATCTACTGCTTGTGTTTTAACAAGCTTATATTTTTCATCTAATAAGGCTAAATCTCTGGCCTGTGTAGCTGAATTACAACTTACATATACAATTTTTTCGGCTTCAATTTTTAAGAGCTGCTCAATAACATTTTTGTGCATACCATCTCTTGGTGGATCAGTAATAATTACATCTGGTTTACCGTTTTTTGCAATGAATTCATCTGTAAAAACTTTAGCCATATCACCAACAAAAAAGTCAGTATTGCTGATGTTGTTATTTTTGGCATTTTCTTTCGCATCTGCAATAGCTTCAGGCACGCTTTCTATACCTACTACTTTTTTTGCTTGCTTTGAAACAAACTGAGCAATGGTACCTGTACCTGTATACAAATCGTATACAACTTCGTTGCCAGATAAATTGGCAAAATTTCTTGTTATTTTATACAATTCATAAGCTTGTGATGAATTGGTTTGGTAAAAGGACTTGGCATTAATTTTAAATTGTAAACCTTCCATTTCTTCAAAAATATGGTCGCGACCTTTAAAGCAAACTATTTCTTGATCGTAAAAAGTATCATTAGCTTTCTGATTTACCAAATATTGTAATGAGGTTATTTGTGGAAATTTTTCAGCAACAAAATTCAATAACAATTCTCGTTTTTCTTTGTCATCATCATAAAATTGAACAATTAGCATAATTTCTCCATTAGAAGAAATACGAACCATCATGGTACGTAATAACCCACTTTTCTCACGTGGATTAAAAAAACTGAAATTGTTTTCTGTGGCAAATTCTTTAATTGAATTTCTAAGATGATTAGAAGGGTCTTCTTGTAAATGACACTTATTAATATCTAATATTTTGTCCCACATACCTGCAATATGAAACCCTAATGCGTTTTTATTTTCAATAGTAACATCAGAGTTTATCTCTTCTAACGTCAACCAACGACTGCTAGAAAATGAAAATTCCATTTTGTTTCTATAAAAATAATGCTTGCTAGCTCCTAAAATGGGTGTAATTTCAGGTAATTCGATATGACCAATCCGTTGTAGATTATTAGTAACTTCCTTTTCCTTGTAAAACAACTGATCTTCATATTTCATATGTTGCCATTTACAGCCACCACAATTTTCAAAGTGTTCGCAAACAGGTGTTGTTCTTTTGTCAGAATAGGTTTTAAAATTAATGGCTTTACCTTCGTAGTAGGCTTTACGTTGCTTATAAGTTTGTACATCAACCACGTCTCCAGGTATTGCATTTGGTAAAAAAATAACTTTACCATCTGGTGCCTTAGCTACTGATTTACCTTTAGCTCCTGCATCAAGAACTTCAATATCTTCAAAAATTTTATGCTTATTTTTTCTTGCCATTTTGCAAATGTAAGGGTTTGATTAGAAATAAATTTTATAAATCAGTTTCAAATGCTACTATTTAGTATGTAATTCATCTACATGCATCATATAAGTAGCAATGGTGTTCAACATTTCATCGGACAACCCTTTAACAAAACCATTGATGTTGTCTTGCATAATAGCAACTTGGCTGGCGGTTGTATCTACAATTGGTTCAGCTTTACCTTTTAAAAAGGCTACGATATTTCCGTTTTTTTCTTTGTAAATACGCATAATATCTAGGACAGAAGGGCCTATTTTCTTGTTTTTAATATCATGACAAGTAATACAAGTTTTTTCGGAGAAAAGTCTATTACCAAGAAAAATTTGAGAGTCTAAACTTAATGGGCCACGTGTTGGGGCTTCTTTTGTTTTATCATCAACTGATTTTTTATCAGAAGCACAATTACAGCAAAGAAGAAATATGAAAGCAATTAAAAATAAACGCATTTTTTTTTAAGTATTAGTTAGCACTAACAAATATAATTAAAATGGTAATAGCAGTAATGAACTTGTGTAAAACAAAAAAGCATCTGCCTTAGGCAGATGCTTTTTTGTTTTTAAATGATAGATGGCTTATTTACCAGCATCTCTCATGTAAGCAGATAATGCTTGTAATTCTTCAGCACTCATGTCTTTTACAAATCCATCAAGGTTTGCTTTCATTATTGCTACTTGACCAGGGTCAGTGTCAACAATTGCATCAGCATTTCCCTTTAAAAATTTAACAATATTGCCACTTTTTTCATCATAAATTTTTACGATGTCCTTTAAAGAAGGTCCAATAACTTTGGTGTCTAAGGCATGACAAGTAGTACAGGTTTTATCTGTAAACAGTTTTTTACCCATCGCTAATTGAGTATCTTTATCAGAAGCAGTATCAGTAGTCGTACTTTCTTTTACTACTTCTTCATTTACTTGTTCTACATCCTTTTTAACATCTTCTTTCTTTTTGTCGCCACAACTTGTAGCTATCATTGCTAAAGCGATAAACAGAATTGATAATTTTTTCATAATTTTAGTTTTTAATACAGCGTAAATTTAATTAATTATAAATTTCTAACTATATAATTGAATACATATTGTTATAGAATTTCTAATTTAGAGATATTCTAAATTATTTATGGTTAGAATTTTAGTTTAGTTGAAAATTATCCTAAAATTTAACTAAATTTGTCATCGGCTAAATTTACTATTTTATTAAAATTAGCTCTTAAAAAAAACAGTAGATGTTAGATAGATTATATATTGTAAAACAACGTTTTGATGAAGTTTCTGATTTAATTATTCAGCCAGATATTATTACTGATCAGAAACGATATGTAAAACTTAATAAAGAATACAAAGACCTTAAAACTATTGTAGATAAAGGGGAAGAGTATAAAGTTATATTGAGTAGGGTAGATGAGGCAAAAGAAATTATTGATGATGGGTCTGATGCTGAAATGGTGGAGATGGCACAAATGCAATTAGGGGAAGCTTCTGAAAAATTAGAAAAATTAGAATCAGATATAAAATACATGCTAATACCTAAAGATCCAGAAGACGCTAAAGACGTTATGGTTGAAATTAGAGCGGGTACAGGTGGTGATGAGGCTAGTATTTTTGCTGGAGACCTTTATAGAATGTACACGAAATTCTGTTCTGATAAAGGATGGAAAACCGAATTGGTTGATGTTAGTGAAGGTACATCAGGTGGTTTTAAAGAGGTTATTTTTAGTATATCTGGTGATGATGTTTATGGTGATATGAAATTTGAGGCAGGTGTACATCGTGTACAACGTGTACCGCAAACAGAAACCCAAGGTAGAGTACATACTTCTGCTGCAACAGTGATGGTTTTACCGGAAGCTGAAGAGTTTGATGTGGAACTTGATATGAAAGATGTGAAAATTATTAGAACGACATCTACAGGTCCAGGTGGGCAGAGTGTAAATACTACATATTCGGCAATTCAATTGAAACACATTCCTACAGGTATTGAGGCAAAGTGTCAAGATCAGAAATCGCAACATAAAAATTTAGAAAAAGCTATAAAAGTATTGCGTTCTAGGTTATACGAATCTGAATTGGCAAAAAAGCAGGCTGCAGACTCCATAAAACGTAAAAGTATGGTTTCGAGTGGTGATAGATCTGCAAAAATTAGAACTTACAATTATCCTCAAGGTCGTGTTACAGAGCATAGAATTGGATTAACTCTTTACGATTTAAGCAATATTATTAATGGTGATATCCATAAAATTGTTGAAGAATTAAAACTTGCTGAAAATGCTGAAAAGCTGAAAGAATCTGGCGAAATGCTATAAATTACTCTAAACTTTTTTATATTAAACGTACAAACGTTATAAGAATGAAATTATTTTCAAATGCCAGAAAACAAATAGTAAAATCTTCCGGTTTTAGAAAATATTTATTGTACGCTTTTGGCGAAATTATTCTAGTTGTTACTGGTATTTTGATAGCTCTATCAATTAATGATTGGAGTGAAGATAAAAAACAAGAAAAAAATTTAGATAATATTTTACATATTTTCAGAAGTGATATTGTTAGAGATACAACAAGAGCAAACTTTATAATTAAATATTATAAAAAGCAAGATTCTGTTGGTAGATTGGCACTTAGCGATACTATTTCAAAAACTTTTTATAAAAAGAATGGAGATCTACAGTCCATTATTTTTACGGGTATTCCATTGGCAATTACTAAAAACGGCTATGACCTTCTTAAAAATTACAGTTATGATGTAGAAATTGCTCAAGATTCTGTTGTGGTGTATGGATTGGCGTTGTACAATGAAATTAATGCTAGTTTTATAGACTTAAATACAAAAATTGAAAAGGATGTTTATGAAAACACCTTAAACATGAAAGAGAATTACAATTTTGCGGCTGATATGTACATGAGAAGAGAAAATCAAAAGGCAAGAGATTATTTTAAGTCTGAAGATTTTAAGAACCGATTAGCATTGAATCTACAATTGAAAGCTCAAGGAGCTGTTAGCTTATTACAAGGTTTTAATACGGCTTCAAAAATATTGTTAGAGAAGATGGAAAAGCGTTTAAATAATTAATTTTCAATTATTATACTTGTTTAAATACTAACGTATATAAACTATTCGTTTAATTTGAATACATTACCATTAGTTTACAACCCGAATTATTAATTTTGCCTTACAATTGTTAAAAACCAATGAATTTTACAGGTTTAAAAAAGAAAACAGCTGCACAGTATTATCAAAAACAATTAAAAAGATTAAAGAGTACAAACGATAATATTCCGAAAAAAATAATAACAATTGGCGTTTTAGCTGATTCGCGATTATTTGGCGGTTATGATATTTCGAGAAACTTGAGTCAGAAATTAAAAATGCCTCATAAAAGTTTAGAAATTATCATTTTTGAAAACCTAAAAGACGATTTTGTAACGCAACATTACAATACCTTTTCTGAAAAAGATTTGGGTATGTTTGGTAAACCAAAAGCATCTAATGTATTAGATTTCGTAAATGCTGATTATGATTTGTTAATCAATTATTGTAGTCATTCAAGTATTTATACAAATATATTATCAATGCGATCAAAAGCAAAATTTAAAGTGAGTTTTGCCAATGAAGAATTACAAAATTTGTATGATTTTACCATTGCTGTTGAAGGAAATAAAATTGATGTTTTTAACGATGAGTTAGCAAAGTATTTACAGATTTTTAATTTAATAGAATGACACAATTTTATGGTACCGGAGCCGCTTTAGTAACTCCTTTTAAAGTAGATAAATCAGTTGATTATGAGGCTTTAGTAAGACTTGTTAATTTTCAGATTGACAATGGTATTGACTATTTGGTGGTAATGGGAACTACTGGAGAGCCAGCAACCTTAACAAATGATGAAAAACAAAAAGTAATAAAGACGGTTGTTGAAGCAAACAACGGTCAATTACCTTTGGTTATTGGTATTGGTGGTAACAATACGCAAGCTGTTGTTAATGAAGTACAAGAAACGGATTTAGCAGCTTTTGATGCTATTCTTTCTGTTTCTCCGTATTACAATAAACCTACACAAGAGGGTATTTATCAGCACTTTAAAGCAATTGCTTCCATAAGTTCTAAACCAATTATTATATATAATGTACCTAGTAGAACAGGAGTGAGCATGACTCCAGAAACGATCTTAAGATTAGCTTCTGATTGTTCAAATATTATTGGAGTTAAAGAAGCTTCTGGTGATATGGATCAGGCATTTAGGTTGCTGCAAAATAAACCAGAAGGGTTTTTAGTTTTATCTGGTGATGATATGGTTGCGTTACCAATGGTATTAATGGGTGGAGCCGGAGTAATCTCTGTAATTGGACAAGGTATTCCTGGTGATTTTTCTAAGATGATAAAATTAGCTTTAGAAGGTAAAAGTAAGGAAGCCTCTAGGTTGCATTTCAAATTAATGAATAGTATATATTATATTTTTGAAGAGGGTAACCCAGCAGGTATTAAAGCTTTACTTAAAAAACGTTCCATTTGTGAATCTTCAGTAAGACTTCCTTTAGTAGAAGCCAGTTCTGAATTACAAGAAAAAATTAGTAACTTTATCGATAATTATTAATAAAGTTAAACTTAGAAAAATAGATAAAAATGTTAATTAAAGAAGTAGAAAAAGCCCTAAATGAGCAAATAACAATAGAAGCTGAGTCTTCTCAAATTTATTTGGCAATGGCGTCTTGGGCAGAAGTAAAAGGATTAGAAGGTGTTGCTGAGTTTATGTATGCACAATCTGATGAAGAAAGACAACATATGCTAAAATTAGTAAAATATATTAATGAAAGGGGAGGGCATGCTAAAGTTTCTCAGTTGAACGCACCTTCATCTTCGTTTGGTTCTTTTAAAGAAATGTTTGAAACCTTATTTAAACATGAAGTTCATGTATCTGAAACCATCAATGAATTGGTACATATTTGTCTTCAAGTTAAAGATTACGCAACACATAATTTTTTACAATGGTATGTGGCTGAACAGATTGAAGAAGAGGCTGTTGCAAGAAATATTCTTGATAAAATAAACTTGATTGGTGACGATAAAGGAGGGTTGTATTTATTTGATAACGATATAAAACAACTTACCGTTCAGTCTTCAGTTCAAATTGAACCTTAAGGTTTCGTTTTGTACTATTAACAAAGTTTTAGTAATCATTATTCTAACAATAAAATAACAAATTTTACATTTGCTTTCCGTTTAAAGAGATGCTCTACGAAGGGCTATTAAAAAATAGTTTTTATTAATTAGTTTTAAATAAGTACTTTTGCAAAATGTTTAGAATAAAACAACTTGGTTTATTGGTCATTATTACCGTGACTTTTTCAGCTTGTAGTGAATACCATAAGGTGTTAAACAAAGGCACAACTGAAGATCAGTATAAATTGGCTACTCAATTATTTGAAGAGGGTAGTTATAATAAATCTATTAATTTATTTGAGAAGGTAATTCCAAAATATGGTGCAAAGCCTCAAATGGAACGTATCCAATATATGGTGGGTGAAGCAAATTTTAAAACGAAAAGTTATGAATTAGCAGCTTATTATTTTGAACGTTTTATTGGAAACTATCCGTCGAGTTCGAAAATAGAAGATGCTACCTTTTTAGCAGCACAAAGTTATTATTATGATTCGCCAAAATCAAGTAGAGATCAGGCAAATACGCATAAAGCATTAACCGCTCTACAAAATTTTATTGATAAATTTCCAGAATCTGAGAAAATTAAGGAAGCAAATCAGTATTATGATGATTTAGCTACACGATTAGAGAAAAAAGCATTTGATATTGCTAAGCAGTATTATATTACAGAAAAATATCAAGCTGCAATTATGGCCTTTGATATTTTTATAGAAGATAATTTTGGTACTGAATATAAGGAAGAAGCACTTGCCTATAAGTTTTTGGCAGCTTATAAATTGGCAATGAATAGTGCAGAATTTAAAAAAGAAGAACGTATTAATAATGCGACTGCTTCATATGATAGATTAAATAAAAACTTTCCTGAATCAGAAAGGTTAAAAGAGTTTTCTTCTAAATTAGAAGATTTGAATAAAGAGTTAGAAAAGTTAAAAGAACTATACGCAAAATACACGAAAAATGGATTATAAAAATTCTGAAGCACCTATCACTACTATAACTTATGATAGATCTAAAATTGAAGCACCAACTCATAATATTTATGAGTCCATTTCAATTATGGCAAAAAGAGCTAATCAAATTAATGAAGACCTTAAAAAGGAACTTATTGATAAGTTAGAAGAATTTGCTACACATAATGATAGCCTAGAAGAAGTTTTTGAAAATAAAGAACAAATTGAGGTTTCTCGTTTTTACGAAAAATTACCTAAGCCTACTGCAATGGCCGTTGAAGAGTGGTTACATGGAGGTATCTACTATAGAAACCCAGAAGAAACTGAAGATAAGTAATAATGTCTGTTTTAAGCGGTAAAAATATTCTATTGGGGGTAACCGCAGGAATCGCTGCTTATAAAACCACCTACTTAGTTAGACTTTTTATAAAAGCAGGAGCTCATGTTAAAGTTGTCATGACTCCTGCTTCTAAAGATTTTGTAACTCCACTTACACTTTCTACACTTTCCAAGAATCCAGTTTATTCTACTTTTTATGATAAAGAAGATGAGAATGAAGTATGGAACAACCATGTCGATTTAGGTCTATGGGCAGATCTTGTTGTAATAGCTCCAGCAACGGCAAATACTATGTCTAAAATGGCAAATGGAATTTGCGATAACTTATTGCTAGCTACTTATTTGTCCTCAAAATGTAAAGTTTATTTTGCTCCGGCAATGGATTTAGACATGTACATACACAATTCGACCAAAGAGAATTTACAAAAATTAGAGACTTTTGGAAATATTATGATTCCCGCTGAAGTTGGTGAATTGGCTAGTGGTTTAGAAGGTGAAGGTAGAATGGCTGAACCTGAAAATATTTTAGCTTTTATTGAAAACCATATAATTTCAGGATTACCTTTACGAAATAAAAAAGTACTTATTACAGCTGGGCCAACTTATGAAGCTATTGATCCTGTTCGTTTTATTGGCAATCATTCCTCTGGTAATATGGGGTTTGAATTGGCTAAAGAGGCTGCGAATCTAGGTGCAGAGGTTATTTTAATTTCTGGACCATCCAATGAAACCATAAAACATACGTTAATTAAGAGAATTGATGTAGTAACTGCTGAAGAAATGTATACAGCGGTACATCAGCATTATGCAACTTGTAATATAGCAATATTGTCTGCAGCAGTGGCTGATTTTAGACCAGATCATGCAGCAGATGATAAAATAAAAAAGATAGATGCCGTATTAAATATTAAATTAGTACCAACAAAGGATATATTGGCTTCTCTTGGTGAAGCTAAAAAACATCAATTTTTAGTGGGTTTTGCTTTAGAAACTTCTAATGAATTAGAAAATGCTAAAGGTAAATTAAGACGTAAAAATCTCGATTTAATAGTGTTAAACTCTCTAAATGATAAAGGAGCAGGCTTTAAAAAACCCACCAATAAAATAACGCTAATTGATACTAATGAAGAGTGTCAAAGTTTTGAAACGAAGTCAAAAACAGAAGTAGCAAAAGATATTTTTAATGAAATACTCAAAAAACATTAAGCATAGTTTATTATTCGCATTATTTTTATGTGCTACTTTTAAAATGAGTAGTCAAGAATTAAATGCTTTAGTCATTGTAAATTCAGATCAGGTACAAAGCAGTAATAAACAATTATACGATAATCTACAGACTTCTATTTCAGATTATATTAATAACACAAAATGGACTGATAAAAATTATAAACCTCAAGAACGTATAAATTGTGCCATTACATTAACCATATTAGAGCAACCCTCTTCTAATGATTTTAAAGGTAATATTTCCATAATTGCTACACGACCAGTTTATAACTCTACATATCAAAGTCCCATTTTAAATTATAAAGACAATAACTTGTCTTTTAATTATACTGAATTTCAAAACTTGATTTATAACGAAAATAGTTTCCAATCTAATTTGGTCTCTATTTTAACTTTTTATGTTTACACTGTGTTAGGTATTGATGCTGACTCTTTTGAACTTAATGGTGGTGAAGAATATCATAAAAAAGCTGAAAAAGTAGTAAACCTTGCTCAACAAGGAGGTTTTTCTGGTTGGAATAGAATAGATGGTAACAATACGAGATATCAATTAAACGAGAACATTTTATCACCAACGTACAAGGACTTTAGAACTGCACTTTATAAGTATCACTTAAATGGATTAGACTTGATGAGTGAAGATAAGAAAACAGCCAAGTCAAATATTAGTGAAGCTGTTCTACTTTTAAATAATATTTATAATACTCGCCCCAATGCTTTTTTATTAAGAGTTTTTATGGATACTAAATCAGATGAAATTGTTGATGTATTTTCAGATGGCCCGCGAATTAATGCGGTAAAACTAAAAGAGACTTTACTTAAAATTTATCCCTCGTATAACGAAAAATGGGATAAAATTAAAATCTAAAATATCAATTGAATTTCCTTTTTAGAGTATTAAAAATTGTATTTATGCTTATCTTAGCGTAATAATTCAATTTTAATTTGATCTTCTCATATATTTTGGACTTAAAAATAATTTCAAAAAGGGTATTAGTCATTTTCATAATTTTGATAGTATCAAGTTGTGTAAGTAAGACAGGGAATATAAACACCAAACCAAAAGCGAAAAATAGCCCAAATGTTGTATTTATAGCTGTTGACGATTTACGTCCGGAATTGGGTTGTTATGGTAATACCATAATAAAGTCGCCTAACATAGATAATTTGGCTTCAGAAGGTTTAGTGTTTACTAACCATTATGTACAGGTTCCTACATGTGGAGCATCAAGATATAGTCTTATGACTGGTCTTAGACCTAAAAAAACATCTCATCTCTTAAATAATGTATTTGAAAGTGAAATGGGCCATAAGTCAGATACCATTCAACCAGAATCTTTTGTACATCAATTTAAAAAGAACGGGTATTATACAGTTGGTATTGGTAAAATGAGTCATTCTGCTGATGGATTGGTGTATGGTTATGAAGAAACTCCATCTACCATAAGAGAAATGCCAAATAGTTGGAACGAGTTTCTCTTCAATAGCGGTAAATGGAAAACAGGATGGAATGCCTTTTTTGCATACTCCAATGGAGAAAATAGACAGAGTCTTAAAAGACAGGTTAAACCCTATGAATCTGGAGATGTAGATGATGATGGTTATCCTGATGGTCTAACAGCTGAGTTAGCTATTGCTAAATTAAAGGAATTAAAAAATAAGAATCAACCATTTTTTCTGGGTGTAGGATTTTTTAAACCACACTTACCTTTTAATGCTCCAAAAAAATACTGGAATCTGTACGATAGGGATGATATGCCACTGGCACCAAATCCATTTATCCCAGAAGATGTAAATAAGAAGAGTCTTCAGAAAAGTGGTGAGTTCAATGGATATCAACTAACTGATGAAACAGCCGGATTATCTAAGCCATTGTCTGATTCATATTCGAAAAAATTGACACATGCATATTATGCTGCTGTTAGTTATGTCGATGCTCAAATAGGTAAAGTTATTAGTGAGATTAAAGCACTTGGTTTGGATGAAAATACAATTGTTGTAATTTGGGGCGATCATGGTTGGCATTTGGGTAATGATTTAGTTTGGGGGAAACACACCCTGTTTGATGTGGCCTTAAGAAGTGCTCTT
Organism: Aureibaculum luteum; assembly: GCF_003449015.1. Lineage (GTDB taxonomy): Bacteria > Bacteroidota > Bacteroidia > Flavobacteriales > Flavobacteriaceae > Aureibaculum > Aureibaculum luteum. The sequence continues at coordinate 26,227 of NZ_QRGD01000011.1, read as the reverse complement.
ATCATAAAAGTACCAGGAAAATTGTCACAAGGAAAAAAGGTGAATGCAATTGTAGAATCTGTAGATATTTACCCTACCTTAATGGAATTATGTGGAATCTCTGCTGATTACCCACTTGATGGAAAGAGTTTAGTAAATACTATTTCTAACCCTGATACTATTCAAAATAGTGTTGCTTACAGTTATTTTAACAATGGAATTTCTATGAGAGCCAATCAATATCGATTAACTAAATATTGGAGAACTGAAGAGCCTACATTGGAATTGTATGATCATGATAAGGACCCTTGGGAGACAAAAAATATAGCTAAAGAAAATCCTGAAATTGTTAAAAGTTTATTGCCTTTATTAGCAAAAGGAAATACAGGACTGTATAATTAGATGTTCAATAATTTTTGATAAAATATTCATAAATCATAGAAAAGTACTTAAGCATTGAAACCAATACAGCACTTCGCCATATTAATTAGTAATCGAGTCAATAAAAAGGAATTGATTAATAGAATTTTATCGCAAAACCTATACGGACAATTGGCCGTATTTAATAAAGCAAAAGGGGTATTGTTTTCTGACATTGCAATTGCTGATTTTATTGCCAAAGAACATAGATATCATACTATAGAAATAACAACATCCGAAAAGAGACAATTAAATACCTTTTCTTCTGGAGAGCGGAGAAAAGCCTTTTTAAAATATTGTCTAGCTCAAAAGCCTGATTATATTATTTTCGATAATCCATTTGATCATTTAGATCATCAATCAAGAATAGATTTAGGAAATCAACTAATAGAGTTGTCTCAAACAATTTCAATCATTCAATTGGCAAATCGAGAAGAAAATATGCTACCATTTATAAAAGAGAAATGGTATTTAGAAAATAATGATTTATTGTTTTCAGAAATTAAAAGACCTAATACAATAAAAACAGCCAATTTAAAATCCGAAATTCCAAGCTCTTTATTATCATTTAGTCAAGATTATAAAAGTGTTGTAAAATTTGAAGAAGTTTCAGTAAGTTACAATGATAATGTAATTGTTAAGGATATTACTTGGGATATTAAAAAGGGTGAGTTTTGGCAATTAATTGGACCAAATGGATCTGGAAAAAGTACTATTCTATCTTTAATAACAGGTGATAATCCAAAAGCGTATGGTCAAAACATATATATTTTCGGCAAAAGGAAGGGAACTGGTGAAAGTATTTGGGATATCAAAAGCAGGATAGGGCATTTTTCGACAAATATAGCAGAGTTGTTTAAAAGAAATCAAACCGTTGAACAGATGATTTTATCAGGTTTTTTTGATTCTATTGGTTTATATAAACAACCGTCAGATTTACAACAACACAAAGCAGAACAATGGCTAGAGATTATTAAAATGACTCATTTAAAAGGTTCCTATTTCAATAAGTTGACGCTTGGGCAGCAAAGGTTGGTATTGATAGTTAGAGCATTAGTGAAACAACCGCCATTGTTAATTTTGGATGAACCAGTCGAGGGGCTTGATCGAGAGAGTGCCAATTTGGTTACACAACTCATTAATACATTATTAGAAAAAAGGGAAATTACAATACTTTATGTATCACATACCATTGAAAAATCATTGGCACCAACTAATGTTTTTGAATTAATACCATCAATAAATGGTTCAAGTGGGGTATTAAAATCTTAATTTTTTTTGAATTATTAACTGTAATTTTGCTATATTTTGAAATTGAATTTTATTATTTCTCAAACATAAAAACTTTAAATCAATTCAATAAAAAAGGCTTAATTTTGAAACCGATTTCAAGCAGTTACTTCTAATAGAATTAAATATAAAATTTCAATACTATTAGTTTTTTTGTTGAGTAAGTTGTGTAAATAAACTACTAATAAATATAAACACTAAATTGACAAGATGTTAGCATCATTATCCATTAAAAACTATGCCCTAATTGATTATTTAGAAGTGAGTTTTCAAGATGGTTTCTCTATTATTACTGGTGAAACTGGGGCAGGGAAATCAATTTTATTAGGAGCATTAGGACTCATTTTAGGAAAGCGAGCTGACCTGTCAAGCCTAAAAATAAAAGATGAGAAATGTATTATTGAAGGTGAATTTTTAATAGATAAATTCGACTTAAAATCATTTTTTGAAACCAATGATCTCGATTTTGAAAAGCGAACAATCATTAGGCGTGAAATTTTACCAAGTGGAAAATCTAGGGCTTTCATTAATGACACTCCAACAACACTCTCTGTTCTTACTAGTTTAAGTGATAAATTGATTGATGTGCATTCACAGCATCAAACATTACAATTAGCAGATAATGCGTTTCAATTTCTAGTTATTGATGCGTTAGCAGGTAACTCCAAAACATTAATTTCCTTTAAAAAAGGGTTGAAAATTTATAAAAAGCTACGTAAAGAATTAGTAGAAATAGAAAAACGTCAGGTTGAAGCTCAAAGTCAACATGATTATAATTCATTTTTATTAGATGAATTGATTGAAGCTGATTTTAAAGAAAATGAACAGGAATTTTTAGAAGAAACTTTAGAGAAACTAAATCATGTTGAAGAGATAAAATTACTCTTGACAGATGCTCAGAATTTGGTAGATTTGGAAGATACTGGGTTAGGTGATGCATTGTTAAATTATGTAAATATCATTCAAAAGTTGTCTAAGTATGGTAAAACGTTTGAGGGTTTGTCAGACAGAATATCAAGTTTAAAAATTGATTTTGATGATATAACAAAAGAACTTGAAAATAGTAATGATGGTGTAGATTATAGTCCACAAGAAATTGAAAAATATAATGACCGTCTTCAATTACTATATAATTTACAAAAAAAACATCAAGTAGCAACTATAAATGAGCTGCTAGAGAAAAAGCAAATTTTAGAGATAAAAGTAAGTGCAGTTGAAAATGCTGAAGGGATTGTAAAAGCAAAGAAAATTGAAATCTTAGAGGTTGAGAAAAAACTAGACAACTGTTCTGATATTTTACATCATAGTAGAAAGAAAGCAATTCCAGAATTAATTAAACAATTAGGAATATTACTTAAGAATTTGGAAATGCCCAATACATCTTTTAAAATTGATTTAATAAAAGGGACAGCGTTTTTAAGTAATGGTAAAGATGAGCTAGATTTTTTAATATCTACAAATAAAGGTAGTAATTATGAAACACTCAAGAAAATTGCTTCAGGAGGTGAAATGTCTAGAATTATGTTAGCTGTTAAATCTATTTTATGTAATTATTCCAATTTACCAACTATAATTTTTGACGAAATAGATACGGGTGTATCCGGAGAAGTTTCAAATAGAATTGCTAAGGTTATGTCAACGATGAGTGAACATATGCAAGTGATTGCAATTACACATTTACCTCAAATTGCAGCAAAAGGGAAATATCATTTTAAGGTTTATAAAACAGATAAGAATAAACAAACATTAACCAATATTAAAATTTTATCTCAAGAGCAACGTATTCAAGAACTAGCAGAGATGTTAAGTGGAAAAGATATTGCAGAAACGGCCATTGTTCATGCGAAGCAATTATTAGATCAAGAAATTGAATGATTGGTTTAGTATTTAAAGAATATTACACTAATTTTACACTTTCTAAAACGGATATAATAAAAGCTTTATATGTATAATTTATTGAAAGGAAAACGAGGAATTATTTTTGGAGCATTAGATGAAAATTCGATAGCTTGGAAAACAGCTGAAAGAGCTCATGAAGAGGGGGCTACATTTGTGTTAACCAACGCTCCAATTGCAATGAGAATGGGGCAAATAGATAAGTTAGCTACAAAAACGAATTCTGAAGTTATACCTGCGGATGCCACTTCAGTAGAAGATTTAGAAAATTTAGTCGAAAAAGCAACAGAAATTTTAGGAGGAAAATTAGACTTTGTATTGCATTCTATTGGAATGTCTGTAAATGTGAGGAAAAAGATACCTTATACCGAATCTAATTATGATTTTACGGCAAAAGGTTGGGATGTTTCCGCTGTATCTTTTCATAAAGTAATGAGCGTGTTATACAAAAAAGATGCAATGAACGAGTGGGGGTCTATTGTGGCATTAACATATATGGCAGCACAACGTGTTTTTCCTGACTATAACGATATGGCAGATAATAAAGCGTATTTAGAATCAATTGCCAGAAGTTTTGGGTACTTTTTTGGTTCAGATAAAAAAGTAAGAGTCAATACTATATCTCAGTCACCAACACCTACAACAGCGGGTCAAGGAGTGAAAGGTTTTGATGGATTTATCGCATATGCGGAAAAAATGTCACCTTTAGGAAATGCCACAGCACAAGAGTGTGCCGATTATACTATTTCATTATTCTCTGACCTAACAAAAAAAGTAACATTACAAAATTTATTTCATGATGGCGGTTTTTCTAATATGGGTGTCAGTCAGTCAGTTATGGATTATTTTATAAAAGAGTAACAATTTAATATTACGAGGAACATATTATATAATTATAATACTTTTTATAACTTTTTTTTATAATTTTTTAAAAAAAAAATCGTTATGGGGGTATTGACAATCTATTTTAATAATAAAATTATGAACAGAAAAACTACATACGGATTTTTAATTGCGTTTTTCTTCGTATTTACGGGATTTGTACAAGCGAATGTAAATGAAATGGACTATATTATTGCACCACCAATCAATGATAATTGTGCTAATGCTACAACTTTAACGGTAAACCCAAATTATTTATGCGGAACAGTATCTTCTGGAACTTTAGTAGATGCAACGGCATCTTCTTTAGCATCAGACGGATTAGGAGGCAGTTGCCTTACGTTAGGTAGTACAAAGGCGAATGATGATGTTTGGTATAAGTTTATTGCTATTAGTGCAATACATAAAGTTAAAATATCGAATATAGCAGGAAGTCCAATTAATTTATATGCCAATGTTTTCGATGGAGGAGTTACAGGTAATTGCCCAACAACAGCAACAGATGTTCCAATAAGTTGCAGTGACCCAGAAAATTTTGATTTAAATGGTCTGACAATTGGTAATACATATTTTATTAGAATTTATAGTAATTCTTCAACCAGCGGAGCTACAACAACCTTTGATGTATGTGTTGGTACAGCTCCATCAGCTCCATCTAATGATGATTGTAATGATGCAATTTCAATTGGTAGCTTACCTCATAATGTTAATTATGATGCATCATCCGCAACAAATAGTGCGGTAGGTACGGGATTTGTTACAGCATCTGGGTGTATTGGATTGAACGATGGAGTTTGGTATAAAATAATAGGTGATGGTGGGACTATTTCTATAATTGCTTCTCCTGATTCATGGGACGTGGGAATTGGTGTATATGCAGGTTCTTGTGGTGCTTTTACTTGTGTTGAAGATAGTAATAGTGGAGGGGTGAACATCGTTGAAGGGGCTACTTTTACTTCAACCCTTGGTACATCCTATTATATTAATATAGCATACCCAAGTGGAACGGTGAATGGTGCCGAAGGAGCTTTTGATTTAGCAATAACATCTTCAACATTATCTATTGATGAAATTACAGCTAAAGGATTTTCTTATTATCCGAATCCAGTGGATAGAGTTTTAAAAATGAGAGCTAATGAAAATATTCAGCAAATTAGTTTGTATTCTGTTTTAGGTAAAGAAATAAAGAGAGTACATCAAAATGATATTCAAGCTGAATTAAGTTTAGACCAATTACCAGCAGGAACTTATTTTGTGAAAGCTATGGTTGGTGGTAGTACAGGAACATTTAAAATACTTAAGAAATAAATAGTTTTAGTTAATATATAAAAGGCTCTCCATTTCGAGAGTCTTTTTTTTATGTCTAAAATATATAAATGCAATCCTTATCTTTGAGATATTAAAAATTAACTAATTGGATCTTCAATTTTCTATAATAATCCCAGTTTATAATCGTCCAGATGAACTTGACGAGCTTTTGCTCAGCCTTGTTACACAGGATTTTAAAGAAAATTTTGAGGTTGTAGTTGTAGAAGATGGTTCAAATTTAACCTCTAAACATATTATTGGTAAGTTTAAGGATAAACTGAATATTAACTATTTGACCAAAGATAATTCTGGACCTGGTTTAAGCAGAAATTTCGGTATGCAAAATGCAAAAGGCAACTATTATATCATATTAGATTCTGATTGTATTTTACCTGAGAATTACTTAACCATAGTTTTAGAGACATTGTTAAATGAATACACAGACGCATTTGGTGGTGCTGATGCAGCACATCCTTCTTTCACAACAATACAGAAAGCAATAAATTACGCAATGACTTCTGTATTAACAACAGGAGGACTTCGAGGAAATAAAAACTTAAAGAAATTCCAGCCTAGAAGTTTCAATATGGGAATTTCAAAAAAAGCGTTTTTAAAAACTGGCGGTTTTAGTGCTTTACATTTTGGAGAAGATATAAATTTGACTTTTAGATTGTGGGAAAATAATTTTGAGACACAGTTTATTGAAGAAGCGTATGTTTATCATAAAAGACGTGTTAATTGGACCAGTTTTTTTAGACAAACATTTAACTTCGGTGCAGCGAGACCAATATTAAATAGACTTCATCCAAACACGGGTAAGATTACTTATTGGTTTCCCAGCATTTTTGTAATTAGTTCATTACTGTCATTAGTAGGACTTCTTTTTCATTTTAACTGGTTCGCCTTATTTTTTACAGGTTATTTTATTTTAATATTTTTTGATGCTTTGTTTAAAAATAAAAATGTGATTGTAGCTATTTTAAGCATTGTAGCTACGTTAGTTATGTTTTTTGGATATGGGTTAGGTTTTTTACAATCAATGTTTAGATTGTCAATACTTTCTAAATCTCCGGAAGATACTTTTCCTAAAATGTTTAGATAAAATATAAAACGTATTTTATGAATTACAATTTAAAACTTGTTTTTTGAATTTTAAACCACAATAATTATAAATAAAAACTTTTATTAATCGCATTACTAGTTGAAAAAAACACAATTAAATAGAAAAAAATAAATGCAGTACGCAAAAAATATATTAGAAACGATAGGTAATACACCATTAGTAAAGTTAAATAACATTGCTAAAGAAATTGATTCATTGGTATTGGCTAAAGTCGAAACTTTTAATCCAGGAAATTCAGTAAAAGATAGAATGGCTGTAAAAATGATTGATGACGCTGAAGCTGATGGTAGGTTAAAACCTGGCGGAACTATTATAGAAGGTACTTCTGGTAATACAGGGATGGGTTTAGCCTTAGTCGCAATAGTGAGAGGTTATAAATTAATCTGTGTAATTAGTGACAAACAATCCAAAGAAAAAATGGATATTTTAAGAGCAGTAGGAGCAGAGGTAATTGTTTGCCCTACTAATGTTGAGCCTGATGATCCTCGTTCATATTATTCTGTTTCTAAAAGATTAGCTACTGAAACACCAAATTCTTGGTACGTAAATCAATATGATAATCCTTCTAATAGTTTAGCTCATTACGAGCAGACAGGACCAGAAATATGGGAGCAAACGGATGGTGAAATAACACATTTTGTTGCTGGTGTCGGTACAGGAGGTACTATTTCAGGAGTAGGTAAATTTCTGAAGGAGAAAAATCCTAATATTAAAATTTGGGGAATAGATACTTATGGATCAGTATTTAAAAAGTATCATGAAACTGGTATTTTTGATGAGAATGAGATTTATCCTTATATTACAGAAGGTATTGGAGAGGACATTTTACCTAAGAATGTTAATTTTGACATTATAGATGGTTTTACAAAGGTGACTGATAAAGATGCAGCTGTTTTTACAAGGAAGTTGGCAATAGAAGAAGGAATTTTTTGTGGGAATTCGGCTGGGTCTGCAATTAAAGGATTATTACAACTGCAGGAACATTTTAAACCAGAAGATGTTGTTGTGGTATTGTTTCATGATCATGGAAGTCGTTATGTTGGAAAAATGTTTAATGACGATTGGATGAGAGAACGAGGCTTTTTAGATGAAGAAATTACCAAAGCTATAGATTTAATTAAAGACAGAGTTTGTAACCAACTCGTAACAGCTAAAACGGAAGAATTAGTTTCTCATGCTATTGAGCGTATGCGTAAGCATGATATTTCTCAAATTCCAGTTGAAGATCAAAACGGTTTTGTGGGATCTATAGATGAGAGTGATTTATTCAGACTTTATTTTGAAGATAAAAATATAGCAGATAAACCAATAAAGGAAGTTATGCGTAAAGCCTTCCCTATTGTAAATAAGGATGCATCGATTGATAAAATTTCTAATTTAATAGATAAGGATAATAAAGCCGTGTTAGTTGATTTAGAAAATGGTACATATCAAATTATTACCAAATACGATGTGATTTCTGCAATACGATAACTTTAAGGAAGTGATTTTACTGTAACTAATTTTATGAATTAATCATATTGAGCATAAACAATTAAAGTAATTATTAGCTAAATTACCATTGTGAAAAAGGGATAAGATCGTAATTAAAGATTGATAAAGCAGAACGAGATAAATGTTTAAAGAAGATTTTCTACATTATATATGGAAGTACAAATTATTTTCTACTGAAAATTTAAGATCAACCCTGCAAGAAACCTTAGAAATAATAAATAGTGGCGAGCGTAATTTTAATTCAGGTTCTGATTTTTTTAATGCAAAACTGAAAATTGGAGATCAACTCTGGGCAGGTAATGTAGAAATTCATATCAAATCTTCAGATTGGTATGTGCATGGTCACGAAAAGGATAGTAATTATGATAATACTATTTTACATGTTGTTTGGCAATATGATGTTGATGTGCACAGAAAAGACAACAGTGTAATTCCAACATTAGAATTAAAAAATTATACTCAAAAAGATATTCTAGATAATTATCATCAATTATTTTCATCACAAGATAAATGGATAAACTGTGAGAATGACATTAAAGATGTAGATAAATTTCAATTAACAAATTGGTTAGAACGTTTATATATTGAACGTTTAGAAGAAAAATCTAAACTTATTGAACAATTACTAGTAAGTTCTAAAAATGATTGGGAAGCTGTTTTGTTTAAAATGTTAGCGAAAAATTTTGGACTAAAAGTTAATGGTGATGCTTTTTTTAATCTTGCCAATAAACTGGATTACACCATTGTTAGAAAGCAATCGAATAATTTAATTTCACTAGAAGCATTGTTATTTGGTCAAGCTAATTTATTAGCTGATGAAATTCAAGATCCATATTATATCAATTTACAGAATGAATACAGTTTCTTGAAATCCAAATTTAAGTTATCACATCAAATAGTTACACCATTTCAATTTTTTAGATTAAGACCCAATAATTTTCCTACAATTCGTATTGCACAATTAGCGGTATTATTCAATAAACATCAGAGTCTATTTTCTGAAATTGTTTCAATTACGGATATTCAAGAAATGTATAAGTTATTTGATATTAGTTTAGCTAGCTTTTGGAAGACGCATTATTCCTTTACTTCACAATCTAAAAAGAGTAGTAAAAAGCTCTCAAAATCTTTCGTCGATTTATTGTTGATTAATACAATTATCCCATTCAAATTCATCTATTTAAAGTCTATTGGTAAATTAAATGAATCAGAGATATTAGAAGCCATTAGACAATTGAAGCCAGAGGTAAATAGTATAATAAATAAGTTTGATCAATTGCGCATTACATCTAAGTCAGCATTAGAAAGTCAGGCTTTATTGCAATTGAAAAATAATTATTGTATTAATCAAAGATGTTTGGAATGTATAGTAGGTAAATCTTTAATTGGTAAATAATATCTTTATATTTTGTACTACCCCTATATTCAGGGATAGTATTATTACGGAAAAGTGTCCTTTTTTTGGTTTGATTCTTGTATAGATTTGTAGTATCAATAAACCTACAAGTATGAAAAAGATAATAAACGAGAACTATGTGCAATTTAATTTGTTAAATTTGCGACTTAGTTCTTATATGAAAAAGACATTAAATATTCTCGTAATCTTTGTTCTGGTTATGCTTACTTCTTGTGCAGAAAAGACCCAAACAAAGAACATAGAAATTCCTAAAACAGATTATAGAGCTGACTTTAATCAGTTCTTTGCCTCTAATCGTAATTCGATTATTAAAGACGAAATAAATGAAATAAGAGTGGACAGTCTGCAATGGTTAGAAACGCTTTATAAAAATGTCAATTATTCTACATTATGGATATCAGACTCTATTACTTTGAATAAAGATGGAAGTAAATTATTAGAAGCTTTGTCAGATGCTAAAGTGTATGGATTAGACACTAGGCTATATCCAATAAACGAGTTAAGAGCAATTCATAAAGAAATTGAAGGTATAGCCGACAAAAAGAGTAGATATGCCTTGTTAAGTCGATTAGAGGTGCTTTTATCTTATGAATATATGAGATTTGGTAGACATTTAAATTATGGTGTTTTAGATTCTTTAAATGAGGTGTCTATTTTACCGCGTAAAAAATTTAATATCAATTTACCTGAATACTTACAAGTTGCTTATGAGAAAGATAGCTTAATAGAAAAATTAATTGATTTTCAGCCGAAACAACCGGAATACAGAAATTTGCAGAAAGGATTGGCAAAATATTTAGAACACGCTAGCTTGTCTACAAAAACTGTAGCTGTAGTTAACTTTAGGCAAGACTCGACAAAATCAGTTGTTCAAGCTAAAAAGGCTCTAGTTTTGCATAATTATTTAACTGAAGATCATAAAGATTCTCTTTACGAAAGTGCCATAGAAAAATTTCAGTTAGATCATGGTTTAAAGTCAGATGGTTTAATAGGTACAAATACGGCGAAAGCATTATCAGTAAGTCCTTATGAATATTACCAACAAATTAAAGCGAGTTTAGAAAGATGGAGATGGAAAGAAAATTGGCCTGCAGATTACTTATTTGTGAATATACCTTCTTACCAATTAAGAGTTGTTAATGATTATAAAGTATCTAAAAAGTTTAATGTTGTGGTTGGAAGTGTTAAAAACCAAACTCCAGAAATAATAGACTCTTTACAATATATTATAGCCTATCCTTATTGGAATGTGCCTAAGACAATATCAGTTAGAGAAATTTTAGTTAAAGCCAAAAGAGATTCTACTTATTTAACAAGAAATAATTTTGAGGTTATTAGCAAGGATAGAAAAAAAATTGATCCTACTTCTGTAGATTGGAGTGAAGTGAATAAAGCTAATTTTAATTATTCTTTTAGACAACAAGGAGGCGGAATAAATGCCTTAGGTTATGTGAAGTTTATATTTCCTAATAAGGATGCAATCTATTTGCATGATACACCTTCGAAATCTTTTTTTAATAGGGAAATTAGAGCATACAGTCATGGATGTGTTAGAGTACAAAACGCATTAGATTTAGCAGATTATTTGTTAGAAAAAGACCAGAATAGCTATACTATGGATACGGTGAATACATATATAAAAAAGAGGATAGAAAAGTGGATGCCAATGAAAAAGAATGTTCCTGTATTTTTATATTACGTATCAGTAGAAGCTGATAGTTCAGGAAAAATTACTTTTTTTAAGGATGTTTATGGCGAAGATAAAAAACTAATAAGAAGCATGTCAATAAACAATATATAGAAATTAGATATATAAAAAACAGCTTAACTTTTGTTAAGCTGTTTTTAAAAATTATTAGTTATGTTTATTTTGTTAGTTTTTTGTATCTAAAATGTTTTCCATCGAAATAAGTTTAGATTTAGATAAGTATTGTTCTTGTGGATAATATACAAACACACAACTGCCTTCTTTAATTTTATTAATAATTACGGCATAATCTTTATCAGGTAATGCAGGACATCCCCAACTTCTTCCTAACCTACCATTTGATTGTATGAAATCAGGATTGGCATAATCAGCAGAGTGTATCACGATAGCACGTTCTCTGGCTTTATTATTAGAATATTCTAATCCATCTAAACGTAAAGAAAGTCCATGTTTACCAATATATGTCTCGGCCGTTTTGTAAAAACCAATACTTGATTGATGACTATTAACTTTATTTGAAAATTTTTTGGCATATTCTAAACCTGACTTTTCACCATGAGCAACAACACTTTTATGTTCAATAGTTTGTGTTTCCATGTTTATAAGATAAAATCTTTCTGTATTTGCAGAAACACTCATATCTATTAAAGTTAAATACTTAGAATTTTTAAGTTGTTGTTTGTTTTGTAACTGAACATAACCTTTTAAAGCATGTTTAAAAGCTTCAAAATCTAAGTTACTATCGTTAATTTTTTGGTATAAATCTTCAGAATAAGAAGTGAAAATACTTTCTGTATTAGTAGTTGCTTTGTCTGTATTGTTATTGTATGAAATTGGAGTTTCCCATGCGTAAATAGGGAAAATTAGAATAAAACTGATAGTTAAGGTAAGAATTTTTCTATACATCTAAATTAGTTTCTTTTGTTATTAAACAATCTAAGTAGTATCGTTCCTACCTAGATAATGTTAATTTTTTTCAAATCTTTTTTAATAATAATTGGGTCGAAAAAAATTATTTAAAAAAACTTAATTCATAGCAACAGAAAATAATAACTCTTAAATCTCAGATTTATTGCATAATACAATGTTAAAAAAAATAATTAATTATTTTTTCTTAGTTGCATTTTCAGAGTATTTCTGTTTATTTAATTCGTCTTGCAACTCTCTTCTTAATTTTTGTTCACGTTCTATAGAGCGTTGTCTATGACTTTCGTATTCTTCTTCAATTTCAGCTTTTGCTTTTTTAGCATCTACAGTTACAGTATTACTTCGTTTAAATTTACCTATAAAAAATAATAATAGTCCTGTTAATGCTGCAATTATTGTCCAAAGTATAGTGTTGTAGCCCGTTTTACTCATAGGAATACCCAAAAGCTTAATACTATCTTTTTCTTCTGTTACCGCCATTAAGTTTCCTTTTGTAGCTTCTAATTTAACATTAAGTGAATCAATTTCTGTTTTTTGAGCACTAACAACGTTTTGACTTTCTGCATATATCTTTCTAGATAGTTTTAAGGAATCAATCACATTGTTTTTAAATTTAAAAAGATTATTAGTTTTTACACTGCGATAATCTTCCCATTTCGGAGATTTTTTGTACATATAATCAAATTGGCTTTCAATAGTACCACTATTTAAGGAGCCTTTTTCTTCCTCTTCTTGAGCGAAAATAATACCTGTTGTAGATACACAAAGGAGAAATGTGATTAGAATTTTAGCGAATTTCATTTGTTTTTATTTAGAGTTGTATAATTCAGCGTTCAAAAGTAAATAATTACTTCTAAACATGAAAGTTAAAGCACAGAAAAAAGTTGAGCAGATTAATATAATTTTTTATATTTTAATGGATTCAGCTCATTCATAACATTATAAAGGCCTTCAAAAATATCTTCGATAGACGGTTTTGAGAAATAATCACCGTCCGTACCATAAGCTGCCCTATGGTTCTTTGAAGTAATCGTCAATGGTTTACTATCTAAAAATTGATATGCGTTTTGCTTGTTTAAAATTTGATCTAAAAGATAAGCTGAAGCACCACCAGGAACATCTTCATCTATAATAACTAGCCTGTTTGTTTTTTCAATACTTTTAACAACTTCTTTATTTAAATCAAATGGTAGTAATGTCTGAGCATCTATAATTTCAATATCAATTTCTGCTTTTAATAATTCCTTCGAAGCTTCCTCTACTAATTTTAATGTAGAGCCATAAGAGACTACGGTAATATCAGAGCCTTCTTTAATTGTTTCAACTACACCAATAGGCGTAGTAAACTGACCTAAGTTCGTTGGTAATTTTTCCTTTAATCTATATCCATTTAAATTTTCAACAATTAATGCCGGTTCATCACTTTTTAGTAGTGTATTATAAAAGCCTGCTGCCTTAGTCATGTTTCGTGGTGTAAGAATGTATATACCTCTTAGTAAGTGTGTAATTGCCCCCATGTGTGAACCAGAATGCCAAATTCCTTCTAATCGGTGCCCTCTAGTTCTAATAATTAATGGAGCCTTTTGTTTACCAAAAGTTCTATAACGAAGTGTGGCTAAATCATCACTTAAAATTTGTAAACCATATAATAAATAATCAAGATATTGAATTTCGGCAATAGGTCTTAATCCACGCATGGCCATACCAATACCTTGTCCCATAATACTAGCTTCTCTTATACCAGTATCAGCAACCCTTAATTCGCCATATTTTTGTTGTAAACCTTCTAACCCTTGATTTACATCACCAATTTTACCCGCATCTTCTCCAAAAATAAGTACATTATCATGTTGTGATAAAATACTATCAAAATTATCTCTTAATACGATTCTAGCATCAACAATTTCTGCATCTTTAGCATATGTAGGTTTAATTTCCTTAATAGACGTGGCAGTATTTTTGAATTCACTATACAAATGTGTACTGTAATTATATTGCTGCTCTTTTTCGTAACTATTTATCCAACTAATTAATGGGACCTTCGCGTTATTGTTTTCGTTTCTAACATAAACCAAGCATTTTCTTGCTGTCGATAAAATATCCTTTTTTAATGGAGCCTCTAACGATTCTAAATCATTTTTTAATTTTGAAATAAAAGGTTTATTCTCACTTTGGTTAGCTAAATCATCTAATAAGTGAACTACTTTTTTTTGCGTTGAAATAATACCTTTCGAGTAAGCAGTCCAAGCGGATCGTTTTGCTGCACTAACTTCTTTTTTAGCATTTTTCTCTATAGTAATAAGCTCTTCTTCATTTTCAAAAACATCAAGTATCCACTCCTTCATTTTAGCGTTGCAGTCATGTGCTACTTCCCACTCAAGGCGTTCTGCACTTTTGTATCTTTCGTGCGATCCAGATGTAGAATGCCCTTGAGGTTGTGTTAGCTCTTTTACATGTATTAAAACAGGTACATGGTTTTTTCTGGCTATAGTAGATGCTTCATTGTAAACATCGATTAGTTTAGAATAATCCCATCCATTGACTACAAATATTTCGTAACCATCAACATCATTTGTACGGCGAAACCCTTCTAAAACTTCTGAAATACTTTCTTTTGTGGTTTGATGTTTTGCATGAACAGATATACCATATTCATCATCCCATACACTAATAACCATTGGTACTTGTAAAACACCGGCAGCGTTAAAAGTTTCAAAAAAATGACCTTCAGATGTGCTTGCATTACCAATTGTACCCCAAGCTATTTCATTACCGTTATTAGAAAAAGTATTATATTTTTTAAGTTCAGGAATTTCCCTAAACATTTTAGACGCTTGGGCAAGTCCAAGTAAACGCGGCATTTGTCCTGATGTTGGTGAAATATCTGCACTAACATTTTTTTGCTTCATTAGGTTTTTCCATGAGCCGTCTTCATTAAGAGAATGTGTAGTAAAATGTCCTCCCATTTGCCGTCCTGCAGAATAAGGTTCTGCCTCAATATCAGTGTGAGCATAAAGCCCTGCAAAAAACTGTGCTGGTGATAATTCTCCAATAGCCATCATAAAAGTTTGATCGCGATAATAACCTGAACGCCAATCTCCATTTTTAAAGGCTTTTGCCAATGCCAATTGTGGTACCTCTTTTCCGTCTCCAAAAATACCAAACTTAGCTTTACCTGTTAAGACTTCTCTTCTACCTAATAGGCTACATTCTCTGCTAATAACCGCAATTTTATAATCTTCAAGAATTTCTTTTTTAAATTCTTCATACGATAATTTATGCTCTGGTTCTAAGGTTTTTTCTGACATGTATTACTTTTATTGGAGTCTCGCAAAAGTACGATTTTTATAGTAGAATGTCAAATGCAATCAGCTGTCTGTTTTTAGTTGAATACACTTGAAAATTACAGATGAAAAGAAATTGTAAAAAAGTTTAATTGTGGATGTTGAACAAGGATTTAGATTAGAAAAATCCTCTTCTAATTAATCCTATCAATTTTTCAGGGGCTAAAGTAATTACAAATCTAATTTTAGAGGCGTAATTTGGTCTCGTAGGTTCAAACCCTAAACTAGATTGTATGGGGAAATAAACCTCAAAAAAGTTATGGACAAAGTTTAATCTGATACCACTGTCATACCTAAATAACGCTCGGTTGTTTTTATTTTTATAAAAACCAGCATCGGCATATGCCTCAATCCAACTCCAAATACTCATACTATTATTAGTTGAAAGCATCCATTGATTGGCATATGGGTTCTCAAACATAGATTTAAAACCTCCTTCTGCAATAATAATTTGCTGACTTAAAAATCCTGATTTTTCAGATCTTCCTAAAAAGTTGTAATCAAATAAATAATCTGAAGGACGATCTAAAGAAAAGCTAAAGAAATCGCTTTCTGTTTTATTTGATAGGAATGTACCAAAATAAAGCCTAAAATCATACTGTCTATGAGTATCAGTTAATTTTCTATATCTAAAATCTAACGATAGCTTGCTAAATTTTTCAGCCAGCTGAAAATCTACATTATAACGTAAATCTTGAATAATATCAGGTTTGGTATAACCATAACGAAGATTTAAAATATTATAATTGTCTGATTCTAATTTGGGTGCAAATTTAGGAATCTCTTTATTTACAATTACATAACGTGCTGATAAGGAACTGCCGCCAACATCACGTAAACTTTTACGTTTAAATTCAACTGAAGCAAACGGTGATATTCTGACATAGCTCAAGTTCTCATCATAATGAAAATTACTGGCACTTATTCCAATTCTATACCTGTATACCGAAGTCTCCTCAGGTATGTGTTGATACACAAAAGATGTTGCACCCGTAATTTTCCCACTGTTTGTACCGTACGTGGGAGTAATTTTATACAACCATTTTTTCTTAAATATAGCTTCATTATATAGGCTAGGGCCTAAAATTAGACCATCATACAAATTATAACCTGCATAAAAATTATAAAAAACTTGATTGTAATAAGGATTCTCTACATCTTTAAAGAATCGAAATTGTATTGGCTTATTTAATAAGCCTTTTAAATTTTTCCAATTATCTCTTAGGTTTAATTCAGGATATAAATATTCGTAATTTAATGATAACCGGTCATAGTCTCCTTTTGGAATTGAAATGGTAGTGGTAGAGTCAATATCAGTTAACCATTTTCTGAATGTAATTTCCTTTTTATTAATGCCATAGAGTGCAATAGGAACAGTTATATTTCTTCTGTTTTTAATTGTAATTTCAACAGAATCTTTGTTTTGTTTTATTTTCTTTATAGTGTAATCTATTTTTTTCTTAGTATTAATATAGTCACCAAAAAACCAACTTAAATCCATATCAGATTTTTCAGTAATGATGGTTTTAAACAAATTACTGTTAGTTTTCTTATTCAAACTTTCTGAATAAAATTGTTTTATACTTTTGAAGACAATACTATCATTTAAATATTCATCTAAATATTGTAAACCTAGCCCTGCCTTATATTTATTGACAATTTTTCTGTTAAAATTAGATAATGAATCGGCTCTAGTAGTTAACGCTTGGTCATAATTTTTACGTGCTGCAAATTGATATACAAAGGGGTATTTATCATTAATACCTAATTTGGCTACATTGAAACTTCTTACTCCCCAAATTTTAGAAATATTACCTAATGCCTTAATTTCAGGATAATATTTCTCAACATATTTTATCATTAAAAAGTTCTGAATTCCATCTAAAATCCAGGCATCTTTTCTTCGATTTACAATAATTGTATTCTCTAAATATTTTCTAGTTAATGCTTTAAACATTTTTATATCCCATTCAAAAGCTCCAGAAAAAGGATTAAACATTTTTGGTAATTGGTTTAAACCATATATGGGGTTTTTGCTATAACTAATACTGTTAACTAAAAGTTTGTCATGTGGATATTTACCAATGTGCTCTTCAATAAAAGCTAACTCTCTAGTAACGATATCTGTTTTTAAAGAATTACTTAAGGATGTTCCATTTAAGTTTGTAATAACTTTCGGGCTAGTTTCAAACTCAATAAAATCGTTAATTACATTAAAATTTAGTTCAATATCAATTCTATTTTTACCTTTTAAATGGTAGGTTGTAAACGGTGGATTAATAGTTTTTGTATACTTTAAATCAGTATTAAAATGTACTCCTTGAGGTATTGAAAATTTTATATCATATGCTGAAGGTTGCATATATAAGTCATCCATGTTTAAATTACTCATGGTTTGCCATTCTCCATCAAAAACAGCAGGGGTTATATACCAATATCTTAAATTATAAGTGTTGGCTCTTTGTCCATATTCTGTAAATATTGAAGAAGGAACTTTTGTTATATAAGTTAATGATAGTACAACCGAGTCTAGTGACTTTAAAGGTTTATTCAAAATTACCTTTATAATGTCCGGCTCATTTTTATCAATGAGCCATTTGTCAGAAACATAATTACTAGAAATGTTTTTAATGCTTGTTCCTCCTCTTAAATTAGACTTTGCAAAGTATAAACTTTTATCATAATCTTCAATCAACCTTTTAGATAAAGGTGTGTGTCTATTTTTATATGCCGCCGCCCAGTTATGAAAATAAAGTGTATCTAATGTGACTTTAGAAGTATTATGATACGTTATTTTTTGTTGAATTTTAAGTTCTTTATTTAGATAATCAAGTTTAGCATCAATACTAGTTTTGTTTTGTTGAGCATGACAAATAAAGGCTGAAAAACAGCATAAAGCGATAATGTATTTTGGTATCCTCAATTTATAGTTTTATAAATTTTAACGTTGAGGTTGTGTTTTGTAGTTTTATATAATAGATGCCGCTTGTCAAATTGGTTGCGTCAATATTTTCATTTTCTTCGTTTAATGTAATTGATTGAATTTTTTGCCCCATACTATTATATATAACAATTTGCCCTTCAAAAATACTAGCATTTACTTCTAAAGAAAAATGGTCTTTTACTACATTACCATTTTTAAACTTTAAATAATTTCCCGTATGTGTTAAGTTTTTAGTAGCTAGCGTCTTATCCGTTTCTAGTTGCATAACTACAGGTAAATGGTCACTCATATTATATAATGCTTCTCTTATTTCTTGATTAAATGTACCAGTACAAGTTGGGTCATTTATAGATTTATTATAACAATTACCATTATTTCCAAACGCTTTATAGGAGTCTGGGGTATATTTTAATGTGCTACTGTTTTTCAAATTCTCAGATATTAAAATAAAATCAAACCTATCGTCCATTCCACCTTCAGCACCTCTATCGCCAAAATCATCTTTGGAAACTCTACTGGATTGGGTATGAATATCTTGGTATGTTAAATTATTATGCCAATTTCCGTCTTTATTAATCGGGTCATGCAAAACAATTGCATTTGTTGGGTCTAATAATTCTTGATACGCCCCCTCTTGACCAGTGTATAGGTTAAAATCACCAGAAATTAGAACAAAATGGTCTGATGGAATGTTAACTAATGTACTTGTAAAGTCCAAAACCATATCTAATCGTTTATCTTCATTTTCAAAACCTTGACTGGATTTTAAATGTGTAACAAAAACATTTAAATAGATAGGATTTGTAGTGTTATCTGTCGTGTTCAATTTAAAAAGATAATGATTAATATCTCTAATGCCAGTTGTAATTAAATCTTGACTAACTAAAATTAATTTATTTTTATTAAAAAAAACCAATTGCTGTAAATCCGTTGTCAAATTGGATTGATTAGAAACAAAAGCAGCTTTAGCATATCTATTATCACTTGTTTGTAACGAAGTACTTAAAATTGAGTTAGCACCTTCTTCTGATTGTAATTCACAAACCATAAATAAGTCTGGTTGATAATCATCTAAAATTGCTTTTAAAATAGTGAGCCTATTTGTAGGTGGTGCTTCCGGAAATTCTAGTAAGTTATAAAACATAGTCTTAATAATGTTTTGAGCTTCTATTACAGAAGTCAAAAGAATCATTAATAAGATGACTAGTTTTAGTTTCATTATTTCAATGTTAAGATTGTACTACGTATATTTCTTATCTGTTTTTTAAATTAATATTACCTCAATAAAAAGGGTGTGTATATTAGAAGTTAGGACTCAAACTATATTTTTTATAAAAGTTATTTAGTATATCTACAACTTCTTTTTCAGTATCAACAATTTGAATCAGATCCATATCTTCAGCACTTGCATTACCAAATTTTCCAATTAAAACTTCCTTTACCCAATCAAAAATACCATTCCAAAATTCAGAGCCAACTAAAATAATTGGAAATTTTCCAATCTTTTTAGTTTGAATTAATGTTACAGCCTCAAAAAGTTCATCTAATGTACCAAATCCACCAGGCATTACTACAAACCCTTGAGCGTATTTTACAAACATTACTTTACGAACAAAAAAGTAATCAAACATTACATTTTTATCATGGTCTATATATGGGTTGTCATGTTGTTCAAAAGGTAAATCAATGTTTAGTCCAACAGATGCACCTTCGCCTCTATGAGCTCCTTTATTACCTGCTTCCATAATACCAGGACCACCACCAGTAATAACACCAAAACCATTTTGTGTTAATTCATAGGCAATATTTTCAGCCAATTTGTAATATTTTTGATCAGGTTTTGTCCTTGCTGAACCAAAAATACTAACACACGGTCCTATCTTACTCATTTTTTCATAACCATTTACAAACTCAGCCATTATTTTAAAAATGGCCCAAGTATCATTGGTTTTTATTTCATTCCAAGTTTTGTGTTGAAATTTTTCAATTATTTTTCGCTCTTCATTTAAATTTAACGCTGACGACATATATTTTACTCTTTTAGTTTAATTTATTCCTATAAGTTGCTAATGTAATTCTTTTTTTAGAAACTGTGCTGTATAGCTATTCTCAACTTTGATGATTTCCTCAGGTGTTCCGGTACATAAAACATTACCACCATTTTTCCCACCTTCTGGGCCAATATCAATAATATAATCGGCCAATTTTACAACATCTAAGTTGTGTTCTATAATTAATACAGTATTACCTTTATCAGTCAACTTGTTTAATACTTTCATTAATACATCAATATCTTCAAAATGCAAACCGGTAGTAGGCTCGTCCAAAATATAAAAAGTATTACCTGTATCCTTTTTCGATAGTTCAGTGGCTAATTTAATACGTTGTGCCTCTCCACCAGATAGGGTAGTAGATTGTTGTCCTAGTGTTATGTAACCTAAACCAACATCTTTTATGGTTTTAACCTTTCTATGTATTTTTGGAATGTGTTCAAAAAACTTGACACTTTCGTCAATAGTCATATTAAGCACATCAGAAATTGATTTTCCCTTATAACGAATTTCTAATGTTTCTCTATCAAAACGTTTACCCATACACGTTTCACATTCCACATAAACATCTGGTAAGAAATTCATTTCAATAACACGTACGCCACCTCCTTCACATGTTTCACATCTACCTTCTTTAACATTAAAAGAAAATCTTCCAGGTTTGTAACCTCTAATAAGGGCTTCGGGCGTCTTAGCAAAAAGATTACGAATTTCACTAAAAACACCTGTGTATGTGGCAGGATTTGATCTTGGGGTTCTGCCAATAGGAGATTGATTTATATCTATGATTTTATCAACATGTTCTAATCCTGTAATACTTTTGTACGGCATTGGTACTTTAACACCTCTATATATATACTGGTTTAAAATAGGATATAACGTTTCATTAATTAAAGTTGACTTTCCACTTCCAGAAACTCCTGTAACACAAATCATTTTACCTAATGGTAAAGTAACCGTTACATTTTTTAAATTATTTCCTGTAGCTCCCTCTAGAATAAGAACTTTACCGTTTCCAATTCTTCTTTTATTAGGAATCTCAATTTTTTTAGTACCATTTATATAATCAGCTGTTAAGGTATGGCTTTTCAACAACTCTTTTGGAGTAGAACTACTGATAATCTCACCACCAAACTTTCCTGCTTTGGGGCCAATATCAATTACATAATCGGCTTGCTCAATCATATCTTTGTCATGTTCAACAACCAGAACAGAATTTCCAATGTCTCTCAATTTTTGAAGAGAATCTATAAGTCTGTGGTTGTCTCTTTGGTGCAGACCGATACTTGGTTCATCTAAAATATATAATACACCAACAAGTTGAGATCCAATTTGGGTTGCTAATCTTATTCTTTGTGCTTCACCTCCTGATAAGGTTTTCGAACTTCTATTCAATGCTAAATAATCCAAGCCTACATCTAATAAAAATTGAATTCTAGTTTCAATTTCTTTTATGATTTCAGAAGCAATTGCCGTTTGTTTTTTACTAAGTTTATTTTTAACTTTTTTAAACCAATCTGCCAACTGAACAATATCCATGTCTGCTAAATCGGCAATGTTTTTACCTTGAATTTTAAAATGTAACGATTCTACTTTTAAACGAGAACCACCACAA
Organism: Aureibaculum luteum; assembly: GCF_003449015.1. Taxonomy (GTDB): domain Bacteria; phylum Bacteroidota; class Bacteroidia; order Flavobacteriales; family Flavobacteriaceae; genus Aureibaculum; species Aureibaculum luteum. The sequence continues at coordinate 3,829 of NZ_QRGD01000011.1, read as the reverse complement.
ACAGAGCAGTTATTCTCATCCATATAGGTAGATGCCCAACGCTTTATAGAAACTGAACTCGTTTCATCAAATTGATATTTTATAAAATTGGCAATTCCTTCAAAATCAATAGAGTAAGATCTGGTTATGCCCATTTCTTTAGATAATACTTCAAATTTTTCTTTACCACCATATAATATAACATCTAACCCTTCTTTAGGTATTTTGTTAATTGGTGTAGTTAATTTGAACTGATACCTTTCCGCAATAAGTTCAATTTGTTTTAAAATCCATTTACTCTTTTGCTCATTGATTGGTGCAATACCACCATTGGCAATAGAAACTTCTGGGTCTGGAATTATTTTGTCAATATTAACTTCATTTACTGTTCCTAAACCATTACAATTATCGCAAGCACCCTTTGGTGAATTAAACGAAAATGAGTTAGGCTCAGGCTTAGGGTACGAGATACCCGATGTTGGACACATTAAACTTCTACTAAAATATCTAGTTTTATTGGTCTCAACGTCTAAAACTAAAATAGTATCGTCGCCATGGTACATCGCCGTCTTAATAGTTTCTTCTACTCTTTTTTGTTGCTTTTTTTCAACCAATAATCTATCAATAACTATTTCTATATCATGCGTTTTATAACGATCTAAACGCATGCCTTTTTCAATATCTATAACCTGACCGTCTACACGAACTTTGACAAATCCTTGTTTTGAAATTTGCTCAAAAAGTTCACGATAATGTCCCTTTCGGGATTTTATCACAGGTGCTAATATATTTACTTTTTTAGAATCAAAATCAGTTAAAATCAAATCAATAATTTGTTCATCTGAATAACTGACCATCTTTTCACCACTATTGAAAGAATAAGCATCGGCCGCTCGGGCAAATAGTAACCTTAAAAAATCGTAAACTTCAGTAATTGTACCTACTGTAGATCGCGGACTTTTACTCGTAGTTTTTTGCTCAATTGCAATCACTGGAGATAAACCATCAATTTTGTCAACATCAGGACGTTCTAATCCTCCTAAAAACTGTCGGGCATAAGCTGAAAAAGTTTCAATATACCTTCTTTGTCCTTCCGCATAAATGGTGTCAAAAGCCAATGACGATTTTCCACTACCACTTAAGCCAGTAATAACAACAAGTTTCTCTCTAGGTATTTTAACATCAATGTTCTTTAAATTATGGACTCTTGCCCCTTGAACATCTATATAATTTTCAGACATATTTTTATAAAAAGTTGGAAAAATGCAAAGATAATTAATTGAGAACACAATTAATGGTAAATTCAGCTCTTAATGATAATTATAATACATATTCAATTATAAAATTATTAAATTGCATCAAAATATAATAAAATGAAAATTGTCCAATCGTTGCGATATTTTTTTGAAAAAAGAGGTTTTGAAGTTTCTTCAAGGTTGGCTGATAAAATGGGAATGAGAGTAACCAACGTAAGGTTATTTTTCATCTATATATCTTTTATTACACTGGGTTTTTGGTTTGGAATTTATTTGACCCTAGCATTTTTATTAAAATTAAAAGATATGGTCTATACTAAACGTAGTTCAGTTTTTGATCTTTAGACTATGAACATTTTTAAACCTAAATTATATATAGCTCTTTTATTATTTATTGGGGTAATTTGTGTCGGTGTTTTTGGCTATATGTATTTTTCAGATGACACCTTTATCAATGCCCTTTACATGACTATCATAACCATAACAACAGTTGGTTTTGGTGAAGTTCATCCTTTGAGTCAATCTGAAAGATTATTTACAATTTTTCTGATTTTAATGAGTGTATTAACGTTGGGTTACGCGGCGTCTGTAATAACTCAATATATTGCTAGTGGAGAATTCCTTAAAAACATAAAAACTAAAAAGGTGCAGAAAACAATTGATAAGCTAAGCGGTCATACTATTGTTTGTGGCTATGGAAGAAATGGTAAGCAGGCAACTGTAAAATTAATTAAATATAAAAAGCCATTTGTTATTATTGAAAATAACGAAGAACGAATTTTAGAAATTGAAGAACAAAATTTACTATATATTAAAGGAGATGCAACTATTGATGATTTTTTGGTAAAAGCAGCGATTGGTAAAGCATCTAGTTTAATTACAGCATTGCCTTCTGATGCTAATAATCTCTATGTAGTGTTATCAGCTAGACAGTTAAACAAAGATTTGACTATTGTAAGTAGAGCATCAAATGATTCCTCTGACACAAAATTACGAATAGCGGGTGCTAATAATGTAATTATGCCAGATAAATTAGGTGGTGAGCATATGGCTTCCTTATTAGTTACACCAGATATTGTTGAATTTGTAGATAAATTGGCAGCTGATTCTGAAAACGCTACACATCTTGAAGAAATTGTTGTAGACAATCTGCCAAAGGAATTTTTACTAAAGTCAATCCGAGATTTAGATTTACGAAAAAAAACGGGTTGCTCGGTTATTGGCTTTAAAACGCCAGATCATGAATATGTAATTAATCCAGATGCCGAAACTAAACTTGTCATAAACTCTAAGTTGATTGTATTAGGGAGTGCGAATCAAATTCAAAAATTAAATAAATTATTCTAATGGGAGGGAGGTTAGTGATTACTGGCAGCAATGGTCTGCTTGGTCAAAAATTAGTGAATTTATTTTCGCAATTGGAAAGTTTTGAGGTTACAGCAATTTCTCGTGGTGTTAATAGGAACGAAACCGCAAAAAATTATACCTATACTAGTATAGATATAACTGACCACATAAAATTAAACACTTTACTTGATGATATAAAGCCTAATTATATTATTAATTGTGCTGCGATGACTAATGTAGATCAATGCGAAAAGGAACAAGTTGAATGTGATAAGATCAATGTTGAAGCACTGAAGGTAATTACAAAAGCTACGAAGAAACATGATGCTCATTTAATTCATATCTCTACTGATTTCATTTTTGATGGAGAAAATGGACCTTATTCCGAAGAGGATAAACCGAATCCAATTAATTATTATGGTCTCTCAAAACTGAAAGGAGAAGTAATTCTAAAAGAGGCTCAAATTAACTATACTATATTAAGGACTATACTTGTTTATGGATTGGTAGATAATATGAGTAAGAATAATATTGTTTCTTGGATAAAGAATGGTGTAGAAAAGAAGCAAACACTAACCATTGTAAATGACCAATTCAGAATGCCAACCTTGGTGGATGATTTGGCAGAAGCCTGTTTTTTGGCAATACAAAATACTGCTTATGGTATTTTTAATGTTTCTAGCAGTGAATTATTAAGTATTTATGAGGCTGCTTTGCAAGTTGCAGAAGCTTTTAATCTTGATACTTCTTACATCAAATCAATTCCAACTAGTCAATTAAAGCAGCCTGCCAAAAGGCCAAGCAAAACAGGATTTGATTTAAGCAAGTCAGAAAAGATATTAAAGTTACCTATCGTAACTTTTAAGAATCGACTTCAAGTGTTTAAAAATCAGCTCTTAAAACTAGAATAATAATAATTGAAGTTAATATCTCTAATTATTGTTAATAACTTTAAATCTTGTTAAGTGTGAATCTATAAAGATATTGTTTATATTTGTAGCCCTTTTAGAGGTTTTTGTATTGGTTTTAAGGCGTTTATATAAATGACGAAAAAAATATAAAATAAAATTGAAATTATGTTGTTAGATAATAAAAAGTGGTGTATGTTTGCACCCGCAATTGAGAGGGGTATATGACAAGAGGTAATTGCGATGAAATGTTGATTTGGTGGTGTTGAAAAAAAATAAAATAAAAATTTAATTTTTTTCTTGCAGGTTTAAAAAAAGGTTTTATATTTGCATCCGCTT
>NZ_QRGD01000010.1 GCF_003449015.1 Aureibaculum luteum | reverse complement strand
GTTATCTAAGCAAGTTCTACTATTTTTAACTAATAATAAAAAGCTTCCCGACTTTTCGGTCGGGATTAGTTCAACAATGTATATAAAACATAGCTATTACAGGCTTTCCGAGAGGTTTTTGCTTATTTGTTAAGTCCGCCAATTTTTTATTTTTGTATATTTAGAAAATTAAAGATAAATAGAAAAAATAAAAAATCGGCTCGTGTATAATCCGAAACGAAAGTGTCTTTTTACACGCTACGTTTCATATACGGAGACGTCAGACTGTCTAATAACCTAATTTAATAACTTTGATATTCGGGTAGGTGTCTATAAAAAAATTGAAATACGCGATTCTCAACGATTGGGATTTAGTTATTAGACAGACTGACGTTGTACCCAATTAGAAAAAAGACAACAATCCAATTATAATTGTACTGATTTCATAGAAAATTTTAAAATAAATGTTAATATATATTTTTATTTCTAATCAATTGATTAGTTTTGTGCAATAATTTAGTTTATGCCTAGAGTAAAACAATATAATGAAGCAGAAGTAATAGAAAGTGCTATGGGCGTATTCTGGCAGAATGGCTATAAAAGTACTTCTTTACGAATGTTATCTAAAGAAATGGGTATTAATCAATTTTCTATAAATGCTAGTTTTGGTAATAAACAAAATCTGTTTTTAGAAAGTTTAAAATTGTACAGAACTAAGCTACAGCAATTATTAAAGACCTTTGAAGAGAATTCTAATGGTATTGAGAGTATTAAGAACTTCTTTTATGCATTTGCAGAATTTTCAAACCAAAATGAGTACAAAAGAGGCTGTTTAATGATCAATACAATGTCTGAATTTGGTCTTGAGGTAGATAAAGAAGTTGGTGCTCTTATTTCAAATTATGCGGAGCAGTTAAAAGCTTTATTTAAAAAGAATCTTGAATTCAATACTACAAAAGATAACGACACTATAAAAAGACAATTAAATTACCTTGATTTGGCTATTGGTGGTTTAGGCTTAGCAACAAAAGTAAAAGACAATACAGCCATAGAAGATTATATAGAAATGACATTTAATAACTTATAACATTTTTTTTACCTTAAAACTAATCAATTGATTAGAAATAAATAATAGAACACATGAAAACAAAGAACAACTTAGGAAAAACAGTACTACTCACGTTAACAATTGTATTATTAATGGGAAACAATATGCAAGCACAAGAAAAGGAAGTATATAATAAGGATATTACCAACAAGAAAGAAAGACCATTTATAGTGGATAAGGGCGAGTATCCTTTTAAAAGTAATTGGTTTGAAAAAGATGGCGTTTCTATGCATTATATAGATGAAGGTGAAGGGATACCTATTGTATTAACTCACGGTAACCCAGATTGGTCTTTTTTAAATAGAAATATTATTAAAGAACTTTCAGGTGAAGCTAGAGTAATAGCGTACGATTTACCTGGATTTGGTTTTTCTGACACGCCAGAAAACTATGGTTTTACACCACAAGAGCATGTAGAATGGATTAAAGCACTTCTTTTTGAACATTTAAAGTTGGATAAATTTATTATCGTTGTTCAAGATTGGGGTGGACCTACAGGGCTATCCGTAGCTACAAGCAACCCAGATAAAGTTTTAGGAGTAGTTATCAGTAATACTTGGGCTTGGAAAGCAGAAGGAAAATTAGAAGGTTTCTCTATGTATATGAGAACACCAGAAATGGAAGCAAAGGTTATCGATAACAATTATTTTGCAACCACATTAATGCAAAGCTCTATTAATAAAAAATCGAGTAGTACTAAAGCAATTACAGATGCTTATGAAATGCCGTTCCCAACCAAAGAATCTAGAAAAGGAACAGCAATATTCCCGCAGCAAATTACATTGGCATCAGATTGGTTAGTAGATTTAGAGGGCAAGCTGAATACGCTACAAGATAAACCTGTTGAATTTATTTTTGGTTTAAAAGATGATACAGTTGCTTCACAAAGCATTCAAGATAAATGGCGTTCTATTTTCCCTAAAGCACCAGTACAATTGTTACCAGAAGCTGGTCACTTTACACAAGAAGACAGTCCTGAGAGTTTTGTGTTTTCATTGAGAAGAATTCTAAAAAATATAGAATAGATTAAATGGCTGCTTCTACTGATTATTTAGACTTTATTCTGGACCAATTATCAAATTGGAAAACGATCATCACAAAAAGAATGTTCGGTTGTGTCGGTCTTTATGCAGATGGTTTAATGTTTGGTATTATAGCAAAAGAAACTATTTTCTTTAAAGTTGACGAAACGAATAAGGAGCAATATTTAAATGCAGGTTCAGAAACTTTAACCCTTTTTAAAAATAACAGTACAGTAGCTTCTTTTTATGAAGTTCCTATCGAAATTTTGGAAGACTCTGACCAATTTGTGGTTTGGGCTGAAACCTCTTTAGAGATTCAAAAAAGAAAAAACGAAGTATGAAAGTAATTATAACAGGAACCACGGGTATGGTAGGACGAGGCGTTTTAATAGAATGTTTAGAATCTCCAAATGTTGAAGAAGTATTGGTCATAAACCGAAGTTCTTTGCAAATGCAGCATCCAAAATTGAAAGAAGTAATTCATAAAGATTTCTTCAATTTTAGTTCCATTAAGGAAGAATTAATAGGGTATGATGCTTGTTTTCATTGCATGGGCGTTTCTTCTATTGGAAAGAAAGAGGAAGAATATCATCGTTTTACCTACGGAATAACGGAAGCATTGGCAAAAACGCTTTATCATATAAATCCTGAAATGGTATTTAACTATGTATCTGGAGAAGGCACTGATAGTACCAAAAAAGGAAAATTGATGTGGGCTCGTGTAAAAGGAAAAACCGAGAATATGATTTTGAATATGGGTTTTAAAGATGCTTATATGTTTCGACTTCAGGTAATTATTCCTTTGAAAGGGGTGAAATCCAAGACCGCGTGGGTAAATGCATTCTATTTTATCGCTCGTCCGTTTTTTGGACTTTTAGAAAAAAAGAAAAATAACACCACAAGTGTCAACGTTGGTCTCGCTATGATTAATAGCGTTCTTTTTGGAACCGACAACAAACTTTTAGAAAATGAACAGGTTAATGAATTAGCCAAAAAATTAAATCAATCAAAATGAATAAAATATTTAAAACAATAGTTCTAATAGCAGGTATCTTAAACTTCCCAATAGGTATTATGATGATTGTACAAGCAATCTCTAGTAAAACGGGCGAAGCCTTAATAACCAATTCGGTAGCAGGTGCTTTTATAATCTTCGCCGGAGCATCACTAATTTGGGCGATACAAGAAGTAAACACAAGAGCACCTATAATCCTTTGGAATGGTTTTGTGCGCTTATTTAACGTATTTCTAGTATCCTATGCCACAACGGTTGGCGATGTGCCACAAGAAATGCTATACACTACTGTAATGGATTTAGTATTGGCAATTGTCTTCGTATTTGGAAGTGTAAAAGTTACGGGAATACCATTTTCAAAATTAGTAATAGGAAAAACAAATTAATAAAAACTTAAAATCAAATACAATGAAAAACAATATAGAAGGTAAAGTAGTAGTAATTACAGGAGGAAGTAGTGGATTAGGAGAAGCTACAGCACGTTATTTAGCAGAAAAAGGAGCCAAAATAGTTTTAGGTGCTCGTAGACTAAATAAATTAGAAGTAATTGCTGATGAAATAAGAAAAAACGGAGGAGCAATTGAAGTTTTAAAAACAGACGTTACCAAAGCTAATGATGTAAAAGCATTGGTTAAAAAGGCAATTGATAGTTTTGGTAAAATAGATGTAATGATAAATAATGCGGGTATTATGCCATTAGCACCATTAGCTGCTCTTAAAGTAGACGAATGGGACAGCATGATTGACGTAAATATCAAAGGAGTATTATACGGAATTGCAGCAGCATTACCAGAATTTCAGAAACAAAAATCAGGTCATTTTATAAATCTTGCATCCGTAGCCGGATTAAATGTGAGCCCAGGTGGAGCTGTGTATAGTGGGACTAAATTTGCAGTAAGAGCTATTAGTGAAGGCTTACGAAAAGAAGTAGGTAAAGACATTAGAACCACCATACTTACACCAGGTCTAATAGATTCTGAATTGCAACTAGGAAGCTCAGACGAGGCTACTTCTCAGTTTGTTCAACAAGTATATAAAGATGCTATTCCTGCTATTTCTATTGCTAAAGCAGTGGTTTATGCTATTGAGCAACCTGATGATGTAGATATTAATGAGTTAGTAATTCGTCCTACGGTACAGGAATTTTAATGATATAAAATATATTATGAAAAAAACATTAGTTATAGGAGCAAGTGGGCAAATAGGAAAAATGCTTGTTGAAAAATTGCTCAAAGAAGAAAATCCTGTAGTTGCCTTGGTTCGTAATGAACAGAAGGGGCAAGAACTTGAAAAACTAGGAGCAGAAATTGTAGTTGGAGACCTTGAAAATGATTTTGAACACGCTTTTAAAGATTGTGACAAAGTTGTATTTAGTGCAGGTTCTGGCGGTAATACAGGTTACGATAAAACACTTTTAATAGATTTATGGGCAGCAAAAAAAGCTGTTGATTATTCTTTAAAAAATAATATTCAGCATTTTATTATGGTAAGTGGTCTGGGTGCTGGTGATCCTAACGAGTTTGTATCTGACTTAAAACCATATTTAGTAGCGAAGTATTTTGCCGATTATTATTTATTAGAAAGTGGTTTAGCGTATACGATTTTACAACCTGGTAGTTTAATCAATGAAAAAGGAACGGGTTTAATTAGAACTACAAGATCTGAAATTTTTAAAGAGTTAGTCATTCCTAGAGAAGATGTAGCTAATGTAATTGCGTATTGTCTAGAAAATAACTCTACAAAAGGCAAAACAGTTGAGCTATTTAGTGGAAAAGAATCTATTAGAGAATCTTTAAGTTAATGAACTAGTAATTCCATAGGTACAAAACAAGAGTTTTAGTACCTATGGAATTCATAAAAAATAAAATACCGGTTCAATTTTTAGTTAAGGCAATCTTGATTCCCATTAATATAAATACTAGACCACTAAATCTATTCAGCCACAAACCAACCTTCGGGTTATTTCTAATTTTTGAAGAAAAAATACTTGCAAATAAAGTGAGGCATAAAAACCAGACAATTCCGATTACTGCATAAGTAAATCCTAACATAATAAATGGAATAGGATTCTGGATTTGTGCAGGATTGATAAATTGAGGAAAGAAAGCTAAAAAGAATAATGCAACTTTCGGATTTAATGTGTTCGTTAAGAAACCAGACCAAAAAGCACTTTTTGTTTTCTTTTTTGTATTAATCTCTTCTGTTTTAGGCAATAATTCTCCTCTCGTTTTAAGTTTTAAAACACCCAAATATATCAAATATACAGCACCTACATACTTAATAATTGTAAAAGCAAATGAAGAGTTGGCTAGTAAAACTGACAATCCTAATGCGGCAAAAAAAGTATGTGTTAATACACCTGTACTGACGCCCAATGTAGCCTTAACACCAGATTCCCTTCCTTGTTCAATAGATTTATTCAACACAAAAACGGTATCGATTCCTGGTGCCATAATAAAAAACAGAGCCGTCACTATAAAAGTGATAAAATTTTCTATTCCCATAATTTCCTTTTTTTAGTGTATATAAAATGATTAGAACAAAGAAAAGGTTTTGATAGCAATCAAAAAATACATATTTTTGATTGATTAATGCAAAAAACGCATTAAATATGACGATTCTACAAATAAAATATTTTTTAACGCTTGCTAGCGAATTACATTTTTGGAAGACAGCTGAAAAAGTATTCATATCTCAATCTACATTAAGTAGACAAATTCAAGCTCTTGAAGAGGAAATGAATGTGCAACTTTTTGAGAGAGATAAAAGAAACGTTAAGTTAACAGATGCAGGTAAATTTCTTCAAGAAAAATGGACAAATGTTATAAATGAACTGGACCAAATTCATAGACAAGCAAAAAAAATTGACGAAGGAATATCTGGTCAAATTTCAATCACGTATCCAGGTTCAATTGCTTTTAAATTTCTACCCAGTTTTTTGGAAATTTTAAATTCAAATCTGCCTGAACTAAAATTAGAATTGACCGAACCAACAGATGAAAATCACGAAAAACTACTGCTTAATTATCAAACAGACATAGCCTTCAGTAGAGATGAAATTACAAATAAGAATATTGATTCTCTAAAATTATATTCAGAACCAGTTTGTTTAGTTGTCCCGAATAACCATTGGTTTAACAAAAAATCCTTGAAAAACCTAAAACAACTCAAGGACGAGAAATTTATTATTTCGGGTTTACATCAAAATACATTCTTTGCTTCTCTTTTACGAACGTTTTTTACTAAATCTGATTTTGAACCAAAAACAATTATTGAATCTGATTTTGGAGGTATGATTTTAAACCTTGTATCCAAAGAAATTGGAATATCTATTCTTCCGCTTTCTTTTAGCATTGCCAAAGCTAGAAATGTAAGGTTTGTTAAATTAGATGAAGAAATAGATTTATACATTAATTGGAGAAAAAATGAACCAAATAAAACAATTCAAAGCGTTGTGGAATACGCGAAGCTTGTTGAAAAATAGAACATTAAAAACAGGTGCTCCTAACATGCATAAGACATAGCTAATAAGTGTTAAATTAAAAGGTTTGTTCCTATTTGCAAAGACCGCCAAATCTTTAAATTAAAAAAGTAAAAACGATACCTAAAAATTCGACTTTGTGTTTATCCTAAATGTAGTATCTTTTTACACGCTACGTTTCATAGATCAACCGCTAGACATAAGGCGGAATAAAATATATAAAATGCAAAATCAATTAGTAAATCACTTAAGCCAGTTTGGAAAATTATCAGAAAAGGATATTGACCTAATAGCTAACAACACTACTTTAATAAATTTTAAAATAGGAGATATTTTTGTTGAAGCTGGTAAAAATGTAAATAAAGTTGGTTTTGTAGTGTATGGTGTTTTTCGTTATTTTTTTTACGATAAAGAAGGCAACGAAATAACCTCTTTCTTTATGTCTGAAAACGATTTTGTAACCAATGTTAATAGTTTTTATGAGTATACCCCAAGCTCGGGAACTATTGTAGCCGAAACAGAATGCGTCGTAATTTTAATTTCAAGAGAAAATTGGGAATTGTTCTCAAAAGAAATTCCCAATTGGAATTCTATTTTACAAACAATAACGAACAAGACTTTATTAACAAAAACCAATTTTCAGCGAAAATTAATAAGTCAGGATGCTACTACTTCTTATCTCGATTTTTTAAAACAATATCCAACCATTATTCAAAGAGTTTCATTAATTCACGTTGCTTCTTTTTTAGGCATTACAAAATTTTCTTTAAGTAGAATTCGTAAACAAATAACGTTAGAATAGCATTTGTTGCCAATTGGCAATTCAGACCGATATTATAGTTCAGATATTTGCTTCATAATAATTAACAAAATTAGATATGAAAAAATCATTAAAAATAATTGGCGGTATTGTTGCCTTAATAGTTCTTACAGTTGGAATTATCTATTTCTTTTTTCCTCAAAAACTAGTGGACTTCAATAATTCTCAAAACGCAAGTACTGCTAATTTAAAATCAAAAACCATTGAAGTTGATGGATATCAAACGCATTTTTACACAAATGAAAATAGCGTAGCAAAAGATACATTGGTATTATTACACGGTTTGGGCGATGACAAAAATAGTTTTGTGCAGTCTGCAAAATATTTAAGTGATAGTTATTATTTAATTCTTCCTGATCTTTTGGCTTCTGGTGAAAACAACAAAAAAGAAAATTTAGATTTAAGTATTAATGGACAAGTAGAATTTTTACATAAATTTCTAAACCAAATAGGCGTAAAAACATTCAATTTAGCAGGAAATTCAATGGGTGGTCATGTTTCGGCTGCTTATGCAATTGCGTATCCTAAAGATGTAAAATCTTTAATCTTACTAAATTCACCTGGTTTAAAATTAGATAATCATGTTGTATATACAGGATTTGGCGAAGTTTTGAAAAATGAAGAAGATTTAAACAACGTTTTTTCTCGCGTATTTTACAAAGTTCCAGAAATGCCAAGTCCATTTAAAAAAATGTTTATCACCCAAATAAATGAAAGTCGCGATTACTTGAACAATACTATTATTCCACAAATAAAAAACGGGAAATATTTCGATTTGAAAGAGCAAATAAATCAAATAAACAGTCCAACGCTTATACTTTGGGGAAAACACGATAAGGTTGTAAAATTTAATGTAGCTGAACGTTTTAAAAGAGACATTCCACAATCCGAATTAGAAATAATAGAAAACGCATCACATTCACCACAATTAGAAGTGCCTTATGAAGTAGCAATAAGTATAGATGAATTTATTCAAAAATCTAAAAAAAAATGAAAAAGCTAACTACGAGAGACCAACATTTAGCTAAAGTTCAATTATACAGATGGTATCAATTGTATGAAAGAGAAATAAATGATAACCGCATCATTAATCAATTAGATATTTTAACAGATGATATTTATATGAAAACTTCGGCTGGAGAAATGAATGGAAAACAAAACTATCCAGAAAGACTTAACGTTTACAAAGGTTGGCAAAACGCACATCATGTAGAAAACGTGAAAGTTTCATCTTTAGAAAAAGACGTATTAGTGTTGGAAGCAGACATTCGATATCAAAATATTCAGCCAAATGGCGAAAAGAAAAGTTACACGATTCAGTACCATACAAAATTAACTAAAAGTAAAGAGTTGTTGCCTAAATTTTCTTCCATAGAAATTGCGCCAACAGGTGAAACAAACGAAACTTTTAAAGACGCATATCCAGAAAATAGAACAAAGTCTTTAATGTATTATTGGTTGGCTTCTATGGAAAATTTAGACGGTAAAGTAGCACCTTTTGTAGAAATGCTTGCAGAAGATTTTACGCTAAATTTCTCAACAAGTAGTCCAATTAAATCGATTAAAGATTTAGAGACTTGGTTAAATGGAACGCCAATGCAACTAAAAGAAAGTAGTCATTATCCTGAAAACTTTTCGGTTAAAACCATTATGAAAAACGAATATGAAGTTACTGTAGAATTTGACTGGAAAGGCTTAACAAAAGATAACAAACAGGTAAAAGCAAGAACAAAACACATTTGGTATGTAGTCGATAATCCGAACGAACGCTTTGCTAGAATTTTAAAAGCCGATGTTTCTCAAATGGAACCTTTGGAAATAATTAATTAAAGATGGCTACACTTGAATTTTTGAATTCAGAAATTATTGGATTTCACAGAATGAGTTTTCAATTGTTCAAAATTAATTTTATAAAAGTAGAAGAACAACGGCAATTTTTTATCACAAAAACGCCAAAAGAAAGATATTTAGACCTTCGAAAAAATAATAAACAAATTATTTCGAGAGTTCCACAACATCAAATTGCCTCTTTTATTGGTATTTCAGCGGAACACTTAAGTCGTATAAGAAAAGAAATACGTGATGCAATATGAAAGAAATACTCTCCCCACTGGAAGCACAAAAGATTGTGTTGCTTTCTCAACGCGTTTTGCCAGATATAGTAAATGGAACTGCGATAGATAATACGCTGGTGAGTATTGAACATCTTGGTTATGTGCAAATAGATACCATTTCTGCTATTCAACGTGCCCATCATCATACATTATGGAATAGAAATCCTGAATACGAACTTTCTCATATTCATACGTTAATTGAATCTAAACAGATATTCGAATATTGGTCGCATGCTGCAGCATACCTGCCCATGCGCGATTATAAGTATTCGCTTCCCCGTAAAGAGGCTATTCTAAAAAACGAACAAAGCCATTGGTTTCAGAAAGATGTCAAACTAATGGATAGTATACTAGAACGTATAGAAAACGAAGGGCCTTTAATGGCAAAAGACTTTGAACATAAAGCTAAACTGGGAGAATGGTAAAGCAAACCCGCAAAACAAGCTTTAGAGAATTTGTTTATGCAAGGAGATTTGATGATTTCGAGTCGGAAGAATTTTCATAAAGTATATGACCTTACGGAACGCGTTTTACCCGATAACATTGATGATAAATGCCCTACGCAACAACAGCATATCCGGTATTTAATTACAAGCTATCTAAGAGCTAATGGTATTGGCCAAGCAAGTGAAATGTCCTATTTACTTAAAAACACCAATAAACTTATTACTTCAGAATTAAAGGACATGCAATCAAACAATGAATTAGTTCAAGTAAGTGTAAACGGACAAATATATTATGCTTTACCTAATGCTTTGAGCTTGTTAAGTAAACCTATTCATAGTCAACTAAAAATTCTTTCTCCTTTTGATAATTTATTGATTCAGCGTAAACGCATGGAGCACTTATTTGACTTTGATTACAAAATAGAATGTTATACTCCAGCTGCGAAACGTAAATATGGCTATTTTTCATTACCCATTCTTTGGGATAGTAAATTAGTGGCTAGAATGGATTGTAAAGCGGATAAAAAGAGTGCTACACTTCATATCAATCATTTATTTTTTGAAGAAGGGTTTTCTTTTAATGATGATTTTGAAGCTGCCTTTTCAAAAGCTTTAATAATTGTTCAGATGTGAAAATTCACAAAACGACACCAAGCTCATTATTAAATACAATTAAATCCATTTCTTAGCAAATATCAACGTTTATTTTCTTGCATTTCATATACCTTTATATTAAGTTTAAATATAGAAATACAATGGAAAATAAAGTTTTTAATTTGAAACAATTTGTTATTATCACTTTAATAACAAGCATTTGGATACATATTGCAGAAGTAGGAAGAGCTATGTTAGTTGCCTTCCCATTGATAGAAAAATTCATTGCGGGCAGAATACCAGTTGGTACTATGGACGTAAGTAATGCCTTAATTTGGGGAATTTGGGATACTCTATTGTCTGCGGTTTTAGTATTTATATTTTGGCTTTGTTCCGTTGCATTTGAGAATAACCTAAAGTCAATTATTATTTCAGGTACAACTACAGCATTAGCGACTATTGGTATATTTTGGATAGCCACTGTAAATACAGGCTTGGGAGAATGGAGTGCGGCTGCTATTATATTCCCTATCGCGTGGGCTGAGATGATTATCGGAGCTTGGATAGCGTCAAAATTGTATTCAAAAAACAAATAGCAATGGCTGTTTCAAATGATTTTACACAGTTTGTTCTTGACCAATTATCGGGTTGGGGTAATGTGCATATCAATAAAATGTTTGGTTGTGTTGCATTGTATCAGGATAATTTAGTTTTTTGAATGATTGCAAGCGATGTAGTTTATTTGAAAGTAGATGATACAAATAGGGCTAAATTTATTGAAACAGGTTCGGTTCCATTAAAACCCTTTAAAAGTAATGCAACCGTGTTTTCATTTTACAATATTCCAGCTGCTATATTAGAAGATTCTGAAGCGTTTATTAGATGGGCATAAGAATCATTGGAAATTCAAAAAAAACGAAACAAATAAAGTCGAAAACAATGGAGAAATTAAATATATTATGGACAAGTAAGGATAAAGATACCTTTATGTATATGGTAGCGATGTATGCCAGTAATTCAATTAAAAGTGCTGCGTGGGATAAAGTGAATATTATTATTTGGGGAGCTTCTACCCGTCTTTCAGGAGAAGATATTGAAGTGCAAAACGAATTGCAAAAGTTAATAGAAAATGGAGTTACTGTTGAAGCCTGTAAAGCGTGTGCCGATAAAATGAAATTAACGACAACTTTAAAGGATTTAGGTATTACCGTTAAATACATGAGTAAATTGACAGGACTTATTAAAGGTAAAGAACATCTAATTACGATATAGAAAAAATGACGAAAAGCGAACACTATATAAAGTTCATAGGGAGTTTTTCTGTTTTAGAAAAAGCAGAGATTAACTAAAGACCGCCAAATGTAAAATTTGGCTATTTAAAAAAAAATCAATACAAAATGTTTTCTTTTGGCTAAGAGATTTCTAATAACTTACTGCTAGTTCTCTCCCCTACACTCTATATATTTAATGTTAGGCACAAGGCGGAAAAAACACAGAACTAATAACAAAGTGAAGGAATAAAGCCTTCACTTACTCATTTTAAAATGATAAAACTAACAACTTGAATTGAAATTTGTAAAAGAGCAGATTTAACCAATACAAATTAGTATTATTTAATTCTCCAGAATAGCTAATTTCTCTACCCTTTATTTGATAAACTCTTCCCTATTTTTTACTATGGCAGGTACGTGAGGTACGATCCAATCTGCTAAATCGACTAATTTTTTCAAAAAGATAGAGCCTTGATCTGTTAAGTTATACTCTACCCTAATAGGTACTTCTGGATAAACAGTTCTTTTTACATGACCATCTCTTTCTAGAGTTCGCAACGATTTAGTCAGCATTTTAGGAGATATGCCTACCACACTTCTTTTTACATCTGCAAAACGGAGCACTTTGTGTTTTCCAAGAACTAATACTATCATCATAGTCCATTTATCCAACATTGTAGCTAATACATCTTTTATTGGACATACTTCTGATGGATTTTCTACATCCAAATTAGCCAACATCTCTTGCATTCTTTTGTCATTCATACTACTATATTTCTATTTAACTTTTATAAAAAATAGGATTTACCAATCATAACTAACTGATTTACATAAGTACCTAATATATACTAAGACTACAAAGGTAACTTAAAATCCCTTAATCGCTATAATTTACAAGTCACTAAATTTTTCTTGAAAAAAAGTTCATTTTTTTTTAACGATAAAGTCTTCACATCAACAACACTATCCTTTTGTATACTTGCTAACCTATACGTAACGTATTGTACAACAATAGTATCTTTTGTATACTTGCATCATATTAGAAACTAAAATTTCATCATTGAAGAAAAAAATAAAATTATGAATACAATAAAGAAAGTAAGCTTAGCACCGAAAACAATAGAAACTGCAAACACGTTATCAAGCTCCATTTTAGAAACCTCTAAAAAAAGAGCTGGAATGATTGCCAATATGTATGCCACCATGGCAAATAACGATGCGTTACTGGATGCCTACACCTACGCTTATGATTCGTTTAGAAAAAATGCAGGTTTTACACCACAAGAACAAGAAGTTGTCTTTTTATCTATGAATTATGAAAATGGATGTGAGTACTGTATGGCTGCACATAGTGTTATTGCAGACCGAATGTCTAAAGTCCCTAAAGAAGTAACTGATGCAATACGAAATAATACAGAAATTCCTGATGAGAAATTAAAGGCATTAAGTCTATTTTCTAAAATAATGATAGAAAAACGAGGCTACCCTTCAGAATTAGATATTGAAAACTTTTTGAATGTAGGCTATACAAAAAGTCATATTCTTGGTATTGTTACAGGAGCTGCTGTTAAAACAATGAGCAACTACACAAATCACATCTTTGATATCCCAGTAGACAAAGCATTTGAAAGTAGAACTTGGACAAAGGAACCAAAACCAGCACTGGTTAAGTAATTTAAATTTTAAAAACACAAAATATGGAACAGATAAATAAGTCAAATAAAGATACAAGTAAGGTATTAGCTACTAGATTTTGGACAGAAATTTGGAATGCTCCTTTTAATCTTGATGCTCTTGAAGAGTTAATCACTGATGATTATAAACTGACAGCAGATGGTAAGGACATTGAAGGAAGAGAGATTTTTAAAAAATGGATTATCGGAATGCAGACACAGATAGGTGACCTAAAGATAGTTCCGCAAGAAATGCTTGTTACTGATGACGGAGCAAGAGTTATTACTAGAATGATTGGGACAGGTTATAATAAAGGAATGTTTGGAACAAAGCCAGACGGTGCACCTGTAGAATTACATCTTATTTCAATATTGGAGATTGAAAATGGAAAAATATCACGAAACTGGGTAGAGCGTAGTTCTCATGAGCTTTATCTAAGACTAAGTAATAATACAAAAGGAAACTTCTAATATGGAAAATAGCGTAAAAATAAACATCGTTTCAGATGTCGTTTGCCCCTGGTGTCTTATTGGATACAAAAGACTTCAACAAGCCATTACCGAAATGGAATTACAAGATAAAGTAGAAATCATATGGGAACCTTTTGAATTAAACCCGGGTCTGCCTGCAGAAGGCATAGACCAATATCTATACAGGTCGCAAAAATATGGAGCAAGCAATGAGGAAACAGATGTACATAAATTACGCTTAGCTGCTATGGCTGAAGCTGAAGGCTTCAAATTTGACCTATTTGATGGTATGAAAATTATTAATACCAAAAATGCCCATATTTTACTAGACTATGCCAAAGGTTATGGTTTACAGACCGAATTAAATTCGCGTTTGGTAGCATCTTTTTTTAGCGAACGAAAGGATATATCTGACAAAGATGTTCTATATAAGGAATTACTGGCTGTTGGACTGAACGCTGATGAAGGGATTAAAAAATTAGATGATACAGAAGCTCGTAAGCACGTTGAACAACAATTACAATATTGGAAAAACCAAGGAGTATCAGGTGTGCCAACCATGTATTTTAATGACTCAGAACCTGTTGGTGGAGCACAATCTGTTGCAAGTTATAAGCAAGTGTTAGCCGAGGTTTTAGCAAATCAAAATATAGAAAAATTATGAAAAATCAAATAGACAAAGGACTTCAGTCCATGTACACGCCATTAAAGTCGTTCACTTTTTTGGCTAGTAGAAATTGGGGGATTAAGATGATGAATTTCTCAGCTCGTATGTTTAATGGAAAAAAAATAAAAGGACTACATAATGAAGAACGTTTTATTCCAAGTAAGAATGGTGGGCCAGATATTAGAGTTCGCATATTTAAACCTCTAAATGTTAAAGGGAGATTACCTCTATTACAATATATACACGGAGGAGGATACATATTAGGAAGCCCAGAAATGACGCCTAATCTTGATATTATTAAGCAATTTATTGAAAAAAGGCCATGTATAGTTATCGCTCCTGCTTATAGAAAAGCTTTAGACGCTCCATATCCAGCTGCTTTTAATGATTGTTATGACACCTTGTTGTGGGCAAAAGAAAATGCTGATGAACTCGGCATTTATGATGATAATTTTATGGTAGCTGGTCATAGTGGTGGTGGTGGATTAACAGCAGCTGTTACTCTAAAAGCAAGAGATACAAGTGATTTTAACATTGCTTTTCAAATGCCATTTTATCCAATGATAGATGATCTTCAGAATACTAATTCGGCTAAAGAGATGACATCGGTTCCTGTTTGGAATACAAAATCAAATAAAAAAGGTTGGGATTCTTATTTAAAAGATATTAAAGCTAATAATGAAGAAGTTCCTGCCTACGCAGCGGCAGCAAGAAATAAAGATTACACCAACTTCCCTCCAACTATTTCATTTGTTGGTGCTATGGAGCCATTTAAGGATGAAACAATTGCTTACATTGATGCTTTGAAACAGGAGGGTGTTGATGAGAAATTCAAATTATATAAAGGTGCTTATCATGGTTTTGATGCTTATGTACCTAATGCCGAAATTTCTAAAGAAGCTGTGAAATTTACGTACGATTCGTTTGGCGAATTCTATGATAAATATATAAAACAATGATTCATGTTCAAATTTTCCCATTCAAACCCGTTCAAGTAAATACATATGTGCTATGGGATTCCGAAACTAAAGATTGCATTCTCATAGATCCAGGTTGTTGGAATACAGATGAAGAACAAACACTAGCTTATTTCGTAGAAAAAGAGCAATTAAATGTTACTAAAATCGTGCTGACACATGCACATTTTGACCACGTAGCAGGCGTTAATTTTGCATTAAAGCAATGGAAAGTTCCTTTAATAGGCCATAAAGAAGCTAATTTACTTATGCCAAGAATTCCAGAAATGGCTGGCTGGTTTAATCTTCATATGGAACCCGTATCTCAATTAACCAATTATGTCAAAGAAGGAGATACGTTAACCTTAGGAACGTCTACGTTTGAGATTATTCATGTACCAGGTCATTCACCAGGAAGTATAGTTCTTTACTGTGAACAGCAAGATTTTATGATTGGGGGAGATGTTCTTTTCAAGGGAAGTATTGGTCATACAGAAGTACCATATGGAAACTTAGAAACTTTAGTAGATGGTATTAAAAAGAAATTATTAATTAAGCCCGATGGAACTATTATTTATACTGGTCATGGGCCTTCAACCACAATAGCTTATGAAAAGAATAATAACTCTTATGTGTTATAATAGCATACCTTAATATTTTAAAGGTTTATAACAAAAAAGTTAGATTTGTTGAGGAATAAACTAACTGTTACATATAAGCACCTGCATACAACAAAGAACTGAGCTAAAAAACAAACCTTTTCTTCTTTAAATTAATTAAAACTCAAACTTAAGCCGTATGTAAAAAAAAGTTGTTAAGAGTTAAACTTAAAGTTTGGTTCTATCCTGATATTTTTGTTTTTAACTGATATATTGCTTATATCAATCTGTTACTTTTCAAGATATAAATAAACCTTATTTCAAAAGTTTCATAAAACGAACGTTTTATAAGACAAATATCTTAGTTATTAAAACATAGGAAGTAGATACACCCCCAAAAATAAGCGAGACAATAAAAACAATCACCGCCCAATTAGGATAAATCTTGGCATTTTCCAGTAAATATTCATATCTGCTATAAAGCTTTTTCTGAGAATCCAATACTGCCTTTATTTCATGTTGATGACTATGTAACAAAGCCCTAATCTCTCTAATGTCAATACTGACTTTAGTTGCATGTAGCTTATCACTAACTTTTCCCAATTGCTCAATGCTTTTTTCAAAAGAGCTGATTTCGTTTACCAATAATTCTGTGATTTCTTCAATTTTTGCCATGTCGTTTTTGTTTAGATACCCATTCCGAGGTCGATTACTTTTTTAATTACTGTCTTAGATATTTTTAGAGCCAAGTTTGGTGTTAATTCCAACGTTTTCCCCAGTAGCTTAACTTGATTGTTTTTCGCTTTAAATAATGAAGCATTTGGATTTTGGTTGAGTTCGTTGCCAATATTTAGTATTGACATTTTCCGATTGACCTCACTACCTTTTAAATTATGATTATCAAATTCAAATCGAAAACCTTGCAGTTTATTTTGATTGTTGATCGATGGAATTACCTTGACACCATTGGTTTCCATTGCTTTGATATATGCATCAAATGATTTTGGTCGAAATTGTTTTATACTCAGATCATGTCTTCTTTTTATTTCAGCTCTGATTTCCCTTTGATTAAATTCCTTTTCAAGCTGTACCTGTTTTACCGTTGTCAGTTTCATTTCTTCCGCGACCCTTTCGGCTGCCAATTGGCTCTTTTTTCCAACAAAGCTGTCTTTGTACGCTTTTCCTTTAAAGTCGATTCTATTGACGTATAAATGGATATGCTTGTGCTGTTTGTCCTGATGGACAAAAGCGATCGCTTGTCGTTCTCCCAGTTTCATTTGAACCATAAATCTTTTGGTTATTTCATGAAGGTCTTTTGCTTGTAGCTTTTTTCCATCGCTTATAGTTGGACTAATGATAAAAGAAATTGTATTTTTCTCGCAACGAGAATTCATATCCTGTATGGTTTTAAATTCTTTTGAAATTTCAGAAGGAGTCTCGCCAATCAAATGTTGCCTTAAAATAATTTCAGCATCTTTTTCTTGATCCCAACCATAGGAGATGGAAGCAGTGGTTTGCGATATAGAACTACCTTTACCAATCACTTTTTAAAATTTTTAAGGTGCAACTTGATTTCATCTGCCAATTGATTCACTTTTTCAGTTAGGTCTGGATTTCGTTTTTTATACATATTTCCGATGGATTTAAAACTATTGTGATAGTGAACTAACATTTTATAAATGTCAATTTGTTCATCGGTCAATCGTTCTATTGTTTTTTCTTCAAGTGCAACTTTCCGGATATATTCACTGAGTGTTAATCCACATTTTTTAGCTTTTACTTTTAAGAGTTTTTTCTCGAAATAGGAACATCTAAATTTGATAAAAACGCTTTTTGCCTTAAAAGACTTTTTTTTGACACTGCGACCTTCGGGAGCAGGCAAGGTTGTTTTTGTGGGAACAAAAACACATCTTGCACTTCCCGCCCCGCTAACACTTTCTTCCAATCTTTTTAGTTCCAGTTCCCATTCCAAACTTTCGGAATCGTCTTTCAAATGATCAGGTGGTATTACTATGCTGTACTTGTTTATCCCAATTTCTCTTTTAATCTTTTTTTCCATTTTCATAACATCTTTCTAAATACTTTCTTTGATTAATTTTTCATTGAGATCCTTGAAATTTATATAGATACTGCTCTGGTCAATTACATTTTTATACTGGTTTAATAAGTATGTAGTTATTTTATTTCCGTTACTATCATTATCCAGAAACAATACTACTTTTTGAAAGTCGGTTAGAAGTAAGATTACCTCATTTATAAAAGCAATCGAGTTGAGTACTATGATATCGGATTCATGGATTAACTTCTTATCGAAAACAGCTAAGGATAATAAGTCAAACATACCTTCAATAATTATCAGTTGTTTCTTACCTTTAGTTAGATAGGTGTATGATTTTGGGGAACTACAATTTTTAAAGAATTTATTTCTCAGTTCCCATCCACCTAAATGGTTTTCCAATCCAATTGCAAAAAACGTTTTCCCATGATTTCGATACCAAACTTCAGAACAATAGCGTTTGGCAATCTTTAAAGGAACCTGTCTTGATTTTAGATATTGAATTAAAGCTGGATGTTCAATTGTTTTTGTTCTGAGAATGGTTATTTGATTCTCCATTTGTTGATTTATGTTAGGTAGATTTGAAAAAAGGGTTTGCTGATGAAAAGAAAAAACAGGACTATTATTACTTAGAAATTCTAAGGCCTCTTTAACTGAACATTTCAACATTAATACAATAAGGTCAATAATATTTCCTCCAATTCCTTCTCCATGGTCGTACCATCGATTGATCTTTTTGGAAACTTTGAAAGATGCTTGGGTTTCTGAACGCAGGACACTTAGAAACCAAGCTTCTTTCTCCGTCTCTTTTTTGGGAAAGTGCCCTAATGTTGCCAGCGTTTTTACGATGGAAATATTACGGGCTATTTCACATGTTATTTTTTTTCTTTTCATGAGCATACTTTTTGTTTTCTAAACCAATTCATTTTTTGGTCAATTTTTTGATATTTTGATGAAATCTTCTTCTACCTCTTGTAAACAGTATAGTTTTGACTTCATCACTTTTTCATCTTTTCATCATTCTTGTTTTTTTAAGTACTTTATCTATCATCATTTATTTTTTTGATGATAGAATGATGAAAGAATGATGATAGCTTTAGCCCTTATAAACAATGGCTTCATCTCAATCGGTCATCAAATCGTCAAAATTTTTGGTTAAAAAAGCTTTATCAATGGTAAAGTATCTTCCTTTGTTATCTTTTAAATCGATATCGCCATCACTCCAAATCACAAATTTTTTATAACTATTTGAATTGTCCTGGTTCTTTAACTTCCAGTCGTTTTTTAAAATTCTACGTATCTGAGTCAAATCTGTTTTAACCCGAGTCTTGTTCAAAGCGTTTAAAGCATCAGTTGGACAAAGTTTTATTTCGTCCAAGTCAAATTTTTCCATTACAGAGATGACGATGTTTATTAATTCTTTTTCAACTCGATTGCGATTATTTTGCACCAATTTTTTTAATGCCTTGGTTCGAATCTGTTCTGGGCTGAACCACATTCTTGTTTGGTTTTTAGTAGTAATCTTCCTTTGCTTGAGATGGTAAAGGAATGCAGGAATTTCATCAATAAGCTTTGAAAGAAATCCGATATCCTCCTTTTTATACTTGGGTATTTTCAATACCCAGAAACGGATTTCATTGGCATCTATCTTTATAAAGTTTTCTTCGTTATTACTACATAGGATAAACTTGCCAAAGAATTCTACTTCACGTTTGTCTTTTCCTTTGGCTTCCAGTTTGTTAATATTGGTCGTACTCAAATATTTTATTCGCTCTGTCAGTTCTTCCTTATTGAATAATACTTCATCAATACAGATCAACAATTTATTCGCCCAATCTGCATTGAACTGACTGCTAAAACTATCATTAGTGAGATAGGTCAAGTTATTCTCAAAAACTTCTTTTAACCATTTTAAAAACGTGCTTTTTCCCGTCGCTCTTTGTTTACTGACCAGACAGAGTATGGGCAAAGTCTGAATGGGTTTGGTAAATAACAATTGTAAATAGTCTAGGCCCAATTCAAATTGTTCTCCGAAAATGTGCTTGATAAATTGAATAGAAGTATCAAAACTACCTTCTTTAGGGACTTTACTTAATGGATAATACGTATTGTAAAAAGTGAGATAACTTTGTTTATAGTCTATATGATTCGGGATGCATGTGAATCCATCATGTTTAGGAACTTTGCTCAAAAAATCCTTTCCATGATCCTGTCGAATCGTTTCAATATTCCATGATACTAGAATTTCATTATAATGTCCAGCAATGGTAGGGGCGTGTACTTTTTTATAATAGGACGTGCCTACTCTTATATAGGGTATTTCTTTCATGATTGGTATAATTAGAATTACCTTCTTTTATTTAGAAAAAGCTGCTTATTGAATGATTTTTCTATTTCATCGTCAGTTAAATTGGGATTACTAAGTAACCATTCTTCAATTTGTTTACGATCAAAATAAAGGCTACGCCCAACCTTGGAAAAAGGAATTTTTCGGGAAGATGTTAATTTATAGAGTCTTGATTCCGACATGCCTGTAAAAGCAATCATATCAGAAAAGCTCAATACTTGTTTATTAAAGGATAAAAGACTTTCTATCCGTTCTAATGTTTTGATAATTTGTTCACTCATGATATTAAGTTTTAGAATTAATAATGAGTAAACGGCCGTTCACTTTCGAAGGCAAACATATGAAAGTAAATAGATGTGAATCAATAGGATAACAAAGATTATTCTATAAATATGCTAAGTTTATGGTATATTTAAGATTATTTTTAACTCTTTTATATAATCATTTATTTTTTGGGAGTCGAATTCGCTTTTCCAAGCTGAAAAACTTGAATTCAATGTCTCAGCATTAATATTTTCTCCATCCATTAAAATGCTCTCTTGCAATAACCGAAAAAAGTCATCTCTACTTTTAGGACTTAGATTAATAATACCACCTTTTATGAGTAAGTGAAATAATGTAAAAAGATATCTATGATTGGCAGAGGTTTTACTTTTATTGGGTATTTGGTAATTGATTTTGTTATTCACTTTTCTATTTCTAAGTAATAATTGAAAATTTTCTTTATCTCCATATTTTAGAATTAAGGCATTGTAATCTATTTTATGAATACTTATATGTCTTATTTTTAAATTGTAAAATCTAGATTTCTTTTTCTTTTTGTAGGTATAATAGGTAGCAAGTATTATGATAAAAATCAAGTTCAAGATTAAAAACCCGAGAAAATAATAGAATTTATAAAAATCTTTGGTGGTGTCTATTGCCAATGAAACAGAAAGTGAAGTTGGTAAGATAAATACCAAAACTAAAAAGCCAATAATAGTGTTATTATTTTTTGACACTTTTATACGTATAAATCCATCCCATGTTAAAGAAGCTTTATAAAGTATCTCACTAAGAAATTCAATTAGCTTTTCCATACTCATATTTTAATTAGTATTCTAGTATGTTCATATTAGAATGACTAAAGTAAACCAGAGGTAAGTTATTAATAAATGAAAGTATATGCAAATGAAAAAGTAAGTACTAAATTAAATCAAATTCGTGTAAAATTGAATAAATAAGAACAAATAAAATTTTGGAAATTTTTAACAAAGGGTGGAAAACGCATTTTTAGGAAAAACATTTACTAATCTAACTTCTTCTAATTAAATGTTTTGTATCTTGAAAAGTATAAAATCAGCTTAAAACAAAATGTTGTACCTATGTTGTACCCAGCGAATAAAAAAAGCCACTCAATTTCTTGAATGGCTTATAGTTACTGGGCTCCCCCTCAAGGACTCGAACCTTGGACCCTCTGATTAACAGTCAGATGCTCTAACCAACTGAGCTAAGGAGGAATGTTTTAGATTTCTCTAATTTTTCAGGTTGCAAATATAAATGTTTTTCTATTTTGAACAACAAAAAAATGAAAAAATTTCAAATTATTTTTTGCAAACTTATCAGACGTCATAATTTATTTTATCTCGTTAAAATTTGTACTTTTGTTTTTCATATTAAGAAATTTTTGATTAATGGATAGGTTTTCTTTTTTAAATGCAGTTCACACAGGTTTTATTGAAGATTTGTATGACAAATATTTGTCAAATCCTGATACTGTTGAACCGAGTTGGAGAAGTTTTTTTCAAGGTTATGATCTTGCAAATACAGATTATAGTTTAACAGGGGAAGATAATGAAAGTGCAATTAGAGTTCCAGAGCATGTATTTAATGAATTTAAAGTAATAGAATTAATAAATGGTTATCGTTCTAGAGGGCATTTATTCACCAGAACAAACCCAGTTAGGGAACGTAGAAAATACGAACCAACGTTAGCTTTAGAAAATTTTGGATTATCTGATAGTGATTTGGAGACGGTTTTTGATGCTGGTGAGGTAATCGGCATTGGAAGCAAATCACTAAAAGACATTGTTAAGCATTTAGAAGATATTTATTGCGATTCTATTGGTATAGAATATATGTATATACGAAAGCCAGAAGAAATAAAATGGTGGCAAGATGCATTAAATAAAAATGATAATCATCTAGAAAATAATGTTGAAAAGAAAAAGTATATTCTTTCTAAGCTAAACCAGGCAGTAACTTTTGAGCAATTTTTACAGACCAAATATGTTGGTCAAAAACGTTTTTCTCTTGAAGGAGGTGAAGCTCTTATTCCTGCTATTAGTAATTTATTGTATCAGGCTGTAAATAAGCACCAATTGGAAGAATGTGTATTGGGTATGGCTCATAGAGGTCGTCTAAATACACTAACCAATATTTTCAGAAAACCAGTTAGAGAGTTGTTTAGTGAATTTGAAGGTAAAGACTTTGAAGATGATACTATTGATGGTGATGTAAAATACCATATGGGTTTAACGTTGAATAAAACCTATCAAAATGGAAAAGAAATAAAAATGAATTTAGTGCCTAATCCTTCTCATTTAGAGACTGTTGATGCTGTTGCAGAAGGAATTGCTAGGGCTAAAATTGATAGAAAATATAATGGAGATTCATCTAAGGTTTTACCAATACTAATTCATGGTGATGCTGCTATTGCTGGACAAGGAATTGTCTATGAGGTAATACAGATGGCTAAATTAAATGGTTATAAAACTGGCGGTACAGTTCATATTGTTGTAAATAATCAAATAGGCTTTACTACAAATTATTTAGACGCTCGTTCAAGTACGTATTGTACAGATGTTGGTAAGGTTACATTATCTCCAGTATTGCACGTTAATGCTGATGATGTTGAAGCAGTAGTGCACGCTACAGAAATGGCACTAGAGTTTAGAATGAAATTTCAACGCGATGTTTTTATAGATTTATTGGGATATAGAAAATATGGTCATAATGAAGGTGACGAACCTCGTTTTACCCAACCTAAACTTTATAAGGCAATTTCTAAACATGAAAATCCTAAAGATATTTATGTTGATAAATTACTACGCGAAAAAGTGGTTGATGAGGCTTATGTTGAGAAATTAAGGGACGATTATAAGTCCATGCTTGAAACGGAGTATAATAAGTCTAAAGAAGATAAAACTTCGGTCGTAAAGCCGTTTATGGAAAGTACGTGGGAAGGTTTTGAACGTGCTGATTTAGCGGAAATGCTGAAGGCATTCGATACAAAATATGCAGTAAAAAAATTAAAGGGTATTGCAAAGGTTATTTCGTCAGTACCGGAGGGTGCTAATTTTGTTAGAAAAGCAGAGCGAATTCTAAATGATAGAGCGAAAATGATTGATGCCGATAATCTCGATTGGGGCTTAGGCGAAACCTTGGCTTATGGTTCATTGTTAGAAGAAGGTTACAATATTAGAATTTCAGGACAAGATGTTGAGCGTGGTACCTTTAGTCATAGACATGCGATTTTGCGAGATGAAGTTACAGAGGAAAGAATTAATTTATTAAATAGTAACCCGAACAACAAAGGGGAAATGACAATTTATAACTCTTTGTTATCAGAATATGGGGTGTTGGGTTTTGATTATGGATATGCAATGGCTAATCCAAATACGCTAACCATTTGGGAAGCTCAATTTGGAGATTTTAGTAATGGAGCTCAGATTATATTTGATCAATATATGTCGGCAGCAGAAGATAAATGGAAGCTGCAGAATGGAATTGTGGTATTGTTGCCACATGGTTATGAAGGTCAAGGTTCTGAGCATTCTTCGGCAAGAATGGAACGTTATTTGCAATTATGTGCCATTCATAACATGACGGTAGCAGATTGTACAACACCTGGTAACTTCTATCATTTGTTACGTAGACAAATGAAAAGAAATTATAGAAAACCATTAATAGTCTTTACACCTAAAAGTTTATTACGTCATCCAAAAGCAGTATCCACTTTAAATGATTTAGCAAAAGGAGAATTCCAAACCGTAATTGACGATACTATTAATAGAGATAAGGTTAAAAAATTAGTGCTTTGTACTGGTAAATTCTATTATGATTTATTGGCAGAACGTGAAATGTTAAAGAGAGATGATGTTGCTTTAGTAAGAATTGAGCAATTGTTTCCATTAGATTTAGATAAAATTCAAAGCATAATAGATCTCTATAAGAATGTTGAAAGTTATGTTTGGGCACAAGAAGAGCCACAAAATATGGGTGCATGGAGTTTTATGCTGCAACGTTTTAATTTAGTAAAGCTAGAAGTAGCTTCAAGACCTTTTTATGCAGTACCTGCTGCAGGTTCTAGTGCAAGATTTAAAAGAAGGCAACAACGTGTGTTAGATTTAGTTTTTGATAAATAAAAGTGTATAATAATTAATAAATTCCGTTATTTTTGATTGGAATTTGTAACTTG
Source organism: Aureibaculum luteum (assembly GCF_003449015.1). GTDB lineage: Bacteria > Bacteroidota > Bacteroidia > Flavobacteriales > Flavobacteriaceae > Aureibaculum > Aureibaculum luteum. Next base: position 130,807 of record NZ_QRGD01000010.1, on the reverse strand, counting down.
AATATTGATAATTTAAACAATTATGATTTTAGAAATGAAAGTCCCTTCTCCGGGCGAATCGATTACTGAAGTAGAAATAGCCACTTGGTTGGTTGAAGATGGTGATTATGTAGAAAAAGATCAAGCTATTGCAGAGGTTGACTCTGATAAGGCTACACTTGAATTACCAGCTGAAGATAGCGGTATTATAACGCTAAAAGCAGAAGAAGGAGATGCTGTTGCTGTAGGTGCTGTTGTGTGTCATATTGATACCAGTGCTAAAAAGCCAGAAGGTGCCAGTTCAAAAAAAGAAGCAGTAAAAGAAGAACCGGTCAAAAAAGAAGAGAAACCTGCTGAAATTAAAAAAGAAGAAACTTACGCAAGTGGAACAGCTTCACCTGCTGCAAAAAAGATTTTAGCAGAAAAAGGTATAGCTGCTGGTTCTATTAAAGGAACGGGTAAAGACGGTAGAATTACCAAAGATGATGCTGTAAATGCAACACCTAGTATGGGGTCACCAACAACAGGTGGCGTAAGAGGTTCAGAACGTAAAAAATTATCTATGTTGCGTCGTAAAGTGGCGGAACGTTTGGTTGCTGTTAAAAATGAAACAGCAATGCTTACTACGTTTAACGAAGTAGACATGAAACCTATATTTGATTTACGTAACGAATATAAAGAAGCCTTTAAAGCAAGACATGGAGTTGGTTTAGGTTTTATGAGTTTCTTTACGAAAGCGGTTGTAAGAGCCTTGCAATTGTATCCGGATGTAAATTCAATGATTGACGGAGATTATAAAGTAGCTTATGATTTTCAAGATATTTCTATTGCGGTTTCTGGTCCTAAAGGATTAATGGTTCCTGTGATTAGAAATGCTGAAAATTTAACTTTTAGAGGTGTTGAAGCAGAAGTAAAACGTTTGGCTATACGTGCTAGAGATGGTGATATTACGATTGATGAAATGACTGGTGGTACTTTTACCATTACCAATGGTGGTGTATTCGGGTCCATGTTGTCTACCCCAATTATCAATCCACCTCAGAGTGCTATTTTAGGAATGCACAATATTGTGGAAAGGCCAGTAGCAATAAACGGAGCAGTTACAATAAGACCAATTATGTATGTTGCATTGTCTTATGATCATAGAATTATTGACGGTAAAGAATCTGTTGGATTTTTAGTAGCAGTTAAAGAAGCTCTAGAAAATCCTGAAGAATTGCTAATGGACGGTAATGCTAAGAAAGCATTAGAAATGTAGTCTGTAAATGATATAATAAAAGCCCGAAATTCATTTGAATTTTGGGCTTTTTTGTTTTACTTATTCTTGGAAGTTGCATTGCAATTAAGGTAGCAAATGTTTATTACTAAAACCTTGAGATATCAACCTCTTTACTTAGTTGCTCATCGTTTTCTAGATGATTATAGAGTTGTTTAGCCATTTTGGGAGCCAACATAACACCTCTGGTTCCTAATCCGTTTAAAATGGCTAATTGAGGGTTGTTGGGGTGTGTTCCTATTATAGGTCGCCTATCTTTTACAGTAGGTCTAATACCTGCCTTTTGATCGATGACTTTATAGGGAACATTAATTATTTTTTTCAACTTATTTTCCAATTCGTCTTTAGCTTCTTCGGTGGGATTCAAAGTTTTATCCGTCCAATTGAAAGTTGCACCTACTTTATAAGTATCATTTCCTAAGGGCATAATAAATACTGAAGATTTTATAATATAATTGATGTTGAGGTTAGGGGAGTGGATGGTTAATAATTCTCCTTTTGCTTCTTTTAAAGGTATATCCTTAAAGAATGGATTTTTTACAACTCCATATCCTTCACAGAATACAATTTTTTTAGCTGTAATAGTTTTGTATTTTACATGGTCTTCGTTAAAAATAACCTTTGAATACTCAAAACCTTCATTAACAATTAAATCTCTTTTCTGAAGGTAATCAATATATGCATCTAATAAAGCTTTTGTGTCAATTTTCCCTGTATTTGTAACGCTTCCTAATCCAAATGGGGCGTTGATACCTTGGTTGTTGTTTTTAATAATTTTCGGAATCATATAATTCTCAAAGAAGGGTTTGTCACAAGCATTAAACCAATTGTTTTGTTCTTCGACTGAGGTGAAAATTCTATATATATCTAAAGGGTAATCAATTTGGATATTTAATTTCTGTTCTAATGCTGCGTAGAATGGAATTGCGATGTTTAATTGGTCAAAAGCATCCCAAACAGGAGTAAAACGTTTTAAAATAACGGGATTGTATACACCACCCGCTACTCGAGATGAATTTTGAGAATAATCTTCGTAAATGATATAGGATTTATCATTTCGTTCTAGTTCTTCAGCAAAGGCTAAACCAGCCAATCCTAAGCCTACAATAATATAATCTACTTGCATGGTGCAAATGTAGTTATAAACGTAAAATAAAGGTAAAAAAAAACTCCCACTCAATTAAGAGTAGAAGTTTTTCAGATATACTACAGTGAATTTATTAATAATTCCACATGTCTAGTTCTTTATTTCTGATATCCTCTTTAAGTTTATCAGCTTCTAGAACTTGGAATAATGCGTTTCCTTTAATATATTCGGCAACATCTCTATTACCATAGATATTCTCTTCTCTATAAATACTTGCCACAAAACGACGAGCATTTAATAAATGATCATAAGATAATGGGAACGCTGAGTTTTTATTGTTAAACACTTTCATTGAGTGAGTTACTTCTCTAGCTCCTGGATACCATACCCAAAATAAAGGGATTAGTTCATCCATGCCACCACCTGAACCTTGATTTAGAAAGTTAACATCTGGTGCAACTGGTGCAATACCTAATAAACGGTATTTTAACTCACCTTGTCTTTTATCGAAATACCAAACTCCTTTTATTTTAAGTCCAGCAATATCTCCAGAAGTTAAATCTGTTCTATCTACATACTCATCAGTAATAGCTTCACCTTGATTTAATAACTCATAACCAGCATCACTAGTGTCAATTCTAGATAAACGACCTTGAATCTCTTTGAAAGTTAATTTGTTTTCAAAATAAGAATCGTCATAAATATCTGCAATTTCACCACTTTTAATACCTCTTAATAAAGTGTCATAGAGCGATCTTCTACTAGAGCTAATGTTGTTAGTATCTATTGGATAGTAGAATGGTAAATTAATTTTCTCATTCAAATCCACATACTCCCATACTACTTTAGACCATAGGATATCTCTATCATCTATGTAACCGTAAGGTAATGGTCCGTCATTATCAGCCGCTAATTGTTCTGCTGTTTTCATCCCAATTTCTTCAGGAATCTTTGCATTTAACAAATTAGCTTGTGCGTTTAATGAGCTTGTTGTCAATGCTACTACACCACACACTACTAAAAAACCTCTCCATTTCATAATATTTATTTTTTAATTTGTTAATTCTACATTTAATGGATTTACTTTCTTTAAGTAATAACCACTATTGCCAGATAACGATGCTCTTACATCAAATATTGTAACCATGTCGCCTTTTCTTGCTTTACTTAAAGCTCTAATTGCTGCGGCATTGAATTTTGTACCTTTAACGATCACTGTTGGTGAGCCAGGAACTTTAATACTAAAGCCTGATACTCCAAGTTTTAAGTCAAACTCAAAATCTGGTATGATAGCTCCAATAGTCATTTTTTGTAAAGAACTTCTAGGCATTTTAATAACACCATATTGGCTACCTCTTACGGCTGCAGAAGGAGCAGGGATATCTTTAATTCTAAACGTTTGTCCAGAAGTTACAGAAGATCCATCAGGTAATTTACCAGTTACATTAATTTTAACTGTTTTACCTTTACCAGGACTCATCATATACTTACCTAAACCTGTTGATTTACGTAAACCTGGTGCGTTTGCTGAAATTGAATTGTCAGGTACACCTGGCATTGAAATAGTAATAGGGTTTTGTACACCTCTATAAACCACATTCATTTTATCAGCTGAAATTACTGCACTGTTAGGTTTTGCAACAACTGCGTATGTACTTAAAATTGGCAATACAACTGTCGAATCACCTTCTTTAAACTGAAACTCACCTTTAATTTGGTTCTCACCTACATTACCTGCAGGGAAATCTATAAAAGCTGCTCCATTTTTGATATCGTCACCTGAAATTTCTTTACCGTTAACAATAACTTTGGTAGGTTTTAAAGTTGCATCATATTTACCTAATACTATTTTACCTTTAAAGTTTGCACCTTGCAGCGTAGCCGCATTATCAGGGACTAAGATGGTCACGAAATTATTCATTGAAACATCACTTTCTAATTGCCCTTGAACCATTGCCATTAACATCTCATTTTCTGTAGCTTTAACATCTGCTTGAATTTGAGATAAGTTAGTAATCGTTGTAATTAAAGGAAAACCTTCATAACGATTCCTTAACCATGGTTGTGTTTGTTTACCTTCTTTTAATTTTTGATCAGAGGTATCAAAACGTACATCTACTTTATCAGCAAGTGTTTTGTATTTGTCTCCTAAAAGAGAAGCTACTTCAGTACGGTATGTATTCAGTTTGCTTAAAAATTCTTCACCAGCTGGAGTATTTTTGTCTCCTGCAAAGAAGAAAGAATCTCCTGCATCTGTTCCGTCCATTGACTCATAATTCGTAGCGTCTTCAACTCCTTTTGTTAACTCTTCTTTCATTTTTTCAAGATGAGCATTAAAGTCTAAAGATAAAGCTTGTACTTTCTGAGCATTGCTATTATGTTCTGCATACTTCTCTGGTTGATCAGCAGCTTTTGTATTCAGACTTGCATAAGTAGCTGCATTTTGTTGTTCCGCTGACACGTTAGATGCTGCCAGTTTTTCGTTCATGAAACCAAAAGCAGATAAAACTTGTTTTGACATATTCATTGCTAACATCGCGATGAATACCAAATACATTAAGTTAATCATTTTCTGCCTTGGTGATAGTTTGCCTCCTGCCATTTTTTTCTAATTAGTTTTAGTTAATAGTTGGGTTAAATTATTTTATTCTACTAATTAGTTTCTATTTGACATAGCAGATAGCATACCTCCATAAACACCATTCAATGATGATAAGTTCGTTGCTAAAGATTCCATTTGATCTTTAAGTTTTACTGTATTTTCAGCAACAGCTTCGCTTAATTCAGATTGTCTAGATGCACTATCATATTGTACTTTATACAAACTGTTCAAAGACTCCATGTTAGAAGCAGCCAATGTTAATTGCTCGCTATATTTGCTTGTTGCAGCAACTGAATCTGCAGCGGGCTTAATATTTTCAGCGGCACCTGCAAAATTTTGGATACTAGTAGATAATCTATCCATTTTTTCTGAATCAAGATTTGCTTCAGCTAACATAGTATCTAATTTTGAAGATAACATGCTTTCAGCATCTACATCACCAGACAATCTATCTAAGCCTTGTCCTTGTCCTCCTGCTAATTCAGGATATACTAGAGACCAATCTAAGTCTTCTTCAACAGGTTCAAATGCAGAGAATGCAAAAATTACTGCTTCTGTTAATAATCCGATTGTTAACATAACTCCACCTGTTAAAGGTCCTATGCTAAAGTGTAAGATTTTGAATAATGCTCCTACTAATACTACTGATGCTCCCATACCATAAACGAAGTTCATGATTTTTTTCTGTTTAAGTGATCCTGCCATAATTTTTCTTTTTTCGGGTTAATTTTAATTTTAATTATTAATTCTAGTTGGTTTATTTTAAAACGTTTGTTATTACTATTTATTATTACTTAATGATAATTACTACTAATTTTTTATTGAAAATTGTCTTTTATTGAATGTTATTTAACACCCATATAATCTTGTACTGTTCTAAAGCCTACATAACTTCTTGCAGAATCTCCATATTCATAATCTCTCGTACTTACTTCTAAGAAATAAGCTACATCTTTCCATGATCCTCCACGAATTACTTTTCTTTGATTACCACTATCATTTACATTAGGGTTCATTGTAGAGCCTAAGTAATAAGAAGCTGGGTCATAAGCAGTGTCAGTCCATTCTGAAACATTACCTGCCATGTTATATAAACCGTAGTCATTAGGTGTAAAAGACTTTGCTTCCATGGTATATAAAGCCCCATCAGCCGCATAATCTCCCCTCTGTGGTTTGAAGTTTGCCATAAAACAACCTCTATCAGTTTCCGTATAAGGACCACCCCAAGGGTATTTAGCATATTCTAAGCCTCCACGAGCAGCAAATTCCCACTCAGTTTCAGTTGGCAATCTAAAGTTTGGAACTTTACCAATACCTTTATTAGCTAAAAATCTGTTTTTCTTTTGAGTTCTAAAGTCACAAAAAGCTTTGGCTTGTGGCCATGATACACCAACTACAGGATAGTCATTGTAAGCTTGATGCCAAAAGTAATCTTGGTGCATTGGGTCGTTATAAGAGTAATTAAAATCTTTTACCCAAACCGTTGTATCAGGATATATTTCTACTGTATTTTTCTTGATAAAATCTTTTCTATTACTACTTTTTCTTGCAGCACCTTCTGGATCAAAAGTGTAGTATAAGTAGGATAGTTTTTTAGTGTCAACAATTCTTCTACCGTCAAAAACCTCAGTAATTGGTAAATATAAACTGTCCATCGCTTCTGCATAACTTGCATCAGGATATTCTGCTATATTCCAAACCAATTCAGGTTCCCAGTTTAACGCTTTACCTTCAGTTGGTGAATTTAAATCACCTAAGCTACCGTAGTTATCCATCATATATTTATAATATACATTGGCAGTCGTATCGGGTTCAGCAAATTTGTATTTTTGAATGCCATCTTCATTACCAGAAGATGCACCCGCATCTAAATCGGCACTAGCTGCACCAAAACCTTGTTCTTCTGCAAGAATGGCTAATTGAGTTCTAACAATAGAATCTCTTACCCATACTACAAACTCTCTATATTCAGCGTTTGTAATTTCTGTTTCGTCCATATAAAATGGTCTTACAGTTACAGTTCTGGATGGCGTGTTTAATGCACCTGCAATATCCTCATCTGTTTTACCCATTGTAAAAGCACCACCTGGAATTAATGTCATTCCTAATGGTTTCTCAGGGAAAAATTTCTTTTTAGACCTAACACCTGTTAACTCTCCTCGGTCGCTAGATCCACAACTGGTTGCTAAAGCAAATACAGCAAGTAAAAAATAAACGGTTACTTTTCTCATAAATGTAAATTTAGTATCCCTTTTATAGGGGAACAATACTATTTGTTATATTAAAACTATTTCGATAAAAAACAATTTTGATTTCGTAGAATCACTTTAAGAACGCAGAAATATTATTTTTAGTGTATAACTAATTTAATTTTCTAAAAGTTTTCCACCATCTTTCTGGAATAACTTGATTTCCTGCTCGTAAATAATCTTGATACGTACAAGGTATTAACGTATGCTTTGTAGTTTTATTATTTGGATGTTCAACTTCCATCCACCATCTGTCACTTTTATTACTTTTGAAGAAGTTGATTGTAGTGTCTTCAATAGGTACTATATATTTTGTGTAATCTTTTTTTGATGTAAAAGGGTATTCATTGGTTCTAAAATTAAAACCTTCAATAAAATACCATATCATTTGAGCAATTAAATGTGCAGTTTGGTCTTTTTCATCTAATTTAGCATTGTACTCGTAAATTCCAAAAGAAGATACTTTATCGCTGATACCTGCATATCTGGAAATAGCACATATAGTCTCACCATAAAATCCGTTCGGTACTGCATTATTGTTTGCAGGTGCTTCAGCTCGTCTTACAGAACCGATGTCAATACTTACAACATCCGTATCTCTAAAAACAGGTTCTACTATTTTTATATCATTGGTAATTTCACCTAATCTATAAGTGTCGAAGTATAATTTTTCTAATAAATCAATTTCTTCTTGCGAGTTAAAATACGTCTGATAACCAATATTACTATAATTAAATAGATTACTTGGTTGCTCCATAATTACTTTACTCAAAAAAGAGGTTGAAGATATTTCTTCTTCAATAGTGCCTAAATCAAACTTTGTATCAACAGTCGTTAGATTAACGGTTTGTTCTAATTTATCATACGCTCTATAATTGGCATAGGTTAAGTCTTGACCGCCACCTATAATTATAGGGATGATATTATGTTTAACTAAATAGACGATTATTTCTTGAAGTGCAAAATAGGAATCTTCTTCCGTTTCACCTTGAGGGATATTGCCTAAATCGACAATTTTAGAAAACCAATTGCCTGGAAATAATTGATATAGGTATTTTCGTATGACACCAAAATTATTACCCGCACCATAATTGTCTTCCGCTCTTCTTCCTTCTTCAACACCTATTATAGCAATATGTACACCTTTTAATTCAGGAATTCCGTTTTGTTTTGAATGAATAGCAATCCTTTGACCTAATGATTGATTAGGTAATAAAGCCGAATGTGCCACAACAACATCTTCAACAGGATTTAAGAATTCAAAACTCATAGTTTAGTTATAATGGTTATTTGTTATTGGATTATTATTGTCATTCCGAGGTACGAGGAATCTCATTAATATGAGTACTACTTTTTAACAGATTCCTCGTGCCTCGGAATGACAGTTTAAGAATAGCATTATTTTTTCTTTTTAGCTGGTTTTTTAGCAGCCTTTTTTCTTGGTTTTTTCTTGGGAGTTTTCTTTTCAATAATTTCTAGCACCTCTTCCAAGGTCAATTTTTCTGCATCAGTGGTTTTAGGCATTTCAATTTTAAGTTTGCCTTTAATAATATTATACCTGCCCCATCGTGCTTTTTCTACTCTAATTCCTTCTTCTTCCCAATGGTGAATTAGTTTATCTATTTCTTTTTGGATTTTAACTTCAATCAACTCTTCAATGTTAGCTTGAGTCAAGTTGTCAAAATCGTATTTTTTGTTTACGTTGATAAACATGCCATCATATTTAATGAAGGGTCCAAATCTACCCACACCTTTTTGCACAGGTAATTCTTTATAATGAGCAATTGGTGCATCAGCTTCTTGTTTGGCCTTGATAAGCACAGTAGCTCTGTCCATATCAACATCCATAGGGTTTTCACCTTTATCTAAAGAAATGAATTTTGTTCCAAACTTCACATAAGGTCCAAACCTACCATTATTTACAATAATCTCTTCACCTTCATATTCACCTATTGTTTTAGGTAATTTAAAAAGATCCATAGCCTCTTCATAAGTTACAGTTTCTAAAGTTTGACCAACTTGTAAACTGGCAAACTTAGGTTTTTCTTCATCTGTAACTTCACCAATTTGAACCATAGCACCAAATCTACCTAAACGCGAATACACATTTTTGCCAGATTCAGGGTCTATCCCTAATAAACGTTCACCTTTAGCTCTTTCGGCATTTTCAGAAACATCTTCAACTCTTGGATGAAATTTTTCATAAAAATCTTTTATCATTGAGGTCCAATCTTCTTTACCTCTAGCAATATCATCAAATTCTTCTTCAACTTTCGCTGTAAAACCGAAATCTAATACTGTTTTAAAATGTTCAACTAAAAAGTCATTTACAATTTTACCTATATCTGTTGGTACTAACTTGCCTTTATCAGAACCTACTTTTTCAGTAAGTTCTTTTTCAGTAAGTTTATCAGATTTAAGTTTTAGTTCCGTATATTTTCGTTCTACACCATCAATAGAGCCTTTGTCTACATATTCTCTACGTTGAATTGTAGAGATAGTAGGTGCATACGTTGACGGACGACCAATACCCAATTCTTCCAATTGTTTTACCAAAGAAGCTTCCGTAAATCTACCAGGAGCTCTTGTATAACGTTCGGTTGCCGTAATGTAATTGTTTTTTAACGTTTCATTTACAGCAAGTTTAGGCAACATACCTTCTTGTTCTTCATCTTCATTATCTGTACCTTCTAAATAAACTTTCAAAAAGCCTTCAAATGTGATTACTTCTCCGTTAGCAGTTAAAATTTGTTTGTTTTTTGTGTTGCTAATTTTTACATTGGTACGTTCTAGCTTAGCATCACTCATTTGAGAGGCTAAGGTTCTTTTCCAAATTAGACTGTATAATCTATCTTCATCTTTACCGATTGAAGACTCATGTAAGCTCATATCGGTAGGTCGAATCGCTTCGTGAGCTTCTTGAGCATTTTTAGATTTGGACTTGAAATTTCTTGGGTTACTATATTCTGAACCGTACGAAGATGTGATTTCTTCAGCAGCTGCTTTTTTTGCATCTTCAGATAAGTTTACACTATCTGTTCTCATATAGGTTATAAGTCCCGCTTCATATAAGCGTTGTGCCATTATCATTGTTTTGGCAACTGGAAAATATAATTTACGTGAGGCTTCCTGTTGTAAAGTTGAGGTTGTAAATGGTGCTGCTGGTGATTTTTTTGCTGGTTTTGTCTGTAAATCGGCCACTTTGAAAGCTGCACCTGTACATGATTTTAAAAACTTTTCAGCTGCTTCTCTTGTCTCAAAATTCTTTGGGAGTTTAGCTTTAACCGTCTTTCCTTCTTCATTGCTAAATTCAGCATCTATTCTATAAGAAGCAATAGGGTTGAAATTTTCAATTTCACGTTCGCGTTCTACAATTAAACGTACGGCAACTGATTGCACCCTACCTGCCGATAATCCGCCTTTTACTTTACGCCATAAAACAGGTGAAAGTTCATAACCTACCAATCTATCTAAAACCCTACGTGCTTGTTGTGCATTTACTAAATTATAATTGATACTTCTCGGATTTTCAACTGCTTTTAGAATAGCTGTTTTTGTAATCTCATGAAAAACAATACGTTTGGTATTTTCTAAATCTAATTTTAATTGCTCAAATAAATGCCATGCAATTGCTTCACCCTCTCGATCCTCATCACTAGCTAACCATACGGTATCTGCTTTTTTGGCAAGACTTTTTAATTTTTTTACGACTGCCTTCTTATCATCAGAAACAATGTATTCAGGAGTGAAATCTCCTTCTACATTTACACCTAATTCCCTTGAAGGTAAATCAGCTATATGACCATAACTCGATTCAACCTGAAAATCTTTACCTAAAAATTTTTCAATGGTTTTTGCTTTTGCAGGTGACTCAACAATTACTAAATTTTTTGCCATATACGTCGATTGATAGTTAACTTTTCAAGATTCAATATTGATTAAAATTGATAAATTGAATACTATTTTGAAAGTGCAAAAGTATATAGAATTTTTTAATATTATTTTTTTTAATACACTTATCCTTTATTTGATGGTTTTTTAGGGGTGTTAAATTTCTGCCAAAATGGCATAATTTTATCTTATAGGTTGTATATTTGCATTCCATTTTTTAGATAATGCATACAGAGAAAATCATAGAAGAAAATAAACAAGGTCAATCTTTAGTTGCCAAAAAGGTAACTGGTAATGACAAAAAGTTATTTATAGAAAGTTACGGTTGTCAAATGAACATGAGCGACAGTGAGATCGTAGCTTCTATATTGGTTAAGGAAGGATTTAATACCACACAAAAATTAGAAGAAGCAGATTTAGTGTTGGTAAACACCTGTTCTATCCGAGATAACGCAGAGCAAACCATAAGAAAAAGATTACAATATTATAACTCGGTTAAGCGTACAAAAAACCCATCCATGAAAGTGGGTGTGTTAGGTTGTATGGCTGAACGTTTAAAATCGAAATTTTTAGAAGAAGAAAAAATTGTCGATTTAGTGGTTGGTCCAGATGCTTATAGAGATTTGCCTAATTTAGTAGAAGAGGTAGAAGCAGGACGCGATGCTATAAATGTTATTTTGTCTAAGGAAGAGACCTATGGTGATGTTTCGCCAGTTAGGTTGCAATCTAATGGTGTTTCTGCATTTGTATCGATTACGAGAGGGTGTGATAATATGTGTACTTTCTGCGTTGTGCCTTTTACAAGAGGAAGAGAGCGTAGTCGTGATCCGCAAAGTATTATTGAAGAAATAAGAGACCTAAATCAAAAGAATTTTAAAGAAGTTACCTTACTCGGTCAGAATGTAGATAGCTATTTATGGTATGGTGGCGGATTGAAAAAGGACTTTTCAAAAGCTTCTGAGATTGCTCAAAGTACAGCGGTTGATTTTGCTCAATTATTGGATTTATGTGCTGCAGAGTTTCCTAAAATACGTTTCAGGTTTTCTACATCTAATCCACAAGACATGCATCTAGATGTCTTACATGTCATGGCGAAGCATAATAATATTTGTAAATACATTCACTTACCTGTTCAGTCTGGTAGTACTAGAATATTAGAAAGAATGAATCGCCAACATACGAGAGAAGAATATATGGAGTTGGTAGATAATGTTCGTAGAATATTGCCTGATTGTTCAATATCGCAAGATATGATTACTGGATTTTGTGGTGAGACAGAAGAAGATCATCAAGATACTTTATCGTTATTAGAATACGTAAAATACGATTTCGGATTTATGTTTGCCTATTCCGAAAGACCAGGTACACTGGCGGCTAAAAAGTTTGAAGATGACATTCCACTAGCGGTGAAAAAAAGACGTTTGGCAGAAGTAATCTCTTTACAATTAAAACATTCGCATTATTGGACAAAGCAACACGTAGGTAAAGTAGAAGAAGTGTTGATTGAAGGTACTTCGAAAAAGAATGAAAATGAATGGAAAGGTAGAAACACACAAAATACTATAGTAGTTTTTCCAAAAGAACATTACAAAATGGGCGATTTTGTAAATGTAAAAATAAATTCTTGTACCTCTGCAACCTTAATTGGAACTGCGGTTGGGTATTCAGAGAACAATTGATAGCTTAATAATTATAATTCAAGATTTTTCCTTGATTTGACGCGTATTGTCTAGTTTCTTGTGTGTAAAAGTCTTGTATCTGAAAATAATGGAAAACTTACAAACCATAAAACAGCGATTTGGTATTATTGGAAACGATATTAACTTAAATCGTGCGTTAGAAAAAGCGATTCGTGTCGCTCCAACGGATATTTCTGTTTTAGTAACAGGTGAGAGTGGTGTGGGTAAAGAATTTATACCTAAAATCATTCATCAGTTATCCCATAGAAAACATGCAAAATACATCGCTGTAAACTGTGGTGCTATTCCTGAAGGAACTATTGATAGTGAATTGTTTGGGCATGAAAAAGGCTCATTTACGGGTGCAACACAATCAAGAAATGGATATTTTGAAGTTGCCGATGGAGGTACTATTTTTTTAGATGAGGTAGGGGAGTTACCACTTACCACACAGGTTCGGTTACTACGTGTGTTGGAGAATGGTGAATTTATAAAAGTAGGTTCGTCACAGGTGATGAAAACCAATGTAAGGATTGTTGCTGCTACTAATCTAAATATGATAGAGGGCATTCAAAAAGGTAAGTTTCGTGAAGATTTGTACTATAGATTAAGTACCGTAGATATTAATTTACCTGCCTTACGAAAACGAAAAGATGATATCCATTTATTATTTAGAAAGTTTGCCTCAGATTTTGCTCAAAAATACAATATGCCCACCATCCGGTTGACTGATGATGCTATTATTGTTTTAAAAGATTATTCTTGGAAAGGTAACATTCGTCAATTGCGGAATGTAACAGAACAGATATCAGTAATAGAACAAAGCAGAGAAATTTCAGCTCAAACATTGAAAAGTTATTTACCCGATTACAGTTCAAATTTTCCAGCTTTAATCAAAGGAGGGTCTAAGGGTAGTGATTTTGCCAATGAACGTGAAATTTTATACAAAGTACTTTTTGATATGCGTAATGATATTACGGACTTAAAAAAGTTGACTATGGAATTGATGCAGGGCGGAAAAGTTGATCATGATAATATTGAAAATACACAGCGACTTATCCAAAAAATTTATGGAGATTCACCTGAGGATGAAGAAAATTTAGTTGAAATAATATCCCCTCAAAAGAGAGATAATTATCAAGAAGAGTCACGTGAATATAATGACAACTATCAAGATGCGGAAACGGTAGAAGAATCTTTGTCTTTACAGGATAAAGAATATGAAATGATAAAAAAGTCTTTAGATAGAAATCAGAATAAAAGAAAATTAGCAGCCAAAGAGTTAGGTATTTCAGAAAGAACATTATACAGAAAAATAAAGCAGTACGATTTGTAGTAGATGCCAGATTTTAGATAGGAGATATTAGATTTTGGTTTCGAGATTATTATATTTACAAATTATAATGAATTATACAAAGTTTGAACGTAAAGATTGTCCCCTTGAGGGGACTAAAGGGGTGTTGGTGTTATAATCAATGTAGTATTTATCAAATTTACCGTAGTTTCTTAGAGGATAGATTAAAATAATGAAAAAAATAATTATAGCATACGCATTTTTATTACTAACCACCCAAAGTTGTGGTATATATTCTTTTACCGGAGGTAGTACAGGTGATGCAAAAACAATACAGATAGATTATTTTCCTAATAATGCAATACTTGTTGAGCCAACGTTAAGTCAAAAATTTACAGATGCTTTACGTGATTTGTTTACACGTCAAACAAATTTGAGTTTAACAACAACTGGTGGCGATTTGTACTTTGAAGGAGAAATAACGGATTATAAGGTAATTCCTATTACGGCAACAGCAGATCAGGCAGCCGCACAAAATAGATTGACTATAGCGGTAAGAGTACGCTTTTATAATAAATTAGTTGAAGAAGATGATTTTGAAAAGACATTTTCTTTTTATTCAGATTTTGATGCAAATTCACAACTAATAGGTGGAGTGTTAGAAACAGCCTTGGAAGAAATTTTTGAACGATTAACTCAAGATATTTATAACGCTTCTGTAGCAAAATGGTAATATGAACATTTCAGAATTTACATCATTATTAGATACTAAAAGATCGATAACCATCGAGCAAACGAATGCTATAGAAGATATTTTGGAAAACTATCCTTATTTTCAAGCAGCAAGAATGATCCATCTTAAAGGCTTAAAGAATCAGCATAGTTTTAAATACAATTCAGCACTTAAATCAACGGCAGCATATACCACCAACAGAACAGTGTTGTTCGATTTTATCACTGCAGATACCTTAGATAATTCAAATATAATTGAGAAAAAAAAAGAAAAAATAGAAACGAATGAGGTTGTTGATTTTGAAATAATTGAAGAATTAGAACAAGATCAACCGATTGCTACAATTTTTGAAGAAGAGACAGTAATTGAAAAAGTAGAAGAAAAATTAAATATCGGTAAACCACTAGTATTTGACCTTTCAGAAATGCATTCTTTTGGTGAATGGATGCAACTCACCAATATAAAACCCATAGATAGGCAAGAAGTTATTGAAGATATAAAACCAAAAGAAGTTTCCATAAATCAAGAGAAATTCGATATTATTGAGCAATTTATTGCGACTAAACCTAAAATGGAAGCAATCAAAAACGTTGAAAACATTGACGTTTCATTTGAAAGTGTTGTTGAAGATGGTACTTTAATGACCGAAACTTTAGCACGCGTATATCTCGAACAAAAAAAGTATGATAATGCGATACAAGCTTTTAAAATATTAAGTTTGAAATATCCAGAAAAAAGTAGTTTCTTTGCAGACCGAATTAAGGCAATAAAATTTTTACAAAAAAATAATTCATAAAAAATGACTTATACACTATTTCTAGTTCTGATTGTTATTGTAGCAGTCTTACTAATACTTATTATTATGGTTCAAAATCCTAAAGGTGGAGGGTTATCTTCTTCATTAGGTGGACAAGGAACACAAACTTTAGGTGGTGTTCAAAACACAACTAACTTTTTAGATAAAAGTACTTGGACATTGGCCATAGCTTTATTTGCATTGATTTTATTATCAAACTTTGCTATTCCAAGAAATACAATTGATACTAAATCGCAAATTGAAGAAACCTTAAATGATAGAAATCCTATTGAGCAGACAGCTCCTGTAAGTGTAGAGCAACCAGCAACTTTACAAGATTCAACATCAAATTAAGAAATTTTTAATTTTAACATATAAAATGCTAACGTAAGTGTCACGTTGGCATTTTTTTGTTTAATCATATTACCTCTTAAGATTACAATTATATTAGGATAATGACTATCTGTCATATTTTAATAATTGGCATATTTTTAGCCATAGTAACATTCGATTGAATTAACTAAAAAATTTTAAAGAAATGAGTAAAATAAAAATCAAACCTCTTGCGGACAGAGTAGTAATTGAGCCAATGGCTGCTGAAACTAAAACAGCTTCTGGACTTTATATTCCAGATTCAGCTAAAGAAAAACCACAACAGGGTAAAGTTTTAGCCGTAGGTAAAGGAACTAAAGATGAACCTACCACAGTTAAAGTTGGAGATACTGTATTATATGGTAAATATGCTGGTACAGAATTAAAATTAGATGGTGGTGATTACTTAATTATGAGAGAGAGCGATATTTTCGCAATTCTATAACTACCTATTGGTGGCGGCAATTAAAATAAATAATTAATAATAATATATAGTTCCAGTAAATTTCCCTTGAAGGGAAATGTCCGTTTGGGCACTGGGACTTAAAATCAAAAATAAAATGGCAAAAGATATAAAATTTGACATCGAATCTCGCGACGGCTTAAAACGTGGTGTAGATGCATTAGCAAATGCAGTAAAAGTAACATTGGGTCCTAAAGGACGTAACGTAGTAATTGGTAAAGCTTTTGGTGGACCTCAAATAACAAAAGATGGTGTAACTGTTGCAAAAGAAATTGAGTTAACAGATCCTCTTGAGAATATGGGAGCTCAAATGGTTAAAGAAGTTGCTTCTAAAACTAACGATCAAGCGGGTGACGGTACAACAACTGCAACTGTTTTAGCTCAAGCGATAGTAAAAGAAGGCTTAAAGAATGTGGCGGCAGGTGCTAATCCTTTAGATTTGAAAAAAGGTATAGACAAAGCCGTTCAAGCTATTGTTAAAGATTTACAAAAACAATCTCAAGTAGTTGGTAATAATATCGATAAGATTAAACAAGTAGCGTCTATTTCAGCAAATAATGACGAAACTATTGGTGATTTAATTGCAGAAGCTTTTCAAAAAGTTGGTAAAGAAGGTGTAATTACTGTAGAAGAAGCGAAAGGAACAGATACTTATGTTGATACCGTAGAAGGTATGCAGTTTGATAGAGGTTATTTATCTCCTTATTTTGTTACTGATTCAGAGAAAATGATAACTGATTTGGAGAATCCATATATCTTATTATATGATAAGAAAATATCTTCAATGAAAGATTTATTACCTGTTTTAGAGCCAGTTGCTCAATCAGGTAAACCTTTATTGATTATTGCTGAAGATGTAGAAGGTGAAGCCTTAGCGACTTTAGTAGTTAATAAATTACGTGGATCTTTAAAAATTGCTGCAGTTAAAGCTCCAGGATTTGGAGATAGACGTAAAGCGATGTTAGAAGATTTAGCTATTCTTACAGGAGGTACTGTAATTGCAGAAGAAAGAGGATTTACCTTAGAAAATGCAACGTTAGATATGTTAGGTACTGCAGAGAGAGTTACTATTGACAAAGATAATACTACTGTTGTTAATGGTGCTGGTGCTAAAAAAGATATTACGGCTAGAGTAAATCAAATTAAATCACAAATAGAAACTACAACTTCTGATTACGATAAAGAAAAACTACAAGAGCGTTTGGCTAAGTTAGCTGGGGGTGTTGCTGTATTGTATGTTGGTGCTGCTTCTGAAGTAGAAATGAAAGAGAAAAAAGATAGAGTAGATGATGCTTTGCATGCTACTAGAGCTGCTGTTGAAGAAGGTATTGTTACAGGTGGTGGAGTTGCTTTGTTAAGAAGTAAAAAAGTACTTGAAAAGTTAACTACAGAAAATTTAGACGAAACTACTGGAGTTCAAATTATTGCTAGAGCGATAGAAGAGCCATTACGTATTATTGTTGAAAATGCAGGTAGCGAAGGTTCTGTTGTTGTTGCAAAAGTTTTAGAAGGTAAGAAAGATTTTGGTTTTAATGCAAAAACTGGAGAATATGTCGATATGCTTAAAGCAGGAATTATAGATCCTACGAAAGTAACACGTATTGCTTTAGAAAATGCAGCATCAGTTGCAGGTATGATACTAACTACTGAATGTGCTTTGGTTGATATTAAAGAAGAAGGTCCAGCTGGAGGAATGCCTCCAATGGGTGGTGGTATGCCAGGCATGATGTAGTCGAAAGCCTCGTACACAAATAATTTTAAAAACACCTACAAGATATCATTTCTTGTAGGTGTTTTTTTACATCGTTATTGATGTTAATTGAGTAGTATTTATGAATACTATGTAACTATCAGTATATATTTCTTAATTCTATAGATTACGATGTATGTGTAAGAATTAGAAATTTGTTAAAGTGTAACATTATATAAAATGTGGCGTCTTATTTATATTACGTAAATTTATATTCCAATGAAAGCTTTTCGACTTTGTATCTGTATATTTTTATGTTGTTCAACAATTTTATTTGCTGATGACAAAGAAAAAGGTACAACTACATTGCAATTTCCTAAGGCAGAGTATATCGGAGAAAACACAGTCCGTATTCCATTTAAGCTTTATGATCGTTTAATAGTAATTGAAGCTGAAATATTTAATAGAAAAGGAAATTTTATTATAGATACAGGTGCCGAGAAATTATTACTAAATAATGTTCATTTTGATGGTACAAATAGCAAACCGACGGACTTAATGCACTCAGGTGTTAGCAGTGAAATTGATGAGGTGAAAATTAAATGGTTGAAAAAAATACTAGTCAAAGATTTTAGTATTGATAATGTGAAATCTCATATCTTGGATTTATCTCATATTGAGAAAACAAAAAAAATGCAACTTTTTGGTGTTATAGGTTATGATGTACTTAGAGATTATGAAATTTTTATAGATTTTTATTTAAAACAGATTACCTTATCTAAAATTAATTACGACGGTGATAAAGTAGACAAACTACCTTATTTAGAAAAAATAACAGATACCCTTAATTTCTCATTAAGAAAACATACCGTAGTTTTAGATTCTTATGTGAATAATCAAAAATTGAGATTTGGTTTAGATACTGGTGCCGAAATGAATTTACTCGATAAATCAGTTTCTAAAAAAGTAATGAAAAATTTTAAAACACCTAAGCAAATGGTTGTTGTCGGAGCGGGTAAACGAAAAAAGAACGTTTTGGCAGGTAAATTGCATAAAGTAAAATTGTCAAGTACTATCTATTGTGGCCCAATGAAAACTATTGTTACCAATCTTAAAAACATGAATGTTGCTTATGGAACTGAATTAGATGGTGTTTTGGGGTATGAATTTATCGTAACACGTAGAATGATATTAAATTATAAAAAGAAGCAATTGTACTTTGTTAAGACTATTTTTTATAAATAAAATGAACATTAAATACTACTTAATCATAATTTTCATGTGCTTTTCAGCTACTGTTATAGGGCAACATATGCCAACATATAGCATTGAAAATGATAGTGTTATTTTTAATTTTGATGTTAGAGATTATGAAAAATTCACTAAAGACAATACTTCAAAACGTGTAGATGCCTCTAATTTAGATATATTTAAAGTAGCGGTGTCAGGTCAATTTAATGATTGGTCAAGAGAGGAGTGGAAGATGCTAAAAACAGGAGGTTATACCTATCAATTAACAAAAAGTATAACAGATTTTGATGAAAAGTATTTTTGGGAATTTAAATATTTAATTAATAATGAATATTGGGCGGAACCAGATAAATCATTTTACAATATTACAGAATCTGAAAAGAGTTATATATGGCATAAGGTTTATAATTTGACAATGCATTCGTTTCCTTCTAAAGAGGAAGGTAACGTTCACTTTTTCTTAGAAGGATATGATAATGCTGAAAAAGTAATAGTATCAGGCACTTTTAACCGATGGAACAAGAACCTCTTAAAAATGAAGAAAGTAAAAGGTGGTTGGAAAATCTCGTTACAATTAAAACCAGATACCTATCAATATAAATTTATTGTAGATGGAAATTGGATGGAAGATCCTAAAAATGCACATAAAGAATATAATGAACACCATACTTTCAATTCTATTTTAACGATCAAAAAAGAAGTTACATTTGAATTAATAGGTTATAAAAACGCAACGAATATTTTTTTAACGGGTTCTTTTAACGATTGGAACAAGAAAGAAGTGTCAATGAAAAAAGAGGATGATGGCGTTTGGAAGTGCACATTAACGCTAAAAGGCGGCAAATACCATTATAAATATATTGTGGACGGTAAATGGGTAATTGATCCAAATAATCCAGTTCAGGAACATGATGAATATGGAAATATCAATTCGGTAAAAATGGTAAACTAAAAAAACGCCACAACTTGTGGCGTTTTTTAGTTTACTTAGTCTTTATACTTAAATTTTAAGCTTCCTTATCTCCATCTTCTTCACTGTCGTTATGATCATCTTCATCCTCATCAGCATGTTCTTTATGGCTGTCACCATCCATGTCAACTGTTTTAGACTTTAAGGCCATATTGCAAACAGGACAGCTTCCAGCTTCTGTATAGCTTTTACCGTCTTCACAATTCATTGGGCATTGGTAAACTTCGTTGGAAGCTACATCAACTTTTTCTTCCGTTTTTACATCTTCTTTTTTATCACTTTTACAAGATGTAAACGCAATACTTACAACCGTTACAACGGCTAACATTAAAATTAGTTTCTTCATTGTTATTATTTTAGTTAAAGTTAATAATTCTTTTTTTACCTTTCCTTTGAATACCGTTTCTAATAGTTAATTGTATCCTCGGTTATACCTCTCCTTCGGAGAGGACGAAACTACATTTTTTTGTGGTTTCGGGTGAGGCCTAATGTGTTTCTAGAGTTCTGTACTTACAACATTCGTCAATACCGTCGTAAACTTCATCTGTGGCTTTTATTTCTTTTGTATCATGGCCAACATCTGCAATAGCTTGTTTAATCTTTGTAAGTGTTGTTTTCTTATTGTTGTAAATACAATACAACTCTTTTTTTTGGATGTTCCAAGTTGCAAACTTAACACCTTTTGTTAAAATTGCTGCTTTCTCAATACGTTCTTTACACATTTCGCAAACCCCATCAACTTCAAAAGTTACTTTTGAGGTTTTAGATTGAGCCTCAGCTGAAACTGAAATTGCCATTATTGCTACCAGTATTAAAATTAATTTTTTCATATTATAATTCTTTTATAAGTATTTTATTTTTTAATTTAAAGTATAACGTAATCCAGCATAATACATTCCTCTTGAAATTGGAGCATATATAATACTACTGTCAAAGTAAGCTCCAAATGGATTTTCCGAGGCTAATATAGGATTTTCTTGTTTATAATTTGCTAAATTCTCTCCACCGACATAGACTTCAAAGTTTTTTGAGAATACTTTGGCTATTTGAGCATTCATTAGACTGTAACTGGGCGAGTTTTCAGCCAGTTGATATTGAACTGGGTTGCTGGCAGTATAAGGGAGTCTTTGTTGACCAATCCAATTGAATGTGTAGTCGAATCGCCAGTTGCCACCTTTTGCATTGAGATTGGTTTCATAGCCAATATTGGCGAAAAATCTATTTTTAGCTTGTAACGGACTTTCTAAACTTCCTTTAAGATAATACGTTTTTACATCATAGTACTTATATGCTAAGCGTAAATTTAAATGCTTTGCTAATTCATAATTAAATTCTATTTGTAAATTATTGGCATGTGAGTTTCCATCAAGGTTATAAAACAAAGCTTCTTGTGGGCTTTCATCTACATCAACAACTACTTGATTTTGAAATTGTGTACTGTAGTAGTCAACCGTTATGGTACCATTTTTATCAAGTAAATTAAATCCTTGTAAAAAACTAACTCCATAATTCCAAGCAATTTCTGGATTTAAACCATAAATTTTACCGTTTGAATTCAAAATACTCATGACTCTAGACGATCCAAAAAGTTGCTGATTTTCTGCGAAAATATTAGCACTTCTTTTACCACGACCAATTGAGGAACGTAAAACGCCTTTTTCCCATGGAGCATATCTCATATGTAATCTAGGAGTAATAAATGTACCCAACAGATTGTGAACATCTAAACGTAAACCTGCAATTAAGCTAAAGTCATCTAAATTGTCATAACTATATTCAAAAAAACCGCCAACAGAATTTTCAGATCTCCCAAAATCAGTTGTATTAACAAATTCGTCATAAGAATCGTGTGTGAAACTGATGCCGGTTTTATATTTATGTAATGTACTTCCTAAAATTGAACTGAATAGTAAATTAGAATAAACACTTTTGTGATTAATGTTGTATTGATTCAGACCAAAATATGAATCTTGTTGATGTTGGCTATATGCGACTTGAAAGCCCATACTATTATAAGGCGTTTCAGGAAAAACATAACCTAACTTGGCAGAAGCATCAAAACGTTCTGTGTTTATTTCTGAACCATATTTAATAGTGGTTAATTTATGCATTTCTGGAATAAAATCAATTTCTCCCGTTTGCTTATCGTCCTTTAAATACCTGAAATTAATAAAGCTAACAAAGCCGTTTACAGCATCCGTATATTGCCAACGGTTCATCACATTTATCTGATTAGCGAGTGGTGAGTCAAGAAAGTTATCATCATTTACATCCATTTTCTTATCACGTAGGTTACCGTGTACAAATAAACTTGTATTCCATTTATTAGAAACTTTTTGACTAAAATGAGTGTTCAATTCTAATCTTCCATCTAGCGAACCATAAGCATTTACAAATAACTTGTCGTCGTTCAAAGGTTTTCTTAATTCAGTGTTTATTTGACCAGCAATACTTTCATAACCATTTACTACAGAGCCTGCTCCTTTGGTAATTTGAATACTTTCTATCCATGTTCCCGGTGTAAAGGTTAGTCCATATGCTTGTGATGCTCCTCTAACAGATGGAATATTTTCTTGAGCAATTAAAATATATGGGCTTGTCAAACCTAACATCCTAATTTGTTTTGTGCCTGTTAAAGCATCCGAAAAATTAACATCGATAGAAGGGTTAGTTTCAAAACTTTCTGATAAATTGCAACAGGCTGCTTTTAGTAATTCACCTTCATTAATGGTGATAATGTTAGCCGATTGTAAATAAGAAACTGAAGTGTTTTCTTTTTCAGCTTGTATTATAATTTCATCCAACCCATTTTCTTCAATCATAAAATGATGGATTTCTTTAAGCTCGTTTATGGTAACGGTATCTGTTTTATAACCTACAAAACTAAAGACTAGATTTGTGTATTCTGGTTTGTATTTTAAGGTAAACCATCCTTTATCATTTGTAGTTGTACCAATTTCGGTATCTAACCAGTAAATGGTTGCTCCTGGTAAACCTTCTGTTTTACCTTGGCTGTTTTTTATCATTGCCATTCCTTTAATAGTTGTTTGTGATTGCAACATAATAGGAATTAAAATGAATACTATTTTAAGTATAATTTTCATTCGAAATTTTCATTTAATTAAATTAATTGTAATAAAGATGTTGTGTTTAACAGCATCTAAACAAGAGTTTAATTAAATGAATCAGATGAGGAAAGATTCGTAAAGTACCGGAATGTCTTTTATGACTATAGGAGGGAAGTAATCTTTAAAATCGTTTGAATTCTTATCTATTGACTCATAAGAATTGAAGTACGTATATAAAAATACTGATGTTAAAACGGTAAAATCATCCTGTGAAGTTTTAGAAGTTTTTAATTCAGCATTTGAACCTTTTATAAATTGAGCATTATCTTGACAGCAGGATTCTTTTACAAAAGAGGTAAGGTTATTATCTGTATTGTTATCATGCATGTTGCAACTCTCCAGATTTCCGAAAAGTGCAATATCAGACACTTCACCAGCACAAATATGTTTGTGAACGGTGAAAGAAAGCGTTGAAAACAGTAAAATAACTGCCATAAACAATGCTGATATTTTAAGAATATTTTTCTTCATTTTAGTAATTTAGAACCAAATCTATGAATTAAAATATTTCAAATAGATGGGTACTTTCCATTTTAAATCAAATGCCCTTACTTCGCAGTTGAAATGCAAAAGTATAAAATCTAAACAGTTAATGTTTGAAATAAATGTTAATATTAAATAACGGATTTATATTGTAATAATTGTAAAGTGAATTTAAGATTTCGGCTTATACTTTCTTATAATCAACCGATTTCCTTTATCATAGGATACATAATTATTTACCCAATTTAAACCTACACGAAGTTTATTTTTAAATCCACTGATAGAAATTAAATGGACCGTTGACCATATAAACCAAGCAAATTTTCCACGAAAGTGTAATTTTCCAAAATCGGCTACTGCTTTTCTTTTTCCGATAGTAGCTAACGACCCTTTATCTAAATAGTTGAAAGGCTTCCAATTCCCCTCTTCTAATTGTAAATTCTTAGCCAAATGTTGACCTTGTTGAATGGCAGTAGGAGCAACCATAGGATGCCCTCTAGGATAATCTTCCGTTTGCATTGCGGCAACATCACCAATCGCAAAAATAGAATCATGGCCTTTAACTTTGTTAAATAAGTCAACTTCAATACGGTTACCTGGTGTGATAATTTCCGAATCAATACCGTCAGGGAATTGTCCTTTTACACCAGCAGTCCAAATTAAATTGGATGACAGTATGGTTTCACCAGAAGATAATTGAACGGTTTTACCATCATATGATTTAATGGCCGTATCTAAATGCACATTCACTTGCATTTTTTGTAAATCTTTTAAAGAGTCTTTAGAAGATTTGTCACTCATTGCAGAAAGTACTCTTTTACCGGCCTCTACAACATGAATTTGCAATGGAAAATTACGTAACTCAGGATAATCTTTAGGGTAAATAAATTTTTTAAATTCGGCAAAAGCACCTGCAGTTTCTACACCAGCTGGACCAGCACCAATGATAACAATAGCGGTATTTAGCTTTCTTGTTTCGTCGTCGTTAGATTGATTTGCTTTTTCTATATTTTGTAAAATATTACTTCGAATATCTAAAGATTCTTGTATGGTTTTAAGTCCAATACTATTCGATTCAACATCTTTTAAACCATAAAAATTATTAGTACTACCAGAAGCTAATACTAAATGATCGTAATTTATAATCCCTATATCCGTGGTTATACTTTTATTTTTGGAATTAATGTTAAGCACATCAGTCATTCTAAAAACAAAGTGCTTATAATTTCTAAAAATTTTACGAATTGGAAAAACAATTGAATCTGGTTCCAAACCACTGGTTGCTACTTGATACAACAAAGGCTGAAATTGATGAAAGTTGTTTTTATCGATAAGTACTATTTGGAAGGGCTTATTTTTTAATGCTTTTGCTAAATGAATACCGGCAAAACCAGCACCAATTATTACAATTCTAGGATGTTTACAAGGAGGAATATAAACCGCTTTTGATTCCGTCATTTTGGAATAAATTTAATGAGTTTTGTTAGTCGGAAACTAAACGTTAAAATTACATTTTTTTAGATTGTCTAACGAGTTTTTGCTGATAATAAAATGCAGGTACAAGAATGAGAACAAAAATAGGGTGAACTAAAAACCGTCTAACATAAAAAGTAAGTAAATAGCCATCTAACATTTCCATTTTAAGTAGAATAAAATAAAAAGTTCCTAAGAAAATAAATGCGGCTATATAAAATTTTATAGAAAATTTGACTAATCCTTTTTTGCGAAAAATAACATAAATAATTGCTAGAGAAATTAATGTGTTTATGAGGTATCTCATAAATAGACTTGTAAATAATTTAACAGTGTCGTATTCTGGTATCGGTTTGGCTAAGAAGTCACTAGCAAAATAATGAATAAAGGGGTCGTAGAACAAATGCTTTTGAAATGCTCTTACTAAAACGAGCATTGTAAAAAGTAAAAAAACAAGAATGTATTTAACAGCTCTATTCATTCTTAGACTTTTTTAAATAAGAAAAACGTTTTACCCAAATGATCCACAGTAAAAATACAGCACCATAAATAATAGCTGGAAACAATAGGTTATGCAATATATCTTGATACTCAGGATATTTATACATTAACAAACTTAAGATAAAAACCCGAGCTACATTAACTATATATAAAAAGAAAATCCCAACAATAGCGTAAATAATTGTAGCTTTTAAGCTACCTGAAAATGCTATAATAAAAGTTAAGAAGAGAATGATTACACTTATGGCATTACAACCTTCTACCACTCTAGCAACATAGGCATCTCCTATAAAAAACTTCATCGATAATTCTGACTCATGTTGTTCTATATGGACCGGGTAACCAAAAAATTCACCAAATTGTTGAGCATGTTTAGCAACCGTTTTTGTTATAGGTGAGCAAGAAAAAACATCTCCTTTTTGTTGCGTTTGATTTAGATAAATAGAATAAATACCTACCAATAAAAAATAAGTAACAAAAAACTTTATTAAAAATCTTATAATTGTTTTTCTTTTTTTCAAACTAAAGTGGGTTATTTTTGCGTCAGTCAAATATAATTAATCTTATGGATATAAAAACTTTGAAACAGAATATTGAAGATATTTCAAATAGCAATCTAGCATACGGAAATAAGCTACAAAGAATTTGTGATTTTTTAAAGGAAACTATTAGTTATTATGATTGGGTTGGTTTCTACTTTAAGAATGGTGATAAAGAGGAATTGAAATTAGCTCAATATGCTGGTGAACCAACGGAGCATACCATTATTCCTTTTGGGAAAGGGATTTGTGGGCAAGTTGCAGTAAGCAATAAAAACTTTGTGGTACAAGATGTTGCTGAACAAGATAATTACATCTCTTGTGGATTTAAAGTAAAATCAGAAATTGTAATTCCAATTTTTATAAATGGTAAAAATATTGGTCAAATTGATATTGACTCGCATGTTGCAAATCCGTTTACTAAAGACGATGAGGAGTTGTTGGAGTTTGTTTGTGACTGTGTAAGTAAATTATAAGTTTTATCGATGTAATGAGTGTAAAATGAATAGGCGTTCATATCAATAGAACTAATTCAGTATTGATAATGTTTTTTGTTGGTAGACTTCTGTTTTTAGTGATTTATCTATAATTTGAAATCATCAAAATCAATGCATTTTTATACTTCATAAAAAACTATTAACACCTGTTAATAAATCACCAAAATTTTTTGGTGCAGAAGCAATTGTGTTTTAGTAGCTTTGGGGAAAATTATAACAGGAAAAAATGAGTTCTTCAAAAAA
Source organism: Aureibaculum luteum (assembly GCF_003449015.1). Lineage (GTDB taxonomy): Bacteria > Bacteroidota > Bacteroidia > Flavobacteriales > Flavobacteriaceae > Aureibaculum > Aureibaculum luteum. The sequence continues at coordinate 103,611 of NZ_QRGD01000010.1, read as the reverse complement.
AGCAAAATCAGCATTAATATCAGTATTTCATAAAGATGGATTAGAGCCTATAGTTCAGAAGTTAAATGAATTAGGTATAACTATTTATTCAACAGGCGGTACTGAGAAATTCATCAACGAATTGGGTATTCAAGTTGAACCCGTAGAGGATTTGACTTCATATCCTTCCATTTTAGGTGGTCGAGTTAAAACATTACACCCTAAAGTTTTTGGAGGCATATTGTCTCGACGTGAAAATGAGAGTGACGTTGCTCAATTAGCAGAGTTTGAAATTCCTGAATTGGATATTGTAATTGTAGATTTATACCCATTTGAAAAAACAGTTGTTTCTGGAGCTCCTGAACAAGAGATTATAGAAAAAATTGATATTGGTGGTATTTCTTTGATTAGAGCCGCAGCCAAGAACTTTAAAGATGTAATTTGTGTTTCTTCAATGGAGCAATATGATGAATTTTTAGAAATTATATCATCTCAAAACGGTGAAACAACGATTGAACAACGTAAGAGCTTTGCCGGTAAGTCTTTTAATGTTTCTTCACATTACGATACTGCTATTTTTAATTATTTTAATGCAAATGAAGAAGAGGTAGTTCTTAAGATTAGTGAAACCAACGGTCAGGTGTTACGTTATGGAGAAAACCCGCATCAAAAAGGTTTTTTCTTTGGAGATTTTGATGCCATGTTTACGAAATTACATGGAAAAGAGTTGAGTTATAATAACTTGTTAGATGTTGATGCAGCTGTTAATTTAATGAATGAATTCAAAAATGAAGCTCCAACTTTTGCCATTTTAAAACATAATAATGCATGTGGTTTTGCACAACGCGATACCCTTTCAGAAGCTTATAGAGATGCCTTAGCTGGCGATCCTGTTTCTGCTTTTGGTGGAGTTTTAATTGCTAATATGGAAATAGACAAAGCAACAGCGGAACAAATTCATAGTTTGTTTTGTGAAGTGGTTATTGCTCCTTCTTTTAGTGATGAAGCTTTAGCAATTTTAAAGGGTAAAAAAAATAGAATACTTCTTATTTTAAAAGATGTAGAACTATCTAAAACTTCGGTAAGAACATGCTTAAATGGAGTTTTAGTTCAAGATAGAAATAATAAGACAGATTCAACTGAAGATTTAGAAGTGGTAACAGTTGCTAACCCTTCTGAGCAAGAAATTGATGATTTAATTTTTGCTTCTAAAATTTGTAAACATACCAAATCAAATACTATCGTTTTAGTGAAAAACAAACAGCTTTTTGCGAGTGGTACAGGACAAACCTCTAGGGTTGATGCTTTGAATCAGGCCATTGTAAAAGCAAAACATTTTGAATTTGATTTGAATAATGCTGTGATGGCGAGTGATGCGTTTTTTCCTTTCCCTGATTGCGTAGAAATTGCTAAAAATGCGGGAATAAATGCTGTTATTCAGCCAGGAGGATCAATAAAAGATAAATTATCTATAGATTATTGTAATAGTCAAAGTATGCCGATGGTATTTACAGGAACTAGACATTTCAAACACTAACGAAAAATATTTAGTTGATAGAATTTTTCGGTTTGATTAATTACCTATTTTACTGATAACTAAACTTTTAATTATTAGTAAAATAGGTTTTTTAATTCCATAAACTAGGTTAATTTGGTTCTATTAAAAATTAAATAATTAAGATTTGATCTATGGTTTACTTAAATGAGATGCCTTCCTTTATGACCCCGTTTTAAGCTTTGAGGCTTTGAAGAAAGTTTTTATTTAAATTTGGGGCGAACTTTCGTTTACATTCCTTTAATTTTATTAACTTTGGCAATTCGCAAAAATTAAATAATCCAAACTAAATAACTCTATGGGATTTTTTGACTTCCTGACTGAAGATGTTGCGATTGATTTAGGAACTGCCAATACGCTTATCATTCATAATGGTAAAGTGGTTATTGATAGCCCGTCAATTGTAGCAAAGGATAGAACTACTGGCAAAATTATTGCTATTGGCAAAAAAGCCAATCTTATGCAAGGTAAAACGCATGAGAATATTAAAACTATCCGACCCTTAAAAGACGGTGTAATAGCTGATTTTGAAGCTTCAGAACAAATGATAAAGGAATTTATAAAGCAAATTCCTTCAATTAAAAAACGTTTTTTCTTTCCTCCATCACTACGCATGGTAATATGTATCCCATCGGGTATAACAGAAGTTGAAAAGAGGGCAGTTAGAGATTCAGCCGAACATATGAATGCTAAGGATATTTATCTAATTCATGAACCAATGGCAGCTGCAGTTGGTATTGGGATAGATATTATGCAGCCTAAAGGAAATATGATTATTGATATAGGTGGTGGTACTACTGAAATTGCAGTAATTGCTTTAGGAGGTATTGTTTGTGATAAATCAATAAAAGTTGCGGGTGATGTATTTACCAATGATATAGCATATTACATGCGTACACAACATAACTTGTATGTTGGTGAAGCTACTGCTGAAAACATCAAAATTGTTGTTGGAGCTGCTACGGAAGAATTAGATAATCCACCAGAAGATATTTTAGTTCAGGGTAGAGATTTATTGAGCGGAAAACCAAAACAAATAAAAATATCATATAGAGAAATTGCCAAAGCATTAGATAAATCTATTCTTAGAATTGAAGATGCAGTAATGGAAACTTTATCTCAGACGCCACCAGAATTGGCAGCTGATATTTATAATACTGGTATTTATTTAGCGGGTGGTGGTTCTATGCTAAGAGGCTTAGACAAAAGACTATCACGTAAAACAGATTTGCCTGTATATGTTGCAGAAGACCCTTTGAGAGCTGTAGTTAGAGGTACTGGTATTGCGTTGAAAGACTTAGAGAAATACCAAATGGTATTGATGAAATAGTAATGTTTAGTGTCAAGTAAAAGCTGAAATGACACATATGGCAACCGCAGGTTTTATGCCGCACCTAGGCAAAATTTTATTGCAGAGCCTTAGCTATGAAATTATTTTTTAACAAAGGGATGGTGCAAAAGACGTATTGTATTATACGTAGGTTTTGGCTTTTACTTGACACTATGTTATAATATGCAACAAATAATTAGTTTTATACTAAAAAACAAGTACTTTTTACTCTTCTTGTTGCTAGAAATTATAGCTTTTACATTTACAATGCAAAGTCATTCTTATCATAATAGTAAATTTGTAAATTCAGCGAATGCTATAACTGGAGGTGTTTACAAGAAAGTTAATTCTTTTAAAGAGTATACAAGCTTAAAAGAGTATAACGAGCAACTTCTCGAAGAAAATGTTCGATTGAAAAATCTATTGTCAAAAATACCCAGAGATAGTACCTCAAAATTAGTTACGGTTGTAGATTCAGTTAAATATTTTCAAAAATACAGCTATACTTCAGCTAAAGTAATTAGAAATCAGTACAATAGAAAATTTAATTTCCTCATGATTGATGCTGGTATGGATCAGGGTATTAAACCTGATCAGGGCGTCGTAAACAGTAGGGGAGTTATTGGAATAACCAATTCTACATCAAAAAAATACACTACGGTCTTATCTATTTTAAATGAAACTTCCAATATCAATGTGAAATTATTAAATAGTTTTCATTATGGATCATTGGCTTGGAATGGAAAAGATTATAATGTACTTCAAATAAAAGATATAGCCATTCAGGCAAATATTAAAGTTGGAGATACCATTATTACTGGAGGTAAATCAACTATTTTTCCTGAAGGAATTCCAGTGGGCACTATTTTAAACTTTAATAAAGAGAATAATACGTATAAGGAAGTTAATGTCAAGTTGTTTAATGATATGAGTGCCATTGGGCCTGTAAATATTATAACAAGTTATGATAAAGAGGAAATAGAAAACTTACTACAAGGATTAGATTAATGAACGAAATAGTTAAAAATAGTTTATTATTTATTGTTTTGATACTTGTTCAAGTAATCATACTAAACAACATTAACTTTTTGGGGTATATAAATCCATTTTTATATATTTTATTTGTGATTGTTTTTCCGTTGAAAAAAGATAGAGGTTTATTGTTAGTTTTAAGCTTCCTCTTAGGCTTGAGTATTGACTTTTTTTTAGATTCTGGTGGGGTCAACGCTGCTGCAACAGTCTGTATTGCATATATAAGATTGCCATTAATAAAGGCTTTAACGAGAAAATCTGAAATAGACTTTCCCGTATTTAAAATTATTAAACTTCCATTTTTAAAATTGTTAAGCTTTATTGCCATTATAACTTTAACACATCATTTAGTACTCTTTAGTTTAGAATATTTTAAATTTGCAGAAATACTAACCATTCTTTCCAGAACAATTTTAACAAGTATTTTTACAATTATTTTAATAATATTTAGTTTATTATTATTAAATAAAAACAAATAGTAATGGAGAAAAAATATATTGCATATTTTTCTATATTATTGGTGGGTTTGTTATTTATTATCAGGTTATTCTATATTCAGGTACTAGATTCTAAGTATAAGGGCTCACCACTTAATAATTCTGCCGTAACGCCGAAATACGACTATCCCGAAAGAGGCTTTATTTATGATAGAAACGGTGTTTTAATTGTAGCCAACCAACCGTCGTATGATGTTATGATTGTACCGCGTGATGTAAAGCCATTAGATACCTTGGAGTTCTGCAAATTATTAAAAATCGATAAAGAGGACTTTGTAGGAAAATATAAAAAAGCAAAAAAACACTCCCCTAGATTACCATCGGTATTTGTAGCTCAACTTTCAAAAGGCGATTACGCCTACTTACAAGAAAAAATGTACAAATACAAGGGTTTTTACATTCAAAAACGATCCTTAAGACAATATCCTATACAGTCCGCAGCTAATGTGTTGGGTTATATATCTGAAGTGACAACTGCTGATTTAAATAACAAAAACTATCAACAAGGAGAGCTAATAGGTAAGAATGGTGTTGAGAAAGAATACGAGGAAGCGTTAAGAGGTGTTAAAGGGGTGAAATTTATTCAAAAAGATCGTTTTAATAAAGTAATTGGCCCTTACAAAGGAGGCGAGTATGATACGTTAGCAATAGTAGGTAAAGATGTTAATATTACCATTGACATTAAACTTCAAAAGTATGCCGAAGACCTTATGGCAAATAAAAGAGGTGGTATTGTTGCAATTGAACCTTCAACAGGAGAAATTTTGGCTTTAGTTTCGGCACCTACCTATGACCCTAATCTTTTAGTAGGTAGAGAACGATCTAAGAATTACAATAAATTAGATAGTGACAGTCATGAAAAACCTATGTTTGACAGAGCATTGTTAGCTGAATACCCTCCAGGTTCTCCTTTTAAAATATTAACTGCTTTAATAGGACTTCAAGAAGAGGTTATTACACCTGAGTCACGTGTTACTTGTTATCATGGATACCGTTATGGACGAAGAGGTTTTATGAAATGTCACTGTTCTTCTGGAACTGTAAATGATCTAAACAGTGGGATTCATCAGTCTTGTAATGCCTATTTTGCGAGTACGTATAAAAAAATTATTGAAAAATACCCTACATCTTCAGAAGGCATGAAAAGGTGGAGTGAGCATGTGAAGAGTTTTGGATTGGGTGATTTTTTACATAATGATTTGTTTACTGGGCGTAGAGGTGTTGTACCTGATGAAAAACTGTACGATAAATATTATCCTACTTTTAATTGGGGAGCTTCAACTACCATTTCTAACGCCATTGGGCAAGGTGAAATTTTAACTACCCCAATTCAATTGGCTAATATGACTGCCGCAGTCGCAAATAGAGGTTATTATTTTACTCCTCATATCATAAAAAAAATTGATAATAAACCGATACAAATCGATAAGTTTATTAACCCTAAAAAGACCACTATTGATCCAAAGTATTTTATACCTGTAGTAGAGGGTATGTATGACGTAGTTGAGAAAGGCACGGCTAGGTATTCTAAGGTAGATGGTATTGAAATTTGCGGAAAAACAGGTACAGCGGAAAACCCACATGGTCAAGATCATTCCATTTTTATAGCTTTTGCTCCAAAAGACAATCCTAAAATAGCCATTGCCGTTTTTGTTGAAAACGGTTATTGGGGGTCAAGGTGGGCAGGGCCTATGGCATCATTGATGATTGAAAAATATCTTAAAGGAGAAGTTAGCCTTAAAGCATATGAAAAAAAGATGTTTGAAGGTAGTCTTAGAGAAGAATATGATAAGCAACTTTTAACAGAACAATTAGAAAAAGAAATTAAAGAAAAATTAAAAAAAGAACTTGAGGAAAAGGCAGAATAACATATTTGCTGGTGTAGACTGGGTATTAGTATTATTTTTTATAGTGCTCGTATTTTTGGGTTGGATAAATATTTATGCGGCCTCTGTTACAGATACTAGTCAAAGTGTTTTTGACGTTACTACGTTATATGGAAAACAATTGCGGTGGATTGGCTTAAGCGGCGTGCTAATTGTTATAATAATATCCATAGATGCCAAATTTTACGAACGTTTTGCCGGTGTTTTTTATGTTATTTCAATGCTGAGCTTGGCGGGTTTATTCCTATTTGGGAATACTATTAATGGAGCTACTTCCTGGTATAATTTTGGAGGGGTTAGTTTGCAACCATCTGAGTTTGCAAAGGTGGCTACCATACTAGCTTTGGCTAATTTTTTAAATGAGCCGAATAGAGATCTTAGTAATTTTAAAACTCAAATTAGAGCCTTTTTAATTCTATCCATACCAGCGGTATTAATTGCGTTACAGCCAGACCCAGGATCAGGTATAATATATTTTACTTTGTTTTTTGTAATGTACAGAGAAGGACTTCCTGGTGTTTATTTAGGAATTGGTTTTATGTTAATGATTTTGTTTTTATCTACACTATACTTTGGATTTATAACTGCCCTTATAATTATTATTTCATTGCTAACTTTGATGATTTTATACTTGATTAACATAAATAAATTTCAGTTAAATAGAGAGTGGCCTAAGGTTATTGTTCTATTTCTAATTGTAGGGCTATTTATGTTCAGTGTTGATTACATTTTTAATAATGTATTTGGACAACGCCATAGAGATCGATTTAGTATAGTTTTAGGTAAAGAAGTTGATCCAAGAGGGATAGGGTACAATACGAATCAATCAATGATTACAATTGGTTCTGGGGGCTTAACAGGTAAGGGTTTTTTAGAAGGAGATAGAACTCAAGGTAATTTTGTGCCTGAGCAACATACAGATTATATTTTTAGTACAGTTGGTGAGGAATGGGGGTTTATTGGCACGAGTGCTGTAATAATTATATTTATAGCCTTTATATTACGAATAATACGTGTAGCTGAAAGGCAAAAACTAAAGTTTAGTAGGGTATTTGGTTATTCTATAGCAACCATATTCTTTTTTCACTTTATGATAAATGTAGGAATGGTTATAGGGCTAGTTCCTACAATTGGTATTCCGTTGCCGTTTTTTAGTTATGGAGGTTCTTCTTTATGGGGATTTACTATTTTACTCTTTATTTTTATTCGACTTGATGCCGATAGAACCTATGAATGGTAAGTGTTTATTTATTTGAAAAAATTAAAAAAAGAAGCCTTACCTTTTTTTTTGGTCTTTCTATGATTATCATCGCTTAAAGGTTTGTCTACTAATTTTTTTTTTAGAGTTATATAATCGCTTTTTGTTATTTCCGTAAAGTCATCCCATTTTTTACTCTCATTGACAAAACTCTTTACATCGCTATATGCACATACTTTGTATACTAAATGCACAGACGATAGTAGCATGCTCAAAGATATGTTATAGATTTGAATTGCTTCTGCTCCAAATAATACATAAGTTAATTCTTCTTCGTTGTTCTTTTCCATTTTTGTTCCTTTTAGTATAGAACAACTAAGAATTAAAAACTCCTATTTTTTTATGTACTATTTATTATCAAAACAGTTACATCTTTACTGTTTTTAGAACTTAATATTATAAACTAGGTTATTGTAAGAAGTGTTACGAACTAAAGATGTAATTTATTAGAAGAAGAAAAGTCATTGATGAATGAAGTACGATATGACCTCTGAAATAATTTAGTGACTTGTAATACTTAATATGAAAGTTGGGTTATCATGTAAATTAAGAGTATAAAAATTTTCTTCATCTCAAAAAGATAAACCCTTTTTAAACAAAAAAGACCGTCTAGTAAGACAGTCTTTATGTGTTTTAATTTGTAAGAAAATTATAAAGCAGCAACGTGCTTAGTAAGTTTAGATTTTAAATTAGCAGCTTTATTATTATGAATAATGCTCTTTTTAGCTAATTTGTCTACCATAGCAAGAACTGAATTCAATTGCTTTTGGGCATCAGCTTTCTTTTCAATCTCACGTAAAGCTTTTATAGCATTTCTTGTGGTTTTATGCTGAAACTTATTTCTTAAGCGTTTAGTCTCACTATTTCTAATTCTCTTTAACGCTGACTTGTGATTTGCCATTTGACTTTTTTTTAATTGTTATCTCATCAATACTTGATAAGTTGTCTAATCAATCATTTTATCCATGATTAAACATTTTGTAGTCCGTAGGGGAATCGAACCCCTGTTACCAGGATGAAAACCTGGCGTCCTAACCCCTAGACGAACGGACCATTGTGCTTTGTTATCTTGCAAAGCGAGTGCAAAAATAATACAATTTTTGAACTCTGCAAGTCCTTTTTGAAAAAAGTAGTATTTTTTTTGAAAAAAAATTAAAAACACACTGAATTTGGGGTTCAAATAGTAAACTTTAACAAATTCAGTGTTGTTTTATAAATTCTGTTTATTAGTTCTTAAATTAATAGGCTTTAGCAAAAAGAACTCTTTTTGTTGAGGGCTTACCGCTAAATACACAAACTCCCTCTTCTTCGATAGATTCATTTGGAATACAACGAATTGTAGCTTTTGTTAAGTCCTTTATTTTATTTTCAGTCTCAGAAGTCCCATCCCAATGAGCAGATATAAAACCTCCTTTACCATTTAATACTGTTTTAAAATCTTCAAAATTATCAACTTCAGTGATATGACTATTTCTGTAATCTTTAGCTTTATCAAATAAACTTTCTTGAATTTTAACCAATAACTCTTCAATAGTGGCAACCAAAACATCTTGATTTACAGTTTCTTTGGTTAGTGTATCTCTTCTGGCCAATTCCACAGTACCATTTTCCATGTCTCTTGGTCCCATTGCAATTCTAAGAGGAACTCCTTTCAATTCATACTGTGCAAATTTCCATCCTGGTTTATAGGTGTCTCTATCATCGAATTTAACAGAAATACCTTTTGACTTGAGTTCAGCCATAATTTGTTTAGCTTTAACTGAAATCATCTCAAGTTGTTCTTCTCCTTTGTATATAGGTACTATAACAACTTGTATTGGAGCTAAGTTAGGTGGTAATACCAATCCTTTATCGTCAGAGTGTGTCATTACTAAAGCCCCCATCAAACGAGTAGATACCCCCCAAGAAGTTGCCCACACATATTCTAACTTCCCTTCTTTAGAAGTAAATTTAACATCAAATGCCTTTGCAAAATTCTGACCTAAAAAATGAGACGTTCCAGCTTGTAATGCCTTGCCATCTTGCATTAAAGCTTCTATAGTATAGGTTTCTAGGGCCCCAGCAAAACGTTCGCTTTCGGTTTTTGTGCCTTTTATAACAGGCATTGCCATAAAGTTTTCTGCAAAATCAGCATAAACACCTTGCATTTGTTTTGCTTCGGCGAGAGCTTCTTGTTTTGTAGCATGTGCAGTATGACCTTCTTGCCATAAAAATTCAGATGTACGTAAAAATAGACGTGTTCTCATTTCCCAACGGACAACATTAGCCCATTGATTAACTAAAATTGGTAAATCTCTGTACGATTGCACCCATTTTCTATAGGTATCCCAAATAATAGTTTCAGAAGTAGGCCTTACAATTAATTCCTCTTCTAGTTTAGCATCCTCGTCAACTACAATACCACTGCCATCTTCTGCATTTTTTAATCTATAATGTGTTACAACGGCACATTCTTTTGCAAAACCATCAACATGGCTGGCTTCTTTGCTAAAATAAGATTTAGGTATAAAAAGGGGGAAATAAGCATTTTCATGGCCTGTTTCTTTAAACATTCTATCTAATTCGGCTTGCATTTTTTCCCAAATAGCATAGCCATATGGTTTTATTACCATACATCCTCTAACTCCAGACATTTCCGCTAAATCAGCTTTAACAACTAATTCGTTGTACCATTTAGAATAATCTTCGCTACGTTTCGTTAAGTTTTTACTCATGTATTGTGTTTTGGCATAAATATTGTGATATAGTTAACACAAAATTAATTAGTACAAAACTAAATATATTTTGTAATTTAATACCATTAAATTTACTCAATATGAAAATAAAAAATAACATCAGCAGAAAAGTTACGTATTTTTCTTTAACAGGATTGATATTAATGGGCTTAACATCGTGTGGTACTTATCAAGGTACTACTTATGATGAAGACGGAATATATGCGACTGGTAATACTGAAACTCGTGTTGTAGTTGAGGAGGCTCGTCCTGAAAGTAATAAATATCAAGACTACTTTAGAAGAGAAGCAGAAAGGTATGATGAAATATCGCAAGATGACATTATTACTGATATTGATGATTATGGATATGAAGATGATATTGAATATTATGAGGATGGAGATTATAATGAAGGGGGTTCGCCTTGGGAATATTCAGATAATGTATCAGTAACCATTAATACTGGTTTTGGATGGAATGGTTTTTATAATCCTTATAGATATGGGTACTATGGTGGTTACGGATATGGTTTCGGTAATGAAGGATATTATGGAGGTTACAACAATTTATACTATGGTAATGGTGGCTATGGAGGTTACTATAATTCTTATTATGGCTATGGTGGAATTTATTCACCTTTTTATAATCCTTACAGGTACAGACCTTATTATGGATATGGCTATGGTAATGGGTATTATAACTCCTATTATGGAAACCGTTATTACGGAAATAACTACACTTACGGAAGAAGATATGCTAATAACACCAGTAGGTTAAGTAATAGAAGTTCTTATAGTAGAAGGTCTTCTGTAGCTAGTGACGCAACCAGACGTATTAATGGAGCAACCACAAGAAGAACAGTGGCAACAAGAAGTACCGAGGGGGTAAGCAGAAGAAGTTCAGTAAATTCTAGAAGTAATTCAACGGTTAGAAGAAACACATCTACTAATCCTAGAACAAACTCTAGTGTAAGACGTAATACATCTACTTCGCCTAGAAGCAATAGCTCTACAATTAGAAGAACAACTACACCAAGAAACAATTCAGGTGTTCAAAGAAGTTCAGGAAGTACAAATCGTTCTAGCACAGTTAGACGTGGAAACACACCAAGATCTTCGGCAGTAAGAAGTCAAAGTTCAACGATTAGAAGAAGTTCATCTCAAGTAAACAGAAGAACTGTAAGTCCTACTAATAGAAGTGTAACAGCACCTAGACGGGTAAGAACGGTTAGTCGTAGTACAACAAATAGAACGGCTGCAAGTAGCCCAAGAACAGTTACAAGGTCAAGAACCTCTTCTCCGAGTAGAGTAACAAGAAGTAGTAGTCCGTCAAGAAGTTCTAATGTTTCAAGAAGTAGTTCACCTTCACGAAGTAGTAGTGTTTCGAGAAGTAGTTCACCTTCAAGAAGTAGCAGTGCATCCAGAAGTAGTTCAACTTCTAGATCTTCATCTTCATCATCAAGAAGTAGCTCAAGGCGTCAATAAAAAATCAATAAAATTATTATGAAAAAAATTCTATTTTTAATAGGAGGATTACTATCCTCCTTAGTAATCAACGCTCAAGTAATTAGTAATTTTGATGGAGCTGTTATGTTTTCTGATGAGGATGTTAATGGTACAGCGAGGTTTAATGGGATGAGTGGAGCGTTTGGAAGTTTAGGTGGTGATATGTCAGCCGGAGATATTAACCCGGCAGGTTTAACTGTTTTTACAAGGTCTCAAGGATCAATTACCTTAGGATTAAGAAATACAGATGTATTAAGTAGTTATTATGGTACTTCTACTGATAATTCTGATAGTTATTTTAATATGACTCAAGCAGGTGCAGTATTGGTTTTTGATACATCAGGACGCTCCAATTGGTCAAAATTTGCTATTGGATTTAATTATTCCTTAGTCAAAGATTTTGAAAATGGTTATAACATAAATGGAGCTAGTTCTATTTCAGAATATAACGGAGATCCTTATTTGAATGATGATGCCAATCCAGCTAACGATATTTATTATGAAAATGTAGATGGTCAATTTTTTGGAAATAGTAATTCAGGGCAAAATGAAAAGTTTACCCTTTCTATGGCAGCTGAGTTCAATGATAAATTTAGTATAGGTCTATCGCTAGTTTCTCATAAATTGGAACATTTTCAAAATGGACTATTTGAGGAGTCAAATAATGACGGTAATGGTAATTTATTGGACGCTTCACTGTTACAAGAGTTATATACCTACGGTCAAGGTATTGGTTTAAATATTGGTTTTATTGCAAAACCCACTCAAGAGTTAAGATTAGGTTTTGCCTTTCAAACTCCAACTTGGTATAATTTAACTGAAGAGTATAGTGATGATTTAGAAATTCTGGTAAGTAACGATTCAAGACTGTATAGGGAGTATTCTGATGTAAATGTTTTTGAATATGATTTAGTGACTCCAGCGAAAGTAACGGGTAGTATTGCTTACCTTTTTGGAAAAGAAGGATTGATAAGTTTAGATTATACCTTTAAAAATTATTCAAAAACGAAATTGAAACCAAACAATGAATTTGTAGATGTAAATGAGAGTTTTAGAAATGATTTACAAAATACTTCAGAGTTAAGAATAGGTGGAGAGTGGCGTGTTGGTAAAATAATGAGTTTAAGAGGTGGTTATTTTTATAAACAAAGCCCTTATTCCGATGCTATAGATACAGATAATGTTAGAGGTTTCTCTTTAGGTACTGGGTTTAATTTTAGAGGTAATGTTAAATTAGATTTAGCATATCAAAAATCTACCAATACAGGTGTGTATGGGTTTACACAATTTTCAAATCCAGCTGAATTAGATATTGATAATGGAAAGGTAACTGCCACATTAGTTATTGGCCTATAAAAGAATTAATTTAGAGTTTTAATACGTTAAAAACCTGAGTAAATATACTCAGGTTTTTTTTATGTTAATATAAATGGTGTTCGAGTATTGTTTTATATATTTGATGTAACTAATATTAAATACTAACTCAAAATGAAAAAAAAAACGTATTTATTTTCAACATTCCTGATGTTGTTTTTTGTGCAATTTATAGTTGCACAATCAGTAACTATTACAGGTACAGTAACAGATGATTTTGGTGAAACAATTCCAGGAGTCACTGTTCAAATTAAAAACACTAGCAAAGGAGCTGTTACCGATTTCTCAGGTAATTATACCCTAGAAGCTAATGTAAAGACAGGTAACAATATACTTGTCTTTAGATCCATTGGTTTTTCAACCAAAGAAATGTCATTTACGTATGAATCACAGACAGAAATTACAATTGATGCTGTTTTGGGGGCAGATATTCTCGGTTTGGACGAGGTTGTAATAACTGGTGTTGGTGCGTTAACGGCTAAAAAGCAAATTGGTAACGTAATTTCTAGTGTAAGTGGTTTAGAAATAGCAGAATCGGCCTCATTAGATGTTACTGGAGCACTTTCTGGAAAACTAGCAGGTATTCAAGTATCTCAGAATTCTGGAGATCCTGCAGCAGGTATCAGTGTACGTCTGAGAAGTGCTAGTACTGTAAACGGAAGTTCTGATCCTCTTTATATTATCGATGGTGTTATTGTTAACAACAATTCTACTAATGTTTTAAATGTAACGAGTATTGTTCAAAATAGGTTGTCAGATATTAGTCCTCAAGATATTGATAGAATAGAAGTTATAAAAGGAGCGGCTGCAGCAGCAATTTATGGTTCAAGAGCAAGTAATGGTGTTGTACAGATTTTTACTAAAAAAGGTAAAAGTGGTGAACCCGTAATTACATTGTCAACAAGTGTAAATAGCAATTCTTTAAGAAAGAAACGTGATTTTAACGAAGTGCCTTTAGATTGGGCATCTAGTGATATTACGGATTTAACTACCGTTCCAGTAACAAGATACGATTACCAAGATATGGTTTTTCAAAATTCAATGGGAACTGATAATTATGTATCCGTTTCAGGTGGAAATGAAAAAACAAACTATTTCACTTCATTTTCTTACTTAAATAATGAGGGGATCATGAAAAGTACCGACTATGAAAGAATAGGAGGAAGAATAAGAATTAATCAAGAAATTAATGATTGGGCTTCAGCTTCTATAGGGACTTACTTTTCTACTAGTAACAGCAATGACATGCCAAATGGGGGTTATGGAGCTGGAGTATTGTCTACTATTTTGTTTACGGATAACAAAATAGATCCTAATAAAGACGCAGATGGTAATTATCCAAACATGACTTTTTACCCTAATATTTTCGAGTATATAGATACTTTTGATTTTAAACAAAAAAATAATAGGATAATTAGTGATTTGCAAATTAATTTAAAACCAGTAGATGGGTTAAATATTAATTACACGCTGGGGTATGACAATGCAGAATCAACAGGTACAACTTATGTGCCTATCGGAACAAATACCGTAACTTTAGGTAGAGCGAGTACTTCAACTATAAGTACTAAGCAAATAAATAGTGATTTAAATGCAAGCTTTATAACAGATGTTAGTGATCTTTTTGAGTCGACAACAACAGCTGGTTTTTCTTGGCAAGCTGATAATACTGATGTAAGGGCAATATCAGCTACTGGTTTGGCATTAGGTGTGAAAACTACTAACGGAGCTGCTACTATTTCAACTAATGAAAGTAGGAGTGAAAGGTCATTTTGGGGTGGTTTTGTACAGCAAACTTTTGGTTTTGATAATAAATTATTTGTTACTGGGGCTATAAGATTAGATGGGTCTTCCGTATTTGGTGCTGATGAAAAAAATCAACTGTATCCAAAAGCGAGTATGTCCTATTTACTATCTGAAGAAGATTTTTGGAAAAATAGCTTAGGAAGTACTGTCAACAACTTTAAAGTAAGAGCAGCTTGGGGACAAGCTGGTAATCTAACGGCTATTGGGCCTTTTGATCGATTATCAAATTATGCTGCTACAAGTATTGATGGTAGCTCTGGTTTAATTGCTCCGACTCAACTTGGAAATCCAGATTTAAAACCTGAAAGACAAACAGAATTGGAATTTGGAGTTGATGTGAGTTTGTTTAAAAACAGATTGGGTATAGAACTTACTTATTATTCACAAGATATAGAAGACCTTTTGTTAGCGAGAACATTATCTCCATCTACAGGAGCAGGTTCTAGAATTGAAAATATTGGAACAATGAAAAATAAGGGTTTTGAAGCTTTAGTTACTGCTACTCCAGTACAAAAATCTGATTTTACTTGGTCGGTTACTGGAACCTTTTCTACGAATAAAAATGAAGTAAATAATATTGAAGGAGAACAATTTGCTATTGGAAATTTTGGATTTTCAGTCGCTAAGAATGGCCAACCATTGGGTGTGTTTTATCAAGGTTACTATGCAAGAAATGACGATGGAAGTTTGTTGTTAACAGCTGCCGGAATTCCACAAAGAGAAAAAGGTTCTACGGATGCAAATGGAAATCCTATAGCGGAAAGAGATGCGTCAGGCCAACCAAGTGGGGCGAATTTAAGTAAGGTTATTGGAGATCCCAATCCTGATTTTATAGCCTCTTTAATTAATGAATTTACATACAAAAACTTTTCTTTTAGAATGCAGTTTGATGCGGTTCAAGGTGTAGATGTATTAAGTTGGGATACTAGGATGAATTATCGTTTTGGTGGAGGTGCTGAGACAGGTAAAGAATTGACAGGTGAATTAGTACGAGGAACCGGTGCTGCTAAATTTGGCATTGCAGAGTCTTATATTGAAGATGGTTCTTATATAAAATTAAGAGAATTGTCGGTAGCATATTCATTGAAGAATCCTTTAAAAGGTGTTAATAATGTGAAATTTACGTTAACTGGACGTAATTTGTTGTCTTTTGATAATTATTCAGGGTATGACCCTGAGGTAAATATGGATGCTCAAAGTAACGGCTCTAGAGGAGGAATTATGGGATTAACACCAATTCCGAGAGTAATTAAATTAGGTTTAACAGCAACATTTTAAGTTTAAAAATAAAAAAAAATGAAAAATTTAAATACATATAAATTTATAGTTGTTTTGCTTATAACCAGTTGCTTATTTACTGGATGCGAAACTGAATTTGAAAATCCAAATAATCCAACGGAAGAGGTTGTATTAGGAACTAAAGAAGGGCTTTTTGCTTTAGGTATTGGGATAAGACAATATTATTCTACAACCGCATTGAGACAGGTCATTGAAGCTCCTGGAATTACAACCAGAGAACTAGGTGTAACGAACACTTTTTTAAATATTAATGAATTAGCAAAAGGTGGTGCAGAGTTGCCGGGAGAAAGTGGAGGT
Source organism: Aureibaculum luteum (assembly GCF_003449015.1). Lineage (GTDB taxonomy): Bacteria > Bacteroidota > Bacteroidia > Flavobacteriales > Flavobacteriaceae > Aureibaculum > Aureibaculum luteum. The sequence continues at coordinate 87,079 of NZ_QRGD01000010.1, read as the reverse complement.
ATTACAAATCCGTGGGTGAACCTTCTAAGGGCTAAAGGTATGGCAGAATCATTAATAGAAGGTACTAGTAGTGTTGAGTTAACTGATGGAACACGAAGTGGATTAATTGCTTATGGAAATTTATTTAAGGCAATGTGTTTAGGTAATATGATTCAAATGTTTGAACAGGCTCCAATAGACAACCAAGCAGATGGAGCTGCTCCGTTTAGTGATAGAACTTCTGTTTTAGCGGAATGTATTTCTTTATTAAAAGAAGCACGTGATGGCATGTCAGATTCACCAATATCAGACGATTTTAAATCTACTGTACTTTGGGCTGATTTGGATTTAGAAAAAACGGTGAATGCATTTTTGTCAAGATATCAATTAATTGCGGGAAACTATACCGAAGCAATAGCTGCAGCTGATGCGGTAATAAATTCAAGCAGTTCTATTAGTTCTATATGGGTTTATGACGCTAATAATCAAAATCCAATCTGGAATAGAACGGTAAATTCTGCTGATTTAAATCCACAATCAAATTTCGGTTTACTAGGAGCATATATTCCAGAAGCCAATGATGGTCGTACCAGTTTTTATTTGGGGGCTGATGCTGGTAATGCAAACGCTGATGCAGGTGGACAACCACTAAGTGAGATGCTTGGGTTTTTTGGGTCTAGTACATCACCTATTCCAATTTATCTTCCAGGTGAAATGATGTTAAATAAGGCAGAAGCTTATGCACGTCAAAACCTATTAACAGATGCAGTTACCCAGTTAAATTTGGTACGGCAAAAAAGCAATGATCCTTTAGGGGTTAATGCAAATCTTGCAGCATGGTCTGGTAATACAGCAAGTCAGTCGGATATTTTAGAAGAAATTTATAAAAATAGAAGTATTGAGATGTTTTTAAGTGGTATGCGATTCGAAGATAGTAGAAGGTTTCATCCAGATTTTGCTGTTCCTACGGCAGCAAATACGACTAACGAAAGGAATAGGAATTTTTACCCTTATCCAACTACGGAAAGAGAAAATAACCCAAATACGCCAGCTGATCCGGCTATTTAAAATTAATAATTAAATAAATTTTATGCGTATTTAAAGATTATCTTAGATGACTTTAAATACGCATATTTTTAATTGTAAATAAAATTTAACCCCAAATTATAATGAAAGTACAAACAGGTCTTGATGTTTTAATCAAGGATAAAACCCTTCAACAAAAATATAAAGGTAATGTGGCTCTATTATGCCATAATGCTTCAATAGATTCAGAATATACACCAGCCGCAGTTGCTTTTAAAGAAATTTTTGATTCAAGGTTTATAAAATTATTTGGTCCACAGCATGGTTTTTCTACAGATGTTCAAGATAATATGATTGAAACCGATCACTTTATTCATTCTTATTTCAATATTCCTGTATACTCATTGTATTCAGAAACGAGAATACCTTCTGATGAAATGTTAGAAGGGATTGATCATTTGTTTGTTGATTTACAAGATGTTGGTTGTAGAATGTACACCTACATTTATACCTTAACCTATCTTTTGGAAAAATGTGCAGATAAAGATATCGAAATTATTATTCTAGATAGACCCAATCCTATTAATGGGGTTGATCTTGAAGGAAATATACTAGATATGGAATATGAATCTTTCATTGGTAGACATCCAATTCCTGTAAGACACGGAATGACGATTGGTGAAGTAGCTCTAATGCATCAGGAATTTTGGGTGAAAAAGAAAGCCAATGTTTCTGTTATAAAAATGAATAACTGGGAAAGAGAAATGTTTTTTGAAGATACACAATTGCCATGGCTTTTACCGTCTCCTAATTTACCGCGTGCAACAAGTGCATTTACTTTTCCAGCAACAGTTCTTTTTGAAGGAACAATGCTTAGTGAAGGTCGTGGAACGACGCAGTCTTTGGAGATTGTTGGGCATCCAAAAATTGAACCGTATTCTTTTTATAAAAATCACTTGTCAAATAGTTTAAAAGAATCAAAATTAAAAGGAGTTGCCTTAAGACCTATTACTTTTTTACCAACTTTTCAAAAGCAAGCGGATAAAGTTTGTGGTGGGTTTCAAATTCATATTACTGACAAAAACACCTTTCAACCTTGGCGTGTTGGACAATTCTTAATGCGAGAACTATATCATTATTTAGGGGATGATTTTGAATGGAAACAGCCACCTTACGAGTACGACTATACACGTAAGCCGATAGATATTATTAATGGATCTGATAAATTAAGAAATTGGGTCGTAAATAATGAATCACTCGACGTTCTCAACTCTTTCGAAAATTTAGAGAACTATAAACAGCAGTTTAATTCTATAAAAATATATTAACAGTCTTTAAAAGTCTAAGTATTCATTTACTTAGGCTTTTTTATTGTTTTATAATTTTTATCATAATGGATAAAAATATTAGCATAAATTAATCTTGCGAATCGTAAGGTAAAAGGCGTGAAAAGTACGAGTAGTACGAAAATTGTTATAAAAATAGTCATTAAATCTAGACCCGTAAGGTGCAGAATAATAAAAGTAATGATAGCACACGCTACGGTAAGTCCATAAGAGACATACATTGCACCAAAGAAAAAAGAGGGCTCAATTTCGTATTTAAAATTACAATTTGGGCAATGCTCATTCATTTTTAGTACCTTTTTTAAATGTAAAGGGTTATTATCTTCAAAAAATGCACCTTCATTACATTTGGGACATTTATTATTAAAAATGCTATAAATTTTTGTTCCTTTTTTAAACATATGTATTGTGAAAATAAATGATACTTTTGCAAATGTAAAATAATATAAATTCATAATTGTAACAAAAGATGCTTAACGCACATAATATTACTGTTTCCTTTGCAGGAGAAGATTTGTTTTCAGGTATAACTTTTAAGTTAGTAGGTGGAGATAGAGTAGGACTAGTTGGTAAAAACGGAGCAGGGAAATCTACGCTGTTGAAGATTATTTCTAAAGAACAAGAATTTGATAAAGGCACATTGGCGTTGGAAAAGAATCTACGGATTGGTTTTCTAAAGCAGGATATTGACTTTATACAAGGTAGATCAGTCTTAGAGGAAGCATATCAGGCATTTACTGAAATTAAAGAAGTTGAAAAAAAACTTGAAGAAGTAAATGTAGCTTTGGTAGAAAGAACCGATTATGAAAGTGAGGGTTATCATCAAATAATGGTCGATTTAAGTGATTTAACACATCGTTTTGAATTGATTGGCGGATATAATTATCAAGGAGAAACCGAGAAAATTTTACAAGGTCTAGGTTTTAAACGTGAAGATTTTAATAAGTTAACCGATACTTTTTCTGGTGGATGGCGTATGCGGATTGAATTGGCGAAGTTATTATTACAAAATAATGATATCTTATTACTGGATGAGCCTACCAATCACTTAGATATTGAATCTATTATTTGGTTAGAAGAGTTTTTAAGTAGTTATCCAGGTGCTATTATGTTAGTATCGCATGATAAGATGTTTTTGGACAATGTGACCAATCGTACCATTGAAATTTCAATGGGTAAGATTTATGATTATAAATATCCGTATTCTAAATATTTGGTGCAGCGTAAAGAGTTAAAAGAAAAGCAATTACAGACACAAAAGAATCAAGAAAAAGAAATACAACGTACAGAACAACTCATTGAAAAGTTTAGAGCAAAAGCCAGTAAAGCGACTATGGCTCAATCTTTAATTAAAAAACTGAATAAAGTTGAACGAATTGAAGTTGATGCTGATGATAATTCGGTAATGAAAGTACGTTTTCCAATGTCTGTTCAGCCAGGGAAAATAGTTGTTGAAGCTAAAAATGTAGCTAAGAACTATGGGGATAACCAAGTGTTGAACAATGTAAATTTATTAATAGAACGGAATAGTAAGATTGCTTTTGTAGGTCAAAACGGTCAAGGGAAATCTACTTTGGCTAAGATGATTGTTGGTGAGATTCCTTATGAAGGCGATTTGAAATTAGGGCATAACGTACAGATTGGGTATTTTGCTCAAAACCAAGCGGAATATCTTGATGGTGAAAAAACAGTTTTGCAAACCATGGAAGATGCTTCTAATGATGGTAATCGTGTGAAAGTGCGAGATATGTTAGGAGGTTTTTTGTTTGGAGGTGATGATGTAGAAAAGAAAGTGAAAGTACTTTCGGGGGGTGAGCGTAACCGTTTGGCTTTATGTAAAATGTTACTTTCTCCATTTAATGTATTGGTGATGGATGAGCCTACCAATCACTTAGATATTGCTTCAAAAAATGTATTGAAGCAAGCTCTTTTTAATTTTGAAGGTACCTTGATAATTGTATCTCACGATAGAGATTTCTTACAAGGGTTAACCAAAACAGTTTTTGAGTTTAAAGACAGTAAAATTAGAGAATACTTAGGTGATATTGATTATTATTTAGAGGAACATAACCTAGAGAATTTACGTGAAGTTGAAAAGAGAACTAAGGTTGCAAAAGTTGCTAAAACTTCAGCCAATGACTCTAAAGATGATTATGAAAAAGAGAAAGAGGTAAAAAGAACTTTAAATAAACTATCTAAAATTGAGACTGAAATTGCAGATTTAGAAAGAGAGGTGGCTCAAATAGATAAAAAATTAGCTGATGAAGCACAATATGAAAAAGTTACTGGTCAACCTGATTTCTTTAAAAAATATCAAGCTAAAAAAGATAAAATAAATACCTTAATGCAAGATTGGGAAAATTTGCATGAAGTGTTGGAAGGGTAGTGTTTGATCTGAAGATCTATGTCAGTTCGAGTGCCACGCTTTTGGGCGTGGTGTATCGAGAACAGTTTCTCGATACGATGCACAACGTTTCAATTCATAAAAAAAACTTTTACGGAGCATCATGTGAACTGACAAAAGAATATATTAGAGTCATTTCAGATCTCCTTAAACTTATTTACAAAGGTATATTTCCGTGCTTTCTATTTGGTTTAATAACCTCTTTATCTTCGAGCATACTAAATGCTTTAAGTAATTTTCTACGCGTTGTTTTTGGTTGAATCACTTCATCGATAAAACCGCGTTCAGCAGCTCGGTAAGGATTGGCAAACTTTTCTGCATATTCAGATTCTTTCTCAGCTAATTTTTCTGCTGGGTTTTCTGCTGCGTGAATTTCTTTCTTAAAAATAATTTCACTAGCACCTTTAGCTCCCATAACTGCAATTTCAGCACTTGGCCAGGCAAAATTCATATCTGCACCAATGTGTTTCGAATTCATCACATCGTAAGCTCCTCCATAAGCTTTTCTTGTGATTAACGTAACTCTAGGTACGGTAGCTTCACTTAATGCATATAATAATTTTGCACCATTGGTAATAATACCATTCCATTCTTGGTCTGTACCCGGTAAAAACCCAGGAACGTCTACGAGCACCAATAAAGGAATGTTAAAACAATCGCAAAAACGAGTAAAACGTGCTGCTTTTTTAGAGCTATTTACATCTAATACACCTGCTAAAAATAAAGGTTGATTTGCAATAATACCAATACTTCTTCCGCCTAAACGAGCAAAGCCAACGATGATGTTTTCTGCATAGTCTTTATGAATTTCATAAAAGGAATCATTATCAATTATACCAGAAATGACGTGATGCATGTCATAGGGTTTATTGGCGTTATCAGGCACTATTGCTTCTAGTATTTCTCTAGTTTCATCTTTTAAAGTAAAAGGTAATCTTTTAGTGGTTTTCGTATTGTTTTGAGGTAGATAGCTCAATAGTTTTTTAATATCATCAAGACAAGTAATATCATTTGCTGAGGTAATGTGCGTTACGCCAGATTTTGTAGAATGAGTTGTTGCTCCACCTAATTCTTCAGCCGTAACTTCTTCATTAGTTACCGTTTTTACCACGTTAGGTCCGGTAACAAACATATAACTTGTGTTTTCCACCATTAAGGTGAAGTCTGTCATTGCGGGTGAATAAACTGCTCCCCCTGCACATGGTCCCATAATAGCAGAAATTTGAGGAATGACACCAGAGGCTTGTACATTTCTATAAAATATATCTGCATAACCACCTAATGAACGAACTCCTTCTTGAATTCTGGCACCACCAGAATCATTTAAACCAATACAAGGCACGCCAACTTTTATAGCAGCATCCATTATTTTACATATTTTTTCGGCGTGTGTTTCAGATAAAGAACCTCCAAAAACAGTAAAGTCTTGAGCGAAAATGTAAATTAATCGTCCTTCAATTGTGCCATAGCCAGTTATTACACCATCACCTAAAAACTGCTGTTTTTCCATGTCGAAATCGGTCGTTCTATGAGTTACAAGCAAACCCATTTCTTCAAATGAGCCTTCGTCTAACAGATAGGTTATGCGTTCTCTGGCTGTTAATTTATTCTTGTGATGCTGTTTGTCAATTCTTTGTTGACCACCACCTAAATGGGCTTTTGCGATTTTTTCTTCTAACTTTTTTGCTTTCGGATCCATAATTGTTAGTTTGGTAATCTCAATGTTTTTTGATCTTCTAAATATTTTTTAACGGCTATTATTGCAGCAATATTAGCATCCACTTCTAAACTTTTCATTAGAGACTCAGGTGAATAGTATTTCTCTACAAAATGTGTGTCATAATTTCCAGTACGGAAAGCTTCATTTTTACAGGCAAATTTTCCGAAAGAAAGTGTGGTTTGCACGCCTTCAATGTGATAATCTTCAATAGCTTCTAACATTAAATCAATGGCTTCTTCTCTGGTACTTCCGTACGTAATTAATTTTGCCAACATGGGATCATAATAAATGGGGATGTCCATTCCTTGCTCAAAACCACTATCCACCCTAATATTTTTACCTACAGGTTCGTTGTAAATCTCTAATTTACCTACACTAGGTAAAAAATTAGTTAAAGGATCTTCTGCATAAATTCTTAATTCTATAGCATGTCCCTTAATTTTAAGGTCTTTTTGTTTAAAAGGTAATTCCTCACCTTGTGCAATACGTATTTGCAATTCGACCAAGTCTAAATCAGTTATGAATTCCGTTACCGGATGCTCTACTTGCAATCTGGTATTCATTTCCAAAAAGTAGAAATTATGATCGGTATCTAACAAAAATTCTACCGTACCTGCACCTAAATAATCACAAGCCTTGGCGACATTGATAGCTGCTTGTCCCATTTTTTCGCGAAGTTCAGGGGTTAAAGCAGGTGATGGAGCCTCTTCGATCACTTTTTGATGACGGCGTTGTATGCTACATTCACGTTCAAACATCTGGGCAATATTCCCATGACTGTCTGCTAATATTTGAATCTCTATGTGTTTAGGAGAACTGATGTATTTTTCAATAAAAACTGCACCATTTCCAAAAGCAGAGGTAGCTTCGCTAATGGCACGATGCATTTGAGACTCTAATTCTTCTTCGTGTTCAACTACTCGCATACCTTTTCCACCGCCACCTGCAGAGGCTTTTATTAGAATTGGGAATCCAATTTTTTTGGCAATTTCAATAGCTTCTTTAAGGTCAGACACCGCTTTTTCTATTCCTGGAACCATCGGAATATTGTAATTTTTTACCGCAGCTTTAGCCGCTAATTTATCGCCCATCATTTTAATTGATTTAGATTTTGGACCGATAAAAATGATATTATTTTTTTCGCACAATTCTGCAAAGTCAGCATTTTCACTTAAAAAACCATAACCGGGATGAATCGCATCTACATTAACTGTTTTGGCAACTTCAATAATTCTGTCACCTCGAAGATATGATTCGTTGGATGGTGGCTCGCCAACACAAATGGCTTCATCAGCAAACTTAACATGAGGTGCGTTTCTATCAGCAGTTGAATAGATGGCAACCGTTTTAATACCCATTTTTTTTGCTGTACGCATTATTCTGATGGCAATTTCTCCTCTATTGGCTATTAGTATTTTTTTCATTGATATAAATTTTAATCGCCCTTTGTGTATTTTATAGTTTTTGTTGATTTGAAAACAAGCTTTTGAATTATGTCTTTGTTAAAGATATTTTATGGAGCAAACTCAATTAAAACACTTCCTTTTTCAACTGTATTACCTTTAATAGCGGTAATTGTTTTAATTATTCCATCGTGAGGTGATGTGATCACATTTTCCATTTTCATGGCCTCGAGTATTAATAAAGGATCATTTTCTTTCACGTTTTGACCTTCTTTAACATTTATTTCTAAAATTAAACCTGGCATTGGTGCCTTAATAGAATCTACAGTTTTTTTTGAGCTGGTTGCAAAGCCCATTTCGTTGATTAGCTTGTCTAAATCATCATTAATATCTAATTCAAACGTGTTATTATTTACTTTTATGATATACTTTTTCTTGTTGAAATCAGAATTTAAAATTTCTATATGATAGGGTTGGTGGTTTTGCAATAAATGGTATTTACCTTCACCAACTTCAACGGCATCTAGTGATAATACAGCTGCTTTTGTAATGTCAAACTCAAAGGTTTTATTGACGTTAACTTTATAATTAGTATTCATTTAAGAAATGTTACGTGATATGAATTACAATAAATTGAACAACTAAAGTAAATCTTTTAATTTTAAATTGTTTTTTTTATCGAGTCTCGCTACTATTTTTTGGAAAGCGATTGCGGTAATTAGGGCATCTCCTGTGGCTGTATGCCTATCAACCTTTTCAATTTTTAATTCTTCACACAAATCATCTAATGTATAATTTTTTAAATTTTGTTGATAGACAATATGTTTTGATTGTTTAAAAAGTAGCCCTGTGTCTAAACATTCATTTTTTAGTTTTCCTAAGTTATTTCTGAGAAGCATTTGGTCAACCATGTTTATATCAAAACCAACATGATGCCCTACTAAGACATCATTTTTTATAAATTCTATAAAAAGTTCTATAGCTTCTGCTTCAGTAACTTTTTCTATATTCCCTTTTTTTAATAAACCATGGATTTTTACAGATTCTGATTTGAAAATCTCTTGATGGATATACAATTCAAAATTATCAACAACATTTATCATATTGTTTACCACTGAAACAGCTCCAATAGATAGAATTCTATCCTCATTTTTATCAAACCCTGTAGTTTCCGTGTCAAAAACAATAAATCTAGTTTCAGATAGGGGTAGATTTTTACTTTTTTTAAAACTATCTAAATAGGTTCTAAAAAACTCAGGATAATTTTTTTTACTTTTAAATATATTGTTAAACATTGTATCAAATTAACTGAATAGAATTGAACTTTTTTAATTTAAGTACAAATTAATCATTTTATGCTCAGTTCTGAACTTTTTTAAATTGCATAGGACAGATTTAAAATGATAAAATGAATGAAATAGTACCTTTTTCTAGAGAAAAAAAAACATTTAAATCAGCTGATTACCTTAAAACGAAACTTTAACAACTCTTGAATTTCTCTAATAGGTTTAAAACAACGTTTAAGTTTTAATTTTTCATCTTTACTTAATGTTTCTAAATTAATGAACTTACCAGAATCATTATTAATCAATCCTTGTTTAGTTTTAAATTTTAATAAGGCTTTAAAGGCGTAAGAACACGAATCATAAAGTTCTTTGTTTTCAGGTTCTAATTCACTGAGCTTTTCAAAACGTAAAGCGGTATTATTAATTTCTTTCACATTATGCGTTAATATTAATAAACGGGCGGCATCTATTAGAGGCATTAATGCCCTTCTTTTTACATTGAAAAAATCTTCATATTCACCGTTTTTTTCTAAAACCAATTGTTTGAAAAAACCAAGAGGAGGTGGACTTAACAATATGTCTTTGGCTAATAACGATAGTAACATTGATGATTGGTCTAAAGATTCGAAAATGCTATTAGATAAATCATCAATCATGGATTGATCACCATAAATTCTAGTAAAATCGAAAAATATAGAAGACAAAAGAATGGCTTTTTCATCTGGATGTAATATCCAACTTCTAAATTGTTCTTTCCACTCCGAACGAGATAAGCACCATTCCGGATTACTAGCCATCATTTCTGCAGGACAATATTCGTAACCAATCTTATGTAATGCTTTGGTAATATGTCCCGATAATTTTAAAAAATACGCTTTAGTTTCTTCAGAAAGGTTTTCAGGCACATCTTCAAAAATTAAAGCACTATCCTGGTCTGAGTATAGCAATTGTTCCTTTCTTCCTTGACTACCCAATGCCATATATGCAAATCCAACCGGTGGAGCAGTGTGCATTTTAATGATAGCGTTTTCTATGACGCGATATGTAATTGCGTCATTTATTTCAGAAATAATTTTTACGATATGTCTTAACGGTATGTTTTGATCCAGATAAGACTGTAATAACTTATGAGCTTTTCCTCTAACACTTCTTAAACTTTTTGTTCTTTTAGCCCTTTTTATTTCTTTTAATAACACTGATGGATTATTACCAATAGATAACACGATATCATGATGTGTTAAAATACCTATTAAAGGAGAATGATTCGTACCGTCTTTGGTAACACACAAATGTTCTATATTAAACTTTATAAATTGAAGTTGTGCCTCTGTAACCGTAATGTTTTTTTTACATGATTTTACTGGACTAGACATAATCTCTTTAACCGGAATATCAATGGAAAATTTTCCAGTCGCTATGTTATTTTTTAAATCACTATTTGTAATTATTCCAATAGGAAAGTTTTCTTTATTTACAATCACAATACATCCAATTCCATGTTTGCTCATTTTGATTGCAGCATTTTTTACTGAGGTTTCTGGAGAACATGAAATTGTTTTTTTTGTGTATTTAGCGGCTTGTAAGTTTTCGATATCATAGTTGTCTTTAGGTATATAATCATCGAAAATTTCATCACTCTGTTCTCTAGTATAAGGGGCAAAAGCGTTTGAGGCAAATGTTGTAATTAAATACTTATTTATTTTTTTACTGTTTTCAGACGCACTTTGAAATACATCAATTGGAATTCCATAAATAATTGCTTCTTCATTGGCGGAAGCTTCAAGGGTGTAATTTTCTTGAGCTAAAAGAGCTCTTAATCCAAATATATCTCCACCATCACAAATATCAATCATTTCTTTTTGGTTTTGTTTGGTTCTAAATAACCCAACTGCACCATTTCTCACGATATAAAAACAATCGTGAAACATATCATTTTCCTTAAAAACAGTTTTCCCTTTTTCGAGGTATATGATTTTAACTTCTTCCGAAATAATTTTTAACTTTTCATTACTCAGTAAACTAAACGGTGGAAATACTTTTATAAAATCGAAAACTCTTTCTGCAATGGAATTTTTCATTTACTTATTTGTGTTATCTATAAAGGCTACATCAAAAAAATAATGATGTAGCCTTTGTTATATGTTAATTAAATGCTTGATTTATCTAGTCAAAATAACTGAAGGTTTCCCCATCTTTAATTTGTAATAACGATTCGTATATTAATTTGATGACATTTTCAACATCATCTCTATGAACCATTTCAACAGTTGTATGCATGTAACGTAAAGGTAGTGAAATAAGAGCACTAGCTACGCCACTATTGCTATATGCAAAAGCATCGGTATCTGTTCCTGTAGCACGAGATAAGGCAGCACGTTGAAAAGGTATCTTGTTCTTTTCAGCCGTTTCTGTAATTAAATCGCGTAATTTTTGCTGTACTGCAGGTGCGTAGGCAATTACAGGTCCTTTACCAGTTTCGCAATGACCTTGTACTTTTTGCTCAATCATTGGTGTTGTAGTATCATGTGTAACGTCAGTTACAATTGCTGCATTCGGTTGAATTCTTTCGGCAATCATTTGAGCACCACGTAAGCCAATTTCTTCTTGAACCGAGTTTACGATGTACAATCCAAAAGGTAATTCCTTCTTATGTTCTTTTAATAATCTTGCAACTTCTGCAATCATAAATCCACCCATTCTGTTGTCTAAAGCTCTACAAACGAAATTGTCTTTATTTAGAATGTGAAATTGGTCAGGATATGTTATTACACAACCAATATGTACGCCTAGCTTTTCAACTTCTTCTTTGGTTTTACAACCACAATCAATAAAAATATTACTAGGTTTAGGAGCTTCTTCTTTAGCCTTGCTTCGTGTATGAATTGCAGGCCATCCAAAAACACCTTTTACGATACCTTTTTTTGTATGAATGTTTACAATTTTACTCGGTGCAATCTGATGGTCAGATCCGCCATTTCTTACAACATATATTAAACCATTGTCTGAGATGTAATTTACATACCATGAAATTTCATCGGCATGTCCTTCAATAACTACTTTATATTTCGCTTTTGGATTGATAACACCAACGGCCGTACCATAAGTATCAGTAATAAATTCATCAACATAAGGCTTTAAATATTCCATCCATATTTTTTGTCCATCCCATTCATAACCTGTTGGAGCTGCATTATTTAAATACTTTTCTAAAAAAGTCATTGAGTTTTTTGTGAGGATACTCTTTTTCGCCATAATCGTTATTTTGTTTATACTTTTTAAATAATTTATCTCAAAATTAACGTTTATATTTTAAATCCTATCGTTTGAAACTAGTAATTTTGCAAGGATTTTATTGCAATTTTCACAATGAATGCCTTTGATGGGTATTTATTTAAAACAGACTGATACTAACTGGTTTAAAATTGGTTAGTTAAATTTTATTTAGATGAAACATATTTGTATCCTATTGTTTTTAAGTTCCACTTTTTTAGCATCGGCTCAAAATGTAAGTAGAGATACTATAATTGATGATAAAATATTGATTGAAGGAGACTCTATCATGTTTACTTTAGATGATGTGATGGTGTTAAGTAAATTAAAATTTAATTCAACAAAAGAACAACGCTATTATTATTGGTATTGGAAAAAAGTAAATAATGCGTATCCATTTGCAAAATTAGCAGCGGAAAGATTACTTCAGCTCAATGAACAATTGAAAAAAATAAAATCGAACTCGAAACGTAGAAAGCATATTAAAAAGATGCAGAAGTTTATGGAAGAAGAGTTTACGGATAAACTAAAAAAAATGACCCGTACAGAGGGCCGAATACTTATAAAATTAATTCATAGGCAGACAGGTTTAACTACTTTTGAATTGATAAAAGAATACAGAAGTGGTTGGAAAGCTTTTTGGTATAATACAACGGCGAGCTTATTTAAATTATCATTAAAAAACGAATATCATCCGGAAAGTAAAGCAATAGATTTTTTAATTGAAGATATTTTACAGCGTTCTTTTTTAAAAGGTAGGTTAGATAGGCAGAAGGCTCGGTTGGCTATTGACTATCTTGCACTCGTACCTAAATATAAAAATATAGATATTGTTGAGGTTATAAATAACAGAGCTGAATAGCTTTCTGATTAATAATTTTTAGACCAAAGTAATGCCATTATTGTAACTTTTTAACAACCACCTTCGGGTTTGTTTTTTTTAGATTTTTTAATAGTTATTACTTTTTTTGGTGCTTTGTGCGTATTAGATTTTGGTTTTATATTTGCATTTTTAGCAGACCCTTTTATAAATTTAGGAATATCGATTATAGACTTTTCTAGGTCAACATTTTTGGTAATTAATTGATTCTGATGATAACTATTTTCTACCTTTAAAATTTTTAAATTATTATATCCCATTTGTATTAATACAGCGTAAGGTGCAATAACCCCTTCAGGGTTGTTTCCGTAAAGAACGGCCATTTTATTATTCGCTTTAATTTTTTCTAAAATTTCAATGTTCTCATTGCTTAATACTTCTGCTGCCTCCATGTGAATAGCATTTTGAATATATCCTTTTTCATAATCATATTGGCTTCTAATGTCAATGGGTACAATAGTAGTATCATTTAAAATATCTACGTTGACTGCTATATTTTTGTCCAATAGCATTTCTAAGGCAGTCTTAGTTGTGATTGTGTAGAGATTTTTTGGTTTTTTATACGATAATAAGGCTATTATTACTAATAAAATACTAAATACTGCCGCAATAGATATTCGTTTGGTTTTTTCTAATTCTTTCATACTTATAGCATTTTATCAATGTTTTAACAACCACCTTCGGGTGTGCTTTTTTTCTTTTTTTTAACTGTTATTACTTTCTTTGGAACCTTTTTTTGTTCTGTAGATTGTTGTATCACGGATTCAGGATAAACTACTCCAAAATACATACTTGCAGCTTTTCTAAAACGGTATTGTTCAAAGGCATTTGCAGGCATGTTTTCTTCAGGCATGGTTGGATTTATAATTGTTTTAAACCAACTGTTTAATCCACCTTTTAAAACATGTATGTTTTTGAAACCAAGGCGGTTGGAAATTATCCATGCTTTGTCTGCATCAAAATTATCATTTGAGAAGAAGACAACTTCATATTGATCTTGATTTAAAAATGTCATTGAGTTATCATCCAATAATTTAGGAAGAGGGATGTTAAGTGCATTGGGTAAACTATATTTTTGGTAATTTAAAGAATCTCTAACATCTATCAGTAAAATAGAAGGATCTTGATTTACAATTTTATGTGCAATCTCATCAGTAGACATATATCTTTCAGGAGATATAGCATTACTGAGTAATTCGGCAGATGTAATTCCTTTATGTTTTTCTTGTTTAGGCAACAATACTAGACCTCCAGCTAGTAGAATTAATCCTACGGCAAGTAAAACGTATCTATAGCGTAATGCCTTTACTAAATTTCTATTAATCATAATTAATAATTTTAATCAATAAAATACTTTTTTTACTTTTTTTCTAACCATATCTGAGAGTGCAAAAGCAATTATTCCAAAAATTGTAAAAAATAAGATAAACCAATATGGTGATATGTTTAAAGATTCCGTTAAGGTAATGTTACCGTAAAAATAACCATCGTAAATGGGTTCAAAAAAAGAATAAAATTCAGAAAAGATAAACACACCAATCATAATACCAATTACATAAATCATAGCGTCTATTTTACCAATTGCAACGGCACATAGACTTGTTCCTGGGCAAAAGCCTCCTGCTACAAATCCTACACCCATTATGGCACCGCCAATTAAGGCTCCCCATAGGTAGAACGGGTGAACATAAAGCATTGAAAAATCAACATAGCCTAAATAATCCATATAAAAAATACCGATTACAGAAACTAATGCTGCAGTAAAGAACACTTTTAGCACTGCAAAATCATAACCATAAAATACACCTGCTAGTTTTCGTGAAGAAGAAAATCCGGAGGATTCTAAAATGTAGCCAAATGCAATACCAATAATAATTGCAATTACAAGATTCCATTCAAAAGGAATAAGATCGTTAGGAATTAATGGTCCCATAGTTTTTTGTTTTATATTTTAAATCCAATTTTTTCTAAAAAAATAAGCAACTAAATAACCAGTACCGAATATGGCTAACATGGTTACGAAACCTCCAGTTGATAATACGGCCATACCGCTAAGGGCAGCTCCACTTGTACAACCTCGTGCAATTTGAGCTCCTAGCCCAAATAGCACACCACCAATTAAGGCGAAAATTAAACGTCTTTTACTTGTAATTTTAGGTGAGTGTTGTACTTTTAAGCTAATTCTTCCAGCTAAACCACCAGATACAAATGCACCTATTAAGATGCCCAAAGTTTCTAGCACTAACCAATTGTTTAGCGAAGATTTATCTTCTTCAATAAACTTACTGTAGTAAGCATTATTTTTGGCATGTTCAGGTGAAACAGTATCTACAATGCTTACAACACTACTTTTCATAGCTCCACTTGCTCCAAGGCCTCTCCCTGTAATGTAAAAAGTAAAAAGTATTAATAGACCTAGTAAAAAACCTCCGAAGTAAGGGTTCCAATACGTATGTTTATTTTGAATTTTCATATTTGTGATTTTTAATATAAATATCGAGTTATTTGTCCAGCTTCAACCATTACAAATCTGAGTACCAATCCACCAATTAAAATTAATATGGCAGGTATACTAACAGGTACTTTATAACCGAGAATTTCAGTTAATTCTAAAATTGCGGGAACTAATAATCCGAGTATAATTACAAAGCCGAAAAACATTAAAGTGAATTCACCGCCAACCAATAATTGCATTGCTTCAAGTTGTACTTCTGAGCCGGCATACATTCCCATAAGCATATGAACAATTAGTCCAAGTTCGATAACAATCAACACTAAATCAATTCTGCTAAATAAGTTTTTTTCTTTATGCGTTTTGGCTAATAATAGTATGGTTGCCGCTCCAGTAGATAATCCTGAAGTTAAAAAAAGTGGTCCTAAAATAGCATTGTTCCATAACGGTCTTGCATTAAATGCAGAAAGTAATATACCGGTGTACACGCCTAAAATTATAGATAACGGAATCAAGGCATATGCCATTTTTTTTCTGTTTTTTTTGGTAAAAGACTCCAGTTTTTTAAGAATTCCTAGTCTTAATTTCCATTTAGGGAAAATTTCAGAGAAGTAACTTATTACCCATAAAAATGAAAGTGGCGTAACTATTAACAAAACCCATGCCCCCCAAGACATTGGCGATTCTAACCGTATAGTAGTATATAGTTGCCAAGTGTAAAGAGGATGTGTTAAATCATAAACAAGTGCTAGTAAACCCAAACTTAATGCCACAGGGGATATAATAGAGGCATATTTTACGGCAGTAGGATACTCTTTTTCTTTGTCCAAAATAGTGACAGCTCCAGCAAAGAACAATAAGCCTGCCGCCAATCCACCTAAAAATAGGTAAATGGATATTGGCCAATGCCAAACTTCTAGAGTTGGATCTATATGAGGTATGTTTCTTCCGCTCGAAAATAATTCTTCTTCCATAGTTGTGGCTGTTAGATCAAATAAAAAATATGAGGTTTAGTACCTGCCTCAGGGGCAAGTGTTTTATGTTTCCTGTTTTTTAGTAATTTTGAAACTTCACTATTCGGATTGTCTAAATCGCCAAAATACATGCACTTTGTGGGGCATACTTCAACACAGGCGGGAAGTTGGCCTTTTTCTAACCTATGATGACAAAAAGTACATTTATCAACATAGCCATCAGGGTGTTGGTACCTAGCGTCATAGGGGCAAGATTCTATACAAGCTCCACAGCCAATGCATTCGTTTGAGGTTACCAAAACAATACCGCCTTCAACAACATGACTAGCACCTGTTGGGCAGCATCTAACACAAGGTGGATTGTCACAGTGATTACAGCGTTCGGATTTAAATTCTAAATCAACATTTGGGTAGGTGCCATTTACTGTTTCAGTTATCCAATCTCTGCAATACCCAATGGGTACATCATTTTCAGTTTGACAAGCAACAACACAATCACTGCAACCTACACACTTTAAAGTGTCAATTACCATTGCATATCTCATACTTCTATAGCTTTATGTGGATTTTCAATAAGTATTTTCACAAAATTTCCTCTCATACCTGTTCCTCCCATAATCGGATCGACAAATATTTTTGATATCATTTGGGTATCATCTATACCTTTACCATATGATCTACTTAATTTTTTATTATCGTTACCAAAACCGTGTACCAAATACACTGAATCCCAACGTACTCTTTCAGTTATTCTTACTTTTATGGAAAAAGTTGAAATAATATCATCTTGATTACTTAACCAAACGCGTTGTCCGGTTTTTAGTCCTACAATTCTAGCAACTTTTGGGTTTACCCAAAGGTTATTTTCATCTTTTAAATCGGTTAAATTAGGATTGTTAGAAGTTCTACTAAAAGTATGCATTGGAGATCTTCCATAATTTAAACGATAAAAACCTTGTGGTGGTTCAGGATGTGGAGTATATTTTGGTAATGGGTCAAATCCTAAATCTTTTAATTCTTGAGAATAGAATTCAATTTTACCACTTGCCGTACCAAATTCATGAACTTCATCTTCATTTAAATACATTGGCCCCGATTTACGAGGGTATTTTTTTACGCCAATCTTTTCCATTTCTTCTCTTGAAGTTCCTAACTCTTTCAGTTGCCAATCAATAACCTCATTGAAATCATCGTATTGATAATAGTCTTTTAATCCTAAGCGTATTCCGATTTCTCTTGCAATCCAAGCTCCAGGCTTCGTTTTGTATTTAGGTTTTACTGCAGGAAATCTAACCGCAATTGAAGGTTCTCTATTGGTTGCTGAGCGTACAATATCAGCACGTTCTAAATAGGTGCATTCAGGTAGTATTACATCAGCGTATCCTGTAATATCCATTGGCATAGTATCTATTACTACCATAAATTCTAATGCATCTATTGCTGCTTCTAATTGTTTAGTGTCAGGAATAGATTTAATTAAATTTGTTCCAGCTACCATCCATGCTTTAACTGGGTATTTTGGATTTTCACTAGGTATTGAAGATCTAATGATTTCATTTGTAAGCCCCATTTGAGCTAATGGATAATTCTCTCCAATGTCTTTCCAATCCCATTTTGGATGTGGATATGCGGGATGTGGGAAATTAGGAATTGAAATTTTTTCTTTGAAATAGAATCCACCTCTACGCCCCCAAGAACCGAGTAAACCATTTAAAATAGCAATGGCTCTTTCACGTTGCGTGTCATCTCCATACCAAACTACGTGTCTTCCTGGGTGTATAATAACAGCAGGTGCAGCATGTGCCATCTCCCTAGCTGTTTTTCTAATTACTTCTGGTTTTATAGTGGTAATACCGTATGCCCATTCGGGTGTAAATTGATGAACGTGTTCTTTTAACTCATCAAATCCTAAAGCGTATTTTTCCACATAAGCTTTGTCATATAGTCCTTCTTCTATTAATACATTCATCCAAGCAAGTAATAAAGCAATATCAGTTGCTGGCTTAATAGCTAACCAATGTTTTGATTTACTTGCAGCAGTTGAAAAACGTGGGTCAACAGTGATAATTGTAGCTCCATTATCTATAGCTTCAGACATTTCTTGAACTTGAGTGTTGTGCATATTTTCACCTATATGTGAACCAATTAGCACTAAGCATTTGGTGTCTCTGATATCCGTTGGTTCAGGTGAACCTACCCAAGAACCAAAGGTTAACGAAAAAGCTGTTTCTCTTGGACCTCTACACTGTGCAAAAGCAGGTTCAGCAATGGTATCGGATCCATAAGATTTAAACAAATGTTCAAAATGCCAACCTGGACAACCATGTTTAAGTAACCCTAAAGCTTCAGCTCCGTATTTTTCTTTTATGCCTTTAAATTTGTTTGCGATTAAGTCTAAGGCTTCATCCCAAGAGGCTTCTCTAAAGGTTTCTTCTCCATTAATAGTAGTTCTAATTAAAGGAGTTTTAAGCCGGTCTTCATCATTATACATACCAACGCCACCTGTACCTCTAGGACATAATCGTCCGTTACAATGTGGGTCATCATCATTCCCAATTATTTTTTGGATATGACTATCACCATCAGAATGGACCCAAGCTGCACATTTCCAAAAACAGACCTCACAATAGGTAGCAGTTCTTTTTAAATTTACTGGAATACTTTTAGCGATAAATTTATTTGCATTTTTATTAGATCCAAAGACATTTATGGCTGAAGTTGCTACCATTGCACTTCCTATTCCAAGGGCACCTACTTTTATAAATTTTCTTCTTGAAGTATTCATATTAAGTTTAAAATATATTAGTGTTATATATATTAGTGGTAAAGTTAAGTGACTGAAGTTATAGAATAGATGACTTTTATCATCTAAAGTGTTTAAATTGTGTAACATAAGTTACATAATGGTAAATGTATGTTTATTTAATTTTTAATAATTTGAAGGTAAATAGTTGTAGTTTTGTTTTATAATGAAACCTTTTCATAAAAAATACACAGTCATTATTCTCTTATCATTTTTGGTAATTGGTTTTGTATTGCTAAAAGTAAATGATTTTGAATATTTAACAAATTTTTCAAATCAAGAATATTTTTCAATTAATGTGTCAAAGGAAAGTTGCTTGAACTGTCATATTCAAGTAAAAGGATTTTCTAAATTTCATAATCCCGAATCAATAGGTTGTGTTAGTTGTCATTTAGGAAATCCTAATGTTAACACTAAAGATGAATCACATCAGAATATGGTGCTAATTCCCGGAAATTTAGCAGATGCAGATGCTACATGTGGTAAATGTCATACAGATGAATTGTACAAAATAAATCACTCTTTGATGACTACCAATAGCGGACTAATCGCCGTAGATAAATTTATTTTTGGTGAATCTGATTCGCTTGATAGTTTATATCATATTAAAGAGATTGAATACTCTGCGGCAGATAAACATTTAAGAGATTTATGTGCTAATTGTCATTTAGGTGCAGCTAAAAAGGAATTCGGAAAAATTACACAATTGAGTAGAGGAGGAGGTTGTAATGCTTGCCATTTGAACTACTCTAAAGAGGCTACAACAAGTTTAGAAACCTATTTAAATTCAAATAAGGAGAACTTACCAAAAATGCATCCTTCTACGGATATTTTTATGACTAACGAGCATTGTTTTGGTTGCCATAGCAGAAGTAGTAGAATTTCTACCAACTTTCAAGGCTGGCACGAAACTCTTTTAGAACAGAAAGATATTACGGACAAAGATGAGTATAAAACTTTTGAAGACGGTAGAATTTATACCCGAAAAAGTGAAGACGTACATCACACTAAAGGACTTTTATGCATAGATTGTCACAGTAGTCACGAGGTTATGGGAGATGGAAAAACATATTTGCATCAAGAAAAAGCTGTAAAAATACAATGTTCTGATTGTCATTTTGATTCTAAACCGAATACAACAAGTTATAAAGATTTAGATAGAGAATCTAAATTGGTGTGGATGCATCGAGATTATAAACATACAGATAAGCAAATTTTAGTAACTGCGAAGGATAATAATCCTTTGGTGAATACGTATATGGAAGGTAATAATGCCTATTTAATAAGTAAAAAGGATGGAGAACTACATGAAATAAAAAAGCAATCTGAAATATGTTCAAGAGATGCAGCTCACAAAAATGTAAATTGCTCTACTTGTCATTCGCAATGGGCACCTAAATGCATTGGATGTCATAGTAGTTTTGATGAAAATGATAAAATGGGATATGATTTATTAGCAAAAAAAGAAGTTATAGGTCAGTGGGTGGAACATGTTTTTGAATTTGGTACTAGCCAACCATCCATGGGGGTGAGATTTGATGGAGATGACTTGAAAATAGAACCTGCTATACCTGGAATGGTGTTAACCATAGATAACCAAAGTTATAGTAAAGACACCAATGACTTAAACACTTTCCATAGGCTATATGCCCCAAATGCACCACATACCATTGCAAAGAAAGTCCGCGATTGTAAATCTTGTCATGCAAATTCTGAGGCTATTGGTTATGGAAAAGGAACGCTAGTTTATAATACCGATAATAGTTCAGGAAACTGGCAATTTACTCCTGAATATGCCTTAAATGAAAATGATAATTTACCAGAAGATGCTTGGATTCCTTTTTTGAAAGAACCTAAAGCTAAAATAGTTTCTACCCGAACAGATTTTAGACCTTTTAATTTAAAAGAACAACGAAATATTTTACTCGTAGGTGCATGTTTGCAATGTCATGCTGAGGATTCAAAAGTTATGCAACAAGCTTTAATAAAAGGTTTAGACACTATGCTTTTAAAAATTAATATAGCCTGCGTTTTGCCTTCATATCATTAGTAAGTCGAATTGAAAAAATCTAATCGCGGAATGTTGGGTATGCTTAAAATGGTTGGTAATATATCTAATTATTTCCAAAATTCGTTTGAGGTATTATCAATAAAAACTTCTTCGGTATGGATGGCATCAATCATTTTTAGTTGTTGATCTGTTGCTATTTCTTGTATTTGTTTGAATAAAATGCGTTCTTCAAATCGAACATGCTGCTCTAGTTCTTCCTCAAGCAGACTTAGCGACTTTTCAATATCTACTTGTGTGGTAAATAATATTTTTAATCTTTTGTGTTCTGAAATTGCTTTTTTAACTAATTCATGTTGATCACCAAGAATGGGAAAAATATGGAGTTCTTCCATGTTGAAATGTTGTTTTATATGATGATTGTAAAACCAATCTACATATTGTTTTATTATCGAAATATTGACACCTTTTTGGAATCCAGTTCTAATTTTCCATGATAGTAAAAGCGTATGATGATGCTCTCTACTTAAAAATTGTAGTTCTTTTACTCTTTTCAATGGTTTTTTCGATGTCATATTTATGGGATTAAAGATAAAGAATCGAGATGTATGAGTTCATTCATCTCGATTCTTCCATTCTAATAGTTATAAAACAGAGTCTAATGAAACTAGAGTTCAACTAGTTTTGAAAGGCTATTTCTTTTTCTAATACGATAGCTTTTGGGAAAAGTATGTTATTTTCAAGATGAATATGTTGATGTAAATCATCTTGAAATTCTTTTAATAAGGAAAATGTTACCTGATAGGTATTACATGCATCAGCAGGCGGAGTATAACTGTTGCTTAAACGGTCAATTTCTCTAAATCGGTCTCCTTCATTTTCATGTTCATTCATCATCATTTCTATTGGGTTTTCGACTGTTCCGAAATGAGGTTTAGACATTTCTGTGCCTTTATGTTTAGCGTCTATCATTTTCCGGATGATAGGGAAAAGAATCAACTCCTCCTTTTTCATATGTGCGGTTAATTCACCTGCTGATGCATTAAAATGTTCAGTAATTTCAAACAACTCAGGATGGCGACCGCCATGTACTTTACATAATTTGGTTAAGTACTGTTTTAAAACAGGTATTTTTTCTTCTACATAACGGTGATGTTTTTTCTCAATATAATCAGCCAATAAGTCTAAAGACCATGATTTAAAATCAATACTTTCATTTGTATTTTGATTTTGAATCGCATCTATTTCTTTATAAAGTAAGGAAGCATCTACATTATTTTTTTGTGCAACTTCTTCAACACTTCTATCTCCTTTACAACAAAAGTCAATACCATGATTTTTGAATACTTGTGCAATTCTATAATCTTCTGCTACTATTTGACCAATTGTTTTTTCCATAATTATTGTTTAATATGATATTATTACCTTTTTATCTTAATTAAATGTAATTTTTTTTATCGTTTTAAAAATGTAATGCCTAAATCTAAACCTGAAGTTAAGTCAAGCAGACTAGTTTCTTCTAGCATTTGTTTAAGTTCGTTACGTATTATTACGAATTTGTCGTGTAAAGGGCAGGGTTGCTTTTCATTACATTTTTCCAAACCTAAACCACAACCCGAATAGATGGAATCTCCGTCTATTGCAAAAACAACATGACTTAATTTCAATTTCTCAACATTATCTTTTTCAATTTGAAAACCACCAGCGGGACCTTTAACGGAATCTAAAATATCGTTTTTCGCCAATTGATGCAGTATTTTAGCTGTAAAGGCAACAGGGGAATTAATTTCTTCTGCAATTTCTTTAAGGCTCACACGCTTGTCTTGCAACGATTGTAAGGCAATGTAGATTGATGCTTTAATTCCGTATTCACAGGCTTTAGAAAACATATTGTTATTTTATTTGAAGCAAATGTACGGCAGATTTTTAATTCGGACAAATTTATCCGAATTAAAATAAAAAACAATATAACATGAAGAGCCTATGCTTAACAATCAAATCTAAATAATTGAGTAGATTCCAATTTGAAAAGTTGCATTTACTGCTTCGTTTACAAAATAATCATGTACTTAAAATGAAACTAAAATAGTATTGACCATACTCAATTTCCTAATTCTGGACTATTTGAACATGTCTAAACCAGGAATATTAGGCATCCCGTCTTTTGCAGCTGCAGCTAATTCTGCATCATTAATGGTATTTGCTTTTTTTAAGGCATCATTCATGGCAATGATCAAATAATCTTCCAATTCTTCTTTGTCCTCTAAAAGACCACTATCAATAGCAATATTTTTCACCACTCTATTGGCTGACACTGTTATTTTAATTTTTCCTTGCTTCGCTGAGCCCTCAACAAAAACAGTATCTAATCGTTTTTTTGTATCCTCAATTTTTTGTTGGGTTTCTTTTAGTTTGCCCATCATTCCTTGTAAATCTCCAAACATATTCTTTGTTTAACTGGTTAATTGCAAATTTACTAATTTAGACCAAAATAATAAAAGACATAAAATGAAAAAAATAGCCTTTCTTTTAACGATACTTTCACTTACTTTTGCCACTTCATGCAAAAAAGATAAGATGCAAACAGAAGATATAAAACCACCTATTGCAGATGTTGTTCCGAAAGAAATGGAGACTCATGGTGATACTAGAATAGATAATTATTATTGGATGCGATTATCTGATGAGCAGAAAAATTCAAAAACTTCTGATGAGCATACGCAGAAGGTTTTAGATTATCTAAATGCTGAAAATGACTATTTTGATAAAAAAATGGGTCATACTGAGAAATTTACAGATGATTTATTTCAAGAGATGAAATCTAGAATTAAAGAGGATGACGAATCAGTACCTTATAAAGATAATGGTTATTTCTACATTACCCGTTATATTAAAGATGGTCAATACCCAATATATGCTCGTAAAAAGGCAACATTAGATGCTGAAGAAGAGTTGTTGTTTGATGTTAATAAACTTGCAGAAGGTCATGAATATTATAGTTTGGGCGGATTAAATGTGAGTCCAAATAATAAATTAGCAGCTTTTGCTGTTGACACCATTAGTCGTCGTCAATATGTTTTACAGTTTAAAAATTTAGAGACTGGTGAAATTTATCCTGAAAAAATAGAAAGTACATCTGGCTCTTCAGTTTGGGCCAACGATAATAAAACTGTTTTTTATACGAAGAAAAACCCAACTACTTTAAGAGCAGAACGAATTTTTAAGCATGTATTAGGTACAGATGCATCAACTGATATTGAAATATTTTTCGAAGCTGATGATACATACAGTACTTATGTTTTTAAAAGCAAATCAAATCAATTTATAGCTATTGGGTCAAGTAGTACATTAACCACTGAATATCAGGTTTTGTCTGCAGATAAGCCTAATGATAAATTCAAAATGGTACAGCCAAGAGTAAAAGGGTTGGAATATCATATTTCTCATTATCAAAATTATTTTTACATCTATACGAATAAGGACAAGGCATCAAATTTTAAATTAATGAAAACACCAATTGAAAAGACGAGTTCTGATAATTGGGTAGATGTTATTCCACATAGAGATGATGTTTTGTTAGAAGACATTTCAATTTTTAAAGATTATCTAGTTTTGGAAGAGCGTTCTAATGGATTGAATAAGATTCGTATCAAACGATGGGATGGAACAGCTGATGAATATTTACCATTTAATGAAGAAACGTATTCGGTAAATGTTAGTAGTAATCCAGAATTTGATACAGATACTCTCCGTTATAGTTATAATTCTTTTACAACTCCGGCTTCTGTTATAGATTATAACATGAAAGATAAGACGAAAGAAATTAAGAAAGAACAAGAGGTATTGGGAGGTAAGTTTGATAAGAATAACTATACAAGCAAAAGAGTTTGGGTTACCGCCAGAGATGGTAAGAAAGTAGCCGTTTCAATGGTGTATAGAAAAGATACCGAGCTTAACAAAGATACGCCGTTACTTTTGTATGCTTATGGTTCTTATGGAGCAACGATTCCAGATGGATTTAGCACGACACGTTTAAGTTTACTAGATAGAGGATTTGTTTTTGCATTGGCTCATATTCGTGGAAGCCAATATTTAGGAAGACAATGGTATGAAGATGGTAAGCTATTTAATAAGATGAATACGTTTACTGATTTTATAGATTGCTCTAAATATTTAATTGAAGAGAATTATACGTCAGCAGATCATTTATATGCCATGGGTGGATCAGCAGGAGGGCTGTTAATGGGAGGTATTATTAATATGAATCCAGAATTATACAATGGAATAGTTGCCGCAGTGCCTTTTGTGGATGTTGTTACTACCATGTTAGATGAAACTATTCCACTTACTACATTTGAGTATGACGAATGGGGGAACCCGAATGAAAAAGAGTATTACAATTATATGTTGTCTTATTCGCCTTATGATAATGTTGAGAAAAAAGAATATCCAAATATGTTAATCACTACGGGTTTACATGATAGTCAAGTTCAGTATTACGAACCTGCAAAATGGTTGGCTAAATTAAGAGCCAATAAAACAGATGATAATTTATTAGTGATGCATACCGATATGGAATCTGGTCATGGAGGAGCTTCAGGGCGATTTAATGCATTAAAAGACACCGCAAGAGATTATGGATTTATTCTTGAAATGGAGGGGATTAACGAATAATCACTTTGAAAGTATACATAAAAAAAAGTGCCTTAATTGAGCACTTTTTTTATTTAACAAAATATTTTGTTTAATTAATTGCTATTAAAGTTAAACAATCAGTATCTTTACAATCTAAATTAAAAGTCATGGCAAAAAAGAAAAATATTACCGAAAATGATCTGATGTCTTTTTATATGGACTATGTATTAGAGCATAACGAACAACCAAAGACCGTTTATGCTTTTGCAAAACATAACAATTTTGATGAAGCTCTTTTTTATAATTTCTACGGTACTTTTGAAGCCCTAGAGAAAAGTATTTTTAAAGCGTTTTTTGAGAATACGCTTATTGCATTGCATAAAAGCGAAGAGTATGCCTCATATGAATCAAGAGATAAGCTATTGAGTTTTTATTTCACATTCTTCGAAAACCTTACGGCAAACCGAAGCTATGTTTTACAAGCTTTGAAAGTTGATGGAAACAAATTGAAAAGCATTTCTAAACTTTCAGAATTAAAAAAAGCATTTACAGATTATATTGATAGTTTAAAAATTGAAATGGTCGATATGAAAGAAGAGAGGTTGATGAAATTTCAGCAAAAAACGTTAAAAGAATCTGCTTGGTTACAATTAATAGTTACCATAAAGTTTTGGATAGATGACACTTCTAAAAACTTTGAAAAAACGGATGTATTTATAGAAAAAGCGGTTAATACAAGCTTTGATTTAATAGATACACAACCAATTAAAAGTATTATCGATTTAGGTAAATTTTTGTACAAAGAAAAGATGAAACTATAATTGTTCAATATCAACTATGGTAATTTATGCTCTCAAGGATTTAATAAAAACTTAAAGTTAACAGATGAAAACGATAGACAGTATTCCAACTTCAAAAATACAACGTGCCTCAAAACTAGTAAAGACTGGAGCTAAGGTTGGTGTTAATTACCTTAAGTATTATGGAGATAAAATTATTAATACAGAAGTAGAAGCCAAAGAAAGATTAAATAAAAATAATGCGAACGATATATATGATGGACTAAAACAGTTAAAAGGAAGTGCTTTAAAGGTGGCTCAAATGTTGAGTATGGAAAAGAATATTTTGCCCAATGCGTATGTGGAAAAATTCTCCCTAGCTCAATTTTCGGTACCGCCCTTATCACCTCCTTTAGTCATAAAAACATTTAAGCAGTATTTTGGTAAACATCCTAATGAAATCTTTGATGTTTTTAATTCAACTTCAGTTAATGCGGCAAGTATTGGTCAAGTGCATAAGGCAGAAAAAGACAAAAAGGAGTTGGCGGTAAAAATACAGTATCCTGGTGTTGCTCAGAGTATTAGTTCAGATTTAGCTATGGTTAAACCTATCGCTATGAGCATGTTTAATATAAAAGGTAAAGATTCTGGTAAATATTTTAAGGAAGTAGAAGATAAGTTGATTGAAGAAACCGATTATATTTTAGAGGTAGAACAAAGTATAGCCATGGTAAATGCAGCAAAGCACATTCCTAATTTACTTTTTCCTAGATATTACAAAGAACTTTCTTCGGAGAGAATTATTACAATGGATTGGATGCACGGAGAACATTTGTCTGAATTTGTAGCTCATAATACCAATCAAGAAATGGCAAATCAATTAGGACAAGCTCTTTGGGATTTTTACATGTTCCAAATTCATAAATTGAAAAAAGTACATGCAGATCCACATCCAGGTAACTTTTTAATTAATAAAGAAGGAAAGCTAATTGTCATTGATTTTGGATGTATAAAAGAAATTCCAGAAGAATTTTATATTCCTTATTTTGAACTGGCTGAAGAAGATAATATTAATAATCCTGCCCTTTTTAAGGATAAGCTATATGAATTAGAAATCTTACGAGAAGATGATTCTAAAGAGGAAGTTGAATTTTTTACGAAAATGTTTCATGAAATGTTAAGCTTATTTACGCAGCCACTGCATCAAGAAGTTTTTGATTTTTCAAATCCTGATTTTTTCGAAAAGATAGGACAATTAGGAGAACGTTATTCTAAGAGTACTGAATTGAGAAAAATGAATGGAAATAGAGGATCTAAACATTTTATCTATATAAACAGAACTTTTTTTGGTTTGTATAACTTAATGTTCGATTTAAAATCACAGGGAGTGAAAATAAATAATTTTAAGAAGTTGTAATGGCCTATTTCAGTAAAACTGATCTTGATAGTTTGCATCATTTGTATAGAATTAATCTCATAAATAGCTGTACAGGTTATAAATCGGCTAATTTAATTGGTACAAAATCGGTAGATAATTTAGAAAACCTAGCTGTGTTTAGTTCGGTAACCCACATGGGGTCTCATCCACCATTGTTAGGTGTGTTTTTTAGACCAGCAACAGTTGCAAGAAACACTTATGAAAATATTAAGTCGACGGGAGTGTATACCATCAATCATATTAATGAAGAGGTTATAGAAGATGCTCACCATACTTCTGCAAAATATGATAAGCTCATATCAGAGTTTGAAAAGACAGATTTAAAACCAGAATACTTAAATGATTTTTCGGCTCCTTTTGTTGAAAGTGCTCCAGTAAAATTAGCCATGAAGTTTGTTGAAGAATATGAAATAAAGTGTAATGGTATTATTTTAGTTATCGGTGAAATAATTGATTTGCATATACAAGATGAAATGTTGGAAAATGATGGTTTTATTAACCTAACTTTAGGTAAAGTGGCAGCAATAAACGGTTTAGATGGCTATGCAATACCTCAATTAAAAAAGCGATTGGATTACCAACGTCCAAAGTAACCTTGTACCACTACTTATTATATTAAACAGAGGGTAATTTATGTAACATATCCAATTAGGTTGATGTTAAATTTAGAGTTTACTATTGAAATAAATCCGTTGTAATTGCATAATTTAATTGTAAAAATGATAATGTAAAAAATTAATTATCAGCTTTTTATCTGTTAAAATGGCGTTTTTTAACCATATTTTAAAAGTGATTTAAAAAAAAGGACTAAATTTGCCCGTTAGTTAATAGTAATTAGAATTGATTTTTTATGAGTCATAAATTAGGTATTAACCAGAACATTTTAGAGCTTATTGGTAATACACCAATGATTAAATTAAATAAAATTACCGACGAATTAGAAGGTGAGTTCTATACAAAGTTTGAAGGTTATAACCCAGGTCATTCAACAAAAGATAGAATTGCCCATCATATTATTGAACAAGCTGAAAAAGAAGGTTTAATTAAAAAAGGCACAACAATAATTGAGACTACATCAGGTAATACTGGTTTTAGTATTGCAATGGTAAGTAGAATAAAAGGCTACGATTGTATTTTAGCAGTAACATCAAAGTCATCAAGCGATAAAATTGACATGTTAAAGGCCATGGGAGCAAAGGTATATGTTTGCCCAGCTCATGTTAGTGCTGATGATCCTCGTTCTTATTATAATGTTGCAAAAAAATTGCATTCAGAAATAGCAGATTCAGTTTATATCAACCAATATTTTAATCAGTTAAATACTGATGCACATTATAATTCTACTGGACCTGAAATATGGGAACAAACTGATGGTAAAATAACTCATTTAGTCGCCGCTAGTGGCACAGGTGGTACAATTTCTGGAACTTCAAGATATTTAAAAGAGCAAAACCCTAATATTAAAATTATTGGTGTAGATGCTTATGGTTCTGTATTGAAAAAATTCCATGAAACGGGAGAATTAGATACGAAAGAGAGTTATCCATATCGTATTGAAGGTTTAGGTAAGAATTTGATACCTACTGCAACAGATTTTGATATCATTGACAAATTTGAAAAAGTAAGTGATGAAGATAGTGCCCATAGAGCTAGAGAAATTGCATTATCAGAAGGTGTTTTTGCTGGTTATACAAGTGGAGCCGCGATGCAAGCTGTATTTCAATTAGCGAAAAAAGGTGAATTTGATGAAAATAGCAAGGTCGTTGTTATCTTTCCCGATCACGGTTCAAGATATATGAGTAAAATTTATAGTGATGATTGGATGCAAGAACAAGGGTTTTTTGATACAGAAAAATTTGCACATTCAGAAATTGAATTTATAAAATAGGTGATTTAAAGTTTCAAAAAGGCTTCAATATTGAAGCCTTTTTTTATATAATTCATTTAAAATTAGTAACTTGTTAAAAAAGAGTTGCGAGGTAGTTCAAAATACGTTAAAAAATACGTTACTTTGCAAAATTAAATTAGAGATTCGAGATGAAAGATTTATTTGAAAGAATAATTAACGATAAAGGGCCTTTAGGTAAATGGGCCGAGCAAGCGGAAGGATATTATGTGTTTCCAAAGTTAGAAGGACCTATTTCAAACAGAATGGGTTTTAACGGTAAAAAAGTGATCACTTGGAGTATAAATGATTACTTAGGTTTAGCTAATCATCCAGAGGTGATAAAAGCTGATGCTGCTGCTGCTGCTGAACATGGTATGGCATACCCAATGGGTGCCAGAATGATGTCTGGACATACCCACTTTCATGAGCAATTAGAACAAGAATGTGCGGAGTTTGTTCATAAGGAAGCTGCATATTTAGTTAATTTCGGTTACCAAGGAATGGTATCTGCGATAGATGCTTTAGTTACAAAACATGATGTTATTGTTTATGACATGGATACACATGCCTGTATTATTGATGGTGTGCGTTTACATGCTGGTAAACGTTTTGTTTACAAACATAATGATGTAGAGAGTTTAGAAAAAAACTTAAAAAGAGCAACTAAAATGGCTACTGAAAACGGTGGTGGAATTTTAGTCATATCAGAAGGTGTTTTTGGTATGCGAGGCGAACAAGGTAAATTGAAAGAAATTGTTGCTCTAAAGGAAAAATATAATTTCAGATTTTTAGTCGATGATGCTCACGGATTCGGAACCTTAGGTGAAGGAGGAAGAGGAGCAGGAGTTGAGCAAGGTGTTCAAGATGGTATTGATGTCTATTTTGCGACTTTCGCAAAATCTATGGCTGGTATTGGAGCCTTTTTCGCTGCTGATAAAGATATTATTCAGTACTTAAAATACAATATGCGTTCGCAAATGTTTGCAAAATCATTACCTATGGTTATGGTTAAAGGTGCATTAAAACGTTTGGATATGTTACGTACTATGCCAGAGTTGAAAGAAAAACTTTGGGAAAATGTAAATGCGTTACAATCAGGTTTAAAAGAAAATGGATTTGATATTGGTAACACAAATACGTGTGTAACACCCGTATTTTTAGAAGGTGATATACCAGAAGCTATGGCTATGGTAAATGATTTAAGAGAAAATC
Source organism: Aureibaculum luteum (assembly GCF_003449015.1). Taxonomy (GTDB): domain Bacteria; phylum Bacteroidota; class Bacteroidia; order Flavobacteriales; family Flavobacteriaceae; genus Aureibaculum; species Aureibaculum luteum. The sequence goes on along the minus strand of NZ_QRGD01000010.1, from coordinate 55,576 downwards.
ATGGTATTTTCTGTTCTATTGTGGTGTACCCTGTAATTCCTAAAGGAATGATTTTATTAAGAATGATTCCAACTGCAGCTCATACATTAGAAGATGTAAAAGCGACAATAATAGCCTTTTCTGAGATTAGAGATAAACTAAAACAAGGTGTTTACAAGAAAATTGCCGAAGCAATGCTTGGATAGTAATAAACATTTTAAAAAATATAAAATCCCAAATTCTAATTGTTAGAATTTGGGATTTTTTTATTCATAGTATAATCCAATAATAATTGTAATTTGTAAAGCGAAAACAATTAATAAATGCCATACGATATACAATTAGGGGAGCGAATTAATGAAATCATTAAATCAAAAAAAGTTCCATTTTACAGTAAAAAAATGATGGGTGGACTGATTTTTATGGTCAATGAAAAAATGACATGTGGAATCCATATCGATAAAAAATATGGCGACAGTTTGTTAATGGTAAAAATAGGAATGCCAGCTTATGAAGAAGAAATAAAAAAAGACGTTTGTCTACCCATGGACTTTACAGGAAGACCCATGAAAGGCTATATTTTTATAACTCCAAGTGGTTTTGATCTAGAATCCGATTTAGAATATTGGATTGATAAAGCTTTGGATTTTAATAAAATGACGGAATAGTATTTAAGATACCATAACTTTAAATACTAAAACTTCATTCTCGCACTTGCGGTAATTCCCAAATCATCAAACTGCTCATCTAAATATTTATAATACCCCACTATTCCAATCATAGCCGCATTATCCATGGTGTATTCAAATTTAGGTATATAGGTGGTCCAATTATATTTGTTTTCAGCTTTCTTTAAGACTTTTCGTATTTCAGAATTTGCAGAAACTCCTCCGGCAATAGCAATATGTTTAATGCCTGTCTGTTTCACGGCTTTTTTCAATTTATCCATTAATATAGTCGTAATAGTAAATTGTATAGAAGCACAGATATCATTTAGGTTTTCTTCGATGAAATTAGGGTTTTCTTTGACTTGTTTTTGAATAAAATAAAGAATAGCAGTTTTTAATCCACTAAAACTAAAATCGAGTGAATTTTTAGTTTTTGGTTTTGTGAAAATATAAGCATTCGGATTTCCTAATTGAGCATGTTTGTCTACCAATGGTCCACCTGGATAAGGCAAGCCTAAAATTTTAGCAGATTTATCGAAAGCTTCACCAACAGCATCATCAATGGTTTCTCCAATAACTTCCATCGTAAAATGATCTGTTATTTTAACAATTTGCGTATGTCCACCACTTATCGTTAAACATAAAAATGGAAAAGGCGGTTTTTGTTGACTATCATCATTTATAAAATGAGCCAAAATATGAGCTTGCATATGGTTGACCCCTATTAGTGGTATGTTTAAAGCTAAAGCCATGGACTTGGCAAAAGAACTACCCACTAATAAAGAGCCCATTAAACCTGGGCCTTTTGTAAACGCGATAGCATTCAATTGTTTTTTATCAATTCCAGCTTGCTTCAGGGCCTGAGCAACAACAGGTACAATATTTTGCTGATGTGCTCTTGAGGCCAATTCAGGAACCACGCCACCATATTGTGAATGAATTTCTTGATTAGCCACAACATTACACAATACTTTGTCGTTGTGTAAGATAGCCACCCCTGTGTCATCGCAAGATGATTCTATCGCTAAAATATATGTTGAATTATTTGTTTTCAAGTTAACCTTATTATTTTTATTTATACTCCTTAATTAGAGTAAGAGAGCATGCTATTTTGCGTCTGAACCTTATGAGTTTTGAAACTAAATACATAATATGAATAATTAAGACAAATTTATGTATTTAAGGCATAAAATTTGTACCTGTAAATTGTGTAATTTTAGCACGGCAAATTTATAACAATTAAAACTATCAAAAGAGCAAAAAAAATAATTGTAAGAACACTATTAATTTTATTATTATTAGTGGTCGTATCTGTTGTTCTACTCTCACTGCCTATAGTACAAACTAAACTTGCCAAAATTGTTACAAACAGTTTAAATAAAACGTATAACACCAATATCGTTGTTCAAAAAGTAGATTTATCTTATTTGGGCAATGTTAAATTAAAAGGGGTTCAAATTGACGATCATCATAATGATACGTTAATTTATGTAAATGAAATTTCTACATCAGTTTTTAGTTATAAAAATATTTTAGATAATAAACTTGAGTTTGGTGAAGTTGATGTTTCAGGCCTTTATATGCATATGAAGACCTATAGTGGTGAAGAACAAGATAACTTATCCGTTTTTATTGATAAGTTTGATAGTAAGGATTCAGAACCTTCATCAACACCCTTTTTATTGACTTCTTCCAAGTTAAATATTGACAATGCTAATTTTTATTTATTTGATAAAAATAAACAAGAGGATGCTATTGTGTATTATAAGAATATTATAGGGATTGTAGATGATTTTAAAATTGAAGGACCTAAAGTTTATGCAAACGTGAGAAGGATTTCTTTGGTGGAAAATCATGGAATTGAAGTGAAACAGTTGACGTCAAATTTTGTTTATACCAAAACAAAAATGACCTTTGATTCCACGTATTTGGAAACGGAGAACTCTACTGTCAATGCTGATTTTACTTTTAATTATAAGCGAGAAGATTTGGCAGATTTTAATAATAAAGTACAAATCGATGCTGCAGTTACTAAAGGGGAAGTGTCACTAATTGATTTGAATAAGTTTTATAGTGAAATTGGATTAAATGATAAGGTTAATTTTACTACCAATTTAAAAGGAACTTTAAACGATTTTAAGCTTACTAATTTTGAGTTGGTATCAAATAGAAATTCTATTATAAATGGGCATTTTCATTTTGAAAATGCGATAAATAAAGAAAATGGTTTTTCATTAACCGCTAATATTAATGAGCTTACATCGAACTACGAAAATTTAAAGATAATATTACCTAATCTTTTAGGTCAAAATTTACCACCAGCAGTTGGTAAATTGGGAAGGTTTAGTGTTACTGGTCAATCATTCATAACTACTACTTTAATGAATGCCGATGTTATCGTTAAAACAGATTTGGGTAAAATTATTACCAATTTAAAAATGACGGATATCAATGACATAAATAATGCTAAATATATTGGTGAAATTGAATTTGTAGACTTAGAATTTGGAAAAATAATACAAGATAGCCTTGTAGGTAAATTATCACTTATTGCAGATATAAAAGGTAAAGGCTTTACATTAGATCATATTAATACTTCCATAAATGGTAATATTTTTAAACATCAATACAAGGGGTATACCTATAATGATATTGATATTAACGGTGTCTTCAAAAACAAACATTTTAATGGAAGTTTAGTCTCTAAAGATGAAAACCTACAAATGAGTTTTACAGGTTTGGCAGATTTGTCAAAAAAAGTATATGATTTTGATTTCGTTGCAGATGTGGTGTATTCAGATTTTAATAAACTCAATCTATTTAAAAGAGACTCCATGGCAATCCTTAAAGGAAAAATAGATATAAAATTACGAGGAAATTCGTTAGATAATATTGCAGGTGAAATAAATTTTTCTAATGCTTCCTATACCAATCAAAATGATAATTACTTTTTTACTGATTTTAAAGTTGCGTCAGAATTTCAGGATAGTATAAGGGTTGTAACTATTAACTCCACTGATATAATAGAAGGTAAAATAAAAGGGATCTTTAAATATAATGAAATAGGAAAACTAGCAACAAATTCATTTGCTGGTATTTATGCTAATTATACACCTGCCGTTGTAACGAAAGGGCAATTTGTCGACTTCAATTTTAAAATTTACAATAAAATTGTTGATGTATTCTTTCCTGAGGTGAAAATAGGGGCTAATTCAACTATTAAAGGGGTAATTAGTTCTGATTCAGACCAGTTCGAATTGACTGTAAAATCGCCACACATTGACGCCTATGACAATCTTATTGAAAACATTAGATTACAAATTGATAATAAAAACCCAATTTATAACACGCTATTAAGTGTCGATGAAATAAAAACCAAATATTATAATGTTGCAGATGTTAACTTGGTAAATGTAACGTTGAATGACACGCTGTTTTTTAGAACAGATTTTGTTGGAGGTAAAGATTTAAAGGAAAAGTACGATTTAAGTTTCTATCATACTATAAATGAAAATAATAAATCGGTTGTAGGTTTAAAAAAATCTAATATTGTTTTTAAAGAAAACAACTGGGCCATAAACCCAACGAACAACAATCAAAATAAAATTGTATTTGACAAGGGGTTTAACACCTTTGCTTTCGATAAGTTTACGGTTTCTCATGAAGATCAAATTATTGATATGGCCGGTATTATTAATGGTAAAAGCAATAAAGACCTAACGTTGAATTTAAAAAATGTTGATCTAAATGGCATAACGCCATATATAGATGGCTTTATTATGAAAGGTTTGGTAAACGGGAAGGTTAATTACAAACAAATGAACGGAGAGTCTTTTCCGTTGGCCAATGTTTCCATTAATGACTTTTATATAAATGATATAAAACAAGGTAATCTTTTTATTACCGCACAAGGAGACAACTCCATTGATCAATATCATGTTGCAGCAAGATTAACCAATGACCGATTTGATGTTTTTGTTGCTGATGGTGAAATTGATTTTTCAGTAGAGCAGCCTACAATTCTTGCCAATTATAATTTTTACGAGTTTAACATAAATTCTTTTAGCGATTTAGGGAAAGACGTATTAACCAATATAAGAGGTAAGGTTAAAGGTAACGGAACCGTTTCTGGTTTGCTTGAAAACCCTGATTTTAATGGCCTATTAACGTTGGATAATGCAGGACTTAAAATACCCTATTTAAATGTTGATTTTGATATTGCCAATAATTCTAAAGTAGAATTAAGTAACAGAACCTTTAAATTTTTACCAACAACAATTACTGATATAGATAAGAATACTACCGGTAGTTTATATGGTAGTATCATTCATTATAAGTTCAAAAAATGGTATTTAAATTTAAATATTGATACTGATAATTTATTGGTTTTAAATACAGTTGAAGACGAAGATGTACAATATTACGGAACTGCCTTTATGGATGGAACTGCCAGTATTAAAGGATACACAGATCAGTTAACTATTAATGTAGAAGGAGCAACAATGCCTGGTACAGAGTTTATTGTTCCGTTAAGCGATGTTTCAACTATTGGAGATTCTGGTCTAATTAATTTTGTAACCTTAGCGGAAAATGGGGTCGATAAAAACAAACGCGAAGAAGTAATTTTTGACAAACTAAAAGGATTAAATCTAAATTTTGATTTAGAAGTTAGAGATAATGCTATTGCAGAGATTGTTATTGATAAAAATACAGGTAGTATTTTAAGGGGTAGTGGTAATGGATATTTAGGCATAGAAATAAATACCAATGGTAAATTTGAGATGAGTGGAACTTATATTATTTCTGAAGGAATTTATGAATTTAGAAATATTGTGAATAAAGACTTTATAGTACAACCCAATGGAAAGGTAATTTGGAATGGCAATCCGTTTGATGCTTTTATAGACATAACAGCGATATATAAAACAAAAGCCAACCCTTCTGTTTTATTAGATAATATAGACCAAAGTTCCAATAGGAAAATAGATGTGAATCTGATAGCGAAAATTACAGGGCAATTGTTAAATTCTGAAATTGATTTTGACCTAGAATTAGTCAACCAAAATTCAAGTATAAATTCAGAATTAGATTTTAAACTAAGTAACGAAGATGCAAAAATGACTCAATTTTTCTCTTTATTAATGGCTAATTCTTTTATGCCTTTAAGTGATGGTAATTTAAATTTTGATGGAAATGCAGCTTTAACTGGTAATTTGTCAGAGAAAATAGCGAAGGTGCTTTCAGGTATATTAAAGTCAAAAGGTGATAAATTTGAATTGGGTGTAACCTATGATATTGCAAGTAAAAATGATGTAAGGTCATACGATTTAAGTGATCAATTAGGGGTTTCTTTTTCAAGTACAATTGCAGATAGGCTTATTGTTAATGGTAAAGTTGGAGTTCCGGTTAGTACGAATACACAACAGAATAATATTGTAGGAGAAGTTGAGGTTGAACTACCATTAAATGAGGAAGGTACATTAAGAGCAAAAGCATATACTCGACAAAATGACATTGAATATGATGTTACTGATGTAGAAGGTTATACACATGGTATTGGTTTATCATGGCGAGTGGATTATGACAATACAAAAGAATTGGTTGATAAGTTACTTCAAAGAAGTGATAGAGGTAAGCAAAAGAAAAAAGTTAAAGATAGTTTAAAAGCCGAAAAGAAATTAATCAATATAGGGGCAAGAAAAAAAGATTCTATTCCCAGCAAAGTTAAAAATTAAATGACTTTTCTGTTAATGTCATAAAATACACGTATTTAGTGATTTAAATAAAATGTGAGGCCGTAGGTGTTACAACTTCTAACGATAACGATTTCGTATAAATGTTCTAAAAAGTCTATAAATTACCTTAATTATTCTTAGTTTTACACTGCTTTAAAATAAGTGTAAAAATGAAGGGAAATATAAAAAAAATAGGTGTAATGACGTCTGGAGGCGATGCCCCAGGAATGAATGCGGCCATTAGAGCTGTAGCGAGAGCCTGTTCTTATTATAATATTGAATGTGTTGGTTTCTATAGAGGATATCAAGGAATGATTGAAGGTGATTTCGTAGAACTCACAGCAAGAAGTGTAAAAAATATTATTAGTAAAGGCGGTACAATACTGAAATCGGCTCGTTCTGCAGAGTTTAGAACAAAAGAAGGAAGAGCAAAGGCGTACGAACAAGTAAAAAAAGCAAAAGTAGATGCTTTGATACTCATAGGTGGTGATGGTACATTTAATGGAGGTATTGTGTTTGGAAAAGAATATGGTATTCCATTTATTGGTATTCCTGGAACTATCGACAATGATATCGCAGGTACTTCATCAACAATAGGATATGATACGGCATTAAATACAGTCGTAGAGTGTATTGATAAGATTAGAGATACTGCAAGTTCACATAACAGACTGTTTTTTGTTGAAGTTATGGGGCGTGATGCTGGTTTTATTGCTTTAAATGCTGGTGTTGGAGCAGGAGCTGAAGAAATTTTGTTGCCAGAAGAAGATTTAGGATTAGATAGATTATTAGAATCGTTAAAGAAAAGTAAAAGCAGAGGAAAATCTTCGAGCATTGTAGTAGTTTCTGAAGGAGATAAAACAGGCAAAAATGTATTTGAATTGGCAGAATATGTTACTAAAAACTTACCAGAATATGAAGCGAGAGTTTCTGTTTTAGGTCACATGCAACGTGGTGGAAGTCCAACATGTTTTGATAGAGTTTTAGCTAGTAAATTAGGAGTTAAAGCTGTAGAAAGTTTATTAGACGGACAGTCTAATGCAATGGTAGGATTTTTAAACAATAAAATTGTAACAACAGACATTGAGGAAGCTATAATTAGCTCTCATGATATAAATAGAGAATTATTAAGAATATCTGATATACTATCAGTATAAAAAAACAAGAATTATGATTAAAATAGGAATTAACGGATTTGGAAGAATAGGTAGATTAGCATTTAGATCTGCAGTAAATAGAAAAGGTGTACAAGTAGTAGCAATAAATGATTTATTAGATGTAGATTATTTAGCTTACATGTTAAAATACGATTCTGTTCATGGAGCTTTTGATGGAACTGTTGATGTAAAAAACGGTAAATTAATTGTAAACGGAAACGAAATTAGAATTACAGCAGAAAGAAACCCAGCAGATTTAAAATGGGATGAAGTTGGTGCAGAATATGTAATTGAATCTACAGGATTTTTCTTAACTGAAGAAACTGCAGGAAAACACTTAGAAGCTGGTGCTAAAAAAGTAGTATTGTCTGCTCCATCTAAAGATCATACACCAATGTTTGTAATGGGTGTAAACAATACAGAATTAAAAGCAGATCAAAAAATATTTTCTAACGCATCTTGTACAACTAACTGTTTAGCTCCAATAACTAAAGTTTTAAATGATAACTTCGGTATTGTTGAAGGTTTAATGACAACTGTACATGCTGCAACTGCAACTCAAAAAACTGTTGATGGTCCTTCTATGAAAGACTGGAGAGGTGGACGTTCTGCTATTGGTAACGTAATTCCTTCTTCTACAGGAGCTGCAAAAGCTGTAGGTAAAGTAATTCCTGCAATGGATGGTAAATTAACTGGTATGGCTTTTAGAATTCCTACTATGGATGTTTCTGTTGTAGATTTAACTGTGAAGTTAGAGAAGCCAGCTACATATGCACAAATTTGTGCTGCTATGAAAGCTGCTTCAGAAAGTGGACCAATGAAAGGTGTTTTAGGATATACTGAAGATATGGTTGTTTCTCAAGATTTTGTTGGAGATACTCGTACTTCAATCTTTGATGCTAAAGCAGGTATTGCTTTAAATGATAACTTCGTAAAAGTTGTTTCTTGGTATGATAACGAAATGGGGTATTCAACTAAAATTGTTGACCTTATTGAATACGCTGCAACTTTATAGTTGATACAGCACTATAAGAATATTAAAATCCTGCTTCGGCAGGATTTTTTTTTGCTTAATTTAGCAAGTACCTGAAATAACAATAACTATTAACCAACAATTTAGTACATCAATTGGACATCATACTTTCATTTATAGCAGCAACAGCATTATTAGCAATTGCCCCGGGTCCTGATAATATTTATGTATTAATTACAAGTATTGCCGATGGTGTAAAATATGGTTTAGCAACTGTTTTTGGTTTAATCTCTGGCTGCATTATTCATACTACATTAGTGGCATTAGGTGTATCTACCATCATCAAAGACAATGAAAATTTATTTTTAGCACTTAAGATATTTGGTGCAAGTTACTTGATGTTTTTGGCCTATAAAGTTTACAAAAGTTCATCAAATATTAATTTGACTACAGACGTTAAAGTCGAAAAAAGCATGTTCCAATTATTTAAACGAGGGTTTATTATGAATGTACTGAATCCGAAAGTTTCTATTTTCTTTTTGGCTTTTTTTCCTTCATTCTTATTCAGTAAAGAGCTGAGTACCGTAATACAGTTTTTTATTTTAGGCTTTATTTTTATGGCAGTTTCTCTGATTGTTTTTTCCGTAATTGCAATACTTTCAGGACAAATAGCTAAAGGCCTCAATCAAAATAAAAATATGGGTAGGTTTTTAAAATGGTTGCAAATCATTGTTTTTGTTGGAATAGCAATTTTTATTTTATTTTCTTAAAATAGTTATATCAAATTGTATCTTTGATTTTCAATGAGTCTATTAAAAATCATAGAATGTCCAAGAGACGCCATGCAAGGTATAAAGTTGTTTATACCCACAGAAACAAAGGCGGCGTATATCAATCAACTATTAAAGGTTGGCTTTGATACTATTGATTTTGGTAGCTTTGTTTCACCTAAGGCAATTCCGCAAATGCGAGATACTGCTGAGGTACTTTCTATGCTTGACTTAAATACTACAAAAAGTAAATTATTATCAATTGTTGCCAATATACGAGGGGCAAATGATGCTTCTCAATTTGAGGAAATAGATTATCTAGGCTATCCTTTTTCTATTTCGGAAAACTTCCAAATGCGTAATACCGGTAAAACTATAGCAGAATCTATTGTTATTTTAAAGGAAATCTTAAATATTGCAGATAAATCGAACAAAGAAGTGGTAGCTTATTTATCCATGGGGTTTGGTAATCCTTATGGAGATCCTTGGAATGTTGATATCGTAGCCGATTGGACACAAAAAATGGCCGCTATGGGAGTTAAAATAATTTCCTTGTCAGATACTATTGGAAGTTCAACACCAGATATCATAGAGTATCTTTTTACTAATCTGATTCCGATGCATTCTAATATAGAATTTGGTGCTCATTTACATACAACGCCTAGCACATGGAAAGAAAAAGTACATGCTGCATTTTCTTCTGGTTGTAATCGTTTTGATAGTGCTATAAAAGGATATGGAGGTTGTCCTATGGCAAAAGACGAGTTAACGGGTAATATGCCTACCGAGAAATTAGTTTCTTATTTTAAAGAGCATAAGATAGCATTAAATCTAAATCAACAAGAGTTTGACAAGTCTTATGCTAATTCAAGCAATGTGTTTTTATAGGGTCACCAAGTAGCTCTAGATTTTATATTTTTCTCACAAAATTGAATAATTTGCTCAATCCGATTCATTCTTGTTTGAGGTCGTTTTGCTTGATTTAACCAATACAAATAGCTCTTTTTGTAACTGGGTGCAAAATTGGTGTAATTTTCAAAAGCTAAATTATTTTTATCAAAGGCATTTTGTAATTCTTCTGGTACAATTAAATTTTCAACATCATCCAATGCTATCCATGAGCCATTTTTCTTGGCTACATCTATTTTTGTTAAGCCACTCTGATGCATTAAGTCATTTTCAATAAGCTCTATAATGTGATTTTTGTTGAGTTTACTCCAAACACTTTTAGCATTTCTTGGACAGAAATATTGCCTTCTACGTTCATTATCTATTTTTTTAACAGTAGAGTCTATCCAACCAAAACATAGGGCAACTTTAACGGCCTCTTCCCAACGCATACTAGGCATGTCACTTTCCACTTTATAAAAAATAAGATACACACCGCCAACAGTAGTATGGTTTTCTTCCAACCATGCTCTCCATTCAATATCCTTCTTAAAATAAATTTCTGGTAGTTTAGCCATTTTTAGTGTACATAAAGTCTTTACAAAATTAAGACTGTTTAGCAATTATATCTTTTATAATCATTTTTGCATGTATGCGAGAGTTTTCAATAAACCATTTATGGGTTTCTTTTCCACCACATATAACTCCAGCTAAATAGATTCCTTTTAAATTACTCTCCATTGTCTCTGGATTGTAAGCTGGCTTTTTCAATCCATCAGTGGATAGTTGAATTCCTATATTCTTTAAAAAATCAAAATTAGGTTGGTAGCCGGTTAAAGCAACTACAAAATCATTTTTTAAGGATATTTCTTTACCTTCTTTCGTTGATATAACTACTTTATCCTTTAAAATTTCTTTAATTTCTGAATGGTAGTATGCTTTAATACTTCCTTCTTCAATTCTATTTACAATATCTGGTTTTACCCAATATTTTACCCGGTCTCCAATATTTTCCCCTCGAATTATCATGGTAACTCTACCGCCTTTTCTATAAATTTCTAGAGCGGCATCTACAGCAGAATTACTAGCTCCGACAATGACAACATCTTGTTCTGAAAAATAATGAGGATCGTCATAATAATGAAAAACCTTTGGTAAATCCTCTCCAGGAACATTTAAATAATTAGGAATGTCATAAAAGCCAGTTGAAATAATAATTTGTTTCGCTTGGTATTTATTTTTATCAGTAGTTACATTATATAAATTAATTTTTGTTTCTACCATTTCAACTTTTTCAAATAAATTTACATTAAGCTTATTGGAAGAAACAATGCGACGATAGTATTCTAACGCCTCTTTTTTATTTGGTTTAGCATTACTGCTTATAAAAGGAATATCGTCAATTTCTAACTTTTCAGACGTAGAAAAAAAAGTCATATTGGTAGGGTAGTTGTATAACGAGTTGACCAAAACCCCTTTTTCAACGATAAGGTAGGTTAAATTCTTTTTCTTCGCTTCTAACGCACAGGCAATCCCAATTGGTCCTGCACCAATAATTAAAACATCTAAAGTAGTATTCATCAATATTATTTTGTTACCAACACACTCGTTTATAGTTGTTTGAAAAGGTTGGTGTGAATCATTTTTTATTAACTACCCAAAATGGGCTTCCATTTTCAATATTTATATTACTTTTAAAAACAACAAAATTAATAATTTAATAATGAAACGAGTATGTATAAAACGTTAAGTCATAATGAAATTATTAATAGCGAACAGTCTCGACGCTATGGGATGACAATTATAAAACAATAAATAAAAACGCATGAAATCATTTTTATATATCGTACTCCTTTTAACAATTTCATCTATTAATGCTCAGAATATGAAAACAGACATACCTTATGCTGTAGTTCCTCCCCATCCTGAAAAATATACGGCTACAACTGTCGCAGCAAGAATGATTGATGGTTTAGGGTTTAGATATTATTGGGCAACAGAAGGTTTACGTCCTAAAGATTTAGATTATAAAGCAAGTGAAGAAGGGCGGACAAGTGCAGAAACGGTTCGTCATATTTATGAATTGTCCAAAATGATTGTAAATGCAACTACCAAAACACCCAATGGTAAAAAAGAAAAAGATTCTTTAAGTTTTGATGAACTTAGAAGTGCAACCTTATTAAACTTTAAAAAAGCGAGTACTATTTTATTAGAAGCGGAATCATTAGATGATTTTAAGATTATTTTTGAAAATGATTATGGTACTTCTGAACACTCTTTTTGGATTAACATTAGTGGTCCCATTGAAGATGCTATCTGGCATTCAGGTCAAGTTTCCCTATTGAGAAGGGCTTCTGGAAACCCTTTTAACTCTAAGGTAAGTGTCTTTAGTGGTAAGGTTAGAAAGTAATTCATTGACATAATTATTTTCTATAAATAAAGAAGAAATTATATTTACATATCCTGCATTAAATTGTTTAATTTTCTTCCTTCTTTTACTATTATTTCTATACTATCTTCTATATCCTTTTTTGTAGTTCTAAAGTTTACGATACAGGTACGTAAGCAGTATTTGTTTTCTACAATTGCGTTTGATAAAAATAGTTCACCTCCGTTTTGCACACTGTTCACTAATTCTTCATTTAAAGTGTTTAAATAGGCCTCTCTTTTTTCACCTTGTTCTTGATAGTTTTTAGGTACATACCTAAACGTTGCAATACTTAAATTTTGAGTTACGGGTTCTAATTCTGTATGTTTATTTGCCAGTTCATAGAAGTATTTGGACAATGCTATATCTTCTTTGATCAATTTTACATAACCATTACTTCCAATTTGTTGTAACGCCAGCCATACTTTTAAAGCCCTAAAACCACGAGAGTTCTGCAGTCCATATTCAAAGTAGTTTAAAGAACCACCTTCTTCCGTTAAGCTGAAATTATAATATTCAGGATGCGAGCTATAGGTGTCTATAAGATGCTGTGGGTTTTTTACCAAAGTACAACCCGCTTCTAAAGCACTATAAAGCCATTTGTGAGGGTCTAATGCGATAGAATCGGCTTCTTTAATCCCTACAAATAAATCTTTTAATTCAGGAATAACAGCAGCTGGAATACCATAGGCACCATCTATATGAAACCATAAATTGTGCGTTTTACATGTTGAAGCAATGGCTTCGAGGTTATCTACAACACCAGTACTTACGTCTCCAGCAGTACCTACAACCATAAATGGTTGATGTCCTTGTTTTACATCTTCTTTTATAGTTTGCTCTAAGATTTCTATATTCATTTTATTAGCGGTATCCGTTGGAATCCATCGGATAGAATTTGAGCCATGTCCAAATAAAATAGCAGCTTTGTCAATCCAAGTATGCGTAGCTTTTGAACAATAGGAAATTAACATTTTAGAACTGCTAGAAAGTCCATTTTCTTTTATGGTTTTAGGTGATTTAGCCGTTCTTGCAGCTAAAAAGGCAGTGAAATTTGCCATGTTTCCTCCACTGACTAATATGCCTCCATAATTAGGTGAGACTCCTATAAACTCTGCCAACCATTTTATGGTCTGTTTTTCTATTTCTGTCGCCATCGGACTCAGTATTTGTCCGCCAACATTTGCATTAACTGAAGAGGCTAACAAATCGGCCAAGGCTCCAATAGGTGCTGCCGATGAGGTTATAAATCCAAAAAATTTTGGATGACCATTAAATAATGAATTTTCAAAGAGTAATTTAGAAGCTTTCGATAGTAATTCTTCTGCTGGCAATCCATTTTCTGGTAATGATAAAATACCTAATTTTTTTTGTAATTCTTTTGGAGACTTACTTGTTGTGATGGGTTTTTCTGAAATATCATCAAAAAAGTCAGAAATTGTATCAATGAGTTCATAACCTATTTTACGAAATTCGGTTTTGCTAATTTCAATTGAATTCTCACGTTTATTCGTCATTACGATTGTTTTAAAGCCTAGTTGGTTAATTACCCATTAAGCTTCCAATTTAGGAAATAAAAATGAAATAGAAAATTGGAAATAATTTTTATGAATAGTCTAGAACTAGCGATAAATTATTTATCGTACCAGAGCATTTATTTAATTATTCTCAATTGTTCAAATGCTTTATAGGTCACATTTTTTCTAATCATTGGAAACCTATTCATATCAAATTGTTCTTTCGGTTCAACATTTGTGGCGAAAAAATAAGTTTTATTTTGAGATTCGATATACCCCACAAACCAGCCATTATTGTTTCCATTACTGATTGACCAACCTGTTTTTCCACTAAGTTTGTACGCATCCTTTTTTTCAATTACCATCATTCTTTTCATGATCTGTTCAGTACGTTCAGAAATTGGTAATTCAGATTTATAAAACCGCTTTAAAAAGTCTATTTGCTGAAATTGATTAATTCGAGATGCTCCTTCTAACCAGAATAGGTCAATGTTGGTAGCGTCAACTATCATATTTCTGTATTCAAGTTTGTCTAGATATTCCTTCATTTTTTTTACTCCAATTTTTCGTGCTATCTCTTGATAGCAAGGAACACACGATAAACGAAAAGCATTTGTAAAGGTCAAATCCTGTTCCCAAGCCTTAAGCCTTCTATTTTCTCCGTTCCATTTAAAAAGTGTACTATCGTTTTCAACTATCCCTATTTCAAGTGCTATAATTGAATTGGTTATTTTGAAGGTAGAAGCTGGTAAGTTTCCTTTTTGAGCCCATTGGAAATCATTTGAATAGTACTTGTTTTTTTCAAAATCATAAATTAAAATTGCTCCTTTGACATTGGCAGAATCAATAATGGTTTGAAATTCTTTAACTACAATTTCTTGGTCTGTTACTTTAACTTCTTTTTTATCAGGGATGGTCTTCTTTTCAATGCAGGAAAAAAATAGAATTAATAAGAGTGCTAAATAAAATAGTTTCATCTTGTTTTATTAATGCCAATGTATTTGTGTGTGGACTTTCGTGTATTAAAGTACGAAATAATCATATTTTGAGCCTAGTAAGATAGTGTATATATTTAATGAATAAAAAGTTTGTTTTTCAACTCAGTTCTTGGTTAGTTGCGTGGATAAGTAACTAATTTAGCAAATACAAACCAGATAGAAAATCCGCGAGTCCCGACGCTTCGGGATTCGTAAATAGGCAGTGAACAAGTAATTAATTATACACGGTGTTCTACGCAGGCTTTTTTCCTAAAGTTATATCTCTGACCATTTGTAATTTTCCTAAATCCGGTCCTTTTTTTAATTCAGTCATAAGTATTTCTTCAGATCTTGTTAATATTTCTAACTTCTGATTCAAAGTCCATTTCTTATATTTCATATCTCAAATGTAGTATTATGAAATTTAAAAGAACACTCCGAACTTATAAGGGGCTAAACTAGTCATTATGAGCGTAATGTTTATCTCTCAAATTTTTAAAACTTTCTAAATGTTCAGAGTTCAGAATCTCAATTTTAAAAATAAGTTCATTTATCCTATCCGATTTTAATTCTCTTTTCCATTCTATTCTTTTTCGATTTGATTGGATAAAATTTAAGGTTTTTAATAAACTAAAATCTTCATTTGGGTTCATTAATTTACAAATATCAATCACAAATAGCTTAATTGAATTTCTATAAATTCGATAGAAAAAAGCTGATTTTTCTACTATTTTGTTAAAATATTCGGTTTCCTTATTTGATATAAATCTAATGTCGGTTTTTAGTCTTTCAAGCTCAATTAAAGTATCCCGAATTTCCGTCAGTTTATTTTCGAGAGTTTGTGTTTCCATATAAGTGATTTCAGCTTGCGTAGAACATATGTATAACCATATTATAGTTATATTGAATTTAGTTACAACTATGTTTTTCTTGAATTATGAAGCTAAAGCAAACAGCACTTCAAATGTGATGGAGTAGGGGGGTTATTTAGCGACATCCTTTCAAATGTATAAATAAAATGGCAATAAAGCAAATGGAAAATTTGGGTAGTAAATGCGGTGAAAATGTAGTTTGAAAAGTTAATTTTAATAGCGGTTTGCAATAAACTTTTAAAACAGGCTTATATCATTACTAAATCAAGAGTGGCTAACGACCAGAATTACAGAAGTACTTTATTGAAAAATTAATGAAGTTTTACTTGTTTTTTACCACAGTACTTTGTTGTACCACGTTATTTTGAATTATAGTTCCATTATACGTATCAGTCCTCTTGTCTTTCTTAGGTTGCTTTAGGACCATTTGGAATACCATTAATTACGCCAAATAATTACCTATAGTACAAAGTTTTCAATTTTTTTTGCAAGAAAATTTCAATAGGAATACATTGATGTGAGTCATCGTATTCCTATTTACAATAACTTTCTAATTAATTACTGGCTACAAGTACAAATCGAATATCCGCAGTTTGATTAAATGTCGATTTTAATTTGACATTACCTACAGAAATTACTGTCTCTAACTGAATACTTCCATTATTTGAAATTGGTATTTCTTCCCAAACACTAGCTGCAGGATTACGTGCGTAAGAATACACAAACCCTGTATCATATATTTCTTGTGTTAATTCTGGAACGGCAAAATTATTATCACCAATAACAAGAACGAAGCTTTCAAAAAGGACAGATGTAACATTGGCATTTCCATCAATTCCATCAATACCATCAGCACCATTTGCTCCTGCTGGACCAATGGCTCCATCTTCTGCTGAACATGAAAAAGTAAGTGCAATAATTAGCATTAAGAATAATTTGGTTGTTTTTTTAATTGTTGTTTTCATAATGAATATAATTAATTGATTAATACAAAATAGTTTGTGTATTTAAATGGTTGAATAAAAATACACTACAAGATTACGACATTAGCTTTTTTAGTGCATGTACTATTTTTGCAAAATCTAGAAGTATTTATGAAATGTTAAGTGATAACTTGTATTATTATTGCAAAAAGGGGAGGTATTTTGATTCTTCTCTAAGTGAAACAATGCATGACCAAAACAAGAAGGGGCATTAAAGCGAACACAGATCATTTCGCAGTCGCGTAATATTCTATTTGGCAGACTTGGTTTTGAGCTCTAAACTTTCGGTTAAGCACCAAAATTCGTATTGATTTTATATGTTGTGCCTGTTGCACAAGATAGTAATATTTTGTATCTTGTATTATGCAAGGTAAAAAAGAATATCAAGAAAAATTGTTCACTGAATTTCGAATGAGTGATCGGATTCCGAAGGAGAATTTTTACAGGAGATTAAAACAAGTATTGGACTTACATTTTCTATATGTTTTGACGCGACCTTACTATGGTGATAGTGGGCAAAAGAGTATCGATCCTACCGTATTTTTCAAGTTGTGTTTGGTTGGTTATTTAGAGAATATTATTAGTGACCGTAAATTGATTTCCCATTGTAGTTTACGTTTGGATATTTTATATTTTTTAGGTTATGATATTGATGAAGAATTACCATGGCACAGTACAATAAGTCGGACGCGTCAATTATATCCGGAAGAAGTTTTTGAACAGGTCTTTACAAAGGTTTTATCCATGTGTGTGGAAAAGGGGATGGTAAGTGGTCATACTCAAGCGATAGATTCCGCACCAGTTAAGGCAAATGCTTCTATGGACAGTTTAGAATTGAAAGTACCCGAATCAGAATTGGAAGATTATCTACGAAACATTCGTCATATCAGTTCGATGGATAGGGAGAAACCCATACGGAAGGCTAAAGTAAATAAAGCGACCAAATCACAAAAGACCATAACTGCCAATAAACAAGAATTGACAGCCATAAAGGGACGGAACAAAAAATGGTCAAAAGATCAAGACCAACGACCAGGGGCTAGTAATAAAGGCAGTAAATATACCTCTAACAAAACCCATTACAGTCCAACGGATCCAGATGCAAAAATAAGCGTAAAGCCAGGTAAGGCAAGAAAGCTGAACTACATGAGCCAACTAAGTGTAGATACGGCTCATCATGTAATCACAGATATTAGAGCCTATATGGCAGACAAGAAAGACAATCAATACCTACAGGACATTGTGCAAAGACTAAAAAAACGATTGCACAAACAAGGTTTACTGTGGCGAAATTGTGTAGCGGACACAGGCTATAGTGATGGAGAAAATTATGCTTTTTTAGAAGAGACAGGTTTAACAAGTTACATACCTCCTCATGGCACCTATAAAGGCGGTCCAGATGGTTTTAGCTATAATAAAGAGCAAGACCATTATCTATGTCCACAAGGCGAAATTGTCCCCTTTAAAAAAGTATTTAATGATTACAGAACCCACACCAAGAAAAAGGAATATAGAATATCCTCAAAAATCTGTAGATACTGTCCTATAAAAGAGCAATGCGTAGGTAAAACAGCACAAGAGAAGAAGTTTTCAGTAACCTATTTTAGAGAAGAGTATGAGCGTAACAAAAAAAGGGTTAATAGTAAACGGGGTCGTTATATGAAAAGCAAAAGACAGAGTACGGTCGAGCCTGTATTTGGAACGCTAACACAATTTATGGGACTCAGAAAAATAAATACCATCGGTATAAAACAAGTTAACAAGGTCATGCACCTGTCTGCAATTGCTTATAACTTAAAGAAATATCTAAAATTCACTAGTAAAATTGTAAAAAGTGATGCTAAATCACTAGCTACTGTTTTAGCTCATTATATCGACTATCTGAGGAACAAAGTAAGCAGGTATAACCTCACAAAAAATAATCAAATAAAGTCAGTACTCAAAATATAGTCTTTCTTAAAACAGCGGAAATGAAGTCAACTATTCCTCTAAAATGTTCTTTTTTGAGCTTGTGCAACGATTACTGTTGTTGTGCAATGTTATGTCTTTAATAAGCCTAGTAATCTATCTAGGAATCTTTCAAACTGTAAGTTGATATTCAACTCCTTGCAAGTATTTTTTAGTTCGATCAATTCTGTTTTTCCTAAAACGATATTTAGCCTTATATTTTCAATTTTAAGATGGTAAATGTTTCCCTGAATTCTATAAATAGATAATTTCTTTATTGTTTCTAATTTAATCACTCGTTTTAGTTCATTTTTTTTAATAGATATATTTTGTTTATCAAATTTAAAAAATCCAACTTTCTTAATTTTAAATATATTAATTAATAAAATTATCATTCCAGAAATAAAATAAAATCCAACAATATAAGTGAAACTTTTGTCAAATTGAATCGGTTTTCTATTTGAAAATACAATTCTTGGAATAATTATTATCAAAGCCATAATAAATGTAATCAACCAATAATTAAAGGCTTTTGTTTTTAAGAGGCTATTTTTTTCAATTATATATGTTTCCATTTAGCAATATTAACCTCTATTAAAAGACAAACTTAAGTTGAACAAACGTATTGCATTTAGTTACGTTATGTATGCAATATACAAATTTCGTAGAATTATAATAAGGTTAAAAAGTAAGTGAATTAATTGTTTTATGGGGCACTAACTGCACCTAATGTATACAATTGTTCTAAAGTAGGGCTTTCACTACCGCCTTCAGGTTCTAAAGTAATACCAAAAGCTTCAGAGTCGTTACTATTAGCCAGTGTAAATACTTTATTTTCGTCATCATTAAACTGATCTAATATACCAATACTTGTTGGTGTAAGTGGGTCTAATTTTAATGACCAAACTTGATATACTTTACCTGCTGGTGGTTTAGGTAAACCTTGAACATCAACATATACTTGGTTTTCGTTTTTATCCCAATACACTTTTGCATAAGAATCAGGTGATACTGCTTGTCCGCTCAATGGAACGGCTAATATATCTTTATCTCTAAGTGTAGTATTTAATTTTTTTGTTTCTGCAAGACTCGTGTTCGCTTTAAAAATTTGTTCTTCTAACTGTTGTCTTTCAAGCTCAGCAGATTGTAATTGTGTATTTAGGTTGTTATTTTGTACCATAGTCCACATTAAACCACCTGTTAATATTACGGCAGCTGCCCAACCCGTATACGTTGCCCAATTAGTAGCTTTTCTAGCCAATGGAATAACGTTGGGTTTCGCAGTATTTGAAGAACTTATTTTTTCTTTAATAGATGTAAATGATGAATTGGAAACGGGTGCAGTTGCTGCTGTTAATTTTAAAATGGCGGCTTCAATCTCAGAAACTTCTTTAGCAATTTCAGCATGTTTTTGAACCATAGCAAAAACCTCCTGATTTTCTTGTTCAGAAAGTACACCAGCCACGTAAAGCTCTAAAATTCCTGATGCTATGTATTCTTTTTCTTCCATTACTAATTTAACACGATGTTTCTTAATTCATTAATACAATTCCTATTCCTAGTTTTAACTGTGCCAATTGGCATTTTTAGAGTTTCTGACACTTCTTTCTGCGTATATCCTTTAAAATAGAGAAGGTTAATTACCTCTTTACATTTTTCTGCCAGTTTATCAACAAACTTTTTTATGCCAATACTATTTGTAGTAGTGTCAAGATTATCATAGGTCTCTATAACATCTACGAATTTATCGACACTTTGGTTTTTTTTACTGTTTTTAAAGTTTTTAGATCGGGTTTTGTCAATGGCAGCATTTCTAGAAATATTCAACATCCAAGTAAAAAATCTGCCTTTACTTGAATTGTAAGAATCTGCACTATTCCATGCTTTTATAAAAACGTCTTGTAGTATTTCTTCAGCGATGGTATCGTTTTTTACAATGGTGAAAATAACGCCCAACAAACTCTTTTTATAATTATTATAGAGGTACTCAAAAGCCTTTACGTCTTTTTTTTGAAATAGAATTATAGATTCCTCGAAGGTCATTTAGGTGTTTTAAAGTTGAAAAATACTAAAAAAACCGTTTAAAAACGGTTTTAAAGATTTATAAATTGAGATACTATTATTTAATTTCTCCACAGGCTACTCTTCCGCCAGCCGCACCAGTAGGTTGTGTTGCAAAATCATCAGCTTTTGCATGCACTATAATACCTCTACCGATAATATTTTTGTTTTCATCAGAACCTCCAATGGCCCATTGGTCAGTTTCAAAGGTGAGCGTAGCATTTCCGTCTGCATCTGCGGTTAAATTACCTATGTCACCTCGGTGATATCCGCTTTCATCGTCCCACTTACCATGCTCTTTGTTTTCAGGGTTCCAATGACCACCTGTTGAGGTAGCATCATCTGAACTACAATCTGCTTTTTCATGGAGATGAATGGCATGTTCACCAGGAGTTAATCCTAGTAAACTAGCTGTCATTGTTACCTTGTCGTTCTCTTGAATGAATACAATTTCTCCTGTTACATTGCTATTACTTTTAGCATATAGCGTAACCGTTAAAGCATCTGGGGTTATCTCTTCAACTGATGTAGTAGTTTCTGTTAACGAATCTATTGAATCATTTGTCTGGTTTGTTTTTTTCTCATTTTTACATGAAATGGTTATAAAAAAGACCAAGACCATTAGTGTTATTATTTTAGTTTGCATAATTCTAGTTTTCTGTTAGTAACAAATTTAAACTACTATATCGCTATAAAGTAACACGAATGCTATAATCATTAACTCATTTAGCTTTTTTAAATTCAGAATCCATCAGTACCCACATATTGGGGTCTAGCATTATGTTTTCAGGCTCAATGTCTGTATCAATAAAAAAAGTATTTGTTTTCTCATTTACCTGTAGTGTTTCTATACTAGGTTTTTGCTTATCACGATAATAAATACTTATTTCAAGAGGCATTTTAAAAAGACTACCATCTTTTTGTACTTGATTAAGACGGATTCTAAGCTTTTTTTTCTTTGTATCATATTTCCAATCACCTTCATATTTTAACGTACCTGGTTTGTATAACCATTGCTCAAAAAATTGAGATAAGTCTTGTCCAGAAACAATTTCCATTTCTTTCTGAAAATCAGCGGTGGTAGTATTTAGGTCCTTATATTTTTTATAGTACGCACGTATACCTTTCCAAAAAACATCGGTACCTACTTTACCACGTAGCATGTGTAAAATCCAACTCCCTTTTTGATAGGTTTGAGAGCTGGTTACCTCTTTCATATCCTTGAGGTTATCATGTATAATAGTGTATTCAGGATTCTTCTCATAGAAGGTGTCTACCCGTTTTTTACTGTCAATTAGACCATTTGTAAAGGCATCTCTACCGTATTCATGCTCTATAAAGAGTAACGTGAAATAAGTGGCAAAACCTTCGCTAAGCCAAACTTCATCCCAGTCATATTCAGTAACAGCATTACCAAACCACTGATGTGCAATTTCATGTATAACTACATTTCGCCATCGTTCATTTCGATCTCCTTTAACGGATTTTTCACTATATAAGATTGCAGATGCGGCTTCCATACCGCCACTTACGCTGTTTGATTGAATATTAGCCAATCTTTCGTAAGAAAAAGGACCAATATAGGAGCTATAAAATTCTAACACTTTTTTTGTGGGTTGGGCAAAATCATAAAATCCAGCATCACGGTCTTGGGGATACACCCATGTTTCAATAGATTTCCCATCAAATTTATCAACATATTGGATGGCAAATTTGGCTACTCCAAGAACATACAACCAAGAAGCAATGGGCACTGATTGTTTCCAATGGGTAAGACGCATTCCGTTTTGTAAATCTGTTTCTTCAACTTTTAAGCCGTTAGAAACTACCTGATAATGATTAGGAGCTGTGACTATAAATTCACACTTGGCCTTGTCATAGGGATGATCTACCATAGCAAGCCAGTTACGACCTTTATTTGGCCAATTATCACTAAAAAATGTACGATCTCCGTACTTGTTATCGGCTATTTTAAGTCCTGTGGCAGGTATACCTTTATAAGAAACAGTATACTGACTGGTTTGATTTTTGTACGATTTTTCAGGAAACTCAATTAAAATTTCGTCATTTTTATGAGTGTATGTAATTTCGTTTCCATCCGAAATAATGCTGCTCACTGTCATACCTTTATTATCTAATTTGGTTGAGGCATTTATTAAGTCGAGCCGAAGATATGCTATACCATCCGCGAGGTAGTTTACATCAATAGTAACTACGCAAATTATTTCGTCAGTAGTATCCGACAGTTTAATGTTAAATGCATAATTGGTAACATCAATTTTTGGGTTTTTAGGATAGTTGTCAATAAATGCATAAGCTGATGAATTTATAATTGTTATTGCAAATACACAAAGTACAACTACATTTCTTAGTATAGATTTTTTCATATTTAAAGGTCTTCTATAGGTTGTTGATGTTAAGTCTATTCTTTTAATGGCAATACTGTTGCTGGTCTAAATTCAGTCAGCCCTTTTCCTTTAATAGTTTTTTCAACATCGCTTATGCTTGAAGGAACAAAACCACTCATGTTTTCAACACCTTTTTCAGTAACCACGGCAACATCTTCAATTCGTATATACAATTGTTCGTCTCGTAACCAAATCATAGGGTCTATAGTAAAAACCATACCAGGTTTAAGTTCAACGCCTCTTACTCTGCTAACATCATGAACAGCCATACCAACAGGGTGTTGGAAATGACCACGAAATACAAGTCCTTCTTGTACAGCTTTTAAATGAGAAGGCTTTACGAATTTTTTACCCACAATGTATTTCTTCATATCTTCAGCGGCCTTTGTAAGTACTTCATTTGAAGTTATTCCTGGTTTTATGTATTTGAAAAGAGCGTCACGGTAAGCTACAATAAATTCGTATAAAGCTGTTTGAGCTTTGTTGAATTTACCATTTACAGGCCAAATTCTGGTTACATCACTGGTGTAATACCGATAGTCAGGGGCATAATCCATAAGTACTAAATCACCATCATTAAGTACATCTTTCTTGTGAAAGTAGTGACCAAAATAAGCATTGGTTCCACCTCCAATTATGGATGCATAACCATCACCTCTGGCTCCATTTAAGTAATAAATATATTTTGCGGCGGCATCTAGTTGGTATTCGTAAATACCTGGTTTTGTCGATTTCATGGCTTCAATAATACCAAGTCCAGCTATTTGGGTTGCTTTTCTAATAAGGTCAATTTCTTTAGGACTTTTTATGAGTCGCATAGCATCTAAAATTGGAGAAAGGTCTTGTATTTCAACTTGTGGAAAACGTTCTTTTATTTTTTGCGTAAATCTAGCTTCTCGCGATGGTTGTTCATCCCAAGGATCAGAAGCGGTTCTAGCTTGGGCATATAAAATCTCATCACGACTATCATTACCTGTTTCAGCAGGACTTAAGGGTGTGTATAATACCAATCCGGGTGGTTTAATTAATCCGGTACTAACAATATCACTTGATAAAAATTCGAGTCCACGAACCTTATCTACACCAGTTAATTCTTTGACCAATTCTGCATCTTCAGCAGATAGTACTTTTCCTTCCCCTTTTTCTCTACCTTCATCTCTATGTGGTAAATAAAGGGTTGATGTTTTATGCTTTCCATTAAGCAATAAATAGGCATGAGCAGTTTCTAATCCGCTTAAATAATAAAACGTATTAGATTGTCTGTAAACGCTAAATCCAGGAACACCAGCAGAACCTTGTATTAAAGCAAAAGCATTGTTTCCAATTGTGGCAAATATTTGAGTTCTTCTTTTATTAAAATCTTCAGGTGAAAAGTCTGTTTGATAATGATGTTTATCTTGAGCTACTAAAAAGGTTGTTAGTATTAGAAATAATAAAGTGGTTAAAACTGTCGATTTAGAATTTATCATGAATAAAACGTTTGATTTAGTTAAAAGTAATAATTATTTGATTTACTGCAATCTACAAAATTTAACATTTATAATTTAACAAAAAATGAATTATACTGTTGATATTCAAGCTTTATATGCTTTATTAACCTAAGTTATTTTAGTATATTTACAGGTATGATTAAAGATATAAAATTAGCAGTACTTATAGACGGTGATAATATTCCGTCGAAGTACATAAAGGAGATGATGGAAGAGATTACCAAATACGGAACTCCTACAATTAAACGTATTTATGGAGATTGGACGAAACCACATTTGAACAAATGGAAAAATGTCCTATTAGAAAATGCCATTAATCCAATACAACAATACGGATATACTACCGGTAAAAATGCCACAGATTCAGCCATGATTATTGATGCGATGGATATTTTATATTCCAAAAACATTGATGGATTTTGTTTGGTCTCCTCGGATAGTGATTTTACGAAGTTGGCAACACGATTAAGAGAATCTGGTATGCAAGTTATTGGTATTGGCGAAAAGAAAACGCCAGATCCGTTTATTGTAGCTTGTGATAAATTTATTTATTTAGAAATTTTAGAAACGTTTACGGAGCAGCAAGATGGTAAGCCAGAAGTAAAGAAACCAAGTTTAGATAAAATAACATCCAAAACAATTCGCTTATTAAGACAGTCTGTTTCAGATGCTGCAGATGATGATGGTTGGGCATTTTTAGGTGATGTAGGCTCACTAATTATCAAAAAGCAACCTAACTTTGATGCTCGTAATTTTGGTTTTGATAAGTTAACACCATTATTCAAGTCGCTTACGCAATTTGAAATTGAACAACGTGATCAAGGTAATAAAAGGTTTAAGTTGATTTATGTGAGGAATAAGTAAGAATTTTCATTTCTGAATACTTCTGAAGCTTATGTACCTATGCTTCTCGATACAATTTCTTTACGCTCCCGAAGTCTCGGGACTACAAAGAAAACACTCGAAGTGATGCGAATTTTAACAACGTAATTTCCGTCCGTTCGAGTGACGCTTTTGTAATTATTTTTTTAGTATATATTTAGAGCGTTGTATCGAGAACTGCTTCTCTATACTTCCACCGATTCCGGAGTGTTTTACGCTATCATTTCAAAGAAAACAATCGAAGTAACGAGTAAATTGAAATTTATATACAAAAGTCTATCTTTTTTAATTATGCCCCACTACACATCCACAACCTGGTTGCGTAAAACTTTGAGCTTCTTCATGCCAAGGAAAAGCTTGGTTGTAATTGTTGTTTTCCCAATAGAATTTAGTCCTATTTTTTATTGTATTTCCAATTTCGTTCATGGTTTCGGTATCATATAATCTACCATTTACCATAGTGTATTTTACACTATTTGAATTTTGAATATCTTCTAGAGGATTATTATCTAGTACAATTAAATCTGCGAGTTTACCTACTTTTAGAGAGCCAACATCATTGCCTATTCCTAAATATTCAGCTCCATTAATAGTTGCAGCTTGTAAGGCTTCATGGTTGGTCATACCACCCTGTTGTAACATCCATAATTCCCAATGAGCACCTAAGCCTTGTAACTGTCCGTGAGCACCTAAATTTACTTTTACTCCAACGTCAGAAAGTGCTTTCGCAGTTTTTGAGGTTAATATATGTCCATTTTCATATTCTTCCATAGGCACCATTGTTCTATGTCTAGATCTGGCATCAACAATACTTCTAGGGGTATATTTTAATAATTTTTCATTCTCCCATACATTGGTAGTTTGATACCAATAATATTCACCACTCATACCAGCGTAATTTACAATAAGTGTTGGGGTATACCCTGTGTTACTATTACTCCAAAGTGTTATGACATCTTTATAAACTGGGGCAATCGGAATGTTGTGTTCAATACCCGTATGTCCATCCATAATCATGGTCATATTATGATAAAAAGTAGAGCCACCTTCTGGAACCACAAAAATGCCCTCTTCACGAGCCGCTTGTAAAATTTGTTGACGTTGTTCACGTCTTGGTTGGTTATAACTCTTCACAGATAGAGCTCCAAAAGCTTTGGTTCTTCTGATTGAAGATCGAGCATCATCTAAGCTATTAACAACGGCTTTAAAATCACCATCAGCACCATATAAAATAAATCCGGTAGAGTAGAGGCGAGGCCCAACCATTTCACCGCTTTTAATCATTTCGGCCAATGTAAATACAGTCTCTGTGTTTGCCGAAGGATCATGAGAGGTAGTTACACCATAAGCTAAATTGGCATAGAATTGCCAATGTTTTTGAGCATTTAGACCATACCTGAATCCACCGATGTGTGCATGGGCATCAACCATTCCCGGCATAATTGTTTTACCGGCAACATCATAAACTCTAGTGTTCGAATCTATAGTTATGTCTGACGTTTTGCCAATAGCGATAATTTTATTTTCTTCAATAACGATGGTTCCATTCTCAATAACCTCTTTACCTTCCATAGTAATAATTCTAGCATTTGTAAATGCTATTTTACCCTTAGGTTTATCCATTTTAGTAACTAGGTTTATTTTGAGTCCCTTATCGTTGGGTGGAGCAATGCTATCAGGAGAATTTTTAAGAAATGTAAATCGCTCATTAATTTTATTGCTATAATATTCTTCACCCAACGTAAAGTGTACCGTTTTACTATCACCAGACCAATGTAAATTAGTGCCTGCATCTTTTGAAATTTGCGAAACAGGAACCGCTTTCGTTTTATTATCTAAATCTAATGTTTGGCCTGTTGTTGGCATTGGTGCCAAGTATACGTTGTGTAAATTGCTGAAAGCAAGCCATTTGTTATCTGGGCTTGGTACTAGTCTGTTTGCATATTTAGAGGTGATTAATGTTTTTTCTTGTTGTCCATTTAAATCAATACTTTTTAAGGATTTGGTTAAATTTCCAAAATAGGTTCCACCTGTTTGATAGATAATATGTTGATTTGATACCGAAAATTTTGGATATTCACCACTTACTTTTAGCCATTTATTGTCGGAACCATCTTCGTTTACGGTGTAAATACCTGATTTTTTCGAATATGTTCTGCCTTGCTCATTATTACCTCCTTCTTTTACATAGACAATTTTGTTGCCGTCATTACTGAAA
Source organism: Aureibaculum luteum (assembly GCF_003449015.1). Taxonomy (GTDB): domain Bacteria; phylum Bacteroidota; class Bacteroidia; order Flavobacteriales; family Flavobacteriaceae; genus Aureibaculum; species Aureibaculum luteum. The sequence goes on along the minus strand of NZ_QRGD01000010.1, from coordinate 27,623 downwards.
GAAGGCATTCTGAAAATACCTTTTTCACTAGTTATTTTAGTTGATTTACCTCCTTTGGATGATACTGTATAAATGGCACCGTAATTTTCATCGTTCCAAGTTACATACACAATTTCTTTTCCGTTTGGAGAAAATTGAGGTTCTGCTTCAATGTCATTTCCTTTAGTTAATCGCTTTGGTGTGCCATTTGGTAATTTTTTAGTGTAGATATGTCCCAGAGCATTAAAAGCTATTGATTTCCCATCAGGAGAAGTCACTGTGTTTCTAATTGCTTTTGCTGTAAAACTATCTGTAAACGCAGGATTATCAAACTCCACTGCTTTCGCAATTTTGATAGTGGCTTCTGCTTCAAAAGGAATGTTGCTTACTGCTAAAGTTTCAATGTTTAGTTTATTGATTTTACCACCTGACCAAAATACCAATTCAATATTGTTAGGCATCCAACTAAAGCGAGTGTACACTCCAAATACTGCCCAAGCCTCCTGCTGGTCTTTGTTTAAGTTGTCGTACACAGGAAATTCTTCACCCGTTTCTAAATTATGAATATAGAGTACTGTTTTCGTTCTAACGCGTTTTACAAACGCTAATTTTTTACCATCTGGTGATATTTGAGGACGTGCAGCTCCACCCGGTCCACCCGTTATTGTTTCTATACTGGCATCTTCAAAACTGTATCTTTTTATGACATAAATCTGACTGTTAGGATCTTTGTTATAATTAAAAGCTCCGCCGGGATATACATCTTCGCTATAATATAAATACTTACCATCAGGTGATACTGTGGGCTCGTTTACATCTTGTTGGTCATTTTTTCTTTTTGTTAATTGAGTTCCAGAACCTCCAGTTATATGATACATCCACATTTCTCCTGCACCTAAAGATCTGCCAGACGTAAAATGTTTTCTAGCGATAATAAAATCACCATCAGGCATCCAAGTAGCATTATTCAACAATCTAAAGCTTTCTTTTGTGATTTGTTTGGCATCCGAACCATCTGTGTTCATTGTCCAAATATTATCACCACCACCAGCATCACTTGTAAATAGAATCTTTTTACCATCAGGACTGAACTGTGGTTGTATTTCAAAAGCCAAACCTTGTCTTAATAGTGTTGCTTTTCCTCCGGTAACAGGCATCTTATAAATATCACCTAAAAGGTCAAAGACAATCGTTTTTCCGTCAGGACTCACATCTACATTCATCCAAGTGCCTTCATCTGTATTTAATTTGACCTCTTTGAAATTCCAATCGCCTTCGGGATTTGAAACATCCCATTTTTTAGACTTTTCATCTTGGGCATGTATTCCAAATGATAAAAGAATAGCGATAAGGTAGAGCAAGTTGATTTTAGACATTATATTGAGTTTGGATTAGTTATGCGAATATAATTATTATATCTACATTTAAAAAATGACATTTCTATATGGTCGGTTACTGAGCAAAATGACTACATTTGGATTGTAGTTAACAAATAAAGATCTTAAAAGATGACGTTTCCAAATATTTTTACCCAAGAGGTTTCAGATCGAGTTATTGATCGCATTACTAATTTAACACCAGAATCCAAAGCAGAATGGGGATCAATGACGGTAGCTCAAATGTTTGCTCATTGCAACGTAGCCTATGAATTGGTTTATGAAAATACGCATCCAAAACCAAATGCTTTTTCAAGATTTATGATCAAGTTATTTGCCAAGAAAATTGTAACTGGAGATGCTCCCTACAAACGAAATTCTAGAACAGCACCTATGTTTATAATGAAAGTGGATAAAGATTTTGAAAAAGAAAAAGGACGCTTGATCGATTATATAAAAAAAACACAGAAGTTGGGTGAACTTCATTTTGATGGTAAAGAAAATCTCTCTTTTGGAAAATTAACCAAAAATGAGTGGAATAATTTATATTATAAACATTTAGACCATCACTTAACTCAATTTGGAGTTTAAAAATGGGCAGTCATTTTGCCAATATTAATTTTTTCAACGTTGGTAAAGTTAATTTCTCTAACATGTACCATATCTCCCCAAAGGTATTTATTGCCTTTAAGACTATTTGTAGATTTCATTCTTTTTTTTAATCTGCTGATTTCAATTTCAGAGGCTTTTCTTTTTGTGCCAAGCTTGCCATATAATTTAAGTGCAGGATAGTTATTAAATTTTAACTTGTATAATGATTTTATCCAAAACCATTTATTACTATTTACAGCCAATACGCAAATATTATTGTTGAATTTAGCGTTTTCTGGTAGTTTTGATATGTATTTTTCAAAATAAAATCCGGTTTGATCACCATTTAAAAATAGAGTCCCAACAGGAGTAACTGTAGGAAGATTATTGGAATTTACGGAGGCTATTGATACATGTAAATTCGATTTGAAACTATCGTTAAAATGAGTTCTTATTGCCTTCCAGTTTTGAGTAATATCCATAAAATTAAATATTAAATATTACCTTGTCAGTCGGGACGTTCAAGATGACACTTGGGTGAATTATTAGTAAATGATTATTAATTCCCTTCAAATAAAAACCGTTTTCAATACCAAAAATAAAAAAGGTATTTAGAAAACGGTTTCATCCACTATAATAAAAAATTATTTGAGTATAGTACTTTTAAAAACAATACTTGTTTTCTGCTTTAACTTTCTCAGCTATTTCAATACGTAAATCAACAATATCTGGATAGTTAGCGTATTTCGTGAAACGTTTAAGTCCCATCAACATCATACGTTGTTCATCGCCTTCAGCAAAAGAAATAATACTTTCTTTACCTTTTTCTTCTACGATATCTACAGCGTGATATAAATATAATTTTGCCATAGCGATTTGTGCAGATTGCTCTTTTTCGCTAGTACGTTTAACATTTTTTTCAGTTCTTAAAATAGCAGATTCGGCCATATAGATTTCAATCAAAATATCGGCTGCTGCAATTAATAATTGTTGATGATCTTCAAGGTTTTGTCCATACTTTTGAACAGCACCACCAGCCACCATTAAAAACGTCTTTTTAAGCTTTTTGATCATTTCTTTTTCCTCTGAAAATAATTCAGAATAATCAGGAGTTTCAAAAGAAGGAATACCCATTAATTCTTCTTGAACTTTTTGAGCAGGTCCTAATAAATCTACATGACCTTTCATTGCCTTTTTAACTAACATACCAACACAAAGCATTCTATTAATCTCATTGGTTCCTTCGTAAATTCTTGCAATACGAGCGTCTCTCCAAGCCGACTCCATCGGAGTTTCTTCAGAGAATCCCATTCCGCCAAAAATTTGAATACCCTCATCTGCAGCATTTTGAACATCTTCTGATACGGCCACCTTTAGGATGGAACATTCAATTGCATATTCTTCAACACCTTTAAGTTCTGCTTCTTGATGTGTATTCCCTGAAGCTTCACGTAGCGTAATTCTGTCTTCAATATTTTTTGCAGCTCTATAGGTCGCAGATTCACCAGCATAAGTACTAGCTGCCATTTCTGCTAATTTTGTTTTAATAGCTCCAAAATCAGCAATAGGGGTTTTAAATTGTTTACGCTCATTAGCATAATTTACGGCAATGCTTAAAATTCGTCTTTGAGAATCTAAACAAGCTGCAGCCAATTTAATACGTCCAACATTTAAAGCGTTCATGGCAATTTTAAAACCTTCTCCACGACCAGCTAACATGTTATCCGCAGGAACAACAGTATCGTTAAAAAATACTTGACGTGTTGAGGAAGCTCTAATACCAAGTTTATGCTCCTCTTCACCCATGGTAATTCCATTCGGGTTGTTTCTATCGAATTCAACAATGAAGCCTGTAATATTTTTATCGTCTTCAATACGAGCAAAAACAATCATCAAACTACAGAAACCTGCATTTGAAATCCACATTTTTTGACCGTTAATTTTGTATGTTTTACCATCGGCAGAAAGTGTAGCAGTTGTTTTACCAGAGTTAGCATCAGATCCCGCTCCTGGTTCTGTTAAACAATACGCTCCAAACCATTCTCCAGTTGCTAATTTTGGTACGTATTTTTGTTTTTGCTCTTCTGTACCGTAAAGTGTAATTGGCAGTGTTCCAATACCTGTATGGGCACCAAAAGCAGTACTAAATGAACCTGTACCACTTGAGATATAATCACACGTTAATACAGTAGAAACAAATCCCATTCCCATTCCACCATAAGCTTCGGGTACCGATACGCTTAAAAATCCCATATCTCCAGCTTTACGCATTACTTCTTCCGTTAAAGCAAAATCTTTGGCTTCAAAACGAGGTTTATGAGGAATGATTTCACGATCATTAAATTCCATTACTGATTCTTTCATCATTGTTTGCTCTTCTGAAAAATCTTCAGGAGTAAAAACGTCTTCACATTTTGTTTCTTTTACTAAGAATTGACCTCCACGAAGGATGTCTTTTTCTAAATCTGCCATTTTATAGTATTTTATTAAGTTCTTTGATTAGTTTAAAAATTCAAAAATTCCACAAGCACCTTGACCTGTACCAACACACATGGTTACTGCACCATATTTACCTTTCATATCGCGTTTACGCATCTCATCAAACAATTGCACAGATAATTTTGCTCCTGTACACCCTAATGGGTGTCCGAGTGCAATTGCACCACCATTTACATTAATAATATCTGGATTAAGACTTAACTCTCTAATTACCGCTATTGATTGCGAAGCAAATGCTTCGTTCAATTCAATTAACTCTAAATCTGATTGTTTTAAACCTGCTTGTTTTAATGCTTTTGGAATTGCTTTTACTGGGCCAATTCCCATAATACGAGGCTCAACACCTGCTGCTGCATAGTTTACCATTCTAGCAATAGGTTCTAAACCGAGTTCTTTAACCATGTCTTCACTCATAATCATTACAAAAGCAGCTCCATCACTCATTTGTGATGAGTTACCAGCTGTAACACTTCCACCGGCAGCAAATACGGGTCTAAGTTTAGCTAAAACTTCCTTACTTGTTCCAGCACGAGGTCCTTCATCTTTAGTGACTGTATAGGATTTCGTTGCTTTTTTTCCGTTTGCATCAATATAGGTTTGCTCTACTTCGATAGGAACAATTTGATCTTGAAAACGATTTTCAGCTTGAGCTCGTAATGCTTTCATATGTGAATTATAAGCAAATTCATCTTGGTCTTCACGAGAAACTTTAAATTGTTTGGCCACCGCTTCTGCAGTATTTCCCATTCCCCAATAATAATCTTCGTGACCTGCTTTTACTGTATCGTAGTTTAATTCTGGTTTAAAGCCTGTCATAGGCACTGAACTCATACTTTCAGCTCCACCAGCGATAATACAATCTGCCATACCAGCTTGAATTTTTGCTGTGGCAATGCCTATTGTTTCAACACCAGAAGCACAAAAACGATTTACGGTTACACCCGGCACATCTACACTATCCAATCCAATTAAAGAAATAAATCGTGCCATATTTAATCCTTGTGCACCTTCTGGCATTGCATTACCAACAATAACGTCGTCAATGCGTTTCTTGTCTAAATTAGGCAGTTCTTTCATCATGTATTTGATGGTTTCTGCAGCCAATTCATCAGTTCTTTTAAAACGGAACACGCCTTTTGGTGCTTTACCAACTGCTGTTCTATATGCTTTTACTATATATGCTGTTTCCATAGTTCTTAGTTTCTTAAAGGTTTTCCTTTGGTTAACATGTGTTGAATACGTTCTAAAGTTTTACGTTCTGTACATAAACTTAAGAAAGCTTCACGTTCTAAATCTAATAAATACTGCTCACTCACTAGAGTTGGCTCAGATAGATCTCCACCTGCCATTACGTAAGCTAACTTGTTTGCAATTTTATGATCATGCTCACTAATGTAGTTGCTATCTTCCATAGCATCTGTACCTACAAGGAACATACCTAAGGCTTGTTTACCGAGTACTTTAACATCTGTTCTTCGAACAGGTTGTGTGTAGCCCATATCTGCCATTAATTTTGCGTGTTGTTTTGCTACAGCTATTTGACGGTCTTTATTTACAACAACAATATCTTTACCTTTTTGTAAAAGGTTAGTGTCAAAAGCTTCATAAGCAGAAGTAGATACTTTTGCCATACCAATAGTTAAGAAATGTTCTTGAAGAACGTTTAACTGTACATCTCCTTTATGAAATAGGTCTGATGCTCTTAATGCCATTTCTTTTGAACCACCACCGCCGGGAATAACACCTACACCAAACTCTACAAGTCCCATATACGTTTCTGCTGCTGCTACTACTTTATCAGCATGTAATGACAATTCACAACCACCACCTAAAGCCATTCCATGTGGAGCAGAAATAGTTGGTATTGAAGAATAACGCATACGCATCATGGTATCTTGGAAATATTTGATAGCCATATTAAGCTCATCATATTCTTGCTCTGCAGCCATCATGAAAATCATTCCAATATTTGCACCAACTGAGAAGTTTGCTGCTTGGTTACCAACCACTAATCCAGCAAAATCTTTTTCAGCTAAGTCAATAGCTTTATTTAATCCTGCAAGTACATCTCCACCAATAGTGTTCATTTTAGATTGGAATTCTACGTTAAGAATTCCATCTCCTAAATCTTCAACAACAACACCTGAGTTTTTAAACACTTCGTTTGTTTTTCTAATATTGTCTAGGATAATGAAACTATCTTGACCAGGGATTTTAGTTTGTGTTTTTGTTGGAATATCATAAAAATATGAAGAACCTTCTTTTATTGTATAAAAAGACGTGTTACCAGAAGTAATCATCTCATTAACCCATGCAGCTGGGGCTAAACCTTCAGCTTTCATTAATTCGATTCCTTTTTCTACGCCAATAGCATCCCAAATTTGGAAAGGACCATGTTCCCATCCAAAACCAGCTTTCATAGCATCATCAATCTTATATAGCTCATCTGAAATTTCTGGAATTCTATTAGATACATAGGCAAATAATGCAGTAAAGCTTTTTCTGTAAAACTCACCGGCCTTATCTTTACCTTTTACTAATACTTTAAAACGGTCTACTACTTTATCAATCGTTTTCGTTAATTCTAAAGTTGCAAATTTTGCTCGTTTTGCAGAACGATATTCTAAGGTGTTTAAGTCGAGTGACAAAATTTCTTTTTGTCCTTCAGCTGAAACCGTTTTTTTATAAAACCCTTGTCCTGTTTTGCTTCCTAACCATTTTTTTTCCATCATTTTGTTAATGAAATCAGGTAATTTAAAAAGCTCTAAACGTTCGTCTTTAGGACAGTTTTCTCTAATTCCGTTTGCCACGTGAACTAAAGTATCTAATCCAACAACATCAACAGTTCTAAAAGTTGCAGACTTAGGGCGACCAATTACTGGTCCTGATAATTTATCTACTTCTTCTATGGTTAAATCTAACTCTTTAACCGCGTGAAATAAACTTTGGATACTGAATATACCAACTCTGTTTCCAATAAAAGCAGGCGTGTCTTTTGCAACTACAGATGTCTTTCCTAGGAATTTTTCGCCATATTCATTTAAAAACTCTAAAACAGAAGCTTCTGTTTTTGGCCCAGGAATTATTTCGAATAATTTTAAGTAACGAGCGGGATTAAAGAAGTGGGTTCCACAGAAATGCTTCTGGAAATCTTCACTACGTCCATCACTCATAAATTTAATAGGAATACCAGAAGTGTTAGATGTAATTAATGTTCCTGGAGTTCTATATTTTTCTAAGTTTTCGAATACCATTTTCTTGATATCTAGTCTTTCAACGACAACTTCCATAATCCAATCTACATCTGCAACTTTAGCAATGTCGTCTTCTAAATTACCAGTAGTAATTCGACTTGCAAAAGATTGACTATAAATAGGAGAAGGTTTAGATTTTAAGGATGCAGTTAAAGCATCATTAACCAATCTGTTTCTAACGACTTTATCTTCTAAAGTCAACCCTTTAGCTTTTTCTTTGTCGTTTAGTTCTCTAGGAACAATGTCTAACAATAATACATCTACGCCAATATTGGCAAAATGACATGCAATACCAGATCCCATTATACCAGAACCAATAACAGCTACTTTTTTAATATGCCTTTTGTTCATTTGTTAACTATTTTAAATCGCTTTACGTTTATTTTCATTGAAAATTACACGCTCTGCTATTAATTGATTTATTTTTTCAGTTACTTCAAAAAAGTTATTTAACTTTTCTTCATCTAATTCCTCTTTAACCTTTTCGTTAAAAGCGATGACTGACGCTCTAGAAACTTTCCGCATTTCCTTACCGTAGTCAGTCAATTTTATAAGTACACTCCTGCCGTCTTCAGGATGTTTTTCTCTAAAAATGGCACCTTTGTCTTCCATTGTTTTTAATATTCTAGACAAACTAGTAGGTTCCATGCCCATTAAAGGACCGAGTGCCGTAGAAGGTGTTCCATTTTCATAATCTATATTTAACAATACAAATGCTGTAGACATTGTACTACCGTGTTTTGCCGCCTGCTCATTGTACATTTTTGCAACTGCTTGCCAGGTTGCTCTTAAGGCGTGATCGATCGTCGTTTCTTTTTGCATATTACAAATATAACAAAAAAATACTATGCACGCATAATAAAATTGTAAATTTAAAAATAATAGTAATTTATGCAATAAGTTGTATTTTTGAAGTCTACACCTTATTTATATATGATTAGTTATTTAAGAAAGAATGAATATAAAATAATGTTTTATAGGTTATTACTCGCCTATTTTTTTTATTTCATTGCTAGGGTTTTATTCTATTTTTACAATAGTGATTTATTAGGAATTGATACCGTTTTTGATTTTTTTAGATTGTCATATTATGGTCTTGCATTTGATACCGCAGCCATATTATATGTAAATGCATTGTTTATAGTGCTATCGTTGTTACCGTTAAAAGTAAACACTAAAAAATGGTATCAAAAATTATTATTTTTTATTTATTTCACCTTTAATCTAGTAGCATATGCTATTAACTTTATAGACTTTATATATTATAGGTTTACCTTCAGTAGAACAACGAAGGCTGTTTTTGAAACGTTGGAAAATGAATCGAATAAATCGAGTATGTTTTTTCGATTTTTAGCTAATTATTGGCATGTATACCTGTTGTTTTTTATAGCTGCGGCCCTGTGGATTTTCCTTTATAATAAAGTGAAATTAAATAAAAAAACGTATCAGAAAAATAACCTGAGTTATTTTTTATTCTCAACAATAGTATTTGTTTTTTTGGTGATATTGATGATAGGAGCCATTCGTGGTGGCGATTTTAAGAAAAGTACTCGACCAATAAATTTAGTAGATGCGAGTAGGCATGTAACTAAACTACAACAAGCCGATTTTGTATTAAATTCTCCATTTGCTTTTATAAGAACGTTTAATACAATTAACATAAAGAAAGTGAAATATCAGGTAGATCCTAACGCTGTTGATAAGTATTTTAAACCCGTAAAACAGTATAAAAACAATCCGAAAACTTCACCTAACATTGTTGTGTTTATTGTAGAAAGTTATGGACGTGAATATTGGCAAGCCTTTAATAAGGATACGAAGATTGCAAATTTTAAAAGTTATACCCCTTTTTTAGATTCTTTAGCGGACCACAGTCTTATTTTTACAAATGCTTTTGCAAATGGAAGAAAATCCATTCATGGTATGTCATCAGTAATAGCAGGTATTCCATCTTTTGAACACGCGTTTACCTCTTCACCATACGCCAATCAGAAAATTGAATCGTTAGTGTCAACATTGAAAGAACGTAATTATGATACTTCTTTTTTTCATGGGGCACCTAATGGGTCTATGGGGTTTTTAGGTTTTGGTAATATTTTAGGTTTTGACCATTATTATGGGATGACAGAATATGCAAATGATGAAGACGATGATGGCTTTTGGGGTATTTGGGATGAGGAGTTTATGCAGTTCACCAAAGACGTTTTAGACACTAAAAAGGAGCCGTTTTTTGCTTCACTTTTTACGCTTACTTCACATGAACCATTTCTACCACCAGTAAAATATAAAGACAAATTTCCTAAAGGAGATATACCCATGCATCAAGTTGTAGGGTATACCGATTATGCATTTAAAAAGTTTTTCGAAGCTGCTAAAAAAGAACCTTGGTTTAAAAATACTATTTTTATCCTAACGGCAGATCATACCAATCAATCCTTTTACAAGGATGAATATTACAAAATTATCAATAGAGGTGCTGTGCCTATTTTAATCTATAAACCAGACAGCACTTTTGTTGGTGTAGATACAAAATTGGCTCAGCAAATAGATATTTATCCTACAGTGTTAGATGCTATAGGTTATGATAAACCATTCAGAAGTTGGGGAAGAAGTTTAATAAGCGAACCTCAAATTGAACCTTACGCAATGAATTATAACGGTACGCAATATCAATTGCAACGAGGTAATTTAATCTGTACTTTTGATGGAGAGAAAGCAACTGGTTTTTTTAGTAAAAATGATAAGGGATTAGTTGATAATCTTATTGAAAATAGAACACCAGAAATGGACGAAATTGAAGAAGCTTGTAAGGCTTTTATGAAGGATTATTTCGATAGGATTATAGATAAACAACTTACCACAGAGAATTAGTATCTTTAATCTTAGTAATATATTTAAATTACTAAGTAACAATTGGCAGTTAACAACGTCAAATCAATATCTTTGAAAAATAAAATTAAAATATGAGTGATATTCTCGTTGCTGAAAATGTAGTTAAAAATTACGGCGATTACAAGGCTTTAAACAATGTTTCAATAAATGTTTCTAAGGGAAGCATTTTTGGACTTTTAGGTCCAAACGGAGCCGGTAAAACAACATTAATTAGAATTATCAATCAAATTACCATGCCTGATGAAGGGTTGATAACTTTGGATGGTGAACCTTTAAAACCAGATCATATTAAGGATATTGGTTATCTGCCAGAAGAACGCGGATTATATAAATCGATGAAAGTAGGGGAGCAGGCCCTTTATTTGGCACAATTAAAAGGATTGTCAGAATCAGAAGCCAAGGCAAGATTAAAATATTGGTTTGATAAATTTGAAATTGGCGATTGGTGGAATAAGAAAATTCAAGAACTATCTAAAGGGATGGCTCAAAAAATACAGTTTATAGTAACTGTACTTCATCAGCCAAAATTATTAATATTTGATGAACCTTTTAGTGGTTTTGATCCTATTAATGCGAACCTTATTAAAGATGAAATTTTAAAGTTAAGAGAAGAAGGAGCTACAGTAATTTTTTCTACACATAGAATGGAATCTGTTGAAGAACTATGTGATGATATTGCTTTAATTCATAAGTCTAATAAAGTTTTAGAAGGAAAATTAACAGATATAAAACGTCAATTTAAAAAGAATATTTATCAAGTAGGCCTAATTGCGGATAACAAAGCTGAAGCAATTCAAAATTTAAAAGAAAACTTCGAATTGACTGACGCTACTTTTAAAAGCTTAAACGATGAGTTGCAATTCAATATTAAAATTGACGATAAATTACCTGCAAATCAACTCATACAGCATTTGACTTCTAAAGGTGAACTTACTCATTTTGTTGAGGTAATTCCAAGTGTAAACGATATTTTTATTCAAACTGTTCAAAATTATTAATATGAATCATTTATCTCTAATTACAAAAAGAGAATATCTTAATAAAGTCAAAAATAAGTCATTTATCATCATGACATTTTTAAGTCCGCTAATTATGGTGGGTATTTTTGCTTTAATTGGCTTTTTAACGCAATTGAATAATGACGGAGTAAAAACCATTTCAGTATTAGATGAAAGTAATTTATTTGCCAATAAGTTTGAAAATTCTGAGCATACAAAATATGATATTTTAACAGGCTTAAATTTAGAAGATGCCAAGCAATTAGTAAGAAAAGCTGAAAATTATGGGTTGTTATATATTCCACCGGCTGAAAATGTAGATGCTATTGCCGATAAAATTAAATTTTATTCAGAAGAATCGCCTTCGGTAGGTGTAATGAATACTATTGAAGATAAAATTGAAGAGGAAGCTCGAGCTATAAAACTAAAAGAATCAGGCTTAGACCCAGTTCTTGTAAGTAAATTAAAAATTAAAGTAAGAGCTAACTTAGAAACCTTTGATGGCCAAAAAACATCCAAAGTAGGTAACTACATGAAGTTGATTTTTGGAGGGGCTGCAGGTTATTTATTATTTATGTTTATCATTATTTATGGAAACATGATTATGAGGAGTGTTATTGAAGAAAAAACGAGTAGAATTATAGAAATTATTATTTCCTCTGTAAAACCAATAAAATTATTATTAGGTAAAATATTCGGAACTACTTTGGCGGGTCTAACTCAATTTACAGTTTGGATAATAATTGGTTCGGCATTAATGATTGGAGTTTCTGCATTTTTCGGAGTGGAAACGTCTCAAGGCCCAATGGCACAACAACAGGAAGAGCTGATAAAACAGGCATCGCAAAATGATGAGGCTCAACAAATGTTTACAACTATATTTCAAGAGATAAATAATATGCCGTTGGCTAACCTTATTATAATGTTTATTTTATTTTTTATTGGAGGTTATTTATTATATGCTTCGCTATATGCTGCCATTGGTGCCGCTGTAGATAATGAAACGGATACTCAACAATTTATGATGCCCATAATTATGCCGTTAATGTTGGCTATTTATGTCGGTTTTTTTACGGTAATTGAAAATCCACATGGTATGGTATCACAAGTTTTTTCTTACATTCCGTTCACATCGCCTGTAGTTATGTTAATGCGTATTCCTTTTGGGGTACCTATTTGGCAACAATTATTGTCGGTTTTAATATTGTTTGGAACATTTTATATTACTGTACTATTTGCAGCTAAAATTTATAGAGTGGGTATTTTAATGTATGGTAAGAAACCTACATATAAGGAGTTGTATAAATGGCTTAAATATTAACAGCATCAATTTAATTTATGTACGATTTAATTAACCTTCTAAATAGACCAATTAGATTTTCTGACTCAATAGCTATTACCTATAAGGGGTTGTTAATTGTAATAATTGCTCTTATTGCTACATCATTTGTTTTAAAATGGATACGGAAATTAGTGACTCGAAAACTACCGAAACAAGATCAAGTAAAATTTGTTTCGTTATTTTCTTTTGGACGCTGGTTTATTTATTTAATCATTTTAATCATAACGTTCGATAATATTGGTGTAAATGTAACCGCACTTTTTACGGCTTCGGCGGCTTTATTAATTGGTATTGGGTTGGCATTACAAACCTTATTTCAAGATATAATTTCTGGAGTATTTATATTGGTAGATCAATCTGTGCATGTGGGTGATATTATTGAATTGGACGGAAAAGTGGGTAGAGTAGAAGAAATTAAACTAAGAACCACGAGAGCGGTTACTGTGGATAATAAAGTATTAGTGATCCCAAATCATTTATATCTGACCAATAGTTTGTATAATTGGACTGCAAATGGTATCGAAACAAGAGAAGTAGTAGATGTTGGTGTTGCTTACGGTAGTGATGTTAAATTGGTTGAGTCTTTACTTCTAAAAGCAGTAAAAACCAACCCTGCAGTATTAAATGAGCCAGAACCAAAAGTTTTATTTATGAATTTTGGAGATAGTTCTTTAGATTTTAGAGTTGCTTTTTCAATTAATGACAGTTTTAATGTGCGTATTCCAAAAAGTGATATCAGATTTGAAATTGATAGGTTGTTCAGGGAAAATAATATTACCATTCCATTTCCACAAAGAGATGTGCATATTTACAATACAGATGCTGTAAAATAAAAGATGGAACAATAATTGCATTTAAATAATAAAATAATAAACGTTGGTCTTCCGACCAAAAATCCTAAATAAAATGCCAAAAATATTAGTTATTGAAGATGAAGCGGCGATCCGCAGAGTATTAAAAAAGATTATTTCTGAAGAAAACGCGACCTACGAAGTTGAAGAGGCTGAAGATGGTCTTGTAGGTATGGAAATGATCAAAAATAATGATTATGATTTGGTGTTATGTGATATTAAAATGCCAAAAATGGATGGGGTAGAAGTTTTGGAAAAAACACAAAAAATAAAACCAGAAATACCAATGTTGATGATTTCTGGGCACGGTGATTTAGATACCGCAGTACAAACGATGCGTTTGGGAGCATTTGATTATATTTCTAAACCACCTGATTTAAATAGATTGTTGAATGCGGTACGTAATGCCTTAGATAAGAAGAGTTTAGTTGTAGAAAATAAAAAACTAAAGAAAAAGGTCAGTAAAAATTATGAAATGGTGGGTAATAGCGATGCTATTTCACATATAAAAGATATTATAGAAAAAGTTGCCGTTACTGATGCTAGAGTGCTAATTACTGGGCCAAACGGTACGGGAAAAGAGTTGGTTGCACATTGGTTGCACGAAAAAAGTGAACGCTCTAAATCGCCTATGGTAGAGGTGAACTGTGCTGCAATTCCATCAGAGTTGATAGAAAGTGAATTGTTTGGGCATGTAAAAGGATCATTTACTGGGGCAAATAAAGACAGAGCAGGTAAGTTTGAAGCTGCAAATGGTGGTACTATTTTCTTAGATGAAATTGGTGATATGAGCCTGTCAGCTCAAGCTAAAGTGTTGCGAGCTTTACAAGAAAATAAAATTAGCAGAGTAGGTAGTGATAGAGATATTAAAGTCAACGTACGTGTTGTGGCAGCGACTAACAAAAATTTGAAAAAAGAAATATCTGAAGGTAATTTCAGGGAAGATTTATATCATAGATTGGCTGTGATATTAATTAAAGTACCTGCCTTAAACGACAGACGTGAAGACATCCCTTTATTGATAAATTTCTTCGCTGAAAAAATTGCAAATGAACAAGGAACTGCTAAAAAATCATTTTCTGATAAGGCCATAAAAAAACTACAAGAATACGATTGGACCGGAAATATTCGTGAATTGCGAAATGTGGTAGAACGTTTAATCATTTTGGGTAATACCGAGGTGTCTGAAGATGATGTAAAGTTGTTTGCTAGTAAGTAGGATTTATACAAGTATTGTAAGACATTGGACACAACCTTTTCAACCTTTTTACATCTGATAGAAAACAAACCACACGTAAGGAATAAAACTGTTCTTATTGGTTTATTTTGTATATTAATTTTCAGTTGTAATTCAGATGATAAGTCAACGATTGACGATAATTGTAATTTCATATCTGAAATTATTTTGGAGGACGATTTTAATGGGATTAATACTTCAAATTATAAAATAACTGATGTCGAATTAAAAAATGATTGCTTAGAAATAACGTTCGGTTCTAGCGGATGTGGACCGGATTTGTGGGAAGAGAATTTATATAGTGTAGATGCTTTTTATACTGTTTTTCCATTACAACGAGCTCTCAAAATGAAATTAATCAATGAAGAGTTATGTCTAACTGTTTTTCAAAAAACAGTTTCCTTTGACATAACACCAATTCAAATTGATGGGCAAAGTGAATTACAATTAAATATTTATGGATGGAATGAACAAATTACTTATGAATATTGAAAAAAAACTGTTGTAATCCGTATATAATATATTGCCAGATCTAGCCTACTAACGAATCCCGAAGCTTCGGGACTAGCAGATTTTCTACGCGATTTATATTTGCTGATTGAGTCGCTTAAACAATACTTCTTAGTTAAATAAGACTATTCACTCATCATCATAAATAATCCTTATAATCGTATAAAAAAATTGCATAATCATCTCTATGATTTGAGTTTTTTGCATGTTATATTTGTACTTAGAAAATAACGCTTAAAACAATAAAACAAAATGACATTAGTAGGTAAAAAATTTCCAGATTTAAATGTAGACGCAATGAATGAAATGGGCGATACATTTAAAGTAAATGTATTCGAAGAAGCAAAAAATAATAACAAAAAAGTGTTGTTGTTTTGGTACCCTAAAGATTTCACATTTGTATGTCCAACTGAATTGCATGCTTTTCAAGGAGCTATGGCTGAATTTGAAAAGAGAAATACAATTGTAATTGGAGCATCTTGTGATACACCAGAAGTGCATTTTGCATGGTTAAATACACCAAAAGATAATGGAGGTATAGAAGGTGTTACTTATCCAATATTAGCGGATAGTAACCGTAATTTATCTAGTATCTTAGGTGTTTTAGATATTACCAATGAAACGTATGATGAAGCTACAGGTACTGTACAGGTTGAAGGTGATAACGTAACCTATAGAGCAACATATGTTATTGATGAAGATGGTGTTGTACAACACGAGAGTATAAACAATATGCCAATTGGTAGAAACGTGAATGAATACTTACGTATTGTTGACGCTTTAACTCATGTTCAAGAAAAAGGTGAAGTTTGTCCTGCAAACTGGGAAGAAGGTAAAGAAGCTATGCAAGCAAATGCAAAAGGAACTGCTGAATATTTAGCTTCTCACTAATTAGTAATATATCAAACTCTAAATTTTAAATTTATTAAAATTTAGAGTTTGTAATTTAAAATATATAATTATGGTTCAAGAGTTAAGTGAAGATAACTTACAAGAAATAGTGAACAACAATGAAACCGTTGTTGTTCAGTATTCTGCCACATGGTGTGGTAATTGCAGAATTATGAAACCAAAGGTTAAGAAATTGGCCTCTGAATTAGAAAATATTACTTTTGTAATAGCTGATGCTGAAAAATTTCCGGAATCTAGAAAATTAGCAACGGTAGATAATCTACCAACATTTGCTACTTTTAAAAATGGCATTTTTGTTAATCAAACACAAACGAATAAGTTAGATGTGTTAAAAGAATTAGTAGATGAAGTTACCAGTAATTAAACATTTGTCCCAATTCATTGAAGACAATGATGAAGACTTTTTAGTCGAAACTATTGAAACTTTAGAGCACTTAACAGAGGTACCTTCATTAAAAGATGAAGAACTTGATGTTATAGGAGAAATTATCTCTAATATGTACGGTGCTTTAGAAGTAAATAAAATGATTAAAGAAGGTACTCCCAAAAAAGAAGCACTAAATTCATTTATGAAACGTGTTATGGGGTCTATTGATAATTAATTTGTTGTCAGTAACATACAATAGTAAATAATTACAATAAGAAGCCACTTCAGTTGAAGTGGTTTTTTTTTATGATTAAGAATTACATAATTTTAATTTGTGATAGTTTTGATTGCAGTATTAGAACTGAAAATGAAGCGGATAGTTGTGCTTTCGCAATACCTTAAAGATTACTTCCTGTAATTAAATCGAAGAATTATTTAAAACTATTTTATTGGAGTCGTTATATTCCGTCCATGATTTCATTCTGTTTGTATACATTTTTAGGTAATTTTCAGAGAGAAAAATATTTGACCAATCAAACCTTTGACTTTGAACACCCAAATAAAACACGAATATAGCCAACCCTGCTTTTGGAATTAATGTAAGCTCATTAGTTGATAAGGGATTTATTTTATGGTAACCTTCTAAAAAATGTTGCATTTTTATTTCGTACACTTTTTTGTCAGATTCTATATTAAATAACTGATTACAGAAATAAGCAATATCCAAAATTTGCCATCCATTTCCGCAAAAATCAAAGTCGAAGATTGTAATTTCTTTAGTTTTGGTAATGGCCATATTATCATACCATATATCCAAATGGACAATTCCCTTTTTTGAATTTTCAAAATCTTTATTTTTAAAAGATGCTCCAATTTTTTTGATGTATTCCATTTCAGGTAAACGCTCTGAAAAGTACTGCTTCAAGTAGTGATAAGGCAATTCTATAAGCGACTTTTTGTTATAGGTAATACGGTCAATAGTGTTGTTTAAAGTGGTTTTATGAATGTTAGCCATTAGAGAACCTATTGCGTAGCAGGTCTCCTCGTTCATAAATCTAATTTTATCACCTTTAGCAAAAGAAAAAAGAACCGCATACCGCATACCTTCCGGAGCTTTAATTTCTTGAATAAGGCTACCGTTTTTATCGGGGATAGGAATTGAAACACTTAAATTACTTTTATTTAATACGTTTAATAGCGTTAGTTCTTCATTGATTTCAGATTCTGATCTCCAATTATGGCTGTAAACTCTTAGAACATATTTACTCTCATTATCTGAAAGAAAATACGTGTGATTCATCCCTGTTCTAAATAACTTACAATTAAAATTTTTATGTAATCCATATTGTTCTATGGTGAATTCGCCTAATGCTTTTGCGGAAAGGGTAGAGGCTATAACAGGTAATGTGGTCATTGTTTTTTAATTATTGGTATGAGCCATAAAATTGTTACGGCTTAAATAGAGTTCGGTATTAGGGTAAAATGGCATTATAACCTAATAAGATTAACTTTTATGATTTTAAGGGAATTACCATATTCCAAGTTTTTTCAAATGTCCATTCTTTTGAGCCAATACCCGTTGCTGCAAAGAGGTGCGTTGGCTTACCGTCTTCAATTAATAATGAAGGTCTTTCAAAATGGTTTTGATAAACAGTCTTCCCATTATCCCATAAAATGGTTTTACTATAGGCTAATGGATTAGGAGCAAATTCCCAATGAATACCATCCTTTGATAAGGCATGTATTCCACCACCTTTTTCACCACAAATATGGCCAAAGCGATCTTTCATTATAAGTTCATAATGATCACCTGCCCACCATACAAAAGGATCTTCTACATCATTTTCATTGGTTTTACTCGTGTCTAAATTAAATATAGGTTCGTCTTTAATTCTAAGATAAGGACCTTGCATCCCAGCGGCTTTACTAACACCCAATAGCAGTGGTGGTTCTGGGCCATTTGTGGATGATTTGTAAATCAAAAGAATTTCACCTGTTTTTTCATTAACTACAGGAGCGGGATTTGATGTTATCGTGGCATCCCATTTTCCTGGTCGCGGTTCTAATACCGGTTGATCCATACGTCTCCATGGACCTAAAACTGATTTAGAATAAGCCATACCAATTCTTTTGTTCATCCATGCTTTACGAGCTCTGTCATCTCCCCAAATATTTACATTGGTTTCTGGTATGTCAAAATCGTATGTAGTACCAAAATAATAAAGTAGGTAATAGTCACCATATTTTATTATTCTAGGATTATGTGTAACCAAACCATCAAAATAATCTTTACCTCGTATTGGTAAAACAACTTCTTGAAAGGTATATGGACCTACTGGAGTATCAGATACAGCTCTAACAATTTCAGAATTAGTAACCCATTTACCAAAGCCAATATCTTTTGGCCAACGAGAAGCAAACATATGATATTTTCCATCTTCACCTTTTATCACGGAAGAACCCCATACCCAATAGTTTTCCATTTCAAAACCACCACCAACGGGTGCCGGTAGCATGCGGTCACTAAAGGCCGGTTCCTCTTTCGTTTTACAAGAAATTCCAGATTGTGCTAAGGCTACAAAAGCCATTCCTTTTGAGATATCATAAATGAATTTTCTACGACTATTCATAATTATTTAGATGTTTGATTAATGTCAATATTTTTTCTAAGAAGCACTACCCAATCAGTATTTTTTTCAGTATTAGAAAATTCTATAGGTATTGCCAAAGTGCGTATTCCTCCTCCAGAAATTGTTTTAACAGAACCTGTTTGTAATTGCCCGCCTGTAAATGGATTATACCATTGTATTTGAAAATCACCCGAGGCTTCACTCATGTCAATAGTATATCTGCCTAATTTTGGTAGGTATACCGCATATATTTCATTCACTTTTCTTAAACAATATGCCTCTTTTGAATTAATTAAATTATGCTTGGGTTGCATTTCCCAATAAGGTAAATAGGTATTGAAAAATACTTTTGTATGGTTGGTTATTTCCCAAAGATGATTTCTTTGTCTCCAATCTTCAGAAGTTAAATCATTTTGTGGTTGTTTTGCACCAAAATACCATTCAACACCAGCAGCACCCGACATCAGTGTTCCCCAAAGGGCATAATGTCGCAATGAAAAATGATTAGCGTCTTGAGTATCTGTTAGAGCACCCGTATGCCACATACCAATTTCATCCATCGTAATAAGCCAATCTTGCCCGGCAGCTTTTGATTTTTTTCTCCATGTTTCAACAACAGTACTTGCCTCTTCGCGTTTTGCTTGTTGTAAGGATAGGCCATCTAAGTCTTTAAAACCAAGTATGTCATTGAGAATGTCATCTCTTAACGGATCTTCAGAATGTGTGTGCAGTAGTACGGGGTGTTGGTAAGGGTCTGTTTCTTTTAAAAATGTAGCCATTGCTTTTCGTTGCTTATCATTTTGACCAATAGGTGACCAAGATGCGGGACCGTTCTCTTCTCCTAAATTCCAAACTAAAGCGAGATGATGTCCATAACGGGCAATGAGTTCTCTAAAATAGAGTTGGCGTAATGGACCGGTATTTCCATGATCAAGCATGGTTTCATTCTCGGTTTCTTGTAAAACCATATGCAGTAATATACCATTAGATTGCATATGTTGAAATATGATTTCCCATTGCTCTAGTTTACTAACGTCAAAACGGGTAAAATTATCTGGGGTAACATAAGGCCATACATCTTTACCATCGCCTAAAATGTTTAATGTTAAAAAATAAGCAGAATTCATTCCTTTTGATGACAGATAGTTAATTGCTCCAACAAGAGATTTTCCTTTACCCTTTTTCCAGGAAGGGTCACCTGTTTTCCAGTCTTTTAAATGTGGAGCGTATCTATGAATGTTTTCAGTTGCTGCGGCCTCTCCTTCTCTAGCTTCTGATTTCATGCGATACGTATCATCAAAATCTACATAGCCCAATAAGTTTTCAGGACTATTAGTACCCAATTTTAACCAATAATCATTTGTGTTACGAAATTTAAAATAACCTTTATGAGCTTCTAGTCTTCCTTTTCCTCTAAAGTCATCTCCTTCTTTATCAGAAGTAACAATTATAAAGTCGCCTTTTGCATTCGTCATTGGTATAAGATCTCCAATGGTTAAGTCGTCAGTTAACGCAATACTATCTCCTTTATGAAGTTTCGCAGTGTACGTCCATTTTCCAATTTTATTTGGCGTAAACCGAACTTTCCATATTTTTCCAGTATTAGCACTCGTTTCAGCAGCATCTCCATCTGCAGCGTAAAACCCGCGTATCGTTTGCTTGGTATCTTCATGTTGAAATTCAACACTTAAACGATAATTTAGAAAGGGATTTATAGCATCGGTTTCGGATGTTTCAGGACCTTCAAAAGGGATGGTCAGTGTATTGTATTGTTGATAAACAGGTGTGGTATCTGCAATTTCAGTTAATGGTGTAGCGTTTCCGTTAGGTAATTGTAAACGTTCAATGGTTGTCAGTTCTGGTTCTCCACCACGTTTACCACATCCTGAAGCAGTATATACATAATCACCAATAACGGCAAGTCCAGAGCCATGTCGTCCTTGATTTAAAGACGGCCATTTACTCCATAGTTTTGTTTTTGTATTATAGGCTTCGACTTGGTTGTGAGCTGCTTCTTGTACCATACTTTCACCACCAGCAATAACAATAGATCCATTCCAAGCAAGGGCAGAATTACCTGCTCGCATAGTGGGTATTGCGGTGTCGTTTGTTACGGGTTCCCATTTTTGAGTCAAAAAGTTATAGGTATTGCCATGGTTCACTGTTAGTGAAAAATCTTCTTTAGTTATTCTTGAGGTAGTACGGCCAGCAAAAGCATACAGTTTGTCATTGGTTACTACCGTTTGAAAGTGGTCGCGTGCATTAGGAGCGTCTGTCAACGTTTTCCATTCTTTAGTTTTAGGATTGTATTCATCAAACCAAGGTTTAAAACCGTTCATATGTCCATTAATAATACCACCAACAAGATAAATTTTGTCTTTATAGACAACAGCACCTGCACCACCTCGTTTTCGATGTTTTGGAATAGAATCACCATAAACATATTCATTACGCTCAGGATAGTAAATAATAATTCGGTCCACAGGCTTTTCATTTGGCCATTGTCCGGTCATTGCCCCAATAATATAAATAGCATCACCATATACTACAGGTTGAAAATGATGCAATTCAATTGGAGAAGGTGACTTTTCAGTCCATGTATTAGTGCTCGGGTCAAATTCTGAAGTAGGATTGATTCTACGACCGCCCATTAAGTATAATTTGGATTTGTAAGCTACAAACCCAGCTTCATGTCTCGCGGTGGGTTCTCCATTTGTTGTTATCGTTTCCCATTTCCAATTATCTGGAGTTGCTTTTTCACAACCTTGATAAACAAGTGTTGTAATTAGAAAAAGAACAAACAAAAAATATTTTAAATTGTGTTTCATAAAAAGTTAATAATGAGTGTGATATGGAATATTTATTAGTTGAAGTAATGTTTGTGTTATGATTTGTGTGTAAGCTACTAAATTAACAAATAAAACACGTACTAGAAAATTCACAGCAACTTTTGCGATTGTTTTAAATAAAAGAAAAAAATGATTTCTGAATTAAACTTTCAGGTATTTTATTTTGAATCACTTCATAAAAATTAACGGTAGTAGTTTTTACTCCTTTCTGATCAATTGAATAGCATCCATCCTTACACGTGCGTTTTTAATGATTGTTGTTAGAGCTATTTGGTCATTGCAAGCTATTTGAATTTCTTCTGGTCTTATAGTATTGTTTTTCTCTTGTAATAGTTTCAGTCTGTCAATTTCATGATTCAACGTTAAGTTCATACTATCTAAACCATTTGCTATTGCTGTGCTGCTCATCTCTTTAGCTAGTTTTGTAGCCACTGCTATCATATTGGGCAATAGTGTTTCAACGATGGCTTCATTATCCAGTAAAGCGTCTATTTGACCAGGTATTAATTTTTTGTTTAATACGTCAACAAGATACTCCTCTGTAACCTCATTACCCGCATGGTCTACAACAACTCTTAGTGGTGTGTTGGGTAGAAAACGGTCTACAGCTATGTTTTGTCGTGTTGGTGTTTCAAGAATAAAAATGATTTCAAGTAGAAGACCAGGGCTTTTGCTTCCCTTTAGAACTCCATAGCTAGCACTACCTGTACCTGAACTTAACACCATATCTATGACATCGGTGGTCATGGGATGATCCCAACTTAGAAAACTGATTTCCTCTCTGCTAAGAGCATGTTTTCTGTCAAATGTAACGCCAATACCTTCCATGGGTATCGACGGAAAAATTTCAGTGATTAGAGACGTAGGTTTTAAATAATAGCTTCGAGAAACGAGGTCTTCCATTTCAATATCGAAATGATTAAAGACTTTTGTCATATAATTTTCAAGACTTTTATCGTTGTCTTCCGCTTGAATTTGTTTGATTAGTTTTGTGGCTATTTTTGGGCGAAAAGAATTCATTTCTAGTAATTTATCTCTGCCATCGGCTAAGCTTTTTTGTAGCTCTTTTTGGAAAGTTGACGTTTCCGTAATCAAAGCTTCTAATGCTGAATTATGTTCAGTTTTAGTGTTTAGTTTTGATAGTTCAAGTAGCCGTTTACTAAATAATTTAGAAATTTTATTTCCACCTTCAATGTTGTTTTCAAAGGCATTCAGGCCTTCATGAAACCATCGTACAAGTATATGTTGTGGACTATTGGTAAGGTAGGGAATATGAATATGAATATCTTTTTTTTGACCAATCCTGTCTAGGCGTCCTATTCGCTGTTCTAACAATTCAGGATTCAAGGGCAAATTAAATAAGATGAGGTGATGAGCAAATTGAAAATTTCGTCCTTCACTTCCTATTTCTGAACAAAGCAGTATTTGAGCACCATCGGGTTCTGAGAACCATGCCGCATTTCTATCGCGTTGCACTATAGTAAGATCTTCATGAAATACACCAACTTTAAAATTTCCACGTTTTGTTAAGATTTCTTCTAAAGCCAGCACCTTTTCTTTCTGCTTACAAATGAGTAGTACTTTTGCAGGATAAAGCTCTTTTATAATGGTTAACAGCCACTGTACACGTGGATCTTTGGCAAACCAAAATTGTTGATTATTTGCAGTTTCATCTGGAGTCATTTCATAAGCAAATTCATTGCTTAAACGTTCTAACCACAGCTCCTTGTCTTTTACTACTTTTATGGGAATTAAATGTGCCTTTCGTTTTGGAAAGCCACTCATTCCAGATCTAGTATTTCGGAATAATACTCTGCCTGGACCATGTTGATCTAGTAGATTTTCAATAAGATTATCCTTGGCTTCATTTTTTCCATCAAGTACTAATTGTATGCTTTCTTTTGAGAAAAGAGATTCTAAAATTTTAGTATCCTTAGATTCAAGGGGTTTTCCTAGATGTAATTTTTCAACAATAGAGGCAATGATTTTATGATTTGAAGATTCATTTATAAAATCATCATAGTTTTCATATCTGTTAGGATCAAGTAATCGGAGTCGTGCAAAATGACTTTCTACGCCTAATTGTTCTGGCGTAGCCGTAAGCAGTAATAACCCTTTTGCAACTTTACTCAAAAGTTCTACAATTCGATACTCTGGGCTTATGTTGTTAACAGACCATTCCAGATTATGAGCTTCATCAACCACAAGCATATCCCAGTTAGCAGAAATTGCTTGCTTCGTTCGCTTGGCAGAACCGGCTAAAAATTCAGTACTACAAATAATAAGTTGATTGTCTAAAAAAGGATTACCATCAGGTGCATTGTCATCAAGTGCTGCACAACGTTCTTCATCAAAAATATTAAACCACATATTAAATCGACGTAAAACTTCAACAAACCATTGATGTATTAACGATTCAGGAACAAGTATGAGCACTCTAGAAATGCGTCCGCTTAATAATAAACGATGAAGGATTAAGCAAGCTTCAATAGTTTTACCAAGCCCAACTTGGTCAGATAGTAAGACACGAGGAGCATATCTTGAACTCACTTCATGTGCAATATACAATTGATGTGGAATAAGATCAATTCTTCCGCCTACAAATCCATGTACAGGCGATAATCTCCGTTTATATTCGTGTTCTAATGTTTCTCTGCGTAAAGCAAAGGCTTGAGGCGTGTCTACATCTCCCAAAAAAAGACGGTCATCGACACTGTGATTTGCTGACACATCACCAAGTGCTGCCTCAGTTATTTTTTTGTCTTTGCCATAATAGATGTATAGATTGTTGACTATTTCAACATTTTCTATAAGTAATGGTTGCCCTTTTGCATCCATTATTGTATCACCAATTTTAAAAACAACGCGTTGTAAAGGGGCACTTTCAACTGCGTATAATCGTGTTTCATTAGACAACGGAAAATAGATCTGTACTTTTTCTTTGCTGGCTTCTTTTAAAATACCAACCCCTAAATCAGGTTCACCTTTACTTGTATATCTTTGATTTGGAAAAAAAATCTCCATAGTTTGTTTTGTTCTTGTTATTATCTATGTCTTGTCTTAAAATTGGACAATAATTTCATAGACATTGTTAACGACGGGCTTTATTCAATTATGACTTCTTGTTTTTTAAATAATCTAGCAATATCTAGAAAAGAAAATTTAGCTTTTTAAATGTTTTTTATTTTGGAATGAATACGGCAATCAAAAGTTTTGTGATTTATGATTTATGTGCGGTTTTATGCCTGTAAATATAATAAAGCTTGCCGAGATTTTTACGAGCGAATTGTAGTAATAGGAAAGAACAAAAATTAGCAGTAAAAGCAGTTTGTAATAAACTATTAAATAAGTTTTTGGAATAGTAAAATCAGGACTAATATGCGATGATGCCTATAGTAGCAATTTAGTGAGGGATTATTATATTTTTACTTTTTTATTACCACAGTACTTTGTTGTAACCAGTTTTTATTCGCTAATTTCTTTAACGTTATAAACTTCTTTTCCTAAAGTTAAATAACTAATTCTGTCGAGTTTTCAACTTTCATTATATTCAAACCTTTTGTAAAAAAAGTCATTATAAGATTCATTATTTCCTCTCATTATTTTCAATTCAGGTTCGATTCGGTTATTTAAATTCAGAGTATAGTCAAATGTGTACCAATTATTTGTTGAAAAGTGTCCAAATTCATATAGTTTTCGGTCTTTATAATACAATTCAAATAATCGATGTCCATAATCATTATCAATTCCTTTTCGGTTTTTTCCATTCGCAAAAATTGTCGTTCCGCTATTTTGATTCACAACTTTAAAATCAGATAGGTTCAGATTTGAGTCCACTTTCAATTCAAACGTATTAAAGTCAAAAAATTTGGAAGAAATACTGGTAGCAATACTATGTTCGTCTTTTACTTTTTCAGCGTAATTTTTAAAACCATAGAAACATAAAATTCCGACTATTAGAATTAATAATAATTTCCGATTTTTATCCAGTTTCATTTGGTTTCTCAAATTGGTTACAACGTGTTTCTTTAGTTTGTAATAAATATCTTTAGATAGAAAAAGAGGAGAACTATAACGTGTTTTAGAATAACGCTCCCTTACACGTACGAGTCCTCTCTTTCTATCAAGTTGCCAAGAACCATTTGGAATACCAGGAGACAATTCTCCCGATAAAGGAAGTAGTTAACGCAACATATTTATTCACACTAATTGTAAAAATATGAAAAATTACGAAGAAGTAGTAGGAATTGATGTATCAAAAAAAACAATTGATGCTTATTGTTATCAAGCACAAGTCCACAAAGAGTTTGTTAATGATTTAATAGGATATAACAGACTATTAAAATGGGTTTTGAAACAGACAAAAACAAGCAAGGTTTTTTACTGTTTTGAGAATACAGGTTATTACTCCTTAAAGTTAGCACTTTATTTACATAGTCAAGATATTGTTTATGTAGAAGAAAGTCCATTAAAAATAAAACGCTCCAGCGGAGTTGTAAAAGAGAAAACAGATAAGTTAGACGCCAAACTTATAGCAAGATACGCATGGCTTTACAGAGAAGAGTTACAGCCAAGTACAGTAAAGAGTATGTCTCATTTAGAGTTAGGCAGATTACTAGCTTTAAGAGATCAATTAGTAAGAAACAATGCAGGACTTAAAGGCACTTTAAAAGAGATGAAAGTACTATTGTCAAGTCCAACAACAGATTTTGGATGTATTAGCTTAAAACGCAGTATAGATTACTTATCTAAGCAAGTAAAAGGTATAGAAGATAGAATTAAAGAGATAATCACAGCAGATGATTCTATGAACAAGAATTACGAATTACTATCCAGTCTTAAAGGTGTTGGTTTAGTAGTTGCATGTCAACTAATTTATCACACAGGAAATTTCACTCGATTTGCTAGTTGGCGAGCCTTTTCTAGCTATTGTGGTACAGCACCATTTGAGCATCGCTCAGGTACTAGTATACATCGCAGAAAACAATGTCATTATTTAGGAGATAGAAAAATGAAAAGTTTGCTGAGTATGGCAAGTGTATCAGCAATACAACATGACACCGAATTAAGACTGTATTATAAAAGAAAATTGGCAGAAGGAAAAGATAAAATGTTAGCCATAAATAATGTTAGAAATAAACTAATAGCTAGAGCTTTTGCAGTTGTAAAAAGAGGAACACCTTATGTGGTTCTTCAGCAACATGCAGCTTAAGAAAATAAGTGTTTTTTTATTAGGATTTGATCTTGGAATACGTATATCTTAAGTTAGCATTTATAAATATAGTTATAAATTTAAGTATAGAAACAGAAAGAACAAAAGAGTGGAGTAAGGTCAT
>NZ_QRGD01000001.1 GCF_003449015.1 Aureibaculum luteum | reverse complement strand
ACTCGTTGTTTAAAACAAAACCTGTAATTTGGTAAGATTAAACAAAAAATACGGCAGGTTATTAGACAGACTGACGTTAGCCTTCATTAAAAAAAAACAAAACATGAGATTAAAAATTACTTTTTTTGCCTTATTATTTTTATTTTTTGGTGCATCAATTTATGCCCAGAATGGGAATAATAATAGAGTTACTGTCGAAGATCCAGTCGGAGCAAATAGTGAATACAAAGAAAATGATCAGAAATATAGAGAACTAGACAAGGAGTTTGATGAGTTAATGAAGCATTTTATGAAAATCTATAGGGAGATGAAAAACCAAGGATATAGTAAAGTTGGTGGTACCTTTTCTAAAGAAAGACTGGGAGTTTTTATAAGTGAAGCTAAAAATTATAAAAAAAATATTAAGAATAACGCTAAAGTAAGTAGCTTAAACAATCAGCTGAATGAATTAGCAAAGGTAACATCTCGAGGTGCGCAACCAAATCGTGTGGAGCTATTAAATTCAAAAATTAACGAAGTAGAGAGCGATATTTCAGCTGCTGAATTGAGAATAGCAGATATTGAAAAGAATGAGTCCAAAGAGGAACTTAGTGTAGGCTTTGGTAATACTAGTAGCTCTACTACAAACACTAACAGCTCCACGCCAACATCAGATTCCAATAGTAATGAAACTTCTCAATCTAGTTCTAATACACAAAGTAATGCGAGTACTGCAGATTTGCATTATCAAAATGCATTAGCAAGGCAACAAGTTTATAACCAAAATTTGGAAATAGCAGCTACGCAATTAGTAAATGTAGGTGCAAGCATAGTCAATGATATTCAACAGGCGAGGATTAGAAATGTAGCTGAAAAAAATAAATATATAAGCCAATACCTTAATAAGGTTATAATTCTAGACAAAGAGTGTTCGGACTTATATATCAATAATAATTATCAAGCTTTTTTAATAAAAGAGAAAGAACTTAGAAAATACGAAAATTATATAATTGATCATTTAAACTGGCTTATTGATAAAGAGGGAGATTCTAGATACAGAAAATTAAAAAAAGAAGTTTTTTCAAATCAAATAATTAGGCTAAAACAGATATTGCAATATGATACAGAGGAAATTTTAAAAAACCCCAACAATTACAAAAACATGAATCTAGTAAATTATTGTTCTAACGTTTATTTAGAAGAATTAAAAGATCTTGGAGGAGATTTAGTAGATGATAAGGGTTTTTTTAATTCGAAATCAAACCCAACAAGTATGACTAATTACAGTTGGTTTGTGTATTGGAGGGAATTTATTGATGAAGAAAGAAGAGAAAGAACACGAAGGATTTTAGAACTAAACAAAACAAATAATCTTTTAGACACTTACCATGAATTGGCATTTTATTTATCCAATAACTATGGAAATAGTGAACAAGATGAAAAGTTAGTAAAATATTTTTTAAATTCTAGTACAGAATTAAAAGAGAGTTTAACGAATAGACTTGTATATGCCAGGAACTATAAAAATATTACGCGTTCGGATATGCAGAACGATAGAATATATATAAGGGATGATAAACATTTGAGGTTTTTACTTGGAAGTTTAGAAGAAAAAATTTACAGCTATGAATTTGAAGATGTTTCAACTAAAAAAAGGAATAAAAAACCTTTACATAAACTGCTAAACGACAGTGATTTTGGCTTAAAAAATTCAAAAACAAATGAGCTTTTAAAAAAATGGATAAAAAGTGGTGAAAAGATAATTGGAAAAAGAGGGAGTAATGTAAAGTTACAAAGAGAAATTATCAAGCTTCAATTTTTTGAAGCTAGATCTGATTTTGACCATTCCCAAAACAAAGCGTATACGAATAAATTTTCAAAAAGTAGTAGAATCGTTTACGCTTCTATTGAATTCATAAACCCTAATCATAATTTAGCAGATTTTTCAGCAGATTTAAAAATGTATTATTACTACCAAGACGGCACCCTAATTAATTCTCCAAATATAGAAAATATAATACCCAAAGCCTATCCAACAATTATGATAACGGGTGGTTGGGGATATGCTGAAACCGGTGAAAATTGGACTATAGGCAGATATACTGTTGAAGTATGGACAGGAGACTTATTGCTAAAAACAGGATATTTTACTATTTACTAAAAAGAGTTATATACTTTTTATATGTTAATAAAAACATTGGTTGTATTTATAACTGAAATTTAAAACAATTGAATTTAAGTAAAACAAATGCTAACTTAAGATACACAACAACGTTAGCTATAATAGAAGAAACCTCCTGCATCTATGGAAACAAATGATAAATTGAGAGAACAGATTTTTGAAATAATAAAGAATCAACTCACAAACAGTGACCCTCCTGAAACTAAAATAACATTTGATAGATTGCGAAAACAAGGATTTGATGATTTTCAAACCAGACAAATGATTGGGCAATGTTTAGCTGTTGAATTATTTGATGTTATGAAATTTGGGAAACCATATGACAATGAACGATATATTAATAATTTAATAGCTTTGCCCAAGGAACCTTTTGATAAGATTAAATGAAAAAGACTCTTAAAAAAGAATGCAGGCTTCGTTCAGCAAAGAATTGGATAAAAACTTATTCAGGAAACAATGTTGTTAAGGGATATTCAAAAAAATATTCCGTTGACAAATTATGTGCTATTAAGGAGTTAAGAGTGCTTGGAATTGAAATTTCGGAAGAGTATGAACATCAATTTCAAAAGTCGGTGGAATCAAATAAACAGCAAAGACTTTCAGCAAAGAAAAAACAAGAGGATGAATTAAACACTTTATGCGGTTATGAAAGTGATGAGTTTTTTGCAATGATTATTGGATATACAAGCGGCGGACTTCCATATGGAGTGACACACAAAGAAATGAAAGATATAAAAAGTAAAACCGAAATTGAATAACCATGCCAGCAGGACAAGCACATACAACTTGGTTTCCTGAACTAAAGGACATTCTTAAAATTAGTTGGAATTCAAAACTGTCAATAGAACAACATTTTATTATAGTAAATGATTTGAACGAAAAATTAAAACAAATTCGTACGGATTTAAATATTCAGCCACCAATGATCTGGTGTCCGAATTGCCAGAAAAGACATCGCTCAAGATTTTCTGATGTTTCAATAACAGGAATGTATTATGCACTTAAAAGATTTAAGGTGTGCGAAAACGATGAATTTAATAAGCTATTAAGGGAATGGAAAAAATATTCAAAGTCAGAGAACATTGATATTTATGGTAATAAAAAGACTGGTAAAAGTATAGTGACAAATAATGATTAGATAAAGTACGACGGCACAACAAAGAACTGTGGTAAAAAACAAGTAAAATTTCATTAATCCTAATTAAATTAATGGCTATTTAATATAAATTGTATCTTTATATTTGTAAAGACGAATAAAATTTGTTTTTAAATAGTTCTTTTTAACTTTATTGTACAATTAGGTGTGCATATACGATTAATAGTGTTTTAAAAATTTGATATACAGGGTGTTATATATTTTGAAATAAGCCTCCCACGACCTAATTACTGCTCGATAAGTTATTCTGAATTATTTACTGATGAAAGAAAAAATAATTGCTTTTCAAAATTATACAAGTTAAACAAATAAAAACAACAAAACTAAAGTATAACTTACTAAGTTAATTGTAAAACAGATATTTATCTCTATTTGAATAGATATAATATCAAATATTATTATTCAAATAAAAAGTGAGCTATTCGGTGAGTACCAAATTTATATAGTTCATATATATATGATTATCAGATAATTATAAATTTATGGATAGTCCCTCCGTCTCCACGATTAAGCGTAAAAGCTTACAATTATGAATATAAAAAGCTCAACAAGTTCACTTGATTGAGCTTTGTTATTTATAAGTGTCTGGCCTGAAAGGACAGCTTTTACATTTACAGGACTGGAAACACTAGGGACGGGCGATAGCCACTCCCTCCGTCTCCACGATTAAAAATCTGAAGTTATTACAATTTATTAAAAGAAATAAGTATTTAATTTAATTTTTTTATATATTGCCAAACAACAATAGTCGCTTAAATGTCGTTTTGGCATTAATACTAATACCATAGTTTATCAAACATAATCCTAAATCCTCATTATGTATCTAGCACGTTCCTCAAGTACTATGCATGCCCAAGCTCCTTTTTATATTAATATTTTGGAAAACATCATTAGTGATGTTAATTCTAAAGAAAAGATAGAAATTGATTCTGCAATAATTGAAGCCAGACAAGTTGCAAAAGGAGAAAAAGAAATATTCTCAATTAACAACAATCATCATTTCTTTGTAGTAATGTTATTGACTTCCTACAGAGATCGACTTAATGACTTGACTAAAATTGGGATAAATCATGATACTTATCGCGAAATATTGAATTTGTTAAAATAGTCATTATGCTTTATGACATTTAAATCAATTGAACTATTACTTCTTCAATTAGAAACTGCGTTTTCTAAAAGTAGGAGTAATTCATATTCCGATAATAATAAAGAAGAACATTTCAATGAATTACATTGTTTATTCATTGAAATAAAGAATAGTAATTACAAGTCTTTTGGTAAAAACGATCTGGTTACTCACATACAAGTTTTAAACTATATTTTTACTGGGCTAGAGTATTTGGACAATAGTACTCTCAACGTTATCCCTTATGAAATAGTTTCTTGTCTAGAATTTGCTTTGGCAGATTGGATAACAAGCGATAATTTCATAATTGTAACATCCTTGTCAAATAAAATTACAGATTTCTATTTTGAATCAAGTTACAATGAGGATTACTTTAATAAACTCAATGATTATATTCAATCACATTACAGTATTATTATTAAACATAGGTTAATAAGGATTTGTTTACCCAAAGTCCTTTCAAGAGATTATTTATCCATTGTTGTACTTTATCATGAATTAGGTCATTTTATTGATAATGAACTTAATATAAGTTCAAATCTTACTTACGCTAAATTTGGGTATAAGACTACTTATCTTGAAAGTGAAATGAAATATTATCGCCATACAATGGAATATTTTGCAGATCTTTTTGCTGCCCAGTATATTAACAATGCTTCTAGTTCCTATCTAAATTATATTGCCTCAGAGCAAGGAGACTCTTCAACTCATCCGGCAACTAAAAGAAGAATAGAAGTTGTCGATAAGTTCATAAATGGTGTAAATTGTGATGAATTAAATGAGTTTAATAGAGTATTAGCCATATCTATAAGATCATTTATATCTATAAGACATACTAAAATTGAATTAGTTAAATCTGATTTATTATTATTAATTCCTCAAGAAGTTTCTTGTAATGAAGAATTGCATTATATCTTCAAACTAGGTTGGGATTTTTGGGATGACTCTGGTACTAATTTTTTAAAAGATTTTAGGCCTCGACAGAAGTATAATATCATTAATAACTTAATTGAAAAATCGATTTCTAATTTTACAGTTACACAAAAATGGGCAAAACTCTCTTAAAAAAAATTATTGGAGATAATTCTCCAGGAATATTAGCAAAACCCAAAATACTCGAATTGATTCGAAAAAAAGAGTTGATTATTACTCCAATGTTAGAAGAGAATCAGATTGGAGAAATTAGTGTTGATTTAAGGATTGGCACAGATTTTCTTGCTATGCAACAAGGAAGAAAAGCCTTTATAGACACCACTAATAATGATATCACTAGTAGATCAATAAAAAGCAATTTTACAGAATCAAGAAGAAGGATTGGAGAAACTTTCTTGTTACATCCTACACAAACAATATTATTTTCAACTCTAGAGTATTTAAAACTACCCAATAATGTTTATGCTAATTTAACCTTGAGAAGTTCATACAGTAGATTAGGGCTTATTATTTCATCTTTTTTACAGCCGGGTTATATAGGTTGTGCTTCTGTTGAAGTTGTCAATTCAGGAAATACCGCAATTCAAATAATTTCAGGAGCTCGTTTTCTTCAAGCTAAGTTTATTAAAATTAATGACAATTCTAACTATTTCAATTCTCATAGAAAATATACTTGTCAAGTTCGTCCAGTAAGTTCTAAAGCTAATGAAGATGAAGAGATTACAACCTTGAAGAAAATGATAGAATACAATAAATAGTTTTTTATATATATTTACTACGATTAACTCTTTATCTAACACCCAATAGACCTCATTTTGGTTACTTCTACATCTTTCCCTGCCAATAAAGAATCAATAGCATTTTCTTAATACTTAACTTTTATATTTTTAGTATCAATTGCTATTAATGAAAAAAAATGGCTTTTTAAATTGATTAGGATTTATTGCTTTAAGACACCTGGCTTGTAAAGATAGGTAGTTGTAATTGTGGCACTGGTTAGGAGGACCCATTGCAAAGCGTGCAATGAATTCCGACAACTTTTAAAGATTTCTTGAGTAGGTTAACTCTCTTTTTTTATTCAGATTTGTCAAATGATAAACAATCGCTCCTAATGAGTAGAAAATAACGTCAATATAGTCTCCTGTAAATCTTAAATCAATTTTTGGAATAATTATTTCAAATAATACTGAAATAATTAAAAGTCCAATTATTGTATGTTTTACAGGGATTTTATAATTAGCACTTCTTCTATTTTCATATAATTTGATAATTGAAAGAGTTATTGGGAAAAATAACAAGTCATCAAGATATGATGTCGAAAAGACTATACCAATGTTAAAATATTGAAATATTTGATTTATTAGGAAAATAACTGAAGAGATTACAAATAATTTCATAATCCTGTAATTATTCCAATTAAGATGATAATCACTAAAATTATTAAGAAGGTCATTAATCCACTACTTTTTTGCGTAACTACTATTTCCTTTGGTTTTTCATTAACTGTTTCCTGTTTCCGTTCTTTCCTGAGTTCCTCATCAATATATTCTCCACAAAATTTACATTTTTTTGCTTGTTTTAAAATTTCTTCTGAGCAGTAAGGACAATTTTTTGTTTCCATATTATTCTTTTTACTAATGAGAGTTAACGTTTACTATATGTAAAGTGGCGATTTCTAAGTGTTAAACTTTCCTTAAGTACAAAGTTTACACGAGCCAAAACACTTGATTTAACTATTGTTTCGTCTATCTTATATATATATTTAACATCTGGATTTATTGTTCTCGTTTTATTTCGATTAGAGTGTCAAAGCTATTCCTTAAAGCTAGTTGTTTAATTGTGTATATAAATCGTTCTATTTCTCTACCAATTATAGCTTCGTAATCAGCACTCATTGAATTAAAATCATTTGGTAAAAGGTTAGAGATTGCATAGTTTATTCCAGACAATGTTGTTGGAAAATCAATGAAAACTAATTTGTCATCTTTAATTTCTGTTTCCATACTTATAAATCTAGGGCGACCGGCATATTGAAATGATACATTTTTTGAGTTAAATCCTCTTTTTAGCTGTTCAAATTGAAGATTCACGTCAGGGTTTAGTTTATTGGGTATTATAACTTGAATTTTACAATCTTTATATTTTACATCTTCTACTTCAAATCCGTCATTTTCTATCAAAAATTTACATGTTGGTAACAGTAAATTTTCAAAGTAGCCAGAAGCCAATGTTGAGGATGGAAAAAAATTAATATCTGAGTCAATTTGATTTTTAAAAAGTTCACTTACCTGACTAATAGCCGAAACAAAGCTGGGCGTATCTAATTTTTCAAATCGAGCAAGTGAAATACCTGTGATATCTGATAAAACTTTTAATTCCTTATCTATTACGAAAGCACATTTAGATAAACCTAAGCGACCTATAAAAAGACCTAACTCAAACAAAACATTATCTCTAGGTTGCATTACTGAATCTCCTCGATACTTTACTTCATCATCAGTTGTCCCAATTAACAAGCCAAAGTCGAATTGCAGTGATGCTCTTAGTAAATCATTTAAAAAATTATTATTTATCTTGAATACAGAAGTATCCCAAACATTATCATTCCAAATTGTTACCTCAAAATCTCTTTCAAGTATTACTTTAGCAGCATTTGCAAGACCAAGTTCTTCGGATGAAGAGCCAATAAAAATTCTTTTTTTTCTCATTATGAATATATTAATTCTCCTTTTTCAAAATAGCCTAAATAAAGTTCATTGTGAACATCTGCAATCAATTCGTCTAAATCCGCCTTTATCCTTTTCATTGAGTCAACTGTGTCTTCTTTTAAAGGTTTTTCGGTTCCATTAGGGCTCTCGACACTTCTGCGGTATTCACTGTTGTGAATTAATTTTTGAAGTTGGTTACTTATTGCTTTAGCTATGTTTATTTCTTTACCTATGTGATAATATAAATCGTTATCACCAATTGAATGAACTATTGTTGTTAAATGAAAACTGCTAATATCTATATCTGCATCAGCTTTTAATGTTTTTAAAAGCCGAATTCCTTTTCTAGAACCATCATTTGTGTTATCTCCTTTTGTGTTAACTTGACTAATATGTGCAAAAGGGTAGTCCATAATTTTCTCATCTTTTGTGAAATCGAATAAGTATATTCCTTTATAATATTCACTAGATGTTTCCAAGTATTTTTTTGTGTTGTACCAAAAACAAAAAACAATGTCAACTTTTCTATTTAGTGATTTATTAAAAATAGAAATGTTCTTTTTTCCTGTTTTATCAACTTCATCATAAATAGCCTCCATTATTTTTTCAGATTGACTTCTTAAACTTTTAATATCTGAATTTGGCTTTGAATCAGTGTAGGGGTTATCGTTCGGAACTCCTATACCAGTGAATTGATATCTATCTATAATTGTGAGTAAATCAAAATCACTATGAACTTTTATATTTGTTGATGTAGTTACTGAGCCTTGAGTTCTATACGCTCTTGAAAAATGTAAGTCATAACCATTTTCTAAATGTTTTTGAACTCTATTCGCAGCTTCAATAGTCTTATCGTTATATTTTTTATCAATTCTAACCATTGATTCCATAAGGTATTTTATATTCTTTGGAATACTGGTTGAACTGAAAGATTTTGTCAAAAATGATTCATTCAATTCGTTATCAAATCTTCTTATACTTAGATTCTGTAATCGCTTTTCGTAGTCTATTGCCATTCGGTTTGATTTATCTCGTTGCTAACATATTGGGTTTAGTTAATAGTAATTATACCCCTCAATTGTAATTAATACTTTTCTTTAGTGGCGACACTTACAATGCCGCATTCCTAATTCCTTTGCTCTTTCAACCGTCAATTCATACACTTTAGATTTACATCGTTTAAAAGAGGCATGCGATGTAGTAGGATGATATATCTTACTTTGCCCACAACGATATACTATATCTGAATTACTTTCCTCTTGTATCGTGTTAAAAATTCCATCTACTTCATGCTTTGAATCATCTTCAAACGAATCTTTCAAATATGTTGGTTGACTTTCATAAACAGATTTCACCTGTTTAGATTCCCTTCCCAAAAAAAATATTAGAAGAATGACTATAATAATACTTGTGTTTTTTAGATGTTTATTTTTCATACTAAAAAAACTTATTATTTAATCTTATTTAAGTTCTTCTATTTTTTCTTTTCCTGATTGAAACGTTTCTAAAAGAGTTTCAAAATCTTTTATGAAAACAGTATTATCGCTTCCATATTTTTCTAATCTCATAGTCCAAGTCAGCTTATTTTTATTAATATAATAACCTATTCGAAAACCATCGTCCGAGACAAATTTATTTTCGAGATAATCTGACGTAGCATTTAAATCCAATTCTGACTGGCTTTTTAATTTTATCAATGCTTTTTGAACTTCTAATAAATCATCATACGCAATTGAGGCCGTTTTTGTGTCATATTTACCTTTCTTTGAAATCTGAAGAAAAAATTGTTCTTCATTTCCACTAGTTATTTTTCTTATTCTAGACTGTACAACACTATATAACATTGCCTTAATATTGGGAAGATTATAATCTTCGAATTTGATTAATACTCCTGTTTTTGACACAAAATCGAGCATTTTAGAGTTTTCTTCTTTTTGTTCTTTTATTTCTTGACTAAATGCCCCATTTATAAAAAGTGAGCACAACAATATCATAATTAATTTTTTCATAATATTTACCATTTTAGAGTTTTCTTACTTGCTTTGTTCTGTTCGTTATACATCATTAAAATAGTTGAGTAATTGCACATCCCTATTTCACAATAAGTTTTTATTACTGTTTTCAATAAAGAAGAATTGGTAGCTTCGGTGAGCTTTTTAAATGCTTTTAAGTTCTCTTTTTCCATCATTCTTAATGTTGATGGGTCATCCATTCCAATAGCAGAATAATCATCCTTTACTTGTTTATTTATAAAGGAAATCACCTTGTGCTTATTTATTTCATTCTCGACAAAATTTATTGGACTTACAAACGATTGTGAAAATACATTTGATGCAAAAAGTATACAGCCTAATACTATAATTAATTTTTTCATAATATTTTATTACTTAGATACTTCCCAATTTTCTTAATATCCAATCGACGATGAAACTTAATTTCAAATACACCGATCCCGCTAATCCAAATTTTAAAATCACTATCGCCGTCAAAAGTTCCAGCAGTTTCCACTGAAAAAGATGATATTTTTGAATATGGAAATGATCGAAATTCTTTTTTACTCCCTGTAAAACCTTGGACGTCCATTGCAATTAGCCTTTTATCAGTAAACCAAACTTTATCTCTTGTATGCTTAAAGGCCAACTCTACCAATTCATCATCAACTAATAAATTTGAAACACCAATTAATTTGTCTTTCTCATCTATCTCATTTATTACACTAACCTTTACTAATAAATCAATTTTCATATCTACTTATTTATGAAGTATGACAATCTTTTGAACAATAGTAACAACCATTTACTTGTGAATAGTGTTCTTTTGCTTTTTTAACAGCAGCATTACAGCTATTATAATCACCTAAATATATTCTATTGTGTACTTCGGGTAACCAAGAACATCCTGTAGTATGGACTTCATGGTCTCCATTTTCTTGAGCATTTTTATTCACATAGTATTTTGACATAATTTTATATTTTTAAGTTTAACAATTCAAAATTAAGCCCCTTAAAAAACAAAACCTTACGGAATCCCGTAAGGTTTAAAATTTCAAATTAACAATACACAAAGTATTAAGCGTACTGTATAAGCTTCCAAGTAACTGCCTTACCTCCATATGGAGGCATTGTATTACCCTCTGCAATTGGAGCAGTGGTTGAAGGAGTTCCAACTACTTTCCAAATACCAGATTCCGGACATTTATGCCCTGTTTTTACTGTTGTACCTATTGGTTTTTTTGACATAATTATTTTTTAAAGTTTAACACTTCAAATTTAAAGTCATTATAAGTCAATACATTACGGCAATCCGTAACGGGCAAAAAAATTATAAAAAGGAAGTTGTTAAATAAGCCCTAAGTCTTTTACAGTAGCTACTAAGTGTGTAGCATTATTGGCTTTAAATTGTATTTTTAGTTTGTTTAAATGTTTTTCTATAGAACTCAAACTATTGGGGGAAATGTTTTCTTCTTTAAAATAGCTGCTTATTTCATCTTGTGATAAGCCAAAAGATAATTGTTTTACGAGTTCTAAGTCGTAATCATCAATTTCCAAATTAGAGCGATCACTTAAGGCTTTTGCTACTTGGGGAGAAAGATATTGCACATTATTATAAACAGTATGAATGGCTTTTGATAATTCTTTTAAGCCGTGTCTGCCTTTACATACATATGATTTAATATTGCATGTATTTATTAAGGTTCTCACTTTTTGAAGCCGATCTTCTACTGAATACATAATAACCTTTAAATCAGGTTGTACTTCTTGTAAGGCTCTAATTAAGGTTTCACCTGAAGGATATTTTTGCTCGCGATGATCTACTTTGAATGATAAATCAGAAATCAATAAGTCATAAGGTTTTTGGTCTTTTATCGCTTTTTTAATTCTAAGATATGCATCATCGCAGTATTGTACTTGGTCAATTTCTGAAATATTTAATTCCAACAATGCAATTTTAACACCTCTATTGATGTCATCCATATCTTCTACAACCAATACCTTTTTAAACATAATTAAACTATAATTTTTGCAGTAAATCCATTATTAATTTGTGATTCAAAAGTAATAGTTCCGTTTACTTGTTTAATACGGTTTTCCGCATTTTGCAAACCACCTTTCTTTTTTACAATACAGCCTACCCCATCATCTTTATACTCAATAATAATTCTGTTTCTTAGTTTACTAAAATGCAATACAGCATTAGAAGCCTTACTATGCTTCTTCATGTTGGTCATCAATTCTTGCAACACTCTATATATGGCTGTTTTCTTTAAATCAGAAACACTGCCCCAATTTATTTTGTTCATATTTCTTGTTATGACATTTACTTTTGTATCCTCATAACTTAATAACAAATCATTTAATAATGATTCAAAATTCTCTGTAAAATCAATAGTACTATTCTCTTTAGATATTTCTCTTGTTTTGCTGTAAATGTCTTCTAAATCATC
Organism: Aureibaculum luteum; assembly: GCF_003449015.1. Classification (GTDB taxonomy): domain Bacteria; phylum Bacteroidota; class Bacteroidia; order Flavobacteriales; family Flavobacteriaceae; genus Aureibaculum; species Aureibaculum luteum. Next base: position 1,191,198 of record NZ_QRGD01000001.1, on the reverse strand, counting down.
TAAAATCTCTTCTTTTGTATTCGAATCATCTTGTAACTTGATCATTGCGTGGTATATTTCATTAGCAACTTCATCATGTACCTTTTTTGAAATACGGGTTTCCGTTTTATATATCTGTTCAATTTTATTCTTTTTATATTTTGACCTTAAGATAAAATATAAAAAAATAGCTCCCAAAAAGATAAAAATCCCAATTGCTTGATACCATAATTTCAATCGTTTTTCTTTTTCTTCTTTTAGTTTATTTTCATTTGCTCTTTTCGTTTCGTTTCCTAAATCATATATTATTGACGCATATCCATTCTTCTGAGTCAGCCTCACTTTTGAAATACTATCAGTTATTCTTTTAAATTCAATAATTTCAGGGTTATCATTTAAATCCATCAAAAAAGACAATGCACTTTCTTTCTTTGTTAAACTTTTACTAGTATTGGCAATATCTAATGCCTTTTTAGCATAAAATAAGGCATTGTTTTTCTGATTCCTGTCTTTATAATATTCTGTTAAATGTAGGTAGCTAGTAAAAACACCTGTTACGTAGCCAAGATCTTCTCTTATCTTTAAACCTTCTTTAATATTTGATAAGGCAACTGGATAGTTTAATTTTGATTGTACCAAACCCAAATTATCCAAAGCTCTTGCTATTGATTTTTTATTATTATTCAATAAACTTTGTTTATAAATTTTATTGAATTCAATGATGGCCAAATCATACTTTTTTTGTTCATAATAGGCAAATGCTCTATTATTCAAAATAGTTGTAATTTGACTTTGTGTTTGGGCAATATCTAATACATTATTATAGAATTCTATTGCTTTATCATATAGTTCAAGGTTTCGGTAAATTTTACCTAAATGATTAAATAGCCCTACTTTTGCTTCTACAATTATTGAATCACTAGCTTTTACTTGGTCTAACAATTTCAGTGCTTCAACAGATGAGTTTTCACTTTCATTTAAAAATCCTATTTTGTTTTGAATAATAGCAATTAACCTTAAATCATTTATTGCCTTTAAAGTATCTTTTTCTATTAGACTTTGATTTTTTTGGTTATTATAAAAAACAAAAGCTGAAGTTAAATCAGTATTTTTTTTAGGATTAAAAATTAAAGAATAGTAATAATATGAACTATCAATAGATTGTTGAGCAGGAACATCTTCAATGCAGGAAAAGGTAGTAATACATAAATAAAAAAAGAGGAATGAAGTTTTCATTTTTTTCATTCCTCTAAAATACTAACTAATTTTTAGTTAACCATTAATTTTCGATAGGGGTTGTTGGTGGAGGTGGTGGTGGAGGTGGTGGAATGTCACCTTCTTCGTCACAACACTCTTCGGCAATCTCCAAATTTTCAGGGTCAGTATCCGATAAAACATCATCTGATGAACATGAGAATAAAAATATATTGAGGAAAACCATAACCATAATTAAAACTATTTTTTTCATTTTGTGTTAATTTTAAATTGAACAAAAGTGTTGCTGTCCGAGTTTTTACTCAGAGTTTATTGTTACCCAACAACACGTTAAATACTGAAGAGAGCTCTCTCTTTTTGGGAAGTATGGAGTCTAGAAACAGAGAAGTATAATTACTTCCCAATGATTATATTACGCTGCCTCATGGCTCCCATTTTTTAAATTGATTTAATTCGCAAGCCTTATTACGAGTAAGGCATTTAATCAATTCAAGAGCAAATGAAAAAATAATAGTCTGGAAAGTTTGGAAAGTGAATGGAAACTATTTGGAAACCTTTTTCCAAAAAATTTCCAAAGTAATTTGTAATTTTAACGTTCTATTAATTAACCCATTAATGCATAGAGATCTAATCCTTAAAGCTTTTAAAAAAGCTGAAGAAAACGAAAAAAAAAGAGATGGTAAAACACCATCAAATACAAGTATTGCCAAATTATTATCAAACTTCATTGAGGAAAAAGAGCAATTCCAATTTGGAGAAAGAAGATTTCGAGATTACTATAATTTAGCTATAAAAAAGGGGGGTAATGATGTTAGTATTATGCAACAAAAAGTTATTCTTGGATTATGTAAATATTTGGGATATAAAGACTATCATCATTTTTTAAAAGAAAACTCACCTGAAAAGAAATACCACAACAATTTTATTTCAAATATTAATAAAAATAAAACTACAATAGGATCAATAATTATTGTCTTACTAATTAGTTATTTTGGATATGAGCTTACAAAAAAAGATTGCATGGTTTGGATAGAAAACAATCATTTTGAGAGAATTAAATGTGAATATGAAAGTGAAATCAAATCTATTCAATATAATAAAGTAATCTTTGATAATTTTAAAAGAGTTGAACCTGATTGTAATTACCATTTTTTTAAACCAGATGGAAGTGAAAATTTATGGTATGGTAAATCAATAAAAGGAGAATTAGAATTTTTTACTTATCATGGCTTACATCCAACAACTGGTAAAACCCTTGATCCAATAACTCAGTATATGATTGATAAACATATTTGCAATAAGTAAATTGGTTAATTATATAGTATTGTGAGATAAATAAAAGTAAGTAATTCCGAGAGTAATAAACTTGGAAATGACCTTCTTTTTATATTGGTAAATTATTATTTTAAAAATCACACTGTTTCAACAAAAAAGCAGACGATCGTCTGCTTTTTAAGTATCATTTAAAACTTCTAAACTAAATTTTTATAAAACATCCAACAGCCCTGGTTTTGGTAACTTCTATTGTTGTTGCCAGATCACAAAGTATCTTCGGTATTTTCTAAATCAACTCAAAAGACTTTGGATAAACTTGAAATATTTTGAGAAAACCTGTATAATTGATATGCTCTTTATATAGAATCATAGCTATTTCTTGATTTTTAATACCTGATAAAAATCATAAAAAACATTCCTTTATAGACCTAACTTAGTACACTATTTAATATAAATCAAATGGCTAAAACTAAAAAAATGTGGGGACTAAAAGACAGCGTAGCCCTGATGAGAATATTTATTGGCTGGCACTTTTTATATGAAGGGATTATAAAACTATATAATCCTGATTGGACATCTTTCGGTTATCTAGCCTCTGCACAAGGGCCTTTAAAATCAGTGTTTACCGCTCTTACTAGCGAAGGAGTCGTCGGTTGGGTTGATGGCTTAAATATGGCTGCCCTTATAGTGGTAGGTCTCACTTTGACGCTCGGTATTTTTGAGAAACTAGGAGCAATTGTTGGTATTGGTCTATTGGCACTATATTATTTGGCACATCCTCCTTTTCCTTGGTTAATGCAAGTAAACGTTGAAGGAAGCTATTGGTTTATAAACAAAAACTTAATTGAGCTTGTTGCCTGTATTATAATTTATCAATTACCAACTGGCAACTACTTTGGATTGAGACGTGTTTTTAATAAAAATAAAGAAGAAATTAAAATAGAAAATTTATGAAATGGACTAGACGAGACATGATAAAAGGCTTAGCAGGTTTACCAATTGTTGGTGGAATTTGGTGGGCAGGAGCTTCAAAGGGTCTTATGACCAATAAAGAACGTTCAGAAATATTGGAACAATTAAATATAAAACCCTCTTTGTCTTCAGCATTACCTTCAATTGGTGGCAAACCGATTAGAGTTGGTATTGTCGGTTTTGGTATCCGTGGAGAACAACTTTGTAAATCATTAGGTTTTGCAACCAAAGAATGGCTTCAAAATATGGAAAAGGCCGTAGAAAAAAACCCTAAGCACACTGCATTAAAAGATTTTCAAGCTCAGGATAAATTAAATATAAATTTGGTAGCTGTTTGTGATGCTTTTGATGTTAGGGCAGAGAATGTTATTGCCTCTTTTTCTACAAAAGAAAATACTGTAAAACGTTATAAAACACATCAAGAAATGATTCGTAGTGGTAATGTAGATGCTATTATTATTGCTACACCAGACCATTGGCACGCACCAATGGCAATTGATGCATTAGAAAATGGTGTTCATGTATATGTTGAAAAACCAATGACACACACAATAGAAGAAACTTATAGACTCAGAGAAGCTGCCGAAAAGTCAAGTGCTCTACTAATGGTTGGCCATCAACACAGACAAACATTAAGTTTTAAAACAGCACAAGACATTGTTAAAAAAGGCACATTAGGGCATGTGTCTATGATTCAAACAAATACGAATAGAAATGATGATAATGGAGCTTGGAACTATAGTATTCATGAAGAAGCAAACGAACAAACTATAGATTGGGACCTTTTTTTAGGTTCTGCTCCAAAAGTTCCATTTAATAAAAATCATTTTTTTAGATGGAGAAAATGGTGGGCTTACGGTTCTGGTTTGTCGGGTGATTTACTTACACATGACTATGATCGGCTTAACTGTGTTATGAACATGGGTATCCCAGATTCTATTACAGCTTCTGGAGGTATTTATACACATATTGATGGACGTAATGTGCCTGATGTTTTACAAGTGAATATGGAGTTTCCGAATTTTAGTACTGGTAGTAGTCAGGAAAAAGGAAAAGAAAAAGGAATGACCTTTATTTACAGTGCTACACTGGGTAACGGATTTAGCCGTCCAACATTACTTATGGGACATGACGCTACCATGGAACTTGGTAATAAATTGACTATTTGGCCCGATAGTCGTTCAACTAAATACGAGACTATGCTTAAATCGAATAAAATGAGACCTTCTAATCCGATTTTTCAATACGATCCGGGAGCAAATATTCCTGATGCAATTTCCTCTGCGACTTCTCAATATTTTGCTGATAAAGGATTAATGTGGACCTATATTAATGGATCCAGAGTAGATTCGACTTTTTTACATTTACGTGAATGGTTAAGTGGTATTAAAAATGGAGGGGAATTGAGCTGTGGAATAAAAGAAGGATTTGAAGAGGCAATTTCCGCTCACATGACCGGGCTTTCCTATAAGTTAGGAAGAAGAATTGATTGGGATTCTTCTAATCAAGTAATTAAACCAATAGAAGGTATTAATTTTGATGAAGTTTTACTTTCTAATGCATAAAAAATGCTGTCATAAATAAAAAGGATACTATTTATGGCAGCATATATACACCATGATTTTATAGAACACCAATAGCTTTGGTTTTTGTTATTTTAATTTCTTTACCTGACAATAATGAATCAAAAGTATTTTCTAAATACTTATTCTTTACTTTTTTAGTATAAATAGCTATTACTGGAAAAATTTTCCATTTTTAAATTAAGCAGGTTTTGTTGTTTTAAGACATCTGACTTGCAAAGGCAGGTAGTTGCAAGTGCAATTACTGCACTTGATAAATAACGAACTGTGTCTTCTAATTTAGTTCCCATTTTGCAATTAACTTAAGTCTCACTTCTTTATATATCTGTAAATTAGTTCCTTAAGAAATTATAAAACAAATACACTGTATAGTCACACTAAAATATATCGATAAAACTCCATATTATTAAACAATAAGCATTTTATTTGTTTCAAAATCAATTTTAATGTTTGCATCAGATAATTGGGTAACTTATATGTGGCTTTTATTAGCCGTTTACGCCTGTGTAATTTTATATTTTGTTATTAGAGGAGCTAGAAAAACTACAAATATTGCCGACTATGCCGTGGGAACGATTGGGTTTCCATCATGGGTGGTTGGTTTATCATTAGCCGCTTCTATGACAAGTGCAGCAACTTTTATTATTAACCCTGGATTTATAGCTCTCTACGGACTTTCAGGTGTACTTTCCTTTGGTATTATTTTACCCATAGCTGCTTTTATTTCACTAATTGTACTTACAAAAGGCTTTGCAAAATATGGTAGCACCGTTAAAGCTACCACCATGGCTCAATGGATGGGGCAACGCTATCAAAATAAGAATTATGCTTTTTTCTTTGGTGTAATTGCACTTTTATTAATTACGTTTATTGTCTTAATTAATGTAGGACTAACGCAGGTCATCGCAAAATCTTTAAACCTAGAACCTTTTTATGTACTCATGGGCATTACGGTATTTGTATTTGGTTATATGATGTTTGGTGGGGCCAACTCCATGGTATATACCAATACCATACAAGCTATTATCATGTTTATTGTAGCATTAATTTTAATTGGATCTGGTTACGAATTTATGGACGGCGGCATTTCTGGTTTTTTGGATAAACTAAACGACATAGACCCCAATTTAACAAAGCCTACCAACGAAACCAGCTTTCTATTCCGTGATTATTTTGAAATTATTGCAGCTCAAATTGTAATAGGCGTCGCTGTTGTTTGCCAACCCCATATCATTACAAAATCGTTATTATTAAAAGATCCTAAAAAAGTAAACACCTATTTGTTTAGTGGTATCTCATTTATGATTGTTTTCTTTTTGGTTGTGGTCGTTGGTTTATATGCACGCATCAGTTTTCCTGATTTCACCGTAAATGGCGAAAAACTAAAAATGGATGAAATTATTCCTGCTTATGTAGTTACAAAATTTTCAGTTGTAACGGGGTTGATAATTGTAGTCGGATTAATTTCTGCAGGATTATCAACATTAGAAAGCCTTATACAATCCTTATCAATAACGATAACTTCTGATATATTACAACCCATTTTTAAAAATAAAGTAAGTAAAAACACCTTTGTCATAAACAAAATAGTGATCGTTATATTAGCAATAGTAAGTTTCTTATTAAGTTGGCACCAAATTAAATATCCCAATGTAAGTGTTGCAATTTTTGCTCAAAATGGGGTTTATGCCTATTTTGCGGCAGCATTTGTACCTGTGTTATTTGGTATCTTTTTAAAAGATGTTTCCATAAAAGTAGTTTTTATAGCTAGTATTACCGCTTTAGTAGTCCATTTTGGAATTTATTACGGCAGAATAACACCATATATGCAAGAGCCTGTAAATAACCCAGGAGTTTCGGCCGCTATTGCAATTGTAACATCTTTACTTGTAGGATTGGTATTGTACAAATTCACAAACAATTCAAAACTAAAAACGTCATAATAATTTGGATACTTTTGATTGGATAGCAAAATGGGCAGATTATACGCCAGATAAGACAGCGTTAACCTCTTATGATAGTAACGAGAATTATAGCTATGCCTCATTAGATACCTTCGCTAACAGGTTAACGGATAAGTTTATCACATTAGGACTGGAAGAAGGAGATAGAATTGCAGTTTTAGCCCAACACTCTTTAGAATATATTGTTCTATTTGCTGCTTGTCAGCGAATGGGAGTAATCTTAGTACCTCTTAACTATCGTCTCTCACAAAAAGAAATAACAAAATTAATTGTCGATTGTATTCCGAAATTATTAATCTATCATCCAGATTATAAAGAAAAAATAGATCCCGAAGCAGTTCATAATATCAAGACTTTAACACCTGAATTAGTAAAGTATCACTATAAAAATCCAATCCCTATTTCGAATAAAAAATATATAATAAAGGAAGATAACCCTCTTTTTATATTTTACACCTCAGGTACTACTGGTAGTCCACAAGGTGTTATTTACACCAACAAAATGATGTTCTGGAATAGCCTGAACACGTCAATGCAATTGGGAATTACGTTTAAAGATTCAACATTAAATATTCTACCACCTTACCACACTTCAGGATGGAATATTTTTATAACACCCTTATTACATAAAGGAGCACATATTGGTATGCTTGATAAGTTTGATGCTGAAAAAGCATTATGTTTATTAGCCTTAAATGAAACCTCTTTATTTATGGCATTACCAACCATGCTTCTAATGATGCAACAAACCAAAGTGTTTAAAGAAGTTGACTTAAGTAATTTACGATATATTATTTCTGGCGGTGAGGAGGTTTCACAAGAGATAATTAACTATTGGTATGAAGAAAAAAAAGTATACATAAGACCAGGTTATGGATTGACTGAAGCTGGTCCAAGTATCACTTCTTTGCACCATGAAATGGCAAAATTAAAACCTAATTCCATTGGGAAATCAAATTTTTACCTCAATATAAAAATCATTAATCACTTAGGGAAAACTGTAAAAACCAATGAAATTGGCGAACTATGTATAAAAGGTGAAGTTGTGAGTCCTGGTTATTGGAACAACTCGGTAAAAACCAAAAATAAAATTAAAAATGGCTGGTTACATACTGGTGACATGGCATATAAAGACCAAGAAGGATACTTATTTTTAAAAGGCCGCAAAGATGATATGTATATCTCTGGTGGCGAAAATATCTATCCTCAAGAAATTCAAACAGTAATTGAACAGTTTAATGGTATTGATAAGGCGATTGTATTAAGTACAAAAGATGAAAAGTGGGGCCGTTGCGGCATTGCCTTTGTTACTACTAATGACAAAAGCATTGTAATTAAAGACATTCGTACTTTTTTAGACAAAAACTTAGTTGGTTTTAAACATCCTAAATATATATTTTTAATGGATAAAATACCCATTACTGGTTTAGGAAAAGTTTCTAGAAAAAGATTAATGATTTACTTTAATTCGTTAAAATCAAAAAAATGATAAAAAAAATAGCTCTTATATTTTTGTTCTGCATTAACGCGATATTATTTGCACAAAACACACCAAAACTTATGAAAAATATCGTTTCTGAATATACATATCCGGCAAAATCAATAACCATTGATAGTATAGAAATTAGCTATATAATGGAAGGTAAAGGTGCAACCACATTGTTGTTTTTACACGGCTTGAGTAGCAATGCTGATGCTTGGTCGAAAAATATTGAAATGCTAAAAAACAACTATACCTGTTTAGCCTTAGATTTACCAGGTTACGGAAAGTCTTCAATGCTTAACGTTGATTATACACCTTCCTATTTTGCTTCAATTACACATCAACTAATTAAAAAATTAGAGTTAAAAAATGTTGTGCTTATTGGACACTCAATGGGTGGACAAGCATCTATTAAGTTAGCAACCACCTATCCCAAAGACATTCAAAAATTAATACTTATTGCCCCTGCAGGGTTAGAAACTTTTAAAAAAGAACAAGCCAACTTTATGAAAACGGCTTACACGGCAGCTACCGTAAAAAACACTTCTGACGAACAAATTGTAAATAATTATGCATTAAATTTTTTCAAATTGCCCGAAGATGCTCAAAAAATGATTGATGACCGTAAACATATTAAAAATGCATCTAATTTTGATGCCCATTGTGAAGCTATTATTAAAAGCATTGCAGGTATGTTAGACGAACCTGTTTTTAATCAATTAAAGGATATAAAACAAAATACCCTAGTTATTTTTGGTAAGGAAGATAAATTGATACCCAACCGTTATTTTAATCCGACGTTAAGCACTGAAAAGGTGGGAAATATTGCCAAAGAACAAATTAAAAATGTTCAAGTGGAGTACATCCCTGAAAGTGGTCATTTCGTTCAGTTTGAAAAACCAAATCAAGTAAATTTATTGATAAAACAGTTTGTTGAATCAAAAGAATAAAACGTTTGAAAACTAAACTAAAAAAATTTACCGATTTTAGTCAGCACATTCTTCCGCATGAAGCGACTTATTTATCAGCCTTTCATCAATTTAAAGACCCTGAAAAAACACAAATAATAGCATTGGTAATTACCAATGCCTTGTCGGAAAATAATCCATTAGCGTTTAATCAAAGTATTGATAAGCGAAAATACTCTTATATCAAGAAGTGGATTAACAACAAACTCACCTCCATCGATGTTGATATTATTATAAATTGGATTATGCTTTTAAAAAATAAAGTATTGACCGATGCTATTACTGCAACGGAAGAAAAATATTTTTTACAATACATAATTCAATATAAGAAAGTGGATTATAATTTTCAGAATTTATATGAGTTGGTAAAGGATTATAAACCCTATTTACTCGTTAGAATGCGGTATAATGATCATCAAATTGTGGCCGATTTTCTTAAAAATTACGAGCACCATTATACTACATCCACAAGAATTGATTCAAAATTATACAACGCCACCACCGATATTACCAACCAATATAGCCTCAATAACAATGAACCAAAATTTTGGGAAAAATGGTTGTTAAAAATTTTTCAAACCACAGAAATTGATGGTAAAAATAGATATCAAGCTTTTGTTTTATTAGCATTTATGTATACCAATTATAATGAGAGTGAAAAACTAAAAAAAATATTTGATCAAATAGATGTGTTTTTTGGGATGGGGCAAATGTATTCGAGAAGGATATTATCTAATTATTACGCCAGTCGTGTTTTAATGCACTCTAGAAAAGATGAATTGAAAAAAGCGGAGTATTACGCATTTCTCTCTATACGTCAAGAAAATAATGACACCTTAATGTACCTTAATAATCTGGTATCTATTCTGCTTAAAAACAGTAAACCAAAAAAAGCGAATGTACTAATGGCAGAATACATTAATCTTTTCAATGAAACCCATAACTATCATCAAAAACTAGGTTATGCTTCTAATCAAATTCGAATTCTAACCGAACTTAATAAGTTAGCTGAAGCAGATAACTACGCCAAAAAAATAATTAAAAAATACAAATCTAAAATCATTGAACACCGTTGGCATCATTTCTTTACATCATATATAAACGTGCTGGTTATTGAAGAAAAATATGATGAAGTTTTAAAAATTACAAGTAAATTTAATCTCATAGCCAAAGAAAAGGAACGAAAGAAAAAAGGGAATTATGTACCCAATATATCCTGGAGTATATCGCTATCTAGATATATGGAAGGTAAAATTAATGCCACTAAATTATTGGAAGAAATTAAAGAGCCTATAAGCGATAAGCAACACACCTTAAATCAAAAACAACACATGATTAAAGTTATAGATAAACTTTCAAAAAATCTTCCTGAAGCATTTTTACAATTAAAGTCCTACCTTTAACTTATCGTTTAAATGACCTCATTATCAATAATATATACAATTTAATTTAACACTAACTAGTAATAGTCGCACTTAGTTTGACTAGAATAAACTTGATGATAATTATTTTTTCATAATAGATTGCACACCTAATTTAACTCAAACGACACTATATTATGAAAAAACTGTTTCTTCTTTTAACTATATTTTCTTTTGCAATTTTGCATGCTCAAGATACCGGAAGTATTCAAGGTATTATTACCGATGATGCCGGACAACCTTTGCCATCTGCTTCTGTTAGCATTAACAGTATTAGCAAAGGCGTTGTTACTGATTTTGATGGAAATTATCTTTTAGAAAATATTCCTGTAGGCAGTTATAATGTAACTTTCTCATTTTTGGGATTACAATCAATTACACAGCGTGTTTCAGTTGAAGCTGGCAAAATTACTAAAGTAGATATTTCTCTAAATTCATCGGACAACATTTTAAATGAAGTGGTTGTAACTGCAGGTAAAAAACCTCAAAAAATTACGGATGTTCCGGCTACTGTCAACGTAATTAGAGCACAAGACATTCAAGAATTTGCTAGTTTTAATATTGGCGAATTGGCCGCAAGACAAAAAGGTGTGGATTTTGTTCGAAGTGGAGTTTTAGGTACTGGAATTAACATTAGAGGTTTTAACTCTGCATTTAATTCTAAAAATCTTCAAATTACTGATGATAGAGTTTCTACATTGGTAGCTACCGGCTTACCTTTTGGTACTTTTTCTACCGTTACAAAAGATGACGTAGAACGTGTTGAAATTCTTTTAGGTCCTAACGGTACACTATATGGTCCTAATGCCCATAACGGATTGGTAAGCACTATTACGAAAAACCCTTTTACATCTGAAGGAACAACTTTTGCTGTTGGTGTTGGTAACCAAAAAGTATTTACTGCCAGATTAAGACACGCACAAGCCATTAGTGACAAATTTGCCTATAAACTGCATTTTGAAAAATCTACTGGTGAAGAGTTTGATTATACAGATAGCGTTTATGTTGGTGATAAAGGATATAAAGAATTAGGAAAAGACAATGATTTTGACAGTGAAAAATACGGTGCGTCCTTGCATTTTAAACCTGGTAAAGCATCTGAAATTATTGGTTATTATGGCCATAGTAATAATAGTAATATTGGGGTAACCAATGCTGGGCGTAATAAAATTAAAGATTGGAGCATAGATATTGCCCAATTAAAATTTGTATCGACTAACTTTTTCTTTAATACTTATTATACTTGGAGTAAAACGGAAGATACCTATGCCATGAACCAAAGAACACAAAATTATGTATCATTTAAGGATAATGGTTTTAGTGAAGAAGAAGCTTTGAGAAGGTCTTATACCGAACAATGGAATCAAGCTTTTGGCATCGCCTTACCTCGAGGTGCCGTTTTTGAAGATGCATCAAAAAGGTTTAATGCAGAAGGCCAATACAATAATAATTGGGGTGAGTTTTATTTGACATTAGGAGCTCAATATCAATTAGATATGGCAGATTCTAATGGTACTTATCTCTTAGATCAAAATGGTATCGACATCGATCAAAAAGGAGTTTATACACAATTGGAATATAAATTAGCCGAATCTGGATGGAACTTTCTATTTGGAGCAAGAGTTGACAATCATGAATTATATGGCTCAAACTTTATTCCAAAATTTGCAATCAGCAAGGTAATGGATAAAGGTACTTTTAGAGCAACTTACGGTAAAGGTATTGCTGTACCGTCTATTTTAAATTTAAAAGGAAATCTTTTTGGTGGATTGCTAATCGGTAATGGTGAAGGATTTACTTTAACCGACGGTACTAAAATCCAAAAATTAGATGTTGAAACTATAGACTCTTATGAAGTCGGTTATAAAGGGCAATTAACTGATAAATTGTTTATTGATGCTAATGCTTATTATAATAAATCTAAAAACTTTATTAGCCCGTTACGCAATATTGCTGATGCCGCAAATGGTAATTATGTAACTCACGTTGGAGATGAAAAATTTGAAGATGCAGTTCCAGGAGCCACTGGGCCGTCTGCTTTCTTACTGACTTATTTAAACTTCGGTAAAGTAGATACTTATGGTATTGATATCGGATTGAATTATTACCATACTGATGCCTTTAGAACTTCTCTAAACTATTCTTATTTTGGTCGTGATTTAGACAAAAGCGATATGGATAATGACGGTAATTTAGATGGTGTAGTATTAGACACGGAATTACCAATAAATACACCAACCAACAAATTAAGTATTGGATTACACTATAATAAAAATAAGTTCTATGGAACACTTTATGGTCGTTGGGTAGAAAAATATGACTTCTTTTCTGGGATAAACATTGCAGCAAAAACACAAGATTTAGATGGAGATGGCACCAACGATGTTTTTGCAAATGCCAAGAACGGAAGAACATGGAACTACGGTCAATTAGGGGGCTTAACTATTGATGCCAATGCTGGTTATTATATTACGGATAAATTTACAGTAGGTGCTAGTATTACAAACTTGTTTAATGCTAAAAACCGAGAGTTTGTAGCTTCGCCAATAATTGGTACTTTATATTCTGTTGAGTTAAAATATACAGTAGATTTCTTTAAGAAAAAATAATATTCAATGCCAAAAATAAACCTCAGCAATATAACACTGAACTACGAGGATAAAGGAAAGGGCAAGGTCTTACTTTTCCTTCACGGGCTCGGATCATCTATAAAAGATTGGGACTTTCAAGTTCCTTTCTTTTCTAAAAACTTTCGTGTGATCACAGTCGATCTAAGAGGTCACGGAGACTCGGTAATGAAAGACAATAATTTTGGTGTTGACTACATGGTCAATGATATTAAAGAATTTTTAGACGCTCTAAAAATTGATAAAGTCACTTTTATAGGTTTTTCTATGGGCGGAGCAATAGCTTTTCAATTTGCCTATTCTTATCCGGAAAAAATTGACAAAATGGTTATCGTCAATAGTGGACCTGATTTTAATGATATGGGAAAAATTGGAGAAAATTTGCTCAAAAATAGAACTGAATTCCTAAAGACAAATGGTTTGGGTCCATTAGCAAAAGAAATTGCTTTTAATATGTTTCCTGAATCTCATCAACTGAATTTAAGGACCGAGTTTGAAGCCCGTTGCAAAAAAAATGATTTTGATAATTATTATCAATCTTTCGTAACACTAATGGATTGGGGCATGGGTAACAAAATAAAAGATATAGAGGCGGAAACACTTGTAATTGCTTCTGATATGGATTATACTCCAGTAGCATTTAAAGAGGAATATGTAAAAAAATTACAAAATGCTTCTCTTAAAGTAATCAAGAACTCGAGACATGGAGTTGTACTCGACCAACCTGATGCATTTAATAAGGCATTATTTACATTTTTAAGTCATGAATAAGACCGTTTTAATTACCGGAAGTACAAGTGGTATCGGTTTGGGTATTGCTACGCAATTTGCAGAAAAAGGATACAATGTAATGTTTAATGGTTTAGAAGCCAATGGTGCTGTAATTGCTAAAAATATTGCTGCAAAGTATCGTGTTAAAACTTCGTTTTCTAATGCTAACTTATTAGATAAAAACCAAATTGAAGACTTGGTTAAGGAAACCATTAAAACTTTTGGTTCTTTAGAAGTATTGATAAATAATGCGGGTATCCAACATGTTTCTCCCATAGAAGCGTTTTCATCAGAAAAGTATGAAAATATTATTGCCATTAATATGAACTCCGCTTTTTATGCGTCTAAAGCAGCTTGGAAACAAATGAAAGCTCAAAAATTTGGTAGAATTATTAATATAGCCTCGGTTCATGGATTAAGAGCCTCTGAATTTAAGGTGGCTTATGTTACTGCCAAACATGGAGTAATAGGCATGACTAAAGTATTAGCTTTAGAAGGAGCTCCTTTTAATATAAATGCCAATGCTATCTGTCCAGGCTATGTTAAAACACCGTTGGTGGAAGGTCAGATAAAAGACCAAGCAATAGCTCATCAAATGACAGAAGATGAAGTGGTACAAAAAGTAATGCTAAAAAAACAAGCGGTTAAAGAGTTTGTACCCATATCAGTAATTGCAGAAACGGCTCTTTTATTAGCAGGAGAAGCATCAGCGACAATAACAGGTACTACTTTTGCCTTAGATGGCGGCTGGAGTGCACAGTAAGTGTATTTAAAATAAAAAATGCCCGCTATGTAGCGGGCATTTTATGTTCATTAGATAAAACTTAGTTAACTACAAACTCAGCCATATTCTTAGTTGTAGAACTACCACCAATCCAAACATTAAAATCACCAGGCTCTACCTCCCATTTGTTATTTGCAGTATAAAATTGGAGTGTTTCGGTATCTATTGTAAAGTTTATTACTTTGCTTTCACCTGCTTTAAGCATTATTTTTTCAAATCCTTTTAGTTCTTTTATTGGACGTGTAAGGCTTCCTACTAAATCTCTAATATAAAGTTGAACAACCTCTTCACCATCTCTAGTACCATTATTGGTTACATTAACTGATACTTGTATTTCACCATCCTTAGCCATTTCTGCTTTATCTAAGCTCACATTGCCATAAGAAAAGTTAGTATAACTTAAGCCGTGTCCAAATGGATATAAAGCTACTTTAGGAGCATCGTTATAGCCAGAATAGGTTACTTGGGTACTCATAGGTCTTCCTGTGCTTTTTTGATTGTAATACAAAGGCTCTTGACCCACATTGTATGGAAAAGAAACAGGTAATTTTCCTGACGGATTATAATCACCAAATAAAACATCTGCTATAGCAAAACCCGACTGCGATCCTAAATGCCAACATTCTAAAATTGTAGGCACATTTTCTGCAGCCCAAGTAATATCCATTGGGCGACCATTCATAAGCACAATAACTACATTTTTATTAACGGCATAAACCGCTTCAAGTAACTCTTGTTGCAAGCCTGCAAAACCAATTTTTGTCTGGCTTCTTCCTTCTCCTGTTTGAAAGGCATTTTCACCAATGGCCAATAAAACAATGTCTGCCTTTTTTGCAGCATTAACAGCAGCTGAAATTCCTGATCTATCTGTTGTATTAAATTCCATAAGGTGTAAGAATTGATTTTCTCCGGGTGCAACCGTTTTTGATGTCAATTCGATACCTTTTTCGTAATAAATTTTAGTATCGTCACCGGCGGCAGCTTTTACACCTTCTAATAAAGAAACTGCAGAATTATATTTGCCTTTTCCTCGCCAGTTTCCTAATGGTGTGTCTTTATCATCAGCCAAAGGACCGATAACAGCAATGCTCTTTACAGATTTAGATAAAGGTAGCAATGCCGATTTTTTAGTTTTAACAGTATCGTTCTTTAATAAAACGATTGATTTTTTAGCTACATCACGAGCTATTTCTAAATGTTCTTTAGTATAAATTTCATTTTTTTCTCGTTCTTCATCACAATATTTATAAGGATCATCAAATAAACCTAATTGAAATTTTACGCGTAAAATTCGCTTTACGGCATCATCAATATCACTTAACTTTACTTTATTTTCTTCTAAAAGTTTCTCTAACTCAGCTTCGTAAGCATAAGACTCCATATCCATATCACTACCTGCATTTAAAGCAAGTTCAGCGGCATGTTTCTTATCTTTTGCATAGCCATGAGCAATCATTTCTGCAATTGAACCCCAGTCAGAAACCACAAACCCATTCCAAGCCCACTCGCCTTTTAATAGGTCTCTTTGTAATTTTTTGCTAGCTGTTGCCGGAATACCATCTATTTCATTAAAAGAATTCATGAAAGTGGCAACACCTGCCTCAGCAGCAGCTTTAAATGGAGGTAAAACAGCGTTATGCAATTCGTGTTCTCCAATATTTACAGTATTATAATCTCTACCCGCTTCTCCAAATCCGTAACCTGCGAAATGTTTCGCACAGGCGGCTATGGTATTATTTTTTGACAAATCGTCTCCTTGAAAACCATTGATTCTAGCCACACCTATTTTTGAACTTAAATACGGATCTTCACCTGCACCTTCCATTATGCGACCCCAACGAGCATCTCTAGAAACATCTACCATCGGAGCAAAGGTCCATTGTACACCTGCAGCAGAAGTTTCAATTGCTGCAACTTCAGCTGATTTACGAATTATCTCTAAATCCCAACTAGCACTTTCTCCCAAAGGAATAGGGAATATAGTTTCGTAACCATGAATTACATCATAACCAAAAATAAGAGGGATTTTTAATCGCGAATTATCCATTACTAATTTTTGTGCTTCACGAACTGCTTTTACAGACGTAACATTAAGCATTGAACCAACTTCACCTTTTTTTAATTTTTCTTCTTTGAATTTATTTCCTTCTGATGAAGCTGGACCTGTTACATCCCAACTAGCTGCATACTGAACCATTTGCCCAATTTTCTCATTCAAATTCATTAAGGCTAAAACAGAATCAACTTTCCGTTCAATATTCGCATCTTGATTTAAATCATTTTTAGTTGCTTTGGCATTACTACTAGTGTTATTACAACTCTGAAATATTAATATAGAGGGAAGGATAAGAAATAATAAATAAATTTTTTTCATGGTTTTAAAATTACTTGGATGTTTGGCTTAGTGGTTTTACTCTAGTTCTAACTTTACATAAACTGGTAAATGATCAGAAGGATACTTTAAATCTTTTGAATTACTTAAAATAGCATATTTTTCAACTTTAACATTGGGAGTTTTAGACACAAAAATATAATCGATTCGTCTTGTTACAGGTTCGTTGAATTTAAAGGCATTAAAAGTACCTACAGGACCAAATTTTAGTTTGCTTTGATCTCTAGTATCATAAAAGTTTTGTTTTAAATTGGTTATCAATTCATTATCAGGCTCCACGTTAAAATCACCCATTAAAATTACAGGATAATTGTCTGTGTTTATCGTATTAATATGTGCTTCGATAATTTTCATACTATTAACTCTCGATTCTTGACCAATATGATCTAAATGCGTATTCACTATCCATACTTTTTCAAGAGATTCTAAATCCGTAAATAAACCATAAGTACATATTCTTTCAATAGCAGCATCCCAATCTTTTGATCGCTTTTCAGGAGTTTTAGATAACCAAAACGTGCTATCTTGTTCTACTTTTACTTTATTTGTATTGTAAAAAATAGCCGAATACTCACCATTATCACCGCCATCTCTACCGTGGCCAATCATTTTGTATTCAGTTAAGGTTTCTTTCATATACTTTATCTGATTAGGGCGACCTTCTTGTGTACCCATGACATCAGGACTGTAAAATTTTATCTGATTGGTTAAAAACTCCTTGCGATGCTCCCAAGCATTTTCTCCATCAGAAGCTACATCTAATCGAATGTTGTAAGTCATTATTTTTAAACTTTGACCATTTGTCATTGAATATGACATTACTAGAATAATAATAAGCAGAATTTTTTTCATTTTTTTAATTTGTTTTTTGATAAACACGAACATAATCTACTAGCATTTGTTGTGGAAAAATACTATCATCAATACCTTGTGTACCACCCCAACCACCACCAACAGCAATATTTAATTTTAAGTGAAATTTTTGGTCAAAAGGCCATTCAGCATCCGTTTTGTTTTCATTTTTAAAGGAATGATAAACATCATTATCCAACAGAAAATCTATTTTTTTTGAAGTCCATTCAACGGCATAAATATGATACTGATCATAAGGATTATTAATAAAAACAGCTTTACCAACTGCAGTTCCTATATTATGATTATAGGCTTCGGTATGCACGGTTCCGTAGATAGAATCTTTGGTGAAGCCAACATGCTCCATAATGTCAATTTCTCCGCATTTAGGCCAGCTAACTTGTTTCCAATTTTCGCCCAACATCCAAATTGCAGGCCATATGCCAACTCCTTTGGGTAATTTTGCTTTTATTTCGATTTTTCCATATTGCCATGCCACCAAATTACTAGTAGTAATACTGCCACTCGAATAATTATAACCTTCAATTTCTTCTTTAACGGCTTCTAATACTAAATAACCGTTTTCAACTCTGGCATTTTTTAAATTTTCCGTATAGAATTGTTTTTCATTATTTCTAACATAACCATTTTCATAATTCCATTTTGTAGCATCAGGATTTCCTTCTTCATTAAATTCATCTTCCCAAACCAATTGATATTCTTTTTCAATTTCTTTATCATCTTTACTATCAGATGAATTACACGCATAAATTGTAAATATGGAAAGTATAATTAAATATTTTGATGCTTTCTTCATAAGTCTAAATGTGATATTTAAACAATATCTTTTATTTACTATAATTAAACAGCTAATTTACCAGACTTAGTAAATCGTATTCTGAGGTCTTCATTACTTTTTCTCTTGATAAACCCTCACATAATCCACCACCATTTGTTGCGGGAAAATACTATCATCTATTCCTTTTTGACCACCCCAACCGCCACCGACAGCAACGTTCAAAATTAGGTAAAATTTTTGATCAAAAGGCCATTCTGCAGTAGTTTTATGCTCATTTTCTATGTGATTATAAACGACGTCATCTAACATAAAATCTATTTTTTCAGGTGTCCACTCAATAGCGAAAACATGAAATTCATCATTCGGGTTTTCTATAAAAATAGTTTTACCTTTTTCAGTACCTATTGTATGATTATACGCCTTGGTATGTATTGTTCCGTGAATGGAATCATTATCATACCCCACATGTTCCATAATGTCAATTTCTCCACTTTCTGGCCAACCTAGTTCTTTTCTTGATTCGCTCAACATCCAAATTGCCGGCCACATGCCACGTCCTTTTGGCAATTTTGCCCTCGCCTCAATACGGCCGTATTTCCATTTTGCAAGATCCTCGGTTTTTATCCTTGCTGAGGTGTATGATGCTGTTTTAATTTTAGATTTATACGCAGCCCAAGTGTTGTCCAATTTCTTATTTTTAAAATCTTTATTCGAAATATCTTCCTTGTGGGCTTCTATGATTAAATGACCTTCTTCAACTCTTGCATTTTTAAGGCTGTCCGTATAATATTGTTTTTCCTGATTTGCAATAAAACCGTAATCATAAGTCCATTTTAAGCTATCAGGTTTCCCTTTATAATTGAACTCATCACTCCAAACCAATGAATAACCATTGCTGACAGGACTCACCTTAATTCTATCAAATAACAACTCAGGTTCGTTAGTAGTAATATAATCAAATTCATTTGCTATTAACCAATCTAAATCTTCTTGAGAATTTACCGTCCAAGCATTCAATGTTAGCCCCAGTTCTTTGGCACTTTGTATCCACTCCGCATTTTTTTTAAATACTTTTAAATGATAATCTAATCCAGAAATACCATCATCTTTCAATTGTTGCGGCGTTTTGGTCCCATTTAAATATTGCGTTTGGGCCTTTGGATCAAGTTCAAGAATCCTAAGAAGGATATCATACCCAAAACTAATATAAGAATGGATATATGATTCCGCTTTTAATTCTTTGACTAAAGCAAGAACTTTATCCGTCATTTTAAGATTATATTCCTTGTCTTTATTAGGTTTAATCTCACATACTAATCCAGTGGTTGTATTATTTTCCATTCCTGCAAGAATGTAGTCTCTTAACGTTGGTAAAACCTCTCCGTTGGAAAGTTTAAATTTTGCCAATTCTTCGTAAGTAGTATCTTTAATTAGTAAGTCATTAAAATGAGCATCATGATAGATAACTAAAACACTATCAGCGGTCATATGTACATCAAACTCTGAGCCTGTACATTTTAATTCTATAGCATGTTTTAGCGAAGCAATCGAGTTTTCTGGAAGCTGTTCTGC
This sequence comes from Aureibaculum luteum, assembly GCF_003449015.1. Taxonomy (GTDB): domain Bacteria; phylum Bacteroidota; class Bacteroidia; order Flavobacteriales; family Flavobacteriaceae; genus Aureibaculum; species Aureibaculum luteum. The sequence goes on along the minus strand of NZ_QRGD01000001.1, from coordinate 1,170,541 downwards.
TTTCCATGCTCCACGATGAGCAACTACTATATTGTCTGCAAAATAAATGTTTTCTTTCATGTTATTGCTACAAGCAAGTAAGCTTGCAGCTACTAAGGTAATAAATAAAAAACGCATTTTTTATACTTTTTATATTGATTTGTAATGTACTTTATTCACACTAAAAATTAAGAAAAAATCTAAGGGCAGACTAGCTGCCCCTAGATTCAATAAACTAACTAACTCAAATAATATAATATGAAACTTAAAACATTTTATGTTACTGTAAGTACCAAGGAACTTGATTAATTCCATCAAAACCTGCGTATTGTTCATCAATAGCTTTTTGATAATTTTCAGGATTCGTGGTTTGTTCTGATTCTGGATATTTCCAACGTTTAGGATAAACAGAAGTATCATCAGGATTTAAACTGGTAGAAGGGTCCAAAGGATATTCTGGTAAGCCTGTACGTAAGAATTGAGCATAATTACCTCCATTACCTTGAAAGAAATCTATCAACCATCTTTGGGTCAATATTTGTTTTAAACGATCTTCTTTTGTTCCACCAACTGCATAAGAAGCGTCATCCGTAAAATAATTATCAATATAATTTTGATCAATAGCCATTCCATGAACATGGTCAGCCGTGTATGGTAAATCCATGTAATATTTGAGCATTGCTTTGACACCATTTTCATAGTATTCTTGTGCATCTCCTGTTACCCAACCTTCTTCAATTGCCTCAGCAATAATAAAACATTGTTCTGCATAAGTGAATCTTAACATTGGCTCTCCATCCATATAAATAACATACCGATCGTTTAGTAACGAGTACTCGCCATTATCATTGTTAAGGGCCAATACTTCTGAAGCTTCTGAGGTCAAAGCACCTTCATAGGCTTCAAAATCAGATTCGGATAGACCATCATCTATCAAAGCTTGTGCTGGATTTGCAAAATAGAACAACCTTCTGTCTTTCATTGTTTTTAATGCATCAACAGCCAATTTTGAAATAGCAGTTGTAATCCTTCTATTTTCTCCATTAAAAAATGGATGCGTAGCGTTCGGATTTTCACTATAAACCAATTTAAGGTTGTCACCGTTGCCTTCCATTAAATTACCGGTATTTACAATAGCTGCAAAACGTGCTTTTTGTGCATCAGTAATCTGTTTACTTATGGTTTGCAGTACTTTTAACTGCATAGCATTACATAATTTTTGCCATTTCGAAGCATCACCATCAAACATAAAATCACCATCAAAATTATTTCCTTCCGCAAAATAAGCTTCCGCTTCTTGAAGGTCATTTAAGATTGATACAAAAACATCAGCTTGCTTGTCATATATTGGGGTAACATTTCCTTCTTCGGCCATACCTGCTTCAGAATAAGGAACATCTCCCATATCTAAGGTTGAAGAAAGCCCATAAATTGCTTTCATAAACTTAGCTAATCCTCTATAAGACGATTGAGTTGGACTTCCCTCAGCAAATTCTACCATTCTTTGAAGGTCTGTTAATCTTGTATAGGCCCCAAAACTTCCAAATGGATAAAACGAATAATAATATTGGTTTGCATTTGCATCCGTTTCAAGTACAGCGATGTGTTTGTTAAATAGGTTTCCAGAAATAAAATCATTTGGATTTGGATTCCAGAACCTGTATGTATCTTTCAATACCTGCGTAGCCAACATTTCTGATGAAACAGTAGTTGAACTATCAGGATCAGTATTTAGATCTTCAAAATTGCTACAAGAAAACACAATGATTGAAGAAATGATTGCTATAAAAATATATTTTAAATTTTTCATCGTTCTTTTTAATTAAAATGTGAATCTAATATTACCTCCAAGATACCTAACAGATGGATCAGCAAAGTCTTCATTACGGTTATCGGGGTCAGAATATTTAAAATCTTTAGCTGATAACAGTACATTTTGTCCTACAAAACTTATGGATGCCCTTTTAATAGGTCCCCAACTACTTAAAAATTTAGTAGGTACGTTATACGTTAAAGATATTTCACGTAATTTAAAGTATGTTCTTGCGAAAGCGTCAGCAGATGTTCCAGTACCTCCCCATGCACTACTTCCATGTAAATCTTTTACAGCTCGTACATAGGTAGTTGCTACATCATTTGTTGCAAAAACACGTGTGTCTGATATAATATTATTATCAGTATCATAACTAACCTCACCAGATACAACCATAACACCATCACCAATATAGTTTGTAGAACCAGGATTAGCCACGTCTGCTGCTCTTTCTGGGGTAACAGAATCAGGATGTCCACCAGACTGCCACATATAACTTTCAGTTCTAGTACTTGCCAAACCACCTACTACACCATCAAAAGATACAAATAAACTAAAATCTTTATAACGTAAAGTAGAATTCACACCCCATATCCAATCAGGATCAGAATATCCGAATACCGAACTAAAGGGATCTTTTTGGATTCTACCATTACTATATACATATTGCCCTGTGGCAGGATCTGTCATAAACTCCCTACCTACATAATGATCTACTCGTTCTCCTACCTTCACCCAAGGCTGTACTGTAGAATACGTTTCGTCAAGCTTTGCATATACACGCTTATACGTTGACCAGTTAAACCCTAGATCCCATTCTAAATCTTCTGTCCTTATTGGGTTGGCAGTAAGTGCTACTTCCCAACCTTTGCGGTCTATTTCTTCATCAGTATTAATATACTTTGTGGCATAACCAGATGCATCAGATATATTGGCATATTTTAAATAATCGTACTGATGTTTATTGTAGTAAGTTAGATCTACGGTCAAACGTTTTTTTAAGAACATGGCTTGAAATCCAAATTCATAGGTATCAGCACTTTGTGGGCGGATAGTTTGTAAATCATACAAACTGCTAGCAGCACTTGCCCCATTTAAATCATTCCATGTGCCTGGAGTAATAGAGAAAACGCTATTAATATCATAAATACCTGCTGGTGTTTTTGATTGCGTCCATGAACTCCTTATTTTAAATAAATCTAACCAATCTTTAGTTGATTCAGGCAACAATTCAGATACAACAAAACTACCAGAAAATGAAGGGTAGAAATAAGACCTTTTTGAATCCGGCACATCTGGACCTGCTAATGCAGTATTCCAGTCATTACGTCCTGTGGCTTCTACATAAATTAATTTGTTCCATGATAAAGCCAAACGTCCGAATGCTGAATTTACTTGTTGGGTTTGTGTACTTTCTCCAACAGCTGCAGGTTCTACCGAAGCATTTAGTGAGAAAAATCCGGGAATGGAAATACCACCTATTGTTTGAGCATTTAAGTTGTCATTCCGTTTGTAAAATATGGTACCACCTACAAGATAATCTACCTCAAATTTATCATTTACAAATTTTTTATTACCTGTTAACAATAAATCGTTATTGATACTAAAGCCTTGTGTTTTGCCTGTTACATAAGCTCCTGTTCTGGTACCATTCCATGTATAAAGGTTGCCAGGAATGGCAGTATTACCCGTAGAGGTATATGAACCCTGAGAAACTCTTAACTGTCCTCGGTCAACATAAAAATCCAATCCAGAACGAACTGTAGCCTTTAACCAATCGGTAATTTCATAACTCATAGAAAGGTCTGCATTAAAAATATCTCGTGATACTTCATTTGTTTTTTCATACCTGTCAAAATATGGGTTGTTTTGATTTTTTCCTCTATATCTGTCCGCATCATAATCATATCCATAATGATTATTTTGCTGCACGCCTGGTTCAAGCCAATAATTATCTTTATAGTCGAGTACATCCCAATCTGAAGGACTCCATATTAATAAAGAGTACATAGGGTCATAAGAAGTATAACCGTTAGAACCTTTATTTGGTGACTCACTTTTTGAATACGATAAGTTTGAATTCAATTGAAATTTATCCAAATTAATATCCCCACCAAAACTATAGGTATATTTATCTAATTTAGCATTAGGGTATTGCCCTTTTTGTTCTATCCAATTGACCGAACTTCTCAAAGAAACATTCTCTTTTTTATATGCCAAACTGATATTATTGTTGGTAATATAACCTTGTTCTAAAAAGTTTTCAAAATTGTTTGTTCCTATTGGGAGATATTCAAAATCCCTAAATTCTTTTGCAATAGGATCCCATTGATTTTGAATGGATCCGTCCATTGCGGTACCCCAAGATTGATCCGCGTTTAAATTATAGGTATTGTTAGTACCACGACCATAGACACCTTGTTTTTCTGGAATTGCCAAATAGCCTGCAGCAAACATGGTGTTTGTGGTCAAATCAACCGTAAATCCTTCATCACCGGAACTACCACTTTTCGTTGTAATTAAAATAGCACCATTCGCACCACGAAAACCATATAGAGCAGAAGCCGTAGCACCTTTTAAGACACTCATTGATTCCACATCTTCAGAAGAAATATCGCTAAGGGTTTTATTTTCATAGGCAATTCCGTCAATTACCAATAAAGGTTCTTCACCTCTAATGAGAAGCTCAGGAGCTACATTAAAATCTGTGGAGTTATTAACTAATAACCCTGCTACTTTACCAGTAAGGGAAGTCGCCACGTCAACTCCAGAGACTTTTTGCAAATCTTCACCATCAATTGTTTGAACAGCGTACCCAAGGGCTTTTTCTTCCCTTTTTATACCTAATGCTGTAACCACTACCTCATCTAAGGCGTTTACATCAGACTGTAACGATACAGAAAGTGTTTCGTCAGTTACAGCCACCTCTTTGGTTAGATAACCAATAAAGGAAATAAGCAATGTTTGAGCATCATCAGCCACATTTAACGAAAATTTTCCGTCAAAATCGGTAGATGTACCGTTACTTGTTCCTTTTACAATCACCGAAGCACCTGGCAACGGAGTTCCTGTTTCGTCTAGCACAGTACCTATTACTGTTTTTTGAGCCTGCAATGCAGTAAAGCCGCTTATTACAAAAGCTAACATGAGCAAGGCTAGGTTTGTCCTTTTTCTAATTAATTTTAACATCATAAGTAATTTGAGTTTATTTTATTTAAGTTTTCAATATTATGAACATACCAATGAACCGAAATGAACCTAATATTAAGTGTTTGTTAAATATAAGTTAAGTATTAAAGTTTACCCAAAAATTACCCATACAAAAAACATACAATAGAAATACTCAAAAAATGATATCAAATTTTATCAAATAATCACTTATACCACTATCAAATAACGAATAATGAATATTTTGCGTAAAATTTAAAAAAGACAATTAAAATAGAAATGTAGTGGCAAAGTATGGTTAAAATAGGTCTTTTAAAAGACCCTAAATATCCAAAATATGATCTGTGAGGTTAATTTCATGTTTTAGTTTCATTTTCTTTCGCAATCGATATCGCCTAACCTCAACACTTTTTACTGAAATATTTAGCAAAGGAGCAATCTCTTTTGAAGATAAATTTAATCTTAAATAAGCACAAAATTTTAAATCATTGTGTGTTAAATCAAGGTACAAGCTTTTTGCTCTTTTAAGAAAATCTTTATCAGCACTATTAAAAGCATCCTTAAATAAATTCCAATCTTTGGTGTTTTCTAAGTTTTTATCAATCAATTTAAATACATCATCATCCTTAGACAAGCCAATGTTACTTTTCAACTCTTTCTTTACCTTTCGTAATACTTCATTTCTTTTAACAATACTCATTGTTGAAATGGCTAATTCTCTGTTTTTACTCTCTATTTCTTGATTTAATTTTTCATTTCTCAGCTTTATTACCTCTTGTTCATTACTTATTCTATTAACTTCTATCTGACGTTGATTTTGTTCGATAAGTTCTAAGTGCTGTTTTTTATAATGTCTTTTATACAAGCGGTGCGTTATAAATCCAGAAATCAGTATCAATAAAAGATACCCTCCAATTGCAAAATTTGATAAATATGTGGGTCTTGCTATTTCAAAAGTATAATTAACAGTATTATCTGAAACTTGATTACCTACTTTGGATCTAACCGTGAAGGTATAACTACCAAATGGTAATTTATCAAAGATTACGTTTGGTGATGCTGTCCAATTACTCCAGTCCGCTTGGTAATTATCTAATTTGTATTGATAATTTACAAATTCATATTTATTATATCTTGGTGTACTAAAATTGAATTGTAAAACATTTTCATTATAGTTAAAATGACCATTTTCATTCACTAAAACATTAAAAACACTATCCTTCGCCTTAACAATAATATCATTTAGAAATATTTTATGAGGTGTTTTATTATATTTATCCAAATCAACTAAAATATACCCATTTGTTTTTCCAATAATATATAAATTATCTTTTAAGTGCGTAATGTTTTCAAAGCTAACCGTAGTATTTCTCCAATAGTTCTGAATGGGAATTGATTTTATTTCAATTTTACCAGGAATTGGCCCCTTTTCAGCATAATTAATACTCGATTTATTAAACGACCACAACCGCTGTTTACTATCCTTAACCAGTTTACCAGAAATATACTCGTCTTTAACTATTAACTTACTCAGTGCCGTATCTTTTACAAAATTTTCTCCCGAACCAGTTAACTTAAAAACACCTTCTTGATAGCTATACAACAAGTCGTCATCATATTTTAAAATACTTGAGCCTTTGCCCTTCGGCACATCAGAAAAAAGAATTACTTTTTCAAAAGCAGTGTAATTATTGTTTAACCATAATTTATAAACTCCTTTGTATTCATGATTAATCCATATTTCTGAATTACCCAAAATTTCGAAAAAACGAGCTGAGTTTTCAAATCCCTTAATCTTATTCTTTAAGACCCATTTATTATTCTTTCTTTCGAGTATACTCATACCCGAATAATGGCCTTGTAATAATAGTTCTGGATGATTTGGAAACTCCCTAAAATTCCAAGTACCAGGAATATCAGATATTTGTTGCGACGTATTGTTTTTAATAAGAAAAGTGCCTGATGTATGACCACAAAGCAACTCATTTTCATACACAAAAAGCGACCAAACCTGTCCTTTTGTTCCTTCTACTAGTTTTAAGGGTTCATTAACCAAAGTTGACTTATAAAATAAGCCTTGATTGGTACCTACATACAATTTCCCATTATGTATAATTGAACTGTAGGTTGTACCAACCGTACCCCCATTATCATTATATTCTCGAATATAAGATTGCATATTTAAACAATCTATTCCGTTATCTAAGGCAGACCACACGTTACCTGAAGCATCTTCAAACAAGTTTAAAATTGTATTGTTACTAAGACCATTAGACTGATTAATAGTGTTAATTAATTCACCATCTTGAGATAAATGAATAATTCCAGCAGAAATTGTTCCTAACATATAGGTTTTATCCAAGAGTTGAACTCCACTGTAAATTTGAAATTCATCAAAAATATGATCACCCGAAATAGACCATTTGGTAACAACTTCTTTATCAATTTTAAAAAAACCCTTATTTCGGGTTACTAAAATGAGATCTTCATTATCACTTTCAAAAATATTTAAAACAAATTTGACCTTATAGCTATCTGGAATATGTGCAATCAATACCTCCTTACCTATTTCGAGTTTGTATAAATTTCCATTATTTTTAAAAATATAAATAGTGTTATTTATTTCAAAAATGCGATAGAAATTACCCTTATCTGTAAAGTAATTGAGTTCATTATTCTCTACATTGTAAAAATACAATCGGTCATAAGATTGAAAAATTACCCAATTATCAAAAGCCTTAATATTCCAGATATTTTCATCCTCTATTAATTCAGACTTTATTTTGTCGGACAATGAAGTGTAAATTAATAATCCTTCGTCATTTCTTTTCCAAAACCCGAACTCCATATAAGCCCCTGTAAATATTTTTTCTTTTACAGCTAATATTGACCGCATTATAGTATTATTTGGTGATGGATAAAGCATCCATTTTGCACCATTGTACTCTAATAAACCTTCGTTATTAGCAACAAAAATAAAATTTTCAGCATTTTGCGTAACTGCCCAATTTTGATTTTCTGCTTGGTATGTGTTTGATGAAAATTTTAATATAGGAGGCGTTTCTTGACCAAAAAATGTCAATGGTAATAATAACAATAAAAGTAGTTGTATGACTTTCATGTTTAGTGTTTGAACTGTCGTTTCTTTTTAGACATTTTGTGTAAAGATAAAAAAGAAAGTCCGATATCCTTAAACAGAAGATTAGCATTTATTCTAAACAGTAGAGAAACCCACTAACAACTATAAGCTTGATGATAACACCAACATCAGTAAACCTGCTAATGAGGCACCAATTATAGGTCCGACAACAGGAATCCATGCATAACCCCAATCATTAGAAGCCTTATTTTTAATTGGTAAAATAGCGTGTATAATTCTAGGCCCCAAATCACGTGCTGGGTTTATTGCATAACCTGTAGTGCCACCAAGTGACAAACCAATAACCCAAACTAAAAAGGCAACAGGTAATGCTCCAAGAGAACCTAGACCGATTGGAGTTTCTGTTTCTGTTAATGATGCATTGGTAAAATAAAGTACTACGAATACCAATACAAAAGTGCCTATGATTTCCGAAATAATATTTGATTTAGGATTCCTAATCGCTGGAGCCGTACAAAAAATAGCTCGCTTAGCCTCTCCATCTTCCGTAACGTCAAAATGATCTTTATAAATTAACCAAACACCTACAGCACCTAACATAGCACCGATAAACTGACCTAAAGCGTAAAGTGGAATCAAATTCCATTCAAATTTTCCTGCAACAGCCAATCCAATACTTACCGCCGGATTCAAATGAGCCCCACTGTATGGACCTGCCACTACAACACCTACAAAAACAGCCAAACCCCAGGCGGTTGTAATCACCATCCAACCTTGGTCATTTGATTTGGTTTTTTCTAAAACAACATTAGCTACTACCCCTCCTCCTAAAAGAATAAGGAAAAAAGTTCCGATAATTTCTGCTACAAATGGCGTCATGTTAATTATTTTTTGTTTCTGAATTATTTCTTGTCCAATACTCTAATGCATCAATAGCCCTATACCAACCTTTTATTTCTTCCTTAATTTGTTTTCTATCTTCAGTAGGTTTAAAATGCATATCTGTTTGCCAAATTTCTTGAATTTCATCAGGACTTTCCCAATACCCAACTGCCAAGCCTGCCAAGAAAGCAGCTCCCATCGCTGTTGTTTCCACCACTTTTGGACGAACGGTTATTGTATTTAGAACGTCAGCTTGAAATTGCATTAACATATTGTTCACTGTTGCTCCACCATCTACACGCAATTCCTGAATCGTAATACCCGAATCGGCTTCCATCGCTTTTAAAATGTCCATGGTTTGATAGGCTATAGATTCTAATGCGGCTCGTGCAACATGAGCATCTGTACTTCCTCTTGTTAATCCGAAAATTGTACCCTGAGCATGCTGATTCCAATGCGGAGCTCCTAGCCCAGCAAATGCAGGAACAAAATAAACCCCTTCTGAACTCTCAACAGAGCTTGCCAAATTTTCTACATCAGCAGACATACGAATTATCTTTAAACCATCTCGTAACCATTGTACAACAGCACCAGCAATAAAAACACTTCCTTCAAATGCATATGTTGTTTTTCCATTGATTTTCCACGCAACTGTTGTAAGTAAATTATTTTTGGAAACAATAGGTTTTTCACCAATATTCATTAACATGAAACATCCTGTGCCATACGTATTCTTAACCATGCCTGGCTTCGTACACATTTGACCAAACAAAGCCGCTTGTTGATCTCCAGCAATTCCTGCAATTGGAATTTTTGAGTTATAAAAAGTAGATTGTGTGTGTCCATAAACCTCACTCGACTGTTTTACCTCAGGTAGCATGCTTTTAGGTATGCTCAACAATTCTAGTAACTCATCATCCCAATCCATCGTATTTATATTAAACAACAATGTTCTTGACGCATTGGTCACATCTGTAACATGCTGATTACCTTTGGTAAAATTCCAAATTAACCAGGTGTCTATGGTACCCATAATCAAATCACCATCTTCGGCCTTTTTTCTTGCTCCATCAACATTATCTAAAATCCATTTTACTTTCGTACCCGAAAAATAAGAATCAATAACCAATCCTGTTTTTTCTCGTATCATTTCAGATTTACCCTGAAGCTTTAATTCATCACAATAATCTGAAGTACGTTTATCTTGCCAAACAATTGCATTATAAACGGGTTGACCTGTATTCTTATCCCAAACCACAACCGTTTCACGCTGGTTAGTGATCCCAATAGCAGCAATGTTTTCTATATTTAATCCTTTTTTAGCAATGGCTTCGGTAGCAACGCCCGCCTGGGTTGACCATATTTCAGTTGGATCATGTTCTACCCATCCAGGTTTTGGAAAATATTGTGTAAATTCTTTTTGAGCAATTGAGATTATATTTCCTTTCTTATCAAAAACAATAGCTCTGGAGCTTGTTGTCCCTTGATCTAAGGCCAGTATGTATTTTCCCATAATTAGTGAATTTAATTAGTTAGTGTAGTTTGTATGTTAAAAATTATTTTGAGTTATAATACGTATTGTTTCGCAGTGGTTGTAAAATCATCTATTTGTTGACGCTCCCAAACCTTATCTTTTCCTAATTCTTTTGCTAATATTTCTGCAACCAATGGTGCCGAACTAATTGCAGCCCTAGCATCTAAAAACAACATTCGTACACGTCTAGCCAGCACATCTTCTATAGTTCTTGCCATTTCATTTCTTACAGCCCAAACCACTTCTGCTTTAGTAAAGCTTAGTTTTGGATGCAATTTTTCACCTAATTCAGGTTCGTTTTTAATTAGTTGCTCAATATGAACCTGATCTGTACCATAAATGTATAAGTGATTAGATCTGTCCACATTTTCTAAAGCTCCATGTATAAGTTGATCCTTTGTTTTACAAGTTTCATTGGGTAATTTACCAAGACTAATGGCTTTGTTTACCGTGTCTTGTGCCATTCTTCTATAGGTAGTCCACTTGCCTCCAGTAATGGTTATTAATTCTGAACTTGAAACTATAATCTTATGACTTCTAGATATTTCTTTGGTCTTTTCGGAATTATCTTTTGGAGCCGCTAAAGGTCTTAACCCTGCAAAAATGCTCAATACATCTTTTTTACTTACTTTTTTATTCAAATACCTATTTGCGGTATCTATAATAAAATCTACTTCTTTCTCCAGTGGTTTTGGTTCTAGACTATGGCTATCTAACAATGTGTCTGTTGTGCCTACTACAACTTTATCATGCCAAGGCACCAAAAATAAGACTCTACCATCATCTGTTTTCGGAATCATAATAGCATCATTTCCTGGTAAAAAAGACTTCTCTAAAACCAAGTGGATTCCCTGACTAGGGCGGACAATATTTTTTGCCTTGTTATCATCCATTTGTAAAACTTCATCCGTAAAAACTCCAGTTGCATTTATAACAACTCTTCCATTTAATTTGTAGGATTTATCCGTTTCAATATCATGTGCAATAACTCCATTTACAATACCTTCATCATCTTTCAACAAACCAGTTACCTTACAATAATTTAGTATTGTGGCTCCTTTTTCAATACTAGTTTGAGCAATATTAATAGCTAATCTAGAATCATCAAATTGCCCATCGTGATAAACAACTCCACCTTTTAATTTGTCCGGTTTTATCGTGGTTAACCTTAATGTCGTTTTCTTTTTACTAATGCCAACAGATTTACCAAAACTTAATTTACCTGCTAAAAAATCATATAATTTTAAACCTACCGTATACTTTAATCTATCCCATAAATTATAATTTGGAATTATAAAAGATTGGTTACTGACCAAATGTGAAGCATTTTTTAGCATAAGACCTCTTTCATATAAAGCCTCTCTAACTAGATCTATATTTCCTTGAGCCAAATAACGCACACCTCCATGAACCAGTTTCGTACTCCGACTCGATGTGCCTTTTGCAAAATCAATTTGCTCTAACAAAAGCGTTTTATAACCCCGAGTGACACTGTCTAAGGCAATTCCTAAACCTGTTGCTCCTCCTCCAATAATAATTACATCCCATTTTTTGTTTGTTTGTAATTGCTTAATTAATGTTTCTCTTTGATATAAACTCACCGCTATATTCTTTTAAATTTTTCGTTTTGAATTCCAAATATACAATTTTTGCAACAAAACGAAACAAAACGAAATAAATATTTTCATATTATTCTTCATATTCATCAAATAGTCTCTTCTATACTTTTCGTTTTCTTTCATTTTAGTTACATTTGCAGATATATTAAGGTTGGTATATCAATAAGAGATTTAAATATGAATAGACATCAAATTATTTTAGACATTCTAAACAAAGTAAAATATATAGAAGTGTTAGATCTGTGTAAACAATTAAATGTATCGGCTGTAACCATTCGAAAAGACTTGACACTTTTAGAGGCAAAAGGGCTTTTATTTAGAACACATGGTGGTGCATCTTTAGAAAACCCTTATATCAACGAAAAAGAAGTGAATGAAAAAGAAAAAATTTCGGTTGAAGAAAAAAATGGAATTGCACAAGCTGCGGCAAAATTAATTGATGAAAATGATTCTATAATGATTGCTTCAGGAACCACGGTTCAGGCGTTGGCAAAATTCATTACTCCAAAAAATAAATTAACGGCAATAACCTCTTCATTGCATGTTGTACTTCATTTAATCAAACATAAAAATATAGAAATATTACAATTAGGGGGCTATGTTAGACACAGCTCAGCGTCAGTAATTGGTAGTTATGCTGCACAAATATTAGAGAATGTATCTTGTAGTAAGTTGTTTTTAGGTGTTGACGGCATTGATTTAGATTATGGTCTATCAACCACAAGTTTAGAAGAAGCACAGCTTAATAAAAAAATGTTGATCTCTGCACAAAAGACGATTGTACTAGCAGACTCTTCTAAATTTGGTAAAAAAAGTTTTGCTAAAATCTGCGGAATTGAACAAGTAGATCAAATTATTACTGATAGAGGTATATCGACATCCCTAGTTAAAAATTTAGAAGAAAGAGGTATTGTTGTTTCAATTGTTGGTTAAAAAAGTAATAATCTCCTATTTTTAAACAGACTATATTTACTTATTATACTATATTTTAATACTTAACGTTATAGTACATATTTTTAATCTATTATTTTATGAAAAAGTTAATATTCCTATTCTTATTATCACCTTTATACATATTAGCTCAAGCAGATGATGCTAAAGGCACTGAAGAAAAGCAAGAAAGTAAAGTTATAATTGAAGAATGTATTTCTGGAAATTGTAAAAACGGAAAGGGCACCATGCAGTATCAAACTGGTGTTTATGAAGGATATTGGAAATCTGGACTTCGTGAAGGTGAAGGTAAATATACTTGGACCAATGGAGATGTTTATGAAGGCCAATGGATGCAAGACAAAAGACACGGATTAGGCGTTTATGTTTGGCACGACGGCTCTAAATATAAAGGAAACTATAGTTTTGGTATTCGAAGTGGTTATGGATTATACTACTATACTAACGGCACTTTATATGAAGGTACTTGGCAAAACAACTTAAAACATGGTATCGCTAATTTTTACAATAAAGAAAGTGTAAATATTGGTGGAAAATACATCAATAACGAATATGTTAGCGGGACTGGTATTAACCAAGACAGCTACAAATTTAAACCGGCACAATAATTTTTGTAAGGTTTATTAAAATACAACGACATAGTTAACAGTGACTTGTCACTACTTTTCATAGCAATTTCCCGTTTTTAAGAAGTTAAGAACGGGATTTTTATTTACCTTCGCTTTAAAACAGTCCAGTTGCAAAGAATTATTGTTTCAGTTACCAATGATTTGGTTACAGACCAACGTGTACATAAAGTTTGTTCAACCTTGGTTCAGATGAAGTATGATGTTATTCTTATCGGAAGAAAATTACCTAATAGCTTACCTCTCACTAGGAATTACCGAACCATTAGAATGAACCTGATTTTTAAAAAGAAGGTGTGGTTTTATGGAGAATATAACATGCGTTTATTTTTTAAACTCCTGTTTCTAAAAAAAGATGTTCTTCTTTCTAATGATTTAGACACTTTACTCCCCAACTTTTTAATTAGCAAACTACTTGGTAAAAAACTAGTATATGATAGCCACGAACTTTTTACAGAAATAGGCGAATTAATTGATAGGCCACGTATTCAAAAAGCATGGCTAATCATTGAAAAGTTCATTTTTCCTAAACTTAAAAATGTATATACTGTAAATCAAAGTATTGCTGATATTTATTCCAATAAATACGATGTTGATGTAAATATTATCAGAAATATTGCCCCTAAATTGCAACATAAATCTGTCGATTTTTCATTAGCAAATAAAATAAAGGGAGATAAAAAAATGCTCATTTTACAGGGATCTGGTATCAATATCGATAGAGGTGCTGAAGAAGCTGTAAAAATGATGACGTATTTAGAAAATACTATTCTTTATATAATTGGTAGTGGAGATGTTTTTGAAGATTTAAAAAGATTAACTAAATCCTTACAATTACAAGAAAAGGTAGTCATCAAAGGTAAATTACCTTATCTCGAATTGATGGAATATACCAAAATAGCTGATTTAGGTCTATCATTAGACAAAGCTACCAACCTCAACTACGAATTCAGCCTTCCTAATAAAGTATTTGATTATATACAAGCAGAAACACCTCTATTAGTTTCTAATAGAAAAGAAGTGGCCGATTTAGTTAGAGAAAACAATATTGGTTGGGTAATTGATGATGTTGAGCCCAAAAAATTAGCAGAAAAAATAAAACAGATAGCTGCGAATACTAAGGAGTATGCAACCTATAAGCAAAACTTAAAAAAAGCATCTGAAAAATACACCTGGGAAAGTGAACAATCAAAGTTAGTTGAAGTTTTTAAAAACTTGAAATAGAAGTTACTTTTTATATTTATGAGGGTTCTCCCTAATTCCTTTTTTAAAAAGTTTACGAACCCCTTTTCTTAATTGATTGTCTAATCTTAATAAAATATCAATCAATTTCTGATTTGACCTCCCTCTGAATGTAGTTATATGAAACTTATCAGAATTATGAATTGGATTCTCAGAAAAATAATAATTTGAAACACAACACCTAACTCCCTCTGTCGTAACCTTATTTACAGAATGCCATGAGTTTTTATGTGTAGACATAACCACAAGTCTATTAAATTTACTCGTTATCTCAATTGAAGGTGCTTTTACTCCCTTTGGCCATAATTCTAAACTACCTCCTGATGATTTTTTCCAATCTGGAGTAACATAAAATAATAAATTTAATACTCTCCAATTTTTTAAATCCGCATCATGAGAATTGTCCAAGTGAGGGTTTAAAAAATTCTCTTTACCCATCATTGAAAGCCCACCTGCATATAGATTCTCGTCTGGTAAAATAGAATCTAAATCACATATCTCTTTAATTATATTTACTACTCTTTTGTCTTGAAAAGCATAAATAGTTTCTTCCAACAACGAATCGTAGGCGTTCATTTGATACGCTATATATTTAGATTCTCTTATATTCTTTTTTTGTATTACCTCTTTTGTAGATGGAAATTTTTCATAAACCTCTTTTGTGAGGTCATTAGGTAAAAGGTTATCGAGTACAAAATGACCAATTAATGGCTTAGAATCAATAAACTGCCTTTTTAAATCTACTTTTTGTTCTGTAAGTCTTTTTAATAATAGTGTTGCGATTGTCTCTCTTCTATATTCCACAAAAAGCATAAATTAATTATAATTTAAAGGTATTGAAAATATATTAAAAACAATACCTTCGTAAGGTTATTTACTTTTATGAATACATGTTAATGAAGCAATCCTTACATATAGTTTCCTTTGATGTTCCTTTCCCACCAAATTACGGTGGCGTAATAGATGTTTTCTACAAAATAAAGGCATTAAGCGAATTAAATGTTGATATTTATTTACACGTATTTGAGTTTGGCAGAGGTAGGCCTGAAAATTTAAAAAAGTATTGTAAACATATCTATTATTATAAACGTAATACTGTTATAAGTAGCGTTTTTTCAACAATCCCATTCAGAGCGAAATCTAGATATAATAATGTACTGCTTGAAAATTTGAAAAATAGTAATGCCCCAATATTATTTGAAGGTTTACATACTACTGTTCCATTACTGAAAAATACTTTTGCTAATAGAATAACACTTGTAAGAGCCCATAATATAGAGCATGAGTATTTAAATGGATTAGCAAAAAGTGAGAAAAACATATTTAAAAAGATTTTCTTTAAACTTGAAGCTATAAAATTTTTATACTTTGAAAAAATAGCAAATAAAACAAATTCAATTTTAACGATTTCTCCTTTAGAACATGAATATTTTCACAAAAAATATGTTGACAAAGCTGTCTATATTCCTGCATTTCATAAGAATAATAATATAAAACATTTATCAGAGAAAGGTGATTACATATTGTATTATGGTGACTTAAGAATAGCCGATAACATAAAATCTGCACTTTTTTTAATAGCGGCTTTTAAAGAAATTAATTATCCTATAATCTTTGCAAGTAGTTTTATCAACAAGGATATTTCTAAAAAAATTGACTTACATAGCAACATGAAATTTGTTGTTATTAAAGATGGAGGCCACCTCGATCTCTTATTAGAAAAGGCTCATATTAATGTACTACCAACCTTTCAAAAAACAGGTATTAAACTAAAATTAATCAACGCACTTTATAATGGTAGATTTTGTTTAGTAAATAGTGATATGGTAGAAGGTACAGGACTTCAAGACTTATGTGAAATTGCCAATACAAAGCAACAATTTATAGAAAAAACGAATCAATTGATGGGTGAGCGTTTTTCAATAAAAGAGTTCGAAAAACGTAAGAAATCAAATCATTTAAAAGGATTTAACACCAAGGAAAATGCTCAAAAAATAATTGATTTAATTTCCTAAACCACTTCAAAAACCTTTTCACCATCACATTTAATGGTTTTATGAGGATATTTTAAAATAAGGGCATAATCGTGAGTTGCCATCAATATGGTTTTGCCTTCTTTATTAATTTCCTCCAGAACGCTCATTACCTCCAAAGAGGTTTTCGGATCTAAATTACCCGTTGGCTCATCAGCTAAAATCAATTCAGGATCATTTAATAACGCTCTAGCAATTGCCACACGTTGTTGCTCACCACCAGAAAGTTGAAAAGGCATTTTAAAACCTTTGGTTCTCATCCCTACTTTTTCTAAAACCTCATCAATTTTAGATTTGCATTTAGAAGAATCTTTCCAACCCGTAGCTTTCAATACAAAAAGTAAATTATCATGTACATTTCTATCATTAAGTAGCCTAAAATCTTGAAATACAACACCCAATTTTCTTCTAAGGAAAGGTATCTCCTTTTCTTTTAATTTTATCAAATCAAAATCTACAATATCTCCCTCACCTTGTGTTAAGGGTAAGTCGCCATATAAGGTTTTCATCAAACTACTTTTACCACTCCCCGTTTTTCCAATTAAATACATAAAATCACCTCTATAAATATCTAAACTAATATCAGATAATATTAAATTTTCTTGTTGAAAAATAAAGGCATTCTTTAAATGTAATACCGGTTTTTGCTCGGACATGGATTTGTAATTATTTTGCCTGACAAATTTAGGGAATAAAATTGAATGTTTAAGGTGTGAAGTGATTTTACCAAAGTCCCTAAAATAACGATTAGAAAATATATTTATGATTTAACTAAGATCATTTTGGCTCAATTTTTGCCATTTGATAATGAATTTTAACACATTTAGTTAACAAAATGTTATATTAATTAACAATTATACAATTTAGAATAATTTGCACGTTGTTTAACTTAGAGTGTGTTATTTTTGATATTTATTACGAATTATTTTTTAAACAATTCACCACAATGAAGCATTGCCAAAATTGGCTTCTCGCCACCATAGTTTTTATTTGCTCAGCTTCTAGCTTTGCTCAAAAAACAGAAATTTATACGCACAATTTAACGGCCTACAATCATGCTGTTGACTTATATAATAACAGAGATTTTGTTGCTGCCAAGCACCAATTTAATTCTTTAAAATCTGATTTTGACGATATTTCTGAATATAAAGCCAATTGTGCTTATTATGAAGCATTCAGTGCCATTCAAATTGGCGAACGCGATGGCGACAAAATGATGCTAAAATTTGTAGAGCGTTTTCCTACAAGTACTAAACAAAATACGGCATTTTTAGAGGTTGGCGATTATTATTTTAAAAATGCCAACTATCCTTATGCCCTAAAATGGTACAAACGTGTAGAAACGCGTAACCTGTCTATAAAGCAAGAAGAAGATTTTAATTTTAAATATGCTTATGGTCTATTTGCAGTGAAAAGCTATGAACAAGCAAAAGGTATTTTTCAAAAATTATTGACTTCTCAAGAATATGGCTCTCAAGCGAAATATTACTACGGATTTATCGCTTATCAAGATGATGATTATGACAACGCTGATCGTTATTTAGGCGAAGTTGCTAATGACAAAGAATTAGGTGATGATGTACCATACTACATGGCAAATATCAAATTTAAAACAGGACAGTTTCAAGAAGCTATTGATGTTGCAGAACCATTTCTTAAAAAAGCGGATGTAAACGAGCGATCAGAAATTTCAAAAATTATTGGTGAAAGTTATTTTAACCTTAATAAATATGCTGAAGCCATACCGCATCTAAAAAATTACAAAGGGAAACGTCGTAAATGGAACAATACAGATTATTATTTATTAGGTTATGCCTATTACAAACAAAACGATTATGAAAATGCTATAGCGAATTTTAATAAAATTATTGGTGGCGAAAATTCGGTATCTCAAAATGCATATTACCATTTAGCAGAGTGTTATTTGAAAACAGATCTTAAAACGGAAGCTCTAAATGCCTTTAGAAATGCCTCGCAAATGGAATTTAATGAGGATATTAAAAAAGATGCTTGGTTAAATTATGCTAAACTGAGTTATGAAATTGGTAATCCTTATAAAAGTGTACCTGATGTGTTGCAAGAATATTTAGACCTGTATCCAAAATCTACCGCGAAAGACGAAATTGGCGAATTACTTATTAGTGCTTACATTTCTTCTAAAGATTATGCTGGTGCATTAGTTGCTTTAAAAGGTAAAAACGAAGCACATCATAAAGATTTATATCAAAAAGTAGCCTTATATAGAGGAATTCAATTATTTAATGATGGAGATTATGATGATGCATTGACTTATTTTGACCTTGCTATTGATAGTCCTAGAAATACTTCAACGACGGCAAAAGCCATTTTCTGGAAAGCAGAAACTAATTATTTGTCAAATAATTATAAAGACGCATTAGCTGGTTTTCAAAAATTTCAAAAAATGGACGCTTCTGGCCTTCCAGAAAATGAATTTATTGATTATAATATTGCGTATTCTTACTTTAAATTAAAAGATTATAACCGTGCTGGTGATGAATTTCAGTCTTTTATTGATACAAATCCTGATGACGAAAACAAACTTAACGATGCCTATTTACGTTTAGGTGATGCGTTTTATGTTTCTAGTAATTACAATAAAGCCATAACGGCTTACAACAACGTTATAAACAAAAAAGGTATTGACAGGGATTATGCTCATTTTCAAAGAGCGATGAGTTATGGGTTTATCCGTAAAAACAATGCTAAAATTGACGATTTTAAGGCCTTTTTAAAAGCGTATCCTAAATCTACCCTACGTGATGACGCCTATTATGAATTAGGTAATTCATATATTGTTGCTGATGATAATGAATCTGCCTTAACTGCGTACAACAATTTACTCAATGAATATAAAAGAAGCTCTTACGTACCTAAAGCCTTATTAAAACAAGGATTAATCTATTATAATATAGAAAGAGATAATGAAGCCTTAGATAAATATAGACGTGTGGTTAAGGAATTTCCTAGTACTGGAGAAGCCAAACAAGCGGTTGCCAATGCAAGACAAATCTATGTAGATCTAGGCCGTGTTGATGAATATGCTTCTTGGGTTAAAGATCTAGATTTTGTAACCGTAACAGATTCTGATTTGGATAATGACATGTACGAATCGGCTGAAAAACAATACCTCTTAAACAATCGTAAAAAAGCAATTTCAGCATTTAAAAGCTATCTAAAAGAATTTCCAAGTGGTGGACACGCTTTAAACGCTAATTTCTATCTAGCAGAGGCTCTATTTAATGAAAAACAACAAACAACCTCTATACCCTATTATAATTATGTAACAGATCAAGAACGTAATGAGTTTACTGAACAAGCTTTATCAAGGTTATCTCAAGCTTATTTAGAAGCTAATAATTGGACGAAGGCAATGCCGATTTTAAAACGTTTGGAAGAGCAAGCTGATTTTCCTCAAAACATCACTTTTGCTCAAAGTAATTTGATGAAAGGATATTACGAACAAGAAAATTACGATGCAGCCGTAGCGTATGCTGAAAAAGTATTATTGAGACCAAAATTAGAAAATAGAGTAAAATCTGATGCTAAAGTAATTATTGCTCGTTCTGCATTTAAAACAGGTGATGAACGTAAGGCTGAAGAAGCGTACACCGAAGTCGGTAAAATTGCTACAGGCGAATTAAAAGCGGAAGCGATTTATTATGA
Organism: Aureibaculum luteum; assembly: GCF_003449015.1. Taxonomy (GTDB): domain Bacteria; phylum Bacteroidota; class Bacteroidia; order Flavobacteriales; family Flavobacteriaceae; genus Aureibaculum; species Aureibaculum luteum. The sequence goes on along the minus strand of NZ_QRGD01000001.1, from coordinate 1,149,910 downwards.
TGCTTATTTTAAACACCAAGAAGGTAATTACAAAGTGTCAAATACCACAGTTCAGACTTTAGTGGCAGATTATTCCGCTTATAAATATTTTGGAGCCAAAGGACTAATTGTAATGGCCAAAAACTTTTACGAATTACAAGATGCTTATCAAGCTACTTATATTTTAGAAAGTGTGATTAAAAACTTTTCCGATTATAAAGATGTGACCGATGAAGCCAAATCAGAGCTTGTTAAAATTAAGAAGAAAGAAGCTGAGACTAATGAATCTGTCAATCCAGAGAATTAGAATAGGATCAATAAATTAAGTACAAAAACAATTTTAAATCTTGAATATAAATTTCAAATTTAATTACAACATGACACGAGCATGTTCAATATTTTATCATACAAAAGATTGATTAATTGCGAACTGCATGTGACCATTAAAAAACAATAGAAATAAACACATGAAAAAATACATTTCAACATTGATTATATTGTTGGTAACATCATTAACGTTTGCTCAGGAAAGGAGTAAAGATACTATTGGCACGGAAGTTATCAATGTGGTAAAATCATATACCCCAACGGTTTCTGATGCTTTTAAAATAAAATCATCACCTCAAATTGACACCAACGATATTGATATAAAAAAACCTATTAGTTATAGCATTTTTTCCATTCCTGTAGCTTCTACATTTACTCCCAATAAAGGAAAAGCAAAAGTACTAAAGGTAAATCCGAGTCCACAAGTGTATGACAATTATGTTTCTGCAGGATTTGGTAATTTTTCTACCCCAGGTGTAGAGTTATTTGTTCATGGAAATAGCAATCGTTATAATGACTTTGGAGCCTTTTTTAATTTTATTTCATCCAAAGGAGGTATTAATAATATTGAATTAGATGATAATTATTTTGATACACGGTTAGATCTTTTTTATAAACAAGAAGAACGCGACTTTGACTGGCAGGTAAATGCGGGTGCAAGAATGCAAAAATATAACTGGTATGGTTTACCTGAACTAATTTCTTTTAGTGAAAATGCTATTGAAAGTATTGATGAACAGCAAAAATATACAGAAATTTATGTAGGCGGTAAAGTGGATTATAAAGATTCCTTTTTTCAAGGCGGCACTGTTGAATCTAATCGTTTTACAGATGACCAAGGGAGTGCAGAAATTCACTTTTTAGCAAAACCAAAAATAGAATTTCCTATTGCATCAGAGTATATCAATGCTGATGTACGCTTAGAATTTTTAAGAGGTAAATTTGAAAGAAATTACGAAGATACAGACGATTTAAAATATACCTTTTTTAATATTGGTTTTAACCCTAGTTTAGAAATTTTACGTAATGACCTTACCGTGAACCTTGGTGTAAAATTATTATACAGTTCAGGTACAGGTAGTGGTAATGAAAGTAAAGGCTATTATTATCCGAACGTTACAGCCTCTTACAAGCTTATAGACGAGGTTTTGACACTTTATGGAGGTGTAACTGGAGATTTACATCAAAACTCCTTTAAAGGCTTTGCAGATGAGAATCCTTTTATTTCGCCTACCTTAACCATGAGACGTACAGATGAGCAATATAACGGGTTCTTTGGTTTAAAAGGAAAATTAGCCTCGAATATTGGATATAACTTTAAAGCATCATATAGCAACGAGCGTGACAAGCCTTTATACAAGTTAAATGCTTCTAAAACCCAAGGAACTGATTTAGTTGATTATGGTTATAAAGCCGGAAATTCTTTTGGTGTGGTATATGATACTATTAAAACTATTAGTGGTTTTGCAGAAGTCTCTATAGATGTATCAAAACAGTTAAAATTAGGTGGTAATGCAGAATTCAATCAATACGACACTAAAACCGAAGATAAAGCATGGAACTTACCTGCGTTAAAAGTAAGTGCCTTTGCTGATTATAATAATGATAATTGGTTTGCTGGTGCTAACATATTTTATGTTGGTAGTCGCAAAGATGAAATCTCAACACCAATTAACCCAGCAACTAGAGTTACCGTAGGTGATTATGTAGATTTAAACCTTAATGGAGGTTATAAATTTAATGAAAAACTTACGGCGTTTGCTAAGGTAAATAATTTATTAAGTAGCGATTATCAAAAATATACTAACTACTATGTGCAAGGTTTACAAGTTTTTGGTGGATTGACCTATAAGTTTGATTTTTAAAAGAACTTAACAGAAGATACTAATGAACCCTTAATGAGTACCGTTTAGCTTACTCCCTTTTGCTAAATGCTATTTATTTTGGGTTTTTTTATTGCTTCTTCAGTAAAAACTCATTTATCTTCTTCACTAATTTTAAGAACATGTACTAAACTTAATCTATATATGAAAAAAAAATGTTAGTTTTAGATTTGTAAAATTCTTACCATGAAAAACGCTAGCAATCTCTCACTTAGATTATCACTAATAGTATACATATTCTCTACGCTAATTCTTTCTGCACAAAATTTTCAAGGAAAAATTACTTATGAACGTATATATAATGATACCAAAGAAAGAAAACAATTAGAAGATCCAGACCTAGATATTACTGAGCGTAAAAAAATTGAAGACGGAATAGATATATCTAAAAAATTTCTTGAAAGAACATTCATTTTAGAATTTAATAATTTGGAATCTATTTATAAACCTATCGAAGAATTAAACCTTAAACCTTCAGATGTTGATCAATTTCCATTTACAGATTATTATAAAAATTTTAAAGAAAATTATTACATGTGGAAGTTTGATGGTTTCGGTGCACAATTAGTTGTAAAGGATACTATGAAAGTATATAATTGGAAACTAATAGACGAAACAAAGAAAATTGGAAAATATACTTGCTATAAAGCCTCTTTTGTTCAAAGTGTAGAGCGTAATGAACAGGTGAAGAATGAAGATGGTAGTTTTGAAAATGTTTTAGAACTAAAAGATTTAAATTTTATTGCTTGGTACACTATGGAAATTCCAATTAGTAATGGACCAGATAGATATGGGGGATTGCCAGGATTAATTTTAGAAGTTGACGAGGCTGGTTACCAGACAATTGTTGCGACTGAAATTGTGCTAAATCCAGAAAAACTTGCTAAAATAGAACCACTAAGAGGCAAAATAGTTTCTCCAAAGGGGTTTGAGGAAAAAATGGGTTTTCCATTTGAAAATTAATTTCTATTTATAAGATGTTATGCTACTACATCTAATCAAGTATTATCTTTTCTTTGGCCTTTTTTGCCTATCAAACGTGTTATTTTCTCAAGTTAAGTTAAATGGCGTTGTAAACGACAGTATTGGCAGCCCATTGCAGATGGCTAATGTTATTGCTGTAAATCAAAAAACAAAAACCATTGAATCTTTTAAAATTACCAATCCGAAGGGTGAATATAGCCTTAACTTAGCCGAAAACACAACTTACCAAATAACCGTAAGCTATATAGGTAAGAAGAATATTCAAATAGAAATTAGTACGAATGCAACTGATATAATTAGAAATTTTCATCTTTTAGAGGATTCAACTGATTTAGATGAAGTCGAACTGACCTATAAAATACCCATTAAAATTAAAGGAGATACCCTAATCTATAATGCGGATTCATTTAAAAACGAAAGTGACAAAAAGCTTGAAGATGTATTAAAACGTTTACCAGGTGTTGAAGTAACCAAAGATGGAGAAATAAAAGTACAAGGAAAAGTAGTTAATACTATAATGGTTGAAGGGAAACGTTTTTTTGACGGTAACACAAAATTAGCTACAAAAAACATTCCAGCCAATGTACTTGACAAGATAGAGATACTAAAAAATCATGACAATGTCGCTCAATTAAGTCAATTACGTGACAATAGCGAAAATGTAGCCATTAATATTAAGCTTAAAGAAGGCAAGAAGAATTTTTGGTTTGGCGATGTAATGATTGGAGGAGGCCCTAGTGAAAGGTATATAATTCATCCTAAACTATTTTATTATAGTCCTAAAAAAAGTGTCAACATCATTACTGATTTTAATAATATTGGTGACGCCCCTTTATCTTCAAATGACCTTTCTCGATTTTCTGGAAGATTTAATGATGTACATCAAAAAAGCGGGACTCTTTTTAACGTTGAATCAACGGATTATGGTTCATTAGCATTACGTAATAATCAGGCAAAGTCTATTGATAGTAAATTTATTGCAACAGACCTCAATTATTCTCCTTCCCAAAATTGGGATTTATCTGGTTTTGCTATTTTTTCTAGTAATATAACCCAAACCATTGAAAAAAGTTTAAGACAGTTTACACAAACAGAAACTAATGCAAACCAAATAGAAGATGAAACTACAACGAATGATAAACGTCAAAAAAGTAAGTTAGGCTTGTTTAAATTAAGTTCAGTTTATAAACCCGATAGTAAGGAACAATTAAATTACAACGCTTTTGCCAGTTTTTCTAAAAAAAGCACTTATAAAGATTTTTACTCATCAGTACTCAAAGATATTGATGAGACCAATAAGCAAAATCCTTATAAAATTACACAAGGTTTAGATTACTATTATACGCTAAACGACAAAAATATTCTCGCTTTTGAATCGCAGTATTTAATACAAAAAGAAGACCCTTTTTACAATGCCATATTAGCTCAAACAAGTCTATTTCCGTTTGCTGACAACCTTGGCTTAGATCAAGCTCAATCCAACTATAATGTGAATCAGAAGCATCTTGTAAAAACAAACAAATTTGATGCTAAACTTGATTATTGGTATGTTTTAACTAAAAGAAGCAATCTAAATTTCACATTGGGTACCTTGTTAAGTAAGCAGCAATTTAATTCAGAAATATTTCAAATTCTAGATAACGGTACTGTTAATAATTTAACCGATGCAGAAGCACCAATAAAAAATGATGTTTCTTATCGTTTTAATGATATCTATTTAGGACTACGTTATCGATTAAAAACAGGGATTTTCACAATAAGTCCAGGTTTTACGTTACACAATTATGTTTCTAAAAATACGCAATTTGAAAACTCCTCAAGACATAATTTTTTTCAATTTTTACCCAATTTTAATACTATTGTAAAGTTCAACAACTCGGAATCAATTTACTTCAATTATAAAATTCAAACAAGGTTTACTGATGTAAACAAATTAGCGGAAGGGTTAGTTTTAAATAATTACAATTCATTATTTAGAGGAAATCGTGATTTGGAAAATTCCTTATCACACGATTTAAACTTAAGTTATTATGTTGATCGAAATTTATTCAAATCAGGTCAATATATGTCACTTTTCACTTCAATTAATTATAATAAAGCCATAAATGCATTTCGCAATAAGATTAATCCAGATGGTGTGTTGCAGTTGTCCTCTCCTTTTAATTCAAATTTTTCAGATGAAAATTTAAGTGTTAACTTACAAATGGCTAGATATTTTTGGGAATTGAAGGCTGAAATAGGTAGTTCAATTTCATATAGTAAATATAATCAGGTTTTTGAAGAGGTAGTTACGCTTAATGAAGCCATTACTCAATCTTATAATTTTGCATTAAGCACTAGTCATAACAAGAATAAACCAAACATTGAGATAGGATATAATCTCATTATAAATGAGTACAATCAAGGTGATAGTAATTCTAAATTTAATACAGATCGACTTTTCATGAACTTCGATGCTAATTTTTTAAAAGCTTTTATTTTTAAACTAGATTATTCATATTATAACTACAAAAATCAAACTCAACATTTAAATTCGTATAGTTTTTTAAACGCGAACTTAGCTTACCAAAAGAAGGATAGTCAATGGGAATATAAAATTAGTGCTACAAATATTTTTAATACAAAATCAATTAATCAGGATAGAACAAATGAATTTTACACTTCCAGTAGCCAATATTTTATACAGCCACGTTATTTAGTGTTGAGTTTAACCTATAATTTGTAATTAATTCTCAAAATCTTTTTGAATACCATTTTGCTGAATGCTACTTGTTTCGGGTTTTTTTGTTAATTATCTCTTCTATTTCATTTAAGGCTAACTTACCAACACCCCGATATACTATATTGCGGTTATTATCAATTAATATAAACGTTGGATATGCTGAGATTCTTAAATCTCTTTTAATTCCCTTAGGTGAGGCATCGTTGAATGTATTCTTCCAGCTAATATCGTTTTTCTTTACATAATCCTTAACAGAGGCTATATCTCTATCCGTAGCAATGCCTACTATATTTAAATTTTCAAACGTATCAAAAAGGCGTTTCAATTGCGGAGTTAACGCTATACAAGGCAAACACCATGTTCCCCAGAAATCTAATAGAACATAATCTTTTTCTTTTAAAGCACTATCAACTGAAAATGGAACATTATTCAAATCTAACAACTGATAGTCTTTGAGTTTATAACCCATTTTATCACTGAAAAATTCCTTTAAAGAATCAAGTTTTTTTAATTTTAAAGCGAACATATCTTGTTTTATAGTATCTAAAACAAAGTAATCATTATTCAGCTGTATAGTATCTTTTAATTTGTAAGTGAAATTCGCATTATACTCTGAAGACGTTTTGCTAAAAGAAAATGAATCTGGTTTTATAAGAAACGTTAAATAACGAGGATGAAAACCTTGTATGGCTAAATCGTATTTTTTGTCTTGGTAACTAAACTTACCTTTCCAATAATCTTTAAATTTAAAATGAATTCTAGATTTATTTATTACCTCATCATTGCTTAAAGAACCCGTATAGTAAGAATATGCACTAGGGTAAATAATAACTTTTCGCTTTTGAAAAATAATACTGTCGTTTATTTCTAATCTTAGATTAAGATTTTGAACAGGTAAATTAGTATCGATTCTCTGATCTTTATACTCTAAATAATAATTTTCATTAAAAGTTAAAACCTGGTCATCTGAAAAATCTTTATTATTATTTTCATCAAAAATAACAGTCTGTTTACCGTTAGAAAAATAGGTTACAATAGCTTGAACGTTCAAAGCTGGTTTCTTCTTTTCAATTAAGCTATCTATTCTGGGAGACAAGCTATCAAGGAAACCTAACTTATATAAGTCATACTTAAATTTATTATAGTCTTGAACTAATGTTGAAATCAATAGTGAATCTACATTAGGTATATTTTTATATTCAAATTGAGATTGGTAAAATTTTGGATTAAAATTATATAATGAAGATACCATTTTTATTGAATAAAAATTATCAAAAGCTATAGAGTCATTATCAGTTTTAGTTAATTCAATTGAAATATCATTTACGTTAGTTTTACTCATTTTACATGAAAATAACACACAAAAACATCCTAAAAGGGTTAAAAATCTATACATTATTACTCTATTTTAATTCTCCAACAAGTTGAAATAAATTACTTATTTCGGATTTTTATATTGCTCATTACATTTAAAACTGTATCACAATAATAAGTTTCTCCATTAATCACTTTTAATATTACTTCTTGGAACAAATTATGATCAGTACGACCATCTTTGATTAAAAATCCTTCAGGATTAATATTTTTTAAAATTGAATTTATTTCAAGTTCATCACTATGAGATGTAAAAACAATGATTTTGGTTTTTGGAGCATGCTTTCTTATTAAAACACCCAATTCTCGACCTGACTTTCGTTCACCTTTTTTTGACTTACCGAGATTAATGTCTAAAATAACAGTATTTAAATGTCCTTGATTTGAGATTTCTAAAATTTTAACCACTGCTTTTTCATAATCAAAAGCTTTTTGAATTTGAAACGTTGGTAATGAATCTTTTACAGGCAATAATTTTATCATCATTTCAATTGCATCTGATAACAATTGATTGTCTTCAACTATTAATATATTATTGCAATTTTCAAGAGATTTATCTGTTAGATTATTTTTCATAGAGATATAAAAAGCCTACTTAACAGAGCTAAAAAAGAATATAAGTGATAGGTATTGTTAAATATGTTAAGCGACACTTACAAATATAGTCATTAATTCTTTAGAAGAAAACAAGTCTTTGAATTTATAATAACTTAAAAATTCCCCAACAACGTAAAAGAAAAATTACGCCCAGGAGCACTAATACCAGAGGCAAACTCTTTATAATGGTTGTCAAAAATATTGTCAATAGCAACCATAAAATCTAAGTTTTTCGAAAGCTTGTATTTTGAGTTAATATTTAAGGTTGTCCAAGCTGGTGTACCATAATAAGAATCTGTTTCCGCTAAATAAGGTGTTTCATCATAACGGTCAATATCTTCCGTAATATTATAGTCCTCTGGTCTTTTTCTACCATTAAATTTAAAATCGATACTACTATTAAATCTACCTTTTTCGTGACTTAATTCTACCATGCCAAATAACGGGGGAATAGACGATAACGGCTCTTCAGTATCATACGCCTTACCTTTGGTATACGTTACCGAAGCTCGTGTACTTAAATGGTCAGAAATTGTACCTTTTACATCAAATGTTCCTCCATAAATATAGGCTTGATCTTTATTTACATTAGCAACGATATTAGCCTCTTCTCCTTCATATATCATCGTTGTATTACCGTTTAACATAAAACCTTCACGAGTAATATAATTGTCTAACAATGTATAATAAACCGTTCCGCTAACATAGAATTTTTTCTTGTTAAAATATTTTAAAATCCCCAATTCCGCATTGTAGGCATATTCAGGTTTTAGATTAATGTTCGGTACCGTAACATCTCCTGATTTTTCGCGTACTTTACCGGTATCATCTAAGTTTGGTGAACGAAACCCAGAGGATAAAACACCATTAAATTGCCAATTAGTAACCGGTTTAAAGATGTACCCAAATGTTGCTGTTACTGCTGAATTATCAATAGTGATATCATTATCTGGCAACGTAAAAAAAGTATCATCTATCCAAGTAGCCGCTAAATTTGTATACGTAAAACGAATTCCTGAATTTAACGTGGAAGTCTTACTAATATCTTGACGATAATTTACATAGGTAGCAGCTGTAGAATACGTACTTCCACCATCCGCATACCTAGATTGTACAGCAAAAGTACCTGAATAACCTGTAATTGTATTCCCACTAACAGCCAACGTTTTTCCTTCAGGGTTAGAGCCCACATCATTATGCGTAAGTTCACCTCCATAAGATAAAATACGATCTTTTGTTTTTGTTAAGGGCACAGAAAAGTCTGCATTTAAGCTAAAAATATCTACATTTTCTGTTTTATAAGACCTATCTAGACTGTTAAATTTTCTGTCGATACGAGATTCTTCTATATCTTGATAAGCCAATGTAATTAAACCATGGTTCATCCATTTTTTTTCTGGGTTGAGCTCCAATTGAGTGGATACCATAAATCTACTTTGTGGCCCATAATACCACTCTGCATATCGCAACTCGCCATCTCTCCTTTCTGTTAACCTATCAAAACGCGGAATATCAGAAGTAGTACTGTATTGTAAATTTATACTCAAACTTGATTTATCAGTAAGCGGAATAAGTAATTTTTGTAAAAAATCAGTTTGATCAAATCCTGTATTCTTTTGCAAATTGGGATTAGAATTAGCTATTGGTGTTTCACTATAATAATTATCTGAATTATTGGAAAATTCAGTTACTTTACCCCAATCATCAAAACCATGATTTCGACTTTTTCCCATCATTAAATCACCAAACTTACTGTGAGAAATACTCGTGTAACTCGCTATTTTTTTCAAAGAGAGTTCTACTCCCGCTTGTACAGTAAATTCATTGTTTACCGTACTATACCTCATTAAACCAGCACCATTTACATTAGGCTTATTGCTTAAAGTTGGTTTTCTGGTATAATAATGAATTACCCCTCCTAAAGCATCAGACCCATAAATAACGGACGAAGGACCAAATATTACTTCAGTTCTCTCTAACATTGTTGGCGATACCGTAATAGAATTTTGTAAATGTCCTTTTCTGTAAATGGCATTGTTCATACGAACACCATCAACCACCAATAACACTCTATTTGATTCCATACCTCGTAATACAGGACTTCCACCACCAAACTGTGATTTTTGTACTTTTATACCAGGCATTTCAGCTAACAAATCTGCCGAAGTCTGTGGAGAAATTTTTTGAATATCTTTTATTGAAAAAACATCTATTTGTTCCGCAATTCGATTACGTGATTCTTTACTTTTTGATGTAGATAAGAAAACCTCATCTAAAGTGTGTTCAGTACTTTTTAAAATAATTTTATCAGTTGTAATTTGCCGTTTTAAAACTTCATATTCTATATATGAAAAATGAGTAAAAGATAAAATGTCATTAAATTTAAAAATAGAAAGATCTGCCTTTCCATCTTTATCTGAAACTACATGTTTTGTTTTATTTTCATTAAAAATGGCCACATTAGAAATTGGGAACCTGCTTTCTTCATCTAAAACAGTAATTGTTTGTGCATTTGAAGTAAAATAAGAAAAGATTAAAATAAGTAATAAAAAACGCTTCATCTCTATTAATTTTACCAACCTATTTGTTTTAATTTGTTAATATAGATTGATTATAATTTTATTAAAGGCCTATTAAAGGCCTAGTTAAACACAGCTTTTAAAACTTCTAAAGATCTCGGTTTTCTAAATCCTGGTAAATGTAATTCAAAATATTGGATTAGAATTTCTAGTAATTCGTGTCTATTCGTTTTATTAAGTTTTAGCTCATTCTCTATATCAAAATTTGTGCCGAGTAGTGCTTTAAAATAATCTAAATTTTTACCAGAAATGTATAGGTTTGATATAATGTGATTTGTGAATTTACCTTCATTCAAATCGAAATACAAAAATTGGTTACCTTTTTCAGGATAGAACCCTAAATATTTAGTGAGATTCATCAAAAACACCAAATGAAAATTGGGTGTTTCTGAATGGTTATCTAACCATTGAAAGGCGGTTTCTAAATAACTAAATAACGACTGATTTTCTTCTTCTTCCTTTAACGCATGAGAGAGTACTTCAGATAAAAAAACCATCATGGTTTGTTTAATAACGTTATTGTGAATTGTGGTATATGGTGTACTAATTTTAGCCTCTTTTATAAAATGTAATGTTCTGTTACTATTATAATTAGCCGTTATTTCTAATTGCGTTAGGGGTTGAAAAAATGCAGGAGCTAACTTACCTTTTGTTGCTTTAAAAATTCGTTTAACCATATAAGACCTTAATCCTTGCTCTGTATAGCATTTTACAATAAGATCGTAGTCGCCATATTTAATGGCGTTAAGTACAATTGCTTTGCTTGTAATTAGCATTTTAATTAATTATAGCTATTTTAGTAATTGAAGTTTCTGACTTGTCTGGAATTGTTAGAAGCACTATATAAATACCCGAAGCAACTTTTCTGCCAGCCAAATTAGTTTTGTTCCAAATTACTTTACCTCCTTTTAATTCTTGACCTTCAATTACGTTGGTCTCATGAACCAATCGCCCAGAGGCATCTAAAATTTTTACATTAGTTCCTCTAGGTAAATGCGTACCATTTCTACCATCAATAGTAACAAAAGAATGTTCTTTTTTAACAGGATTTGGATAAGCGTATACTTCGCCCAAACTCTCTCCAAATGGAGCTACATTATTATTGAAAGCCACCAAGCCTTTATCTGTTGCAATAAACACTTTACCGTTACTATTATCCACTTTAATTTTAATAATTTTATTAGACGGTATAGGTGAATTATTCTTATTAAAATTGAATAAAGTCTCTTGCCCTGATGAATTTGTACCAAGCACTCCACCCGTATCAGTACCAAACCATTTGTTATCAGCCCCATCAATAGCAATAGAACTTACAGATTGATCTCCTAATAATTTTTTAGCAATACCATCGTCATCAACAACTATTGAAGAAGCATCGTAAATAGCATCGTCAAAAACACTACCTGCATTAAAATAAACGACCAGACCTTTTTTTGTACCAATCCAAATTCTGTTGTTACGATCAACAGCCAGCGTTCTAACATTTGGATCAGGTAAAGAGCCTTTATTAGTTTCTGTAACTAACGCTCTTTTTCTATCACCTGATTCATTATAAACTAGCACACCATTACGTCTAGAGCCCATCCAAATACTACCAGTTCTATCAACAATTAGCTCGGTTAACCCAAAAGCACCATTGGTAATAATTGAACTTAAATCAAATTCGCCCCAAGCACCACTAGGGCTTCTTTTTTTTAATCTGTTGTTTACCCAAGAATTGCTTACCCAAAAATTTCCACGATTATCAAATGCAGTACCATTAATTCGAACACTACTGTAATTAAGATTATCTGGAGCTAAATCTTCTAACCCACTGTTGGTTTGATTCCAAAAAGTTGTTATTTCATCATTTTCTACGACTAAAATTCCACCCGTGGCACCGAGTTGACCTGCAGATGTTTGTCCGAATGAACTGACATACGCTTTTTCTATATTATCAGGATCTACCGTTACGTGTACTAAATCTCTCACAGGAGCTATACTGCTGTAGGGTATATTAACCCAGTCTGAGCCATTAAAATGACTAATTGGACGTTCACTCTGTTGTGGCGTAAAGGCATCGTTATACCCACCATAAACGACCCAGATGTGATCATTTTCTGAAGTAATCGAAAATATATCGTTTGAAATTGGACCCTGCGGATGGATTTCATTGTGTTCGATACCATTTGAAAAGCTCCGGTTTAAAATTCCAAATTCCGTTGTGCCTAGATAAATGGAATTATTTTCTGCAAAAGCAGCTTGTAAAATATAATCATATTCTACTGTAGTATTTGCAACTACTTCTTGTGACAATGCTGAATTATAAACATAAGCAGATTTTTGAGTTGTCACTGTAATATAATTCTCAGAAGCTTTTATTTGTAAAATAGTATCAGGTAAAAAATTAATCAACTGTAAACCCATTCCAATAATTTTATAAAATCCACTAAGTTTTGATGTAAATAATTCATTATTAAAAACCGTTATTGTTTTAAAATCGCCTAAAAAGTCACCTTGTGGTTGCTGCCAGTTATTAAAATCAATCAAACTATTACTATTAACATCTGCCGTATAAATTCCACTTTCAGTGGCCGCATAAATCACATTGTTATAAACGGCAATTTGATTTATGTTCTCTGTTGAAGAATTATTGCCTATGAAATAAGTATCTTGATATTCTAATTTATCAATATCATAAACGACAATTGCAAATGGTGTAGAAAAATAGAGCTTATCATTATATTCTGTGATCTGATTTATCCCTTTCTCTCCTGTAATACTTAGACGTTGAATATCTGTAGCCAAGGTAATTTTACCCTTGTCATCAACTATTTCTAATAAGCCATTTTGATAGCCTATAACTAGTTTTTTATGAATATCACTATAATAAATGCTAGATGTAGTTTCTCCGGACAACCCTTGAACGGAAGATAATTTTTCAATTTCCTGGGTTACTGTATCATAAATAAATACAGCATTATCAGTTACTGCATATATTTTTGATTCTACCTTAATAAAATCTTTTACATTGTTATACGAGTAAAAATCTTCCCAATTTGAACTAAAATCAGTTTGTGACCAACTGGGCAAGTTAGACATCAACACAAATAAGAAAATTAATCTCTTTATCATTACGAATAGATTTCTGCCAAAGATATTCAATAATAACTAGAACAAAAACAATTTTGAATTCTTACAATTTTCTAAAAAAGGCATAAAAAAACCTCAAATTAATAGCATTTTGAGGTTTTTTTGGAATAACTTTAAATCATTCCTTTTCATAGTAATTTTCCCTTATACGAATCAGTCTCTTTGTTTTTTATGGATGTGAAATTACAGCAATGGTTTCTGTTTTTTTAAAAACCCAATCAGTCCCCGTTTTTATATACACAATGTTTTGTATTACTTCTTCTTCGTCCAATTTTATTTTAACCGTCCTAACATATCGCGTCTCATCTGCATTTTGCAATACCATACCTTCATCTACAAAACCTAATACTTTTCCTTTAGTGTCTACATTGCTTAATACGTCAGCATCTGATGGTTTAGAGAATGATGTTATAGACATTGGGTTTCCAAGTAATTATATTTATAACTCAAATTTACGCTATGTTTTTGTTTGCATGAATTAAATTCAATGAATGAACTGAAAAGATTAATAAACGGTAAGATTTTAGCAGTAAATGGTAAATAAAGATTGCAAAATAAGGATAAAAATATACCTAAAAACGTTAGTTTGAATTGATTAAAGCCTGTTAAAGTATCTTTTTAGGAAATTTGATAGTAACTTTTGTACCCGTATTATTATGATCAGAAATATCTTCAATAATTACATATACCTTTTGATTTTCATGTAAGAGCTTTATTCTATCTTCTGAAGCTTTTAAACCAAAGGGTTTTCTATCCGATTTATATTTTGCACGTTTAGCTTGTGATTCTTTTATACCTACACCATTGTCTATTATTTCACATCGTATATTGTCTTCCTCATCGTATATGGAAAGGCTAATTCTTTTATAATCCTTTTTTGTATTAAACCCATGCCAAATAGCATTTTCTATATATGGTTGCATAAATAATGGTGGTACTTGAATATCTCTTAAATTTATACCTTCATCTATAGTTACAACATAGTCAAAGCCACCAATCGTCCGCATTTGCTCTAGCTTTATATATAAACCTAAAATGCCTAAATCATCTTCTAATGGTATTGTTAAACTTGTAGAATTTTTAAGTACTTCTCGTATTAATCTAGAAAATTTTGTAATATAATCTGATGCTTTTTCTTTATCATGTTGTAATACAAAGTTATTAATAGAATTTAATGAATTGTACAAAAAATGAGGATCCATTTGAGTTTGCAAAATGGTCATTTTTAGATCATTCATTTCTTTTGTTTTTATGATCAGTTCATTTTCGATTTTTATTTTATTTTTTTCATATGTTCTTAACTTATTCCCAATTAATAAGGCAGTCATTAACATTTCTATTAAAGCACCTAAATACATTAATAATTTTGGCTGCATACCCATAAAATGTTCATTATCAAATGCCATTTTTAATAAATATGCCGCAATTGCTAACGTTAAATAAGATACGGATCCAATAATAAAATAAGTAACATGCTTTCCTTCTATTTTAGTTAACACAAAATAGGTAAGTACAGAGAATACAGCAATTATGGGCATTAAAAAGATAAATGCCCTTTCTTGATAGCTATGTCCAAAAAAGAATTGAATTCCAATAAAAACGAATGCTATTATAAAAGTAAAACGCATGGCCAAAACAATCATCCGATCCCATTCTGGGATTTTCTTTTTTGTTTCTAAAACATCTCTACCAAAGGCAATATAAGAAGCCAATCCTAAAAGTAATAAGGGGTAATTTATATAATCATAAATTAAATCGAACCTACCGTTGCTACTATTTTTAAGATAGTATAGGAAAAAAAAAAGTAAAAATAAACTGTAATAAAGGTATTGTTTTCTTTTATTTAGAATGAAGAATATAAAGCTATATAATGCAGCAAACAACAAACCACCTCTTATCCATGCATATAATTCAGAACTTAATTCAAATAGCATAAGGGGCGTTTTTATAAATCTAATGGAAAATTAAATGATTAGAAAAACCTTTCTAACAATTCATTTTTTTTGTTTCTACTAACAGAAGCTTCTAAATTATTAATCAACGTTAAGACATCTCCATCTTTTTTAGAAAATTCTTTAACATGATTCATATTAACCAAATAGGAGGCGTGAACTCGAAAAAACTCAGGATAATTAAATTTCTTTTCAACTTCTTTCAGCGTTTTAGTGACCAATAATGTCCTTTTATCGCTTAAATGAACAGTAGTATAGCTTTTGTCAGCTTTTAACATTACAATGTCATCTCTGTCAAACAAAGAAATTTTACCATCAGCTGCAATACTAATCTTATCATTTTTCCTTTTCAAATTTGAAAATAGAGATTGTAATTTGTCTTCAATTACATTTTCTTTTCTAGACACTCTAACTTTTTGAACTGAGGTAATTAATTCATCTTTATCTACAGGCTTTAGCAAATAATCAATAGCAGAGACTTTTATTGCTTTTAAAGCAAACTCGTCATGTGCGGTTGTAAATATGAGATCAAAATTAGTGTAGGATAATTGTTGTAATAATGTAAATCCATCCATTTCTGGCATTTCAATATCTAAAAAAACCAAATCTGGTTTCTCTCTATCAATTGTATTTATGGCTTCTTTAGGGTCATTACATTTGATAATTTCTATATCATCAATATAACGATTTAATTTCCATTCTAAAGCTTCGAGTGCATTGATTTCGTCATCAACAATTACTGTCTTTAACATGGGTTAGGGGTTGCAATTAGAGTTATTTAATTGCAAGATACTACATTTTCAGTATTTTACATAAAAGTTAATCTGTAATTTCAATAACTCGCTTAATTTCATTGCCCAATTCATCAACAACAGTAACGATATGTTTCCCTGGTTTTGGACGCAATGCCAATTCATGAAAAGTTTGGGTTGTGCCCATATAATTCTCGTCTAAATACCAGAAAACTTTTATATCTGCTATATTATGTGCTAGCCTAAAAACCAACTGATTGGTATTTTCGTCAAAATCTTTTGGTAAAAATACTTTAACCGATTCCTTAGGGTAAATAAAGTCCATTACTGCCTTATTGCTTGATAAACAGCCCGGTAAAAATAAAGGCAGGTTCTTATAAGAAGGATTTTTACGCTGATAGTAAAACGCCTCTAAAGGAGGTAAAACAAACCAAGAAGTATGTTTCATTTTATTGATAGGGTAACAAGAGGAGTTTACTTGATGTTGTTCGCTTTCGTCTAAATGTACCCATACATGATAGGGACAAGCCTTGGTTTTTAATCCAGCTCGCTGTACAAAAACAGAATCTTTTTGCACACAAATTTCAGAAGCCCTATACCCACTTTTAGCACACACAGGAATTTTTTCTAACTCATCAAATGGCTTGGTAAACCATTTACTTCTAGGTAAGACATCAAAAACGTCAAACAAAATTGGAGCCGCAGTTGAAACGCCAACTAATCCTGGTCTCCCTTCACCATCAGCATTACCCACCCAAACGCCAACAACATAATCTTTGGTTGAGCCAATAGCCCATGCATCTCTAAATCCGAAACTAGTGCCTGTTTTCCAAGCAATTTCTTTTGAGGAATCAAAAAATTCCCAGTTTTCTTCTCCTTGAGGCCTGTTTACTTCCTTTAATGATTCATAAGTCATGTAAATAGACCCTGCATCAAATATTGTTTTTTCGGTAGATAATTTTCCAAAATCGACTTCTGTATCTGATAGAAAAGTAGGGTTTACAAACTCATTTGTGTAATATTTACCACTGGTTTCTTCGTAATGATTGATGGTTGATGACATGCCAGCATAACTTTTACATAAATCCCATAAATTGCTTTCAGCACCACCCAAAATTAGTGAAAGTCCATAATGATTAGCATTGTATTTAATATCTGTTAAGCCTAATTCTTTTACGTAATGATGAAACCTGTCCAAGCCGAACTGCTGTAACATTCTAACTGCAGGTACATTTAAAGACCTTGACAAGGCTCTACTTGCAGGTACGGCACCATCGTATTCTAAATTAAAATTTTTGGGGTTATAGCTCGCTATTTGAGTGGGAACATCTGCCACCAAGGTGTTTGGCAAAATTTCTCCAGCATCAAGCATTGCAGCGTATAAAAATGGCTTTAAAATACTACCTGTACTTCTTGGTTTATCAACAACATCTACATCTTTTTGATGTTCATTATCTGTGGGAGCATTACCCACATAAGCCATTACTTGTCTCGTTTTAACATTTAATACTAATACACCTATATTATAAATTTGATTTTGTTGTAGCGTATTGTAATTGTTCTTAACAATAGTATTTACACGTTGCTGTAAGGCTTTATCTACGGATGATTTAACTCGTTTACCGTTATGCTCACTATGTACAGCTTGCAACAAATGTGGAGCAATTTGTGGTAAAGGAAACGGTTTTTGAGGCAGCCTTTCTTGAATAGCCAATTCATATGTCAATTCATCGATAGTGCCATCATCAAATAATTTTTTTAATAACCTATTCCGCTTTTCTAATAATCGTTGTTGATTTTTACCTGGATAAATTAAACTTGGTGCATTTGGCAACACAGCTAGTGTTGCACTTTCCGCCCAAGATAAATCATTTGGGTTTCTACCAAAATATCGCCAAGCAGCAACATCTAAACCCACCACATTTCCTCCAAAAGGAGCATTTGCTGCATACAATTCTAGAATATCATCTTTATTATGACGAAACTCCAATCGCGTTGCGAGAATGATCTCAATTAACTTTTCAAAATAGGTTCTACTTTGACCCTTTCGTGATAATCGAATTACTTGTTGTGTCAAAGTACTACCGCCACGTTTTACACTTCCTGATTTTATATTTTGCCAAAAAGCTTTTGCAATAGAAACAGGATTAAAACCAGGATGTTTATAAAAATAAGCATCTTCAAAAGCAACAATAGAAGCTGAAAATTTTGTGGGAATACTATCTGAATTTGGAAAACGCCATTGTCCATCTGTAGCAATTTGAGCTCCTAATAATTGCCCATCACTACTCTCAATAACAGTAGATGTAGGCTCAGAAAATAATTGTTTTGGTAATGAAAAATAATACCAAATTAAAAGTATTACAATAATAACACTCTTGATTTTATGGGTTTTAATTAAGGAAATTATTTTGTTCATTGTGCATTTTCAATTGCAGAAACAAAACCTACAAAGCCAAAAGACCTTGTAGGTTATATTATTAGGTAAAAGTAAGGCAATTATTTAATTACCTGAATCCACTGTCCTTTGTCTCGCACAAAATAATCGTTGTCGTACATTGCTTCCGCTTGAATACCTGGCAAGTAATATTTACCTAAATAAGAAGCGTTCAATTGTACAGTAAACGTTTTCGTTTTTTGTCTTTCTAAATCAAAATAGAAATTGACTCTATCATCTCTAATATCTGTAAAATTAGCCTGACTTGTGGTTGAATTACCATAATCAGTAAAGCGAGTATTTATAATTTCCCATCCAGAAGGGAAAATTTCTGTTAACGCGATATTAGCTACATATTCGTATTTTAAATTGCTCACGGTTACTGTAGCTGTAAAATCGGTTCCTTGAGCTAATTTTGTAATATCTATACGTCTTCCGCCAGTATCTTTATACACTACTTGCACACTTAAATTTCGTTTTTCTACCATTTCTTCGCCTAAAGGCAAAATTCCAGAATTCAAGACGGTAACATAAACCGTATTTGCTTTTTTATTGGTTACTTTTAAACTATTAGCACCATCTACAATCTTCAATTTTCGTTGGGCAATAGATTTTTTGGTACTAACAGCATCACTTTTAGTTCCATTATTACTGAACTCTACATTCAAATCTTTACCGCCACCAATTTCTACCATTTTAGACATAGCCAATAAACTGTAAGCTGTTGTTTGCGTACTCATCCATCTATCAGCTGACAACTCCTTTGCTAAATATTCGGACATTTCTCTCGATTTTGGATTGTCAGTCAATAACATTGTTTCCATTGCCATAGCTCTATTTCTGTTCGTTGAACCGTACGTATAATAATCATACGTGTTAGATTCAAAATGGATATTTGCTGTTTGAGCTATTTTCTTAGCCACTTCTTTTTGTCCTGCCAAGGCATACGCCGCTGCCAATCTCCATTTTGCATCGTTAGAAAGTTGGTTATATTCACGCAATCTGTTCATTGAACCTAAATCAGCATGACCCGCTAAAGCTAAAGTATATAAACGATAAGCTTGTGCTAAATCCGTATTGTAACGTCTAGCGTTAGCTCTCCAATTTCTAGCAGCTTCTTGTTGATATTTTAACCAATTGTTCATAAAGGTTAAAGGCATTACATACCCTTTTTTCTGTGCTTCCAGCATAAAATGGCCCGCATAACTTGTTCCCCAATCATTCGCATTGTTTTGCCCCATCCAATAACTCAATCCGCCACTTGGAGTTTGATATCTTCCCAAACGTTCTACTGTCTTTTTAATGTTATTATCAATTTCTTGTTTTTTATCAAAAGTCAAGTCCAAAATATCCGTCAAATACAATTGAGGGAAACCGCTTGACGTAGTTTGTTCTACACAACCATGTGGGTAACGAATTAAATACTGTAACCTTCTTGTAAAATCCATCGGAGGCAATGTAGAAAACTCTACTTGAGCAAAGCTTGTTCCTGGCACTCCAAAACTGGTAAAATCAATATTTTGAGATGCATTCGGTTCTAAAACGACTTGTGTTGAACGTGAACTTATCGGGTTGGGATTAACAACATCAATTTCTACTTTGTAAGATGATTTCTCTCCATTACCAGATGCCAATACTTCAATGGTACCAATTCCTTGTGCTTTACTAACGTCTAACTCAAAATAAACCATTTTCTCATCTGGTTTATCAAAAGTTACCGATTGGGTTTGTTCACCAACAATAGTAATTCCATCACTCAATTTCAAACTTATATTCGCTCTTTTTACCTTATCTTCCATTGCAAAAATGGTAACAGGTAATGTCACTTTTTCACCAGGACTTAACTTCCTAGGTAAGGAAGATAATACCATTAGTGGTTTACGAACAGGAGTTGTTTCACTAGCACTTCCATAAGCTTCCTTAGAATTGTCACCAGCAATAACCATTGTTCTAACTGAACCAATGTATTTAGGCATCTGTATTTCGTGTGATGCTGTTTTTCCTTTATCCAATGTAAAAGGTCCTAAATACGTAACCACAGGCTTAAATCTATTCGCTTTTTTAGGTTTTTTAGGCCCTGCATCTTCATCTCCACCAATGGCGAAAATTTGTGCAATTGTTCCGCCATAAGCTCCAATTACATAATCAAAAATATCCCAAGTTTTTACACCTAGTGCTTCTTTACTATAAAATTCATCCCAAGCATTTGGCGTGTTAAATCGTGTTAAATCTAATAAACCATCATCTACCACTGCCAAGGTATATGTCATTGGTTTACCTTGTTTTTCACTCACTTTAACTGTAAATTTTTCTTCAGGTTTCAATACTTTCGGCATTGAAATTTGAGGTTCTAAAATTGTATTAGGGTCCTTAACCATCAACGGAATTACACCATACATACGAATTGGCAAGTCATTTGCCGTTGAAGCATGTGGCTGCAACAATGATATGTTTACAAACACATTTGGAGCCATTTCTTTAGTGATATCAATTTCAGTTGTCGTTTCTCCTTTTTGGGTTTTAATCCATCTTTGATCAATTACTTCCGTTCCATTTTCTATACTAATTAAAGCCCTACCTACTGTTCCTGATGGGAAGGTAATCTTTGCTTTTTCACCTACATTATAATCGGTTTTATCTGAAGAAAACACCAACATTGTAGCACCAGAAGCATCACTACCAGCAGGCCTTTTCCACCAATCTTTATAAAAATAAGCTGTTCTACCTGTTGCGTGACCACTTTCGGGATCATATACACGTATTAGGTATCTTCCACCTTCTTCATCGGGCACATTAATTTTAAAAGTGCCTTTACCATTAGCAGAAGTATTAATCACTTTAGTTAAAATTGGTTTGTGATATTGGCTACCTACATACGAAGCTAAATCGTCATAAGACGAGTTCCACCACCAACGCCATTCTACTTTATATACTTTTACTTGAACTCCTTTTTTAGCAATTGGATTCCCTTGATTATTAACTGTCACCAAATCAAACTCAACATCTTCATCAGTAAAATAAGAACCATAAGCCTTAGCTTCTGGAGATTGTAAGCCAACAAATGCATCATAAGGTGCAAAATTCTTTGAAATAACATCAATAGAGAAGTCACCACCATTTTCAAATGCTCTCGTTAAAAATGAAGCTCTAAGCATGCCTGGAGCTTTACTATTAAAACTCAGTTTTTTAGTCAAATTTGCATTTCCTTCAGCATCTAATTTACCATCAAATACGGTTACTTCTTCTGGAGTAAATTTTCTGGTAGGGTCAGAGAAAACATAATTTGGATACTTATCAAAAGCTGTTGAGGTACTCGTAAATTTGACTTTTACATCAGCTTTCAAATTTTTAGCATCTGCACCATGAAGCCATTTAACGGATAATTTTCCGTCAATAGGTGTATTGGCGGTTAAAATTTCATCTTCAAAATCAATGGCAATTTTTAAACGATTTGGCTTAACCGTTTCTACTTTTAAAGCTTTATAGAAATTTGCTCCACCAACACTTATTTTAGCATTCCAATTACCTGTAGCAGCCGTTTCATCCGTTACAACGGTAAACTTATGGAAGCCATTTTTTCCATCAGTATCTATTAATTTATGCGTTAATTTACCATGAGGATCTGTAATTTCTAACTTAACAGGATGGTTTTTAGGTAGCGGATTTGCAACATCATTTAACATAAAAGTTAAATGAATACTATCTCCAGGTCTCCAAACACCACGCTCACCATAAATATAACCTTTTAAGCCTTTTTGTAATTGTTTACCCGAAACGTCGAACTTACTTAACGATAGTGAATAACCATCATTAAGTTTAAGATAGGTTTTTTGTCCGGCATGAGAGACCACCGCAAAATGGGCATTTTTTTCTGCCTTGTATAATGCAAAGCCTTGACTATCCGTATTTACAGTGCCTATTTCTTGTTGTTGGAAATTAAATAATTCTATTTTTGCTCCAGAAATAGGAGTGGTTGTTAAAATATCTGTAACCGCAAAATGATACGATTTATCAACTCCTTTTTTGGCAATAACACCTAAGTTGGTTGCCATTACATTAGCCGTAGCAATATTATTTTCGTTAAAATAATACGCCTCTTTACAAGGGTTTTCTCTATCCTCCCAATTGTAATATCTGTGGTTTTTATAATTGTAAATCAAGTTATCCCAATATTGTTCTTCGCGTTCTTCTAGTTCATCTTCAGCAAGGTTAGTGTCATCATAATCATCATCTTCAAAATACGCATCGTAATCTTCAGTTTCAACGTTAGTGACCAATTGACTTCCGTCGCAATTATTTAAAGCATACTCTTGGGTAAAACTTAATTCAATTCTATAAATAGCCCCAGGATCTGTTTTAATCATCTTAGAAAGGTCAACGGCATACGTTTTCCATTTACCATCATTTTCTATATCAGATTTTATCAACGTCATGGTTTGTTTAGCTACACGACGACCAACACGTCTTATACTGTAACTATTAATACCATTAAGATTTTCTTCTTGTAAGAATTGTAAAATGTTATTCTCAAAAATTTTGATAACTCTAATGTCTACCGCTTTTAAATTAACGGCTTCAAAATTGAGTTGTAAATTTTTTGAATCTGGTAGAATTACACCATTGCTCATTAATTTAACAGCTGGTTTTAACTCTTCAAAAGCGATTTGTTCCGAGAATTTTTTCTTGAATTTAAAACCGTATACATTGGTTATACCAGAAAAAACATCTACTTGTACATTACCCTTCAATCGTGTTCCAGGATAAACTTTTAATACATTTCCATCAACTACATATTTTAAATTTTGAGCTCCTGCTATTGCAACCAGACCTTTAAAATTCTGTTGCTTTTTAATTGGATCTGAAAAATTTAATGCTAAATGCTGTTCAGGTGATTGAATTACATCTGCATTCACGATAGAAAAATTGCTAATACCAGGAATAACTCTTTTTGCTTCACCTACATTATCAATTCCAACATCTTTACCTGACCATTTTATATCTATTTCTGAGTCGTCTTTTAATCGTTGTATACTATCAATTTTAAATTGATATACCGAAGAATTCTGTGACACAGGCAACCATTTTATCGATAATGGTTTCCCATTTTGCGTAACACTAACTAATTTTTCTACCATTTCTAATGGAATTACATCAGCGGAGCGTAAAACACCTTCAATGTATTGCCATTCTTTACTATATGATTGTAAGTTATTTGTATTTAAAGCAAAATTTGGTTTAATCGTTTTAAACTTAAAAGTATATTCCTTAAACTCTGATGGCAAGTTTAAGTACATTTTTGAAAGGTTTACATTGATGGTGTATTCAGTATCAGGTTTTAAATTTTCTTCAGGATTAAAAACAAATGTTCTAGAGTTTAATGCCTTTAATTTTCCTTTTACAGCTGGTGATATCGTAATAAGGTCTTCTGAAATTTCTTTATCAGGCTCCCAACCTTCCACTTCTTTTGCCAAACCTATTTGTAAAGATTCGGTAACAGAGACAACACCTGAAGTAGTGTAATAAATATAATCTTTAAATTTAAAAAGGTTATCAGTATCTTCTTGAGGGTTTTCTTTTTTACATGATATTACAATTATCAATAATAAAAATAGGCTAAAAATACGTTTTAAGAACTTCATTATAAAAGGGTTAAGTTACAATACTGCGTATACACAACAATATTACTATATAACCACAAAATTAATTGATTATTGTACAATTTGATACATGAATAGGGGGTTTATTGCATCCCTGAAAAATGGGGGTTTTTTCCTTATCTTTGATTAAAATCAATAACCATGGAAAACCTATATAACACAGGTATAAAATTTGCCCCTCAACTTTTAATCTTAGTTTTTATTACCATTACTTTTTTACAATCTGGTATAGACAAAATAACGGATTGGCAAGGAAATGTGTCTTTTTTAAAAGATCATTTTGCAAAAACATTTCTAAGAAATAGTGTGCCTTTGTTACTTATTATTATTCTAGTAAGTGAAGTAATTGTAGGCTTTTTAAGTATTGTAGGAATAATACAAGTATATATTTCTGAAAGTACTACAATAGGCTTTTTAGCCGCTGTAATAGCCTCAAAAATATTATTAATGTTGTTGTTCGGTCAACGTGTTGCAAAGGATTATGCTGGAGCTATGACTATTGTAGTTTACTTTATGGTAACTGTATTTGGTGTTTATATTTTAAGATAGTGTTAAAACGTTTTCTCCTACATCTACCCCATCAATAAAAATGTTAACAGTATAAGTTCCTTTAGTGAATTTATGCACTATTTTATCAATAAACATTACGGCTTTAATACTTTGTTTATTATAGTAAATTGTTGTTAGGTCTGTATAAGGTTGATCATCACCTCCTTTTAAAGTAAAAACACCTTTTTCATTAACAACTTTTCCTTGAGGAGATTTTATCACTACATAAGCATCTTTGTATCCTTTTATGGCATTTGTGTTGGGTTGAATTCTAAAAATAACACGTAATGCATTTATCTTTTTTGCATTATACGTTTCAACATATTTACCTCTTTTACTTTGCATGGCTTTTACACTCACCTCGCTAGCATTAAGTACTACCTCTTTTTTAATTGTTGGCTCAATTACTGCTGTTACTTTTTTTTCTATTTGCTTTACTTCTGATTCATCAATGTCATTTTCCTTAGATTCTCGTTTAGCTTTTAAATCGGCCAATAATTGGTTTGGATCAGTTGTACTAATTGTACTTTTCGTTTGGGCATCTTCACGTTCAAAATTAAACTTTTCTGCTACTTTTTCTTCAGCCTTAGCGGTGGCAACTAATTTGTTAATCTCCTCATCTATAGGTTCCTTTTTAACTGAGGTTTTCTGATTTACTTTAGTTATTGGCTCTATTAATTGAGGTTTTTCTTTCTCCGTTTTTTCAGCTTCAATTTTGCCATAGTCTTCGTTGCTTTTTTCAATTTCCTTATTTAACCATTTTGCTTCTTCACTTAAAGTTTCCTCTTCAGGTTTAGATTCATTTAAAGTAATTGTTTTATTTTCTTTTTCTTCAGTTGTAGTTACATTATTAGTTAATGATTCAGAAACTAATACTTCCTCTTTTTTTTTGTATTCAATAGTAGATGCTTTAGCGACAAAATTTTCTTTTACTTTTTCAGTTATAATTGGTTTATCATTTTCGGCTAAACTATTAACTAGAGTAGAAGTTACAATTTCATTTTCTGGTTCAATTACTTCTTCTATTTCATCACTTTCTTCTATTGAGGGTTCTATTTTTTTCGTCTCAATATAACTAGATGTTTCTACAACTTTTTGAATTGGCTCTTTAGCTTTCTCTTCGAGAATTTCGGTTTTATCACTTACTGAATTATTATCAAAATTTTCTACTGAAGCTTGAGGGTTTATAAATGCAATTTCAGTTCTTCTATTCTTTTCATGTGCAGCTTCACTACATTCAATTCCATCTATACATTTATTAACCATTTTACTTTCTCCATATCCTTTCGCTTTTATTCTGCTTCTATCAATACCTTGAGAAACTAAATAATCAGCTGATGCTCTTGCTCTGCGTTCTGATAGCTTTAAGTTGTAATCACTATTTCCTCTTGAATCTGTATAAGATGATAACTCAACATGAATACTCTTATTATTCCTTAATATATCACCTAATTTATCTAATTCTCTAGCAGCCTTAGGTGTAATAATTGATTTGTCAAATCCGAAATAAACAGCTTCAACAGTTGCTTCATCTTCTTCTGCTGAAGTAGTAGTCTCAATGACATTAGCAATCGTTTCTACCTCCTCTTCATAAGCCTCCTCTTCTACTGCTTCTTCAATACCATTTTTAACTTCCTTGATATCATCAGCTACAGCGATAACTGTTTCTTCATCTTCAATTGCACCTATTAGTGTATTATCATTTTCAATTTCTTCAGCTGATTTCTTAATTAAGAACTTGTTGGCTTCCAACGTTGGTGCTTCTAAATAATTAGCTGTATTCACAATATGATCTTCCGTATTGTAATTTTTAGCTCCTGCTTTAATTGTATATGTTTTGTTACAGTCTAGGGTTATAGAATACATACCATCAGCATCTGTTCTAAACTCTTCAATTTCTGTATTTTCTCCATCATATAATGTAATAATTGCATCCTCAATAATTTCTTGTGTACCATTGTCTTTTACGATACCCGTAATTTCTTGAACACAAGGACCGTCTTCTTTTGTTTTTTCAACTAAAAAAGAATAAATATCATAATTGTTTTGACCTTGTAATCTGTTTGAAGAAAAGTAACCCTTACTATCACTACCATTAATAATAAATGCAAAATCGTCATTTAAACTATTAATAGGTGCATCTAAATGCTCGGCAATTGCTGTTGGGTTTTTTAAGTCAATAGTATAGATATCTAAATTCCCTAATCCATCTTTATGATTGTCTGACGAAAAGTATAATGTTAAATCTTCAGTAATATATGGTGTCACTTCGTTTCCAGAAGTATTAATTTTATTACCCAAATTAATAGGCTCTCCAAAACTACCATCATCATTTATGGCTACCATAAAAATATCTAACCCACCCAATGAAGAAGGCATGTCAGATGTAAAATATAACTCTTCACCACTTTTACTTAATGAAGGTTCTCCAAAAGAATAACGATTATTTGAAAATGGCAATTTCTCAACGTTAATCCAGTTCCCTTCTGAATCAACTTCAGCTTTAAATAATTGCTCTTTATCTTTTCTCTTGGGCGTCTTTCTATATTTCTTAGCAGAATAGTAAACCGTTCTTAAATCTGTACTGTAAGACGCTCCAGTTTTTGTAACCTTATTTGTTGGCAGTCCCTGAATTTGTTTTTTCTCAACAATGTCTCCTTCTTCACCTAAAGTTGCCAAAAATAAATTTGATTCAGATAGCTTCAAACTATTCGTATTTATTTTTTCAGTGTTTGGCGATTTGTATATAAACTGATTGTCACTTAAAAAAGTTACACCATAATCTGGTTGTGTAGTATTGGTTTCTAAATATTTTATTAAATATTTATTCTCAGCAGTTTGTGAAAAAACTGAAAACGAAAAATACAATAGCGTTGTAAATAATATAAATTTCTTCATTATTAAATCTAAGTTCTGTTAGCTTATTCATAACGACAGATTTTATAATTAAGTATTTGTTATCAACAACTTATTAACAAAAAAAAGCCTGATAAAATAAATTATCAGGCCTAAAGTGTTGATTATAAGTAGTTTTAAATTACTCTTTATTTTTGTAAGATTTGTTTAATTGCACCAAAACATCGTCAGTTATGTCTGCTTTTTCTTCACCATACATTACAGTTCCGTTACTTCCTGTAGTACCTAATACAAAATTGTAGCCTTTACCTTGAGCATATGTCTTTACGAAATCATTAATTTCTTTTGACAAAGCCTCTAAACTTTCTTGACCTTCAGCTTGTACTTGTTGTTGTATAACTTGTTGACGTTGATTTATTTGTTGTTGTTCTTGCATTAAAACCTGCTCTCTTTCAGCTCTGGAGTTTGCAGACATTTTCTGAATATTATCTTGATAAACTTTAGCTTTGTTTTGCCAATTAGAAATTAAACTATCTAGTTCAGCCTTCAACTTATCTGACTTTACTTTCATAGTGGCTTCAGTTTCTTTGGTGCCCTTATATTCTTTCATTATTTCTTCAACATCCACATAAGCGATTTTTACAGATTGTTGACAAGAGAATAATCCAAGTGCAACGATAACTACAATTACTAATTTTTTCATTCTTTACGTTTATTTTAAATTTTGGCAAATATATAAAAATAACCTCGCTCTATATCTAAAATTAATGTTATAAGTATAATTTATAAGACTTTAGATACTTATAGGTACTATTTATAGAAAACGACCTTAAAATACTGTCTTTTTAAAGAGCTTCTGTCGAGGTTTATAATGTAACACCATTAACAGCTACAAAAGAGCTTAAAAACTCTTAAAATAAATATTAAGCGTTTTTTATCACATAAATCAAAGATGAATACTCTTTAGAGGATCTGGCCTTACTATTTGACTTTAATCCTACCCAGAATGCCTTTACTAAGTTTGACTTTCCAGTTTTGTATTTTTCCGAAAGTAAACTAACATAAAAGGAGTCAAACTTCATTGGCAGTACTTTTTCTACTTTCATGTTTTCTTGCCCAAATAGATCTGAGATAGATTTTCTAGAAAAATGCCAAAGGTGTCTCGGCACATCATAGGCTGCCCAAAATTCTTTATAATGATTTGCATCAAAACTTTTAAAATTTGGAACGGCTACAATTAAAGTTCCATTTGGTTTTAAAAGCAATTTTAATTTGGCAATATATTCTTTCAGATTTGGAACATGTTCTAACACATGCCACATGGTTATGACATCATAAGATTCAGAATTCAATTCATTGATATCAGAAAAAATTTGAACTCTAGAGCCTCCTAATTTGGAATTCAATATTTCTACCGCTTTTTCGTTTGGCTCAACTCCTGTAACTTTCCATCCATCATTTTTACAGGCGGCTAAAAAGTCACCCGTTCCAGCACCAATATCTAAAATTGCTTTTTCGTCAGCATTGAAAGAATTAATAAGTTTTACCTTTTTCTTTATGGTATAATTTCTAACCGAATGATATAATTTATCTACGACAGATTTTTTTGTATCCGAATGCGAAATGTAGTCTTCACTTTCATAATATTTTCCTAGATCTTCTTCTTTTGGTTGTGGCGTTGTTACCAACAATTCAGATTCCTTATCTATACTAATAGAAAATGTTTCATGTGAAACAGTATAGTCTTTGCAAGAAATATAAGGTTCTAATGTATTGTTTTTGATTGGGGATTTTAATATTTGTTTCACGTGGAACTATGATTTTAATGTGTTATGAATTTTTACATATAATAATTTTGAAAGCTCGTTAGCCTTTCGAATAGCTTCTTCTTTGTTAGAAGTTTTAAAGACTGTATCTTGTTTGTTTCCATGAAAGAACTTTATAACATATAGTTTGTAACGAACTTCACCAAAAACTGTAGGGTACCACATCCAACCTCCGGCTTCCCTATAACCCTGATGAACTATAGAAATATAATTTGGATACAACAACGTTTTCTTTCGAGAAAAGAGCGGAAAACGATACATTCTAATTACTAATTTATTTTCAAAATTATTTTTAATTACATACTTGCAGTTTCAACCTAAAACCGCAATGCATAACAAACTAAACAATAAAAAATAACTATTGAAAACGCTCAACATCATAACAAAAAACAGAAATGGTAAGAGAACAAAAACCAAACTTAACATCGATAAGCTCTGTTTTAAAACAACTTCATTTTTTAAAGTATTAAAATTTAAATTGGTTTTAGAATTTTGTTTCACGTGGAACCATGATTTAATATTACTAAACTACCATTCATAGGCTAGAAAAATATATTAGAGTAGAGTTTTATTTAATGAGATTCCTCCTGCTTCGGAATGACAACTCCATTATTCACAATACAAAGTACATCTTTGGAAGAGATTAGAAGAGGCACCTTTACCTACCCATATAAACCAATAATACAGAAACATCACTTGGTTTAACTCCAGAAATTCTACTTGCCTGTGATATACTAGTTGGTTGAATTTTTGATAGTTTTTCGCGAGCCTCAAAAGACAATGATTTCAATTTATGATAATCAAAATCAGAAGGAATAGAAATGTTTTCTAGCCTATTTAGTTTATCAGCATTGTTCTTTTCCTTTTCTATATAACCAGCATATTTTACATGAATTTCTGTTTGCTCAACAATTTCATTGTCTATAACATTATCAATAATAAAATCATTAACACCTGGAAACTGTCTTACATCGTCAAAATCTAATTGTGGTCGAGAAGCCAATTTTATCATCTTCATAGACTGATCAACCTCAGCCGTTTTTTTGTTTATCAATATTGGATTTACATCTTCCGGTTTTATACTTGTCTCTTTAAGAAAAGCAACAAACAAATCTGTTTTTTCTTGCTTTTCATGAACACGATCTAATTGTTCTTTTGACGCTAATCCTATCTTATAAGACATTGGTGTTAATCGTAAATCAGCATTATCTTGTCTCAACAAAGTTCTATACTCCGCTCTTGATGTAAACATCCTGTAAGGCTCTTCTGTACCTTTAGTGATTAAATCATCTATTAAAACGCCTATATACGCTTCACTACGTTTTAATATAAATGGCTCACGCTCTTGTATTTTTAAAGCAGCATTAATACCTGCCATTAAACCTTGCGAACCCGCTTCTTCATAACCTGTGGTTCCATTAATCTGACCAGCAAAATATAAATTCTCCACCAGTTTAGTTTCTAGCGTATGCTTTAATTGTGTTGGAGGAAAATAATCATACTCTATTGCATAACCAAATCTAAAAAACTTTACATTTTCAAATCCTACAACTTTACGTAATGCTTTTGCTTGAACATCTTCAGGTAAAGAAGTTGAAAAACCATTTACATAGACCTCAACTGTATTCCATCCTTCAGGTTCAATAAACATTTGATGCCTATCTTTGGTAGCAAATCTATCTATCTTATCCTCTATAGAAGGACAATATCTCGGACCAATACTTTGTATTCTACCATTAAACATTGGAGACCTATCAAAACCTGTCCGTAACAAGTCATGCACTTCAAGACTCGTATAAGTCATATGACAAGACTTTTGATGCACTAATGGTTTTGTTAAGTTTGTATATGAGAATTTTTCTGGTTTAACATCTCCAGGTTGTTCTGTCATTTTAGAATAATCTAAAGACCTACCATCTACTCTAGGTGGTGTTCCAGTTTTCATTCTACCCGATTCAAAACCTAACTTAACTAAATCTTCAGTTATACCAGTTGAAGCTTTTTCACCTGCTCTACCTCCACCAAAGTTTTTATCGCCAATATGTATTAATCCATTTAAAAAAGTACCTGCTGTTAAGATAACCGACTTACACTTTATCGTCAATCCCAAACCTGTTTTTACACCAATAATCTTTCCCTTTTCAACAATCAAACCATTGACCATATCCTGGAAGAAATCTAAATTCTCAGTTTGTTCCAACATATTTCTCCACTCTTCAGCAAATCGCATTCTATCACTCTGAACCCTTGGACTCCACATTGCCGGACCTTTAGATTTATTCAGCATTTTAAATTGAATAGCAGATTTATCAGAAACAATTCCACTATAACCACCCAAGGCATCAATCTCTCTCACAATTTGTCCTTTAGCAATACCACCCATAGCAGGGTTACAACTCATCTGAGCGATATTTTGCAAGCTCATGGTTATTAACAAGGTCTTAGAGCCCATATTAGCACTAGCCGCTGCTGCTTCACTACCTGCATGACCTCCACCAACTACAATTACATCATATATGTCTTGAAAAATACTCATTGTTTTATGTGATACTAGTTATTATTTTTTAAACGTCACATAGAACATCCATAAATCTAACGTAGCTTTAAATAAAGCAGATGATGGATGTTTCACGTGGAACAATCTGTTCCGTTTTCCCTTAGGAGACTTTTATTGTTACTATTTATAATATCAATATGCTCAAACTTTATAAATAGAATATTATTTATTAGATGGCACATATACCAAGTTACATTATTTAAAAGTCCGCAAAGATAAGTAATAATCCTCTTTCTCTCGCATCAATAACTTCTCCTCCTTTGTCTTGTCTTTATAACCACACAAATGAAGTATACCATGTATCATAACACGATTTAATTCATCATCGAAATTTACCGCAAACTTCACCGAGTTTTCTAACACTCGATCAATACTTATAAAAATATCTGAACTTATCAATTTTCCAAGGTTATAATCAAACGTAATAATATCGGTTAACGTATTGTGTTCTAAATGTTTAACATTCAATTCTAATAAATATTCATCATCACAAAAGATATAATTAATAGCATCTTCTTTGTAACTTTCATCTCTAATAGCATCTGATAACCAGCTACTTATATCGTTTGAATTGATAATTTCAAACTCCTTTTGATAATTAAATTCAATCATTCTTTTACTGTTTCTTTAAAATACTGTTGCACTTTGTTTTTATAATTATTACGTAAAGGCAAGGGTTCTCTATTTAAAATTTCATCCTTACTAAAGAAGAGTTTATCACCCTTAATTTCAGGAATCGTTCTTTGTTCAAAGCTATTTTTATTTATTTCCGACTTTCTTTTACTATCCTTTCCTTGCTCTAATTGAGCATCTTCCAACTTAAGAAGCTCGTGTTCCAACTGCTGCATCTGTTGTAAAACATCATTGCTAAAACCTTTGTCTAATAATTGTTTCTCCAATTGTTCCATTTGTTTTATTGCCTTTTGCCCTTTTGCCCCATTTTTTCCATCTTTTCCCATCATTTCTTTTAAAGCCTCCTTCAAAGCATTCTGTTCTTGATAAATTTGATATTGTTCCCCACTCATTTGTTCACTTCCACCTTCACCATCTTTTGGTTCACCTTCTTTTCCTTTTTCACCATCTTTACCTTTTTTCTTTTCGCCTTCTCCCTTCTTCATACCTTCCTTCATTTTTTTCTGCAACTCTCCCTGCTTCTTAATAATATCTGGTAGACTAAATTCAGGTTTTCCACCTTTACCCTTCCCTTGACCCATACTAGGGTTCTGTAAGCTGTTTAACATATCACTTAACATATCTGCCAAATTATTTGCAGCCGTCATTGTGTATTGTTGGTTTGATCTACCTGGTACGATATAATTTTCCGCAATATTATCTAAAGACTTATTTAAATTATAATGAGCATCAGCCAAATCCTCTTGAATCTTTGTTGTTAATTGTGGTACACGTAATGAAAGTGTATACAAACTATCATCAATATGCTCAAAGTTTTCTTTGATTATCTGTTGCTTCCTAAGCAATTTAGGAAATTCTGCATGGCTTGCGTCTATACCATCAAAAGCATCCAATAATTTTTCTTGATCAAATGAAAACGTTAATAAATTCTCCAAAATTGCTTTAAGATCATCTATGTTTTCTTGAAGCATTTCCCCTTGCATTTCCATCATTGCACCACCCATCTTTTTACTTAATTCTTTTTGTTTTTTTGCAGCTGCCTTTTGATTGGTCTTAGCATCCTTTTTATTTTGATCTTTTTGATCTGGTTTATTTGAATTATTTTCTTCAGCCTTTTTATTTTCTAAATTTTCCTTAGCTCTTTCCATCAACTCTTCAATTGTCTTTTCTTCCTGTTTTGTATCAGGAAATTTCATTGGTTGAGCTAAATTTTGATTTTGTTTCCTCAATTCCTCAAAATCCTTCTTTATGGATTCAAATTCCTTATTAAGTTCTTTTTGATCTTGAATTTTACTTTCTTGTTTTTTAGATTCATCTTCTTGCTTGGTAGACAGAGAATCTAATTTCTGAGTGATTTGTGCTGCCTTTTTCTCAACAAAAAACCGTTTAGATAGCTCTAACAATCTTTCCAACGTCTTTTTTTCTTGTTTGTTCTGTTCTGTTAGTTTATCCAATTTATTCAACATCTCTTCTTTCTCAAGCTTTTCAGACATTTTTTTTAATTGATCTAACAAATTGTTTTTCTCTTGAAGTTCTTGTGCTTCTTCAATTCGTTTTTTTAACTCTTCCTTTTTGTCTTTAATTTCAGTATTTTCGTCATTTCGCTCTTGTTCATCTAAATTCTCTTTCAAGTTTTCAGTATGTTTTTCTTGCATTTGCTTATACTGTTCTTGCCGCTTTAAAAATTGATCAAATTCCTTTTTATCATTCCAATTCAAGTCGGACTTCTTTCTCAACTTATTAGAGAACTCATCTAACTCCTTATTTAGTTTATCACTATCTTTATTTATCTTATTAAGCTCTTCTAAATTCTGTTTTTGTTCTTTTAATAAATCATCCGTAATTTCTTGTTGTGTTTTATTATAATAATTAAAAGTTTGACTTTTCGTTACTTTACTTCCATTTGCCCCATCATTATCATAAACCTCAAAATACATTTCATAGGCCTTACCTAAATCAATTTTTAATATCTCTGGTGAGAAAATATAGTAAAACTCTTCAAAGGTCGATTTATTAACATTAATCGGTGCTATTTGCAATGCCTTTTTATTTTTCACATCATAATACACCAATTGAAGCTTTTTAAGTCCATAATCATCACTCAATTGTCCTACAAATTGTACAGGACCTCTACTTACCGAATCAATATCCGATTTTACTTCAATTTTTGGGTGTTCATCCTTAATTACTTGTAGTGTATAATCAAGTTTTTCATAATCTTTTAAACCACGATTAGAAGTTGTTATTTGATAATTCAAATTATTACTTACGCGTTTTGAAATAGAAAAGATATTATTGGACTTCAGCGTAAATGCATTCCTTTTATCGGATACAAATTTCATTGAATCCGTCGCTTTTGTAGTTATATTCCACGTTACTGTTGATCCTTCAGGAATAACAGCATTACCTGTGTTTTTAATAAGTTCATCCTTTTTTCCTGTATAAGCAGGATAATTCATATACATTTCAAACCCAGTAACATTAGGCGTTCTTAATACTTCCAATTGATATGGCCTAGATCGAACATCATTAGCCTCTAAATAAAATTCTGTCGGTTCCTTTAGGTTATTGAATTGATGCGTAAAATTACCATTCAAATCTTTTAACATATAACTCTCATTGTTGAAATGTATAGTTACATTTTCTGGAACCACATTTCCTTCAGTTGCAACAATCAAATTAAAAGGTTGTCCTTCTACATTTTGCAACTTATCATTTAATACTACAAAAGCAAAAGGAGCAGGTGGTTCATAAGCAGTTTTATAATTAACTACCCTATCAAAACTTTCATTGAATATAGTATTGTTACCCGTAAGAAACATAAACGCCCATATTAAAATTGAAATTGATAAATATTTTAGATATTTAATATTTCCTTTAAAACTGATTGCATTTATAAACGGTATTGGCTCTAAATTTTTGGATTTCTGCTCAATACTGGCTAATAATAATTCTGATTGATTCTTATCCTTATTTAGTTGCAATACATTTAACAGTTTATCATCAACCTCAGAAAAATGTTTACCTATTATAAAAGAAGCCTCTGATAAGGAAATTCCTTTTTGTAAACCAAATAACTTTGCTAAGGGGATGGCAATAAATTTTACGAATAAACCAAGTTCTACCGCTATAAAAACAAAGAATAACACACTCCTTGCTAATGGTGGCAACCATAAAAAGTACTCAATAAATACAGTAATTAAAAAATACAATAAACCAAAAGACACAAATAATATGAGACCTTTAATCAATTCATTGGTATAGTACTTTTTAATGAACTTTTGTAATTTTTGTTGTATGTTATTGAAGTTATTCAAATTTCTTTCTTCTTATTATTCATTTACCTTAAGAAACACAAATTTATTGTAATTCTAAGATGCTGCGTTCAATAATTTCATCTTTTGTTAAATCACCCCAATTAAAAAGTGCTTTTATATCAGGTGGAACCCCATTTTCATAATCCGGATTTTTATCTAATGTTAACGCCTGCGTTACAGAAAATCTATAAAACCAACCATTGGGTAACTGTCCTCCATTTGGTAAACCTAAACCTCCTCCAGTAGTATCTCCAATAAGCATCAAATTAGGAAGTGCCTTGGTTGCAAGAGCGGTAAATGAGCCTGCACTATAGGTCCCTCTATCAGTTAAAACCGCAACTTTGTTTTTATATCTTATTCCATTGTAAGGTGAAATATAAACCGGTTTGTCTTCAGAAAAATCGTTATGTTCAGGACCCGACTTAATTCTTGAATAATTAATTAAGGTCTTACTTTCAACAAATCTATTTAATAAATTAAATACATCACTAACCGCTCCTCCTCCATTTTCTCTTAAATCTAAAATAAGCCCTTTCGTGTTTTTATATCTGTTTAAAACAAACCCAAAATTAGCTCCATCAATGGTACCCGGAAAAGATGCAAAACGCACATACCCAATAGCACCATTGTCTATAAAATTATGTTTAAATGGTCCAGAAGTATAATAATCTTGATTTAAATAATGATCTTCAATAATTCTCCAATCAAAATTATCCTGACCCAAATATTTTACACCAAACTTAGAAACATTAAAATTCGAAATTAGATTCGTATGATCATCTTTTAATTCAGATAACATGGCTCCCAAAACATTAAATAAAGAATCTTGAGACATTCCATCAAATATTTTCACTTCATATTTTGATTTTATCGCATCCCAATCAATGTTTTTCAATTCAAAATATGAATATTTTTCATTGCATTCCTTCCACAAGTATTCAAAATTAACTTTAGGATCAGTCGATGCCATATCCTTTTCAAAAAATGCCTTTTCACAAGAAAAGAGTGAACATAATGCAATACATATTATTAATTTTTTCATGTAAATAAAATTAATCCAACCTTCTTATTTTCTATTACTTTAATATTTAATATACTTCACTTCTATTTTGCTTCCTTCAAAAATTTCAGCGAAAAGCAGTAATTACCTAATATCAGTTTATTTATTATTGGTATTAAATAATAACGTAATCTTAAATGTATGCTGTGCCATTTCTAATTTATTAATATCACCACCGGTTTTATAAGCATCCCATACATAAGAAAATTGAATTTTATTCTTATTTTTCAAAGCAACCGTATAATCTAAAACCGTATTCATCCGAAACCCTGAAAAAAGTTTAAATTGATAATCATCAAATGCTTTAAGTTCATTTAAAATAGAAGATTGGCCTGTATATACATAACCATTGCGATAAACACTATTTATCAATCCAACATTCAGTTTAAATGCTAAATTTCTCGATGTTGGTTTTAGTTTGTATTTTATAAATAAGAACTTTTTGTTCTTTACTCTTTCGCTACTTATATCTCTTGTAACTTTCATAGAACCAAATAAAGTTGGGATTATTTCATAACCAAAATCATTATTTAAAAGTGACGGATTAAATCTCAGGTTAGCTGTAGCATTTAATAACCCTCCAATTTTTACATTCCATTTTTCAGAACTCAACTTATTTAGTTGAAACAACTCCGAATGGAAAAGTGAAAAAATATAAACATTACTACTCGCTGAATGATTGTTATAAATACTACTATAGTTGCCAAAAGCAAAGGAAAACACAGATTCCGTCTCTCTTTTATTGTCCATTTTCATTGTTGACAATGATAAATAAAAAGGATTTCCGTTATATATAAGTGGTGAAGTAGCAAAATCTCTAAAGTTTCCAGCACCAAAACCCAAGGTAACTCCAATATAATTGGGCCGCTGTTTCCTCATACTCAACTTCTCATCATCAAGTTTTTCATTTTGTGAAAAGCCATGAAAAGCAAACAAGAGTAAAATAAAAGTTATTAGCGTTTTTTTAATCATTTATCAATTTAATAGTAAACCTTAGTGCCACTACATTAACAGATTGGAATTTTAAGTAAAAGATATTTAAACTCAAAAATAGCATTTTCATTGTCAAATACTATCTTTGCACTCTAATTTTAACGAAATGATTAACAACGTACGGGTAAGATTTGCTCCTAGTCCAACAGGACCATTACATATTGGTGGTGTTAGAACCGCATTATTCAATTATTTATTTGCTAAAAATAATGGTGGTACTTTTATTCTACGAATTGAGGATACTGACCAAAACCGTTATGTAGAAGGTGCTGAAAAATATATAGTAGATTCTCTTAATTGGCTTAATTTTCCTTTTGATGAAGGACCTGAAATTGGTGGAAATCACGGTCCATACAGACAATCTGAACGTAAAGAAATTTATAAAGAGCATATTGATACGTTAATTGCAAATGGTAATGCGTATTATGCTTTTGATACTTCTGAAAAATTAGATTTTCATAGAAAAGACCATGAAGCAAAGGGTAAAACTTTTATTTATAACTGGCATAATCGGTTAAAATTAGATAATTCATTATCGCTTGACGCTGATGCAGTTCAAAAAAGAATTGATTCTGGTGAAAAGTACGTCATTCGTTTTAAATCACCCGAAAATGAGTCTTTAATACTCAATGATATTATTAGAGGAGAAATAACAATTGATACAAAAGTGTTGGATGATAAAATATTGTTCAAATCGGACGGAATGCCAACCTACCATTTAGCAAATATTGTAGATGATCATTTAATGGAAATTAGTCATGTTATACGTGGTGAAGAATGGTTACCATCAATGGCATTACACATTTTATTATATAGAGCCTTTGCTTGGGATGCTCCAGAATTTGCTCACTTACCTCTTATTTTAAAACCAGAAGGTAAAGGTAAATTAAGTAAACGCGATGGTGATAAATTAGGTTTTCCTGTTTTTCCATTAGAATGGCGAAATAACGGAGATGTTTCACGTGGATACAAAGAAGATGGTTATTTTCCAGAAGCTGTTGTTAATATGTTAGCTTTATTAGGATGGAACGAAGGTAGCGGTTCTGAAAAAGAAATTTATTCATTAGAAGAACTTATCAACGCTTTCAGTCTAAAACATGTAAGTAAGGCCGGAGCAAAATTTAATCCGGACAAAACGAAATGGTTTAACCAACAATACTTGCAATTAAAAACTGATGATGAATTAGCTGATTTGTTCTCTCTTCATATTTTAGCAATGAATTCCAATCCACTGTTAATGGAATCCATCAACAAAACAGCAAAACATTTAGAGGATAAAAATTATATTAAAAAAGTAGTTTCTTCGATAAAAGAAAGAGCCACTTTTGTTTCTGACCTATTGAGCTTAGGTAATTTCTTTTTTATTGCCCCATCATCTTATGATGATAAAGCAAAAAAACAATGGAAAGAAGGTACTCCTGAATTAATGAATGAATTAATTTCAGTGCTTAACCCAATACAAGATTTTACTTCAAATAATATTGAGACCATTGTAAAAGAGTGGATTACAAACAAAGAAATTGGATTTGGTAAAGTTATGCAACCGTTACGATTGAGTTTGGTTGGAGCTATGCAAGGTCCTCATATTTTTGATATAATGGACTTGATTGGTAAGGAAGACACTATAGAACGTATTGAAAGTGCTATAGAGCGTCTCTAACATCAAATTAATTAATGTTAGGGGATTTTATTCTGGTTTTTTTTGAACCTTGTTAGGCTCTTTGCTTTTGATTAAAAATCAAAATTGAAATTTAATATTGTAAGAATCTAGGTGGTGTTTATAAAGATCAGGATTAAAATTTTCTAGTTTAAATTCTTGATCTCTTTCATTGCTCGATTTTAATCTTTTTATAGACCTCAAAAACCTTCTCATTTCGTTATTATTTCTAATAATTAACCCAGGGACCTTTACGTTTTTCCCTTTTTCGTCTTTAGCAACCATAGAAAAGTAAGAAGAATTACAGTGTTTTATCTCACCTGTTTGTATATTTTGAGATTCCACACGTATGCCAACAACCATAGAAGTATTACCTACATAGTTAATTTGAGCTTTCATTGTTACCAACTCACCCACTTCAATAGGGTTCAAAAAATCGACCCTATTCACAGACGCCGTTACACAATATTGGCCAGAGTATTTAGATGCACAAGCAAAAGCTGCTTTATCCATTAACGAAAGAATAAAACCTCCATGAATTTTACCACTGAAATTGGAATAATTTGGTTGCATTAATTCCGTTAAAATAATTTCAGAATCAGTTGATGTTTTAAATTTTGACGTCATATTATCTTTTTCAAATTAGCTACTCCCTAATCGTTTTTTCTACTTCAGTAACAAAATATTTAGTGTCACCCAACCATGGAAATGTGGCAAAACGTTCCTTATAAGTTAATTTTACTTGTTGTCCTTGCATATCTTTTAGTTGTTGAATAACTTCCTCTTCAGAGCTTTCTACAGAAAAACTAAAATGTTGTGATTCAGATACACCTTGGCTTATTTCACCTTCCCAAGTTTTAAAAAATACTCCTTTATGCGTAATTTTTATCAATTCTCCTGATCTAAAACCGTCA
Source organism: Aureibaculum luteum (assembly GCF_003449015.1). Taxonomy (GTDB): domain Bacteria; phylum Bacteroidota; class Bacteroidia; order Flavobacteriales; family Flavobacteriaceae; genus Aureibaculum; species Aureibaculum luteum. The sequence continues at coordinate 1,109,173 of NZ_QRGD01000001.1, read as the reverse complement.
CTGTATGAGGCATAATAAACAAATAGAAAATAACCAATTAATAAAACCGCCGCTATAGCAACAATAATCCCTACAACTTTTTTCATTATTTTTACTTTATCCCCCAAAAATACAGAATTATCACTAACTTTAACATCTTATATTTCTTTAACTAAAAACAAAAAAACTATGGAAGCATATATTGGATACATTCCTTATATTTTTATCGGATTATTAATTTTTTTCGCCTCAATTTTTATCGTAAAACAACAAACTGTTGCCATTATTGAACGATTTGGTAGATTTTTAAGTATTAGACACTCAGGATTTCAATTAAAAATTCCATTTGTTGATAAAATTGCAGGAAAAGTTAGTTTAAAAATTCAGCAATTGGATGTAATTGTTGAAACAAAAACCTTAGATGATGTATTTGTAAAACTTAAAGTTTCAGTACAATATGTAATTATTAGAGAAAAGGTTTATGAAGCTTTCTACAAACTAGAATATCCTCACGATCAAATTACGAGTTATGTTTTTGACGTAGTACGTGCCGAAGTTCCAAAAATGAAATTGGATGATGTATTTGTTAAAAAAGATGATATCGCCATTGCCGTAAAAAATGAATTAAAAGATGCAATGTTGACTTATGGTTTTGATATTATTAAAACGTTAGTTACTGATATTGATCCAGATGCACAAGTAAAAGTTGCCATGAACAGAATTAATGCAGCTGATCGTGAAAAAACTGCTGCACAATATGAAGGTGATGCTGCTAGAATATTAATTGTTGAAAGAGCGAAAGCAGAAGCAGAAAGTAAGCGTTTACAGGGGCAAGGTATTGCGGACCAACGTAGAGAAATTGCTCGAGGTTTAGAAGAATCTGTTGAAGTATTAAATAAAGTAGGGATTAACTCGCAAGAAGCTTCGGCTTTAATTGTAGTAACTCAACATTATGATACATTACAATCTATTGGTGAACATACAAACTCTAACCTGATATTGTTACCTAATTCACCACAGGCAGGTAGTGATATGCTAAACAATATGGTAGCTTCCTTTACAGCGAGTAACCAAATTGGTGAAGCCATGAAAAAAGCAGAGTTAAAAAAGAATAATGGTAAAAATATTGAGGAATAAAACCTCACTATATTGCATAAAAAAAGTCGCAAATTGCGACTTTTTTTTATTTAGATTATCAATTAATCTGTAATTTTTTCTTTCTTTTTATCCTCATCCTCATCCTTTGTGGCTTTTTTAAATTCTTTAATTCCACCACCAAGACCCTTCATTAATTCAGGTATTTTTCTTCCTCCAAAAAGTAGTAGAACTATTATCCCAATAATAATAACTTCTTGACCGCCTAACCATCCTAAAAATATTGTTGCTGATATCATTTTTTAATAATTTATAAAACAAAGGTAGTAATTAAACGTGAATTCTGCATAATTATTTGTTAAAAGGCAAATTTAATTGTTATTACTATTTAGTAACTAAAAATAATGGTGTTTCAATTCTAAATCAGCGTTTTTTACTTTAGCCATAGCTTTATTAACTAGTTAATATAAACTGTTTACAACATGACTCAATAAAATATTGTTTTTTACTATAAAATCAGCATGTTTTTTTAAAAATGATATTTATCATTTTAACACCAACTACCATTCTTTAACTTTGAGTAAATCTAAATTACGATTTATGAAAAATCTCCTTCCAATTGCCGTTATGATTATAGTTACTTTGGTAAGTTGCCAAGACAAAAAAACAAAACCAGAAAATAATGAACTTAATGCAGCCCAAGACAACAATCTCAGAATACAAATAGAGCTAGGTGAAAAACTTTTTAACGAAAACATTTGTGATGCTTGTCATTTCAAACAGCCTTCAGAGGTTGGTCCTACAATAAAAACAATCGTAGAAACGTATAATGAGCAAGAAAAAAGTATTGCGGACTTTTTACAAGGAAAAGTTAAACATATCGTAGATACAGACGAAGACCAAATAGCTATAATGCAGATGAATATTGATACCTTTGTAGCAAAATTATCCGTTTTAGAACTTGAGGCTATCGAAGTATATATGGAACATGTTGCGGATAACTGATTTCCGTTTTGATCTTTGATTTTAACATCAATAAAAAATTGTATAAATCCTTTTTTTACAAAGCGGTTAGTATGTTCTATGTACTAACCGCCAATTCAGAATAGTTATTTTTTGCTTAAAGCGTATTTTTAATCGCCATTTCCATTAATTAAGTAAAAATCTAAATGTTTACGTTCTAAATCTGTCTTTTTTACTTTTACAGTAACTTCATCTCCTAACTGATATAAATTCTTTGTTGACTGTCCAACTAAAGCGTATTGCTTTTCATCATAGATATAATAATCGTCCTTAATATCTCGCGTACGCACCATTCCTTCACACTTATTTTCTATAATTTCTATATAAATACCCCATTCAGTAACCCCAGATATCACACCTACAAACTCTTCATCTTGATGATTTTGCATGTATTTAACCTGCATGTATTTAATAGAATCACGTTCTGCTTTTGAAGCTAACATCTCTCTTTCTGAAGAGTGTTCACATTTTTTCTCGTAAGGTGCCGCATCGGGTGATTTTCCTCCATCTAAATAATATTGAAGCAATCTATGTGTCATCACATCAGGATATCGTCTAATAGGTGACGTAAAATGGCTATAATAGTCAAATGCTAATCCATAATGTCCAATATTATCCGTGGTATAAATTGCTTTGCTCATAGAACGGATAGTTAATGTTTCTATCATATTCTCTTCTGGCTTACCATTTACATCACTTAACAACTTGTTTAATGAATTAGAAGTTGTTTCTTTTGTTTGAGTATTAATTTTGTATCCAAACTTACTTATAATTTCCTGTAATCCTGCCAATTTATCAGGATTGGGTTCATCATGTATTCTATAAATAAAGGTATTTTTTGTAGGTGTACCATTCTTCTTTTTTCCTACAAATTCAGCCACTTTTTTATTGGCTAAAAGCATAAATTCTTCTATTAGCTTATTCGCATCTTTAGATTCTTTAAAATAAACTCCAGTTGGTTCAGCATCTTCATTTAAATTAAACTTCACTTCTACCCTATCAAAAGTAATTGCTCCTTGTTGTAAGCGTCTTTTTCTAAGTTTTTTTGCCAGTTCGTCTAGCTTTAAAGTTGCTTTTACAATTTCATCAGTTACTTTATAACTTTTTCCTGTTATTGAAATATCCTCAGGAATTGTATTTTCAAAAGTTTCTATAATATGTTGAGCTTCTTCATATGCAAAACGTTGGTCTGAATATGTAACAGTTCTACCAAACCATTCGTTAATAACATGTCCTTTTTTATCCATTTCAAAAACGGCCGAAAATGTTAATTTTTCTTCATTAGGTCTTAAAGAACAAACCCCATTAGATAATACTTCTGGTAACATTGGTACTACTCTATCTACTAAATACACTGAAGTTGCTCTTTCATAAGCTTCTTTATCTAAAATTGTATCTGGTTGCACATAATGCGATACATCTGCAATATGAATTCCTATTTCAAAATTTCCATTTTCCAACTCTTTAAAAGACAGTGCATCATCAAAATCTTTGGCATCTTTAGGATCTATTGTAAAAGTTAATGTTTTACGCATATCTCTACGCTCTGAAATATCTTTAGAATTAACTTCAGTAACTAACTTAGCAGCATCATCTTCAACTTTTTCTGGGAATTGATATGGAAGTCCATATTCTAATAAAATAGAATGTATTTCAGTATCGTGTTCTCCAGGTTTACCTAAAACTGTAATAATTTTACCAAAAGGATTCTTAGAATTATCTGGCCAATCCGTTAATTCAGCCAATACTTTATCTCCATGTTCTGCTCCATCAATATTATTTTTAGATATAAAAATATCTGCATACATCTTATTATTGTCAGGTACTACAAATCCGAAATTTTTACTCATTTGCAAAACACCAACAAATTCAGTTTTAGCACGTTCTATAATTTCAGTTACCTCACCTTCGTACTTATCATTATTTCGCCTTCTATACACATAAACTTTTACTGTATCACCGTCTAATCCACGATTTAAATTTATTGTTGGTATAAAAGCGTCATGCTCTAAAGTATCTGAAATGAAATAGGCATTTTTATTAGAAGTAACATCTAAAATACCAACATGGTAATGTTCGTTTTGTATAATTTTATATTTACCCTTTTCAGTTTCTTCGATTCTTTCCTTTAGCTTTAAGGCTTCCAAATTTTGTATAATTTGTTGCCTGCCATTAGCATCTGTAATATCTAAATTCGCTGCTATTTGTTTATAATTAAACGACTGTTTTGAATTTTGATTTAATGTTTTTAAAATTTTTGTAGATAAATCTTTAACTACATTACCTTTCTTTTTATATTGAAATCTCTTTTTTGACATACTTTATTTATTCTAGCCGAAATATAACAAAAAAGCCTCGATAGTCATCGAGGCTTTTAATTAAATAATTGTTATTTTTTATTCTAATACAACCTTTTGTTCTGTTGAACCTTCAGATGTTGCAATTCTAAGTACATAAATACCTCTTGGTAATTTTGCTACATTTAAAGAATTATCTTTCAATTGCACTTTAACCTGACTACCATTAGAATCAAACATTAAAACATATTTTAATTCAACGTTATCTTTTAAATCGATAGTTATTTTATCTGTACTTGGATTAGGATATACTTTTATACTTGCTTCTAATGAAACTTCCTCAGTATCTGCAGCAGCTAAACCTGATATTTTTCTAATTCTATTATTACCTCTATCTACAACAAATAATTCACCTGTTTTATTAAAAGCTAAACCAGTAGGATTAGATAGTTTTGCATCTGTTGCTAATTCACCATCTCCTGAAAATCCAGATTCACCGTTACCAGCTACAGTTGTAATTTTACCAGTAGAAAGAGCTATTTTTCTTACCATATTATTACCTCTATCAACAACAAATAAATCTCCATTATTATTAATAGCTAAACCTAATGGATTTGCTAATTGAGCTTTAGTTGCATCAACATCTTCTCCTACAAATCCTGTTTCTCCTGTTCCGGCTATTGTAGAAATAATACCCGTAGATAAATTTATTTTTCTAATACGTTCGTTTCCACTATCAGAAATAAAAATATTTCCTTTACCATCTAGAGCTAAACCTGTTGGATTTGCCAATTGAGCAGCAGACGCTTGTCCTCCATCTCCTGAAAAACCTACTTCACCAGTACCTGCTATAACAATTACCTTACCAGTTTTAAAATCGACTTTTTTAACATTACTATCACCATTTACAGAAACATAAAGATTTCCGTGTTTGTCAAAAACAACATTAAAAGGACCTCCTAAATATTCATTAATATTAGGAAATTCTGTTTCTGATTTTTCTCCAACTAACGTTATAGAACTACCTGTATCTAAATTTACTTTTCTAATACGTAAATTAGCTAAATCAGCAACATATAAGTTATTGTAATTATCAAAAGTTAATCCCGTTGGTGTTTTTAATTCGCTTACTTGTTTTTTATCAGCCGTACCAACCACTGTTGTAATGATACCTGATTCCTTATCAATTCTTCTTATACTATTATTGTAAGTATCTGCAATATAAATATTGTCAGACTTGTCAAAAGTTAAATTAAATGGTAAATTTAATTTAGCTGTAGTAGCTAAACCACCATCTCCAGAGAATCCTGAAGATCCAGTACCTGCTACGGTAGTAATTGTTTGGCTTTGTGCAGTATACACAAGGCATAAAAATAATAAAATAATGTAATTTTTTTTCATAACATAGGGGTGTTTAAGTTCTCTTAATTCATAGTTAAGGTCGCTAATTTACAATATTTTAGATAAAAAGTAAAAAAAAGTAAAAAAACTACTTAGTAGTATTTATAATAAGGTATTAAATTATAGCATAAGTTTACCAACTTGAATTTACAAAACTTTACCTTTTACTTATCAACATATATTATATAATATTTTTTTAGTTTTAAAATTTTAGAAAAGAAATGATTGTTATTATATGTTGTTAATAGTTACAATAAATAATCTAATATTTATTTTGATTTTAAGTTGTTAAATATTGTTTAACATTTTATCAGCTATTATTTTTTAGTTAAACTAACTATAAATCAAATAAATAATCATTTCTAAACACAGCTTGTTAATAACTGTTGTTAACTAGTTTAGTGTAAAGAATAATTAATAATTTGGTTGAAAACCTTGATTTTATATGTTAATAAATTCATCTTAAATTATGATAACTATATTAGGTTTGTATTAGTAAATTTTCTCTTAACCTTTTAATTAAGAATACAAATTATTATTATAAGATTTAGTTGATATTTGATTAACAATTGTAGGATTGTTTAAAGGTCTAATTCTTAAATTATTGCAAAAAGCTATTAACAATTTAAAATTTTAATGTTCATAAAGTTAAATAGTGCTAAATTTGAATTTTAAACTAAAATATATAAAAATGAAAATTGCAATAGGTAATGACCACGCAGGTACCGATTATAAAAAGGCTATAGTAAAGCATTTAGAGGAAAACGGAAATACGGTTATAAATTTTGGAACTGATACTGATGATAGCGTTGATTATCCAGATTTTGTTCACCCAGTAGCTAATGCTGTAGAAAATAAGGAGGTTGATTTTGGTATTACCATTTGTGGAAGTGGTAATGGTGCACAAATTGCTGCCAATAAACATCAGGGAATTAGAGCAGCTTTATGTTGGAATAATGAATTGGTTGCTTTAGCAAGACAACATAATGATGCAAATATTTTAAGTATACCTGCTCGATTTGTCTCAGTACATCAAGCAATTAATTTTGTTGATATATTTTTAAATATGGATTTTGAAGGTGGACGTCATCAAACTAGAGTTGATAAAATAACGTGTTCATAAAATGCAATGGTTTTTAAAAACATTTCATCAATTATCTTTAAATGAATTTTATTCTATTTTAAAACTTCGAATAGATATTTTTGTTGTAGAACAAAATTGCCCTTATCCAGAATTAGATAATAAAGATCAATTAGCTCATCACTTTTTTTGTATAAATAATAATGAAGTTATAGCATATACCAGAATTTTTAAACCTGGTGATTATTATGTACAAGCTGCATTTGGTAGAGTAGTAGTGCATGAAAATTTTAGAAAACAAGAACTAGGTAAGAAGCTTATTGAGCAAACAATAAATGAAACCTATAAACTATATGGAAAAACTCCTATAAAAATAGGAGGTCAAGTTTACCTTAAAAAATTTTATGAATCTTTTGGTTTTCAACAAAAAGGAGAAGGGTATTTAGAAGATGGTATTCCACATATATATATGATATTAGACAATGAACAATCCTAAAGTAAAAATAAAAAAGATTACTAATTTATCAAATGATTGGTACACCTTAGATAAAGTAAATTTTGATTATCAGTTAAAAGATGGTACATGGCAAAACCAAAATAGAGAGAGTTATGATCGAGGTGATGGAGCTTGTATTTTATTATTTAATAATAAAAAAGGTACCGTTATATTAACCAAACAATTTAGAATGCCTAGTTACTTAAATGGTAATGATGATGGTATGTCAATAGAGGTTTGTGCAGGATTATTAGACGAAGATGATCCTATTACTTGTATAAAAAAAGAGGCCGAAGAAGAAACGGGTTATCTCTTAGATAAAGTTAAAAAAGTATTTGTTATATATTCAACCCCTGGTGCAGTTACTGAAAAGATATATTACTTTGTAGGAGAATATAATGAGGATATGAAAGTAAATGACGGCGGAGGATTAGCATCAGAAACTGAAGAAATTGAAGTATTAGAAATGCCTTTTAAAAATGCCTTAGAAATGATTAAAACTGGTGAAATAAATGATGCAAAAACGGTGATTTTACTTCAACATGCTGCAATTGAAAAATTGCTAGATTAAAAATAGTTTAAGCTCAGTTCATAGGTTTATTTAAAATAGCAAAGTAGGTTTCTATACCTACTTAAAAATTAACAAGTTGAAAGTTTTTATTTGGACTGTGAATACTATAAGGATTAATAATTCAATAATTCTTCATATCAATAACATCAATAAATATTATTTAAAGACCTTTGTTATTAGTTTTTTGTAAGTGATTACTCAAAGGAATAATTACTAAAGAGTAACAAAACGAAATTAAAATTATTTTTGATATTTAATTATATTAAAAAGTTTACTATTAATAGTAATTATAAACATTACTTTTTTATGGTATAAAATTTAAAGTTCTTTTTCGTATTTTAGCGACTATTATTTTAAATATACTTTTAAGCAGAATTATGGCAGAAGACAAAGAAAAAGCGGCAAAACTAAAGGCGTTACAATTAACTTTAGATAAATTAGATAAAACATACGGAAAAGGTTCAGTAATGCGTTTAGGAGACGATGTTGCGGAAGATATTGAAGCAATTCCATCTGGTTCTTTAGGATTAGATATAGCTTTAGGTGTTGGTGGTTATCCAAGAGGTAGAGTAATAGAAATTTATGGACCAGAATCTTCAGGTAAAACGACATTAACATTACATGCAATTGCAGAAGCTCAGAAAGCTGGTGGAATTGCGGCATTTATTGATGCAGAACACGCTTTTGATAGATATTACGCACAGAATTTAGGAATTGATATTGATAATTTAATCATCTCGCAACCAGATCATGGAGAACAAGCTTTGGAAATTGCTGATAATTTAATCAGATCAGGAGCCATTGATATTGTGGTAATTGATTCAGTTGCTGCACTTACTCCAAAAAGTGAAATTGAAGGTGAAATGGGTGATTCTAAAATGGGTTTACATGCTCGTTTAATGTCTCAGGCTTTGCGTAAACTTACTGGAACTATAAGTAAAACAAAATGTACTGTAATATTTATTAACCAATTACGTGAAAAAATTGGTGTAATGTTCGGTAACCCGGAAACTACTACTGGTGGTAATGCCTTAAAATTTTATGCATCTGTTCGTTTAGATATTAGACGTAGAACACAAATTAAAGATGGTGATAGAGTTATAGGTAATAGTACTAAGGTAAAAGTGGTTAAAAACAAAGTAGCACCGCCTTTCCGAATGGCTGAGTTTGATATTATGTATGGTGAAGGTATTTCTAAAGTTGGTGAAATACTAGATATTGGCGTAGAATTAGGAATCATTAAGAAAAGTGGTTCTTGGTTTAGTTATGGTGAGACTAAATTAGGACAAGGTAGAGATGCTGTTAAATCTTTAATTAAAGATAATCCTGATTTAGCTGAAGAATTAGAAGGTAAAATTCTTGTTGAGATCAATAAAGAAAAATAGAATATATTAATCATAAAAAAAGCGGACATTAAATGTCCGCTTTTTTTTATGATTTTAGGCAAATGTTTATTTATTTACATTTTTAATATAATGTTCTAATGCCATTGTCATAGATGGTGTTTCTTTACTTGGAGCAGTAATATCTATACGTAATCCAGCTTCTTCTGCGGCTTTAATAGTAGTGTTTCCAAATACTGCAATCCTTGTATCATTTTGCTTAAAATCGGGGAAATTAAGAAATAATGACTCTATACCAGAAGGACTAAAAAATACTAAAACATCATATAATACATTCTTTAAATCAGATAAATCGCTTGTTACTGTTTTATAAAGTATAGCTTTTTCCCATTTTATATCAAGTTCATTTAATAACTCAGGAACTAAGGGTTTTAATTTATCTGAAGATGGCAATAAAAAGGATTCTGTTTTATGTTTTTTGATTTGTTTTAATAAATCTTGAAAAGTACGTTCACCTACATAAATTTTACGTTTTCTATAGACTACATATTTTTGTAAATAGTAAGCTACAGCCTCAGATTGACAGAAGTACTTCATATCATCAGGCACTGTAAAACGCATTTCTTCTGCTATTCTAAAATAGTTATTAATTGCATTTCTACTGGTAAAAATTACAGCTGTAAAATTAGATAAGTCAATTTTTTGATTTCTTACTTCTCTTGCGTCAACCGATTCAACATGAATAAAAGATCTGAAATCAATTTTTACCTTTTGCTTGTCTGATAAATCGAAGTATGGAGATTGCTTCGTACTTGGGGCGGGTTGAGAAACTAAAATAGTTTTTACTTTCATCTGTATTATATAGTTTTTATTGATCATCCCGAATAGTCGGGAGGCATGCCTTAATTTTTAATTCTCAGCTTAACTGAAATTAGGTTAAGGCGTTAAATAAACACTTTTCTCTTAAATGCCCTTATAGAATAAAATATTTGATCATTATTATAAAAGGAGCTATTTCGAGCGTGCAAAGATACAAAATAAAATAAAACGATTTTCCAAAAACTAAAGATTGATTTGTTTTGACCAATAAAACATAATAATAAAGAAATAATGCGGCTGCGGTAACCAACAGAAAATAGGAATAAATAGTAGAATTTACATAAAAATGAATAGCAATTAATGGGAGCATAATGAGACTATAATTGCTTAAATAGCTTGCTTTCAAGAATGTAAAGTGCTTCTGTATCCTTTCTTTTTCAATTAATACACCCAAAAGTAAACCTGCAATAATTCTAATGGCAAAAAAAACGCATACAATAAAAGCAATTTTAAGATAAAATAAAAAGTCATATGAAGCCATTTCAGGTTCTACTAAATGGACTGTGATAAATAGCAAGAAAGAAATAATAATTACATAAACGGCTAGAAAAATTATACTAAATGAATTAAAAAGTAATGGGTTGGCTTTTGAAAAACTATTTATATACGTATTATTAAATAATAAATTTTTTAGTTTATAATACCTATCATTCGATTTTAATCGATTTAAAATCAGTAAAGTAACAGCAATTAGAAGTACTATTGTAATCCAATCTTTTGATACAACAATACGTTCACTAGCTTCTAACATGGTTTGAAATTATTAACACAAAATTAGTAATATTTTATTTTACCTTTGCTTTAAATTTGTAGATTAAATAATTACAATGTCAGACACTTTAGTCATTATACCCACATATAACGAAAAAGAAAATATTGAAAACATGGTTAAGACCGTATTTTCACTACAAAAGGCATTTGATGTATTGGTTGTAGATGATAATTCTCCGGATGGAACAGGAGAAATTGTTGAACGTTTACAAGCTCAGTTTCCTTCTCGTTTATTTTTAGAAAAAAGAGAAGGAAAAACAGGACTCGGTACAGCATATATTCATGGTTTTAAATGGGCTTTGGAAAAAAAATATGATTATATCATTGAAATGGATGCTGATTTTTCTCATGATCCAAAAGATTTAATAAGATTATACCAAGCTTGTCACGATTATGGAGCAGACGTGTCTATTGGTTCTCGTTATTCTAAAGGTGTGAATGTGGTTAATTGGCCTATGAATAGAGTTTTAATGTCCTATTTTGCGAGCAAATATGTGCAGTTTATTACTAGGATACCTATACATGATACTACCGCAGGTTTTGTTTGTTATAAAAGAAAAGTATTGGAAACTATTAAACTTGATAAGATTAAATTTGTGGGGTATGCTTTTCAGATCGAAATGAAATTTAAAGCATGGAAACATGGATTTAACATCAAAGAAGTTTCCGTTATCTTTACCGATAGAGCTTTAGGTAAATCTAAAATGGATAGTTCTATAATTGGTGAAGCCATTTTAGGAGTAATTAAAATGAAATTAAAAGGACTTCCAAAATAAAACCATTTCATGGGAATTTGGAAAAACCACTATAATCGGCTTTTGATTAGTAAAAATCAAAGACTTGAATTTTAACAATACTATGAACAGAACACTTATAAAAAACGTTAAAATAATAAATGAAGGTGAAATTATCTCTGGAGATATTTTGATTGAAGATCAGTTGATTGCTGAAGTAGGAACCATTGATAATGTACCAACCAACACACAAATTATTGATGGGCTCGGTAAATATGTTATGCCTGGTGTTATTGATGATCAAGTTCATTTTCGTGAACCTGGTTTAACTCATAAAGCTAATATTGGTACAGAAAGTAAGGCTGCTGTTGCAGGAGGAATTACTTCGTTTATTGAAATGCCCAATACGGTGCCACAAGCTACAACTCAAGCTTTATTACAAGATAAATTTGATATTGCAGCAAATACTTCTTATGCCAATTATTCTTTTATGTTTGGTGGTACCAATGATAATTTGGAGGAACTTTTAAAAACAGATCCGCATAAAGTGGCCGCTATAAAATTGTTTTTAGGCTCTTCTACAGGTAATATGTTAGTGGACGATGAAAAAGTACTTGAAAAGATATTTTCATCTACTAAAATGTTAATTGCTGTGCATTGTGAGGATGAAACTACCATTCGCGATAATTTGGCCAGTGCTAAAACAATGTATGGAGATAATATTCCTATGGATTTCCATCCAAAAATAAGAAGTGAAGAAGCGTGTTATATTTCTTCTTCAAAAGCAGTTGCATTAGCTCAAAAAACAGGAGCTAGATTACATGTTTTTCACTTATCAACAGCGAGAGAAACAGTTTTATTTAGAAATGATATTCCTCTGGAAGAAAAGAAAATTACTGCTGAAGTTTGTGTGCATCATCTTTGGTTTGACGATTCTTTTTATAAAGAAAAAGGTACTTTTATAAAATGGAATCCTGCTATTAAAACCAAAGAAGATAAAAAAGGACTATGGAAAGCTCTTTTAACTGATAAAATTGATGTGATTGCAACTGATCATGCACCACATACGTTAGAAGAAAAATCACAAATTTATACGAAAGCTCCAAGTGGTGGACCATTAGTGCAACATGGATTATTGGCAATGTTAGAAGCTACACATCATGGTATTTTATCATTAGAAAAATTGGTAGAAAAAATGTGTCACAATCCAGCAATATTATTTCAAATAGAAAAGAGGGGGTATATAAGGAAAGGTTATTATGCTGATTTAGTTTTGGTAGATTTAGAGTCGCCTCAAACCATAACAAAAGAAGGTCTTTTATATAAATGTGGTTGGTCACCATTTGAAGGAACAACATTTAATTCGGAAATTACACATACGTTTGTCAATGGAAATTTAGTTTATAATCACGGTAAATTTGATGATGATAAGCGAGGAATGCAATTAACTTTCACAAGACCCTCTTAAAGGGTTTTTTGAAAAATAATAATAGTAAATCCTACATTATTTTCTCAATGCATTAGGAATGCTGTTCATATAAATAATTGTAAATTAATATATATAAATCAAGTGAAAAAATTAGTATATCCATTTTTGGCTTTCCTTTTTATAGTTTCTTGTACCAGCAAGACGATCTATAAGAAACCTGATAATTTGATAGAAAAAGATCAAATGATTAAGATTTGGACAGATATTTATATTGCTAGAGGAGCAAGGTCAGTACAAACAATAGATAAAAAAAATAATATTAATTACTTACCATTAGTTTTTGAAAAGTATAAGATAGACAGTTCACAATTCAGCGAAAGTAATTTGTTTTATACTTCTAAGATAGATGACTATCAAAAAATGTTTGAGGAGGTTAATAGAAGGCTTAAGGAAAAAAAGGAAATTTATCAGCCAGAAACTGAAATGGATTCAATTATTAATGAAACTAGAGAACTTGTAAAGTAAGAATAAGTCATTAGTATTATCAATTCTGATCCTTTATATAATTTTTACATACATTTTTAATGGTTTCTTCTAAGGGAATAAACTGATAATCAATAGCTTCTTTTATCTTTTTATTGGAATAGTAATAACTATTATGAGATGAATTTGCTGATTGCTTGGTTATCATAGGTGCTTTACCTGAGAATTTACTTAACAACCAATTTACACGCCAACCAATACCGCTTATAAGTTTGGTCACTTTAATTGTGGGTCTTTTTTTGTTAAAAGCATCCGCTATTGAGAAGAATAACGTTTTGAAAGACATACTTTCACTAACTAAAATAAAGCGTTGATTTTTTATAGTACTATTCATCAATTTAATCATGATATTGGTAACATCTTGGACATCAACAAAACCAGTAATACCTTCCGTATAAAAAGGAAATCCGTTATAACTTTTATCAAATAATTTTCCAGAACCTGCTTTCCAGAATCCAGAGCCTAAAATTACGCCAGGGTTTACTATAACAACGTCTACTCCTTCTTGACCAGCCCTCCAAACTTCTATTTCAGAGCCATATTTTGTAATGGCATAGCCGTAGTTATTATCGGCAACATTCCATTCGTTTTCTTCGTCAATATTTTTACCGGTTAAGGGTTTTCCTACAGCGGCTACAGAGCTTACAAAACACAATTTTTCAACTTGATTGGCAACAGACAGATTAACGATATTGGCTGTACCATCAATGTTAACTTTTCGCATTTTTCGATAATCAGAGGCACTAAAAGAAATCATAGCCGCACTGTGGTATACTTTTGTAACGCCTTTAAAAGCAAAATCTAAAGCAGGAACGTCGCTAAGATCTGCTTCAACCCAAGTTATGGATTTAAAAAGTGACTCATAATTGGATGAGAAATATGAAAATACATTTTTAACAGCTTCTAAATCACTATTTTTTCTATGAATTGCTACAATTTTTTCACCTTGTTGTGCCAATTGAAACAACAAATGAGAACCTACTAAACCTGTACCACCGGTGACTAAAATCATGCCTCTAAAATAACTAATAATCCTTAGTATACTAAATATATTTGAGAAATTGTATTTACTTCATTTATGTGAAAATATTAATGAGGGGATTGGTCCCATGAGTTGACCATAGGGGTGTTTTGATTCATATACAACTTAAATTCCATTATTTACTTTACCATTTTTACGATTAAGTATATCTTTGTCAAAATTTTACTACTATGACTAATAATTTTGTTGAAGAATTACGTTGGAGAGGTCTATTGCATGATGCAATGCCAGGCACTGAAGAACAATTGAATAAAGAAGTAACTTCAGCCTATATCGGATTTGACCCTACTGCAGACTCTTTACATATTGGCGGATTGGTACCTATTATTTTATTAAAGCACTTTCAACAATTTGGACATAAACCTATTGCTTTAGTAGGTGGAGCAACGGGTATGATAGGTGATCCTTCAGGAAAATCGAACGAGCGAAACTTATTAGATGAAGCTGCTTTAACTAAAAACGTTAATGGAATTAAAGGTCAGTTATCAAAATTTTTAGACTTTTCTTCGGGTGCGGATAATGCAGCAGAATTGGTTAATAATTACGATTGGATGAAAGAATTGTCCTTTTTAGATTTTGCCAGAGATATTGGTAAACATATTACTGTAAACTACATGATGGCAAAAGATTCTGTTAAAAACAGATTGAATGCTGAATCTAATGAAGGAATGAGCTTTACAGAATTTACGTACCAATTAATTCAAGGTTACGATTTTTTACATTTATACAAAGAAAAGAATTGTCTACTTCAAATGGGAGGTTCTGATCAATGGGGTAATATTACTACGGGTACAGAATTAATTCGTCGTAAAGTACAAGGAAAAGCATTTGCAATTACCTGTACATTAATAACGAAAGCTGACGGTACCAAATTCGGTAAATCAGAAGGTGGAAATGTTTGGTTAGACCCAGAGAGGACTTCACCCTATAAATTTTACCAATATTGGTTGAATGCTTCTGATGACGATTCAGAAAAATATATCAAAATCTTTACTTTTTTAGATAAAGAAACGATAGAAAAGTTAATAGAAGAGCATAAAGAACAACCTCATTTGCGTTTGTTACAAAAAACCATTGCTAATGAAGTAACCAGAATGGTGCATTCTGAAGAAGCGTTGGAAAATGCCATAAAAGCATCAAATATTTTATTTGGTAAATCTACATCTGGAGATTTGAAAGGCTTAGATGAAAAAACTTTTTTAGATGTCTTTGAAGGTGTTCCACAAGCAGAAATTTCAAAAGCTGATCTTGAAAATGGAATTGATATTATTGCTGCCTTGAATGAAAAATCAGGATTTTTAAAATCAAATGGAGAGGCGAGAAGAGCTTTAAAAGAAAACTCCATATCAATCAACAAAGAAAAGGTTAAAGATGATTATACGCTTTCTGTTGAGGATTTAATTGCAGATAAGTTTGTGTTGTTACAACGAGGCAAAAAGAATTACTTTTTATTGAAGGTTATTTAGGTTTTTGAAATTAATTTTTAGGACTTCGCTTATCGTTTATGTTTAAGGATAGTTGCTTGTGCAAGCAACTAACTTACTAAAAATGGAACGAGCCAGAGGAAAATTCGCAGGGTTTTCCAAGTAAGTAAAAACCGAGCAATTCTTTTTACACCGTGTTAGCACATGGTATTTAATTAGATAGTTCAATATTTATAGCTACATTTCTATCTTCGTTACTTTTTTTCTTTCGTTCAATTGGGTTAATCCATTTTCCATGATAATTCAGCCAGGTATTTTTTTTCTGTTTTTTATAATCCATTCCTATAGCAGGACATAAAACCTCATGTCCAAATTTGTTAGTGGCTATATTCTCTTTTAAATTCAGAATATCAAACACAACAAAAAAACCTTCTTCAGGAAATATTAGTTTTTCATTTGTAAAGTCTACATTGATTTCTCCATCTCCATAAATTTCTATGGTTTTGTATTCACTAAAAAGCTGATTTGATGGTTTACCTTCTTTATCAGTTTTCATTAAGTATACTCTAAATATTTGTTTTCTATTTAGAGGTGTAATAACAGCAAGTGATATTTTTTTGATAAAAGGAGTCTCAGCATAATCTTCGCTATATTCAAAAAATCTTGCAGCCGCTTGGTGTTCAAAAAAGTTAAATTCTTTTATTTTTTTATAACTTTTAAATGATTTAATGTTTATGTGTTTGTTATTTTTTATTGGGAAAACAACAACTTCTTCTAATTCAATTTCACTTGGATTAAGTAGAATTTCATTTTTGTTTTTTGTTTTAATTTGTAATTGTTGATAACCCAAATGTGATATTAATAATGTATCTCCAACTTGACCCTTGTCAATATGAAAAACACCATTTTGGTCAGAAGTTGTCCCTTGCCAAGATTTTTCTATCCATATATTAACGTATGAAATTGGAAGTCCTGTTTTTTTATCCAATATTCTGCCAGAGATTTGACCTAAACATTGAATTGAAACAAAGATTAATAATATAAAACTATATTTTTTCATACCGCGTGCTAACGTAATGATTAAAAACGATTATATGTTTATTTATCTAATGATAAGCGAAGCTAACAGAAATAGCATTAATAATCAAATTACACTATTATCTGAAATTTTACTTTTCAACCCTCCTAAAATCTAAATCTTGAAAATTAAAACTAAAATTAATAGTTCGCGAAATGTCTTTCATTTTTTGATTATGGCTTGTCAATTTTCATCTAAATTGAAAATTTTGAACATGAAGAGAATTTTATTTATATTTCCATTTATTGGCAAAAACCTAAACTTTGGCTCAAAAACTCTTCAACATCTTTCTGTCTAAAAGTTATTGCCAATCCATTCAAACATCTTCACATAAGCATCTTCTCTAA
The DNA here is from genome assembly GCF_003449015.1 of Aureibaculum luteum. Lineage (GTDB taxonomy): Bacteria > Bacteroidota > Bacteroidia > Flavobacteriales > Flavobacteriaceae > Aureibaculum > Aureibaculum luteum. Next base: position 1,091,640 of record NZ_QRGD01000001.1, on the reverse strand, counting down.
CCGCTTTTTCAGAAAGAAATAGATCATGCATGGCATTTTTAACTTCACATACAGTAACATTTCCTTTGATTTTATGTGCAACTTTCGAGATGTGATTTACATTTAAAACGGCATCACCGTGTTTGAAATTATCAGACCAAAGATGTTCAAAAACTGATTTATCACTGTGCATTACAAGTATGGGAACATCAATAACAAAATTATTCTTTATTCTTTTTTGAGCCTTATGTATGGCTCTTATAAAACTCAGATTTACTGTCGGTATAATTAGAGGTTTCCAAGCCAGTGAGTAGTTCCATTCGCCATGGTGGTCTTTGTGTAGACTTAAGCCATATAGCTTTGACAAACCACTTTTTATTGGTTTATCGGGGAAATAGTTGGCGATAATTGACAATATAGGAACTCCTATTTTTCGCTCAATAGTGCTTAAATTAAAATCGTAGAACGGACTATTGCATATTATTCCATGAAATAAGTCGCTTTTTGGATGCCTTTTGGCATAGTCTGTAATAATGAGTCCGCCAGTAGAATGTCCCATTAAAAGTACCTGATTATTGTTTTCTGAATGGATAATTTGTAAAGCAATTTCTATTTCTTCATCATATTCAGAAAGCGAACGTACATTGTTCAATTTTTGGTGTGGCAAATAAGAACGTCCGTACTTTCTCAAATCTAATGCATAGAAGTTATAACCATGTTGATTAAAGCTTTTAGCCAAGTCTGTTTGAAAAAAATAATCGTTAAAACCATGGATGTATAAAATTGCTTTAAGTGAAGATTTGTCCGTTTTATGACATATCAGGGTTGCAACTGTTTTTCCTTCATAATCATCGGAAAGGGGTAAGGTTAATTTTTTAAAATTTTTTCCGAGTACATCTGGTATGTAAATTTTATCTTCCATTTAACTTAATTTATGTTTTCTTCAAATGCCACAAGAATTATCGATAATAAGATAACTATTTAATCTGTAATTAAAGATAATTTTCCTCCCCAAAAATCAAATTTTATAAACCTTATAAAATATTGATTATCATTAATAAACTGTCCTTCCATTGATTATCACTAGTAAAACTAATGGGTTCGCACAATATATTATAAAAAATTACGATTTATAATAAATGAATGAACATTTATTCATAATTTTGTACTGTGAATAATTAACCTATTTAATATGGCACGTAAAATTGACGAAGATAAAATAAATCGTATTAAAGAAGCTACAATGGAAACTATTGTTACACATGGTATTGAAGCAACTACGATAGCCATGATAGCCAAAAATGCAAATGTTAGTGGAGGTTATTTATACCGTATATATAGTGGAAAACAAGATTTAATTAATGATTTATACTCGAAAAAAGTCATGTCATTGGTTAATGAATTAGAGTTTTTATTAACACTAAATCCCTCAACAATTGAACCTATTATCAATACTTTTATTAGCAATAGAATAGTGTATTCTAAAAACGAAACGATTGCTTCTAAATTCTACTATCAATTATTACACAATGAAAATTTTAATTTATCGGAAGAACTTAAAGTGAAACATTTTGGTTTAATGGAAAACATAAAACGTATAGGAATAACTTCAGGTGAAGTTTCTGATACTATTAGCTTGTTTCAATTGCACTACCACATCTTAATTTATCCGGTTGATTATATCAATTTTAAAAGAAATAAAGCCTTTGGTTTAGAACAATCAAAAGATAATGATGACCTAAACTATTTAACAACCAATATTTTAAAGTTTTTAAAAATGTAAATGAAAGTAAATGGAGTTTAATAAAATAAAAATAGTGCCAATCCTAAAAATAGCAACGTGTATGTTATTTTTAATTGGTACTGTGTCAAATGCACAAGAACTCACTTTGAAAAAAGCCCGTGAGTTAATGTTAGAAAAAAATGGAGAAATAAAAGCCTCCAGTTTTGAAGTTAAATCAATGGAAGAAGAACAAAAAGCAACTAAGGGATTACGACTTCCTACAGTTAGTCTTTCAGGTACCTATTTGAATTTAGATAAAGATATTTCGACCAATTTAAACGCAGAACGAGACATGGTAGGTGGTTTGCTAAGTATTTCTGACCCCGTAGCTGTTTTAGGCGATTGGAATTTTTCATTATTAGATAGAAACATAGGTTTTGCATCTGCAGACATTTCTATGCCGCTTTATGCTGGTGGAAAAATTAATGCTGCTAATAAAGCCTCTGAAATTAAATTAGATCTTTCGGAAAATAATCACAGGTTGAAGGAAGATGAATTAACAGTTAATTTAATAACTTATTTCTATAAATTAAAACTGGCTAAAGAAGCTGAGGTTTTAAGAAAAGAAGTCTGTGAAACGGTATTATTGCATAGTAACCATGCCGATAAATTTTTTGAAAATGGAATGATTCCAGAAGTAGAAACTTTGAATGCAAAAGTGGCATTATCTAATGCTAAAAGGGAATTGTTAGCTGCGAAAAAAGATGTTGCATTGGCAACAACAGCACTAAAGAATTTAATTGGTATTGATGACCTTGAGACAATTTCTACTGAATTTACAGATCCATCTATTTTGAAGCCGTTAAATGAATTTCAAAGTGAGATGTTGAAAGAAAACAAACAACTTAAAACAATCGAAAGAAATTATGAACTTGCTAAAGTTGGTGTCAAGGTAGAGAACAGTGATTATTTTCCAAAAGTTGGTGTTTTTGGAAAATATTTACTTTGGAAAGACAACTTACCTTTAGTAGATACAAAATGGGTTGTAGGTGTTGGTGTAGAATGGGAATTGTTTAATGGCTTTCAACGTGAACATAAAATAAAAGCTTCTAAATACAAAGTATCTCAAATAGAAGCTTTAAACAAACAAGCTCGATTGAATTTAACGACCTACACTGAAAAATTATACAATGAAATTGAAAAGCAATTGGAACAATTTAAAAGTCTTAAAACTGATGAAACCTTTGCTAAAAAATTAAAATTTATGCGAACACGTGCTTTTGAAGAAGGTACAGGAACTTCATTGGAAGTTGTAGATGCAACATTAAAATTAACTGAAATAAAACTACATAAAATAAAAGCTTTATACCTGTACAATGTAGCTTATGGTGAGCTTATGGTGCGTATTGGCGAAACTGAATCGTTCTTAAATGAAAAATAGATGAAAATGAAAAATGCAAAATTTATAAAATCACTTTTTAGCATTGTATTTATTGCCATTTTAGTGTTAATCGGTATTTGGTTTTTAAATAAACCTAAATCGATTGTATTACAAGGTAGAATTGAAGCGAAAGAAATTTATCTATCTGCTAAAATACCTACAAGGGTTAACACTTTTGAGGTAAAAGAAGGGGCAAGTGTTAAAAAGGGACAGTTACTGGCAACTCTTAAAAGTCCTGAAATTATGGCAAAAGAGCAACAAGCTTTAGCATTAAAAGACGCAGCAAATGCTCAAAAAAATAAAGCTACAAATGGTGCTCGAAAAGAAGAAATACAAGCCGCAAAAAGCATATACGGAAAAGCAACTGCAGCAGCTAATGTGATGGAAAAAACATTTGAAAGAATGGAAAGCCTGTTTAAAGATGGTGTTATTTCTGAACAACAACGCGATGAAATTTTTGCTAAAAAAGAAGCCGCTTTAAAAGATCAAGAAACTGCTTTAAGTGGTTATCAAATGGCTTTAAAAGGTGCTAGAAATGAAGATATTGAAGCCGCTTCTGCATTGGTAAAACAGGCCGACGGAGCTTTGGTAGAATTAGAAAGCTATAAAAACGAACGCAATATCATCGCTCCTATAGATGCTGAAGTCCTCAATTTTTTACCAGAAGAAGGAGAGCTGATTGGAGCTGGTTATCCTGTAGTTCATTTAGTTGATTTAACTAACAGTTATGCCATTGTAAATGTTAAAGAAACAAGCTTGATGAACTTTAAAAAAGAATCAGAGTTTGAAGCTACTATTCCAGCGTTAAACAACAAAAAAGTAAAATTTAAAATTTACTATGTGGCTCCTTTAGGCGATTATGCAACATGGAATGCAACTAAGGCTACTGGTGATTTTGATGTTAGAACCTTTGAAATAAAAGCATCTCCGGTTTCTGAAGAGATAGAACTACGCCCTGGAATGAGCCTTTTAATCGATTATTCTCAATTTAAAGGATAAAATGAAACCATCAGTACAAATAGCGAAGCGAGAAATAGCACAATTATTTAGTTCAAAAACTACATTCATTTTTGCTGTAATACTTCCTTTTGTCTCTATTTTATTCTTTAATACACTTTTAAGTGATGGTGTTGCACGAGATTTACCTATTGCAATTATAGATTTAGACCATTCATCAATTTCAAGAAATGTAATTTCTCAATTAGAATCGTCTCCAGAATTGGAAGTAAGCTATTTCCCTTTAAATGAGCAAAAAGGTGAAGAACTCATTAGGCTAGGAAAAGTATATGGACTTATAACCATTCCACAAGATTTTGAAGTAAACTTAAAAAAAGGAAAGCAGGTAAATATCATAAACCAATACAATAGTGATTTAATATTAGCTGGAGGGTTGGAATACAAAGCTTTTAGAAAAGTAATAGGAACTATTTCAGCTGGAATTAACATTGAAAAGCAACGGAAACAAGGAATTTCTACCCAACAGGCCATTATTAATTTTCAACCGTTAACAACGAACAATCATGTGTTATCGAATCCATTCACCAATTATTCTTATTATCTTAATACCGGGTTTTTGGCTATGTTTTTCCAATTGTTTGTCATTCTTACCACTACCTACTGTTTTGGAACTGATATAAAATATAATAAAGGCAACAAATTATTAAGCATTGCAAATGGAAACCTATGGTCAATTATTGTAGGTAAAGTTTTACCCTATACATTGTGGTTTATGTTGGTTGGCGTCATTATGCTAATGAGCATGTACGTATGGCAAGATTTCCCTTTTCATGGAAGTAAAATAGGTGTGTTGGTTGGTCTTCTTTTATTAATTATTGCCAATCAATCTTTTGCATTATTAATTATTGCGTTAACCAATAGTTTTAGGGAAGCATTAACAATAGCATCTGGTTTTGCAGCGGTTAGTTTATCCTTTTCAGGAATTACATTTCCAATTTTTGGAATGCCAAAATTTATGCAATGGTTAAGCCAAATTTTTCCATTTACTCATTTTTTCGAATTGTTATTAGACCAATCTCAACGAGGTTATCCAATATTTTATTCGTTAAAATCTATAATCATACTGATTGTGTTATGTATTGTACCTCTTACACTAGGTTGGTTTAAATTAAAAACGCTATTTATTAAAGGAGAATTTAAGCATCATATTTAAAATGAAGGTATCTTTTAAAACATATTATAAAGCGAAAACCTCCTTTTGGAATACCATTACCACTGAATGGAGTGCTATTAAATCAGATAAAGCAGTTATAAGTACTTTTATATTAATGACTGTTGTTATTTTGATTGCTTACACATATATATATTCTAATCAAATAGTCAAAGATGTTCCTGTTGCTGTCATCAATCAAGATGCGTCTAAAATGAGTAGAGATTACATAAATATGTTGGATGCTACAGAGGGCTTAAAAACAATTTCAAATTACACTGATGTACAAGCAGCTAAAGTGGCTTACTATTCAAAAGATATCATGGGAATTGTTATTATTCCTAAAAACTTTGAAAAAAACATTCGTAGCGGAAAACAAACTGCCATTACTACTTTTTCAGATGCTGCTAATATGATATTCTACAAAAAAGTTTTGGGAGATGTCACTACAATTAACGGTTACTTTTCAGCGGGTATTGTTATTAAAAAACAAATGGCCTTGGGTAAAACAATTGATGAAGCACAACAAAATTACACACCCATAAAAGCAATTTCTACGAGTTTATTTAATTCTTCCGCAGGTTATGCAAATTATTTAATTCCAATGCTAACTGCATTACTTGTGCAATTAGTGTTGCTCATGGGAATTGGTATTTTAAGTGGTTCTAGACAAGAATATATATCAACACATACAAATTTTCCTAGATTATTACATCCAGGTGGAACCATTCCTATTTTGTTGGCAAAAGCATGTTTATATACAGCTATTTTTATGGTGGTTATTCCCATTCAAGTTGGCATCGTTTATACACTATTTTCAATTCCAGTTAGGTCTTCGTTACTCACGATTTACCTATTTTTAGTGCCTTATGTGTTTTCTACCGTATTTTTGGGTATCTCAATCAGTTCCTTTTTTAAAAGACGTGAAGAAGCTATTGTCTTTTTGGTACTTATTTCGGTTCCATCGCTAATGTTGAGTGGATTATCATTTCCTGTTGAAGGGTTTTCTGAATTTTATAAAGGCTTGGCAAAATTAGTCCCTTCAACTCCTGGTATCAATGGTTTTGTACGATTAACACAAATGAAGGCCAGTTTCTTTGAAGTTATAAATGAATGGAATCATTTATGGATATTAAGCCTAATTTATTTTGTGTTGGCTTCCATTTCATTAAAAAGAAGAGCTTTTAAAGAATCTAAAATGTTGAAAGCTCAACATTAAATACCATTACTTAGATTGTACCTTGTTGTATAAGTATTTTCATTTATTAGAAACAATTACCGCTAAGAATTAATGAATATAGCATTCATCTTATTATAAGAACAGGGAACAAAGGTTGATTGAAGATGGATAATGTGCTTGGATAATATTAGAGGATGAAAATAACAAAAAGTACTATTGATTACCATACTTAATAACACAACTAGCGATTTATTTTCGCTAAATAAACAAACTATATAGTATTAAAAAGATTGCTAGCGTATGTTTTTAGTGGTTTTTGTTCTAACAATCCTATTTATCACAAACTGCTTAGTATTTAACCTTTCAATAAATAATTGAATAAAAAAGTAGGAATTTTTAACTTATAATTGTTTCATCAATGTAATAACATCGTACTGTCTCGATACTTCGGGAGTATCAGTATTTTAAATAAGTGGAAAAAATGACTCAAGAAATAAAACGAAGATTGACTAGGCAGAAATTAATTGACAAAGGCTATGAATTAATTAAAATGTATGGGTATCATGCTGTAAGTATAGATACTATTATAAAAGATGTTAGCTTGACCAAAGGTGCATTTTATTATCATTTTGAAAATAAACATCATTTTGTTGAGGCTATAATTCAGGAACGAGTAAGTAAGGAAATTCATAGTGATTTTATTGAGCCTTTATCTGAACGTGGTAATCCTATATTTATACTTTCTGATTTACTACAAGATAAATTAATAAATGATAAATCTTTAAATCAAAATTTAGGGAGTCCATTAGTCAACTTTATTATAGATTTAAGTCATGAAGAAAATGATTATAAATTACAACTTCAATTGAAGGATATAATGAACGAATGGAAAGTTGCTTTGATAAATTTTTTATATCGAGGAATTGATGATGGCTATTTAGATAGGCATATTAATACAGAACCTGCAGCAGAATTCATTATAAATTCTTTGGAAGGCGTAAGAACTATGAAAAGAATTACAAATGATAAAAGTATTTTTTATAATTATATAGAGCAGTTTAAAAACTACTTAGATACATTAAAGATTTCTGAACAAGACAGTGGTGCAAGGCGTTATCAGTTGGTAAGTTAACAGTATAAAAAGAAATGTATTTTATATAGAAAATTTAGTCAAATTAAAGGGAGTTAAGAATTTTCAAAAAAGGTTTTGACTCCTTTCAATTTAAAAACAATACTGTTTTAGAAACTTAAATTTCAGTATTTCTCAAATGAGCAAATTACAGCCCCTTACATCTGAATGGTCAAAACGACCTAAGATTTCGAAACTACCATTTACATGGTTTTTACCTAAATCTTGCGTAGCAATAAACGAACACGAATTAATATTTGCCAAGTCAATAACATTAAGTCCACCTGTTTTTTCATTAGATAAAAGTTGTAAAGGATCTTCTGTGTCACGTATCAAAATTTTCATCCAAGGCGGTGTATTAAAAATACCATGACCCTTAGAATAGCCTTGACTTAATAATTCTGTCATTCCATATTCTGAGTGAATTTTATCAACACCGAAACCGTCCATTAATAGGTTGTGCAGTTCATTTCTAATTAACTCCTTACGTCTTCCTTTCATACCTCCTGTTTCCATAATAATGGTGTTTTTGAGATTGAAAGTATAGTTTTCAACTAGATCTAATAAAGCAAAAGAAACTCCAATAAGTAACACTTTTTCCCCTTTCTCATCTAATTTAACAAGGGTGTCTTTTAGTGTAGATAAATTGTCTAAATAAAATCCACTCTCTGGCTTTCTAGATTTTTTTATCAAATCATTAACCATATATATCAATGAAGATCCTTCTCTTTCTAAATAGGAGGGTAGCAGTGCTAAAACGATATATTCTTCTATATTTCCATAAAAATACTTAAAGGCGTTGAGGTAACTTTGCTCATAGGTAGAAAGATCAGTTACATAATGTTTACTGGTTGCGGTTCCTGTCGTTCCAGAACTGGTGAAAATTTGTTGAACTGTATCTGTAGACGATACTACATGATGCGATTTAAAAAACTGAATAGGTAAAAATGGTATTTCTTCAATACTTTTTATGTCACTGGGATAAACATTTAATAGCGTACAAAAAGAACGATACACTTTATTATTCTTAAATTGATACTTAAAAATAGTCAAAGCCAGTTTGGTAAAATCCTCTTCGGATTGTATTTCGAAAATAGTATTTAGGTTCATAATAAAACGGTAAAATTAAGCAACCTTTCTTTATATTAATCATCTAAGTATAAAATTCAAACTATTAATGATGAAGAAATTCTATTTACTACCGATTCTTTTTCTAGCGATTATACTAATATCTTGTGAGTCAGGAACTAATGAACCTTTGCCCGAATTTGAATCCATCGCCAAAAGTGGCGAGATTGTAAAGTCAAATAATGAATTTTCTTTTTCACTTTTTAAAGAAATAGCAAAAGAAGAATCGTCACAAAACTTTATGATTTCACCCGTTAGTGCCTCATTGGCGTTAGGTATGGTTTACAATGGAGCTGAAAACCAAACTAAAGAGGCCTTTAATAGTGTTTTTAATTATGGAAACACATCATTAGAAGAAGTTAATTTAGTCAACCAAAACCTTATAGCTCAGTTGTCAGATAATCATTCTGGAGCTATATTTAATATTGCCAATTCATTATGGATTAAAAACTCTTTTCCTTTGAAGAATGCATTTATTGATTTGAATAAAGAATTTTATGATGCTAAGGTCCAAAATTTGGATTTTAAAGACCCAAATTCTGTAGACATTATCAATAATTGGGTTGCTGATAAGACGCAACAGAAAATACCAACTGTTATTGATAATATTTCTCCAAGTATGATTTTGTTTGCAATCAATGCGTTGTATTTTAAAAGCGACTGGAAATACAAGTTTAAAATAGAAAACACAAACGATCAGTCTTTTTATCCAAAAGAAGGAAGTGTTAAAAATGTTGCCATGATGAATATGGAACAAGATTTATCTTTTCTATCAAACAGCCTATTTTCATCGGTTATATTGCCGTACAAAAATGATAAATATAGTATGATGTTATTTTTACCAAATGAAGATAAAAACGTTACGGATATTATTGCAGAAATGAATGAAGAAAGTTGGAATAATTGGCTTGATCAATACAATGAAACTGGGATTTCTTTAAGTATGCCAAAATTTACTTTCGCTTATGAAAAAATGTTTAATGAAGCACTTGATAATTTAGGATTAGGTAATGCTTTTACCGACAATGCTGATTTTAGCGGAATTAGCGATATAGCGACGAAAATAGCTTTTGTAAAGCAAAAAACATTTATAGAAGTAAATGAAAAAGGAACAGAATCAGCTGCTGTAACAACTATAGGAATTGAAACAACCTCTACAGGCTCAAGCACTAGAATAACTTTAAATAAGCCTTTTCTGTTCTTAATTACGGAAAAGAAAACCAATGCCATCTGCTTTATAGGAAAAATTGGTATGCCTGTAGTGGAATAAAATAAAATTTACGCAACCTTATTGCAATCGATACATCTTTATTATACAATTAAAAAAAAATTAGAATTATGATTAAAAAAGTTTTATTAACCTTTTTGGTTGCTGTTACATTGGTTTCATGTAGTTTAAATGATGATAATGACACAAATTTGGTGCTTAAAACATTGCCGATTAAATCGTATGTTGTTCCAGATGAATTTGAATTAGGGATGTCATATACAATTAAAGTTGAATATGATTTGCCTGATGCATGTCATTCTTTTTATGATTTATATTATAAACAAGTGGATACAACTAGAGAAATTGCAATTGTATCTATTGTTGATGAAAATGATCAATGCACAGATGTTCCTGTAACAATGGAATATGAATTTGTAGTAAATGTTGAACAATCGGAAGATTATACCTTTAGATTTTGGAAAGGAGAAGATAGCGATGGTAATGATACTTTTGAAGATGTGGTTGTTCCTTTAATTAATTAGCTAGTTTGTTAATTAATATCTTTGTTGACTAATATTTTGCTATTTTTTATGTATACCTGGCAAGATTTGTGAGCATAGCCTGTGTTACGGTCAATATTTTTAAAGCGGTATAAAGGAAAAAGGCAGTGAAATAAGTTAATGAGTTTAACAATTAACACATAATATAAAGTATGAGTTTAAAAAAGCTCATAAATAGCTGTAAGCAAAAAGATATAAAAGCCCAATCTCAAATTTACCAGCTATATGCTGGTAAATTGTTTGGGCTATGTCTAAAATATTCAAAAAATTACGAAGAAGCACAAGACAATTTACATAATGGTTTTATTACCATTTTTGAAAAAATTGAACAATATGAGCATAAAGGTTCATTTGAGGGGTGGATAAAAAGAATCATTATTAATACGTCTTTACAAACGTATCGTAAAAAAAATGTTTTAAGCCTAGTTAATGAAGAAATACCTGACGTAGAGGTTGAGGTAGAAATAGATGAAGAAGATATTGAATTAGATTTTTTACTTAATTTAATTCGAGAGTTACCAGAAAGGTATCAAATGGTCTTCAATTTGTATGTTTTAGACGGTTATCCGCACAAAGAAATTGCCAAAATGTTAAATATTTCTGAAGGAACCTCTAAATCAAATCTATCAAGATCAAGAGTAATATTAAGAGATAAAATAGAAGCGAATCAACTAATGAAGAACGAAGCACTTTAATAAATGAGTGATCATAAAAATATAGACAGATTGTTTCAGGAAAAATTCAAAGACTATGAAGTTTTTCCTGAGCCCAATGTTTGGAAAGGCATTGAAAAAGAACTCGTGAAAAAGAAGAAGAGAAGAATTATACCGCTGTGGTTGCGTTTAACAGGTGCAGCGGCAATTCTGTTATTTTTAATTCCTGCGGGATACAGGTTTTATAATAATCAGAACATAAAACCAGCTGTTCCAGATACTAATGTTATCACTAATACAAATACAGATGATAATGAATTTAAAGAAAATCAATCTTCTGAAGATGGGTTCAGTTCTGAAAAAAATAGTGGAGATAAGAATCTTATAAATACTCAGGTTGAAGAAAGTTTAATAACAACGACTGAAGAAGTGTCAAGCCAAAAAAATAGAGCTACTAAAAACGTTGTTACTAATCAGAAAAACCAATCCACAGAAAACAATATTAAAAATGTTAATACTCTAGTATCTGAAGTAATTTCTGTTGTTCAACAAGAAGATAAAGTTGTAAACCAATTTAAAAATAGTGAACAGTCGCAAGATGGATTAGATACCAAGGTTGCCTTATTAGAAAAATTAGATGAAGAAGTAAAGAGTAATAATGAAGATTTGTTAGAAGAAGTAGAAAAACAGAATGCATTAGAAAATATCGTAGTTGTAAATGATAAAAAGTGGTCTATTGGTTCTACTATTGGTCCCGTTTATTTGAATTCTTCAAGTAAAGGTTCTCCAATTGATCCTTCTTTAGCAAATAATACTAAAACGAGTACTAACTCTATTTCTTATGGATTAAAAGTTAATTATAAGATTACAGATAAGTTTAGTTTGCAATCAGGTATTCAGAATGTTGATTTAGGGTATTCTACTGAAAATGTATCTGTTATAACATCTTCAGCATTGTTAGATAATTCTAAAACCAACATTAATTCAGATATTGGTGCAATTGTAGAGGTGTCATCAACAGCATCTCAACGTTCAGAAACTTATAGTCAAAGATCTCCATTCGATAGTAATGGAAGTTTAGATCAATCTTACAGTTATGTTGAAGTACCAATAGAGGCTAAATACGCTCTTGTACAGAAAAAGTTAGGGGTAAATCTTGTGGGTGGAGTAAGTACTTATTTTTTGTACGATAACGACGTTTCAATAACCTCTTTTGGTAAAAAGACTTCCTTGGGTGAAGCTTCTAACCTTAACAACATGAATTTTAGTGGTAATGTTGGGCTCGATTTGAATTACAATCTTAGTCCTAATTTATTTTTAAACGCATCCCCGATGTTAAAATATCAATTGAATACTTTTTCTGAGGATTCAGGAGGATTTAAACCATATTTCTTTGGTGTTTACGGAGGGTTAAACTTTAGGTTTTAGTTGGTTAATTATATTTGGTTGGTTGCCAAATATAGCTAGAAAGCCACGCTTTATGCGTGGCTTTTTTGTTTTATAAACTCTAATTTGTAATGTTTATTACTAATATTAAAGGGATGTAAATCAATTTTTCATAATTTTTATTTCGTAAATTAGCTGTCAAATAATAAAACTATAATAATGGCATTAGCAACAGATTTTGGTATAAAAGAAGCTTTAGAACAATTAGGAGTTAAAGACATAAATAATGGTACTTCTACGGGAAGCGATAGTTTTTCAAATGGAGATTTTATTGAATCCTATTCACCAGTTGATGGCCAGTTGATTGGAAAAGTTAAAACAACAACAGCGGCAGATTTTGAAAAAGTAATGGAAACGGCAACTGCTGCATTTAAAACTTGGCGTACAAAACCTGCTCCATTACGTGGAGAGGTTGTGAGACAATTTGGAGATAAATTAAGAGAGAAAAAAGAGGCTTTAGGTAAACTGGTTTCGTATGAAATGGGTAAAAGCTATCAAGAAGGCTTGGGCGAAGTTCAAGAAATGATTGATATCTGTGATTTTGCAGTTGGATTATCACGTCAGTTACATGGTTTTACCATGCATAGTGAGCGTCCGGGACATAGAATGTACGAACAATACCATCCTTTAGGTGTTGTAGGTATAATTTCTGCTTTTAATTTTCCTGTAGCGGTTTGGGCTTGGAATACGGCATTAGCTTGGATTTGTGGTGATGTTTGTGTTTGGAAACCTTCTGAAAAAGCACCTTTATGTGGAATTGCATGTCAGAATATTGCCGCTGAGGTTTTTAAAGCTAATGATTTACCAGAAGGAATTTGCAACCTTATCAATGGTGATTATAAAGTGGGTGAAATGATGACAAAAGATAAACGCATTCCTCTAATTTCTGCAACAGGTTCTACTAGAATGGGTAAAATAGTTGCTCAAGAAGTAGCAGGACGTTTAGGAAGGTCTTTATTAGAATTAGGTGGTAATAATGCTATTATTATTACGCCAGATGCTGATATTAAAATGACGGTTATTGGAGCGGTGTTTGGTGCCGTTGGTACCTGTGGACAACGTTGTACTTCTACCAGAAGGCTGATTATTCACGAATCTGTTTATGATAAAGTTGTAAATGCTGTTGCAGATGCTTATGGGCAGTTAAGAATAGGAAATCCATTAGATGAAAATAATCATGTTGGTCCTTTAATCGATAAAGATGCTGTAAAAATGTATCAACACGCTCTTAAAAAAGTAGTAGAAGAAGGTGGTAAAATTGTTGTTGAGGGTGGTGTACTTTCGGGAGTTGGTTATGAAAGTGGATGCTATGTAAAACCAGCTATTGCTGAAGGAGAGCCACAATTTGAAATTGTACAACACGAAACTTTTGCACCTGTATTGTATTTATTAAAATATTCAGGTGGCGTTGAAAACGGAATTGCTATTCAAAATGAAGTAGCTCAAGGGTTGTCTTCTGCTATTATGACTAATAATTTGCGTGAAGCGGAAAAGTTCTTATCTCAAGCCGGTTCTGATTGTGGTATTGCCAATGTAAATATCGGTACTTCGGGTGCAGAAATAGGTGGTGCTTTTGGAGGTGAAAAAGAAACTGGGGGTGGACGTGAATCTGGTTCTGATGCCTGGAAAGTATATATGAGACGCCAAACAAATACAATTAATTATACCGAAAGTTTGCCATTGGCACAAGGTATTAAGTTTGATTTGTAAAAAAAATAAAACCTTGTTTCAGCACCATAAATTTTATGGGTAGAAACAAGGTTTTTCTCAAATTGATTTAAAGTAGGATACAAACATCGTTAATTTCGAATGACTAGTCAAGGGGAAAAACCCTAGAATTTAAAGGGTGTTTTTCCTGTTTTCAGTCTTTATTAACAATAGTACTACTTGCTTGTGCTGTACAAAAAACCAAGACATCGGCTATATTAACATGTGGTGGTCTTGAAATAGCAAAATAAATAATCTCGGCAATATCTTCAGCTTGTAAGGCTTTAAACCCTTTATAGACGTTATCTGCAATTGTATCTCCCTTAAAGCGAACTTGGGAAAATTCTGTTTCTACTAAACCTGGATTTACTGCTCCAACTTTAATCCCGAAAGGGTTAAGGTCAATTAGCATACCTTCAGTTATTGCTAATACGGCATGTTTACTTCCACAATATACATTTCCTTTGGGGTAGACTTCTTTACCAGCAGATGAGCCAATATTAATGATATGTCCACTTTTTCGCTCGGTCATTTGCGGAATAATCGCTTTACTAACATAGAGTAATCCTTTTACATTAATATCCATCATAGCATCCCAATCATCTAAACTACCAGTTTGAATTGGGTCTAAACCATGAGCGTTTCCTGCATTATTTATCAGGATATCAATTTGTTTAAATTCTTCAGGAAGTGAATTGATAGCTTCTGAAACTGCTATTTTGTCAGCAACATCAAAATTCAAGGTATAAACCTCCGTTTTTTGATCTAATTCCCTTTTTATAGTTTCTAAACGCTCTTTCCGTCTTCCGCAAAGTATCAATTTTATATTGTGTTTGGCTAGTTCTTTTGCGGTTGCAAGGCCTATTCCACTAGTAGCTCCCGTAATAAATGCTGTTTTCTTCATGCTTTAAAATTAACCATTTAAGTACAATTTTAGAATAATTATTGTCAAAATTCGTTCTTGTTTGGAAGGGGTTTTATACATTTAACATTCATTTTGGTATAGAATTTGCCTTATGTAGTATGATAAAATTATAAAAATCAACTAGTTAATATACAAATTATGCAAAAAAAACTACTATATATATTCGGCTTAACTGTTTTAGTGGGCTTTATGAGCTTTACATTACAAGAAGACAGATGGAAAGCTCCAGAAGGTGCGAAAGCACTTAAAAACCCTATTAGTTCAGCTGACAAGGCGGAATCTGCTAAGCGTGGAGCCAAGATTTTTAAAACAAGGTGTATGATTTGTCATGGTACCGCTGGAAAAGGAGACGGAATTGGTGGAAAAGCTTTGACTCCGAAACCTCAAAATTTGACTTCTAGCATGGTTCAAACACAAGTTGATGGTGAACTTTTTTGGAAAGTTACCAATGGAAGAAACGACATGATAAAATGGGGACCAATTCTAACTGAAGATCAACGATGGGATGTAGTTAATTATGTAAGAACCTTAAAATAGTCTTTAAGCTATTTGTAGTATCTTATTTTCCGCAATACACGTAATGCCTCTTTTATTTTTATATAGGCTGACTTGTCTAAAAGCTCACTTAGAAAGGGCTTGGCTTGCTCTAATTTCTTTTTCGCATCTTTAAATCCGTTTAATGAGCAAATTAAATAGGTAGTAGGTAAGCGATCTAAATCTAATCTGTTATTTTTAGAAAGGGTTATTCCTTTTTGTAATTTATCTAGAATAGCATTGTTGTTATTGTAAATATGCCTTAGTACTATAGGATCAAACGTCGGGGGATTGAAAAGAAGTTGAGTAGCAATATCATAGGTACCATTTTCTTTAAAATTAATAATTGTTTTTTCCAACGGATATAGACCTCCAAGGTCTTTTGATGTAGGCTTTTCATTGTTTGATAAGTGTATATATTCTGTAATTATAAATGATTGTTGATTGTAGTCAATTTCTACTTCATCGAAAGCAGAATAGAATAATCTAATTTGTTCATTTACCAACTCAATATCAACCCTAGAATACAATATTTTACCTTTGGTTTCTTTTTTAATACCTGCCCAGCACAATACAAAATGATCTTTAAATACAATATAACTTGGGTTTAATTCTTGTTGGTGGTCATTGATAAAATCAAAAACACCATCTAAAGTGAGTTTGATATTATTAGCTGCATTTTTTTCTATAGACTCAACAATTGCCTTATTCGTATTTTTTAAAATTACCTCATCTACAGGAATTGAATTACTACCTTGACGAAGAAAAATACTGTCTTTAGCATATTTCCAGAGTCCTTTTTTAAGGGATGTTATCTTTTCTGTGGGATTGATAGTAACCAATCCAATTACTTTATAGCGTGGTAATCTCGGAAAAGCAATGTTTTCATATTGTATTTTTGGAGGATTATTGAAATAAGCATTAATTAAGTTTTGTATTTTACTGTCATCATAAAAATCGACGCCTACAATTTTATTACTTTCATCTTCAACACCGATAACGATATATGAATTATTTAATGGGTTTGAATTTGCCAAAGCACAGACATGCTTTAAAAACTTGGCTTTACCTTCTTTTGAATCTAAGTTTAACTGAATCTTTTTGTCATAAAAAGTATTCTCATCATTATAAGCGAGTAAGTTTTTAATTAAGAGACGTTTGTTAAGCATTTTTTAGATGTGAGCTATAAGATTTTAGACTTTTAGTATTACACATTGAGAGGTGTTACTTATATGAAACATGAAAGATAAAAAAATAATACTAAGTTTAATAACCTAAAATTTATTCAAAAAAAAACCGCCCCGAATAATCGGGGCGGGTATGGTTGAACTTAATCAACCAAAATCAACTAACCAAACCTTATCTTTATACTTTTGTATTTCTTTTTTTAGTTTTACGATTTGTTTTAAATCGTTTTCTTGTTTTAGGAATTTGTCCTTTTGCTTTTGCGTTTTTATAAACAATATTGCTTCGTCCATTAAAAGTATATGTAGTTCCTGATGCTACATGATACAAATCTACTTCACCATCATTTATAACGCTCAATTCAAACTCTTCATTGCCTGACGAATCATAATCTAATGTTAAAATCTTTAGATCGTCATATCCTTCTACATCAAACACTTCATAGGCACCAACATAATCCCAATATATATAATCAACATCCGTGCCAAACGGATCTTGAGAAGACCTAAAAGTAGTATTTTGTTCTGGTGTAAATTTTAGGAAATTCTCGTTGTCAAACTCATTTATAGCACCTTGCACGCTTGTATTTGTTTTTTCCCAAGCAACATACTCTTGTAAAAAGTATTCTATGTTGTCATAAAAAACAAAATCATAATCAAAATTATTTTTTTGGTATCCTTCTAAATAATAAGTAGCATTTGTATAACTATCTCTTACTTTAATTTCATTACCTGCTAATTGTATTACTTCCAAATCAATAAAACCATCTTCATCATGATCTATTTCTAACACACCATTAATAGTTTCGTAATAACCAATTTGATCGCCATATCCGTTACCAACAGCTCCTAAACCTACCATATTATTATTTGCTAATAAAATGCCATTCTGAAATGAAACCGTAAATGCTTTTGATAAAAACGGCACATCTACGTTTCCTGTAGTCCTGTTATAATCTACATACCATAAATCATAAGAGGTTACCAATTGCTCTAATGTAATTGAATCATCATAAGGATCATCATTAATTACACATGAAGTAAATAATACTGTACTTAGAAAAAATATGCTGAGTAATTTTAAGACTTTCATAATTCAATGTTTTAAATATATTAGGGCTATTCCAAAAGTTGTGCCAAAGATGGTATTATTTATGATTTGGATTGATTACCCAAAACAATATTAGTTAATTCAATGAATTTTTTCTGTTAAAAAAAAATATTTTATAAAATGAACAAAATAATTGCTTTTTATTTTTTTTCACTGTTATATTATGTTTTATAAATAGAATTATTATGTTAGGTATTCACCTAGATAATAGAAGCGAGAATAGACTGTACAAATAGTTTCAATTATTTTTAAAATCAAGTTTCCTTTGCAACACCTTAAATTTATCTAAAGGTGTTTATAATGAGAAGTTGACTACTGAAAAAATGGTGAGAAGAATAATAGAATTCAAATTAGAGGTCTTAAGAATACAATAATGGATGCATAAGGTTTTGATTTTAAAATGTGATTTTAAAAATATAAAAGCAATCTATTTTTTGCTTTGTTTATCCCTACAATAATAGGTGCTTGAACTTCGTTAAGGTCTAACGTAGTTTTTGTTATTTTTAAACTCGCATTCAAAATCATTAATAATAAACATTTTTTGAAACAAAACCCAGAATATATATTGTCAAAAAGTATGTTAGTTTTTGTGCATAAATTAGGTAACTATAAAAAATCTAGATTACCTTTTTATGATGAAAATGAAATGAGTGAAATAGCAAAATATTTTGATACTCCGAAATTACGTGCAAGAAAAGAAGAGGTTGTTTTTCAAAATAAATTACAAATAGTATTAGAGATCGTTAAAAAACCGAATAGTAGAAAAATAAATGATCTTTTATTTTGAGAAATAAATTAAATATAAATATTAGACTTTATTTGACTTTACTCTTATTATTTATAATAATGATAGTAGTTGGAAACAAGTTTATTAATAAATACAATCAGAACCCTGATAGTACATCCTCAATTATAAGTAATGCAGACCTTAAAAATATTATCCTGATTGAATTAGTAACTGATTCTAATGATTCTATTAGTATAGATTTTGGACGACATTTAAAAAAAATTGGTGATTATAGTAAGTTTCCCGTAAAGGAAATAGATATAAATGAATGGAATTCGCCATCCTATACAATAGGAGAAACTACTAAGGTTATTGTGGTTCAAAATACCTTAAAACTTAAAGGTAATACTTTAGAAAAACTATTAACATTTGTTTCGCAAGGTGGTGTACTTTTTGTGCCTAATTTTATTGAAGATGAACGAATGGCATACTTTTATGGATTAGTTAAAAACGGTACTAGACAAAAAGTAGATATGCCCGTAGGATATTATTTTGACACTAACTTTTTACCCAATGTTAAAGGAACTAGTTATGGTGAACACATTTACCATGGAGGTTTAGATAAATTCAGTTTCAAAGATGACGTTACCATTTTAGCATCAGCAAAAAATGATAGGAACTATCCTGCCATAATAGAGAATAATATTGGTATAGGAAAAGTAATTTTGTTTAATACCTATGAAGTTCTTAGAAAACAAGATAGGGGGCTTTTACATTCTGCATTGTTAAAGGGTTTAGAGAATATACCGTATCCAATTGCTAATGTTAGTACCATATTTTTAGATGATTTTCCTTCACCATTGTACAATACAAAGGAAGAGCCAATCAAATCAGAAATGGATTTAACAGTGCTAGATTTTGTTAAAAATGTTTGGTGGCCAGATATGAAAAAATTATCAGATACTTTTAATATAAAATATACTGCGTTAACTGCTTTTGACTATCGTAATAGTATTAAACCACCTTTCTTATTTGATCAATGGGATAATCACTTAATAATTGAAAATGAGCGAAAAATATCAGTTACTGATTGGATAGCTAAAGATATTATAAAACATGGGCATGATTTAGGCTTACATGGTTATAATCATACATCTCTTCAAGTTGAGACATGGAAAGAACCGGACTATATGAGAATCGCCTTAGCTTCAGCCAAGAAAAAGTGGACAATTAGCGGCATAGGTGATTTTCCAGTTTCATATGTTCCACCTTCAAATTATATAGACAGTATTGGTATGTCAGAATTGGGTAAAGCATTTCCATCAATAAAATATATGTGTAGCCTTTATTTGGGTGATTATAATGAAGGTGGAAATAGAGAATTTGATGAAGAAAAATGGAATCCCAACTTTTTTGATTACCCTAGAATTAGCAGTGGCTATGATTTAAATGAAGAACATAAATTTGTACAACAATCTCTTTATATTTATTCAGGAATATGGACCCATTTTGTTCATCCTGATGATGTATATCAAATACCTGGTGGTGATGAAAGTTCAGCTGGACATTTTTCCTTGAGAAATAAACATAGTTTAGGGTGGCATAAATCAAAAGATGGTAAACCAGGATTGTTAGGTGTATTTGCAAATTATTTACATGAAATGGAAGATATATTCCCGTTATCGAGATATGTATCAGCTGAAGAAGGGGCAAAGATTACTAAAGATTGGAGAAAATCTCAATATTCTTTTTCAAAAAATGAAAGTGAGTATTTTGTAGAGCGGATAGACAATGATAAAAAAGGTGAGTATTATTGGTTCTTATATTCAAGTCATAAAAACGTTAAAAAAATAGAGGCAGAATTACTTCAAAAAACAGAAAAATTTGAAAAAACACCATTTTTAGATGGATTTCTATATTCAATAAAAACAACTCACCCCTCTTTAAGTATTAACAGCGGAAGCTTAAATACGATGCTTACAAATACGGTTGCAAGAAAAGTTATAGATGATTATAGACTCTATAAAGACCATAATTATAAAATAACAAATTTATTAAGTACATATGTTAAGTCTGAGCCAAGTGAAAATGCGTCTGTACAAGAATGGACTAAGCATTATGTGGCAACAGAAAATTTAGATAAAGCGAGCTTGTTACTAAAAGAAAAAATTGATACTGAAAAACGCCTAGATACAAGTGCTTTTAATGAGTATTATAAATATATGGCATGGCAAAATAAATCAAAAGAAGCTTGGTTAACTTTACAAAACCATATTGAAGAGTATCCATTGACAGAAAATATTAAATACTCTAGAAGTTTAGGTTTAAAAAATGGTTATCCAAATGAAATAATTAGAAAACAGTTTTTGGAAAAGCAAATTAAAAGTTTCAATGATAAAGAAATTTTAAGGGAATATTATAGAACATTTAATACTCCAGAAAATAAGAAAGAAGTTACGGAAGTATTAATAAAGTTGAGAGAAGTTGACCCTAGTTTGGAAAATGAAAAATTTTACTTAAAACATTTAATTGTATATGAACCAAAACAAGCAATTGCGGAACTTAATAAATATATACCAAGTGAAAGTTCTAGCTTATGGAATATGTCTGAAGAAATAAGTTGGTTATATGCAAATAACAAAAGATATAAAAAAGCATATGATTGGTCTAAATACACTCAAAAGATTACTGTAGTTAATAAATTGTATTGGCTTTCTGAGATAAAAGATTTTAAAACAATTAGAAAAGAATACATACATTTTATAGCCAATAATCCAAACGATTTAAAGACCAAAGGTGAAATAAGTAAAATTTTATTGACGAATAATCAACAAATAGAGTCTTGGGGTATCGTATCGGCATTACCTGAAACTATACAAAAAGATACTTTAAAACGTGCTCTCAATGAACAGGTAATTTACCTAAATAAGATTACACAAAAAGATTTAATAAATAGATATGCAAACCTTTTTGAGGTAAATGTTAAAAAGCAAATTGAGAAAGATATTCGTTTATCTGAGAATAATTCAATAGAAGCAGAAACAGAAATTATAGGAGATAATAACAGTAGTACTTCATTTGAAAAGAAGATAACATACACTATTAAAACTGAGAAATTAAATTCTCATAGCATATCTGTTACTAACAATGATCTTTATGATGTTGAAAAAACTAGTTTTTCTGATATTGATAATGTAAATAAAAATGTAACCGGATTAGAATATAAATTCAGTAACAAGCCAACAGGAAAAATTAATTATTGGGTTAGAGGTAGAGTTGAAAAAGATAAACAAGATAATATATATTATCAAGCAGGTGTTGGAGCTTCATTACCCAAAGAAAAAAGTTTTACTTCTTTAAGTGCAAATATTTACCCTGTAAAAACAGGTCCAGGATATCAAAAGAAAATATACCAATCTAGATTGGCAATTTATCAAGAAAACAATGTTAAAAATGTATTAAAAACTATTGTTTATGCTGAAGGAAATCATTATTCTAACAGTGATTTAGAAGGTTCAATTACAACTAGAGTAGTACTTGATAACAATAAAGATAAGATGTTTAAAGTTTTACCACAAGTAGAGGCATCATATTCTAAGAGTAATAAAGAAGAAACTAAAGACTATCCATATTACTTAGTTGATAAACGTTTTTTTGCTGGAGGAGGAGTTGGTCTAAAATATGGTACTGAAAAAAGCAAATTAAATATTCGGGTGGAAGGATCTACATTTATTGATAATGATTTGGGCGATTTTAACCGATTTACAGGTCAAGGATCCCTTAAAATTGGAAACTTTACAAAGATTTCTGCGACGGTGGAGCTTTCCACGCAATCTCAAGCATATTCCAATTCTTTTAAATTGGGATTAAAACATACTTTTTAAAAGCTCATTAAAAATGTATTATTTTACTAAAACACCTTTTACATCCATTAAAGGAAGAGGTTGCAATGCTTTTATGTTAATTGTGTTTTTCTTAAAGATATAGGTTTTATCAAACATTTTATTACCTTCAAAAAAAGATACTTTAAAGCTGTTGTTTAATGAAAACAAATCTTCTTGCATTAACTCTAGTTTCGCATAACTTTTTTTAGGAAGCGTGTCTATTTTTTTTCTAATTGTGGAAGTTATTTTGTTTTCAGAATATCCTGTTATTACTGCAATAACCATTTCTAAATCAACATTTTTGTCATTAATTATATAAGCGTTCCAATCTTGTGTTTTATAAATGTCATTGTATTCGTTTACTACTGCAATATATACACCTTCAACTTTTGGGATATCAATATCTTTTTTCATGTGGTAAAAATACGAATCTATTCAAAAATAGGATTAGAATAGTTACTTGTAATTATTCCTCTTAAATTATAAACTACCATGTGCTTAAAAAGCTCTTCTTTTTGGTGTAACTTAAACAAATTATCGTTATTAAACAAAACCGTATCAATTCTTAAAAAATAAATCTTCACAACTAATTCTAAGTTAACCTCTTGTTTAATATTACCAGCTTCTTGTGCTTGTTTTAGTAAATTATAAATCCTGTTATTCGCTAATTCTTCATTAAATTTTTCAAAAAAATTACTTGCCTTGGGATAGTATTTTTTTAAACCAAAAATAAAAGAGGGTTTAAAGTATTTTAAATACTCAAACCCTCTTTTATAAATTAAAATAACGCTTATTATTGGGTCTTCTCTATTATCAGAAATTATCTTATCAATTTCTTCAGAGAATTCATTTAATAACTGCTCTAAACTACTAGTAACTAAGTCCTCTTTATTATTAAAGAAGGTGTAAATTGTTTTTTTAGAAATACCAAGTGTACTTGCAATTTCATCTAAGGATACATGTTTACTACCAAATTGTGTAAACTTTTTTATAGAACACGTTAACAACTCTTCTTTTGTAATCATTTTACTTACGTTTTAATTCCGTAAAAATATATTTCTAGTTAGAAAAAGATTATTCTAACGGAATTGAGAATAGCGGAATGTTTAACCCCGAAGCCATAACTCTTGTTTTACTTTTATGAACTATAGATTCCCAAAAACCATACTTTTTTGGAATCATCACTAACAAATCAAAATTTGATTTCACAATCTCTTTTTCTATTTCTTTTATTACTGCATCGGAATTTACTTTCTTATAGAAATACGTTACATTTTCTAGTCCTTTTTCAATATTTTCATGAGCTTTGTTCTCTAATATAAGTTCGTTTATTTTATTCTCCACATAAAACACAGTAACTTCAGACTCAAGATCAATTGCTATTTGTCTTAATTTTGCTAATACTCTTAAGGGTAGGTCTTGCATTACATCACAGGCAAAAATAATTTTATGTATTCCTGAAAATTTAGCACATACTGGAATGGCCAATACAGGAAATTTTTTCATACTAATTAAGGTTGTAGTCGGATTTCCCAGTAAATTCTGTTCCATAGATTTATCCGACATTCCTATAACTAAAAATTTTGAGTTATTTAATTTCATTAAAGAATCAATTTCATCTTCTAAATTCACATAACTACATTTATATTCAACTTCAATATTAAATTTTTCGGATAACATTAAAGCTTTCTTCTTTAATTTTTCTTTATTTTTTTCAATCAGTTCATCCATAGAAGACGCTGATATCCATGTATTTGAGGCGTGAACAGGTAACTTAAAAGCATTAAAAAGTATCAGTTTTGAATTAAATAGTTGAGCTAATGACGCCGAATATAATACAGCATTATTAGATGTTTTAGAAAAATGTGTTGCAACTAAAATTGAGTCCATGATATTAAGTTTATTTTATAATCAAATATTATTTCCATCCACCACCGAGAGCTTCGTACAAGTCAACAATAGACACCAATTGTTGTAACTGACTATCTATTATATTAAGCTCTGCACTTAAGGCACTTTGTCTTGCTGTTAATAAATCTAAATAGTTTGCATAACCGTTTTTAAGTAACTCTTCTGAGTTTGATTCTGCAGCACGTAAGGCCTCCACTTCATTCTTTCTAAACTCGTATTTTTTAGTTTCTGATTCATAGGAAAATAATGCATTAGAAACTTCACTACCTGCAATTAATAATGATTTTTTAAATTGAAGTAATGCTTGTTCTTGTTGAGCAATGGCAACTTCCTTTTGTGTTTTAAGCCTTCGCTGATTAAAAAGAGGTTGTGTTAAACCACCAACTATATTGGCAAATAATGAATTTGCATTTAGTAGTTGGTCTAATTCTAAACTTTGAAATCCACCCGAAGCTGTTAATGTTAAAGAAGGATAAAAGTTACTTCTTGCAACATTAGTTAACTCAAAAGATTGAATTAAACCATACTCTGCTGCCATAACATCAGGCCTATTACTAAGTAACGTTGCTGGCACACCAAGTTGAATGTCTTGGTCTATTTTTTGAATGGCTAAAGCATTTCTTTCAAAATGTTGAGGTGCTTTACCCAATAAAATACTAAGTGTATTCTCCGTTTTAAAAATAGCCGTTTCAATATCTACTTGTAATGCTCTGGCACTATTATATTGTGCAATGTTTTGGTCTACAGCAACTTGTGTTACCTGTCCAGCTTCTTTTAGAGCTTTGATTGTGGTAACACTACTATCCCTAGTTGCAATGGTTTCTTTAGTAACCTGCAATTGAGCATCAAGAGCTAATAAGTTGTAATAGGTATTTGCAATACTAGAAATCAACTGTGTTTTGACCACTTGATGCCCTGAAACGCTTTGTAAATAAGCCGCTTGCGTTGCTCTTTTATTACTTCTTATTTTCCCCCAAATATCTGCTTCCCAGGAAAGATTAGCAGTAAGATCAAATTGATCAGAAGAAGTATTAGTTAAGAATGCACCAAACTGACTGTTTTTAGAAAGTTCTTGATGCGTTACATTTGCACCAATGTCAACTGATGGTAAATAACCTGCCTTACCTTGTTTTGCATAAGCTTGAGCCATAGCCATTTGTTGAATGGCAATTCTAACATCCATATTATTTTGTAGACCTTCTTTTATATATTCTTTCAAATAGCTGTCTGTAAATAAGGTCTCCCATGATACATCTGCTATTGACAAACTATCAGTTGGCAAATTTTCTGTTCGATAAAGTGCCTCAGTTTCTGGCAATTCTGATCTGGTATACTCTTTTGCTACAAAACAACTTTGTAGTGTTAGTAAAACGAGTCCTAATAGAATTGTTTTACCTAAATTTTTATATTTTAAAATAGATTTCATAGTTTTTATTCTTCAATAGTTTGTACTGCTGGTTTACTCGATACTTTTTCTTGTAACCACTGAAATAATATAAATAGGATAGGAATTACAAAGACACCTAAAAGGGTTCCTATAAGCATTCCACCGGCCGCACCTGTACCAATAGATTTATTTCCTTCTGCTCCTACACCTTGTGCTAACACTAATGGCATCAATCCTAAAATAAAGGCAAATGAGGTCATTAAAATTGGTCTTAATCGGGCTTTTGCTCCATGAATTGCAGCATCTACAATACTCTCTCCGTTTTTACGCCTTTGAACTGCAAACTCTACAATTAATATGGCATTCTTGGCAAGCAACCCAATAAGCATGATTAATGCAATTTGGAAATAAATGTTATTTTCAAGTCCAAATAAATTTGTACTAATATAGGCTCCAAATACACCAAACGGAATAGAAAGGACCACAGCAAATGGTAATAAATAACTTTCGTATTGTGCACTTAACAAGAAGTATACAAATAGAATACTTAATACAAAAATGAAAGTGGTTTGGTTACCAGCACTTACTTCTTCTCGTGTTAAACCAGAATAAGCAACCGTATAATTACTTGGTAATTTTGCAACCTCTTCTTCAATAACTCTAATGGCATCTCCTGTACTAAACCCTGCGTTTGTAGCTCCTGTTATGGTTGTAGAATTAAATAAGTTGAATCGTGTTACTGATTGAGGACCATATACTCGCGTTAAGTTAATAAATTGTGTAATTGGAGTCATTTCACCAGAATCTGTTCTTACATACATACTATTTAAAGCATTAACGTCAGCTCTGTCTTCGGGTAAAGATTGAACGTATACTCTAAATTGTTTTCCGAATTTTGAAAAGTCAGATGCATAAACACCTCCAATATATCCTTGTAACGTTGAGAAAATACTATTAATGGGCACGCCTTTTTCTTTTGCTAACGGCACATTAATTTCCATTTCGTATTGTGGGTAATTTGTACTGAAAGAAGATTGTGCGTATTTAACTTCTGGATGACTCATTAAAGCCATTGCAAATTCTTTATTTGTTTTATCTAAATCAGTAAACTCACCACCAAACTTATCTAATAAATTTATCTCAAAACCTGACGAGTTACCAAAACCACGAATACTTGGTGGCGAGAAGAAAATAATATTTGCTTCCGGAATACCTGCTACAACACCAAATAACTTACCTGTAATAGCTTGCACAGATGTTGATGGATCTTTACGCTCTCCCCAATCAGCTAATTTTATAATACCGAAACCATAATTACTACCAGCTCCACTAATTAAACTTCTACCTTTAATAAAGTTGACCCCAACAATACCATCGATACCATTTATTTTGCTATACAAATCTTTTGCAACAGCATTTGTTCTATCCAAGGATGCACCTGCTGGTAATTCTATATTTGCAAAAATAATTCCTCGATCTTCATTAGGTACAAATCCAGTAGGTGTTGTTTTTGCTGCCCAGAAAATACCAGCTATAGCTAAAAGCAATAGTAATACCGGTATCCATTTTCTTTTGTATAAAAACTGAAGTGATTTTCCGTATCTTTCTGTAATAGCATTAAATCCACGGTTAAAAAGTGTATAAAAACGTTTTAATGGACCTTTACCTTTTAACTCTTCATCATCTTTATGCGTTTTTAATAGTAATGCACATAATGCAGGACTTAAGGTTAATGCATTTACAGCAGAAATAAGAATTGCAATAATTAAGGTTACACCGAACTGCTCATAAAATACACCTGTTGGTCCTGTTACAAAAGTAACCGGAATAAATACGGCTGCCATTACCAAAGTAATCGAGATAATAGCTCCAGAGATTTCATTCATTGCCGTTAATGTTGCCTTTTTTGGGTTCTTTTCACCATAATCCATTTTGGCATGAACAGCTTCAACAACAACAATAGCATCATCTACCACAATACCAATGGCGAGGACTAATGCAAATAGCGTCAATAAGTTAATAGAGTAACCAAAAACACTTAAGAAGAAAAACGTTCCTATTATCGAAACCGGAACGGCAATTGCCGGAATTAATGTAGAACGGAAATCTTGCAAGAAAATAAATACCACTAAAAACACCAGTAAAAAGGCTTCTAATAAAGTACTGACTACTTTTTCTATCGATGCATTTAAAAATAAACTTGTGTCATAAGGCACAAAAATATTTAATCCATCTGGAAGGTCTTTTTCTACCGATTCTAACGTTATTTTAATATTTTCAATAATCTCTTGTGCATTAGAACCTTTGGTTTGAAAAATCCCCATAAAAACAGCAGGATGCCCTAAACTCATTGCATTAGAAGAATATGATTGTGCGTCTAACTCTATAGTTGCTATATCGTTTAAACGAAGAAACTCTCCATTACCCAAAGCTTTTATAATAATATCTCCATATTGCTTTTGGTCTTTAAAACGTCCACTATAGGTTAGTGTATAAGAAAATGCTTCGCCATTATTTTGACCTAAAGAACCTGCTGCAGCCTCTAAATTTTGCTCTGCTAAAGCAGCGGTAATATCAGAAGGTATTAAACTGTATGCGGCTAATTTTTCTGGTTTTAACCAGATTCGCATCGCATAATCTTGTTGAGAAAACACACTAACATCTCCAACACCACTAATACGTTGCATAGCTGGAATAACGTTTATTTTTAAGTAATTCTGAATAAATGTAGCGTCATAATCTTCACTTTCAGAATACATTGATATAAACATCAACGCACTCGTTTCTTGCTTTTGAGTTGTTACACCCGTTTGTATAACCTCTTGTGGCAATAATGGATTTGCTCTTGCTACACGGTTTTGAACATTAACGGCAGCAATATCTGCATCTATTTCCTGATTAAAATAAACGGTAATCTCTGCTGTTCCTGTGTTAGATGCTGTAGAAGTAATATAATTCATGCCCTCTACACCATTAATTTGTTCTTCGATTGGAATGATTACACTTTCTAAGACTGTTTCTGCATTGGCTCCGGGATAAGATGCGGTCACCTTAATTGTTGGTGGTGCAATATCTGGATACTCCTCTATTGGTAAGCTTGATATACTAATAACACCAAGCATAACTATAATAATAGAGATTACTGTTGAAAGCACAGGTCTTTCAATAAATGTTTTTAACATGACTAATATGTTGTTTGTTAGTTAACTAGTTTTTAAATAATGTTGGTACTTGTTTAAAAGCATCTTCAAAAGAAGTCTCTTGAGGTGAGATTGCCATTCCGTTCCTTAATTTTCCAACGCCAGAAACTATAATTTTATCTTTTGTATCTAAACCTGATTCTACAACATATAAATTATCTACTGTCCCTATTACTTTTATAATGGAAGTTTCTACCTTATTTTCTTCACCAAGTTTGAATATCATAATATTTCCTTGTTGTTCAAAAGTTGCTGCTTGAGGCACAATTATAGCATCTTTATATTCTATAGGAAATCTTATTTTACCACTATTTCCATTGGTTAAAATCTCGTTTGGATTTTTAAAGGCAGCTCTAATTTGTATGGTTCCAGTACTTTGATTTATTTGACCTGTACTGGTTTGAATACGTCCTTTTTCAGAATACATTTTATCATTAGCTAAAATCAAACTTAAATCTGGCGAATTTTTAATACGTTCTGCTTTCGTTTTCCCCTCAGATCTTTGTAAGAGATCTATGTATTGTGCTTCGTTAAAACTGAAAAAGGCATATACTTGATCAATTTCACTTACAGTAGTTAAAGGTGTTACATCACTTGGACTAATTAAAGCTCCTTCTCTAAAATTGATAGAACTTACGTAACCATCTATTGGGCTTTTAATAGTTGCATAACCAATATTGGCAGTAACACCACTATAATTAGCTTTTGCTTGAGCTAAATTAGCTTTTGCAGTTTCTAGTTGTACCGCACTAATAATGTTTTTAGCTACTAGTGGAATTAGTTTATCAACTTCTACTTGTGCTACGTTAACTCGTGCTTGAGCTGCTCCTGCATCTTGACTTAAAGATTGTGTTTCTAATTTAAATAATACTTGTCCTTTTCTTACTTTTTGTCCTTCGTCTACAAATACTTTCTCAATATACCCTGATGTTTTAGCTCTTACATCACTATTTACTATTCCTTCAATAGTTGTAGGATATTCGGTATATCCTGTAACTGTTTTTTGTTGTATTTGAGTAACAGGAAAAGAAGGTGGAGGAGCCTGTTGGCCCGCTGTATTGTTTTGATTCTTGTTGCCACAACTAAATGTAAGTATGAGAACACTTATTGATAATATGGAGTATAACTTATTCATTTTAATTTAATGTGTATACGGGTTATTTGTAATTTTTGTTCTTAATTCTTCCATAGATGAGGTTGCCCCATCTATAAATTTGATATAGTCGCTATGAAAGTTTAAATCAAATTTTTCTTCATCAATTTCAAGTTTTTCATTATTTATGGTTTCTTTATAGGCTTTAATTTCTGTATGTAATTCGCGTATTTCATTCCAATCATGCATCATTTTATCTATATGTTGCATTATGATGTCGGTATTAATGACAAAGTATTTTTTACGGTCACCAGTTTTGGTGAAATAGTGAATTTTATTTAAATCTTGTAAATGATTGAGATGATTAGAGATGGTACTTTTACTAGCACATAATACTTTTACCATGTCTTCAAACGTGGTTCCTGTTTTTCCGGTAAGTATAATATATGATAGTATACGTGCGGCAACGGGTGCTAGCTGTTCTCTTTTCTCTAAATGCACTCCTAGTTTTTCTACTAAGGACATTTTTTCGTTACATAGTGAATTACTCATTTGTCTTAATTTTTTATACTGTAAGGGAAACAAAATGTATTTTACAGTAAATCGAGTGCAAATATATAATTGGTTCTGAACAAACCGAACTAAGCGAAGTTAAAGAAATGTTAAATAAAAAAAGCCGATAGAATTATCAGCTTAATAGAGTATTAAAAGTTTGTTTTTTTGTCTAAGGATAAATTATGGTCTTTCCTTTTTTAAGTGTATTCAACTTAAAATAATGTTTTTTATTTTTAATGTTATAGCTAATAACACATTCATTTTTAGATAATTGGAAAGGTGATTTCTTTGTGAGTTTTGGCACTTCATTACCAAATTCTTTTTTTGGATCTTTATCCATTATAATAATTTTATCATAAGAATTTGATGTGCTAAAATTACCTTTGATCATCTTTTTTTCATTAAAAGAATCAAGACTTAATTTGGCAGATCTAT
Source organism: Aureibaculum luteum (assembly GCF_003449015.1). Taxonomy (GTDB): domain Bacteria; phylum Bacteroidota; class Bacteroidia; order Flavobacteriales; family Flavobacteriaceae; genus Aureibaculum; species Aureibaculum luteum. The sequence continues at coordinate 1,060,371 of NZ_QRGD01000001.1, read as the reverse complement.
CATTAAAGAAGATTGAATCAAACTGAATATTATCTTCAATAGGCTCGGCAAATGTTATGGTAACCAGCGTTCCTTTAGATCCTGGTTTGCCACCAATCCAGTCCTGATATTTTGCTTCTGTAATAGTAAAAGAGGGGTTTTTATCAAATTGACTAGTAGCACAATTAGAAAATAAGGTGAGCATTAAACTACAAATTAGAAATGTTATTGGCGTTTTCATAAGGTACTTTTTCAGAAATAATTGCAATTTAGATGCCAGAAATAATTGGACGACAGTAAACGTAATAAATACACTATGTGTTTTTGCTATTTCCTTCTATTATAAAACAACTAGTAAATTAATATGCTCTCTTATTATTTCCTTCATAAAAGTTAATAAATGCTCTATTCACCACCTTTGTACCTCCAGTAGTTGGATAATCTCCACTAAAATACCAATCACCAGCGTTTTTAGGACACGCTTTATGCAGATTTTTTATAGGTTGAAAAATAACTCTTATCTCAGCATTAATCGTTTTAGTTTTTAACATTTGAGCAACCTTGTCTGAAATTTGTTCAACTGTAAAAGGATTATAAATCTCTTTCACATAGTTTTCAACTTCATCCACTGGTAGCTCGTCTTGTTTAAGACATTTATTATAAACCCTCTCAATTATTTCGTCGTATTGATTGGTTTCTTTTAGTAATTCAATTGTGGCTTTAAAAGCGATAAACTCTTCTAATTTTGCCATATCTATACCGTAACAATCAGGATACCTTATTTGAGGTGCAGAAGAAACGATTACAATTTTCTTTGGGTTTAGTCTGTCTAAAATTTTGATGATACTCTTTTTTAACGTTGTTCCCCGTACAATACTATCATCGATGATTACGAGATTATCAGTAGGTTTTACGACACCGTAAGTAACATCATATACGTGAGCTACTAAATCGTCGCGACTATTATCATCTGCAATAAAAGTTCTTAATTTTGCATCTTTTATGGCTATTTTTTCAATTCGTGGTCTTTCAGATAAAATTTCAGTTACTTTTCTTAATGATAAATTTCGCTGTCCTTCTAGTATTCGTTTTAATTTATATTTGTTTAAATAGTCTTCCGCAGCTTCAGAAATACCAAAAAATGACGTTTCTGCTGTATTAGGAATGTATGAGAATACGGTATTATTTATATCATTATCAATATGTTCAAGAATTGTAGGAAAGATAAGTTTTCCTAAGTTTTTACGCTCATTATAAATTTCAGCATCACTTCCTCTAGAAAAATAGATACGTTCAAAAGAACATGACTTTTGTTCACGTTGTTCTAAAATAGGGTCTACAGAAATGTCACCACTTTTTTTAATAATAAGGGCATGACCACGATCTAATTCTTTAACCTCATCAAAAGGAACATTAAAAGCAGTTTGAATAACGGGTCTTTCAGAAGCAACGACAACAACTTCATCGTCTTTATAATAATATGCAGGTCTAATCCCTGAAGGGTCTCTTAATACAAAGGCATCACCATGACCAATTAAACCAGCCATTGCGTAACCACCATCCCAGCTTTTTGCGGCTCTTTGCAGAATACGTTGAATATCTAATTCTTTTTCAATTACTGCAGAGGCATCTCTTTTACTTATATTTTTTTCTTTACACTCATTATAAATTTTCTCAACTTCATCATCTAAAAAATGACCAATTTTTTCCATTACGGTAACGGTGTCCGTATTTTCTTTTGGGTGTTGACCAAGCTCAATTAGTTCTTCTAACAATTCGCTAGAATTAGTCATATTAAAGTTACCCGCAACAATTAAATTTTGGTGTTTCCAGTTATTTTGACGTAAAAAAGGATGTACACTCTCAATACTATTTCTACCAAAAGTACCGTAACGTACGTGACCCAAAAATACATTACCTACATAAGGTATGTTCTCTAATTGCCATTGTACATCATCTTTTTTTGTAGGATGTTTTTCTAATTCCTTGTTTAAACGATCGTTAATTTGAGCAAAAATATCTTGAATTGGTGCCGACTGATTTGAACGAACACGGCTCATAAAACGAGTGCCAGGTTTAACATCAAATTTTACACTTGCAAAACCAGCACCGTCTTGACCACGGTTGTGCTGCTTTTCCATTAATAAGTACATTTTATTAATGGCGTAAAATGAAGTGCCATATTTTTCTTTGTAGAAAGATAATGGCTTTAATAATCTTACTAGTGCTATTCCACATTCGTGTTTAATGGCGTCACTCATTCTTATTTGGTATTTAATAAAAAATCCGCATAAAAATGCGGAATATATTTAACTTAATTCTATTTCAAACTGTGTCAGTTCTTTAAATTGACCAAGGCGTTTTTTAATTTCATCTTTGGTAAGTTCTTCCATTCGTCGCGTTCCAAATTTTTCAACAGAAAACGATGCCATGTTAGATCCATAAATAACTGCATTTTTCATATTTTCAAAAGAAATATCTTTTGTTTGAGCTATATAACCTATAAAACCACCTGCAAAAGTATCACCAGCTCCAGTTGGATCAAAAACTTCTTCTAATGGAAGGGCTGGGGCAAAAAAGATATTTTCGTTATTAAATAACAATGCACCATGTTCGCCTTTTTTAATTACCACATATTTGGGGCCCATTTTAGAAATTTTTTGTGCTGCTTTAACTAAAGAATATTCACCACTCAATTGTCTTGCTTCTTCATCATTAATGGTAATTACATCTACTTTTTTAATTACCTCTAGTAAATCATCCCAGGCGTTATCCATCCAAAAATTCATAGTATCTAATACTACTAGCTTTGGTCGGTTTGGAATCTGTTTAATTACAGACATTTGTACTGCTGGATGTAAATTACCTAACATTAAAAATTCTGTATCTTTAAAACCTTCAGGTACAATAGGATTAAAATCTGCTAACGTATTTAATTCTGTTACTAACGTATCACGAGTATTCATATCATTATGATACTTACCACTCCAAAAAAATGTTTTACCACCTTTTACAATTTCAACACCCGTAGTATCAATATTTTTGCTTTTCAGCATGTCTAAATATCCTTGAGGAAAGTCATCACCAACAACAGAAACAATACCTGATTCTACATCAAATTGAGATGCTGATAGACCAATAAATGTGGCAGCACCACCTAAAATTTTATCTGTTTTGCCAAACGGCGTTTCAATTTTGTCAAAAGCTACTGTACCTACAATCAAAAGTTTACTCATAATATATTAAAATTTTAAAGGGGTAATTTTCTATCTTCTGTAGACTCCCAACATGGGTCTTCCGCCTTTTCCCTATCTTTGCAAAAATAACTTTTAAAAATGACTATAAAAGAAATACAAGAAGAAATTATTGACGAATTTTCTATGTTTGATGACTGGATGGAACGTTATGAATATATTATAGAATTAGGTAAATCAATTCCCCTTATTGAAGATCAATATAAAACGGATGATAATACGATAAAAGGCTGCCAATCTAAAGTTTGGTTAAATGCAGATGTAAAAGAGGATAAAATTTTTTTTACTGCAGATAGCGATGCCATTTTAACAAAAGGGATAATTGCCTTATTATTACGTGTGTTTTCAAACCATACACCTAAAGAGATTTTAGATTCAGATACTGATTTTATTGATGAAATTGGACTAAAGGAACACCTATCACCAACGAGAGCCAATGGTTTGGTTTCAATGATTAAGCAATTGAAATTGTACGCAATTGCATATCAATCTAAATTGAGTCAATAAGTAGTATCTTTGTACCAATAAAATTATGAATTATGACAGATATAGAAGTTCAAGATATAGGAGATAAAGTAGTTACCGTTTTAAAAACAATTTATGACCCAGAGATACCAGTTGATATTTATGAGTTAGGCTTAATTTATGATGTTTTTGTAAATGATAATAGGGAAGTTAAAATATTAATGACATTAACTTCACCTAATTGCCCGGTTGCTGAAACGTTGCCTGTAGAGGTTGAAGAAAAAGTAAAAACACTTGAAGAAGTTAAAGATGCAGAGGTAGAAATTACGTTTGATCCTACATGGACGCAAGATATGATGAGTGAAGAAGCGAGATTGGAATTAGGTTTCTTATAAATGGATAATGAAATTGTAAATAGAGTTGCTAATAGTAAACTACTTACTATTGACTTAGAAGAGTTTTATCCAGACGGAGAAAGAATTCTTTTCGATATTTCTGATTGGTTATATGAAGGAATTATTTTAAAAGAAAATGATTTTAGAGAAAGCCTTCAACATCATGATTGGACGCAATATAAAAATGCATATTTAGCACTAACTTGTAAAACAGATGCTATTATTCCATCATGGGCATATTTGCTTATTACTACCTATTTAAGTCCTTATGCGAAAAAAGTTGTAGTTGGTAATTTAGAATTGCTAGAAACGTCTATTTTTCAAGGTATTATAAATAATTTTGATTTTACAGTCTATAAAGACAAACCTGTTATTATTAAAGGTTGTTCTAGTAAACCAATTCCAGAAACTGCTTCGGTAATGCTTGTGGAAAAATTAGTGCCAGTGGCTAAAACCATTATGTTTGGCGAGGCTTGTTCTACAGTACCATTGTTTAAAAAGGCAAGGTAAACTTTACAATTAGTGAAGCTTTTTATAGCATATAAATTAAAATGCTTAATTTTGCACGCTCAAAACAAAAACTTAAAATTAAAAACATGAGAAAAATTGTATTAGCATTTGTTGTAATGTTTGCAATAACAAGCACTTATGCACAAACACGTGAGGAGTTAAAGGCAGAACAAGCTGTTAAAAAAGATTCAGTTGCGGCTATTCAAGGAAGAGTTGACGCTTTACAGGGTCAAATTGATGCTTTTCCAGGTTGGAAAAAAGGAGCATTTGGTACTATTGGAGGTAGCTTTTCAGACTTCAGTAACTGGTATTCTAAAGCCTCAGCGAATTCAGCAAACGGAAATATTGGATTTACCGTTAATGCTTTTGCTAATTTAGACAAGCCAAAATTTTTCTGGAGAAATTCAGGAAACGTTAATCTTTCTTGGGTAAAATTGGATGATAAAGATGTTGCCACAGATAGTAAGAAATTCGAAGAAGCTAATGATATATTTAGTATAACCTCTTTATATGGTTATAAATTAAGTCCTAAGTTTGCAATTTCTGCTTTAGGAGAGTATAGAACTACAATACTTAGTAATTTTAATGACCCAGGTTATTTAGACCTTGGGGTTGGTGCAACTTGGACACCAATTACCGACATGGTTGTGGTAGTACATCCTTTAAACTATAACTTCGTATTTAGTAAAGGCGAGAGTGTATTTGAATCTTCTTTAGGTGCAAAAATTGTTGTTGATTACACCAAAAAATTAGGTGCTATTAGCTTTAAAACAAATCTTTCAGCATTTCAAAGTTATGAAAGTTCTGACTATTCTAACTGGACTTGGACTAACTCTTTCGGTTATACACTTTGGAAGAGAATTGGTGTAGGTTTTGACTTAGGTTTAAGAAAAAACAAACAAGAAGCATTAAATGCGATTACTACCAGAGATAATATTTCAGGTTACGATCCTGCTGCTACTTTTGACACTGTAGATAACAAATTACAATCATATTGGATGTTAGGTTTAAGCTACGCTTTCTAATTAAACAATAAAAGATATTTTAAAGCACTCTCTAGTTTCTTCTAGATGAGTGCTTTTTTATTTCCAATTTATTTTACCTTATTTTTGCATTAAATTATATCTTAAATGACCTTACTGATAATATACGCTGTAGTTTCTATCTTTTTTTCTTTTTTATGTTCAATATTAGAAGCTGTTTTGTTGAGTATTTCATCCACATTTATCAACCTTAAAAAGAAGGAAGGGAAGCCTTTTGCTGATACTTTAGAAGTTTTAAAGAAGGATGTTGATAAACCTTTAATTGCCATACTTACCTTAAATACTGTTGCCCATACGGTTGGAGCAATTTTAGTGGGTGTACAAGCAGAAAAAGCATTTGGTTCTGGAACCAATTTGGTAGGTATTGTCTCTGCAATAATGACCTTTTTAATCTTGGTTCTTTCTGAAATTATTCCAAAAACAATTGGAGCAACGTATTGGAAGCAATTGGCCAATTTTACAGCTAAAACCTTAAAAATTATGGTGGCTATTCTAAAATACACAGGTATTTTATGGGTACTACAGTTATTTACAAAAATGGTTGGCGGCAAAGGACATCATGGAAGTATTTTAAGTCGTGAAGATTTTCATGCAATGGCTGATATAGCCCACGAAGAAGGTGTTTTTGAAGAAGCCGAAAGCACCGTAATAAAGAATATGTTAACGTTTAAAGACGTCTTAGCTAAAGATATTATGACTCCTAGAACAGTTATGATTTCTTATAATGAAGAAAAAACTGTTGCACAGTTATTTTCTGAGCACCCGAACCTTCGTTTTTCTAGAATTCCTGTTTATAGTGGTAAAACTGATAATATTACGGGCTTAGTTCTAAAAGATGAGGTGTATAAAGAAATGGCCTTAGAACATGGTTCTAAAAAACTATCTGAATTAAAAAGAAATATCATTGTAATAGACCGAAATATGCCTATTCCGCTATTATTCAATCAATTAATTGAAAGTAAAAACCATATCGCTTTAGTGGTAGATGAATATGGTTCCGTTAGCGGACTTGTTTCCATGGAAGATGTTATTGAAACCTTGCTAGGGTTAGAAATTATGGACGAAAGTGATGTAGATTCTGACATGCAACATCTTGCCAGAAAGAATTGGGAAAAACGTGCGAAACGAATGGGGATTATTGATGATAATAGTGAACTATAAATTGTCAATTGTAGCTCATAAACCAATCTTATGACCATAGAGAATAGACCTTATTTATTTTCATTCTAAGTTCAATAATTATATTCTTAAAGTGAACCGTATTTTTAGCCGTTTTGTATCTTTGTAAGACACCCATTTTACTTAGACCCCTTTACAATGGTTAAGGCTAAGAAATACATAATTGCCCTTCTCTTTTTAATAGTATTGCCTACTTCTTTTTACGGTCAAAAACTAACTGAATATCAGGTAGATAGCTTGTTTAATGAATTGCAAATTAAGCCAAATACAACCACTAAAGTAGACAACCTAATTTCACTTTATAAACAGGCAAATAGGTCTAACATAAAAAGTGAAGTAATTATAGATGAAGCCATTGTCGTTTCAGAAGAATTATTTTATCTCAAGGGTCTTGGTGAAAGTTATAATAGAAGAGGGTTGGTGGCTAGATATAACTATGATTATGAAAGTTCGGTTAACGATCATAAAAGAGCTCTGAGTTATCTTGACAAAACAACAGATACTTTATTAAAAATTAAATGCTTAAATAATTTAGGTGTTAGTTTTAGAAAATTAAATTTAGAGAAAGAAGCCTTTGAATACTATTTTCAGGCCTTAGAATTATCTGAGAAAATAAATCATGAAAAAAGTATCAGTATTGCGTTAAACGGAATTGGTAATGTTTTTCTTGACATAAAAGATTACGACAAGGCTATTCATTATTTTAGAAAAGTCTACGCGTTTGATGTAAAGAACAAAAATATCGAAGGTCAGCAATATAGTTTATCAAATATTGGTGAATCTTACTTGTATAAAAAATCATATGATACTGCTTATTTTTATATTAATAAAGCGTTAACGTCTACTAAAAAATTCAATAACAAGGAAAGTGAGGCTATTAGATATAATCTCTTAGGATTGCTTTTTCAAAAGAAAGGAGATTATAAGAATTCAACCGAATATTATAAGGAAGCAATTCCAATGTTTGCAAAAACGAATAACATTAGGTATTTGAGTAATACACTTATTAATATTGGACGTAATGAGCTGAATTTAGGGTATTATGACAATGCAAAAGTTAACATTATTAGTGGTTTAAATAATGCTAAAATTGTAAAATCTAAAGAGAATATTGCTTTAGGATATATTGCTTTGGTAGATTATTATTCACTTACAAAAGAGTATGATAAAGCACTTGATGCTTATAAAATGGCAACTACTTTTAAGGATAGTATTGTAAACGAAACCACGCAAAAAAGTATAATAAGTACTCAAATTGCTTATGAAACATTGAAGAAGGATAATGAAATAAAACAATTAGCAATTGAAAATAATGTAATACAAGAAGATGCAAAAACCAATTATAATAGGTTGCTGATTTCAATATTTTTAGGCACTAGTGCACTGGTTGTTTTATTTGTACTGTTTTATTTATATCGTAAAAATTCTGATTTAGAAATTGAGCATAAAAACAATCAATTACAGAATTATATTTTTCAGATTAAGGAGTTGAAAAACAAGGTAAACGATAAGGATGAACTACGACATCAAAACTTTATAGAAAATTTAAATGATTATGATTTAACGAAACGAGAAATTGAAGTTTTTACGAATATATCTCAAGGCTTAAATAATGATGAAATTGCTAAAAAAATGTTTGTTTCAAAAAACACTATAAAAACACACATCAAAAATATTTATTCAAAATTAGATGTAAACAATAGAATTCAAGCAATTAAAAAATTAAATACCTATTCTACTACACATACTACTAAAACTTAGGTTTTAATATTAAATATCACCCATTTGGGGGATTAATATCATACTTTTTAATGAAGTAATTTCTGTGATTAGAAATTAATTTAGCAACGAGAAAATTGCTAACATTAAATTCAAACTCATGAAAAATTCAATCCATCATTACCGATTTAGTATGGCTATTAAATTAGTACTTGTAGCTATGTTATATGTTTTTGCACCTCAACAAACGGAGGCACAAATTTTAAAAAGAATACTAAAAAAGACCGAAAAAAAAGTTGAAAATGAAGCGGAAAAAAGAACTGAAAAAAGAATAAATAAAAAGATTGACAAAACCTTTGATGAAGCTGAAGACACCATCGATGGTAAAAAGAAAAAGGGCGAGGAAACAGACAAAGAAAAGCCCAATGACAAGGTGGCAAAAAAAACTAATGGTAATACAGACCCAAATGAAATTCAAGAGTCTAAAAAACCAAATGTAGTTTGGAATAAGTTTGATTTTGTTCCTGGAGATACCGTAATTTTTGAAGATGGACCAAGTACCGACGAAGAAAATGGAGAGTTTCCAAGCCGTTGGGATTTATATAAAGGTAATGCTGAAATTGGGAATGTTGATGGCGAAAATGTGATTATGTTTCTTAGTCACCAATCTTACATTATACCCTACCTTAAAAATTCTAATGAAGATTATTTGCCCGATGTTTTTACTGTAGAATTAGATGTATGGTTTGCAAAAGGATACACAACATCAAACAGATTATGGATTTATTTATGTGACCAAAAAAACAATAAGCAAAAGACAGAACGATTGGTTGTAATGCCTCACGCTTTATCGTTTATGGATTCAGATAAGTCTTATCCAGGAACTGAAAAGATTGGATGGTCAAAAGAGATTGAAGGATCATGGAAACACATTTCTATGGCTTATACCAAAGGGAAATACAAAGCCTATTTTAACGATACACGTTTAATAAATGTACCCCATTTAGAAATTAATCCTTCTGGAATTACTATTGAAGCAGGTAATGACAATATGTACATCAAAAACATCCGTATTGCCAAAGGTGGCGTAAAATACTACGACCGTGTACTTTCTGAAGGTAAAATTATTGTAAACGGTATCAAATTCGATGTAAACAAAGCTACGTTAAAACCTGAAAGTATGGGGCCAATTAACAAAATTTATGATTTAATGCAGAAACAACCTGAACTTAATTTTAGTGTTGAAGGACATACAGATGCTGATGGTAACGATGAAACAAACATGACACTTTCAAAAGCTAGGGGGAAAACAGTTATGAATAAATTAATTGAAATGGGAATTACTCCAAACAGACTTACATCTGACGGTTTTGGTGAAAGCAAACCAATTGATAACAATAGCTCATCAGAAGGTAAAGCAAATAACCGTAGAGTTGAATTTGTAAAATTTTAATAATATCATAAAAATAGTATTGATGAAAAAGCTAATTATAGTAGCCCTTTTTTTAATGAGTAATGGATTAATTAATGGACAAGGAGATAAGACTTATAACAGTATTGAAGAGGCGTTAAAAACCCCGAACCTGGTTTTTAGTTTGAATTTAAGAGGTGAGCAAATTACCAGTTTACCAGAATCTATAAGTAAATTTAAAAACCTCAAAAGCATTACTATTACCAATAGTAAAATAACAAGTCTTCCAAAAACTTTTAGTCAACTAGATAGTTTAGAAGAAATCACGGTAACTATAAGTGATTTATCAAATCTTCCAGAATCTATTGGTGATTTGACTAATTTAAAAAGGATCAATATATCTTCTAGTAAGCTCACAAAAATTCCGGAATCTATTGGAAACCTAATCAATTTAACAGAGCTTTCTTTAGGCGGTAATAAAATAGTAGCATTGCCAACTTCTATAGGAAGTTTAACAAACCTGAAGGTTTTATTTCTAATAAGTAATCAATTGACTGTAATTCCAGAATCTATAGGTAACCTAACAAATTTAGCTAAGCTTTCTTTGGCTCAGAATCAACTTACTGTAATACCAGAATCTATTGATAAATTAATTAATTTGACAACACTTGATTTAAGTAATAATAAGTTAGTAGAATTACCTGAACTCATAGGTAACCTTACGGAATTAAATGAACTAAATCTAGGTGGTAATCAAATCATAAGTCTCCCTGATGTCTTTGAAAAATTCACTAATTTATATGTACTTTATTTATGGGACAATCAATTAGCTGCATTACCTGAATCAATAGGCAAATTAAGTTCTTTACAAGAACTCTATCTTACGTCAAATAAATTAAAAAAATTACCTGAAACTATAGATGGTTTGATAGAGTTAGAACAGCTTTATCTTGATAAAAATCAATTAATTAGCCTTCCTGAATCTATAGGAGATCTTTCTAAGTTGACGTTACTAAAATTAAGTGAGAATCAACTAATAAGTGTACCGAGCTCTATAGGCAACTTTACCAGTTTGGGTACTCTTTATGTGTCAGACAATAAAATTGTAAATCTTCCTGATTCATTTAGTAACCTCACAAACTTAAATAGCCTTTATATTGAAAATAATGAGCTATCTACATTTCCAGAATCTATAGGGAAACTTACAAATTTATATAGTCTAGAGGCTTCTGGTAATAAATTTGACATAAAAACTAGAGAGAAAATTAAAGCATTATTTCCAAATTGTCAGTGTTATTTTGATTAACAACTGTCTATAGGGCCTGTTAGGGTTTAGAGCCTAACTAATTTTAAAGTTAAGACCATTAAAAATCCGTCTGCTTGTATGGCAGACAATAAATATAAACATCATGAAAACAACTGTAAAAATTTTATCCGCTTTACTTATTTGTTTCGTATTTACATCTTGTGATGACGATATCTTAGATGTAGATTTTGATACTACAATAAAATCAACCATTGTTGCTCACGTTAACCAAGGTCAAGAAACCATAAACGAAAGTGTTGACTTAAGTATGGACAATAATGACACACATGATTATTTGAACAAAATTAAGGACGTAAAAATTAAAAAATTAACCTACAAAATCATAAGTTTTTCTGGAAATACTGAAGCTTATGTTGATGTAGATTTTTATGCTAGCACTATTATTTTAAAAACAGAAGGGTTTAATGTAAAATCTGCTTATGATGCATCTACTATTTTCGAAGTTACAGATGTCCGTAAGCTAAACAGTATGGCCGATTTATTAAAAAACAACAAAAGTATAATTGTTGGTATTTCAGGGCAAACTACTTCAGATGAAAATGACACAAGTTTTAATATTGAAGTCACAGCAGAATTAGAAGTTACGGCAAATCCTTTATAATCTTTAAACTTAAAAAATGAAAAAGTCAAGTCTAGTAATTTTCTTATGTGCAACGTTGGTAAGTTGCACTGGAAACAGTCAAAAAGAATTGAAACGTTATCAAATAAAATCGGGTATTGTAAAATACGAATCTACAATTAATGGTAAAGTTTTAGGAAGCACTATGTCTGGTTCAGGTACTGAAACGATATCCTTTAAAGATTGGGGAGCCATTGAGCTAAAAGACGAAAAGTCAACGCAAACCACTAAAACTAAAATATTTAGTCAGAAAAAAGAGGAAATTAAACAAACGCATATTGTCAACAAATTAGATAATGGAGAATGGTTTACAGTTGATTTTGATAATAAAGAAATTATAGCTCAAAGATCATTACCTATGGATATGATTGCTGCGTTTCATCCAAACGCTGATGCCGGCGATGTGGGCAGAGATATGATAAAAGACCTAAATGGTAAAATGATTGGTGAAGAAGATTATATGGGTTATAAATGCGAAATTTGGGAAGCTATGGGTGTAAAACAATGGGTTTATAAACATTTTACACTAAAAATTGAAAGTACTGTAATGGGAATTACAACAGCTAAAAAGGCAACTAGTATTCAATTTGACATTAATGTGCCTGATGCTCATTTTAAATTGCCTGATTTTCCAATAAAAGAAACTGCTAATTTTTTTAGCAACGAAGCTTTTGATGAAGATATGGATATGGAAAGTATAGACGAAGACATGGATAAACTAAGTAAACTCTCTTTTAATGAATGGAAAAAAATGGCTTTGGCCGATAAAGAAGACGAAGAAATGCAAAATATGAGTGAAAAAGAATTGCGGGAAATGTATGATATGATTCAGAAAATGGTAAAAATGAGAAAAGGAAAATAAACCTTTTACATTAAAAAAAAAGCATCCTATAGACTAGGATGCTTTTTTATTTACTCTTCTTCTTCAGTATATTCATGATATAAAAAATCATTATACGGAAAGCGAGCAATGTGTATTTTCTTTACAGCATCAAAAACTTTATCTTTAAAATCATCAATATTTTCTTTGTTTAAAGCAGAAATAAAGATGCAATTTTCATCTAATTTAGACATCCAGGTTTTTTTCCAGTCGTCTAAACTATAGTGTGCTGTTGTTTTTTCAGTAACTAAATCATCATCATCAATAGTGTCATACGTATAGTTGTCAATCTTATTAAAGATCATTAAACTTGGTTTATCCGCACTTTTAATTTCATCTAAAATTTTATTTACAGAAGCAATATGTTCTTCAAAATTAGGATGAGAAATATCAACTACATGCAATAACAAATCTGCTTCACGTACCTCATCCAAAGTCGATTTGAATGATTCTACCAATTGTGTTGGTAATTTTCTAATAAACCCAACCGTGTCAGTCAGCAAAAAAGGAATATTTTTAATAACTACCTTTCTAACTGTGGTATCTAACGTAGCAAACAATTTGTTTTCTGCAAAGACTTCACTTTTACTGATAACATTCATTAAAGTAGATTTACCCACGTTTGTGTAACCCACTAAGGCCACACGTACCATTTTTCCACGATTGCCACGTTGTACGGCCATTTGTTTATCAATGGTAATTAATTTCTTCTTTAATAAAGTAATTCTGTCTCTTACAATACGTCTATCTGTTTCAATTTCTGTTTCACCAGGACCACGCATTCCAATCCCACCTTGTTGTCTTTCAAGGTGAGTCCATAGCCCTGTTAAACGCGGTAATAAGTATTCGTATTGAGCTAATTCAACTTGAGTACGAGCATAACTTGTTTGGGCACGCTGAGCGAAAATATCTAATATTAGACCTGTTCTGTCTAATATTTTACATTTCAGCATCTTCTCTATATTTCTTTGTTGTCCCGGTGATAATTCATCATCAAAAATAACCGCACCAATGTCATTTGCCTCAACGAATTGCTTTACTTCTTCCATTTTTCCAGAACCAATAAAGGTTTTGGGATTAGGTGTGTCAACTTTTTGTGTAAATCGTTTTACGACTTCACCTCCAGCTGTAAAAGTCAAAAATTCTAGTTCATCTAAGTATTCTTGAGACTTTTCAGCATCTTGTTCCTGATTCATTATACCAATAAGTACAACTTTTTCAAGCTCTAAACTCTTTTCTTCTATCATGTTACAAAGGTATGAAGAATACCGAACTTAATGATGAACTGGTTTTATCTTTTTCCATTCGCTATAAAATTATTCTTTTTCACCTATTTTTTTCCTTTTTTTCCTTTCATAGCTGTGCTATGCAACTTTAAAAAGCCTTCAATTGGGCAAAAAATCAATAATTCTCGCTTAAATGTGAAAAGTAAAAACCAGTTCAATATTTTTTGTACTTTCGATGAATACTAATTTTACATTTTGACGGAAGACAAAGAGAAGGACAATTTATATTCTATTGCATTTTACAATCTTGAAAACTTATTTGATATTTCGAATACGGATAACGTATTGGATAGAGATTATACACCTACAGGTAGAAATAAATGGAATAAGAAACGGTACCTCAGAAAATTAAAACAATTAAGCACGGTAATTGCCCAAATTGGAGAGAAAGAAACGGGATTTTCACCTGCTGTTATTGGAATAGCAGAAGTAGAAAATAAGCAGGTAATTATAGATTTATTAGGTACTGAGGCCTTGCAACATAAAGGATATGAAATAATACATTTTAATTCGCCTGATGAGCGGGGTGTTGATGTGGCTTTTTTATACAGACCTCATGTTTTTGATTTTATACATGCTGAGCCAATTACACTTGTGGTTGATAATTTGGACGGTGTTTTAGACCAAACCAGAGACGTTTTATTAGTGAAGGGCAAACTGGAAGGTAAACTCATTTACTTTTTTATAAACCATTGGCCTTCTCGGAGAGAGGATGGAGATACACAATATAAAAGAATAAAAGCAGCAGAATTGATTCACCAATCTATTGAAAAAATTAAGGTGGAAACACCAAACCCAAATATTATTATTATGGGCGATTTTAACGATGACCCCACAAATACGAGTATTAAACAACATTTAGTAACAGAAGATTTTTACAATCCTTACGAATCTATATTTGATAAGGGGTTTGGCACATTAACCTATAGAAGGCAATGGCATCTTTTTGATCAAATAATTTTGAGTAAAAATTTAATGAATGCCTCTGAATTAACTTTTAAAGAAGCTCATGTTTTTGATGAAGAATTTTTAAAAGAATGGAAGGGGAAACATAAAGGAAGACCCTTTAGAACCTATATTGGTCCTTGGTTTCAAGGAGGGTATAGCGATCATTTTCCGGTCTTTGTTACTTTCAAAAAAAAACCTCCTAGTTTATAGGAGGTTTTTTTGTAAAAAGTTTTACTTATAAATTTGGTTGAGGTGTCATTCTCAAATACGGTTTTATTTCGGTAACACCTTTTGTAAATATTTTTTTTGCATCTTCAGTTGCAATTGCCGGACTTACAACTACATCATCACCTTGTTCCCAGTTTGCAGGAGTGGCTACTTTATGATAGGCTGTAAGTTGTAAAGAATCAATTACACGCAATAATTCTTTAAAATTTCTACCTGTTGATGCAGGATAAGTTAAAATCAATTTAATGGTTTTATCGGGTGCAATAATAAACACAGAACGTACTGTTAAGCTGTTATCAGCCTTTGGGTGAATCATGTCATATAAAGTAGAGACATTTCTGTCTTCATCTGCAATTATAGGAAAATTAACTACCGTTTGCTGTGTTTCATTAATGTCTTTTATCCATTCTTTATGCGATTCAACACTGTCTACGCTCAATGCAATCATTTTTACATTGCGTTTGTCAAATTCAGGTTTGTATTTAGCTGTGGTACCTAATTCTGTAGTACAAACTGGAGTAAAATCTGCAGGGTGAGAAAATAATATTCCCCAACTATCTCCCAAATATTCGTGTAAATTCAATTCACCTATTGAGCTCTGAGCTGTAAAATTTGGAGCAGTATCTCCTAATCGTAAAGTTGCCATAATTTTTGTTTTTATTTTAGTATCCTACAAATTTAGTAGATTAAAGGTAAAATCGAGGGTTTTTAGGCTAAATATTTGTTAAAATTAATTTTAGGCTTTCAATTTAATAGGTATCCAAACTTCTTCTTCGGCATTAGGGTCATTGGGTTTATTGTTTTCGGGGATGTATTCAAAGTGTGGTCGGTTATCCAATTCATAGTTTGAATTTGGCAACCATTCTCCATAAATATAACCTGCTGTTTTTGGGAATTCTTGGGGTGTACCTTTATGAATAAAAACAGCATAGTCTCCTCCAGGTAAGGTAAAATCTTTTAAACTTTCTGGGATATCATCAAAATCGGATACCTCTGTGGCGGCCCATTTTTCAAAAATGATATTGGGAGTAAATTGCCGTATATCAAAATCGTCATTATAAACCTGTATTGAATAATAACCTGTATGTACTCTATTATTTATTTCTTTTACACGGGGTTTAAAGGCTTTCCATAATTCAAAGGCTTTATTTTCTGCTAAGAAAGTTTGTAGTGATAGACCAATAAGCTTTCTGTCTTGTATGTTTATAATTTTTGGTTGCTGCATAATGTAAAGTATAAGTTTTGAGTAAAAATATGATTTTTACACCAAAAGAAAATGTTAAAATCTAGTATAAATTATTACGCTATTTGTTAAAAATAATAATAACTTGCAGATATAATAACAATGGACTAATACATATATTATGCTCAATTATATATGAACAAGAAGAAAAATCGAAAGAAAGAAAAAAAGAAATTTCAGAAAAACCAAAAAAGTGTAAATAACGAAGATCAGAGAATTAGTAGTAAGAGTAAAAGAACAAATTTTTCACTAATTTTATCAATATTGGCATTGGTAATAAGTTTCGTACAATTATTATTCACAATGCCATTGGTTTTAAAATATTATGATAAAGTTGAAATTCAAGTTCATGAGTTAGGACTTACTAAATTAGAAAATTATGATAATATTTTTTCTCAGTTTAAAATTAAAAACATTGGTGAGAATACTGCAAAAAATGTTGAATTTCGCCTTAGAGTTTTAAATGGCGATTCTGTAAGGATAGTCCCAAAAGTTTTCAATCTTTTAAAAGTTGACAGTAGTGGAATTATTACAAAAGACTCTTTTTATGGTTGCGACGAAATTGTGCCTTCTGAATCTGTAAGAATTATTATTACATCTGATTTTTCGAACTTTCTAAAATTAAACCGTATTGATACTTTATTTTATAACAAGGCTATTGACAGGTATAAAGTGAGTACTGGACCATATATTTGGGATTTAAAGCATTCATTAGGAAGAGTAAAGGTAATTGGTTCTGATTCTTTAACTTTAAAAAAAAGGTGGATTTATGAATTAAATTAGTACCTAACAAAACATATAAAAGTCATTATTTTAATTTTTTTGGTCCCGAAGCTTCGAAATTCTATTCGGTCTGTGTTCATTATATAAGAAGATTAAGACCTTTAATAGGGCTGTTCATACTTAAATTATTTACCGAATACCCGGGGTAAAATCTCCTGGTGCATTTTGTGGCGATTTAGTTGTGCCTTCTGCACCCGTATCATTCCATAGTTGCCATTCGCTGAATGTATATACTGGATTTCCTTGTGTTATGGAAGCATTACGAAATGCCCTACCGTCTTCAAATTCATGGTTGGTACTCGAGCCATCTTCACCTATTCTTCCAAAAATATCAATAATAGTTCCGTTAGGATCAACAAGAGTAATGTTGTCATCTCCATTAGAACCTGCTGGCCCAGTGCTTATGCCATCCATATCTGGGGCAAAACCATAAACAGCTTCAAATTCAACATCATTTACTGCTATTACAAAGGCTTGTCCTACTTCAAGGGTTATTCCAGTAAGGTCCATAGATGATGAAACAGTATTGCTTTCATTGGTATATCTATTGAGCGTCCATGCGGTTAGGTCGATGGATTTGGAATCTGCATTATAAATTTCTATAAAACGAGCATTCACATTATTATCTGGATCTGCTATTTCTGAAATAAAAACTTTATTGGTGATATCTCCTGTAGGTACACATCTAGACCCCGTCATATTTACGGTGCCCTCTAAATTTTTAAGCAATAGTATAGGATCTGTATATGTTGAGGCTATTCCAACAATTGTTTCATTACCATTTGGATATTCTTCATTGGCAAATGACGCTGTAGAAATGGTTAAAACATCTACTGTTTTTTTACAATCGGTTAACGGTATACTACCTTTATACGTTCCCTCTTCCTCTTCAAATTGTACATTATCAAGACTCACCAGTTGAGCTTCGTAATTCCCCGTATTAAGCTCTTCTATTGTAATGATATTTGGATCTGGTAGAGCTACATTATCAGCAACAAATAAAACCTGTTTATATTGAACAGTATTCGCTTGTAACAATCCTCTTAAACTGCCAAGAACAGCATCTTTTAAGTTAATTTTGACCTGATAACCACTGCGTAATGAGCTTGCTGATGACATTCGTAACGCAATGGCTCCAGACTCATCTTGAATAAAAGCATTGCGATCTGACATATTATTTTCATCAATTCCAGACATGGTAATTATACCTTCAATATAAATGTCATCGGTAATTTTAGAATCGGTACCTGTGAATAAATCTCGAACATCAATTATATTTGTTTTAATTCCACCAATACTTTCAGCAAAACCTATGCGTTTTCTTTCATTATTAAGTTGCACATCGTCAATATCTCTTATCAAGATTTGATAGGTATTACTAAACTTAGTTAAAACACCTCTTATAGATCCATTACCGTTTGGAACTTGCGTTGATCCAAAATTTGCAAAGGCACTTGTTCTAAATGAAATTGACGAATTTGAAATGTCTTCGATTATATAATTGGTGCCACCACCAACATCAGTATTTATATCATATAAAGTTTTACCAAGGGCTGCGTCTTCAAATTGAACATCCTTCAGCTCTATTAACGTATTTAGATGGGCATCCGTAATTTCACTAAGTGTTATTTTATTAACGAGTTGTTCTTCATCAATTATATCACAAGTTTTTATCAATAAATTTTGAAAGTTTGCAGCCGTAATTTTACCGATAGATTCTTCTTTGGTGCGTTCATCAACATATAAATTACCAATTTCTAAGCTCTCAAAATTTAATTGTGTATAGGTGTTTTTAAGGTTTATGGAAACTTTTCTGCCGGGATTAAAAATGGTGTACAAATCGACTACATCAACAGGAATACTGAATCCACGACTTCCATCTAGTGTTTGAAAGTGTAATTCATTATAAAAATTACCTGATTGGTCGTTAGAAGTTATATAAGCTTCAATAACATCAGCATCTGTATATTGTGAGGTAATACTTGTTGTTAAATTATATATTTCTTCAATTGTTTTTGTTGGAGTTAAATCAGATTCATCACAATCATTAATAGTTGGAATATTATAATCATCATCTTGTACACATGAAACTAGGGCAAGGAAGATAAAGAATACAGATTTATAGATTGTCTTCATTTTTAAAAGTTTTAACTACAGTGTTATTAATCTTTTTTTAGAAAATGTTCATTTTTCGTTTTTTTAAAGCTGATGGCCAAGTTTATAAAATAGGTGCGTCCGAAACCATACCAGTATTTTGGTCCGAAATTACGTTGGGCTGAACCATTAGCTGTATCTGCTACCAAAGAAGCATAATTTGCGGTTCGTGATTGTTCATAGCCTCCAGAAATATAGTTTACGTCAAATAAATTGTGAATGCTAGCTACCAGTTTTAGATTGATATTTTTGTATTGCCATAATTTTCCACCAGACAGATTGATAATTGAATAACTACTAAATTTTTTTTGTTGTAATAACGTTCTTGCTAAATCAAAATCAATATTCTGATAAGGCTGACCGTAGTCATTAGGGTTATTAAAAAAGGCATCCGTTCTTGTTATTGCTGAAATATCTAAATATCCATTCGAAAAATAATTTGCTGACCCATTGAGCCACCAATTTTTAGAATTTTTATAAAATAAACCTACAGAAAAGGCTTGTTGTGGACCATTAGCTACTTTGTAATTTTTTAGATAGGTTTCTCCTAGATCTATAAAACTCGTATTGTTAATAATATCTTCGCTGAGTCCGGCGGTATCATAGTTTACGGCTACATTAGCATTATTTGTATAGGTATGTTGACCTAATGCTGCCACCAAAGAACTACTAAAATTAGAGTTGATTTGATACTCTAATCCTAATTCTAAACCCAAATGTCGTTTGTCAATACCTGTAATTACCTCTTGAAAAAAATCGGCTCCTGTTCCTATTTCAGCAAAAAAAGAGTTGACTGTAATCCCATCTTTAAAATCAGTAAAATAGCCAGTTAATCGAGATTGTAATTTTGGAGTATTGATGAGATAAGACGCATCTGCTGATGTAATTTTCTCTGAAATTAGATTAGGCACAATGGCGTTATTTTCTCTACTATTTATAAATGCATTTTGAATTGTAGGTGCTTTAGTTACATAAGCGGTATTAAGTTGAAAATAATGATTTGGAGTAAATTGATATGTAATCCCAGCTTTGAAAGCATAATCATCAAAGTTTAATTTTTCACTTTTGCCTAAAGAATTATCTTCGTAAGCCTGGTTTAAAAATTTACCTTCACGTTGAAAATCTTTTCTAGTATAGTTGGCGGCTATAAAAAATTCAGTATGCTCAGTTTTATATTGTAATTGGGTAAATGCAGCAGCTTGAGATGCTCGTAAATAAAAATCGTACTTAATTTTCTCATTTAAACCTTTGTTTTCTTTGCCTAAAAGGTCATTTTTTGAAGAATTACCATTAACAATTGTAAACGGATTTGCATCAACATAAAATTGAGCACCTAATAAATCTTTTGGAGAGGCATAATTAGTTGAATTACTATTTTTAAATGAGAGTCCGATATCCAAATTTAGATGGTCATTTAATTTCTTATTTAATCTTGAGTTTACACTAAAAACATTATCCTTTTTTATGTTATCATAGATTAAATATCGGGCAGAACCACCGTCTGAAATATTGGTTATGTTTAAATTGGTTTCATATAGGTTTAACCAATCAATTTGTGGATTGTCTTTAATTTCAGGTAAATATTTCCAATAATTGGGATAGGGATTTGGGGCATCTGTATAATCTAATCGGCTATTTTTTTGGTCTATTGATTGATAAGAGAGCGTAGTAGAAAATGCCCAATTATCATTTTTAAAACGATAACCAAGTATAAAGAGGGGTGCATCAAATTTTGAAATACTTGAATTTCGTTTTTCTCCTTCCTGCCATCCCCAATAAGGATTATAACTATTACCAAATTCATTAAAAGTACGTTGGGTAATAGCTGTGGTTTGTCCTTTTCTACTAGGAGCATAGATCGCAGTAGCACTTATACTGTGTGCTTCATTTATATTATATGATACTGTGCCAAAAAGACTAAAAGCATCATATAAAGTGGCATTAATATACCCTTCGTTTCCCCATCTTCTTGATGCAGAAAGACTATATGCTAATCCATTTTTTTGCACCCCAGAATTATAGGTTGCCATGGTACTGCCAACGTAATTTTTATTTGAAAATGAACTCGAAATACGAAGCCCTGGTCGCATTTTAGATGCATCTGTATCAATTGATGTTACGCCAGAAATTCCGCCAAAATTTTGTTTGGAATAAGAGAGGCCTAAAATGGATGCTCTATTTCTTGAAATATCATTTAAACCACTAAAAGTATTCCATAGTGGCCTATTATTGTATAAGTTGGTTATATCTACACCATTTAATATTATTATAGATTGACTGGCGTTATATCCGCGAAAGTTGAAAAATGTAGGACTAAAATCGAAACCAACCCGTTTTAGAAAAACATCTTTTGAGTTTGAATAATAGGTTAGGTTATTTTCATAGTGGTTATCATCATTCCAAAAGATTTGATCAGAATTGTCAAAAATAAAATCTGTTGGATATAAATAAATTACACTTAAATCAAGTATTTCACCCTTAGTAATGGTAATAGGGTAGTTTTGGTTTTCATAATGCTCACTAACTATCTCAATAAGATAATCTCCAACAGGTATGTTTGGTAGTATAAATTTTCCATTTAGATCAGAAACATTAGAGATTTTTATTCCTTTAATGGTGACTGAAACGTTTTCAATAGGATTTTGATTTTCATAGTTTATTAATACCCCTTTTACTGAGCCTGTTTCTTGGGAAAAGACACAAGTATAGGTAAATAAATAAAGAGCAAGTGTTAGCGAAAATCTACTCATATCCTATTATAAGAGATTTAAAAGTTACGAAATTTTAATAAGTTCTCCTAAAAAGACAATTTATCTTTAGTAAATGCGTTAATTTTTTACATATTTTTGCATAAATGGTCTATTAAGAAAATATATATAGGACATTATTAATTAATCTTTAAAAACAGTAATTCATGAAATTCAAAATTGTATTTGTATTAGCAGCACTAATAGTAGTAAGTTGTGGAAAATTAGGAGATAAAGCCAGTAGTGCATTAGATGCCGTAAGTGATATGGGGTCTGGTGGTGCCAATAGTGTTATTGCTTATAATAATGCGATGGTAGACTATATGAATGATGCTGGTGACAAAATTACTAAAGCGGGTGATGATTATGAAAAAATGAGTAACATGGTAACTCAAAAGAAAAAGCCAACATTATTTTTAGCTCATGCTTTTATTGGTTCGGTTCCTGATATTAATAGAGAAAGAGACGGTATTTTTTTATTAAAGCCTGGTAACAACCTACCTTCTGAAGTTAAAGAAGAATTGACAAATAGTGTAAAAGCTACAGCAGAGGCATTTGAAAACACACATGAAGCTTATAAAAAGTTTAAGGACTATTATAGTAACGAAGATTTTAAAGATGATGATTGGGCTAAAGGAAAAGAATACGTAGATCTTATTAAGACTAATATTGAAGCTTTTTATAATAAACGTACAGAAGCCTATAAAATCTTAAGACCAATTTCTAATCAAGCAGAAATTGAACTATTAAAAGACCATCCATTAAAAGAAAGTATTATTGCTTCAAAAACAGATATAGGTATTGCTGAAGAAATAGTTGATATAGTTTACGCTGAAGAAATTGATGTTGATGCTTTAAACGCTAAATATGACGAATTAGAAGCGAATTATACTAAGCATAAAGATTTAACACCTGAATTATTAGAAGAGCATAGTAAAACCAGTAATTATAAAAATTTCTATGAAGAAATTGAAGAATATTTAGGAGAGGTTAGAAAATGTAAGAGGGATGGTAAAATTACTGATCGTGAAGCTGAAAGTATAGGTCGTGATTATAAAAGCCTTATTACTTATTACAATAGGTTCGTTTAAATAAAAAACAATGTTTATATTTATCCTGCAAAGTATTTTGATACTTTGCAGGATTTTTATTTTAAAAAGGCATCATTTTTGATGATTGATTAAGGGAGGAAATCAAACCATTTATATGAGAAAAAAAATATCCACAAGTATTTTTCTATTGCTATGCGTTTTTTTATCAAGTTATGCTCAAGATGATTGGGGCAACTATGTTATTGAAAAGGAAAAGGGTATAATGTCAGTAACCGTCAATTACAAATATATGTTGGGTAAGCCCAATTATAAAAATCTTGTATTGGTTGGAAAAAGAACAAGTAAATGTTTTAAAAACGGTATGCCAAATGCCGAAGGTCTAGAAGAAATTTATGACTATTCAGATGCTGTAGCTAATGAAATTAATAAATCATCTAAAAAAAATAGGTTGGTAGGTATATTGACTTATCAATGTACAGGTTTTGATGTGTATTATGTAAAAGATACGATCAACCTTAGAAATAAAATTGATTCGTTATATAAAAACAAATTCACTGATTCTAAAAATTATTTGGTTATTAACCGAGATAAAAAATGGCAGTATTATAAGGAAGTACTTTACCCTAAAGATGTATCTGATAGCTTTTTTATGAGTCAAGATCTATTAAGTCAATTGTTTTTAGAAGGTGTAGACCTTACTCAAAAACGTAAAATAAATCATTATTTTTATTTTAAAAGGGATAAAAATAGAGAGCGGTTTTTAGAAAAAATTAAAACGATTGATTTCAAAGTTGATTCTTTAAAATTTGATGAAAACAATGACTTTCCTTATGAGTTGCAAATACACCGAGAAGATGCGTTGTACCCCTCGTTTTTAGCGGAATTGACCAAAGCATTAAAATCATTTGCCTTAACTAATATTGGTTATTACGATGGTTGGGCAATTGAGTGAACTTATAATAGTTAATGATACTAGGTGCTTAAAAATAAAATAAATGACCTCAAATAGCCAATTTTTTGATGAGCTTTCCGATGATTATGATGTAATGATCAATTTTGAAAATGCACTTAAGAATAAAACCTCTTTTTTTAAAAACTTTCTGTTAACAAATTATAAGACGGCTCTTGACTTAGGATGCGGTACAGCAGCAGATTCCATTGCATTGTCTAAATTAGGACTACAGGTAGATGCCATTGATCACTCTAAAGGAATGTTGCAGCAAGCCTTAAAAAATGCAGAAAAATTTGATGCTAATATTAATTTTATAGAATCTGGATTAACAGCATTTTCGATAAAAGACAAGAGATATGATTTTATTGTTTCTTTAGGCAACACCATTGCCAATATCAATATGCAAGAAGTTAGTGGTTTAATGTCAAAACTCTACGGTATTTTAAATTTTGGTGGTGAAGTACTTTTCCAAATTGTAAATTATGCGAAGCTGCCCGAAAGTGGCATTCATATACTTAATGTATATGAAAATGATGAGGTTTCTATACTTAGAAAGTACAATATCAATACAAACGATATTGACTTTATCATAGAAAAAAATGACAAGAAAAAGAAACAAGTTAGCCAGATAATAACAAAGTTATACCCTCATTCAAAAAGTGGTTTTGAAAAAATAGCAACTGAAATTGGATTCACTTGTAACTTCTATGGAAATTTTAAAAAGGATAATTTTGTAGCTACAAATTCACCAAATCTTGTTGTACAGCTAAAGAAAGTTAAGTAGTTACGCATTTATTTAAGATAAAACCAATTGACACCAATTGGTTTGTTTTCAGAATTATTTATTAATGAAGAGAATATTACAGGTTCTTGACAGTCAGTAATTTAACATTTTTTAGAGTTAGATTAAATACTAAGTAGTCTTTTTTCTTAGCGTAAAATTTCTAAAAATTATTGATAATTCGTTAAAATTAAGTCTAAAATAACTGCTGATATACATCTTCAATTTTAGAAACGAGTACTATTTTAATGTTATACTTTTTAGATGGAATTTTGTTGTATTTTGAAACCATAATCTTTTGGAATCCTAATTTTTCAGCTTCTAAAATTCGTTGTTCAACACGATTAACGGGTCTAATTTCACCCGCCAAACCAACTTCAGCAGCAAAGCAATAATCTTGTGGAATAGCTTCATCTTCATTTGAAGAAAGTATAGAAGCTACAACTGCTAAATCAATCGCTGGGTCGTCTACTGAAATTCCCCCTGCAATATTTAAAAAGACATCTTTTGCACCCAAACGGAATCCCGCTCGTTTTTCTAATACGGCTAAAATCATATTGAGCCTTTTTGTATTATAACCTGTTGTTGATCGTTGAGGTGTACCGTAAACAGCTGTGCTCACTAAAGCTTGAACTTCTATCATTAGGGGCCGCATGCCTTCCAATGTTGCTCCAATAGCAGTACCGCTTAAGGACTCGTCTTTTTCTGAAATTAGTATTTCAGATGGGTTTTCAACTTCTCGTAATCCTGAACCTTGCATTTCGTAAATACCAAGTTCTGCAGTGGAACCGAAACGATTTTTTTGTGCTCTTAAAATACGATAGGTATGGTTTCTGTCGCCTTCAAACTGTAAAACTACATCTACCATGTGTTCTAAAATTTTAGGTCCTGCAATAGTTCCTTCTTTGGTGATATGGCCAATTAAAATAACTGGTGTTGCCGTTTCTTTAGCAAATTTTATGAGTTCTGCAGTAGTTTCTCGTATTTGAGAAATACTACCGGGTGACGCTTCAATAGTATCGGTTTGTAAAGTTTGAATAGAGTCAATAACAACCACATCTGGTTGGGTTTCTTCTATACTTTTAAAGATGTTTTGGGTTTTAGTTTCTGTAAGAATCAAACATTCTGTATTGGTGTTTTTAAGCCTTTCTGCTCGCATTTTAATTTGCGATTGACTTTCCTCGCCCGAAACATATAGCACTTTTTTATCTATGGTTAAGGCTACTTGCAAAATTAAGGTCGATTTTCCAATTCCAGGTTCGCCTCCTAAAAGCGTCATTGAACCTTTTACCAATCCACCACCTAATACTCTATTTAGCTCATTGTTTTGGGTGTCAATTCTATCTTCTTCATTAATGGCAATATCATTAATTTTTAAGGGTTTTGCCACTTTTTTGGAAGGTGAAGATTGTTTCCAAGCACGTTTTTCTTCTTTTTGAATTACTTCTTCAACAATGGTATTCCATTCGTTACATACATTACATTTACCCGCCCATTGAGCGTGTTGCGTACCACAATTTTGACAAAAAAATGTTGTTTTGGTTTTGGCCATTATTCAGTAATATGTTTTTTTAACTCTATAGTATCTCCATCAAAAACACCATAGGTTAAATGATTAATCCAATCTCCTAGGTTGATGTATTTACTGTTGTCTCCAACTTCAATTTCCATAGGTAAATGGCGGTGTCCGAAGATAAAATAATCGTAATGTTTTGTTTCTAATTTTCGTTTGCAATATTGTGCCAACCATTCATTTTCTTCGCCTAAAAATTTGGCATCTTCATCTCCAGAAATCATTTTGTTTTTGGTCGATAAATACACTCCTAATCGCATACCAATATCAGGATGCAACCAACGGTATAACCATTTTGAAACAGGATTGGTAAATACTTTTTTCATTCTTTTATAGCCTTTGTCTCCTGGGCCTAAACCATCTCCATGACCAATTAAGAATGTTTTATTATTGATGGTATACTCTTTAGGTTTGTGATATACTGGAATATTCAATTCTTTTTCAAAATAATCATCCATCCATAAATCATGATTACCTACAAAAAAGTAAATGGGTATGCCACTGTCTCTAATTTCGGCTAGTTTGCCTAATACACGAATAAATCCTTTCGGTACAACCTTTTTATACTCAAACCAAAAATCGAAGAGATCGCCTAATAAAAAAATGGCTTCTGCATCTTGTTTGACAGTATCTAACCATTTTATAAAAATCTTTTCGCGTACTAAGCTATCTTTATGATTGGGTAACCCCAAGTGTTGATCAGATGCGAAATATATTTTTTTGTTGCTAGGAATGGTGATGTTCATTAATCTAATTTGACTTCAAAAATAGCGAAAACTCGCAACATTTAGAAGTAATTACTTTTACAAAACGATAACACGCCTTTGACCTCTCTCTAAAATGGAGCCTTTTAAGATCTCTAGAAATTTTTAGTTATGATTTGAATTTCGGTTTTTACAATAACTGTTTATTGAAAATCACTTACTGATCTTTAGCAAACCATTCTGCATGCGAATTATTGGTTTCGCATAATTTTAAAGAATGTAGGTTTACCGATTCTGGTAATTTCTTACTGATTTTATCTGCAAAATCGACCAGCATGTTTTCACTTGTTGGCTGATAATTGACCAAAATAACTCTTGACGAATGACTTTCAATTTTAGCAGCCAATTCTTTATGTGGTGAATTCGCATTTAATACAGTGGCATGGTCAAAAATATCTACAACCTCAGATTTTACAATTTTTTTTAAATCTCCAAAATCGAGTACCATTCCGTTTTTTACATGATTGGCATCGTTAATTGGGGTACCGATTATGGTAACATACAATTGATAACTATGCCCGTGAATGTTTTTACACTTACCATCGTAACCATATAGTGCATGTGCCGTTTCAAAATCGAAATGTTTAGTAATTCGTATGATGCTCATAGCTCAAGATTATTGAATGACATTAAGTTGTTTTCCTACTTTAGTAAAAGCAGCGATTGCCTTATCTAAATGTTCTTGACTGTGTGCTGCCGATAACTGTACTCTAATTCGTGCTTTTCCTTTTGGTACTACAGGAAAAAAGAATCCAATAACATAAATTCCTTCATCTAACAAAGCATTTGCCATGTCTTGAGATAATTTTGCATCGTATAGCATAACGGGTACAATTGCCGCATCTGCACCAACAAGATCAAACCCTGCTTTTTCCATCCCGTTACGGAAATAATTAGTGTTCCACTCTAATTTATCTCGTAAGGAAGTGTCATTTTCTAGCAAGTCAAATACTTTTAAAGAGGCTCCAACAATAGCTGGTGCTAATGAATTTGAAAATAAATATGGTCTAGAACGTTGTCTTAATAGTTCAATAATTTCCTTCTTAGCAGTTGTGTATCCACCCATGGCTCCACCCAAGGCTTTTCCTAATGTTCCAGTGACAATATCAACACGGTTTAGTACATTTTTTAATTCTAATGTGCCTTTTCCTGTTTTACCAATAAATCCTGTAGCGTGACATTCATCTACCATAACCATGGCGTCATATTTTTCAGCTAAATCACATATTTTATCCAAGCTAGCAACAATTCCATCCATTGAAAATACGCCATCTGTAACAATTAGTTTAAATCGAGCTCCTGCTTCATTAGCTTCTTTTAATCGAGCTTCCAATTCTTCCATATTGTTATTTTCATAACGATAACGTGCCGCTTTACACAAACGAACACCATCAATAATTGATGCATGATTTAAAGAATCGGAAATAATAGCATCTTCTTTTCCTAAAAGGGGTTCAAAAATTCCGCCATTAGCATCAAAAGCCGCGGCATATAAAATAGTGTCTTCAAAACCATAAAAACTAGCTATGCGTTTTTCTAATTCTTTATGGATGTCTTGTGTGCCACAAATAAAACGTACGGAAGACATTCCGTAACCATGTGTGTCCATAGTGTCTTTTGCAGCTTGAATAACTTCAGGATGGTTAGAGAGTCCTAAGTAATTATTTGCACAAAAATTAATCACCTCTTGACCGGTAGATATTTTTATAACGGCATCTTGAGCTGAAGTAATAATTCGTTCAGATTTATATAAACCTGCTTCTTTAATTTCTTGTAATTCGTTTTGTAAGTATTGTTTGATATTGCTGTACATAATTGAGTATTAATGTAAAAGTACAAATGTAATAGAATTCTAAGTATTCTTTTGGAAAAAGGTCTAAAAAACACGTTACTCGTTCATTTAAAAATATTATATTTGCCTTCCATAAATCTGGAATATTAATGTTGAAAAAAAGTCTTTCTATTATTTTATTAGTAGTATTTGTTAATTTTATTTTAACACCTACTATTATTTCTTTATTAGATAGTTCTAATGATATTTCTTCAGTGTTTAGTTTAAATGAAGAGGAAAAAAAGGAAAGCGAAGTAGAGAAAGATATTAAAACAAAAATATTTCAGAATGAAGACAATAACGATTCTATTATAGAATTTGTGATATTACCGATAGGAAGCTACGGTGAATTATCTTCAAATTTCTTTCCAAAACTTCACTTACCACCGCCTGAATTTTCTTAATTTTATAGGTATAAATCTTATTGAAGATTTATTTTTTATCATTTAACATATAAACCATTTTATAATCGGTTTAAGTTAAATCTATTGTAATAAATATTAAACATAAAAAAATTAAGAATGAAAGCACATACAAAAGAAACACAGGCAACAATGACTCCAGATAAGTCATTGCAATATTTAAAAGAAGGAAACCAAAGATTTCAAAACAACCTGAAGGCTAACCGAAACCTTTTAGAACAAGTAAATGATACAAGCGATGGACAATTTCCATTTGCTACTATATTAAGCTGTATAGATTCTAGAGTTTCAGCCGAATTAGTTTTTGACCAAGGGTTAGGCGATATTTTTAGTGTACGTATAGCAGGTAATATTGTAAATGAAGACATTTTGGGTAGTATGGAATTTGCTTGTAAGTTAGCAGGAACAGAGCTAATTGTAGTTTTAGGACATACAAGTTGTGGTGCGGTAAAAGGAGCATGCGACCATGCAGAAATGGGCAATTTAACTAAATTAGTTCAAAAAATAGCACCAGCAGTTAATGCTGTTACAGAGCCAAAAGATGAAAGCTTAAGAAGTTCTAAAAATTTAGAATTTGTAGACGAAGTATCTCATGTGAATGTACAATTAATGATTGATAGAATTCATGCAGAAAGCCCAATACTTACTGAAATGGAAAAAAATGGTGAAATTAAAATTATTGGAGCCATGTATGATGTAAATACAGGCGAAGTAAAGTTTGATGAATAATTAATAAACTAAAAAACAAATTATGAAAAAATTATTTTCAAATTTTAGAGGAGATGCATTTGGTGGAATTACTGCCGGAATTGTAGCCTTACCATTAGCTTTAGCTTTTGGGGTATCTTCAGGCTTAGGTCCAAGTGCGGGTCTATACGGAGCTATTTTTATCAGTTTTTTTGCTGCACTTTTTGGTGGTACGAGTACTCAAATATCGGGTCCAACGGCACCAATGACAGCAGTTAGTATGGTTATAATTGCAGGTTTAGTAGCTGCCTATGATGGAGATGTTAACAAAGCATTACCTGTAATTTTAGCAGTTTTCTTATTGGCGGGCTTAATGCAGATAGGGCTTGGTGTTCTTGGGTTTGGTAAATATATAAAATACATACCTTACCCAGTAGTTTCAGGGTTTATGACAGCCATTGGTGTTATTATTTTAGTGACCCAAATATTACCCGCGGTTGGTTATTACCCGAAAGAAGATGCAGAATATGTAAATCAATTTAAACCACAAGCAGAGGAGATTATATTAGATAATATTTTAAAAGAAGAAGCAGGTGAAGGAATATTGGTCTTGGAAAATTTTAAAGAGACTATTGTAAGAGCTGAATTAATTACTCAAGCAGATATTGATAAAGAATCTAAAACATTAGCAGGTAAAGAGGCTTCAGGTGTTCTAGGTACTTTTAAAGTAATTGGTAGAGCTTTGCAAAATATTGAGTTTTTAGAATTAATGTTAGCATTAGCGACAATAATTATTATCTATGGATTTAAAAGAATTACTACGAAAATTCCGAGTGCATTAGTGGCCCTTGTGGTTGTGTCTGGAGTTGCTGTTGGTTTTGATTTAGACTATAGACCTATTGAACAAATACCAACGGGGTTACCAATTCCTAAGTTAGAAATTTTTACAGAATTTAGCTTGAGTGCACTTACACCCTATATATTTACAGCTCTTACCCTAGCTTTACTTGGTGCAATAGATTCTTTATTAACGAGTGTTGTTGCTGACAATATGACCAAAACGAAGCATAAACCGAATAAAGAACTAGTAGGACAAGGTATAGGAAATACTATTGGGGCACTTTTTGGAGGTTTACCAGGAGCGGGAGCAACTATTAGAACAGTTGTAAATATTAATGCAGGAGGTAAAACAAGACTTTCAGGAATGATTGCCGGTGTTATGTTACTTATAATTCTATTAGTTTTGAGTCCTGTAGCATCACAAATTCCAGCAGCAGTATTGGCTGGTATTTTAATAACTGTAGGTATTGGAGTAATGGATTATAAAGGCCTAAGAGCAATTCCTAGTTTACCAAGAGATGCAAAGATAGCCGGAATAAAAGTGAGTTCTGAAGTAATAATAATGATTGTCGTTTTGTTGCTTTCTACTTTTTGGAATTTGGTTTACGCTGTAGGGATTGGGCTTGTAATTGCTTCGTTAATGTTTATGAAAAAAATTGGCGATTTAACGGCGAAACGTTCAGACGTTAAGTCTTTGTCAAAAGAGAAATATTGGGATGATGAAATGGAAATGCCAGAGATATTAAAAGAAGAGGTGTTTATAAAACATGTTAAAGGTCCATTATTTTTTGGTTCCACTAGCGAATTTCAGAGTTTAGCAAAACAAATACCTGAAACTGCAACTGCTGTTGTTTTCAGAATGGATAGAATGCAATATTTAGATCAATCAGGATTGTATGCTTTGGAAGATGTTTTTGTGGATTTAAAACAACAAGGAAAAGATGTTTTACTGGTTGATGTTTTAGAGCAACCTTATTATTTAATGGAACGTATTGATATAATTCCTGATTTAATCCCAAAAGAGAATATTTTTACTACTTTTAAAGAATGCTTAGTTTGGATAAAAGCCAACGTTAGTGATAATAGTACTAAAAATAATAAATGAATCTAGATAGTATTTTTGATAATAATAAAAAGTGGATTCATAATAAGTTAGCTGTAGATAATGACTACTTTACTAAATTAGGAAGTGGTCAAAACCCGGAGTTATTGTATATAGGATGCTCAGATAGTAGGGTAGCAGCTGAAGATTTAATGGGCTTAGAACCTGGCGATGTTTTTGTACACAGAAACATCGCCAATATGGTTATAAGCATTGATTTGAATGTAATGTCAGTTGTTAATTACGCCGTTGATCATTTAAAAGTAAATCATGTTGTTGTTTGTGGGCATTATGCTTGTGGTGGTGTAAAAGCTGCTATGCAATCGGCAGATTTAGGTATATTAAATCCGTGGTTAAGAAATATTAGAGATGTATATCGTATTCATAAGGCGGAATTAGATGGAATAAAAGATGAAGAAAAAAAATATGATAGGTTAGTTGAATTAAACGTTCAAGAACAATGTGTTAATTTAATTAAAACAGCAGCAGTACAAAAAGCATATAGAGAGAGAGATTTAAAAGTTCATGGTTGGGTTTTCGATATTCATACAGGTAAACTGATCGATTTGAAAATTGATTTTGAAAATATCTTAGAACATATAATGGAGATCTATCATTTAGATTAAATTTGCAAGGTTTTTATAAGAAAGAAGAATGTCTAGAGATATAGAATTAAAAGAAAAATGGGAAGTGTTGAAGACTAGAATTTCAATGCAATTTGCCGATGGAGAAGCAGTTGATTTGGATGCTATTATATATCTAATTGGTGTTCAAGAATTAGGGCAAGGGTATCGTAAGTTTAAAAAAGACGATAAAGTAGACTTAATGCATATTGCTATTTGCAGATTATTAGAACCGCTCGGTTATTACGAATTTGATTTTTTCGACGATGATGGCTGGCCACATTTCAAAATTAAAGAAGAATTGCCTTTTTTAAAAGCAGGCGAACAATCTGTTTTAATGAAAGAGGCCGTGGTACAGTATTTTGTTGAGAAAGGAGTGATATAAATAAAAAAATATTTTATTAACAATACCTTTATAATTTATATTTTGTCATATATTTGATTTCTTCCTGTCGCAACAAAACAATATGAAAAAATCATTTCTCTTACTTTTGGTATTACTAAACTTGTCATTTACAGTTTTTTCACAAATAAAATCTTCTGAAGAATTAGTAAAAAAGTACAATGATTATTTTGAATTAGAGCGAGAAACACTTTATACACATTTAAATAAAACGAGCTACTTTATCGGTGAAGAGATTTGGTTTAAGAGCTATATCTATAATGGCAGGTATCAAACACCTTACGCGAGTAGCACAAATATTTATGTTAGCATTTATAATGAATTAGGTCGTTTAATAAGCTCAAAGATTATATATGCATCTGAGGGCGTTGCAAATGGAAACTTTTTTGTTGACCAGAAATTTACTCCAGGAATTTATTACATAAAGACGACAACCAACTGGATGAAAAATTTTAAGGAAGATTTGTCTCATGTTCAAATGTTTGAAATTGTTGGTAATGAGCAAGAAGTAACCAAAAAGCTGTCAGATGAAAATAAATATGACTTACAACTATTACCAGAAGGCGGACATATTGTAGAAAATGTAAGTAACACAATAGGTTTTAAATTGATAAATGAGCAAGGAAACGGTGTTATTATAAAAAAAGGCATTGTATTAGATGAAAAAGAGAATGAAATAACCACTTTTAAAAGTAATCAATTTGGATTAGGAAGGTTTACACTTCATGCTAAAAAGGATACTAAATATAGTATACATGTAGTTCTGGCAAATGAAAAACAAATAACAAAACCAATTGAACCTGCTAAAGGAAAAGGAATATCTCTTAAAGTTAATGCAACAAATGGTGACAATGTATTGATTGCTCTAGAAACGAATAGGCTTACCTTACCAGATTTAATAGGTAAACAATATGATCTATTAATTCACCGAGATGGTCAGTTAATAAAAGTAAAAGTCGACTTTACGGCTGATAAGTTGAAATATTTAATAAGTTTAAAAAAATCGGAATTATTATCTGGTATTAATATTCTTACATTAGTTAATGAAAATAATGAGCCTATTGCTGAAAGATTGGTGTTTAATACTTTAAAAACACCCATTAAAGAAATTGAAGCTGCAAAAATAGTTTCGAAAGGCGATTCTAGTATTGTAACACTAAAAACGAAAATGAATGCTAAAATAAATGGTAGTTTTAGTATTTCCGTTTTACCTTCATTAACAGAAGCAAATAATGACCAATCTACAATAATATCAACCTTTTTATTAGCTCCTTATATAAAAGGTAATATAGAAGATCCCTATTATTATTTTCAAGCAACAGACCGCAGAACTCAATATGATTTGGACTTATTATTGTTGAATCAGGGTTGGAGTAAGTATAGTTGGGATGCTATTTTCAAGAATCCACCAAAAGCTAATTATGCGTTTGAAACCGGATTTCAAATCAAAGGAAGTCTTAATAATTATAAACAAAAACCGGGAGATTTGTTAGTACTCTCCTCACCAGAAAATCAGATTCACGAAGCTGCTGTCATTGAAAAAGGAACTTTTAATTTTGAAAACCTATTCATAGCAGATAGCACAAGTATTAGTTTTGGTTTAAAAAACAAAAATGGAAAATTAAAAAAACCAACGGTTTCTGTTAACATTTCCCCTAAAAAGAGTAAAGACAACTTACAAAATGTAAGCACTTATCCAAAAAGTAAATTTTATACGCAACCTACAGTTGAGCAAACCGAGAATCTAAATGCTAATGGTACTACATTATTAGACGCTGTGGTTTTAAAAGCTAAAACTAAAATAAAAGAAACAACAAAAAAGCCACTTGTAAAGATGTATGGTGCTAGACATATTGATTTAACTAAATCTAATTTTCAACAAGAGCCTATAACCTCCGTAATTAGAAATAACGGATTTGACGTTGTTACCACTGTGGATAATGTAAAGATTGTGGCAAGGCGTAATGTACCTGGAGGTACAAATGTACCGACTATTTATATTGACAATATGCGACTGTTTGGTGATTTTAAAGCCTTGTCGCAACTTAGAATTTCACAGGTTGAGGATATGTATGTTAGTAAATCGCCAAATCCTGGAGATTCTCCTGCTGGAACCATTAAAATTTTCACAAGAAATGGAAAAGGCCTAAGTATTCCAAGAGATGGGTACCAGACTAATGAAAACCTGTTTGGATTTTCAATGCCAAAAGAGTATTATTCGCCAAATTATCTCAATACAAGTTCTGATACCTTTTCAAAATACGGAACCCTACTTTGGATATCTAGTCTAATACCAAATGATAAAGGAGAACTTACTTTTAATATGCTAAATTATCCTTTAGATGCAATAAATATCTATATTGAAGGGATGTCTATAGATGGAAGTCTATGGTCAAAGCGTGAAACGATTAATTTAGCTAAATAGCTTTACATAATTAGAATATTGTAATGTAATAATATTCACCCGTTGTTTCTCCTATTTTACTGGAGCTAAATTTACATTTATGCAATTGGCATTTTGATCTTATATGTGTTTCTGTCTTGTCACAACTATTCATTATGAAAAAATCATTTCTCTTATTTCTGGTAGTACTTAATTTATCAGTTACAGTTTTTTCACAAATTAATTCTACAGACGAACTCGTCAAAAAGTATAACGATTATTTCGAATTAGAGCGAGAAACACTTTATACACATTTAAATAAAACGAGCTACTTTATTGGTGAAGAAATTTGGTTTAAGAGCTATATATATAATGATAGATATCAAACACCCTATGAGCGTAGTACTAATATTTATGTCAGTATCTATGATGAATCAGGTAGCTTTATATGCTCGAAAATCTTTTATGCAATTGAGGGATTTACAAATGGAAATTTTTTAGTTGACCAAAAATTTACCCCAGGCATTTATTTTATAAAGACGACAACAAACTGGATGAAAAATTTTAAGGAAGATTTGTCTCATGTTCAAATGTTTGAAATTGTAGGTAATGAGGAAGAAGAACCTAAAGAGGTTTTAAAAGAATTTAAATATGATCTTCAGTTGTTGCCAGAAGGAGGTCATATTGTTCAAGACGTAAGTAATACTATTGGCCTAAAATTGATAAATGATTCTGGTAATGGTGTTATTATTGAAGAAGGGACTGTTACGGATGAGAACAATATTATAATAACCACTTTTAAGAGCAATCAATTTGGCTTAGGAAAGTTTACACTTGACACAAAAAACAATGTTAGATATACTGTAAATTTAACTTTAGCAAATGGAAAACAAATTATAAAACCCATCGAACTAGCAGAAAAAAAAGGAATAACTTTAAAAACGGAGGCTGTAAATGGTGATAATGTTTTGATTGCTCTAGAAACGAATAGCCACACCTTACAAGATTTATTAGGTAAGCAATATCATCTCTTAATACACCGAGACGGTCAGTTAATAAAGGTAAAAATAGACTTTGAATCAGATAAATTAAAATATTTAATAA
This sequence comes from Aureibaculum luteum, assembly GCF_003449015.1. Classification (GTDB taxonomy): domain Bacteria; phylum Bacteroidota; class Bacteroidia; order Flavobacteriales; family Flavobacteriaceae; genus Aureibaculum; species Aureibaculum luteum. The sequence goes on along the minus strand of NZ_QRGD01000001.1, from coordinate 1,023,684 downwards.
GTGTAAAAAAATCTGGATTGTTACCTGGTATTAATATTTTTACTTTAGCTAATGAAAATAATAAACCTATTGCTGAAAGATTGGTGTTTAATGCATTAAAAACGCCCATTAAAGAAATTGAAGCCACTAATATAGTTTCGAAAGGGGATTCAAGTATTATTACGCTTAAATCTAATACAACATCAGAAATTAAAGGGAATTTTAGCATTTCAGTTTTACCTGCATCAAACGAAGCCTACCAGTATCAATCTACCATAATTGCAACATTTTTATTAGCTCCTTATCTAAAGGGCCATATAGAGAACCCCTATTATTATTTTAGCGACATTAATAGTAAAAAATTATATGATTTAGATTTATTATTGTTAAATCAAGGGTGGAGTAAGTATAGTTGGGACGCTATTTTTAAAGACCCTCCAAAAGCTAATTATGCGTTTGAAGCTGGATTTCAAATTAAAGGAAGTCTCAATAAATATAAACAAAAAACAGGTGATTTAATGGTGTTATCTTCACCCGAAAATTTAATTTATGAATCTGTAGTAATCGAGAACAAAACTTTTAGTTTTGAAAACCTATTCATAGCGGATAGTACAAGTATTAATTTTAGTTTAAAAAATATAAAAGGAAAACTAACAAAACCTTTGGTATCTTATAAGATTTATCCCAATAGTAGTAAAGATACATTGGTGAATTTAAAAGTATCCAACAATGATAAATCTTATGACCAAAAGATTGATGACAATACACATAAACTTAATCTAAATGGCAGAACGCTATTAGATCCCGTAGTTTTAAAAGCAAATACCAAACGAAAGGATCCTAAAAATAAGACACCACTTATTAGAATGTATGGTGCAAAATACATTAATTTAAAAGAATCAGTATTTCAGCAAGAGCCTATAACCTCCGTAATTAGAAATAATGGTTTTGATGTTGCCACTGCTACAATTCTACATAATGGTGATGGTAGTGTTTCTATTGATAAGGTAAATATTACTAGTAGACGTAGTATACCTGGTGGTACTAAAGTACCATCCGTTTTTATTGACAATGTACCATTGCTTGGTGATTTTAAATCTTTAATTAGCCTCAAGGTTTCTGAAGTTGAGGATATTTATATAAGCACAACGCCTAATGTAGGTGAATCACCAGCAGGTAGTATTAAAATTTTTACAAGAAGAGATGAAAGATTAAGCACCCCTAAAAATGTATATCAGACCATTGACGATTTGTTTGGGTTTTCCGTGCCTAAAGAATATTATACACCAAATTATAGAAATACAAATTCAGAAGAATTTTTAAAACTAGGGGCCATACATTGGATACCTAATCTAACCCCTAATGAAACAGGAGAACTCATTTTTAAAATACCAAATTATTCTTCTGAAACTATAAATCTTTATATTGAAGGCCTGTCTAATGATGGTAGTTTATGGTCAAAACGTGAAACGATTAATTTAGCTAAATAGCCTCAAAAATTTTACCTGGGAGCGGTTTAATAACCCCTTTCAACTCTAATGTTAATAGTAAAGTAGCAATTTTAAAAATTGGCAAGTTACAGTGTAATGCAATAATGTCTAGTTGTTGTTTACCCTCTTTTAATAGATAATTATAAACTTGTTTTTCAGTGTCATTCAGTTCAATGAACAATTGTTGCTGAATAGCTTTTTTCTTTTCATCATCCTTTTCCCACCCCAAGATGTAGGCTATATCTTTAGCAGAAGTTAAGGAAGCCGCTTTGTTGGTTTTTATCAACTGGTTGCAACCTCTACTATAAGCATCTGTAATTCTTCCGGGTATGGCAAATACATCTCTGTTGTAAGAATTAGCAATATCAGCTGTAATTAGTGAACCTCCTTTTTCAGCAGATTCGATGACAATTGTGGCCTGCGATAGCCCTGCTACAATTCTATTTCTTTTAACAAAATTCTCTCTATCAGGATTTGTTTTTGACCAAAAATCAGTAATTAAACCTCCATTTTTAAGCATTTGATCAGCTTGTTTTTTATGTAGGGTAGGATAAATTCTATCTAAACCATGGGCCAATACTCCAACGGTTTGCAACTTGTGTTCTAAGGCTAGTTTATGTGCATGAATATCTACACCATAGGCCAAGCCGCTAATTATAACAGGATTGTATTCTTTTAAATTTATAATGAGTTCCTCTAATACAGATTTACCATAGCTAGTCATCTGTCTTGTACCCACAATACTAATGGTTTTATAATTGTTAATGTCAATGTTTCCTTTTTTAAAAAAGAACATTGGGGCGTCAAAACAATGCTTTAGGTAATTTGGATAATCATCATCCTGAAAATAGGAGTATTGAATATTGTTTTTTTCTATAAACTCAATTTCTTCTGCAGCTCTTTCAAATATAGTTTTGTCCTTTAAGGCATATGTTATTGAAGTTCCAACACCTTGAATTTTGGCTAAACTTTGTGTTTTTTCGGAAAATATAGCTGTTGCACTACCACAATGAGCTATTAATTTTTTAGCCATTACATCACCAACACCATTGGCATTAATTAAAGCTAATAAATGAAGTAGTTCTTCGTTTTTCAAATTTTTGGTTTTAAAAAATTTAAGATACAAACTTTGTTAATAAAAAAGTGAACCATTGCTAAATTAAACTAAAGTTTTTTTTACATTTGTTACACTAGACTTTAACCCCTAAAATTTTACTCAACTGAGACTTTGTAATTACATAAGTGATTTATTATATCGTTACGAATGTGTAATTGTTCCGGGGTTTGGTGGTTTTGTAACGAATACAAAATCGGCAATTATCAGCCCGTATTCCAAAACGTTTTATCCTCCTCATAAGCTCATTACTTTTAATAGTCATTTAAAAAATAATGATGGTTTATTAGCAAATTATATTGCAGCATTAGATCAAGTACCTTATGAGCATGCTTTAAATTTTATAAAATTTGAAGTTGGCCAATGGTATGATATTATTAAGCAATCAGATTTAACATTAGAATCTATAGGTAAATTTTCTTTAGATAATAATGATACTATAATCTTTGAAACTCAAACAGAGATTAATTATTTAACGGAATCATTTGGAATGTCTTCTTTTGTTCTACCAGAAGTAAAAAGAGAAACGTTACTTAAGGAAACTCCACCAATTGTTGCAAGACCAGTTCAGTTAGAGGCAAAAAGGAAAAAAGAATCTAATGCCTTTTTAAAATATGCAGCTATATTTGTAATAGGGCTTTCTTTATTAGGATTAGGTGCTAATTCTATTTATCAAAAAAACCTTTCAGAGCAGCAAATTATTGCCAATCAAGAACAGGAACGCGAAACTCAAACTAAAATTGAAAAAGCAACTTTTATTGTTTCTGAAGCTTTACCTTCATTAAGTGTAGAGGTAACGTTAGATAAAAAACCTTATCATATTATAGCGGGTGCTTTTCGTTATCCAGAAAACGCACAGCGTTTGGTTAATCAATTAACGACTAGTGGTTATAAGGCAAGAATTTTAGGTGTTAACAAATGGGGATTAACTCAAGTTTCTTATGAAAGTTATAGCGAAATAAATGACGCTATCAATAGCCTATACAGAATTAGAGAAACGGAAGCTAATGATGCTGCCTGGTTATTGACTCAAGATTTGTAAAGACCATTACCATTCTACACCCTTCCATAAGCGAAGTACTTACTACAATTAATATTTTTTTCATAATACTATTTATTTAGAGTTACCGTTCTATCTTTGCCTACTTAAATAACGATTAACTTTTTTAAAATGAAAATAAAAACTCCAAAAGAATCTTTAACGATATTAACTGATATGGTACTGCCTGGAGAAACGAATTCTTTACATAACCTTTTTGGTGGTGAGCTTTTAGCAAGAATGGATAGAGCTTGTAGTATTGCCGCACAAAGGCACTCAAATAGAATTGTAGTAACGGCGTCTGTAAATCACGTAGCTTTTAATAAAGCCGTACCTGTAGGTAGTGTGTTAATTATAGAATCGAAGGTTTCTAGAGCTTTTAACTCGTCTATGGAAGTTTATGCTGATGTATGGACAGAAGATCGTGAGAGTGGTGAAAAATCAAAGGTGAACGAAGGTATTTATACTTTTGTTGCGGTTGATTTAACGGGCTCTCCTGTAAAAGTACCTGTTATTAAACCAGAAACAGAATTAGAAAAAGAGCGTTTTGAAGGAGCTCTACGCAGAAAGCAATTAAGTTTAATTTTGTCTGGTAAAATGAAACCTGAAGAAGCTGATGAGTTAAAGGCTCTTTTTGGTTAAGTCTTTAAAGAAGTTTACCAATCCAAGATTCAGGATTTTGAGGCTGTATCTCTTTCATAAAACTGAATATAAGAACGGTTTTACCATTAATCGCATCCGTATGAATTGTGCCTATTTCAACACCAGTATCAACATTATCGCCTAATTTAACCAATACATCATCAAGGTTTTTATATGCAGTAATGTAATTACCATGTTGAATCAATACCATTTTTTTTCTACCAGATTGTAATTGGATAGACAACACTTTTCCCTTAAAAATAGCTCTAGCTTTTGCTCCTTTTTCTGTTGCAATATGTATACCACTTGAATTAATGGTGATACCTGGCATTGTAGGGTGTTTTTGAGTTCCGAATTTTCTGATAATAAGACCTTTTTTGACCGGCCATGGTAATTTACCTTTATTTGCAACTAGATTATTAGCCAATTTTTTATTTTCAGGTGTTAAATGAAAGCCCGAAGATGCTTTTTTCCCAGTTCCTTTATTTGACTTGGCAATGGCAGCTGCAATAATTTTGTCTACTTGTCGGTCTATTTTACGCTCTTCAGCTTGTTTACTTTTTATTTGAGAAATATATTTTCTTTCTTTTGCTTTTACTTTACCGACCAATCTTACTTGTGTGTTTTTTTCACGGCCAATGCTATCTTTTTGTTGTGTGTGAAGAGCAATGAGCAATCGTTTTTCGTCTTCTTTATTTCGTAAAGAATCGGTTAAGACACTTAATTTATTTGCGGAAATCTTTATTTGTTCTCCTTGTTGTTTTCTATAAGTAGCGTACTGTTTTATATACTGTAAACGTTTATAGGCTTGCGTAAAACTTTCTGAGGATAGTAAAAATAGCAAGCGACTTTGTTTATTTTTACTTTTATATGAACTCACCACCATGTTGGCGTAATCCTTTTTTAAAACAGATAGATTTTTCTCTAAGGAATTAATTTCCTTTTCATTTTTTGCAATGGCTTCTGAAAGCACTTCTGCCTCCTCGTCAATGGTTCTAATTAATCGAGAACGAACGCTTATTATTTTAGTTAAATCATCAAGTTCAGACAATAAGGTCTCGGCTTCTTTTTTCGATTTAAATAAAAGATTTTGCGTTTCTTTTATTTCTTCTTGTAGTTGTTTTCTCTTTTTTTCTAATTGAGATTTTGATTGCCCCAACGAAGAAATCGTGAAGAATATGGAGATAATAATAAATAAGACAACTCTAAAGTTCATATTACAAAACTATCCTTTTTTAGATAAATAGCATTTCAGATTTTAAAAATATTTCAACAAAGTTATGCCAATTTATTTGGACTAAAATATTTTATTATTTCAGCTCTATTTTTTCGTAATTTTTTGGTATTTCAAAAGGGAAACTAAGTGATTTATTGAATTCAACGGACTTATAATCAACATCTATGGTAGAAGTGTTTTTTTTGTCTGATGCAATAATGTAAATTTCTCTTGGGAAAAATTCATTTTCTATAGTTTCATAGTTGGCATAATTAATAACCAACGTATTGTTTTCGTCTTTTTGATTCAGTTGTTGACTATTAATTTTAAAGTTAATAGGGTTTATCAAAAAGAGAATATCAAATAAAGGGTGACTAACTTTTGGTTTTAACTGATAATTTTTTTCAGAAAAAGAGATGTCAAAAGACTCTTTTTTAAGGTCTAGTAAACTCTGCCCCAATAAAAGATCTTGTACTTTTTGAAAATCTAATTCGGTACCTAAAAAATTACTCAATAAGGTAAAATCACCATCAAAATAGGTTCTGTTTATTTTTTCGTAAAAGCTAACTCTATTAGGTGTTATTAATACTTTACCTACAGAAAAACCTAATTTTGTTAGGCTAATCCAGATTGTTTGATCTTTTTGAAGTCTTAATGAACCCGTTACACTTGGTAAATTACTTTTTCCTTTATATTTAATTTTCAACTTGGCATTGATGGTCTTTTTATCAAAGGAATTGATATAATGATTCTTGATTACTCTTTTAGATGACAAAGTCGTATTCTCTGATGTGTTTGTTACTTTTTTTGATTTACACGCCGAAAATGACAACATAACAATAACTATAAAAGCAATATTTTTTAACATTTTATGATTTTTTTTGTCTTATTGCTGTTGCTTTATTATAATTCTTAGAAGCTTCAACATTATTTTTTAGTCCTTTATAGCTCAACCCCATTTGATCATAAAAATCAGCTTCAAGGACAGCATCATCAACTATATAATCTAATCCTACTTCTAATTTAAGAAGTGCTTGATCATATTTTTTGGTATAATTAAGAGCTTTAGCATTCATTAAATAAACGAAAGGTTGGGCAGGAAAAAGTTCTGTTCCTGTTGCACTTTCTTTTTCCAGCTCTAAATATTTCTCTTTTTCATTTAACCTAATTAATAACTGCTTTAATACTCTAAATGATTTTTCAGATTGATAGGTAGTTTTTAGTTCCGTTAAAGACTGTTCTTCTATATTTTTGTCAGTAGTTTCATTTACTGGAGTTGAAACGCTACCGCTTAAAATGGATTCTTTAAAGGGTAGTAAATTTTCGTCTAATGTTCCCTTTTTTTCTAAATCTAATAGAATTTTTTTAGCGTCTTCAATTTGATTATTTTTAATATACAGAATAACTAAATCTAATTCGGAATTGGCATTTTTCTCAGCAATTTTTTTCTGAACTTCTAAAGCTGCTTTAAAGTTGTTTTGACGGTTATAAATATCTCTAAGTAAAATTTGCATAAACAAATTATTTACATCTTTTTTTAAAGCAATTTGTACGAAGGCTTCAGCTTCAGTGTATTTTGCTAATTCAAAGTAATTTTTACCAAACTCAAAATTTAATGCCTTGTCATCGCTTCTTATATCTTGACATTTTTCTAAAGCTACGATAGCTTGGTCAAAATTTCCGATAGCTTTTTGCTGCAAGGCTTCAAAGAAATACTTTTCAAAATCGAGATTGCTTTGTTCTTTTTTAAGCTCTTCGACATCTTTTGTTTCTAAAAATATTTGAGCCAATGAATCATTCTGAGTAAATCCTATAAAAGAAAAACTCATCATAATTAAAACTATGATATGCTTAATCCACTTTGTCATTAAACTTAAACCAAATTAGAATAATCGCCTATGCTTATTGAGGTGAAATCACCATTGTATTCAACATTGTTACCAATCATTGCATTATCTAAAGTTGCATTTTTAATAGTAGTATTCGTTTGAATTAATGAATTACTAATTGTTGAGTTTTCTACTACACTATTTGTGCCAAGTGATACATTCGGGCCAATTTTAGCATTAATTAACTTTACATTATCGCCGATATAGCATGGTTCTATAATTTCTGAATTTTCCAAAATTACAGATGTTGATACCAAGTTTTGTCCGGCTTGCTTTGCAAATTGCAACACTCTACCATTTGTTTCAACGGTGATTGCTTTATTACCACAATCCATCCATTCGTCAACTTGACCAGGTACAAACTTCATACCTTTTTTCTTCATGTTTTCTAATGCATCAGTTAATTGATATTCGCCTTTATCTTTGATGTCGTTATCTAACAAATACTGAATTTCGTCTCGTAAAATTTCTCCTTTTTTAAAGTAATAGATACCTATAATGGCTAAATCTGAAATAAATGTTTCTGGTTTCTCAACGAAATCAGTAATAATACCATCTTGCATTTTTATAACACCATAAGCACTAGGGTTTTCAACTTGTTTTACCCAAATAGCACCATCTGCATTTTCATCAAGTGTAAAATCAGCTTTAAAAAGCGTGTCGGCAAAAGCTACAACGCAAGGACCATTTAAAGATTCCTTTGCACATTGTATAGCATGAGCTGTACCTAAAGCTGTTTCTTGAACTGTTACCACACCTTTTGCACCTAAATCTTTTGCAATAGCTAATAATTTACTTTCAGTATCTTTAGGAAAAGTAGGACCTATAATAAAAGCAATTTCTTCAACATCTTGTTTTAAAACAGCGGCAATATCTTCAACCAGTCGTTGTACGATAGGTTTTCCGGCTATTAATGTTAAAGGTTTAGGAATTGTTAAAGTGTGAGGTCTTAGGCGAGAACCTATACCTGCCATAGGGACAATAATCTTCATAAGTAACTTTGTTTTTAAAGAAAGCAAATATAGTTATTTGAACTGGTTTAGTATTTTTCCATAAATGCTCCATCTTTAACGGTGTAATGGAAGTGAATATTGTTGGTTTTACTCGTTTTTTGCCATTGTTCTACAAGGTTTTTGTAGTTTGATGCATCAGCGATTATTGTTTTTGGTTTCATTTGATCTATTAATCGGTCTAAATTTATCTTTGGTGAGTTTCGCAACCAAATTATTTCTGGATTGATATTTAGATTTTTGTAAATGCCAAAACTGTCAATTACAACTATTCTTTTAGCCCCAAATTGATATGTATCTTTTATTAAATCTTCATCGGATTCAAGCTTTGAATTTGTGCCAATTAAATAGTCCTTAATAAACCCTTTATTGGTTATACTGTCAAAACTATGTTCAATACTGGTGTTATTACCATTTCTATTTAAAAGAATAGAATACCTCGGTTTATTAAAAATTACAAATTCAGAACCATGCTCGGTATTGTATTTTTCTAGAATTAAATTCGATTGAAATAAAATAACAGCTATTAAAATATATTTTATGGCAGTTTTGTTTTTAGTTTCAAACCAATTAAAAAATGTGATTATAAGCAAATAGCTTAAAATGGTAGAAACTATGGTAAAAGAAATGTTCTGAAATAAGAAAGACTCTTGTTTTCCTATCCAACCCACAGTTGCATTTAGAATAGAGATTACTTCTTCATAGACATTGGCAATGAAAGTCGGTAATATGCCAAATAGAGCGAGGAGAATTACTATTATCCCTAATCCTAAAATTATCCCTAAAAAGGGAATAATTATAAGATTGGCGACAAAAAACAGCCCTGGAAATTGGTGAAAATAATACAAACTTAGAGGCAAAACACCTAATTGAGCGGCTATAGAAACCGTAAATAATTGCCAAGTGTAATCAATTACTTTATATTTGGGTTTCCATAGATTATATAATTTTGGCTGTACCCATACGATAAAAAACACAGCTAAATAACTGAGTTGAAAACCTACTTCAAAAAGATAAAAAGGATTAAATAATAACAGAAAGAAAATAGATATTAATAAGGTTTTGTATGTGTTAATCTCTTTTTTGGTTGCTAGTGCTATGGCAACGGCAGTAAACATTGTTACTGCTCTAATAACTGACGCTGATAATCCCGCAATAAAGGCAAATGCCCATAAAAAGAGTACAACAACGCTTAATTTTATAATCTTACCATGTTTTAGTCTTTCTAAAGGTTTAAACAAAAAGTTGAGCAGTAATAAAATTATTCCTACATGCAATCCTGAAACAGCCAAAATGTGTATGGCTCCGGCATTTTGGTAATTCTCTATTATTTCTTTTGATATTTCTTGACGCTGTCCTAACAGTAATGCATTTATTATGGCTAACTCGTCACCTTTAAATCCATTTTCATGTAATGAACTATTTATTTTTTTTCTAAGGGAATGTGCTAGTCCTTTTAAAGATGTTTTATTATTATTTAAGGGTATTATGGCTCCATTATAAATTGTCATATAATGATGAACCTGTTGTTTGATCAAGTAATTTTTGTAATTAAATTGAAATGGATTTAAAGGTTTATTAATTTCCTTGAAATCTTCAAAAACCATGATTTTATCATCTATGGAAAAATCATTCTTTGTGGAATCTTTTAAGATATTAATCTTTATTTTTCCTACCGACCGAGCACCGTTAATGTTGACCACTTTAGCAATATAGCTATCGTAATAACGATTTGGCTTTAAAATGTCTACAATTATTAACTCCGTTTCATTTGAATTATCTGACAAATGGTTGAGATAATTTTTTTTATTTACATTAGGGTTTTTAAAGGTAATTGAAGCAAAACCTATCAGCATAAAAATGGTGTAAGTACAGAAAGTAAAATAATGATACAGATTTTCTTTTTTCTTTGAAAGCAAGTATGTTACTAATAGTAATAGAATGGAAAAAACTAAGAGAGCACTAACCAAGAAAATACTTAATTCAATATAGAACCCTAACACAATACCAATAATTAAAAAAAAGACAAGTTGTGCAGGTATGTATTTTAGTATGTTCAAATATGTACAGTATTAAATAAGTCTCAATTTACCATTTATTGTTAAATCTATACCATTTGTTAAGAAAAACAATACTTACGTTTAATTTACTTTAAATTAATCCTTTTCTGACCTATCTTTGAGGTAAGTATCAACCCAAATACTTAAAAACATTGTGAATAGTCAACGTACTATTTAAAGAAATTAAATTTAGAGTTATTTAATTAAAAGCCTCATCTGCATCTCATGTCATTTGGGGCTTTTCCCATTTTTAAAGCCAACTATTTTTCTCTTTTTTTATTCCTTCTTTTTTGATAATTAATTACCGAACTTTGCATTTTAAAACCGGCTGATTTAGCAGAATGCAATCGAAACCAAAAGTTACCTTTACATATATTAATAAATTAGCAATACCGGCACTAATAGCAGGTATTGCAGAACCATTGCTTTCTTTAACAGATACTGCAATAGTAGGTAATATTGATGTGAATGCTACAGAGGCATTGGCTGCGGTAGGTATTGCAGGTTCCTTTTTGTCTGCTTTAATCTGGATTTTAGCTCAAACACGTTCGGCTATATCTGCCATAATTTCCCGTTATTTTGGAGCTAATAGATTAGATGAAATACAATCTTTACCAACCCAAATTATTGTTATTAATTTAGCATTAAGTGCTATTCTGTATTTCGTATCCATTGCTTTTGTTGAATTTATTTTTAAACTCTATAATGCAGAGGGACTTATTTTGAATTATACAGTTTCTTATTATAAGATTAGAGCGGTTGGGCTACCATTAACGTTATTAGTGTTTTCAATTTTTGGTGTTTTTAGAGGTTTGCAAAACACGTTTTGGCCTATGATAATTAGTATTACTGGCTTGCTTTTGAATGTTGGTTTAGACTTTGTTTTGGTATTTGGTATTGAGGGTTTTATTCCAGCAATGCATATTGAAGGTGCCGCTTATGCCAGTCTTATTTCTCAAGTTGTTATGGCGGTAATGGCTTTGTATTTGTTCATTAAAAAAACTCCTTTCAAACTAAAATTTCAATGGCCATTTAATAAGGAAATCAAACGATTGCTATTGTTGAGTTTAAACTTATTTATAAGAGCATTATCTTTAAATATTGCCATTTATTTTGCTAATTCTTACGCCACTGCTTATGGTAATAATTATATAGCAGCACAAACTATCGCATTTCAAATATGGCTTTTTTTCTCCTTTTTTATTGATGGGTATGCAAGTGTTGGTAACATCGTTTCGGGTAGATTGTTAGGAGAAAAGGATTATAGAAGTTTATGGAAATTAAGTGTCGATTTGAGTAAATATGCCATTGTTATTGCATTTATATTATCCACAATTTGTTTTATATTTTATGTTCCCATTGGAAAAGCTTTTTCTAAAGATGTTGAAGTTTTAGATTCCTTTTATGCTATATTTTGGATTGTTTTATTAATGCAACCCTTAAATGCCATTGCCTTTGTTTTTGACGGATTGTTTAAAGGCTTGGCAGAGGCAGTAACGTTAAGAAATACACTATTAATCGCGACATTCATAGGGTTTATACCGGTGTTATTAATTGGAGATCATTACGGATTAAAACTATATGCAATATGGATAGCCTTTACCGTTTGGATGTTTTTAAGAACAATTATATTGGTGATTGTTTTTAGGAAGAAGTATTTGGACAATACTACTATTTAGAGTTATAAATCAACCCTGCAGCTTTATCACTTGCACCTTTACCACCTAATTTTTTTTCTAATTCAAAATAGTCTAAAAAGAGCTTTTCCCTGTATTTATTGTCCAATATTTTAGTGAGTTCTTTCTCTAATCTTTTCGGGTTAAAGTCGTGCTGAATAAGTTCAGTAACTACTTCACGATCCATGATTAGATTGACCAGTGATATGAATTTTAACGTGATAATTCGTTTAGCTATTTGATAGGATATATTACTCGCTTTATAGCACACCACTTGTGGTATTTTAAACAAAGCGGTTTCTAATGTGGCAGTACCAGATGTAACTAACGCAGCGTATGAAACGGATAACAAATCATACGTTTTGTTTGAAATAAACTTAACGTCAGATTCCTTTATAAAAGGTTTATAAAATTCAAAATCTTGACTTGGTGCACCTGCAATTACAAATTGATAGTCCTTAAATTTATCAACCATTTTAAGCATAACTGAAAGCATTTTGGTTATTTCTTGCTTGCGACTTCCAGGTAATAGGGCTATAATAGGTTTTTCGTTTAGGTTGTATTCTTTCCGAAATGCTTTTTCACTTACTTGTGTTCTATCTGAAATAGCATCAATCAAAGGATGGCCTACAAAATTTACTGTATAATTATATTTTTCGTAAAAAGCCTCTTCAAAAGGTAAGATGACAAACAGGTTATCTATATCACGCTTAATGTCTTTTACGCGACTTGCTCTTGATGCCCAAACTTGAGGTGAAATATAATAGTTGGTTTTAAAACCTTCTTTTTTTGCCCATTTTGCGATACGCAAATTGAAACCAGAATTATCAACAAAAATAATATGATTTGGTTGGTATTGTGCAATATCTTTTTTGCAGAAAGAAATGAGCCCTAAAATTTTACGAAGATTGAAAATAACTTCAGAAAAACCCATAAAAGCCCGGTCTTTATAATGCTTAACTAAAGTACCACCAACGGATTCCATCAAGTCTCCTCCCCAGAACCTAAACTCAGCATTTACATCTTTTTTCTGCAATGCTTTCATTAGGTTTGAAGCATGTAAATCTCCTGAGGCTTCTCCAACAATGATGTAATATTTCACTTTATATATTTTATTCTAATGTACTGTTTGTACGAGTGATTTTAGATACAAATTTTGCAGATTTCATCCTCAAAATTCACTCATCCCGAATCGTCGGGAGACATTTTTATTAAGAACTTAGAACATGATAACTTACGCTATATCATCTTCAAATTATTAACTTCTTGCTGTGTTAAGTGCTTCCAATGTCCTCTTGGTAAGTTTTTCTTGGTCATACCAGCAAAAATAACACGGTCTAATTTAGTCACTTTATATCCAAAATGTTCAAATATTTTTCTAACAATTCGGTTTCTTCCAGAGTGAATTTCAATACCGATTTCTGTTTTTGATTCATTTTCTATATAAGAAATGGCATCTACAAAAACCATTTTACCTTCTAGTACAAAGTTCTCAGAAATTTTTTGTAAATCGGTTAAGGCTAATTTTTTATCCAGTGATGCATGATATAATTTTTTAATATTATGCTTTGGGTGTGTTAGCTTTTTAGCCATTTCACCATCGTTAGTGAAAAGTAATAAACCCGTAGTATTTCTATCCAATCTTCCTACTGGGTAAATGCGTTCTTTTGTAGCTTTACCAACCAATTCCATTACAGTATGTCTACCACGTTCATCATCCATAGTGGTAATGTAATTCTTTGGTTTATTAAGTAAAACATAGCGTTTTGGTTCCGGATTAATTGATACGTCATCAAAACGAACATCATCTGTCGGTTTTACTTTATAGCCCATTTCGGTAATTACTTTACCGTTAACAGTAGCACTTCCAGCTTTAATGTAGGTGTCAGCCTCTCTACGAGAACAAATTCCAGAATTGGAAATGTATTTATTCAATCTGATTTCGGTAGGCTCTTCAAGACGTTGTTTTGGGCTGTCTTTTCTGATGTCCTTTCTATATGGATTTGCTTTACCTTTTGTAAAAGTTTTACCTTTATTAAAAGACTTTCTTACTGTAGTTGATTTCTTTTTTGAATCTGAATTCGGAGAAGACGTTTTGGCTTGTCGTCCTCTCGACGAGTTTTGTTTTGCCATTTTATATATTTTTTAGAACTTCTTATAGTTAGAAGTTTGAACGGCAAAATTAATACATTTAGGGAAGTTATACCAATTTAATTTTATAATGTCGTATAATTGAATTGAATTAATTTTTGCAAGATTGAGGCAAGATATTTTAGTATAGCTTTTGTTCTAGTTAATTATTTTAACGAAAATATTGCGAAAATTAAACAATTTCAATGCGACATTATAAAATTAAATTGGTATTTATCTACTCTTTAATCTCAATTATTTGTTGTCGCTCTCTGTTTACCATAAGTTTAGTAACATCTGGCCGTGAATAATGCCCAACAGGATCGAAATTCTGACGTTCTTCTAATACACGATTAAAATCTAATGTTTCAATAAGTAGCCCTTCTTTATGTAAAACAGGTTCTAACAACCATTCACCATCCGGACCAGCAATACACGAACCTCCATTGGCTAAAACTTCTGGAGCATTTTTAAGTATTTTTTCTAAATGTGGTGTGTTTTTAGGAAAATCACTTTTAGCCATTAAGCTAGATACAGAGATTACAAACGAACGTGATTCTCTTGCTATAAATCGAGTTATGTCTTTGGTGTTATGGTCACTGCCAGGCCAAACTGCAATATGTAGATCTTCTCCCATACCATACAAAGCAGTTCTTGGTAATGGCATCCAATTCTCCCAACAATTTAAACCACCCACGGTAAATTTTTTAAGTGGATGTACTCGTAATCCGTTTCCATCTCCAGGAGCCCAAGTTAAACGCTCATCATAGGTTGGTTGAAGTTTTCTATGTACCGACTGTATTTCTCCTTTCTGATTGATATAAACAAGCGAGCAATATAAACTATGACCTCCCCTATTTTTGGCTCTTTCAATTATACCTAAATATATGGCTATGGCATTTTCTTGTGCCAATTTGCAAATACTGTCTAGCTCTCCAGCTTCAATTTGAATGGAATTATTTGCATAATGTGCATGGAGTTCTTTATTTGTTTTAGTATTCCACTCTGCACCGCCTGTTAGTGCCAGCCAAAAAGGATAACCTGGCAATAGAGCCTCTCCAAAAACAACTAATTCACAATTTTGATTCGCAGCCGTTTTAATATTTGAAGCTATTTTTTCAAGAGTTTTGTCTTTATCTAACCAAACAGGTGAAATTTGAGCCAAAGCAACTTTTAGTAAATGTGAATTCATCTGTTATTATTTTTTAGTGGTCAGATGGAATGCCAAGACTATGATATTGGTGTTATCCAAATTTTAGTTAGGCATTTCATAATAATCTTTTTATTATTACAGAAGTATCTATAAATGCTAAACTAAACACACCAGCAATAATTAATAATTTAAGAATGGTATGCAAGAGCATGTAATTTTTTTTGGTATTTGATCGCCATAATAAGATTAGAAAGACTAATAAGACTAATGCCGAGAAATAAAAATAATACTTCATTAAACCTATTTCAGGATATTTTAATAAGAATGAAATAGGAGGTATGGTTAAAAATACAATGAGTGTAATAAGTGTTTTTGTAAACCGTTCGCCATATTTTATGGGTAATGTCATATAGTTTGAAACAATATCACCCTGCATGGTTTCTAAATCTTTGATAAGTTCTCTGATTAGTAATATAAAAAACAGGAAACAAGCATGGGTGAAAATGATAGTAGAAAAGTTCCTATAATAAACAAAAATCACAAAAAAGGGTAGTAGGGCTAAAATGGCGGCAGAAAATAATTTTATTAATGGATAATGACGTAGTTTGTGAGAATAAAACCAGATTGCAAAAATATAAACTGCAAAAAATATAGCTGCTTTCCATGATACAAAAAAAGCAAAAGCAAAACCTAAAAAGTTAAGTGTAAAGTAAATATATAATTTGGTTTGTTGATTAACAATGCTATCTAGCTTTGTTTTTTGAGGTTTATTTATTTTATCTTTATCTACATCGTAAAAGTTATTGATTATATAACCCGCTGCAATTACACATATAGTCGCTAAAACTATTAGATACAAATCTAAATTAAGTATGACACCACGTAAAGATTTTTCAGGAGCAAAAATAAATATAGACGCTAAATATTGAGCAATTACGATAATTACAATATTATAACCTCTTACTACAGATAGTAAACTGAAAAATTTATAATAAAAAGGGTATTTTTTTGGTTTTTTGGGTGTGTTCTCTTCCGCGGCTTTAAGTAAGTCCATAACCCATAATTAAAATCTGTAAACTAATTCTAATTTATAATTTTTTAGAATTTCTTGAGCTTTTGCATAGTCAGGTGTAAAACCTAAAATATAGCCACCTCCACCTGAACCACATAATTTTAAATAATAGGCATTGCTATCAATACCATGTTGCCAAAGTTTATGGAATGCTTTGGGAATCATTGGTTTAAAATTAGCCAACACCACTTTAGAGAGTTGTTTTACATTTCCAAAAAGTGATTTTGCATTTCCATGTAAAAAATCATCAATACAAGCATCAGTATATTTTGCAAAATCTTCATTGATCATTTTTCTAAAGCCTTCATTTTTCATTTTATTCATAAAAAGGCTAACCATAGGTTCAGTTTCACCAATTTGTTCAGAATCTAATAAAAACACAGCACCTTTACCTTCTTTTTGTGATGGTATTCCGGTTGGTTCTAAATTATCTTTAGAGTTGATAAGAATAGGTAAACTTAAATAGCTGTTTAAAGGATCTAATCCAGAACTTTTACCATGAAAGAAAGATTCCATCATTCCAAAAATTCCTTTTAATTTCAATAATTTATCTCTGGTTAAATTTTCTAATACGGTAATTTTGTCATCGGCATATTTGTCGTAGATAGCAGCTACTAACGCACCTGAACTTCCAACACCATAACCTTGAGGTATACTAGAATCGAAATACATACCATTTTGTATATCTCGTTTTAATTCATCCAATCTAAAATGTACAATATTGTTATCAGTATCCGATAAATAGTTATAATATTTCAATAAATTTTCATTGGATTTTTTAGCAGTATCCGATAAATTATTTGATGTTTTTAAGGCACCTTTAAAAAAATTATATGGTATCGCCAAACCTTTGGAATCTTTTATAATTCCGTACTCACCAAAGAGTAAAATTTTAGCATAAAATAAAGGTCCTTTCATCAATTTATGAATATTAACATAGTATTTGGTTGCAAATATAATATAATCTCACTAATAAGAATGCTTCTATGGTTCTTAAACGCTGTTATATAACGTTTATTATCAAAACAAACGTCATTGTTTAATCTTCTATTGTGCCATCATAATAATATACTTGCCATGTTTCTGATTTTTTTCCATTGGCATATTTACCTTCGGCTTTTAACTTTCCACTTTTATAATGTTCTTTCCAATCACCAATTCTTTCTCCGAGTTTATAGTTGCCAGATTCTGAAAGTTGAGCGTTTTCATGATATGCTACATAAGCACCATCAATTTTACCATTAACATAAGAATATTCACTTTTTAACGGTCCACTTTTATAATAATTTTTGCGTAAACCATGCGGTACGTTGTTTTTATAATGAACGGTTTGCATTATTTTTCCATTAGGGTGGTACCAAATTACTTTTCCGTGAAGGACTTCTTCATTTTCTTTTAATGATAAGGCTTCCATTTGTTTAGTACCATCGATATAATAGTCTTTCCACCAATAGCCATTATCTTTTTTATCAGGTGCGGGTCTGTAATATGAGGCTTGGGCTCGTGCTGTTTCTCCCCAATTGGAATCGTACCATAGGGTGTCTTTTTGAGCAAATAAAAATGTAGAAAAAAGGAATGTAAGTAGGCAAAATAATGTAGTTAAGTTTTTCATGACCGAAATTTTAAGTTAATAAAATCCAAAACGATATACTTAGCTTTTGCATGATTAAGCTCTATTTGTATATAGTTTTGCTATTTCAGTTTGAATTTATTATAACGTTGTATCGGTCAAAAAATCAAAAGAACAAATTATAAAAGGATAGGAAATCTATTGAATTTGCCTCGCTCCAAATCCGACCCTGTCACAAATATAATGATTATTTTGACAAAATTGAATTAATTCACTGATAATAAAATCGTTAACACTTTCCTTCTCTTTTTCAGGAAATAAGATGTGAACATTGGCACCAGCATCTAATGTAAAGCAAATGTTTGAGTTTGTCTTTTCTCTGAATGCCCAAATCTTATTTATTATTTCTAACGTGTTTGGCTTCATTAAAATAAAATAAGGATGACTGGTCATCATCATAGAATGGAGCGTAAGTGCTTCACTTTCAACAATACTTATAAACGATTTTAAGTCGCCCGTTTTTAAAGTTTCTGAGATTTTAATCATGTTTTCATTCGCTTGAACAAATCGTTGTTGAGCAAAAGAATGATTGTTCATTAAGTTATGACCAACGGTACTTGACACTTGTTTTTCTCCTTTATCTACTAACAAAATAGTATCGTGGTAGTTCTTGAAATTTTCATGAACAGTTCCTGAAAATTTTATACCAAATAAGTCAGAACTATTTTCAATTTTATGGTGTTCACCCCAAACTACTAAGGGGCCTTCAATACTTCTTGCTGCACTACCGGAACCTAAACGTGCTAAAAAAGAGGCTTTTTTATAAAAAAGTTCGTCAGAAATATCTGGATTTAGAGCTTTTTCCATGCTCAAAATACATAAAGTTAATGCCGCCATTCCGCTGGCCGAAGAGGCAATACCACTACTGTGAGGAAATGTATTACGCGTTTTTATTACAAAATTATAGTCTGAAATATAAGGGACATATTGTTTTATACGCTCAAAGAACTTTTCTATTTTTGGTTTAAAATCATCTTTTTTTTCATCTTCAAAATAGATGTCGAAATCAATATTTTCATTAGGTAAACCCTTGCTAAAATTAATAGTAGTTAATGTTGAACAAGCATCTAAGGTAAAACTAATCGAAGCATTTTCAGGAAGTTGCGGCTCTCTTTTTCCCCAATATTTTATTAAGGCAATATTACTGGGAGCTTTCCAAGTGAAAGAGCCATCTTCTAATATTTTGCTGTGAGTTGGTTTGTAAATTAAATCGTTCTGTTCCAAAATTGTGATTTTATGCAAATATAAATGTTAGCCAACAAGTTTTTTAGTTTTTTTTGACTTATTAAAAGAAACCAAGGTAATACCGATAATTACGATAACTGCTCCTAATAATTGCATTAAGGTTAATCGTTCATCAAGAAAAATGTAAGCTAAAATTATCGTAGATACTGGACCAATACTGCCAATGATTGAAAAATTAGAAGCTCCTATTTTTTTAATGGCTAATGAGACTAAAAACGATGGAATTAATGTTGATAAAATAGCCATCATAAAACCAAGTAGATATACTTGATATGAGTATTGAAAAACACTAGTTCTGTCGAATATTAGATAATGAATAATGACACAAACTGATGATATTATCATGGCGTATGATGTAAAACGTAATACACCAAATTTTGGTATTAACCAACCGCTACCAACGAGATACGAGGCATAGGTTAGAGCACTTAAAAAGATTAAAAATCCGCCAAGGAGAATATGGTCACCGTTATATTGCAATTCTCCACTAAATGTTATAATTACGCCAAAATAGGTGATTAATATGGCGATAATCTGTTTTGGTGAAATTCTTTCTTTTAGGAAAATTCTTGAGATTAAAAGCACTAAAGTTGGGTAAACAAACAAGATAATTCTTTCCAAACCAGCCTTGATGTATTGTAAGCCTAAAAAATCGAAATAGCTGGCCAAATAATAGCCGATAAATCCAAAAAAGAGCAGCCACAGATAATCTTGTTTCTTAATATTTTGTGTTGATTTTGGTTTATCAAAGTATAGAATTATCAAATAGAAAGGAAGTGAAAAAAGCATCCTAAACAATAGTAAATGTAATGAACTTACATTGTATTGATAGGCCAATTTAACCATAATGGCTTTTGCGGAAAATAAAACAATTCCAACAATGGCAATAAGTACAGCAGAGTTTTTGATTTTTGAAAATAGCATGAGCAAATGTATTGTAATGCAATTTTCTGAATGTTATTAATTACTTAGAATTACGATGCTCAGTGTTGTTTTAGAGACTTTCTAATTTTTTAAGCACATCGTTTTTGTAGGTTCTGCTTATAGGGATGGCTTTGTTGCCAAGTTCTACAAATTCATTGGTAAACAAAGCTATTTTATTTATTGAGATTATAAATGAGCGATGTGTTCTTAAAAATTGATGTTGCGGAAGTTTCGCTTCAATATTGCTAATGGTTTCTCGGGTAGTAATGGTTTTATCAGTTAAATGAATTTGAATATAATCGCTTAAACTTTCAATATATAGTATTTCAGAAAAATTAATTTTTACCATTTTTCTATCAGCACGCACAAAGATAAAATCATTTTTTTCATGTGTTTCAACAATTGGCTTCCCTATAATTTCAATATTTTCATTGGTAAATTTATTGATAGCTTTCAATAAACGTTCAAAAGATATGGGTTTTAATAAATAATCAACAGCCTGTAAGTCAAACCCATCAATGGCATATTCGCGATAGGCGGTTGTGAAAATTACCTTTATATTTTTATTGATCGATTTCGCAAAAGCTAATCCCGATATTTCGGGCATATTAATATCTAAAAAGATCAAATCAATTTTATCTGAACTAATAGCATTAAAAGCTTCCACAGCATTTTTACATAATTTGGAAACCTTTATAATATCAATTTTTTGCAAATGCGTAGCTAAAATTTCACGGGCTATAGGTTCGTCATCAACAATTATGCAGTTAATCTGTTTCACCAATTTAGTTTGTTTTTAAGTTTAAAACGTTGAGGTTAACATTATACCAACCCTCAAATTCAGAAATATCTAATGTATAATTATCAATATACAAAATATCCAATCTTTTCTTTATGTTTTTAAGTCCAATACCTTCATTTTCTTTTATGGCTTCCTTTTGAATAGTGGTATTTTTTATTGTAAAATCAAGGTTGTCATTTGAAAACCGTATTACAATTTCTATGTTTATAAACCCATTTATTAAATGACCATGTTTAAATGCATTTTCTACGAATGGAATTAGAAGCATCGGAGCAATTTGAATGGTTTCAGGAATTTCATTAGAACTGAAACTCACTTTTAATGTGTCTTGAAAACGTATTTTTTCGAGTTCTATATATTCTTCAATATGGGCAATCTCTTCTTTTAAACTAACTTTAGGTTTGTTTACTTGGTATAAAATATAATCTAATAAATTTGATAATTTTAATATAATACCAGGTGTATCTTCAGATTGTTTTAAGGCAAACCCGTAAATGGTATTCAGTGTATTAAATAGAAAATGTGGGTGAATTTGCTTTTTTAAATATTGCAATTCTTGATTTTTAATCTGCAATTGGGTTTCCAAAATTTTGTTTTCTAAGGCTTTGTTTTTAGAAATGGTTTTAAGGTTATGGTTTAGCAAGCTTATAAAACTAAAAATGGCAACCACTAAATACACTAGAATTAAAACAAACACAAAGTTTCTGCTCATTGGTGGCATTTTTTTTATTTCCATATTTGATAAGAAAATAAAGCTCCCGAAAATAGCCAGCACAATCAGGTACGTGGAAAAAATAGCGGTGTATAAACTATAAAGACTGAAGAGAACATATTTTTTAGTTAATAAATATTTGGGAATTAAATAATACACCATAAAATACGTAGTAGCCATAGTTATGGGTAACAAAAAACTTGAAAACCAAGTAACATAGCTTGTATTATCAGAATTGTAGCTAAAGAAATAAACAAAGAAAAACCATACAATAATCCATATAATGAAATGTATGGGCACAAATTTGCTTTTATGAAAAAAATGTAAATTCACCATTGCAAGTTGCTTAATTAATTTGAATAAGTATAATTTCATAGGTGAATTACCAATTTAACCTTGTTTTTTACACAAAAAAGAACCAAAGAAGGTTAATATGGTTAATAATCACCCTTATTTGTTGTTCTATCGCTAATTCATAAACGTAATGAAAACAATAGTTACATTTACTATTATTAATCTTAAAATTTAAAAAATTATGTTATTTGATAGACTGAATGAAGGAGGGCCAACTTTTATGTATCCTTTACTTCTAATTTTATTTTTGGTTATTGTTTTAATTATTCAAGGTTTCCTCAAAAAGGAATCTTCTGATAAGACCATTAAGTTAATAAGTTCCATAACATTATTTGCTTTAGTTTGGGGGTTTTTAGGTCAACTTATCGGTATGATTGGTGGATTTGATTCTATTCAAATTGCAAATCAGATTTCACCTGGTGTTTTGGCCGGAGGTTTAAAAGTAAGTTTGTTACCTCCTGTTTTTGGTATGGTTGTTTTTTTAATAGGTAGGCTGGGAATTATCGCTTTAACTTGGATAAAAAAATAAATTATGATAAGGTATATTACAATTTTAATCGTTTTTTTTATAAGTCTTTGTTTACAATCTCAATCAACTAAACTAGACAGCTTATTCAATGGTATTGAAGAAAGTAATAAGGCAATGGGTTCGGTTTCTATCTTTAAGGATGGAACGGAAGTTTACCATAAATCTATAGGTTTTTCTAATCTCGATTCAAAAACAAAAGCTGATGCGTTAACTAAATATAGAATAGGTTCTATTACCAAAACATTTACAGCTACAATAATAATGCAATTGATTGATGAAAAGAAACTAAATCTTAATTCGAATTTAAGTACTTATTTTCGTGAAATTGAAAATGCCGAGATAATAACAATAGAACATCTTTTGTATCATAGAAGTGGTTTACATAATGTAACCAATGAAGATGGCTTTATAAAGTGGATAAGTGAACCGAGAACGCGTAAAGAAATGCTTGAAAAGTTCATTAAAAACGGTGTAAATTTTGAACCCAATGAAAAAACAGCATATTCAAATACAAACTATATTTTACTTTCTTATATAGCTGAGGATATTGATAAAAAAACCTTCTCAGAAATTTTAAGCGATAGAATTTCTAATCCAATTAAATTGGATAGAACAATTTATGGAAAAGTTATTAAGCCGAGTGAGAATGAAGCGGTTTCCTATTATCAAGAAGATTCAGAATGGAAGCCAATCACCTTAGAAACTGATTTAACTGGGCCAATGGGGGCTGGGTCAATTGTGTCAACACCAAGAGAACTAAATGTTTTTTATGATAACTTATTTTCAGGAAATTTAGTTTCAAAAGACGCTCTAGAACAAATGAAATCTGTAAAAGAAAATATGGGTATGGGATTGTCTAAACTTGTTTTTAAAGGTTTAGAGGTATATGGTCATGATGGAGGAATTGATGGTTTTCGATCCATGACTGCTTATATACCGAGTAAAAATGTTTCGATTGCCTTTTCTTTTAATGCGGCAAACACTTCAATAACACCAATTTTGATCTCTATTTTAGAAACCTATTTTGGTGATGACCCTAGCCTTGAAAGTAAATCTAAAATTGCATTAAAGTCTGAGGATTTAGAGGTGTATTTGGGTGTTTATAGTGGAGAAACGTTTCCTGCAAAAGTAACTTTTACTAAAAAAGGAAATACATTATTTGCTCAAGCCACAGGGCAACCCATTTTTAAATTAATTGCGAGCGAAAAAGATAGTTTTACTTATGACTCCATGGGAATTAAATTTAGTTTTAATTTAGATGAAAAGGCTATGGTTCTTAATTTTGGAGGTAAAGTGCACAAGCTGCAAAAAGAATAATGGTTATTTTTGCTTCTTAAAATAGTTACATTGAACAGAAAAATAAAACTTATTTGGGATTTTAGAGGTCCCGAAGCTTTACCAACGGCAAAGCACCATGCCATTCATTTAAAGGAATTTGCGGTCAAGGAAAAGCTGTCATATCATGAAGTTGATGTTACTGAACATTCAGACTACTTTGCCATTGCCTTTATTGTTGTGGATGAAAAAGATATGCTTACCTACCGTGATGCGTTAAAGCCACATAGAGGAGAAGTAGCAAGTTAAACGTTTATTTCTCAATTGTTCTAAACGTCAAGTTTACCCTTGGTTTAAAAAATTTCTTTGTTGGTGGTAATCTATGTAACCAATGCGTTTGTGTTTCATCTTTCATTACTAACAAGCTACCATGTTCTAACACCAAAGAGACTACTTCTTTTGTTTCTTTATGTTTAAAAGCAAACTTACGTTCAGCACCAAAACTTAATGAACCAATCGCACCATTTTTCTTTAAATCTTTTTCGCCATCACTGTGCCAAGCCATACCTTCTGATCCGTTATGGTATAAATTCAATAAACAAGAATTAAAAATTTCTCCTGTTTTTTGTTCAATTAACTGTTTCAGTTCAATGAGTTCTTTGGTCCAGGGTAATGCTAATTTCGTATTGTTAGAATAGGTGTATTCAAAGGGTTTTTCAGCGTACCATGCTACTTTTCGCTTCGTTTCTATACGTTTTCCAAAAATTATAGCCACATCATTTTTCCACTGAATGGTTTTTAGTAGACTTTCGTAGTATTGGGTTGCTTTTTTAGGAGTTAATAACCGTCCATAATAATTTACGGTCCCTTCTTTTGGAAGAAGATTTAAATTAGGATCAATAAGGTCATCGAAAAGGTTCATTCAGAAAATTATTTTATCAAATGTATCATTTTTCTGCCATTGTATTCCCAACAATATGACCACCCGTCCAAGCATTTTGGAAATTAAATCCGCCTGTAACGGCGTCAATATTTAGCACTTCACCAGCAAAAAATAAATTACTGTGGAGTTTACTTTCAAAACGTTTAAAATTAACCTCTTTTAAGTTTATTCCTCCAGCGGTTACAAACTCCTCTTTAAAGGTGCTTTTTCCATTAGCATTAAACAGTCCTTGTGTAAGTTGATTGCTGAGGTTTTCGAGCTGTTTGTTCGATACATCTGCCCATTTAGAATTACTGTCAATTTCAGAAGCCAACACTAAGTTTTCCCAAAGGCGTTTTGGTATTTCTTGAAAAGCAGATTTAAGAATTATCTGTTTCTTTTGATTATCTTTTCTAATACTCTTTAAGCTTTCCAGAACATGTTGAGTTGGTTTTGATAGCCAATTCACTTCTACATTATATTGGTAGTCTTTCTCGGCTAAAAAACGAGCTCCAAATGCAGAAAGTTTTAAAATTGCCGGTCCACTCATTCCCCAATGGGTAATTAATAATGGTCCATTTGTTTGAAACTCTGAATTTACTATTGAAACTGTTGCATTTACTACAGATACCCCTGGAATTTCTTTGATACGTTTGTCATTTATTTTAAAAGTAAATAGTGACGGTACGGGCTGAATAATGGTATGTCCAAGTTTTTCCAACATTTCCCATATTTTAGTGTTACTGCCTGAAGCTATCAATAATTTATCAGCGATAAAATCACCTTTATTAGTTATTATGCTCCATTGATCTCCGGCCTTTTTAAAAGATTCGACTTTATGATTTAATTTAGTAACTATTCCCAGTTTTGTAGTTGACTTAAGCAATACATCCATAATGCTTTGTGAAGAATTGGATACAGGAAAAACGCGATTATCAGCTTCAATTTTTAATTCCACCCCTCTGTCCTCAAACCACTGCATTGTGTCGCCAGTCATAAATTGATGGAAAGGCCCAAGTAACTCTTTATTTCCCCTTGGGTAGAACTCACAAAGTTCTTTTGGATCAAAACAGGCATGTGTTACATTACATCTTCCACCGCCAGATATTTTTACTTTTTGAAGTACCTCCTTACCGCGTTCTAAAATAATAATTTTAGCATCTGGATTGTTTTCTGCACAGGTTATTGCAGCAAAAAATCCTGCAGCTCCACCACCAATAATTACTATTTTTTGTCGCATAATATCATGTCGGTATATGAAATTACTGTTCCAAAACCTTTTTGTTTGAAATATTCAGGCGTATCAACATTACCTGTAGCTAAAATAAAATCGCCTCCCCAAGCACCAAGGCTTTTCGTTTGACCAAAATAATCAGAAAAGAATTGTTCTTGAACAGGTTTTTGTTGAATTATTGTCGAAATAATCCGTTCATGTTCACTGATTATTTTTTCAAAAATTGATAAAGATTCAACAGTACTAATTTCATTGGTTAAATCAGAAATTTCACGGGTCAATTCATTTATGTTACCCTTAAAATTTCTGTACGAAGCAATACCTTCTCTACTATTTTGTTTTTTGTTGAGGTGCACAAAATAGAGTTGTTCTTTAAATGTTGGGTTATAAGCTATTGTTTCAACTATTGGTTTTTTATTTATTTTCTGATACAAAATTGGTTCGTCGTTTTGGGCACAAGCAATATCGTATCCGCTACCACCAAAATTAGAAAATTGCAATTTAAAAGCATCAACATTTGCCCATTGAGCAATGTTATTGATTAAGGTAGATGAAGAACCTAATCCCCAATTTCTTGGAAAATCAAGTGTTGATTTTAAATAATATCCCTGTTTTTCTGTGAGAAAGTTTGTCCCGAGTATTCGGGATTGCGATTTAGCACTTATTATTATTTCTCGAAGTTTTTCAGCTAATAAATCGCCACCACCCTCTTTACTAGATTCAAAAGTTGCCGAGATAATTCGCAATCTAGGTAAATCAAATTCAACTTGAAGCCATAACTCATTTTGGTCATTATAACTTTCCCAAATAAGTTTGTCTTCATTAATTTTTTTGATAGTAATGTTCTGCCCAAATTTTGTAGGTAAGGCCAAGGCTTTTGCTCCGTCAAGGACAAGGTATTCGCCAGTAAGCAGTAGTTTTCCGTTACTGTAATAAGTTTTCATTAGGTTCTATTTCTATTGTAAATAGGTAAAATTAAGAAAGATAAAGCACCAAATAACAATATCATTAATGTTTGGGCTGTCCACATTATCCATGCAAAAGCTCTTGCTGGATTGTCAGGTATATCATACAAAATAAGCACACTAGCAACGGCAATTGGGTAGGTTCCAAAACCTCCATTAGTTACTGCCATGCTTATTCCGCCAACCACAAAACCAACGATAATAGCTTCAAAAGGTAAGTTTGAGGTTTCTGGTAAGGCAAAACTCACTGCATAAAACATTAAAACATACATTAACCAAATAAATAAGGTATGGAAAATGAAAGACCATTTGTTGTCCATTTTAAAAATACTGATAGCACCTTCTACTAACCCGTTAATAAATTGCTTTATTTTAATAAAAAATGGGTTTTTTGATTTTTTGATGATAAAGTAAAAACTAATTGTCAATACTGCAATTACGGCAAATACAATATATTTTTGCATGCCACTGCCTTCCTCTTTAAATAAATATTCTGATAGTAATTCAGCTTGTAGAAAAAAGGCTAACCCTATAATTCCCATTAACATAATAGCGTCTGCAATACGTTCAGCAACGATAGTTCCAAAAGCTTTTTCAAATGGGATGTTTTCGTACTTTGAAATCCCCGTTGCACGAGCAATTTCACCAGCACGTGGTATACCAAGATTCACTAAATATGCAACAAGGACGGTCATTACACTATTGGCAAATTTTGGCTTATAACCCAACGGTTTTAACATGAATTGCCAACGATATGCTCTTGATAAATGACTTAAAGCCCCTAAAACTAAAGACAGCAATACCCACCAATAATTAGCTTCCTTAAATGAGTTAATTATAGCAGTTTTATCTTCTGGTGTTAGTTTTGATAAAAAATACCAAACTAAAAAAACTCCCAAGGCAATTGGGAGTATTAAAAATAATGATTTTCTAAGTTTTTTGTTCAATAAGGTCAGTTTAACTTAATAACGTATTTGTTTTTTCATCAGGAAATATTACAGTCGGTTCAAAGGTTTTTGCTTCTTCAAAATCCATTATACCATATCCAATAATAATAACAATATCTCCTTTAGCAACTCTTCTGGCTGCAGGTCCGTTCAATACAATTTCACCCTTCCCTCTTTCGCCTTTAATAATGTAAGTTTCAATTCTTTCACCATTATTAACGTTAACAATTTGTACTTTTTCTCCTTGAATCATATTTGCGGCATCCATTAAATTTTCATCAATGGTTATGCTTCCAATATAATTTAAATCGGCACCAGTTACGGTTACCCTATGTATTTTTGATTTTAATGCGACAATATCCACAAGCGTTTTTTTAATTTTGTGCAAAGATAATTAATTTTAAGGTCTTTTATAACGCTAAATTGTCAATTAATCTAATCTCACCTGCAAATACAGCAATATATGCTCGGTAATTATTACCCTTTCGTTTGCGATTTGCGGATATTAAAGTAGTTTCATTGGCAATTTCAAAATATTCTAACTTTAGAATACTATTAGCGTTGAACTGTTTTTCAACCCATTTTATTACTGTAGAAATAGATTCTAATTTAAACTTTTCTTTAGCCGTTTTTAATGTTTGAAATATAAATGGAGCTTCTTCTCTTTGTGTGCTCGTAAGTCTAGTATTTCTTGAGCTCATAGCTAATCCATCATCTTCCCTATAAATAGCACACGGAATAATTTGAACGGGTAAATGATGCTTTTCAACCAGTTTTTTTATAATTTGTAATTGTTGAAAATCTTTTTCTCCAAAATAAGCCCTTTTTGGTTTTACTATTTCGAACAACTTTTTTACTATAGTTCCAACGCCATCAAAGTGTCCTTTTCTGTGTTTACCTTCCATTTGATGCTCTAACCCATCAAAATTAAAAGACTTAGATTTAATTTTATTGTTATAAATTTCTAAGGCATCTGGAGCATAAACTATATCACAATTTATACTGTTTAATAGCTCCAGATCTTTTTTTAAATCTTTAGGATATTTTATCAAATCCTCTTCTTTGTCAAACTGTGTTGGGTTAACGAAAATGCTAACCACCACTATGTTGTTCTCAGATTTTGCCTGTTCAATTAGTGATATATGACCTTTGTGCAAAGCTCCCATTGTAGGTACAAACCCTACAGAAATATTAGTATCAAGCGAGTTTAAAAACGCTTCGATAGTTTTATTTTTATAAAAAACATCCATCTATTTTAATGTTAATTAGTGTTAAAAGGGCGTAAACTTAAGATTTTAAGCCTAAATCTAAGCAAAAATTCGTAATTTTGCTTATTCTTAAATACAGACGGATTTTATGAAAGATAAGAGAATATTGTATGTATCATCGGAGGTAATTCCTTATTTACCAGAAACAGATACAGCAAGCACTTCCTTTGAGTTGGCAAGACTAATGCACAGTAAAGGTGCTCAAATTAGAATTTTTATGCCAAGATTTGGTGTTATCAATGAAAGAAGACACCAATTGCATGAAGTTATTCGATTGTCGGGTATGAATTTGATTATCAACGATATGGATATGCCGTTGATAATTAAAGTTGCTTCTATACCAAAAGAAAGAATGCAAGTTTATTTTATTGATAATGATGAGTATTTTAAGCGTAAGGCTGTATATTCAGATGAGGATGGAAAATTATTTGAAGATAATGATGAACGTGCTATATTTTTTGCAAAAGGTGTTATAGAGACTGTCAAAAAATTAAATTGGACTCCTGATATTATTCATGTACATGGGTGGATGGCTTCATTATTACCTTTGTATTTGAGAGAATACTATAAAAATGACCCTTTATATATCAATAGTAAAATAGTTACTTCTGTTTACGATAGTGGCTTTAAAGGAACCATCGGTGATAAACTTAAAGATAAAATTAGATTTGATGGTATAAATGACGAAAAACTACAGTCCATTTCTACAACAAGTTATAATAATCTGATGAAAATAGCAATTGAAAACTCTGATGCTGTTATCAAGGGAAGCGAGACTATTCCTGAAGAAATAGCAGAGTTTATTAATCAAAAAGAAATTCCTCTACTTGGGCACCAAGCTGGAGAAGAACCTTCAGATATATATTCCAACTTTTACCTTACCGAAGTTTTATAAAATAATTTTAAAAATAATTTATTGTTTATGACTAAAAAAATTGTGAACAGCATTAAATATATAGCTATATTTTCTATTGTATTATTGGGTGTAATTTCTTGTGAAAAAGACTTTCAAAATGTTGGTGTTGGTTTGGTAGATAATGATTTGTTTACAACGGAAAGTGAAACTTTTGAAGTTGTGGCTTATAATCAAAATGTTACTAGATCTCAAATTAGCAGTGTTAATCCTCATCTTTTAGGTGTAATTAAAGATGATAATTTTGGACTTTTAAAAGCATCTGTTATTAGTCAAGTTGGTCTTGGTTCTGTTTCATTTACTGATAATATGTCAATCGATGCTGTAATTTTAAATATTCCTTATTATTCTACGCAATTAGAGGATGGTGATAATGGTAGACCTGTTTTTGAATTGGATTCAATTTTTGGAAAAGAGGATGAAGAATTTATGCTTTCGGTTTATGAAAATGGAACTTATCTGAACAATTTAGATCCATTAGACCCAACGGAAAATAAAAAATACTATTCTAATGCCTCCTACACAAAAAAAGACCTACTTTATTCAGGTCTTTTTAAGCCGAATGCAAATGATACGGTTTTATATGTTAAAAGAAATTTCTTAGATGGAGATGTAAATACGGTTGATGATACAGATACCATAAAATCGGCAACCATATCACCATCAATAAAAATACCTTTAGATACTACTTTTTTTAGAACAAGATTTATTGATCAGCAAAATTCAGGTGCATTTGATTCAAGTGATAATTTTTTAAATTATTTTAGAGGATTAATTATTGAAGCGGATGGTACAGATGGATCTTTAATGACGCTAGCTATGTCAAATGCCTCGATGACTTTTTATTATAGTAATATTGTGTTAACAGATGAAACTACAACAACGGGCGATTTAAATGGTGATGGAGATACAGATGATGAAGATGTTCCAGTAAAAACGAAGCAAACAGCAATTTTCCCACTAAGTGGTATTATAACTGAAATTTATAATCGAGATTATTCACAAGCTATTTCTGACATCGATACTAAATTGATGAGCCCTGATACTAGTAATGGCGAGGAAAGCTTATATATTCAGGGTGCTGCTGGTTCTGAGGCAGTTGTTGAATTGTTTAAAGGACTTGATGATACCGAATTAGACGAAATTAGGAATAAAAACTGGTTAATTAATGGAGCAACCCTTTCATTATATATTAAAAATCAAGGCGATACTATAATACCACAACAATTGTATTTGTACAATTATGATTACAAAAGCCAAATTCTTGATGCCATGTCAGAAGCTTCGATAAGACAATTTGATGGTGTTTTGCAAAGAGATGATGACAATAAACCGTTAAAATATGAGTTTACTATAACGGATTATATTTCAGAAGTTTTAAAATCAGATGAGCCTTTAGAACTAAATAAGCTAGCAATAAAAGTGGCTCACTCAAGCGATTTTCCAACAAGTGCTATTGATACTATTATTAAAGATTATAGTTGGAACCCGAAAGGAGTAGTTCTAAAAGGCAATAACCTTATTGATACTGACGAACAAAGATTAAAACTTGAAATATTTTACACAATTATTAACGAATAATAATTAAAAAGAATAATTACGATGTGTGGAATTACAGGTTATATAGGGTATAGAGATGCTTATCCTATTATTATTAATGGTTTACAACGATTAGAATATAGGGGTTATGATAGTGCAGGTCTTGTCCTATATGACGGTAAACAAATAAATTTAGCAAAAACAAAGGGTAAGGTAAGTGACCTTATTGAAAAAGTTACTAATAAAGAAGGTCATTTAGGAATCGGTCATACACGATGGGCGACGCACGGTGTACCAAATGATATAAATTCACATCCACATACGTCACAATCAGGAAATTTAGTAATTGTGCATAATGGTATCATTGAAAATTATGATACTATTAAAAAAGAATTAATAAACAGAGGCTATACTTTTCATAGTGATACTGATACTGAAGTTTTGATAAATCTGATAGAAGAAGTTCAGAAGAACAATAAAGTAAAACTTGGTAAAGCGGTTCAAATAGCCTTAAATGAAGTGGTTGGTGCATATGCCATTGCAGTGTTTGATAGAAGAAATCCAGATGAAATCGTTGTTGCACGTTTAGGAAGTCCTATTGCTATTGGTGTGGGTAAAGATAAAAAGGAGTTCTTTATAGCTTCAGATGCCTCACCTTTTATAGAATATACCAAAGATGCTATTTATTTGGATGATGAGGAGATGGCAATCATTAGAGTTGGTAAAGATGTCAAAATTAGAAAAATAAAAGATGATTCATTAGTTGATGCAGATATTCAAGAGTTACAAATGAACCTTGAACAAATAGAGAAAGGTGGCTATGAGCATTTTATGCTGAAGGAAATTTATGAACAACCTAGAGCTATAAAAGATACCTATAGAGGACGATTATTACGAGACGAAGGTATTATTAAAATGGCCGGTGTTGAAGATAATATGAAAAAGTTCTTAAACGCAGATCGTATTATCATTGTAGCATGTGGTACTTCATGGCATGCAGGTTTAGTTGCTGAATATATTTTTGAAGAATTTTCTAGAATACCTGTTGAAGTTGAATATGCCTCTGAATTCAGATATAGAAACCCAATAATAACTGATAAAGATGTTGTCATTGCAATTTCACAATCTGGTGAGACTGCAGATACCTTGGCTGCTATCAAGTTAGCAAAAGAAAAAGGAGCGTTTGTTTTTGGAGTTTGTAATGTCGTAGGATCATCTATTGCAAGAGAATCTCATGCTGGTGCGTATACGCATGCAGGACCAGAAATTGGTGTAGCATCAACCAAAGCATTTACTACCCAAATAACGGTTCTATCATTAATTGCTTTACGTTTAGCGAGAGCAAAAGGAACAATGTCTAGTTCTGATTATAGATTACATTTACAAGAGTTAGAATTAATTCCTGGAAAAGTAGAACAAGCATTAAAGGTAAATGATCATGTAAAAGAAATTGCTAAAGAATATTTACTGTCTACTAACTGTTTGTACTTAGGTAGAGGTTATAACTTTCCTGTAGCCTTAGAAGGTGCCTTGAAATTAAAAGAAATTTCTTATATACACGCAGAAGGTTATCCTGCTGCCGAAATGAAACATGGACCTATTGCCCTAATTGACGATAGAATGCCTGTAATTGTAATTGCTATAAACAGAGGGCATTACGAAAAGACTGTAAGTAACATTCAAGAAATAAAATCTCGTAGTGGTAAAATTATTGCGGTGGTAACTGAAGGAGATACCACAGTTAAAGGAATTGCAGATCATATCATTGAAATTCCTGATACTGAAGAAGCATTTTCGCCATTGTTGACTACTATTCCATTACAACTTTTATCGTATCATATTGCGGTAATGCGTAACTGTAATGTTGATCAGCCTAGAAACCTTGCAAAATCGGTTACTGTTGAGTAAACAGGAAAGATAATTAGAAAAAAACTCCAAAAGAACATATGTCTTTTTGGAGTTTTTTTATTTTCCATTAAAATCACTCATTGTATTATTTAAACCTGCAGTACCATAAGATTTGATCAGTTCACATGATTTATCTAATCTTTCTATCAGTTTGGTTTCTTCTTCTGGAGTCCATTTACCTAATACATAATCAATTTGTCTGCCTTTGCTAAATTCATCACCAACACCAAATCTAAACCGCGGGTAGTTTTGCGTGTTTAGTTGTACATTAATATCTTTTAGTCCATTATGTCCGCCAGCACTACCTTTACCTTTTACTCTAATTGTTCCAAAGGAAATGTTTAAATCATCACATATGATCAGTACATTTTCGAGAGCAATGTTTTCTTTCGTCATCCAGTATTTTACAGCTTTTCCGCTCAAATTCATATAAGTAGAAGGTTTTAATAAGATAAAGGTCCTTCCTTTAAACCTGAATTGACTAATGGCTCCTAGTTTCTTATTTTCAAACGTAATACTTTCTTTAGAAGCTAATCTATCTAAAATTTTAAATCCAATGTTATGACGAGTATTTTCGTATTCTGAACCAATATTACCTAGTCCTACTATTAAGAATTTTTTCATATCGGGTGAGATATTATTTTTTGTACTAAAAAATGATTTTATAAAGGATAACAATCCCATTTTAGTTGTATTTAAATGACAAAAATAAAAAAAGCCTCGCGATAGCGAGGCTTTTTTTAACTATTTATAAAAAGTTGCTTTTTAAGCTTCTCCTTCTGCAGCTGGTGCATCACCACCTTCAGCAGTTGCTCCTTCTTCGCCTTCTTCACCTTCTTCTTCTTCATCAACTACAATAGCTGCACGTGCAGTTCTTACTTGCACAACAACCATGTCTTCTGGGTGTAAAATTTCAAATTCTTCACTCATAAGAGATTCTACAAACACTTTATCTCCAATTTTAAGTTTAGAAATGTCAATATTTATAAAATCAGGTAAATTAGCAGGAATTGCTTTTACTCTTAATCTACGATTTGGAAAACGCAATACACCACCATTGATAACACCAGGGGCACTACCTTCTAATTTTACAGGAATGTTTAATGATACTGCTTTGTCATCAAATAATTGATAAAAGTCAATATGAATAATTTTATCCGTAACTGGGTGAAATTGAATATCTTGAACAATGGCGTTAAATTTTTCTCCGCCTTCTAGTTCAATCGATGCAGTATATACATTTGGAGTATAAACTAAATGTCTGAACTCTAATTCATCTGCTGAAAAGTGAACAGGTTTTTCTCCTCCGTATAATACGCAAGGCACCTTTCCAGCATTACGTAAAGCTTTGGTTGCTACCTTGCCTACGATTTCTCTTTTGGATCCTTTGATTGTAATCGATTTCATTTATTTATTTATTTAATTGTTTCTGATTTATATTACATTAAAAATTGTCCACTGATAGAATTGTTATTTTGCACTTTGTGCATAATATCAGCAAATAAAGGGGCACAAGATACTACTTTAATCTTATCAATGTGTCTTTTTAATGGTATTGTGTTTGTAATTATAAGTTCCTCTAGTTTAGAGTTTTCAATTCGTTCATATGCTTGACCTGATAATACTGGGTGAGTACAAATTGCACGTACACTTTTAGCTCCTTTTTCCATCATTAAATCCGCAGCCTTAGTTAAAGTTCCGGCAGTATCAATCATATCATCAACTAGAATTACATTTTTACCTTCTACATTTCCAATAAGCTCCATATGAGAAATTACATTGGCTTTTTTACGTTCCTTGTAACAAATTACTACTTCGCTTTTCAAAAATTTAGAATAAGCGTACGCTCTTTTTGAACCTCCCATGTCTGGAGATGCAACGGTAATGTTATCTAAATTAAGAGCTTTAATTGCGGGTAAAAAGATGGTTGAAGCAAAAAGATGATCAACTGGTTTTTCAAAGAAACCTTGAATTTGATCTGCATGCAAGTCCATTGTGATAATTCGAGTTGCACCAGCAGATTCTAATAATTTAGCAACTAATTTAGCTGCAATTGGTACTCTTGGTTTGTCTTTACGATCTTGTCTAGCCCATCCAAAATATGGTATAACTGCAGTTATATGTCTAGCTGATGCCCGTTTAGCTGCATCAATCATTAATAACATTTCCATTAAATTATCAGAATTAGGAAATGTAGAACCAATAATAAAAATACGACGCCCTCTTATAGACTCTTCAAAAGAAACCTGAAATTCACCATCACTAAAGACGCTTTTTTTAGATTTACCTAATTTACAACCATAGGCTGCAGCAATTTCTGTAGCTAATTCAACAGACTGCGAACAAGCGAAAAGTTTAGGTTTAGGTATTTTTTGTTTCATAGGGAACTCTATGTTAGACTTTATTTATGAGATTTAGACACTCGTATTCAGAACTCACAATTCATAACTCTTTTAGTACCTTGGGTGGGAATCGAACCCACACTCCCGAAAGAACTGGATTTTGAATCCAGCGTGTCTACCAGTTCCACCACCAAGGCATTGTAAACAAACATTAACATATCATGTTGGATATGAGGGTGCAAAAGTAAAAAATATTTTGATTCCCTAGACATTAAATTGTTATAATTATTTTTAAAGTGCAAAGTACTTTATTTCACGCGTTAAAGTAGCTCTTTATTTTACGTCATATCTATATTGTCATGATGCAAAAAATTCTATTCTTTTTATTACTTTTGCCTAAAATTAAATAAAGAGAAATGAGTTCAAAAAAGAAAGACGTTACATTTGATGTATTGATTGAAATACCAAAGGGTAGTAGAAATAAATATGAATACGATTTTGCCTTAAATAAGATACGATTTGATCGTATGCTCTTCTCGTCGATGATGTATCCAGGTGATTATGGGTTTATTCCAGAAACGTTGGCTTTAGATAGTGATCCTTTAGATGTGCTAGTTTTAGGACACGAGCCAACCTATCCAATGGTTGTTATGGAAGTAAGACCAATCGGAGTTTTTCACATGACAGATGAAAAAGGACCTGATGAAAAAATCATTTGCGTACCGGTTTCAGATCCTATTTGGAGTAATAATAGTGACGTTAGCGATTTAAATCCACATAGATTAAAAGAAATTGAACACTTCTTTCAAGTATATAAAGATTTAGAAAAGAAGAAAGTTGATACAGGTGGTTGGGGAAATGCTGAAGAAGCGGTGAACATTTATAATGAATGTGTTCAAAGATATAATGATAGCGAACATAAAAAAAATAGAACTTTTACTATTTAATTTCTAAATAGTTATTTATAAATTGTTTAAACTACGTTATTTTATGGCGTAGTTTTTTTTATATATACAGTTTTACTACTTTTGTTTTTATGGACGTTTGAAACTCAAAAGCGTCTGAAATTTAAACTAACCTAATTTATACTCTATGGAATTAATAATAAAATTTTTACCACTATTTGGTGTTGTAGCTTTAATTTTCGTTTTTCTAAAAAGCGGATGGGTTTCAAAGCAAGAAGTTGGTAATGAAAAAATGTCACGTATCGCTAAGAATATTGCTGATGGTGCCATGGCATTTTTAAAAGCCGAATACAAGGTTTTAGCAATTTTTGTTGCTGCAGTTGCTGTCTTACTGTTCTTTAAAGGAACAAATGAAGTAGGGTCTAATGGCATGGTAGCAGTATCATTCATTATTGGAGCTATATGTTCTGCCTTAGCAGGATTTATAGGAATGAAAGTAGCAACCAAAGCAAATGTTAGAACTACTGAAGCTGCAAGGACATCATTAGGGCGAGCCTTAGAAGTAGCCTTTGCTGGTGGTGCTGTAATGGGATTAGGCGTTGTAGGTTTAGGTATTTTGGGATTAAGTGGTTTATTTATGGCATATCAATTTATGTGGCCATCAACAGGTTTATCAGTCGACTTAAAAGCTGAAAATCTATCGATGGTATTAAATGTACTTTCAGGATTTTCATTAGGAGCATCTTCAATTGCATTGTTTGCTCGTGTAGGTGGAGGTATTTATACAAAAGCAGCCGATGTTGGTGCAGATTTAGTTGGTAAAGTGGAAGCTGGTATTCCAGAAGATCATCCGTTAAATCCTGCAACTATTGCCGATAATGTTGGTGATAATGTTGGAGACGTTGCTGGTATGGGAGCTGATTTATTCGAATCTTATGTCGGTTCAATTATAGGAACAATGGTATTAGGAGCTTATATTCTAACACCTAATTTTGATGGCTTGGGAGCTGTTTACTTGCCTTTAGTACTTGGAGCTGTAGGTATCATAATGTCAATATTAGGAACATTTTTTGTAAAAGTAAAAGATGGTGGAAACCCACAAACAGCATTAAATATTGGCGAATTTGGTTCGGCAGGATTAATGGTGGTGGCATCTTATTTTATTATAAATGCATTAATTCCTGAATCTCATGCAGAATTGCCATTCGGAGCAATGGGTGTATTCTGGGCAACAATTGCTGGTTTAGTTGCTGGTTTGGGTGTTGGTAAAATAACGGAGTATTACACAGCTACGGGTAAAAAACCTGTAATGTCCATTGTGAAACAATCTGAAACAGGAGCAGCTACAAATATTATTGCTGGTTTAGGCGTGGGTATGATGTCAACAATGATTCCTATTCTTTTAATTGCTGCAGCTATTATGGTATCACATCATTTTGCGGGGTTATATGGAATCGCTATTGCTGCGGTTGGTATGTTGGCAAATACGGGGATTCAATTAGCAGTAGATGCTTACGGTCCTATTTGTGATAATGCAGGTGGTATCGCTGAAATGGCAGAATTGCCAAGTGAAGTTCGTCAACGTACAGATAAATTAGATGCAGTGGGTAATACAACTGCGGCTGTTGGTAAAGGTTTTGCTATCGCTTCAGCAGCATTAACTGCCTTAGCTTTATTCGCAGCTTTTATGAAGACAGCAGGTGTTATAGCAATTGATGTATCTCAGCCTAAAATTATGGCAGGTCTTTTAGTAGGTGGTATGTTGCCATTTGTATTCTCAGCCTTGTCAATGAATGCTGTTGGTCGTGCAGCTATGGCGATGATTGAAGAAGTTAGACGTCAGTTTAGAGACATACCAGAATTAAAAGCTGCATTAGGAATTATGCGTAAGTATGATTCTGATATGACTAAAGCTTCTAAAGAAGATAGAGCAATTTTTGATGCTGCTGATGGTGTAGCAGATTATGGAAAATGTATTGATATTTCAACAAAAGCTTCAATTAGAGAAATGGTATTACCAGGACTCTTAGCAATAGTTGTTCCTGTAGCTGTTGGTTTTATAGGTGGTGCTGAAATGCTTGGTGGTTTGTTGGCAGGTGTAACTACTTGTGGTGTGTTGATGGCAATTTTCCAATCAAATGCTGGTGGTGCTTGGGATAATGCGAAGAAAACAATA
Source organism: Aureibaculum luteum (assembly GCF_003449015.1). Classification (GTDB taxonomy): domain Bacteria; phylum Bacteroidota; class Bacteroidia; order Flavobacteriales; family Flavobacteriaceae; genus Aureibaculum; species Aureibaculum luteum. The sequence continues at coordinate 984,624 of NZ_QRGD01000001.1, read as the reverse complement.
GAAGAACAAGGTGAAAAAGGAACTGATGCTCATAAAGCTGCAGTTGTAGGTGATACCGTTGGTGATCCTTTTAAAGATACTTCAGGACCTTCATTAAATATTTTATTAAAATTAATGTCAGTGGTGGCTTTAGTTATTGCTCCTAGTATTGCAATTTCTGCTGAAACAGTTACAGCATATACAAACGAAGGTACACCAGCTCATCAAGAGACTGTAATTTCAGTTGCTGATGATGTAAATAAAGAAATGAAAGTTTTGGTTAAAAAGGAAAACGGTGAAAAAAATGCTACTGTTATTACTACTACAGAAGTAGATGGCGTAAAAGACGTTACTGTTGAAACTGTAGAAGGTGACGATGTTGATTTATTAGTTGCCAATCATTACGAAGACTAAATAATAGATTAAATAAATATAAAAAAACCGCCTCATCCCGATACTTCGGAAGAGACGGTTTTTTTGCTTTAGAACCATTATCTTTACCTTGTTTTGTTAGACCAGTTTTCTGAACATATCGCCACTAATTTTTCTTATCTAAGAGATAAGAAGCTACTAATTGCCATTTCAGGTGGTGTAGATAGCGTTGTACTTGCTGAACTGTTAAATGAATTGGACTTTGACATTTCATTAGCCCATTGTAATTTTCAATTAAGAGGGGCTGATGCTAATCAGGATGAGGTTTTTGTAAATGCAATAGCAAATAGAATTCAAATTCCGGTGTTTACAAAGAAATTTGAAACCAAAGCTATTGCAAAAGCAGAAAAGCTATCCATTCAATTGGCAGCTAGAGAATTAAGATATGATTGGTTTAAAAACTTATTAATTGATAACGATCTAGATTATATCCTAACAGGACATCATGCCGACGATAATTTGGAAACTTTTTTAATCAATTTAAGTAGAGGTACAGGTTTAGATGGGTTGACAGGTATTCCAGAAAAAAATGGAGCTATTGTAAGGCCTTTGTTGCCTTTTAGTAGAAATCAAATTGAGCAATATGCTCGAAAACAAAATTTAAAATGGAGAGAAGACACTTCAAATGCAGAAACTAAATATCTAAGAAATAAATTAAGACACGATGTGATTCCTGCATTAAAATCAATCAATCCAAGGTTTTTAGATACTTTTTCAACCACTATTCATCATCTACAAGATACACAACAAATAGTTGCAGCATCTGTAGAAAACATAAAGCACAAAGTTGTGCATTCTGATACTAATGGTATTCTAACTCTGGATATTAATGAGCTTAAAAAATTAGCAAGTAGTAAAGCCCTCCTTTATGAGCTTTTAAAGGGCTACAATTTTACTGCCTGGAATGATATTTATAATTTGTTGGAGGCACAAGCTGGTAAATTTGTTCTGAGTAACTCACATCGTATTCTTAAGGATAGAGATTTTTTAATTGTATCGCCAAAATTAGCTGAACCGGGAAATGAAATTTATACCTTAAAGAGCTTTCCAAGTAGTATTCAAACAGAATTGTTTCAACTTAAAATCACCACATCTGATAACTTTTACCCTGTAAAAGAATCAAATACAATATTTGTAGATGCTGATCAACTTATATGGCCAATAACCCTAAGGAAATGGCAAAATGGTGATTATTTTTACCCTTTTGGGATGCAGGGTAAAAAGAAATTAAGTAAATTTTTTAAAGACCAGAAATACTCTTTGTTTGACAAAGAAAATACTTGGGTATTAATTTCAGATGATAAAATTGTTTGGGTTATTGATGCTAGGTTAGATGAAAGATTTAAAGTAACTGACAGCACAAAAACTATTTTAAAGTTAGAATTGATTTAAACTATCTTTGTGTATCAAATTATACGGAATGGACAAGAACATTGAACAGAGGATAAAACTATTAAAAGAAAAATACGACGTCATTGATCAAGATTTAGAAACACAATTGGATGGATTGTTGTATAGTAAACCCATTACTTATTGGGATTATATTCAAACTGATGCCTTGTTAAATTTACAAGTACAGCGAACCGGTTTTAAAGATGAAATGGTCTTTATAATGTACCATCAAATTAACGAACTTATCTTTAAAATGATACGTTGGGAAATTGAACAGGTAGCTCATCATGAAAATTTGACTACTAAATTTTTTACAGAAAGGTTAATGCGAATAAGTCGTTACTTTGACATGCTAACGGCCTCTTTTACTATTATGGGAGATGGTATGGAACGTGAGCAATATGCAAAATTTAGAGATACATTAACACCTGCTAGTGGGTTTCAAAGTGCCCAATATCGATTGATTGAATTTTGTAGTACTGAATTAATCAATTTGATTGATTATAGGTTTAGATCAAAAATTGATCGCAATACTGCTTTTGAAAATGCTTTTGAACATTTGTATTGGCAAGCGGCTGGTAAAGATTATAAAACAGGTAAAAAATCGTTTTTATTAGAACAATTTGAAAAAAAGTATAAAACGGAATTCCTGAGTATCATGAAGGAATATAATACGATTAATTTATGGTCAAAGTTTAAATCGTTACCTGAAAAAGATAAAGAAAATATTGATTTAATTAATGCGATGCGTCATTTAGATTATTGTATTAATATTAAATGGGTAATGTCACATTATGAGGCTGCAGGTAAATACATAGGTACCCAAGATGAGGCTACAGGAGGTAGTGATTGGCGTAAATACATGCACCCAAAATATCAAAAAAGAATATTTTTTCCTGATTTATGGAGTAAAGAAGAATTTGAGAATTGGGGAGTAACAAATTTAGAAGCTTATAAAATATTGACTTAGTTTTCTCGTTAAGGTAGTCAACCTAATGATTAAGTACTAATGAAAACCTTTATTTTATTACTTACTGTTGCCATAACTTTTATGGCTTGTGACAATAATGAAGAAGCTACCAATCAAGATGAATTACTTGGAAAATGGAAGTTGATTGAGATTAGGGCTCATGGAATTGTGAATACAATAGATTGTGAAGACGCAGTTTTACTTGATTTTAAGACGGATGGACTCTTTGATGTAGAACATTTTGGTTCGAACGTTGATAATGCGTGTATTTCAATGGGTAAAATTGATGAAGGTACTTGGGTAAACTTTGGCAATAGCCTATATAATATTGATGGTGATGTGGTAACTCCTAAATTTGACGGTGATATATTAATTATGGTTTCAAATAGCGGAGAAGAAACTGAAAGTAGCGGTGTTTTTGAGCGACAATAAATTACATTTAATAAAAAAGAACAAAGCGACCTTTAGAAATTATAGGTGATGATGAGATTTTGAAAGTAATTAACAAGCTACTATAATAAAATTGACAATGAAATTAGTTAAACTCTTAAAATGTATTATTTTTAAGGGTTTTCTTTTTTGGAACAATAATTGTATTTTATCATACAAATAGATTAAACATGTATAAAAAGACACTTTTTCTTTTACTTATCTTTTCTTTTGTTCTACAAGCACAGAATGTGAAACCTGCGTTTAAAAAGGGAGAATTATTAAAATATAGAATCAGTTATAGTAATTGGTTTAATGCAGGTAGTGCAACCTTAGAAATTAAGGAAAGTACTAATAATGGAAAACCTTCTTTTCATATCAAAGGGAAAGGAAAAACTACTGGAGTTACGGGGTGGTTTTTTAAAGTTAATGACGATTATCAAACCTATTTTTATAAGAATAATTTACTTCCATATAAATTCATTAGAAAGATAGATGAAGGTGGCTATACTAAAGATAAAGAAATACATTTCCATCAAAATAGTAATAAAGCTACTGTAAAAGATCATGAAAAAAAGACAGAAGAAATGTTTAGTACAGATCAAGGTGTACATGATATGCTTTCTACGTTGTATTATTTAAGAAATCAAGACATTTCAAAAATGAAACCTGGTGATGAAGTTAAATTAACCATGTTTTTTGATGAAAAGAATTATCCTTTTAGGTTACGTTATTTAGGTACTGAAACTATAAAAACGAAATTTGGTAAAGTAGCCAGTGCAAAGTTTAGACCACTGGTACAGGCAGGTCGTGTTTTTAAAGCTAAGGAAAGTATAACCGTTTGGGTTAGCAATGATAAAAATAAAATACCACTTCGAATTAAGGCAGATTTAGCTGTCGGATCATTAAGAGCAGACTTAGATCTTTATAAGGGTTTGGCAAATTCCTTTCCAATGATTTTTGATTAAAACCTGTAGTTTCAAAATCCCAGATACAAATTTTTGTTACTTTAACTTTATTCATAGTAGGTAAAATAGTAGATTTGTGGCATTCTTAAAAAAAAGCCAATAAAATACAGTGAAAAACCTAATTTTTCTCCTCTTAATTGTATTCTTTTTTTCATGTAAAAGTGATAAAATTGAAGAAGAAGTTATCTCAACTAAAATTGAAATTCCCGAACTGATTCAAAAATTTGGTTATACTTTAGATGACTATAAAGTAATTGAAGATACCATTAGAAACGGTGATAGCTTTGGTGAAATTCTAAATAATCATCATGTAGATTATAGTGAAGTTTACAATATTGTGGAGTCAGTTAAAGATACATTTAATGTAGCTAAATTAATTGTAGGTAAACCTTATGTTATATTAGCCAATAAAGATACTACTGAAAAAGCTCAGGTATTTGTATACCAACCCAGAATAACTGAATATGTGATTATTGATTTTACAGATTCTATCTTTTATGAATTTCATGAAAAGAAAATTAAAACAGTAGTAAAAGAAGCTTCTGGAGCTATTTCTGATAGTTTATATGCTCTTTCGTTGGTAATGCAAGACAAAGGGTTAGATTATGCTTTGGTTAATGAATTGTCTGATGTTTATGCTTGGACGGTCGATTTTTTCCACCTTCAAAAAGGCGATAATTTTAAAGTTATATACGAAGAAAAATTTATTGACGATACTATATATGCTGGTTTAGGAGAAATAAAAGCAGCATACTTTGAACATAAAAACCAACCTTTTTATGCTTTTAATTTTGTCACAGATTCTACTAAAAATATATCTGATTATTATGACGATACAGCTAACTCGTTAAGAAGACAGTTTCTTAAGGCTCCTTTAAGTTTCAGTAGAATATCATCTCGATATAACTTAAAGCGGTTTATTAGATATTATGGTAAAATAAAGCCACATAGAGGTACTGATTTTGCTGCAGGAGTTGGTACGCCAATTATGAGTACTGCAAATGGTACGGTTATAGAATCTGCTAGAAGAGGTGGTAACGGAAATTATGTTAAGGTTAAGCATAATTCAGTATATACTACTCAATACTTACATATGAGTAAACGTGCTGTAAAAAGAGGCGACTTTGTTAAACAAGGAGATGTTATAGGGTATGTTGGTATGACTGGTAATACTTCTGGCCCTCATGTATGTTACCGTTTTTGGAAAAATGGAGTACAGGTAGATCCATTAAAGGAAAAATTACCCTCTGCAGAGCCAATTAAAGATAGTCTTAAAGCAGGTTATTTAACTTTTATTAAACCATATAGGCAACAACTTGATGGTTTAACCATTGATTAAAGCTTCATACACTTCATTATTGCTATTAGATTAGTCCAATTCTATAATTAATAGGAATTGTGCCTTAACACATTTGATATTTCATTAAATTTGTAATACTAAAATCTAGAATAAAAATGGCATTAAAAAATCAAAACCCTACGGAAACTATCGCTTGGAAGAGTTTACAAGAATTATATCAAGGAATTAAAAATACTGATATGAAAAAACTCTTTATGCAAGATTCAGAAAGATTAGAAAAATATAGCTTAAAACAAGATGATTTAAGTTTAAATTTTTCTAAAAATAGAATTAATGATGAAGTTTTAAAATCTTTAGTTGCGTTGGCAAATGAAGTTGATTTACAAGATGGTATTGATAAAATGTTTGCAGGTGACATAATAAATGAAACGGAAAACAGAGCTGTTTTACATACTGCCCTTCGTAATAAATCAGGTAATGCTGTAATGTTTGAAGGTGAAAATGTGATGGATGAGGTAAATGATACACTTCAAAAAATGAAAATATTTTCTGAAAAAGTAATTTCAGGAAACCATAAAGGATATTCAGGCAAAGCGATTACTGATGTAGTAAATATTGGTATTGGAGGTTCTGATTTGGGTCCAAGAATGGTTGTAGATGCACTACAATATTATAAAAATCATTTAAAAACACACTTTATATCTAATATTGATGGTGACCATGTTATGGAAACTATTAAAGAATTAGACCCAGAAACGACATTGTTTGTTATTGTTTCTAAAACATTTACTACGCAAGAAACCTTGACCAATGCAGAAACGGTAAAAAAATGGTTTTTATCAAAAGGTGCAACTCAAAATGATATTCAACATAATTTTGTAGCGGTTTCAACTAACTTATCTAAAGTTGCCGCTTTTGGAATTGCTGAGAATAATATATTTACCATGTGGGACTGGGTTGGTGGTCGTTATTCTTTGTGGAGTGCCGTTGGTTTATCTATTAGTTTAGCATTAGGATTTGATAATTTTGATCAACTATTAACAGGTGCTTATGAAATGGACGAACATTTTAAAACAACGTCATTTGATCAGAATATTCCAGTAACGTTAGCTTTAGTAAGTATTTGGTATAATAACTTTTTTGAAACAGAATCTGAAGTTGTTATTCCTTACTCTCAATATTTAACGCAATTTGTACCTTATTTACAACAAGGATCAATGGAAAGTAATGGTAAATCGGTTGATCGTGATGGCAATCCAGTTGATTATCAAACAGGAAATATCATTTGGGGAAATACAGGTACCAATGTACAACATGCTTTTATGCAATTGGTACATCAAGGAACAAAGCTAATTCCAGTCGATTTTATCGGTTTTAGGGAATCGTTATACGGAAATGAAGATCATCATAATAAATTGATGTCAAATTTTTATGCTCAAGCGGAAGCTTTGTATTTAGGTAAAGCTAAAGAAGAGGTGCATTTAGAGCTAAAAACTGCTGGACAACAAGAAAAAATTTCGAAGTTATTACCATTTAAAGTGTTTGAGGGCAATAAACCGTCAAATTCCTTTTTAATGGATAAACTCACTCCAAAAAATTTAGGTAAGCTTATAGCAACCTATGAGCACAAAACTTTTGTACAAGGCTATATTTGGAACATCTTTAGTTTTGATCAATTTGGTGTTGAACTAGGAAAAGAATTAGCTAAAAAGTTTTTGGCATAAAATTTCAACTAGTTATTTAGATAATCAATAGCAACGTTTTTAAGAATATATAATCTTAAAAACGTTGCTATTTCTATGTTGTTTGTAATCTATCTCATTTTATTACCTGCCTTTTTCCCTTTTCAAATCTTTTAAGTTGCCTTTGTTTCTCTTCATTTATTTTAAAAAACAAGTATGGCATAACATTAAGGTAAACTAAACATAACAAATCTTTAATTTTCAGTTAACCTAAACTTTACATTGGTGTTATTTATTTGCAACGTAAAATTTAAACAAAAAAAGTAAACTAAAAATTAAGAAAAAAATGAAGAAAGTATTTTACTCATTAAGTATCGTGGTTTTATTAGCATCATGTACTGGAAATGATGATCCAGAGGTTATTATTGAAGTACCTGTTGATACAGTACTAGAAGGTACTATATCAACTGACAAAACTTTAACTCAAGACAAAATTTGGGAAATTAGTGGTAGAGTTATCGTTGCTAATGGAGCGAAATTAACCATTGAGCCTGGAACAATTATTAAAGCTTATGCTGGTACAGGTACACAAGCTTCTGCGTTGATTATTGCTAGAGGAGCTAAAATTGATGCTCAAGGAACGGCTTCTGCACCAATTATTTTTACTTCATCAGCAGATAATATAACATTTGGACAAACAACTGGGACAAATTTATCTGAAAATGATAGAGGTCTTTGGGGTGGACTTATCATATTAGGATATGCTCCAGGTTCTTTTAAAGGAGATGTTACTGAAGTACAAATTGAAGGTGTTCCTGCAACAGATACAAATGGTCTTTTTGGAGGCAATGATGCTGCTGATAATTCAGGAATTTTAAAATATATTTCTATCCGTCATGGTGGTGCAGAATTGAGTCCTGATAATGAAATCAATGGTTTAACATTAGGTGCAGTTGGTAGTGGAACCGTTATTGACAATATTGAAGTTGTCGCAAATGTGGATGATGGTATTGAATTTTTTGGAGGTTCAGTTAATGCTTCTAACTTGGTAGTTTGGGCTGCAGGTGATGATGGTTTAGATATTGACCAAGCTTATTCTGGAACAATCACGAACTCAATAGTTATTTTAGGAACCGCTTCTGATCACGCATTGGAAATTGATGGTCCAGAAGGTAGCTTAGAAGGTCAATTTACTATTGATGGTCTTACTTTAATAGGTAATGAGACTACAGAGAGAGGTGAGTATGCTGATTACAGAAGTAGTGCAATGGGAACTACAAAAAATGTTTTTGCTTATGGTTTTAAGGGGGATTCAGATGTTGAATTAGATAATGATGGTGTTGCGGCAAATTATACGGATGGTAAATTATCTTTTACTAACTGGCAAATTGTTTTACCAGAAGGTGTTAGTGCATCAGCATCAATTTTTGCTGATAAATCAGATGTGGGTTCAACTTTTGGAGCAGATGCAGCTACTTTCTCTTCAGATGTTACATCAAGTTCAAAATCTACTGGTGCTGATATGTCTGGATTTACTTGGACAATGGCAGACATTAAAAATGCTTTAGAATAAACTAAAATTAATAATTTGAATTATTCAATTGCTCATACTATGGTATGAGCAATTGATATTTAAAGTGTTTACAAGAAAGAGAACATCTTCAAATGCTTTATAATATAAAATAACATGAAAATTAAATTTATACTATTCATAACTTTTACTTTAATTATTAATTTGTTAAATGCCCAGAAGGGTACGTTATCAGGTACAATTAAAGATGGTGAAATAAACGATGTTTTACCCTTTGCAACAGTTCTAATTAAAGATTCTGATAAAGGAACAACATCAGATTTTGAAGGAATGTATTCAATGGAATTAGAAGCAGGAACATATCTCGTTGTTTTTAAATTTTTAGGATTTGAAACTACCGAAGTTACTGAAGTGGTTGTAAAGCCAGATGATGTTACTGTTTTAGATATAACTTTGAACGAAGCTTCAGGGACTCTTGATGAGGTAATTATTACTGCAGAAACGGCTCGTAATACAGAATCTTCAGTATTAAATATTCAAAGGAGGTCGGTTAATTTACTAGATGGTATTTCATCTCAAAATTTTAAAAAATTAGGTGCCAGTGACTTGGCAAATGCCGTTAAAAGTGTTCCGGGGGTGTCTATTCAGGGAGGTAAATACGTTTATGTTCGTGGTTTAGGTGATAGGTACACCAAAACTATTTTAAATGGTGTGGATGTTCCGGGATTAGACCCTGATAGAAATACGATACAAATGGATATTTTTCCAACAAATATTATCGACAACATAATCGTAGTAAAATCAGCAACAGCAGATCTGCCTGCAGATTTTACAGGTGGTATTGTTGATATTGTTACCAAAGAATTTCCTTCTAAAAAAGAGTTTAGCCTATCATTAAGTGGTTCATATAATCCTGATATGCACTTTAAAAGTAATTTTTTAAATTATGATGGTGGTAATACTGATTTCCTAGGTTATGATGATGGTACAAGGGCCTTACCAATAAGTCCTTATCAGCCAATACCAAATACTTTTGATAATAGTGCCGTATTAACAGAAATCACAAAAAGGTTTAATCCAAATTTAGCGGCTCTTGAATCAAATAGCACAATGGACTATAGTATTGGGTTAACAGCAGGTAATCAATACACTATTGGAAAGAAGGATCATAGATTGGGTTATATTGCTTCTGTATCTTATAAAAATGAAACAAATTTTTATGAGAATGCTCAGAATAATTTTTATAGAAAGGACCCAAATACATCCAATATAGAAATGCCTTTAAGTAAAGGTCAAAAAGGTAATTTAGGGGAACAAAATGTAGTACTTAGTGGTTTGGTGGGTTTGTCATATAAAACAGATCGTTCTAAGTATAAAATTAATGTAATGCGTATTCAAAATGGTGAATCAAGTGCAGGTTTATTTGACCAAGAACTAAATGAAGGAGATTTTGCTTTGGCAATAAAGAATAGCTTAGTGTATACAGAAAGATCAATTACCAACGGTTTGCTGTCGGGTACGCATACAAATAATGATGCCTCATGGAAAACCGAATGGAAGTTGGCTTCAACATTATCTACAATTTACGATAAGGATGTACGTGCAACTTCATTTAGAATTGAAGAAGATGGTAGTTTTAGTATTCCACAAAATAGTGAACCAAGAAGAATTTGGAGAAACTTAGAAGAAGAAAATCATGTAGGTAAGTTAGATATAACTAGAAAATATAGTTTATTACAAAAAGATGCTAAACTAAAAGTGGGTGCATACGGTTCTTATAAACAAAGAACTTATAACATTTATACTTTCAGAATTGGTATTACTGGTCCAACTGGTTTTAATGGTGATGCTGATGCTATCTTAGCAGATGAAAATTTATGGACAACCAGTGATCAAGAAGGCTCTTTTATAAGAAATACTTCAGTTGTAGATCCTGTTAATATTTTTGAATCTAATCAAATAAATATGGCTGGTTATATTTCTAATGAATTTAATTTAGGTGATAAGCTAAAAACGATAGTTGGTGTAAGAGTAGAAAATTTTATGATAAACTATACAGGTGAAAACAGTTGTGGTACTGTATTAAATAATGCATCTATTATTAATAAATTTGATTTATTTCCATCGGTTAACTTTATCTATGCCTTAAAAGATAATAAAAACATACGATTATCTTATGCAAGAACTACAGCTCGTCCTTCGTTTAAAGAAGCATCAAATGCGGAAATTTTTGACGCTCTTTCTGATATCACTTATATAGGAAACATAGATTTGAAACCGACTTATATTAATAATATTGATTTACGTTATGAAGTTTATGGAGAGAATTCTGAATTGTTTGCCGTTAGTGGATTTTACAAATCGTTTAAAGATCCAATTGAGTTAACTTACTTCCAATCCGCGTTAGATAATTTTACACCGCAAAATTTAGGTGAAGCTGATGTGATAGGAGCAGAAATAGAATATAGAAAAAACTTAAGTTTTTTATCTTCGAGCCTGGAAAATTTTAGGTTTAACTTAAATGCCTCAGTTATACAATCAAAATTAAAAATGGGTACTGACGAGTTTGCTTTGCGTACAAATACCGCAAGACCAGGAGAAGAGGTTGACGATACTAGAGAGCTTCAAGGTCAATCACCATATTTAATTAATGCTGGTTTAGATTATGATAATGATAAAATAGGTTTGCAAACAGGAATCTTTTATAATGTACAAGGAAAGACGTTAGAAGTTGTTGGAGGTGCAAATCCAGATGTGTTTACAAAGCCTTTTAATAGTTTAAATTTTACATTTAACAAATCAATAGGTAAAGACAGAAAGTCGAATCTAAGCTTTAAGATTACAAATCTATTAGGCTCTAAAAAAGAAAGTATTTATGAGTCCTATAATGCAGCAGATCAACTATTTTCTAGCAGAAACCCTGGTACTTCTATTTCATTAGGATATAGTATAAAATTTTAAATTCTAAAATGAAAAAAGGAGCTCTAGGGCTCCTTTTTTCATTTATTTTGTAAATTATTTTACTCGTTTTTTGATGCTATTTCCGTATCACGAGACCAAGAATTGACTTTTTCTATTTGATCGTTTGAATAATCAACTTCTTTTAAAACATCATTCGTTTTAAATATCCATTTTCCTACTTTTTTACCTGACTCATAATTACCTATGGCAATTTTTTCACCAGTTAAATTATAGCTAGTCCATGTTCCATGTAGTTTACCTTCTTTAAAAAAGCCTTGTTGATCAATTTCCCCATTGTCATAGTAAAAAGTAGCTTCTGTTACATCTCCCTTTTTTTCTAATTTCACTTTATTATCTTTTTGTTGAGCAAAAGAAAAACTCACACAAAAGACAATTAATAGAACAGCTATTTTTTTCATAATTTTAGTATTTACTTAACATTAACGGTATTAAAGTATAAATTGTTTTACAATTACACAACATTTTGTTAACTTTAAATTAACATTGAAAATGTAATGCTCTGATTATTAGCAATGTAAATAAAAGCAGTAAAATTTTATTTTTTACATTAATTAAAATAACTTGCGAACAATTAACCACTACGAATCTATCCGATAGATGAAATCAAAGAATCTATTATTATCCCTTATTTGTTTAGTTTCCTTAACTGCTTTTGCACAAGAAAAAGAATCTAATCCTTTTAGTTTTAAATGGGACAATGGATTTAAATTGAAAAGTGCTGATGATAATTTTCAATTAAAATTTGGAGGTAGAATAATGGTTGATCATGCTTTTTTATCTCAAAATGAAACTTTAGATGATGTTTACGGACAATTATTAACTACAAGTGCAACAGAATTTAGACGTACTAGAATCTTTTTATCCGGTCTACTTTATAAAAATATTGAATTTATTCTAGATTTAGGATTTGAAAGTGGAGAAGTAGCATTTAAAGATGTTTATTTAGGTATCAGAGATATACCAGTAGTAGGTACCATAAGAGTAGGAAATTTAAAAGAACCATTACGATTTGAATCGCTTACAGGCAGTAAATATATTACGTTTATGGAACGTGCTGTACTTAATGATTTTTCTCCTACGCGTAACAATGGAATCCTTTTATTGAATGATTTTTTGAAAGATAGACTTAGTGTACAAGCCGGTCTTTTTCGAAATGCAGGAGGAAATGGAAATGATTTAATGGCTAATGACGGATATGTTTTTACAGGCAGATTAACAGGACTTCCAATAAAAACAGACAACCAATTATTACATGTAGGTTTAGGGTATAGTTTTAGAAAGCCTGGTTTAAATCAATATAGAATTTCTGCAAGACCAGAAGCACATTTAAGTAATAAGAAGTATATTGACACTGAATTAATTGAAAATGTAAAGAACCTAAATATGGTTAATTTTGAAGGTGTATTTGCAACAGGTCCATTATCTTTTCAAACAGAGTATTTAAGAACAGCATTAAAAGGTGATACCAATTATAACTTTTCTAGTTATTATGGCCTAGTAAGTTACTTTTTAACTGGTGAACAGAAAGTTTATAAAAGTTCGTATAAAGGTTTTGATAGAGTTAAGCCAAAGAATAATTTTACCGGTAAAGAAGGTGGTTTGGGTGCTTGGGAAGTTGCCTTACGATATTCAAATTCTGATTTGAATAGTAAAGATATTTATGGCGGTGAACAAGCGAGTATCACATTGGGCTTAAATTGGTACTTAAATCCAGCAACTAGAATAATGTTTAACTATGTAAATGCGGATATAAAAAACGCAGGTAATGTAAACGTTTTTCAGGCAAGATTTCAGATTGATTTTTAAAATAAAATATAACTATTAGTTAATATACACGTAAATAAAAATATACACTTTTGCACACTAAATATTAGATATGGAAAATCCTTACATTATGATGATTGTTGCACTTGCTATTTTGGCAATTGCAGACTTAGTAGTGGGTGTCAGTAATGATGCTGTTAACTTTTTGAATTCGGCTATTGGTTCTAAAGCCATATCCTTCAGAACGATTATGATAGTTGCTAGCTTAGGTGTCGCATTTGGAGCTGTTTTTTCTAGTGGTATGATGGAGGTTGCTCGAAAAGGAATATTTGTTCCAAGCGAGTTTTATTTCAATGAAATCATGATCATTTTTATGGCAGTAATGATTACTGATATATTATTGCTCGATTTTTTTAACACGTTAGGGATGCCAACATCAACTACCGTATCTATTGTGTTTGAATTATTAGGTGCTGCAGTAGCAATGGCACTTATTAAAATAGCGGCTAATGGCGATTCTATTTCAGAATTGGGTAAATATATAAACACTGATAAAGCTACTGAAATTATCATAGGTATTCTGCTCTCAGTGGTAATTGCATTTTCTATTGGAGCCCTGGTCCAATATGTTTCCAGAGTCTTGTTGTCTTTTAACTTTGAACGTAAAGCCAAATGGGTAGGTGCTATTTTTGGAGGTTTTGCCTTGGCTGCAATTACTTATTTTATATTTATTAAAGGTCTAAAAGGAACAGACTATTATAAAGAAATAGAACACCTTATTGAAGGTAAAACCATATTTATATTGTTAGGGAGTTTTGCTTTATGGACGTTGTTATCTTATATTTTTGTAAAAGTCTTTAAGCAAAATATTTATAAACTGATTATTTTAGTGGGTACTTTTGCTTTAGCATTAGCATTTGCTGGTAATGATTTAGTTAATTTTATTGGAGTACCTATTGCCGCTTGGCAATCTTATGAAACATGGGCGGCTTCAGGTATTGCTGCGATAGATTTCCCGATGTCATCATTGGCTGAAAAAGTGCAAACTCCAACATTTTTGTTGTTAGGTGCGGGCCTTATTATGGTTTTAACACTTTGGTTTTCTAGCAAAGCCAAGAGTGTCGTTAAAACATCTTTAGATTTATCGAGTCAAGGAGAAACCCAAGAACGTTTTAACCCTAATTTTATATCTAGAAGCTTAGTAAGAGCCTCTATTCTTGTTTCAAAATATACGAATTCAGTGATACCAGCACCTATTCAAAATCATGTAGAAAAACAATTTGAAAAGCCTGTTATTAAACTAGTTAAAGGTAAAGAGCATGAGTTGCCTGCATTTGATATGGTGCGTGCTGCAGTTAATTTAATGGTAGCAAGTATTTTAATATCATTAGCTACTTCAATGAAATTACCATTGTCAACTACCTATGTTACTTTTATGGTTGCTATGGGTACTTCTTTGGCAGATAGAGCTTGGGGAAGCGAAAGTGCTGTTTATAGAGTTGCTGGTGTTCTAAATGTAATTGGAGGTTGGTTTGGTACTGCAATAAGTGCTTTTATTGCTGCTGGTACCATAGCTTATTTAATCCATTTGGGAGGTGTAACTATGATAGCAATACTTTTATTAGTTGCCGTTTTATTGTTGGCCAGAAATTATATTAAACATATTAAAAAAGGAAGAGAAATTAAAGCGGAAGACAGTTTGAGTAAAGCTGAAAGTAACTCCATTCATGGTGTTATTGAAGAGAGTGCAGACAATATTTCAAAAGCATTAAAAAGAATAAGTAAAATAAATAAAAGTACTATTGACGGATTGATAAATGAAGATTTGTCGAGTCTTAAGAAAGCAAAAAGTACTGTAATTAAGTTGGAAAATGAAATTGAGGGCTTACAGAATAATATGTTTTACTTTATTAAAAATTTAGATGACTCTTATTTAGGGGCTAGTAAATTTTATATTGATGTTATTGGTAATTTACAAGATATGGCACAATCGGCTAGTTTTATTTCTAAAGTCAGTCATAAACATATCAATAATAATCATAGACCATTAAAGAAAAAACAAGCGGATGAATTGATTGAGATTAACGACCAACTCGTTTCTTTATTTGATAAAACAAGAGAGGTATTTGATTCTCGTTCTTTTGATAAAATTGTACCAGACTTAATAAATGACAAACAAGCTTTATTAGACCATGTCGAAAATGCTATTCATCAACAAGTAGAACGTACAAGAACGATAGAATCGAGTCCGAAAAACACTACGTTGTATTTTAGTATTTTATTAGAAACGAAAGATTTAATTAAGGCGGGTATAAACATATTGGAGCTCTATTACAGTGAGCACGATCGCAATATTAAATTGATGAATACAGAAAGTTAAAAGCTTTAATTAACAGTAAATAAAAAATGGTCTGAGAATTTTAATTTCTCAGACCATTTTTTATTCTGGATTGTTTTCTAATAAAGAATCTTTGTTGCTATATAATAGCTCAGCCACTTCAATTAGCTTTTTAATAATATCATTTACGTATGAGTAATCATTAAATAGTGATGATGCCATTTCAGGAGTAATCAATCCTTTTCTTATTAAACTGTCTATTGAATGGTTACCTTTTGCTTTATTCTCTTTTGCAGCAGCTTTTAGCTTATTCATTTTTTTACTATAGTTTTTAGTGTCATCTCCTTTTCTAAATCTATAAATAACCCTAAGAACTTTTAATACCTTTTTTCGATAAAGATTATATTCTTTAATCAAATATTCATTATTTAATGTTGTAGACATGTTTACATTTCTGTTCAATTCTCTAACATCTTTTATTATTTCTACCATTTTTCTGTTGGCAATTTTTATTTCTGAAATAGTGGTATTTTGAGATTCTGTTAGCTTTAATTTACTTTGAGCGGTTGCCGCATAACGTATTATCTCTCCGTATATATATTTAACTTTGGCATGGTATACTTCATCAATGGCTATATCTAAGTCTTTGGTTGATTTTTTAATTATATTTTTAGGTTTCTCATGAGACTTTATATCTTCTCTATGAATATTGATTCCATGTGCTACAATTTCAAAAATGGCATTCTTATATAAGTCCTTAGATTCGTCCGTTAATGCTTTGATAACTGACCCTGGAAATGCTAAAACGGCTTCATTCAAATATTGAGGTTTTGCTGCATCACTATTAGGTTTTTCTTGAAAATATTTTACTAAAAACAGCTCTAGCTTCTTTATAAATGGTATCATTATAAGCACACCAATCACATTGAATATGGTGTGAAATAAGGCAAGTTTAAGGGTATAGTCTGTTGCTGATATGCCAAATGAATTTGCCAAATAATTTACTAAATTTCCTAAAGGATATATAAATGCTAAAGCTAAAGTTGCCGTTATAACATTAAATATTAAATGTGCTATAGCCAATCTTTTACCAGCAATGTTTGAGCTTATTGATCCGAGAATAGCTGTAATCGTAGTGCCTACATTGGCACCAATAGCTAGTGCAAGAGCATTTTCATATTCTATTTGCCCTGCAGCTAATGCAGTTAAAACTAAGACCAAAGATGCAGCACTCGACTGCAAAAGAACTGTTATAATTATTCCGATACCTGTGTACAAAATCAGACCTAAAAAACCAGAAACAGCATACTTTGTTAAATCAATGTCGTTACTAAAAACATCAAAACCTTCTTTCATAAAAAAAATTCCTAAAAAGAAAAAACCTAAACCAATAAGTACGTTACCTATTCCTTTAAGTGTATTTATTTTCTGTAAAGAAAAGATTAAACCAAAGATAAGCATGGGCATTGCCAATGCAGAAATTTTAATTTTAAGACCGAAACCTGCCACCAACCAAGCGGTTGTTGTGCTTCCTATATTTGCTCCAAATATTAGACCAATACCAGATGATAAACTTATTAAACCAGCACTAATAAAAGAAATGGTTATGACTGAAACTAAAGAACTCGATTGAATAAGCGTGGTTAGTACTGCACCTGTTGTTATACTTTTATAAAGTTTGTCAGTAGTTTTTTTTAGAATTTGTTGAAGCGGGCCTTTTGTGAAAACTTTAAAGCCCTCTTCTAACATTATCATACCAAATAATAAAATAGCAACACCTGCGGCTATGGTTTCAAAATTGGGACTAAAATATAAAGTAACTGCTAAGGCTAATAATAAAACGAAAAGAAGTGATTTTTTATACATATAATTAAATCGTCTATTATTGATTAGGACTATTAATAGTAGTAGCTAAATTTAAAGAAAAAAACAATAAAAAAAAACGGGAATATTTTAAAAAGCAAGTTTACTCATGTACCGTTCCTAGTTCTAGGTAATTTTTATGTTGTGTTTTTTGCTCATGAAATACCTTATCATCTACAACGTAGGTATTAGAAATGGAATCATGCCAGCCCTTTTTACCTAAAAAAGAAAAGGGATCAAAAGGTATAATCCTACATAAAGAACGTTTAACAAATACTTCGAAAGGTGGTCGTTCTCCATTTTCAAGAACAACCTTGGTTCTCGTAATTAATTTACCAATAGTTTTCTGAGATAGGCTTTCTAAAATAGTATAATATATAACTAATAGAACTGCAGTTAGTAAACGGTCAATAATCGGGTTAACGTTTTCTAATTCAATAAGGAAGTCAATAAGCCCTTCACTGGCAGTTATCTCAGCTATTATGTATAAAAGAACACCTAACAGCATAAATAATGCATAAAAGAAGGCTAGATCAATTAAATAATTAAGAAATCTTTTGCCTTTACTGGCAAACATCTCGTCAGTTACTCTAAATTTTTTGTAGTTTAATACCTCCATTTCTGTTGAACTAAAAATCAGTTATTGTTTTAACGCATCATTAAGTCTCTTATTTCGTAAAAATAAAAAATCTCGAAACAGGCAACGTTTCGAGATTTTATAAAAGTTATAGTTACTATTTCTAATTAGTTCATATGTGGTCAATTGTTATTAAGACCCACACATTAAACAATCATCACCTTCATTTTCTTTAGCCAAAGCAATCATTGCTTTATATTCTTCAGCTGTCATTGAAGTGTCATCTGTTATTAAAGGAGATGGCTCTTTTTCAACATTTACGGGTGCTTCAACAGCTGCAATTTGCGTTTTTTTAATTTCCTCTTTTTTACTATTACTCAATGTAAACTGAGTAGCATTCACGGCAGATTTGGTTCTAAGGTAATACATACCTGTTTTTAAACCAGACTTCCAAGCGTAATAATGCATTGAAGTCAATTTACCATAATCTGGATCTTTTAAGAAAAGATTTAACGATTGTGATTGGTCTATAAAATAACCTCTTTGACGAGCCATATCTATAATATCTTTCATACTTAACTCCCACACGGTTTTATATAAATCTTTCAACTCTTGAGGAATTGCTTCAATATGTTGTACGGAACCATTCGCTCTCATAATACTTTCTTTCATTTCATTGTCCCAAAGATTAAGTTCAACCAAATCTTCCAGTAAGTGTTTGTTCACAACAATAAATTCACCAGAAAGTACTCTACGTGTATAAATATTAGAAGTATAAGGTTCAAAAGCTTCGTTGTTTCCTAATATTTGAGAAGTAGATGCTGTTGGCATTGGAGCAACTAATAGTGAGTTACGTACACCGTGTTTTACAACGTTTTTACGTAATTTTTTCCAGTCCCAATTACCACTAAGATCATCTTCAGAAATATTCCACATGTTAAATTGGAATTCACCTTCTGACATTGGAGAGCCTTTAAATGTGGAATAGGGTCCTTTCGCTTTAGCAATTTCCATAGATGAAGTTACTGCAGCAAAATACAGTGTTTCAAAGATATCTTGATTTAGTTGTTTTGCTTCATCAGATGTAAACGGCATCCTTAACATAATAAAAGCATCTGCTAATCCTTGAATACCCAATCCAATAGGTCTATGACGAAAATTTGAATTCTCCGCTTCTTTTACAGGATAATAATTTCTATCAATAACAGTGTCCAGATTTTTAGCTGCTTTTTTGGTAACGTCAAATAACTTTTTATGGTTAAAATATTTCTGCCCTTCTGCATTTTCACTAATAAACATTGGCATGGCAATAGAAGCCAAATTACATACAGCAACTTCATCTTTTGCTGTGTATTCCATGATCTCAGTACATAAGTTCGAAGAGCGGATAACTCCTAAATTTTTTTGATTTGATTTTCTATTAACCGCATCTTTATATAACATATATGGCGTACCAGTCTCAATTTGAGATTCTAATATTTTCTCCCATAAATCGCGAGCCTGTATTGTTTTTCTTCCTTTACCTACTTTTTCATAACCTTCATAAAGCTTCTCAAATTCATCACCATAAGTATCAAATAAATGGGGACATTCATTAGGGCACATTAAAGTCCATTCACCATCTTCTTCCACACGTTTCATGAACAAATCTGGAATCCACATCGCATAGAATAAATCGCGAGCACGCATTTCTTCTTTACCGTGGTTCTTTTTTAAATCTAAAAAATCAAAAATATCGGCATGCCAAGGTTCTAAATACATGGCAAAAGATCCTTTTCTTTTCCCTCCACCTTGATCTACATATCTTGCAGTATCATTAAAAACACGAAGCATGGGTACAATGCCATTAGAAGTACCATTTGTACCTCTAATATATGAACCTGTGGCTCTAACATTATGTAAAGACAAACCAATACCACCTGCAGATTGAGAGATACTAGCCGTTTGTTTTAGTGTATCATAAATACCATCAATACTATCTTCTTGAATTTGAAGTAAAAAACAAGACGACATTTGAGGTTTTGGTGTACCTGCATTAAATAACGTTGGAGTAGCATGCGTAAAATATTTTTTACTCATTAGCTCATACGTTTCAATTGCGGCATCAATATCATCTAAGTGGATACCAACAGATACTCGCATTAACATATGTTGAGGACGTTCAATTATTTTTCCATTAACTTTTAATAAGTAAGATCTTTCTAACGTCTTAAACCCAAAAAAGTCGTAGTTAAAATCGCGATTATAGATTATAGTAGAATCTAACTTTTCAGCATTGTCTTGTATGACTTTATAGACATCATCAGCAACCATTGGTCCTTTTTTACCGGTACGTGGATTGACGTAAAGGTATAAGTCTGTCATTGTTTCAGAAAATGACTTTTTGGTATTTTTATGTAAGTTAGAAACGGCTATCCTAGCAGCTAATTTAGCATAGTCAGGATGTTGAATGGTCATTGTAGCTGCAATTTCAGCTGCTAAATTGTCTAACTCAGAAGTAGAAACTCCGTCGTAAAGACCTTCAATAACACGCATGGCAACTTTTACAGGATCAACCAATTTGTTTAATCCGTAACACATTTTTTTTACCCTTGCGGTAATTTTGTCAAACATAACAGGCTCTTTCTTTCCGTCTCTTTTTAGTACATACATAGTTATTTTTGGGTATTTAGTTATTAATTGGTAAAAAGTTTATTTGGTTAAAAATCGGCATCAAAACTGATACTTCCAGTTCCTCCAGATTTTACACCAGCTTTTTGGTATTCAGATACTTTTTTCTCAAAGAAATTGGTTTTACCTTCTAGAGAAATCATTTCCATAAAATCAAATGGATTTGCCGAATTGTATACTTTTTCACATCCAAATTCTACTAAAAGTCTGTCCGTAACAAACTCTAAGTATTCCGTCATTAATTTTGAATTCATTCCGATAAGACTAGCAGGAAGAGATTCGGTAATAAAGCTTCTTTCAATATCAAGAGCATCACAAAGTATTTCTGTAATTCTTTCTTTTGGCACTTTATTTACCATATGATTGTTATGCAAGTGCACAGCAAAATCACAATGCATACCTTCATCTCTTGAAATTAATTCGTTAGAGAAGGTAAGACCAGGTAAAAGTCCTCTTTTTTTCATCCAAAATATAGAGCAAAAACTTCCAGAAAAGAAGATTCCCTCAACAGCGGCAAAAGCGATAAGGCGTTCAGCAAAACTTGGACTATCAATCCATTTTAACGCCCATTGTGCTTTGTCTCTAATGGCTGGAAAAACCTCAATGGCTCTAAATAATTGATCTTTTTCTTTTTCATCTTTTACATAGGTATCTATAAGTAATGAATACACCTCAGAATGGATGTTTTCCATCATTATCTGAAAGCCATAAAAGAATTTAGCTTCCGTGTATTGTACTTCAGACACAAAGTTTTCTGCTAAGTTTTCGTTAACGATTCCATCAGAAGCAGCAAAGAATGCCAAAACGTGTTTTATAAAATATCTCTCGTCTTCAGTAAGCTTATTATTCCAGTCATGCACATCTTTTTCTAAATCAATTTCTTCAGCTGTCCATATACTTGCTTGTTGTAATTTATACCATTCCCATAAATCTGGATGTTGAATTGGAAAAATTACAAATCTGTTATCATTAGGCTGTAAAATAGGTTCTTCTTGTTGCATTGTTAAATATTTTTTGAATATTATAGTGTTGGTAGTACGCTATTGGAAACTGTTGGCACAAACGGTATCTTACAAAGATTGTTTTTTTTGGTGAAGAAACAAAGTCAAAATTATAAACAAAACTCGAGAAGTTTTTAACAAAGAGGAGTGTAAATGCTAATTGCTTAACATTTATTTAACATATAAAATACTGATATACAGTTGTTTAAAATAATATAAATACTGTGAGCCTTGAAGTTTACTAGGTTTTCTAAAATTCTGCTTAAACGGTACTTTCTAAAATAAAAAAAGAGCCAATTTAAATTGGCTCTTTTTTTATATAATATGAAATGAAATATTTTTAAAATTCATATAAAACTCCAGCACCTAAAACTACTTGGCTTAAACTACTTACCGTATATTTCAATTCTGCAAATACACTGAGTTGATCTGCGAATTTCCATCTACCACCACCACCGATGTTCAAACCTAATGCATTACCACTGTTTTGACCGTAGCCTTCGTTTAAAGTTTCGATCCCATTTTTATAACTAGAATAGTTTAAACCAGCCAAAGGATATACATCTAACTCGTCCATCATTACCTCAATTTTATAATGTCCGTTAACATCAACAGCAAACAGATTATTTTTGTAAGAATTACCTACTATTTTTGCTTGACTTCCTGAAAAATAAGATACACTCGGAGAAATGGCAATATTTTCCATAATCTCAAATTCAACTTTTGCGAAGAGACCTGGGGCATCTATACCTTCATTATAAGCAACACCACCACCAGCGGATACTTGTGCATTCATTGAACTAATACCGCCAATTAAGGCTATTGTAAGAACTAACTTTTTAATAATTTTCATAGTTTAGAATTTTTCTGTTTTGTACTGCAAATATATAAATTTACCAAAGTAACAATCTTAAAATTTTCAAAATTTTTTCAATCATTAACCTTGAACTTTCTTTAAGCTGAGACTAGTGTTACTAGTACTTTTGTATTAAATAATGTTTTGTTACACTTTATTTTAGGTTTTCAATTCTTCTGATCTTTTATGATTTAGCTCTTACGATTTGACATTATATTTAATTTATTATTAGCAAATGTTTTACTTTTTTATTTACTGAATTTCAGAGAATTATAGTCGTTCAAAAGGCACTAAGTTTTTCAATTATTAAATTAGAAACTTCCGTGGCCTTTTTCAGATTGATTTGATTTTCGTTAGAAACTTTAACATGGACATGAAATATAAAGTGATTTGAAAGAAAAGTCATTTGAGACATCCTCACATCCCAAACAGCCATATCACCTAAGTTTTCAATTAAATGTGGTTGTTTATAGACCGAAGTAGATCTTTTAAACATACTTTCTGTACACTTTTTTACCATTACAATAAGCACTTCACTAGGCATTGCGAACTTTACTTCTTGATTAACAATTTTTTTCATTCTAAAAACTTTACTGTCTTCCCATTTATAGATGCAGGTAGGTTGCGTCAAAACCTTATCCTGTACGTCAATTGGAAATTCCACTACATTAAAAATATTTTTAACATCTTCCCTTGAAATGAGCTCGTAAGGTGAATTTATTGCAACAACTTTTTCTGAATTCAAACGTGTAGATTCTTCACTTTTATTTTCTTTTTTGTTGCAACTTAATGTGAGTAATGCAATCCATACGATTAATAAATTGATTCTTGTAACTTTCATTTTATGTCTATTTAAAAATTTTAGTAGTGTTCCGCTGACCTAAAGAAATAGGTCGCATCATTAGGTATTTTAGTAATTATAGTATGTTCATGTTTTTTATAACGAGACCTATCTTCTTCTGGAGCATTTGGAAATTGATATGCCCCGATAATCTCGGTTTTAATCAAATTCCAGCCTGGCTTAAAACTTAGATTATAAACAACATTGGTTTCAACAATTAATGGAGTACCTGTATTACCCAAATCTCCTTTCCAATTTTCATTAGCCCTTATTGCACAAGCCTCTTCAACATAAACCCATGATAGCATATACCCTTCATCACCAAAATACAAATCTCCTGGTGTTAATAGATTTCGGGTAACTTTTGCAGAATTTCCAACCGTTAAAACACCAATTTTTTGTTCGTTTTGATATACTAATACATAAGAATTCAGTTTAAAACCGGTATTTTCATTTGTGTATTGATAAGAATCTGGATTGTGAATATCATAAAAAACATTGCTGTTTTTAAAGTTGTTTAAGGGTTTCAAAACAGGAATTTCATGTTTTGGATTCAATATAATTGTTCCGTCTGCTTTAATATTCCCAACTTTAACATATTCCACTTTATCTTTTCTTGAATCATAATTATAGTTAAAACCAAGATCGGCTACTCCATTGTTCCAGCCTTTAAGTTTCATATCATTATTGCTGGAAAGTGTATTTACCCAGTATTTATCAAATTTGGGTTTAACTTTAGGGGTGTTTTTTTTCTCTGGTTCAGTATTTGATTTCTGTTTTTTTTCTCTGGCTTCCGTAAGCTTCTCCATGGCTTTCATTTCTGGGGTGTTCATAATACTGTCGAGTGATTTTAGAGACTTATCGATCAATTTTTGCTCTTCGGGTGTTTGACCATAAATTACTTGAATTGATAATAACATTAGAATAAATAGTATTTTGTACATGATATTAGGATTTATTGTTTTATCATTTTTGCTGATTTAATGCCTCCATTTTCATCTTTTATTTTTAATAAATAAACACCTGAGGCTAAAGAAGAAACATTCATTGTATTTATCATTTTTTGATTCATTACATTTTTCCCATAAACGTCAAATACTTCAATTGTAAGTGTTTCATTGAAATTAGATTGAATAGTTAAGAGATCTCGCGTTGGGTTTGGGAATATTTTAGCAGTATTATTTTCAAACTTTGAAATCCCCAATGAATAGTTGACTGAGGTTCCAAACTCTGAAGTATTTCCGTTTTCATCGGTTGCAGTACCAACAATATTGTTGTAATCGTTCTGTTCAAAACCATTGGGAAGGCTCAAGGTTACAGTTTTGGCTCCAGGTAGTGTATAAATATCTGTACTAATATATTTCTTACCTTGACCATTATCTGCACCGAAAAACTCAACAGTAATCGGATAAGCGGAATTGGTTACCGCACTTGGCACATTGTAAGTGACTTCAACACTCACGTTGCCTAAATAATTTATTGCACTTATTTCGGGAGAATTTTGAAGTATATTTGCACCAGTATCAGCATCGTTAACGTCATTTGAAGCGGTACCTTCCAAATCGATTCCTAAAACTGAATTATTATAAATGCTATTTTTAGAAATAGTAACTTGGGTCGGTACGCCAGAAGTTGTACTTATAATAACACCATTTTGATTATTGGTAATTGTATTATTGCTAACTTTGTTCTTGGTATTATTTCCTGTGATAACAATTCCATTTATTGAATTTCCAATATTAGTTGAACCATCTGAACCCACACCAATATTGTTATTACTAAAAGTATTATTGTTGGAATTAGAAATCAATAATATACCATTCAGATTATGATTTCCTATAATATTTCCTTCGGCAACTGTAGTACCTCCAATACTATTATTGTTTGAATTGTTCATTGTTAAACCAACACCGATATTTGTGAGTAATGAATTGCCATCAGGTAACGTACCTACTTTATTTCTGAAAAAATGAACTTCATTTGCGGAATTAAAATAGACGTTTTTAGAGGTGTTTGATGTTGTACCATTCCCTGATATTGTGTTTTCTGAAACTTTAGTATTGGTTAAAGTTCCATTAAGTCTTAATCCTTCATTTCCATTCTTAATAATTCCATTGCCATCAGAATTCAATCCTATATAATTATTTTGAATGTTGTGCGATGTACCCGAAACAAATATCCCAATGTTACTGTTCCCTGAAATTATGTTTTTATCTAAAGGATTTGCACCTCCAATGGTACTATTTGTTGATGAAGAATGTAATGATATTCCTGTTGCGTTTGGCAATGCTCTATTGCCAGAAGCATTCAAACCAATATAATTGCCTATTATCGAAGATCCACTCGATGTACTTTCTGAAATTTCAATTCCTATAGAATTTCCAGATATAATATTTCTATTACCTGCTGCTTGTCCTCCAATACTATTATTACTGTCTTCTAAATAAATACCTGTATAATTAGGTATGGCAAGTGTGCCTAGAGCATTTGTGCCAATATAATTTCCAATAATTTGGTTGTTCTTGCCGCTAAGAATAGTAATTCCATCACTTGCGTTTCCTGAAATAACATTTTTTGAATTAGCAGTTGTTCCACCAATAATATTATTATTATTTTCTCCCGTAAGCATCATGATACCTATTGAGTTTGGCAATGCTACATTTCCAGTAGCATCAACACCTATATAATTTCCTCTGATAAGGTTTGAAATTACAGGATCTGTTGTACCTCCTTGAAGATAGACCCCATATTGTCCATTTCCAGATATTATATTTCCTTCTCCGGAACCATCTGTTCCAATTCGATTAGTATTAGCTCCAAATAAAATTAAAACACCTCCTCTGGCATTAGGTATGGATTTTGTTCCTGTGATATCTGTACCAATATAATTCCCTATAATTGCATTGTTATAAGACTGTGTTCCGCTAATCGCTATGCCAGTTCCAACTGTGGCGTCGTCAGTTGCATTTGCTCCAGAAATAACATTTCGAGCTTGTGGAGTGTGACCACCTAAAGTATTATTATACGAATCAACTATCTGAACGTTGAATTTATTACCTCTGTTCAAAGTGCCGGTAGCATCTGTACCGATTAAATTCCCCTGAATTATGTTATTGGATGATTGAAATGAATTTAATGATGAGCCTGAAATATTTAGCCCAAAGGAAGGATTGCCCGAAATAACATTTCCTTGAAAGGGTTGTGTTCCTCCTACCAGATGTCCGCCAAGATACCCTAAAGACAATCCTCCTCCTGTATTGCCACCAACGGTTTTGCCATCTGCCCTTAAACCTATATAATTAGATTGTATAATATGATTTGCTGTACTGCTAATTATTCCATAACCAAAACTGTATGGGTATTGCGTCATTCTTGCAAAATTAACGACACAAAGGCCATATAATTCACTCCCTGAAGAGTTTCCAATGAGCTTAATGCCATTTGAGTATTGCAGAAAAGTATTAGATATTTCTATAACAGGTGTATGATTGATGGTATATTGTGGTTGCGTACGGCCATCTATTATTACAGGTTGTAATATGTCTGGCAGAATATCTTCGGTTATTGCAATTGTAAAAGGTGCAGAGCCTGAAATATTAAAGTTAACAATATCCTTATTACTTGTTTTATTTGCATTTTGAAGAGCCGCTCTAAAAGTGCAATTCCCGTTTTTATCAGCACAAATAGCATCGTTTAAATTTACATCTAGGAAATCATCTATAGTATTCACTGTATAAGTAGTTTGCGAATACGTTATTAACGAGGTACATAAAATCGTGAGTAGAAGTAATGCTTTTTTCATGCTATTTGAATTTAAGATTTAGTAAATAAAGGTTGAAAGTAATCAATGATTTCTGTTATTAAATTAGGGTAGCTGTACGCTAAAAACCCTAACAAAAACAGTGAAATCAATATAGCCAAAGTACCAACTACACCATCTTTTCTACCAGGTTCCAAGGTTGATATATTATGATTTGAAGGATTATAATAAACAACAACTTGTGTTCCTTTGGTATACTTTTCCATTAATTCTGAAGTCTTCTTGCTTTTAAAATTTTTAAAAGAATTTGCAAAAAAAGGTTTCGTTCCTTGGTAGGCAATACCTTTGATTTCATACGTATATAAAAAATCGATTATCTTTGAAAGTGAAAAATCAAGGCTTTTTGCGACTTCACCTTTAACCTTGGGCCATTGAACAGATTGTTTTGTCCACCACCAAAGCCGCAATGCCATAAATAAAAAAGGTACTATTGCCAATTGTAAGATTATGCCCGCTATTTGTGATCGACTAAGTGATGCCAAGAATTCCATTGTATAGATTATTTATTATACTCTTTAAAACGTTTCAAATTTTCAATTCCATAGGCATTCCAAAGAGCATCAACATCCATTCTTTTGCCTTATATGGTTACATAAATCTATTGTCGTAAAGAAATCGAAGTGCGGCTTGAGAATCTGTTTGAGAATCTTTATCTTGTTCAGTGCCAGAGGTTAAGATTTCATTTCACTCCATTTTCGAATTCTTTACAAGAAATCAAAAGAAATACAGTGAGCCTAAGTATTAGAATATTCCTCATTTTAATATGATTTTAAATCGTTTCTAATTGCTATATGGATCTGCTTTTTTCTTCCAAAAAAAGCCACTTATTTTTACAGATTTGAAGTTAATGTCTGTAACTTCGGCATTAACTTCTCCTATAATATCATAACTATCGGTTTCAATAATCTTAATCTTACCTGTAGCATTTTCGTAAACATCAAAACCATCTCCTCTTATCCATAATTCTGGGCGTAACGGTATGTCTGAGGAGTTTTGAAGGTATAATCTAGCTCCATCTAACTTTAGTTCAGCACCAATAATTTCTTCTTTTTTGGTATTTGGAGGAATATTAATCCTTATTACAAAGCCTTTTTCTGATCCACCACCCATTACTTGTTTAAAATAATTACCCCCTAATAAGTGACCACTACCCCAACCAAGTACAGAATCTCCATTTATATATTCTTTAGTTCCATCAGGATAGGTCAACACTAAATTATTGCCTTGATCTGAATGAGGTTGAAAAGCCGTCTTATTGATATTGGGGTCGTTGTCCTTATCGCAAGCAACAGTACTTATAAATAGTAGTGCAAAAGTACCTACTGTTAATACATGCTTAATATGCTTTAAAGGATGTTTTATGTTTTTCATAAATATTTTTTTCAAGATAGATATCAGTATATTATTTTAAATTTTTAAGCCATTCTAAATATTTTTCCCCTAAAAGAGGTACTGGCTTTTCATTGCCATTAATGGCATTCATTAATCCCATTATCCACATGAACATAATAACAAAAATGCCAAAAAAGGAGACGATCCATCCTAAAATGGGAATCATTCCAATCATTCCCAATGCAAAGCCCGTTAAGGCCAAACCCAATGATTGCTTAATGTGGTAGGTTGCAAAAGCATTTTTCTTATCACCATTCATGACAAAGGCGATTATTAGTCCGATAATAGTGATATAGGCAATAATTGCTATGTTCTTGCCTTCGTTCACAACTACTGGTTTGTTTTCAATAGAGTCCATGGTGTTCTGTTTATTAGTTTTTGTTTTTTATTGACAATTCATTGCGTCTAATTCATTTTTAGCATCTTCGATAGCTTTTTTAAAATCGTTGGTACTTGCACCAGGAACACAGTTTTTAATACCTTCTAGGGCGTCCAAATAATTTTTTCCAGCACTTTTGTAATTATTACAATTTGTAGTTGTTGGGTCTTGGCTGTATGCAGTAGCAGCATTGTTCCAAGCTGTTATTTCTTTTTCGACTTGTTGTGCCCAAGAAGAATTACCACAATTTCCATTTGGATTTAAGATGTCATCTTTACTGCAGGCCGTAAATACTAAAATTGTTGTAAAAAAGGCAATTGTTAAAAGTAGTATTCTATTGAAGAAATAGTAATTGCCCTTTGCTTGATGTGTGCTTTTTTTTAAATTTTTCATAGTTATTAATTTTTAGTTACGATTCAATTTTTATAAATAATCCTCTTTTGTTTTTGGTTTTTCTTTTTGGAAAATTCGCACAGGAAATGAATACTAAAACCAATTGCACAAGAGAAAGGAATGATTTGTGGTTTACATAAATTTATAATCTGATTTTTTAATTGTTTTAGAAACTTTTTCTAGGCCAATACATTCCATTGTTGCATTTTTCTTTTTGTTTTTTAAGTTTTTCATATCCATTCGGATCATGAGAATTTTATCAT
This sequence comes from Aureibaculum luteum, assembly GCF_003449015.1. Lineage (GTDB taxonomy): Bacteria > Bacteroidota > Bacteroidia > Flavobacteriales > Flavobacteriaceae > Aureibaculum > Aureibaculum luteum. The sequence continues at coordinate 954,802 of NZ_QRGD01000001.1, read as the reverse complement.
CGGGTTTGAAATAATCCTTAAGTTGCACAGGCACTTTAGTTTTACCGGTTTTAAATATGTTGTCAAAGCTCACTTCTGTGTCGTTTGTGAGGTACATGATCATTTCATGCTCATCATTGTAAGCTTTTACCCCTTTGCAATGGTATCCATTGATTGTTTTATCTGGTAGTTGTTCAAAAGTGTATTTTGCAGATTCCTCGTTAGCTTCTTCTAAATCTAGATTAACATTCAAAGAATTTACCATACCAATGTTATTGTCTTTAGATTTCATAAACATTACGGTTACATTATTACTGTTATCCATAACCGTAAACATGTTTTGCATAGTAGCAGAGGTAAATCCAAAATAAGTTGCATCGGGTTTGAGGTAATAGTCAAAGGTCATATCGCCTTTTTCTGTTGACATTTTCATTGAATATTTCCAAGTGAAATCATAAGAATTGGCAACCAAATTCGGATCTGATTTTTCTTTACCGCCTTCAAATGGATTGATTTCAAAGACTTTATCCATAGATTTGGAAGCCTTATCAGCTGCTTTATTTGCTGTTTTATCTATTACCGTGTTTTCTACTTTTTGCTCTACCTTCTTTGAAAGTTTTTTAAGAAATTGTGCTTCTATATTGGGACAAACTAAAAAAAGGAGTAGGAATAGGCTTATTGTTTTCATTTTAATGATTTTTGTTTGTTAACTCAAAAGTATGCACTGACAGAATCAAAATTGAGTGAAATTGTACAGTGGGTAGTTAATTTTGTGCAATTGGAGTATAATTTTGTAAATTTCGGAATCCAAGCCAATTATGATGGTATTTACCATTGATGAAGGTTTTTGTACCAATTATACTTTGAAAGGAACCAAATATGTATATTGAAAATAAATACTAATGAAAGTCGATTATATTTAAGCATAAAATCAACCTCAAATGATAAAAGCTATAATTGTAGATGATGAACTTAGTGCTATTAAAAGCCTACAATGGGAGATTGAAAATTTTTGTAAAGGCATAGAAGTTTGCGAAACATTTACTGATCCAATAGAGGCTATTTCTGCCATAAATTACCTTAAACCTGATTGTGTTTTTTTGGATATTGAAATGCCTGAAATGGATGGTTTTCAATTGCTTAACAATCTTAAGTATAGAGGGTTTGATTTGTTAATAACCACTGCTTTTGATAATTATGCAATCCGTGCTTTTAAAGAAAGTGCTATAGATTATTTGTTAAAACCAATTGATACTGATGATCTCTTAAATTCCGTAGCAAAAATTAAGCATAATAAAGAAAGGAACTTATTAGGTACAGAATTGAAAAAAGTATTAGCCAATATTAATCAGAAAAGTAGTTTCAATAAAATTCAAATACCATTGGCAGGTAAAACCATTTTTGTGGGTATTGATGATATTATTTATTGTAAATCTGATGGTAATTATTGTGAAATTTATTTCAAAGATGGTAAAAAAGAAATTCTGTCAAAAAAAATTAAAGAAGTAGAGGCTTTAATTAATCATGACGTTTTTTTTAGAGTTCATAATTCCTATTTGGTAAATATAAACTTCATTAAAGAATTTATAAAAAGTGATGGACAATATTTAGTTTTAGAAAACGGGGTGTCTATTCCAATTTCTCGTTCTAAAAAAAATGCATTACTTAAAGTTTTAACCATTTAGTCTTATTAAGTGGATAAAGAATCAATAAAATATATATTTGAGTATCCTAATGAAAATGGTATACTCTATTTTGTGCTGGGCATTTTATTTATGCTCTCCATTTATCATTTCTTATTATATTTTCAACACAAAGACAAGTCCTATTTATATTATTGTGGGTACACTTTCTTAATTTTTTTAAGTCACTTAAATGAATCAACTGATGGGTTTGTTTCTATTTTAATCAAGCCTTTTGTTGGTATTTTAAATGCCCTTGATGTTAATTTGGTTTGGACCTATAACATGTTATATTTTATTTTTGCTTTTACTTTTTTAGATTTAAAAGCATTTTCCTTAAAATGGTATCGCATTATATTTCGAGGAATTTACATCATTTTTTTTATAACCATTGGATTCGAAATTTTATATCGTATAACAGGTAATGTCGAATTCATCACGAAAGGAAATATATTTTTTCTCATTTACATGAATATCCTTTCCATAAGAGCTTATATGCTGCTTTTTAAGATGGATAATCCTTTTAGGTACTACATTATAGTTGGTTCGCTATTTTTATTTCTTTCGTCAATGGGAGCAACACTAATTGATATGTTTGATTTGATACCAGGAAGTAATGAGCTAAGCTTTACTATTTTTTATTTTGGAGTTATTTTGGAAAATATATTATTTTCTCTAGGATTGGGGCATAAACAAAAATTAATATTAGAAGATAAAAATAAATCTCAGGCAACATTGATAAGTCAACTTCAGGAAAATGAAAAGCTAAAAGACACGATACATTTACAATTAGAAGAAAATTTGGCATCTTTAAGTCTACAAGCAAAAACTGAAAAAATACAAAAGTTAAAAGAAAAATATGACAAAGAGCTCGCCGAATTAAAAATAACTTCTTTGCGAAGTCAAATGAATCCACATTTTATCTTTAACTCTTTAAATTCTATCAAACTCTATATTATTAATAATGAAAAGGAGAATGCAGTTTATTATCTTAATAAATTTTCTAAACTCATCAGAAAAATATTAAATGCCTCTCAACAAAAAGAAATTTCACTCGCTGATGAAATTGAAACCATGCAATTATATATAAACATTGAAAATATCAGGTTTAATAATGAGATTGAGTTTGAGGTTGTCATTGATCAATCCTTAAATCTAGACACTATAAAAATACCTTCACTTATTTTACAACCTTTTTTAGAAAACGCAATTTGGCATGGTTTAGCATCTATTAAAGAAAAGAAAATTTTGAAAATAAAAGTTAATAAAGACGATGATTTTCATTTAAGTATAACGATAACGGACAACGGAATAGGACGTAAAAAATCAGCAGAAATAAATAGCCGAAAAATACACAAAACAACCTCGGTTGGTATAAAACTTACAGAGGAACGACTCAGTAATTTTGCAAAAGAATATAAAAATGATTATTCAATAACCTTTTACGATTTAATTGATGAAAAAAAGAAACCAAAAGGGACAATAGTTGAAATTAAACTACCACTACATTAATTACCTTTTCATTTTCTCTGCAACTTTCTCTAACTCGTCATACCAATCTTCACCAAATTTTCGGATTAATGCTTGTTTAACAAATTTATAAACAGGCACTTGTAATTCTTTACCTAAGGTACAAGCGTCATCGCAAATTTCCCATTTATGATAATTTACCGCAGCAAATTCTGAATAATCTTTGACTCTAACGGGGTATAAGTGGCAAGAAATTGGTTTTTTCCATGCAATGTCTCCTTGGTTATACGCCTCTTCTATACCACATTGTGCTATGCCTTTTTCATCATAATTTATATATACACAGCTGTCGTTACTAGGAATTAAAGGTGTTTCATATTCGCCCTCTGAAGTAATAAATAACCCTTGGTCTTCAATAGCTTCAATACCTTCTTTAGTTAAATATGGTTTAACTTTTGGATAAATATCCATCAGTATTTTTAACTCCTCTTCTTCCAATGGTGCTCCTGCTTCACCATCAACACAACAAGTTCCTTTACATGCGGAAAGGTTACAGACAAAATCGTTTTCAATAATTTCTTCTGAAACTATAGTTTTTCCTAATTGAAACATCGGCTTTTTTTAAAATTATAGGAGCAAAAATACATATAATTATGCATAAAATAATTATTTCTATTTTACTAGTTTAATCCGTTTATATATATACTTTTGCCGAAAATTTAAGAATAAAGAATATGCAGTTAGATTATAAAGAAATATTAACAGCAACTATGGTGTTATTTGCTGTTATAGATATTATTGGTAGTATCCCAATTATTATAGATTTACGTCAAAAAGTAGGTCATATACAGTCTGAAAAAGCATCGCTTGTAGCGGTAGTTATAATGATAGCTTTTCTATTTGTTGGAGAAGAAATTTTAAAGTTAATTGGTGTTGACGTAAATTCATTTGCGGTGGCAGGAGCATTTGTTATTTTCTTTTTAGCTCTGGAGATGGTATTAGGTATTGAATTGTATAAACATGACGCACCTGAAACGGCGAGTGTTGTGCCATTGGCTTTTCCTTTAATTGCAGGTGCTGGTACAATGACAACTATACTTTCTTTGAGTTCAGAATATCAAACCATTAGTATTGTAATAGCAATTGTAATCAATACTATTTTTGTTTATATTGTTTTAAAGCTATCTAAAAGAATTGAACGATTATTAGGTAAAGGTGGAATAGATGTAATTAGAAAAGTTTTTGGCGTAATTTTATTGGCAATTGCCGTGAAGTTATTTGCAGCCAATATTCAGGGGTTATTTATTCAATAAAATGCGAACTTCAACCTAATACTACAAGTAAGGGTTTATGATGTAATTTTGTGGCTTGAAAAATTAACTTAACTAATAACAGAATGAAAACATTTGACGTGCTTATAGTTGGAGGTGGTGCGGCAGGTATGTCTTGTGCATTGATTTTAGGTTCAGCAAAAGACAAGGGCTTTGCAAAGGGTAAAAAAGTAGGAATTATATTGCATCAAAAGGCATCTCATTTACAAGATGCCTTGTTTAATAATGTATTGGGATTAGATCCCGGTACAACAGGTGAAAGCATTCTAGAAACTGGTAAAAATCAACTTTCTGAATTATATCCAAATATTAGACAAATTGATAATGAAAAAGTAATAGAGGTACAGCGGTTACCGAATGGTTTTGAAGTGGTTACCAATAAGTCTGTATTTCATACTAAAGAAATTGTTATTGCTGTAGGTTATACGAATACTTTTTTTATAAAAGGATTAGAACAATTTGTAGAGCCTCATAAAAAAGCCAAACCTGAAAAAAATCGCATTCAGCTTAAAAATGATGATCACCTAGTTGTTGATGGTATTTATGTTGCTGGTACTTTGGCGGGATGGCGAAGCCAATTTGCTATTGCCTGTGGCAGTGGAGCCTCAGTTGTAACTGATATTTTAACGCAATGGAATGGTGGTGAACATACCAAAGTGCATGATAAGATTTAATTATAATGCTACTATGGCTTAATATAATCGATTTTCATTTCCAATTCCTTTACTTTTTTTAGCATTTCATCATTTTCATTCATTACCTGATAAAATACATTTTCATCGTAGAGGTTGCGAGCAAAAAGAGCTTTTAAATACAATTTAATATAAGGAATACTTTCAGCAGCTAATTTACTTTGATCATCAAATAAGGAAAGGTATTCTTTTAAAATTTCGCTATCACTATCAAAATTTTGTTTAAAATTGGTTACCTCCCAATCTTTGGTAGTTTCACGATGATTATCTAAATATTCAAAAACAAAATCTTGAATGGCTCTAAAATGAAATCTTCCAAAATAGGCTGTAGTATCTATACTCACAAAAACGTCAGGCACAATACCACCACCGCCATAAACATTTTTACCTTTTGGGGTAACAAATTTTAAAGAATCGATAACCTTAATACTATCACCATTAGTCAATTCGCCATTATTGTATCTTTCTAATCGGTCATTATAATAACTAGCACCACTTTCACTATTATAGGGTTTTTGAATAGATCGGCCTGTTGGTGTATAATAACGTGAAACCGTTAATCTAACCGCAGAGCCATCACCTAATTCCATTTCTTGTTGTACTAATCCTTTACCAAAAGAACGACGACCAACAATTACGCCTTTATCATTATCCTGCAAGGCTCCAGCAACTATTTCACTTGCAGATGCAGAAGATTCATCAATGAGAACATACACTTGACCTTTTTCAAAATCACCTTTTGCAGTAGCAAAACTTTTATCGATTTGACCTCCTTTATTTTTTGTAAAAACAATGAGCTTATCTTTTCCTAAAAATTCATCAATAATTTGTGTTGCAATTGTCAAATAGCCACCAGGATTTCCTCTTAGATCTAATACCAACCTTTTCATGTTTTTTTTCTGCAACGTATTCATAGCAGTTTTAAATTCATCATAAGTAGTATTTGCAAATTTGTCAATTTTAATATAGCCTAATGTATCAGTTAGCATATAATAACTAGGGATGCTCTCTAAAGGAATAGTACCTCTTTTCAATGTAAAATTTAATAAAGTGTCTTTGTACTTTCTGTATACTTTAATTTTAACTTTTGTATTTGCTTCGCCTTTCAATTTTTTTATAATGTAATCACTTTCTAAAAGCTTACCGTATAAAGTGTCATTGTCAGCGATTAAAATTCTATCACCAGCTTCAATTCCGGCTCTATCACTTGGCCCATCTTTTACAACATTACTTACGGTTAAAGAATCATTTCTCATAAAAAAACGAATGCCAACACCTACAAATTCACCGTTCATGGTTTCGGCAATAGCATCATGTTCACTCGCTGGGATATATACAGAATGCGGATCTAATTTATCTAAGATGTTTCTAATGGTTCCATCTAAAAGACTATCGGTATCTACTTTATCAACATAGTCATATTGAATGTAGTTTATTAACCTTTTAATTTTTGCTTCTTGAGAACTAGAATTGAATAGAAAACCTGAGTTATTTTGAGGGTAATTTAACATACTGCCAATAAAAATACCTAAGGCTACCGCCAAGGCTAAAAATAAAGGATAATATATTTTGCTATTTTTCATACTTTAAAATAGTTTCAAGTCTTTTTAGTTTAGTCATTTACATTTGAGAATGTAACGAGTACTATATTATGGTCTTTTATTCGTTCAAATATACGAGTTCAATACCCGCTTTTTCTAAAAATTTTAATCCAGAATTGTCTTTATAAGCTTGAGCGTAAACAACTCTTTTAATTCCTGATTGATGAATGAGTTTGCTACATTCTTTACATGGTGACATGGTAATGTAAAGTGTAGCTCCCTTACAACTTTGTGTTGAGGAGGCAACTTTTAAAATTGCATTAGCTTCCGCATGAAGTACGTACCATTTGGTATAATTTTCATCATCTTCACAGATATTTTCAAAACCAGTTGGAGTCCCATTATAACCGTCAGAGATAATCATTTTACCTTTTACAATTAAGGCTCCTACTTGACGACGTTTACAATAGGATAACTTTGCCCATTCTTTTGCCATTTTTAAATAGGCAACATCATATTTGAGTTGTTTTTCTATTGTCATACTAGGTTCAACGAAATTTTAGTCGGCAAAGTACCGATAAAATTATGGGTTTTTTGTTAAATTTTTACCAAAATATGCGTTCCGCTAGCATTGGGATAACAACACCAATTACTATTGAAGAGAGTACTAACACCCAATCTCTCTTTGAAACTCTAAAAAAGTTCTGAGCAATATAACCTAAAATTAAAATACCTAACACTATAATTACTTGAGCAATTTCAATACCAATTGCAAATTCTAACAAGGGTAATATTTTAGATTCGGTATCGTCCATTAGCATTCTAAAATAATTTGAAAACCCTAAGCCATGGATTAAACCAAAGAAAAAGGCGAATATTAAATTGATATTTGAACTTTTTTGCTTGCTCTTTTTTAGAGTTACTATATTTACCAAAGCAGTAATAAATATAGTAACGGGTATTAAAAATTCAACTATTTCAATATTTATATTTATAATATTATAAGAGGCAAGTGTTAAGGTTATGGTGTGGCCAATTGTAAAAAGTGTAATTAACCAAAGCACTTTTTTCCAATTGGTGAAATTGTAAATAACTGCTAAGGCTACTAAAAATAATATATGGTCGTAAGCTTGCCAATCTAAAACATGGTATAAACCTAATTTTAAATAAAGAGTAAAATCTTCCATGTGGTAAAAATACAAATTCCAATAAATATAATAAGTCTGTCATTTGCATAAACTTTGTTAAATTGCAGCTAAAATATTTAAGGTGATTTCAAAACTATATATTGTTCCTACTCCAATAGGTAATTTAGAAGATATGACTTTCAGAGCTGTTAGAGTGTTGAAAGAAGTAGATACTATTTTGGCAGAAGATACCCGTACTTCGGGTAAATTATTAAAGCATTTTGAAATTGGTACGCAAATGCAAAGTCATCATATGCACAATGAGCATAAAATGGTAACACGTCTAGTGGAGCGATTAAAATCTGGCGAATCCATTGCTTTAATTTCTGATGCAGGAACACCGGCAATTTCAGATCCGGGATTTCTATTAACGCGAGCTTGTATTGAAAATGATATTGAAGTGGAGTGTTTGCCAGGAGCAACAGCCTTTGTGCCAGCTTTGGTAAATAGTGGCTTGCCTAATGATAAATTCGTATTTGAAGGTTTTTTACCCATTAAAAAAGGAAGACAAACAAGAATGGAGCTTTTGGCAGAAGAACCAAGGACTATCATTTTTTATGAGTCTCCTCATAAATTGATAAAAACCTTAACACAGTTTGCGGAACATTTTGGTTCCGATAGAAAAATTTCAGTTTCCCGTGAGTTGACTAAATTGTATGAAGAAACAGTTAGAGGAACGATAAAGGAAGTGTTAACTCACTTTGAGAATAAACCACCGAAAGGGGAGTTTGTGCTGGTTGTTGATGGGAGAAAGTAGTTTTCAGTTAACAGTAGCTGTATCCAGTACAATGATTTTGTAAATATCAATACAGATTCTATTCGTTTGTTGTCATTCCGAGGTGCGAGGAATTTGTTAAATCTATAAGAATGATTCAATGACTATTCACTTTTTGATTTCTTTTTTTTAACAAATTTGTTAAATCCTTGCTTTTTGTGTTTTTTATGAAATTTTCAATTTGTTTTATATTTGCGTTTGGAAATGGTTTCTTTAAAATACATATTTCTAAAATTTTTCCCAATCTTAAAACACTCAAAATTGAAACAATGAGCCAAAAAATTTTATCTAGTAATCCCATATTAATTAAATGATTTAATTTATTAGACAAAAATATCATGACTTCAAATTTATTTTATGACATACTATAAAACAGAATATAACCCTTGTAAACATTGAGGAAAACAAAAAAACCTCGCCAATTGACGAGGTTTTTAACTATAAATTTATACAGTTTATTATTCTGTAGTATCGTCTTTTGGTTTTACATCTTTCGTTTTAGAATTGCTTTTTTTAGTAGGCTTGTCCTCAACGGCATCTTCAATACCTTCACCTTTTAAATAGTTTGGCAATTGCATACCTGCCATGTTAAACATTTCTTGTAAAGGTGGAACTGATTTGTACATACCCGAAATAAAGTTAGAAGTTGATGTTTTGCCATCTTTACCTCCACCATTTTCCCAAACTGTAATTTTATCGATTTTAATATTTTTAATTGCTTCAGCTTGTGTTTTCACCAACTCTGGTAATTTATCAGCTACTAAAAGTAATACCGCATCTTTCGAATTGTTACCAGCAGCTTTTACAATTTGATCTAAACCAGCAGCCTGTTTTGTTAAAATTTCATAGAGTCCTTTTGCTTCTGCTTCTTTTTTCATAAAGATAGCATCTGCTTCACCTTTTGCAATTCTTCTAATTTGTTCCGCTTGTGCTTCGGCATCAATTTCAATTTTTTGTTTGTCAATTCTAGCAGGGACAATAATATCTGCACCTTGTTCAGCTTCCTTACGTGTTGCCCTAGCTTCTTCAGCAATTTTTTCAGCAGCATATGCTTCTTCTAATGCTTTTGCCGCTTGTACTTTTTCAGAGGCATTGGCAATTCTTTCTGCTTCAGCTTCTCTAGATCTTCTAGCAGCATCTGAATTTGCTATCTGAATTTTGGCAGTATTTTCACCTTCTACTGCATGGGCATTGGCTGCCGCTACCTGAATACGTTGATCTTGTACTGCTTGAGCCTCACCAATAGAACCATCTCTAACTTTTTGAGATACCGATATTTTAGCATCGTTAATTGCTTTTGCAGCGGCTTCCTTACCTAAAGCTTCAATATATCCAGACTCATCGTGAATATCTGTAATATTAACGTTTATTAATTTTAAACCTACTTTTTTCAATTCCGCTTCAACACCATGAGTAATATGTGATAAAAATGAATCACGGTCAGAATTAATTTCTTCAATATCCATAGATGCAACCACCATACGTAGTTGACCAAAAATAATTTCTTGAGCTAATTCTTTAACAGCTTCCAACGTTAGTCCCAATAATCTTTCTGCAGCATTTTGCATTACACTAGGCTCGGTAGAGATACCAATGGTAAAACGTGAAGGTACGTTTACACGAATGTTTTGCTTACTTAAGGCATTGGTTAAATTGACCTCAATGGACATTGGGGTTAGGTCTAAAAATTCATAATCTTGAATAATTGGCCATATAAATGCCGCACCACCATGGATACATTTGGCAGATTGTCCGCCACCTGTTTTACCGTAAACAACTAAAATTCTATCAGAAGGACAGCGTTTGTACCTTCGCATCATAGAAAATAAGAAAATAAATAATATTAATATGACGGCAGCAATTAAATAAATTCCGCTGAATGCTTCAGCTTGGGCAAATAATAGATTCATAGGTTTAATTTTTTTGATTTTTAAAAGTCACATACTGTTCGCAAATAATCATTCCCCTAAATGATAATGCTGTTAACATGTTCGTTTCACTTGTTATTTGTTTTTTGATAGGGTTTCAACTAATAATAATTCGGCACTAACTATTTCAATTACTTTTACAACCGTACCCGTCGCTAAGTCAATATTTTCGTCGGTAAGGGCCTCTAGTTCTCGCAATGAACCTTGAACACTTACTTGAATCTTACCAGTTTTGGAGCGGTTGGCACCAATGGGTAAATAAACTTCACCAACAGTTCCAATAGCATTTTTAATTTTTAAAGTACCATCTTCCGTAAGGCGATTCATAAAATAGAAAAGGGAAGAAGTGGCCACCATCATTAAGAGACCAGCGATTACCGAAATGGTTAAGATTACGCCGTCTGATAGATCATAGCCCGTGCAAACTACACCTGTCCAACCAAAAATAGTAAAAAAGGCGATTAAGTTTTTGAATGTAAAAAATTGAAATCCAACACCACCATCATCAGCTTCAAAATCAGTACCGTCTGCTACCATATCACTATCCATGTCACCACCTAAAAAGGTCATGATAAGAATAACAATAAAGATTGCAGAACCGATTAGAGCAATGATCCAATAGGTTTGTTCAAAAGTTGACATTCCGTCAAAAAATTCTTGCATTTAGGTTGGTTTTAGTTAAAAAAAATATGGTTAACCAATATAGGTATATTCTTGTAATTAGTTATTGTTTTTAATGACTTTTTAGAAAATTTGATTTTGTTCTAAAGAAGCGATTTTGAAAACTTCATTTTACAATAAATAATGTACCTTTAAATTATATAATTGTCCATATTAAAGGACTGGTAATTAGGCATGAAAGAAGTATTAAAAAATATTCGAAAATGCGAAGTATGCATCTCGCATTTGCCATTAGGCCCTAGACCGGTTTTGGCAGCGAGTTGTGAATCTAAGATTGTAATTATTGGTCAAGCTCCAGGAACCAAGGTTCATAAAACAGGAATACCATGGGATGACCCGAGTGGAAAGCAATTACGTAAATGGTTAGACATTACGGATGAAACATTTTATAATGAAAAGGAAATAGCAATTGTACCCATGGGGTTTTGTTATCCCGGTAAAGGAAAATCAGGCGATTTACCTCCTAGACCTGAATGTGCACCTTTATGGCATCAACAACTTTTGGATAAAATGCCTAATGTAGAGCTGATTATACTTATTGGAATGTATGCTCAAAAATATTATTTGAAAAAAGACGCTAAAAAGACGCTGACTGAAACAGTAAAAAACTATCAGGAGTATTTGCCCAACTATTTTGTGCTACCTCACCCATCGCCTAGAAATCGTTTTTGGTTGACTAAAAATCCTTGGTTTGATGAAGATGTATTGCCTGTTTTAAAGGAAAGAATAGAAGGTATACTTAGTTCCACTTCCTCTCTGGAGAGGGGTTAGGGATGTTTTTAAGACTTATTCCTACTGTTGTTGTGACATACTACCTCCTCACTAAACTGAAATGCCCTTTTCTGTTTCTTACAGCTCCATTTTTATCCGTCAGTTGAACTTTAAACCAATAATCACTAGCTGGCATTGGTTTGCCTTTGTAATTACCATCCCAACCGAAATCATTTACATCAGTTTTAGCCAGCATTTTTCCAAATCGATCATAGATATAGATACTAGACATTTCAAAAGTATCTTCACGTATACCTTTTATACTCCAAGTATCATTGAATCCGTCATTATTGGGCGTAAAAAATTTAGGAAAGCCAATAACCGAAACGTCAATGCTGATCGTTCCACAATTATTTTGTTCTCTTATATATAAGGTGTGAATTCCAGCGGCAACATTTTCAAAGATAGGTTCAGTTTGATAGGAGTCATCTTCATCATCTAGTGCAAATTCATAATCGCCAATACCTAAATTATCTGTGTTTATCGTAATTGTATTATTATCAGAATCATCTTTGATTAGAATATCATTTAAGGTGATACTGGATAAATCAGATTCTTTCACCGAAATTGTTTTTGGAGCAGAGGTGCAGTTTGCATCTGAGGTTGCCGTTACAGTGTAAACTCCTTTAGAATTTACTGTTGCAGTAGGTTCAGTGCTAATGACTTCATTTTTGTCATTAAGCCATTCATACGAATAGTCACCATCGGCATTAAATGTTTCAATAACGAGTGGACCTAAATTTAAGCATAAGGCCTCTTCAGGATTTACTTCAAATTCTGGACTAGGATTTACGGTTAACAACAGATTTGGACCAATTCCATAACAGGCACCGTTGTCAGCACTTTCTACCCTTACAAAAAGAGTTTCGTTATAAGAAAGTGTATTCATATAATTTGTTTGATCTGTAATTTCATTCTCTTCGGATTGTGCATCAATGAGATTTTTAAAGTAAGAGACTCTTAAATTTTGACCTGAAGGAAATTGACCAATTAGTTGATTAGAAGCACTTGTAAGGTTAAATGTTGTAATACCATCATTAGCATCTAAATTATCGCAACCTACTAAATTATAAACATAGCCCTCTGGAAAAGCGGTAGTGGAAACCTCTAAGTTTATAGTGGATATTAAAAAACATGCATTTGGCTTTTCAACACGTGCGTAAACAGTAGTCGCTGTTTGATTATTAAAAGGATATGCATTAACCGCATTAATTTCTGCTTCTGCATCTGCTATGGTAAGGTGATATGATACTCTTAATTCATTATCTCCTTTGGTTATAATTTCGGTAGCCTCATTTAAATTAAAATTAGTGAAACCATCGTTGACATTATCTATATCGCAATTTTTAAAATTTAGAACAGATTTAATATCTGGTAATTCGTTAGCTGTAGCTATAATAGGAATTCTAGGGCTTTCTCCACATCCAGCCCCAACAACAGAAGCGTAATATGTAGTTGTATTTATAATGGTTGGCTTAAAATTTTCGCCGGTAAATAAAGTGGTTCCACCTGTTGGAGTATCGTGCCATACCACACTGCCAACATCTGATTTTGCAATTAGCGTTAGTTCTCCTGGACCACATCTTGTTGATGGAACTGTTGAGGTTATTGCAGGAATATAAATGTTGGTACTTGTAGAAATATTAACTTCAGGATCATCTGGCATTCCGCCATATTCTACAATATATCCTTTAGGTTGAAAGTCGCCTGAAGTGGAACCAGTATTGCTTAAATCGTTCCAAGAACCTAAAATACCAACTCCGGGAGCCGTGATATGAGCATAATCTTCATCACCCAAATTGTTGGGTTCGTTCGTGTTCCAAAAGGCAAAAGTAGGTGAATTTCCTACCGCTAAACCATACCAAAAGAAAGTGCCTTTTTCTGGTCCAGTTACCCATTTCCAATTGCCTTCTGATTCAGCATCGCTACCGCCAATCCATCCAGCACCACTCGCTTGCTCACCAGCCAATTTAGCCTCGTCAGGTGAGGTTATCGTTGCTAAATAACCCTCTAAACCAAAATAGGTTCTGTTTTCAGCAGCGACTTTGGCATCGGACCAGGTAATACCAATATTTGAGATGTATTCGTAGTAATGGTCAGTAGATGGTAAATAGTTTGCTGAACCGATGGTAAAAGAAAATGACCTATTACCTGAAATCGTAACAGAACTGCTGCTAAATACAATATCTTTAACGGCGGCAATTAAATCTGTATAATTCATTTCAGGAGTAATTGCACTTTGCAATGTTAATTTACCTTCAAGGGCACTCCATTGTGTAGTTATTTTAGAATGTGTAGCACTATTGTTGAGCTTTAACAGATCTTCCCCATTAACATAACCTTCAGAGATTTGTATGTAAAATGCCTGAATAGAAGTGTCGTCTGGATCTATAATATCAAAACTACTTACCACATTAACTTCAGATAACGGGCAGTAGGCTGTATTGCCAATTGCTTGTATTGACGGCGGAATATTAGTTTGACTCCAGCTTACCTTAAAGAGTAAAATCAATAGTAAACAAATAGGGATACTTTTTTTAAAATTCATTGAATTCAGCAATTGTTTTATATGTGTAAAGTTAGGCAAATGTTTTAAAGATTTCATATTCAGGGCTAAAATGAATAATTATAAAAAATCATAAAAAACATACATATTTTAAAGAGTATTTTAAAAAATGTTTTGTAATTTTAAGGATTATCAAACCTTACCTATGAATATATTACATGTTAGTGCTGAATGTTATCCTATTGCAAAAGTCGGAGGTTTGGCTGATGTTGTAGGCTCTTTACCTAAATATCAAAATAAATTAGGGGTAACCAGTGAGGTTGTTATGCCCTTTTATGATAACGCGTTTACAAAATCAAATAAATTTAAAACCATTTCAAGTTCTAAAGTTAGACTAGGTGTATTTGATTTAGATGTTAATATCTTAATGTTAGAAAATAATGACTTGGGGTTTGACTTATTTTTGGTTGATATACCAACATTATTGTTTAAAGATTATGTTTATTCTTCTAATGATACGGAACGTTTTTTAGCTTTTCAAATTGCCGTGTTAGATTGGGTACTGCAG
The DNA here is from genome assembly GCF_003449015.1 of Aureibaculum luteum. Lineage (GTDB taxonomy): Bacteria > Bacteroidota > Bacteroidia > Flavobacteriales > Flavobacteriaceae > Aureibaculum > Aureibaculum luteum. The sequence goes on along the minus strand of NZ_QRGD01000001.1, from coordinate 939,691 downwards.
AAAGAGAAAAGACCAAAAGTGGTACATTGTCATGATCATCATACAGGATTAATTCCTTTTATGATGGATCAGTGTTATAAATACAGCGAACTAAAAAATGTGGCAACCATTACTACCATACATAATGCTCAGTATCAAGGATGGTTTTCGCATGACAAAGTATATATGATCCCTGAATTTGATTTTACACAAGTTGGTTTAATCGACTGGAATCATCAAATAAATCCACTAGCAGCTGCAATTAAATGTGCTTGGAAAGTAACCACAGTATCACCAAGTTACATGGAAGAGTTGAAAAGTAACGCCAATGGATTGGAGAGTTTATTGAGTCATGAGAGTGCTAAATGCGTGGGTATTTTAAATGGAATTGATACTCAGGTCTGGAATACAGAGACAGATAACTATATTATAAAAAATTACACTCAAAAAACCTTAGATGCTGGTAGAAAAGCTAATAAAGAATGGTTGTGTAAAGAGTTTGGTCTCAATCCTCAAAAACCATTGTTCTCATTTATAGGGCGATTAGTTGGGGAAAAAGGAGCAGATTTGTTTCCACAAATATTCGATGCGGCTTTACAACATTTAGACATTTCTATTTTATTATTAGGTTCTGGTCAAAAAGATATTGAAGGTGCTTTAGAGATGCTTACTTATAAATATAAAGGAGATTATAGCACTTATATCGGTTACGACGAAAGGCTAGCCCATATCATTTATGCTGGTGCTGATTTTCTTTTAATGCCATCACGTGTTGAGCCTTGTGGGTTAAATCAAATGTATGCCTTACGATATGGAACTATACCTATAGTAAATAGTGTAGGTGGGTTAAAAGATACCGTTATTGATGTAGAAGGAGGCGGTTTCGGATTCGTACACCATCAACTCAACACTGAAACAGTAGTTAAAACAATTGAAAGAGCAACTCTTTTGTACGACGATCAAAAGGAGTTTAATAAAATCCGTAATTTAATTATGCAAATAGATCACTCTTGGGATTCTTCTGCAAAAGCATATATCAATTTATATAAATCATTAAAAAAGTAAATATGAACAGCAAAAAGGTATTATCAATTATTTTAGGAGGAGGCCAAGGGTCAAGGCTTTACCCCTTGACAGAATCAAGATCTAAACCTGCAGTACCAATTGCGGGTAAATATAGGTTGGTTGATATCCCTATTAGTAATTGTATCAATAGTGAAATAAAGCGTATGTACGTGTTAACGCAATTCAATTCAGCCTCATTGAATAGACATATTAAAAATACCTATCATTTTAGTTTTTTCAGTTCAGCATTTGTAGATGTGTTAGCTGCCGAACAAACGATGCAAAGTCAATCATGGTTTCAAGGAACTGCAGATGCCGTGAGACAAAGTATGCATCATTTTTTACGTCATGATTTTGAATATGCTTTAATTCTATCTGGAGATCAACTGTATCAAATGGATTATAGATTAATGCTTGAAGAACACATTAAAAAGGGTGCTGAAATTTCAATTGCCACTATTCCAGTAAACGCAAAAGATGCTACCTCATTTGGTATTCTTAAAGCCGATAATGATAACGTAATCACTTCTTTTATTGAAAAACCAGATGCTGAATTACTTCCAGATTGGACTTCAGAAGTAAGTGATGAAATGAAAGGTGAAAATAGAAATTACTTGGCTTCAATGGGTATCTATATATTTAATAGACAGTTATTGGTAGATTTAATGAGTAATCCGGATACCAACGATTTTGGTAAAGAGATTATTCCAAGTGCCATACACGATCACAAAACGTTAAGTTATCAATTTGAAGGATATTGGACAGATATTGGTAATATAGATTCATTTTTTGAAGCCAATTTAGGATTGACAGATAATATTCCAAAATTCAATTTATATGACACCGATCAAAGGGTTTATACAAATGCAAGAATATTGCCTACTTCAAAAATATCAGGTACGGTATTAGATAAAGCTGTAATTGCAGAAGGTTGTATTATTCAAGCTGCTAAAATTGAAACTTCGGTAATAGGTATAAGATCAAGAATAGGTAAAGAATCAACCGTTATTAATACCTATATGATGGGTTGCGATTATTACGAATCTCTAGAAGAAATAAACAGAAATAAAACCCCAATTCTTATGGGTATTGGTGAAAGGTGCTTTATTAAAAACACCATAATCGATAAAAACTGTAGAATTGGAGATGATGTTAGAATTAATGGAGGTCCGCATTTAAAGGATAAAGAAACAGATCAATATGTTATTAAAGACGGTATCGTTGTTATTAAAAAACATGCGGTATTACCAAAAGGATATTCAATTTAATGATGCCTTTTTTAATCTAGTATATTAAAATAAATGCAATAATTTACCTCTTATTGAGGTTAAGAGTGTTTTCACTCTAAATAATAGATCAAACAAAACTATGACCAAAGTATCAACGTATAGCCAATTTACTGATTTTGACATCGCCCTGTTTAAATCAGGTAAACATTTTAAATTATACGAAAAACTAGGCTCTCATATTGTAACTGTAGATGGTGTAAAGGGAACGTATTTTGCAGTTTGGGCTCCATCAGCTAAACAAGTTTCTGTTATTGGAGATTTTAATTTTTGGTCAGGAGAAGAGCATCCGTTAAATGTACGTTGGGATGCCTCTGGTATTTGGGAGGGTTTTATACCTGATGTTGGTGAAGGTAGCTTATATAAATACAAAATACACAGTAATCATAACGGTGTTATAACAGAAAAAGCTGATCCTTATGCGAAGCGTTGTGAACATCCACCTAAAACAGCTTCTATTGTTTGGGGTATTGATAATTATAAATGGAAAGATAAAAAATGGATGTCTTATCGTAAGGATAAGAATGGTTTAGATAGACCTTATTCTGTTTATGAAGTGCATTTAGATTCTTGGATGAAATCTAAAGATAATGAGCGTTTAACCTATAAGGAATTAGCTAAAAAATTAGTCCCATATGTTAAGGAAATGAACTTTACGCATATTGAGCTAATGCCAATTATGGAATATCCTTATGACCCTTCATGGGGCTATCAATTAACAGGATATTTTGCACCTACTTCTCGTTTTGGTACACCACAAGATTTTATGTATTTGGTAGATCAATTTCATCAAAATGATATTGGTGTAATTTTAGATTGGGTACCATCGCATTTTCCATCTGACGATCATGGTTTAGGCTTTTTTGACGGATCACATTTATATGAGCACCCTGATAAAAGAAAAGGATACCATCAAGATTGGAAAAGTCTAATATTTAATTATGAACGTAACGAAGTGCGTTCTTTTCTGATTAGCAATGCTTTATTTTGGTTAGAAAAATATAATATTGATTGCTTGCGTGTTGATGCTGTAGCATCCATGTTATATTTAGATTATTCGCGTGAAGATGGTGAATGGGAGCCAAATATTTATGGTGAAAGAGAAAACTTAGCAGCGGTTTCTTTGCTAAAAGAATTTAACCAAGCCGTAGAAGATAATTTTGATGGTGTAATAACCATTGCAGAAGAGTCAACTGCTTTTCCTGGAGTAACAAGAGCTGTAAAACATGATGGTCTAGGTTTTGGAATGAAATGGATGATGGGTTGGATGCATGATACATTAGATTATTTTGCCAAAGACCCTATCTATAGGCAGTATCATCAAAATGATATTACATTTAGTTTAGCTTATGCATTTTCTGAGAACTTTATGTTACCGTTATCGCATGATGAAGTTGTTTATGGTAAAAATTCTATTTTAGGGCGAATGCCTGGTGATGAATGGCAACGTTTTGCTAATTTAAGATTGCTTTATGGCTATATGTTTACACATCCTGGTACTAATTTAGTGTTTATGGGAGGTGAATTTGGTCAATATAACGAGTGGGATTTTCAGAAAAGTTTAGATTGGAATTTATTAGAGTTTGAACCACATAAAAATACACAAGCATTTTTTAAAGATTTAAACCAATTTTATAAAAATACACCCGCATTATATGAAAAAGCATTTAGTGCTGATGGTTTTGAATGGATAAGTTTAGACGATAATAAAAATTGCGTACTTTCTTATATCAGGAAAGGGCACGATAAAGAAAATGATACCATTGTAGTATGTAATTTCACACCTAAAACTATTGAAAAGTACAATATTGGATTGCCTAGAAAAGGAAAAATAAAAGAAATATTTAATAGCGATTCAGAAAAATATGGTGGAAGCGGATTTTCTAATACAAAACAAATCACTTTAAAGAAGAAAAAAGAACATAATAAACCTTATTCTGCAACAATAGGTATACCACCTTTAGGTGTTGTTATTTTTAAATACATTTCTTAAAAAAATCAGTATTTCTGGTACTAAATAACAATATTTTATTAATTTAAGATATTGTTATTTATGTTATTTGCAATGTTTTACCCCCTTTTTTAAATAAAACGGACTAAGTATCGTTCTAAAATTCAGTAGTTTTGCGAACCGATTTACAATAACAATTTATGATTACAAATACAGAACTAGAAATAATAGGGAATCAATTTCCTTCAAAAATAGTATCATACGAAAAACATATTGACACCTTTAATTTTTTTACTGAGAATGGTGTTACATTAAAAGTAACTATTTTAAGAGACAGTGTTATTCGCTTTAGATATAGCACCACAGGTATTTTTGAAAATGACTTTTCTTATGCTATTACCAAATATGCTAATAGCGGTTATGATATACTTGAAATTGAAGAAAATGATGACCAATATGAAATTACCACAGAAAAATTAATATGTCGTATTAAAAAAGTGAATGCTAGAATTTCATTGTTTGATGCAAAAGACAAGACCTTAATTATTGATGATGAAATTGGTTTTCATTGGGAAGAGAGTTATGAGCATGGAGGTAATGTGGTTAAAATGAGTAAGAAATCTCGTAAAGGAGAAAGCTATTACGGACTTGGAGACAAGCCTACACATTTAAACTTAAAAGGTAAGCGTTTTCAGAATTGGGTAACTGACTCTTATGCTTATGGTAAAGATACTGATCCACTATATAAAGCCATTCCCTTTTTTACAGGACTACATGCTGGAAAATCGTATGGTATTTTCTTTGACAATACATTCAGATCTTATTTTGATTTTGCTCATGAACGTAAAGATGTGATGAGCTTTTGGGCTCAAGGTGGTGAAATGAATTACTACTTTATGTATGGCCCAGAAATGGATAAGGTAGTTGCTAATTATACAGATTTGACTGGAAAGCCACATCAAATGCCTCCTTTATGGTCTTTGGGTTTTCATCAATGTAAATGGAGTTATTATCCTGAAAGTAATGTGAAAGAGGTTACTTCAAAGTTCAGAGAATTACAAATACCATGTGATGCCATTTATTTGGATATTGATTATATGGAAGGTTTCAGGTGTTTTACTTGGAATAAAGAATATTTTCCTGATCCTAAAAGAATGGTAAAAGAACTATTGGATGACGGTTTTAAAACCGTTGCTATTATTGATCCGGGAATCAAAATTGATGCAGATTATAACATTTTTAGAGAAGGTCTAGAAAAAGATTATTTTTGTAAAAGAGCTGACGGTCCTTATATGAAAGGAAAAGTATGGCCTGGTCAATGTTACTTTCCCGATTTCACCAATCCTGAAGTTAGAGAGTGGTGGTCTGGATTATTTAAAGAATTAATAGAAGATATAGGCGTAAAAGGCGTGTGGAATGATATGAATGAGCCTGCTGTTATGGAAGTGCCAAACAAGACGTTTCCTAATGATGTTCGTCATGATTATGATGGAAACCCATGTAGTCATAGAAAAGCTCATAATATTTATGGAATGCAAATGGCGAGAGCAACCTATCAAGGTTTAAAGAAATTTGCTTTTCCAAAAAGACCATTTGTAATTACTAGAGCTGCATATTCAGGTACACAACGTTATACGAGTTCTTGGACTGGTGATAATGTGGCCTCTTGGGAGCATTTATGGATTGCTAATGTACAAGCTCAACGTATGTCAATGTCAGGTTATTCTTTTGCAGGAAGTGATATTGGTGGATTTGCAGAGCAACCAGAAGGTGAATTATTTGCAAGATGGATTCAATTGGGTATTTTTCATCCTTTTTGCAGAGTACATTCTTCAGGTGATCATGGAGCACAAGAACCTTGGGCATTTGGAGATGAAATAACTGATATTGTTAGAAAGTTTATAGAACTACGCTATCAGTTGTTACCTTATCTATATACTGCTTTTTGGCATTATTTTAATGATGGTGTTCCAATTTTGAAATCAATGGTAATGTATGATCAAGAAGATATTCAAACACATTACAGAACTGATGAGTTTGTGTTTGGAGATAAAATTTTAGTGTGTCCTATTCTTGAACCAAATTCAAAAGGAAGAAGAATGTATGTTCCTAAAGGTGACTGGTTTAATATGTGGAATGATGAAGTTGTAGAAGGAGGTAAAGAAATGTGGGTGAGTAGTGATATTGAAACAATGCCTATTTTTATAAAATCGGGTTCAGTTATACCAAAATATCCAGTACAACAATATGTAGGTGAAAAAAACATTGAAGAGGTTACTTTAGATGTTTACTTTAAAATAGGAACTGAAAAATCTTTCTTATTTGATGATGCTCATGATGGGTACGACTATACCAAAGGAAAATATAGTTATAGAACTTTTAAACTTCTTGGTAAAGAAAAGCAACTGATCATTCAGCAGCATAAATCAGGTAGATATGATGCAGATTATAAATTGTTTAAAATTAAATTTCATGGTTTGCCATTTGAAATAGATAAAATACAGATTGATAACGTAGAAATTGATTTTAAAAAGGTAAAAGTAAACGGAGATAATACTTTAATAATAGATAAAGATTTTACTGAGCTACATATTTTTAGTGAAGATAAATAAGTGCTTGGTATAAAGAAATAAGCGGGTTGGAAGTTAAGGTGAAAAAAGTGTTAGAGTTACGAAACAATGAAGATCAGTCTTTGTTATTTTTAAAATATAGCTAAAGAATCTGATAAACAAAAACTTTAATTATCAATTGTTACAAAAAAAATAACCCCCGAGTTAATCGGGGGTTATTTTTGGTTTGTGGAAAACCTATATGATTTTCTCATGTCTTAAAAGGGTATCTAAACTATCGGCTATGTTAAAACAATTGCTCACTTTTGATAACTCACTGCAGTAATGGGCTGAATCTATAGCTTTTGATGAACAGTTAACTTCAGAAAAGTCGATTTTTTCAAACTTATTATTGATTTTTTTGCATTGTTGTAACAGACTGTCAATTGTGTCGTAACCGCTAGGGTCAACTTTATTATGCAATAAATATCCTTTTAAATAATTTTCTATAGCAACTTGTGCATTTTTGCAGACTACATATTTAATGACATCTTCTTCAGGTTTTAATAGTTGCTCATTCGCTTGTTTTAATTTGACATTTGCTTGTTTAAAAAAGGCTTCGGCTCTTGTTTTCATAATAATAATTTTTAATATTTTATATATTAACCTGTCATTCCGATTCCAATAACTATCGGGGGAGGAATCTTTTAAATTTGAGCTGATATTTAAAAAATTCTTCACTCTAATCAGAATGACAGGTAATATTTACTTTACATATCTCTATAAAGCTCTAATCTTTCCCATTTCGTGTGTACTTCTTCCTGAGCTTGATCAAGCAATGCTTTACCTAGTTCTGCATTTTCTTTAACAACTCTTGTAAAACGTGTTTCGTTATACATGAAGTCTTCAAGAGGAGCTGAAGGAGCTTTAGAATCCAATCTGAACTTCTTGCCTTTTGGTTTAGAAGGATCAAATCTAAATAATGGCCAATATCCAGTTGCAACTGCTTTTACTTGTTGTAAAGCACCGTCTTTTAAATCATAACCATGATCACCACAATGTGAGTACGCAACAATCAACGATGGCCCGTCAAAGGCTTCTGCCTCTTCAATTGCTTTAAGAGTTTGCAAATCTTTTGCTCCCATTGCAACTTGTGCTACATAAACACTTCCGTAAGAAACCGCTTGTAAAGCCAAACTTTTCTTACCAGTACGCTTACCGGAAACCGCGAATTTCGCACTTGCCCCCAAGGGCGTCGCTTTAGACATTTGTCCACCAGTATTAGAATAAATCTCTGTATCCAACACCATAATATTAATGTTTTCACCAGATGCCAATACGTGATCAACACCGCCATAACCGATATCATAAGCCCAGCCATCACCACCTAAAATCCAAACTCCTTTCTTTCTTAAGTATTGAGTTAATTGATTTAGTTTTATAGCATCATCATTATTGTCAATTAAAGCTAACGTTGCTTTCAGTTTTTCAATATCAGCAAATTTTTGTTCCTTCTGAGTTTCATTTTCTTCAGAATTATTTAAGATTGCTTCAACTATTTCACTACCTACTAATAATTCTAAAGATTTTAGAAGATTAACAGCAATTTCCTCTTTTTTAGTTAAGGCTAATTTCATACCTAACCCAAACTCTGCATTATCTTCAAAAAGTGAATTGGCCCAAGCTGGACCTCTACCCGCAGCATTCGTTTTATAAGGAGTAGTTGGTAAGTTACCTCCATAAATAGAGGAACAACCAGTGGCATTAGCTATTAAAATACTATCTCCATATAATTGAGTTAACATTTTAATATATGGTGTTTCACCACAACCGGAACATGCACCGGAGAATTCAAACAATGGCTCAAGGAATTGAGATCCTTTTACATTTGTAATATTTAATTCAGTTCTGTCGTAATCTGGAAGATTAATAAAGTAATCCCAGTTAGAATCTTCTTCATCTTCAACTTTAAGTTTACTGTGCATATTAATTGCTTTAAAATCTGGGTCTTCCTTACTTACAGCAGGACAAACAGCTACACAAAGATCGCAACCTGTACAATCTTGTGCAGATACTTGTAGTACATAAGATTCTTCTGCTTTATTAAAAGGTCTGCCTTTCGCCGGAACCGATTTTAATGTTGATGGTGCATTTACCAATTCGCCGTTAGAAACAACTTTTGCCCTAATGGCAGCATGTGGACAAATGGCTACACACTTATTACATTGTGTACAAAGATCTTCTCCATCCCAAACCGGAACCGTGTCCGCAATACCACGCTTTTCAAATTGCGTAGTACCTGTTGGGAATGTACCGTCAACCGGGAATGCACTTACTGGAAGCTCATCACCCATACCTGCTAATATTTTTCCCAATACTTCTTTTACAAATGGATCTTCTGTACCAGTCATCATTGGTTTAAGCTCTGTATCACTAGTAATTTGTTTTGGATAATCTACTTTTTCAAGGTTTTCTAAAGATTTATCTACTGCATTAAAGTTCTTTTGAACAACAGCATCACCTTTTTTAGAATAAGATTTAACAATAGCTTCTTTAATTTTCTGAATAGCTTCGTCTTTTGGCAACACACCAGAAATAGCAAAGAAACATGTTTGTAAAACGGTATTGGTACGTTTACCTAAATTAGCTTCATGTGCCACTTTGGTTGCATCAATTACATAGAATTCCAATTCATTTTCAACAATCTCTTCCTGCATTTTTTTAGGAAGAATATCCCAAACATCATCTTTAGAGAAAGGAGAGTTCAATAAGAAAGTTCCACCTTTTTTGATGTTCTTTAATATGTCATATTTTTCAATAAAGTTAAATTGATGACATGCTATAAAGTTTGCTTTATGAATTAAATAGGTAGAATATATTGGTTCTGGTCCAAAACGTAAATGTGAAACGGTTTGGGCACCTGCTTTTTTCGAATCATATACAAAATAACCTTGTACATAGTTATCCGTGGTTTCTCCGATTATTTTAATAGAGTTTTTATTGGCACCTACTGTACCATCAGACCCTAAACCATAGAACATGCAGTTAAATGTATTTTTAACCGTATTTAATCTACTTCCTAATTCTAAACTTCTGAATGATACATCATCATTAATACCAACTGTAAAGTGATTTAATGGCTGTTCCTTATCCAACTCATCATAAACTGCTTTCACCATTGCCGGATCAAATTCTTTAGAAGATAACCCGTAACGTCCACCAATTATATTTGGCATTGCCCTTTTGCTTTCCACAAAAGCTGTTACAACATCTTGATAAAGAGGTTCACCAATACTACCTGGTTCTTTAGTTCTGTCTAAAACAGCTACTTTTTTAACCGTTTCTGGTAAAGCATCCACAAAATGACTAATTGAGAACGGTCTGAACAAACGTACTATAATAGCACCTACTTTTTCACCATTTTTCACCATTGTTTCTACAGCCTCCATTACAGGACCTTGACCAGAACCCATAATTATCACTACTTTTTCTGCTTCAGGATGACCCACATAATAAAATAAGCTATACTTACGCCCTGTGTGCTTGAAAAATTCATCCATTGTATTTTCTACAATTCCAGGAACTTTATCATAGTACAGGTTAGCCGCCTCCCTAGCTTGGAAGAAAACATCTGGATTTTGCGAAGTTCCCCTGATAACAGGATTGTCTGGATCTAACGATCTATTTTTATGAGCCATTATTTCATTCTCTGGCATCATATCCTTAATAATATCATCAGTAATACCATCGATTTTAGAGATCTCATGAGAGGTTCTAAACCCGTCAAAGATATTCATGAATGGTATTCTTGATTTTAAAGTTGCAACTTGTGATATCAAAGCCATGTCTTGAGCTTCTTGCACAGATCCGCTAAATAGCATAGAGAATCCCGTTTGTCTTGCGGCCATTACATCAGAATGATCACCAAAAATAGATAAGGCATGCGTTGCAATTGTTCTTGCTGCTACATGAATAACAGTTGGTAATAACTCACCTGCCATTTTATACATGTTAGGAATCATTAACAACAATCCTTGAGATGCTGTAAACGTAGTTGTTAAAGCACCTGCTTGTAAAGCCCCATGTACAGCACCAGCTGCTCCACCTTCACTTTGCAATTCTACAATTCTTGGAATATTACCCCAAATATTCATCTGTTTTTTTGAGCTATAAACATCTACATGTTCGCCCATTGGTGAGGCTGGTGTAATAGGATAAATGGCACACACCTCATTTGTTTTATGAGCAACTTTAGCAACCGCTTCATTGGCATCACAAATTAATTTTGGAAAATTTTTTTTCATAATAATATTGTCATATTAATAAAAATGAAACTCGCAAAATAAAAGGATACAGTTTTTGCAAATTTTTAATTTCGTACGCGTAAAACAGGTTAATCAAATTTAACCATGTTATTCAACTAAATATTGTATAAAAATAATAAGACTTTGGTCTAAAAACCATGATAAATATCATGTTAAGTAACTATTAATGGGCGTTAAGCAAAAAATGAGAATTTCAACTTTTGTGAAATTCTCATTTTAAAACGTACATTTCTACAAGCATTTCCAAACTTGAAATCTTGTATATTATTAATAATAAAGACCATATTTAAAATATGGAGGTAATACGTTTATTCAGCGTGAAGCCAAGCTTTTTTCTGTAATAAATATTCTTCTGTTTCCACATGGTTTTCATCTGGAATACAACAATCAACTGGGCAGACTGCTGCACATTGAGGTTCGTCATGGAAACCTTTACACTCAGTACACTTGTCAGATGCTATGAAGTAAAATTCATCAGAGATTGGTTCGTTTGACGCATCGGCATCCACTTGTCTTCCATCGAGCGTAGTAACCATTCCACTTAATTCAGTTTCGTCTGAAAACGCCCATTCTTGATCTGGTTCGTAAATTGCATTATTAGGACACTCTACTATACAAGCATCGCAGTTTATACATTCATCTGTTATAATAATAGCCATAATTATCCGATTTTTATGATAATAATGACCAAATTTAAAGTAATTTTAAGCCTCTTTTACTGACAAAAATCATGTTTTGCGAAATAATCTATAATTATTTTTACTTATTTGTTAACTAATAATCTCGTACCATGAATGTAGAAAATAAAATTGCAAAAAATACAAAGGGTCAAATTGAAGTTTTGGAAGCTGTAGTTATTCGTTTTGTGGGAGATTCAGGTGATGGTATGCAGTTAACAGGTACACAATTTTCAGATACTTCGGCCATGTTTGGCAACGACGTAGCTACATTCCCCAATTATCCCGCAGAAATAAGAGCACCACAAGGAAGTTTGTATGGTGTATCTGGCTTTCAAGTTCATATTGGCAGTATGGAAATAAATACACCTGGAGATGATGTTGACCTGCTGGTAGCTATGAACCCAGCTGGGTTAAAAACAAATCTATATGCTGTAAAACCTGGTCATACCATTATTGTTGATACAGACTCTTTTACAAAAAAGAATTTGGAAAAGGCACAATATAAAACCAATCCATTGGAAGATGGAAGTCTTGCAAATTATCGCATTATTGAAGTTGGAATGACTACCTTAACCAAAGAGGCTTTAAAAAATGTGGATGGTCTTGATAATAAAAGTATTACCCGAAGTAAAAATATGTTTGCATTGGGTATGGTCTATTGGATGTACCACCGTGCTCGAGAGCATACGATAGATTTCATTAATAAAAAGTTCAAATCAAAACCTGAAATAATTGAGGCCAATACCAAGGTTTTAAATGCAGGATACTATTTTGCCGAAACATTAGAGTTAATACCCAATGCTTATACTATTGTACCTGCAAAAATGGCACCAGGTACTTATAGAATTATCATGGGTAATGCTGCCACAGCTTGGGGGTTCTTGGCAGCAGCAGAAAAATCTGGGCTTGAATTATTTTTAGGTTCCTACCCAATAACTCCTGCAACCGATATATTACATGAATTGGTAAAGCATAAACATTTTGGCGTAAAGGCTTTTCAGGCTGAAGATGAAATAGCAGGGATTTCTTCCGCCATTGGAGCTGCCTTTGCTGGTGATTTGGCGATTACTACTACATCTGGGCCTGGTTTGGCATTAAAAGGCGAAGCATTAGGATTGGCAATGATGATAGAGTTACCATTAGTTGTAGTTAATGTACAAAGAGGTGGTCCTTCAACAGGTTTACCGACGAAAACTGAGCAATCTGACCTTTTGCAAGCCATGTATGGAAGAAATGGCGAAAGTCCTGTCATTGTAATTGCTGCCAGTACTCCATCTAACTGTTTTAATTTTGCGTACGAAGCTTCAAAATTAGCCTTAGAACACATGACACCTGTTATATTATTAACTGATGGTTATATTGCAAATGGCTCCGCTCCTTGGAAAATCAAAACAGTAGATGAAATGCCTGAAATCAGAAATAATAAAGTGTCAGAGATTAAGGAAAACTTTCACCCTTATGATCGAGACCAAAAATCCTTAGCCCGTAATTGGGCAATACCAGGTACACCTGGATTAGAGCATAGAGTTGGTGGTTTAGAAAAAGATAAAGTTACGGGGAATGTTTCTTATGTTCCAGAAAATCATGAATATATGACGAAGATAAGGGCGGAAAAAATAAAACGAGTACAAAATTACATTCCCGAAATAGCATCTGAATTTGCTCAGAAAGGTGATTTACTAGTTGTAGGTTGGGGTGGAACTTATGGTAGTTTATATACGGCTGTAAAACAACTTAATGATGATGGTTTTACTAATATTGGTTACGCCCATTTCAATTATATAAATCCATTACCAAAAAATACTGAAGATCTTTTTAAAAAATTTAAGAAAATTATTGTTTGCGAATTAAACAATGGTCAGTTTGTTAATGTATTGAGAATTCATTTTAACGGTTTTGAATTCTTACAACATAATAAAATTCAAGGACTACCTTTCTCAAATAGTGAATTGACAGAAAAATTTAAACAATTGGTGAGTGTTAGTGAATAAGACTTGCAAAAGAACAAGTCTAAATGAATAAACTAGTAATAATAACTTTTCACCTAAAAGAATAATTATGGAAACAACAGCTATAAAACAATATACATTTAAAGATTTTGCGAGCGATCAGGAAGTAAGATGGTGTCCAGGTTGTGATGACTACGTTATATTACGTTCTATGCAAAAAGCTCTTCCAGAAATGGGAGTAAAAAAAGAAGATGTCGTTTTTATTTCAGGCATTGGATGTTCGTCTCGTTTTCCATATTATATGGATACTTACGGTATGCATGGAATTCATGGTAGAGCTCCAGCTATTGCCACTGGTGTAAAATTGGCCAATCCGAATCTAAGTGTTTGGGTAATAACTGGTGATGGAGATAGCTTAGCTATTGGAGGAAATCACTTTATTCATGTGTTGCGGAGAAATATTGATTTAAATATAATTCTTTTCAATAATGAAATTTATGGATTGACCAAAGGGCAATTTTCACCAACTTCGTTGGTGGGACAAAAAACAAAATCATCACCCTATGGTAATACACAGCCTCCTTTTTCTCCAGGAGAATTGGCTTTAGGTGCTGGGGCAAGATTCTTTGCCAGGGTTGGGGGTAACACTCCAAAAGAAATGACTACTATATTTATTGAATCAGAAAAATTTAAAGGCACGGCCTTAGTCGAAATATTACAAAACTGTGTTATTTTTAACGATGGTTGTTTTACACAATATACAGACAAAGCAGTAAGGGAGGATAAGCAATTATATGTTGAACATGGTAAACCAATGATTTTTGGAAAAGAACGAGACAAAGGTTTGGTATTAAATAAATTGAAATTAGAAGTAGTAACTATAGGAGAAAATGGAGTTACACAAGAAGATATATTAGTTCACGACGCAAAAGACTCTGACCCAACTCTTCACCAAATGCTTGTAAGATTAGATTATCCGTTGATTACAGGAATTATTAGGAGTTTTGATGATATTACTTTAGGAGAACGAGAAGATGATTTAACAGCAGCTGTAAAATTCAATTCAAAATTCAAAAAAACTAATGATTTGTTCTTTTCTGGAGAAACTTATGAGGTAAAATAGTATTTGTTTGTAAATACGTTACAACACAAAACAGCTATGTTTAGAAAACTATAATTATACCAGCCCAGTAAATCCTAAAAAAGCCAAAGACAATAAGCCTGCCACTAATAAATTAATTGGTACACCCTTCATACCTTCTGGTATATCTGCCAGCTCCAATTGTTCTCTAATGCTTGCGAAAAGTATCAATGCCAATGCAAAGCCAATAGAATTAGCAATGGCAAAAAATACAGCTTTTAATAAACTGCCTCCTTCTAATCCTAAGGCTAATATTGCTACACCTAAAACAGCACAATTCGTAGTAATTAAAGGTAAAAACACACCTAATGCTTGATATAACGGTGGACTTACTTTCTTTAGGATAATTTCTACCATCTGTACCAAAGCCGCAATTACCAATATAAAAGTGATGGTTCTTAAATAATCTAATCCCACAGGAATTAAAACATATTGATGCAGTAAATAAGTAACCGTAGTTGCAATGGTCATTACAAATAAAACAGCCCCAGACATTCCTACAGAAGTTGAAACTTTGTTGGAAACACCTAAAAAAGGGCAAATACCTAAAAATTGTGAGAGTACAATATTGTTTACAAAAACAGCGGCAATAAGTATTATAATATAATCCATTTTAAGTAGTTTTTGTTGAAATTTTGTTAAATAAAACGCTTAAGTAAGCTAATGCAATAAAGGCTCCCGGGGGTAGTATAAATAATATAAACGTGTTTGCATCTTCTGAAACAAATTTAAAATCAAAGATACTTCCGCTTCCTAATATTTCACGTGTTACTCCCAACGCAGTAAGTGCAATTACAAATCCGATTCCCATTCCTAAACCGTCTAGTATTGAAGACATTAGATTGTTTTTTGATGCAAATGCTTCGGCCCTCCCCAATATCAAACAGTTTACTACAATTAATGGTATAAAAATGCCTAATTGTTCATATAAAAAAGGGATAAATGCCTCTAATACCATTTCTACTATGGTCACAAAAGATGCTATGATAATTATGAAAGCTGGTATTCTTACCTTACTTGGAATATGCGATTTAAACAACGAGACTACAATATTCGACATTAACAATACAAACAAAGTAGCTACCCCCATACCTAAGCCATTAAACGCTGATGATGTTACACCCAACGTTGGGCACATACCTAACAGCATTACAAAAACAGGGTTTTCTTTTACAATTCCCTTTAAAAAATTTTGCTTTTGATTGATTGTTTCAGCCATAATCCTAATGTTTAGATGTATTATTGGAATCAAGGTTTTTTAAGAACTCATCATAGGCCATTTTAACAGATTCACCAAATGCCCTAGAGGTAATTGTTGCTCCAGTTAAAGCATCTACTTCACCACCATCCTTCGTTACTTTTAAATTGAATTTCGAAGGGTTAATACCTCTAAACTGTTTTAAAAACTTCTCATCTTTCATTTTTGTCCCTAAGCCTGGTGTTTCCTTTTGCTCCAATACAACGATATTCTGAATGGTGCCATCTGGTGTAAAGCCTACCATAATTTTTACCAAGCCACTAAATCCCTTTTCAGAAGAACCAATAACGGCCGCTCCAACAAATTCTTCATTTTTAAAAGCTGGGTATATTTCTACACTATCTTTAGCAAACTCAGACTTAACTACTACTAAGTCTTCTACCGGATTATTATTAAACTCTGGTAACACTAATTTTATAGCATTTATTTTTCTATCTAATTTTGCCTTTGCTATTGGCTCAATGGTTAAATCATTGATAAAGCCTAATGAGAGTCCTGAAACGAGTGTTATTAATAAAAGAGACACGACCATATTTATAAATGTTGATTCTTTCTTACCCATAATTACACAATTTTAGCTTTTATTTTAGAACCAAATCTTCGCGGTTTAAAATATTTATTGATTAATGGCACAAAGGCATTCATTATTAAAATTGCAAAAGAAATACCTTCCGGATATGCCCCAAAAAGCCTTATTACAACTGTGATTATTCCAATGCCAATAGCAAAAATTACCATTCCTTTTTTAGTCATTGGGCTTGTCACTAAATCAGTAGCCATATAAAAGGTTCCTAGAATAGCACCACCCGATAGTATATGAATTATTGGGTTTGCAAATTGCTCAGAATTTACCAGCCAAAAGATGCTTGTCATTATCGCTATGGTTGCTAACAGAATTACTGGAATATGCCAAGAAATTACTTTTCTTATGATTAAATATAATCCCCCAATAAGTAATGCAATAGCAGACATTTCGCCTAAAGAACCACCCGTTATACCCAATAACATATCCATATTTGAAGGAATTTTAGCACTAAGACTAGTCATGGTTTCTCCAAATTGTAAGCCTTCTTTAATAATACCTAATGGAGTTGCACCGGTAACTGCATCAGCAATTACAGTATTATTTTCGACCGCTGTTGGCCACATGGTCATTTGTACCGGGAAGGAAACCAATAAAAACACACGACCTACTAAAGCAGGGTTGAAAATATTAAACCCAAGACCTCCAAATGAAAGTTTAGCAACTCCAATCGCTACCAAACTACCCACAATTATCATCCATATAGGTAGTCCGGCTGGTAAGTTAAAGGCTAATAATATTCCTGTTATTAATGCGGAACCATCACTAATAGTTACTTTTGTTTTTAATATATATTTTTGGATTAAGAACTCGAATAGCAGGCAAGAAATTACAGCAATTGATGTAAGAATCATGGCACTATAGCCAAATACATATAATGATACCAAAAATGCCGGAATCAATGCTATAACAACATCATACATAACTTTTTTCGAAGTTCTCGCTGAATGTATGTGCGGTGAGGCTGAAATAATAATTGGGTCTGCCATATTAATTTTTTGCAGTGTTTAATTTTTTAACAATACTTTTTCCAAAGCGTATATAATCTAACAAAGGACGGTGTGATGGACAAACATAACTGCAAGAACCACACTCAATACATGTCATAATATCTTCATTGGCAGCTGTTTCATAAATCCCTTTTTCAGTTAAATTCATCAATAGATGTGGCTCTAGTCCCATAGGGCAAACATCTACACATTCTCCACAACGGATACAATTTTTTGGTTCACCTCTGCTAGCTTCATCTTCAGATATAACCAGTATTCCTGAAGTTCCTTTTGTTACTGGTACATCCGTGTTTTTGATGGCTTTTCCCATCATTGGACCACCATTCACAATTTTGCGAGTGCCTTCTGGTATACCACCAACTTCATTTACTAAATCTTTAATAGGCGTACCTATTTTTACCCAAAAATTGGAAGCATTCTCAATTTTTTTACCCGTAACAGTTACAACTCTCTCAATTAATGGTCGGTCGTATTGTACTGCTTGATAAATTGCGAAAATAGTTCCAACATTATGCACGATAATACCAACATCCATTGGTAATCCGCCTTTAGGAACTTCACGTTTTATTATGGCTTTTATAAGTTGCTTTTCACTTCCTTGAGGATATTTAACCTGAAGTGCTGCTACTTTAATTCTTTTATCAGATTGTGCCGCTTTTTTTAATGCTTTAATTGCATCTTTTTTATTATTTTCTATACCAATGACTGCCTCTTGAATGTGTAAGGCGTGCATTAAAATTTGGATTCCAACAATAATTTCATCTGCTTTTTCAAGCATTAATCTATGGTCTGCTGTTAAATAGGGTTCACATTCAACACCATTAATAATTAGACAATCTACATGATTATCATTTTTAAGATCTAACTTAACATGAGATGGAAAAGTCGCTCCACCTAAACCAACAATTCCAGAATCTGTAATATGTTTCAGAATATCCTTTTGATCCATAGATATTTCCTTTTTTAGAGGAAAATTTGGTTCTTCAAAATTCGATTCGTTTTTTTGATCGGTTCTAATAACAATACATTGTTTTTTATAACCACTTGTATCAACAATCATATCGAGCTTGGTAACAGTTCCAGCAACAGGAGAATGTATGTTTGAGGATACGAATCCGCTAGATTTTGCTACAACCTGACCAATTTCAACTTTATCTTTTCTATCTACAATTATTTCTGAAGGAATACCAATATGTTGTGCAATAGGCACATAAACAACCTTTGGTATAGGCATCCTTTTGATCTCTTTTGAAGAGGTTATCTTGTTTTCAGCAGGATGAATACCACCTTTTGGAAATGTTTTAAGCATCAGTTTTAGGAATTACAGATTCGACACTTTCTTTAACAACGGCTACTTTTTCTACTTTAGGTTTTTCTACTTTAGGTTTTTTTACCTTTTTTGGAGGAAAATTAGTTTCTATAATAGAGTGAGTAGGACAAACCTCTACACATTTTCTGCAAAGGGTGCATAAAACGGGGTCTATATATGCTAAATTACCGGTCATTATAACAGCATCTTTAGGACAAATATCCTCACATTTAGAACAGCCAATACAAGCAACATCACAGGCTTTCTTAGCGATTCCACCTTTGTCCTCATTTAAACAACCGACAAATATTTTAAGATCCCTTTTATTTTTAGGACGCATTTCAATAATATCTCTCGGACAAGCTTTTACACATGCACCACATGATGTACACTTATCAGATATGATTACAGGTAAGCCTGTGCTTTCATCCATGTACATGGCATCAAAATCACATACCGCAACACAATCGCCATCACCTAAACAGCCGTATTGACAATCTGTTTCTCCACCATAAACCATGGCTGATATGGAACAAGTTCTTGGTCCTTGATATATGGTGGTTTTTGGACGTACGTCACATCCACCTTGACAAAGTAATACTGCTACTGTCGGATCTTTCTCGGCAACTTCTTTTCCTAGAATTTCAGAAACCAGCTTCATCACGTCGTTTCCACCTACAGGGCAAAATAATTCCGAAATGTCATCAGAGTTTACAAGTTTCTGAGCAAAAGCCTTACAACCAGGAGAACCACAGCCACCACAATTGGCAGCGGGTAGAACGTCATCTACATCAGCTATTAAAGGGTCTTCATACACATAGAATTTTTTAGAAACTACATACAGTATTATTGCTGCAAATATTCCTAAAGAAGCTAATAAAAGAACACTATATAAAATTGAATTTGTCATTCTTAATTATATTTTTAATATTGAAATTTCTAGAGCTTTTTTAAATGTGTTTTTTAAAACATAAAGAATGAAGTAATAAGGTATTAAAACGAGAATTGAAATCAAGCCAGCCTGCCATTCTATTAAAAAAGTTGAAGCTATTATTAATGAAGAGAACATTACTAGGAAGGGAAATACGTATGCCCAAAACACAGCCTTTAAACCCAGTGCTTTTTTTAAAACAACATTAACGTTCTCATTTAACTTGAATGTATCTCTAGAGTTTATTATTTCAATTTCTTTTGTATTGGATTCTGAAATTCCGCAGGCTGCTTTTGCACGACAAGATTCACAATGTATATTTTGCTCTAAAGTTACTATAATAGCGTTGCCCTTTATATTTGAAATTATCCCTGAGTGTACAAATGTACTTTTACTATCTAGTTGAGAACCCATATATCTAACAATTGCCCTACAAAATTAATACATCCGTTTAGGTAATTATATGATTTTTGTCAGGTTTATAGGTAACCTTTATTTAGTTTAAAAGATACTTATTACTAATTTTGAGCTGGTATTTTAAGATTGGATTTTAAGGTAGAACTATTAATTGAAAGTTTCTCTCAATTATAATGAGCTTTTTATGTAAAAGATAATAGCCGTTTAGGCTGTCAAATTTATTTAAAAGAAAAACTTGATGGGTTAATTGTAGAATTAGCACCTGAATCTGAAATAAGCGAATAAATAAGGACTAGACTTTAATTAGTTTACCTAAATAGATAAGTGAAGCACCTTCCGCAATTTTAACATTTTTATTATTTGAAGGAATAATTTCTAATACACCCATTTTATTTTTAATAAATAGGGGTACAATTTCTTCATCGTTTTCAGTACGTTCAATTAAACGCTCAAAATGTTCTTTTGATTCTAACTTAATTTCATTAATACTGGGATAATTGTTGGCAACTTTATTTAAAGAATTATAATCGTTAGTATGCGAGAATAAGCCTTCTTTAGGATTGCTTTGCTCGTCTTTCATTTCAGTTGTACTTACCAATCTAAATGTACCATTTTCACCAAATTGATTTTTAAATTTATCGATTACGTAATTGTTTATTTCTGAATTCGCTGTTAAAGCCATTAAATAACCAACATCGTTTAATTCAATATTATCTGCTAATTTATCTGAATAAACATCGCTATTTATGGCCTCCAGACCAAGTTCTCTTGCCTTGTTTATATTATTTTGGTTACTGTCAATTAAGACTACATGCCTTCCGTTACTTTCCAAATAATGACCAATTAAGCGAGAAATTTTTGATGCACCAACAATTAAAATCCCTTCAGATTTCGTTAGAAATACACCAATTAATTTGGCAAATATTCTTGCAGTGGTTGCATTTAATAAAACGGTTCCCAATACAATCATAAAGACAAGTGGGGTAATGTATTCAGCACCAGATACACCATTTTTGGCTAACTTTAAACCAAATAATGAGGCGATTCCTGCTGCTACTATACCACGAGGGCCAACCCAACTAATAAATATTTTTTCATTCAATTTTAAACTTGAATTGTAGGTGCTTAAAAATACGCCGATAGGTCTAATTATAAAAACAACGATCGCAAATAATAATGCAGTTTTCCAATTGTAAATTAATAATAGATCTTCAAAGTTTATATTGGCTGATAATAATATAAATAATATCGAAATTAAGAGGACACTTAATGATTCTTTAAAATATAATAACTCTTTTAAGTATGGTGAATTAGAATTTCCTAACACCATGCCCATTACAACAACAGCTAATAAACCAGATTCATGTGCAAAAGTATCTGAAAGTACAAAAACGCCAAGAACTGAAGCCAATGCTAAAACATTTAACAAATAATGAGGCACCCATTTTTTATTAATTATAAAGTTTAAAGCATGTGCAAAAGTAAAACCAAAAGTAAAACCAAATAATACAATCTTAGCAAATTCAACTAATGCTGTTTTTGTGAATTCTCCACCACCTTCTACACTAATAAATTCAAAAACCAAAACGGCTACTAAAGCTCCAATGGGGTCAATTAAGATCCCTTCCCATTTAAGTACTGCAGACACATCTTTTTTTAATGGAATATTTCTTAGAATTGGAGTAATAACGGTAGGTCCAGTTACTATAATTAAGGCTGAAAATAAGAATGATATCTGCCAACTTAGATTAAATATATAATAGGCAGCCATTGCTGCACCAAAAAAGGTAACAACAGAACCTATCGTAATTAACTTTGTAATAACTGGCCCAACATTTTTAATTTCATTCAATTTTAATGTTAACCCTCCTTCAAATAAGATGATACTAATAGCTAAGGAAACAAAATAAAACAAACTTTCTCCAGGAAATAAACCTTCTTTACCATTCCAAATAGGTTCTATCCATTTTGTACCATCTTCGGATAGAAATTCCGCAGCAATTGGTCCAACGAGTAGTCCTATTAAAATTAATGGTAAGATTGCTGGAATTTTTAACTTCCAAGCAACCCATTGAGCCAAAATACCTAAGATAATAATTCCCGCTAATTCAATCATTGGTTAATTTTGCTGTGAAAATACTAAATAAAATGATTTTAGCAATTATTTATTAGTAGTCATTATAAATTGTTTCCCTTTTAAAAATACTATCTTACGAAAATCAAAAATTGATCTAATTATAACTATGAATTCTAACAACCCAATCCCCTCGAAGGGACTTAAAGGACTGAAAGAAAATTGGCGTAATGATGTTTCGGCTGCTTTAAGTGTATCACTAGTCGCGTTGCCTTTGGCTTTGGGAATTGCAGTAGCCTCTGGAGTGTCTCCTATGGCTGGTGTGCTTTCTGCAATTATTGGTGGTGTTGTTACAACATTTTTTCGAGGAGGAAATTTATCTATCAATGGTCCTGCGGCAGGTTTAATTGCTGCTATTTTAGGAGGCCTAGTTGTATTAGATGGTAATATTAATTACGTTTTAGCGGCTATTGTTGTGTCAGGTGGTATTCAAACTATATTGGGTTTTCTTAAAATGGGCCGCTTTGCCAAGTTATTACCTTCTTCAGTATTACATGGAATTTTGGCAGCAATTGGAATCATCATTTTTGCAAAGCAAATACACTATGCTCTTGGAACGAGTTCAGATGCCGATACAATTATTGGAATTCTATCTGATGTTTTCCATAAACTTCCAGAAATAAATCCTTTTGTGTTTTTGATAGCTTTAGTAGGTATACTAGTCCTCTTTTTTTATAAAAAGATTAATCAGAAATTCATACGTGTAATCCCTGCTCCCATGTGGGTTTTACTTTTGGCATTACCTATTGTATTTGGATTTGATTTTTTTAATGAGCATAGTATTTCATTGTTCGGAAAGAATTACGTTGTTGGTCCTCAATTATTGATTGATATTCCTGACAATCCTCTCGATAGTATAATGCATCCTGATTTTGCTATGATTGGAACATCTGCATTTTGGCTTACTGTTTTATCAATTACAACAATAGCTTCTGTAGTTACGTTGGCAAGTGCACGAGCCGTTGATAAGTTAGATCCTTATAGGCGTACCACTAATTTAGACAAAGACTTAGTAGGTGTAGGATTGAGCACCATGGTTTCTGGAGCGTTAGGAGGCCTACCCATTACCACAGTAATTGTTCGGAGTACTGTAAATGTAAATAGTAATGCTAAAACAAAATGGTCTAATTTATTTCACGGTATTTTTCTAATTCTTTTTGTGCTTATTTTGGCTCCTGTTTTAAGAAGTGTACCCTTGGCAGCTTTAGCTGCAATTTTAGTTCATACAGGGTTTAAATTAGCATCTCCAAAAGTATTTAAACATGCTTATGATCAAGGTGTAGAACAGTTGCTATTTCTTTCGGCAACACTTTTTATTACACTTTTTACAGATCTACTTTATGGTATAATTGGTGGAATTCTATTTACACTAATCTTACATATGTTATTAGCTAAAGTTGGAGTCGTTAAGTTTTTTAAAAAGATTTATAAGTCTGGTTCTAAGGTGTATAGTTTGGAAAATGGAACGTATGATGTCAAATTAAAAGGAATTGCAAATTTTTTATATGCATTACGACTAGATAAATTATTGAACGACATTCCTAAAGGGTCTACTATACGAATTGATATGTCACAAACTCGTTTAGTTGATTTAACCATTATGGAAAACTTGATTGAATTTAAACGCATACATGATAATGACGGTGGTGATGTGAAATTAATTGGACTGGAAAATCACGTAGCGTCTACAAGCCATAATCGAGCTTTAAAAATTGTTACAGGTCGTGTTAAAAAACGTATTACCAAACGTCAAATTCGCTTGCAAAAATTGGCGATTGCAAATGGCTGGTCTTTTGAACGTGAAGTAGATTGGAATACTTCATATCTGCGTAATTTTGATTTCTTTGATTCAAGACCAATTGAAATGAAGAATAATTCGCTTCAAGGATTAGATAAAGAAAATAATGCACATTGGGAAATTGCCGATATTGTTTTTGACGAAGGAGCTTTGTTAGCTTTAGAAGTATATGAAACTACGGTGCAAATAGTAAAACTACCCACTTCTATTCCTAGATTTGTGATTGATAAAGAAGCAATTTTTGACAAAGTTTTTAATAGAGTAAAAGTACTTTCTGGTTCAAAAGGTGATATAAATTTTGAGAAATATGCTGACTTTTCTAAGAAGTTTCTATTAACTGGAGAGAATGAAGATGCTATTCGAGCTTTTTTTACCGATGATCTTATTCGTTTTTTAGATAAAAATGAAATTCATCATATTGAGAGTAATGGAGAAGCTTTGATGATATTTAAATATTTGCATATTGCTCGTACCGATGAGGTGCAAAATATGCTAACATTTGCACTTGATTTATTGAGTCATATGGATCTGAAAAAAACATCTAAATAGTCATTTTAACGGTCTATTCGTTTTTATAAAAAATTATTTTTAGAGCCAATTTATAAAAGTTACCACTTTACTTATTTTTTTGTTTAGATAAAATATAAAATTTATGTTTTGACTTCAACATTCAGAAAGGAGTGGACAAAATACTTCAATTATCCTGACTACATTGGATAACCCGTTTCGAGATAATTTTGTTGTATTTTTGTAATTGATGAAAGTAATACTCACATTTTTTCTGTTTTTAGAATGTTTTTTGGTTCAAGGTCAACAAAAGAATATGGATACAATTGTGGAGTCTATATTAATAAAAACCACAAACCTTAAAGCAGATGAATTTATAGGAGTTGATGAATTTGAGAATTTGTTTTATTTAAAAGACAACACGTTTTATAAAAAAAATAAAAAAGAAGAGTTATCTTATACCAACACTCAATTGGGAAAAATAACGGCTGTTGATATTAAAAATCCTTTAAAGATTTTACTTTTTTATAAAGATTTTAACATAGTAGTTCTTCTAGATAATAAACTAAATGATTTGTCAGGTCAGATTGACTTTAATGAAGTATTGTTCTCTAAAAATATTTCTTTAGTATCAAGTTCTTCCAATAATAATTTTTGGATCTATAGCCAAGATGATAATAAATTGTATGTATACAATTATAAAACTAACAAGCTTATTTCAAGCTCAGCACCCGTAAATTTTAATGAAGATAACTTTACACCCAATAGAATGGTTGCCAGTTATAAAAATTGTTGGTTGATTAATGAAAATACTGTTTTAGAATATGATGAATATTCAAATTTTAAACAACGCCTTGTCTTAGATGAAATGCAATTTTTAAATAGGTTTAATAATTGTTATTATTGGGTAAAACAAGGTGTCTTATATTATAGTAATTTAAAAGATGGAGTGTTCGAAATTCTATTAAAAAAATCAATTACAATTGAATCATTTTATGTTTTAAACAATGAAATCTATATATTTGATGGCGAAAAGATATTTGTATTTAAAACAGTTAAAATTTAAGTATCTTTAAGCACTTTTATTAAACTAAAACCAACAGCATGCACGTTGCCATTGCCGGAAATATTGGAGCAGGAAAAACTACCCTAACAAAACTATTAGCAAAACACTATAAATGGACACCTCATTTCGAATCCGTTGAAGAAAATCCGTATTTAGATGATTTTTATTCGGAAATGGAAAGATGGTCATTTAACCTTCAAATTTACTTTTTGAATAGTAGATTTCGTCAAATATTAGAAATTCACGAAAGTGGTAAAAATATTATTCAAGACAGAACTATTTATGAAGATGCTCATATTTTTGCACCCAATTTACATGCAATGGGTTTAATGACTAACAGAGATTTTAATAATTACTCTTCGTTATTTGAATTGATGGAAAAATTGGTTTCACCACCAGATTTATTAATTTATTTACGAGGAAGTATCCAGACTTTAGTTGGTCAGATTCATAAGCGTGGGAGAGAATATGAAAACTCTATAAGTATTGATTATTTAAGTCGTCTTAATGAACGTTACGAGGCTTGGATATCGACATATACCAAAGGGAAATTACTAATTGTAGATATTGATAATTTAAATATCGTTGATAAACCAGAAGATTTAGGAGTTGTAATTGATAAAATAGATGCACAATTACATGGTTTGTTTTAAGAAAAAAAAGAACTAATGAGAAAGGCGTTTGGCTTGTTGTTTTTATTTTGTACAATCTTTGTTGTTTCTCAAAGCAGAATTGATACCATTACTTTTAACAAAAATTCGCCTCTATCCAATAAAAATAAAGTCTACAACTCTACACAATATGAATTACAGAAGTTCAATGCTTTTAAAATTAGAACTTCAAAAATAGTAGATAAGAAAAAGTATCTATCTGAAATACATTCGTTTACAAAAGATTCTTTACAAATTTTAGCAGTTAAATTGATCAGTATTAAAGAGCTAAGTAATAAAAAATTACTTATTAAAGATATTCATCAAAATAGAGCGTTTTATATTACTATTTTGGCAGATTTGAAAGAAAGTGAAATCAGTCCAAATGAATATCTTTTTTTAGAAAATATACTTTCAAAAATTACCATTACAGAAGTAGAGACTAAATATGCCTACAGTAAATGGTTAAATATCATTTTAGGAATTTCGTTAATCGGGTTTTTAATTTTTGCCTACAAAACTAATCGTAAAGAAACAACTGTATTATCATTAAGTAAACAAGAAACTACCGTTAAAAACTTAATTCTAAAAGGGAAATCTAATAAGGAAATTGCCCAAGAGTTGTTTATTAGTTTGAGTACAGTGAAATCACATATTTCGCATATATATCATAAACTTAATGTTTCAAATCGGGATGAATTAAGCCTGAGATTTAAAAACGGTACGAGTACTAGTACCTAATTCATACCCTTGTTTTATAGCATTTTTAATATTCTTTATTGTTATTTGTCACTCTAAAAGAATGTAATGCTCAAAAAAGGAATCACAATTTTATTAATAACTATTTGCAATACGCTATCAGCCCAAGATAGCTATAATTTAAAGGGTCTTGTTTCTTTTCAACATCAACTGGTAAATATTGGAGATGTACTATTGTTATCTGTAAATGAAGAAAAATTAATTGAATATATAGAAATTGAAAAGGGTAGTTTTAATTTTACAGATCTGAAAAAAGGTGCTTATGTCTTAAAAGTTTCTTGTTTAGGTTTTAAAGAGTTTAAAAAAGCTATTACACTTGACAAGAATACAGACTTAAACATAGAATTAACAGAAAGCACCACTGAATTGGATGAGGTCGAAATTACAGCATCTAAAAGACCAATTGAAAATAGTAATGGAAACATCATTATTAATGTTGCCAACACCATTTTTTCGTCTGAATCAAACCCAATCGATTTATTATCTAAACTTCCTAAAATACAAATCTCTAATGATAGAGAATCAATCAATATAATTGGAAAAGGTACTGCATTGATCTATTTAGGAAATCAAAAAATTTCATTACAAGAATTGGAAAATTTAACAATAAATGATATTCAGTCTATTGAAATTATCAATAATCCTTCTTCTAAATATGAGGCAGAAGGTAGAAGTGTAATTTTGGTTCATTCTAAATTTTTAAATAAGAATGGAATTAAAGGAACTGTTTCAGAAACGGCCTCATTTCGAAAAAATTATAACAACTATTTGGGTGGTAATATTAACTTTAAACAAAACAAATTTGAATTTAAGTTTAACGCTGCATTTAATGATTTGCATCCATGGGAGAGCAATGGATCGGATTATGCTATTGTAAATAAGAATATTGAATCAAGTTATTTAGTGGAAGTAGATGATACGAAAAGACCTCAATTTATTTTTGGAGGAGGAATTTATTATCAAATAAATAGCGATGATTATTTCTCCTTAAGTTCAACATTAAGAAGCCAAAAAGATGAGTTTCTTATCAAAACAAACACTACTAATACGGAAAATAATATAGAAGATTATATTTTTACTTTAAGTGATAATGATGATTTTAGGTTTTATTCAAGTACTAATCTGAATTATAATAAATCATTGAAAAATAAGGGGAATCTATTTATTGGCGGACAATATTCTTTCTATAATAAAGAATTGGGTAGTGACATTGCTAATAGTTTGAATGATGCTGGTCTTATTTCAGATCAAAAAAGACTTCAAGACTTTAAGGTAAATGTATTTTCCTTCAAAGTCGATTTTGAAAAAGAGTTTGTTAATAAATTGAAGTTGGAAATTGGAACAGCAATGGCAATTACTGATGCAAAAACGGATGCTGACCTTTCAACAATAGATCCTATTTCAAATACACTTTCAAATTATAGCTATAAAGAAAATAATTACGCTGGTTATACTCAGTTATCAGGTAAAACAGGTAAATTTTCTTTTACAACGGGTGTAAGAGCTGAATTTACAGAGAGTAAAGGAGGTTTTGTTGATCGAGACACCTTATTGATTGATAGGAATATTGTAAAATTTTTTCCTAAAGCGATCGTTAATTTTGAAATTGATAGCTCGCAAACTTTGACATTAAATTATGCTAAAAGTATTATAAGGCCCAATTTTACAAATATTAGCTCAGTTTCAACTTATATCAATCCTTATTTGGAGTTTAACAGAAATATTGAATTAAATCCAACCATAATCAATGAGATCTCTTTTAGATTTGATTTTAAAAAGTATGCAATTAGTGCAAGTTATTTTTTAAAAGAAGGTCCTGTGTTTTATAACCTAGCATATGATGGGGTTTCTGAAATTAGTATCATGTCTCCAACTAATTTTGAAAAAGAAGTGGGTTTTAGTTTGGAGTTCGTTGTCCCATTAAAATATAAGTTTTGGAACTCGACAACCGTTTTAAATTTCGCTACTAATAAAGTAAGTGATGGTAATGCCATTGGTTTCAAGGCAAGTCCATATGTTTATTTATATACATCTCATCAATTTAAAATTGACAATACGCTATCTACATCATTAACCAGCTGGGGTTATACAAAACACAAAGAGGGAGTGTATAAGAGAAATGGTGTTTTTGTTGTAAATGCATCTATAAATAAGAAATTTTTAAAAAATAT
Organism: Aureibaculum luteum; assembly: GCF_003449015.1. Classification (GTDB taxonomy): domain Bacteria; phylum Bacteroidota; class Bacteroidia; order Flavobacteriales; family Flavobacteriaceae; genus Aureibaculum; species Aureibaculum luteum. Next base: position 910,173 of record NZ_QRGD01000001.1, on the reverse strand, counting down.
AGACGCAACTATCAGTGTTAACGATATATTTAAAACTATTCGATATAAGGAGTCGTATAATGTGAATAATATTATAGCAAACACAATTTTTTATACAGATATGAGTGAATTATCTTTTTCAATAAAATACGCTTTCGGAAAATTAAAGAAATCGGTATTCAAAAATAAAGATGTTGATGATAATTTGAATAGAATTAACTAAGCCATCATCAATACAATAAACCATATTTTTAATTTACCTTTGTTCTTGTCTTTAAAAGTAAATCTAATAAACACTGTTTAATGAAACTTCTATTGAAAATTTTATTTGTTATTTTTATAATAGCGATAATTACAGGTACTTATTTATTAAATCAAAAACACCCAAAAGGTGATGTAATAATTGGTTTGTCTATTTTATTTTTATCTTTTATTTTAATGCCATTATTCATATTTTATCGTTTTAGAAATGGCAAGTATAAAAAGTATGTTCTAGATCCTAACAGTAAGAACCCTTTTAAAATAGATGAAGAAAATTTAAAAGATTAATTAGATTTAAAAACCTTTCAGGTGATGTAAACGTCAATTCAAATTTCTTTTTTCAATGAAAAAACGTTTAACCAGTTCACTACACTCTGCTTCGAGTATACCTCCAATAACTTTAGTTTTGGGATGTAGTTGCGTTTTATAATGTTTAAAACCGCGTTGCTCATCTTTAGCACCATAAACAATTTTACCAATTTGAGTCCAATAACTTGCACCCGCACACATTTGGCAAGGTTCTAGAGTAACATAAAGCGTACAGTCTTTTAAATACTTTCCACCTAAATAATCGGCAGCAGCAGTGAAGGCTTGCATTTCGGCATGTGCCGTAACGTCGTTTAAGGTTTCTGTTAAGTTATGTGCTCTAGCAATAATTTGATTTTTTATGACAATGACCGCTCCAATTGGGACTTCATTTTTTTCAAATGCAGCCTCCGCTTCTTGAAAAGCTCGTTTCATAAAATAAGTATCCTCAAAAGGGTCGATCATGGTTAAATATTTTTGTAAAAATACAATTTCATCTGCTAATTTTAAACATATCAAATGCAACTCGTACATTTGTATCTATGATAAGTAAATTGTTAAAACATATCACCAACCCAAAAGATTTACGCAAACTGCCAAAAGAGCAATTGACTGAATTGGCAAAAGAGTTGCGTGAGTTTATTATAAATATTGTAGCTGTTAAAGAAGGACATTTAGGAGCAAGTCTAGGCGTGGTAGAGCTAACTATTGCTCTACATTACATTTTTGATACTCCAAATGATTTATTAGTTTGGGATGTAGGGCATCAGGCTTATGGGCATAAAATTTTAACAGGAAGAAAGGACGTTTTTGAAACGAATAGGCAATTGGGTGGTATTTCAGGTTTTCCAAAACGTAGTGAAAGTGAATATGATGCCTTTGGAGTAGGGCATTCTTCTACATCAATTTCTGCTACACTAGGCATGGCCATTGCCTCACGACTAAAAGGAGAAGTTAATAAACAACATATAGCGGTTATTGGTGATGCAAGTATTGCTAGTGGTATGGCATTTGAAGCATTGAACCATGTAGGAGTAAGCAAGGCAAATATTTTAATCATATTAAATGATAATGCTATGGGAATTGACCCTAGTGTTGGGGCTTTAAAGAATTATTTAACTAATATTAAAAATAATAAAAGAGTGCGAAAGCATAATATTATTGAAGCTTTTAATATTGACTATTCTGGGCCAATTGATGGGCATAATTTACCTGCTTTGTTATCAGAACTTGAACGATTAAAGACGGTAAATGGTCCTAAATTTTTACATGTTATTACGACAAAAGGTAAAGGATTGCAAAAAGCAGAGGAAGATCAGGTAAAATACCATGCTCCAGGAAAATTTAACGCAAAAACTGGTGAACTAATTGCCAAATATGATTTGAACCAGCAACCTCCAAAATATCAAGATGTATTTGGGTTAACCATGGTAGAATTAGCTAAAAAGAATGAGAAAATAGTTGGTATTACTCCAGCCATGCCCACCGGAAGTTCTCTTAAATTTATGCTTGATCAAATTCCTGAAAGGGCATTTGATGTAGGTATTGCAGAGCAACATGCCGTTACCTTAGCAGCTGGAATGGCTACCCAAGGGTTAATACCTTTTTGTAATATTTATTCTACTTTTTTACAACGTGCTTACGATCAGGTAATTCATGATGTTGCATTACAAAATCTTCCTGTTGTTTTCTGTTTGGATAGAGCAGGTTTAGTAGGTGAAGACGGTGCTACCCACCATGGTGTTTTTGATTTGGCCTATTTACGATGTATTCCTAATTTAATTATTTTTGCTCCACTTAATGAATTGGAGCTAAGAAATATAATGTATACAGCACAATTAGGTTTAAAAGGACCAATTGCTATTAGATATCCACGAGGAATGGGTACCATGCAAAACTGGCAACAACCTTTTTCAACCATAGAAATTGGAAAAGGTGAAACAATTAAAGAGGGTTCAAAAGTTGCAATTTTAAGTATTGGTACAATAGGCAACAAGATTAAGGAGGTATATACCGATAATGCCAATAATGACGTAATTGCTCATTACAATATGCGATTTGTGAAACCTTTAGATGAGGATTTACTTCATAAAATTTTTAAGAAATTTAAAAATATTATAACTATTGAAGATGGAACAATTGTAGGCGGGTTTGGCTCTGCCGTGCTAGCGTTTGCTCAACAGCATGGGTATAAGGACAAGAATATTGAAATTTTAGGTATTCCCGATACGTTTATAGAACATGGTAAAACCGAAGAATTATTTAACAGTATTGGCTTATCTGTCCATAATATGAAAAAAATACTATCTTTGTGGACTTAATTTTCATGCAACTACTAAACCCAGTAATTTTAATATTTTGAAATTAATAAGTTTGAAAAATAAGCACACCTACATTGTAATTACACTTCTTTTTTCATTAAGTGTTTTCGCCCAAGTTGATAGTACCAAGGTCAATATACTAAATACCATTAGTAATACTGATTCAATGCGGAGTTCTGGATCTGTAAAAAAAGTATTAGATATGTTTTTATCTGATACAATCAGTCCTGTTAAACCTAGAGATACTGTAAAAAGATTTCAATTAAATGACTCAATAGATGTGGTTATTCAATTGGATTCTGTTGGTAATTATATGAAAATTGATTCTGTAAGAAGATTGACTAAGTTAGATTCTTTAAAAATTAAGATGAATACTTTGTTAAAACCTTATTATGACATAGCATATGACTCCTTAAGGAATGACTATGTTTTTACAGAACGTTATAGGTTAACGGTAAATAAATTAAATAACGATACAATCTATATTCCATTACCCAAAGAGAAAAGTTATATAGCACCTATAAAAAACTTAACCATTGATACCCTGAAGGTTACTAATCCTATAAAAGTTGCCAAAATTAGAACTAGAAAATATGCAGATGATCCTGTTTGGTGGCAAAAAAAGAATAGCATTGGATTGGATGTAAATGAAGCCGCATTTATCAATTGGAGTGCCGGTGGTAATAATTCCGTTTCAGGTTTGTTTAAGGTCGATTTAGTTAGGCTCTATAAAAAGTTACATTTATTGTGGAATAATGAGTTGTATGTTCGATATGGTTTGAATTCTCAAGAAGATAGAGAGTTAAGAAAATCTGAGGATAGGTTCGAGTATAAATCCGTTTTTGGTTATCGACGAGATACTGTTTCAAATTGGTTTTATTCAATGCAATTTAATTTTAAAACTCAATTTACAAACGGATATAAATACCCAAATACTAGTGATCCGATATCAAGAATGTTTGCTCCTGCATATATATTTTTAGGTGCAGGTACGCATTATGAAATAAAACAGCAAAAATTTTCTTTATACCTTTCTCCAATAACCTTAAAATCAACTCTTGTTTTTGATGAAAGTTTATCAAATAGTGGAGCATTTGGTGTAACTCCTGGAGAAAAGTCGAGAAATGAATTTGGTTTTTTAGTAGAAAGTACATGGAATAAACAGATTGCTAAAAACGTGTTAATGAGTAATAAGCTAAGCCTTTATTCTGATTATATAAATAAATTTGGAAATGTTGATGCCGATTGGGAATTGAATTTTGCTTTTAAAATTAATAAATTTATGAACGCAAGTATTGGTGGGCATTTAATTTATGATGATGATGTAAAGTATAAGGAGGATACTAATAACGACGGAACTTTAGAAACGCTTGGTGCCAGAGTGCAGTTTAAACAAATACTAGGTATTGGTGTTATGTACAGATTTTAAAATGTATAAGATATTTATAATAAGTAAAAATTTAAATTACCACTCCTTTTATCTTTTTATGTAATAAAATAGCTGCACCATCTGACATACTTGCTATAAAGCTACAGACGGATAGAATTCTATCATATATATTTGTATCTAGGTTTTGATATTTTACAGGTAACAGGTTCATTATTAAGTTATCATAACTACTTGGCTTTTGTTCAAAAGTATTGTTTACAGCGTTAATAAAAACATCTAATAAGTCCGCTAAAACTTTATAACCCGAAATTTCCTTTTCAATTACCTCTTTACTTCTGTAAATTTTATTGATACTAATTTTAATAATGTCATTAATTTGAGCTTCATATTTACATTTTTCTAATAAAGAAATTTGATATTTTCCCGCCAATATTTTTGCTTCATTTTCTAAAAAAACGGCTGCAGCTTCATTAATTAAATTTCCAATAGCGAGTGCACGTAAATAGCTTATTCGGTCTTGTTTTGTAGTTAATTGGTAGTATTTTTCAGTATTTATAGTGTCTTTTACCAGTTTTATTAAATATTCTAAGGCAAACTCTTCTTCAATCCAACCTAAATTAATACCATCTTCAAAATCAATTATGGTATAACAAATATCATCTGCTGCTTCGACTAAAAATGCTAGAGGATGTCTTAAATAAGAAACATCTTCATTTCTATTTTGTTCTAATTGTAAGCTCTTTGCAACATCTAAAAAAGTTTCAGTATCCGATTGGAAAAAACCATATTTTTTATCTACAATATTAGCTGTTGGTTTTTTAGGCAAAGACTCTTTTGGATATTTCATAAAAGCACCTAAAGTGGCATAAGATAAGCGTAAACCACCTTCAACGCCTGTTCTAGATTCGGTTAAAATTTTGAAACCATTTGCATTTCCTTCAAAATCAATTAAATCTTGCCATTGTTTGTTAGATAGTTCATTCTTATATTTTATTCCGTTGCCTGATTTAAAATATTCTCCAATTGCTTTTTCACCACTATGTCCAAAAGGCGGATTACCAATATCATGGGCTAAACAAGCACTAGCCACTATGGCTCCAAAATCGTTAATTTGATAGCCAAGATCTTTTAACTTTGGATACTTTTCTAGTAGGGCCTTACCAACTATTCTTCCTAATGAACGGCCAACAACAGAAACTTCTAAACTATGGGTTAACCTCGTATGAACGAAATCTGTATTTGAAAGAGGAATTACCTGTGTTTTATCTTGTAAACTTCTAAAGGAGTCAGAGAATATGATACGATCGTAATCTACCTCAAAACCTATTCTTGTCTCATTCTGCTTGTTGCGTTCTCTTGGCTTAGTATCGCCATATTTTTTTAAAGAAAGTAGTTGTTCCCAATTCATGTTTTTGACAAAATTTATTGTTGTGCAAGTTACATTTTTTTACAACTAATCAGTCTGATTTTTTTTACAACAAATAATGATTTTCGGTAAAGTAAAAGGAAAACACGTCAATAGATATGAAGAAAAAAGAGAGTATCTATTAAAAACAAAAAACCCCAAACTAAGTTTGGGGTTTTTGTGGTGCCTCCAGGGTTCGAACCAGGGACACATGGATTTTCAGTCCATTGCTCTACCAACTGAGCTAAGGCACCATTGCTTTAAAAGCGGTTGCAAATATAAATTTTAATTTAATACTAATCAAAACAAAATCGTAAAAAATCTATTCGTATCTTTACAATTCTTTAAAACACATCATGAATTTAATAATTGATATTGGAAATACTAGAGCTAAACTAGCTGTCTTTAAGCAGGATAAGTTAGTTTTTAGTTTGATTTCTGATCATGACGATATCAATAAAAATATTGATAAATTACAAGAAGAATATAGCCTTAAAAATTGTATTATGTCGTCAGTTACCAATATTTTAACTGATGTGGAGCTTAAAAAGTTCGAAAAATTCGTAAAACTTGATCATAAAACGAGCGTTCCTTTTCAAAATAAATACGATACCCCATTCACTTTAGGTGTAGATAGAATTGCATTGGCTAGTGCGGCGGCCAATCAATATCCCAAGCAGAATGTATTGGTAATTGATTCGGGTACTTGCATTACGTATGATTTTATAAATTCAAAAAATGAATATTTAGGTGGAGCAATTTCGCCGGGGATTAATTTAAGGTACAAGTCACTTAATCAGTTTACGGCTAATTTACCATTATTAGAACAAGCCAGTTATAAATTGTTAGGTACGGACACCAAAAGCTCAATTCATTCGGGAGTTTTAAATGGGTTTATTGAAGAAATAAATGGAATTATAAAGCAATATAACAGTGAATTTTCAAATTTAACAGTAGTTTTAACAGGAGGAGACACAAATTTCTTGGCTAAAAAGTTAAAAAGTAGCATATTTGCCAATCCAAATTTTTTATTGGAGGGACTTAACAGCATATTGATATACAATCTAAACGAATGATTAAGAAACTTATAGTATTATCACTTATCCTTTTATCTATTAAAGGCTTTGCTCAAAAAAATAATAACTCACCTTATTCTTTTTTTGGTATTGGTGAAGAAACTCCCCAAAAAACAGTAGAGGAAATGAGTATGGGGGAGATAGGTGGTGCTTTTAATAGTTCATACCAATTGACTTTTACGAACCCAGCAGCATTGGCTTATTTACAATATACAACCTATACAATTGCTGGTGAAAACAAATCAATTTCGATAAACGACGGTACAAATAAAGGATCGGCCTCAACAGCTTCTTTGTCTTATTTTGCATTAGGTATTCCAATTGGGAATAAGGGGGGGGTATCTTTTGGTTTACAGCCAAATACAACTGTTGGTTATTCTTTAACTGAAGAGTTTGAAGATGCTGATGGTGATTTAACAGAAATTAATTTTTTTGAAGGTAGTGGTGGTACCAATCGAGTGTTTTTAGGTTTTGGTTATAAATTACATAAAAATGTTAGCATCGGTTTAGAAGCTTCTTATGTATTTGGTACTATTGAGAATTCACTTTTGAACAGAAGAAATGGTGTACAATTAGCTACTATGCATACAACCAACTCTGATTTAAAGGGGTTTACTGCAAAAGCAGGGTTGCAGTACAGTGCTAAAGTTTCCGACAAGCTGACATTAAAAACTGGTGCCGTTTTTCACTTCAAGAATAACTTGTCAAATGAAGGTGATGAACTATTGTTTTCATTGGTTAATACTAATGACGGAACCGTTAGCCCTAGAGATACTTTAGTAAATAACTCTTTTGATAATGATATTAAAAAACCGTTGAATACTATTTTAAGTGTTGGTTTGGGGCAAGAGAATAAATGGTATGCTGGTTTAGAATATAGCTTTCATAATGCCATTGATTTTACAAATGGGGTTTTAGCAGATAATACTAGATTGAGCCATGATAAAATGAGTAGAGTTTCTGTTGGAGGGTTTTATATTCCTAAAATAAATTCGATATCAAGTTACTGGCAACGAATAACTTACAGGGCAGGTTTTAATATGAGGCAAACTGGAATTGCAATTAATAATGATAAAGTTAACGATCTTGGCATGTCTTTTGGAGTAGGATTACCTATAGGCAAACAATTATCAAATTTAAACCTTGGTTTTGAGTTTGGTAAAAGAGGAGAAATAAATAATTCGCTTATTAAAGAAAATTATTTTAACTTTCGCCTCGGTTTAACGCTCAATGATAGATGGTTTGTTAAACGAAAGATACAATAACAAGGACCTATAAGTAGAAAGATTAATTAATACCTTTAAAGATGGAAAGAAAAATTACAAATTTGGTTTTAGGCTTATTGCTGGTAACTGGTTTAAGCAATGTTTATGCACAAGATGATAAGTATGGGGCTGAACCCGAAAAATGTAAACAAAACTTATCTCTTTTTCACGAAAGTGTAAAAGCTGGTAATTTTGATGGAGCTTATGATATGTGGAAATGGAGCTATGATAATTGCCCAAAAGCGTCTTTGTATATATATGTTGATGGTTTGAAAATAGCTGAGAACATGTATGAAAAAGGTACAGATAAAGCTGCTGCAAGTAAATTAATTGATGAAATTTATGCTAAAAGATTAGTTCATTTTCCAAAAAATTCCGCTAAAGTATATAGTGATTGGGCTATTTCTTTACAAGAAAGAGGAGCATCTAATGATGCCGTTTTCAAAAAATTGGAAGCTGCCTTTAAAGAGGACCCAACAGATATGAGTATTAAAAACTTAGCTCTTTATTTTAAAGAAGTTACAGAAAGAAATAAAGATACTGACCCACAAAAGGTGTTTGATACTTACGATGATGTTTTAGATGGAGTGAATGGAAAAATGGATATGTTGTCTGAAGAGTTAGATAAATTAACGTTAAAAGATTCTTTAGGAAAAACATTAACTTCCAAAGAAAAATTAAAGATAAAAAATAACGCCATTAACCTTAGAGGGTTAGGTCAAGTAGAACCAATTTTAGATCAAACGTTAGGTGAAGTTGCCACTTGTGATAGGCTAATACCTCTATATAATAAGAGTTTTGACGCAAACAAAACGGATCCAAAATGGTTAAAAAGGGCGGTGCAAAGAATGTACTCTAAAGAATGTACGGAAGATGCATTATACCCCAAACTAGTAGAAGCTTGGGTAACAGTTGAACCTTCAGCAAATGCATATATTTTCTATGCGGGTATTTTAGAAGAACGAGGAGAGTCTAAAAAAGCATTAGAATATAAAAATAAGGCGATAGATCTAGAAACAGATCCATTTAAAAAAGCAAAATTATTGTTAGGTATCGCTAGTCAATATAGATATAAGAATAAGTCAACTTCTAGAAGTTATGCTTATAAAGCGTTAAAAGAAAGACCAAGTTATGGTGATGCTTATTTGTTAATAGCTAGTTTATATAGTAGTAGTGCAAATAGTTGTGGAACTTCTGAATTCGAGAAAAGAATGGTATATGTAGCGGCAGCAAATATGGCAGCTAAGGCAAAAGCAGTAGATCCAGGAATTGCAACTAAAGCAAATAAATCAATAAGAGCCTATTTAAATCATGCTCCTAATACAAAATTGATTTTTAACGAAGGTAAAAAATCGGGAGATTCATATAAAATAGGTTGTTGGATTGGTACAACGGTAAGAATTCCTTAGATTTATAGAAATCTAAAGACAACATTTTGACGAAGCACCTTCAATTATTAATACTCTTAAGTTTATTAATAATTGAAGGTGTTTTTTCGCAAAAGGATACCATTAAAACAAATTCAAACTTCGATTGTAAGAGTAGCTTTCTTGAATTTGTTAAGTATGCCAAAGGTAAAGATTATGAAAATGCCTATATACCTTGGCTAAGGACCTTTAAAAGCTGCCCAAATTATTCAGTTCAAATTTATATTTACGGATTAAAGATTGTTGAAAGCAGGTTTGAAAATAATTATGACCAAGACAAAGAAGTTGAAAGTGAGCTAATAGATAGTATCTTCATTCAAAGAATTCAATATTTTCCAAAAAACTTAGGTAAAATTTATAGTGATTGGGCCATTTCTTTAAGGGAAAGAGGAGTGTCAAATGATGCCGTTTTTAAAAAATTGGACGCGGCTTTTAAAGCCAATCCAACAGAAATGAGTATTAAAAATTTGACACTTTATTTTAAAGAAGTAACCGAAAGAAATAGAGATACTAACTTACAACTGGTATTTGATACATATGATGATGTAATGGAAGCGGTACATAATAAAATGGATTTGTTATCTGTTGAGTTAGATGCATTAAATGATAAAGAATCAGATGGTATATCACTATCTTCAAAAGAGAAATTAAAACTAAAAAATAATAAGATTAACCTAAGAGGTTTAAGCCAAATTGAGCCAATATTAGATCAAACTTATGGTCCGGTAGCTGATTGTGAGAGGTTAATACAATTATATAAAAAGTCTTTTAAGAAGAATAAAACAGATTCAAAATGGTTAAAAAGAGCGGTATCTAGATTGTTTGTAAATGATTGTAAAGATAATGAGCTTTATCCTAAAATGGTGGAAGCTTGGGTGGTTGCAGAAAATTCTATTGAAGCCTATATCCATTATCGTGATATTATACCTCCACGCCGTATAAATGCATTAAATAAAAGTATTAGTGAAATAAAAGATTCATACGAAAAAGCTGAATATCTATTAAAAATAGCATATCATTATAGGTCTAAAAACAAATCTACTTCTAGAGCTTACGCTTATAAAGCTTTAGAGGTTAGGCCAAGTTATGGTGATGCTTATTTGCTAATTGCAAGTTTATATGCAAGCAGTGCAAATAGTTGTGGTACTGATGAGTTCAGTAAAAGATTAGTTTATGTTGCTGCCGCTGATAAAGCAAAAAAAGCCAAACAGGTTGATCCAAGTGTTACAGCAAAAGCAGATAGAGTCATAAAGGCTTATATGAAAAATGCACCTGGTAAAAGAACGAATTGCTTTCCTTCTGAAGATAATAAAAACCAATCTATATATGAAATTAAATGTTGGATAGGCGAAAAGGTTACTTTTGACCCCTATAAAGATTAAATGTTTAAGTCTTTTAATTTCCTTGATTTCTGAACGTTATTATTCCGTAATTTTACCAAATGAATAAGGTTATAAATTTATCTTTTAAATTTTTTGCTGCTATCCTTTTAGCGGCACTACTTTTTTCGTGTGGTAATAATTTAAAAGAAGTTCAAGATTTTTTGGCAGAGAAGAATTTACCTATTGGCGTGGCTCATGATGTATATTTAATTCATACAGATTCTGGTAGAGTACAAACAAAACTCCTTACTCCTTTAATGAATGATTTTGCCAATAGAGAAGAGCATCCTTATCAAGAATTTCCAGAAGGCATAGAGGTAACTACTTACGATGAGTTGGGCGATTCTATTACATTAATTGGCGATTATGCTAAAACCTATAGTAAGACCTTAATTTCTGAAGTAAAAGGAAATGTGGTGGTGATAAATCATAAAGACAATAGTAAATTGTATACAGATCAACTTTTTTGGGATCAGAAAACACACTATATTTATACGGAAAAGGCTTTTAAACTTTACAGAAAATTAGACTCAATAAAAGGTTCTGGTTTTGAATCAAATGAGGATTTATCTAAAGTAATTACGAGCAACCCAAGCGGAGTTGTATATGTAAACGAAAGTAACGAAGTAGCAGATGAGAATATTAAATAATAGTAATTGGTTCCACTTATAAGAGGGAGCTAGAGATGTTTCAATTAGAAGTAGACATCCTTAAAGAACGAGTTAACTGATTTTATGTTTATTATATAGAGAATAATGAAAAACTTAAGACGCTTTTTTGAATACGGATATTTAGTTATTGGTATTATTTTATTTGTAGATGGTATTTATAGGTTTAATAAACCTGGAGAACGAAGTAACTCCTATTTTTTATTGATATTTGCTGTACTAGCCATCTTTATGTATTTTTTTAAAAAACATTTTAGAAAAAAGATTGAAGCTGGTCAATATCAAAAGGGAAATGACCAAACTAAATAATTAAAAAATTGGAAGTACAAATTATCATAATTATCATTTCAATTTTATTATCTGCTTTCTTTTCAGGGATGGAAATTGCTTTTATTTCCGCCAATAAAATGCATATTGAACTTGAAAAGAAAAAAGACACTTTTCTGTCAAGCGTTTTGACCAAGTTAACAGGAAACCCTTCGAAGTTCATTACCACAATGTTAGTAGGTAATAATATAGCTTTGGTGGTTTATGGTTATTTTATGGGTGAATTGTTAATGCCTTACCTCGAACCTTATTTGTATAACGATTTTCTTGTTTTATTGGTCCAAACTATTATTTCTACTTTAATTATATTAGTGTCGGCGGAATTTTTACCTAAAGCAATTTTTAGAATTTATTCCAATGAAACGCTAAAAATATTTGCCATACCCGCTTATATCTTCTTTTTGCTTTTTTATTTTATTTCTAGTTTTATAATGGTGATTTCTGATTTTGTACTTCGGGTAGTTTTTAATACGAAAGAAGACGATGTGCAATTGGCATTTACTAAGGCAGAATTAGGTGATTATATTAATGAGCAGTTAGAAATTTCTGATGAAGAAGTAGATTCTGAAATACAAATTTTTCAGAACGCTTTAGATTTTCATAATGTTAGGGCAAGAGATGCTATGATACCTAGAACTGATATTGTTGCCATTGATGTTACCGATACAATTAAAAACCTAAAGAATCTTTTTGTTGAAACCGGATTGTCAAAAATTATTGTTTATAAAGAATCTTTGGATGATGTAATTGGTTATATACATGCGTTTGAATTGTTTAAAAACCCTAAAACTATACGCTCATTGTTGCTTCCTATAGAAACTATTCCAGAAACAATGATGATTAATGATATTTTAAATGACCTAACTAAAAAACAAAAAAGTGTAGCAGTTGTTATCGATGAATATGGTGGTACTTCTGGTTTAATTACTATTGAAGATATTATTGAAGAATTGTTTGGTGATATTGAAGATGAGCATGATACAGTTGAATTTTTAGAAAATAAGATAAATGATAGAGAGTTTGAGTTCTCAGCCCGTTTAGAGGTTGATTATATTAATGAAACCTATAATTTGACCTTACCTGAAAATGATGCTTACGAAACACTTGGTGGTTTAATTGTTGATGCCACAGAAAACATTCCTCAAAAAGACGAAATAATAGAAGTTGATAGCTTTCAATTTACAATTCTTGAAGTTTCTTCATCTAAAATAGAGCAAGTTTATCTGAAAGTATTGTATAAAGAAGAATAAACCACTAACCTATATTAAATTAATTGACTTATTACTTCTTCAATCTTTTAAATTTTTTGTATTTTCGCGGACTGAATTTATACTAAGGTTTTTCCTTTTAAATTCAGAACTTTAAGTTTTAAAAATTATAATTAAATTTATTCATAAATTAAAATGGCAATTTTAGCAAAAATTAGAGAGCGTACATTTTTTTTAATCATTATAATAGGGCTTGCCTTATTCGCATTTGTATTATCGGGAGTGTTTGACGGAACCGGTTCTAGAATTAATACTTCTGTAGGTGAAATTAACGGTGAAAACGTAAGTCGAGAAGAATTTGCTCAAATGGTAGAGCAGCAAAAAACGATGTCTGGTGGTAGAAGTACTCAAATGCAAAATGTGAATGGAGCTTGGGAAAATTTAGTGCGTCAGAAAATTTACAAAGCTCAATTAGAGAAATCTGGAGTTACTGTTGGTGAAAAAGATGTTTGGGATGAAATTTTGAAACAGTCATGGGTTAAAGATGGTGCTCAATTTAAAAATGCAGCTGGCCTTTTTGATGAGGATATGTTTAAAGAGCATATTGCTACGTTAAATGATGCTAAAGATGATGATGCAAATAGCAGACAAGCTTGGTTAAGTTGGTTAGATTACGAAAGAAATATAAAAAACAATTTAGAGTTAAGAACTTATAATAATCTTGTTTCAGCTGGTTTAGGTGCTACCTTTAAAGAAGGGGAGCGTTATTATATGGCAAATAATACTAAACTTGATTTGGAGTATGTTTATGTACCTTATACTTATATTGCAGATAGTGCCGTTGCGGTAACAGATAGTGAAATTGAACAATATGTAAGAAGTCATCCAAATGATTACAAAGCGGAAGCTTCTCGCGATATTAGTTTTGTGAAATTTGATATCAAAGCTTCTGCAGAAGATCAAGCAGCTATTAGAACAGAAGTTGAAAAAATTATTAATAATAGAGAAGAGTATAGTTCAGCAGCAAAGGGAAATGTAAATGTTACAGGTTTGTCTAATACAGATAATGTTGAAGACTTTTTCAGAAATAATGCATCTGATATTCCTTTAGATAATAACTTTTATTCAAAATCTAGAGTAAGTCCAATTTTAGCGGATACTATTTTTAAATTAAATGTAGGTGACGTTTATGGTCCTTATAAAGAAGGTAACTATTTTAAAGTAACAAAATTGGCAGCTGTAAAACAAATGCCAGATTCAGTTAAAGCTCGTCATATTTTAATTCCTTTTTTAGGAACTACAAATGACCCATCTATTACTCAAACGGAGGCTCAAGCAAAAGTAACTGCTGATAGTTTATTAACTATTGTTAAGAATGATAAATCAAAGTTTGCTGAATTAGCCAAAATACTATCTTCTGATACAGGAAGCGGAGCTAAGGGGGGTGATTTAGATTGGTTTGTATATCAAGCAATGGTGCCTGAATTTAGAGATTTTACTTTTGAAAATAAAGTAGGGGACATAGGTGTAATAAAATCACAATTTGGATTTCATATTATAGATATTCAAGACCAAAAGAATATGCAAAAAAATGTGAAGTTAGCAACTTTTGCAAGAGAGATTGTCGCTTCTGATGAAACTGAAAGTGTTGCATATCAAAAAGCAGAAACATTTGCTTCAGCATTAACTGACGGTAAAGATATTGAAGAGTTAGCTAAAGAAGAAGGTTTAACTGTTCAGCCGGCTGTTGGTTTAAAAGCCATGGATGAAAGAGTATCAAACTTGAGTAATCAAAGACAAATGATTACTTGGGCTTTTAGTACTGATAGTAATGTTAATGATATTAAGCGTTTTGATACGGAAGATGGTTATGTGGTAGCTAAATTAACAGGAAAGCATGACAAAGGACTTAGTATAGGTACGGCAAAAGCAGCACTTAGAACAAAATTACTTAATGAAAAAAAGAGTAATTTAATTAAGGAGCAGATGAAAGGAGATAATTTACTGGATATTTCAAAATCATTTAGTACTAATGTTCAATCTTCAAAGGCAGTGTCTTTAGGGAGTCCTATTTTGCCAGGTATAGGTAGAGCGGAAGAGGTAGTTTCAGTTCTTGTCTTTTTAAATGAGAATAAATTATACTCAGGTATAGATACTAAAAATGGTGTTTTTGCTGCTAAAATCCTTAAAAAGGATAGCCCTAAAGCTTTAGAAAATTATGCGGGTTCAGTTACAGCTGTTAAAAATGTAAATAAAGCTAAAGGTGCTAAAGTGTACAGCATCTTAAAGAAATTTGCTGATATAGAGGACAATAGAGCAACTTTCTATTAGAGATTATAATAACCTTTTACAATTAACGTTACGTATTCTAAATGTTAAAAAAATATTAATAAAAAATTGCAGATATAGTATAATTCGTATATTTGCACCAAATTTGAAAAACAGAAACTATAATTTAAATTAATTAAAATGAAACACTTAAGAAAAGTTTTATTCGTTGTTGCTCTTATTGCTGGTTTCAGCATGAATGCACAAGACGAAAACAATCCATGGTCTATTGACTTTGGAGCTAACGCAGTAGATTTTTATCCTACAAATTCTGGAGCAGCTGGAACTGCTGGATGGTTTGATGAGTTTGTAAACATCGATGACCATTATAATATTATTCCTTCTATCTCAAGACTTAGAGTAGGTAGATATTTAGATAACGGTTTTTCTTTAGGTTTAGCGGGTTCGTTAAATAAAATTGAAAACATAGGAGATGTATCTGCAAGTGATTTATCTTATATTGGTATAGATTTAGATATTAGATATGCATTAAATAATCTTTGGGCAGGTAAAAAATGGTTTGATCCTTATTTACATGTAGGTGGTGGTTACCAATTTGTTGGTGACAATAGTGCTGGTACAGCTAATGGTGGTGCTGGTGTTAACTTTTGGTTTAACGATTTTATTGGTATTAATGTACAAACTGGTTATAAACATTCTTTTGATGAAGATAACGTACTACCTCATTTCCAACATGCTGCTGGTATAACAATCAAGTTTGGTGGAAAAGATTCTGATAGTGATGGTGTTTATGATAAAGATGATGAGTGTCCAGAAGTATTTGGTTTAGAAGCTTTCAACGGTTGTCCTGATACTGACGGTGATGGTATAAAAGATTCTGATGATGCTTGTCCTGAAGTTGCTGGTTTAGCTGCTTTAAACGGTTGTCCTGATGCTGATGGTGACGGTGTTGCTGATAAAGATGATCAATGTCCAAATGATGCTGGTACTGCTGCAAATAACGGTTGTCCTGATGCTGATGGTGACGGTGTATATGACAAAGATGATGAGTGTGCTGATGTTGCTGGTCCTAAAGAAAATAAAGGTTGTCCTTGGCCAGATGCTGATAATGACGGTGTATTTGATAAAGATGATAACTGTGTGAATGAAGCTGGTCCTGCTTCTAACCAAGGATGTCCTGAAAAAGTAATTACTGTTGAAGCTAAAGCCAAATTAGATGAGTTTGCAAAAGCAATCTACTTTAATTCAGGTAGATCTACTTTCAGACCAGGTGTTGCTGAAAAATTAG
Organism: Aureibaculum luteum; assembly: GCF_003449015.1. Lineage (GTDB taxonomy): Bacteria > Bacteroidota > Bacteroidia > Flavobacteriales > Flavobacteriaceae > Aureibaculum > Aureibaculum luteum. The sequence continues at coordinate 893,581 of NZ_QRGD01000001.1, read as the reverse complement.
ATTTAATTGCTGATATCATGAAAGAATTTAAAGATTCTAATTTCAGCATAGACGGTTATACGGATAGTTCAGGTTCTGATAAAACAAACCAAAGATTGTCTGAAGAAAGATCAAAAGCTGTATTAAACTATATAGTAGGAAAAGGTATTCCAACTGATAGATTAGCTTCTAAAGGTTTTGGTAAAGCAAATCCAATTGCTAGTAATAAAACTAGAAAAGGTAGAGCTCAAAATAGAAGAGTTGAAATCAACTTAGCTAACTAAGCTAAAAAATATTAAATTTAAAAGCCATCCCAATTAGGGATGGCTTTTTTTATGGAACTCATTTCGTAAATTTGTTTAAAATATTCCGCTAATGCAAAGTTTTCTAGATAGAGTTGTAATTGATATACTTTCAAAAACTGAAAATAGTACAGATCTTACTTTTGTATTACCAAGTAAGAGAGCAGGAATATTTTTAAAAAATATACTGAAGTCTAAATTAAAGAAAGCAACAATACTTCCTAAAATAATAAGTATAGAAGAATTTATTGAAGAGTTATCTGGAATTAACGCAATAGATAGTACTACATTATTATTTGAGTTCTACTCCATATATAAAGTATCAACAGAAGCAGAAAAGGTTGAAAGTTTTGAAAATTTTACCAAATGGGCTCCATTACTATTACAAGATTTTAATGAAATAGACAGACACCTTGTAGATGCAAAGTATTTATTTGCGTATCTCACTGATATTAAAAGAATAGAAACCTTGTTAAAAGGTGAACAAAAAACGGATTTAATTTTAAATCAGGTTAAGTTCTATGAAAAATTTGAAAGTTATTATGATAGACTTTATTCGTACCTAGTTGAAAGTAAAATTGGATATCAAGGTTTACAATATAGAGAAGCCGCTGAGAATATTGAATGGTACATAAATAATTCTTCTGATAAACTTGTGCTTGTTGGCTTTAATGCTTTGAATAAGGCGGAAGAAAAAATATTTAAGGGTCTGCTAGATAGCGATATAGCCAGTATTTATTGGGATATAGATGCGTTTTTTATTAAAAATAACCCACAAGTTGCTACATTTATTAATAGATATAAAAGCGATTGGAACTATTTTGAGAAAAATGATTTTCAATGGACTTGCAATGAGTTTTCAAATAAAAAAAATATAAAAATAATAGGAACTCCAAAGGACATTTCACAAATAAAGTATGCAGGTGAAATTTTAAAGGAAATTGCAAATACAAGTAATAATTTTTCAGATACGGCTTTGGTTCTAGCGGAAGAATCTATGCTTGGTGCTTCATTAAATTCATTACCAAATGAGGTAAAGAGTGTTAATATTACAATGGGTTATGAGCTCAAAAATATACCACTTGGTAATCTATTTGATTATTTATTTAAACTTCAAATTCATCATAAAAATGGAGGATTCTATTATAAAGAGGTAATATCCGTTTTAAATCATCCACAGGTAAAATCTTTATTTAAAACACCCGAAATCATTGATCGTTTACTTTATAATATAGCAGCAAATAATTTTACTTATCTTTCTATATCTAGCCTATTAAAATTAGCAGACAACAATCCTGAGTATAAAGAACTGTCATTTCTATTCGAGAATTGGAAAAATGATGCCAATGTCGCGGTCGATAATTGTATTAGGTTTATTGAGCTGGCTAAGAAAAATGAAAGCCTAAATACACTGGAAAGAGAATATTTGTTCCGATTTTATACTATTTTTCAGCAATTGTTAAACCTCAATGAGAAATTTGGGCATATTACTGATATTAAAACGCTTAATGTATTTTACAATCAAATGCTTAAAACTGAAAAGTTATCCTTTCAAGGAGAACCTTTGTCAGGTTTACAAGTTATGGGTGTATTAGAAACACGTGTGCTTGATTTTAAAAATATAATTATAACCTCAGTAAATGAAGGCGTATTGCCAGGAGGGAAGTCAGATAATTCATTTATCCCATTTGATATAAAACAAGAAGTGGGGTTGCCAACCTATAAAGAAAAAGATGCCATTTTTGCGTATCACTTTTTTAGATTAATTCAAAGAGCAGAAAACATATATGCTATTTATAATACGGAAGCGGATAGTTATGGTTCTGGTGAGCAAAGCCGTTTTTTAACACAATTAGAAATATTTAAAAAAGATGAAGTTGAAAAATTAGTTGTAGCACCTGACGTGGTTAAAACTAATTTTGAATTTAAAGAAATTAAAAAGGATGAATTTGTTAATGACGAATTAAAAACTTTAGCAAATAAAGGCTTTTCAGCATCAACACTTACAAATTATATACTAAACCCACTAGAGTTTTATAATCAAAAAATATTAAGAATTAGAGAAATTGAAGAGGTAGAAGAAACAATTGCAGCAAATACCTTAGGAACAATTATCCATAAAACATTAGAAGCGTTTTACGAGCCTTACATTAATGAAATATTAACAGAGGAGCATTTAGTTCAAATGAAATCTAAAGTGTCTTCAGAGGTTCAAAAATGGTTTAATCAGGTGTATAGTAATGGAAATATTTCTACAGGTAAGAATTTGTTGGTATATAATGTGGCAAAACAATTTGTAAGTAATTTTTTAAAACAGGAATTAAACCTTGTTAAACAGGGGAATAGTCTTAAGATTTTAGCTCTAGAGAAAAAATTAGCAATGGAAATAGAAATTGACGGAATCCATTTTCCTATAAAACTGGTTGGTGAAGCAGATAGAATTGATGAACTTAACGGAACATTAAGAATAGTTGATTATAAAACTGGTAAAGTGCTGCAGAATGATTTAAATATTAAGGATTGGAATCAAATTACAAAAGATTACAAAAAGCATAGTAAAAGTTTTCAGGTACTTTTTTATGCCTTATTGTATTCAAAATCTGAAAATTTAGATATTGATAAACATCCACTGGAAAGCGGTATTATATCTTTCAAAAATTTAAAGGCAGGCTTTTTAAAAGTAAATAAATCTTTAGTAACTCAAAAAGATATTGAGCTTTTCGAAAATGAATTAAAACTCTTGCTTTTAGAAATATTTGATGTCAATATTTCTATTTTAGAAAAAGAATCACCATTTACAAATTGAAAATTACATATGAGAATTATTAGAAATCTACAATTGGTAGGTAAACACAACAAACCCATTTTAACTGATCTTTTTTACTTAGAAGATGGTAGACCAAAACCAGTTGTAATATTTGCCCATGGCTATAAAGGATTTAAAGATTGGGGATGTTGGGATTTGGTTGCAGAAAAATTGGCCCAAAATGGAATATTTTTTATTAAATTTAATTTTTCACATAATGGAGGAACGGTTGATCAAACTATTGATTTTCCAGACTTAGAAGCATTTGGACAAAATAATTTTATCAAAGAATTAGACGACTTAAAGTCAGTTATAGATTGGATTTCAGAAGAGGAAACGTATAAAAATGAAGTTGATCTGTCAAAAATTGTATTGATTGGTCATTCAAGAGCAGGAGGTATAGTAACCATAAAAGCCAGTGAAGATAATCGGGTTAGCAAATTAATAACTTGGGCCGGTGTATCTGATTATGAGTCTAGGTTTCCGAAAGGTGATATTTTAGAACTTTGGAAGGAGCATGGGGTATCATATATAGAGAATTCTAGAACCAAACAGAAAATGCCTCATTACTATCAATTTTATGAAAATTTTATCGCTAATAAAGAAAGGTTGTATATAAAATCAGCCGCTCAAAATTTAAGAATTCCGACGTTGATTATTCATGGAACTGATGATGAAACAGTTCCATTAAATGAAGCAAAAAATTTACATTCATGGAATAGAAATAATGAGCTTTTTATTATAGAAAATGCCAATCATTCTTTTGGAGGAAAACACCCCTGGGAGGAAAAGTCATTACCGGCCGATCTCTTGGAAATTGTTCAAAAATCAATATTATTTATAAATTAACTATATATTATATAATTACATAAAAATCAAACGTTTTCGTAAGAATTTAAGGCGAAAATAGCTAAATTCATATGACAAATGTCATGCTTATGAAACATTTGTTACCTTAAATTTGTTCTAGATTTAAAAAGTTAATCATTATACATTTAGATAGTAATAATTTTTTTATCTTATTAAAAATAATAGAATACTTTAAATTAGAATAATATAGAAAATTCAAGAACAATGAAAAAAGATTTAAACTTAGAAAAGTACGGGTTAAACGATGTGACTGCCCATTGGAATTTACCAACTGAAGAACTGCAAAAAATTGCTGTTGAAAAAGAAGGTGGTGTAGAAACTGAAAATGGAACCTTAGCCATAAATACAGGTAAATTTACAGGTAGATCTCCTCAAGATAGATTTTTAGTAGAAGACGATTATACTAAAGATAGAGTTTGGTGGGGTAAAGTAAACAAACCAGTTTCTCCTGAAAATTTTGACAAACTAGAAACGGAAATTGTAAAATACCTTTCTGGTAAAGAAATTTATGTAAGAGATGCAGCTGTTTGTGCTGATCCTAAATATAAAATGAATGTTAGAACTGTTACAGAATATGCATGGTCTAATATGTTTGTTTTTAACATGTTTCTACGTCTGAACGCTGAAGAATTAGAAAATTTTGATGAAGAATGGTTAGTACTTTGTGCTCCTGGTTATGAATGTCCAGATCCTAAAGCATTTGGTATCCGTCAAGCGAACTTTTCAATCTTAAACTTTACAAAAAAAGTTGCTTTAGTTGGTGGTTCTGCTTATACAGGAGAAATTAAAAAAGGTATTTTTTCTGCATTAAACATGATTTTACCTACAGATAAAAATGTATTACCAATGCATTGTTCTGCAAATGTTGGTGAGGAAGGTGATACAGCAATTTACTTTGGTTTATCAGGTACAGGTAAGACTACTTTGTCTGCAGACCCTGAACGTAAATTAATTGGTGATGATGAACATGGTTGGGCTGAAGATAACAGTATCTTTAACTTTGAAGGTGGTTGTTATGCAAAAGTAATCGACTTATCAGAAGAAAAAGAGCCAGACATTTTTAGAGCTATCAAGCCAGGTGCTTTATTAGAAAATGTAGTATTTAAAAAAGACACTAAAGAAGTTGATTTTTTAGATGGTTCAATTACACAAAATACTCGTGTAAGTTACCCTATTTATAATATTGATAACATTCAAGTACCTTCAGTTGCTCATAATCCTAAAAATATTTTCTTTTTAACAGCAGATGCTTTTGGTGTGTTGCCTCCAGTTTCTAAGTTAACTCCAGGTCAAGCTGCTTATCACTTTATTTCTGGATATACTGCTAAAGTAGCAGGTACAGAAGCAGGTGTAACTGAGCCAGTACCTTCATTCTCAGCTTGTTTTGGAGCACCATTTATGCCATTACACCCTACTGTTTATGCTGAAATGTTAAGTAAAAAAATGGAAGATGCTGGTGTTAATGTTTGGTTAATCAATACAGGATGGTCTGGTGGACCTTACGGAGTTGGTTCTCGTATTAAATTGAAATACACAAGAGCAATGATTTCTGCTATTTTAAAAGGTGAATTAGACAATGTAGAATTTCATCAACACCCAATCTTCGGATTGTTTATGCCTAAATATTGTCCAAATGTGCCAATTGAAATTTTAGATCCAATGAATACTTGGTTACAAAAAGGTGCATATATTGGAAAAGCTATAAACTTAGCACATTCATTCCATTTAAATTTCGAAAAGTTTGCAAATCAAGCTTCTGAACAAATTATGGAAGGTGGACCGTTAATCGATGAGCACCATAAATTAGGTGATCACGTTTAGAATTTTCTGTTATTTTAGTAAAAGAAGAGGGCTTATTATTAGCCCTCTTTTTCTTTGCAATTTATTTTAAATCTGGTCTAGTAGGTCTTACTTCAATTTTACTTGGTAACGTACGTGGATTCATGGTTAATAAGTCTAATACTAGTTTACCAATATCTTCTGGTTGTATTTTCCATGCGTCTTTTTCATTAGGAACATGGTCATTAAAATAAGTAGCTACAGAACCAGGCATTATTGTAGAAACTTTAATTCCGTATTGGCGTAAGTCTAGCATTGCGGCTTGCGTAAACCCAACTAAACCGAATTTAGAAGCATTATATCCTGCACCTTGAGCAAAGAAATTTGTACCTGCTAAACTAGCGAGGGTAATATAATACCCTTCTGTTTTTTTTAACGCTTCTACAGAGGCTTTTAAAGAGAAAAATGCTCCTGTAAGGTTCGTGTCTATCATAGCGTTCCAATCTGATTCTGAAAGTTGATCTACAGGTGCAAATTTACCAACACCTGCATTTGCTAACACAACATCTAGTTGTCCCCATTTTGCAATTATTTTTTCAATAGCTTCATTTTCGTTCTTTAAAATAGAAACATCAGATTCTATTGCTAAAACTTGGTCTTTATTACCTAGTTCAGCAACTGTATTTTCGGCAGTTTCTAAATTTCTACCGCTAATAGCCACTTGCATTCCAGCCTCAATTAAGCATTTTGCAACACCAAATCCGATACCCTTCGTGCCTCCTGTAATATAAACGACTTTGTTTTTTAGATTGTTCATTTGTTTATTTTTTAGTATTATAGTAAACAAAGATAATAGAGGAAAATAAACAGGCATAACAAATGATCTTAAAAAATTGTTATATCGATTGCTATTTAATTTTAGTTATTGATTTAAGTCTAGTTATTCTTATTCATAGGTTTTTTTAGAAGGTAAGCCATGGATCATGAAAATATTGTTTTCTTTTGATAGAGACTAAGGATTAACTTTGTTGATCCGAATAAGTTCCGCCACTGCAAATAAAAAACACATCACCCTAGCGGGTGTTGACTTTTTTATTTTATTCAAAATTAAAAAAGCGAGGTTTTTAAGTACTTCTTCCAGCTCTTAAAATCATAAAATGAATTTATTTGTAAATTTTAAGGATTAACTTGGTTGATCCGAATAAGTNTCCGCCACTGCAAATACAAAAACACATCACCCTAGCGGGTGTTGACTTTTTTATTTTATTCAAAATTAAAAAAGCGAGGTTTTTAAGTACTTCTTCCAGCTCTTAAAATCATAAAATGAATTTATTTGTAAATTTTAAGGATTAACTTGGTTGATCCGAATAAGTTCCGCTACTGCAAATACAAAAATACACCACCCTAACGGGTGTTGACTTTTTTATTTTATTCAAAATTAAAAAAGTGAGGTTTTTAAGTACTTCTTCCAGCTCTTAAAATCATAAAATGAATTTATTTGTAAATTTTAAGGATTAACTTGGTTGATCCGAATAAGTTCCGCTACTGCAAATACAAAAATACACCACCCTAACGGGTGTTGACTTTTTTATTTTATTCAAAATTAAAAAAAGCAAGCTTTCTTAATTTCTCATAAAATAAAAAACCACACTTTCGTGTGGTTTTTCTGCTTGATGTGGAGCATATCGGATTCGAACCGATGACCCCTACGCTGCCAGCGTAGTGCTCTAGCCAACTGAGCTAATGCCCCAAAAATCAATTATTCTGATCCTTTTAAAACTAATAAAGGAAATTCAGTTTCAAAGTCTTTTTTATACACTTTGTCGTTTGCCCAAAGTCTCTTAAAAAAACCTCGTTTACGTCTTATAACACAAATTAAATCAGGAGAAATTTTGTTTATATTTTCTTTAAGACCTCCGTAAATGGTTTCATTTATAGAGGTTGAATAATTTGTTTGTAATTTATTTAACCCTTCATCTAAATTGTCATCTTCATCAGTACTATTTGGAGTTATTACCCTTAACAATTCTAACTTACTTTTATGTAAGTTCATGATTTTTTGTAAAGGTAATAATAAATCTTCACGAGATATTACTCCTGATTTAATAGCCATTAAAATGGTATTAATTTTTTTAAATGGATAATTTCTAGGCACAAACAAAACAGGTAAATCTGTGTTTTTTATTAAATAACCTGGTATTTTTCCGATAAAAATTTTGCTATCACTGTTAGATCCTGCTACTATTAAATCAATTTTTAATTGTTTGGCTACACGTTTAATAATATCTTTTGCACTACCGCCAATAGATTTTGATATAATTTCTATTCCTTTTTTATCCACATGGGCAATAACGTTCTCCAAATCACGATCAGCTTCAGCTTCCATAAAAGCATCCATGTTTTTTAAACTACCTGCAACTTTAGTAACACCGTAGGCCTTTACTATATAAATTTTTGCCTGCGTACCTTCAACAAGGTCTATAGCATACTGCAATGTATTTAATGCCTTTTTAGGCGAGCCAACGGGAACTAATAAAGTATTCATACTCTCTGTGTTTTTGTAAAGATAATTAAAAGAATATCCTGAAACGTAAAAGGAATAGAAATTATTATAATTACATTAATATCTGTAATAGTCTGGTTTATAAGGACCTTCTACTTTTACACCAATGTATTTTGCTTGATCTTCTCTTAACGTTTCTAATTCAACACCAATTTTTTCTAAATGTAAACGAGCAACTTTTTCATCTAAGTATTTAGGTAGCATGTACACTTTGTTCTCATAGTTTTCATGGTTTTTCCACAATTCTATTTGAGCCAATGTTTGGTTTGTAAATGAATTACTCATTACAAAACTTGGGTGACCAGTAGCACAACCTAAATTAACTAAACGACCTTCAGCTAACAAAATAATATCTTTACCATCAATGGTATACTTATCAACTTGTGGCTTGATTTCAACTTTTGTATCACCATGATTAGTATTTAACCATTCAACAGCTATTTCATTATCAAAATGTCCGATATTACAAACGATCGTTTTATCTTTCATTTGTTCGAAATGCTTACCAGTTACAATATCTTTATTACCAGTAGTGGTAATGATAATATCAGCTTTACCGATAACATTTTCTAATTTTTTAACTTCAAAACCGTCCATTGCAGCTTGCAAAGCACAAATTGGATCAATTTCAGTTACTGTCACAATCGATCCTGCACCTTTAAATGAAGCAGCTGAACCTTTACCAACATCACCATAACCACAAACCACAACTCGCTTACCTGCAAGCATAATGTCCGTAGCTCTTCTAACTGCATCAACAGCACTTTCTCTACAACCGTATTTATTATCAAATTTAGATTTAGTAACAGAATCATTTACATTTATAGCAGGCATTGTAAGTGTACCTTCTTTCATTCTGTCATATAATCTGTGTACTCCTGTTGTAGTTTCTTCAGATAATCCTTTAATTCCAGCAACTAGTTCTGGATGGTCATCTAATACCATATTGGTTAAATCACCTCCATCATCTAAAATCATATTTAATGGTTTTTTATCTTCACCAAAAAACAAGGTTTGCTCAATACACCAGTTAAATTCTTCTTCACTTAAGCCTTTCCAAGCATAAACTTGTACACCAGTTGCAGCAATTGCAGCCGCAGCTTGATCTTGAGTAGAAAATATATTACAAGAACTCCATGTAACTTCTGCACCTAAGGCAATTAAGGTTTCAATAAGTACAGCAGTTTGAATAGTCATATGTAAACAACCTGCAATTCGTGCACCTTTTAAGGGTTGTTCGTCTTTGTACTCTTCACGAAGACTCATTAATCCCGGCATTTCTGCTTCTGCCAATTCAATTTCTTTTCTTCCCCATTCAGCTAAAGAAATATCCTTAACTTTGTAGGGTGTGTATGTTGCTGTCTCAGAACTCATATTAATGTGATTTTTTATTATTAAAATTTCGGACTGCAAAGTTACAAAATAACTTGATAAATCTATGCCCCTTTATAAAACTCTAAAAGTTAATCAAACCACCAAAGTATTAATTTGGAAAATTGAAGAGTCAATTGAGACTTTAAATAAGGATATTACCCTCACAGAAAAATGTCAAAATCGTGTTGACAGAATGAAATCTGAATTGCATAAAAGAGGTTTTATGAGTATTCGACATTTATTAGCAGAAGTTGGTTATGTTGATGCCGATTTGTATTACGATGAATTTGGAAAACCACATCTAAAAGACGGTAACTTTATTTCAATTACACATTCATTTATTTTTACAGGAATTATTCTGAGTACAACTAAACATGTTGGTATTGATATTGAAAAACAACGTGATAAAATTTTGCGTATTTCTCATAAATTTACAACTCCAGAGGATTATTACCACATACCAAACGAATATGAATTAGTAAGAAAACTTACCATTGTATGGGGAGCAAAGGAAGCTCTTTATAAAATTTATGAGCAAGAAGGGCTCAGCTTTTTACAACATATTTATGTGGATGATTTTTCTTTTGAAGACACAGAAACAACAGCAACAATTACCTATAAAAACAAGAAAAGCACTTACCAAATACATTTTTTAGAGTTTGAAGGTTTCATGTGCACCTATGCACTTGACGAAGTAATCAATTAAACGAAGGTTATAGCTAAATTTCTATCCGTATATTTGAATTTTTATAAAATCTCTTGAACATATACCAACATATAACTGATTCCGTACAACAAGGCAAAAAGCTGTTGGCTATTTTATTAGACCCTGATAAAATAATATTAGAGACACAATATATTACTTCAATAACAGAGAAAATTAACAAAAAAGCTGATTTTATATTTGTAGGAGGAAGTACTGTAAATCAAGGGGCAACTGAAAAATTAGTAAAAATTTTAAAAAAAACCACACAATTACCAATTATCCTTTTCCCTGGAGATTTTACACAAATTAGTAACCTAGCAGATGCCATTTTGTTTTTGTCGCTGCTGTCAGGTGATAATCCTGAGTATTTAATTCATCAACAAATTAAATCTATTCCGAAACTTAAAAATTCATCATTGGAGGTTATATCCACAGGGTATATTTTAATTGATGGAGGTGTTGAAACTTCTGTTCAAAAGGTGAGTAATACAAAACCAATACCGCAAAAAGACGTTGAACTCATCGTAAACACAGCGTTAGCCGGAGAATATGCTGGTAAACGTTTAATTTATTTGGAAGCCGGTTCTGGAGCAAAAATAGTTGTAAATCACGATATCATTAAAAAAGTAAAGACAGCATTAGATATTCCACTAATTGTTGGTGGCGGAATTAGAACCGAAGAGCAATTAAAAAAGGCCTATGATGCCGGAGCTGACCTCGTCGTTATTGGTACTGCTTTTGAACAAGACATTCATTTTCTTAACAAAATAAACAATGAAAATATCAGTTGAATTAACTTTTAGTCCATTACAAGACAATTATGAGGCCGCTATCATAGAATTTATAAAAGCTTTAAGAAATAGTGGACTTACAGTGTTGGAAAATCCATTAAGCACTCAAGTGTATGGTGATTATGATCAGGTTTTTAATATTCTTCAAGACGAGATTAAAAAAGCATTCAATTCAATTGAAATTGGATTGATGTATATGAAAATAGTTAAAACAGATAGAAGTACTTATGAATCAAATTATTGATTTTTTCTTAGAGCCTTATCGTACGGCAACAACATTAGATATTGTTCTTGAATTTACAGCAATGTTATTTGGAGTTGTAGGTGTGTGGTATGGAAAAATGGAAAATATTTTAGTCTACCCCTTAGGGATTATAAGTACCTGTATTTACGTATATATTTGTTATAAGTATGTGCTTTATGGCGATTTTATCATTAATATTTACTACACTATCATGAGTGTTTTTGGATGGTACATGTGGAGTAAAGTAATTGATGAAAAGGAAAATCATATTCCGATAACACGAACGAATACATCAGATAAATTAAAGGCTTTTGGTATTTTTATTTTTACCTCACTATTTGTAATCTTAGTCTATCGTTATTATAATGTAATGCCCAATAATTTAGGATTTACAGATAGTGTTAATTATGCTTTTACCAATATGACTTCTGGTAGTTTAGATGATTTTAGAAAAATAACACCTTTTTTAGATACCTTTACAACTGGGATATTTTTTGCGGCCATGTGGTTAATGGCTCTAAAAAAAATAGAACATTGGATATTGTGGATTATGGGTAATATCGTTGCCATTCCGCTGTATTTTGTTAAAGGACTTGGGTTTACCGGAATTCAATTTATAATATTATTAGTAATTGCTTATTTAGGATATAAACAATGGAAGAAAAGCTTAGACAATCAAAAGATGCAAATGTTGTAAAAGTAGTTTTGTTTGGTCCAGAATCTACAGGTAAAACAACACTTTCAGAGCAATTGGCACGCCATTATAACACCGTTTGGGTTGCTGAATATGCACGTGAATACCTACAAGACAAATGGAATAATTACCGAAAAACTTGTGAAAATTCTGATTTAATACCCATTGCAGAGGGGCAGATGAAGCTTGAAAATAAATTGGCTAAAAAAGCAGATAATGTTTTGATTTGCGATACCGATCTGCTCGAAACAAAAGTATATTCAGAAGAATATTATGGTGGCTTTGTAAATCCGTTATTAGATGAAGCTGCAGTTGAAAATACGTATGATTTATACTTGTTAACTTATATTGACACGCCATGGGAAGCAGATGATTTACGTGATAAACCAGAATTGCGAAAAGAAATGTTTGATGCTTTTGAGAGTGCATTGAAAAAATACAACAGACCCTATATTTTGCTAAAAGGAGATAAAAAAACGCGTTTGAAATTAGCTACGCAAGCCATAGATAAAATTCTAGCAGAACGAACCAATCTAGATAGTTTTTCAAAAAATCTAGAAGATATAGATATGCACTTTTTGCATCAGAACACTGATATGGGTAATAATTATGATTTTTAAACTATTGTCAGTTCGAGTGCTTTTTTCTGAAGTGTAACGAAAGAAAAAAGTGTATCGAGATCATTGGGGAAATGAAAACTTCTCGATACATCCTGAGGCTTCGGGACTCGTACCTCGAAAATTCACTCGAAGTGACACCTTAGTTAATTTGTTAATAAGACAGACCTAGTCGTTTTTAATTTTATTAGAGGTCTTCAATCAGATAATAAAAAAGCATGAATACCGAAAATTTAATAAAAGAACTTTCCTTTAAAGCTATCAGAAGTGGTGGTGCTGGTGGCCAACATGTCAATAAAGTGTCATCAAAAATTGAATTGACATTTGACTTAGAAAATTCTAGCGAGCTTACTGATGAACAAAAGCAACTCCTTTTAAATAAAATAGCCAATAGGCTTACCAAAGAGAATGTACTAATTCTTTTTTGTGATGAAAGCCGCAGTCAACATAAAAATAAGGAAATTGCTATTAAGCGATTTTTAGAAGTCATTAAAAACGGACTTAAAAAGGTAAAACCCAGAAAAGCAACAAAACCCTCAAAATCGGCTATTAGAAAACGTTTAAAATCTAAAAAGAAACTTTCTCAAAAGAAAACAAATAGACAGAAGCCTGATTTGGAGCTGTAAGTGTTTTGGCAAGGAATGTCCTCTTGAGGGGACTTAGGGGAGTTAAATAATCTTAAAACATAAAAGAGCCACAATTTATTGCGGTCTAAACCGTAAAATTTTGCGGTTTTTTTTATGAAATTTTGCGGTTTTCCGTAAGTAAAAAGTAAAATATTATTTTTAGTTTAGGACAGCTAAAATGGAAGGAGTAGGAGTTTCTTTTGTATTCAGTGCTATTTTCTTTCCGTTTTTTACTAACTTTAAACCTTACCGAATATAAAAAAAGCCATAAAATTATTTACGTTTTTAACATTATTTGTTTTTTTGACGAATTGTGAGAAAGAAGAAGTCTCAATTCCAAAGTTAAATGATTTAGAAAAAATTAAAATTGAAGATTATAAATTTGATGAGTTAAATGAGTCGGTGATTTTTAAAAAGGTTTTTAAAATAGATAATAAAAAATCATCATCAGGTGTGACAACCAAATCTAAAATGGAAGTAAAATATGATTTTTCCGTAAGTTCATCAAAAATTAGAGAAATAAAATATGGCAAATATACTACCTATACAATACCCATAAAAAGAGACTACCCTACGCCTGACTATTTCGAAAATCTAGTAATAACAAAAAAGACAACCGACAGTATTAAAACTTATATTATTAAATATGTGCCTGATGTTGAGGTAAATATATTTAAAGATCATAATTCTATCTCCTTTGAAGGTAAACGTTATATAAAAGAAATTAAGTACGATGTTTCTTCTATTATTAACTTAAAGCAGCTTAACGTTGTTGATTGCACTTTTAATTATCAGGAGGTATGGTGTAATCATCTCGATGATCATGTGGCAGGTCCTGCTTGTCATATACCAGGTGATGGTAGAATATATATTAAAAGCAGCGACATGGAATGCACTGAAACTAGTGTTGGTGGAAACGACACCGGCTTTGTGCCTGATGGAAATAGTAATAGCGGTGGTGTAACTGTAGGCGATGATGAAGTTGTTATAACAGCTCCAACTGTCTCTGAAGATGACACAGCAGCAGATGCAGTTGAAAACATATTAACTGGGTTAACCACGGCTCAAATAAATTGGCTACATTCAAAACAATCAATTTCTCAAAGTATGTTAGATTATTTGAGTGCAAATGCGAGTAATTATATAGTGAGTGAGGAAGCTAAAAATTTTGCCAATGCTGCTATTGATGCTTTAATGAATGAAGGAGAAGTTGATTTTGAAAATGAAATAATTAAGGATAAATCTTTTATTGGAACACCTGCTGATTGTGTTTTAAAAGCCCTTATAAGTTCTGGAAATAATTTGTTTAAGAAAACTTCTGAAGCATTTACTGAGAATAAAAGTGAGTACAGAATAAGATTTACTGCTAAAAACATTCCAAAAGATAATGCACCTGCAAGAACAGGATTCCCTGGGCCAGACGGGATAATTGACATTGTATTTAATTTGGCAGAAATTAATGATACATCACTTTATTTAGCTAGTTTTATTCTACATGAAACTATACATGCAGAATTGCATAGAATCAAACTTACGAATAATGCCGGGCCAAACCCATTACCTAAAGAACGTTACACTTGGCTGCTTCAACTGTGGGATCTTTTCGAAAAAACCCCTATTGATATTGGTAGAACAGCAACTTCTGCCGAACATCATCTTATGGCAAAATTCTATGTAAATCCAATTGCTTCTGGACTAAGAGAATTTGACGAAAACACACATCCGTTAGACAATTATAAATATTGGGCATGGACTGGACTACACGATTACGGTGTGTTGATGGATTATTTTACTCCAGAAGAAGATTTAAGGTTCGCTAATTTATCTAAAATAGTTAAAAATGATACACATACAAACCCTTGTGACTAAGAGAATAATAATTTTTGTTCTTATTTTATCTTCTATGAGCTGTTCAAATGGAAAAGAACAAAATTCTTTATTTAAGGATACCTATATGGAAATTTTAACAGGTTCAATAGTTGATTTTAGATATATGAAACCTCCAACTTTTGAAGAATCTCAAAAAGGCATTAAAATCCAGTTTCCAATTAAGCGTCCTGACACGTTGAGTCCTTTAAAGTTATATGTTCAAAAAGACCATATAAATATTGATTTTTCTGAGTTTGAGAATAGACTACCAGAAGATTTTAAATTTAATTCCGACTCTATGAGTGAAATTGTAGATTATTTGCCGTACGATGTAAATACTTATTCAAACAAAGAATATGAACTTATATCATTCAAGGATTTGGACAAAACTTTTGAAAAACAGAAAAACCAATTTGATTCGGGAGGTATTTTACAGTTTAGTAAGGTTTTATTTAATAGAGAAAAAAATAAAGCAATCTTATTTTTTAGAGATACTCGTAATGAATTAAACTCAACTGAAAGTTTGATTTTATTTAAAAAGATTAATGGGAAGTGGGTAATATTCAAAAGTATTGGGATTTCACTTTCTTAAATTTAAATAAGTTGGAATTTAATTAAAAACCAAACTATTCTGAATAGTTTGGTTTTTTTCTTAACTTTACAATTACCTACTCAGTAAAACGCTAAACAATCCATGAAAAAACATTTCTTAAACCTAACCCTTTTATCTCTTTTCTGTACAACAGTTTTTAGTCAAAACACATACGACATTGTTTTTCCACAAGCTGACAGAGACCAAAAATGCCAATATTATAATCAGCTTTTTAATCAAAAGCCTAAAGAAGTTGGTTTTTCAGTACAACAAGAAAAAAACAACCTCTATTTTCAAATTAACGACAAAAAGTTTTTTCTTCAACTTTTTAAAAAAGTGGGCGATGGTATTGCCATAGATGTAGTACCCAAAAGCCTTTATGATTGTACTGAAGCAACTACGGTAGATACTCAAATTAAAGGGATGCTATTGAAGCCTGTCTATATGCAAAAACTAAAACAGGGATTAAAACCGTTTGGAAAAGGAACATTTAGAGTATTGGTGGGTACCTTGCCGGAGGCTCTGGTATCTGAAGAATTAGAGTTTAATATCCTTTTTTTAAACAATAAAAATTTATGTAGATACCAACGTGTTTATGAAATTGAACGATACCCTTGGGATTTATTGGACATGGGCATGTATTTAGATTCGTTAACCTATCAAACTAAAAGAATAAAACCTACTAACGAAGAAAAATTTGTAGTAAAATATAAGAGCTTCAAGTTTGAAATTCCTTTTGAAAAAAATAAAGCTACCTATTCAAAAGAAGATATAAAACCTATGTATGATTCTTTGCGATTGACAGAATTTAATATTAAAACAATAAATATAAGAGCGTACTCATCAGTAGAAGGAAGTTTAGAAAGGAATATAGAATTACAAGAACAACGGGCTAAAAGTATTGCAGATGCCTTACAAACTTTTCAAGAACCTACCATAACAACTGAGGTTAACTCGTCTGAAAATTGGGTAGATTTTTTAAATGATATTTCTGATACAAAACATGCGAATTTAAAAACCTTAAGTAAGGTTGCTATAAAAAGTAAATTGGTGGGCAATCTTGCTCAGGAATTAGAGCCGTATTTAAAAAATCACAGGAAAGCAGTTATAACATTGGAGTTGGAAAAGAAAGACTTATATAAAGATAAGTCAACAGAAGAGCTAATATCCTTGTTTAATAAAGTTTTAGCAGCTAATGATGTTGAAATAGCCAATGACATTCAAAATTCAATATTTGAGAAATTAAAGGAAAGTCAATCTTCGCCTGATATTCTTAATAAAATGAATGTGCCTCAGCAAAAAAAATATGTCCGCTTTATAAATAAAAATAGTGTGAACAAGTTTTTGTTAAATCAAAGTTATGTCTTAATTGCCTATAACGAATTGTTAAAACTTGAAAAGTTGGTTCCAAAAGATAAGGAAGTCAAATATAATCTTGCAGCGTTGAAAATGGTTATGTTCCGTTATAACGCCCAACCTGTTGATGAAGAAAAATTTAAAAAAGAAATTTACCAACTAAAAAGCTATGGTATTAAACAAATTTTAATTGACAGAATGATGGTCAATTTTCATATCATTAAAAGTGAGCAATTCATGCAAAAAAGAGATTATACGAATAAAGATAAATCAGTTGCCTATATTGAGAAAAATTATAAGAAGTTTCCACTTTCAAATTATGATTACTTGAGTCTTGCCCAGTTTTTAACTTATTATTCAAATCATGATAAAGCGGTTGATTTGTTAGATGAAAAAGTGAGAAGTGTTACCGTTGATGAAGATTTGTTATTTTATTATTTAAACTTAACGTTGATAAAACCAGAACTAACAGCATCATCTAATTATCGAACTATCATGTTAAACGCCATAAATATGAATCAAAAAAGATTTTGTAAAATATTTAATTCTATTAATGATGGTGGAGTAACATTTCAACTTTTAGAAGATGAATATTTGAGAAAAACCTATTGCGAAAATTGTAATGAATAGAAGACAAAAGCATAGTAAAACTTTGTCAGTTCGAGTGCCACGCTTTTTGCGTGGTGTATCGAGAACTAAACAAACTGAGCTGCCAATATTAGTAATGCTACCATTAACGTTGCAATTAATACACCTCTAGCTCTATAATCTTGCCGTTTTTTTATAAATATAAAAAAGGCAATAAGATTTGGTATAGCTGCAATACTCAGTACTTGTCCATAAAGACTATTTTCTTTTAATACAGCAAGTGATTCTTCAAATGTGCCTTCTAGGGCATATTCTACATATAAATAAAAGCCTCCAGCTGTAGCGGCCAAACCAATTAAGATTCCAATAAATATTTCTTTTTTTACAGATCCCATGTGTTCAAATTTTTGATATAATGATGTGCTGTCATGTCAAACTGAACAGGCACCATAGAAACATAACCATTTTCTAATGCCCACATATCAGTATCTTCTCCTTTATCTAGGTTTACAAATTTTCCGGCTAACCAATAGTAATCTTCCCCTTGAGGGCTAACACGCTTATCGAAAACTTCTTCCCAATTTCCGTGTGCTTGTCTGCATACTTTGATTCCTTTAATTTCATCTTTTTTTAAATCAGGTATGTTTACATTAAGCACAACACCTTCTGGTAAACCATTTTTCAAGATATTTTTTACAATTGTTTTGACATAGGTTCTACATGCGTCAAAATCAGCATCCCAATTATAATCCATTAAAGAGAACCCAACAGCCGGAATACCTTCTATACCCGCTTCTACTGCAGCACTCATGGTACCAGAGTAAATTACATTTAAAGAAGCGTTAGAGCCGTGGTTAATTCCAGAAACACAGATGTCAGGCTTTTTATTCAATATTTCATTGACTGCCATTTTAACACAGTCGGCAGGTGTACCAGAACAACTGTACTCTAATTGTGGTCCGTCATCAATAGTAATAGGGTTACATCTTAAGGTAGTGTTTACTGTGATAGCATGCCCCATACCACTTTGTGGGTTATTAGGTGCCACAACAACTACATCGCCAATTTCGTTCATTACAGAAATTAAGGTTCTTATACCTGGTGCTGTAATACCGTCATCATTACAAATTAAAATTAAAGGTCTTTCACTCATAAATATGTATTATTCTCTTTTTTACAAAACTACCATTTTTTTATTATGGACGGGGTTAAATATTTTGCATTAAAGTAAAAGTTATTCATTTTTCGCTCAATTGATTACTATTATGAGTTGCACAGTACAATTAGGTTCCTAAAATTGTTAAAAAGCGATGAAAAATCAGCAATTTTTAATCAATAAATAGCATTTAATCGGTTGATTAATAGCTTTACGAATTGTTTAACATTTATTTTATAACAGAATTTAAATTTAAACGTTTTGAAGTAGTTTGACTCTAAATCGAGAAAGATCAAATGCAAAAAATCTGTTAAATCCTTTAAAAATTAAATTATTGGCACTATTTTAGTAGATTAGTTGAATATACTGAATGAAAAAAATAATAAACTTTATGAAATCGAATTATAAAATTATACTCCCAATAATTTTATTGGCTGGCGTATTGTTAAGCTTTAATATGAAGCAAAACCCAGATCCTGAAAAAGAAAAAATATTGTTGGGACTGATAAGATCGGCATTAACGCAAGGTCATTATCAGCCACATGAAATAAATGATGAATTTTCAACTGCTGTTTATAATAACTTTATTGAAGGGTTAGATCCTGCAAAGCGATTTTTTACGCAAGAAGACCTTAAAATATTTGAAAAATATAAACTTCAGTTAGATGATCAAATAAAAAAAGAAGACCTATCCTTTTATCGGATTGTAACTTCAAAATATTTACAACGCGTTCAAGAAGCAAAAGGGTTTTATAAGGAAATTTTAAAACATCCGTTTGACTTTAACAAGGATGAAGTTTTTGATGTTGATTATGAAAATAAAGCTTTTCCAAAAAATGAGGTAGAATTAATTATCAATTGGCAAAAGCAATTTAAGTTAACAACGTTATCTCGTTTACACAGTAAAATTGAAGCACAAGAAGATAAGCAAAAAGAAGATCCTAAAACTGAAGTAAAAACTTTTGAGGAGCTAGAAGTTGAGGCTAGAGAAGCTACGTTGAAAAGCATGGAAGAGTTTTTTGAATATAAAGATGAAGAGGATGATGAAGATTGGTATTCTATTTTTATTAATAGTATTTCTACAGAATTTGACCCGCATACAACCTATTTTGCTCCTAGAACCAAAAAGAAATTTGATAGTGAAATGTCAGGTAAAATTGAAGGGATTGGTGCTAGATTGCAACGAAAAGGTGAGTATACCCGTGTCGATGAACTTGTTTCTGGAGGACCCGCTTGGAGAGATGGAAATTTAGAAGTTGGTGATATAATTACTAAAGTAGCACAAGCTGATGGCGAGCCATTAGATATTGTTGGAATGCGTTTAGATGATGCAATAGAATTTATTAAGGGTAAAAAAGGTACTGAAGTGAGGCTTACTGTTAAAAAGCTGGATGGTTCCGTTAAGATTATCCCTATAATAAGAGATGTTATTGAACTTGAAGAAACTTTTGCCAAAACGAGTGTTGTAGAA
Source organism: Aureibaculum luteum (assembly GCF_003449015.1). Classification (GTDB taxonomy): domain Bacteria; phylum Bacteroidota; class Bacteroidia; order Flavobacteriales; family Flavobacteriaceae; genus Aureibaculum; species Aureibaculum luteum. The sequence continues at coordinate 873,198 of NZ_QRGD01000001.1, read as the reverse complement.
ATGGGCAATAGAAAACTTGGAGTTATTGATTTGCCAAAATTCTATATAGATTTTAGCGAAAGAAATTTTAGAAACTCAGCTACAGATATGGCACTTGAGGTAGAAAGATTAAATAAAGAGAATGTTGAAGCTTTAGTAATTGATTTACGGAATAATGGCGGTGGCTCTTTAGATACAGCAATTGATATTGCAGGGTTATTTATTGAAGAAGGACCTATTGTTCAAGTAAAATATAAAGACGGCGAACCAAAAATTCGTTCGGATGAAGATTATAAAATTCAATGGAATAAACCATTGGTAATTATTGTAAATGAATTATCAGCATCTGCTTCAGAAATTTTTGCAGCTGCAATGCAAGATTATAATAGAGCAGTAATTATTGGTAGTAAGCAAAGTTATGGAAAAGGTACTGTACAAAATTATATGGCACTTAACAGATACTTTGATTATCCTAAAGATTTAGGAGCTTTAAAATTGACTATTCAAAAATTTTATAGAATAAATGGAGGCTCTACACAGCTTAAAGGTGTGGTTTCTGATGTTGCTTTACCAGATAGATATGCATATTTAAAAATTGGAGAAAGAGATGAAGCAACCTCATTGAAATGGGATAAAATTGCAAGTGCCGACTATAAAGTATGGAATGGCTATTCAAATTTTGATGATGTAATAAATAATAGTAAAAAACGTGTTGCTGAAAATGAACAGTTTAAATTGATTGATAGTAATGCAAAATGGTTAAAAGAAGGTCAAGACGATACTAAAGTTTATTTGAGTTATAAAAAATATAATGAAGATTTAAAAAATAGAGAAGAGGAAGGTAATCGATTTAAAAGTCTTTATGAATATAAAAATAACCTGAGTTTTACTTCACTGCCCTATGAATTAGAGTTGTTTAAACAAGATTCTCTTTTGGCTAAGAAACGTGAGGTTTGGCACAAGAACTTAAGTAAAGATATTTATATAGAAGAAGCTTTAAATATAGCTGCCGATCTAAAAATTAGGACTGAAAAACCTTTGGTAAAGAATTAATTTAATTCCTTTTTATTATAATAATTAAATCCCTTTAAGTAGATCATTTACTCAAAGGGATTATTTTTTATATTGAAGTTACATTTATTAAAGTCTGTCTATAAGCAGTCAATAATCTTGATTTAGAAATAAAGCCAAAGTATTTACCTTCTTTGATAACCACTAAATTCCAAGCACCTGAAGATTTAAATTTATTTAAAATATCTTCTGTAGTATGCTTTTCATAATAGATAATATCTGGAGCACTACGCATTAAACTCTCAACGGTAACGGTGTCATATAGTTTACTATCAAACATGATACTTCTAATATCGTTTAAGGTTAAAATTCCTAAGAACTGATTGTCTTCATCTACAACAGGAAAGTGATTTCTCGATGACTTCGCAACGGCTTTAGTTACTACTTCTCTTAACGTCATTTGAGGATAAAGAAGAATAAAATTTGTTTCAATAATTTTATCCAAATCTAACATCATTAAAACATTTTTATCTTTATCGTGCGTAATTAATTGACCTCTTTCTGCCAATTGTTTATGGTAAATATTATGTGGAACATATTTTTTAGCAATAATATAAGATATAGACGAAACAATCATTAATGGTACAAATAATTCGTATCCACCAGTGATTTCTGCAATTAAGAAAATCGCTGTCAATGGGGCGTGCAAAATACCAGCCATTAATCCAGCCATACCGACCATAGCAAAATTAGTTAATGATAACTGGTGTACAAACAAATTAGTATGATTGATTATAAGGGCAAATACATAACCCGTAACGCTACCTGTAAAAAGTGTTGGACCAAAAATACCGCCCACTCCACCAGCTCCAAAAGTGAAAGAAGTGGCAACCACCTTAAAAATAACCAAACCAATTAGCAGTGTTATGATAATCCACGTACTATCTGTGGCTGTATGAAATATATTATTAACTAAAACAGGATCTATGTCTCCTCTTAGAATGTTGTTGATGGTTTCATAGCCTTCACCAAAAAGTGGAGGTACAAAATAAATGATAACTCCTAATAAAACTCCACCAACTATTAATCTCTTATACAAATTGGTTATCGATCTAAAAAAAGTATTCAGTCTGAAATAAATTTTACTAAAATAAACAGAAACCGATGCAGAGATTACACCTAATAATATATAGAATAATACATCCTTAAAACTAAAAGATTCTTGTAAAGTAAAATGTAACAATACATCATTTCCAAAAAAGAAATAAGAAGTTAATACCGCACAAATTGAAGCTATCAAGAGCGGTATCATAGATGCCATAGTTAATTCTAAACTAAATATTTCTACAGCAAATACAATGGCGGTAATAGGAGCTTTAAATATTGAAGCCATAGCTCCAGCAGCAGCAGCTCCAATTAACAATGTTCTTGTTGTTTGATTTAAATGAAATAATCTTGCTGTATTAGAGCCTATAGCGGCAGAAGTTGCTACTGTTGGGCCTTCTAAACCCACAGAACCACCAAAACCAACCGTTAATGGAGCCAAAATTAAAGAGGCCCACATTTGATGGCTTGGCATCAACCCTTTTTGTTTTGAAATTGCAAATAGGGTGGATGGAATTCCATGCCCTATCTTTTTTTTAATTAGCTTTCTTTTTATAATTAGAACAAGTAGTAAGCCAATTAATGGAAATATAAAATAAAAGGCCTGATGTAAATCTTTTATAAACTGTCCTTCTAGTAAATTCTGAATTAAATGTACTAAATTCTTAATGGTTACGGCAACGAGACCTGCCAATAAACCAATGACTGCACTTAGTATATATATAAACTGTTTTTCGGGGATGTGTTTGTATCTCCAAATTAAGAATTTACGTAATACTATTTTTAATGGGCTTGACATTTTTTAGTTTATGATAGAGCTATCTTAATTTCAAATTAAGCTCTTTTAATTGAGATTCATCAATTGGTGCCGGAGCATCAATCATTACATCTCTACCTGAGTTATTTTTAGGGAACGCAATAAAATCACGAATGGTTTCTTGTCCGCCTAAAATAGCAACCAGTCTGTCTAAGCCAAAGGCAATACCACCATGTGGTGGTGCACCATATTCAAAAGCATTCATTAAGAAACCAAACTGAGCTTTTGCTTCCTCTTTGGTAAACCCTAAATGGTCAAACATTAAAGATTGTGTTGTTTTATCATGTATTCTTATAGATCCACCTCCAATTTCATTACCATTTAAAACCAAATCGTAAGCATTAGCTCTAACTTTTGCAGGATCAGAATCTAACAATTTAATATCTTCAGGTTTTGGTGATGTAAACGGGTGGTGCATAGCATGGAAACGTTTTGTTTCTTCATCCCATTCTAATAAAGGAAAATCAACTACCCATAATGGTGCAAATTGTTTTGGGTTACGCAAGCCTAAACGCTCAGCCAATTCCATTCGTAAAGCACTCAGTTGTGCTCTTACCTTGTTTGTTTGTCCTGATAGTACACAAATTAAATCGCCAGCTTTCGCTCCAGTAACTTCCGCCCATTTGGCCAAATCATCTTGGTCGTAAAATTTGTCAACAGATGATTTAAAAGTGCCATCTTCATTACAGCGTACATATACCATTCCTAATGCACCAACTTGTGGGCGTTTAACCCAGTCTGTTAGTTTATCAATTTCTTTTCTCGTGTAACTATTTCCTCCAGGTACTGCAATGGCAACTACTAATTCTGCTTGATTAAAAACGTTAAATTCTTTATGTTGAGCCACTTCATTCAGTTCACCAAACTCCATTCCAAAACGGATATCAGGTTTGTCGTTACCATATTTTTTCATGGCATCATCAAACGTCATTCTAGGAAATTTTTCTACATCAACATTATTAATTTCTTTTAATAAATGACGAGTTAGTCCTTCAAAAGCGTTTAAAATGTCTTCTTGTTCAACAAAAGCCATTTCACAGTCAATCTGTGTAAATTCAGGCTGTCTATCTGCACGTAAATCTTCATCGCGAAAGCATTTTACAATCTGGAAATACTTATCTAAGCCACCTACCATTAATAATTGCTTAAAGGTTTGTGGACTTTGAGGTAAAGCATAAAATTGACCTTCATTCATTCTAGAAGGCACAACAAAATCACGTGCACCTTCTGGTGTCGATTTTATTAAATAGGGAGTTTCTACCTCAATAAAATCTTGTTTTGATAAGTAATTTCTAACTTCATGAGCCACTTTAGCACGAAAAATTAATTTTTCTTTTACAGGATTTCTTCGAATATCTAAGTAGCGATATTTCATTCTCAATTCTTCACCACCATCCGTTTTGTCTTCAATAGTAAATGGAGGTAATAATGCTTCATTTAGCACCGTTAATTCAGAAACTAGTATTTCAATTTCACCTGTTGGAATATTTGGATTTTTAGAAGCTCGTTCAATTACGTTCCCTTTTACTTGGATTACAAATTCTCGCCCTAATTTTTGAGCTTGATCTAAAATTGCTTTTGAAGTACGTTCTTCATCAAAAATAAGTTGGGTAATTCCATATCTATCACGTAAATCTACCCAAATCATAAATCCTTTATCACGTACTTTTTGAACCCATCCAGAAAGGGTAACTTCATTATTAATATTTGATGATGTTAATTCACCACAATTATGACTTCTATACATTGTAAAAAAATTGAAGTGCAAATTTAATGATTTACTATTGGGTTTAAAGAATTTCTGAGATTATTTAGAGTAGATATAGTAAAATATTCTTTCGACATAGAGAACTTGCTCTTGGTCTAAAAAATTACGGCAAAATTATAATTATTAATAATTTCGAGGTGTTAAATTTAATTCTAGAATAAATGAAAATATTTACACAAATAAAATTGGTTGTTACATTAGTTTTAGCTTTTACATTAAGTATTTCTAACGCCCAAAAAACGGGTAACATAGTGGAGTACTTTGGTAAAGAAAAAGTCAATGAAGTTAGCGAAGGCAAGGTGTTACATGTTTTTAAAACAGGATTGGCACTACAAATGCCACGTTTTGGGTTCGAATCTTCCTCTTTTCCTAATGATCCTGTTTTTGAACGGTTTCTAAGTAATACCGAGTATAGAGCTAAAAAAGAGGCTGCTTTTGATATTGATTATCTAGGCGAACAGTTACAGTGGAAAGCAATTAAAGTTGATAGTTCAAGTAGTTTTTCTGATCGTAGTTTACGATCGTCTTATGTGTATTTATCTTATAGATCGAATGCTGAAAAAATAGTACTTTTTGAAGCTTCTGGTCATTCATTGGCTTTAGTTAATGGTTTTCCGCATGAAGGTGACCATTATGATTTTGGTTATAGCCTTATCCCTATAAAATTAAAAAAAGGAGAGAATGTTTTTGTGTTGAAAGTGGGGCGTTTTCCAAGAATAAGGGCAAGGTTAATAACTCCTAGTACCGGGGTGCAATTTACGACAAGAGATATGACGTTACCTGATGTTCAGTCTGAAGAGGATATGGAATATAAAGGAGCTATTAGGGTTATAAATGCTACTGAAAATTGGATAAAAAAAGCAACCATTGATGCCAAATTGGGTCAAAAGAACTTAGAAACTAGTATTACTACTATTCCGCCATTATCAGTGCAGAAAGTGCCCTTTACTTTTGCTTCGTCACCACTTGAGGTTTCCAAAGAAGGCATTGAAATGCAATTGCAGTTGAAAAATAGTAAAGGTCTTGCCCTTGATCAACAAGCAGTTAAACTTCAAATAAAATCAAAATACAAACATCATAAAAAGACCTTTATCAGTAAAATAGATGGTAGTGTGCAATATTATAGTGTGGCTCCATCCACAACTAGAGACGCTTCACAGGCGTTATTTTTATCGGTACATGGTGCGTCTGTGGAAGCCGTAAATCAGGCGAACGCGTATCAACAAAAAGATTGGGGAAATTTAGTAGCCCCTACTAATCGTCGTCCATTTGGCTTTGCCTGGGAAGATTGGGGGAGATTAGATGCTTTGGAAGTTTTAGCAGATGCAACAACTATTTATAATCCAGATGACAGTAAAATTTATTTAACGGGTCATTCAATGGGTGGACATGGTACTTGGTATTTAGGAGCGACCTATCCTGATAAATTTGCTGCTATTGCTCCATGTGCAGGTTATCCTGATTTATTGGCCTATCGTGATGGTTTTACAAAACGAATGTTAGAAATGACACCTGAACAATTGGAGCGTGTTGGACTATCACCAAAAACTGTAGAGCGTATGAAGTTACAATCTATAAATACGCCTTTAGAAAATATTATAGAAAGAGCGGGTACTCCAAGTAGAACTCTAAAATTGGAACGTAATTATTTACAAAGTGGTGTTTACATATTACATGGCGAAAAGGATAATGTAGTGCCAACAATTATTGCAAGACAAATGCGAGAGCGTTTGGGTAAATTTCATAATGATTTTACGTATTATGAATATCCTGATGGTACCCATTGGTATGGAAATCACAGTGTAGATTGGGCTCCAATTTTTGATTTTTTCAAACAACGGACTATTAAAAAGGATGAAGATGTGAAAAAGTTAGAATTTTATACAGGATCACCAGGAGTTTCTGCAACGGCTAATTTTATAACAATCTATCAACAAGAAAAACCATTTGAAGTTAGTTCTTTTGATATGTCAAAGGAAAAGGATTTTAATATCAATACTAATAATGTTGCCCTTTTGGAAGTTGATTTGTCAACATTATCTGACACAATAAATACACTAACGCTTGATGGTGAAGCATTAGAAATTACTGCTAAAAATAAGAATTACTTTAAAAAAGAGAACGGTAATTGGAAAACAACTATGGTACCTTCTTTAAGCGAAAAAGGACCACATAGAAATGGAGGGTTTAAAGATGCTTTTAGAAATAATGTGGTTTTCGTATACGGTACAAAAGGAGATGCTTCTGAAAATGAATGGAATTACCACAAAGCTCTTTTTGATGCTGAAACTTTTTATTATCGTGCAAACGGAAATGTAGAAATGATAAAAGACACTGATTTTTCTTTAAAAAAATATGCTGATAGAAATGTTATCATTTATGGGAATAAAGACACTAATGTAGCGTGGAAATTACTGTTAAAAGACAGTCCGATTCAAGTTAAAAATAATGAAGTTGATTTTGGAGGAAAAAAACTGATAGGAAACCAATGGGGAATGTACTTTACTACAGCAAGAAAAGATAGTAATTCTGCAAGTGTTGGTGTAGTTACTGCCACAGGAGATGAAGGTATGAAAGCGACTTACGCCAATCATTATATGGTGAATGGAACAACCTTTCCTGATGTTCTACTTTTTGATAGTCAAGTGCTCAATGAGGGTATTGATGCTGTAAAATGTGCAGGTTTTTTCGGAAACGATTGGTCTATTGAAAACGGGGATTTTGAATGGAAATAAAATAGTAACAGATTTTAGAAAAGAGGTTTAAGAAAATATATAATGACTATGATCTCTTTTCTATTTTATTGAATAAATCCCATAAAACGACTCCACAAGTTACCGAAATATTTAAGGAATGTTTGGTGCCATATTGTGGAATTTCAAGACAGTAGTCTGATGCGGAGACAACAGTTTGTTGTACGCCTTTAACTTCGTTACCTAAAATTACAGCTAATTTCTTTCCTTTTACAGGTGTAAAATTTTGAAGTTCAATACTGTTTTCGGCTTGTTCAATAGATGCAATTTCAACGTTTTCGCTTTTTAATTTTTCAATAAGCGTCAACGTATCTTCTGCATGCTCCCAATCAACAGTATCTGTCGCTCCCAAAGCCGTTTTATGAATATCTTTATGTGGTGGTTGTGCGGTAATACCGCAGAGGTAAATTTTTTCAACAAGAAAGGCATCAGACGTTCTAAACACCGAGCCAATATTATTTAAACTCCTGATGTTATCAAGTATAACAATTAATGGTGTCTTAGAGGCCTCTTTGAATTCGTTGGTGTTTAATCGATCTAGCTCGCTGTTTTTTAATTTCCTCATGGTTCAATTTTCAGTTTATTGTTTTCAGTTGCCCGTATTAATTGTCCAAAAGTAAATAATAAATATGACGATTGTGAATAATTGATACAGCTTCATTTTAAACTCACTCTAAAAAAATGTAACTTCGCGTCTTATCATTTAATCTCCAGAATCTTGGCTAAAACAAAAAAAGTCACCCCATTAATGAAGCAATATAATGCCATCAAGGTAAAATATCCTGATGCGATGTTATTATTTAGAGTGGGCGATTTTTACGAAACTTTCGGTGAAGATGCTGTTAAAGCAGCTGGTGTATTAGGAATCGTTTTAACCAAACGGGGTGCAGGTAGCGAAAGCGAAACTGCCTTGGCAGGGTTTCCACATCATTCCTTAAATACGTATTTGCCCAAATTGGTAAAAGCGGGAATGCGAGTTGCTATTTGCGATCAGTTGGAAGATCCTAAAATGACTAAAACCATTGTAAAACGTGGGGTAACGGAATTAGTAACGCCTGGGGTTGCTTTAAATGATGAGGTATTACAATCTAAAACCAATAACTTTTTAGCAGCCATTCATTTTGGTAAAAGAAAGTTGGGGATATCATTTTTAGATATTTCTACAGGCGAATTTTTAGTGGCAGAGGGTAATGAAGAATATATTGATAAACTGCTTCAGAATTTTGGTCCAAGTGAGGTTTTAGTCCAAAAGCAGTTCAAAAACAAGTTTAAAGAAGCTTTTGGAGAGCGTTATTATACGTTCTATTTAGATGATTGGATTTTTCAAGAAGATTATGCCAATGAACAACTCACAGAACATTTTAAGATAAAATCACTTAAAGGTTTTGGTATTGACGATTTACAACACGGTATTGTTTCTGCGGGTGCAATTTTATATTACCTGTCAGAAACGCAACATAAAAAATTAGAACATATTTCTACCATTCATCGTGTGGAAGAAGATCATTATGTTTGGATGGATCGCTTTACGGTTCGTAATTTAGAATTGTATTATTCCAATCAACCAGAAGCAGTAACACTATTAGATGTTATCGACAGAACTATTTCACCAATGGGTGGAAGACTGCTAAAACGCTGGTTGGCATTGCCTCTAAAGAATTTGAAACAAATTCAGCAACGGCACGAAATTGTGAAATATCTGATTGATAATGATGATTTTTATAATGGAATTACGTATCAAATAAAGCAAATTAGTGATATTGAAAGACTGATTTCTAAAGTAGCTACGGGGAAGATAAATCCACGAGAAGTAGTGTTGTTAAAAGACTCTTTAAAAGCTATTTTACCTATAAAAATAAATGCTGAAAAAAGTGATAATAAGTCATTGCAACAATTAGGGAAACAACTACATAATTGTACTGATTTAATTGAGAAAATAGCAATAACTATAAATGAGAATGCTCCGGTAAATATCAATAAAGGAAACACAATTGCGAATAATGTCTCCAAAGAATTAGATGATTTAAGAGGTATTTCTACAAATGCTAAAGATTATTTGGATGCTATGCTAGCACGAGAATCTGAACGCACCAAAATACCTAGTTTAAAAATTTCTTTTAATAATGTATTTGGATATTATATCGAGGTCAGAAACTCTCATAGAGACAAGGTTCCTGAAGAGTGGGTTAGAAAGCAAACGTTAGTAAATGCCGAACGTTATATTACTGAAGAGCTAAAAGAATACGAAACCAAAATTTTAGGAGCTGAAGAAAAAATTGCAGTGTTAGAGCAGCAAATTTTTGCTGATTTATTAAAGTTTATGACGGTGCATATTTTGCAAGTTCAAGAAAATGCTCAACGGGTGGCTAAATTAGATTGCTTATGCTCATTTACGCAAACGGCAAAAGACCATAATTATGTGCGTCCGCAATTGGATGAAAGTACTGATTTAGAGATCAAAAATGGCCGCCATCCTGTAATAGAAAAACAATTACCTATTGGCGAAGAATATATTGCTAATGATGTAGTACTGAATAGAGGTCAGCAGCAAATTATTATGATTACGGGTCCTAATATGAGTGGTAAGTCAGCTATTTTACGTCAAACCGCTTTAATTGTTTTGTTGGCACAGATGGGTAGTTATGTGCCTGCACAACAAGCCAGAATTGGTGTGGTTGATAAAATATTTACTAGAGTAGGGGCAAGTGATAATATATCTATGGGAGAATCTACTTTTATGGTAGAAATGAACGAAACTGCTAATATTTTAAATAATATATCTGAACGTAGTTTGGTATTATTAGATGAAATTGGTCGTGGAACAAGTACGTATGACGGAATTTCAATTGCCTGGGCAATTGCTGAATATTTACATGAACATCCTTCAAAGGCTAAAACATTATTTGCCACACATTATCATGAATTAAATGACATGACCGAAACTTTTGATCGGGTCAAAAACTTCAATGTTTCTATAAAAGAATTGAAAGACAATGTTATTTTTCTTAGAAAATTGGTGCCAGGTGGTAGTGAACATAGTTTCGGAATACATGTAGCTAAATTAGCAGGTATGCCAGCTTCGGTAATTCACAGAGCCAATAAAATGCTGAAAAAGTTGGAAGCGAGTCACTCTTCAGATGAAATTAAAGACAAGCTCAAACAAGCAACCGAAGAAGATGTACAACTTAGCTTTTTTCAGTTAGACGATCCTCTGTTGGAAGATATAAAAGAAGAGATATTAGCTACAAATATTGATACGTTAACACCGATTGAAGCCTTAATGAAATTGAATGAGATTAAGCGAATGTTGATTAAAAAATAGGACATTATTACGTTTTTAAAAATTATATTTTCGAATGAAAATTTCTATAATAACTAAGTCTTTGTTGGTTCTTATTTTAACAATTTCTTCTATATTTTGTTCAGGTCAAACTACTACCACTACTATAGAAGGCTATGTTTTTGACAAAGTGACTAAGACTCCGTTGCCATATGCAGTAGTAATATTTACGAATACAGGGGTATATGCAACATGTAATGAGGATGGGAAATTTCAAATAAGTACAAATAGAGATATTGAATTACTTGAAATTAGATATCTTGGTTACCAATCAAAAAAGGTTTCTAAAGACTTTTTTAGTTTAAATAGTATACTTTACCTAGAAGAATCTTCAACAAATCTAAAGGAAGTTGTACTCAATGCAAGCAAAGAGGATCTTTATAAATTACTTTATAAATTAATCAAAAAGTATCGTCGTAAAAATGATGTAATTAATAATAAGGCTTATTTTAATTTAAGCTCTAAAACGGGAGATGTTCCATTAGAACATTTCGATGGGTTATACAATAGTAGCCAACAATTATCTAAGGGTATTTCTCGATTAGATTTAAAAACAGGTAGGTTCGGACAAAATAAATTATTTCCTTTTTACAGTTTGAATTATGTTTACCTACTTCGAAATTTTAGTTTATTTGGAAATATAAACCATATGTTACCTCAATACCCTGGGAATATGTCACTTTCTGAAATAAAAAAATATTATAATTTAAAGCTTATAACAAAGGGCAATGATCATGATGTAGCAATTTCATTTTTACCTAAAGATGAAAATAAAGAAGTTTTTTCTGGCGAATTACTTTTTCAAAAAGAGGAATTAATTCTTAAAAAAATTGAAATTTTCATTGAGCATCCAAATCGGTTTAAATTAATGCCAATCGTTAAAAACGACTCATCTTCTATCAATAAATTAAATCTTAATGTAATATTTAATCCTATTGATTTTAATAGAATTCAATATTTTAATATTGAGTTTGATCTTAATTATTATTCTGGATATCATTCTGGAAAGACTAAGAAAAATATAAAAACTACGGCTATACTTTATTTATATGATTATGATGATCAGTTTACTAAGCCTTATTTCACCAATACAATTAAATTCACAAATGATTATGAAAAGCTTTTAGCTTTACCAATTTCTAATAAAATATGGAATGAAAACTATCCTTATCCTAAGAGTGAGGAAAATATTGAAATTGTAGATTTCTTTAAAGAAAGAAATTATTTACATAGTTATATTGAAAGTGAAATACCATTAAAGGCAGCAGTCTACATAACAAGATCATCCTTATTGTGGAGTAATGAAAGAAAACTTACATTTGGTGATTTAGCAAATGGACCTGGAGTTAATTTAAATTTTTCTTATGCTTTAAATTTCTTTGAAAATAGTGATGATAAATTCATATACACCCTTAAAACTTTATTTGATAGAGAATCTTCATTTTTCTTAGCGACTAGATATGCACCTGATATAGATCGTATCAACTTAGCTTTTGATATTTATGAGCTCTATCGTTGCCATTTACTGGAACAAATTAATGCTTCAATGTCAATTCAAGAAATAAAAGATTTAAGTAATACAGTTAGTTTAAAAGCAAAAATTCTTGTTAACCAGATGCTATTTGAAACTGTTCTTATAATTGGTTCTGAGATTTTATCAGAATCAGAAATATTTTTCAAGGCACAAGTACTGAACAAATGGAAAGATAAAATACATAACGAATTAGATAAATACAGGCTAGATTCAAATAAGAACGGTGCTGAATGAAATTAGCTTTACGCAACTACTTTTCTTAATATGTGGATTACAAATGGAATTTCATGCCCTCATGGCTATTTACAAACCCTAGCTTTTTATAAAATTTTATAGCATCTGGTCGTTTTTTATCTGTTGTAAGTTGCAGTAAATGAGCATTCCGTTGCTTGGCTCTTTCAATTGCCCAATCAAATACAAGTTTTCCAACACCCTTACCTCTAAAATCTTCTCTTATTCGTACAGCTTCAATTTGTGCTCTAACGCCACCTTGATAGGTTAAGTACTGAATAAAACTCATTTGTAAAGTGCCAATAATTTCAGTAGTATTAGTTTCAACAACAATTAATTCCTGATTTGGATCTTCATTAATAGCTTTAAAAGCGTTGAAATATTTCTCAGGAAGAGGTTCTTTATAATCCTCTCTTAACTTTCCAAGGGTATCACTAGCAATCATCTTTACAATGAATGGAACGTCATTTTTCGTTGCTTTTCTGAAATTCATATTTACTTGATTTTGGATAAGTATGCTAATATAAATATTATAATTTGGGCGTTGGAAATTCCGCTATCTTTGAACTTGCTAATATAATTTTATGAGACTTAAAATAATCATATTGAATGTCATTTTCTTCCTTTTGTGTTTTAACTCTTATGCTCAAGAAAATAACAATGGTTCTAAAGTTGTAAGGTTTAATGGTATTTACCAAACTTCAACTCTTGGAAAAGAGTTTATTTTAAAAAGTGATAGTACAAAAACGTTTAAAGTTGATACCAGTGGTTTTGTAGGAATTCATAGGTTTAAAAAAGTAAAGAATTCTTTTGATATTAGCGGAAGGCCATCGTTAACTATTGAGCTTGATGGAACTGGTAAAGACCAGTTTTTAATTTTAACTGAAAATAATATTGGTAAACCATTGGCCATAATAATTAATAATGTTTTGTATATGACTCCGATAGTTCATGGAGCCATACCGCATGGTGTGCTTGAAATTTCAGGATTTAATAGTGTTGAAGAACTGGAAAAATTGAAACGATTAATAGACGTAATTAAAATTCGTACAGCTAAAAGAGAATTAGATTAACTATTCTGCTAATTTCTATTATCTTTGTATTAATAAATTAAAATTATGTATTTTTTATTTATAAGTGGGGGCGAAATTTTTGTAGTGGTCGTTATTGTATTGATGCTTTTTGGTGCCGATAAAATTCCGGGTATTGCCCAAGGATTAGGGAAAGGCATGCGTCAGTTAAAAGACGCTACCAATGATATTAAAAGAGAGATTACTGAAACGGCTGAAAAACAAGGTATAGATACCAATTTAGCTAAGGGTCTTAAGAATGATATGAAATCTATTAAGGATAATATTAAGGATAATATAGACGACGTAACTGGACCTATAAAACGCAACTTATAATTTGGATTTATTAGACCAAATTCTTGAATACGATAAAGAATTAATTGTATATCTAAACAATTGGGGTTCTGAGCCCTGGGATTCTTTTTGGATGTTTATTACCAACCAATTCAGTTGGATTCCTTTATTTTTACTACTGTTCTATTTTATTTTTAAAGCCTATGGCTGGAAAAAGGGACTTATACTTGTCTTAGTCGTAGCAGCATTAGTGACATTTTCTGATCAGTTTGTAAATCTTATAAAAAATAATGTAGCTAGGTTACGACCTAATAATGACCCCACAGTTAATGAGCTTATTAGAATTTTAAAGAAACCGAGAGGTTATAGTTTCGTCTCAGGTCACTCAACAACATCTTTTGCGGTAACTACTTTTATGATAATAACGTTAAGAAAGTACTATAAATATCCCTTTTTACTGCTAGTTTGGCCACTGTTATTTGCGTACAGTAGAATATACATTGGTGTTCATTTTCCCATTGATATCTTTATGGGTATGTTATTAGGTATTACTATTGGGCTCTTGTTTTACAAAATAAGCTTATACTTTTTAAAAAAAGTATAAGCTTATTAATATTGGTACTTTAGTAGCTGTATCCATGTCGTTGAATTCTAGATTCTGAATTTAAAAAATCAGAGATACGCGTTTTTAAAGATCCTAATTTTCCTCGAAGTTGTCTAATTCTTTTGGTTAAAGAAAGATGTGCTTCTTTATAATTTTGAATCTCCATTTGATTTTCAGACTGCAATAAATTAGTAAAATGTGCTTTGTGTTTTTGCAATCCATCTAGTACATCTTTCAATAACCTGTCTTGAGTAGTTTTAGTGATTAAAACTATATTTTTTTGTACTTGAACATCGATGTGGTCTTTAACTTTTTTAGAATCCACGCGTTTTTTTAATTCATTTAATTCATAAATATATAAATCAAATTCTTTCACCCATCTAATGGTTTCTTTGTGCCATTGTTGAAAACTGGCTTTTTTTGAAGGTAGTGCTTGTGTGTTCATAGTTAGAGTAATTAGAAGTACTCTAAAGTTATACATACTTGACCAGATTACAAGTTAATAAAGTGTCAATCTTTAGTTAAAGAATTGTTATTTTATTCTACTTATAGTTAGGCCATCTCTAATAGGTAATAAAACGGTCTCAATTCTAAGATCTTCTTTAAGTAGTTTGTTATAGGTAAGCAATGCTTTTGTATCTTGGTCTTTAGGGTTTAATTTCTCAACCACCTTACCACTCCATAAGACATTATCTGACAAAATTATGCCACCTTTATTCATTTTGTCAATTACTAAGTTATAATAATTGATGTAGTTGCTTTTATCAGCATCAATAAATACCAAATCAAATTTCTCATTAATTGTTGGAATGATATCTATTGCATTTCCAATGTATTGTTTTATTTGATGTTTATATAAAGACTTATTAAAATATTTTTCTTGTAGAGAAGCCAGTTCTTCATTATGATCTATGGTATGTAAAATACCATCTTGTGAAAGGCCTTCTGCCAAGCATAACGCTGAATAACCTGTATATGTACCGATTTCTAAAATTGACTTGGGTTGTGTCAGTTTTGATAACATTGACAATACGCGACCTTGAAATGCCCCACTTAACATTCTTGGGTTCAAAACGGTTTGCCAAGTTTCTCTATTAAGTTGTTTTAATAATTGAGGCTCATTTTCTGAATGTTCTACTACGTAGTCGTCTATTTTTTGTGGTATAATATCCATCTTTTACTAAAATATTAAATAAAACTATCAAAAGCTAGTGTTGGAATATTATGTATTCGAATTTATTTTTTTTACTACTTCATTTTGAAGAGCTTCCTTTTCTTCTTTACAAAGTTTACGTTCACCCTCGGTTTTGTGTAAATGCTTACTACAAACTTTGGTTAAAGTGGCGTTTTGTTTAGAATATGCTCCACATATTTTACAACTAAAGAGATGTATTTTTAATTTTACTATCTCCAAAAAAGAAGCTTCCTTATATTGGCTTTTATTACAAATTGTGGTAGCCTCATCACAGCTAATAAAAATTTTCTTACTCATAAAATACTATTTTGCAAACCAGTTATCTTCCATACACTTTCTTAGTTGATGTCTAGCTCTATGTATGATAACCCAAAGATTAGACGCGGTAATATCTAACTCATTACAAATTTCTTCAGTTTCATAATGCTCAACATTTTTTAAATTAAAAACCAATCTGTATTTATCAGGTAGGTTATTAATACAATTATCTAACACGCTTTTAAGTTCTGTGTTTTCAATTTGTTTTTCAGCTTCATTATCCCATAATTGTGGAACACGTTCTTCTAACCAACTTCCTTTTTTATCTCCATCTTCATGAAAATTAACTTTTATTTCAGCTTTGCCTTTTCGTGAGTTTATTTTACGGTAATGGTCTATTATTTTACGTTTTAATATTGCAATTAACCATGTGCGTTCTGAAGCTTGACCTCTATAGTTTTTGGCTGCTTTTAAGGCTGAAAAAAAGGTTTCTTGAACAATATCTTTCGCTTGTTCGTGATTGTCTATTCGGGTTATCGTGTAATTGTATAAGTAGTCCGAATATTCCTTTACCCAGTTATTTGGCTCTAAGCTATGTTTGTTTTCGTCTGACATTAATTTAAAAAAGGTAAATATACGGATTATTCGCGTCCAATATGAAAAATGGCATCTCCTCGGTTAATAATAGGAAAATAATTTATAGCTATAATATAACCAGTTAATGGAGCTTTTATTTTTACAGAAGTTTCTCCATAAGTATCTGTAATGTCTCCAATTATTTGACCCTTCTCAACTTTATCCCCATTATGGACAAAAGCGTTGAATAAACCCGCTATTCTTGCTCTAACCCATCGTCTTTTAGTTATAGGGATGCTCATTTTAGCTTTGCGACTTGCCATTGGATTCGTTTTAATCATCTTTAAATGTTTTAAAATCCTTAATGTGCCAGCCATACCTTCTTTTATGGAATTTTCGTCGAATCTTAACGACTCGCCACCTTCATAAACAATAATAGGTATGCCTAGTTTTAGAGCTTCTTTTCTAAATGATTTATTTATCATTGCCGATGGAAAAAGAAATGGGGGACTAAATATTTCTGCTAATTTTTTGCTCTCTTCTGATGATTCTGTATATCTAATTTGAGGATAATTGCTTCGTTGGGCTCCTCCTGTATGAAAATCTATGGCATAATCTACATTATTGGCAATTTCCCTTAAATGGAAATAGGCAATTCTACTAGCTAATGAACCTGTTTTCGTTCCCGGAAAACTTCTATTAACATCTTTACCATGTACATCCCTAGAGAAATGTAAAAATCCAAAAACACTAAGTAAAGGGACTACAATAACACAACCTCTTTCTAAATTAAAGTACTTATTTTCAAGCATTCTTCTAATGATCTCAATACTGTTGGTCTCATCTCCGTGTAAACCGCCTTGAAGTAAAATGGTTGGGCCTTCTTTTTTTCCGTTAAACACATATACAGGAATTTCAATTAGTGTACCGGTAGGCAATCTGTCAATAGAGAATTTGATCAATACACTTTCTCCTAATCCAACTTTTTTACCTCTAATTTCTATGGTTTCGTTTTTGAATTTTTTCTCGAACATAATCTTCTGAAAATTTTATTATGTGGTATGCTACGTTTATTTGGGTGTATGCTTCTACGCCTTGTAGCCCCGGTGATGCATTTACTTCTAATAATAATGGGCCTTTTTTTGATCTAATAATGTCTACACCTGCTACAGGTAAACTTAAATATTTAGTAGCTCGTAAGGCTATATTTTTTTCTATTTCTGTTAAATTGGCAATTTCACCAGTGCCTCCTCTGTGTATATTAGACCTGAACTCACCAATGGCACCTTTTCTTTTCATTGAGGCTACAATTTTATTGCCTACAACAATTATTCTAATATCTTCTCCGTTAGATTCCTCTATATATTCTTGCAATAAAAAACTGGCATTCATAGTGTAAAAAGTGTCCATTATTGATTTTGCTGATTTCTTAGATTCAGCAATAATAACACCCATACCTTGAGTACCTTCTTGTAACTTAATAATTACCGGAGGGCCGCCTAATAATTCAATTTGCTCATTTATGTTTTTATGATTTATGGAAAAAACTGTTTGTGGAATGGGAATGTTTTTTCGATTCATAATTTGTAATGTGCGGACCTTATTTTGTGCTCTTAAAATCCCTAATGAGCGAGCCGTGCTAAATACGCCATTCATTTCAAATTCTTTAACAATTGCCGCTCCGTGTCTGCTTACTGTTGCTCCTATTCTGGGGATGATTACATCAGGTATATCCAGAATATTTTTACCTTCAAAAATTATTTGCGGCTTCCCTATACCTAATTTTACGGAGCATTCAGCATGATTAATTACCCTAACGTTATGCTTCAATTTTTTAGCTTCCTGCACTAATCTTTGTGTGGAATAAATGTTTTCACCAACAGAAAGGATAAAAATGTTCATGAATTGGGTTTAACGTAAAATGGTTTCAATTTCAATTTTATTTTCTAAGGTACGATGTACAGGACATCTATTGGCAATTTGAATTAATCGCTTGCGTTCATCGAAAGTAAGATCGCCGATTAATTCTATAGTTCGTACAAATTTATCAATTTTTGCTGGTTCTTCGTCACAAGAAATACAATCTTCTGCGTGCTGTTTAAAATGTTCTAAATGGACTAAAACTTCATCTAATTCCATTTTTTTTCTATCGGCATACATTCTTAAGGTGATTGCGGTGCAAGAACCTAAACTTGCTAGTAATAATTCATAAGGCGTTAAGCCTGAGTCTTTACCTCCAAATTTCTTAGGTTCATCAGCTAATATAGAATGATTTCTTGCTACAATTTCTGTACTATATTTGGTTTTACCTATTCTAACAACTGTTTGTTTGTCTGTACTTAGTTCGGGCTCTTTAGTCGTCAATACATAACGCTTGGCCCAACTTGATAATACCTCAGCGACATAAAAGGAATCTGCCTTATTCGTTAATAAATGATTGGCACCATCTAGAGAAATAAAGCTTTTGGGATGATGTGCGGCTTTGTATATTTCTTTAGCATTGGAAATTTCAACAATTTTATCTTGTGGTGAATGTAACACCAATATGGGTTTTCTGGAGTTGTTTAACAACTTGGTCATATTTTTAGAATTCAAGTCTTCTAAAAAGTGCTTTTTTATTGTAAAAGGTCTTCCTGAAATTTCAAAAGTTGCTTCACCATCCAAATGAATGTTTTCTAGATGATCTTCAAATAAATGTTCTACATGCGATGGGTTTGAAGGAGCTCCAATAGTGACTATAGCTTGAATTGATTCTATTTTATCGGCAGCAAAAATCGCTGCTGCTCCTCCTAAAGAATGGCCCACAATTATCTTCGGTGAATCATAATTTTCTTTTAAATAAGTAGCTGCTGAAATAAGATCATCAATGTTGGTTGAAAAATTAGAATCTTCAAATTTACCCTCGCTTTTACCCAATCCCGAAAAGTCAAATCGCATTACTGCAATTCTATTATGTGTCAAAGCTCTAGAAATATTTCGTACCGCTGTAAAATTCTGACTCCCTGTGAAAAAGTGAGCGAATAGAGCATAACTTAAAGGTTTCTTATCAATAGGGAAATCGATATTTCCATCGAGTATTAAGCCTTGTTTGTTTGTGAATTGTATGTTTTTGGTATACATATATTTAAAGTTGTTTTGAAGTATTGATTTTAAACTTATAAATGTAATGTTTTTATAATCATTCTAAATAAGAAAAAAAGACAGTAACTAATGTTACAGACAAAATGTAAATATTATCTTTGTTACTTATTAAAAAACCAAACCAATATGAGTGGATTTTTATCTTCTTCAATAGCACGAAAGTTTGCAATGGCATTATCTGCACTCTTTCTAATTATTTTCCTAATTATTCATTTAACTGTAAATTTAACCTCCGTTTTTAGTGAGGATGTATTTAATCAGTTGTCCCATTTTATGGGTACAAATCCGTTAATACAATTTGGATTGCAACCCGTTTTAATTATCGGGGTGATTTTTCATTTTGTAATGGGCTTTGTTTTAGAGATTAGAAATAAAGGTGCAAGAGACGTTAAGTATGTCAATTTTAAAGGTGCTGCAAACTCTACTTGGATGAGTAGAAATATGATCTATAGTGGACTTGCAATCTTAGCATTTTTAGTAATACATTTTATCGATTTTTGGCTGCCAGAAATGAATTATAAATACATTGAGGGTTTGCCAGCAGACGCAACAAGGTATTACGAAGAATTACAACATAAGTTTGTGCCAATTTGGCGTGTTGCTGCCTATTCTGTGGCATTTGTGCTACTAGCCTTGCATTTGTTACACGGATTTCAATCGGCCTTTCAATCAATGGGTTTTAATAATAAATACTCCAGTTTTGTAAAAGCGTTGGGTAAATGGTATTCTATTATTATACCCGCCGGATTTATTTTTGTAACCTTATATCATCACTTTAACCATTAATCTTATACTATATTATGACGACTTTCAATTCAAAAGTACCAAAAGGTCCAATAAAAGATAAATGGACAGAGTATAAAAACCATATTGATTTAGTAAATCCTGCAAACAAAAGAAATATAGATATTATTGTAGTAGGTACAGGTCTTGCTGGTGGCTCTGCCGCTGCATCTTTGGCTGAATTAGGTTATAATGTAAAAGCATTTTGCTATCAAGATTCACCTCGTAGAGCTCACTCAATTGCAGCTCAAGGTGGTATCAATGCATCAAAAAATTATATGGGCGATGGTGATTCTGATTATCGTCTTTTTTATGACACCGTAAAAGGTGGAGATTACCGTTCTCGTGAAGCTAACGTTTATCGTTTGGCTGAGGTTTCTGGAAATATTATTGATCAATGTGTAGCACAAGGGGTTCCTTTTGCTCGTGATTATGGTGGGTTGTTAGACAACCGTTCATTTGGTGGTGTATTAGTTTCAAGAACTTTTTATGCGAAAGGACAAACAGGACAACAACTTTTGTTAGGTTGTTATTCTGCAATGAATCGTCAAATTGCTCGTGGTAAGATTGAAATGTTCAATCGTCACGAAATGTTAGACGTTGTAAAAGTAGATGGTAAAGCAAGAGGTATTATTGCTCGCGATTTAATTACTGGTGAAATAGAGCGTCATTCTGCTCATGCTGTTGTTATTGCAACAGGTGGTTACGGAAACGTTTATTTCTTATCTACCAATGCAATGGGTTCTAATGCTACTGCAGCTTGGAAAATACATAAAAAAGGGGCCTATTTTGCAAATCCTTGTTTTACACAAATTCACCCAACATGTATTCCACGTTCTGGAGATTATCAATCTAAATTAACGTTGATGTCAGAATCATTACGTAATGATGGTAGAATTTGGGTTCCTGCAAGATTAGAAGATGCAAAAGCAATTCAACAAGGTAAATTAAAACCTACTGAGATTGCAGAAGAAAATAGAGATTATTATTTAGAAAGAAGATATCCGGCGTTTGGTAACTTAGTACCGCGTGATGTGGCTTCTAGAGCTGCTAAAGAGCGTTGCGATGCTGGTTATGGTGTAAATGCAACAGGTGAAGCTGTGTATTTAGATTTTGCCGCTGCTTTTCAACGTTATGGAAAAGAACAAGCTAAAATTCATGGAATTAAAAATCCTTCGAAAGAAGAAATTATAAAATTAGGACAGGGCATTATTGAAGAAAAGTACGGAAATTTATTCCAGATGTATGAAAAAATCATCGCTGAAAATCCGTATGAAACACCAATGATGATTTATCCAGCAACACACTATACAATGGGTGGTGTATGGGTTGATTATAATTTAATGACTACTGTACCAGGATTGTACTGTATTGGTGAGGCAAATTTCTCTGACCATGGTGCAAATAGATTGGGAGCCTCTGCTTTAATGCAAGGGTTGGCTGATGGATATTTTGTATTGCCATATACAATTGGAGATTACTTATCTGATGATATTCGTACTGGAGAAATTTCTACAGAATCTCCAGAATTTGAAGCTGCTGAAAAAGAAGTAAAAGATAAAATAGAATTCTTTATTAATAATGAAGGAACACATTCCGTTGATTATTACCACAAAAAATTAGGATTGGTAATGTGGAACAAAGTGGGAATGGCACGTAATGAAAAACATTTAAAAGAAGCCATCAAAGAAATTCAAGATATTAGAGAAGATTTCTGGAAAAATGTAAAAGTTACAGGTAAGAATGAAGAATTTAATCAAGAATTAGAAAAAGCAGGAAGAGTAGCTGATTTCTTAGAATTAGGAGAGTTATTTGCTAAGGATGCTTTGAATAGAAATGAATCCTGTGGTGGACATTTCCGTGAAGAATATGTTACTGAAGATGGTGAAGCTTTACGTGATGATAAAAACTATGCTTATGTAGCTGCTTGGGAATATACAGGTAAGCCAAGTGAAGCAATTTTACATAAAGAAGAATTAGAGTTTAAAGATATTGAACTGAAGACGAGGTCATACAAATAAGATACATTATGAATTTAACGTTAAAAATCTGGAGACAAAAAGACTCAAAAACCAAGGGTCAAATGGTCGAATATAAAGTAACTGACATCTCAGAACATATGTCGTTTTTAGAAATGATGGATGTGTTAAATGAGCAACTGGTTGCTAAAAACGAGGAGCCAGTAGCTTTTGACCACGATTGTAGAGAGGGTATTTGCGGTATGTGTTCTTTACACATAAATGGAGAGGCTCATGGGCCAGATAGAGGAATTACTACTTGTCAGTTGCATATGCGTATGTTTCATGATGGTGAAACAATAACAATTGAGCCATGGAGGGCAAAAGCTTTTCCTGTTATAAAAGATTTAGTAGTAGATAGAACAGCTTTTGAACGTATTCAGCAAGCTGGTGGTTATATTTCAGTTAATACTTCTGGAAACACTCAAGATGCAAATGGAATACCGATTTCTAAACATGACGCTGATAAAGCAATGGATGCTGCAGCTTGTATTGGTTGCGGAGCATGTGTAGCTAGTTGTAAAAATTCTAGTGCGATGTTATTTGTTGGTGCAAAAGTATCTCAGTTTGCATTATTACCACAAGGTAAAGTAGAAGCTACAGAGCGTGTACTAAACATGGTAAAACAAATGGATGAAGAAGGCTTCGGAAATTGTACAAACACAGGAGCATGCGAAGTTGAATGCCCCAAAGGAATTTCATTAGAAAATATTGCAAGAATGAATAGAGAATATTTATCTGCTAGTATGAAAGGTTAATATTTTAAATTTAAAAATAAATGAATAAATCCCAAATTCCAATCAAGGTTTTTGGGATTTTCTTTTTACCGAAATAAGGTAAATTACAAATCTTACTATTTTGTAACAAATACTAAATTTTTACTACTAACTAAGTAACTAAATTAACAAATAACCTCATGATTAACGTCGAGAATATTACAAAGCAATATGCTTTAAGTAAAAAGCAACGCAAAGAATTACAAACCAATAGCACTTCAGTTGCTGCCGTCAATAATGTGAGTTTTATTTGTAAACCAGGCCGTGTATTTTCATTGCTAGGTCCAAATGGTGCTGGTAAAACAAGTTTGTTAAGAATGGTTTCTACTATTTTAAAACCATCGTCTGGTGATATTAAGGTAGATGGCGTCAGTGTTATTGACAATCCACAAGAAGTTAGAAGAAAAATAGGTTTTTTAACAGGTTCTACAAACCTTTATGATCGATTGACACCAGGTGAAATTGTAAAATATTTTGCAGATTTACACGGTATGGAACGTTCTTTATTTAATGAACGTAAAGAAAATCTATTTGAACAATTAAACATTAATGAATTTTCTAAAAAACGTATTGGTCAACTCTCCACGGGTATGAAACAAAAAGTTTCTATAGCAAGAAGTATGATTCATGACCCTAGTGTAGTTATTTTTGATGAACCTACCTCTGGATTAGATGTAATTACTGCCAATAGTATTATTGAACTCATCAGACAATGTAAAAAAGATGGAAAAACGGTTATTTTCTCTTCTCATATCATGAGTGAAGTAGATCTCCTATGTGATGACCTTGCCATTATTGCTAAAGGAAATCTAATTTATAATGATACAATGGATGCTTATAGAAAACAATCTGAAGGTAAATCATTAACTGAAGCTTTTATAAACATTGTAAACCAAAACAACTAAACCTATGAAAACTATATTTACGGTTATAAAAAAAGAGCTTACAGATACATTAAGAGATAGAAAAACATTAATTTCTGCCATTCTATTGCCCGCATTAGCAATGCCCTTGATTATATTAGGAGTTACAAAATTGCAAAAAAATTTAATGGATAAAGAGCAAAGCAAACAACTCAAAGTAGCTTTGATAGGTGCACCAGAGAATATAGTTTCACAATTTAATGATAGTACATTTTTAGTGGTAGATAATGTTGTTTTGGCTGGAGTTAACGATTCAATTGAAAATGGAAGTATTGATGCCTTATTAGAATTTGATACTGATTTTAACGAGAAAATTTCAACATTAAGCTCAGGTGGTTTAAAACTATATTATAAGTCAACCAATTTATTGGTGGAAAAAAGAATTAGGGAAAAACTTGATAATTATAAGGCTGTCGTTATGAATGATAGAATTAAACAATTAAACATTTCATCTGAAACATTAGAACCACTCTCTGTTGTAAAAATTGATATTGCTTCATCAAAAGAGCAAATTGGAAAAATGATAGGAGGTTTTATCCCCTATATTTTTATTATCCTTTGTTTTACAGGTTGTATGTATCCTGCCTTAGATTTAATTACGGGTGAAAAAGAACGTGGTACGTTGGAAACCTTATTAACGGTACCTGCTTCACGGTTTAAAATACTTATAGGGAAAACCATTACCATTGCTTTGGTCGGCATTGCTGCCGCTATTATGGCTATTGCTGGTATGTTTTTAAGTTTAAAATTTATTGATGATATACCGCAAGATTTTTTAAATGTGATTAATGACCTTTTAGGTCTTAAATTTATTTTGATGCTATTTGCAATGTTGATTCCTTTAAGTATCTTTTTTGCAGGCTTATTGTCTGCTATTGTGGTTAGAGCAAGTAGTTTTAAAGAAGCACAAAGTTACGTTACACCTTTGACCTTTGTCATTATTATACCCGCTATGATTGCTTTAATGCCTGGAGTAGAACTCACTTGGCAAACCGCATGGATACCTATTTTAAACATTGCTTTAGCCACTAAGGAAATTATAGCAGGCACTATTCAATTATCTCAGTATTTGGTAGTAGTTGGTTCACTAATACTCTTGGCAGTAATGGCAGTATTCTTTAGCCTTAAACAATTTTCTAAAGAAACTATGGTTCTGAAGTAAATAATTTTAATCTATTTAGGTAGAATAAATAAAAAAATTGCACTTGCAAAGTTGAATGTCTTAAAGAATTATCTTTAGAAAATAGTGCCAGCATCAATTGAGTTTATATTTTTAAGTTTAAAACAGAGAGCCATCGCAATCATATTGTAGTATAGAGATAAATATTCCTTATTTTTGAGCTAAGAACTTAAAAAATTCAATCTTATGAACTTACGAAGCTTTTTTTATGTATTAGTGTTTTCATTCATATGGTTAGGTTGCAAATCACAATCTAATACATCTGATAGTGCTGTAGATAATTCAGTATCATCAATTGGATTTTCTAAAGATTCCTTGTTGCATCATATTGAAGTATTGTCCTCGGATGCTTATGAAGGTCGCAAAACTGGTTCAGAAGGCTCTTTAAAGGCAAGAAATTATATTACTTCCAAATTTAAGCAACTAGGTGTATTGCCTTTGTCAAAAACCTACAATCAATCATTTTCTTTTATGGGTAGAAGAGATAGCATAAGGAATAATGGTGTAAATGTCTTAGGTTTAATTAAGGGTGTTAAAAATCCTGATAAATACATTGTTATTTCTGCACATTACGATCATTTAGGAATTAGAGATGGTGTTGTTTTTAATGGAGCTGATGATGATGCTTCGGGAACCAGTGCGTTATTTAGTTTTGCGGAATGTTTTAAGAAAAACCCACCCAATCATTCTATTATTTTAGCCGCTTTTGACGCTGAAGAAATGGGACTTCAAGGATCAAAATACTATGTTGATCATCCGATAATTGGAAAAGAAAATATATTGGTAAACCTTAATATGGATATGATCAGTAGAAGTACTAAAAATGAACTTTATGTAGTTGGAACACGGTTTTATGAAAATCTAAAACCGGCAATTACAGAAGCTCAACTTCCAGAAGGTTTTAAATTATTAATTGGTCATGATGGTTCTGACACTGCTCAAAATTGGACAAATTCATCTGACCATGGATCGTTTCATAAAAAAGAAATTCCGTTTTTATATTTTGGAGTAGAAGACCATAAAGATTATCACAAAGAAACAGATGAATTTGTAAATATTCATCCTGAATTTTATTCAAAGGCTGTCCAAGTAATAATTTCTGTTTTTGAAGATTTGGATGAAAGGTTAGAGTAAATCAATACTTTATTACTTTCTTGGAAGTAATAGCTCCTGTTATCGTTTTAATCATAAGAAAGTATAGCCCACTCGTAATATTAGTTACGTTTATCTTGTTATCTCCAATGGCTAAAACACCTTTTAAAATAATTTGTCCATTGGAGTTAACTAATGTGTAATTTGCGTAATCAGAAATAGAGACATTAAGTTCACTTTGAACAGGGTTTGGATATATTCTAAATTTATCGAGGTCAAAATCAGTTGTACTCAGCGGATTACAATTTAAACTAAACGTAACTTGAGTATCAACATTTAACCAATTTAAAGTAGAATAGCTTGAGTCATCTACAGTTATACATTCTAAATCAGAATTATTCTGAGCAAAGAAGCGGTTTATGTTTGCATTCGCTCCACTTTTAATATTTAAACTTGATAACTGATTATTTGAACAATTAAACATTCTTAACACTGTATTTTGGCTGAGATCTAAACTTTTAATTTCATTGTTGTAACAGTATAATTGCACCAAATTAGTGTTTTGACTTACATCTAAATTTGTAAGTTGATTTCCAAAACAATCTAAAAGTATAAGCTCCTTATTTTGGCTAACATCTAATTCAGTGAGTTGATTGCTGTAACAGTATAGGTTTTTCAAAGCAACATTCTTACTTACATCTAAGCTGGTAAGGTTATTAAAAGCACAGAAAAGAAAAGTTAATGCTGTATTTTGAGTTATATCTAAACCCTGCAATTGATTTCTGTAACACTGTAAATTGGTCAAAAGCACATTTTGACTTATGTTTAAATTCAAAAGCTGGTTCTGGTAGCAATAAAATGTTACTAACGCTGTGTTTTGTCTTAGATCTAAATGAGATATATTATTCTTAGAACAATCCAACCAATTTAGAAGTACATTTTTATTTATGTTTATGTCTACTAATTGATTACTAGAACAAATTAACTTTGTCAATTTGGTATTTTCACTGAGATCTAAATTTGTTAAATTGTTAGATGCACATGAAAGATTAATAAGGGCTACAAAATCTTGAATACCTGTAAGATCAGAAATATTTTTATTTGAAACATTTAATGAGGTAATAGTTTTTATATTGTCTGTGGGTACAGACCCATCTATAATACCTGTATCAAAACCTAAGTCTATTAAAGCTTGTTCAAAATTGCGATCTGGTATCGTTGTGTTTTGAGCAAAAGAATTGCTTATAACCAAAAACAATATGAGTACAAGTACCTTAGTTGCTTTTGTTAGCGGTTTCTTTTGGGGTTTGATAAACATTAAAATTGTAACAGGGTTATTTATTTTTGTTTAGGGTGTACTAACTTCATTTCATTAATTAAATGTTTTGCTCCAGCATATTTATCCACTATAAAAAGGACGTAACGGAGGTCTACCATAATGTTTCTACAAATTTCAGGGTCATAATAATAATCACTCATAGTGCCTTCCCAAACACGATCAAAATTTAAGCCTACTAAGTTTCCTTCAGCATCAATCGCTGGGCTACCGGAATTACCACCCGTAGTGTGGTTCGTACCTAAAAAGCAAATGGGAACTTTACCATTATCATCGGCATACTGACCATAATCTTTATTTTTATATAATTCTTGCAATTTTTGAGGAACATCAAACTCATAATCACCAGGAACATACTTTTCAATAACACCATCTAGATAAGTAACAGGTTCGTAATAAACAGCATCTCTAGGTTCATATCCTTTTACTTGTCCATAAGTAACTCGCAATGTACTATTTGCATCTGGAAAATACCTTTCATTTGGTAAAACTTCCATTTGGGCTTGCATATATTCTTTCTGATAAGCGTTTATTTCAGTATTAATACGTTGATACTCTGGTTCAATTTTCGAGTAAAATTCAACAATAAAAGGCTTTGCATATTGATAAGCTGCATCAGTATTCAGTTTTTTTACCACTTCATCAGCACTTCCTTCTAAAGCTTCTAGTGCTTTATCTAAATTGGTAAAATTGGTATTATCATAAATGGAAGCATCAACGTCATCAGTATATAAAGGCATAATGGCTTCAAAAACGCCCTTATCAACATCAACATTATAATTTTTGTGAATACTTTTTACTCTAGATATCATTGAAGTTCTAACCTTTTCAAAACCTTTTTTGTTCTGATTTGCAGCGGCTTCAAGCTGTGTTAACCTAAACATCATTTGCATCAATTCATTGTTGCGAATAAATGCTTCTGAAAAATTTGAACGTTTAATTGCATACGGTTCAATTTCGGCATATAATTTTTCAAATTTTGACAATAAATTTCCATACTTACTTTCAAGTTTTTTTGCTTTTACTGCTTTGGTAAATTCAAATTCAAAATTTTGTCTTTTTGCAACTGCATTACTTTTTTTAAGACCTAGATTTTCACCTATCCATTTTTTCCATGAATTGGCAATTCTTGCTTGTTTAGAAGCGTATTGAATCCTGATTTTATCGTCACTTTTCATTGCTGCATCAATAACCTTTAAGGCAGCCTCGCGTATGGCAATATTACTAGGATTTATTTTTTCTACAGTTTGTGCAATGGCAACCGCCGGTAAGTATTCATCTGTACTTCCAGGGAAACCAAAAACCATTGTAAAATCACCTTCGGCAACACCATCAAGTGAAATAGGCAAAAAGTGCTTTGATTTATAAGGAACATTATCTTTAGAATAGGAAGCTGGACGATTATTTTTATCTGCATAAATTCTAAATATAGAGAAATCTCCGGTATGTCTTGGCCAAACCCAATTGTCAGTATCTGAACCAAATTTACCAATACTTGTTGGTGGTGCACCAACTAATCTTATATCCTCAAAACGTTCCGTTACAAAAAGAAAATACTGATTTCCTTGAAAAAACGATTTTACTTTTGTGTCTTGCCAAGCTTCCTTTTTTGCCTTTTTTTGGACGGCGTTACTGTTTTTATCTGTTAAGGATTGCTTTTCTTTTTCAGACATAACATCCGTTACACCATTTAATATGGCATTGGTTACATCTTCAATACGAACAATAAACTCAACATAAAGGCCTTTATTAGGTAATTCTTCTGACATGTTCATAGCCCAAAAACCATCCTTTAAATAATCATTTTCTAAGGAAGAATGTGACTGTATTTGACTAAATCCACAATGGTGATTGGTTAATAATAATCCTTGTGGTGAAATAACTTCACTCGTACAGCCACCATTAAAATGACCAATGGCGTCTTTTAAACTTGAATTATTAACATCATAAATATCCTTTGCTGATAGTTTACTACCAAGTGCTTGCATTTCCTGTTCATTCATACCTTCAAGTAAAGAAGGAATCCACATACCACCTTGTTGAGCAGAAAGTTGTACTGATATTAAAAATACTAGTATTTTAAAAAATTTCATTGCCATTGTTTTAAATTCAATCAAAGATAAAAAAAAGTCAGTTCATTAATTAATGAATTTACTATATTATGCCTTAAAATGTAATATGCAAATTAACTCTAAGCTGCCAAGTGTAAAAACGACCATATTTACGATAATGAATACCTTGGCAAAAGAACATAATGCTATAAATCTTTCACAGGGTTTTCCTGATTTTGATACAGATTCAAAACTAATAGATTTAGTTACCAAAGCAATGCACTCGGGTTACAATCAATATGCACCAATGGCTGGTGTTTTAACACTTAGAGAGCAAATTGCTAACAAAATTGATGGGTTATACGGAGTAAAATACCATCCAGACACTGAAATTACGGTAACTGTAGGTGCTACACAAGCTATTTTTACAATTATAGCATCCTTTATTCGTAAAGATGACGAAGTTATCATCTTTAAACCAGCCTATGATTGTTACGAACCGGCAATTGAGTTACATAATGGTAAACCCATTTATGTGCAATTAAAAGCTCCAACTTATAAAATTAATTGGCAAGAGGTAAAGGAAAAAATTACTTCGAAGACCAAAATGATAATTATTAACACTCCGCATAATCCAAGTGGATTTCTATGGAGTAATATGGATATGTTGGCACTTGAAAAGTTAGTAAAAGACACCAATATTATTGTTTTAAGTGATGAGGTTTACGAGCATATTATTTTTGACAATTTGAAACATCATAGTGCTTGTAAATATTCGTATTTAAAAGAACGAACTTTTGTAGTAGGATCGTTTGGTAAAACATTTCATAATACGGGTTGGAAAATGGGTTATTGTGCGGCTCCTGCTAATTTGATGAACGAGTTTAGAAAAGTACATCAGTTCAATGTTTTTTGTGCGAATCATCCCATGCAAATAGCTTTTGCAGAATATTTGAAGGTGGAAAGTCATTTTAAAAATCTAAGTCAGTTTTATCAAGACAAACGCGATCTGTTTTTAAATAAGATCAAAGATTCTAGGTTTAAATTTACCCCCTCTAAAGGTACCTATTTCCAACTGTTAGATTATAGTGCTATAAGTGATGAAGGCGATGTCGATTTTGTAAAAAGATTGGCTATAGAATATAAAATAGCTGCAATACCTGTTTCTGTTTTTAATTCAGATAATATGGATCAAAAAATGATTCGATTTTGCTTTGCAAAAAAGAATGAAACATTAAAAAAAGCGACATATATTTTAACTAAAATATAAATATAGCACTTCACTATTTTGAGTAACTTTGTGTAAACAAAAAATTTAAAAACATACAATTATGAAACATATTAAACTTCTGATTACATTTTCATTATTATTAATGATTACCCTAGTATCTGCTCAAAAAGTTGAATATCAAGGAAAAGAATATAAAATTAAGAAAGATTTAATCTTTTTAGACGGTGTTGATGTAACACCTAATTTAACGGTATCTGAACAAACAGCCATTAAAGATGCATTAAAGCATAAGGTTGAATTGGAAAAAGCTGAAAAAGAGAAGGAAAAAGCGGAGAAAAAGCAAAAAGAAGCAGAAAAAGACAAGAAAAAGGCTGAAAAGAAGAAAAAGAAAGCTGAAAAAGCAGTTCAAAAAAGAGAAAAAGCACAGAGTAATTTAGAAAAAAGTCAAAAAAAGCTGAAAAAAGATACTGCCAAATATGAGAAGCTAAAAACGGAGGGTAAATTATCACCACAAGATGAAGAGAAATGGCTTAAAAAATTAGATAAACAAAAAGAGAATCTTGAAAAAGCGGAGAAGAAATTAAGAAAGATGTAAATCTCTTAAATTATAAATAAATTACTGCGTAATTTTCATGTGAATTTTACGCAGTGTATTTTTTAACTTATGACTAACGAGCTTAAGATTACCATTGTTCAAACAGATTTGGCTTGGGAAAACCGAGAGCAAAACAGGCTAGATTTAACGAGACAAATTCGAAATATTTCTGAAGAGGTAGATTTAATTATTCTGCCAGAAATGTTTACTTCAGGCTTTACAATGCAGCCAAAAAAGGTATCGGAAACCATGACTGGTAAAACGATAGAATGGCTAACAGAGTTAGCTAAAAAAAAGAATGCCGCAATTTCAGGGAGTATTGTTATTGAAGAAAACCAAAAATATTATAATCGGTTGTTATTTGTTTATCCTAATGGAGAACTAAAAACATATGACAAAAGGCATACGTTTACGTTGGCAGGTGAGAACAAACTATACACTGCAGGTTCTGAAAAATTAATAGTAGACTATAAAGGATGGAAGATTTGTCCGATGGTGTGTTACGATCTTCGCTTTCCTGTTTGGTCTAGAAATACAGAAAATTATGACTTGTTGTTTTATGTTGCCAATTGGCCAAAACCTAGAATTGAAGCATGGCATACTTTGCTGAAAGCACGAGCTATAGAAAACATGAGTTATTGTGTTGGTGTTAATAGAATTGGAACTGATAATAACAACTATGAGTACACAGGTAACTCCATTGCTTTTGACGCATTAGGAGTGCAAATTTCTAAAATACAACCCTATGAAAACACCATAGAAGTAATTACACTTTCAAAAAAAGAACTCGTTAGAACTAGAGATAAATTCAAGTTTTTAGAAGATAGGGATGCGTTTAGAATTGATTAAAAAATAAATAATTTTTCTCTCAAACCTTATATCTGCGAGAACCACTGACCCCAAGGAATTCTACTCAATATAAATAGTAATCCCAATCCGTAAAAAATAGCGATTGTTTTAAACTTACCTTTATCAGAAGCTTGTTTTTTATGTTTAGACCAGCCTATTGTGATAAAGACAATACCTATTATCATCATTAAAGGATGCTCTACACTTAATAAACGTAATCCAGGGTTGCCCATTGCTTCACTCATGCCAACTTCTTTTATAGCTTTGTAAGATGGAGACATAAAATACCATCCTAAGCCAATTAGTAATTGAATATGTGTAACTATTAAAGTAAACAAAGAAATACGTAAATCTTTGTCTTTAAACTCCTTGTTTTGGGTGAAACCTATGATAGCATTTATGGTTGCTATTATTAATAAGGCTAGTACTAAATAAGCCCAATAGGAATGTGTCATTTTCATCATGTCGTTTGGTATTTGATTTTAAACAAAAGTAATAAATATTAAGCATAAAAAACCCTGCAAAATGCAGGGTTTTTCAATTTTATGATTTTTGAAGAAGGTCGAATTAGAAATTGAACCTTACAGAAGCATTCCAAGTTCTTCCCCATCCAAAATAAACTCTGTTTCCAGTACTAATACCTTTCCAAGTAGGATCTCCAGAACGTACTTGATAATTGGTGTCAGACTCAGAAATATAAACTCTATCTCCTAAGTTGTTTACATTTACTCTGAAATTCAATGAATTTTTATCATTATTGAATTTCCAGTTGTAAGACATACCAGCATCAACTAAAGAATAGCTTGGTAATTTCAAAGCACTGTTTCCTTCACTAGCAAAATCGGTAGCACTAAAATCTGCATATAATTTATCGTTATATGATTGAGATATATCAAATTTTAAACCCTCTATGATTTCATATCTTAAGCCTAATCTAGCAGTAAATTGAGCAGCATCTCCAACTTTAACACCATCTAAATACAAATCAACGTCACCTAAGTAATTTTGATCCTCATCATAAGCTTTACCTGAAGCTGTACCATTATACTGCCAGTCACCTATTGAAGTCATTACTTGAATATCTAATTTACCAAATCTAGCTTTAGCTTCTAATTCAATACCCATGTGTACTTGTTCAACACCATTGATATTTGCATTACCTCTTACATCATCTCTATCATCATTTGGGGTATTGTTTACATCAAAATTTTCAGAAGTTGATTCAAATCTATCAGCCCATGATGTTCTGTATAAATTTAGATTTAAAGAATAATTTTCTGAACGGAAACCGTATCCAACTTCAAGACCAATAACTTGTTCATTTTCGTAATCTTCGTTTACATCATTATTATAATCAGGAAAAATAGCATCAAAGTTCGGTTGTTTCGAATAATAGCCCGCATTAGCAAAGATATTATGTTGCTCATTAATATTCCAGTTGATACCACCTTTTATATTTCCACCTAAGATTGTTTCCCAGTCAGATTCTTGTGCAGGATCGTCATCTGTATATGTAAAATAATCAATTCTTTTAAATGATTGACTTGAAACAGCAGCCTGAACAAATGCAGAAATAGTACCATTGGTATATTCTAATTGACTAAATACACCTCCCCAATTTACTTTACCATCATTATAGTAATCTATTTGTTGTTCATCTTCTGGATTTGCGAAAACATTCCATAAATTGGCAATTGTTGGAGCATATGTTTCAGTAATTGCTACACCATTAGGGAAATTTGCGTTATCATAATCTACATAACCAGCTGACCCTAAATTATCTACTAATCTTCTGTAATGAATTCCTTTATATGTTCTAAGATCAACACCAAAATCCAATGTTAAATTTTCATTTAATTTAGTATTGTAATTAGATATAACTCCGAACCAGTTATGAGAGTTCATTGATGATCTTTGAGAGATACCATTATCACTTCCATATTTTCCTTCACCTCCTACACTAGAAGGGTGTCCGTTATCTCCAGTGTTTGTAAATGCACCATCAATAGGAGTACGACTAATTGGGTCTCCATAAGCTGCATTTGCAAAATCAGGTACATCTTGACCAGAGTTCCAAGCAATAATATCATCAAATCTAATTTGACCATTTGCATCATCTATTCTGTCTGCGTAAGAGGCATTTCCGTTTATTCTACCTATAGCCCCAATAGAACCACCACGTGCTAAACTAGCATATAATACAGTAGAAATTTTAGAAGCTTCTGATAATTTTAAATCCCAGTTTAAAGAAACTACAGGTTTATGATAGAAATTACCTGCGAAAGTTTCAGTTTCTCCGTTTCTGTAACCCCATCCACTATTGTATTTTATATTTGGCTCACCATATTTTCCGTATTTTTGATAAACACTTAATGGTTCTGCATAACTTCTTTGAAAGTGCTGTTGAGGAGCTCCAGTAATAGTTAACTGAAAGTCATTATTCTCATTAGGTTTGTAACCTAATGCTAAATAGTAATTGTATCCTTCATATTCAGTTCCATCAACATAACCATCACCTGTTTTTCTTCCTACTAAAGCCGAAACAGACAATCCACTATCTAATCTTCCAGTGTTGTAAGATACCATGGTGTTTATTGAGTTGTCATGACCAAATGATCCCGTTACAGAACCTCCTGCTGATTTGTCTGAAGCTCTTGTTAAAATGTTTATTGTACCACCAACTGACGAAATAGCCAATTTTGATGAACCTAAACCTCGTTGAACTTGCATTGCAGAAGTAACGTCTGATAAACCAGCCCAGTTAGACCAATATACCCAACCATTTTCCATATCGTTAACTGGCATACCATTAACCATAACTGCTGTATTTCGTTGATCAAAACCACGAATGTTGATTCTTGAATCTCCATAACCTCCACCTTGTTTTGTAGCATAAACTGAAGGTGTTGAACTTAATATTTCTGGAAATTCTTTGGTTCCTAAAGATTCTTGAATCTCCAATGCTCTGATTGTAGAAACCGCAACAGGCGTTTGTCTTTCTTTAGCAATATCAGCAACCCCTACAAGTATTACTTCTTCTAATGCATTGTCTGAAGCTAATGTAATTGTTCCTAAATCTTTAGTTTCACCTGATGCAACAATAAATTTTACTGTTTTATTTGAGAAACCAACAAAAGAAAGTACAATTGATCCTGAACCTCCTTTAACATTTAACGAAAATTTTCCGTCAAAATCTGTTGTAGTACCATTAGTAGTTCCTTTTTCCAAAATATTGGCTCCAGGTAAAGGCCCTGATTCATCTTGAACAGTACCTGTAATGGTTTGTGCATAAATTGCTGATGACATTACAAAAAACAATAACATCAAACATAATTGAGTAATTTTTTTCATGTGCGTAAATTGAATTAGTTTTAAATTTTACCGTGCAAAAATAATGTTTTTAAAACAATTGCAACTTTAAGAAAACATTAACTTTTCAACTGTTTATAAAGTGTTGTTAATAAATGTTTGGTGTATGGATGCTCTTTTTATCGATAGTTATATTTTTTAAGAT
This sequence comes from Aureibaculum luteum, assembly GCF_003449015.1. GTDB lineage: Bacteria > Bacteroidota > Bacteroidia > Flavobacteriales > Flavobacteriaceae > Aureibaculum > Aureibaculum luteum. The sequence continues at coordinate 837,175 of NZ_QRGD01000001.1, read as the reverse complement.
AATCATTATCTATTTATTATATTTTCAATATAAATATTATTGAACTTACATTTCTTCATTTTAAGCAATTTATATTAATTATTTTAAAAAATAAATATAAATGATTGTTAGTAATTGATAATTCTACTTTACATTTGCATCGTCTCAATAAAGGGGTGCCTAATATCGGCTGAGATTATACCCATTGAACCTAGAACAGATAATGCTGTTTAGGGAAGTTGACAATTAAAAGTCATTTGTACTTTTTATTGTTCATATGAAGTTATGGCTTCAGTAAGTTCAATTTTTTAAACAAAGAATAATTACCTCTTTTTATTCGATAATTTTATATCGGATGAAATTTCATTATTTTAAATTACCATTATCTATAGCGGGACTCCTGCTATCCACACAATTATTTTCACAAGAAAAACAAAAAGATTCTGTCAGAGTAGAAAAACTAGACGAAGTTATTGTTAAAGCTGTGCGTGTAAACGCCACTTCGCCTATTACCCATTCCAACATTGATAAAGTAGAGTTAAGTAAACGGAATTTAGGGCAAGACATTCCCATTTTAATGAACTATTTGCCTTCAGTGGTTACTACATCAGATGCTGGAGCTGGAGTTGGATATACTGGTATACGCGTAAGGGGTAGTGATGGTACTAGAGTAAATGTAACCATTAACGGTATTCCTTATAATGACGCTGAATCTCAGGGAACTTTTTGGGTAAATATGCCAGATATTGCTTCTTCTGTAGAAAATTTGCAATTACAACGTGGTGTAGGTACCTCAGTAAATGGGTCTGGTGCATTTGGTGCTAGTTTAAATTTGTTGACTGACGCTGTTGCAGATAATGCTTATGGGCAAATATCATCTTCTCTTGGAAGTTTTAATACCTATAAGAATAGTGTGAAGTTTAGCACTGGGTTGTTAAATAACCATATTGAAATAGCTGGTAGACTCTCAAAAATTACTTCTGATGGATATGTAGATAGAGCCTCGTCTAATTTGAAATCTTATTTTTTACAGGCAGCCTACAAAGATGATAATACACTAATAAAAGCCTTAGCTTTTGGGGGTAATGAAGTGACTTACCAATCTTGGTATGGTGTAGATTCGGAAACATTAAAAACCGATAGAACTTTTAATTATTATACATATGATAATGAAGTAGATAATTTTAAACAAGACCATTATCAATTGCATTGGAATCAAAGGTATTCTAATCGATGGTCAACAAATTTAGGATTGAATTATACCAAAGGAAGAGGTTATTTTGAGCAGTTTAAGGATGGCGAAGATTTTGAAGATTATAATTTCACACCAATTGAATTAGGAGGTGAAACTATCAATTCAACAGATTTAATACGAAGAAGGTGGTTAACACCAGATTTTTATGTTGCTAATTTAAATGTTGATTATAAAGATGACTCGTTAAATTTAATTTTTGGAGGTTCTTATAGTAGTTATGATTCTGATCACTATGGTGAAGTTATCTGGGCTCAAAATTCTGGAGGAACTTCCCTTGGAGATCATTATTATGATGGAAATGGTAAAAAGGAAGATGTGTCTTTTTTCTCTAAAGCAACTTTTAAAATTAGTGAAAAGCTACAAGCTTATGGAGACCTTCAACTAAGATTAGTAGATTATAAAACAACAGGAGTTACATCCGATCAAGTTCCTTTACTTGTTGATGAAAATTTTTCATTTTTTAATCCTAAAATGGGTTTAACATACTTGATAAATGATAACAGTAGTATTTATGGATCTTTCGCAGTAGCCAATAGAGAACCGAATAGAGATGATTTTAAAGCGGAGACTAAACCGGAATCAGAAAGATTAAGTGACTTTGAATTAGGTTGGAGATATGCTTCAGAAAAGGCAAACATAAATATCAATGCTTACTATATGGATTATAAAAATCAATTAGTTCTTACAGGAGATATCGATGATGTTGGAGATTATAAAAGAGCTAACGTACCAAATAGTTTTAGAGCAGGACTAGAGATTGATGCTAATATTAAAGTAACCAATAAATTTTCTGTGATACCAACTGTTGCTTTTAGTACGAATAAAATTAAAGATTTTATGCTAGAAAGAGATGGTATTGTAAATAATATAGGCTCAACGAATATTTCATTTTCGCCAAATACAGTGGTTAGTAATATGCTTAATTATGAACCCATAGAAAATTTAAATTTTATCTTTTTAACGAAGTATGTCGGGGAGCAGTATCTAAGTAATACGGATACGGAAGCTTCAAAATTAGACAGTTATTTTGTAAACGATTTTAATATTACTTATGAAATCAAACCAAAAAAGATTTTTAAATCTATAGTTTTATCTGGATTGGTTAATAATGTTTTTAATGAAAAGTACGAATCTAATGGATATACCTATTTAGATTTCTGGAGCACACCAGGGTCTTCAAAAGAAATTCAAGGTTATTATCCCCAAGCAACTACCAATTTTTTGGTTGGAGTATCGTTGTTATTTTAGGATAATAAATAAGTATATAAAAGCCTTAAATTTAAAAATTTAAGGCTTTTTTTAGCTTTTATTGGCGAGTTGCCCACAGGCAGCATCAATATCTTTACCACGACTTCGACGTACGTTAACCACAATTCGGTTAGCTTCTAAAGTTCTAACATACATGTCGGTAGCAGCAACAGAGGCTTGTTGAAACTCACCATCGTCAATGGCGTTATATTCTATTAAATTTACTTTAGAAGGTACTTTCTTACAGTAATCTACTAAGGCGTTGACATCGTTTTGGGTGTCATTTATTCCTTTCCAAATTACATATTCAAAGGTAATTTTCTGATTGGTTTTAGCATACCAGTATTGAAGTGATTCTAATAATTCGGCTAAGTTACTTTTTTCGTTAATGGGCATCATTTTAGAGCGAATCTCATCTATAGCAGAATGTAAGGAAACTGCCAAATTAAATTTCACTTCATCATCTGCCAATTTTTTTATCATTTTTGGTATTCCAACAGTGGATAGGGTAATGCGTTTTGGTGACATGCCTAAGCCTTCATCAGATGTTATTTTTTCTATTGAAGCTAATACATTTTTATAGTTTAAAAGGGGTTCACCCATACCCATAAATACAATGTTTGATAATTTATGTTTGTGGTATAATCTACTTTGTTTATCAATAGCAACCACTTGATCGTAAATTTCATCAGGATTTAGATTCCGCATACGTTTTAAGCGAGCTGTAGCACAAAAATTACAATCTAAACTGCAACCTACTTGACTAGAAACACAAGCTGTGGTTCTGGTGTCGGTAGGAATTAAAACAGATTCTACAATCATATTATCATGCAACTTTATAGCGTTTTTTATTGTGCCATCGTTAGATCGTTGCATCTGATCAACTTCAATATGATTGATAACAAAATTATCCTGTAACATTGTTCTTGTTTCTTTTGATAAATTCGTCATGTCATCAAAAGAGTGCGATGCTTTATGCCATAACCATTCGTATACCTGATTACCACGAAAAGCTTTGTCGTTATTTTCGGCAAAGAAGTCTCTAAGTTGTTCTTTGGTTAAGGCTCTTATGTCTTGTTTTTTCTTCATTATTTACTTAAAACAACCTTTTTAACTAAGGTATTATTGGTTTCTGTTTCTGTTATTCTGATAAAATAGATATTATTAGAAAAGTTATTCAAGTTTATAGTATTATTTGTAATAGGTGTATTCATAACCAAAGTTTGACCTAATAAATTATAAACTTCATAAGTTAGGTTACCTGTTAATTCGTGAATCTTTACTTTGAAAATTCCGCTTGACGGATTTGGGTATAATGTAATATTATTACTAAAATCATCATCTATTACTGCTAATGTATTTGAAAAACTGTTTAGGGTAGTTGCATTATTTGATTGAGGGTCTAGCCAATCTTTTAATCGTGTTGCTGCCGTAGAACCGCCATTCCATGAAATAGCTAAGCGTCCATATAAATCAAAATCATCGTTATCGGAAGTACCCGTGCAAACTGCATTACCGCCATATAATTGTCCGATAATATGTCCGTTTTGATTAAATAGTGGAGAACCCGACGAGCCACCTTCGGTTACCCCTAGCTCCCAGCCATCGCCAGAACCAATCCCATCATTTAAGCCACCAATTAACCATAGATCTTTACCATCAGAAGTTGCTTTTACAGCACCGGTATCATCTCTAGATATTTTCATAATATCACCTTCAGGATGATGAATGCCAACTTCAAAAGTAGGATTAATGTCGGTTCTATCCCATCCTGCAAAAGTAACATCCCAATCTGTTGGAATAGGATTATTTAATTCTAATAAAAGCATGTCAGAATCAGCATATTGTGCACGTAATGTTGAGCCCATCATAGTGAACTCATCTGTAGTTTCTGTGCTATTGGTAATAGCTGCACAAACAGGATTAGGGCTTATCCAATTAAAACGCATTGAAAATAGTGCAGGATTTGCTGCGGTCTCATCAGTCTCTCTTTCTAAACAATGTTCCGCCGACAAAAAGTAAGGTTTTTTATCTAAAGCCGCATTGTTTATTAAACTACCTGAGCAAATATAGCCATCGCCCATATTTAAAAACGCAACTGATTTTTTTAATTCGTCTTTATAAGCTTCAAAATCTGATCCAATAGTACAATTAACGTCAAGATTACAGTCTCCAGAACTGTTAATTTTTAAGATTGATTTATTTTCATAACCAGTTTGAACCTCGTCAGCCAACCTATAACCATGTATTACTGAGCCAATATTTAATTTGCCTTGCCCTTTTACTTCTTCAGGTTCGTAATATTCTACGAATATATGATCTCCTTTTACAAACCAAGTACCCAGTTCATTTTTATTATTATTTGCACTAGAAGTTATGGCACCAATTAGGTCTGACCTCTCTTTGTTATATAAATAAATAGTACTGCCTTCTGGTAAATAAAAACTATTAAAATTAACACTTAAATGCAATGCTTCAGGTGAAGCAAATGAAATTTGCCAAATACGGTCTCCGTTCGGTAAATCTGTCCAAATACCCCCACTTTTTAATCCATAATTAACTTCATTAGAAACGCCGATTCTGTATGGTTTTGTTTTTATTTTATCGCTCTTAAGGTCTTCAGTTCTAAGTTGATTTAGATCTAATTTTGGTAGCATTATCGATTTAGAAGCTGTTTTTGTATTCGTCAAACTCCAGCTAACAGGTTCGCCTTCATTGGTAACCTGTGCTGATACAAGTGCTGATATACATAATAATAGTGAAAGTAGAACTTTTTGCATATATAACAATTTCCGTAAAGGTATAAAAAAAAGCCTCATATTATTCTAATATAAGGCTTTGCTGTTTAATGTGTAATAATCTAATTATATTATTAACATGGCATCACCATAAGAATAAAAATTATATTTTTCTTTAATAGCTAATGCGTAGGCTTCTTTTAGAAAATCATGTCCAGCAAAAGCTGCTGCCATCATCATTAAAGTAGACTTTGGGGTATGAAAATTAGTAACCATTGCATCTGCAATACTAAACTCGTAAGGAGGGAAAATAAACTTATTAGTCCATCCGTTATATGATTTTAAATGATGGTCAGCAGAAACAGAACTTTCTAAAGTTCTCATAACTGTTGTGCCAATAGCTACCACTCTTTTTTTAGTGTCAATGGCATTATTAATCATTTTCGCTGTATTTTCAGGAATATCAATTTCCTCAGAATCCATTTTATGTTTTGATAAATCTTCTACTTCAACGGGGTTAAAAGTACCTAAACCAACATGTAATGTAACTTCAGCTAAGTCTATACCTTTAATTTCAAGTCTTTTTAAAAGATGTCTAGAAAAGTGAAGACCTGCAGTTGGTGCAGCAACAGCCCCTTCATGTTTCGCATATATTGTTTGATATCTCTCATCATCCAAAGGCTCAACATCTCTTTCAATATATTTTGGTAATGGAGTTTCTCCTAATTCTTGTAGTTTTTTTCTAAACGCTTCATAAGATCCATCAAATAAGAAACGTAATGTTCTTCCTCTAGAAGTAGTATTGTCAATAACCTCAGCCACTAAATCGTCATTGTCTCCAAAAAACAATTTGTTTCCTATTCTTATTTTTCTTGCAGGATCAACTAAAACATCCCACAATCTACTTTCTGCATTTAATTCTCGTAATAAAAATACTTCAATTCTAGCTCCAGTTTTTTCTTTGTTACCATACAATCTTGCCGGAAAAACCTTTGTGTTATTGAAAACCATAACATCACCTTCATCAAAATAATTTATAAGGTCTTTAAATGATTTATGCTCAATTGTTTGTGTTTTTCTATCTAAGACCATTAGTCTTGCTTCATCTCTTTGCTCTGAAGGATAGCTAGCTAATAACTCTTCTGGAAGTTCAAATTTAAAATGTGATAATTTCATATGTTATACGAGGGTTTTTAATGTGTTAAAAAAAACGAATGCAAATATACAATATCCGCATACCCTTTGTCAAGTGTTTAGCTAATTATATTATTTAAAGCGAGTTATTAAGTGTTTTTATAAAATTAATTAGTTCGTTAGTTTGCCTTGAATCATTATCTTTGCACCTTCATACTCCAAAGTTTAACAAAGGAGGGCAAAAATTACAATATGACTAATAGAGTTACGCCATATAAAGATTCTGAATTAAGTAAAAAAGAACAAGTTGCAGAAATGTTTGACAATGTTTCTGGTAATTACGACTTCATAAACAGAATTATGACATTTGGTATTGATATAAAATGGCGTAAAAGAGTAGTGCAAATTGTAGGTGAGAAAAATCCAAAAACCATACTTGATATTGCTACCGGAACTGGTGATTTTGCTATAATGTTGTCAAAATTAAAGCCAGAGAAGATTATCGGTTTAGATATTTCAAAAGGTATGTTAGATGTTGGTATCAAAAAAGTTAAAGAGAAAAACCTTGACGGATTAATTGAAATGATTATCGGTGATTCTGAAAATTTACCTTTTGATGATAATAGTTTTGATGCTATTACAGTTGGTTTTGGCGTTCGAAATTTTGAAAATTTAGATAAAGGTTTGCAAGAAATTCATCGCGTTTTAAAACCTGACGGAATTTTTGTGGTATTAGAAACTTCACAACCTGAAAAATTTCCTGTAAAACAGCTATTTAATTTTTATTCGAAATATATTATCCCAACCATAGGTAAATTAGGGTCTAAGGATAAAAGAGCATATACATATTTGCCAGAATCTGCTGCAGTTTTTCCTTATGGCAAAAAGTTCAACAATATTTTAGAGAAAAATGGGTTTAATAATGCAACTAACAAACCCCTAACTTTTGGATCTGCCTCCATTTATACCGCAACGAAATAAATTGGAAGCAGCGTTTTGTTGTAATATATTGTAAATGTGAAGTTTGTGTGATAACACATTCTTCAAAATGAAAATATTAAAAGAATGAATAGATCATTTTTATGTATAGTTAGTGTACTAATTTTTATTGGCAATTCATTTGCTCAAAAAGATAAAGTAATAAACCTTCCTAATAAGGATAAGAAAAAAATCCATTACGGATATTATTTAGGAATCAATAAAAAAGGCTTTAAGGTTAGTTATGAGCTAGCAAACTCGTTTGTAGATGTTGAAGAAAAGTATGGTTTTAATATTGGTCTGGTTTTAGGTTATAATATTAGTGATAACCTAAATATAAGACTTGAGCCTGGTTTGTCTAGTAACTCTAAAGTGTTGACGTTTTCTAACCCAACCATTCCAGATACAGAAAAAGATAGGGTGAGAGAAGTGCCAGCTACTTATTTTAGAATTCCTTTATTACTTCAATTTAGAACAGATCGTTTAGATAATATGCGTGCTTTTGTAATTGGGGGCGTGTCTTATGATTATAATTTTTCTAGTAATCAGAAAAATTCAGATGATAATTTTGAAGGTGAGTTTAGAATGAAATCCAATAACTTTATGTACGAGGTTGGTTTAGGAGTAGATTTCTATTTACCACACTTTAAGTTTTCACCATCTATTAGGGGCATTTTTGCAATGAATAATGAATTAGTTCGAGATAACAATCCAAGTAGCCCATGGACTTTACCCATAGACTATTATGGAACAAGAGGGGTTTTCTTAAACCTAACTTTTGAATAGTTACTTTATCTTCTAAACTCATTCAATAAAATAGCAGTTGCGGTTGCTACATTTAAACTTTCAGGAGTATTGTTTTTACTAAACTTTGGAATTGTTATTTTTTGACTCAATAAATGTTCAATTTCCGTTGAAATTCCTTGCGATTCATTACCCATTACTAAAATTCCATTTTTTTCTAAATCAGTATTGTATACATTTTTGCCATCCATTACGGCACCATAAATGGGGCTACTGGCATTTTTTAAATATGTGTTTAAATCAGTGTAAATAATTGACAGTCTGGTTAATGATCCCATGGTCGCCTGTACCACTTTGCTATTGTAACAATCAACCGTGTCTGAAGAACATATTAGTTGAGATACACCAAACCAGTCGCACAAGCGGATAATGGTTCCTAAATTTCCCGGATCGTTAATAGCATCTAAAGCAACAGTTAATCCTTCTGTCTTTATGGCATTAGCTACAGGAATTTTAAATATAGCAATAACCTTATTTGGTGTAGATAATTTACTTAATTTCAATAATTCTTTGTCTGTAATTATTTCTGGCTCATATTTTGATATGGAATGGGAATAATCCTCAGTACAAAATAACTTATGGAGTTGAAGATTAGAGTTTAAAAATTCGTTTACAACCTTTACGCCCTCAGCAACAAACAATTGATGTTGAATTCGGTACTTTTTTTGTTGTAAACTCGTTATTAATTTATGTTCATTTTTGCTTAACATCTAAATAGTAGTATTTTTGGTGTTTTAATAAATATTCCCTTTAAATCGAAAATTGCGTTGTATAACTATTTTGCTAAAATAATAGTATTTATAATATTAACTGTTGTAATTATTTCTTGTACTGCAACCAAAAGGGTTCCTCAGGATAAATATCTGCTATCAAAAAACACTATTGTGGTAGATGATAAAAAAATTGGCAACCCTGATGTTATTAGTTACCTTAGACAAACTCCTAATACAAAGATACTCGGAATTCCTATTTCTCTGCATATTTATAATTTTGCAAAACCAAATTATGAAATAAAGTTTCAAGAGTGGTTAGATAAAAACCCAAATAAAGAACGAAAATTAGTCAATGTCTTTTCTCAAAAACAAGTAAAGGCAATGGAAAATGCCTATAATGGAATAAATGCTTGGTTTTTGAAAAATGGCAATGCTCCTGTAATTTCTGACAGCACAAAAATTAGAAAATCGGTAAGTTCTTTGACTAAGTATTATCAAAGTAAGGGCTATTTTGATGCTGAAGCCAGTTTTAAACAAATAAAAAAAGACAATAAAAAAATTACTGTTGATTATTTGGTTACTAAAAATAACCCTTATTTTATTGATAGTATAGCAACTGATATTAGCTCACCCGTTCTTGATTCGCTATATAAACTGTATAGAGGCAAGTCTTTGGTTAAGGTTGGAGATCAGATAGATTATACCAAGTTTGAAAATGAGGAAGACCGTCTAATTGAAATATTTAGAAATTCTGGTGTTTATTATTTTGGAAAAAACAACATGGAGTATTGGATAGATACGTTGGGTTTATCGCCTTACAGAACGAGTGTGACCTTAGAGATAAATGACAGGGTCATTGAAAAAAATGATAGTGTTTATACAGAGCCTTTTAAGATTAGAAAAGTAAGTACGGTAAATGTTTATACTGATTTTTCTTTTGTTGATAAAAACAAACCGATTCAAGATTCTGTATCTTATAAGGGGTATAATTTTAAGTCAACCAATAAATTAGCGTACAACCCTAAATATTTGGCAAATGCTATTATTATTCAAAAAGATAGTATATATAGAGATACAGAACAGCAATTAACTAGAGCCTATTTAAGAGATTTACAGAATTTTAAACCTTCATTAGATATTAAATATGAAGAAAACGAAGACGGTTCACTTACTTCAAATATATATTTAACACCACTAAAAAAATTCTCTTTTGGAATTGATAATGAGTATATTACCTCTAACATTAAGCCATTTGGTATATTGGGTAAAGTATCTTGGTCAAACAGAAATGTATTTAGAGGAGCTGAAGTATTAGAAGTGTCATTTCAAGGCTCTTTTTTAAATGTAGCAGCTGAAATTGCAGATAGTGATCGTTTTTTTAATGCATGGGAAATTGGTTCAAGTGCAACTTTAAAATTTCCAAGAATACTATTCCCAATAAATACTAAAGGTATCATTCCAAAAAGAATGACACCTAAAACCAATGTTGAATTAAGTATTGCTCTTCAACGAAATATAGGTTTAGATAGGCAAAACATTACTGGGGGTTTAAATTATACTTGGAAAAGTTCTAAAACTACTGACCATAAGTTTGAACTGCTAAACATGCAGTATATTAAAAATTTGAGAACTGATAAATATTTTACTATTTATAAGTCTGAAGCTTATAAGTTAGATAATATTGCAGAAGTGATAGTTCCTGATGAAACCTATATAACTGTTGGTGGAGAAAATTTATATGATGATGATGGCGATTTAAACTCTTCAAATTATTTGGAATATATACTTGATGCTGATGAAGGATTTTCCGTTTCAAACCCTACCGAATATGAAAATGCAGAAGATGTAGAAGAACGAAGAAGTATTTTAACTGAAGATGTACTGGTTCCAGTTATGTCATACACTTATAATTATAGCAATAGGGATGGTTTTACTGATAATAGTTTTTCAGGTTTCACTGCTAAGTTAGTATCATCAGGTAATATTACATCAATGTTTGTAAATAAATCTTCTACTAGTAATAAAAAAGAACTTTTTGGTTTAGAGGTAGCACAGTATATAAAAACCGAAGTTGAATATAAAAAATATTGGGGTATTAATTCAAAGGCATCGTTAGTTCATAGAACATTTATAGGGGCTGCTTTTCCTATGGGTAGTTCTGAATCCATACCATTTAGTAGAAGCTATAGAGCGGGTGGTTCTAATGATATTAGAGCATGGAATACTTTTAAATTAGGGCCAGGTTCAGAAACCAATGGGTTAGAATTTAATGTGGGAAGTTTAAAACTTACCTCAAATTTAGAATATCGTTTTCAGGTTGTAAACAATATTTATAGTGCACTTTTTATTGATGCTGGTAATATTTGGGATATAACCAACTCATCCATAACTGATAGTAAAGCCAAGTTTAATGGACTTTCGTCTCTAAAAGATATTGCGGTAGGTTCTGGGTTTGGTATTAGATACGATTTTAGTTTTTTAGTGTTTCGTTTAGATGCCGGGTTTAAAACCTATGAACCTTATCTTGGCTCTTCTAATAAATGGTTCAAGAATTACAACTTTGGTAATGCTGTATATAATATTGGTATTAATTACCCATTTTAAAACAGAAAACTCAGTTCGTCTCAGGTGCTTTTACGAAGTAAAATAACAAATTATATAAAATACAACGTTTTCGTATTTTTACAGATACACCTGTGTTCATCCTATTTAATTTTTGTAAATTTACATTTCAATTATAATCAATAAATTATGGCTCACAATATAAAACCAGGTGTTGCTACAGGCGACCAAGTACAAGAGATTTTCAAATATGCAAAGGAAAAAGGATTTGCATTACCAGCGGTTAACGTAATTGGATCAGACACTATTAATGGTGTGCTAGAAACAGCTAGAGATTTAAATGCTCCAGTTATTATCCAGTTTTCTAATGGAGGTGCTCAATTTAATGCAGGAAAAGGACTTAGTAATGAAAATCAGAAAGCAGCTGTTTTAGGTGCTATTGCAGGAGCTAAGCATATTCATATATTGGCAGAAGCTTATGGTGTGCCGGTAATTTTACATACTGACCATTGTGCAAAAAAATTGTTACCTTGGATTGATGGTTTATTAGATGCTAGTGAACTACATTTCAAAGAAACAGGCAAGCCTTTGTATAGTAGTCATATGATTGACCTTTCAGAAGAGCCAATTGAGGAAAATATAGAGATTTGTAAAACCTATTTGACTCGTATGAGTAAAATGGGAATGACGTTGGAAATTGAATTAGGTATTACAGGTGGTGAAGAAGATGGTGTTGACAATAGTGATGTTGATGAATCAAAACTATATACACAACCTGAAGAAGTTGCTTATGCATATGAAGAACTTTCAAAAATAAGTGATAAATTTACTATAGCTGCCGCATTTGGTAATGTTCATGGTGTTTATAAACCAGGTAACGTAAAGTTAACTCCAAAAATTCTAAGAAATTCACAAGAATATGTTACCAAAAAATATGGTGTTGAGCATAATCATATTGATTTTGTTTTTCATGGAGGGTCAGGTTCTACTGTTGAAGAAATTAGAGAAGCAATTGGTTATGGAGTTATAAAAATGAATATTGATACGGATATGCAATATGCATTTATGTCAGGTATTCGTGATTATATGATTGAAAAAGCTGATTATTTGAAAGCTCAAATTGGTAGCCCAGACGGTCCTGAATCTCCCAATAAAAAATATTATGATCCAAGGGTATGGTTGCGTAAAGGTGAAGACACTTTTGTGACTAGACTTAAAAAAGCCTTTGAAGATTTAAACAATGTTGACACATTGTAAAAAACCTTTTTAACTAAAAAGCCCAATAAAATTTAATTTTTGTTGGGCTTTCTTATTTTTTAGTAACTTGCATCTTAATAAATTTATATAATATGTCGTCTTGGTTTAAAAGAAAAGATAAAGGAATTCAAACTGCTACTGAAGATAAAAAAGATGTACCAAAAGGACTTTGGTACAAAACACCTAGTGGTAAAATTGTTGATACTGAGGAGTTGAAAGAGAATTTTTATGTGAGTCCAGAAGATGGTTACCATGTGAGAATTGGAAGTAATGAGTACTTTGAAATTTTGTTTGATGAAAATAAATTTACGGAGCTTAATGCTAAAATAACATCTAAAGATCCTTTAACTTTTACGGATACAAAAAAATATACAGATCGATTAAAAGAAGCAGAGGAAAAAACAAAATTAAAAGATGCCATTAGAACCGCAGTTGGTGAATCTTTTGGTAAAGAATTGGTCATTGCTGCCATGGATTTTTCTTTTATTGGAGGTTCAATGGGTAGTGTTGTGGGTGAAAAAATAGCTAGAGCAATAGACTATTCAATTAAAAATAAAATTCCGTTATTAATAATTTCGAAATCAGGAGGAGCAAGAATGCAAGAAGCTTCTTATTCTTTAATGCAATTAGTGAAAACATCTGCAAAATTAGCTCAGTTAGCTGAGGTAGGTGTTCCATATATTTCATTATGTACAGACCCAACAACAGGAGGCACAACGGCATCATATGCCATGTTAGGTGATGTAAATTTTGCTGAGCCAAATGCACTTGTTGCTTTTGCTGGACCACGTGTTGTAAAAGATACTACAGGTAAAGATTTACCTGAAGGTTTTCAACGTTCAGAATTTGTACTAGAACATGGTTTTTTAGACAAAATAATAGAGCGAAAAGACTTAAAAAAACAAATTAATCTATATATTGATTTGATTCAGAATTTGCCGATTAGAACAGAGTCTGCAGTTAAGGAAAAGGCTCAAAAACAAACTAAAAAATAAGACCTAACGGTATCACTAATCTGCTGATGCTTTAGCAAAGTAGAAAGCCTGTGAGGTCTTGTTGCTTATGTATTGTTTACAAAGTTATAAATTACTCAGGTGAATTTCTCTGTAACCATTGTCATTTATGTTTATTGTAGCTAAATCATCACAGCTACCGTCTCCATAATCTAACAAAGCGTTATTATCATTTTTAATTAATTCAATAACTCCACTTACTAAAAATTTACAGGCAAGTTCCCTTCTTAATGGATTAATAACCGTGGCTGAAAGTATAGTGCCATTCTTTTTGGTAAATTTCCAATTACCCGAAATTAAAAATACATTATCACCCCAAGTTTTTGTATCATGTCCCTCTATCATTTCTCTTACCTTAGTGCCTTCCTTATTAGCAAAAGTATTGTCTGGCCAAGTTGCAGTAATATTAAATGTTTTAGTGGATTGCAAGTTTCCATTTGAATTTGAACGTTCTCTTAAAATAGAACCTTGCCCTTCTATATGTTTTCTGTTAAAATAAAAATTACTAAATGAGTAAGATATAGTTTTTGTTGCTACTTCGGTGTTCTTTTCATATTCCATAATAATTACACCACTCACAAAATTCCCATTACGTAATTCGCAGCCCTCACCAAAATCAACGGTTACTGATTTTTTGTTTTCAGAAATTACCTTGGTAATTGTAACACAATCGGGTAAATATCGCTCTAATGCATTGCTCTTGGTATTAGGAGATTCTACCGTTTGATAAGCTTCTTCAATAATTACACTTGTTTCATCAGAAGCTTCATCCATAACCGTTTCGGTTTCTGCTGTTTTTAAATCAATGGATACGGCAGGTAAATCTTCTTGCATAGTTTCGTTTTTATCGCAAGCAACAAAAAACATTGCTGACAATAATAAGGACATTAATCCTAATTTAAATGTTGGTTTTTTCATCATAATTATTTTTATAAGTTATGGTACTATGACAACAGGATGAACAAAAGGTTTAAAATGTTGGTTTTTCATTGTTATATTTGCACCCAAATAATTAGGAAATGATTTTTATAGAAAACGAAGGATTTACTGACCCACGCTTAAATCTTGCTCTTGAAGAATATGCGTTGAGAAACTTTAGTAGTGACCAAGATTACTTGTTATTCTACATCAATGAATCTTCTATAATAATTGGCCGGAACCAAAATACGTTAGAAGAGATAAACCAGCAATACGTTACAGAAAACAACATTCATGTAGTTCGCCGAGTTTCTGGTGGTGGTGCGGTATATCATGATTTTGGAAATCTTAATTTCAGTTTTATTACGAATCACGACAATAAAAGTTTAAATAATTTCAAGAAGTTTACAGCTCCGGTTATAAAAGTGTTAGAGCAATTAGGTCTTAATGCCGAACTAAAAGGTAGAAATGATATTCAAGTAGAGGAGAAGAAGATTTCTGGTACTGCTCAATTTTCTACTGGTAAGCGAATGATAAGTCATGGTACTTTACTTTTTGACACCGATTTAGCCGAAGTGGTGCATGCATTAAATGTTAAAATGAGCAAAATTGAATCGAAAGGTCACAAATCTGTTCGAAGTCGTGTAGCTAATATTTCAGAGTTTTTGAATAACCCGATGAAAATCGAACAATTTAGAAAATTATTATTGGAAGGACTTTATGAAGAAAGTGAACCTTTTGAAAGTTATTATTTAACGCCTGAAGAATGGAAAAAAGTACATGACCTTAAGGCAGAAAAGTATGATAATTGGGATTGGAATTATGGTCGGTCACCAAAATTTAACATACAACGAACCAATCGTTTTCCGGTTGGTGAAATTGATCTGCGGATATTTGTAGAAAAGGGACTTATAAAAGACGTTGTAATTTATGGAGATTTTTTTGGTAAAGAACCAGTTGCAAATCTTGAAAATTTATTAAAAGGAATCCGTTATGAAAAAGAAGATATTTCAATGGCATTAAAAAGCATTGATATCAATGAATATTTTGGCGATATTCGAAAAGAAGATTTTTTAAAACTAATTTATGGTGAAGATTAAAATGATAGTTCTTTCAGAAATCTGATAGCTAAAAATCAATTTTTTGTATCTAATAATGGTATACATCATCCCTTTTAATCTGAGACATTGTGTTCAATACTTAATACTAACTATTGCTAATCGAAATAATAGTTTTATATTTGCGGCTCGAAATAATTCGATACATAAAAATTATTAATTAAAAAAACTTAATGTTAGCATGTATTTAGCAGCAGAAAAAAAAGCAGAGATTTTCAAAAAACACGGAAAATCTGAAAAAGACACAGGTTCGTCTGAAGGTCAAATAGCCTTATTTACTTACAGAATAAACCATTTGTCAGATCATTTAAAAAACAATCGTAAAGATTATAATACAGAACGTTCACTAGTGAAACTAGTAGGAAAACGTAGAAATTTACTTGATTATTTAATTAAAACGGATATTGTAAAATATCGTGAATTAATTAAAGAATTAAATATTAGAAAATAACAAAAAGAGGCTTTATGCCTCTTTTTTATTAATCCTGCCCCGATGAATTCGGGGATTTCAGGATAAAAAAAGCTTACTTCTTTTCATTGGTTAACACACAACACACAACCTGACCGTCCAGCCTGACGGTAACCAATTGTTTAATTACACCTGTCAATAGATGGGTTAAAAAATTTATTTATGATACCTAAGGTTTTTACCGAAATTATCGATTTAGGAGATGGAAGAACCATTTCTATAGAAACAGGAAAGTTAGCCAAACAGGCTCATGGTTCTGTTGTAGTTCAATCAGGAAAATGTATGTTATTATGTACAGTTGTTTCTAACTACGAACAAAAAGATCTTGATTTTCTACCATTAACGGTAGATTATCGTGAAAAATTTGCAGCTGCTGGACGTTATCCAGGAGGTTTCTTTAAAAGAGAAGCAAGACCAAGTGATGGTGAAGTATTAACAATGCGTTTAGTGGACAGAGTTTTACGTCCGTTATTCCCTAAAGACTATCACTCTGAAACTCAAGTTATGATTCAGTTAATGTCTCATGATGATGATGTTATGCCAGATGCAATGGCAGGATTAGCAGCATCTGCAGCTATCCAATTATCAGATTTCCCATTTGAATGTGCTATCTCTGAAGCCAGAGTAGGTCGTGTTAATGGTGAGTTTGTAATTAACCCAACTAGAGCTCAGTTGGCAGAATCTGACATCGATATGATGATTGGTGCTTCTGCTGATTCTGTAATGATGGTTGAAGGTGAAATGGATGAAATTTCTGAAGAAGAAATGACTGAAGCTATCAAGTTCGCACATGAAGCAATTAAAGTACAGTGTGCTGCTCAATTAAGATTAGCTGAAGCTTTCGGTAAGAAAGAAGTTCGTGAATATCCTGAAGAAAGATCAGACGAAGATTTAGCGAAAAAAGTTTATGACATGGCATACGATAAAGTATATGCCATTGCAAAAGCAGGATCTGCAAAGCATGAAAGAAGTGCGGCTTTTTCTGAAATAAAAGAAGAAATAAAAGCAACTTTTTCTGAAGAAGAATTAGCAGATTTTGGTGGTTTAGTTTCTAAATATTATCGTGCTGCTGAAAAGGCTGCTATTCGTGACCTTACCTTAAATGAAGGTTTACGTTTGGATGGTCGTAAAACAGACGAAATCAGACCTATCTGGTGTGAAGTTGATTATTTACCATCTGTTCATGGTTCTGCAATTTTCACAAGAGGTGAAACGCAAGCTTTAGCAACCGTAACTTTAGGAACTTCTAGAGATGCAAATAAAATTGATATGCCTTCTCATGAGGGTGAAGAAAATTTCTATTTACACTATAATTTTCCTCCTTTTTGTACAGGAGAAGCTAGACCTATCCGTGGAACATCTCGTAGAGAGGTAGGACATGGTAATTTAGCTCAACGTGCATTAAAAGGAATGATACCTGCTGACTGTCCTTATACTGTAAGAATTGTTTCAGAAGTATTAGAATCTAACGGTTCTTCTTCTATGGCAACAGTTTGTTCTGGTACAATGGCTCTTATGGATGCTGGTGTTCAAATGACAAAACCTGTTTCTGGTATTGCTATGGGATTAATTTCTGATGCAGAATCTGGGAAATATGCAGTTTTATCTGATATCTTAGGTGATGAAGATCATTTAGGTGATATGGACTTTAAAGTAACAGGTACGGCAGACGGAATTACCGCTTGTCAAATGGATATAAAAGTAAAAGGATTGTCTTATGAGATTTTAGTAAATGCACTAAAACAAGCTCGTAATGGTCGTTTACATATCTTAGAGAAATTAACAGATACTATTGCAACACCAAATGTTGATGTTAAAGAGCATGCTCCTACAATGGTAACAAGACGCGTTCCTAATGAGTTTATCGGTGCCTTAATTGGTCCTGGTGGAAAAGTAATTCAAGAAATGCAAAAAGAAACTGAGACTACTATCGTTATTAACGAAGATCCAGTAACTGAAGAAGGAATTGTTGAAATTTTAGGTGTTGGTAAAAAAGGTATTGATGCTGTAATGGCAAAAATTGATGCAATTTTGTTCAAACCTGAGGTTGGTAGCGTATACGAAGTAAAAGTTATCAAAATGTTAGATTTTGGTGCTGTTGTAGAATATATGGATGCTCCAGGTAACGAAGTATTATTACATGTAAGTGAATTAGCTTGGGAACGTACAGAAAATGTTAGCGATGTCGTTAATATGGGAGACGTTTTTGATGTAAAATATTTCGGTGTTGATTCAAGAACACGTAAGGAAAAAGTTTCTCGTAAAGCTATTTTACCAAAACCAGAAGGTTTTGTTGAAAGACCACCAAGAGAAAATAAAGGAAGAGACAATCGTGGACGTGATAACCGTCGTGATGATAGAAAACCAAGAAGA
Source organism: Aureibaculum luteum (assembly GCF_003449015.1). Taxonomy (GTDB): domain Bacteria; phylum Bacteroidota; class Bacteroidia; order Flavobacteriales; family Flavobacteriaceae; genus Aureibaculum; species Aureibaculum luteum. The sequence goes on along the minus strand of NZ_QRGD01000001.1, from coordinate 818,616 downwards.
GATTAATTTCTTCTAATTTTTATAAATTAAAAACCTGTCAATATTTTTATTGACAGGTTTTTTGTTTTACAGATATGTTATCCATCATTTAATACTTTTCAAAGATGAAATTTTTTTTGGTGATTTATTTGTGGTAAATACCTCGTGTAACTCTTACTATAGTTGTAAAAAATGTCATTAGTGTTGTTTGAAAATGACTCTCCGATGGATAGTTTTAACAGATTATTATCGTCTAATTTATAATATTTATAGGAATTTAACGTCTATAAGTGTTCTAATTAAGCAGATTGTTAACATCAAATTCATCTTTTTTTAATTTAAAATGAAATAATTGTAACATTTCGGTAACTAGTAACGTATATATAGTACACAACAAAATTTAATATTAATAAAACAGCAGAAATTACATGAGACAACTTAAAATAACAAAACAGGTAACTAACCGCGAAACAGCATCATTAGACAAATATTTACAAGAAATAGGTAAAGTTGATTTAATTACTGCTGATATGGAAGTGGAATTAGCTCAGCGTATTAAAGCTGGAGATCAAGTGGCTTTAGAGCGTTTGACAAAAGCTAACTTACGTTTCGTAGTGTCTGTTGCCAAGCAGTATCAAAATCAAGGCTTAACCTTACCAGATTTAATTAATGAAGGTAACTTAGGTTTGATAAAAGCTGCTAAACGTTTTGATGAAACTAGAGGTTTTAAGTTTATTTCTTACGCGGTATGGTGGATTAGACAATCTATTTTGCAAGCATTAGCTGAGCAATCAAGAATTGTACGTTTACCTTTAAACAAAATTGGTTCTATTAATAAAATTAATAAAACTTATGCCCGTTTAGAACAAGATAATGAAAGACCACCTTCTGCAGAAGAAATTGCAAAAGAGTTAGACATGACCATTAATGACGTAAAAGAGTCGTTAAAAAATGCAGGTCGTCACGTATCTATGGATGCTCCTTTAATTCAAGGTGAAGATTCAAATTTATATGATGTATTGCGTTCTGGTGAGTCTCCAAATCCTGATAAAAGCTTATTACACGAGTCTTTAAAAGTTGAGATTGAACGTGCTTTAGAAACCTTAACTCCAAGAGAAGCAGATGTTGTTGCTTTGTATTTTGGATTAGGTGAAGCTCAACCAATGACTTTAGAAGAAATTGGTGAAACTTTCGACTTAACTCGTGAAAGAGTTCGTCAAATTAAAGAAAAAGCAATTAGAAGATTAAAGCATACTTCAAGAAGTAAGATTTTAAGAACTTACTTAGGATAGGTTTACGTTTTACTAACAATATTTTGGAAACGCTTAACATTTAGTTAAGCGTTTTTTTTTGTTTTATACGCTGAGAATTCGTCATTAATGATGTAAAAAAAACTAACCGTTACGCGTTCACCACTAGTAACAATTTCACTACTTTTGTAAAAAACAGAAAAACATGAGTCATTTAATTGCACCTTCCATTTTAGCTGCTGATTTTGCCAACCTACAACGTGATGTAGAAATGATTAACAACAGTGAGGCCGATTGGTTTCATATTGATGTTATGGATGGTATGTTTGTACCCAATATCTCTTTTGGTATTCCCGTAATAAAAGCGATCAAAAAGCATGCTAAAAAACCTATGGATGTACATTTAATGATTGTAGATCCTGATCGTTATATCAAAGATTTTAAAGAGGCAGGAGCAGATATTATAACGGTACATTACGAAGTTTGTAATCACCTGCACAGAACCATTCAAGCTATAAAGGCAGAAGGGATGCAAGCAGGAGTTGTGCTGAATCCACACACACCAATTAGAGTATTAGAAGATATTATTATTGATTTAGATTTGGTACTGTTAATGAGTGTAAACCCTGGTTTTGGTGGACAATTATTCATAGAAAATACCTATAAAAAAGTAATTCAATTGAAAGATTTAATTGAAAAATCAGGCTCAAAAGCATTGATAGAAATTGACGGTGGTGTAAACGATAAAAATGCTCCAAAATTGGTAGCCGCTGGTGCAGATGTATTGGTTGCCGGTAGTTTTGTGTTTAAAAGTGAAAATCCGACAGAAACTATTGCTGGGTTGAAGAGTTTTTAGAGAACACTACTAAATGAGCTTTGCATGTTAGTTTCTTAATAAAATATATTTTGTTTTACACTCCTAATGAGTTTTGCTCGGTATCTTCAATGAAAACATATTTTCATTTCAATAATCCTCAAGGGGACATTTTGTGTACCGAAAGGATTTAGCTTTAATAACGTAAGTAGCGTTCTTTCTTAGTTGACTAGTAAGTTTTTTTAGTCCTTTAGTGTTAAATGGAAATGATTGTCCCCTTGAGGGAGCATTTTGTTCACGGAAAGGGCTTTGCATTAATAACGTATGAAGCCTTCTTTCTTAGTTGACTAGTAAGTTTTTTTAGCCCTTAAGCGTTAAATAGAAGGATTGTCCCCTTGAGGGGACCTTAGGGGTGTTTTATTCAAGAAGTTGCTTCACTTTATTTTCAATAATTAATGACACACTAAACATATTGTTTAATATATCATCATTAGAAAATCTCAAAAATTGTACTCCATAGGCTTCAATTTTAGCCTGTCTATCAGCATCATTTTCAAAATTAAAATCGTGACTTTTACCATCAATTTCTATGGCTAAACCAATTTCATGGCAATAAAAATCAACGATGTAATTTAGCATCGGAACTTGTCTATGAAACTGTACTCCAAGTGATTTTTTCTTTATTTTTTGCCATAATAATACTTCTGGCAATGTACTATTTTTTCTTAGTTGACGAGCGAGTTCTTTTAGTTCTGAGTTATATGGAATTATTTTGTTTCTCATATTTGTGGTTTACACCCCTAATGAGCTTTGCTCGGTATTCTAAATGAAAATATATTTTCATTTCAATAATCCTCAAAGGGACATCTTGTGTAACTAAAGGATTTAGCTTTAATTACTCAAGTCACATTCTTTTTTAATTGACTAGTTAGTTTGTTTTTAACCTAAAGTGTTAAATGAAAATGATTGTCCCCTTGAGGGGACTTTAGGGGTGTTTTATTCAAGAAGTTCCTTCACTTTATTTTCAATAATCAATGACACACTAAACATATTGTTTAATATATCATCATTAGAAAATCTCAAAAATTGTACTCCATAGGCTTCAATTTTAGCCTGTCTATCAGCATCATTTTCAAAATTAAAATCGTGACTTTTACCATCAATTTCTATGGCTAAACCAATTTCATGGCAATAAAAATCAACGATGTAATTTAGCATCGGAACTTGTCTATGAAACTGTACTCCAAGTGATTTTTTCTTTATTTTTTGCCATAATAATACTTCTGGCAATGTACTATTTTTTCTTAGTTGACGAGCGAGTTCTTTTAGTTCTGAGTTATATGGAATTATTTTGTTTCTCATATTTGTGGTTTGCACCCCTAATGAGCTTTGCTCGGTATCTTCAATGAAAATATATTTTCATTTCAATAATCCTGAAGGGGACAATTGTTACGGAAATCATATGTTCTAAAGTTTAGTATCTTTTACATCGCCTTTATAGCTTAAGCTAAACTTGGCATTTTAGTTAAAAAAATATTTTGTATCTCACGAATGGTCAATGGGACAATTGTTAGCTACGTAACTAATTATTCTGTAACCCTCACATCCTTCACTATCAACTGCAATGAAGTATTGCCGTTCCATGTGTTTTCATCAATAGTATAAACAATATCAAAAGGTTGTCCATTTGAGATTTCAGCATGTTTTTTACCTAAATTAAAACCAATACCGTTAAATTTTGTTCCGTCTTCCGAAACAATACTCAATTTTAAGTGATCTTCATCTGCACCAACTTTTCTAGAATAACCTGTGTCTTTTACATTTTTACTCATAAAAACAGGACTCATATTTAGAGGGCCACAGGGAGCAAATTGTTGTAGAATTCTATAAAATTTTGGAGTTACTGCTGATAATTCTAACTCTAAATCAATTTTAATTTCTGGTTGCAATAGTTCTGGAGGAATACTATTTTTTACTACTTCTTCGAACTTATCTTTAAAATTTTTATAATTTTCTTGTGATAAGGTAAGTCCTGCAGCATATTTATGACCTCCAAATTGCTCAATATATTCCGAGCAGGCTTCTAGGGCATTGTACACATCAAATCCACTTACAGAACGGGCGGAAGCCGCTAATTTATCACCACTTTTAGTAAAGACTAGGGTAGGGCGATAATATTTTTCAATTAAACGAGAAGCAACAATACCAATGACCCCTTTATGCCAATCTTCTTGGTAAACTACTGAAGAAAAATCTTCAGTTTCATTATTTTCTTCAATTTGTTGCAGGGCTTCAATGGTAATTAATTTATCAAGATCGCGACGGTCGTTATTAAAAACTTCAATACCAGCCGCCATGGTTTGGGCTGTTTGAAAATCTTCTTCACATAACAATTCAACAGCATAATTTCCATGCTTCATTCTACCTGCTGCATTTATTCTTGGAGCAATCACAAAAACAACATCGGTAATGGTTAACACCTCTTTTTTTAACTGATGTGTCATGGCTCTAATTCCACTTCTAGGGTTGGTGTTAATTCGTTCCAATCCAAAATAGGCAAGAATTCTATTTTCACCATTCATGGGTACAATATCTGCGGCAATAGCAGTTGCTAGCAAATCTAAATACGGCATTAAATCGTCAATAGTTTGATTTCTTCGAGACGCCAACGCTTGCACTAATTTAAAGCCGACACCGCAACCACATAATTCATCAAATGGATAATTGCAATCTTCTCTTTTGGGGTCTAAAACGGCTGCTGCTTTAGGAAGTTCGTTACCAGGCCTATGGTGATCGCAAATAATAAAATCAATATTTTTATTGTTGGCATAATCAACTTTATCAATTGCTTTTACACCACAATCTAATGCAATAATTAATGAAAAGTTATTGTCTTCAGCAAAGTCGATACCTTTATAAGAAATACCATAACCTTCTTGGTATCTATCCGGAATGTAAGTAGCAATATTTGGGTAATAGGTTTTTAAATAAGAAGACATTAAAGAGACTGCCGTTGTGCCATCAACGTCATAATCACCAAAGACCAAAATATTTTCATCATTAGCAATTGCTTTTTCAATGCGTTCAACTGCTTTTTGCATGTCTTGCATTAAAAAGGGGTCATGTAACTTTGATAAATCCGGTCTAAAAAATGATTTTGCTTCCTCGTATGTTTCAATGTTGCGTTGCACTAAAAGCGTAGCCAAATTAGTGTCAATAGACAACTTTTTTGCTAAGCTACTCACTTTATCTAAAGTTGGTAAAGGCTTTAATGTCCAATGCATAGGTATTGTTTTTTATAAAAGTTTTTATTATCTAACCTTTAAGAATCAAGAGGTTTAAAATTTATTAAATATGTTTTCCTTTTTCCCAACCATGTTTCCCTAAATATTGGTTACCACTTTCAACGGCACCTTCTTCTATAGAAGTACCCATGGAGTCGTTCCATCTGTTTAAGTATCCAAATAGAGAAATTACACCTAACATTTCTACAATTTCGCCCTCGTCCCAATGTTCATATAACCTTTTTTTAATTTGTTCGTCTACATCGTTTGGTACTTGACTTGCTGCCAATGAAAAATCAAGTGCAGCACGTTCAGCTTCATTAAATGCAGGATGTGTTCTGTATTCCCAAATATTATCTAATTGTTCTTGTTCTGCTCCATAACGTTCTGCGGCTCTTATGGCATGTGCTTGGCAGTAACGACACCCTGTAGAATTACTACTTACCCAAGCAATCATTCGTTTTAAGGCTGAGGTTACCCTGCCTTCATTTGCCATTACCGCTTTGTTTAAATTGATAAATGCTTTACTAATTGCAGGTCTGCGTTGCATCGTTAAAACTGAATTGGGACAAAACCCTAAGGTCTCATTAAAAAATTCAGCTAATTTCTTGGTTTCTATATCGTGTTCTGATGATAATGGAGTAACTAAAGGCATATAATTTTGATTTGATATGTTAGACTTGAGATTTTAGATTAAAAACTCTAAAATTTAGAGGTACCAAATTACAACTAAATCTCAAAGTAGAAAAAGTAAACCCGATAACGGAACTAATTTTTTTTAGAATATCAGTATTTAAAAATTCCTATTTAGCTTCGTTGATTATTATTTACAGATGGTTTTAATTGATGAAATTATGTTCTAAATATCAAAAAAAATATCTATTCATTTTAATAATTGTTTTATTGTTATTTGGATAAATACCCTTATTTTTAATTTTCATTAAATATAATTTTATGCAACTAATACTTAGACCTTACGAGTTAAAACTAGAACATACATTTCGAATTTCAAGAGAAGCGAGAGACGTTCAAGAAAGCCTTGTCGTTGAATTAAAAGATGGAGAATTTTCTGGTTATGGAGAAGCCACAGCGAACCCATATTACGGAGCTACTATTGAAAAAATGTCTGCTGATTTAACTGCATTGGAGTCCTTAATTAAAGCGAATGCAACGTTGGAACCTTCATCGTTTTGGCAAATAATGTATCCTAAATTAAAGGATAATATGTTTGCTCTCTGTGCATTAGATTTGGCTTACAATGATTTGTATGCAAGAAAAAAGGGAGTAAAACTATATGAATATTGGGGGCTCGATATTAATAAGAACCCAATCACTGATTATACTATTGGTATTGATACCATTGAAAAAATGGTTTCTAAACTAAAGGAAAAACCTTGGCCTTTGTATAAAATTAAGTTGGGTACAAAAGAAGATATTGCCATAATAAAAGAATTGAGAAAACATACCGATGCTGTATTTAGAGTAGATGCCAATTGTGGTTGGTCGGTTGATGAAACACTGAAAAATGCAGTTGTATTAAAAGAATTAGGAGTAGAGTTTATAGAGCAGCCTTTAAAAGCAGATGATTGGGGTGGACATAAAACATTATTCTTAAAATCAGTTTTACCAATAATCGCAGACGAAAGTTGTATGGTAGAGGAAGATGTAATGAAATGCCACAATCACTTTCATGGTGTTAATGTAAAATTGACCAAATGTGGTGGGTTAACTTCTGGAAAACGAATGTTAGAAAAGGCTAGAAAATTGGGAATGAAAACGATGGTAGGTTGTATGACGGAATCTTCTGTTGGTATATCTGCTATTGCTCATTTATTACCTTTATTGGATTTTGTTGATATGGATGGAGCTATCTTACTTTCAAATGATATTGCCGATGGTATTACCATTACTGATGGAGTTATTATATATAGTGAGTTGAATGGTACCGGAGTTAAATTAATTGCCTAATGATTGTAGATGATTTTCCGGATAGAACCATTACTGTTGAAGGTAATGAATACCTATATTTCGGCGGAACTGGATATTTGGGCTTAGCAATACACCCTGAGTTTGTTGGCATACTTACGGACTCTATTAAAAAATGGGGAACCTTTTATGGTAGTTCACGTAATTCAAATATTAAACTTTCAATATATAATCAGTTTGAAAAATATTTTGCTCAACAAATAGGGGCAGAAGACGTATTAACAGTTTCTTCTGGAACACTAGCAGGTAGATTGGTTATTGATTTTTTGAAGAAATCAAATCCTATATTTTTTCATTACCCGAAAACACATCCTGCAATTTTAGCAGACGGTAGCTTGCCTTTGTTTATTGATGACAAGTTACATCCGCGACTGCTTGAAGCTACGGATGAAGAAATTGTAATTACGGTTGATGCTATATTAGGTCTAGAAGTAGCCCCTGTATCTTTTGCTTTTTTGGATAACATATCAACTTCTAAAAAAATTACATTAGTAATTGATGAATCACATAGTTTAGGCGTTTTGGGTGAGAATGGTAGCGGAGTTTTTGGCAGGATAAAACATTCAAATGTTGAAAGTAAAATTATGGTTTCGTCTTTAGGAAAAGCCTTAAGTTTATCTGGTGGTGTTATTGCTGGGAATAGAGAATTTATCAATAAGTTAAGAAACGAATCAATGTTTGTGTCTTCTTCAGCTGCAAATCCTGCATATTTAGAAGCATATTGTAAGGCTGAGACTATTTATGAGACTCAAAAGAAGAGATTAGCCAAGAATTTAAATTTTATTGCTGATAAATTAGAGGTTAAGGACGGTATAAAATTCAATAAAAATTATCCTGTTATTTACAGTGAAGATGAGGGTGTTTATAACAAGCTATTTACTGAGGGTATTATTATTACAAATTTTAAATATCCTACTTATAAAAACATGATGAATAGAATTGTAATCACGGCGAATCATACAGAAGAAGATTTAAAAAGATTAATACAAATTTTAAATAAAAAACAATGACAAATACAGTAAAGACTACTTGGAAAGGAGATATGAAATTTGAATCTACTAACCCTAGTGGAATAAATTTAATGATTGATGCCGGTCCTGATGATGGTGGAAAAGGTGAAGGGTATAGACCAAAGGCACTAATGCTTTCCGCGTTGGCTGGGTGTTCTGGATTGGATGTTGTTTCGCTATTAAAGAAAATGAGAGCTGAAGTTGATGAATTTACTATTGATATTACGGCTGAATTAACTGAAGAACACCCTAAATTTTTTAAGAAAGTTCATGTAGTTTATAATTTCTATGGTTCAGATTTTAAAAAAGATAAAATTGAAAAGTCTGTTAATTTATCAGTAGATAGGTATTGTGGTGTGATGGAGATGTTTAGACAGTTTGCAGAGGTTACTACGGAGATACAATATTTTGAGAATTAGTTGATTTAAATCAGTTTTTCTAAACAAACAAAGTTTTAAAATATTTATAAAAAAGAAAGCCAACTAAAATTAATTAGTTGGCTTTTCTCTTGGATTTAATTGCTAATTATAATGCAGTTATCTGTCTTACACGTGCACGATACGATGGTGAATCATTACGATACCCATTGAACATATGGTGTCTTGCATAACCAATATATCCAGTCCAGTAATCGCTATATTCAACCATGTTTCCATAAGCATTTTTAAGAATTAGGTTACCTTGATCTGATCCATCATCTCCTATTACTCTAAGACGATAATAGATATAACCATAACCAGAAGATATTTCTATTCTTTTATTTACATCTGCTCTACTCCATGAAGTAGCTTCTCCAAAGGCTACTGGTTCTCCTAAATTTGCCCAGTCACTTCTATCACCTGTCTCATTATCAACTATATATTGAAATTGATATTGGAGAGTTAAATCAGTAGGAACTCCTTCAGACTCATACATTAGGTTATAAAACCTAATATTTGTATAATCACCAGTTCCGTCGGTGGTATAAGTAGGATATGGCACCTCAGCATCTATAATCAGTGGAGCTTCATCAAAGCTATGAATGATTACAGTAGATTTTCCTGCCGGTAAATCTACAGTTACATCATAAACTAGATCTAAATCAGAGCCTTTATAGAAAGTCAGTTTTGACGCTCCAGCTTGGGTGGTATAATATTTACCTACACTTGTAGGAAGGTAGCTATTTATTTTTAATGGAGAAGCGTCAGTTGATAATAGCTCACCATTCAATTCTATTTTATTTATATAATTTGAAGATCCAGTGCTTATTGGAATCATATAAAATATTTGGAATTGTGCGGTAGTTACACTAACATCCTCAGCCATATATTCTATCTCATTTTTCTCACAACTTGCAACTAAAAAAGTGCAAAGGAGAAATAATCCTATTTTAGTTATATTTTTCATATTTGTATATTTCTTGTTTTGTATATTTCTTGTGTTACCATAAGTCATTATTGAGGTAGCTCACCAGGGTAAGCAAACCAAGGAATTGATGTATGATAGTTAGGAGCCGTTCCAGATATCGGTGTAAGTATCTCTAATGATTTAAGATTCCACATATATTCAGAATTAAAACGTGGTCTTATTCTATAACTTGGAGAACCTTCGTTGTTTATATTGTAAGTTCCTTTTCGTCCTTGAACTTGAGCCGGTGATAAATAGAGACCTTTATATACTTTAGATGGGTTCGTATCCCATTTTTGTTCTACTGTGGTTTGAGTCCATCCATTTCCTTCACTAGGATATTCACCTGTATAATCTACGTCAAAGTGATATTTACGCATATCTACCCAAGCTTCTGCTGCTCCCCATGGATATAAAGATACCCATTTCTGCATCATAATATGAGATAATGAAAAGTCTGTTAATCCTGCTACAAATGGACCTTCTAGATACTCGTCTGCCAATGTGTTAAATAAAGCTGAAGTAATTTTATCTCCTCCAGTAGGACTTCCAGAACTTCCTGTTTTAATATATCTTGCAGATGTTTGCATGTCAGCACTAACACCTCTTTTAAAAGCATCAAATGCTAGCGTTGTCTGGTTTGTTTTCCAATAGGCTTCTGCTAAACAAAACTGAATTTCAGCATAGGTTGTCATAACGTATGGTGCGTCATCTCTAAATAACCAACGACCAGTTCCATCATGTTCTGCACCTTCATAAGCTGAGTTTGCAATTCTTCCATAAACTGAAGGAGCCGTACCAATTGGACCACTTGCTGATGTAAACGTTCCACCGAAATACTGATACGTTTTTACACTGTCTGCATTACTTAAGTTTTCATAGTTCGTATTGCTCGTTGTAGATAACTTAACGGTAGCCCTTGGGTCAAAATGTCCTGGTTCGTTTACTAAAGTGTCAGTGATAATCTGATTTTCAGCAAGTGCGTAAGGGTAATATTCGTTAGCAAATTCAAGGTTTGTTTTATCTCCTGTTGCTTCGTCATAATCCGGTACTGTACCTGTAAATACTTGTACTGCATATTCATGTTGAAAGTAGTTGTCAAGTAAATTACCTCTGGCAGTTCCCCAAAAATTATTAAATGAACTGAACGGTGCAGATTGTGATCCTCCTGCAATGGATACCGTAGCATCATCATCAGGACTTTGAAAAGATTTGCTTGCTGCATCTATCAATTCTTGAGCATAGGTACTAGTAAAATCCGTTTTATTGGTTAAAGAAGATAAATTACGAACAATAACTGCATATGCAAATTTGATCCACTTGTCTTTATTTCCTTCATATATAAAGTCATTAGAACTAATTTTATCAGCATACACGTGATCATCTGCTCTTTCTAATAATTCAATGGATTTATATGCCCACTCTCTTACTTGTGCATAAATTTCTTTTTGATAATCATAATCGTGAGATAGTAAATCAGGTACAAAAGCATCAGTCATCGGTAATTCACCATGAACCTTCGTTAACAAATCCCAACTAAAAGCTTTCATTGCATAACCTATACCTGCTAAAGTCCAGTCTTCTGCTGCTATAGACTGATTAATCATGTTTTCAAGGTTTTGACCTTGATTCCAATACGTCATTCTCCAAATTTCGCCAGCTGAATCACTACCAACATTGTAATAATTAAGGGCAAAATTGCTATAAGAAGTTGTTCCCCACATCTGAGCCATTGGTGCTAAAGCACGTCCGTCCCAATAAACCCCATTATATTGTTGGGTAATATTTGCCAAGTATAAATAACCATCCGCATAAGAGGGGCCATCTACATTGGTGTTTACATCAAGGTATTCTTCACAGCTTACTAAGCTGAAAAATAATGATAATATGTATATAAATTTTTTCTTCATGATATCTATTCTTTAATTTAATATTATACTTAATCCTATTGAATAACTACGAGGGTTTGGTATTGCCATCACATCATAGCCTTCTCCACCTACACCACCTGCAGCTGCAGAAACAGCATTACCAACAGCATCTATACCTGAATAGTTTGTCCAAGTAAATAAATCATTAGCCACAAAATATAGGTTCATAGAATTAAGTAATTTAGACTTTTTAAGTAAATCATCTGGTAAACGATACGCCAAACGTAATTCACGTAGTCTTATATATTTTATATCTTTTTCTATCCAATCTTCATCTCCTCCAGTAAATATGCTAGAACCATATGTACCATAATCAACAGATATTGTATTTGTAGTTGGATTGGCTGTGTTTTCATTACCATCTTTTATAACCCCTTCAAATACTTGATCTGGTCCTTCTCTTAATTCAACGGACTCCCAACTTGTACCTCTTTGCATCATATAACGTTTAGTACCATTAACAACAGTAGCACCTAAACGCCCTGAAAACAATCCTGATAAAGTTAAGTTTTTATACTTTAAACGCGTAGTTATACCAAAACGTAAATCTGGTTCTCTGTTTCCAAGATTAGACCATTCAGAAGAAGTTAAAGGTAAACCACTTGTTGGAGAAATTAAGATATCTCCATTGTCATTACGTTCATAAGCTCGACCTGTTAACGATGTAATAGGGTTACCTACACTAATACCTGTTCTTATATTACCAGATAACCAAGTGTATGCGTTATAATATTCGGTAACGTTTTCTGGCAGATAAACAACCTCAGAGGTTCCATGAGATCCGTTAACACCCACATTCCAAGTGAGATCTTTAGTTTTTAAAACATCAACATCAATTGCTGCTTCCCATCCTTTTGTTTCAAATGTACCCACATTTAATGTGTTTAACACGAAACCAGTAGCATAACTTAAACGGAAACCTTGTATTATTTGATTTGAATTTTCTGTTTCAAAATATGAAAAAGTACCTTTTACTCTATTTTTAAACAATCTAAAATCAACACCAACCTCTTGACCAGTAGTAATTTCTGGTTTTAAATTTCTATTAGGCCCTGTAAATCCATATTTATAACCACCACCTGTTAAACCAGTTGTTTGTAATTCAGGGTCAATTTGTAATGGGTTAGCATCTTTACCAACTTGAGACCAAGAACCTCTAAGTTTTATGTAGTTGATAGCTTCTATCTCTTTAATAAAATCTAAATCAGATAAAACGAAAGAACCTTCTATAGATGGGTAAAAATAACTGTTGTTTTCTTTAGGTAATGTAGATGACCAGTCATTTCTAGCTCTAAAAGTAAGAAAGGCCATGTTATTATAACCCACTTGAAACTGACCAGAAATACCTTGTACTCTACGTTTTGTGTTTCTTTGTTTAGAAACAATAGTTAAAGGATCTACGTTATTAATGGATTGAAAACTAGCATCAATAAAATTAGTACCATAAGTAGAAGCTCGTGTAATTTTATTTTCTAATTGGTGATACCCAACTTGTGCTGAGACAGATAATTTATCATCTAAAAACTTATTATCGTAACCAGAAAGTATATTAATACTAGGATCAGAATAATTTGAATTAACTAAACTATATGAACCATCTCCAGCATTATTATAAGCATAATATGGATTTCTAGAAGAAACATAGGTTTGATTTGCCACATCCCAACCAACTTGTGCTCTTAAAAAGGCATTTTTAATGGGTGTAAAGTTAAGCGATACATTACCTAGAATACGATCTGATTCGTCATAATATTTATTGTTGTACATGTCAAACAGAGGGTTTAACAAGTCAACATCATGGTAATATTCAGGGTTTCTCATATGTAAACCATCTTCAGCTAAATAATTACTCATATCATCAACAACAGGCCATAACATAGCACGGTATAATGGGCTTTCTGTACCTCTTCTTACCTTGTTGTTTTCTGTACCAGTATATTGCATAGAACCTTCAAATTTTAACCAATCTGTAATTTGAGCTCTACCAGATAAGCTTAAATTCGTTCTTTCATATTCTGTAGTTTTAATAACTCCAGTTTCGTTTAGTTGTGAAAAACTTGCACGGATGGTAGCTTTATCAGAACCACCTTCAACAGCCACATTATAACGTTGCTGAACACCTGTTTGAAGTATAGCATCTACATTGTCATATAGTTGTTGACCATCAGGATACAATCCACCATATTTACTTGTGTAGTAATAATTAGTAGTTCCACGGGCTCCATTAGCGTATTTGTCTTGCATTTCCGGATAGCCATACGCATTACTTAATTTAATATAATTACTAAAGGTAACTCTACCTTTACCAGCCTTACCTTTTTTAGTAGTGATGATAATGGCTCCGTTTGAAGCATCAGAACCATATAAAGCAGCCGCACCGGCACCTTTTAATACGGTTATTGATTCTACGTCTTCAGGGTTAAAATCATTACCACGTGAAGAGAAATCTGAGTTGTTCACAGAATACTCGCTTGTTGCTCCACCTGCCATCCCGTTAGGATCGAAAGAAGAGTTGTTCATAGGTACACCATCTACTACATATAATGGTTGATTGCTACCAGATATAGAAGTAATGTTTCTTAATACTACATTACTAGAAGCTCCTGGTGCACCACTTGTAGAACTGATTTGAAGACCAGGTACACGTCCGGAAAGAGCAGTAATAAAATTCTCTCTACCAGATTCGGTAATAGTTGATCCATCAATTGTCTGTGTTGCAGCACCTACACCTCGTTCGGCTCGTTTTTGGCCAAATTCAGCAGTAATCATTACTTCGCCTAAAACTGAGGCATCTTCAACCATAGTTATATTTAAGGTTGATCCAGATACTACTTGTTCTTGTTTTTTGTAACCAATAGATGAAATAACTAATGTTGTCCCTTCTGCTACCGATATGTTATATTTTCCATTAAAATCGGTTGCTGTTCCTTTCTTTGTTCCTTTCACTAATATCGTTACTCCTGGCAAGGGTGTACCAGTTTCGTCTGCTACCGTACCACTCACACTAATGTTTTGTGCGGATAATAGGGCAAATGAAGTTGTAAAGAAAATTAGGAAGAATGCTTTAATTTTTTTTCTCATGAATGAATTATTTTCGTTAGTACTGGTAAACATATAAAAATTTTTGCAATCTTTTGCGGTTTTAACTTTGTTTTTGCTGTTTTTTGAAAATTTAACTTAATTTGCGAACTAATTGATACATTTACACCTTAAATTATGAGAATATGATCTTCAAATTAAATTTTTTTCCCATTGTATTATTTTGTTTTGGGATATATATTGCAAAATCGAATGAATTACTGTCAAAAAACAGTAAAAACCTGCAAATCAGTGAAATTATTACGGGTGCAGACCAAACCGAAAAATACCTACCTTATTTAAAGGATAAGCGGGTGGCTATAATGGCGAATCCCACAAGTATTATAGGAGAAAAACATTTGGTAGATAGTCTTCAGAACTTAGGGGTAAATATTGTAAAGGTATTTGGTCCGGAACATGGTTTTAGAGGAAATGTTGGTGCAGGTGTTCATGTTACTGATGAAATAGATCGTAAAACGGGTATTCCTATTGTTTCTTTATATGGTGCTAAAAGAAAGCCTTCAAAGAAAGATTTTGAAGATATTGATGTCCTTATATATGATCTTCAAGATGTTGGAGTTCGGTTTTATACAAATATTAATGCGTTGGTACGTTTGATGGAAGCATGTTATGAAAATGACAAGGAGTTGTTAATTTTGGACCGACCTAACCCTAATGGCTATTTAATTGATGGACCTGTATTAGATATGAAATATAAATCAGGGATAGGTAAATTTCCTATTCCGATGTCTCATGGACTAACAGTAGCTGAGTTTGCTCAAATGGCAAATGGTGAAGGTTGGGTTACATCAAATGGCAAAGCTGTGCAATGTAAGCTGAAGATAATACCTGTTGTCAATTATGATCATAATATGCCTTATACCTTGCCTGTATCGCCTTCGCCAAATTTAAATACGCAATTATCTGTATTGTTATATCCGTCTACATGTATGTTTGAAGGTACTTATATTAACCATGGAAGAGGTACAAAGTTTCCTTTTACTATATTTGGAAGTCCGGCTTATAAAGGTATTTATGATTTTTCATTTACTCCTAAAAGTATAAAAGGCATGTCAATGACTCCTTTATTTATGGATGAAGTATGTTATGGAATAGATTTACGCAATTACGATACTGATTTACTGAGAGAAAGCAAGCAAATAAATTTGAAATGGATAATGGAATTGTATACGTCTAGTCCAGAGAAGGAAAAGTTTTTTGATGGTAGTTTAAGTAATCAAATGAACAGTATTGAAATACAAATTGGTTCAGGATTGTTTAGACAGCAAATAATTGATGGCGTGCCAGAATCTGAGATTCGTGCCAGTTGGGAACCAGGTTTATCAAGCTATAAAAAGATGCGTGAGAACTATTTGTTGTATCCGTAAATAGCGTTGAGATAAACATTGAAATAGTTATAAATAGGTGTGAGTATATCAAAAATGCTTAATTGCGAAATAAAAACTAGTATTTCTAAAAAGTAGTTCATTAGAAAAAATTATAATATATTGCGTTTTTATACGTGTTTTTGCGTTTTATTTTAGAATTAAACACGCAGAATTGGAAATTTGGCAACAATTGAGTGTAATAATTGTTAATTTATCAAATAAACAAAATAATTTTTATGTTAAAGTTAGAAAGACATCAATTAATTCTACAGAAATTAAAAACGCATAGAAAAGTACATTCTACCATTTTGAGCGTTGAGTTACAAGTTTCTGAAGATACTATTAGAAGAGACTTGAAGGAGTTGGAAGCTCAACATTTATTACATAAGGTACATGGTGGAGCATTGTCAATTGAAAACAAAATACTTAGTTATAACGAAAGGAGTGTTTCAGATTTAGATAAGAAAAAACAAATTGCAAAAAAAGCCGTCAAATTAATTCATGACGGTCAGGTTATTATTATGACTGGAAGTTCTACCAATTTAGAATTGGCAAAATTAATACCAGCAAATATAAATTCAACAATTTTTACGTACAGCTTGCCTATTGCCTTGCAGCTATCACACCATCCAACAATTGAAGTTATTTTTATTGGTGGTAAATTAAATAAATCAGCCCAAGTAACCATTGGTATTGACGTTATAAACTCAATATCTAAATTAAGAGCTGATATTTGTTTTATGGGTACAGATGCTTTAAATATAGAAAGAGGAATGACGGAATCTGATTGGGAAGTGGCTCATATTAAAAAGGGTATGGTAGAATCTTCAGATTATGTAGTTTCTATGTGTATTAGCACAAAAATAATGGAGGCAAGACGATATGCTGTTGTTTCTATTAATGACATAGATGTTATTGTAACTGATGATCAAATAGATGAGTCATTGTTAGTACCATTTAAAGAACGAGGAATTGTGGTGATGTAAAGCGTTGCTGTTATAGCAAAGAATTATACTATCAGAATTGTGGATCGAATTTTAACGCTAAATTAATTCGTCAGTACTGGCCTTATTTTTATATATACATTTATTTCTTTTTTGCTAATTAATACATCGGACAACATGGCTAGAACTTGTACTTTAAATGCCATTGGGAATATCAAGTGCCACCCCAGCTTGTGGTGTCAAATTGACTCCTCCAAATTTTAAACTTTTTTTTGCTGAGTTCAAAGAGAAAATTATCTGGTAAGTGGTCGCAATTTGAGACCACCTCATCTTTTTTTCCTTTTTTAATTAAGAAATACAAAACGCCACATCACAAAAAACCAATCTAAACCCAGCAACTTAGACCTATTATCTGTATGCTGTAAAAAAAATTCAAATAACCACTATTTAGTTTGATTCTAAATTTTTTTTTCTACATTTGGTTTGTAGTCGCTAAACAAAGACCCTTTAGTACCCGTTTTTAGTATTCTCTTCTTTTAGCTTCTCATAAGGTATAAAGCCATTTCGGATATAAACGCTTTGCGTTTATATAATTGTTGGCAACAAGCTAAAAAAAACATTGCGATGAATAACTATATGAAATTATTACTGCATTTAAAGCAATATGAAGGTGACGGAAAAATGCACCAAATCGAACAATTATTTCCTGAAATGTCAACTTCCGAGAAAAGTAATATTTTCAAAGAATTGTCGGAGGAAAATTTTATAGTTTTAAAAGGTAGAGAACCTCGTTTTCATTCTCACATAATTGAAATAAACCAATTAACTCGAGAAAGTAAAGTTACGGAAAGCCCAATGAATGAAATGATTGACAAAACCGAACCTGAAAAATTTACGGCCAAATTGACTTTTAAGGGGGCCAAATATTTAAAAGAAGAAATCGAAATGCAAGATAAAGGCAAATACAACATCAACGTTTCTGGCGAAGGGGCAAATAATACATTTGTAATAGAATCGAGTAACGTTCGAATTGAAAATAAACCTGAATTCAAAAAACGAATTGATAATATAATTGATGTTTTAAAAACGGACAAATCAATCAATAATGAATTGAAACAACAAGCAATATCTGACTTTCAAAATGCTAAAAACGAAATCGGAGAAAATGGAAAATTACCTGAAAAGATTATGAAAGGAATTTTACAATATGGTTCTGAAATAAGTTCTATTGGTAGTCTTGTTCTTCAATTACTAGGAGGATAAATAATTAAACCGAGAAAAGCCAGTTGCCAACACTGTATAAAAAAAACAGGGCAAGTAAGTGCTAAACCCAATGTTTCAGGCGTATTTGCGAGGTCGCCAAATCTTTTGATTTGGCTTTTAGATGAATAATATAAAACAAAATGCAAAAGATTTGGCTTGTGGATAATCCGAATATTTATTGCTTATTTACAGCCCTACTTCTTTTATACTAAACGTTGTATTGTAATTATAAAATTAATGGAGAACACCATATTCTATTCTTGGCAATCCGATTTGCCAAATAATTCGAACAGAGGTTTTTTGGAATCTTGCCTCAAAAACGTGCCTAAAGAAGTCAATAATGTTGGACAATTTTCAATTGAATTGATCATTGACAGAGATACCAAGAATGAAACTGGAACTCCGGACATAACTGAAACTATTTTCAAAAAAATAGACAAGGCGAAAATTTTCATTGCTGATATTTCAATAATCAATTCAGATTCTAAAGGAAGGAAAACTCCGAATCCAAATGTATTGATTGAGCTCGGATACGCAGCAAAATCTATTGGGTGGGACAAGGTTCTTTGCATTTACAATTTAGATTATGGTAGCTTAAATGATTTACCATTCGATTTAAGACAAAGAAGACCCATAACATATAGCCTAAAAGACAAAGACAAAAGTAAAATCAGAAAAAGAATAACAAAAATAATTACTGAATCAATTACACAGTTGCACAATTCAGGTGCTTTATTTGATATAATAAACGATTATCTTAAAGTACAAGTAGATACTGAGATACTTACAATAATAAATCACTTAAGTAAGATTGTTTTTGGATATTCTAACATGAAAACTCTAAAATCAATCTCTAACTTTATGAATCTTAAGGATGATGAAATAATAGAGATTCTTAAGTCTAATACATTTCTTGGTTTCCAAATATTCAAGAAATGGGAAGTAAATGAAAGCAACTTAAAAGAAATTGCAGACAAGACAATTTCATCATTTTATCACGGAAAAGAACTTGCTGGAATTATAATTGAATTAATGCGATGGACAGGTAGTTTTGACAACTTCAATCGTTCAAGAACAACTCCTGATTTATTTAATTTAACGGAAATAAAAACTACCGATTACAAAGCAACTTCAGGTTTATCGATTAACCCTAAGAACACAGAATTCCCTGACAGATTTATGCTTCTTAAAAAAGTAGATGAAAGTCACGGAATGGTTCAAGATTTTGGGGATTTTATAGAAAAAGATAAAATAGAAGGTTTAATAAACATCTATAAATTTAACACAAAACATATTAAAGCTTATGCAATAATGATAAGACAATTTATTCAAATTGCAGAAAAATGGCTTGATAAAACTAACGGAGAATTTATCATTGAAAACACTAAGCAATTCGAAATAAAAACTGTGCCCATAAATGACTATAATTAATACGGGTTTAGTGCTTAACCCAATGTTTAAAGCATTTAAAAAAATCCGCCAAATCTTTTTGATTTGGCTTTAGAACAAAAAAGATAAAACAAAATACATAGTTTTGGCTAAGTGCTTAATCGAAAGTTCACTACTTTTAAGTCCCGTACTAACCATAGCAGAGACGCTGTTACCTAACATAAGACCAACAATAAACAAAAAATGAACTCAATCGGAATTAGAGCAAACCCAAAAGAAATATACTTCGCAATAATTGAACAAAATGGTACAGAAAATAATGTTATAGCGATAGATAAACTTACCTTACCTCTCTCTCTTGAAATACCTGATAGACTAAATTTTATTAGAAAAACAATTATAGATATCATTAATCAATATAATGTTACTAAAGCAGGTATAAAAATAACAGAAGGAAATGCTCAAAGGCTTAATATTCAAAGAATTTCCATAGAAGCCATAATTCAAGAATTATTTTCAAGTTGTTCGGTACAAAAATATTTTGGAGGAAATATTTCTAAAATTTCAAGATTGTTAGGATTTGCAAATAATGGTGATTTAAAAAAAATTATTAAAGGAGAACATATTCCAGATGAATTAGCATTTCTTGAAAATAACAGCGAAACAGAAAGAGAAGCAATATTATCAGCACTTGCTGCATTAAATTTATAATATGAATATAGGACTAAGAGAAGCAAAATTAAACTTTGAGTTAAAAAAAAATATAGGTGCAGAAGGAAAAAACTCTGATGTTTTTATAGCACACGACAAACAATTTGATGCAGATATTGTAATAAAAAGAATTCCAAAAAAAGATTTCAAATCACCAAATGATTATTATAAAGAAGCAAAATGTTTATACGCTTCTAAACATCAAAATATAGTTTCTGTAAATTATTCTTGTGAAGATGACGAACATATTTATATAGCAATGCCACATTATGGAAATGGATCTCTAGAATCATTAACTAATACAAGATTTTTAACTGTAAGAGAAGTATTGAAATATTCAATAGACTTTTTATCTGGTTTAAATCATATCCACACAAAAGGGTTAATTCATTTTGATATTAAACCAACAAATATTTTAATTTCAGATTCTAATGAAGCACTTGTTACTGATTTTGGTTTAGCAAAATTCACAAATATACATAGTGTTGCAGAGCAAGATAGATTTTATAGTTTACATACAGCACCAGAATGCCTTCTAACAAATAAATTCACGATTCAAGTAGATATTTACCACGCTGGTTTAACTTTATATAGAATTTGTAATGGTTCTGGTGTTTTTAAAAATCAATTAATTGGAGTGAAAAACAAAGCAGAACTTGACAGTTTAATATCAAATGGTAAATTTCCTGACAGGCAATTTTTCTTGCCACATATTCCTCAAAAATTAAGAAATGTTATTAGAAAGGCACTTTCATTAAATCCAGTTGATAGACACAATAACTTAATCGAGTTTTTAAATGAATTATCTAAAATTCAAGAAAATTTAGATTGGCAATTAACCGGTATTCCAAATGGGAATAAATGGGTTTTAGACCAAGACAATAAAACCTATGATATTTCGTTAAAACAAGACAATGGTTCATTTAATATAGAGGCATTTAAAACAATGAAAGACTCTGGAAACACGACTAGAATAAAAGATAATTTTAGAAGTAATTTAAGTATTGATAAAGCGACTATTGAACTAAAGAAAATATTAAAGTCATATTAAATATGTACTTTTGCAAATAAGTTTTATTAAATGAAAGCAAATAAAACGTCATATAATCCAAATAAAAATTTGACTAGAGGGAAACTTTCAAACCCATTTTCAAATGCTACAATTCATTCTAGAATTCAAAAATCAGGTGCAATTGATTTAAGAAACAATTCTAAATGTGTAGAAAAGAATGGATATTTTGAAGTGAAAATTATTGATAGGTCAAAAAAATTAAAATAAATTACGTTGGGTAATAACGTAAATAAGAAAAAGCGGTTTAAGTTGTTACTTAAACCGCTTTTTCATTAAATTACAACCTGAAAGTAATAGTAATTTATCCGCTACAACTCATATACAAGGCCATTAATTAAATACAGTATAAAGGAAAAGCTAGAGAAAAACCTAACTGATCATTCAATTTCAATACGGACATAAATGCTTCTTGTGGTATTTCTACATTACCTACTTGACGCATACGTTTTTTAACTTTTTTCTGTTTTTCCAACAGTTTACGTTTACGAGAAGTATCACCACCATAACATTTTACGTTAACATCTTTACGAAGTGCTTTAATGGTTTCTTTAGAAATAATTTTTGCTCCAATAGTAGCTTGAATAGGAATGTCAAATTGTTATAGTGCTCCTATTATACTTTCCAAAAAAAAGAATGCGATTGTTTTCAATATTTAGATTTATTAATGAAATCCATTGAAATAAATAATCCATTTACTAGTTATATGTAGTTCTAAACTAAAATCAACCTAAAAAAATTATTATTATGAAAATCTTAAAACGGACATTACTACTATTAACAGTATCAGTATTAGCATTTAGTTGTAGTAGCGACGACCCGGCAACACTTAATATAAATGATGCTAATATTACTGCTGATGAAAATCAAGCAATTGAGGCAGTTTTAGGTACAGTAACCGCAACAGGTACAGATGGTACTTTTGCATACAGTATTGCCAGTCAGTCACCGGTAGGGGCTATTGCAATTGATGCCGTAACTGGCGTAATTACTGTTGCAGATGCAAGTACTTTCGATTTTGAAACTAACCCAACAATTACTGCAACTGTTGATGTAATGGGAAATTCAATTACAGAAACTGCACAGGTTACCATTTCACTAAATGATATGGATGATTTAGAGTTTCTTTTAAGTAGTTCTAAAGTAGCTTATACCGCTGCAAGTGATGGAGCATGGATTGAAATTACAAAAACAGAGTATGATAACTTAGCTTTAAAATTAAACGAAGTGAGTAAAGTTGCAACAGAAGAATCGGATTACCTAACAGATGATACTCTCATAAAAGCAAATGCTCCAACATTTACATTGGCCAATGGTAATGGAATTAATATACCGGCAGACAGTTATGTGTTTGCTTTTAGATTCTATAGTAAATCAGATAATCATGCTGGTAATAAAGTAAAAGTTTCTGAAACAGACATTAAAACTGGATATTCAGACCTAGGCGGTGTTTTACCTACAGTTGATCAGGGAGATCATTTTTTTATACTGAAAGGGAATAACATTAAAATTACAAATATGGGTTATCTTGCTTATTTATTTAATGGAGACGCTGGATATAACAATAATGATAAAAGAATTTTATATTCATCAGGAGATACAAGTAGTTTAGATTCGGATTCACCGAATAATTCAACCTTTTTATATCAAGGTTTGAGTACTACACAAAAGCAATGGTAATAATCACCACCTATTAAAACATAAAAAAACCCGCAATTTTGCGGGTTTTTTTATGTTTTAATCATTCAATTTCAGCACAGACATAAATGCTTCTTGTGGTATTTCTACATTACCTACTTGACGCATACGTTTTTTACCTTTTTTCTGTTTTTCTAACAGTTTACGCTTACGAGAAATATCACCACCATAACATTTTGCGGTAACATCTTTACGAAGTGCTTTAATAGTTTCTCTAGAGATAATTTTTGCACCAATAGCAGCTTGAATAGGAATGTCAAATTGTTGTCTTGGAATTAACTGTCTTAACTTTTCACACATTTTTTTACCGATGCCATAGGCATTATCGGCATGTAATAATGCAGAAAGGGCATCTACAGGCTGAGCATTCAGTAAAATATCAACTTTCACTAGTTTTGAAGCCCTCATACCGATTGGTGAATAATCGAAGGATGCATATCCTTTAGAAACCGTTTTTAACCGATCATAAAAATCAAATACAATTTCTGCTAACGGCATGTCAAAAGTAAGTTCAACACGTTCTGTAGTTAAATAGGTTTGATTGGTAATTTCGCCACGTTTTTCTATACACAATGACATTACATTACCTACAAACTCTGATTTTGTAATTATTGTGGCTTTAATATAAGGCTCCTCAACACGTTCAAGTCTTGACGGATCTGGTAAATCTGTGGGGTTATTAACTAGAATCTTGGTATTTACATCTTTATGGGTATACGCATGGTAAGATACGTTAGGTACCGTAGTAATTACGGTCATATCAAATTCACGCTCTAAACGTTCTTGAATAATTTCAAGATGTAACATGCCTAAAAATCCACATCGAAATCCGAAACCTAATGCGGCAGAACTTTCTGGCGTAAAAACAAGAGAAGCATCGTTCAATTGTAATTTTTCCATTGAATTTCTGAGCTCTTCATAATCTTCGGTATCTACAGGGTAAATACCGGCAAAAACCATTGGTTTAACATCTTCAAAACCTTCAACAGCATTGGTAGTAGGGTTTTTTGCATCTGTAATAGTATCACCAACCTTTACTTCTTTTGCCTCTTTTATACCTGTAATTAGATAACCAACATCACCTGTTTTAATTTCAGCTTTAGGTGCTTGTTTTAACTTTAAGGTACCCACTTCATCTGCAAAATAGGTTTTGCCCGTTGCAATGAATTTTATGTTTTGACCTTTTTTAATGGATCCATTTAAAACTCTAAAATAGGTTTCAACACCTCTAAAAGGGTTATAAACAGAATCAAATATTAATGCTTGTAATGGTTCATCTGGATTTCCTTTTGGTGCAGGAACTTTGTGAATTATCGCTTCTAAAATTTCTTCAATACCTAATCCAGTTTTTGCACTTGCCGGAATTACATCTTCAGGTTTACAACCAATCAAGTCTACAATATCATCAGTAACTTCTTCCGGGTTTGCACTTGGTAAATCAACTTTATTAAGAACCGGAATTATCTCCAAGTCATTTTCTAAGGCTAAATATAAATTAGAAATGGTCTGTGCCTGAATACTTTGTGCGGCATCAACAATTAACAATGCTCCTTCACATGCAGCAATGGAACGCGATACTTCGTAAGAAAAATCGACGTGACCAGGCGTGTCAATAAGGTTAAGTGTATATTTTTCACCTTCGTACATGTAATCCATTTGTATGGCATGACTTTTAATGGTAATACCACGCTCACGCTCTAGGTCCATACTGTCTAACAACTGATCTTGCTTTTCTCGATCGGTTACAGTGCCAGTAAATTCCAGCAATCTATCTGCCAAGGTACTTTTACCATGGTCAATATGGGCGATAATACAAAAGTTACGGATGTTCTTCATTCAGTTCAGAAAATAAGTCAACAAAGGTACTGTTTTTAAAATTATACTCAATTATGCATTTTGCTTTTAAAATTGTAATTTTGAGTATTATTATATTTATGTATTATGGAGTTTAAAAGATTAAGACCAAGAAGACAACCTAACCAAAAAAGAGCAATGCTATTGATTGTATTATTACTCTTGGTAATTCTTATTTGGTTAAATGCAGATAGTTTAATGGCTCGGGTTTTTAGTAAATAAGTGTATGAAAATATTAATTACAGGAGCTACAGGGTTAATTGGTAATGAAATTATGGCACTTTGTGCACGTAAAAATTATGTTGTTCATTATTTAACTACCAATAAAGAGAAAATCATTAACTCTTCTTCAAAGAAAGGTTTTTATTACAATCCTAGCTCTCAAGAAATTGATATAAATTGTATTGAGGGTGTTGATGCTATTATTAATTTGGCAGGAGCTTCCATTTCTAAACGATGGACTGATAAACAAAAACAAAATATACTCAATAGTAGAATTGATACCGTTAAATTATTATACAAATTACTTTCTGAGAATGAGCATAAGGTGACTCATTTTTCTTCCGCATCTGCATTGGGTATTTATCCTTCTTCGTTAGATGCAAAATATAGAGAGACCGATAACAGGGTAATAAGCGATTCTTTTTTAGGAGAAGTGGTTAAAAAGTGGGAAGATGAAGTGGATACCTTAGAAGGTTTAGGTATTACCGTGTCTAAGTTGCGAACGGGAATTGTACTTTCAAGTGATGGAGGAGCCTTAGATCAGATGGTAAAACCTATCAACTATTATGTTGGTGCACCTTTGGGTAGCGGTAAGCAAATTCAATCATGGATTCATGTTACCGACATGGCAAATATGTATTTATTTACGATAGAACACAATAATGATGGTGTTTTTAATGCTGTAGCTTCTAATCCGGTATCTAATAAAATGCTTACCAAAGCCATTGCAAAACAATTAAATAAACCAATTTGGTTACCTAATATACCTGCTTTTGTATTAAAGTTGGTGTTGGGTGAGATGTCAGCTATTGTGTTGGAAAGTCAATACTTAGTCAATACGAAAATAAAAAATCAAGGATTTCAATTTCAATATGAATGGATTGATGATGCCTTGGCATCTATTTTTGACTGATTTTATTTTTCTTCTTTTTTTACAAAGGTCTTTAACCGATCAATAAAAGCGAGTGTAGTCAATTTTCCTGTTTGATAATAGTAACCCATGTCCTCATTATACAAGGTCTCATTAAAGGTTATTTGTTGCAATTTTGGATCAATTTTCAGATTGAATTTATCACCTCTAGATATTTCAATGCCGTATTCTGTTTTATCATTTTCAAAAATTGGCCAAGGTTTTAAAATACCGTCAACAAATTTATAATAGGTAATTATCAAATGCATGGCTCCACTACCAAAAGTGCCCCAACCCACAATAAAATAACCATTATCAAAAGCAACAACTTCGTTAATGGTTGCATTTCTAAAACCATTTTCTTCTTCGTTATCTCTTAAATTTTCAATTTGTACAATATCATTATTTTTGTATTGAATATAACTTTTCATGTTATGGCGACTGCCACCCTCTCTTTCATCCCAAGCAAAAGTTCGTATTAAACTGTCTTTAGAAGATAAGATTCTGATTTTTTTTGACAATTCTTGAAATGGATATTGCCAACTGTTCTGTAAATTTAGAGTTACAAGTAATTCTTTTTCAAAAGATGGAGCCACACTTTCATAGCGTATTCGGGGCTCACTGTTTTTTAGTTTTTCAAATAAAGTTACCAATGCTTTTTCTGCTTTTATAATGTTATTTGGTAGTCCTTTATGTGGATACGTCCATGGGTAAGATTTGGTGTTGTTAACATAACCGTAGGTGTCAAAGTCTCTCCAGACCCCCACTTTATTTTTTTCATCGGCTTCATAAGAGCTTTGATAACTCTTTTCTGCTTTTAATTTTCCATTTTCATGGTATTCATTGACGGTAATGTCTTGTATTGTGCTATGGCAACCGTCTTCCAGATTTATAAGCCAATTGTGATAAAATTCAGTTTTATTTAGGACTCCATTTTCATCGTAATATTCAAATTTTCCACTGTCCATCCAGCATCCAAATTCGTTTAATGTTTGACCTTTCTCTTTTAGAATTCCATTTGCATAAAAGACTTCGTAATGTCCACCCAATACAGATCCTTGTGTATCATAATAAATTGTTTTTTCTTGAGAGATACTATCAATAACAACCTTGGTTTCTTGAGAAAAACCCCATAATGTATGTAGTAAAAATAAATAAATTACTTTTTGCATTTTTCTTTATTTGGTAATTCAAAGATAAATAGACATACTACTAATTAAATGTATAAAGTTATTTTCGTAGTTAACTAATGTATTTTAGACATACTATTTATTATTACAGAACTCATTCATATGTCTGTTCTGTGATGTCTACTAAAATATCCATGTTATTTTTCCAACGTACCCAACCATTGTAATTTATCTTATCGTCGAAATAACTCGCATATAACTTTGCTTTTTTAACTTTTATCCAATCTCCTTTTAATTCGGTAACTTGAAATGGTAAAAAATCTTCATTATTTCGCTCTAAGAGTATGATACCTTCAGGATTCGTATAAATATCTAAACCTTTTATTGTAATAAACTGTAATCTTTTAAAGTAATTTTCCCAAGTTTCGTAAATATAAAAATCTGGGTTGTAATTAGAGCCGGGGCAATTAGAACAACTGTTTGCATAAACTTGACTTAATTCAGTGTAAAGTGCATAATTAGGATCAATTTTTAAATAAGCAGTTTCAAAAGTATTTTCATCAATTATAATTTTGAAGTAGGTATCTGTTTTTTCTAATACTCTAAATAGTAATTCAGGTCCAAATCGTACCAAGCCTCTATTTATATGATCTTGAGCCATTGTGTCAGAGTCTCCTGAATGCATTCTGTATGGAGAAAATGCTGTTTGGGATATAAATAATAACCTTCCTTTGGTTTCAGATTGACTATCTTTAATGAATTCAAGTTGATCAAAAACCACGGAATCAGTTGGGTTTTTATAAAATTTTAAAGGTTTGTTAAAAGTTAAACTAAGTAAACCTAAACCCATTTCTTTTTCTACTTCAATTTCTGCTTTTTTATCATTAGAAATCTCTTTTATTTCAGGTTTACACTGAAATAAAGTGGATAGCAATACAAAGGGAATATATAGCTTTAAAAACATCATTTTACAATTTAGAGATCAAACATATAGCTAATTATTAATAAATTGTCTAAGTAACATGTATTTGAGTCTTTCGAATCGTTTTTCGTTGAAAATATACAAGTATTTGATTTATAGGACACCAACGGTATTAAAGGATTTTGAGGTCAAAAATTGTTTAATTTTCTTTAACCTTGAATCTTAAGTTTTGAGGCAAAGCTTTACAGTAGGGTTTACTAACTATTTTTCTACGCATTACCTTTTTATCATTAAAATGTCGAGAAATATTTTTTACAATTTCTGTGTAGTTATCATCATCACCTTGTACATGATAATATACTTTTATAGATCTACAATTTTCGTGTTCAAAAATTGCATTTAACAAAACTCTATCTGACAAACCACAAGAATGACCAAGTATAAAGACTTGATACTTTTCTGAATCTAGGTACTCAAACAAGTTGTTATAGTTTATTGTATGCGAGTACTGAAAGGATTTGAAATTTTTTAAGAATTCGTTTTCATTTAAATCTTCTATTAGTTTATAATCCTTATCAGTTTCATCTCCGAAACCAAAATTAATTGGATTTTGAGAATCTCCAACTATGCCATGGATGTAATTAGTGAAAATATTAAATTCTTTCTTTTTGTTAAATAAAAAGTCGTGCGTTTTTGCTGTTGGAGTATAATTAAAAGAAAGTAAATAGGACTTGTAGAATTCTCTTTTTGAAGATTTATTACCATCCACATATTTTTCAATTTCCTTTTTATCTTCAGGAAAAGAAAATTCTCTAAGATAATCAAGTACAGAGTCTTTTTCTAAATGGAGATATGGATCAGATAAGTTAGGTTTTATAATATCATATATTCCAAAATAATTTTTATTGTCTTCAAATTCGTTAAAGTCATTTTTTTTACATACTTCTTCTACTAAATATTTTTCAAATAACTCTTTCAATAAATAGAACTCTTCGTTAAGCTTTGTAACTTTTACATTACTTTCATCAATACTGTTGTTTTTAATTATACTTTTTAAATTGTTATAATATTCATTTTCAATATCCACCCAATTGGTAATTGAACTTTTATCGTTAATTAATCTAAAAAAATCATTTTTAAACTTAAAGATGGGATGGTTACGTCCAGGTTTGGTGAATAAATTTTTTAAATCATCTTCATATGTATAATTATATTCTTTTGCATATTCAGTTAAATTTAAAACAAAGTCATCATAATTTTCAGTTTGTTTATCGTGGTTGAATAACCCATCATATTGAGGATCAATAAAAACGAACTTTTCTATTAATGTGTTTTTATAAGTAGATTTTAAATTTTTCCAAAAATGATTAAGAAAATGTTTATATGAGGTTGGAAGTCCATGTGCTAAGTCGAAGCCATTGCCTATAATTATTAGTTTATTCATTTTGTAATGATATTATTCATTCTCTCTATATTTTTCAAACCAAGCCAAAATATGATCTACTTTGGTAATTAATTGACTAGGTCGGTTAACAATCAAATGATAAGCTCCTGGAATTTCTACCAAGGCGGTTTCAATTTTTCTAATTTTTAACGCACTGTACAATTGCTTTGCTTCTGATAAAGGAGTTCGTCGGTCTTCTGTACCCACCATAACTAGGGTAGGCGTTTGTATATTACCCACTAAAGAGAGTGGAGAAAACTTCCAATAGGTTTCAAAATTTTCCCAAGGTTGCCCGGGATAACGCGAATTTGCATAGCCATAATAGTTGTCAGCCGTTAGGGTTTTACTAATCCAATTCATTACGGGTTTTATAACAGCAGCAGCTTTAAAGCGATTGTTTTTACCAATCATCCATGCAGACATAATACCGCCGGCACTTCCGCCTGTTACGTATAATTCTTTAGGATTTATATAACCTTTAGAAATTACGGCATCTACACCATCCATAACGTCGTCATAATCATTACCGGGATAATTGTGATAGAGTAAATTACCAAATTTTTCACCATAACCAGTACTTCCTCTAGGATTGGGATAAAAAACTACATAACCTGCACTGGCGTACAATTGTATTTCGGGTGAAAATCGGTCTCCATAATTAGAAATGGGTCCACCATGATTTTCTACTAACAAAGGATGTTTTTTTGACGCATCAAAATTTGGAGGATAAGCAATCCAACCTTCAATATCATTGCCGTCAATGGTCGATTTGTACCATATTTCTTCAACCTTACCTAATGTTCTAAATGGTAAAATATCTTCGTTGAGGTTTGAAATTTTTCGAGATTTTCCTTTGGTGATTACAGCAATTTCAGAAGGGTAGCTTGGTGTAGTTTCCGTAAAGGCAATAGTTCCGTTTTCTGATAAAGAATAAGAGCCTCCTCCATAAGGTCTGCCAATAGAAGTGCCTCCTAAATTGTCTGCAATTTTTGAAGTTTTTCCGGATAGGGTAGTGTAGCCAATCTTGGTATTCCCTGTATCATCATATTGAAAGTAAAGTCCTTTTCCGTCAACGCTCCATGTTAAATTGGAAGGACTTCTATCTAAACCTGTATTAATTTGTTTTTTATTAGTGCCATCAATATCCATTATATAGATATGATTTACTTGATAGGTTTGTACCTTATCATCAAAACCTATATAAGCAATTTGTTTACCATTTGGTGAAAGAGCTAAGCTATGGTCTGGCCCTTTTCTGTCTGTTAACGCAGAGGTTTTTCCTGTAGCGATGTCAATAGTATAAATCTCGGAATTTCTAAAGTCATAATCCCAATCTTCAATTAAATTACCACTAAAAAAAAGTGACTTTCCATCTTTTGACCATTGCGGATTGCCAAATTTAAAGTTACCCGAAGAAATTTGTCTTGGAGAACCACCTTCAGCCGAAACAATAAATAAATGTTTAAATCCCGGTTGAATATATCCCGAACCATCGGCTTCATATTTAAATCGTGTGGTTACTCTTGGGTGTTCTGCCCATTTGGCTCCTTCCGGTTTTTTTGGAGCTTTTACCAATGTAGGTTGAGCTTCTGGCACGGTCATTAAAAAAGCGATATGCTTTCCGTCAGGTGACCAACTTAAGCCACTTGGCGATTTTTCTAGTTGCGTTAATTTAGCGGTTTTACCTGTTGCTAACCAGTACACAAATATTTCTGAACCATTTTCAGTACTACTTGTAAAGGCAATTTTAGAGCCGTCTGGTGACCATTTCGGATTAGATTCACTCACTTCATTACTAGTTAATTTTATATGATTTGAACCATCTGTATTCATCATCCATAGTCGAGATTGTTTACGGTCATTCATAATGTCAAATCCACTACGTTGATAGACAACAGGATTACCATCAGGTGAAATTTCAGGGTTTATAGCCCATTCTAATTCAAATACATCGAGATTTTTAAATGAAGATTTGGTTTGAGAAAAGCATAGTGTAGAAATAAAAAGGAAACATAGCGTTAGGGTACGGATCATACAACTAAATTTAGTTAATGAACTCATCTTCACTTTTCTTCTTTCTTGAAAAGGATAGAAATTTGCCCATATTTTGTTGTTTTTCTTATGCGTAGCAATGCTATGCTTTTCAAAAAACGCCTCATCTGAACAAATTTATTCTCATTTTCGGAAAAAAATGAAAAACAAAGTTGAGTTCAAGCTATAAATTTAGTAAAAGAAATTGAGAAAGTAAATTTGTTATTTTTTGGAGAAAGATTAATCGTGATAATTGTCCCCTTGAGGATTATGGAGAAACAAAACTCATTTTGTTTCGAAGATACCGAGCATAGCTCATAGGGGTGTTTTTTTATCGAGAACCAGTTCTCGATACATTTTTTGTTCCATTTCATTTCACAAAAAAAACTCGAACTGACAATACGTTATACATCGTCAAATCGTAAACTACTCCAAAATTTCTTTAACTCTTCCTACTTTTCCAGAAACCAACATCACTTTAATCCCATGAGGATGGTTGGGTGAATTTGTTAGTATTTTTTGTACAACACCTTCGGTAAGTTTGCCAGAACGCTGGTCTTGCTTTAAAACAATTGCTACGTTTTGACCGATATTGATGTTTTTTCTAGTGTTGCCTTGCATATTTATAGTTTACTAAGAAGTTCTGAACAACTAATATACTAATAAGTCCTAATTTTGAGAGGCTAATAGTCTATTGTTTTCTTTACGATACCTTAGTATTTTGATATATCTAATGGCTTCTTTTATCTCATAATCTGTATACGCTTTTTGTGCCCATTCAATAGCTTCATCTAAATTGCCATTTATTTCATTAATAATAGCCATATTGTAACATGCTCTTCCCGCTATTTTATTATCGCTATTAGAGACTTCTTCATTCCATAATTCTGCGGCACTATCCCATTGTCCTGCAATAGCTCTTCTGTTTGCAGTTTCTAATTTATCAGTTCCTTTAATAAAATAATCTCTTGAAACTCGTACACTACGTGGAAGAATTCTTGCCCCATAATTGTATCCAATGGTATTGCTTTTTTCTAAAACAGCTTCTTTTCTTCCTGCTACAGCAGCCAATGCTTTGACCGGGTTAATACCTCTTCCCGTAGTTGTTATATTTTGATTTACGTTGTACTCATCAAGAATTAGTTTGTCCTTTAAATCATAAACTCTCCATCCTGTTTTTAGATGGGTAAAAATTGTTGCATGATGTTCAGGAACTGAAATCTCAAGACCTAAGGGGTTCTTAATTTTTTTCTGAACGATTTTATAATCAACTTTAGAATCGGTATCATAATATGATAATACATATAAAGCATCTACATCATTTTCATCACATATTTTTTGAACGGTCTCCCAAGAAAGTGAAGCTGGAAAAACTCCTGAACCTGGACTTCTTAAGTTAGCATCTTCAATAATTTTAACTTCATCAAAATTTTGATTTTTACCTAGCTTATCTGATAATCCTAAAATAGCCCTATGAGCTCCTTCTTTATCTAAGTTTTTCCCTTCAGCAGATAATACTTTATCTAATTTATCCAATTCAGTATTTTCATCAGAGGGTAAACTTCTGTCTATAATACCTATGTTATGAATGTCTTTAGGCATGTATACAGGTGCAGGCTCGAGCACACCCATAGTCATTTTATTAGTGGTGGCACAAGAGCTTAATATAAGAGCAAGTGCTAATATAGATATAGAAGTTTTGTTGGTTAACTTTGACATAATAGTTTAGTTTAACCGTAGTAACGTTAAACGGACACTATTTATTACTTGTAACCGTAAAATAAATATTTATGTAAAATGTTTATGAAGTGCTGAAATACAGTTAATTAATCATTCAGCATTTTCCACAATTTATCTTTTAATTTCGTCAATCCCACTTGAGTTATAGCAGAAATAAAGATATGATCGACATCTTCTGGTAAATCTTTTTTTATTTCAGCTTTCAGCTCATCATCTAGCATATCAGATTTTGAAATCGCTAATAAACGGTCTTTATCTAATAATTCAGGATTATGTTTTTTAAGTTCATTCAGTAATATTTTATACTCTTCATTGATATCGTCTGAATCGGCAGGAATTAAAAACAACAAAGTAGAGTTACGCTCAATATGACGTAAAAATCGATGTCCCAATCCTTTTCCTTCAGCAGCTCCTTCAATAATACCTGGAATATCTGCCATTACAAAACTCTGGAATTCGCGGTATTCAACGATACCTAAACTAGGTTTTAATGTCGTAAATGCATAATCAGCTATTTTTGGTTTTGCTGAGGTCATTACAGACAGCAATGTTGATTTACCGGCATTAGGAAAACCTACCAAACCAACATCAGCCAATAGTTTTAGTTCCATCTGAAACCAACCATCTTCTCCTTCAACCCCTGGTTGTGCATAGCGAGGTGTTTGATTTGTTGGTGTTTTAAAATGCCAATTTCCTCGGCCACCCATTCCGCCTTCTACAAGAACTTGTTCTTCTCCATCTTCTGTGATTTCGAAAATTATGTCTTGCGTTTCACCATCTCTTAAAATTGTACCTAAAGGAACATCTATATAAACATCATCTCCATCTTTACCGGTACTACGACTCTTACTACCGCCGCCACCATGCTCAGCCTTAAAGTGTTTTTTGAATTTTAGGTGAACTAAAGTCCACATGTTTTTATTACCACGAACAATAATATGACCACCACGACCACCATCACCACCATCTGGACCACCTTTTTGGATGAATTTTTCGCGATGTAAATGCACAGAGCCTTTACCTCCATTACCAGAGGCAGCATGTATTTTTATATAATCTACGAAATTGCCTTCAACCATTTTGTCTTTGTTTGTGCTTTATTTGTTTATAATTATGCTATTTTTTGAGTAACAGAAAACTATAATGTATCAAATACAGAACTTAATCGTTCTGTAATTTCTTCAATACTACCTACACCATCTACTCCAAAATACTTATTTTGATCAGTGTAATAATTTTTTAAAATAGAAGTTTTAGTTTCGTATTCATTAAAACGATTTCTAATTTTAGACTCGTCTTGATCGTCAGGTCTTCCACTTGTTTCGCCGCGTTTTAACAATCTAGCAACCAATAAATCTTCAGCAACTTCTAAGGCTACCATACCGTTAATTGATTGTCCTTTTTCTTCTAAAAAGGCATCCAATGCTTTTGCTTGAGATTCTGTTCTAGGAAAACCGTCAAAAATAAATCCGTTGGCATCAGCATTTTTTTCCACTTCGGCTTTAAGCATATCAATGGTTACTTCATCAGGAACTAAATCGCCCTTATCCATATATGATTTTGCCAATTTACCTAAGTCTGTTTGGTTTTTAATGTTGTATCTAAATACGTCTCCAGTGGAAATATGCACCAAATTATATTTATCTTTTAATACGTCAGCTTGTGTTCCTTTTCCGGCACCTGGAGGGCCAAATAAAACAATGTTTGTCATTTTGTGTGTTGTTAATTGGTAAATGTCTGCAAGGTTTCTTCCTAAACCATTATAATCTAATCCATAACCAACAATAAATTTATCGGGTATAGAAAGACCAATATAATCAATATGTAACTCTTTACGAAAAACATCAGGCTTAAAAAATAATGTTGCAATTTTTAATTGCTTGAGTTTTCGATTTCTGAAGATATTATAAATTTCTTCAAGCGTTGTACCTGTATCAATAATGTCCTCTAAAATAATAACAGTTCTGCCTTCTATATCTTCATTAAGACCTACTAATTGCTTTACGTTTCCGGTAGAATCTGTACCGTTGTAAGATGATAATTTAACAAAAGACATTTCGCAATCTCCGTTATATGCTCTGACAAAATCTGCAGCGAACATAAAAGAACCATTAAGAATTCCAATAAAAATTGGAACTTCATCT
Source organism: Aureibaculum luteum (assembly GCF_003449015.1). GTDB lineage: Bacteria > Bacteroidota > Bacteroidia > Flavobacteriales > Flavobacteriaceae > Aureibaculum > Aureibaculum luteum. The sequence goes on along the minus strand of NZ_QRGD01000001.1, from coordinate 783,039 downwards.
TTACAGTCTTTTGCAACTAAAGAAGCCATTTTATCAATAGCAATTTTAATTTTTTTAGCAGAAATATATTTTTTAAAGTGCTTATTATGAAGTTTTATTGTACCCATTTTTGTAAAAAAGAAAATCGTTTTGCTATTTCTGAAATTAATTCAGCAAAGCAAAACGATTTTTTATAATGTTTAATTTGTTTTACTTTTCTTTTATCAGTTTTTTCGTGGTATCATACATAATTGGCGAAGCAATGAATAATGATGAGTAAGTACCTACTACAACACCAACAATCATAGCGAACATAAATCCTTTAATAGAATCTCCACCAAATATAAATATTGATAACAATACTAATAAGGTCGTTAATGAGGTATTAATAGTTCTACCTAAAGTACTACTTAAACCAGCATTTACTATTCTCATAAATGGCCAACTATCATGTTTACCAGTAAACTCTCTAATTCTATCAAAGATAACCACAGTATCATTCAGAGAATAACCAACTACCGTTAATAATGCGGCAATAAATGATTGGTCAATCTCCATATCAAAAGGTAAAATTTTATAGAATATTGAGAAAACAGCTAATACAATCAATACATCATGAAATACTGCTATTACAGCACCTAAACTATATTGCCATTTTCTAAATCGCAACAAGATATATAAAAATACAACGATTAATGAGCCAATAATTGCCCAAACTGCTGCTTGCTGAATATCATCTGCAATGGTTGGTCCAACCTCCATAGATGACATTAAACCAATTTTATGTTCTGTGTCTGTACTACTAATTTTAAAATCTTCTAAAGTAGTTCCGTCTGGAAGGTAAGATTGCAATCCATTATATAGTAATTCTTGAACTTCATCACCAACTTCTACTGAATTTTCATCAACTTTATATTTAGTAGTAATTTTTAATTGGTTAGAAGGACCATACGTTTTTACTTCTGGAGCATCACCAAAAACACCTTTTAAAGTACTTCCTACCTCTGTTGAACTTGTAGGTTGGTCAAAACGAACCGTATACGTTCTACCTCCAGTAAAATCTACACCATAGTTTAAACCATTGATTACTAAAGAACCAATACCACCTATTATAATAAGTCCAGATATGAAATATGCTATTTTACGTTTCTTTAAAAAGTCAACTCTAATATTTTGGAACCATCCTTTAGTTATAGCAGTGTTAAATGACATGGTATGGTCTCTGTTTGCATACCAATCAATAAGTAAACGTGTAATAAATACAGCAGTTATTAAAGAGGTTAAAATACCAATCATTAATGTAGTTGCAAACCCTCTAATAGGACCAGAACCGAAAATATATAAGATTACCCCTGTTAAAAAGGTTGTAATATTCGCATCAATAATAGCTGATAATGCTCCTTCAAAACTAAAACCTTCTTTAACGGCTTCTTTTAAAACCTTTCCTTTATTGAGTGCTTCTTTTATTCGCTCATAAATAATTACGTTCGCATCCACAGACATACCAATGGTAATAATAATACCTGCAACACCAGGTAATGTTAGTACTGCACCAAAGGCAATTAATGTTCCGAAAATAAATAAGATGTTTACCAACAAAGCGATATTAGCAAAAATACCAGCCTTACCATAATAGAAAAGCATCCATACTAGAACAATACAAAGTGCTAAAATAAATGCTATTGCACTACTATTAATAGCTTCTTGACCTAACGATGCACCAACTACAGAAGATTCTAAGATTTTTGCTGCAGCAGGAAGTTTACCAGATTTTAAAGCATTTGCTAAATCTTGTGCTTCATCAATAGTAAAGTTACCAGAAATTGATGTTCTACCATTTGGAATTGGACCATTTACGTTTGGTGCAGAATACACATAGTTGTCTAAAACAACCGCTACAAATTGTCCAACATTTTCTTCCGTCATTTTCGCCCATAACTTTGAACCTTTACTGTTCATAGACATACTCACCTCTGGATTTACACCCGTTTGGTCAAACGACTGGCTTGCATCGGAAACAACATCACCTTCAATAGGGGCAACATCTTCTCTGTTAGATACTATAGCATATAAATTAATAACTTCCGTTTTCTCTACTGGTTTTGCATCCCAAAGAAATTTGGCATATACCATATTATTAGGTAATAATGCTCTAACCTCTTTCATGGCTAGATATTTATTAACGGTTGCAGTATCTTTTACATTAGCAGAACCAACCACTGAGCTTCGTTGGTTTTGATTTTGAGGAATACTAGGGTACATTATTGAAAATAAAGGACTAGTTGCCTTTGTGTCAATTGAATCTTGAACCTTACCTAATAAATCATCAATTTGTGAATCTTCAGATGCTATTGAATCTGTAGTCTCTTCAGTATCTTCAACCTCAGGCTTTAATATTTCGGCTAATTTAGAATTTGCTTGAATAAAAAAGTTAGCAGTTTCTGTATTATCATAGGTTTCCCAAAATTGTAGTTTGGCAGTACCTGTAAGTAATTTTTTTACACGAGCTATATCTCTGGCACCTGGCAATTCAATTAATACTCTACCAGATTCGCCAATACGTTGTATGTTAGGTGATGTAACACCAAAACGGTCAATTCTATTTCTCAACACTTCAAAAGCAGTGCCTATAGAACCTTTTACTTCATCTTTTAAAACACTTTTAACCTCTTCATCAGTCATTTTGAAATTAATCTTATCTTTTAAAGATTTATTTCCAAAAATTGAAGGGTCACTTAATTTTACAGAACCTTTACTTTCTGCTTCAAATGCATCAAAAAATAAATTTACATAAGTTTCATCACTTCCCTCTTGAGCAGCAGATGCATCAGCTAATGCTTTATTAAATGTTGGATTTTTAGAATCATTTGATAAGCCCATTAAAATATCTCTTACAGATACTTCTAATGTAGCATTTATACCACCTTTTAAATCTAACCCAAGGTTTATCGCCTTGTCTTGAATCTCACTGTGTGTGTACTCTGTGTATAAGTAATTGGCTACGGGTACGTTGGCTACCGAATCTAAATATGCCTCTTGTTTGGCAGCATCTCCATTTGCAAATTCTTTTGCATCATTTTCAACTCTATTATTGACCCATGTGAATGATAAATAATACACACATATTAAGCCAAATAAAATAGCAAAAGTTTTAATTAGTCCTTTGTTTTGCATCTACTTTCTATTTAAAATATCTTATAGGCATATATTATAGATATACCTTTTTTTTATTAACGTGCAAATATATAGTAACAAATGAGAATAGACAATTGTTTTTAAGTTTTTTATAATTGGCTTTACTTCATAAATTCATTATCTTAGCTATTTAAATTTAATACTAAATGAAATTCCTTTCCGATATTGAAATTGCTCAGGCTACAGAAAAAAATCACATTAAGAATGTTGCAGAAAAATTAAACATCGTTGAAGATGATTTAGAAATGTATGGTAAATACAAAGCTAAACTACCTTTAAACTTAATTGATGAGGATAAAGTCAAAAAAAACAATTTAATATTAGTAACCGCTTTAACCCCAACTCCTGCTGGTGAAGGGAAAACTACGGTTTCAATAGGATTGACAGAAGGTTTAAATAAAATTGGCAAGCAAGCTACTGTTGTATTAAGAGAACCTTCTTTAGGTCCGGTATTTGGAATAAAAGGTGGTGCAGCCGGAGGAGGATATTCTCAGGTAGTGCCAATGGAGGATATTAATTTGCATTTTACGGGAGACTTTAATGCCATTGAAAAAGCAAATAATTTATTGGCAGCTTTGATTGATAATAATTTACAAAGCAAGGTTAATAATTTAAATATCGACCCAAGAACAATTGGTTGGAAGAGAGTCATTGATATGAATGACAGGTCATTACGTCAAATTACAATTGGTTTGGGAGGAACTGCTAACGGCATTCCAAGAGAGGAAGGGTTTAATATTACCGCCGCTTCTGAAATTATGGCGATTTTGTGTATGGCTGAAGGCCGTGATGATTTAAAAGAACGTATTGGAAATATTTTTGTGGGTTTTACTTTTGATAGAAAGCCAATTTTTGCACGTGATTTAAAAGCACAAAATGCTATGGCTATTTTGTTAAAAGATGCCATAAAACCCAATTTAGTGCAAACCTTAGAGAAAAATCCCGCCATTATCCATGGAGGTCCTTTTGCCAATATTGCTCAAGGTACCAATAGTATTATTGCAACTAAAATGGGACTCTCTTTATCAAATTATGTAATTACTGAGGCAGGGTTCGGTGCTGACCTTGGAGCAGAGAAGTTTTTAAATATTAAATGTGCTGCAGCGGGATTAAACCCGAAATGTGTTGTTTTGGTAGCTACCATAAGAGCATTGCGTCATCATGGTGGTTCGCCTAGTGATGAATATAACAAACCAAGTGTAGAACGTGTAGAAGCGGGTTTTGTAAACCTAGAAAAACATATTGAAAATATAAGAAAATTTAATATTGAACCTGTAGTGGCTATCAATTCATTTGTCTCTGATACTAATGATGAGGTTGATTTGATCATACGTAAATGCGATAAATTAGGAGTAACCGCGGTTGTTTCTAACGGATGGGCAGAAGGAGGAAATGGTACTATTGATCTGGCGAAAGCTGTGGTTGATATTGTAGAAAATAAGGCGACTGAATTTAAACCATTATATAATTGGAAATCTCCCGTAAAAGAGAAAATTGAAAAAATAGCAAAAGAAATCTATGGAGCTGACGGCGTTGATTACGATAATAAAGCGAAGTTAAATTTGCGAAGAATTGAAAAGTTAGGGTTTAATGATTTTCCTATTTGTATGGCAAAAACGCAAAAATCTTTTTCTGATAATGATAAACTCATAGGGAGACCTGAAGGTTTTAGAATAACTGTTCGGGAAATAGAAATTGCTGCTGGTGCAAAATTTTTGATTCCTATTTTAGGTAAAATGATGCGAATGCCAGGGTTACCATCTAAACCAGCTTCTGAAGAAATGTTTATTGATGATAATGGTAAAATTTCAGGACTTTCATAAACGTAGTTTTGTTTATCAGACTTTAGGTTGATTGATTTCACATTATTTTATGTAAAATATGTAAGTTGGAATAATTGATGGTATAATTGAATTAACAAAATTTACAACTTAAAATTTAAATTAAAAGAACTTAAAACTATGATTAAATTAAAACTGCTTATTGTATTACTTCTAAGCGTAGGAATTTCTTGTGCCCAAAAAGCGAAAACAATCGACACCAATGAAGTTTTAATAGGCATTGATAGTTTAATAGTAAAAAAGCATCTGTATACATTAGCTTCTGATGAGATGGAAGGTCGCAAGGCAGGTACACCTGGCATTGAAAAAGCAGCACAGTATATAGAATCAGAATTTGAGAGAATTGGATTGGATAAATTTCAAGATTTAAAAACATATCGTCAATCTTTTGAAGAAAAGGAGTTGAATTTGTTTAACATCATAGGAGTGTTGGAAGGAAAAAGTAAAAAAGATGAATATGTATTAGTCTCCGCTCATTACGATCATTTAGGAGTTAAAGAAAATGGTAGTGGAGATGTTATATATAATGGTGCAGATGATGATGCTTCGGGAGTAGCTGCTGTTTTGGCTTTAGCGGAATATTTTAAAAATAGAAATAGTAATGAAAGAACTATTATTTTCGTAACTTTTACTGCAGAAGAAATGGGTGTAGTGGGATCTACTTATTTTGGTAAACAGATAGAGCCAGATAACTTTGTGGCTGGAATCAATATTGAAATGATAGGGAAAGAATCTAAATTTGGACCTAAAACGGCATGGTTAACTGGTTTTGAGCGTTCTGATTTTGGAACAATTATTCAGAAAAATCTTATAAATACAGGTTATACATTACATCCTGATCCATATAAAGCATATCAATTGTTTTATAGGTCGGACAATGCGGCAATGGCAAAATTAGGAATCCCTGCTCATACTTTTTCAACGGGACCTATAGATAATGACCCACATTACCATAAGGTGTCAGATGAGGCAACAACATTAAGTGTGTCTACCATTACGGAAACTATAAAAGCAATTGCAAGAGGAACAGAAAGCATTATTAGTGGTGAAGATACACCAACTAGAATAGAAGATTAGTGATATAAAAAAGCCCCGAACTTCGGGGCTTTTTTATAAGTAAATTTTTAGTTTATTGTTTTGGTATTACCATTTCAGTATATCCTTCAGGTACAGTCATATCAAATTTACTGTCTGGTACGCTTTCAGCTTTAACTTCTGTAACTTCCATTGTAATGTCCATTGCCATTCCTCCTTGATTCATTGATATTACCATATGCAATGGAAAACCTTTTAATTTACCACCTAACATAGCGGTATATTGTTCTTGAGCCAAAATTTTGTCTGTAACAAACATTTTCATTTTGATCTCTTGACCATTTACTTTTGAAACCACATCATAACCTTTACAGTCATAACCAGCAACAGTTTTACTTTCGCCATTAGCAGTAACAGTGACATCTTTCAATTCTTCTTCTGATTTTTTAGTGTCTTGTTTCATGTATTTTTTTCCCATCATAGGAACATCCATTAACATCAACATTTTTTCAGCTTCTTGATCAACAATAGAAGTTTGTGTTCCAGTCATCTGATTGGTCTGTTCTGTTCTCGCTTTATTTCCTTTAAAATGAGTTGTGGCACCAATATCACCAATCATTGCAAAAGAGGCATTTACTTGCTCATTATCAGAAGACATGGTAACTTTGGTTGTCATTACACCTTCCTTAATTTCTTTTTGAGCAAAAACGCTCACGCTCAACGATAGAAGAGCGACTAGAATAAATTTTTTCATATTTTGTTTTTAAATTTCGATAAATATATAAAAAAAAGACTACTTTAATTTAAAGTAGCCTTTTTGATTGTTATTAAGGAGCTTATATTACAACTCTAATAATGCATTTGTTTTACTAACCGCTTCAGCACTATTTTTCATATTTTCTTTTTCAGCATCTGAAAGGTCAATTTTTACTATTTTTTCGATACCATCTTTTCCTAAAATTACTGGAACACCAATACAGATATCATTTAATCCGTATTCGCCTTCTAACATTGTAGAACAAGGGAACATTTTTTTCTGGTCACAAGCAATGGCTTGAACTAAACTAGAAACTGCTGCACCAGGAGCATACCAAGCTGAAGTACCTAATAATTTTGTTAATGTAGCACCACCTACTTTAGTATCTTCAGCAACTTGGTTCAGTCTGTCTTCAGATAAAAATTTACTTACTGGTACACTGTTTCGTGTAGCTAAACTAGTTAAAGGAATCATTCCTGTATCAGAGTGACCACCTAAAACCATACCGTCAATATCAGAAATAGGAGCTTCTAAAGCTTCTGCTAATCTGTATTTAAAACGAGCAGAATCTAATGCACCACCCATACCAATTATTCTATTTTTAGGTAATCCAGTAGTTTTATGCACCAAATATGTCATCGTATCCATAGGATTTGAAACTACAATTATAATGGTGTTTGGTGAATGCTCAATTAAACTAGCTGAAACAGTTTTTACAATTCCTGCATTTATACCGATCAATTCTTCACGAGTCATTCCTGGTTTACGTGGAATACCTGAAGTAATTACACAAACGTCACTTCCAGCAGTTTTGGAGTAGTCTCCAGTTGTACCCACAATTTTTGAGTCAAATCCATTTAATGAGGCTGTTTGCATTAAGTCCATAGCTTTACCTTCGGCATAACCTTCTTTAATGTCTAAAATTACAACTTCTGATGCGAAGTTTTTAATAGCGATGTACTCTGCACAGCTTGCTCCAACAGCTCCTGCACCTACGATAGTTACTTTCATTTTAATATTATTTAATGTTTATAAATTCTTTTATTATTTCAACATCCCTAATTTAAAATGGTAACACTTGTATTTTGCAATACAGCTGTATTCCCTTCCCCTTGGGAAGGGTCAGGGATGGGTTTTAATTATATGTCAATATTCGCGTATACAGCGTTTTTTTCAATAAATTCTCTACGAGGCGGTACTTCATCACCCATAAGCATAGAGAATACTCTATCGGCTTCGCCACCGTTATCTATAGTTACTCTTCGCATTGTTCTAAATGATGGGTTCATAGTTGTGTCCCATAATTGAACAGCATTCATTTCCCCTAAACCTTTATAACGTTGAATAGTTCCACCATCAAACTTTTTAACGATATCATCACGTTCTTTATCAGACCATGCATATTCTTTTTTAGCACCTTTTTTAACCAAATATAATGGTGGGGCTGCAATAAATATGTAACCTTCTTCAATTAACTCTCTCATATATCTGAAAAAGAAAGTTAAAATTAATGTTGCAATGTGGCTACCATCCACATCCGCGTCACACATAATAACTATTTTATGATATCTTAACTTGTCTAAGTTTAATGCTTTACTATCTTCTTCGGTTCCAATAGTTACACCTAAAGCGGTGTACATATTTCTGATTTCTTCGTTTTCAAAAACCTTATGTTGCATGGCTTTTTCAACATTCAAAATTTTACCACGTAAAGGTAAGATTGCTTGAAAATTACGATCTCTTCCTTGTTTAGCTGTTCCACCTGCCGAATCTCCCTCGACTAAAAACAACTCACACTTTTCTGGGTCTGTCCAAGCACAATCGGATAACTTACCTGGTAATCCTCCTCCAGACATAACCGTTTTACGTTGTACCATTTCACGAGCCTTTTTAGCTGCGTGTCGTGCTTGAGCTGCTAAAATCACCTTTTGAACGATAATTTTAGCATCATTAGGGTTTTCTTCTAAATAATCCGTTAGCATTTCAGAAACGGCCTGACTAACTGCAGAAGTTACATCTCTGTTCCCTAATTTGGTTTTGGTTTGTCCCTCAAATTGAGGTTCTTGAACTTTTACTGAAATAATTGCTGTCAATCCTTCACGGAAGTCATCACCAGCAATTTCAAATTTTAATTTATCAAGCATACCAGAAGATTCTGCATACTTTTTTAAGGTGTTTGTTAATCCTCTTCTAAAACCAGATAAATGTGTACCTCCTTCGTGCGTATTAATATTATTTACGTAAGAATGTAAATTTTCTGTATATGAAGTGTTGTAAACCATTGCAACTTCAACAGGAATACCACCTTTTTCACCTTCCATAGAAATAACGTCAGAAGTTAACTGCTCTCTATTTCCATCTAAATATCTAATAAATTCTGGTAAACCTATTTCACTGTAAAAATCTTCGTGGATAAACTCTCCTTTTTCATCTTTATTTCTTTTATCAGTAATAGAAAGTTTAATCTTTTTATTTAAGAAAGATAGTTCTCTTAATCTGGTCGATAAAGTTTCGTAATTAAAATCGATTTCAGATTGAAAAATGGTATCATCCGCCATAAAGGTAACTAATGTTCCTCTTTCGGTTGTTTCACCAACAGCTTTTACAGGATAAGAAGCTTTACCTCTTTCATATTCTTGTTCGTAAACTTTACCATCACGATAAACCGTTGCTTTTAAATGCGAAGAAAGTGCATTTACAACAGAAACACCAACACCGTGTAAACCACCAGAAACTTTGTAAGAATCTTTATCAAATTTACCACCAGCTCCAATTTTGGTCATTACTACTTCAAGAGCAGAAACGCCTTCTTTTTTATGCATGTCAACCGGAATACCCCTACCATTATCTTTTACAGTAACCGAATTGTCTTCATTTATTATTATGCTTATGGCATCACAATGCCCAGCCATAGCTTCATCAATAGAGTTATCAACCACCTCATAAACCAAATGATGCAATCCTCTAACGCCAACATCACCAATATACATTGATGGACGTTTTCTAACGTGCTCCATCCCTTCTAAGGCCTGAATGCTATCTGCTGAATAACTATGTTTCTTTGCTTCTTCGCTCATATTTTTAAGTCTCTTGTTTAGGTATTTTCAAAAACATACAAATATAAGAAAACACGCTCGGTTGAGCGTGTTTTCAAGGTCGTTAAATAACGTAAGTTATTAACAAATTCTCTTCAAAAGAGAGGTATTTAAATTTAGAGTGTTTTATTGTTTGGCATAATGGATTTTTAAAGAAAAAGAAACAGCTTAATGTGTAGTAATATATTAAGCTGTTTCAATTAAAAGCAATCAACCCAATTTGCTCCGTTTTTAATTTAGTGTTTTTTGTTACTTCAAATGTAATAAGAGAATCTAAAGACTTTCTAAAGTTTGTGAAAGAAATTAGAAAGAGCCAACTAAACTTGTTGTTAATAAGGCTTTTACATCTTCTTTTTTTAATAATTTTCCTTTGGCGTTAAAAATGAATTTGACTTTTGCACTTTTATTGGCTAAGGTTACGTAAAATAATTCTTTTTCGTTTTCCATGTTTTTTCAATTTTATAAGACCAAATATAGGGTGTGAATCTAAAGATATTCTTAAGGTTATTGATGGTTTGAAAGTTTAACATTTTATTAATAGAAATAGTAAGCTAGAGCGAAAACTAATTTAAATTTAGAATCTCGAATAATAAAAAAAAACACGCTCTAAAATTAGAACGTGTTTTAAAATTAATTCAAATATATGTTGTAATAAAAACAGCTTAGCGTTTAGTGATGCTAAGCTGTTCAATTAAAAGCAATCAACCCAATTTGCTTTTTTTAATATTTTTAAAGATCTCCGTCTTTTTGCTCAACTACTTTACCTTCAGCATCAAAAAGAACTTTAATGTTTGCATCTTCTTTTGATAATGCTACCCAATAAACTTCTTTTTCATCTTGCATTGTTTTAAAAGCTTTGTCAGCTGAATAATCAGCGAAGTCAGCTGCTAAAGTAGCTGTTACTGTTTCTGGTAATTCGCTTACTTGAATTTCAACTTTGTCTTCTTGTTGAGCTACAGCTTCAATAACTGTTTCTTCAACTTCTTGTGCAAAAGTTGTAGTGCTTACTAAACTCATTACTGCAAATGCTGCTAGGAAACTTAATTTTCTCATGATTTTGTGTTTTCTAAATTAATAAATAGTTACGTTTTATTTGTTTTGTTACTTCAAATATATGGGCAAAATCTAAAGATATTCTTAAGCTGGTAAGTGTTTTTATATTTTAACAATTTATTAATAATTACTATAAATTTAGATAGGATAATTATACTTTCAACACCCTTTAATTACCCAAAATTGTTTAGTCTGTGTGTTTTTTTTTGTGATATATTTAAAATAAAAAACACGTTCAAGTTGAACGTGTTTTGTAAAATAATTCAAATTATTTTCAATAAAAAACAGCTTAACAAAAAAGTAGTGTTAAGCTGTTCAATTAAAAGCAATCAACCCAATTTGCTTTTTTTAATATTTTTAAAGTTGAGCGTCTTCTTGCTCAATTACTTTACCTTCTGAATCAAAAAGAACTTTGATAGTAGTTTCACCTTCTTGAGATAAAATTACTGAATAAGTTTCTTTTTCATCTTTTAAAACTTTAAAAGCTTTGTCAGCAGTATAATCAGCAAAATCAGCAGCTATCGTAGTTGTTACAGCTTCTGGTAATTCGCTTACTTGAATTTCAACACTTTCTTCTTGTGCTGCTTCAACAACTTCTACTACTTCAATAACTTCTTCTTCTTGTGCAAAAGTTGTAGTACTTACTAAACTCATTACTGCAACTGCTGCTAGGAAACTTAATTTTCTCATAATTTTGTGTTTTTTAAAATAATTAATATTTAGTTTTGTTTGTTTTTGTTGGGTCAAATGTATGTGCAGATTCTAAAGATATTCTTAAGATTTAGAAAAGAATTTTTCTTTAACAATTAATTGTGATTTGTCCGACTAAATAGAAATTTCGATAAAAACGTTTAAGAGTATTGAGAGTCTATGCTAATCATTCTTAATGGTTGTTGTGTTAGTGAAGCTAACACTGAGTGTATGCAGTTTGTCCTTGCAAGAATAATTTAGTTGCCATTGATTAACATCGCAAATTTGCTTAATAATTGCTAAACCTAAACCTAGCGAGTCTTTTCTAGTGCTCTGTTTTTTAAATCTATTAAATAAATTTTCGGGATCACCTCTTAATTGCTCACCAGTATTAGAAAAAATTAATTGATTTTCAGAAAAAACAATGGAGATGGTACCATTATTAATATTATGTTTAATGGAGTTGCTTAATAAATTTGAAACGAGTGTATCTGCCAATATGATGTTTGTAGAAATTATATGATCGGATAATTCTTTACGAACTGTTATGTTTTTATTAAGAATAAAATCCTCATAATTTTCTAATTGTTTTTCGATTAAATCTTTGAATGAAACTTCTTCTTTTGTACTAAATTGTTGATTTTCAACTTTTGCCAATAATAATAAGGTCTTGTTTAATTTAGACAATCGTTTCCCCGCTTGATAAATAGATTGTAATTGTTCAGATTGCTCTTGGTTAATGTTGTCTGATTGCAATAATAATTCAATTTTAGATTGCATTATTGCCAACGGTGTTTGCATTTCATGTGACGCGTTTTCTGAAAACTCTTTTAGATTACTAAAATCAGATTGTAATTTCTGTGTTAAGTTACGTATAGATTCGTTTAATTCTTGAAATTCTTCGATGTTTGATTTTTCCAATTTAATTGGTTCTTGATCTTGAACGGAGAAATTTTTAAGCCTATTAATATTGGTGTAAAACGGATGCCATAACTTTTTAGATATATAAGTGTTTAAAATCCACAGTCCAATTAATAATAGGATGATAATTATAAATGAGGAAACCACAATTACCCAAATAAAATCTTGGTTTCTAACCAAGGAATTTCTTGCCACAATTTTGTACCTAATGCTATGAAGTGTTTCGTAAGCTGTTAATTGTCTGTATTTTTCAAACTCATTAACACCTTCTCCTTCAATGTTTCTGAGAATTAAAGTATCCTTATATATAATAGTATCGTTCGGGAATTTGAATTGCTCCGCCTCATTCAATTCCTTTGGTTCATCAAATAAAGTTAGTGGGTAATCGTATTTTATTCTTTTGGCAATAACATCTTTACTGTATCGTAATTGCTCATCCAATCTATTGTTCATCACAACAGTTAAAACAACAATAAGCATACCTGCAGAAATTAAAAATATAACAATAGATAGCCATAAATAGGTTCTACTAGTACTTTCTATTAATTTCATGCTATTGGAATGTTATTTTTATACGTAAAGAAAAAGGTATTAGTTTAATAAAAATTTACTTTAAAGTATCTGTAAATTTATAGCCAAGACCATACATGGTTTGTAGGTAATTATTACCACCTAATTTATTTATTTTCTTTCTTAAATTACCCATATGGGTATAGATGAAATCATAGCTATCTGCCATTTCAATATCATCACCCCAAAGATGCTCTGCAATAGACTCTTTAGTTAGTACTTTATTTTTATTAGTTATAAAATACAATAGTAAATTATATTCCTTTTTGGTTAGCTCTATAGGTTTACCATGCACTGTTACTTCTTTAGAGCTTGGATCTACTCTTATTTCGTTAAATTCAATAAACTCATCGCCATCAAAATTTCTACGTCTAATTAACGAATTAACCCTTGAGTTTAATTCTGCTAAATGGAAAGGTTTAGTTATATAATCGTCAGCACCAAGATCTAAACCTTTTAGTTTGTCATCTAATGAGTTTTTTGCCGATACAATCAAAACTCCTGTTTTAGAATTTTGCTCTTTTACTAATTTCAATAAGTCAATACCACTGCCGTCAGGTAGTGTAATATCTAGTATGACAATGTCATATTTAAAGCTTACAATTTTATCTTCAGCATCAAAAAAAGAAGTCGCTTTTTCGCAAATAAAATCTTCATTTTTAAGATAACTAGCCATTGAATCTAATAATTCAACTTCATCTTCTACTATTAATATTTTCATGTGTTTATATTTATTTTTTTTAACTGACACATGCGGTTCGCTATTAAAAGCCCCCTTAAGCGAAAATACTCATTACATGCTCGTTTCATCAGTTCAAAATTTAGAGTTATTGAATCGGTATTTGCAAAAATGGAATTATTTATGCAAACACCTATGATATGTTTTCTTATTTTTTTCTTAAAACAGCTTTGTCAGAAAATTTTTCAATCGTTATTTGAGGATTGTTAAATATATAAATTTCTGAATCGTCAATGGCTGAAATAATAAGATCTTTTTTTGCACTAACTTGAACGTCTGCACTATCAGAAGACTCAACAATGGCCTCGTTACTTTCAAAATCACCTCCTTTAAAATTACTTCTATTTTCAGCATTTACATATAATTCTGAACAGCTTCCGGTAACTTCAGTAGTAGAAGATCCTTGAATTGTAACTTCGGCATGGTCACATGAAAGTGTAAGTTTAGATTTGCCTGAATTATCAGCGTTTATAAAAACCTCATCGGCATTTACAGTCAATTTTGCATTGGCACTTTTGTTGTTATTTAGAATGAGGTTGGCAGCTTGAAAATCTAATATCAATTTAGAATCATCTTCTGCGTTAATTGTTAAATGATCAAATTTCAATGTACCAGAAGAGGTTATTTCAGATTTATCTTTGGTGATAATTTCATCAATATATTGATCTATTGTAATATATACTTTCAGCTCTTTTTTTCTTGTTATACGTTTGGTGAGATCAATAATTAATGTACTGTCCCTAACCTCCGTATAAACTGCTACATGTAGGTTTTCATCAGCCTCAACAGTAACGGATTGTTCCATACCTTGCGTAATAATAACTTCTATTTTGTCATTGGTTTCAATTTTAGAAAACGCATCAATATATCTATTTTCTGAAGTTACAATTTTATTGCCTTTTAATTTGTCTTGAGCAGACATGTTAAAAGGTGTTAGAACCATGGTAACAAGTACAATGATAAGGGAGTAGTGTTTTTTCATTCGTTTTAGTTTTGTTGTTTCAAAGATAAGTAAAATACAAAAACTCTGCCGAAAGCAGAGTTTTTTATTAAAATTTTATTTTTAATTGAGAAATCTCAATTATGAAATGCTATTTTGAATAGGCATCATCATGTACATTTGCAACCGCTCTACCTGAAGGGTCGTTCATGTTTTTGAAACTTTCATCCCATTCTAATGCAATCTGAGTGCTACAAGCAACAGAGGCTTCTTGTGGTACACATAGAGCAGCAGCATCACTAGGGTAATGTTCTGCAAAAATAGAACGGTAATAGAATTCCTCTTTACTTGTTGGTGTTTGAATTGGGAATTTATATTTAGCATTAGCCAATTGTTCATCACTTACTTCTGCATTTACAACTTCTTTTAGTGTGTCTATCCAGCTATAACCTACACCGTCACTAAATTGCTCTTTTTGTCTCCAAGCAACACTATGTGGTAGCATATCTTCAAAAGCTTTTCTAACTACCCATTTTTCCATACGCTCGCCATTGATCATTTTATCTTGCGGGTTAATTCGCATAGCAACATCCATAAATTCTTTGTCTAAAAATGGAACACGGCCTTCAATACCCCAAGCGGCTAAACTTTTGTTAGCACGTAAACAATCGTACATATGTAATTTACTCAACTTACGTACAGTTTCTTCGTGAAATTCTTTTGCATTTGGTGCTTTGTGAAAGTATAAATACCCACCAAAAAGCTCATCAGCACCTTCACCAGATAATACCATTTTTATACCCATAGATTTGATAACTCTCGCCATTAAATACATTGGTGTAGAAGCTCTAATCGTTGTAATATCATAAGTTTCTAGCTTGTATATAACATCGCGAATGGCATCTAATCCTTCTTGAATTGTAAATTTTATTTCGTGGTGTACCGTTCCTATATGATCTGCTACTAATTGAGCCGCAGCTAAATCTGGAGAGCCATCTAATCCCACAGAAAAAGAGTGTAATTGCGGCCACCATGCTTTTTGAGTATCTCCAGATTCGATACGTTTTTCAGCATATTTCTGAGCAATTGCTGAAGTCACAGAAGAATCTAATCCCCCAGAAAGTAAAACACCATAAGGTACATCACTCATTAACTGTCTGTGTACAGCAGCTTCTAACGCATCTTTAATTTCTTTTATAGAAGTTTCGTTTTCTTTTACAGCGTCGTATTCTGTCCAATCTCTTTTGTACCATTGTACAAACGCTCCGTCTTTACTAGACATATAATGCCCTGGAGGGAACAATTGAATTTTAGTACAAACCCCTTCTAGTGCTTTTAATTCAGAAGCCACATAAAAAGTTCCGTTTTCGTCCCATCCAATATAAAGGGGTATAATCCCCATATGGTCACGAGCAATAAAATATTCATCTTTTTCAACATCATAAATTGCAAAGCCAAAAATTCCGTTCATTTCATCAAGAAAATCAACACCTTTCTTTTGGTAAAGAGCTAAAATAACTTCACAGTCTGATTCTGTTTGGAAGTTATACGTTCCTTCAAATTGCTTACGAAGTTCTCTATGATTATATATTTCTCCATTAGCAGCCAAGATCAACTTATTGTCTTCACTGAATAGCGGTTGTTTTCCAGAAGCTGGGTCAACAATAGCCAAACGCTCATGAGCTAAAATAGCTTTATCATCACAATAAATACCACTCCAGTCCGGTCCACGATGACGAATCTTTTGAGACATTTCTAATAATTGAGGTCTTAAATCTTCAGATGTTTGCTTTAGATCAAAAGCACATACAATTCCACACATAATTTCAATTTTATAATTTAATAATGCAAAAGTTCATTTTTTATTTCATTACGTAAACAAAAAACGCTAATATGGTTACATATTAAAACAAATATAACGATATTAGTGATAAATTGTAACAATTTTAAAATAATAATTATCAATTTAGTTATCAATAATAAATACTAAAAGGCTAAAAATTGCGTTGTGAACTCAACTAAACTATAATATTGCATGGTAAAACATTACATTTCAACTGTAATCTCCCTCTTTTTATTACTTTTTTTTATTTCTGAAGCCAGAGCTCAGGGTTTTGTGCCTGCAGATGATATACCTCATGATATATCATACTGTCGCGTAAGCAAGGTAACTCCACCATTGGCTAAAGTACTTTATGGTAGGCCTCAAAAAAACGATGAAGAAGTTTTTGGTAACCTTGTTCCATTTGATAAATTATGGCGTACTGGTGCTAATGAAGCAACCGAAGTTAAATTTTATAATGATGTCCATTTTGGCGATTGTGAAGTAAAAGCAGGGACTTATGTACTTGTAACTATACCGCATGAAAAAGAATGGCAAGTTATTTTAAATTCTCAAACGGATGTTTGGGGATCCTTTCAGTACAATCCGTTTTTTAACGTAGCTGAAATTATTGTTCCTGTAAAAAAAGGGGAAATTCTTGATTCATTTACAATATCTTTTAAGGAGAAAAATAAGGCTACTCAAATGATTTTAGGCTGGGATAACGTTAGAGTTAACGTTCCGCTAAAATTTGAAAAAGAGCCTGTACTCGTTTCTAATTAGAAGTTAATTTAAGATTTCGCCGTTTATATAATTATGAACTACTTTTGTTTTAGGGACATTCTCAATAGGAATTTCCATAATATTCTGGTCTAGAATTATAAAATCGGCCATTTTACCCACCTCAATACTGCCTTTTTCATTTTCTTCAAAATTGGAATAGGCAGCCCAGATGGTCATACCTTTTAGGGTTTCTTCTCTTGATAAGGCATTTTCCATTTGAAAACCATTTTCAGGAAAGTTATTTAAATCTTTTCTTGCTACAGCTGCGTAAAAGGTTAACATCGGACTTACTTTTTCCACAGGGAAATCAGTTCCCAATACCACTTTACCATACTGATTTAATAAATCTTTATAGGCATAAGCTCCTTTTATGCGTTCGGCACCAATTCTGTCTTTTGCCCAATACATGTCAGAAGTAGCATGTGTTGGTTGAATGGATGGAATAATATTTTTAAACGAATTAAAATCCTCAGGTGAAATAATCTGAGCATGTTCAATTTTCCAACGTCTATCTTTTTTGTCTTTCAATACTTCTTTATAGGTTTCTAATAAATAATGGTTGGCAGAATCGCCAATGGCGTGGGTATTCATTTGAAAATCAGAATCAGCAATACGCTTGGCTATTTCTTTTAAATTTTCAGGAGTGTTAACTAAAGCTCCAAAATGTCCGGGTTTATCATTATATGGGTCTCTCATAGCAGCACCTCGTGAACCCAAAGCACCATCTCCATAAACTTTAAACGAACGCACATTTAAACGATCGGTTTTATAAATTCCTCTTTTTAGGTAATAGTCTAAATTTTCGGGATATGCAGATGCCATTGCATACACACGAATTTTCAATTCTCCGGCTTTTTGTAAACTGTCAATCAATTCAATCGCTTCTCTTGATAATCCTGCATCATTCACGGTTGTTAGTCCGTTAGCCAAACAAATTTTCTCGGCATCTTTTAATGCTTGAATAGATTCATTTAAGGTAGTTTCAGGAAATTTAGCATAAATTAAATCCATTGGGTTGTCTATAAAAATACCTGTTAAATTCCCATCCTTTTGAAGAATGTCTCCACCGGAAAAAGGAGTTTCGGTAGTTACATTGGCTAAGTCTATTGCAGCTTGATTGGCCAATAATGCATGACCGTCAATTCTAATAATGGCTACAGGGGTATCAGGAAATAATTCATCCAATTTTTCTTTTGTCGGAAAGTCTTTCACTTCCCAATCATTTTGATCCCAACCGCGACCTGAAATATAGTTTACATTTTTCTCTTTTTGAAAATCGACAATGCGTTGTACTACTTCATCAAAACTTTTTGTCCCTTCTAACTTTACAGATTGCTCCGACAGTCCCAACCCAAAAAAATGACAATGGGCATCTATTAATCCTGGAAGTAGCGTTTTACCTTCAGCATCAATATTGTTTACTGCTTCGTATTTTGTCATTAACTCCGTGGTAGTACCGACAGCAATAAATTTGCCATCTTTTATAGCAATGGCTTCTGCTTTTGGAGAAGAATCATTTACGGTGTAAATATTCGCATTAAAAATTATTAAATCGGCTTTTTCTTGATTTTTACAGCTTGCAAGGAAGAAAATAGAAAGAATGAAAGTGTATAAAAGTTTCATGGTTAGGGAAGTTTTAGGTTTTAAAGATACAAAAAATAAGGAGCTGTTCATTTTTTTTTCCCTTTGCGACTTTAACCGTAACTTTGCCACTCGAAAAAAATAAATGAATGAGTTACCATTTTAATGAAATTGAGGCCAAATGGCAAAAGTACTGGGCAGATAACAACACTTTTAAGGCCGCTAACCCGGGTGAGGAAGGTGCTGAGAAGCCTAAATTTTATGTGTTAGATATGTTTCCGTATCCTAGTGGTGCAGGTTTACATGTTGGGCATCCATTGGGGTATATTGCATCTGATATTTATGCAAGGTATAAAAGGCATAAAGGTTTTAATGTAATGCATCCGCAAGGTTATGATAGTTTTGGACTACCCGCTGAGCAATATGCAATCCAAACAGGACAGCATCCAAAAAATACTACAGAAATTAATATTGACGGTTGTTTAAATGAAGATGGTGATATATTATCTAAGTATTTAAATGACGATGGAAGTATAAAGGATACCGCACTTATTGAAAAGGGAAAGCAGACATCTGTAAAAGACGAAAATTATAGAGATAATATTATAAAAGGATATAGAAAGCAGCTTGATAAAATAGGTTTTTCTTTCGATTGGTCTCGAGAAGTGCGTACTTCTGACCCTAATTATTATAAATGGACACAGTGGATTTTTATTCAATTATTCAACTCGTGGTATAATAAAGATTCAGATAAGGCAGAAGATATTTCTAGCCTAATTTCTGTATTTGAGAAGGAAGGAAACGCAACAGTTAATGCAGAGTCAGATGATGATATTGAGCCATTTACTGCGGAACAATGGAAGATCTTTTCGAGCGAAGCACAACAAAAAATACTCTTACAATACCGTTTAACATTTTTGTCTGAAACGGAAGTAAACTGGTGCCCCGCATTAGGTACTGTTTTAGCAAATGACGAGATTGTAAATGGCGTTTCAGAGCGTGGTGGACATCCAGTAGAACGAAAAAAAATGAAACAATGGAGTATGCGTATTTCTGCGTATGCTCAACGTTTGTTGGATGGTTTAAATAAAATTGACTGGCCACAACCGCTTAAAGATTCGCAAATCAATTGGATTGGTAGATCTGAAGGGGCAATGGTTTCTTTCCCCATCCTAACCTTCCCCCAAGGTGAAGGAACTAGTGATGATAAAAAATTGGGAATTGACGTTTTTACAACGCGGCCAGATACTATTTTTGGAGTAAGTTTTATGACCTTGGCACCAGAACATGAATTGGTGACTAAAATAACTACTGATGCTCAAAAAGCAGAAGTTGAGGCGTATATAAAAGCGACAGCAAAACGTAGTGAATTGGATAGAATGGCAGATGTAAAAACCATTTCAGGTGCTTTTACAGGTGCCTATGCTGAGCATCCTTTTACCAAAGAACCCATTCCGATTTGGATCGGCGATTATGTGTTGGCGGGTTATGGTACAGGTGCGGTTATGTCTGTGCCTTGTGGCGATCAACGGGATTACGATTTTGCCAAGCATTTTAATATCGATATTCCTAATATTTTTGAAGGTGTGGATATTTCTGAAGAAGCATATGCCGATAAAGACAAAACGGTAATTGCTAATTCTGATTTCTTAAATGGGTTGCCTTATAAAAAGGCAATGAAAACCATCGTTTACGAAATAGAAAAACTGGGATTAGGATCTAAAAAGATAAATTATAGAATGCGTGATGCGGTTTTTAGCCGCCAACGTTATTGGGGAGAGCCTTTTCCTGTGTATTATGTAAATGGGCAGCCTCAAATGATAGATGCTAAACATTTACCCATAAAATTGCCCGAAGTAGAAAAATACTTACCTACAGAAGATGGCAAACCACCATTAGGTAATGCTGAGGTTTGGGCTTGGGATGTTACGAGCAACAAAGTTGTTGCTAATGATAAAATAAATAATACTACTATATTTCCATTAGAGTTAAACACGATGCCAGGTTGGGCAGGAAGTTCACAGTACTTTAACCGTTATATGGACCCTAATAATGAGGGTGAAATCTTCTCGCAAGAAGCTATCAATTATTGGCAAGATGTCGATTTATATATTGGAGGTAGCGAACATGCTACAGGCCATTTATTATACAGTCGTTTTTGGCAAAAATTTAAGTTTGATAAAGGCTTAGTGCCTCAAGATGAATTTGCTAAGAAACTGATTAACCAAGGAATGATTTTGGGGACAAGTGCGTTTGCTCACGGAATTGAACCCGTTATTGTGCATTTGAAAGATAATAAACCAACCGTATTAAGTTTAAAAACCGATACCTCTTATTTTATATCTATAGATTTAATAGAGCAAAATGATGTCTTTGGCCACAATGGAGGTAAAAGGTTTCATAATGAGAAAATTCAAAGTGAAATTGAAAAAGATTTCAAGAATTTTTACAGAGGGAAAAAACTATCTAAAAAGAATAGTCGTCTTCAGGAATATATTGATGATATAGATAATTGTTCTGTTACAGCATTGTCTTATTGGCCATTTCATGTAGATATTTCACTTGTTAATTCTTCAAATGCTTTGGATGTCGATAGGGCTAAAAAACACGTATTATTTTCTGATATAACTAAAAGTAAATTTTACATGAATGATGGAACTTTTAAAGTTTCTCGCGAAGTCGAAAAAATGTCTAAATCCAAGTACAATGTTGTAAATCCCGATGCTATTTGTCAGCAATACGGAGCAGACAGTTTACGTCTGTATGAAATGTTTTTAGGTCCGTTAGAACAGGCAAAGCCATGGAATACGGCAGGTATTACAGGTGTGCATGGTTTTTTAAAGAAGTTATGGAAATTATATCATACAGGTGAAGATGGAGCATTTTTTGTTTCAGATGTGGAGCCATCAGCAGAAGCATTCAAAACGTTACACAAAACCATTAAAAAAGTAGAAGAAGACATTGAGAACTTTTCTTTTAACACTTCCGTTTCTACGTTTATGATTGCCGTAAATGAATTGACCGCTGAAAAATGTACAAGTAAAGAAATATTAGAATCGCTAATCGTTTTAATTTCACCATACGCTCCTCATATTGCAGAAGAGTTATGGAGTAAATTGGGTCATAATACGTCTATTTCAACAGCTCCTTTTCCAAAATTTGAGGGTAGCTATTTGGTAGAAAGTAGTAAAACCTATCCTATTTCATTTAATGGTAAAATGCGTTTTACGATGGACTTGTCTTTAGATTTAACTAAAGATGAAATTGAAGCAGCGGTGATGGCACATGAAAGAACACAAGCACAATTAGCAGGAAGAACCCCTAAAAAAGTGATTATTGTTCCTGGAAAAATTGTAAATATTGTAGGGTAATGATTGCATCAATAGAAATTTTAGGACTCTTGGCAGGTGGTTTAACAACTGCATCTTTTGTGCCTCAGGTGTATAAAACTTACAAAAGTAAATCGGCAGATAGTCTTTCATTAACCATGTATCTCGTGTTTTTTGTAGGCATCATTCTATGGCTAATTTATGGAATTTATGTAAACAGTATCGCAATGATGGTTACCAATAGTATTACAGCCATATTGTCCTTGCTATTGATTTATTTTAAATTGAGATTTAAGTAATTGCAATTTTGAATTATAATTTTTTTTATTACATTTGTATCAACAATATAATTATGAACACAATTTTAAATCATACTTGGTGGTGGAATTCTCGAAACACAAATTCGTGAACTAACCTATTGTATATTTAAATTAAAAATAACAAGGCTTGTCATTCACGACAAGCTTTTTTTATTATATCAAGTAAATGAAACGAGCATGTTAAAAGTTTTATCACTTAAAGGAATTATTAATGGCAAACAGTCCCGAGGCTTCGAGATGACTATTAAAATTCGATTAAAAATGAACACATGAAATTTAAATTAGACACAACTTCGAAGAAAATAATTGCAGATACGATTACACCTGTAAGTGTGTATTTAAAAATTCGCGACCGTTTTCCGAACAGCATTTTATTAGAAAGTAGTGATTATCATGGTAATGATAATAGCTTTTCATATATCTGTTTTAACCCAATTGCAACGATTAAAGTTGTAAATGAAAAGATATTTCAAACGTTTCCCGATGGCAGTAGTGAAGTGATGGATATTACCAGTGACACTGATGTGCCTGCTGAAATCCATAAATTTTCACAACGTTTTGATGTTCAAAAAGATGAAAATTTCAAATTCATCCACAATGGAATCTTCGGGTATACTAGTTATGATGCCGTACGCTATTTTGAAGATATTGAAATTTCAAAAAAGGAAAATTCTATTGAAATTCCAGATATGTATTATGCAGTTTATCAAAATATTATTGCGATAAATCACTTTAAGAATCATGCCTATATTTTTGCTCATGATTATGATAAAAAAAGCAATATTGAAGATTTACATCAGTTAGTGAAAGCTCAGAATTTTACTACGTATAAGTTCACTAAAGATGGAGAGATAAGTTCTAACCTAACAGATGATGAATATAAAGATCATGTAGAAATTGCTAAAAAGCATTGTGCAAGAGGCGACGTGTTTCAGTTAGTGTTGTCTAAAAAGTTTAAACAAGCTTTTAAAGGTGATGAATTTAATGTATATAGAACCTTACGAAGTATCAATCCATCTCCTTATCTTTTCTATTTTGATTATGGTGATTTTAAAATATTTGGAAGTTCACCAGAGGCACAGTTGGTTGTTAAGGATGGGTTAGCAGAGATACATCCTATTGCAGGGACTTTTAAACGTTCTGGTAATGATGAACAAGATGCTGTTTTAGCTAAAGAATTATCGATAGACGAAAAAGAAAATGCGGAGCATGTGATGTTGGTCGATTTGGCAAGAAATGATTTAAGTAGACATGGTAGTCAAGTAAAAGTTGAAACGTATAGAGAGGTTCAGTTTTTCTCTCATGTAATACATTTAGTGAGTAAGGTAACTGGACAAAAACATGAGGACACCTCTACTATGCAAGTGGTTGCTGATACTTTCCCTGCCGGTACACTTAGTGGTGCACCAAAACATAGAGCGATGCAATTGATTGAGCAATATGAAAAAACGAGTAGAGCTTTTTATGGTGGAGCCATTGGCTTTATGGATTTTGAAGGTAATTTTAATCATGCTATTATGATTCGTACTTTTTTAAGTAAAAATCACGAATTACATTGGCAAGCTGGAGCGGGATTGGTTTCAAAATCAGATCCTGAAAATGAATTACAAGAGGTATATAACAAATTAGGAGCATTAACACATGCCATTGAATTGGCAGAACGCGTGTAAATATAAAAATAGTCCCCTCGAGGGGACTATAGGGGTGTTTATCCACTAAAATTAGAATAAATTAACAAAAATTCCCCTTTCTTTTGGAAAGGGTTAGGGATAGGAATGAAAAAAATATTAGTTATAGATAATTACGATAGTTTTACCTACAATTTGGTACATTATTTAGAAGATTTAGGTTGTGAAGTCACGGTAAAACGTAATGACCAATTAGCTTTAGATGAGGTTGAAGCCTATGATAAAATCGTATTGTCTCCAGGACCAGGTATTCCTGATGAAGCAGGACTGTTAAAAGAAATAATTCGACAATATGCTTCTACAAAAAGCATTTTAGGAGTTTGCTTAGGTCAGCAAGCGATTGCTGAGGTTTTTGGAGGTAAAATTATCAACTTAGATGAAGTTTATCATGGCGTGGCAACAAGTATAACGCTTGCCGTAGATGATGAGTCTATGTTTAACGGTTTGGAGAAAAATTTTGAAGTTGGTCGATATCATTCTTGGGTAGTTGATACCATTTTACCTGACGATTTGGAAGCTACTTCATTTGACGAAAACGGTCAAATAATGTCATTACGACACAAAAAGTATGATGTAAAAGGTGTTCAATATCACCCTGAATCTGTGTTAACTCCAAATGGAAAAAAAATATTAGAAAACTGGTTAAAAAGCTAGTCTGTCTAAAGTCTTATCATTAATAGCGATCAAATGAAACAAATATTAAATAGATTAATCAATCATGAAACTATCTCGAAAGAGGAGGCTAAAAATGTATTGGTAAATATTTCAAAAGGTGAATATAATCCAAGTCAGATTGCCTCTTTTTTAACGGTATATATGATGAGGAGTATAACGGTTGAAGAGCTTGAAGGCTTCCGTGATGCATTGTTAGATTTATGTTTAGCAGTTGATTTTTCTGATTATAACACGATCGACTTATGTGGTACAGGTGGTGACGGTAAAAACACTTTTAATATTTCAACATTATCATCTTTTGTTGCTGCAGGAGCGGGAATTCATGTTACCAAGCATGGTAATTATGGTGTTTCTTCCGTATCAGGTTCTAGTAATGTAATGGAATTTTTAGGCATAAAATTTAGTAATGATGAAGGTTTTCTACAAAAGAGTTTAGAAGAAACGGGTATTTGTGTATTGCATGCTCCTTTGTTTCATCCTGCCATGAAAAATGTAGCTCCAATTCGTAAGGCATTAGGTGTAAAAACCTTTTTTAATATGTTGGGCCCTATGGTAAACCCAGCCTTTCCTAAAAATCAATTGGTGGGCGTTTTTAATTTGGAATTAGCAAGAATGTATAGTTATTTATATCAAAACACAGATAAAAACTTTACTATTTTACATGCTTTAGATGGTTATGATGAAATATCTTTGACAGGAGATACAAAAGCGATTACAAATCATACAGAAACGATGTTAAGTCCGGAAGATTTCGGAGTGCCACAAATAACCCAAGAGGAAATTTTTGGTGGAAATACAGTAGAAGACTCTGCTAAAATTTTTATGGAAGTGATAAGCGGAAAAGGTACAATTGCACAAAATAATGTAGTTTGTGCAAATGCAGGAATGGCAATAGCCACGGTAAAAAATTTACAACCGAAAGAGGGGTTTGATATAGCAAAGGAATCACTTTTAGGAGGAAAAGGTCTAGAAGCATTAAAGAAACTGCAGGCAATCAGTAGTAATAATTAAAAATATGACAATACTAGATAGAATAATTGCAGATAAATATATAGAGGTTCGACTTCGAAAAAGTGTGTCACCAATAACGCAATTGGAAAAATCGGTTTTATTTGAACGTAAAACGATTTCTTTAGCGAACAGGTTAAAAAATAGTAGCAGCGGAATTATCGCGGAACATAAGAGAAGGTCACCTTCTAAATCAATTATTAATACCAGTTTAAATGTTTTTGATGTTGCCAAAGGTTATGAAGAGGCGGGTGTATGTGGAATGTCAGTTTTAACGGATGGTAAATATTTTGGAGGATCATTAGATGATTTATTAACTGCTAGAGCAAATTGTAATTTGCCTTTGTTGCGTAAAGAATTTATTGTTGATGAATATCAGTTGTTAGAGGCAAAATCATACGGTGCCGATGTTATATTGCTTATTGCTGCAGTTTTGTCACAAAAGGAAATAAAACACTTTTCTGAATTTGCTAAAAAATTGGGATTGGAAGTATTGTTAGAAGTTCATAATGAAGAAGAGCTGCAGAAGTCTATCATGCCCAGTTTAGATATGTTGGGTGTAAATAATAGAAATTTAAAAACTTTTGAAGTTAGTTTAGATAATAGTAAGGATTTAGCAGCAAAAATACCTAATGACTTTGTAAAAGTGTCTGAAAGTGGTATTAGTAGTGTTGAAGCAATTAAAGAATTACAACCCTATGGTTATAAAGGTTTTTTAATTGGTGAAAACTTTATGAAAACGGATAATGCAGGTAAAAGTGCCAAGGAATTTATTCTTAAACTAAATTCAGATTAAATCGTCATGCTGAAACCAGTTCAGGGTGACGAAAACGAACAAATTATGAAACTCAAGGTTTGTGGAATGAAATATCATGATAATGTAATTGGCGTTGCTCAGTTGCAACCTGATTATATGGGATTCATATTTTATGAAAAATCACCACGAAATTTTGTAGGTAATATGCCAGAGATTTCAAAATTAATTAAAAAAGTTGGTGTCTTTGTAAATGCTAGTTTAGAAGAGGTTATTGATAAAGTGAACACGTATGGTTTGCAAGCTGTGCAATTACATGGTGAAGAAACCCCTGAATTTTGTATCAAATTAAGGCATTCACTTGCCCCGAAGCCTCGGGGTATTTCGGGATCACATCCCGATATTATCAAAGTTTTTTCAATTAAAGATGAATTTGATTTTAAGGTTTTAAAGCCCTATGAAACGGTTTGTGATTATTTTCTGTTTGATACAAAAGGAAAAAATCCAGGAGGCAATGGTTACACTTTTAACTGGAATGTTCTAGAAAATTATCCATCAACAAAACCCTATTTCTTAAGTGGAGGTATTGGATTAGAATCAAAAGATAAATTAGATATTTTCTTTAAAAGTAAAGCCTCGCAATACTGTGAAGTTTTAGATATTAATAGTCGGTTTGAAATAGAGCCAGCATTAAAAGATATAGAAAAGTTAAAAGAATTTAAAAAAGGTCATTTTTAAATAAGGAGATCTTGTGTTCGAGTGATTTTTCACTTACTAAATTATAAAAAATGAATTATAACGTCAACGAAAAAGGATACTATGGAGAGTTTGGAGGAGCATACATTCCTGAAATGCTTTATCCAAATGTAGAAGAATTACGCCAGAATTACTTGAAGGTTATGGCAGAACCTGATTTTCAAAAGGAATTTCAGCAATTGTTAAAAGACTATGTTGGTCGTCCGTCTCCACTTTATTTGGCCAAACGATTGTCTGAAAAATATAACACTAAGATATATCTAAAACGTGAAGATTTAAACCATACGGGTGCTCACAAAATAAACAATACGATTGGTCAGATTTTAATGGCTAAACGTTTAGGGAAAAGTAGAATTATTGCTGAAACAGGAGCGGGTCAACATGGTGTGGCAACGGCAACGGTCTGTGCATTAATGGGTTTGGAATGTATTGTGTATATGGGTGAAATAGATATTGCTCGTCAAGCACCGAATGTGGCCAGAATGAAAATGTTAGGGGCAACTGTAATTCCTGCTTTATCAGGCAGTAGAACCTTAAAAGATGCTACTAATGAAGCCATTCGCGATTGGATTAATAATCCAGTAAATACACATTATATTATCGGTTCAGCTATTGGTCCGCATCCATATCCAGACATGGTTACACGGTTTCAGTCTATAATTTCAGAAGAAATAAAATGGCAATTAAAAGAGCATGAAGGTAGAGAAAATCCTGATTATGTTGTGGCATGTATTGGTGGCGGTAGTAATGCAGCAGGAACGTATTATCACTTTTTACATGAAGAAAGTGTAAAAATAATAGCTGTAGAAGCGGCAGGATTAGGAGTTGATTCAGGAGAAAGTGCAGCAACTTCTATATTGGGAAAAGAAGGAATTATACATGGCTGTAAAACATTATTAATGCAGACGAAAGATGGTCAAATTACGGAGCCATATTCTATTTCTGCGGGATTAGATTATCCAGGGGTTGGACCAATGCACGCACATTTATGTAAAACAGGTCGAGCAGAATTTATGTCAATTACTGATGATGAAGCGATGAAATCGGGATTAGAATTAAGTAAATTAGAAGGTATAATTCCAGCCATTGAAAGTTCACACGCCTTGGCTATTTTCGACAAGAAAAAGTTCAAGGAAGACGATATTGTCGTAGTCAACTTATCGGGTCGTGGTGATAAAGATTTGGATACTTATATAAACTATTTTAAATTATAAAAATTTGAGATTAGACCTTAAAGGTGTTTAAAAACTTGTGAGGTCTTAATACGCTACTTAAAGATGAATAGAATAAACCAAAAACTCGAGAAAAGTAAACGTTTACTTTCAATATATTTTACAGCTGGTTATCCAAATTTAAATGACACGGTTACTATCATTCAAAATCTTGAAAAGTCAGGAGTTGATATGATAGAAATTGGCTTGCCATTTAGTGACCCTTTGGCAGACGGACCGACAATACAAGCAAGTTCTACAAAAGCGTTACAGAACGGTATGACAAGTGAAGTTTTGTTTGGGCAATTAAAAAACATAAGAGAATCGGTACAAATACCATTGATTATTATGGGTTATTTTAACCCTATTTTACAATTTGGCGTAGAAGAATTTTGTAAAAAGTGCTCAGAAATTGGTATTGACGGATTAATAATTCCTGACCTTCCTGTAGATGTTTATAACGATCAATATAGAGCTACATTTCAAAAGTACGGATTGATAAATGTATTTTTAATTACACCTCAAACTTCAGATGAACGCATTCGTTTTATTGATTCAATATCTAATGGTTTTATCTATATGGTAAGTAGTGCTAGTGTTACCGGTAGTCAATCTGGTTTTGGAGAAGAACAGACAAACTACTTCCAACGTATAGAAAAAATGAACTTAGACAATCCGCAAATTATTGGTTTTGGTATTTCTGATAACACCTCATTTACGCAAGCTACCGAGTATGCAAAAGGGGCAATTATCGGTTCGGCATTTATTAAACACTTGACAAGTTTTGGTATAAATAGTGTTGATAAATTTGTTAGTAATATATTAAAGGCATAATGATTTGCATATCAGTTGATTAATTTTTTTTATATATTTGCAAAACCCAAAATTGATTACATAACTCTAAATTAATAAAAAAGGATGGGCTTAAAATTTTTGATAGGTATGCTACTTTTTGTACCTAGTTTACTTTTTGCAGCTACTAATTCTAACGAATTTATTGGCAATAATTCCAAATCTTATATAAAGGTAATCGATACTGTTGGTACACCAGCAATAACTGTTGTAGAAAAAACGGAATTGCAAATACATAACGCAACTAAGGTTACTAGTCTTGAAAAAAAGGCCGTAAGAATATTTCCAAACCCAGTTAAAGATGTACTTATTGTAGGGTCATTAAATGCGTCTAAAGATGCCGTTAATACCGTTCATGTTTTTAATAATTTAGGTCAAGTAGTGTACGAAAACTCTTCAATGCCTGCTGAAAACAATCAAATTAAAATTAAAACAGAGAGTCTTAAACCTGGGGTGTATTATCTGAAAGTAAATAAAGGAAGCATTTCAAAATTTATTAAGATTTAAGAATTTCTTCGAAATCTCCATAGAATATTTAGTTATACTGTTTTATATTTTTTAGGTATGATATTTGCTATCTTTACACTTAGTGTCAAGTTAAGCTAAAATAAACGTATAATCCAAGGTGTCTTTTGCGGCATCTCGTTGTTAAAAAATAATTCAATAGCTACGGCTATTCAATGATTTCTTGCCTAGACCTGCCACAAAATCTACGATTGCCTTATAAGTCATTTCAACATTAACTTGACACTAAATGAAACTAAAAAAATTCTCTTTACGTACCCGCATCTTTTTAGCCATGATCCTGTTGGTGGTTATAGCCTCTATTCTAATAGCTTTGGTAGCGGTTTATCAATACCGTGAACAAACAAAAGATTATCACGAAGATCGTCTAGAACGTAAAGAAAATACTATAAAAACCACTATTGGTATTGAGTTAAAAAAACATACTACTTTTCCAGTTACAGAAGAAAATTTATATAATATCTTTAAATATAAAGATAGAATCTATGATATTTCTGATATAAACCAACTTGATATTCTCATTTTTGATTTAAAAGGAAAACTCCAAATCAGTTCTTCATCGAGTTTTGCAAAAGACGATACTAATTATGATATTTCTCAACGCGTTTTAAACGGATTGGCTGAAAGTTCAGACCATAGAGTCGTGGTTGAAGATCAGACACCGAGTGGGATAAAATATAAATCTGCCTACACCTACATTTATGATAGTAAATTTAAGCCTATTGGTATTTTGCACATTCATTATTTAAAAGATAATACTTTTCAAAATGATGAGCTCATTGAATTTTTAGGAAGATTATCTTACGTTTATTTTTTCATGTTGTTAATTGCTATCACCATAGCATATTTTGTATCCAAGTATATTTCTCAATCTATAGAAACAGTAAGTGATAAAATGGCGATGACGGCCATAGGGAAAAGTAATGAAAAAATTTTATTAGACACGGCAAGTTTAGAAATTTACAACCTAGTTAATGCGTATAACAAGATGGTTGATGAATTAGAAAATAGTGCGGCCAAATTAGCTAAAAGTCAGCGAGAACAGGCCTGGAGAGAAATGGCTAAACAGGTGGCACATGAAATTAAAAATCCGCTAACCCCAATGCGTTTAACCGTTCAAAGCTTTGAGCAGCGTTTTGATGCAAACGATCCAAATATAAAATCGAAAATAAACGAATTTAGTAAATCACTAATTCAACAAATAGATACAATGAGTTCTATTGCTTCTGCATTTTCTAATTTTGCTGAGATGCCTAAGCAGAATAGTGAAAACTTGAATGTTGTAGAAGTGGTTAAATTGGCGTTGGATATTTTTAATGAAGACTATATTCATTATTTTAATGAGGAGAAAGAGTTAATTGCCAAATTAGACAAAACACAATTGATTCGAGTTATCACAAACCTCACAAAAAATGCCATTCAATCTATAGAAGATAAGGAAAATCCAAAAATTGAGGTACGTGTGGCACAAGATAACAATCAGATTGTTATTACCATTGCAGATAATGGTGTAGGAATTGAAGAGGAATTTAAAGATAAAATATTTGAACCTAAATTTACTACAAAATCGAGTGGAATGGGATTAGGCTTAGCTATGGTAAAAAATATTGTGGAGGCTTATGATGGAAATATTACCTTTGTATCTGAATTAGGAGTTGGTTCTGTTTTTACGATTACCATTCCAAAAAAATAAACACTAATGAGTTACAACAATATTCTAATTGAGCAGGATGACAACATTACAACGATTACAATTAATCGTCCAAGTAAACTTAATGCCTTAAATAGAGAGACACTCTCAGAATTACACAATGCTTTCGTTGAAATTGAAGGAGATGAAACGACGCGGGTTATTATACTAACAGGAAGTGGAGAAAAAGCCTTTGTTGCTGGTGCAGATATTTCTGAATTTTCAGATTTTGAGGTAAAAGAGGGGACAGCTTTGGCTAAACAAGGTCAAAAGTTAGTTTTTGATTTTATTGAAAATCTTTCTATACCTGTAATCGCTGCAATTAATGGTTTTGCTTTAGGTGGAGGTTTAGAGTTAGCGATGGCTTGTCATTTTAGAATAGCTTCAGATAATGCCAAAATGGGATTGCCTGAAACGAGTTTAGGTGTTATTCCTGGTTATGGTGGCACACAACGTTTGCCTCAATTGGTAGGTAAAGGTAAAGCTATGGAAATGATTATGACAGCGAGGATGATCAATGCCGATGAAGCTTTAAAAGTGGGTTTAGTAAACTACACTGTGACTCAAGAAGAACTTTTACCATTAGCGGAAAATCTAGCTTCTAAAATAATTCAGAATTCTCCTTTAGCTATAGCTTCTGCAATAAAAGCTGTTAATGCCGGATTCAAAGATGGTGAAAATGGTTATGAAAAGGAGATAAAGCAATTTGGTAAATGTTTTGGTACTGATGATTTTACAGAGGGTACCACTGCATTTTTAGAAAAAAGAAAGGCCAAATTTTAATTTAAACTGACGAACAATTTTTTGAATTATTTCTACAAAATAGCACTTTTATTATTAGCATTGATTTTCTTTAGTATAAGTGATAGTTATGCTCAAGATCTTAAAGACAATTTAAAAGAGTATGAAGCACTGAGTGATTCTATCACTAAATACAAACCTACTGATAATAGACTTTCCATTGATTTTGCAAAGCGACAATTATTATTAGCGGAGAAGGGTCGTGATACGGTTAAAATCATACAGTCATTACATTTTATTGGAAGAAATAGTCAGTTTATTTCGGAGTTTAAACAATCAATTGAATTTTTTGAAAGAGAATTAGCCCTAATTTCATTTATAGATGTAAATGAAGAAAAGTATAAAAGACTAACGGCTGATTATTACACTGAAATTGAAATTTTAGCCCAATTAGGTCAAAATTATGTGGCACTAGGTCAGTTTAATAAAGCACTGAAGCTTTATGATAAATGTGTGGCAATTGCCGAAAAAGAAAATTTAGAATTTTATAAGGCCATTATGCCTACTATCATTGCCGATTTGTACGCAACAATAGGTAATTATAGAGTCGCTCTTAAAAAAAATAAAGAATCTTACGAGGCTTTAAAAACGGTAAACGACGTTAGTGATACTACAAAAATAGCCAATAGAGGGTTCGTAGCAATAAATATTAGTAATTCTTATCTAAACTTGGCTAAGTTAGATTCTGCACTTTGGATTTTAGATGAGGGGCTTAAAGAGAAATTAGATACGTTAAGTATATCTTCTAAACAACTGTTCGTTGGACAAAGGGGCGAAGTGTATTTAGAGAAAAAAGAATATCAGAAGGCTCTTAATTATTTGTTAGAAGCACATAGTTTAGCAGTTCAATACGATTCTGTTGTGGGACCGGCGAGCTATTCGTTAGAACTTGCAGAATGCTATTTTTATTTAAAAAATTATCAGCTAGCAATAGACAAACTCGAGCAAGGTTTAATTTTAAAAAAGCAACGAACCAAAGAAATTCACCTAACCGAAGATTATAAACTGTTGGCAAAAATATATAAGCAGTCGGGTAATTTAGAAAAATCAAATGAAAACTTTGAAAAATATATATTAAACCAAACGGCCTTAGAAAAAAGTAAAGATACCATTACCTCTGCTTTTCATACACAGGAAGTATCAAACTTAGAAAAGGAAAAATCTACTCAAAAGAATACGTTTTACTTATTTATGAGTATTGGGTTGGGATTACTTGTACTTTTGATAACTTTTATTATTTATCTTATCAAAGAAAAAAAGAAGAATACAGAAAAATTTAATGTATTATTATCTAAATTTAATCAAGAAGAAAAGACTACGTTCGAGATTATAGATACTAAAGACAAAGTGCTTGAGGAAAAAATTTCAGCAGAGGTAAATGAAGAAACAACTTACCTTATATTGGCAGGCTTACAATCTTTAAAAGAACAAGAATACTTTTTAAGACAAGATTGTAATTCTTATAACGTTGCTAAAAAGATCAAGACCAATACATCTTACCTTTCTAAAGTAATAAACTCTCATTTCGAGAAAAATTTTAACACCTATATTAATGATTTACGAATTAATTATGCCATATTAAGATTGAAGAATGATAGTAGATTTCGTTCCTTTTCTGTGCAATCAATAGCCGAAGAGATAGGTTATAAAAGTGCAGATTCATTTGCCAGATACTTCAAATTAAGTACGGGTTTAAACCCTTCATTTTACATCAAACAACTCAATTCTTTAGATTGAAAATAAACTTATGCAAAACTTTTTTAAAATACTAATTCTTTTAATATGCTTTAGTTCATTAAACACTACTTTTTGCTATGCTCAAGACCTTGAAGATAATTTAAAGAAATACCAAATACTCAATGATTCTATTGCAAAATATGAAGAAACAGATTTTCAAAAAGCGTTAGATTTTTCAAAAAAACAATTGGTTTTAGCAGAAGGGTCGAGAGATACGCTTAAAATTATAGAAGCATTAGATAATATTGCTAATTATAATGGACATATGATCAACTTAAAACTAGCATCAGTCTTTTTTGAAAGAGAATTAAAATTTTTAAGGAAAATCGATCTATCAGATAAAAGTATGCATCTGTTAAAACTGTTGATAATGAGTTGAGAATATTGGTTGAATTAGGTAAGTGTTATGGTTATTTAGGTCAATTTGAAAAAGCGATGACTTATTATGATGAAAGCACTGCAATTGCGGAGAAGCACAATTTAGAATTTTATAAGCAATATGTTATACCAACAAGAATTGCGTACTTACATTTAGGGTCAGGCAATTATAAAAAGGGATTGATTACCAATAAGAATTTACTTAAAGTTATCGAAAGCATAGATTCTGTAAATGAAGATTGGAAAAAAAACAGAAGATCGGCTCTTGCAGTTAATATAAGTAGGATTTATATAGCACTTAAGGAAAAAGATTCTGCACTTTGGATTTTAGAAGAAGGTGTAAAAAAGAATATGGACACTATAAATTTGAATGCTAAATTGCGTTATAAGGCCCAATTAGGATTTGTCTATTTAGAAAAAAAAGAATATAATAAAGCTTTACTTTATTTAAAAGAAGCTGAAAGGGTTGGTTATGAATATGATCCTAGCACAGGACCTGCAAATGTAAGTTTACAATTGGGAGAGTGTTATTTGAACTTAAAAAAATATGACAAAGCTATTACTACCTTAGTAGAAGGGATTGAGGTTAAAATAAAAAAGCAAAGTGAAATGTTTCTTGTTAATGATTATAAGTTGTTAGCTAAAGTATATAAAGAAGCCGGTAATATTGAAAAATCAAATGAATATTACGAAAAGTTTATTTTAAATCTGACGACTCTAGAAAAAGGTAAAGATACTTTGGTCTCAACTTTTCATGATAAAGAGATGCAAGAATTGAAAGAAGTAGAAGCATCAAAAAAAAATAGACTGCAATATATTATAGGGAGTATTTTAATTTTTGTTTTAGGGTTGATCTTTATAATTGGGTATTTGATTAAGGAGAAAAAGAAAAATACAGAAAAGTTCAATGTATTGTTGGCTAAATTTAATCAGGAAGAAAAAGCTACGTTTGAAATCATAGACACCAAAGATAAAGTGCTTGAAGAAAAAGTCTCGGCAGAGGTAAATGAAGAAACAACTCATCTGATATTGGCAGGCTTACAAACCTTAAAAGAACAAGAATATTTTTTAAGACAAGATTGCAATTCTTATACTATTGCTAAAAAAATTAAGACCAATACAACTTACCTTTCTAAAGTAATAAACTCACATTACGAGAAAAATTTTAATACCTATATTAATGATTTGCGAATTAACTATGCAGTATTAAGATTGAAAAATGATAATCGATTTCGTTCCTTTTCTGTGCAATCAATTGCTGAAGAGATAGGGTATAAAAGTGCAGATTCTTTTGCAAAATACTTCAAATTACGTACAGGTTTAAACCCTTCATTTTACATCAAACAACTGAATTCACTTTCCTAGAGAACTAGTTTTTACACTTCTTTTACCCTAAATTTATAAATATAGGGTTGCCAAATGACGCGTTCGTTTGCTAAGCTTCACATCAAGATAAGGCACTGATAAACAGATTTTTAAACTCAAATTATTATCCCCATTTTTCTAAAACTGGGGTAGCTTTGCTTGTGTAACCTATTATTTAGAAGGTTATTTGCTTCAGAAATCAAACAACAATAAACAACTAAAAATTATAATAGCATGAAATTTATAATAAGCATCATTTTATTCATTTGTACAATGTCTCTTTTCGCACAAAATTTTGCAGAGGGAGTTATAAAAGATATTGAAACCGACGAACCTATCCCTTATGTGAATATTGGAATCATTAATAAGAGTATTGGAACTGTAACTAATTTTGAAGGTAAGTTTGAATTTGAAACAAAATCAAATGTATTTAATGATTCCATTAGACTATCCTCAATTGGCTACAAATCAAAATCTATTCTGGTCCGTGATTTTTTGAAGATGTTAAAGACTAATTCAGAGATCTTACTTTATCCTGATGTTACTACATTGAGTGAAGTTGTATTAACCGCTAAAAAATTAAAAGAAAAAGTTATAGGAAATAAATCGAAATCTAAAAAGGTAAGAATCGGATTTACAGAAATTACGCTTGGACAAGAAATTGGAACAAAAATTAAAATCAACAATAGTCCAACCTATATTAAAAGCTTTCATACCAATATAGCTGCAAATAGTAATGATACACTGAAATACCGTATAAATTTCTATAGCATAAAAGATGGACTTCCTTATGAGAAAATTGTAAATCAGAATATAATTTTTCCAATTAATGTAAAAGAAGGCGAATTTACACTGAACCTAGAAGCGTATAACATTATTGTGAAAGATGATATCTATTGTACACTTGAATTGATTGAAGAACCAAAACCTGAGGACGAGCTGTTTTTTTCAGCGGCATTTTTAGGAAACAAAATGATTATTAGAGATGTTAGTCAAGGTGATTGGGAGAAAGTAGGTGCGATAGGTGTTGGGTTTAATTGTACTGTGAAATATTAGAAACCGAATAGTTAAATATTATAATCACTTAAAAGTAGAACACATGACAAAAAAGAAAAATATAACAACAACAGTAATTATGGCAGTAGTACTTGTTGCTATAGCCGTAATGATAAAAGGGTTTTTAGATGGCTATCAAGATGCTACAGATAGATCAGACTTAATTAGCGAAGTACTCGAAGAAAATTGCGATTGCACGGAGATAAACCAGATTATCTATGCAAAAGGATTGCAATTTGGTAAAGAGGGGTTGTCGACTGAAAAGGCAGAATATCAAATGATTGATTGTGATTATCAATCTTTTGAAGGTGAAGCAATCCGCATTAATGATCTTTTAAACAAAAAAGTAAAAGGTTTTAAAGATTTTGACCTTTTAACCATAGAATTGAATAACAAAAAAAATACTGAAATAATAACCATAAGAAATGGTGTAATCCAATAACTAACTTAAAATTTATAAAAAATGATACTAATAGTAATAGATGCAATCATCAAAATCATAGAAGCCGTAATTCTTTAAAAATTAAATAGAAAATTATGCAACCTTTAATTAAAAATAGAATGAATAAACTGAAAATAAAAAATATTCTAAAATTAACAGCAGTACTATTGTTGTTCTCGTTAGATAGTTACAGTCAGAGTACAATTACTCCAGAAATACAACAAACGGTTATTAAAAATGGAGTAGGACTGGGTAGCGTAATTGCTGTAACTGTTTCTTGGGAAAGGAATAAATCGATTTTATGGGCTATATTGCATGGCGTATTTAGTTGGATTTATGTAATTTACTATGCTGTAAGTCGATAATAAAATAAAACATATACTAACTTTAAATTATTAAAAATGAAAAAACAACTATTAATAATGCTGACACTATTTACCCTGATAATACCAAATGCAAATGCACAACAAAACGATGTACCTATAATTGATCGTGATATCTTTTTTGGAAACCCTGAAATATCTAGTGGGCAATTGAGCCCTGATGGACAATGGATTTCTTTCTTAAAAGAATACAACGGAATAATGAACATTTGGGTGAAAAAATTTGATCAACCTTTCGATGAAGCACGTCCATTGACAAATAATGAAAGGCCACTAGGAGGTTATTCATGGACTTATGATGGTACAAAGATCTTATTTGTAAAAGACAATAAGGGCGATGAGAACTATAATATTTATGCGGTAAACCCGAATGCTGAAGCTGAGGAAGAAACCGGTGTGCCAGTTTCTAAAAACCTAACACCGATGAAGGATGTAACCGCTCAAATTTATCAAGCGAGTAAAAAGAACCCTAATGAATTGATGGTGGGTATTAATGATAGAGATAAAGCTTGGCATGATTTATATAAACTAGATATAAGTACAGGTAAATTAGATTTGTTGTATGAAAATAACAATAGAATAACCAGTTGGAACTTTGATTGGGATGAAAATCCACGATTAGCGTATAGAACTAATGAAGCTGGTCATTCTGAAATTCACCGTATAGATGGCGATAATAAATTTACGAAGATATACGAAACTAATTTACAAGAACAAGCTTATGTAGCAGGTTGGAACAAAGACAATACTAAAATGTATTTGGTTTCTAATAAAGGAGATGTAAACTTTTCTACGCTTTATACAATGGATCCACAAACTCAAAAGATTGAGAAAATGGAGAGTGACCCTAAAAATAAAGTAGATTTTGGAGGTATGTTTATAGACGATAATACACGCGAAATTATATATACATCATACACATACGATAAAAGAGAGCGTCTTTGGAAAGATAAGAAGTGGGAAAAAATGTATAACTACTTAGAAAAGAAATTTAAAGGTAAAGAAATTGGCTTTGCAAGTTTTACAAAAGATTATAAGCAAATGTTGATTTCAACAAGTAGTGATAATTCGGCTTCTGATACCTACTATTTTAATTGGGATACTAAAAAGTTGATTCATCAATATACACCAAGACCACGTTTAAAAGAAGTAGAACAACATTTAGCTAAAATGGAACCTGTTTCTTATAAAAGTAGTGACGGATTAGAAATTCCTGGTTATTTAACTGTACCAGTAGGCGTAGCAAAAAAGAATTTACCGCTTGTCGTTTTAGTACATGGAGGTCCAAAAGGACCGAGAGATTATTGGGGGTACAATCCTTATGCTCAAATTTTAGCAAACAGAGGCTATGCCGTATTACAACCAAATTTTAGAGCTAGTGGTGGTTACGGAAAAGCATTCTTAAATGCAGGAGATAGAGAATGGGGTAAAAAGATGCAAGATGATATTACGTGGGGTGTAAAGCATTTTATAGGTAATGGTGTTGCAGATAAAG
Source organism: Aureibaculum luteum (assembly GCF_003449015.1). Taxonomy (GTDB): domain Bacteria; phylum Bacteroidota; class Bacteroidia; order Flavobacteriales; family Flavobacteriaceae; genus Aureibaculum; species Aureibaculum luteum. The sequence goes on along the minus strand of NZ_QRGD01000001.1, from coordinate 743,573 downwards.
ATAGAGTAGCTATTATGGGTGGAAGTTACGGTGGTTATGCAACTTTAGCTGGTTTAGCATTTACTCCAGAAGTTTACACTTGTGGTGTTGATATTGTAGGGCCAAGTAACTTATTTACCTTATTAGAATCTATACCTGCATATTGGGAATCTTTTAGAAAAAGTTTATATGAAATGACAGGAGACCCTGAAACGGAAGAAGGTAAAAAACTAATTACGGAAGCAAGTCCTTTATTTAGTGCTGATAAAATTACAAAGCCGTTATTAATTATTCAAGGGGCAAATGACCCTAGAGTAAAGCAGGCAGAAAGTGATCAGATTGTGGTTTCAATGCGAGATTCTGGAAAAGATGTGGAATATATCTTAGCAGATGATGAAGGTCACGGGTTTAGAAAGCCAAATAACAATATGGCAATGTGGGTTTCAATTGAGAAATTCTTAGCCAAACATTTAGGTGGTAGATATCAAAAAGATATGAGTGAGGCCGTTGAAAAAAGATTGGGTGAAATTACTCAAGATGTTTCTAAAGTAGTATATACTAAAGTAGAAAAAGTAGCTGTTGCAGCAACACTACCTGCTTTAAGTAACGACTTAAAAGCGTCGACAAATCAATATGATGTTACCATAGAAGTTCAAGGACAGAACATACCGATGCAATTAACACGTGAAATTAAAAAGGAAGGGACACAATGGGTTATTAAAGATGCATCTACATCGGCAATGGGAAACAGTGAAGACGTAGTTTATTTAGAAAACATGACTCCCGTTAAAAGAGTTATTACACAGGGTGGTCAAACTTTTGAGGTTAACTATACAAAAGATACTATTTCGCTTACCATGATGGGTAAAACCAAAGATATGCCAGTAGAAGGAGCGTATTTAACCAATGGAGCTGGATATGATCTATTGGTGGCTCGTTTGCCGTTAGCGGAAGGGTATGAGACCTCTTTTTATAGTCTTGATGTGATGTCACAAAAATTGAATACTATGAAGTTAGAAGTGACAGGAAAAGAAAATAATCAATGGAAAGTTATCATTTCTAATGTAGAAAATGATAAGGACTCAACTACAATGTTAATTGACGTAGATAAAAAAGCAGCAAGTCAAATTGAACAAGTTGTACCTGCCATGGGTAATGCAAAAATTACCACTAAATTAAAATAGAAAATACACATTTAAAAGTGGGATTTCCATATTGGTTTTCCCACTTTTTAATTAAAGTAACATTACAACATAAAGTGATGTACTTTTAACATACTAAAAAACTCAAAAAATGAAAAAACAAATAGTAACAATATTTACATTGTTATGCTTTTTAATTACAGCAGTTCAGGCACAAGATAAAAGCAGTCTGTTGTGGAAAATTGAAGGTGACAATATCCAAACTTCATATATTTTTGGTACCATACATATGATGCCTCAAAAAGATTTTTCTATGCCTCAGAAGGTAAAAGATGCCTTTGAAAGTACAGATGAAATTTACTTGGAGTTAGATATGGATAGTCCTGAAATGATGCGGGAAATGATGCAAGAAATGATGATGGGAGAACAAGATCTTCTGTCTAACCATGTAGATTCAACAGAGTACAAGCTTTTAGATAGTTATTTAAAAGAAAATGTAGGTATGGGCTTTGCACAATTTAATAAATTTAAGCCTTTGTATATGTCATCTACTATTATGTCTTCATTTATGGGTAAACAAGTAGCGAGTTACGAAATGACGTTTATCGGGATGGCCAAAGCAGCTAAAAAAGAATTGAAGGGTTTGGAAACGGTAAATGATCAAATGTCAGTTTTTGATAGTATTCCTTATGAAGAACAATTAGATGATTTAGTTGAAATGTTAGATGATCCTGAGGAGACAAAAGAACTTTACGGAAAAATGGTCGCAAAATACAAGTCTGAAAATATAGATTCTTTATATAATTTTACGTTGAAATCTTTTGATAACGATGAAAAAATGATTGATGCTTTATTACTGAATAGAAATAAGAATTGGGTAAAAAAAATACCTGAAATTTCTAAAGATAAAAAAGTGATTTATGCTGTAGGAGCTGGGCATTTAGGTGGTAAAAAAGGAGTAATACAATTATTAAAAGACGAAGGATATACAGTAACACCTGTGTTAAACTGACAATTAATTTCAATAGCTAAAAAAAAGACCTGTGAAATTTTAATATCTCCAGGTCTTTTTATTGTAAGTACTTAAGTGTTAAATATATATTAAAGAGTATTTTATAAATACTAAAAAGCTTATTAAAGTAGTTATTTAGTATAAAATCGCTTCTTATGTGTATTAAAGCTCAGTGTTCAATTATTCCCCCTCATATTCTTGAAGAACTTGCCAAAAGAGGAAATACAAGTTGCAAGAAAACATTGAATGATGCACAACGTATATTACTAAAACGAAATACCGTTTTAAATAATCTCTTAATCCAAGAGGAAAAAGCAGGAAAAGGCGAAAGATATATTTATGATAGTTTAAATTTATATAAACAACGTGTTGAGCTTATCCGTAAAGAAAATGATGATGAAGTTGATGATGTTATTGCCAATGAAGTTTATGATATGTCGGGATATGTAAAAGATTATTTTAAAAACACGTTTAATTTAAACTCAATTGATGATAATGGAATGGATGTGATTTCTAACATCCGTTATGGAAAAAATTATAACAATGCCTTTTGGGATGGTGACGAAATGACTTATGGAGAAGGTGATGGCATCCAATTTAAAGATTTCACTAAGGCTATCGATGTTGTTGCACATGAGTTAATGCATGCGGTTACCCAGTTTTTGGCAAATTTAGAATACAAATCACAACCAGGAGCATTAAATGAACATTTTTCAGATGTATTTGGAACAGTTGTTAAACAAAAGTATTTAAAACAAGATGTTACTTGTGCCGATTGGCTGATAGGCGATTTAATTGTAACAGATAAATTTCCTGGTAAAGCCATTAGGTCTATGAAGGCACCGGGCACATCAAATGATTTTGACAATCAGCCTGATCATATGGATAATTTATATACAGGTACCGATGATAATGAGGGCGTACATATTAATTCTGGTATTCCGAACAAAGCTTTTTATTTATCTGCTTTAGAAATCGGAATTGATGATAGTGCCTTAATATGGTTTGAAACCTTAAAAGTGCTATGGCGTACTGCTAATTTTAATGATTTGTTAGATAATCTATTGAAGGTCTCAAAAAAATTATCAGATGATAAAAAAGTGAATATAAAATCCGTTGAGGTAATTACAAAAAGTTTTTCGGAAGTTGGTCTAGCTCAAATTGTTTAGTATGTTCTATAATATTCATATAAGTGGCGGTTTTGCAAATATTCAAAGAGAATATGAAGGCAAATTAGATATTGATATTCAACAAAAAGAAAACTTAAAAAAGGTATTGAATAACCCAAATTTAGTCAATGAAAATAAAAATCTTACGGATGCTTTTGTGTATGACGTAAAATTAAATATTGATGGTAAAATTTATGGAGCAACGTTTAATGAAAGTACAATCCCTCAAGAAATTGTGAATTTGGTTGATGAAATTGAGAAAAGCACAACGTAAAATTTACTTTTCGCCATTCCATTCTGCATCGAATTGGTCTAAGTATTTCAGCATATAAACATGTCTTTTTTTAGCTATTTTTTTACCAGACTTGGTATTCATTTTGTCTTTTAACAACAACAATTTTTCATAAAAATGATTAATAGTTGGTGCTGTTGAGTTTTTGTATTCTTCTTTGGTCATGTTTAAATTCGGGGCAATATCAGGGTTGTATATTTCCCTGTTTTTAAAACCTCCATAATTAAAACAACGTGCAATACCAATAGCTCCAATAGCATCTAGTCTATCTGCATCTTGTACAATGTCAAGTTCTATTGATGTAAATCTATTTTGGCTTTTAGAAAGCGATGATTTGTAAGAAATATTCTCAATAATTTTAATAACATTCTCAATTATTGTGCTATCAATATTTTGTTGAAATAAAAATTCACGTGCTACTTTTGGACCAATAGTTTCATCACCATCGTGAAATTTAGCATCAGCAATATCATGCAATAACGCACCAAGAGCAACAATAAAACTGTCAGCATTCTCTGTTTTAGAAATCAATTGGGCATTGTTATATACCCTTTCAATATGAAACCAATCATGGCCTCCTTCTGCCCCAATTAATTTGTCTTTTACAAAGTCAATGGTCTTAGAGATGATTTGATTTTGATCCATATATTGAATCTATTTGGTCGCTGGTTCTACCCATTTAAATTGAAAAGAATTTTCAGGAATTTTCATACGTTCCGCTAGGCGTAACATTCTTGCAGGTAAGTTAATTAAATAGTCCCTTGCTTTTTCAGCTTCATCTGAAAGGTCAGTAATCTTATCAATTTCCCAACGTTTTACAAGTTTGTCTAGAATGTCAACATAATCTAAAGAAGTGTAAACACCTATTCGTTGTGCCGTATTTGAAAATTCTTCAAAAGCAGTACCAATTTTGTCTCCAGATTCTCTTAAAAATTGTGCAGGCATAACAATTTTTTGCTTCATCATATATTGAAATGCCAACATCATTTGGCTAGGATCAACTTTAAAAATACGCTCTACAAATTCAGAATACGCATTGTGATGACGCATTTCGTCACCAGAAATAATACGACACATTTTGGCCAATTGTTTATTGCCTTTTTCTTTTGCCAATTTGGCTACTCTGTTATGAGATACATAGGTTGCCAATTCTTGAAAACTGGTGTACACAAAGTTTTTATAAGGGTCACGGTCTGTGCCTATATCAAAACCATCAGTAATTAAATGTTGTGTGGTAATTTCAATTTCTTTCATATTTACCCTTCCAGAAAGGTACAGGTATTTGTTCAGCACATCTCCATGTCTATTCTCTTCACCTGTCCATTGACGCACCCATTTTCCCCAAGGGTTGGTGTCAACTTGATCTACACCTTCAACATCCATTAACCAAGACTCGTAAGTAGGTAGTGCTTCTTCAGTAATCATATCACCAACTAAAACAACCCAAAAATCGTAAGGTAATTCTTTTGCTAGTTCACGTATTTCAGTAACCTCATTAAAAAAATTATCACCTTCAGAATTAGGTAAGAAATCGGAAGGCTGCCAAATTTTATCTATTGGGATTAAATATTTTTGAATCAATGCATCAACATCTTTTTCCAAAAATCGCATTACTTCTAATCTTTTATTTTTTAACGACATATATATATTTTATGGATGAACACCATTTTTTATGGTGGTTTCAACTTCATTTATTAAGAGCTCCTTATCCGTAAAGGTAGCAATTTTTACTGGTTTGTGTACTGTAATGGTTATGTGCGTGCCTATGCCCATTGGAAATTTTCCGTAACGTACTGTTTTCCAAGAATTATTTATAGAAATTGGAACAACAGTAGCTTCAGGTATTTCTTTAAATAAAGTTAACAATCCTCTTTTTTGAAAATCTTTAGGCACCCCATTTTTACTTCTTGTGCCTTCTGGAAAAATTACAGCAGCCCAATTATTTTTTATAACAGAAACTGAAAATTCCTTTATGGCAGTAATGGCTTGTCTCGGATTTTTTCTTTCTATTAATGCAGAACCTCCATGGCGTAAATTATAAGAAATACTCGGTATGCCTTTGCCTAATTCGGCCTTGCTAATAAATTTAGGATGATGTTTACGCATATACCAAATTATAGGTGATATATCGTACATGCTTTGATGATTGGAAACAATAATCAAGGGTTGGTTAATTTCTATATCATTTGGATTGGTAAACGTAAAACGAGTACCTAAAATATTTAAACATCGCAATAAGAAAAAGTTAAACAGATCAACACTTTTCTTTAAAGCGTTGTAGCCAAATACGTTATTGCTAATCCATAAAATAGGATGAAATATTAACAGTGTTAATCCAAAACACAGGTAATAAATAACAGATAAAGGATAGGCTAATAATTTTCTCATGTTTTTAATAAAAATCCTTCTTCATTCTTTTTACTAAAACTTAAGTAAAAAGAATGAAGAAGGTTAAATTGTAAGGTTTAACAAAACTCTTGATAAGCTCCTGCTAAATTTTCTGCAATCATTTCAGCAGTTCTACCTTCAATATGATGACGTTCTAACATGTGCACCAATTCACCATCCTTAAATAATGCAATTGCAGGTGAAGATGGAGGGAACGGAATCATATGTTCTCTCGCTTTATTCACTGCTTCAACATCATTTCCTGCAAAAACAGTTGTAAAATGATCTGGTTTTTTATCACTTGTAGTTGATAAAATAGCTCCTGGTCTTGCAGTACCTGCTGCACAACCACACACTGAATTTACCATTACTAAAGTGGTACCTTTTTCACTTAATATAGCGTCAACTTGGTCTGCAGATTTTAATTCTTGAAAACCAGCATCTACTAATTGTTGACGCATTGGTTTTACTATTTCTTCTGGATACATATTCTTTTCTTTTTTAAATTGAATGGCAAAGATAATCATTATTAAGAATAGTTCTAAGATAAATGTATCTTTGACCCCTTAATTGATTATTTTTTATGTCGAATTTTTCAAAATGGATAGGTGCTACCTTAGGTTGGTCTGTAGGAGGACCTATAGGTGGTATTTTAGGTTTTATTGTTGGTAGTTTAGTAGATGGATTTACTGAAGGGGATATGAATACGCTGGGTCAAGGCTCTAGAAATTCAACAAAAACGGCTGGTGGTGACTTTGAAATTAGTTTGTTGGTACTTGCTGCTGTAGTGATTAAAGCAGATGGTAGATCGAGCAAAAAAGAAATGGATTATGTACGTGATAACTTTGTTAGAATGTATGGTAAAGAGCGTGCGAATAATTCCTTTAAATTATTTAATGAAATAAGAAAGAAAGGTACTATTCCTACACGGCAAGTATGTATGCAAATCAGGGAACATATGACCCATGCTTCGCGATTGCAATTATTACATTTTTTGTTTGGTATTGCTCAATCAGATGGTTCTGTTAGTCAATCAGAAATTGATGCTATAAAACGTATTTCAACCTATTTATATATTAGCAGTCGCGATTTTGAATCTATTAAAGCAATGTTTTATGGTTCTTCATCTTCGTCTTCATCCTCAACATCGTATAGTAGTGTTACTGCCTATAAGATTTTAGAAATAACGAAAACAGCTACCAATGATGAGGTTAAAAAAGCCTATCGTAAAATGGCTAAAAAACACCATCCAGATAAGTTAAGACACTTGGGTGAAGCTCATCAAAAAGGTGCTGAAGAAAAGTTTAGACAAATACAAAAAGCATACGAGCAAATTCAAGCGGAGAGAGGACTTTAGTTAGCAGTAGCAGTTTTCAGTTGGCAGTAAAAAAAGTATTATGAAAATTCGTTGGGTAACTATTCGTTTTTACAAATACAATTCCAATTTTTGTGGTCCAGCTAATACCGTTTTTACAATATTATTTTGCCCATCCTCATCTTTTTCAAAATGCCATTTTACCATGGTAATTTCTAAATTTTCAATTTCAAGTCCAATAATAGAATTTGGATGTACACAACTACCATCATTAAAATAGGGTAAGAGTCCCGGATCTGGAAAACGCGGTCTATGTGTATGACCGGCAATCACCATTTGATTGTCATTTTTCAACATCCAGTTTTTTAATTTTTTCTCAATTCTGTTGAGTGTAGTGTTGTTTTTTGCAGGACTCGTAGGGTCTTTTACGTTAAACCATTTCTGTAAAGGCATCCATAAATAGCGTACAAAAAAACGACTCACTTTCCAAAACCTATAATTGAACCAATCGGCTTGATGCCCATGGATTAAGAATATTTTTTTGTCTGTATTTTCAATTTGTAACAACATACTTTCGTGATATTCCAAATTAAAAAGACGCTCTTTTTGTTTGATGTTTTTAGGCGGAAATATTTTATATAACATTTTTTCTACCGTTAACGGATCTCCAAAAATCATATCGTGATTTCCCCAAAGCATATACAGTCTATCATCATCATAAAACAATTTTAATAACTCAAACGAACTTTTATGGGCCTTGTAAATAGGCTCAAAAGAATAATTTTCCCAGAGTTCTACTCCATCACCTAATTCTATATAGGTGAAATTATTGTCATAGTATTCTTTTATAGCATGCTGATAAATAAGCATATTATGCAAAAAATCATCGGCATAACTATTGTCCCCTTTATGTAGATCACTAAAAAGTATAATTTTAGAATCTTTATTTATGGTTAAAGGTTTGGCGTTTTTAAAAGCGTTGTCTAAAATAGAATGCATTAATCCCATATAATTATTGCTTTAAAAAGGATTTGTTGATGGTGTTTTTATCCGTTTTTATTCTAATAAAATGCAAGCCATTTGTTAACGTAGAAACATCAATATTTTCTGAAGTAGTAAACTCACGTTCCATCTGACCTAATGTATTGTAGATGGTAATATTTTCAATACTCGTAAGGCCTGTCGTGGTTATTGTAAGTATGTTCGTTACAGGGTTGGGAAAAACGTTGAATTGCGAGGATATTTCATTATCAATTCCTAAAACAGCAGTATTATTTGTTGAAATTAAATGTACATCTGGGTCAATTTGAATTTGAGCTACTTGAAAACTTACCGTTTCTGTAAATTCTTGACCGTCGGTGGTATTATTTAAAACTACGTCTAAAATTTCGTTGTTGGTTCCTGTAATTCGAACGGGAATTGAAGCTTCAAAATAACTTACAGAAGCATGACTTTGCGTTTGATTTATTGTGATTTTTATTTCGTCATTTTCAGGTTGAACCCATGTTGCTGAGTAACTTGGATGACCTTCTCCATAGATCCAATCTGCAAAAAAATCTGATAAATCTTCTCCACTCGCATTTTCCATATTTGCTATAAAATCAGGAGTTTTCGCATAACTGTATGCTAAGTTGGGGTCTGCTAAATAATTTTTCATTCCTTGAAAAAAAACAACGTCTCCTAATTTTTTTCTGAGCATATGTAAAACCATCGATCCTTTGGTATAAGATAACCGACCATTGAATATTCTACTGACATTTGTTGTATCAATATCAGATAAATAAACAGAACCATCGGGCTGAGAAGTAATTTGATTTACGGAGCTTGTCCTCCAACTTTTAAAACTGGGTTCACCATCCAAATTTTCAATGGTAATTCCTGCTAAATACGTTGCAAAACTTTCATTGAGCCAAATATCTTTCCAACTACCACAGGTTATTTTATTCCCAAACCACTGGTGTGCCAATTCATGAGCAATTAATCCTCGGTTAAAGCTACCCATAAAAGAAACGGTGGTATGCTCCATGCCGCCACCCCATCCAAATTGAGCATGGCCATATTTTTCATCTGCAAAAGGGTATTCCTCAAACAACTCCGTAAATAAATTCATGATTTCAACAGTTACTGGAGTTTGGCTCTGGGCGGATGCTAAATTTTCAGGGTATACATAATTTACAATCTCAAACGGATTTCCGTTATTAGCCACGGTGTGATTATACGTGCTGTAATTTGTTACCGCTATGGCAATTAAATAGGCCGGAATGGGATATTTATGTTTAAAATGTGTGGTTTTTTGCCCCGCATTTAAGGTCTGACTTTGCTCTAATCCGTTAGAGACAGCAGTGTATAATTCTGGTGTTTTTAAATACACATCTATACTGTCAATTTTATCGTTGAGGTCTTGTTTACACGGCCACCAACCTTTTGCTCCAAAAGGTTCAGAAAGTGTCCAAATGATAGGCGTTCCATTATGTTCAGTTTGTTCAAAAGAGCCAAAGCCTGAACTTTGTGGGTTACCACTGTATGTAATTTTTATGGCTGTAGATTCTCCTTGTAATAATGTTTGCGGTAAAGTAATAATTAATTCATCATTTGCATTTTGAGAAAAGGCTAAAGAGGTTTCATTTTCTGAAACTGCTGACACCAACATGTTATCATCCAAATCAAAAGTTACAGTGCTTAAATTCTCTAGAGCAGTAAAGGTAGTTGTTACATCACCATTGATAAAAGCAATGGCAGGGTCAATAACCCAATCCATTCTATGATGCGTAACATCGTAGTTTGCAGTATTAATATTGGCTTTATAATTTATTAATTTAGTTGCCGCTTTTGCTTCGGCTTCAATAATGGTTGATAGTTCCATTTGTTGTGCAAAGGCAAAGCAACCTCCAAAAATGAAAAGAAGTGTTAATATGTTTTGCTTTAGCGGCATAAATAGTATTTTTGGACTTTAAAAGTACCAATATAAATCAGTTCATTATAAAATTTCCTTTTATTTTTGTGCTTTACCCATCTTTTATGCAAAAACTACTTTTATATTTTTGTGTTTTTTTATTGCTATTTTCTTGTGTAAGTGTTAAATCTTATAACGAAGAAATTGCTGTAAATCATTCTGCACGTAGTTTAAAAAAAGATGTAAATGTGGCGTATAAGAAACTACAAAAACTACATCCTCGGTTATATCAATATATACCAAAACCTACACTAGATTATAAATTTGATAGCTTAAAAAATACCATTGTTTCGCCTTTAACAAGTAAGCAATTTTATGAAAAATTAGCTCCAGTTGTATCAGAAGTTCGACAAGGACATATTACGGTTAGTCCTCCATTAAAGCGGTTCACTAGTAAAGAAAGAAAGGCGTTAAATAAAAATAAGTTTGAGTTTTATGCTTTAGATTTTGAATACTTAAATGACAGTTTGTGGATTGTAGATACAAGGGGGTTAGATTCTACCATCGTTGGTAGTAAGGCAGTCAAAATAAATGGAGAAGATATTTATAAACTTTTTAAAAAATATAAAAAATTATTTTCATCAGACGGTTATAACAACACCTTTCAGAATAGAATAATAGCCTCTCGCTTTTCTGGTTTTTATTATAAAGATAAAGGGTTTGTAGACAGCCTTTCAATCACATTAAAAAAAGAAGATTCTGTCTTTACGAAAATGTTTAGAAGAATTTCTAAAGATTCTGTAAAAGGGAAAAAGGAAATAGATTCACTATCGAAAAAACCAAAGAAACTAACTGATCAAGAAAAGAAAGATTTAAAACTGAAGCAGAAACAAAAGAAGGATAGAGATTATATTTATGGTTTTGAAAAAGATAGAAATAGATATACTCGAAATTTAAATTTTATAGGTAAGGATAGTAGTGTTGCATTTATGAAAATACGCAGCTTTGGTAACGGAAATTATAAAAATTTTTATAAAGAAAGTTTTGCTAAAATAGACTCGTTAAAAACGAAGTATTTAATCTTAGATTTAAGAGATAATACGGGCGGTAGGCTTGACGAAATTGATAAATTATATTCGTATTTAACAGATAAAGAATACCAGTTAATTGAAAAGTCTGAGGTCTTAACACGGCAGCCTTTTTTAACCTCAATGTTATCAAAAAACAGTTCCTCATTTGTAAAAATTGGAGCCGTGTTGTTATCCCCTTTTGTAGCCATACACAATTTGTTTAAATCTGGAAAAAATGAAGGAAAAACCTATTTCTCATTTTCTAGTGCTAACCTAAAAAAACCAGATCCTTTACATTTTAATGGAGAAATGTATGTGTTGATTAATGGAGCTTCATTTTCTGCATCTTCTATCTTGTCTACAAATTTACATGCCAATAAAAGAGCTACTTTTGTGGGCGAAGAAACAGGTGGTGCTTATAATGGAACCGTTGCTGGTTTATTTAAATATATTGAATTGCCTAACTCAAAAGTAAAAATGAATATTGGTCTCGCTCAAATTGAGGCACCGTATGTAATGGATCCTGATGGATATGGAATACAACCAGATGTAGAAATACTACCAACCATAGAAGATAGATTAAACAAGATAGACCCTGAATTGGATTGGGTTTTAAATGATATAGAAGTAAAGAAAAATAATTAATTATAGCGTATTCAAGAATCTATTATATGCGGAATATAATTATAAAAGATGCTACGCCTCACGCTTAAGGACAAAAAAATATTATGTTAGAAGATAAAAACGAACAAAGAACCTCATTAGCTGAATTAGGAGAGTTTGGATTAATAAAACACTTAACAGATCAGGTTAAGTTAACACATACATCTTCCATAAAAGGAGTTGGTGATGACGCTGCTGTGTTGGAATTTAAGGACAAACAGATTTTGGTAACTACTGATTTATTGATAGAAGGTGTTCATTTTGATTTGTCTTATATGCCCTTAAAACACTTAGGTTATAAGGCTGTTATGGTTAATTTATCTGATGTCTATGCCATGAATGGCAAGGCTACTCAAATTACGGTTTCATTGGCAGTTTCTAATCGTTTTCCTTTAGAAGCTATTGAAGAATTGTATGCGGGTATTCACTTAGCTTGTAAAACATATAATGTCGATTTAATAGGTGGTGATACGTCTTCTTCTACAAAAGGTTTGTTGCTAAGTATTACAGCAATTGGAGAGGCCAATAAAGAAGATATTGTCTATAGAAATGGAGCAAAGCCTAATGATTTAATAGTGGTTACCGGAGATTTAGGTGCTGCTTATTTAGGATTACAAGTTTTAGAACGTGAAAAGCAAGTTTTTCAAGCCAATCCAAATGCACAGCCTGAGTTAGATAATTATACCTACTTGGTAGAGCGTCAGCTAAAACCAGAAGCTAGAAAAGACATCCCAAATTTGCTAAAAGAGCTGGATGTAAAACCTACTTCTATGATTGATATTAGCGATGGCTTGTCGTCAGAAATTATTCATATTTGTAGCCAAAGTGAAGTGGGTTGTAATTTGTTTGAAGATAAATTTCCTTTAGACCCACAGGTAATTTCAACTTGTGAAGAATTTAAATTGGACAGTACAACAGTGGCTTTAAGTGGTGGTGAAGATTATGAATTACTTTTTACAGTTGACACGGCAGATTATCCTAAAATAAAGGCAAATCCGCATTTAACTGTTATAGGTCACATTACTGAAAAAGATGAAGGAATGAATTTGATAACACGAGGCAATCAAAAAATAGAATTGACGGCTCAAGGTTGGAATGCCATGTTGAAATAAGTTTAAATCATAAACTAAGCAACCCTTTTTTTAATTTAGTATCTACTTATAAATTCAATTCTATGAAGTTTATAAGCTTTTCCATGATTCTTTTTATTGCATGTTTAATTTCAGTAGCATCTTGTACAAGTGATGATGATGTGGAAATTGTAACCCTAAAAGTGAATCACTTTAAGCAATCTGGTAATTCGATGATTCCTTATCAATTTTTTTTGGTGCAACAAGACGTAGCTATTGGAGGTGATGATTGGTATTTTTTTTATAATGGAATAGAAGGTTTTGACTATGAATTGGGTTATGTATACACGTTAAAGGTAGAAAAGGAAATTATAGGAAATCTTATGGCAGACGGAGGTTCAGTAAAGTATAAACTTATTGAAGAGATAGGTAAAGAAAAGGCACCTTCTGATATTTCTTTTGAAATTCTTTTGTCAAGAACTTACGACGATAGTTTTTTTGAACCTTTTTTTACAAAGTCCGACCATTCAACTTTTGAGTTATTAGATGGAACTACAATAGATTGTGCTAATTTATGTGATGAGCTAACTGAAAAGTTAGCTGCAAAAGAAGCTATTACAGGCGTATTTCATCATTCAGAAAATAACAGTTTAGAATTAACAGCACTGAAATAATTAGTTCGCCATTACTTGATCAACCAATTTTTCTAACTCCTCAGCATGTAAATCTTTGGCAATAATTATTCCTTTACTGTCTATTAAATAGTTCATAGGTAACGCAGTTACTGCAAAATTATAAGCGGCTGGTGTTTCAAAGCCTTGTAAGGAAGATACATTTGCCCAAATTCTATGGTCTTTAGCCATGGCATTGGTCCATTGTTTTTCATTGGTATCTAAAGACACCCCGTAAATAGTAAAGCCTTTGTCTTTATACTTTTCGTACAATTTATTTAAGATGTCACTTTCTCTTCGGCAGGGTCCACACCAACTTGCCCAAAAATCGATTAACGTATATTTTTCGGTGATAGAAAAAAGGCTAACAGTATCTTTATTGGCTGCTGTCATTACAATACCTGGTACTTTTCCGCCTACTGCTGTTTGTTGTAATCGCGTTACTTTTTCTCTTAATTTTTTGGAAATAGCTAAATCAGGATGAGCAGTTTCAAACGCAGTTGTTAGGCTATCAAAGAATTTAATATTATTATCTTTCCATCGCAATGAGGTAGGGTAAATGGCAATGCTAGTTCCCATTTTATCCTTTATAAAAGTGTTTAATTCTGCCAAATGCAAATCATAATTTTTTAACTCTAATTTACCTAAAGAATCAATGGTTTTAGGGTTTGGGTTTTCAGATTTGTTTTCAGCGGTAATTTTTTTCCTGATGGAGTTAACTAAACGTTCTAAAGATTCTTTTCGCAACTTTTCATACGCATTAAGCAAGTCGGTATCTTTTGAACCGGTAACCAAAGATTTTGAATTAATATTTTCTATTGTAATTTGTTGATCTTTAGCTATTGCCAATGGTATATTTTCATTTTCATTAAGTACTAAAGTATAGTAGTGCGACTCATCATTAAGTGCGTACTCAAAATTTCCATATTCGTCTAATTTTATGGTATCTATCAGTTTAGAAACTTTTCGTTCTATATCACTTTCTTGTTGTAGAATGATATACTTATTTTCGGAATTATTAATCTTACCCTGTAATGTGAAGGTTGAATTTTCTTTTTTAGAACATGATGTAAAAAGAATAATTGTCAATAAAAATAGTATTCGCTGCATAGGTAGTGTTTGTGACTAAGTTGTCGTTAAAAAGTGATGTTAATTACAAGATTTTATAAAATCTATTAGTGTTTTAGTAAGCTCATTCTTATTTTCAATATGACTCATATGTCCGTCAGGGAATTCAACTACTTGAACTTCAGTATTTTTTACTTGGTTTTTAAGTGATTCTGAATCTAAAACAGGGTCTTTTTTACCGAGAATCATCAATTTCTTGAAGGTAGCTTTTTTTAAAATGATCGTACTGTCTTTTCGAATTTTCATTCCTTCTAAAGACGCTATAATCCCCTGAATTGATAATTTTAAAGAACTGTTTATGATGTGTTCAATTTCGTTTTTATACGTGGCTCTATTTTGTTCGCAAAATAAATTAGGAATTGACATTCTGATAAATGCCTTATGATTCTGTTTTACGGCTACAATGGCCCTATCTCGGTTTATTTTTTTCTCTTTGCTATCTGCTTCAAAAGTGGAGTTCATCAAACAAACGCCTTTAATTGTATTGGGAAATAATTTAGCAAATGCAAGACTGATATAGCCACCCATGCTATGTCCAATAATTACATATTTGCGTAATTTCAGATGTTTTAAGACCGCCTTTACCATTTCAGCTTGTTCTTCCATGGTATGGATATATCCTAAATTATCGGATGCTCCATGGCCTAATAAATCAATAGAAATCACTTTATTTCTTTTTGAAAGTTCTTCAGAAACGGCATCCCACATGGTTAAATCTTCTAAGAAGCCATGAAGTAAGATAACAGCGGCTCCTTTACCAGAAGTACGATACCGCACCGCGGTATTTTTGTATGTAAAAAAATTATCCATCCCACAAAAATAACTATATTGGCTTACTTATTTTTAATTAGTGAATAAAACAAAAGAAATTCTTGTTACTGGGTTTGCCTTGTTCTCCTTATTTTTTGGAGCAGGCAATTTATTGCTACCGCCTTTGTTAGGTTATAATGCAGGTTCTGACTGGTTTTTGGTATCATTAGGCTTTATGATTACGGCTGTAGTTATACCGATACTTGGTATTTTTGCACATGCCAAATTACAAGGAACCATGTATGATTTTGGTAAAAAGGTTTCCCCTCTTTTTAGTGTAATCTATTGTGTAATTGTCTACATCATTGCGATAGCCATACCTTCACCTAGAACTGCCGCTGCCACGCATGAAATTGCCATTTATCCACTCTTTAAAACAAGTCCGTTATTAACCAGTAGTGTTTATTTCGGACTGGTTTTATTATTTGTGCTCAATCGCTCTAAAATCTTAAGCTTTATTGGTAAATTTTTGACGCCTCTAATTGTAGTCATGCTGTTTTTAGTAATTGGAATAGGCTTGTTTTCTAGTGATATGCTTATGAATCCATCAAATTTTGAGACTCCAATTGTTGATGGCTTGTTAGAAGGTTATCAAACTTTTGATGCTATTGGTGCCGTTGTGGTGGGTGCTGTTATCATTATATCATTGAATATAAAAAGTAATACTTCATTTGAAGCTAAAAAAGACTTGATTAAAAAGGCAGGCTTTATAGCGGGCTCAGGGTTGTTTATTATTTATGCGGGACTCATTGCTTTAGGGTCATTTTATGGTGCAGAAATATTTATTGATGATGCTTTAAGTAGTGATATGCAAAGAGCCAATCTATTGATGGGAATTAGTCTACGAACCTTAGGCCCCATTGGAAATTTATTTTTAAGTGTTTTGATAGCGTTGGCTTGCTTTACTACCGCTGTGGGGATAGTTGCAGGTACGGCCGATTACTTTAAAGGTTTGTTTAAAAACTCTCAGAAAGCCTATGTAATAACCGCAGTATCGGGTTGTGTGTTAGGTATTTTAGTGGGGCAGCTTAATTTCTATTCTATTATTATGATTGCTTTACCTGTTTTAATGTTTATTTATCCAATAACAATCATACTGATTTTATTGAATGTGGTACCCGACAAATTTGCTTCTAAATCTGTTTTTAGAATGGTAGTCATCATTACTTTTTTATTCAGTATTCCAGATTTTTTACAGTTTATACTTCCTGCAGAAAGTTTAAGCGGCGTACAAAGTAGTATTCCGTTGGCAAAATATAGTTTGGGTTGGGTATTACCTGCTTTTGTAATGTTTATTTTAGTGAATATAGTGGATATTTATAAAGCTCGGAAAAACTATAGTCCTGCTCGGTAAACTACAAAAAACGTACAGATTATAGCCACTAATATAAAGGTGGCCATAGTCCAAATGATTGTTTTTAAATTAATTCTTATTCTTTCAAGCTTTTGGCGGGTCATTTGTTGAGAGTACAAAACCTCTAATTTATAATCTTGTTCACTTAGTTTACTATAATGGTCCATGAACTTTTTCTTTCTGTGTGCATGTGGATGTGGCATGTTAGGTTGATTTAGTTGGTTTTAAAGAGAATAGGCTATGTTTAAATATGTTGTGCTTTAGGTAAAAAAGCACACTTAATTCGTTTTTTATATAGATGTAGTCCAATTGTGTAATTGGGGGAGTTAGGGGAGAACATGTTTAGCGATTAAATAAAGTGCTAATTTAGAGGATTATAGACTGAAATCCAAATAAATAAAGAGTTAATCGATAGATTTTTGCTGTTCACATATAATCTTATATTTTAATTATTTTTTTTGTATATTTTTTATTATCTATGTTAAGCTTTACTATGTAAACACCTGAGGGGATTCCCTCAAGGTTTATATTTGTGTTTTTACTGCTTTTTAAGTTTTTAGTAATTACTAGACGCCCTGTCATATCAAATATTTCAACTTTTGCAGTATTGATGTATAAATCTGAATCTAAGTTAATATAAAATTTATTTTGAGTAGGATTGGGATAGATAGTAAGATTGTCATTACTAAAATGTTCTACACCTAATGCCCCACCAATTGTAATACTTAATTTTGCACTTTTACGGGTTCCAGAATTTTTTTTTGTTTCTATGACTTCAATTTCTCCAAAACCATTTTCTCCCCAATCAATAGTAATAATGTTGATATTGGGGCTAAAATTTTGGTGTCCATCTACAAACCAACTATATCTAGAGTCATCATTTAGATTGGTAAAATACTCATTATTTAATGAAAACGCTTCTACATCTAAGGCTCCCGTTATAATAGGACTTGGCACATCCTCAACCACAACTGTAAGTTCGCGGCTAGCGATAGTAGAACAATCGTTTATGGAAGTAACAGTTATTAAATATGTACCAGCTCTTTTCCAGTTGATGGTGGCTTTATTGTCATTATAAATAATTTCATTATCACCCGAAACAGTCCAATTGTAATTTTCATTAAGTTGTTTAATAATACCGTATTCTTCTTTTGATTGAGAAGTTACATATTTGTCACCTTCAATATATCCAATTGCATTGGGCGAACTTTTAGTGCCAATTTTTGTGAGATTTCTGTAACCCGCCAAATAAAGTGTACCATTGTCATAAAATGTATCAATAATTTCATTATCATAATAAAGACTGACCCAAGAATTACCGCCATCGCTCGTTTTCCAAACCCTATTTTCTGTTGCAACAATGTATTCCAATTCGTTAATTACATGTATAAATTTTATAAGTCCTCCTAAATCATTATATGTATTTAACCAAGTATTTCCACTATCTGTTGATTTGAATAAACCGTAATTACTTCCTACTAAAACAATATCATTAAAACCGCTAATTGAATAGCTGTTACTAATTGTAAGGTTAGCGTCATGCAATACTAATTCATTCCAAGTTTTTCCTCCGTCAACTGTTTTATAAGACGAACCAATTCCCACAGAATAACCTTCATTTTCATTTTTAAAATATAATTGAACTCCAAAGCTAGCTGTTGGGTGTACATCAACCCAAGTTGCTCCACCATCGACGGACTTAAAAATGCCAGAATCCCCATTTCCATAAATTATCTGTTCGTTCAGAAAGTAAACATGCCTTATGTAATTGGTTTCGCCCAACAGTACCCATGTATTTCCTTGGTCAGTACTTTTATATAAACTATTGACTCCTAATACATAAATATTATCGTCAATAACTTTCATTTGTATAATATGCTCTTCGGGAGATGTAATATCCTGCCAAGTAACACCTCCGTCTTTCGTTCTACTAGAAACAAATCTAGAAAAAACATATCCATTTTTTTCTTTAAAATCAATAGCATTATAACCATAAGAATCTGGATAAACATTCGACCTCATTATCCAATTATCATTTGATTTTTTTAAGTGTATTATACTACCAGTGGTAAACCCAATACAACAAGTTGCTGCATGCCCTGCTACGGCAATATCACCATTACTATTAAAATCAATTCCGTGTAGATCACCATATTTTTCAGTTTCGAGCATTTTCCAGGTAATTCCCCCATCTTTGGTCTCGTAGATTTTGTGTCCCAATATGTATCCAACATTTTCATTTTGAAACTTAATTGTACTTAAATCTACGGTTGCAATTTTTCCAATTTTTGTCCATGTTTCACCTCCATCACTTGTTTTTATGACTTCACCTGATTTTGCCAAAATAAACCCGATTTTTTCATCAATAAATGTAATGTCTTTTGAGGGGTTCCAATATGTCAATTCAGGAATGTTTAAAGCTTTACTTTCCCATGTTTCTCCACCATCAACGGTTTTAAGAATAGACGTGTTTCCTAAAGTTAAATATCCAATAGACTGGTTAACAAAATAACCTGCTGAGAAACTTGAGTTACCATGATTAAGAGCTTTCCAATATCTGCCACCATTTATTGTTTTATAAATTTTACCATCTCCGCCAAAAACATAACCTACCTCTGAATTATCGAAAAATAAATTATTTAGCCTTGGATAACTATTTAATTTGTTAAGAAATTCAAGTGGGTACCAAGTTTCTCCTCCATCTTCTGTCTTTAACATTTTTTCACCAATTGCATACCCTATTTTATCAGAAGTAAATTGAACATGATTTAGGTGTTCAAATATTTCACTACTCATCATTCTCCAACTATCACCAGCATCGTCAGACTTTATTATTGTTCCGTTAGTGCCAACAGCAACAATTGTTTCATTATTAACGTATGTTATATCATTTAATCCATAGGCTAAATCAATTTGGTCAAT
The DNA here is from genome assembly GCF_003449015.1 of Aureibaculum luteum. Lineage (GTDB taxonomy): Bacteria > Bacteroidota > Bacteroidia > Flavobacteriales > Flavobacteriaceae > Aureibaculum > Aureibaculum luteum. The sequence goes on along the minus strand of NZ_QRGD01000001.1, from coordinate 723,695 downwards.
TGGGCAAGGTTCAGAATCTTTTTCTTCAGTAATATCAATAACCTTTATAGTTATATTTTCCAAGATTACATTTCCAGTGATATTGTTCGTAGCTTTTAGTTGAATTACATATGTATTTTTAAGCTCATAGTCGAATGACTTATTAGTCTTTAATTCATCGTTAACAATTTCAAAATACTGATTATCTGTATAATCGCCATCTGAATCTAATTCGTATGAAAAATTATCATTACTACCCTTGACGCTAATTTTACCTATAACAGAATTAATTGGTGAATTTTCTGAAATATTATCATTGTCAATCGTAATGTTTTTATTTATAGTGTCAAAAATAATTTCTTTATTTAAGTTTATATTTTCTTCTGGTTGTTCGCCAATTTCATCATCAGCAAACCCAACTAGGTTTATAATAAACTTTGGGTTGGTAATATCATTGCTTTGTATGGTTAGGGACCCTTTTTTTAATCCCTTTGTGCCGGGAAAAAATGTTACTTCAAATTCGAATAGTTCGTTAGGTTTTATGGATCTGGGAAAATTACCTTCTGGATTTTCGTTATTAATATTTCTAAGTTGATCACCATTAATATAAAAATCTTCTGCAACGATTTCAATTTTTGAAAAAACTAAAGCTTTATTACCTCTATTGGCAATTTTAAATTTCATTGTTTCAACGGTATCAATTTTAGATTCAAAATTAATTTGAGAATTATTGAGCAAAAGAGGATAACTTCTCTTAACTTCCATTATTGGATTTGAGATGGTAGTATATAATGCCTTTTTATCCTGAAAATTGGCTTCAAAATATATCATGTTTTCAGCACTTTTTATGTTGAAAATATCATCTGAGGCTTTGGACGAGATAGATAAATCACTAAATTTTTTTGTATTTTCTGTTGTTCCGTCGGTTGAGATTAACTGATTACTAGTTGTATAAAATAATAAGTCATTAAATACAAACATGTCAATAGTACTACTTAATTGAGAATTTAGAGCTTCAACTGTTCCTGCATTGGTTCCGTTCGATTTCCACAATTTAAAACTGTTTTGACTACCTGAATTGAAGTAAAGTTCATTTTTATATTCAATAAAATTGGACATATTAGACCCAGACCAATGCCTATCCCATTTAAAGCTTGTAATAGCCGTAGTTCCAGTTGTTGTGCCATCGGTTTTCCATAGTACATCTGTATCGTCTTGAGAGTTATAATCCGTTGTTATAGAAAAATAAACAGAACTACCAACTTGGGTGAAATTATGAATATCAATATCTCCATATTGGGGTTGAATAAATTCATGAAGCAATGTTTGGTTTCCTAAATCATCTAATCTGTAAAATCTTAAATTTTGACCAGAATAATTTACAGATGTAATAAAGTACAATCCGTTTTCAAAAGCATTTAAATTAGATATTACAGGGTATGGGTCTACATTATTAATTTCTATTGGTATCAATGTTTTGGTAGTAAAATTGAATTCGTATAATCCACTAGAAATTACATAAAATTTGGTTTTTGTTACTATTAGGTTGGTTATTCGTTGTGTTCCTCCATCATATATTTTAATGGTTCCACTTTCAGTTCCATCTGTTTTCCATATTTGATAGTTTCCATTAATATAATTATCTGTGGCAGTAAAATATAATTCGTTATTAAAAATGGTTAAATTGTTTATGTAAGAGCCCTGACCCAAAGAGGTATGAATATTTTTGATCATAACAGTTCCATTTTCTGTTCCGTTGGTTTTCCATAACTCTTGTCCAAAAACACCGTCGTTTGCTGAAAAATATACTTCACCTTTAAAAACTTTTAGGTTCGTGGGATAACTACTTCCTAATGTACTAATATCTTTAATTAGGAAAGTTCCTTCTTTTGTGCCATCAGAGGTCCACAGTTCTTTACCATGTAAATTATCTGTAGCTGTGAAATAAGATTGGTTATTAACAGTTGTAAATTCGGTTATTGAATGGAATTCTTGAATAAAAGTTTGACCATAATTAAAGCAATTATAAGAAATTAGGAATAGTAAAGATAGAATGTAATTTTTTCTCATATCAATTTTTTTTTGAGAATAACGTAAGGAAGTTTGCTTTGAAATGAATTTTTGGTCACACGTAGCGTTTAAAAAATAATAAAACAAATTTATGATTTTTCTAACTAAGAATTAATATAAGTAAGCTTATCATGGACTTATAATTTTCTCCTTTTTATTCTGCTTTTTCGTAAGCTTCTTTTAACCAATGGAATAACTGCTCATCAACTTCAGCGGTTGAATTTAATTTTATGCGGTGCGAACACATGGTACCAAAATGACCAGAGCTTTCAAGTCTGTCTGTTGTTAATTTATCTTTTATTTTTAAACGAATTCAATTTGGGTTTTAGTAGCGGGTATTTCACTATGTTATTAACTTTTTATGCGGTGAATAGGGTTAAGATTAAATAAACGCTATATCAAAAACTTTCAATAAAATTTAGGCAACATTCTATTTTGCAATTGCTTAAGAATTTCGTAACTTTAAAATGAATTTTCAAAGCCGGTAAAAATACGTATAGTGTTTTATAGGGCTACTTTTATAAGCTATAAGTCGCGATAATCGATTTTTCAGCCGTCTTTTCAGAATCTTAATTTATAAGATTACCACACAAAATTTATAATATTATTAGTATGAACCCTCCAATGTTATTTAGCATCATTTTAGCTTTGTTTTTACTTGCTGGAATACGCGTTATTTTTGAATACAAAAGAGCCTTAAAATTTAGATTTGGTAAATATGTTAAAACCTTAGACCCTGGCTTAAGATGGGTTATTCCACTCATTGAAACCATTCAAATTGTTGATGTCCGTGTTATTACTATCAATATAGTCTCACAAGAAGTAATGACCGCAGATAATGTACCCTGTAGTATAGATGGTGTTGTTTTTTTTAAAATAAGCAGCCCTGAAAAAGCGGTGTTGGAAGTTGAGGAGTATAATTTTGCCATTACCCAATTGGCACAAGCTGCTTTACGGGATGTTTGTGGAAAAGTGGAGTTAGATACTATTCTTTCTAAAAGAGAAGAAATGGGTAAAAATATTAAAGCAATTGTTGAGCAGGAAACCAGTGAATGGGGTATTGTTATTATTGATGTTAAAATTAAAGATATTCAATTACCCGAAAACATGAGACGAATGATGGCTAATCAGGCAGAAGCAGAACGCTCAAGAAGGGCCCGGGTTATATTGGCATTGGCAGAAGAGCAAGCTGCAGGTAAATTGTTAGAGGCAGGTAAATTGATAGATCAATCACCATCGGCTATAAAATTAAGATTGTATCAAACGCTCGCAAATATTGCCGCAGAAAAAAATTCGACTATACTTTTCCCATTTCCCGAAGAGGCATTGCCAAGACGTGCCAGAAAGAAAACTAAAAAAATCAAAAAAACGAAAAACAAAACGAATAAATCTTAAAAGCATTGGTTTTATGAGGTTATTTCTCTGATTGTCCGTAATGTGACATAATCGGTTCGTCACCCTGTCCCGACGCTTCGGGAGTTTCAGGGTCGCATTCAACAAATAGCGGTATGTCAAATAGAAATGAGATGCTGAAATCAAAGATTCATGAATTCAATTAAAAAAAAATCAAAAAACCTATGAATAAACGAGTTCAGCATGACCTTATGCTATATTATTACTAATTACAGATATACAATTATTTCTTCATAAGCATGTTAATTAATTATATCCGCCTTTGCTTATGGGATTTAAGCAAATTATTTGTAACGTTTTATTCTGCTTTTTCGTGGGCTTCTTTTAACCAATTGAATAGCTGCTCATCAACTTCAGCGGTTGAATTTAATTTTACGCGGTGCGTGCACATGGTTCCAAAAGGACCAGAGTTTTCAAGTCGGTCTGTAATTTGGGTGTCTTTTAATTTTAAACCTAAATCAATTCGGGTTTTGGTAGCGGGTTTTATGAGTGCAAATTGCCGTTTTCTAATAATGCTTACCGTTGTTTTCTTTGGAGTTATAGTAACATCATTACCAAAGGATTTTACAGTAGCTATTAATTTTTCATAAATGGGAAATAAGCCTTCTTTACCTTTGTATTGGCTGGTAACTAAGTCATCAGCAGTGTCATTATTTTCTTTTGAAAGTGTAACGATGGTATTTGCAAAACCATGCGTAACTTGATGCTCACTTTTTAAATACTTTACTGCTTCGCCATGTTTTGAAAAGTCTTTAGATTGTAGTATACTTTTCCATTGTTCTAATGATTTGCCTGTTTTCTCAGGCATATTATCAATCATTGTTTGTAAGGCTTTTTCCATGGCTTTAAGTTTGGTTATGTGACTTCTAAGTTACTATAAATTATAATAGAGGTTATTGTGCATGTTGAAATTTAACGTTAGTTCGAGTGATTTTCGAAGCCCCGAGGACTCGGGGGTATCGAGAACTATCCTCGGAAGACGGAGGGATTGAGATTCAAATCTGATTACCCCAACACTTCAATCAAAATTCCCAAAACAGCAATAATCAAACATAAAGGAGAAAAGAGTTTGGAATCTAATCTGGCAAAATCCGTAGTTTTTATGCGTTTAAAAAAGCCGACATATTTAAATTCGCCTATGGCACGTATTAGGAAAATAGCAGGGATAAGCCACGAGCCAACAGTGAAAATCCATAAGGGTAATGGTATACCAATCAGGTTGGCTTTTATCAAATAGAACAAGCCAAAAGCGGTTAAACCCAATCCAACAATAGCACTGTCCATTTTTTTGGGATTCAACATACGTTCTCCAGTTACTGTAGTGGGTAAAGAAGCTGCAAAGCCGAAGCTACCTCCCACAACCCAATTGAAATGAATAAGAGCTAAAATGAAAAATACACTACTTAAAATCAGGGTTAGTATCATAAATACACAGAAATAGTAAGTGCGATCATGGTTACTAAAATAAGCGTAATAAATAAAGGCAAAACAAATTTTAACCAGTTGTCATAACCTATTTTTACAATAGCTAAAGAGGCTAAAATTAAACCTGTTGGGTTTATAAAATAAAACAAACCCATTCCGTATTGGTAGGTGTTTACAATAACTTCTCTACCTACACCAACGGTATCAGCCAATGGAGACATTACTGGCATGGTTAATACCGCCATACCTGAAGAAGAGGGAATAAAAAAGGACAAGCCTCCATAAATATAAAGCATCGAATTTACAAATACACCTTTGTTCATACCTTCGGTAAATGTGCTTGCATAATATAACATGGTATCGCTAATTAAGCCATCGTCCATAAGTACAGAAACACCTCTGGCAATACCAATAATAAAGGCAACTCCTAATAATTCTCCTGCTCCTTTAGAAAAGGCCTCTACAAAGTTAGCTTCCTTTATTTTTCCTAAAAAGCCTATAATTATAGCTCCTACTAAAAAGGTAGTGGTCATTTCTACAAACCACCAATCTAATTTTGAAACGCCTACAATCATAATGACAAAACTTAAGATAAATACCAATAAAATTAAGCGTAATCTGGTCGTCAATTTAAGCTTAGCATTGGTTTCTTTAATGTGAAAAAGGGCTTCTATTTCTTCTTTCTGATCGTAAATAATAGATTTTGTAGGGTCGTTTTTTACACGTTTGGCATAACGCAGTATGTACCAAATGCTAATGGCAAGCACCACCATAAGCATAACAAACCGACCGTTAAGTCCGGTAGTCCAGTTGATACCCGCGGCATCAGAGGCAATTATGGTTGAAAACGGATTTACCGTAGAACACATGGTACCTATAGAAGACCCTAAAAAGATACACGCTAAACCAACCATAGCATCGTATTTTGCAGCTATAAAAACGGGAATAAGTATCGGGAAAAACGCAATGGTTTCTTCTGCCAATCCAAAAGTGGTTCCGCCTGCAGCGACCAAACACGTTACTAGAATAATTAAAATAAATTCCCTTCCTTCTAAGGCTTTTGCTAGCCAAGCAATACCCGCATCAAAAGCTCCGGTAAGGTTCATAATGCCGATTAGACCGCCAATAATTAAGACTAAGAAAATGATGTCTGCTGCGGCTATTATTCCCTTTATGGGCGATTGCATAAAAGCGGCAAAACCTTGTGGTTTAGATGCTAATTCTTGATAGGTATTAGGGATGCCTATGGGTTTATAAATGGCTCCGCTTGTAAATTTTTCTAAGGGTATTTTTATCTGTAAATTGTCTAAGGTTTGTTGTGTAGCGGGTAATGCTGTGGTGGTTTCTAAACTTGTTTTGGTAAATGCTTTGGCAGTAGCGTCATAGGTTAAACTATCAAATTTACCCGCGGGAACCACCCAAGTGAGTAGGGCAACTAAACCTGCAATTAACAATAAAATAGTTTGTGCTGAGGGGAATTTTAATTTTTTGATACGCATATGACAAGGGTTGGTCAATTATAACGGCAAGTTAAGTATTATTTTACGGTCTATTAATCTCGCCTTATCTAAATTTATTTCAAATTAAAAAGCTAATACACACCACGAATGTATTGGTGAATTTCCGTATTGTAAAATTCAGTAAGTGCGGCATGCAGTTCTTTTGGTAAGGGATTTAAACTGGAAACATAAGCGTTGTTTTCTGCTTGTGTTGGTGAGCTAGCTCCAGGAATAATTGTTGAAACTGCTTTATGGTCTAAGATCCAACGTAGAGCCATTTGTACCATGGTCATGTCTTTAGGAAGAAAGGCTTTTAGAGCTTCTGTAATTTCTACGCCTTTTTCAAAAGGGAGCCCTGCAAAGGTTTCGCCAACATTAAAAACGGCACCATCTTTATTAAAATTTCTATGATCTTCTTCATGAAATTTAGTGTCTTTGGTAAACTTACCCGTAAGTAAACCACTGGCTAATGGCAGTCTGACAATAATACCTACCCCTTTTTCTTCAGCTTGTGGAAATAATTCAGTGATTGGTTTTTGCCTGTAGATATTAAAAATAATCTGCAAGGCTTGTAGGCCTTCTTGCTCTAAGCAAAGCAATCCTTCTTCAACAGATTCTACACTAGCACCAAAATTTTTAATAAGTCCTTCACTTTTAAAATCGCGAAGCCAATCAAATACATCTCCTTTTTTTAATTCAGCGGTGGGTATGCAATGCAATTGTAACAAATCTAAGGTAGAGACGCCAAGTCTGCTTAATGAGGCTTCAATTCCTTTTTTTAAGGCATCTTTGGTATAATTATCAGGAAAAACGTTTGCTCCTCTTCCAAATTTAGTAGCCACTTTAATTTTGGCATCCGTATTTTTTAAAAACTCGCCAATAAAGGCTTCGCTTTTTCCATCTCCATAAACATCAGCAGTATCAAAAAAAGTAACGCCACTATCTACGGCGGCCGTTAAAATGTCCATGGCTTTTTGGGTTGAAAAATCTTTCCCCCAGTTGCCACCAATCTGCCAGGTACCTAGGCCTATTTCACTTATGTTTAATCCGTTTTTACCTAATGTTCGGGTTTTCATGCTGTCGTTCATTTTATAATGATTGTATTAAATCTAAAGGATGGTTTAGTGTTTGTTTTGCTCCACTAGCCATAAGCTCTTCTTTGGTTCTAAAGCCCCAAAGTACGCCAACGCCATACAGGTCTGCATTTGTAGCCGTTTGCATATCTACGTTGGTATCACCCACATAAATTGCTTCTTGAGGTTTAATGTTTAATTGCTCACAAATTTTTACAGCTACTAGAGGGTTTGGTTTTTTATGAGCTTCAATTTTTAAGCCTGCAACAATACTAAAATAGCCAGGCAATAAGGCTTCTACTATTTTTTTAGTAAAATCATCTGCTTTATTAGAAAAAACGGCTAGTTTTAATTGACGCGATTTTAATTCGTCAAGCAGCTCAATAATACCGTCATACGGTTTTGTGTTAACGGTGCAGTTTTCACTGTAAAAAGCTAAAAATTGCTCCTTACACGAAGCAATTGTTTCTTTATTTTGAGCTGTTTTGGGTAGAGAGACTTCTACCAAACTTAAAATTCCTTTTCCGGTAAATGACTTGTAATCTGCTAAGGTATGTGTAGGGTAATTACATTGCGACAACACACTATTCATTGCATTTGCAATATCTTCCAATGAGTTTACCAATGTGCCGTCTAAATCAAAGAGTACGCCTTTAAAATTCATGTTATAAAAATCTAGTGAACTTCAAAATTACATTAACTTTTTTAGAAAATTATTAGTGTTTTTCATGTTTATTTTTTGAAACGTATGTAATGAAAATTAGTTTACTCTCTATTATTCAATTGGAAATATCCTTCTTTTATCATGACTGATTGAATACTGAACTTGCCACATTTGTCCGTTTCGAGTATTTAATTTAATAAAAGTCCACATATTGTCTGTTGGAAAAAGTCGATATGCAAAAGTTGTAATTTTATTTTCAGGGGTTTGATTGATATCACTCTTACCTTTTTCTGATGGAGATTGGGCAAAGGATTGCATTGTTGTAAATGCAATGATTGCAATTATTATAATCTTTTTCATTTAGACATAAATTAGTGATTAGTTCTTTTTGTTTAACAGTTCATTGCATTTGCGATATCTTCTAGTGAGTTTACCAATGTGCCATCTAAATCAAAGAGTACGCCTTTTAAATTCATGTTATAAAACTATTGTGAACTCCAAAATTACGTTAACTTTTTTAGAAAATTATTAGTGTTTTTCATGTTTTTTACTACAGTACTTTGTTGGCAGTATTATTTTTTAAAATTCAATTAAACTAAGTTCTTCAAGTCTAATCGCCATTGCCATTGTTGAAACATTAAATAGATTTGAAATCGAAATAAAACTTTGATTATCAAAACGCTCTGAAGATGCTAGTTTTAATGATAAACCACGTAGGTTTTTGCACTCATTTCTTAACTTACTTGGTGAATCTTTAATAAGATTAAAGGATGTTTGTTCATTAATAATAAATTTTTCAGTAGAGAACAGATCGTAAAATTCCTTTTTAACCAATTTTGCAGGCATTAAAAAATAAGTTGCGAATTTATCAGCTTGACGTTCAGTAAAATTTCTTTTAATATTTTGAGATATACCATTAATGGGTCTATCTCTATGTAAAATTGTTTGTTTATGAAGAAGAGCGTGGCCAAGTTCGTGAGCTGCTGTAAAATTTTGAGTGTTTTTATCAAAATTATTTGAGATAAGTACAATTTTATCTTTTTGATTAATTATTCCAGCAACTTCAAAACTACCATAATCGTCATCAATTATTTCAAGAGTTTCAACTGGAAAGTAATTATAAGCCAAAGCTTTTTTTAATACTAAATTTGGCCTAAGAACTTTAGCAGGATGATTTGGGACGTTATTTATCCAAATAACATCTTTATAAGACCATAATAGGTTCTGTAATTTAGAAGCACCATTCTCAATATTTTTATCTGTTAACTTAGATTTTGATTTTAAACTATTTAATAATTGTTCAACTTCTCTATATAGAGTAGATATTGCGAAAACTTCATCTTCTAGAGATTTTATCTTAGAATTGGCAATTTCACTTAATTTGTCAAATTTTGACCTCAATTTTTTTGTTTCAATTAAAATTTTAGAAGTCCAAGCATATTCATCGCTGCCAAATGATAATAAGTTTAATTGAATTATTGATAGACATCCAGCAATGCCTGCAACAGCTCCACTTAATGCTACCTGAGAATCTCCTCTGGCACCTTTAAATGCGTTATCGAACACGAAATCAGATATATCAGCAAGTTCAATGCATAGTTTGGTGATTTCAATTGGAATGTCAATTGATAACTTAAGCTCAGTTAATGCTTTTATACTTAAAAGATTACTTTTTATAACGTCTTTTTCATTGTCTCTTTCAATTCTTGCAGTGATAGCTTTGTCAAACTGCACAGCGTCTTCTTGAAATAATCGTGTTAATTCAGGAAATATATGGTTTTGGATTTTAGCATCCATTTCCAAAAGTTTAGGAAGAGCTTTCTTGTATCTTGTTTGTCTTTTTGTGACATTGGTTAAACTAATCACTGTAGTCAGAAGTTTTGCGGAAAGCATACCTTGCAAAGCCGCTGCACTTCCAGAACCTGGTTTGTGCTTTCCTGCTCCAAATTTTTCTAAAAGTTCATCCGTTGTTATTTCAAGTAAATTTATATTCATTCAGTATTAAAATTTGTTCTCTATCAAAAATACAGATTTAATAAGGATTTTACATATAGTTTGCTGATTTTCAATCTTTTTTTATATTACTACCAACGGTTTGTATGAGAGTAGTGGCGAATTAATCGCACTAACTTTCCGTTTTTGAATTACCTTTATCAGCAACCTTACCTTTAGATTTTGCAGGAACTTCGCCATTACTTTTAAACTTTGTTGGCGGTAGTTTTTTCTTGTTCTTTTCTTCTTTATCTTCTTTTATTCCAAATTTTGATAAGTAGTCATCATCATATTTGATAAATTCATATTCTTCTTCAAATATCTCTTTGTAAACTTTCTTAAATTCGACTTCCTGCCTAACCTTATTGAATAAAGGCCATTCCTTATAGCCTTCTTGAGGTAGTTCGTCTTCATCTTTTCCAATTTTTCTCATTAGTTTATAAACAGATTCAAAATCATCAAGTAAAATTGCTTTTGAAAGTTTGAATTTGTCACTCATTGCTGACCAATCCATATTCTTCATCATTTTAGAGCAAATTTCTTCTTGACCATCCCATTTGTATGCTTGTGCTTTGTTTACATTAAAAACCAATTTAAACTCTTGAGAGCTGTGCTTCTTTAAAATTGTTGTAGCAAAATCAGATAGGTTTATTGCTAACTTATATTCCCTTCTTTGTAATAGTCTGTATAAAATATCATTAAGAGAAGAATCTGTATTTTCGAGGTCATTTGGCAAAAGCTTTCTCCAAATAACTTGCGACAATTTTACACCGATCTCGAATAGAATATTATAGGCTTTAGCAAAGTATTTTTCATCTACTTTCAGTTCTTCTCCAGTGGAAAGAATAGTCTCAAATTTGTAGTTATGTTTGTTACACACTGAGAGGTATTGACTTGAGACGACTCCGTTCGAATGAACAAATAAGTTTCTTCTCTCCGTAATTTCAATGAAATCACAAAATGAAGGTAAATCTTTTGTTAATGTCATTCCAAGCTTATTTTCAAGCCATTTGAATTGATTGTAATGACTATCCCTGAGAACAGACTCAATTTCTTTCTCTATGATATACTCTTTAGCTTCATTTATTGATTGATATTCTGAAAGTTTACTAAATGACAAATTCCTTTCAGAACCATTAAGTAATTCAGGCTTAATTATAAAAATTTTCCTAATTAAACTTCCAACATATGCATCAAATTGGCTTACAAGTGAAACTATGAAATTTCTTTGGATTAGTCGTTCAGCAAGAAATGAATTTTGTGCTTTCTTGTCTAAATCAAGGTATTTATTAATATGCCTGAAGTCTATTTTAGTTGTTTCATTTCCGGCATCATCTTTTGCAATTATCCCTTTTTCATCCACATATTCTTGTCGTTTCTTTTCTGATGTTAATTGAGTCACTTTTAGTATCATATTGACCATAGGATTGGTTTGATATAAGCTATCTATGTGGTCAATAAACAAATCGATTTCGTTTTCAAAATCTTTAGTAACTTCCTTTTTAATTTGTTTTTCTTCTTTCAATATTCTATGTTTTTTTAATTACCGCCAATGTTTATGTATAAGCATAGTTGCGATTTTGTGTGCGAGGAATTACCGAAGAAAATTCAGCAGTATGCAAAAAAAACAACTACTTTTGATAAAGCACTAATTTAGCAATTATCTTTATAGGTTGTTGTGTACCTTTATTTACAGAATGTTATTTGCATCTACGTCATATCCTGCGGATTTCAATTCTTTTACTAATCGAAATTTCCAGTTTTCCGTTTCATCTATTAAAGTATATAATACACCTGAAATATCACTTGGTAATTCAACTCCTTTTTCATATAATGGCATTACGTTTTTTCGACTAATTTTACCTATAAAATAGCCTAATTCCAATATTACATTTTGCCTCGCTCTTTTATTTTTTTCAGGATTTGATTTCGTATTTCCAAAATCATCGTATGTAAGTAATATTACTGCAAAATTCACATTTGAATGCTTCTCAAATTTTTCAATAACTGTCAAACCTTCATTACTTAGTTCGTGAAGAATTATAGGTTTTAAATTAAGTTTTTCAATTATTCTTGCAACTTTTTCTTTCAGTTCTTCATTGTGACCGTGAACTATAAATACTTCTTTTTCGTTCGTTTTATTTGATGTGCGTTTTCTATTACTTGACTTTTTTATAATTTCTTTTTCAGGTAAATCTTTTGCCAAATGTTTTTCATATGATTCCTTTACTTTTTCAATTTCAGTTTCTGTAAATTGAGCAACAGTCATTGCTTCTATAATATCAGAAAAATCTTCATTTGTTTTTTTATATTCAATGAATTCACAAATTATTAAGGTTACAAGTTTTTCAATATCTTTTCTTTCATCTGTAACATTAATATAGATAGCTAAAGTATCAATATTATCTCCTCTATGATGGTCCATTCCGATAGACATATAACCTCTGTCTTTTCTAACATTTTCATAGGTTTGTTGCCAATTTTCATAATATTTATTTTTTGACATCATTATTTTAAATTCTCTTGATATTAAAAAATCACCTATTAAATGATTTTTCAAATCGCTAAAAAGAATTTCAAATTTTGCTTTTATTTCTCCTTCCATCCTTCTAATTCAGTTTTTTTTAATGGTACGCAACATATGTATAACCGCTTTATAGTTATAAAATATATATGTGTAAATTACTAATTACTAAAGAAAATCGAAATTTTGTAGCTTCTGGGTTGAAGGGAGAAAATTGGGGTTTTGTTTAGCGATAAATAGTTGCAAGCTAAGTTAGAAAAAAAGTGTAATAAAACAACTAATAAAGGCGTAAATGTTAGGGGGTTAGGGTGTTTTTTTCGTTGCTAGTGCTATTTTATGTAGGACATGAGTTGTTTGAAGTACAACTATTTTAAATGCATTTGCACAAAAATATAATGAATTTGCTAAAATTAATGGCATATAGCCCGTGTTACCACACGTGTTCATTTGAATTTTATTTCCTTAATTCCTGCTATTAAATCATCGTAATTGTCGGTTACAGACTTGTCCATATAAAAAGTCAAGGAACTTTTCATTTCATTTTGCATAGGAATACATATTCCAACTTCATTTTTATCATTCCTAGCGATATTTATTTGAAATCTATTAATTATTTGTTTTTCAACTGTGTAATTATAAATTTCGTTATTTTCTTCATAGCTAGGAGCCCAATAACCATATTCATAATAAATTATTCCGTTTGGTGTTTGAAACGTCCCGTATGGGTCTCCTTCTGTTCCAAATCCCCCGAATATATGCACCCAATATTTAGGAGCCCTGAGACTGAAATTATTTGTTTCAATAATTTTATCAGTAGAATTTTCAATATTATGATATTTGGTATTTATAGTACCTCTTAAATCAAAACCACCATAAATGAATGATAAGGATACATAGAATAGTAGTCCAATAATTCCTAATAAAAAAACATATTTTAATCCTTTTTTAATTTTCATTCTTATATGTGTGGTAATATCTGTATAACCAAAATGAATTATAGTTTTAGTAGCTAGTTGTTTTTTTCCTTTTTCCGTTGCTCTTTTCTTTCCCTTTTCTTTTTTTCAGCATCAGTTTCAATAACAAAAGTTATGGGTAAAGTATACTTCATACTCTGACCTTCTTTTAGACTATTATTTGGGTCTAGCTTCGGAATTTCACTAACAACTCTTATGGCTTCATCTTCAAAATGTTTATGAGGTCCTCTTGCTCTAATGTCATGTATTTCTCCATTACTATTTACCTGAAATATTGCATAAACTTTTATTTTGTCTCCACCTTTATAACCTAAAGCTCTTACTATACTATCACTTCTTGACTTGTCATGATTTTCAATCGTTTTGTTTATAATTTGTTCATAGTTGGATTGAGCAAAAGAAAATGAACAGAAAAACGAGATTAGTATAAATATGATTTGTTTCATAAGTGTATGTATTTAGCTAAAGTGTACATATGACGACTCTCGCAGTGTTGGGAGGGTTTATTTGTATTTGGCTTCAAATTATTTTGGATTCGTACAGCCTTCTGAAATTTCTCCGATAGCAAAATCTAGGAATAATAATATTACTATAATCGAAAAGATAATTCCGATAATTTTGAAAATTTTCATTTTGTCCTTTTTCATATTTTAAGTTTTATCTATACTATTTACTAACATCTATAAAACCATTACCAATGAGTCGAGAGCATTATAGCGTATATGTAGTTAATTTATTAATTATTAAAGCAAATCTAAATTTTACAGCTTCTGGGTTGAAGAAAGAAAATTGGGGTTTTGTTTAGCGTTACTAACTTACGTAAGCCAAGTTATAAATAAAAGGGTTACAAATAACTAATAAGGTTGTATATGTTAAGATTTTAGGTTAGATTTTTATTGCTAACTTTATTTATTTAACATTTGAAGCTGAAATTTTTCTTCCTGCGTCAATTAAAATTATATTTTCCGCATTCTCTAAATTTAATTCTTTTAAAGTTTTCTGCACTTTGTTATATTCGGTTGCGTCAAAATATAAAATTGCTTTTATCGATTTTTTAGTTGCATTTGCTTTTTCATAAACTTCTACTTGTTTAGCTAGATTCTGTTTTAATTTAGAATTTGAAGCAAGCTTAAATTCGATTAGTGTTTTATCTTTTGATCCTTTTGATATGGCATAATCAACTGGTCCACGACCATTGTTGGGCTCTCGATTTACATCAAAATCAGATGCAAACCAAGTAAGACGATAAATTATTTGTAAATCTTCTTCTCGTTTGATAGGCTGATGTTTAACATAAAACAGTTTGTATCCATCATTATCTTCTATTACAGTTTTTAAGAATTGTAATCTTTTTAAAGACTCTTCATATGAACTTTCAGGACTAATTTTATAGAAATCCGATTTATCCATTAATAATTCAACAAATTTTCCTAATTGCTCAATAAAAATTGATTCAACTTCTTCAACTTTCTGTTTTGATATGTTTTTTGCACCTACTTTATTTTCTTCTTTTTGCTTAACATAATACTTAATTATCTCTGGAAATTGTTTGATTGTATTATGAATAGCTAATGTAATTTCTTTTTGAGTGTTTTTCTTATTTTTTGGCGGTGCTGGTAATGATTTTTTGAAGTAATTGAATATTTCGTGCCTCAATTGATCGTTTGGTATACTAGTACAAATTCTCGTAAAATCACCTCTTAAATCATTGCTATTAATCCAATTATCATCTTTCGTCAATATATCTCTTGGTGTTAGCAGAATAAAATCTCCAAATAGGTAAGGAAGTTCATATTCTTTAGGCATCCATCTTTCTAATTCATAATCAAAGTAAACCTTATTTACATTTACTTTTTGTAAGAATTTTTTATCAATATATTTCACTGCAAATTTTTGTGTATACTCTAATAAATACTCTTTTATCAAATTTGTAGTAAAGTCACTTATGTTGTCTTTACCAACTCCAATTTCAAAAAGACCAGCCTTTTCTAAATGTGATGATTGAGTTACCTGTTCTTTTCCTAAATCGTCGAAAACTATATGAATCGAGGAGGAAAAAGCTTTACCAAATTTTGGTCCTAACCCACTTCCTCCATTACCAACTTTACTATAACCAAACCAGTTTTGTTTTACTTCTGGAAATAGATACCAAGATTTTACTTCTGCAAAATTGTTAATTCCGTTTTCCGCTTTTGTTTTAAGAAAAGTTAAATAATTTAATATGCTTTGGTGAAGTTCTTTATATTCTGGATTTTGACTTCCAAACAATAAGAAAGGGTCAATAAAAAGAGGTAAATCGTTTATCAATGAAATGTTAAATGCTCCAAAATTTTCAAGACTTGATGGATTTAATTCGAAGAAATCAGAGAAGTATATTTTCATAGATTATTTTTTTGCATTGTTGTCAACATCCGGATAACCGCTCCCAAAGTGTCGCAAGAGGTATTTATTTTAACTGTTTATTACTAAAACAAATCGAAATTTTAAAGCTTCTGGGTTGAAGGGAGAAAATTGGGGTTTTGTTTAGCGTTAAATATTTGCAAGCTAAGTTAGAAAAAAAGTGCAATAAAACAACTAATAAAGGCGTAAATGTTAGGGGGTTAGGTTGGTTTTTTTTAAATGGAAGTGTTTTTAGTAGTGTTTATTATGTTGCCGCTGGTATTCTCGTAATAATTTTATTTGTGGCTATTGTTTATATATATGAGTTGTGGTGTTTCTAGGTACGAAGCTCTCCAAATGTAAATTGGCTTTGTAAATTCTGTAGGAATTTCTAAGTAGGCGAGAACCAAGTAATTATTTTCACACGGTGTTACTTGTTGGCTTTATTTATCAAATTAGTAACTTTCTTTTCCAATTCCATTCCTCTTAAATTTTTTGCCACAATCATTCCTTCAGGATTTAAAAGAAATGTAGTTGGATAGCCACCTATTCCATATGTTTCTTTTATTTTATTAGAATCGTTTGATATAATTTGAGGCCAAGTTATTGAATGTTTTTGTATCATTTTTTCTAAGTCTTTTATTGGACTATCTCCAACAATACTTATAATTTCAAATTTCGACTTATCAATATTTTTATATAAATCATTAAGGTTTGGAATTTCTTGGATACAGGGTCCACACCAAGTTGCCCAAAAGTCAAGCAATACATATTTTCCTTTTAAACTATCCAATGAAATTGGAATTTTTGTTATGAAATCATTCCCAGAAAAATCAAAAGCCTTAAATCCAACTTGACTAGAGGGTAATTTATTTTTGGGTAAATCTATTTTTTCTAAGACCAATACATTTTCGTTCTTTTTCACACCTAAATTTTTATATATATTATTTTCAATTTCGAGGTATTCATTTTTTGCGACTACAGTTAAGTAATTTACTTTTTCTCCTTCTTCAATCAATTCGCTAACTTTTATAATTCCTAATTTATTATACGACAAATCCATAAAATTGTTAGAGGAGATAGCTATTTCCTCCCCGTGTAATTTTGTTGTTGCATATTGTGCAAAATTGCTCATATATATGTTGTATTGTTTCATGTGCACGATTAAAAGTGGAGCATTAACTTCGATTATTTCGTCATTTGAAAATTGCTCAAAACTAACTTTAATAGCATTACTTTTTACTAATGAATCATTAATTATATTACCCTGTGTGCTTATTTCTGTAGGTTTAAATATATTGTCATCGCTAAAATTATAATTATTATTTGCATCGACT
This sequence comes from Aureibaculum luteum, assembly GCF_003449015.1. Classification (GTDB taxonomy): domain Bacteria; phylum Bacteroidota; class Bacteroidia; order Flavobacteriales; family Flavobacteriaceae; genus Aureibaculum; species Aureibaculum luteum. The sequence continues at coordinate 706,366 of NZ_QRGD01000001.1, read as the reverse complement.
ATCATTTGTATTTCGCCACCAGAATCTTTCCCAAAAGCAAAAGCTATTTTAGATTTTATTGGTTTTTTCGATAAATTCAATGAGTCTGGCTCCCAATTCCATGCTTTCTGTAATTCATTGTACATTTCTTTTGTGATATTACCTAAATAGTAGTTTTGGTACACAGATTGATAAATATCTGTGTTTATATCTCCGATTTTAACATCAGTCCAGTCTTTGGGTATTCCAGAGGTCTTTAGATGTGTTTTCTTCCATGGGTCATTTTCATTGTCTGAATAAGGAGATATTCCTCCCATGGATGATTCAAATGGCCCATATCCATCTTGGAAAGTTATAGGTAATTGAATATTTTTCTCATGTGAGCAACTTGTTATGAAAATAAGGCAAATACTAAGTAGTAAAATAGTTCTAAATTTCATGCGATTTATTTGTGATTAAAACTCTTGTCAGTTTTTTTAGCTTGCGGGTAACATCTGTATAACCTCCCGAAGTTTCGGGTGAGTTATATCATTTATTTCTTCAAGTTATTAATTACTAAAGAAAATCGAAATTTTAAAGCTTCTGGGTTGAAGGGAGAAAATTGGGGTTTTGTTTAGCGTTAAAAAATATTGCTAGCTAAGTTAGAAAAAAAGTGCAATAAAACAACTAATAAAGCGGTAAATGTTAGGGGTTTAGGTTGGGTTTATCGTTGCTAGTGCTATTCTATGTAGGACATGGGTTGTTTGAAGTACAACTATTTTAAAAGTACTTGAAAAAATTTAATAAATGGACTAAAATTAATGGGGTATGGGTTGTGTTGTAAAACGTTATTTTTTAGGCATAATATTCTTTCAATTCATTTTGAAGTTCTTTATTTAATGATTTTTTTATTTCATCAATTTTTTTATTTAATTCGCTATTGCCATTAATTTCATGTTTTAGTATAAAAGTTTTATTTCTAAATTCAGTTCTTTTTTTATTTACTATATTCATTGCTACTTTACTTTTTACTTTTAGGTCTGAAAAACCAAGAATTATTAAAGTAATAGCAGGAATAATTATTCCGAAAATAGTCCACGAGATTTCATCTTTCCCTACTTTTTTGGAAATTTTATATATCCAAGGAACGAGTATTATTCTTGATAGCGTTATCATTCCAATTAATATATACATATAAGAACTTTCAAATTTCGGGTCAGATTTCATATCAGAACCTCCAATTATGAGAGAAATAATAAGAAGTATTACTCCAACTGCGACAGCATTGCCATTAGATATTGGTTCAATAGTCAAGTTTTTGTAATTTATATAATCTCTTCTTGAATGTCTCATAAATTTATGCGTTAAATGTGTTACAACATCTGTATAACTTCCCGAAGTTTCGGGAGTTGTTATATGTCTTATATATTACGTCATTTAGTAGGTAAACAAATCTAATTTTAAAGCTTCTGGATTGAAGGGAGAAAATTGGGATTTTGCTTAGCGACTACTTACAAATATAATTTTTAATTAGTTTAGATACAAACTGAATTAATGTGGAGTGAATTAAAAAAAAACAATTTCTAGACACCAATTTTGTTTCATTTAAACCCGATAGTTCCTGACAAAAAACACTTCAATTGAGCAAAAATGGAATTAGCTGAACTCTTTCTTGCGGTTGATACTGTCAGCATACCCATCGGTTATTTCACCTCGATTAAAATCAGAGCATAAACGTTAATCATTAGCTTAATAATGACTTTATCTTTGAATAAATTCTTAAATTTGATAAGAAATAAAAAGTTGCTTTGAAATCAAAAATTTTTAAAAAATCCACTAATCGAAAACTTATAATTATTGGCGTATCTGCTTTGTTCGTATTCCTTTCTTCTTGTGGTCAATCAGATAAAACACCAACGATTACAGACCCAATCCCTGTTCAAGATCTACAACCCGACCTGCCCACTGCTGCGGTAGACTCAAGTATGCTCGGAATTGGTGAAGCTCGTGATATTACTTCCTTTGAATTGGTAGCTGAAATGGGTGTAGGATGGAATCTTGGAAATAGTTTTGATGTGGTTTCTAAAGATAAGACCGATTGGGGAAATCCACTTCCCAACAAAGCAATAATTGATGCCGTAAGTGAGATGGGATTCAAAACGCTAAGAATACCTGTTACTTGGGAGTGGAATCAAAGTGCTATTGCACCTTATCAAATTGAACTGAATTACCTTGAAAGAATTAAAAAGGTAATCGATTATGGTTTAGAGAATCAAATGCACGTAATAATAGACTTACACCATGATAATGAGTGGGCCAAACCCATACCATCTTTAGCTGTGAATGTTAAAAAGCGTATGCACAGTCTATGGACACAAGTGGCTACCTATTTTAAAGAATACAATGAATCTTTAATTTTTGAAGTAATGAACGAACCTAGAATCAAAAACATTCCGCAGGAATGGACTGGAGGTACTCTAGAGGGGCGAAATATTATTAATGATTATCTTAAAACATCAGTAGATGCTATAAGAGCAACTGGTGGTAACAACGCGAAAAGGCATCTTATGATACCTACTTGGGCAGCAAGCACTTCTCCTGACGCAATGAACGGATTAGTTATTCCAAATAATGACCCAAAGATTATTATTTCTTTGCACTCTTATTTTCCTTATTTGTTTGCCCTAGAAGGTCAAGGAACATGGGGGTCTGCTCAAGACAAAGCAGATTTGAGAGCCGAGTTTGATAAAATTAGACAAAAATGGATTGTTGAAGAAAAACGCCCTGTTATATTGGGAGAATGGGCAACAAAAAAGACTATAGCGGTTAAAAATCGTATTGAATATGCTGCGTTTTATGCTAAAGAAGCAACTGCAAGAGATTTATTAACCATTCTGTGGGATGATGGCGGTAATTATCAATTGTTTAATCGAAATACTTTAACTTGGACTTCAGTAGAACAGGCAGAAACAATAATTAAAAACGCGGTTAAATAGTTAACAACTAGAGGTAATCTAAATTTTAAGACTTCGGTAGGAAGGGAGAAAATTGGAGTTAGCGTTACTAAATTAGTAAGTTAAGTTATAAAAAAAAAGGGGTTACCGTCAAAAAATTGGTATTTACAGTGCTAGCTGTTCTAGTTTTTAATATTACGTACTTTGCCATAGGTATCCACTAATTCTATCTTTATTACACCAATAAACGTAGCAAATTCCTCCACTTCCAAACATTATTGTGTCTTTGTAAATTCGTCCATCTTGTAATGACTCTGGTTCATTCACTGGTAAATCACTATTTAAATGCATTAAGAATTTCATTTTTTCTTTACAGCAAGGACAATTCAAATATTCAGGTTCTTGCACCCAAGTTGGAACTCCTCCGATTTTGTTATTATTTCCCTCTTCCCATTCTTGATTTGACCATTCAAGGGGAGTTTCTCCTAGTTTAACTTTAGTTTCAATTATTGGCTTTTTGTCATATTCATTTGATATAATAATATCGTTTGTAAATAAAGTTGGATAACCTTCTGCGTCATGTTGATAATATAAATACTTATCACACAACAAACTATTGAAAAACAATTCAAAATCAATTGCAAGAGTAAGTTTTGATAGATTAAATATTTCAATTCCACTAGGAATAGGGGAGATTGTTATTAAACGATTTAAATTCTTATCGGATTCGTCATTTAAACTGCCTCCAAATAAATACTCCGTGTCATTTTGATTATTAATATTACAAGTTGGATGTTCCTTGTCAATTTGCATTTTATCAAGATAATTCGAATTGAAAATTATATGGTATGACTTCATTAATTCTGTATTTTTTACTTGATAGCTAACAGTTATACATTGTTGGCATTAGGTTATTCGACTTCAAAGAAATTGTAAACGTTATTAAATTTTGTTTTCATATTTTCAATTAAAATTTTTGCATTTTCAATTGATTTTTCTTCAATTAATGAATGCATATCACTTTCTACACCATTGAAAAAATTATGTATTTGTTCAAATTTGTCACCTGTATAAGATTTATCTAACATTATAAACTTAGCTTGTTCAAATAAATCTTTTCCAAATTGGTTATAATCCTTAATATCATTAGATTTAAAGCTGTATAAACTGTTTGTGATACTATCCAATTTTTTAATAGTTTCAGATTTTAATTTCCATCTATTTCCATTATTTAATTGTAATTCTCCCATTATTAACATTCTCATTTTTGGGGCAGCACCAAATTCGTATTTATAAATTGTTTCAGCAATTAATTTTAACTCATCTTCATTATAAATTAATTTAGGCATTAATTTAAATTTTTTAATAGCCCCAGGCATTAAAGTATTTTCTTCAGATGGGTTATTTACAATATTGGTAATTGCTTTTATAAAATCTTCTTTATTTTGATAATTTGGTAAATAATGTTCTTTAATACGTAGCATTGGAGGTGCAATCATTTGGTTCATTTTGGCAGGGTCGGGTACTTCAAAATGACAGATATAGCACTTGCTTTCCAAAAGTTTATAACCTTTTGTGTTTTTAAGGTCTTGTTGGGATATTGTAATATCTTTTGTTTTTTTTGTTTGGCTATTATTACACGAAGTAAAAAATATACTTACTATTATAGCAATTGATACCGTTTTTATTAAATCTCCCATCTTATTTTTTATATAACATTATTAATGCGGCTGTCTAAAAAATGACTTTTCGTCAACCTAAACTAGTTTACTAATCTTTTCTTATTTTATAATAAGAAATTCGTGACTTTTCGAAATTAGAATCTCATAGCGATTGGTTATCAATATAATGAGATGCTGAATCAAGTTCAGCATGACGTGTTTAAGTCTTTTCAGACAGCCTTATTTATAATTATTTATTTTTAAATCTATTTGCTTGATTTTTTGCAAATTCTGAAGGTGAAATTACACCGTCAGTATCCAAATCAATGCTTTCAAACGATGGTGCGTTAGCTTTGTTTCTAATTATACCACCATTTTTAGCATTTTGAGTTTGTCTTTCCTCTCTTACTTTTTTAAATTCTGACGCTGTAATTTGTCCGTTTCCGTCAAGATCAAAAGTATCAAAAGAAGCTCTGTTTTGCATTCCGCCTATCATTCCTTGTTTGTTTTGCGTATTTGATCTGCTATTAAACATATTTGCTTGATTTTTTGAAAATTCGTCTTTAGAAAGTTTACCGTCACTATTCAAATCAATAGTTTCAAAAGATGGTGAAGTAGTTTTGTTTCTCATCATACCACCCTTTTTGGCATTTTGAGCTTGTCTTTGTGTTCTTACATCTTTAAATTCTGAAGCTGAAATAAACTCGTCTTTATTAAGGTCAAAAGTATCAAAAGAAGCTCTGTTTCGCATTCCGCCTATCATTCCTTGTTTGTTTTGCGTATTTGATCTGCTATTAAACATATTTGCTTGGTTTTTTGCAAATTCGTCTTTAGATAGTTTACCGTCACTATTCAAGTCAATAGTTTCAAAAGATGGTGAAGTAGTTTTGTTTCTTATCATACCACCCTTTTTAGCATTTTGAGCTTGTCTTTGTGCTCTTACATCTTTAAATTCTGAAGCTGAAATAAACTCGTCATTATTAAGGTCAAAAGTATCAAAAGAAGCACTGTTTTGCATTCTTCCTTTCATTCCTTGTCCGTTTTTTGTATTAGCTCTGCTATTAAATCTATTTGCTTGATTTTTTGCAAATTCTGAAGGTGAAATTACACCGTCAGTATCCAAATCAATACTTTTAAACGATGGTGCGTTAGCTTTGTTTCTCATCATACCACCTTTTTTAGCATTTTGAGTTTGTCTTTCCTCTCTTACTTTTTCAAATTCTGATGCTGTAATTTGTCCGTTTTCGTCAAGATCAAAAGTATCAAAAGAAGCTCTGTTTTGCATTTCTTTAGCCATTCTACCACCTTGTGAATAGGAATTGATACTAAATAACAATATTGTTACTAAAAATGCTAATGTGATAATTTTTGTTGTTTTCATTTTATTATCTATTTAAATGTTTTTTTCTAATTGTTTTTATAATTTTTTTCTTCTGGCATTGAAATAATATCGTTTGAATTAACCATTGCTTTAAATGTTTGAAATAATTTTACCTTTTGCTTTTCATTGCAAACTTCTTTCATGTCAAGGTAATATTGGATGGTTAAATTTTTTAATTCAGTATGCAGAGAACCTATATCTTTTGATAATTTTTTGAGAATTATAGTGTCTGATTTTTCAGCACCTAATGCTGTTAATAAATCATTTCTATTCTTGTCCATTTTTTCAATAATGATATCAGAATTTTCATGATACTGATGCCTTATATTCTGAAATGCTCTATGTTGTTCATTTGAGAGATTTAATGCTTCCCTAAAAAAACGCCCTAAGTGATTGGTAGGCATTTCTATTTCCTGGTTATCTTGAACTCCATAATTTGTAACTTCATTTTTATTGTAAAATAAAGTTGCTACTATAGAAAGGTTAAGTAGTATTAAAAGCACTATTATTCCTGTTAATATTTTGGTATTTCTTTCCATTTATTTTTATTCTTTTATTAACAATATGGTTTCAAATGTTTCGAGTTGTAAATCATTGAAATAAATTTCTGATTTGTTGCTAAAAGCAGTTAGTTCATTATTTGTTTTGTTGTTTATATTGCCAATACTATAACCTGTATATAGCGTTGTTAAAATTAAAGATATTGCTATAATTGGTTGAAAAAGTCTTTTTATAAAGTATGGATTATAAATACTGTTTTGGCTTTTATTTTCAGTGATTTCATTAATGATTTCCATATATAAATATGGATTATCTTCTAGTTTTTCCTTTTCATTGGTTAAACTATATGTCACTTTTAACTCATTTACTATTCTCTTATAATTATCTGAATTATTTATAATACTGCCTACACGAGTCATTTCTTGAGCGGAAAGTTCTTTGTTAAAGAATTTCAATAATGTATTATTTGATAATTGAGTTTTCATTGTGTTCCTTTTACTTATTTGACACCGTTTATTGAATAAACTTTTGTTTTATTTTATTTTTTTTAAAATATTTTTTTGAACATTTATTTTAGCTCTATGAATAAGTCCTTCTACTGAAGCCAATGAAACATTCATAATTACGGCTATTTCTTGGTAAGTAATCTCTTCATATTTATGAAGAATAAAAGCAGTTTTTTGATTTTCGGGAAGTAATTGTATTGAATCTCTTAATATGTTTAGCCTTTTTATTTTAATAGGGTCTGATTCGTCTTCTATTATTGAAGTTGGCTCTTCTATTTGTTGCTCGTATTTAGTATTTTTATTAAATAAGTTTTCAATGTTTTTAAAAATATTTCTTTTTTTATTGTCTCTAATAAAATTGAGTGATTTGTTTACGGCTATTCTGTACAACCAAGTTGATAATTTTGATTGATAATTGAATTTTTTTATAGACTCATATACTTTAATAAATACTTCTTGTGTAATATCTTCCGCATCGTTTTTGTTATGTGTAAAATGAAAGCAAGTATTTAAAACAAGCGACTGGTACTTGTCAACTAATATCTTGAAATAAAGTTGATTTCCGTCTATTATTCCTGAGGTTAATTCTTCATCTGTCATTTATTGTTGCATCATTTATATTGATTAGACACAAATAAAACTGTAAACTTTTGAATTTTTTTATAAATTAAATAATATTCGTTGTTTTAACTTATTGCCAACGTACATATAACCGTAATAGGGTTATTTCTCTTAACGCTTAAATACTAAAGCAAATTGAATTTTACGGCTTCTGGGTTAAAGGGAGAAAATTTGGTTTTTGCTTAGCGTTAAAAACTAACGTAAGCTAAGTTATAAAAAAAAGGGTTGTAAACAACTAATAAAGTGGTAAATGTTAGGGTTTTAGAGTGTGTTTTTGTTGGCAGTATAACCTAAAAATATAGTTGCCCTAATTCCGCTCAAACGCAATCGTATTTTCCTTGTTGTTATAATACATAAAAAGGCTTGCGTTTCTAATCTCAAATTCTTGAGCCGAACTAATCCTAAATAGTTTTGTCCACTCAGGTTCATTTATAAATGTAGTTGTAATCGGTCCAATTGCTATTTCTCCAGCCTTTTCAATGGTATAGTCTCCACTATATCCATTAGAAACCGTAATTCCTGAAATGGTTCCTTTTCCATTGCCATCGGGTGCCGTAAAAATTGCAGTGATGTCTCCATTATTAATATCAGGCCACGTATTGTCCTCTGATTTAGTAATTTTCTTATTACCGTCCATAAAGTAAACCACTTTCCAACTACCTGTCAAATCATAGGAGAGGGTATCGTCATCTTTTGTGCAGCTAGTGAATATACATAGTGTAACGAGTAAAAGTGTCAAACTTTTAATTGAAGAATTGGTTTTCATACATTACTTATTTAAAAAGAAAGACGCTAAATACATCGTATGATTGCGTAGCATATGGTTTGTGCTTACAGCTAACCTTTACGTTTAACCACTCCCGAAGTGTCAGGAGTGTTGTCCCTTTTAACGATTACATCATTTTGCAGGTAAACAAATTGAAACTTTAACGCTTCTGAGTGGAAGGAAGAAAATTTGTTTTTTGTTTAGTGTTACTAACTTACGTAAGCTAAGATATAAAAATAGAGGTTGCAAGCCAATAATAAATTACAACCATTTAGGCAACAGTTTTTTTAATTTAATGATTGGGTAAATTTTACAATGCTGTTATGTTTTTAATTGTAACTCCAACAAAGCAATCGTCTAAACATTCTTTTTTAGTATAGCCGCAAGTTGAGATTAACCCATTGTTCTCTGACTTAAAGTATGAGGTTGCCCCTTTTCTTTTAATTAACCATTCTTGTTCTGCTAGGTTATATATTTCATCTAAGGTTAATGCAGAAAAAGCACTTGTATACTCGTGTTCTGAACTGCCAATTTCATTTTCATTTTCAGTCCATTCCAATTCGTCTACAGGAATAAAATTTTCTGCACCTGTTGTGAATCTAAACTCTCGTTCAATTACTTTTCCATTTGATACTGTTATAGTAGTCTCCCAGCCATAACTTGTAAAAACAGAACCTCCAGATACCACATAGGTATATGAATTGTTTGAAGATTCTTTAAAACTCAACCAAGATTTTTGGCTGCTTTCAAAATCATTTTGATAGTTGAAGTCATCATCAGATGAGCAAGAAAATAGTAGTCCACTTATTAATAGTAAAGCAATAAGGTAATTTCTGGTTTTCATATGTGTTATTTATACAAAAAGATGTTAGAAACTTCATTTAGTTGCGTCAATTGTTGCCAACATTTGAATTACCACTCCCGAAGTGTGGGGAGGGTTATTTCTCTTAATTGTTGCACTATTTAGTAGGTAAATAAATTGAAATTCGTTGGTAAAAGTATTTAATCTATTGTTTTTTCAATTGAACTAGCATGGTCTTTAATGATATACCAATTGTTATCTATTTTTTCTAAAGCATAAGTAACAATAAGTCTATTAAAATATGGTTTTCCATTTCTTTCTGGTTCCTTGTACAAAAATTCTGTTGTAGCTACACCAAATTTGTCTCCAATATCAGTACTCAATATTTTTGTGTTAATTGTCCAGTTAGGTACTTTAAACCATTCTTGATGAAATTTCATAAATCCATCAACAGCATATACAATTTCAGAACTTGGTTGAATTAATTCCATATTGCCCTTTGGAGACATTGTAGATTTTAAAGTATTTAAGTCTTTATTTTGTACTGCATTTAAATGCTTTAAAATTAATGAAGTAAATGCTTTTTCATTTTCAACCTTTGAGATTTTATTTTTCTCAGATTCCTTTTGCTTTATGTTACAAGAGCTGAAGCCAATTATTAATAAGCTAAGAAATAGTAATTTATAAGAAATATTTTTTTTCATTTAACTAATTTTGGTGTACACCGTCATTTTATTTTATTGCAAGCGTTAGGTAGGTGTATGGTTAATTTTGTTGATTTTGCTATAAATTTAATAAATAAGCCACCCCTTTTGGTGTTCCAAGGAAAAATCTACCCCATTTAAATATAGCAAGTGTTTATGCGGTTTTTATTTCCAACTGGGTCCAGCTCCAAGTGTTTTCCACCCGTTGTTCGTTTTTATTAATTCACCTATTTTAAAGTTTTTCGTTATATCTCCATATTTTAAAACAACGATAGGTTCAGCCATTTCATAACCAAAAAAATCTTCAGTCTGAAGATACTTATATTCTTCAATTGAACAGTTTTCCCAAAAATCTTTGTCTTGTGTCGTTTTAAATTCTGAATATGCTTTCTCTAATCTTGTTTTGTCGAAATAGCCATCCTTTGCTCGATTTTCTGTAGCTTCTAATTCTTGCTTTTTATTAGTTTCAGGCATAGTCATTGCGGTTATTGCACGCATTAATTCCTCTTTGTTTATTCTCAATGCTAGTGCTTCCGATATGTTATCATTTTTATAACACGCTATCGTGTAATTGCAAAATTGTTTTAAATCATATATTTTTTTTGATTTATTACAGCTTATCAATAGTACAGCTACTATTAATCCAAGTATTAATTTCTTCATTATGTTAAAATTTAATTATGATTTTTCTTTCAATTGCAACCAACATACGTTTAACTATTCCCAAAGTGTCGGGAGGGTTATTTCTTTAATAATTTTCTGTTTATTGTTCTATTATTTTTGTCATGAATTTTAACAAAATAAGTGCCTGATGCTAAATTTCCTAAATATAGATGGTCCGCTTTATTATTAAAATTGGCTACTATTTTACCTCTTAAATCGTAAACAAGGATTTTCTCAATATTTTCACCATTGGTTATACTGATATAATCAACGGTTGGATTTGGATGAATGCTTAATTGATTTTCGGAATCAAATTGGGTTAATCCTAAAGTAGCATCTTTAATAATGACTACTTTATTGTCAGAACTGTTAAAGGCATAGCAACCTGTTCCGCATGTAATAATGTTATTTACATCACCAAAAGCTACTGAAATAGGTAAATTATCTGCCAGTAAAAAAGTAGTTGGATTAAATCGTTGAAATACTATATTTCCAGAAAAATCAAAACTCGCATAACAAACTAGGTCTGCATTTATATCATATACTGAAGGGCCATTTACATTTGAGAAAGTACCTGCTACAAATAATGAACTTGTTGCATCTACAACGGTGCCATCAGTTGCATATATTCTGCCATTGTAATAACTAAAATCTTCGTCAGATCCGGATAATACATTTGATGATACTCCTACAACACTAACTCCCGTACTATTTATTGACATTCTTCTTATTCCATATTCTGTGGTTTCATTATTATATCCAATTAAAGAATTTTGAGCACTAAATTCAATTCTGTTACTACCTGTATGGGCTGGGGTAGTTGTGGGTCTTATAACGCCATTATCATAAATTGCTACCCCTTCATGCCTTGGTGTAAACCCAATATTTTTTCTTGAAACAGCAATGGTATTTGATTGCCCAGGCATTACCTCAATATCTTCAACATAAAAAGAACCATTTGAAGAATCAGAGCCTAAACTAAATTGAAGTCCTGACGTTTGAGAAGAAATTTCGAATCTTCTAACCGTTGATGAGCCACTAAATCCGCTATAAATATATTGTCCATCATCAGAAATTGCCAATACGGTAGGCTCACTTCCAATAAAAATAGTATTCTCTAAGGTAAAGTTTTTTGGATTTATAACACCTATGCTATTTCCATTAGCACCATTTGAACTTGGAATAGATACATAAATTCGATCGGTATTGCTATCGTAAACTAAATCATTTGTTGTCACTTCCACAGTATTTACATTAAACTGAGAAAAGGCAAACATTGGTAAGATAATAAAAATTAAAAGGTAATTTTTCTTCATATTCTTGAGTTTGGATTGTTCATTTTAATTTTTGCTATTAAATATGGATAACCACTCCAGAAGTGTCGGAGTGCTATTTATCTAAACAGTTACATCATTTAATAGGTAAACAAATCGAAAATTAAAGCTTCTTGTTTTAAGGGATACAATTGGGGTTTGTTTAGCGTTAACGACTTAAGTAAGCTAAATTAAAAAAAAAGGGGTTACAAACAAATAATAAGGTAATAAATCTTAGGGCTTTAGAATGGGGTTAACTTTTTTACTAAAAATTTGTATAGTATTACTAAACTCTACTAGTTTTTATCTCGAGGCGTCGCGAAGTTTTTAGCTTAGTTCTTATTAAGAGGGGTAATTATTTTTTTTTAAATGTTTCCATCAATTCAATAGTTGATTTATGTGGTCTTCCCGATGCTTTTTCAAAATCGGAATGTACATTATTTACACCAATCTTAATTCCGTTGTAAATTCCGGCAATAACGGTTCCAATGAAATCGCCTAATTCTTCTTTTCTTTCATTCTCATACGCTTCTACAGAAACAGATTTGTATGTCAGATTTGTATGAAATACCTGATTAATATATTCAGCCAATTGGGTCTGTGTTATCAATTCGCCCACCAAATTGTATATTTGTCCGTTATGTTTGTCGTCAATTAGCATTTGTGTATAAGCAAAACCTAATTCTTTTCTGCTGGTATAACCACACTTTCCGTCTTGGGCACAGTTTCTAATTTCCCCTTCTTTTGTATACGTATCGATATACTCAAGGTCAGGCTCAATATAAATTCCATTTCTACCAATGGCCCAATTTAAACCTGATTCTCGTACATCTTTTTCAGTCTGACGATTGCTTTTTACTATGGGGCTAAAAGCGGTTTTTTCTTCGTCGCCAATAATGCTGGTGTAGACTATCTTTTTAACACCATTTTGTTTTGCAGCTTCAATTACGTTTCTATGTTGTTGGATTCTTTTTTGTGGATCGTCCATTCCTGAAATAAGCAATAACGAATCAATTCCTTTTAAAGCTGTGTTAAAATCGTCACGGCTATTGTAATCACCTTTTCGAATTTCAATACCGAGGTGAGAAGCTTTTTCTGGTGTCCGTACGATTCCAATAACGTTCTCTTTTCCAATTTCTCTTTTAAGTTCATTTACTATGGAAGTACCTAAGTGTCCGTTTGCTGCTGTTACTGCAATTTTCATGTTGTATTTTTAAATTATGCTCAACTTACGTATAACTATAATAGTGATAATTCTCTTAATTGTTAGATCATTTACTATATTAACCTATTCAATTATTTTTTTAGCAGCCATTGCTTGGCTTTATTTTTTTTACTAAAAATTTGAATAGAATACCCAAGACGTTGCAAATTATCAATAATAAAATTATTGTTATTTTTAGCAGGCCGTACAACGGCAAATTTGGTATCCTTGTCAAGAATTATGACCGAAATATTTGTAATATCAAATCGTAATTCATAACTAAGATTAGTGTTTTGTAATTCAGAAGCGTCTATTAAAATTTTATTTGAATCTTTTGTTCCTAACTGTTTTAAAAAGTCAACCATAGCGTCTTGCGTAAAACTTCCGCTTAATTCGGCTTCAAGAAATTCAGGCTCTATTGAAAATATTATTTCCATAAACAATCAAGTCTTTGATGGTTGGTTTGTTTAGTTTAAAGATGAAAACTAAGATTGGTATCTTATTCTTTTTTTTACTATTCCTTTTACAGCTTTCACATAATAATTAAAAAACTTGATTATAAGCATTTCTTTTAACTGCTACATCATTTTGTAGCTAAACAAATTTAAATTTTATTGCTTCTGAGTTGAAGGGAGAAAATTGGGTTTTTGCTTAGTTTAGATGAATTATGTAAGCTAAGTTATGAAAAAAGGAGTTAAAAACAAATAATAAGGTTTTAAACGCTTGGGTTTTAACCTCGTTTTATTTTAAAATTAGATCATTTTAAAATTATTTTTTTAGCAACCATGATTTCGCTTTGTTTGGTTCACTAAAAATTTGAATAGCATGCCCATGACGTTGCATATTATCTATGATAAAATTATTAATATCTCTAGCTGGCCACACAATGGCAATTTTGCAAACGAAGTTAAGATTTGCTAACGCAACATTTACAATGTCAAACCGTACTTGATACGAAAGATTGGTGTTCTGTAATTTAGAAGCATCAATATAAATGTATTCTGAATCTTTTTTCCCTAATAGTTTTAGAAAGTCAACAAAAGCATCATACGTAAAACTTCCGTTTAATTCGACTTCAAGAAATTCGGGTTCTATTGAAAATTTTATTTCCATAAATAATCAAATCTTTGATGGTTGGTTACTATAGTTTTTTAGATGAGGACTCGCAACTGTAACTCATTCTTTTTTACTATTACTTTTTGAGTTTTTACATTACAATTTTGTAGCCTGATAAGAGTTGTTTGTTTTATCTGTTTCAATAGTTAGTAGCTAAACATGTCTAAATTTTATAGCTTCTGGGATGAAGGGAGAAAATTGGGGCTTGTTAAATGAGCTGCAGCTAATATAATATTATATTTAGCAAACCAAATGAATATATTATAAACCTAATTTATTTCTTTTCTTGCAACCAACGTTTATAGCATTTCTCTAAAAAAGATACCCCTTCTTTTTGATACACTTCGGTAAAGACCGTAAAATGATCGCCTGGATAATATTGAAACTCCATTGCTGCATTTAGTTTTATCATTTCACCTTCAAATAATTTAACGGCATGGTGTAAATAAAAATTATCACTAGTACCCACAGAAATTCTAATCTTGTTGTTGAGGTCTTCTTGTAAAGAATTCCAGTTTTCTCGTAATTTAATGGATAGGTCGTATCTTTTAAAAAGGGGCAGTGCCTCTTGGTTTATTTCGCCATTGGGTAAGTTAACCAATCGTATTTGTTTCCCATCTTTGTCGTAGCCACCAAAAACGGCATCAAAGGAATGCAATTGAGACCCTCTGTAGATAACGTTTTCTGTTCTGTAAAAATCTTTGGCACTAATTACTGGAAAACGGCCTGCTATGGTAACATCGGCTAATAAGTTGCCTTTGTCATCATAAAACATATTTTCAGTTTCATAGATGTTTTTATTTTGATAGTTTCTAAAATCTACTTGATCTGGAGCACTTGACCAAGCACCAGCAAAAATTTTAGGATAATTGATTTGCAACTGTAAAGAGGTCCAGCCACCACTACTATGCCCAAATAATAAATTGGCTCCATTACTGCGGTACTTTTTATTTAGTGCCGGAATAAACTCTTTTACAAGTGCATCGCCCCAAGGTCCATTGATGTCGCTATTAGCATAGGTAGAGTGTCCTTCAGGGCAATTTCCGTCTAAGTAAACTACAATAACGGGTTGCTCTCCAAGCTGAGTAAATTTATTTTTACCCATACCTGAATGTAATTTGTAATTGGCTCCGAAGCCGAAAATGGAATAAATAACGGGGTAGTGCTGTTTCGCATTTTTATCATAGCCTTCGGGTAAACTTACAGCGGCATTTACAAAAACATCTTTTTGATGAAAAGCACTTAATAATTCTGATTTTACACTTAATTCTTTTAAGGTTACGGTTTCTTTAAATGGAATTGGTGCTATTATTTTGTCTGCTACTAAGGTAAAAACAGTCTCAACGTTTTTGGTTACATCCACTTTAATTGGGGTTGAATAAAGGTTACCCGCACTTGAACCAATATTAGAGTCGCCCAAGTTTCTGTCAAATACCACTTGAGCATAATACAACCCTCTTTCTATATTTGTAAGTTCTACTGGGTAGGATACAGCATCGTCATTGAATGTAACTGGTTCATTGGGCTTTAAATTATTTACCACAATGCGATAGACAGGAATTAATTCTAAACCTACAAAAACATCTTTAGGAGATTTATTTTCTTTTGATAAATACAACAATATGTTTCCTGAAAAATTCTCTTTTATCAAGTCTTGTTTATAGCTAACCGTAAAGGATTGTCCGTTAATTTGAAATGCAAAGGTTAAGAAAAGTAAAAGTGTGAAGGTTAGGTTTTTCATGGTTTTTATCTTTTGTTTATTCTCTTACACTCCAAATTTCGTGAATAGGAGCTCCTTTACTAGACAAGCCAGAGTGGTTCCAATTACCCTCTTTTAGGCTAAAATCGAACTGTAAGCTATTGCCAACTCGGGTATCATCTTTTGAAAAGAACTCTATGTTTTCCGTGTATTTTCCATTTTCGGTGGTATAGGTTCCGCCACCCGTACCCATAAATTCTTTGGTTTCGGTGTTATAGGCGATCCATTGAAAACGTGTGCCAGATAGAATTTTCATCGTTTTTCGAGGTTTATTTGTATCTCTTGACTGCGTTTCTCCATCCTTAACACGTCCAGACATAAGCCATGCACCTTGCAATTTACCAGGCTTTCCGTTGTCTATTCTTTTTAATTTCATTTCACTGCCTCCTATCTCAACAATAGAATCAGTTATCGTTACTTTAAAATTGGTTTCAGTACCTACACGGTCCGTATTACCAGAGTCAAATTCTATTTTCTCGGTCATAGTATCACCTTCTAATTTCCAAGTACCACCGTTCGTACCTATAAACTTCCCAGTTTTTGAGTTGTAAGCACTCAAAACTTGATAGCCATCAGAAAAAATAACGACAACCTTAATGTCTTCTTCGCCTTCTGCAGTGGAAATACTTTCCCAAGCTCCAATAATATTTTGGGCGGTACTTGTAAAGGATAAAAAAGCAAAAATGAGCAATGCCATGCCAGTTTGAATACGCTTACTTTTAAAATTTCTGTTTCTGTTTCTGTTTCTGTTTGTCGTTGGAGAGGTCATACTATTATTTTTAGCGTTATAATTTTAGGGTGCTAACTGCTTATAAATTAGTTGTTAAAACCATAAATTTAGTAAATAAAAATTAATTATAATCTTTTGGACTCGTTTTCGAATTGCATTCCGTTTGATTTAGAAGATATAAACTAAAAAAGACTTCACAACGGAAGCCTCTTTTATAAAAGTTAAAATAATGAAGTAGCTATTTTTTAACTGTGCTTATGCTATTGGTTTTTTAAAATATTTTTTACGTAACCAAAACGATACGCGTACCAAAATTATTAATGCAGGTACTTCAACCAAAGGACCAATAACGCCTGCAAAGGCTTGTCCAGAATTAAGTCCAAAAACAGCGATGGCAACAGCAATAGCCAATTCAAAATTATTACCTGCCGCAGTAAAAGCTACTGCTGCGGTTTTGTCATAGTCTGCACCCATTGCTTTTGTAAAGAAAAAACCAATAATAAACATGACTGTAAAATAGATTAATAGCGGAACAGCAATAATTAAAACGTCCATTGGAATTTCAACAATCATTTCTCCTTTTAATGAAAACATGATTACAATTGTAAATAAAAGAGCAATCAACGTTAAGGGTGAAATGGCCGGTATAAATTTGTTGGTATACCAATCTTCGCCTTTTAGTTTTACTAATAGTAGTCTGCTTAAAATACCTAACAAAAATGGAATACCTAAATAAATGGCCACGCTTTCAGCAATGGTTGCTACTGAGATATCTACAATAGCACCTTCAAACCCGAAATAAGGAGGTAATACGGTTATAAAAAGCCAAGCGTAAAAACTGTATGCAAAAACTTGAAAAACACTATTTAAAGCTACTAAACCAGCACCATATTCAGCACTACCTTCAGCAAGATCATTCCAAACCAAAACCATGGCAATACAACGAGCCAATCCTATTAATATTAACCCCACCATATATTCAGGATAGTCATGCAAAAATGTGATGGCTAAAAAGAACATTAATACCGGACCAATAATCCAGTTTAGAACCAACGAAATGGATAAAATCTTTGTATTTCTGAATACCTTTGGTAAGAGAGCATAATTAACTTTAGCCAAAGGAGGATACATCATTACGATTAATCCGATAGCAATGGGAATGTTTGTGGAGCCACTATTAAATGAATTGATAATACCAGAAAATGAAGGCACAAAATAACCAATACCAACGCCGATTAACATAGCTGTGAAAATCCAAAGTGTAAGGTATTGATCCAGAAAACTTAATTTTTTAGGAGCTGCCATTTTAGGAGTTTATTTGTGAAAATACATAGTGTAATTCAGTGGCTATTTGCAAACTACGTTCGTTATACTTTTCGGCTTGCTGAGGTGTATTGTCAAATGCTTTTGGATCGTCAAAAGTGATGGGAATTCGTTTTTCTGCACCTGCAATAAACGGACAACCGGCATCTGCTTGCGAGCAGGTCATAATCGCTGCAAAGTCAGATTTAGGATTAAAAGCATTATCGAATTTTTTTGAAAATCCAATTACAGGATGCTCATTTTTTGCATACTTAATACTGTAAACAGGATTGTCGTTTTCAGAAATTTTACCCACTTCAAAACCTGAGTTTTGTAAAGTTTTTGCTACCATAGGAAACAATGCTGTAGCTTCGGTTCCGCCAGAATAACAAAATACATTGTTAATACCAAAATGATAGGCCATTGTTTGTGCCCAAACTTGCGATATATGACTTCTACGTGAGTTGTGTGTACAAATAAAATTTAACCTTATTTCTTCATTGTTATCCACTTTACTTTGAATAAAGTCGATGAGTGTTTGTAATACATTTTTACGCTGCCCATTGATACTTGATGGGTGTAAATTTTCTATAATTTCTGATACTAATTTATTCATAAGTTTGGGTTTTTAGATCCCTATTTTATTACTTCTTCTTTCCATAATAATGTTGTCTTTCCAAACCCCATTAAGTTGGCCGATTTTTTCGCGATAACCAATTTCTCTAAAACCACACTTTTTGTGTAAATGGATGCTTGCACTATTTTCAGGCATAATACCACATTGTAATGTCCAAATTATATTGGTTTCACTAATTTCTATAAGTTTTTTTAAAATTTTTGTGCCCACTCCCATTCCTTGATATGATGGAGAAACATACAAGCTATTTTCTGCTACACCTTTATAAACACAGCGATTTGAAACTTTTGATAAAGCACCCCAACCTAACATACTATGGTTGTTAAAAAAAGTAATACGACCAAAAGTATGGTGTGCATTGTCCCATTTTTCGAAGCTGGGCATTTGTGTTTCAAAAGTTGCTTTTCCTGTTGCTATGCCTGCTTTGTAAATTTTTAAAACGAGATTAAAATTTTCTTCGGTAATGTGTTCTAAATTCATAATCGTATTAACAACAATTTCCTCCAGGAGTACAAGAAGTTTCGCTATTTAGATCTGATAATTTTACGTTGACTTTCCCTTCAGGGATATCACATTTATCCTTTGCTAAACAATCTGTTTGTTTTGTAGTGAGTAAGAAATTTTTTCCGTCAAAATCAAGTCCAAATTTTTGAATGGTTTGTCCTTGATATTCTACTTCGATATCTAAATCTCCAATTTCTAAAACCTTTTCAGAAAGCTCAATAATTTTTACTAATTTTTCTGGATGTAAACGATGATCATAGTCGTTGGCATCCCAAAGTTGAAAGTTGGCTACTTCTTCTTTTCTTACTGTGCCCCCACAATCGATAAAATTCTTTGTGATTTTGCCAACTTCTGTAACATGAAAATTAGTTGGTACCAATTCGCCGTTTGGCAATTGAAACGCAATGTTATCCAATTGATTTAATTTGTGTTTAATTTCTGAGAGTTTCATATTTTTAGTGTGAGTTTATGTTTTATAAATCAAATTTTATAATTAACAGCAACCGCTGTTTGGGGTACAAGATTCACCTTGAATTTCAGAGAACTTTAACTTGGGTTTTTCTTCTCTTGATCCAGGCTTTTCTCCGTAAACGGTAATGCTAAAAATGCCTACTGCTTTTTGGTTAAAAGTTTTTACCTCTTCTTCAGAAAGATATTTACTTAAGATATCATTTGGAATAACGATAGGTTTTTCTTTTTGGACTTGTACATTTTGAAATCCTTGTGCTTCTATTAATTGCAGATAGTCTGATTTTTGAATGGCACCAGCAACACATCCTGCATACATTTCGGCATCTTCTTTTAAGGCGACTGGTAGATTACCTACTAAAACAATATCAGAAACACTAAAATGACCATTTGGTTTTAAAACCCTGTACATTTCTGCAATCACTTTTTCTTTATTAGGTACAAGATTTAATACGCAATTACTGACAACAACATCTGCTATATGATCACTTACGGGCATATCGTCAATATCACCTGTTCTAAATTCAACATTGTTGTATCCTAGTTTTTCTGCATTTATTCTCGCTTTATCAATCATAATTGGTGTAAAATCAATACCAATTACTTTTCCTTCAGCACCTGTTTCATGACGAGCTACAAAACAATCATTACCTGCACCAGAACCTAAATCGATTACGGTATCACCGGCATTAATTTTTGCGAATTGTGTTGGTAACCCACACCCTAAACCTAAATCGGCCTCTTCATTATAGCCTTCGGTTTCAGAATAGTCATCCATCATAATATTGTATACTTTGTTTGATGGTGTTGTTGCACCACAACATGATGAAGCGTTTTCAACTTTGCCTTGTTCGGCTATTTTTGAATAACGTTCTTTAACAATATCTTTTAATTCTTGTTCGTTTTTCATTTTTTTAAATTTTATAATAATCTAAAGTTAACAACAGTTTTCTTTTGAAATATCTTGATCTAAAAACCCAGATATCAGTTTTTTCATTTTAGTCCAGTTATCTGTATCAATACAGTAACAAACACTAGTTCCTTCTACGTTACCTTTTATCAAACCTAAATGTTTTAACTCTTTTAAATGTTGAGATATAGTAGGTTGGGCCAATCCGATTTCACTTACCAAATCACCACAAACACATGCGTTTAATTTAAAAAGGTATTGTAAAATAGCGACTCTTGCCGGATGGCCAAAAGCTTTGGCGAATAAGGCAATTTCGTTTTGTGAATCCGTAAACATTTCGGTTTTAGATACTCCCATTTTAGTTGTTTAATTTGTTCATTGCAATATTACGATTAATATTTTAATAAGTAATCAAGTGTTTAGAAAAAATTTTAATCATTGAATAAATGTGGAGTAGAATTAGAAACTGTGAAGACCGTTTTTCTTTTATAGTATCATGAAGGGAAAATTAGTTGGGCCGCACAGAGGTAATAAATGGAGAGGCACCGTCTTTTTTAGTAGGTAATTCGTCTAGCTCTTCTTGAAACTTTTCGTTAAGTGTTCCTTTTCTATAAAACTTGAGGTATTTTTTAGATCGAACCGTTAATTTAATTTTATTTTTAGGTTTTCTAGCAAAGCCTAAAAATATTTCAGCAGCTTTAAGTCGTACTTCTTTCACATCTTCTTGATGTTTATAAGACGCTCCTTCAATTGAAATACATGATAAAATACGGTCGTGGTTTATTTTTTGGTCTAACAGATAATTAACAATACTTACGGCATAAAAATACTGTTGGTTGTCGGTATTTCTAAGTTTATAGTAAAAATTACCACCTAGAGGTATGCCATAACCGGTATCTTGATTCATCCAAAAACAAACAATTTTAGATGAATTTACAAATTTGGCTGATTTCTCGTTAACTGGGTTGCTGAGAAGATATTGGGTAGCTTCAAAAACAAGTTGCTCATATTCTTCAATACTGGGTTCTTTGAGTGCGTTAATGTCTCCAATTTTCTTTTCAGCTTGTGCATAACCAATCTGAGTTGCTGTTATGAGAAGTATCAGCAATGTGAAATTAACGAGTTTAATACTTATTATTGAAGTAATTTTATGCAATAAATAAATGTTTAGCGATTATATATAATTAACGCACAAACGAAAGATTTTATTGTATAGTATACAATTAATTTTAAGGTCAATATTTTAAGATTCAAAGGTTTACTATTTTGAGGGTTCTAAAATGTAAACTTGAAAGATTATGCTTATCTTTAATGTAATTCTTAATTACTTCGAATTATGAAAACACATTTTAATATCGTTATTGCTGGAGCGGGTGGTATAGCACAGGCTGCCGGACTTATATTAGCTGAGTGGAGCACAATAACACCCACAATTTATATTGGAAATAGAACACTTGCTAAAGCTCAAAAAGTTGCAAAGTGGATAGAAAATGGTACGACAAAAAAATGTGAAATAATTCCTTTTCATCTGAGTTCAGATGAAGTTACAGAGGAGATGATTCGCGTTTTTAGTAAAGGAGATGCACTTTTAGATTGTTTGCCAGGTAAATTGGCTCCAAAAATGGCCGGTTTTGCTAAAGCATATAAGCTTAATTATGCGAACCTTACAGAATATGTAGCTGAAACCAATCAGATTATGGATCTCGCTCAAAATGCAGATGTAGGTTTTGTTTTGCAAACAGGATTAGCTCCTGGCTATATTGATGTGATGGCCAATTATATATTTCAAGAGTTTTGCAAACAGTATCATGTTGAAAAAGTTGATATATTAGAGTTTAAAGTAGGAGCTCTAACTAAAAATGCGGTGGCACCACATTTCTATGGTTTTACTTGGAGTCCTATTGGTGTAGCTACAGAATACATAAAAGATTGTGTTGTAATTCGTGATTATAAAAAGGCTACAATTCCTGCTTTATCAGAACGAGCAACGATCATTATTGATGGCATTTCCTATGAGGAAGATTTGACTTCTGGGGGAGCTGCTGATTTACCAGATGCCCTAAGTGGAAAAGTACGTAAATTAGATTATAAAACCTTACGTCATCCAGGGCATTACCATTGGGTAGATACACAATTGAAAGAGCTAAAAAACAAGGATACTTTAATTGCTGATTTGCAAGAAATTATGTTAGCTACAATCCCTAATATGGAAGATGATCAGATCATAATTTATGCCGCAGTAGAAGGTAAAGACGCAAACGGTGTTTTACGTCGTCATGAAGTTGCTAAAAATATAAAACCTCAAAAGGTAGGTAAACATTTGCTTAGAGCAATTCAAACGACCACAGCTGCACCTTTGGTGCAATCTATTCAATGGTTGTTAGAAAATAAAACAAAAGGCATTACGCTCCAAAGTGAGTTAGAATCTAAAACCTTTTTAAATGGTGCATTTATTAAGCGTGTTTATGGGGAGGTTTAAGTACGTTTTTACTTAAAGTGAATCAATGGATTTCAATTCAATTGTTCCACTTTTTAAACCTTTACCACTAACGGATAATTTAATTGCACCGGCTTCTTCTTTAGAGGAGACGATTACAACCAATTTACCACTAAATAATTTCATGGTTGGTAAGTGAAATAGCTCTAATGAAGTGGCATCACCATTGGCAGCTGCTTTGTAAAAACCTTTACCTTTCACCTTAAAGTTTAATTGATTGGTGGCAGTAGGACATGGAATACCATTTTTGTCTTCTACGGAAACGGTAATAAAAGCCAAATCTTTACCATTGGATTTTAATGTTTTTCTATCAGTATCCAAAACAATTTTATAAGGCTTTTCTGCGGTATGGACTTCTTTTTCTGCTACGGAATTTCCATTTTTGTCAAAAGCGACAACTTTTAAGGTGCCAGGTTCATAGGTAACATCCATCCACATTAATCTGTACCGATTTTGAGGTGTAGTCTTATTCTTTTTTTGAATGCCCATACTTTTTCCATTAACAAATAGTTCAGCACTGTCGTAATTGGTGTAAACAAATACGGGTGTAGTTTCACCTTCACGTCCTTTCCAATTCCAATGAGGTAAAATATGTAAGGTTTCGTCTTCTGTATTCCATCGGCTTCTATAAAGATAGTATCTGTCCTTCGGAATACCCGCTAAATCACAAATTCCAAAATAAGAACTGCGTGAAGGCCATTTGTCGTCATAAGGCGTAGGTTCTCCTAAATAATCAAATCCTGTCCAAACAAATTCACCAATAACCCAAGGTTTATCGTCTTGTAATTCAAAATCTAAATCAGGAATATTGGACCAACTGCAAGCTTCTAAATCATAAGACGAGCTTTGAAAATCGTCATACTGTTTCATTTTAGCTTGTACAACCGGAAATTTGTAAATTCCCCTTGAACTTACAGTCGAAGCCGTTTCGGAACCTAAAATAAAACCCTGTGGAAATTTTTCATAGGCTTCTTCATATAATGGTAATCTATAATTAAGTCCTGGGATATCTAATAAAGCTCCAAATCCATTTTCCATAACAGATTGCACTTGGTCCATCCCAACCGTAACAGGTCGTGTAGGATCTTCTCTATGAAATATGTCTTGTAGCCATTTCGCTCTTTTTACGCCTTCTGAACCCCATTGATCTGGCACTTCGTTACCTGCACTCCACATGATAATACTAGGATGATTACGTGTAGCGTGAATTAAATTGACTACATCTTTTTCAGCATATGCTTCGAAAAAACGGTTGTATCCATTTTCAACTTTTGGTTTTGCCCATTCATCGAAACTTTCTGCTAAGAACATAAGTCCCATTTCATCACATAATTCCAATTGTTCTATAGATGGCATGTTGTGCGAACTACGGATTGCATCAACACCCATATCCTTCAGAATCTGTAATTGTCTGCGTAAAGCAGATTTGTTCACTGCGGTTCCTAATGGTCCTAAGTCATGATGTAAACAAACCCCTTTAAATTTTCTGACCTTGCCATTTAAGCTAAATCCTTTGTTGGCTTCGTATTTTATTTCACGAATACCAAAACGGGTTTCAATTTCATCTTTAAGGGACTTGCCTTCGTATAATTGTGAAATGGCTGAATATAAATAAGGACTTTCAGGACTCCATAATTTAGGATTTATTATGGCTATATTTTGTTCAAATTCATTGCCGAAAATAGAATTCGTTTTATTGGTAGCAACGGTATCTTTATTGGCGTTTAAAATATAAGTAACTACGTTTAAATTTTTACCTGTGACCTTTGTTTTAATGTTAACCTTAGCCATTTCTTCTGAAATAACAGGTGTGGTTATATTAGTGCCCCATTGATTAATACTTTGTTCATTTTTAACAATAAGTTGCACTTTACGATATAAACCAGCTCCGGGATACCATCTGGAAGATGAACCTAGATTTGATAATTCAACTGCTAATACATTCGTTTGGTTAGCGATGATGTCATCAGTTATATCAAAGTAAAAATAGCTATAACCATACGCCCATTCACCTATCTTTTTACCATTTATAAAGACGTTGGGTTCACTCATAGCTCCTTCAAAAGCAATGAGAACTTTCTGTCCTAATTTATATTGAGGAAGTGTAAAATGGTTTCTATACCAGGCTGTCCCTACATATGGTAAGGCTCCCGTTCTACCCGTTTTTTCAGTAGCTACTTTTTCACCGTTCTGTTCAATTGCAACAGTTTGTTTGTCAACTTCTTTATCAAATGGACCGTAAATTGCCCAATCATGAGGTACAGTTACATCTTGCCACTTAGCGTCGTTAAAGTCCTTTTGATAGGCTTGGCTGTTTTCTCCTTTTTGGAATTTCCAACCTTTGTCGAGTGCTATTACAGAGCGAGATTGTGCTGTTGAAATAGGAATATAAAGGCATATTAAAATAAGTGAAATCAGGGTTTTACTCATGGTTAAGAATTTTTTCTTAGAAAGAGGTTTTACTCTATTTCATCAGTTATAATTCACTACAAAAAAACTAAGCTATAATTTTAAATAGTTATGGTACAACCAAAAAGGTATGTATAAGCTTCCTATTTATTCATCAACGCTTCAATTTCATCAACTTCAACAGGGATATTTTTCATTAAATTAAAAGGTTCGCCTTTTTCTTGAATTACGACATCATCTTCTATTCTAATACCAAAACCTTCATCAGGAATATAAATACCTGGCTCTACCGTAAAAACCATATTGGCTTGCATGGGTTCTGTTAAAATACCATAATCATGCGTGTCTAATCCCATATGATGAGAAGTACCATGCATAAAATATTTTTTATAAGCAGGCCAGTCTGGATCTTCATTTTGAACATCAGCTTTGTCCAATAAGTTTAAACCAAGTAATTCTGACGTCATAATTTTACCTACTTCTACATGATATTCGGCCCAGTCAGTTCCTGGGATTAACATTTTTGTGGCTGCATTTTTAACACGATTTACCGCGTTATAAACTTCTTTTTGTCTTTTGCTAAATCTTCCAGAAACAGGTATGGTACGTGTCATGTCACTAGCGTAATTTGCATATTCAGCACCGGCATCAATTAAGATTAATTCGCCCGCTTTACACTGTTGGTTGTTTTCAATATAATGCAATACGTTTGCATTATTTCCAGAACCAATAATTGGTGTATAGGCAAAACCTTTAGATCTGTTTATTAAAAATTCGTGCATAAATTCAGCCTCAATTTCATATTCCCAAACACCAGAATTTACAAAATTTAGTACGCGTCTAAATCCTTTATTCGTAATATCACAAGCTTGCTGAATTAAGTCTATTTCAATTTGGTCTTTTACAGAGCGTAAGCGTTGTAAAATAGGGTTGCTCTTAGCTACACTATGAGCTGGGTATTTATCTTTTAACCATTTTGTAAAGCGGTCTTCACGTGTTTCGGTTTCAACAGAAGCACGATAATGCTCATTGGTGTTAATATAAACGGTATCACATTGAGTCATTAATTCAAAGAGCACTTTTTCCATGTCTTGCAACCAGTAAACTGTTTTAATGCCGCTTGTTTTAAAAGCGGCTTCTTTGGTTAGTTTTTCACCTTCCCAAATGGCAATATGTTCATTCGTTTCTTTTAAAAAGAGAATTTCTCTATGTTTTTCTTTCGGGCAATCAGGAAACAGTACTAAAATACTTTCTTCTTGATCTACTCCACTTAAGTAGAAAATATCACGATGTTGTTCAAAAGGAATTGTACTATCTGCACTTATCGGATAAATATCATTAGAATTAAATACGGCTAAACTACTCGGCCTCATTTGAGCCATGAAATTTTTACGGTTTTTTATAAAAAGAGTACTGTCAATAAGATGGTATTTCATGGTCTTGTTTTTTCACATTAGTCTTACAAATTTATTAAATCTTAGAGAGTATTAGCTGTAGAATTCATATTTATTTAGTAGTTTTCGGTTATTAATTTATATTATGTTTAAAAAAATTATTTTTTATGTTGCTGTATTGGTCTTTGCAATTAGTACTGCTCAAAATTCAAATGATAAGAGTTTAGAATATTTCTCATTGGTGAGGGCTGAATTTACTGGCGATCAAGCCTATAAAACCACTGCTTTTGTAGAGCAATATTGGCGTGTGGTTGGTAATAAAGGGTTCAATGAAAGTGTTTATCATATTGCCAAAATGTTGGAAAAAGCAGGTTATGTTTTAGAAGAAGATGCCAATGAAATGGATAGGTTAATCTACAGAGTTGAAAAAAGACCACTTAAAAACCCTACTTGGGAACCTGTTGATGCTCGTTTAACTATTGAAGGAGAAAAATTGCCATTGCTAGAATCGACTTCCAATATAAATATGACCTATTTAAATTCTCCTTCAACACCAAAAGGTGGAGTTATTGGAGAGGTAGTTTATATAAAAGATAAAAAAGACTTAGATAAAACGGATGTAAAGGGTAAAATAATTTTTGCAGAAATGAGTCCATACGCTGTTTATAAACTGGCTATGGAAAAAGGAGTTTTAGGAATGCTAACCTATAATATGCCTGATTATTTACAACCAGAAAAGAATGTGACCTCTATCCAGTTTAGAAGTATTCCGTATAACGAAAATAATCTTTGGGGTATGGCTTTGTCTTATCAAGCGAAAGAGACCTTGAAAAAGGTTTTAAGTAAAGGCAATGTAAAGGTACATGCTGAAATAAATACAAAGATATATCCTTCAGAAGAATTGACCGTTGTTGCTGAAATAAAGGGAGCTCTTAAACCTAAAGAAAGATTTGTTTTTAGTGCTCATATTCAGGAGCCAGGTGCGAACGATAATGCTTCTGGGGTTGGTGTTCAGTTAGAAATGGCACAAATAGCTGCTAAATTTGTTAGTGATAAAAGTGCAAATTTAGATAGAACTTTAACTTTTTTATGGGGAGATGAAATTGTTTCTACCCGAAGATATATTGAAGAAGATAGTCTAAGAGCTTCTCATATAAAATGGGGAATAAGCCTAGATATGGTGGGCGAAAATACGGCCTTGACGGGAGGTACTTTTTTAATTGAAAAGATGCCAGACCCGAGTGCAATTTGGACTCGTGGAAATGATAGCCATACAGAGTGGGGAGGAAGACCTTTGAAGTTAAAAGACATGAAACCACATTATTTGAATGACTTTATTCTTAATGTTTTTGAAGAACAAGGTAAATTTGCAAAATGGGAAGTGCATACCAACCCGTTTGAAGGTGGTAGCGATCATACACCCTTTTTAAAAGCCGATATCCCAGGATTGCTATTGTGGCATTTTACAGATCAGTTTTACCATACGGATAATGATAGAATAGATAAGGTATCTCAAGAAACGTTAAAAAATGTGGGTACCGGAGCCTTAGTAAGTGCTTTTGTTCTGTTAAATTCAGATTCCGAAACAGCGTTAGCAGAATTAGAAAATATTACTTTAAGAGCTGAAAAAAGATTGAAAGATGAGTTTTTATTGTCTCAAAAATCCTTAGCGGATGGTAATAATATTGAAACGGAAGTCGAAATTCTTACCGCTTGGAATGATTGGTATCAAAAAACAATGGACTCATTAAATGATATGGCATCTGATTCAAAAGGAGATCTAAAGAACGCCATACATAAGAGTAAAGAACAACTGAAAAAGCAAACCGAAAATTATATCAAATCATTGAAATAAAATGCTATTTACTATTGCGAAAAAAATACTAGTTTCTTTTTTATTGTTTGCTCTATTTTTAAATTGTTCACCACGGTTAAAAGAATCATTTTCAAAATTGTCAAAACCTGAAAGATCCTGGGTTGTTTTTCATCCCTTTAAAGCAAAAAAAGCATATCAAATTTCAAAAGAGGCACTAATTACCACGGATTCTATTGCTAATACAAATACAATTGGCAACGATATTAATGGCGGACAATTAGATGCATTTAAACATAGTTTTTGGATGGCAAGGTCTGCACAGTATATTGGAAAAAGTGCAGCATTAGGTTTAGGAAAAGCTCATGAAAAGGGTAATTATCTTTCCTACAAAAAAAGACAATTAGAAGATGGGATTTTACCTGATAAGCCAGCTTCAGATATGGATTTATTCAATAATGAAGTGGGAGCTGAATTGGGTAAAAAGTATAAAACAGCTTCAAAAAGTACGCTTATAAATTATTTGTTAGACGCTATCCTTGACGGTAAACTAAAGATGCTAAAAAAAGATGCTGCAGGTAATTTTTTGGATTGTCAAGGGCAAATTCTTTCAATTGAAGCTCTAAAAGGGAATTGGGAAAATAATAAATGTCTGATACCTACCCATAAATTATGACTTAACATGCTGTAGTTTAGTCCTGTTTTTTATACTTTCGCTTAGAATTTTTGTAGGAGCTATTACACCTTTTTAACCAAACTTATTATGCATTTACCACTTTTACAAGACTTTGTAATTCTATTAGGGTTTTCTATTCTGATTGTTTTTTTATTGCAACGCCTAAAGTTACCTTCTATTTTAGGTTTTTTAATTACAGGAATTATAATTGGTCCTCACGGATTTAGCTTAATAGCCGCTAGTGATCAAATTGAAGTGATTTCAGAAATAGGGGTCATTTTATTGATGTTTGTGATTGGTATGGAGCTTTCATTAAAACAATTGGCATCCATTAAAAATACGGTTTTTATTGGAGGTTCATTACAGGTGGGGCTTACCATTTTAATTTCAGGACTTGCCTATTACTTTTTAGGAAATACGATTGAAGAATCTGTTTTTGTAGGGTTTCTATTTTCACTTTCCAGTACTGCAATTGTCTTAAAAATATTACAAGATAGAAACGAAATGAAGACAGCCCATGGCCGTAATGCATTGGCCATACTTATATTTCAAGATATTATTGTGGTACCGATGATGTTAGTGACGCCTATTCTATCAGGAGCTTCTGAAAATGTGACAATGAGTGTGATTACTTTAGTTGTAAAATCAATTATTGTAGTATTGGTTACCATAGTAAGTGCAAGATATATTGTACCTAAATTGATGTTTGAAGTAGCAAAAACAAAAAGTAAAGAACTTTTTTTATTAACGACAATTACCATTTGTTTTGCGGTAGCCTATTTAACTTCAGAAGCAGGCTTATCCTTAGCTTTAGGTGCCTTTTTAGCGGGATTAATTATATCAGAATCCGAATATTCGCATCAAGCAACCAGTATTATTTTACCATTTAGAGAATTATTTACCAGTATCTTTTTTATCTCTATTGGCATGCTGTTAGATGTTACATTTTTTCTGAATCATATTGGTATTGTCTTATTACTTGTAGCTGTTGTATTTGCAATAAAAACTTTTGCTATTACGGTTGCGGTTGCTGTTTTAAGATATCCGCCAAAAACGGTTATACTTACTGCTTTATCATTGTTTCAAATTGGAGAATTTGCTTTTATTCTGTCTAAAGTTGGTGTGCAATACAATCTATTAAGTGTAGAAACGAATCAGTATTTTTTATCAGTGTCTATTATATCTATGATTTTAACCCCTTTTGTAATTATGTTTTCCCATACGTTTGCAAATGGAATTTTAAAGACGAAATGGGGTAAAAGAATGGATAAAAATCTTGTTGGGCAACAAGACAATGAAAGTGTTATAGATAATGATATGACAAATCATTTAATAATTATTGGGTATGGAATTAATGGTTCAAATTTAGCGAAAGCAGCAAAGTATGCTAATATTCCCTATGTGGTTATTGAAATGGATGCGGCAAAAGTTAAAAAAGCAAAAGAAGAGGGTATTCCTATTATTTTTGGAGATGGTTCGTTACCTCATATTTTAGATACGGTAAATATTGTAAAAGCACGGTCTGTTGTCATAGCGATTGCAGATAAAGATGATACCAAAATCGTAATAAAAAATATACGTTCTATTTCAAAGTCAGTTCATATTTTGGTAAGAACAAGGTATGTGCGAGAAATTAGCGAATTATTAGCCTTAGGTGCTGATGATGTAATCCCAGAAGAATTTGAGACGTCAATTGAAATATTTTCAAGGGTAATGCATAACTTTTTAGTGCCAGAAAGTACGATAGATAATCTAATCGATTATGTACGTTCTAATAATTATGACATTTTTCAAATGAAGAAGAAACTGCCTAAGACTTTTACAAATGCTCAAATACCTGACTTTAATATTACCTGTGTAAATGTAACTTGCGATAGTAGTAAAATTAATGGTAAAACAATTAAAGAAGCTAATATTAGAGCTAAATATGGTATCAGTATTTTGGCAATATCTCACGATGGCAAGATAATAGACGACATTCGTCCTGACCAAAAAATTTACCAAAACGATTTATTATATATTCAAGGGAGCTCGGAAAATATTGAGAATTTCAGGAAGTATGTGAACTAAGTGATTTTCTTTTTTATCATCTTTTGTAAGAATATATTATTAGGTAATAAAACTTCTTCCCCTTCTTTTGTTTTTAATTTAATAAAAAAAAGCCCAATATCACTTATTCTTCCTTCTACCTCAAAGTCTTTATCAATGATGATAATTGTGTCGTCTAATTTTGCTGAATGATTGAAAAAGATAATCAGGCCGGAAGTTAGATTTGATAAATGTGACCATTGAGCAAATAGTGCTATCCCAATAACGGTTAATACAGAAGCCATAAATAGAAATAGCTCAGCTTGATCAATACCCCAAACGGTTAGCACAAAAATGATTGTAATTGTTACAAGTACAATAAAAACAATTTTTTTAATGATCTTACCTCTCGTTTTTTGCAAAACATTTTTAGAAACAGTTCTCTCAATTAGCTTATTCATTAGCAACCGGAGTAAAAAGAATAGAACAATTGCGATTAATGTTTGGAGTATTTTAATTTCTAATAGGTTCATTAATTTTTTTTATTGATGGTGTGTAATTATAATACAATCAGATTTTAATTTTATGCTAATTAGATATTCTATTTATTAGAAAATTACCTAAAATAATGCTTAATCTTTAAACAACGAAAAATCAATCCCCTCAATTTCCTTTCTATATGCTGGCCATTCAGTCGCAAAGAAATTATCTATTTTTGTCATTACTTCAGTAACTTTTTCATTGGCATTTTTTATCAATTGTAGTTGCGTTTTTCCTGGCTCTTCTTGTAAACTGCCCACATACCTTCTGGCGGTATTTAAAAAGTTCATTGGGGTTGGTTCTGGGTTCCGTGTAATACCTTGTCGCTTGTCTTCTTTACCTATCATTGCATCAATCAGATTATTAATAGACGTAACAATAGAATCACTTTTTTTAATGACCTCTTTATATTTTTTGGCATCTACATCTTTAAACTGCTTTTTATACGTGGTTGCAATTTCTTTAGATTCGTTCAGTTGAGCAACTGCTTTTCCTGTTAATTCCATCTGTTTTTCTAATTGTTTTTGTAAGTCATATTTACTTTTTAAAACATCATAATGCATTTCAATACGTGGGTCGTAAGCTACTTTTATGGTAGTAGAATCTTTATGATTACCATAATGAACTACTACTTTGTAATTGCCAGGTAATACACCTACGCCACGGGGTTCAGGACTATCTTTTTTGGCAATTTTTCTAGAAGGACCTCTAACACCTTTTTCATCTAAATTCCAACTGGCTTTTTGCAGTCCACTTTCTTTTGGTGCTTTTTGTTTTAACGTTCTAATCAGTTCATTTTTGGAATTGTAGACGTGTAACGTAATGGAATCTGATTTTTTACTTTTTGCCGTATCTGTTGGTTTATTTATGCTGTAATTGATTTTTGCTCCTCTAAGTGATCTGTTTTCACCATTAAAAAGTGCGTTACCACCAAAACGAGTACCTGATGGTTGCTGGATGAGTTTTATAAATGCATCGGGTGAATCGTACACTTTTAAGGTGTCATTTAAAACTTGACTCCCTTCTTTAGCTAAGGTTCGTAATGGTCTAATATCATCTAATACATACATAGAACGACCAAAAGTAGCAATGACTAAATCGTGTTCACGTGGGTGAATACCTAAATCCATTGTAGATACGCTTGGGTAATCATTGGTCCATTTGGTCCATGTGTTGGCCTCATCTAAACTTACATATAATCCGTTTTCTGTACCCAGAAAAATCAATTTCTTTTCTATCGGATCTTGAATTAAAGCAAGAGAATACCCAAACGTTTCATCCTTATTATCTAACAAACTTTCCCAAGTTTTGCCATAATCTTTGGTTCTAAATAAATAGGGTTTAAAATCGAAATTTCTATAATTATTGATTACAGCATACGCTTCACCAGCATTAAATGTTGAAGCCTTAATTTGCGTTATCCAACTTTCTTTAGGGAATTTTTTATGTTTTAAAGGTGTAACATTAGTCCATGTTTCACCTCCATTTCTAGTCAGTTGTATTTGTCCATCATCCGTGCCCACCCAAAGTAATCCTTTCTCTAAAATGCTTGGGGTTATGGCTAAAATAGTGGTATGATTTTCAGCTCCGGTGGCATCCATCGTAATTCCACCACTTTCGTGTTGTTTTTGCTTTTCAGGATTGTTAGTCGTTAAATCAGGAGAAATTACATCCCATTCATGTCCCTTATTGGTTGTTTTATGTACAAATTGACTTCCAAAATATAGGGTTTCACTATCAAATGGGTCCATAGCAATCGCTGAGTTCCAATTAAATCGAAGTTTTACATTTGGGTCAGGATGCGTAGGACGAATCATTTTCGTGTTTCCAGTTAACCGATCATATCGACCAACAGAACCTTGTTGAGACATTCCGTACCCGTAACGAGAATTTTTTGGATCTGGAATTACATCAAAACCATCACCAAACATTAGTTCTTGCCAATACGAATTTCTGATTCCTTGAGCTTTTAATACATAAGCTGGTCCAATCCATGAACCGTTATCTTGCATACCGCCGTAAAGGTTATACGGATAATCCATATCGTAATTGATATGATAGAACTGCCCAACAGGCAGGTTTTCTACAAAACGCCACGTTTTACCTTTATCTCGCGTTATGTTTAGACCACCATCATTACCATCAATCATAAAACTTGGATCATTAGGATTGATATACCAAGCATGATGATCAGGATGAATACCTGAATCTGAATTGTACGCAGGCATTAATTCTTTAAAAGATTTTCCGCCATCATCACTTACATTAACATAGGTATAAACTGTGTACAATCTGTTTTCATTTTTAGAATCAACAAACAAATCGGAATAATAAAAAGGACGATTACCAATTTCGGGTTTGTCATTTATTTTTGTCCATTTAATACCTCCATCTTCTGATTTGTATAAGGCATTTTTCTTTGATTCTATTAAGGCATAAACCACTTTCGGGTTGCTTTGAGAAATGGCTAATCCAATCCGGCCTAAATTGCCTTCTGGAAGTCCGTCTTTATCTGTTTTTTTTGTCCAATTTTCACCACCATCATAGGTGATGTATAATCCCGAACCTTCACCACCTGAATTAAAAGTCCATGGTTTACGCCTGTGTTCCCACATGGCTGCGATTAATTTATTCGGATTATTAGCATCAACTACCAAATCGGCAGCCCCTGTTTTATTATTTACAAAAAGTGATTTTGTCCATGTTTTACCACCATCCGTAGTTTTAAAAACAC
Organism: Aureibaculum luteum; assembly: GCF_003449015.1. GTDB lineage: Bacteria > Bacteroidota > Bacteroidia > Flavobacteriales > Flavobacteriaceae > Aureibaculum > Aureibaculum luteum. Next base: position 671,815 of record NZ_QRGD01000001.1, on the reverse strand, counting down.
CACGTTCAGGATGCTCACCCCAAGGAGAACCGATAGCCGCTACATAAATGGTATTGGGATTGTCTTTGTCAATAATTATTCTATGGATATTCCGCGTTTTTTCTAAGCCCATAAGTTTCCAAGTAACTCCAGCATCAAGGCTTTTGTAAATTCCATATCCGCCATTTAGGCTATTTCTTGGGTTCCCTTCTCCGGTTCCAACCCAAATAACATCTGTATTACTCTGTTGAATGGCAATAGCACCAATACCTTGAATAGGTTGTTTATCAAAAATGGGTTTCCAGTCAATGCCACCACTTTCCGATTTCCAAACGCCACCAGAAGCGGCTCCAACATAGATAATATCAGGATTACTATGTACTGCATCAATTGAAGTAATGCGACCACTCATACCCGCAGGGCCAATATTACGAGGTTTCATGCTTTTTAGTTTTTCTAAATCTAATTGTTGTGCATTTAATAACATGGAAATAAAGAATACAAGAAGGGTAAGTTTTTTCATATTGAAGGTTAGTTATAAAGACTACTAAAGTAATTGTTATTTTTATGAAATACAATTTTCATAAAAGAACCCTGCTGCATTTACTCAAATAATGTGAGTACTTTTTAGTATATTGCAGGTTCAATAATTTTTGTTCTCCACAAGAAGAATATGCGAATAATTCAGAAAAAACAGTTACTTTTTTTAATTACATGTATTTTTATATTTGTTGTAATTGACAACTCATATTCGCAAACGGATATTCCTCCTAAACCATCATTTATTCCCCCAGTTATTGATAGTACAAACACACTATCAAGTTATGAAAAAAAAGCATTATACGATAAGTTGAAGATCTACAATGACACCACTTCAACAGAGATATTGGTGATGATTAAAAATAGCACTTATGGCGAAGATATTGCAATGTATGCAATAAATTTAGGACATAAATGGGAAATTGGAGGAAAAGGAAAGGATAATGGGGTTGTTGTTTTAGTAGCAAAAGAAGATAGAAAATTATGGATTGCTACAGGTTATGGAGTTGAACATTTATTAACGGATGCACTTTCCAAAAGAATTGTAGAGCAGATTATAACGCCTCAATTTAAACAAGGAAATTATTATGAGGGATTAGATAGAGCTACTTCTGCAATTATGCAAATCCTCAATGGTGAATATAAAGGTACTCCACAAGGTGATGGTGGAGGTGGAATTCCTGTTGTATTTATTATCATTTTTGTTATTGTTTTGCTGATTATACTTTCGGGTCGAAATAAACGAAATGGCGGAAATGGTGGGAATAAACGAAGTGGAGCTACGCAATCAATATTAGAAGCTATTATTTTAAGTCGTGCTGGCCGTGGCGGTTTTGGTGGCGGTGGATTTGGTGGTGGTTCTAGTGGAGGCGGTTTCGGTGGTTTTGGCGGCGGCGGCGGTTTCGGTGGTGGCGGAGCTGGCGGTAGTTGGTAAGAAACGAATTGTTACAAATTAACTTATGAAAAAAGGCATCATTTCTGTAATTGTTTTGATTTCTCTTTTTTCCTGTCAGGATAAAGTTGATAAAAAGTCGACAGTTTCTGCGAAATCAAATGATCCTTATATTTTAGTCTTAGGGAATGCTCAAGATGCCGGTTATCCGCAAATTGCGTGTCAAAAAGAATGCTGTAATCGGGTAAGTCTAAACCCAGAATTAAAAAGATTTGTGAGTTCTATAGCTGTTGTTGACCCTATTTCTAATGAAAGTTGGATTTTTGATGCTACACCCGATTTTACTGCCCAAACTAAACTTTTATCAAAATATGTAAAGGATAAGCCCTTGCCTGATGGTATCTTTTTGACTCATGCTCATATTGGGCATTATACAGGGTTAATGTTCTTAGGTAGAGAAGCTCTTGGAGCGAAAAAAATGCCCGTTTTTGCAATGCCGAAAATGCAACGTTTTTTGACAGAAAATGGTCCTTGGAGTCAATTAATAGAGCTAGAAAATATTAAAATACAGCCATTAAAGCAAGACTCCATTATCATATTGAATAGCAGAATTTCAGTAATGCCTATTCAAGTTCCGCATCGTGATGAATTTTCTGAAACGGTCGGTTTTATCATTAATAATCAGCATAAAAAGGCTCTTTATATTCCTGATATTGATAAGTGGGAAAAATGGAATAGAAAAATAACAGATTACATAAAAGAAGTTGATCTCGCTATAGTAGATGCCACCTTTTTTAAAGATGGAGAAATTAATAGAGATATGAGCGAAGTGCCACATCCTTTTGTTGAAGAAAGTATGGCTTTGTTTGAAAACCTATCTGAAGGCGACAAAAGGAAAGTCTTTTTTATTCATTTTAACCATACAAATCCATTATTAATTGAAGGTAGCGATGCTCAGAAGTTGGTTCAAAATAAAGGCTTTAATATTACAAAACAGGGTTTAGTAGTTTCGTTTTAATTTCTCCATAATATTAAAATCACAAGATAAAACACCCCTAAGGTCCCTTTAGGGCGATAATTTTCGCAATTAGAATTCACAAAAACAATGAACTTAGTTTATAAAAACTTAAAGTAGGTTGAGTTTATTCAAAATATAATCGATTACGATTGTCCCCTTGAGGAGACCTTAGGGGTGTCCGTCCAAATTTAGACGCTGCATTATCGTATAAGTCGAAGTATTTCTATTAATTTGTATTACAATTGTAAAAGTCCTATTAACTCACTCTGTTTAATAAATGAAATTTTTATCCTGTCTTATTTCCTGTCTTGTTTTATTAAGTTGTAAACCTGTATTTGAGGAACCAGTTATTGCATTAGATGCTTATAAAATAGAGGAAGGCTTTACTTTAGAATTAGTAGCTTCCGAACCCTTATTAGATGCTCCAGTTGCTATTGATTTTGATAATAAGGGTCGCATTTGGGTGGTGGATATGCCTGGGTTTATGAACGGAGAAACAGATCCTATTGCTTCTATTAAAATTTTAGAAGATTTAGATAATGATGGAGTAGCTGATCATGCCAAAATTGTTGTAGACAGTTTAGTTATGCCAAGGGCTTTAGCTTTGGTTTATGGGGGATTATTATATGCTGAACCCCCTAATTTATGGTTTGCTGAAATTGAGAATGATCAAGTAAAAAATAAAATACTAGTTGATTCTCTCTACGCTCCTGATGGAAATCCAGAACATCAACCCAATGGTTTAATAATGAATATTGACAATTGGATTTATAGTGCTAAATCTAATTTTAGATATCAGAAAAAACATGGTAAATGGATAAAAGAACCAACATCTTTTCGCGGGCAATGGGGGATTACAAAAGATGATTTCGGACGGCTTTATTTTAATGATAATTCACGGCAGCTATTAGGTGATTATGTATTGCCAAATTTGTTAATTAGAAATAAATTTTATACCCCAAAAGAAGGGCTAAATAAAGTGTTGACAGATAATCAACGTGTATATCCGTTATATCCGACACCCGTAAATCGTGGTTATGTAAAAGGGGTTTTAGATAAGGACAGTCTACTTGTTCATTTCACTGCTGCTTGTGGACCTTTGGTATATCGTGGTAATAATTTTTCTGATAATTATAACCAGAATGTTTTTGTTTGTGAACCTGCTGCCAATTTGGTGAAAAGAAATATTCTAACCTTTAATGGTGTATATACGGAGGCCAATCAGGCTTACCAAGATAAAGAATTTTTAGCATCAACAGATGAAGGGTTTAGACCTGTTAATTTAAGTAATGGTCCTGATGGAAATATGTACATTGTAGATATGCACCGAGGTGTTATCCAACATCATGTGTACTTAAGCCCATATTTAAAAAAGAAATCTAAAGAAGAAAAGTTGGACTCCTTAGTAGATTTTGGGCGTATTTTAAAAGTTTCAAAAGCCGGAGTTCAAAACCAAATAGTACCTGACTTAAATAGTTTGTCAAATGAAGCGTTGGTGAATTTGTTAAAAAGTGAAAACGGCTGGTTAAGAGATCGAGTGCAACAATTAATTATTTTAAAAGGAGATAAGAGTACTATAACCTTATTGAATGATGTAGTGCAAGAAGTACAATCTCCATTGGCTCAGCTTCATGCCATGTATGCATTACAGGGTTTAGATGCCTTGAGTTTTGAAACACTTGTAGATATCGCTAAAAATGGAAATAGTGAAGTTGGGGCACATACTGTTATTTTATTAGAAGATTATGTTAAGAAAGAAAATACAGATGCTGTTTCAATGCTCTTTAAAGAGCTAATTGGTAAAAATAGCATTACGCTTGACTTTTATTTAAGTGCTGTAATTGGTAATTGGGCTACTGTAAATAAAGAAACCTTTATACCTTTTATTGAAATATTATCTGCAAAATATAAAAATCACAAAATTTTTCAAGAAGTATTAGTGAGTGGATTTTCTGACGCTAATGTTGATTTGCAAAAGGAATTGATTGAAAAGGAGAATATTAAAAATACTTTTTTAGCGGAGGTATTAACCAAGAATATAAAACAGTTTGAAGATAAAAAGATGAATGCATTGTATGTTAAAATAGGTCCAACAAAAGATGCACGAACAAATGGGGCCCATTTGTATCAACAAATTTGTGCTGCTTGTCATAGTTCTGGTGGTGAAGGAATTGAAGGTTTAGCTCCTCCGTTGTTAGATTCAGAGTATTTAAAATCAAGTATGGAAAAATTGGGACTTGTTTTACTTCATGGATTAGAAGGTCCCGTTACTATTAATAATACCGTTTATAATTTTAATGGCACAATGCCTGGCTTAATTGATAACACGAATATTTCTGACAACGATCTACACGATATTATTAATTATATAACCAGTGCTTTTACTAAAAAACCAAGTTCTTTAAGTATTGAAAAAATAAAGAAACTTCGTAACCAGAAATCAAAGAGTGGATCAGAATTTACAGAAGGTGAGCTTAATGCACTTTTTAAGTAAATAAATGAAATCTAGAATCGTCTAAATCTCCGACCTTTTCTTACTTCACCTGCTTTGCCAAGTGTATTAAATTTGTAACTAAACCCAATCATAAAATATTGTTGTAAAACAGTACTCTGTGAATCTTCAATGTAGTTTTCGTTGGTAACTCTTCTTGCATTGGTGTTCTGATTTAGTAAATCATAAGCTTTTAAACTAATCATACCCTTATCTTTCATAATAGAATAGGATACTGTGGAGTTCCAAAACCAAGCACTTTTCTGAAAACCATCAGCAATATTAGGATTGTAAGTATAGGTTATATTATTATTCCATTCCAATTGTTTAGGTATAGTTGTAGTTGTTTCAATACCTAACCAATGCGTTACAAATTTTGTATCATTAAATTGATCAATATCAAAAGTGTTGTTGGCAAAAGACAACCGATAATTAGGTCTTATTTCGAAGAGGTCTTTCCATTCAAATGTAAGAGACATATTAGGTGTAATAGTTGTGTTTTTAGAAGCATATTTTACTTCATTATTAAAATTTATATTTTTATTTGTATTCACATTTAGGCCTAGTCGAAGTTTAATCGTCTTTACAGAATCTATTTTTATTGATTTGTTAAAACCACTACCAATACCTAATTGATAGGTGCCGTTAACATTGGCGTAGGTAGTTGACCTTAAAAAATTTTCATCGATTGTGGTTTTGGCGATAACTTGATTATTAGTTAAACCTGACCATAAATAGCTGTAAAATCCAGATCCTTTTTGAAAATCAAAACTATTAAAATTCATATTGATACTATGTTCGTTAGATGGAACTAGATTCGGATTTCCTATTCTAATATTTAACGGATTTGAGATGTCTGTAAAGGGTTGTAATTGACTTAGCTGTGGTACTCTGCTTCTGAGGCTATAACGAAAGCCAAATGATTTCTTAGAACTGAATTGGTATCTAAATCGAGATGAAGCTGAAAACGTATTGAAATTTCGTTTTAAATCAAGCTCTGGTCTTAAAACGTCTTTGTTTTCCAACACTCGATATACATGAGAACCTCTCAAATTAAAATAAATTTTATCTTTTCTATAATTTAATCGAATACCTTGATCGCTCGTTTTGTTTAGATATTCATAGTTTGTACTTAAATCAGTATTAAAATCGGTAAAATCTTGTGCAGTATCGTTAAAGTCATAAGTACTTTTAATATTCTCATTTTTATCTCTGCTATACTCATGTTGTAAATCGATATAAAATTCTTTACCTATTATGGGTATTCGATAAGTGAGTTCTGTATCAAAACTATTATTATCATTTTTACCGTCAGTGTACTGATCTCTTGTTATCGTTTCAGGGGTATTTCCATAAATTTCAGTTTGAGAATTTAGAAAGTCGTCGCTAGTATTAGAGCGAAATTCGTTGTTTAATTCAAATTTTAGAAAGGAACCTTTATTACCAAATTTTTTGGTAATACTAAATTCATTTTCAAAACTTTTAGCGGTGCTTTCGACGAAAGATTCTGTAGTGGATTCATTCGTTAAAACGCTATTGTCATCACTGGAATTTTCGTATTCATCATATTCCCTTTTATTTGTTGAATAGCCGATTGATGGTTGAATGCTAATATATAATGTAGTGTCAATATTTATTTCAAATTCTAGATTTGCTTTATGATTTTCTGATTGATTGGATGATGTGGATTCTGAACGCGTAAAATACCTTTCATCGGGTAAAATATTTTCCCTTTCTTTAGAGCTTTTATCATCTGAATTACTGTTAGAGTAAAAGTAGTCAGTGGATATGTCTATCTTTTTTCCGATTTTATCGGCATAGTTAAAACCTGTATTTTTTGATGTTGTAATTCCTTGTCCACCACCAAAAGATCTACCACCGATGGAATAAGAAACTTGTCCACCAGGGCCCATCTGGTAAGAAGCATTTCCGCCACCAAACATTTTTTCAATTTCTCCAAAACTAAACCCTAATGAATTTATATTATTACCACCTGCAAGGACACTAATTCGCCTATCGTTATTAAAATAATTAAACATACCAGCACCTTCCCAACGTTTATCCGTACCGCCACCAGCGGAAATGCGTCCGAAAACACCCTTATTATTTTCTTTGGATATGGTTAAATTAATAGTCTTATCATCACCAGTACTTTCCTCTCCAGTAAAGGCTTGCGATTTTGTTTTAGTGTCTGTGATTTGAATTTTTTCAATAATATCTTTGGTTAAGCTTCTGGTGGTAATGGTTGGGTCATCACCAAAAAAGGGTTTACCATTTACTAGTATTTTGCTCACCTCTTTTCCGTTCACCGTTATTTTTCCATTTTCATCAACTTCTACACCTGGCAGTTCCTTTAACAAGTCTTCAACATTTGCATCCTTTTTAGTTTTAAAAGAACTTACGTTAAATTCTAAGGTATCCTTTTTTATGGTAATTGGTGATCTGGATTTAATAAGCACTTCATCTAATAAATTAGCATCAGCTAATTTAATAGTTTGCAAATTTATTGGCGTATTTTGATAGTTAATGAGTTTGGTATACGTTTTAGATCCAATAAAGGAAACATTGATTCTGAATTTTTTCCATGAAGATTTTCCTTCTAATTTAAATTGACCATTTTCATCTGTAATAGTGTAAGTGACGAGAGTACTGTCTTTTGCTCGCTCTAAATATACAGTGGCTGATTCTAGAGGCGTATTGTCAGTTTCGGAAATAATAGTTCCTGAAATTTGATAAGGTTTGGATTGTGCAAAAATAGCGACAGTGCATAGCAGTACTATACAGGTAATAAGATTTTTCATTATTGGGTTGACAATGGATTCAAAAACAAATAAACGTAAATTCACTTCAGTGAACTAAATTATTAGTTTAAAGTTTTGTTAAAAAAATCTTAAAAGTGGTTTTGATAGTTATGTAGATATGTATGATTAATTGTCGTTAAGGTTTAATACTTTCGCACTTCTATTTTTTAGAATACTACGTCAATGACAGATTCAATGAATACTACATCCAAATCAACCAATATTTTATTGCTAATTGGTATTCTGTGTATTGCCATAAATTTGCGTCCTGCTATTGCTGGAGTTGGTCCCTTGGTTGATGATATTAAATTGGACACAGGGCTTTCAAATGCGATGTTAGGTTTGTTAACTACATTACCTCTTATTGCTTTTGGTGTCATTTCAATGCTGACCCCCTTATTTACAAATCGTTTTGGTATTGGTAAAACCTTATTTGGAGCCATGATACTCTTAATAATCGGGATTTTGATACGGTACATTGAAGGCAATTTTTTTCTTTATTTCGGAACATTACTATTTGGAATCTCCATCGCTTTTGGTAATGTGTTATTGCCGGGTATAACAAAGCGTAATTTCTCTGAAAATTCAGGATTAGTTACCAGTTTGTATTCTGCAGTAATGGCTGTAGGTGCTTCATTGGCCGCTGGTGTAAGTGTGCCTTTGACGCATATAAAAGGTGTTGGCTGGAGAGGGTCACTAGTAGTTTGGGCACTCTTGGCTTTTATTGCGGCACTCATTTGGTTTCCTCAAGTTAACAGATTAAAAAAGCCTCCAATAAAGAATGATTTTATAAAAGCAATGAAATCACTCACCAAGTCTAGATTGGCTTGGCAAGTGGCCATTTTTATGGGGTTACAGTCATTAACCTTTTATGTAATTTTAGCTTGGTTACCGGCTATTTTAATTAGTAGAGGATTTGATGCTGATTATGCGGGCTGGATGCTTTCTTTGTCACAAGCAACGGGAATTTTGGCTTCATTAATTGTGCCCATTATTGCAGGTAAAAGAAAAGATCAACGGAGTATTGTATTGGTATTGATTCTGATGGAAATAGTTGGAATTATAGGGCTTATGCTACCTCAATTTGGTGGCGTTGCCATATGGGTTTCTTTAATAGGATTCGTATTGGGTGGTTCTTTTGGGTTGTCGTTACTTTTTATCGTTTTGCGATCGCATGATACCGCATCGGCAACCGAATTATCTGGTATGGCACAATCAATTGGGTATATAATTGCTGCCACAGGACCCTTTATTTTTGCCAGTATTTTTGATTTTACAGGAAGTTGGGTGTATGCACTTATTTTGTTGTTAGTCGTATCTGTATTGAAATTGTTTTCAGGATTGTATATAGGGAAACCAGGAGAGGTGTAATTGTTAGGAAAAGAAGAAATTCAGAATACGAGCAGCATTTGGAAACAACCTTTTATGGATATTAGATTTGTACTGTAAGTTTAAATTTTATCTAACTTAATATTTAGAGTGATATTTGTGCCTTCACCAATTACAGAGTTAATAAATATCCTACCATTTATATATTTAATGCGTTCTTCCATAAATAATAAACCCATACCTTTTTCTGTGTTTGTTTTAACTTGATCAATGTCAAAACCAATACCGTCATCTGCTATGGTTATGCTCATGATATCTGAGCTATGATTAATTGAAACAAAAATATAATTAGCTTTTGCGTATTTAATAGCATTATTTACGGCTTCCTGAGTAATTCTATACAAATTTGTCTCTGTGAGAGAATCTAATTTAATATCAAAGTCCGTTTTATTTTGAAATACAATGTTTTTCCCTGTTAGTTTTGAGAGTTGAACAGTTAATGTTTGTAGTGCAGAAGAAATACCTAACTCCGTCAATTCCGGTGGAACCAAATTAAAAGTTGCCATTCTAACACCTTGAATAATTTCTTTAGAAAGGGCTTTTAGGTTTTCAATTTTTTTAAGAGAAACTTCAATATTATTCAAATTGATAGATTCTGCATTAAATTTTAATGCGGTTAACATTTGGCCTATCCCATCATGAATGTCTTTGGCTATTCTTTTACGTTCTTCTTCTTGAGCTTCAATAATTTTACTAGAAAGAATCTTTTGTGATTCTATTTCCTCTTGATATTTTTCTTGTGAAATCCGTTCTAGTTCCGTTTCATTATGTTTTCGTTGTGTAATATCCGTACATAAAATCAGCGTTTTTTGTTTTAAACTGACTCTTTTTAGCGGAATAATAGACATGTCTAACCAAAGCTCTGTGTCGTCTTTAGTTTTTACCTGAACCTCACCTGTCCATATTCTACCTTTGTTTTTTAAAAGTTCTTTTAAATACATTTGTTGCCCAAGATCAGTGGTAAGTAGCTCTTCTATGGCTCCTTTTAAAGTATTGGTAGAAAGTCCTAATAGATTTTGTAGCTTCTTGCTCATATGTAAGATAGAACCTTCTGAATTAGTACTCACAAACAATACGGTATTATCAATAGCGTAATTTAATTGCTGTAGTTCTAATAATGATTCTTCCTTAGCAATGTACATTTCATTTAACTGTTCGGTTTTTAAAACAGCTTCCTCTTTAGTCTTCAATAAATCGTTAATGGTATCTTTAATTTTTAATGAAAATGGTCTAAAAAGTAAAAGAATTTCAAGAGTTAGAATTACTAAGGCAAATACCAATAAAAGTGTCTCTAAATATTTTAGTTGAGTTACTTTGGCTTTACTGATGTCGTCATATTTAAAAACAAGAATATCCATCGCTTTTAAAAACTCAGTTTCATTTGTTAAGATAGTATTGGTTTCATTTTTAAGTAAAGTAATTGATGTGTTGGGTTCCTTTTCTAATTTTAAAAGTAAATTTTCAACCGCTTTTTTTATAGGTAAGAAATAAAGAGCAACCTCAGAAAACATGGTTAGTATTTCTTTATTGCTTTCTTTGGGTAAACTTAATTTTTGGTTTCCATCAATTAAACCATCGTGAGAAGATGACCAAAGTTGATACGTTTTTTTTATTTGATTAATTTTTTCTGTTCTTTCATCTGAAATGTCACTGTCGTTTAAGAATAGGATCTCCTTAGTGAGTTTCTGGCTTAACATACGTTGTCTACCAGCAATATTTATTACTCTTGAATCATTTATTTGAGTACTAATATGATTCTGAATTAATAATTGGGAAATTAAAATGGTAATGGCTATTGCCAAAAAGGCAAGCAAATATAACTTTCTTAATTTTTTGAAAATAACACTATCGAGTATGTTGTTATTTTTAGGTTTAGACACAAAGTTAAATTTATGGTGAATTAAGCTAAGGCTTTTTGTATGAGTTGTATTGAATTTTTTGAGAAGTTAATTTTCATTGCTTCATCATGACCTTTTTCAGACATTTTTGCCCATGTTTTTTTTAAGATGTCAATCAGTTTTTCTTCAGAATATTTTCCTGAAAAAGTCTCAAAATAATAGTCTAAAAATACCAAACAGATTACATCTTCTAATATCTGAGTATCTTTATTTTTTTTAAGTTGTTTCTTCTTTAAAAGAAAAGTGACTGAATTTATGAATTCCTCATCAAAACCAACTGTTTTTAGAATTTCTGATGCTGTTTTAGCATGAAATACAGAGAGGTCACTTCTCCAAGTTAAATAACCTTTTCTATTCATTTCATAAGAATCTCTTGGTATTTGCCATCTACAAATATGTTGACATCTAACGGCCAATTTTAAAGCATAAGATGCATTTGGCTCAAAAAGATCTAATTTTTCAGTCATTCTTTGAGCATAAAGTAATTCTTTAGGGTACGTTGTGCCGTTCCAAATTTCTTTATTAGGATCATCTGAATTTGCTTTGTCAAATAATGCTATCGCGTTTTCGTATTTTGTATTCACAGTTTATAGGCAATGATTGTACTTCAAACTTATTCAGAAAATCCGATATACACAAAGTTATCCTCAATTTTCACTGGATATATTGCAATTGGATCTAAATCGCCATTTAAATTCTCACCTGTTTCTAATGAGAATGTTTTTTTATGCAAAGGGCAAGCAATTTTAGGAATTCCATTATCATCTCCAATCATTCCTCTAGATAGTACCATTTCTTTTTTTTCTGGTGATAGATTTTGACACGCATACCATTTGTCTTGCCTAGAAAAATTAAAAACAGCAATTTGTTTTTCTTTATACTTTACGCAAGCACCGCCGTTTTTTGGAAATTTGCTAATTTCTGCAGCCTTAAACCATACGGTAACACTTTCTAATTGTACCGTGCTATAATCTTTTAATAGTGTATCTAACATTGTATTATTTTTTATAAGAAAACTTATGCCCAAGGAGTTGGCATTTTTTGTTCTCTTAGGTTAACAAATTCTATATTTTTATCTTCTTCGTCAGAATTGACAAAATGAGTGTATCTCGCTCTTATCTCTGGGTTTTCTACTGCTTCAGTCCATTCGCATTTATAGGTGTCTACCATAAATTGCATTTCTTCATCCAATTGTTTTACGATACCTAAGCAGTCATTTATTACTACATCTTTTACATAGTCAATACCCCCTTCAAGCTTGTCTAACCAAGCGGCAGTTCGCATTAAAGGCTGTGCTGTTCGTATATAAAACATTAAATAACGATCTGCATATTTAATCGCAGTCTCTTTGTCAACTTTTTCTGCTAGTAATACGGCATGTTTCGGATTTGCACCTCCATTACCACCGATATAGATGTTCCAACCCCCTTCTACAGCGATAAAACCAAAATCTTTTCCTCTAGCTTCCGCACATTCACGGATACAGCCAGACACACCACCTTTAAATTTATGCGGAGAACGTATCCCTTTATATCTGTTTTCAATTTCAATAGCAAAACTTACGCTTTCATCTAAACCATATCTACACCATGTAGATCCCACACAACTTTTTACAGTTCGTAATGATTTTCCATAGGCTTGTCCCGTTTCAAAACCTTCGGCTATTAGTTCTTCCCATATTAATGGAAGTTCATGTAATTGTGCTCCGAACATAACAATACGTTGACCTCCGGTTATTTTAGTGTATAAATCATATTTGTTGCCAATCCTCCCCATGGCAATTAGTTGTTTTGGGCTAATCTCTCCCCCTGCAACACGTGGTACTACAGAATAGGTTCCATTACGCTGAATATTGGCTAAATATCTATCATTAGAATCTTGAATAGTTTCCTGCTTGTTGGCAGTTTCATTGAAAATACTTGCAAATAATGAGGCTGCTAATGGTTTACATGTTTCACATCCATTTCCTGTTCCATGTGTATCTAAGAGCAGGTCAAAATCTTTAATCTCTTTCATTTTAACGATGTCGTACAATTCTTGACGCGAATAATCAAAATGTTCACAAATACGTTCTTTTACAACTTTACCTAAAGACTTTAAAGTCTCTTTAACCAAATCGTCAACCATGGGTTTACAGCCACCACAACTGGTACTGGCCTTAGTTGCCTGAGCTACATCTTTAAGTGTTTCATTACCATCATCAGATACAGAACAGCAAATTTGACCTTTCGTAACATTCTCACAAGAACATACTACAGCGTTATCTGGTAAATCCATTGCACTACCAAAAGCTCCGCCTTCACTTGCAGGTAATATTAGTTGAGATGGGTCTTCAGGAATAGGCATACTATTTAAATACACTTGGTGAAGCATATTATAATCAGATGCATCTCCTACAAGAATTCCGCCCAATAGCTTTTTGCCATCAAGGCTAACGTTAATTCTTTTATAAAGGTGTTGTGTTTTATTTTCAAAAATAACAGAGTGTCCTTTGGCAGCAGGCATAAATGGTTCTCCAAAACTGGCAACATCTACTCCAATTAATTTTAGTTTGGTAGACATGTCTATTTCTGCCGCCATTAAGGTTTCTTGTTTTCCTAAAATTTGAGCTACAGCAACATTTGCCATTTCATAGCCCGGAGCTACTAATCCATAAATCATCTGGTTGTAAAGAGCAACCTCACCAATAGCATAGATGTTTTCATCTGAAGTTTGCATTTTATTGTCAACCACAATTCCGCCACGAACTCCCATTTCTAAATCACATGATTTTCCGAGTTCATCTCTTGGGCGAATACCTGCAGAAATTACTAGCATTTCAACATCCAACACATCATCTTCTCCAAACTCCATTCCTGTGATGGCATGTTCTCCTAATATTTGATTGGTAGCTTTACTTAAATGTATGTTTAAACCAATAGACTCTAATTTTAATTGCAATACCTGACTACTTCTAGAATCTAGTTGCCTTGGCATTAGTTTTGGGGCAAACTCAACAATATGTGGTTCTAAACCCATATCCATAACTGCTTTACCAGCTTCCAAACCTAACAACCCACCACCAAGAACTGCGGCTCTCGCATTTGGATTCTTATCTTTTAATTTTGCAGCATAAGCAAGCATTCCTTCTAAGTCTTCAATTGTTCTATATACAAAGACACCTTCTTTTTCTACTCCTTTTATAGGAGGGACAAAAGCTGAAGACCCAGTGGCTAGTACTAAATAGTCGTATGAAAACTCACGATTTTTAACAGTAGATATTTTTTTATTAGCTCTTTGAATGTCCGTTATTCTTTCACTAATGATCAGTTCAATGTTATTTTCAATATACCATTCTACAGGTGCCATTTCTAATGCTTTTGCATCTTGGTTTGCAAAAAACTCGCTCAAATGAACTCTGTCATAAGCAGGTCTTGGTTCTTCTCCAAAAACAATTATTTTAAAGGCTTTACTTTCTTCATTGGCTACAAGTTTTTCGCAAAATTTGTAACCTACCATTCCATTTCCAACAACTATTATGGTTTTCATACTTAATAATTTTCAATTTATACAAAGCAAAAATAAGTATAAATACGTAATTATTAGAAAAATATACGTAATATTTGGGTTCAATTACGTATTATTGTGGAATAATAAGTTTTACCCACTTAAATTATACATATATATGAAAAATGATAAAATAAATTCGAAAGTTATATTAGTTGGTGCGGGACCAGGGGATAAAGATTTGTTAACTATAAAAGGATATAATGCCATTAAGCAGGCCAATATCATATTATATGATGCACTCGTTAATAAAGAAATACTTAGTTATGCAAATAAAAATGTACCCTGTATATATGTCGGTAAAAGAAATAATAATCACAAGTATTCTCAAGATGATATTAATGAAATGCTGGTAACCAATGCTATTGAATATGGTACTGTTGTTCGGTTAAAGGGAGGTGATCCATTTGTGTTTGGCAGAGGTAGTGAAGAAATTGATTATGTGGAAAGTCGTGGTATAGAAACGGAGTTAGTACCTGGCGTAACTAGTGCTATTTCCGTACCAGCCTCTCAGGGTATACCCTTGACTAAGAGAGGTATTAGTAATAGTTTTTGGGTCATTACAGCGACCGTTTCTGATGGAAGTTTACCTAAAGACTTTGCCCTTGCGGCACAGTCTTCCACAACAATAGTAGTGTTAATGGGGTTGCGTAAATTTTCATTACTTATAAATGAGGTACAGAAATATAGACAGGGGTATACGCCTTTTGCGGTAATTCAGAATGGTACTTGTGCCGATGAAAAAATAATGACAGGTACAATCAATAATGCTACTAATATTGCTAAAGAAATAGATGTGACCGTTCCTGGAATTATTGTTTTTGGTGATGTTGTCTCTGAAAGTACTTCTTTTATGGATGAGGAAATTCAAAGAGTGCTAGAGTTATCTTTATAATTAATAATTTCATATTGCTAAGTTGAGCAATTAGATTTTATTAAATACTTATTTTAATCACACTTAAATATAGAATAGTATAAAAATTAGTAAAAATACGTAATATTTTATATATTAAATTGCGTATAAATACGTAGATATTTACATTTGTAACATGATTTGTTATTAATCTTGTAAATATTTAACTATGACTACGAATTATCCAAAAGCTAGTAAATTAGAATTATTAAACTTCAAAAGTATTTCAACCAGAACATTCTGGATTACCTCCGTTGCCTTTTTCCTTTGTTTCTTTGCTTGGTTTGGCATTGTACCCTTTATGCCAGATGTGGTTAAAGATTTAGGTTTAAGTCCTGAACAAAAATGGAATTCAATTATCTTGGCGGTAACCGGAACGGTGTTTGCTAGATTGGTAATTGGTAAATTATGTGATAAATATGGACCAAGACTCTGTTATACATGGTTGTTAATGTTAGGAGCAATTCCCGTAATCTTAATTGGTTTTGTACAAACTCCACTACAATTTTTAATCTGTAGATTATTTATTGGTTTTATTGGAGCTTCCTTTGTTATAACACAGGTTCATACTTCTATAATGTTTGCATCAAACATTGTTGGTACTGCAAATGCAACTTCTGCAGGTTGGGGTAATTTAGGTGGTGGAGCTAATAGATTAGGGATGCCAATTATTGCGGCTGCTGTAATTAGTTTTGGTTTGGCAGATGAAGCTAATGCATGGAGGTATTCAATGGTAATTGCTGGTCTTGTATGTTTTCTAATGGGGATTGTTTATTTCTTTTTTACGAAAGATACGCCTGCTGGAAATTTTAAAGAACTAAAGGCTAAAGGGGAGTTTGTAGCCTCTAAAAAAGATCAAGTAGGTTTTAAAGAAGTTTTATCTGATTATAGAGTGTGGATTTTATTTTTTGTTTATGCGGCCTGTTTTGGAATTGAATTAACGGTATATGGTACTATGGATGATTATCTTCAAAATACCTTTGGTTTAACTAGGTCTATGGCAGGGAATATTGTGCTGTCTTTTGCCTTGATGAATATTTTTGCAAGAACATTAGGTGGCTATTTTGGCGATATGTTTGGTAAGTCAAGAGGGCTTAGAGGAAGGGTGTTGTTTTTATCATTTATCTTGGCGTTAGAAGGAGTAATGCTTTCCATATTTTCTACAATAACTTATTTACCTCTCGGTATCTTATTTCTAATTGCTTTTAGTTTAACAGTACAAATGGCCGAAGGAGCTACTTTTTCTGTAGTCCCATTTATCAATAAAAAAGCGATAGGTTCAATATCTGGAATAGTCGGGGCAGGAGGTAATGTAGGTGCTTTCTTAGCTGCCATGTTATTGAAGTCAAAATCAGCGGTAGCCGAACAAACTGCTATAGCTTCTAACCAAGGAATGGGTGCTGAGGTTATTGAAATTGCACAAGGGCAAGCCTCTTCTTTCGCAGTTTCTAGTGGTTATTTTATTATTAGTTTATTAATTGTTTTGGCAGCGGTATCCTCATTGGCTATTAAGTTTGCAACAGAAGAGAGTACAGATGAAGTTGAACCAATAAGAGTGGCATTGGCCGATAAATAATAAAAAGATATGAATAAATCTATAATAATAATTTTAGGGTTGTTTTTTACATCGTGTATGTCAGCACAATTTTCACTCGAAGGTGAGTTAAGACCTCGAACTGAATTTAGAAATGGTTTTGGAAGTTTAATCGCTAAAGATGCGGAGCCAGGTTTTGGTGTGTCAACTAGGGCAAGGTTAAAATTTGGGTATAAAACAGATGGGTTAAACCTTTTTATCAGTCTTCAAGATGTTATGGTTTGGGGTGAAAATAGGCAAATTTTACCGGATGATGATAATAATTCATTTGCAATATTTCAAGCTTGGGCTGATTTAAAATTGGGTGAAAATGTATCCACTAAATTTGGTCGCCAGTCAATTGCATATGATGATCAAAGAATAATGGGGGGGCTTGATTGGGCTCAACAAGGGCGTAACCATGATGCCGCGTTGTTAAAATATAAAAAAGGAAGTTTTATGTTTGACCTTGGGTTGGCTTTTAATCAAGATTATGACAACCCGTCAGGATTTATATCAACCGGAAATGTCTATAATACAAAAGGATATTTTTCGTATAAATCAATGCAGTATCTATATCTGAAAAAATCAGGAAAGTCAATTTCAGGAAGTTTCTTAGCATTAAATAATGGATTTCAAGAATTTGATGAAGATGGAGAAACAGGAGATGGGGTTAGTAATTTACAAACTTTTGGTACCCATTTAGAGTATAAGAAAGGGAAATTTGGATTGGCAGGAAACCTATATTTTCAAACAGGTAAAAGGCAAGGTGAAGTTGATGTAAAGGGAGCGTATTTGGCCAGCTTAGATTTAAGTTTAAAAGCAGGTAATAAAGTAAGTTTGGGGTTAGGAGTCGAGGTTATTAGTGGTAATGATGGAGGTGCTGGTGAAACAGGAGCTTTCTTTCCATTGTATGGAACAAATCATAAATTTAACGGATTTATGGATTATTTTTATGTTGGTAATCATGCTAACTCAATCGGATTGGTGGATGTGCATGTGAGTGCAAATTTCAAATTAGGAGAAAAATCAAGTCTTTTAGTAAAAGCATTAAACTTTTCAGGAGAACAAAAACTACCTAGTGGTGAAAAAAACTTAGGAACAGAATTGGATTTAGTTTTTTCTCATTCATTTAAAGGATATACACTAAAAGCAGGTTACTCTCAAATGTTTGCTTCAGATGGTATGTATGAGTTGAAAGGATTGGATGAGTCATTGGCTGCAAATGGTCAAAATTGGGTTTGGTTAATGTTGGTTATCAAACCAAAATTTTTGTAAATGAATCTATTAAAAATTAAAACACTGTTATGCTGTAAGAAGGGTTTTCTCAATAGTAAAATACTTAAATAGTAATTGAGTGTTTGTACTTAGTTATATTTTTAAATTTAAGTATTAATAGCTTATATTTGATGACCCAAACAGAATAATTTTGAAGGAAAAAATCAGGATAGTTTTAGCAGATGATCATGCCATTGTAAGAGATGGTGTGAAATATTTATTAGAAGACGAAAAAGATTTAGAGGTGGTTGGCGAAGCTGCTAACGGTAAGGAAGCATTACAATTGGTTGAAAAATTTAAACCAGATTTGTTAATAATAGATGTAAGAATGCCAGAAATGAATGGTATTGATGCTGTTAGTATATTAAATCAAAAGCCAACAAAAACGAAAGCAATTGTGTTGTCAATGCATGATTCTGAAGAGTATATTTTAAAATCTATTGAAGCAAAAGCTATGGGGTATCTGCTAAAAGATGCCAGTAAAGAGGAAGTTTTAAAAGCTATTCATACTGTTGGTAATGGTGGAAAATATTTTAGTGGAGATATTAGTACTGTAATTGTAAATAATCTGCTTAAAAAATCTTCACCAATAATATCAGCTGAAGTTTCAAGTAATACTGCTACTGTTGTAACTGATGAATTTCACTTAACAAAAAAGGAAATTGAAATTCTACGACTAATTTTATTGGGTAAAACCAATAAAGAAATTTCTCTAGAGCTAGATAAAAGTAAGAGAACTATTGAAACACATAGGTTTAATTTGATGAAAAAAATGAATGTGAAGAATTTAATAGAACTTTCAGTAAAAGCTTCAAAACTAGGTCTAAACTAGTATTTATTACTTATTCGGTTTAATAAACTGCTATTCTCTGGTAATTCATTAAAATTAAAGGCTCATTTTTAGCGATATATAACACCTTTAAAATTACGTATTAATACGTAATTTTTTATCTTTGGTAAATATTATTTCTAACTAATGCTAACTATTTATGGCTATCAGTAATTCATATAAAACAATTTGTTCTTATTGCGGTGTAGGCTGTGGTATCGTTGTTCATAAAGATTCAAAAGGAGGACTTAAAGTTGAGGGAGATAAAGCGTATTCTGTAAACAAAGGGATGCTTTGTTCAAAAGGTATGAATCTCAACTACGTTGTTCAAGATACTTCTGATAGAATCTTACATCCAGAAATGCGTTGGAGTAGAGATTTGCCCTTGCAAAAAACGACTTGGGATGTGGCCATGGAAAGAGCTGCAGCTGTTTTTAAATCAATAATAAAAAGACATGGTCCAGATAGTGTTGGTTTTTATGTTTCTGGTCAATGTTTAACGGAAGAATATTACATAGCCAATAAACTTACTAAAGGGTTTCTAGGAACTAATAATATAGATACAAACTCACGTTTGTGCATGAGTTCAGCCGTAGTTGGTTATAAGAAGTCTGTTGGTGATGATGCAGTACCAATATCTTATGAAGATATAGAATTGGCTGATTGTTTTCTAATAGCAGGAGCTAATCCTGCATGGTGTCATCCAATATTATTCAGACGTTTAGAAAAACATAAAGAAGAAAATCCAAATGTAAAAATTGTTGTTGTTGATCCGCGTAAAACACAAACATGTGCCATTGCAGATTTGCATTTGCAAATTATACCGGGTACTGATGTTGTACTGTACAATGCCATTGCAAAAAGGTTAATAGAGAAAAAGTTAATCGACAAAAAATTCATAAAAATTCATACTGATAATTTTGAAGAGCTTAAAGAAAAAGCGTGTAAAACCTCTTTTTCTGAGGCTGCTAAAATATGTGGCATTTCTGTAAATGATATTAAAAAAGCATCGCAATATATAGGCTTGTCAAAAGCTTTTATTAGTATGTGGACTATGGGTTTAAACCAGAGTGTTATTGGTGTAGATAAAAATGTATCGTTAATTAATATTTCACTGCTAACAGGTCAGATAGGTAAACCTGGAGCGGGTCCTTTTTCTTTAACAGGTCAGCCCAATGCTATGGGAGGCAGAGAAGTTGGAGGAATGGCCAATTTGTTAGCAGCACATAAAGATTTGGCGAATCCAGTACATAGAAAAGAAGTGTCAAACTTTTGGGGATGTCAAGAGATTTCAGAAAATCCTGGTTTAACGGCAACAGAAATGTTTGAAGGGTTAAATTCGGGGAAATTAAAAGCAATATGGATTGTCTGTACCAACCCTGTTGTGAGTTTACCCGACTCTCTGCAAGTAGAGGAAGCTCTTAAAAAAGCAAACTTTGTTGTTGTTCAAGACATCTCTCATAACTCTGATACCACAAAATATGCAGACCTGTTGTTGCCTGCGGCTGGATGGGCAGAAAAAGAAGGAACAATGACAAATTCAGAGAGAAGAATAAGTTATTTAAATAAAGTTATTGATCCGCCAGGGGAAGCGTTACCAGACCTTGAAATTCTATTGAAATTTGCTCAAAAAATGGGTTTTAATGGTTTTGATTATGAAAATGCAAGTGAGGTTTTTGATGAATATAGTTTAATGACTAAAGGTACTGCTATAGATATTTCAGGCTTGTCGTATCAAAGATTAAAAGGAGAAGGTAGTTTTCAATGGCCAGTGCCTAACAGTACTCATAATGGTACACCAAGACTTTTTACTGATAAAAAGTTTTTTACACCATCAGGTAACGCTCAGTTTAATGTTCCGGTTCATACATTAAATCAATCGGAAAAATTATCAGAAGAACTTCCTCTAATTTTAACAACAGGTCGTATAAGAGATCAATGGCATACAAGAACTAAAACAGGTGCGGTTAATAGGTTAAATACGCATATTCCATCGCCTTACTTAGAAATGAATAATGTCGATGCTTTTTTGAGAAAGATAAAAGATGGAGATGTAGCGATAATAAAAAATAATAGAGGGGAAGTTAGAGTTAAAGTTAAGTTGAGTTTTGATATCAGAAAAGGTGTGGTTTTTATGCCAATGCACTGGGGCAGAATTTTAGGAGAAGACTTTGGTAGAGCAAATAATTTAACTAGTAATTTAATAGATCCTGTCTCAAAAGAACCCGATTATAAATATAGTGCTGTTGAGGTTTCTAAGTACAAAAAAGAAAAACAAAAAATTTGTATTGTTGGAGCAGGAGCAGCAGCCTATAGGTTTATTCAAAGTTATAGGGAACGGAATTTAGATGATGAAATTTTAGTATTTTCAAAGGAAGATGATATTTTTTATAATAGGGTTTTACTTCCAGAATATGTAAGTGATGAACTTAGTTGGAAAGAATTAGAAAAACTAAAAAAAGGAGAAGTAGCAAAGCTTAAATTAAAGTTGTTTCCAGGTGTACTAATTGATAAACTTGATAAGGAGAATAAAGTTATTACTGATAGTAATGGAGATGAGCATTCTTATGATGTGCTTATATTGGCAACTGGTAGTAGGGCTTTTGTTCCAACTAATGCCAATTTAGAACTGCCAGGTCGGTTTACGTTAAGAAGTAGGCAAGATGCAGATAATTTAAAACGACATTTAGATAAAACGCTGCTTCCAGATGAAGACAAACATGTTGTGGTCGTTGGTGGTGGTCTGTTAGGTTTAGAGCTTGCAGCAACTTTAAATAAAAAGAACATCCCTGTTACCATAATACAAAGAGCTTCAAGGTTGATGGAGCGTCAATTAGATAATACTGCAAGTAGGCTTTTGGCTGATGACGTTTCTGAACGCGGTATTCAAATTTATTTTGACAATGAAGTAAGTACTGTTTTTGACGATGAAGTTGGTGATGGATTGTCGGTTACATTAAAAACAGGTAAGATTATTAATTGTAATGCTTTAGTTTATGCTATTGGTACGTTACCAAATATAGAATTAGCAAAACAAGCTAAATTAGAATCTCGAAGAGGTGTAATTGTAAATCAATATTTGCAAACAAGTGATGAACATATTTATGCCATTGGTGAAATTGCAGAATTTAATAATAATTTGTACGGAATAACATCGGCAGCTGAACAGCAAGCAGATGTTGTTGTTAAGTATTTACTTGGAGATCTAAGTAGTATCTATTCAGGTTCTGTGCTAATGAATATACTAAAATTTGAAGATTTAGATTTGTGTAGTATTGGTATGGTAAAAGCTCCAGTTAATGACAAGTCTTATGAAGAAGTAATTTTTATGGATATCTCTCAGAGGTATTATAAAAAATGCATCATCAAAGATGATAAATTAGTAGGGGTAATATTAATGGGAGATAAAAATGAATTTGCCGAGTTTAAAGTTTTAATTGAAGATGAAATAGAATTATCAGATAAAAGGTCTGAAATTCTGAGGTCAAATAGCTCATCTGTTCCTGTAAAAGGTAAGTTGGTATGCTCTTGCAGTCAAATAGGAACGGGTAATTTAGAAGATACCATCTTAGAAGGATGTACAGATTTTACAGAATTGTGTAAAACCACCGGAGCAGGTATGGGATGTGGGAGCTGTAAGCCAGAGGTAAAGCATTTTCTTTCAGAAACCTTAAAACTAAATACAGTTAAGGTTTAATACGAAAATAGAAGAGAATCAAAATTTAAGTATTAAAAAATTATATTTTAGGAGATGAAAGATTTAAAAGGAGTATCAATAAAAGGTGGAATTATATCTCCAAGTGAGTTAAAACAGATTATTAATTATGCGGAATCTCTAGGGCTTGACACCTTACATTTAGGGTCACGGCAAGATATAATATTTCCAGAATATGTATCGGATGCTAATTTTGAAGATGATGCACTAGCTTTAAACTCCACTATCGTTTCTGATTCTAATTACCAAAATATAGTTTGTTCTTACGTCTCTTCAGATATTTTTCCATCAACTAGATGGTTGAGTGGGGTAACCTACCTTTATATACTAGAAGCTTTTAAATATAAACCGTCGCTAAAAATTAATATTACAGACCCAAAACAACAATTGGTTCCATTAT
Source organism: Aureibaculum luteum (assembly GCF_003449015.1). GTDB lineage: Bacteria > Bacteroidota > Bacteroidia > Flavobacteriales > Flavobacteriaceae > Aureibaculum > Aureibaculum luteum. Next base: position 648,553 of record NZ_QRGD01000001.1, on the reverse strand, counting down.
TTAGTGGTCAATTAAATTTCATTGCATCTGAACATGAAGATTACTGGTATCTAAATCTTAGATTACCAAATTGGACAGAGTCAGTTTATTATAAGGTGTTAATCAATAGTTGGGATATTCCTAGTATTTCTGAAACAATTGAAGCGTTGTATTTAAAAACAAAAAATGTAGATGAACTTTTTGAGCTTGTAAATGATAGTATTGAAACGAATAGTAGAACCATTGACTCTAAATTAGAATTAGAATTTCATCCTTTTCCTTATTATGAAGGTATGAATAAAATAGGTACATCTCACTATTGGCTTGGTTTGTATTGGAGAAATAATAAATATTACTTAGACTTTCTAAGAGAATTTTGTGATTTTTGTCTAGACAATAAGGTGGGTAAATTATGTATTACTCCTTGGAAATCAATTATTGTAAAAGGTATTCCAAAAGCAAGTAAATTAATGTTAGAGAAACTTTTAGGTAAATCAGGAATTAATGTTAGGCATTCTTTGTTGGAATTGAATTGGCATATTCCTGTAAATGACGAAGAAGCGTTGTCGCTTAAAAAATTCATTGTAATGGATTTTGACCAAAATGATATTAGTACCTATGGTTTAACCTTTTCAATAGCAAATCGGGGTGCAGGTAATATTTATTTTACTTCAATAGTTATTGAGAAGAATATTGTACCTAGTATTGTAAAAGATTTTGATATTAGACCAACTTATAATGTACTGTATTGCGATAAATTTGATCCTAATACTCAAAAGTATAATGTATATGCCCAAGATGTTGATAAAATTGAATTATCAGGTCTGCTTATGGAATTAAGTAAAAAGTATTTTGAGGGGTTTGGTAATGAAATAGTTAGTGATGATAAAGAAAAGATTGATGTAAAAGAGAAGGAAGCCGTATATCAGTGTGTAGATTGTCTTTCAGTTTATAGTGCTGTCTGTGGTGATAAAAAAGCTAATGTTGATCCAGGAACAGCTTTTGAAGATTTAAACAGTTCATATAGTTGTTCTGTATGCGATTCGCCTAAAACGACTTTTAAATTGATTGAAATTTAATTTTTAGGATCTTTTTTTTCAACCAATGTTTTTGTAATCTCGTTCAGTACTTTTACTTTTTCTTCAAAATCTCCTTTGATTGTTTTTCTATACGTATTCAAGTTTTCAACAAACTCGTTTACATCTTCAGGTATAACTTCTTCAAAAAATTGACGAAGACGTTTTGCAGTAGTAGGTGACTTTCCATTTGTGGAAATGGCTATTTTTACATTTCCTTTCGTAACAATTCCTCCCATATAAAAATCGCAATAAGGTGGGTTGTCGGCTACATTTACTAATTTACTTTTTTTGCGACAATCATTATAAACTTTAATATTTACTTTAGGGTTATCAGTAGTAGCGATAACAATATGTTTCTTTTTTAAAAAACGTTTATGGTATTTATCGGTAATCATTTCTACGCCAAATTTATTTGCCAACGCAACGGTTGCTTCTCTAAACATAGTTGAAACCATGGTTACATTAGCGTCTGGACTAGATTTTAGCAAGAATGTTAATTTTTCTTCTGCAACATTACCTCCACCAACAATGAGTACATTCAGATTTTTAACTTTTAAAAATACCGGATATAAATTATTATTCATACTACAAGTTTTATGAAGAAATCAAATTGGATTTAGATTTTGATATATGATAACACGCAGTATTAACTACTGAATACCACCAGTTTTTTATTTCTGTCTAAAATAAATTATAATAGGTACACCATGGAAGTCGAAAATATCTCGCATTTTATTTTCTAAAAATCGCTTATAAGCTTCCTTTACATATTGAGGTAAATTACAGAAAAACACAAATTGTGGTGTCGGTGTAGGCAATTGCATACAATACTTAATTTTCACAAATTTACCTTTGTTTGCAGGTGGTGGGTTTCGTTCTATAATATCTAACATGGTATCATTTAATTTACTTGTAGATATTCTGTTTTTACGTCTTTCAAAAACTTCAACCGCAGTTTCAATAGCTTTAAAAATACGTTGTTTAGTAAGTACAGAAACAAAGAGAATAGGCACATCAGTAAATGGTTCAATTTCTCTTCTTATTTTAGCTTCATACTCTTTAGTAGTTTTGGTTTCTTTCTCAACCAAGTCCCATTTATTAACAAGAATAATGACGCCTTTTTTGTTTTTTTCAGCTAGCCAGAAAATGTTCTGATCTTGTCCTTCAAAGCCACGGGTAGCATCTAGCACTAAAATAATAACATCAGAATGTTCTATCGCTCTAACTGAACGCATTACAGAGTAAAACTCTAAATCTTCTTTAACCTTACTTTTACGTCTAATTCCTGCGGTATCAACCAAATTGAATTCAAACCCAAAACGATTGTATTTTGTATCTATGGAATCTCTAGTTGTACCTGCAATATCAGTTACAATATATCTGTCTTCTCCAATTAAGGCATTAATAAAAGATGATTTCCCTGCGTTGGGTCTACCAACAACAGCAAAACGAGGTAAGTCATCATTGTTTTCTTCTTCCCTTTCAGGTAAAACTTTTACTAGAGCGTCCAGCAAGTCACCTGTACCACTACCATTTATACTGGCAATGGTATAATATTCACCTAATCCTAATGCGTAGAATTCTACTGCATCAGCATTTCGTTTACTATTGTCAACCTTATTAATAACTAATAATACTGGTTTTTTGACCTTTCGAAGTAATTTTGATACATCTTCATCCATCCCAGTAACACCAGTTTCCACATCAACCATAAAAAGGATAACATCAGCCTCGTCAATGGCCAATTCAACTTGTTTATCGATTTCAGCTTCAAAAACATCATCAGAACCCTTAACATAACCACCGGTATCAATTAAGGTAAATTCACGCCCGTTCCATTCACTTTTTCCATAATGTCTATCACGTGTAACACCACTAGTGGCGTCAACAATAGCCTCACGGCGTTGAATTAAACGATTAAAAAAAGTGGATTTTCCTACATTAGGTCTTCCAACAATAGCAACTATACTCATAACTTCAAAATTGTTTGCAAAGATAAGTTAAATAGTCGGAAGACACGAGTTAGAGGGTATAAGTTAAAAGTCGGTTGGTAATATTAGAAATTAAAAGTATAAAATATTAAAAATTATAACTGAAAAAATAGTAATTTTATCTTTGTATTTTCCACTTATGAGCGAACCAATTCTTGAAGATAATCTTAATAAAATCCTTTTAAAACCTCGTTTTAAGGAGGAGTTATTAGAAGATAAAAGTGCTATTTTAAAAAAGTTTGAAGATCATTTTAAGCAAAATGATTCAAAGTTTAGAACAAAAACAGCTGATAGCCATATAGTTATTGATGTTCCTGATGAGGAAGATCATTTTTGGTCTCCACAATTGCAAATCGAAATTATTACGGAAGATGATAAAACGATATTGAAAGGTTTATTTGGTCCAAAACCTCAAGTTTGGACCATGTTTATGTTTTTTCATTTTGCAGTTGCATTCGCTTTTATAGTGTTTTTAATTATGGCATATACCAAGTATAGTTTAAAGCAAGATTATCAATTTTCTATGTATATGTGCATTGCTATGCCTATACTTTGGATTCTTTTTTACGTTTTTGGGCAATTAGGTAAAAAGAAAGGCTATAGCCAAATGATTGCATTAGATGCATATGTAAAAGACATACTAGGTTCTAGTATTCAGTAATTTTTATCATTTTGAGTTACCTTTCGTGACTGCTTATTGAGCATCAAGTATTGCTTTCATTTCTTGTTGTAACTCCAACGACTTATCACTTGCTTTTTTAGCAAAGTCAGTACCGTTAGATGCGTAAATAATTCCACGACTAGAATTTACCAATAGTCCAATATCATCTGTTAATCCGTATTTACATACATCTTGTAAGCTTCCTCCTTGTGCACCAACGCCTGGTACAAGTAAAAAGTGATTGGGAACAATTTTTCTAATTTTTTGAAAATATTCAGGTCGTGTTGCACCAACCACGTACATTAAGTTTTCTGAATTTTTATAGTTTAAAGAAGTTTTTAAGACACGTTGGTACAGCTGCTCATCGTCATATTCTAAGGTTTGAAAGTCTAATCCACCAGCATTAGACGTTAAGGCTAGAAGTATTGTGAATTTATCTTTAAACGCTAAAAAAGGCTCTACAGAATCTCTACCCATATATGGAGCAACAGTTATAGAGTCGAAACTTAAATCTTCAAAATAAGCTTTAGCATAACGTGTTGATGTATTTCCGATATCACCACGTTTGGCATCGGCAATTGTAAATATTTTAGGATAATTTTGGTTTAAATAATTTATCGTTTTTTCAAGAGATTGCCATCCCTTGATACCATAAGCTTCGTAGAAAGCAATATTGGGTTTATAAGCAACAGTTAAATGATGAGTAGCGTCAATAATTTGTTTGTTAAATTCAAATATAGGGTCTTCTAGCTCTTTTAAATGTTCAGGAATTTTGTCCAAATCCACATCTAAACCAATACATAAAAAAGACTTTTTTAATCTAATCTGCTCAATAAGTTGCTCTTTTGTCATAAAAATCAATAAATTTTTACAAAAATAAGGATTAATAATAGATTATTCTTTTCTGTTTATAAAACAAAATGTCACGAGGAGTTCTTATATTTGTACTTTAAATAATGTTAATATTAAATACCACAAAATGAGAAAAAATATAGTTGCTGGAAACTGGAAAATGAATAATGACCTTTCAGAGTCTAAAAAGTTAGTTAAAGGAATAAAAAAAGCAATTAAAAAGAAAGAACTGAAGAATACAAGGGTAATTGTTTCTCCAACTTATGTTAGTTTAAGTGCTGTGGTTAAAAAAGCTAAAAAATCTGCAATAGAAGTGGCGGCACAAAATATGCATCAAGCGGATAACGGAGCTTATACGGGTGAGATTTCTGCAGATATGCTAAAAAGTGTTGGTGTTAAAATAGTTATTTTAGGACATTCAGAACGAAGAGAGTATTTTGGTGAAACAGATGCTTTATTGGCTGAAAAAGTAGACCAAGCATTAAAAAATAAATTAGAAATAATATTTTGTTTTGGTGAGGTTTTAGAAGATAGAAAAAATGATAATCATTTTAAAGTTGTGGAGTCTCAAATAAAAAATGCTTTATTTCATTTAGATGCTAAGGCATGGAAAAATATAGTTTTAGCCTATGAGCCTGTTTGGGCAATTGGTACAGGTGAAACTGCAAGTCCTGAACAAGCTCAAGAAATGCATGCTTTTATTAGAAATTTAGTTGCTAATAAATATGATGCTAAAGTAGCAGACAACGTTTCTATTTTATATGGTGGTAGTGTAAAACCAGCTAATGCAAAAGAAATTTTCTCTAAACAAGATGTTGATGGTGGTCTTATTGGAGGTGCAGCATTAAAAACTGAAGATTTTGTAGCACTAATTGATGCTATTTAGTAATACTTAAATGTTCTATGATTTTCTTTAAATAGGAAATTTTTACAAAGTAGATTTTACTAGGGGTATTCACTGAAATTAAATATTTCAGTGAATACCCCTACTTTTTTGATGTTGATTGAATCTAAATTGCAGACAATAAATCAAGACTAAATCATCAAATTAAAAGGTTATGAAGCTAATACTAATCATCTGTTTGGTTTCATTTGATTTGAACTCACAACAATTAATTGATTCGTTTGAAACGAATCAACAGCATACATCTTATCTAGGCAGTCAGTCTGTAAATCCATTTACTATTAATCAAAATCAAATCCCTATAAACACAAGTATACAACCTTCTTTGTCTTTAATACTAAAAAGTAATTCTGGAAATACAATGATTCATAAAACCATTTTAACCAATAAAAATGGTGGTTATAGAGAAATTGAATATAATGCCGTTATTGAAAAAGATGCTATATATTTTTCATATCCTTTTCATGAAAAAATAGAAGCTTTTATGGAAATTGGTCTGAATTCGGCAAGTAGGAAAGGGAAGTATAATCCAATGAATTGGATTGTTCAAGATACTTTCATAGAGAAAGTTCATGAGGCTTTAGGAAAATCGGACCCTTTTAAAAGAAAGGAAATTGGTTTTGATAAGTTTAGTTATAAGTCTATGGATGAAGAAGGAAATATTTCTAAAATAGAAGCGAATATAATTTTTTCAATACGATTTGTTATTGGAGCTAATTACTATCTAATGCTTTTTCAAAATAAAAATAAAATAATATCTATAAATACAACACTTTCTTTAAAAGTTCCTTTAAAACCTTTTTCTATGCGGCAAAAGGCAGAAACGAGTTTAGGAATAGGTATTAATAAAACAAAAAATATAAGAGGTAATAAAAGTTTAACCTCTTCTTTTCATGGAAGTGCTTATTTTCATAAAAATAGTAAAAATAAAGGATATGTTTTAAGCAAAAGAAAAATAACATATAAGTTGTCGGGTCTATTAGGAATCAATATGCACAGTAGAAAAAGCGATAATACCTATTCTATTTTTACTACATTAACAAAAACTTCTTCGAGATTAAAGGCTCATGATTATACAACTCAAGGCAATATGTTAAATCAGCAAGCTTTAGATGCGGCAACTGGAGGTAATGAGTATTTAGAATTTGGAAGTAACTACTCAATTCATTTTAAGAACAATAATGTTTTAAAAGTTGAATTGACTTTTCGCGAGGATCTTAATATTAAATCAATTAACAACACTTTTTGGGGAAGAAATTCCGAAGACTTTGGTGTTTTTTTGGGGATTCAATATATAATTCATTAATAATTATTTCTTACCGCTTTTTTTGCTGGTTTAGCATCCTGTTTTAAATGGTTATACTCAATTCAATTTTAAGGGTAAACCCTGAATTATGTAAAATCAGAGAATACCCTTACTTTTTTTTTATAAAGTGAAAGTAGCTTGCCGTCATTAACAAAGTCTTGAATAAATATGTCAAGGCGAATAATAACTAATCTTAAAAAATAATATTATGAAAAAGTTACTTTCAATTTTTCTTTTACTGACAGCTACATTATTAATGAATTCATGTGGTCTGTTTAAGGCAAGAATAGGTGCTCATTTTCAAAATAACACGTCAGGGTATTCTGATTCGAATGAAGATACTAATACTGACACGAATACGGATCTTGCCATTACAAAAGTAAAAGCTTTTGATAAAAAAGCATTAAATAACGAATTTTCAAATAATAGCACTGGGGTTTATGTGGGTATTTCTTTTTTGGAAATTTCTTTAACCGATAAATTAGAATTTCAACCAGAACTTAATTTTATAGCAATTAAAAATTTTAATCAAATTCAGACTCCAATTTTATTGAAGTATAATATTGTTGATAAATTTAGTGCTTACGCTGGTCCAAGTTTTGGTTTCCTATTAGATAGACCTGAAGGTATTGATTCATTTAATGTTGCACTGGACTTTGGACTATCTTATGATATTACAGAAAAATTCTCAGTAGAAACAAGATACGACTGGGGTCAAACAAATTTATTAGATGGTGGTGATAGTGATAATTATTTTAAACTGAATAGCTTTCAAGTAGGTGTAACTTATAAGTTTGATTCTAAAAAATAAATTAAAATGATTTAAGAACAAATTAAATTAAATTGAAAATATTGTTTGTGTTAAGCCTGGTGTTTTAACTTATGCACAACAAACAATACCTGCCACAGGAATTGAAGAATCTGGTGAAGGAGGTTCAATAAGTTATACTAGTCCAATTAGTTTACACCATTAATAACGGAGCTAATAATTTTTAGCACATGGAGTATGACTGGTTTATGAAATTTCAACTTTTGCAATTAATAATTTTAATCAGATTAAGTTGGAATACTCGATGTATCCATACCCAACAGTAGATAAATACACGTTAAAAATTCAAAATTTTAGTTATGAAGAGTTGTCGTAGGAAAATATTTTGTGTACAAATCAGTATTCATAAACTGAAGTATGGGAATATTATTTGTAAGATAACACATCTACTCCCGATATTAATAACAGTAAAGTGGTTGTTAGAGTAGTTCATTCGTTCTAACTCATAAAATTTATCTATTTTTAAACAAACTAAAAACCAATACTTTGAAAAATAAAATAAGCATTTTTATTTTTTTAATTACAATTTCACTAGTAGCTCAAACATCAGATTTTTATCAGGATAGTATTAAAATAGAAATACAACAGATAGTTTCTGATAGTTTAAGAGCTAAGAAATATTACAAGGCCTCCACTTATGCATTACAAAATCTAAATGATTTAAAATTAAGTCATATATATTTAGATAGTGCAATGTTTTATTCACAAAAATCAAAGTTTTCTGATTCTGAAGCAAAATGTCATTTTTTATATGGTTTGCTTGAAAGAATTGGTGGAAATTATGAAGTTGCTTTAGAGCATTTAGATAAAAATATTAATTATTATAAAAACGATTCAACCAATAAATCTTATGCTTTATTTCAAGTTGGGGTGATTCATCGTTTAAGAGGAGACTATAAAAAAAGTTTAAGTACTTATTTTGAAATATTAAAAATATTTGAGCATAAAAAAGATTCATTTGCAATGGCCTCAACACTAAATAGTATTGGCAATATTTATGGTGAAATGGATAAATATGATAAAGCAATTGAAAATTATAGTAGAGCTAATGGGATATTTATAAAAAAGGATAAAAAACGTGATATGTCTAATGCTTATCAAAATATTGGTGAAATATATATACGTAAAAAAGACACAATTGCAGCACAAGATAACATGAAAAAATCTTTATTAATTGCTGAAGATATAAATGAACCGTATGCAAAAGCAAATGCATTATTTGGTTTGGGGAGAACTTATTTACGATCTCATCCCAAAAAATCTTTAGAGTATTTTAAAGAATCGGAGTCTATTTTAGAAAAAATACAATATAATTCTTTAAAACTTAAAGTGTATAGAGATTTAGGGCATTATTATAGAAAGTATAACTATGAAAAAGCACTAATTTATTATAACAAAGGATTAGCATTATCTGAAGAATTAGGCGAGTTACCTCCAAAAGAAGAAATCTTAGAAGGATTATCTTTTATTTATGAAAGTAAAAAGCAATTTCAAAAAGCATATAACTATCAATCAAAATATATAATAGTAAAAGATTCTATATTTAATATAGAAAACACTAGAGGGTTGAATTTATTACAATCACAATTCGATTCTGAAAAAAAAGATAAAGAAATTGCTCAGCAAAATTTACAATTAGTACAAAATGAAAAAGAATTCCAAAAAAAGAAAACACAATATAGTTATATGACTGGGGCGGCATTGATATTATTAATAGGGTTAACATCACTTTGGTTTATTAACCAGCAACGTCAAAAACGTAAAAATCAAGAAATTTTATCATTAAAAAGAGAACAACAAGTACAAACTTTAGAATCTTTAATGGAAGGAGAAGAAAATGAACGCATCCGTATTTCTAAAGAATTACACGATGGTGTAAATGTGGATTTATCAGCTATCAAATATAAGCTTACTTCTATGTTGGAAAAAAATAATGAAGTTATTAATGAAGTGGTAACCATGATTGATAAATCTTGCGAACAGGTCCGTGCTATTTCGCATAATTTGGTGCCTCCATCACTAAAAGATTTTAGTTTGGTAGAAACCATAGAAGATTTTTGTACCACTGCAAATAGCATTCACAATTCAGAAATTACATTTACCTATATAGGTGAATCCATTTCTATTTCTAAAAAAGCCGAGGTCAATATCTTTAGAATTGTGCAAGAATTGGTTAATAATAGTATTAAACATGCAGAGGCCACCGAAATTAATGTTCAGTTAAGCAATCATAACAATAACATTCAACTAACAGTAGAAGATAATGGTAAAGGATTTAATAAAGAAGAAATAAAAAGTAACGGTATTGGGTTGAAAAATATTCAATCTAGAGTAGATTATTTATCCGCCAAATTAGATTTTAGCTCTAATGAAAAAGGAACATCATATATAATTGATATCAATATCGAAGCATTAACATGATTACAAAAATTTCAATAACCGACGATCATAAAATAGTCTTAAAAGGTATCCAATCAATGCTAAAAGACACCAAAGAGATTGAAGTTGTTGGCATATACAATAATGCAATGGAAACTATTCAAAATATTGATAAAGACAAACCAGATGTATTGTTGTTAGATATTAATTTACCTGATATGAATGGTATTGATCTTTGTAAAAAAATAAAAAACACTAACGAAAAATTAAAGATTATTGCCATTTCAAACTTTGATGAAATTTCATTTGTAAAACGCATGCTAAATAATGGAGCTAGTGGCTATTTGCTAAAGAATACTGATAAATTGGAATTATTGGAAGCATTTAAAACGGTACTCTCTGACGGCCAGTATCTACAAAAAGATATTCAAAGAAAATTATTAAGTCAAACCTTAGGGCAAAAGAAGAAAAGCTCTTTATTTACAAAGCTTACCCGAAGAGAAAAAGAAGTGCTAAACGCCATTGCAGAAGAGCTAACTACCCAAGAAATAGCTGATAAACTTTTTATCAGTAGCAAAACTGTTGAAACCCATCGTATGAATTTGATGAGCAAATTAGGTGCTAAAAATAGTGTGGGCATTATTAAGACCGCGATTGAGCAAGGATTGTTGGATTGATAAGCATCAAACGATTCTCGATACACTTTTTGTTCCATTTCATTTCACAAAAAACACTCGAACTTACAACGGTAGTTTAATGAATAACACATTGTCATTTCGAGTATTTTCTTAGAGATGATAGTCGAAAAGAAAATGTATCGAGAAGCTTCTGTAAAACGAAATAATATTACATTTGCACTTCCAAATTTTACACCAAATGTCAAACACCTATATCGCTTACAACTTTACCGTTTCGCCATTACAACCTACAACTGAGATACTAATTGCAGAACTCGGGTATGTGGGTTTTGAAAGTTTTGTAGAAAACGAAAATGGTTTTATCGCCTATATCCAAAAGGAAGATGATTCTGAGACTATTTTAAATGAAATTTATGTGCTTCAAGGTGATGAGTTTGAAATTTCATATACAAAAGAAGAAATAGAACAAGTAAACTGGAATAGTGAGTGGGAGAAGAATTTTAATCCAATTCAAGTAGATGATTTGGTTAGTATTAGAGCTCCTTTTCATCCCAATCCCAATCTGAAATATGATATTGTTATTGAACCAAAAATGAGTTTTGGTACAGGTCATCATGAAACTACGCACATGATGGTACAACATATTCTTAAACTAGATTTGCAAGGTAAGAAAGTGTTAGATATGGGTTGTGGTACTGGTATTTTAGCAATTCTAGCTGAAATGAAAGGTGCCAATCCGTTAGACGCTATTGATATTGATGCTTGGTGTTATGAAAATTCATTAGAAAATGTAGAACGTAACAACTGTAAGCATATAAGTGTTTGTGAAGGTGATGCATCACTGTTAATTAATAAAAAATATGATGTTATTATTGCCAATATCAACAGGAATATTTTACTGAATGATATTAAAATATATGCTGATTGTTTAAATGATAATGGCGTTTTATTATTGAGTGGTTTTTATGAGGAAGATATACCAATTATTGATGTGGAGACCTCTAAATATAGTTTGAAATTAGAGGAATTTATAGAAAGAAACAATTGGGTAGCTTTAAAATATTTAAAAAGCTAAACTGTTAAATTATTTCAAAATAAGAATCTTTTCTTTATTTTTATACCCATTATGAGCGAACAACATAAAAAACAGGAAGATTTTGACGTTCTTGAACAAGAACTAAATCTACATGAAATTATCCTTTTTAATGACGATGTTAATACTTTTGAACACGTTATTGAATCATTGGTAGATGTTTGTAACCATTCTTCTGTACAGGCAGAACAATGTGCCTTTTTAGTACATTATAAAGGTAAATGTGCTGTAAAAACTGGAGAATACGACGAGCTGAAACCACGTTGTACGAGATTATTAAATTTAGGACTGTCTGCCGAAATCGTTTGAAATGGACGTTTTTGTGTTAATACCTTCTTTTAAATCGTAAAAATACTTCGTAGATTTACTCTTTTCTGTAATTAATAATCATTTTTATTGAGTATTCACTAATACGAGCTGATTTGCTCTATTTTATATTGGGAATATTTTAAAAAGTTTTAATTATTAAGTACATTTGTAAGCATTAATTTTAAGAAATATATAATTATTATGGCATTTGATATTGAAATGATAAAAGGCGTTTACAAAACAATGGGTGAGCGTATTGATAAAGCTAGGTCTTTAACCGGTAAGCCGTTAACTTTGGCAGAAAAAATATTATATTCTCATTTAGATGAAGGTATGCCAACTCAAGTTTTCAAAAGAGGTAAATCTTATGTTGACTTTAAGCCGGATAGAATTGCTTGTCAAGATGCTACTGCACAAATGGCTTTATTGCAATTTATGCAAGCAGGTAAGCCTAAGGTTGCAGTGCCAACTACTGTGCATTGTGATCACTTAATTCAGGCCAAACAAGGTGCTAAAAAAGATTTAATAAGAGCAAATAAAACTAGTCATGAAGTTTTTGATTTTCTAGAATCAGTTTCTAATAAATATGGAATTGGTTTTTGGAAACCAGGTGCTGGTATTATTCACCAAGTAGTATTGGAAAATTATGCTTTTCCTGGTGGAATGATGATTGGTACCGATTCTCATACTGTAAATGCAGGAGGATTAGGTATGGTTGCTATAGGTGTTGGTGGTGCTGATGCTGTAGATGTAATGGCAGGAATGCCATGGGAATTGAAATTTCCTAAATTGATTGGTGTTAAGTTGACTGGAAAGTTAAATGGATGGACAGCCTCCAAAGATGTTATTTTAAAAGTAGCAGGAATTCTTACTGTAAAGGGTGGAACTGGTGCAATTGTTGAATATTTTGGCGAAGGAGCTAAAAATTTATCTTGTACGGGTAAAGGAACAATCTGTAATATGGGTGCGGAAATTGGAGCAACCACATCAACTTTTGGTTATGATGATTCTATGGAACGTTTTTTACGTGCTACAGATAGAAATGATATTGCGGATGAAGCTAATAAAATTAGAGAACATTTAACAGGTGATGCAGAAGTTTATGCGGCACCTGAAAAATACTTTGATCAGGTAATAGAAATTGATCTAAATACTTTGCGTCCTCACCTAAACGGACCTTTTACGCCAGATTTAGCTACGCCAGTAGGTGAATTAGGTGAAAAAGCAAGAAAAAATGGATGGCCTATAAAAGTAGATTGGGGATTGATAGGTTCTTGTACCAATTCTTCTTACGAAGATTTAACGCGTGCAGCATCAATTGCTCAACAAGCTATTGATAAAAAATTAAAACCGAAAAGTGATTTTGGTATCAATCCAGGGTCTGAGCAAATTAGATTTACTGCTGAACGCGACGGATTATTAAGCGTTTTTGAAAATTTAGGAGCTACAATATTTACGAATGCTTGTGGGCCGTGTATCGGTCAATGGGATAGAAGTGATGCTCAAGGAGATAAGAAAAATACGATTGTACACTCATTCAATAGAAACTTTTCTAAACGTGCAGATGGTAATCCAAATACCCATGCTTTTGTTGGTTCTCCTGAGATGGTAGCAGCAATTGCAATTTCGGGTAAATTGGATTTTGATCCGATGAATGATACATTGCTTAACGAAGATGGTCAAGAAGTGAAATTGGACGAGCCTAGAGGTATTGAATTACCACCAGAAGGATTTGCTGTTGATGATAATGGTTTTTTAGCACCAGATGCAGACGGAAGTGGTGTTGAAATTAAAGTGAGTCCAGAATCTGAACGATTGGAGTTGTTAACTCCTTTTAAACCTTGGGATGGTAAAAACATTACAGGAGCGAAATTATTGATAAAGGCTTTTGGGAAATGTACAACTGACCATATTTCTATGGCAGGTCCTTGGTTGCGTTATAGAGGTCATTTAGATAATATTTCTAATAACACATTAATTGGGGCGGTAAATGCTTACAACAAGCAAACCAATATGGTTAAAAACCAATTGACGGGTGAATATGGTGCAGTACCAGATACAGCAAGAGCTTATAAAAAATCTGGAATTCAATCCATAGTTGTTGGTGATCATAATTATGGTGAAGGTTCTTCTCGTGAGCATGCTGCGATGCAACCAAGGCATTTAGGTGTTATTGCTGTTTTGGTAAAATCTTTTGCTAGAATTCACGAAACCAACCTTAAAAAACAAGGGATGTTAGGGTTAACTTTTGCAAATGAAGCTGATTATGATAAAATTAAAGAAAATGATACATTTGATTTTATTGATTTAGTTGATTTTGCTCCAGAAAAACCATTAGCTATTTTGGTGAAACATGCAGACGGTAGTGAAGATACTATAATTGCAAATCATACATATAATGAAAGTCAAATACAATGGTTTAGAGAAGGTTCTGCATTAAACTTAATTAAAAAGGAGAACGTAAAATAAGATTGTAGACGATTTTTAATATTTCGTCAGATCTATAAAACAAACCCTACAAGTCTTTAAGATTTGTAGGGTTTTTTAATTAAATGAGTCAATAGTTAAGTCTTAATCCTATTTATTTTAAAAGTGCTATTATTGAATATAGAAAATGTTTATGAATTTTGAAATCTTACCCTGTAAATGTTAGCCTATTTTAGACTTCAATTAAGAATGACTAATAGGAAACTTGACGCATTCGGATTGTATCCATTACTAGCGTACATATTACTTATAATAGCATTTTTTGGGTTGTCTAATTATTTATTTTCTAAATCTGAATATGCACCCTATTTATATATTGTAGTTGCTCTAGGGTTATCAATAAAGCTCAGTGAAAAAAAGCGAATCGATTTTTTGAAGATGTGTTTTAAAACCACCGACTATTTTAAAATTAGAATCGTTGAAAATAGTTTAATTGCACTACCCTTTGTAATTTATTTGATTGTGGAGGAACGTTTTTTACCCGCTGTAGTCTTATTCTTATTCGTGAATCTATTTGCTTTTTTTAATTTAAAAACGACAACAAATTTTACCATTCCAACTCCTTTTGGTAAAAGACCTTTTGAATTTTCAAGTGGATTTAGAAACACCTTTTTTGTTTTTCCTATAGCCTATATTATAACCTATATTTCTGTTAACGTCAATAATTTTAATCTTGGTGTTTTTTCAATGTTACTCATTTTTATTGTTACACTTTCTTATTACGCTAAGCTTGAAAATGAATATTATGTTTGGTCTTTTAGCGATTCTTCAAAAGTATTTTTAATCAAGAAAATAAGAACAGCACTCCTGTTTTCAACCTTTTTAAGTTTGCCAATTGTAATTTTTTTAATACTATTTTTTCATTCTGAATTAGAAACGCTTCTAATTTTCTGGATCTTAGGTTATGCTTATTTGGTAACTGTGATTTTGGCCAAATATTCAATCTATCCTTATGAAATAAATATTCCGCAAGGTGTATTAATAGCGGTGAGCCTCGTTTTTCCGCCATTATTAATTGGTATAATACCTTATTTTTATTCACAATCTGTCAAACGATTAAAAACTATTTTAGAATGATCAAGATTCAACAACTTTCTAAATTTTATGGTAAAAATGAGGTTTTAAATGGCATAAATCTATCTTTTGAAAAAGGAAAAGTCTATGGTATTGTAGGTGACAATGGTTCGGGTAAAACCACTCTTTTTAGATGTATTTCTGGACTTGAAAAATATAACGGAAAAATTACGTCAGATTATAGTGTGCTTAAAAACCATATAGGACTATTGTTAACTGAGCCTTACTTTTTTGATAAAATTACCGCAAGAGAATATTTGCAATTAATGTGCAATGCTAGAAATGTTCAACTTGAAAACTTAGACACACAAAATATCTTTGATTTACCATTAAAACAATATGCTTCTACCTATTCTACTGGAATGAAAAAGAAATTAGCATTGACGGCTATATTATTACAAAAAAATGAGTGCTTTATTCTTGATGAACCCTTTAATGGAGTGGATATTCAAAGTAATATGATCATATCGGAACTTATTAAGAAATTAAAAACAGCTGAAAAAACGGTTGTTATTTCTTCTCATATTTTTTCAACGTTGGCTGAAACTTGCGATGAAATTCATTTACTGAAAAATGGTCAATTTGTAAGAAAAGTACTAAAAGAAGAGTTTTCGTCGCTTGAAGCTGAAATGAAATATTTTACAATTGGTAATCGTATTGATCAGTTAAACATCTACTAAAAAAACACTCTAAATGCTACGTTTGGAGTGAAACCTAAAGAATAGGTATTTATTTCTTTAACCGTACTGTTATTTTCATCGTTATAATAATAGGTGTTTAAGATGTTCTTTTTATCTAATAAGTTCAATACAGATACTCCAGCTTGAGCTTTAATCCGTTTAGAGAATTTGAAATCATAAATTGCTGAGGCATCTACTCGGAAATAAGATTTTAAATTACTACTATTTGCCGATTGATAATTTATTTTATTACTTGTAATCTCATTGCCATCAACGGGTTTTGTTATTGGTTTTCCTGTACGCCAATTACCTCCTAAAGAAAGTTTTAAATTATCGAAGGTATAACCACCAGCTACAGAAACAGTATGGCTTATGTCGTAATTACTAGGAAAATGATTGTTGTCTAATTCCTTAAATTTATAATTGTTATCTGCGAAAGAATAGCCTAACCAAGTGTTTAGTTTTCCAATTTTATTGTTTACCATAAAATCAAAACCTTTCACATCGTAATTACCTATTGTATTTATGAATTCATACTGATTGCGG
Organism: Aureibaculum luteum; assembly: GCF_003449015.1. Taxonomy (GTDB): domain Bacteria; phylum Bacteroidota; class Bacteroidia; order Flavobacteriales; family Flavobacteriaceae; genus Aureibaculum; species Aureibaculum luteum. The sequence continues at coordinate 631,746 of NZ_QRGD01000001.1, read as the reverse complement.
AATCCTTGACTTTGGGTAGTAATGCCATTAACATGCTTGTAGTAAACTTCTGCATTTATTAATAGTCTATCATAACTATAATTGGACCCGAAAGACAGTTGCTTACTTTTTAAAATAGGGATTGAATTGTCATTTGCTAAGGTCCACCTTCTACTTTCAATACCCAAAAAATTATTTCTAAAATCGTTTACTAGAGTTGTGGTTTGACTTTTGAATTCTCCCAAAATTTCAAAAGTAATTTTGTCATTTATTCTGTAATTAAAATTTAGTCTAGGTTCAATGATAAATTTGTCAAAAGTATTTAGATAATTAACACGTACACCTAAATTAACATTGGTGTTTCCATCTTCAGATCTATACGCCGCAGTTGATGATATGGCATGAGATTGAACCATTCTTTTATCTATAGTATCTAATACAGGAGCATTTAATTTATCGGCATTTGTTATTTCTGTTTGTTTAAAATGATAACCGTTATGTAATGTAAAATAATCATTTAGTTCTAGCCTCGAATTCAAATCTAATCCAACTTCTACAATTTTATTTTTTTGATTTAAAATCAGTTCATTAATAACATCAAAGTTGGTGCCTTTAAGTTCATAGGCGGTAGTGTAAATTTGTGCAGTAGTCTTAAATTTATCATTCCACCTTCTTTTATATTCTAAACCACTGGCAATATTACTTTGATCCAATGAGCTTTCTCGTGAGGCAGATTGGCCGCCGCCAAAAGCATTTTCACTTATGGTTAAGTTGTTTTTTAAGTGTAAAAAGTTGAGTCTAATGTTATCTTTTTTAGATATCTTGTATATCCACCTTAGGCTCACATCATAAAAATCGAATTTTTCATCTGTACTATTGGTGTTGTTTGTACTTGAGACAACATCTGTATTTTGAAAAGCTCTATCAAAATACTGTGTATATGTTGGAGTGTTTAAAAACTCATTTACAGATGTTCTAGAGGCAATTTGTAATGATGAGCTTTTATGTATAGGGATATCAACAAAGGCATCTAAATTTATAAAATTCAAACCTACTTCGGCATTTAAAACTTTATTCACAACACGATCAGATTCCATGTCAATGGTTCCTGAAATTCCGTCTGCATAATTTGAGGGTGTTCCGTTTTTATAGAGTTTTACTTTTTTAGTAATGCGTGGGTTTACTGCAGAAATCAATCCGAAAAAATGCCCAGATTGATAGAGCTTAATGCCATCCCATTGAATAAGATTTTGATCGTGCGTGCCACCTCTCACGTTAATGTTCGATACGGTTTCATCAATGCTTTGTATTCCGGGAATTACTTGTATGGTTTGTAAGACATCGGTTTCTATAAGACCTGGTACAATACCGAAGTTTTTATAGTTTACACTAATACTACCATCCATCACTTTGTTAATACCTTCTGTGATATAATCTTTCAGAATTATTTCAGATAAGTTTTCTATTTTAGAGTCTAGAAAAATCACATCACAATCGTTCGGGTTTAAATTTTTTGCATAGTCAGTAAATACATCATAGCTAATATGCCTAATCGTAATAATATCGTGTTCAGACAAATCTTCTAGTATAAAGTAGCCATTATCATTACTAATAATAGATACGCCATCTGTTTGTACTACAGCTCCCTTAATTGGAAAATTTGTAGTACCGTCCATTAAATAGCCACAAATAGAAAATAGATTGGCTTTGTTTTTTGTAATGGTAATGTAATTACTTCCAATTATTGTAAATACTAATGGGGTGCTGTTTTGTAAATAAGAAATTGACGCTTTCAGATTAAGCGAATCTGCGGGAGGTTCAATAGAGACGTTTCTAATATCCTTATCTATAAATGAAAAATTAGAGTCAAAACGTGACTCTAATTTTTCTAAAATTTTGATAAGTGATTGCTTATCTTTTTTGGTTTGTGCTGTAATTGAAGTTAAACAAATAAAAGATAAAAAGAATATACATAGAAGTAATTGCTTTTTTATCACTCTTTGGTTAAAACTATTTTGTTTTTATTTTCTTTGTTGTACTTCAATTCTAATGGTAATGTTATAGCTTTTAAAGCTAATTCTTGATCGTTTAATGCAAAACTACCTGTAAATAATTGAGTCATGTCTACATTATTTGTTTCCACTTTAATATTGTATTGTCTCTCAAACTCTTGGATCACTTCGCTATACGGAACACTTTTAAAACTACTCATGTTTTTGTTTGACCATGAAGGTAATGAGTCCTTAGTTTCGTCTACTATAATTTCATTTCCAATTACTTTGAAGGACTTACCTGCAGGAAGTTTTATTTCCTTCCCTTTATATTTTAGACTTACTAAGCCTTCATAACAAGTAACTTCAAAATAATTAACGCGTTGTTTTACGTTAAATTGTGTACCTAGCACACTTACTTTGCCTAACCAAGTGTTTACGTCAAACTGTGATCCTTTGGCAACATCAAAATAAGCTTCACCAACTAAATTTACTTCTCTATTGTTTTCCCAATCCCCTTTTTTGTATTGAAGGGAAGAAGAGGCGTTTAACTTTACATTAGAATTGTCTGGTAATTGAATCGTTGTTTGATTACTAGCTAAAGTTTTAACCGTTGTGGTATCTCCATATAAGGGTGCATAATAAATAGCTAAACCAACTAAAAGTATAGCTGCTACTCTCATTAATGGTTTTAACCAATTTAATGTTTTTACAGGAGTCGCTGTTTTTTGTCGACGCTCACTAATTATAGTATTTAATTTACCATATTCAAAATCAACATCATAAGATGTGTCTTCAAAAAGCTTGGCTTTTTCGGATAGTTTAGCATAAGACGCGTACTCGGGCAATGCCTTAAAGGCAGTAAGCTCGGCATCGTTTATCTCGCCATCTAACCATTTTTGTATTAAAAGTTCTTTTTTCATATCAATGTTTCTTATTACATAACAATTGAAGTTTGGTTTTTCCTACCCTAAGTATAGAATTTTTTTCAATTCTTTTTAGAGGTACTTCACTTATGTAACAATTACAACTCATAAATTCCTACTAATATATGTTAAATTCCGTCAATTTCTTTTCTTAATTTTTCTAAAGCACCATAAATTCGCTTTTCTACACCCTTTCTAGAGATGCCCAACTCGGCAGCAATCTCTTTATGTTTTTTACCTTCTATTCTATTCATTAGAAAAGCTTCACGCTGAGCCTCAGTCAAATTACCTAATGCTCGTTGGTATTTTTTCATATACTCAGATTCTTCCATAATAAATTCAGGAGTCTCGTTCGTATAGTGTTTGGGTTTAACTTGTTGATGTTTTAAAACTACTTTTTGATGTTTTACTTCATTAAGCATCATGTTATTTGCCGTTGTAAATAAAAAAGATTTCGCTTTTTCTGGAGAAACATTTTTACAATTGTCCCAAAGTTTAATAAAAGCTTCTTGAACTTTATCTTTTGGATTTAAATTATCTCCGTATTTATAACGTAAAAAATTATGCACATCTTTAGAAAGAGTTTTAAATATATTAGAAAATATACGCTCTTCGCAAACATTTGAATTTAAAGATTGTACCATATGGTTGATAAAATTTATTTAGTATAGGTTTATTTGTGGTTCTTATAAATAGTAAACGGAGCAACAATTAGTTTTGTACTTTCTTAAAGTATTTCCATTTATTATCATCATAATAACTGCGAATTGGTATAAATTATTGCTTTTAGGTGCTAGAAATATATGATTTAAACAGTGTGGTAATTGGTAACAGTATGTATTGACTCACATTTTTATACAATATCAATTGATTTTAAATAAGAATATTATTTACAATAATTGGGAAATTACAAAAATGTTAATTTTTTTATACAATTTATTATATTGAAAATAAGATAGTTATATATTTTTTAATAATTTTTATTTTATAGGGTAGGAATTCTAGCACGGTTGTTGTTTTATACATGAAGAGTTGAAACTAATTAGTAAAAAGAAATATAACTTTTAATACGCTTGACTGAAATTTAATAAGTGAAACATAAAGTAAACTTTTAGTAGTCCCTAAAAAGAAACATTTATTACAGTATTTAAAGTCATTCATAGTATAAAAGCGAAATGGGAAAATTGCTATAATATTTTTGTGAATTTGCCTGACAGGTTTAGGCAAATTCGCTTCCCTAAAAAAACACTCATTAAGAGAGTATTAAAAGAGTTTAAGTTGATAGTTTAGTTAGAAAAAAATAGCCCACTGAAGAGTGGGCTTTTTTGTTTTGCATAATCTAATGCAATCAGATTAGTGATAAGTGAATAGAAAAATATTTTTTCCAATTACTTATTTTGAGTATTAAGAATATAATTTGATTCTATAATTCTAAAATTTTATTATTTTCCGTGTACGTACACGGAAAATTTTTATTATATTTGAATTTCAATAGTTTGATTGCGGAATAATTCATTTCTGAAATCGATTTACAAATATAAAATTTACATAAAAAATGGGTAAAGTAATCGTTTTAACTGGTGCAGGAGGTGTGCTTTGTAGCACCTTGGCAATAGCACTTGCCAAACAAGGTAATAAGATAGCTGTATTAGATTTACGAATCGATGCCGCAAATAAAGTAGCAGATGAGATAAATGCAGCTGGAGGAACGGCTATTGGTATTGCTGCTAATGTACTTGAAAAAAAATCGTTGGAGGTAGCAAGAAAAGTAGTAAATGAAAAGCTAGGAACTTGTGATATATTAATCAATGGAGCTGGTGGTAACCATCCATTAGGAACAACTTCTAATCCTTTTTTACAAGAGGAAGATCTTCTCAATAAAACAGATGGGTTTAAAACATTTTTCGAATTAGATCCAGAGGGTATTAAATTTGTATTTGATTTAAATTTTATTGGTACTTTACTTCCAACACAGGTATTTGCCAAAGATATGGTTGGAAAAACAGGTTGTAGTGTGTTAAACATTTCATCAATGAATGCTTTTACACCCTTAACAAAAATTCCTGCTTACAGTGGTGCAAAGGCTGCCGTTTCAAATTTTACACAATGGCTGGCTGTACATTTTTCTAAAGTTGGTATTCGGGTTAATGCATTGGCACCTGGGTTTTTCTTAACAGATCAGAATAGAACTTTATTAACAGAAACTGATGGAAGTTTAACACAGAGAGGTCAGCAAATTATAGATCAAACCCCAATGGGGCGTTATGGAGTACCTGAAGATTTAGTAGGAACGACATTATGGTTGTGTGGAGAAGGATCAAAATTTGTTACTGGAGTAGTTGTGCCAATTGATGGTGGATTTGCCGCATATAGCGGAGTTTAAAATAAATAGATATGAGCTTAAAATTAGAACAAACATGGAGGTGGTATGGGCCAAATGACCCCGTTTCTCTATCAGATATAAAACAGGCAGGTGCAACAGGTATTGTTTCTGCATTACATCAAATTCCGAATGGTGAAGTATGGCCAGTCGAAGAAATAAAGAAAAGAAAAGCAATCATTGAAGAGGTTGGGCTAACATGGTCTGTAGTAGAGAGTGTTCCTATTCATGAAGATATAAAAACTCAGAATGGTGATTTTCATACCTATATCAATAATTACAAACAAACACTTTCTAATTTAGGTGCTTGTGGTATTGATACAGTATGTTATAATTTTATGCCAGTGTTAGATTGGACCAGAACTAGTTTAGATTATGAAGTGTCAGATGGCTCTAGAGCCTTACGTTTTGATGCCACGGCATTTACTGTTTTTGAAGTGTTTTTATTACAAAGACCTGGAGCAAAAGAAAGTTATTCTACAGAGCAAATCGCTAATGCGGAAGCTATGTTTGGTCGAATGAGTGATGCTGATAAAAAGTTATTGATTAAAAATATTATTGCAGGATTACCTGGTGCAGAAGAGGGATATACATTAGAAGAATTCAATGCTATTCTTGCAACGTATAATAGTATTGGTCCAAAAGAACTAAAAAAGCATCTTTTTAATTTTCTAGAACAAATTATACCAGCAGCTGAAAAAGCAGGCGTGTTAATGTGTATTCATCCAGATGATCCTCCGTTTCCAATTTTAGGTTTACCACGTGTTGTTAGTACAGAACAAGATATTCTCGATTTGTATAAAGCAGTGGATAGTCCAAACAACGGATTAACTTTTTGTACGGGTTCATTTGGAGTTCGTCCTGATAATGATTTGCCAGGAATGGTTGAGCGTTTGGGAGATAGAATTCATTTTATCCATTTAAGAGCCACCCAACGTGATGAATTAGGTAATTTTTATGAAGCCAATCATTTAGAAGGTGATGTAGATATGTATGGGGTAATGAAAGCTCTTATTCTTGAACAAAGAAAAAGAAAAGCGGCAGGAAGAGCTGATCTAAGAATGCCAATGCGTCCTGATCATGGTCATCAAATGTTAGATGATCTAAGTAAAAAAACGAACCCTGGATATTCAGGTATCGGACGATTAAGAGGTTTGGCCGAATTAAGGGGATTGGAATATGGAATTTCTAAAAGTATAAACTAATGCATCAAATAAATTCTAAAACATTTATTACTGAAAATTTTCTTTTAAATTCAAAAGAAGCAGAAATTTTATATCACGACTATGCTAAATATATGCCGATAATTGATTATCACAATCATTTATCTCCAAAGCAAATAGCGGAGAATTTACCTATCGGAAATATTACAGACGCTTGGTTGGGCGGTGATCATTATAAGTGGCGTGGAATGCGAGCCAATGGTATTGATGAAAAATACATAACGGGAAATACTTTAAAAGAGGATAAATTTAATAAGTGGGCTGAAACAGTGCCGTATACATTAAGAAATCCATTATTTCATTGGACGCAGTTAGAGTTAAAAAGGTATTTTGATATTGATGATATTCTTCAACCATCAACGGCATCTGAAATATATAAAAAAGCAAATTCCGTTTTGGCAACAAAAACACCTGCGGACTTGTTGGAAGATATGAATGTTGAGGTTATCTGTACTACAGACGATCCAATTGATAGCTTAGAATATCATATAGCTATCGCTAAAAGAAATATATTTACCAAGGTTTTACCTACTTTTAGACCAGATGGGTTACTTCAAATTGATGCGGAAAATTTTTCTGATTATATTAAAAAATTAAGTGCGTGTGTTGGGTATTCAATTAATAATTTGAATGAATTATTAAAAGCAGTTCAGAGTAGAATTGATTTTTTTGATACACAGGGTTGTAGGCTTTCAGATTATGGATTAGAGCAAATTTTCGCCTACGACTTTACTGAAAAGGAAGCTGATTCTATATTAAAAAAACGATTGGCCAATAAAGTAATTACAAAGGGTGAGTCTAATTTATACATGTCTTTTATTTTATATAAATTATGTAAAATGTATCATGCTAAAGGGTGGGTGCAACAGTTTCATTTAGGAGCTTTGCGTAACAATAATAGTCGTCTACTTAAAGAGGTTGGTGCTGATGTTGGTTGTGACTCTATAGGAGATTTTAGTCAAGCTGAAGCGATGTCAAAATTGTTTAATAGGTTAGATTCTGAAAAATGTTTAAGTAAAACAATTACTTATAATCTGAACCCATCTCAAAATGAAGTTTTTGCAACCATGATGGGTAATTATAGTGAAGGTGGTGTTATAGGTAAAATGCAATGGGGATCAGGCTGGTGGTTTTTAGATCAGAAAGATGGAATGGAAAAACAAATAAATACGCTTTCAAATATGGGACTTTTAAGTCGCTTTGTGGGGATGTTAACGGACAGTCGTAGTTTATTGTCTTATCCGAGACATGAGTATTTTAGAAGAATTTTATCTAATTTAATGGCTGAAGATATTAGAAAAGGATTAATTCCAAATGATCTTCCTTTTGTGGGTAAAATGATACAAGACATCTGTTATCATAATGCAGTGAACTATTTTAAGTTTAATAAGTAGAATTAAGTTTAATAAATAGATGCAATCGATTGTATTTTGTTATATTTGTAAAATTTCATGCGTTAAATTAGAGAATTTATTATTTTAACGCAATGAAAATGAAATACAACAACCCAGATTCGGATACCTATAAATTATTAATTATGACATTCTATCTGACCATTAAATAACAATAAATAGTTACCGATGAATTATAAATTTATACTTATCGCAATTCTTATCGCAAGTATTATTTCTTGTGAAAAAGTAGATGACACAAAGATGTTGTATTTAGCACATGGTTTACCGCAAACACATCCTGTGCACAAAGGGATATTAGAATTTAAAAAAGCACTAGAAATAAAATCAGGTGGAACTCTAAAAGTTAAAATTTTTCCTGATGCCCAATTGGGTTCAGAAAGAGAAGTACTAGAATTATTGCAAATTGGTAGCGTAGCAGCCACTAAAGTGAGTGCAGCCACGCTGTCTAATTTTGTCCCTGAATATCATATTTTAGGTATACCTTATTTGTTTAAAGATAAAAAACATCAATTTGAAGTATTGGAAGGTCCAATTGGCAAATCCATATTAGAAAAAGGATCTAAGTTTTGGTTACGAGGTCTTTGCTATTATGATGCCGGAAGTAGAAGTTTTTATACCAGTACTAAGGCTATTAGAACTCCTGATGATTTAAAAGGACTTAAAATTAGGGTAATGAACAATCAAATGGCGATTAACATGGTTAATTCCATGGGAGGTTCAGCTACTCCGTTGGCTTATGGAGAACTTTACACTGCCATTCAACAGGGAGTTGTAGATGGTGCGGAAAATAATCCTCCATCATTTGTGTCTTCCAATCATTATGAAATTAGTAAATACTATACGTTAGATCAGCATTCTTCAGTACCAGATGTGCTTTTAATCGGTACTAAATACTGGGATAAATTATCTGAAGAGGAAAAAATATGGGTTCAAGAAGCAGCTGATGAATCTGCACAAGCGGAAAAGGTTTTTTGGAACAATTCTGTTGAAGAGTCTATGAAAATAGCGAAAGAAGCAGGAGTTGAAATTATTATACCAGACAAATCTTTATTTGCTGAAAAATCTAAATCTGTTGTTGAAGAGTTTGTAAAAGAACATCCAGAAATGGCTTCAATTGTAGAACAAATTAAAAATCAATAATTATGAGTAAATCTGAGCTTGTTTTTAATAAAGTTAATCGAATTCTAGAATGGTTCTTGATTTTAATTTTTGCACTTTTAGTATTAGATGTTTTGTTTCAAGTATTTTCAAGATATATAATAGGAAGGTCTTTTACTTGGACAGAAGAATTTGCTCGTTTTTCATTAATTTGGATGACCGTTTTGGGGGCTGCATATCTCAATGCTAAAAGAGAGCATTTGTCAATGGATTTTGTATATGAAAAACTTTCACCAGCCAATAAAAGAAAAGCATCTATTCTAATTGAGCTTTTTATTTTTCTTTTTGCATTTATTGTTATGGTTGTTGGTGGTGGTAATTTGGTGTATACAACCTTACACTTAGAACAATTGTCAGGTACGCTTCGAATTCCTTTAGGTTATGTATATGCAATTATGCCTTTTAGCGGGTTGTTAATCATGATCTTTTCGATATATCATATCACAAGAATTTATACCAACAAAATAAGTAATTAATTATGAGCATAGAAGTTATTAGTATTATCGTTTTGTTTGTAAGTTTCTTTGGACTTTTGTTATTAAAAGTTCCTGTTGCTTATAGTATTGGTATCGCAACAACCTTAAGCCTTTTGTTGAATATAGATAAAATGCCAGGTATAACTACAATTGCTCAGCGAATGACAACAGGTATTGATAGCTTTGCCTTACTCGCCATTCCATTTTTTGTACTTGCAGGTGAAATAATGAAACGAGGAGGGATAGCGAATAGATTAATAAATTTTGCAAAATCGTTAGTGTCTAGTCTTCCAGGAGGTTTGGCTTATGTAAACATATTGGCATCAATGCTGTTTGGTGCTATATCAGGTTCTGCTTTAGCTGCTGCTTCTGCTATTGGATCTATTATGACGGATAGGATGGAAGAAGAAGGATACCCAAGAACATTAAGTGCTTCAATTAATATTACAGCATCAACAACAGGCTTATTAATTCCACCGAGTAATATTCTTATCGTTTATGCTTTAGCAAGTGGAGGAACAGCTTCTGTTGCAGCATTATTTATTGCTGGATACATTCCGGGAATTTTGTTAGGTTTTGCTATTATGGGTTATGTTGCTTTTATCGCCATAAGTAAAGGGTACGCTAGAGGGAAGCGAGCAACTCTTTTTGAAGTTTGGACTTTCTTTAGAAAAGCCTTTTTTAGTTTATTATTATTGGTAATTGTAGTTGGCGGAATTGTGGCTGGTATTTTTACAGCAACAGAAGCGTCAGTAATTGCTGTGTTATATGCCGCAGTCTTGTCTCTGATTTATGGAGATATGAAAACAAAGGACTTTCCTGATGTATTACTAACGAGTGCAAAAACAACTGCTGTGGTTATGTTTTTAATCTGTACTTCTATGGCTATGTCTTGGTTGTTTTCTTTTGAAGGAATTCCTGAAATGATAAGCACGTTTTTATTAGATTCTTTAAATAATAAATTTGCCATCTTTTTAGCAATTAATATTATTCTACTTGTTGTTGGAACATTTATGGATATGACCCCTGCTGTTCTAATATTTACGCCAATATTTTTACCAGTAGTTACTGCATTAGGGATGGATCCAGTGCATTTTGGAATAGTGATTGTGTTAAACCTTTGTATAGGTATTTGTACACCTCCTGTGGGTACCTTGCTCTTTGTAGGTAGTGGTGTCGCAAAAGTTTCAGTCACGCAAGTAATAAAACCGCTATTGCCGTTTTTAGCGATAATGGTAGCTGTATTAATGTTGATTAGTTACATTCCTGAAATATCAATGTTTTTACCTAGATTATTTGGTTTGTAAAAAGCTGATTTTCTTTGTTTACACTTCAATAATATTTTCCTTTACGATGATGTCTATTGGTATTTCAATATTTAAATCTGAAGCATCTTGTTCTGTAATGTATTTATACAACCCTTTTATGGCAGCATAACCTTGATATTTTGGATTTTGATCAAGAATAAAGTTTATTTTATCATTTTTTAAACACTCAATGTTCTCTTTATTCATGTCAAAACCAATTACAAATGTATTTTTAATATTGTGTTTTTTAAGAATTGGGGGAATCATATGAGATCTAGAGTTTGTTACAAAAATCCCTTTAGTGTTGTTGTTTTTAAATAACTTTTCCAATTCTTCCGTAAATGTAAAATTACTATCTACAGCGTGGGTTATCGTTTTAATATTTATGTCTGTATCGATGGATTTTAAAAAGGTTCTAAAGCCGTTTTCTCTTTGTTTTCCATTGGCGTGTATTCCTTTGTCGTTACTAATATTAACTATAAAATAGTGACCATCGTTTCCCACTAAGCCGTGTAGTAATCTACCTGCAACCATACCCGCTTTTTCTGAGTTTTGACGAATAAAATTTGCAGTAGCATGTAATGGTATTTCTGTGTCTAAAAAAACAACTGGAATGTTTATTGATTCGGCAAGATTTAATAAAGAATTGCTCGCGTTCTTGAAAAAAGGAACGGTAACTATGGCGTCATAATTTTTAAGGAAAATATTTTTGACTTGTGTTTTATATGTTGATGAATCCGTAAAATCGTAAAAATAGGCCATAACACCGAGTTCTGTGAGCTCATCAATTGCTTTTGTAATTCCTTTTTTGGGTAGTTTCCAATAGCTCCATTTTGTACTGCTTTTCGGTGTTAATATGGCAATCTTTATTTTTTTAGTAGCAGCCAGTTTTAGTCGACTTGCCGTGGTGTTTTTGGAGTAGCCAATTTCCTCGATAATTTTTAAAACTTTTTTCTCTGTTTCTTTAGATACACCAGACCTTTTATTCAGCACTCTATCTACTGTTCCAATTGAAACATTGGCTAATTTTGCTATACGTTTTATTCCCATATTGTATTTAGAACAGTGTTCAATGATAAGGGCGATAGCCCTTCGTTATTAACAAATTTAAAATAATTATTGTGAACGTTAACGATTCTGAAAAATAGTTTTAATTTCAAAAGCTAATTTTTGAATTCAAAAGATCTTTTACTTGATTTTAGTAGTTAAAAGAAGCAGTTGATTTTTTATCATAATTTAGTAATGTTTTAAATTATCGAATGAAAGCCATTGTTCAATAAATAAATATCTATATATTTGGTAAACCAAACTGGTTAACCAATTTGTGTTTTGATCTAAAACTTTGAACTAAAAGTGATTTAATACTAAAGTTTTAATTTCTTAAAAATTAATATATTTTATCAATTTTCCCTTTTGAAATATGGGTAAAATCATAACCAAACTAACTATTAAACTTAATGATTTCACTACAATGAATACAATTTTAAACTCCCAATTAAATATTAGAAAAGGTTTACTTTTTTTTAGTTTAGTAATTATGATGATTAGCTGTAAGGGCGATCTAAAGACTGACGTTACCGTTGGTGTCGTAAAAAATATAGCGGAATTAGATGAGGCCATTTCAAATGCAAGGCCAGGTGATAATATTGTTTTAGCAAATGGTATTTGGAAAGATGTTCAAATTAAATTTTTAGGGGAGGGTACTGAAAAAGCTCCAATTACATTAAGAGCAGAAACGCCAGGTAAGGTTTTTATTGAAGGTGTTTCTAATTTAGAAATGAGTGGAGATTATTTAAAAGTAAATGGATTGTTTTTTAGAAACGGACATTCTCCTACTGAAAATGTAATTGCATTTAGAACTAGTAAAGATAGTGTTGCTAATTACAGTAGTGTTTCTAATTGTGTAATTCTTGATTTTAATAACCTCGAACGAGATCAAGATAATCTTTGGGTTCAGTTTTATGGTACACATAACAAACTAGATCATTGTTATATTGCTGGTAAAACGAATGGTGGTCCAACAGTTAGGGTAGATTTAAAAGGAAATCAAAGTATTAGAAATTATCATCAAATTGTCAATAATCATTTCGGACCAAGACCCAGAAAAGGAGGTGCTAGAGGAGAAACCATTCAATTAGGAAGTAGTTTTACTTCTATGAGTCCAAGCAATACCACTATTGCAAATAATTTATTTGAAGAATGTAATGGGGAAGTTGAAATCATTTCAAGTAAAACAAATTTCAATCTAATTAAAAATAATGTCTTTTATAAAAGTGAAGGTTCTGTGGTTACTCGTCATGGAAATTATGCCACAATAGATGGTAATTATTTTATTGGTGACGGTAAAAACAAACAATTTGGAGGAATTAGAATTGTGAACACTGGTCATTGGATTATCAATAACTATTTTTATAATATTATCGGAGAAAATTTTAGAAGCCCGCTAGCGGTTATGAATGGAATTCCAAAATCACCATTAAATAGATATAATCAAGTTACTGATGTTGTGGTTGCATATAATACCTATGTTAATTGTAAATCGCCATGGCAATTTGGAGTAGGAACAAATATCGCTCAAGCAGATGTACTGCCTAAATCAGAAATACGTTCTGCTAGGGCACTTAGAACAGAGGTTGTCAATAATATTATTTATAATAAAATTGGAGATAAAAATATAATTATTGAACATGATAAGGCTGATGGTGTTACCTTTAAAAGTAACATTGTTAATAACCAAGGTGTCGCTTTTGATAATCCAGAAAGGATTGGGGCAACTGAATTTGAATTGACTAAAGTTAGTGAAAACATATTTTTACCTAAATTAACGAGCGAATTTGAAATTTATAAAGGTTTTGGATTTGAAAAAATAACAAAAGATCTTTTTGGAAATTCTAGAGAAGATAAAAATTCAATTGGAGCAGCAGTTCAAGGGGAGTTTAAAGATCCAGCTATTTTAGATAAAACGAAATATGGAGCCGATTGGTATTCTAATGTTGTAGAAACTGCTGTACCTAATGTTATTGAGGTTACGGCAACTAAAGGGGAGTTAGAAACTAAAATAGCCGCAGCAAAAGCAGGAGATGTGATCTCTTTAAGTCCAGGAACATATAACGTTTCAAAATCAATAGTAATTAATAAAATAATTACAATTCAATCAAAAGATAGCGAGAAAGCTGAAATTGTTTTTACAGGAGCAGACAATACGCCAGTATTTGAATTAAATCCTTACGGAATCTTAACTATTAAGAATGTAATACTAACGGGAAATGATAAGCAACAAGCTTTTTCTAACCTTAAAGAAAATATGTCAAATCATTTTGGATTGACCGTTTCTGGTTGTGAAATTAACAACTTTAATTATGTCTTAAAGGCATATAAGCAGACATTTGCTGAGGAAATAACTTTTAAAAACACGGCTATTTCTGATTGTGAAAACGGAATTGAATTATCGGAAGAAACAAATGACAGAGGAGATTATAATACGGAGTACTTAACAATAGATAATTGTCAATTTACAAACGTAAAACAAAATGTGATTGATTATTATCGTGGTGGTTATGATGAATCAACTATTGGTGGTAATTTATTAGTAACCAACAGTACGTTCACTAACTGTGGAGCTCAAGAAAAGAATAGAATTTTATTAAATCATAGAGGGATTGTGAATGTAACTATTAATAAAAATACATTTACTAATAATAGTGTTCAATTTGTTTCTATTTTATGGGGAGCAAAAAATAATGTAGCATCTGAAAATAGCTTTTCAAATTCTGGGAAAATAAAAACAGAAGAGAATTTAGTAATGAAACTTATGTATTAACTTCATACGTTAATTGCTTTATAAAATATATAAAACTAATTATGAGATCAAATAGTAAAACCCAATTATTTCGAATTATAACACTACTTATAATTGTTGCTATAGTTGGATGTAAAGAATCGTCAACGAATGAACAGGGTGGTGAAAAAGTCGATAAAACTACATTAAATGATGGCGATCATCCCAAACTTATTTTAACTAAAGCAGGAGTAGAAAGTATCAGAAAGCAATTAGGTAATATTCCCATTTTTGACAATACCTTAAAAGCGGTTCAAGAAGAAATAGATGCGGAAATTGCATTAGGAATAGATACGCCAATTCCAAAAGATTACTCTGGTGGTTATACACATGTTCGTCATAAACGTAACATGATTGTATTACAAAAAGCAGGTGTCTTATATCAAATTTTAAATGATGAAAAATATGCGAAGTATGTAAAAGATATGTTGATGCAATATGAAGCGATGTATAAAACATTACCTGTACATCCAAAAACAAGATCTTATGCAAGAGGTAAATTATTTTGGCAATGTTTAAACGATTCTAATTGGTTGGTTTATGTGAGTCAAGCTTATGATTGTATCTATAACTATTTAACCGAAGAAGAGCGTAACAAACTAGAAACAAATCTTTTTAAACCCTTTGCAGATTTCATTTCTGTTGGTAATCCACAGTTTTACCAGAGAGTCCACAATCATAGTACATGGGGGAATGCAGCAGTGGGAATGATTGGTCTAGTAATGAATGATGAAGTATTAATAGATCGTGCATTGTATGGTATTAAAGGAGCTGAAATGGATAAAACAGCTAAAGATGATGATGGTGGGTTTATTAATAAAGACGGTACGGCTGGTTTTTTAGCGAATATAGAAGAACCTTTTTCTCCAGATGGATATTATAATGAAGGTCCATATTATCAACGTTATGCCATGTATCCTTTTTTAGTTTTTGCTGAAGGATTACATAATGTTAAACCAGAATTAAAGATTTTTGAATATAAAGAAGGTGTCCTTTTAAAATCTATTAATGCACTTTTAAATTTATCAGATGCAGATGGAGAATTTTTTCCACTTAACGATGGTCAAAAAGGAATGTCCTATTATAACGATGCTTTAGTTACTGCAGTAGATATTTCATATCATTTTGGAGCACAAGATCCGGGATTATTAAGTATTGCAGAAAAACAAAATAAAGTATTGCTAGATGATTCTGGTTTGGCGGTAGCACTGGGTATAAAAAATGGAAAGACAAAACCTTTCTTAAAAAAATCGATTAATTTATCTGATGGGCCTGATGGAAAACAAGGAGGTGTTGGTATTTTAAGAAATGAAGATATAGAACTTGTTTTTAAATATGCTGCTCAAGGTTCTAGTCATGGTCATTATGATAAATTATCGTATTCATTGTACGAAAATGGTGAAGAAATAATTCAAGATTATGGTTTAGCACGTTTTGTAAATATTGAACAAAAAGGTGGCGGAAATTATCTGAAAGAAAACAAAACATGGGCAAAACAAACTATTGCTCATAATACAGTAACGCAAAATGAAAATTCGCATTATAATGGCGAGTTTGAAATTGGAAGTAAGCATAATCCTGAACTAAATTATTTTTCTTCAGATAATGAGTTTGTAAAAGTTGTAAGTGCAAAAGAAGTCAATGCATATCCTGGGACTGAAATGTTGCGTACTATGGCAATTATTAAAGATGATGAATTAGAAAAACCATATGTATTAGATATTATGAAAGTGGTTTCTAATAAAGCGAATCAATATGATTTTCCGTATTATTTTTTAGGTCAGGTATTAAATTCAAATTTCGAATATAAAATACCTACTACTTTAAAACCTCTAGGAAATAAAAATGGATACCAACATTTATATGTGGAAGGTTCAGCAAAAGCGAATCAAAATGATACTAAATTTTCTTGGTTGAACGAAGGTAAATTTTACACCTTAACAGCTGCAACCAATGTTAATGATGAAATACTTTTTACCAGAATTGGAGCAAATGATCCAGAATTTAACTTACGTAGAGAAGCTGCAATAATGCTCAGACGAAAAAATACGAAAAACACACTTTTTGTTTCTACTATTGAAGCACATGGGAGTTATAGTCCAGTTTCAGAATCTGCTGTGAATTCAAAAAGTAGTATTATAGCACTAAAAGTGGTCTTAGATACAGCTGAGTATACAGCTATTTCAATAACAACTATTAGAGGAAATACTAAACTGTTTATAACAGCAAATACAAACGCTTCAAAAGAAGCTAAACATATATTAAAAATAAACGATAAGAGCTATACTTGGGTAGGTTCTTATTATTACAAATAAACTTAAATATAAAAGAAATGGCAAAAATGAATCGAGTTAGTGAAAAATACGTTATTGCAAAAGACTTACAATGGGAAGAGCTTGGAGGAGGAGTATCAAGAAAATTCTTAGGTTATGATAATCAAATCATGATGGTAAGCGTGAAATTTGACAAAGGAGCATTAGGTGCCCCACATCAACATTTTCATACGCAAGCTACTTATTGTGTTTCAGGTAAATTTGAATTTGAAATTGATGGAGTAAAGCAAATAGTAGAAGCTGGAGATGGAGTGTATATTGAACCTAATTTATTGCATAGTGCAGTTTGTTTAGAAGAAGGACAGCTCATTGATACATTTAGCCCGGTAAGAGAAGATTTCTTAACAGGTGATGGACCTTCTTATTTTGGAGATAAAAAGTAATAAGAAAATATGCTGCTAACTTCGGTAGTATTTAAAACAGTTTTATTTTATGATGATGATTTTGTCCATAAAAACATTTTGTCTACTACATAAAATAATAATGTTAAAATTTTGAATTATTTTTTTATAACAAAAATTTAACATATATTTGGTTTACCAATCTGGTTAGTCAGTTTGGTAAACCAAAATAACTACAGTTACTTAACAGCAAGTAATTTGAAGCCTATTATTAAAAGAACAATTTTACAATTAAATAAAACATAGATTTAATTTTTGTTTTATTTCTAATTATTTTTAATTGGTGTAAAACCACTTTAAAATTAAGATATGTAGAATTTTGATTTATCTAAAGAGAGATTGTTTTTTTTGTATTGAAGTAAAAGTTTAAAGTTATTCATTGGTTTTTAAAATTAACTAATCAAATAATTACGAACATAATAAGAATCAATATGAAATTTAAAACTAAACTATCTCTGTTTGTAGCTTTGCTTGTAGGTGTTACCTTATTTGCACAAGAAAATTACACAATTTCCGGTACAGTTATAGATGCGAAAGATCAGTTGCCAATCCCCGGAGCAACGGTTTTAATTGTGAGCACTGTTAAAGGTGTTGTTACAGATTTTGATGGGTTATATTCCATTGAAGCTAAAAAAGGTGATATTCTTCAATTTTCATTTATTGGGTACGTCTCTCAAACAATTACCGTATCAGATAATAAAACAATTAATGTATCCTTAGTTCAAGATAATAATCAATTGGATGAGGTTGTTATTGTGGCCTACGGAGATCAAAAAAAGAAAAATATAACCAGTGCTTTAACCAAAGTTTCTGGTGCTGACCTTCAGGATGTTGCGGTGTCTCGTGTGGAAGATGCATTACAAGGGAAAGTAGCGGGATTAAGAATTCAAGTAGCGTCATCGGAAGCTGGTGGAGACCCTAAAATTACGTTAAGAGGGCCTGGTTCTATTACGGGTTCATCATCACCTTTAATTGTTGTTGATGGTGTTGTTTTAGGTACAGAAGCTGATATTTTAGGTTCTATTGATAATAATAATATTGAATCAATCAGTGTTTTAAAAGATGCTTCATCGGTAGCAATATACGGTTCGCGTGGTGCGAATGGTGTTATTTTGGTGACACTTAAAAAAGGTGTTTCTGGGCAAACTAAATTTTCTTACAACACATTTACAGGTTACAAATTTGCTAATAAAAACGATAACTTTAATACCTCAATAAGTGATGAAAGGTCAAGGTTAGATGGTTTACAAGATGTGGTAAGTTCAATTTCGTCCGACAGTCAAAACTATGATAGGATTAATGGTGATTATAATTCAGCTTATGCAGAACTTGAAGCCATGGATTTTATAGCTTCATTGGGAGGTGGTGAAAAAAATTGGCAAGATGAAATTTTTAATGGAGGTGTAATAACAAGTCACTCATTTGCCGTAAGAGGTGGGTCTGAATTAACAAGTTACACCGCATCTTTGGGGTATCTTGAAGATGAAGGTATTGCATTAACCGATAATTTTAAGAAATACAATGCTAGAATAAAGGTTGATAGTAAATCGAAAAACAAAAAAATAAAGTACGGTGCAAGTATACGTGTTAATTATAACGATCAAGACAAACTACCAGCAAGATTTACAGATCCATTAAGACAATTAGGTCATGTACCTCTTTACTTAAATGAAGATCATTTAAACTACATTACACAGTCAGATCCTGGAGATGCGGGAGCTCAATTTGAAAATATAGGTGTTGGTAGTTACGGGTTTTCAAGAGCTTTTGATCATGTGTTTACAGTTGATCCTAATGATCCGAGAGCAATAGCTAGAGACCCTAATACAGGGCTTCCATTGGTTAGTAATTTAACCTCTGGTGGTTTAACGTTATCAACTACAAAAAATGTGCATCCATTAGTACACTTTCTTGAAAGATCTAGAACAAAAAAGAAATTGAGTTTAAACGCATCTTCTTATCTTGATTTTGAATTAGCAAAAGGTCTTAATTTTAGACAAACGATTTCAACTGTTTTTAGACATAATAAAGCAAATGAAGCGGACTATTTATATGGACAAGAAAATAGAGAACAAGAGTCATATAGATTAGAAGGTAGAGATGAATTAAATCAATATGCTTTCGAATCACTTCTTAAATACAAGAAAGACTTTGGTAAACATAATTTTAATACCATACTAGGGTTTGAGTTTACACAAAGAGATTTTTATACACAAGAATCTGAGGCCGTAGGGTATACCAATGATTTCAATAATAATATTGCCCTTGCAGATGGAGGCACTACATATACCGACAATGGAACTGATAAGTTAGTCTCCTATTTTGGAAGATTAGATTATAATTTTGATGAAAAGTACTTAGTACAATTATCTGCTCGTACAGATGGTAGTACTAGATTTGGTTCTAATTCGAGATTTGGTTTCTTTCCTGCTGCTTCTGTAGGTTGGATTTTGTCAAAAGAGAATTTCTTATCCGAAAGTGAATTTGTAACCTTTTTAAAGTTAAGAGCCAGTTATGGTATTTCTGGATCTAATGAAATATCTAACAATATATTTGAATCACTTTATAGATTTGAAGAGGCTTACAGTACGATTGGGTATAATGGTCAGACCGGAGTTAAAGGGGTGACTTTGGCAAATCAAAATTTAGGTTGGGAAAAACTAATAGAATTTAACCCTGGTATAGATGTTACCTTTGGTAGAGGCCTTTTAAATCTAGCAGTAGATTATTATACCAGAACAAGTAAAGATTTAATTCTTTTTGCCCCAGTGCCTGGCGTTTATGGAACGGATAATTGGTTGCAAAATATAGGTGAGGTTAAAAATGAAGGGGTCGAAATAGAATTAAATTCTAGAATAATCTCTACTGAAAAGTTCAGCTGGTTAGCTTCAGGACAATTTTCTTTAAATAGAAATACCGTTCAAAGTTTAGGTAATAATGACCAAATTATTTCTAGAATTGATCAAGATACAAGACCTACAGAGTTTATAGCTAGAGTAGGACAGCCCATAACTTCTTTTTATGGTTGGGTTTACGAAAAAGAGATTCCGTTAGAGTGGGTAGACAATCCATTTAATAGGTTTAATAATGATTTTGCAGATGTTTATGTAAAAGATTTGAATAATGATGGTATTATTGATGATGAAGATAGAACGGAGTTAGGGAGTCCATATCCTGACTTTACTTGGGGAATCAATTCAGATTTTAGACTAAAAGAATTTGATTTTTCATTTCAATGGCAAGGGTCTCATGGTGCTGAAGTAAGAGTTGCCGATTTAGATCAGTTGTATTACGCTAGTGAGTCTGCTGTAAATGAGGTTGCTAATTTTCCGGATAGAGATTTAACGGTCCATAGAAGATTTACTAATGATCATATACAGGATGCTTCTTATGTAACTTTAAGAAATATAACACTTGGTTTTTCTTTACCAGAATCATTTACGTCAAGGAATAATATAGATAGACTTAGAATATATATTACGGGTGAAAATTTACTTTACTTTACAGCTAAAGGTTATGAAGGATTTAACCCAGAAGCAGCCGGGCAAACATCAGATAATGCTAATACACCACTAACAGCAGGCTATCAAAGAGGAGATGGCCCAGTAGTAAGAACAATATCAGCAGGGATTAACTTTCAATTTTAATTAATTATGAAGAATAGATATAAAAATATAATAGTTTGTTTTTCTTTTGTAGCTTTATTTGCAAGCTGTGAGGAAGAACTAGATCTTAGTAACCCTACAGCTCTTTCAATAGAGGAGTTACTACAAACTGATAACGGATTTGAATTGTTGGCCAATGGAGTTTTAGATGCGTATCAAAAGGTTCCGGCGAACGAATTTCTACTAACAGAATTAAGATCTGATAATGTAAGGGCGAATTCTGAAAATGGAAATTTCCCAGCAATTAATGCTTATAATGTAGATCCAAATAATGGAGATGTAGCCACCTATTATTCGAACAACATGGCGACTATTAAGCATGCAAACACAATTATTGATAATCGTTTTTTAGCTCCAGAAAATCAACAGTATACGGTTGGGGAAGCTTATTTTATGAGAGCTTTATGTCATTTTAATTTGGTGAGAGCTTATCAGAACATTCCTTATATAGATAAAGTTTTAGACATCACAAAGGATGAAGCTTTAGAGTATCCTCAATTACCAGAGGCTAATGTTTACGAGAAAATTATAGCCGATTTTAAAACTTCAATTGCATATTTAAATGGTGTAGATCAAAATAGATATCGTCCGTCTGAAGGAGCCGCTATTTGTTTAGCTGCAAAAGCATATTTAAGTCAGCCGAGTCCTAATTATTCTGAAGCCGAACTTTTATTAGCTTCGGTTGTGGAAAATAATGGTGCTTATAATTATGATTTAATTTATACAGAAAGAAGTAATGCTGAACAGTTTGAATTCAATGCAGACCCTTTGGATAATTCAGTTGATCTTTTAACAGATGCGGAATACTATGCCAATTTAGTTATAGATTATGGTCATGTACTAGGTAATGCAATTTCTGATGGGTACACAGATGGGGTACTTGATGGTTCATGGTCAAATAGTCCGGCTCTTGAAATTAATGATGAAGTCGTTTTTTCAATTGCTTATGATTTGGTAAGTAGTGATAATTATGTTACTAGTGATAGTGGTTTAAACGATCAAGTAGAAACAGATTCAGAATCGCATAGTTTTGCGATGACTTTACAAGGACCATCTAACGGTATTAATATTGCGACACTAGATTTTTTAGAGGTTATGAATCCAGAATTACAACCGGTGAGATTCTATGCTAGTATTGATGCTTTATCTTATAATCCAACAGTTGAAACAAATGATACTTTTAATGCTAAATTCCCAACAGAAGGAGAGATTGGAGATAATGACTGGGTGGTTTTAAGATATGCAGATGTGTTATTATTGTATGCAGAAGCAATTTTAGGAGGTGATGATAGTACTACAGATTCTAGAGCTATCGATGCTTTCAACCAAGTAAGATTAAGAGCAGGTCTTGAAGAGGTGGCAAATTTAACCAAGCAACAATTATTAGATGAGCGAAGAGTTGAATTTGTATACGAAAATCAACGTTTGTATGATTTAATAAGATTTGGTGAAGCTGATGATGTTTTAACAAGATTTTCGCAACAAAACAGTTTGTTTTATACAAATGAAAAGAAATATCTTCCTTTTCCACAAAGAGAAATGGACAATTTACCTAATTTTTATACGCAGAACAGCGGTTACTAAAATCTAATAATTATGAATAAATATTTGTTTAATTTAAAATATATAGTTTTAGGTGCATTGGTATCTTTAACTTCTTGTATCAACGACGATTTAGCTAATATTGGCGATTTGGAAGATATTACAGGTCCAACACCATTTTACAGTGTAACGAACGTTGTGTCTTCAGAATTTGACTGTAATGATGTTGAATTATGGGCTAAATACGATTATAACTTTCAAGCAGGTTCTAATTTAGCTGTAAATGGTACCAATTATGAATGGACTATTACTCCTGCAGAAGGCGTTTCTTTAATTAATAAAGATGTATCTATTTTAGAGCAATCTATTGATGGGGAATTGGCTGCGGTTGTGGCATTAGAAAATGCAATTTCGAAGTTAGAATTTAAAATACCATGTGAAAGTGATCAAGCTAAAGTGGATGCATTAGAGGCTCAAATGGCTGATTTGCAAGTACAGTTAGACGCCGCTGAAGCAGGTCTCTCAGATGAAACACTACAAAATGTATCTGATTTAGAAAATCAAATTGCTGCATTACCACCTGCAACGCTACAAGATCGAGAATTAGTTTTTTCTTTTCCAGGCCCAGGAGAATATTCGGTGGGTTTAACGGTAACTGATAACCTTGGTAAATCAGCTTACACTGAAAAAACAATTACAGTTAATCAAGTAATACCAACAATTCCAGTACCAGAAATAGGAGAGCCTGGTTTTGAGGATGGTACTTTGTTTGATGGGTCAGGAGATGGTAGAGATTCTTGGAGAGCACCTAGTAGTGCTAATTGGGGATCCGTTTTTCAGATTAATACAAAATCTGAAGGCGTTTTACCTGAAGGTACACAAGCTTCGAAATTTCCTGGAGATGGTACAAGAGTTGGTTATCAAGAAATTGAAGTGACGCCTGGGGCAACGTATGTGTTGACTTATTTCAGTGCTCTAAATTTAGATTCTTTTGGAGATGTAACCGTATCTATAGTGAGTACCAATGCTACAACGCTAGCAGAAGCGAAGTTAGAAGCAAATATAATAGCCTCTAGAACAGATAACAATGTAGGAAGAGTAGTTGATGTGTTTAAAAAGCATGCCATAACCTTTGAAGCAGGGGATAATGAATCGGTTATCATTTTATTAACTAACTCAGGTGTTGAGAGTAGATTGGATGCATTTGATATATCAGTGAAACAATAATAAAGTTTAAAATTTAGAATTATGAATTATAAAATATTTAAAAAATTCAATACAAGTGTTTTTGTACTCTTTGTTATGTTTTTAGGTCTTGTGTCATGTTACGATAGTGGCTATGAAGAGTTTGTACCTCCAACAGGAAATGTAAATAATATACAGCCAAATACACTCTTTACAACAAGTACAAAAGCTAGTGATAATTTGTCCATAGTATTCAGAAGTTATTCGACAGATGCAGCTTCGTACCTATGGGATTTTGGAGATGGTAATACTTCAACTGATGCAAATCCAGATTATACCTATGCAAAAGGGGGTTTATATAATGTTAAATTGACCACAACAAGTTCTGATGGTTTGGTAGCTGTAGACTCATCTTCGGTAGCTCCAATTTTTGTTGACTTTAATTTTACCATGATAGATTCTGAAGTGACTTTTGAAAATTTAACCTCTGGTGCTAGTGCATTAGAATGGGCTTTTGGCGATGGAGATACTATTGGCTGGGACGCTGAGGATACAGAAGATGATCCTGATTTTAATCCCGTTCATATATACGCTACAGCTGATACATATCAAGCAACACTAACTGCAACAAATTATTTGGGTGTTAAAGTTTCTGTAATTAAAAATATAGAAGGTTTGGTATTGTCGACAGTTCCTGATTTTACATTTTCTACTACTGATTTAACTGTAGATTTTACGGATGCTTCAATTTTGGCAGTTTCACATAGTTGGGCTTTTGGAGATGGAAATACTTCTACAGAGGTTAATCCTTCACATACGTTTGCAACTAATGGTACTTATGATGTTACCTTAACAACTACAAATGATGCAGGTGTATCTAAAAGTATTACAATACAGGTTCCAGTTGGTGGTGTAGAGGCTACATTTAAGGCTATAGTTCAAAATGGTACTGCCGATGATTTTACGGTCGAAACAAATGATAATGCTGATGCTTGGGATATGACGCCGAATAGTACTGTAAAAAATAATGCTGGTGAAACTGTAGATAGTCCTTATAAAGCAATTTGGTCTAATTCAGATTTAGATGGTTGGCTTAAAGATAATTGTGGTGATGATAGTGAGCAACCGGGCTCTTCAGGTGATGGTAATAAATTTGCAGGTTTAGGAGATCGAGGCGTAAAGTTAAATGAAAAATGTCGTCGTCTCTATCAAGTTGTAGCAGTTGAGGCAGGCGTAGAATATACTTTTACAATTGATTCTCGCTCTGAAGCAGTAGGTATTAATTCTGAAGTATTTATTTTAAATAATGAAATTGCAGGTGAAGATGTTATTAATACAGAAGCTGGTCGAAATGCCAATGCAGATGCTTATTTTGTAATTGATAATGACTTTAATAGTTCTAAAGCTTCAAGTACGAAGGATACATTTACAACGAGTACGTTTACATTTGAGGCAACATCAAATAAAGTTGTAATTTATGTTAGAGCGTTAAATGCTGTTGATGGTAGCAATGAAGTGTTCTTTGATAATATAGATATTATTACTCCGGGATTTTAATAAAAAATTATTAAAATAGATCCAGTAGAATAAATTAATAATAATATGAAAAACCTCCGAATAGGTATAGTAAGCATGATTCTAATAGCATTATTGTCTGTAAACGTAGCTTGTCAAGCACAGAAAAACAATGTTTCAGATTCGGATGTAAAAGTTGAAAAGAAAAAGAAGAAGAAAAAGAAAGTCAGGTTACCAGACATTGATTTAAGTCACTGGAAGGTAACCTTGCCAGTAACTAATGAAAAAGGAAAGCCTTATGAAATAGAGCCACCAGAAATCATTGATTTTGCATCAAATGAGATTGCAAAGCCTTTTATGTATATAGATTCTACTAGAGGGGCAATTGTATTTCATGCTATGCCTACAGCATCAAAAACGGCAAATACTAAATACACTAGGTCTGAGCTTCGAGAGCAAATGGTGCCTGGTGATAATAATACCAATTGGACATTTAAGCAAGGTGCTAATATGAAAGGTAAGCTTTCTATGGAGCAGACCACAAAGGATTCTGACGGTAAGTATCATAGAACCATTATTATGCAAATACATGGGCGTTTAACCAATGAACAGCGTGATTTAATAGGTGAAGATGATAATAACGCTCCCCCTATGTTAAAAATATATTGGGATAAAGGAAAAGTTAGAGTTAAAACTAAAGTGCTTAAAAATTTAAACGCAACTGACGAAGAGATTTTGCATGAAGATGCATGGGGTGATGATGAAGGTTTCAATTTTGATCAAAAAGTAGATTTTAAAAAGTTTACATTGGAGGTTCAAGTGTCAGATGGTAAAATGGTAATCATTTTAAATGGTAATGAATATAAGGTTTACGAAAGTATTCATATGAAACGCTGGGGTATTTTTGAAAACTATTTTAAAGCAGGTAACTACTTTCAATCTAGAGATGAAGGGTCGTTTTCTAAAGTTAGGTATTACGAACTTGAGGTAAGTCATTAAATATGTTCATGTCAAAACAATTTAAAATAGAATATCTTAAAGTAGTAACTGTGATTGTATTGCTTTTTGTAATTGCAGTTGGTTGTCAGCAAAACGACGATCCAATAGAAGAGATAGTTGAAGACGAGGTTATAGTTGTAGTTGAAGAACCAGTAGATGACACCTATGTATTACCAGGAATAGATTTAAATAATTGGAAAGTAACGTTGCCCATTGGCAACCCGACGGAGGTTAAACCACCTGAAATTTTGAATTATGCTACTAATGAAGTTTTAAAACCGTTTTTCTATAATGATTCGGTAAATGGAGCTTTGGTATTTTATACATACCCTGGAGCATCTACAGCCAATTCATCTTATTCTAGAACGGAGTTAAGAGAACAAATGGTACCAGGTAGTAATAATACAAATTGGACCTTCAAACAAGGTGGTAGTATGAAGGGAACTTTGTCTATAGCTGAAATATCAAAAGACGCTGATGGAGATTATCATAGGGTTATAATCATGCAAATTCATGGTAGACTAACAAATACACAACGCGATTTGATTGGCCAAAAAGATAATAATGCACCGCCAATGCTAAAAATTTATTGGACAGATGGTAAAGTTAGGGTGAAAACGAAAATATTGAAAGATTTAAATGCTTCTGATACTGAGTTATTAGAAACAGACGCTTGGGGAGATGATGACGGTTATACATTTGAGGAGAATGTGGGGTTCAAAAAGTTTACCTTAGAAATAAAAGTTACTGAAGGCAAAATGGAAGTAATATTGAATGCTACTGAATCAGTTGTTTATGATGATATTCACATTCAGAAATGGAGTGTTTTTGAAAATTACTTTAAAGCAGGTAATTATTTGGTGACAAAAGATGCAGGTTCTTTTTCTAAAGTCAATTATTACGATTTAACCGTGAGTCATTAGTACTCAAAAATTTATAAATAAAAAGTAATAGGTCATAGAATAAGACGAAGGTCTTATTTGGACAAAATTTGATAAGTGGAAAGTAACATGACTAATTGTTATATATAATTATATACAACACCCGAAATCGTAAGCTATGCAGAACTCGGAGTAGTTGAATTTTCAATTAGTCATGTAGTGGAAGTAATTAATTTGTGAAGATTCGTTAAATATTCCACCTTATGCTTTTCATCCTGCTATAATTGATGAATAGATGTTTTAAAGGTTGTAGTCCCTCTTATTATAGAAGATTTGATTGTATAAGAGAGTAAAATTTATATTTTTCTTTTTTAAGACCATAAAATAGCATATATTTGGTTTTCCAAACTGGTTAACCAGTTTGGAAAACCAAAATAACCAATTAATATTAGGTACTTAAAAAAGGAAGTCAATTAAAAAAGAAAGTGACTAATAGTAAAAGAAAAAAGAGTGCAAAAATATCTTTCGCTCTATTTTTCTTCGGATGAATAAAAATTATTAGAGTATTTATTTGAGTTAACAGTGTTTAGATTCAGTCAAGAAATGTTCTTAGCATAGTCAAAACATTAAATAGAAAATTAAATTTAACCTATTACAACGTTTTTTTTATATTTAATGATTGAATGAGGTTAACCAATTAAAAGTTTAAAATGAAGTTAGAAGTTATTACACAAATTGAAAATAAAGAGATACAGAATTCTATTATTTCTAAAATAAGAGATTTTATAAATTTAAAGAACCTAGAGCCAGGGGAAAAATTGCCTTCTGAGCGTATGTTGTCTGAAAAATTTGAAGTTACAAGAAGTAATGTTCGCGAAGCCATACAGAAATTAGAGTTTTATGGTTTGTTAAAATCAATTCCGCAAAGTGGAACATTCGTGGCAAACATTGGTGTAACTGCTATGAATGGAATGATCGATGATATTGTGAGCTTAGAAAAACCAGATTTCAAATCGTTAGTGGAAACGAGAATTTTGTTAGAATTGAAAACGGCAGGATTAGCGGCAACTAGAAGATCAAAGAAGGATTTAGAGCAAATAAAAGAGGCACTGGATGCATACAGTAAGAAAGTTTTAGAAGGTAAAAATGCTGTTCAAGAAGATTTGTTATTTCATTTATCAATTGCTAAAGCGAGTGGTAATAGCACTTTAAATACATTAATGTTAATTATAACACCAGAGATTATTACAAACTTTGCAAAATATCATGTTTGTGATGAAAATCAAGCTCATTTAGCAATTCAAGAACATCTTGATGTTTATAAGGCTATTGAAAGTCAAAACCCGAAATTTGCAAAACAAAAAATGAAAGATCATTTTAAGGCATTGTATCAGTATTGTTACAATGGTAAAGAGGAATAAAAGTGAGGCACATATTGGCCTGATTTTAATATAGATTTACGGAATTCAAACTAAAAAGTACACACATGAAAGTAAAAGGTTTAAGATGGGTAATTATTGGGCTAATATTTTTGGCTACAGTAGTAAACTATATTGATAGAAGTGCACTCGCAATTATGTGGGGAGGGGGTACAGAAGAGAAAGAAACAGTTATTAACCTAGTTAAAGCAGTTGAAGATTCTACTGTAGATCAGGATAGTATTGTTAGTTATTTGAGTAATCAACTTCAAAAAGAATCTTTTGATCAAGATAGTATCGTAAAACATTTAAGTGCACTTACAAAGATTGAAAATAATACTATTGAGCAAAACCTCTTGGCAATTAAAGGTGGAGGAAAGATAGATCAGGATGATGCGGCCAAGCAGCTAGTTGCTGCAATAAAAAATAGTGTCATTACTCAGAAAATAAATGTATTTGAAGTTTTGAGAGTTGAAGAACACTCTATTTCAAGAGATTTAGGTTTGACCAAAAAAGATTATGCTTTTATCTTAAATATCTTTATGGTATTCTATGCTTTAGGGCAACTTTTCTCAGGAAAATTATTTGACAAAGTAGGAACGAGAATAGGTTATGTACTTTCCATTGGTATTTGGGGCTTATCATCATTACTGCATTCTACAGTACGGGGTTTAGGTGGTTTATTATTCTTTCGTAGTACTTTAGGAATTTCTGAGGCAGGTAACTGGCCAGGAGCTGTCAAGAGTAATGCGGAATGGTTTCCTATTAAAGAGCGTGCAATTGCACAAGGTTTGTTTAATGCAGGTGCTTCTATAGGATCTGTAATTGCTCCACTCCTGATTGCTACGTTGTTTGTTGCTTATGGATGGAGAACTACATTTATTGTTGTAGGTTCATTTGGTTTATTATGGATTATTCCATGGTTGTTAATTAATAAAGCAGGCCCGAAAAAACATCCTTGGATTACTAAAGAAGAACAAAAATATATTACTGAAGGACAAAGTTTAGCAGATCAAAATGCAACAGAAGAGACCAAAGGTAAAAGTTTAAAGGAAATTCTTTCTTTTAAAGAGTCTTGGTCAGTAGTTGTTGGTCGTTTCTTTTTAGAACCAATCTGGTGGTTGTTCGTAGGTTGGATGCCTATTTATCTTTTTGACGTATATGGTTTTAATGTTAAAGAAGTAGGTATGTTCTTATGGGTACCTTATGTTGGTGCTGCTATTGGCAGTATTGCAGGAGGATTTGTTTCTGGAAAAATTATTGCGAAAACAAATTCAATAGATAAAGGTAGAAAAACAACAATATTTATTGGTGGTATTATTATGTTATTAGGTTTAATTGCAACTGTGCTTATTGGTGATACTGCTGAAAAATTTGTTGCAATAGTATTCTTTGTTTTATTCGGATTTCAATTTGCAATTAGTAACGTACAAACTCTACCAAGTGATTTTTTTAGCGGTAAATCTGTAGGGTCATTAGCGGGATTGGGAGGAATGATTGGGGTATCTTCGGTTATTATAATGAACTTTTTAGTTCCTATAGTAGTAGAAAAATTTTCTTATACACCAGTGTTTGTTGCAATTGCAGTATTTGTACCACTTGGAGTTGGAGCAATTTATTATTTCGCAAGAAATATTGAATCAGTAGAAAAATAAAAATATTAAAAATTTAAAATTTTATAAAATGAGTAATTTAAACAAAAAAGTTGCTGTAATAACAGGAGCGACAGGTGGAATTGGTTTTCAAGTAGCAAAAAGATTAGGAAAAGATGGCTATATCGTAATTTTAAACGGTATTGAAGATGAGGCAGGAGCTAAATGTGTTGAAGAGTTGACTTCTGCAGGAATTACGGCAGAATATTATGGCTTTGACGTTACTAATGAAGATGAAGTAACTTCAAACATCAACAAAATTGGAGAAAAGTACGGTAGAATTGATGTACTTGTTAATAATGCAGGTGGTTTAGGTGGAAGATCTAGATTTGAAGAAATGACAACTGAGTTTTATAGATTTGTTATGGCTTTAAACCTTGATTCAGTATTTTTTGCTTCAAGAGCAGCTATTCCTTTCCTTAAAAAAGGAGAGAATGCTTCAATAATTAACTATACATCTAATGCGGGTTGGAATGCTGGTGGACCAGGTGCAGGTATTTATGGTACTTCAAAAGCAGGCGTACATGCAATAACTAGAGCATTAGCTAAAGATTTGGCAGAATATGGAATTAGAGTAAATGCAGTATCTCCAGGTACAATTGATACGCCTTTCCATGCTCAAATAAAATCTACTAAGCCAGAAGTTTTTGCAACATGGAAAAATAGTATTTTATTAGGAAGATTAGGTCAGCCAGAAGAAGTAGCATCAGTTGTTTCGTTCTTAGCGAGTGATGATGCCTCTTTTTTAACAGCAGAAACTATCCAAATTGGTGGAGGTCAAGCTTTAGGAATATAACGTAACATTGTTAAATTAGAATTTTAAAAAGCCTTTCTTTTAGTTAAGAAGGGCTTTTTTATTTGAAGAATCTCTAACAATTAATTCTGCATTTAAAATAATTTTGTTTAATGTTTGGTGTACAACTTCGTCTTTGTTGTATTTTAAAAATGCAAGTGCAGCCTGTTTTCCTATTTCTTCACTATGTTGTTTTACACTTGTTATTCTTGGAGTAACCATATCTGTAAAGGGTTCGTTACCAAAACCCACTAAAGCAATTTCTTCTGGTATCTTTATGTTGTTTTCATTTAAAACTTGTAAAGCACCTAAAGCAGCATAGTCTCCGGCAACATAAACGGCATCTGGCCTTTCTTTTAAATTCAGCAATTGCTGCATCATTTCTCTACCGTCTTTAATGGTTAAACCACTTTCGGTAAGTAATTCAGTATCTAAAGGTAAATTGTATTTTTTAAGAGCATCAATATAACCTCTAATTCTATTATTAAAGATTCTTGTACGTTTATATCCACCAATATGAGCAATTCTTTTACAGCCATTATTTACAAGATGTTCAACAATAGAATGGCTACTTTCATAATCATTAATACCAATATAATCAACATTTAAATCATTCTCACCACGATCAAATAATATTAAGGGAATTCCTTTTGATTTTACCTTTTCGTAATAACTTAAATCAACAGTTTCATTTGCCATAGATGCAATAATACCATCAACTTGTGTGAAAAGTAAGGTATCTATATTATCACATTCTTTTTTGTAAGATTCATTAGATTGTGTTATAATAATATTATATCCTTTTTTATTTAATACTTCCTCAATGTTTTGTAGTACTGATGAAAAGAAATTACTGTTTGTTCTGGGAACAATAACGCCAACCAATTTACTTTTACCACTTCTTAATGCACTTGCTAGATGATTGGGTTGATAATTTAGATTTTCAGCAACTTGTTTAACTGCTTTTTTTGTTTTATCACTAATACGAGTATCATCATGTAAAGCTTTAGAAACTGCAGCAGCAGATATATTTAAAACGTTAGCAATATCTTTTATCGTGGTTTTCTTTTTTTTCATTAATATTTTATATATTTGCTTAAACGTTTAAGCAAATGTAATACCTTTTGTTTATATAATCAAAATTTTTAGTCACTGCTAGGGTTTTGATTTTATTTTAAATATTTGGTTAAACGTTTAAGCAAGTTCAAATTATACTAATTAAATTTAAAAAAATGAAAAAAGTTGTAACCTTTGGAGAAATCATGTTAAGATTGGCTCCACACGGATTTTTAAGATTTTCACAAGCAAACTCTTTTGATGTTATTTATGGAGGTGGTGAATCAAACGTAGCTGTTTCCTTAGCTAATTATGGTGTGCCTGTAGATTTTGTTACTCGTTTACCTAAAAATGATATTGGCGAATGTGCCATGATGGAAATGCGTAAAAGAGGTGTGAATTGTGAGAATATTATTTGGGGTGGTGATCGTTTAGGTATTTACTTTTTAGAAACTGGTGCTGTAAATAGAGGAAGTAAAGTGGTTTATGACCGTCAACATTCGGCAATAGCTGAAATTGAGCCTGGTATGATTGATTGGCACAAGGTTTTTGAAGGGTCAGATTGGTTTCATTGGACAGGTATTACGCCAGCAATTTCTCAAGGAGCTGCTGATGCTTGTTTAGAAGCTGTAAAAGTTGCCAGTGAAATGGGACTTACCATTTCAACAGATTTAAATTATCGTCAAAAATTATGGAAATATGGAGGTGATCGTGAGGCGATAATGACAGAATTAACTTCATATTGTGATATTATTTTAGGTAATGAAGAAGATGCTGAAAAACATTTTGGTATTAAACCAGAAGGTCTTGATATTACTACTCAAGGAGAGCATGTAAAAGGTGAAGCATTTTTATCTGTTTGTGATCAAATGTTAAAAAAATTCCCACGTGCTAAAAAGGTAATTACTACCTTAAGAGGTTCTATTTCTGCTTCACACAATACATGGGCTGGTGTTTTATATGATGGCACAACATTGTTTGAATCGCCACAGTATCAAATAACTGATATTGTTGATAGAGTAGGTGGAGGTGATTCATTTATGGGAGGTTTAATTTATGGTTTATTAGAATATAAAGGAGACGATCAAAAAGCATTGAATTTTGCTGTTGCAGCTTCTTGTTTAAAACATACCATAAAAGGAGATGCTAATTTATCAAGTATTGATGAAGTTAAGAAATTAATGGGTGGAGATTCTTCAGGTAGAGTAGCTAGATAACTAATTATGATCATAGATACCCTTAAAAATGCTGATAAATATAGTGGTTTACATCCCTTATTTGCAAAGGCATTTGATTATATCAACCAAAAAGATTTAGTAAATCTTGAAGAAGGAAAATTCGAAATAGCAGAAGGTTTAAAACTCATTGTGAGTAATGGTAATGGAAAAACCAAAGAGACCAGTTTAGAAAAATTTGAGTGTCATGATGCAAATATCGACATCCAAATCTGTGTAAATGGTTTAGAAACTATTGCTTGGAAACCAAGAGAGAAATGTGTAATTCCAAATGGAGAATATAACCCAGAGAAGGATGTACGTTTTTTTAAAGATGAACCTGATATGTCTTTTCAATTGACAAATAATCAGTTTGCAATTTTTTATCCTGAAGATGTTCACGCACCCATGATAGGAAATGGTGAAATAAAAAAGCTGATTTTTAAAGTCAAAATTTAAATCTTTATAGTTTTATGAAATTATAAAATGGAAAAATCAATAGCAATTATTTGTGGTGGTGGTCCGGCTCCTGGTATAAATACGGTAATAAGTACTTTAGCCAAAACGTTTTTAAAAGACGGATATAAGGTTATTGGTGTACATCATGGTTATCAAGGCCTATTGTCTGAAAATCCAGAGGTAAAAGTTTTTGATTTTCATCATGCTGATCGCATTTTTAGTCGTGGTGGTTCTACTTTAATAATGAGTAGATTTAAACCTAAAGACAGCGATTTTAAAGCAGATTTTTTTGAAAAGAATAATGTAAAATTATTGGTTACTATTGGTGGTGATGACACAGCATCTACCGCCAATAGATTAACCAAATATCTTCAAACACAAAATTTAACAGTTGCTCATATTCACGTTCCTAAAACAATAGATAACGATTTACCACTTCCTGATAGAAATCCAACATTTGGGTTTCATACAGCAAAAGATGAAGGGGTTCGGATTGGAAATACGGTTTATGAAGATGCAAGAACAAGTCAAAATTGGTTTGTACTTTCGACAATGGGACGTTCAGCGGGTCATTTGGCTTTTGGTATTGCTTCAGCATGCCATTTTCCAATGATGATTATTCCGGAAATGTTTAATAAAACAACTATTACGTTCGATAAGATAATCAATATGATTATTTCATCAATTGTGAAATCTAAAATAAAGGGAGTTGAATATGGTGTTGCACTGGTTAGTGAAGGTGTTTTTCATTTTATGGATGAAAAAGAAATCATTAACTCAGGAATTAACTTTACCTATGATGCTCATGGACATCCAGAATTGGGTAATGTAAGTAAGTCACATATATTCAATTATCTATTACAAGTTAAACTGAAAGAGATTGGGTTGGAAGTGAAGTCAAGACCTGTTGAACTGGGTTATGAATTACGATGTTGTAATCCTATTGCATTTGATTTAACGCTTTGTTCCTTGTTAGGAATTGGCGTAAAAAAATTATTTGATCAGGGGATAACTGGTTGTATTGTAAGTGCAAATTCTAGAGGAGATATTACACCCTTATTTTTGAAAGATTTTGAAGATGAAAATGGTAAAATTCCTCCAAGGTTGGTCAATATTGATTCTGATATGGCACAACTATTTATTAATAACCTTTTCTATATTCATGAAAGGGATTATAAAAAAGCAAAAAAATATGTATCTAATCCAGAAGCGTATGATTTTAAGAAAATATTAAACTGGAAGTAAAGAACTGTAAAGTATAAATTGCAATAAAAATAAAACATAAAATTACATAAATTAACAATCATCGTCAGTTCGAGAGCCATGCCAGCGGTATGGTGTATCGAGAACAAACGATTAAATATCAAATAAAATGGCACAATTTTCAAGATTAGAAGTAGCTCAAGCGATGAAAGAAACAGGAATGATTCCTTTATTTTTTCATAACGACATTGAATTAAGTAAAAAAGTATTAAAAGCATGTTATGATGGTGGTGCAAGACTGATGGAATTTACATCAAGAGGTGATTTTGCTCATGAAGTTTTTGGTGAATTAACGAAATACGCTATCAAGGAACTTCCTGGAATGATAATGGGTGTGGGGTCAGTAACTGATGCCGGAGCAGCCTCATTGTATATGCAATTAGGAGCTAATTTTATAGTTACTCCAGTTTTAAGAGAGGATATCGCGATTGTGTGTAATAGAAGAAAAGTATTATGGTCACCAGGTTGTGGTACGTTAACTGAAATTACTAGAGCGGAAGAATTAGGTTGTGAGATTGTTAAATTATTCCCTGGCGATATTTACGGTCCTCAATTTGTTAAGGGTGTAAAAGGTCCTCAACCTTGGACAAGTGTTATGCCTACAGGTGGAGTGTCTCCAACGGAAGAGAATTTGTCTGGATGGTTTAATGCAGGTGTAACTTGTGTTGGTATGGGGTCTCAGTTAATTTCAAAGGACATTATAGCAAATAAAGATTATGCAAAATTAGAGAAAGATGTAAAAGCAGCTTTAGCACTTATTAAAAAAATAAGAAAATAGTTTTATTTACCATAGATAGAATATAAAAGACCTCATGAGTTATAAACTTGTGAGGTCTTTATTTTGTTCTAAAGTTCCAATTAAAATTCATTTTTTCGTAAAAGAGCTTCTAAGAAATAATAGTCGGCATAATTTATAGGGACATCCATTTCATCATTTTTTGGGCCGTTTCCAGTGCTGTGATTTAGAATAAATGGTGCCTCAATATCTTTATCTAAAATATAATTAGAAGTCTGTAAATTAGCTAAAATTTTATTCGAAAAATCGAGATAGACCTCATTCTTAGTAAAATTATACATTTCAAATAGGGCCGATGCAAAAATAGTTGCTGCAGAAGCATCTCTAGGAACATTTGGTATATCAGGATGGTTAAAATCCCAATATGGGATACCATCTTCGGGTAAATTAGGATGTTCCATAAAAAACGTTGCTGTAGCTTCTGCCTGTGCCAAATAGGCTGGATCTTTAGTGTATCTATATGCCATAGTAAATCCATAAATTGCCCAACTTTGACCTCTTGCCCAAGATGAGTCATCGTTGAAACCTTGGTGCGTAACTTTCATTTTCACATTGCCATTAATGGTATCATAAACAACTACGTGATTAACACTATTGTCTGCTCTAAATTGATTTTTTAAGGTAGTATTAGCATGTTTTACTGCTATTTTGTGGTATATGCTATCACCAGACATTTTAGTAGCTTCAAATAGCAATTCTAAGTTCATCATATTATCTATGATTACCGGAAACTCCCAAATGTCTTTGTTGAAATCCCATGATCGTAATGCACCAACGTTTTTATTGAAGCGTGTTGCTAGTGTTTTAGCACTTGTAATGAGAATATCTTTGTAATGCTCATTGTTGGTTACTTCATATCCTTCACCAAAGCTGCAATACATTTTAAACCCCATATCATGGGTCCCTGCATTCATTTTTTGGTCTTCCATATAGGTAGTCCATTCACTGGCTTTTTCTTTAAAGACATTTTGATTTGTTAATTTATAAAGTTGCCATAAGTTTCCAGGATAAAATCCACTCGTCCAATCATTAGATTTCACTAGTCTAACTTCTTTGGAAGTAGTATCCATGCTTCTAGGAAATGCATCGTCTTTAACAGGATAGTTTACTATTTTTTGATAACGTAGGGTTAATAATGAGTCTGTAGTTATCTGTTCATTATTTTTCTCTTTTGTGGGATTTTTACAAGAGGTAAATAGTAAGGTTGTACAGATCAATAATTTTATAATTATTAAAAATTTAGCTTTCTTTAGGGGCATGTTCATATATTAATTGATTTGTAAATTATTAGATTAAAGAGCTGATTTCTGTAGAAATTTCAAATAAATGTAACTAAATTTTAGGCAATAAAAAAAGGCGTATTACTTTTTCAAGTAAATACGCCTTTAATTCAACTAACTCAAATAATATATTTTATTCTAATCTTAGTACCCTGGATTCTGAGTTAAATTAGGATTTCTCTCTAACTCATCTTCAGGTAAGGGTAATAAATAATCATCTGCAGAAAAATCTGGTTTGGCTCCTTCTAAACCAGAAGCATCAAATACATTGTATGGTGCCCCTCCCATTTTTCTTCTAGCAATATCATACCATCTTATGCCTTCAAAAGCAAACTCTAATTTACGTTCTTCTAACACATCGGCAACAGTAACAGTTCCTGTAAGGTCTGCTGGCGTTGCACTAGGAGCAAAAGTGTACTCTGAATCTGCACCAGTTTTAGTTGCACCACCCATTCTTGCTCTTTCTCTTACTTTATTGATATAGGTAAGTGCAGAGGCATTATCTCCTAATTCTACTGCCGCTTCTGCCGCAATCAACAACACTTCTGCATAACGAATCATAGAATAATTATGACTTGTTGCTCTTGCATTTGCACGAGCAAAAAGACCAGGATAACGTGCGTATTTTCCAACATATGGATTGTTTTTTGCAAACTGATGTCCACTAACGTCAAATTGAGTATAAGGTACAATTGTACCATTTATAGAAGCTTCATCATCCATACTTACTGCTCTTCTGTAATCGCCCGCATCCCATGTAGTGTAAACCTCTAGTGTAGGAACTGCAACAGACCATCCACCACCTAAATTTCTATCATCACCTCTTATACCTGCCATTGGAGCAATTTGATCGTAAGCATTATCAGGAGCTTCAAAATTATTATAATCCAATGCAAATATTGGTTCTTTCGAACCATCGATTACTTCTGCATTAAATAAATTTTGAAAATTTGAATCTAATGCTAAGTCATATGTACCTGCATTGTCAATAACTTCTTTAGCTTCGTCATAAGCTTTTTGCCAATTTTCCATTGTTAAATACACTAAAGCTAAATAAGCACTTGCAGCTGCTTTAGAAGGTGTGGCTCTTGATGTTTGTGTATTTGGTAACCATGTTTTCGCATACTCTAAATCTGCAATAATATTCGCATAAACTTCAGCTTTAGGTGTTCTGCTTATAGAAGTAGCTGCGTCTACATCTGTAATTGGTGCATCAATGTAAGGAACGTCTCCAAATAATCTAACCAAATGAAAATAATAAAATGCCCTTGAAAAATAAGCTTGTGCAGTTATCGGGTTTTTAATATCATCAGCTACATCAACATCTTCTGCTCCTGCAATGGCTTGATTAGCGGCGGCAATTCCTTCATAAGTTTTTGGCCAAAATTCACTAATCATTCCATTACTACCTAAAGTAGTGAACTCATTCATCTCAACTCTTCTTGTTTCGTTAGAAGCAAGACTTACCATATCAGATCTTAACATTAAAGCTATAGAGAGTTTTCTTCCCCAAAATTTTTCATTAATAGCATGTGTTAAAGAACCATCTACGGCTGTTTGTATGTTCGTTGTGTTTTTAAAGAAACCATCTGGAGCTAATAACCCTATAGGCTCTTCTTCTAAGTCTGAGCAACTTATTATTGATAGACCTATCAATAAGAATAAATATTTATATGTTTTCATATTATATATTGTTTTTTTGAGTTATAATTAAAATTTAATATTAAGACTAAAATTAAAAGACTTAACTGTTGGATAATTCCCAAAATCAAACCCTTGAGCTGTATTCTGCGATGTGTTGTTATTTCCACCTCTACCAAAGTAGCTCACTTCTGGATCTAAGCCTGAATAATTTGTGAAAGTCAATAAGTTTTGTGCACTAAAAGACAATCTTATATTTTCCATTCCTAATTTTTCTATAACATCTGAAGGTAGATTATAACCAACTGCTATATTTTTTAATCTAACATAACTTCCGTCCTCAACAAAACGAGAAGAAATTTCTCTATTACTATTGTTTCCAACGCGAGGAGTGTTAGTGTCAGTATTAGAAGATGTCCAAGCACTATTAAAATAGTCTCTAGTAGTATTTGCATCTCCGTTAGTCAACTGTACATTAGTCATATTGAAAATATCTCCACCTTGTGAACCTTGAAAAAAGATACTCATGTCAAAATTCTTGTAAGTAAAGTTATTCGTGATACCAAAAGTGTAATCTGCATTAGGGTTACCTATAGTTGTTCTATCAGCTTCAGTAATATCACCACTACTATCTTGATCTACGAACAATGGGTCACCTGCTACACCACCTGATAAAGTTGCAGTACCTGTTGGTGCTGATCCGCCTTGAAAAACACCAGCGTAGTCATAGCCCCAGAAAAGTCCAACTTCTTCACCAACTCTTAAAACATAACTTCTATCATGACTAAAGTAGCTTGGAGCAGCATTGTAAAATAAATCTGCATTGTTAACTAATTGTACCACTTCGTTTTTATTAGTTGCCCAATTGAAATCTGTAGTCCATCTAAAATTATCAGTAGATATATTTCTAGTACTTAAAGCAATTTCAAATCCTTTATTATTAATCTCACCTACATTCGCTAAAATGTCATCTCCTGTATATCCTAAATATTCAGTTATACTATTGTCAGTTAAAATTAAATCTTTAGTATCAATATTATAATAATCTAACGAAAGTGTAAATCTATTATTTAAGAAACCTAAGTCTACACCGATATTTGTTTGGTAAGAAGATTCCCATTTTAAATCTGGGTTTTCAGGTTGTTCTGGTGTAATTGCACTGACGGTTTCTCCATTGCTAGAAGCATATAGTGTTTCAAATCTAGCTAAAGATTCGTAAGCACCAATAGATGGGTTACCAGTTACACCATAACTAGCTCTTAATTTTAAGTTAGATATAGTTTCACTATCTTTTAGAAAACTTTCATTCGACATTTTCCAACCAATAGCTGCTGAAGGAAAAATTGCGTATTTTTCATTTGCTGCAAAATTAGAAGCTCCATCTCGTCTTACAGTAGCCGTTAGTAAATATTTATCATCATAATCGTAGTTAACCCTACCGAATTGAGATTGAATTTCTACTGTTGAAATTGAAGAATCAGGCTGTAATACATTTGTAGCAGAGCCTAGACCGTAATAAGAAAAAGCATCTGTAATAAAGCCTGTTGCTTCTGAATAAAAATTTTCTGAAACAGTTTTTTGATAAGAGTAACCAGCTAATAAAGTTAAATTTCCTTTTCCCAACTCTGTATTATAGGTTAAGTAGTTTTCGCTCAAAACACTAGTTTTTTTATCAGTTTCAACTATAGCTCTTCCTCCGTCTCCACCTGCAGTCTGCGTCAATACTTTTGGTAAGTAAATTCCATTAGTAGAATTATCAGTACTAAAGCCAAATGTAGTCTTAAAAGTAAGATTTTCTATAATATCATAATTTGCATAAAAATTCGCTCTAAAGTTATCAGCTTTAGTTTCGTCTATTCTTTCTTTAGCAATTGCATATGGATTATCAACTGGATCTCCTACAGTATTACCGAAATTATAACTACCATCATCATTATATACTGGTTGGTCTGGTGCATATCTCATTGCTAATGTAATGATGTCATCTCCACCCGCAGAAACAGAACCGTCTGATTTAGTAGAGGCACCATTTTTAGTTGATCTATTTCCTGAAAGGTTCATACCTAATTTTAACTTATCTGTAACTTGTGCATCAATATTTGACAAGAATGATAGTTTGATATAATCAGAATTTATAATAATCCCATCTTGTTTAAAATAATTGGTAGAAGCATAAAAATTAATTTTATCACTACCACCTGAAAAAGAAAGTTGGTGATTCTGAGTACTACCTGTAGAATAAATTAAGTCTTGCCAGTCAGTATCAGCAGTACCTTGTGGGTAACTTGAAGAAACACCATTGTTAGCTCTAACCTGGTTTTGATAATCAGTAAATTCATTTGCATTAAGTAAATCCAATCTGTTAGAAACATTTTGAACTGCATAAGAAGTGTTAAGCTCAACGTTTAATCTACCACTTTTACCTTTTTTAGTAGTTACTAAAACCACACCATTTGAACCTCTAGAACCATATATGGCTGTTGCAGACGCATCTTTCAACACTTCCATAGATTCAATGTCG
Source organism: Aureibaculum luteum (assembly GCF_003449015.1). GTDB lineage: Bacteria > Bacteroidota > Bacteroidia > Flavobacteriales > Flavobacteriaceae > Aureibaculum > Aureibaculum luteum. The sequence goes on along the minus strand of NZ_QRGD01000001.1, from coordinate 590,439 downwards.
TTCGCTTGTGGCATACTTGCACCTACAAAACCATCTACAACAATTAGAGGTGAGCTACTTGCATTAATAGAAGTATTTCCTCTAATTTTTATGTTGATAGGAGCTCCAGGTTCACCACCATTATTAGATTGCACAACAACACCGGCTGCACGTCCTTGAAGTGCTTGTTCTGCACTAGCTACGGGAAATGCAGTTAATTCTTCAGACTTAACTGAAGATACAGCTCCAGTAATATCACTCTTTTTTCGAGTTCCATATCCAACCACAACAACTTCATCCAGCTCATTATTGTCAGCTTGAAGAATTACATTAATTTCAGATTGTGAACCCACTGGCACTTCTTGGGTTACAAAACCGATGAAGCTATAGATAAGTACTGCATCGTTACCAGATACATCGATTGAATATAAACCATCAAAATCTGTTGAGGCTCCTGTAGTACTTCCTTTTACGGAAATATTAACTCCCGGTAATGGCATTCCGTCATCAGCAGCGGTTACCTTTCCAGTAACGCTTTTTTGTTGGGCGTTGGCCATAGCTGCTGTAAAAAGCAGGAAAGTCAAAAGGTAAGCCCTCACTAATTTTACTTTGTTTTTCATCATAATTATTTAACTTAAGTTAGTATTTGATAATTTTAAATATTGCATTTATGGTAAAGTATCTTTTAGTTTGAAGTTTGCTCCAAATCAAAATAATATTGTGGCTTTACTTTAGGTATACATCAACCTTTTAAATAGATTAATTTTTAGTAATGGTATTTAAATTTCAAAGAAAAATTTGGTTCTCCAAATTGGTTCTCCAAATTGGTTTACCAGATTGGTTTGCCAAATATATTCTTTTTAATTAGTAATACAAAATAATTTCAATATTTATTTAGAATACAAATTAAAAAAGAGTAGCCGTGGTGAAAAATTAAAAATTGGGTAGCAAATTATGCTAACTTATTTTATATATAATATGTATGAGCTTAAAAATTAAGGAATAAGAACGAAATGCAAATCGATAGTATCTTATTCGATTAAAAGGAATTACCCATAAACTTGTAATTTTATTAAAAGAAATTATAAAGACTTTTACAATAGGTGTATTTAATTGGTGGGATTTTAGTATTAAAATATAGTTTGTAAAAAAAAGGTAGACAATGTAAATATAGGAAGAGAAAGGTAAAAGGATATTATTGTTATTTTGTTTTTGTGCTTAATCTAACCTTAATAGAATTAATACATGATCTTGAATAAACGCTCTTTTACAAATGTAAAACCACAGCCTGTCGCCCTAGTTCTTATTTTAATTGAAATTTCGAACGGGTTCGATTTTTTTATAAAAAAGAACCAGGTTCTTTGGAACTTGATTTTAGGTTTAGGGTAACCTAACTTCAATAGGATTGCCAAGGCAACCTAACAAAGCTCTGCTCTTAAAATAACAATGCTACAAAATCAAAAAAGCAAGCTTAATGATTTTGCTTGCTTTTCCATTTATTAGTGATTTCGATAGGTTTTTTTTCATGACCCTAAATAAACGCTCTTTTGTAAATTCAAAACAACAGGCTATCGTTCTAGTTTTTTTATATTAAAAATGCGAGCGGGTTCCATTTTTCTATAAAAAAAGAACCACGCCTTTCGAGACGTTGTTTTGTGCTTAAAGTGACCTTAATAGGATTGTATAGCCAGAATAAACTCTCTTTTGCAAATACAAAACCACGGGCTGTCGCCCTAATTTTTTATTTTATTCCTAAATTTCGAGCGAGCTCGATTTCTACGCAAAATAAAAAATCACGCCTTTTGGGATGTGATTTTGTTTGTGATGTGACCTCGATAGGATTACTCCCTTTGGTCATGATCCAACAAAGCTCCTCCCGACGGTTCGGGATTGAAAATATTATAAACAAAAAAACGCTCAAGCGAACTTGGCGTTTTTTCTTATTTTAATATTTATTCGTGACCTCGATAGGATTGTATATCCAGAATAAACTCTCTTTTGCAAATACAAAACCACGGGCTGTCGCCCTAATTTTTTATTTTATTTCGAAATTTCGAGCGAGCTCGATTTCTACACAAAATAAAAAATCACGCCCTTTGGGACGTGATTTTGTTTGTGATGTGACCTTGATAGGATAGCTTCCTGCGGTCATGATCCTACAAAGCTCCGCTTTGAAAATATTTTAAACAAAAAAACGCTCAAGCAAGCTTGGCGTTTTTTCTTATTAAAACGTTTATTCGTGACCTCGATAGGATTCAAACCTATAATCTCTTGAGCCGTAATCAAGTGCATTATTCAGTTATGCTACGAGGCCAATTTTTTATTTGGAGTGCAAATATATTCCTTTTTTGAGATAATAAAAGAATAAGTCTAAGAAATTTATATTCCCATTTCTTTTTTGAAACTTTCAAGAATGGGTTTCGCCTTATCAAAATCTTCTTGATAGATAAATAATTGTACTTGAGATGGTGATCCTCCATAAAAACCAGAACGTAATCCTGATTCAAAATTGTTTTTTACCAATGATGGGATTTCCTTGTCATCCAAATCTAATTGTAAACGTTGAATTTCAATTAAAGAGCCTGTAAAGAATTTGATATGTTTAGAAGTATTGTCCATGATAATAATTTTATTTAAAGATACGAAAAGTTAGTTGGAATCTAAACTGTTTTTGGTAACATAATAACGCCAGCCGATTAAAGCCAATTGTAGCTTGCTAGCTTTGCTCAAGTCAATCTCTTTTTTAGAGAGACTTGGCAATAGTAATTTGTTCAATTTTGCTACTATTTTGAATATATGCTTTTTCACATTACAAAATTACATAAAAAACGCTCTGTAAAACAGAGCGTGAACTTAATAAAGTACGTTTTTATCTTATTCTTTTTTTAAGGTGATTTCAATAACACCATTTTTGCCTTTGTCTCCATATTTTTCTGTGGCATTTTTATCTTTTAAGACATTCATGCTCTTGATATTATCGGGATTTAACGCTTTCTTCATTTCAATGGAGCTTTCTTTTCCATTTATAATAATTAGAGGTTCTTCACCGAATATAATTGAAGGGTTTTTACTGTCAATATTTATCTGATTTCTGTAGATAATTTTTGTCTTGATTTCAACTACGCCATTTTTACCTTTATCACCATATTTAGTAATAGCATTTTCATTTTTAATGACATTTACACTCGCAATGTCATCAGGTAAAATAAGCTCTATGGCTTCTTTTGTAGTTTCTCTACCATTTAAAACATATAAAGCTTTACTGCTCAATTGAACGGTAGGCTTTATTTTTTTGGAATTATTGGTTATGATGCTTATAACACCATCTTTTCCTTTGGTGCCATATTGTGCCGTTGCTTGATCGCCTTTCCATACAGAAACAGAAGCAATTCTTTGCTGGTCTAGATTTTCAACTTCCAATTTAGTGCTTTCTTTTCCATCAATAATGTATAATGGATGAAAAGTTGAATTATCCATGTCAAGAGAAAGCATAGAATCCTTTTTTTCGTACCGATATAAGGTGTCAGGTGTAGAAAAAGCAACATTATTTCTAACAGCAGTTACATTCCATTCACTAAGACTATCAGTTTTTTTCTCAATACGACTCCCAGAATTGATTTTCCATTCACTTTTACTTTTGGATTTTTCATCTGATTTGTTAATTTTGCTTGTTTTAATTTCAACAACACCATTTTTACCTTTATCGCCGTATTTGTCAGAAGCACTTTTATCTTTTAAAACACTTACACTCTTAATTTCATCAGGATTAATCAATTCGGATACTTCTTTTGAGCTTTCTTTACCATTAACAATATACAAAGGTTCTGTTTCATTATTACTTTGAGCATAACCAACAACTGTTGTTGTTTTTAAACTATTTACTGCTCTAATTGATTTTTCTTTTGTTTCCGGAGTGTAAATAATTTCAAATGGTTTAATAGGGGCATTGTTATTCTCAGTCCATGCCACTTTTCCTTTTTCGTCTTTAAGTGTAATATCAATTTTAATGATTTCATTATTAGAATTACGTTTTGTTTTGTACCTTAATTCCACTCCTTTTTTATTATAGGTGCTTTTAATTTCTTTTAATTTTGTGTCTGAAGTGTTTTTATCAATGGAAACACCTGCAGATACTACCCATTGAGATTGCTTTTTTTCTTTTTCTTGAGCTACAGTTTTTGTGTTAAAAGCAAATAGAAATACCGCTAATAAAGGTAGTATTAAGAAATATTTTAAATAATTTATTTTTTTCGATTTTGATTTGTTTAACATAACGATACGTTTTTTTATTAATGAGTTGTAAAAATTATTAGTAATAGCTTCGTAATGATACGTATTACTTGCTTTAAGTAAAGTAAATTGATATTGTTTTAAATTGAATGATTGTCGACTTGCTGATACATCTGCCAAAAATTCTAAGTTTTGTTGAGCTCCTCTTTTGTAAAGCCATGCAAAAGGGTTAAACCAAAAAACAATTTGTAAAATATAAATAAGTAAAGTATCAATAGAGTGCCATTGCTTTACATGTGTTTTTTCGTGCGTAATGATTTGCTTTAGTTCATTTTGAGTGAATTGGCTTTTGTTGTAAATTATATATTTAAAAAATGAAAATGGTGAGATATCCTTCTCAGTTTCAACTAATTTATAGTTGCCTTCATTAAATATTTTATGCCTTGAAATTAATTTACTTAAAGAAAATAATTGCATCATAAATTTAGCAGTAAAAAAGACAACGCCAACTAGGTAAATAATTGTCATTATTTGCAACCAATCAAATGATTGCTCAATAGGTGTGTTCAATGTTGTTGAGCCTTCAATTAGAATATAATTAATATTCGAAACTGTTTTTTCAATATAGATGGGGATTTCAATCAGTGGAATGGAAAGTATAAATAGCAATCCCACCAAAAAATAGGTTCTTATCGAATTGTAAAAGGTTTCATTCCTTAGAAATAAGTAATAAAAAACAATCCATAAAATAACGAGTCCATTTGCCTTTAAAAAGTAGTCCATAATGTTAGTCTTTTTTGGATTCAATAATTTTTATGATTTCTCGCAATTCATCAGCACTAATTTTTTCTTCTTTCGCAAAAAAGGAGACTACATTTTTATAAGAATTTCCAAAATAATTATCAATAGCATTAGAAAAATAACCTTTTCTATAGTCTTCTTTTGATATTTTTGGATAATACCTGTGTGTATTACCAAAAGCTTCATGTGCAATAAACCCTTTTTCTTCCATTTTTCGTATTACCGTGGAAACGGTATTGTAATGAGGTTTAGGTTCAGGAATTTCAGCAACAAGTTCTTTAACAAAGGCCTTTTTTAGCTTCCATAAAATTTGCATTAATTCTTCTTCTTTGGTGGTAAGTTTGTCCATTTAACTAAATATTTCTACAAACTTAAACTATTGTTTTAGTTAATCAACTATAAAAGTAGTTATTTTAAGAAATATTTAACTAGGTATAAATTATTCAACTTAAATTATCAAATCAAATAGTATATTTGCGGAAACAATATCTATGAGCATTTTTTATTTAATAGCAGGATTAATATTATTAGTAATTGGTGGTGAGTTTCTGGTAAGATCTTCAGTAGGACTTTCATTTAAATTGAAGCTCTCCAAATTAGTTATTGGTATGACCGTGGTTTCTTTTGCTACATCTGCACCAGAATTATTGGTTAGTTTACAGGCTGCCTTAGATGGTCATCCAGATCTGTCTTTGAGTAATGTGGTCGGTTCTAATATTGCTAATATAGCTTTGGTTTTAGGTATAACTGCAATTATTTCTCCTTTAACGGTCGATAAAGATTTTTATAAAATGAATTGGCCAATGATGGTTATTTCATCATTGGCACTTTACTTTTTTCTAATAAATGATAATGTTTTAACCCAGGTTGAAGGTGGAATTTTGTTCGTTTCATTAATAGCTTTTATTTATTTCATGATTAGATTATCAAGAAAGGATAATAAAAATGTAGCTGTTGAAGAGGTTGATGAATCACTTAGTGAAACATCGGGATTTAAAATTATAGTATGGCTAATCATTGGAGGTACGGCATTGTATTTTGGATCAGAATTGTTAGTGAAAGGAGCTGTTGATATTGCAACAAAATTGGGCGTAAGTGAACGAGTAATAGGAGTTAGTATGGTAGCTTTAGGTACGAGTGTTCCTGAATTAGCAGCTTCAGTAATAGCAGCTCTTCGTAAAGAAAAAGCAATTTCGATAGGTAATTTAATTGGTTCTAATATTTTTAATATAGCATCTGTGTTGGGCTTAACAGCAATAATTACACCAATACATGTTAATGATACGGCACTTTTATCGAATGATATTATTTGGATGTTAGCTATCGCAGTGTTGTTATTACCCTTAGTATTTATGCCTAAAAAATTGGAAATTTCTAGATATAAAGGCTTGATACTTTTATTTGTATATCTAACTTTTATTTACCTTTCCTTTGCTGCATCCTAAAAATAATTCTTATTTTGGAGTGATGTTATCTGAGATATAAACATATATTTAAATAAAAAAACACCGCAATTGCGGTGTTTTTTTAATATTAAAAGTTAGAAAAATTATTTTATGGGTTTAACTGTTTCAATAATTCTTGCAGCAACTTTGTATGGGTCAGAGTTTGAAGATGGACGACGGTCTTCTAACCATCCTTTGTATCCATTTTCTACAACGATAATTGGAATACGTATAGACGCACCTCTATCTGAAACTCCCCAAGAGAAATCATTGATTGAAGCTGTCTCATGCTTACCAGTTAAACGTTGATCATTAAATTCTCCATAAATAGAAATATGTTCTTTTACTAGTGGGCGGAAAGCCTCACATATTTCAATATATTTATCTTTAGAACCACAAGTTCTTAAGATTGTATTAGAAAAATTAGCGTGCATTCCAGATCCATTCCAGTCAGTATCTCCTAGTGGTTTTGGATGGTACTCGATGTACATTCCGCGACCTTCAGTTAAACGATCTAGTAGATATCTAGAAACCCAGATTTCATCTCCTGCTTTCTTAGCTCCTTTTGCAAATAATTGATATTCCCATTGTCCAGAGGCAACTTCTTGGTTAATACCTTCAAAGTTTAAGCCAGCTTCAATACATAAATCAGCATGCTCTTCAACTATATCACGTCCGTGAGTATGTAATCCACCAACTGAACAGTAGTACATTCCTTGCGGAGCAGGGTAACCACCTCTTGGAAAACCTAATGGTAATCCAGTATTTGTATTCATTATAAAGTATTCTTGTTCAAATCCGAACCAGAAATCATTATCGTCATCTTCAATTGTAGCACGTGCGTTAGATTCATGTGGAGTTCCATCAGCGTTCATAACCTCATTCATTACTAAATAACCATTAATACGTGTTGGGTCTGGGTAAATTGCAATTGGCTTTAAAATACAGTCAGATGATCCACCTGAAGCTTGTTTAGTAGATGAACCATCAAAAGACCAATTTCCTATTTCTTCAACAGTTCCTTTGAAATTTTCATGTTCTTCTACTTTGGTTTTACTTCTCATGTTTTGTGTTGGGAAGTATCCATCCAACCAAATGTATTCTAATTTTATTTTAGCCATAATTTATAAGTATTTTAAGTTTTAAAATATTCAGACAAAAATAAATATTTATAAAGTACTATGGAAATTTGAGGATTGAAAATCGACATTAATACTATATTTTTACAGATACCCCGATTTATTTAGGGGGGTAGGTTAAAAATATATAAAAAAAACCCTATAAAATTGAGAAATATTTATAATAAGTTTCATTGAAAATCGCTAATTTTGTTTAAACTAAATAATTATAAATTATGGCAGTATTAAGATTTCATGCTTTAAAAGAAGCTTTAAATAGAAAACCTGTTGAGGTTGACGAAAGTATAAAACGCTCTGAGTTATTTGGCGAAAATGTATTTAATGAAAGTACAATGCGTCAGTATTTAACTAAAGAAGCCTATCAAGGTGTTATGAGTGCTATCCAAGATGGTACAAAAATAGATAGAAAGATTGCTGATCAAGTAGCTTCTTCTATGAAAGATTGGGCTTTGTCTAAAGGAGTAACTCATTATACACATTGGTTTCAACCATTAACTGGAGGTACCGCTGAAAAACATGATGCCTTTTTTGAAACTATAGGTAACGGTTTAGCAGTTGAAAAATTTGGAGGTTCTGAATTAGTTCAACAAGAGCCAGATGCATCTAGTTTTCCGAATGGGGGAATTAGAAACACTTTTGAAGCAAGAGGATATACTGCTTGGGATCCAACTTCTCCTGCATTTATCTTTGGAACAACATTGTCTATTCCTACTATATTTGTTGCCTATACAGGTGAGGCTTTAGATAATAAAACACCATTACTAAGAGCATTACAAGCAATTGATAAATCAGCTACTGCAGTTTGTAAGTATTTTGATAAAAATGTAAAAAAAGTAACTGCTTCTTTAGGATGGGAACAAGAATACTTTTTAATTGATAAAGCATTAGCAGCATCAAGACCTGATATTATATTAACAGGCCGTACCTTATTAGGTCATTCTCCTGCTAAAGGTCAACAATTAGATGATCATTATTTTGGATCAATTCCTACGAGGGCATTAAACTATATGCGCGATTTGGAAACAGAATGTATGTTGTTGGGTATACCCGTTAAAACACGTCATAACGAAGTTGCCCCAAATCAATTTGAATTGGCACCTATTTATGAAGAGTCTAATTTAGCAGTAGATCATAATTCCTTATTAATGGATGTAATGGGTAAGGTTGCCTCTCGTCACAATTTTAAAGTACTTTTTCATGAAAAGCCTTTTGCAGGTGTAAATGGGTCAGGTAAACATAATAACTGGTCACTTTCTACAGATACTGGTATTAACTTATTAGGACCAGGTAAAACACCAATGAGTAACCTACAATTTTTAACCTTCTTTATCAATACCATAAAAGCGGTTTATGATAATGAAGAATTGTTAAGAGCAACAATTGCTTCTGCAAGTAATGACCACAGGTTAGGTGCAAATGAAGCACCACCTGCTATTATATCGGTTTTTATTGGTGAGCAATTGACCAAAGTATTACAAGAATTAGAAGGGGTTACTAATGGTAAGCTTTCTCCTGAAGAAAAAACAGATTTAAAATTGAATGTAGTTGGTAAAATTCCTGATGTATTGTTAGATAATACAGATAGAAATAGAACTTCTCCTTTTGCTTTTACAGGTAATAAATTTGAATTTAGAGCGGTGGGGTCTACGGCAAATTGTGCGATACCAATGACTGTTTTAAATACTATTGTTGCCAAGCAATTAAAAGATTTTAAAATAGAAGTTGACGCTTTAATTAAAAAGAAAGATTTAAAGAAAGACGAAGCAATATTTAATGTGTTAAGAGAATACATTAAATCTTCTAAGAAAGTTTTATTTGAAGGAAATGGTTACGGTGCAGAATGGGAAAAAGAAGCTAAGAAAAGGGGTCTAAGTAATAATAAAACTACGCCAGAAGCTTTAAAAGCTCAAATATCTAAAAAAACTTTAGCTTTATATGAAGAAATGGAGGTAATGAGTAAGGTAGAAGTAGAGGCAAGGCATGAAATAGAATTGGAAGAATATACAATGCATATTCAAATTGAAGGCAGAGTGTTGGGTGATATTGCTAGAAATCATGTAATACCAACAGCTGTAAAATATCAAAACATGTTAATAGAAAATGTAAAAGGATTAAAAGAGATCTTTGAACAGGACTATAAAAAAGAAGCTGGTGAGCAAATTAAACTTATTAGAGAAATTTCAGAGCATATATCGGAAATTAACTCGAAAATTAATGCAATGATTGAAGAACGTAAGAAGGCTAATAAATTGGAAGGTCAAAAAGCTGCTGATGCTTATTGTAATAAGGTTAAGCCTTATTTCGACGATATTAGATACCATTGTGATAAATTAGAAATTATGATTGATGATGAACTTTGGACCTTAACTAAGTATAGAGAAATGCTTTTTACACGTTAAAAAATTAAATAGAATTAGTACAATAAATCCCGCCTTGAGCGGGATTTATTTTGTTATTAAAGAAAATTATGCAAGATTTTAATTGATTACTTTAATCACTTTGGTAACAAGAGTTACAGTATGTAAATCAATTTTATACTTACATTTGCAATCTTAAACTTAAAAATAGAAATATGGGATTATTTAATTTATTTGGATCAGGGGGTAGTAATAATATAGAAGAATACCTTAAAAAAGGAGCAGTGGTTATTGATGTAAGAACGGTTGCAGAATACAGTGAAGGTCATGTTGAAGGTTCAAAAAACATTGTTTTAGATACTATTCAGAATCATATAGATGAAATTAAAGCCTTAAATAAACCAGTAATTACTTGTTGTAGAAGTGGTGCAAGAAGCGGAAGTGCCGAAAGTATTTTAAAAGAACACGGTATCGATTGTATAAATGGTGGTCCTTGGCAAAATGTGGACAAACACATGTAGGTTAAAAAATAATATTTGGATGGTTTTCTTTAAAGGTTTTTAATTTCTTTGAAGTAGCATCAACAAATTTTTGATGACTTTCACTTTGTGGATGTATAGGTCTATGTGCTAAATCTTTTTGTAATTGATTTACTTTAGACATTATTTTAATAGTGTCCTCAGACATAAAAACATCGGTAAATTTTTCCCAAATATAATTGATAGCCAATTTATTAGGATGCACCATATCCTGTTTGTAAAAACGATAATCACGTAAATCATCCATCATTATTTCATAAGCTGGAAAATAGGCGACATTGTTGCTGTTTATTACGTTGTGAATGGCGGACAACAAATGAGCTTTGCTTTGCTGATTTTCAATAAATCCATCCTTTAAATGACGGACAGGGCTTACCGTAAAGGTTACGGAAACCTTTATATTTACCGTTTTTACCAGTTCAAGTATTGAAACCAAATTTTTTTCAATTTCAGCAACGGTTAGCAACTCTTTTTTAAATGCTACTTGTGGTATTTTATGACAGTTTGCCACAATAGTATTTGATTCTAAATGTCGATAAGCCCAAGCTGTACCAAGTGTAATAAATATATGAGTCGCTGATTTGAGAGCCTCATAAAAATCGAATACATTTTTGTTTTTTTTTGATACATCAGGTGTAGGTTCTGAAAACTTAGAATGGTGGTTAAAACTATGCCATAAACCATCATGAAAAACAAGATCATCTTTGGTGTATACTCGTTTGTTAACCGCGGCTTTTATCGTATTTTCAATAGAAACTGGATTAAACAAAATACCATTTGGGTTTACAGATGTATTGAACTTATAATAATTCAATTGCTCACCAATATTATCAGAAAAACAAGAGCCAATTAGAATGATATTGCTATCATATGTAATTGGGTTACTTTGTTTTTTAATAGGTATTTCCGTTTTCAGTTTCATTGATTGGTGTTAAGAATAAAATACAGATTGCCTTGAATATTTCTAATACGGAAATTCCATTAATCTTTGTCATTCCGAGGTACAAGCAATATTACGAATTGTCACCATGATTTTGATAGGCTTTTCCTTTATCGAAATGATAATTTTATCAATTAAACAAATTAAGGATTAGCAAATACATCAACTTAATTACAAATATCCTTTTGCTTTCTCTAATGCTTCTTTAATTCCAGAGGGGTTTTTACCGCCAGCTGTTGCAAAGAAAGCTTGACCACCACCGCCACCTTGTATTAGTTTACCCAAGTCACGTACAATGTTTCCGGCATGTAACTTATCGTTAGCAATGTTTTTGGAAATATAAATAGTTAAAATGGCTTTACCATCAATATTAGATCCTGTAATAAAGAATAAGTCTTTAATTTCTCCTCCTAACTGAAAGGCCAAATCTTTTACACTATTGGCATCTAAACTCACTTCCGCACTTATAAAGTTTACACCATTTATTTGTTGAACTTTATCTTTTAATTCATCTTTTAGATTGGAGGCTTTATCTTTTAAAAAACCTTCAATTTGTTTTTTCAAATTAGCGTTTTCCTCTTGTAAGTTTTCTATAGCCTTTACAGGTTCTTTTGGGTTTTTTAAAACATGTTTTATAGCTTCATAATTCTCATCTATCTCTACAAAATAATCACCAACAGCAGCATTGGTAATTGCTTCAATTCGTCTAATACCAGCGGCAACAGCACTTTCAGATTTTATTTTAAAATACCAGATTTCGCCAGTGTGCTGAACGTGAGTACCACCGCATAACTCAATAGATTTTCCGAATCTAATAGCTCTAACACTATCACCATACTTTTCGCCAAATAAAGCCATGGCACCTTCGTCAATAGCTTCTTGAATTGGGATGTTGCGTTTTTCTACCAAAGGTAGATTTTCACGAATACGAGCATTTACAAAATCTTCTATTTCTTGAAGTTGTTGAGGTTCTACTTTTGCAAAATGAGAAAAGTCAAAACGTAATGATTTAGGTTTTACTAAAGACCCTTTTTGCTCAACATGATTTCCTAATACTTTCCGTAATGCCTGGTGTAATAAATGTGTCGCAGTATGATTACTAGCTGACAGTTTTCGTTGTTCTTTATTTACTACAGCATTAAATATTTCGGTCGTATTTTTTGGTAAATGCTTCGTGTAATGAACTATTAGATTGTTCTCTTTTTTAGTGTCTAAAACATAAATAACGTCGCCGTTGTTCATTTCAAGATGCCCTTTATCACCAACTTGACCGCCACCTTCTGGGTAGAAAGGGGTCATGTTAAATACCAATTGATACATTTCGCCATCTTTTTTGGTAGTAACTTTCCTATATTGGGTAATTTTAACCTTAGCATTCAAGCTGTCATATCCAATAAATTCCTCTTCTTCGTCTTCAACTAAAACATTCCAATCAGAAGTTTCCACAGCTGAAGCTGCCTTAGAACGGTCTTTTTGTTTTTGCATATGGGCATTGAACCCTTCTTCATCAACTGTATATCCTTTTTCTTTTGCAATAAGTTGTGTTAAATCAAAAGGGAAGCCATAAGTATCATACAATTCGAATGCTTTTCCTCCAGAAATATTCTTGTCTTTGGTATTATCTATAATCCTATCTAACAATAAAAGCCCTTGGTCTAACGCTCGTAAAAAAGAATGCTCTTCTTCTTTAATAACATTGTGTATCAAGACTTCTTGATTTTTTATTTCCGGAAATACGTCGCCCATTTGCTTAGACAAGGTTTTCGTTAACTTATAGATAAACGGTTCTTTTTGGTCGAGAAAAGTAAATCCATATCGGATTGCTCTACGTAAAATACGTCTAATTACATAACCTGCACCAGTATTACTCGGCAGTTGGCCATCTGAGATTGAAAAAGCAACAGCACGTACATGGTCAACAATTACTCTTATAGCAATATCTGTTTCGTTGTCTTTACCGTAATTGTGATTTGTAATGGTTTCTACTTCCCTAATTAAAGGTGTAAAAACATCAGTATCATAATTAGAGGTTACGCCTTGTAATGCCATGCATAAACGTTCAAACCCCATACCAGTATCAATATGTTTTGCAGATAAATCGACTAAGGAACCATCTGCTTTTCTATTGTACTGCATAAAAACTAGATTCCATATTTCAACCACTTGAGGGTGATCTTTGTTGACTAAATCTTTACCTGGAATTTTAGCTTTTTCTTCTTCAGTTCTTAAATCAACATGTATTTCTGAGCAAGGTCCACAGGGCCCTTGAGCACCCATTTCCCAAAAATTATCTTTTTTATTACCATTAATAATCCTATCTTCATCAATATGACTTTTCCAAAAATCATAAGCTTCTTGATCAAAATCTAGATTATCTTGCTTGTCTCCTTCAAAAACGGTGACATATAATTTTGTTTTGTCAATTTTATATACTTCCGTTAATAACTCCCAAGCCCAACCAATAGCTTCTTTTTTGAAATAATCACCAAAACTCCAATTGCCTAACATTTCAAATAATGTGTGGTGATACGTGTCAATACCAACTTCTTCTAGGTCGTTATGTTTACCTGATACACGTAAACATTTTTGGGTGTCAGCAATACGCTTATTTTTTATCGTTTTTTGACCCAAAAAATATTCTTTAAAAGGAACCATACCTGCATTATTAAACATTAATGTAGGGTCGTTCTTTAAAACTAAAGGAGCCGATGGCACTATTTTGTGTTGTTTATCTTTAAAAAAATCTAAAAATTGTTGTCTGATTTTTTGTGAAGTCATATTGTACTGATTATAAACTAAAAAAATTAAGTACTTTTCATTTGCAAAACATTTTGTAACTTTGTTTGTTAAGCAATTCTAAAGTATATTTTAAATGCTACAAAAATAGCATATTTTAATCTATGGCTAAAGTAAAATATTATTACGATTCTGATACACTATCTTATAAGAAAGTAGTGTTACGTAAACGCGATAAATTTAAAAAATTCCTAGTGTTTTTTTTAGGTGCTATTTCATTCGGCTTAATCTTTATGTTTATTTCCTTCCAGTTTGTAGAATCTCCCAAAGAGAAAGCTCAAAAGCGTGAATTAGAAAATTTAAAATTACGTTACGGGTTGTTGGATAAGAAGATGGCTCAAATTGAAAATGTTTTAGATGGTATCCAACATAGAGATAATGATATTTATAGGTTGTATTTTGAAGCGAACCCAATACCAGATGAACAAAGAAAAGCTGGATTTGGAGGGGTGAACAGGTATAAATCTTTAGAGGGTTTTGAAAATTCTGAAATGATAATTGATGTAAGTAAGAAAATGGATATTCTTTCAAAACAACTTTATATTCAATCAAAATCTTTAGACGAAATAATAAATTTAGCTGAAGATAAGGAAAAATTATTGGCTTCAATTCCTGCAATTCAACCGGTTAATAATGAAGATTTAACGCGTATGGCTTCTGGTTATGGATGGCGTTCAGATCCATTTACAAAGGCTAGAAAAATGCATAAGGGTATGGATTTTACGGCACCTACTGGTACGCCTATTTATGCCTCAGGAAATGGAAAAATTTATAGGGCAGATAACAGAGCTTCTGGTTTTGGTGAGCATATAGAAATAGACCATGGTTATGGTTATAAAACAATTTACGCTCACTTAAGTAAATACAATGTAAAACAGGGTCAAAAAGTTAAACGTGGTGACCTTATTGGGTTTGTGGGTAATACAGGTAGGTCTTCAGGACCACATTTGCATTATGAAGTGCATAAAAATGGAAAACCGATCAATCCAATTAATTTCTATTATGGTAACTTAACACCTGACGAGTTTGAAGAAATGTTAAAAATTGCTGCTCAAGAAGGACAATCATTTGATTAATGGATATAAATTTACCTGATAAAAGATATTATAAAATTGGCGAAGTAGCCAAAGCATTTAATGTGAATGCTTCCTTGATTCGTTTTTGGGATAAGGAATTTGATGTTATAAAGCCTAAAAAAAATAATAAGGGTAACAGAATGTTTACGCCTGATGATATTAAAAATATTCAAATGATTTATCATTTGGTAAAAGAAAGAGGTTTTACATTAGATGGTGCTCGTAAAAAATTGAAATCGAAACCTGATGAAATAAAAGATAGTTTCGACATTATTGCTCGTTTGGAATCCATCAAAGGGGAACTTCTAAAAATTAAAAATCAACTCTAAATATTTATACAATGAAAAAATGGATAGTTCCCTTAATAATTATTGGTGTTTTAGTTTTTTTAGGTGTAAATACCTATAATTCTATTATTCCAAAAAGAAATGCTGCAGAAAAACAATGGGCAAATGTAGAAAGTGCTTATCAGCGTAGAGCAGATTTAATACCAAATATTGTGAAAACAGTGCAAGGTGCAGCTGATTTTGAAAAAGAAACATTAGAAGGGGTAATCAAGGCAAGGGCAGAAGCTACCAAAACCTCTATTAACGTTGGTGACTTAACACCAGAAAACATGGCTAAATTCCAACAAGCACAAAGTGGACTTTCAGGGGCGTTAAGTAAATTAATGGTTGTGGTAGAACGCTATCCTGAATTAAAAGCGAATCAGAATTTTTTAGAATTGCAAAGCCAATTAGAGGGTACTGAAAATAGAATTAATGTAGAGAGAAATAGATTCAATGAGGTAGCCACAGTGTATAAAGATTATATAGAGAAATTTCCTACAAATTTATTTGCAAAGGTTTTTGGATTCAACCATCTACCATTATTTAAATCAGAGGCTGGTTCTGAAAACGCTCCAGACGTAGATTTTGATTTTAGTGGAGATAAGAAAGAGTAATTTATAAGACAAAAGACTAAAGTAATAATGGTCTGTCATTCCGAGGCACGAGGAATCTTTTAAATTGGAGTACTAACATTAATGAGATTCTTCCTGCGTCAGAATGACAGGTGAACTAGATATTTAATTTTTAAACCTCAAACTTTATGTCTAAAGTAGAAGATTTTTTAACCAAAGCTGAAGAGCAAGAAATAATTGAAGCTATTCGTTTGGCGGAACAAAATACTTCTGGTGAAATTCGTGTTCACTTAGAGAAAACTACTGATAAGGAACCTTTAGAAAGAGCTAGAGAAGTATTTCGTTTTTTAAAAATGAATGAAACAGAGCAACAAAATGGAGTGCTTTTTTATGTTGCAGTTGACAATAGAAAATTCTCAATTTTAGGAGATAAAGGTATTGATATCGCTGTTCCAGATGATTTTTGGGACAGTGTTAAAAATAACGTCATTACGGCCTTTAAAGACGGTAATTATACACAAGGTTTAAAAGAAGGAATCCTTGAGACAGGGGCGAAATTAAAACAGTATTTTCCGTATCAAAAAGATGATAAAAATGAGTTGCCAGACTCTATATCTTTAAGTTAGTAATTATTCGATATTTTAATGAGGTTTTATTAACTTTACAGCTTTAAAAAAGCAATTAATGTCTACATTTTATAAGCTCTCAGTAAAAGAGATCCAGCAAGAAACAAAAGATTCGGTTTCCATAGTTTTTGATGTGCCTCAAGATCTACAAGAACGTTTTAAGTTTATACCAGGTCAATATTTAACCATAAAAAAAATATTAAACGATAACGAAGTAAGACGGGCGTATTCCATATGCTCTTCATTACAGAGTAATATCCTTAAAATAGCTGTTAAAAAGGTTGATAATGGTCTGTTTTCTAAATTTGCTGTAAATGATTTGGCAGTTGGTGATGTTTTAGAAGTTTCAAGACCAGAGGGGCGGTTTGACTTAATGCCGAACAATAAGCATAAAAAAAATTATATAGCTCTTGCAGCTGGGAGTGGTATAACACCTGTTTTATCTATGATAAAATCGGTACTAGAAACGGAAAAGGAGAGTCATTTTGTATTGGTTTATGGTAATAAATCGATAGAAGATGTTATTTTTAAACAAGAAATTGACGCACTTCAGTCATCATACCCAACTAGTTTTACAGTACAATATGTATTCAGTCAGCACCAAGAAGAAGATACACTTTTCGGTAGGATTGATATTTCTGTACTAAACTTTATTTTAGACAATAAGTGCAAGGATCTTAAATTTGATGATTATTTTCTTTGTGGTCCAGAACTGATGATAAATTTGATAAAATCAAGTTTGATAGAAAAGGGAGTGAAAGAAAAAAATGTTCATTTTGAATTATTTTCAACAAACGTTGATGAAAAAGAAGGTGATGCCAATATTGAAGGTAAAACTATCGTTAAAGTAATGTTAGATGATGAGGAACATACTTTTGAAATGGATAGAGGAAAGACTATTTTAGAAGTTGCTTTGAAAAAAGGTTTAGATGCTCCGTACTCATGCCAAGGTGGTATTTGCAGTACGTGTTTGGCACAAGTTACAGAGGGCAAGGCAATGATGGATAAAAACGCTATCTTAACCGATGGTGAAATTGAAGAAGGATTGATATTAACATGTCAGGCACATCCGACAACGGCTACCATTAGCATTGATTATGACGATGTATAAATCTATGATTGATTTTAAAAGTCATGAATAAAATTAAAATTATAAGAAATAAAATTTGTTGCAAACTCCTTATACATATAACCTATGAATGATATTATAAATGCTATACCCATTGGGATAGGTCTTGCATTTATGATAGGCCCAGTATTCTTTGTGTTATTAGAAACAAGTGCAACGAAGGGTTTTAGAGCGGCGTTGGTTTTTGACATAGGTGTAATTATTGCAGACATTATTTTTCTGTATTTTTCTTATTATGGAAGTCGTACTTTATTAGAAAAAATCAAAGATGATCCTAGATTATTCTTGCTAGGTGGTGGTATTTTATTTATTTACGGACTACTGATATTTTTTAAACGAAGAAAGCCAGTTATAACGGATGATGACTTGGTTGTAGTAGAAAAAAATAACTATTTTGGATTGTTTTTTAAAGGGTTCTTATTGAACTTTATTAATATTGGAGTATTAGCATTTTGGTTAGGAATGATAGTAGTTATGAGCCCACAATTAGAAATGGACGATTCCCGAATTTTTACTTATTTTGCGGCTGTTTTATTAGCTTATTTTATTACTGATTTGCTGAAAATTTTACTTGCCAAACAATTAAAGAATAAACTAACTCCAATTGTTATTAGAAAAATTAGAAGAGGTATGGGTATCACATTAATGGTATTTGGACTTTTTCTTGCTGCACAATCCTTGTTGCCAGATAAAGCAAAGAAGCAAATTGATAGCGTTATAGAGAAAAGTATAGCAGAGTAAGCTTCAGCGTATTATTTCAATAAATTGATTGTAGATGAAACTAAATGCTTTATTTGGTCATTAAGATCTAATAACTATTTACCTGTACTACCAAAACCTCCTGCTCCTCGTTTGGTTTCATCTAAAATTTCTACTTGCTCCCATTTTGCCTGAGTATATTGTGCAATTACGAGTTGAGCGATACGTTCTCCATCATTTACAATAAAATCTTGGTTTGATAGGTTTATCAAAATAACACCTATTTCTCCACGATAATCGGCATCAATAGTGCCAGGAGCATTGAGAACCGTAATACCATTTTTAGTAGCTAAACCACTTCTAGGTCTTACTTGAGCTTCATAAGCTATCGGTAAGGCAATAAAAAGCCCTGTTTTTACAATGGCTCTCTCTAAGGGTTTTAGGGTAATAGGTGCTACTATATTTGCTCTCAAATCCATTCCAGCAGAAGCAATAGTTTCATAATTAGGTAATGGGTGCTTTGACTTATTGATAATTTTTACAATCATTTTTTGAAGATGGTTTTAATTTCGTTTTTCTCGTTAAAGTAGATAAAACTAATAAATACTAATATAAATAAAGTTGATATGTAATAATTGGACTTAAACTGATAGTATGATAATACGGATAAGCCAAAAGAAAGTATAATGTATAGCAATACTTTATTCATTTTGTAGGGAACTTGATAATATTTTTTACCATAATAGTATGATAATAGCGTCATACTAGCGTATGCAATCAATGTTGCCCAAGCGGAAGCCATAAATCCATATTTAGGGATAAACACAAGATTTAAAACAACGGTAATGAAAGCACCAATCACTGAAAAATACATGCCGTATTTTGTTTTATCGGTTAATTTGTACCACACTGATAGATTATTATAAACTCCTAATAATAAATTGGCCAATAATATAATTGGAACAATAGCTAGTGCACCAAAATATTCATCAGCGATTATAAAACTTGCTAAAAAATCTATATATACGACTACAAATAACATAAAAAAGGCACCAATAATCGTAAACCACGTTAATATTTTAGCATAATTCTGTTTCGCATTTACCTTCTCAGATTGATTAAAGAAGTAGGGTTCAGCACCTAATTTAAAGGCTGTAATGTATAAGGTCATAAACACTCCTAATTTGTAACAAGCCGCATAAATACCCATTTGGTCTTTACCAATCATATCACCTAATAACAATTTGTCTAAATTTTCATTAGTTGTATATGCAAGGCCACCTATCATTATAGGTACGCCATAAGTTAACATTCTTAAAAGTATTTTTTTATCAAATCCGAATCCAAATTTGAACATGGATGGCAATAACATCAAGAAAGTAACAAAACTCGCTATTAAGTTGGCTATAAATATAAAGACAACAGTAGGTGTGGTTTGGTGAAATTTAATAATTGAGGAGGGTAAGGTAATGCCGTTTTTTATGGCATAGGGTATAAACCATAAAAAGAACAAATTAAAAAAGGCATAAATTATAATATTTGATATTCTATAAAAAGCAAATTTAATAGGCCTGTTTGTCACCCTTAAATAAGCATAAGGAATAACAACTAGCAAATCAAAGGCGGTAACAAATGTTAATATTTTTAGATGTATTGGGTTGTCAAAACCTAACAAATAGGATAGTTGATTATTGAAAGTCAATAGAACAACTAAAAAAAGTAGTGTAGAAGCTATTAACGTAATGAAAGAGGTAGAAACAATTTTACCTTTTTCTTTCTCTTTTGAGAAGAATCTAAAAAAAGCCGTTTCTAAACCAAAAGTTAAAAACGCAATAAAATATGCGGCAAAAACAAAATACCATGTGTTTTCGGCGAATTTAGCTGATTCTAACTTTTCTGTGTGGAGTCTTGTTAAAAGAATATTGATGGCTCTTGGTAAAACCGCAGCTACTCCGTATATAATGGTGTCTTTAAAAAATTTTTTTAACGAACTCAAGTTTAATTTTTTATTATAGATACAAATATAAAAGAAAAACCCTCACCAAAAGGTAAGGGTTTATATATTCTATTTTAAAGAGCTGTTAAGCTTCAATAGGTACAATAGAAACATAAGATCTATTGTTTCTTTTCTTAGTAAATTTTACAATACCATCAACTTTTGCATGTAATGTATGGTCTTTTCCCATATATACATTTTCACCTGGATGATGACTAGTACCTCTTTGACGGATAATAATATTACCGGCAATAGCACCTTGACCTCCAAAAATTTTAACGCCAAGTCGTTTCGATTCTGATTCTCTACCGTTCTTAGAACTACCTACACCTTTTTTATGTGCCATGATTTATAGTTTTAAATTGTTAAATATTTTTTTGAGGTATTAAGCTTCAATACCACCTTTAGTTTCATCTTGCCATTTTTTTAGCTCATCCCATTTACCTTCAGCAGCCATTTTTGCTTGTTTTGACCATGAACCAGGATTTTTTGATGCATATCTTGAACCTGCACCTTCTAAAATAGCTTTTAATTCTTTTTGAGAAGCTTTTGCTAATTTAGCAAAAGTATCAATACCAGCTTCAGCAAAAATTTCAGCAATTTTTGGACCAATACCTTCAACTTTTCTTAAATCATCAGCACTAGCCGTTTTAACAGGAGCTTTTTTAGCAGCTGGTTTCGGAGTTGCCGCTACTTTTGGTTCCGCTTTTTTAGGAGCTTCCTTTTTTGGTTCTTCCTTTTTAGCTTTTTTAGCACCACTAGCTACAATACTTTCAATCTGAATTTCAGATAAATATTGACGGTGTCCATTTTTTACTTTGTAACCTTTTCTACGTTTTTTCTTAAAAACGATTACTTTGTCACCTTTTAGGTGTTTAAGGATTTTAGCAGTTACTGCTGCACCTTCTATAGCTGGGGCACCTATGGTTACTTTGCCATCATCCAATAAAAGAACGTTATCAAAAGTAACTTCTGAACCTTCTTTGTCTTGTAAACGATGTACAAAAACCTTCTGGTTTTTAGCAACTTTAAATTGCTGCCCTGCTATCTCTACAATTGCGTACATAAATTAATGTTTTTTATTAAAAACCCATTGTTTAGGGTTTTGCTTGTTTGAAAATGAGTGCAAATATACTTCTATTTTATAAATAAGCAACATGCGAAATGTAAAAAATGTAAATTGTTTAATTTGGCTATCTGTTATAATAATGTTAATTTCAACAATGTGGCACTTTGAATATAGGTGTAAAACTGATTTTTTCATTAAATTTGTGACATAAAGTTATAAATTAATGAAAATTTTAAAGCCAGTAGTACTCCTTATTATAGTATGTGTATTTGTTTCATGTGGCAATGAGTCTAAAACGAATTCACGAAATAATGATGTATTGAGTCATAATTCTGATGGCAATAATGAAAATATTGCTGCAAATTTAGAGAAGATCTCGTTAGAAATAGACGGAATGACATGTGAAATTGGTTGTGCAAGAACTATACAATCGAAACTTTCAAAGACAAAAGGAGTTAAAATGGCGGAGGTTGATTTCGAAAATAAAACGGGTGTTGTTGAGTTTGACTCTAATAGGATAACTGAGGATGAGATAGTTGATATTGTAGAGCAAATTGCTGGCGGAGATTTATATAAAGTAAATGAAGTTAAAAAGGCTGAATAGAAAAAACGAAAAAAAACCTTTGTTCATGTGAAATATTATTAGTTATTTTGCGTTTCGTTAACGTATTAAAAACTAAATTTAAAAACAAATGAAATTACTTAAAGGATTTTTTGCAATTGCTCTAGTAGGTTTAATTGCTGTTTCTTGTAAAGAAGCAAAAGACAAAGCTGGTGACGCTATGGATACCGTAGAAGAAACAGCAGGAGACATTAAAGATTCAGCTTCTGAAGCTGTTGAAGATGTAAAGGATACAGCTACTGAGGCTATTGACTCTGTTAAAGCTAAAGCTGAAGATTTAAAAGAAGGTGCTAAAGACGCTGTTGAAGGTGTTAAAGAAGGTGCTGAAAAAACTGTTGAAGCAGTAAAAGAAAAAGCAAATGATGTTAAAGAAGCAGTGAGTAACTAATTCTTAACAACAAAAACACTATTAAAAAGGCTTTCAATTTGGAAGCCTTTTTTTTATGCTTTAATATTAAATATTTTTATTAGTTCTTAATGAGAAGTAGAAAAAGAACAAACTAATATAGAATAGTAAACCAACCAATTGGTGCAGTACACCATAAGATAATGGTATCCCGGGATTTACATTTAAAACAGTCAATATTCCTAAAAGTAGCTGTCCTAAAATTAAGAATGAAATTGCATTTAACCAGAATTTCGAAAGTTTTGAAGCTGACTTTCTGTAAATAAAGAACAGATATAAGGTAAAGATGACTAATACATAAGCTAATAAGCGGTGAATAAACTGAATTAATGCAGGAGCAAAAGTAAAAGTATCATAGTTTGTTAGGTTTATCCATTTCCAATTTTCAAGGCTGTGCATAACTTCAGGTAAAAAATAGCCATTCATATCTGGCCACGAAGGATAGTATAAACCAGCTTTCATACCTGCCATTAACCCAGCAAATATCATTTGAACAAAAGTAATTGCGATAAAAATTGGAAGAATAATACTAGATTTTTTTTCTGAAATACTTTTGTAATTATAAACATCAGCAATTGTTTTAACCATAAAAGTTGTACTTACCAAGGCGAGTATAAAGTGTAAAGTTAACTTGTAGGCATTAACCCAAGGTCTGTTCACTAATCCGCTTTTTACCATAATCCATCCTGCTGAAGCTGTAAGTGCTGTAAATAGCACAACTATAAGCAATCGTTTTATTAAGTATGCGTTAATTTGTTTTCTTATAATAAATATAATGAACGGAATTAAAAAAACAAAGCCCAATATTCTAACCCAAAGTCTATGAAAATATTCCCAGAAAAAAATAAATTTAAAATCGGTTAAGTCGAAATGAGAATTTATTTTATGGTATTGTGGTGTCTCTTTGTAAAGTTCAAATGCTTCTTGCCATTGTGTTGGGTTTAAAGGCGGTATTGTTCCGCTAACAATATCCCAGCGAGTTATTGATAGTCCAGATCCTGTTAATCTTGTTATGCCGCCAAGAACGACTTGTCCGATTAACATAACTAATCCTAAAATTAACCATATTCTAATGGTTTTGGTGTATTTGTATTTATGGGTAGTCAATTTAATTATAATTTATTTCCAACTTAAGGTTTCCATAATGTGTTCTATATCTTTTTCAATAAATTTAACTGCTGGCAATATAGAATCGTAATTTGGTTTTGCTTCAAAATACAGGGCTCCTGTAATGAAATGACCTGTTTTGTCTGTTAGATGAAATTGCAAAGAAGACGCTGCATTTCCAATAACTTCTCGTAATGCACCGTATTTTTGAAATTCCGTATTTTCATAATCTTTAGTGATTATATTATCAGCTTTTATTGTGTGGTTGTAAGTCAATTTTTCAGCTTCACTTAATAGTTCTGATAAATTGTTGTCTACACCCCTGTAGGTAATATTAAGTGATGCTTTTAATTTTGGGTATTTAATGTTTATCCAGCATTTTTCATTAAACTTTGTGTGTGTATTATCTGGTACTTCAAAGGTGTAAGGACAGTCTGAAGCTATTTCTTTATAGTTTGGGGCAGCATATGCCAAACGTAAAAAAGCTTTTGGTTTTGGTAAATACTCCTCATTGGAGCATGAAGTAAATGGCAATGTTATTACTGCCAATAATATAATTTTATTAAGTTGGTGTAACATCTTGTATAGTGGGTTTTGTTACTTTTATTTGTTTGATACGTTTTTTCTCTAGTACTTCAATTTTGAATTTATAATCTTCAAAAATAATTTGCTCATTTAATTGAGGGAATTTTTCGTTAATTTCTAGTATAAATCCTGCCAAAGTTTCGGCTTCACCTTTATGTTCCTCAAATATAGAATCGTCAATTTTCAATACTTTATAAAAATCTTTCAATGCAATTTTACCTTCAAAAACGTAATTGTTGTTGTCAAGTTTAGAATAACTCAAATCATTGTCATCAAATTCATCACTAATGTCACCTACAATCTCCTCAATTACATCTTCTAAAGTTACGATACCCGAAGTGCCACCATATTCATCAACCACAATAGCTAAATGATTTTTCATTTCTTGAAATTCCTTTAGTAAGTCATCTAATTTTTTATTTTCAGGAACAAAAAAAGGTTGACGCATTACCTTTTTCCACTGAAATGTTTTCTTATTTAGGTGTGGTAAAAGGTCTTTCGAATATAAAACTCCTGTAATTTCGTCAATATTATCATGATAAACAGGAATTCTTGAGTGTCCGTTTTTAATTATCTTGGTAACTACTTCTGCGAAAGTGTCACTTTCGGGTAAAGCAAAAACGTCTGTTCTAGGGCACATTACATGTACCGTTTCAGTATTACCAAATGTAACAATGCCTTGTAAAATTTTTTGTTCTTGTTTTGAAGACCCTTCTTCAGAGGTTAGTTCTAAGGCCTGGGACAATGTTTCTACGGAAAAATCTGAATTCTTTTTACCTAATCTTTTTTCTATAGTACTTGTCAAGTTCAATAATGGAATGCTTAAAGGAGTGAGAAGTACATTTAAAATACTAATTGGAGTTACCATTAAAGTGGCGAATTTTAATGCATTTCTGTTGGCGTAAACTTTGGGGAGTACTTCACCAAAAAGTAAAATTAAAAATGTAACTAAGATTACTTCGAGTAAAAACCGGAAACCACTATTGATTATACTACTGAAGAAAAAATCACCTAAATAGGCAAAAAGTAAAACTATTAAAATGTTTACAAAGTTATTTGCTATTAGGATAGTTGCCAACAATTTTTTTGGACGTCCTAGCAGTGTATTAACTAATGTTGTTTTTTTAGATTCTTCAGCTTCATTTAATGTTGTTTTTGATAGCGAAAAAAAGGCAACCTCTGACCCTGAAACTAATGCAGAAATTAAGAGTAGCACAACAAGTGCAACTAATCCGATTGTAAAAGACCAGTTGATAGTATTTAGTAAAAACAAACTCGAGGGTTCAGGATCCAATATTATATGGTTTAATTAAAATTAAAATGGTAAATCATCATCAATTTCTTGAGGAGTTTCATCACTTTTTGGTTTTGTGGTTTGATGGACTGGTGGTTTAGATGAGCTATTATCTAAATCTTTTTTAGTAGTTAAAAATGTCATTTCTACCGCGTGAATTTCAGTTGAGTATCTTTTATTTCCACTTTGGTCATCCCATTGACGGGTTTTAATACGTCCTTCTACATATACTTTATCGCCTTTACTCAAATACTTTTCACATATTTCAGCTAGTTTATTTCTAACCACAACGTTGTGCCATTCTGTAGTTGTTACTCGCTCTCCAGTTTGTCTGTTTGTATAGGTTTCATTTGTAGCAACAGGAAACCTGCCAATAGAGTTGCCACCTTCAAAAAAGTGCATTTTTATCTCATCTCCCAAATGTCCAATCAACATTACTTTATTTAGTGTACCTGCCATGATAATAAAATTGTGTGTCAAAGATAATGAAAATAAAAATCTTAAAAATATAAATTCAATAGTTAAAAATAGGCTTCTGCAAAATTATGAATTAGAATTGGTACAGGATACTTATCAAAGTCGCTAATAGAAATGCTGTTTTCCATTTCTTTATCTAAATTTATTACCCAGAAATTTACGGATAGGTGTTGATGAGATAATTTATGAATAATAGGTTTCTTGTTAAACAATTTGATGTCGCTGTTACTTTCATTTGTTATTTCATGAAGTTCATTCATTTTGATTAGTTCACTAATGTCAATTTCTTTTGAAGTCTCTATTAAGGGAAATTGATAGAGGTTCCTCCAAATACCTTTTTGTTTTCTTTGGTTCAATAATGTCCTGTCCGTTGGGCTTATTAAAACTAAGTAATTGAAAAACCTTTTCGTAACTTTTATTTTTTTATCCTTAATAGGAAGAATCTCAACCATTTTTTCTTCCTTGGCTTTGCAAGAATTTTGAAAAGGGCAAATGGAGCAATCAGGATTTTTAGGTTTGCATTGCATGGCTCCAAACTCCATAATGGCCTGATTAAATGTAGCTGGATCTTTAATGTTTATTAGTTCTTGTGCTAATTTTTTAAAAAGTTTAATTCCTTCAGTACTATTAATAGGTATGTCAATACCATAATAACGTGCTAATACTCGATAAACATTGCCGTCCACTACTGCGTGTGGTTCATTATAGCATATTGATGCAATTGCTGATGCGGTGTAATCGCCAACACCTTTTAATTTTAAAATGTCCTTATAAGTAGTAGGAAATTTTCCATCTAGCTCATTGACTATATATTTTGCTGAAAAATGTAAGTTCCTAGCTCTTGAATAGTATCCTAAGCCCTGCCATAAATTAAGTATAATGTTTTCATCTGCTTTTGCGAGGTCAAAAACAGTAGGAAATGCAACAATAAATTTTTCATAATAAGCTAGTCCTTGTTTAACTCTAGTCTGTTGTAGTATGATTTCTGATAGCCATATGTAATATGGATTAACGGTATTACGCCAAGGTAAGTCTCGTTTATTTTGTAAATACCACTTCGTTAAAATTTTTGAAAAATCCATAGTTTTATTAAAACACGCAAAATTAAGGATTTATACCGTTAAATTTTAACTGATTGGCTAGTTAAAATTGATTTATTGTTTTATCTTTGCCACCCTTTAAAATACACATATAATAAAAATAAAATAGAATTAGCATGACAAAAGCAGAGATTGTAGCCAGTATTTCCGAAAAATCTGGTATTGAAAAGGTTGATGTATTACGAGTAGTCGAAGACTTTATGAAGGAAGTAAAAGATTCATTAGAAAATGACGAAAATGTATATTTAAGAGGTTTTGGAAGCTTTATTATAAAAACTAGAGCTGAAAAAACTGGTAGAAACATTTCTAAAAATACTACAATTAAAATTCCGGCACACAATATTCCATCTTTTAAACCAGCAAAAGTTTTTGTAGAAGGTGTTAAGAAAAATGTACCAGTTAAATAAGTACTCACAATAAAACAGATATAGATTATGCCAAGTGGTAAAAAAAGAAAACGCAGTAAAATTTCTACTCATAAGCGTAAAAAGAGAAGTAGACAAAACAGACACAAAAAGAAAAAATAGCATAAGCTATTTTTTCTTTTATTGAATCAAATCGTTCTTTGAAAAAGAAATTTGCAAAAACAAATTTCATCGGGTTATTTAACTCGTAAACATTTTTTTAATCAATCTGTACTATATTAGTTAGTATGGATACAAAACTTATGCAGAGTGAAAACAGAATTAATAATTAGATCAACTTCCTCTGATATAGATTTTGCCTTATTAAAAGATGGTAGACTTAATGAATTACACAAAGAAACAAATGACAATAATTTTAATGTTGGCGACATATTTTTAGCTAAGATTAAGAAAACATTGTCAGGCTTAAATGCAGCTT
Organism: Aureibaculum luteum; assembly: GCF_003449015.1. Lineage (GTDB taxonomy): Bacteria > Bacteroidota > Bacteroidia > Flavobacteriales > Flavobacteriaceae > Aureibaculum > Aureibaculum luteum. The sequence continues at coordinate 562,283 of NZ_QRGD01000001.1, read as the reverse complement.
TTGTAAATGTAGGCAGTGAAAAAGATGCCTTTTTACATTATCATGATTTAGGGCCACAGTTGTTATCTTTAACTAAGTACATTAAGTTAATAGGCACGGGTAAACTAAAAGATTACACTTTAAAAGATTTCCATTTAGAAAAAGACATAAATAAAAATGGATCCATTGACCAAGTTATTAAGTCTGGTCAAAATTTATTAGTACAGGTTGTTAAAGAACCAATATCTACAAAAGGACCTCGAATAAGTTCTGAACTTTCAATAGCAGGTAGATACTTGGTTTTAGTACCTTTTTCAGATAGAGTTTCGGTATCTCAAAAGATATCGAACAATAAAGAAAAAGAAAGGCTAAAACGACTTGCAAAAAGTATTAAACCTAAAGGCTTTGGCGTTATTTTAAGAACGGTGGCCGAGGGTATTAAAGTAGCTGAACTGGATAAAGATTTGCAAAATTCTTTACAACGTTGGGTTAACTTATGTAAACATTTACCAAGAGCTCAGGCACCAGCAAAAGTGTTGTCTGAATTAAATAGAGCGTCTTCTATTCTTAGAGATATTTTTGATGATTCATTTTCTAGCATCGTTACAGATGATGCTCAGTTATTTGAAGAACTTAAAGAATATATAGAACGCATCGCTCCTACAAAAGTTTCTATGATTAAACTTTACAAATCGAAGTTACCTATTTTTGAAAAATATGGGATAGAAAAACAAATAAAAACAGCATTTGGCCGAACGGTATCAATGCCAAAAGGAGCCTATTTAGTTATTGAACATACAGAAGCTTTACATGTAATAGATGTAAATAGCGGTAATCGTTCAAACAAGGCAAACTCACAGGCTGATACGGCATTAGAAGTGAACTTAATTGCGGCCTCAGAAATAGCACGTCAATTGCAGTTACGTGATATGGGTGGAATTATTGTGGTAGATTTTATTGACATGCACACTGCAAGTCATAGACAAAAATTGTTCGATCATTTAAAAAATGAGATGAAATCTAACAGAACAAAACACAAAATATTGCCACCAAGTAAATTTGGTCTAGTGCAAATTACTAGACAACGTGTACGACCAGAGATGGTTATTAAAACACAAGAAAAAAATCCAAATATCAATGGAGAAGTCGAGGCTCCTATAATTTTGGTAGATAAAATTGAAAATCACTTAGGAAGGATTATAGATAAATCTAAAAAAGGATTAACGCTTCATGCACATTCTTTTGTAGAGTCATATCTTAAAAAGGGGATGCCCTCAATTCAACAAAAATGGTTTTTTAAATATAAAAAGTGGATTAAAGTTATACCGAGAGATGCTTACCAATATCTAGAATATCATTTTTTTGATAAAGATGACAATGAGATTAAATAAGGTAGTATTATATCATACAAAACCTATAAGCAAAAGCTTATAGGTTTTTTTTTGCTTTTTAGTTCGTGAGTATTATTTTTTTAGACATATAACTATTATTTTCGAAATAGGTATTTATTATTAAAATTGAACCTTTTGCTATGTTTTCAGTATTGTCACTTACTTGACTCTTATTAGTATTTTGGTCGATTAATAATCTACCAGTCATATCATATATCTTTACAGAATTAATGGTCGTATTCGCTTTTACGTTGATTGCATGATCTTTATTTACAACTATAAAATCATAAGTTGATTTGAGGTCTTCTGTATTTAATGTAGTTTGTGTAAACTGTAACGTAAATCTATCTGGATAATTACCTGCTTCTGAAGTAGTAAAATTATAAACTCCTTGCTTTAAATCGTGCATAATGTTTAGTTCTTCATCAACCAAAAATATGTCACTATTTTTTAATTCACCTTCAATGTTATCAATACTAATTTTGTAAGAAGTAGCAGAATCTTCAATATTAGTTTGAAAACCTATTGCTACTTTTTTCTCAGAGTTAAAACTACTTAACCCTTGTATGGCGTATTTTAGAGTGTCAATTACTGAGTATAAATTAATCCACCCTTCAGAGATTTTCATCCCGTCATAGCCTTGATCTATTCCATCGGTTGCCTTTTCAAAAAAACCAATTAGGGTTTGACTGAATGCTCCTCCATTATCACTTTCAATATTTAACCAGATCCTATCTTTTTCTAAAACTGTTGTGTTTTTTGTATCTGTTGGTTTAAAGAATTGGTTGTTATTATTTTCAATTCTCATGGAGTTGTTAAAAATGATGGTGTCGACTGTAGCTATTGTTTGTACTATAAAACCCTGGCCTGAAGCTATATATTGATTAGGTTTTACACCCCCAGTTGTCGCTTTCTTAGAAGTACCAACTGATCCAGTCAAATTATAAGTCGCATAATCATTACCTGTATATTGTTCTCCCGAGTTGTTTTGATTATTAGAAGTATTATGTGTCCAAAACCAAAGTGTACCACTTATGGAAGAACTATTTTGATTGATAAATTCATCAGCATCTATAGCCGAAGGATAGGGGTTACCGATTAAATTTATGTCATCATTCGGGTTTCCAGTATTATATACAGCTTCATTGCCATAAAGTTTAATTATACCATTATTAGGTTTTCCAGAAAAGTTTACTTTTGCTTTTAAAGGATATGAACCCGATGTAGGTGACTGAGATATATAACCTTTTCCAGGTTGCATAGTATTCCCGGCAGCTGATATCCATTCTCCTAAGGCCTCGCTACCGCCATAAGGAATAGCGTTAACAGCAGATTGATCCCAATAATAAAGACGCCCTTGATTATATAGTGGTGAAGTAAAAACAGAAGATATATTTATGTTTTCAATTGGAGATGACCAATAAGTATAATCATTATTATCATTCAAAGTAGTAGTGGTTTTATGAACATTAAATGTTCCGTTAACTGAGATTAGTGCATTATCATTCGTCATTAACAAAGAAGCTTTATTTCGAACTTGAACTGTTCCATCTATTGTCAAATTATTATTAACAGTTATATGGGTATTGGGTTTTATGTTAACAGTGTTTCCTGAATTTACAGTTAAGCTACAAGATTCAAAACTGCCATGACTATTAGTGTTGTAATTCCCCTCGATTATTGCTGAAGTACTGGTGTTTGGTGCACCATTGTTCCAAGAAGAACCGTTCCATGTTGTTGTAAAAGAACAAGGTAATCCTAAAATTTCAATATCGTCGATATACCATTCTCGATCTGTGAAAGGAACAAAAAAATTGAAACTATCTCCAATATATCTAAACGCTATATGCACATTTGAATCTGTTGGAATTTGACCTGAAATGATCTTTTTAGACCAGCTAGTAGTGGTATTTGTTGAATTTATAACGATCCAAGTTGCTGCGTTTGGATTTCCAGTTCCGCTATAATTAGTTGAATATAATACTTGTTGGGTTGGATCAGATGGTATTGATCCAGGATGGTCTCTATTTCTTTCGGAATAAGAGAGTTGAATTTCTTCGAAAGAGGATAAATCTAAAGGAGATGAAATTAGCCAAGCTTGATTATTAGTTGTGCTAAAAAATCCAACTGCATTGGGGGTGTTTGTATATTCAGAATAATTTCCCGTATTAGCTTGTGTCGCAGTTCTGCTAAAAGGAACACTTCCAGTAATTTGAAATTGACTCCATCCACTTAAGATATTTTCAAAACTTTCTTGTAAGACTTGACTATATATATTAACATTAAGTAATAGCATACTTAATGATAATATTATTTTATTTTTCATAATAAAATATATTATATTGGCTTACTTTGGAGGTAAGCTCTAAAAAAAATCAGTTATAAATAATTTCCACATTATTACAAGAACTAAACGCAGTATTTTTTAGCGTAGTATAAATTGATTCGTAATCTATTATGACAAATAAGAAAATTTATTCACTTGAAGAGGCTAAAAGACGATTAGAAAATTATTGTGCTTATCAAGAGCGTTGCCATTCAGAGTTGGAAAGAAAGTTATATGAGATGTATTTATCTCAAGAAGAAAAAGAAGAAATTATTTTACACTTATTACATCATGATTTTTTAAATGAAGAGCGTTTTTCTAAATCATTCGCTAGAGGTAAATTTAATATAAAAAAATGGGGAAAGGTTCGGATAGTAAGAGAATTGAAATTTAGAAAAATAACAAATTACAATATAACTCAAGCTCTCAAGGAGATAAATGAATCTGAGTATTTTACTACTTTTGATCAATTAGCAGAAAAAAAGTTTACTCAGATGACAGAGACAAATATTCAAAAGAAAAGAAAAAAATTGGCTGATTACTTGCTATATCGCGGTTGGGAAACGGATTTGGTTTACAGTAAAGTATTTGAGCTAACGTCTTAAAATTTAATTTAAATTAAATACTGTACCTATACTAAATGTAAATTGGTTATGTAATTTTTCAGCGTCAGTTAAAGTGCCAGCGTTATATTTTGCAATTGGAAAGTTGACTTCCGAGAATACTCCAAAACCATCACTAAAGAAATAACGTGCTCCTGCATGTGCACCAAAATTCTTTAAATTAAAATTTATTCCTGGATAAAAATCAAAATTTTCATCGATGTTTAATACGGAACCGATGTTGGCATTAAATCTAGCTTTTAAGTCAATACGATCATCAAATTTTGCATCTATAACTTTAGGTACTCCTAGAGCATAAGATGATGATAAACCTACTGAAAAATTTTCACCTAGCCCATAGTCATAAGCAATATTTATAGAAGTAGCGTTATGTTGAAAATTAACACCTATTTGGAATTTACTATCTTCTTTTCCATAAAAAGCTTGGGCATTTATATGGATAAAGCTAAATAAGACTATTATTGTAAGTATATTTTTCATTATTTTTGATAACATAAAATTCTTGGCAAATATATTATAAGTATTTTATAATAAAGACTAGAAATCATAATTTATTGGGTGTTTTACTCTAATTGTTTTGAGTGTTAGTTTAGAATTAATTTTTTAACTAAGTTTTTGTTATCAATACTAATTTTTATGAAATATACCCCTTTAGCCATCCCCGTCATTTGTAATTGATAATTCTCATTGGTAATATTTCTGTGTTTTTGTATTAATTTACCAGTCATATCAAAAACCTTAATAGTCATATTTTGTCCAGTAGTATTTCTTCTTTTTATATTAAAAATTGATGAAGACGGGTTCGGATAAATTAAGAATTCTCCTTGATCAAAGTCATTAATGCCTAATATTGCTGTAGCGTCAATTTGAAAATCATCTATAATAACGCCTTCATTATTAACCGCGGGATCTGAAACAAATGCAAATCTAAAAATCACATTTGATTCTCCGTTCAATGCTGATAATTTGTAACTATATTCCTTTAAGATTGCATCTGTACCAGTCCATTGAGCACCTGGACAATTTTGACAATCGTCAGCAATCCCAGAGGATGCATTTGTTCTATTGCTATTATACCAATTTGGGTCATTAGCTGTACCAAGTACCTCCCAGTTTTCACCTTGGTTTGTGGAATATTCTACATAAATTACATCCCAATTTTCTTCAAGGTCAAAAGCCATTTTAAATTTTAAAATAGGATTTTCTAATCCTACTAAATAATAACATGGTGATGTTAAATAGCTTGTCGTTTGATCTGGGTAATTACTAGATGGATTTGTTACATAACCAGAAGAAACTTTATTATTTAAAAGCGTTGTGGTAGGCGTACCAATTTGCCATAAATTATTAGCTGAAACAATCCATTGATCGGTGGTGTTATCATCAAAATTATTTATTACTTGACCATCTCCAGAAGTGTTAGTTGTGAATGATGTTGAAGCTGAATTGTTGAAAATATTAGCATCATCAGTTAAAACCACAGTAGTTTCTAACGTATGTATTCCTTCGGTACTAGCTGAAATAGCGGGTATTTCAATAGTGCTATTTGCATTTGAAGCAATGTTTCCTGTCCAATTAAAAGTTTGATTTGCACCACCATCAACATTATAATTTACAGTAAATGAAGTCAAGGTATTTTGACCATTATTTGTAAATAATAATTTGGGAGTAACCTGACCGCAGGTTACATTATTATTGGGTGAAATTATCTTTGTCAATTCAATTTCTTTTGAAGGTAACGTAATGGCTGGTATACTAGATTGCCAAACACTTCTTCCATAAGTAGCTGCAGTAATTTTTGCATCATAAGGGTTTATTTCAATATCAGGTATGGCAACATTGGGTAAACCAGTTGAAAAAACTTCCCAAGTATTGGTATCGTCATTTCTATGGTAAACACCTAATGCTGTTCCTAAATAGATAGAGTTATTTGTAGAGAAGGGATGGTGTCTAACCACAAATTTAGATTCGTCAGGTAAGCCAGCAGATATGTCGGTAAATGTTAAACCTCCATCTGTCGATTTATAAACGCCTCCTCCATTATGTCCACTACTTGGTCCTGAAACATTACTAACTCCAGTAGTTGTTAACCATATAATATTACTATTTGAGCTATGAACTTCTATAGAACTAATGTTTGTACCCGAAATACCAGTTTGTGAAGAGCTGTGTGTTGTAAAGGTTTTACCCTTATCATGGCTAATGTAAAGTATTCTGCCTCTAGAAACTAAAATATTATTATTGTTACTTGGATCTATTTCAATAGCATCAAGATTGGAACCAAAATTATGATTGGATAATTGAATCCAATTGTTGTCAACTAATTGATATAATTGTTTATATCCAGCATATATTTCTCCTGCTTTATTAATTACTAGAGGTGTAACCCAGTTTCCACCACTATCATTAGTGCCAATTTCCGTTGTTGGGGCCCCGGCTATGGTGGTGCTACTTAAACCGCCATCAGTGGTTTTGGTTAAAACACTACCATATTGCGTAAAACCATAAAATGTATTTTCATCATTGGGGTCAGCAGCAGAATCCATACCATCACCACCATGAAAATTATGCCAATTGTTATTTATTAAGGAAAACCCACCATTATCTTGTAAGCCACCTGACATTTTAGTTGACGTACTTTTGGCAACAGAAAGTTTGTAAAACTGACTAATAGCTAAATTTTTAGTGAGGTCAGTAAAAGTTGTGCCATCATTAGTAGATTTATACACCCCGCCATCAGTACCTGCATATAATACACCATTAAAATATCGTAAAAAATGAATATCAGCATGCGTGTAAGAGGGTGTTGGACGACTCCAATCATTAATTTTTGAAAAATTATTACCTTCATTTTTTGATCTCCATATATCCAATACACCAACAAATATTATGTCTTCATCAGTCGGGGAAACAGTAAAAGCTAAATCGAACCAAGCTTGCTGACTACCACCAAATATATCTACAAATAACTCATTAGGCTCGCCGTCAGGTTTGATTTTATTTTGGGTTAATTGTATAAAACTATTACCACTATTGATTGATTTATATACACCTACAAAATCATAACTATTATCTGTAGCTAAAACATATACATTGTTAGATGCACCATTGGCCGCTGTAACTTCCACTCTTAACCTTCCTGTAGAGTTTGGAATTGGTAAACCAGTCGCTGTAGAAGTAAAAGTAGTTCCTCCATCTGATGACACAAAAAATGTGTTTCGAGATACGGCATAAATAGTATTAGAATTACTAGGTTTTAATTTAAAATCTCTAATATGAATACCAGTAATTTTATTTTTCCATGTTGCACCTGCATCGGTAGATTTAAATAAACCATTTCCCGTTGCAACCCAGATAACATTTGAATCGGTAGGGGCAATTAATATTTCATTACTCGTGTTATAGCCACCATCTCCACTTATTGATCCCAATGAGCCAGTTTGGTTCCAAGTAACACCACCATTTACAGATTTTAAAACACCAACAGAATAAGAATCTCCAGCGTCATCATCACCTGTTGAAATATAAATCATATTAGAATTGTTAGGGTCAACTGCGATTCCTGACACCCCAACTTGAGGTAAATAATCTGTTAATGGAGTCCAGTTTACGCCAGCATCGGTAGACCTCCATAAACCACCAGCAGGTGCACCAACATAAATAGTGTTAGCATTATTTGGATCAACAAAAATGGTGTTTATTCGACCTTGACCACTATTACTTGATTGAGAAAATGGCCCTACTGCTGTCCAATTACTTGTCGCTTTAGTTGATTTTGACATTTGAAGCTTTTGCTCCCAAGCATTCCATAAAAGTTTAGAAGGTGCAATGGTTCCATCTTCCTGCTGAAAACGATTCCAGTGATATTCCCACCTTTTAAAAGGCTTATATCCGCTTCCTTTTTTTTCTATATTTTTAGTCGAGAAATAATTCTCATAAAGATTAACCGTATTTTTAAAAGTAGTATTAGACGTTTTGTTTTTCTGGATACTATTTCCATTATTTACATCCAGAGGTAGGCCTTGTGAAAATGATGTTTGGATAGATAGAAATAGTAATATATGAAGAAGTAATTTTTTATACATAGAATCAGATCAGAATTCGATTAAGGTAATTTCTCAAATTTAGTAAAATTATCTCGTTTTATTAAAAAGTGAGAATGTTCAAGATTCATGTAAAAAATAGAAATTCTATTTTAATTCTTGTGGAGGAGATAATTTCGGCGAATTTAGACTGTCCTCTTCAATAAGTATGGGAGCAGTAAAACCTTTCAATTCTTTTTCTAATTTCTCTTGTTTGGCTAAGTTATTTATTTTTTTATTTAGAGAGGAAAAAGCGTCTAAAATATTTTGGGTTTCATTTTGTACTTCCGAGGGGTTAATATTGGGGATGGTTGACATATCTGCTAATCGCAGAGCATAATTGTGAATAACGTTAAGTCTTATACTAACATCTGGTTGTTTAAATCTGTCAATTTTTAAAGAGTCTATTAGTTGCTTTGTTGTATGAGATAGTTCTTTTGAAAGATTTAATGCTTCATTTGGTGAGCTGCTATAAAAATTATCCAGAAAATCATCTAATTGTTGATACTCTTCCCAATCTTTAACGGTTTCCTTGCCTTCTGGTGATAGTGTTTCGCCTATAGCTCTTATGGTTCTTATATCAGTATCTGCAATGGAATCTGTAAGCATTGAGTTTTTATTCACTACATTGTTTTCATTCTTTTTACATGAATTTAACGTCAAGATAAATACGAAAAAGTAAATGATTTTAAAATAATTCATACAATTAATTTGCAAATTGGACTTGTGACAAAGTTAAATAAATAAGTAAACATTTGACAAATTAGGCATTTTAATTTATTAATTTTGTGTTAGATTTAAAATAAAATACATGAATAATAATTCAATACTGGTTATTGGTGCTTGCGGACAAATTGGTTCCGAACTTGTGCTAAAGTTAAGAAGCATTTATGGTAATGATAAAGTTATTGCTTCAGATATTAAAAATGGTTCAGAGGATCTAATGCAAAATGGTAGTTTTGAAATATTAGATGCTACGTACAAGGGAGCAATTTTACAAATTATTAAAAAACATAATGTTTCTGAAGTTTACTTAATGGCAGCGATGGTTTCTGTTACTGCTGAAAAATATCCGCATAGAGCGTGGGATTTAAACATAAACAGTTTGTTATATGTTTTAGAATTAGCTCAAGAGGGTTATCTAAAAAAAGTATTTTGGCCAAGTTCTATAGCGGTATTTGGTAAAACGACACCTAAAATAGATACCCCCCAAGTAACGGTTACAGAGCCTTCTACGGTTTATGGAATAAGCAAGTTGGCTGGTGAACGGTGGTGTGCTTATTATAAAGCAAAATATGGAATTGATGTTAGGAGCGTACGTTACCCTGGTATAATAAGCTGGAAGACACCTCCAGGTGGTGGTACAACAGATTATGCCGTAGAAATCTATCATAAGGCCTTGTCTGATGGTAGTTATGATTGTTTTTTGTCTGAAGACACAAGATTGCCAATGATGTATATGGATGATGCCATTGATGCTACTATTAGGCTTATGGACGCTGATTTACCTGATGATTTTGCGTCTTATAATATTTCTGCAACTGATTTTACACCGAAAGAAATTTCAGAGTCTATAAAAAAACATATTCCAGATTTTAGTATAAACTACTCACCTGATTTTAGGCAACAAATTGCCGATAGTTGGCCGAAAAATATGGATGATAGCCAAGCTCAAAAAGATTGGAATTGGAAGCCCAATTTTGATTTAAAGAAAATGACGGAAGTGATGTTGGAGAATTTAAAATTAATAAAAGAGGTAAATTAATTTTTGTGTAATATTTGTAACATTTCTTCGACTAAACATTTCTTAAATTTGCAGGATTAAATAAATATAGATGAAAAATAGTATTAAAAATAGTTTAGAAAAGGCAATCTCGTATTCAACTTATAGAGAGTTAGTAACTCGTTTATTAAAAGAAGGGAAAGCTACTGGGGTAAATCAATCTGAAGATTTGTTGCATTATAGTAAATTGAATAACAGTAGGATGAAGCGTTTAGATAAAACAATTTCTATTTCCGAAAGTACTGTAGAAGCTTTAAATGATGTAAATGAAAAGTTTGTTTGGTTAGTACTTTCAGAAGGTTGGTGTGGAGATGCAGCTCAAGTGTTACCTGTAATTAATAAAGTTGCTGAAGCTTCTGAAAATATTGAGTTGAAAATAGTTTTAAGAGATGAGAATGAAGCGTTGATGAATCAGTTTTTAACCAATGGGGGACAAGCAATTCCTAAATTGATAATGTTAAATGCGGATACGCTTGAGGTATTAGGTACTTTTGGTCCTAGACCAGCAGTTGCAACTAAAATGGTAGCAGATCAAAAAGAAAAATTTGGAGTACTTGATACAGCGTTTAAAGAGCAACTTCAAAATTGGTATAATACCGATAAAGGAAAAGCAATAGAAAGTGATTTGTTACAGTTGTTGAGCGTTGGTCAATTAGCCTAAGACGAAATTCAAGATTGGCTTGTTTTTAGTTATCTAGACCGTTTAAAAAATCGTCAATACTTTGTGCTTTTTTAACATCAAAGTCGCCAATTTTGGTACGTCTTAATTTTGATAAGTGTGCTCCAGAATTTAAGGCTAATCCAAAATCATAGGCCAAAGAACGAATATAAGTACCTTTACTACAAATTACTCTAAATTCAATTTCGGGTAGTTTAATATTAGTGATTTCAAATTCAGAAATAGTTATATTACGTAATTTTATTTCGGTTGTTTCACCGGCTCTTGCTAGTTCATAAAGCCGTTTTCCATCTTTTTTTAAGGCTGAAAATATAGGTGGCTTTTGTTGAATTTCACCTATAAATTGTTTTGTAGTATTATGGATAATTTCATTAGTAAGATGGCTGAATTCAAAATGTTGATCAATTTCAGTTTCTAAATCGTAAGATGGAGTAGTGGCACCTACAGTAAAAGTGCCTGTATATTCTTTTATTTGAGCTTGAAATTGGTCAATTTTTTTAGTGAATTTTCCAGTACAAAGAATAAGCAACCCAGTTGCTAAAGGATCTAAAGTTCCTGCGTGACCTACTTTTATTTTCTTTAAATTAAACTGTTGTCTGATTGCCCATCTCAATTTGTTTACCACCTGAAATGAAGTCCATTTTAAAGGTTTATCTATAAGTAGAACTTGACCGTTTTTGTAATCATCAACATTCAAGGCCATTATAGACTAAGTTTGTAGATAAAAAAATGGATAATTAGCAAAGAAATTCCAAGTATAATTCTATAATACCCAAATATTTTAAATCCCTTTTTACTTAGATAATCAATAAATGACTTTATGGCAATTAAAGCAACAATAAAAGCAATTATATTACCAACTATTAAAAAATTTATTTGATCGCTACTCAGTTCAAAACCTGCCTTATAGTAATCATATAATTTTTTAGCTGTAGCTCCAAACATTGTAGGAACTGCTAAGAAAAATGAAAATTCGGCAGCTGTTTTTCTATTTAATTTTTGAGTCATACCACCAACAATACTTGCTCCACTACGTGAAGTTCCAGGTATCATAGCCAAACATTGAAAGAATCCAATTTTTAAAGCAGTGAGATATGATATTTCAGTATGTTCTAAAGGATTTTCAGAATCATATTTTTCATTTGATTTAAACCAATCGTCTACTTTTAGTAAAATAAACCCTCCAATAATTAAGGAAATGGCAACTGTAACAGGGCTTTCTAACAACTGATCTATGACATCATTCAATAATAACCCTAAAACAACTGCAGGTAGAAAGGCAACAAATAATTTGTAATAAAAGTCTAAGCCTTGAAAAAAACGTTTCCAATACAAAACTACAACTGATAAAATAGCTCCTAATTGGATAACGATAGTAAAGAGTTTTGTAAAATCGTCACTGGCAATCTTCATAAATGAAGAGGCAATTATCATATGGCCAGTCGAAGAAACGGGTAAGTATTCAGTTAACCCTTCAATAATTGCAAGAATTATAGCGTAAATATAGGTCATTACTATTTATTAGGATTTGCCAAAATGGCGTATACTTCTATAGCTAAACCAATAAGTACTAACGTTGGGGCTAATCTAATTCGTTGAAAGTTGTAAATTTCTTCATTAAAAACGGTCGGGTCATCACTACCACCACCAGCCATCAATATAAAGCCTAGTGCAATTACAATTAGACCAACGAGCATAATCATGTAATTCTTTTTACCAAAAAGGAATTCATTCTCTGTTTTTTTGTAGACTTCTTTTTTATTCATTTTTTAGTAATATAATTGATCTGTTCGTAAATTTAAAAAACGCTGTGTTGCAAAAAAAGCACTTATCCATGAAATTATAATACCCAATAGAAAAATACTTCCAAATAAAATAGCTATTAATTTGGTGTTTTCTAAAAAACCAAATTCTGGAAAATTAACATTTAAATAATACATTGCTACAGCTAAAGCAATTAAGGCAACCAATGCACCAAAAGCTCCTAATTTTATACTGCTCCAAATAAAGGGCTTTCGAATAAAACGTTTCGTAGCTCCAACAAGTTGCATCGTTTTAATTGTAAACCTTTTCGAGTAAACAGACAAGCGTATCGAATTATTAATTAGTAGCATGGCTATCAATACAAAAAGACTACTAAATATTAGTACCCAAAGACTAATACGTTTTATGTTTTTTGTCAATAAACCAATCAAAGGTTTGTCATATGAAACTTCATTAACGATACTGTTTTTTGCTAAAGTACTTTCTATCTCACTCATTTTTTCAGATGAAACAAAATCAGCCTTCAAGTATAAATCAATTGCGTTTTTTAAAGGATTGTAACCCAAAAATTCCATAAAATCTTCTCCATTTTCTTCAGTTGCTATTTTTGCAGCCTCTATTTTAGATATGTATACGATAGATTTTGTGTATGCTTCACTTTCTAGCAGTGTTTGTAGGTTTTTAACTTTTTGAGAGTCAGCATCGTCATTAAGAAAAATGGTTATTGAAGCTTGTTCTTTAAAATAATCGGAAATTTTCTTAGTATTTAGCACTAAAAGACCAAATAATCCTAATAAAAATAATACGAAAGCGATGCTCAGTATTACAGAAAAATAGGAGGATTTTAATCGTCTTTTTTGATATTTTTCAAAAGAAGTACTCATTGTAGTTTGTGCTAAATTTTGCGACGCAATATACTTATTTTTGCTTAATTTCTTGGCACAATTCAATTAAAACCCCATTGCTACTTTTTGGATGTAAGAAAGCTACAAGTTTGTTGTCAGCACCTTTTTTTGGTTTATCGTTCAAGACTGTGAAACCTTCTTTTTTTAACCTTTTTATTTCACTTTTAATATCATCAACAGCAAAAGCAATATGATGAATTCCCTCTCCTTTTTTTTCTAAAAACTTAGCGATTGGGCTTTCTGGTGTTGTTGCGGCTAATAATTCAATTTTATTAGGTCCCGATTTAAAAAAAGAAGTAATAACTCCTTCAGAAGCTACTTCTTCAAGCTTATAGGCTGCTTTTCCAAGCAGTTTTTCAAACAGCGAGTTAGAGGTATCTAAGTCTTTAACCGCAATGCCAATATGTTCAATTTTTTTCATTTGTCTAGGTGTTAAGTCTTATTAATGGTAATTGTACTTCTTTCAAAAATAAACAATATTATTATTAAAATATCTGGTAAAATCAAAAGTTCAGTTTTATAGCCTATTTTTGCATTATGGAAACAAATAGACAGAAAAAAATAGCCGGTGTTTTACAGAAAGATTTGGTTGATGTGTTACAACATGCTGCACAAGATGGCATGAAGGGCATAATAATATCAGTCACCAAGGTTAATGTTACTTCTGACTTGTCTGATGCTAAAGTATATTTAAGTATTTTTCCAACAGAAAAAGGTGCAGAATTAATAGAAGGCATTAAATCAAATACACCATTAATTAGACATGAGTTGGCTAAACGAACAAGAAATCAATTACGCCGTATGCCAGAATTGAGCTTTTATATAGATGATTCATTAGATTATATTGAAGGTATAGATAAATCACTAAAGGGTAATGTGGAAAACCCTATAAAGAATCCAGATATTTTATCAAAAAGGCAAAAAAGATAAATTGCAATTTCCTCTATACATAGCTAAGCGATATTTATTTTCTAAAAGTAGTAATAATGCAATAAATATTATTACCATTATAGCAGCTACAGGTGTCGTTGTTGGTACAATGGCTTTGTTTATTGTGCTGTCAGTTTTTTCTGGTTTAAAAGATTTTAGTTTAGATTTTATTAGAGTTTCTGACCCTGATCTAAAAATAAGTGCTTCTGTAGGAAAGTCATTCTTGTTCAATGACTCCATTGCTGAAATAGTTAATGACAAAAACATTAAGAGTTATAGTAAAGTAGTAGAAGAAAGAGCTTTTTTTAGTTATAATGAAAAGTCGCATATAGCGAGTATTAAAGGAGTTGATGATAACTATTTGTCGGTAAATAATATTGATACAGCAATCTATGTTGGAGAATGGTTAGATAAAGAAATTGTTCACTCGGCTGTTATTGGTAATGGTGTCTCAGCAATTTTATCGTTAGGCACATATGATTTTACAGAATCCTTAAAGGTTTCAGTGCCTAAACCAGGTAAAGGTTATGTAAGTAATCCTAAAACAGCGTTTAACACTTTAAGTCTGCAACCTACAGGTATTTTTAGACTGACGGAAGAGTTGGATAAAAATTATGTTTTTGCTCAATTACAAATCGTACAAAGTTTATTAAATTATAAGCCAAATCAAATTACTGCAATTGAATTGAAATTGGAAAATAATGTAAATAGAAGCGAGGTAATTGAAGTTTTACAACAAAAATTAGGAGATAAATATAAAATTCAAACCAGAGAGCAACTCAATGCCGTTTTTCATAAAATGTTGAACACAGAAAATTTAGTTTCTTATTTAATTTTTACATTAATTTTAATTATTGCTTTGTTTAATGTTATTGGGGCTATTGTAATGATGATTTTAGACAAACGAGAAAATTTAAAAACATTATTTAGCTTAGGGGCTAGTTTAAGCGAGATAAAAAAAATATTTATTTATCAAGGTTTTTTACTGTCTTTCTTCGGGTTACTATTAGGCTTGTTTTTGGCTATTTCTTTTGTTTTATTGCAAAAGTACTTTGGGTTGATAATGATTAATTCATCATTAGCATACCCTGTAGAATTCACTATTTTTAATGTGCTAATCGTATTTTTCACCATATTGGCCTTAGGATATTTAGCCGCTTTGATTGCTAGTTCTAGAATTTCTAAAAAAATTGTTTCTTAGTTTAAAATTGTTATTCCCTTTTTGTTAGGATTCGTGCTCGCTAACGTCTATACCTAATATATATTGTGTAAATTAGTAGGTTCAAATATTTTAATTATGATTATTCAACAATCTGTAAATTTAAAAGAGAAATCTTTTCCATTACAACTACAAATAAGTTTTGAAAAGGTTTATACTTTTTATCAAAAGTATTTGAATAATAAAGAACACCCCTTTTATAATTCGGCAAAGGAAATTGTTGGGCATTTGAGTAAATATCCAGAATTGATTGATGGCTTCACAGATGAATCTTTATTAATTAAGTACAAAGACCAAATTGATTTAGCCTTGGATGGATTGTTTCCTGAAATATTAACGGATAATGAAATAAAAGCAGCTAGTATTCCATTTTCATTTACAACTTTTAAGATTTCTAATAGGTTTAAAAATATTATTAATAATTCTGGGGATGATTACCAATTTAGTATCAGAAATTTTCATGATAATGAGTTGTATATTCAAGGCTGTGTTATGATTTTGGCTTATTGTTATGGATATAATATAGATTTAAAACGTCCTTTCTTTTATGATATTCCTGATGTAAATACAGGAGTTACAAAACATTATAGAGTAGCTCTAAATGGTGATTTTGCTGATATTATTCCTACGGAAAATGCACCAAAAATTACAGAAGAAGATTTTAGATTATTGTTAGATAATTTTAATAATATAGAAGTTTGGAAAGAAAAATTCCCTCCAAATAGTTATATATACAAAGGTTTTGGAATAATGAATCTTTTTGACGTAACCCAAGATGAGACATTATCATCATTATCTAATAGCTTATTAAGACAAGACAATAACCTTATTGGTGATTTACGTAAATATCTACGTGAATTCTATAGTATAAAAGATTTAAAACTTGGGTTTTCAATATTTGACGCTATAAATATTAAGTTGTGCGAAACCAATATTAAAAAATCAGATAGTTTAATTCTTGAAGGTAAAAGTGTTATTAATTGTAAGGATTATTTTTGTGATGGAATAATGAACAGTGTATTTGTTAAGCACGAAATTGTAACAATTTCTGATGTTGAGAAATATGGAAAATCTACTAATGAAAATTCTTTTTATAAAGACCTTAAATCTAAAGGAATTCAAAGTATTATATTAATACCTATAAAGGCAACGGAAAATAATGATTTGGCTTTATTAGAAATTGCATCACCTAGGCCATATGAATTAAATTCAATTAATCAGAATAAGCTAAAAGACATAATTCCAATTTTTGAAGCTGCTGTAAAAAGAAATTCAGAAGAGCATCAAAATATTTTGGAAGCCACTATTCAAGAGCATTATACCTCAATTCATCCTACTGTAAAATGGCGTTTTTATCAAGCAGCTGAGAATTATTATGGTGATAAGTTTAAAGGGATAGAAAGTCCTAAATTAGATGATATTGTTTTTGATAATGTATTTCCATTATATGGGCAAGCTGATATAAAAGGGTCTTCTATTGCACGTAATGATGCTATAAAAAATGACTTATCAGTTCAGCTTAATCTAGCATCAAATGTTTTGAATAATGCTTGTGAAGTTGAAGAAATACCAATTTATGACGAGCTAATGTTTCGTGTTGAAGAGTATTTAATAGATGTTAAAAAAGGGTTACATGCTGGAGATGAGATAGCAATACTTGATTTTTTAAAACGCGACATTTATCCGGTGTTTAATCATATAAAAGGAATTAATTCGGAGTTAGAAAAATCAGTTGATATTTACATGGATCGATTAGATGAAAATTTACATGTAGTATATGAGCAACGAAAAGCTTATGAAGAGAGTGTTACAATTCTTAATGAGAAACTAGCCGATTTTATAGACAAAAAGCAGGAAGAAGCTCAGGCAATGTTTCCCCATTATTTTGAAAGGTACAAAACTGATGGTGTGGAATATAACATGTATATAGGTCAATCATTGGTTCAAAATAAAGAGTATAATTCGTTATATTTATATAACATGCGTTTGTGGCAATTGCAGCTGATGTATGAAATGGAAAATCTTGCTTTTCAGTTGAAAGGCACGTTAGATCATGAACTTGAAATTGCCTCATTAATTTTGGTACACAGTAATTCTTTGGCCATTAAATTTAGGATGGATGAAAAGCAATTTGATGTTGATGGAGCTTATAATATTAGGTATGAAATTATTAAAAAACGTATTGATAAAGCGAATATAAAAGATACTACTGAGCGTTTAACTACTCCAGGAAAAATAGCGATTGTTTACTCTCAAGATAAAGATGCTAGAGAGTATAAAAAATATATTAAATATTTACAATCAAAAAACTATTTAGGTAAATTAGAATATTTAGAATTGGAAGATTTACAAGGTGTTTCTGGCTTAAAAGCTCTCCGAGTTGAAGTTCTTTATAAAGAACAATTTAATGAGAAAACTACCATTACCATTGATCAATTAATTGAAGACATAAAAGCCTAATTATCTATGGATATTTTACAAAAAGTTGAGGCCTATGTTGTAAATCAACTAAATGAACATTTATCAAGTGTATATATTTATCACAATTTAAGTCATACCCAAAGAGTTGTAAGTTCTGTTAAAGAACTGGCTTTAGGAGAGCAACTAACACCTGAGCAAACGCAGATTGTTGAATTGGCAGCATGGTTTCATGATATTGGATTTATTAACGGATATGAAGGACATGAAATTAATAGTTCAGAAATAGCAAAAGATTTTTTAGAGCGTCAAAACGTGTCGTCTGAAATTATTTCAAGTGTACAAAAATGCATTTTGGCTACAAATATGGAATCGGAGCCTGAAAATATTTTGGAAAAGGTCTTACTTGATGCCGATTGTGCTCATTTAGGAAATAGTGTGTTCTCAGAAGTGAATGAGTTGTTACGAGAAGAATGGAACTTATCTAACTCTAATAACTTTACCGATTCTGAATGGATTGTTGAGAATATTAATTTTTTTACTAGAAAGCACCGTTATTATACAAATTATGCCCGAATTAATTGGCAAAAAATTAAAGATAAAAATTTAGCTAAATTATATAAATCTAGAAAAAAAATAAAGCAAGCGGTAGCGAAAGGCAAAATGAAAGCCGGAGAGTATAAATTAAAAAAACGTAAAGCCGAAATTCCTGAACGTGGCATTGAAACCATGTTTAGGGTAACCCTTAGAAATCATATAAACTTAAGTAACATTGCTGATACAAAAGCCAATATATTATTGTCAGTAAATGCTATTATTATATCAATGGCGTTATCCAATTTAATTCCTAAGCTAGATAACCCGTCAAACCATTACTTAATTATACCAACTGCTATTTTTGTCTCATTTAGTTTAGTTTCTATGGGGTTATCAGTTTTAGCTACAAGACCTAATATTACGAGTGGTAAGTTTACCAAAAAGGATGTTGAAGATAAAAAAGTGAACTTGTTGTTTTTTGGTAATTTTCATAAAGTGAAATTGGAAGAATTTGAATGGGCAATGGGAGAAATGATGGAAGATAGAGACTATTTGTATTCATCAATGAAAAAAGATTTATACTTTCTAGGCTTGGTTTTACATAAGAAATATAAAATACTAAGGGTTACTTACACTATATTTTTGATTGGTATTATTATGTCAGTCATTGCTTTTGCGGTTGCATTCAGAACATCCGGTGTTACTATTTAAAAATAGAATAACAAACATATGAGGTATTATTACAAATTTGTATTGTTCTTTGTTGCTGTGTTTTTATTAAATGCTTGTGCTACCTATAAAACTCAAATTAAAAAAGGACTAGTAAGTTCAACGTTTCCAGAAAAAGAAATTCAGCATACTTTTTACTTAATTGGTGATGCCGGTAATTCTGAAATAGGGACCTCATCTGCCGCATTGCAATCTTTTAAAAAGGAAATTTCAAAAGCAGCTAAAAATAGCACGGTTATTTTTTTAGGAGATAATATTTATCCCAAAGGAATGCCTAATAAAGAAGGTAAGAATAGAGCTTTTGCAGAGCATCAATTGAATATACAAACCAGTGCAGTAGAAAATTTTAAAGGTAATACCATATTTATACCAGGCAACCACGATTGGTATTCAGGGATAAAAGGTCTTAAAAGGCAAGAGGATTATATTGAGGAAATTTTAGGAGATCAAACCTTTTTACCTGAAAATGGTTGTCCAATAGAAAAAATTGATATTGATGAAAGCACAGTATTAATTGTTATAGATGGAGAATGGTATTTAACAGATTGGGATAAGCACCCCACAATTAATGATGATTGTGAAATAAGAACGCGAAATAAATTTTTTGAGGAGTTTGAAGGGTTAATTAAAAAATCTCAGGGTAAAACTACGCTGGTAGCCATTCATAATCCAATGTTTAGTAACGGGCCTCATGCCGGGCAATTTGACTTTAAATCAAATCTAAAACCATTACCTATTTTAGGAACCTTAAAAAATTTAATTCGAAAAACAAGCGGAATTTCTCCTGCAGATACTCAAAACAAGAATTATAATTACCTTATAAAAAGGATTGTAACCTTAGCTCAAGAAAATGATAAGGTAATTTTTGTTTCTGGTCATGAGCATAACTTACAATATTTAAAGAAGGATAATTTACCGCAAATTATAAGCGGTTCTGGCTCAAAAAATACAGCAACACGTAATGTTTCGGCAGAATTTACATCTAGTGATTCTGGGTATGCCATCTTAGACGTTTTTAAAGATGGGGCTTCTTTTGTTCGCTTTTATTCGGCAAATACAAATGAAATAATATTTCAAACTAAGGTTTTAGCTTCAGATAAATCGAATCAAGTAGAAGCTTATAACAAAGACTTCCCTGTCATCGTAAAAGCTTCCGTTTATACCGATGAAGAAGTTAAAAAGACTAAATTTTTTAAAGGTATTTGGGGAAAAAGATACCGTAAGTATTATGGTGCAAAAGTAGCGGCTCCAACTGTTAATTTAGATACGCTGTTCGGAGGGGTTACGCCCATAAGAAAAGGGGGTGGACATCAATCTAAGTCACTTCGTTTAATAGATGGTGAAGGCAAGCAATATGTAATGCGTGCTTTACGAAAAAGTGCTGAAGTTTATCTACAGGCGATGGCTTTTAAAGATCAGTATATTATTGGAGATTTTGAAGATACTTATACCGAAAGTTTATTGCAAGATTTTTATACAGGTTCACATCCTTATGCTCCTTTTACGACAGGAGAATTATCTGATGCTATTGATTTGTATCATACCAATCCTGTATTATATTATGTCCCAAAACAAAACGCATTAGGAGATTTTAATAGTGATTTTGGTGATGAACTATATATGATTGAAGAGCATGTTGGCGATAGTCAGCAAAATCTAAAAAGTTTTGGATTTGCAAAAAAAATTGAAAGCACTGATGATTTGTTGAAAAAATTAAGAAAGGATGAGAAATATGTAGTTGATGATGTAACTTACCTAAGAGCTCGGCTATTTGATATGGTTATTGGCGACTGGGATAGGCATGTAGATCAATGGCGTTGGGCAGAATTTAAAGATAAAAAAACAGGCAGGGTGATTTTTAAACCAATACCCAGAGATAGAGATCAAACTTTTTCTATAATGGGCGATGGAGCCTTAATGCAAATAGCTACCCGAATTACACCGCCATTAAAACTAATGGAAGGCTTTTATGATAACATAAGAAATGTTAAGGGGTTTAATTCAAGTCCTTATTCTTTAGATATGATTATAATTAATAAGACGGATAAGGAACAATGGATAGAGCAGGCAGAATTTATTCAGAAAAACTTAACCGCTGATGTAATTGATAGAGCATTGAACATGATGCCCAAAGAGGTTCACGATGAAACCGTTTTAGAGATCAAACGCGTTCTGTTATCAAGAATCAAAAACCTTAATAAAACCGCTGATGAATACTATAAAATCATTAACAAATTTGCAGTGATAAGAGGAACTGACAAAGATGATTGGTTTGATATTGAACGGCTTCCAAGTGGATTAACAAAAGTAGTTGCCTATAGAATTAAAAATGGTGAAAAAGGCACTATTTTTCATGAAAGGATATATGATAAAAAAGACACTAAAGAAATATGGATTTATGGACTTGACGATGATGATGTATTCAAAACCTTTGGTGATGGAAACAATCTTATAAAAATTAGAATAATTGGCGGTCAGAATAATGACACGTATAATGTAGAAAATGGTAAAAGAGTTAAGCTCTATGATTATAAGTCAAAGAAAAATGAATTCATAACGAATAAAGGAAGTGTTAAGTTAACGGATGATTACGAGACAAATGTTTATGATTATACGAAGCTTAAAAATAATATAAATCAATTTATACCAACCGTTGGTTTTAATCCTGATGATGGGGTCAAGATAGGGGCCTCAAATACGTATACAACATATGGTTTTGAACGCAATCCTTTTACCGCTCAGCATATCCTTTCGGGAGCTTATTATTTTGCGACTAATGGATTTGAAATAGGGTATCATGGCGAGTTTTCAAATGTTATAGGAGCATGGAATTTAGGTTTGGATGCTAAAATGACAAGCCCAAACTATAGTATTAATTTCTTCGATTTTGGTAATGAAACCAGTAATCTGAATGCACTAGATGAAGATAATTTTGATATGGATTTTAACCGTGTTAAAATAAGTAGCCTTGCATTTAAACCTTCATTGGTGAAAATAGGTACCTATGGTACTCGATTTAAAGTTGGGGCAAGTTATGAGTCTATAGAAGTTGAAGAGACTTCAGATCGATTTATAAATATATTTTACAACCAGAATCAAATTGAAAACAGCATTCAATTTGTAGGTGTAAATGCTGAGTTTAGTTATGAAAATCAGGACAATAAGGCTTTTCCAACCTTAGGGATGAAGACCCTCTTAGAGGTAGGGTATAAGGCGAATATAGATGAGTCTAACGGGTTTAGTTATATTACTCCATCCATCGGTTTTGATTATAAATTAGTGCCTTCAGGTCAATTGGTGCTGGCAACAAAAATTAAAGGAAATGTTATTTTTGGAGATAATTTTGAGTTTTATCAAGCAGCTTCACTTGGAGCAAGTGACGGATTACGTGGTTATAGAAACCAACGTTTTACAGGGAAATCTTCATTTTATCAAAGTACAGATTTGCGATTAAATTTAACGAAGTTAAAAACAGTTATTTTACCCTTGCATATAGGGGTTTACGGAGGTGTAGATTATGGTAGGGTGTGGTTAGATGGTGAAGATTCTGATAAATGGCACAATTCTTATGGGGGAGGAGTTTTTGCAAATGCTGCTGACGTAATAATTTTTCAAATTTCAGTATTTAATGCGGATGAGGGAGCTCGTTTTTCATTCGGTTTAGGTTTCGGATTTTAGATATAATTTTTATAGAATAGATTCGTTTTAGTATCTTATTTCATCATAAAATGAAAAAGCTAATTGTCATTCTTTTTTTCACTCTCTGTTTTCAAAATTCATTTTCACAAAGTAAAACTGTTCAGACTACTGGAGATGTATTAGTTTATGCGATGCCTGTTATGGCATTTGGTTCTACTGTTTTTAAGAAAGATTATAAAGGTACTTGGCAATTTACTAAAGGTGCCGTGCTAAATTTAGTATTGACATATGGATTGAAGCAGGTTGTTTCAAAACAAAGGCCAAATATGGAAAATGCAAATTCTTTTCCTTCAGGTCATACATCTATTACTTTTCAAAGTGCAGCTTTTATGCAGCGTAGGTACGGATGGAAATATGGAATTCCGGCTTATTTATTGGCAGGCTATACTGGATTCACAAGAATTCAATCGGATAATCATGATTTCTATGATGTTTTAGCAGGAGCCATTGTTGGAATTGGAAGTACTTATCTTTTTACTACACCTTATCAGCAAGAGCACATGGAACTGGCTTTAGCGGAAATAAAGATGAAGTTTTAATTGGATTTAAATTTAAATTTTGACATTAATTTAAAAATTTTATAATATTATTTTAAATTAACTAATGTTTAACGAAGTAAATTACTTATATTGTGCGAAACGATGTACATTGTCGCCAACAAAGATAAGTTTAATTTTGAAAAGATAAAGTAAGAGTATTATGGGTAGACCTGCAACAAAACCAAAGAAGTT
Source organism: Aureibaculum luteum (assembly GCF_003449015.1). Lineage (GTDB taxonomy): Bacteria > Bacteroidota > Bacteroidia > Flavobacteriales > Flavobacteriaceae > Aureibaculum > Aureibaculum luteum. The sequence goes on along the minus strand of NZ_QRGD01000001.1, from coordinate 538,488 downwards.
AAGAGATGGTTATTATATAGAAATAAAAAATAAAAATCAAAAATCGGGAGGTATTAAAATACACCGAGAAAATATAAAAGAGTTAGTAATAGCAATTCAAGAGTACGAAAAAACTAAAGTTGTAACAGTTTTGGGTAAACTTGAAAATGGAAAGATGAAGGATATCGATCTTGCTTTACTAGCCTAAAGTAATTATTTCCTTATATATTTTAAAGGCTACCAATCATAAGCGAATATGTTTATGATTGGTAGCCTTTAGTTTTTCTGGTAATCCTATTTTATTGATAATAATCTCTTAAGAAAACTGATAATCACCAAATTGATGAATTACTTCATCAAAGATCTTAAAAACACCTTCTGAATCATCAGTAGTAACCATTTTTAATCGGTATTCTTTAAAGTGAGGAATGCCTTTAAAATAGTTTGTGTAATGACGTCTAGTTTCTACAATACCTAAACGTTCACCTTTCCAATCGATAGCCATTTGTAAATGTCTTCGGGCTATATCTACGCGATCTGCAATAGTTGGAGCTGGTAAATGTTCGCCAGTATTAAAAAAGTGCTTCACTTCTTTAAAGAACCAAGGATAACCTATAGTTGCTCTGCCAATCATAGCTCCATCTAAACCATATCGGTCACGCATTTCCATGGCTTTTTCAGGTGAGTTTATATCTCCGTTTCCAAAAACGGGAATGTGCATTCTCGAGTTGTTTTTTACTTCTGCAATCGGTTTCCAATCGGCATCGCCTTTGTACATTTGGGCACGAGTTCTACCATGAATTGAAATTGCTTTGCAGCCAACATCTTGCAAGCGTTCTGCAACTTCTACTATTTTAATAGAATTGTGATCCCAACCGAGTCTTGTTTTAACGGTAATTGGTAAATTCGTTCTTTTGACCATAGCTTCGGTCAATTTTACCATAAGGTCTATGTCTTTTAAAATACCAGCACCAGCACCTTTACTTACTACCTTTTTTACCGGACAACCAAAGTTGATATCAATAATATCAGGATTTGACTTCTCAACAATATCAATAGTCTGTAGCATACTTTCTAAATTTGCTCCAAAAATTTGAATACCAACAGGACGTTCTTTTTCGTAAATATCCAACTTCATCATACTTTTTGCTGCATCACGAATCAAACCTTCACTAGAAATAAATTCAGTATATACAACATCTGCACCTTGTTCTTTGCATAATGCACGGAATGGTGGGTCGCTTACATCCTCCATAGGAGCCAGTAGTAATGGGAAGTCGGGAAGTTCTATGTTGTCTATTTTAACCAAATGTTATTTTTGTGCAAAAATACATTTTTTCTAAGTAACTAGAATTCTAATCTTTTAACTGCTATAGATCTAAATACCCAAAGTCCATAAAAACCTAAAAATAACTCGGCAACGGTACCAAAAACGTAAGCAAAAGTAGGTGTACCATCCATAAGAATACTAATAAGCCTTCCGAAACCTAACCCTAGCATAAATATTATATTAGTGATGATGGCTGTTTTTAAATAGGCTTCTTTAAATGTTCCAAGAATCCATATTATTGAAAATCCCAAATACAATCCCATAATGGCTTTAAATTGACTGTGCTCATCAATAGTTTGTAAATGAATATCAAAATTTAAGTTGGGTTGAAATCCGTAAATAAATGCAACAGGAACAACAATGCATACAGAAATGATCAAATGAATCTTATTGATAAAATCATTCTTGGTTTTAAACATGTCGTTGAGCGTTTTGTGAAAAGACCTCATAGATTCGACGGTTTTAAGTCAGAATCTGTGAGGTCTACTCATTTGTAATGTAAATTTTTAGTTTGCCCTGATACTAAGGTGCTGTGTAATAAAGTCTTGATTCTTATTAATTATTTAACTTAAAAAGTAACTGGCTTTTCAATAGTTTTTCCGTTTCTTTCAATCTTCACAGTTGTGGTGTCACCTTCATTAAACTTTGACAATGCTTTCATATATCCCATCATATCAGTAATTGGGTTATCACCTAATTGGATAACAACATCGCCTTTTTGCAAACCAGCTTTTTGTGCAGGTTTTTCTTCGCTAACTCCATCAATTCGCATTCCCTTACCATCAAACATATAGTCAGGTACAACACCTAACGTTACTTTAAAACGCGGAGCTTCATCACTTTCATTTTTAGTTTTTCTAAAAGGTAATTTACCATTATCATCAAGATCAGTAATAATGTTGAAAATATAATTAGATATTGTTTCCATACCTTTATAATTCAATTTATCTGAATCGTCAGCAGGTTTATGGTAGTCTTCATGTTGGCCTGTAAAGAAGTGTAAAACAGGCATGTCATTTAAATAGAATGATGTGTGATCAGATGGGCCAACGCCAGACTCTTTAATAATCAGTTTGAAGTTATCGTTGTAAGCATTTACAATATGCTTAAAAATGGGTGAAGTACCTACACCATAAATGGCTAATGCATTATCTTCTTTTAAACGGCCAACCATATCCATATTAATCATGTAATTGGCGGAGTCTAGATTTATTGTTGCGTTTTTAACAAAATAATTGGAACCTAATAATCCCATTTCTTCACCGGAAAAAGTCATGATTAAATAGTTGTTTCCTGTATTGGTTTTGGTTAATTTTTCGGCTAAGTTTAGTAAAGTAGCTACACCACTTGCGTTATCATCTGCACCGTTGTGTATTAATTTTTCTTTACCTCTATACAAAGAGCCCTCTTGACCATAACCTAAATGATCGTGATGAGCACCAATAATAATGGTCTGCTTTGCATTGTTATTGATATATCCCAAAATGTTTCTTCCTGTAATGGCTTTGTTACTTGTCGTGTCTGAGAAATTAACTTTTCCGTGAGGATGCGTTTTAGGCGTAAAAGTAAAGTCTTGGAAATAGCCATTATTTCCTTTAGGTTCTAAGCCCATTTCTTTAAATCGCATAGCAATATATTCGGTAGCTAGTTTTTCACCTTCTGAGCCAGTTGCTCTGCCTTCAAGTTTGTCGTCTGCAAGATAAACAACGTCTTTATGAATTTGAGATTCTGTTTGTGCAGTGGTTTTGCCAACAAAAAGCAAAGTAAAAAAAGCAAAAATTAATATCCGATTCATCATAATAGTATTATTTTTGGTAAAATTAGGCAATAATTGCCATTTATTATAGCAATTATTTAATGGTATTTGAAAAAATCATAGTTTTAATTATTTGAAATTATGATTATTAGAATGTTATTTTAATTTAAGAAAAACACTAAATATAAACATATGAAATATATAGTTACGATAGTACTTATACTCGTTTTATTGTCATGCAAAACGCAAAACACAACTCAAGCAGTTGTAAAGAAAACAACAAAAACAGCACCTGTATATGTTAATTCTGAAGGAAATTCTCTTGTGTTTCCGGAAGAAAAACATTTTAAATCTCTTCGTCAAGTAACTTTTGGAGGTGATAATGCGGAAGCGTATTGGAGTTTTGATGATAAACAACTTGTTTTTCAATCTAATCATAAGAAATGGGGTGTTGCATGTGATCAAATGTTTTTGATGGATGCTAATGAAACGTTGGATAGTTTGGTTGCACCTCCATTATTAAGTACAGGGAAAGGGCGTACTACGTGTGCTTATTTTTTGCCTGATAATAAAAGTATTGTTTACGCCTCTACACATTTAGGAGGTGAAGAATGTCCTGATGCTCCTTTACGAAAAGAAGGAAAATATGTATGGCCAATTTATGACACCTATGATATTTTTGTAGCCGATTTAGAAGGTAATATAACGAAACAATTAACTACTGAAAAAGGGTATGATGCCGAAGCTACAGTTTCTCCTAAAGGCGATAAAATTGTATTTACTTCAGATAGAAGTGGCGATTTGGAATTGTATACTATGAATATTGACGGTTCAGATGTAAAACAGATTACAGATCAATTGGGGTATGATGGAGGAGCTTTCTTTTCACCTGATGGAACGAAACTTATTTTCCGTTCTTCAAGACCTAAAACCGAAAAAGAAATAAAAGAGTATAAAGACTTATTGGCAGATGGTTTGGTAATGCCTACAGAAATGGAATTGTATATATGTAATGCTGATGGTTCTGAATTACGTCAATTAACGAATTTAGGTAATGCAAACTGGAGTCCATTTTTTCACCCTTCTGGTGAGAAAATTTTGTTTTCTTCAAACTTTGAGGCAGAACGAGGTTTTCCTTTTAATTTATATATGATTGACCTTGACGGAAAAAACCTAACGAGAATTACACATGGAGAAACATTTGATGCATTTCCTGTGTTTTCAAATGATGGTACAAAACTAATTTTTTCTTCTAATAGAAATAATGGAGGTGGTAGAGATACCAACTTGTTTATTGCAGAATGGCAAGACTAGAAGGATTGACAATCTGAAATATAAAAAGTAAGATACCAACTTGTTTATTGCGGAGTGGCAAGATTGAAAGCATTGAACTTTTTTGAGATATAAAACGTATTTTGTTTTTTCTAAAAAAAATGTTGTTTAAAAAATTAGGAATTTTACGCCGATTATTAGAATTATTGATAACATTAGAATTATTGTAATATTTTTAATCAATTCAGTTTTTTCTTCTTGTTTAATTTTATTTCTGATTTTCTCTAATTGTTCTGGCGTTGCTTTTCTTTTCAATAATTCACCAAATTCCACTTTCAATCCTTTCAAGGGCATACTTCGTCTATCAAAGTGAATCAACTCTTTTTTTCTTGAGTTATTTCTCAGAGAGATTATCATTGATTGAACTATTCCGAAACTCATAAACTAATATTTAAGATGACCATGTGTTGCTCACTGGAGGAATAAGGATTTGATTAAATGTAATGGTTAAGATAATAATAATCAATTTATCAAGCAAATTTTAAATTTTATCCACTAGCATGCAAAATTTGTATGTAATAGAAATATTCTTGTTAATATCTGTTTAATTATTTTCTACTTTAGACGCTTACCCTAAAAGAACGCTATCTTTGCATTATGCAACCGAAATTACTTTTAATAACGCCACCGTTTACTCAGCTAAATACTGCGTATCCAGCAACTGCCTATCTCAAGGGGTTTTTGGAGAAACATGAGGTGTCTGTTGAGCACTGTGATTTAAGCATTGAGCTCTTTACAGCTATTTTTACTAGTGATTTTTTACGTTCTATTTTTCAGGAAGCTGAAGATTTGGAGAATTATCATTATCCCGAACTTAGTAAAAGGAAGGAGCACTATATTTCTCGAGTTGATGTAGTTCTTAAATTTCTTCAAAAACAGGATATTGAAACTGCATATAAAATCTTAGAAGCCGGTTTTTTACCATCAGGGCATAGGTTAATGAAGGTGAATGCTGAAATAAAATGGGAAGTTGGAGAAATAGGTATAATAGATAAAGCAAAGCATTTTGGTACACTTTTTATTGAAGAAATAGGAGATTTTATTCATGCGAACGTAGATGAGTTTTTTGCATTTACGAAATATGCCGAGCAAATTGGAACGTCAGCAAGTAGTTTTAATCAATTAGATGATTTTTTGCAATATCAGCCTACGCTTATTGAAGATGAAATGATGAATATTTTGGAGGATCAAATTAAAAAGCATGATCCTAATCTAATCTGTTTTACAATTCCATTTCCTGGAAATTTGTTTGCGGCTTTGCGTTGTTCTCAGTTTATTAAACAGTTTTTTCCAGACATTCATGTCGCTTTTGGCGGAGGGTATTGTAACACAGAACTACGTTCACTAGAGGATTCTAGAATTTTTGAATTTGTTGATTTTATTTCATTAGATGACGGTGAAGGGCCCTTATTAAAGTTGGTTAATTACCTTGAAGGTAATGGTGATATAAACGAATTGGAAAGAACGTTTGTGTTAGAAAACAATGAAGTAGTTTATAAGAATAAAATACCTAATACTATTTACCATCATAAAAATTTACCCGCACCTAACTACTCAGGATTGCCGTTTGATAAATATGTTTCTTTTTTAGATGTAGTAAACCCGATGCATCGGATGTGGACAGATGCGAGATGGAATAAGCTGACTATTTCTCATGGATGTTATTGGAAACAGTGTTCGTTTTGTGATGTAAACTTAGATTATATAGGTAATTATCAAAACACAACGGCAATTGATTTAGTAGATAAAATTGAAAAAATAATTAAGGACACAGGTATTACAGGTTTTCATTTTGTTGATGAAGCAGCTCCACCTAAAATGTTAAGGGCTCTATCAATGAAGCTGATAGAAAGAAACCTAAACATTACTTGGTGGACAAACATTCGTTTTGAAAAGACATTTGATGCTGAATTATGTCAATTAATGGCAAAATCGGGTTGTATTGCTGTAACTGGTGGGTTAGAAGTGGCTTCAGATAGGTTGTTGGTTAAGATGAAAAAGGGAGTTGATATCGCACAAGTTACGAGAGTTACTCATAATTTTTCAGAACAAAGCATTATGGTTCATGCATATCTTATGTATGGATTTCCTACTCAAAATGAGCAGGAAACTATCGATTCATTGGAAGTTGTGCGACAATTGTTTGAGAAAAATTGTATTCAGTCTGCATTTTGGCATCAATTTACTACCACTATTCACAGTCCTATTGGTCAAAACCCTGAACAATTTGGAATAAAAATAACAGGACCAGTTTTTGAAGGATTTGCTCAAAATGATTTATATCATCAAGATCCTGAAGGAACTGATCACCCTAAATATACAAAAGGATTAAATCTTGCATTAAATAGTTATTTAAATAAGACAGGGTTTAAAGAAGATTTACAAACTTGGTTTGATTTTCCTATTCTTAAAACCAGTCATCCTAAAGACTTAATTAAAAGTTTTTTATTAAAAAGTAGCACTTTAAAACACGTCTAGTTATTTGATTAAAAGGAAGGTGTTTTGGTTTTACATAACTCTATTGGCTAGTAATGATCGGTAGTGTAAACTCATTTAACTACAATGACGAAAAACGACTTAAGCCTTTTTTCGTCATTGTAGTTGTATTATTAAAATATAAGAATTTACTTTATTGCCGTCTCTTAGTTAAGCCATAACTGAAGCTTTCTTTGATTTTCTGTAAAGGAAAGAATTGAAAATATTTCTTTTTCCAAAATTGTTTATTGATTTACTATTCACGAATTTGATAAATAGTTTACGATTGACTCCGAAATATTCATAAGTATTACCATCAGCAAAAGTAACTTCTAAAAGCATACTTTTATGTTGAAAATCTTCAACGGTTGAAGGTATAGTTATAGAATTATACTCTTCTAGATTGGTTTCTTTGGTTTTTGGAGCTATACTTACTAGAAAATGATAAGCATCAATAATTTTTTGACTTTTTACTTCAGCCTCTAGCTTTTTCTCTTCATCCTGGAATTTATCTGGATGCCAATTCTTTACTAAGCCTCTGTATGTAGTTTTAAGTTCTTTAAGTTCAATTTCTCCGTCTACCTCAAAAAGCTTTTTGTAATCATTAATACGTTTCATTTATGTCATTTTCAAATTGGGTGCAAATCTATTCATATTATTTGATATACACAGATAGTTTTTTATTACTGCATTTTTATTTTTAAATTATGTAAAATGACTGTAAAATATGGTCTTTTGGATGATTTGTTAAAAATAATAGGTAGTTGTTAGCAGGAGAACAGTTATCATAATATGCCAATTTAAAGCCAAAACCTCTTACATTTAGTTTTAGTTTTATAAGATTTATTGAGTTTTATGAAAGAAAAAGACATCATGATATTATAGTGTAATGATATGTTCTTATAATTCTATAGCAGAGATTATACGAAGGGTATGTATAGATGAAAAGGTTTGTTACTATGTCTATAAAGTAAATCTAAAACGGCTTAATTTATACTTGTTAAGTCTATTTTAAATTTCGTTAGCTAATTTAATTGCTGTTGTAATGTCTTTGACAACAAACTCTTTTTTTAAAATTGAAAACATATCATTATTTTTAAAATCCTTTTTTAAATTTTCATTTACACCTGAAATAATTACTTTTATGCCTCTTTCTTTAAAGATTTTAACAATTTCTTTGACGCTCTGATAACCAGTAGCATCAATAAGTGGAACATAACGCATTCTTATAATAATAACTTTGGGTCGTAAATGCGTATTTGTAACTGTTTCTTGAAATTGACGAGCGGCCCCAAAAAACAGTGGTCCATTTATTTCATAGAGTAATACATCTTTGGGTATATCAATCAATTCTTCATCAAAAAGATTTTCTTCATCTGTTGTTTTAGTGGTTATATTTTCAACATGAACAGATTCACTCATTCTTTTCATAAACATAAAACTGGCTAGCACCATTCCAATTTCTATGGCAATTACTAAATCGAAAATTACAGTTAAAAAGAAAGTGGTTAGTAAAATAATAATGTCCATTCTATTCCCTTTTAAAATGGATTTAAATTGTCCAATTTCACTCATGTGATATGCAATAACTACCAATATTCCGGCAAGGCAAGGAAGGGGTATTAATTTTGCATAAGGTGCAAATAATAGCATTATTGCTAATAGAACTAAACTGTGGAAAATACCAGCTAATGGCGTACGACCACCATTTTTAACATTAGTGGCTGTTCTTGCAATAGCACCTGTTGCTGGTATTCCACCAAATAATGCAGATACGATATTGGCTCCACCCATAGCAATTAGCTCCATGTTTGAACGATGTTTACCACCAATCATTGAGTCTGAGACAACTGCCGAAAGCAGGGACTCAATACTTCCTAAAATGGCTATTGCGAAGGCAGGTTGTATTAATGCTTGTATAGTATCGAAGTTTACATTTGGTATGTGGGGTAAACTAAAATGGTTGGGAATTTCTCCAAAATTACTTTCTATTGTGTCTACAGGAATATCAAATACTTTTACTATAATGGTGGATAATACAATAGCAATGATTGATCCTGGTATTTTTTTTACTAATTTCTGAAAATAGATAGTTATTAAAATTGTGGACACTGCAATAGCAATGGCATACCAATTTATGTTATCAAAATTCTCAAAATACACCATCCATTTATCTATAAAATCAGCAGGTACTTTTGAGATATGCAGCCCGAAAAAATCATTAATTTGTGATGAAAAAATTATCAGTGCAATACCACTTGTAAAACCTACTATTAAAGAATAAGGAATAAATTTCAGTAAATTACCCAGACGTAAAAGTCCCATTCCTATCATTAAAAATCCTGCTAAAAATGTGGCTATGATTAACCCATCTATTCCGTAAGATTGAATAATACCGTAAACAATGACAATAAAAGCACCAGTGGGACCTCCAATTTGAACCCTGCTACCACCAAACGTAGAGATGATGATTCCTGCAATAATAGCAGTTATGATTCCTTTCTCTGGAGAAACACCAGAAGCAATTGCAAAAGCAATTGCTAATGGCAGTGCAACTATGCCGACGATTATTCCTGAAAGGAGGTCTTTTGTAAGTGTTTTCTTAGATATCCCTTGTTTTAAAAGAGAGAATAGTTTGGGTGTAAATTCTTTTTTCATTGATTGATTAATCGCTTAGAATAATAGCGAAATTAGAAGAAAATATAGTAACAATCAAACTATATTCTATAAGTTAGTAACTAGATTATAAACCAAAAACGCTAATACTATAAATTGAAAATTTTAATCCATTACGTTTTCTGAGTACTAAGTGTTTTGTGTACATCTTCAAAAATGACAGGTCTATCAGCAAGAACAATTAGTGTGTCTTGTGCTTCAATTTTTGTTTTACCATGTGGTATGATATAGCTATCTCCCCTTTTAATCATCGCAATTATCGCATTTTTAGGAAAGCCTAATTCAACAATTTTCATGTTTACTGCATAGCAGTCTGAGGTTATTAAGAATTCTTTCATTTCAGCTTTAGGGTTTTCTGCTAAAAGTAAATCAGAGGGAGTCAATTTTTTTGCTTCTTCTGGTAGTCCTACATTTAACCATTTTGCAACAATAGAAAGTGTAGTTCCTTGAATTAAAATGGATGTGACTGAAATGAAAAAAACAATATTAAAAATCATGTTTGCTTTGTCTATTCCTGCCAATAAAGGATAGGTAGCAAATACAATTGGAACTGCACCACGCAGTCCAACCCAAGAAATATAAAACCTTCTTCTCAATTTCATTTTAAAAAACATAAGGCTAATAAATACACCTATAGGTCGAGCAATAACGATCAAAAAGACTGAAATGAGTAGTCCAATACCCATATATGGAATTATTTCAGAAGGAAAAACGAGTAACCCTAAAGTGAGAAACAGCACAATTTGCATGAGCCAAGCTAAACCATCAAACATTTTAAAAATGGTTTTTTTGTGGATTAGGTCTTGATTACCTAGATACACTGCACAAATGTAAATCGCAAGAAAACCATTACCCCCTACAAAATTGGTGGCAGAAAAGGTGATGAACATTAGGGCGATAACTAAAACAGGGTAAAGTCCTTCAAAGTCAAGTTTAATTTTGTTAATGATATACTTACTAAGTACTCCAAAGGCAAAACCTAAAATACCACCCAAAATCATTTGTTGCAAAAACATGGGAATTATAGATAGAAAACTTTGGTCTTGATTAATTACCAAGGTTAAAAATGCAATAGTTAATACATATGCCATGGGGTCGTTACTTCCGCTTTCCATCTCTAATGTGGGTCTTAGATTGGTTTTTAAGGCTAGACTTTTTGAGCGAAGAATCGAAAATACGGCAGCCGCGTCTGTTGAAGATACAATTGAACCTAATAATAGACTTTCATAAATGGTAAAGTCAGTAACTAGCCAAACAAAAGTGCCAAGAGAAGTTGCTGTCAATAAAACGCCTAATGTAGATAAGGCAACCCCTTCCCAAAGAATCGGTTTAACTGTTGTCCAATTGGTATCAAGTCCACCTGAGAACAAGATAAAATTAAGAGAAACAATACCAATGAATTGAGCTAGCTTAGGATCGTCAAATCGGATACCTCCAATACCATCTGAACCCGCTAGCATTCCTATAGCCAAGAAGAGTAGTAAAGTTGGAACACCAAATTTATAAGAAGTTTTACCTGCAAAAATGCTTACAAGAAGTAATAAGGAACCTATTAAAAGTATGTTTTCAATCGTTAAATTCATTCTTTTTTTTTTCTTGAAATTTTATGCTGCAAAGGTATTATTTCTCAATGAGGAAGTTGAATAAGTGTTTATGTTATTTTCTTAAATCATTATCTTCTTTTAATGTGAATTTATAGTAGTTCAGTTAGGATAAAATCCGCTAACTTATTTTTTATTTTCAGTATCAATTTTTAATTCAATATTGGTTAAGTTGAGTTGATTGGTTGACATATATTTTAGAAGAATATTTTTTCCTAATACATTGTCTCCAATTTTATTTCCACTAATTTCCACATTTTTACAGGCGTCGAAAAGAAAATTATGTTTTTGAGAATGCCAAGGTTTAAAATCATAACTTCGGGTAATTGTATTGTTTTTAAAATACAACCCATCTACAGATCTTGCATATACGATTGGGTAGTCTGAAGGGTTGAAGCTGTTGTTTTCTATTGTAATATTCTTGTGATAAGGATTCAAAGAATCGGAAGATGGAATTTCTGGATATATACTTATTATGGCATTGCAGAATTGATAGGCTGATGAATTCGATGCGGCTTTAAATTCATTATTTTTAATTGTAATGTTTTTTACTGAACCACTTTCATACCAATAGTTAGCATCACCTGCAATTAATATTGCTGAACCACTAGTCTCAAAAATATTATTTTCAATACGTACTTTACCAGGAGTAGAGATTAAATAGCCTCTTGCTCTATTACTACCCACATAACAATTAGTTATGGTTGCGTTAGGGGTCCAACTTAAATTTTCAAGAGAATAGTCGTCAGATAAAAATTCGGGAAGTTTATTGTCAAATGCCAATGAAAAACGTTTACTATCAGTTTGAGAAAAGCGGTTAACTATTCCAATTCCAACTGTTTTCATTGTTTTTTTGTCGATATACCCAATAGAGTCTCCCTTTTTTGCCCAAATAAGTCCAAGACTCATGTCGTGTGCATAACTACATTCTAAGACAGTGTCGTTTATTCGTTTGACAACCGGTACATAGGTTCCGTGAATATTTATGGGGTCATCCATAAGCCCTTGAGCATCGCAATCATTTATAATTATCTCACCTTTACATCCCATAAAATGTAAACCGTCATCATGACCACTTAGAAATCTATTTTTATTAGGGTTAGGAACCATATTTACTTTCTGCATTTCAATGTTTTCACAATATTGAGAAAGAATTCCTAAACCCGAGGTATGATAAACATTTATATTTTCAAGTTTAATGTCTTTGCTATGAAATAAAAACATACCTGCATGATCTCTAGTGCTATGTCTCATAATCAGATAGTTGCCTACAGTTGGTGTTTTGGTAAAACTAGCAGTCATTAGCACGAACCCTGGTTTAATTTCTTTATAAATAACGTTTTCTAAATCTCCATTAACAGTACCATGATCTCCAGTAAATGGTGGAATAATGTGGTTTTTATCAATTTCAATTAGCCAAGATCCTCCGGTTAGTTTCCATTCGGCTTTCCAATCATCAGCAGCAAACGTGATCCCTTTGTCATGAACGCTATATGGAAATTGAGCGGTGTCAATTTTAATTAGAATGTGCGTCGAATCAGCTTCGATTACCTCTGATTCAGCAGTTAGTGGTTTGTCCCAATCTATATTTAGATTTTTTATGTTGATATTTTCAGAATTATCTAAGGTGAAGGGCTGAATATGTCCATGGTAGATAAAATCTGAACCCTGGGCATCAATTGTAATGTTCTTTTTTTTCTCTAGTAAAATTGCCAATCTTTTTGGGTTAATGTCATAAGTATTGGTTTCAAAATAAGTTCGGAAATAACTAGTATCAGGATAAAAATCATACCGTCCTTTCGGAAAAATGATCGTAACAGTTTCATCGGGCAAATTATCTATGAGTTTGTTAATTTTCGAAGTAATACTTTGCTTTGTGTTTGGAGTAATTCCGTGGTCCTTAACATTGATTATGTTTGTTTCTGATTTTTCGATACAGCTGCCAAGTAAAAATGCAATTAAAATAGAGGTATAAGTAAATTTCATTATTTAAATTTCTGAGGCTTAAAATTGACGTCGAATTTATTAATAATTTAATAAAGACCTAAAGCAAAAGTATATTAAAATAAAAACAAATTGTCTTTTAACAAACTAATTTATACCCGTAACCTCTTACGTTCAATATTTGAATGGCAGGGTCTTGTTTTAGTTTTTTTCGAAGTTTAGTAATAAAAACATCCATACTTCTTGAGCTAAAAATATCATCAGTACCCCAAAGTTTTTTAAGGATAATTGAACGGTCCAATACTTCATTTTTATTTTTATATAAATTAAATAATAAATGTGCTTCCCTATGCGTAAGTTGCAGTTCTTTTTCTGTTTTAAACTGTAATATTTGTCTTCTAAAATCGAATGTATAGAGACCTAAATTTATTATTTCTGCAGTTTTTTGTAAATTTGTTCTTTGTAATAAGCTATTAATTCTAACTATTAATTCTTCAATAGAGAAGGGCTTTTTTACATAGTCATTACCGCCAATAGTAAAGCCTTCTACAACATCTTTTGTTTGTGACTTCGCAGTTAGAAATATAATTGGAATTTCATTGTTCTCTTTTCTAATTTCTTTTGCCAATGTAAAACCATCTTTTTTAGGCATCATTACATCTAAAACTAAGAGTTTGGGGTCATTCTCTTTGTATTTCTTTAATGCAATTTCGCCATCTTCGCATAATAAGACCTTAAAATTTCTTGTTTCTAAACTGTCTCTTATTATTTGCCCTAGTGCAGGTTCATCTTCCGCTAATAATATGGTCACCTTTTCACTCATTTGGTAGTGTTATTTTAAATGTGGTTAAATTATTACTTAAGTGAACATCAATAGTTCCTTTATGTTTTTCAATTATTTTTTTGGCATAATATAGTCCAATTCCAAACCCTTTTACATCATGTGTATTTCCTTTTGGGACTCTATAAAATTGTTCAAAAATTTTAGTTTTATTCGCTTTTGATAGCGAATTTCCAGTGTCAGAAATTGAAAGTTCAAATTTGTTTTTTACTTGTTTGGTTTCAATGATAATTTTATCTCCACCGTATTTAATAGCATTATCAATAATGTTGTTAATTACATTTTCAAAATGGAATTCATCTGCTTTAATGAGTATATCTATATTACTATTTTTAAATTCAATAGTCTTGTTTTTTAATTGAAAGTTGTGTTTCGTAATTATACTTTGAATTAATGCAGTGCTTTTTATTTCGTCAAAATTTAAATTAAGATTATCACTATCTAAAGAGGCGGTTTCCAATAATTTTTCAACCATTATATTTAGTTTAGACAATTGGTCTGTAGACATGTTAATATATGTCTTTGTCTTTTCTTTATCTTCAATAGCATTAAAACTAGTTAAGCTTTCTAATGCTACACCAATAGTGGCAATTGGTGTTTTAAATTCATGGGTAATATTATTGATGAGGTCATTTTTAACTTCTGCCAATTGCTTTTGTTTGTATATTGTTTTTAATAAAAAGATTAAACTTGATACTATAGCCGCAGATAATAACAATGATAATAGTATACTTGCTAATGATTTTTTTAATAAAATAGCAACTTCATTTGTAAATAACACTTTAAGTTTTCCTCTTCTGGGTAAAAAAGTGGATTTAGAAGTTGTTGTTAAGTGATTTTTTGGAAAATTTTCTAGGTATAAATTCCTCGAGGCTGTAATAATACTGTCTTGAGAATCACGTTTTGAATAGTCATAAATTAAGGCATATTTTAAATTCAGATGATGTCGCTGAAGTTCCTCTGAAAGGTAGCTGTCTAATTTTTTCAGATCCATACTATCTCTAGAAATAGAAATAAAAACTTTTGAAATTAAACTATCAATATTCTGTGGTAAAATTTTGTCGGTAGTATAAAATGGATAATTACTGTTTCTATAATCTTTTATTAAAATGGGTTTTTCATTTTCTAATTTAGAAATGTTTTTTAAAGTGCTATCTATTTTAGTTCTTAACTCATTTTTTGAAGGGCTGTTAATAGTGTCTGTTCTTTCTTCAAGGTTTACATTATATTTAATAATACCGGTCCTTGTAATATTGGCAAAATAAGCTTCTACAGAATTGTCTAAACTCCGTTGTACTTTACCAATAAGATGTTTTTTATTACCCTGATATTCTTTAAAATTCCAAAACAATTGTACTCCAATTGTAGTAAGAATTGTCAAGATAATAAAGCCGACTACCCATTTGTAGTTTTTTTCATTCATTAGTCAATTTTTTTTTTTGTTTTCAGGCTAATTAATTCAATGTCAAAACACATGGCTATTTGCATGTTTTTAAGAGAAACAATAAAAAAGTTAATAGCTTGATAAACATTTTCATTAATCAAATTTAAAGACAATTATAGTGTAAAACTAATCGGTTAACACTAGTTAACATTAGTTAACCTACGTTCATACTATTTATGTATAGTTTTGTGTTGTAATTAAGATTGTAAATAATTTTAAATATAAAAATAAGTATAAACTTTTTAATGGGTTTATTATTAGATAATTACTAAAATATATAATTATGAAGACAAAAATAATCACAATACTTGTTGTAGCGGCTACTTTTTTATTTTCAACAAAATCTATAGCTCAAAAGGACTTTCAGGGTAAAGCCTATTACCAAAGTAAGACTACTATGGATATGGATTTTGGGGGAAGGCAAGAAAGTGAAGAAAGAAAAAAGGAAATAGCAGAAAGAATGAAGGGATTTCTTGAAAAAAGTTATACGCTTGCTTTTAACAAATCAGAGTCCATGTATAAAGAAGATGAGAAATTAGCTGCACCTGGACAAGATGGTGGCAGAGGAGGAAGATTTGCGGCTATAATGGGTGGTGCAAATGGACCTCAATATAAAAATATAAAAGACAGTTTGTTTTTACAAGAGAATGAACTGCTGGGTAAAAACTTTTTAGTTAATGATAAGCTAAAAGCATTGGATTGGAAAATGAGTGGTGAAACAAAACAAATTGGTCAGTATACTGCTTTTAAAGCTACTGCAATTAAAGAGGCGTCAACAGCTGCTTTTGCACCTCGAGGTCCTCGTGGCCCAGGTGGAAATAATGATCAGGCATCAAAAGATGATGATAAGCCTGAAGCACCAAAAATGATAGAAGTAACGGCATGGTATACCATGCAAATTCCAGTAAATCAAGGTCCTGGTAAATTTTGGGGATTGCCTGGTTTAATATTAGAAATACATGAAGGCAATACTTCAATTTTATGTACAAAAATTGAAATTAGTAGTGAGAATTCAGAAACTATTAAAACACCATCAAAGGGTAAAAAAGTTTCTCAAGACGAGTATGATAAACTTGCCAAAGAAAAAATGGAAGAAATGAGAGAGCGTTTTAGAGGAGGAAGAAACCGTGGAGGTGGTGGAGGAAGAAATTAAAATTTTAACCAAGAATAATTTCAAGAATAAAATAACAAATAAATCTTCTGTTAAGAATTAAAATCACACTAATGAAACAAACTATTATTGCCATATTAATGCTAACAAGCATAGCTCTTTCAGCCCAATTAAAAATAGAGGGTTTTGTGAAAGATAGTCTTGGTGAACCTTTGGGGTTGGCAAATGTAGTCGCTATTAATCAGGTAACAAATGCATTAGATTCATATGCGATTACGAATGATATAGGTCGCTATAAATTAAATTTAAAGGAAAATACAAGCTATAAACTACAGGTTAGTTTTATTGGGTATAGGACGTTTGATTTAATGTTAACCACAACAGATGCGGATATTGACAGAAATTTCACATTAAATGAAGATACTAATCTTGATGAAATTAATTTGGTTTACGAAATGCCAATAACCATAAAAGGTGATACTATGGTTTATAATGCCGATTCATTTAAAAATGGAACGGAGCGTAAGTTGGAAGATGTGATAAAAAAAATGCCGGGTTTAGAAATAAATGATGATGGGCAAATTCAGGTAGAAGGCAAAACAGTAACAAAATTAATGGTTAACGGAAAAGATTTTTTTGATGGAGATACCAAATTAGCTACTAAAAATATTCCGTCAAATGCTGTAGATAAAGTAGAGATTTTAAAGAATTATGCGGAAGTTGGGCAATTGAGTGGTGTACAAGATAATCAGGATAATATTGCAATTAATATCAAACTGAAAGAAGGGAAAGGAAATTTTTGGTTTGGAGATATTAAAGCTGGAGCAGGAATTGCAAATGAAGACGGTCAATATATATTTCAGCCAAAACTATTTTATTATAGCCCAAAAACGAGTGTTAATGTTATTGGCGATTTAAACAATTTAGGTGAAGTTGCTTTTACACGTCGAGATTATAGAAATTTTACAGGTGGCTTTAGAGCTCCAAGTAGAAATAGTGGTACAAGTATTGACTTGGGGAGTAATGATTTAGGTTTTTTACAATTACAAAATAATAGGGCTAAAGACATACAGACCAAATTTGGTGCTATAAATATTAGCCATTCGCCTAATAAGGCATTAGATTTAAATGGGTTTCTGATTTATTCTAATAATGAAACGGAAATGCAACAAAATAGATCGATACAATATGTTGAGTCTGGTCTTGAAACTCCTCCAGATTTATATACGGAAACAAATACCAAACAAGTAAGCGATTTAGGTATGGGTAAATTTAATATTAAATATAGACCCAACTCTAATAATGAACTAAACTATTACGCTATTGGTAGACTTTCGAAACAAAGACAAGACCAACTTGTAAACTCTAATATAAGTGGAATTGTTAATGAAGTTGATAGTTCGTCGCCATACAGTTTAAGACAGAACTTAAATTATTATTATACGCATGATGATAATAATATTTTCTCCTTGTCTGCACAACATTTATTGCAAGATGAAGATCCTTTTTATAATGCCATATTATCAGATACTACATTTAATAAAACGGCCTATGAAATAGGATTAGATACATTACAAAATGCTTACAATCTAAGTCAAGACAAACGCGTAAAATCAAACCAATTCGACGCTGCTCTTGACTATTGGTACATATTAAATGAAAAAAGTAATATCAATTTAACGTTGGGTACGGTGTATAGTAATCAAAAATTTGATTCTGATATTTTCCAATTTTTAGACAATGGAAACTCTGTAGAACCTATAGCCAATATCAATGACTTAGAAATTGGTAATGAAGTAGATTATACTTTTTCTGATATTTATTTGGATTTAAAGTACAAATTAAAAGTTGGTATTTTTACTTTTACACCGGGTATATCTGCTCACACATATAGTACAAAGAGTTTGCAGTATAACACTTCTTACAAAGATGATTTTTTTAGATTTTTACCAAGTTTTAATACAAGAATCGATTTAAAGAAAAGTGAAAACATATCATTTGATTATAGAATGACCACGCAGTTTACCGATGTAACAAATATAGCTGAAGGATTAGTTATGGGCGATTATAACTCTTTTTCAGTTGGTACTCCAGATTTGGAAAGTTCACTGAGACATAATCTTAGATTAAACTATTTCAATTTTAATATGTTTAGTTATACTAATATTAATGGTAGTATTTCATACAGTAAAAACATCAATCAAATACGTAATTCGGCTACGTTTAATAGAGGTAGTGTGGTAAATATTAGTAAGCCTTTTAATTCAGATTTTTCTGATGAAAGTTTGAGTTTTAACGGTAGGTTTCAACGTACTTTTGGTAAGTTAAGAGCAAGTTTAAGTGGTAGTTTAAGCTATAGTAAATACAATCAAATTTTTAATCAAAATGAGTTCATTAATGAAAACTATTCACAAACCTATAGATTGGGTGTGAATAGTAACTTTACAGAAGCACCTAATTTTGACTTAAGCTATAGTTTAAGAATTGCCGATAATGAGCAAGGTTCTAGCCGAACTAAATATTATACACATTCACCATCGATTGATTTTGATGCCTTACTTTTTAAAACAGTAACATTCCGAACAAATTTTAGTTATAATCTTTATAGAGACGAAGAAAGTACTTTAAATACCTATCAGTTTTGGGATGCTTCTTTAGCGTATAGAAAGGATAAAGACAGTAAAATGGAGTATGAGTTAAAAGCTACAAACCTTTTAGATGCAACTTCTCAAAGTCAAGCGAATGCGAATACTTTTTCGGTAAGTTCTTCTGAATATTTTATTCAACCGAGATATGTTACCTTGAGATTGGTGTATAACCTTTAATCCCTTTTTTTTATAACCCTTCCTTTTCTTATTGTTACTATAACTATAGTGATACTTTGAAAAAGAGGGGTTTTTTATTGTATAAAAAAATATTTGTAAATTCAACCATTCAAATAATAAACTAAACAACACCTTAAACATGAAGAAATTAAGTAAACTATCCTGTATTGTGGCATTGCTATTTAGTGTCACTCTAATAGCTCAAGAAACCAATCCTATAATTGAAGGTATTGTCAAAGAAGCCAATGAAAATTCTCAATTAGAACGTTTGGCCCATGAAATGCTAGATGTTATCGGACCAAGATTAGTAGGTACACCTCAAATGAAACAAGCTAATGATTGGGCAGTGTCTCAATATGGTAAATGGGGTATCTCAGCAAAAAATGAAAAATGGGGAGAATGGAGAGGATGGGAACGTGGTATTACACATATTGATATGGTGTCACCACGTATTCAAAGTTTAAGTGGTATGCAATTGGCTTGGAACCCTAGTACTTCAAAAAAAGGAGTTTCAGCAGAGGCAATTGTATTGCCAACAGTTAAAGATTCACTGGCATTTAAAAACTGGTTGCCTAGTGTTAAAGGTAAATTTGTGATGATTTCTATGAATCAACCAACAGGCCGTCCTGATTATAACTGGGAAGAATTTGCCACAGAAGAGTCTTTTAAAAAGATGAAAGAAGACCGTGATGCCTTAACTAAAGCATGGCGAGAAAATATGAGAAATACAGGTTATAATAGCCGTTCTATTATTGAAGCTTTAGAATCAGCTGGTGCTGCAGGTATTATAACTTGTAATTGGTCTAAAGGTTTTGGTGTAAATAAAATATTTAGTGCAAGAACAAAAAAGATTCCAACGGTTGATATTGAGTTAGAAGATTATGGGATGCTTTATAGATTGGCAGCATATGGAAATAAGCCAGAATTAAAAATAGTAGCAGAGTCTAAAGAGTTAGGTGCGGTACCTACTTTTAATACCATTGCTGAAATTAAAGGAACTGAAAAACCAGAAGAATATGTAGTTCTTTCTGCACATTTCGATTCTTGGGATGGAGGTACAGGGGCTACGGATAATGGTACAGGTACATTGGTGATGATGGAAGCTATGCGTTTACTAAAAAAATATTATCCAAACCCAAAACGTACTATTATCGTAGGGCATTGGGGTAGTGAAGAACAGGGTTTAAATGGTTCTAGAGCTTTTGTAGAAGATCATCCAGAAATTGTAAAAAACATACAGGCGGTATTTAATCAAGATAATGGTACCGGTAGAGTAGTGAATTTATCAGGACAAGGATTTTTACATTCATATGACTTTTTAGGACGATGGCTTGCCGCAGTACCTAATGATATTAGTAAGCATATAGAAACAAGTTATCCTGGTGCTCCTGGAAGAGGTGGTTCAGATTATGCTTCATTTTTAGC
Source organism: Aureibaculum luteum (assembly GCF_003449015.1). Taxonomy (GTDB): domain Bacteria; phylum Bacteroidota; class Bacteroidia; order Flavobacteriales; family Flavobacteriaceae; genus Aureibaculum; species Aureibaculum luteum. The sequence continues at coordinate 517,749 of NZ_QRGD01000001.1, read as the reverse complement.
GGCTGGTGCACCTGCCTTTAGTTTAAGTTCTTTAAGCTGGTCGTATTGGAATTATACATGGCATACCAACAGAGATACCTATGACAAAATTGTTTTTGATGATGTACGTAGCAATGCTATTTTAACGGCCATTTTAACGTATATGGCAAGTGAAGATGAACAGTCAACACCAAAAGATAAAATTGTATTGCCAGTAAGTAAAAGAACTGGTAAGCAAATGGAATGGCCTACACCTAGATCTCCTGAACGAAAAGGGATGCTTGAAGAAAAAAAATAAGTAGTTAACAATTGTTAATTTATAAGAAAAACCTTCTCGTTGTGAGAAGGTTTTTTTTGTTTTTATTCAACGTTTTTTAGTCTCTCATGTTTTTCAACCTATTCAATGCTTCAATATAATAGTAATCAGCATAGATTAAGGCTACATCAATTTCCCAACCTAAAGATTTTGCTCCAGTAGAATGCAAAAGGAATGAATCGGCTTTACCAACAGCAGAGTACTTATCTGAACTTAAGGAGCCTAACATTTTTAATGCAGCATTATAGTATTTTTCTTTACTTTTTTTGTCCTCTAAAAAAGTACTTAGCTCTAATAGAGCAGAGGCTACGATTGCACCTGCTGAGGCATCCCTTTCTTCATTGTCGAGATTTGGTACATCAAAATCCCAATGCGGTATATAGTCTACTGGTAAGTAGTTAAGATACGCATCCGTTAATTTTTGAGCAAAATCTAAGAATTTTTTATCACCCGTTTCTCTATACACCATAGTATAACCATAAATGCCCCATGCTTGGCCTCTTGACCATCTACTATCATCTGCATAGCCTTGTTTGGTATGTCTATTTAACACCTTTCCTGAAATAGAATCATACTCTAACACGTGCCAAGAAGTAAAATCATCTCTAAAATGATTTTCCATAGTAGTTTCGGCATGTTTTATAGCAATATCTTTATAGTTAGAATCTCCACCATTTTTGGCTGCCCAAAATAAGAGCTCTAAATTTAACATGTTGTCAATTATAGTAATATGCTGTTGCCATCTGGGATGTAATTCGTTAGACCATGATTTTATGGTACCTACATTAGGATTATACCGTGATGCTAAAGAAGCAGCTGAGGTTAGCAAGATTTCTTTGTATTCTTTTTTGTCTCCTAGTTCAAAGCCGTTTCCATAGGCAGGAAACATCATGAAACCAATATCATGGTGTTCGGTAATAGTCTTAAAATCTTCAAAAACTTCGGTTCTTTTTATGGCTTCCTGTTTCCATTTTTCATCTTTTGTCAAATTGTACATGTACCAAAGTATACCAGGGTAAAACCCGGATGTCCATTTTAGTCTATGATTTGGCACCTCTTCCCATTCGGTTTGATTCGTTTCTATAAGTCTTGGATGCTTTGTTAGATCGGTAAGTTTAGGGGCGGCTATTTCCAGTTGTGATACACAGTTTTTAATGGCGGCATCTAAATTGATGGTCGTTATGTCATTAACAACATTAGTTTCAGTATTCGTTTGTTTATTTTTCTGAGAATATTGACAAGATACGAGGCAAAAGACTGTGCAAACTAGGAACAATTTCATTATTTTCATTATATTTTTTTTAATTATTGGTAAACGAAGGTCGCCTATATTTTTTAAAAAGTCAATATGATTGAAAAAAAAAAGCCTCATGGTCAATTGACTATGAGGCTTTATATATTAAAATAGGTTTGCTTAAATATTAAAAGCTTCCTTTACTTTATCTACAAAATCTAATTTTTCCCAAGTAAATAATTCTACTTCTTTTTCCACTTTACCTGAATACGGGCTTTCAAATACTTTTGTAATTGTTTGCGGGGCTTTACCCATATGTCCGTAAGCAGCAGTTTCTAAATATATTGGGTTACGTAATTTTAAACGCTCTTCTATAGCAGCAGGTCGCATATCAAAAATTGAAGCAGCTTTTCTCGCAATTTCACCATCTGTCAAACCTAAAGTTGAGGTCCCATAAGTATCTACAAATATTGAAGTAGGTTCCACAACTCCAATAGCATAACTTACTTGCACAAGTACTTCGCTTGCAACACCTGCAGCTACTAAATTTTTTGCAATATGTCTAGAGGCATACGCCGCACTTCTATCTACTTTACTTGGATCTTTTCCTGAAAATGCACCACCACCGTGAGCTCCTTTTCCGCCGTATGTATCTACAATAATTTTTCTTCCTGTTAACCCGGTATCACCATGTGGCCCACCAATTACAAATTTACCTGTTGGGTTTATATGATATGCAATATCATCATTAAATAATGCCTGTACATGAGCAGGGAATAATTCTTTAACTCTAGGTATTAATATAGAAATGATATCACTTTTAATTTTTGCCAACATGTTTTCATCATTATTGTCAAAATCGTCATGCTGAGTAGAAACTACAATGGCATCTATACGTTGAGGTTTATTATCATCACTATATTCAATAGTAACCTGACTTTTAGCATCAGGTCTTAAATATGAAATTTCATAATTTTCTCGTCGTAATTCAGCCAATACTTGTAATATTTTGTGAGAAATATCTAAAGCCAATGGCATGTAATTTTCAGTTTCATTGGTTGCATAACCAAACATCATACCTTGGTCACCTGCACCTTGCTCTTCTTTGGTGGCTCTATCAACACCTTGATTAATATCTTGAGATTGTTCGTGTATCAACGAAATTACACCACAAGAATCACCAGAAAACTGATACTCACCTTTGGTATAACCAATTTTATTGATCACTTTTCTTGCAATTTCTTGAACGTCTAAATAGGTCTTACTTTTAACCTCACCTGCTAATACAACTTGTCCAGTTGTTACTAAGGTTTCACATGCTACTTTAGACTCAGGGTCAAAGGCTAAAAAATTGTCTAATAATGCGTCGCTAATCTGATCTGCGACTTTGTCAGGGTGTCCTTCCGAAACACTTTCTGATGTAAATAAATATGCCATAATGTTATTTTAAATGGTAACGATTTTAAATAAAAAAAGATTGCAAAACAGACTAAAGGAGTAGGATTACTGCTTTAGCATTTTTAAAGAGGTTGCAATCAGTCAAATTAATCCTCTATTCTTTATAATTGAATAATCAATTTATTCAAATACGGGGGCAAAGGTAGAAAAATAAAAGTCATAACATATAAAGTACTATTAAAATTTTGGTAATTTTTATTTTTCTGTAAGCTTCTCTTAATTGTTACGACAAAATGAAAAACTATAAATATGCGAAAGGTATTGATATTGTCATTTTTAATGGTGTTTTTTTTGAATTGCTCATCGTCTGATGGCGAAATGCAAGCTGAACAAGAAGAGATGGAAGAAGTAGAAGTTATACTTGGAGATTTTGTTTCAGGTGCCCATACCACAACAGGTAAAGCTGATGTTAGTCCTGACCTTAAAACATTAAATTTCACCAATTTTAAAACTGATAATGGACCTAAGTTATTAGTGTATCTTACCACTGCTGTTGGCTCATCTGATTTTGTTTCTTTGGGAGATTTAAAAGGTGTTTCTGGTAATTATTCATATTCAATTCCGGCGAATACAGATTTGACTAAATATAAAATTGTAGATATTTGGTGTGTAGATTTTTCCGTAAGTTTTGGACATGCAGAACTTAAATAGGATGTATGAATTAAGACAATTGAAGAAAAAATAATAATTTATATTTTGCGTTATTCATAGTAGATTCTAAAAAAAAGTAAAGAAAAAGCTTTGATATATTAGAATTGTTTTGCAATATTTGCAATGTAAGTTCAATTACTTATTGAAATTGTTATCAAGAAAGGCAGAGGGATAGACCCGTTGAAGCCTTAGCAACCCTTTAATCTTTAAAGAAGGTGCTAAATTCTACCAAAAAAGTTTTTAAGCTTTAGGATAGATAACACAGACAAAATTACATTCAGTAATTTTTATGTATTTCTTAATAACATTTTTCTAGTATAAAGATTTAGTACAAAAGCGGCATCAGGTTATGCCTAGATTTTGACTTATCGCCATACTTATAAGTTCAATTACAAAGTATTTGGCTCGAAAAACGAGTCAATTTTATTTAATAATTAAATTTCAGAAAAATGAGTTCACTCAAATTAGCAACCAACGCATTACATGCAGGTCACGACACAAAAACAAATGGAGGAACAAGAGCTGTTCCTATTTATCAAACATCATCGTATGTTTTTGATAATACAGACCACGCCGCAAATTTATTTTCATTAAAGGAATTAGGTTTTATTTATACACGATTAAATAATCCAACAAATGAAATATTACAAAGCAGACTAGCTGCAGTTGAAGGTGGAATTGGAGCGGTAGTTTTCGCATCAGGATCAGCAGCGATTTCAACAGGTCTTTTAACGCTTTTAAAAGCGGGAGATCATATCGTTGCATCAAGCAGTTTGTATGGCGGAACCTATAACCTTTTGAATGTTACGTTACCAAGATTTGGTATAACAACTACTTTTGTAGATGCATCTAATCCTGAAAGTTTCGGTAAAGCCGTTAAGGAAAATACAAGAGCCTTTTTTGTAGAATCTTTGGGTAATCCAAAATTAGATGTGCTAGATTTAAAAGCAATATCAAAAGAAGCTAAGGCGGCTCAAGTGCCTTTTATTGTAGATAATACCGTAGCAACTCCTGCCTTATTAAACCCAATTGAACATGGAGCCAACCTTGTAATTCATTCACTTACTAAATATATTGGCGGACAAGGAACTTCATTAGGTGGTGCAATAATTGATGCAGGAACTTTTGATTGGACTAATGGTAAATTCCCAGAATTTACAGAGCCAAGTGCAGGTTACCACGGTTTAGTGTATAGCGAAGCTTTAGGTGCTGCAGCATTTACTTTTAAATTAATATTGGAAGGTTTACGTGATTTTGGTGGAGCTTTAAGTCCATTTAATGCTTTTCAAATTATACAAGGTTTAGAAACATTACCAGTTAGAATTAAACAACATAGTGCTAATGCTCTTGAATTGGCCACTTGGTTAGAAGGAAGAGACGAAGTTGTTTGGGTTAATTACCCCGGTTTAGAAAGTAATAAGTACAATGCATTAGCGAAAGAATACTTACCAAAAGGTCAAAGCGGATTGGTAACTTTTGGTGTAAAAGGTGGATTTGAATCGGCCAAAAAAGTTACTGATGCAACCAAAATATTTTCTTTGTTAGCAAATATTGGTGATACAAAATCGCTAATAATTCATCCAGCAAGTACAACTCATCAGCAGTTAACTGCAGAACAGCAAGCTGATGCGGGTGTAGGTCAAGATTTGATTAGATTATCTGTTGGTTTAGAAGATATAGAAGATTTAAAAGCTGATTTAGAAGAGGCCTTTGCCGCAATTGATAAAAGTGTATTAGCTTAATCTAGGAATAAAACATGCTTTCAAAAATCAGCATACATAATTATGTAACTCAGTCAGGGGTTTCTTATGAAGAAATCCCGTTGAGTTATCAAGTTTTTGGTAAAGAACTTCATTCGGCACCAATTGTTTTGATTAACCACGCTTTAACAGGAAATAGTAATGTTGCTGGTGAAGGTGGCTGGTGGACAGATTTAGTAGGTGATGATAAGGTCATTGATACTAAAAAGTTTACTGTGCTGGCTTTTAATATTCCAGGTAATGGTTATGATGGTTTTGTAATTGAAAATTACAAAGATTTTGTGGCTAGAGATATAGCACGTTTATTTTTGTTGGGATTAAAAAAGTTAAAAGTAAACAAGCTTTTTGCTATTGTTGGAGGTTCGTTAGGAGGAGGAATTGCATGGGAAATGGCAGTGTTATCTCCTGAAATTACTGAAAATTTAATTCCAGTAGCTTCAGATTGGAAATCGACTGATTGGTTGATAGCCAATTGCCAAATTCAAGAACAATTTTTATTAAATTCTAGCAGCCCTGTGCATGATGCCAGAATGCATGCCATGCTCTGTTATAGAACTCCAGAATCTTTTAAGGAGCGTTTTCATCGTTCTAAAAATGAAGAGTTAGATGTTTTTAATGTAGAAAGTTGGTTGTTACATCACGGTAAAAAGTTACAAGAACGCTTTCAATTATCAGCATATAAATTAATGAATCAATTGCTTAAAAGCATTGATGCCTCTAAAGATAATACTGATAAAATTTTAGATACTATTTCTGCTAATATTCATTTAGTAGGGGTAGATTCTGACATGTTTTTCACAGCAGAAGAAAATAGAGAAACACAACTAAAATTGGCATTAACGCATCCTAATGTTACGTATAATGAAATTAATTCGGTTCACGGGCACGATGCTTTTTTAATAGAATTTGACCAATTAGAAAAAATTATTGAAGGTGTATTTAGACCTTCATCTGAAACAAAAAGAATGAAGATATTAAAATTTGGAGGTAAATCTCTTGCTAATGGAGAGGGCATCAACAAAGTAGTTTCCATTATTAAGGGAAAGGTAGATCAAGGTGATAAAATTGCTGTGGTAGTTTCTGCTCGCGGCAATGCTACTAATGAATTGGAGGCAATTCTTGCAAAAGCAGTTAAAAATGAAGATTATCATGAAGCGTTAGATGCTTTTAAAAAATATCAACGAGATATTTATGAGAACATTGATTTTACTGATGAATTTGCCATACTCGATAAACTTTTTAATGGCGTTCAATTATTAGGAGATTACAGTCAAAAAATAAAAGATCAAGTGTTAGCTCAGGGCGAATTGCTCTCAGTAAAGTTACTTGCAAATGTGTTACAAGAACAGGGTGTTAATACAAATATTACTGACGCTAGAACCTTAATAAAAACAGACGAGAACTTCGGTAATGCACAACCAGTTGGTAAAATCTCTAAAGAGAATGTAATAGAACACTTCAAAAAATTTAATGGTACAACGGTAAATATTGTTACTGGGTTTATTGCTTCTAATAAAAAAAATGAAACCACTACGTTGGGTAGAAATGGTAGTAATTATACGGCTGCTTTATTAGCCAATTATTTAGATGCTGAAGAGTTACAGAACTATACGCATGTAGATGGAATTTACACTGCAAATCCTGATATGGTTGCTGATGCAAGAAAAATAAAGGAACTTTCTTATAGTGAAGCCAATGAGTTAGCAAATTTTGGAGCTACGATTTTACATGCTAAAACTATTATTCCGTTAATTGAAAAAAATATAAATTTAAGAATACTAAATACCTTTAAACCTGAAGATGAAGGTACTTTAATTACAGCTAGGGCAAGTTCTAAAGGTATTAAATCGCTTTCTGTCTTAGAAAACACCGCATTAATTAATTTTGAAGGTCGTGGTTTATTAGGTAAAGTAGGTGTAGATGCAAGAATATTTAGGGCGTTAGGCAATCATGATATTAGTGTAAGTATTATCTCTCAAGGTTCTTCGGAGCGTGGTATTGGTTTAGTAGTAGATGCAGAAAAAGCTACTCAAGCTGTCGTAGCTTTAGAGCGTGAATTTGAAAGTGACTTCTATTCTCAAGATGTAAATAAAATAAGTGTTATAGATCAGGTTTCCGTTATTTCTTTGATAGGAATTGATTTGAGTTCTTTTCATAAACCTTTTAACTCTCTTGTTAAAAATCAAGTGGTACCTTTATTATTTAACAACACTATTTCTGGAAAAAATGTGAGTATTGTGGTTAAAAAAGAGCAATTACACAAAGCTCTTAATGTTATTCACAGTGAGATATTTGGCATTTCTAAAAAGATAAATATAGCCATTTTTGGACATGGCTTGGTTGGTGGAACTTTAATCAATCAAATTATAAATTCTAAAGACGGTATAGAAAAACGAAAAGGTATAAAACTTAATATTTTTGGTGTTGGTAATTCTAGGAAAGTGTTGCTTGATAGAAATGGAGTTACAGAAACTTGGCAATCTGATATTGTAAATGATGGTATATTTTATACTGTAGATGATATCATCACTTTTGCGAATCAAAATCATTTGGAAAATTTAATCGCGGTTGACAATACAGCAAGTAAAGAATTTGTGGCTAACTACATCAAGTTGGCTGAAAACGGATTTGACTTAGTGTCTTCAAATAAAATTGGAAATACTATCGGATTAGATTTTTATGAGAAACTCAGAGAGGTGTTGTCAAAAAATCAAAAAAATTATTTATACGAAACCAATGTTGGTGCAGGTTTACCATTAATTGACACCATTCAATTATTACACCTTTCAGGTGAAAATATAACTAGAATTAGGGGTGTCTTTTCTGGATCTTTAAGCTATTTATTCAATCATTTTTCAGTTGAGGATAGGCCGTTTAGCGTTATTTTAAAAGAAGCTATTGATAACGGGTTTACAGAGCCAGATGCTAGGGAAGATTTATGTGGTAATGATGTGGCTAGAAAATTATTGATTTTAGCACGTGAATTAGATTTAAAAAATGAATTGGAAGATGTGCAGATTCAAAATTTGATTCCAGAGAATTTAAGAGCGGTTTCTTCTGATGAATTTTTAAATAGAATTGCCGAATTAGATGAAGTTTATACTTCTGTAAAACAAGATCAAAAACCAAATCATGTACTTAGATATGTAGGTGATTTGTCTGGTGATCTATCGAAAGATGATGGTGCGAAATTAAATGTGCAACTAGATTCTGTGCCAGAAGATAGTCCATTAGGTCAAGTAAAAGGTAGTGATTCTATTTTTGAAATTTATACGGAATCTTATGGAGATCAACCTATTGTTATTCAAGGTGCAGGTGCCGGAGCAGCAGTTACTGCAAGAGGTGTTTTTGGTGATATTTTAAGGTTGACGGAGAAGTTGGGGTAAAACATCTTTGTTACTAAAAAAAATTTAAATTTAACAATTGTCCCCTTGAGGGGACTTTAGGGGTGTTCAAGTAACTAATATAACTGTCTCTGTTCATTTCAAATCTAAATTATTATGCATGTCTAAACAAAAAAACTTCGAAACAGAAGCCATCAGAACTCAAATTGAGCGTTCACAATTTTTAGAACATTCTAATCCTATATATTTAACGTCTAGCTTTGTGTTTGAAGATGCTGAAGATATGCGGGCTTCTTTTGCTGAAGAAAAAGAACGTAATATTTACAGTCGTTTTACAAATCCAAACAATTCAGAATTTGTAGATAAAATTTGTAAAATGGAAGGAGCGGAACAAGGTGTTGCCTTTGCTACAGGTATGTCAGCGGTGTTTTCAACGTTTGCATCGTTATTAAATGCAGGAGATCATATTGTTTCTGCACGTTCTGTTTTTGGTTCTACTCATGGTTTATTTACAAAGTTTTTACCAAAATGGAATATCACTACGAGTTATTTTAAAATTGATGAGTTAGATAAAATTGAAAGTTTAATTACGCCGAATACTAAAATTTTATATGCCGAGAGTCCTACCAATCCCGCAGTTGATATTTTAGATTTAGAGCTGTTGGGTAGTATTGCTAAAAAGCATAATATATTACTTGTAATTGATAATTGTTTTGCTACACCTTATTTACAGAATCCTATAAAATTCGGAGCTGATTTGGTAATACATTCTGCCACTAAATTAATTGACGGACAGGGTAGAGTAATGGGGGGAGTTACCGTGGGTAGAGCTAATCTAATCAGAGAAATTTATTTATTTGCAAGGAACACAGGGCCAGCATTGTCTCCCTTTAACGCTTGGGTGTTATCAAAAAGTTTAGAAACCTTGGCAGTTAGAGTAGATAAGCATTGTGAAAATGCTTTAAAAATTGCAGAATTTTTAGAAAGTCAGGCTCAAGTTAGCTTGGTAAAGTATCCTTTTTTAAAGTCGCATCCACAATATGCGATAGCTAAAAAACAAATGAAAGCTGGTGGTAATATTGTAGCTTTTGAAGTTAAAGGAGGAGTAGAAGCTGGTAAAAAGTTTTTAAATGCTTTAGAAATCTGTTCGCTTTCTGCTAATTTAGGTGATACAAGAACCATTGTTACGCATCCTGCCTCTACAACGCACGGTAAATTAAGTAAAGATGATAGATTGGAAACAGGAATTACTGACGGTTTAGTAAGAGTTTCTGTGGGATTAGAGAATGTAAATGATATAATTCAAGATTTAGATCAAGCATTAAAAAGTAGTTAAAAAATTTAGTACTTTCGCAGTACAATGCTTTCGAAAAAAACAAAATACGGACTTAAGGCTCTTTCCTATTTGGCAAGAGAAAAGGACAGAACACCAGTTCAGATTGCCACCATTTCTGAAAAAGAGAATATCTCTAGAAAATTTTTAGAAAGTATTTTATTGACTTTGCGTAAAAGCGGATTCTTAGGCTCAAAAAAGGGAAAAGGTGGTGGTTACTACTTATTAAAAAATCCTGAAGACATCAGAATGTCTGATGTTATCCGTGTTTTAGAAGGCCCCATAGCCCTAACACCATGTGTCAGTCTTAATTTTTATGAAAAATGTGCAGACTGTGTTGATGAGGAAACATGTGAAGTCCGTCATCTTATGCTCGAGGTAAGAGACAGTACACTGAAAATATTTGATCACAAAACACTTGCTGATCTCATTTAATACTTCTTTTCTTTATTTTCAATCAAAATCCATTCACTATTATTTTTCGTATTTTTAAAAGGCGAAAAAAATAGCTTATTTTTGATTTCTAGAATTTAATAAAATGCAAAAACGAACTGTGTTTAAGATGCTCAACGAGGCATCTGTTACCTATAAAGATAATAATTATTTAAGTCAAAAAAACGATTCAGGTTGGGATAGGATCACTTTTGGTGAGGCAAAAGAAAGGGCATTAAAGTTAGCCTCTGCATTTATTGAATTGGGCGTAAATGCTAAAGATAAAGTCGCCATTTTATCTGAAGCCAAAATAGATTGGGTAATTTCAGAATTTGCAACCCTATATGCAAGTAGCGTTATTGTCCCGCTCTCTATAAAATTATTACCAGAAGAGGTGCCTTTTCGCGTTAACCATTCTGGAGCTAAGTTTTTTGTAATCTCAGAAAATACGTTAGAAAAGGTTATTGGATCTTGGAATTTATATGAAAATATAGATATGAAGATTATAGTACTAGATAAGCCTTCTGCTAAAATTAGTGAAATTTGTAAAGCTGCCAATTTTGATGAAAAACAACTTCTTTTTATCGACGATTTGTATGAGCTAGGGGTTTCGAAATTAGAAGTAAATTTAAAGAAAATTGAAGAAAATGAAAATAACACTCAAGAAGATAATGTTGTAACAATCTCCTATACTTCGGGTACAACAGGCAACCCAAAAGGGATTATGCTGACTCATTTAAATTATTTTTCTAATAGTAATGAAGCCGTAAATACTTTTAAAATTGGAGAGTTAATATCTACATTGATTATTTTACCGACAGATCATTCATTCGCCCATACTATTGGTTTGTATACAGCATTGGTCTGTGGTATTTCTATTCATTTTGTAGATGCTCGTGGAGGTGGTATGAATGCATTGAAAAACATACCTATTAATTTAGTGGAAGCCAAACCTAATTTTTTATTGACAGTACCGGCCTTGACTGGAAATTTTATAAATAAGATAAAGGATGGTATCAAATCAAAAGGACCATTTATTGAAGGGATTTTTAGACGTGGTTTAAAAGCTGGAATTCTCAGAAATGGTGATGGTTTTACCAAACCAGGTGCATTGACTCAGGTGGTAACACACTTTAATTATATGATTGCAGAAAAATTAATATTTAAGAAACTACGGTTAATTTTTGGGTCCGAAATTGAATTTTTTGTGGGTGGTGGTGCTTTATTGGACATTAAACAACAGCAATTCTATAAAGCGATTGGCATACCTGTGTATCAAGGATATGGACTAACAGAGGCATCACCAATCATTTCAACAAATACGCCTTTTGCCCATAAAATGGGAACATCGGGTATTATTTTAAACAATATGTTATGTAAAATTTGTGACGAAAATGGTGTCGAACTCCCCAAAGGACAACGAGGGGAAATCTGTATTAAAGGTGATAATGTGATGAAGGGATATTATAAAAATGAAGAGGCCACCAAAGAAACTATAAAAGAGGGCTGGCTCTTTACTGGCGATTTAGGCTTTATAGATAAAGACAACTTTTTAGTCGTGGTAGGTAGAGAGAAAGCATTGTTGATCTCAGAAGATGGTGAAAAATATTCTCCGGAAGAAATTGAAGAGGCTATTATTAATGTTTCTCCTTTAATTGAACAAATTATGATTTATAATGATCATAAAAAATATACCACGGCATTAATAACATTAAATAACATGCATGTTCAGTCGTTTATTAAAACTCATAAAAAGGTTGATGCCGATCAGCTACTTCAGAAATTGAAAAAGGAATTATTAGCATTTAGTAAACAACCTGAATTTAAAGGAAAATTCCCATCCAAATGGATTCCCTCTAATTTTCAAATCATAAAGGAAGAATTTTCAGAAGCAAACTTTCTGATCAATTCTACCTTAAAAATGGTTCGACATAAAATCACCATAAAATACCAAGACCGCTTGGATATAATGTATGGAAAAGATTCTCAAAATACAGCTGCCGAGAAGAATAAGGAAGTGATTAGCCAAATGTTTCCTATTAATTGAGATTAAAAAACTTCAAAAAACCTTATTAATTCTTTTGTACTTTAAAGAAATAGTTTAGATTTGCCCTTTAGTCTAGTAAATCTATAGGAAATAAGATAGCAAATGATTTTAGAACAGGTCTTTAACCGAAAAACAGAGAAACAAGTATCTGATTCATCAGGTGAGAATATTCGCAGAAGTGCAGTGAAAACAATAAGCTGGAGAATCATAGGTACTTTAGATACGGTTTTAATTTCATGGTTTATCACAGGTACTATGACCTTGGCATTATCTATTGGAGGTATCGAATTAGTATCGAAAATGATCTTGTACTTTTTTCATGAAAGAGCATGGAACAACATAAAATGGGGGAAATAATGGAATTGAATTTAGAAGAACTTAATAAAGAACTAAGAGAGAAAACACCTGTACAAATTATTGAATGGGCAATAACTATAGCAAAAGCACCTGTGCTTACCACAAACTTTAGACCTTATGAAGTGGCAATTTTACATGCAGTATCTCAGGTTAAAAAAGATATTAAAGTCATTTGGTGTGATACGGGTTACAATACACCAAATACCTATAAACACGCAGAGGAGCTCATTGATAAATTGGAATTAAATATAGCGTTGTATGTGCCTAAACAAACTTCAGCTCATAGAGATGTTGTTTTAGGTATTCCGAATGTAGATGATCCGAAGCATAAAATCTTTACAGAACAAGTAAAATTAGAGCCTTTTAAAAGAGCGATGGCAGAACATACGCCTGATGTGTGGTTTACAAACTTGAGAAAAGGGCAAACTGCTTTTAGAGATAGTATTGATATTTTATCGCAAGATGCAAATGACTTATTGAAAGTGAGTCCATTTTATCATTATAGTGATGAAGAATTGGATGCTTATTTAGAGGCCAATAGTTTACCCAATGAATTTAAATATTTTGATCCAACAAAAGTGCTAGAGAATAGAGAATGTGGATTACATTCTTAATAAACGGCAACAAACTATAGAGAAATGGAGACGATAGAAAAATTAGAACAAATAAAAAGTACAGCGGTGATTAATAATACAGCATCAATAAATTCTTTAGAAAATGAAGCAATTTATATTTTTAGAGAAGTAGCAGCACAATTTGAAAAACCTGTGTTATTATTTTCAGGAGGTAAAGATTCAATTACTTTAGTAAGGTTGGCTCAAAAGGCTTTTTATCCTGCTAAAATACCTTTCCCTTTAATGCATATTGATACAGGGCATAACTTTCCAGAAACGATTGAGTTTAGAGATAGATTGGTTAAAGAACTAGGGCTAGAATTGATTATTAGAAATGTACAAGACTCAATTGATCAAGGTAAGGTAAAAGAAGAATCTGGAAGATATTCAAGCAGAAATCAATTACAAACAACAACATTGTTAGATGCTATTGAAGAATTTAAGTTTGATGCATGTATTGGTGGAGCAAGAAGAGATGAGGAAAAAGCAAGAGCTAAAGAAAGAATATTTTCTGTACGAGATGATTTTGGACAATGGGATGAAAAAAAACAAAGACCAGAATTATTTGACATGTTAAATGGTGAAATTGAGTTAGGTCAAAACGTAAGAGTTTTTCCAATTTCAAATTGGACTGAATTAGATGTTTGGTCTTATATAGAAAAAGAAGATATTGAAATTCCGTCAATTTATTTTGCTCACACAAGAGCGACTTTTGTAAGAGATGGTATGATTTGGACAGCAGATGATGAAGTCGTATTTAGAGATGATAATGAAGAGGTTGTTGATCGCGTAGTCCGTTTTAGAACAGTTGGTGATATGAGTTGTACCGCAGCAGTACTATCTGATGCAGCAGATATTACATCTGTTGTTAGAGAAATAAGAGCATCTACAATTTCAGAAAGAGGAGCAAGAATAGATGATAAACGTAGCGAAGCAGCTATGGAAAAACGTAAACAACAAGGGTACTTTTAGTAAGTAAGGCAAAAGCCAGTTATAGTAATCAGTTCATTAAAGATAAGACTGAAAACAGAATACAAATTAGATTATGGAAGTTTTAAAAATAGCAACGGCAGGTAGTGTAGATGATGGTAAAAGTACCTTAATAGGAAGAATACTTTATGATACAAAATCTTTAACAGATGATAAGTTAGAAGCCATTGAAAAAACAAGTAAACAAAAAGGATATGATTATCTTGATTTTTCTTTAGCCACTGATGGTTTAGTTGCGGAAAGAGAGCAAGGTATTACCATTGATGTGGCTCATATCTATTTTTCAACGGCTACTAAAAGTTATATTATAGCAGATACACCTGGCCATGTTGAGTATACTAGAAATATGGTTACTGGTGCGTCAACATCACAAGCGGCAATAATTTTAATTGATGCGAGAAAAGGTGTGATAGAGCAAACCAATCGCCATTTTTTTATCAATAACCTTTTAAGAATTAAAGAGGTTGTTGTAGCTATTAATAAAATGGATCTCGTTGATTATTCTGAAGAAAAATATAATGCGATAAAGGCAGATTTTGAAGCCTTAATGAGTAAAAGAGATTATCAAAATCAAAAGATAACTTTTGTACCTGTTAGTGCACTTAAAGGTGATAATGTTGTAAGTAAGTCAGAAAATATGCCTTGGTATACGGGTCCTTCTATTTTAGATCGATTGGAAGCATTGGGTAAACAAGACATTTTTAATGTAGGTACACCTAGGTTTCCAGTACAATTAGTAATTCGTCCTAAGACTGATGAATTTCATGATTTTAGAGGGTATGCTGGTAAAGTATATGGTGGTGAGTTAAGTGTAGGTGATGATGTTGTCGTATTACCATCACAAACAAAATCAAAAATAAAAGATATTTATTTTTATGATAAAAAGTATCAAACGGCATCAAGACGATCTTCAGTTACTATAACATTAGAAGATGATATCAATGTGAGTAGAGGAGATATGATTGTTAAAGCTGGTGAAATACCAACGATTGATAAGCAATTTACGGCTCAAGTGTGTTGGATGGATACGAAAGAGTTGACTGCAGGTGCTAAGTATATTGTTCAGCATGGAGTGAATAAAGTATTGGCAAAAGTTGACACTATACATCATAAAATAAATCCAGATTATTCAGGTATAAATAGCGATATTACAGGTTTAGGTGTAAATGATATAGCATCCGTTTCTTTTAAATTAAACAAACCAATTTTTTATGATGCCTTTAAAGATCATAGAACTAATGGTTCATTTATATTAATAGACACGCAAACCAATAATACAGTAGGAGCTGGATTCATCAGTCAGAATTAAATTGAAGTAATAGTAATTTAATTCAAATTCAATTGAATTTTAAGGTAGTTAAATAAGTTTATTAAAAACACGTTTAATAAACTACTTACCCTATAGGATATAGGTGTTATTAAGAAAAGGAAATTATAAATTAAATACTCTCAGAAATCCATACGAGAGTTCTTTTCCTCCGGGAAGGTAAGTAAGGTAAGCAATTATGCAAAGTTTTAGAACAGAATTAGAAAATCCAGTTGTAGAAAAAGATATTATAGAATTAGCGAATAAAATTGAGCTATTTCACAATGGTAAAATTGATGAAGAAAAATTTAGAAGTCTTCGCTTAGCACGTGGTGTTTACGGTCAGCGTCAAGCAGGTGTTCAAATGATTCGTATTAAAATACCTTTCGGCAAATTAAAGAGTAATCAGTTGCGTAGAATTTCGGCCGTTTCCGATGAGTATTCTCGTGGACGTTTACATATTACGACGCGTCAAGATATTCAAATTCATTATGTTGATTTAGATAGAACTCCAGAGTTATGGGCTGAATTAGAAAAAGATGAAGTTACAGTTCGAGAAGCTTGTGGTAATGTTGTTAGAAATGTAACTGCATCTGAAACAGCTGGAATAGATGTTAACGAACCTTTTGATGTATCGCCTTATGCTGATGCTATTTATAAATTCTTTTTACGTAACCCAATTTGTCAAGAAATGGGACGTAAATTTAAAGTGTCTTTCTCATCTACAGATGAAGATACGGGGTTATCTTACCTTCATGATATAGGTTACATTGCTAAAATTGAAAATGGTGTTCGTGGTTTTAAAGTTGTTGTAGCTGGAGGTTTAGGTTCTCAACCTCGTCATGCTGATGTATTATATGATTTTGTTGCTTCTGATAAAATTATTCCAATCATGGAAGGTGTTTTGAGGGTTTTTGATCGTTACGGTGAGCGTAAAAGTAGAGCCAAAGCGAGAATGAAGTTCTTGTTAAAAGATATCGGTTTAGATGCTTTTAAAGAGCTAATTGCTCATGAGCAATTAGCAATTGAGTTTAAAAGTATTGCTATTGATGCTGATAGTTATGTGGCTTCAAAACCAGTTTCAATTGAAGCACCTCAAGTAACAATTAAGGATCAAGACGCATTCAATTTATGGAAATCTACGAACCTTATTCCTCAAAAGCAGGAAGGTTATGTAGCTATAGGTATCAAAGTATTATTAGGTGATTTTTACACAGATAAAGCACGATTATTGGCAGATTTGGTTGATACATATGCCGCTGGTGAAGTGCGTTTAACATTACGTCAAAATATAGTTGTTCCTTTTGTTAAGGAAGATTTAGTTCCATTTTTTTATCGAGAATTAGAGAAATTAGGATTTGTTGAAGCGGGTTATAATAAAGCCATAGATATTACAGCTTGTCCAGGTACAGATACCTGTAATTTGGGTATTGCTAGTAGTACAGGTATAGCGGTAGAGTTAGAACGTTTGCTTAAGGCTGAATATCCACAGTATTTAAAAAATGAAGATTTAGTCATCAAAATTAGTGGATGTATGAATGCTTGTGGTCAGCATAATATGGCGAATATTGGTTTCCAAGGGATGACCGTAAGAACTCCAGACAAATTAATTGCTCCAGCATTACAAGTATTGTTAGGTGGAGGAAATTTAGGAAACGGAAATGGAGCCTTTGCAGATAAAGTAGTTAAAGTACCAAGTAAAAGAGGGCCAGAAGCTTTACGAAGAATATTAAATGATTTCGAAGCAAATGCGAACGGAAAACAATTTGTTGATTATTATAAAGAGAAAGGTGAAAAGTATTTTTACGATTTCTTAAATGATTTACAAGATGTAGATAATTTAGTTCAATCTGATTTTATTGATTGGGGAGAGGAAGAAAAGTACCTTAAAGAGATTGGTATTGGTGAATGTGCAGGTGTGGTTATAGACTTAATTGCGACCCTGTTTTTAGAAAGTGAAGAGAAAATTGAAAATGCAGAAGAAGCATTAAATGATAAAGTTTATTCAAGTGCTATTTATCATGCTTATAGTTCACTCGTAAATTCTGCGAAAGCATTATTATTAGCTGAAAATAAAAAAACAAATACACATGCTGGTATAATTGCTCAGTTTGATGAGTTTTTTGTTGAAAGTGATAAAATAGTTTTAGGAACTTCTTTTTCTGATTTAATATATCAAATCAATAAATTTTCACCAACTGAAGAGTTTGCTGCAAAATATATTGAAAATTCATATCAGTTTTTGGATAAAGTTAGAGCGTATAGAGAAGCTCAAAAACAACTAGAAGCGAAAGCTGTATAAAAATTATAAATGAGTTTAAAAACACCAAAATTAACTGTAGTAGGTGCTGGTCCTGGAGATCCAGAGCTAATCACGTTAAAAGCGATTAAGGCAATACAAGCTGCTGATGTTATTATGTATGATGCACTTATTAATGAAGCACTTTTGGAATATGCATCTGCCGGTGTTGAAAAAATATTTGTGGGTAAACGAAAAGGATGTTACCGTTATCAGCAAGAGCAAATCAATGAGATTATTGTGAGTAGAGCGAATTCTGATGGTCATGTAGTTAGATTAAAAGGTGGCGATCCTTATATATTTGGTAGAGGTTCTGAAGAAATAGAATATGCACAACAATTTGGTTTAGAAACAGCCGTTGTACCCGGAATATCTTCAGCAATGGCGGTACCTGCTTATCAAGGTATTCCATTGACGAAAAGAGGAGCGTCTGAGAGTTTTTGGGTAATTACAGGTACCACAAAGTCTCATCAAATATCTACCGATGTAGCGTTGGCAGCAAAATCTTCTGCAACCATTGTTATTTTAATGGGTATGGGTAAACTGGATGAAATAGTAGCATTGTTCTCTGCCGAGAATAAGCAAAAAATACCAGTAGCTATTATCCAGAATGGTACAACTGAAAGTGAAAAGTCAGGATTCGGAACCATAGAAACCATTAGTCAAATAGTTAAAGAAAAACAATTATCTTCGCCAGCTATTATTGTTATAGGTAAAGTGGTGGATCAGAGAAATATTTTAGACAAAGTTCAACACCAGATTCAAATAAAACAGGCATTATGATGATAGAAAAAAATGAATTGTATCCCATATTTTTAAAAGTGAACCAATTGAATGTAATTATTATTGGAGGAGGAAATTTAGCACTTGAAAAGCTTTCTTTTTTATTAAAATCGAGTCCAAATGCCAAAGTAGGATTAATAGCCTTAGATTTTTCTGCTGAGTTATTAGCGTTAGCAAAAAAACATGACATATTAGCCATGCAAAGACCCTATACCAAAAATATATTACATAAACAGCATATTGTAATTGCGGCTACAAACAACGTGGAAGTAAATGCTCAAATTTATAAGGATGCAAAGGAAAAGCAACTATTGGTTAATGTTGCAGATACACCAGATTTATGTGATTTTTACCTTGGAGGAATTGTAACAAAGGGCAATGTGAAAATTGCAATTTCAACCAATGGAAAATCGCCAACGACTGCTAACAGATTGCGTCAATTTTTTGAAGAAGTGATTCCAGAAGATATCAATTTAATGGTTGCTAATTTAAATGCATTCAGAAAAAACATAAAGGGAAATTTTCAATCAAAGGTAACTACCTTAAATAAGTTAACAGAAACCTTATTAATTAAGAATTAAATTTATTTTATAATTCGAAATAACAAAAAAATAAAAATGATTAAAACAGATATATTAATAATAGGGGCGGGTCCAACCGGATTGTTTACGGTATTTGAAGCAGGATTGTTAAAGTTAAGATGTCATTTAATTGATGCTTTGCCAATTCCAGGTGGACAATGTTCAGAAATTTATCCTAAGAAACCTATTTATGATATCCCAGGCTTTCCAGAGGTGTTAGCAGGTAAGTTGACTGATAACTTACTTGAACAAGGTAAGCAATTTGAACCAGGGTTTACTTTAGGTGAACGTGCAGAAACTATCGACAAACAAGAAGATGGTACGTTTATTGTTACTACAAATAGAGGTACAAAACATCAAGCTCCAGTCGTAGCAATTGCTGGAGGATTAGGAAGTTTTGAACCACGTAAGCCTTTAATTGAAAAAATCACTTTTTATGAAGATAAAGGGGTTGAGTATTTTATTAAAGATCCTGAGGTGTATAGAAATAAAAAAGTAGTAATTTCTGGTGGTGGAGATTCTGCCTTAGATTGGGCAATTTTTCTAGCAGATGTAGCAAGTGAAGTTACCTTAGTCCATAGAAGAAATGAATTTAGAGGAGCATTAGATTCTGTAGATACAGTTCAAAAATTAAAAATATTAGGAAAAATTAATTTAGTAACACCAGCCGAAGTAATCAAGTTGCATGGTGAAGATAAAGTAGAAGCGGTATCAGTGCTTAAAGATGGCAAAGAAGAACGTATTGAAACAGATCATTTTATTCCGCTTTTCGGATTGTCACCTAAATTAGGACCAATTGGTAATTGGGGATTAGACATTGAAAAAAATGCAATAAAAGTGGATACTTTTGACTATCAAACGAATATTCCAGGTGTTTTTGCTATTGGTGACGTAAATACCTATCCAGGTAAATTGAAGTTAATTTTATGTGGATTTCATGAGGCTACTTTAATGTGCCAATCAGCATTTAAAATTATTAACCCTGGTAAAAAACATGTTATGAAATACACTACAGTTAGTGGTATTGATGGTTTTGATGGTAGTCGTAAAGAGGCACCAAAAGTAGTAGTTAAATCGATAATTTAGAGATGGTTGACATAAATATAAAAATAAAAGACAGAGAAGGTGTAATTCATGAGGTACTTGCACCGACTGATATGGCAATGAATATAATGGAAGTTTGTAAATCATACGAACTTCCTGTAGAAGGTACTTGTGGCGGTATGGCTATGTGTGCATCATGTCAATGTTATATTTTATCTGATCATAGTATATCTGATATGGAAGATGAAGAAGAAGCAATGCTATCTGAAGCGTTTCATGTAAAAGATAATAGTAGACTTGGATGCCAAATACCAATAACAAAAGAGTTACATGGTTTAGAAATTGAATTGGCACCAGAATCTTAAGTTAAGATTTTTTATAAAATCTGAATTGAAGTGGTGTTGTAAATGCTTAAACTTAATACCTTTGTGTTAAATAATTTTATAGTCAAACACTTTAATCTGTTTTTAATTTATGCAATTACATTCTCAGGAAAAGCCACAACTTAGAAATTACAATATCTGTCTAAAAGATACTGTAGAAGTATTTACCAAAAAACTTTTTTATAGTTTGTTTGATAGCGTTTTTAAGGCTGAAAATTATGAATTTTTAAAAATTACGTTTTTAAAAATTACAGATAAACTAAATGTGATTGGTAATCCGCAACTTTGGGAAGAATTTCAATCGAAGTTTGAAACCATTCAATACAAATTGAACTTAGATGCCAAGACTATAGAAGAAAATGACCCTGCGGCAGAAAGTTTAGAAGAGGTGTATTTGGCTTATCCAGGATTTCATGCTACTGCCATTTATAGATTAAGTCATGAACTTTATAAATTAAAAGTCCCCATTTTACCAAGAATGATGAGTGAATATGGGCATGGGTTAACGGGAGTAGATATCCATCCTGGTGCCACTATTGGTGATTCATTTTTTATAGACCACGCCACTGGAATTGTAATTGGTGAATCATCAGTTATAAAAAATAATGTAAAAATATATCAAGGTGTTACGCTGGGTGGAATTCAAGTAAAAAAGAGTTTGGCGAGAACGAAAAGACATCCTACTATTGAAGATAATGTCATTATTTATGCCAATGCTACTATTCTAGGTGGTGATGTTGTTGTGGGAGCTAACAGTATCATAGGTGCAAATGTTTGTCTTACGGAATCAGTTCCTGAAAACTCAATCTTAACCTATCAAAAAGAATTTAAAATAAGAACGAGAGACGATGATTCAAAGTGAAACTATAATTGATATTATTGGTAATACACCCTTAATAGAAGCAAAAAATATTACTTCAAATAAAAAGGTACGTCTTTTCTTGAAATTAGAAGGGAAAAACCCTGGAGGTAGTGTTAAAGATCGTGCGGCATTTAACATGGTTAACGAAGCATTAAAACGTGGTGACATTAGTAAAGGAGATACATTGGTTGAAGCTACTAGTGGAAATACGGGGATTGCCTTAGCTTTTATTGCAAAGCTTTTGGGATTAAATATGATATTGGTTATGCCCGAGAATTCTACAGAAGAACGAATCAAAACGATGCGAGCATACGGAGCAGAATTAATTTTAACTCCTGCCGATAATGGCATTGAAGGGGCTCGCGATTTAGCCATTCAACTAGAAAAAGAGAAAGGATACTTTATGCTTAATCAGTTTTCTAATGACGATAATTGGAAAGCTCACTACAAAACTACGGGTCCGGAAATTTGGAAAGACACAGAAGGAGAAATAACACATTTTGTGTCTGCGATGGGTACAACGGGAACTATTATGGGCGTTTCTACCTATTTAAAAGAACAAAATAAAGACATTGAAATAGTAGGTGCTCAGCCTGCAGATGGAGCAAAAATTCCTGGTATCAGAAAATGGCCAGAAGAATACTTACCTAAAATCTTTAACAGATCAAAAGTAGATACTATTGTAGAGGTAAGCGAAAAAGAGGCTAGAATTATAGCAAATAGATTGGCGAAAGAAGAAGGTGTCTTTGCAGGTATGAGCAGCGGAGGTTCAGTTAGTGCTGCCTTAAAAATTGCTGAGACTATTGAAAAAGGGGTGATCGTTGCCATAATATGCGATATAGGTGACCGATATTTGTCTTCAGATTTGTTTGAATAAAATTGGTTTTAAGTTATTTATTGCTTTATTTTGTGCCTAAGTATTAGTTCTTTAATATATGTTATCAAGAAAGGTGGAGGGATTAGACCCTATGAAACCTTAGCAACCCTTTTTCTGATTTCTCAGAATAAAGAAGGTGCTACATTCTACTCTTCCTAGAACCACAGTTGTTTTAGGGTTTTTAGTGTAAAACTATAAATTTAGGCTAGATAACTACGAGATTTTCAAACTCCACGATTCTTGCGAACACATATATTTTAATTATCCTAAAAAGGAAGGGTAAATCATGAACTGATATAAAAAATATGCAGATGAAAAATATTCGACAAGAATTAGAAAAAAGAATTTTAGTATTAGATGGTGCCATGGGTACCATGTTACAGCAATATAAATTTTCAGAAGAAGACTTTAGAGGAGAACGTTTTAAAGATTTTCACTTACCATTAAAAGGGAACAATGACTTGTTGTCAATTACCCAGCCACAGGCAATTAAAGATATTCATGCCAAGTATTTTGATGTTGGAGCAGACATTATTGAGACCAATACATTTTCAGGAACCACAATCGCTATGGCGGATTATGATTTACAAGACATTGTATATGAACTGAATTTTGAATCTGCTAAATTGGCGAAAGAAGTTGCTGAGGCATATACAGAAAAAGAACCAAATAAGCCTAGGTTTGTAGCAGGTTCAATTGGGCCAACAAACCGTACGGCAAGTATGTCTCCAGACGTTAATGACCCATCTTTTAGAGCAGTAACTTTTGATGAGTTGCGTATTGCTTATAAACAACAAGTAGAGGCTTTAATTGACGGTGGTGTAGATTTGTTGCTAGTAGAAACCGTGTTTGATACCTTAAATGCTAAAGCGGCTTTATTTGCAATTGAACAGGTTAAAGAAGAGAAGAATATAGACATTCCAATTATGGTATCAGGAACAATTACGGATGCTTCAGGGAGAACGCTGTCAGGCCAAACTGTTGAAGCTTTTTTAATTTCAATTTCTCATATTCCAATCCTAAGTGTAGGATTTAATTGTGCTTTAGGAGCAGATCAGTTAAAACCTTATATGCAAAGGTTATCTAGAACAACATCTTTTCTTACCTCTGCTCACCCAAATGCAGGTTTACCTAATGCCTTCGGTGAATATGACGAAACTCCTGAAGAAATGCAAGCCTTAATTGAAAGCTATCTAAAAGATAATTTGATAAATATTATTGGAGGGTGCTGTGGTACAAACCCTGAGCATATTAAAGCCATTGCAGAGGTTGCAAAGAAATATAAACCTAGGAGCGTTTTAGAACAAACCTTATGATTTTAGAAGTGGCTATTTTACATATTAAGAAAGGATGGTCTAAAGATTTTGAGATTAGTTTTAACGTAGCTCAAAAAATAATAGCATCTAAAAATGGATATGTTTCTCATCAGCTTAAAAAATGTATTGAGCAAGAAGATAAATATATATTATTAGTAAACTGGAATACTATAGAAGATCACGAAGTTGGCTTTAGAAAATCACCAGAGTATCAAGATTGGAAAGCATTATTACATCATTATTATGAGCCTTTTCCAATTGTAGAACATTATAAATAAATGAAAAACGAAAATAAATATTTAACCTTATCTGGTTTAGAACCCTTAATTCTTACGCCAGAAAGTAACTTTGTAAATGTTGGTGAACGAACCAATGTTACAGGTTCTCGTAAATTTTTGAGGTTAATTAAAGAAGAAAAATTTGATGAAGCCTTAAGTGTTGCTAGAGATCAAGTAGAAGGTGGTGCTCAAATTATCGATGTTAATATGGATGAGGGCATGTTAGATGGTGAGCAGGCAATGGTGAAATTTTTACATCTTATTGCTTCAGAACCAGATATTGCTCGTGTTCCCGTAATGATTGATAGCTCAAAATGGAACATTATAGAAGCCGGACTAAAAGTAGTACAAGGTAAAGGAGTTGTAAATTCTATTAGTTTAAAAGAGGGTGAAGAACAATTTATTTATCATGCAAAATTGGTAAAACGTTATGGTGCGGCCGTAATAGTAATGGCATTTGATGAAGATGGACAAGCGGATACTTACGAACGAAGAATTGAAATTTGTAAACGTTCTTATGATGTTTTGGTTGACAAAGTTGGATTCCCAGCTCAAGATATTATTTTTGATCCAAATATTTTTCCAGTAGCAACTGGATTAGAAGAGCACAGACTAAATGCACTTGATTTTTTTAAAGCAACAAAATGGATTCGTGAAAACCTACCGCATGCAAATGTAAGTGGTGGTGTAAGTAATGTCTCTTTTTCGTTTAGAGGAAACAATCCTGTAAGAGAAGCTATTAATGCTGCCTTTTTGTACCATGCTATTCAACATGGAATGACCATGGGTATTGTAAATCCAACGATGTTAGAGGTTTATGATGATATTCCTAAAGATTTATTAGAGCGTGTTGAAGATGTGTTATTTGATAAACGAGACGATGCTACAGAGCGATTATTAGAATTTGCAGAAACCGTAGTTGGAAAAGATAAGGTAGATGATGTTACGAAAAATCTATGGCGAAATGATCCGTTGCAAGATAGAATTACACATGCCTTGGTTAAAGGAATTGATGCCTTTATTATCGAAGATGTAGAAGAAGCGAGACTTACTGCTGAAAGACCGATAGAAGTTATTGAAATTAATTTAATGACCGGAATGAATGTGGTTGGTGATCTTTTTGGTAATGGAAAAATGTTTTTACCACAAGTGGTAAAATCAGCACGAGTAATGAAAAAGGCAGTAGCCTATTTACAACCATATATTGAAGCTGCAAAAGATCCTAAAGCTCCAAAAGAAGGTATAGGGAAAATTTTAATGGCCACTGTAAAGGGCGATGTACATGATATTGGTAAAAATATTGTTGCTGTTGTTTTAGCGTGTAACAATTATGATATTGTTGACTTAGGTGTGATGGTACCGCCAGAAAAAATTATTGCTGAAGCTATAAAACATAAGGTAGATGCCATCGGTTTAAGTGGTCTAATTACACCATCCTTAGACGAGATGACCTTTTTGGCAGAAGAGATGGAAAAGAGCGGAATGACCATTCCGTTATTGATTGGTGGGGCAACAACGTCAAAGGCTCATACTGTAGTCAAAATTTCGCCAAAGTACAACAATACAGTAGTGCATATTAACGATGCGTCAAGGGCAGTAACTGTTGTTGGTAATCTGTTAGACAAGAATAATGAAGCCTTTAAAAAACAAATTAGAGAAGAGTACGATAAATTTAGAGAGAATTTTTTAAATCGAAAGAAAGCTAAAGAATACACTACTATAGAAGTTGCAAGATCGAGAAAGTACAAGATAGATTGGAAGCATACAGCGATTACAAAGCCCAAAAAATTAGGGGTTACAATTATTGAAGATTTTGATTTAAGTCTTTTAAAGGATTATATCGATTGGAGCCCCTTTTTTAGAAGTTGGGAACTCCATGGAAAATTTCCTGATATATTAACTGATGCTGTTGTGGGTGAACAAGCCACTGTAATTTATGAAGAAGCACAGGTTTTATTAAAGCGTATTTTTGATGAAAAACTTTTAGAAGGCAAAGCTATTTTCGGTTTGTTTCCTGCAAGTGCTATAAATGACGATGATATTGAAATTTATGACGAAAATGGAAAAGCTGTAAATTCATTTATTACGTTAAGACAACAGCTTAAAAGACGTGAGGGGATTCCAAGTTATGCGTTAGCTGATTTTATAGCCCCCAAAGAGAGTGGTAAACAAGATTATATGGGATGTTTTGCCGTTACAACAGGTTTTGGAACCGATGAGATTGTTCAGGAGTTTCAAGATAATTTAGATGATTATAATGCCATTATGGTAAAGGCATTAGCGGATAGGCTAGCAGAAGCTTTTGCAGAATATATACACGAAAAAGTTAGAACTGACTATTGGGGATATGATGCTAATGAACACTTATCTAACGAAGAGATGATAAAAGAAAGTTACAAAGGTATTCGTCCGGCACCAGGCTATCCTGCTTGCCCAGATCATCTTGAAAAAAGAACCATTTGGGAGCTTTTAAATGTTGAGGAAAATATTGGAATGCAACTCACAGACAGTCTTGCTATGTGGCCAGCTTCAAGTGTATCTGGTTATTATTTTGGTAATGAAGATGCTAAGTATTTTGGTCTAGGAAAAATAAAAGAAGATCAATTGATGAGCTATGCAAAACGTAGAAATATACCACTTGATGAAGCTAGAAAATGGTTGAATCCTAATTTGGCAGAAGATTAAATACAATGAAATTTATTGAATTAAATTTAGGAAGTCATATCGTTGTACATGGTTACGACAAAGAAAATAAAGAGGTAACTGAGCAGGTTACTGTTGAAGGATTTTCAAGAAAATTGGTTGCACTTTCAAGAATTAAATCGGTAAGTGAAAAATATATATTAACCGATTATATAGATGGTCGATGGATTTATTGGGAATATGATGGCACTTTTGAAGCCGTAAATGAATTACTAAAAAAATGAAAATAACAGAACACATAGCACAAGCAAAAGGGAAAACATTATTTTCTTTTGAAATTATCCCACCACAAAAGGGTAAAAACATTCAAGAGTTATATAATAATATAGATCCTTTGATGGAGTTTAAACCTCCCTTTATAGATGTTACAACGTCTAGGGAAGAATATATTTATATTGATAAAGGTGGACTGTTAGATAGAAAAACGACTAGGATGCGTCCGGGAACCGTTGGTATTTGTGCGGCTATAAAACACAAATATAACGTTGATACGGTTCCGCATGTTTTATGTGGAGGTTTTACTAAAGAAGAAACGGAATATCTGTTGGTCGATTGTCATTATTTGGGTATTGAAAACGTAATGGCTCTTAGAGGAGATGCTATGAAACACGAGCAATATTTTAAGTCGACCAATGGTGGTCATACTTTTGCAACAGAATTGGTAAGTCAAATTCAAAACTTAAATGCGGGTAAATATTTACATGATGTAATTGATGTAGATGACAAAGCAGATTTCTGTATTGGTGTAGCGGGGTATCCTGAAAAGCATTTAGAGGCTCCATCTTTACAAACCGATTTAAAAAGGTTAAAACAAAAAGTAGATGCGGGTGCAGATTATGTAGTAACCCAAATGTTTTTTGACAATAAAAAGTATTTTGAGTTTGTTGCTGCTGCAAGAAAAGAAGGAATTATGGTGCCTATAATTCCGGGAATTAAACCGATTGCTGTAAAACGACATTTACAATTGTTACCGCAAGTATTTAAAATTGATTTGCCAGAAGAACTGATAAAAGAAGTTGAGAAATGCAAAGATAATAAAGCGGTAAGACAGGTTGGTGTAGCGTATTGTATTCAACAGTCTAAGGAGTTGTTAAAGGCTGGTGTACCGGTATTGCATTATTACTCAATGGGTAAATCAGATAACATTAAAGCGGTAGCTCAGGGCGTTTTTTAACTTATTTTGTAAGTAAATAGCTATTTTAGATACTAAAATAAGCAAAAGCAATTATAGTTTATTCTATTTGGTAAAATAATTACTATTTTTGTAGTGTAAAAAATAATAACAATTATAAAAAAATAATATGGCAATAGAAGTTACAGATGCTACCTTTTTGGATGTAGTATTAAAATCAGAAAAACCTGTTTTAGTAGATTTTTGGGCAGCATGGTGTGGCCCTTGTAGAATGTTAGCTCCAACAGTAGAAGAATTAA
Organism: Aureibaculum luteum; assembly: GCF_003449015.1. Lineage (GTDB taxonomy): Bacteria > Bacteroidota > Bacteroidia > Flavobacteriales > Flavobacteriaceae > Aureibaculum > Aureibaculum luteum. Next base: position 489,371 of record NZ_QRGD01000001.1, on the reverse strand, counting down.
GTGCCGATTTTGAAGGCAAAGCAGTTGTTGTAAAAGTTGATGTTGATGCAAATCAAGAATTTGCCGCTAAATATGGTGTTAGAAATATACCTACTATCTTAATATTTAAAGGTGGTGAAGTGGTTGATAAGCAAGTTGGTGTAGCACCAAAAGCAACATACACTGAAAAATTAGAAGCTTTAGTATAAAAAAAAGCTAGTAAATTTTAAAAAGGTTTGTTTCAGACGTAGTCCGATACAAACCTTTTTTTATTATATCTTGTGTCGATGTCAGTTAATGAAGCAAAAAACATAACCGGAATAAAAAACTTGGAATTGCTTGCTAATCAAGTGGTAGAAGGTTTTATTACTGGTATACACAAAAGCCCATTTCACGGGTTTTCGGTTGAGTTTGCCGAACATCGCTTGTACAATAAAGGAGAAAGTACGAAACATATAGATTGGAAATTATTTGCAAAAACTGATAAGCTATTTGTAAAAAGGTACGAAGAAGAAACGAATCTAAGATGTCAGCTGATTATAGATAATTCAGCATCGATGCATTATCCTCAATTAAAAAATTCAGGTTTAGAGCAGTTGAATAAAATAGGGTTTTCAGTTGTGGCTTCAGCGGCTTTATTAGAGATTCTAAAGCGTCAACGCGATGCTTATGGGTTAAGTGTCTATTCTGATGTAAATGAATATTACGCTCCAGCTAAAGGGAGTGAACGCCATAGGCGAATGTTATTGAATCAACTCGAATTATTACTTGAGCAAGAGGCAAAGACCAAAACAAAGACATTTACAGCATTGCATGAGATTGCAGACAAAATTCATAGACGCTCTTTAATTTTCCTATTTACTGACATGTTTCAGTCGGATATTGAAGAAGAGAGCTTATTCGAGGCGTTGCGTCATTTAAAGTATAATAAGCACGAAGTAGTACTGTTTCATACGTTTGACGGTAAAAGAGAGCTTGATTTCGATTTTAGCAATACTCCAAAAAGATTTGTTGATGTAGAAACCGGTGAGCATATTAATTTATATGCTGATACTGTGAAGGAAGGGTATAAGGAAATTGTTGAAAAATATTTTAATAACTTGAAAATGAAATGTATGCAATATAAAATTGACTATGTTCCAGTAGATATTAATGAAGGTTTTGAGCAGGTACTTACTACGTATTTAGTCAGTAGAAAAAAGTTTTTATAATAAATTTGTAAAAACATTTTGCTATTAAAAAAAACGCGTTTATATTTGCACTCGCTTTAAGCAACGGTCTGGTAGTTCAGCTGGTTAGAATGCCGCCCTGTCACGGCGGAGGTCGCGGGTTCGAATCCCGTCCAGACCGCTAAAATTTCTAAAGTTCGAGAAATTTTAACGACGTTGTGTTGTTTTTAGTAGTTTACATATAAAACTACTCTAACTGAATAAGTTAGTCGATGAAAAGCTTCCCAAATCGGGATGCTTTTTTGTTTTATAGCCATTTTTCTTCCTATTTTAAAGTAGCATTCATTGTTTTATACAACGGGGTTAAGCTCTATTATTTTTCGAAATTTTCTTTTACTTGGTTGTATTTAAATGTTAAATTTTGTTGGAATTTAAAAAACACTATCATAAAACCTTAAAATTTACGTTATAGGCACTAAACCTTTTTGAAATCTAAGGTGATTGTTAATTTGCACCCGTAAACATAATCACATTGAAAAAATATATTCCAGTTACATTGATAGCACTAATAGTTGTTTTGAGCAGCTTTATGTTGGGTGCTAAGCCTGAATCTGCAAAGAAAGAAGCAATTGAGCCTGTAGTAACATTAGCGACTCATATTGAAGAGGGAAATCCTATTTTAATTGAGCAGTATCCTCAAGTGGAAACAGAAAAAGTGAGCCAGAAGTTAGATTCCTTGTTACAGCGTATTAATAAAAAGCAAGATTTTCATGGTTCATTATTAGTCGCAAAGCATGGGAAAATTCTATATGACAATTACATCGGTTATGCAGATTTTAAAAAGAAAGAACCCTTAAATGAAGCGTCTGTATTTCAATTGGCCTCAGTAAGTAAACAATTCACTGCAGCGGCTATTATGTTATTGTATGAGCGGAATCAAATTCAACTTACAGATACTGTAAATAAGTATTTTCCGCACTTCCCTTATGAAAATATAACTATTAAAAACCTGCTAAATCATACTTCTGGGTTACCGAGATATTTTTGGGTTGCAGAGCACGAATGGAAACAAGAAAAAGCACCAACGAATAGTGAAATGATGGCATTGCTTGAATCGAGTAAAGCACAGCGTTATTTTAAACCAGGACGGAGATTTGATTATTCAAACACGGGTTATTTTGTATTGGCATCTATAGTTGAAAAAGTTTCAGGTAATAGTTTTAGTGCCTTTATGAAAAAGAACATTTTTGAACCACTAGATATGAAAGATTCTTTTGTATTGAGTTCAGAAAAAGGTAACACTGCAGAAAATCATTTGGATGGATATAGATTGCAAAGAGGTTATAGACATCTTAAAATTAATACTACAGTTAATGACGCTATTGTTGGTGATAAAAATGTGTATTCCTCAAGTAAAGATTTGTTGAAGTGGACACTTGGACTAAATAGCGGAAAACTACTTTCAAAAGAATCTTTGAGCCTTATGTATTCTAAAGGAGAAACGATCTACGGAAAAGAAATTCCATACGGTTTCGGTTTAAGGATTAATACCAAAGACCAAAACACTATCTATCATTACGGTAAATGGAATGGTTTTAGAACGGGGCTTACGCAATATCAGAAAGACGATTTGGTGGTTATTATTTTAGAACACACTAGTTATAATGCTATTGCATCTTTGAATAAAAAAGTGAAGAAAATTATTATTGAAAATTTTCATTCTTAAGATAATCTAGGTTACTCGAGTGCTCTGGCCTTCCAAAACCGATTTTAAAATTTGATTTAATAGATTATAGATAAAACTACTCTAACGCATGTTAGTTGATGAAAAGCTTCCCAAATCGGGATGCTTTTTTGTTTCGTGGAGGTATGTCGTATATGTTATTTCAACTGCGTATTAATATTGATTTTTTAAAACTTAAGTTGATAGTCAGAAATTTCTGCAGAATAAACCATTCCGTCAATGCCTTTAGGCATACCCATTTCGTAAGGAGAAGGAGAAATCCATTGGCTTTTTACACCTTCTATTTGCATAGTTCCTTTTGAATTTATGCTAGCAAAGGCATACAATGGGTCTTTGTAACCTGCTATGTGATGTAGGTTTCCATATTTTTTATATAATTCTTTTGAAAAACGTTCTGTACTACTGTATTTGTCAGACATCCATTGGTAAGACATACTGTTTATTTCAACATAATCGATTCCGTTTTGATGATGGTGATAGTCTAAATGATTATGGCCATTTAAACAACAAATTATTTTTTCTTTGTGTTTTTCCATTATTTTTTGAAGTGTTAGTCGGTTTTTCACACCCCATTGGTAATGCCATAAACTTTGATGGGAAAACACAATAGTTGGTGAATCTGTAGCTTCTAAATCTGATTTAAACCATTCAATTTGTTCATTGTCAATAAATGTTCTAACATTATCATTTACATAAAAATTAGCATTTTTGTAATCTATAAATTCTCCGTCTTCATACAAGAAATTAGCATCTAACACAATAAAATGATAGCTTCCAAAATCATATGAATAATAGGTTTTTGGCATACCCCAAAAATCTAATACCTCTTCTTTAGAGTTTTTATCCATGTCATGATTTCCTAAAATATGATATTTAGGTCCTTTAAACTGCTCCCAAATTTTTAAAAAGTCTTTGTTTTTAGTCTCAGCCATACAGAAGTCTCCCATCTGTATAATGAAATCTACATTTCGTTCTTGTGCTTGATGAATAAAGGTTTCTAAACGTTGGTTTGCATCTGGCATTAAATCTTTATGCACATCAGTAACAATACCAAAATTTAAAGTTTTATCGGTTGTGTTATTTTTGATTGATGGTGTAAATGATAATAGGGTTGTAGATGCTAACGAAGCAGCTGCTCCTAAGCCTAATTGATTTATAAATTTGCGTCGTTCCATTTGTTTAAATTTCAATATATTTCTATTGTTAATTTATCACCTTTTATTAAGTGAAGTTCTTTAAAAGATACTACAATCTTATGATTTTCCTTTTTTAATTTCGCCTTTGTTTTTTTATTGTTAAGTGTCATCTTTACGAAATTGGCAGTTGAAAATTCATCCAAATCAAATGAACTTAACGTTAATGTACCATAGGTCAATGTTATAAAGCTATTTAATTTTTTAGCAGTTTTAGTTTGCGAAAATGTACCCCAACTATTTCCAGTAATAAATGCCGATTTAAAGTTTTCGGGATTAATTTTTGGTGAAAAACCAATTTTTCCATTCGGTTCATTTAATGTAAAACCAGAAGCCGAAATAAATGCTCCGTAACTTGACATGGCTCGTGTATAATGATTGCCATATTCAATTTCGTTATACGGATTTCTTTTATTGGGTGAATAACGATCATGAATGGCTTTAATCATGGTCATTCCCTCATCTACCAAACCTTCTGAAATCATGTGAGCAGCGGCTTGATAGGTAAAACCAGTCATGCTTTCACTAAAATAACCCACCACTAAATTATCCCAATCTGCCGTTTTTGTGCCTTTAGATTCTAATGCCCCACCTTTAGGAAATGTACACATAATAGTTCCCGCCTCACCTGGTAACGCGTAAAAACGGACATTTTTAATAGTCGCCGTATCTAAATATTTTCCAACATCATCTTGAAAATTATATTTATAAATTGCTTTTAAAGCACTAACCGTTTCTTTTTTTGGTAATACACGAGGTAATCCTACTTGATTAGCCCAAGATTGTCCCAACACTTGGTCAATATGACAACCAACACCTGTATTAGGGTTTTCTGTGTTTTCAAGGTCTGGTATATTTATAAAATATTCACCATCAAATAATTGATTGGTCATATTTTTCTTCCCTAATTCAGCAATAGCCTTACATTTTTTAGCAAACTTTTTATCTCTCATTTCTGTTGCCATAGCAGCACCTACTTGTAAAGCGGCATTGTACATGCTACTATGCCAAGTATTTTTACCGTACCACATTTTATCTAAGGTATTGTATTGTATGCCTTCTAAAATACCGTCTGGTGTTATTGATTTTTCGGCATCGTGTGCTATCATATATTCCACACTTTTTTTAATTTTTGGCCAATATGCTCTTAAATATTCATTGTTGGAAGAAGTGGTGTGTTCTCGATAGGCTCGCAAAATGGTTCCCGCCTGTCCGTCAACAGCATAACCTCTACCGTCATGACTACCTGACCCACTAAATTCTCCTCTATAACCAATAATACCATTTTCTTTAAAAGATAAACCATAATCGACTTGTGTTCTTAATTGTCTTGCTAAATTTGGAAAAACTCTTCCCAGTGCTTGTTCATAATGAAATACATGCGTACAAGTTCCTTCCCCTAAATATACACCTTCCATCGTATAAAAACGTCCTTCATTATCTGGATCATCGGTTAAATCATCCAATCGATAACAAGAAGTGGTTGCTAAAATACTTGTATTCACAAAAGTTCTATCTAAAAACCAAGCCGGTAATGACGCATCATACCACGTTTTATTCCACTGTTTTGTTGTTTCTAAATATTTAGTTGTGTTTGCAGCAATTTTGTTTGCTACATCTGCTGAGGATGTAAACTTTTTGCTATAATAATGTCGTAAATTTTCTTTGTTTTTTAAATTATGAAAACCACTTTCTTTACGATGAACATTTGGAAAATACCAAGACAACATATAGGTTAAGGTTCTACTTTCTCCAGCTTTTAAAAGCATATTTTTTCCTATAGCACCAATTAATTTGTTTCCCAGATTGGTTTTTGAAGTTACTTGATTTGAGCCATTAACTTTGTTAAGATTATATTTTATATCGCTAGACGTTTGTGGTGTTCCCCATGCATCAGTTCCTTCTATAAGTGTTAGAGACATATTGCCATAATCTGGTAAATCTTTGCTTTCTTCATTAGTAACCTTTGACGATGCAACTAATTGCAGTGCTTCTCCCGATTTTATAATTTCATTTTGAGCTTTTCCTTTTGCAGCACTTGCCATTTTATAATTAGCCATATTTTGTAGCCAACCAATTAAATCGACGGACACTTCTTTTTCGGAATCGTTTGTTATCGTATATTCCATTACTACTGCAGGGAAATCAGACGATTCGTTGTCTGTTGGAATAAATGGAGAATACGAATTTAAAGCAACAGAAACCGGAAAACCAACCTCTTTATAAGTGACTTTTCCAATTGGATATTCACCTCTGAAAGTTACATCAGAAAAGCCGTTACTATTCAACGTTTTAATATGGGGTGTAGATACTTTGTTTAATACTTTTTTATTTACACGAATGGCAAACCCTTGCTCAAACTGTTTATTTTGAATCATTGGATTGATGTAAAATTTATCTCCTGCACCTGGACTATTTGGGTCTATTCGTTGAATATTAAAAATATCCCAGTACCATAATTGTCCATCACCACCTAGATACACTTGCCCCGTATTAATTCCTCCAACAGGCATTCCTACGTATTTTAATTGTTTGCCTGAATAAACTTCGGCATCTGCTTTTTGTGCGTTCATTTGGAATGAAATAACTGCTAAAACCAGTAGTAATATTTTCTTAAGCATTGTGTTGTAGTTTGTTATAATTCTATGTAACCTGCTAAAACCTTCAGTTTATTCTTTTATTTAAAAGCAGTATTAATTTCATCAATTGATACTTTTAGTATTTTTTCAGCTATTTGATTTATAATCTCCTTTTTTCCTTTAAAGTGATAGATGCGTTGTGCATGGGTATAACTTTCTCCAGCTGCCAATGCCAATGCCGGCGATGAACTTTCTAATTCGTAAAATGGTCCCATTTGCGAGCCATCCTCCAACGGACCGTCATTATAAGAGTTTAAAGCATCTCCAGAATATGGTTTTTCTTGCATTTTCCAAGCAGAATTCACATACCCATCTTTAGGATTAGGTGCTGCGATTTCTAAAATGGTTAAAGTTTCATTTTTGGCATCATAACTTCCCATAAATTTAGTAGATCTAGTAGGAGAAACGCCAATTTTACCTCGACTAGCTCCATCCGCTTTAAAGAAAATAGTTTGTTCAGTCTTTTTTAAACGATCATTGGCTACTTTTCCAAAATAATCGTCTTTTACTTTTGTCCCTAATTCAGCTTCAGTTCCTTCTTTAATTGGAATAATTACTGTTGTTTCGGGTGAAGGCGTTAACATACTTAACAACCAAATAGACACCAAACCAGATTCTTTTTTCCAATCTTCTGCACCAATATTTTTAACAACATTGAATGTTTCATAAGCAACTACTGAAAAATCTTCTGTTCCTAATTGCAAGGCGTCGTTTATTTGTTCCTTAGTAAGTAATGATACTTTTCTATTTACATCAATATCTAATTTCGTCCCTGAATAATTAATTAAATGGATCTCTTTATGAAAAATTGCACTATTAGAATTGTGCTCGACAACATCAAAACCTTCTGTATCTAATTCTGCCGGCACGTACCAATTTTCAAAATCGAAACTTACCTCTGGTTTAAAAAAAATGGAATACTGCCCACCTTCTGGACCCAACCAAAACCGTTCTTCACCACCTGTAGGGTTAATGTGTTCTTTTAACTCTTTAGAAGCAATTAAATCATAATTCAACCAACCAAAACTAGTCCCTGCGTTTCCATTTAATGTACTTGTCATCACTCGTCCCTGTAATTCAGGAGATAACACCAAACTTGCTTTTTTATCATCACTTTCTAATACAAGCGTGTTTTTATAGTTTTTTTGAAGAAAGTTTTTATCAAAACCAAAAGTTCCTTTTTCAAATGATACTTCTTCAATATCACTTTTTGTGTCATTTGATTCTTTTGAAACTTTATTTTTGCAACTACTTATTGTAACTACACAAAAAAATATGAGTGCCGATTTTAAATACATTTTTTGCATGTTTTTTTTTATTAGTTATTTTCTTTTTTTTGAACTTCTTCTACTTCATATCTTACCAAATAGCAATCGACATCATTATGAATCATAGAGATTCCCCATTCCAATTTTTCTGATTCTCCACCAGTCAAATCAGCTCGAAATGCTCCAGGGGCAAATGGTCTGTTTGTTACTTTTATTGTTTTTCTATCCGTTGTGAAATCTAATCCTGTTTGCGAATATTCTAAAGTGGACGAAATAGATGCCAAAGCAGCAATACCTTCTCCTTGTTTCCAAATCATAACTTCATGACTGTTGTCTAAAATAGGTGATTTATGTTTTACATAAGGTCCTTCTGGTTGATTAGCCACTGCAACGCCCATTTGTGTATGAGCTGGTCCTGTTGCTCCGTGGGTTCTACTTCTACCTTTATAAAATAATAAATATTTACCATCTTTAAATAGCAATGCCGCATCATCAATTCTATAGCTATCAAATTTTTCGGCCTCATCACTAATTTTCATTACAGGCTCACTACTAATTCTTTCAAAAGGACCATCTGGAGTGTCTGCTACGGCTAAACCGATTGCAGTGATATCTGTTGTAGAGTTATTCTCGAAAACACCATCAGTTCTTCCTTTCGTAGGCTTTACACCTGTGTAAAATAGATAATATTTTTCGTTTCCTTTTATAATATTCGGTGTGAAAACGGCCTGTGAATCAAAAGTTTTTTCATCTCCAATGCCTAAAATCTGTCCTTGTTCTTCCCAAGTGAAGCCCTCATCTTTAGAAGTCGCACACCATAAATCTCCCCAATAGCCTGCAGCTTTCCCTATTACTTTAGTGTAATACACATAATAGGTATTATTAACTTTTATAACATCACTGGGGTCTCTTCTAGTAATTCCTTTTTCTAAACCAATTCCAGATAGTTCTGTATAACTGTACGTCACAGGTTTTAGTTCAAAATCTATTTGTTTTGCCTTTTTTTTCAGGCAAGACAAACAAAAGATTAGCAATATTAAGACTCCTAACTTTGTACTTTTTATCATTTTAATTTATTTATTAAAATCTACCATTCAAATTCTGCAATAACCGGATAGTGGTCTGATAAATAAAATGTTTCTTTTTTATTCATCACTTTGGCATTTATACATTGTTTTGACAACAGTGGCGAAGTCAAAATATAGTCTATCCGTATAGAGCTTTCATGTCTTTCATCCCCTTTTTCTGTTTCAAAAATTTGAGTCGGACAACTCACTCTATCGTCCCAACCTGATGTATGTTTTTGAGTTACATCTATTAATTGTGAACTTAAAAAAGTACCTAAAACCCCATACTCTAACTCGCCATGAAATAAATTTCTAACATGACTATGCTTTTCTTCTGACGCTTTAGATTCACTAATTAACTTGGGTTTGTTTTTGTATAAATCGGCATCAAAAGGTGATACTGCATTAAAATCACCTAAAACGATATACTTTTTTTGTCTTTTAGAAATGTCTCCTAATTTATCTAAAATAATTTTTGCCTCCTCGTGTCTTTTCTTATAACTAAATGGTGAAAAATGAACCACTAGAAAATCTATACCAGCCGATTTACAATGCAATGCACCATGATGCATTCCTTCTAATATATTTTCTTTTACTTCTATAGGTTTATTGGATGTAATACCAACTGGATAACCTGATGTTTTTACAATTTCGGCATAATTGTGCCCCCATTTTTTAGCATCAGTCAACAATTTCTCTTGAGTATAGCCACACAACTCTTGCAATGCAAATACATCTGGTTTTTGCATATTTATCCAATCTATAAATTTACTTTTTCGGTCAATATCTTTACCCCAATCAAAACCATTCCATATGTTATAACTGATTACTTTTAAGGATTGTTTTTCTTGAGCATTAACAGAGTGGTTATACAAAAATGAAACTAACAAAATGCCTCCTACAATTATTTTTCTCATTGATTTCTTTTATTTTTATAAGTTTATTTGATGTAAATCATTTTTTAAAATTCATTTTACAATTTCACACCCATTTCTTCAAATTGAGCTGCTGCGTGTAAAAAATGTGCCGTTATCCAATATACTGTCCATCCTTCGGAATACCCACCACGCAATTTAAACACATTAGACATGTCGCCGTGTTGTGCAAAATTAGTTTGTTGAATTTGTTCCCCTTGCGAACCAAACGGGTCTAAAAGCTGTCCGCAACTTCTGTACATTACTTTTGATAATTGCTTTAACGATTCTTTTTGGGTATAAACCCCTAATTTATAGATGGATGGTGCTATTAAAACACCATAAACATCTAAATGTTGATTTTGAGGTGAAACCCCAGTCCAACCTCTAGTTTTAAAGTTATGATCTGCCAAGCGACCAGCGGGTAATGGAATGTCCCAAACCACTGTATAACTTAACGTTACGTCTCCTGCGTGTTTTGCCCATTTTAAATATTTTGGTTCTTTGGTGTGCTCATAAGCTGCTAAAAATCCTTGAAAAGCACCCCAAGCCCCTTCTTTATCCTCACAAGTAGCATCTAATGTACCACCCCAATAAGGTTCAGTCATATCCAAATGACGTTTGCCGTAATATTCGGTCATTTTTAAGGCTGCTTTTTTATAGGTTTCATTTTTAAAAAGTTTCCCAGCAATTAATAAAGGTGAAATATAAAATGCTTCGGCTGTATTTATTGGATTCCAAGCATTACTCAAAATTCTTTTAGAATGAATATCGCATACTTTCTTTATAAAGGTTTCCCATAATTTGGTGTTTATCTCCTGTCTTTTTCTGCCCGTTTTAATAGCTAAAATAATACTATTCATGGCTTGACCTTGAGAAACAGGGTCTGTTGACGACCATTTTTTTGTATTGGTATTATAGTTCACCATAAAACCTTCTTTACCTATGGTTGATGTGGTTATGTGGTCCAATGACTTTTGAACCATACCCCAAATATTATCATCTTTAAATCGCTCTTTTAAAACTTGTAATGCGTATGTTGGTGCTTCTGATTGTCCTGCCCAACCCAATACTATCTGTGGTACAATATTTTCTGGAAACATATTAAAACCTGCATAGGTGGGAGTTTCCATATACCTTGCTTTTGTAAATTGATATTTTGATTTTAAAATATCGTTATAACTAGGCAAGTCTCCTACATAAAAAGGATTAAAAATTGCGATAGAACTGTACAAAGGTTTTTGAAAACCAGCTCCTTTAGAATCAACATCATAAGCTTCTAAATAAAAGGTCTTTTCTATAACCGTTCCGGGTTTAACTTTCATAAATGTATCAGGATACGCCATTTCTTTAGTTTGTAGTGCTTTGGCGACACTTAACCTGTTATTATAAGTTATAGGGCCCGATAATAATACCAATTCAGAGTCACTTTCAAAAGCTTCAACTCCAAGAGACCACCACTGGTCAAAATGATTTGCTCCAACTACGGGACTTGGTATACTGTGCAATGCCGCACCTTTAAACGCATTTGTGTCTTGCCATTCTAAGCTCGCAAATGGCATGGTATAACGGTGTTCTTCAAAAATGGCTTTCTCTCCTGTTTCACCATGATATACTGGAATTTTTCTAACTCCATTTTTTTCTCCTGACGGATTTCCATAATACAAAATACCTGGTAAAAAAGTTTGTGCTTTTTCAGCTTTTACTTTCCAGCGAATAGCCAATGTAATGCTATCTAATTCTTCATTGCCTCTCCACTCAAACCTACGAATACATTTTACTTTGTCTTTTTCTTGTTTATACGCATCTTGAAAATGCCAATCGCCTTGAGGTAAGCTCAGTTTACCTCTTAAAACAGTCCATTCTCCATAGGTATTAAAACTGGTCGCTTCTGCATGTTTCCAATCTGTTGGCCAATCATTTTTCCACGTGGTAGCAATAGACCATAACCCTTCTGAAGGTGAAGACAAATAAGGTAAGCCGTTTACATTTACCTGTATTTTGTAAACGTCTTGGATTCTAGTAACATTAAATGTTTGTGCTTGCGAAATGCTGGTGGCAAATATTAGTATTGGCAAGAACTGCTTAATTTTTTTTAACATAGTTTGAGTCTGATAATATTTTTTTACTGAAAATTTACAGAAGTAATTATAAGGTATCAGTTCTTTATGTCCCATACTAGGTGTTATTGTTATTACGGTTATATGTGATACTTGATTGTTTTAATGTTTTCATTATTTTCAGTGTATAAAGTCGTCATATTGTCCCTATTTTTATATTTTAAACTGAATTTCTTTTCCTTTTTCTAAGTTTTTTCCTTTTCTGAATTTTTTAGCACCAAAACCGTTTAATGTGAATGATTTTAAAATGAAATCACCATTTTTAGATAGTAAGGTTACTGTTTTTTGTTTATTGTTTCCTGAAATTTTTACGCTTCCGTATTGATACCCATTGGACCAAAAATAAGTACCATTTTTAGCATTGAAACTCATTGATTTATCTACGGCCGAATAATTGAAACCTGTATAAGCTAAAATACCTGCCCAAGCTGCCATAGCTCGTGCATAACGGTGACCATATTCGCCTTCGTTAAAAGGGTTTCTTTTATAGCCATCATAACGGTTACGAATGTCTTTAAAAATTTGAAGTCCATTTTCTACCTGACCTTCATAAATCATATGTGCCGCAGTACTGTATTCAAAACCAGTCATAATTTCGGTATAATACGGAAATGGAAAATCTAATTTTTCTCCTCTTGGATAGGATGCCATTACCAAACCAGCTTCATCTCCTAACCCAAAACTTCTAAAGGTATTAAAATGTTCGTTAAAGTTGGTTACATAATTGTATTTCATAATACTTTTTAAAGTGGTTTGCACGTTGCTTTTATCTAAAACATATCCTAATCCAGCGGTATGTGCTAAATATTGTCCCACCAATTGATCTACCAAACAGCCTTTTCCTAACTGTGCTACTTTTGAAGTTCCATCTGGGATATGATGCTCATAATATTCTCCATTAAAAATATTAGCATCAATCCATTTACTTCCTTTTTCAAAAAGTGTTTTACATTCTTTAGCAAAGGCTTTATCGTTTAGATGCGACGCCATTTTTTCTGAAGCTTTTAATGCTCCTAAATACCAACCAGCCATTTGCGGATTTGGACCTTTGTAAGCAATATCCATCGTATTATGCTGACTCCCTTCCATTACACCATCTTTATTGGTGTCCCAAATTCCTGTCCAAGCAAAAGCCATTGCCTTTTTAATGTATGGCCACATTTCTTTTAACTTCTCATCATCACCCGATAATTGCCAATCGCGATATACTTTTATAAGCGTTCCCATTTGTCCATCTGCTGCCCAACTTTGCATATTTTTCCCTCTTTCCTTTATAGGTAAGCCTACACGATGGCTTTGACCACCATTATCGTTAACACTGTGCAAAAATTCGACTTCTCTAAATTTAGTAGCGAGGTTTCCAAAAACAAACGGAGTGGTAGATTCATAATTCCAAACGTGGGTACAAGTTCCATAACCCCAACCCGAGGATTTATCAGCTCCTATTTTTGTGCCTTTAATACTTCCAGTTCCTTCAAAACCAAAAGGCAAACCATCAGCGGTTCTAAAAACTGTTTGGCTTCTCAAATTATTTAAGTTGAACAACCCTGCTTCTTGTAAAACCGACGGAATATCACTATTCACTAAAGTTGATACAAAATTTACCGTTTCATTTTCTAAAGATTCAAGTTCGTTAGCCGTTTTTTCAGCCACATCCCAAGCGTTTTCGTAAAGTGTTGTATAATAATTACCTACAATTTCAGGTCCACCGCCACCAGAATGAACACCATGATCCCATGCTCTACGATTTGGAAAATACCAAGTAAGCATAAACGTTACTTTTTTAGATTCTCCTGGTTGCAATAGTTGTTTTACAGCTAATGTTGCTGGAGGTGTCTCTATTTTTTTGGTGTCCTTTACATTATGTCCACCTATAAATGTTGTTTTACCATTACTATCGGTTACTTTTTTTCTGTCTGGATGGTCTGTTAGTTTTCCATCAGCAATAAAATCATCCCAAAACTCACGAAACGTCCAATTCCATCCTAGTTTAGCCCACGATGTTCTGTATGTAACATTTTCATTAGCCATAGTAGTCAAAGCCATCGTCCCCCAATTGGTGTCTTTTTTGTCTACACCTTCAGAATACATATACAGTCCTTTTAGGTTTTTCGTTTCCTTATAATCGTTATAATTATCCTTTGGCTTTCCAGACCAACCATCTACTCCTATATAATTAGGAACCATTCCAACTACAGAGGTTTCTATAGGCTTGTCTGTATTATTAGTAATCACATATCGTAATACGGCTACTGGAATTCCACTTTTATCGGCATCCCCCATAATGAGTGGATTAAACGCTTCTAAACGGACATCCACAGGCACTTCTTTATGCTTAAAATAGACTTGTGCCAACGGATATGCTGTTGAAAAGGTGGTTTCTTCAAAGCGTGGAAATCCTGAATTTACAGCATCCGCACCCCAATCACCATAATAGTCTCTGGTAGACACAGGACCTTCCAATACTTTTATAGCCGCTTCTTTATCCTGCTCTTTGTAATACAGGGCGAAAAAAGGCCCATTGGCAATTGTCGGTTGCACAAATTTAAAAGCTGGTAAATACCCCAAAGCACCTCTGTTCATCAATTCCCAATCGCGTAAATCACCTCGACCTCCAATTGAAACCGTACCCGTACCTATACCCCCTAGTGGCATTGCTACTTCATCTAAATATTTACCTACATATGTTTTTAAAACAGGCCAATCTTTTGCCTGACCAAAGGCTAAACCACAGCAAAATATTGCTATAATACATACCAAAATATTTAATTTACTTTTCATTTAAATTGCTTTTAAAAATTACCATTCATACGTCCACACATAGGTTGTATATTCTGTTGCTGGTGGATCATGAAAAATTTTACCATCAATTTCTTCACCACAGCGATTGGTTAATCTCATTCCATTTTGAAAAAACACGGGGTCATTTTCATGTAATCTATATCCTGAAAATTCGTTTTCTTCTTTATCAAAATGAGTTAATCCTGCCAACATATTGGTATATCTTCCTTTATTAAAATAATATGTACCAAGGAAATAATCCTCTAATCCCGATGACAAAAATAGTGGCTCCTTTTTCCCTCCAATATATGCTCTTATACAAGATTCCATAAATGACAGGTCTTTCCAATGATTAGTTTTACGGAGTCCCTTGGCCTCCATTGTTACTTGATATAGCATACCCGACCCGTCAATATCACACATTGAAAATTCTTCTAAAGGCTGTGCTTTATGTTTTTCTAATTTATGTAATTTTAAACGAGCATTGTCTGGTAGTTTTACACCATTAAATTCAACAGGTAAATTTTCAGTCCCTCTAAAAATCCACCAAAAATTCTCTAATTCTTTACCTTCTGCAGTTAATTGAGCTGTTATTCTTATGTTGGTTCCAAAAGGAACTTTATACGTGTTATAGATGCCACTTTCTCCTCCAATATTTCCCATGCGTTCTGTTCCCCATGGTGAAAAATCATCCTTAAAACCAATACCATGACCCAAATACATTTCCATATCAATGGAAGGTTGCACTTCGCCATCAACATAGATTTTAATATCAATATGCTTCAATTCTTGTCCTCCAAACCACATATGAGTAATACATCCTTTACCTTGGTATGAAAACAATTCGGTTTCACTACCTTTTTTTAACACTTTGAGTTCTTTACCCATCGTTCCAAAAGTTTTCAATGAATCCATTGAATGGGTAGTGTCATTTTTAACAACTTTTACTTTTTGAGTACAAGATACAGCTCCAATTATGAGTATAAGACTCGTTACTATTTTCAATCTTAATTTTAAAGTCATAACTGTATTATTATGTGAACATATATTTTATTTCAATAATTAATTTTCCGTTTTCAATAACTTCTAATGCTTTGAATTTTATTAATACTTTAGAAGCCTTTGTTGTACAAGTGTTTTTTACTCGTTTTCCATTTAAATGTAGTACTGCTTTTTTTAATTTTTTTCCATTTGGAATTTCTAAACTGACTTCTTTAAGTCCCAAATTTCCTGATGCTAATTCAATAGATACCTGTAGTGTATTTCTACTTTGTGTTTGCGTATACGTTCCCCAACCTTCAGCAGCTATAAATCCTGCTTGAAAATTTTCTGGGTTCAATTTAGGAGCAAAAGCCAAATGTTTTTTAGGTCCGTGGTACTCAAAACCACAAGCTGCCAAATACACACCATAACTTGCCATCGCTCTTGCGTAATGGTCGCTACATTCTACTTCATTGTATGGATTTCTTTTTCCTGCATGGTAACGGTCGTGAATGGCTCTAGTAATGGCTAATCCTTCTTTAATTTTATCTTCCCAAACCATATGTCCTGCTGCTTCGTATTCAAACCCTGTCATACATTCATTAAAATATCCAAATTGCCAGTGCTTTTTCCAATCACTTTTTTTACCGCCTTTTGGCCACGTGCACATGACTAAACCTGCATCGTCATCAATCGCATACGGGCGACCTGCTAAACTCTCTGGTAACGATTTTCTAAATTCACCCATATTAGGCACAAAATTGTATTTCCAAAGAGCGTCTAATGAATTTTGAATCATTTCTTTATTATACAATCGTCCCAATCCTAATTGGAATGCCCAACTTTGTCCGAATACCTGATCTATATAACAACCCGCACCAATACCAATAGCATCTTCGTGTTTTGGGTCTTCATTTTGAACAAAATACTCACCATTATACAGGGTTTCTATATTTTTTTTCCCTTTTTTCAAAATGGTTGTGCACATTTTAGAAAAGCTATTGTCTTCCATTTCAATTGCCATTTGTTGACCTGCTTTTAATGCTGCCAAATACAAAGAAGTTATTACAGGAATGTTGCCATACCATTCGGCATCTAAGGTGTTGTGCTGTTCTCCGTAGATCATTCCATTTGCTTCACCATCTTCAGCATCCATATCAATTAGATATTGCAATGCCGATTTAATATATTTCCAATTCGTTTTTAAAAAGATATTGTCTACAGTCATTTGATGCTCACGGTACGATCTTAAAACAATACCTGCTTGTCCATCGGTAGCATCTCTATTGGCTCTACCGCCTCTAAAGTCAATTTTCCCATTACTTTCAATCACCGAAAAGTCGGTTTGCTCTCTTAAATTTCGTTCTAATTCAGGGAACACGCGTCCCATAGCTTGGGCATAATGCCAAACGTGGGTACAGGTTCCTGGGCAATAACCAATACCTTCCCAAGCCCAAAAACGACCATCTTCTAAAAGATAGCAAGTTTCAGTTGCTAAAGTTGATGTGTTTGCAAAAGTTCGGTTTAAAAACCAATATGGTAATGTTGATTTATTATAAAACATATCAACAAAAGACGCTGTTTTTTGATGTAAATTGGTGAAATTTTCAGCAATTTCTTGACCAATTTCCAGAGCATTTTTAAAATGATTACTATAAGAACGTCCTTTAAAACGGTCACCGTCGGCACTTAAATTAGGAAAATACCAACTTATCACAAATGAAATCTCTTTACGCTGTCCTGCAGTTAATGTTACTGTTTTGCTTAATCCTCCTCGTAAACTAATACCAAAAGGTTCTATTACTTCAGTGTTTATTTCGTTTTCTGAAGCTATAAAAGGCTGTAAATAATTATTTTATTGAGTTATTGCTTTTACAGATTCATCTGCATTTAGTAAGGTTAAACTCATGTTTCCGTAATCACGTTTATCTTTAAATTTAAAATCGAGCTCAGAGCCATTTTCATCAATCAAGGCTTCACAAAACAGTGCAGAAGTATTTCCCTTTTTAACAATAGAATTTTTTAATTGCACCTCAGAAGCTGAACCTGAAATGTGTAATGCTGCATTTTCTAACCAGCCCGAGAGTTCGCAAGTAACTTCTTTATCAGTAGTATTAGTGATAGTGTAATGCATTATCGTTGCTGGATAACTTGATGATTTGACATCTAAAGGTATAAATGGTGAAAAGGCTTTTAACTTAACCGTAACGGGAAGGTTTTTATCTTTAAAATTGACCTCCCCGACGGGATATTGTCCTTTAAACGTTATGTCTTTAAATCCTTTGTAGCTTAGCTCACGAACCCAACTTTTAGTATTTTGCTTTACCTTAATAGCAAAACCTTGATCGAAAGGATATTCTTGAGTCACTGGGACAATATAATTACTACCATCTCTCGCTCTAACTTTTCTCCCATTCAACTGGTGTGTTGTATCTACAATACCTTCTTTGGTGTCGTTAAAAATATCCCACAACCAAAGTTTTCCATCACCACCTAAATACACTTGACCTGCACAAATACCACCAACCGGCATTCCTATATATACCAATTCTTTACCTGTATAAGTTTCTGGAGTACCCCTCTGATATAATGATTTTATCCAAGCAGGATCTAAATTTTTATTGATAGGAATTTTATAACCTTCTTGAAGAATTCCTGTTGCACTTAAGGGATGACTTAACCCAAGTGTTGTTAATCCAACAAGGCCTAACCCCATTACCTTCATAAAATCACGTCGCTGAACTAGGCTATTATGAACCACATTTTCTTCAACTTTAGAATTTGGCGTACAACAATCAGAATTTGAATTACAAGTAATAGTTTTTTTACTATTTAATTCTTTTTTATTCATGGAAGTTTATTTAAGATTTTTTTTGAACTACTATTCTTCAAAGTAACATAAAACTAGGTTTTCGAACTACATGAAATTATGCTTTGTTTGATACTTTTTTGCAATTATGTAACTGTTTTACTAAATTATTATATTTTTTGATGAATAGCTTGCTAAAATTAGAACGTTTTGTTTTAGAGAAGTGTGTAAATTTAGTAAATGGAAATTGGTTTGGTTGGAAATGGAACCGAATACACCCAATGCGATGTTGGGTCAAAATTTTATTGGATTTTAGTATTCATAGTTTTTTATATTAACAAAGGAATTTAAATTTAACGTTTAAACATAAATAATAAGACCAATCCGTAAAGAGGTGTAAGTATATACCATTTATACTCACGTATTTTATAAGAATAACTTTTAAAGTACTTTTCTCTTAGTTCATTAAGGTTAGTATAAAAGAATTCTCTAAAAGATATAGCATCGTTTTGTGATTTTAAGGCAGAATATTTAGTTTTTACCTGTTGTATTCTAATGCTTTCTTTACTGTTGTTAGCATAAAAGTTTATAGCAGCAAACCACCGTAAAGCGGGTTCGACGGAATATAATTTTGTTGCTATTTCTAATGAATCAGTCAGGCTAGCATTAGACTGTTGAAAAAAGCGACCAATTTCAAAATCGTAGTTGTCGTATTTTTTAGTTTCGTTCTCTATGCTGTTTGTCCATATGTAAAAACCTAAATTTATTGTTAGTAGTGTAATTAATAAAAATATTGCTTTCCGTTTATTTTTCATACTATGTGCCTAAAAAATTAGATGGCCTTGTAATTAAAACAGAGACATTTATTCGTGTAATGTTTTTTATAATTTCTATTACTTTATTTTAGAAGTAAATGATGTCATTTCTTAGACTATCAAATTTTATAATACCGCTAAAGTAATAACCACTTCTGGAGTTAAATACGCTATGTATTGAATTATTATCAGAGCTTTTACCTCCTATTAAAAAATGATAATTTTGGTTCTTATAAAGTAGGTTCTCATCAAAAATTATAATATAAATGATCTTTCCATTGATCAATGCCCAATAAATTCCATTTTTCTTGTTGGTAATATGCGATGTTATTTTCAAGCTTACGAATACTATCTTTGACGGGTACTTTCTTTTTTGAAAATAGTTTCACGAATATTCTACCTACAAAGTCATTATTGTCTTTAAGATCTTTTAAATAACTTTTTTGGCTGGTAAGCTTTTCTTCAATTTCTAAAACAGCTTTATAGAACGATTTAATCTCAGAATCTATATTTTTTAAATTACTATAGAGTCTGGTATTTTGGTCGTAGATGTTTTCATTTTCCAAATCATAAATTTCCCCAGGTTCTAAAAGGCCATATTTTTCGGTCTTAGAAAGTGAAATTCTGGTGTTTTCAATTTTTTCAATAAGTAAATTTTCATCAAATAGTCTTTTAGATTTCAGCGTTTCTAAAAAATCAAATAATTTACTTTTTCCTTTTTCTAAATTACCTGTTAAGGCTATTTTTTGTTTGTTATCCCATATGATGGAATTGCACATTTGAATTTCTTGACTGATCAGTATTTTATAAGCTAAAGGAATATAATACTCGCTTTCTGACACTCCAGAAATGGTCTTTTTAAGTGCTTTTTCTAGTTTGCATTGGTTGTAATTAAGGGAGTATAAATAACTTCTATTTGCCATATTATTGATGATTTACCTCTTTTAATTTTTCGGGAAGGGGTATGTTATATAGTATATGAAACACCACTGTTTTATCTTGTGTTTTAAATTGCTTTTACTCAAAAGTAGGGCATAGAAACGCTATAAAAAGGGGTGAATCTATATTTGGGTAGATGTAAACAATATTCGCATACTTTTGAATATTTTACATCGTAAAAAGATTAAATTTTCCTATGTTGGTATTGGGATTTTTCTGTTTTAATTCAGACAGAAATTGAGTAAAATTTCTATTCCATAAAGTGAAGTTGTGTCTGAATTTAAATTCAACTTGCTCGTCATTGTGTAAAGCAATTAATTTCCAGATTCGTCTGTTGTTTTCTTTAGATAAAGTGTGTTTAATCTCTATGATATTAGCAAAAGGTATGGCGATTGCTTTTTGCTCATTATTCACTATATAAAAAGCATCATTATGATAATAGTGGTTTTTCGTGGAGATTTTTTTTAAGGAACTAAAGTCAGTTGTAATGTCTTCTGAAAATTCAATGGTATCTATTTGGTTCTTCCCATTTGAAAAGGATGATAATATATAACTCCCTATTGCTAGGGAGATAATAAACGAAAGTAAACCAATAGTCCAAAAAGGCATTTTGTTTAGCACCATTGTTAACAGTAATAGTGCGAAAATTAGAGTAAAAAGAACAGTCTTTAAAATTTTAGGTTTCATTATTTTTCAATCAACTCTCCTTTATAATTATAGCTTTTTTTACCATAATCAAATTTATAGATTCTCTTATTGTTATCATCTTCACCAAAAAAATTGATATAATCTTCTTCTGTATCTACTAACACTTTAGCATTTATATCAATCAGTTTATAGGTATCATTAAATTTTACTGCTGTTAATCCATCTTCAAAATCTTTGGCATCATCATATTTAAATGGAATTACTAATTTACCTTTACTATTAATAAATCCTATTTTCCTGTCTGTATTACTAACCATTATTCTATCATCAGATTGTTTATCATAAACTTTAGTTACACCTGGTATTAACATTGAATTAGCATTCTCATCTAAAATGTAATGTTTATCATCAGTAGTAATTCCAAATACTATATTTCCAACTTCTTGAAGAAGCCAAAATGATTTAGATCCAATTGGTATGTTGTTGGAAGTAACAAGTGTATAATGTTCGTTTTCTTGTTCAGGTAGTATCCCAATAAGACCATTGCTCAGAGCTTTTATATCATAAACTAATAATGTGTCTAATTGTTTTTTGGTTCTGTTTAAATAATAAAAATGATTATAATCTTCATAAAAATTACCACCTATATTTTCTAAACCATCAAATCCATTTAATGTAATTACTTGTTCACCTTTGTTATTTAAAAGTACAGTTGCATCTTCAGTTTCCATAACAAATAAGTCGTCATTCTCATTAAAAGGTTTATAGTTTCGTGCAGTGAATATAATTTCCCTATTTTCAGAATCTTTTTCGAAATATAACTTTAAGGATTTTACATTTCCATGATAGTAGTATTGTCTGTGAAAAATACCATCATTATCATTGAAGAAATCTAAATTTGATAAGTTGTCTTTTAAATATTCTTGAAATTCGGCGGTATTTTCAAAGTCATCATCATTTAATTTTTCTTGTAATTTTTTTAAGTAACCTAGAATTTCAGTAAATACACTTTCCATTTCGCCAGGAGCCACGCCATTGTTAGAATAACCACTTCGGTCTAAAACCTTACCTTCTTCGTTATAACCTTGTATTCTAACAGGTGCCGAAAGTGTATCGCTCATTGTAAAATAAATATAATTGCCCTCTGCTTTAACCAAGCTAATTTCTCCACCGTTATAACTAGCAGTTGGATTGTCTACAGAGATTTCAACAACATCATAATCTTTTACATAAGTTACTTTATAAGTAATATCAATACTATCAATTGGTTTTGTTTTTCCCCAGCTTTCATCAAAAGTAAAATCTACGTCATAGTTTGATATGCTATCCGTCCGTACCTCTCCATCGTGGTAGTAGATTTTGTTAGGTGTAAATCTTTGAGATACGCCTTCTCCTAGGTCCAATAGTTTAGAAGAATCAGAATTGTTCTTTGAAAATTCTAACTGGCTTTCATAATCTTCATAAGTTTGAGTAAATTCAACATTATCAAATTGATGAAGAGCTTTTCCAATACCTGAGGTATCTATTTTAAATTCTTCTTCATATTTTTCATCTTCCTTATTAATTATTTCTATATCATTGGAAAATGAACTTTCAAAGAATTTTGAAAAAGATTCAAATTGTGAGACATTGCTATTCATTTCTTCTTTAATCTCTTCCAATGATTTATCGTCAAGTTTTGATATAAAATGATCTAGTTCTTCATTATCTATAGATTGTGATTTAGAACAGCTAACCATAATTAAGACTACTGGTAGTATATAAAATATTTTTTTCATTATCTGATTATTTTGAGTTCGTTAGATCCTTTTGGTTGGTATAAATAATGATTTAACGTATCATCATAGCCTTTTCCAGTAAAAATGATCATATCTGATTTGTCTTTGGCATAGGTGTAAATTAACTTTCCACCATCATTAAATTCAATTTCAAAATCATTTGCTAGGGTGTACTTGTAGCTGGAGGTTTGAATTGCTAAATAGGCTTCCCATTCATTTCGTGCGGTTTCAAAATTAGTATCAAAATCTAATTGTTGCATTTCGAAATCTTTTTGATAGAATATATCGTTAATTGCTTGCTTATCTTTCGCTAAAATGGCCTTTCCTAATTTATCATATAATGCAATTACTTTTTTCTTCAAGTTTTTGTCATTTCTTAAATCGGCACCGTCAGTCCATGCAATAGGGTAGTAGGGTAGTATAGAATTAAATTCAGTATCAAATACAATAGAATTACTACCATTTAGAGCTGTTTTTACGATTTCTTGAACAGGTTCATTATTACTTTTATTGATAATGGTAGCCGAAAAATAAGACTGTTCATGAAATGTTTTTGAACCCTCACTTTTACTAGGTTTAGCTATTATTTTTATTGAAGAATTAGGCCCAGTAATGTAGTTGTTTAAATTAAATTCAGTAATATTAGTAGACTCTGTAATGATTATGTCGTTAAGAATTATATCATATAGGCAATCATAAGCTCTTATATTTAGTATGTATTTAGGTTGGTTCTCAAAAGTTTTAATCTTCTTATGAAGGTTTGCTAATGGTATAGTGTAGGTTGGTTTATAGTTTATAGTTAACTCAGCATAATCTTTATCTCCAAAGGCCGCTAAATGTTTACCATTAACTAGTTTGATTTCAAGTTTTTTATTTTCAGTTTCATCTTTCCAAAAAAAGTCAATATCGTCACTATAACTGTCTGCTATATTTGTTAAACCCTTTTCAGCTTCCAATGATTCCAGTAAATTTTTGGCAGAAAAGTTAAGGGTATCCGTTGTCAGTAAAGTGTAATTATCAGTAATAAGAGCACTTTTTACAGGTACTCCAGCATAGTGCATCCCTTTTAAAGTGATTTCTTGAAAATTGGAAGTACTGTCAACTTTTTCATCTTTATTTTCAAGTTGCATTTTTGCGATTAATGCTTTGGTTTCTGCCAACGACTTTATTTTTGAAAAATCATATTTAAGCGTGTCACTACCACATGAAGTAAATGTGAAGTTGATAGTTAATATGAGTAAAATTATAAGGTTTTTCATTAGTTGAATATTAAATATTTATTCTTGTTTTAAGACGATTGTTAAAGAATCAAAATCTTTAAATACACCTTGAACTGTTTCTTCTTTTTCTTCTTCTTCCTCTTCTTCTCCTTGTAGGTTTATACTTAATAATATCTGTTTGTTGTCAGTTTCCCATTCATATCTAATTCTAGTTGTTCTTTCGCTAGTTTCTGGTTCACCATATAATTCAAATAATTTAGCTTTTATTTTTTCATAGTCTGCGTTTTCATTAAACGGTTTAATGTTTATCACTTTACCGTTCCAACTATCACTAAATGTTACTTTATTAACAATAACACCGTAAAATCGTAAGAAACGTTCATCATTAAATTCAATTTCACTATATTCTTCATTAAACGGTATACCTTTAAAATGAGCTTTTATATCGGTTTCATAGGTGATATCTTCTAAGTTTTTTACGAGTCCTTTATAGTCTATTTGGGCGTAACCAAATAAGGAGGTAAATAATAGGAGCATGGTTAGTCTTTTCATAAGTTTTTTTGCTGATTAGCTGTTGTATTTGCGATTTAACATGGCAAACATATTATAATTTAAAATTGATTGAAATGGCTAATATATATTCGTAGTAGTTTGGTAAATATTTGAAATTCGACGGTAGTATTTATTATGTTTCTTAATAAAATCTGTCTTTTACCTTATTATTTTAAGTTCTTTGGAGCCTTTAGGTTGGTACAACATGTAAGACATTTGAGTATCTATTGTTTTTCCATTGAAGATGAGCATATCTAAATTATTTTCAGGCTGTATGTATACCAATTTTCCGTCAGCATAATATGTCATGCTAAAATCTTCTGATACGGAATAATTTTTTGCAGGTTCATTTAGTGTAATAATTTCTGTCCAAAGTTTTCTAGTTGTTTCAATTTTGGTGTCAAAATCCAATTGTTGAATTTCATATTCACGTTTATAGAGTAGGTCATTAATGGCAATTTCATCGTTCTCTAAAACTGCTTTACCTAGTTTCTCGTAAAGAGCAATTATTTTTATAGGTAACTTTTCATCCTTTCTTAAATCAACGCCATTTTTCCAAGCTTCAGGGTAATATGGTAATTTAGAATCAAACTTAAATTGAAAAACAACTGGTTCATTGCCTTCAAGTAAGGTGTTGTCAAGAGTTTTTTTTAGAATCAGTAGCATGTTCTTCTATTATCATGGCAGATAATTTTGAATATTCTCTAAAACTCTGAACCTTTCTTTTATTGATAGTTCCATTTTCAGGATAAGAGATATATCCAGGATTTGCTATTATTTTGATAGAAGAAACTTTGTCTGTAATATAATTGTTTAAATCATAATTCTTTGTGCCATATGTAGGATTGATTTCAATACCATTTATGTAAACATCAACTTCACATTTTTGTGAATCAATAATTAGTTTATATCGCTGTTGGTTTTTAAATACTTTTAATTCAACAGGTGTGTTAGTAGGCGGCTTTAATTTCGAAACCTCATGGTTGTCTTGACTAT
Organism: Aureibaculum luteum; assembly: GCF_003449015.1. Classification (GTDB taxonomy): domain Bacteria; phylum Bacteroidota; class Bacteroidia; order Flavobacteriales; family Flavobacteriaceae; genus Aureibaculum; species Aureibaculum luteum. Next base: position 463,759 of record NZ_QRGD01000001.1, on the reverse strand, counting down.
AAGAAGTTGTAAAAATACTTATTAGCGTAATAATTAAAATTATTTTCTTCATACTGTTTTTTATGGATTACGATTATAGGTGTGAATTTTCAAATGAGGATACTTTTTTTTAAGTATTTTAATTTCTTCATAATCTTTATCATCTAGGTAATTTAGATGCAGTTCCTTAAGATATTTTAAATTGTTAAATGCATCAAAATCTATGGCATCTGTATAGTAATCAAAATCAAGTTTTTTTAATTTTTTTAATGAATAAACTTCTTCTGGTAGTTTTTTTAAGTTACAGAAACCGATGTTTAATTCTTCTAGATGTTCGATTTTACCTAAATAATCAAAACGTTTAATTTTTTTGTTAAAACTTAGGTTCAGTTTTTTTAATTTTTTAATTTTATTAAAATATTTGGGTACGCTTTCAAAAGTACAAAAACTGAGGTTTAACTCTTCGAGATCATTCAGGTTTTCTATGCCTGCCAGATTTTCTAAATTGTTATTGTCAAAGAGATTTAGGTATTTTAATTTTTTAAGTTGTAAAACTTCATAAGGAAGCATATAACCTGTTTCTCTGTTTTCCTGTAAGTCTAAATGAGTAAGATTAGTTAATTGCTCTAATCCCTCAAAATCTTGTAATACACTTCCTGTTTTTAGTGATTTTAGATTTTTTAGTGCTAAAATTTCAGGTCTAATAGTTGAAATGTTACTATGCGAAATATCTAAAGTTTCTAATTGTACTAAATATTCTAAAAACCATAAACTATTTACGTATCCTAATTTGAGATTACCTGATATATTTAGACTTTTTAGTTTGCTGAATGTACTAAATACCTTAGGAAACTTTACAATATTACATGCAGATACATTTAAATGCTCAAGTTGTTTTGTATATTTTAAATTTGATAGGTCTGTCAGATTATTGCTGTAATGTAAGTCGAGATATTTTAAGTTTTTTAAATACTTGAAACTTTTGGGAATTGAATCGAGTTTGGTTTGTTCAAAAATGAGTGTGTCAATATGTGCTAAGTATTTAAAACTTTCATAGTCGCTAATGGAGTCAGCAGATAATATTACTTTTCTTAGTGATTTTAATTTTAAAATAGCCTTAGGGATTTTGTTTTTTAGATATACATCTAGTGATTTTAGCTTCTGTAAAGGGATAATCCTTTTGATATGCTTTTCATTTTCTAGACTTCCTATTCTTATATGCTCAAGTTGGGTAATTTTTTTTATTTTTTTAGGTAAAATGAGAAATTTACAAAAGCTAATATCTAAGGTTTTTAAATGTTTAAGATTGTAAATACCTTTTAGGCTTTGAATTGCATTGCAGTGTGAAACTGTTAATTTTTCTAGGTTGGTTAAATTACCTAATGGTGTTATATCTGTTAAACTATCTTGAAATTTTATATTGAGACTTTTCAGGTTTTTAAATTCGGCAATATCAGTTGGAAGTTCCTTTATTTTATAGTAAAAACCATGAATTTCTAAATGATGAATCTTCGTTTTATCAGTTTGATTTGTAATTTCACTGTATTCATAGACTTTGTCCTTGTTTTGAGCAAAGCTCAAATTGACATGAAGTAATAGTATAAGTAAAATAAAGGTTCTCATTTTAAGTAAAGAATAGTATATACGTTAAATAACCAATTAGGGCTATTGAATAGAGTGTTATTTTAGCTAAAACACCACTATCAGTTTGCGTATGCTTATTTGTAAAAGCATCTAGAATGGCATAAAGTAATATGATTAATAACGGTATGCCAAAGAGTAATTTGTAGTGTTTGTCTTCTAAGACAAAAAAACTTACCAATATGATCATCATACCAAAACCTGCTAAGTTAATTTCTACGTATTCATTAAGTTTAAATTTGGTGCGATATTTTATTACCCCAGATTGCGTATTCTTTTTAATTTGGGATAATACAACTTGGTAATCAGTCAATTCAGCGGGTATAAAGATTTGTTTTTTAAGAGCTCTAATGCGAAGTCCTCTTTTTGTTTCACGATAACTTTTTATATCTCTATAGCTTATTTTCGTGTTTTTAGCATTGGGTACTTGTTTCTCAATAGTAGTATCATCAAGTATATATTTTGTGTCAATAAAAGCACTTTTTGCACCTTTTTTTGCCGAAAAAAAACCAGCGATTAAAAAGAAGAAACCAATACCTGCCATAATGAGAGCAAAATTTTTATCCCTAAAAAGATCACCATCTTTAACGGCGTTGGCTATTACAAAACTCGTAAAAACCAAACAGATCAACAATGGATAAATTGCAATCACTTTTTTAGTCGCTAATTTATTTATAGCAGTATCTGAAAAGGCATAAATATTCATAGATTTTAATTTTGAATTAATTTTGAATTAATTTTGAAAAATCTTTTACCGAAACTGATTTACGCTTGTATTTTTTATAAAACTCCTCATGGGTCATTATTAATTCATCCCAGAAGTAGTAACCAAATTTATCTTTTGCATAAGGGCCAGCACCTATTTCTGAAGTGAAAGTTTTGTAATCTACATTTTTTAAAATTCCAGCTCGTTCTCCATAAATATTGTTTTTGTCTTTTGCATAATTATCGCCAATTACATGGAAAGTATCATAATCCGCAGTGGTGTATTTTGAAAATCTTCCACCATACGCCATATCAAAGTAATGGTAAATATTGTTTTTGTCTTTATAAAAAGTACTTCCTAAATGCTCAAATGATTCCATGTCAATTATTTCATTTAAAGTGCTTTCACTATCGCAGAATTGGGTAATATAATTTTTAGTATTACCAACTTCAGTGGCATAGTCAATTTGAAAACCGAGTTGACCTGCGTTGTTACGGTAAAGTTTGTCCTTAATAAGTTTCCAGTCTAATGCCATATTAATACTATCTAGCCTTTCTATTGTGTTCTTGATTTTATCCTCTCTGGAAAGAGTATCTTGAACCAAGGGGTCTTCAAGATCTACCGCATCTGCTGCTTCTGAAGCATCTATTACGCTTTCTGAAGTATGTCTATGAATATAGTCTCTATCTTCAAAATTAGGACACCCCAAAAGCATTAAAAGTGTCAAGAATGGGAAAAGTCTTGATAAGTAACCTACGTTCATAATTTGCGTGTTTTGAGTTGTTTCATTAAGCTATAAAAATCTTTAGTATCGATGGTGTTTTGATATATTGTCATTTTTTTACCATTATAAAAAGTCAACTTTACTTTTTGAAAATTACGATATTTGTCGGTGTTTTTAAACAAGCTTATGAATATAAACGGACTTGTGCCTGTTTTATGTTTTTTAATTTGTTTTTGTTTCAGCTTTTTTAAATCAGCAGTTTTAGTAAAAAGGCCAAAAAAGTTTTTCTTTATTAATTGAGCGTTTTTTATTTCATAACGCTCTATTTTCCAAAAGCCATAACATAGTGTTGTAATTGATAAAGCAAGCCAGAAATAGCCCAACGGATGTTTCTGTAAAGAATCAGAAAAATAATAACCAATTAAAAATAAAATTCCTAACAAAATAAGTTCTGTGGCAATGCTATTATCTGGTTTTGCTTTCAATGTTTTTATTTTGATACTGTAAAAGTATGAGGTAATGTATTCATATAAATAGGACAATTAATATTTGAAGACTTTTGGTTAATATTCGATAAAATGTTGGAATACTATGTTATTTAAGCTTTTTGGACTTTAACACTGTTGTAATTTGAATTAAACGGAAAATACTATAGCAGTAAAACATCATATTACTTAATCCGAGAATAATTACAGTAGAAGAAAAGCCTTCTTTTATATAACCTCTATAAGTAATGTAGGTAAATAATGGAGCTAAAATTAAGACAGCTATATGTGGAGTTAATGATTTTTTGGTAGTAATTTTTACATTTGGATAGTTGGGTGTATTTTTCATCCGATCTTTCATTTCTTTTGCATAAAACGAAGAGAGTTCCTCAAATTCAGTTGAAAATCCTGTACCGCCTGCAATTAAATCATGGCGTACTAAATGTGTTATTCCCTGAAGGTTTTGTGTTTCAATTTTTTTAATTTCATCATATAGATTGGTCATTAATTCACTAATGCTTGTAAACCCAGTAATTTCTATGATATCCAATAATAAATATTGATTGGGCTTTGCAAATTTGGAATCAATATAGGAACGAAAATCGTTAAATATAGGGATGCTCTCTGGTGCATAACTTTCTAGAAACAATTGTGTTTTGTGTATGTTTTTAAGAAAGGATTTTTTCTCAACTCTAAAAGATCCTGTATTGGGGTTATTACGAAAATAATCTTCAATTTTATCATCATCTTCGGAATTTAAAAGTTCTTCAATTTCCAACCAGACAGGTTTTACATTATCTAATATCTCATTATCCAGCAATCCAATCCAAAAAAAAGGTAATGAATTGTTTGCTTCAAATAATAGTACATTTGTGTCTTTTTCTGTTTGAATGCTTAAATACGCTCTGTTACCCATAATTTAATAATACTCATTAAAAGTCTTTATGTCTAACCAACCTTGTTTGCCATCTTTAGATATCTTATAAAAAGAGCGAGTAATTTGCTCAATAGAATCAAATTGTGTGGTTTTATGATTTGGGTAAATACCAACTTTACCTTCCTTATAAAAATAGATTAATCCATCTTTGGTATTCATTTCAATATTGTCATAAACCAATGGTAGTGCTTCGGTAACTTTTACATAGCCTTTTTTGTCCAAACCAGTTGGTAAGGGTTTTAGAATAGAATCACCAGATTTGGTTATAAAATATTCTTTAGGTGGTTTTATAGTTACTGCTTTTTCTGAATCATAAGTAAAAATACCTGTTTTGTCGTTTTGCGTTACTTTTAGTAATTTCGGTTGTATATTTATTTCACCAACGTAGCTGCTGTTGCCATCCCAAGAGAAATGATTAGAATTATCTAAAAAACTGACCTTACTATTTTTAGGTAAATTTCGTAATTGTAACGTTTCTCCATATAGCATTCCTCCAAAAGAACCACTTGAAGTGCTAATGCTGAATGGTGTTTTAAGATCTTTGTTTTTTTGAATACGATACTCGCTTGAGGATACCGTGCCGCAAACAAAATAGGATACAGGGGGCAATGTACGTATTTTATTACCTTCACTATCCAAATAATAAGCACCTTCAGCGTCTAATATTTCTATACCAGAATGATAAAAATACACCTGTTGCAACGAAGGAACTTCTATCGACTTTAAAGCGAAATTATAAATTGAAGTACTAGATGAAGTTTTACCAATGATATATTGTGGGCTAATTAAGATGGAGTCAAATGCCTTTTTAAGTTTATCAGTTCCATAGTTGTTAACCAATCTATATTGGTTTGAATCCTTCTGTAATTTGTAAAAGTCCTCTGGATTAAAATAGGTTAATAATTCTTTGTTTCTGAAGTTATAACGATCGTCATCTATAGAGATGTTGCTGTTTGTCATCGGTTTGTAATCATCAAACACCATTAAGTTTTCCTTTTTTAATGGAAGTAAAATTCCTATTATTGAGCTTCCTTGAAAATAAAGATTCATGTATTTGTCATTACCTAAACTTAAAATAAGTGTCGTAAGAAATTCTCTATCTTTTATTCTCCATTTGTCCGTTTTATCATCGTGTTGATTTTCAATAAAGCCTCCTAGACCTGCACCTAATCGGGTTGAATACGTAAGCTCATTTATGCTTGTTATGTCTTCGGTAATGGGTTTTAATAAAGTAGTATTTTTTTTATCCGTTTCTGAATTATGCAGCAGCCAATTATTTTCTGATAATAATTTTTTAAAACCTAAAAGCGTATTGGGAACTAATGCTGTTGTGTGAATAATGTTATCATATTTTTCTTGAATTTCATGGAGTGTTTCTACGCTATCGTCTTTTTGTATTTCAAGTAAAATCACCTTGTTTTTATTGGTGCTTTTATCTAAATAAATTTCATTAAAATTACCATCATCATCTTTTTGAAACAAATAGTAATAGGCATCATTATTATATGCAATCAAATCTATAATTGTAGTTTTTATGACATCTTGTGCATTAATGCTTATCGATGTTAATAAAACAATTCCTATAAAAAGAAATTTATTCATATGACTATACATTTACCTATTCTTTTAATTCAACACCCTTAAAATTAAAAACTTCATATTTAGAATTGGATTGTCCGTCAATGCTTCTACTGGTTTTAATTATGTTGTCATAAATGCTTATACTATCATAAATTTCTGGTAGAATTTGTTTACCATTTTTGTCATAAACACCTCTTGTATCATCTAAGTTAAGCACTTCAAATAAACCATTATCTACACTAATATATTTATATTTGTTAGGGATTACAAGCTGGTTAGTTTTAGCATTTGTAACACCATATAATAATATGTCCCAACTGTCTTTTATTTTACTAATTACCAAATTACCGTAATAAAGCTTTGTTTCACGTAATTGATAAGATACTGGCTCTAGTTTCTCTTCCATAATATTAAGATGGAATAACTGTTCTGATTCTCCAATGAAATAAAAGTCATTACGAGCATTTAAATATTCATAGTTAGGTTGTATTTTCCAGTTACCATCAATTCCCATCAATCCGTCTTTCCCGGAAACAGTATCTGTTGAAATATAATAACCATATGTATTCTCTTCAAGTTTTCTATATGCGTTTTTTTCGATTAAAATATTTCGTTTTCCAAAAATATTTTGTTCTTTTTTAATAAATAAATCAATTGAAGAAACATCTCCGTTAAAATAATAAGTTCCTGTAAATAATTGCTGTGTACTTGTAGGTTCATTAGGTACGTTTTTTTTGATATATGCATCTAGTTTCTTTTTATTCTTAAACTCATTATCTTTTAGTTTTTTAAGGGCGGATTTCTGAATAACCAATACTTTTTCAAAAAATAACAATTCTTCTTTTGAGGGTAAGGTATTACCAGACATGCCTTTTTTCTTTAATACATTTCCATCTTTATAAATAGCATTAATATCAACTATCCGTTCTTCTAACACCTTAGGCATAATCAGCGTAACTTCGTTTTTGTTTATTTTTTTTAAGATAATATCTCCTTCGGGTAAAGATATTTTGTTATTGACTATACCTAAGCTAACCTTATTAATAATTGGATATTGGTACTGCACTTCAATTGCTAATTTAGCTGCAGGTTTAGAAGATTCAATTTGATTACCTTTTCTAGAATTGCCAGGGCTATAAACCATAGTGTCGTTTACAGCAAGTGTTGTTTTATTTTTAAAAAATACTTTTTTTAATAAAAAAATAGGTTCTTCCTTTGTAGGAGTAGTATAGTATCCAGATTGGCTTATTATTTTTCCGAAATCATAACCATAATAATCCAACTCAAGATAGTTAGTAGGGTATAGTAGTTTTTCGACAAATTTTATAGAATCTAAATAGTTATTTATATGTTCTTCAATTACCAATGTGTCTTTTAAACCAAAAGCATCACGGAAATCAGATACTTTCAAAGAGTCATTTCCTTCATGATCTGCTGGTGTTAGGATGATACTAGAATCCATAAAAGCAAGTAAAGACTCGATAGATTGCACTATTTTTTCAAGTTCAATTTGAGCTTCTTGTAATTCCTTGTTTTGAGGTTTACAAGCAATACTAAATAGCAAAAAAGATAATATGTAAATGTATTTTTTCATGAGTGATAATTTTATCTTCATTGATTTGATTGATGATGCTAAAATAATTTTATTTGTTAATTATCAATCATAGGAATATATATCTGCTAAGCTGAAATTTATATTCGTTACAGATTAAATTGTTAGTGTATTCAGTATTCTTTCCATTGCTCTAACTTACTTCAATACTTCTATTTTATATATAATAAATACAATATGAATTTCTATAAAGAAATAAATATAGTAGGAGTATTAATCTTAAAATTGATTTTATAATGTGCTTTTAGAAAGAAGAAAATATAGTTTTAAAACATTGCTAAACTTAACCTCTGTTAGATGAGATAGAGATTGTAAGAAATGATATTTTAGGTTGTTATTATCTAAATATAGTCATTATAATGGTCGGTAAAAAAAGAAATAATATAAGTATAATACCAGACCAAAACCAAAATGGTGTTTTGATAAAAGAATTTATTTCATCATATTTTCTTTTTAATGAAGTATCCATTTCTTTAGGTGCAAGCGTTTTTTTACAATGTGTACATTCTGATACTCCAGTTTTACCAATAGGGAAAAATGGTATCCAATAAAGATGTGCGTATTTACCAAAAATAGTAATATTGATAGGGGCCTGATTTTTACAGTGCTGACAAGTAGGACCTGTAACCCTTTCTGTTTTTAAATGTTTACTTCTACTTCCGTAAAATATCATAATATTAAAGTTTTTTAAATTTATAAATGGGGTACCGTTTGTGATATTTATTTGGTCAAAATCTTGGTATAAACCTTCCTTTGATTGGTTAAATGAAGCGATTTTGTGGTAGTTTAGCCTATATGTTTTATTCTAAATGTGGATACTTGAATAGTTTTGATTTTATTTTTAACATGCCACAACTAGTTCAAATGTATCTCTTAAAATAAGAATACTCTACCCTAAATGAGGATAGAGTATTCTGAAATTTTATAATCCAATTTTTAAATGATGGTACTTTTCTCCTAACATACGTTTAAAGTGTAAGCCTATTAAGTTTTGCTTAACTAAATCTTTGTTGTACTCAGTACTCATCGCATTGGGTATGCCTTGTCCAACAACTTCTGTTATATAATCTTTTAGGATTAGAACAATTGGTTCACCTTTCATTGTAAAAGTCAGCTGGTATTCATTATGAACTCCAGCACCAAACTTCTTCTCTGTTTTTGCTGACTCAATTTGAGAAATTGTAGCACCGTTAATTTTATCTTTAGTAAAGAGTGTATGACTATCAATTTTATCCTCAAAATAAGTGAGAAAATGAAGGTCATCACCACTCAAAACAAAGTAACACATTGCATCTTCTCTGGTATACCTGGCTTTTACACCAACTAACCTCCAAGCTGCGGATTTTGCAACGTCTGTTGCAAGTGCTTTTGCTTTGTCTCCTAAAGAATTTGGAATTCGGCCTGCTGAAAAAGCATCAATAGGAGCGTTTTTCATTTCATTCTTTAAAAATGAGAATTTCCCATTTAATAGTTCTTTGAAATATATAGAGGTATTCTCTTTTTGATTTATAACATTAAAATCCTTCGTTACGTTGGCCGTTTTCTTTTGTTGCATAAAATACCAACCAAAGGAAAAAGCACAAAGCACGATTACCAATATTATTGTTCCTATTGTTCCCATAAATTTAAAAATTATTTCATTTGAGCTTTTAACTCTTCAATAGTTTTTGCCATAACAACTCCTGGTAATTTTATTGGAGAACCAATTTGAGCTAAAAATGTACCTTTTACTTCACCTTTTTTATAAGTAGTAAAACCGATTCTATATAAACCTGTTGTCAATGCTCCTGTAGGATCACCTACTTTACTTTTATATCTTAATAATGAGTTATAAGAGTTTCCACTTGGCTGTTTATATATTTCACTAGTATCATCATTACTAGCTAACTTATGCCAAGATGCTGTTTTGTATGTGTCAACTTTATCTTTAGAAATAATATCAGATCGCTCTAAAGTAATATAGGTATCAAAGAAATCTTTAGAAGATGCATTAGCATCATAAGTAGCTCCTTTTATAGGGTTTTTTACTTTTACTTTATTAGCTGGAGAGATCATTCTAAGTCCCAATTCAGGTGCTACAGCAGGAATCCATACATAGATGTAATAGAATTTTTTACCATCTCTAACTTCATCTTCAGTATCTACAGCGGCATGGCCTAAATAACTTACGACATCGGTATAAGGAACTTTTTTTGTAACTGGGCCTACCTTCTTTTCAATAGAACTACCAAAAGATTTTAGTTTTTGTGCACTTGCAGTGTTAACGGTGAAAGCTGCAATGGCAACTAGTAAACTGATTTTTAATGTTTTCATTTTTAAAATTTAAATTGATTAATTATTTATTGTGATTATTTGTATTCACTTGGCTAAAATAAAAGAACTTTGGAGCTTAATAGTGAAGCGATGTTTATTCGCGGCGGTTTGATTGATATTCGTTTTTTTTATTGTTTTGAAATAAAAAAAACCTAATTCAACAGTGTTGGAATTAGGTCCATTTAATGTTTTTGTTCGTATGTCTTATTAAACAGTAAAGCTCTTTTTATACTATATCGAAATAATTGTTATTCTCTATTGGTAATATTTGTACATACTTTTTCTAAATAGGTTTTAAAGTCAATATATTTCGAATCAGAGTCAAAGTTTTCTGCAAAAAATTCAAATCTATTTTTGCTATCCTCGCTATATAAAATAACGGACTCTCCATCATCTTTATCATCCTTTACCCATAATTCGTTAATAGTACTGTAATTTAATAGTACAGTGTTAGACGAACCTTTTGGAAAACTCATTGAAGTTTCGCCTAAACTTATTGGTTTTTGATTTTGGTTAGACTTTGAAGCTTTAACAAATTTATAAAATCCATAAGCAATAAATAGTACTCCAAGGATTCCTGGTACATAATAACTAATAGGATAGTCTAAGACCATATTACCTCTATACGAAAAACTTACTTTTTCAATAAAGGCATATATTGCTACTGCAATAAAAACAACAGCAGGTGTGAAAATCCAAATTGAAAATTTTTCTTTATAATTGAAGGTTTTAGTGTTCATGGTTAGTTGTTTTGAATTTCTAATAAATAGTTTTCTACTTCGTTAGCTACTTTATTTTGTGAGCCAGAAATAATAGCGTGGATAAGCATCGCTACAATACCACGTTGAGTTAGCGTATTGATATAGGTGCTTGGTGCAATAGGTCTTATATCAACAATGTTATTTTCTTTTAATACTACTTTTGCACCTGCCGTACCACTTTCTTTTATAACAATACATTGTTTCCTTGCCGTTAACATTACTTGTCCGTCATCAAACCATTGGTCTTGTTGTATAGAGCAATCCATTGAAGTTTTAGTCATTAAAAACTGTTTGATATTTTCAAGTGAATTGTATTCTGGTTGTAACTTACGTTTCATTTGTTATTGATTTTAAATTCAATACCAAAACTAATAACGAACTAAGTTTAAATAAAGTGCAAATGTATATTTGCAATGATTATTTTAGTATTTGTTTAAGATGGATTTACATTTGATTAATCAAATGAAATACTTATTTATTCTCCAAGTAATTTAGAAACAAACTCTTCTTTTCTTCGTGAAGCTACAGGTACTTTTACTCCTGATTTTAAATAAATATAACCTGTTTTGTCATATTTATCGATAAAATTTAAATTAACAACATATGATTGATGTGTTCTGATAAAATTTGAAGTAGGTAACTGTCCTTCAAATTCTTTTATAGGTTTAGAGGCGATATATGATTTGCCGTCAGAAAGGTAAAATGTAGTATAACCTTTGTCTGATTGGCAATATACCAATGCATCAAATTCAATAACTTGATAGCCTTCTTGTAGTCTTAAAACTAATTTGGTTTTAGTATTGTCTATCAATTGACTTTTAACAACTTCTAATTGCTCTTTCTGAGTGACCACTTCAGTCGTTATAGCTTTATCAATAGCGGCTTCGAGCTCATCAATATCTACAGGTTTTAAAATATAATCAACTGCTCCATTTTTTATAGCTTGCAGTGCATATTGCTCATAAGCTGTAATGAAAATAACTTTAAATGAGAGTTCCGTAGTTTGATCTAAGAAGTCAAAAGCATTGCCATCTGTTAAGTTAATATCTAAAAAAATAAGATCCGGTTTGCAAGCTTTAGTTACGGTAACTGCATCTTTAACCGATTCACATTCACCAATAATTTCTATGTCTTTATTAAGACTTTCTACCATAGAAATTAAACCTTTCCTAATATATAATTCGTCTTCTACTATAAGGGCTTTAAGCATCTTTATTAATTTTATAAGGTAATATTAGGGTAACTAGCGTCCCTTTTTCGTTAAATTGTTGTCGGTCTTGCACATGAACACCAGATTCCATTTTAAATTCTCTTGATATGATTTTTAAACGCTCTGAGGTAATTTTTGTTGCTAAAGATTTCTTTTTACTGTTCGTTTTATTAATGTCAGAATCTACTCCAACACCGTTATCACTTATAATACATGTTAATTTATTATCTTTAAATAGAATGTCTACGTCGATTTTAGCATTTGTAAAATCTTTTTTAAAGCCATGTTCAATGGCATTTTCAACAAAGGGTTGAATTAACATAGGTGGAATAAGTATGTTTTGAGACGGCAATTTATTTTTAAATGTTAAGGTGTAAGTAAACTGATTCTGACTTCTCATATTTTGTAAGTCTGCATAGTGTTGCACAGCATTTAATTCATCTTCAAGTTGGACTAATTTTTCTCTAGAATTTTCTAAAATTAATCGTAACAATTTTGAGAATTTAGAAAGGTAACTAACTGCTTTTCTATCTTCTTTATTTAAAATCATACCCTGAAGAACAGACAGTGAATTGAAAATGAAATGTGGTGTCATTTGCGATCGTAATAGTTTTTGTTCTACTAATACATTTTCATGAGCAGCCATTATATTTCTGTATTTGTAAATAAAAAGCGTAGTAAGTAACCCTATAATTAATAATAATGATATAACGGCACCCCATAACATTTGACGTTGCGATAATTGTAACTGATCATCAATAACTTTTACTTTTTTTGTTAATGATACTTTACTGCTATTTGCACTTTCTAGAGCTTGTAATTTTTCATTTACTTTCTGATTGAAAATATCTTGGTTAATTTTTTCTATTTCGTCTAACGTAAACATTGCTTTCTCAATGTTGTTTTGTTTTTTAAAAAGTTCAAAATAATTGTTATAAACAGCCTTTCTTGCGATTAAACTGTTGCCTTTTTGTAATGATCTCACGGCGGAATCTAAAAGAATTTCAGCTTGTTTCCATTGCTTCAAATTTATATAAATATTAGCCATGTTTGATAGATTGATACTTGTGTTTTTACCTGTACTGTTATCTAAGGATATTGATTTTTTTAGATACTTAAGAGCTTCATCCCATTTCTCAATTCCCATAAGGGTTAACGCATAATTATTGGTAAATAGAGACAGTTCTCTATAAGGTTTGTGTGTAATTTTATTATAAACATCATATGCATCTTTAAACTGTTGGGTGTGATAGAGCATCATACCCCATTTAAAACATAACTTCTGATATTCTAATGAATCTTGTGTTCTAAATACAGTACTTGCCTCTTCACAAAATTTAACGCCTATTTCATATCTACCTAAATCAATTACGTTTTCGGCTTTTAAGTTCAGGGCTCTCACTAAATTTGTGGTATCTTTTTGAACTAAACAAATGTTTTTCATTCTTTCGGCATAAACAAGTCCATTAGAGTATTGGCCCGTTCTGCCATATGATTTTGTTAAATAAAAAAGTTCATCTAAATTGAGTTCTCGTTTTTCATCTTCAGAGCTTAAAATATCTATAACTTCTTGATATTCTCTATCTTTAAAGAGTTGAGGTAGGTCTTTTATTTCTTCACTCTGACTAAAAGTCGAGGTTATTGTAAAAAACAATAGTAAGCGTGTGAATATGTGTTTTGTTTTGCCCATTAATAGTTAAAAATAAACATATTTATTTTAGTTAACGATTAATTTCGTTTACTGTTGTTAAATAAGACTGCTTTGATTTTTATTATTCTTTTTACTTTCAGATTTTCAGTATTATTTTATAAAAGACTCTTGTTCAATAGTACTTTTTTGATAGGCTCTGTACGCAAAGTAAATAAAACCACAAGTAACAACACTCCCTAACAGCAGTGCATTTGTTGACCCTAAATATTCTGAAATTTGCAACATTATTTTTTTTAAGCCTCTTCTGCTCCCAGAAACTTGAACATTTTCACCCGCTTCAAGTTGCTTGGCAGACATAAATAAAGCAAATGTTAATAGAGCGGGTATTAAGGTGTAGATGGCTGGTTTTATCCATGCTCTAGTGCGAATTTTAATATCGATTTTCTTTAAGTTTATCTTTGAAAGGATAGTATCTAAAACTTCATTATACTGTTGTAATGTAGTAAGATGTAATAGACACATTTCCTTTTTATCATTTTCTTTAAAGTAAACTTGATAGGCTAATTCATCTTCATATAAAACAATTTTTTCTATGTTTTTATAGTCAATGAGATGTCGAGTATCTAAAATTCCTTTTTTAGTGTTGAATTTTTCTAAAAAAGCATCTTTCGTTTTATAATCTTCATCAGTAACTTTTATATAGTCTTCTGAAATTAAAATATTCTTTATATAAGTGGCATTCGTATTTATAATAAATGTATCCATGAATTGTCATTTTGAAGCAATAAAAGTAGATTAAAAATGACAACAACAAATAGAGAAACGATATTCGTGTAGTTCTAATTTATATCCGTTAAAGGAAGTGTTTTATTAGCACAATCTGATAAAATGGAAGTTTTTTGATTAAAACTCTTTGAATCTTACTGGTAATTTAATAGTTCCCTTTGACGATGTGTTAACTTAAAATGAAGTATTATAAGAATTAATAGAAATATATAAGTTGCTTAAATAGAGGTGTTTGTGGTTTAAAATGTTAATTAGTTGAATGTTAAGGTAGGAACTTTTAGTAACGAATTGTTTTATAAGTGTAAGTGAAACATAAAGTAAACTTTTTAAAAGTCCCTAAAAAGAAACATTTGCAGAAATTAATCAACAGAAAAAGAAATATCTCGACGGAGATAAAAAATAATTCAATCCAATTTACATGAAAAAAGACTTTCCATTTAGGGAAGTCTTTTTTGCGTTTATGAAGTGCTAGAGAAGTAAATCTGATTATCCAATTAGTAATGACCAATTGTCATACACTTTACTTATAAAGAAAACCAGAAACACCATACTTATTATAAATTTTACTGTTGTTGAGAAAAGAAAACCTAAAAAAGATCCGAAACTAGCTTTAAGGGCACGTTTAGTATCTGTACTGTCAAAAACCATTTCTCCAATAAAGGCTCCAACAAATGCTCCGATAATAAATCCTAAAGGAATAGGGGAGAATAAACCTATTATCAACCCTATAGTGGTGCCAATTGCACCTGATTTACTTCCACCAAATTTTTTGGTGCCCATTGCGGGAATTATATAATCAAGCACCCAAATAAGTAAAGCAACCCCTAGGGTGATTCCTAAAAACGTCCAGTTCATAGGTATGGCATTTGTTAAATGTAAAACCAATAAGCCCAACCATCCCGTAAGTGGGCCAGGTAATATCGGTAAAAATGAGCCAATTAAGCCTAGTAGCATTAGGCATCCGCCCAGTATAAGTAAAAGTATATCCATTATTAATTTAGTATTTATATGCAATATAGCAATAAGTGTGCTAAAGTTTATAACTAAAAAATTAGTTTAAACTAATTTTTTAGTTATATTTGTCATATGGAAATTAATAAAAGTAAAAAAAATGAAACAATTAACAAAAGCTGAAGAGCAAATTATGCAGATTATGTGGCAATTAAAATTGTGCACAGTAAAAGAAATGATTGAGAAGTTTCCGGAACCAAAACCAGCCTATAATACGGTATCTACCATAGTAAGGATTTTGGAAGATAAAAATTTTGTAGATCATGAAACTTTCGGAAAGGGATATAAGTATTTTCCTTTGGTTAAAAAATCTTCCTATAGTAATCAGAGTTTACACAAATTAATGGATGGTTATTTTGGAGGTTCATTTAAAAGTATGGTATCCTTTTTTGTGGAGAAAAATGATGTGAGTGTAGGTGAGTTGGAGGGAATATTGAAAGAGATTAATAAGTTGGAAGACCAGAAAAAAACTGAGTAATAAAAGTAAGAAAAATAACTTCGGTTCACGGTCTACCGTCTTCCGACTAATATTTTAACCATGCTAGACTACATCATCAAAGTCCTATTATTTCAAACGCTATTTCTAGTAGTGTACGACTTGTTTTTAAAACGAGAGACTTTTTTTCAATGGAACCGCTTTTATTTGATGACAACTTCAGTGTTGGCTTATGTTATTCCGTTGGTAAAAATTGACCTTGTACAAGAAATCATTCCCCAAGAGTATGTGGTACTATTGCCTGAAGTGGTGTTGAATCCTTCTACAGTAATTAAAGAACAATTGGGTCAGCCAATTACATTTTTTTTAGTGTTAAAAGTAATTTTTTGGCTTGGTATTGCCGTTGCCAGTATTTTATTTGCATTAAGGCTTTATAAGTTAGTCAGATTAATAACTACCCATGATAAGGAATTCAAACCTAGTTATTACTTGGTATGGTTACATAATAATAAGGCATTTTCTTTCTTTAACTATATTTTTTTAGGAAAAGAAACCAATAATAAAACGCAAATTATTGAGCATGAATTGGTGCATGTAAAACAAAAGCACAGTTTAGATTTATTGTTTTTTGAATTACAAAAAATTGTGTGTTGGTTTAATCCATATAGTTATTTATACCAAGCACGAATATCTGAATTACACGAATTTATTGCCGATTCAAAAGCGATAAAAACGGAAAATAAGGCTACTTATTTTAACCATTTATTAGCAGAAACTTTTGGAGTCCAAAACATATCATTTATCAATCCATTTTTTAAACATTCATTACTAAAAAAACGAATACTTATGATAAACAAAAGTAAATCAAAACAATTACAGAAGCTCAAGTATGTATTGTTAATCCCAGTATTAGCAGGAATGCTATTGTATACTTCATGTGAGAAATCAGATCCTAGTATTGAAGAACGAATCTCGACAGATGAATTATTAGATTTAGATACAGAAAGTCGAAAATTTATTGAAGAAAGATTGGAAATAATTATTAAGGAATTAGAAGAAATAGATAAAGCTGATAGTGGAAACGATGAAAGAAAAAAAATAACAAAGGAAGCACTTTATCAATATTTACTAAAAATGAGAGAGGAAAACGACAAATCTAATAACCCAATAATAGAAAAACTCTCCGAACAATTGTTAACAGAAGGAGTTCCTTTTGCAATAATTGAAAACTCTCCGATTTTTCCGGATTGTGAAAATGCAGAAGATTCGAAAAAATGCTTACAACAAAGTATTCAAAAATTTGTTGGAAGTAAGTTTAATGTAAATCTTACAAAAAACTTGAGTTTAGAACCAGGTAAAAAGAAGGTGTATGTAGCTTTTAAAATTGATAAAGAAGGTAATGTTACTGAGGTAAGAGCTCGTGGGCCACATGCCGATTTAGAGCGTGAAGCTATACGAGTTGTAAAAAGTCTACCTAAAATGATTCCTGGAGAGTATCAAGGTAAAAAAGTAGCTGTAAAATATACATTACCTATTACTTTAGAGGTAGATTAAAACATTATCTTTTATGTTACATAAATTAGTACTGTCGCTGCTCGTATTTGTATGTATAATTAAAACCGATGCTCAAACATCGGTTTTGGCCGTTGCTGACGAATTTTTAGAAAAAGGGAATTATCAATTAGCATTAGAGCAATTGAAAACTGAAGAAAATCCTTCAGTTGACGTGCTTAATAAAATTGCAGACATATATCAAAAAACAGGTAACTACACTAATGCAATTAACTACTACAATCAAGTTTATACTTTAAAACCAACGGATAAAGTAAAAGAACAATTGGGTAAGTGTTATCAGTATACTGGTAATTCTAAAAAAGCGATGCAATTGCAAAGTGAGGTTTTAAAAGATAATCCTGATAATTTATTATTACAATACAATTTGGCTAAACTATACAGTGCCAATAGAAAAACAGAAAAGGCCATTGATTTGTTAAATGGGTTGGTGGTAAAAGATCCTGAAAATCCGAATTACCATTATGAATTAGGTGAAGCCTTAGAAAAGATAAAAAAGGACCCTTTGAACCCCTATTTAGAAGCCTTTCGATTAGATACTACGCATATTAAAAGTATGTATCAACTGGCAAAATATTATAATAAAGTTAAGGTGAGAGATTCAGCTGACATATTTATTGATAAAGGGCTGAAAATCGATTCTGAAAATTTGAACTTTTTACAATTAAAAGCCCAAAATCAATTTTTAAAGAAGAAATATGATACTACTATAGTGTATCTAAAGCGATTGGAAGCTTTAAACTTTAAAACCCCATTTGTCAATAAATTATTTGGCTTAAGTTATTTTAAAGTTGATGATTATGAAAACGCCTTGTTGTATTTTAAAAAGGTGATGAAAGTAGATTTTACGGATACGAATACCCTGTTTAATATTGGATTAGTGCATGCAGCTATGAAAGAATATGAAAAGGCTGAAATGAGTTTTTATATGTCCATTGCTTTTCAAAAACCTGATGTTGATAAGAACTATTTTGAATTGGGGAAAGTTCAGTTAGAACAAAAGGAAGTTAAAAAAGCCATAACGTCTTTTCAGAAAGGCTATGAAAATAATCAGAGAAATTATCAACTTTTATTTCAAATAGCAATGCTCTCCGATGATTATTATAAGGATAAAAAAATTGCCTTAAATCATTATAAAAAATATATTGAGAAATTCTCCACCTATGATGAGAAATCAACTTTATATGCAAAATCACGCATTAAAGAGATTAATAAAGTGCTTTTTATGAAAGGAAAAGAAGAGGAGTAGCATTATTTTGCTAAAAAATTGTACTTTCGTCATAATACAAATTTATACTTAAAAGTAAAAAGTTTAAGTGCTTTTATTATAACCATCAGCAATGTTAAGGCGAACCATTAGTTTTCTTTTTTTTATACTTTTATGTACTTCATGCGAGTACTTTTCGTCTAGCTCTTCTTTATCAAAAAGTAACCTAGAAATTGCGGCCAATACCTTCATTGATTTTACAAAAGTAGACACCTATCCTATATTTACGGATTGTGAAAATTATGCCGAAAACGACAATCAAAAAGAATGCTTTCAGACTACCATAACTCAAAAATTAGGAGAGTCGTTGAGTAAGGCTGATATCAAAGTGAAAAAAGCTGTAAATGATACAGCTTGGATAGATATTTTGATTGACAATACGGGTAGAGCAAGTCTAGTGGATGTAATTTCAACCAATGCAATTGACGAGCAAATTCCTAATTTTAGAGAAATTCTTGAGCAGAGTATTGGTCGTTTACCAACAATGAAGCCTGCCGTAAAACAAGCAATTTTAGTCCGTTCTCAATATAGAATGGCTATTGAGGTAAAGACAATTTAGGTATAGTTTTTATGAGTTACAATGTCAGGTTGAACGGAGTCGAAACCTACTTGTATGTTCGGACACTGAGTTCTCTCCCGAATATCTCGGGACGCTCGAACTGACCAAATTATATGATTTTTACTAAGATCGTGTATCTTAAAACCTGATCACCAACTTCTTCATTAAACGTAACACCTCTACATACAACCAAATAAGTGTAACGAGCAAATACCTGATTTTAGTACGATCTCAGTACAGAAAGGCAATTGAAGTTAAGATAATTTAGTTATCATTTTTATAAGTTACTATGTCAGGTTGAGCGGAGTTGAAACCTACTTGTATGTGCGGACACTGAGTTCTCTCCCGAATATCTCGGGACGCTCGAACTGACCAAATTATATGATTTTTACTAAGATCGTGTATCTTAAAACCTGATAGCCAACTTCTTCATTAAACGTAACACCTCTACATACAACCAAATAAGTGTAACGAGCAAGCCCCAAGTGGCAACCCATTCGTAAAATTTGGGTGCTTTACCGAGTTTGCGATCTATAAAATCAAAGTCTAGTAATAATGAGAATGATGCAACAATTGCCGCTATAACATTAAACCCAATAGCGAACCAAGAAGTTCCATAAATGTAAGGTAAGTTAATACCAAATAGATTTAAAATCCAATTGATGATGTAGATGGTCATAATGGTTATAATGGCAGTAATTATAACACTTCTAAACCTTTTGGTAACCACAACTATTTTAGCTTTGTATAACAGTAGCATAATAAGAAATGTTAGTAACGTAACGCTAACGGCTCGCATCGGCATTCCATCAAATTTGGCTTCGGCATAGGCCGAAATGCCACCAAGAAAAAGACCTTTGGATAGAGCATAAAGGGGAGTTGTAACGGGAGACCATTTCTTTTTATAGGAAGTAAGAATACTGAATACAACTGCAGCTATCATTCCTCCATACGTGTAGTACTGAACATCAATTCCTTTGTTGACCAAATCCCAAACATACCAGGTGGTTAATCCCACTAAAAAAATAGAAAAAAGTGATTTTAAAATAACGCCATTCAGGGTCATTTTGGAAGCGGAACTACGTTTGTATTTCCAAATGTACCCGCTAAAAACAGGATTTGATGTGTTGTAATTTAAATTTACCATTATTTATTTTTTAAACGCCCTGTTTTTCCATTGATACCCTTTTTTGAAGGATAGAATGATGACAAACATACTAAAAAAGGGATAGCAGAAACTGTTTAAAATAAATTTTAGAAAATCAAATGATTGCTTAAAGAAATGAAATGCTTTTATGAGCAGCACAAAATCTACAACGAGTTTAAAGGTTATGACAGTGCATAAATTCTGCCAATTCATATACCCTGCTAAAAACAATATGATGGATGAAATCCATAGAAAATTCATTACTAAAACAATAAGGCCTACTAATTTTGTGAACCCACTTTTAACTGAGGTTGTTTTGGCTGCCCAACGAACCCGTTGTGAAATTAACGATTTTATTGAGGGTTGAGGTTTCGTTAAAACAATAGCTTCTTTAGATTTTAGAAAATGCACGTTATTTGGAAATTTGTCTTTCATTTTCTCAAGTAAAAATACATCATCTCCACTAGCAATTTCTTCGTTCCCACTAAATCCATTTACCTCAATAAAAGCTGATTTCTGGTAACAGAGGTTTGCTCCATTACATAAAAACGGTTTTTTTAATCCAAACCCTCCAATTGTAGAAGCTTGTAAACTTAAGAAATCAAACAATTGAAAGTGTTCTAAAAAGGTATTTTCAATCGTATAAGTAACGGGTGCTGCAATTAATTTAGATTCATGAGTTTGTATAAAGGAATCGTAAGTTTGTAACCAAGTTTTTGGCAACATACAATCGGCATCTGTCGTAAGTATCCAATCAAATTGTGCGATGTTAATGGCAGTTTTAATGGCATCTTTTTTTGGTGAAACTGATTTTCTGATATTTTCTAAGACTAGCAGTGGTAAGCTTGGATGCATTGATTTAAAACGCTCAATAAGTTGAACTGAAGTGTCATTAGAAGCATCATTAACCATTAAAATTTCGAAATATTCTTTAGGGTAATTAAGTAAAACCAAACTGTTCAGTAATTCAGTTAGATTCGCTTCTTCGTTCCGGAAAGGAATAATAATAGAGAATTTAGAAATGGGATTAGTAACTTCTTTGACAAAAGGAGATACGTTGTCAAACCCAATGCTTAGAGCAATTATTAAGGCTCCGTAACAAAATAACATGATAATGACTGAGAGTATCATTTTTGTTGATTGGTATTAAAGTTTAGTACAAAATAACTGCCAATCATGGCAGGAAATCCGAAGTTTAAAATCCACATTAACAAAGTTATGGTTACAATAATCAATTCATTTACGCCAACTAAACTAAATACCCATATAGCCACAGAACCTTTTACTAACCAATCTAACAATGCCATACTGGGAACAATAGAGGCCAACAAATACATGCTCGTTATTAACGCCATTGCTGTTGAATAATTGAGGTCAACTCCAAAGACTATCAATAAAAAATAAAACTGATGCGAAAAGAATACATATCTTAAAAAAGAGAAGGTCAACGTTTTTACATGCAAGGTTTTTGGCATTTCTTTTATAAATTGAATTATTTTATCAATATAAAATCCTCTTATTTTTTTTAACCCTTTAATACTACCGCCAATTAAAACAACCAATAATAACGCTAATAGATATCCCGCTTTTCTTAAACGATACAGGTTAATTTCTATATCGAAATTTATCACAACGTATGTTAATCCTAGTATGCCTAATAGCACAGTAATTGCCATTTGACTGCTATTTCCAAGTAGATTTAATAACATTATTTTTCTTCTATTTCCTTTTTTAAAATAAATAGCTTTGGCTCCATATTCACCTATTCTATTTGGGGTGAATAGTGATGCTGTAAGTGAACCTAAACTCTGTCTAAAAGAGTCAAATAAAGAAATATTTTTTATACTTGAAACCAATGTTTTCCACTTAACGATTTCAAAAAACCAGTTACAGATAGTAAATGCCAATAGTATTAAAATGGATTTAGAACTGGTAAAAACACTTTTTTCTAACTGATTGATAAAAGTTTCAATACTAAGTTGGTCGTTATGTAAGGTTTTTTGATAAATAAAATAAAAAGCACCAATAACTATGGTGAGCTTAATTAGAAAAAAAAAGAATTGTTTAGTTTTTTTTTGCAATGCTTCGTACTTTAAAACCTAATTTGTATAAAGAGCAAAAGTAATGATTAATAAACAAGGCTTTTTGTATTCATATGAGCTAATTGATTTATTCTCTAATTATTTTTTACGCCCCAACTTTTATTTGGTTTAGGTCCCATTTCAAAAACTAATTTACCACCGGCTATTAAATCATCATGATGTAATTGACTAGAATTATGGGTTTTACCATTGAACGTTGCCGATTGAATATAAGCATTCTTTTTAGAGTTATTATTTGCAATTATTGTAAAAACCTTACCATTACCTACATTTATAGAAACCTTGTCAAAGACAGGACTACAAAGCTGATATGTAGGGGTTCCTGGTAGTGCAGGGTAAAAGCCTATCGCTCCAAAAACATACCATGATGAAACTTGACCGCAATCATCATTACCTGGTAAACCTCCAACATCATTAAAGAAGTATTTAGCAAGCATATCTCGAACAACTTTTTGAGTTTTCCAAGGTGTACCTAAACTATTATACATGTAAGGTGCATGCATGGAGAATTCGTCACCAACATAATACATATCCTTTTCGAAAAAATCATCAAGGTAGTTTACCAGTTTTTCTTCTCCTCCCATAAAATTGGCTAAACCTGGAATGTCGTGAGGCACTAATAATGTGTGATTTTTATAATATACTTCTGTGTCATGATCTGTGCCTTGTGCCCAAACACTAATACTTTTAGCAAAAGGAGGAAGCCACTCACCATTTAATTTTTTACCACGAACTAAACCAGTTTCTTTGTCTAAAACATTAATGTATCGTTTTGAGCGTTGCATAAATTCATCATGATAATCATCTTTTCCCAAAGCTTTAGCCATTTGGGCAATACAATAATCATCATAAGAAAACTCAAGTGTTCTTGCAACAGGTTCGCCATAAAACCCGAAAACATCGGCAGGTACGTAACCAATTGTATTAAATTCCTCAATACCTACTCGACCTGAAAAACCATGGTTTCCTTTTTCATTAGCGTTTTTTAACATTGCTTCAAATGCTAAATCTGTATCAAAACCTCTTATGCCTTTGACATAAGCATCAGCAATAACAGCATCTGAATGCGTTCCCATCATAATACTGCGATACCATGGGTTAGGCCATTTTGGTAACCAACCACCTTCTTTGTAGGCATTCAACATGCCATTGATAATGTCAGCAGTTTCATCAGGCTTTAAAATTACCCAAAGCGGGTGTAAAGACCTGAAGGTATCCCATAGGGAAAGATCTGTATACATTTGACCCTCATGAACCTGAAAGTCAAACGGACTAAAATATCTACCACCTTCGTTTAAATTGCGAGGGTTTACAAAACATTTGGTTAAGGCAGTATAGAAAATGGCTTTATCATCTTCGGTACCTTCAACCTGAATCATATTTAACTCTTTTTCCCAGACACCAGCAACCTGTGTAACAGCTTTTTTAAAATTGAAATCGGGAAATTCTTCTTCCATATTAGCTCGAGCTTGTGCTATATCAATTAGAGAAGTACCAACCTTCATCTTTACTTTTTCCTGATCCTTAGTATTAAAAGTTACATATACTGCATTTCCATCAGCTCCTTTAAGTGCCATTTGAGGTCCAAGTTTTGGGTCTGGTTTTACGGGTTCCGCACATCTAAATTGCATTTCGGTTGTACTTGAACCGTCATAATACTCTATACGTATATCAATTTTTTTTCCTTTGGTAAGGTTTACCTTGTAACTATTAGTTCCAGTAGCTCTATACATCCATTGGTCTATTACCATTTTACCGTTAATATACATTCGAGTTCCATCTTTTGTTGTTAATTCAAATATATGCTCACCAGTGTACCTTGGTACAAGAGTACAAGTATACTTTGCAGAAAAGAAATCGGCATTAACACCTTCAGCAGGTTCTTTTAACCAATTGTAATTCAATTCAGAATAATTTACTAATACATCGGGCTCTCCTTCTAACTTATCGTTATTATAATATGCTGCTTTAAACCCATTAGGAACCAATTTCGTGCCAACCACATTTGGGAGCAGATCTACATTATATACCTTAAATTTTTTATCAAACTTTGCAACAAAGTGATTTTTAAAATGACCTGCAATAACAGTATACCCCTCAATTTCATTTCTCTCAGGTATCACTTTATAGTTCCCTGGAACATACACGCCATCTATTACTATTGAAGAAGACTTAGATTCTGGAAAAGTAAACTGAAAGAATGCAGTTTTAGAAGCTGCTGTAAATTCGGATTTTATATTGTAATCATCCAATTGTACCGAGTAATAGTGTGGTTTCGCAATCTCAGAATCATGACTAAATTTTGAAGCACGTGTCTCAGCGTCAGTTATAACTTTACCTGTCATTGGCATAATGGACATTGGACCCCAATCACCAACTACAGCTCCGTTTGGGTAACGCGTACCTCGAAATCCTTGAATTTTATTTTGGTCATACCAATAGGGTACTGGAACGGTTATTACCCTATCTGTCCATTTTGCTGTTTGCGGTGTCCAATGTGTTAATGCAGAAGGATTACCTACGATTGGCGATACATATCCCATAGGTTCTTCGACCTCTGTAACTGTAATATCTGCTATACTGGCTGCCGTACCTACTCTTGTATCTACATATTCCAAATACCCATTACTCGACAAACCTTTATCCCCTTCGTTTTCATCACAACTAAAGCAAATACAACTAACTCCAATACAAACTATAAACCTTATCAATCTAAATTTCATCATACTTTTTATTATCTATAACATTTTCAACAATACAAATCGAGTTTCGTAATGCTCTATAAGTAATGGTTTGGTCAACTCCTTAATTTCTTCCCCCAGTACATTTGTCTCAACGGCTTTTACCGCCCCGGTTTGTTCAAGTAATCTTGGAACATCAAGAATGGCATGATCCCCTTCTGTTTCCCGCAGATGAAGGAGCACTCCTTGATCACCAGGTAAAGGCCTAGCACTGACGAGAATTAAATTGGGTAGATCAAAATCCAATAAAGATTTGGAAACCGTACTATTGGCCTTGTTTGATTTACTTGGTGGAATAACCCGAGAAAGCATTGGGACCCTACTTTCCCATCCGAAGCGGGTGGCAAAAGATTTAGAACGATCCTTGGATGATGTCAAATAATACTTCCATTTCATTTCACCTTCTTGACTGGCCTTAAAATTGGTCGTCCAATAATTATTGAGTACCCAAGAATAAATATGTGGGTTTTCAGGTTTGTGCTTATAATAAAATCTACCCGTATTGATATCCCCGAATTGAACTAGCGGAACATCATTAGAGCTGAATAAAATCTGGGCTTCATCGTTTTGAACCGCCGCAAAATTCTGTATTACGTTCCAATCGGCCGATGTACCCTCCAATTGGTTCATACCGGGATTTACAATCCCACCTTGTACATCAAAAGCCAATTGATCATTATCCTTCATACGAAATGGAAGGGCAATGAAAACACCTTCAGGAGCAGTATGCTTTCGTTTGAACATGTCATAGGAGAGTTCTATTCGTTTTGAATTTTTATATAATTTTATTTCAAAATTAACCCCCCTTGAATCTGCACATTCCTCGTTTTTCCCATTGATATGTATACTGCTCCATAACGGGGTTTCCTTTATACCCGAAACCTTTATATCGGATAAACCAGACATTTTCTTTTTTATCGGAACATAAACCGTATCCCTATTCGCATTGGTAAGACGCTCCATCGATTCTCGGTTATCCAGTTGTTCGTATACAAATTCACCTAACTTATACCCACTGCTTAAATCGACCAATTCTTTATTCAATTCCTTATCGAATAAACTAGTTACCACTCCTTTTTTTGAATCAATTTGAATACGATAATATTCATTTTCAAGTATTGGCACTTCAACTTCTTAGTTTTGTTTTTGTAGCTTTTTCCCTTCTTCCAAAACAATTTTGAAAGTTGCATAACCCATTGGGGGAACATTGGGCACCCACAACAGATAATTGCTGCCATCCGCCCTACTTGAAACCCTTTGCACGGCAATTTCATTCTCTTTGGCATCCAATATTTTATATGATTTACCTAATGGTAACAACTGATGGTCTATATAGGCCTTAACCAATCCTGAGCGTTCCCAATTCAACGTGTTGAAAACCGCTATGGTAGGCTCTTTGGCTTTAGGGATGTGTTGTTGAATTAACCCCAAGGCCTTTTCTTGGATTAAACTGGATTCCTTAAATGCCGTCCAAGCATATGCCGATTTTTGTCCCCATTGAATAACGGAATTTTCAATTTGGGGATCCGTTATACTCTCTGCGGCCCCAAAAGTGTGTTCGTCATAAAACAGTAATTCATCATATGCTTTTTCAATATCGCCCGTAATATTTTCCGGTAGTTTTGTTCCCATGAACTGGGCCATAGACAAGAGTCCCATATTTGCGATCATATTTGAATGTACCGTTCTTGCCGTTTTTGTTTCTGTAAAAGCAGAACCAAAACCGTCGGTCCACCAATCGGGCCACGCTTCTTTTTTAACAGGCAAGTCATCACTTTTATTTTTATCCAAGTACACCATGAACTCACTGGCCAAAGAAAGTTTCAATTTGGGCCATTCATACTTTTCATTCCACTCTTTAACAATATCACATGCCTTGGTGGAAGGTGGTGAATTATCGGTAACATATCCTGAAAATTGAAAAGCCGTCCTGTTATGTGGATACCCTTTTTCTTCCAGTCCATCAAGGTATTGGGATAAGTTGGTCCTAAACTGATCTAACTCCCCAGAGGTTAAGCTTAACGCATTGCCATGCATGTAGTGCTCGCTTCTATAAGCCAAGAGACGATTACCTGAGTTAGACTCCCACCAAAAAGAGGTTGGTTTATCAAAAGGAACCTGTGTCCTATGCCCATGCTGTCCCATGGTCAGGTATTTAATGCCTGTATTCTTGTACAGATCGATCATGGCCCAACCTATGCCGTTCACATCATTTTGCATGGCCGTGTTTACATCGATACCCCTTTCCTTAAAATGGTTCAGTGCCTGTGTTTGCATGGCCAAAGCGGTTTCATCTATGATCTCCGAAAAATTGAAGAACATACTGGTCACTTCTATCCGCCCCTCCTTAATTCGTCGTAGCAATCGGTCTATTTGTTCTTTTGGTCTGTTTTTCAAATATTCGCGAACGGTCCAAGCGGCTTCACATGTCCATCGAAATTTGGCTTCATTTGGGTAATCATCAGTTTGATCGCAATAATCAAGGGCATAATCAATAAAACGTAAATGCTCGGTCAAAATCTCGGTCTGTGATCTTGTATAGCCGATGTCGGTGTGGCTATGCTGCACTAAATGAATGGTCCATTCCTTAACAGGTTCAACCCTAAAACCAACTTGCTTCCTCACTTTGCCCATACGAAGTTCCGCGTCAACCTTTGTTGGAGTTGTTACTGCAGGAATAAGTAAATCAATTTCATTAAATCCCGTTTTGATATCAAATTTCTGTGTAAGATCCGAAGTGGTTATTCTTGCCTTGGTAGGTGCTTTCAAATGCACGATTTCAAACCGGACCGTATGGTACAACGAACCCTCTTTTTTAGTCACCGTTTTTAGCTGTTTCGATTTGATGTCTTCACTCAGCACCTTGTCAAAGGTCATAAACCAATCATTGCTGTGATTATCCACACCATCAACCATTAATTCAACAGCATTTCCTGGCGTGAAATAGTTCCTGGAAATAGTTAAGACCGCAGTACCCATTTCATCACGGTTCGTATCTACCATTGAGCGGTTAAATACCAGTTGAGCCCCGTCTTTACCCGATAAGGTCCGTACTTCCTCATTCTTGTTGGGAGAAGAAAATGTCAATACTTTTTCCTTATTTACATAAAGATCAAATTTATTGGAAGGCGTCTTCGCACCAATACCATACAACCATATGAACGATACGGTTTTTTTTGAATAATCATTGGGTACAGCTTCTGTTTTCCAAGTAATAGGAGGTACATCGGCCCGAGCTCTGGTCAAAAGACAATTTTCCCTATAGGAAAAAGGGGAGTGATACGTAAAATCGGTTCCACTGATTTTTTGTTCATAACCCGCCAAATAATTTTCTTGGGCCTGTACCATAGTCGTCAAAATAAATAACAATAACAGTATTGGTAAATGTTTGGTTTTCATCGTATTGATTTTTGATAATTTATAATTTCTGTACTTGAATTGTTTATTGAACAATCACTTCTTCCCCATAAAATTCGGTAGCCATCAACTTTTCTCCTTCATACACGGAGAATGTTTTACGGGTCAATTGAATCCCGAATGTTCTGCCCTTCCATGTGATATTAGTTAGTGTCGCCTCACCAATGTCTTCGTGATTAAATGGTTTAATAGTTAATTTGTCTTGTTCTATTTTAACTCCAAAAGTTCCAAAAACAATAGCTTCCATTCCAGCACCAGCCGAAATTTCTAAAGGCATTGACGAACGGTCTTGTTCAGGAATGTCTATTCTTGGATTTTGTGGCAGATATGGGAAATGGTCTACATATCTAATATTACGTTTTAGTACATCCCAACCTTTACCAGCAAAACCTTTTTGGTACAAGTTACGTGAAATACGCCCAGGCATACCGGCATATTGTCCGCCACCTCCCCAGTCAGAGTCAATTAAATCCCAATGCACTTTATCTCTACGAGCAATAGAATAAACGCCATATTTTCCCAAAAACTCACCTTCTTGTAAGTGGCTTACCAAACGATATAATTGGTGGTCAGGAAGAAAATCAGTCCCCAGTAAATCGAACAAATGAAACGTCCAAATAGTGCCTCGTGTTCCGTCAGGATAATAATTATCGAACCAACCTAGTTCCTCATTCCACATATATTTATTAACCAATGATTTTAGTTTTTCAGCATCATTAAAATAAGTTTTCTGAATCTTTTTTTCATTGCGTTTTTTTGCCCAATCTGACATAGTGTATAATAAGTCAATTGTTAAAGTATTCGTAATTGGCACCGCATGATTGTAGCCATCGGTTCGGATTTCAATAATTTTTTCGGTATTGTAGCCTACGTCAATTAGGCCTATTTCGTTGGTATAGTTATCTTGCAGCTCGTCTACCCAGCGTTGCATCCATTCCCAAACAGTAACACCAGCAGCTTTTTCATCAAAAATAGAATAGTCACCAGTATGTCTAATGTAGGCTTCAATCATTATTTGAAGTGCAAAAGGTTCTTGAATGTATAGAATATCCCAATGTGCTCCGTTCCAACCTACATAAGTTCTTTTTAATTGTACTTGCTCAAAATCGGTTAAAATAGCAGCTTTCAAACTCTCTGGTTCAAGCATAGCAATTAAATCAGAGGAATATGATGTATCCCAACTAATAGTGTAAGGCCATGTACCTACGGCCCAAAATATATCTGATATATAGTTAGGGTTTTCATAACGACTCATTAATACAGATAAAATACAACGGTAATAATACTTTTCAAGGTCTTTGTTCATACTCTTGAATTTTGGAAGCTTATTGTATGCCCAAGCTAACATTTCACGTGTTTTTTTATCAGCACGTTCCATACGTTCTTTAATATCTGACTGAGAAATTTCAGGAGTTCCATTATCTGGTTCGAAAAATTTAACAGCAAAATAGTACGTTTCTGTTTTTCCAGGAGCAATGCTTATTTCAAAACCTTGATCACTTGTTTTTTGTATGGAAGAAGAAACACGGGCATGAGCCATTTCACTTCCAATAGTAAAGGCATCAATAGTTTTTGACTTTGTATTCCCTTCTTTAAAATGGCGAGTCAATTGGTCAGCTACCTGATTTGGAATAATTGTCATCTCCATGTTTTTGGAGTTTCTGTTGGTAAGTTTTAGTTTTATAAAAACTTCATCATCTTCATAGGAAACGTTAGTCCAACTATCAGCAGCAAAACTTGCCCATTTTTTATTATATTCTTTATGAAAGGTAGCCGTTCTATGGTATTGGTTTGGTTGCCACTTTTCATCTTGTGTTACCATTATAGATGGTGAATTAGGCCGGAAGTTTGAACCCAGTGGGTCGTAACTACCACTATCGTCTATCCAAGATTTCCACTTAGTAGGCACATCATCTTCGATTAAACGTTGTGTATTTTTATCAAAAAAGTTTAAATTGAATTCATAACGACTGCTACTAATGGGTAAAAACTGTACATTGGTAAATTGGGTTACACTATATTGTCTTGGAGAGACAGAACCTCTATAATTTATTAAGATGACATGTTCGTCTTCGAAAGCAATATGCTCCCTATCCATAGCATAAAACTCAGGGTCGGCGGGAGTGATTTCTTTTTGTGCAGATATTTGATTTATTGCTAACAAAAACAAACCAAGAATCAATGTGTTGTTGAGAAACGATTTTGAATTATGTTTTACTTTGTTTGTAAGAACTGTTGTAACTTTCATATTATTCATTTTATAAATTCTTTATTTTATTATTATTTCATCTACAAATAACCATGCTTTGGCTCCAGAAAAGTTATGCCACTCCGGGATATATCCAATATTCTGAGCAAAAACTCTAACATACCTGCAATTTGTTATAGGGAATGAAACCGTTAAATCGGCTTGTTTAGATACTAAACGCTGCCATTCTTTTATAGTTTCTATGCGTCCTTCCGATTTGAAATTTTCACCGTCTTCAGAGGTAAATACTTCTATATAATTAGGGAAAAATACCCATGTCCCAAAATTTTGCAAACAAGATACTGCTACAGATTGCACATCTGTTGCTTTTTTTAAATCTATAGTAACGTCCATATCATTTACTTCAAAGCCTTGCCAATTATTACCCAATGTAAGATCTCCTCTGTAGTTGTCAATTAGTGCAACATCTCCAGAACTTTTCCATTTTTCGTCATATTTTGTAACATAGCTCACTTCGAAATTTTTTACTTTTTGAAAACCACGATGAACGGTTCCTCCTCCTATATCAGTTCCTATTTCGAATAATGAACCTGTAATCATTACATCTTGATTTATTTCAAATGGCCCTGTATAAAGCGTGGAATTAGTTGTTGGTAGGCTACCATCTTTAGTATACCTTATTTCCCAATCATTATTATTTGGGTTCTCAAATGAAACCTCTCTACTTTCTCTAAATCCGGATGCTCCTACAAGTATTAAATTGGCAATTCCTGTAGTAGTGTGCACTTCTCTTGAGAAATCACCAATTTGTCCTGCATCATCTACTGCGACTACTTTATAGTAATAGGTTGTAAATGGCTGAATATCTTCATCAACAAATAAAAGGCGGTTGTATTCTTTTAGTTGGCGGGTTGCTTTTGCAAAACCATGAGGCGTAACATGTTCGAAGGTTTTCGTTACATCCATTTCCGCAAGTATATTTGTCTTATTAGGAACAAAATCTTTTTCTGTGCTTCTGTAAACGTTATACTTATTAATGTCTTTTTCAATGTTTGTATAAAAGTATAGTCCTATATAATTATTGTTTGTTATTTCACTTATCAAAGTAGAAACCAAACCGAGCACTTTTTTAGGTTTTTCGTTAACTTCTTCTGTTTTTTTCGTTTGTACCCGTATTTCAGAAGATACTTTACCAGCTCTATTGTTTTTACCTATTGCCTCAACTTTGTAATAATAAGAAGTCTCAGGTTCTAATTTATTGTTTTGCCAACCTCTAATATTCAGAACAGGTTCGTCAATAAAATTAGGCTTATCGGTATTGTCCACAAACGTTCTTAATGAAGTTGTGAAATTCGGGGTTTTACTTCTGAAGACTTTATAATAAGAGATGTCGTTATTTTTTGATGAAGATAGATTCCAAGTAAGATTTATTTTGCTATCTGATAGTGAGCTTCCTATGAACTTAACGATTTCGGGTAGTTGACTTTTAACAGGGACGACACGAATGGTACGTAATCCAAATGCTGGGATTATAAATTTGAAACTATTATCCCCAAGTAATTGAAGTGGGTAGTTACGATCAACCTCTACTAAATTTGTTAAATTAGCTTTTTCAATTTGTTTTATAAAATGAGCCTTAACAGTCACAATTTGTTCTTTGCCACTGACCTCTACAAAACGCATAATGTACCCCTCTCCATTAGATTCAGCCGGTTTAATTGTTGAACATAATATACTTTCAGAATCTAATTCAATAAAAGAATTGGATTTTGAAGGCAATACACCTTCTTTTTTTCCAACGGATATAAATGAAGTTAGCGGATTAGCAAAATCACGTCCAAAATTATACGCTTTACCTTCTCTCCAATTTCCAGTATGACTTCTTACAGACCATTTGAAATTTTTCGGACCAGGTTGTGATTGTCTCACATTGGTAAAAAACATATTATTAAGTAAATAAAGGTAGAAGTGACTATGTTTAGCTTTTTTCATGATGTTTTCATAATCATCACCTTTACTCCAATAGGCAGGTCGAGGTTTTCCATACTCCACTAAATCGACATCCTTTACCGCTAGTGTTATGCCCCAATCGTTATTAGAAATGTCAGAAAAATTTTGAATGGAATAATAATCGGTTGATGACCCTTCCATTTGGTCTTCAATAGGTTCCATTATTCCACCTGCAAGCTCGTGTTTGATTGTGAAGTTTGGAACATTGAATGGTAAGCAGTAAAACAAACCTTCTTTACCTTTTGGCGAATAGTTTCTATAATCATCCAAAGTTCTGCCAGAGGAATCCTTATCAAAACTAACTTCAAAATCTATTTGATTACTGTTTTTATAAATGGTTACTTTTTGTACAATATCTTTAGAACCTTCAGCTTCAACTTTGGAAATAATAATGTCGGCAAATGCACCACGTTGTACTTTGAATGTTGCACTTTTACCTTGATACTTTTTGGAGCCTTCTTGATAATTGGTACTCTCAAAACGCTCATAGTAATATTCATTTAATTTAAAGTTGGCATTTTGGTCTATAAGTTCACGTTTTAACTTCTTATCATATAGACTTTTAATACCCCCCGATTTAGCATCAAATGTTATGATGTAAAAATCATTTTCAATTTTAGGGGAAGTTTCCGTTTTAAAATTTGCTGATGCTTTTGAGTTATCTAAATGAAGTGTAAAGGTTTTATAACCTAGAGACGGAACTTCTTGAGCATAAAAGAATGCTAAATTATTTTCATCAATTTGAAATTCAACCTCTTTACCTGTTGTGTTATCAATAATTTTTCGAACGCCTTTATTTTTAGGTATCTCAAAATATACATAATCGGAACGTTTACGCACAAGCGGATTATTAATCACTAAGGTGTTTTTACTTTTTGTAGTTATTTGCTTAGTAAATAGGGTTTCAGTAGCTTTTATTACTTTGTCTTGAAATAACTTACTTTCTCTAACCAAATCACGATGCATTTCCTGCTCTAGTTCATAATAGGTTATATTGGCTGCTGTTTGGTCGTCTAATGATGGTGGTGAAAAAACAGGGCCTTCAGAATGTGCTCCGTTAGTATGTTCGCCCCACATTAATAAGCTGTGGTAGGCTTGGTAAATATCTATCCAAGGAAAGGCTTTTGGAGCAGAAGCAGAAGCAAATGTTGCCCACTTTTCAGTAGTTGGTAAACTTGCGTTTAATCTTTTTGCTTTTGCTGCATATTCGGCATCAGTTAAATCTTCATCTGCCCAAGCATTCGGAACATCTTGATCAAAAATTTGAAAGGATTCTTTGTTTTGTTGACGACTTAAATCCTCAAAATACATGTCAAAAGTACTAGATACCACTGTGGGATTAGCATACTCTGCGTTCCACTTTTTTATGGCTTCTACATTTTTAAAATCTGGCATCCCAAAATCATAACTATCTTCTGCAAGGATGCAAGAGTATGGATAGTTTTTGTGTGCTTCGTAACGTCTAGTAAGTCCTGCAATTTCTCGTGTATCATATTTTATCAATCGGTCAGGTGAGTAATAATGCCAAACTTTACTAAGTGTCATTTTAGAATCTTTATCGGGAGATTGCCAGTAAAATGCTGCAGCATCTTCAGCTTTATCAAAAGACTTTACCGTAGAATTACGTCCAAACATAAAGTATGGAATATCAGCCTCTTTGCTGTACATAGCAAGCGACCTTGTAAACCCTACAACATCGGTAATTAGAGCTGTTTTGGATGGTTTGGTAGTAAACCAATCGCTAACATAACGGTTTGGAGTGTAAAACAATCGTGCCATAGCTTCATATCCAAGATGTTCTGTAGAAACAGAATTGTGTACACCGCCAATTGCAATTTGACCTTTATTAACTCGTTCTAGCAACTCTGTTAAAACCTCTTCTGATTGTTCGGATAGATATTGAATCATTGGCTCGCTTGTTTCAATCGTCCAATGAAACTGACTATTCTTAGGCCACCCATCTGTTTTTCTGGAATATTCCATGGCATTTTCAATACCCATTTCACGAACATCACGCCGCATAAGTTGGTAATAATCAGCGTAGCCTAAATCATGGTGTGAAACTTGTACATCGTAAATTTTCCATGTTTTTGGTGGCAGAAATTGTATTGTGTTTTCCATGATTATAGATCCGTTTTGTGCTATTTTTACCTTAACCTTAACAGGCTTTTTTAGAACAGGAAACTCAAAAGAAATAATATGCTGATTTTTATCTAGTTCTTTAAATTGATATTTTTCAATTCTATCTGGAAATTGTAGTTCCATGTTTATGGATTTAATAGTCTCATCGGTTATCTCAATAATACCTACCTGGACCGGATTTCCGTTGTTTCGCTTTACAAGGGAGGTTGAATAAACAGTAACTATTTCCTCATTAATTTCATTTTTTTGTGCAAATTTTGGATTAAGCGAAAAAATACATAAAAGAGCGATTTTGACTAAATTAGTATGCATAAGTGTTGTTTATTTTTTATTATTAACTAGAGAAATGGCGGCTTTCATATATCCCATAGCATAAGCCATTCCGGCATACCATGGGGCATCACAGGTCATTTGCGGTGTGTGATCAGGGATCAATACGCCGTCAAAATTGTTTTTCTTAAGGATTTTTAAGATTTTGAACATGTCAATATCACCATCATCCACAAATACCTCCTTGTAATTGGGTACCTTCCCTATGATATTTCTAAAATGGATATAACCAATCTTACCCTGTTTACTATACGTATTCGTTGCCTCATAAACATCGCCCTCGGTCATTTCGGCAATGGAACCTAAACAGAACTCCAAATTATTTGATGGACTAGGTGTCATATCTATCAATTTCTGGTACATATCAGGTTGATAAACCAATCTTGGTGTGTTGCGAACATAGGGCATTGGTGGATCATCTGGGTGGGCTGCCATTTTCACACCTGCTTCCTCGGCAACCGGTAGGATCTCATTCAGAAAATACTGTAGGCGATTCCACAGTTCATCATGGTCGATTTTTGGCAAAGTACCTTCTGGGGCGTTTTCGTCATAAATCATATTCCAAACCATACCATTGGGAATGGGTGTATCATCTCCACCATCCATACCTACAGAAACGGCCTTTCCCCGAGCGTAAGGCCCTTGGTTTCTTGCCGCAACCCCTGCTAATGAAAAATTATAACCAAAAATGGGTATTCCTGCTTTACCCACATTGCGGATAAGTTGCTTCAAGTTTTCCATTTGAAGCTCTTTTTTTGGGCCATCCAATAAGATATCATGCCAATGGGCAGGGTCAAAATTCTCAATAGCCTCTAACTGTAACCCGTGATCATTGATTTCTTTTTTAATGGACATAAGATCTTCGAATGACCAGATATCACAAGGACTACCTGCCTTTCCCCAACCATCCTTACCTCCAATAGGCTGGTCTGCATTATCCTTGTTGTGGCCAAAATAGTCTACCATATGAATTACGAGATGTGTGGCTCCACATTGTTTGGCAAAATTATAGTGCTGGGTATTTAGCATGTGTTTATATAAACCGAATCCTAATTTCATCTTTTTAAATATGTTTTAATTAATTTTATTGCAACACGTCAACTGTTTCAAAAAACAACACAAACTGGTGTTTTTATTGCTTTTGTTCTATTTTTTTCGATTAATTTCCCATCATTTTGTACTTTATATACAACTGTGTCATGAGAGTTTTGATGACAGGCAATTAACCATTTTCCATTGGGAGAAATATTAAATTCTCTTAATTCATTTCCTTCGGTATATTTATATTCAACTACTTCTAATTTTTCATTGTTTATTTTAAAAACGGTTATGGCGTCTAAGGTTCTGTTAGCAGTATATAAAAAAGTTTGATTTGGATGAATTCTTATGGCGGAAGCACTTGGAATACCTTTAAAATTAGGTGGTATAGAACTATATGTACTAATCTGCTGAAATTCATTTTCAATAAATTTCAGGACTGAAACTTCGCCAGATAATTCATTTAAAACATATGCTAAAGTTCCATTTTTATTAAATACCATGTGTCTAGGACCACCTCCCATAGAAACTTTAGTATCATAGTTTGGTTCAGCTATAAGTTTAGTCCCATTAAAATGATAGGCTTTAATGCTATCAATACCTAAATCACAAACATAAACTTCTTTTTTATTCGGATGAATAGCGACCTGATGTGCATGAGTACTTTCCTGACGTTCTTTATTAATACTTACCCCTGTGTGTTGATAATTATTGGTACATTTTAAAAGTTTTCCAATTGAGTCTAAAGGAAATTGAAGTATGTTTCCTGTTTCATAACAGGCTACGAAAATATTATTATCCAATTTTTCAATATGACAAGGATACCCTCCTGAAATGAGTTGTTCATTCAAAAATTCTAATGAAAAGTCATCATTGATTTGATATGCCTGAACTTTTGGCATTTTATCTAGACCAACCTCTGTATTACAATATAAAAATTTACCATCCTCACTGATTACTAAATAACTTGGATTAATCGTCTTCATCGTATGAAGAACACTTAATTCACCCGTAATATTATTGAGTTGGATTGTGGATATACCATCTCCAAAACCGTTTATTTCGGGGGTTAGCATTTGTGTATAACTGCCGATGAAAAAAGTCGATATTATCATTTTATGGTTCTCTAATTTTATATCAAAACTTAAATTTTTCTAGGAGGACGAGGATCATAAGGTATGGTTGATTGCATATAACCTCCATCAATATATATATCAATTCCAGTCATATAACTTGCCATATCCGAACATAAAAACGCAATGGTTGGAGATACATCTTTTACATTTCCAATTCTTCCTTGAGGTATCCAACCTTGAAATTTATCTACACCAAAATTTGCAATTTCTTTACGATTCATTTCTGTTTCAATGGCTCCTGGAGCTACAGAAATCACTCTAATATTACTTTCAGCAAGTTCCAACGCCAAACATTTTGTAAACATTTTTAAGCCTCCTTTAGCAGTACAATAATGCGTTAAACCTTTCCTTGGGACAGTATCATGAATGGAAGAAATATTTATAATGACACCACCACCTGATTTTTCCATTCTTCTACCGGCTTGTTGTGCACATAAAAAAGGTCCTTTTAAATTGATATTATTTACACGATCCCATTCATCAACATCTAAATCTAAAATATGGCTATTGCTTTCTGAACCAGCATTGTTAATTAAAATATCGATGCCATTTAATTTTTTATCCATAAGTTGGAACATTGCCTCAACTTCATTCGGTTTTGAGACATTTGCAACACCGATACATACGTTTACGTTAAAAGTTTCTCTTAATTCAGAGGCTAAAATTTCAGCTTTTTCTTTATTTGTAAAATAATTGATAAAAACATCTGCACCATGTGAAGCTAATTCTCTACAAATTTGAGCCCCAATGCCTTGTGAGCCACCTGTTACTAATGCTTTTTTTCCTTTTAAATTTATTCCGTCCATATTATTGGTGTTTTAAGAAATTACATAATTCCAAATTTTTTAAATGCCTCTACGGTACTCATTCCCGCCTCTAAAGCTTTTTGTACTAATTTTTCACCTCTTGCCTTTTCAATAGCACCTTCAAACGCTTCAATTTCTGCATCTTTTGGAATAATCAACACACCATCTCTATCTCCATATACAATATCTCCCGGATTTATGTGAACCCCATTAAATTCTATAGGTATTCTATAATCAATTACTTTACCTCTAGGTCCTTGATCTTGTGCATAGGTGCCTAATGAAAAAGTTGGAAAATTTAGTTTTTCTATTTCATTTGAGTCTCTTGAATATCCGTCAACCACAGCTCCTGAAGATTTTAACTTTAGAGCTCTTGTGCTCATTAATCCACCCCATAAGGCATATCTAGGAGATGATCCGGAGCATATGTAGACTTCGTTTTCCTTTAAACTATCTAGAGCTTCAAACATAATTCCGAATGGTTTTGTCATTATTGGATTATTGGTTTGTTTAGCTGATTCTGAAAAAACATCAGCTTCAAGTACTGTCATAGCTCGCCCAATAATAACCATGTCTTTTCTTAACGGTTTTATATTTGGGGAAAGAAACTGATGTAAGTATCCCATTTTATCAAGTACATCGCCCACTAAAGCCGTAAACAATTCTTTTTTGGCAATTTCAAATAATTCCTTATCGTTATTCCACAATCCCATAATTTCTCTTTTAATATTTTTTAGCTTCAATTTTTAAATCATTTATCTGTGCAATATTTAATGGCATATACTCAACATCATTAACATGTGTACCAGATTTTTCTACAATTAGTAATTTACATCCTTCTTCCATGGCTATATTATGCCATACATTTTTAGGCACATTATACACAACATAAGGTTTCACTATATCTGCTGAAAATTTTATAACATTATCTTTAATTGCACCTGAAATTAAAACTGCTTTTCCTTTCAATAAAATAAAAACCTCATCTGTATCATGATGAACTTCCATTTTATTTATATTATTTATATGCTGTTCTTCAAAAAAGTTGAGTTGAGCAATCTGCCACCCTTCTCTAATTAAAAAGGGATTAAAACCAGCTTCTTTTACTGAATAAGATTCTATTAAACTCATTGTGTGAAATTATTTAGTTTCATTTTTAAACAATTCTTTTTCTATCTGTTCTAATGATTTTCCTTTCGTTTCAATTAGATATTTTTTATAAAAGAAATAACTTGTTAATGTTGCTACAGCATAAAATGCAAAAATGTAACCTGTTCCCATTCCATTTGTAAAGGCACCCGCTACAATTGGAAACAAAAACGATGTTAACCCGTTAAAAAACCAATGTGAAAATGTACCTATTGCAACACCTCTTGATCTAATATTATTTGGAAACATCTCAGAAAATAACACCCAAATTACAGCACCTTGAGAAGCTGCGAAAAATGCAACAAAACCGATTAAACAAATTACTAGGACAAAATTCATAGTTCCAGTTAAGAAGAAAAATGAAAAGATTCCTAAAAATAATGCCATTCCAATAGAGCCAATAAGTAGTAAGATTTTTCGTCCTATTTTATCTATTAATTGCATTGCAATTAAGGTAAATACTAAGTTTGTAATCCCAATTAAAACAGTTTGACCAATAGCTGATTCCGTAGAGAAACCTGCAGTTCTAAAAATATCTGTAGCATAATACATTACAATATTAATTCCTGTAAATTGGTTGAACATCCCAATAAGAATTCCAATAATTACCAATTTAAAATAGGGTTTTTGAAGTAATATTTTACCGCTTTCAACTTTATCCGTATTAATAGATTCTTTTATTTCTGTAAAAGTACTTTCTACATCAGCAACATTATTTACACTAATAATAACTTCTCTTGCCTCTGCCAATTTTCCTTTTGCAATTAACCAACGTGGGCTTCTACCAACAAAAAATAGTAACCCGAAAAACAAAAATGCTGGTATCGCTTCGGAAGCAAACATCCAACGCCAGTTATTTTCACCTATATCTAACAATAAATAATCTGCGTAAAATGCTACTAAAATCCCTAAAACTATTGAAAGTTGAAATGTAATTGTAAGCCTTCCTCTATATTTTGGTGGTGCAATTTCAGTAATGTACATTGGTGAAAGTACCGATGCACCACCAATAGCAATACCTCCTAAAAATCTATAGACAACAAATATTGACAAACTATCTGCTAAACCTGATCCAATTGCCGAAATTAGAAAGAATAAAGCCATAACCCTTAGCATACTTCTTCTTCCATATTTATCACCTAAGCGACCAATAAAAAAAGCTCCAACGATACAACCTATTAATGCCGAACTTACAGCCCATCCTTGCATGGAGTTTGTTAATTGAAAATAATCCGTAAAAAATGGAAGAGCCCCATTTATTACTGCAGTATCATATCCAAATAACAAGCCCCCTAGAGCTGCAACAAATGTGTAAAAAAAGATTCTCTTCTTCATAATTTAAAAGTCATTAATATTTAAACTAAAGGTTTCAATGGCATATTTACCTATTTTTAATTCAGGAGCTATAGGTGTAGGATTCTCCTCAATAATATTAGTGTGTTTGTAGAAATTGATGTCGAAATAAGATGAAACGTTCACCTTTTCATTGCCACCCTTTACATTGTACATACGAGCAATTGTTTCTTCAGAATCTTCCGCCTTTTTAATGGTTGTTATCATAACATTGTCGGTATCTATAGAGAAGAAGCTCAATGATTCGGGCAAAAACGATTTTTTGGAAGTATTTGGATGTACGACCACGTACAAGGGTTCATTTTTTTGTTTGGCAATTTTTTGACCTTGAATACTTCCTGCCTTATTTGATGTTAAGACATTATGAAAATCATGATTGCCTGCTTGTGAGTATTCGTTCCCTTCCCAATGGCATGATGTTCTACTGGCCAACAATAGGTTCTGTAAAACGGCTTTTCCAGCACTATTTTCGGTTGGATCTATCCAATCAGCTGCTGCAACTGAAGAACTCAATGTAATTGAGATATCATCATCTGTAGATGAAATCCAATCTATAATTGCTCGAGGATGAACGTCTTTACCTAATGGCGTATAGCGTTCGCCAGCTGATTTTATTTCATCCTTGCCCACTCTAACACTTCCAAAAGGAACTTCATGGGCAATTTCAGCGTTGTTCATATTAATGGGGAATGCCGTTCTAAACTCGCGGTATAATTCTCCTGACCAATTTCGTAGACTCGTATCAAAATAAATTCGCTTCAAATTATGGTATAAGGTAACATCTTGTCTCACTATGGAATGTAAGATTTGTTGTTCTAATCTATATTTTGTGTAAACAGGGCCATCTTCCAAAATTTTCCATTCCGGATTGTGCTGACTCACTTTGTCAAAATTTTCCATACTCGGTTGCTGAATATCGCCAAATTCTCCTGCACCATTACCCACAGATTGCATGGTGAAAACATCTCCCACTTTGAAGTTATCAGTCACAAAAAGTTCTTTATTAAATTCCTTATCATAAACTTGATTTATACCACCTTTTCCAAAATCTATTTTGTAAAAAGGGTTTTCATAGGAAGAAGT
The DNA here is from genome assembly GCF_003449015.1 of Aureibaculum luteum. Taxonomy (GTDB): domain Bacteria; phylum Bacteroidota; class Bacteroidia; order Flavobacteriales; family Flavobacteriaceae; genus Aureibaculum; species Aureibaculum luteum. The sequence goes on along the minus strand of NZ_QRGD01000001.1, from coordinate 421,865 downwards.
ACTCGTGTTTTTAGGCTTTATTGAAGAGGTCTTTTTATCATTGGTGATATAGTACGTTGTATAGCCAATAGAAGGGATATTTTCGGCGATAAAAGTAATATCCGCACTTTTTAAACTTCCATCATCATAATACACTTTATTACTAGTTTGTGTAGAAATTTTCTTTTTATTGGAAGTACGTACACTTACATTTGTCATATCTCCCTTAGCGAATTGAACAGATGTTGTTACAGGGTCGGTTCTTTTCCATGAAAGACTATTAAAGAGCACTATCGGGATGCCAATTTTTTCATTCTTCTTAATTCTACTTGAAATATAGTCTATCCCTTTATCTAAAAGATTTTGACCCATAACTCTCGATTTTACTAAATTTTCTTTAAATAAGTTATCAGTAATATCACCATCATGTCCTCCCCAACCGTGGTCAGGATAGATCTTAGATTGCCAGGCTTCATCAAACTCGTCATAAGGGTATTGCATCTTTTTTGGGTCCAAAATATTAGCTATTGAAAGAAATTTTTCTGCAGCAGGTAGTAATTTTGAAGCTTCTCTACTTGCGGTAAGAGCATCATGATGACCCGGACCATGAATATAAACCCAAACATTGGGACGTTCTCCCATGATAGTGTCTATTTTGGTTGCATTTTTCTCAGCCAAGGGCATAAACTCATCAACTGTCATAAGCTCCATTTTAGGTAGATAAACACTTTTTTCTACCCCTTTATCATCTTTCAATGAATCGAAGGTGTTCCAAGTCTCTATAAATTCTGAGTAATCAATGGCTGGAAGCATATCTTGACTTGATAGTAAGGGGGTGTGAATTTCACCACCTTCAAAATTATTTTCCCAATATAAAATTTGTTCTGCCCCGTATTTCATTTTATTGTTAAGGTCTCTTGAAAGATAAAGTAGATCATTTCCATAGTGGCCAGGTGAATAGGTAAATACGGAACTTCCATCAGGGCTTTTCCAATGAAACATACCCTTGGCGTGTCTACTGATAATCATATAATCTACACCTGCTTTTTTAAGTATTTGCGGTGTTTGTAAAGATTTTCCTGGTACATCTACATTCCAATAAACTTTAGAGTCATACCCTCCAAAAGTCTTTTTTACCCATTTTTTACCCAAGTATAATTGACGCACTTGGTCTTCGGCATCATACATATCTTCATAGGGGCAGTTATAGGTTGCTCCAACTGAAATAAGTTTTTTATTTAGTAATGTAGTCAGACGTTCTACTGATTCAGGATGTCTTTCTATGTATTCACGTAACATAAGTCCATCTTCTATATCAAACCCATAATCATCTCTTGTAAAGGCATCTTTTAATATGGGTTTTATTAATAATGTATCTCTTAAGATAATACATACTTCAGGACGATCTACCCAAGCAATATCCTGATGACTTGAATTCATTATGGAAACCAACCCTTTTTCATATTTCTTATCAAAAAAATCATTATAAGTTTCAAAAAACTCGGGCTTGTATAATTTGGTCAATGAAGCAAACCAACCATTATTGTAATTTGCGATGTTGTGGTAGAGATATTTTCCTTCAATATCTGTATTTGAGATTGTGCCATCATCTTTATCAAATTTTAAATCTATGATGTTACCATCATAAATAATAGAGAAGCTGTTTTTTGGTGGATTTATAGCGAAAGATACTTTTGATAATTCTCCTTGTGCTTTGAAAGCCTTTATCTTACTTTTATTACCATCGCTAATAACATGGACCTTTTTGCCTGAGAAATGTGTTGGGGCATCAATATAAAGAGTTCCGTTTTTTTCCTTAAGAACAAAGGCAGCTTCATTAAAAACTGATTTTTTGATTCGTTCAACCACATCTGTTGCTTTAAAAATCATGAGCCAACAGTTTGAGTTTTTTTTATGACCAACAATCTTAACCTTAGCACTTTTTCCTTTTTTGATTGATGAGGTAGGAACGGTTAGGCGGAATATACCTACCCCATCACCATTGCCATCTCTTTTCATTAAACCATATTCGGCATTACCATTTCCTGGATTGTCAGTAACTGTAAGTGTGCCATCTTCATTGGAGTTGAATGTCAATAAGTGTTTATCATTTATATAAATGTCGAAGGACTCCTTCAATGTTAGATCAATATCACTTAACATTAAGAAAGTTACATTGTCTGAGGTATAATTTTTAGGTACTTCTCCTGTAAGAAACTCAAATCCCATTTTCCCTGTGGTGGCACGGGCAATCATAGACACATTTATATCTTCTCGTATTGAAGGATATAAATAGAATTCTGATCCTGAAAGCATTTTTTTATAACCTTCTATGTCATTTTTAATAATTTTATATAAGTTGTAGTTAGTATTTAGTTCTTGTATATGCCCATTTCCGTTACCTTCATGAAAAGTAATACTTGAAGGCTTTTTGGGGATAGGTTCACCTAAATCTGCATAAGCATTGGTGAATAAAAAGAAAGATAAAGTAATAGTAATTATTATTTTAATCGCTGGATAATTATTCTGTTGTTTCATACTATGTTATTTTTAGCTTTACTAAACCGGTTTAGTTAAATGATAAATTTTATATTCCGCAAGATTTACGAATTAAGAGTTTGGTTTTCAATACATTTTTATTTTCAATCTTTAAATTTTTATTTTCAATGTCATTTACCAAAATTTCAACAGCAAGATTTCCAATATCGAGCACTGGTTGCTTACTAGTTGTAATTGGCGGTTCAACCAAATCGAATGCTCCTAGTTCATCAAAACTGACAAGAGCAATCTGCTGAGGTACTTTAAACTTTAATAATTTTAGTTCTCTCAATCCAGATGCTGTTAAATAATGAGTAGAAAATACAATGGCATCTACATTAACTGATGGCTTTACCAAATCACTAATTGCTTGTTTCATTTCTTTTTGATAATCAACAACATCTAATTGCTTAATATTCTCACTTTTAATTTCTAAATTATTTGCTTTAATAGCATCTTGGTAACCCAATAATCTTTGCTCTATAGCATCTAAATTAGATTTAATTGTAATAAATCCAATTTTTTTTCTTCCATTTTTTATTAAATGCTGAGTTATATCTTTAGTTCCACCAAAATTATCAACAATAACAAAATTAGTTTCAATATTGGGGTAGTGTCTATCAATTAATACAAACGGGAAATTTAAGTCTTTCAAAATCTGAATATCGGCCTGATTTTGTTGTGTCGAGGCAATTATCAATCCATCTACTTGACGGTTTAACATCGATCTAATTAACTCACTTTCAATTTCCGGATTTTCATTAGAGCTACTATAGACTACTGTATATCCATACAGCTTGGCTTTTTTCTCGATATGACTTGCTATTTTAGCGTAAAATATATCCGAAATATTAGGTATAATTAACCCGATAGTTTCGCTTTTCCCTCGGCTTAATCCACGGGCAAGTTGATTCGGTTTATAATTATGCTTTTTAGCATAATCAATAATTCTTTTTTGAGTTTTTTGACTTATTTTATTTTCGTTACCTCTGTTGTTAAGCACAAGAGAAACAGCAGTCTTGGAGAGGTTTAAGTCGCTGGCAATATCTTTTAAGTACATTTTCTTCAAAATAACTACACCGGTTTAGTTAAGTTATTCAAAGGTAGGTTTTTTTAATGTTCTGGCAAAAAATATTTTAATAAATATATGTTCATATGTTTGAACATATGAAAATTATGTTTACTTTAGTACTCTTTAGAACAATTAAATGAAACGAAAAACAAATCAATTTTTACTGCCCTTAGAAAAACCAAGCCATAATAAAAATGTTTATGATATTTATCCGTCTGTACATATAAAGGATGGGTTTATTGGTGAAGGGTATGAAACATTAGTAAATGAAATTTGTAAAGAAAAGATAGTTATCCTTGATGGCTATGTTGGTGTAGATTGGGAGGAGGTTTCCATCTCTTTTGTGCAAATATTGAGAAATAAAGGATTGAGTGTTACGATGTATAACATGCAAGATTGCTTAAAACCTGAAGATGAAATAGAACAAATGGTAAGGCCTTATTTAGGAGGTGAAGATCCTATTTTTGGATATAGAGCAGCTATTGAATTACATGACTATTTTGATGAAGCAAAAGTTTCAACTATTAAAGTAGAAAAAAATACAGACATTACAATTATCTACGGAACTGGTGCTGGTCAATACAATCTGAATGGGTACTTAGTATATTTTGAATTACCTAAGAACGAACTCCAATTCAGAATGAGGGCAAATGAAATTACTAATTTGGGGATGAATTCAGCTAAAAATACAAAACAGATGTATAAGCATTTCTATTTTGTAGATTGGGTAGTGTTGAATAAAGAAAAGAAGCGATTATTGTCAAAAATTGACCTTATTGTTGATCAACAAAGGCCTAAACATCCTACTTGGATGACTGGTGCTTTATTACGACAACAACTAACGAAGATGTCTAAAACTTATTTTCGGGTAAGACCTTGGTTTGAGCCTGGTGTTTGGGGTGGGCAATGGATAAAAGATCGGTTTAAAGACTTAAATCAAAATGTACCTAATTACGCTTGGTCTTTTGAAATGATTGTTCCTGAAAATGGTTTGTTATTTGAAAGTGATGGAAAACTCTTAGAAGTTTCCTTTGATATGTTAATGTTCCATGAACAAAAGAATGTTTTAGGAAAAGCAGCAAAAAGGTTTCAAGATGAGTTTCCAATTCGTTTTGATTTTCTCGATACATTCGATGGAGGTAACCTCTCGGTACAATGCCATCCAAAACCACATTATATTAAAAAAGAATTTGGTGAAAATTTCACACAAGATGAGACTTATTATATTCTTGATGCAGAAGAAGATGCTGATGTTTATTTAGGATTTCAAGAGGATATTAAGCCAAAATTGTTTAAAAAAGCACTTGAGCACAGTTGTGAAACAAAGGAAATTTTGGATGTAGAAAAGTATGTTCAAAGAATACCGGCAAAAAAGCACGATTTATTTTTAATTCCAAACGGTACCATTCACTGTTCTGGAATTAATAATATGATTTTAGAGATTAGTGCTACTCCATATATATTCACCTTTAAAATGTATGATTGGCAACGATTAGATTTAGAAGGGAATCCAAGACCCTTAAATATTAATCGGGCATTTGACAATTTAAATTTTAATAGAAAAGGAAAGGTTGTTCAAGAAACTTTAATTTCTAAACCTTATGTGGCATCGTCAGGACAAGATTGGAAGAAAATACATTTACCAACACATTCTGATCATTTTTATGACATCTGCAGGTATGAATTTGATACCGAAGTCACCATCGAAACACTTAATCAATGTCATGTATTAATGCTTGTTGAGGGTACTTCAATTGAACTAGAGTTAGCGGATAAATGTCAAACATTTCATTATGCCGAAACATTTGTAGTATCTGCTGCTGCAAATAGTTATAAGTTGGTTAATAAAGGTGGGCTAAAGGCAAAGGTTATAGTATCATTTGTAAAAGACGAAGCTTGTTAAACTAGAATAAAATGAAAGGTTTAAAAATAAAATTGTTAATTTTAAGTGTAATGGCTTTTGTCAGCTGTTCTGCTCAAGTGTCAACAATATGGCAAATAGGTAAGTCAGATAATAGTGGTGCTGAATTCGCTTTAGCTAATGGTGAATACAATAAATTTTTAGAAAAAGATTTTGGGTGGGAAGATCGATTTTATGTGGTTGGTTATTCTAATGAAAAAGAAGATTTTCCTTTTGTACTTCCAGGGGCAATTGATTACTGGGGAGGTACTTCAGGTTTGGCTGGAATCCGTCCACATGAAATTAATGTTTTATTTGGAATTAAAGAGAAACCGAAGAAAGGTAATTACGAATTGATTATTGACGTGTTAGATTGTAATCCAGAAACACCACCCTATTTTAAAATTACAGTCAATGGTAAATCTTGGAAAATTAGATTAGATAAAGGTAGAAATACGGCGGCTTTAAAAGGAGAAATTACAAATACAAAAGAACAAAAATTGGTAATTCCTATTGATGCTAACTTAATCAAGAGTGGAGGTAATCATATTCAATTTACAACATTAGAAGGAAGTTGGATGGTTTTTGATCAAGTAAGATTCGAAGGCCCAACCAGTGTGATGTTATTAACACCTGAAAAAGCTTTTGTTAGAAGTGTAAATGTTGCCAATTATGAACTAAATGAAAAAGGAGAAGTAATTCAACCTTTGTTGTTAGAGATACAACATCTTCAGGGAACTCCAAAAATTGAAGTGCAGTTAGATGGTAAAGTTATTTTTACGCAAATACTTGAACATGGAAGATTAATTTATGAAGTTCCAATGAAGTCGGTTGCTAAACGAGTAAAGAGCAATTATTCTATTAAAGTAGATGGAAACATTATTGAGACAGGTATCGTTGAAAGAAGTCCTAAAAAACAGAATAGACTCGTTGATTATGTGGATACTAAAATTGGTACTGGTCATTCTAGATGGATGATTGCTCCAGGACCGTGGATGCCTTTTGGAATGGTTAAAATTAGTCCTGACAATCAAAATGAAGGGTGGCAATCTGGCTATCAACCCACTTTTGAAAGCGTAGGTGTTTTTAGTCATATTCACGAATGGACTATGGCCGGATTGGGTACATTTCCAACCAATGGACCCTTAGTGACACATGTTGGTAGTCAAGGAGATCCGGATAATGGATATCGCTCTCGTTTTGATAAAAGTACCGAAGAAGCACCGTTGGGGTACTACTCGGTTTTTTTAAGCGATTATAAAATAAAAGCAGAATTAACCGCTACAACAAGAGCTAGTTTTCAGAGATATACCTATCCGAATGATGTTCCCAACTCTAGAATATTGGTAGATTTACAAATACCTTCAGAATACGGATATAGTATAGAAGAAGCTTATTTTAAAAAAATAAACGATCATAAAATAGTAGGATATAGTAAACAAAAATCATCAGGTATTTGGGGTGAACAATACTATCGAAGCCAAATGGTTGAAGATGGTGATAAAAAAATGGAATGGGATGATATTGCTCAAGAATATACCGTTCATTTTGTGATGGAATTTGATCAGCCCATAAAGAATTTTGGAATTTGGGTTGATGGTGCTAAAAAAGGAAAAGAGGATGCTCTTATATCAAATAAAACAGAACTAACGGTTATAAATCCGGAAGATATTGTATGTTTTGTGGAGTTTGATACTGCAGAGCACCAAGTGGTACAAACTAGAACCGGTATTTCATATGTGAGTATAGAAAATGCCGGATTAAACTTAGATCAAGAAATTACAGAACCTTTCGGTTGGAGCTTTGAAAAAGTTAGAGAAAATCAAGAAAAAACTTGGAATAAGTTATTCAAAAGAGTTCTGATTACAACTAATAATGAGTTAGAAAAAACCAGATTTTATTCCAATATGTATCGTGCATTGGTTAGTAGAAATACCTTTAGTGATGTTGATGGAAGCTGGGTTGATGCGGAAGAAAATATTAAAAAATTTAAAGACCCTAATGATGTTGCTTTAGGGTGTGATGCGTTTTGGAATACCTTTTGGAATTTAAATCAATTTTGGAATTTAGTAATTCCAGAGTGGTCATCAAAATGGGTAAAATCACAATTGGCAATGTATGATGCCAGTGGGTGGTTGGCAAAAGGGCCGGCGGGTATGGAGTATATTCCTGTTATGGTTGCCGAACATGAAATTCCATTAATTGTGGGTGCTTACCAAATGGGGATTAGAGATTTTGATGCTGAAAAAGCCTTTGATGCGGTATATAAAATGCAAACGACAAAAGGGGAGCAAGTCGGCAATGGCTATGCTGGAAATAGAGATTTAGAAACTTATTTAAAACATAAATATGTGCCCTATAATAAGGGGCGTTTTTCAAATACTTTAGAGTATTCCTTTGATGATTTTACCGTTTCGCAATTCGCAAAGTCCTTGGGTAAAACGAAAGAATATAACGAGTTTATTGATAGAGCATATTGGTGGAAGAATGCTATTGATCCAGAAATTGGATTTGCACGGTTGAAAGATTCTGATGGTAATTGGTATAAAGATTTTGACCCCATTAAAACAGGTGGAAACCATCAATTTGCTGAAGGTAATGCATGGCAATTAACCTTTTTTGTACCACAAGATGTTCCTGAATTAGCAAAAATAATAGGAGAAGATACATTTGTAAAACGGTTGGATGATGGGTTCACTTTGAGTAGTAATTGGCGTTATAATGCACCCAATGAATTGTACTGGGATTTTCCAGTGATTCAAGGCAATCAACAATCTATGCATTTTTCCTTTTTGTTTAATTGGGTTAAAAAACCATGGCTAACTCAAAAGTGGAATCGCGATATTATGGCTCGATTTTATGGCTATGGAGTGTCTAATGCGTATTTGGGTGATGAGGATCAAGGACAAATGAGTGCTTGGTTTATGATGTCGTCTATAGGCTTGTTTCAAACCGATGGAGGTACAAGGTCAGAGCCTATCTATGAGATAGGAAGTCCACTGTTTAAGAAAATTGAAATAGATTTAGGGAACCAATACAATAGGGGGAAGTCCTTTATTATTGAAGCTAAAAATAATTCCTTCAACAATAAATATATTCAAAGTGCCACTTTAAACGGAAAAGAACTCAAAACTTTTTGGTTTCCAGCAACTGAATTGTTAAAAGGTGGAAAATTAGAATTGCAAATGGGATCTGTTCCAAATAAAAAATGGGGAGTTGAAAAGATGCCTCTTAATCCAAAATAAACACAAAATGAAGCACTTAAAAATTATAGTATTTATTTTCTTTTGTATTCATTTAGTAGCATGTAATGACCATGAGACTAAAAAAGTTAAAGAAAAATCTCTAGTAGAATTAACGCAATATGTAGACCCTCAAATAGGATCGGTACATGGTCGGTGGTTTTTTTACACCCCAGCCGCACGCCCTTTTGGGTTGGCTAAATTAGCTCCAAGTACTAATGGATTTAATAGTGCAGGAGGATGGGGGCCAACAGGCTATGACGATAGGCATACTTCTATTGAAGGATTTGGACATTTTCATGAATTTCAAATTGGAGGATTAGTTTTTATGCCAACAGTTGGACATTTAAAAACGGTTCCAGGTACTTTAGAAAATCCAGATGTAGGGTATCGTTCGCGTTTTAATAAAACTACCGAACATGCAGAGGCAGGTTATTACAGTGTGTTTTTAGAAGATTATGCGGTTAAGGCAGAATTAGCTTCAACAGAACGGGTGGGGTACCAACGCTTTACATATCCAAAAACAGAAGAAGCTCATGTTGTAATTGATTTAGGGCACAAGCAAGGAGAAAGTGGTGATGTTACCAATACGTTTGCTCAAATAGTAAATGAGAATCAGGTTGAAGGCTTTATTGAAACGTATCCAGAGTATGTAAAATTTTGTGATCCAGAGAAAAGAGTAAAAATGTATTTTGTTGCTAAGTTCAATAAAAACCCAACAAAATATGGAAGTTTTATTGATGCAACTCAAAAAGAAGGTCAGCTAAAAACAGAAGGTATTAATAACGGATTATATCTCACTTTTTCTATGGAAAAGAACGAGTTGTTAGAAATTCAAACAGGATTAAGTTATACCTCTATAGCCAATGCTCGATTAAATTTAAAAACGGAATCCACAGGGAAAAGTTTTGACGAAGTTCATAAAGAGTCTAAAGAAATCTGGAATCAAAAACTAAATAATATTGTAGTAGAAGGAGGTAAAAAGGAAGATAGAATTAAATTTTATACAGGGCTTTATCATGCCTTATTAGGTAGAGGATTATCGAATGATGTGAATGGAGATTTTCCAGAAATAGATGGAAAAATAGGAAAAACACCTTTAGACGAAAATGGGAAACCTAAATATAATCATTACAATACCGATGGAATTTGGGGAGGCTTTTGGAATTTAAGTCAAGTATGGGCATTAGCTTATCCTGATTATTTTAGTGATTACGTGCAAACAGGTGTCGATTTTTATAAAGATAGAGGATGGCTACATGATGGTGCGGCCGCAGGTGTTTTTACTAATGGGGTACAGACTAATTTTCAAGGTTTATTATTAGCATCAGCTTATAATGTTGGTATTCGTGATTTTGATCTAAAAACTGGATATGAAGCTGCATTAAAAAATGAATTGGAATATCATGGGCGTAATTTGGGTAATGGAAAATATGACCTTGCTTATTTTGTGAAAGAACATTACGTTCCCTACAAGGATACTACGATCTCAAATGGTTGGGTATTCAATTTTGGTGCTTCTCATACGTTGGAGTATAGTTTTAGCTCCTATGCCGTAGCGCAAATGGCAAAAGGGATGAACGATACTTCTAGCTATAATAAACTCATGCAACAAGCGGGGTATTATATAAACCTCTTTGATCCAGAAACAAAATTTATGAGACCGAAATTAGAAGACGGCTCTTTTATTAAAGACTTTGATCCTATGAAGCCATGGGATGGTTTTCAGGAAGGAAATGCTTATCAATACACTTGGTATGTGCCGCATGACCCAGAGAATTTAATTAAACTAATAGGAAAAGCTCTTTTTAATGAACGTTTAGAGACCATGTTCAATGATGCTCAAAAAACGATGTTTGGGGGTAATTCAGAAGACATAAATAGTTTTTCGGGATTAGAAAAATTATATAATCATGGTAACCAACCTTGTTTGCACGATGCCTGGTTGTTTAATTATTCGGGAAAACCTTGGCTGACTCAAAAATGGGCACGTACCATTTGCAATGAGTTTTATGGAACAGAGCCATTACGAGGATATGGTGTGGGGCAAGATGAAGATCAAGGGCAATTGGGAGCATGGTATGTTATGGCTTCTATGGGATTATTTGATGTGCAAGGACATACTTCTGCAAATCCATCTTTTCAATTTGGAAGTCCTTTATTCGATAAAATTACCATTAAGCTGGATTCAACTTATTACAAAGGAGAAGAATTAGAAATAGAAACTGTAAATCAATCTTCAGAAAATATTTATGTCCAATCAGTTTTATGGAATGGAGAACCAGTACTAAACAATTGGATGTATCGTAATAAACTTATGGAAGGTGGTAAGCTAACATTTACGTTGGGATCAAAACCAAATCAAGAATGGGGCATTGAAAAAATGCCACCATCAATGTCTAATGAAAATTAAAAATTAATTATTATGTATAAGTTATTAAGTTCAGGTCTGTTGTTTCTAATGCTAGGGTGTTCTGTTCAAAAAGAAAATAATGAGTTAGTTGATAAAATAGAAACAAATAAAGAGTTTAAATACGTAAAAGATAAAGCTCTTGAAATAGTGAAAACGGGTTTTAACGCTGGTGATGGATATGGCGAAGTTTGGATAAGAGATTATAACACCTTCATTGAGCTTTCTGCAGACGTATATCCTGCTTCTGAATTGAAAGAAAATTTGCTTGTCTTCTTTAGAATGCAAGGTGATGATGGAAACATTTTAGATGGATTTACACCTGTAGAGAAGGTAAGTAAAGAAGCAACAGATTTTAGTTATTTTGAACTTGAGCCCCGTTACGCAGGTCATAAAAATACCGTTGAAACAGATCAAGAAACTTCTTTAATTCAAACGGTATACAAATATGTTAAAAAAACAGGAGACACATCCATTTTCAATGAAAAAGTAGGTTATAAAACGGTAGCGGAACGTATGAAATGGGCAATGCAATTCCTATTAGATCATCGATTTTCTGATAAATATGGTTTAATTTGGGGAGCAACCACTGCAGATTGGGGAGATGTACAGCCAGAGCACGGTTGGGGAGTTGATTTAGATAACAATACGCATCAAGCTATAGATATTTATGACAATGCTATGCTTATAATTGCTATTGATAATATGACTGAAATTTTACCAGAAACCCAAACTAAATGGTTCCCCATACGTGAAAAATTGGCTAGTAATTGTAGAAAATACCTTTGGGATGATAAAGCACAAAAATTTATTCCTCATATTTATTTGAAAGGCTCGCCATTTCCTGAAGATTTTAACGAGAATGAAATATTTTATTTTGGAGGAACTGCGATAGCGATTGTAGCTGGTTTATTGACAAAAAAAGAAATACAATTGTCATTAGCGGAAATGATTTCGAGAGTAAAAAAAGCCGGAGCCCCCTCCATTGGGCTTACACTTTATCCTCCTTATCCAGAAGGGTTATTTGCAAATAAGATTATGAATCCAGAATACAGCTATCAAAATGGAGGAGATTGGACTTGGTTTGGAGCCCGTATGATTCAGCAATTGATTAATTATGGTTTTGTCAAAGAAGCTTATGAACAATTGTTGCCGATGACAGATAGAGTAGTTAAAAATAAAGGCTTTTATGAATGGTATACTGTAGATAATAAACCAGAAGGCTCTGGTACGTTTAGAGGCTCTGCAGGTGTGCTATATAAAAGTATTTTAATGTTCGAAGATTGGGCAAAAAAAAATAAGTAACAAGATGGATTTTAAATTAGATTTAGACAGCCCTGTTCCACTTCATGCACAGATTGAAGTTTATTTAAGAGAGCTTATTACTAAAGAGGAGTATAAAAATGGAGATTCATTTTTACCTAAAGAAGTTAGCTTGGCAAAAAAGTTGGGAGTGTCTAGAAACACTATAAGACATGCACTTAATAGATTGGTAAATGAAGGGTTAATTGAGCGTAAAAAAGGAGTGGGTTCAAAGGTAACAACCAAAAGAATATTAATGCGATTGGATAATTGGATTTCTTTTACCAAAGAAATGAAAAACCAGGGCATTGAAGTGGTAAATTATCTTGTTAATATATCATTGATAACTCCAGAAGAAGATGTTTGTAAGGCATTATCAATTGATGCCAAAAAGAAAGTTTGGAAATTAGAAAAAATAAGGGGTTCAAAAAATGCAAAATATTTATACTCAGTTTCTTATTTTCATCCGAGAGTGGGCATAAAAGGAGATGAAAATTTTATGAGACCATTGTATGAATTGCTAGAGGAAAAACACGATGTGATTGTAGCCTTATCTAAGGAAAAATTAAGGGCAATCAAAGCGGATTACAAGATTGCGGCAATGCTAGATTTAGGAAAAGATGTTGCCTTATTACAAAGAGAAAGAATAGTGTTAGATACTGGAGTACGACCAGTAGAATATAATATAGTCTACTATCATACAGATTATTTTACCTATGATATAGATATCAAAAGAGAATTTAATACCAAATCTTAAATTATTATTATGAATGATTCAATTGCCATTGGTGTTGATGTAGGTGGAAGCCACATTTCAAGTGCCGCAGTTAATTTAAAGGAACTTAAAATAATTCCAAATACTATCCATTGTGTTAAGTTAGATAATAAAGCTAGTAAAGAAGAAATCTTTAAAAAATGGTCAGAAGCAATTAATAAAACGATTGAAAGTGTTGGGGGTATTGGTAATGTAAATATTGGCGTTGCCATACCGGGACCTTTTAACTACAAAGAGGGAATTGCCATGTTTTCTGGAGATAATGATAAGTATGACAGTTTATATAATGTTTCAGTATCAAAAGAATTAGTGAAGTACATTAATGCAACTGATACTGCTATGCGTTTTTTAAACGATGCAACTTCTTTTGGTGTTGGTGTTTCAGCAATTGGTAAGGCAAGAGGTTTTAATAAAATTATAGCAGTTACTTTAGGTACAGGTTTTGGCTCTGCATTTATAAAGAATGGTGTGCCTATAGTAGTGTCTGAAGAGGTTCCTGTAGATGGTTGTTTGTGGGATAAGCCTTGTAAAGAGGGTATTGGTGATGATTATTTTTCAACGCGATGGTGTATTGATAGGTATCAGAAAATAACATCAAAAAGAGTTAATGGTGTTAAAGAAATTGCAGAAGCAAACGATGAACATTCTAAACAAGTTTTTACAGAATTTGGTTCGAATATGGCAGAGTTTATGATACCTTTTATTAAAAAGTTTCAACCTGGGCTAATTGTTCTTGGTGGAAATATTTCTAATGCTTCTAAATTTTTCTTACCTGTTTTAGAAAAAAAAATAAAAGAAGCAGGACTAAAAACAGGTTTTGAAATATCACAATTAATGGAAGATGCTGCCATTATTGGAAGTGCAAAACTATTTGACTCCAATTTCTGGAATAGTGTAAAAAATGATTTACCAAATCTTTAATATAAAAGATGAATTCAAAAAAAAATAGTATCAGTAAAATGATGCCCGTATTCTTAACATTTATAGTAATGGGCTTTGTTGACATTGTTGGTGTTTCTACGGGTTATGTGCAAAAAGATTTTGAACTATCAGATGCAACGGCTCAGTTTTTACCCTCAATGGTTTTTATATGGTTTTTTGTGTTTTCTATTCCTGTAGGTGTTTTTCAAGATAAGATTGGCAAGAAAAAGATGATGAACATCGGTATTATGGTGACTTTATTTGGCTTGTTACTACCATTTATAAGTTACTCATTTATAATGGTTTTAATAGCTTTTGTTTTTATGGGTATTGGTAATACGATTGTGCAAGTTTCTGCAAATCCATTATTACAAGAAGTAGTGCCTACAGAAAAATTATCAAGTTTTTTAAGTCTCTCTCAATTTATTAAAGCCATAACCTCTTTATTAGGACCCATTATCGCTACTTTTTTTGCACTTCATTATGGAAATTGGAAATTTGTATTTGCGGTTTATGGAGTGGTCTCTATACTTTCCATTTTATGGTTGTCTGCAACAAAAATTGAGGAAACTATAAAATCAGAAACTCCTGCAACTTTTACATCATGTATGGGGTTGCTTAAAAATAAGTTTATTCTTGCTTTGGTTATAGCTATATTTTTAATAGTTGGTGCAGATGTTGGTGTAAACTCTAATATTCAAGGGTTTATGATGAAATTGCACGGGACAACTCTCGAAACTGCCTCTTATGGAATTAGTGTATACTTTACGGCCTTAATGATCAGTAGGTTTTTAGGTGCTATTTTACTACAGTTTTTAAAGCCCATATTTTTTCTAATTAGTACGACGATATTGGCAATAGGAGGTGTTTTGTTAATTCTATTTTCACCAACCGAAATGGTAGCTTATGTTGGCATTTTTATTATAGGTTTAGGTGCTGGTAATTTATTTCCTTTAATTTTTTCAATAGCCATTAATTATCTGCCAACAAGGTCTAGTGAAATTTCTGGATTATTAATTATGGCGATTGTTGGTGGTGCGGTAATTCCTCCAATAATGGGATTTGTAAGTTCACAACTCGGTGTTGTTCCTAGTATTATTGTCCTAATTCTATGTTTTGTGTTTATTCTTTTTATACCAATGATGGCACCAAAAAAAATAGAGAACCTATAATTCTTTTTTTCTTAAATTTATAGCTTAATAAAACTGAAAAATTGGGTAAAACAGATACAGATTTTAATTCGAATAGACGGAGTGCGTTGAAAAAAATGGGTTTGGTTGCTGGTGCATTAACAATTTCACCTTTAGTTTCTGCAACGACTCTAAAGGACGGCGATAGTAAAAAGAATAACGTATTAAGGGTTGCCCATATAACGGATATTCATATAAGACCAGAACACGACGCTCCAAATCGCTTTGAAAAATGTTTAGCCGATATAAAGAAACATAATGTTGATTTTTTTCTTAATGGAGGAGATGTTATTTATGCCGCAAATTATAAAAACATAGCAAGAGATAGAGTTCATGAACAATGGAATATTTGGAAAGACCTAAGAAGTAAGTTTTCTGAATATGAAATGTATTGTTGTTTAGGAAATCATGATATGTGGTGGGCGGCTCCAGAAAAAACTGATCCTATGTATGGTAAAGAATATGTAGTACAACAATTAGAGATGCCAGCTACTTATTATAGTTTTGATAAAGAAGGTTGGCATTTTATCATATTAGATAGCATGAATGATAAGACCATTGCTTTAGGTGAAGCACAACGCAATTGGTTAGCTGAAGATTTAGAGAAATTACCACCAGGCTCTTCAATTGTAATAATGTCTCATTGCCCTATTTTGAGTGCGAGTGGTGTTTTTAAAAATGGTAACCATAAAGATTATGAAGAAATAACCAAACTTTTATATAAGCATAAAGACAAAAAAATAAATTGTTTTAGTGGTCACATTCATTTGCTAGATGCTGCAGTTTATAATAATGTAAATTATTTTGTTACTGGTGCGGTAAGTGGTGCTTGGTGGGAAGAAGGAGATGAACATTCTGCACAGAAATACTGGTATAGAGAAACCCCACCAGGATATGCTATTATCGATTTGTTTGATGATGGTACACTTGAAAATACATATTACCCTCACCCTTATTAAACCATCTATGAAAAAAAATCTATTAATTAGTTTCGTAATGTTATTTTCTTTTGTTGCAAATACTCAAGAAAGCCCCATTGTTTTTAAAGTAATGGCATGGAATATTTTGCATGGTGCCAATGATATAGAAAATGGTCCTGAAAATGCCGTTAAGATTATTAAAGAAATAAACCCTGATGTTATTTTAATGGTAGAAACTTATGGTTCTGGTAAAATGATTGCTGATTCTTTAGGGTATAATTTTCATTTGATTGCTCAAGAAGGTACTGCTTTGGATGATAAAAGTGTTAACTTATCTATCTTTTCTAAATTTCCTTTTGAAGAAAGAATTGATACAAAATTTCCTTTTTATCTGGGAGGTCGAGCCATTCTTATTAAGGGGCAAAAAATTAATTTATTTTCAAATTGGTTTCATTATTTACCGTGGAATGATGAGCCGGAGAAAATGGGTAAAACAGTAGAAGAATTATTAGAATGGGAGCGAACAGAAACTAAATATAAAATGATTCAAAAAGTACTCCCTACTATTAAAAAATATGCATTACAAACGGATTCTATCCCAATGATTTTTGGTGGAGATATGAATTCTGTATCTCATTTGGATTGGGGAGAAGATACTCAAGAAATACATGAGAATTTAGTTGTGCCATGGTATTCAACGAAAGTATTAGAAGAATTGGAATTGATAGATTCTTACAGAGAAGTAAATACAAATCCTATAACTCATCCTGGAATTACTTGGGATTCCAAAGCAATAAAAGATGAACATAGAATAGATTATATCTTTTATAAAAGTCCAAAACTTAAAGCCATAAAATCAATATCATATATGGCTTTTTTAAATGAACCATTTTCCCTTAATGGAAAACAGATCAATTATCCTTCAGATCATGGGTTTGTTGTCACTACATTTGAACTTAAAGAATAAAGAACCTGACAAAGTAGAAATGATTAGTTTTGTGGGTATAGCGAAATATAAAATTTGGATACAGAAAAAATCATATTAGGTATTGATCCCGGAACCACAATTATGGGTTTTGGGTTGATTAAAGTGGTCAATAAAAAGATGCACTTTATGCAATTGAATGAGTTACAGCTCAAAAAATACGACAACCATTATGTAAAGCTCAAACTTATTTTTGAGCGTACTATTGAATTGATTGACAGTTATCATCCAGATGAAATAGCTATTGAGGCTCCATTTTTTGGTAAAAATGTGCAAAGTATGTTAAAGTTGGGGCGTGCTCAGGGCGTAGCTATGGCAGCAGGTCTTTCGCGAGATATTCCTATTACGGAATACTCTCCTAAAAAAATTAAAATGGCAATTACAGGTAGTGGTAATGCCAGTAAAGAGCAAGTTGCTAAGATGCTGCAAAGTACATTGGGACTAAAAGAATTACCTAAGAATTTAGATTCTACCGATGGTTTGGCAGCTGCTGTTTGTCATTTTTATAACGAAGGTAGAATAGAGGTTGGTAAAAATTATTCGGGATGGGGAGCTTTTGTGAAGAATAACCCGAAGAAAATTGGTTAATGAATATTATTTATTTTTCAAATATTATTTTTGTGTTACTCCATGTTAATGAATTTAAAAATTTAGGATTTAAGAAAAAAAGAAATAAATGAATTTGGCTAATTTTAGCTTTTTTATTTGGATATTTTGGGTATTTCTTTTTCCTTATTTTTAAAAGAAAACTCGTGTTAAAAAGAAAATTTAACATAAGTAAATTTGGAGCCAATTAACTGCTACTGAATATTTTTAATAAATACTATTACTTAATATATGTCTTCCATCTACATTCACATACCATTTTGCAAACAAGCTTGTCACTATTGTGATTTTCATTTTTCAACTTCATTACAGCGAAAAGAAGAAATGATTCAAGCATTGGCTAAGGAACTCGTATTGCGTAAAAAAGAACTTAATGAAGAGGTTGAAACTATTTATTTTGGTGGAGGAACGCCATCTCTCTTAAGTACTGTAGAATTACAATATTTAATAGATACGGTTTATGAAAATTATACTGTTATTGATAATCCAGAAATTACGTTAGAGGCTAATCCAGATGATCTGACAAATGAAAAGATTAAAGAGCTTGCCGTTTCTCCAGTCAACAGATTAAGTATAGGAATTCAATCTTTTTTTGAGGAAGATTTGAAAATTATGAATCGTTCTCATAATTCAGAACAAGCAAAAAAATGTTTAGAAGAAGCCACACGTCATTTTGATAATATTACGGTCGATTTAATTTACGGAATTCCAAATATGTCAAAAGAACGTTGGAAAGAAAATTTACAAACCGTTTTTGATTTTGGTATCAATCATATTTCTAGTTATGCCTTAACGGTTGAGCCTAAAACTGCATTGGCAAGTTTTATCCGAAACGGTAAATACCCTGATGTATCAGAAGAACTGGCGTTAGAACATTTTAATATTTTGGTGGCAGCTACAGAAAAACATGGATTTATAAATTATGAGGTTTCTAATTTTGGTAAGCCTAATTATTTTTCAAAACATAACACGTCCTATTGGTTAGGTAAATCGTATTTGGGATTTGGACCTTCAGCTCATTCCTTTAACGGAAAACAAAGAAGTTGGAATGTGTCAAATAATATAAAATATAATAAAGCTTTACGTGAAAATATTGTTCCAAATGAAACAGAAACATTGTCTCAGAAAGATGTTTTTAATGAAACTGTGATGATAGGTTTGCGTACCATTTGGGGAGTAGATTTAGAACAAGTAGAAAATAAATTCGGTGTTAATTTTAAAGAAAAACTCATGGAAAATGCCGACAAATTTATTCAAAAAGAGCTGTTGGAGCTTACCACAGACCAAAAATTAAAAACCACTAAAAAAGGTAGATTTTTGGCTGATGGAATTGCTAGTGATCTGTTTTTGGTGAATTAGTTGAAGATATACGTCACTCTGAACCATGTGCTGAATTTATTTCAGTATCGTTTCAGAGTATTGAATGAAATGAAAGAAAGTTACATTTATATATTAACGAATAAAACTAGGACTATGTTATATATTGGGGTAACTTCAAATTTGTTAAAAAGGGTCAATGAACATGCGGAAGGAATAGGTTCAAAATTCACCAATAAATATAATATTAAATATCTTGTGTATTTTGAAAAGTTTTCAGATATTAACCAAGCAATTGCTCGAGAAAAACAGTTAAAAAACTGGCATAAAGAATGGAAATGGAAACTAATAAAAGAAACCAATCTGAAATTAAAAGATTTATTAATAGACTAAACTAGATGCTGAAACAAGTTCAGCATGACGCAAAATATATATGCTAACAACCATTCAATACGGTTCACAAAAATTAAAAATAAATTTGTCAGAACCATTAGATATTTCAATACCCTTACCATTAACACGAGATAATGTGGGTGTACTTGCTTGGGACCAAAAAAGCCCTAGGCTAAAAAAACTTAGAAGTGTAAGAAAAAAGCATTCTACTAATTTTAATTCCATTCTTTTTATGCCACATGCACATGGTACACATACCGAATGTATAGGGCATATTACACATGAGTTTATATCTATAAACAAAACTTTAAAACAATTTTTCTTTTTGGCAGAAGTAGTTACTGTAGCTCCAGAAAAAATAAATGGGGACTTTGTGATATCAAAAAAACAAATGCAGTTTGTTCTCGGTAATAAAAAGCGTGAAGCTATTATTATACGAACCATGCCTAACATGACTGATAAACTTAATAAAAACTACTCTAAAACCAATCCGCCATATTTATTGGAAGAAGCTGTGTTGCTTTTAAAAGATAAAGGCATTGAACATTTATTGATTGACTTACCTTCTATTGATAAAGAGAAAGATGGAGGAGAATTGTTGGCTCATAATGCATTTTGGAATACAAAAGGTAAAAAGAGACTCTCAGCTACAATTACAGAGATGATTTTTGTCTCCAATAAGATAAAAGACGGAAAGTATTTTTTAAATCTTCAAATTGCTCCTTTTGAGAATAATGCAACACCTAGTAAGCCTATATTGTATGAAGTCTTAAATTAAAAATTAATAAAGATGAAGAATGTTTTAAAGCTAGAAGAAATTGCAATGTTTGCCCTTTCTATATACTTATTTTCGTTCTTAGATTTTGATTGGTGGTGGTATTTGGTCTTGTTTTTTCTTCCAGATGTTAGTTTTGTAGCTTATGCAGTTAATTCCAAAATTGGGGCCTATGCTTATAATATTTTACATCATAAAGGGATAATGATACTTAGTTATTTTCTGGGAATTTACTTTCAAAATGAAACATTACAAATGGTGGGTCTCGTATTTTTTGGTCATTCGTCCTTTGATAGAATATTGGGTTATGGTCTTAAATATGAAGACAGTTTTAATAACACGCATTTGGGTAAAATAGGTAAAGAAAAATGATTAAAATTTCCACTGATAAAAGTTTGTTGGATGTTAATACCATTTACAATTTTATAACCCAAGCGTATTGGGCAAAAGGTAGAACACTTCAAGAGGTTCAAAAAACAATAGATAACTGTCTTTGTTTTGGTGTCTATTTAGAAGGTGAACAAATTGGTTTTGCTAGAATTTGTACAGACTATACGGTGTTTGCCTATGTTATGGATGTGTTTATCTTACCTAATTTTAGAGGTAAAGGGTATTCAAAACTTTTGATGCAACGTGTGTTCGATGAACCGGAATTGCAAAGTTGCACGGTTTGGATGTTAAAAACGTCTGATGCTCATGGTTTATATCAGCAATATGGCTTTACAGAATTAAAATATCCGGAAAAAGTAATGGAAAAAATTAGGGAATGAACATAGAAGACTTTCGTGATTATTGTTTAAGTAAAAAAGGGGTGACAGAAGCATTTCCTTTTGACGAATCTACGCTTGTTTTTAAAGTGCTGGGAAAAATGTTCGCCTTAACAGGATTGAATCGTAAACCTGCCGCAGTAAATTTGAAATGTGACCCTGAACGAGCTATGGAACTTCGTGAAGAATATGATGGAATTATAATTCCTGGTTATCATATGAGTAAAAAACATTGGAATACCATTATTTTTGATAGTAGATTACCCGAATCATTATTGCATGAACTTATTGATCATTCGTATGATTTAGTGGTGGCTGGCATGCCGAGAAAATTACGAGATAAGCTCTAAGAAAGCTGAAAGTCGCAAGATCGGAGAGGACTGTAAAAAAAAATCTAATTTTTCGGTTGACTTTAGAATTATTTATGTTGACTTTAAGATAATTAAAAAGATTGGCACCTTGACACCACTTTAGGGGTGTCGGACTTGCAAACCAAATAATTTAATCCTAATATTGCAACATCCAAAAATAAAAAATGAGCGTACAAACAGCCTTAGAAGAAAGAAGCAATTCAACTTGCGAAATGTGTAAAGCCACAGATAACTTAAGTATTTATAAATTACCTCCAGCCTTAAACGAAACCGTTGATGAAGCGGTATTGGTTTGTGGTACGTGCTTAGAGCAAATAGAAGATGAAGATAAAATGGACTCTAACCATTGGAGATGTTTAAATGATAGTATGTGGAGTGAGCACCAACCGGTACAAATTCTCTCTTGGAGGATGTTACAAAGATTGCGTGCCGAAGGTTGGCCGCAAGACTTGTTAGACATGATGTATTTGGATGATGAAGCCATGGCTTTTGCAAGAGCGTCTGGCGAGCATTTAGACAAAGCAAATGCTATTGTTCATAGAGATGTTAACGGTGTTATTTTAGAAGCAGGTGATTCTGTAGTATTGATAAAAGATTTAAAAGTGAAGGGCTCTAGTATGGTAGCCAAACAAGGTACGGCAGTGAGACGTGTCTCTTTAGATCACGAAAATGCTGAATATATAGAAGGAAAAGTGGACGGGCAACAAATTGTGATTATCACAAAATACGTAAAGAAGTTATAGTGCTAAACTCACTTCGAGTGAATTAAAAAAGGGTAAAACATAGTTTTACCCTTTTTTAATTTGTATAAAGAAGTAGTGTCTTTTAATAAGGTTTTATTTTTCCACAGTAATTGGCTTTTTAGATAATTTTACAATAGGCTTGCTTGAACCTTCACTGAGTACTTGGATATGTAAACTTTTATTCTCTTTTGTAAGTTCTATTGCCTTATCTGATGTTATTTTTTTATCATCATAATAGAATAAGGCTCCTTTTTTTGCCATAGCAATCATATGGTCAGTTGCGTTTGGTGGTGTTGGTGGTGGAGGTGGAGGAGCGGGTAAAAATCCTTCTGCTATGGCCAACTCTCTATAAACTTTATAGAGTTCCATTGTCTTTTTATACTTCACATTGATTTCATTGTTGTTTTTCGCTGTTCCTTTTTGGTTTCTTACCGCTAAACCATAAGATTTAGCTTCTTCCAATAATTTCTTATTTGCTTTTTGCAATTCTTTTGAGCCTGTATTAATCATATCTTGACTCATTACTGGTGGTGGAGGTGGAGGTGGTAATAAGGCCCAGTCCTCTTTAGTTAATTCGCTTTCTTTTTTATAATACTTTTTACCATCTTTCATTATTTTAATATATGGCATTAAAGGGTAAATAGGTCTTTTTGTTTTTTGTTGATTTTCTCTTGGAAGACTATTATACAAATTATTTAATTCAGAAAATGAATTGTCCAATTCTTTTTGTTCAGATAATGATCTGTCCTTATAATGAGGCTCTTCGTTTCTCGTCTTTTCGTATTTGTTATTCTTAATAATATAATTTTCGAGGGCGTCTTGCACTTCATTAATTGGCATTTCAACAATTTCGATGGTTTCCCCACTTTTGCTTTTTCGTTTAGTTACTTTATCAGGATTTTCTTTAGCATATTTTTGAATTGCTTTTAGTCTTTTTTCCTTTTCTTCAGGAGTAGAGTCTTCAGGAATTGGTGGCGGTAGTGGGTTCTTCATTGGCACCTCAATGATTTCTTCTTGGCTATTTATTACTGGCGGTGGTGGCGGTGGAAAATTAGGAAAAGGTTCTGCATTATTTTTTTGTTTTACGGTCATCTTATTAAAGATAAATTGAAGCCGTTGTACATCCATTAGTTTTACAACCATATCATTTTTTGACATGTTGTTATAATGCTTAGCAGTTTTATTGTATTCCGCTATTTCTTGTGGATTAGCTTTGTTTTGTTGTTCTTTTCCCTGTATTGAAATTCCTATAATTTGCTTGTCATCTTTTAAATTAACAACTATACTATCCGTTGTGAATGCAGTACCTTTAAAAAAATCATTTTTTTCTTTTTCATTAAGAGTTAACGAAGTTGCCTTAATTTCATAAATAGAAAAACTGGTCTTTGATATTTCTTTTTCCAATTCATCTAGAAAAGCGTTTCTTAGATGTCCCTCAATTTCAATAAAAAGCTTAGGTTTATTGGTAGAATTTTCTTTCAATATTTTTATTAATTCTTTAGAAACAGCATTAAAAGCAATTGGTATATTATTGATAGTCACTTCTTTTTTCTCATTGATATAAATCCTGATGTCATTTTTATTAGTACTTAGGTTCTCTGATGCAACTAACGGTTCAATAAATTTTTCAATCTCTACTTTCTCACTAAACCCATATATTAACATTGCGATTAATGGTAGTAAAATCAGGCTTTTGATCCAAACTGCTTTTTTTGAGGTTCTTGTTTTCATAATAGTAAATCTTTTTTTGATAGATGAATAATTTAACGCATTGGCTAGTACTGGTTCAGTTGAGCTAATTGAAAATGCTAATAGAATTTCTTGGTAAGTAGTCAACGAAACACCTTTGTTAAGTACGGCTTTGTCTGCCAAAAATTCATGGTTTAGTTTGATGTCCTTTTTTATAAAATAAAGTAGTGGGTTAAACCAAAAAAGTACTTGTAAAATTTCCATTAAAACAACATCAAAACTATGCTTTTGCTTGGCGTGGGTTTCCTCATGCCAAAATACCTCTTGTGGAATTTTGTGTTCTTCATATTGTTGCTTGTTTAAGAAGATATAGGAGAAAAATGTATGTGGAGTGATTAAATGTTGCAATAAAACATGTGTTAACCCCTTAGCTTTTTGATTTGGATTTCTTCTTATTTTACTACCAATTTGAAATAGATTGAAAAGAAATTTTAATCCAAACAGTACCGCACCAAATCCATAAACAGTCCATAAAATAAGGGGCCAATAGTTTTTTGCTTCAGCTTCTGTTTCTTCTATTAACGCAGGTTCAAAAGTAATTTCCGAATATGTAATTGGAGACAATACAACAGGGGCAACTTCTACAGTTGTTGTAAACGTGATTAATGGTATAGCAAACGCCAATAGTAATCCACCCAATAAATAAATTCTTTTAAAAATATGGATAGGTTCTTTTTCTAATAATAGTTTGTAAAACAGATAAAATGCAGCCAAACAAACTCCTGATTTTAATAAGTAGTCTAACATATTATTTTTCTTTTATTTGTTTGTCAATCAGTTTTTTTAAGTCTTCTAATTCTTCTTTGGTCAAATTCGTTTCTTCCGTGAAAAATGAAGCAAATTGTGATGCGGAATCGTTAAAAAATGTTTTAATCAATCCGTTTACATGTTTAGCGAAGTAATCTTTCTTTTTAACTAATGGGTAATACTCTCTTGCATTTCCGTACAATTTGTACGCTACAAAACCTTTACCGATCATTCGCTTTAACAATGTTGCAATAGTTGTAGTTGCTGGTTTAGGTTCTGGGTATATAGCTAACAAATCTTTCATAAAAGCTTTTTCTAGCTTCCAGAGGTATTGCATTAGTTGTTCTTCAGTTTTTGATAAGGCCATTGCTCTACATGTTTAGAATTAACTCTACAAATGTAGAGTAAAAATTGTAATATGCAAATTAATTTGCGAATAAAATATTTCATTAAGAAGAGAATTTCACTATATAGTGGCTTACCGGTGTGTTTTAAGATTTTAGAAAAGTTAATAATCCATTACATATAATCTTTATACTTCGATGGACTACAATTTTTTATAGTTTTAAATTGTCTGTTAAAATTTGAAATATTTTTAAATCCCGATTCAAATGCTATTTCAGAAATGCTATAATTAGTTTCAGATAACAGTAATTTACTGGCATGTTCTATTCTTAATTCTGATAAGAACTGAAAATATGTTTTATTAGTTCGTTTTTTAAAATATTTGCAAAAAGCATTTTTGGTCATATTTGCAATTGTTGCTACTTTTTCTAAAGTAACTTCTCTATTAAAATGTGTCATTGTAAATTCAAAAACGTTTCGCATTCTATGTCCTTCATTATCAGAATATTGTTTTTCGTTTATAAAGGAAGAAAGGCTTTTATAGCGGCAGGTAGATGCTATTTTTAATAGTTATACTAAAATAATAAATCTGTTAAGTTTGTTAGTCTTACTTAGTTTTAAGAACAAATTTTTGGTCACCTTTTGTTGTGTAACCATTTTAAAACCGTGAGTAGCTCTTTTAAAAAAAGGTTGTAAAGCCCTCATTTCTTCAAGCTCAAAAAAATGATTTCCGAATGATATTTTGGTAAAAAACAGACTGAACATTTTCGAATTTTTTACTATAGAGGTATCGCTTTTAAAAATGTGTGGCAGATTGCTACCGATAATCAACACATCATTGGGTTTATAATAATTTATGGAATCACCAACAACTAAAGTACCTTCCCCTTCAACTATAAAGCTAATTTGTATTTCCTCATGTTGATGTAATTTGTCATAAAACGAAACACTAATATCTTCTTGATAGACTAAAGCGTTATTTTCTGGTTTTGGAATTTTGAATGGAAATACTTTCATTTGTTTGGTAAAATATTCAAAAATATAACAATTTATGTAAAAAAGGATAATATAGTATTAATAGTGGATAAAACGGTGTTAGAAAAATTTATAGAATGATTATAATTTTACATCTATTATATAAAACAATAGAATATGAAATTTATATGGGAGGGTATAATGCCTGCAGTTACTACTAAGTTCACCAAAGATGATAATTTGGATTTAATAATGTTTGAAACCAACATTAAAGCACAATTAGATGCTGGCGTACATGGAATAGTTTTAGGAGGTACCTTAGGAGAAGCCAGTACCTTGTCTTATGCTGAAAAGCAAGTGTTAACAGAAGCTACAGTTGATATGGTAAAGGATAAAGTGCCTGTATTGATGAACATTGCAGAGCAATCAACAAAAACCGCAATCGAAGCCGCACAAAATGCAGAAAAAGCAGGAGCAAGTGGGTTGATGATGTTACCGCCAATGAGATATAAATCTGGTGACAAAGAGACCGTTGAGTATTTTAAAGCAGTAGCCAATAATACTTCATTACCCATTATGATATACAACAACCCTGTTGATTATAAGATTGAAGTAACGCATACTATGTTCGATGAGTTGTTAAAATGTGAAAATATTGAGGCTGTAAAAGAATCAACACGTGATACTACAAATGTAACTCGTATTAAAAATCGTTTTGGAGATCGATTAAAGATTATGACAGGTGTTGATACAGTAGCTTTAGAGAGTTTATTACTAGGAGCAGATGGGTGGGTGGCAGGTTTGGTTTGTGCTTTTCCGGCAGAAACAGTAGCTATATACGAATTACAAAAAGCAGGAAGAATTAAAGAAGCTCTTGAAATTTATAGATGGTTTATGCCTTTGTTAGAGTTGGATATTAACCCTAAATTAGTCCAAAATATTAAACTGGCAGAAGTTTATACGGGCATAGGTACTGAATATGTGCGTGAACCGAGATTGCCATTATTTGGAGAAGAACGTAAACAGGTTATTGGTGTTATAGAGAATAGTTTAAAAACGAGACCCACTTTGCCTGACTATAAAAATTTGTAGTAATATTTAAAATAAGACCAACATGTAATAATTGCAATACATCATTGGTATTTGATATTGATAAAGCTACAATACACACTTTTGAATGCCCTTTTGCAATTATTGTGAAGAGCAAATATTAATGCATGTTTGTCCCAATTGTGGAGGTGATTTTGAGCCATGTCCAATTAGATAGAAACATTTATTAAAAAAAATCCGGTTTCAACAAAAATTGTTCTTAAACTGGTTGATTTAGAAACATATTTAAAAAGAATAAATTCAAAATGATTTCAGGAAAAAATTACATTGGCAATACATTATCAGCCAAAGGCTTAAAAACATATAAAACATTTAACCCGGTATTGAATACGGAAAATAATTCCACTTTCACGGAAGCAACTTCAGAAGAAATTCATGCAGCGGTTAATTTAGCAACCAATGCTTTTAAGCAATATAGAAAAGTATCAGGTGCAAAAAAAGCCGATTTTTTAAATGCCATTGCAGATGAAATTTTGACTTTAGATGATGAATTGATACAAACTTATTGTTCTGAAACAGGCTTGCCAGAAGGGAGAGCAAAAGGAGAGCGTGGTAGAACAGTTGGGCAATTACGAGATTTCGCTGCGTTACTAAAAGAAGGCTCTTGGGTTGAAGCGACTATTGACATGGCTCAGCCAAATAGAGAACCAATGCCTAAATCTGACCTTAGAAAAATGAAGATTCCTTTAGGGCCAGTGGTTGTTTTTGGTGCTAGTAATTTTGCATTTGCATTTTCTACGGCGGGTGGTGATACTGCGGCGGCATTAGCTGCCGGTTGTCCGGTTATCGTAAAATCGCATCCTATGCATGCAGGTACGGGTGAAATGGTTGCTTCTGCAGTACTAAAAGCAGCTGAGAAAACAGGTATGCCAAATGGCGTTTTTTCAAATTTAAATAGTAGTGGTATTGAAGTAGGTAGACAATTGGTTAAACACTCTGGTGTAAAAGCAGTTGGGTTTACAGGTAGTATTATAGGTGGTAGAGCTCTATTAGATATTGCATCAAAACGTAAAGAGCCAATTCCAGTTTTTGCAGAAATGGGTAGTGTAAATCCAGTTATAATCTTGCCAGAAGCTTTAAAAAATAGGGCAGACGCTATAGCCAAAACTTATGCTGGTTCTGTTACTTTGGGTACTGGTCAGTTTTGTACCAATCCAGGCTTGATATTAGGAATTAAAAGTGAAGTATTAACTAAATTTATTAATTGCTTATCACAAGAAATTGTAAAAATTGATCCGTCTGTGATGTTGCATCCAAATATTGTTGGAGCCTATGAAAAGAATAAAGAAAGAGCATTATCGCAAGTTGGATTAAAAGTAACAGCAGATTTCGATAGAGAAGTAAAACCTAATTATGCTAGACAAGCAATTACTACAGTCCAAGGCAATACATTTTTAGAGAACACAACCTTACACCAAGAAATATTTGGTCCATTTTCTATGGTAGTACAATGCGAAGATGCAGTACAATTAGAAACTATAATTTCAAAATTAGAAGGACAATTGACTGGGACTGTTATTTCAGATAATGAAGAATTAATTAACTATTCTGACGTAATAGATGCTTTGCAAAATAGAGTTGGTAGAATTATATTTAATGGTGTGCCAACAGGTGTTGAGGTTTGTCCGTCAATGCAACATGGTGGTCCTTATCCAGCATCAACCGATAGTAGGTTTACAGCAGTTGGAGTTCATTCCATACAACGTTGGGTGCGTCCATTTAGCTTTCAAGATTGGCCTCAAGAATTATTACCAAAAGAGTTAAAGGATAGTAATCCGTTGCATATTGTAAGAGAGGTTAATGGTAAAATAATAATACCTTAATTCACAAAGTGTCTAAAAAAAGTGTAAGATATCGAGGCGATTTTACTTTTAATGAAATTTCCCCTTGGGTAATGTCTTTGAAATAATAAGATGGAAAAATATTGAAAAGCTCCATCAAAGTGATATAAAGTATTGGAAATAAATATATTCTAAATGGTTATAAGGAAGTATAATAGTTTAGATTATAAAAATAAATTCAACATGAAGAATTATATAGTATCATTATTATTGATTTTGGCATTTTCATCTGCTTGTAATGAAAAACAGCAAA
This sequence comes from Aureibaculum luteum, assembly GCF_003449015.1. Taxonomy (GTDB): domain Bacteria; phylum Bacteroidota; class Bacteroidia; order Flavobacteriales; family Flavobacteriaceae; genus Aureibaculum; species Aureibaculum luteum. The sequence continues at coordinate 392,639 of NZ_QRGD01000001.1, read as the reverse complement.
TAAAAAATGCTTCAGTGGTGTTGAATGAAATTATTGAAACTTACCAAGAGCACAAAGGTTATGATGATAAAGAATTTCCATTAGGACTTTCAACAAAAGAATTCTATCAGAAAGAAGCTAATTATGCGAAAGAGCAATTAGATTTATTGAATGAAATTAACGAAAACGATCTATCTGATACAGAAAAAATATCCTTAACGTTATTAAAATTCACACTGCAAGAAACGATCGATTATAATAGTTTTGAGCAATATCTTAATCCATTGCTTTCTGATTCAGGGTTTCATGTTGATCTGCCCTATATGGTTCATCACCTGAACAACTACGATGATGTAAAGAAGTATTTAAATAAATTAACTGCTTTGCCGGTTTTTGTAGATCAACATTTAGATTTATTGCAATTAGCATTAGTGAAAGGTATAACGCAACCTAAAGTTATTTTTAAAGGATATGAGTCAACTTATAATACGCATATTACCGATAATCCAGTAGATAATTTTTTCTATTCTCCCTTTAAAGATTTACCCTCTACCTTAACTAATTTTCAAAAAGACTCAGTCATTGAACAAGCTAAGGCGTTAATAGAGTTGATTGTTGTGCCTCAGTTTAAAAGAATAAAGAACTTTTTTGAAGTAGAATATTTTCCGAATGCCCGAAAAAGTATTGGTATTTCTGAAATACCAAATGGGAAAGCGTTTTATCAAAACAGAATTAATTTTTATACCACCAGTACACAATATACGGCTGATGATATTCATCAAATTGGTTTAAAGGAAGTAGCGAAGATAAAGGCTGAAATGGAAAAAATAATAACTGATTTAAACTTTAAAGGAAGTTTTGCCGACTTTTTAAAATTTTTAAGAACCGATGAACAGTTTTATGCTAAAACTCCCAACGAATTATTGATGATTGCAAGAGATATGGCAAAACGTGTAGATGCTCAATTACCAAAATTCTTTAAAACCTTACCTCGAAAACCATATGGCGTTGCTCCTGTCCCAGATGCTATTGCTCCTAAATATACAGCAGGAAGATATATTGGTACAACGAAAAACAGTACAGAACCTGGTTATTACTGGGTTAATACCTACGATTTAAAAAGTAGAACCTTATATACGTTACCTTCGTTAACTGTTCATGAGGCTGTACCAGGACATCATTTACAAATAAGTTTAAATAATGAATTAGGTGATAGTATTCCCGAATTCAGAAAAAATATGTACCTATCTGCATATGGTGAAGGTTGGGGCCTGTATTGTGAATTTTTAGCTGAAGAAATGAGTATGTACACAACCCCTTATGAAAAATTTGGGCAATTGACTTATGAAATGTGGCGAGCCTGCCGATTGGTAGTTGACACCGGAATACATGCTAAAGGTTGGACTAGAGAGCAAGTAGTCGATTTTATGTCTTCAAATACAGCGTTATCATTACATGAAATAAATACAGAAACAGACCGATATATTTCTTGGCCAGGCCAAGCTTTGTCCTATAAAATAGGGGAATTAAAAATTAGAGAATTGCGTACAAAGGCAGAAAAAGAATTAGGTATTAAATTTGATATTCGCGAATTTCATGAAATAGTTTTAGAAGAAGGTACAGTTACTTTGCCAATTCTTGAGACTAGAATCCTTGATTACATTAATAGCGTAAAAAATGAGTAAGTATATATTCAAATGCATTGATGCTCATACTTGTGGTAATCCTGTTCGGGTAATTACCGAAGGTGGTCCAACTTTAAAGGGTAGCAATATGAGTGAAAAACGCCAGCATTTTCTAAAAGAATATGATTGGATTAGAAAAGGCTTAATGTTTGAACCTCGCGGACATGACATGATGAGTGGAAGCATTTTGTTTCCGCCCCATAATCCTGAAAATGATTTTGCCATTCTTTTTATTGAAACTTCTGGTTGCTTGCCAATGTGTGGACATGGTACTATTGGAACAATAACCATTGCTATTGAGGAGGGGTTAGTAAAACCAAAAAATTCTGGAAAAATAAGAATGGAAGCTCCAGAAGGTTTGATTGAAATTGAATATCAACAAACCAATAATAAAGTAGATTGGGTGAAATTAAATAATGTGAAAAGTTATTTAGCAGCTGAAAATTTAAAGATTGATTGTCCCGAATTAGGCGAAATCACTTTTGATGTAGCTTATGGCGGTAATTATTACGCCATTGTAGATTCACAAAAAAACTTTTCTGGCGTGCACGATTTTACAGCAAGTAAAATTATTCAATTTTCACAAGTTGTAAGAGAAAGAATTAATCAGAAATATTCCAATATGTTTATTCATCCAGAAAATGATACCATTAGAGATGTAACACATATGTTATGGACGGGCAACCCAATAGACCAATTGTCTTCTGGTAGGAATGCTGTTTTTTATGGTAATAAGGCCATTGATAGAAGTCCTTGTGGTACTGGAACATCTGCAAGGATGGCACAATTATATGCAAAGGGTAAGTTAAAAATTGGAGAAAAATTTGTTCATGAAAGTTTTATCGGAAGTAAATTTATTGGACGTATTGTAAAAGAAACTAACTTAGCTAATGGTATTAAGGCAATAGTGCCAAGTATCCAAGGTTGGGCAAGAATTTATGGGTATAATACCATTAATATTGATGAGGATGATCCTTATGCGTTTGGGTTTCAAGTAATTTAAACTACTAATAGAAAGTGAAGAATTGTATAATCATCGGTGGTGGTATAATTGGATTAAGTACCGCCTATTTCTTGCAGAAAGAAGGTTGCAGGGTTACGGTTATTGATCAAACTAATATGGATGGCCTCGCTGGAGGTGCTTCTTATGTTAATGCTGGTTACCTTACGCCTAGTCATATTATTTCATTGGCGGCACCTGGAATGATTTCTAAGGGTATTAAATATATGTTTAATAGTACGAGTCCATTTTATATGAAGCCTCGGTTAGATCTAGATTTTTTAAAATGGACTTGGTATTTTAAAAAATCTGCAACTCAATATAAAGTTGAACGGGCCATGCCAGTGATTAAAGATATAAACCTTCTGAGTAGAGATTTATACGAAGAGATTTATACTTCAAATGATTTGGGGCAATTTCAATTAGAAAAAAAAGGATTGCTCATGCTTTACAAAACAGATAAGGCAGGTGAAGCAGAGTCAAAAATTGCTAGAGTAGCAGAGGGTATGAATCTAGAATCTACGGTCTTAAATGCGAAAGAATTAAAAGCTATAGAACCGAAAGTAAGTTTAGAGGTAAAAGGAGCTATCCATTACTTATGTGATTTTCATACCAGTCCAAATGAAATAATGAGTAGTATGAAAATCTTTTTAGACAAAAAGGGTGTTGTATTCCTTAAAAATGAAAAGGTTGTTGATTTTGCGATTAAGAATAAAAATATAACGGAGGTAATAACGGCAAATAATAGCTATAAGGCAGATGAAATAATTTTGGCTACGGGTTCTTGGAGTGGTCTTATAGCAAAAAAAATGCATTTAAAACTTCCAATGGAAGGAGGTAAGGGCTATAGAATTAATATGGAAGAAGAGACAGGAATCAATTATCCTGCAATTTTAATGGAGAAAAAAGTGGCGGTAACTCCAATGAAGGACTTTACTCGATTTGCAGGCACAATGGAAATGTCTGGTCTTAATCATACAATTAATAAGAAACGAGTTGATGCTATTGCAAATGCATCAGAACAGTATTATGAGGGTTTAAAGATTCCACAATATAATATAGACAATGCACAATGTGGGTTACGTCCTGTTTCACCTGATGGCTTACCTTATATTGGAAGAACTTCCAAATTTGAAAATTTAACCATAGGTTCTGGACATGCAATGATGGGGTGGAGCCTTGGGCCTGCTACTGGAAAATTGATTTCTGAAATTATTACGGATAGGAAATCTTCAATAGATCTAACACCATTTAATCCCGACCGAAAATTTTAAATAGAATACAGGTTGTACTAAAATGGTGAATTTTAGCTTTTTTTTAACAATGTTTACGTACACCAAGTTATAGAAGAGACCTTCTTATGTATTGGGAAAAAAATAGAAAATTATACTGGAAAAGTAAAGAATCTTGAGATTTCCTTTAGATTCATTTAGTACGTTTATAAAATAATCGAAATAATTACTCGTTTATACAAAAAGAAGTGGCAATTTTTTTACTTGATTTATAGCTACTTAGATAAAATATTAAAAAAAAAGTAAATAACTAAGGGGAGTTTTTAATTGGAAATTGTTTTAAATACGAAAGCAATTAATAAATAAAATTGGAAATTATGTTTAAAGTAGGAGAAATAGTAGTTTGTGTAAATGCAAAGAGAAGATGGTATAGACTTGGTGGCTTACAGAAAAATGAAATGTATACTGTAACTGGTTTTAATCCTTATGATGGTGGTTTGATACTTGATGAAATTAAAAGTCCAAGAAGTGGATGTAATGCATTTGCAGCAAATAGATTTAGAAAAGTAGATTATAATTTTGCAACTAGTATTTTAAAAGAAATGCAAGCTGAACAACAACCAATTCCACAACCAGAAGTAGAGCGTGAATTACAACCTCAAATATTCGCACTTTCATTATTAAACTAATATTTAACATTAATTAACTTTTAGACTTAAAATAATATTCCTATATTCACCACGGGAAAATTAAATAATAATATGTTTAAAATTGGTGAAATGGTAGTTTGCGTCGATGCTAGACGCAGATGGTACAAATTAGGAAATCTTAAGGAAAATGAAATGTACACAGTTGTAGGGTTTAATCCTTACGACGATGGTTTAGTCCTTAAGGAAACAAAATCTATAAGAAGCGGACACAATGCTTACGCTAGAGATCGGTTTAGAAAAGTAGATTATGACTTTGCTAAAAATGTTTTAAGTGACATTAAAAAAGAACATCATCACCATTCAGAGAAACTTTCTCTGAAATCAGAAAAAACAAAATAATTTCAAAGTATTTTTAAATTGTAGAACGCATTCACTCTTTTTATGAATGTAGTTTTTTATTCTTGTTTTTATTTGAGTATAAATGACATTCAATGTCATCATTCGGTAACTGTATCTTTTTTTTGTATTTCATTCCCAGCTTCTTAATCAATGCTATTGATTCATGATTTTCAGGATCAGTTATAGCAGCAATTTCATTAATTTTTAAAGTACTCTGGGCAAAATCATACAATGCTTTGGTTGCTTCATATGCAAACCCTTTATTTCTATGTTCAGGTAAGACAGCATATCCAATATCAAAGAAACTCATTTCTTCTCTATTTACTATTCCGCATATTCCAATTGGTTTTAGATTTTCTTTTAATTTGATAATATAATAACCATAACCATTGTCTTTATAACTCTTAATATATTTATCAGCTATAAAATTTTCAGCATCAGTAATTGTTTTTATATTCCGATCTCCAATATTTTTTAGATACGCAGGGTCATTCATCAATTCAAATAAAAATGCAGCATCTTTCTTAGTAGCAAAGTCTAATTCAAGTCTAGAGGTGGATAGTAATCTCATTATGATAAATTGTTTATCAAAAATAAGCATTAAAAATTATCCAATAATTTCACTTTGTTTTTTATAGAATTTATCCGACTGTAATTTTAATAAGTCTTTAGCTTTTTGCTTTTTGTAGTTGTAAATTTCTTCATCTTTAGCAACATCATAATACACCTTTTCATTTAAAGCAACGTCTGTAGATAATAAAGCAGCTCTTTGATTCTTTTGTTGTTCAACCCAAACTTTCAAGGCATCTTCTTGCTCTTCATATCTTAAATCATAAGCACCTTTTGTTGCCATAATTTTTGCTAAGACAGGTGCAGTTTCAATAGCTACAAACAATAAGAAAATAAAAAATGAAGGCAACCATGCCAATTCGTCTAAAGCATTAATCCTAGCCATTAACCCGTAAAATCCATCAATAATAGGTTGGTCTCGAGTAATTTGTTGCTCTTGTTTATTTCTTAAAAGTGCTATAGATGCCTCCTTTTCAGAGATACTTGTAGAGCTCTCTTTTTTTAGTTGTTGCAGATCATTTAGTAAAGCATCATGCTTCTCTCTTTTTTCTTTATAAACAGGTCCTTTACCAAGTTTCTTTGTACCTGAAGTTCCTTCTGCTTCAGAAATGTAAGTCGTATATAAATCATTAACTTCTTTTTCTTTAGTGTCAACTTTAATTTTTATAGCCTTTATTTCGGACTGAATTCTCTCAATTTCTGGAGTAAATTGATTTGCTATTTGATTCTTATTTTGCAGTGTAAGTTCATTTTTTTGTTCCAATAACACTTGGTTTATTTCTTTTTCAAATATTTTCATCTCAAGTGGTTTAGAAATAACAATGGCTATAATTATGGCTAGAACAATCCTCGGCGATGCTTGTAATAATTCTTGCCAGGCATTGTTACGCTTTTTAATTGTAGAAACAATAAAACGGTCTAGGTTAAAAATAAGTAATCCCCAAACTAAACCAAATGAGATTGCCATATAGGCATTGTCAAAAACCGTAAATAAAGCGTATGAACTTGCAATAAAGGCCATAACAGCAGTGAAAAATATAGTACCACCAATGCCAGCATATTTTATTTGTTCCGATTTGGGACTTTCATTTAATAAATCAGGATCAGCACCAGAGCACATCCAAAAGAAGTTTTTTATCATAATTAAGGGGATATAATAGTAAAACGATTTTGAAATCCTCATTGTTGTTTAACAGTGAGTGAATTAAATGTTAAAGTTTAAAAGTTATTTTATTTTAAAACGTTAGTAGGTCATGGTAGGAATTTGTTAGAATAAGTTGTTCTATAATAAACTATAAAAACTATAAATGATGACAACAACAACAACAACATTAGAAATGAAAACAAAAAAAAGTAAATTCAATGCACATATTGCTAAGCAATATAAACGCATGATTTCTAGTAAAAATAGTAAAAGTGAGTCTAATGCTTGGCCATTAGATTTTAATCAATATGTGAATATGAATAATGTATGTCCAGAATCATGGTCAGTACTTTCTGTGAATCACTAGGTTTAAAAAATTGAAATACTCGAAAAATAAAAAATCATTTCAGAGCCGGTGGCTGTGAAATGATTTTTTATGAAGAGGTAATCTGCAATATGCCTCGTGGTATGTCTTCGTTTTAGTGATGATTACAACTAAGAACTTAATTCTGTAAAATATTTATAAAATAAAGGAATTGTTTCAATGCCTTTTAAATAATTAAATATTCCGAAATGTTCATTAGGTGAATGAATAGCGTCGCTATCTAAACCGAAGCCCATTAAAATAGTTTTACTTTTTAACTCTTGCTCAAATAAAGCTACAATAGGTATGCTACCACCACTACGTTGTGGTATTGGAGTTACACCGAAACTGTCTTCATAAGCTTTTGCAGCTGCTTTATAGCCAATATTATCTATTGGTGTAACATATCCTTGTCCACCATGATGAGGTTTAACTACTACACGTACGCCTTTTGGGGCAATACTTTCAAAATGTTTTTTGAATAATTCAGTAATTTCAACCCAATCTTGATGCGGTACTAAACGCATAGAAATTTTTGCAAAAGCCTTACTGGCAATAACTGTTTTTGCACCTTCACCAGTATAGCCTCCCCAAATACCATTAACATCTAAAGTGGGTCTAATCGAGTTTCTTTCATTTGTGGTATATCCTTTTTCGCCATAAACAGCATCAATATCTATTGCATTTTTATAATCTTCTAATGAAAAAGGAGCTTTAGCCATTTCAGCACGTTCAGTAGCCGATAGCTCTTCAACGTTGTCATAAAACCCAGGTATGGTAATATGATTGTTTTCATCGTGTAATGAAGCAATCATTTTCGCTAACACATTAATAGGATTAGCTACGGCACCACCATACAGACCTGAGTGTAAATCTCTATTTGGGCCTGTAACTTCGACTTCAACATAACTTAAACCGCGTAAGCCTGTGGTAATAGATGGTTGCGTATTACTGATCATGCCAGTATCTGAAATTAAGATCACATCATTAGCAAGTTTTTCTTGATTTTGCTTAACAAACCATGCTAAACTTTCAGAGCCAACTTCTTCTTCACCTTCAATCATGAACTTTACATTACAAGGCAAATTATTATTTTCCGTCATGTATTCCAATGCCTTAACGTGCATATACATTTGACCTTTATCATCACAAGATCCTCTCGCAAAAATGGCACCTTCAGGATGAATTTCTGTTTTTTTAATAACAGGTTCAAAAGGAGGTGAGTTCCATAAATTTAACGGATCTGGTGGCTGCACATCATAATGACCATAAACTAAAACAGTAGGTAAATTTTTATCAATTATTTTTTCGCCATAAACTATTGGGTAGCCTGGTGTTTCGCATATTTCTACATGATCACAACCTGCATTTTCTAAAGCCGTTTTAACAGCTTCAGAGGTGTCTATAACATCTTGACTAAAAGCAGAATCTGCACTAATTGAGGGTATTTTTAAAATCTCAATGAGTTCATTTATAAAACGTTCTTTATGTTGTTGTACGTAAGGTTTTAAGTTGTCCATGTTTAGATTAATGATTAATATACTCAAAAGTAATAAAAATATAAATGAACCGTATGGCTTTTTATAAAGATTGATTATATTTGCACCCCAATTAACAAATTTTATATGTGTATTTGTATAAAATTTTAGAATTATGCAGGCGTGGTGGAATTGGTAGACACGCTAGACTTAGGATTTAACCTAATAAATGTTGTTAAAATATTAAAAATGCAGGCGTGGTGGAATTGGTAGACACGCCAGACTTAGGATCTGGTGCCGCAAGGTGTGAGAGTTCGAGTCTCTCCGCCTGTACTTAGAGACTGCAAAATTATGCAGTCAAAAGCCCCTCAATTTGAGGGGCTTTTTTTGTTTAGGTACAACATAGGTACAACAATTTGCTATTTTTAAACTCAAATTCATATTATCATCAAATCGAAACAACTAGTTCTTAATTAAATTAATAAGAAGTAATTCTAATATTTATTGTAAGATTTTATTTATTCTCGACAGGATTCAAACCTGTCTTGTAAGTATCTTTTTTACAGTGTTTTGTAAACTGAAATGATATTTGGTAGTCGAATAACGACCTTTTATATTATACTAGATTGTTTTCAATTAACTTCAATCTCAGTCTAAATATAATACAATTATAACTAATTAACTACAAATTGAATTAATTTGATTTCCTTATAAATCAAAATTAATGATGTTTATTGGAGAATTGTTGAACTGGAAATAACTCGACTGAAGGAAGCGTTATTCTATTTCAATAAATGGTCCATTAGCTGAAAACTAATTTAAATTTTGAAATGATTATATGAATTAGGCTTTTTTCTTAAGTGAATTAGTTCCTTCAAAATGTGAAACTTACTAGGTTCAGGATTTAAGGATATAAAAACCTTATTGTTTTTTTCTTTTTATAACTGATATTCCAAGTGATATCAAAACAATTATTAATACAATGAAAAATAGACTTGTTGATATACTTTTTACAATTGTAAATGTATTTGTTATACCTACAGAAACCTTTGTCAAGTCTGGATAGCCAACCAACATTGTAATTATTCCGAAATTTTCGAAGTAATCCGAAGCTCCTGCAATTATCGGTAAAAGGCATAAATATGAATATGGTGTATAGAGTCTATTGAGTTTTTTTAGAAAATATCCTAGAATCAAATAATAAGAAAGTCCAAAAAGAATTGGATAAATCATATCAATGGGAATTTGACTGGTTAGATAGGTATCACGTCCATTTTCACCAAGAGCATTAAATAACTCGCTTACGTAATTTAAATCATATCCCTTAGGCATCATATCCAACAAATTCATTCCATTTGAGAATTCCATTGTTTTTGGAATTGTAACCGTCAGCATAAAAGCATAAACCACATTGGTCAGAATAAAAAGTATCAAAACTTTTTTTCCTGATATGTTCCGTTCAATAATTTTAGTTAATCGATTCATTTGATTTTAGTTTTAGTGCATTTCAAATACATCTGAATGGTAAGATAGACAATTTATACAACAACTGGCTGTTTCATCAGTTTAAGACAAAAATGCAGAAGTATTGTTGATCTAGACTTGTAAACAGGATGTAAATATTGACAATCTCTGATTCGAGGAAAGAATTCAAAGAGAAATGACTAGTCGAAATATTTTTTTAGTTCAGAGTTTAAAATGAATAATTATTGTATTTTTAAAAATGACAAAAATTTCACTAGGGCATAATTGTGTTTAATCTCAATACATGGCCCAAACGTATCACATGCCTACTAAAAAAAATCGTCATATCGCTGCTATTATGTTTACTGACATTGTTGGTTATACCGCTTTGATGCAAAAAGATGAAGCGGCAGCAATTAGCATGAGAAATCGTCATCGTACAATTTTTAAAAAAAATCATGAAGAATACAATGGGGAAATTGTTCAATATTATGGGGATGGAACTTTAAGTACATTTTCGAGCGGAGTGGAAGCCGTTGAGTGTTCCATAGCCATTCAGAAGGCTTTGCGAAAAGAAAAACCACTACCCTTACGTATAGGAATACATTTAGGGGACATTGTTTTTGATGGAACCGAAGTTTATGGCGACGGTGTAAACCTAGCCTCGCGAATTGAAAGTTTGGGAGTTGCAGGTTCAATTCTCTTATCGGGAAAGTTAAACGATGAACTTAAAAATCAACCTCAGATTTCTACGAAGTCCCTTGGTTTTTTTGAACTAAAAAACATAACAAAACCCATTGAAGTATTTGCTGTCACTGATAAAGGAATAAAAATACCTGAACGATCAGAACTCAAAGGAGTTTCGATGAAAGAAGCCAAAACCATTGCTGTATTGCCATTTGTCAATATGAGTAATGATATAGATAATGAGTATTTTTCAGATGGTATGACTGAAGAAATTATCAACGCTCTCGCCAAGATCAAAGGTTTAAAAGTAACCTCTAGGACTTCCTCTTTCTATTTTAAAAATAAGAATATCCCGATTTCAAAAATCGGTGAAGAATTGGATGTTTCCACTATTTTAGAAGGGAGCATTCGCCTGTCTGGAAAAAAAATGAGAATAACTGCACAGTTAATTGATGTAGTTGATGATGTTCATTTTTGGTCGGAAACCTTTGACCGTCCAGTAGCCGATATTTTTGCGGTTCAAGATGAAATAAGCCTCCTCATTGCCGACAAGTTACGTGAACATATAGGACATTTTGATATTGACAACCAGCTTATAGACGCTTTGAACGTACCTGTCGATGTATATAAAAAGTACTTAAAAGGTAGGTATCATTTGATGAAATTGACACTACCCGAAACAGAAAAAGCCATCTCGATTTTTCAGGAGGTTACCAAAGAGGAACCAAGTTTTGCTTTGCCCTATCTAGATATCAACCAAGGTTATGCGTTTTTGGGAACTATGGGATTATTGCCTGCCCGTGAAGCTTTTGAAAAGGGCAAACCTTTTTTAGACAAAGCCCTCGAATTAGATGAAAATTTACCTGAATCACAACTCAACCTTGCTTGGATAAGCTGTTGGCAAAATTGGGATTTGGAGGGAGCATATCGTCATCTCAATAATGCACTGGAAATGAGGCCTTCAGATAAAATTTATCTGACTTTTTCAAATACACTTACGCTCGAAGGGAAATTAAAGGCCGCCCTAAATTATATAGACAAAGCTTTAGAGTTGGATCCTATATCTGCAATGAACATTCATTATAAAGGTTTTCTGTTTTACCTCATGGAAGAATATGAAAAGGCGATACCATTCTTTGAAAAAGCATTAGGTTTAAAACCCGATCTACCTTTTCCTCCGCTATATTTAGGAAGCATATCGGTGTTGGAAGGCCGTTATAAGGAAGGATTAGACTACTTTCAGAACCTACCCCAGTTGGGAGAAGAGAATTTAACAAAATTGGGAGGCACTACAATGGCCCATATAGCATTAGGCGATTCGGTCAAAGCGGAAGAGGGTATGACTAAACTACAAGCTGCCATTCAAACGGATTCTATGGGAAGTGCCATATTCTTTTTAATACTCTGTCATACAATGAACGGCAATCAAAAGGAGGTCATCGCGTTGATTGAGAAAGGCATAGAATATAGGTTGCCTAGAATATTATTGCTCTACACAGAACCCATATTAAAACCACTTCGTTCGAATCCACGTTTTCAAGAGTTGATGCAACAGGTATTGGGAGACGGAACTGCCTTTAAGAAACCTAAAAGAAAATATAAAAAATCTCTACTAGATAAAAAGGATTTAAAAGTATATCATGAACAATTAGAGCAATTGATGTTAGCAGAAAAACCTTATCTTAACCCTGAGCTGACCCTTAGAGACATGGCGGAGATGCTTGAGCTTCCTCCGAATCATATGTCTCAATTACTCAATGAAGGTTTTACCATGAACTTTTCGGAATTTGTAAATTCATATCGTTTGGAAATTTTCAAATCAAAAGTGGCTGATCCTTCACAACGACACTTGACTATTCTTGCATTGGCATACGATAGCGGTTTTAACTCCAAAACCGTTTTTAATACCTATTTCAAAAAGACAACAGGCATTACTCCAAGAGCCTATTGGAAAGAAGTAATCACAATTGATTAGCGTTTCTTGAGTGTAAATAGGACTAGTTGTGTAATTAAATCAATCCTTTTGCCTCTAGCGACTTTTTGAGTTGAGTATGATTTTCCCAAAACCCGTCACTAATTTTTTTGATAACCTCGTCAAACTCTGGATGACTTTTCAATGGTGTAATGAGCGGGTCTATTTCCATGAATAGCAATAACCAATACTGGAAATTATCTTGTGTTGCGAAAACTTTGAGTTGCTCTATCGCCTTATCGTTTTTACCTTCATACGCGTACTTTACCGCCATACTAGCACTTTTGTATATGGATTGGTCCTTTTCACAATATCTGACATATGAATTGAAAAGTTCTGCAGCTTCCGTATCCAAACCCTTCTTTTTATAGACCAAAGCAATCTTGACATCTTCTTGAGGATAGATATCTATACCATGTTTTTTTCTAGTTTCAACAAATTTTTCATAATATAAAAAAGCAGTATCATAATCCTCTTGATAATAATGCAACTTTGCTACTTCTTGTAATATATCTAACCTTGTAGAATCCTTTTGCAACACATCTATTAAAGATGCTTTAGTTTGTTCAATATCTTTATTCTTAGCATACAAGATAAACGCTTTTATATAGGGAACATAATAATTGTCTGGATTATACCCTAAAGACTTATCAATATAAGTGTTTGCTTCCTTGATGAAACCATTTTGAATAAATGCATTACTTAGATGTAAATAGGTAAAACTTTGTATAATTGAATCATTAGTGGCAATATCGAGCCGTATTCCTTTTAAAGCATATGTAAGATATTTTGCAGTATTGGGTATGTAATTGGCGTATAAATGAGAAAGCAAATTAACCACTGAAGATGAATTAGGATTATATTCTAGTGCTTTCTCAAGGTGAGGTACTGCTAATCTATATTCCTTTATATGCATGTAATATAAGGCCTTAGCGATAAGACTTTCGGCAGATTTGGCATCATATAATAACGCCTTGTCTGCATTAGAATTAATTTGTTCAGTATATTGTTTTTCCTTTTGAAATATGTCGATATAGTAATAGGAAAAAGCAATATTGGCATAGGCCAACGCAAATTGAGAATCCTGCTCGATGGCTTTCTCAAATAACGGAATGGCCTTTATCCAACCTTCCTTGGGTCTTGTATTATAAATTTCAAGCCCTTGGAGGTAATAATCATAGGCCAATAAATTTTCAGTAGGTAATTTCTCAATTTGTTTTAATTCGTCAGGTGTCACAATGGCCTCAATAGCAGCTGCTATTTTCTTTGCTACTTCATTCTGTAGTGTAAATACATCTTCAATTTCACGACTATATTGTTCAACCCAAATAGGTCTATCACTTGAAGCTTCAATCAATTTGATATTGAGCAAAACTTGATCTCCAATGCGTTGACCACTACCCTCTACTAAGTAATTAACATTGAGCTCTTTTGCTATTTCTGGAATTCCTTTATTAGCATTTCTATACTTCTCTACAGAGGTTCTGCTGATAACACGTAAGTCTCCAATCTTCTGTAGGTTGTTCAAAGCAGATTCCATAAGCCCATTTACAAAATATAGGTTTAAAGAATCGTTACTTTCATTTTTGAAAGGCAATACCGCAATAGATTTTTCAAGCTCAATTTTAGTAATATCTATACTTTTTTTATTGAGTAGCAAGACTGAAACAACGATTACTATCAGAGACACCGCTATTAACATGTGCCACTTGTATTTTTTAAAAGGACTAGTTTTAATAGCTACATTTTCATCTACTAATGTTCTTTTTCCTACATCACCAGGAGGATACCCATAAAATTCTCGAAAGCACTTAATAAAATAGGAAGTACTACCAAAGCCAACCTGAAAAGAAATCTCAGAAATATTTAATGAGGGTTCCTTGAGCATTTCCATACTCTTTTTTAAACGCACCTGACGGATGAATTGACTTGCTGAGAGTTTGGTATTCTTCTTAATTTTTCTGAGCAAGTTAGAACGACTCATGTTCATAATTTCTGCCAATTCAGAAACACCAAATTGTTCATTAGAAAGATTCTCTAAAACAATAAATTCTATTTGATCAATAAAATCTAATTCCATTTTGGTCCGTTTGACATACTTTTTTTGCTGTGCCTAAATTAGCAAAATTAATACAATTACATACACAATATGCCTTTGCATATTTTTTCAATAATTAAAATTTGCGTCATAATTTATACTTCTGCATCATAATTTTTATTGTTTTCTCAAACTTTACATATTAAGTAACATAGCTTATAAGTACCGCCTTTCCTTTCATTGCATCTTTGTGTCAACAAAAATTAATAATTATAATCTTAAAAATCAAAATCATGAAAACTTTTAAAATTAATTCAATGAAAACATTAATTATCATTCCATTCATTATCCTATTAATAACCAATGCATGCACAAAATCAACAAAAAGCACTGACACTAGGTCGGAAAATAATTTAAAATCTGAAACCAAAGTAGAGCAACCAAAAACTGACATTCAAACGGCTATAATGTCCGGTGACCTCTCAATTGTTAAACAACATATAGCAGCAGGTACCAACATCAATATGAAAGATCAAATGAGTGGGGCAACACCTTTAATTTCAGCTGCAACTTTTGGAAAAATCAATATGGTAAAAATATTAATGGAAGCTAAAGCAGATTTGAATATTAAAAATAATGATGGGGCTTCAGCTTTGCATGTCGCTGCATTCTTTTGTAGGGTTGAAATAGTTCAACTACTTATTGATGCCAAAGCTGATAAGACTTCAAAAAACAACTTTGGTGCAACACCAAGAGAAAGTGTTATGGGGCCTTTTACGGAAGTAAAACCCTTCTATGAAATGCTTCAACAGCAATTAGGTCCACTTGGCTTACAGATTGATTTGACAGAAATTGAAAAAACGCGTCCAGTAATTGCTATGATGCTAGAATAAATTAAAGACCAACAAGATACATTCTAACTCAGACACTGATACTAAGAACAGACACTAATTAATTAAAAAAACTATAATGACATCAGAAAGAAGACATGATATCGATTGGTTACGGGTAATTGCTATTGGTTTATTACTTATCTATCATATAGCCATCATTTTTCAACCTTGGGCCCTATTTATTGGATTTATAAAGAGTAATGAAGCTATAGAGGCATTATGGACACCTATGACCATGCTCAACGTATGGAGAATTCCACTTTTGTTTTACGTATCAGGAATGGGGCTCTATTTCGCCATGCGTAAACGTAACTGGAAGCAATTACTTTTGGAACGGACAAAACGAATTTTGTTGCCTTTTACCTTTGGTATTTTGGCCATTGCACCATTGCACATGTTTATTTTTCAGAAATACTATAATATGACACTAGGCTATTACCCCCATCAAGGTCATTTATGGTTTCTAGGTAATATTTTTGTGTATGTACTCTTACTTTTACCGCTTTATTACTATCTGAAAAAGCATAAAAACGGTAAATTCAAAAGATTTTTATCGGCTGTAATGAGCCATCCCAGTGGACCTTTATTGATATCCCTGTTTTTTGTTATTGAGGTTTTATTAATAAAACCTCAACAGTTCGCAATGTATGCCCAGACTTGGCATGGCTTTTTTAATGGGTTTCTTGCCTTCTTTTTTGGTTTCCTTTTTGTGTATAGTGGTAAAACATTCTGGCAAACTGTTTTGAAATGGAGATGGCTTTATACTGGTTTAGCTATCAGTCTGTATGGTATCAGATTCGTACTCTTTGCTACTGAAGCACCTGGGTATCTTATGGCAATAGAATCTAATTTCTGGATTTTTGGAGTATTTGGTTTTGGATATAAATACTTGAACAAACCCAATAAAACACTAAGCTATTTAAGCCAAGCAGCATATCCGGTGTATATAATTCACATGTTTGTATTGTATGCTGGTGCTATGCTCATATTACCATTGAAAATACCCATTCTCTTAAAATTTATAACCATAGTAGCTTTTACTGGTTTGGCGTGTTACGTCATTTATGAATTTATCATTAGAAGAATTGGTTTCTTAAAACCATTATTCGGTTTGAAATGGAAATTCAACAAAAGAGAAAGGCAAAAATTGGAGGATAATAGAATACAAAAAAATTGATTTGTTGAATATAAAAAGTCCATTAGATTTTGCTATAGAAGACTCATCTGATACTGATAAAAGAAAGATAAACAAACGTTCAAAATAAATATGAAATCATGAAGAAAAGACAAACAAAAAATATATTAAGAATACTATTTATTGCTCTAAGCATTGGCTCTTTATGGTTTGTACCTTGGACCATTGTTAAAGCATGGGTTACACCACTACCTGATACTGTTCAAGAACAAATGAATACTGCTATTGAATACGGATTTGACGGCATGATTGTATATATTGATGAAGCTGGTAAGGCACCCGCATTCTATGCTTCAGGATTAAAAAGCAGAGAGTACAAAATACCTGCGAACCCAAAATCATTATTTAAGATTGCTAGTATCAGTAAGCTTTATGTTGCGGTGTCGATTACCAAGTTAGTACATGGTAAAAAAATATCTTTAGATGAAACCCTTGCCCATCATTTTCCTGAAATGGTTGGTAAAATTGAACATGCAGATAAAATCACGTTAAGAATGATGGTTCAGCACCGCAGTGGCATACCCAATTACGTTGACCATCCTAAGTTCTGGGACAAACCTTCCACAAATCACCAGGAAGCTCTTGCCTACGCATTTGATATGCCAGCAAGTTTTGCACCAGATACTGATTATGGGTATTCAAACACCAATTATTTATTACTTCGTGAACTTATTAAAAAGATAATGGGTTATGATCATTTTCAATACATCAAAGAAGAAATATTAATGCCACTCGGATTAAAAAACACTTTTGGATCAGTGAATGATGTAAATATTGACGACATGATGAGTGGTTATTATGTTGGATTTGATGAAGATTTTAAGTTTGAAGATCAAGGTATGGTGGCTACCGCAGAAGATGTAGGTATATTCATCCGAGCTTTAAACGACGGTTCTGTGTTTAAAGCGGGTGAACAAGAAATATATTCGTCTATCTATGAGTACGAACATACAGGACTGGTTGTGGGTTATCAGAGTATTGCAAAATACCACAAAGACATTGACGTAGTTGTAGTTCAATTTACCAATACTACCAATTTTGACGGATACAACTGGAACTTATCAGAAGTCTTTTATAGCCGCATTGTGAAAATAATACGCAAAAGAAAAGCTCATAACTGGGATTTTTATGAAAATTAAGGATTCTTCAAATTAGTTCTGATTTTCAAACCCGAACGACTGGCTTATACCCTACACTTACATTTGCCTTAAATAAAAACTAAAATATGAAAGCAATAATAACTACAAAATACGGATCACCAGATGTACTTCAACTAAGGAATGTTGAAAAACCTGTTCCAAAGGACAACGAAGTTCTTATAAAAATTTACGCCGCAACTATTACCACCGCGGGGACTATGATGCGAACTGGGTATCCTCTCATAGGAAGATTATTTATGGGACTTACAAAGCCGAAGAATGCAATTGCAGGAACTGGTTTTTCAGGTAAAATAGAAGCTATTGGAGAAAAAGTGCAATTGTTCAAAATCGGAGATTCCGTTTTTGGGGAATCACTTTTCCATTTCGGAACCCATGCAGAGTATGTTTGTATTGAAGAGGAAGGGATAATTGCCTTAAAACCTGAAAATATATCGTATGAAGAAGCCGCAGTTGTCGGAGACGGACATATAACATCGATGAATTTTCTTAAGAAATTGGCAAAGATCAAAGTCGGTCAACGTATTTTGATCAATGGTGCCTCTGGGAGTTTAGGTACAGCAGCGGTACAGATTGCTAAACATTTTGGAGCTGAAATTACAGCCGTCTGTAGTACTCGAAATTTAGAATTGGTAAAGTCCCTCGGAGCCGATAACGTAATTGATTACACCCATGAAGATTTTACTAACAACGGCAAAACTTATGATATTATTTATGATACTGTGGGAAAAAGTACGTTTGCAAAGTGTAAAAATTCATTGACGAAAAACGGAGCTTTTATTTCGCCTGTACTCAGTATGTCACTACTTTTTCAGATGGTGAAAACGGCTATTTTCGGGAGTAAAAAGGCTTTGTTTTCGGCAACAGGAACACTTCCTATTGAAACAATTCGAACTTTTTTAATAGAAATCAAGGAACTTATGGAGAACGGACAATTGAGGTCCGTAATCGATAGACACTATTCATTGGAACAAGTTGCCGATGCTCACCGATATATTGAAACTGGACATAAAACAGGAAATGTAGTCTTAAGTATCAAAAAAAAATAAAAACAATTATTATTTAAGTACAAACAATACATAAAATCTAAAAACATCAATCATGAGAAATTTCATCAATCAAGTGCCATCTGAATCTAGAAGTATAGTTTACTATTTAACTATAAAAGATAGTAGAAAAATTCGTTGGACAGAACCAAGTTTTTTTTATTCAAAGTTGTTTATCAACTAATCAGCCATTTATAGGGGTAGACCTTCATTAATTAAAAAATAAATAAAATGAGAACTATTAAAAATCAAGTAAAATTAGCTTTAGGAAACGCATCTAGTTGTATTTGGAATACAAAAAGACGATACAACTAAATAACAAGAATTATTAATTATAAAAACAAATAAAATGAGAACATTAAAAAACAAATTGAAATTAACATTAGGAACCGCATCAAGTCGTATTTGGAATGACAATAGAAGATACAACTAGAATAAAACAATTAATAATTAAAAAAACAAAAATTATGAGAACATTAAAAAACAGAGTGAAATTATCTTTAGGAAATGCATCAAGTATTATTTGGAATACTAATAGACGATACAGTTAGATTAAAAAAAAAACAATAATCTCTTAAAACTTTAAATTATGAACACTATACTTAAAACATCATCAGAAAGATGGGAAATTATACCGTTTTTTCCATCAAAAATTGGAAAAAGAACATTTTGGTCAAATTATAGACAAAATAGTTATTAACTTAATTAATATGAAAACTATTCTATCAATCGGATAAAGGATAAGACTTAATAGGCTTATCCTTTTTTTATACTTCAAAAATTATTTTATTTCTTAGCTCAAAATGGGTGATTTTCCCTCTATAGATTGGCTGCAATAATCGTAATTAGATTGGTACCAACGACCTTGTAATTTTACAACAATATTTAATTTTTTCAATTTTTCGTCATATAGACTTAAAATTTCTTTTTTTCCTTGTATAGATTTGAATAATAAGTTCATTTTTAAGTTTGATATTTAGAGTATAGACGACAGTAATATTATTACATTACTAATACGATATTATTTCTAATACCATTGTAAAAATCGTTTGCTCAATATCTTTATATTCATTAATACCACAAGTTATACATTCTTCAAATAAATGGTTCAAATTTTATAAATTCTCTTTACTAGCTTTTCTCCAAAAGTATATAGCAAAAATTGTCGTTACAATAGGAATCATGAGGCCATATTCATCAATCCAGAAGGAAGTTTTATCATTAGAAATGGTTAAAGGAGTGCATATTTTTTGAATATAAATATTGTGAATAGAGTGATAGATAGCTGCTGGCCACAAACTATTGGATTTGAAAGTGTAATAGGCCAATATTACCGATATTCCAATTATCATTATAGTAAAAGCACTTATATGTAAAAAAAGGTATTCACCACTTCCATACATCAAATTGATTATAGGGAAATGCCAAATTGCCCAAATTATTCCACTTACAATGGCTAGTGATTTAAAAGACATTACTTTTCTCAATTCGAATATTAAAAAACCACGCCATCCAATTTCCTCACCCAATGTAGAACCCAAATTTTTGATTACACCGACAGTTAATAATAGAACAATCATTACTATTATTACAAGTGATTGATTAGATTCGGCTATACCTAGTTCATTACTCCAGTCTGTAATTGTTTCGGTATTAATAATTTTTCCTAAACCAAATAACCAAATTAAGGGATATGCAATCGAAACATATAGTATTGGAGTGATATACGAAAGTTTCAGGTATTTAAGGCGTTTTAAGCTCCAAGGTAAACTTGAAATTGGTCTTTTCTTAATTTTTAGTGTAATGAATGCTGCTAAAGCTGGCGAAATCATCAGAGAACCAACATAAAGACTTGTTGGGTTTAATTTTAAAATTGCATAATATGCTATTGAACTTAAAACCGTAAGTATTATTAAAAATAAAATTATTGTTTTCCAGGCTTCTTTAATTTTCGATGCAGTTTCTGACATTTCCTTTGAGTTAGGTTTTAAAGATGACGAATTCAATATTGTTTTGTTACAATTTACCTAAAGAGTCTGTGTATGACTTTCTGTATGTGTTTAGGTAACTAATTTAACAAATAAAATCGAATAAAAAAATCGCGAGTTCAGACGTTTCGGAGTTCGTAAGTGGGCTTGCACTAGCAATTAATTTTACATGTCTTAGATTTGTCTTTTAATAAATTTGACCTTAATCAAAAAGAATGATTGAGAGAATTAGGTCACTATACACGGTGAAGCTCTAGACTTCGTCAAAATTGATTATTCTCTCTTTTTTCTATTTTAAATCTGGTTAAATTTGGGGTGACTTGGATCTCGTTTTTTAGAAGTTTTGAATTCAGTAGATTATGCTTATATAAATTATTTTATATGAAACTATATTTAACTTTATAGTTTGTAAAATTCTCAGCATTGACCTTGTTAAAAAATAATATACGGAATAGCACTAATGCAACAAAATACGGATAATGTTGCCATTGGTTTTTGGTATAAATGCAACCGAATTTTATGAAGAATTGAGGGTGTAAATTTTACTTTTTCCGCAACCTTTTTTGTAAATTAAAGGATGAGAAATGAAAAGCGATATAACACTCATTTTGACAATAAGATGAAGCAATATGAACGGTTGTTTTTGATGCCGTTTTTGATTGTTAAGGAATTGATATTGCTTATGGTGAGATTTTTGAAATGGGTTAAGAGAGATTAATTAAAATTATAGCTCTTTTTAGAAACTTGCTTGTCATCTCTAGTCTATTTAACCATACTTTTTAAGACATTTTTTAACTTAACATTATAATTGAATTGAAGTTATAATACAATTATTCAAAAAATCAATTTATTTAATATATAAGAATTAATAATATTTAGATTTCAATTGCTTATTGTTAAATAGGATAATGAGAATATTGCTTAATTTACCCCCACATTTTTTCCGAAGTATTGAATATGCCTTAGAGATATGACCTTCAACAGTTTTAATTGAAATATCAAGATATTCAGATATTTCAATATTAGTAAGCCCTTCTTTTTTACTTAACAAAAATGTTTTTTTACATTTAGGTGGTAAATTGGAGATGCCATCATTAACAAAGTCTATCTTCTTTTTTATTAGTTCAGAATTGTTTTCATCAATACTTTCATTTAAAGCTTCAATATAAGTGCGTTCTAAAAGGGAGATGGCTTTTGTCCTATGATAATCATTTATAAATTCATTATAAGTTGTTTTGTAAAGAAAGTTTTTTATAGAAAAATCAGGATTTAAGCGTTTTCTGAATTTCCATGTTCTTAAGAATACGTTTTGAATTATGTCTTGAGCACTAGCATTATCATTGGTAAGACTTAAAGCATAAATATATAAGGGTTTGTGATAACTAGTGACCAAGTATGTATAAGCATTTTCGTTGCCAATCATAAGTTGCTCAATCAATTTAGAATCATCTTTAAATGAAAATAGCATAGATAAAATTTACAAATTCATATTTTTTAGAGCATAAATATCTTAATTTAATAATTAAAAGTGAAATATTTTTTTACAAAAAGGAAGGGTTATTGACTTTTGTATTGTAATAGGTAATAAAGAAATCAAAATAAAGATGTCTGTGCAAATTGAAAAAATAATAGTGAAATACTTAAATCAGTCAGCTACGGCTCATGAATTGGATTTACTTTTTGAATGGATTAAGCTACCTGAGAATAAGAAATTATTTAGTGAGTTTGTACAAATGCATTATGCCATAACTTATAATATGAATGATCCAGACCATAAAAAAACACTTGCAGAACTACTTTTTGTAATAAAAAAGGAAAAATCATTAGCTTATAGAATAAAAAATAAAATAGGTTATAGATATGCAGCGGCTGCTATGATCATTGGATTGATTTTTTCTATTTACTTATTTAAGGACCAGGTATTTCATAATAGAACAGCGAATAAAGAACCTATCATTGTAAATAATGAAATTAACCCTGGTATAAATAAGGCGATATTAACTTTAGATAATGGCTCACAACTCACATTAGAGAAAGGAGATACTTTACATACACAAAATGCGGAGAGTAATGGTGAGGAACTTATTTATGAAGCAAAACAGAAAAATGTTGGAGAAGTTGCATATAATTATTTGACCATACCGCGGGGGGGATATTTTTTTATTAAACTTTCGGATGGAACTAAAATATGGTTAAATTCAGATTCAAAATTAAAGTATCCTGTAAGTTTTAATAAAGGAGAAACTCGAAAAGTTGAATTAGTTTATGGTGAAGCCTTTTTTGATGTTTCTCCTAGTACTATTAATGGAGATTCAAAATTTGTAGTAATTAATGAATCTCAAGAAATAGTGGTTATGGGAACAGAGTTTAATGTTAAAGCATATGAAGATGAATCTAATATTTATACAACCTTAGTTGAAGGTAAGGTATCTGTAAATTTTAGTAATAGTCAGCAAATTCTTATTCCGAACCAACAGTTAAATTATGATGTGGAAACAAAAAAATCATTGATAAAAAAAGTAGATGTTAGTAATGAAATATCATGGAAGGAAGGCCTATTTAATTTTAATGGTAAATCATTACGAGAAATAATGAAAGTTTTATCAAGATGGTATGATATAGATGTAGTTTTTGAAAATGAACAAATTAGCGATGAGGAATTCGTGGGAAGTTTAAGTAAAGACCAAAATATTGAAGATATATTATCTAGTATTAAGAATTTTGGAATAATTAAAGAATATAAAATTATTGAAAAAACAATAATCTTGAAATAAATAAAAAAAGGGAACGAAGTTTTGAAATTTGACGGTATCAAACTCCGCCCCTCCACTATGTATTAATTAAATGTTTAACTAACACCATGCAAATTTATGAAAATTAAAATTATCAATATTCGTTTCCTACGTGGAAAGCGGTATTTAACAATGATTATGAGAACTTTTATTTTTTTATTATGTACATCAGTTTTCGGACTCACTTCAGATATTGCTTTTTCACAACAAAAAGTAACTATTAATGAAGACCAAATGGTTACAATTGATAAAGTATTTGAAATTATTAAAAAACAAACAGACTATCGTTTTATCTATCCCAAAAAACTTTTTGAAAACAAGCCTAAGTTACAACTGAAAAAAGGAATTATAAAAGTTGAAGATTTGCTTCGATTGAGTTTAATAAGTAATGATTTGAGTTTTGAATTATCAGAAAACAATAATATTATTATAAAAACTGCTAAAAAAAGTAAAAACACGAATGCTTCTGTAATAGTTCAAGAAATTCAGATAACTGGGAATATTAAAGATATAAACGGAGTGCCATTAATAGGAGCGAACATAATTGAAAAGGGTACTACAAATGGAGTCGTTTCAGATTTTGATGGTAATTTTTCTATAAAGGTTTCAAACGCGAATGTTACATTAATTGCTTCTTACATTGGGTTTATAACGAAAGAGATTATAGTTAGTGATGAGAAAAATATAACCATTATACTCGATGAAGATGCTAGTAAACTTGATGAAGTAGTTATTATTGGTTATGGTCAAGTTCGTAAAAAAGATGCGACAGGTGCTGTTGTCTCCATAAAACCTGAAGAAAATAATAGAGGTAGTGCAACAAAAACTACAGATTTGTTATTAGGAAAGGTAGCAGGTTTACAAATTACGATGCCGTCAGGAAGTCCGAGTTCAGATGGTACCATTCGAATAAGGCAAGGAGCATCCCTGAATGCTTCTAATTCACCATTAATTGTTGTTGATGGAATAGCAGGTGAAAGTTTTAATCAACTAAATAGTGATGATATAGAGAATATTACGGTTCTAAAAGATGCCTCTTCAACTGCAATTTATGGTTCACGTGGAGCTAACGGTGTAATAATAGTTACCACAAAAAGGGGTAAAGCTTCATTCGACGGAAAATCTGTTTCTCCTTCTTTTAATTATCGTGGTGATTTTTCAATTAATAAAAATATTAAAACTTTAGATGTTTATAATGCAGATGAATTTAGAACTGAGTTTTTAAAAAGATATCCAGATTTGGGTTCAGTGCTAGGGGATAGTGATACTGACTGGCAAAAGGAAATTTACAGATTAGGTTTTACACAAAAGCATACTTTTTCGGCTACTGGAGCACTGCCGTATGTACCTTATCGTGTTTCTTTAGGTTATCAAAGTGATAAGGGAACAATTAAGAATTCTAAGAAAGATTTAGCTACTGTTGCTATTAACCTTTCTCCAAGTTTCTTAAATGATCATCTTAAAGCAAATATTACTTTTAAAGAAACTTATAGAAATGTACCAGAAAGTTCAAGCCCAGTAGAATCTGCTGCATTTATGGATCCAACAGCTCCTGTTTATGCAACTTATCCAAATAATATGGGTCTTGGGTATTATATGTTTGGGGCAGATGAAATGGGTACATTACCAACAAATACTTCAAACCCGGTAGCATCAATAAACTTGGCACGTGGAGAATCTAAAAATTACCGCACGGCAACAAATTTTAAACTAAGTTATAATATTCATGGGTTTGAAGATTTAACATTAACTGCAAATTTAGGTATCACTGCAAATGATTATTCTAGTTCTAGAAATGTATTAGATAATTCTCCTAGTACATGGGGAGGTTATGGAGGAACAGGGATAGGTATATATTCTTCAAATGATTCATATTCTAAGATTTCTATTCAAGAGTACTATGCCAACTATAAACATACTTTTGCTGATATACATGCTCTTGATGTAACATTTGGGCACACTTATGAGAAGTATTATAGTAGATATGAAAATTCACCTGTATTAATGAATGATAACGATGAAGTTTATGAAATAGGTTCTTCTGGGGCTTCAGAACGAGCTTTAATGTCCTACTTTGGACGTGCCAATTATAACTTAAACGATAGGTATTTATTTACTTTCACAATGCGTGCAGATGCCTCGTCAAGATTTGCTCCAGAAACGCGATGGGGATATTTTCCATCAGGTGCATTTGCCTGGAAACTTAATGAAGAAAAGTTTTTAGAAAATATAGATAACTTATCTAGTTTAAAACTTCGATTAAGTTATGGTCAAACAGGACAGCAAGATATTAATAACAACTATGCCTATCAGGCATCATACCGCTCGTCTACGGATGATTCACGATATAGATTTGGAGATGTTTTTTATACAACCTATCGTCCAAATGCCTTTGATCGCAATATTCAATGGGAAGTGACATCTACCTATAACTATGGACTAGATTGGGGTATTAGCAATAATCGTATATATGGTAGTTTAGATATTTATAAGCGTTTTACGGATAATTTATTAATGGAAGATGTGAGAGTCTCGGCAGGTAGTAATTTTTCGGACACCTTAGATCAGAATATTGGTGAGATGGAAAGTAATGGTGTTGAATTTTCATTGGGTGCAATTCTTCTAAGAACAGATGACTTAGAATGGTCTGTGAATGCAAATTTCGCATATAATAATTCGAAAATAAAAAAATTAACGGTTTATGACGGTGCTCCTGAAGATACATATATAAAAACAGGAAGTATAGGTTCTAGTCGATACTCACAAATTCATAAAGTAGGTAACACACCTTATACTTACTTTTTAGCAAAACAGGTTTATGATGATGAAACGGGAAAACCTTTAGACGGTGTATTTTATAATCCTAATTATGACGCTAGTGTTAGTGGCTCTGAAGAGTTTGTATATGATGATGCGAATGATTCTAACAAGTTTGATACAGGAAAAAGTTCTTTAGTACCTTATTATGGTGGTTTATCGACATCTGCTAGATATAAGGATTGGGATTTTGGATTAAATTGTCATTTTGCCTTTGGACAATATGTGTTTTGGGAAACAGCTTCTCGTGGATCAAACGAGTCGCTATATGACAGTTATGGATTGAATCCTAAAAACTCTCTTGATAATACACCAGAATGGTCTCAAGAACATCGTTTTTCTGATTATTGGTTACATAAAGGAGATTACTTTAAGTTAGATAATATTACGGTAGGATACACGATGTCAGAACTAATAAAAGACGCTGGTTCTTTAAGATTATCTTGTGGTGTGCAGAATGTTTTAATGCTTACTAAATACCCTGGTATAGATCCAGAAGTTTACAGTGGTATTGATGGTTCAAGTTACCCTCGACCTAGAATGTTCATGTTCACGGCAAATCTAAAATTTTAATTAAAAGCACAAAAACAATGAAAAATAATATATACATAAAGATTTCACTTATAGCTCTCTTTCTATTTTCTTCTTGCGAAAAATTAGATTTACAACCAATATCATCAACTTCATTATTAGAGGATGAAGTTTATTCAACTTATGATGGTTATTTAGGTGTATTAGCAAAATGTTACGCATCATTTGTGCTTCAAGGCCAAGGAGATGGTGACGTCGATATTTCTAAAAATGGAGGAAGAAGTACATTTAACCGTGCCCTGTATTATTTGCAAGAATGTCCAACTGATGAAGTTTTATTTCACTCATCAAGTGGAAATGGAACTTGGACTATGATTACAATGAATTGGAACCCAGCCACGGAGATTGTTGGTAATATGTATTATCGACTTTGGATTTCTGTTGCACTTTGTAATGAGTTTATTAGAAAAACAGAAAAAGACGTTATGGAGGAGTATGGTGTTTATAACGAGGCTAAAAATGATGTTGGTCAATGGCGTGCAGAAGCACGATTTTTGAGAGCTTATTGTTATTACCTTCTTTGTGATCTATATGGTTCAGTAGGTTGGGTAGATGATTCGTCTCCCAATGGAACATATCCGGTACAGAAAACTAGAACTGAAATATTTAATTATGTCGAAAGTGAATTACTGGATATTGAAGATCAGTTAATGCCAGCAGATAAAAAAGTATTTGGTCGAGTTAATCAAGTGGCTGCTTGGTTTGCCTTAAGTCGATTATATTTAAATGGGGAGATTTATACGAAAAAAGATTACAATGAGCAGGCATATATATACTCTAAAAAAGTTATTGATAATTCAAATTTTTCGTTAGCTCCTAATTATATTGAAAACTTTTTGAAAGATAATGATGGTAGTCCAGAAATTATTTGGGCACAACCGCATGATGCTGATAATAGTCAGAGTAGTGGAGGAACAAATTTTTTAATTAAATATTCGAGTCATAAATTTATGATAAATCAAGGATTGGAGTTGGGTATTACAAATGACAGTCCGTGGAATATAAATGGACGTTTAAAAACCAACTTAGTTAATAAATTTGATCTTGACGATCAACCTTATGATCCTTCCGACCCATGGTGTGATAATAAAAAAGATAAACGAGCTTTGTTTTATGGAGGACCACTTACCGGTGATCAAAGTAAATCACCAGTTCAACCACATCAAAAGGAAACTTGGAGAGAAGGCAAGTCTTTTGAAAAAAATATTACTCTTGGGTATACCTTTACAAAATGGAGAAATGTAACTAAAGATAGAATGAGTGGGGAAGAGCAAAGAGAATCGTACGTAAGTGTAGCATATCCAATGTTTAGAAAGGCCGATGCTTATCTTATGGCGGCAGAAGCTATTCTGCGTGGGGGAGGAGGCTCTAGGACAGAAGCATTAAATTATGTAAATGAAGTACGGAACCGTGCTTATAATTCAGGTAATTATTTTTCAAGTAAAAATATTGCTAATGGAGCTATTTCTGATAATGAATTAAACCTCGATTTTATTCTTGACGAACGAGCCCGGGAATTATGGACTGAATGTGTAAGACGTACGGATCTTATTCGTTTCAATAAATTTACAAAGGGATATAATTGGGATTGGAAAGGTCAGGAGACATCTAATAATACAGATCATGAAGGTAAAGATGTTGATGAAAAGTACAATCTGTATCCCATTCCACAAGATGACATACTGTATAATCCAAATTTAACTCAAAATCCAGATTATATGTAATTTGTTAAATGTATTTTGAAGTTATAGATAGTATTTACAATAAGCATTATAAGTAAGGTTAAAATTATTTTAATAGATAGGATAGTGTCATACTATTCTATCTATTACTTAACCTGTTTTTATATACATATTACATTACTCCGTTTTCTAATTATTAAAGGCTCATGCTTTGCCTTACTACTTCAAAAACTAAAAGATTAGACGGATTCTATGAATAACTTTTATTAAAAATAATAGAATAATGAACAGAAGAAAATTTTTCAAAAACGGATCGCTTCTTACGTTAGGAGCAACTTTATTAAATCCTATCAATGTTCTTGCCAGTGGTACCAATAATGATTTAACATTTAGAGGGAAAAAAGCTAAAAATATAATTATAATAATTAGTGATGGGATGAGTATAGGTACCTTAAATATGGCGGACTTATACCTCTCGAGAAAGACGGGGATGGGGACTAATTGGTTACAACTGTACAAGGATAATCTGGTAAGTAGAGGGTTAATGGATATGGCTTCAGCAAGTTCTATCGTAACAGATTCTGCCGCTGCAAGTTCTTCATGGGGTGGAGGTGAACGTGTATATAGCGGTTCTATAAATATGGGCACCAAAGGAGAAGCTCATATGCCATTATGGCAAAAATTTAAGAGTGTAGGTAAAAAAGCTGGGTGCGTAACAACTGTATCGATTACTCATGCTACTCCAGCAGGATTTTGCGTAAATGAAAAGTCGCGACACGCTCAAGATAAGATAGCAGAAAAATACTTAGAGCAGAAATTTGATGTAATGATGGGGGGTGGTGATAATTATTTTTCTTCAGAAAAAAGGAAAGATAAAAAAGATATGTATGCTAGTTTTATATCTTCCGGATATCAAGTAGTTAAAACTAGGAAGCAGATGATGGGGGCGGAAGATAATAGACCTATTCTAGGTGTCTTTGCGGATGATGGCTTACCTTATTCAATAGATAGAGAGAACAGTAAAGAACTACTGCAAAATGTTCCAAGTTTAGCTGAAATGACTCAGAAAGCAATAAGTTTGATGAAAGATCATTCTGAAGGGTTTGTACTTCAAGTAGAAGCAGGAAAAGTAGATTGGGCAGCACACGGAAATGATATTTCGGGTCTTATTGGAGATCAGGTTGCTCATGATGAGGCCATAAAGGTAGCTATTGATTTCGCAACTAAAGATGAAGAAACTTTAGTGATTATAACCACAGATCATGGTAATGCAAATCCAGGTTTAATTTACGGTAATGAAGCTAATGATAATTTTGATTCAATTCAACATTATAAACATACCAATGATTGGATTTTAAAAGGTTTAGGAAAAGAAACTTCTATGTCTCGAATAAAAGAACGTGTAAAATATGCCAATGATGTTATACTATCTGATGATGAGGCGAAAAAGTTATTAAGTTATTATACCGATTTAAAAACTGAAGATGGATTGTACAATCCCAGACATCTACCTTTTAAAGTATTAGCGGAAATTCAACAACAACATAATTCGGTAGGTTGGATTAGTATGAAACATTCAGCTGATTATGTAGAATTAGCAATGTTTGGACCAGGAAGCCAAATGCTAAAACCATTTATTAAAAACACAGAATTACATTATTTTATGCTAGAAGCGGCAGAAGTTGAGAATAATTTTTAAAAAGAATAATTTTTATTTTACATCGCCATAAGTTAAAAGTTTACAGTTTTACATTTGACTGTAGTTTTGAGTTAGTAGGAAAGCGGAGCATGTCTCCGCTTTTTTTTTATAAAAAGGAAAAGGTGTAATCTTACCAAAATTTCCACCAAGGTTTTAATTCTAAATTTGTTGATTTCATCTTTTCATTTGGTTTTATAACTTTCACAAAATAATAATCGTTTAAATCAAACTCAATAAAATGATAAGTTTCTAGCTTTTTATTTAATTTTTTTACACGACCTCCAAAATCAATATTATAATTCTCATTATTTTCATTAGCAACACTAACTTCATCTACGCCAGTTTCATTCTTTGTCATAAACAATTGGATCCAATTTCCTGTTTTGAATACTAGATCATCTGTTATGTTTTTGACTTGATAAAACCCTCTAATTTTAGGTTCAAAATTATCCAATTCAATGGGGAGGTATAGGTAATTTACAAAATATGAAAATCTATCAAAATCAGGCAAATTTGTAAAAACGATTGAATATAAATCAGAGTTGTCTTTTTTACGATAAAGATTGATTTCGTCTGTAAAACCTGTGTCAGAATAAAGGTTTGCTAAGTCTTGAAGTGCTTTTAAAAGATCACTTTCTTTTACGTTTTCAACATAAATATAATTATCCTGCATTGGTCGTGAGTTTTAATAATTCTGCTTCCATTTGAGAAACTGCCCTAAACACCTTTAACAGTTTGTTTTTGTATTTATTTTTCTTATTCACCATAACATATTTATATCTGTATTTTGGCTCTACCCGATATGTCTACAAATTATTATTTTTATTGATTGGATTATCAAATTGTATTACAATTTCTTAATTCAACTTGCTTCTTAAAAATTCATCAGTAGAATCAATTTTTATTTCTATCCATATTGGATTGTGG
Source organism: Aureibaculum luteum (assembly GCF_003449015.1). GTDB lineage: Bacteria > Bacteroidota > Bacteroidia > Flavobacteriales > Flavobacteriaceae > Aureibaculum > Aureibaculum luteum. The sequence goes on along the minus strand of NZ_QRGD01000001.1, from coordinate 361,190 downwards.
TCAGAAATTTGATTTCGTTTCCAGTATTGATGGTAGTATTTTTCAAATGTTTCATCAGAAACTAAAGTAGATGAATCATCTTTATGTGCTAACATAAAATTATGATATGCCTTTCTCTTATTTTCTGTATAAATTACTTCAAAAGGCTTGTACACGTTTCCTTTTTCTTTACCCTCTTTATCTTTAACTAAATGAAAAAAGGTTTTATCAACATTTAGAAATATTCTATCATATACCTCTGTTTCGCTCACATTAGTAACCTTACCAATTAAATTTTCAGCCTCTCTAAAATCCGTTTTGTTAATGATATCTACAATATCGTCATCGTTCTTATAAAGGTTTGTATCGCCCAGCATAATTAAATTTTCATTCCAAAAGTGCTGTCTTTTTAGTTTCTCTTTTATGGCTTCCATCAAGAGTCGAACTTCTTCTTTTCTGAATTCCTTACTTGCATCTCCTTTGCCTGGTTGCAAATGAATGTTTAATAAAGAAAATGATTTCCAACCTGCTATAAATCCTGTTATTGCTGGTGATCTTTTAAGTTGTTTTATTGCTGAGTCTTTGGTCAATTTATCCCAAAGTACTATTTCACCTGATAATCCAGAAGGTTTTACTTTTCGCTTATCAAATATGTATGCGAAGCGTTCTTTATTCCCATCGGTTCCTTCTGTTATATCCGTTATGGTGTAGCTCCAATTACTTCCTAATAATCTCATGATGATAAACAAATCATCTAAACCTGATTTGATTTCCTGAATAGCTACCAAATCAAATCTATTGATTACTTCTGCGATATAAAAATAGGATTCGGGAATGCGTTCTTTTAAATGGCCGAACTCTTTAATATTCCATGAAGCCAACAATAGACTTGTATCAATATTTTTACCTGGGATTTTTTCATCAAGGTCAATTCTTAAATCAAGAATATCCTTAATTATTCTTTTTCTATCTGAATTGTTAAGTGATGGGAATATTAAAGCGTAATCAATTTTTTTGTCATCTGAGATTGGGCGAAGGTCATTGTACCATGGCATAATAGACGGATTTTATTTATATATAAGTATGATTTAGCAACAAAATAATATAATACATTGCAATATAAATTAAATCAAATTGTAAATCAATAGGATTTTCCCCCTTTTTATATAGGGGGTTTTTCCTGTTTCTCAAAATTTCTTAATATTTTGTGGATTGAATTTTACTTTTTTCTGTATTATTTTGAAAATACTGACGCCGATAATTAGCTATTCTTCAAAAGCCAAATTAGCTTTTTTATTTAGTTGCAATTCACTCCATCAATACATGCTTTTTTTTAGGATATATAGTTACAATTATGAAATTCCTTAAGAAACCTTTCAGCACATTCCTTTCTTTCCGTTGCACTCCATTTCAAGGAAAGAGCTTCACTAAAAAAGTCTTAGACACCCTTCCAAAGAGTATAATTTTCAATAAAATTTTTAGTTAGAGTCTTTTTGGATTGAATTATCAAAAATTATACTCTTTGGAAGGAAGTCCGTTTTTTATCAGAAAGCAAAACATTTTAAGGGGTTTATAATAGAGGAAACCTATGTTGTTTTTCGGGACAGCGAAAAACAGGTATGGCATAACCAATTCTAAATTAAAACCATTTGTTCTGTTCACTAAACTGCCTGTAACGCTCTCGTCACAAATGGTCTTAAAAGAATTGCTAATGCCATTATGGAACTTGTAAAGACTGTACAAAGTTTTAGAAAAAAATAAGGTTTCTACTGCCTTGAAAACCTAAAGGTTTTACTACGTTGCATACACTCCTAATTTCTTTTCTAAAAGTCTTGACAAGCTCCACTTCATCTATTGTGTTGTGTATGAAAGAAATCAAACAAGCACCCCTTAAAATTGGTTTTAGTTAAAATTCATAGGAGTAATTATAAATCCTTCCACTTTTTTCATTTCATGTTATAAAACTTTAACAAACAAATTATGAAAACTTGACGTCTTTGAAGAATGATTTTCTTTAAATTTTATTTTTTGATGGTAAAGCGATCCATTTGACAATAATCTGTATTTCCATGTTTTGGATAAATGAAATATCTTTAATGGGTAATAGAGTTTTTTTTTTTGATCTTAAAGTTATTTCATTTGAAAACTCATCAGTGGGTAGATATGATGTTGACAAAATATAGAACTTCGGTATCTGAACTTTGAAAAATGCAATCGATGATAATCGGTTGTCTGATAATTTTGTCCCGAGAAATCGGGACGAAATGGAAGAGCAAGAGGGTAACACGCTTCGCGATGTTACATGATAATTATTTATTTTAACAAATTGATTGTCAATATGTTGAATATGTAATTTAAGAATTTAAAATGGGGTTTTGTTTTGTTTTTCACGGAAAAATCTCGACAGCCCTGTAAAACAGGTAATTTTTTCACGGAAAAATGGATAAAGGATATGAAAAAGAACGGTTTGAGAGCTTGAGCATAAAAGGCTCTGTGGCTAAAAAGTTTAGACGTTTTTCTAAAGCGATGTCAGAATCACAGTCCATGACTTTGTTATTGATGATAGAATTTTTTGCGAATCATGGGATTTCACCGAACGAATCGTTAGGGCCAAAAATGCAAACGTTGGAAAACCTTATCAAAAAAAGAATCAATGGGGTCATTTCCATTATCAAAGATATTGAAAAAAATCAAACGAAACCTACTAATGCGATGTTGTTTTCTCTTTTTGAGGAGAAGGCAAAGGAAGAAGTGCCCATGTTGGTCGAGAAGAAATTTATGGACCCTATTTTAATTACAGAAGATGAAGAATTAACTTATTATCGAGATCATTATTACAAGATGAAAAAAGAACTCAATGGGTTTAAATTTGAAGTTAGAAAATTTATGAATAAAATTAGTCTTGAAAAACGAACGTTGGGAAAAGACTATTTTAAACTAAATACCACAAAAAAAGATTTTGAAAAATTCAAAAATGAGAATAATATTTAACCTATCAATCTTGATTAAAATAGTGCAAAAATTATTACTAATCAACATGTCCAAAATAAGGATATGCTGTGAATTAGCTCTAATCTTCTGTGTACCAAAATCGGGACAACCTCTGTTCCGATACTTGACCAAAATTGGGACTAGCTATGAACCAGCGGTGGTATCTGAATACAAACATTATAAAACAGTAATAAACAATACAAACAGGGCTAAACTTGAAAAAAGAAAAAAGCAAGCCAATTTTTTCAAGTTTTTTTTAATACTTTTCAAAAAATGGAAGATATCAAATCGATGCAAATTTTATGGACTGAAAGTTTTCAAAACAAAAAAAGCAGTTGACCAAAATTGGGACAAGTTAAAGACAACTTTAAGCAAAAAGACGGCAACTACTTTTTTAGATAATTTATTTTTTGAAAACTATTTACTTTTGTTTTTGATAAAATTATTCCCTGATGATTTTTCTTTGAATTGTTCTTGTTATTTTTGCATATCAACACCTGCTTTTCGCTCAACGACCCTAGTGTAAATTTGTTTAGGAGCCATTCTGGAGTGATTTAGTAATTTTGAAACGGTCTCGATAGGTACACCGTTGCTCAATGTGACCGTCGTGATAAATGTATGCCGAGCCATATGAAAAGTTAGGTTTTAGTAATTCATTGGTAAAATGCAACTATGTTGAGATATTAATTGAATTTTAATTAGGAATAATTGGGAATTATGTTACCATAACTAGAGCCATTAGTAAATTTTTATAATATTTCTATATAACCAGAAATTATCTATTAGAAATTTATTACACTCTCTAATGCTTCATCAGCCTCTTTATGAATGAAGTTTGCTTGATAATTTAATGTTGTTTTCAAGTCGCTATGTCTATACAGTTTTTGTAACATTAATGGATGTATGGTATCACCAGCAATATTTCCAAAACTATGCCTGGCAATATGCATTGTCAGTTTTTTATTTATCTCAGCTTTTTTGCCGATTGACTTCAATCGGTCATTGAATTTTTTATTGGCAGTTTTGAGTTTTTTAAAGACATCTTTAGGATTGTTTAGGTTTGCTTTCTTCAATTCTGGAAATATAAAATCATCCTCACTTCGTCTATCCTTAATGTAATACTCTAAAATAGATACTATTTTATCAGGTATTTTTAGAGATAGAAGCTTTGAGTTTTTGTTCATTCTATAATGAAATCGATTGTCATAAATATCATTCCACTTTGTTTTAAGAACATCCGATATTCGCATACCAGCAAGATTAAAACTAAACAGCCAAATATTTCTAGCATGTACTTCACGAAAAGTTAATTCTTCTAAAGATTCAATTCTTTGTATTTCCGAAATATTCAAACCAATTTTTGTAGTCTCCGGAAACTTGATTCTTATTTTATCGGACCCGAAAGGGTATAGTTCTTTGTTTGCTATTTTTTGTTTGATTGCTCTATTATATATTAATCTAATTAATACAAGAATATTCATTATCGATGTCTGTGAAAGAGAATGCTCTGCTTTGAGATATATGATTAATTTTTTTAAGAACCTTTCAGTTATTTCTTGGAAAGGAAGTTGCTTTGATTTATGGTATTTTAGAATGGAACCAATCCAAGCTTTGTCTGAAGAAAGCCGATTCAATTTATTTGACCTTTCCAAATCATTAAGATGTTCTTGTGCGATTTCAAAAAAAGTAGTGTTGTCCCCTGAATGATATATTTTCTTTTTAATTTGATTTACAGAGGTATCTTTATTTTCAGATTGAAGAGATATAAGCATTTTGTTAGCCTCATATAATCTTGAAGAAATAAGATTATTTAAGCTATTAGAATTTGGACTGGATTTCTTAACTCGAAGGTTCTTTTCATCCCAATCTTCTAGCTCAATATAATGACCGATATATTGATAAGTGGTACGACGATTTTTAGTAATCCTTACAGCAATTGGATATAACCCTTTTACATTGGGTTTCTTTCTTAAAACTATTTTAGCATTTGATGACATAATTTAACTGTTTTATATTCGAAAGTCAAATCAGGTACAACATAGGTACAACATTCAATTCTGAATGATCATTATACTTTTGAAGTTACCCAAAGATACGAATTCATTGCGTTCTTTAGGTACAACATAGGTACAACAAATGCTGATATCAATTAATATTAGATAACATCAATAAAAATTACTAATCATTTAACTAATTGTAAATGAATGACTTTGGTGTTGTTTGGGCAAATATACGCTAGACTTAGGATCTAGTGCCGCAAGGTGTGAGAGTTCGAGTCTCTCCGCCTGTACAGTAGAGCTTCTTAGAAATAGGGAGCTTTTTTTATGAAATTAATTTTATTTCAAATGGAAACAATTAGTTTTAATTAAAGTTGGGGTATTGATATATCTATTTTCCATTTTTTTCTTCAACTATTGATTCATTAACTTTAACTAAAGGGTCTTCAGTAAAAGTTGAATCTATTAATTTTGAAGAAGCACTTTTTAGAAAAACTAATGAGCCTCCAAGATTTGGATATTTTTTTCTTAAGGCATCATATTCCGGATTTACAGCATGTTTACCCCAAATACCTAACATCAATTTTAAATTTTCTTCATTCTCAAGATATTGCCCTTTATCTCCTGTTTGTACTATCCAGTTTTCTAAAACTTCTGCATGTTTTTTTAAAGTAGTGTTATATTCTGGATTTAACGCAAGATTGTTTAATTCATAAGGATCTTTTTTTAAATCATATAATTCTTCTACTGGCCTTTTATCAGACATAAATCGATCTTGTATTGTATTTAATTTATGTTCTGCATGCAGTTGATGCATCACCTTAACAAACTCAATACCATCAAAATCCATATAAGTTGGTTGTGTATAGGGCCTGTCTGTTAGAAAATTGCGGATGTATTTAAACTCTTTAGATCGCACAGATCGAATACGGTCAATAGTGAAATCACAACGATCTCGAGTAGAGATTACATACTCACGCTTATCGGAATTGTTAAACATATTTTTACCTTCCATGTATTTAGGAATTGGAATTTCTGCCAAAGCCAGAGAGCTCGTTCCAATGTCCAGACCTGCAACTAAATCATGATTTATAGTTCCCGATGTTAGTTCTTTATTTTTCTTAGTAAAGTCTGTTATAATAAGCGGTACATGTAATCCACCATCATACAAAAATTGCTTGTTCCGCGTTAAACGCATTCCGTGATCTGAAAAGAAGAAAATAATGGTGTTTTCAAGTAAATTATTTTCTCTTAGAGTTTTAATAATAGTACCCACTTTTTCATCAGTTATTTGAATTGCATCTAAATGATTGGCATATTCTTCTATAATAGCTGGGTGATTTGGTAAGTAAGGTGGTAGTTCTATCTTTGATCTATCGACTGGTGTTTTTACTCGATCTTTAAACGTAGATGAAAAGATTTCTTTTCCTCCATACATTTGAATTTGCCCAAAGAACGGTTGCTTATTTTTTAATGATGCTAAATCTAATCGAATCCCACTCTTTCCATATAGCGGATGCATTTTAAAATCTTGATTGTATAAATCTCTTCTGTTATAGATAAAATTGTAATCATCCTTTCCATTATTAAATGTGAAATAGCCTTCCTCTTTAAATAATTCCGGAATAATTTTTAAACTATCAGGTAAATAAATGGCTGATTCTTTTGTTCTTGAACTATGATGATTATGTGTGCCAGTAGTTGTTGACATTACTCCTGTTATAATACTTGAGCGGCTTGCAGAACATACAGGAGCTGGTACATAAACGTTCTTAAACAAAACACCTTGTTGTGCAAGACTATCTATATTAGGCGTAGAAATAATAGTTGTACCGTAACTACTTAATAATGGTGCTGTATCTTCCAAATAAATCCATAAAATATTTGGTTTAACTTTTGAAGTTAGGGTGTCTTTTTCTTTCTTAACGCAAGAATTGGTAATAAATAGCAATATTATTAAAACACTTATTATTGTACTTGTTTTCTTATTGAATTTCGCCATAATTTAATCGATTGATTTAGATATTATCGCTGACCAACCTCCGCCTGGAGCAAGTTTTGCCTCAATAGTATCTGTCTTTGTTATTTGCTTTTTTTCTAATTTATAATCACTCGCAAACCTGTCTGCATTTACACCATCTTTAAATATTTCTATAGAATAATTACCTGCCTCTAAAAATGAAAAGTCAATATCTAATGTCCTAGTTTTTTGATTATTCATAACGCCAACAAACCATTTATTACCATTTTTTCTTGCTACTGCTAAATATGTTTCAATTTTTGCATGCAATACTTTTGTCTCATCCCAAACGGTTGGTATTTGTGCAATAAATTTTGTGGTTGCATCTTCTTTAAGATAGTTACTTGGATTATCACATAACATTTGTAACGGACTTTCGAATAAAGTATACATAGCCACTTGATGTGCTCTTGTCCCCATACTCATTGGTTTATTCCAAGTGATGGCAAAATTTTCTTTTTGTGCATTAACCATGGCACCTGGAGTATAATCCATTGGACCGGCAACCATTCTAATAAAAGGTATTGTTAAGTTGTGCTGTGGTGTTATGTAATCTGCCCATTTGTTGTTTTCGGCTCCTTTAACTCCCTCTCGCGTTAACACATTGGGATATGTTCTTCGTAAACCTGCCGGTTTATATGATCCATGGAAATCTACTAATAATTCACGTTTTGCACATTCAGCCGCAATTCGTTCGTAATAATTAACCATCCATTGGTCATCGCGTTGCATAAAATCTATTTTTAATCCTTTTACACCCCATTTTTGAAAAGTATTTAGAGCTTTCTCTAATTTTTGATCAAGAGAACTCCATGTAACCCAAAGAATTAGTCCTACATTTTTTTTATTACCGTAGTCAATAAGTTCTTGGATATCTATTTCTGGAACTACACTTAGCACATCTCTTAGCTTATACCATCCTTCATCTAATATAATATATTCAATACCATATTTTGAAGCAAAATCAATATAGTATTTGTAGGTATCTGTGTTTACGCCTGCCTTAAAATCAACACCATAAATATTATTATAATTCCACCAATCCCAAGCAACTTTTCCAGGTTTAATCCATGATGCATTTTCAACTCGAGTGGGTTCAGCTAATTGGTATGTTAATTGGTTGGTAATTAAATCTCCATCTTCCTTTGAAATACAAATAATTCTCCATGGAAATGTTCTGTTCCCTTTTGTTTTAGCAATAAAATCAGCTTTTTTAGAGACCCTTATACTACGATCATCTTCCTTCCATCTCACATTATCCTCTTTTACCTCTAAAGCATATGGTGGAAATGTAGCCGTCATAAGATTTCCTTTATCACCAGTAAGCCACATACCTGGGTAATCGAGTAAAGCCGTTTCAGATATTAAAAGTTTTGTATTTGATGATGGTTCCACTAAAATAGGTAAGCTACATAAATCTGTTGTAGACAAAGTATCTAAAGCATTGTATTCGTATAAACGTTCGTTATGAGAAAAGAATTCGTCTTCACGAGGAAAATAAACTTTAGTAGCTTCAATAAAATTAAATTTAGCTTCTTCGGAGTTTACAATGAGTTCTTTTTTAAAACTTGTTTTAAATCGATAGGCTACACCATTGTTATATGCTCTAAAAAATATACTATACCTACCTTTGAATGACAACGTTAATTCATTAAAATTATCGACAATCTCTTTACTTTTAACTTGTAATTGAGGATATAATTTTTGATTTATCAATCGATATTTGCTTTTAAGCACTTTTGGATATTCCCCTAAAATAGTATTACCATTAACAACCATAGACAACATTGAGTGATCCATAACTTGCTGCCCATCAACAAACAGTGTGTAAGTAATTTTATCCTTAACCGAGATTGTTAATAGAATGGTTCCATCTGGTGAAGTAAGTTTGTAATCTTTAGCATAAAGTGCCTGAAAACTCAAAAAAATCAATATGAATGCTATTATATTTAACCTAAAAGAACTATGTTTCATTTTTTTAAATTTAAATTATTTAATTGGAATTAATGATATTAACCCTGAAGGTGGAACATTAAATGCATATACTCCGTCTTTATCAAATTCAATAATTTTATTAGCAGTTTCTTTACCTTTACAGTCGAATATTATATATTTATATGATTGTTTTTCGCCCGTAACATCTAATATTATTCTTTTAGAACTTTTTGCGTTAATAACATCTATTTTTTTAATGGTGCTCGTTGTAACTGGAATGAATAAATCATTATAAATAGCTGTAATTCTCTTTTCATTACTATCAGCCGATAGTATTGGGTAATTCATTAATGGACTTGAAGGTATAAAAGTACCCTCTAAAAGTATCGCTCTGTTTTTTAACCAATAATCTGTATAAAAACGAATCATTTCAAAATGATCTTCCGGGATGTCTGCCAGTTTCACTGAAATTTGAGGCACCGAAAAAATAACATTTAATAGTTGAAGTGCGGCATTCTCTACAGATTCACTATTGTGCCACATAAGCATATCTGCATGTACAGCAGTATTGCCACTTAATAATCTCAAATCTGTTGTGCCAACTCTATTAATTAGGGCCACATTAGGACAGTCTGAAGCTCGTAACATGTTACCATATTTTCGCATAGCTGGTCCTGTATATGGTTGTCTAAACTCAATCATAATGTCTGGTTTTATAGCTCTTAAAGAAGTCATCAGATCTGTCATTAATCTATCTGTTGCGTCGTTGATAGAGGCGTAATCTCTGCCTTCATCCGCTACTAATCTTGTGTTTTTCCCTGCTCTAAATCGTCCTAAAAAATCTAATTTAAAACCATCTAAATCCCATTCATTTACTGCTTTTATATACGTATTAATAATAAATTTACGTACTTCTGGAAATCTTGGATCTACAACATAAGTGCCTTGACTTTCCCAGTAATCAAGAAATTTTCCTTTCATTTGTTTATAAGCTTGAGATTTTTCTCCTACAAACGGTACTGCATACCATAAAATAAATTTCATATCTAATTCATGTACAGCACTTACAAATGATTTCATCTCTGGAATTCGTTCAGGTTTCCAGTCTCCTGTATATGCATAGCCTCTATTACTGTCTAATGTTTGCCAGCCGTCATCTACAATAATGGATTCAAACCCTATAGACTTAGCTAGTTTACACTCTTCTATTAAAGCATCTTTTGTAACGTTTTGGTGGTAACTGTACCAGCTAGAATACACGGGTAATTTAGCAGCTTCTGGTACTTTTGATGGTGTATATAAATCAAAAGAAGCCCACCATGAAGCTACATCTGTTAATGATTCTGAAAAAGGTATAGATCGTGTATCTAGTCTAAATTGTATTTGATACGTTTTTAATTTTTTATGCTTTTCTGTAAAAAGTTTTATTTCATTATACATCATACCATTTTCTTCTTTTACGGAAGTACTTGTTATAACAGTACTTAAAGCTTCCGATACTGCAAAAGTTTGCCGGTTAATGTCGTTATGACCAAATAAGCTAATTACTGGTGAATGTCTAGATAGCATGGATTTTACTTGTGTTGGGCCCCAGTCTGGACTTATTGTTTTGTCTAAGAAAGCACTACTACTCCAATATCCAGCAATATTATTAGAAGGGACGGCCCATTTTAATGAAAGTTGAGATGGAATAGCTCCTTTAGCATGATCTAAAGTAATTGTTGCTATTTCTAAGCCTTCTTCGACTTTCTCTGTTTTCCAATCAAGAGAAAAACCGTTTAAATGTCCAATAATCTCTATATCAAATCCATTAATAGTATATATCGGATTTTGTGTTTGAGAAAACAAATTTTCACTAGAGATACTGAGCAAAAAAAGAGTAATAAATATACTGTTTAATTTCATTGTAATAAATTCTAAATTGTTAATGTAAGTAGATTTAGCTATTATTTTATATTGTTTAAAGATAAGTTATTATAAAATAAATTAACACTTAGCCGAAATAGTTCATTTTGCCAAGTGGGGACTCTTTTTTTTCCTTCAAAATGGAAATCATTCTTTTATCTAGAATAGTTGCTCTTAAAGTTTGTTTACTTATCAAATTTGCTAAATTTAAGGCAATTAATGTAGCTCTATTTTCGGTGAGATTAATATAGTCAATAACTATTTGAGTAGATCTATTTCTGGATCTAATCAATATTTAAATATGCTATTTTCTACTTTCTTATAGCATTGAAATGGTTGTTTTGCAATAGATAATTTTGATAGCACGTTTCGTTGAAAGCTTACATTAAAGATCCATATTTATTTGAATGTATAAGTGCTGTGTTTATAGAATTTTTTTTTCGAAAACAATTTTTTAGGAGTCTTTTACGTTATAATTTTACTCAAAGCAAAATCAACCTAAAAATGAAAAAAAGAGTTGCCAAACTAAGTATCCGTTTTATAAATTATATGATAGCCTTACCATTGCTGGCTTTATTGCTTTTTACCAACCAAAATAAGGAAATGAGTAAATTACTAATGGTTTTAAAGACAAGTACAGAGTTTTAGTCTTATTTTAGTTAAAACTCCAATCTTTGTAACTAGAGCTAGCTTCTAATTTGGTTTCTAAATCATCTGGCAACGCCGGAAAAAAATCAATATTTGTCAATTTTTCAAGACGATCTATTGATACTACAAAAGTATAGAGTGGTTTTTTTGACGCTTCATGTGGCACTAAAAAGGCTATGGCCTTAATTTTAGGTTCAGAATAATCCAATAGAATTTTATAAAATTGAGTAGGAACTGCAACTTTCTCGTATCCTATTGTTTTTAAGTTTTTTGACAATACACCACTGGTAACTACAAATAATTGTTTGTCTTTGCTAGCCCAATAACGTGTTTTTTGCTCTAATCTATTCCATACACCACCATTAAAGTCCGCTTTTTGAGGAGAAATGTTCGATGTTAAAAAAGTTTCATCAAAGGCTGCTTTAGAAAATTTTCTATCACCTGCAGGACATAAATGACCTTTGGTATACCCTGATTTTTTATAATTTCTGTAATCTGCTGACTGTGTTTTTACTTTTTTATCTTGAATAAAATAAGGGCGTTTCCTATTTGAACCTGAAAGATGGTCATTTGTTAATTCATACGCAACCCATTCTGCCTGCTCATAATTTTCATTGTACGAAAGACTATAATATTGATGGTTAACTATTGTATTTGTAGTTGATGTAGGTAAGTAATTAAAACCTGAAACTACTACTGGGTTTACTTCAGTATCTATGGTATCATTCTTTGGAATAAAAAGATACATCACTAAACCCAATAAGAGTATTATAATAGGATAAACAAGGGCTTTTCTTTTCAAACCTATGACTTACTTTTTAAAGGAATTTCTTCAAAATTTTCCGATTTTGTAAGGTCTTTAAAAGTTTTTACCATATCTGAAGGAGGTTGTATTAGTTTTCTTTTGGTTAAATCTAACCAAGCACCCAGAACTATAATTTCAGCAGCTAGTACACCGTCTTCTCTATATATTTTATGTAAGAATTTAAATCGCTCTCCATTTTTAGATAGTCCTTCTAAAAATAATTCAATCGTGATGTCTTCCCCTAAATTTACTTCTCTATAAAAGGTAGTTTCTTCCTTAAATAAAATGGGACCGATATTTTCTTTTTGAAATCTATCCATGCCAAAGTTGTGTTCGTTTAAATATCGAACCCTACTTTCTGCTGCATAATCATTATAAGCCGTATGGCGTAAATGTCTATTTGGGTCAAAATCTGACCAACGTGTTTTGAAAGTGTATTTAAAAACCATACTAATTCAATACATTTTTAATTCGTTTAAACGCTTCTTTTAATTCTTCTGTTGACGCAGCATAAGAAAGTCTGATACAATCAGGAGCTCCAAAAGCACCTCCTGTAACCGTAGCTACATTCGCTTTTTCTAATAAAAACATAGAAAAATCTCCAGCATTATTAATGGTAACACCATCAATGGTTTTTCCAAAATAAGAAGATACATCAGGAAAAACATAAAACGCACCTTTTGGTGTATTTATATTGATTCCTTTAATTTCAGAGAGTAACTCTAAAACTAAGTCACGCCTTTTATGAAATTCATCAACCATAAACTGGATTTTTGACACCGGAGCATCTAACGCAGCTATTGTTGCACGTTGTGCTATACAATTAGCACCAGAAGTAATTTGACCTTGTATCTTAGTACACGCTTTTGCTATCCAAGCCGGACCACCCATGTAACCAATTCTCCAACCAGTCATGGCAAAAGCTTTAGCAACTCCATTTACAGTTATGGTTCTATCGTACATGCTTTCAATACTGGCAAAACTAAAATTAGGCTGACCATAATTGATATGCTCGTAAATTTCATCTGATAAGATATAGATATTTGGATATTTTTCTAAAACTTTAGCAAATGCTCTATATTCACTTTCCGTATAAACGGTACCACTTGGGTTGTTAGGTGAATTAAAGAAAATTAATTTCGTTTTTGGCGTAATTGCAGCTTCTAATTGCTCAGGTGTAATTTTAAAGTCTGTATCAATACTAGAAGGTATTTCTTTGTAAGTGGCTTCTGCCAAAGTAGCGATGGCTGAATAGCTTACCCAATATGGAGCTGGTAATAAAACCTCGTCTCCAGGGTTTAATAATACTAATGCAATATTAGCAATAGATTGTTTTGCACCTGTAGAAACTACAATTTGATTTGGACTATAAGTCAAATTATTATCACGCTTAAACTTTCTGCAAATTGCTTCGCGTAGATCTAAATAACCATCAACTGGTGAATAAGAGTTGTAATTATCATCAATGGCTTGTTTAGCGGCATCTTTGATAAAATCAGGTGTATTAAAATCTGGTTCACCTAAACTTAAACTGATAATGTCTTTGCCTTCAGCCTTTAATTCACGGGCTTTTGCCGCCATTGCTAAGGTTTCTGAAACGGGTAGATTATTAATTCTATCGGAAAGTTGTTGCATAATTGTTTGATAAATATTTAGACAACAAAATTAAAAAGAATAATGTAGAAACAACCTTAAATAATTATTAATTAACTAAAAGTTAGATTTTAAACTAATTACTAATAATAGTGAAAATATTGATGAATAGAATATTGGTATGAAATATAACGAAAAACAGCTGCGATATGTCGCAGCAGTTTTTAATTATTTGTGAAATCTATTTAAGCAATAGAAGGTTTTTTTCCTAAGACTTCTAGCTGCTTGTAATGTTCAATTACAGCTCTTCTAAAAGTTTTATACTCATTGTACGGAAGGCTAAATTCTTTAGCGGTATTTTTTACAATTTCAGCTAATTTTTTATAATGAACATGACTAATATTTGCGAATAAATGATGCTCCACTTGATAGTTTAATCCACCAGTATAAAAACGCACTAACCAGTTTCTTGGAGCAAAATTAGATGTTGTAAATAATTGATGAATTGCCCAAGTGTTTTTCATATTACCTACTTCATCTGGCATTGGCATTTCTGTATTTGGCATAACATGTGCCAATTGAAAAATTACACTTAAAATAATACCCGCCGTGTAATGCATAATAAGAAATCCGATAAGGACTTTCCACCAAACGATGCCTACAAATAATGGTAGAGCTACCCAAATGGCATAATAAATTATTTTACCAATGATTAATTTTGTCCATTGTGAAGCAGGATTTGGCATTTTTCCATAAGATAACTTACGTTTTAAATATTGATAAGTTTGTTTAAAATCGGTAGTAATAGCCCAGTTTACGGTTAATAATCCATAAAGAAAAAAGGCGTAATATTTTTGATATTTATGAAAACTATGCCATTTAGCATGTTTTGAAAAACGGATTATTCTACCTGCATCAATATCCTCATCGTGTCCTTGAATATTTGTATATGTATGGTGTAGTACATTGTGTTGAACTTTCCAATTGTAATCATTACCTGCAAGAATGTAAATACTACTTCCCATTAATTTATTTACCCACTTTTTGCTAGAAAAAGATTCGTGATTGGCATCATGCATTACATTCATTCCAACACCAGCCATGCCAATGCCAACAACTATCATGCAAATAATTTGAGCCCACCAAGCCATAGGTAAGGTAAGAACTAAAACCAAAGGAGCTATAAGCAAAACAAACATTACAACTGTTTTAATGTATAATTGAACGTTTCCTGTTTTTTTTATATTTTTTTCTTTAAAATAAGTATTAATTCGCTTATTGAGCGTCCTGAAAAACTTCGCAGAATCTACTCGTGAATATTTTATAGTCGTTTGAGACATGTGTATTAGGTAGTTTAATGAACTGCAAATTTACGCAATTTTTGTTTTTCTGTAGGTTTTTAGGGTTGAATTGTTAAATATTTAACAAAAGATGGTAGCTTTGTCGTTTATATTATGGAAATAATTTCGACATATTTTAAGGAACTTTCTGATGAGCAAATTAGTCAGTTTAAACAATTAGAGCAATTGTATGCATTATGGAATGCACAAATTAATGTAATATCTAGAAAGGATATTGAAACCTTGTATGAAAGACATGTGCTTCATTCTTTGGGTATTGCTAAGGTGCAGCCTTTTATGCCAAAATCAAAAATTTTAGATGTAGGTACAGGTGGTGGTTTTCCTGGAATTCCTCTTGCAATTTTGTTTCCTGAAACACGATTTTTATTAGTAGACTCTATTGGTAAAAAAATTAAAGTAGTACAAGAAGTAGCCAAGGCGTTGGGTCTTCAGAATGTAAAAGCCCAACACATTAGAGCGGAAAGCGTAAAAGGAGAATTCGATTTTATTGTAAGCCGTGCCGTTACTAATATGGACGATTTTGTAAAATGGACCCGTAAAAAGGTAACTAAAAAACAGCGACACGAACTTAAAAATGGTATTCTTTACTTAAAGGGTGGCGATTTAACTGAAGAGTTAGCTAATTTTCCTAAAGCAACTACCTATAACTTGTCCGATTATTTTAAAGAAGACTTTTTTGAAACCAAAAAAGTGGTGCATTTACCATTGAAGTATAAGCCTTAGAAATAATTAAGATCCAATTGTTATGAGATAATTAAAAATCTTTTTATTTATAGTTGCTATGAGAAAACCAGAAGCATAAGTTGTAAAACCTGATACTTCTGGCATCTTATTTTTAATAATATATTATTAAAGATTTCTAATCTTCTAAATAGCCAAACTTGCCATTATTAAAATCATTAAAGGCGTCCATTAACTCTTCTTTGGTATTCATTACAAAAGGACCATGGGCGGCAATAGGTTCATCAATAGGTTCTCCACTTAAAACTAAAACAATAGCATCATCTGTGGCTTCAACCTCAAAATTTTCGCCATCGGTCGCCATGAGTGCTAGATGGTCTGTTGGAGTTTTTTCATTCCCATTTATTAATATATTACCTTCCACGACAAGTAATACTGTGTTATAGTTGGCTGGAAAATTAAATGCAGCCTTACCACCTTTGTTCAGTTTAGCATTAAACATGTGCAATGGTGTAAATGTTGAAGCAGCTCCTTTAATACCTTTATATTCACCTGCAATTACTTCAATTTGTCCAGCATTACTTTCTAATTGAAAACAGTTAATGGCTTCATTTTTTATAGCTTGGTATTTTGGAGTACTCATTTTATTCTTTTTAGGCAAGTTCACCCATAGTTGTACCATTTGAAAATCGCCACCCGTTTTACTCCATTCTTTTTCGTGGTATTCTTTATGTAACACACCACTTGCTGCAGTCATCCATTGCACATCACCTTCTTCTATAACTCCGCCACCACCACTGCTGTCATGATGGGCTACTTTGCCCTTATAGGCTATAGTAACGGTTTCGAAACCTCTATGAGGATGCACACCAACCCCTTTTGGTTTATTAGAAGGAGGGAAGTGGTAGGTTGAATTGTAATCTAACATTATAAACGGGTTCATCCGTTGCATGTCAAGTCTAAATCCACTAGGGATAAAGTTATGTACACGAAAGCCATCTCCAACAAAATGTGGAGCTTTTGGACTTGCTACTAATTCTACTGTTTTTGTTTTCATATCATTTAATTTTATACCACAAATGTACAATGAGTAAAAAACCTGTGCATTGATGTATGATAAGAACTACCCTTTAAAATTTTTATGAGCCAATTCTTTGCGGACTCTGCTTAGGCTCTCTGGGGTAATACCTAAATAAGAGGCGATCATTGTTTGTGGAACTCTCAAAAGAATATCTGGGTACATTTTAACAAATTGTAAATACCTGTCTTCCGCAGCAGCACTAAGTAATAAGTTGATTCTTTTTTGTAAATGAAGAATATGATTGTGTAGTAATTTATTGTTAAAATCTGTAAACGATGGTATTTTCTCAGAAAGTAATTGAATGAAATTTTTATCTATCATTGCTACTTGACTTTCTTCCAATGCTTGGATGTAATAGGTAGAAGGTCTATTAAAATAGGCACTTTCTCTGTCGGTTACAAACCAATTTTCGGCTGCAAAAGAAAGTATGTGCTCTTTGCCTTTTTCGTCAATTGAATATTGTCTCAATAGACCTTTTTCTATAAAAAAGGTATGCTTACAGTGTTCGTTTTTTTGTAATAAGAACTCGTTTTTTTTAACCTTTTTAATGGTGCAGTTATCTACTATTGACAAAATTTCTTTTTTGTCAATATCAAGATTTGAAGTCAAGAATGTTTTTAAATTAAAAGTATTCATTTTCACCTTTTATTAAGGATTAATTTGTCTCTTCATGTTCAGTAACTTCATCTTTATTCCATCCCGTTAATCCAGCAGAAACTACAAACTTCATTACATCACTAGAATTTATATCAACTGTTTTGATATTGGCTCTAGGTACAATAAATAATTCACCAGAAAAATTATAAGAATGAGGGAAATAGACGGCAACCTTATCCATTTCTCCTAATAGCTCTAAATTTTCTTCCGTAATAAATCCTAATTTTTCTAAATCAGAATTCAAGTTAACTTTAACTAGTACTGGTTTGCTAAATTTCTTTTCCTTACCTACAAAAGCAGAAAATAAGTCATTAAAAGCAGAGTAGATAAAATTTAACAACGGAACACGTTCAATCAGGTTTTTAAACAATTTTCGCAATGGATCCGCAATAATTGTACGACCTAAAAACCCTACGAAGATTAAAAATAATATTAGTGTTAAAACTCCTAATCCGGGAATTTTAATATCGAAAAATTTAAGTAATAAATCTTGTAATAGCCCGTCCGAAAAAGTGAAAACAGCATATATAATATAAGCGGTTATACCCAAAGGGGCAATATATAATAAGCCTTGTAAAAAGTAATTGACTAGTTTTTTCATTTGATAATATTTATAATTTTTTATTGGTCATATAGAATACCATTTTAATCTTTAATCTGGTGTAAAAGTATAAAATAATGGCATTGCATGATGATAAAAGAATAGAGTTAGTTTTTAATTGGTAACTCTAGTTATAGCGTGAATTTGTATTGGTTCTAAAAGTTGTTGGTTTTTGTTTTTTTGTGATTGGATTTTCAAAACGATATCCATACCCTTTGTTACTTCTCCAAATGCAGCAAAACCTTGTCCATCTGGATTTCTCTTTCCTCCAAAATCTAATTCAGGCTGATCATTTATACAAATAAAAAAGCTACTTGTAGCACTATCCGGTTCGCTTCTTGCCATTGATATGGTACCGTTTTTATGTAAAATTTTAGTTATTGCTGTGGTTTCAATTTTTATGGGTGCTCGCACGGTCTTTTTAGGAATAGTACCACCTTGAATTACTTGAATTTTTATCTCTCTATCAACTTCGTTCTCTTTAGTACAGGTTCTAAAAAAGCTACTGTTATTATAGGTAGCACTATCTACATATTGTAAGAAATTTTGAACTGTAATAGGTGCTTTGTCTTGATAGAGTTCAATTTCTATTTCGCCAAGAGAAGTATCAATTAAACATTTTATTGATTTTTGTGCATGTGTTGAGTTGGAAATACCGGTAATTACTAATAGAAGTAAAACTACTTTTATATTTTTCATTAAGAAGACTTTAGAGCCTAAAATTACTAATTTAATTTAACCCAATAATTCTCATTTAAATACCTAACAAAATCTGAAGTGTTTCGTTATATATGATAAACTTCTCCTCATTATCGATTTGAAATTATATGACATTTGTTATGTTTTTAGAAATAAATAATAAATACTTTTGAAGTAAATTTATAATAATGAGTAAAGTAAAAGCATGTTTGGTTTGTAATAAGACCTCTGAAGAAATTCCAGTTACAAAATTTAATTACCAAGACAGTAAATTTTATATCTGTCCACAACATATACCTGTTTTAATACATAAGC
Source organism: Aureibaculum luteum (assembly GCF_003449015.1). Classification (GTDB taxonomy): domain Bacteria; phylum Bacteroidota; class Bacteroidia; order Flavobacteriales; family Flavobacteriaceae; genus Aureibaculum; species Aureibaculum luteum. Next base: position 341,922 of record NZ_QRGD01000001.1, on the reverse strand, counting down.
CACAAGAATTGATTGGTTTGCTAGACGGTGCAGATAAATTAAAAGGGGTATAAAAAAACTCGCCATTTGACGAGTTTTTATATTTATAATTACTTTAATTGATAATTAGCTTTCTGGTAATTATATTTTTTGTTGTGGTTGTTAATTTTATGAAATAAATGCCTGAGTTAATATTTTTCACGTTTAGTTTGTGGGTGTTTGAATTAGGGTTCATCCTTTTAATTTCTTCTCCAAGTGCATTATAAACTAAAATACTAGAAATAGATTCAGTTCCTTCTATAGTTATTTCTTCATTAGATTTACTCGGATTTGGATAGATTTTAGCCTTGTTTAAAACAAATTTATTAACTGCTAATGATGAAGCCGATAAATTTCTAATTCTTTGATTGTTATAATCAGCAAAAATCACATTTCCATCATTATCAACAGCTACACCCGTAGGTTTGTTAATTATTGTTGCTGTTCCTAATTGACCATCTCCATTAAATCCACCACCAGAAAAACCAGTACTACCTGTACCAACGATTGTATTGATTATGCCATCAGTAGTTATTTTTCTAACTCTATGATTGTCTCTATCAACAATATAGATGTTTCCACTTGCGTCAATGTCAATCCCATTTGGGTCATTAAATTCGGCACTAGTTGCCGGCCCCCCATCACCACTAAAAGCATTAAATCCGCCATTCCCGGCAATCGTGGTTATAATACCATTTGTATCTATTTTTCTAATTCTATCGTTTCCTCTATCTGAAAAGTAAATATTACCAGCAGCATCAATGGTAATACCATCAGGGCTTTTTAATTGAGCAGCAGTTGCCTGACCTCCATCTCCAGAAAATGAACTAGATCCTGTCCCAGCGAAAGTTGAAATATTTCCGCTAGTATCCACTTTTCTTATTTTATGATTTAGCCAATCTGAAATGTAAATGTTTCCAGCAACATCAATAACTATATCTTGCGGACTATCTAATTCAGCAGAAGTTGCTGCACTGCCATCTCCTGCGTCACCACTAGTTCCATTTCCGGCAACCGTTGTAATAATTCCATTGGTATCCACTTTTCTTATTCTATGATTATCTCTATCGGCTATGAAAAGATTACCGCTTGCATCTACTGCTAGTCCTGTAGGAAAATCTAATTTTGCCGCGGTTGCCAATCCTGTATCACCGCTGAAGCTGCATTGAGCTACAATACCTGCAACGGTAGAAATAGTACCGTCAGTTGCTATTTTTCTAACCACACAGTTGGTAATTTCAGAGAAATAAATATTACCTGCATTATCTATAACCACATCTGAAGGTAAGTTAGTGACTGCTGACGTAGCTGGACCTCCGTCTCCGGAATATCCCTGTGTACCATTACCGGCAATGGTAGAAACATTTCCATATTGCGAAAATGAGAATTGAAAGCATAATAATAAAATCAAAAAGTAAAAATGTTTCATATATAAGTGTTTTAAAATTTAAGGCAACAAAAATATCTGTTTTTTCTTGTATTTGAAATATATAATAAAGAAAAACCCTTCATTTAATTTTAATGAAGGGTTTTTAGAATATAAGCTTTATAAGCGATTAGATTTACTCACCTAAAAAAGGATATTTATAATCTGTTGGCGTTACAAAAGTCTCTTTAATGGTACGGTTACTCACCCAACGCAATAAATTCCAAATAGAACCCGCTTTGTCATTTGTTCCTGAAGCTCTCGCTCCGCCAAAAGGTTGTTGACCGACAACAGCTCCTGTTGGTTTGTCATTTATATAGAAATTACCTGCAGCATTTTCTAACGCATTTGTGGCGTAGTCAATAACATATCTATCTGCACTGAAAATAGCTCCAGTTAATGCATATTCAGAAGTTTCATCAACTAATTTTAAAGAATTCTTCCAATCTTTATCCTCATAGACATAAATGGTGATTACAGGGCCAAATAATTCTGTACACATGGTAGTGTATTTTGCATCTTTGGCTAAAATAACTGTAGGCTCAATAAAATAACCTTTTGATTTATCATGATTACCACCGGCTACAATTTCAGCATCCTTATCTTGTTTAGCTTGATCTATAAAGCTTGATATTTTATCAAAAGAAGCTTCGTGGATTACTGCATTTACAAAATTAGAAGTATCGTCAGGGCTACCCATTTTAATCGATTTTAAATCGGTAACTACATATTTTTTAACATCAGCCCATAAGCTTTTTGGGATGTAAGCTCTAGAGGCTGCCGAACATTTTTGACCTTGGTATTCAAATGCTCCTCTGGTAATTGCAGTAGCAAGTTGTTTTGCGTCAGCAGATGGATGACTCCAGATAAAATCTTTCCCTCCGGTTTCACCAACAATTCTTGGATAGGTTTTATAGTTACCAATATTTTCACCAATTTGTTTCCATAACATTTTAAAAACATGCGTTGAACCCGTAAAGTGTATGCCAGAAAACTCGCGATGGTTTAAAATAGTATCACTAATCATAACCGGATCTCCGTAAACTACATTAATTACGCCATCAGGTAAACCTGCTTCTTTAAACAATTCTACGATTACTTGAGCAGAATATATTTGATGATCAGAAGGTTTCCAAACACAAACATTACCCATCATAACTGGTGCTGCACATAAGTTGGCGGCAATAGAAGTAAAATTAAAAGGAGTGATTGCATAGGTAAAGCCTTCTAATGGTCTGTATTCCATTCTGTTCCAAATACCAGGACTTGAAATAGGCTGATTTGCATAAATTTCTGTCATAAATTCAACGTTGAATTTAAAGAAATCTATCATTTCACAAGCTGCATCAATTTCAGCTTGCATTACGTTTTTAGATTGACATATCATTGTCGAGGCATTCATTCTGTCTCTATAAGGTCCAGCAAGTAGTTCAGCTGCTTTTAAAAAGATAGCAGCACGGTGTTCCCATGGTGTTTTAGACCAAGCTTCACGAGCTTCAAGTGCATTAGCAATTGCTTGTTCAACATGTGATTTTTCTGCTTTATGATAGTGCCCAACAGTATGTTGGTGGTCATGAGGTGGGTGAATAGATACAGTATTACCTGTTCTTATTTCTTTACCTCCAATGTAAAAGGGGATGTCCACTTTTTCATTGTACATTTTTTTATAAGTCTCTAATAAACTCTTTTTTTCAGGGCTATTAGGTGCATAAGTTTTTACAGGTTCGTTTACTGCTTTGGGTACATTATAAAATCCGCTTGCCATATGTAATGTGTTTTTATAAAATTCGACTAATTTTGCCACAAAGTTACAAATAGTAAATAACAAAAACGAAGCACTAATTGTAAATTCTAGAACCCCATTTACAGGGGTGTATTTTTTACGGTTTAGCGTGTTTTGTAACATTTAATTTTGTGTCATTTTTGTACTAAGATTTTAAAACTATAAACTCATAACAAATAAGTATGTGTACGGTTACCTTTCTTCCTTTAAATAAGACGGATTTTATCCTGACCTCGAGTAGGGATATTCCGTTTTCTCGCGAAAAGGCTTTGCCGCCGAAAAATTACGAAGAAGATGGTGTAAAACTAAGCTATCCAAAAGATGGAAAGGCAGGAGGTTCATGGATAGGTACAAGCTCTAAAAACAGGCTAATCTGTTTGCTAAATGGTGGGTTTGCCAATCATATTTCTTTAGCGGATTATAAAATGAGTAGGGGACTAATTGTAAAAGAGCTCCTTAAAGTTGAAAATATCTATAACGGATTAAAAGCATTGGATCTAATGGGAGTAGAGCAATTCACATTAGTTATTGTAGATTGGAATAAAGCTTTAGAGTTGATTGAGTTTGTTTGGGATGGAGAAAATAAACATATAAAAAATATGGAGTTAGAGCCACAGATTTGGTCTTCTTCAACATTATATGACAAAAGTGTAAAACAGTTACGACGAAATTGGTTTGAGCAATGGCAAAAGGACAATAAAATTAATCAAGAAAATATATTAAAGTTTCATCATAATGCGGGTATTGGAGATCCTACTATTGATGTGATGATGGATAGAAAAGTAGGAGGTACAGTAAGTATTACTTCTATTTATAAAGAAAAGAATAGTTTAGGTATGGTTTATGAAGATGTTAAAACGTATAAAAAATCTAAATTAATAATTCAATAACTTCTAATTGATTTTTCCTTTGGAGAGGTTAGAATTGACTTTTTTTACAATTCTAGGTGAGGTTATGTAATTCTAATAAAAAAAGTACGTTATAATTCGCACATGATATTATGATAAAAAAAATTAATTACATTTTTGTTTTTGCTTTGCTGTTAATTTGTACAAGCTGCTTCGAAATTATTGAAGAGGTTAGTTTAAATGAAGATGGCTCAGGTAAAGTTACATTAACACTAAACCTAAGCAGAAGTAAAACAAAAATAAATTCAATAATGCTATTAGATAGTGTTAATAATTACGAAGTTCCATCAGAGCAAGAAATCAGGCAACATTTTGCTGATATGGTAAAAACAGTAAAAAATACTGGAGGTATAACTAATGTAACCAATTCTATAAATCTAGAAGATTATATTTTTACGCTTTCATGTGATTTTAATGATGTTGATGCTCTAAATATGGTAGTTTCAAATTTTAGCTCTAAAGAAGAAGCCAAAAGGATAAAGAATCATAAACATTTTAGTTATGATAAAACGAATCAACTTTTTACAAGGAGCTATCATTACGATTTAGCTAAAGAAATTAAAAAAACGAAAATGGAAGATAGGGAAGTTTTTAAAACAGCATCCATTACAACCATATATCGTTTTCCTAAAGGAATAGCTTCTAGCAGTAATAATGCAGCAAAAATTTCAAAAAGTAAAAAAGCAATTATGTTAAAAATATCTGCACAAGATATTATCAATCAAAATAAATCAATTAAAAATCAAATCAAATTACAGAAATAAAAATCACTAAAATTAGTATATGAAAAAGATAATGCTAACCCTAGCCCTAGCTGCAACAACGTTTAGTTTTGCACAACAATTAGAAAGTAAGATACCCGCAAATGCACAAGCTGTAATTTCAGTTAATGGTAATAATGTTTTTGACTTAATTTCCTTAACAGATTTTGATACGAATGCATTAGGTAAAGAAATGATTAAGGAATTTAAACGAGAAAATGAAGACTTTAATGGTTTAGCCGATTTTGGTGTTGATTTAGATTCTAAAGCATTTTATTTTTACCAACCTTCAGATAGTATTTCATATCATAGTTTTATTTTAAAAATTAAAGATAGAAAACAATTTGAGGCTATTTTCAACATGTCTAGTAAAAATGAAATCGTGAAACAAGGTAATGTAAGTAGTTTTACAGATCATAATACGGCTATTATGTGGAATGATAATATTCTATTGTTTATAGGCGGAGATAAGTCTTATAGTTATTTTGACGAACATAAAGAAAGACTTATGAGTGAGTTTGGAGGAGAAGATCAAGACTTTTACGATGTTAAAAAAGTAGTTGTAGCTCAATGGATTTCTAATTATTCGAGTAAAATATTTAATTATAACGGAGCTTCAATACTTTCTAATAAAAACTACGTAAAATCTATCGATAAAAATGCCGAAGCATCAGCATGGATTAATAGTTATGGTGAGTTAATGGGTGGTGTTATGGGTGGACTAAGTTATTATATGGGTGGTATAAGCCCCGATTATACTAATATAGGGTTCGGAACTATGAATGCTCATTTATATTTTGAAAAAGGTGAAGCCAAAATAACTACGAACATGGAAGTCGATGATACATGGAAAAAGGCAATTAAAAGCATCTATAAATCTAAAATTGATCAATCATTTTTTAAGTACTTTAATGAAAATGAAATTATTGGTTATACCAGTGTTGCAATGAACACAGAAGCTGTCTTAGATGAATATCCTAATTTAATATCTCAAATTTATGGAGGTATGTTACCAGACTTTAAAGAGGAAATGGAAGTTAGTGCAGAATTGTTTTCTGTGCTTATAGACGAAGAGGCTGTTGGTGATTTAATTACTGGTAATATGTTATTTGTTTTAAATGATTTGGGAGAAAAAGAAGTTACTTATACAACTTATGAATATGATGATGACTATAAAGAAACTGAAGTAACAAAAACGAAAACGGAAATGAATCCTGAATTTACAATTATGGTAGGTTCTGAAAATGAAAAATTACTTTTTAAATTAATTAAGTTAGGTGTTAAGCACAAGGCATTGGAACAAAATGCGAATTACTACAAGCTTAATTTACCTAATAAAACGCCATTTGATTTGTATGCTGTAATTAAAGACGAAATTGTATTTATTACTTCATCAGAAAAACAATTGGCAAACATAATTAGCCCTAACCCTGTTTCATTTACTGGAGAACATAAAAAATTGATTCGTAAAAATGCAGCAGTTATGTATTTGGATGTTAAAAAATTATTGGCAAAAATTCCAAGTGAAGACTTAAGACGCGATGAAAAGAAGATGTTCTCATTTGCTAGTGATAACATAAACAGTGTTCATTATAAAACAGGGAAAATGAAAGGCAATAACATGGTTTCTGAATTTGTAGTTGATACAGCAGATAATCGTGAAAACTCACTAAAAGTATTGTTAGATTTTATGGATTTTATGATGAAGTAATAGTTTAATATGCGTAAGAAGGGACTCTATTTTTTTATTGTATTTGTGATTGTATTGGTTGTACTTTATGTATGGCGATATAAGCAAGCACAAATATTTGAAAATAGAGTTCCGGCTAACGCAACAAATGTGGTTAATGTCAATCTCAGGCAGATAGAAAATCATTTATTATTTGATTTTTTAACCCACCCCATTACCTATTTAAAGTCTCGTAAAAAGAAAGATTCAATAAAAATACCACGAACCTCTTTAACCAAAGGGGTGAGTATTCCCCGCAATGTTTTGTTTTATACCAATCCAACTGATTTAAATAATAATTGGTTTAGCAGTATTGTTGCCATTAATGATACAGATGAATTATTTAAATTTTTGCTTAAGGAAGGTTTTAAGAGAAGTGAAAATGAGGGCATTATTTTTTTTAGCAAAGATAATTTTGTTTTATCCATAAAAGGAGAGCGGTTAATTATTGCCTTAAAAACGAACCGTAAAGTACCTATAAACGCTACTATATTAGCGTTATTTAGTGAAGAAGATTATTTGACAAAAGATGCTGAAATTTTAAAACCTATAGTGAATAGCAGTAATGATATATGTTTCTCATTGGGTGAAGATGAACTAAATGCTAATTTTAAAGATGGATTGTTTGAGTTAGAAGGTTCTCTAAAATCTGATTTGTTTTTAGCTAATGAGAATCCAATAACAGATACGGATGAGGTTATTTCAATGTCAGGTAAGGTAAACAGGGAAAATGCTTTATTCGAGCAATTTTTAACGGATAAAAGAGATAAGTTCAATGCGTTTACCCATTTGTCTTTAGATTCTATTGTTAATAAATGGAATGGGAAATTCGATATGAATATCACTTCCATTGAACAGAAAACAGATACTATAGTTTCTTATGAATATGATGATGATTTTAATAAAGTAGAAATCAAATCTACTCAAGAAAAGAGCATTCCTAAATTATATTTAGGCTTAGGTCAAGAAAGTACTTCTAGTTTGTCGGATTATTTCTACAGTAAAAATGCTATTCAAATTATTGAGAACGACACTGTATTTACAACCATTCCAATTTTTAAATTTTTAGTAACTAACGCTAATGATAATTTTGAATTACGAGTAAATAAACGAGGGAACACCTCAAATGAAGCTACTAAAGCATCAAAACTGAATCTATACATTGATGTGGAAAAATACGTGCAAAACTCTTTAGATATTCCGTTAAATAACGATCAAGAAAAACTTCTAAAATTAGTTAAAACCACAAATTTGGTATGGGAAGAGGATAATCGATTTTCTTTGAATATTAACCTTAAAGATTCAAGTCGAAACTTTCTAGGTCAATTGATAAAGGATTAAAAGTTATAGAATAAAAACGATAAACATTACCACAATTAATCCAGTAACTGACAGAATAAAATAGAATATATTTAACAATATAAATTTCAAAGCCGTTTTAAACCAATGTTGTCCGTAAAAATTATGCAAGGCCTTAAACAAATAAAATAAGAATAAAGGCACAAATATGTACATTCTAGTGTTTGTAGCTAAAAATCTATCAAATATGGTGAAGATTAAAAGCAACAAGAAAAATACGGTTTGCACATTAAATACAAATATTAAATGCTCCGTGTAGTTCCATTTATGTTTATAATAAAGTAGGGAAAGTATTAAGGTGAAAATAGGAAGTAAGAAGAATAATGCAATTGATATTTTTGAAATTACACTGTTTACATAGGATTCTCTGAAAGTGGGGTCATCTAGAATTTTATTATAGTTTTGAGCTAACTTATAGTTAAATGCATTTAAACGTGTTTTTGCCACACCCAATTCTTCCATGGCGCCTAAAGCCGTTCCATCAGGGTGAGCTTTATCATACTTTGAAAATTTATTGAGTTTTTTAAAAAAATTAAATTTGTTAAAATCGGCTTCTGTCTGTGATTTATATTCCTCTGGTATAACATAATCTACTTCATTTTCTTTAAGAATGCTTTCTACATGCTCATAAGTATCTTTGTCAAGGGTTGACATGGACTGAATTACATTCCAATCGTTATTTTCTACAGCATTATTTATTTGTTCAGAAATATATTTGTTATTAGAATTAAAGAAGTCTTTATAGATAGAATCCTTTATAGTTTTAGGGATTGAATCTGTTTTAAGTTGTTCAAGGAGATTGGTTGATGTAAAAATTGAATCAATGCGTAATAAAAGGTTTTGCGTTAAATCATTTGATGTATTTTCATTAGATTTAAAGAGTGGTAAATCTTTCAAAATACTATCCGGAGGCGTTGTGTTAATATGAGTAGAATCTTTAATGATATTATTATTACTATTCTCTGATGAAAATTCATTGAGGCTGAATTTATCAACTACAGAAAACAAGCTTTGTAACAAAAAGAAAACGATAGTAACATTTAGATATAATCGGAATGGATTTGCATATTGCATGCGTTTGCCTTCAATATAACTTTTGGATACTTTACCGGGTTTAAATACTAAAGGAATAAAGGTTCTGAAAAAACGAGAGTCAAATGAGAAAAAACCTGAAAAAAATTCAGAAAAAAACTGTTTAACACTTAAAGGTTGTAAATCATTTACTTGTCCACAGTTAGAGCAGAAATTATCTTGGTGAGATAAGGGTTGCTTGCAATTTAAGCATTCTATTCCACGTATATTTTTAGAAAACCGGGTAGTTGATTTCATATATTGTTTAGAACTTGTTGTCCCAATTCCAATCTAATTTCAATACTGCTAAACTACAAAAAAAAGTGCAATGGTTTTGCTGATATATTAATGCCAGCTAATAGTTTGTGATGATGTTAATTTAATACAGCGGGAACCGTTAATTGAAAGGTTGGGATGTAAACTTTAAATCTACTGGTGTTCGTGAAGTTTATCATATTAAAAAAACCTTTCATGGCTCCAGTGGGTGAAGTTAGATTACAATACGAACTATAGGTGTACGATTTTTTTGGTGCTAATACTGGTTTTTTACCAATAACGCCTTCGCCTTCAACAATTTCTAAACTTTTTAATGAATCAAAAATTTTCCAATGTCTGCTCATTAGTTGTACAGAAGCATTACTTTGATTTTCTATGGTAATTTCGTAGCTAAAAGTGAAAAGCAACCTGCGGTTTTGATTACTCATGCCTTCAAACTTTGTTTTTACAGATATTTTAATTCCATTTGTTACTTGTTGTACCATAGCTATATAGTGGAAGAGTTATAACAAAGATATACATATTTTTGTTGATAAATCGTGGTTAAGTATAAAGTAGATGCAGAAAAAGAGGTTTAGTTGCGTAAATTTTCAGAATTTGCCTTTCCGTAACCAATCACCTGATCATATCTGCTACCAATTGGTTTGTAATAAACAAGAACTGAATAGTCATTTTCTGTTTGATAAAAGGAACCTTCAACAGCATCATTGCTAATGATACCTTTATTATTGGCGGTAACATAGGTGTAGTTGTAAAACCCTTGTTTTATTAACATTGTACAGTCGTATAGCTTTAAACGTTCGTTGTAGTTCATCTTGTTCTCTTCTGTAAGTTGCCAGTCATTAAAATCTCCATATACGTATATGTCATCTTCACCAAGATCGGTGTAGGCCTGCAATGTAAAGTGTACATAAGAATAGTCAGCTTCAGTAGCACTTACATCACTGTCAATTGTTCTAACTACAAAATTACCATTAACATCAGGGTAAAAGGTGTATGGTCTGTTTTTTCGCATTTCATCAGTATACAAATAGGTGTGAAACAGTCCATCAAGTCTGCTTTTGGCAATGTTATTGGTGGCGTTTCGAATTTCTTTAGAGTCAAAAAACAAGTATTCATTGCCTGCCCAGAAAGATACTTTGTCAGAATATTTATATAATAACTGCGTACCTCGGTAAAATTGTGGTTTTATATTTTTAATTGCAGTATTCCAATCATTGTTTTGATAAACAACCACTTTAATTTCTTTACTAGGATTATTAATTAGTAAATCAGGATGGTTAATACTAAACTCAACATTTTGTTTTGAATTTATTGTTGCAATATCTCTGCTTTTATGAACACTAACTCCTACATCAACTAAAGTTTGATAAACAATAAATGGCCTTGTAAATAAGATCTCGTTGTTGGTATCTAAAATACTTATCAAATAATTACCCGTTTTTTTTATTTGTGTTTTATCGTTGGGTAATATTAATTTGTAATATGTGTAAGGCTGTAAGGTGTTAAATGAGTTTTCAAATTCTCTTATCCAATCATTATCATATCCGCCTATATATTCTGTAGCTATCATCTTTGAAACCTTCCAGTCATAATCGTAATGTTCTATTTTATATGTATATTCCGCTTGGCTATCACTTAAATCGTCAAACTCTAAAAGCAATGGATCGCCTAATTTCAGAATGGGCACATAATTGTTTGTTTGTAGAGAACGTAATACAATAGTTTTTATATATTCTGGAGGGTCAACAATTACATCAGATTGGGCATTGCTGACGCCAATTGTAATTGTAAGCAATAGCGTGAATATATAACGAAAATTAGGGTATTGCATCGATTAATTTTGTGTAGTTAAAAACAAAAGTTGTACCAAAATTAATCAATTAATTTGATTTTAATAATTAGGTTTAGTTTTAGAGGATCATTAAGAAGAATAAAATTTCTATTTAGAATGATTATAAATAGAAATTTATAATATAAAAACATAGATAACACGTACAAAATAATTAAATTTGCACCGTTTTTTATTGATAATTAACTAGACTAAAATTAATATGTCAAAAGACATTCGTATCAAAAAAGGCTTAGATATTAGGCTTGTAGGTGAAGCCGATAAGGTTACAGCCAAACTACCTTCTACTAGTGTTTATGCTTTGAAGCCCGCTGATTTTCATAAAATAAAACCGAAACTTCTTGTTAAAGAAGGGGTAGAGGTTAAAGCAGGTGAAGCCCTTTTTCATTCCAAACAATTTGAAAGTATTATGTTTCCTTCTCCAGTTAGTGGTGAGGTCATTGAAATTGTTAGAGGAGCTAAAAGGAAAATACTTGAAATTAAAATATTAGCCGATAAACAACAGCAATATCAAAATTTTGGTAAAAAAGACGCTAATAGTCTTACGGCAGATGAAGTGAAAACACATTTGTTAGCTTCTGGTTGTTGGCCCTTTATTAAAAGACGTCCCTATGACGTTATAGCCAATCCTGAAGAAACACCAAAGGCAATTTTTATTTCTGCTTATGCAAGTGCTCCTTTAGCTGCAGATTATGACTATACCTTAAAAGGTAAAGAAGCTGAATTACAAGCTGCCGTAACTGCATTATCAAAATTAACTGAAGGGAAAGTACATGTTAGTATTGGTAAAAATTCAATTTCGCCATTAGCTAACTTGGCAGGTGCAGAAATTCACAAGGTTTCTGGGCCACACCCTAGTGGTAACGTAGGTACGCAAATTGCTAAAATAGATCCTATTAACAAAGGTGAAGTTGTTTGGGTAGTTACACCTCAAGATTTAGTGGTTATAGGTGAGTTATTACTTACAGGTAATTTTAATATTAAAAGAACTGTAGCTTTAACAGGATCACATTTCATCAAAAACCAATATGTAGAAGTTATTGCAGGAGCTATTATATCTGATATTGTTTCAGAAAATTTAGACAGCCATACACGAATTATTAGTGGTAATGTATTATCTGGTAAACGAGTTTCTCAAGAAGAATATCTTGGTTATTACGATAATCAGTTAACTGCTATAAAAGAAGGAGATGATTATGAACTTTTTGGTTGGACGGTACCTGTTTTTAATAAAATATCTAATACTAGAGCGTTAACCTTTTCATGGTTAAGTCCTAAAAAGAAGTATGATTTAGATACCAATACTAATGGTGAACATAGAGCTTTCGTGCTCACAGGTAATTATGAAGAAGTATTTCCTTTAGATATTTATCCTATGCAAATCTTAAAAGCTTGTTTATATAAAGATTTAGATGAAATGGAAGCTTTAGGGATGTATGAAGTGGCACCAGAAGATTTTGCATTGACGGAGTTTGTTTGTGTGTCTAAACAACCACATCAAGAAATTATCAGAGCAGGTTTGGACTTAATGATTGAAGAAATAGGTTAAAATAAAAACAATGGGTTTAAAACAGAACTTACATAATTTAAAAGAAAAGTATAAAGGAACTAAAATGGCACCAGCCTTTAACGCCTTGCATACTTTCTTATATACGCCAAATGATACTACACATGGTGGTACTCACATAAAAGCAGCTGACGATTTAAAGCGTACCATGAATACGGTAATTATGGCTTTAATTCCATGTTTAATTTTCGGCATGTTTAATGCAGGTTACCAGCATTACTTGGCGTTAGGCGAAATACAATCCGTTTCTGGAGGTTTTTTTAGTGGTGAATTTTGGTCATTGCAAAACTTTAGTCTTGGTTTTTGGAAAATATTACCTTTAATAATTATTTCTTATGGTGTTGGTTTAGGTGTTGAATTTATTTTCGCAACTATAAAAGGACACGAAGTAGAAGAAGGGTATTTAGTAACTGGTATGTTAGTGCCATTAATTGTACCTATTGATATTCCTTGGTGGATGTTAATTGTAGCCGTTATTTTTGGTGTTGTTATCGGTAAAGAAGTATTTGGTGGTACGGGGATGAATATTTTGAATCCCGCTTTAACCATTAGAGCATTTTTGTTCTTTGCATATCCTACTTGGATGAGTGGTGATAAAGTTTGGGTTCAAGGTGCTGTAGAAAGAACGAAAGAAATTGCAAATGGTTCAACTGCTGATGCCATCTCTGGTGAAACGATATTAGGTAGCTTGGCTCAATCAAATCCAGTTGACTATTCAGTTATGGATATGTTTTTTGGTTTTATTCCTGGTTCTGTCGGTGAAACCTCTACACTCTTAATATTACTAGGTGGGTTATTCCTCATTTTTACTAAAATTGGAAGTTGGCGAGTAATGCTTAGTGCTGTTATTGGTGCTTTGGTTATGGGCTATATCTTTAATATGGTAGTTGCCGCTGGTTGGATAACAGATACTAGTAAGTTTTACGGATTAATGAGTACTGAATTTTGGCATCACCTATTAATTGGGGGTATGGCATTTGGTATAGTTTATATGGCAACCGATCCGGTAACTGCAGCACAAACGAATAAGGGAAAATGGATTTACGGTTTCTTAATTGGTTTTATATCAATAATGATCCGTGTATTTAATCCGGCATATCCTGAAGGTGTAATGCTAGCAATATTATTAATGAATGTATTTGCACCAACAATAGATCATTATGTAGTGCAGGGCAATGTGAAAAAAAGATTAAAAAGAGCAAAATTAAAAACAGCTTAAGTTATGGCAATCAATACAGATAAAAATAGTTATACCATTATTTTTGCCATTGTTATGGTGTTGGTAGTGGGGTCTATACTCGCAGGGCTTGCTCAAGGTTTAAAACCTTTAGTTGATGCCAATAAGCGTTTTGAAAAGCAACAAAATATATTGTATGCCATGGGCATTAACGATAATGAAGGGGCTGGAGATGTTGAGTTTATTTCAACTGATAAAGTTGAAGATGTCTTTAACAAAGCCATTACCAAACAATATGTGATTGAAGGTGATAAGGTTACTGAAGACGCTAAAGCGTACATGATAGATATTAAAAAGGAAGAGACAAAAGCTAAGAGCCCTAATTACACACGGAAATTACCTTTGTTTGAAGGTGAAAAGGATGGTAATCCTATTTATGTAATTCCCATTCGCGGTAAAGGATTATGGGATGCTATTTGGGGATTTGTAGCCGTTGATAAATCAATGATTATTCAAGGTGTATATTTTGACCATAAAGGAGAGACTCCTGGTTTGGGTGCAGAAATTAAACAACGTTACTTTATGGATGATTTTTCAGGAGAACATGTTTTAAGTGATTCAGGTTCCTTTAAAGGAGTTACTGTAGCTAAAGGTAATGCAGACCCGAAAAATGAAGAAAAAAAGGATAATGAAGTTGATGCTATTGCTGGAGCTACCATTACTGGTGATGGCGTTACAGCAATGATTAAAAAAGATTTAGCAATGTATGTACCTTATTTTAAAACTTTAAAATAATTAAAATGGCAGAAGTAGCAGAAAAAGAAGAAATAGTAAAGGTGCCTAAAGTGCCTTTGTTTTCTAAAAAGAATAGAAAGTTAATGACAGATCCTTTAACGGATAACAACCCTGTTACCATACAGGTATTAGGTATTTGTTCTGCATTAGCAATTACAGCTCAATTAAAGCCATCGATTGTTATGGCAGTTTCTGTAATGTTTGTATTAGGTTTAGGGAATGTCGTTATTTCCTTGATGAGAAACATTATTCCGTCAAAAATTAGAATTATTGTACAGTTAATAGTAGTGGCTACATTGGTAATTATTGTAGATCAAGTGCTAAAAGCTTTTGCATATACGCTTAGTAAAGAACTTTCGGTTTTCATTGGTTTAATTATTACGAACTGTATAATTATGGGGCGTTTTGAAGCATTTGCATTGGCAAATGGTCCGTGGAAATCTTTCCTTGATGGCATTGGTAATGCTGCTGGGTATGGACTTATATTAATAATTGTTGGTTTTTTTAGAGAATTATTAGGTTCAGGTACATTATTTGGTTTTAAAGTATTAGGTGATTCTGTTGAAAAAACGGGATTGTATAGTATTGGATATGAAAATAATGGATTTATGGTTTTACCTCCAATGGCATTAATTGTTGTAGGTCTTATCATATGGGTACAACGTAGTAATAATAAAGAGTTAATAGAAGAAAATTAGACGTACTGCGTCATTCTGATTATTTATATCAGAATTTCAATACTAAACAATATGGAATATATAGAATTATTTTTTAAATCAATATTTGTAGATAACATGGTATTTGCATATTTCTTAGGAATGTGTTCTTACTTAGCTGTATCTAAAAAGGTATCTACCGCTGTAGGTTTAGGTGCTGCTGTTATTTTTGTATTAGCAGTTACTGTACCTTTAAACTGGTTGTTAGATCAATATGTATTGCAAGAAGGAGCCCTAGCTTGGTTAGGTCCTGAATACGCTGAATACGATCTTAGCTTTTTATCATTTATTATGTTTATTGCAACTATTGCAACCATGGTACAATTGGTAGAAATTGTAGTTGAAAAATTTTCACCTTCGTTATATAATTCATTGGGTATCTTTTTACCTTTAATTGCTGTAAACTGTGCTATCTTAGGAGGTTCGCTGTTTATGCAATCACGTGAAATACCAACATTGGGTGAAGCCTTAACCTATGGTGTAGGTTCTGGTATTGGATGGTTTTTAGCCATTATTGCCATTGCAGCCATTCGTGAGAAAATTAGATATTCGTCTGTTCCTCCGGCATTACGAGGATTAGGTATAACATTTATTCTAACAGGATTAATGGCTATCGGTTTTATGAGTTTTGGAGGAATGTTAACTGGTGGTGATGAAGGAGCAGAAACTCCTGCACCAACAGAACAAGCTATTCAAATAGATCAGAAAGATAACGATGCTGATGTTATTTTAAATAAAGAAGAAAAATTAGTAGAAAATACAACCGCTTTAAATCAATAATATGTTATTATTAGTAAGTACATCAGGGGTAATCATAGCTACTGTAGTTGCGTTTTTAGCAATTACACTTTTATTGGTATCACTTTTATTATTTGTAAAACAAAAATTAGCTCCTTCTGGTCCTGTAAAAATTACCATAAATGGTGAGAAAGTTATAGAAGTACCTTCTGGAGATTCATTACTATCTACTTTAGGTAGTCAAAAAATATTTTTGCCATCAGCTTGTGGTGGTGGTGGAACATGTATTCAGTGTGAATGTCATGTGTTAGAAGGTGGTGGAGAGGCATTGCCGACTGAAACTCCTCATTTTTCACGTAAAGAATTAAAAGAAGGTGCAAGACTTTCTTGTCAGGTTAAGGTAAAACAGGACATGAATATTACTATCCCTGAAGAGATTTTTGGGATTAAAAAATGGGAAGCAACAGTAGTTTCAAATTATAATGTTGCAACATTTATTAAAGAATTTGTAGTTGAAATCCCAGAAGATATGAATTACAAAGCAGGAGGTTATATCCAAATTGAAATTCCTGAAATAGAAGTTAAATATTCAGATATGGATGTTGAAGCACATCCACAAGATCATCCAGGTGAACCAGATAAATTTAAGCCAGATTGGGAAAAGTTTGGACTTTGGCCTTTAGTGATGAAGAATACTGAAACTGTAGAAAGAGCATACTCAATGGCTTCTTATCCTGCTGAAGGAAGAAAAATAATGCTGAATGTACGTATTGCAACACCTCCTTTTGATCGTGCCAAAGGTGGTTGGATGGATGTTAATCCGGGAATTGCTTCTTCGTATATTTTTAATCAGAAAGTTGGAGATAAAGTAACCATCTCTGGACCTTATGGTGAGTTTTTCATAAATGAGTCTGATGCAGAAATGTTATATGTAGGCGGTGGTGCTGGTATGGCTCCAATGCGTTCGCATTTGTATCAATTGTTTAGAACTTTAAAAACGGGTCGTAAAGTTACGTTTTGGTATGGAGGACGTTCTAAAGCGGAATTATTTTACATACATTATTTTAGAGCATTAGAGAAAGATTTTCCAAATTTCAAATTCTATATTGCGTTATCAGATCCAACTGAAGCAGATAATTGGAAAGTTAAAAAAGATGTAGATGATGAAGGTGATGGGTTTGTTGGTTTTATTCACCAAGTAGTAATAGATCAATATTTATCTAAGCATGATTCACCAGAAGATTTAGAATTGTATTTCTGTGGTCCACCATTAATGAATAATGCTGTTCAGAAAATGGGTGAAGATTTTGGTATGGATGACGAGAACATACGCTTTGATGACTTTGGAGGGTAAAAATTATAAATTATATAAAAAACTGAAGGGTTATTCCTTCAGTTTTTTTGTTTTCAAGTGATTTTTATTATTTATAGATAATTATTGTCAAAGTTAATGGATACCCTGAATTTTTAAATTTCCCTCCAGTTTCATTACTTTATGGTTATGCCATTAAAAATGGAATATACCTACCAAGTAGGATCTCCTTTTAACCCTTCAGCACCGTTTTTAATATACGGTACACTATGTTCAACTTTTCTCCATCCATAAAATATCCCATTGTCAGATCTTCTGATTTCTTGTAACTCGATCCCTTCACCACTTAACTTGTACTTGTCTACATAATATTTTCCACAATCAGATGCCATTCCTCCAATATTAACGGAAAAGTATTCTATAATTAATTCATTTTCTTCAATTTTATAATAACCAACGGTGCCACCTTCTAAATTATTATATTGATCTAATGGTAATTTGTCATCTGATATAGAATTGATCAATACCCTGCCATTCTCAAAGAAACGAATAAATGAGATAGTTGCAGTAGCGTCGCTACAATCAGCGGCTTCATATCTTAGTGCCTCCTTATTCCATTTAGAACAGGATTGATATACAACATTGGTTTTAATAAAATCGTCTTTTTTTAAGTCGTAAATATTTTTACTCAAATCAAACTTAGTTTTTCCGGGTCTAACTCCACCATTGTCAGTAAAATAGTATTGTTTTGAAAAAACATTACAAAATCCACAACTATTTAAGGTAACAATGGTTATCAATAAAAGGAGTAGTTGAACTAATCTCGAATATAATGTTTTTGATTTCAATATGTTTTTATGTTTACGTTTTTAATCAAATTAAAAGGAACGCTGTTGGGTTCTTTTTTTGTCAATTGTTTTTATAAGCTTAGAAAAATTGAAGATCCCCGACAATGTGATCCATTATCCAACTAGTGTGGGTTGCTGTTTCTCCGTTAGAAGGGGCCATTACGTTATCAAATAGTTGATTCCTCATACTCTCTACATGATGTAATTGTACGTGCTTAGGATGCTTAATTTCAATTTCAGATATTTTACCCTCTAGATTCAATTCAATGGGGTTTTCATTAAAAATGGAGAAAACGATTTCTCCTTTACTTCCCCAAAGGGAAACTTTATCTACGTTCTGTGAGCTGCCAAAGTTCCAAAAGCCACTTCCAGTAACGTTGTTTTCATGTACCCAGCACGCTGTAAAAGCATCTTTAGCTTTATATAATCCTTGTTGATTTAAACTAATGCCGTTTACTTTTTTTACGTTTCCTAACAGCCAGGTAAATAAATCGAGCCCATGACTGGCCAAATCATCAAAATAGCCACCAGGGGCTACATCAGGATTCGTACGCCAATTATCTGCTTTTGACAAATCTATAGAGCTTGGAGGCTTACTTAATTGCCAACTGACATGTCTTAAATCTCCTATAGTATTTTTATCTAACAACTCTTTAATTTTTGTAAAGCGAGGAAGGCAACGTCTATAATAAGCGACAAATAAAGGTGTTTTAGCAGCCTTAAATGCTTCATAGATGGCGAGGCTATCTTTATATGTAGGGGCCAATGGTTTTTCAATACAACACGGTTTACCTGCCATTGCAACTTTTAATCCATACAGTTTATGCGTGTCTGGTGGAGTAGCAATATAAACAGCATCAACATTACTATCATTAATTAGCAAGTCAGCATTATCATAGTATTTATCTATTTTATGACGTGTAGCATAATCTTTTGCTTTTTTAGCATTACGCCGCATTACTGCTGAAATAGTAAATCCTTCAGTTTGTTGATAGGCTGGTCCACTTTTATATTCGGTAACATCTCCACAACCTATAATGCCCCATTTAATGGGTTTAGTGTAGTTTGACATTTTTATGAAAATTTATTTTTATTTAATTCTAGTCGTAATTACTATGGCACCACTACCCCCGCGTGCACCATAAATAGCAGCATTTTTTAAAATTTTGATCGTTTTAACATTAAAAGGCTCTATGTTTTCAATACTTTGGCTAATCACTCCATCTATAACATAAAGAGCATCTGAACTTCCCGTTATTGAGTTTTTACCTCTAATTTGTATTTTTCTACCAAGTGGACTATTGATTATTTGAATACCTGGAAATTTTCCTTGAAGCATTGCGAAAATATCTGGGTAATTGGAGAAATCATTGTTGTATTCAGCGTAATTCGCCAATGAATAAGAAAGGTTTGATTCAGATACATGACCAAATTCTTTAGCTTCGGCAATTGATTTCTCATCCTCTTTCAAGACCATTTTTATATTAATGGTATCTTTATTATTAACTCTTTTTATCATTTTTTCGAATCCAGCTCCTAAAAAGATCAATCTGTCTTTGGACATACAATTAATAGTATAATTACCGAGAGAGTCCGTCAATACAGATAGTTTTGATTTTTTAGATACTACTTTTATATTCTGTAGTGCTAAATCTTTAAAAGCATAAACGTTTCCATGAACAGTTTTGCTTTGACTGAAGCATATTGTGGATGAATTAAATAAAACGATCAGAATTAATACGACTTTATACATACATTTATTAATTTAATGAAAAATTGCATTTAGCAACTTCGTAATACACGAAGATAAAACTTATAATTTGTTTTGTAAAGGTCCTCTTAGTTTAGTTTCAATTGAGGAACACAATTTCTAACATATTTCCGTACTTTTTTACTAAAAAAAAACTAAGATTACATTTGCTACTATTTTTGGTACTTTAAACTATGGTAAATGAGAGGTGTTGTCTATTAGTTTTGATTAAAAAGGCTTCAAAAGCTGAATTTAGTCAAATGGGTTAACATTAATTGTTCTTGAGCACAGGTAAAGCAATATGTGTATGTAGTTTTAAATATTCTATCAAAATGGATTGTTACATGCCTAAAATGATAAGTTTCGCCTTAATTTAAATCTATATATGAATTTTTCAAATCTTTCAGTTATTTATATTAATTGTTCATTAAAAAAGTCACCCCAAAAAAGCCATACTGAAACGTTGATGGAGGTCTCTCAAAATATTTTAAAAAAAGAAAATGTTGCTTATGAAACCATTAGGTTAATTGATGAAGAGGTTGCTGTAGGAATCTATCCAGACATGACTGAACATGGTTATGATAAAGATGTTTGGCCAGAAATCTTTGAAAAGATTATAGCCGCAGACATCTTAATTGTGGGAACACCAATTTGGTTAGGTGAGAAATCTTCTGAAGCTCAAAAACTTATTGAACGTTTGTATGCTATGAGTTCTAAAACAAATGATAAAGGGCAATACATCTTTTATGGTAAAGTTGGTGGTTGTATGATAACGGGTAATGAAGATGGTGTTAAGCATTGTGCAATGGGTATTTTATATGCATTACAACATGTGGGTTACTCAATACCACCGCAAGCAGATTCTGGTTGGATTGGTAAGGTTGGCCCTGGACCAAGTTATGGTGATACAGAATGGAAAGACGAAAAATTAAATATTCCAGTTGGTTTTGATTCAGATTTTACCAACAGAAATACTACATTTATGACGTATAATTTATTGCATTTGGCAAAAATGTTAAAAGAGAATAATGGATATCCGAATTATGGAAATTCTAGAGATAAATGGGACGACGGCACACATTGGGCTTTTGAAAATCCAGAATACAGATAAATTCCTGATGCATGAATACATGGTAACTGTAGCATGAAATATGTAACCATATTGGCATTAATCGTTATGATTATAACTTTCTTGACTATAACTATGTGTTTAGAATAGCAGGTAAGTTTTCTAGGAAAAATA
This sequence comes from Aureibaculum luteum, assembly GCF_003449015.1. Lineage (GTDB taxonomy): Bacteria > Bacteroidota > Bacteroidia > Flavobacteriales > Flavobacteriaceae > Aureibaculum > Aureibaculum luteum. Next base: position 320,593 of record NZ_QRGD01000001.1, on the reverse strand, counting down.
CGTCTGACAACAAATTACATATTTAAGAAATAACAGTAATGAATACTTTAAACGAAAAAGAATATTGTTAATTTGGTGTATAAATAATGGCAAATAGTAGGTATATAAATTCCATTGTTTTTAAGAATTGTTTTAAAACTATTTTCATAATTTTTATGGAGAATTTATTTTGTTTTTTACCAGTGACATACTAAAATATTATTAAAATGAAACATTTAGTTATTTTGGGTTTAGGTGCCAGAAGCACCTTGTTTTATCAAAAAAAATTACATGAGCTATATTTTAAGAAAGAAGGAGCTTATACAACATTCCCTTTTACATTAAAGCAATTAGATTTTAATACTATTAATCCCTATTTGCCTAACAATACATCTGTTTTATCACCAATACTTCAAGAGGAACTTAAAGTATATAATTATTCAGAAGTTAGATTGTTAGTTCCAAATATTACCATACATGAAATACTTGACACTATAGAATTCAACTTGCAATTAATACACCCTTATAAATTATTAGTTAAAGAGTTATCCAATAAAAAATTGAATAATTTGGTATTTTTTGGAACAAAGTTTACAAATAGCAATTCTTATTTATCATCTTATATTACTGACAAATCAATAGTGAAATTGAAGAATAAGGAGATAATTTTTTTGGATGATTTAAGGAAAAAGGTTTATGCTAATGTAGAAACTTCACAAGATGTTATCATATACAATGAAATGATTGCGAGGTATTCTATAAATAATATTGTAATTATTGCATGTACAGAATTGTCTATAATTAATACAAGTGAGCATGCACATGTTATCGATTTGTCAATGCTTCAATGTAAAGAAAGTTTAAAAATTACAACTAGAAATAAGTCAAGAGAATAGGTTAATGAACTATAGCTTATCTTTCAGCTGTAGTTTTATTTAACTGTTTTTACTTTCATCTTTTCTTTTTGATTCTTTCTTTACTCAATTAATCTAGATTTTCCATTTTCATATAATAAAAATTTTAAATTATTAGATGCTACTTCGGTAGGGTTTAGTAATTCAACTTCTATATTAGGTATTTCATTTTTAAAAGGAGCAACCACGGTTATAAATCGCATTGTTTGACTTGCATTTGTTTTTTTTAATCTATAATGAAAAGCAGGTCGAGTTTCTTTTGTTGTGTATTTAAAAGATACCCAACCTTCCTCTTTGTTAAGTTCAAGATTTTGTTGCCTGTTCGTTCGTACAAAAACATTCCAGCCATCTTTAAAATCAGATTGAACGGAGAATTTTTTGTTATTATATATAGCTTTACCCGGTGCTAATTGAAAATGGATATCTACATTTCCAACAGCTGTTCCAATGGCTTCATCCACGATAATAAAATATTTTTTATCAATAAAAAATAGTGAACGCCGATGCGTTAAATCTGAGTACCCGGCATTTTCAATTACTAATACATCTAAATTAGTACTTGTTTCCCATTTTATAAGCTTTGGTTTAAAATCCGTATTTTTTCCGTTTAACGTAAGAGTTTGATGAACTTTAGTTTGACGAAACCAATTTCGCCATTCAGGATCTCCGTCATATATATAACTACCGGAATCAGGCATAAGAGTTCGTTCTCCGGCATACAAAGTAAAGGATCCGTTATCAGGTTGGCCATGAAAACCAGCATCGGGACCACACTTTAAGACTAAACAGATAGCTTTATTACTCCAGTCACTCCTCATTGAATATAGCCCGCTATTTTCTAGAGCAAAGGCAGTATTTTTTGGCATCTTACCTTTTTTTCCTTTACTTCCCAAAAACATAAAATCATTTCGGTTAAAAAGGATGGACCATTTTTTAAATTGTTTATCATATTGACCAGGTGTTCCAGCCCAAGAATCACCAAATTGTGCATTAGTTCCATCCGGAAGACAAAGTTTCATTGGTACTTCACTCATTTTTTCCAGTTTATTAATGTACGATTTTGGAAAAAGATTCTTTTCACCGTTAAGCTTAGCTAATTCAAAAGTTCTATAAAACCAACTGATACTGCCCATATGATATCCCATACTCAATTCTCGTTGATGGCCATCTTGATAAATCTGATTGTTAATCTCAATGTTAAATCTACGAATAGCTTCTTTTTTCCATTCTTTAGCTTGTTCAAATTCAGGAAAAGTAAATGCAATAAATGCTAAACCTTCTGCTTCCATAAGTGCCCAGTTACTTCCTGTACTATATGTTTCCATTAGATATTGTGCGTGGTCAAAACAACTGTTCATAAATGCAACTAGAACTTCTTGAGTAAAGTATTCGGATTGTAAAAATCGGTAGAATTGTGTGGTCCAACTTTTCCCCCTTTTTCCTGCTTCAATAGATCTCCATGCATATCCATGATCTTTATCTCGTGGGTTTTTGATAATCCAATCAATAATCTGTTCACTCCATGCCTTGGCATATCGTTCGTCATTGGAGTTTGCATAGACTTTTCCCATAGCATTCCAGAAATACATGCGATTGAGTTGCCATACCCATTCGTTATCAGTTACAGGTCTATAATTCCAATTGATATCTTCACCACAATAATGAGAAGGGTATGCTGGTTGTCCAACAAAAATATGTCTTAATGCATCATTGGCATATTTTAGGTCTTTATCTGTAATAGTTGGTTTTATTAAAGTATTGACAGAATGCTTAACCGAAGTTCGGTTTCTATAGAAGTATAGTAGATTTTTGACATTGGTTTTAGAGTCACTCTTGGTGGAAAATACGGAATCTATAAATACGGAATCCAATCTGTTAAAAAGGACTTCTGATTTTAATGCAACAATAGAGGATTGTGAGAAAATTACTATTGGTAAAAAAACAGTTATAATAAATATATTATAGGTTCTTTTGTTATATAAGAATGCCATGTGAGTTGTTTGATTTAAGTTAATTATGTAGCCGTTATTTTACATAGGTCATAATGATGTGATTTTTATAAATGTAAATGACTTAAAAGAATTGTTTTATCTTTTTAAAACTTAGACTAACTTCTTAATAATTATTTTAGAAAACCAGTTTAATATTATTGCTAATGGGATTGTTATAATAATGGTTAATATAATATACAAATAATCATTTGTAATGAAAATGTGATTACCTCTTAAAAAGAAAATTGAAAGACCTTGTATTAAGTAAATTTCATAAGATATTTTACCCAGAAATAGTAGTGATTTATTTCTTGGGAAATAAAATTGCTTAAGAAATAAAAAGGTAGCTATTGGATAAAGGCACATTGACAGGTAACTGTAAACTCCCAAAATTGGAATTAATAGTAAAATGATTACAACTATTAGAAGTATATATTTAAAGTTTAGCATCTTTTTATCTATTAGGTTTTCGAAATACTTAATAAAAAAACCAGTAATAAATCCGAAGGTTGAAAGATACCACCAATCTCCATAATTAAAATATTTTAATACAATTACGTAGGTAATGGACAAAAATAATATTATAAAAATGCCATAAAGTAATGCACCTTGCTTAGTTTTAAAAACTATATAAAATATTGAATAAAAAAATATAATAGTAAATATGTACCAAGAAAAAGGTAAGAGAGAATCGGTGTTTCCAGTAATCAGATTTTTAAAAATTAAATTAATATTAATGGATTGATTATCTATATATGCACAAATTTGAAACGTAAATATGGCTAATAAGAATGGTGTAAGTAGTGTAGTAAACCTTTTTTTAAGGAAAGTATTTAGATAGTTGCTTTTTTTTATTAATAGAGAATTTAATAATCCATAACCTGATATGAAAAAGAAAATTGATACAATTGGACTGCCTAAATATTTAAAAAAATCAATTATGAATATAACATTTGTTTTTTCAGCTAAATGATGTAAAACAATTCCAACTGCTAATAAGCCTTTAAGCATGGTTGAGATGTCTTTTCCAAAATTTCCTTTAATTCTTTGTGTCATCAATAGAATAATTGTTTAATGCATAACCTTATGTACATATAATAATTACTCAATAATTTCCAGCGTTCCACATTGAACACCTACTCTATGTCCCTTTTTTTTCCATTCTATCAAAAATTTGATTGGTATAGCGATATCAACTGATACTTGTTCTGCGTTTTTTAATGCTGGATTCCATAAGCCGTAAGTAGATTTTAAAACTGAAATAAATTCTTTTTCCAATTCAGGATATTCCGCACCTTTTACGATGACATTTTCAACACTTCCGTTTTTTTCTATAGTCATAGTAACATCTACAATGCCAAATAACCTTTTTATTTTTTTATGATTTATCGGATGAAAATTATTAATAAGATATAAATTTAAGTTGTCTTTTATTAATGTAGGAAGTTTATATGAACCTTGTTTTTTAATTTCAATTCTATCTGTCAAATTATCATTTGTATCGAAGTTGTATTTGCCTACTAATTTTCCGTTTTGATACTTTCTCCATATTCCAGATCTTTTGTTTTCTAAAAATTCACCAACCTCTACCGTGTCTTTTCCATAGCCAAACTCGACAAAAAGTCCATTTTTTTTATTGTCTTTATAAGTGGTAAGATAATGTATTCGAGTATCGTTTTTATCATACTTACCTTCAAACGGGTAATATGCTTTCCAAATGCCATCTTTATTGTCATTGTCATAGTTACCTTCTTCAATGATAGATTTGTATAGGTTTGCATCCCAGGTTAGTAGGTATTTTCCATGTTTCATTTTACGATTGGTATCAAACACGTAATAGGTCTCAATTTTTTGATCTCTAGAGCTAATTACTTTAACTGTTTTTTGAGAAAAAATAGGACTAAAAGATAAAACACAAAGGATAATAAGTATTGTTTTTTTCATGGCAATAATTGTTTAAGAATAAACTAACCTATGTTGTTAGGTTCTAGCGTTTAAAGGTAATAAGAATTGACTGCCATTTCTTTTGTAGTTTTTATTACTTATTAACGATAAAATGCCAATTGTAAAATTAAAACATGTTTTATGACATAGTTTGGTAGGAATATCTATTTTTTTATGGAGCATACTAAATTATTATATTTTGTAAATTTAGCCTCTAATTAAATTATAATTAATGGTACCACTTACTGAACAAGAGTTACATAATTTAGGAATGAATATTGTTGGAGAAAAATTGCAACAAATGGGCTATGAATTTGTAGCAATTAATAGTAAGCTTAAAAGTCACCCTCAATATGTGCTTTATAAAAAAGGCGAACCTACTATTTTTGTGTTAGTTAAAGTGACTTCAAACATACAAAATGCCCAAGATTATGATGTTATTTGGATGGAAACCTTTAAGCAACATGCCATAAAACAAAATGCAAAGGTTTGGTTTGCTGGTGTGGGTATTGCTAATGCAGAGAGTGTAGAAATGCCAGTATTCAAAGATCAGCCGTACTATATGGCCTTCGATGAGTTCATTAAGGTGTTGGATTAATATTTGTTTTATAACAAACCACAGCTTAATTAAAATTCTTGAGAAGATGATTCTAGTTTTTTTTCTTTTTATTGGAAAAATTATCTTCTAATAATAATATTAATTTCTGTATACTTTGTTTTTATATATGCAAATCAAGAAGTCGGAAATAGCACATTTATTTAAATAATCTCTATTAAAATAAAAAAAGGCGATAGTTTTAAAACTATCGCCTTTTTTCTAAGATTTATAATTCTTATTCAGATTTTGGAGTGCCATCAGGCTTTTGCTCTAAGATATCAAAGAATTGATCTAATTTTGGTAAAATAACAATTCTTGTTCTTCTATTTCTAGATCTACCTTCTGCAGTATTGTTTGTTGCTAATGGTAAATATTCACTTCTACCAGCAGCAATTAATCTTTTAGGATCTATTTTGAAATCATCTTGTAACACTCTTACAACAGCAGTTGCACGTTGTGTACTTAAGTCCCAGTTATCTTTAGTAATTGCTGTGCTAATTGGTTGGCTATCTGTGTAACCTTCAACCATAACTTCCATTTCTGGTCTACTAGCAATTACAGTAGCTACCTTGTCTAAAATATTTTTTGCTTTATTAGAAATTATAGAACTACCACTTCTAAATAATAATTTATCGTTAATTTCAACGTAAACTACCGTTTTTTCAACATTTACAATGATATCTTCATCTTGAATACCATCAGCTAAAGCACTTTTTAAATGTACTGCTAATGTCAAGTTTATAGAATCTTTTCTAGACATAGCACCACGGATACCATTAATGTATTTGTCTTTTTCGCTCAATTGAGCAACAATATCTTTAATGTTACCAGATGCCGATTGAGATAACGTAGTTAAGTTTTCAATCTGTCTTATGGATTGTGCATGATTTTCTGTTAAAAATTTATTTTGTGCTTCTAAGTTAGCAACCATACCTGCAAACTTGTCTTTTTCAACTTGACAATCTAAGACCTTTGCCTTAGCGTCAGTTAATTCAGTTTTTGCGGTATCATACTGGCTTAATAAATCGTCATATTTCTTTTGAGAAACACAAGATGATAATAAAATTGCACATGATAGAGAAAGAAAAAGTATTTTTTTCATGATTTAATAGTTGTTTTTGTTTAATTAGTAAGCGAAGTTATTAAAAATTTATTTGAGCAAAGAATATTTAATAAGAATTTAACAAAGTAATTCTGAAAAATTAATCTTTACCTTTGCAATAGTATAAAAATATGAAATTTTATTCAATATGAATGCATTGTTCAAGAGATTTACTCTTTTTTTTATTGTAGTAGTTGTTTTAGGTTCTTGTAACGATTTAAAACATGAAAAACTTGTAAAATTGGAAGGCTCAGCTTTCGGTACTTCTTTTCATATAACTTATTTTGATGCAAATCAAATTGATTTTTCTAAATCTATCGATAGTTTATTCTCTCTGGTAAATAATTCGTTATCTACTTATATTTCAAATTCTGATATCTCTAAAATAAATCGTGGTGATAGCACTATTGTTGTAGATCACTTTTTTAGTGAAGTGTTTAAAAAGTCATTGGTTATCTATAAGGATACGGATGGTGTATTTGATCCTACAATTGGTATTCTTGTTAATGCTTGGGGTTTTGGCCCTGAGAAAGCTTCTCAAAAGTTAGATTCAATTAACATAAAACATTTACTGAATTTGGTTGGTTTTAATAAAGTGAATCTTCTAAATGGTAAAGTAGTTAAGGATAATGATAGTATTTATTTTGATTTTAATGCAATAGCTAAAGGTTACGCAGTTGATGTAGCGGGTAGGTTTTTAGAAATGAAAAATATATCGAATTACTTGGTAGAAATTGGTGGTGAAATACGGTCTAAAGGAATAAATAAAGGTAAAAATACGTCATGGAAGGTAGGTATAGAGCATCCCAATTATGATGGGACTCGTTCATTTGAGAAAATCATTGAATTGAATAATCAATCAATGGCGACTTCTGGTAATTATAGGAAATTTAAAATTGACTCCGTCACTGGAAAAAAATATGCACATATAATTAATTCTAAAAATGGATATCCCTCACAAAGTAATTTGTTAAGTGTTTCGATAATAGCAGAGAAAGATTGTGCGGATGTTGATGCTTATGCAACTGCCGTTATGGCAATGCCATTGATAAAGGCTAAAAACTTCTTAGAAAGTAAAAAGGAGTTAAAAGGATTTATTATTTTTAGTGACGATTCTGGAGTCGTAAAAACATTTGCAACATCAAATTTTTAAAGTTTTTAAAATGGCCTCTAGTTCAAACATAAAATCACGTTTATTTATTGAAGGAGCATAAGTAAATCCCTCAACCACTAAAAGTCTATTATTTTTTTTATCTAAAACTGTGTAATTTAAAAAAGGACCAGCCATAAAATCTCCTTTAACATCCCAAGTGCCTCTTGTTTCAAAGGTTGGTTTGTCGTCTATAACAACCTCCTTAGTAAATGGTGTATAAGCAGCTTCTGTAACCATATAAGAACCGTCAGCAGGTCCAGGAATGTGGTTTTTTCCAATGGAGTCTCGGGCTTTTACTATATTATTTGCAATGCTATCTTTTTCCATTAAGGGAAGGGCATAAGCTATAATGTTTAAACTACCTTTTGTAATATCTTGTCTAAGCCATAAAAAATCACCAGTGTCATCAACAATTGCAAAATTACGAGGTATTTTTATTGAGACTCCAAGTTTATTTAAGGTTTTAATCTCTTTTATTTCATAGCTATTTTTAATGTTTTCTTTTTGATAATTTTTTAAATCGGATTCTTTAAAAACTGAAATTATATCTTTTTTATGAGCTTGAATTAGTGCAGTCAAACTATTTTCATCCTTACCAAATATGGTCATTGTCAATTGAGGGGCTGCATAAACATCTTTCTTTAGAAAATAACCTTCTTTTTCACTAACACCAACAAATAGGATATTTCTATTGGTTTCAAATAAATTAGAGAAAGCCGCCGGGCTAACTTGATTTACTGAAAATTGTGTTTCTTCTTGAGGTAGACCTAACACAGGAGCGGCAATAATATCTCTAAGCGAATCTCCAACTTGACCTTTCCACAGATTGTTTTCAATAACAATTGTTAAGAAATTAATTCTACTATAAGATTCTTTTAATGTTAGTTTGGTGTTTTTTGAATTACAAGAAATAAAAAAAACGCTAAGTAAAGCTACTGCTAATAGGTTTTTCATGGGTTTGAATTGGTTTTAATGTTAGATGTTTATTCTTTTAGCCAAGCATAATACTTAAAAATTATACAATATCAAACCAATATCGATTGGTTTAACTTTTATAAATTTTAAGTTTTGTACCTGGTTTTAAACTTTTAACACTCCAAATATTGTTCCAATTTTTGATTTGTTCAACAGAAACTTGAGGAAATTTTTTTGATATGATCCATAAAGAGTCTCCTTTTTTAACTGTATAGGTAGTATACTTACCTGTTGGAGTAGATTTGGTAGCCGTTTTTTTTGTAGTTGTTGTTTTACTTTTAGAAGAAGCAGTTTTATAATTTTTAGGATAAATAGTTAATCGTTGTCCAATTTTTAGATTATTTGAACGTAAACCATTCCATCTTTTTATTTGAGAAACTCCAACGCCATAACGTTTAGCTATTTTACCTAAATAATCGCCATTTCTAACGCGATATCTGATTTTATCAGAAGCTGTTTGAAATTTTGGTAGTTGTTTTTCGCGTTTAGCAAGATCTGCTTTTGCATACGCATAAATTTGCTCCTCATTAGAGACGAATTTTCCAATCAAATTAACAGGTAAGCGTAAGGTGTATTTCTTTTCCTTTACAAAAGGAATTATTTTTAACTTGTATTGCGGATTTAAATGTTCTAACAATTCATTATCTGTATTTAAAACCTTATTAATTTCGTCAAATGTAATTTGATGTTTAACTACAATGGTGTCGGTTTCAAATCTTTTGGTTATAAATTTTTGAGGCCTAATGCTGTGTTCATCGGCATATTCCATTAAATACAGTGTTGCGTAAAATGCAGGCAAATAACCAGCTGTTTCTCGAGGTAAATTGTGTCTAATATTCCAATAATTTCGGCTACCACCTGAGCGTCTTATCGCTTTTGAAACATTTCCAGGACCAGAGTTGTATGCGGCTAATGCAAGATCCCAATCGTTAAATGTATTATATAGTTGAGATAAAAATTTACAGGCTGCTTCCGTAGCCCTAATTGGGTCATGTCTTTCGTCTACATAAGAATTTACCTCTAAATCAAATTGCTTGCCAGTATAATACATAAACTGCCATAAACCAGATGCTCCGACTCTAGACCTTGCTGTTGGTCGTAGTGCTGATTCTACAATAGCTAAATATTTAATTTCTAAAGGGATATTGTATTTATCTAAGTGTTCTTCAAACATAGGAAAGTAGTATTCTGCCCTTCCCATTAAAATACCAAGTGATTTTTTACGTGTTTTTAAATAATGCTTTATTAATCGTTCTAGAGAGGAGTTGTACTCAACATTAAATGGCGTTGTGCTGTTCAGGTGAGCCAGCCTTTCTTTTAAAAGTTCAGTGCTAAGTTCACTATTTAATGTATCAGAAATCTCTTCATCAGGGTCAACATATTGAAAATCATTATCTAGTGATGACGCTCTTAACCTAGCCACCCATAAACTATCAATTAAATTAGCATCACTATGGTCAATTAATTCAGGAGGGTTTATTTTTAGGCTATCTCCATTTATTTTCAATGCCTTTGTAGTCGTATTATCTTTAAGTTCAATCGCTGTTTTTTGAGCAAACAAAAGACTAGGGGATAATACTAAAATGAATATATAAACGAATCTCATCATGTTAAATATTTAGAAATATTGACTGCTGTAAATTAGGGTTAGAAGAAAACAAAAATAGAAAAATTATTTTTAAGTCAATCCTACAAACCCAATTCCTATTCAAAATAAAACTTAGCCACCTGATAAACAAGTGGTTGAAATTAGTTTGTGATATTAAACTGTTAGCATAACGTAAAATACCTTTACAAATTATTCAGTACTTGTTAAAACTTTCAGTTCAGTACCAGGTTTAATGTGAGGTACACCCCAAATATTGTTCCAATTACGAAGTTGATTTATTGAAACATTTTGAAATTTTCTGGAAATAATAAAAAGAGAGTCACCTTTTTTTACGGTGTAGACTTTAAAAACATCAGGTTTTACAGAAACTTCATTGGTTTTTATAGGTTCTGTTGATGATTTTATCGCAACTTCGTTTTTCTTGTTCGTTATCACCAAACGCTGTCCTTCAATAAGAAAGTTTGTTTGTAAGCCATTCCAATCTTTTAATTGCTGTAATGTTATTCCAAATTTTCTCGCAATTTTAGGCAAGTTGTCTAATTTTTCTACAACATAGCTGTTTTCAGTATTCGGAATAATATTATGTGGTTTTTCTTTATTGTCTAGGGTGTTGTCTTCTTCATAATTTGTACTTAAAAACTTTGCAATGGCACTCTTTGGTAATGTTAATACATGGGTTTTGTTTTTGTTAAACGGAACAATCTCTAACTTATATTGAGGGTTTAATGAGGTTAAGAATTTATTGGGGACACCAGTTCTTTTTTCAATTTCTGAAAAACTTAGTCTTTGATTAATATGTAGCGTGTCTGTATCAAAATAATCAATTTCAATATTGTTGGGATAAATTTGATGTGCTTCTCCATATTCAAAAAGATAAAACATGGCATAAAAAGCAGGGACATAACTACTTGTTTCTTGTGGTAAGAATTGTCTAATGTTCCAATAGTTTCTTTTTCCTCCAGAACGTCTAATAGCTTTGTTTACATTGCCTGGTCCAGAATTATATGCGGCCAAAGCTAAGTCCCAGTCATTAAAAGTATCGTGCAATTTTTTTAAATACTTACAAGCTGCTTCAGTAGCTTTTATAGGGTCAGTGCGTTCATCAATATATGAAGTCACATCTAAACCATATTCTTTACCTGTATGATACATAAATTGCCAAATACCTTTTGCCCCTGCATGTGATGTTGCTGTTGGTAGTAAAGCAGATTCTACTACAGCGAGGTATTTAATTTCAAGGGGGATATCATATTTGTCTAAATATTCTTCAAAAATGGGAAAGTAATATTCAGCTCTGTCCATTAAATTTGAAATGGCCTCTTTTTTATCCTTTATATACAAGCGAATAAAACGTTCAACAGTGGCGTTATAAGGTACGTCAAAAGGAGTTTTGTCATTTAGAATTGCCAACCTGTCCTTTAATAACATACTTGAGAAATTCTCAAGTATGTTATGTTTTATTTTAGTATCTGCTGTGTTGTAGGGAATGGTGTTATCAACATTCGCCTCAGTAGTGTTTGTTGTATATTCATAACTATCTGCCAAAGGATTCTGAGCAACAGCTATTAAAAAATTACAGAATAAAATAAAAGTAAAAAGCTTCTTCATTGCGGTTGATAGATTTTGTAACAAATCAAAAGTAGCAAAGCATCACAGGGTAATAGCAAAATTGTTAATTAATGCTAAAAACTTTAGATGTAATAATCTCTAATAGAAGATGTTGCGTAAATCTCCATTGAGCATATTGAAAAATAGTTAGTTAATCTCTGTTTTGATTAACAAAAATGTAATTAGATGGTCTTTAAATTGTTTAAGTCAAAATAATTTACAATTCTAAAATAAATAATATAAATTTTTTTATGCCTTTAATAAAAAGTTGTAATATTGCTATGTGAAAGTGTTACAAATACATATAGTTTCTACATATTTTAGTCGCCCATCTGGGATTCGTCGCCCGTAAGGGTATCTTATATTTTAATGAACTTAGGTGAGTCCGGTTCTTTTTTCAAACATACAATTTTACAAACACATTTTAATTAAACTATTATCATAGTATGGATATTGTTATTGCTACAAAAAAGCATAATAAGTATGCTGCCATTATTTGCGATACCATTGCGGAATCAGCAAAAGTCCGAGGGACTGGAATAGCCAAGCGTACTCCAGAGTATATCATGACTAAACTTGAAAATCAGAATGCTGTAATTGCCTTAGATGGTGATAAATTTGCAGGGTTTTGTTATATCGAAGCTTGGGACCATGGAAGGTTTGTGGCTAATTCAGGACTGATTGTGCATCCTGATTACAGAAGCCTAGGTTTGGCAAAAAAAATCAAAAAAGTAATTTTTGATTATTCGAAAAAGAAATTCCCAGATGCTAAAATGTTTGGCATAACTACTGGTTTAGCCGTATTGAAGATTAACTATGAATTGGGGTATAAACCCGTTACTTTTTCTGAGTTAACAACTGATGATGCTTTTTGGAAAGGTTGTCAAACGTGTAAAAATTACGATATATTAACGCGTACAGAACGAAAAATGTGCTTATGTACAGGGATGCTTTATGACCCCAATGATAAAAAAGTAAAAGAGGAAAGTGAGCAAAAGCACCCTTATAATAAAAGAGTTTTACAAAGATTAAAAAACATTAAAGAAACAGTATTCTTAAAAAATAAAAACAAATGAATAAATTAGTTTTAGCATATAGTGGCGGATTAGATACATCTTATTGTGCAAAATATTTGTCTGCTGAAAAAGGTCACGAAGTTCATGCTGTAAGTGTAAATACAGGTGGGTTTACAGATGAAGAAATCAATGATATTGAAAAAAAAGCATATGCTTTAGGCGTTAAATCTTATAAAAATATTAATGCAATTTCAACCTTTTATGAAAAGGTGGTGAAGTATCTTATTTTTGGAAATGTATTAAAGAATAATACCTATCCTTTATCTGTTAGTTCAGAACGTATAATTCAAGCGATTGAAATAGTAATGTACGCAAAGAATATAGGAGCTAAATTCATCGCTCATGGAAGCACTGGTGCAGGGAACGATCAAATTCGATTTGATATGATTTTTCAAATATTAGCTCCAGAAATACAAATTATAACACCTATTCGAGATTTAAAGCTCTCAAGAATGGATGAAATAGAGTTTTTAAAAGGGCATGGCGTTGAAATGTCATGGGCAAAAGCTCAATATTCTATTAATAAAGGGTTGTGGGGTACTAGTGTAGGTGGTAAAGAAACACTAACCTCAAATGAACCGTTACCAGAATCGGCGTACCCAAGCCAGTTAGAAAAAGAAGGTTCTGAAAAAGTGAAGTTGAGTTTTGATAAAGGTGAATTGGTAGCCATTGATTATGTAAAAAATAGTCCAATAGAAAATATTAGAATTCTTAATGAATTAGCTTCTAAATATGCCATAGGCCGTGATACTCATGTTGGAGATACAATTATTGGGATAAAAGGTAGAGTTGGTTTTGAAGCTGCAGCACCACTTATTATTATTAAAGCACATCACTTATTAGAAAAACATGTGTTGACAAAATGGCAACAGCACCATAAAGAGTATTTATCAAATTGGTATGGCACAATGTTACATGAAGGGCAGTTTTTAGATGCTGTTATGCGAAATATTGAAGCGTTTTTGGAAGATTCTCAGGCAAATGTAAATGGAGATGTTATCGTCACCTTAAATCCATATAGGTTTAGCCTTGATGGAGTTCAGTCGCGTCACGATTTGATGAATTCTAAAGTTGCTGCATATGGAGAAATGAATGAAGGTTGGACTGCTGATGATGCAAAAGGCTTTATTAAGATTCTATCCAATCAAAATAAGATTTTTAATCAAGTAAATAACAACGAATGATACAAGTTGGAATTATTGGTGGGGCAGGGTATACGGCAGGCGAATTAATTAGATTACTGATTCATCATAGAGAAGTTAAAATTGATTTTGTTTATAGTACTTCAAATGCGGGCAATAAAATTAGTGATATTCATCAAGATCTTATTGGTGAAATAGATCAAAAATTTTCTGATAAAATTAATACTGAGGTTGATGTACTTTTTCTTTGTTTAGGTCATGGAAACTCCAAAGCGTTCTTAGAAAATAATCACTTTTCTAATGCTACAAAAATTATCGATTTGAGTAATGATTTTAGGTTGCTGAACGATCGTGTTTTTCAAGGCAAAGAATTTGTTTATGGCCTTCCAGAACTTAATTTAGAAGCTATTAAATCAGCTAATTATATTGCAAATCCTGGATGTTTTGCTACAACTATTCAGTTGGCGTTATTGCCACTAGCAAAACATGATTTATTACAAAGTGACATCCATGTAAATGCGGTAACTGGGGCAACAGGTGCGGGAACATCATTATCTAAAACAACACATTATACTTGGCGTGATAATAATTTTTCGTATTACAAACCCTTTACCCATCAACATTTAGGTGAAATAAATCAAAGTCTAACGCAATTGCAAACTTCATTTAGTAATGAAGTGAACTTTATGCCAAATAGAGGTAACTTCAGTAGAGGGATTTTTGCCACTGCCTATTCAAAATTTGAAGGTACTTTACAAGAGGCTAAACAAATATATTTAGATTTTTACAAGGACGCAAAATTTACTTTTCTAAGTGATGTTGAATTGCATTTAAAACAAGTGGTAAATACAAATAAATGTTTAGTGCATTTACACAAGCACAATGATAAATTGTTAATCAGTAGTATTACAGATAATTTATTAAAAGGAGCTTCTGGTCAAGCAATTCATAATATGAATTTAATGCTTGGATTTGAAGAAAGTGAGGGTTTAAATTTAAAAGCAACTTACTTCTAATAGGCGTATTAAAAAATAAAACAATGAAAATAGCAATAATAGGAGCGGGAAATTTAGGGTTGTCAATTGCAAAAGGGCTTATTGTAAACAATGCATATACCCATTTGTACTTAACAAAAAGACATACACTTAGTATTGAAGAGTGGTCGGAATATGACAATGTTAAAATAACGACCGATAACAGAGAGGCAGTTAAAAATTCAGATATTATTATTTTTGCAATACAACCGAAACATTTTGACGGTATTCTTAATGATATTTCTGATATTCTAACCGAAAATCACGTCTTAATTTCTACAATAACTGGGTTCAAAATTTCTAGTATTGAAGCCGTTATTGGTTCAGATAATTTTATAATCCGGTCCATGCCGAATACGGCTATTTCAGTAGGCAAATCAATAACCTGCTTATGTAGTAATGAGAAAGGGAAAAAGCGTATTGATATTGCCAAGTCTATTTTTAATAGGTTAGGTACATCTGTTGAAATTCCTGAAGAGCAAATGCGTGCTGCAACTGTTATTTGTGCAAGTGGTATTGCTTTTTGGATGCGATTGATAAGAGCAACAACGCAAGGAGCAATTCAGTTGGGTTTTGAAGCTGACATAGCTCAAGAAATGGCGATGCAAACCTGTTTAGGAGCGGCCACGCTGTTGGTAGAATCAGGGAACCATCCCGAAGAGGAAATAGATAGAGTTACTACCCCAGGAGGTTGTACAATTGAAGGGTTAAACCAGATGGAGCACAGTGGTTTAAGTTCTTCTCTAATAAAAGGGATTGTCTCTTCTTTTAATAAAATTAACCAAATAACCGAAGCAAACACATGAATTTATTTGACGTTTATCCATTGTATTCTGTTACCCCTGTAAAAGGTAAAGACATCTTTGTTACTGATGATCATGGAGTAGAATATTTAGATCTTTATGGAGGGCATGGAGTCATTTCTATAGGCCATGCACATCCACATTATGTTGCAAAAATTAAAGAGCAATTAGAGGCTCTTGGTTTTTATTCTAATGCTGTTCAAAACCCGCTACAAGTAGAATTAGCTCAGAAATTAGGTGCCATTTCTCAATGCCCAGATTTTAGTCTATTTTTATGTAACTCTGGGGCAGAAGCAAATGAGAATGCTTTGAAATTGGCATCATTTCATACCGGTAAAAGGCGTGTGATTGCTTTTAAAAATTCTTTTCACGGACGTACGTCTGGAGCCGTTTCTGTAACCGATAATCCAAAAATAATTGCACCCATAAATGCCTGTAACCCTGTTACAATTTTACCTTTAAACAATAGTGAATTACTGGAAGGCGAATTGTTAAAAGGGGATGTTTGTGCCGTAATTATTGAGGGTATTCAAGGTGTTGGGGGTTTAGATGAAGGAACAACAGCTTTTTTTCAGGATTTAAGAAAATTATGCGATACATATGATGTTATTTTAATATCCGATGAAATTCAATCGGGTTATGGTAGAAGTGGTAAATTCTTTGCCTTTCAACATCATAATATAGAACCGGATATTATTTCGGTTGCAAAAGGTATGGGTAATGGATTTCCCGTTGGTGGAATTCTAATTGCACCAAAACTAAAAGCTAGTTATGGACTTCTAGGAACCACTTTTGGAGGAAATCATTTAGCTTGTGCAGCTTCAATAGCAGTGTTAGAAGTTCTTGAAAAAGAACAGTTGATTAGCCATGCGGCAAAAATGTCGGCTTATTTTATAGAAATCGCGAAGGAGATGCCACAAGTAAAAAAGATAAAAGGAAAGGGCTTAATGCTTGGTCTTGAATTTGATTTTGAAGTGGGTGAATTAAGAAAAAAATTAATCTATGATAAGCACATATTTACTGGTGGTGCTAGTAATAAAAAGCTACTAAGAATTTTACCGCCATTAACAATACAAAAAGATCATATTGATCAATTTTTTGAAGCTTTAAAAGTTTTACTTGACGAATAAAAAAATGAATACAATTTTATCTATATCGCAAAGAAATGCCGTATTGCTTAGTATGGCAAAGTTAGTGGCTCAGGAAACTGAAGCTATAATGAATGCTAATAAAGAGGATATTGCAACTTTTGCGGTAAATGATTTGGCAATGTTTGACAGGTTAAAAGTAGACGAAGATAAAATTCAAGGTATGATTTTGTCTTTAGAGCAATTGGCAAGTCTAGAAGATCCTGTAGGTCAAGAGCGGTTTAATTTTACCCATGAGAATGGATTGAAAATTTCAAATAAAACAGCATCTTTTGGTACAGTAATGATTATTTATGAATCACGACCAGATGTTACGGTAGAAGCAGGTGGAATAGCATTTAAATCTGGTAATAAAATTTTATTAAAAGGTGGTAAGGAATCGTTGAATTCAAATTTAGCAATTGTTAACCTTTGGCATCGTGCTTTAGAAGAAAATGAAATTGATAAAAATTGGGTTGAGTATTTGAATTATAATCGAAATGAAACACAGGTTTTTTTGAAAAATCCAACTCAAAAAATTGATTTAATTATACCTCGTGGCGGTGAGAAGTTAATTGCTTTTGTGAAAGAAAACGCAACCTGTCCCGTGATTGTAAGTGGTAGAGGTAATAATTTTGTTTATGTGTCCAAGGAAGCAGATAAGCAAAAAGCTTTTGATATAATTATGAATGCAAAAGTGGCAAAAATTTCTGCGTGTAACGCTTTAGATAAAGTGTTGATAGATTCAGAATTGCCAAATTATCATGGTTTTTTAGAAGAGCTAATTACAAAACTATCATCGAGTAATGTAACCGTTTTAGTAGATGCATCATTGGAGGGGTTGGCGAATGTCAATCTAATACCAAATGAAGAGATTTGGTTTGAAGAATTTTTGGATTATAAAATAGTAATTGGACTTGTAGACAATTCAGAGGCTGCAATTGCTAAAATAAATAAGTACTGTGGTGGTCATTCGGCGTCAATTATAACCAGCGATGATACTGAAGCTAAACTTTTTATGGAGTCTGTTGATGCTGCTGCTGTATATCAAAATGCATCTACACGTTTTACAGACGGATTTCAATTTGGCTTAGGTGGTGAACTCGCTATTAGTACAGATAAATTACACCAGAGAGGACCAATTGGTCTTCAACATTTAGTAACTAATAAATGGTATATTTTTGGAGATGGGCAAATTAGGTAAAAAAAGAGTACTATTAAAAATAGGAACCAATGCACTTACTAAAGAAACTGATCAGATTTCAAGAGGTAAAATTGAAGATATTGGTAGACAAATATCAGCATTAAAGGATGATTACGAATTTATCATTGTCAGTTCTGGGGCTATTGCCGTTGCAAAACAGTTTGTGAAATTAGAAGGTAATGGTAAAGAAATTAATGTGAAACAGGCCTTAGCGGCAATTGGTCAGCCGCATTTAATGCGGATATTTCATGATAATTTTTGGGAACTTGGGCTTTTAACATCTCAATGTTTATTGTCTTATGCAGATTTTGAAAGAGAAATTTCGAGGCAAAATATTATGAATACCATTAATGTGTTGTTGGAAAATAATTATATACCTATCATTAATGAAAATGACACTGTTGCGACAGATGAAATTAAATTCGGAGATAATGATAAGTTGGCGGCATTAACCGGTAGTTTGTTAAATGTAGATTTAGTAATAATTGCCACAAATACCGATGGTATCTATACGAAAGTATCTATGAATGAAAATGAACAAAAGACCATTCAGCTTGTTGAAGATATAGATAAATTGCAAAGTGAAATTTCAACTGATAAATCCTCTCGAGGTACAGGAGGTATGCAATCTAAAATTGATGCCGCTCGAATTTTAAAAAATAACAATATTGAAACTTGGATAGTTAATGGAATAGTTGATGGATTTATACAAAAAGCAATCAACAATGAAATTACATTTACCAAAATATTAAACAAAAACTAATGAATTACCTCTCTATTAATGATATTAACTCTTTGCATGATTGGGTGCAAGAAGCGATAAGTATAAAAAAAGATCCTTTAAAATATCATACGCTTGGAAAAGATAAATCTATTGGGCTATTGTTTTTTAACTCTAGTTTACGTACGCGATTAAGTACGCAAAAAGCAGCCTTAAATTTGGGGTTAAATCCGATTGTGATGAATTTTTCTAATGAAGGATGGGCGTTAGAATTTGAGGATGGAACTATTATGGATCAGGGTAAATCGGAACATATAAAAGAAGCTGCTCAAGTAATTTCTCAATATTGTGATATTATTGCAATTAGAGCATTTGCGTTGTTAGAGGATAAAGAAAAAGATCAAGCGGAAGAGGTGCTTTTAAATTTTAAAAAATACGCTTCGGTTCCTATTGTAAATATGGAAAGTTCGGTAGGGCATCCATTGCAAGCTTTGGCTGATGCTATTACGTTGGCAGAATATAATCAAAAGAAATCGCCAAAAGTAGTGTTGTCATGGGCTCCGCATCCAAAAGCATTGCCTCATGCCGTTGCCAATTCTTTTGTGCAAATGATGCAATTGCAAGATGCAGAATTTGTGATTACACATCCTGAAGGATATGAGTTAGATCCAGAAATTACAAAAAATTCAAAAATTGAATATAACCAAGAGGAAGCATTTAAAAATGCAGACTTTATTTATGTTAAAAATTGGAGTTCTTTTTCCGATTATGGACAAGTAATTTCAAAAGATAAAAATTGGATGATTGATCAACCAAAAATGAATTTGACCAACAATGCAAAATTTATGCATTGCTTACCAGTACGAAGAAATGTTATTGTTACTGATGAAGTGTTAGATGGAGAAAATTCCTTGGTTATAGAGCAAGCCAATAATAGAACCTATGCCGCACAGTTGGTATTAAAAAAGATTTTGAAAAATGAGTAAACCAAAACTACATATCATAAAAATTGGAGGTAATGTTATTGACCATGAGGAAAATTTATCTTCTTTTTTAGTGGCTTTTTCAAAGTTAGAGGGGTTAAATATCTTAGTCCATGGTGGTGGAAAAAAAGCAACGGAGATTGCTAAGAAACTACAATTAGAACCTAAAATGATTGGCGGAAGACGGATAACTGATGTTGATAATTTAGAAGTAGTAACGATGGTGTATGCAGGTTTGCTAAATAAAAATATTGTTGCAAATTTGCAAAAAAATAATTGTAATGCGATAGGACTTTCTGGAGCAGATGGTAATGCTATAAAGGCTCATAAACGTATAGTAAAAGAAATTGATTATGGTTTTGCTGGTGATGTAGATGAGGTTGATACGAATACTATTACTGTATTATTAGAGAATAATTTAATTCCCGTTTTTTGTGCAATTACGCATAATAAAGAAGGTCAGTTACTCAATACCAACGCCGACACCATTGCTTCAGAATTAGCATCTGGCTTGGCAGAAAAATATGAGGTTAGTTTGACGTATATTTTTGAAAAAAAGGGAGTTTTAGAAAGTATAGATGATGAAGATTCTGTAATAGAAAGTATAGATTCTGACATTTATAAAACCCTTAAAAATAATAATATAATTGCCGCAGGTATGCTACCAAAATTAGAAAATTGTTTTTATGCATTAGGTAAAGGTGTTGCAGAAATTCATATTGCTAATCCTGATTTTATAACGAATAAAAACACTCAACACACAACATTAAGTTTATGATTGAAAAACTAACCAAAGAGGCCATTGCTCTATTACAAAGGCTTATCGCAACCCAATCGTTTTCAAGTGAGGAAGCTGAAACGGCTCTTTTGATAGCAGATTGGTTTATTACACATGATATTAAATTTAAACGTAGTAATCATAATGTCTACGCCTTTAATAAATATTTTGATGCAGAAAAGCCTACTTTATTATTGAATTCGCATCACGATACTGTAAAACCAAATTCGGCGTATACAAGAGATCCTTTAAAGCCTGAAATTATTGAAGGGAAATTATTTGGTCTTGGAAGTAACGATGCTGGCGGTTGTTTGGTTTCGTTGATAGCGTTATTTACATATTTTTATACTCACAAGGATTTAAAATACAATCTGATTATTGTAGCTTCTGCCGAAGAAGAAAGTTCTGGTCAAAATGGATTGAATAGTATGCTGCCAATACTTCCAAAAATTGATGTTGCTATTGTGGGTGAGCCCACTTTAATGCAATTGGCAGTGGCGGAAAAAGGATTGTTAGTTATAGATTGTATTGCTCACGGAAAGGCAGGTCATGCCGCACATGGGTTGGGTGATAATTCAATTTATAAAGCCATGGAGGCCATAGAATGGTTTAGAACCTATAAGTTTCCGAAAATCTCAGAAACGTTAGGGGAGATTAAAATGACAGTTACGCAAATTAATGCGGGTAGTCAGCATAATGTGATACCTGCCGAATGTCATTTTGTAGTAGATGTTCGTATTACTGATGCTTATAGTAATAAAGAAGTGTTGGAAATTATTAAGAGTCATGTTGAGGTTGAAGTAAAAGAACGATCTTTACGATTAAATTCATCATCTATACCCAAAGAACATGCTTTAGTCAAAGCTGGTATTGCTTTAGGTAGAGAAACGTATGGTTCTCCAACCTTATCAGATCAAGCAGTATTAACTTGTTCGTCCTTAAAATTAGGTCCTGGTGATTCATTACGCTCACATACCGCAGATGAATTTATTTATGTGAATGAAATTGAAGAAGGAATAAAAATTTATATTGATTTGTTAACAGACGTTATTGTATAATCAGTTCCGTTAGTTGTAATTTGTAGACCAATTAAACAGATTAAAAATACTTAAACATTAAAAATTATGAAACTCTGGGATAAAGGCTTTAGTACTGATAAAAAAATTGACATGTTTACTGTCGGAAATGATCGTCAATTAGATTTGATCATTGCTAAATATGACGTGTTGGGTTCAATTGCCCATGCCAAAATGTTGCATAAAATAGAAATTTTACAAGATCGAGAAATTGTTATAATCGAGGCAAAGCTTAACAGTATTTTACAAAATATAGAAAAAGGAAATTTTGTTATTGAAGATACCTTTGAAGATGTTCATTCTAAAGTGGAATTCATGCTTACTGAAATGTTGGGCGATACTGGTAAAAAAATACATACGGCAAGGTCAAGGAACGATCAAGTTTTAGTTGATTTGCACTTGTATTTTAAAGATGAAATTTCAGAGATTAAAAATTTAGTAAAATCATTATTTGACGAGTTAATGTCAAAAGCAGAAGAGCATAAAGAGGTGTTAATACCAGGATATACCCATTTACAAGTTGCCATGCCTTCTTCATTTGGCTTGTGGTTTTCTGCGTATGCCGAAAGTTTAATTGATGATGTTTATATGTTGAATGCCGCTTTTAAAATAGCAGATCAAAACCCGTTAGGTTCTGGTGCTGGTTATGGAAGTTCCTTCGATATTGATCGTCAAATGACAACAGAGTTACTTGGGTTTGAAACCTTAAAATATAATGTAGTCGCTGCTCAAATGAGTAGAGGTAAAACAGAAAAAGCATTGGCTTCTGCACTGAGTACTGTAGCGGGGACGCTTTCAAAATTTGCCATGGACATTTGTTTATACATGAGTCAGAATTTTAATTTTGTGTCCTTTCCAGATGAGTTGACTACAGGTTCTAGTATAATGCCTCATAAAAAGAACCCTGATGTTTTTGAATTGATACGTGGTAAATGTAATGCACTACAAGCTCTGCCTTATGAGCTGACTTTAATATCTAACAATTTGCCAAGTGGTTATCAGCGTGATTTGCAATTGTTAAAAGAGGCTGTTTTACCAGCAATTCAAACGTTGAAATCTTGTTTAGAGATGATGACCTTTTCTATTGAAAATGTACGTGTAAATACTAAAATTTTGGAAGACCCGAAATATGATTATTTGTTTACAGTTGAAGAGGTTAATAAATTGGTACAAGAAGGTGTTGCTTTTAGAGATGCTTATAAAATAGTAGGGGCTAAGGTAGAAAAAGGGGAGTTTAAACCTGATAAAAATGTTAATCATACGCATTTAGGAAGTATAGGTAATTTATGTTTGAAAGAGATTACTGAAAAAATGATTACGGCGTTAAAATAATTATTATTGAATAATCACCTTTTGAAAATCGTCAAAATTACTATTAGTTTTCTAAGGAAAACACCTGTAAAAATGTTAAATTTACAGGGTATTAATTCATAAAAATGGATACTACCAATCGGTTAAAACAAGTAGCGGATTTGTTATTAGAAATATCATCACTATTGATGGTTTCTGGAGCAAATACGAATAGAGTGGACTTAAATATTGACCGTTTTGCATCTGTTTTAAATTGTGAATCTTTTAGTTTAATCAGTCAGAAGACTATTATATTAACGGTTGTAGATATTAAAACGGGTGAAAATTACACTAAAGTTAAAAATTTACCTTCCCATAAAATAGATTTTACAATACTTTCTTTAATTAGTAAAGCCAGTTGGAATGCAATTGATCAAGATTGGTCATTGTCTCGAATTAGAAACGAAATTAAAAGCTTAAAAGATCAAAAAAGATATCCAAGAATCGTTGTGCTCATAGCGGTAAGTTTTGCGGGTGCAGGTTTTTGTAAAATATTTGGAGGTGATTATTTAAATTTGCTAGTTGCATTTATAAGTACATTTTTTGGTTTACTGATGCTTCAAGAAACACATAGAAGATTATTTAATGTTTATATAAATGTATTTTTAGCATCACTAACAGCTTCTACAATAGCCTCTTTGGGTGTTTATTTTAATTTAGGTACACAACCTGAGGCAGCTTTGGCTACTTCTATACTATTTTTAGTTCCGGGAGTTGCTTTAATTAACTCTTTTTCGGATTTATTAGATAAAAATGTTTTGAATGGAATGGTAAGATTTGCCAACGGAGTCATGACCGTTTTAGCAATGGCACTTGGACTTTTTATAGCCATGTTAATTTTTGAATTAAAATGATAGAAACTATATTAAACATTTTAGAAATTTCCATTTGGGCAGGTATCGCTGCCGTTGGCTTTGGTATATTATTTAATATACCTAAAAAAGCCATTCTTACCGTTTTCTTATTAGGTTTTGGGGCTGGGTTTATCAAGACTTTTTTATTGCATTTTCAAATTAATATTGTTTTAGCTAGCTTGGTTTCAGCTTCATTTGTGGGTCTGTTAAGTATACCTTTAGCTCATAGTATTCATCAGCCTCCTGTAGTATTTTCTATACCTGCCGTAATTCCAATGATTCCTGGGTTTTATGCCTATGAGACGGTGTTGTCAATCATGTCTTTTACTTTTCTAGAAAAAGATGATGCAAAAAGATTAGTATTTATGGATGCTATATTTTCAAATGGTTTTACCATGTTGTTCATCTTAATTTCATTATCTATTGGCGTATCTTTACCACTACTTTTGTTGCGAAAAGATACCGTAAAAAAAATAGAAAATTAAGACATCGTTATTTTGTAATTCTTAACTTTAAATAAAAATAAATCATGAAAAAATTAGTTTTCGTTTTATTGACTAGTTTCTTATTCTTAGGATGTAACAATAATGAAAAATCAAGTGTTAAATCGGCTTGCTCGGTAGATAATCCTATAGAAGATTTGGTTTGGTTAAAAAAATTATCCACAGCATTAGGAGAAGATGAAGAATTTTCTAAATATAATTACATAGTCCAATCAGATAGTAATAACGAAACTTTGTTTATTGTAGCCAATTGTTGTCCCACTTGTAATTCTGGAAATGTAGTATTCAATTGTAAAGGAGAAGAAATTGGTTATATTGATGATCCTGAATTTCCGTCAGATTT
Source organism: Aureibaculum luteum (assembly GCF_003449015.1). GTDB lineage: Bacteria > Bacteroidota > Bacteroidia > Flavobacteriales > Flavobacteriaceae > Aureibaculum > Aureibaculum luteum. The sequence continues at coordinate 295,726 of NZ_QRGD01000001.1, read as the reverse complement.
ACTTGCAAATGGGATTTTAATTTGGAAAAGTAAAGATAATGAATGTGATAAGTAAGATAAAGTTTTTTTCTTGAGCTTATTGATGCACGTTTATAAAAGGTAAACGCAACCTTTTGTAATAATCTACGTCTTTCAATAAATCAATAAATTATGAAAAATGTAGCTTTTATTCTATTTTTTTGTTGTTTAACGTATAGTTGTAACAATAATGATGAATCTAACGAGAAATCAGCTTGTGGATTAGAAAATCCGATTGAAAATTTGGCTTGGTTAAAAAGTGCGATTGAGCAGAGAGAACAGGATGAGGTAGTTGACTATCAATATTCTTATATAATGCAAACTTTTTTTGAAAAGCAAGATATTTTTATTTATGGAGATTGTAATCCTCTTACAAATTCTGTAATTACGGTTTATAACTGTAGTGGAGAAAATATAGGGTATCTTGGTGATGATAAATTTCCTGTTGAATTATTGCAGGAAGGAATTGTAATTTGGAAAACTGAAGGTTATCAATGTGCTTTTTAAGAGATTAATTAATTAACGCCTTTTTCATTGCAATAGCTTTTAATAAACATTCTTCATATTCCTTTTCTGGTTCAGATTTTGAAGTTATTGCTCCACCTACTGAATAAGATACATAGTTTTTCGTTTGATTATATAATATACTTCGAATGATGACGCTAAAATCAAAATCACCCGTAGGTGTAAAATAACCAATAGCTCCTGAGTATATTCCGCGTTTCGAGGCTTCTAATTCTTCAATTATCTGCATAGCGGATAGTTTAGGTGCACCAGTCATGCTTCCCATAGGAAATAGACTCTTAATAATATCTATGGAATCAGTAGTATCTTCTACGGTCGAACTTATGGTGGAAATCATTTGATGCACTTGATCAAACGAATAAACCTTGCAGAGCTCTTCAACCTTTACAGAACCTTTTAGGGCTGTTTTAGATAAATCGTTACGTACTAAATCTACAATCATTATATTTTCTGAACGCTCTTTTTGATCGCTAGCTAAAGCGTTGGCGAGTTGCTTATCAGCAATTTTATCTACCAGTCGTTTTGCCGTGCCTTTTATAGGTTGAGAAATGATTTTATTTCCCTCTTTTTTTACAAATCTTTCGGGAGATGCGGAAATCACATACTTGTCATTGAGTTTAATGAAGCTCGCAAAGGGCGGATTAGAAATTTCATTCAAATGATGATAAACATTGAGTGGATTGATAGATGCGTTCTCTGCATAAAATTCCTGACAAAAATTTACTTCATAAATGTCACCTCTTTGAATGTGTTCTAAAACTTTATCTAATTGATTAAGGTATTCATTTTTAGTGATACGTTTTTTTATTTTGACGTTATGCTGTTCCAAAGTCGAATTACTGTCATTGCGAGTCCCTTTTTGGGACGAAGTAATCTGTTCAATGCTTTTTAAATCACCATTGATATCATTCTTATTCTCCACCAAATACTGAATCTCCAACACATTATCCTTAAAAAGGAATAGTTTTTTGGGTTGAAAAAAGTGCAAATCAGGAAAATGTAATCCGTCATCATTTTTGGAACTTAAGAGTTCGGTATCATTCTTTAAATCGTAGCTTAAATACCCAAAAATAAAATCGTTGACCTCGTTTTTGTAGTTCTTTAATTTAGTAAATGCGTTGAGGTAATTACTCTGTAGTACCGAATGGGCCTCAACCGCTAAGACGGCATCATAGTTAGAATAGAATTGTGGATAATCATTACTGTCTAGCCACACAAATTCATGATACTGTTGAGCCCAAATCAGCAATTTGTGCTTGAATCCAGCTGAATTTTCTAGTGTTATTTTTTTTGAAGATCGCAAACAGTTATTTTAAGAAGAATGATCGGCAATGATTTTCCATTCCCCCTTAATTCGCTTTAGGATGATGGAAAACATTCCATCGGCATCGCCAACTTGTCTCTTTAAATGAAATTCACCAATAACCAAAAACACATCATTTGCCAATTGGTCAAAATCACGTAATTTAAACGTTAAGGTTCCGGTATGCTCTTTTGTTGGATAGCCTTTTTTATAGTTTGCTAAGGTTTGCTCCCATCCGTACGTTATGCCTCTACTATCCACAAATTTTAGACTATCCGATTTTATATACCCCTGCATAAAAGCTACTAAATCGCCATTTGACCAATCTTTTGCTTGTTGCATCATCATGGCAGTAATTTCTTGTGTACTTATTTGGTAATTTGCAGTGGTTGCTTTTTGTGTGTTGCATGCAGTAAATAGCAATACTATCACTAAATTGAATAATAATTTGTAAATTTTCATGTAAGCTAATTATTAGTTGTCATTCAGAGCGAAACATAGTTAAGCGAAGAATCTTTTAAATGCATAGCCTAAATTTAAAAGATTCCTCGTTGCTCCTTTGGTCGCTCCTTCGGAATGACAAATTAGCGGATTCCTAGTTTGTCTAACTATGTAACGCTCTTTTACCGGTAGCATCTAATGCAGCTTCTTTAACAGCTTCAGCATATGTTGGATGAGCATGACTCATTCTTGCAATATCTTCTGCTGATGCTCTAAATTCCATTGCTACTACAGCTTCTGCAATTAAGTCAGCTACTCTGGCTCCACACATGTGTACGCCTAGTACTTCATCTGTTTTTGCATCTGCTAATATTTTTACAAACCCATCAATGTCGCCACTTGCTCTAGAACGTCCTAAGGCACGCATTGCAAATTGTCCTGATTTATAATCAACCCCGGCTTCTTTAAGTTGTTCTTCTGTTTTACCAACAGCAGCAACTTCTGGCCATGTGTATACAACACCAGGAATTAAATTATAATCAATATGTGGTTTTTGACCAGCGATTGTTTCTGCAACAAAAACACCATCTTCTTCCGCTTTATGAGCTAACATAGCTCCTTTAATAACATCACCAATGGCGTAAATATTGGAAGCATTTGTTTGTAAATGATCATTTACATCAATTTGCCCTTTTTCATTGGCTTTTACACCTGCTTTATCAAGATTTAAACCATCAGTATATGGTTTTCTACCTACAGAAACTAAACAGTAATCTCCCTTAAATTCAACGGGGTTACCTTTTTTATCATCTGCAGTAATAGTTACTTCTTTAGCTCCAGCTTTAACTGCTGTTACTTTATGTTTAGTATAGAATTTTACACCTTGTTTTTTAAGTACTTTTTGCAATTCTTTAGATAAAGAAGCATCCATCGTAGGAATGATTCTATCCATATATTCAATTACAGAAACTTCTGCACCTAATCTTTTATATACTTGACCGAGTTCTAATCCGATAACACCACCACCAATAACGACTAAATGTTTTGGAATTTCTTTTAAGCTCAACGCTTCAGTTGAGGTGATTACTCGTTTTTTATCTAATTTAATAAATGGTAACGTTGAAGGTTTAGAACCTGTTGCTATAATGATATTTTTAGCTTCAATTTCTTCCGATTTACCATCTCCCGAAGCATCGGGATTAGTAATATTAATATGAGTGGCATCAATAAAAGAACCAATACCATGGTAGATAGTAATCTTGTTCTTATCCATCAAGTATTTAATTCCACTTGTATTGGTGTCTACCACGTTTTGTTTACGGTCAATCATTTTTTTAAGATTGGCTTTTATATCGCCTGAAATCTCAATACCGTGCTCTTCAAAATGTGCAATGGCATCATGATAATGATGCGAAGAATCTAATAATGCTTTTGAAGGAATACAACCAACATTTAAACATGTACCACCTAGGGTATCATATTTTTCGATAATGGCAGTTTTCATGCCTAATTGTGCACAGCGAATGGCTGCAACGTATCCTCCAGGACCAGAACCAATAATGGCTACATCATATGTACTCATAAGTAAAAAATATTTTTATAACACAAAAATAGGGATAATATGTGTAATTGAATAACCTGTATTAATTTAATAAATTAGATATGGTAGTTTCTATGGTTGGATACTTAAAACTGAAGCCATGCTGTAATAAACGTTCAGGAATAACATTCCTGCTTTTTAAAACCAATTCTGTTTCTGTTCCAATTATTTTGGCACCAATTTTCAATAACCATTCGGGGTGTGAAATACCAAAAGGCATTCCTATTTTTTTACGGATGGTTTTCATTAATATCATATTGTTAGTTGGGTTTGGAACGGTCACATTGAAAACACCATTGAGGTTGGGACGGTTTATGATAAATTCAACGGCTCTCACAAAATCTTTTTCATGAATAAAACTAACCTTTTGATTTCCCTTTCCTTGATTACCGCCCAAACCAAATTTTGCTAAAGCTTTTAGCGGGATGAATGCTCCACCGTTTTTACCCAATACAATAGATGTTCTAAGAATAACCTTTCTCGTTTTATGGGTATCAAATTGGTTAAATTCTTTTTCCCAAGATTTAGCAATATTCATTGAAAAATCGTTACCAATTTCGCCGTTTTGCTCGGTCATTTCTTTATCTATTGAATGACGATATATTGTAGCTGTGGAAGCGTTCATCCAAATTTTTGGAGGTTGCTTACATTGCAGAATGGCTTTTCCTAAAATTTGAGTTGCGTTGATTCGGGACTCATAAATTTCCTTTTTGTTTTTATCCGTATAACGGCAATCCACTGATTTTCCAGTTAAGTTGATTAGTGCTTCAGAATTTTCTAATGCAATGGTCCATTTGCCTAATGTGTTGGCATCCCAATACACATCGTTTTCTTTTTTCGGGAAACGCGTTAATAGTTTAACTGTATATCCATTTTTAGTTAATTGATTTTCTAAAACTTGACCAAGGAAGCCACTGCCTCCAGCTATTACAATTGTTTTCATAATTGGATGGGTTTTTGAATTTGATATGTTAAATAGACAAAATATGATGCAATAAACATTGGAATTATAAAGGTAAGCGTTGCAGCATAATAACTATTTATGCTAAGTCGGGTTTCAGAGATAATTATAAGAGCCATTATATTTAGTATCGCTAGAATCCAATATATTTTAAGATAATTTTGATGCTTTTTGCTAAATTCTTTTGAATAAACGACCAAGACAATTCCAAGGAAAAGTTGGATTACACCCAGACATAAAGAAGCAATCATACCATATATTACGAAATGAATACTTGCATATAGACCAAATGTTATGAGGAAAGCTGTTAGATTTATATAATGCAATGTTTTCATAATTATAAGTTTAAAATTAATAGTAACGCGATAACGCGAAACAACACCCATGTGTACGATAAATAAGTAGGTAGGCTTAGTAAGTTAACTCTACGATAATGTTCCATAAACATTAATAGTGCCGTAAGACCAAACCAACTAAGTAGGATCAATGTAGGTAACATGATAAAATGGTTGATGATAATAATTGGCATTAATAGAAGAGAGCCCATTAAAGAAACGGTCATTAAATTACCAATATAGTTTAGTAAATCATTACGGTTTATTTTTAATAAGAAAACACTTTGAAATACAATTTGTCCTATGGCTAATACTGTTTCTCTTCCTATCGTAGAATCAGGTAAAAAGGATAATTGTTCTGAATATTGATAAAGTACCAAGCTGGTAATTAAGGTAGCAAAGAGAATATAAATAATACGGTATTTGATATTGAATTCAGGCTCACAACTCATACATTGAAAGTCCTGTTTCTTAATCGGAATTATCACTTTTCGATTGTAAGAGATAAAAGAATATAGCTTTTTTAAGAACCATTTGATTGGACTAATTTGTCCAATTTTTTCAACAAAAGGGAACGAGTATCCGATAACTTTTAATAAGCTATCAATTCCGTAAAAAACCGTTTTATCGTCATGGTTTATTAGGGCAATTTGATTCTTAGCTTTTTCCAAATCTATATAATCGTATTCCATTTGTGATATGCTACTATACGCCTGTCTCCCCTTTTTATCTAACATTTTTGTTTTTATAAATGCGGAAGTATAGGTTTTGCATAGCGGGCAATCATCATCATAGAGTAAGGTATAATTTTTAAGTGTTGCCATAATTTTGTTATTTTAAAACTTTCAGAAAATATTGAAAGTATGGTTTAAATTTTTTTATTTAATAAGTTTGAACAAAGACTTTGTCAACCAATTTTGTTCTTGATTAATCAATTTGTTTAACATTTTGTCTGCATTTTCGGTTAATTCGTGCAAAGCTTTGGTTTGTTTTATCAGTTCTTTCGTTTTGTCTGTTTTATCATCTTTTATACTTGAGACTTCTTTTAAGACTTTAATTACCGGCTGAATTTCTCTTCTGCTTCTTTCTTTAGCAATTTGTCTTGCCAATTCTTGTACATCTTTTTCCGTAGTAAAAAACTCTTTGCGTTCTCCAGGAATTATTTCTTTAGTTACAATACCCCAATCCATCAATTGACGTAAATTCATACTGGTGTTACCTCTAGATATTTGCAATTCTTCCATAATGTCTTCCATAGACAATGGTTTGGTAGAAACAAAAAGTAAGGCTTGAATCATTGCCATGGCTTTATTAATACCCCACATCGTACCTAAACTACCCCAAGTGCTAATAAATTTTTCTTTTGCTTCTTGATATTCCATATGCAAATATACAATTATTTTTAAACTTTCAATAATTATTGAAAGTTTGTTTAGTGTTTATGAAATTATATTTATGGTTAGTTATTAATTAAAGAATAATTAACTTTGTTTAGTTCAAGTTATTATCATATCAATTATATTACTTATGAAGTATAAACTGATGTTCGCAGTTTCATTTTTTCTAGTTTTGACTTCATGTTCAAAGACAATTGATAAGAAATCTACAATTTTATTGGACTCAAAATACAATAATTGGCTAAATACAACTTATGGTTATTCAGTTTGGAAACCCAAAGAGAAAGATATTGATGTTGTAGATGTAGTTTTACAAAAGGCAATTGATAATAATGAATTTAAATTTATTAAAGAGCACGTATTAGAAAACATTCATAAGAATTTATATAAACAATACGTGCCTTACATAGATAATAATGGTAGTAGAATAATTCTTTTAAATACATTTTGTTTACCCCCAGAGGAGCATTTTGAAGAGATAAACGGAAAGCATGAAAGTAAACTGATGGATTGGAAAAAAGAATTTTACAAAGTAGATGATGGTGGCCCTTGTTATTGGCGAATTAATATTAATATCGACAAAGAAGAGTATTTTAATTTGGGAATAAATGGACCATATAAATTAAATTAAAATTATCCAATATACATAATGAAAAAAGTCCTATTTATCGGATTGGTTTTTCCTGAATCAACTTCTACAGCTGCCGGAAGTAGGATGCTGCAATTACTTCACTTTTTTTTAGAGGAAAATTATCACATTACATTTTCTAGTGCAGCACAGACAACACCATATGTTGATAATCTTGAAAGTTTAGGAATTGCCAGTGTTACTATTGAGTTAAACAATACCAGTTTCGATAATTTTATTAAAAGGTTACAGCCTGACATTGTCGTTTTTGATCGCTTTATAAGTGAAGAGCAGTTTGGTTGGCGTGTTGTCGAAAATTGCCCAAATGCAATACGAGTTTTAGATACCGAAGATTTACATTGTTTGCGGCAAGCAAGAGGTGAAGCTTTTAAAAAAGAAGAAAGTTTCAAGTTAGAACAGCTGAATAGATTAGATATTACGAAGAGAGAAATTGCCAGTATTTATAGATGTGATTTATCATTAATTATTTCTCCATACGAGTATCAACTTTTACTAAATCACTTTAAAATTCCTGAAACTATTTTAATTGAATTGCCTTTCATGCTTGATGGTCTTTCAAAAGATACGTTATTAGAAAAACCAACTTTTGAAGAGCGACATGATTTTATTAGTATAGGGAACTTTAGACATGAGCCCAATTGGCAATCGGTATTGTATTTAAAGAAAACCATTTGGCCATTTATAAGAAAACAATTACCCAAAGCAAAACTATTGATTTACGGATCGTATCCTTCCCAAAAAGTAACCGATTTACATAATGAAAAGGAAGGATTTATTGTAAAGGGCAGGGCAGAAGATGCTCATAAGGTTGTCTCTAATGCTCGAGTACTATTAGCTCCACTTCAAATTGGGGCAGGACTCAAAGGGAAACTTATAGATGCCATGTTAAACGGAACCCCGTCGGTAACCACAACTATTGGAGCAGAAGGAATGCATAATAATTTACCATGGAATGGCTTTGTAAATGATAATTCAAAAACATTTGCCAATAAGGCAGTTGAACTTTATACGGATAAAGATATTTGGGAGCAATCACAACAAAATGGAATTGAAATAATTACTACTATTTACCATAAAGAAGAACTCTCGAAGAAACTGAATACTAAAATCCATGAAATTCAAAGTGATTTGAATTCTCATAGAAATCAAAATTTTATGGGTAGCATGTTACAGCATCATTCTTTACAAAGTACAAAGTATCTCTCTAAGTGGATTCAAGAGAAAAATAGCACTAAATAAAATGTAACTTTTTAAAAGATTTCTCAAATAATATAGCTTTAGCATCAACACCTAACCAATTTTCTAAAACGGTCGCGTAGATTTGTCTAAAATCAATCTCATAGATTAAATCTCCGTTAGTGTCTAATTTTAAAAGATTTGGAGCACCATTGTAAATGCCCTTTTGTTTTAAATTTTCACCAATAATAAAGACATTATTGGCAGTGCCATGGTCGGTGCCATTAGCGGCATTTTGTTGAACACGTCGTCCAAATTCAGAAAAGGTAAGTATTAATGTGTCTTTAAATGTGTCATTTTCCTTTAAATCTTTTACAAAACTTTCTATACCTTCAGCATAAACTTTTAATAACTGTTTTTGTTTGTTAAGTTGATTGGCATGTGTATCAAATCCACCTAATGAAGTGTAAAACACTTTGGTGTCTAAGCCACTATTGATAAACTCAGCGGTAGTTTTTAATTGTTTTGCAAATGGACTTTGCGGATATTCTTGTTTAGATTTAAAAGTTTTTGAAGTTTCGTAAATGTACTTTGCTGATGATTCAGCCGCAATTAACGTTTTGTATAAATAACCCAAATTATGCTCACTCAAATGAGCGTCTTGTTGGTTGGCTAGTATTTTTTTGAAATAAGGTTCCCGTGCTGAATTAAAAAGAAGAGCCGCGTTTTTTGTAGCAATTCCGTTGTTAATTTCTCCTTTTAAAGCTAATGACAAACTATCATCAACTTCTATAGCATTAAATGGATGCTGACCATATTGATCTAAATATCTACCTAACCATCCTGAAGTGGCATATTTGTCTGCGTCAGTTGCTGTGTGCCAAATGTCAGTCGATCTGAAATGTGATCGATCTGGGTTAGGGTAGCCTACGTTATTAATAATTGAAACATAACCTTGGTCATACAACTGTTTTAGTGGTAATAAACTTTCATGAAAACCAAGGTCGTCAGTTAAAGAAATTATCTTGCTTTTGGGAATGGCAATGTCTTGTCTTTTTTTATAATAAATATCATTCCTAAAAGGAATTACGGTGTTTAAGCCATCGTTACCACCAGAAAGCTGTATAATTACAAGTCTTTTAAAGCCCAATTGTTCTGTGGCTATTTTTTCAAATGCTTTTACAAAACTAGGTACTAAAAATAAACTACTCGCTAAACCTGTGTTTTTTAAAAAATCTCTACGTTTCATAAGCTAGGATTTAACAAAGTTGATATTCAGGTAATGACATTAATTGTATACAAACTTCTTGCTTGTTGTCCATTGTAAGTTGATGAAGTAAATCTTCTGTTCCTTTATTTATAGGGCTCACTAATAAAAGATCTTTCATATCTGAAATATTTATCGTTTTAAAATATTTATCGAACGTATTCCAATCAACGGTAGTTTTAATTGTCTTTTTTCTCGTGTTCATTTTAGCATAATACTTCTGGTAAGAATCTTCAAATTCACCCTTTTCCTCTAAAGCAATAATGGCATTGTTCAATAGGATGGAAGGTAGCTTTAATCGAATTAAAATGGTGTTACTATCTATCCATGTTCTGCCACCTTTCCAACCTGCCACATTTGGAGGTCGCAACAATACTTGATTTAATAATTTTTGAATATAATAAGCGTTTTTAGGATTTTGAAATTCAAAAGGAACAACGTTGTGCATTCCAACCATTAATTCAACTGGCGATTTTATCAAACATCCTATGTTGATCTCTTCATAAAACCAATCCGAGTTAAAAACAAATTGCATCAGGTTCTCAATATCATACCTTGGATAAAATACTTGAGCCATCTGGTTAATATGCTCACTGTTCGGGATTTCATTTACAAAATTTCGATAAATTTTCTCACAGATAAATGTTGCACAGGCTTTTTGCTTCAAGACAATATCTATAACAGCATCACCATCAAAATTTCCTGTTTCTCCTAAAAATGTTTTTGATTTAAAATCATGTTGTTTTTTATTAAAATTAAATGCCCCTTTTAAATTGTGGTTGTATCCTGTAAAGGCTCTGGCAGCTTCTTTAATATCAGTTTCAGTATAATTGCCTGTGCCAAGCGTAAACAATTCTAATAATTCTCGGGCAAAATTCTCATTGGGTTTTGATTTTCTATTTTGTTTTGTGTTCAAGTAGCGTATCATTGCTGTTTCTTTCGAAATGGCTTTTACAAAATCATTTAAATTACCAAGGGCATGTTTCCGTAAAGTGTTGTTATACTTTTGTATGTAAACGATATTATTGTCTTGACAAACAAAGTGATTAGCCCAAAACAAGGTCATTTTTTCACGCAACATTTCTTTAGAAGTCATTAACCGCTTTAACCACGCGGAATTAAATTCTAATTGTTTTTTTCTATTTTCTTTAGCAAGTTTTTGTTTGGCTAATTTATCTGACTTGTCCATATTTAAATAAGCACTTACCAATTCAGAAGTATCTATTAGTAACGGATTGGAGTTAAAGGAATCCTCAAAAAGTTCAGCAACAACTTTTTTTCTATTCTTTTTAGAGTGTATTTCTAAAGCTTCAGGTTTTATTCCAAATCCTGCACGCCAAAATAAATGTTGTATGTGTTTTGCCTTCATGATTGATTAGACATAAAGAAATGGTTAAGGTTTAATTTTACTTACTAAATATAAAAGGTACGCTTATTTTATTTGCAAATGGATATGGTCGTCATGCCTAACTGCTCTGCAACCTTGAAACCGTATTTTATCAAAATCACTTAAGCCCATTTGGGTTTTTAGATAAGGTTCAATAAATAGCTTTTGAATTTTTGGCTGGCTTAGTAATTCTTTTACTATAATTTTAGTTTTATTTTCATCAAAATCCAAATCATTAAAAGTACCTAAAGTGAAATACTTGGTGTAATCATATTGCCAATACCCTTTGTCTAGACAATCTGAACATGTAGGGTTTTTGGTACTGACAAAAGCTCCATAACCAGATAAAGAGGGCTTCTTATTGGTGCTTTCTCCACCTTTAGTTTTGTACATAAATGAGATGTCTACCTTTTTTCCATCGTTATGGCTTAGATGTGGTAACAGCGGAAAGCCATTATAAAAAGGGAAGTTGGCATCGAGATAGTTTAATTGAAATTTATGTAGAGTCTTAATGGTTTTTGCAGAATTTTCTAATAGTACTTTTAGCTCAGGCCTTACATAATTTCTAAATAGCAATGGGTAAATTATATTTTTTGGTTTTAGATTTTCACTAAAATAAGGCAATGGAACTCTACCAAAATAATTTGCAATTGGAGGAATAATCAACAAGTTGAATAGGAAATACAATCCAATAAAAAGATATTTTTTTTTATATTTTAATTTGTTTGATATGATTAATGTAGCAATCCAAATAATTCCCCCAACTTGTGTAAATATGGTTAGGAGAATTATGAATATAATATGGATTATAAATTTCAATCTTTACCAATTAGTCCCGCTCTTTTTAGCAGGGCTTTATTACTTGGAGCAGATCCTCTAAAGCGTTTGTATAAATCCATCGGTTTATCTGTACCTCCTTGTGATAATACGTTATCTAATAATTTTTTAGCAGTTTCTTTATTGAAAATCCCCGTTTCTTTAAAATATTCAAAAGCATCAGCATCTAAAACTTCAGCCCATTTATAACTGTAATACCCACTAGAGTACCCACCTTGAAATATATGAGAAAAAGCAGTGCTCATACAATTTTCGGCAACATCGGGATAGAGTTGTGTATCTGCAAAAGCTTGGTTTTCAAATTCTTTTACGTTTTTAATATTTGTCGGGTCTGCTCCATGCCATTGCATATCTAGAAGACCAAAACTTAATTGACGCATCGTTTGCATACCTTCTAAAAAGTTAGAAGAGTCTTTAATTTTCTGAACCAATTCCATAGGAATAGGTTCATTAGTTTCATAGTGTTTTGCAAATAGATCTAAGGCCTCTTTTTCGTAACACCAGTTTTCTAGCAATTGACTAGGAAGCTCTACAAAATCCCAATACACACTAGTTCCCGATAGGCTAGGGTAAACGGTATCTGCTAACATTCCATGTAACGCATGTCCAAATTCATGAAACAAGGTGGTTACTTCATTAAACGTTAATAACGAAGGCTTCGTTTCTGTAGGTTTCGTAAAGTTACATACTATAGAAATATGTGGTCTCGAATTTTCATTGTCTTTTTTCCATTGACTTTTATAAGAAGTCATCCATGCTCCATTACGTTTCCCTTTTCTTGGGAAGAAATCGGCATAAAAAACGGCTATAAAGTCACCATTTGTAGTTGTAACTTCATAAGTTTTTACGTCTTTATGGTATTTGTCTATAGTTTCAACTTCTTTAAACTGTAACCCAAATAATTTATGGGCAACTGTAAATGCACCGTCAATCACATTTTCTAATTTAAAATACGGTTTTAAGGCTTCTTGATCTAAGTCAAAGTTTTGTTTTTTTAGTTTTTCAGAATAGTAAGCCCCATCCCATTTTTGTAATTGCTCAATACCGTCTTTTTTAGCAAAATCTGATAATTGTTTAAATTCTTTTTCAGCAGCCGGTTTTGCCTTTTCTAATAAATCATTTGAAAATGATAATACTTTTTCAGGTGTTTCTGCCATGCGTTCTTCCAACACAAAATGAGCATGTGTTTTATAGCCTAATAAGTTGGCTCTTTCGTGGCGGAGATTTACAATATCTAATACAACTTTTTGATTGTCATATTCATTATTTTTAAAAGCTCTTGCTCCAAAAGCGATAGCTAATTTTTTACGTAAGCTCCGATCGTCAGCATAAGTCATAAAAGGCACATAACTAGGATAATCTAAGGTAATTAGCCATCCTTCTAAATTTTTTTCTTTAGCGGCCATTTTTGCAGCTTCTTTTGCACCATCAGGTAATCCTTTTAATTGATTTTCATCGGTTAATAGCATTTCAAAAGCATTGGTTTCTGCCAACACATTCTCTCCGAATTGTAGTGAGAGTTTTGATAATTTCATATCAATTTCTCTTAATTTGGCTTTAGCATTGTCGTTTAAGTTGGCACCATTTCTGGCAAAGTTTTTATATTTTTTATCTAAAAGGGTAGCTTGTTCAACTGTTAAGTTTAATTTTTTTCTGTCATCATAAATTGATTTTACACGTTCAAATAGTTTTTCATTCAATCGAATATCATTCGAGAACTCGGACAATAATGGTGAAACTTCTTGGGCTATTTTTTGAATTTCATCATTGGTCTCTGCAGAATTCAAATTAAAGAAAATAGAGGATAGTCTATCTAACGTATATCCAGAAAAATCTAACGTTTCTATGGTGTTTTTAAAAGAAGGAATTTCTGAGTTACTTGTAATTTCATCAATTTCAGCTTTCGCTATTTTAATAGCTTCTTCAAAGGCAGGTTTAAAATGCTCGTTTTTAATTTGTGAAAATGGAGCGGTTGTATATGGCGTATTGAATGATTGTAATAATGGATTTTTCATAATTTTTTATTTATTAGAGCTGTCATTCAGAGCGTAACGAAGTGCAACGAAGAATCTGCTAAAGCTTAAAGGGAATATTTATGAGATTCCTCGTGCCTGGGAATGACCAGGGGATTAGTAAATTATTTTTTGGAATTTAAATCTTCAGACGCTTTCTCCACCTTTACTTTCAATTCCTCCTTATAATCTATAATTGTTTGCTGTACTTTTTTGTCACTACTTCCCAATATTTGAGCCGCTAATATTCCAGCGTTTTTAGCTCCATTTAGGGCTACAGTAGCTACTGGAACGCCACCGGGCATTTGAAGTATAGATAATATAGAATCCCAGCCATCAATAGAATTGCTAGATTTTACGGGTACACCAATTATAGGTAGAGGGCTCATTGAAGCTACCATGCCTGGTAAATGTGCGGCACCACCAGCACCAGCAATAATAACTTGAATTCCACGCAAGTGAGCATTCTTAGCATAATCATATAATTTTTCAGGGGTTCTATGAGCCGAAACAATATCAATTTCAGTTTCAATATTAAAATCTTGTAGTATTGTAATTGCTTCTTGCATCACGGGCATATCAGAATTGCTACCCATAATTATACCTACTTTAGCCATAATTTGATTATATTTAATTTTATACTAAGAAAAATCGTATTTTTATTGTTCAAAGATATAAAACATCAAATAGAAATTTAGAAAATGTTGCCTTTATTTAACACCGTAGTTTCTTGGTTTTTAAAAAAGAGAAAGCATCAAATGGAGCTTTTTCTTAAATACCCTATTGATGTTCAACATGAGCTCATGATACGCTTAGTTGAAATGGCTAAAAATACGGAGTTTGGTAAACAGTATCATTTCGCTTCCATATACAATTATGAAACGTTTAGAAATAAAGTTCCTATTCAGCAATATGAAACTTTTGAACCTTTAATTGAGCGGGCTAGAAAAGGGGAGCAAAACTTATTTTGGCCTACGCAAATACAATGGTTTGCTAAATCTAGTGGTACCACAAATGCAAAAAGTAAGTTTATTCCGGTAAGTAACGAGGCTTTAGAAAATTGCCATTTAAAGGCAGGAAAGGACATGCTTGCTCTCTACATAAACAATAATGAAGATGCTGGTTTGTTTAACGGACGTGGATTGCGTTTAGGAGGAAGTAGTGCTATTTATGAAGATAATAATACTTATTTTGGCGATTTATCGGCTATAATTATTGAAAACATGCCATTTTGGGCAGATTTTAGTTCTTCTCCCAAAACAGAGGTGGCTTTAATGAGCGAATGGGAGACTAAAATGGATGCCATTGTTAATGAAACTATTAATGAAAATATTACCAGTTTAGTTGGTGTACCTTCATGGATGCTCGTTTTATTAAATGCTGTTTTGAAAAAAACAGGCAAGGATAATATTTTAGAAGTTTGGCCCAACTTGGAAGTGTATTTTCATGGTGGAGTAAACTTTAATCCCTATCGAGAGCAATACAAGAAATTAATTCCTAAAAAAGACTTTAGATATTACGAAACCTATAATGCATCTGAAGGTTTTTTTGCGTTGCAGGATACCAATGATTCTACAGATTTATTATTAATGTTAGATTATGGTATTTTCTACGAATTTATTCCGATGTCAGAATTTAATGGAGAAAATTCAATAGCTATTCCGTTAGATGAGGTAAAATTAGACATTAATTATGCAATCGTAATTACAACCAATGCTGGATTGTGGAGGTATTTAATTGGAGATACCGTTAAGTTTGTTTCTTTAGATCCCTTTCGGATTAGAATTACGGGTAGAACTAAACATTTTATTAATGTATTTGGTGAAGAATTAATCATCGAAAACGCAGAGGAGGCTTTAAGACAAGTCTGCGAAAAAACAAAAACGTTAATTACTGATTATACTGTGGCACCTATATTTATGGACGGTAAAATACAAGGTTCTCATGAATGGATGATTGAATTTACAAAAGCTCCCAAGAATTTAAATTACTTTACAGAATTATTGGACAATGCTTTAAAGTCTATTAATTCAGATTATGAAGCCAAACGCTATAATGATATGACCTTAACCATGCCTAAAGTCCATCAAGCCGAAACAGGTCTGTTCTACGATTGGTTAAAGTTTAAAAATAAACTAGGCGGACAACACAAAGTACCAAGACTATCTAATAGTAGAGGTTTTATGGATGAGTTGTTAGAAATGTCTACTTCAGAAAAAGTGGTTTAAAAGTGCATCTTTTTTAAAACTTCTTCGTCTTATTGATAGAAAAGAAGTATAATTTAAACTTAATATTATGAAAGATACAACATGTACCTGTGATTGTGATGGGTGTAAAAACGGAACCTGTGCAAATTGCACTTGCGATAATTGTAATTGTTCAGGGTGTAATTGTTAAAAACTGCTTTCTTGAATATATTTAAGAAATAAAGTTTAATGTTGTCGGTTGAGTATAGTTGAGAACTTTTCATCTAATGATAAAGAGGTTTAAACTCGGCTCAACCTGACAGCCTTTTGCAACTATTGAATTTAAGAATTATTTTTTATGACCGACACAAAAATTATATGGAATACTTATTCTGAAGATGTAAAACACTTTATTTTGTCTAAAACAAAAGACGAAAATATAACGGATGATTTACTACAAGAGGTATTTGTAAAAGTACATACTAAAATATCTAGTGTACAAGATGTGCATAAACTAAAATCTTGGCTTTTTACAGTGGCTAATAATACCATAATGGATTATTTTAGGTCTTCTAAAAGAAAATATAGTATTTCAGCTGCTGAAAAAATGGAGATGGATATTGTGGATTTAGATGATCATACAGCAGATTTCTTTGAGCATACAGAACATGATTGTTTATACGGAATTATTAGAAGCTTAGAAAAGAAATATAGAGACCCTTTGTTTATGGCTGATATAAAGGGGATTAAACATCAAGAAATAGCCGAAATTTTAGATTTACCATTACCAACCGTCAAGTCACAAATTCAGCGAGGCAGAAAATTGATTGCTCAGGGTTTTATGGATTGCTGCGGTTACGAATTGAATGAAAAAGGGAAATTGGTAGGTGAACTTAAAAGTAAAGAAGACTGCAAGGTATGTAGTTAAATAGCAGGTATTATTTTGTCTTCAGTAACCCAAGCTTCGCATAATATTTTGAATTCTGAGTCTGTATTCAATACATCTTTAAATGCTTTATAATCTATCCAAACAAAGCCACTGTTTCCCCAGTTTTCTCCCCAGGAGTTTACAGCTCTAAAGGCACTTTTATCGTCATTATAGCCAACGACTAACATTGCATGTGCTCCATCAGTATTCTCAAATTCTCGGTAAACGGAATCTCCGTTGATATCTATTTTTCCAAAATGATTTCTGTCAATAGAAATAGCAATAACAATAGGTTGATTGTTATTTAAGAAAGCCTTAGCCTGATCAAAAAGTTCATTGCCATCCAAATAAGAAAATGAAAGAATTTTATTCTCTTCTGCTAGATTGATTTGTTCTTCAGAAGGCTGTTTGTCACATTCATTTTCATTATAAGGCATTTCATTTAGTGACACTATACCAGTATTAGAAATTAGTTCTAAGGCACTAGGTATTTGCGAACCACTGGCACAGTCAGTAACCTTAATTTGATTGTAAATAAAAGCAGGACTTAATAAGTTGTTAGGACTTTGAATGCTGTTGTTTTTGTCTTCAAGATTTTCTTGAAATCCTTTTAGGTAATATCCTGCGGCCCATGCCACGCAAGAACCTTGTTTGCCTTGATTTCCAATTGGTGGTAATAAAGTGGAGATATCTACTGAATTTGGAAATTCTAATGGAATATCAATATTGGCTTTATTACTGGTAGTGGGTTCAGAAAATCCGTAACAAAAAGAACCTTCCGCTCCGAAATTTTGATTATCAGGGTCAATTACAAATACATCATTTTTGATGATTTTGTCTTTAATAGTTAATTCAAGATCATCACAACTTAATAACAATAAAAATATAAATGAAAGAAATACAATTTTTCTCATGTGAAACCATTTTAAAATTAATAGTAATATTTCTTTTCTTAGCGATGATTGATAAGAATTCATCAAATTTCGTTCCAAATTATTATAATATTAGAATTTAATTTGTGAAAATGGTAATTCACTTGTGAATTAAGTTTGGAGTCTAATAAAAACGGTATTGTATTTTAGATTGCTAAATTTTTCGCTCAATTACATAATTAACCATTTCTGTCAATGATTTTTTATACTGTGAATCGGGATAAGAATCTAAAATAGCCAAAGCTTCTAAATGGTAGGTGTTCATTTTTTTAATGGTATAATCGATACCTCCATTGTCTTTTACAAAGTCAATAACTTCCTTAACACGTTTCTTATTTTTATTATGATTTTTTACAGAGTTGATTATCCATTTTTTATTTTTTTCAGAACAATTATTTAAAGTATAAATTAAAGGCAATGTCATTTTTTGCTCTTTAATATCAATACCCGTTGGTTTGCCTATATTAGCTTCTGAATAGTCGAAAAGATCATCTTTAATTTGAAAAGCAATTCCTATAATTTCACCAAATTTTCGCATTTTTTCAACTTCTTCTTGAGTGGCATTTACAGATGAAGCTCCAATACCACAACAAGCAGCAATTAAAGTAGCGGTTTTTTGTCGGATAATTTCAAAATAGATATCTTCAGTAATGTCTAGTTTTCTCGCTTTTTCAATCTGAAGTAATTCGCCTTCACTCATTTCTCGTACAGCAACCGAGATCAGTTTTAAAATATCAAAATCACTATGGTCAATGGATAACAAAACGCCTTTAGATAATAAAAAATCGCCTACTAACACAGCAATTTTATTTTTCCATAACGCATTAATAGAAAAGAAACCGCGTCTACGGTTACTATCATCAACTACATCATCATGTACTAAGGTGGCTGTATGTATCAATTCAATACAAGACGCTCCTCTATAGGTACGGTCATTTACCTTACCACCAGAAACCATTTTAGCAACCAAAAAAACGAACATAGGTCGCATTTGTTTGCCTTTTCTACGAATAATAAAATGCGTTATTTTATTTAACAATGGCACATTAGAAATCATTGAAGCTTTGAATTTGTCTTCAAAAAAATCCATTTCCTCTTTAATAGGAAGTTTTATTTGCTCTATGATTTTCAAATGTGGTCTCTACGATTTTATATGAATAACGATTTATAATTAAGCACCAAATGGGCATAACTAATCTATAAAATAATACTGTAACAAAGCCGTTGATTCGCTTGAATAAATATAATTAAATTAAATCAGTTCTATGGAGTTGCAATCTTGTGTGATAATAATACAAATTAAGGATTCCAAAGGAACAACACCTCAGTTTAATATTTTTAGTTTAAAATTAGTTTCAAACGATCAGCAATCATAGAATTCCGCTCCTCAGCTTCCATACCTTTTAGTATCGTGATAAAATTATCTTTCAAACTATTATTGATATATATAAAGTCCACTGCCTGGTAACGTACATAAGAGTTTTTCATTTGTAATGCAGAACTAATAAATTCTGTCACTATATTAGAATAATCTTTAACTAGGTTTTCTAACGCATTTGAGTTATTAAAAACAACTAAATAAGTGAAATATTCTTTATTGCTAGCCGCCGTTTTTAATAAGTCAGGCAAGTTTTTAAATTCAATTTTTTTGCTTAAATCAGACATTTTATCTAATAAACTCAATCGATCATCATTATCTTTTGACTTTAAATATTTACCAGAAATAGCTAATAATTCATTGATAGAGTTATTGTTAACGGGTTTTTTCTGTTCCCCTTTTTTTTCTATTTTAGCCCAACTGTCGTTTAAGGGTACGGTTCTATTAAAGACTAAATGTTCTGCGGTATTGTTATCATCTACACAAAAGTAGCCTAAACGTTGAAACTGAAACCTATCACCGATAGATGCTTCTTTTAGACTAGGTTCCACAAAAGCATTTGTATTTAATTCTAAAGAATTCGGATTTATAAATTCTTTAAAATCTTTGTCTTTATGGCTGTCCGGTGCTTCATCAATAAACAATCGGTCATATAATCTAACTTCCGTTTTAATTGCATGAGCAATAGATACCCAATGCAATGTGCCTTTTACTCTACGTTGGCTTTCTTCCGTACCACTACCACTTCTAGATAGAGGGTCGTAAGTACAATGTATCTCCATAATTTCTCCATGCTCATCTTTTACTACGGATTCCGCTTTAATAATATATGCGTTTTTTAAACGTACTTCTTTACCTAATTTTAATCTAAAGAATTTTTTATTAGCTTCTTCTCTAAAATCCTCTTTCTCAATATAAAGTTCTCTAGAAAAAGGAACTTCTCTGTTACCTGCATTATCATCTTCAGGATTGTTTTCTGCAGTTAACCATTCTTCTTTACCTTCTAGATAATTTGTAATGATCACTTTTACAGGATTTAAAACGGCCATAACTCTTGGGGCAGTTTTGTTTAAATCATCTTTAATACAAAACTCTAGTAATGCCACATCGGTCACATTATCACGTTTTGAAATACCTGCAATTTCACTAAATTTTTTAATTGAGTTTGGCGTGTAACCTCTTCTACGTAATCCTGAAATGGTAGGCATTCTAGGGTCATCCCACCCATTTACATGTCCTTCTTGTACTAATTGGAGTAATTTACGTTTACTCATTACCGTATAACTCAAATTACGACGAGCAAATTCACGTTGTTTAGGTCTTAGGTTATCACCAGAATATACTTGATCAACATACCAATCATACAACTCTCTATGGCTTTTAAACTCTAAGGTGCAAATTGAATGAGAAATTTGTTCAATATAATCAGATTCACCATGGGTCCAGTCATACATTGGATAAATACACCAATCATCTCCAGTTCTGTGATGATGTTTCTTCAAAATACGGTACATAATTGGGTCACGCATATGCATATTTACATGCTCCATGTCAATTTTTGCACGTAATACATGAGATCCTTCTTGAAATTCACCATTTTTCATTTTCATGAATAATTCTAGGTTCTCTTCAATACTTCTATCTCTATTTGGACTATTAGTTCCAACTTCAGTAGGTGTGCCTTTTTGGATGGCCATTTCTTCAGATGATTGATCATCAACATAAGCCAATCCATCATTAATAAGTTGTATGCTCCAGTCATATAGCTGTTGAAAATAATCTGACGAATAGAATTCGTTAGCCCATTTAAAGCCTAACCATTGTATGTCTTTTTTTATGGCATCTACATATTCCTGTTCTTCTTTGGCAGGATTGGTATCGTCAAAACGTAAATTTACGGGTGCATTATACTTTATTCCTAATCCGAAATTTAAGCAAATTGATGCAGCGTGTCCAATATGGAGGTACCCATTTGGTTCTGGTGGAAAACGGAAGTGTAATTTATCTTTAGTAAGCCCGTTAGCCAAATCTTCTTCAATGATTTGCTCTAAAAAATTGAGCGATTTTTTTTCTTCAGACATCCAATATTAATTTGAAATAGGCTACAAAAGTAGGGAAAATAATAATAGTGAAGTACCTTGATTACTGTAACGTTTTACTAATTTTCACTACTTATAGTTGTAACATAAAACAATCATAAAAATGGGAAAATTAAATTATAGCTGTCCAAAATGTAATAACAGAACTTATAAAGTAGGGCAGATGAGAGGAACTGGAGGAACGCTCAGTAAAATTTTTGATGTTCAAAGTCAAAAATATACTTCGGTAACTTGTGAAAAATGTTCTTATACTGAATTTTATAAAGCGAAGACAAGTGCTTTAAGTAATATATTTGATTTGTTTACAAATTAAATACCCAACACCATTTTGGCAATCCAAAAGTAAATTAGGATACCAAAAATATCATTACTTGTAGTTATAAATGGTCCCGTAGCTAAGGCTGGGTCTATATCTCGTTTGTTTAAAAATAACGGAATAAAAGTTCCTATTATACCCGCTACAACTATTACCGAGAATAAAGATATAGAAATTGCTATGGAAGTGAGCATATTTCCTTTCCAAATCCATGTAAAGAGAAGTAAAAATAATGATAGTGCTAAACCGTTTATTAGCGATAGAGAGAATTCTTTAAATAGTCTTTCTCCAATACTACCTTTTAGGTCGTTATTGGCCAAACCTTGAACAATAATAGCTGAAGATTGCACTCCAACATTTCCAGCAGTAGCTGCAATTAATGGGGTAAAAAAGAAAAGTACTGCATGTTTACTAATGAGGTCTTCAAATCCGCCCATAATGGAAGCAGCCCCAATTCCTCCCAATAGTCCCAAAAATAACCAAGGTAATCGAGCTCTAGTGTGCTGCCATAGTGTATCATCTGCTTCTACATCCTGTGATAGACCGGCTGCCATTTGATAATCTTTATCAGCTTCGTCTTTAATTACATCAACAATATCATCAATGGTAATTCTACCTAGTAAATGATTTTTATCGTCAACCACTGGTATCGCTTCCAAGTCATATTTTTGCATTACCCTAGCTACATCTTCTGCCTTGTCATGAACATTTGCTGAATCAACTTTTGGAATATAAATTTCAGAAATATGTGTTTTTGTTGAGGTTACTAATAAATCTTTTAAAGAAAGTCTTCCTTTTAATTTGTCATTTTCATCAACCACATAAATAGAATGTACACGTGTAACAAATTCTGCCTGTGCTCTCATTTCTCGCACACATTTTAATACATTCCAGTTTTCATATACTTTAACCAGCTCTTTCGCCATTAAACCACCTGCCGTATTTTCGTCATATTTTAGTAACTCTTTTATATCAGCTTTATGCTCCTCATCTTCAATTTTTGAAATTACTTTTTCCTGACGTTCTTCAGGAAGTTCGGCAATCATATCCGCCGCATCATCGGTGTCTAATTCATCAAGCTCTTTTGCAATTTCTTTGGACGATAGGTTCTTTAAGACTTTCTCACGATCGTCTTCATCCATTTCCATTAAAATGTCTGATGTTATTTCACTATCTAATAATTTTATGATATAAGTAGCCTCTTCTAGATTTAAGTCCTCTAGTAGTTCTGCAATATCTGCATGATGCTCCTCTGCCAGCAAACCTAAGAGTGTTTCATTATCTTGTTTTAAGATAAGCTCTTCAATTTGTTTAATCAGTTCATCTGTAATTTCAAATGGCATCGTTTGCTATACTTTTAGTAAGGTTTATAAACTCCTCAACAGATAATTGTTCTGGGCGTTGGGCAAATATAGTATCTTCTCTTAATTTATCTGATAAATTGAATGATTTTAAGCTGTTCCGCATTGTTTTTCTTCGTTGGTTAAATGCAGTTTTTACAACTTTAAAGAAAAGCTTTTCGTCTACTGGAAGGTTATAATTTTCTTTACGGATTAAACGAATAACACCTGAATCTACCTTTGGTGGTGGGTTAAAAACAGTTGGGGGAACAGTAAATAAATATTCAGCATCATAAAATGCTTGAGTTAAAACGGATAGAATACCGTAAGCTTTACTACCTGGTTTTTCAGCAATACGTTTGGCAACTTCCTTTTGAAACATTCCACATAATTCAGGAATGAGATTTCTGTTTTCAATAGTTTTAAAAACGATTTGGGTAGATATATTATATGGAAAATTGCCTATAATAGCAAATTGTTCATTGTCGAAAATGGTGCTAATATCTAACTTTAAAAAATCTTTTGAAATAATTCTATCTGCTAAATTGAGATAGTGGGCTTTTAGGTATTCTACAGATTCTGTATCAATTTCTATTACGTGTGTAGTTAGTTTTTTTTGCAATAAATATTTAGTCAATACGCCCATACCAGGACCTATTTCAAGAACCGTATCGTAATTGTTTTCAGTAAGTGTATCAGCGATTTTTTTCGCTATATTTTCATCTTTTAAGAAGTGTTGACCTAAGTGTTTTTTTGCTCTTACTGACATTGAATCATTTATGATTTTATAAAATTCTTAACGTGATTTACTACCTTTAATTCTGTTCTAAATGCTACAAATTTACTGCCAAATAATTTTGTAGTTTCTTGCCTAAGCTCGTCTGCATCTTCTTTATAATACCTTTCTACTGCTTCTTTGTCTTCAGCAGTATACTGAATAGAATAGGTAACGCCCGTTTCTTCTTGAACCATTACTTGACACATTTTAGCTTCAAAAAACTTACCTGTTTCTAACATTTGAGGTATGTGTTCTTTTTGCATCCATTTAAGCCATTCTTGCTCAATAGAACTGTCTATGTTTATAGTTACATTATAGATATACATTTATTATTTAATTATTTTAATAAATAGATGCAGAGCATCAAGTTTTGTTACTTGTTATAAATTTGAATTAGTTTTGATTATTCCTAAATATAATTTAGTAATAGTATTATTAGTTAAGCACATCACCTCTCAGTTTCCTGAATTGTTTTCTTGCCTCAACTAAATATATACTATTTGGAAATTCAAAAATAATCTTTTGATACATTTCTTTTGCCTTATCTCTATTATTTAAGTTGTTTTGGTATAATTCGGCCAATTTAAAATAAGAATTATCTACTAGAATGCCTGTTTTATCTAATTCTATTAGTTGTAAATAATTGCCTTCAGCTAAGTTGTATTTTTTGATTTTAGTATAGAGCTCTGCTTGCTTATATATGGTTTCATCTTCAATAGCACCACCTTTAAATTTTTTTAAAACAGCGTTTAATGTATCGATAGCTGCTTGTGTTTTATTTTGATATGCTAATACATCTGCTTTGGCATACATTTTTAATGAGGTGTGTAAAGTGTCACCTATAATATTATCAGAAATTAATAAATGAAGTTCTAAGGCATCATTGGCAATTAATTGTGATGTTGACTTTTTTAATACTTTTAATTGTGATAACGCCCATTTAAAATCGCCTTTGAAATAAGAAGTTTGAGCTACTTTAAAGCGAGCCGTTTGTGCAAGTGAGCTGTTTTTTAAATCTGTTTGTACTTGTGAATAATTGATTAATGCTTCGTTAAATCTATTTGTATACACCAATACATCTCCTAATTTTAACTTAAAATTACCATGTTGATAATCAGAAGTGGTTTCTTTTAGTGCATCCTTTAAAATAGCAATCGCTTTTTCAGGTTCGTTTTTTGTGAAAGTTAAAAAATCGGCATAAGCCATTTGTAAATCTAAAGTGGTAAAAGTACGTCCATATTCAGTGAATAATTCTTGAAACTGTTTTTCAACAGTTTGTATTTCTTTCTTTGTCACCGCAGTTTTAATAGCCACATTTAATAAGTAGTAATGAGCATTTAATATTGAATTTTGATCTTTGGTATTTACCAAAACATAGCTAAAGGCTTCTTTTGCGGTAGCGTTATCATTGTTATAAAAGGCAATGTCACCCAGTTCTTCTATTCTGAACAGATTTTCTGAATTTCTTTTGAAAAGAGCTTTTTCTTGAACTAGAGCTTTGTTGTACTCTTTTTGTTGTGTAAATAGCCAACTCAATAATTTGTTCCATGAGTTGTTCGGATTCTTCTGTAGTCTTTTTAAAACTAACTTTCTGAAGAGAACATTATTAGGGTATTCACTATCTTCAGTTATAAATCTTCCAGCATATCGCTGTACCGTAGCATAATACTTTTCGTTTTTTTCAACTAAGTTTAAATAGCTGTCAAACATATTTTCAATATCTGCTTTTTCACCATAAAGATAGGCAACGTTGAGGTCCAAATTTAATTTAGGATTCAACTCCATTGCTCTTTTGTAGGATCGTAAGGCGTAATCAGTTAAATGATTTTCCTCAAAAGCACGGCCCATCACATTACCTTGATAGGGGTCGTTTTCAATATATTGTAGGGCTTTTTCATAATTTATTACAGCCTCTTCTGTTTTACCTTGTAATTGGAAATTATAACCTATTTCGACCCATAAATTAGTTTGATCTCTGAACTTTTTTTGATGTTTAATTAGTAGCGAGGTAGCTTCTTCGTAGTTTTCAAGTGCCTGGTAGCAAGAGAGTAACCGTTTAAAATAATCGCGTCTTACATCATTTTTTTTATAGAGCTGCTCGTAAAGTGATTTGGCGAGTATATAATCGCCACGCTCAAAGTACATGTTAGCCAAATTAGCATTTTGTGCACTACAAAATGATGAAATTAAAAAAAACAGTACAATAATTTTAGATGGCATGTCGTTATAGCTTGTGTCGAAATTAATTTGACATAAGCTTCAAAGGTAATAAAAGAAGTTTTAACTAATTAAAAATAATACGTGAGATAAAAAAATTACTTAACCCAATTTGCATTTTGGCATAATGATTGCCTTAAAGTTAAAATCAACTAATTTTTTTACCATGAACGAGTTAAAACAACAACATCAAAACGCAAAAGAACAAGCTACTTTTTTTATGAAAAATGGTCAGATCAATGACTATTTTAAAGCGTTACTAGAAATAAATCGTTATAAAAGATTAATGGTGGCTATTGTCGCTAATTAGTCATTAAAAGTTCTAATTTTTTTTATTAGAATTTTTCTATGTAGCTCTCTGTGATAATATTTTTTTCGTTTAAAAACATAAGCTTATAGTTTTAGAAGCTAATTGCCTTCAATCATGATACAAAATTGATTTAGAAAGACCGTCTTGTCGATTCGAATTTAGTTTCGAATCGACAATTGCTCCTTTTTTTTAATAATATAATTGAATGTTATTTATCGGAAATATTTCAGTCTATGGTGTTGAAACCTGTATATTTTTGTAAAACCTCTGGAATTTCAATTCCATTTTCGGTTTGATAATTTTCTAAAATTCCAGCTAAAACTCTTGGTAATGCTAATGAACTTCCGTTTAGCGTATGTGCCAATTCACTTTTCCCATCTTCATTTTTAAAACGTAATTTTAATCGATTTGCTTGAAACGTTTCAAAATTTGAAACAGAACTGATTTCTAGCCATCTGTCTTGAGCTGTTGAAAACACTTCAAAATCATAAGTTAGGGCAGACGTAAATCCTATATCCGCACCACATAATCTTAAAATACGATAAGGTAACTTTAGCTCTTGTAAAATTTCTTTTACGTGATTAACCATCCCGTCAAGGGCATCATAAGATTTATTTGGATGCTCAATTCTTACTATTTCAACTTTATCAAATTGATGTAATCTGTTTAAACCTCTTACATGGGCTCCATATGAACCCGCTTCGCGTCTAAAACAAGGTGTATATCCTGTATGAAGAATAGGGAAATCACTTTCTTTTAGTAAAACATCTCTGTACATGTTGGTAACAGGGACTTCTGCTGTAGGAATTAAATACAAATTATCTCCAGTTACATGATACATTTGTCCCTCTTTGTCTGGAAGTTGTCCAGTGCCAAAGCCAGATGCCTCATTTACCATTAAAGGAACTTGAACTTCTTGATAACCTGCGTCAGTGTTTTTATCTAAAAAATAATTAATTAAGGCACGTTGTAATTTAGCACCTTTACCTTTATATACAGGGAAACCAGCTCCAGTAATTTTATTACCTAGCTCAAAATCAATAATGTCATATTTCTTTGCCAATTCCCAATGTGGCAAGGCTTTATCATGTAATTCAGGAATATCACCTTCGCTAAAAATTTCTTCATTATCTTCTTCTCCTTTTCCTTCTGGAACAAGAGTGTTTGGAATGTTTGGGATTTGATAAAGTAAATTATCCAAGTCATTTTGAGCGGTTGCTAATTGTTCGTTTAATTGCTTTGAACTTTCCTTTAATTGACCTGTTTTTTCTTTTAATAAAGTGGCTTTTTGTTGCTCTCCAGATTTGAAAAGGAGGCCAATTTCTTTTGAAAGTTTATTAGATTCTGCCAAAATGTTTTCCAATTCAGTTTGGATAGTTTTTCGGTTCTCATCGGTAGTTAAAACTTCTTCGATCTTTTTACTAGCATCGGTAAAATTTCTTTTTGCCAATCCTTTTAGTACGTGATCTTTATTTTCTCTAATAAAAGCTACTTGTAACATGTTTATTTTTTGATATTAAGCGGACAAAGATAAGGATTAAAACTTCTTTTCACTAAATGAAATCTCACTACTTTCAATCAATGTTCT
The DNA here is from genome assembly GCF_003449015.1 of Aureibaculum luteum. GTDB lineage: Bacteria > Bacteroidota > Bacteroidia > Flavobacteriales > Flavobacteriaceae > Aureibaculum > Aureibaculum luteum. Next base: position 267,746 of record NZ_QRGD01000001.1, on the reverse strand, counting down.
TGCTGATTTTTCATCTTGTTTAATTTGTGTAAATAAATCTTCTAAAGAATCAAATTTCTGTTCGTCTCGTAAACGATGTGCAATTGAAATTGAAATGGTTTCACCATACAAATCAGCATTAAAATCTAGTAAATGTACTTCAATGGTTTCATGCTTTCCATTAACTGTTGGGCGAAAGCCAATATTCATAATTCCAAATAAATGTTGATTATTTATTGTTGTTTTTACAATGTAAACACCAGGTTTGGGTATTAATTTGTAAGACTCTTCTATATGTATGTTAATGGTTGGGTAGTTGTGTTTATTGCCTAAACCTTTACCATGAACAACTTTTCCTGTGAGTAAATATTCATAGCCTAAGAAATTATTAGCTTTTTGAATATCGCCATCTAATAATGCTTGGCGAATTTTAGTTGAGCTAACGGATATATTTTTTATGTCCTGTGCTGGAATTTCTTCTACTTTAAACCCATAAAGAGAACCGTACTCTTCTAACTGTTTAAAATTCCCTTCCCTGTTCCTTCCAAAATGATGATCGTAGCCTATCACTAATTTTTTAAGCTTTAACCGTTTAATTAAGATATTTTTCACAAAGTCTATTGCCGTTAATCTGGAAAATTCTTTTGTAAAAGGCTCAATAACTAAATTGTTTAATCCTGTTTTTTCTAATAAGGCTATTTTTTCAGGTAAAGTAGTTAATAGTTTTAAATCAGTGCCTTGTTGCAATACCATTCTAGGATGTGGAAAAAAAGTAAGAATAATAGAGTTATTCTCATTTTCTAAACTTTGTTTAACCAGTTTTTTGATAATCTCTTGATGTCCAATATGAACACCGTCAAATGTCCCAATAGTTATAATTGAGCTGTTTTCTTTTCCGGTAAATTCTTTAATGGAATGATATATTTTCACAAAGTTGTTTTAAAAGGTGCTGATTTATACTTTTATTGTAAATAGTTAAAACCATTGTCAGGCAAAAATAATTAAAACTAATGGATTTTTATTTTCTTAACCAGCCCAATATGCTTTCGTTTTTTATTTCCCATTGTTTGTCATTGTTTTTAGTCAATTCAAAATTTTCTCTTGACGAGGAAAACGGACCTGCATTTTGTTGAATAATTTCTAGTTTATCCATAAATAGATTTGATACTATAGCAACATGTCCGTATTTGTTAAAGAGTGTGCCTCTCATAACAATTAAATCCCCTATTTGGGGCTTGAATTGACTCGGGTTACTAAATTGTGTTAAGTTTCGTTGTTTGTTTATTTTGTTGTCAGTTAGGTTATTGTCATAAAAACTAATGGCATGTCCATAGCTATCGGGCATTTTATGTTTGTAGTGTTCATAATAATATCGTTTAACAAATTCTACACATTGATATTCTAATCCGAGGTTGTAGCCATCTCTTGTGTTTCTTTGAACGACATTACCAACCCCACCGTTAAAGAAAACGATAACATTGTTTAAACTATCTATCGGTTGACCAACCTCATATTTATTACTAAAGTTTAGCTTTTTTACTTGATTGAATATTAAATAAGAGGCTATTAAAATTATGATAGCAAGTAGTACTTTTTTTGTCATTTAAACTATAGAATGTTAAATTTCTTTAAGTGTTATGGTTTCTTTAATTTCGGTAAGTAATTGTGGGATTTTACCCACTTTAAAGTTTAAGTCAATACTTAATTCTTTATCATTTTTAATTAGTTTAAGCCTTCCTTCAGTTACCTTAAAGTAACCTGAAGTGCCATCTTTACAATAACAAAACCTTCCATAAATCATTTTTACATTTTGTAGGGCTCCATTAGTTAAAAATAATTGTTTGTTGTTTTCGTCAATTTCAAAATAGATCAATTCACTATAGTTGCCATCAGCTATGTCCGGTATCTCTTTTCTTTTGAATTCGTATTTAACAATTGTATTGTTTCCGTGTTCTAATTTAATGTAAGTATTTTGTAATTCATCTTGTTTTATTAATAGGCTTGAATTAGGTATTATTTCAATGGAACACTCTGAGTCTATAGCACATTTTTCTAATTCAAATGCTTGTTTTTGATGTGTTTTTAAAGTTGGTATTGTATTTGATTTACTTTTACAGTTCACAAAGGAAATCATCAAAATACAAATAATTAGAAGCCTCATAGAATCAATTTGGGTAAAGATATTAAATCTCATTTAAAAACTTCTTTTATATTTGTTATAGGATTACATTATTTATGTCTAAGAAAAATTTCGATTATTTCCTTTCTGTAGCAATTATATTGCTGGTTTGCGTTGATGGATTCTCTCAAGAAAAGGAGTTTTGGTCAAAAGTTTCAGCAATAGATAAAACGGAACAATTCATTGATGCCAAAACTGAATCAACGAAATTCGAACTTTTTTCCTTAGATCTTGAAAAGTTGAAAGAGACACTTCAATTTAATACAAAATCTAATAAAGCAACTCAAACTGTTACGTTTCCAGATGCAGAAGGAAATCTTATTAAATTTAACGTTAAAGAAAGTTCAATCTTAGATGCCGAACTAGCTAAGAAATTTCCAGCTATAAAGTCATATCGTGGACATGCAGTTGATGATAAATCTACAAGTGTACACTTTACAACGAGTTCATTAGGTATGTATGCTATGATCTTGTCACCGGAAAAAGGAACAATGTATATTGATCCATATACTAAAAATAGAAAGAAATATAGTGTATACTATAAAAAGGATGTTATCAACGATAAGTCATTTGAGTGTTCAGCAATTGAAGACGAAATTACTAAAGTTAAGAGTGTTGCTAAAAAAAGTTCATCATCTGATTTAAAACTACGAACTTTTAGATTAGCAATTGCAGCCACTGAAGAATATTCGACTTTTCATGTTGATGCTGCTGGAGTTGGTACTGGAAGTACAAGGATGGATTCTATTAGTGCTGTGCTTTCTGCCATAGTAGTAACCATGAATAGAGTAAACCCAATTTTTGAACGTGATGTGGCTTTAACCATGCAGTTAGTGGCTAATAATGATCAGATTATTTATTTAGAGACCGATCCAGGAACTGATCCATATACCAATGATAATGGTTCAGCCATGTTAATTCAAAACCAAAATAACTTAAATAGTAGTATCGGTTCTGCTAATTATGATATAGGGCATGTTTTTAGCACGGGGGGTGGTGGTGTTGCCAATCTCGCTTCGGTTTGTGATACTGATAAAGCGAAAGGCGTAACGGGTTCTAGTCTCCCTGTGGGTAATAGTTTTGATATTGATTATGTAGCTCATGAAATGGGGCATCAATTTGGTGCAAACCATACTTTTAATGGTACTGCAGGTAATTGTGCAAATGGAAATAGAAATAATGCCACTGCCGTAGAGCCAGGAAGTGGATCTACTTTAATGGGGTATGCTGGTATATGCGGTCCTCAACAAAATATTCAAAGCAATAGTGATAGTTACTTTAATATTGTGAGTATTAATGAAATATATGATAACTTAATTAACGGGGTGTCACAATGTGCGGCTGTTTCTAATTTTGTGTTTAATTTGAATGTACCAACTGTAAATGCAGGAAGTGATTATGTTATTCCAAAATCTACACCTTTTGTTTTAAGAGGTCAAGGAGCAGATTTAGATGGTGATGCTTTGACTTATGATTGGGAGCAGATTGATAACGAAGTTAGTGGAATTTCAATTCCGCCAACCTCTACACAAACCGTTGGAGCAATATTTCGTTCGTTTCCACCAACTCTAGAGGAAGACAGGTATTTCCCGAATATACAAACTATAGCATCTGCTAGCACTTCTACTTGGGAAGTTTTACCAAGTGTTTCAAGAACTATGGAATTTGCATTAACGGTTAGAGATAATGTTGTTGGAGAAGGTAAGGCCGTTTCAGATAATACTACAATTACTGTAAATGATGTTGCCGGCCCATTTCTTGTCACTTCACAAAATACAACAGGGGTTTCATGGACTGAAAATGATAGTGAAATTATTACTTGGGATGTTGCTGGTACAGATGGTAATGGAATAAATGAAAGTCATGTTAGTATTTTATTATCCTTAGATGGTGGCCTCACCTTTCCAACAGTGTTGGTTGCCAATACTCCTAATGATGGTAGTGAAAGTATTATTGTTCCAAACACACCATCACCTAATGTTAGAATAATGGTGCAGGCCGTAGCTAATATTTTCTTTGCGATTAATAATGAAAATATTTCTATTGGGTCTTTTCAAACTTCTTGTACAACATTTCAATCGACTAATATTCCAAAGACGATTCCTGATGCAAATACAGCGGGAGTGGTTTCTACAATAAATGTACCTAGTAATTTTTTGGTTTCCGATGTCAATGTATCCTTAAATATTTCGCATTCATGGTTGTGGGATTTACAGATTTTTTTAAAAGCACCTAATGGAACAGAGATTTTGATTTATGATAGAACTTGCGGTTCTTCAGGGCAGCAAAGACAGAGTATTAATGCTACTTTTGATGATGAGGCAATTTCATTTGCGTGTAATAATGCTTCACCAGCAATTTCTGGAATTACGAAGTCTGAAAATTTATTATCTGCCTTTAATGGAATATCATCAATAGGAACATGGCAGTTAAAAGTTGTAGATAATTCTCATGGAGATGTTGGTGTGCTAAATGACTGGTCTATAGAATTATGTCAAACAAATCAAACGGTTAGTGTTGATGATTATGAATTTAATGATCTTAATATTTATCCAAATCCTTTTAATAATCAAATCCAATTATCGTTTCAAACTGATTCTTTTGAAGACGTGTTAATTTCATTATTTGATGTTACGGGTAGGCGAATTTTAACAAAGAAATATACAAGTCAAGCTTCCTCTTTTAATAAGTCATTAAAATTCAATGATATATCTTCAGGGGTATATATATTAAAAATACAAAAAGGAAAATTTGGAACTTCAAAAAAGATTATAAAATATTGATTTAATAATAATTAACACGAAATAATCTGAATTTCGTAATGCTTTTCATGGATTTATTATGCGTGCATTGTAAATTTATTCGAAAAATATTGTATTTTGCGACAATATTAACTCAAATTGATTGTATTATGAACAAATATTTTGCTCTTGCATTTACTTTATTGTTTGTCACTTTAATTGGGGCCCAAACTGTGGTTTCAGGAAAAGTAACAGATTCGAATGGCGATCCGGTTCCGGGTGCTAGTATTATTGTAGTAGGTACCACTATTGGTACAGCTACTGATTTTGATGGTCTCTACAATTTAAAAGTAGATCAATCACCACCATTTTCTATTCAAGCTAGTTTTTTAGGTTTAGAGTTAGTTACTGCTGAAGTCACTATGGCAACTCAGACGTTGGATTTTATGCTTAATGAAAGTAATCAACTTGATGAAGTTGTGATTTCTGCCTCTAGAACACCAGAGCGTATTCTTGAATCTCCAGTTACTATTGAACGTATGGATGCTAGAGATATTAAAAACACATCTTCAGAAAGTTTTTATAATGGATTAGAAAATATGAAAGGTGTAGATGTTAGTACGAGTAGTTTAACTTTTAAGTCTATTAATACTAGAGGTTTTGCTACATTCGCTAATACTCGTTTTATGCAGCTGGTAGATGGAATGGATAACTCTTCACCTGCTTTAAATTTTGCATTGGGTAATTTACTTGGTATGTCTGAATTAGACATTAATACTGTTGAGTTATTACCAGGAGCATCTTCTGCATTATACGGTGCAAATGCTTTTAATGGTGTACTTTTTATGACTAGTAAAAGTCCTTTTGATGATGCTGGTATAAGTACTTATTTTAAAACGGGACTTACCATGCAAGATGCTGCCGGAGATAATCCGTATTATGATCTTGGAATTAGAGCCGCATATAAATTTAGTGAAAAGTTTGCTGCTAAGGCAACATTATCTTATTTACAAGGTACTGAATGGTATGCTACTGATTATAATCAATATATTGATGCCGGAGCTGGTAATCCGGATGATATAATTTCAAATGTTGGGAATGCTACATCATTTGATCAAGCAAATATTTATGGTGATGAAGTTGCTGTACCAATTGATTTTGAAGCTGCTGCTTTGGGGGCAGGTTTTCCTGCTTCAGTTGCGTCTGCTTTAGGTCAGCAAACTATCTCTAGAACTGGTTATAAAGAATCAGACTTAACCGATTACGAAGCGGAAAGTATTAAGGCTAGTTTTGCTTTCCATTACAGGCCTTTTGCAAATGATTTAGAAATGATCTATAATGCAAAATTCGGAATAGGAAACACTATCTATCAAGGTGCGAACAGATACAATATCAATAATTTCTTTATGCAACAACATAAAATTGAAATTAGAAATGATAACTTTTTTATTAGAGGTTACGTTACTGATGAAGATGCTGGAGATTCTTATGATATGAGGTTTGCGGGTATTAATATGAACAAAGCAAATGCAAACCAATGGTTTGGTGCTTATGCTCAAACGTTTTTAGGTGCTATTGCACAGGGGTCAACACAAGATGCTGCACATGCAGGTGCTAGACAGTTTGCTGATGCCAATGTTACTTTGCAACCTGGAACTCCTGAGTTTAAAGCTCAATTAGATGCTATTACTTCAGATCCAGATTTAAATACTGGAGCCAGATTTCAAGATCAAACAAAATTGTATCATGCAGATGGAAATTATAATTTTCATAAAGCAATTGATTTTGCTGAAATACAAATTGGTGGTTCATACAGGCAATATGTTTTGAATTCTAATGGTACTATATTTACTGATTATGATGGTCCAATTCATTATGACGAATATGGAGCTTATATGCAAGTACAGAAAAAGTTAATTGATGATAGGCTGAAACTTACAGGATCAGTTAGATATGACAAAGCACAAAATTTTGATGGAAATATTTCTCCAAGAATTTCTATTTCTTACTCATTAGGTGAGGGTAAAACGAGGAATTTAAGATTTTCATATCAAACAGGATTTAGAAACCCAACTACACAAGATCAATACATTGGTTTAGATGCGGGTCAGGCAATTTTAATTGGTTCTGCTCCTGATAATCTAGATAGATATACTTCTAAACCATTAGATAATAGTCCAACAGCTCAATTCTTAGGCTTTCCTGCAACAGTTGAATTATCAGGAAGGGCTGCATATGAAAACGCATTTACATTGGCGTCGTTACAAGCTTTTGGAGCAAGTGCAGCTCAAGGTACACCTAATCCAGCCTTATTAGAGGTTGCTGATTTTGCTTATGTAAAACCAGAAAGAGTTCAAGCTTTTGAATTAGGTTATAGAGCTGGTTTTGGTAAGTTAATGTTAGATGCTAGTGCTTACTATAATATATATCAAGACTTTATCGGTAATAAAACAGTAGTTTCACCTCATTACGGAAGTGTGAACTTAGCTTCAGACATTACCAATTTACCACCTGAATTAGGAGGTCCGATTCCAACTGCTTTAATAGCTATTGGTAACGGAGATTACCAACCATTTCAAGTGTATACGAATTCAGAAGCAGATATTTCATCATATGGTGCTACTATAGGAATCAATACTAAAGTGTTTAGTACTTTTGATTTTGGTATTAACTATACGTTTGCTAAATTTGATTTTGATCAAGATACAGATCCTGATTATGAAGCTGGATTTAATACTCCTGAGCATAAGGTGAAAGTTGGTTTTGGAAATACAAGTCTATTTAAAAACTTTGGTTTTAAAGTTGACTATAGATGGAGTGATGAGTATTTATGGGAATCATCTTTTGCAGATGCTATGATAGATGCTAGAAGCGTTGTAGATGCTCAAATTAACTATTCTGTTCCTCGTATGAAATCAACATTTAAATTAGGTGGAACTAATATTGGAGGAAAAGAATTTAGAGCTGCTCCTGGTACAGGATCACTAGGTTCTATGTATTATGTTTCTTGGGTAATTAATTTGTAATAATTAAGAAAGAATTTTAAAAACCTCACTTTTTAGTGAGGTTTTTTTTTAGTATCTAATAAGTACTGATAATCATAGTGCTATGATTTAAAAATTATTTAAAAAAACACTTTTAGAATAAGTATAAATAATTTACCTTTGCACTTCGTAAAAACGAGAATATATTGCATTCCATATATTGGGTTAATTAATTGCAATAATTTCGAATTAAATTGAAACCAAAATAATTATAAATAATGGCTAAAGTTACAGGTAAAGTTGCTCAAATTATTGGTCCAGTAATAGATGTTGAATTTTTGACTGAATCTGACCTTCCTAGAATTCATGATTCTTTAGAGATTCACAGAAAAGACGGTTCAATACTAGTACTAGAAGTTGAACAACATGTTGGACAAGATACTGTTCGTTGTATTGCAATGGATTCTACTGATGGTTTAAGTAGAGGTTATGAAGTTGTTGCAACGGGTAATCCTATTCAAATGCCTATTGGTGATGATATTTATGGACGATTGTTTAATGTAACTGGAAATGCTATTGACGGATTAGGTGATTTACCTAAAGATGGAAAAAACGGTTTGTCTATTCACCGTAATGCACCAAAATTTGATGAATTATCAACTTCAACAGAAGTTTTATTTACAGGTATCAAAGTAATTGATTTAATTGAACCTTATGCAAAAGGGGGTAAGATTGGTTTATTTGGTGGAGCAGGAGTTGGTAAAACAGTATTGTTAATGGAGTTAATTAATAATATTGCTAAAGGACATGGTGGACTTTCAGTTTTTGCCGGAGTAGGTGAAAGAACGAGAGAAGGAAATGATTTACTACGTGAGATGTTAGAGTCTGGCATTATTAAATATGGTGATGACTTTATGCATTCTATGGAAGAAGGCGGATGGGATTTATCTAAAGTAGATAAAAAAGGCATGAGAGAATCAAAAGCGACTTTCGTTTTTGGACAAATGAACGAACCACCTGGAGCACGTGCACGTGTTGCCTTATCAGGTTTAACCATTGCTGAATATTTCCGTGATGGAGCAGGAGATGGTCAGGGAAAAGATGTACTTTTCTTTGTAGATAATATTTTCCGTTTTACACAAGCGGGTTCTGAGGTTTCGGCTTTATTAGGTCGTATGCCATCGGCGGTAGGTTATCAACCAACCTTAGCTACTGAAATGGGAGCTATGCAAGAGCGTATTACTTCAACAAAAACAGGTTCTATTACTTCTGTACAAGCGGTATATGTACCTGCAGATGATTTAACAGATCCAGCACCAGCAACAACATTTGCTCACTTAGATGCAACTACAGTACTTTCTCGTAAAATTTCTGAATTAGGTATTTACCCTGCAGTTGATCCGTTAGATTCTACATCAAGAATTTTAAATGTTGAGACGTTAGGTCAAGAACATTATGATTGTGCACAAAATGTAAAAGAATTATTACAACGTTATAAAGAATTACAAGATATCATCGCTATTTTAGGGATGGAAGAATTAAGTGAAGAAGATAAATTAGTTGTACATAGAGCACGTAGAACGCAACGATTCTTATCTCAACCTTTCCACGTAGCAGAACAGTTTACTGGTATTCCAGGTGTTTTAGTTGATATTAAAGATACTATAAAAGGTTTTAATATGATTATGGATGGTGAATTAGATCGTTTTCCAGAATCTGCTTTTAACCTAAAAGGTTCTATACAAGAAGCTATTGAAGCTGGTGAGAAAATGTTGGCAGAAGAAGCGTAGACTAAAGATCAAAACATCATGAAATTAGAAATAGTAAGTCCAGAAGCAGTTATATTTAATGCGAATGTTGATTCGGTATCTGTACCTGGAATTAATGGTGAATTTCAAATGCTTGAGAATCACGCACCAATCGTTTCTTTATTAATTGAAGGCGTTGTAAAAGTACATACACATACGCAAGATCATGAAGAGTTTAGCGATTTATCAGGAAAATTAACAAAGCATCCTGATGATGATAAAATTTTAGTATTTCCTATTAAATCAGGAACTATCGAATTGAAAGATAACAAAGTAATTATTTTAGCTGATTAAGTCAATTATCTAAAATTATAATATTCTAATAAAATTTTAAAACCTCAATGATTAATTCGTTGAGGTTTTTTATTAGCCTACCCCTCAATACCTCTAAATATTCAAGTTTTTTTTAACTATCAGCAGATGTAAAGTCCAAACGTTTATTGTTCAATTTTTATTCATTAAACTGAAAATAGTAAAGGAGGTTTATTATTTCTATGAACGTTAACCGCTATTAATAACTATAATTTGTAAATTAAAAAGGAGCATAAAAATAATGTTTGTGTTAATTACTTTTTCTATGGTTACTATTATTATACAGTTTTTATAAACGCATGAATCCGCTTCTGATGAGTATAGCTTTCAGTTTATGTTAAAACATGCAATGAATTACCACGTAATACATGGAGTTTTTTAAAAGTTAGCAAATTTGAGCGAAGATGTGAAGAGGTAAAGGTTCTTTAACATCTTCTTGTTCAAGATATGTTAAACGTGCAGAAAGAGTTAAAGAATGGGCAGAAAAAACAAGATTCTAAGAAAGAATAATTTATAGTTTAGATATAATAAAAAATGCCGCTCGAATTTTGAGCGGCATTTTTTATTATAAATTTTTGTGTCTAAACACTACTTAAATAAATGCCTATAGATATCATTACCATTAGCGAATAATAACAGTGCAATTAGAAAGATAAATCCTGCAATTTGGGCATATTCTAAAAATTTATCACTTGGCTTTCTTCCTGAAATCATTTCATACAATGTAAAGACTACATGACCTCCATCTAAAGCAGGTATTGGTAATAAGTTCATTACTCCTAACATTATAGATAAAAAGGCTGTAATACTTAAAAATGTTTGCCAATCCCAAGTTGATGGAAAAATACTCCCAATAGAGATGAATCCACCTAATCCTTTGTACGCACCAGTACTTGGATTAAAGATTTTTTTAAGTTGTTTTAAATAGCTCGAAAACGTTGTCCAAGCCTTATTCATACCAGCGGGTATAGCTTCAACAAAAGTGTACGTTTTGGTTTCAAATTGATAATACCCTAATTTTTCCATATCACTTTGAGGCATCATCGCAAGTTGTACACCAATTTTTCCATCATTATCTAATGTTACATCAATATCTTCTGTACTGTTGTCTCGTTTAACAGTTAGCGTAACTTTTTCATTTTTATGTTTACTGAATTCAGCATCAACTTCATCAAAGTATTTGATAGGGTTTTTATTAATAGCTACAACAATATCTTTCGCTTTTAATCCACTATTTGCATTTTGTAAGGTGTCAATTACCTTACCTATAAAAAAAGGTATTCTCGGCGATAAGAAATTAGCATCTTCTTTTTCTCCATCAACTAATTTAGAGATGAAATCAACAGGTATGTCTTTTTCAATAACTTCACCATCTCTTTCTATTGTATATGAATTACCGTTTATAAAACCAATAAAAAGATCTCTAAATTTTTCAACTTTCTCTCCATCAATAGTAAGTACTTTATCTCCTGTTTTAACGCCTAATTCTTCACCCAATTCGTTTTGTACCCAAACGCCATCTGTTAAATTTTCATTAGGTAAATATTGCTCACCCCAAATGTTCATCATTAGAATGTATATAAAGATTCCCAATAGAAAATTCACCGTAACACCACCTAACATAATAATTAAACGTTGCCAAGCTGGTTTGGAACGGAATTCCCATGGTTTAGGTTCTTCCTGCATTTGTTCGGTATCCATGCTTTCATCAATCATACCAGATATTTTTACATATCCACCAAGAGGTATCCATCCTATACCATAGACAGTTTCACCAATTTTCTTTTTAAAAATTGAGAACTTATAATCAAAAAATAAATAGAATTTTTCGACTCGTGTTTTAAATATTTTTGCCGGTATATAGTGCCCTAGTTCGTGTAGTACTATTAAAATAGATAAACTAAGAATAAATTGTGATACCTTAATAAAAATCTCCATCTGCTATATTATCGTTTTAAAAATCAGTTTGCAAATGTAAGGTTTTATAACCAATTACATAAAAAGGGCATTTTAAAATGTTTGTTAAAAATAAGTAGAGGCGTTGTTACTTGATGACTATGATAATTATATAAAAAAAGTATTCTGATAATTTAATATATAATTATAAATTTTAGAATGTAGATATTTTATTCCTCTTTTAAAATGGTCTTATGTAAAACACCTTGATTGGTTTCAATTTTAACTAAATGTATACCGAAAGAAAGCGGCTTTAAATTAATTGCCAATAAAGGGTTGCTTTCTTCTAATACCAATTTACCTAACATATTGTAGATAGATACTTTCTCTACAATTGCATCACTAGTATTTTGAATATTTAATGCGTTCTTAGCAGGGTTTGGGTATATTGAAATGTTAGTACTTAGAATTTCTTGATCTACACCGTTTTTCACAGTATTGTTTTTACTAATTATATGGTGTTCCGGATCAACTTCAACGGTATCAATTTTAAAAGGTAATTTACCTGTAAAACTTTGTTTGTTTTCAGACAGCTTAAGTCTTATTATTTGAGAATCACCATTATCATTACTAACTTTAATCGGAATTGGCATTTCAAAAAATGTCACTGATGGGTCTGATTGCATTTGAGATGCAACGATAGTTATTTCATTCGTTTTTCCATTTTGAAACCAACTTATTTCGTAGGAAGGATAGCCCTTACCAACAGTCCAGTCATTAAAGAAGTCAGATAAATCTTCACCTGTTTGCCCTTCTAAAGAGTGTTGAAAATCTTTAATTGAAGCTGTTGATTTGTTGTCATTAATTTCTAATAAATACGCGTCAATACCATTTATATAGTTTTCATCACCTAGCTTATAGTTGAGCATATGCAAAACCATGGCAGTTTTTAAAAAACTTGGTTCTCGATAACTTTCTGATGTAATTTTTTCAATAGTTGTTTTTCGCCAATTGGGATCTTTCGTTTCTATATTTATAGCAACGTCATCTTCAGGAATTGAAATCAGTTCCTGTAAATACGCATCATGTATATTCAAATTTTCTTGGCTGAATAAAAAACATGAAAAAATTAATAGAATTAGGGGTAATTTTTTCTTCATAAGCAATAACTTTGCATAGGATAGGGGAAATGCAAAGGCACCCCAAATATATAAAAAAAATGCTATGGATTTATCATTCTTTAAAAAATCATTTCCATCAGTTCTCAGAATTGGCGTTTTATTTATAGTACTTGTCATTATTGGGTACTTTTTAATGGTTCCCAAAAAGAGATTACCAGTTTATAATCCTGCCGATGTAAATCCACGATTAGTTGACGATTCTGTAAAGCATATTAAATACAATCATAAAATATCTAATTTCCATTTAACAAATCAAAATGGAGTAACAATTACAGAACATGATTATAAAGATAAAATTTATGTAGCTGACTTCTTTTTTACGAGATGCCAAAGTATTTGTCCTATAATGACAACAAATATGGTAGATCTTCAAACCTTTTTTAAAAATGATAGTACAGTGAAATTTTTGTCACATTCTGTAACACCTATAATTGATAGTATACCAATTTTAAGAGCTTATGCGGATAAAAAAGGAGTGATTGATGGTAAGTGGAATCTGGTTACTGGAGACAAAAAACAAATTTATAATTTGGCAAGAAAGTCATATTTTGCAGTACTAGATGAAGGCGATGGAGGTGAACAGGATTTTATTCACACGGAGCAATTTATCTTAATTGATAAAAAAAGACAGATAAGGGGCTTCTATGATGGAACCAACAAAGAAGAAATTCAACAAATTATAAAGGATATTCAATTATTAAAGAAAAATAATTGACATATGTAAAAGATCATTTGTTTTTAATGACAATTATCATATTGATTTATTAAAAATTGTGTATTTTCGCACAGTATTTATAATCAATCTAAATAAAAATTGAGTACTACTTTAGCAGATCTTATTGTCGGAGAAATTGGAATTATTGATGATATTCCAATTGATAGCGTTCCTTTAAAGCTATTGGAAATGGGCTGCTTACCAGGTAAACAGGTGGAGTTGATGCAAATTGCACCTTTAAAAGATCCTTTATATATTAAAGTAAATGGTAGTCATTTGGCAATTAGAAAAGAAACAGCTTCACTTATAAAAGTTACCAAAATTAAAAATTTATGCGACATTCTGAAGTCATAAATGTAGCTTTAGTAGGGAATCCTAATACTGGTAAATCCCTTTTATTTAATCAGTTAACAGGTTTAAATCAAAAGGTAAGCAATTATCCGGGTGTAACTGTAGAAAAAAAAACAGGAACATCTAAGATGCAAGGAGAAGTTTTTGCTAAGATTACTGACCTACCTGGTACCTATAGTATAAACCCTTCAAGTTTAGATGAAAATATTGTTTTACAAACATTTATAGGTATTGATAAAAAAAATTATCCTGATGTTGTTGTCGTGGTTGCTGATGTTGAGAATTTGAAGCGTAATTTGTTTTTGTTCAGCCAAATTAAAGATTTAGAAATTCCTGCAATTTTGGTTATCAACATGTCCGATCGCATGGAAAAGAGAGGTATTTCCATTGATATTGAATTGCTTAAAAAGGAATTGAAATCAGAAGTAGTACTAATTAGTGCTCGTAAAAGATTGGGAATTGGAAAAGTAAAACGTGCAATAATCAACTATAAAGAGGCGAATACATTAAAAATTGCAGATATAGCTGATAGAATAGATGCACAGTTTTTTAAAGAATTAAAAGAAAAATTTAATGATACTTCTTTATATAAAGCTTGGCTTTTAGTAACACAAAGCCATAACCTTACTTCAGTACCTCCTAAATTTATAGACCGTATTGAGAGTTTTAAAGCTGACAAGGTAAAATTCAATAAAATGCAGAATAAGGAAACGATTCTGCGGTATCAGTACATTAATCACATACTTAAAAAAACATATACAACTGATGCTGAAAAAGCAACGGGTATGCGTCATAAAATTGATAAAGTACTTACCCATAAAATTTTTGGTTATTTAATTTTTGCTTTTATATTATTACTGATTTTTCAATCAATTTTTGATTGGGCTACCGTTCCGATGGATTTAATAGACTCCACTTTTGCCAATTTAAGTGAATGGACGAAGAATCAATTACCGGAAGGTGTATTTAGTAATTTATTAGTTGAAGGTATTATTCCTGGTATTGGAGGTATAGTTATTTTTATACCCCAGATAGCCATATTATTTTTATTCATTGCAATTCTTGAAGAAACGGGCTATATGAGTAGGGTTGTTTTTTTAATGGATAAGATTATGCGTCGTTTTGGTATGAGTGGTAAAAGTGTTGTACCATTAGTTTCTGGTACTGCGTGTGCAATTCCGGCAATAATGGCTGCACGAAATATTGAAGGGTGGAAAGAACGTTTAGTAACTATTTTGGTTACACCATTTACAACATGCTCTGCTCGTTTACCTGTTTATGCTATTTTAATTGCCTTAATAATACCACAACAAAGAATTTTGGGTATTTTTAGCTTACAAGGTTTGGCATTAATGTCATTGTATCTATTGGGCTTTACGTCTGCTATTGCATCAGGATGGTTATTAAATAAAACGTTAAAAGTAAAAGGTAAAAGTTTCTTTATAATTGAAATGCCTGCCTATAAAATACCTTCATTAAAAAATATAGTATTTACTGTTTTAGAAAAAACAAAAGCATTTGTGTTTGGTGCTGGTAAAATCATTTTAGCAATTTCTATTATATTATGGTTCTTAGCTTCTAATGGTCCAGCTTCTTTTGATAATGCTGAAGAAATTGTTAAGAGTAAAGTGGAAAACAAGCAATTGAATAAAGATGAATTAGAAAAGCATATTGCGACCTATAAGTTAGAAAATTCATATATAGGTATTGCAGGTAAGGCTATTGAACCCGCTATAAAACCCTTAGGTTACGATTGGAAAATTGGAATTGCCTTAATTACCTCATTTGCTGCCAGAGAGGTTTTTGTAAGTACTTTGGCAACTATTTACAGCGTAGAAGATAATGAGAATACCAACACGATTAAGGAACGCATGGGGGCAGAAATAAACCAGGATACTGGAAAAAAACGTTTCAATTTCCCCGTAGGAATGTCGTTATTGGTTTTTTATGCTTTTGCCATGCAATGTGTAAGTACCTTGGCTATTGTAAAAAGAGAAACAAATAGTTGGAAATGGCCATTGCTACAGCTTTTCGGCATGACGGCCTTGGCTTATTTGGCTTCTTTTATTACCTTTACTGTATTAAGTTAAAAATTATGATTCAATCTGTTTTAGTATATATATTTCTTGCTTTAGCTATATCCTTTTTGATAAAAAAATACTTTTTTAAATCAAAAAAGAAATCAGGCTGTAAAAGTGATTGTGGCTGTTAAATTTTTGACAACACAACTTTCTCTGATTGTTTACTTATCATTTGTTTATAAAATTCTTTTATAGCTCCATAATTTTGAGATGCGATAATAGATGTTTTCATATGTAATACAGACGATATTTGAAGATTATTACCTGTTATTTTACACAAAAATGTATATGAACCGTTGTCTTCTGGTGTCGAATACGCTATACTTTCTGGCATTGATTCTACTTTATACCCTTCAGGTAGTTTTAGTGTAATATTAAATTTTTCTTGAAAAGGTGTACCAAAATCTATAGGAAATTGTCTCACATCTAATTTGAATGGGTTTTCTTTTTCTGTGTGAAAAAATAAAGGCGTGAAATAGATTTTATCACCAATAATTTCTACTTGATTATCACTTTCAAAATCAAATTGATAGGAGATTGGTTTGTAAATATCATTTTTATTGTTGGCTTTAAATTCGCTAATTTCAATATTATCATTGTCTTTTTCAAACTTCGCTATCAAATCATTTTCACTTGTGTTATTCTGATTAGCTCTAGTTTTTAGAGCAAGTAAGTTATTATAACTAGACCTTTCAGTACCTATTAAAATACCTTCATCATCTATTTCAGCCATAACATATACCATCTCTTTAGCTTCTTCAATAGGAAATAGACTGACTTCATTTGAACTACCATCTTCTCTTACTAAACGGCCGTTCCAATTTAAATCTCTAAGAGGGAGTACGTTAGGTGTGCTATATTTTTCAGTAGCATCAAGTAATACAATCCCGTTAGACGTTTCAACACCTGCAATTACATAATTAAATCCTTCTTGAGTCGGGAAAAAAGGGATTCCATGATCACGAGTACTTATTAATACAGGGTTCGCTTTTAAATTAGCTTCTCTCAACATGGCTACTAAAGTTAAATTAATTTCTGCAACATTACCAACGCCTTCTTTGTACGCTTTTCTCACACCATCATTGGTGTATTTAGAAGTGAAATCATTCCATTTAATCTTTGATTTTACAAATGCAAAGATCTTATTGATTTTTTCATTTTCAGGAGCAGTTAGATTAATTAATGCTGCTAAATCGTCTTTGAAATATGATTTTTTATCGAGCTGTCCACCAAAATTACTGCTTTCATAAATGGTTTTAGTAACATCTTCCCAAGTCGTGTTATAGAATTTCATCTGTGAATTTGGAAATTGAGTACTTGTTAATTCAAATTTTAATGCCGTAATATAATTATTAATATTATTAACATAAGGTTCTTCTTTTAGTGGGGGTACATTTTTTAATGTACATTCAATTATATTCGTTTGGTAGTCTACTTTACTTTGGCTGAACGATGCCGCTCCGTTACCATTCCGTTCTTTGTTGTTAAATGTAATAGAAGATCGTTTAGAATCACGCACTAAATCAACGGGGTAATAACCTTTCATTACATTTTTAAAAACAAAATACTCAGGTGTCTCAACTTTTGATTCTATATATTTAATAGGTATAAAAGACTGTAGTTCCATATCGTCTATACGTGAATAATAAGGGGAAGTAATTGTATAGTCCCATTCTACAATGCAGCCTTCTGTTAAATTGGGCATTGTAAATTTTGAACGTTTCCAATATTTATTTACATTTTCAACAAAAATATCTTTATTGCTAAGCTTCGTTTTTTCAATTTTTCCATTTGTTAAGTTAAAGGTGTTGGCTTTAATAGAAACTTTTTCATCATCACTACCTTGGTATAGAGAAATGCTTTTAGTAGCCCAATCATAACCATCCTTATTATATATTTTAATACGTTCATGAATGTCTGTAACTAAGTAAAAACCCTCTCCTTGAGAATACTCAATATGTGACCTTCTTTTTTTAAACAATATTGCGGCATTGGCAGAAGAATCTAAAGGGTAAAGTTTTTCAGTTAACTCTTCTTTAGTTGCTTTTCCTAATTTAGTGTCTTGTGCTATAATAGGTAAACTTAATAGCATTACTAGTGCGGTAATAATTAATTTTTTCATAATTTAATCTTTGTATTATCCCTATTAATGATGTTATGGAGTTGCTTTTGTAAGCACAACTTTTGACTTGTCTTGCTTGGCAATACTCTTTCTGAAATCTCTGTAAGCTTTATATTCTTTAGCTTTATAGTTGCCACTCTTTAACCTAAATATTCGACTATATTTTAATTCTTTTTTGTTAATTTTTTGAATGCTCAATTCATAGCTCCCGAATTTATTATCAATTTTTATATTGTTAGGTAAGGCTTCAATATTGAAATTTTCAGGTAATGTTATTTTAAATTCGTCCGTATCAATAAAACCACGTGATATTTCAAAGGGAAGTTTTCGGTTTCGATAACGTTTAGGTACTTCTAATGCTCGATTAAAAGCATTTATAGTAAACAACATTCGGTCACCACTGAAAGATGCATATTTCGAGGCGGTGAGCTCAATATTTTCATTAAATATTACACTATCTTTATTGTTTGAGAAGTCATACTTTTTTATGGTCATATTATTAATATATGACCAATAGTTAGACTTGTAATATTTTTCTATATCTCTTTGGTTATTTTTTTCGATTCTAAAATGGTTGTTATATTGTATTCCTCTTGAGGCTATTTTAACATTAGCTTCTAAATTACCGTCTATATTAATGGAATAATTTGAGAGAGTGTGTTTAAGGCTTTCCTCAATTTTATAGGTGCCAGTATTTTTAATTTCACCACCCTCTGGTGTAATTACTAATACATTTCTGTCATCTGTGAATGTACCTTTATAGCCAAATGGCTTAATTTGACTAGTACATTCTAACCAAACATCTCCATTTTCTGTAGGTATATTTAATATAACATGATTACCTTGCATAGAGAAAATTTCTTTCTCTACGTTTCTTTTTTCTTCACCAGCCCAAATTACTGAGTAATTTGATTTTACACCAACGGCGTCGAGTAATGTTTTGGTGTAATTGGTTAAGCCTTTACAATCACCGTAGCTTAGTCTGTCAACATCGTCGGCTTTCATCGGTTTCCAACCTCCAATTCCTTCTTGAATACTAATATATCTTGTTTTTTTTTGAACAAAATCATAAATAATTTTAGCTTTCTCAATATCGCTAGTTGCATTTTTCACCAGGTTATTTACTTTTATTTTGGTGGCTTCATTTATTTTATCTTTACCATTGTATAAATAATCATATCTCCATTTTCCAAAATCTTTCCAGTTATTTGCACTTCCATCTGCACCTTCTAAATGATATTTATTAGATGATACCATTACCCAAGGCATAATGTTAAAATAATAAGGTGCTAAATCTTCATATTTAATTGCAGGTGAGTTATTGATTTCATAACTAATAGTGGTTGGTTTCTCCGATTTTATAATGTTAAAATTTTCAAAGTTTTTTTCTAATTTTTGAATTTTTATTTCATTAGGAAAAACAATTTGATAACTACTTTTAACAATGCCTTGGTAGTAACTATAAGGAAACCACTTCGGTATATGTGCAGTATTTACTGACTCTATTTCATATTCATAAGAAATTGTATATGGATATGTAGTTGGAACATAGTCGTAATAAATAAGTCTGCCATCATTAAATAGTGAAATACCATCAGCGGCACTTCTATCTATAAAATCGCGTTTTTTTATGTCTTTAATTTCAACACCTAACGCATTATATACATAAGCTCTTACATTTTTTATGTTGTTAGAGGAGTCGTAATGAATTACAATTTCAGAATTATGATTCCCAAGTTTATTAAGAACAGTAACTGTTTCTCTGTGAGTTACAATCATTTTTTTTGATGATTCTAATACTATTTTAGTACTTGAATTCCGTACGACAGAATTAGCATTTTGTTTTAAACTATCTGGAATAGTTAAAATACTTACGTCAAAATCTTGTGAATAAATAAATTGAATGGAAAATAAGGTTACAAGAAGAAGTAACTTTTTAAAAGACATAATGTAGTGTTTAGCATGGGTTGTTGATACACAAATATATCAAACTTATACCTAAAACGTTACAATTTTTATAATATTTTATATTTTATTTTCAGTATCTATAACAATAGTTACGGGTCCGTCATTCAATAAGTTTATTTTCATATCTGCACCAAAAATGCCGGTCCCAACTTTTTTGCCAAACTCTTTTTCCGTTACAGAAATGAATTGATTGTACAAAGGTATTGCAACTTCAGGCTTTGCTGCTTTAATATAAGAAGGTCTATTTCCCTTTTTTGTGCTTGCTAAGAGCGTAAATTGGCTAACTAGAATAAGTTCTCCATCTATTCCAATAAGAGATTTGTTCATAACATCATTTTCGTCATTGAAAATTCTAAGATTCAATACTTTTTTGGACAACCAATCAATGTCATCTTTGGTGTCATTTTCTGTGATGCCTAATAAGACCAATAGTCCATTATTAATAGAAGAAATTATGTTGTTATCAACGCTTACAGAGGCATAACTTACTCTTTGAATTACAGCTTTCACTTTTTACTTAAATTTATTTTTTTTTTAGTTTTTCAGCTCTCTTACCCATATGTTTCTAAAACTTGGCTTACTTCCATCATTATGATCCTGTAATTGTAGGGGAGCCTTTCCATGAGGTTCGTTGGTTGGCCAACCGATATAGGCTACTGCTCCTTGAATTTCAAAGTGATCTTGAATTAAAACTCCATTATGTAAAACAGTCATTGTTCCAGATTTTATTTTTTCACCACCAGCATCAAATTCTGGAGCATGAAAAATAATGTCGTAACTGTTCCATTCTCCTGTGGGAACGGCAGCATTTACCGCCGGAATAGATTGCTTGTAAATGGCTCCAACCTGTCCGTTGACATAAGTGTCGTTATCGTTATTGTCTAATATCTGTACTTCGTATCGCTGTTGAATGAAAACACCACTATTGGCTCTAGATTGGCCTTTACCTAAAATTTCAGTAGGCGATTTCCATTCTAGATGTAACTGGATACTTCCAAAATTGCGTTTGGTTTGTAATGTGCCAGAACCACTGTTTACGGTCATACTTCCATCTTTATTTACAATCCATTTGGCAGCGGTAGAATCTTCTGCTACAATCCATTCGTCTAGATTTTTACCATTAAATAAAACAATAGCATCAGAAGGGACATTATTTTCACCGAGGTTTACTTTTGGAGGTTTAGGTTCCCAAATTTCAGTTTCTTCTGGTTTTGTAGGCTCTTTTTCTTGATTAGAAATGTTACTAATAGTATCAAGGGGTGATTCAGATACGTCATTTGATTTTACTGTTTCCTTACATCCGAAAAAAGACAGAACAACAACTGAAAGAATTAATTTTTTAATCATTATATTTTTTTAATTTTTATATTTCTGAACCATACTTTGTTGCCATGGTCTTGCAAGCCTAAATATCCATTATGTATTTTACCGAAATTTGCCCAATTTTTAAATTTTGAGTTGGCAATCATTTCGTCCCATTTTTCTCCTTGTAGTGTAAAAGTAGCAACTAGAGTTCCATTTAGTGTAGAAGAACCTTCATTGGTATTATGATTTATTTTGATAACGGCTGTATTCCATTCTCCGGCCGGGTGCACTACTTTGGAAGTTGGTGAAACTAAATCATATAACGCCCCTGCTTGATGACTTGTGCCAGCCTTTGCATCTGGGTGTCTTTCATCATCTAAAACTTGAACTTCTAATGCAGATTCATAAATTTTGGCATTTTTATCTTCTAAAACACCCCAAAAAATTCCGCTATTACCAGCTTCAGATATTTTCCAATCTATTGATAATTCGAAATTTTCAAATTTTTCTTTAGTAATAATATCTTGACCTTCGCCATTGCCTGGTGTAAAAGCCAAGGTATTTTCCTCTATCGACCATCCAGAGGGGACGGTGTCCATTAAATATCCTCGCCATGCATCTAAAGAGCTGCCATCAAAAAGAACTATCCAATCATTATTCGTTTCATTATCTAAAACGGTTTCAGTTTCTTCCGCAGAGGCTGTTTCTTTTTTGTCATTTTTACACGATGAAAAAGTTAAAACGGCAAGTAAGAGTATTGTTATTTTTTTCATTGTACTTATTTATAATTCATATTTAATGATGCATTTATTAAATGCCCAATATTTTTTTTAATTTTTCTTTGTCAATATCTGCTCCAGCAAAATCATCAAAAGCTTTCTCTGTGGCTTCTATAATATGATTATTAATAAAAACAGCACCTTCTTTAGCCCCTTGTTCAGGACTTTTAATGCAACATTCCCATTCCATTACCGCCCAAACATCACATCCGTATTGCGTAAGTTTTGAGAAAATTGTTTTAAAATCTATTTGACCATCGCCGAGAGAACGATATCTGCCGGCTCTGTCTACCCAATTATTATATCCGCCAAAGGCTCCTTTTTTACCCGTTGGATTAAATTCAGAATCTTTTACATGAAAAGATTTTATGAATTCATGATAATGATCTATATATGCTAAATAATCCAGTTGCTGTAGTACAAAATGTGAGGGGTCATATAAAATATTAACACGTTTATGATTGCCGGTAGCTTTTAAAAAGCGTTCAAAAGTGTCGCCGTCATGCAGGTCTTCTCCTGGGTGAATTTCATAGCAAACATCTACACCATTTTCGTCATAAACATCTAAAATAGGTAACCAACGCTTTGCTAATTCTTCAAATCCCATTTCTACTAATCCTGGAGGTCTTTGAGGCCAAGGATGCATCGTATGCCAAAGTAAAGATCCTGAAAAAGTAGCATGAGTATTCAAACCTAAATGTTTACTCGCAATGGCTGCGTTTTTAACCGTTTGTACCGCCCATTCAGTCCTTGCTTTCGGATTGTTTTTTACCTTATCTGGTGCAAAACCATCAAACATAATATCATAGGCAGGGTGTACGGCAACCAATTGTCCTTGTAAATGCGTAGAGAGTTCCGTAATTTCTAAACCGTAACTATTAATTTTGCCTTTTAATTCATCACAATAAGTTTTACTTTCTGCAGCTTTATCAATATCAATTAACCTAGTTTCCCAAGTGGGAATTTGTATGCCTTTATATCCTAAATCGCTTGCCCATTTACATAAACCATCTAAAGAATTAAACGGAGCAGTGTCGCCCATAAATTGAGCTAAGAATACTGCAGGTCCTTTTATTGTTTTCATTTTTTAATTTTAATTATTTGATCAAATTTACCCAACTATTTCCTTGTTGATGAGATTTTACAGTACTTTCTATAAAATTAAGTCCACGAACACCGTCATTCATTGTTGGAAATTCTCCTGAATTGTATTTCTCACCTCTAATTGCTCTGGCTACACCTAAATAAATGTTAGCCATAGCGTCAAAAATACCTTCTGGATGTCCAGGTGGTAATTTGGTGCCATCTAACGATAATTCAGAATTGTAAGCATGTCCAGGTTTATATATTTGCACGGGTTTATCATCACTCATAGCATATAAAAAATTAGGATTTTCTTGTTCCCATTTCAATGCTCCTTTGTCTCCGTAAACAGCAATGGTTAACCCATTTTCTTCGCCTGTTGCTATTTGACTAGAGCGAATAACACCTTTGGCATTACCTTCAAATCGCACTAAAACAGTGCCGTCAATATCCATTTTATTGTCTTCATATAAATAATTAAGGTCCGCTAAAATTGATTTTATTTGCAAGCCTGTTGTAAACTCAATCATATTAAAAGCGTGCACACCAATATCTCCCATGCAACAACTAATTCCAGATTTCTCAGGGTCTAATCGCCATGTGGAACCACGTTTTGATTTATCGTGAATAATTGGGTTAATCCAACCTTGGTAATACTGAGCATCTACTTTTTGAATTTTTCCAAGTGCACCAGATTTTATCATTTCACGCATTTGACGTGTCATTGGGTAACCTGTATATGTATGGGTAACCGCAAACACTAAATTAGATGTATCTAATAATTTTTGTAAAATTTTAGCTTCCTCATAGGTCGTTGTCATTGGCTTTTCACAGATCACATGAAAACCATTTTCCAACAATTTTTTCGCCATTGGAAAGTGTAAAAAGTTAGGTGTTAAAATAGAACACACCTGAATCCTTTCTTCTTTGGGTAGTTTTAACTCTTCCTCAACTAAAGTTTCAAAATCATTATAAATCCTGTTGGTGGGAATGTCTATTTCTTTAGCAAATTTTATGCTTTCACCAAGATCGGGATTAAACACAGCTCCCACAATTTCATAATTATCATTTATATGTGAGGCAATACGATGTAATACGCCGATTAAAGAATCACCGCCACCACCTAAAATTCCGAGTTTTATTTTTTTTGGCATTTAAAATTAATTTAATATAATTATTCTTTTATTGTTTTTGTTTTTCTGTTTTTCATATAAATGAAAAGCCCAATAAAGGCAGCGATTAAAATTGCAGGTAATATAGACATGGTTCTAAGTGCTTCATGTGCACTAGCTTCGTCCATTAATTTTCCCATAATTGGCAATACAATGGATACAGATAGCATTCCTAAACCTCCCATAATAGATAAGCCTAAGGCCCCAGTTTCTGGTAAATATTCGGCAACAAATCCCAACATGGTAGGCCAGAAAAAAGTTACTCCAACGGCGAAAACGGCTGCTGCTGCAAAAATCATTCCTCCAGAAGTTATGGTAAGCAACCACAATCCGATAAAGGTGAAAATGGCAGAAAATAACAACATTCCTGATGGACTTAATTTATGAATTACTGGACCAGCAAATGCTCTTCCAAAAGCCATAATTCCATTAATAAATACTAATACTAATAAAGGTACCGTTCCAGACTCTTTTAAGAGTGATTCAATACGTTGTGTAGTACCTAATTCTGATGCTGCCGTAAGCATCATACACACTGCCATAAAAATGAATAAGGGTTTGCCAAGGCTTTTAAACATGTTACTAGTGCTCACGCCTAGTTGTACACGTTCAGTAACTGGGAATTTCTGTCCTAAAAACATAAAAGCATATATTACTAAAGGAATAAATAAAATCCCTACCATTACTTGCCAACTCAGCTCCATAACATCCATAACAAGCCATCCCATTACCCCACCAATCGCGATGCCGCCAGGAAACCAAACATGAAAACGATTTAACATTTTTGTCTTGTTTTCAGGGTACATCGATGCTATCATAGGGTTTAATGCGGCTTCAACCATTCCATTACCTATGCCAACAAATAAAGTGGCAATAAACAAAGAGGACATGTCTTTCGCCATTATAGTCCAAACAATTCCTATAGCATGCATAATAAATGCTATCCATGTTATCTTTTTAATCCCAATAATATCAACTAATGGACCTCCAAAAAGCATCGCTAACGTAAATCCCCAAAAAGCTGGTGTAAAAGCATATCCAATTTGTTCTAACGTTAAACCAACACCTTCTGGTCCAAAAACGGTTTCCAGTCTAGCTCTAATTGCAAAAGTCATGGCGGTTACTAATAAGGCCGTACACGAGGCGTAAAAAAGCCTTTTTTTATTTATTTCATTCATAATTTAGTTTGGGTTAATTATTTTAATTTTTTTGAAGCATTGATCAATAAATTTTTTGTGGCTTGTATACCTTCTTCTTCGCTTAGACGTTCACCTTCATATTCTATACCAATATAACCAGTATATCCAGCATCTTTAACTATTTGTAACAAGCGTTCATAGTCTAAAGTCGTTTCATTTCCATTAGCATCAAAATCGTAAGATTTTGCACTTACTGCTTTGGCATGTTTCATTAGTATTTCAGTGCCTTTATAATAATCAAACATATCAATACATTTTCCATCTTCTTTGGTAATACAAAAATTACCAAAATCAGGTAGCGTGCCACAGTTATCCATATTTATCTTCGTCATAACCTCACTTAATAAATCTGCGTTTGAAGATAAACCTCCATGGTTTTCTACAATCACTTCTATGTTTTTACTTGCCCCATATTTTGCTAAATTACCTAAGCCTTTAACAGAAGCTTCTATCCAAGCTTCTTTTTCAGTAGCTCCATTTAAATTTACACGGATGGCGTGACACCCTAAAAATGCCGCGGCATCAACCCATTTTTTGTGATTTTCAATAGCTTCGTTTCTTTCTTTTTCATTTGATGAAGCTAAATTTCCTTCTCCATCAACCATAATCAAAACGTTTTGAACACCATAGGTGGTACTTTTTGCTTTTAAAGAATCTTGAAGAGCTTCCATGCTCATCGTTTTTAACTGCTCATTATATAATTGAGTTACGTATTCAATACCGTCAAAACCTAATTCTTTGGCTTTTTTAGCAAAATCCATTGGGTCTAATGTTTTTTTATTTCGAATTGCTTTATTTAAAGACCATTGTGCTAATGATATTTTAAAAAAGGGTTCAGCCTCATTTACTTGAGCCGTTTCATCTTTATTTTCTGTTGTTGGAGTGGTTTTTTTACAAGATGTAATTGATGTTGTTATAAAGAACAATGCCGTCAATGTTAAAAATAAATTTTTATTCATAATTGTTTGGATGGTTTGATTTTTTCTGAATGATAAAATTACAAAAGTTTCATTAGAATATTAATAATTTGATTAAATTTAGACTTTAAAATTATTCAATACCTAATTTAATTGAGCTTTTTTTGTTAAGTAAAATGCCTTTAAAAGTTTAAAACCCAAAACATAATATGATAAAAGAAGATTATGATGCTATTGTAATAGGAACAGGAATTAGTGGTGGATGGGCCGCCAAAGAATTATGTGAAGGTGGGTTAAAGACATTAGTATTGGAACGTGGAAGAATGATTACTCATGTTGAAGATTACCCAACAATGAATGATGATCCTTGGGATATGGAGCTTCGTGGAAGTACAACACCTGAAGAGCAAAAAAGACAAGAAAAGCAGGGGAGAACAGGGTATACAACAAAAGCCGAAAGTAAACATTGGTTTGTCGATGATGTGAAGCATCCCTATAATGAAACAAAACGGTTCGATTGGATGCGTGGATATCATGTTGGTGGACGGTCTATAACTTGGGGACGGCAGAGTTATCGATTAAGTGATTTAGATTTTACAGCAAATATAAAAGATGGGCATGGTGTAGATTGGCCCATACGTTATAGCGATCTTTCACCATGGTATGATTATGTGGAACGGTATATTGGAGTTAGTGGTGAGAATCTTGGACTTTCACAATTGCCAGATGGTATTTTTAGTCCACCAATGGAATTGAATTGTGTTGAGGAAGAGTTTAAAGAAAAAATTGCAGGAAATTATATAGATAGACTCCTAACTATTGGGCGAGTTGCTCATATTACTGGCGATCATTCGCACGATGGAAGAACCAACTGTCAATTTAGAAACAGATGTATTAGAGGTTGCCCTTATGGAGGTTACTTTAGTAGCAATGCCTCAACTTTACCTGCCGCAGATATAACGGGTAATATGACGCTAAGGCCAAATTCTATTGTCCATGAAATTATATATGATACCGAGAAGAAAAAGGCTATAGGTGTTAAAGTTATTGATGCTGACACTAAAGAAACACAAGTTTTTAAAGCAGATATTATTTTTTGTTGTGCTTCGGCCATTGCTTCGGCATCTATCTTGATGCAGTCGAAATCAGAACGGTTTCCAAATGGGTTAGGTAATGACTCGGGAGAGTTAGGTCATAATATTATGGATCATCATTTAGGAGTAGGGGCTCGTGCAACTGTAGCGGGTTATGAAGATAAATATTATAAAGGAAGAAGACCAAATGGAATTTACATTCCGAGATTTAGAAATTTAGGAGATAAAAATACAGAAAGAAAAGATTTTTTAAGAGGATATGGTTATCAAGGTGGTGGTGGTAGATATGGAATTGCAGAACATGTGGCAGAATTGGGTTATGGAGCAGAATACAAGGAAGCGATGTTAAAACCTGGAGAATGGAAAATGAGCTTAGGCGGATTTGGAGAATGCTTGCCTTATCATGATAATAAAATGACTTTAGATTATGAAAAGTTAGACGATTGGGGGTTGCCAACGATTACTTTTGATGCTGAATGGAAAGAGAATGAATTGACCATGCGTGAAGACATGAAACAGCAGGCGGAAGAAATGCTCGAGAAAGCGGGTTTTAAAGATGTCAGTACGTTTGATTCAAGACATGCTCCCGGTATAGGAATTCACGAAATGGGTACGGCTAGAATGGGAAGAGATCCAAAAACATCGGTACTTAATGCTAATAATCAAATCCATACAGTACCCAATGTCTATGTTACAGACGGTGCATGTATGACATCTGCGGGCTGCCAAAACCCGTCGTTAACTTATATGGCAATAACAGCGAGAGCGGCTCAACATGCAGTAAAACAATTCAAATCGAAAAAAGCTTAAATAATGAATAGAAGAGATGCCATTAAAGGCTTAGGCTTATCATTAGGTTATGTGGTGGCTACACCAGCAATAGTAAGTATGCTTCAGGGGTGTAAAACAGAAGTGGATTTATGGAAACCTGTTTTTTTATCAGTAAACCAAGGTTATGTTTTACGAAATTTAGTTGATCTTATTTTGCCGACAACAGACACGTCACCAGGAGCTCTAGATGTGAATGTGCCTGAATTTATTGATTTATACGTTTCAAAAACGGCAACAGTAGAAGGTAAAGAAGACTATAAAAATAAGATTGATGCACTACTAGACGAATTGGGTGTTTTGGATAAAAATCCTACGATTTTAAAGCCATCAGACTTTGAAAATATGTTGTCAAAATATTTGCGAAGTTCTTCAGAACAACAAAGTGGATTTACAGATAAAGAAAAAACAGTTTTTGATGCTTTAAAGGGAATTCGAGGTAGAGCTGTATGGGCCTATAGGACAAGTGAAGAAATTGGAGAAAATGTATTGGCTTATGATCCCGTTCCTGGCGTTCAAAAAGGATGTATATCAATAGAAGAAACCAAAGGTAAAGCGTGGTCCTTGTAAAACAGAAATGAATGTATAAAAAAATAAACCTTATATATATTTGCTTATTGATCTTTGTGGTATTTAGCTGCAAAACAAAAACGGAGAATGAAAAAACAGCAAACCCGTTAGTTTCAGAAACAACTGAAAATTGGATCTCTTTATTTAATGGTAAAGATTTGGAGGGATGGACTCCGAAAATTAGAGGCTATGCTTTAGGTGAAAATATTCACAATACATTCAGAGTTGAAGATGAAGTAATCAAAGTATCATACGATGAGTATGAGGACGGATTTAAAGAAACATTTGGACATCTCTTTTATAAAACACCTTTTTCAAATTACAGGTTAAGGATGGAATATCGCTTTACGGGAACTCAATTAGAAGATGGTCCGGGTTGGGCTGAAAGAAACAGTGGTGTAATGATACATTGTGAAGATCCGAAAAAAATGAGTAAAGATCAAAAATTCCCACTTTGTATTGAAGTACAAATGTTGGGTGGTATAAGTTCAACAGACCCAAGGCCAACGGCAAATCTTTGTACACCAGG
Organism: Aureibaculum luteum; assembly: GCF_003449015.1. Lineage (GTDB taxonomy): Bacteria > Bacteroidota > Bacteroidia > Flavobacteriales > Flavobacteriaceae > Aureibaculum > Aureibaculum luteum. The sequence goes on along the minus strand of NZ_QRGD01000001.1, from coordinate 237,953 downwards.
TACAAATGTGGTTATGGATGGAGAATTGGTTACTGCACATTGTAACGATTCAAATTCTCCAACGTATTACGGAGAACAATGGGTTAATTTGGAAGTTGAGGTTCATAATGATTCTTTAATTATTCATAAAATTAATGATAAAGAAGTGATGAGATATTCAAAGCCGCAAATTGGTGGTGCTGATATGGATGATTACAATAGTGAATATAAAGATAGAATTGGAGAACCCGTTAAAGGTGGTTATTTTTCTTTGCAAAGTGAAAGTCATCCCGTAGAATTTCGAAATATTGAATTGATGGAGTTAAAGTAAAATACAAATGATGCTTTTAGGTAGGTAAAGAAATACAGATTCTAAAATCAATAAAATAAAACCATGCAACGTAGAAACTTCCTTAAAAAAACGGCACTTGCAAGTTCTTTTGCATTGGCGAGTACTTCCTTATTTGCTTTGAATAGCAATAATAAGGGTATTAAAAAGGAAATCTTTCCCTTAAAATTTGCTCCACATGAAGGAATGTTTGAAAATTTAGCAGGTAAAGCTATTAGTGAACAACTTAATTTTATAGCAGATCAGGGTTTTACTGCTTTTGAAGATAATGAAATGCGAAATAGAACTGTAGTTGAACAAGAGGCTATTGCAAAAATAATGCAAAAGCGAGATCTTGAAATGGGCGTGTTTGTGGCACATAAAATTTATTGGAAAGAGCCCAATTTAGCGTCGGGAAATAAAGAAAAAAGAGCTGAGTTTTTAGCTGAAATTACTGCTTCTGTTGAAATTGCTAAAAGAGTAAATGCGAAATGGATGACTGTTGTACCAGGTCATGTAGATTTACGTCAAAATATAGAATTTCAGACGGAACATGTCATAGAGACTTTAAAGCAAGCGTCGGCAATTTTAGAACCCCATAATATAACAATGGTTTTAGAGCCGTTGAATTTTAGAGATCATCCTGGTTTGTTTTTATCTGAATCGCCACAGGCGTATCAAATTTGCAAAGCTGTAGATTCACCATCTTGTAAAATATTATTCGATATATACCATCAACAGATTCAAGAAGGTAACCTTATTCCAAATATAGAACAGTCTTGGGATGAAATTGCGTATTTCCAAATAGGAGATAATCCAGGAAGAAAAGAGCCTACTACGGGTGAAATTAATTATAGAAATATTTTTAAATTTATTCATTCGAAGAATTATACAGGGATATTAGGAATGGAGCATGGAAATTCAAGGGAAAATAAAGAGGGTGAATCAGCAGTAATTAATGCATATAAAGAAGTTTCAAAATTTTAAATACATAAGAATGAGTAAAAAAAGTAAATCAACCAGACGATCATTTATTAAAAAATCAGCGGTAATAGCTACGGGAATTAGCATCATACCGAGACACGTTATGGGTCAGGGATTTGTTCCGCCAAGTGACAAATTAAATATTGCTGGTATTGGTGCAGGAGGAAAAGGAGCAAGTGATATTTCCTCTTTTGCCAAAAGCCCCTTTGTCAATATCGTTTCACTTTGTGATGTAGATGATAGACAAGCTGTTAAGTCACGAGAGTCTTTTCCAAAAGCTAGTTATTACAACGATTTTAGGGAAATGCTAGAGAAAGAAGGTAAGAACATTGATGCTGTTTCTGTTTCTACTCCTGACCACAATCATGCCGTTGCTGCTTATATGGCAATGCAAATGGGTAAGCATGTTTATGTTCAAAAGCCGCTTACGCATGATATTTGGGAAGCTAGAATGTTAACAGAGGCTGCAAAAAAATATAAAGTAGTTACCCAAATGGGAAACCAAGGAGGATCAGGTGATGGGGTTAGAAAAATGAAAGAAATTTATGACACAGGAATAATAGGTGATGTGCATACGGTTAAATGTTGGACCAATAGAGCTATTTGGCCACAAGCCTTGCAAACACCAACTAAAAAGCACAAAATACCAAAAGGATTAAATTGGGATCTTTGGTTGGGTACCGCGGAAATGCGTGATTATAATGATGCATACCTACCTTTTGATTGGCGAGGATGGTCAGATTTTGGAACGGGTGCATTAGGTGATATGGCTTGTCATATAATGGATCCTGTTTACAGAATTTTACCAATACTTTATCCTAATAAAGTGGAATGTAGCGTATCTGATTCGTTTAAAGGTAAGTTTGAAACTGCTGATTACCCCAAAAGTTTTCCAAATTCAAGTAAAATTCACCTAAGTTATCCGAGAACAGATGGTAAGGGGTCAATAAAAGTTTCTTGGATGGATGGTGGATTATTACCCGAAAGACCTGATGAACTTGGTGATGATGAGGCATTAGGAAACTGGGATGGTGGCGTTTTATTTATTGGTTCAAAAGGAAAACTATTGGCAGATTGCTATGGTGCTAACCCAAGATTACTTCCTTTATCGTTAAACGAACAATTCGAAGTTGAACAAACTATTGCTAGAGTTCCTGAAGGACATTATTTACAATGGGTTAATGCATGTATTGCCGGATATGGAAATGCAGAAACCAGTTCTTCTTTTGACTACGCAGGTCCATTTACGGAAAGTATTCTTATCGGTAACTTAGCTCTAAAAGCTTATTTTGAAGTAGATCCTAAGGCAGATAAAGCTAGTTTCTGGGGAGGTTCAAAATATAATGGCAGAAAACGTTTGTTGTGGGATGCTGAAAATATGAGAGTGACTAACTTTGAGGCAGCCAATAAATATGTAAAAAGAAACTATAGAGAAGGGTGGAAGCTTTAAATAGGTATTAGAGATAAGATATAGACTTGAGATTTAATTTATTACTGTTATCCGAGGAACGAGGAATCTGTTCAAATGACAAGTACTATTAATGAGGTTGCTCCTTCGTCGGAATGACACAAAAACCAAGACCTCACAACATCGAAATATCGGTGTTATGAGGTCTTTTTAGTTATTGCTTAATTAGTTTTTTTGTTGCAAAACCTAATTCTGACTGTAATTTAACTAAATAAATAGCTGGTTTTAAATCAGAAATATCAAAACTTTTATTTTGCTCAAAACTTCCATTAAATGATTTTACCATTCGTCCTGAAATATCATAAATAGCTACTTTATTGGTTGCAGTGCTAATTTTAAATGAATCCGTTATTGGGTTTGGATAAATACTTACCAAATCATTTATTGAGACATTTTCAACACCTAAAGTGACTGCACTTGTTCCATATACTTTAAATTCTCCTGGGAGTAAGCTTATTGGTGCACTTACACTAACTACAGTTATTGATTCATTATCATTTAAAAGATTATACCAAGTTCCGGTTTGTTGAAATTCAGGACTTATTATTTGTGTTGTTAAACCAAAGTTTCCAATAATAGTAATGTGTTTTACATCGGGATTTGAATCATCATTTGTTAAATGAATCTTTTTTAGTCCGTTTGAATTAGCTACGTTTAAATTAAAATTATTGGTTTTAAAAATGGGAACTTGTTTTTTAAGCTTTATTAATTTTGCCCAAGTATCGTAAATTGCTTTTCGATCAGGTTCAGTATAATAGTTCCATAAAATAGGTTTATTCCCTGTTCTTCCTCCTTCGTCAATACCTATGTCATAACCTAATTCGCCAAATTGCCAAATCATTTTCGGACCTGGAATTGTAAAATAAAAGGCACCTGCCAATTCCATACGATCTAAGGCTGTGGCTAAGGTTTTTGTACTATAGCTACCGCTTGAATTACCAAATTCTAGGTTTTTATACATTACGCGTTCTTCATCATGGCTTTCCATATAGGTGACATTGGCAGGAACTGACCAGCCTCGTTCGTGGTAATCTATCCACGAAATATCTGATTTTCCATCAGCGTTATAACCCATCGTAGCTTCACTATAATTTCCGTTAAGATTACTCCAAAGCATTATGCCTTTACCTTCATTCAAACGATAATTTGCCCATTCTGTCTCCTCTGTAATTCCTCCTAAATGTTCAAAAATAACATAGAAATCAGTGTCTTTTTCCCACTGATAATCTGCATATGTTTTTAGTACCGCAACTCGGTCAGCTTGATAGCTCCCTGTACATCCTTCATCTAAGGAAGTACAATTCTGCGTAAAGCCTTTGGTCAAATCCCATCTAAAACCGTCAATTTTATATTCATCAATCCAATATTGAGTAGTACGTTTTACATAATCTTTAGTGGCTTGTTTACTATGGTTAAGGTCATTAGATACACTATAAGCATGTGTTGCTTCTTGATTAAAAAACGGACTATCTGTCGTTGCTTGTCCACCATAACCACCATTATCGGTATTCCACATTCTGTAAAAAGGGTTTTGATCTGAAGCATGATTATACACAACATCTAATACTACTGCGATACCACGATTATGGCATTCATCAATAAGCTGTTTAAAAGCAGTTGGAGATCCATAATATTTGTCTAATGCCATATGGAATGATGGATTATAGCCCCAACTTTCATTACCTTCGAATTCACTTACCGGCATCAATTCAATAGCGTTAATTCCTAAATCTTGAAGATAATCTAATCTTGCTTTTACAGCATCAAAGCTATGTAGGGCATCAAAATCTCTTATGAGTAATTCATAAATCACCAAATCGGTTTTTGCAGGAGCTTGGAAATTTGTGTTTTGCCAGGCGTACGGTGTGTCTCCAGTTCTTAATAATGTAACCGCATGTGTTGTTAGCCCTGTTGGATAAGCTGGCAAGTTAGGATAGGTTGTATTGTTGATGTATTGGTCATTACTTTCATCTAAAATGGTAGTAGAATATGGATCTGCAATTCGTATCAATCCATCAACTAAATATTGATAAAGAATATTAGTTTGAGGCGTTAAGCCTGTAAGTTCTATCCAGAAACGATCTTTTGAACTGTCTTTTTTTAGTAGATAATTGGTGTCATCAGGCGTCCAATTGTTCATCGAGCCAATGAGATTTACAAATTGTTTCTCGGGTGCATATAAAACCAAAGTGGCTTTTGTGTTATCAGAAGCATCGAGATTAAAGCCGTCCAGCATTCCTGTCGGTACTGGTGCTTCGGTAACTGTCGGTATTAATTTGACTATAAAAGTTTTAGAAATTGTTTGGCTTGCGTTTGTTACTTCAAGAGTGTAATCGATGTTTGCAGTTATATTTGTATGGCTATAACTGTAAGTTTTGATATTATTTTTCGTGTCAATAATTGTACCATTAGCCTTTAAAACAAAATTTGCTTCAAGGGAAGAGGTTGCGGAAACAGACAACGATTCTCCAGAATTTAATAATGTAATATCATTGGATGGTGCTGTAATAGTTATTTGAAAACCTCCCACAGTAATGTTTAAGTCACCGGTTTGTGAATTAGCATCTGCACTCCTTAACACCATATCAATTGCAGTGATTGTGCCTGAAGGGTTATTGTAAAACGATAGGATGCTAGGTGTAAAAGTTAAACTGTATAAATTTCCTGATACGAGTGTAAGAGAAGGCTGAGAAGTATTGACTCCCCAATCTCCAATTACATTTACCCAATTGTTTGTGTCATCGGTTGTAACCCCAGTATGTGCGTAGATTGTTCCGGTATATGATTCTAAAGGTGTTCCCGTAGCATCAAATAATAGTACAGGGTCTGAAGAATTTGCTTCAGGAGTAGTGGTTCCTTGCCATGATAATTGTGCTTGTGAAAGCAAAGAACTTAGGAAAATTAATAAGAGTAGTATTTTCTTCATAGTATTTATTTTTTATTTAAAGATTCTATGCTCGTTTATAAATTAAAGAAAAAAGGCTGTTTATGCAAACACAAACAGCCTTTAATGAACTAGATAATAAAAACTAATTTGTATTTATTATTCCAATATGTATTTAGGACTACTAGAATCACTTAAGTCTAAAGTAATCTTATAAGAACCAGCGTCAACCGCAATGTTATCACCACCTGATTCTAATGTTCCATCAGCACCAGTATCACCATAATTAACATCCCAACTGTCATCTGCACGGAATTTAATTTCACCAGCAGTAAGGTCAATGCTATTAATCACCCATATGTCATCGTCAGTGCTAAAATCACGTGTAAATTTCACATCTGGAATAATTTGTGGATCAGCAGGCCAACCTGTAGGTGAACCAGATCCGGTAATTCCCCAAATATGATCTATTGCTTCCAATTCATATTCTGAATTGTTAAGATCAACGGTAATTATATAATTTCCAGCAGTAACTGTTATGTTATCGCCTGCTGATTCTAAAGTGCCATCGGCACCTGTATCACCATAATTAGTATCCCAACTATCATTTGTTCGGAATTTAATATCACCATCAGATAGAGCAATGATTACTTTCCATGAATCAGAATAAGAATCATATGTAAATTGAGCATCAGGAATAATTTGTGGGTCAGCAGGCCAACCTATAGGAGTTGCAGATCCAGTAATTCCTAATGAATATTCTTCAAGTGTATAGGTTAAAGCACTTAGGTTTAAAGTGATTTTATAGGTTCCAGAGGTAACAGCAATATCTGTTCCACCTTCTTCTAAACTACCATCAGCATTGTCGTCACCATAATTTACGTTCGGAGATTCCCAACTATTATTTTGACGGAATTTAATGTCTCCATCAGTTAATGTCGTATAAGCGACATATACATCTGCTGTACTTGTTGTATAGAATGGAACATCTGGACCGTTCCAACCATTTACTGTAGCAGAGCCTACAACACCCCAAGTAGTAGATAAATCTAATTTATCTTGATATACAGAAGCATTTAAAACCAGAGCACTAGATTCTACACCGTTATAATCACCTAATTCAGCAATTACTTTTACTTCAACATCAGCAGGTGTACCTTCCTCTAATTCTAATTTTAATAAGATGGCATTTAACTGTGATACTGTTAATGATTTTTGCAATTCTTTACCCACAGAAACTTTTTCAGGTTTGCTGAAATTATCTCCCGCATTATCCATGTAAATAGTGTACGAAGGAGCCGCATTATAACCAAAATCAGGTTCTGACCAAGTAATTGTTAAGGCTTCTGCATCTGCATTTGTAGCTTCTAATACCACACTAGAATTCGATAAATTGGCAGTTACACTGGCATTTGAATTTAACTCAGCCAGAGCGTCCTTGTCATCGCAACTCACTATTAGAAGCGGAGCTACAACTAAGATCAATAATTTATAAAATATATTTTTCATCTGTTTAATTTTTTTTATTTAGTAACCTGTATTTTGTTGCAGATTTGGATTTGCATTCATATCCGTAGATGGTATTGGAAACAAATCTAAATGGCTTGAAGTACTAACTCCGTCTTCTGCACCGCCTTTCCAAGGCCAAGTATAAGTTCCATCAGAAAATTTACCGTATCTAATTAAGTCTGTTCTGCGGTGTCCTTCCCAGTATAATTCTCTTGCTCTTTCGTCAAGGATAAGGTCAAGATCAATTGAACTAACTTGAACAGGGCTGTTAGCTCGTGTTCTTAGTTGGTTTACATAACCCATTGCTGTAGTTTCATCACCTCCTGAACCACCTCTTAAGACAGCTTCTGCATACATTAAATATACATCTGCTAAACGGAATAAAGGAAAGTCTGTATCTGTAAAGTTACCACTAGCATCAGAACCGGCATTGCCGTCTCTATCTACATTTTTGAATTTAGAGATTGCATAACCTTCTGTAAATGTAGGGATATCAGTAATTTCTAAATTTTGACCATCAGTATAGAACATGGCTCTTGCGTCAGCTAAAGACTGGAGTGTGTATGTTTTATCAGCTGTATTTACAGTAATTTTATATAAACCAGCAGTTACAACAATATTTCCATCTGCACCACCAAAATCACTTCCCCAAGCATTATCTGGTCTGAACTTTAATTCAGCATCAGGTAATTGATAGTATGCCTGATACACATTAGCAGTTTCTGTTTGGTACAGTATCATATCAGATTGACCTCCCCAATCAGTAAGGTCGCCTACAATACCCCAATTAGAAGCTGCTCCAATAGCATTATTTGCAGCAGTACTATTAAATGTGTAATTAAACAAGTTTACTAAAGCACTTGTAGTACGGTTACCACCCCAACCACTATTAACTCCAAAATCTGCTGGTGCCATTGAACCACCGATAGCCGCATGTATTAAAAAGGTTGTTCCTCCATAAGACTGTGTATGTAAACCATCAAAGGCTATTGGGAAAATAACACCACTCGCCGTATGGTTATCTGCTAAGAATAAATTTTCATAATCAGGTTCTAAGGTATAACCTGCATTTATTACTTTATTTGCATACGTTATAGTCTCTGTATATTTTGCTTGACCTGTATACACTTCAGCATTTAAATATAATTTAGCTAGCAATGCCCATGCTCCTGCTTGATCTACCCTTGCATATTCGTTTGCCATAGGCGGAGTTAATATGCTCTCGATAGCTAACAACTCACTTTCAACATAATTGAATAAATCAGCTCTGCTCATTTGTTCAGGTGTCCAATAACCCACTGGATCATTTTCATCATTAAATGGTACGTTTCCAAAAAAGTCAATTGCGTGATAATAACTTAAAGCTCTTAAAAAACGAGCTTCTGCACGATAGGTATTTATTTCTGTCAATAATGTACCGTCAACACCTCTACTACTTAAAAGTTCTGGTGTGGTTTGGCTTAAAAAAGTATTACATGCTTTTATTTGATAAAAAATTCTATTATATAAAGCTCTAATAAATTCGTTACCTGAATTCCAATCTTGTTCGTGATAATCTGGTAAACTTCCATCTGCCCAACCGATAACTGCTTCGTCAGTAGTTACTTCTTGTGCCAACCAATATTGTCTTAAGTATTGACTAAAACCTTCATCTATACCTGAGATGTCTGGAGCACCCGCAGGGCCTTCTTGACCACTTATAGCCAAACCAGCATATAGTTTTGCCAATACTTGTTTGTAAGCTGCAGGGTCGTTAAATACTTCGTCAGCTAATGCGATATCATCATCATTAGGTAACGTGTCTAATTCGTTTAAACATGATGTTAAGGTAAATAAACCCAACACGACACTTAAAATGGTTATTTTAAAAATATGTTTTTTCATCTTTATCTATTTAAAAGTTTAAATTAAGACCTAACGTATAGATTCTTGGTCTTGGATAAATATTGTAATCAATTCCTCCAAAAACTTCAGGATCTAAACCTTCGTAATCAGTAATTATCAATGCATTTTGTACAGTAGCATTTAGCTTCAAGTTAGTGCCTTCACCAAAGACACTATTAAAATTATAACCTATACCAATATTGTCTAATTTAACAAACGAAGCGTCTTGTACGTAATAATCTGATAAGTATCTTTCAGTTCCTCCATTTATAAAACCAGTTTCTAAAATGTTTTCTACACCGTTAGAAATAACATCAGGGAAAGCTGTATTTAATAAATTAAGTTTAAATCCTAAATTAGAATCTACGTTATTATAGACGTAGTTTCCAAAACTTCCTCTCCAAGACATTGTAAAATTCCAGTTTTTATAATTTAAATCAGTAGCAAAACCAAGTGTTATGTCTGCATTCGGATTTTCAAATCTATATCTGTCATCCAAAGTTATTGAACCATCTCCGTCTCTATCTACATAAACATCTTCTAATGGTTTTCCATTAGCATCATAAACTTGCTCATACACATAGAAAGTACTTGGAGCATAGCCTACAGAGTGAATTTGAATGTTGTTTCCAACACCACCAGAAATACCACCAGTTGGTTCTCCTTCATAATCGGCACTTTCGTTAGTGGTTAATTTGGTAATTTCACTGTCATTCCAAGCTCCATTTAGGCTTAATGTTAAATCTAAGTCATCCGTTTTTATAGGAATAAAATTCAAAGTCAATTCAACCCCTTTGTTTTCTAAGCTCCCTATATTGGCGTTATCTGCATTTGATAATGCGGAACCCGCAGGAAAGGAGATAAAGTTTAACAAATCAACGGTTTCTCTAAAATAACCATCAATACTACCATTAATTCTATCATTAAGAAAACCAAAATCTAAACCCAAGTTATAGGTAGTAGTTTCTTCCCATTTTAATGTGGTATTATATGGTTCTGCTCTATAAGTTGATACGAAACCATTTCCAAATTGATATTGGGCTGTATTATTACTTAGCAAATAGGTTGCTAAAGCAGGATTATAGTCACCTATATCTTGTTGCCCCGTAATACCCCAACCTACTCTTAGTTTTAAATCTGAGATTGTATTAGAATCTTGTAAAAAGGACTCCTCTTTCATTTTCCAAGCAAAGGCAGCTGAAGGAAATTTCCCCCATTTGTTATCTCCTCTAAATCTAGAAGATCCATCTGCTCTATAGGTAAATGTAAATAAATACTTATTTGCTAAGGTGTAATTTAATCTACCAAAAAATGATTGTAAATTAAGAATATTAGAATAGTCGCTTATTTGGCTGATGCTCATATCTTGTAAGTTACTGACATCTCCACCTTCATTTAAAAAATTTTGGTAAGAATACCCTGCCATTACATCTATTTTACTGTCAATAGATTCAATGTTTTTTACATAATTCAAGTAAAAATCTAACAATTGATTTTCTTTTTCTTGATTATAAGTAGCCATGTTCCCTAAATTAGTACCATCTGCTAATTGTGTAGTGGAAGAATTAAAGATATTATTAAAACCTTTTGAACTTGATTTATCGATACCTAGATTAAGATTTGCTCTTAAATCTGGTAAAAAATGCATTTTATAATCAAATTGAATATTTCCAATAAAACGTTTTACACTCGATTCGTTTCTTCTTTGTTCTAATAATGCCAATGGGTTTCTAGGAGCTCCAGTTTGGATAGCTCTACCATCAATAGGGCTTGTCCATTCAAAGTAACCTCCAAAAGGTAAGCTGTTGTCATAAATAGGTTGTGTAGGGTCAAATGATATTGCATTTCCTATTGCACCTTGATCAGCAAATCGGTTGGCAATTAATGAAGCCTTAGTGTTTAGATCAATTTTTAACTTATTGTCAAAAAATTTAGTACCAATATTTATAGAGTAGGTCGCTCTTTCTAATTTAGAAGTTTTTAAGGTACCATTTAAATTGGTGTATCCCATAGAACCTCTTACATTAAATTTATCGCTACCGCCAGAAAGACTTATATTATGGTCTGTACCCATACCGGTTTGAAAAATCTCATCTTGCCAGTTGTTGTTAGCGTTTCCTATTAGGGCAATGTCAGTAGCTACTCCATTAGCATTTACATATCCTTTGAAATCAGTTGCAGACATGGCGTCTACAAATTGAGTGTTCTCTTGAACAGATACGTTAGCTGAATAATTAGCTTTAATACCACCGCTTTTACCTTTTTTAGTAGTAATGATTATTACACCATTTGATGCTCTAGAACCGTAAATAGCAGTTGCAGATGCATCTTTTAATATACTATAAGAATCAATATCATTTGGGTTTACAATATTTAATGGGTTTCTAGTTCCAGATACACCTTCATTATCGATAGGAACACCATCAATAATAATTAAAGGATTGTTAGTAGCCGTTAATGAAGAACCACCTCTAATACGAATGGTACTTCCTGTACCGGGTGCTCCACCACCTGTCGTCACTTGAACACCAGCAACTTTACCTACCAATAATTGTTCAGGTGAGGCAATTGCACCTTTATTAATGTCTGCTGCTTTTACAGATGAAACAGCACCTGTAGCATCCTTTTTAGTAGTAGTACCATAACCTATAATAACTACTTCTTGTAAGCTTTCTGCTGACTCTTCTAGTATTACATTAATATCTTCGTTAGATTTTATGGCAACTTCTACATTGTTAAATCCGATAAATGAATATATTAGTATGTCTCCAATATTTACATTATCAATTGTGTAAAGACCATCAAAATCAGTTACGGTACCATTTGTAGTACCTTTTACAATAACATTTACACCTGGTAATTCAGTACCGGTGGCTTTATCAGTTACTTTTCCTTTTACACTAATTTGAGCCATTGCTATTAGTGGAAAAAGAAATAAGACGCCAAAAAAGGCTTTTCTAAAATTTCTCATTTAATTTAATTTGAGTTAATACTAATTAAAATCAATACTTTTACATTTCACTTGGTGAAGTTACCACGTTAACGTAACATTAACAAAAGCGAAACCTTACGAAAACGGTTTCGTGTTGACAACTTTTTGTATTTTTGATAGAATCGTTGTGAAAAACGATAAAATCCATCAAAAAAAGACCAATATTTTTAGAATTTGATAAATTACGATGAAAGCGAAAATCACATTAAAGGACATAGCGAAAGAATTAGAGGTATCAACTTCAACAGTTTCAAAAGCATTAAATGATAGTAATGAAATTAGTATAGAGTTACGTGAGAAAATAAAAGCCTTCGCTGATTTTTATCATTACAGACCGAATATGACGGCCTTAAAACTAAGGAATAAGAAGACCATGATTATTGGTGTGATTATTCCTGAGATTGTGCATCATTTTTTCTCGGAAATTATAAGTGGTATTGAAAAAATGGCAAATGGGAGAAACTATAATGTAATGGTTTGTGTGTCTAGTGAATCATACGAAAAGGAAAAATTAAACCTTGCCATGTTATCTAACGGAAGTGTAGATGGAGTCTTGGTTTCCATAGCCAAGGAAACTTTGGAATTAGGAAATTATGATCATTTCAAAGAATTGGAAGATTATAACATTCCACTTGTTTTATTTGATAGAGTTTCTAATGAGGTAAATTGTGATAAAATAGTGGTTGATGATGAAGGTGCTGGTTATAAAGCTACTAATTATTTAATGGATATTGGACGTAAACGTATTTGTATATTGTCAACACCAGATCATGTTAATGTTGGTGCTCTACGTAGTTTGGGGTATAAAAAAGCGATTGAAGAAAGAGGTGGAGAAGTAGATGATCGTTTACTATTTCGAGTGAATGATAAAACGGATCTTTACTTACAAATTCAGACGTATTTAAATAGTTTAGAAGTTTGGCCAGACGCTATAATAGGTGTAAATGAAATTTTTGCTGCAATTGCGATGAAAGTTGCGAAAGAAAAAAAATATAAAATACCTGAAGATGTTGCTATTATAGGGTTTACAGATGGTTTGATATCTCAATTTTCTACACCTGCAATGTCTACAATTGTACAACATGGTTTTATGATGGGGGAGCAGGCAACAGCTATGTTATTGGATAGAATTCAAAAAAAGGAACCTGATATGAATTATGATTATAAAGTGATTTCAACTGATTTAAAAATTAGAGAGTCTACAGAAAAAATAGAATAAAAAAATTATTTATAAAAAAATTATTTATATCTTTGAACTTCAAAACGCAAGTTTTAATTTGATATTTGCCCTTTTGTTTTAGATAAAAGAGTGAATGTTTCAAAATACGTTTTACACTTCACACAAAAAATTTGGCCGATGATTTTCATTGGGCTATTATCTCGTTGTTAATATTTTATTTATGGAAAAAAGGAAACTAAGTTTCTGGCAAATCTGGAACATGAGTTTTGGATTTCTAGGAATACAAATGGGTTTTGCATTGCAAAATGCTAATGCCAGTAGGATTCTTCAAATTTTCGGTGCTGATGTGCATGAGCTTTCATGGTTTTGGATCATTGCACCGCTAATGGGGTTGATTGTTCAACCTATTGTTGGTCATTATAGTGATAAAACTTGGGGGAAGTTTGGTAGAAGGAAACCCTATTTTTTAGTAGGTGCTTTATTGGCATCTATTGGATTAATATTGATGCCTCAAGCTGATATGTTTATTGCTTTTTTACCTGCTTTGTGGGTGGGTGCTGGTTTTTTAATGATTATGGATGCCTCTTTTAATATCGCTATGGAACCTTTCCGAGCTTTAGTAGGAGATAATTTAAGAACAGACCAAAGAACAGCTGGATTCAGTATTCAAACGGCTTTAATTGGTTTTGGGGCGGTTATAGGTTCTTGGTTACCGTATGTATTAACCAATTGGTTTGGAATTTCAAATGTATCAGAAGAAGGAAGTGTACCTATGCACTTAATTTGGTCTTTTGTTATTGGAGCGATTATTTTGATAGTATCCATTTTAATAACAATTGTTACAACGAAAGAGTATTCTCCTGAAGAACTTCAGCAAATTGAAAGTAATCTTTCTGAAGATGGTGTCATAGAAATAGTTGATGAAGAAAAAGAGTCTAGCTTATTAGATATTTTTGAAGATTTTAAAAAAATGCCGGCTACAATGCGGCAATTGAGTTGGGTACAGTTCTTTTCTTGGTTTGGCCTATTTGGAATGTGGGTTTTTGCTCTGCCTGCAATTGCACAACATATATATGGACTACCTTTAAGTGATAATAGCAGTGAGACCTATCAAAATGCTGGTGATTGGGTTGGTATTTTATTTGGAGTTTACAATTTGGTTTCTGCATTATTTGCATTTACACTTCCTTATATCGCAAAAAGAATAGGAAGGAAAAAAACGCATTCTACTTCTCTTATTATTGGAGGCCTAGGTTTAATATCAATTTATTTTATGCCTAACGAAGATTGGTTAATCCTTTCGATGGTAGGTGTGGGTATTGCTTGGGCTAGTATTTTGGCAATGCCTTATGCTATTTTGGCGGGTTCAATCAATCCAAAAAAAATGGGTGTATATATGGGTATTTTCAATTTCTTTATTGTAATTCCTCAAATTATAAATGCTATAATCGGCGGGCCATTAGTCAAATATTTATATAACGATCATGCAATTTTTGCATTGGTAACAAGTGGAGTCAGTTTCTTAATAGCTGCCCTCTTAGTAGCAAAAGTAAAAGATGTTGACGAAAATTTAAATGAAAATTAAATGAATAAAAAAGGATTTATATTCGACTTAGACGGAGTCATAGTTGATACTGCTAAATATCACTATTTGGCTTGGAGAGATTTAGCTAGTGAATTAGGCTTTGAATTTACTATTGAGCAAAATGAAATGTTTAAAGGGGTAAGTCGAAAAAGATGTATGGAAATTCTACTTGATATTGGTGGAATTGCAGCGACTAAAAATCAGTTTGATACTTGGATGATCGAAAAGAACGTAGATTATCTAAAGTATATTGATAAAATGGATGCATCTGAAATTCTACCAGATGTTGGTAGAGTTTTAGATTTTCTAAAAAAACGTAAAATTCCAATAGCACTGGGGTCGGCAAGTAAAAACGCACAACCTATTTTAGAAAAAGTAGGCTTGTTATCTTATTTTGATACTATTGTAGATGGTAATAATGTAACCAAAGCAAAACCAGATCCGGAAGTTTTTTTATTAGCAGCAGAACAATTGGGAGTAAAGGCTGATAATTGCATTGTTTTTGAAGATGCTGTTGCTGGTATAGAAGCTGCCAACAAAGCAAATATGATAAGTATTGGCATCGGTGATAATAATATTTTATCAGAAGCTCAATATAATTTTAACGATTTTACAGAAATGGACAATGCTTTTTTAAACGGTTTGTTGGCCGGAAACTAAGTAGATAGATTGTACATAAAATCGACTTAATTCTAATACCTTAATACTAATATCAAAATGAACCAAGAATATATACAACCAAATGCATGGTCAATAATTGAAGAAGGATTTGATCCAGAAAAGGTAAAATCTTCAGAAAGTTTATTTAGCATCGGTAATGGTGCTATGGGACAACGTGCCAATTTTGAAGAAGATTATTCTGGAGCTACTTTTCAAGGTAGTTATATAGCCGGTGTTTATTATCCTGATAAAACCAAAGTGGGTTGGTGGAAAAATGGCTATCCTGAATATTTTGCAAAAGTACTAAACGCACCAAGTTGGATTGGTATTAATGTGGCTATAAATGGGGAGCAATTAGATTTATTTACTTGTGAAAAAGTGGATAATTTTAAGCGAGAACTCAATATGAAAGAAGGGTGGTTGTCTCGTAATTTTAAAGCTACGCTAAAAAGTGGAATAGAAGTTCAGGTTGATATTAAGCGGTTTTTAAGTTTAGAATTAGACGAGGTTGGAGCCATTTCATATACAGTTACACCATTAAATAATGACGTTACTATTTTATTTGAACCGTATTTAGATAGTGGCATTACAAATGAAGATTCTAATTGGGATGATACGTTTTGGAATACGACAACTGTTACAGAAAATGACGAACAGGCTTTTATAGAAGCACATACTATGAAAACTAATTTTCATACGTGCACCTTTATGGAATCCCATTTCTTTCTGAATAATAATTCTTTAAACATAAAACCAGTTATACGAAAAAAGCCACAATTCATTGCTTTTATGTATGAACAGGATGTAAAGCAAAATGAAACGTTTACCATTCACAAATTTGGTGGGTATACGGTTGATCGTAATCATTCCGCTGATAAATTAGTGAGTGCTGCAAAAAATGTTTTAGCAAAAACAGAAGCACTTGGTTTTAATAACCTGTTGAATACACAAAAAGAATCATGGGCCAAAATTTGGGAGATGGCAGATATTTCCATCGACGGAGATGTCAAAGCCCAACAAGGAATTCGATTTAATATTTTTCAACTGAATCAAACCTATTTAGGTAAAGATTCACGATTAAATATTGGTCCGAAAGGCTTTACTGGTGAAAAATATGGAGGAAGTACCTATTGGGATACGGAAGCCTATTGTATCCCATTTTATATGGCAACTAAAGATCAGCAAGTAGCGAGAAACTTATTAAAATATAGATATAACCATTTAGAAAAAGCTATTGAAAATGCTGAAAAATTAGGCTTTAAAAATGGAGCAGCATTGTATCCAATGGTTACTATGAATGGCGAAGAGTGCCATAACGAATGGGAAATTACATTTGAAGAAATTCACAGAAATGGAGCTATTGCTTTTGCCATTTTTAACTACTATCGATATACTGGAGACTACAGTTATATTCCTGAAAAGGGTTTGGAGGTACTTATCGGTATTGCTAGATTTTGGGAGCAACGTGCTACTTTTTCTACGGCTAAAAATAAGTATGTCATTCTAGGTGTTACAGGGCCAAACGAATATGAAAATAATGTAAATAATAATTTTTACACAAACTATTTAGCTAAATGGTGTATTAATTATGCATTGGAAAATATTAATAAAGTTTCCAAAGAATTTACTGCTGATTATGATAGAATTACTCATAAAACTAATATCTCTACCTCAGAGTTAGAGCAATGGAAAAAAGTAGCAGATAACATGTATTTTCCTTTTTCAAAAGAGCACGATATTTATTTACAACAGGATGGCTTTTTAGACAAAGAATTGATTACAGTTGCCAATTTAGATAAATCGCAACGTCCAATAAATCAAAAATGGTCATGGGATCGAATTTTACGTTCTCCATATATTAAGCAGGCTGATGTTTTACAAGGGATGTACTTTTTTGAAGATCAATTTACTACGGAAGAATTAGAGCGTCATTTTGATTTCTATGAGCCATTTACAGTGCACGAAAGTTCATTGTCACCTTGTGTACATAGTATTCAAGCCGCAAAATTAGACCGAATGGAACAGGCCTATCAATTCTATTTACGAACTTCTCGTTTAGATTTAGATGACTATAATCATGAAGTTGAGGAAGGCTTGCACATCACTTCCATGGCAGGTACTTGGATGAGTATAGTAGAGGGATTTGGTGGAATGCGAATTACGGAAAACACGCTGTCATTTGAACCAAAAATTCCTGAACAATGGAAATCATATTCTTTTAAGGTAAATTTTAGAAATCATATTATAAAAGTAAATACCAGTCATAATGAAACAACTTTTGAATTGTTAGAGGGCAATTCTATAGATATTATGGTTAATGATAAACCTGTTACTGTTTCAATAAAATAATTTAAAAATGTATAAAATGAGGTCAATAATTTTTACACTCATCGCTTTTCTCGTTATCAATAATCTGGTAACCGCACAAGAGTTGAAATCTCCAAACGGGGAAATGAAAATGCAATTTTCACTTAACAATGAAGGTACGCCAACCTATCAACTCAAGTATAAAGAACAAGAGGTTATAAAGAAGAGTAGTTTAGGTTTAGAATTAAAAAATGATAAAAAATCATTGTTGAATGATTTTGAAATTTCTAAAGCGGAAACATCAACGTTTGATGAAACTTGGACTCCAGTTTGGGGTGAAGAAAAGGAAATTAGAAACCATTATAATGAATTAGCGGTTACATTAACACAAAAAACTACAGATAGAATTGTCTTAATTCGTTTCCGTCTATTTAACGAAGGTTTGGGATTCCGTTATGAATTTCCTGAACAAAAGAATCTTGTTTACTTTGTGATAAAAGAGGAGAAAACGCAATTTGCAATGACAGGCGATCATACTGCATTTTGGATTCCAGGAGATTATGACACGCAAGAATATAATTATACAGAATCTAAATTGTCAGAAATTCGTGGGAAATTTGATGCTGCAATAACAGATAATGCTTCTCAAGAACAGTTTTCGCCAACAGGCGTACAAACAGCATTAATTATGAAAACAGATTCAGGTTTGTACATTAATCTTCATGAAGCAGCATTGATTAATTACTCATGCATGCACCTTAATTTGGATGATGAAAATATGATTTTTGAATCATGGTTAACACCAGATGCCAATGGTGATAAAGGATATATACAAGCACCTTCACATTCACCTTGGAGAACTGTTATGGTAAGTGATGATGCTCGCGATATTTTAGCTTCAAAAATGACGTTGAACCTTAATGAACCTAGTAAAATAGAAGATACTTCATGGATTAAGCCCGTTAAATATATTGGGGTTTGGTGGGAGATGATTACGGGTAAAAGCTCATGGGCTTATACCGATGAGTTATCTGCAATACAACTTGGTGTTACGGACTATTCAAAAGTAAAACCGAATGCTACCCATGGTGCAAACAATACCAAAGTGAAACGATATATAGATTTTGCTGCTAAACATGGTTTTGATGCCGTTTTGGTGGAGGGTTGGAATGAAGGTTGGGAAGATTGGTTTGGAAAAACGAAGGATTATGTATTTGATTTCGTTACACCATATCCCGATTTTAATGTTGAAGAAATACATGCTTATGCCAAATCAAAAGGTGTAAAAATGATAATGCATCATGAAACCTCAGGATCAACCAGAAATTATGAACGTCATCTTGATAAAGCGTATCAGTTTATGAAAGACAATGGTTATGACGCTGTTAAAAGTGGTTATGTTGGTGATATTTTACCAAGAGGCGAAAATCACTATAACCAATGGATTGTAAATCACTATCAATATGCTATTGAAAAAGCAGCAGATTATAAAATTATGGTTAATGCTCATGAGGCGGTTAGGCCAACTGGTATTAGTAGAACGTATCCTAATTTGATTGGAAATGAATCTGCTCGTGGTACAGAATTTCAAGCCTTTGGAGGGTCTAAACCAAACCATGTCACTATTTTACCTTTTACACGATTAATCGGTGGGCCAATGGATTATACACCTGGTATTTTTGAAATGGAAATCAGTAAATTTAGTCCAAACAACAATTCTCATGTTAATAGTACCATTGCGAATCAATTGGCATTATATGTAACCATGTACAGCCCGTTGCAAATGGCAGCCGATTTGCCTGAACATTATGAGCAATTTATGGACGCTTTTCAATTTATAAAAGATGTTGCCATTGATTGGGATAAAAGTATCTATCTAGAAGCAGAGCCTGGAAAATATATCACTGTAGCACGTAAAGAAAAAGGATCAAATAATTGGTTTGTGGGTAATGTAAATGGAAATGATGCAAGAAAATCGAACATAAAATTTAATTTTTTAGAAAAAGGGAAAAAGTATATCGCAACAATTTATGCAGATGCTAAGGATGCTCATTATAAAACCAATCCCCAAGCGTATACTATTAAGACTAAAAAAGTAACCAATACATCTAAATTATCACAACTGTCAGTTCCTGGCGGAGGTTATGCAATAAGTATAAAGGAAATTAAATAATACCCTTGTTTTTTTATTTTAATTTAAAAGACTAGATTTATGGAAAACGATTTTAAACGATTAATTATTTTAGGTCAAATATTTCTGACAATGTGTATAGCTGCAAGTGCCCAAATAGAACGCGTAGAACCACTTAATTGGTGGGTAGGCTTTGAAAACAATAATCTGCAATTATTGATAAAAGGTAATGATATCAGCAATGCTGTTCCGAGTATCTCTTACGATGGTGTTCATCTAATGAGTATTAAAAAAGGGACGAGTCCAAATTATTTATTTCTAAATCTTAACATCCATTCAGATACCAAACCGGGAGCGTTTGAGATCGTTTTTGAGCAAGAAAATAAGGAAACAATTCGGTATTCCTATACGTTAAATGCACGTAAAAAGAAGGCTGATACCTATGAAGGTTTTAACAGCTCAGATGCCATTTACTTAATTACTCCAGATCGTTTTGCAAATGGAAACGTTATTAACGATCAAGTAACTGGTCTAAAAGATCAAACCTTAAATAGAGAACAAGATTATAATAGACATGGTGGTGACATAAGAGGGATGATTAATCATTTAGATTATATAAAAGATATGGGGTTTACCACAATTTGGCCAACACCATTGTTGACCAATGATATGTCAGAATCTTCGTATCATGGGTACGCAATCACAGATTTTTATCAAGTAGATCCACGTTTTGGAACGTTAGATGCCTATAAAGAACTTGCTGGGAAAATAAATGAAAATGGGATGAAATTGGTAATGGATCAAGTGGCTAACCATTGCGGTATAGAACATTGGTGGATGAAAGATTTGCCTTTTAATGATTGGATTAATCAGCAAGAAAGTTTCTTAAACAAAAAAGAGATTTTAAAATCAAACCATAGACGTACAGTTAATCAAGATATGTATGCCTCTAAATTAGACAAGCAACAGTTAAATGATGGTTGGTTTGTAGATAGCATGCCTGATTTAAATCAGAAAAATCCTTTTATGGCCACTTATATTATTCAAAACAGTATTTGGTGGATAGAAACGTTGGAATTGGGAGGGATTCGTCAAGATACCTATCCTTATCCCGATAAGGAATTTATGTCTGATTGGGCAGGGGCAATTATGAAAGAATATCCGAATTTTAGTATTGTAGGAGAAGAGTGGAGTATGAATCCGCTATTAGTAGGGTATTGGCAAACTGGAGCTGAAAATAAGGATGGCTATGAGTCCAATTTAAGGTCTACCATGGATTTTCCAATGCAAAATAATATTGTAGCTGCTTTAAATGAAAATGAAGAATGGGATAAAGGGTTGGTGAAATTATATGAAGGCTTAGCGAATGATTTTCATTATGCAACACCGGAAGATATCATGATTTTTGCAGACAATCATGATATGAGTAGAATTCATACACAGCTGAATGAAGATTATGTAAAAACAAAAATGGCCTTAGCATCGGTATTGTTATTGCCCAGAGTACCTCAAATATATTATGGTACGGAAGTGTTATTGAGTGATGCTGAAAAACCAGGAGACCATGGCTTAATAAGAACTGATTTTCCAGGAGGTTGGCAAAATGATACGGTAAATGCTTTTACTGGAGAAGGCTTAACAGATGAGCAAAAAGATGTACAGAATTTTCTTAAAAAAGTATTGAATTATCGTAAAGGAAGTAAAGCCATTCACAAAGGTAAAACCATACATTTTGCACCAGAAAATGGAATCTATGTATTGTTTCGAATGAAGGGCGATGAAACTGTGGTAATGATTTTGAATAAAAATGAGAATTCGATTGCGTTAGATTTAAAGCGTTTTGAAGAAATGGGTTTAGATGATAAAACTTTAAAAAATATGATCTCAGAAGATTCAATTACTTGGAAAGGTCCATTAAAAATTAATGACAGAGGAGTGATATTATTAACAACAAAACTGTAAAGCTACCGTAAATAATAACTGTTCCTTTCCTAAAAGGGATAGTGGTATGTTTTTAGGACTTCAATAAAATGAACAAAGCCATATTGTCAACAGTAAGTTTTTTATTAATAGTTCAGATAAGTCTGGCTCAAGTCACTTTTGTTGTTACTAAATATCCTAAAAGCACCACCAAAGAGGATATTTATATTACTGGAAACTTTGAAGGGTGGACCGGAGGTCAAGAAAAATATAAATTAAAGCAACAAAAAAATAATTATTCAATTACATTACCTGAAGAAGAAGCTATTCTTTTTAAATTTACAAAAGGTTCTTGGGCGTCCGTTGAAACGGATAAAGATTATTATACAATTGAAAATCGAGAATACATTTTTAATATGCCAAATGATACGGTACATATTTCTATAGAAAATTGGTCTCAAGAAAAAGTTGTGAATTCAACGGCATCTCCAAATGTGAAATTATTTTATAAAGCAATACATATTCCACAACTTAAAAGAAAACGCAGAATTTGGGTTTATTTACCACCAGATTATAATTCTTCTAAAGAAAAATATCCTGTTGTATATATGCAAGATGGGCAGAATTTATTTGATGCCGCAACTTCTTTTACTGACGAATGGGCTGTCGATGAAACACTTAATAAATTGGCACTTGAAAAGAAGTTAAAAATAATAGTGGTAGGGATAGACAATGGTTCAAAACATAGGATTGACGAGTACTCACCTTGGAGAAATAATAGTTATGGTGGAGGAAAAGGTGAAGCCTATGTCCAATTTATAGCGGAAACTTTAAAACCGAAAATAGATAGTGCTTTTAGAACCAAACCACAAGGTAGAAATACTGCCATTATGGGAAGCTCTATGGGCGGATTAATTTCTTATTACGCTGCATTAAAATATCCTAAAGTTTTTGGAAAGGTGGGCGTATTTTCACCTTCTTTTTGGTTTTCAGACAAGGTAATTGATTTTACGAAGGAGCATAGTAAAAAATCAACTGTAAAAGCTTACTTTTTAATGGGAAATAAAGAGGATAATAGTGCCATTGAAGCTATGGATAATGTAATTGAGACCATGAAAAAAAGTGGTTTTAAACATAAGAATTTAGCAAAAAAAATAGTTCTTGGAGGTAAGCATAATGAAGCTTTATGGAGAAATGGATTTGAAGAAGCAATACTATGGCTGTTTAAATAGGAATCAATGAAATCAAATAATATATATATATCATTCTTTATGCTAGTTACCCTATTTATGGCATGTGATAAAGAAAAACAACCAGAAGAAAAACAAACTATGATAATAGAAAAAAGTACTCATAAAAAAGTGGTTTATCAAGTGTTTACGAGATTATTTGGAAACACAAATTCAACAAATAAACCTTGGGGAACCATCGAGGAAAATGGAGTTGGAAAATTTAGTGACTTTACGGATAAAGCGTTGAAGAAAATTAAGGATTTAGGGGTAACTCATATTTGGTACACAGGTATTCCTCATCATGATGTAATTAGAGATTATACAGATTTTGGTATATCAAATGATGACCCTGACGTCGTTAAAGGACGTGCTGGTTCTCCCTATGCCGTTAAAGATTATTATAATGTTAATCCTGATTTAGCCGATAACCCTGCTAAAAGATTAGCCGAATTTAAAGCCTTAATAAAACGCACACACAAAGTCGGATTACAACTGATTATTGACATTGTTCCCAACCATGTTGCTCGTAATTATCAAGGATTAACTAATCCAGAAGGGGTAGATGATTTTGGTGCTAAAGATGACAAAACAGTTGTTTATGACGTCAATAATAATTTTTATTATGTTCCAGGAGAGGCCTTTAAAGTACCTGAATGGCAAAATGGGTATCAACCGCTAGGGGGTGAAAATAATCCACTTGCTGATCATAGGTTTGAAGAATATCCTGCAAAATGGACAGGTAATGGTTCAAGAGCAGCTCAACCAGATGTAAATGACTGGTATGAAACGGTGAAGATTAATTATGGGGTGAGCCCCGACGGTAGAAAGGACTTTAATGAATTACCAGAAGGCTTTGAGAATAAAAATTATCAAAAGCATTTTGATTTTTGGAAGGATAAAAAAGTGCCAAGCTCTTGGATTAAATTTAAAGATATTGCTTTGTATTGGATAGAAATGGGAGTAGATGGCTTTCGATATGATATGGCTGAAATGGTTCCTGTTGAGTTTTGGAGTTATATGAATTCTGCTATAAAGATGAAAAATGAAAATGCATTTTTAATGGCTGAGGTGTACAATCCTGATTTGTATCGAGATTATATCCGTAAAGGGAAAATGGATTATCTATACGATAAAGTACAACTATACGATACCATTAAGAATATTATGCAAGGGCATGGCTCTACTGATCATATTGCAGATATTGAAAAATGGAAGAAAGATATTGAGCACAACATGCTTCATTTTTTAGAAAATCATGACGAACAGCGAATTGCAAGTCCTGAATTTGCGGGTAATGCCTTAAAAGGAAAGCCGGCAATGGTTGTTTCTGCAACTATTAGTACGTCACCAACTTTAATCTATTTTGGTCAAGAATTGGGTGAGCCTGGTGCAGAGAATGCAGGTTTTGGAAGTCCATCGAGAACTTCTATTTTCGATTATATTGGCGTACCAAATTTACAACGCTGGGTGAATGATAAAAAATTTGATGGAGGTTCATCTACCGATGAGGAAAAATCTCTAAGAGATTTTTATAAGCGGTTGTTAAACTTTACCATTAATAGTTCAGCGATGATGGGTGCGTATCAAGATATTCATCATCATAATAGATACCATACGGAATGGTATAATGATAAGGTGCTGTCTTATGTACGTTGGGATGCTGCTGAAAAATTAATAATTGTTTCAAATTTTAATGACAGTAATCACTATGGATTTGACTTGCAGGTACCCAATGATATTATCAAAAAATGGAATTTAAAGGATGGGGAATATGAAACGGAAGACCAAATCTATCATAAAAATAAACCCACATTAAAAGTAGAAAAGGGGTTGGGTTATATTAGAATAGATGTAGAACCTTTAGAGTCCTTTATTTTGAAATTAAAATAAGAGTAATAAAATTCCCTTCCTTCAGCCTGAGCGGAGTCGAATGGCAAGTAGAGTTGCCTAAACGTTAGATTGAAATTTAGAAGTGGGGCGTCCCAAATTTTTAAAAATATTAAAATGAAGAAATACCTATTACCGCTATTAATTTCTTTTATTCTTTTCAGTTGTTCAGACAAAAAAGAACAAAAACCTACAGAAATAACAGAATCGGAAACTCCGTTTGTCTGGGAAGCAGCAAACCTATATTTTTTATTAACGGATAGATTTAATAATGGAGATCCTTCTAATGATATTAATTTTGAACGCACCGAAGAAGCCGCCAAATTAAGAGGTTTTGAAGGAGGAGATATAAAGGGTATCACACAGAAAATTAAAGAAGGGTATTTTACTGATTTAGGTATAAATGCGATTTGGATGACACCAATTGTGGAACAAATTCACGGTGGAACAAATGAAGGAACAGGAATTACCTATGGTTTTCATGGGTATTGGACAAAAGATTGGACGGCTATTGATCCGAATTTTGGAACGAAAGAAGACGTAAAAGAATTGGTAGAAGTTGCTCATAAAAATGGAATACGGATTTTATTAGATGCCGTAATAAATCATACAGGTCCTGTGACTGAAAAGGATCCCGTTTGGCCTGCCGAATGGGTACGAACAGCACCTGCTTGTACCTATGAAGATTATGAAAGTACTACTGCGTGTACGTTAGTTGAAAACCTACCAGATATTAAAACAGAAAGCAATGAAGAGGTTGACTTACCTCCTCAATTGGTCGAAAAATGGAAGAAAGAAGGACGCTATCCTCAAGAAGTGAAAGAGCTAGATGCTTTTTTTGAAAGAACAGGTTATCCTAGAGCTCCACGTTATTACATCATAAAGTGGTTAACAGATTATATTACTGAATTTGGTATTGATGGTTATCGGGTTGATACGGTTAAACATACAGAAGAAAATGTATGGCAAGAGTTTAGAACAGCGTGTGATGTTGCTTTTGCAGAATGGAAGAAAAACAATCCTGAAAAAGTGTTAGATGATACTAATTTTTATATGGTGGGTGAAGTATATAATTATGGTATAAGTGCAGGGAAAGCCTTTGATTTTGGTGATAAAAAAGTCAATTATTTTGATAAAAGTTTTAATGCATTAATCAATTTTGAATTAAAATATGATGCCACAAAAACCTACGATAGTATTTTTGTAAAATATGATTCTCTTTTAAATACAAACTTAAAAGGGTACGGCGTTTTAAACTATCTAACCTCACATGATGATGGACAACCGTTTGATGCGGAAAGAAAAAAATCGGAACGGACTGCCAATATTTTATACTTAACACCAGGTACTTCACAAACCTATTATGGTGATGAATCGGCAAGAGACTTAATTATTGAAGGTACTCAAGGAGATGCCACGTTACGTTCTTTTATGAATTGGGACAGTATTAATGCTAGTGCTAAAACAAAAGGAATATTATTACATTGGCAAAAGATGGGTAAATTTAGAAATTTACACCCTGCAGTTGGAGCCGGAAGGCATAAAAAAATATCTGATACACCGTATGTGTTTTCAAGAGTGTTTACGAAAGGAGATTTCACAGATACAGTGGTTATAGGTTTGGATTTGCCAAAAGGGAAAAAAGAAATTAAGGTGACTTCAGTTTTTAAAGAGGGTATGGAGTTGCACGATGCATATTCAAATACTTCTGCTAAAGTTGAAAATGGAAAAGTAATTCTGAATTCAAATTATACCATTGTGTTATTAGAACATCTCAAAATGTAAAGTTTTAAAAATAGAAAAAAGCTTCCAATTTATTGGGAGCTTTTTTTTGTTTTATAGTTACAAGTAAAGCTATTAAATCTGTTCTTTTTTTAATGATTAATAGTAATAAAAAAAAAGACTTTCCTGACTCAGGTCATTTCTGATAGCGTTTTATGGTAATAAATTTACATCAAATTAATTGTTTAATTTAATATGTAAAGTTATGTCACTCGTAAAATTTAAACACAGAACAAGCCCATTAAGAAGTCTTATGGCATCAGATTTTTTTAATAATAATGATGATTTTTTTAAAGACAATTTTCTTAATAAAAAAATGGATGAACCCGCTTTAAACATTAAGGAAACAGATGATGATTTTCAAGTAGAGTTAGCAGCTCCTGGTTATTCAAAAAAAGATTTTGACGTAAATATAGATAATGGATATCTTAATATTTCGGCTAAAAAATCAAACACTACAGAAGAGAAGGAAGATGACTATACCTGTAAGGAATTTAGTTATGATTCTTTTGAAAGATCTTTATTACTGCCAGATAGTATTGAGGATGAAAAAGTAAAAGCTTCTTATAAAGATGGAATCTTAAAATTCAATCTTTCCAAAAAAGAAGCATTAAAAAAACATGCACCAAAAGTAATTGAGGTTTCTTAAAAATCATTTTGAAATGAGGAGAAAATTATATTCTCCTCATTTTTTTAAATGCAATTGAATTCAATATTTATATAGATTAAACATAAAAAATGAATGACTTAACTTTTAAGAAGTTTCTTTAATACTTCATCTTTGTCTAATTTCTTAGTACAGAAAAACCAATCTTTACAATCTAATTCGTCGGTATTAGTCATTCTTTCTTCGGCTACACCACAAGAACCTGCGGGTGATACAATTACATCATCACCAGGATTCCAATCTGCAGGAGTAGCAACGTTAAATGCATCGGCAGTTTGCATCGCAATTAAAGCTCTATAAATCTCGTCAAAATTTCTACCTAAACTCAAAGGGTAATAAATAATGGCTCTAACAGTACTTTCTGGATCTATAAAGAAAACTGCTCTTACTGCTTGTGTTTTACTCTCTCCTGGTTGTAGCATTCCATATTTTTTGGCAATTTCCATTGAGATATCTTCAATTAAAGGAAATTTGACTTCAACGTTTTTCATACCATTAAACTCAATTTTATCTTTAATGGTTCGTAACCAAGCAATGTGACTGTATAAACCATCAATAGATAATCCAACAAGTTTACAATTTGCTTTATTAAACTTACCTTCAAGATTTGCGAATGTTATAAATTCACTAGTGCAAACGGGTGTAAAATCTGCAGGGTGACTAAATAATATTACCCATTCCCCTTTATAATCATCAGGAAAGTTAATATCTCCTTGTGTAGTTACTGCTTTAAATTTTGGAGCTTCATCACCTATTCTTGGCATTGAAGTTACTTCTGTTTCTGTTGCTAATGTTTCCATTTTTAATGTTATTAAATGATTTATTATTGAATAACAAAATTATGGATCATGTTTAGTAACTGAAATGACCGAGGTCAGTTTTACAGTAATGCATATCGTATCTCCATAATGTTAAGCGTATTATTTTATTTGGGATAATGTTATTATCTATAAATTGTTTTTTTTTTGCTCAAAACTTTAGAGTTTAACTATTAAATTTAGACTTTCTATTGTTGCCGAAAATGTTTGTTATTAGTAATTAGACTGTGGTAAAATACTAATTAAAAATGTTGAAATAAGCTAAATTGGTGCAGTCGTTTTAAAGTTTTACGCTGCTACTTTAATATTAAGTAATAAGACAGGAATTGATAAATGTGAATCTATTTGTTTCCGTAAAGACCTAGGTAATTCGTTGCCAATGTAATTCGATTTTTCATCTAGAAAAATGATGAGGTCGTATTGTTTATTATCAATAAGCAAATGAATACTTTTATTAATATTCATAAGTTTAAGTGTATCAAAACTATATTTTAATCCGCTAAAGATCGATTCTAACAAGGTTTTGTTTTCTAATTGGTGATCATTAAGATTAAACTCATTTTTGATGTGTACCATATGTATTTCAGGATGGTATAAGTTAACAATTGATAACAATTCAGTAAAATTGATTTCATTTATTGCTTCTTTATAATCAAGTGGAAGCACCATATTTTTAAGTCCTGAAAATTTATAGTCACCAGGAACGGCAATAACGGAACAATCTGTAATATATTCCATGATACTTAGCGTAGGAATGCCATCTTCATTTTCAATTTCTGATGCTTTGTTAGTTCCAATTACAAGTAAATCAATACTCTTATTTTTTATGGTGTCTTTTACGGCATAGAGTAAAGCATTAAAATTTGATAAGGTTTTGTATGTATGTTTAGCATTAGAATTTAAAGTAGCTATAATATTTTTTAAACCAACTTCTGATGTTTTCTTAGCGGTTATGTAGTTTTTGTTTTCTGGATCTGGCACAAGAGCCTCAATATCGGAAGCTTCTTTATCAGCTTGAAACGCATTTAAAATATAAAAAACACAAGATTCTTGTTCATATAATTTTATAGTATAATTAATGGCATTCAATGCATTCTTAGAAAAATCGGTATAACATAAAATTTGTTTTTTCATAGTGAATAGTATTTATCTTAAATACTCTTAGAAAAAAAGGAAGCCGATCAATAAAGGCTTCCTTTTATAATCATTTCTTATTTAACCTAACAAATTTCAATTTATTTGGTGGTTGTTGGTGGCTCTAAGAGTTCAAAGAACTGATCAAGTTTTGGAAGTATAATAATCTCTGTTCTACGATTCGCTGCTCTACCTTCAGGAGTGTCATTTGAAGCCTTAGGTATATATTCTGAACGACCTCCTGCTGTCATTCTTTCAGGATGTACACCAAATTTGGTTTGCATTAACCGAACAATTGAGGTCGCTCTTTTAGTACTTAGATCCCAATTATCTTCTATACATGCTGTGTGGATTGGTACGGTGTCAGTATGGCCTTCAATTAGAATGTCTAACTCGTTATGGTCATTCACAATTTTGGCAATTTTACCTATTACTTCTTGTGCTGAATCATTAATGGTATAACTCCCAGATTTAAAAAGCATTCTGTCTGATAAAGAAACATAAACGACTCCTTTTTTTACTTCAATATTAATATCCTCATCGTTAAAATTAACTAAGGAACGTTTAAGATTCATTACCAATGCAAGGTTAAGAGAGTCTTTTCTTTGCATTGAACTGGTTAAGTTTTTTATATAGGTATTTTGTTCGTTTAAAGCTTCCAAGGATTTTTTAATACTCTCGGCTCCTGATTTACTTACAACAGAGAGGTCTGAAAGACGATCCAAGAGGTTTGTATTGGTGCTTTTAAAATAATCTACTTGTTGTTCAAGTGCTTTAGATTTATTTTTCTCATTGGCTAAATTATTTTCTAATAGAAGACGTTCGCTAGAGACATTTTTAAGATTACTTTCGCAATTATCAGCAATGTTTTGGAGATTTGTATATTTTTTTTGACTTACACAAGAAGTGAAAAATACGATAAGAAGTATGGCACTAAATTTTAAAGTTTTCATAATATTATATTTTAATAAATTGAAATGTAAAGGATGATAATTTTAAGTAATTTCACAATGACCTACATCATTATAAATAAAATTTTAAAATGCCCATGGATAGGTTTCAGGTAATTGAGTTTTATCTGTATGCACATGCATGGAATGTAAGGCCTTTGAGTTTTCAATATGAATAAAAGCATCATATCTTTCAGGCATAATAGATGGTACATAGTTTCCGATACTCTCATATTCAGGATGATAAACCACACCTATAGCACGGTGGGCGATAGGTGCCTTGAAGTTATCATTGTCCCTTAAAGTATCCATAAATAGTAACTGATCTCCATTTCCTGTTTTGTGTAACAGGTATTCCCACGAATTTTTTTCAGCGGATGGTACCGTCATTTTTTGCATGATTGCACCCCATTCTTTACCGGCCATCACGCTACCTTTATAGGAACCGAAACCAATAATTTTGGGATTAAGATTTGGTAATTCTTCCCTAACTAATTGACCTACATTTACCAACCCTTCTTGATGCATATCTGTTGCTCTGGCATCACCAACATGCGTATTGTGCTCCCATATAATAGCTTTAGAGTTTGTTCCATGAAAAGTCAACAGCCTTCGCAAAGTGTCCATCATATGATGGTCTCTTATATTCCATGAATTTTGGTCAGCAGAAATAATAGAACGATAATATTGCTCCGCATTTTTTGCAATATGAGCATTTTGCTCAATATTTAGAGATGCTTCTAAATCTGAATTATAATGCGTTGCGTTTCTTAAAATATCCTGTAACAAGTCAACTACTTCATTTTCACAAGTTTTGGGGGCAAACCGATGTAAAAATCTAGCATAGGCCATACCAGCTTCATCACCAAAAGGTTCAAAACAGCTAAAAGCTTTGTTAGCTGTGGGCAATAAAGAAGGATCATTTACTTTGAGGTAATCAACAATTGTTACCATAGATTCCCAAAGACTGTAAACATCTAAACCATACATGCCTATACGGTTATTTGTGGTGATATTTTTATTGTAATTATGTAACCATTTAATTAAGGCTTCAGTTTCCCAATTTGCCCACATCCATGTAGGCCATCGGTTGAAATTTTTTAAAACATCTTTAGCGTTTTTATATTCTGTGTTATATTGTTTTATGTAACGATTTACCTGATAGAAGTCAGGCCAATCGCCTTCGACGGCAATAAAGTCAAAGCCATGTTCTTCAATCAACCTTTTACTAATTGCCGCTCTCCAAGTATAAAACTCATAAGTACCATGAGAAGCTTCTCCTAATAATACAAGTCTAGAATCTGCTAATTTATCGATGAGCAAATCTAAATCTTTATCCGTTTTTAATTTTTTTCCAAGATCTTTTAAGATCGAAATTTTATGACCTGTAGTATCCATCTTTTTAAATTTTAGTGATTCATATAATGCTTTAAATGTTTTCTATTAATTTTTCCATTTGAATTTTTGATTTTCCAATACTTTTACAATTAATGTTGAAATCAGCCCAAGGATTACCATCTTTTTCTAATTTTTTAAAAATATTACTAATAGTATAAGATTGGGCATGGAGTGAGTTGTCATTCAAGTCATCCCAGTTTATCGGTGTTGCAATGGGGGCATGTTCAATGGCTCTAACAGAAAAAGGGGCTACACTTGTTTGAGCATAAGAATTTCTAAGATAATCAATGTAAAGTCTTCCTTTTCGTTTGTCTTTTCTGATGGCTGTTGTAAATTCTTTTGAATTTTTATTTGAGATATATGTAGCTACCATTTTTGAAAATTCATGAACTTCATCAAAATTTTCATCACTTTTTAAAGGGATTATTACGTGTAGTCCACGAGAGCCAGTAGTCATAATATAAGTTCTCAATTCTAGCTGTTCTTTTAAAAGATAACGTAATGCTTTAGCTGCTTTGATAGCTAGATCAAAATTACCAATAGGCGGGTCTAAATCAAAAACCAACTTATTTGGATAGTCTATTTTACCAATTTGACTTAACGCAATATGAAAAGTAATTACCTCTTGATTTACAAGATATAGGAGTGTTTTTTCTGTATTACAAATAATGTGATTAACCCAGCCATCAACTTTTTTTATTTTTTTTGTTGTGATCCAATCCGGAAAACAGGTTGGTTTATTTTTTTGAAAAAAACCTGTTTGGGTAATCCCTTCTGGAAAACGTTGCATCGTTAATGGCCTGTTATATAAATAAGGTAACATGTAGTTTGCAATGTTTTTATAATATATAACAATATCATTTTTTGTAATTGCAGACGTTGGAAATAGTATCTTGTCTCTATGAGATATTTTAATATTGTGTGTGTCTGTTTTCATAATTAATTTTTAAAGATGAAAAAACAATGCTAACTACATACGATAGTGAGAAGTCTCTAAATAAAATGTAAGTATTATGTGGTCTTATCCTACTTTAAAAACACTTGCTACAAAAAAGGGAATCAGAACATAATCATTGATTGTTCAGTCCAAGTTCTTTAATTCTTAAATAGAGATTAATCATTATATCAAAAATACTTTAGTTAGATATCAATTGAAATGACTTGCATCAGTTAAAAGAAAGTTTTTAAGAAAGGTTCTTAGCAATATGTCTTGGGAATTTCCTTTACTTTATTTCAGTTTTAGCTCCGGAAGTTGTGGTTGATAAAAGATTAATTGTGTTAGGAGTTATTTAGATAACACGATAATCGAATCAAAGGTTACCTACGCAAAACACATAAATAATATCTACTAAAATGTTATAAATTGCTTAGAATTAATACTACTGATGTAAGGTGCCGATATCTTGGTGTTTTTAGAAAGATAAATAAGGAATTTTTAGAATAATTCTGTAACTATCTAAAACAAAAAAAGCTTCCAATTTAATGGAAGCTTTTTTCTAGTAGCGGGAACAGGACTCGAACCTGTGACCTTTGGGTTATGAGCCCAACGAGCTACCTACTGCTCTATCCCGCGATATATGTTTATGTGCTAAAATAAGTAAGCACTATTTTTTATAGTTCAGCTCATTTGGGTAGGTACCTGTCTTGAGCGTTATCAAAGGGTAATAAACTATCCCGTGATATGGACGGCAAAGATACATATATTTATATCACTAAAAAAACTATTTGATATAAAAAAAAGAGTCAAACAAAAAATGCTTGACTCTCAATTACTTGAGTTAAAAAATTTTAAATTTAAACTACTCTCCTTCTAGTTTTAGGCTAAAAAAAGTGCAATTTTATCCATTCATGGATATTAAAAATTCTTCATTATCTTTAGTATACTTAATTTTTTCACTAATAAACTCCATCGCTTCGATAGGGTTCATATCTGCTAAATATTTACGCATTACCCACATACGTTGTACTGTTTTGGCATCAAGTAACAAGTCATCTCTACGTGTACTAGATTTAACTAAATCAACAGCAGGGTAAATTCTACGATTAGCAATATTTCTATCTAATTGTAGCTCCATATTACCAGTACCTTTAAATTCTTCAAAGATAACTTCATCCATTTTAGAACCGGTATCAGTTAATGCAGTTGCGATGATGGTTAAAGAACCTCCATTTTCAATTTTACGTGCTGCACCAAAAAAGCGTTTTGGTTTGTGTAATGCATTTGCATCAATACCACCGGATAATATTTTACCAGAAGCAGGAGCAACTGTATTGTAGGCTCTGGCTAAACGTGTAATTGAATCTAATAACACAACTACGTCATGTCCACATTCTACTAATCTTTTTGCTTTATCTAATACAATATTAGCAACCTTTACATGTTTTTCAGCAGGTTCGTCAAAAGTAGAAGCAACAACTTCTCCTTTTACGTTACGTTGCATATCTGTAACCTCTTCAGGTCTTTCATCAATCAATAAAACAATTTGATATACTTCAGGATGGTTAGCAGCAATTGCATTGGCTATATCCTTTAATAACATTGTTTTACCCGTTTTTGGTTGAGATACAATCATACCTCTTTGTCCTTTACCTATTGGGGAAAATAAATCAATTATTCTCGTTGATGTTGAACTTCCCTTTTCAGCAAGGTTAAATTTTTCGTTAGGAAATAATGGTGTTAAGTGCTCAAAAGCTACTCTGTCTCTAACAATACTTGGGTCTAAACCATTAATTAATGATACTCTTATTAATGGAAAATACTTTTCACCTTCTTTTGGAGGGCGAACAATTCCTCTAACGGTATCTCCAGTTTTTAATCCAAATAATTTTATTTGAGATTGAGATACATATATATCATCAGGAGATGATAGGTAGTTATAATCAGATGAACGTAAAAATCCGTAACCATCTTGCATTATTTCTAAGACACCTTCACTTTCAATGATGCCGTCAAATTCAAAGTCAGGATCTCTATATTTTCCCTGTCTTCTATTTGCACCTGGTTGAGGCTTGTTTTGTTTGTTTGTATTTCTTGGATTAGGGCCGTTTTGGTTATGCTCCTTACGGGGTGGTCTAGGACTTTTTGGAGTATTCTCCTTAGATTTATTTTCTGTAACAGGTATGTTTTCTGCAACGACACCTTCTTTCTCAACTTTCTTACGTGGAGCAGGTTTAGGTGTTGGTTTGTTTGGCTTTTCAGTTTTTTCAACTGTTGGCTCAACTGTTGGTTCAACTGTTTCTACTTTATCAACTACCTTTTCTTCATTTGATATAGGTGTGATAGGAACAGGTTTTCCAATTCGCTTGCGTGGTGCTTTGTTTGCCGGTTTGCGTTCTTTTTTAGGCTCTGTAGACACTGGTTTAGTCGCCTGAACATCTAAAATTTGATAAACTAAATCTAGTTTTTTTAGTTGCTTGTATTTTGGTACGCCAATTTTCTCGGCAATTTCTTGTAATTCTGGTAATTTTTTCTCTTTTAAAGATTCTATTTCAAACATTGAATAATAATGTGATTTAATTAATATAAGGAGGGCTTCCTATAACTGAGAGTTGTAAAATAAATTGTATGATATAATTTAATTTTTAATATTGTAAAAAGAAGAAAATCTACAATACGCGATAATTTGTGATGCAATTATACAAATTAAATTTAATATATAAGTTTATTTCTTAAAAACTTTAACTTAAGTTTGCAAAGTTATTTTAAATAAAAAACATGATTCAACGTATTCAATCATTGTATTTACTTCTGGCGGCTATTTGTTCAGTAGCACTTATGCAAATGTTTTATTTATGGAGCAATGTGTCGGGGGCATCTTTTTATGCTTTAGACTTGTTTAAAGAAAGTGAGTTTACATTGAAAGTAATACCCGTATTATTTGTTATATCTGGTTTTATGAGTATTGTAAGTGTTTTTATGTTTAAACAAAGAAAAAATCAGTTTGTTATTAATCGTTTTAACATTCTAGTAAACTTTATTTTATTAGGCATATTGATTTATCATCTGCTAACATTATCTGGAGAAAGTCAAATTTCTGAGAAGGGTATTGGGGCGTTTTTACCTATTGTAGTTGTTGTTTTGCTAGCCATTGCAAACAGAGCTATCAAAAAGGATGAAGACCTTGTAAAATCTGTGGATAGATTGCGATAGACCTAACATCTTAGTTATATTGTGCGAAAGCTTATCGGAGACGATAAGCTTTTTTTTATGCAAAAAAAAACAGCCACGTCAGAAGATGTGGCTGTAATTGTAGGGAGTATTTCGTTGTCGCTAAACACTTATATATAATAAATACTCCTTGAAATAAGGGGAGAAAAGAAAGGGGAGAAAGGAGAGTAGTTAAACCACTTTCCAATTATAATAGGAGTTTTCTTTTCTCTGTTGCTAATATAGTAATTAATTGCAACGATTGTATAATTGGATATATTTTTTTAGCTTTGAGTTAATCAATTGATATGCAGTTTGTTAAAATTATATATTTATAATTATCAACAATTTAGAGCTTATTTATTAACATTTTTTTGTTATATTACTATTGTGAAACGTCAAATTTTCATTGTGGAATTAAAAACTAGTGGTTTATGGGTAGTTTTTAAATTACCTAATATCGTTAGTTTTAAAATAAAAAATGAAGTTTGATAGATTCCAAAGAATTTGGAATTAAAAATTAATTAATAACTTTAAAATCCCCTAACATGAGAAAATTAGTACTCGCATTGAGTGCCGTTTTGGTATTAGCATCATTTACCAACAGCACTAAAAAAACAACCATTTTGAAGGATATTGATGGTACATTATTACAGTCATATCCAGTAATTGAAACATTAGATGGTAAATATGAAATTACCTTTACTGTTAATGCTAACATAATTGTTACTTCTAATGTTAATGAAAATCAAACACACATCAACCTAATTGAAAATGGATTTTCGAATAAGGTTGTTACACACACTATTACTTTTGAGACTTCTAGTGTTGATTTCAATAGCTTTTTTGAAAGTACTTTTGATGTAGCTTCTATTGAAGATGATGCTCCTTATAGTAGGATTAAAAGAGGGAAGCCAAAAAAATTGATGGAATAATTTTCTAAATATTTGTAATTTAAATCCGAAGTTTTTACTTCGGATTTTTTTTTAACATAATATCCCATTTGACACACAATATTATGCTTATTATTTAGTTTACTATGGTAATAATAAATCTTTTGTCTAAGTATGGTTAATGATGATTTAAAAGAGTTTTTAAACGATAAAATTACCGTTCATATTGCCGATGACCATCAAATTTTAATTGATGGTGTTATGGCAGTACTTGGCTTAGAACGTGATGTTGATGTTGTTGGCTATTCTTTAAATGGAGAACAAGTTATAGAATGGTTTGAAGAAAACTCAGCTGATATACTTATTTTGGATATTAATATGCCAATATTAGATGGTTTAGAAGTGCTCAAGAAGTTTCAAACCATGGATGATGTTCCTAAAATAATTATATTATCAAGTTATGATGATATAAAACTCATTAAAGAAGTGCTAGGCATGGGGGCGATGGGGTTTGTGCCTAAAAAATCAGCCGGAGAACATATTGTAAAAGCGATTAGAAAGGTAAGCCAAGGAGAGCAATATTTTAGTGATGAAGTAAAAGAGAAAATGATGAAAACTCTAATGGGCAAACCAATGCACAAGACAGATAACCCTGAAGGAGTATTAATAAACTCTTTAACGAGAAGGGAATATCAAATTTTAAAACTTATTGCCCAGCAATATACTACAAGAGAAATTGGCGATGCCCTTGGTATAAGTGAAAGTACTGTGGAGACACATCGTAAAAACTTGATTAAGAAAATTAATGTAAAGAATACAGTCGGCTTGGCTATTTTTGCCATGAAGAATGAAATAGTATAACTTTATAGCTACTTTTGCCTAACTAAGCTTAATAATAATGTTACATTTTCCACCTAAAAAGAGTACATTTAAAATGGTACCTTTCTTCTTTTTTATGTTAAGTGGATTTTGGTTCTATGCACAAACTGACTCTTTAGAAAAAGAGATCGAGAAAAATCTACAAAGTAAAGAATACGAACTAGTATTAAGTAATATTGAAAAGTTAGAAAGTAATTCATATTATCTTAGATCAAGAAAAAATAATTTAAATTTATTAAAAGCCAAATTTTATTATAATACAAATCAGCATGAAGAAGCTGTAAATTTATTATTGAAAGGACATTCCGAATTGTCAGGTAATTCAAGTCAAGACCACCTATATTTAAAATATGGAAAATATTTAGGAAAGATTTTTAACGAGGCTCAAAATTTTAATAAGTCAAATGATTATTATAAAGAAGTGCTAGAAAAGTCTTTATTACTAAATGACACTATAGAGATATTAGATGCTTATTTAGCACTTGGAAAAAACTATTATAATAAGGAGGAAAACGATAGTGCAGTGCTGAATTTCACAAAAATGTTGGATTATCCTATTACCCCTAAAACTGAAAATTTCATTTCCTTTAGTTATAATAATTTAGGTATTATTGCTAGTGAAACTAGTTTAGAAGAGGCTGAAGATTTTTATAAAAAATCATTCGCTATCAAAGAAAAACAAAAAGATACGGTAGGATTGGCAACTGCAATAATGAATTTGGGTGCAATTTATTATGAAAAACAACAATTTAAAAAAGCATATGAAAATTATTTTAAAGCATATGAATCTGTAAAGAATTTAAATTCAGAAAAGGCTGTAAAAGTCAAAGAATATGCACTCTACAATTTAGCGTATGCCAATGAAGAGTTAGGTGATTTTAAGAAAGCATATGTTTATTTAGAAGAGGCAACAGACTTAACAAGTAGTATTAATGAAGTAAATGTTGCTGAAAACATCTCCGAAATTGAAGCTAAATATAATGCGGCAAAACAGGCTCAAAAAATTGAAGAAGAAAAATCTTTACGTTTAAGAGCTCAATTTCTATTTTATGGTTCCGCTTTGGCATTATTGGCCTTCATAATATTAGGGTATATTTATTATAGAAATTACAGATTAAAACAAAAAAGTAAAATAGAACAACTTGAAAACGAAACACAGGCCAGAATTATTAACGCTACTATAGACGCTAAAGAAAAAGAAAGAAAAACAATTGCTGAGATACTGCACAACAGCGTTAGTGCATTACTATCATCTGCAAATTTACATTTGCAAGCCACAAAGTCGCAATTAAAAACTAATGCTCCACAAGAGATTTCAAAAGCTCAAAGTATTGTAAAAGAAGCTTCGGTTAAAATTAGAGATTTGTCTCATGAATTAATATCATCTGTACTCTTAAAATTTGGATTGGCTTTTGCAGTCCATGATATTTGTCAAAAATACTCTAATTCAGAAATTACTTTCAGAAGTGATGATAAAGGATTAACAAGATATGATCAAGATTTTGAGATAAAAATATATAACATAATAGAAGAGTTAATTAATAACATTTTAAAACATAGTAATGCTTCAAATGCAACTATTATGTTAGTACAACGAGAAGATAATATGCTTAGTGTTCGATTAAGTGATGATGGTATTGGCTTTGATGTTAAAACGATAAAGAATAAAAATGGATTAGGTTTAAGCCATATAAATGCCAGAATAAAAGCAATGAATGGTGTTTTTAATATTGTGTCTTCACCGGGTAAGGGGGCTAGTATTTTTATTTTGGTACCCGTTCAATATAAACTTGATGGATTAAAGTGAGCTAATTTAAACTCTTTTACTTAATTCAATTACTTCTAGATTTTCAATTTTTGAATTATCAATACTAAATCGCAACATAGTTCTCACTTGATGAAAACCATGTTTGCCGGCTGCACCAGGATTAAAATGTAAAAGATTTAATTTTTTGTCATTCATTACTTTTAATATGTGAGAATGCCCAGTGATGAAAATTCTTGGTGGATTTTTTTGAATTTCCTCTTTAATTCTAGCATCATATCTATTAGGGTATCCACCAATATGTGTTATCCATACATCTACATTTTCAATAGTAAATCTATTATTTAATGGAAACTCTGTCCTAATATCCTTGTTGTCAATATTACCATAAACAGCTCTAAGTGGTTTTAGTTTTTTTATAGTATCACTCACTATTAGATCGCCAATATCTCCAGCATGCCAAACTTCATCAGCTAGTTTTACATATTTTAATATTTGATCATCAATATAGCTATGCGTGTCGGAAAGTAAAAGAATTTTTTTCAAGATTGTTTTTTAGAATTTAATAGCTTGTTATTTAAAATTTGGAATACCTATCTTTGCTTTTTTAGCAAAAATAAGATTTCTTGAGGTATTTTATTGAACTTTCATATAATGGTAAAAACTATCATGGTTGGCAGGTGCAACCAAACGCAATTACTGTACAAGAAATTGTAAAAAAGGCCCTCACAACTATATTGAGAGTTGACATTGATCTTGTTGGGGCAGGTCGGACTGATGCTGGTGTGCATGCATTGCAGTTATTCGCACATTTTGATGTTGATACTGCTTTTGAGGAAGAACATTTAACGAACAAGATAAATGCGTTTTTACCAGAAGATATTGTAGTTGATAAGATTTTTTTGGTGAATGATAATGCTCATGCAAGATTCGATGCAACTAGCAGAAGCTATGAATATAGAATATGGTTGGGTAGAAATCCGTTTTTAATTGATACAACTTGGCAGTTATACCAAAAAGTACTTGATGTTAATAAAATGAATGAAGCAGCAAGTATTCTTAAGGAGCATACTAATTTTAAATGCTTCTCTAAATCCAAAACAGATGTTAGAACCTATAATTGTGTTGTTTCAGATGCGAAATGGTTAAAAAAAGGTAACGAATTGACTTTTTATATAACTGCAGATCGGTTTTTAAGGAATATGGTTAGAGCAATTGTAGGTACTTTAATTGAAGTGGGATCAAATAAAAAATCAATTGAAGACTTTGTTGAAATCCTAAATAGTAGAGATAGGCGAAATGCAGGATTTTCAGCTCCACCACAAGCCTTATTTTTGTCTGAAGTTAAATACCCTAAATCTATAGTAAATAAATTATAATAAATGAGCGAAAAAGTAACAGGTAATGCTTTTGATTTTAAGATATTTAGACGGTTAATGTCGTACGCGAAAGCGTATAGATCTCAATTTGTTTTGTCTACAGTTGCTGTACTTTTGTTAGCGGGACTTGCCGCTGCAAGACCAATTTTGTTACAATGGATAGTAGATGAATATATTCTAGGGAATAATGCCAGACTATTATTGGTTTTTAGTTTAATAATGTTAGGTGTTGTTTTTCTAGAGGTCATTTTTCAGTTCCTATTTATATATTATACCAACTGGTTAGGGCAAAATATTATTAAAGATATTCGAACAAAGCTTTTCGAAAAAGTCTTAAAGTTTAAAATGCAATATTTCAATAAGACACCTGTTGGAAAATTGGTAACTAGAGTGGTCTCAGATATTGAGACTATTGCAAGTATATTTGGACAAGGGTTGTTTGCTATTATCAGTGATTTATTGCAAATGCTTGTTATCATCATCATAATGATGGTAATGAATTGGCGATTGGGATTAATTGTAGTAGCCGTTTTACCCATTATGGTTTATGCTACCAAATTATTTCAAATAAAAATTAAGGGTACTTTTCAGGACGTAAGAAATCAGGTCTCTAATCTAAATAGTTTTGTACAAGAAAGGATTTCAGGGATGAAGATTGTTCAGCTTTTTACACGTGAAAAAGTTGAACATGACAAGTTCTTAGCTATAAATGATAAACATAAAAAAGCCCATATTAGAACCGTTTGGTATTATTCTATCTTCTTTCCTGTTGTTGAGATTTTATCTTCAATAACATTAGCGGTAATTGTTTGGTATGGAGGCCTTACGGCGGCTGTTGAGGGGGCTACTTCATTTGGTGTTATTACCAGTTTTATTTATATGACCAATATGCTTTTTAGACCATTACGTCAAATTGCAGATAAATTTAATACCCTACAAATGGGCATGGTCGCGGCGGAGAGAGTATTTGTTGTATTAGACGAAGATGCCGCTGAAGTGGACACGGGTACACTTGAAATTGAGCACCTTAAAGGCAATATTAAATTTGATAATGTTTACTTTAGATACTTGAAAGATGAACCTGTATTACGAGGAATTTCATTTGAAGTAAAACAAGGGCAAACAGTTGCGGTAGTAGGTGCAACGGGTGCAGGAAAATCTACAATTATTAATTTACTAAGTAGATTTTATAGAATAAACTCGGGTTCAATTACGATTGATGGTATCGATATTAATCAGATAAAACTTGAGTCTTTACGTAATCAGATTAGTGTAGTGTTGCAAGACGTTTTTTTATTTTCAGACTCTATTTTAAATAATATTACCTTAAATAATAAAGATATTGGTTTGGAGGAAGTTACCGAAGCTGCAAAAATTATAGGTATCCATGATTTTATAATGACGCTACCAGATAACTATAATTATAATGTAAAAGAAAGAGGAGGAATGCTCTCTGTGGGGCAACGACAGCTCATTGCTTTTTTAAGAGCCTATGTTAGTAAACCCGCAATTTTGGTTTTAGATGAGGCAACTTCTTCTATTGATGCTCAGTCGGAAAGGTTAATACAAAAGGCTACGAATACAATTACTCAAAATAGAACTTCAATAATAATTGCTCACCGATTGGCTACCATAAAAAAAGCGGATAAAATTATTGTAATGGAAAAAGGAAAAATAGTAGAGCAGGGTACACATAGAGAACTCCTAATACAGAAAGGGTATTATAGTAAGTTGTATGAAATTCAATTCGAAACTGCTCAAGCGAGTTAACATTAAATCTTTTGTTTTTGATTCATCAAAGAATTCTTTTCTTTGAATTCATCAACTTTATACCATATGAAAATAGTGGGCCCTATAAAGTAGAAAATTATTAAAAACCACGTCCATTCGGTTTTTTTAGACTTTTCAATTGCTTTAAATGACCAAAGCGTTTTTATTAAAACAGACAATTGTATTATTGTTAATGTATATAGAGTCGCAAGTTGTATATAATAGATTTTTATTGTTGGCACAAGCCAATGAAATTTCTCAGGGAACCAAAAAGTGAACATATAACTTAGAAGCAGAACAGATGGAATTGTGAATAGAATTTTGTTACCTTTTTTTCATATCATACCATGGACCTCTACTCACTAATCTAAGTCTTCTTTAATCAAATCTTTCAAACTATTAATATCGTTATATAAGATAAACTCACCATCTTTTATGTATGATATTTGTCCTGTTTCTTCAGAAACGGCTAATGCTAAGGCATCTGAACGTATGGTAATACCAAGTGCTGCCCTGTGCCTTAATCCAAAACGAGCAGGAATTATAATGTCTTTTTCAACAGGAAGAATTACTCTTGTAGCTGTAATAAAATTGTCTTCAATTATAAGTGCACCATCATGAAGCGGACTGTTTTTATAAAAAATACTAGTCAACAGAGCTTTGTTGATTTCGGCATTCATTTTATCGCCAGTTTGTTTTACTAAATCTAAATTATTATTGCGTTGAATAATAATTAATGCACCCGTTTTTGTATTTGACATTTCTTCACATGCGTCAATTATACTATCTACATCTGTGGAAATAAAATCATCAGTTCCACGCATATTTGAGAGTAATTTAAACCGCTTTAGAAACCCTTTTTTTGTGGTAAAATTGGTAGAACCAACCATTAATAAGAACTTTCT
Organism: Aureibaculum luteum; assembly: GCF_003449015.1. Classification (GTDB taxonomy): domain Bacteria; phylum Bacteroidota; class Bacteroidia; order Flavobacteriales; family Flavobacteriaceae; genus Aureibaculum; species Aureibaculum luteum. The sequence continues at coordinate 194,536 of NZ_QRGD01000001.1, read as the reverse complement.
GATTTCTTGTTGAAAAACAATAATTAAAGCAATAAACCCACCACCCAAAAATTTGCCTAAAATATCACTCAGCAATTCCATTTTTAGAGCGACGGTTAATTTCCAAATCAAATAGACAATGGCAATACCCAAAAATATGTTGATTGCTGCGGTTCCTCTAATAAGTTTGTAAACATAATAGAGTAAAATGGCAACCAAAGCGATATCTAAAATATCTAAAAAACTAAAGTCTAAAAATTTGAATGCGTCCAAAAAATAAGGTTTTGGTAAATGTAGTAAAAAGATTAAAAGCATTGAAAGATTTAATATCAAAAATTTAAATGTTTCAATTCTTATTTTATGATTTTACTTATGCTCTTCTCAATCTATTTTTTAGGGGTTTGCTCTGTTATTAATTGTGGGTATTTAGCTTTTATATACTGTACGTTTTCTGCCAATGTTTTATTGCCTTTGTTATTTTTTAATTCAGTTTCTAGCTGACTAAAGGTTTTGTTATAAAGAGATTGTGATAAATCATTTCTTAATTGTGCGTATGCACTTAAAATTTCGTTTTGTACAGATATGTAAGTCGTATATGATGCGTTTCTTTTTGATTGAAAACTAATCATTGCCTTTTCGGGATGGTCAGATGAGGTTACATCTTTTTTACCATTGCACCATGTACATTTATTACCCTTATTATTTGTTCCCGCTCCATTATCTATAAAGTCTACGACAACCTGTTTTAGATTTTCAATTTTCATAATTTGATCACCCTCAATTAAAATTTCATCATTAGCATTGATGTTAATTTCTAAAACATTTTTTTCGTTTAAAGTTATTGCTGTAAGGTCTGTTTGCTTTTCAGGTAGTCGTTTGTAAATTCCAATATCAGTATCCATTGTAGTAGTTACTAAAAAGAAGATTAATAATAAAAATGCAATGTCTGCCATTGATCCGGCATTAACTTCAGGAGTGTTTCTTTCGCTCATAATTGTAGTATTAAAGGTTAAAAAATTAATTTTATTACATAATTATCTTAAGACTTAAAATAATTACATAATCTTTTTACAAGGAAAGGTTAACAAAAAATTAACAAAAATTATGCCGAAATGCAATCTGAGGTAAAATCTTATTTTCTGAGATTTTTAACAATCTTTACGGCCTCTATCGCTTCTTTTACATCGTGTACTCTCAAAATGGAACTACCGTGAAGTAAGGCAATAGTGTTGGCTACCGTCGTCGCGTTCAACGCTTCTTTTGGCGTTGTTTCTAATACGTTATAAAGCATAGATTTTCTAGAAACACCTGTTAAAATGGGGATATCTAAATTGCTAAATAGGTCTAGGTTGTTTAACAATTCGTAATTCTGCTCTATTGTTTTTCCAAAACCAAAACCTACATCAATAATTACGTCATTTACACCTAGTTTTCTCAACATGTTTAGTTTTTGAGAAAAGTATTTGATAATATCTTGAGTGATATCATTATAAGTTGGATTTACCTGCATGGTTTTAGGCGTTCCTTGCATATGCATTATAATATAAGGCACCTTCAAATTTGCTACGGTTGCAAACATATTCGAGTCTAAATTACCTGCGGAAATATCATTTACCATACAAGCACCAGCTTCAATAGCTTTTTTAGCGATAGTACTTCTAAATGTATCAATAGAAATTAAAATATTAGGATAGTTGTTTACTAGTAATTCAATAACAGGAATAACTCTTTTTAATTCTTCATTTTCACTAACATCATTCGCATTGGGTTTTGAAGAATAACCACCCACATCAATAAAAGTAGCACCTGCGTTTAACATTTTTTCTACTTTATTAAGAATGTCTTCATCGTTTTTTAAATTACCTCCATCAAAAAATGAGTCTGGGGTTAAGTTTAAAATCCCCATTACTTTTGGGGTTGATAAATCGATAAGTTTGCCGCTACAGTTTATATTCATTTACTAGAGTTGTTAGCCTTTACCACTTTGTTAATCACCTTAGTCATTTTTGGTGCTGTATAATTATCCATCAATTGTATTAACTCCTCTACATGATTACTTACCAAAAGCATATTTTTATTTGCCTGTTTTAAAAAGCCTTCTTTCACCATTACATCTAATTGCTGTAGCGTATGGTCAAAATATCCATTGGTATTCAAGATTCCGATAGGTTTGTTTTCAATACCTAATTGTCCTAATGTGAGTACTTCAAAAATCTCATCTAACGTACCAAAACCACCTGCTAGTGCAATATATCCATCAACCAATTGGCTAATTTTAACTTTGCGTTTAGACATTTTTTTTGTAAAAATCATTTTTGTAATGGTGGCATGTGCAACTTCTTCATGTCTTAACAAATGTGGAATGACACCAATAACTTCACCTTTATTTTCCATTATTGTATCGGCAATAACCCCCATCATTCCAATTTTTCCACCACCATAGACCAAACCAATATTATTTTTAGACATATGAAGCCCTAGTTTTTTCGCCTCATTAGCATATATCGCATTATGTCCAATACTCGATCCACAAAATACTGCTATTCTTTTCATTGTTTATGTTTGTTCAAAGGTAGTAAATTATAAATTTTGAAAAATTAAGAGGAGCAACTTAATATCTATGTTCTTTTATAACTTATTAAGTCAATGTTACAGAATTTAAATAGAATTTGATAAATTCGCTACTTATAAAGAATTAAACTATAACATGCACCAAACTTCAGAACAATACAATGCTGTAATTGCAATATGTCGAGAGCTATTTATAAATAAAATGAAGGATTATGGAAGATCATGGCGAATTTTACGCTTACCATCTTTGACGGATCAAATATTTATTAAGGCTCAGCGAATTCGAAATTTACAAGAAAATGAAGTTAAAAAGGTTGATGAAGGCGAGAAACCAGAATTTATAGGCATTATTAATTATTGTATTATGGCGTTGATACAATTGGAAAAAGGTGTGGCAGATCAACCAGATTTGTCTGATAAAGAAACGGAAGAGTTGTATGATAAGCATGTTGCAATCACTAAGAACTTAATGGAAAATAAAAATCACGATTATGGTGAAGCTTGGCGAGATATGCGTGTAAGTTCTTTAACAGATCTGATTTTACAAAAATTATTACGGGTTAAATCAATAGAAAATAACAAAGGTGAATTGTTGGTTTCTGAAGGTTTAGATGCGAATTATCAAGACATGATTAATTACGCAGTTTTTGCATTGATTTTAATGAATGAATAGCCATATAAAATGAAATATTTAACACACATTGCCAGATTATTAGTAGCAGCTACATTTATCTTTTCAGGATTTGTAAAGTTGATAGATCCTTTGGGTTCAGCCTATAAGTTTCAAGATTATTTTGCTGCAGATGTGTTGAATTTAGAGTTTTTAAGCCCTTTTGCATTGCCTTTTTCTATACTGTTAATTCTGGCAGAAATAATGCTGGGTGTTACCTTGTTAATTGGCTTTAAACCCAAAACGACAGTTTGGAGTTTACTGGTGCTCACTTTAGTGTTTTTATTTTTAACATGGTATTCAGCCTATTACGATAAAGTAACTGATTGTGGTTGTTTTGGTGACGCTGTGAAATTAACACCTTGGGAAACTTTTTATAAAAATGTAATTCTTATTGGACTCATTTTTTTACTGTTGTTTACTATTAAAAATATAAAACCAATTTTTGGAAAAAATGTGGTCAAATGGATTTCTTTTGCTGCATTTATGGTGTTTTTATACATTGTTTATTATGTGCTGACGCATTTGCCATTAATTGATTTTAGACCTTATGCAATTGGTAAAAATATACCCGAAGGTATGGTTATACCTGAAGGTGCAAAACCTGATGTTTATGAAGATACTTGGATTTATAAAGTTAACGGAGAAGATAAAGAATACACTACAGCTGAAAAACCTTGGGAAATTGAAGGAGCCACTTTCGTGGATAGAAAAACGGTTTTAATAGAAAAAGGGTATGAAGTTCCAATTCATGATTTTTCCATGGAACGAGATGGTGTCGATTTTACTGAGTTTTTAATGCAAAAAGAAAAATTAGTATTAATTATAATGCACAACCTAAGTAAAACAGAAACCTCTTTATTACCAAAAATAAAAGAATTTTCAACCAAAGCCTTACAAGAGGGTTATGATGTTTATGCCATGTCTTCAAATAAAGAGGCAGATTTTATAAAACTTAAAGAGGAATATAATCTAGATTTTGATGCTCTGTTTTGTGATGATATAACGCTGAAAACAATGATACGTGCCAACCCAGGAATAATTACCTTAGATAAAGGGACAATAACTGGAAAATGGAATGCTAATGATGCCGATAAGGTTGAGCTATAAAAGGATTTTACTTTTTGAAACGCGAATTGGTTTTACTAAAAGATCAGAATTTTATTTAAAATAGATTATTAAAAAATGAAGCAACTAATATTAGTTTTTATTGGGGGAGGTTTTGGAAGTGTTGCTCGTTTCTTAGTGGCTAAATACTTTAACAGTGCTTCTAGTGGAATACCTTATGGTACATTTTTGGCCAATGTGTTAGGTAGTCTGCTTATTGGTTTAATTCTCGGATTAGCTGCTAAAAATGATACACTAACACAAAACCAAACTTTGCTGTTAGCTACTGGTTTTTGCGGTGGTTTCACTACTTTTTCTACATTTGCATACGAAAATCATGTGTTTTTGAAGGCTGGTGATTTTGCTAGCTTTTTTGTTTATGCTATTGGTAGTGTTGCTCTTGGTTTTGGAGCTGTTTTTTTAGGAATGTATTTGGTAAAATCCTAATAATTAACTTTTACTACTTGCCAATTTTATATAAACCATAAAAATTGAAATATTCTGCAATCAATTACGTTTGACTTTCTACATTCATAATTTTATAGATATGCAAAAGTATTTTCTGGTTCTAATTTTAATGATGGCAACCATTATATCATGTGATGAAATTGATAACCTCACTAAGTTCACAATGGACTATGACTCATCAATGACAATTCCTTCTTCAACAGGTATAAATTTGCCTTTTGTTTTAAATACGCCACAAATGGAAACAAATTCAGAGTCTGAGTTTGAGTCTAACAATACACATAAAGATTTAATTGAAGACATCCGTTTAAGAGTATTAGATTTAACATTAGTTTCTCCTGACAATGAGGATTTTAGTTTTTTAGAATCAATTAAGATTTATATTGTCGCAGAGGGTCTTCAGGAATTAGAAATTGCTTTTAACGAAGATGTTTCTGCAACTACGGGTAAAACACTTGAACTAGAAACTGTTGATGTAGACATTCAAGAGTATATTAAAAAAGATAAGTTTTCATTAAAAGTTCAAGCGGTTACCGATGAAGTTTTAACTTCAGATCATCAAATTGATATTCATTCAGAATTTTTTGTTGATGCTAAAATTTTAGGAATATAATACTATTTATTATTTTTAGGAATATTCTTGGAGTGGTATAGTATTTGATGTTTTTGTTGAAACAGTTCATCCTATGAAATACGTGTATCTTGCTCTTGTGTTTTTATTAGTTACTTCTTGTATTCCTTTACGCATTGCTCCAACTATAAAAGATTATAAATTAACTACAGGTAAAAAATTTAAACGACAATTACCAAAGGATAATGCATTTGTTTTTGAAGATCCCAAAGAGGCCAATGAGTTTTATAATTTTATTAATACTAAGTATTCATTAAATCATCAAACGGTTGAATATAACGTGCCAATAAATGTTGAAGGAGAAGAATTTTTTCTTTCTTTTTATGAAACTGAAATTTCTGATAAATCAATTAATCTTATACCGTTTTTTGCAAATGCGGCCTTGGAAAATAAAGGTGTAAGTCCCGTTTTTAATGATCCTCAAGTGAATCGAAAAGGAAACTGGTATTTAGCACTTTTTGTCTATGATGCTGATATGAAAGATTGTTTGAACTCTAATTATCCTTATAGGATAGCTATATTAAATCATTTAAAAGCTATTAAAAAAGAATATTTGAACACCAATAATTACTTGGAGGCTATGATGAAAATGAATTAGCTCTTATAATTATTAAAAAGGTAATTTCTTTAAATCAACATTGCCACCAGAAAGGATAACTCCTACTTTTTTATTTACAAATTCAGCTTTGGAATTGAGAACTGCAGCTAAAGCCACAGCACTAGAAGGTTCCACAATAATCTTCATGCGTTCCCAAATAAGCCGCATGGCAGATACAATTTCTTCCTCTGAAACACGAATTATTTTTTCAACATGGTTGTTAATTAAGTTGAATGTGATATCACCTAATGAGGTTTTTAGTCCATCAGCAATAGTATCAGTAGTTGTATTATGTTCTATTTTGCCGCTCTCTAGTGAACGGTAAGCATCGTCAACGGTAAAAGGTTCTGCACCAATAACTTTACAATTGTTACCAAAAGCAATAGCACTTAGAGCCGTTCCAGAAACTAATCCGCCTCCACCTACGGGGGCAATTATAAGATCTAGGTCAGTATATTTTTCAAGTAATTCTTTTCCTGCGGAAGCATTGCCCAGTATGACATTGAAATCATTAAAGGGATGGACAAAGGTGGCTCCTTTTTCTTGTTGAATTTTACTTGCTGTGGTTTCTCTAGCTTCCAGTGTAGGTTCACATTCGGTAATTTCACCACCATAACCTCTAACCGCACTTTTTTTAACTTCTGGAGCATTGCTTGGCATAACGATATACGCTTTTACACCTAAGTTTTTTGCAGCTAATGCTAACGCTTGTGCAAAGTTACCTGAAGAGTGTGTAACCACCCCTTTTTGTTTCTGTTCTGGTGTTAATTGCAATATTGCATTGGTTGCACCTCGCATTTTAAAAGCACCCATTTTTTGAAAATTTTCACATTTAAAATACAATTTGGCTCCTGCCATTTTATCAATGGTCTTTGAGGTAATTACAGGTGTTTTATGTATATATGGAAAGATTCGGTTATAACTTTCTAAAATATCTTGTTTAATGTCCATTTTTATAATTTTTTACACCAGCTTTTATAGCAACTTCTAAATCATTTTCTTTGGGAGGAATGGGGCATGAGTACTTTCCGTTATATGCACAATAAGGATTGTATGCTTTATTAAAATCAATAACAATAGTATTTCCTTCTGGAGTTTCTAAGTCTAAAAAGCGTCCACCACCATAGGTTTCTTTTCCGTTTGTTTTATCCCGAAAGGGAATGAATAAATGATTCTTATATTTTGGTTGTAGAATTAAATCTTGATTTTGATAAATTTGTAACGTGAAAATTTTGCCATTTAAATTAAATTTTGCCGCTCCATAAGTTTTATAAATAGGTAACCTATCAGTAGTGGTAGGCATTGAAAACGTCTTTGGGTTTTTATCCAATTCAAAAGTGGCTGTAACCTTATAGGTTGAATCAATTGGAAAAAAGTCTAAGCTCTCAAATTTCACTCTACCTTCTTGCGTTAATGGAGATTCCATTGGATCGGAAAATTCCATGTTTAATTCGTTTTGATACCCTTTTATAGAAGCAATATAATCATCGAATATCGCCTTTTTTTGTGAGCAGGCTATAGATGTAATTACTAAAAGAAGTAATCCAATAAATCTTTGCATAAAAACTAGAATTTGAGGTAAATATAATGATTAAAAAAATATTTTGTAGTTTTGAACTATTAAAACAAAGAATAATGTATACCACTTTAAAATATGTCAAGTTTATTTGTTCAAGAACGAACAAGCTTGGGTATGTTATAAATTGATCGGTATAAAAAATCATATTATAAAAACCCGGCAAATTGCCGGGTTTTTTGTTTTTAGAAAAAATGAAGCTACTAACTTATTTAAATAATAAAATTTTCCAACCATATCTAGACACCTTTAATGGTTTGTCTAGAGAGGTTTGGTGGCTTGCTTTAATAACTTTTGTTAATAGAGCAGGTACCATGGTTATTCCATTTTTGTCATTGTATTTAACTAAACACATGGGCTTTTCGGTAAGTAAAGTAGGCTGGGTTATGACAGCTTTTGGTTTAGGCTCGGTCGTTGGTTCATGGATAGGAGGTAAGCTTACCGATAAAATTGGGTATTATAAAGTAATGGTGTTTAGTTTAATAGGAACGGGATTCCTATTTGTTGGTTTACAATATTTAACTACATTTTATACCATCTGTATGGGTATATTTTTAGTAATGTTGGTAGCAGATACCTTTAGGCCAGCCATGTTTGTGGCTTTAAATGCTTACAGTAAAACAGAAAACAAAGCACGTTCTGTTACTTTAGTACGATTAGCTATTAATTTAGGGTTTTCTGGAGGGCCAGTTATTGGTGGTTTAATAATTACAGCAATTGGCTATGAATCACTTTTTTGGATTGATGGTATTACTTGTTTATTAGCGGCAATACTTTTAGTGATGGTATTACGGCCAAAAAAAGCGAGAGTTTTGGATAATATTATTGTAGAAAATCCTAAATCTGTGTATAACGATAAAATATTCTTTATCTTTTTTGCTGCCATGGTATTGTTCGGTTTTGTATTCTTACAATATTTTTCTACTATGCCTTTATATTATAAAGATGTATATCAATTATCAGAATTCCATATCGGTCTATTGATGGGGTTTAATGGTTTTTTAATTTTTGTGTTGGAAATGCCTTTAATTAAAAAACTAGAAGATAAGCAACTGAACATGGTAGGTTTGATGATTTTTGGAGCCGCCCTGATGGGGGCAAGTCTCTTTATTTTAAATTTAAGTCATTGGATTGGAATAATAATAATAGGAATGGTTTTAATGACTGTAGGAGAAATGATACTCTTCCCTTTTTCAAATGCATTTGTAATGCAACGAGCTAAAGGTGGGCGACAAGGAGAATATATGGGGTTATATACCATATCATTTTCAATTGCTCATGTTTTTGGTCATAATATGGGGATGCATTTTGTAGATTATTTAGGTTTTGACAGTACTTGGTATATCATGACAGGCTTAACAATTTTGTGTTTATTACTTTTATATTGGTTAAAAGTTGCTGTTGAAAAAGAGCGATTGGAAAAAATAGAAAGTTATAAATAAGTTTATTATATAATTTCATATAAAATATGTCAGTAGCAACTTCATAAAGATTACTAGTATTTTATTTGACGATGTACCTGATGGTTGTGATTTTATTACCTAAGGTAAAGACCCTAATCTTTGGAATAGACATTTAAGATAAAACCTCTAAACTTTTACTTTAAAGTAAAAGTTTAGAGGTTTCGCTTACATATTTCTACGATATTCGCCTCCAACTTCAAAAAGCGTATGGGTTATCTGGCCTAAAGAACAAACTTTAGTGGCTTCCATCAATTGCTCAAAAACATTACCGTTTTTAATGGCCTTTTCTTGTAATAACTTGAGTTGTTCCGCAGACTTTTCGCTATTACCTTTGACTAAATTATCAACCACTTCTATTTGATATTTCTTTTCTTCTTCAGTAGCTCTAATTACTTCTTGAGGTAATATAGTTGGAGAGCCTTTACTGCTCAAAAAGGTGTTTACTCCTATAATAGGAAAGTCTCCATTGTGTTTTAAAGTTTCGTAATACAAACTCTCTTCTTGAATTTTTGAGCGTTGATACATTGTTTCCATAGCTCCCAAAACACCACCTCTGTCGGTAATTCTATCAAATTCTGCATAGACCGCTTCTTCAACCAAATCGGTTAGTTCTTCTATAATAAATGCACCTTGAATTGGATTTTCGTTTTTAGTTAAACCTAATTCCTTATTGATAATTAACTGAATGGCCATGGCTCTACGTACCGACTCTTCTGTTGGTGTAGTAATGGCTTCATCATAGGCATTCGTATGTAAGCTGTTGCAATTGTCATAAATAGCATACAAAGCTTGCAAGGTTGTTCTAATATCGTTAAAATCAATTTCTTGGGCGTGTAATGATCGCCCAGAAGTTTGAATATGATATTTAAGCATTTGTGCTCTCGGATTGGCTCCATATTTTAACTTCATAGCTTTTGCCCAAATTTTACGGGCTACACGACCAATTACAGCATACTCAGGGTCAATTCCGTTAGAGAAAAAGAACGATAAATTGGGGCCAAATTTATTAATGTCCATGCCTCTTGATAAGTAATATTCTACATACGTAAAGCCATTTGATAATGTAAAAGCCAATTGAGAAATCGGATTTGCTCCTGCCTCTGCAATATGATAACCAGATATAGAAACAGAATAAAAATTCCGAACTTTATTTTCTATAAAATACTCTTGTACATCACCCATGAGACGCAATGCAAATTCTGTTGAGAAAATACATGTATTTTGGGCTTGATCTTCTTTTAAAATATCGGCTTGAACTGTACCACGAACTTTAGCGATAGTCTCCAATTTAATTTTTTGATAAATGGCATTGGGTAAAACATCATCACCAGAAACCCCAAGAAGCATTAATCCCAATCCGTTATTTCCTTTGGGAAGATCACCTTGATATTTTGGTCTTTTAACGCCTTTCTTATTGTAAATTGATTCAATTTTTTTCTCAATCTCCTCTTCTAAGCCTTCTGTTTTTATATATTTTTCACATTCTTGATCAATCGCAGCGTTCATGAAAAATCCAAGTAACATTGGTGCTGGACCATTTATAGTCATAGAAACCGAAGTCATAGGGTTTGTCAATTCAAAACCTGAATACAATTTTTTAGCATCATCTAAACAGCAAATAGAAACACCAGCATTACCAATTTTACCATAAATATCAGGACGTAAGTTAGGATCATTACCATACAAAGTAACAGAGTCAAAAGCAGTTGATAAACGTTTTGCATCCATGTCTAAACTAACATAATGAAAACGTCTATTGGTCCGTTCTGGTCCACCTTCGCCTGCAAACATTCTTGTAGGGTCTTCACCAGTGCGTTTAAAAGGATATATTCCTGAAGTATACGGAAAATCTCCAGGTACATTTTCTTGCAGGCTCCACAATAAAACATCCCCCCAAGCTTCATATTTTGGTAAAGAAATTTTAGGTATTTGTAAATGTGATAAAGACTCAGAATGTGTTTCAATTTTTATCTCTTTATCACGAACCTTAAACGAATAAATAGGGTTTTTATAAGCTTGTTTTTTATCCTCCCAGGCTAAAATTGTTTCCCAATTTTGAGGACTCAGTTCTTTTTTAGTACGTGAAAACTCTTTTAAAAGGAGTTTTAGAAATTCTGTTGGCGAATCTAATTTGTTATCATTGTTATTCATAGCAAAGCGAAGAATCTCTTCATCGTTAGCTCCGCTCTCATTAAAGAATTTCTTTACCCAATTAGCAGAATCAATATTTAGTACAGAGCATATTGTCACATAAACTCCATACAATTTTTGAGCTATTCCTTTTTGATCAATACTTGTCTGATTATAATTACGATTGGTATCGGTTATTTCAGAAAGATATCGCGTTCTGTTTGGAGGAATTATAAATTGCTTTTCAGACATTTCATCAGTTATCTGAAACGAGCTATTAAAATCAATTGGAGTTTTATTGTTAAGTTTGTTAATTATTACACTGTATAAAGAGTTTGTGCCAGGATCGTTAAATTGTGAAGCAATGGTTCCGAAAACAGGCATGTCGTCTGGATTATCATCCCAAAGATTATGGTTACGTTGGTATTGCTTTTTTACATCACGTAAAGCGTCTAAAGCACCACGTTTATCAAACTTATTAAGAGCAATAACGTCAGCATAATCAATCATATCTATCTTTTCAAGCTGTGTAGCTGCACCATATTCTGGTGTCATTACATATAAAGAGAAATCTGAATGTTCAATTATTTCAGTTCCCGATTGTCCAATACCAGAAGTTTCTAAAATGATAAGGTCAAATTCGGCAGCCTTTAAAACATCAATGGCATCTACAACATTTTTTGAAAGAGATAAGTTCGATTGCCTTGTTGCTAAGGAACGCATATAAACACGGTCATTTTTTATAGAATTCATGCGTATTCTATCTCCCAATAACGCTCCGCCTGTTTTTCTTTTAGATGGATCTACAGAAATTATCGCTAAGGTTTTATCCTCAAAATCTGCTAAAAAACGTCGTACTAGTTCATCTACCAATGATGATTTTCCAGCACCACCAGTTCCGGTAATTCCTAATACAGGAGTCTTTGCTTGTTCAGGTATATTTGAAGAAAAATCTTCATAAGTCTTTTTATAAGTCTCGTAGTCATTTTCTGCCAATGTAATTAACCTAGCAATAGTATTTACATCTTTCTTTTTAACTAATTTTAGTACGTTGTTTTCATCAGGTAGTGTTAGGACTGCGTTGTCACATTGTTTTACCATATCATTAATCATTCCTTGGAGTCCCATTTTTCGACCATCGTCTGGCGTATAAATTCTGGTAATTCCATAATCCATTAAATCCTTAATTTCTTCAGGTAAAATTACGCCACCGCCACCGCCAAATATTTTTATTTGTGATGCGTTTTTCTCTTGCAACAGATCATACATGTATTTGAAATACTCATTGTGTCCTCCTTGATAGGAAGTCATCGCAATAGCATTTGCATCTTCTTGAATAGCCGTGTTCACTACTTCTTCTACACTTCTATCATGGCCCAAGTGAATTACTTCAACACCCGTGGCTTGGATAATTCTACGCATAATATTAATGGAGGCATCGTGCCCATCAAAAAGCGAAGCTGCAGTTACAATTCTAATTTTATATTTAGGGATATATGACTTTATAGTTTTCATTTTCAATCTTTAATTTTGCAAACGCAATTTACAATTTATTTGATTGAAAAATGAGGAGTAATATTGTAGGAAGAAATAGAAAATTTAAAACAATGCTAGTTGTCGAGTAAAAAGTAATTATCCTTATAGATAATTTATAAAAGACCAAGTTTTACGTTCATTCAGGTAATTTGGGTTACCTTCATTTTCATATGATTCTTTTTCAAAACTTATATTTTTATAAGCATCATTCCAATTTCTTAATTGAACGAAGCGAAAAAGAAATTCTAAAATATACCAGAGAAAGAAGAATACCCAAAGCAATTCAAGTTGCTGCTTTAAATGAATGCGTTCATGATTTATCAATACCCAATTATCTGACAATGATTTATTCTTTAAAAAAATAAAGGGATAGATGGCTAAGCCCGTATAATTTTTAGGAATTAAATATTTTGAAAATAGAATCATGTCAATGTGTTAATAGCAATAATTTCTTTTTGGGAGCTTCTTTTCTCTTATAACGTTAAAATTAGTAAATAATTATTATTCAGTGTTTTAAGAAGGCTAAAGTTGTGAACAAATAATTAACAAGAAATTCAGTTTTTTGGCGAACTTTAACATTTCAAGACTATTTTAACACTTTTTTAACTAAATTGTGTATATTTGGCGATAGCCATAGGGCTGTGAATTAAAACTTTATAAAATTAATTAGTGATTATGAATCGATTTAGTATTTTTAAAATACTTTTCTTTTTTTTTGGCATCGCCGTTTTTTCTCAGAATGATGTAATTGGAAACACCTCAGTTGCAATTGATTCTAGTGAAGTTAATGTTGTAAATATTAATTATAACCCGGGTCTGCTGAATCATAAGAATGCACAAGTCATAGTTGATTCTTACAATACACTTATTTCTCAAGGCAATGACGTGAACATGTCAAATGAAGAAATTAAGGAATTGGCTTATAGTCATGCTATTTTAAAAGATATTCCCAATTCAACTAAATTTATAGAGATATATATAAGGAAATCAAATGATGTCGATGTTCTTAATCAACATATTTTTGATTCATTTAGAGATGATAAAGCTTTTATAACTGTTAGTGATAAATTTGCCCCGATGTATGAGTATTGGGTTATGATTTATCTATATACTGGACTGATTGGTCTTTTTATAGCTTTCGTAATTAATTTTAAGAAATCAGAGGACAGAATTGCTAACTTGTTGATCAGTCTATTTATCTTATTTAGTTCTCTTTTTATTATTCATGTTTGTATTTACATAACAAATATTCAAGTAAAATTTCCACATTCCTTATTTTCCACATTTACGTTAAATTTTTTGTATGGACCTTTATTGTACTTTTATATTAGAAGGATAAGTGACAAGTATAAATTCAAAACTTTGGATCTCTTGCATTTAGTACCATTTGTTTTTATGCTTATATATTTTATGAAATATTATGTACTTCCTGTAAATGATAAATTAAATATTATAATTAATCATAAAGAATGGGAAGATCCCTTTTTTTATTACTCACTTATCTTGAAGGCGGTTTCGTTAACCATATATGGAATTTTGACATTAAATGAATATTTGAAATTTAAGAAGAATAATGAACATAATAATATCACATTGTGGATTAGAAATGTTGTAGTGCTAAATGGGGCATTTGTAATTTCTCAATTGATTTTTCTGATTGTAATTTCTGGACTATTAACATCAAGTTATTATGTGCATCCGCAGTTGATTACCTTGTCAATTGTCATTATGTTTGTTGGGTATTCTGCTTATGTGCAACCTAGTATATTTACAAACCAGCACCGTCTTACAAAAATATTTAATTTTAAATACGAAAAATCCAGACTGAATGAAGAGCTTTCAAATGAACTTAAGAATGAATTGTTGAATTTGTTCTATAAAGAAAAAGTATACAAAGTTAGTGATATTAGTCTCAAAAAACTTTCAGAAAGATTGGGAACAGATAGGCATAGTACCTCACAAGTTATTAATGAGCATTTTAAAATGAACTTTTTTACTTTAATAAATATGTTTAGAATAAAAGAGGCTCAAGATATTTTTAATAATGATGAAAGCGGTGATTTAAGTATCATTGATGTCGCTTATGACGTCGGCTATAATAATAAAGTTACTTTTAATAAAGCTTTTAAAAAAGAAACAAATCTTACTCCTTCACAATACAGGTCAACTCTACTTAGAAGAGTGGTGTAAGCCGAATAAATCTGTGCTAAATACACCCTGTATTTATCCGTCTGAATTTTAGATTCTGATGTAGTTTAACCATACTTTTTTTTAATTAATAATCCAATAATACTAGTAAAGTGATGGTATTATACTTCTTAAATGTTCTATTTTAATTGGAACACAAACCTTTTTGTGATGAGGTTATGTGTTTTGAAGTCAAAATTGATTTAAACTTACTTTCCTAAGCTATTTTTCAATTCTATTTCTACTCATAGTAACTGTTTGATTACTTGTAAACATTGGGTAAGTGTATTATTATCGTATGTGATTCAACGATTTTATAACACTCCTTTTGAAATTTTTATTTAAGATGTTTTATTGGTAAATAGGCGGTAATTATTTGTCGGAAACGTAAAGTATTATAAACTCTTCCCATGAAACTTGCAATTTATATTTCATTTGTTTCCGAATGTCATTCACTTGTCGTTGAAGTTACTTTCTTCTTTAAAAAATAAAGCTCCATTAACCTTTGTTTTCATACTAAGAAGTTTATTTGAATTAATTGTTCCTTCTATACTATTTGTTTGGCATTCTTTTAATTTTTATTAACTCAAATATATTTTTATGAAATTTAAATTTTACAATTTATTGTTGGTTTTTTCTGTTTTATGTGGTTCTCTACTGCATGCACAAGAGAGAACAATTAATGGTACTGTTTCAGATGAATCAGGCCCGTTGCCAGGTGTTAGTGTAGTCATTAAAGGTACAACCTCGGGTACAGAAACTGATTTTGACGGTATTTATACTATCAAAGCAAAAGCAGGAGATGTACTTAAGTTTAGTTTTATTGGTATGACTACAAAAGAAGTTACTGTTGGAGCATCAAGTACTATGAATGTAGTTCTAGAAGCTGACAATGTACTAGACGAAGTAGTTGTTACCGGTTTAGGTCTTAGGAGAGAAAAGAAATCCTTAGGGTATTCTCAACAATCTGTAGATGCTGAACAACTTCAAAAAGGTAAAGATATTGACGTAAACAACGCCTTAGCTGGTAAAGTGGCTGGTGTACAAATTGTAGGTCAAGCAAGTACTGGTTTTAGAGATTCTGAAATTAAATTAAGAGGTGAAACGGATGTATTATATGTTGTGGATGGAATTCAAGTATATGAAACGGGAGACATTAATACTAATGATATAGCAGACATGTCTGTTTTAAAAGGTGCTTCTGCAACAGCAATATATGGTCCTGAAGGTCGAAACGGGGTAATTATCATTACTACTAAAAAAGGTACAAATGGTAAAGCAACATTTACTGTTGATCATTCTACTATTGTTGGTAATGTTTCAATAGTACCAGATTATCAGAATGAATACGGTGGTGGTTATAGCCAAACGTTTAATACGTTTACTTATGATCCAGCTACTGACCCAGCAGATTGGGCAAGTTTTGACGGTCAAAATATACCGGAATATAACGCTGATGAGTCATGGGGTCCTAAATTAGATGGTACTTTAGTGCGTCATTGGGATTCATGGGTACAAGGTACTCCTGAATTTGGAGAGTTAAGAGGATGGTCACCAACACCAAATGATGTTGATTCATTTTATAGAACTAGTATCACAAACAATACATCATTAAGTTTTTCTAAAGGTGGAGATGGTTATAATATTAGATCAGCAATATCTCTTATAGATAAAGGTGGTATTATTAGAAACTCTGATCAAAAGACAATTAATATGTCTTTAAATGCTAGTTATGACATTTCTGATAAATTTACGGTTAATGTAAATGTTAATTATCAAGATAGAAAAACTACAAATGATCCTGATCAAGGTTACGCCAACTTAGCTTCAAATATGAACCAATGGTGGCAAAGACAACTTGATTTTGATAGATTAAGAGATTATGAACGTAATGGGCAAATAGTATCTTGGAACATAAGAAGTGCACGAGATGCAAGACCATTATATTGGGATATGCCAGATTTTCAATCTTTTGAAAACCTTAGACATGAATATAAAAATTCTGCATATGGTAAAATTGGGGGTACTTACAAATTTAATGACCAATTTAATATTATAGCTGAAGTTAGATCAACGTTTCATAATTATGCTAATGATGATCGTGGTACTACTAAAAGTTTATTGGAGGCTGCGAGTTATTCAGAATATCAAAGACGATATAATAAAGAGCATTATTTTAGTATGTTA
This sequence comes from Aureibaculum luteum, assembly GCF_003449015.1. Lineage (GTDB taxonomy): Bacteria > Bacteroidota > Bacteroidia > Flavobacteriales > Flavobacteriaceae > Aureibaculum > Aureibaculum luteum. The sequence continues at coordinate 177,433 of NZ_QRGD01000001.1, read as the reverse complement.
AATTATAATAATAGCTTTTTAGATGGTACTTTAGATGTAGCTGCTAGTTTAGGAGGGGAAATTATTAATCAGGACTTTAAAGGTTTAGCTGCTAGTACTAATGGTGATTTAACGATTCCTGAGTTTTACAGCTTAGCTGGGTCTAAGGATCCTGTTTCTGCAGGTACATCGATAGAGCAACTTGAAAGTAGAGGTACCTTTTTAAAAGCATCTTTTGGTTTTAAAAACTTGTTGTACCTTGATGGATCTTACAGATTCGACTGGTCTTCTACTGCTGATCCAGACAATAATAGGGTAGAAACATATGGAGTGTCAACAAGTTTATTGGTAAACAAGCTTTTACCTCAAAATAATATAATGACATTCTTTAAAGTTAGAGCTGGTTATGCAAAAGCTCCTTATTTTCCAAACCCTTATCAAATTTCTAGTGTTTATAATGTTAATGGTCTATATCAAGGACAGGGTACATTATCAGTAGCTAGTCGCCAAAATAACCCTAACTTAGTTGGTGGTACAAGAGGTGAATTTGAGGTTGGTGCTGAATTTAGATTTATAAAAAGTAGAATTGGTTTAGATGTTACTTACTTTAAAAGAATTGATGAAGATTTACCTGTAGAAGTTAATTTAGATGGTTCTACTGGTTATGGAGATATTATTGTGAATTCAGGTAAGAATACTTCAACAGGTATTGAAATTGGATTAAATGGATCTATTATTAAAACGGATGATTTTACATGGGATCTAGGCGTGAACTTTGCAACATTAGAGAAGTTTGTTGATGCCATTTACCCAGGTGTCGATTCTTATGATATTAGTACCTACACTTCTAGTATGAAATTACAAGCTAGAGTTGGTGAAGAATATGGTTTATTCTTAGGTAGAGGTTTTGCTAACCACACTGATGGTAGTATTATCTATACAGGTACTGATCAGTTTGCAAGAGAATCTAATAAGAAATTAGGTAGTTTATTACCTGATTATACGTATGGTATAACGTCTACAATTAGATATAAAAATTTAGATTTATTTGTTGGTTTAGACGGGCAAAAAGGAGGTTTATATTATTCTAGAACAGAAAGATATATGGATCACTCAGGTTTATCTGCAAAAACTGCAGGTTTAAATGACAAGGGTAATCCTTTAAGAGATCCCGTAGCTTCTGGTGGTGGTGTACACATTGTCGGTGTATTACAAACGGGTACAGATGCAGACGGTGTACCGATCTCTGACGGTACTATAGTTGATAAATATGTTGATGCTCAAGATCATTTTAACTTAGGTAACTTAGGTAACATTTACGAAAATAATGTACATGATGCTACTTACCTAAAATTAAGAACGGCGAGGTTAAATTATAACTTTAACAGTGATTTAGTTTCGAAAATGGGATTAGAAGCACTTCAATTGTCTGTATTCGGTAACAACCTTTGGTTGATTGATTCTGATTTAAATTGGGTTGACCCTTCTGAAATTGAAAAAAGAAGCGGTGTAAACTGGGCAGAAGCTGGTCAATTACCAATTACCAGATCTTTTGGACTTAATGTAAAATTAACATTTTAAAAAAAAACTGAAATGAATAACAAAATAAAAAACATAATATTGGTTCTTGGTATTTCTTTTATTTACAGCTCTTGTGAAACTGTAGATTTTGGAGATGTAAATAACAATCCTAACGGGCCAACAGCGGCGGTAACTTCACAGTTACTTACGCAAGCACAGAAACGCGTAGGTGGTTTTGATGACAATGATGGTAATTCCATAAATGGTATAGCTACAAACATGCAAGGAATACTCTTCACGCAACAGTTGACTGAAGGGCAATATCCAGGAGATTCTAGATATGCAACTTTAACGAGAAGCTACAATGCTTTCTTTACGGGTGCGATACAAAATTTGAATCGAATTATAGAACTTAATGAAGATGAGGCTACAATAGCTACTGCTGCTCAATTTGGTGATAACAACAACCAAATTGCCACTGCAAAGATTTTAAGAGGTTATATTTTACATTATATGACAGACAAATGGGGAGGGTTACCTTATACCGATGGTTTTCAGGGTATTGATCAACCTCAACCTGCATTTGATACTCAAGAAGAAATATATAACATCATATTTGCAGATTTGGAGTCAGCAATGAGTGTTATTGATCCTACTAAAACAGGCCCCCAAGGTGATGTTATGTTTAGCGGAGACATGAACAAATGGTGGTTATTTGCCAATTCGTTAAAAATGACAATGGCACTAAGAATTTCTGATGTTAGTCCTGCATTAGCTAAATCTAAATTTGAAGAAGTAATTGCATCTGGTGTTTATATAATTACGAATGCTCAAAATTTAGAATATACGTATGGAACTACTGATGTAGATGATAGCCTATGGCATGACAGGTGGAAAGAAAGAGAAGATTATATATTATCAGTAACGATGATGGAAACGTTAAGATCAAATCTTGATCCTAGGTTATTTAAGTTTGCTGAACCTGCTACTTCTGGAACAGCTTCTAACCCAATGTTTCCTAATAATACAGATGCAAAATATGTAGGTGCTCCAAATGGAACAGTAAATGGTAATGTATCAGATTATTCTTTCCCAACGGCAACTATAATTTATGATGAAGATTATCCTACACCACTTTATACAGCCGCTCAAATGAAATTAGCTATGGCGGAAGCTGCAGTAAAAGGATGGAATGTTGGTGGAACTGCTGCTACTGTTTTATATGAAGAAGGTATTGCTGCTTCTATGGATTACTGGGGTGTAGATGCTGCTGATAAAACTGCTTATATAGCAGCACATCCTTGGACAAGCATGAATGACATCGCTTATCAAAAATGGATAGCATTATATTTAAACGGTTGGGAAGCATGGGCTGAGTGGAGAAGATTTGACTACCCTGTTTTAGTTCCTTCAACAAATGCTGGTGATCCTAGAATTCCTGTTAGAGATTCTTATGATTCTTCGGTACAAGATAATAACCCTACAAATTATACTGCAATTATTACTGCTCAAGGAGCCGATGACAACCACACTAAATTATGGTGGGATGTAAATTAATAATTGATTGAAAGATAGTATTCAAACAAAAATCCATCTTATTAATTTAAGATGGATTTTTTTTATTTAGAACTTCCCTGTTTTCCAAAAGTAAGGGGTAAATAGTATTAAAACGGTAAATAACTCGAGTCTACCTAATAACATTAAAAAGGCAGACCACCATTTACCTAAACTTGGTAAACTATCATAATTGTTTACCGGGCTTAATTGACCAAATGCAGGTCCAACATTACCTAGAGAAGAAGCAGAACCACCAATAGCACTTATAAAATCAAGACCAAGTAATCCAAAGACAAGAGAGCCTAAGGCAAATACTATTAAGTAGAGGATAACAAAAGCCATAATGTTAAATACAATATCTTGAGAAACTGTTTTACCATTATACCAAACGGGTATAATCGCACTTGGATGCATTGATCGTTTAAATTCTAAAATACCGTTTTTTATCATTATAATATGACGAACAAATTTAATACCACCAGATGTTGAACCAGCCGAAGCACCAAAAAACATTAGGATAAAAAACAATATGGTTAAAAAATGAGTCCAAACGGTAAAATCAGCTGAAACAAATCCTGTAGTAGTTATAACACTGGCTACTTGAAAGAAAGCATGTCTAAAGGCACTTTCTAATCTGCCATAAACCATAGGATGATCTATTAACTGTGTCTCCGTTGCAAGATTAGATACATCTGCTCTAAAATAAATAATTAACGCTACAATAACACTAATTCCTATAATATTAAGAATATAGGCTCTAAACTCTTCATCTTTAAAAACATTACTTAATTTTCCTCTGAAAGCAAAATAAGTTAATACAAAATTTGTACCTGCAATGATCATGAAAATGGTTATGATATAGTGTATTATTGGTTTGTCATTCCAAAAAGCAACGCTCGCATTTTTTGTTGAAAATCCACCAGTAGAAAGTGTACTCATAGCATGGTTTGCAGCATCGAAAACACTCATTCCAGCTAGTTTTAAAAATACAGCTTCCGCTACTGTAAGGCCTAAATAAATTAAATACAATCTTTTAGCAGTGTCTGTAATACGTGGATGTAATTTATCTGCAGAAGGCCCTGGAGCTTCTGCAGCAAAAAGTTGCATACCACCAATTCCTAATAAAGGTAAAACGGCAATGGTTAAAACGATAATACCCATACCGCCAATCCAATGTGTTGTACTACGCCAAAAGAGTATACCCTGTGGCATACTTTCAATATCATTTAAAATGGAGGCTCCTGTTGTGGTATAGCCTGACATAGTTTCAAAAAAAGCATTGGTAAATGAAGGTATTGCTTCAGAGAACAGATAGGGTAAAGAACCTGATAAAGACATAAAAACCCAACCAAGGGTAACAATAATGTAGCCCTCTTGCTTATTAATTCTTTTTTTAAAATTTTTGGTTGTAAACCTTGAAATTAACCCTGCCAATATGGTGATGATGCCTGCAAAAAAGATTCCTTCAGTAGCACCATCTTTGTAATAGAAACTTACACCTGCTGATATGAGCATAAAAAGACCATTAAAAATGAGGAGAAACCCCATCATTTGAAAAATGATTTTTATGTTTAAATTTTTCATTTATATTATAATGTGATCTTAGGCGAAAAACTTTTCAACCTTTTTAAGTGTATCTGATAAACAGCTAACAACTACTTTATCATTCGTTCTAATTCTAAAGTCACCTAAAGCTATGACTCCTTTCCCATCTCTAATAACACCACCAATGGTAGCTTCTCTAGGCAAGTTTAAATCTCTAATGTCTTTAGTTGTGATTTTAGATCCTTCTCTAACTTGAAATTCTAAGATTTCAACATCTAAATTATTTAAGGTAGCAATTTCTAAAACATCTCCTTTTCTAACATGTTTAAAAATTGAATTTGCTGCTAATAATTTTTTATTGATAATACTATGAATTCCGATGGAATGAGAAAGTTTAGAATAATCTACAATTTCAGCTAATGCAATCGTTTTTTTAACACCCTTTGATTTTGCAATTAAGCAGGCCATAATATTTGCTTCAGAGCTTGTTGTAGCTCCAATGAAAACATCCATGCTTTCTATACTTTCCTCATCTAATAGTTCAATATCTCTACCATCACCATGTATAACCAAGGCATTTGGTAACCTATCAGCCAATTCTAATGCTCTTGTTTTGTTTTTTTCTATAATTTTGACATTTAGGTGTTTGTTGCATAGTTGTTTGGCTACTCTTCTGCCTACAGAACTACCACCCAATATCATTATGTTTTTTACCGGCTCTCTTGTTTTTCCAGTTAATTTATATAATTCATTAACACCTTCTTTTACCGTAATAAAAAAAGCAAGGTCACCACTTTTAAACACAGTATCACCTCTGGGGATAATACTATTACTAGAATTATTAGTCTGTATTGCAATGGGCATAAAATGAATTTCTGGAAAAGTAGCTGCGGCCTCTTTTACAGACATTCCTACAAATGGTGCCGATTTGGATAATATAATACCTAATAAGCTCAATTGACCATCTTCAAATTCATGCATATGGTTAAATGCAGCCTGATTCAGAAGCATTTTAATTTCTTTGGTAGCTAATTCTTCTGTAGAAATTAATTCATCAATACCATATTCTGAAAAATTGATTTCATTTTTATTATCTATGAATTCTGAATTACGAACTCTCGCAATGGTTTGCTTAGCACCCAGTCTTTTAGCTAAAAAGCATATTGTAATGTTAACAGTTTCATTTGAAGTTACTGCTATTACCAAATCTGTATGTTTTACATCAGCTTGTTTTAAAACTCGTATTGATGTGGCATTACCTTTCATTACTTTTATATCTAAACGTAAATCAGCATAGTGCAATCGTTCCGATTTTTCATCGATAAGTGTAATGTCGTGAGCTTCAAAAGAGAGTAGCTTGGCTAAATGAAAACCTACTTCACCAGCACCAGCAATAATTATTCTCATAAATAATTTTAAATTTGAAAGTATATACAAAAGTATTGTTTTTTCTAATACTTATTTGAACTTTTTAAATTTTAGTAGAAAATGAGTGCTATTGACTTCAATAGTTGTGTTTTAGAAGCATAAGGACATAAAATTTGATAAGTAAGATCCTTTTTTATACTTTAAGTAACTACTTAATGCATAGAAAGATAATTATTTATTAAATTGAACAAATTCTAGTAAAAGAATAATTTCATAAATAGGAGTAGTAAGCATGGACGATCAAAATAAACCAACTTCAATTAAAGGTTGGAAGGAAGATGACAGACCAAGAGAAAAATTAATAATTAAGGGTAAAGACTCTTTATCTGATGCAGAGTTGGTTGCTATATTAATTGGATCTGGAAATAGACAAGAAAGTGCTGTAGATTTGTCAAAGCGAATTTTAGCGAATGTAAATAATAATCTAAGCGAATTGGGTAAACTGTCTGTTAACGATCTAATGCAATTTAAAGGAATAGGAGAAGCTAAAGCTATCACGATAATTACTGCCTTAGAACTTGGTCGAAGACGAAGATTAGAAGAGGCTTTAATAAAACCAAAAATATCTAGTAGTAAGGCGGTTTTTGAAATTATGCAACCCATAATTGGCGAATTATTACATGAAGAATTTTGGTTACTCTATTTAAACAATTCTAATAAAATTATTTACAAAAACAAATTAAGTAGCGGTGGTATAACCGGCACTTTAGTAGATGTTAGAATGTTATTTAAAAAAGCATTAGAGCTTTCATCCGTTGCCATTATTCTCAGTCATAACCATCCGTCAGGAAATTTAAAACCTAGTAAAGCAGATATTGATTTGACAAAAAAAATACAAGAAGCAGGTAAAACTTTAGATATAAAAGTATTAGACCATTTAATAATAACTGAAAAAGATTACTTTAGCTTTGCAGATGGTAATTTGATGTAGTTTTTACATCATAACTATTAGTTTGTTATACTATGAATAGTCATACGAAGACTGCAACTGCCTGTCGAAAACTGAACATGAAAAAATAATGCTACTAGTATATTCCAATAAAATAACGCCTAGGTTAACCTATACTTTCAAACACTTTTTTACAAGGATTTTAAAAATTCAAGTTGATTTTACATCAAAAGTAGAAGATTTTATTGCCCATGAAGGATATAAATTATCCTATGGTAAACAACCCTTTGGGAATGAAATATTTATTAGAAGTACTGATCTTCTGTTTGAGCAAGGTATTAATGATATTGAAATTAAAATGGGCGAATGGGATGGCGTTCAGTGTTTTTTTCAAACACGACAAGAGGCTTCCGTGCCATTTGACATATTTGCAGCTACCTTTTATTTAGTGAGTAGATATGAAGAATATTTACCGCATCTTAGAGATGAACATGAACGTTATCCAGCAGAAGATAGCCTAGCATTTAAGCATCAATTTTTACATAAACCTTTAATTGATATTTGGGCATATAAATTTAAGCAAATATTGAAAGAAAAGTACCCATCAAGTATATTAAAACAAAGAGAATTCAAATTTATATCAACTATAGATGTTGATATTGCGTACTGTTTTAAACATAAAGGTTTGGTAAGAACAGTGGCTGGATATTTTAAAGATTTATCAAAATTGAGGCTTTTTGATTTATGGTATAGGTCGTTGGTTATTTTAGGCTTTAAACAAGACCCTTTCGATACTTTTGATGACCTAATTAGTTTACAAAAACAATATAATATCAGAACTATATTTTTCTTTTCTGTGGGTGGATATACCACTTTCGATAAAAATACATCTTCAAGAAATGCTAGTTATCAATCATTAATTAAATCTGTAGCCGATTATGCTGAAGTTGGGTTACATCCATCGTACTTTACTTCAAAAGACGAAAGTAAATTACAGAAAGAAAAATTGCGATTAGAATCTATTGTAAACAGACCTATTGAGAAATCGAGACAACATTATCTGCGTTTAGATTTACCAGAAACGTATCAAAATTTGGTAAATTTAGAAGTAAAGGAAGATTATACTATGGGGTATGCTTCTCATTTCGGTTTTAGGGCGAGCACATGCACGCCGTTTTATTTCTATGATTTAGAATTTGAAATTCAAACGCCATTAAAAGTTTTTCCTTTTGCGGTTATGGATGGTACTTTAAAAGATTATTTAAATCTTCCAAATAAAAAGTCTTTTGAAGTAATTATTGACTTAGCCAATCAAGTTAAAAAAGTGGATGGTACTTTTATTACGCTTTTTCATAACGAAACATTGGGTAATAGATACAGATGGAGACGATGGCGTAAAATTTACATAGATATGTTTAAAAAGTTAACACCATCAGCCTAAAACATTTTTTATGATTCGGTATTTAACTAGGAGTCAAATTGATCTGTTAAAGTATGATCATTGTATTTTAGAATCAATGAGTAGCCGTGTTTATGGCTTTAGTTGGTATCTAGATGCCGTTTGTGATACTTGGGATGCATTGGTTTTAAATGATTACAACGCTGTTATGCCGTTGCCAAGACGTGTAAAATACGGAATTAATTACATTTACCAAGCTCCATGGATACAACAATTAGGGCTTTTTTCGGACAAAAAAATAGAATCGAAATTATTTGAAGATTTTATTCAAAAGATACCGAAGAAATTCAAATTGATTGACATGATGCTCAACACCACCAATCATTTTTCTATAAAGCATATAGAGCCTAGAGACAATTTTGTGCTACCTCTAGAAAATAATAGTTATCAGGTATTACTTAAAGGCTATTCAAAAGGTCGGAAAAGCAGTGTGAAGCAAGCCCAAAAGTTTGGTTTAAAAATAAAAAAGACGACTTCGACAAATGCAATTATTGAGCTGTTTAGAGAAAATAAAGGAGAAGATTTACAAAAATCTGCACAAGATTACTTAGCACTGCAACGATTAGTTAATCAAGGCCAACTCTTGGGGAAAATACTCATTTATGAAGTTTTTAATTCAAATGACAAACTGCTTGGAGGGGCTATGTTTTTAAAAGATGAACATAGAATTACAAATTTATTTTCAGCATTAAATAATTTAGGAAGAGAAAAACAAGCCATGTCCTTTTTAATTGATTTTATGATTAAACGATATGCGGGTGAGCCATTTGTTTTAGATTTTGAAGGCTCTATGATTACTGAAATTGCATCCTTTTATAAAAGTTTTGGTGCAATAAAAGAAATCTATTTTCAGTATAAAAAATGGCAATTAATCTAATTTCTGATGTACTAGAAACTTTTTATACAACTTATAAAAAGCAAAACAAGAAATAATTCCTGTTATCCACATTAACAATGTAGAGGTTAAAGCAGCTCCAAAAATACCATAGTTGGGAATTAAATAATAATTAAGAATTACATTTAAAACAATAGCTGATATAGCGATATAGTAGTTGATATTGGCTTTACCAATGATTGAAAGAAGATTACCATATAGGCCTCTTAAAATTAAAATACCAATGGCTCCCAGTATTAAAACTAAAAAGGAGGCTTTATAATTTATAAATTCAGTACCGAAAAAAAGTAATAAGTCTTCGGCAAATAACCAAGAGGAAAACCCAATGCAAATACTTATAAATGCAAATAAAAACATGTAATTTTTAATATATTTTTTAATGTAATTTTTGTTGTAAATGTTTTCTGTTAAATTAACAAAATCAGTTGTAATAAATACTTGTGAGATAAATAGTAAGCTCAGAGGAATAAGAGAAATATATTTATAAACAGTAACCATTTCTGAATTTTTTAATAAATACCCAATCAAGATAATATCTATTGCGGTTAAAAATTTTGTTGCAACATTTGAAAGGCTTGCAAAAAAGCCATATTTCCAAAAGCCAAAATTTATAATATCTGGTTTTACTTTTATTTTAAAGTCAATGTTTAATTTCTTGATAAATAGTACGGAAGTTAATAATGGGGCTATAACCAAAGCAATGGTATAACCCAACTCTTTGTAAGTATAACTTAAAATAGTCACTAAAATTATGAGTAAAATATTATAACTAACTTCAACAAATGCGAATGTTTTATTTTGATGTTTAAGTCTATACTGAACTTTTACAATTTCTAAAAGGAAAAATGTAGGCATTGCAAATGATAAAATAATAAGGTAATTAATACCATTTAGAAAATAACTTTTAAAGAGTAAACTGATTAAAATAATTATTAATACTAATACAATTGAAGATATTAATCCTTTATTTAAAACATATTTAAAGATTTGATTTTTAGTGGTATCAGATGTTGATAATGACCCATATCTTATTAAACTTTGATGAAGCCCTAATCCACTAATTGGTATTATGAATGAAATTAAGGTAAACGCATATATGACTACCCCTAAGTCTTTATGGTCTATAAGCTGTAAAGCAATCCAAGAAGTAAAGAAAGATAATATTCTAGCTAAAATGGTAGCATAAAAAATACTCATACCATTCCTGTTTCTAAAACCTGATAGTAAATCTTTTAATCCGTCTATCATTTATTAATTCTTAATAATGCTTGTTTGTATAAACTTGTAAATTTATCACAAAGAACCGGAGGGGAAAATTTTGATTCTATATATTTATGCATAATTAATGCATTTTCAGTAGTACTTTTTTTTCTAAAACTTAAGATACTGTTTAATAATTCTTTTTCTTCATTTTTTGAAATAAGTGTTCCAAAATTCTCAGGGAAATGCTCAGAAATCCCACCAACATTTGTTGATATAACTGGTAATCCACAAGCAAAAGCTTCTAAAATTACACAAGGAAGATTTTCGTAATTACTAAATTGAATGAGTAAATCAGCTTTATGCATATATTCCGGAATCTCAGAATGCTTTATTTGACTTATGAGAATTACGTTAGATGCTATATTTAGTTCCTTTATAATTGGTTTATACCTAAAAGAGTTTTCTCCAATTAAATAAAATTTAAAGTTTGAATTTTCTTCTTTTAATTTAGACATTACTCTTAATTGACCAGAAATGTTTTTGTGCTTGTCTCCCATATGCGAGATGTGCAATAATGTAAATGTATTATTTTTTGTGTTTAGTGGCCTAAAAATATTCGTATTAACTACATTAGGTATCGTTGTATAATTACCTTTTAATCCTTTTTTTTGCATCATTAACCCTAAATGATCACTAACAGGACAAATATAGGATGCGTTTTTTGCTATTGATTTAGAAAAAAAAATTTCAACCCTTCCTATTTTATGAGTGAGATAACCTGTCCAGTGCTCGGATACTATGAAGGGCTTTTTTTTAAATAATTTTAGATATACAGCAATGAGTCCAATGGGATAAATTCTATTAACATGTACAAGTTGATATGGTTTAATTAATTTAAAAATTTGTTTATAGGCTTTATAAAATAAGTATCCTTTTAAAATTTTATTTTGAGTTGGTTTTACATAACCAATTATAGTAGTAACGCCATTAATTTGTTTTTTTTCAATTTCTAAATTATTATTGATATTGTCATCGGTAATAACATGTATAGAAGTTACTTTGTTTTTTATAGCGACTGCTTCTGCATGTCTCTGTATAAAATCACCGTTAAAGGGCATTACCCTAGAAGGATACCATCCATTTAAAAATAAAATATGTAACTTTTTTTCCAATTAGATAAGTTTATTCAAAGATGAAAATTTAAAAAATAGCATAATTGTGTCTAATACTATTAAATGAGCTTCATATATGTAAAACACGTTTTTTAGATTTGGATAATACATATGGGACTTTGAAATTAATTCAGCCCGAACTTTTAAAGTTATAACGTTCCGTAGTTAATTGCAAATAATTTGAATATCATTTTTGTAATTATTATCTGATTTCGCAATTAGTTAAATTGATTTTTCATCTGACAACGATAAAATCTATTCTTTGCCTGAAATAAATATTAGACCTCTTTTTTATACGTTTTAAGTAACGATAAAAAATAAATTAATAAAATAATATAACTTAGTCCACCAACAATAGAGAAAATAAGAACGGTATAAACGATATTGTTATAGAGCTGACCAACGTAAATGGCTATAAAATTAATAAAAGCCAAGGTAATATTAAAAATCAATCCTATATGCATTTTATTAATAATTACTATTAATGAGCTAATAGGAGAAAAGGCTACTTGACCAAGTACAAAGAAAGAGAGGATGACAATATAAATACTTAAATTTTCCCAATCCTTATCAAAAAATAATTCTAATAAATAAATACCAATGGTGTTAATTACTAATAGAATGGCTAACATGATTAAAATATTTGTTAGGGCTACTTTTTTTGTAAAATCATAAAGTTTGTATTTGGCATGGTTGAAAAAATCTGATGCTTTCTGAAAATAAACTTGAGAAATAGAAGAAGAAATAATAAATAGAGGTACGGATACTACTTTTAAGCCTAACGCATAAACTCCAGATTCCGCAGCAGAAAAGTAAGCCAGTATTAATATGGGTAGAATGTAATTGGCAACACCATTAATCAATCCTGAAGGATACGCAAAACGAATAATGTTTTTATGATACTTAATAGTGTTTTTAAATAGTTTTAAATCGGGCTTTTTAATAATATTTTTCGAAATAAAAATGTAAAAAATAAAAAGTACAAGTACAGCACCTGTATATCCATAAATAAGTCCATTTACGCTGTAGTAAAATAATACAAATTGAAATAAAACGGTACAGATTGCCATTAAAACTCTAGCATTTGCTATATTTTTAAACCATGATTTTCTTGTAGCGTAAGATTCCAATAATTTCGCATTCGATAAAAATATTGAGGTAATACTACTCAATAATAATATGATATAAATAATTCCATGCTTAAAAAAAAAATCTTCAAATAGTGCGAAAAGAAATAAATGTATAGCACTAACTATTAAAACAATAATCAATATGGCATTGACCATATTATTACTCTTTTCTTCTGATTTATCAGTAATTATAACATATTCTAATTTTAAACTATTTACAATAGTTAAAATACTTACGAAACTTAAAAAAACACTATAGGCTCCGTAAAACTCAGGGGCATATATTTTTGCTAAAAACAAAGCACCAATTACATTAATTAATTGAGCTAATAAAGTGCCACTAAAAAGTGTTGCAATGTTTTTTTGAAATGGAGTTGTAAATATTAATTTAAGATTAAATTTCACTATAAACTTATGTTTGAGATTAAAGACAACTTCTAAAGTTGTAATTTTACCATCAAACATAATCATTTATCTTCCTTAATGTCAATAAAACATATTTTTTTCGATTTGGACCATACATTATGGGATTTTGAAACCAATTCAGCTCAAGCTTTTGAATTTATATTCAAGGAGAATGGAATAGGAGTGAATATAGATGAATTTTTAATTCATTATAAACCTATAAATTTAAAGTATTGGAAGCTTTATCGTGAAGATCGAGTGAGTAAGAAACTTTTAAGATATAAACGGTTAAAAGAAACATTTGATTTATTGTCATATCGAATTTCTGACCCTAAAATAGATCTTTTAAGTAAAGTGTATATCGATAATTTATCAAATTATAATACCCTTTTTGATGGTGCGGTTGATATATTGAATTATTTATCGCCAAAATATGGGTTGCATATTATAACGAATGGATTTGATGAAGTTCAGACTAAAAAAATGAATACCTCTGGTATACTAGAATTCTTTGATAAAGTAATTACCTCCGAGAGCGTGGGCGTCAAAAAGCCTAACCCCAAAATTTTTCATCATGCTATGCAGTTAGCGAAAGCTACTATTAACGATAGTGTAATGATTGGCGATAATTTTGAGGCTGATATTTTAGGAGCAAAGGCCGTAGGTATGAAAACAATACATTTTAAAGAAAAGCATAACACAGAAACAGATGGTGTTATTAATATAACCGGCCTTTTAGAAATAAAACAATATCTTTAGAATTATAACTTTATATGGAATTAGTTTAATTGTTCCTATTACTTATTGAGAAAATTTAATTGTTATTCTGCCATAGATAATATTCTTGAATTTCGTAATTTATAAAGAGCTACTAAAATGTCTTTTAGTTTAGGGATGAATTTAATTTTTGACTAAAATTATTCTTATCTTTATCAACTAAAATTTATATTATGAAATTGAAATCGTTGTTCATTATTATTACAATATTTATATCTAATACAGTTATAGGACAATCATTAGATGACTATAAGTATGTAATTATTCCTGCAAAATATGATTTTCAAAAAACGGATGATCAATATCAATTAAATTCCTTAACTAAATTTCTATTTGAAAAGGAAGGGTTTAAAACGCAGTTTGATAACTTAGAAATCCCATTGGAAATATCAAAAAATCCTTGTGACGTTTTAACTGCTCGTGTTAATAATACTTCTAACATGTTTACTACAAAATTGGTTATCGAATTAATAAATTGTAAAAATCAAAAAGTACTTATTACTGGAGAGGGGATAAGCAAAGAAAAGGAATACAAGAAAGGATATCAAGAGGCATTACGAAAAGCATTTGAATTTGTAACAGCACAAAATTACAATAAAGTAAACGCTGATAATACCCAATCAGCAATTGCAAAAAGTACTGTTCAAGACGCTAAAAATGCTGTAAGGAAAGCTGCTGCAGAAGCTGCAGCTGTCGTAGAAGAAGCAGTACAAGAAGTTGAAATTATAGAAACTGCAGAAGTTGAAATACCAGAAGAAATTCAAATTGCTGAAGTAGAAGAAGAAATTGTTGAAGTTGAAGAGACAATTGTAAAATCAACAAGTACATCTAGTATTATTAACAATTTTAAAGATTTAAACCAAAAAGGAGTCCTTTTAGGCCTGCCAACCGCAAAGAAACTTTATGCTCAAGAAAATAGAATGGGTTATAACCTAGTGGATAGCGATCCTAAAATTGTTTTTCAATTGTTAAAATCTGAAAAAGAAGATGTTTATTATATAAAAGATAGATCTGGTATTTTCTTTAAAGAAGGTCAAAAATGGTATGCTGAATTTTATCATGGAGGACACCGTTTTAAGCAAGAGTTTGAAGTAAAATGGTAATCTTAATAAAGGGGTAGTACCAGTACCTTTGTTTGATAATATGCATTTAGAATTTGATGGTTTTTTGATTAACAGAAAGGTTAATAGTTGTATTTATCCTTCCAGCGTTTTTTTAGAAATTCTCTAAAGTTATTTTCTCTACTATTATTTCCAGGTTGGTATAATGTTGTGTTTTTGATTTCGTCGGGTAAAAATTCTTGATTGATAAAATTATCATCATAGTTATGTGCATATTGATAATTCTTACCATAATCTAAATCTTTCATTAATTTTGTTGGAGCATTTCTTAAATGTAAGGGCACAGATAAATCACCAGTTTGTTGCACCAACTGCTGGGCGTTACCAATAGCCATATATGAAGCGTTACTTTTTGGAGAATTAGCTAGATACACCGCACATTGGCTTAGAATAATTCTGGATTCTGGATTACCGATTACCGAAACAGCTTGGAACGTTGAAGTAGCCAACATTAGGGCATTTGGGTTGGCATTACCAATATCTTCTGATGCTAAAATAACTAATCTTCTGGCAATGAATTTGCCATCTTCACCACCTTCAATCATACGTGCTAACCAATAAACCGCACCATTGGGATCACTACCACGGATAGATTTAATAAATGCCGATATGATGTCATAATGCTGTTCTCCAGTTTTATCGTAACGTACCGTATTATTTTGAACTTTTTCTAAAACCTTTTCATTAGTAATAACAATAGGTTCATCTTCTGCATTTACAATTAACTCAAAAATATTAAGTAGTTTTCTAGCGTCACCACCAGAGAGTTGCAACAAAGCATCCGTTTCTTTTAATTCTATTTTCTTTTTAGAAATAATACTATCCTCAGCTATAGCTCTTTTCAAAAGAGCTATTAAATCAATTTTGTCAAAAGAATTTAATATATAAACTTGACAGCGAGAGAGTAGGGCAGGTATCACTTCAAAACTAGGGTTTTCAGTAGTGGCTCCAATTAAGGTAACCCAACCTTTTTCAACGGCTCCTAATAAAGAATCTTGCTGTGATTTGCTAAACCGATGTATTTCATCAATAAATAAAATAGGATTTTTAGTTGTAAATAATCCGCCACTCTGTTTCGCCTTTTCAATTACTTCTCTAACATCTTTAACTCCAGAATTAATAGCACTTAGTGTGTAAAAAGGACGCTTAGATTCTACAGCAATAATATTTGCCAACGTGGTTTTACCAATACCAGGAGGTCCCCATAAGATGAGTGACGGAATGACACCTCTTTTGATATGAGCCGTTAAAGCTCCTTTTTCACCAACCAAATGTTGTTGACTAATATAATCGTCTAAGGTTTTTGGTCGTATACGTTCTGCTAGTGGTGCATCCATAATGCAAAAATAAAGAAAACATAGTTGGTTTAATTTTAATTGAAAGAAATATTTGATATTAAGATACGTAATTCATGACAATATGTGCATATTTATAAAATTGGGTATATTTTTGTAATAACCCAATTATGAATTTACAAGAAGAACATAAACAATTTAAATTTTCACCAATGGTTATTGCAATACCATTGTATTTTGTTTTGTTTCTATGGGTTGTGTTTTGGGTAGAAGGTAATTATAATTTGTATTTAACAAAGTACGGATTGTACCCTAAAACGTTAAAAGGATTACGAGGCATTGCGTTTTCTCCTTTTATTCATAGTGGAGTCAAACACTTGTTTAATAATTCTATTCCACTTTTTATTTTAATGAGTGCTTTATTTTATTTTTATAGAAATATTGCATTTAAAGTGCTTATTTATGGAGTCCTTTTAAGTGGTCTGTTAACATGGTTAATTGCAAGACCTGCGTATCATATAGGAGCTAGTGGAGTGGTTTATTTACTGTTTAGTTTTATACTATTTAGTGGAATGATTCGTAAGTATTATCGTTTAATAGCGGTATCTTTAGTTGTAATTTTTCTCTATGGAAGCATGATATGGTATATTCTGCCCATTAAAGAAGGTGTTTCTTGGGAAGGTCATTTATCAGGATTTTTAATAGGAATAATGTTAGCTGTCATCTATAGGAAACATGGCCCTCAACCTGAAAAGTACTATTGGGAAGATGAAAACTTTGATGAAAACGAAGGCTTTCTAATGTATGATGAACATAACGAAGAAGAATAAATCAGCCTTCAGTTACCAGTGGCAGTTGATAGGTTTTTAGTACTGCCAGCTGAAGACTACTTCTGTGTTAACTTCTCCTTTGTCTTACCACTTCATATAAGGCCACTCCGCACGCTACAGATACGTTTAGAGATGCGATATCACCAAGTAATGGTAATTTAGCTGTAGCATCAGCTATTTTAAGAATTGCTGGTGAAATACCTTTGTGTTCTGAACCCATTATTAATGCAGTGGGCTTGTTAAATTCAACCTCATACAGTGTGGTGTCTGTTTTTTCAGTAATACCAACAATTTGTATGCCTTCTCCTTGTAAGTGATATATAGCATCTAACAAATGATTGACTTTACAAATAGGAATTTTAAAAGCTGCACCTGCTGATGTTTTGATAGCATCTGCATTTAGTGGAGCACTTCCCTGATTTGGTATTATAATAGCATCTACACCCGTACATTCTGCTGTCCTTAATATGGCACCAAAATTTCTAACGTCGGTAATTTGATCTAATAATAAATATAACGGATTTTCTTTCTGGTTGTTTACAATAATGTCTTCTAAACTATAGAAATCAATAGCAGAAATTTTTCCAACAACACCTTGGTGGTTTTGATTCTTTGAAAGATGGTTTAATTTTTCAATGGGTACATAACTTGAAGAAATGTTATGTTGTTTTATAAGCGTGTTTAATTCAGAAAATAAATGACCGCTTAGACCTTTCTGAATATATACTTTTTCCATAGATTGGCCAGCATTTATTGCTTCAATAATTGCTCTTATGCCAAAGATGTTAGAGGTTTCTTTCATTTAGCAAAGGTATGTAATTTGGACATAAAAAAACCATCTCTAAAGATGGTTTTATAATTATTATATTCAGTTAGATGAAACTAGTTTTCAAAATGTTCAAATATTTTTACAATATCTCTTTCTTTAGAATAGGAGAGCTTATGATCTTTTACATATTTTGAAACTTGGTCTTTTTTAGTATTCACGTGTTGAAGAATATCTTTTTTTCTCAATTTAATTCCCGATAATTTACCATTATTGATTAGAAAATAGTCATTCTCTATTTCATATTTTCCGGGGCCAATCACTGTATTTGTAATTTTATGTTTTTCAGGAACAACTTTTAATGAATAACTTTTTAAAAGATAACCATCATTTATTGTAGCCAAATTTTCATAAAATTTATTATTAATTTGAATGAATGTCCTATTATTCATAACCACCTTATTTACATTGTAAAAAGTAAAAATGGAGTCTTTTGACATTTTAGAAGCAAAAGTGGAATTTTGAATGTTGAAATTAATATTTTGAATATCTAATTGTTTATCATTGTCTAGATATATAGTTGCTGAATTATTCCAATCATTAAATAATAATGGGCTTCCTTCGACACCATCACTATTATTTAAGTTTGCATCTACGGTGCCAATACTACCATAAGCATTTGTCGTAGAGCTATAATTAACCCGTGTTTGTGCAATTATGGTGCTACATGTTAAAATTAAGCCTAATACTAGAACAAGTTTTTTCATATTTTTTTTATTTTAAGTAAATTTAACTATTTTATTTAAAATAGTTATTCACGTAGTTAGTTGATTTTAAATTTACACAATAATTATGCCAATGTGTTAATAAAAAAGTGTTTTTGAAATTTGTTCTAAAATTGCTTTAGATAGGTCAATTGTTTGTAAAGAAATTACTAACAAAATCGATTTACTGTTGTAAATACTCTCATGTAAATTACTAAAATGAATATCAATCATAATTAATGTTTATTATCTAGATAAAACCTTAAAATTGAAATACTTTATATTATGCTACCTTTATCAAACCATCATAAAAATCAGGTAATTTAAGAGCATAAAAAAACCGTTTTTTTCAATATTGAAAAAAACGGTTTTTACATTTATTTTAATAAACTATTGTTTGGTCATAGTGATAACTCTTGATCCACCAAAACAACCAATGCTTACACAACGCTTATATTCTAAATTTAAAGAATAATCACATGAATTATAAGTAGATTGTTCAGCAGTAAGTGTTGTTGCCCAAACCCATCCATAAGTTGAATTATCATATAGATACGCTTCGTTCTCTTCACTTATATACGTCATTGTAGGATTTGTTACATCTGTGCTTAATAATACAAGAACCTCATCGTCACCATATCCATCTGTATTTGTAATAAGTAGTGAATTTGGCACTGGACCTAATTCAACCGTAGAAACAAGTGGTGCAGCAAAGCGAGTATTAACCGAAGTATAGACTCCTACAAACCCACTTAAATCTAATTCACAAACACCTTGTAATTTAATACTCGTTAAATTACTTTCCGATACTCCTTCTGTAGAAGTATCAATCTTTAACACAAGAGTTTTTGCATCAAAAGGATCTAAATTAGAAGTCAATACTTCAATTTGAGCATTGGTTGATAATTGTCCCGCAGGTATAGTGAAAGACGTTGTAGGCAAATTAAACTCTGTACCAGCCGTTGCTGTCGAACTTGGGTCAGCACTTATTGTTACTTCAACAGGTCTATTAATTGGTTGATTATCTCCACCAATGATAGAAATTGAAACATCATAAGTTTGCGTTGTACCATCTTGTATAAAGTTGGCAGTTGTATTTTGACTATCAAATTCAGCCAGAATTGGTCCATTGCCAAAATCCGTTATATAGTCATCAATTATGGCATCACATGAACTCAACATTATACTACCAAGTACAAATACGAGTACAAATTTTAGATTATTTTTTATGTTTTTCATTTTATTTATTTTATAGGTTTTTATCTCCAAAAAGGATCACTTGTAAATACAGCATCAGCAGTTTGTGTAGGTACATTATCTCTATTTCTTGCTAACTCAGAAGCAGGGTAAAGTAATCTTACTGGACGCTTTCCATTTGCTTCACTAGGAATTGGTAAGCCAGAAGGATAACCAGTTCTAGTTAAGTCAATCCAAGACTCAATAGATGAAGTACCATTTAAGGCAATCCATTTTTGGGTCATAATAGCCTCAATTTTATTTGTTGAAGATCCCCAAGCGATATTGTTCACTGGTTGAGCATAATAGGTTTGTGCTTCAGTTACAGCATCAGGTACTTCCAAAAAGATAAAAGACTCTTCAATTGCAGCTTCGTACAATGCTTCAGCATCACCGACCAAATAACCTCTTTGTACAGCTTCTGCTTGAACAAATAAACTTTCAGCAAGAGACATAATAACTTGATCTTGTTCTGAACTTTTTAATAAACCAGGGCCTACTTTAGCTAAATCAGTAGAAGTAAAACCTGTACCAGGTAAAAGGGATGTCTGAACAGCTCCTTTATAATTACCTCCAGTTGAAGATGGCTTGTATAATCTTTCTAACCTTGGATCATTATTATTTGTTAAGTAATCAATAGCATATTTTGCAGCCACAGTATAATCACCTCTATCTGTTTCAGTAAGTGTTACTGCATTAACGAAATAATCGTAAAATGGACTTTGTTTATCATCAGCATTAATATAACCAGGATTTGAAGAAATATCTTGAGTAATGTATCCCGCACCGTTAGCATCAATAGATGCAATTTGGCTTGTGATATAAGCGTCTTGTCCTGTGTTACTTAATCTTACTAACATTCTTAACTTGATTGAATTTGCAAATTGTGCCCATTCATCCATATGTCCACCTAAAATAATATCTTGAGTTCCAGGATCTTCAGAGTTAGCTGGTAAGTTCAATGCTAAGTTAGCTGCCATTGTTAATGAATCAATAACTGATTTATAAACTGTCTCAGCATCATCATACTTTGGAGTTGTATTATCTCCACGTAAGTTAGCTTCTGTATAAGGTATGTCACCATATAAGTCTACCAGTAATTGATACTGAAAACCTTTTATAATTTGTGACATGGCTCTATAACCACTATAATCTACAGCACCAGTTGGATCTGTATAGTTTTCAACATAGCTCAAATCTTTGAAAATTGAAACATAAGAAGTTTCAAATACATTCGTAAAATCAGAATTCGTAAAATTATATCTAGAATAGATCTGATTAGCTGACCAGTTAGATGGAGTTGCCCAATTAACAACTAACATATTTCCTAAGTAGGTCATGGTTCTTGCATTCAATGCAGCAAAATTATCTTGTGCTACTGGCAAAGTTAAACTAGGTGTCGAAATTGACGGATCATTAGGATTATCATTGACATCCAAGAAATCACTACAACCCACACTCAATATTGCAATGGATAACAGCAATAAAATTGATTTTTTCATTTGTATTGTTTTCATATTGTTAATTTTTTTAGAATGTTATAGTAAGGTTCATACCATACTGTCTCGTAGGTGCTGCTTGAGCTTGTGTACCTATACCAACTGCGTTACCTGTTGTAAAGTTAAATTCAGGATCAGTATAAACATTGTCTTTAGGTCTTAGCGTTATTAAATTTCTACCAAAAATCCCTAATGACAAGTCTTGAATACCAATAGTCTCTAGAAAGTCTCTATCAAAACTATAAGATAATAACACTTCTCTTAATTTTAAGGTAGTTGCATCAGTAACATAATTTTCATCTACTTCACCATATGCATCCCAAAAATCATTACCACCACCAGTTGTTAATCTGTTGTTATTCGCTACATATACAGGGTCAGCTGCAGTACCCGTATTATAAGATGAGTTAGGGAACACAAAAGGTTGTCTACCTGAAGTTACACTATGTTGTGTTAAACCAGTAAACTCTAAAGCTCTTACAATGTCATTGAAAAATACGTGACCAGTTCTATAATCTGCTACCGCATAAAAACTAAAGTTTTTATATCTAATAGTAGTGTTTACACCTAAAATATAGTCAGGTGTTGTTTTACCTTGAATTTTAAGTTCTGCACTTTGTAAAGGGTCTCCATCCGCACCAACTATTATTCTACCTTGAGGATCTCTTTCATAAGCACTTGTTCTAATTTGAGGATAAGGTTCACCAACTTTAGCTATAATTTGAGCAGAAGTAAATCCTCCAATGTTCAATTCATCAACTCCATCAGCAATTGAAATTACTTCAGACTTAATCGTTGAAAAGTTTACGCCTAAATCCCATGCAAAGTCTTCTGTCTTTAAGATCTTACCATTTAAATCAATTTCTAAACCAAGATTTTGAATTTCACCTACATTTACCAAAGCACTTGATGCTCCTGATGCAAATGAAGTATTAACGGGTACAATTTGATCTGTAGAATTAGATTTGTAAACAGTAATATTAGCATTCAATCTACTTCTAAATAATCCAAATTCAACACCACCTTCAAGTGAAGTTGTAAACTCAGGACTTAAATCAGGAGAAGGAACACGACTAGATTGAGTTAAACCTACAGTAGAACCGTATGGGAAACTAGTTGGTGCTGAAAAAGTACCAGCTGTTGCATATGCCCCTGGATCGTTACCTGTTTTAGTTAAGTTTGCACTTAATTTCAAATAGCTCAATCCTTTGTCTGATCTTAAATTTTCAAAGGCATCAGTTGCAATAAATGACACCCCAGTACCATAGTAGAAAAACGATCTGTTATCTTCAGGTAATGTAGAAGACCAATCATTTCTACCAGTAGCACTCAAGAAAAGATAATCTTTAAAACCTAAAGTTAAATCTCCATAAACACCAAGTTTTCTATATTTAGTAGAAAATTCACCTCCTGTTAATTCACCTGTTCTAGTTGAAACATTGTAAAAATCAGGAATAATTAAATTATTACCAGCAACATCAACACCTTTAGAATCTTGTATTCTTATATTTTGACCTACTGTTAATTGTAAATTAAAAGAGTCAGAAAGATCTTTATCAAATTTTAAAAGAAAATCTGTATTCGTTCTACTTGAGTTCGTTAAAAAATCATTTGTAGAGGCTCCATATTCATCCATTTCTGAATAAGTATTAGCTAAGTGGAAAGCGTAAGTATACGCTCCGAATTTTCTTTTAGAAGAGCTCGAAGTTGCTGTATAACCTAAGTTAAGAGAAGCAGTAAGCCAATCTGTAATTTTATAATCAGCAAATGCTAAAACATTAAACTCACTAAAATCTGAAGTTTCTCTTTGTGTATCTATTATAAAATAAGGGTTTTCATAAAAACGAAACCATGATACTTCATTTCTAGTAAATTTACCTGTTCTCCAATTTTTCATTTGATCTAACGGTAAATGAAGTGGCGTGTTAATTACATTCCAGTATACTGGTCTGCCTTGACGTCCACCTTGTGAACTAACAGTGTTAGTATGTGATCTGTAGAAAGCTAAATTACCACCAACACTTAATTTATTATAAGTTCTACTTCCTTTCAATCTGAAGTTAGTTCTGTTATATGCATCTTTTGGTATGGTACCAGTTACGTTAGTTTGATCAATAGACATCAAGAATGAGCTATCATCATCACCACCAGAAACAGAAACACCATGTCTAGTTGTTGTACCAGTAGAAAAGAAATTTTCGTTTCTATTTTTAATTGGTGTAAAAGGTACTTGCCAAACTTCACCATTATCTAAAGTTTCACTAGCATCAACTAATCTTCCATCATAACGAGGACCCCAGTTTACATTTTCTAATGGGTATAATGTGCCATCAGGAAAACCACCTGCACCAAATTCATCTTGAACATCTGGTAAATACGACACATTCTCTGCTTGATATGTACCTGAATAGGTAACTTTTAATTTACCTTTACCTCTTTTTGTAGTCACTAAAACTACACCATTTGCAGCTTCAGAACCGTAAAGTGCAGCAGCATTGGCACCTTTTAAAACACTAACATTATCAATGTCATTTGGATTTATTCTATCCAATACCCCTCTAGAAGAAGGAAAACCATCAACAACAATTAACGCCTCATTATTACCTAATAAAGATCTATTACCCCTTAAAACAACTCTAGTACTAGGATTAACCCCATTATTAGTTGTGTTAATTTGTAAACCTGAAACTTTACCTACCATTGCAGTAGCAACGTTTACAGACTTAGTTTGAGTAATATCTTCACTTTTTAAATTAGATACTGAGTAAGAAAGTTCTTTAGGCTTTCTTTCTATACCTAATGCAGTAACAATTACTTCTTCTAGTACATTATCGGCTTCTAATACTACGTTAATAGTATTCAATGCTCCAACTTTAATTTCTTTTGAAGTCATACCGATAAAACTAAATTTAAGCACATCTCCTGTACTCGCTTTGATGGAATAATTACCATCAAAATCTGTTTCAGTACCTGTTGTAGTTCCTTTAATAATTATACTTACACCTGGTAACGGTCCTGATTCGTCGGTAACCGTACCCGTGACATTTTTTTCTTGTGCAAACGTTAGTTGCACCATAAACGCTAGTAATAGCGTTAAAAATCCATTAAACTTTGTTTTCATGTTTATTTTTATTTGAATTAATTGTCGCAAAAATGATAAAATTATGTTAATAAAAAAAGTTTTTTAACTAAAAAAGTTAACATAATGTTAAGGCATCACTAAGAATCTGTTAGTCATATCGGCTTAATGGTGCATTTTCTACAAAATGCTCCTCATTATTTAGAAAAAATTAATAATCTTTAAATGAAAGCGGGAATTATTTAATTCAATGGCCTGATTTGAATTACCTCCAATGGCGTAACTCAAATTGATTAATCCTAATTTACTTGTAAAAGCATACCCTAGACCCAAAGCGTACAATTGTGAAGTTTGCTTGTTGTTATTGATATAACCTAAATCAGTAATTGAATATAAGTAGGAGCCATTGTTGGTTGAGTATCTATATTCAAAATTAAAAGTACTATAAGATGATGCAAATATACTTTCTTCGTCAAACCCTCTTATACTATTTGAACCTCCAATTCTGAAAAGTTCATTGTTGTAAAGGTTTTTAGAGTTGATTAAACCGCTTTGGTTTTGTATAAAAATATAATTTTTAAGGTTTAAGCTCCATAAGAAGTTGCTTTTTAAATGAATCTTATTTTGATTGTCTTTTGTGATGCCATTTCTTTTACCGGCAAGAGCTTCTATAATTAAATTGAATTTTGTTTTGAATATATTATGATTAAGTGGTATGCTGTAATTATAGTTTAGACCAAAAAATAGGTTTGAATAATCTTCAATGTTGCTGTTAATGTATGATAATAAATTTAATGAGCTTTCTGATTGTAACATAAATCCAATAGAATTTCTGTAGTCAATTTGATAAGGTAGGGCAAATTTAAATAAGGTGTTGACAAAGGAAGAATCTTGTTTATATATATTTAGAGCCAGATATGGAGATAGCTTCGAGTTGAACACATAGGGTAAAGAAATGTCAAGATTAAATACTTGTCTATCATTACCATTATTTTTCCAGGTTAGATTTAAATTTTCACCCGAATTGAAAAGGTTGTTTAATGATAGATCTAAATAACCGTTAAGAGAAAGTCCTTTCCCAGTTTCTTTGGAAGTGAAGCCAATTAATCCGTCAAATTTGTTTGCATTCTCTTTTTTTAAATTTAAATAAACGATTGTTGAGTCTTTTGTGAAAAGAACTTCAGAAGGTTTTAGTTCAGAAACAAATGGAATGAAATTAATTGCAGATGAAGCTTTATCAATTTTTTGTTTACTAAACACTGTATTTTTTTCTATTCCTAGTTTATGAATAAGAAAAGGTTTTGGGAAATTACTATAGCCATTTATAATTACTTTATCTATTTTTCTAGCAGTAGATTTCTTGATGTATAAATGTGATTCAATTAACGTGTCATTTTTAATGGTGATGTTTTTTAAAGACACCTCAGAAAATGATTTGCCTTCTTTTTCAAGTGTATTGGTAATGGTTTGTAAAGCATTTGTTAATTTTAATGGTTGCACTTCAAAAAAATTAGAAGTTACTTTTTCAGAAATACCAATGAGTTGAAAGGGGGTAAATTTATTATTATCAAAATAAATGCGAATAATTTTAATTTGATTTTTGAGATTAAAATAGGCCGTATAGCTACTATCGTTTTTTATTAGGCTATCAATGTTATGGTTTATAAAGCCAGATTTTTCAATTTCTTTTTTTATGGAATCTAAAGTTGTAAATATTGATTTTTCCGTAAAATGACGTTTTTTGTAATGTATATTCCGTAAAAACAATGTTGAAGTGCTGTCAATGGCAGAAATATTCAATACTGTTTTTTGACCATGACAATGATTAAAAAATAGGATTAAAAAGAGTATATATATATATGGAGTAAATTTCTGTTTCAAATCGGTTCAAAATTAGTTTAAAACTGTTAAAAATGGACTTATTTGAAAATGTTTTTAAAATGATGATAAATTTTAGGCAACACCTGTTTGTAGAAACAGAAATTATTTATACATTTGCACACTCTTAAAAAAGAGGTTTATTTTTAATAAGTAAAATAACAATTAATTTATATGCCAACTATACAGCAATTAGTACGCAAGGGAAGAACCCAAATAACTAAGAAGAACAAATCGGCTGCATTAAATTCTTGTCCACAAAGAAGAGGCGTATGTACACGTGTTTACACTACTACACCAAAAAAACCAAATTCTGCTATGCGTAAAGTAGCAAGGGTAAGGTTGACTAATGGTAATGAGGTGAATGCATACATACCTGGTGAAGGACATAATTTACAAGAGCACTCGATAGTATTAGTTAGAGGAGGAAGAGTAAAAGATTTGCCTGGGGTAAAATATCACGTAGTTCGTGGTGCTTTAGATACTGCAGGAGTTGAAGGACGAACACAAAGACGTTCTAAATACGGAACTAAACGTCCTAAGAAATAATTTTAACGCTTTAATGTAAGAAGTAATGAGAAAAAGAAGTGCAAAGAAAAGACATTTGTTGCCAGATCCAAGATTTCAAGATCAGCTGGTAACTCGTTTTGTAAATAATTTAATGAAGGACGGTAAAAAGTCAGTAGCGTTTAAAGTTTTTTATGATGCGATGGATATCGTTGAAGAGAAAAAACAAGACGAAGAGAAAACATCTTTAGAAGTTTGGAAAGAAGCGTTATCTAACGTTATGCCACATGTTGAAGTAAGAAGTAGAAGAGTAGGTGGTGCAACATTTCAAATACCAATGCAAATTAGACCAGATAGAAAAGTTTCTATGGCTATGAAATGGATGATTTCATATTCTAGAAAACGTAATGAAAAATCTATGGCTCAACGTTTAGCAAATGAAGTTTTAGCTGCAGCTAAAGAGGAAGGTGCGGCAGTTAAGAAAAGAACTGATGTGCATAAAATGGCTGAAGCTAATAAAGCGTTTTCACACTTTAGATTTTAAGAAATGGCGAGAGATTTAAAATATACAAGGAATATAGGTATTGCCGCTCATATTGATGCGGGGAAAACAACAACTACAGAACGTGTTTTGTTTTACACTGGTGTTTCTCACAAAATTGGTGAGGTACATGATGGTGCAGCAACAATGGACTGGATGGAGCAAGAGCAAGAAAGAGGTATTACAATTACCTCTGCTGCAACTACTTGTGAATGGGTTTTTCCACGTTTGAATGGTGAACCAACTCCTGAATCAAAAAGTTATCACTGTAATATTATTGATACTCCTGGTCACGTTGATTTTACTGTAGAGGTAAATCGTTCGTTGAGAGTACTTGATGGATTGGTGTTCTTGTTTTCAGCAGTTGATGGTGTTGAGCCACAATCTGAAACAAACTGGAGATTAGCTGATAATTATAAAGTGCCAAGAATTGGATTCGTTAATAAAATGGATCGTCAAGGCTCAGACTTTATGATGGTTAACAGACAGGTTAAAGAAATGTTAGGTTCTAATGCAGTTCCTATCGTTTTACCTATTGGTGAAGAAGGAGATTTTAAAGGAGTAGTTGATCTAGTTAAGAACAGAGCAATTATTTGGCATGAGGAAAATATGGGTGCTACTTTTGATGTAGTTGATATTCCTGAGGAATTAAAAGAAGATGCAAGAAAACATAGAGCTTTATTGATTGAAGAAGTTGCTAGTTATGATGAGAACTTATTAGAAAAGTTCATGGAAGATGAAGATTCAATTACTGAAGATGAAGTACATGCTGCACTAAGAGCTGCAGTTATGGATATGGCAATTATACCAATGATATGTGGTTCGGCATTTAAAAATAAAGGAGTTCAATTCTTATTAGATGCTGTTTGTCGTTATTTACCTTCACCTTTGGATAAAGATGCTATTATAGGTACTGATCCAGATACAGGTGAAAAAATATCAAGAAAACCAGATGTAAAAGAGCCATTTGCTGCGTTGGCTTTTAAAATTGCAACGGATCCTTTTGTAGGGCGTTTAGCATTTTTTAGAGCATATTCAGGGCATTTAGATGCTGGTTCATATGTGTTAAACAATCGTTCTGGTAAAAAAGAACGTATTTCACGTATCTATCAAATGCATGCTAATAAACAAAATGCAATTGATTATATTGAAGCTGGTGATATAGGTGCTGCTGTAGGTTTTAAAAGTATTAAAACTGGTGATACATTATCAGATGAGAAACATCCTATTGTATTAGAATCAATGGATTTTCCTGATCCAGTAATTGGTATCGCAGTTGAGCCAAAAACAAAGGTTGATGTTGATAAACTTGGAGTTGCTTTAGGTAAATTAGCCGAAGAAGATCCAACATTTACAGTGAGAACTGATGAAGCTTCTGGACAAACCATTATTTCTGGTATGGGAGAACTTCACTTAGATATTATTGTTGATAGATTACGTCGTGAATTTAAAGTAGAGGTAGATCAAGGTGAGCCTCAAGTAGAGTATAAAGAAGCATTAACAAAAAGTGCGGAAACTAGAGAAGTTTATAAAAAACAATCTGGTGGACGTGGTAAGTTTGCTGACATTGTATTTGAAATGGGCCCTGTTGATGAAGATTTTGTAGGTGAAGGTTTACAATTTGAAGATAAAATTAAAGGTGGGCGTATCCCGAAAGAATTTATTCCTTCGGTAGAAAAAGGTTTTACTGCAGCAATGAAAAACGGACCTTTAGCTGGTTATGAGATGGATACAATGAAAATTACATTGACAGACGGTTCTTTTCACCCTGTAGATTCTGATGCTCTTTCTTTTGAATTAGCAGCAAAAATGGGTTATAAATCTGCGGCTAAGGCGGCAGGGGCAGTAATTATGGAGCCTATAATGAAAATGGAAGTGCTTACACCAGAAGAGAACATGGGTGATATTGTAGGTGACTTAAATAGAAGAAGAGGTCAGGTAGTAAGTATGTCAGATAGAGCAGGTGCAAAAGTGATTAAAGGAACAGTACCATTATCAGAAATGTTTGGTTATGTTACTTCTTTAAGAACATTGTCATCAGGTAGAGCAACATCGACAATGGAGTTTTCACATTATGAAGCAACTCCATCTAATATTTCTGCTGAAGTAATTAAAAAAGCACAAGGTTAATTTACTAAATAGACAAAGATGAGTCAAAAAATTAGAATAAAATTAAAATCTTACGATCATAATTTAGTAGATAAATCTGCTGAGAAAATCGTAAAAACAGTTAAGAGTACAGGTGCTGTTATTAATGGACCTATTCCATTGCCAACACACAAGAAAATATTTACAGTATTAAGATCACCGCACGTAAATAAAAAATCTAGAGAGCAATTTCAATTAAGTTCTTATAAAAGATTGTTAGATATTTACAGTTCATCATCAAAAACAATTGATGCTTTAATGAAGCTAGAATTGCCAAGTGGTGTTGAAGTAGAGATTAAAGTATAATTATTAAGGGATACAATTTATTTGTATCTCAACATGTCCTAAGCGGTTGACGAAGGAAAAACGGAAAAAATACATTCAGGGTTGAATTATTTTTGACCCTATTTTTTTGAAAAAAAAGTAAGTAAATAATAATTAATTAATAAATAAGTAAAATGTCTGGGTTAATAGGAAGAAAAATTGGAATGACCAGTATTTTTGATGACAACGGGAAAAATATTCCTTGTACTGTTATTGAAGCAGGTCCGTGTGTAGTTACCCAAGTCAGAACCAAAGAAGTTGACGGCTATGAAGCCTTACAACTAGGTTTCGATGACAAAGCAGAAAAGCAGACAACTAAAGCGTTAAAAGGACACTTTAAGAAAGCTGGAACAACTGCCAAAAGTCGCGTTGCTGAATTTCAAGGTTTTGATGAGGAGTACAAATTAGGTGATTCAATCACTGTAGAACACTTTAAAGAAGGTGAATTTGTTGATGTTGCAGGTACCTCTAAAGGTAAAGGCTTTCAAGGGGTTGTGAAACGTCATGGCTTTGCTGGTGTTGGTCAAGCAACTCACGGTCAACATAACCGTCTAAGAGCTCCTGGTTCTATAGGTGCAGCATCTTATCCTGCAAGAGTATTTAAGGGTATGAGAATGGCTGGTAGAATGGGTGGTGATAAAGTGAAAGTTCAAAATTTAAGAGTTTTAAAAGTAATAGCTGAAAAGAATCTTATCGTAGTTAAAGGAGCTATTCCTGGTCATAAAAACGCTTACATAACTATTCAGAAATAATGAAAGTAGAAGTTATAGATATCAACGGGAAAAATACTGGAAGAAAAGTTGAGCTTTCAGATGCGATTTTTGCAATAGAACCAAATAAGCATGCTGTTTATTTAGATGTTAAGCAATTTTTAGCAAATCAGAGACAAGGTACTCACAAAGCGAAAGAAAGAGCTGAGATAAAAGGTAGTACTAGAAAGATAAAGAAACAAAAAGGTACAGGTACAGCACGTGCAGGTTCTATTAAATCTCCTGTTTTTAGAGGTGGTGGTAGAATTTTTGGACCTAGACCTAGAAGTTATAGTTTTAAATTGAATAAAGGTTTAAAACGATTAGCTAGACAATCAGCACTATCAATCAAAGCAAAAGACAACAATATTGTGGTTGTAGAGAACTTTGAATTTGATGCTCCAAAAACGAAAAATTTTACAAATGTTTTAAATGCTTTAGAGCTTAATAACAAAAAAACGTTGTTTGTGTTGGATGCTTCAAATAAAAATGTATATTTGTCCTCTCGCAATTTAAAAGGCACTAGCGTTGTAAACGCTTCATCATTAAGCACTTACGGGATGCTTAACGCAAATAAAATTGTTCTTACGGAAGGAAGTATAGGAGAAATTGAATCAAATCTTAGCAAGTAATAGCATGAGCATTTTAATAAAACCAATTATTACGGAGAAAGCAAACGAACTGAGTGAATTACATAATAGATTCACGTTTGAAGTTGATAAGCGTGCAAATAAGATAGAGATAAAGAATGCTGTTGAGAGCACTTATGGTGTTTCAGTTAGTAAAGTTAGAACTTTGACTTATCCGGTAAAACGTAATACAAAATTTACCAAAAAAGGAGTTGTAACAGGTAAAATAGGAGCTTATAAAAAAGCTATTATTGAATTAGCTGACGGAGATAGCATAGATTTTTATAGCAATATTTAAGACGAAAAAAGATGTCATTAAGAAAATTAAAACCAGTAACTCCAGGTCAACGTCATAAGGTATTAAATACTTTTGAAACGTTAACTACTGACAAACCTGAAAAGAGTTTGTTAGCACCGAAAAAAAGATCTGGTGGTAGAAATAGTGGAGGAAAAATGACCATGCGATATTTAGGTGGTGGTCATAAAAAAAGATACCGTATTGTCGATTTTAAAAGAGAGAAAGACGGTATACCAGCTACAGTAAAGTCTATAGAGTACGATCCTAATCGTACTGCTTATATCGCTTTACTAAATTATGCTGATGGTGAAAAAAGATATGTAATTGCTCAAGCTGGATTACAGGTTGGACAAACAGTATTATCTGGAGAGAAGGCTACGCCAGAAGTTGGTAATGCAAAAATCTTAAAAGATTTACCATTAGGTACAATAATTTCTTGTATTGAATTACATCCTGGTCAAGGAGCAGTTATTGCTCGTAGTGCAGGTTCTTTTGCTCAGTTAATTGCAAGAGAAGGAAAATATGGAACAATCAAAATGCCTTCTAGTGAAGTAAGATTAATTTTACTTACATGTAAAGCAACTATTGGTGTTGTTTCTAATTCAGATCATCAATTGGAAGTGTCTGGTAAAGCAGGTAGATCAAGATGGCAAGGTAGAAGACCAAGAACTAGACCAGTAGTTATGAATCCAGTAGATCATCCAATGGGTGGTGGTGAAGGTAAATCTTCAGGTGGACATCCAAGATCTAGAAACGGTATTCCTGCAAAAGGATTTAAAACACGTTCTAAGACGAAAGCGAGTAATAAGTATATCGTAGAACGTAGAAAAAAATAAGAGAAAGATATGGCACGTTCATTAAAAAAAGGACCTTACGTTTTCCATAAATTGGAAAAGAAAGTACAAACTAATATAGATTCTGGAAAAAAATCTGTAATCAAAACATGGTCAAGAGCCTCAATGATTACACCTGACTTTGTTGGACAAACAATTGGAGTTCACAATGGTCGTCAATTTGTACCAGTATATATTACTGAAAACATGGTAGGTCATAAATTAGGAGAATTTTCACCAACACGTTCATTTAGAGGACATGGAGGTACGAAAAATAAAGGTAAAAGATAAGCAATGGGAGTTCGAAAAAAATTAAGAGCACAGCAGCTTAAAGAAGATCGCAAAACTAAATTTTTTGCAAAGTTAAATGGTTGTCCAACTTCGCCAAGAAAAATGCGATTAGTAGCTGATCAGATAAGAGGTGTTGAAGTTGAAAAGGCATTAGCTCTTTTGAAATTCAGTCCAAAGGCAGCTTCACGTGATTTAGAGAAGTTGACTTTGTCTGCAATAGCAAATTGGCAAGCAAAAAATGAAGATGCAAATATCGAGGATGCTGGATTATTTGTAAAAGAAATTTATGTTGATAGTGCAGCAATGTTAAAGAGATTAAGACCGGCTCCACAAGGGCGTGCACATAGAATAAGAAAACGTTCTAATCATGTTACTATGATATTAGGAGAAAAAAATAATACAAGCAATTCGTAAATAGTATGGGACAAAAAACTAATCCAATAGGAAATCGTTTAGGAATTATCAGAGGATGGGAATCTAACTGGTATGGTGGAAATGACTACGGCGATAAGCTTGCAGAAGATTATAAAATTAGAGAGTACGTACACACTAGATTAGCTAAAGCAAGTGTTGCTAGAGTAATTATAGAACGTACACTTAAATTGATAACGATAACAATTACTACGGCTCGTCCGGGAATTATTATTGGAAAAGGTGGTCAAGAAGTTGATAAGTTAAAAGAAGAACTTAAAAAGATTACTGGTAAAGAAGTACAGATAAATATATTTGAAATTAAACGTCCTGAATTAGATGCTTTTTTAGTAGCAACTAGTATTGCACGTCAAATAGAAAATAGAATATCTTATAGAAGAGCAATTAAAATGGCGATTGCTGCAACTATTAGAATGAATGCTGAAGGTATTAAGGTACAAATTTCAGGTCGTTTAAATGGAGCAGAGATGGCACGTTCAGAATCTTATAAAGAGGGAAGAATACCTCTTTCTACATTTAGAGCTGATATTGATTATGCTTTAGTAGAGTCTCATACTACTTATGGAAGAATAGGTGTTAAAGTGTGGATTATGAAAGGTGAAGTATATGGTAAGAGAGAATTGTCTCCTTTAGTAGGCTTGTCTAAGAAACAAGGTAAAGGTGGTCAAAAAGGTGGAGGAAGAAAGCCTCAAAGAAGAAAATAATTTTTTAAAGTTTTAAGAAATGTTACAACCAAAAAGAACGAAATATCGTAAAGTACAGAAGGCTAAAGGGAACATGAAAGGGAATGCCCAAAGGGGTCATAGACTTTCAAACGGTATGTTCGGTATAAAATCTTTAGATCAAGACCTACTTACATCACGTCAGATTGAGGCAGCTCGTATTGCAGCAACGCGTTATATGAAAAGACAAGGAAGTATTTGGATTAAAATATTTCCAGACAAACCTATTACGAAAAAACCTTTAGAGGTACGTATGGGTAAAGGTAAAGGTGCTCCAGAATATTTTGTAGCTGTGGTAAAACCAGGTAGAATTTTATTCGAAATAGGAGGTGTATCAATCGAAGTTGCTAAAGAAGCACTAAGATTAGCAGCACAGAAATTACCTGTAAGAACAAAATTTATAATCGCAAGAGATTACGAGGAAAACGAGGCCTAAAAGCATAAGAGATGAAACAATCAGAAATTAAAGAATTAGCTGTAGCAGATATACAGGAAAAATTGGCAGGAGTAAAAAAGAACTATTCAGATCTTAAAATGGCACATGCTATATCTCCACTTGAGAATCCAATTCAACTGAAAGATTTAAGAAAGACAGTTGCAAGATTAGCCACAGAATTAACTAAAAGAGAAGTACAGTAATTGTATTCGTATTTACAAGATGGAAAAAAGAAATCTTAGAAAAGAAAGAATAGGAGTTGTTTCAAGTAACAAAATGGAGAAATCTATTGTTGTTAATGAAGTTTCAAAAGCAAAACACCCTATGTACGGAAAGTTCGTTATTAAGACGAAGAAATATGTTGCACATGACGAAAAAAACGACTGCAATGAGGGGGATACTGTAAAGATCATGGAAACAAGACCTTTAAGTAAAACCAAACGTTGGAGATTAGTAGAAATCTTAGAAAGAGCTAAATAATTATGTTACAACAAGAATCAAGATTAAAAGTAGCTGACAATACCGGTGCAAAAGAAGTGTTGGTAATAAGAGTTTTAGGCGGAACAAAAAGGCGTTACGCATCTGTTGGCGATAAAATTGTAGTGTCGGTAAAACATGCTACACCTAACGGCACAGTTAAGAAAGGACAAGTTTCTAGAGCGGTTGTGGTACGAACAAAAAAAGAAGTACGTCGTAAAGATGGTTCTTATATAAGATTTGATGATAATGCATGTGTATTATTAACTCCAACTGAAGAGATGAGAGGTACTCGTGTTTTTGGACCAGTGGCTAGAGAACTTCGTGAAAAACAATTCATGAAAATTGTATCACTAGCACCTGAAGTGCTTTAAAATTATAGATGATGATAAAGATCAAACTAAAAACAGGAGATACTGTTAGAGTAACAACTGGAGAAGATAAAGGTAAAGAAGGAAAAATTGTAAAAATTCTTAAAGATAAGAACAAAGCAGTTGTAGAGGGTGTTAATATGGTATCTAAACATACTAAACCTAGTGCTCAAAATCCTCAAGGTGGAATTTCAAAATTTGAAGCTCCTATCCAAATATCTAACATTATGTTAGTAGAAAATGGCAATACCACTAGAGTGGGATATAAAATTGAGGGCGACAAAAAAGTAAGATTCTCTAAAAAATCAAAAGAAATTATTTAGTTATGGCATACGTACCTAGACTTAAAGAAGAATATAATAGCAGAATTAAGGCTGCTTTAACCGAAGAGTTCGGCTATAAAAATATTATGCAAGTTCCTAAATTACAAAAAATTGTAATTAGTAAAGGTGTAGGTGCTGCAGTAGCTGATAAAAAGTTAATTGATTATGCTCTTGACGAAGTAACCAAAATATCTGGTCAAAAAGCAATAGCAACAATGTCTAAAAAAGATGTTGCATCGTTTAAATTACGTAAAGGAATGCCAATTGGTGTTAAAGTTACGTTACGTGGACAAAGAATGTACGAATTTTTAGATAGATTAGTAACAGCATCATTACCACGTGTAAGAGATTTTAGAGGTATAAAATCTACTGGTTTTGACGGAAGAGGTAATTACAATTTAGGAATTATTGAACAAATTATTTTTCCTGAGATTGATATTGATAAAGTGAATAAAATTAGTGGTATGGATATTACTTTTGTAACTTCTGCCGATACTGATAAAGAAGCAAAATCATTGTTAAACGAATTAGGTTTACCCTTTAAAAAAAATTAAGAAATGGCTAAAGAATCAATGAAAGCCCGTGAGGTAAAGAGAAGAAAAACAGTAGCTAAATATGCTGAGAGACGTAAAGCTTTAAAAGAAGCTGGCGATTTTGAAGGATTACAAAAGTTACCTAAAAATGCTTCACCTGTTCGATTACACAATCGTTGTAAATTAACAGGAAGACCTAAAGGGTATATGAGAACTTTCGGAGTTTCTCGTGTAACATTTCGTGAAATGGCTAATCAAGGTTTAATACCTGGTGTTAGAAAAGCGAGTTGGTAAAATTATAAATTGGTTTCAGGTTTAACATAAATGTTAAAAACCAAAACCGTAATTAAATATATATGTATACAGATCCTATTGCAGATTATTTAACAAGAATTAGAAATGCAGCTAATGCAGGACTAAGAGTTGTTGAAATACCAGCTTCTAACTTAAAGAAGGAAATGACTAAGATTTTATTTGATCAAGGTTATATCTTAAGTTATAAGTTTGAAGAAAATAAAGTTCAAGATTCAATTAAGATTGCTTTGAAATATGATAGTGTTTCAAAACAACCTGTAATTAAGAAAATTGAAAGAATTAGTAAACCAGGTTTACGTAAATATGTAAATACTTCTGATTTACCAAGAGTTTTAAACGGTCTTGGTATTGCGATAGTGTCAACCTCTAAAGGTGTGATGACTAACAAACAGGCCAAATTAGAAAATGTTGGTGGAGAAGTTTTATGTTACGTTTACTAATAAAGAATAAGAGATGTCAAGAATAGGAAATAATCCAGTGGCGATTCCAGAAGGAGTTACTATAGATGTTAAAGATAACATAGTTACCGTTAAAGGGAAATTAGGCGAATTAAAGCAAGGTTTTACTAACGTAACTATTAAAGTTGAAGACGGAAATATTTTAGTAACACGTCCTTCAGATAGTAAAGAAGATAAGGCAAAGCATGGTTTATACCGAGCTCTTATGTTTAATATGATTGAAGGTGTTTCTAAAGGTTGGTCAAAGGAGTTAGAATTAGTTGGTGTTGGTTATAGAGCTAGTCATCAAGGACAAAGGTTAGAGTTGGCTTTAGGATTTTCACATAATATTGTTTTAAATTTGGCTCCAGAGGTTAAAGTTGAAACGGTATCAGAAAAAGGTAAAAACCCAATTGTAAAATTAAGTTCTTTTGACAAACAGTTAGTAGGACAGGTAGCCGCTAAGATTCGTTCTTATCGTAAGCCAGAACCTTACAAAGGGAAAGGAATTAAATTTGTAGGAGAAGAATTAAGAAGAAAAGCAGGTAAATCTGCATAATAAATAGATATTATGGCATTATCAAAGCTTCAAAGAAGACAAAGAATTAAGCAAAGAATTAGAAAAATTGTTTCAGGTACTACTGAAAAGCCAAGGCTTTCAGTATTTAGAAGCAATAAAGAAATTGATGCTCAATTAATAGATGACATTACTGGTAACACAATGGTTGCAGTATCATCAAGAGATAAAGGAATTGCTGCTAAAGGCACAAAAATTGAAGTAGCTGCTGCAGTAGGTAAAGCATTGGCTGAAAAAGCGACAAAATCTGGAATAGAAGGTGTTGCTTTTGATAGAAATGGTTATTTATACCACGGTAGAGTAAAGGCTCTTGCGGATGGAGCAAGAGAAGCAGGATTAAAATTTTAATTAAGATTTATGTATCAAAAATACGGAAACGTTGAACACGTAAAACCAAGTGGATTAGATTTAAAAGATCATTTGGTTGGAGTACAAAGGGTTACTAAAGTAACAAAAGGTGGTAGAACATTTGGTTTTTCAGCAATTGTTGTTGTTGGTAATGAAAATGGTGTTGTAGGTCATGGTCTTGGAAAATCTAAGGATGTTGCCTCTGCTATTGCAAAAGCTATTGAAGACGCTAAGAAAAATTTAATAAGAATACCGATCATAAAACATACAATACCTCACGAACAAAAAGGTAAGTATGCTGGTGCAAAAGTATTTTTAAAACCTGCTACTCATGGTACTGGTGTAATTGCTGGTGGTGCTGTACGTATGGTATTAGAATCTGTTGGTGTACATGATGTATTATCAAAATCACAAGGTTCTTCAAATCCTCATAACGTGGTAAAAGCAACATTTGATGCTTTATTGCAAATGCGTGATGCAAATACTATTGCTAAAGAAAGAGGAATTTCTTTAAACAAAGTTTTTAACGGATAAAACTAAGAGGAGATGAAAAAAATTAAAGTAAAACAAGTACGTAGTCAAATCAGACGTCCTCAAGATCAAAAAAGAACTTTAGAGTCATTGGGTTTACGTAAATTGAATCAAGTTGTTGAGCATGATGCTTCACCAACGATTCTAGGTATGGTAAATAAAGTTAAACACTTAGTTTCTGTAGAGGAAGTTAAATAAGATAACGATATGGAATTAAACAACTTAAGACCTGCCAAAGGTGCAGTAAAAAGTAAAGCGAAAAGAATAGGTAGAGGTCAAGGATCTGGAAAAGGTGGTACAGCTACAAGAGGTCATAACGGTGCTAAATCTCGTTCTGGATATTCTAAGAAAATAGGATTTGAAGGTGGGCAAATGCCAATTCAACGTCGTTTACCTAAATTTGGATTCACCAACATTAACCGAAAAGAATACGCGGCTATAAATTTAGATACCTTACAAACTATGGTAGATAATGGTAGCATAAAAGATACGGTTACTTTTGAAATTCTAGTTAATAATGGAGTTGTTGGTAAAAATGACTTGGTTAAAATTTTAGGTAGAGGAGAATTAAAAGCGAAATTAGATATTACTGTACATAAATTTACTGCAACAGCAAAAGAAGCTATTGAAAAAGTAGGTGGAAAAGCAGTAACATTATAAGAAATAAATGAAAAAATTTATAAGTACCATACAAGATATTTGGAAAATTGAAGAGTTAAGAAACAAGATTATCTTAACACTTGGATTAATGGTTGTTTATCGTTTAGCTGCTCAAGTAACATTGCCAGGTATTGATGGAACTCAATTAACAAATCTTGCTAATAAGACTAGTGATAATAATTTATTAGGATTGTTAAATGCCTTTACTGGTGGAGCATTTGCTCAAGCTTCAGTAATGGCATTAGGTATTATGCCTTATATTTCTGCATCTATTGTGGTACAGTTGATGGGGATAGCAGTACCTTATTTGCAAAAATTACAGAAGGAAGGTGAAAGTGGTCGTAAAAAGATTAATCAAATTACACGTTGGTTAACCATTGGTATTTTACTATTACAAGCTCCTGCCTATATTGCAAGTTTACCAAGTTTAGGTATTCCTGAAACTGCGTTTTTATTAGGTAGAGGACCATTATTCTGGTTTTCGTCTATTCTTTTATTAACTACAGGTACTGTGTTTGCAATGTGGTTGGGTGAAAGAATTACTGATAAAGGTATTGGTAATGGTATTTCATTGTTAATTATGATTGGTATTATCGCACGATTACCGTCAACATTTATGCAGGAATTTACTTCTAGGGTTTCACAATCTAATGGAGGTTTATTAATGGTTTTAATTGAAGTAATACTTTGGTTGGTAGCTATTTTAGCATGTGTTTTCTTAGTCACCGCGGTTCGAAGAATAGCCGTGCAGTATGCGAGGCGTACAGTTGCAGGTAATGTAGAAGATGCTGCTGGTGCAAGACAATACATTCCATTGAAATTAAATTCATCTGGTGTTATGCCGATAATCTTTGCTCAAGCTTTAATGTTTGTGCCTCAATTATTATCAAGTGCAGAAAATAATACGTTGAAATCTATGGGTATTGCTTTTCAAGATATGTTTGGTTTTTGGTATAATGTAGTATTTGCGATTTTAATTATAATTTTCAGTTATTTTTATACGGCAATTACAATTCCTACCAATAAGATGGCAGATGATTTGAAAAGGAGTGGTGGCTTTTTACCAGGAATAAGACCAGGTAAAGAAACGGCTGACTATTTAGATACTATTTTATCAAGAATAACATTTCCAGGTTCAATATTTTTAGCTCTGTTGGCTATACTACCAGCTTTTATTGTAAAAGCAGGTGTGCAACCGGGTTGGGCTATATTTTATGGTGGTACATCATTATTAATTATGGTGGGTGTTGCTATAGATACAATACAACAAATAAATTCACATTTATTAAATCGTCATTATGATGGTTTAATGAAAACAGGAACTAATAGAAAATCAGTAGTATAATATGGCAAAACAACAAGCAATAGAGCAAGACGGAACAATAATTGAAGCATTGTCAAATGCAATGTTTCGCGTTGAGCTAGAAAATGGTCATATTGTAACCGCACACATTTCAGGTAAAATGCGTATGCACTACATTAAATTACTACCTGGAGATAAAGTAAAATTAGAAATGAGTCCTTATGATTTAACTAAGGCTCGAATAACTTACAGATACTAAAAATATAACGATGAAGGTAAGAGCATCAGTAAAAAAGAGAAGTGCCGACTGCAAAATAGTTCGCAGAAAAGGTAGATTATATGTAATCAATAAAAAGAATCCTAGATTTAAACAAAGACAAGGATAATTATGGCAAGAATAGCGGGTATAGATATACCAAAAAACAAAAGAGGAGTTATTTCATTAACTTACATCTATGGTGTTGGCAGAAATAGAGCAAAAGAAGTTTTAGCCAATGCAAAGGTAGATGAAAACACTAAAGTTCAAGATTGGACTGATGATGAAATCAGTAGAATTAGAGAACAAGTTGGTACTTACACTATAGAAGGTGAATTACGTTCTGAAACTCAAATGAACATTAAGCGTTTAATGGATATTGGATGTTACAGAGGTATTCGTCATAGATCAGGTTTACCATTAAGAGGTCAAAGAACTAAGAATAATTCTAGAACTAGAAAAGGTAAAAGAAAAACTGTTGCTAACAAAAAGAAAGCAACTAAATAATTTATAAGGGTTTGTGCTAGTAGTTATATTTTTAACTTACTTTGTACAATCTACTAATGACTATTAATTATGGCAAAAACAAGTTCAAAAGCGAGTTCAAAAAAACGTAAAGTTGTCGTTGATGCTATTGGTGAAGCTCACATTCAAGCTACATTCAATAATATCATAATTTCTTTAACGAATAAAAAAGGAGATGTTATTTCTTGGTCTTCTGCAGGTAAGCAAGGGTTTAGAGGTTCTAAAAAGAACACACCTTATGCTGCTCAAACTGCAGCTGAAGATTGTGCTAAAGTTGCACATGAAGCAGGATTGAGAAAAGTGAAAGTATATGTAAAAGGTCCAGGTAATGGTAGAGAATCTGCTATTAGAACCATACATAATGCTGGTATCGAAGTAACTGAAATAATTGATGTTACTCCATTACCTCACAACGGATGTCGTCCTCCTAAAAGACGTAGAGTATAAGTTGAATTAATATCAACTGCTCAAGTATAAAATACTGAATATAATTTAGTAACTGTTAATATAAATTTTAATCAATTAGAAGGAAATATAGATTATCGAAGGATAAGCCTTAATTCATAATCCCTTTTATAAAACAAAAAGAAATGGCAAGATATACAGGACCCAAAACTAAAATAGCTCGTAAATTTGGCGAGGCAATCTTCGGAGATGATAAATCATTCGAAAAGAGAAATTATCCTCCAGGACAACACGGTAATAACCGTCGTCGTGGTAAAAAATCTGAGTACGCTGTCCAGTTAATGGAAAAGCAGAAAGCAAAATACACTTACGGAATTTTAGAACGTCAGTTTAGAAATTTATTCGAAAAAGCATCTAGAAGTAGAGGTATTACGGGTGAGATTTTAATTCAATTATGTGAATCTCGTTTAGATAACGTTGTTTTCAGAATGGGTATTTCTCCTTCTCGTAGTGGAGCTCGTCAATTAGTTTCTCACAGACATATAACTGTTAATGGTGAATTAGTTAATATTCCTTCTTATTCTTTAAAAGCAGGTGATGTTATCGGAGTTAGAGAAAAATCTAAATCTTTAGTGGCTATTGAAAATTCATTAGCTAATAATAGTGCGGTATTTGAGTGGTTAAACTGGAATAGTGATACAATGCAAGGTACTTTTGTAACTGTACCAGAAAGAATTCAAATTCCAGAAAATATTAATGAACAATTTATTGTAGAATTATACTCTAAATAATTAAAGATAGTATTTGAACTTATGGCAATATTAAATTTTCAAAAACCCGATAAAGTAATAATGATCGAATCTACTGATTTTGAAGGTAGATTTGAATTCAGACCTTTAGAACCAGGTTATGGTTTAACAGTTGGTAATGCACTACGTAGAGTTTTATTATCTTCATTAGAAGGATACGCAATTACATCTTTAAGAATTGAAGGTGTTGAGCATGAATTTTCTACAGTAAAAGGTGTTGTAGAAGATGTTACTGAAATGATTTTGAACTTAAAACAAGTACGTTTTAAGCAACAAATTGAAGAAACTGAAAACGAAACGGTAACGGTAACAGTAACTGGTAAAGATCAGTTAACTGCTGGTGATTTTCAAAACTTTATTTCAGGTTTTCAAGTATTGAATCCTGATTTAGTTATCTGTAAAATGGAAAAATCAGTTAAACTTGATTTAGAATTTACAATAGAAAAAGGTAGAGGTTTTGTTTTATCTGAAGAGAATAAAAAAGCAAATGCTGCTTTAGGAACAATATTTACTGATGCTATTTTTACACCAATAAAAAATGTAAAATATGCAGTAGAGAACTTTCGTGTTGAGCAAAAGACAGATTATGAAAAATTAATCTTTGATATTGTTACTGACGGTTCTATAAACCCTAAAGATGCATTAACTGAAGCTGCAAAAATATTGATTCACCACTTTATGTTATTCTCTGATGAGCGTATTACTTTAGAGGCTGATGAAATTGCACAAACTGAGACTTATGATGAAGAATCACTTCACATGAGACAGTTGTTAAAAACTAGGTTGATTGATATGGATCTTTCAGTAAGAGCATTAAATTGTTTAAAAGCTGCTGAAGTAGATACTTTAGGTGATTTAGTATCATTCAATAAAAATGACTTAATGAAATTTAGAAACTTTGGTAAAAAATCATTAACTGAATTAGATGAGTTAGTGAATGTCAAAGGATTAACTTTTGGAATGGATTTAAGTAAATATAAGTTAGATAAAGAATAAGGATAGTAAGAGATGAGACACGGAAAGAAATTTAATCATTTAAGTAGAAAAACTGCTCATAGAAAAGCCATGTTAGCAAATATGGCATGTTCATTAATAGAGCATAAACGTATAAATACTACTGTTGCTAAAGCGAAAGCGGTAAGACAATTTGTGGAACCTTTAATCACAAAATCAAAAGCTGATACTACTCACAATAGAAGAATAGTTTTTGCTTATTTGAGACAAAAAGAGGCAGTAACAGAATTGTTTAGAGAAGTTGCTACTAAAGTAGCAGACAGACCAGGAGGTTATGTTAGAATTATCAAATTGGGTAACCGATTAGGTGATAATGCTGATATGGCTATGGTAGAATTGGTTGATTACAATACTACTTACAATCCTAATAGCAATAAGAAGAAAAATACTAGAAGAAGTAGAAGAGGTGGTAGCAAAGCTACTACAGCTGTACCTCCGGTTCCAGTTGCTGATAAAAAAGCTTCTAATTCAGAAGAGGAAGAATAGAATGTTAATAAACATTAAATATAAAAAGGATAAGCTAATTTAGTTTATCCTTTTTTTTATATTATTTTTGTAAAAATCATATACGCTAAATGAAGTATCAAACTAGAAAAAAGGCAATCGTTTTATTAGCTGATGGAACTGTTTTTGAAGGGAAATCAATTGGTATAGAAGGTTCATCAACAGGAGAAATTTGTTTTAATACGGGGATGACCGGTTATCAAGAAATTTTTACAGATCCGTCATATTTTGGTCAATTAATGGTTGCAACCAATGCACATATTGGAAATTATGGTGTTAAGGAAGCTGAAGTAGAATCAGATGGAATAAAAATTTCTGGATTAATTTGTAGAAACTTTAGTTTTGATTATTCACGCCCTGATGCTGATGGTTCTTTAAAAGATTGGTTTGAAAAACACAATTTGATTGCAATTTCGGATGTGGATACGAGAGCTCTAGTAACTTATATTAGAGAAAATGGAGCTATGAATGCCATTATTTCAACTGAGGTTGATGATATTGAAAAATTAAAAAAACAATTGGCAGAAGTACCTAATATGGATGGTTTAGAATTGGCATCTCAAGTGTCAACAGACAAACCCTATTATGTTGGTGAAGAGAATGCAAAATATAAAATTTCAGCATTAGACA
Source organism: Aureibaculum luteum (assembly GCF_003449015.1). GTDB lineage: Bacteria > Bacteroidota > Bacteroidia > Flavobacteriales > Flavobacteriaceae > Aureibaculum > Aureibaculum luteum. Next base: position 133,077 of record NZ_QRGD01000001.1, on the reverse strand, counting down.
TTGGTATAAAAAAGAATATTCTTAGAAATTTAGCCAAAAGAGATGCGTATATAAAAGTTTTCCCTTATAACTCAACTTTTGAGGAAATGAGTAGCTTTAATCCAGACGGATACTTTTTGTCTAACGGTCCTGGAGATCCAGAACCATTAGTAGAAGCTCAGAAAGTAGCTAAAGAAATTATTGAAAAAAATTTACCGTTATTTGGAATATGTCTAGGGCATCAAGTAATCGCTTTAGCAAATGGAATTAGCACTTATAAAATGCACCACGGTCATAGAGGAATTAATCATCCTGTAAAAAATCTAATTTCTGGTAAAGGTGAAATAACATCTCAGAATCACGGATTTGCAATTAACAAAGAAGAAACTGAAAAGAATGAAAATGTAGAAATAACACACATGCATTTAAATGATCATACCGTAGCAGGTATTCGTATCAAAAATAAAAAGTGTTTTTCTGTACAATACCATCCAGAGGCTAGTCCGGGACCAAATGACTCGGTATATCTTTTTGATCAGTTCTTTGAAATGATTGAAAGTAATTAATACAATTTTGTAAATGTAAAAGGAATCTACTGCAAGCTGGATTGACCTAGTTTTTATCGAAAACGTTGTCGTATATAAGCTTTATTTTTAAGGTAAAAACGGCGGTAATTGCGTAAATTTACATGAACAATTTAAGAGAGTTTAAAACATTAAATAATAACAAAAAATAGTAAAGTCATGAGCATTATAATTAACATTCACGCACGTCAAATTTTTGATTCAAGAGGTAATCCAACTGTAGAAGTTGATGTAATTACAGATAGTGGTATATTAGGTAGAGCTGCAGTACCATCTGGAGCGTCAACAGGAGAGCATGAAGCTGTTGAATTACGCGATGGTGGTAAAGCTTATATGGGTAAAGGTGTTTTAAAAGCCGTTGCTAATGTTAATGATATAATTGCTGAAGAATTAATTGGAACTTCTGTTTTTGAACAAGCGTTGATTGACAAATTAATGATTGAGTTAGATGGTACACCAAATAAATCTAAGTTAGGAGCAAACGCTATTTTAGGTGTTTCTTTAGCAGTTGCTAAAGCTGCTGCTAATGAATTAGGTATGCCTCTTTATCGTTATGTAGGTGGTGTTTCTGCAAAAACGTTACCAGTACCAATGATGAATATCATCAACGGTGGTTCGCATTCAGATGCTCCTATTGCTTTTCAAGAGTTTATGATTATGCCAGTAAAGGCCAAAAACTTTACGCATGCTTTGCAAATGGGAACAGAGATTTTCCATAACTTAAAGAAAGTATTACACGATAGAGGTTTAAGTACAGCTGTTGGTGATGAAGGTGGTTTTGCACCAAACTTAGCTGGAGGTACAGAAGATGCTTTAGATACTATTGCAAAAGCTGTTTCTAATGCCAGTTACAAATTAGGTGATGAAATTATGATTGCTTTAGATTGTGCATCTGCAGAATTTTTTGTTGATGGTAAATATGATTACACAAAATTTGAAGGTGATAAAGGTGTAATAAGAACTTCTAAAGAACAAGCGGAATATTTAGCTGAATTGGCTGCTAAATATCCAATTATCTCTATTGAAGATGGAATGGATGAAAATGACTGGGATGGAACTAAATATCTTACTGAATTAATTGGAGATAAAGTACAATTAGTTGGTGATGATTTATTTGTTACAAATGTAGAGCGTTTAGCAAAAGGTATTGAGAACGGCATTGCGAATTCAATTTTAATTAAAGTAAATCAAATTGGTTCACTTACAGAAACTATTGCTGCTGTAAATATGGCAAAAGATGCTGGATATACAACTGTAATGAGTCACAGATCAGGTGAAACAGAAGATAATACTATTGCTGATTTAGCGGTAGCGTTAAATTGTGGTCAGATTAAAACGGGTTCTGCTTCTCGTTCAGATCGTATGGCTAAGTACAATCAATTATTACGTATTGAGGAAGAATTAGGAGATGTAGCTTATTATCCTCAAGAAAAAGCATTTAAGGTTAAATAATTTTAATTATAAGTGAATATAAAAAGCGATTATCTAAGATAATCGCTTTTTTTTATGCGGAATATTAAATTCAATTTTTTTCTTAAAATTATTATAGTAATTTTTGTAAATTAGCGTTATACTATATTTAATAAAATTTAAGCAAAATACATGTCAGAAAAAGCAACTTTAGCAATAAATGGAAAGTCGTATGAATTTCCGGTCGTAAAAGGTACTGAAGATGAATTAGGAATTGATATAAGCTCGCTAAGAACTAGTACAGACGGAGTTATAACGTTAGATCCAGGGTTTAAAAACACGGGGTCGTGTGAGAGTGCTATTACATTTTTAGATGGTGAAAAAGGAATTTTACATTATAGAGGCTACGGTATTGAAGAACTAGCTGAAAAGGCACACTTTTTAGAAGTTGTCTATTTATTAATATTTGGAGAATTACCAACGGAAAGTGAGTTGGATAAATTTCATTATGATATTCAACATCAATCTATTGTAGATGAAGATGTTAAAAAAATATTAGATGCTTTTCCAAAATCGGCACACCCAATGGGCGTTTTATGTTCATTAACAAGTGCATTAACAGCTTTTAATCCAACGTCAGTAGATGTTCGGTCTGAAGAAGCGATGTACAAATCGATAGTTAAGATTTTAGGTAAGTTTCCGGTATTAGTAGCTTGGACCATGCGTAAAAAAATGGGGTTACCTCTAAATTATGGTAGCACATCGTTAGGGTATGTTGAGAATGTCTTACAAATGATGTTTAGACAACCTAATGAAGAGTATACTTTAAATCCTATTGTAGTAGAAGCCTTAGATAAGTTGTTAATTTTACATGCAGACCATGAACAAAATTGTTCAACGAGTACTGTGCGTATTGCAGGTTCATCTCATGCTGGTTTATTTGTGTCATTGGCATCAGGTATTTCAGCTCTTTGGGGGCCATTACATGGTGGTGCAAACCAAGCTGTAATAGAAATGTTAGAAGCTATAAAAGCGGATGGTGGTGATACTAAAAAATTCATGGCCAAAGCTAAAGATAAAAATGATCCATTTAGATTAATGGGCTTCGGTCATCGTGTATATAAAAACTTTGATCCTAGAGCTAAAATAATTAAGAAAGCTGCTGATGAAGTTTTAGCAGATTTAGGTATTGAAGATCCAATTTTAGAAATCGCTAAAGGCTTAGAAAAAGAAGCGTTGGAAGATCCTTATTTCGTAGAAAGAAAACTATATCCAAATGTTGATTTCTATTCAGGTATCATTTATAGAGCGTTAGGTATTCCAACAGAAATGTTTACCGTAATGTTTGCTTTAGGTCGTTTACCAGGATGGATTGCTCAATGGAGAGAAATGCGTTTAAACAAAGAACCTATTGGTAGACCACGTCAAATATATATTGGTAAAACCTTAAGACCTTTTATACCAGTAGAAAAAAGATAATTATCAATTTTAAAATATCTATAATGTCATTTTTTCCATATTTTTGGGGAAAATGACATTTTTTATATGCTTAAACTAAATATACAAAACGAAACTTCAAGACTACGAGCGGTAGTCTTAGGTATTGCCAACAGTAATGGTCCAGCACCTTCTGTTGAAGAAGCGTATGACCCTAAGTCAATTGAGCATATTTTGGCAGGTACCTATCCGAAGCAAGAAGATATGATACTAGAAATGGAAGCTTTAGATGCGGTTTTTAAAAAATACGATGTACATGTTTTTAGACCAAAATCAATAGAAAATTACAATCAGATTTTTACTAGAGATATTGCCTTTGTCATAGAAGATAAATTTATAAAATCAAATATACTGCCAGACCGAGATCGAGAAATTGAAGCTATAGATTATGTTATAGCTCAAATAGATCCTAAAAATGTAATTAAATTACCAGAAAAGGTACATGTAGAGGGCGGTGATGTAATGCCATGGAATGAGTATATTTTTGTAGGTGTTTATACGGGTGATGATTACCCTGATTTAATTACCGCACGTACTAATAGTTATGCTGTTGAAGCTTTACAAGAATTGTTTCCTAACAAAAAGGTAAAATCATTTGAGCTACGTAAATCTAATACAGACGCTAAAGATAATGCCTTGCATTTAGATTGTTGTTTTCAACCTATTGGTAAAGACAAAGCGATACTTCATAAAAATGGATTCTTAATTGAAGAAGAGTACAAGTGGTTGGTTAATTATTTTGGAGCTGAAAACACCTATGAAATTACAAAAGAGGAAATGTACAACATGAATAGTAATATATTTTCTATTTCTGAAAAAGTGATCGTTTCTGAACGAAATTTTACACGCTTAAATACATGGTTACGTCAACACGATTTTACGGTTGAAGAAGTGCCATATGCCGAAATTGCCAAACAAGAAGGATTGTTACGTTGTTCTACAATGCCATTGATACGCGACTAAAATATAAATAGTTCTTTTTAATCTTCTGCTTTTCTTAGAGAAACTAAAATACCTATCAGCAAGGACAAGCCTATAATGGTTAGCGAAACCCATTCTGGAAATTTAAAGTGATGTGCTAAAATTAATTTTACACCAACAAAGGTTAAAATAGCAACCAAACTGTATTTAAGATATGCAAATTTATTAAGCATATTTGAAAGAAAGAAATACATAGACCGTAGCCCCAAAATAGCAAAGATATTAGAGCTAAATACCAAAAACGGATCAGAAGTAATGGCTAAGATAGCAGGCACAGAATCTAGTGCGAATAGAATATCTGTAAACTCAATTACAACCAACGTTATAAATAGTGGTGTAGCCGCTTTTATATGCTTTAACTGCATAAAAAACTTTTGTCCATCCATTTGAGTAGTAATGGGCATTACTTTTCTTAAATTTCTATAGACAAAAGACCTTTTAGGGTTAAAGGTTTCTTCTTTTTGTGTTAGCATTTTAAAGGCCGTAAATAATAAAAAGGCTCCAAAAACATAAGTAGTAAAACTGAATTTATTAATGAGTACTACACCAAAGAAAATCATCAAAGCTCTAAATACGATGGCACCCAAAATACCCCAAAACAATACGCGATGCTGATATTTTAAAGGAATATTAAAAGAACTGAAAATAACGGCAATCACAAAAATATTATCGATACTCAATGATAGTTCAATCAAATAACCTGTAATATATTTGATAGTGGCATTAGTAGCCGTAAGCTGATCTGGATTGGCAATGGTACCCGAACCATACAACCAGTAAATAACACCCGAAAAAAGAAAGGAAAGCGTCACCCAAACGGCTGTCCATGCAGAAGCTTCTTTAATACTAATAACATGCGGGTTTTTATTAAAAACACCTAAATCTAACGCTAGAAAAATTAAAATTCCTAAAATAAATAAGCCCCAAACAATCATATAAGTTTATGTGTTAATTGCGTGTAAAAGTATATCATTTACAGATTCAAAATTAACGGGAAAAGAAATTATTTTGTTTCATTTTAAACAAATACTTTTATGTATTATAAGATGTAATTAAGTTATAAGGCTAGTTGAGTTAATGTTTAATAAATTTAACCTTAGATTAACCATTTATTATATAATCATAAATAAAGTCATTTATGCTTTCACTTTCTTTATCAAATTTCATAACAATTCTTGAAGTTAATTTATTTATCCATTTAGTGATTTCTTCTCTTGAAGAAAGTTGATTTAAAAAGAATAAAAGTTGATTCTGTTCATTAAAATCATTAATGAAAAACACAATATCTAGTTTAAAACTATCTGCATAATTTTCATTGGTTATACTTAATTGTTCGTTTAGATAATTTATTTTTTCTTTAAAGTTTAGCATATGATTTTCGTTAAATTTTTCAATTTAAAACACATACAAATTCCCCGATTACCGTCATTCCTTGAGCATTTTCTTCAGTGATGACAATGTCTTCATAACTATCATCAAAAGAATTAGCTTTTAACACTATTTCTTTATGTTCCCAACCTTCATTTGTAATTGATTTTTTACTTGAGTAAGTTTTTATAGTAAAAGCAGAATTAAAATCTTTGTCTAAATCTCTATGATTCCCTGAGTATAAGCCCATTGTTTTTGAGTCACCAAATACCATTTCAAATGTTTTTAAGGCTTTCTTAGCAATGTTTAAACGGTGTACAACAAATAGTAATTTTTTAGAATTAAATGCCTTAGCATCAAATGCAGATAGATAAGTTTTACCCGTTCCTGTCGCTGAAATTAATAAAGCTTTATTTTTATTTTCAAGCCTTAAATTCTCTAGGTTTATCAATGCTTCTCGTTGCATTGAATTTGGGATGATTTTTTTAATGGATACTTGTACAGTTTCGTTTAGAGTATTGAATAATTTTTGATTGTCATATATTGTTTTATACGCTTCGATAAACTGAGAAGTAACTTTGGTACCATGCTTAAAATCATCTTCAAATTCTCCAACAACCTTGTTAACAATTTCACTTTCATTTAAAGCAGATACTTTTAAATTCCATTCTTTATTTGTTGTTAATGCATTATCTGTTAAATTACTACTGCCAATGATTAAATTATAATATTTATTTGTTTTAAAAAGATAACCCTTAGAATGTGAATTACCTTTTGTCGCAATTTTAAGTTCAATGTTTTTAAACTTTAAGAGCCTTTTTAGAGCTTCAGGTTGTGTGAAATTTAAATATTGAGAAACTAATATCTTACCTTTTATATTCCTTTTTTCTAATGATATTAAAGTATTCATTAATGTTGCTACTCCACCAGTAGTTACAAATGCAACGGATATATAAAAGGATTCACAAGATTCTAACTCTTTTATGATAGTTGATAAAATTTTTAACTTAGGTTCTTTACTGTTTACCAATAATTCTGGCTGATAAACCACCTCAGAACTAATAGATTTGTTTATAAAACCTGTTTGAATACTTTTCTCAAACTTTTCAGTAGAAAATTTAATCATTAGTAATTAATTTTGAAACAATAGGTAAGTCCGCTGCTGCCCAATCCAGTTTTAATAATTCTTCTTTTTTAAGCCATTGAGATGAAATATGCTCATTTAGTTCGATTTTTTTTGTAGATGTAGTACATAAGAAACTGTGCATTGTTAGTTCAAAATCTGGATATTGATGAACAACGGTTAGATACAAATTCTCAATGTTTGGACTAATATTTAACTCCTCAATTAACTCTCTTTCCAAAGCTTCTTTTTTAGATTCACCATTTTCTATTTTTCCGCCTGGAAATTCAAATTTACAAGAGATGTAATCTAATAAGTTTTCTGCTCTTTGAACACAAAGAATCTCATTATCATGCATGATTATTGCAGCAACAACTTCTACTTTTTTCATTTACTTTTATTAAAATATTATGTTAGTATGATAAATTAAATTCTATCATGAAACTAAAGTATGTTAACTCATTTTATTTATTGGTATCGACCAATGACGAAGTTCGCCCTTTTTGTTGAGAAAGGCAAATAAAAAACCCGAAGCCACGGCTTCGGGTTTTACAGTTTAATTTAAAATGACTAGGTAAATATTATTTGAGTTCTGTCACCATCGCAAAGTTCATAAAACTGACCTATGGTAATGATATCTTCTACTTCTTCAGACATATCTTCTTTGGTTATTTTAAACATGTCAACGGCTAATTTACAAGCAAATATTCTACCACCACCAGCGGTTATCATTTCTAGAAATTCATCTACAGGTGGCATATCTAACGCTTCCATTTGTTTTCGCATCATACCCGAAACTGCTGTTTCTACTCCTGGTAATCCGCCAAGCATAGTAGGGAAAGGAAGACCTCCTGGCATTCTCATAGAAGGGTTTCCTGTTGTTGCTGTATGCAATGTATTCATCGATTTTTTAGTGATACCATCCAATCCGAAAAAGGTGAAAAACACATTGGTTTCTATACCTTCCATAACGGCACCATTCGCCATTATTAAAGTAGCATAAACATCTTCTAAACTACCTTTTGCACAAATAAGACATACTTTTTCTAAAGGCTTCTTCTCTTTTAACTCGGTTTTATTATCTATTTTTTTTGTTTCCATTTTGTGAGTTTTTATTGAATTTATAGTGAACTATATACAACTTGTTGGTTTTGGTATTCCAGCAATTTTAGATGAAAATTTTAAAGGTCCTTTTGGAAATAATGTATACAATCCTTTAATATCTACAATGCCAGATTTACCTACTCTTCTGATAGTAAGGGCCACACCTTCTTTATTTTGATTGCGTAAATAATGTAGCACTTCAAAATGTTTATCAGTTAATTCAATACCTATTTCATCTGCAATTTCTGTTGCAATATTTTCATTCCATTGATTCATATCTTCTAGGTATCCTTCTTCGTTTACGTTTACTTGCATACCTGCTATTGTTTTTGCTTCCATAATTTTAGTTTTTTAGTTTTACTTAATTTTTATTTCGATTTTATGTCAAATACTTTTCCTTTAAAGCTCATATTTCTTGAGACAAAAGGAATGGCAATACCTTTTAATAACATGTTCCAATAAATCCATCGAAAAGCTAATTTTCCCCAATGGTTAAATACACTTTCTTTCAATAACCGTAATGGACCTATTTTAGCAAAAGGGAATGTACCATGTACGGGTTCTGTGTTGTAATTAAAATCAATTAGCAATGCCTTGTTATTTCCTGTTTCAATAAAACAATTGGCATGTCCATCAAATTCTTTTTTAAGTTTATAACCATCTATATAGAGAAGGATATTATCTGTCAATGTTTCTGCCTGAAAATGTGCTACGGAACCTGCCTTAGAGGCTGGAACATCAGTGGCATCTCCAATTACAAAAATATTTTCATGTGCTTTTGATTGTAAGGTGTTATGATCTGTAGGTATAAAATTCAAATCATCACCTAAACCTGACCTTTCTATAAGTTCATCACCCATATTGGTTGGTACGGTTACTAGTAAATCAAAAGGAATTTCTCTTTCTTCATAATCTACAATTGCTTTTTGGTTATTATCTACTTCCATTATAGAAAAATCAGGTTCGAGATGAATATCTTTCTCTTCTAAAAGGTACGCCAATGCGGTAGAACAAGTGGGTTTTGTAAATGCCCCTGAAAGTGGCGTTACATAGGTAATATCTACTTTGTCTCGCATACCTTTTTTACGGAAATAAGAATCAGCTAAAAAAGCAAACTCAAGTGGAGCAACGGGACATTTTATAGGCATTTCAGTAATGTGAACTACTAATTTTCCGCCTTTCCAATCTCTTAGTTTATCCCTGAGTGCCAAAGCACCTTCATAAGTGTAAAAATCAAAAATGTCTTTTTTCCATAATGGTCCTAATAGACCTTGAGTTTCTTGAGGTGCAATTTTTGAACCAGTTGCAATTATGAGTACATCATAATTTATGGTTTCATCTTCTAATTGGACTTTGTTTTCGTTGGGAATTATCTTCTCAATTTTTTTCTGGATATAATTTACTTTTTTATGAATTAATTTTTTTCCAACTTTTTTTACTTGACTTTCGGTATAGGTGTCAAAAGGAAGAAATAAAAAACCAGGTTGATAATAATGTGTCTTATATTGATCTACAATAGTAACATCCCATTCATTACTGCGTAGTTTCGGCCTTAAATGATTTGCCATCATTGTGCCTGCTGTTCCTGCTCCTAATATTAATAGCTTTTTCATGAGTTATTTGTTTAAGTTACTGTCTCGAAGTTAGTTAATAATAATGTGGAAAAAGGTGATAAAAGTCATGTAATTGATGCTAAACACTCGATATTCAGTAACTTATGTTACATAATGAATGGTTAATGAAGGTTTTTGTTACTTATAATATAAAATGAAGAACCTTTCTTGTAAAAAGGGAACGACTTATAAAGACCTGAAGTTTTTTAACTTTTAGAGTTAAAATTTATTTATTTTTAACTTTTAAAATTTACAAGAACAATGTCTTCAATTCAAGAACAACTTATACAACTCCGAGAAGAATTACGTGAACATAATTATAACTATTATGTGTTGGATAATGCCACCATTTCTGATTATGATTTTGACATGAAGCTCAAAACATTGCAAGATTTGGAAGCAAAGCATCCTGAGTTTTTTGATGCCAGCTCACCTACGCAACGTGTAGGTGGTGAGGTTACTAAGAATTTTGAAACGATTGCTCATAAGAATAGAATGTATTCTTTAAGTAATAGTTATTCTAAAGAAGATTTATTGGATTGGGAAAAACGCGTTCAAAAAATATTAGGAACAGAGGCTGTTGAATATACTTGCGAGCTTAAATATGACGGAGCGTCAATAAATTTAACCTATGAAAAAGGACAATTAATAAAAGCCGTAACTAGAGGTGATGGATTTCAAGGAGATAATGTTACTGCCAATATTAAAACAATACGCTCAATTCCGTTGCAATTAAAAAGTAATTTTGTAGATGATTTTGAGATTAGAGGTGAAATTATTTTACCGCTAGAGGGTTTTTCGAAAATGAATGAGGCTAGGGTAGAAGCTGGTGATGATCCTTATATGAACCCAAGAAACACGGCGAGTGGTAGTTTAAAACTACAAGATAGTGCCGAGGTGGCTAAACGACCATTAGATTGCTTACTATACCATGTGGTGGCTGAAAGATTACCCTTTAAAACCCATTATGAAGCCTTAGAAAATGCTAAAAAAGCGGGCTTTAAAATTCCAGATACTATAAAAGTAGCGAAGTCCATAGACGAAATATTAGACTATATAAATTATTGGGATACGCAGCGTTTTAAGTTGCCTTATGAAACCGATGGTGTGGTAATAAAAGTAAACTCGTTACATCAGCAAGATGAATTAGGGTATACGGCAAAAGCACCACGTTGGGCAATAGCCTATAAGTTTAAAGCGGAGCAAAAAAGTACCGTTTTAAATAGTATTTCTTATCAAGTTGGTAGAACTGGAGCCATAACACCAGTTGCTAATTTAGAACCGGTTGAGTTAGCAGGTACCATCGTAAAACGTGCTTCGTTGCATAATGCTGATCAAATTGAAAAACTAGATATACGTGTTAATGATACTGTATTTGTAGAAAAAGGCGGTGAAATTATTCCTAAAGTAGTTGGGGTAGATTTAACAAAAAGACCCGCAGATTCTCAACCTACAGTTTATGCTACACATTGTCCGGAATGCAATACGTCGTTAGTAAGAACTGAAGGAGACGCCAAACACTATTGCCCTAATGAATATGGTTGTCCGACACAAATTGCAGGTAGAATTCAACATTTTATCAGTAGAAAAGCCATGGATATTGAAGGCTTGGGTGGAGAAACGGTTGCCTTATTAGCTAAGGAGAACTTAATTTCAAATTATGCAGACTTGTATGAGTTAAAAACGGAACAAATTATTCCGTTAGAAAGAATGGCTGAAAAATCTGCTGAAAACATGATTAAAGGAATTGAAAAATCAAAAGAAATTCCATTTGAACGTGTTTTATTTGCTTTAGGAATTCGATTTGTTGGTGAAACAGTTGCTAAAAAATTGGCTAAATATTTTAAAAACATTGATAGTTTACTCAACGCAAGTTTTGAAGAATTAATTGCCGTTGATGAAATAGGAGACAGAATAGCTCAAAGTATTATTGATTTTTCAAATAATCCTTTAAATATTGACTTGGTAAATAGATTAAAAAGCTATGGTGTGCAAATGGAACTTTCCGCCAAGGCGTTGGAAAATCAGACAGATGAATTGCAAGGAAAGATTTTTGTAGTGTCAGGTGTTTTTACAAAAATGAGTAGAAACGAACTTAAAAAATCAATTGAAGATAATGGCGGAAAAGTATCAAGCTCCATTTCTAAAAAGACCAATTATATTATTGCAGGTGATAATATGGGACCAAGTAAACGTACAAAAGCTGAAGATTTAGGTATTCCTATTATTTCAGAAGATGATTATATAGCGATGATATAATGACTACAACCAAAAACAATACTAAAGTTACTATTATTACAGCTCTTTTTGTAATAGTTTCACTTTGTGATATGGTAGGTGTTGTTTTCAATATAGAACTACTGCGAAGTGTTTTTAAACCCTTGTTAATGTTAACACTATTGATGCTCTATTTGGTGTCAACGAAGCAGGTTAATGGCTGGTATATAGGTGCTTTAGTGTTTTCGTTTTTTGGTGATGTATTATTGTTATTTGAAGGTGAACTCTATTTTATGTTAGGTTTAATTTCCTTTTTAATAGCACATATCATATATATTAAAATAGTATTGGGTTGGATTAATAGCTCTAATTTAAAAACTATACTCATAGCTACGGTACCCTTTTTAATAGTGTTTTTTGCACTCATCAATTTATTGAAAAATAGCTTAAATGAATTGTTCGTTCCTGTGGTGGTTTATGGTGTTACCATTTCTGTGATGGGCATTGTTTCTTTATTATTTTACTTACATAGAAAAAGTATTGCTTCGAAATATATGTTTATAGGTGCTTGTCTTTTTATTATTTCCGATTCTGTGTTGGCAATAAATAAATTTGATACTACAAATAATATATTCCCCATCATTATTATGCTCACCTATTTAGCGGCTCAATATTTAATTTTAAGAGCTGTACTTACCCACGAAAAAGAATAGTAAATAATCTATTAGTCAGATTTTTATGATTTTTAAGGATATAGAAAAGTAATTTTTTGATAGAGTCACTAATTTTTTGGAATGTTAATCTACTGTTAAAATCAAACTTTTAATTAAACTATTTTTAATAGCTACAGTCAAAGCAGTATAACATTAAAATAAAAAAAATGAAAAATTTAGAAACAAAAAACAAATCCCTAATAGGAAATAAAAAACCAATGCGTAGAAATTTAGTAATTGGAGGTTTTATGGCCTTGTTAACTGTAGGTGCTTTTGCTCAAAACAACAAAAGAGGCTTTAATAGATCAGATATGACACCTGATCAAATGGCAGAATTACAAACAAAAAAAATGGCATTAAATTTAGACCTTACGGATGCTCAGCAAAAAAAGGTGTATGATTTAAACAAAGAACAAGCTATTGTGCGTGATGCAAAAAGAAAAGAGATGCAAGCTTTACGTGAAAAAGGAGAAAAGCCAGCGAATAGAAATTCATATGACAAGCAAAAATCTAGATTAGATGCTCAATTGGTTCGTCAAGAATCTATGAAAAAGATTTTAAATGAAGACCAATATGAAACCTGGAAAACAACCATGAAACGCAAAGGAGATAAAATGAAAAAACAAGGAAAACGTAACATGAACAATCAAAACTCTAAAGGTAATAGAGTAAATAAAAGATCAAATAATAATTAATAATTTAGATTTAGTTTTGGAAAATCGTCACTGACACGAAAGTATTTGTGACGATTTTTTTATTGTAAAAAGACACTTAACTGTTGCAATTATTCAACAAAAATTTTCTGACCCACAGACAGTTCATTATTCTTAAGACCGTTTAGCCACTTTAATTTATCAACGGTTAAGTTATTGTTTTTAGCTAAAGAATACAAGGTGTCTCCTTTAGATACAATGATGTATTTAGACGTTACATCATCTTTTGTTTTTTTAATTACTTTACCATTATAAAGATAGCTTTCATCAAAGTCGTCATACTTATCTAATTCATAAGTTTCTATAAGTGTAATTAACTTTGCAGGATATTTAGGGTCTGTTGCATAACCCGCTTTTCTCAAGCCTTTAGACCAACCTTTATAATCTTTTTTACGAAGCTCAAACAATCCAGCATAACGTTTTCTATCAAATAAAAATAAGGAATGATCTCTAAAAGAGGTTAATGGATGTTCGTATTTTCTAAAACATTCTTGACGTGAATCATCATCATGATACATGCGTTTACCATCCCAAGTATGACACTTTATACCAAAATGATTGTTACCTTTTACTGAAAGTCTACTCTTACCGCTGTTAGATTCTAATATACCTTGTGCCAATGTAATACTAGCAGGTATTTTATACGCTATCATTTCTAAGATGGCAATATCATTATATTCATCAATATACGCCAATGTGTTTTCATTCAAATTAGGTTTACGTCTCATTAGATCAGCATGAATTACATCAGCTTCATCTATTTTTTGAAGTTTTACAGGTGTTACCGTCTTTTTTACGACTTTATTTGGTTGTCGTTGATCTATTATTTTTTGTGAAGTTGTTCTTTTGTGTGAGCCACAACTGGCAAAAACACTTAAAATAATAATACTTAAAACTATTTTTAGATACTTCATTTTAAATTAATTGCAAATAATTCTTTTGTTTTAATACGTTATTCATTCCTGCTATTCCTTGTAAACCGCCAGTATGAATTGCAAGTATTTTACTTCCTTTTTTAAATACTTTATTTTTAGCCATATCTACAATGCCGTAAAGCATTTTTCCAGTATAAATAGGGTCTAAGGGAATGTCAGTTGCAAGCTTAAAATTATTTATAAATGTAATAAGCTCATTATTTATTTTAGCGTAACCGCCAAAATGAAAGTCGGTATTTAATTCCCAATTGTTCTTCGTTGTCCATTTGGCAATTTCATCTTTTAAAAAGTCACCTTTAAGTGATGAAAACCCTATCACTTTCTGACGGGGTTCCGTACTATTTATAATACCAGAAATAGTGCCACCTGTTCCAACAGATGTGCAAATATAATCAAAGCTTTTGTCTTCTTTTGTTAAAATTTCTTCACATCCTTTTATGGCTAAGCTATTTGTGCCTCCTTCAGGTATTAAATAGTAGTTGCCCAATTCATCTTTTAAAGTACTTAAAAAGGTGTCATTTTCCTTTTCACGATATAAACTTCTAGTGATAAACTTAAACTGCATTCCGCATTTTTGAGCAAAAGCCAAAGTTGCATTTCCTTCAATTTTATCAACCAATTCTTCGCCTCTAATAATACCGATGGTCTTAAACCCGAATTTTAATCCTACAGCGGCAGTTGCTGCAATATGGTTAGAATAGGCACCACCAAAAGTGACTAAGGTGTCAAAGCCTTGCTCTCTGGCAGCAATTAAATTATACTTCAATTTTCTGTATTTATTACCTGAAATGTCAGGATGGATTTCATCTTCTCGTTTAATAACAAGTTCAATATCCTCAAGTAAAGGAAAATGCACCGATTGGTTTCTGCTGTTTACGTTAAAATCCATATCATGGCGAAATTAGTGAATTTATTTAATGATATTTATGGTAAATTTACCTGATAAATAAAATTGCATGTTTAATAATTTACCAAAATTAGAACCTGAGGATTATTATCTCACGGATAAAGGATACAAAGTGTTTACAGAGAAATACCATTTAAAACGTGGATATTGCTGTAAAAGCGGATGTAGACATTGTCCTTATGGTTATGATAAAAAAACAGATTCTTTTGATAATTAGAGAATAATAAACGGTTTATAATAAATAAATACCAATGAACGAATTTCATCAACAAATTTTAAAAGGTATTCCAAACCAACTTCCCAATCTTAAAACGTATGATTCGGAAATAAACCATGCTCCTAAACGAAAAGCCATTTTATCAGAAGATGAAAAAAAGCTAGCCCTTAAAAATGCACTTCGTTATTTTGATTCTAAATTTCATGCCACATTACTACCTGAATTTAAAGAAGAATTAGAAACTTATGGTAGAATTTATATGTATCGGTTTAAGCCCGAGTATAAAATGTATGCTAGACCAATAGAAGCCTATCCTGGAAAATCATTACAAGCCAAAGCCATAATGCATATGATTCAAAATAATTTGGACAATGCCGTGGCACAACATCCACATGAATTGATAACCTATGGAGGTAATGGAGCGGTGTTTCAAAATTGGGCTCAATATTTACTTACCATGCAGTATTTGGCTGAAATGACTGATGAGCAAACCTTAACGATGTATTCAGGTCATCCAATGGGGTTGTTTCCTTCGCATAAAAATGCACCAAGAGTTGTGGTTACTAACGGTATGATGGTTCCCAATTATTCCAAACCAGATGATTGGGAGAAATTTAATGCCTTAGGTGTAACCCAATATGGGCAAATGACAGCGGGTAGTTTTATGTATATCGGTCCTCAAGGAATTGTGCATGGTACTACGATTACGGTTTTAAATGCAGGGCGAAAAATTGCCAAACAAGGTGAAGGTTTAGCCGGAAAATTGTTTGTGACTTCTGGGCTTGGCGGTATGAGCGGTGCTCAACCCAAAGCGGGGAATATTGCAGGCTGTATTACGGTATGTGCAGAGGTTAATTTAAAGGCGGTTCAGACACGGCATTCACAAGGTTGGGTAGATGAGGTTATTGATGATTTAGATGTGTTGGTGCAGCGTGTACGTAAAGCGAAAGCAAATAAAGAAGTCATCTCTATTGCCTATCATGGAAATGTGGTTGCCGTTTGGGAAAAGTTTGATGAACAAAATGTATATATCGATTTAGGTTCTGACCAAACCTCATTACATAATCCTTGGGCAGGCGGTTATTATCCTGTGGGATTATCATTTGAAGAGGCGGTTGAATTAATGGTGAAAGACCCTGCTACTTTTAAAGAAAAAGTACAAGAAAGTTTACGGCGTCAAGCCGATGCAATAAATAAGCATACAGCAAAAGGTACTTATTTTTTCGATTATGGTAATGCATTTCTCTTAGAAGCATCACGAGCTGGAGCTGATGTAATGGCAACAAACGGAATTGATTTTAAATACAAGAGTTATGTACAAGATATTATGGGACCTATGTGTTTCGATTACGGTTTTGGTCCTTTTCGATGGGTTTGTGTCTCTGGCAAGTCTGAAGATTTAGAAAAAACAGACGCTATTGCTTGTGCTGTGTTGGAAGAAATGATGCAGCATTCGCCTGTTGAAATACAACAGCAAATGGCTGATAATGTGAAATGGATAAAAGGAGCACAAGAAAATAAATTGGTAGTAGGTTCGCAAGCAAGAATCTTATATGCAGATGCTGAAGGTCGTATTAAAATAGCCAAGGCCTTTAACCATGCAATTGCTGCTGGTGAAATTGGTCCGGTGGTGTTAGGAAGAGATCATCATGATGTTTCTGGTACAGACTCTCCTTTTAGAGAGACCTCAAATATTTATGATGGATCAAAGTTTACTGCAGATATGGCCATACAAAATGTAATTGGAGATAGCTTTAGAGGGGCCACTTGGGTATCTATACATAATGGTGGTGGCGTAGGATGGGGAGAGGTTGTTAATGGTGGTTTCGGCATGGTTATTGATGGTAGTGAAGAAGCTGAACAACGTTTGCAAGCCATGCTATTTTGGGATGTAAATAACGGTATTGCAAGACGAAGTTGGGCGAGAAATAAAGAAGCTATATTTGCTATAAAGCGAGCAATGGAAGTAGAACCCAATTTAAAAGTTACACTTCCTAATATAGTTGACGAATCATTATTAGATTAAATTGTTTTTAAAAAATTAAACTTATGAAATACGTAAAATTACTTTCAGTGGTTGTGGTACTTTTTTTAGTATCCTCTTGTGCATCAGTTAGAGTTTCTTCAGATTATGATAAAGAAGTTGACTTTAGTAAATATAAAACGTTTGCTTTTTACAAAAAAGGAATTGATAAAGTAGATATTTCTGATTTAGACAAGCGTAGAATATTACGAGCGGTTGAAGCAGATTTAATAGCTAAAGGATTTACAAAATCTGAAAACCCAGATTTATTGGTAAATATCTTTACCAAGTCTAGAGAAAAAATTAATGTGTATAATAACAATTATAACGGTTGGTATCCTTGGTATTATGGTGGTTTTGGTCCTTACGGATTCGGAATGGGGGCTTATAATAATGTAACCCGATCTACAGAAGGTACCTTGTTTATAGACCTTATAGATGCCAATAAAAAGGAATTGGCTTGGCAAGGAATGGGTACAGGTGCATTAGCATCTGCAAATAACATTTCTAAAAAAGAAGCACGTATCAAAGAATTTGTAACAGAAATTATGGCGAAATATCCGCCAGTGGCAGAATAGCAATTTTTCTGTTTTTTTGAGAAACCCGAATTGAGTTTAGCTCGGTTCGGGTTTCTCTTTGGTGTTTAATTTTTCCGTTGGTAAACGTTTAAAAAACGTTTACCTTCATTAAGATTATAAGAGAATGCCAATAATAACGGAGCTTGTATTCATATTGTAAAAATATATAATTACATTTATAGTACTAAAAAACAGCCCTGCAATTGTGGTAATACAAATGTTGTAAGTCATTACAGAAAAACTGATAAATGAAACCTAGATTAATAATATTATCCGATTTATGGGGAATTGAAAAATCAGTATGGATAAATGATTATACCGAGATTTTAGATTCTATTTTTGAAATTCAGTATTATGATTGTTGCGACTTAGGACAAGTTGATAAATTAGAATATCAAGAAAATAATTTGCACAACCAATTTATAAACGGAGGAATTGAAGTTGCCACGAAAAGACTTTTAGAATTAGAGAAAAAAAGAATTGATGTTTTGGCTTTTAGTATTGGAGGAATAATTGCTTGGAAAGCACAATTGAATGGATTAAAAATCAACACTCTTTACTCTATATCTTCAACCAGACTTAGATATGAAAAAGAAAAACCCAAATGTAATTTAAGCCTGTATTTTGGAGATAAAGACAATTATAAACCAACATCTGAATGGTTCGATAGAATAGAACTTAACCCGAAGATATTCAAGAACAAAGAACATAAATTATATACTGAAATTGGTTGTATAAGTGAAATATGTGATGATATAAAAACGCCTTACAACAATGTATGAAAATATAAGGGTTACGAGTTAGACCCAGAGTTAGTTTATATTAACAAAGTCCTCCAGATTTTCAATTTGACGGCTAAAAGAAATATAACGATAAAATGGTAAATTTGGCTAAGTGCTAAATTGAAAGTAAGTCCATTTTAATCCCTTACTCTTCTTATACTAACTAATGTAGCTTATTAGAAAAATGAATAGAGAAATTAAAACAATATTAAATGCTTTAAGTGAAACGCCTAGACTATTAAAGGAATTGATTTCTGAAATTGACTCTGAACTTTATAAAGAGAAAATGATCAAAGGTAAGTGGTCAATTCATGAACATGCAACTCATATAGCAGTTGGCGATATTTATGGATTTCAAAAAAGACTCAAAGTTTTTAGACAAGAAGAAAAACCGATTTTTGAACCACTATCTGGAGATAGTTTTGATAAAAATTTCTTTTTAAAATTAGATTTGAAAAAGACTATAAATGACTTTTTCGAAATTCGACAAAGAACAATTGAATTAACGAAAGCATTTAACTCGAACGACTGGAATAAGTTAGCCATTCATCCAGAATACAAAACTTATACACCTTATATCATGCTAAGACATTTGTTAATGCACGACCACAATCATCTGTATAAAATTGAAGATATGGGATTTGGGATTGGACATATAAAATAACGAAGCTACAACACTATATATATATAATTGGGCGATTAGTGTTTAATCGAAAAACATTAATTTTAACCTATAGCTATATTTTAGGACTAGATATTTGACCAAACTAAAAGAAATTTAATGAACGAAATAACTTTACCATATCATTTAATCTTTCCATCAATAATTTCAATTTTGATTTTAGGAATTATATTCGTGAAAAGAAAGCGAATATTTGGAAACGGAAAACTGAAATTGTTTTGGATAAGTTTGACAGTTTTCTTTCTGT
Source organism: Aureibaculum luteum (assembly GCF_003449015.1). GTDB lineage: Bacteria > Bacteroidota > Bacteroidia > Flavobacteriales > Flavobacteriaceae > Aureibaculum > Aureibaculum luteum. The sequence continues at coordinate 113,404 of NZ_QRGD01000001.1, read as the reverse complement.
TTTACTTATTAATCGTTGGAGGAGCAACTTATTCTAATATTTATGCTCAATGGAATTTGAATAAGTTTGACTTAAATAAAGACGGTTTTTTTAGCGGAATTGAAATAACGCTTGAACAGAACGAAGCAATGAGAAATTTAACAAGTGATACTGGAAGAAATTTTTCATTAATAACTGGTCTGATTTTTTCTGGAATTATTGCTTTTTTTGTTTTAGTAATTGGGAAAATAGCTAAATACATAAAAAGAGAAAAAATCACACATAATAAAGAACTGTTGTAAAGAAATCTTGATTTCTTTTAATGTAAATACACTATCTATAACTCTCTCAAAAAAAATGAATTACCTACATCAATTTATAAGAATTCAGATCTGTTCTTTGGTGTGTTTTTAAGAACGTCTTTATTTTATTAATTATTAACTCTATCATTTTTAAGCTTACAAAAAATGAGATAAGCGATATAAGTTATCGAGACTAATTTATGCTCAAGCTATCTTCTTGAAAATGGGATGTATATAAAATCAAATCTTTCATTCAATAGCGGAAAAAACAATGATTTTTAAGCGTAATAAAATTGATAGTTTTAAAAATATGAAACGTTCAATTTAGGTAAACAGCGTACAATTATTCGTAACTTTGTATGCTTTATTTTAGGCAACGTCCTATTTTAATTTGGAACCAATAACAGTTTATGAAATATAAACACTTAGTAGAAGAGATAAAAGAAAATAGTCAGCGTTTTAATAGTAAAAACGCCATTTATTATAAGGATAATGAGCTTGGAAAATGGAAGGGTGTTTCTTGGTTAGATTTTGAATATCGAATAGAAGAGCTGTCAAAAGCCCTCTTAAATTATGGAATATCGATACAACAGAATATTGCTATTTTTGCCGAAAATATGCCAAATTGGATAATTGCAGATGTTGCAATTATGCGAGTTAGAGCAGTAACGATACCCATTTATGCTACAAATTCTAAAAAAGAGGTAGAATATGTTGTCAATGATGCAGAGGTGAGTCTACTTTTTGTTGGCGATCAAAATGAATATGATAAAGCTTATGAACTTCTAGAAACTTCCAAGTATTTAAAACTAATTGTAGCGTTAACAAAAACAATTAAACTTCATCAATCAAATAATTCTATTTATTTAGAAGATTTTATAGCATTTGAGCCTTCAGAACAAATTGAAACGGAACTTCAAAAAAGGTATTACGAGTGCGATTTAAAAGATTTGGCAAGTATCATTTATACTTCTGGAACAACAGGAGAGCCCAAAGGAGTAATGTTAGATTATACTAATTTTGGAGCTTCGTTATATGCACATGATTATGAATTGAACGTTTCAGAAAGAGATATCTCATTAAGTTTTCTACCCTTAAGTCATATTTATGAACGCAGCTGGGTATTCTTTTGTTTACATAGAGGAATTGAAGTTTATTTTAATCAAGATCCTAAAAAAATTGTAGAGGTTTTAAAAGAAGTAGAACCAACCTTAATGTGTACAGTACCTCGAATATTTGAGAAAATATTTGCTGCAATTCAAGATAAAAGAAAGGAAGCTTCGCCTACTAAAATGAAATTGGCAAGCTGGGCATTGGGTGTTGGTAATAATTATTATAACAAGCATAAACGAATTGCTAAAAAAGTACCACTACTTTTAAAGTTGAAATATAAAATAGCAAATAAATTAGTGCTAAGTAAATTGCGTGAAGTATTTGGTAGTCGTATAAGGTTTATGCCTTGTGGAGGTGCTCCTTTGGCGGCAGATATGGTTTCCTTTTTTCATTCGTTTGGTCTGAATATTAAATGTGGATACGGATTAACCGAAACTACAGCAACGGTTACGCTTTTTGGGGATACTAATTATGAATTTAATTCTGCAGGAAAACCCATAGAAGGATCTCAAATTAAAATTGGTCATAATAATGAGGTTTTAGTAAAAGGTCCAGGAGTAATGAAAGGCTATTACAAAAAACCAGAGGCTACTGCAGAAGTTTTTGATAATGGTTGGTTTAAAACTGGTGATGCAGGTAAAATAGATGAAAAAGGGAATTTAATAATTACCGATAGAATTAAAGATTTAATGAAAACGTCTGGTGGAAAATATATTGCACCACAAAAATTAGAAACCGCTCTAATTACCGATTCGTTTATTGAGCAAATTGCAGTAATAGGAGATCAGCAAAAATATGTTACAGCACTTGCCGTACCAAGTTTTGAGAATTTAAAGAAATACGCTTTAGAACACAAAATTACCTTTAAAGATGTTGAAGAATTAATCACCAATAATCAGATCATTGCCCTTTTTGAAAAACGATTTGAAGAGCTTCAAAAGGAATTTTCTAAATTTGAAAAAATTAAAAAATTCACCTTACTCCCTAAAAGCTTTAGTATAGAAGCAGGTGAGATTACGGCAACCTTAAAATTAAAGCGAAAAGTAATACAGAAAAAATACAAAGAACTTATTGATAAGATGTATTCAGATTAAGTAGAACAGTCTTAGGAGCGGATAAGTGTCTTTACTTTTACAGCTAAACTATTTCTATAGTTTTGTGGGTCAGTGAGTATCTATGTAATTTTATTATCAGACTTTAAAAACCTTATTATGGTAAATATAAATATAGCATAAATTCAGTTTTAATAGTGAATTATATTTCAGGACGAGACCATAATACGAATAGCATATTTACAATACACTTTTGTGACTTAATTTGCTAAGACAGACTATTCAATACATCTTAATGGTGAAAATCCCAAACCAAGAAATTCTCGATTTGGGATTTCAATAAATACCTTATTTAAAACTATAAACTATCTTTTATAGCAGCTTGGGCAGATGCTAAGCGTGCAATTGGTACACGGTAAGGAGAACAACTTACATAGTTCATTCCTGTTTGATAGCAGAATTCCACAGAACTAGGTTCACCACCATGTTCACCACAGATACCAACTTTTAAATCTGGTTTAATACTTCGTCCTCTTTCTGTACCCATTTTTACCAATTGTCCTACACCTTCTTGATCTAGCACCTCAAAAGGATCTACTTTTAAAATACCTTTTTCTATATAAATTGGTAAAAATTTGCCAGCATCGTCACGAGAATAACCAAATGTCATTTGTGTTAAATCATTTGTTCCAAATGAAAAGAAATCGGCACTTTGAGCAATCTTATCAGCCAATAAAGCGGCACGAGGAATCTCAATCATAGTTCCCACTAAAAATTCAATGCTATCATTTCTTTCTTCAAAGATTTGTTTTGCAGTTTCTCTAATAATTTTTTCTTGGTTCTCAAATTCTGCCAATGTACCAATGAGCGGCACCATAATTTCTGGCTTAGCTTCAATGCCTTTTTCTTTTAAATTTAAGGCGGCTTCAATAATAGCCCTAGCCTGCATTTCAGTAATTTCTGGATAGGTAATTCCTAAACGACATCCTCTATGTCCCAGCATTGGGTTAAATTCCTCTAGTTCGGCTACTTTACTTTTAACCGCCTCTAATGAAATGTGCATATCATCGGCTAAGTCTTTTTGTGTTGCCAATTGGTGAGGAACAAATTCGTGCAAAGGTGGGTCTAGCAACCGAACTGTTACAGGCAAGCCTGCCATTGCTTCAAATATACCCTCAAAATCGTCGCGTTGCATAGGTAGCAAATCTTTAAGAGCTTCTTTTCGGCCCTTAACAGTATCTGACAAAATCATTTCACGCATGGCTTTAATACGATCAACTTCAAAGAACATATGCTCGGTTCTTGTTAACCCTATACCTTGAGCTCCAAAATTACGGGCTATTTTTGCATCATTGGGAGAATCGGCGTTGGTACGCACTTGCATGGTAGCGTATTTATCTGTCAATTCCATGATTTCAGCAAATTCACCACTCAATTCAGGTTCAGTAGTGGCTACTTTACCTTCAATAATATTACCTGTAGAACCGTTTAGTGAAATCCAATCTCCGTCATGGTATTCATGACCGTCTACGGTTAATGTTCTGTTTTTATAGTTAATTTTTAAGGCTCCAGCACCAGAAACACAACATTTACCCATACCACGAGCAACAACTGCCGCATGTGAGGTCATCCCGCCACGAGCGGTAAGAATCCCTTTGGCAATGTTCATACCTTCTAAATCTTCTGGTGAAGTTTCAATACGTACTAAAATGCTATTTTTATATTTATTAGCTTCATCTGCAAAGAATACAATTTTACCTGTTGCTGCTCCAGGAGAAGCGGGCAGTCCTTGTGCGATGACATTTGCACTTTTCAATGCTTTGGGGTCAAATATAGGATGTAATAATTCGTCTAATTTATTAGGTTCAATACGCAGTAAAGCTTCTTTTTCATTAATAGTTCCTTCTTTAAGCAAGTCCATTGCAATTTTTACCATTGCAAAGCCTGTACGTTTTCCATTTCGAGTTTGAAGAATCCAAAGTTTACCATCTTGCATGGTAAATTCCATATCTTGCATATCACGATAATGTTTTTCTAGTTTTTCTTGATAACCATTTAACTCATTATAAATAGTTGGCATTAATTCCTCTAACGAAGGATACTTCTCAGCTCGTTCGTCTTCTTCAACTTTAGCCAATACTGCCCAACGTTCAGAACCCAATTTTGTAATTTGCTGAGGTGTTCTCACACCTGCAACTACATCTTCACCTTGAGCATTGATTAAATATTCTCCGTTAAATACATTCTCTCCAGTACCCGCATCACGCGTAAAGCAAACGCCAGTACCTGAGTTATTACCCATATTACCATAGACCATGGCTTGTACATTTACAGCAGTACCCCAATCTGCTGGATAACCATGCATATTTCTATAATACACAGCACGATCTCCGTTCCAACTATTAAAAACGGCAATTATTGCACCCCAAAGTTGTTCCCATGGATTGGTAGGGAAATCATGACTGGTACGTTTTTTTACGGCTTCTTTAAAATCATACACCAAATCTTTTAAATCTTGTATGGTAAAATCAGTGTCTAATTCAATAGTGCGTTTGTGTTTAAGAGCCTCTATTATTTCTTCAAAAGGATCAATATCTTCTTTATATTCGGGTTTCATGCCCAAAACGACACCGCCGTACATTTGAATAAAACGACGGTAAGAATCCCATGCAAAACGCTCATTTTTAGTTTTATTGGCAAGTCCAATAACCACTTCATCATTCAGTCCTATGTTCAAAACGGTATCCATCATGCCTGGCATAGAAACGCGTGCTCCAGAACGAACAGAAACTAATAAGGGATTTTCTTTATCTCCAAATTTAGCACCCATACTCTTTTCGATAGTATCTATAGAAGCTTCAACTTCGTTTGTAAGTAGATTAACAACGGCTTCTTCTCCTAATAGATTATATTCTGTACACACATCTGTAGTTATGGTGAAACCAGGAGGAACAGGAATTCCTATTTTGCTCATTTCAGCCAAATTAGCACCTTTTCCACCCAATAAGTTTTTCATTGTACTGTCTCCATCGGCAGATTTATTTCCAAATTTGTAAACTCGAGTTTTAATATTTTCTAGTGTTTCCATTATAAGAGGCTTTTAGTTACATTAAATATCCTTACTAATTTAAAGATATTAGAGATTCTAATTAATGATATTTATCAATTTTAAATGTGATAAATGTTACATTAACTCGCATGATACAATCATTAAATTATTGAAAACGTAATTATAGAATTGAGGATATAAAGGATATTTTATTGAAACAGTTATGCTGTTTTTAACGAAGTACTCTTGAAAATTAAAGAACAATTTTAATTGTAATGGAGCTGTACAAATCTCACATATGCAAAAGAGCAATAAAAAATGGATTTAAATAATAAATTGAAATTAGATTATACTTATATTTAGACTTTAAACGCTAAATATGGTGTGTCTGTTACCATTCTAAATTTAGTTTCATTCCTTAGCCCAATTTTAGGGGCTAGAAAGCATATCTTTTTAAATAATTTTAATATTAGAATTTACGATGAATACTGAAATTGAAACCAATGAATATCAAAAAATAAGTGATGATAGAGAATATATTCTTCTTTGTTATGAAGAGATGTTATCGCGTATAAATGAGCACGAAACTATTAAATTACTTCAGTTAAATAAAACATCTCAAAATGAGACTATAGGGTATTCCGTTTCTGATGAAAAAATTGTACAAGCATTAGGTATTTATTTTCAATTAATAACTTTAGTTGAAGAGAACGCTGCCATACAATATCACAGGCAACTCGAAAATCAAAATGGCATTGCTGCAAATAGAGGGTCTTGGGGAGAAACTTTCAAGATATGGATTGAACAAGGTTTGGGTGAAGATAAGATTATTGAATTATTGTCTTCGTTAAATGTGATGCCAGTCTTAACTGCCCATCCAACGGAGTCAAAAAGAATTGCAATTATTGAATTACAAAGAGAGCTTTACTTATTATTGGTGCAAAAGGAAAATTCCATTCTTTCTAAAACGGAGAATAATACGATACGTGAAAAAATCATTAATTTATTAGAACGTTGGTGGAGAACCGGAGATACTTATCTTGAAAAACCTGACCTCGCCTCAGAACGTGACAATATTGTGTATTACCTAAGTAAGGTATTCCCATTGGTATTAGAAAAGAGTGATGAAAGACTGAAGGAATCTTGGATTGCGATGGGGTTTAACCCTGATAAATTAACGCAACCAGAACATTATCCGGATTTTAATTTTGGTAGTTGGGTTGGAGGAGACCGTGACGGTCATCCTTTTGTAACACCAAGTTTTACAAGAGATACGCTCTTGATACATCGTGAAAAGGCATTAGATATTATTTATAAGCAACTGGTGAATTTAGCCACTCGCTTAACGTTGTCTGGTATTAAAAACCCTGTACCCACTGCACTACTTGAAGCCGTGAGTAAGCAAGCAAAAATATTGGGAGCGTCTGGAGAAAAAGCCTTAAAACGTAATCCACATGAACCATGGAGACAATATGTTAGTCTTTTGGTGATTAAAATGGAGAACACCATTGCTGAAAAATTTGGTGAATCTGATTCTTATTATAGGTCGAGTACTGTTTTACAGGAAGATTTAAAATTTATTAGAAATATTTTAATAGAAGGTGGAGCACAAGGAATAGCGGAAGATATTTTGTTTCCTGTTGAAAGAACGGTACAATGTTTCGGGTTTCATCTTGCCAAATTAGATATTAGACAAAACAGCGGTTACCATGAAAAAGTAATTACGCAGATATTAGAAAAGTCGGGATTCGAAAAGTTTGATTTTCATAATTGGGATGAAAAAACACGTGTTTCTTTTTTGACTGAAGAATTAGAAAAACATACTCCATTAACCAATAATACAATATCATATGGTTTAGAAGCAGATAATGTACTAGATTATTTTAGGGTTTTAAGACAACATATTAGTTTATATGGTTCAGAAGGAATAGGGTCTTTAATAGTAAGTATGACTAGAAGTCTTAGTGATTTATTAGTGATGTATTTATTGATGAGAGAAACACAACTATTAAACACTAATTTACGTGTGGTACCACTTTTGGAAACCATAGAAGATTTAGAAGGAGGAGATAAGATATTGGAAGATTTTTTAAATTTTCCAATCACTAAAAATCGCCTAAAATTAATGTCAAATACACAAGAAGTAATGGTTGGGTATAGTGATAGTAATAAAGATGGCGGAGTATTGGCGAGTAAATGGCATTTACATAAGGCGGAAGAGAGCCTTTGCAGCATTGGTGAAAAGCATGATATAAAAATTATATTTTTCCATGGTAGAGGAGGAACCATAAGTAGAGGTGGTGGTAAATATCATCGTTTTATGGAAAGTATGCCTATAAATTCTGTTAATGGTCAAATAAAATTGACAACTCAAGGAGAATCTATTGCACAACAATTTGGAAATCAATTAACAGCAACTTACAATTTAGAAATGTTGGCGTCTGGTGTGGCTCGCCAAACGATGAAAATTTACACCTCTCAAAAAGAAGAACTTTATCCTTATGAAACCTTAGATTGGCTAACGGATAAATCGGTCGACTTTTATAAAAACATGGTTCAACATGATGATTTTATTCAGTTTTTTAGTGAAGCAACTTCAATTGATTTATTAGAGAAAAGTAAAATAGGATCAAGACCTGCACGGCGATCTGGACAACGTACTTTAAGTGATTTAAGGGCTATTCCTTGGGTGTTTAGTTGGAATTTATCACGTTTTACCTTAACAGGTTGGTTTGGTGTTGGACATGCCTTAAAAGAACTTAAAGAAAATAAAGTATCAAAATTTGAGGAGCTAAAACAACATGTTGATTCATGGCCGTTTTTAAGGTACATGTTAATTCAAATAGAAACGAATTTAATCCTTGCGAATTCGGAACTGATGAAAGTGTATTCAGAACTCGTTTCTGATAAAGACATCAAATCCAATTTTTTAAATATGATTTTAACCGATTATAAGGAAGGAATTATTCACATTGAAGATTTACTCGGTGAGCCAGCTTCCGTTAGAAGAATAGGCCAAATAGAAAATTTGAAAAGAAGAGAGAAAGAATTAGAAGTATTGCACAAACTTCATATTCAATATTTAAAAGAATGGAGAAGTGTTATGGTTACCAACCCTATTGAGGGTGATCAGATACTTACAAAACTGTTGTCTATTACTAATTCGTTATCTGGAGGTTTAAAAAATACAGGTTAAACAGTGAAAAGTATTGTAAACTCAAAAAAGTACTTCTGTAAATTTTGTTTTTAAATCAGAAGTAATTAGTTTATTTCTAAAGCTTATTTTTAATAAAGAGCATAAATTATTAGTGTAAATAAATTGAAGTTTTAGTACAATATCATTGAAATAAAACATGATCAATAAATCAGATTCTGTAATACTATTAGGAGCCACAGGTGCCGTTGGAAACCAAGTTCTTAATAACTTAATAAAGAGGCCGGAGGTTCTTCGAATTTCAACTTTAGGTCGTAGGTCATTGCCAGATATATCTGAAACATTAGTAGTGCAACATAACGTAGATGTTTTTGATCCCAACACATATAGAGACAAAATAACTAATCATCAAGTGGCCATTTGTACTTTTGGTGTGGGTGAACCCTCTAAGGTAAGTAAAGAAGAATTTATAAAAATAGATAAAACAGCAGTAATTGCATTTGCTAAAGCTTGTAAAGAAGCAGGTGTTGCACACTTTCAATTATTATCTTCGGTTGGCATTAATGCTAAATCGGCCTCTTTTTATTTGCGGATTAAAGGAGAGCTAGTCAATGAATTGGAAGCAATGAATTTTGATAGACTCAGTATTTTTCAGCCTTCAATGATTATAACAAAAACGAATAGATATGGGCTAGCTCAAGGGATAACATTAAAAGTTTGGCCTGTACTGAGTCGCGTATTATTTGGTCCATTAAAAAAGTATAGAGGTATTAATGTTGAGCTTTTAGGAAAAGCTTTTGTTACAAACATGTTCGAAAATAAAATGGGTGTAGAAATGATTACTTGGGAAGACCTTAAGAGGCTTTCCAACTTATAAGGGAAAACTTGAATCTTAGTTCCTATAAAAGATTTTATAAATAATTTACAGTTCATCATATAAAAACAACAATTCAACAAATTAAGTTTTATTAAGTAGTAGGGTATACGGAATTTTGAAAAAACAAAATCAATATTAAGATGGAAGAAACGATTAAGATTTTTATATACATACATGCTTTTTTTGGTGGATTAGGATTAATAACAGGACTGGGAAGTATAATTGTGAAAAAGGGAAGTAAACCTCATAAAGTTATGGGGAAATTATTTTCAATCGGTATGATAACGAGTTCATTGATTATAATACCAATTTCTTGGATGCCTAATCATAAAAGCATACTTCTTTTCCTAATTGGATTATTTACCATCTATTTAGTAATTTCAGGAAATCAAATATTAACGTTTAAGTTGAAAAGTAAGAAAGCAGCAAAACCAATTGATAAAATTATATCAGGGAGTATGTTATCATTATCAATACTGATGATATTATTTGGTGCCTATGGTATGATGAAAGTAAACGACTTGAATTATTTATTATTTATTTTCTTTGGAGGTTTTGGACTTCTAGTAACCCTAAAAGATTTTATTTTTTATAAAAATTTTGTAAAAGGTAAAAACGAATGGCTTAGAAATCATGTCGGAAAAATGATTGGAGCGTTTATTGCGTCGGTTACGGCATTCTTAGTCGCTGGTTTAGGCATTTGGAATGTGTTTGCTTGGACTTTACCTACAATTATAGGCACAGTTTATATACTCTATTGGAAAAGAAAATTAAAACCTAAAATGGTTGTTAAACAATAGAGCGTTTCTAACAAGAAACGATTGTCATAGATTTAATTAATACAAAATGATTCACTTAATAGTAGGGAATACAGGTGCTGGAAAAACCACGTACGCCAACGAATTGAAAAAAGAAACGAATGGAGTTATTTTCTCCATTGATAAATGGAATAATACACTTTTTCTAGCGGATAAGAAACCAACGGACGGATTGGAATGGTTTCTTGAAAGAATTGAACGTGCTGAAAAAATGATTATGGATTTAGTTGATCAGTTAGAAAACGCAAAGATAGATGCTATTCTTGATTTAGGACTTTCAAAATTTGAGCATAGAGAGAAATTTAGAAAATTTGCTAAAAGGAAGGGCTATGAACTAACATTGCACTTTTTAGATATTTCAAAAGAAACCCGGTTGAACAGAATAACAAAACGGAATACTGAAAAAGGAGCAACATTTGAGTTTGAAGTGACCAAAGAAAATTTTGACTTTATGGAAGGTTGGTTTGAGAAACCTGACCATAAAGAAATGCTTAATGGAATACGTATTACAGCGTAAAACACTAATTAGAATTTACTCCCCAAACAAACTTTTGTCCAAGCCAGGTACAATACGCAAGGCATTTTTATAATATACTTTTTTCAATACGTCATCGGGTAAATCTAACCCGTACATTGGCCAAAAAGCATGGTATTTTTTATGATATGGAAAGTATTCGTCATTAGACTCTAATACTCTAAAATACGTGGGAAATTCTTCTGGTTTCCAACTGTCTTTTCCGAATAAAATCCGATCCTGATATTTGATAAAAAAGGCTTTCGCAAATCGAGGTTGTCTGCCCAACTCTGCAATTATGGCTCCTATACCAACATTCATATTAGGCATTTCATCTAATAGCTCACCTAATTTACCCAAATCATTCGCAAACCAACCCATGTGAGCGTTTATAAAAGTCGTTTCAGGATGTTTTTTAAACATATTATGTTGTTCTGCAATAATTTGCTCCCATGGAGCGGGGTCATTTGCTTCACGTTTTCTTCTCGGATGAGTTTTGAGTTCTAACCAACGCTCATTATCACCATCAAATGTATCCCAAAATGATTTAGGATCTGCAGCATGGATTAAAACAGGTACACCTAATTCTCCACAAAGTGCCCATATGGGATCCAATCTTTTATCGTCAATAGCAATTCTATTACCGTCAGTGTCTTTATTTCTGAGCCCTAAACTTTTATAAACCTTTAGTCCTCTAGCTCCATTTTTAACATCTTCTCTTAACTGATTTACAGCATTTTTTGCCCAGTCTTTTTTACCAACTTCATCAAAGTCTACATTGGCAAAAACAACAAAACGGTTGGGGAAATTTTTAGCAATATTGGCAACAGATTGTTGCAGGTCTTTTCCTGATCGGCCACTTAAATTTACCATGATGCCCATGTTAAGCGTGTCCATAGCAGCTACTACAGGACTCAAGTCTTGTTTAGGCATATTGTACTGATGCCCGTGTACGTCAATAAATGGAAACTTAGCTTTTTTTATAATCTTGCCAGGAATAACTAAGGTTGATTTGGGATTGTATTCTTCAAAAGTTAAGTCTTGTGCTATTAAAGTTGTGTGTACAAGAAAAAGAACTAGGCTTAATTTAAAAAATTTCATCATTGATGTTTTCTTTGGGTTATACTAGAGAAGTATTTAAAAATGTTTTTTGAAAGTAAATTATTCTATACGTTTTCCTTGTGTGGTAAAAGAAAGGCCTTGTTGGCTCATTGTTGAGCTCATAATACCCTCGAAAAGCGGATCTGGAGATTTTTTTGGAATATTCCAGTCAAAAATAAAATTAGAACCTGTACCACCTTCTATATCGGCTTCGTCAATAATTATCTCTACAGTTTCAAGTGGAGCTAAGTAAATAGGTTGTTTAATATAAGTTCGTACTAAATGCCCTTTTGTATGGTAGTAATCAGCTTTTAGAATATAAATAGTATCATTAAAACTAGTATTTCTCAAGCTTACCATCGCCGTAAGGTTATGTGTTTTATGTTCTGTATAACTATAAATTTGGGAGTATACAGAAAGATAGGTTCTGCCAAATTGTAGTGAGTCTTTTTGACTTATGTTTATTGTTCTTTTTTTCCAGTCAACAGCATCAAATTCATCTTTGCCTAGATTTAAGTCACAAGATGCAGCTAACACGATAATCAATAAGAGATAGGTGAATTTTTTCATATTTTTTATTAATTTAAAAATGACATTATAGTGTTGGCAAACAAAGATAGAGAAATTATTGATTAAAGAAATTACATTTTTGTCTATTCAGCTTTTAGTAATAATTTTCATTTTTTTAAGCTTAACATATAGCCCATATTAATAGTAAAGAAGCCATTGGACTTGAGATCAGTTTCTGTAGCTACAGCGTTAGGGAAATTAATAGTATATCCTACATCTAAATTGAACGATTTACTTACAAATGTTATTGGTAAATTAAGTTGTACGTTTAATAGATCAAAAACATCATAATTAATATATTCTGCTTCTTGAGTTTGGCTATTTAGTTCTTCTAAGGCCATAGTTTGTTGAGCAATTAGAAAGTTTATCCGTGGCTTGAATTTTATTGAAAATGTTTTTTTCTTTGCCAAATTAATTTTACCATAGGTGCTAGATATTAATTGTAAGGCATTATCGGTACCGAATAAATAAGTAGCAGAAAGTGTAGAGCCAATAGTTCTTTTTTTATTCTGGATACCTAAACCTAAATCAACAGCATTGGTGAAAATGTCCGACCCATCGCTATAGAAATATCGAGTATAGCCTGTGCTGAGGTACAGTAATTTTTTTTTACCTAAGTATTGATTGTAACCTAAAGACAAACTTGTAAAATCCCAGTTAGGGTCAAATGTTTCATAATAAAGTCCTGAAATACTAAAATTAAAACCAGAAGAGTGATAGTAGGATGCTTGAGGGTAAAAATTAAATTGGTCAATTCCTGAATCTCTACCAGAAAAATAAGAATTGCTGTTAAACGTAATACTCGTGTAAATAAAGTCATAACGATTTAAGGAAGCCAAAATATCATCGATCATTTGATCTTCGTTAAAGAAAAGTTCATCAAGTAACATGTCTATCTCATCATCTGCAGGTGTTACTTGAGCATAAGAAAAAAAAGAGGTTGCCACCAGAAAAAGTAGCAACCCTGTTATTCTAAAAAATGTTAAAATTCTATAGGCAGTATTTTTCATAACTTAAAGTTAATTATTCCCATTACCACTGCCATTACCACCGTTACCATTGTTTTTATTACGCTGACCGTTGCTGTTAGAACGATTTCCATTTCTCAATTCACCTTGCTCACCAGAATTTTTTATACGTTGCTGTAACTTTTCCTGGATCATTATGCGTTGTTCTTCGGTAAGGGTACCTTGAAATTCTTTTCGCATAGTACGTAAGCGAGTTTGTTGTTGCAGTACCAATTGTTGTTGTTCATCTGTAAAAGAAGCTCTTAACCTTTCTCTTATTTGTTCTCTTGTAAGTTCTGGGTCTTTTAAAAGAGCTAATTGTTCCTCAGTTAATGATTCTCTAAGCATTTCACGGTTTTGCTTCATAATGCGACGTTCATTTTGGAGCATTTCTTGTTGTTCTGTATTTAAGGTTTCTTTAATAACCTCATAGTTTTGATTTCTATTTTGGTTTTGATTCTCATTCTGATTTTCTTTTTGTGCATATAAGAACCCTCCAAAAATCATTACTAGTGCTAGTATTACTAATTTAATTTTATTTGTTTTCATGACTTTTATTTTTAAATTTATACTTCTTTTTTTTATTGAACCGATTCTGATTAATAGACCTTTATTCTGAATAATAGTTTGAAATGTTTTTAAAGAATAATATTTTCTACAAAACTATCATCAATATAATTATCTATTAATGAGTCGCTTTCAATAATTGAGTTCAAAAAAATGTTGTCGAATTCTTTTTCCATAACCTCTACATTCTCAACTAAGTTATTAACTAAGTAGTTGTCTAAAAAATTACTCATTTCTTCATCACTGACAAAAAGAGAATTTATTAAAATATCTTCATCATTTGCATTCGCTAAATTTTCAACGTCAGCATCATTTAGATTATTTTTGGTTTTTATATTGTATTTAAAAACAATACTCAGTGCTATAAGGATGATAATTGAAGCGGCCATTAAATAGCCGAAACTAGGTCTTAAATAAAAAACACGTGGTTTTTCCTTTTGGGTGATGGCCACCTTTTCCATAATTTTTGATTTAGATGTTTTAAAATAATCTTTAGGAATATCCATCCCTAGATCATTTTTATGAAGTTTTGTTAACTCTTCTTTATTGATTTTATGTAAATTAAATTTTTTCATAATCGTTTTATAGACCTTTATTTTTATTAAAAGTTTGTTTGTGCTGTTATTTCATCTTCTATTATTTTTACGGCACTGTAATATGATGATTTTAGTGTATTTTCATTTATTTCTAAAATGTCTGCAATTTCTCTAAAGCTTAAATCATCAAAGTATTTCATATTAAACACTATGCGTTGCTTATTAGTTAACTTGGTATTAATAATCTGATGGAATTTCAGATTCAATTCATCACCATTAAAATAATTGTCTTGTGTTAAATCTTTTAGGTACTGCGGCTGAATTTCATCCAAGGAAGCTAAATGTGTTTTGTTTTGTTTTTCCAAAAGTCTAAGAGCTTCATTATGTGCAATTCTAAACATCCATGTAGTGAGTAAGCTATTACCTTTAAAAGTTTCTATCTTGTTAAAAATTCTAATGAAAGTGTTTTGAAGGGCATCATCGGCATTCTCATGAGTCACTACTATTTTTCTAATATACCAATACAAACGTTTTTGATACCGATTTAACAATTCAAGAAAAGCCTTTTCTTTAGTTTTAGGATTTGTAAGTTGCTGTATAAAGTTGGCTTCAGTGCTCAAAACATTTGATTAAATAGTTAAATTACAATTAAACTAATCAATAGACCTTTGTTTTTTTAAATAGTTTGGAGGTAGTACTAATAAAGTTAAAAATGTTTAGAAAAACACGGCTCATTGTGGTTGCTGTGGGGTGTAAATGCATTTTATCAATATTAGTTAAAGTAGAATACATTACTTATTTCAAGAAATATGTGATTTTAATGGCATATAAATCTTTCTAAAATTAAAGCTATTTTTGTTTTCTTAATATGAGAAATGAGTTTAATAATAATGAAATAATAACTAATTATGGGCTTACTAAAAGAATTTAAAGAATTTGCAGTAAAAGGTAATATGATGGATATGGCCATTGGTGTTATTATCGGTGCATCATTTAATAAAGTAATAGATGTACTGGTTAAAAAAGTATTAATGCCACCGTTGTCTTACTTAACTAATGGTATTGATTTTAAGGATAAAGTAATAATTCTTAGAGATGCTGAATTGAATAGTGCGGGAGAAATTATCAAAGAAAAAATTGCCTTAGGTTATGGAGCTTTATTTGAGGCTTTTCTGGATTTTATAATTATTGGCTTTACGGTCTTTATTGTGGTAAAGTTTATGAATAGGTTACGTAATAAAGCTCATGATACTAAAGATGAAACGGTGGTAACTCCTAAAGATATACAGTTGCTTTCAGATTTAACTGATTTAATGAAAGAACAGAATGAATTATTGAGAAGTAAATAAATGCTTTTGATTCTAAGAGGGAGTTAAATAATTCTTCTCGATATTTTTAAGAACAAAACATCGAGAAGAATAACTATTAATTATAGCTTAATTAAGTTTTTTTCAAGATTAATATCTTGTAACATATCTTCAGTGAATTTATAGTGACCTCTGAATGTTATTATTTTAAAACGGTTGTCTTTCATGCGAGTTAATACTTCTAAAAAACGCCATTTAGATTTTAATTGATTAGGTTCTGCTGATTTTAAACTTACTTCAAAGTAGTGTTTTCTACCTGCTTTTTCACCAACAATATCTGGCGTAACTGAAAAATCTGTCCCTTTTTGAGAGTAAGATTTTGGAGTCTCATAACCTTCAATATCGGCCTTTATGTTTTCATAACCTAACTTCTCAACATAAGTAACCGAATCTTGTAATAATTTTTGATTTTCTGTTTTATCTATTGCTATCATAAAGAGCAAAATACAAAATTTTAATGAGAAATCCAAATTAAAAACAGGGAAATAGCTCTCAAAACATTTGAAAATCAGATAATTAATAGATCGTCTTTTTGGTCTTTACAATACGTTCTCTTTTATTTCATCAACTACTTCTGGGTTTAATAGAGTTGAGGTGTCGCCTAAATTACTCATATCTCTACTCGCAATTTTTCTTAAGATTCTTCGCATGATTTTACCAGAGCGTGTTTTAGGCAATCCACTTGTAAATTGAATTTTATCTAATTTGGCAATTGGCCCAATATGTTCGGTTATAATCTGATTAATTTCTTTTCTAACATTATCATGAATTCTACTTTCTCCAGTTTCTTTAAGAATAATATAACCATAAAGAGCATTACCTTTAACGTCATGAGGAAAGCCTACAACAGCAGATTCAGCAACAGCGGGATGCTCATTTATTGCATCTTCAATTGGAGCAGTACCTAAATTGTGACCAGAAACTATAATAACATCATCCACGCGTCCTGTAATTCGATAATAGCCAACTTCGTCGCGTAATGCACCGTCGCCAGTAAAATATTTATCTTTAAATGCGGTGAAATACGTTTCTTTATAACGTTGATGATTACCCCAAATAGTTCTAGCCATTGATGGCCATGGAAATTTTATACACAGCCTACCATCAACTTGATTACCCTTAATTTCTTCACCATTTTCATCCATTAAAGCGGGTTGAATACCAGGAAATGGTAACGTGGCGTAGGTCGGTTTTGTAGGGGTAACATAAGGTAATGGCGTAATCATAATACCACCTGTTTCTGTTTGCCACCACGTATCTACAATAGGGCTTTTCTTTTTCCCGATAACATCATTATACCAGTGCCAAGCTTCTTCGTTAATAGGCTCACCAACTGATCCTAAGACTTTTAAAGAGGATAAATCATGGGTTTCTGCAAAATCAATGTTTTGTTTTGCCAATGCTCTAATTGCTGTAGGAGCCGTATAAAACTGATTAATTTTATGTTTAGCAATCACTTCCCAAAAGCGTCCAAAATCTGGATAACTAGGTACGCCCTCAAACATAACTGAAGTTGCTCCATTGGCTAATGGACCATAAACGATATAACTATGACCTGTAATCCAACCAATGTCAGCAGTACACCAATACACATCATTTTCTTTGTATTGAAAAACATTTTTAAAAGTATAAGCGGTATATACCATATATCCTGCAGTGGTATGTACCATTCCTTTTGGCATACCTGTTGAGCCTGACGTGTAAAGAATAAACAAAGGGTCTTCCGCATCCATAATTTCGGCTGCACACTCCGTTGAAGCTTTATCTAAAAGAGGTTGCAACCATTTGTCACGTCCCTCTTTCATGGTAATGTCTGAGTTAATTCTGTTAACCACTAAAACGTCTTTGACGGAAGGGCATTCATCTAAAGCTACATCTACAATACCTTTTAAATCAATTGTTTTTGCACCTCTGTATGATCCATCAGATGTAATAACCATTTTACAATCACTATCATTAATTCTCGTAGATAAAGCGTTTGAAGAGAACCCAGCAAATACAACAGAGTGTACGGCACCAATTCTAGCACAAGCCAATAATGAAATTGCCAATTCAGGTATCATGGGTAAATAAATACAAACACGATCTCCTTTTTCAATACCATGGTCTTTAAGCACGTTAGCAAGTTGGTTTACACGTTCGTATAATCTTCTATAGGTGATGTGTTGGGCGGCTTCGTCTGGACTATTAGGTTCAAATAAGATCGCCGTTTTATCGCCTTTTGTAGCTAAATGTCTATCAATACAATTTTCAGTAATATTAAGTTTCGCACCTTCAAACCATTTTATTTCAGGTTTAGAAAAATCCCAACTCAAAACATTATCCCACTTTTTACGCCACATAAAATGCTCTTCAGCAATTTCTGACCAGAAATTTTCTGGATCTCTGATTGATTTTCTATAGACTTGATAATATTCTTCTAAATGTTTGATACTGTAATTACTCATTTTTTATTGTTTTTATTATTGCAACATAAAAGTTATAGGTAACCAATAGCTAATCTCTTTTGGTTTTCCATTGATTTCACCTGGTTCTAAATTTGGTATTTTTGATATTAATTTCGCAGCCTCATCTTCCGCTATTTTATAGTTGGAATAGATGTCAATATTAGCAATCTTTCCTTCATTAGAAATTGTGAAAAAACAGTGAATTTTATGTCTTCCTGTTGGTAAGATAGTTAACGCTGAGGTGTTAAATTTTTTCGAAATGAATTTCTGTAATGTTTGTGTAAAGCAATCTTTTTGCTCTTCAACATCGCTTAATGATTTACATGTTTCAAAAATTGGTGGTTTTGTAATGATGGGGTCATTTATACTAACATCATTTTTTTTTGATTTAATTTCTTTAATGGTAATGCCATCAGTGAGTTTACCCTTTTCAAGTACAATTGAATCGTTAGCTTTATCATTATTTTGAGCATATGATAATGCTGAAATTACAATAATACAGAAGATTAGAATTGTTTTTAATTTCATTTTTTGGTTTTAATGTGTTGCATCTCCTGCATTAGATGGTATTCTAATATTTTCTACAATTTCTTGAACTTCTTCAGGAGGTGGAGGAGTAAATTTAGAAATTATTATTGAAAAAATGAAATTTATTAACATTGCTACCGTACCAAATCCTTCAGGTGAAATACCAAACCACCATTCCGCTTCAGTTCCACCACCAAACCATTGAAATTTAAATTTAAGCATGTAAAATAACATGGATAATATACCTACGACCATTCCGGCAATGGCTCCTTCTTTGTTCATCCGTTTATCAAAAATACCGAGTATGATAGCAGGGAAAAAAGAAGCTGCTGCCAAACCGAATGCCAAGGCGACGGTTGCGGCGACAAAATCGGGTGGGTTTATACCAAAATACCCTGCTATAACTACCGCTACAACAGCTGAAAGTCGAGCGGCTATTAGCTCGTTTTTGTCGGAGATGTCTGGTTTTAGTTGTTTTTTTATTAAATCATGTGAAACAGAAGTAGAAATTACCAACAGTAATCCCGCTGCTGTTGATAGAGCGGCAGCCAATCCTCCAGCGGCAACCAAAGCAATTACCCAGTTAGGTAATCTTGCAATTTCGGGATTTGCCAAAACCATTATGTCGGGATCAACAGTTAATTCATTCACAGTTTCATCAGCAACATATTGAATTTTACCATCACTATTTTTGTCATCGAATGTAATAAGCCCTGTGGTTTCCCATTTTGAAAACCATGCTGGCATTTCTGAGTATTCTTTTTCACTTACAGTATCAATTAAATTTGTTCTAGCAAATACTGAAATTGCCGGTGCCGTAGTATATAAAATAGCTATAAAGAGTAAAGCATATCCGGCAGATTTTCGAGCGTCTTTTACTTTAGGAACAGTAAAAAACCGGACAATTACATGCGGTAATCCTGCTGTACCTACCATAAGTGCAGCTGTAATAAAAAACACATCAATCATTGATTTTGATCCGTCAGTATAAGCTGCAAAACCCAAATCTGTAGAAAGTCCGTCTAATTTATCTAGTAAATAAACACTTTCTCCAGTAACTTTACCTCCCATTCCTAGTTGTGGAATTGGATTACCCGTCATCTGAATGGAGATAAAAATAGCAGGAACCATAAAGGCAAATATCAAAACACAATATTGAGCTACTTGTGTGTAAGTAATCCCTTTCATACCTCCAAGTACGGCATAAAATAAGACAATTATCATACCTATAAAAACACCTGTATTAATATCGACTTCTAAAAATCTAGAAAAAACCAAACCAACACCACGCATTTGTCCCGCAACATAAGTAAAGGACACAATCAAAGCACATATTACGGCGACTGTTCTTGCGATATTAGAATAATACCGATCACCTATAAAATCAGGCACTGTAAATTTTCCAAATTTTCTTAGATATGGGGCTAAAAGGAGGGCGAGTAACACATAACCGCCAGTCCATCCCATTAAATAAACAGAACCATCATAACCATTAAAAGAAATAAGGCCCGCCATACCAAGAAAAGAAGCAGCTGACATCCAATCTGCAGCTGTTGCTAATCCGTTAGCTAATGGGGAAACACCACCGCCTGCTACGTAAAATTCTTTGGTAGATCCTGCCCTTGCCCAAATAGCAATACCTATATATAATGTGAAAGTTGCAACAACGATAATGTATGTCCAAATTTGTACAGTCATGTGATTTAATTAGTTAGTAGTGGGTTTGAAATGAAGATTGGTTATTGGTAAATTTATTTATGAATATTATTTTTAAGTGTCATATCCATATTTTTTATCTAATTTGTTCATCAAGCGTACATAGACAAAAATAAGTATTACAAAAACATAAATAGAACCTTGTTGGGCAAACCAAAATCCAAGTTTAAAGCCACCGAGTCGTATTGTATTTAATTGTTCAACGAGTATAATTCCGAAAACATAGGAGACTAAAAACCAAATAGCCAGTAGAATAGCGAGGTATTTTAAGTTTTCTCTCCAGTATTTTTTGTGTTTTTCCATAGCTATAATGAGTAAAATATGTAGCAAGATAAAAATATAATCTTTAATTTGTAGTGTTATTTAAATTTATGATAGAAATTTTAGAAGTTTTCTTACACTATTGGGAAATTATAGTACTTTTTTTTGCAGTTTCTTTACTTTACGCATCTGTAGGTTTTGGAGGTGGCTCTAGTTATTTAGCCATTTTAGCCTTAACGGGATTAAGTTTTATTCAATTTAGAGCTATTGCTTTATTGTGTAACATTGTTGTAGTAAGTGGTGGTACTTTTATTTATATAAAAAACGGATATTTTGAGTGGCGAAAGATTATTCCGTTAACCATAATTAGTGTTCCTCTTGCTTTTTTAGGGGGATATTTAAAAATAAGTCAGACTTTCTTTTTTGTTTTATTGGGTAGTACCCTTGTAATTGCAGCGGTATTAATGTGGGCAAGTAAATATTTGGTAGACTACTCTGGTAAGATAAAACAAAAGTCAGTGGCAAAGAATAGCTTTATAGGAGGGGGTATAGGTTTTGTTTCTGGAATGGTAGGTATTGGTGGAGGTGTTTTTTTATCACCATTATTACATTTAACACATTGGGATACTCCTAAAAAAATAGCAGCCACGTCTAGTTTTTTTATTCTGGTAAATTCTATTGCAGGGTTGTTGGGGCAATACTTTACCAATCACAATAATGGGAGCTTTACATTTGATTCAAATTTAGCTATAGCACTTATGATAACAGTATTTTTCGGAGGGCAAATTGGATCGCGACTAGGTGCTAGAAAGCTATCTCCTTTTCTAATAAAAAGAGTTACAGCGGTTTTAATTGCAATTGTAGGATTGCGAATTTTGTGGAAATATCTAATTAATTAACAGCGGTTATTCGTCTAGTTTACCCGAATGTAAAGCTTTTATAATACCGTCGGCTAATCCGATTTTTGGAACATAAATATTCTTTGCTCCACTCCATTTCATAGCATTAATATAAATTTTACTTGCAGGTATAATTACATCAGCACGGTCTGGATTTAAACCTAATTCACTTATTAGTTGCTCATAAGTCATTTGTTTTAAGAACTTATAATGTGCTCGCATATAGATATAAGAAAGTGGTTTTCCTTCTGCTCTGGTAGACATTTTAAAAATTTTGTTGATGTTTCCTCCTGAACCGATTAGGGCAATTTTTGTTAAGCCTTCACTTTTATTTTCAATCCAACTTTTAATTTTTTTGTTAATTTCTTTATGAGTTTCTTTATCAATAGTTCTCACCGTACCCATTTTAAAGGATTTTGAAGCTATAATTTTACCGTTACTAAAAAAGGTTAATTCGGTACTACCACCACCAACATCTACGTATAAATATGATTTATCACCTAAAATTAACTCATTTAAATCGGTAGCTGAAATGATTGCTGCTTCCGTTTTTCCGTTTATGATATCGATATTTACTCCTGATTCTTTATAAATTTTCTCAATAACCTCTTGACCATTTTTTGCTTCTCGCATTGCAGAAGTAGCACAAGCTTTGTATTTTTCAACCCCATGAACATCCATTAATAACTTAAAAGCTTTCATGGTGTTAATCATTCGGTTTTGATTATTTTCTGATATAACACCCGTTGTAAATGCATCTGCACCTAATCTTACAGGAACGCGAACCAATGATGATTTTCTATAGTGTGTAGGTGAGTTTTCTTGAACAATTACATTGGAAACCAATAACCTAACGGCATTAGAACCAATATCGATAGCGGCGTATTTTTTTATTTCCAAACTATGCTTTATTTATAATGTTTAGGGAACTCTTGTAAAAATGTTTTCCCTTTTTTTATGTTTTTCCAATGTTTTATGTCAAACTTAATACCGATTACACCACAAGTAGGAACATGGCTTATAGGGTCACTACCAAATGTATTAACAAAAGTATTGATACCATGATCATGACTAAAAATAATGGCAGATTTGAATCCATCATCCAAGGCTTTAACTGTTTTAATGAGGTAACCATCACTAAAACTATATAATGATTTACTGATTTTTAGATTTGCCAATGGATAATTAAATGTGTAGCCAAATATCATTGCCGTATGTAAAGCCCTTGCTGCACAACTTGACAAAAACACATTGGGTGGCTTTACTTTTTTAAGAAGTTCTTTCGAAATTAAATAAGCATCGTTTATGCCTCTTTCTTTTAAAGGTCTGTCAATATCTTCAATCGAAGAATATTCCCATGATGACTTTGCGTGTCTAACGATATATAGTGTTTTCATGTTAAGCTCCGCTGTCGCGGGAAATATTTTTTAGTTAAAAGACAGACTAAATTGTCATAAAGCTAAATTAGTATTAAAACGTAAATTATAAAAGTAAATTATGGTGCCAATCGTTCTTTTTTCCAATTAAATTCAAGATCTAATGTATATCTGATTCTATCGTGCATTCTATTGGGTCTGCCTTGCCAAAACTCAATACTTATCGGTTTTATTAAAAAACCACCCCAATTATGTGGACGAGGTATTTCTTTACCTTCAAATTCATTTTCATATTCTTTCAACCGCTCATCTAGCTCTTTTCTTGAAGATACTACTTCACTTTGATTGGAAGCCCAAGCTCCCAATTTACTTCCATCAGGTCGAGATTCATAGTAACCATCTGATAAATTTTCAGCTAATTTTTCGGCCTTACCTTTTATGATGATTTGACGTTCTAATGCTGGCCAAAAAAAAGACAAGCAGATATTGGGATTTTTAAAAATGGCTTTTCCTTTTTCTGAATTATAATTGGTATAGAAAATAAAACCTTCCCAAGTAAATTTTTTCAGTAAAACCACTCTGTTTTTAGGGAACCCGTCTAAGCCAATAGTGGAAATATTCATCGCATTTGCTTCATGAACACTGTCATCATTATCAGCAACAAAAAACCAATCTCTAAATAATTCTATAGGATTTTCTGGAGTGTTTTCTTCCAGTAAATCATCCTTATCATAGGTTTTTCTATAATTACTTAGGTCTTTTTCCATATTGTAAAGTTACTTTTTCTTTCTGATAAACCATAACCCTATTATGGTAATCAATCCATTTATAGGTAATATCTCCCAATGAAATTGATAGTAGTTATTTTCTGCTGCATATTTTTCTGCACATTCCCAAGCAGGCTTTCCGCATGAAATAATATTTTCATAATCGAAATAATAAGCATAGAGAACAGGAGAAATACTAATTAAATATGTCAATCCAATAGAAATAAGAGCAACAATCCACGCGTATTTATCCTTTATTTGATATTTTGTAAAAATACCGAACATAAATAATCCCAACAGTGGGCCATAGGTGAACGTAGCAAACTTGAATAAGTTTCCAACTACATTTCCATCAAGTGAGTTAAAAATAATAACCACTACCATCAATAAAAGAGATACACCAATGTGTACTTTTTTACGCAATGGTATTTGTTTCTCTTTTGGTCTTTTTTCAATACCTAAAAAATCTACTGAAATGGATGTTGTTAATGAGGTTAATGCACTATCAGCACTTGAATAGGCTGCGGCAATCAAGCCGATTATAAATACGACAGCTAGTGGTGTACCTAAATCTTGATTCATTGCAATTTCTGGGAATAACAAATCGGTTCTTGTTCTACCATCGACTACAGGAATTTCAATCCCTAATTTATCTGCATATATAAAAAGTAATGCACCTAACGATAAGAAGAAGAAATTAACGATAACTAATAATACAGACATCGAAATCATGTTTTTTTGAGCATCACCTTTGTTTTTACAAGTTAGGTTTTTCTGCATCATATCTTGATCTAATCCAGTCATGGCTATAGTTATAAAAATACCTCCAATAAAGTATTTCCAAAAGTAAGTAGCACTATTTGGGTTGTCAAAAAAGAATATTTGACCTCTTTCTGCAAAGGCGTCTGTTTTTAAAAACTCAATGTAAGACCAATCTAATTTTTCATTAATTAGATAAATAGCAAGACCAACAGCTGTTAACATGGTCAATGTTTGTAACGTATCTGTCCAAACAATGGTTTTTATTCCGCCTTTAAAGGTATAAAGCCAAATCAGAAGTATTGAAATAACGACTGTAAGCCAAAAGGGTACACCCATTTGTTCAAAAACAATATACTGCATGGCAAGTGCAACTAAAAATAGTCTAAATGATGCTCCAGTAACTCTTGAGAGTAAGAAGAAAAAGGCTCCTGTTTTGTAACTCACTTTTCCAAAGCGTTGTTCTAAATATTGATAAATAGAAGTAACGTTTAATTTATAATAAATAGGTAATAAGATAAATGCAATTAATAGATAGCCAACTAAAAATCCGAACACACCTTGCATGTACGCAAATTGTGATCCGCCAATCATTCCTGGTACAGAAATGAAGGTTACACCTGATAACGATGCTCCAATCATTCCAAACGCAACGATATACCAAGGTGATTTGTTGTTTGCTTTGAAAAAAGTCTCATTAGTTGCTGACTTTCCGGTAAGAAATGATATGAGTATTAGCACGCCAAAGTAGGCGGCAATTAAAAGGAGGATATGAAGAGGTTGCATAGGTTAGTTTTAATTTTGAGGTACGAATATAAGGTTTTTTTTAGTTTCAGATTTAGGATTTTGACTTGAGAATTTCTAGTTTAATTTTTATAAATTAGCCACCATGAATTTTTCTTCAAAACTCTTAGAAAATGCGGTAAATGAGGTGTCTCAATTACCCGGAATAGGAAAGCGTACAGCCTTACGTTTGGTGTTGCATTTATTGAAGCAACCGAAAGAGCGTACAACGTATTTAACTGAGGCCTTACTAAATTTAAAAGAGAAGGTTAAGTTGTGTAAAAATTGCCATAATATTTCTGATGTTGATCTGTGTGAAATTTGTGCTAATAAAAACAGAAACGATGAGTTAATTTGTGTAGTTGAAGATATTAGAGATGTAATGGCCATTGAAAGTACAGCTCAATTTAGAGGAATGTATCATGTTTTGGGAGGTAAAATTTCACCTATTGAAGGGGTTGGTCCACAAAATTTAACCATAGATAGTTTGGTTGATAAAGTCAGAGGAGGAAATATAAAAGAAATTATTTTTGCATTGAGCCCTACCATGGAAGGCGATACTACCAACTTTTATATCTACAAACAGTTGGAAGATTTAGATATTAGTGTTTCTACAATTGCTAGAGGAATTGCTGTAGGTAATGAGTTAGAATATGCTGATGAAATTACACTAGGCAGAAGTATTTTAAATAGAATTCCTTTTGAAGGGAGTTTAAAGCAATGATCGTTTAATACTACGCAAAACTTTTAGATTCATTATTTTTTTTTGTAAGTTGCTGGTTTTTAGAAGAAAATAAAGAGTCCATTTGTAATAATTTTTAAAGAAATTGAAAAAAATTATGGATATAATAATTTATATACTAATAATTGCAGTAGCAATTCTTAGTATTATGCACATAGATTTTCCAGTAAGGAAATATGTAATGTATGGTGCTATTATTTATGTTTTGGCTGATATTGGTCTAAAAGCGTACAGAAAGAATAAAAAAGTGTAAACTTACTCCTTATCCCAACTTCTCTTACTCCGAATTCTCTTATATAATTTTATACCCAGCATCAATAAAATGGAAACCCCAAGTATACCTAAGGTTCCAAAAATCCAGCCTATAGAATTCTTTAATACAACCAAAAATACAATGGCAAATAGGAGTATGGTGGCAACTTCATTCCAAATTCGTAATCCAAAAGAAGAATAGTTAAGAAAACCTTTTTCAATTTGATTGACCATGTGTTGACACGAAAAATGATATAGATACAACAGTAAAACAAATACTAATTTAATCCACATCCAAGAGGTTGATAACCAAATGGGTTGAACAATCAACAACCATGTTGCAAAAATTAATGTTAAAATCGCAGAAGGCCAAGTTATAATATACCAAAGTCTTTTAATCATTAATTTGTATTGCTTTTGTAAGATGCCCTTTTCTAATTCAGGTTTTTTTTCTGCTTCTTTATAATAGATAAAAAGCCTAATAATATAAAAAAGTCCTGCAAACCATGTGGTTACAAAAATAATGTGTAATGATTTAAGGTAGAGGTAATTCATTTTTGATTAAAGAATAATGATTAACGACCTGCCTCGCCAATGGCGAAGATTTTGACTTTATTCTGTTATTTTTTCTCTTGGTAATAAAACTTAAAATTACTTTATTACTTTATTACTTTATTACTTTTTAATTTGAACCTTATAATTATAATTTAATGTCTTTTATAGCGTAACGGGTTCACCGACCCATTCATTTACCCAATTTACCATAACATCAACCCAATCATCATTGTCATTTAGACATGGTATGTGTTTGTATCCTTGACCACCAGCACTTTTAAACTGATGTTCACCTTCCATGGCAATCTCCTCTAAGGTTTCTAAACAATCAGCTACAAAAGCAGGAGTAATTACGGCTAAATTTTTAACACCTTCTTTCCCAAATTTTTCCAATTCAAAATCGGTATATGGTTTTAACCATGGGTCTTTTAACAATCTAGATTGAAACGAATTACTATACGTTCCTTCTTTTAATTGTAATGTTTTTACTATGGCTTTTGTGGTTTCAAAACACTGATGTCTATAACAAGTTCTATGAGCTTTTGAATGTGTGTCACAACACGAACCGTCAATTTTACAATGTGAATTTGTGGTATCTGATTTTAAAATATGTCGTTCTGGTATTCCGTGATATGAAAACAAAATATGATCATAATCAAATCCTGATAAGTGACGTTTTAAATTGGCACTCATTACCTTTATGTAATCGGTATTGTTATAAAATACGGGCATTACATCCATCTTAATCGTTGGATAGTGTTTTCTGTTAATTTCCTTAGCTTTTTCAACTACGGTTTCAAAAGAAGACATGGCGTAATGTGGATATAATGGTACAAGTAATATCTCTTCAACACCTCTTTTTACAAGTTGTGCAATACCACTTTCAATACTCATGGAACCATAACGCATTCCTAAAGCTACAGGAATTTCTAATTTGTCAGCAACTTTTTTTGAGAATCGCTCAGATATAACCACTAAAGGAGATCCTTCTTTCCACCATATTTTTTTATAGGCTTTGGCTGATTTTTTAGGACGTGTGTTTAGAATAATACCTTTTATAAGCAAATACCTTTTCCATCGTGGAATGTCGATAACACGCTCATCCATCAAAAATTCATCTAAATACTTTCTAACATCCTTTACTTTGGTGCTGTCAGGAGAGCCTAGATTGACTAATAAAATTCCTTTCTTCATTAATTACAAATTGGGCTACAAAAATACAATTATTCGTGAAGTTTTGTTGAAAAAATATCGTTTCCTCATTCTGACGACTGTTTTACTCAATTTGTATTTCTCGTTGTTAAATTAATAAATATATTTACGACTTTATTAGGATAAAGTCTACTTAAGTTGTTTTATTCTTGAAGCAATACTATTGCTACCACATTTATATTAAATTACTTTTTACTTTTACACACATGAAGAAATATATTCCTATAATTTTACTGTTTGTATGCTCAATGCTTTCTGCACAACAAAAATATCAGAGTTTACTTTGGAAAATATCAGGAAATAACCTTGAAAAGGATTCCTACCTATACGGTACTATGCATGTCAGTAGTAAAGTGGCTTTTCGCTTAGACGATATATTCTATAAGTCTTTAGAGAAAAGTGAAGTTGTTGCTTTAGAGTCAGACCCAACAGAATGGCTTGAGAATAGCTATGATATGATTAATGCTGGTATGAGTTATTATGGAGCAGGCAACTTTTATAATAAAGATTTTTATGGAGCTTTATTTGAATTGCCTTTTCCACAAAAGTTGGCCATTAGAAATGCGATACGTTTAGATAATACATTAGTGAATAGCTACCTGTATAGAAAGCAATCGGGTTCTGATAATTTTGAGGAAGAAACCTATTTAGATATGTTTATATATCAAGCTGGGAAGAAAAATCACAAACCTGTTGTTGGACTTGAAGATTTTAATGAGTCTAGGTATTTAGTTACCAAGGCAAGTTATAATTCTATGAAAAAGCAGCAAGATACTTGGTTGAAAAAGTTGTACAAAGAAAAACCGATGTATATGTTAACTGAGGATGCTTACAGAGATAGAAATTTAGATTTATTAGATTCTATTGGAGAGGCTACAAATACGGAGCATTTTAGAAAATATATGTTATACCAGCGTAATGAAAATATGGTTAATGTATTAGACTCTTTAATGCAGCATAAATCAGTTTTTTCAGGAGTTGGTGCTGCTCACTTACCTGGGGAAAACGGGGTTATCGAAATGTTGAGAAGAAGAGGTTATTCGGTAACGGCTTTAACATCTAAAAGAACGTCACTTGCCACTACAATGAAAAATAAATTGGAATCAACTATTGTTGAGCCAACATTAAAATTAGAAGCTACCCCTGACGAGTTTTTGAGTATTCAAAGTTTTGAAAAATTATTAGAGCTCAATTTTTTAAATCAAAAATATTATGTCGCTACAGATATGGCAAATGGAGGTTATTTGGCAATAACGAGAATGAATACATTTGATTATTTAAATGCTAATGGAAGTACAAAAATTAGCTTAGACGATATTGATCATTTACTATATGAAGATATTCCTGGAAAAATAATTAAAAAAGAAATACTAACGACACCTTATCCTGGTATTAGTATCTTAAACAAAACAAAGAAAGAAGACTATCAAAAATATCATATATATAAAACACCATTAGAAATAGTAATTATTAAATTAGGAGGTAAAGGTGACTATGCATTAAAACATGCAGATAAAATTTTCAACTCTATTTCCTTTAGACCTTTAGCTAGTAAATGGACAGAGTTTTCACCAAGTTTTGGTAAATATTCTGTTCAAATGCCGCAAAATTACAATTCAGAAAGTTTTAATGTTGCGGGTAAAAATTTGATTCAATCATATGACGATTCAGGATATTATTTTTTACAAGAAGTACCGGTGCACGATGTGAACTATATTGAAGAAGATAAGTTTGAAGCAGCATACATTCACAATGCTTTTTATAAAAATTTAAAATTGACTAAGCAATTTGGAAAAGAGGTTTCAGGTAAATATGCAGCTTATCAGTCTAATGCTATTTTAGATTCAGCCACGCATCAACAAATCGCATTAAAAAGTATTGTAAAAGATGAGTCTTACTATTTATTAGGTTATGTTGGTAAAGATTCTCTTGTTGCAAATACGTATTTCAATTCGTTTAAATTGAAAGATATTATTTATAAAGATGACTTTAAACAAGTACAAGATACCGCATTATATTTTACGGTAAAAACAAATACTAAACCACCATTTCCAATGAACCGCTATGGTGGAGGTGTAAAGCAAAAGCCTTATGCTGCACATATTAATACCACACAATACAGTTCTAAGACCAATGAAAATATTGTAGTTACCAGAACTAAATATCACGATTTGCAGATGTTTGAAAACATAGATAGTCTTTGGAGTCAAGCAGAGATGGCGTATTCATATAAGTTTAAGTTAATAAATAAAAAGAAGCAAAAGGAAAATGGGCTTTATACCTATACTTTTTTAGCGAAAGATAGTTTAAGTGCGAAACGAATACGGGTCAAAAAAATTCTAAAATTAGGAGTACTGTATGAGTTAAAAACAATGGAAGATAGTTTAAGTGCTTCTTCCAAATTTGTTGATACATTTTATAAAACATTTACGCCATTAGATACGCTCTTAGGGAGAGATGTGTTTGAAGATAAGGTTGTTGATTATTTTACGGCCTTAAAAAGTAATGACAGCCTCGCAGATAATGCTCATTATATGCTCAATTTTAGAGAAAAGGATGTTGATACTATGATTTCTATTTTAAATACACATGAGTTTTCTAAAGATAAAAAATATGCTAAAGGATATATTATTAGAGAATTGTCAAAGTTAAAGAGCAATAAAATAGCACCTTTTTTAAATCAATTATATATAAAGTCCTATAGTGAGCCTGAAACCCAAATTGATATTATAAAAGCATTAGTTGCTAAAAAGAATAGTGAATCTTATAAAACGATATTAAATTTATTAGAGATTGATTTTCCTGTGGAAAATTATTCTA
Source organism: Aureibaculum luteum (assembly GCF_003449015.1). GTDB lineage: Bacteria > Bacteroidota > Bacteroidia > Flavobacteriales > Flavobacteriaceae > Aureibaculum > Aureibaculum luteum. The sequence continues at coordinate 82,281 of NZ_QRGD01000001.1, read as the reverse complement.
TGAATACAATTTTTGATAACCCAATGCGTAATGATTCTTTGAAATTAAAGAAGAAGTTGTTTCCTGAATTATTAAAATACTCTTCTATTCAAGAGTATAAAAAACCCATTTACAGTTTATTGTCAAGGTTAAAAGATAGTAGTTTTATTAAGCCAAAAGTTTATAAGAAATATAAAGAACAGTTGCTTAATGATGCTAAAATTGAGTTAAAGCGAAGTCTTACAGATGTGCAATCTTATGGTAATTCTTCTTCAGTGGAATCGTTGTTGGGGTATTATGTTAATTTATTAGATCCTTTTAGAGAGGAAAAGAATGTAGCACAGTTTTATACGAAACTTTTAGAAAGTAGTGATATTGATGCTTTGTGTAATTATTATGTGTTATTAAAATCAAAAGGGTTAACAATACCTCAAAAATTGAAAGATAAGACTATTGGAAAAACGGAAAATATATATACATTAATTGATAAATTAGAAAATCATAAGTTGCTTCCTGAAGTCTTAAAAACGGATAAATTTCAACAAGAATATGCTCAATCTAGATTATTTGCTAATGCTTATTACGATAAGGAAAAAGATGAAATATCATTCTTTAAAAAAGAAAAATTAACAGTAGGGAAGAAAAATTTTGAGGTCTATTTCTTTAAAATGAAAAATGTAAATGACTATGGAAATGTAGATTGGTTGTATTACATTGCTTTTGAAAAGGATGGAAATCAAATAAATATTGAACCTTATTATTTAACTGCTAATAGGGGCTTAATGTTAAATGATACTAAAACAGATAATGAATTAGTTGACGAAGCCTTAAACTTAATGAAGTATAAAAATAGAAAACGTTTAAATTCAAATCAAAATACTGATGTTTCACTTGGGGGGCATTATTAATGTTTAGGAGACCGTATTTTGTTAAATCGTATACAGTTCTGAAAATGTTGAACCCAAAATCTTAGTTGAAAAATTTAACTCAAAATAGCGTTAATTTAACTGATTTGTAATTTCATATAATGCTATGGACAAACTGTGAATTACATTCATTGATGAGTTTTTACCAAACATAGGTATTGCGATACTTTTATCGAGTAAGTTAATATTGGTTATACCCTTTCGTTCACTACCAACAACTAGAGCAATTTTAGAGTGTTCTTTAAAGTTGAAATCTTGTATTTTAGTACTGCTGTCTGTAATTTCTAAACCAACTATTAAATTACCATCTTTTTTAAGACCTAATATTAAATCGTTAAAGTCGGAATATCTAGCATGTTCTATTTGATCTATTGTGCTTCTCGATGTTTTTTGAATTTTTCTATTTTGTAAATTGGCAGAGTTTTCATGAAGGTATATCTTCTCAATACCAAAAGATTCTGCAATTCTAAAACACATTCCAATATTTTCAGGCGTTCGTATGGCATCACAAACTATTGTTATGGGGAATTTTCGTTGGTTGTTTACTGTCTCGTTATGTGAAAGCTGCTTCATTTAACTTTGTAATGCTAAAACATATTTTTTAGGTGTAGTTCCATATTTCTTTTTAAATGCTGCAATAAAATGGCTAGAAGTGCTGTAGCCAACTTTTAAGCCGACCTCATTTACGTTGAATTTATTGGTCTCTAAAAGTTTACGTGCCACTTCCATTTTGTAATCAAATAAAAAGCTATACACAGTATCACCATAAATTTGTTTGAATCCTGTTTTTAATTTTTTTAAATTTAACTCCACATCATTGGCTAAATCTTGTAAGCTTGGCGGCTCTGTCATGTTTGCAATTATAATGTCTTTAGCTTTTCTAATTTTAAGTACATTTTGCTCATCAACTAAGAATGGGCATTGCTCAATGTCAGCTTCCCCCCCGTGATTAAAATACAAACTTAATAATTCATAAATCTTTCCTTTCAAATAGAGTTTTTCTAAAGAGCTATTGATATTGAAATTAATCATTTGATTTAGAACAACAGATAAAGCAGGGGAAGTTACCTTAGTGTCATAATACTTTTTATCTCTATTGTCATTTGTTAAAAAGTGAATAAAATTGGCTTCTTGCGAAAATAGTGAATGGAATTTTTTAATTGAAATAAAGAGTGAGATTACCCAGGACTTAGAGGGTAAATCTAAATTTAAAGGCAAATCTGTTTGAGGATTGTATAGTAACAATGAATTATCATCAGCGATATCAAAACTATAATTTCCATTGTTAAATAAGAACTTTGAAGATCCTTTTAAACAGAAATGAAATTGAATGTAACTACTGTCAATATCATGTGTAATAGTTTGAATATCATCACTTTCATTTAATGATTTAAGCAGCTGAATACCGGCTTCAACTTCATTTTTTAAAAAGGGACTTTCTGCGTTATTTTTTAAATCAAATTTAGGCATTTATTAAAATTTTATTATTTAGAATTATTCTAAATTGGATGCATTAAAATAGCATTAGTAGCAACAAATATAGGGTTTATAATCAATTTTAAGCTTTTAGTGGTCCAAAAAACGTGAAGCGATATAAATAATCCTTTCAGCGTTGTTTTTATTCATATACTAATTATATTTTTGCTCCGATTGAATAAATATGCAACGTTATAACATTTCTAAACATCATACTTTTTACTGTATTGGCTTAAGCTATGAAAAGGCGAATGCTGAAGTTCGTGGTCGTTTTAGCTTAACGGAATCTGCTAGGGTAGATTTGTTAAACGAAGCAGCGGCTGAAGGTATAGAAGAATTAATAGTAATCTCTACATGTAACAGAACTGAGATATACGGTTTTGCTGCACACCCTTTTCAGCTCATTAAATTACTTTGTAAACACTCTAATGGAACCATTGAAGAGTTTGAAAAAGTAGCCTCTATTTATAAAAACAATGATGCTATTGATCATATTTTCAGAGTTGGAACTGGTCTAGATAGTCAGATATTAGGTGATTTTGAAATCATTGGTCAATTAAAGAAAAGTGCTTCGCAATCTAAAAAATTAAATTTATTAAAGACTTTTTTAGATCGTTTAATAAATAATGTAATCACAGCAAGTAAACGTGTAAAAACCGAGACAGAAATTTGTTCTGGTGCCACATCGGTTTCATTTGCATCCGTTCAATATATACTTAATAATGTTCAGCAAATTTCAGATAAAAATATTCTGTTATTTGGTACAGGTAAAATAGGTAGAAATACTTGCGATAATTTAGTAAAGCATACCCATAACAAACATATTACTTTGGTTAATAGAACCAAAGATAAAGCATTAGAAGTAGCCGGTAAATTTGACGTTACTGTGGCTGATTTTGCCAATTTAGAGTCAGAAATTAAAAAAGCGGATGTTTTAATTGTGGCTACTGGTGCACCAACACCTACAGTGTCAAAAGCCATATTGTCTAATGATAAACCATTATTGGTTCTAGATTTATCTATACCCAAAAACGTATCAAATGACATACAAGACCTAGAAAATGTAAGTTTAGTACATTTAGATGATCTCTCTAAAATCACCGATGATACACTTAAAAATAGAACAGCACAAATTCCACTTGCAGAAGGAATTATAGATGAAATTAAAAAAGAGTTTAAGGCTTGGTTAGAAACACGTAAATTTGCTCCAACTATAAAAGCTTTAAAATTGCGATTGGAAGAAATTAAATTGGAAGAAATTGATTTTCAAAGAAAAAAAATAACTGATTTTAATGAGCAACAAGCTCAATTATTATCAGATAGGATTGTTCAGAAAATTACGAAACAATTTGCAAATCATTTAAAAGATAATGATTCTGATTCCGATGAAAGTATCGCATTAATTTCAAAGGTTTTTCAGCTGAAAAATTAACAATGGACAAAATAATTAGAATAGGCACTCGTGATAGTGAATTAGCGATGTGGCAAGCAAAAACCGTACAACAGCAATTAGAATATTTAGGTTATAAGACCAAATTGATTTCTTTAAAAGCTACGGGTGATTTAGTTTTAAATAAACCCATTTACGAAATGGGGATTACAGGCGTATTTACTCGAAACCTAGATATTGCAATGCTCAATGATGAAATTGATATTGCAGTACACTCTCTCAAAGATGTGCCTACTGTACTACCAGAAGGTATTGTGCAAGCTGCTGTGTTAAAAAGAGGCCCATCTGAGGATGTGTTGATTTTTAAAGATAATGAGGAATTTATGGCTCAAAAAGATGCCATTATTGCAACAGGTAGTTTGCGACGTAAAGCACAATGGTTACAACGATATCCTTCTCATAAGGTCGTTGGTTTAAGAGGTAATGTAAATACACGGTTACAAAAAATAAAAGATAATGAAGATTGGAATGGAGGTATTTTTGCTGCTGCGGGTTTACAACGAATAGGTATTAAACCTGAAAATTTAGTAACACTAAGTTGGATGATTCCTGCCCCTGCCCAGGGAGTAATTATGATATCTGCTCTTGAAAAAGATGAGTTTGTTAGAGAGGCTTGTGGCAAGTTAAATCATGAAGAAACTGAAATATGTACTTCTGTAGAACGTAAGTTTTTAAACCTGTTAGAAGGTGGGTGTTCAGCACCGATAGGAGCCTTATGTTACATAAATGATGAAGAAATTACGCTAAAAGGAATTATTTTAAGTGAAGATGGTACGAGTAAGAAAGAAATAAATAAAACGGTAAAACTTAGAAAGCATATCTATTTGGCTCAAGATGCTGCAGAGTTTATTATCGATAGAGGTGGTAAAAAGTTGATGTCCAATTTTGATAAATTCGAAAAGAAATTTAACATCTGTTCAACTAAAAAGTTAACGGTTAGTCAGTCGAAATTGGTGCATGAAGATATTAAGGTGGAGGATAGCGATTTTATAAAAGTAAGATTTAGCAGAATACCACGACCAGTATTGAAGAACGAATTGGAAAATGTAATAATTACCAGTAAAAATACAGTGGAGTCACTTGAAACTAATTTTTCTTTACCCGAATTGCAGTTTAAAAACATTTATTGCGTAGGTCGTAGAACCAAAGCGTTGGTTGAGAAAAAAATTGGCCCTGTTAAATTAACCGCTAAAAATGCAAAGAAATTAGCTCCACTTGTTTTAAAAGATATAAAAAATAAAGAAGTAACTTATTTTACCAGTAGCTTGCGTTTAGACGAATTACCAAGCTTTTTGGAAGAAAATGATGTTGTTGTAAATGAAGTTGAAGCTTATAAAACAATGTTAAGCCCTCTAAAAGTAGAGGAGAATACTGATGGGATTTTATTTTATAGCCCGTCAACTGTGCAAAGTTATATGAAAGGAAATAAAGCGATTGGTATTGCTTTTTGCATCGGGGAAACCACTGCCTTAGAAGCAAAAAAATATTTTGACGAAGTAAAAGTAGCTTCTGTACCCACTGTTGAAAGTGTAATAGAGCTAGCCAATTTACACTTCGCAAAAAACTAGCATACACTATTAGGTAGTCTCTTGATCACCAAGGTTTTTAGTGTTTGCAAGCCTTGTTTAATGTTAATACACAAGTAATGTTTAGAACCCGAAGACTTAGAAAATCAGAAAATATTCGCAGATTGGTTAGAGAAACAAAACTGTCTGTTGATGATTTAATCTATCCGCTTTTTATTGAAGAAGGTGAGAATATTGAAAAAGAAATTGTTTCAATGCCAGGCATAAAACGTTTTTCACTCGATAGAATTTCAAAAGAATTGGATGAGGTTGTTTCTTTAAATATTCCAGCAGTTTTGTTATTTGGAATTCCATCAGAAAAGGATGATGAAGGTACGGAAACTTGGAGTGATCAGGGTATTATTCAAAAAGCTGTACGTTTTATAAAAATGAATTATCCAAAATTATATGTAATTACGGATGTTTGTTTTTGCGAATATACCTCGCACGGACATTGTGGAATTTTACATGATAATGATGTTGATAATGATGCTACTTTGGTCAATATTGCCAAGCAATCTATTTCTCATGCTAAGGCTGGTGCTGATATGATTGCACCGTCTGGAATGATGGATGGTACGATTGCAATGGTGAGAGAAGCTCTTGATAATTCAGGGTTTTCAAACTTACCCATTATGGCCTATTCAGTAAAATATGCTTCGGCTTTTTATGGTCCTTTTAGAGATGCTGCAGATTCTGCACCAAGTTTTGGAGATCGTAAAACCTATCAAATGGATGCAGCTAATAGAGATGAAGCTATGCGTAAAGCTACGTTTGATGATGAAGAAGGAGCAGATATTCTGATGGTAAAACCAGCACTATCTTATTTAGATATTATACGAGATTTAAAGAATAATTTTGATAGACCCATTGCTTGTTATAATGTCAGTGGCGAATATGCTATGATTAAAGCAGCAGGACAAAAAGGGTGGATTGATGAAGAACGCGTAATGATGGAAAGCTTGTTGTCCATGAAAAGGGCAGGAGCAGATATTATTATTACCTATTTTGCCAAAGATGTAGCCAAAGTTTTAAACAAATAATTAATGAATATTAGAGTTGTAATCATTTTACTTTTTGTTTTTTCTGGTTTATATGCTCAAGAGTCCGATGAAACAGAAGTTTCACATCCAGTATATGGTAAAGCTTTTGTAAAAAAAATATATAATGATAATGCAAAGCTTCTTAATAAATTAATTTATACCAGAGATACAACGTATACTAAAGGTAATTTTGAAATAGGAGAGTGGATTCATTATTATGAAAATGGGAAAATTAAAGCAAAAGGGACTTATGTTAATTTGATAAATAGGGATTTTTTTGGTAGACGTATGACCTATAAAACGGGAGAGTGGTTGTTTTATACTGATGATGGGAAATTAACAGAAGTTACAAATTACAAAAATGATAAACGCCATGGAAAATACATATATTATCATTCAAATGGTAATGTAGCTGGCAAAGGTGAGTTTAATGAAGACAAGCTTGTAGGAAAAGCAATGAAATTTTTTGAAAATGGACAACTACATAGGGTTATTAATTATAAAGATGGAATGGCATTCAATGTAACCGAGTTTTATGATAAAAATGGTAAAACAATAAATTTTGGTACTTTAAAAGATGGTAATGGCACTATAAAAATATATGACTTAGAATCAGGAATGTTTCTTGAAACAATGGTTATTAAGGATGGTTATAATGTAAGTGATGAAGAGTAATAGTTTCATTTTCTCAAAAGGAATGAAATACCTTAAATGATTTAGGGATAAATAATAAAATAAATTATTCAATTTAAATTGAATATAATTTAAAAACGAATGAACTTTAAGAATTCAGAAAAATTATATAAAAAAGGATTAAAACATTTGGTAGGTGCCGTAAACTCACCTGTTAGAGCTTTTGCTTCTGTGGGGGGAAATCCATTATTTATAAAAAAAGCAAAAGGCACACAAATTACTGATGTTGATGGTAATAATTATGTAGACTATGTATTGTCTTATGGCCCAATGATTTTAGGTCATAGACATAAAAAAGTAGAAAAGGCAATTAAAAAAGCATTAAAAAACGGATATACTTTTGGAGCCTCCACAAAAAACGAAATTAAGCTTGCTAAAATAGTTTGTGATGCTTTTCCTGGTATGGATAAAGTTCGTTTTGTAAATTCAGGTACGGAAGCGGTACTAAGTGCATTGCGTTTGGCAAGAGCATACACGGGCAATGATAAAATTATCAAATTTTCTGGTTGCTATCATGGGCATTCAGATGCTTTATTGGTTGCTGCAGGCTCCGGTTTGGCAACATTAAGTTTACCAGGGAGTAAAGGTGTACCTGAAGGAGCAGTTAAGAACACACTAATTGCAAATTATAATGATTTAGAAAGTGTAAAAGCACATTTTGAAAAACATGATGATATTGCTGGTGTCATAATAGAACCTATTGCTGGTAATATGGGAGTGGTACTTCCTCAAGCTAATTTCTTAAAGGAATTAAAAACTTATTTAGAAACCAAAAATGCCTTATTAATTGTAGATGAAGTGATGACTGGTTTTCGCTCAAAATTTGGTGGAGCACAAGAATTACTTGGTGTAGAAGCTGATATTACCTGTTTAGGTAAAGTTATTGGTGGTGGTTTTCCTGTAGGTGCTTATGGAGCAAGAAATGAAATTATGGAAATGGTCTCCCCTTTAGGAGAAATGTATCAAGCAGGAACGTTAAGTGGAAATCCAATTGCAATGGCAGCGGGTATAGCAACACTAACAGAGTTAAAAAAACAAAATCCCTATCAAAAATTTGATGAGGTTGCAGCTAGGTTAGAACAGGTGTTAAAAGATAAAGCAAACAAGCATGGTGTTGACATTGTCGTAAATCGTTTTGGTTCGATGATTAATCCTTTTTTTACGAAAGGCGTTGTTACGAACTTTGAAGAAGCACAACAGTCGGATACTAAAAAGTTTGCTATATTTTTCTGGGCATTGGTTAAAAATGGCATATTTTTACCTCCCTCACAATTTGAAGCGTGGTTTTTATCATCTGCTTTAAGCGAGAAAGACCTAGAGAAAACAGAAAAAGCAATTGATTTAGCCATGGAAGCACTGGTAAATAATAGTAATTAGACCTAATAGACAACATTTAAAATAATGATAAAAAACGACTTGTTTTTAAGAGCCTTAAAAGGAGAAACTGTTGACCGTCCACCCGTTTGGATGATGCGTCAAGCAGGGAGATATTTACCAGAATTTATTGCCATTCGTGAAAAATACGACTTCTTTACACGTTGCCGTACACCTGAATTAGCAAGTGAAATTACAGTGCAGCCTATTAGACGTTATGGAATGGATGCTGCTATTTTATTTTCAGATATTTTGGTAATTCCACAAGCCATGAATATTGAGGTAGAAATGAGACCCAATTTTGGGCCTTATTTACCGAACCCGGTAAGAGATCAAAAAGGCGTAGATGAGGTAATTGTACCTGATGTAAATGTGGAGTTAGATTACGTAATGCAGGCCATAAAAGCAACAAAAGAGTTGTTGAATAATGATATTCCATTAATTGGTTTTGCAGGTTCTCCATGGACAATCTTGTGTTATGTAGTGCAAGGTCAAGGAAGTAAAAACTTTGATAAAGCCAAAGCATTTTGTTTTACACAACCATTAGCCGCACATCAATTATTACAAAAAATTACAGATACAACCATTGCTTACCTAAAGGCAAAAGTGAAGGCAGGTGTCGATGTGGTTCAGATTTTTGATTCGTGGGGAGGAATGTTATCTCCTGTAGATTATCAAGAATTTTCTTGGCAATATATCAATCAAATCATTGAGGCCTTAAAAGATGATGCTCCAGTTATAGCATTTGGTAAAGGCTGTTGGTTTGCTTTAGGCGAAATGGCGAAATCAAATGTAAGTGCCATAGGTGTTGATTGGACCATTACTCCACAAAATGCCCGTTACTTATCTGGAGGAAAAGTTACACTTCAAGGTAATTTTGATCCGTCAAGATTATTGTCACCACCTGCAACCATAAAAAAAATGGTACATCAAATGATAAATGATTTTGGTAAAGATAAATATATTGTAAATTTAGGGCACGGAATTTTACCCAATATTCCGCTAGATAATGCAAAAGCATTTATTGATGCGGTTAAAGAATATCAATTTAATGGATAAGTTAGAGTTTATCAAATTAGTAAATAAAGGAAATGCATGGTCATTTATTCTTTTATTTATTAGGCATCCCTTAAGTTTTGGCCCCGCATTATTAGCAACGTATCAAACCGTAAAAATTTCTGATGAATTGTATGGTAAATTACATCATAAAAATAATGTGACCAATGCTTTTAGACATGCACTTTGGAATATTTTAATTGCAAAAAAATGCTCTAGATGGAGAGGTAATACTAGAAGAGCTATTCGTTTTGCTCAACAGGTGACTGATTGGCACGAAGAATTTTCACCCAATGAACCCTTAGAGAAAGAAATGGATTCTCACAATAATCACGTAGGTAGAAAAATATTTATTCAGAATGATGAGAGAAATACACAGCAATTTATTGATGTTTTAATTGAAAAAGTAGCTGAAGCAAAAATGATTTATTCTGTAGAAGATATTAAAAAATACAGTAATGATTTGGTGTATATAGAAAAGCTAGAGGATTGATTTTGACAAGTAATTATGCTGTAAATGATAAAGAATATTTTTAATAGCATTCAGGCGTATACCCAATCTTTCGGTTTAATTTCTAAATTAAAACTTTGGAAATATTTCTTCATCCCTATAATAATAAGCATTTTTACAGCATTGATTATCGGGTTTTTAGCCTATAGTTTATCAGATAACATTGGTTACTATATAGCCAAAATATGGAGATGGGAGTGGGGCAAGCAAACTTTTACTACGATAAGTAGTTTTATAGGAGGGTTGTCAATTGCCGTTCTTGGATTGATTTTGTATAAACACATTATCATGGCATTATCTGCACCATTTATGAGTCCCGTTTCAGAGAAAATTGAAGCTCATCTTTTAGGGGTGCCATTATCAGAAATTCATCACCATAGAGAAACAACTTTTAGTAACCAGTTATGGAGAGGTGTTAGAATAAATGTTAGAAATCTAGGTAAAGAACTGGTATTTACTATTCCTATTTTACTATTGAGTTTTATTCCGGTTATCAATATTTTTACTGCAGTATTGCTATTTTTAATTCAGGCTTATTATGCTGGTTTTGGAAATATGGATTATACATTAGAGCGTCATTTTAAGTATAAAGAAAGTCTTATTTTTGTGAAGCAAAACAAAGGCTTGGCTCTAGGTAATGGTATTGTATTTATGTTGTTTTTGATGATTCCTGTTATAGGAGTTGTTTTGGTGTTACCTTTTTCGGTTACAGCCGCTTCTATAGGAACTGTAGCTCGAATAAATGAAAATAATTTTATTTTAAATAATAAAACTCCGTTTTAATGATTGCACAATTTGATGGTTTTGAAGTTAGCAAGATTCATAGTGGAGATGCATGGAAAATTTGCGATTTAGTAGTATCCAATTCAGAACGTTTAAAACGTTACTTTCCAAGTACATTAGCTCAGAACTTGAATCCGACACTATCTCAATTGTATGTTGAAAAAAAGGTGAAGGAATTTGAGCATAAACAAGAATTTATTTTTACCCTAAAGAATTCAGGAAGTCGTGAACTAGTTGGTATAGTAGGGATTAAAGAATTAGATTGGGAGAAGAAACAAGGAGAGTTTGCGTATTGTATAGGTTATGCTAATGAAGGTCAGGGATTAACATCAAAAGCGGTTAAAGTATTATTAAATTATGCATTTACAACCTTAGGATTAGAAACCATGCAGATTATTTCACATAAAGACAATTTAGCAAGTGTTAAAGTGGCTGAAAAATGTGAATTTAACTGGGTTAGAACACTTGAAAATGAATTTACTCCTGTGGGTGAACAGCCTTTAGATATGGAGTTATATGAAGCCTATATTGGGCATTTTGTAAAAAATAAATAATATCAACGAATAGAAATAGCAATAAGTTGATATAAGTTTGTTTAGAATAAAGGATATGAAAGATAAGTTTTACAATTACATACAGAAGTTGCAAGATACCATAACTTCTAAGCTTGAAGAAGTAGATGGAAAGGCTATGTTCAAAGAAGACCTATGGAGTAGACCAGAAGGTGGTGGTGGTAGAACAAGAGTCATAGAAAGTGGTAACGTTTTTGAAAAAGGAGGGGTTAATATTTCAGCTGTCCATGGCGAATTACCCAAAACAATGCAACAGCATTTTGGGGTAGAAGAAGCTAATTTTTTTGCATGTGGATTAAGTCTAGTATTGCATCCTAATAACCCTTTTGTGCCAACGGTACATGCTAACTGGCGTTATTTTGAAATGTATAATAAAGACGGTGAAATTGTCGATTCTTGGTTTGGTGGTGGGCAAGATTTAACTCCATACTATTTATTTGAAGAAGATGCCACACATTTTCATCAAGTATGTAAAACAGCATGTGATACCCATAACGCTGATTTCTATCCGAAATATAAAAAACGTTGTGATGAGTATTTTTACAATACACATCGTAATGAGGCTAGGGGTATTGGAGGTTTATTTTTCGATTATTGTAAAAAAACGGAGGAAATGTCCATGCAAAACTGGTATAATTTTGTAACTGAGGTTGGAGATAGTTTTTTAGAAGCTTACGTGCCTATAGTAGAAAGACGAAAAGAATTACCGTTTACAAAGGCACAACGAAATTGGCAAGAAATTCGACGTGGTCGTTATGTTGAGTTCAATTTAGTGCATGATAAAGGTACGCTGTTCGGACTAAAAACGAATGGACGTATAGAGAGTATTTTAATGAGTTTGCCACCTCATGTGCAATGGGTGTATAATCATATTCCTGAAAAAGATAGTGATGAAGCCAAAGTACTCAGCGTATTGCAACATCCTAAAGAGTGGGTTTAATTACTTCCAGATTACTGATTTTTTAGTCACCTCTTTTATAGCACCACTGATATGAAATAATCTTGCTTTAACAAGCATTTTTCGACCTTCTAAATGTCTTGTGTAAAAGACGTTAGACTTACCCATTTGATCACTCCAATGTTTTAAGAAAATTTCACAACGTTCCTTTTTGTCGCCAAAAAGCTTTGGTACTGGAAAGTAATTTTGAATATCTAATTTCTTACGATACCATACATCTTTAACAATTACATAACGTGGGTTTTCAATAGGTTGTAACATTTCGTTCAAGGCATTGATAAACAAAGAGCTTTCTATCTGGTTTGCACCTTGTATTGAGCAAGTAACATCTCCTTGTTGTAATAAATCTGTAATTATTTTAATATTTGATTTGTCTGTGGTAAAATGTTGTAATTCATATAAGGTGTCAATAATAGCATTTGCCATTTTTTCTATGTCCTTATGTATCAAGCCATATTGTAAGTACAACTTTATAGCCTTATAAGTTTTTTGTCCAAAATTGAGTCCTAAAAAGGCGAGAATAGTATACATAAAATAGAGTATGCCTTTACTCATAAGTAAATGTAAATTTTTTAATAAAAACTCAGGCAAGAAAAAGGAGAGTGTAATAGTAAGTTCTACAAAGGTGTATTTTACGGCATCGTTAAAATAGATTTTCTTTTGTTTTGGAAAAGGCTTTTTACCTCGAAAATATCGCTTAATTTCTCTGCCTAATTTATTCCCTTTAAAAATGGCAGCTTTCCATTTTTTAGAAATATCTTCACGTTTACTTGCAATTTCTAAGGTATTGTTGTTTATGGAATCAACATTTTCTAGCGTAATGTCTTTAGGTAGAGCCAAACGCTCAAAACCATTTGAAATATAGTTTTCTTCTGTATTTGAGATCCCTAAAAAAGCATCAAACCTTCGTTTTAGTATTTCTAAATCTCTACCTCCATCTTTAATGGTTGGATCTATACACGCTAAATGCCAAATATTACCTGTTTTTGAAGGGTTTCCAATTTGCGATCGAATTGCTCGCCCCCGCATTTGATTTGAGGTTACGAACGAACCTACAAAAGAAGCCAATACTAAGGTGTTAATTGCTGGAGCATCCCAACCTTCTCCAAGTAATGACTTTGTGCCTACAAGTATTTTTATTTTTCCCTTTTCAAATAAATTGGTAATAGCTGCTACCAAATGATTCTTTGAACTTGTTTTTCCAGAAATGATTACATATTCTGCATCGCACTCCAGCGGCTTTATTGTATAATCATCTTCGTTTTCATACAAATAAAATTCTGCTAATAAATTCGCATGAATAACCACTAAACTTCCTGATAAAACAGCAAGTATATTTTTGTTGTCAATAGCGATTCTTAAGTTTTGAAAAATAGGAACAACACCGAGTTTATTTATATTTTTAATAACATCTTCAGATGTATTTAAGAACTCATTTCGTATGTAATCTGTAAGTATTACACTTTGTAAATTATCACCAAGATGTTGGTATTCGTGATCAATAATCTTTACAATACTTTTTAATTTACTTGGGCTGCTAAATAGAGATTTGTAAATGCGGTTGTTACCTATAAAATTTACTTTATTATTGTCAAGGATATTTAATTTTTTAAGTTTTTTTTCAATAGTTAAAAGATAAGCTTCGTAATCAAGTAGGTTTAATCGATCATCTAAAATGTTTTGTAATAATAATTCAACCCAATCATTTGTAAGAGGAGGAATTTCAACATCTGTTTCTTTTTCAAAACCTAATATTTGAATTTTTTCGAAGGGGATAATTTCTCTAGTAGATTTTAGGAAAATAATAATTGCTGAAAAGAATTCGGGGTTGCTATACAATTCATCAATACAGCTAGATGGCTCTTTATAAAAGCGATGGTTTTGTAAAAACACTTTAAAAGTGTCGTCTTTCTTTAATTCATCGATAAATGCAGCAATTTCCTTTCGGAAATTAACTATGTAATTAATCTCTATATCACTAGGCTTAGATAGATAGACATAGTCTTGATGGGGGCATAAATTTTGCTCTTTCACTAAATCAGGAGTTGCAATTTCGTCATCTATTTCACCGCACAGTTGGAAGTATTTAGTAATTTCTGATCGATCACTATCGTAAGGTGGAGTTGCTGTAAGTGCCACAATAGTATATAATGAGCTCTGCTTTAAATCATAAAGACATTTCCACCATGCGTTTTTTAAATGATGAGCCTCGTCTAATACAATAGTTTCAATACCATTGGTTTTAAAATAGGTAAAATAATCTTCTTTATTTTCAAAGGTTTTATAAAAACTATGTAATGATTGATAGGTGGAGAATGTGATTTCAGAGAGTGATTTAATATTGAATGAGACCGCTTTGAATTTTTTATCTTTTGTAAAAAAGTGTTGCAATCTATCTTCCCATTGATTTCTTATCGTTAATGTAGGTGTAAGTACTAAGGTCTTTTTGCCAATTCTTTTTACGATTTCTAATCCCAGTACTGTTTTGCCAGATCCGGGTGGAGCAATAACATGAAAATGGTCATCGGAAATATGAGTAGAAAAATTAGTTAAAAAATTTTCTTGATAATTTCTCCATGGAAATATGAAACGTAAATCTTTAAAAAGATTGGTTTGCAAGGGGTTAGTTTTAAAAGTTTTCAAATCTATCACAATAATTGAAAAGCGAATGCGTTTTATTGACTTAATTTGGCAGTAATAAAGCAATTTTTGTATTATAAATCTTGAAAAAAGTAAATACCCCTTAATTCAGGTGTTTCTAAAATTAGAATTGTATTTAGATTTGTCTCAACTAATAAACAAAAACCATTAAATTATGAAAAGAGTATTTTTAAGCTTAACAATGATTGCAGCATTAGTATTAACATCTTGTAAAGAGACACCAAAATCTGATGCTACAGAAGAAACTAAAACAGAAGAAACTGCAACAACTGATGAAAAAGTAGAAGAAACTGCTACTGTTGAATCAACTGATGGAGTACCTAGTTTTAGCGATTCAGATGTACAAGCTTATGTTGACAGTTATGAGTCTTATATAGCAGACTATAAAAAAGCTGTAGAGAGTAAAGACATGACTGCTTTTGCTGACTTAGGTAAAAAAGGTCAAGATTTAGCTACTAAAGCTCAAGAGGTATCTGGTAAAATTACTGGTGCTGATGCTGAGAAGCTTACTGCTT
The DNA here is from genome assembly GCF_003449015.1 of Aureibaculum luteum. Lineage (GTDB taxonomy): Bacteria > Bacteroidota > Bacteroidia > Flavobacteriales > Flavobacteriaceae > Aureibaculum > Aureibaculum luteum. Next base: position 66,719 of record NZ_QRGD01000001.1, on the reverse strand, counting down.
ATATGACTAAGAAAGGAACAGAACTTCAAGAACTTACAAAAAAGATGATGCAATAATTAGCATTTAAACATATTTATGGACCGTCTTGGCAATTGCTGAGACGGTCTTTTTTTTATGTGATGATTTAGTATTAAGTTTCGAATTAGTAACTTTGCCTCTTATTTTTTATACCTTTGCAGGACTCTAAAATTTGTTTACTAGATGGCTAAATTTGAACTTAAATTGCCTAAAATGGGCGAAAGTGTTGCTGAAGCAACAATTACATCATGGTTAAAGGAAGTAGGTGATACTATTGAGCTAGATGAAGCAATTGTTGAGATTGCAACAGATAAAGTAGATTCTGAAGTGCCAAGTGAAGTTGAAGGTGTTTTAATTGAAAGGTTATATGATGTTGATGCTGTTGTAAAAGTAGGAGAAACACTTGCAATTATTGAAATTTCAGGAAATGGAGCAACAGAAGATGTTGCTGTGACAACAACAGCACCTGAAGTGAGGACTAAAGAACCTCAGGAAGTTAAAGCTATTGAAAATTCTATTGCCGAAGTAACAGCAGTAAAAGAAGCTGTTGTTGTGATTGGAGATTCTCCAAGCGGTAAATTCTATTCACCTTTGGTGAAAACAATAGCTAAAAAAGAAAATATTTCAATGACGGAATTAGAATCCATTGTTGGAACCGGTAAAGATAATCGAGTTACTAAAGATGATATTCTTGCCTATATAGAAAATAGAGGAAATACTCCTATAAATGGTGGTGAAACAAAAACGGGTACATTTACTACACCAGTTCAATCTCAAAAACCAGCAACACCTGCCGCTCCAGTTTCTGTTAACGGACAAGATGAAATTATAGAAATGTCCAGAATGGGTAAATTGGTTGCTCAGCACATGGTAAATTCTGTGCAGACTTCAGCACATGTACAGTCATTCATTGAAGTTGATGTTACTAAAATTGTAAACTGGCGTAACAAGGTAAAAGATAGTTTTCAAAAAAGAGAAGGTGAAAAAATAACCTTTACACCTATTTTTATGGAAGCCATTGCCAAAACCATAAAGGATTTTCCGATGATTAATATTTCGGTTGATGGTGATCGCGTAATTAAAAAGAAAAATATTAATTTAGGTATGGCTGCTGCCTTGGCAGATGGCAACTTGATTGTGCCTGTAATTAAAAATGCCGACCAGTTGAATTTAATGGGCATGACCAAAGCGGTAAATGATTTAGCTTTACGGGCTAGAACGGGTAAGTTAAAGCCAGACGATACACAAGGAGGTACCTATACGGTTACTAACGTAGGTAGTTTTGGTAGTGTTATGGGTACGCCTATTATCAATCAGCCGCAAGTGGCAATATTAGCTTTGGGTGCTATACGTAAGGTACCTGCCGTTATTGAAACTCCAGAAGGTGATTTTATTGGTATTCGCCATAAAATGTTCCTTTCACATTCTTATGACCATAGGGTTGTGAATGGAGCGTTAGGTGGAATGTTTATACAACGAGTTGCTGAGTATTTAGAAGGTTTTGATACGAATAGGGAGTTCTAAAAAAGGATATATAAAATATATAAATGCTGAGTTTTATGCTCAGCATTTTTTTTGGTTAAATAATACTTTCATTTCATCAAATAATTAAAAGGAGTAGCTTATTACATTCAATTCTCCTTTTTTGTCTCTAGTATTGAGTGAGAACTAAATAAAGTTTTATTTTCTAGTGCCATAGGCGAGTGTTTCACTTATTCTTGTGATGCATCAGGAATGACTTGTTCTTATGAAAAAACTAATGTCGATACAAATCGTAATAATTCCGTAGTCTCTAGTCAGGATACTCTAATTAACATTTTTGATAAAATTATTCCTCAAATCAAAATGTTAAATAATATGATTTCTTGTTACAAATTGTATCTTTGGTAATTCATAAAATTTACAAACCCAACGCCAAAATATTTTTAATAACAATTATGGAATTAAAACTTAAAAAACCTATTGTATTTTTTGATCTTGAAACAACAGGAATCAATATAGCTAAAGACCGTATTGTTGAAATTTCAATATTAAAAGTGTATCCAAATGGTAATAAAGAAAGTAAAACATGGTTGGTAAACCCTGAAATGGAAATTCCTGCTGAGGTGGTTGCTATTCATGGTATTACCAATGAAAAAGTAGTGACAGAGCCTACTTTTGCAGAATTATCTAAAGAAATTAATCAATTGATTGATGGGTGTGATTTGGCTGGTTTTAACTCAAACCGATTCGATATTCCGTTATTAGCTGAAGAATTTTTGCGTGTCGGTATAGATTTTGATATGAATAATAGAGTAGGGATTGATGTACAAGTTATTTATCATAAAAAAGAACAACGTACCTTAAGTGCTGCCTATAGCTATTATTGTGATAAAGACTTGGAAAATGCTCATTCGGCGGAGGCAGATACTAATGCAACATATGAGATTTTAAAGGCACAATTAGACAAGTATGACGATTTAGAAAATGATGTAAAATTTTTACATGAATTTTCTACACATAATAAAAGAGCTGACTTCGCAGGTTTTATTATGTTTAATGATAAAGATGAAGAAATTTTCACCTTTGGTAAATATAAAGGTAAAAAAGTAGCAGAGGTGTTAGCAAAAGATAAGGGGTATTATTCTTGGATTCAAAATGCTGATTTTCCGCTCTACACAAAAAAAGTATTGACGGGTATTAAATTACGCAGTTTGAATAATAAATTATAATAAATAAAACCATGTTTATAGAATTTGATATGTTGGCAGACTCTTCCAGAGTTTGGGTTTATCAAGCAGATAGAACACTAAATCAATCAGAAGTTGATCAAATTTCAGAGTACTTGAGAAATTTTGTCAATAATTGGAAACGCCATGGTGATGATTTATCAGCCTCTTTTAAAATTGAATACAATCAATTTATCATTTTGGCTGTTGATGAAAACGTAAATGAAGTATCAGGCTGTTCAATAGACAGTTCAGTACATATCATTAAAGAAATTGAAAAGGCTTTCGATGTTGATTTGTTAAATAAAATGAAAGTTTCTTTTAAAGATGGCACTAATATTAATACTGTTGGCTTAAATGATTTTAAGAAATATGTTACCGAAAATAAAATAAATGCCAATACTATTGTTTTTAATAATATGATTAATTCTAAAGCAGATTTGGCATCTGCTTGGGAAGTTGAAGCAAGCAAAAGCTGGCATGCCAAATTTTTAGTCTCTTAAATAATTTGAATATAAAATATATTACGCTTTTATGAATACCAGAATTCTCCCTTTAATTTTTGTTTTTTTTATTACTTTTATGAATGCTCAAGAAGAAAGTCCTTTAGATAAAAAGGATACCTATGGGCAAAATATTTGGGTAGATAGTATTATGAAATCAATGACCATTGACGAAAAGATTGGTCAACTTTTTATGATACCAGCATATTCTAACCGAGATGCTCAACATGAAGCTGATGTTACTGAATTGATAAATAAATACCATATTGGTGGATTGGTATTTTTTCAGGGTACTCCTGAAAAAGAGGCGAAAATGACCAATAATTTTCAGAAAATATCGAAAATTCCTTTAATGCTAGGTTTTGATGGAGAATGGGGATTAGATATGCGACTCGATAATACCTATCGTTTTCCTTGGAATATGACTTTAGGGGCTATTCAAGATGAAAGTTTAATAGAAGAATTTGGTGAAATGTTAGGTAAACATCATAGCCGATTGGGTATTCATGTTAATTTTGCACCAGTAGTTGATGTAAATATAAATCCTGCTAATCCGATAATCGGTAACCGTTCTTTTGGTGAAGATCCTAGAAATGTAGCTTCAAAAGCTGTTGCCTTTACGAAAGGAATGCAAAGCCAGAATGTATTGGCTAATGCAAAGCATTTTCCTGGTCATGGAGATACAGATGCAGATTCACATTTGACATTACCTACAATACCATTTTCAAGACAAAGATTAGATTCTGTAGAATTATATCCTTACAGAGAATTGTTTAAAAACGGTTTGGCCAGTATTATGGTTGCACATTTAAGTGTACCAGAATATGAACCAAATACGGCATTACCTTCCTCTTTATCCAAAAATATTGTAACTGATTTGTTGAAAGAAAAAATGGGATTTAAAGGCTTAATTTTTACGGATGCCTTAAATATGAAAGGTGCTGCAAATTTCTCTAGTCCGGCTGAAATTAACCTAGAGGTTATAAAAGCAGGTAACGATATTTTATTGATGCCTTTAGATATACCTGAATCAATTGCAAAATTAAAAAAAGCGGTTACTGATAGTGTGATAACAACTAAACGCTTGGACGAATCTGTTAAAAAGATTTTAAAAGCCAAATATTGGGCAGGTTTAAATAATTATAAACCGATTGAGTTGAAAAATTTAAATGAAGATTTAAATGGACAAGATGCTGAAGTTTTACATTATAAATTGGTAGAAAATGCAACTACATTATTAAAGAATGAACTGGACTTGTTTCCTGTAAAAGATTTGGCAGAAGCCAAAATAGCATACGTTAAGTTAGGCGATGCTGATAATACTACATTTATTAACAGATTAAATGATTATACACAAGTAGATGTAGTTTCTGGTAAAAATCTAAATGATGTTATCAAAAAATTAAAAGAGTATAACTTGGTAATTATTGGTTATCATAAGTCTAACGAAAGTCCTTGGAAAGGTTTTAAATTCAGTAATAAAGAATTGGTTTGGTTACAAGAAATTGCAAGAAATAACCGTGTTATTTTAGATGTTTTTGCAAGTGCATATAGTTTACTAGATATAAAGACGTTTACCAATATTGAGAGTGTTTTTGTTTCTTATCAAAATAGTATTATTTCTCAAGATATATCTGCACAGCAAATTTTTGGTGCGTTAAGTGCAAAAGGGCGTTTACCTGTTTCTATTCATAATGATTTTGCAGTGGGCTCTGGTATAAACTCAAGTAACTTATATAGATTATCATATGGTGTGCCTGAAAGTGTAGGTATGGATACTAAAAAATTGGAACGTATAGATTCTTTAGCCCAAGAAGTTGTTAAAGACAAGATGGCTCCGGGTATGCAGGTGTTGGTTGCAAGAAAAGGGAAGGTAGTCTACAGAAAAAGTTTTGGGTACCACACAGATAAGCAAGAAACCAGAGTTCAGAATACCCATTTATATGATTTGGCATCAATCACTAAAATTTTAGGAGGTTTGCCACTAATTATGAAAGCGGAAGAGGAGGGTAGGTTTAATTTAGAAACACCACTTGCTAAATTATTTCCAATTTTAAATAATACAGATAAAAAGGATATTAGTATAAAGGAAGCCTTGTCACATTATGGTCGTTTAAAATCTTGGATACCTTATTATCTAAAAACGATGGATAGTGCTACTAAAAAACCGTCTGATAAGTTTTATAGACATTCACGGTCAAATGATTTTTCTATTAAAGTTGCCAATAAACTGTATCTAAGATCAGATTATAAAGATAGTATGTATCAGGCAATTGCGGATGCTCCTTTATTGACAAGAAAACGTTATAAATATAGTGGGCTCGTTTTTTATCTATTTAATGATTATTTCACAAAAGAATACAATCAAACGATGGATATATTGGATGATAACTTTTTTTATAAACCTTTAGGTGCAACTACATTAACTTATAATCCATTAAATAAATTTTCTGAAAAAATAATAGTACCTACTGAACGTGACTTGTATTTTAGAAATCAGTTATTACGTGGTTATGTGCATGATCAAGGTGCAGCAATGTTTGGTGGTGTTAATGGTAATGCAGGTTTGTTTTCTAACTCTAATGATGTTGCCAAAATGATGCAAATGTATATGCAAGAAGGCTACTATGGAGGTAAGCGATATTTTAAGGCAGAAACACTGAGAATGTTTAACAAAAGATACTATTCAAAAAATAACGTACGTAGAGGTTTAGGTTTTGATAAACCTCAAATAAACCCAAAAGAGAAAGCTTCTTGTGGTTGTGTTTCTTCAAAAAGTTTTGGGCATAGTGGTTATACAGGTACCTATACTTGGGCAGATCCTGAAAGCGAGCTTGTATTTGTGTTTTTATCAAATAGAGTGTATCCAACTGCAAGTAATTCAGGTTTGGTAAAGCATAATATTAGAACCATAGCTCAACAAATTATACAAGATGCTATTGTGGATGGAGATTAGTTTTAATACTATTTGAAAAGTACCTTTTTTGCAATCTTTATTTTGTTTTAGCCAATAGTAAAACTAATAAAATACTTATTCCTAGATATAGTAAGGCAACTTCGTTACCAAAAAAATGATTAATCAATAAAGTTTGTAAACTATAAAATATTGGAAACGCTGTGATACCTATAGCGAACTTTGTACTACTTACAAATTCAGGTTCTAATATTTTAGGTTCGATGGCTTTGTAAATTAACATTGGGAAAAAACTGTTTAAAGTAACCAGACCTTTTAATCCTTTCCAAAAAACAGAGGGATTTTTATCATCTAAATTTTCTTTACTCCTTTGGTTTTTAAAATCGGAATAAAATATTTGATTATTAACAAGTTCGGGCTGTAAAAAATCGAGGTCACCTAATTTTTCTAATGTTTCAACATAATTTTCAATTTCAATATGTGTTGTCAATTCCTTCATTTTTTCACTAACAACATCTTTTAATTTTTGAGCAGAACCGTTAAAATCATTTTGGTCATAAAAATCATTAGCTAGCACGGGTTTTCCATAATATATAGAAACACTTTCTCCGAATTTGTCAGCATTGGTATAATTAAGTCCTACAGGAATAATAAATAATTGAACGTCAGGGTGCTTTTCAAAAACACCAAAGGCAATTCTTGTAAATCCTTTACTTAATGGTCTAACCCACCGTCTAATGTCATGTGTACCTTCTGGAAATATTAATAATGATCTTCGTTTATTAAAAAGATCAAAGCAATAGTTAAAAATAGCTTCGTTTTTGGCTAATGCTTGTTTACCATCTCTTAACCGATAAATAGGTAGCATATTTACAGTAGATAAAATCCACTTAACAAGACCAATTTTAAATGCACTGGCTCTAGTTAAAAAATGAATATCTCTTGGTGAAGTGGTTGCTATGAGTAGGGGGTCTATCAATGCGTTTTTGTGATTGGAAACCATTAAGACAGCTCCTTTTCTGGGGATATTACTTTTGCCTTTTACTACTATTTTTTTGTAGTAAAAGAAAAGCCCTGTACTTATAGAAACCTTAACTAATTGATACCAAATTCGTTTCAAAATCACGTGGTTATTTTAGTTGTTTTTAATGACCAATAATAGGCAAGTCCCAGTCCAGAAGCTATATCCCAAATACCCCAAAAGGCAATGCAAAGAGCCATTCCGCCTAAGCCAAGATCGTTAAAGAAATTAAAATATAATAACAAACCTAAACCTGAATTTTGAATACCTGTTTCTATGGCCAATGTTTTTTGATCAAAATAATTGAGACGCATCGCTTTAGCGAAATAGAATCCACCAAGATACCCCATAATGTTATGAAAAATGACAATAAAAAACACGTAATGTATGAATTCAGAAAATACATCAAGATTTTGTGAGAATGCAATTATTATAAAAATTAAGAATATAATAATAGAAACTGGTCTTAATATTTTTGCCAGTTTAAAAGCTAAATTCTTGTAGTATTTGCGAGTTAACATCCCTAAAATTAGGGGTACTCCTAAAATTAAGGTAACTAATTTTGCAAGTGTAAACGGATCTAATTGAACAGTTCTTAATATTTGAGAAGTAGGTTCGTATAGATTGCCCCAAAAGGATAAGTTAATGGGTGTCATTAATACGGCTACTAAAGTAGCAAATGCTGTTAAACTAACGGATAATGCTGCATTACCACCCGCTAATTGCGTCATGAAATTAGAGATATTACCACCAGGACAGGCAGCAACCATAATCATTCCTAATGCAATACTAGGTGTAGGGTTTATAAAATAAACTAAAATAAATGTTATTAAAGGGAACAACACAAATTGGCTAAAAATACCAACTAATACAATTTTCGGATTTTTAAATAACCGTTTAAAATCATCAATTGTAATTCCTAAAGCAACACCATACATAATAATGGCTAAGGTAATATTCAGTACCCAAAGTCCACCACTATCAAAGTTTATTTGAACTTTGTCAACATGTTCATTGATGTTAATGTTTAAAAACATATTCAATAATATTTGCACCCATTTGCAGAGCTTTTTTTCGTACTGGTGCTGGGTTGTTGTGTACGGCTTCATCTTCCCAGCCATCACTTAAATCACTTTCGTAATCGTAAAAAAGAACTAACCTTCCCTCTATAAATAAACCAAAACCTTGTGCAGGTTTACCGTCATGTTCATGGATTTTAGGTAAACTTTTAAACTTATACGTTTGATTATAAATGGGATGGGTATATGGGATTTCTTGTAATTTAGATTTGGGAAATAATTTTTCTAGTTCGGTCCTGATGTATTTATCCAATCCATAATTATCAGAAATGTGTAAAAAGCCGCCAGAAGTCAAGTATTTTCTTAAATTTTCAATATCACTATCGTCAAAAAAGACATTGCCATGACCCGTCATAAATAGAATGGGGTAGTTAAAAATATCAATACTATTGGTTTCTACTGATTCAGGCTTTTCAGTAATAATTGTTTTTATATTTTCGTTGCTGAACTTTATTAAATTAGGCACCGCCGTAGGGTTTGCATACCAATCTCCTCCTCCTTTATATTTTAGAATTCCAACTTCTTGTGCATAGACAGAAGCATTTAAAAATAGGAGTATAAATAAAAATCTAAGCATAAATTACGAAACGTGTAGTTACAAATCTATTAATTTTTTACTTAACTCAGTGTTAATAAGGGAATATTGTTTATTGTGGTAACTTTTGTATTTTTGCACTTCAAAATTTTTAAACTAAAATAAAATGAACTTTTCAAAGAAAAATCACGATTTCCACAAAAGAAATAGAAAATTTATGAGTAAAAATCAAATTTTTAAAGTTGCTACAGTTCTATTTATAGGATTGGCAACGGTAGGATGTAAAGATGCAAAAAATAAGACGGAAGCTTCAGAGGCTGAAGACGTTGCGAAAACCACAAGCGAAGCTGCAGTGTATAAAGCAGACATTGATGGTTCAATTTTAGCTTGGAAAGGGGCTAAGTTAACGGGAACTCATAATGGTACTATAAAAATGTCTGAAGGTAGTTTTACTGTTGAAGATGGAAAACTTGTAGGAGGGAATTTTATAGTTGATATGAATTCTATAACTGTCTTAGATATAGAAGATGCAGAGAAAAATGGGAATCTAACTGGACATTTAAAAAGTGAAGACTTTTTTGATGTAGAAAATCATGGCAATAGTGCTTTTGCTATAACAGGAGTTGAAGAAAAGGATGGTAAAACTTTTGTAAAGGGTAACTTAACAGTAAAAAACATAAAGAAAAACATTGAGTTTCCAGCAGTAATTACTGTAAGTGATACTGAGGTTTCTTTAAAAAGTGAGCCTTTTACGATTGATAGAACAGAATGGGATATCAAATACAAATCTGGAAAATTTGCTGATTTAGCAAAAGACAAATTAATTGAAGATAATATTGAACTTCAAGTTGAGGTAAAGGCAACAAAATAATTTAATTAGTTCTTAACTGATTTTCAAGTTAAAACTATAGAATATTAAAAAAGTATCACAAACCTGTGATGCTTTTTTTTTGTAAAAATGAAAAGTTCTACATTTAATTACAGATTAAATAAGGAAACGGTCTGAGTGGCTACAATCCCAGCAGTTTCTGTGCGAAGTCTACTTTCGCCTAATGAAACGGGTTGGTATTTATTATGTAAAGCAAGCTCAATTTCTGAAATAGAAAAATCACCTTCTGGCCCAATTAAAATTGTTGCATTGTGCTGTGGTGTTAACACATCTTTTAGATGTTTTTTATCAGTCTCTTCACAATGAGCTATAAATAAATTGTAACTATTATTCTCCTCAATAAATTCAGAAAAAGAAGTTAGTTTATTTAATTTAGGTAACTGATACTTAAGAGATTGTTTCATTGCCGATTCTAAAATACGATTCAACCTATCCATTTTAATAATTTTTCTCTCAGAATGGTCGCAAAGTATAGGGGTAATTTGGTCAATGCCTATTTCCGTGGCTTTTTCTAAAAACCATTCAAATCGATCAATATTTTTTGTAGGAGCCATAGCTACATGTAGATTGTAATTCCATGGTTTCTGTTTGGTTTCAAAATTTAGTATTTTAACCGTACAATTTTTGTCACTACTTATAATGATTTCTGAGGTAATCAGTTCTCCTTTACCATTTGTAATAAAAAGTTGATCACCCGTATTTTTGCGTAAGACTTTTACAATATGTCTACTTTCTGTTTTGTCAAAAGTAAATGTCTCTGAGTCATTAGATATGTTAGAGGTGTAAAAAAGCTGCATGTTAAATATTCAAAGTTTTAGTTTCAAAGTTTTTACTTCTAATTGCTAATATCTTTTCTATAGGTTCTTCTTCTTTTATTAATAGTGGGGTCAAAATTTTTCCATAATTGATGAATAGCTTGATTCTCTTCTAATTCTGATGATCTAATACAATCTTCGATGCCTTTTTCTTTAAAGGTTCTATAATATTCATCAAAAATAATTGCAGTTACCCCTTTGTTTTGGTAATCTGGTCTTATTCCAATTAAATAAAATAAAACTTCTTTACTGTTTTTTCTAGCATTTAAAAGATGGAATAATCCAAAGGGGAAAAGTTTACCATTTGCTTTTTGCAAGGCCTTTGCAAAACTTGGCATTACAATTGAAAAAGCGATAATTTTATCGTCTTTATCACTTACAAACTTTATGTATTCAGGATTAATAAAACTAATATACTTTTTCTTGAAATAGGCTTTTTGCTTTTCGGAAATAGGAACAAAAGTGGATAACTTAGCGTATGTGTCATTAAATAAATCAAACATCTCATCTACATAAGGCATAATTTCTTTTGTCTTGGTAAACGTAATTGATTTTAGACCATACCTTCTTTTAATCAATGCTTGAGCTTTCTGAAAAACTTCAGGATTTTTCACATTATTAAATGAAAAGATACTTTCTATAAATTCTTTTTCTTTTACATATCCTAATTGCTCAAAGTGCAATTTATAATAAGGATGACTGTACCAAGTAATCATGTTTCCTATTTGGTCAAAACCTTCACTTAATACACCAACTTTATCGAGGTTTGAGAAACCTAATGGCCCTTCAATATATTCTAAATTATTTTGTTTTCCGATTTCGTTAACTTTATCTAATAAGGCTTTTGTAACCTCTAAGTCATCGATAACATCAAACCAACCAAACCTCATTTTTTTTATTCCTTGTTGTTTAATTTCAACGAAATTTAAAACAGCGGCAACTCTACCAACGATAGTATTATTTTTATATGCTAAGAGGAAATGTACCTTGGCATTGTCTAACGCCGGATTTTTAGTTTTGTCAAAGCCTTCTAATTCATCCTTAATAATAGGAGGAATCCAATACGGATTGTTTTTGAAAATTGAAAAAGGGAACTTGACGAATTTTTTTAAATCACTTTTTGAAGTAATTTCTTTAATTGTAATCATCTATAAATAATTAAGGGCTTTTTAATTATTTCAAATCTACAAAAAAGAAATAGATAATTAATTTATAATAGCAAATACGAACTGTGAATTAAATTTTTAAAAGAGAGAATTACGATTATCATTAATAATAAGAGTTAATTAATTACTGTTAGGGTCATAATTTTTATCGTAATTCTTAGTGTCTTTTTTCTTTTGTTTCTGATCTGCTTTTTTTTGTTTTTTATCATCCTTCGCTTTTTTCTTAGCTTCTTTCTCTAATCGTTTTTGAGCTTTCGTTTGCTTAGGTTTTAACGTTTTAACTTTTTTCTTACCCGCTTTTACAGTTTTAACTTTTCTTTGCTTTTTGTCTTTTTTAGAAAAAATTCTGGAAAAGAAGCCACCTCCATTAGTGTCTTTTGTTGCTTTTCCTTCAGAATTTAAGGTGCTATACCCATCAATATGTCGGTCTAACCTCCAAGCAATACCAGCTCCAAAAAAGAAACTGTCATCTCCGCGTTCATCCTTTATATAACGAAAAGCAGCGTCTACTTGCATGTTCTTATTTAACAAATAAGCACTACCTACTCCGTATTGAAAATCGTTGGGTACATTTTTTCTTAAAAAACCTTGATTCTCAGCAAATACAGAAACTTTTGGTGTTAAGGAATAGGTTGCAGTGATAATGTATGAATTTTCAGAATCATCCGTAAAGGTCTTATCCATTATAAAATTTGTAATTAAAACAAATTTATTTGTAAGGTCATTTTGTGTAAAAAGTGCAAACTTCGGACTTAATCCTCCTGGATTTTTATGTAATTTAGTAAGTAAGTTGGTGTTAAGTCCTGCATAAACACCTACTGCGGGAATAAGTCTTTTCCAATCGTAACTGTTTCTTTTTTTCCAACTTCGTATTTCTTTTGATTTATCGGTGTATGTTGGTGAGTAGACAAGATACTTGGCTCCAACAGTAAATTTACTTAATCCTAATGCGGATTCACTATAAATAGTAGGTCTTGTGTAGTTTCTGTCTTCTTGACCAAATGATAAATCTAAGTTTAATTCTAATTTTTCAAAAAATTGACTCGTTCTAAAAAGAAGGTCGGTACCGTATGACTTACTATTGTAGTTAATTGATTCTGCTGTAGTTTGGTCGTAATATAAGTAATTACCTATATTTTTATAGAAGAACCCTGCTTCCACCTGGTAAACACCTTTGCCTACACTATAAGGGCTGTCTGAGAAACCTGGTCGTTTAGAATTTATAACTTCTGTATACTGTGCAGCACTTATTAGATAGCAAAAACTAAAAATAAAAACCAAGACGAATTTTCTCATGCGGGAGTGTTAAGACTAAAAATTATCAATTTATGTATTACTTAACGTATTTGTTGCTCTCAAATTGTTATTTTTGGGAACTAATTTGAAAAATCTTTTATTTAGATTTTATTTTATGCAAGAAGCTGGTATTATGAATTTTATAAGAACAATACTCATTATTTTAGCTATTTATTACGCTCTTAAAATTATAGGAAGATATGTGTTTCCTATTTTTATGAAGAAAATGATGCAAAATGTTGAGAAAAAATTTAACGAACAACAAGGAAGAACAACAACTCAAAAGCAACATGTTAAAGAGGGGGAAACGATCATCGATAAAGCCCCCAATACGAATGCGAAAAGCAATAGTGATGTTGGTGAGTATGTTGATTATGAGGATGTTGAATGATTTTTGTTTAGTGGTTAACAAAAATAATTATACAAGAATTATAAAAATAGATAATGAATAATAAATACCTCCGTTTTTTAATTGCCATCTTAGTATTTGTTATTGTATCAGTGGCTTATTTTTCTCCTATTCTAGAAGGTAAAAAAATATTTCAAAGTGATATCGCTCAGTTCAAGGGTATGTCTAAGGAAATAGTTGAGTATCGAAAAAAAAATGATGCGGAACCTTACTGGACAAACAAGGCCTTTGGTGGTATGCCAGCATATAATGTTAGTGCGTATTATCCAAATAATTATATAAAAAAAGCAGACTTATTACTACGCTTTTTGCCTAGACCGGCAGACTATTTATTTTTGTACTTTTTAGGTTTTTTTGTTTTACTATATGTGCTTAAGGTCGAGTGGAAGTTAGCCATTATAGGAGCTTTGGCTTTTGGTTTTTCAACTTATTTTATAAGCCTTTTCGGAGCAGGACATAATGCGAAATCACATGCCATAGCTTATATGCCGATGGTTTTAGCTGGTATATTGTTGGTTTTTCAAAGAAAGTATTTGTCCGGTTTTATATTAACGGCTCTTGCATTAGCTTTTGAAGTAAATGCAAGTCATCCACAAATGACCTATTATCTACTCTTTATGATATTGATTTTAGGTATTGTGTATTTAGTAGATGCCATTAAGCAAAAAACAATTCCAAATTTTATTAAGAGTACTCTTATTTTAGCAGGGGCGGCAGTATTAGCAATTGGCGTTAATTCAACGAGTTTATTAGCTACCAAAGAATATGCTTCACACAGTACGCGTAGTAAAAGCGAATTAACCATTACCTCAGAAGGTAAACCCAAAGAACATATATCTTCAGGATTAGATAGAGAATATATTACAGAGTATAGTTATGGAATAGCAGAGAGCTTTAGTCTTTTAATACCAAGGTTTTATGGAGGTGGAAATAGAGAAAATTTAGGAAAAGATACGGAGACTTATGCTTTTTTAAAGAATAAGTTTGGTAGAGCTGAAGCTAAGAATTTTTCGGAAAATTTTCCTGGTTATTGGGGAGAACAAACAATAATTGAAGCTCCATTTTATATAGGAGCTGTGTTGATATTTCTTTTTGTGTTAGGGTTATTTTTAGTAAAAGGTAATTTGAAAAAATGGTTGCTAGCGGCTACTATTTTTTCTCTTTTATTGAGTTGGGGAAAACACTTTCCTGCATTAACCAACTTTTTTATTGATTACGTACCTTTGTATAATAAATTTAGAGCGGTATCTTCTATTCAAGTCATAGCAGAGTTGGCAGTACCTTTATTAGCCATAATTACATTGAACCAGTTTTTGAAAGATGAAAATAATAAAGCTAACAAATTAAAATATTTAAAGTACGCTCTTTATAGAGTAGGAGGGTTGACATTAATTTTTACGTTATTTGGTACTAGTCTTTTTAGTTTTGAGAGTTTTAGAGATCCTGGTATGGCTGGGATTGAGGAACAATTTCCTGGCTTTATGGATACAATTATTTCTGAAAGAAAATCTCTTTTCTTTAATGACAGTTTACGCTCTTTAATTTTAATACTAATTTCTGGAGGTCTATTATGGGCGTTTTTAAAAGAGAAAATTAATAAAAATACAGTAATTATTTCCTTTGCGGTGTTAATTTTATTTGATTTGGTAGGCGTAGATAGACGCTATGTAAATGATGAAGATTTTGTTTCAAAAAAACAAGAAGAGATTCCATTCGCTGCGAGTCAATTTGACAAAGAAATACTTAAAGATAAATCATATTACAGAGTAGCTAATTTTGCGGTTAATCCTATGAATGATGGTAGTACATCATATTTTCATAATTCTATTGGTGGGTATCATGCTGCAAAACCAAGGCGATATCAAGAATTGTTTGAATATCAAATTGCAAAAAATAATATGCAGGTATTAAATATGTTAAATACCAAATATATTCTTTTTCAAGATCAAGATCGGGTAACAAGATTGCAAAAGAATGACGATGCAAATGGTAATGCTTGGTTTGTAAATTCCGTGGAGATTGTTACTTCTGCCAATGAAGAAATTATGGCTTTGGATAGCTTGAATACTAAACAAAAAGCAGTTGTTAATTCTGAATTTAAGAGCATGTTGAGTCAAACTTCTTTTACAAAAGATAGCTTGGCATCAATAGCATTAACTTCTTATCAACCTAATGAATTAAAATATGATTCAAACAGCAGTAATGAGCAATTGGCCATTTTTTCTGACATGTATTATAAAGAAGGTTGGAATGCATATATTGATGGTAAATTAGCACCTTACTTTAGGGCAAATTATGTGTTGAGAGCGATGGTAATACCATCAGGAAAACATGAAATTGTTTTTAAATTTGAACCAACCGTAATCAAAACAGGAAATACCATTACAATGATTTCTTATGCTCTGTTATTATTGATTCCTATAGGATGGTTTTTTATTGATAAAAAGAAAAATGTACAATCAACTCCCGAGTAAAAGATACGCACATACGATTGAATTTTTACTAAAGGTATTGCCTAGTCCTGCTACAATTTTAGATCTAGGTATTAGAAATCCGTTTAGTGAAATAATGGAAAAACACGGCTATACAGTCATTAATACTAATGGTGAAGATTTAGACTTGTTGCCTGAAATTGTAAAAGAACACAAAGTAGATGCAGTAACAGCATTTGAAATATTTGAACATCTTTTAGCTCCATTTAATGTGTTAAGTGCCATTGAATCTCCCAAATTAATTGCTACAATACCACTTAATCTATGGTTTGCAAAGGCTTATCAGTCTAAGACAGATAAATGGGATAGGCATTACCACGAATTTGAAGATTGGCAGTTTGATTGGCTATTAGAAAAATCGAATTGGAACATAAAAGAAACAGAAAAATGGACGAGTCCAATTAATCAAATAGGATTTAGACCCATTTTAAGAAAGTATACACCTCGCTATTATGCAGTTTATGCCGAAAAAAATGTCAGATAATAAATTTATTTGCATGATTGTTGACGGTTCTTATCCAAAAGATATTAGGGTAAGAAAAGAGGCAGAAGCATTGACTGACTTAGGTAAAAAAATAATTGTAGTTTGTCCAAGAAAAAAGAACGAAGCCAAACAGGAAATTGTTAAAGGTGTACAGGTTTATAGGATTGGTAATAACTATAGTACCTTTAAAAAAGGAATAAATGATATTATTGAAAGTGTATTTAATATCAATCCTTTTTTCTATTTTAATTTAAATAAAATTTTCAGAAAGAATTCCATTGAATTTTTACATGTACATGATTTACCATTGGCAGGTACGGCATATGCATTTAGGAAAAAAGTTGAAAAAGGATTGGTTTTAGATTTACACGAAAATTATCCAGAAGCGTTAAAAACTTGGTTTTCATGGAAAAAAAGCAGACTCATTAGAATAAAGAATGTGTTGTTTTTTAATCCTAAGTATTGGTCTAAAAAAGAAGAAAAATACTGTAGAAAGTTTGATAAAATTGTTTGTGTAGTTGATGAAATGAAGGAGAAGTTGATAAATAATTTTCATATTGAAGAAGAAAAACTAACAGTAATATCTAATTATGAAAAGAAAAATTTTGCAGAAAATTTCAATAAAGAAGTTGCACAAAATATAATAGATAAAGATTTCTTTTCAATAACATATGTTGGCGGATTTGGCCCGCATCGAGGTTTGGATACAGCTATTAGAGGAATGCAAATACTGCTTCATCAAGTTCCAACCGCCAAACTGTATTTAATAGGTAAAGGGAGTGCAGATGTAGAAAACAAGTTAAAAGATATCGTTAAGCAACTGAAATTAGAAAATGCTGTTGAATTTGTTGGATATAGGCCTTTTGATGAAGTAGCGACAATCATGAAAAAGTCTAATTTAAATATTATACCACATAAGGCCAACGACCATACGGATAATACGATACCGCATAAGTTATTTCAAATTATGATGAGTAAAAGCTTATTATTGGTTAGTTCATGTAAACCATTAAAACGAATCGTTGAAAAATACGATGCAGGTTTGGTTTTTGAAGCCGGAAATGCGGAAGATTTTGCATTAAAAGTTAATAATGTTTTTACGAACTATGAGGCATTAAAATATAAAACTGAAAATGCGTATACTGCGGTTATGGAAAAGGGTGAAAATTGGGATGAGGAAAGTTTGAAGTTACTCAAATTATATGATAAATTAGAAAATTGAAAGTTCTTATAATAACATATTATTGGCCTCCTTCAGGAGGTTCTGGCGTACAACGTTGGTTAAAGTTTGTAAAATATTTGACGCAATTTGGTATAGAACCTGTTATTTATACTGTTGATGAGCCCAATTATGCCATAGAGGATAAAACATTAGAAAATGAAGTGCCAAAGTCTGTAAAAGTACTTAAGCAAGCCATAAAAGAACCTAATGATATATTAAAACTTTTTGGTAATAAAAATAAAAAAACAAGTGCAGGTTTTTTAAATGAAAACCCCTCTTTTTTTGGTAAAATAATGCAATATATAAGATCTAATTATTTTATACCGGATGCAAGAAAATTTTGGGTTAAACCATCCGTTAAATATTTATCGGAATATTTAAAAAATAATCCAGTTGATGTTATTATAACTACAGGTCCACCGCATAGTTTACATTTAATTGGTTTACAATTAAAAAATAAATTAGGGGTAAAATGGATTGCTGATTTTAGAGATCCGTGGACGGATATTGATTATTTTCAGAATTTACCACTAACTAAAAAAAGTAATAAGAAGCATCACCAATTAGAAAATGAAGTGGTGAGCAAAGCAGATTGTGTTTTGGTGGTCGGTAATACTATGAAGGAAAATTTTCTTAAATTTAATAAGAATATTCAAGTAATAACGAATGGCTATGATGGTGATAGAAGTTCATCTAAAAATGAATTGGATAAAAAGTTCACCTTAGTCCATGTCGGTTTAGTAAATGCAGATAGAAATCCGAAAGTGTTATTTAAGGTACTGTCAGAATTAATAACTGAAAATACAAGTTTCGCGAAAGATTTTAAGTTGGTTTTTGTTGGAAAATTGGCAAAGGAAGTTGTAGAACATATAGACCAAAATAATTTAAAATCACATACAGAGATTATTGATTATTTACCGCATAAAGCGGTGATTGGATTTCAAAGAAAAGCTCAAATTTTATTATTACTTGTAAACGATGTGCCTAGTTCAAAAGGAATTATTACAGGTAAAATATTTGAATATTTACAATCTGAACGCCCAATTTTGGCAATTGGACCTGAAGATGGTGATTTAGCAGATATATTGAGTGAAACAAGTTCTGGTGAAGTAATAGACTTTAATGAATCATGTAAAATGAAGAGATCTATTGAGAAATTGTATTCAGACTACCAGCAAAATGAATTGATTTCAGAAACTAATAATATTGATAAGTACCATCGTAAAGCATTGACAGAACAGCTATCAATTATTATAAAGCAATTGGCATCATGAAAAAAATTGTAACTATTTTAGGAGCAAGGCCACAATTTGTAAAGGCAGCGGTGTTAAGCAGAATAATTCGTGAACATGGAGAGCTCGAAGAGATAATTGTGCATACGGGTCAACATTTTGACCAAAATATGAGTGATATCTTCTTTGAAGAGATGGAAATACCTAAGCCCAAATTTAATTTGCATATAAATGGACTTAGTCATGCTGCTATGACTGGGCAAATGTTAATTGGTATTGAAAAAATACTATTAGATGAAAAGCCATTGGCTGTTGTTGTTTATGGTGATACCAATTCAACATTAGCAGGTGCATTAGCGGCTAAAAAAATGGGTATTAAAGTAATTCATATAGAAGCTGGCTTGCGATCTTTCAATATGAGAATGCCTGAAGAAATTAATAGAATAGCTACAGATACTATTTCTGATTTATTACTTTGTCCAACTGATGTTGGTGTACATAATTTAAAGAAAGAAGGTGTATTTAGATCTGAGAAAGTGGTGAAGTCAGGCGATATTATGAAAGATGCGGTAGCGTATTATTCAAAAATGGCTAATGAAAAATCGAGTATTTGTAATAAATTATCGCTTGAGGAAAATAACTTTGTATTAGCTACCATTCACAGACAAGATAATACGGTACATGTTGAAAAGCTAAAGGCTATTTTTACAGGTTTAGATGAAATTAATGCTCACTGTAAAGTTGTAATGCCGTTGCACCCAAGAACAAAAAAAATAGTTCAGGAGAATAAAATTGAAACAAGTATTACAATTATAGAACCTGTTGGATATTTTGATATGCTCTCATTATTAAAACATTGTAGAATGGTTGTTACGGATAGTGGTGGATTACAAAAAGAAGCTTACTTTAACAAAAAACATTGTATTATTGCTCGAGAAGAAACAGAATGGGTTGAGTTGGTAGAAAATGGATTTGCTAAAATAGTTGGCAGTAATCAGTTAAAGATGAAAGAAGCTTTTGATTATTTTAAATCAAAAAAATCTGATTTTTCTAAAAACCTATATGGTAAAGATGTAGGCCTGAAAATATATAATGAAATAATGAATTTAATAAAATAAGATATGCAATTACCTAAATTTTTACTCGGAGACAATACTGATTTTCCTGATGATATTTTTATCATACATACAGATTATCCTCAATTTATTATTAATTTAGTGAATGATGAAATTGAATGGTTGGAAGATGTTACTGGAGAGAATCGAGATGAACTTACCAATGAAATAAATGATTTGATTGAACAAGCGTCCTCTTTCTATGATAGAGAGATGGAAAGGTATAAAGAATAAATAAAAAAGCTCCAATTTTAATTGGAGCTTTTTTATTTTAAAAAGGAAATTACAATCCTCCTTTCAATTCATCTTGCCACTTTGCCAATTCAGTCCATTTACCTTCTGCAGCCATTTTAGCTTGAGCTGACCACGTTTTAGGTTTATGAACTCTATAACGAGGACCTGCGTTGTCTAATATCTTTTGTAATCTACTTAATTCGGATTCAGAAAGTTGTTTAAAACTCCAAATTCCATCATCGTTTAGTAAACCTTTAATTTTCGGACCAATACCTTCTACTTTCGTTAAGTCATCTTTTACAGAATCGTCAGCTTTGGCTGGAATAACTGCTTTTGCCGGAATCACGGCGGCTGCTAAAGAAGCAGTAGTAGCAGCGGCAGTTGCAGCCAACACTCCTTTTTCTTTACGACAAGCTGCTAAATCAGCTTCTAAGCCTTTAATTTTAGTAGAATAGTCAGTAGTATCATTAGTACCACCTAAAATTTTTGATAATAACCATCCTAAAATAATTCCTAATATAAAAGCTGCTAATAACCATAAAAACCATGGCCAAAACATATCAGAACCATCGCATGCTATTGTATTTATTTGTAATGCTAACATAATTTTATTTTTTAGTTGTTTATTTAATTTCTAATTCCACTCTTCTGTTTTTCTCCATACCCTCCTCAGTGTCATTTGACGCAATTGGATTGTTCTCACCTTCAGTACCCACAGAAATTCTTTCTCCAGCTATTCCTAATTTGATTAATATACTTCTAATAGTTTTGGCTCTATCTAAACCTAGTTTCATATTATAACCAGGCTTCCCTTTATTATCTGTATGACCTGTAACCGAAATTGTTTTTTCGTTGTTTTTTAATTGTTCAACTATGTTTGTTAGGTAGTTGTTAATGTTTTCATTTTCCAATTTTTTGGTTGAGTTGTATGGAAAATAAATCAAGGTTTTGTTATCAACTTCTTGAATGTTTTCATTTCTAACTTTCCACTCTAAAATTGTACCCCCAAACGATGCGGTTTTTGCGTCTTCTGAATCTAAATTTAATTTACTATCAATTTCCATTCTGTTCATTGCTATAGAATCTGATAGCATTTGCCTTACTGCATCAGCTCTCGCTAATCCAAGGTTTTCAAAAGAAGTATTGTTGGTTTCATCCTTATAATAAGGACCAAGAATTCTTAAAATTTTACCTTCGCCATCTGCAGATTGAATTTCCTTTTTTTTATTTAACCAAAGGTCATTTGTAACGGGTTTGTTTGAATTCCAATTGTAGACGAGTGGTCCATACTTGACTGGTTTTGTCAATGGTGGTACATTTTCTTTTGTTTCAGTTTGCACGGTGTTATCGCAGCAGAGCATGGTGTTTTTATACCATTTCCAGCCAAACCATGCCAAAATAATAAACAAAAGAATTAGCACGAATGCTAAAAATTTCTTCATGTTTTGTGGTTTTAGTTAATATTTAGTTTTGTTAAAAATAAGCAAAATAAATATAACCGTATAATTTTGAATGGGATAGCTTTATTTTTTTGCCGATTCAACCAGTTCTAATTGATTGATATTTATTTTTGTAGTGAACATTCCGTAATTAAGAGTGGCAATATTTTTTTCAATTTTATCAATAGTGCCAACTGATTTACCATCTGGTAAACGTACTCTGTCATTTACCTTAAAATTATAATCAGCTTTTACTTTTTCAATTTGTTTTTTAAGTGTGTTTTTTTTCTGTCTAATTTTTTTAACCTCGACCAAGACTTCTTTTTTAACCTCTTCTAATTCCTTTTCTATCGTTTTTTTTGTTTCAGTTTCCTTCTTCTTTTGGACTTTTGTTTTCTTAATAGGTTTATGGAGTGTAACGTACTTGTTCTTCTCCATTAATATCCATTTCATAAAATCGGCTAATAATTTCTTTTTATTATTAGATTGGAAATATGTATTTGACATTTCATTTACCTTTCTACCTATAGAAAGCATTTTTTGATTATTGTCGTATAATTCCTGAAAACTCTCAAGTTTATCTTGAATTTTCGATTCCTTTTCAGAAAGATTATCAGAATGCATTTTAGCCTTATCCTGCTCTTTTTCTAAATTTTCTGAAGTTCTTTGAAGTTTGTTACGTTCTTTTTGAAGTTTAGAAATTGTTTTATCTAATCTGATTTTACCACGTTCAACTTTCTTTTTGGCTCTGTTTATTAAGCTGAAAGGAATACCATTTTTTTGGGCAACTTCAAATGTAAATGAACTTCCGGCCTGACCTATAAAAAGTTTAAATAGAGGTTCCAATGTTCTTTCGTCAAATTGCATATTGGCGTTGGTTACATTTTCAAGTTCATTGGCTAAAACTTTTAAATTAGAATAGTGTGTTGTAATTACACCAAAAGCGTTTTTACTATAAAATTCTTCTAAGAAAATTTCAGCCAATGCCCCTCCTAATTCAGGATCGCTACCTGTACCAAATTCATCAATTAAAAACAGTGTGTTATTATCGCATTTACGCAAAAAATCACGCATATTTTTTAAACGATAACTGTAAGTACTTAATTGATTTTCTATAGATTGATTGTCGCCAATATCGGTTAAGATTGTGTCGAAAAAATAGACTTCACTACGTTCATGTACTGGTATTAAAATAGCAGACTGAATCATAACCTGTAATAAGCCGATAGTCTTTAAAGTAATACTTTTACCACCCGCATTAGGACCTGAAATAACAATAATTTGTTGATTCTGATTTAGTTCTAAAGTTTGCGGAATAGTACTAATATTTTTCTTAGTGTTTGCTTCTAATAATATGGGATGATAGGCATCTCGAAATAATACTTTCTTGCTATGAGAAAATTTTGGTAATAAGCCGTTGATTTTTTGAGCATATTTAGTTTTTGCAGAAACAGTATCTAGATGTGTTAGATAATTCTGATATTGTTCTAAAAAACTCTTGTAAGGTCTAATTTGATTAGTCAACATTTTTAATATACGGACAACTTCTTGTTGCTCTTCATAGATTAAATCTTGCAGTCTTCTGCTTAATCTTAGCGTCGCTTCAGGTGCTATATAAACAATACTACCTGTTTTGGAATTACCTAATAATGAGCCTTTAACTTTTTTTCTGTGCATGGCTTGCACTGCCAATACTCTTTGGTTGTCAATAACTGATTCTCTAATATCATCCAAATAATCATTACTGGCATAATGATTAAGTGCTTTCGTAAAACTATTACCAATTTCACCTCTAACGCTATTTATTTCTTTACGGATTGCTTTTAATTCGGCACTCGCGTTATCTGAAACT
The DNA here is from genome assembly GCF_003449015.1 of Aureibaculum luteum. Classification (GTDB taxonomy): domain Bacteria; phylum Bacteroidota; class Bacteroidia; order Flavobacteriales; family Flavobacteriaceae; genus Aureibaculum; species Aureibaculum luteum. Next base: position 43,296 of record NZ_QRGD01000001.1, on the reverse strand, counting down.
TCACCAAAACGATTAATAATTTTATGAATACTTTCATGAATCTCTTTTGTGTAGTCAATTTTTTGAGAATTCTTAAAAAGGACAGGAAAGTACTCTGCAAATTTTTTAAAGAAGTTTAGAATTTCAATTGTCGTTTCTGATAAAGTAGCAATTTTTTGAAAAGCTTGTGCTTCTAAAAAACTATTCTCTACACCTAACAAATGAATTTCTTTTGTTATTTCATCAAATTGATGATTTGGTATTCTATTATCATTTTCAAAGGAACTTAAATATTCATTTGTTTGATGTAATTCATCAATTAGCGTTTCTTTCTTTTGAATAGGTACAATTTCTAATACAGCTTTTTTGCCTAAGTCTGTTTGACAATAATTGGCTATATGGCTTAATACCACATCAAACTCTAAATCTTTAAGTGTTTTATTAGTAATTTTAGGCTTCAAACTTGTATTTTTGGTCAAGCAAAAGTAACTAAAAAAATAGTCTTTTCTATTTAAGATATTTTCAAATTGGAATGTATGGATGTGAGTATAGCAGAAAGCTGGAAACCAATTGTAGCAAAAGAATTTGAGGCTACCTATTTTAATGATTTAGTTTCTTTTGTGAAAACTGAATATAGTCAGTTTACATGCTACCCAAAAAGTTCAGCCATTTTTGCAGCATTTGATTATTGTTCTTTTGACGATTTAAAGGTTGTTATAATTGGACAAGATCCGTACCATGGAGTAGGCCAGGCTAATGGTTTGTGTTTTTCAGTAAGTGATAATATAGCAATACCGCCATCATTACAAAATATTTTTAAGGAAATAGAGACAGATCTTGGTAAGAGGGTCCCAGAAAATGGAAATTTAGAACGTTGGGCAAAGCAAGGTGTATTATTATTAAATGCCACGTTAACAGTAAGAGCTCATGAAGCTGGATCTCATCAAAAAAAAGGATGGGAAACTTTTACAGACACAATAATCTCACAAATTTCTAATAATAAAAAAAATGTAGTTTTTTTATTATGGGGAGGTTTTGCTAAAAAGAAAGCGAAACGTATAGATGATAAAAAACATACTATTTTAACCAGTGGGCATCCTTCACCACTTAGTGCCAATCGAGGTTATTGGTTCGGTAATAAGCATTTTAGTAAGACGAATGACTTTTTAAAAAGTAAAGGTTTACAAGCTATCAATTGGTGATTTGTAAATATAAAATCAAAATTGTCATTCCTGTTTAGTAAGAACAATCAATTGATAATACTTAAATCTTGTACATATGTAATTACTCATCGATTAACTCTTATTTAAAATAATTCTAAATAAGTTTTTTATTTTCATTTTTCATTTTATATTTGCCACTTAAATTTATTATATAGAATAAGTCTAAATAAAAAATGAAAAAAATTAGTTTACTTTTTAGCATACTTATTATGCTGACCTTTTCAAATTTACAAGCTCAGTTGGATTCTATTTCGCAACAAATTAATGGAGCTCAACGTTTAATTTCAACAAATATAAATAAGGGGGTTACTATTGGAGGTTACGGTGAAATCACTTACAACCAGCCCGAAAATAGTAATGGAGAATTAGATGTTCAACGCCTCGTTTTATTACTAGGTTATAAATTTAGTGACAAAGTTCAGTTCGTAACTGAAATAGAATTTGAACATGTTAAGGAGGTTTATATTGAACAGGCTTTCGTTAATTACAATGTAGCTGCTAATTTTAATGTCCGCGGAGGATTAATGCTGGTACCAATGGGTATTGTTAATGAATATCATGAACCAACAACATTTAATGGTACTGAAAGGCCATCGGTAGATAATGTGATTGTCCCAACTACATGGCGAGAAATTGGAATAGGTGTGAATGGCCGATTGCCCAATATGAATTTAGGTTACCAAGCGTATATTTTTAACGGGTTTAAATCGAGTGAAGTAAATGGAGAAGAGGGTATCAATGGAATTTTAAAAGGTTCTAATGGATTGCGTAGTGGTCGTCAAAAAGGAGCACAATCAACCATGAGCAGTCCAACGTTTGCAGGAAAAATAGATTATTATGGAATACAAGGGCTACGTTTAGGAGCATCGGGATACTTTGGTAACACCCAAACCGATCACGAAATAGAAACTATTGATGGTTCAACTATCGGAATAACTATGTTAGGACCTGATGCTAGATATAATTATCATCGTTTTTCAGCTCGAGGTCAGTTTATTTATGCTTCTTTATCGGATACTGATGCCTATAATGTTATTACTGGAAACGACTTAGGTAGCGTTTTGCAGGGTTGGTATTTAGAAGGAGCATATAATTTATTACCACAAAAAAATAAGCAAAAATTAGTGGCTTTTACCAGATACGAAAATTATAATACCCATGCTGATGTTGCAGGAAATTTGGTAAAAAATGGTGCGTATGATAGAACTGAAATAACAACAGGGTTAAGCTATCATATTGCACCAGGAGTAGTTGTTAAAGGTGATTATCAATTTAGAGATAATGCGTTGTCTCAAGACACGGTTAAGGACAGATTAAATTTCGGAATAGGTGTTTGGTTTTAATATGTTAATTTTGACAAGAATAAAATAGAAACTATATGATTTTTAATTTAAGGTTATTGTTTTTTTTAAGTATTGTCTCAATAAGTGCCCATGCATTTCAACTACCAAAAAATATTCAAAAAAAGGTAGAAAAAGAAGTGAAATTGGCATTCGATATTGAAAGTTTTACTATGGAATTTATAAAGGTTTCTAAGGAAATAAATGTTCAATTAGTCACAAAAATTACCAAAAACAACTTTACTAAAATCCTCAAAAAGGAAGTTGTCATAGGTTATCTATTTGCCGATAAAGCACCCAGTAAGACAGATCAGTTTGATTATTTAGTTCTTTTTGATAAAGATTTAAACATAATAAAATCTAAAGTGTTAATTTATAGAGAAGATTATGGTGGTGAAATTAGTAGTAAACGTTGGTTACGGCAATTTGAAGGAAAAAACAGTAAAGATCAATTAAAATACGAAGAAGATATTATTGCTATTTCTGGAGCTACTATTTCTGCAAAATCTATGACAATTGCTATTAATAATTTGCTTAAAACGGTAAATTTACTTCAAGAAAATAATTATTTTTAATGATGTTAAACGGATGCATACAATCCTTGCCCAAAGAGCTAAAATTATTAATTGGAATTTTTTTAGTTGTGCTAAGTATTGGGTTTTATACAGGTTTATTATTTGTTAATGAAACATCATCTATAAGTACAAATGGTATCGAAGAAAATTATTTAGGTAATGAGAATGATGAAGATGCGGAAGTGATGAAATTTAAAAAATCACCAAAGGAAATGCTATCTATAGTTCATAGTCATATACTATCTATGTCTTTGATATTCTTTTTGTTAGGTGTGATTCTGTCCATTACCAATTTACCAAATAAAATAAAATTATTTTTAATGATTGAACCATTTTTCTCAGTGCTATTTACTTTTGGAGGTTTGTACTTCCTTTGGAAGGAAATATTGTGGATGAAATATCTGGTTATTTTTTCAGGTACATTCATGACGCTTACTTTTACAGCTTCTACATTAATAATTTTATACCAATTAATTAGAAAACAGAATTAATCCAGTTATAATTAAGTCAATCTAAATAATAATTGTAAATTCGCGTGCAATTAATTATTATTTAATTTAATTGTAAATGAATACTCAAAATCCGAAATTTGTTGGAGAAGGTTTAACCTACGACGACGTGCTTTTAGTCCCTGCTTTTTCTGAAGTACTACCACGCGAAGTAAATATCCAAACAAAATTTACCAGAAATATTACTATAAATGTACCAATTGTATCCGCTGCTATGGATACGGTTACTGAATCAGCAATGGCAATAGCTATGGCTCGTGAAGGTGGTATCGGTGTGCTTCACAAAAATATGACAATACAACAACAGGCGGTTAAAGTACGTAAAGTAAAACGTGCTGAGAGCGGTATGATTATAGACCCTGTAACATTACCTTTGACTGCAACCGTTGAAGATGCCAATAATAGTATGCGTGAGCACGGCATTGGAGGAATTCCTATTGTAGATGATAATGGTATGTTAAAAGGTATTGTTACCAATAGAGATTTACGTTTTGAACATAAAAGTAATAAACCTATTGTAGAGGTAATGACAAGCAAGAATTTAGTTACTGCACCTGTTGGAACTTCATTAAAAGATGCAGAAAAAATATTGCAGCAATATAAAATTGAAAAATTATTAATTGTTGAAGGTGAAAAGCTGGAAGGCCTTATTACATTTAGAGATATTACGAAAGTAACGCAAAAGCCTATTGCCAATAAAGATAGTTTTGGAAGGTTAAGAGTGGCTGCTGCTATTGGCGTAACACCAGATGCTTTAGATAGAGCAGAGGCTCTAATAAATGCTGGAGTTGATGCTCTAATTATAGATACAGCTCATGGGCATACCAAAGGTGTAGTTAATGTGCTTAAAGAAATTAAGAAAAAGTTTAAAAATATTGATGTGGTAGTAGGTAATATTGCTACACCAGAGGCGGCAAAGTATTTAGTTGAAGCTGGTGCTGATGCCGTTAAAGTAGGCATTGGTCCTGGTTCAATATGTACTACGAGAGTAGTAGCAGGGGTTGGTTTTCCTCAATTTTCAGCTGTTTTAGCCGTTGCAGAAGCGATTAAAGGAAGTGGAGTGCCTGTTATTGCAGATGGTGGTATTCGTTATACGGGAGATATTCCTAAGGCAATAGCAGCAGGAGCTGACACCGTTATGTTAGGTTCTTTATTGGCTGGTACAAAAGAATCACCTGGAGAAACTATTATTTACGAAGGAAGAAAATTTAAGTCGTATCGTGGGATGGGGTCTGTAGAGGCTATGAGACAAGGAAGTAAAGATCGTTATTTTCAGGATGTTGAAGATGATATTAAAAAATTGGTTCCAGAAGGTATTGTAGGTCGTGTGCCATATAAGGGTGACCTTTACGAAAGTATTCATCAATTTATTGGAGGTTTAAGAGCTGGAATGGGATATTGTGGAGCAAAGGATATTGAAACATTAAAAGAAACTGGAAAATTCGTTAAAATAACAGCATCTGGTATTAATGAAAGTCACCCACATGATGTAATGATTACGAAAGAATCTCCTAATTATTCAAGAAGGTAAAAAAAAGAGCTAGAGATATAAAACTAGAAAGAAATTGGGAATTAAACATAAAAGTTCGTTAAATAACAAAACCTTTTGAAGTAATTTATACTTTTATTAAATAAGGCACGTTATTTTAATGCATTTAATTCCCATTCCGTAGTTTTTGGAAAATTATACAATTTTCCGAGCTGCGGAATGTTCTTTTATAACGTGCCTATACTTTAAATATCTTTGTGAAAGAGGATTTTTTAAGAGTTCAATTAATCCACAATATACACTTTTTTTATATAATCTAACTTTGGAAAAGCAGATTTCAGGTACGAATTTCCCAATTTTTGAATTGAATCTTGCTTTCTTCCAGGTTTTTCACCATAGCCATTATAAATCGCCTTAACTACATCCATTCCATCAATAACTTTTGCAATTACAGGAAAACCTGTAACGTTACTATAAGATAGGGAGTCAAGTCTATCATTATTCTTTAAGTTTATAAATAATTGTGTATCTCTAGTTCTTTTGCCTCCTCGAGCAAATGCTATGGTACCTTCTTCATTACTTTTCTTAACAGTTTCATCTGCAATTTTATAACTGCTCCAAGCTTTATTTAAATCGGCATTGTCATGAATACCAAACTGTACAACAAAATTAGGTACAACTCTATAGAACGCAATATCAGTATAAAAATCAGTAGAAATAAGTTGGTATAATCTATCAACAGCTAAAGGAGACCACTCGCGATGTGCTTCAATGTCAAAATTACCTTTTGTAGTTTCGAAACGAGCTTTAAATACTGCTGGAGCTTCTTTTTTAAGCCACTTTTCTTTAATTATTTTTTTACTACAAGAACTTGTAATAATTATTAGGAATACTAAAAATGAATACGTAAATGATTTCATTAGCTACTATCTATTGTTTTAGTTAATAAGATTTATGCGTAATTTCTTACACACAAACTTATAGAAAATCTTTGAAAAAACTAAAAAAAGCTAATTTTATGTGAAGTGGGAATTGTTATTTGTTTTGTTTATTTAGTAGTTTCATCAACAACAATGGCTAATTTATTACCAAACGGGCTAATAGCTAATCTAGTAATACCTTTTAGTCCATATGAAGATAATGAGGCAAACTCAACCCAGGTTTTGTTAACACCAGGTTTTAATTTGTATAATTTATCACCTTTACCCATAATCATTGTTCCATCTGGTGTCCATGCCAAATCTTGAGCACCTTCTAAGGGATCGGCAATGTATTTTTTTTCACTAGTAATAGGGTTTATAGAGTAAATTTCAGGATCTTCATGCTCTAAACTAATAATACTCAATAAGTCTGTATTTGGTATTTTTAAGATAGACCTGCCGATATTTTTATCAATTGGATATTTAATTTTATACTTTAAATTAGAAACTTCTAGTGATGAGGGATCTCCTATTACAAAGGAAACCAACATTTTTTTAGATATCCATGCATGGTAACCAACCGGTAGGTTTTCTATGAGTACTTCTTGTTTTTTACCATTAAATTTATATTTCCATAAAAGTTGCTCACCATCTTGTTCTAATCTAACTGCTGTAAAATAATTTTTATCAAAAGTCTGAATAGGAGAGTATTCATTAGCTTCCGTGTTTGTTAACCATACATTTACGTTATTTTTAATGTCGTATAGTGCAATATCTGTTTGTTCGTTTCTTGTAGAGGCATATAATACACCAGAACCGTCATTTAAAAATGAAGGTTGATTGTCGTAGCCCTTATTGTCAGATATGTTAATAGGATTGTCGATAACAAGAATACTGTCTCCTTGAATAAAATCAAATAGATAGATATCTGTATCGGTTTGACTAAAACCGAAAGAAGTAACTGTTAGCAATAAACAAAGTATTTTTATTTTCATATTCATTTCATATCTATTGTATCGCTTTTCAATTTTGCATTAAAAAGGAAGTACAAGATCATTAATTTTTAAATAAGTTGTTTAGTTTAGAAATATGGGTTTCAACAAATATAGATATTATTTGAATTGAATTGTAATTCAATATTATTATTTTTATATCAATTCTATATAATACATATTTACTGTTTGGTATAGTTACAATAACTCTGCCAAAAAAGTTGAGAGTAAATACGTGAAAAATTACCAAAGCATTAAAGTTACAAACTTTAATCGTTTATAATGAGGTACGGTACTAATTATATAAATGAACTACCCTAATTTATAGTACCTTTTAGAATCTAAAAAGCCATTTTAATAATACTATTAAAATGGCTTTCAGATTGGTTGGTTGATTACTTTTTTGGTTATCATAAAATAACCTAGGTTTTTAGTTGGTTGGTTTTAAATTTATTTAAAACATCTTTTTAATTAATGCCTTTGCAGGTACATTTTCCTTTATAACGTCATAGTCTGTCAATTTATTTTGAATGCTATTAATTAATTTTTTTGAAACTGTTTTTTTTCTATTCCATTTGGTTAGTGATAACCATGTTTTTACATCTTCTACTTTTAACTGATAACGGTCTGAAAAATGAGCAATTAATTTATCGTTTTCTACAGGTTTTTCAAAATGCTTTAGCTGTTTGTTAATTACCTTTATTATTGTTTTAATAGCTTCTGGTTCCTCTTTTAGTATATTGTTACGTACAGCTATTACAAAACAAGGCCAGGGTGTTTCTAGGCTATCTAATCTCCTGAAAGTGCCATTATCAACATATGGTTTTGTCATAAAATGCTCCCACATAAAATAGTCTGCTGATCCATCAGACAAAGCGTTAACGCCACCAACTAAATTTTTAACGAGTACATATTTCAATTGGTCAACATTAAAACCTTGTTTTACGGCGTTTACTTTGGCCATAAGTTGAGAGCCTGAACCTGGTCTGCTTATAGCAATTTTAGCATTATTCAGCTCTTGTACGGAATTAAATTTTGAATTTTTAGCGACATGAATACCCCACAATAAAGGAGAATCAACATATGTTTTTACAATTTTACTAGGGTTCCCTGCAATAATGTCTTTAATAATACCTTCGGTCAGTATAACGGCAGCATCAATACTTCCATCGCGTAATGCAGAACACATGGCACCGGTACCTCCTGGAAATTCTTTCCATTGTAGGTCAATATGCTTGTCTTTAAACTTATTGTTTTCAATGGCCATATGCCAAGGTAAATTGAAGTGTTCAGGTACACCTCCAATAGTTATCTTTTTCATGCTGTTACTAGCTTATCTAAAGTGTATTTTATTAACTTTTCTATGGTTTTATGTGTATCCTTACTGAAGGTTCCATTTGCTCTATTCGCAATTATAGCATTCATAGAAAGTGCCTCATGACCTAATAGTTTTGCTAAACCATAAATGGCAGAAGTTTCCATTTCAAGATTCGTGATTTTTAAACCATTGAAACTGAAATTGTCAATTTTAGAGTTCAATTTGGCGTCTTGTAAAGCTAATCTAAGCACTCGTCCTTGAGGGCCGTAAAATCCGTTTGCAGTTGCCGTAAAGCCACTAAAAGTATCATTGCTTGATAAAATGGCTTCTAATACAGTACTTCCTTTAACAATATACGGTCTAGCTTTTCTATTGCTCCAATCTGTATGTTTTATAAAAGCGTTTTCAATATCACTTTCAAGTATCTGTTCACAGGCATATGAATGTAATGTTCCATCCATACCCAGCCCATACTTTGATAAAACAAAACGGTCTACAGGTATATCCTTTTGCAAAGAACCGGAAGTGCCAATTCGTACAATTGAAAGTTTTTTATGCTCTGGTTTTATCATTCTAGTGTCTAGATTAATATTGACCAATGCATCCAATTCATTCATTACGATGTCAATATTATCAGGTCCAATACCTGTTGAGATTACCGTAAGTTTTTTACTTTTTAAAATTCCTGTTATGGTTTTAAATTCTCTTTTTTGCGTTTCAAAGATGATGCTATCAAAATGATTGGCAACCTTTGCCACTCTATCCTGATCACCAACAAGAATAATGGTGTCTGCTATATGTTCGGGTTTTAAGTTAAGATGATATACACTACCATCTTTATTTAAAATTAGTTCGGATTCGGGAATACGTTTTGTGTTCAATGTTTGAAATTTTAGGTATTAGAATATATGATTTTAAAGATTACAGCCTGTTGTACGGTGTAAACCATTTTATCCTCCTACTCGTTTAACAGCGAAGCCTTTTTCTTTTAAAAGCTCCATAATTTTATCTCTAAGATCACCTTGAATAATAATTTTATCATCTTTAAAACTACCACCAACACTAAATTTTGTTTTTATTTCTTTTGCTAATTTTTTAAAATCAGACGTTGCCCCAGTGTAGCCTTCTAAAATTGTAATAGGTTTCCCTTTACGTTTTTCATATTTACAGATAATAGGATCGTCTTGTAACCAAATAGTACTCTTTTCTTTTGGCTTTTCTTCCTTTTCAGGTTTATGTTCTGGGAATAAATTTTTTAATTGATCTTGTAAATCCATTGTGTTAAAATAGGAGATTTTGGATATTAAGCTTCAGAATTATGGGCTTTGAATAGTTACTTTTTTATTAAGCCTAATTCTATTAGTCTTTCCGTTAAAAACTCACCTGCAGTAATATCATCATATAATTTAGGATGTTCACTATCAATACAGTTTTCTAAAGAATTAAGAGGCATTTCGCTAATTGGATGCATAAAGAAAGGAATAGAATAACGTGATGTTCCCCAATTTTCTCTAGGTGGATTTACGACTCTATGAATAGTAGATTTTAACCTATTGTTAGAATGACGTGAAAGCATATCGCCAACATTAATAACTACTTCATCAGGTTGTGCAATAGCGTCTAACCATTCACCTTTATGATTTTGTACTTGTAAACCTCTGCCTTGAGCACCCATTAATAAGGTAATTAAATTGATGTCACCATGGGCTGCTGCTCTTACAGCATCTTTTGGTTCACTGGTAATTGGTGGATAATGAATAGGCCTTAAAATACTGTTGCCGTTTTTTATATAATTGTCAAAATAATGTTCATCTAAATCTAAAAATAGAGCTAGAGCTCTTAAGACATAAACACCTGTTTTTTCTAACATTTGATACGTTTCCTTACCTACTATATTGAATTCAGGTAATTCTTTTACGGTCACGTTATCGGGATATTCTGCTTTTAATTTATCGTCATCTTCTACATATTGACCAAAATGCCAAAACTCTTTTAAATCGCCTTCTTTTTTACCTTTTGCACTTTCTTTTCCAAAGGAAACATAACCGCGTTGTCCGCCAATGCCTTCTATTTCATAGTTGTGTTTGGTTTCAAGAGGAAGAGCGAAGAATTTTTTTATTTCACTATATAAATTATCAACCAAATTATCGCTTAAAAAATGCCCCTTTAATGCAACAAAGCCAATGCCTTCATAGGCTTTGCCAATTTCGTTGACGAATTTTTGTTTTCTTTTAGGGTCATCAGATAGAAAATCAGATAAATCTACACTTGGTATATTTTGCATGCTAAATTCTTTTAGTAGTAGTAAAATTAAAGAAAAATTATCATTTCGCCTTTTTATACAGCGGAATTAAATAAGAAAGCGTGTAATTAAAGCTGAATCCAGAGTTGTTTAAAAATACACGATTGAAGCCTGGGATAAATAAGTTTTTAAAATTATCAGGTTGTTTCGAGGTAAATATTTTTTTACCACTAAAGCTAAATCCCATAAATAAATTCTTGAATAATTCAGCTTTAACACCTAACACAATTTCACCCCAATGTCCATTTAAACCATCAAACTCTTGCCCATTTTGAACAATGCTAACATCGTCATAAAAAGGATCGTTATTTATTGTATATGAATTTAGGGTTTGACTGAATGTGCTAAACCCGTAACGAAAACCAACATAGATCATATTTTCCATGTCTAACCAGTTTTCATAGGCATTGTAATCAATACCCAACTTGATGTAGGAACCGTTAGTGGTGAAATTAATAAAATCTTCGTCCGTTGTATTTTCTATATAGCCTAATTCTGCCGCAATAAAATATTTTTTTGAAATGCGATAATCTCCTACAATTTCAAATCCTTTTCTTTCATTGTCAAATGCAGTGTGTATGGGATTGTATAAATCTATACCAATACGTAAACCATATTTATTTAAATAAACAGAATCTTTCTTTGTTGACCCAATTCCTTGTGAAAAAGATATCGTGAAAAAAAGTAAGAACAATAGGTTAATGCAGTATCGTAACATGTGCTTCGGTTTCATCTTCGATTTCTGTTTGTGATAGTAACAAACTTTTTATCCATTTATCAGAATCATTAAAGTCTCTGCTAATAGTCACATTGTTAAAAATGGATTTATACCCACACGATCGCCCAACAAATACTTCTTCAGTTTCGTAGTTTAAACGAATAGTATCTCTGTTAAATGAATCAGTATCACTATCCGTTGTTAAAACAATTGTGGTTTGATTATCATATACATTTAACGGAATGGCTATAGAATCAGTTCCAATAGTATCTAAACTTTTACCAATTCCATTTATATCCATAATTTCAATGGCTAGATTATTTACAGATTTTTCACTTTCTGAATCATCAAAATCATAAAAAACAACAATTAAATTAGGCGTAATTGGATCTATACAAATTTCATCGCGTTCGCAACTATTCAACATTATAATTGTTGAAATAATTAAGAATAGAATAGTTATATTTTTTCTCATTTGGTCTCTAAACATGCTTTTACAAAAGCCACAAATAAAGGATGTGGATTTAACACTGTACTTTTATATTCAGGATGGTATTGTACACCTACAAAATAAGGATGATTAGGAATTTCAATAGTTTCGACAAGTTTGGTTTCTGGATTAATCCCAGAAATTTTCATGCCCGCCTTAGTAAAACTATCTAAATAATCATTATTAAATTCATAGCGATGTCTGTGACGTTCGCTAATCATTTCTGTGTTATAAGCCTCATATACTTTTGTTCCTTTTTCCAATTTACAATCCCATGCTCCTAAACGCATAGTGCCACCCATTTCAGAAATATTTTTCTGTTCTTCCATTAAATTAATAACAGGATTAGGTGTTTTCTTATCCATTTCAGTAGAATTTGCGTCCTCTAATCCTAAAACGTTTCTAGCAAACTCAATAACCGCCATTTGCATACCTAAACAGATGCCTAAAAATGGTATGTTGTTTTCTCTAATATATTGTATTGCTTTTATTTTGCCTTCAACACCTCTGACACCGAAACCAGGAGCTACCAATACACCATCTAAACCTTTTAGTTTGCTTTCTGCATTTTCAACAGTAAGACTTTCGGAATGTATCCAGTGAAGATTTACATTAATTTCTTGAGAAGAACCTGCATGTATAAAAGCTTCTGATATAGACTTATAAGCATCTTGTAATTCAACATATTTACCTACTAAACCAATTTCAACTGTATGTTTTGGATTTTTATGTTTACGTAAAAACTCATTCCATTCCGTTAAATTAGGCTTAGGACTAGTCTCTAATTTTAATTTTTTAAGAACGACTTGATCTAAACCTTCTTCATACATTAAATTAGGTACATCATAAATAGTATTTACGTCAATAGATTCAATAACATCTTCTTGTTGTACATTGCAAAAAAGAGCTAATTTTCTTTTGATATCATCACCAATTGGGTGCTCCGTTCTACATACCAAAACATCTGGGTTTACACCACTTTGCATTAACATTTTTACTGAATGCTGCGTAGGTTTGGTTTTTAATTCTCCGGCTGCAGCCAAATAAGGGATCAAAGTTAAATGAATAACAACCGCATTTTCTCGTCCCAATTCCCATTCTAATTGCCTAACTGCCTCTATATATGGTAGCGACTCAATATCACCTACAGTACCACCAATTTCAGTAATGATGATGTCATAATCTCCAGTATTGCCTAAAAGTCGAATTCTTCTTTTAATTTCATCGGTAATATGAGGTATAACTTGTACCGTTTTACCTAAAAAATCTCCTCTTCGTTCTTTATCTATAACTGATTGATATATTCTACCAGTGGTAACGTTATTTGCTTGTGAAGTAGGTATGTTTAAAAACCTTTCGTAATGTCCTAAATCTAAATCAGTTTCTGCACCATCATTAGTTACATAACACTCACCATGTTCATAAGGATTTAATGTACCTGGGTCAATGTTAATGTACGGATCCAATTTCTGTATGGTCACAGAGTAGCCTCTAACTTGTAATAATTTAGCTAAAGATGCTGCAATAATGCCTTTGCCAAGAGATGAAGTTACACCTCCAGTTACGAAAACATATTTGGTATTTTTCATGCGTTAATATTTAATGTTTTTAAGAGTTCGCATGCGGTTCGCCATTTGACTTTCTCGAAGAAGATGAGATATTGAACATGCTCGTTTCATATACTATTTGGTTTGGTCAAAAGTACAAACTCTAAACGTAATGGCAAATGAAAATTGTGGGAATGTTCTAAAATGTACGCTCACCGGTGTGGTTTTGATGTAAGTGATACTAAAATTGATTTGAGAGTTAATTTTTTACTTGATATTTTTTGTTTTACTAGACAAAAAGTTGTATCTAAAAAACACTAACGAAAAGGTTATCGTAACTTCATAAATAACATGACATCTGTCATATTATTTGGCGAGCCCATTATATAATTTTACAGTGTAATAAGAAGTAATAATATCATTAATTAAAAATCTATATTTATGAATATTTCGCACATCGAACATATCGGCATAGCGGTCGATAATTTAGAAGAATCAATTAAATATTATGAAGGGGTTTTAGGCATGAAATGCTATAGCATTGAAGAAGTAATTGATCAGAAAGTGAAAACAGCGTTTTTTTTAGTAGGTAATACAAAAATAGAATTACTTGAAAGCACATCGCCTGATGGTCCAATTGGTAAATTCATAGAAAAAAAAGGTCAAGGTATACATCACATTGCTTTTGCTGTTGATGATGCTACAAAAGCACTTCAAACTGCAGAAGAAAGAGGTGTAAGGTTAATAGATAAAGTGTCTCGTAAAGGAGCAGAAGGCTTAAATATCGGCTTTTTACATCCAAAATCAACACTTGGAGTGCTAACAGAACTTTGTTCAAAACAATAAAGAAAAAAATAAAAATAGTTATATAAAAATGGCAAATCAAGATAAAATTAATGAATTAATCGAAAAAAGAGCCAAAGCGAAATTAGGCGGTGGTGAAAAACGAATTGATTCTCAACATGCTAAAGGAAAATTAACAGCACGTGAACGTATTGATATATTGTTAGATGATGATAGTTTTGAAGAATTTGATATGTTTGTTACACACAGAACAAAATCTTTTGGATTAGATAAACAAATTTATCTTTCTGATGGTGTTGTAACTGGACACGGTACAATTGATGGTCGAATTGTTTATGTTTTTGCTCAAGATTTCACTGTATTTGGAGGTTCACTTTCAGAAACATATGCTCTTAAAATTTGTAAAGTAATGGACATGGCCATGAAAATTGGTGTACCTGTTATAGGATTAAATGATAGTGGTGGAGCACGTATACAAGAAGGGGTTAGATCATTAGCAGGTTATGCTGAAATTTTCCAAAGAAATATTATGGCCTCTGGAGTTATTCCCCAAATTTCTTCAATCTTAGGCCCTTGTGCAGGTGGTGCAGTTTACTCACCAGCATTAACAGATTTTACTATAATGACAGACCAAACAAGTTATATGTTTGTTACTGGACCAAAAGTAGTAAAAACGGTTACTGGAGAGATTGTAACTGCTGAGCAATTAGGTGGTGCTAATATTCATTCTACAAAATCTGGAGTTTCTCATTTCCTTGCAGAATCTGATGAGGAGAATCTTTTATTGATACGGAAATTAATGAGTTACCTTCCTTCAAATAATTTGGAAGATCCACCTAGTATTGTAACTTCTGATCCTATTGATAGGTTAGATGATGTGCTAAATGAAATTATTCCTGAAAATCCCAACGAACCTTATGATATAATTGATGTTATCTCTACAATTACTGACAACGGCGAGTTTACCGAAGTCCACAGAAATTATGCAAGAAACATTGTTGTTGGCTTTGCTAGATTTAATGGTCATCCTGTAGGGATTGTGGCTAATCAGCCTAAGTTTTTTGCAGGCGTGTTAGACACTGAAGCTTCAAGAAAAGCAGCGAGATTTGTACGTTTTTGTGATGCATTTAATATTCCGATTGTAACGCTTGTTGATGTACCAGGTTTCTTGCCAGGAACAGGTCAAGAGTATGGTGGAATTATTCTTCACGGTGCAAAATTATTATTTGCTTATGGAGAAGCTACTGTGCCTAAAATCACTATTACCTTGCGTAAATCTTATGGAGGTGCACATGATGTTATGAGTTGTAAACAATTAAGAGGTGATCTAAATTATGCTTGGCCAACTGCTGAAATTGCAGTTATGGGTGCAAAAGGAGCTGTTGAGGTCTTAGAAGGTTCAGCAATCAGAAAAATTGATGATGCTGATGAGAAACAAGACTATATCGATAAAAAAGAAGATGAATATAATGCCAAGTTTGCAAACCCTTATGTGGCTGCTAAATATGGTTTTATCGATGATGTTATTGAACCTAGAAATTCACGTTTTAGAATAATTAGAGGATTGGAGTTACTTGCAAATAAAAAAGTAGTAAATCCACCTAAAAAACATTCAAACATACCATTATAATGATAAATCTACCATTACAAATAGATACAATAAGCGAAGGGTACATTATCCTAGCAACAGGCTTATTTATAGTTTTTAGTTCATTGATTTTGTTAACTGTGTTTTTTAAATTAGGAGTACCTGCATTACTCAATGCATATAAAGCATTGAAAGGGTTAGGTAAAAAGAATGAAAAAAAAGAAACATCAGTTGTCATTAAAAGTGAAAAAGATTTTACAGGTGAAACTGCCGCTGCAATTGCAACGGCACTGCACATGTACTTGAATGAGCAGCACGACAATGAGAATGCAATATTAACCATTAAACAAGCTAGAAAATTATACTCGCCATGGAGTTCTAAAATATATGGTACCCACCAGAAATTATAATTGATTCTGGGTGGTTTATAAATTAATTTTCAAAATGAATTCCTTAATATAAATAATAATGAAAAATTTTAAATTTAAAATATACGACAATAGTTACAGCGTTAAAATTGTTTCTCATGAAGATAATCTAATAAATTTAGAGGTAAATGGAACTGATTATGTCGTTGAAATGAAAGCTGAAGTAAAAAAAGCAAAGACACCAATTTTGGTTCGTTCTGCAGCTAAAAGTCCTTCTGCTCCTGTAAAAGTGAACCCTGGCTCTTCAAAAACTAAAATTCTTGCTCCAATACCTGGTATTGTAGTTTCTATTGACGTTAAAGTTGGTGATGAAATTAAGGTTAATGACAGGTTGTTAGTATTAGATGCCATGAAAATGGAAAATCAAATAACAGCAGAAAAGGCAGGTACGGTAAGTGCCGTTCTTGTTAAGGCTGGTCAGCAGGTATTACAGAGTGAAGTATTAATAGAATTATCATAATTTATAAACCTTAAGGTTTATAGATTTAAACGTAGAAAAATGAAGAAAGTATTAATAATATTCGGAGTGTTGTCACTTCTCATCTTTATCAGACCGGTTTTGGGTTTGAATACAACAACTAAAGACACCAATTCACAAGGCATCGAAAAACTTGAAAATGTTGAAAACCAAAGTTTTGTGAGTGAAGCGTTTGAAGGTATTAAACAATTTTATAATTATACTGGTTTTGCAAATGTCACAGGCGGACATTTAATCATGATAATTATTGGTATTGTTTTTATTTATTTAGGAATAAAATTTGATTACGAACCATTACTTTTAATACCTATCGGTGCTGGTGTTATTATAGGTAATATTCCTTTTGTGACAGGTAATATGACAGGTATCTATGAAAGTGGATCTGTTTTAAACTTTTTATATTTTGGAGTTGTAAAAGGTATTTACCCGCCATTGATATTTTTAGGGATTGGTGCCATGACAGATTTCTCATCTCTAATAGCAAATCCAAAATTAATGTTGTTGGGTGCAGCAGCACAAATTGGGGTTTTTGCAACATTTATGGGAGCTCTTTATTTAGGTTTTAAATTACCTGAAGCAGGTGCAATTGGAATCATTGGCGGAGCTGATGGCCCTACCGCAATTTTCCTTTCATCTAAATTAGCTAATGGTGTTAATATATTAGCTGATGGTACAACGGTTAAAAATTTAATTGGCCCAATAGCAATTGCAGCTTATTCTTACATGGCTTTAGTACCAGTTATTCAACCTCCTATTATGAGATTATTAATCTCTAAAAAAGATAGAAAAATTAGAATGAAACCACCAAGAGCGGTTTCTCAAAAAGAAAAAATGATTTTTCCAGTTGCAGCTTTAATATTAACTACTTTTATTTCACCTAGTGCATTACCATTATTAGGTATGCTTTTCTTTGGTAATTTATTAAAAGAATCTGGTAGAACTGAAAGATTAGCAGATACTGCAAGAACTAAAATGATTGATATTGTAACCATTTTATTAGGTGTTACAGTAGGAGCATCAACTCAAGCAGATATTTTTATAACAAAAGATTCCTTATTAATTTTCGGATTAGGTGCTTTATCATTTGTAATTGCAACTATGGGAGGTTTGTTTTTTGCTAAATTGATGAATCTTTTCCTAAAAGGTGATAATAAAATAAATCCGTTAATTGGAGCTGCAGGTGTTTCTGCTGTACCAGATAGTGCAAGGGTAGTACATGCGGAAGCTTTAAAATCAGATCCTCATAATTACTTATTGATGCATGCAATGGCACCAAATGTTGCTGGTGTAATTGGTTCTGCAATTGCTGCGGGTATCCTCTTAAGTTTTTTATCATAATAAATTATTCAAACTAAAATAACAAGAAAATGAACATACCAAATAAAATGTCATCGGCAGAAGCTGTAAAACATATAAAATCAGGAGATAGAGTGCTAATTCAAGGAGGTTCTGCCACACCTCAAGAATTGATTAAGGCAATGGTTGCCAGAGCACCTGAATTGAAAAATGTAGAATTAGTACATTTACATACAGAAGGTGAATGTGGCTATGTTGCTCCAGAATTGAGTGAAAGTTTCCATACGAATGCCTTTTTTATTGGTGGAAATGTTAGAAAAATGGTGGGTAAAACCGTAGACTATATTCCAATTTTTTTAAGTGATATACCAAGTTTATTTCGCGAAGGTTATATGGACTTAGATGTGGTAATGGTAAATGTTTCACCGCCAGACAAACATGGGTTTTGTTCATTAGGAGTTTCTGTAGATATTGTTATTGCTGCTATTGAAAAAACTAAAAAAGTTATTGCTCAAATAAACCCACGTATGCCACGTACTTTTGGCGATGCTTTGGTGCATATAAAAAACTTTGATGCTTGTGTAGAAATAGTTGAAGAACTTCATGAAATGAAATTAGTCACTCCTTCAGAAGCAGAGATACAAATTGGAAAAAATGTGGCTGGTATTATTGAAGATGGAGCCACCCTTCAAATGGGTATTGGTGCTATCCCTAATGCAGTTTTAAGCTTTTTAACCAATCATAAAAATTTAGGTGTACATACTGAAATGTTTGCTGAAGGTATTATTGATTTAGTAGAAAAAGGTGTTGTAAATGGTTCTCAGAAAAAAGTAAATCCATTTAAAATTGTTTCTGGTTTTGCAATGGGAACACGTAGGTTATATGACTTTATGGATGATAATCCTGAGATAGAAATGAAAGATATTGCTTATGTAAATGACACAGCAATTATCCGTCAAAACCCAAGAGCAACAGCCATTAACTCTGCTATTGAAATAGATTTTACAGGTCAAGTTTGTGCTGATTCTATCGGTACAAGAATGTTCTCTGGCGTTGGTGGTCAAATGGACTTTATGCGAGGGTCAGCATTGTCTGAGGGAGGTAAGCCAATTATTGCCATTACTTCTGAAACGTTAAAAGGTGTTTCTAAAATTGTGCCTATGTTAAAATATGGTGCTGGTGTGGTTACAACTAGGGCTCATGCCAGATATGTAGCTACAGAATATGGTGTTGCATTTTTGTTTGGAAAAACATTAAAACAACGTGCAAAAGCATTAAGAGATATTGCACATCCTAATCATAGAGAAGAATTAGATAAAGCTATTTTTGAGAGATTCGGAAGCAGTTTAATGATAAAATAAATATATTAAATTGCTGATGTTTTATAATCATTGGTAATTCAATTCTATCTTAATTAATATAAAATATTATGAACGATACAAATAAAAAGCTTTTTTCAGACTTTAAGCCTGCTACAAAACAGGAGTGGTTAGAGAAAGTAAATATAGATTTAAAAGGAGCTGATTTTAATAGAAAGCTTGTTTGGAAAAATTTAAGTAAAATAAATTTCCAGCCTTTATATCTTGCAGAGGATAAAATAGAATTTTTAAACAATACCGGAAAAAATTCACAATCATTAATAAATTACAGAAAAATTATTGTTGATTCTGCGGAAACGGCTAACCAATTGGCTTTAAAAGCAGTTGAAGAAGGAATGACAGGGTTGCTTTTTGAAATAAGTGAAAATGTTTCTGTCAAAATCTTGTTAGAGGGAATTAACTTTAAAGAAACAGTCGTTTCATTTAATTTAAAATCAAATACACTAAATTCTGCAAAAGACTTTATTGCCTACGTAAAAAAAATAGATATTTCACCAAGTGAAGTGAAAGGTTATTTTAATACGGCTTTAATTTCAGATTATGTTACTAGTGGTGAATTGTATTTAACCCAGTTCGCAATCAATGCGGAATTAATAAAAATTACAGCTGATTTTCCAAACTATAAAGCGGTAACTATTTCTGCCAATGAATATTTAAATTCAGGGGCAAATCAAGTTCAAGAGGTGGCATACACTTTAAGCTCATTAGTTTTCATTATTGAAAACTTGTTGGAAAAAGGGATGGAGGCACAAGCAATTTTTGATAATCTTAATTTCCGTTTCGCTATTGGGGCAGAATATTTTATAGAGATAGGAAAGTTTAGAGCTTTTAATCATTTATTGAGTGAAATTGCTAATAAATATGGTGTTACTAAATTTTCAAGCACGTTGGTTGCTAAAACATCTATTTGGAATAAATCAGTTACCGATGCTCATACAAATCTATTGCGAGCAACAACCGAAGCCATGTCTGCAATATTAGGTAATGTAGATGGTGTTGTAATTGATGCATATGACAAAGAATTTAATAATCCTTCAGATTTTTCAAGTAGAATTGCTGGTAATATTTCAACAATTTTAAAAGAAGAATCTTATTTTGGAAAGGTTTCAAACCCTGTAGATGGTTCTTATTATATAGAAGAAGTTAGTACTAAAATTGCTGAAAAAGCCTTAGAGCTTTTCTTAGCTATTGAGACTAATGGTGGTTATTATAAATCATTTGAAAGCGAATTAATTCAACAACAAATTGCTGAAATTCGTCAAGAAAAAATAAAACTACTTAATCAAAGAAGACTTATTCTTGTTGGAGTTAACAAATACCCAAACTTAATGGAAACGGTGAGTGCTGATATTTTAGGAGGTACTGATGAAGAAGTTTCTTCTAAAATTTTAAAACCTAGAAGAGCTTCTTTAGAAATTGAAGCGATTAGAAAAGTAACTGAAGAATTAGTTGAACAAACGAATAAACGACCAATTGTTGAACTTTCAAGTTTTGGTAATTTAACAATGCGTAAGGCTAGAGCAGCTTTTGCTTATGACTTTATTGGGGTAAGTGGATTTGAAGTAAGACAAGAAAAAAGTTATAAAGACGCATTAGAGGCAGCGGAAGAAAGTGCAAAATCTGATTCAAATGTTGTTGTTATTTGTAGTTCAGATCAAGATTATGATGAAAGTGCCCTTAATTTTGTTAAGGCATTCAGAGCATTAAATACTGATAAAGTACTCTTATTAGCGGGTAATCCTACAAATATAATCGATGAATTAACTGAATCTGGACTAGACGGATGTATCCATATGAAAACGGATATTATTTCTACTATTTCTAAAGTTCAAAATAAAATTCAGAAAACAATTAAATCCATAAAAGCATGAAACCAGATTTTTCAGATTTAACAATAAATAAAGCAGTTAAGAAAAATACTGCTTCTTCGGAGAATCAAGAGGTTTGGAATACTCCTGAAGGAATACCTGTAAAAAAAGAATTTACAGAAGAAGATATAAAAAATGCTGAGCACTTAAAATTCGTTGCAGGTATACCTCCGTTTTTAGGAGGGCCTTATAGTGCTATGTACGCTATGCGTCCTTGGACCATACGTCAATATGCTGGTTTTTCAACGGCAGAGGAATCGAATGCCTTTTATAGAAGAAACTTAGCGGCAGGTCAAAAAGGACTTTCTGTAGCATTTGATTTAGCCACACACCGTGGTTACGATTCAGATCACCCTCGTGTAACCGGAGATGTTGGTAAGGCTGGGGTTGCTATAGATTCAATTTTAGATATGGAAATTTTGTTCGATCAAATTCCATTGGATAAAATGTCTGTTTCTATGACTATGAACGGTGCAGTATTACCGATTATGGCTTTCTATATCGCTGCGGCAAAAAAACAAGGTGTTTCTTTAGATCATCTTTCTGGTACTATACAAAATGATATTTTGAAAGAGTTTATGGTGCGTAATACATACATTTATCCACCATTACCTTCAATGAAAATTATTGGTGATATTTTTGAATATACTACTCAAAAGATGCCGAAATTTAATTCAATTTCAATTAGTGGTTACCACATGCAAGAAGCAGGTGCAACCGCTGATATTGAGTTGGCTTATACGTTGGCGGATGGTATGGAGTATATTAGAACAGGACTAGATTCTGGTCTTAAAATTGATGAATTTGCTCCAAGATTATCATTCTTCTGGGCGGTAGGTATGAATCACTTTATGGAAATTGCAAAAATGCGTGCGGGACGTATGCTTTGGGCAAAAATCATAAAATCTTTTAACCCTAAAAATCCAAAATCAATGGCTTTGCGTACGCATAGTCAAACTTCAGGTTGGAGTTTAAGTGAGCAAGATCCATATAATAACGTAGCTAGAACTTGTGTTGAAGCAATGGCAGCTGCATTGGGTGGTACTCAATCTTTACATACAAATGCTTTGGATGAAGCTATTGCTTTACCTACTGATTTCTCAGCAAGGATTGCACGTAACACACAAATTTTTATTCAAGACGAAACGCAAATTACAAAATCAGTTGACCCTTGGGCAGGTTCTTATTATGTAGAATACCTGACACAAGAAATTGCGAAAAAAGCTTGGAAATTGATAGAGGAAGTTGAAGAGTTGGGTGGTATGGCAAAAGCCATTGAAACCGGTGTGCCTAAAATGAGAATTGAAGAAGCATCTGCACGAAAACAAGCACGTTTAGATTCTGGACAAGATATTTTAGTTGGTGTAAATAAATTCAAAACAAAAGAGAAATCAAATATAGAAATTTTAGAAGTTGATAATACAGTTGTTAGAGATTCTCAAATTGAACGTTTGAAAAAATTAAGAGCAAATAGAGACCAATCTGTTGTCGATGCTAATTTATCTGCATTGTCAGCTTGTGCTGAAACAGGTAAAGGTAATTTATTAGAATTAGCGGTTGAGGCTGCTGAGAATTTTGCCACTTTGGGTGAAATTTCAGATGCTTTAGAAGTTCATTTTGGACGCCATAAAGCCAATACTCAATTAATAAGTGGTGTATATAGTAAAGAAGTAGATAACGATAGTATTTTTGCGAAAGCTCAAAAATTAACGGATAAATTTGCAGAAATTGAAGGCCGTAGACCAAGGGTAATGATTGCCAAAATGGGGCAAGATGGTCATGATAGAGGTGCAAAAGTTGTCGCTTCTAGTTTTGCTGATTTAGGTTTTGATGTTGATATGGGGTCATTATTTCAAACTCCTGAAGAAGTGGCTAAGCAAGCTGTAGAAAATGATGTTCACTTCGTTGGGGCTTCAAGTCTAGCAGCTGGTCATAAAACATTAATTCCACAATTAATTGGAGAATTAGAAAAGTTAGGAAGACCTGATATTATGGTGTTTGCTGGTGGTGTAATTCCTGCACAAGATTATGACTATTTACTAGAAAGAAAAGTAGCTGCTATATTTGGTCCAGGTACTGTAATTTCTGAGTCAGCCATTACTATTATGGAGAAATATTTAGAACAAGATTAAGTACTAATTATATTAAAAAAACCCAGCATTTATTTCTAATTGCTGGGTTTTTTATTTGAAGTAAATGATGTAGATTAAATTTTACGCCATGTAGATTTAGCTGTAGCACAAACTTTATCGCTACCTTTAATTTTTATAGTATGTATAAAAGAATTTTCATTTTGGTCTTCTTTGGTTAATGATATAATATCGTCACCATATTTAGCTTCTGCAATAAAACGACCGTCTATTTCATGTAAAAAATAATTATCTACAATCTGTTCTGGTATAGATTCAATAACCCATTGTAAATACCTAATGTTATTTACATGTTTATTCATATCAGTATCAAATCTATTCACTTTAAATGTTTCAAATGAAATATCACTATCAGTAATAAGAGGCGGAATTTTATGCTTTATATCTCTATTCAAAGAGACTCCACTATTACAGGACCACTTTTGTTTAATATCCTCATAAATAGGAATTGGTTTTCGCTTTTCTATATCAAAGAAAAGCCATAGTCCTTTAGCTCTACCAATGATGTTTTTTTGCTCATCAAAAATAATATTTTCTCTATATCCCTTAATTAGGGAATAGCTAGATAACCAAGTTCTTATTGTAATTTTTTCTTTATAATTTGGATAACGATCCATTTGAAAAGCACCAGAAACCAATACCCAACCAATATCATTAGAAATGAGATCGTACAAACTATGATTTATGGAATAGCAATGATCGGCGGCAGTCTCTTCTAACAATGCTAACATTGTAGTGGGAGAAGCCAAACCCAATTTATTCATTTCAAAATATCTAAGCTCAAATTGCTTGTCAAAATAATATTCAGACGTTGTCATTATAAATTTTTATAAGTAGTGAGCGAATTGCATTTCTAAAAAGAAGCCTTAAATTTTTTAATTATGTTTTCGGCTGCCTTTACAGGTGATATTTCCGAAGATATAACTTTTTTTTCTAAACCATTAAGCTCATTCTTAATGTCCTTAGAACCATAAAACAATTCTTTTAAGGAATCATTTATGTTATTATACATCCATTGTATTTTTTGACGGTTTCTGTTTTTGATAAAATAACCGTTGTCATAAACTAACTTTTTATAATTACCAATTTCATCCCAAACCCATTCTATACCTGTATTTTTTATAGCAGAAACAGTACTTACTAAAGGGCTCCATCCAGATTCTGATAATGGGAAAATATGTAGAGCATTTTGATATTGTCTTTTGGCCATTTGGCTCATTTTAACATTATCTCCATCAGCTTTATTAATAACTAACATGTCAGCCATTTCCATGATACCTTTTTTGATCCCTTGTAATTCATCACCAGCACCAGCTAGCATTAATAATAAAAAGAAATCAGTCATGCTATGAACGGCGGTTTCTGATTGCCCAACACCAACAGTTTCAACAAGTATAACATCATATCCAGCGGCTTCACAAAGGAACATTGTTTCTCCAGTTTTGTTGGCTACGCCACCTAATGTATCACCAGAAGCGGAAGGTCTAATATAGGCTTCATCTAAATTCGCTAAATCTTCCATACGGGTTTTATCGCCCAAAATACTTCCTTTTGAACGTTGGCTACTTGGGTCAATTGATAAAATGGCAACTTTATGGCCTTTAGTAATTAAGAGCTTACCAAAAGCTTCGATAAATGTACTTTTACCAACACCAGGTACACCGGTTATACCAATTCTAATAGAATTACCTGAGTTCGGTAAAATAGATTGAATAATCTCTTTTGCCAGTTTTTTATCACTGGTTAAATTACTTTCAATAATTGTGATAGCTCTCGATAAAAGAACTCGATCTCCTGCTAGTACTCCATTAATATATTCGGCGGCATTTAATCTGTTTTTCGACTTGTAATTCTTCATGAATTATGTGTTTTTTTATCAATAATTACGGGCTATCAAAAATATCACATATATGGTAAAAAAGCGAATATAATGGCGTCTTTATTTTTCTGTATTCAGTACGTTTTACTTCTGAAATAAAATAAGGATCAAGGAAGAGTGGCCCTGTTTTTTATAGCAATTCTATTCGGAAATAAATTACACAACTATGACTATAAATTTCAGTAGAATTAAGAATTGTCTCTTTTTTAGTTTGTATTAAAGTATGGTTTAACGACCATCTTGTAAAGCAAATACTTTCCTTAAAACATCTGTGGTTCGAGAAGAAGCGTTGGTTCTAATTTCTTTTTCTTCAACAGCAATCATAGTATATACACCATTTAATGCTTCTTGAGTAACATAATTTGTCAAATCAGGATTAACCTTTTTTACAAAAGGAATCGTGTTGTATTTGTTAATTAAATTTGCCCATATTTTATCAGCACCCACTTTATCAAATGATGTCTTAATAACAGGTTCAAATTTAGCGTATAATGCATCTGCTGTACCAGTTTTTAAGAATTCGGTTGCGGCATTATCTTCACCTAATAAAATATTTTTTGCATCAGTAAATGTTATTCCTTTAACGGCTTCTACAAATATCGGGGTTGCTTCGCTTACAGCATCTTCTGCAGCTCTATTTAATATTTTTATTCCTTCGTCGGCTAGTTTACTTAGTCCAATATCTCTTAGTCCCTTATCAACCTTTTGTAATTCATCAGGTAAACCTATTTTGACTAAACTATTACCATAAAAACCATTTTCCAAGGTTAATTTTTTAACTTGCTCGTCTATTCCTTTGTCTAGAGCTTGTTTTAATCCACTTGCAATATCAGTATTGCTTAAAGTACCACTAGGTAATGTATTAACTACTTGTTGCAATTCAGCACAAGAGCTTAATGAAATAAAAAGAATAAAGAAAATTGATTTAAAATAAAGCTTAGACATAATATATTTTTAGGCCACAAATTTATTCTTTTTTGAATTGGAAAGAAGAAATAACGGGTACTATTTTATTGTTAAAATCAAATAAGGCTTGATTTTCCCATGGAGAACCGTCTGTAGCCACTTTTCCATTATAAGAAATAAGTTCGCCACCCCAATAGCAAATGCCCTTACCGTTCTCTGTTGAAATAATGAGTTCTTTTATCTTGCTGATAAAATCTTTTTGACCTTCTAGGGTTGCAGGATACTGCGGTAAAATTTGTTCTGAATCACCTACAATATTATTTGTAAAGTCATTCCAATCTAATGTAAAAGGATAGGCCGTTTCGGCAAAAAGGATTTCTTTCTGGTACTTTTTACTTAATTCTGAGAGTGTTATCTTAACTTTTCCCAGGTCTTTTCCATGCCAAATAGGATAGTATGATAGACCTATATAATCATAATCAACAGTTTTTAATTGATCAAAAAACCAATCAGAATTATCAATTCCAGCAAAATGAATCATAATTTTGGTTTCTTTCGAAAGGTCTCTTATTGCCTTAGTACCTGTGTTTAATATTTCTATAAACTGATTTTTATTTGAATTAATATCTCCGTAGGGTAGTAGTAAGCCAGAGTTTATTTCATTGCCTAATTGAATGATGTCAGGTTTAATACCTATTATAATTTTTTGTGTATATCTGTAGATGCTATCTTTTAGAATTGAAAAAGAAAGGTTTTGCCATTTACTGGGAGGAATTTGTTTTCCAGGATCTGCCCAAGTATCAGAATAATGCACGGTTAGCCATACTTTTAATCCTAAATTATGAAGTTGGTCAGCAAATAATTTGACCTCATTAAAACTTGAATGGTCATTTTTTGGATGATTCCAAATTCTCAGCCTTATCGTGTTAACTCCATTGTTTTTAAGAATTGAAACAACATCGTCTGGACTACCATTTGTATTGTAAAAAGCAATATTTTTAGATTCAATTTCAGGTAAGGAAGATAAGTCTATCGCACTAATATAATCTTTGTCTAAAGATTGAATATCTTCTTCTGGAGTACTGTTTGAACAAGATGATAAAAAGATAGCGAGAATTATTATAAGATATCTCATTCCTTTTTATTGAATAAGCTATTCATATGATTTAAGCTTGCACTTACATCAAAGTATAAGCCTTCAATAAGAAATTCATTTTCTTTTAATGTGAGATAATCAAAATGATCAATAAGGCTTTGTTTTCCGCCAAACTCATATCCTAAAAGTTTTATTAGACTGTATTCATGTGTTGGACTTATAACATAGTATGCAGTTTCTTTTGAGTGTCCATCACCAGAACTGAGCATAGCATCTGTAATAATTCTCATTTTTGTGTAGTCTTTTATGAGGCCAATAGAATCTTTGATTTGCTTATCAGCGTAGATTTTATAATTAATTGCATTTAAGTTAAAAGGATTATGCTTTAAAACAGAATCAGAATATTTAATAATGTTTTTTAAATCTACAGTTTCGTATTTTTTCTTTCTTAACGTAATTCTTAAACTATCATTATAATCTGATCGTGTATAAGGTGAATAGCTTTTTTGATAAATAAAACCATAATATAAATGCCTTTTTTCTTTTAAGGTCATCGTGGTATCTGCGTTACTGAATTTCTCCAATAATTTAGGGTAAAATAGGGTAGAATTGTTTTGACTTATATTCTTTTTAATCTGATTATAATTGGGCTTTTTAATACTCATGTTTTGGGAAAAACCAAGACTAAAACAAAATACTAAAATAATGGGTAACAATATTTTTTTCATTCAAATTTAATTTTAAGGCCGCTGAAATTTTTCAATAAACATGGCCTAATGGTCTCAAAATATGTAACCCTAAAACCAATTTCATAACAATGTGTAAAAACTCCTATTTGTAACGAATTTAATTATTTTTAATAGAACGACCAAAATTTTAAATTATTACTGAATTTTAGATTAGATTTGGCCTTTTAAATATGGAGTCTACAATGCAACAAATAACAAACACAATTTTAATGGTTCGTCCTGTAAATTTTAGGATGAATGAACAAACTGCGGTCAACAATTATTTTCAAGAAGATTTAAAACTTAAAAGTAATGAAATTAACAATAAGGCTCAACAGGAATTTGATGCTTTTGTTGAAAAACTGCGGTCAGTTGGGGTAACTGTTATTGTTGTAAAAGATCTTGAAAGTCAAGATACTCCTGATTCAATTTTCCCGAATAACTGGGTCTCTTTTCATGAAAATGGAGATGTTGCTATTTATCCGATGTTTGCTGAAAATAGACGACCAGAACGACGAGAAGATATTTTTGATGAAATTGAAAATCATGGATATTTAATAAACAATATAGTAGATTATACGACAGCAGAAGAAGAAAATATTTTTTTAGAGGGGACGGGGAGTTTAGCTTTAGATAGAAAAAACAGAAAAGCCTATTGTGCTCTATCTCCAAGAGCAAACGAAGAGCTTATTATTGAATTTTGCGAAGATTTTGAATATACTCCAGTTATTTTTACAGCTTATCAAACGGTTAAGAATGAACGTCTACCTATTTATCACACCAATGTTATGATGTGCTTAGCTGAAACATTTGCTATTATTTGCTTAGATTGTATTGATGATAAGAAAGAACGTAAGAATGTTCTTAAACATTTAAAGGAAGATGGATTAGAAGTTATTGCCATCACTGAAGAACAAGTGGCCAGTTTTGCAGGCAATATGTTACAGGTTAAAAGTAAAGATGAAAAAAGGCATTTAGTAATGAGTGAAGCCGCTCATAACTCGTTAACCCAAGATCAAATTACTAAAATTAATAAGCATTGTGATATCGTATCAAGTCCCATAGACACTATTGAAACTTGTGGTGGAGGAAGTGCTAGATGTATGATGGCTGAGGTGTTTTTACCAAAAGAAGGTTAAAGTATTTCTATTTATTCTACCCTAACACTTTCTGGAACGAGTATGGTATAATTCCCTTTATTTCTTATCACATCTCTAACAATAGAGGAGGAGATATACGATGTTTTTGCTGAGGTCAATAGAAACACTGTTTCAACAGGTGATAAATCTCTATTGGTATGAGCTATGGCTTTTTCAAATTCAAAATCGGCTGGATTTCGTAATCCACGTAAAATAAAGTCAGCATCTATCTCTTTACAAAAGTCGACAGTTAATCCTTTATAGGTAACTACTTTTACTTTCGGAAAGTTTTTAAAAGTTTCTTCAATAAATTGTTTTCGCTTTTTTACTGAAAACATATATTTCTTTTCCGCATTGATACCAATAGCTACGACAACTTCATCAAAAACTTTAACTCCACGTTTAATAATGTCATAATGGCCTAAGGTTAAGGGATCGAATGATCCAGGAAATAATGCTCGTTTCATAAAATTAAATATCAAATTTCAAGCAGCAAATTACAAATAATATCCAAATTACAATGTTTAAAGCATTCAAATACTCACTTTAATTTTTTGGTTATTATTATAGATTTGGGATTTATTTATTGATCCTTACCTTTATACTCCACTCGTATTCGAATTTTGAAACAGAATCACCTTGTTCGTCAATACCTTCCGCTACCATTGTTAATGTTACCCCTTCTTTTGTGGTTATAGTTTTATCAATTGCCGTTTTTACAAGGCCACCATCTTTACAAATAAAATTTATTCTTCCAGTTGCCTTTTTAGTAAAGGTTCCTGTTTGTTTTGTAACTAGCATTGATATTTTTTGGCCACTTTCATCAATATGCTTCATCACTAAAATACCGGTTGCCAATTCAGAGGCCATACCTTGAGTTGCCCAATACAATGATTTAAATGGATTTTGATTTATCCACTTGTGCTTTACTGTGGCGATAGCTTCATTATCATCTATAGATTTGACCCTTACTCCAGAAAAATATGCAGAGGGAAGCTTAAATAATAAGAATTTATTTAAGTTTTTGACGGTAAATTTTGACATGTAAGTTATTTTAATGCAATATAGTGAAATTATAAATTCAAACAATTTCAATAGATTAATTAAATTCGAAATACATTTAATATTCTGTTTAACAATATGTTGTGTTATATTTTCGTCCCTTTCATTCCTGTTTTAGACGCAAGTGTTATGTTAAATAAATGTTAAAAAATAGTACTAAGTATTGCACAGTACTATCTTTTATACATATATTTGCATAAGAAAGTATTATATACATCAAGATTATGCTAACACAAAACGAAAAGAATACAGGATTTTTAATTCATTTATCAGCTTTTTTAAGCTTTGTTTTTCCATTCGGTAGTATTATTGGCCCTGTAATAATGTGGTCAATTAGTAAAGACAAGAGCGAGTATTCAGATAAAAATGGAATAGCAGCGGTGAATTTTAATTTAAGTTATACCCTGTACTTATTTATTTTAGGAATGATACTATTTCCTTTCGCCTTTGGAAGTTTCTTTAATTATTTGAGACGAATTGATGACTTTGATCATTTAAATAATTTTAATTATCATTTTGATTTTGATAACCTTTTTGGAATTTTAAGTATAGGAAGCTTAATAGCGATAGTAGCCTTTTTAAGATATATATTAATTGTTGTGGCAGCTATAAAAGCCAATAGAGGAGAGGTGTATAATTATCCACTGACTATAAATTTTATAAAACGCGATAAAATCAAATAACACAAACAAGCCAAAACTAAATATAATGATACAGATTTTAACAACATTACTCATTTTTATGATTAATTTTATTGTAATTGTAATGCGTAATTAAACGGACACATAATGAAGATAGAAAATACAAAAGCACAAATGCGAAAAGGCGTTTTAGAATTTTGCATCCTATCCATTTTACAAGATGGGGATGCTTATACTAGCGAGATTTTATCGAGCCTAAAAGATGCAAAATTGCTTGTGGTTGAAGGTACAATTTACCCGCTTTTAACGAGACTTAAAAACGCAGGTTTACTTAGTTATCGTTGGGAGGAATCAACATCTGGTCCTCCAAGAAAATATTACGGATTAACAGAAACAGGCACATTATTTTTAAAAGAACTAACCACAACTTGGGCAGAGCTTGTCTTAGCTGTAAAAACAGTAACTACAAAAAAATCAACAAAAAAATGAACAAGACAATAAATATAAATTTAGGAGGAATCTTTTTTCATATTGATGAAGAGGCTTATCAAAAATTGAGAAGATATTTAGATGCTATCCGTCGTTCATTAAGTGACGACCCTCAGGGTAGAGACGAAATTATCAATGATATTGAGTCACGTATAAGTGAATTGCTTTCAGAGCGAGTTAAAGACCAGAGACAAGTCATTAGTGAAGTTGATATTGATGAGGTAATTGCTGTTATGGGGCAACCCGAAGACTATATGATAGATGAAGAATTGTTTACCGATGATTCTGGTAAAAACTACAGCAGTAAATCGACCAAGAAAAAACTTTTTAGAGATGGAGATGATAAGTTTATTGGAGGTGTAGCCTCTGGTATGGCTCATTATTTTGATGTAGATGCTATATGGATTAGAATAGGATGGTTGGTAGCTACTTTTGGACTTGGATTTGGACCTTTGGTTTACATCATTTTATGGATTCTATTACCTGAAGCGAAAACTACAGCAGATAAATTACAAATGGAAGGTGAGCCCGTTAATATCACTAACATAGAAAAGAAAATTAGAGCTGAATTTGAAGATGTTTCGGAGAGTGTAAAAGGAGCTGCTAGTGAAGTGTCTGACGCTGTAAAAGGAGCATATGATAATGTGTCAAGTGCTGTAAAAAAAAAAGACATAAGAAGAGGAAACTCTAGAGCTCGGTCGGGTCTTCAGGATGTTATCCATACATTAGGTAGGGTGTTGGCTGGTATCTTTTTGGTATTAGGGAAGTTTATTGGGGTCATAGTTATCTTAGTCTCTGTAATTTCTTTAATTACATTAGTGATAAGCTTATTTACTGCAGGTACGGTCGATTTTATGGGAATGGATTCCTTTTTTGATGATGATTTTCAGATGCTAAGTGGAACTGGTGTTCCTATATGGTTAATTTCATTGTTGATTTTGATATTAATTGGGATTCCTATTTTTATGCTGTTTATTTTAGGATTGTTTATCCTTTCTAATAAAACCAAAATATTGAGTAGACCCACAAAATTAGTGTTTCTTGCAATTTGGATTATTGCTCTTTTATCTGCCATTTTCTTCGGAATAAAACAAGGTGCAGAATTTGCGAATGAAGGGTCATCTATCGAGAAAAATGAACTATCTATGATGTCATCAGATACCTTAACCATAAAAATGGTTGATAATGAAGATCTGTCAAATAACAATAATTTCAACCATAAAATCTATTTCAAAAAAGTGTTGGATGCTAATGATCAAATTAAATTTTACTCTAATGATGTAAATATCTCCATTAGAAAATCAGATAGTACAGAAGCGTACACTAAAATTTATAGAAGAGCAAATGGTAGAACACGTTTAATTGCCAGAGAAAATGCAGAACGTATTGAGTATAATTACCAACAGTTTGGAAATAATTTAGTGTTTGATAGCTATTTTTTAACAGATAGTAGAAATACATTCAGAAATCAAGATTTAAAAATCAACTTATATATTCCTGAAAATAAAGTGGTTTATTTTGAAGAGTCATCTCGAGTGTTTTTAAGAAATATTAAGACTGTTAATAATATGTATAGTAGAGATATGGTTAAGCATTATTTTAAAATGACAGATGAAGGGTTAGCATGTTTAGATTGTCCTCCACCAAAATCTGAAAACACTAATGATGATGAAAAAGACAATGAAAAAAACGGTGTCAATATCAAATTAAATGGTGACAGCTTAAATGTTGAAATCAATGATAATGGTGAAAAGGCTGAAATTAAGATTGATGAAAATGGAGTTATCATAAAATAATAACTGCTCATCCTAATTAAAATGCAATTCAGTAACTTAAAATAGTGCTGCTCATTCATTTGAGTGATATTTGAATGAATCAATTAATATTAACAAACTAAAAATAAAAAAATATGAAAACTATTTTAAAAATTACGACAGTAATCGTATTGTTTTTGACAACTAGTTGTATGCTAGATGGTGTTAAGGGAAATAGAAATGTGATTACCCAAGAAAGAACAATTACCTCAGATTTTGATGCCATTTCTGTGAGTAACGGAATAGAAGTACGTTTAACAATGAGCGATGAAACTTCTTTATCAGTAGAGGCAGATGAAAATTTGCACGACTTAATTATTACCGAAGTAGAAGACGGAGTATTACGTATATATTCTGAAAAAAATATTTGGAGTGCAAAGTCTAAAAAAGTGTATTTAACAGCCACTGATATTATTAAGATTAAAGCGACTAGTGGGGCAAATGTATATTCTGAAAATACAATATCAGCAGATGAGTTTGATGTTAGAACTTCAAGTGGAGCAGATGTGAAATTAATGTTAGATGTTTCTGATTTAATTTGTAATACGAGTAGTGGCTCTGGAGCAAGTTTAAAAGGTGCTACAGGAAGTTTTTCTGCAAACGCATCAAGTGGAAGTAATATTAGAGCAAATGATTTAATTGCAAAGACGTGTAATGCTGATGTTTCTAGTGGAGCTAATGTATCAGTTACTGTAACAGAAAGTATTGATGCCAATGCAAGTAGTGGTGGAGGTATTAGATATTCAGGTAATCCAGAAAATGTTCAGAAAAATAGTTCTTCTGGTGGTAGTATAAGAGGATAAAAAGAAAACTTAGAACTAAATGTTTCTATATTTTTTGCACAAAAAAAGAGTCTGTTTTATTAAAACAGACTCTTTTTTATTTTCTAAGATTGTGTATTATTAGTTTTCTAAAGCAGCTAAATATCTTTCAGCATCTAAAGCAGCCATACAACCTGTACCTGCAGCAGTTATTGCTTGTCTATATTCTTTGTCTTGTACATCACCAGCAGCAAAAACGCCTGGTAATTTTGTTTTAGTAGATTTTCCTTTAGTTATCAAATAACCAGTTTCATCCATATCTAAAACACCATTGAATAATTCAGTATTTGGTTTATGTCCAATAGCAATAAAAACACCAGTTACAGCTATTTCACGTTTTTCACCCGTTTTATTGTTTACAACACGAACTCCCTCAACAACTTGATCTCCTAATACTTCATCTAATTCCGTAAAATACAACACCTCTAAATTTTCAGTGTTAGCCACTCTATGTTGCATAGCTTTTGAGGCTCTCATTTCATCACGACGAACCAAAAGAGTTACCTTTTTACACAGTTTAGACAAGTAGGTAGCTTCTTCTGCCGCAGTATCTCCACCACCAACAACAATAACATCTTGGCCTTTGTAAAAGAATCCATCACAGGTAGCACATGCAGAAACACCACCACCTTTTAATCTTTCTTCACTAGGTAAACCTAAATATTTTGCAGTTGCACCTGTTGAGATTATGACACTTTCAGCTTCTATTTCTTTTGAACCATCAATTGTTACTTTATGGATACCACCAACTTTATCACTAAATGCTACTTTGGTAGCTAGTCCGAATCTTACTTCTGTATCAAAACGCTCGGCTTGTTTTTTAAAATCTTCCATCATTTGGGTGCCATCAACACCTTCAGGATAGCCAGGGTAATTATCAACTTCAGTAGTTGTTGTTAATTGTCCACCAGGTTCTAAACCTGTATACATTACTGGTTTTAAATCTGCTCTTGCGGCGTATATAGCTGCAGCATAACCTGCTGGGCCCGATCCTATAATAAGGCATTTTATTTTTTCTATATTTTCTGACATTATTTTATGTTTTAGAAAAGCAAATTTAGAATATTTTTACCGCTAATCAAGTTAGTTTTTATCATTTTTTATAATCTACTAATAAGCTAAATTTATAGTATGAAATTCGATTTAAGCCTACATATAAAATACCTGTAAATAAGGTAATACGTTTATCATAATTAAAAACGTTAAATTTTATGTGGTTTGAGTCAAATTATGTGAAATTTTGTCAATAGGTTTGCATGTATATTAATTATAAACATGTGTAATATAAAATTTATAAATAGATGAGAAAATTATTGTTTACCACTATTTTAATAGCTGGTTTTGTTTGTCAAACTAAGGCACAAGAAATTTCAAAGCATGCATTAGGATTTCGATTAGGGGATAATGATGGTTTTGGTGGTGAAATTTCTTATCAAACAAAATTAAATACTAAAAACAGATTAGAAATAGATTTAGGTTTGAGAAATACTAAATACCGAAATGCTTGGAAACTATCAGGTATTTATCAATGGGTATGGAATATTGATGGTGGTTTTAACTGGTATGCAGGGTTCGGAGCGGGTATTGGTACTTGGAATCACAAAGACAAATATAAAGATGACTTTGATGACGGACTTTTTGTTAATGGTGATGGAAATATTGGAATAGAATATAACTTTGATATTCCTTTATTAGTGTCAATTGATTTTAGACCTGAATTTGGAATTGTGAATAATTATGGTGATAATTTAGATTTTGATTTGGCTTTAAGTCTAAGGTATCAGTTTTGAAAATTTAGGGTCAATTATTTTTAATTGACCCTAAATTTTAAGAATGTGTTTTCATTGATGCCTTCCGTTTTTGTAATTGCTTTTCTATATCTCTTATTGTTGCATCTGTAGCAGCTTCCCAACTGTTTTCATCAGAAGTTGCAAAAATTAAAGGTCCAGGTAAGCTTAACCTAATATCACATATTTTACCCTTTCCTGTAGGGTCATTTTCTAATTTGTAAGATACATCTGCTTTAATAATCCAATCATATTTTTTTTCTAATTTTTCTAAACGTTCTGTAACAAACGTTTCCATCGTCTCACTTGTAGGCATTTTTACGAATTGAATAATTATTTCCATATTAGTTTTTTTTAATTAATAATAGTTAAATTTAATACACTATTCTTAGATAAAAAAATTATCGTGTTATAATAATTTAAAAAATGAAATCGTTTTCCTTTTTTACTATCGTTCTATTATGTATTGCCATTTTGGTAATTGATGTTCTAGCATTTTTCGCATTACAACCCATTTTAACTTTAATTAATTCCCATTTAATTAAAATTTCTATTGATATTTCTTTTTGGTTATTCTCTTTGGGATTGATTATTTCAATCTTAATTTTAAAAATTAAAATGGATTCCATACATCCCGGAAGAAAACAGCTTTTAATTTCTAGTTTATACGGTTTAACAGTATCTTCTTTTATCCCAAAATTAATTTTTGTTATGGTAATTGCTTTGTTTTATTTTACAAATCAATTATTGCCAAATTCGAAGTGGTTAATTATTGTATTAGCACTGCTTTCCGGATTTTTACCATTTTTTGTAATTGTGTATGCCATTTTTAAAGCAGCTTATAGATTCAAAGTTCATAACGTTGAAGTGGCATTTAATAATTTGGCCGAAAATTTTATAGGTTTTAAAATTGTTCAAATTTCTGATGTACATATAGGAAGTTTTAATTATCGATATAAAATTTTAGAAAGTGCAGTGAAACTAATTAATGATTGTAAGCCTGATCTTATTTTTTTTACGGGAGATATGGTTAATAATTATGCTTGGGAACTCAATGGTTGGTCAAAAGTATTTGAAAAACTAGAGGCTAAAGAAGGTAAATTTGCTGTCTTGGGTAACCATGACTATGGCGATTATAGTCAATGGAAAAGACCAAAGGACAAAAAAGATAATTTTGAATCTATAAAATATTTCTTTAAAAAAATTAATTTCAATTTATTATTAAACAGTGCAGCAATTATAAAGCGAAACGATGAAGAAATTGCTATCGTTGGGGTAGAGAATTGGGGTAACCCACCCTTTAAACAATATGGCAATTTAAACAAAGCATTAACGGGAGTGAAATCGATACCATTTAAGATTTTATTATCACATGATCCTTCCCATTGGCCCGAAGAGGTTATTGATAAAACGGATATTCCTTTAACGCTTTCTGGTCACACTCATGGCATGCAAGCCGGATTTAATTTTAAAAATAAAAAATGGAGTCCGATACAATATAAATATAAGCATTGGGCTGGTCTTTATAAACAAAATAATCAATATTTATATGTTAATAGAGGCTTGGGGTGGTTAGGTTTTCCAGGAAGAATTGGAATGAGGCCAGAAATTACTGTACTTACATTAAATAAAACCCCCTAAAAGCAGGGGTGTATTTTTACCATAATAAGGTGTGTATATACATTCTCTTTTTGTAGATTTTTGTAATGGATATAAATCAAAAAATTAATATTACTAAATAGTAAATTATGAAATTAGAAAACACAAACAACTTACGAAATTTGAAATTATTAGCCATACTTTTTGTAATGATCAGCTCTTTTTCTTTTGCTCAAATAGACAAACCATATATTGATGTTAGCGGACAAGTTGAGTATTCAAGAGAGGTAGAGAGATATTCAGCTACCATTATTGTATCTGAAGACTTAGCCTATAATAGTTATGATGAGAATACAAGTTTTGATAAAATAAAAAGTGACTATTTCGATAAATTAAAAAGTAATAATGTTAATGTATCGCAATTAAAGGAAGATACATTGGCTTATACTGCCATGGGATATAGAAAAAAAGGAATGGTGTATCAATTTGAAACCACTTCTCAATCAAAGTTTATTGAATTGCTTTCGACAGGTTTTTCGGGTGTTAGTATTAATGAAAAACATGTATTTTATAAACCATTAACTCCTCAACAAGTTGAAGACTTATCAAAGAAAGCCATTGAAAATGCCAAGACAAGAGCTGAGCTGATTGCGAAAAGTGCGGGAAAAAAAACTGGAACGATACTTTCCCTAAATAATTATAGAGAAGAAAGCAAAAGAGCGTTTTATAATACGAGAGACCTTACCGATCACGTTTTTAATATTGGTGTGAGATACCAATTACAATAGAACCTATTATAAAAGAAATGATAGTCGATTGATAAGTGTTAATCGGCTATTTTTATTTAAAACTATTCTTTTCCCAATCTTTAATTAATTCAATTTGATCAGAAGTTAAAACGTCACCTTCTGGAGGCATTGAGCCATCTTCAACTCGTCCTATTAAATCTTTGTTGAGAACAGCATCTTTAACGTTTTCTAATGTAACTAGTGCTATTGGGGCTCCGTTTTTTTGAGGGTCTGAATGACAGCTATTACATTTACTGTCAATTATACTTTTAATGTTTGTTGTGTAGGTAATGTTAATTATAGGTTCCTCTACTGGATCATCATCTTTTGAAGCACATGATGTAAATGTTAAAATTAAAATAAAAATTAAATTTTTCATCATGTAATTGTTTTAATGATAGTCCCTTAATTATAAGTAAACTTATTTTTTAAATTATTATTTGATTTTATAGGCAGATTTATAAAATGAAATACTTTTCTAGTTTTGTGTTGCGGTCTAAATTTTTCCGAAATATTCCCGTTTAATTTTAAAAATGGATTCAAATTGATGTTTTGTTTAAGAACTATTAAAGTCTATTACTTTAAATTTGTAAGATGTAGTAGCAAAATAAATTTTTGATTAAAAAATAAATATGGAAACAAAAAGATATTGCTTTTCTTGCGATTTAAAAGATGACTCTAAATTAATTTCCGAATACAAGGAATACCATGCAGCAGGAAATACATGGCCAGAAATCACGAAAAGTATTAAAGATGCCGGAATTGTTGATATGCAAATTTACGTTACGGGAAATCGCATGTTTATGATTATGGAAGTTGATGAAACGTTTAGCTTTGAAAGAAAAGCAGATATGGACGCTAACAATTCTAAAGTACAAGAATGGGAAACGTTGATGTGGAACTATCAACAAGCATTACCTTGGGCAAAAGAGGGAGAAAAATGGATAGCGTTAGATACTATTTTTAAGCTCTAATCATTTACAGACCATTTGTTGTTAAAATTTTAAAAAGCGAAATTATTCAGATTTGAAAGCTTTATACTTTTATAATAAAACGTATACATTCTAACGTATCCTATGTTAACTAAAAATAGACATCACCACTTTATATTTCACAAGCCTTATGGTTATTTAAGTCAGTTTGTAAATAACCAAAACAAAAGGAAAAATAAGCGGTTGATAGGTGAACTTCATGATTTTCCTGAGGGAGTAATGGCAATAGGTCGTTTAGATGAAAACTCTGAAGGTTTATTGTTATTGACTACTGATGGTAAGAAGAGTGAACATATTCGTAGCAGAAAGGTTGAAAAAGAGTACTATGCATTAGTAGATGGTATTATTGATGATGATGCCATAGAAATTCTTCAAAAAGGGGTAACTATAGGCGTAAATGGTGAAGAATATACAACAAAACCTTGTACAGTATTTTACGTACACTCGGTGGCAGAATATCCTATTGAAGATAGAAAAGTAAGAGATGAACGACATGGTCCTAAAAGTTGGGTTGGTATTATTGTGACAGAAGGTAAATTTAGACAAGTACGCAAAATGACTGCGGCTGTAGGATTTCCGACATTACGATTAGTGCGGGTTAGAATAGGTAATGTAAAACTTGAATTACCCGCTGGTGTAGTAAAGGAAGTTGATGATTTTGATGCTTAAAATAATCACAATTTTTATAGTATCACAAAGATTTAAAATTCAACTTCGTTGGTAATGTATTCAAATAAAAAAAGCCTAAAATCAATAGTTGAGAAGGGAGGATTATTCGCTTCGCTTATATTCCTTAAGGGAATTCGTTGCTAAAAGAAAACATTTATTCGCTTTGCTCATATGTCTTTTTGTTTTATTCAAGTCATTGAGCAAGCTCAAACTTGTATAAAACAAAAAAACTTTTCATGTTCATGAAAAGTTTTCTTTTGTCGGGGCG
This sequence comes from Aureibaculum luteum, assembly GCF_003449015.1. Lineage (GTDB taxonomy): Bacteria > Bacteroidota > Bacteroidia > Flavobacteriales > Flavobacteriaceae > Aureibaculum > Aureibaculum luteum. Next base: position 3,225 of record NZ_QRGD01000001.1, on the reverse strand, counting down.
AGAGGATTATTTAAAAATTAATAAACCCCTGTATATCAAGCTTTTAAAACACTTTTAACTGTATATGTTCACCGAATTGCACACTAAAGTTAAAAAGAACTATTTAAAAACAAATTTTATTCGTTTTTACAAATACAAAGATACAATTTATATTAAATAGCCATTAATTTAATTAGGATTAATGATTAACGGACTCGAATAGATCAAGAGGTTAAAGTATGGAAATACCTTTTAGATTCAAAAAATCGCTTCGCGATTATGCATAATAATACTCAGCTACATTGTTTTGTTCTTCATTTAAAAACTACCTAAAGTCAAATTCATTTTTTAAATTTTCTACCACGTTAAAGACAATTGGACAAATTCCATAATTTTCCATCATGCCCAATGTTCTAGAGTTAAAATGTTTCTTATTAATATGAGGATAAGATTTACAATCTATCGGTCTAAGATCATAGATTGAACATTTTTTATCTGATAAATATTTACAAGGCGTATTTTTTAAGTATTTAATGTTCTCCAAGTCATCTCGTTCTATAAAATTCTCTATATAAAATTCTCGCGATACTTTATCAATTATGGTCAAGGTTTCAATTTCTTTATTCGTCACGCATGGTCTCAAAGTTTTACAACAATTTCCACATTTTGTGCAGTCAATTCGGCTTTCTATTTCTTCATTTAATCTATGGACAATGCCATCAACTTTTATACTATCTTGTCCTTTAAGAAAAGTTCGAAATCTTAGATTTTCATTTTCCTTCAGATTTCCTATTTGCTCAATTTTTTCAATATTTAATTCTAGCGGTATCATTTTGATAGATTTATTTTTGTTCTAACTTTTAATAAGCAATGTTAAATTCTTTCATTTTTTAAACTTTTTCTATTTTATTATCAACTATGATTCTTCTTCTGTTTTTTCATAATTCACTATTTCCACCATTTTATCTAAGTATTTTTGATACAAGCTTTCTTTTAGGTCATTCGGTGCTATATATTCTAATTTGCTACTCATATAATGAGCTAATTGTATTATTTCCATATTTATGAAAACCTTACAATATTCTTCAAAAGCCCCTTCAACTTTGGTCATAATTAGAGCCTCCGCAAGATTTAATCTAATTGATGGTGACCAAGTTTCAGAATAACCCATTAATGTTTCAATTGCATTGCTATTTAGGTTATCCAAATAACCTCGAAGTTTTTCATTTCCCTCGTATTCCCACCATTCTATATCATCATCATGAAAATATAATAAATCATATATATAATCGAAAGTTTGTTTTTTCATAATGTCCCGTCCTGAACGCAATAGCCATGAATAGTACTGAGGCAAGGAAAACTTTTCGTTTTCGACTAAGCACTTAGTAAAAGCTTTTTGTTTGTTTTATTTTTTTAATTAGAGCTAAATCTGAAAAATATTTCGGATGCATAAATATACGCAAAGCCTCGAATTAGAGTTTTATTGAATACAGGTTTTATTTCATCAACAGACTTTTCATTTCTTTTATTGAATCAGTATAGTCAGACATTCTGTGCCCTTTTCCGATATGAATCGGACTAGTATTCAATCGATTTGTCAAGTCCTTAATTGGCATATTTTCTAAACTCCCAAATTCGTCTTTCCACCATTCCAAGTCCTGAATTCGATGGTTTTGAAATCCCATTGTTTTCCTATCATTATCGGTTGGTAGAAATTCGAGTTCGCCAATTATTTCGTTTAGATTTTCAAAATCCGTTATTATTCCGTCATATACTAATTGTCCATAAAACGCATTTTTAAATATTTCTTTAATATTTTTTAAATCTGTAGTCTTGATGCCAGTAAGTATGACTATATATTGAGTTTTTGCATTGGAAATTAGCCAACATTTTTTTCGGTCAACATAAAAGACTGTCGCATTCCATTTTCCTAGAATTCCACATTCTTCGTTTGACTTGGTTTGCATTAATTTTTTAACCAACTTTTCTAGCTTTTTCGATGTGTGGATTGGAGTTCTCATTTTTATGGTTAACAACGTGTTTCTTTAGTTTGTTGCGTGGTTTAAGCAACTAAAGTTAGCAAATAAATCACAGATAGAAAGTCCGCGAGGACTTTCGTAAGTATGCTAGAACTAGCAATGAATTATACACGGTGTTATATGCCGTTTTTTGTTGTCCACCGATATTTACTTCCATAATTTTTGTCGTCAGTTACGAGTTCATATTCAATTTTTGGTCTATTATTAACCAAATAATACTGCACTAAATCCGAATACTGACTATTTGTGTGAAATTCAAGTTCGTTTTTCTTTGTCCAAGTTCCATAAAAAACATAGTCGGATTGCATATCGGCAATAAGATAGTTTCCATATTTGGGAAGTTGTCCACCAAATGGAATTACTGAAATATGAATAAAATTTAAGTTACTTCTATTTTTCAAATAGCGATAAGCCACAAGTTCAAATTGTCCATTCGGGGAAGTTTCTTTGTGTTCAATTTCTAAATGGTCTTCTTTGTCAATGTAGTCTAATGCAGAAACTTTGATTTTTACATTATTCACTTCTTCATCTTTCAATTCAATTTTTTTTCCCGTTCTCAACAAATGTAGAATGTCATATTGAGCTGAAATGCTTTTATTATCAATCCATTTTAATTTTGTCAAAGTGTTTGGAAGAGAATAGTTTCTTAAGTTCTTTGTTGTATCAGAAAGTTTAAGAATTGCAGTTCCTGCTTGTCCATAGCCAAATGCTCCAAGGTCTAAACTATAATTTATTAAAACCATAGAGTTGTCTGGTGAAAACTCTCTGTAATTTTCCAGATAATCTTGGTCAGTCATTAACACATCATCTTTCCTGTCGTAAAGGTTACACGAGGATAAAATTGCCAAAGTCAATATGTAAATTATCTTTCTCAAGTTCAGTTTTTAAATGGCATATAACGTCAGTCTGTCTAATAACTAAATTTCAATCGCTGAGAATCGCCTATTCAGAAATTTTCAAAGACACCTGCCCGAATATTAAAGTTACGAAAACAGGTTATTAGACAGTCTGACGTGTTTGTATATGGAAAGTTGCGTGTTTGCGTGCGAGGATTTTCCGAAGGAAAATCAGACGTAGCAAACGTGCAACGACCTTTGTTTTAGCACAACACCAGCAATTTTTTATATACGTTGTTGAACTAATCCCGACCGAAAAGTCGGGAAGCTTTTTATTATTAGTTAAAAATAGTAGAACTTGCTTATATAAC